>OZ245940.1:0-5143137 GCA_965230045.1 Bacteroidales bacterium
CACATCTTCTTCAATATGTTCCATGACATCAACGGAAAGGATGAAATCATAATGATTTTCAACAACATATTTGGTTAAATCGGCAAAATGAAAACCGGCATTGCTCAATCCTGCTTTTTTGAAGAAAACCGAACAGTCTTCTATCTGCTCTTTTTTCACATCCACACCGGTGATGCTCCACTTTTTGTTACGGCTTGCCATCCAAAAAGAATACTGGCCAAATCCCATTCCGGCATCCAGAATCTTCAGTTTTTCATTTCGCTTGCCAATCAGCCGGCGAACAGCCTTATGCACATGCCAGGTGCGCAGAAGCAGGATGTCAAGCAAGCGGTAAAACAGTTTCCTCAGAAAAACACTTTGGTTAAAAAATACACCCAGGCTTCTTTTTATCGGATCATATTTCATGTTTCAGCTATCTTTTAGTCTTTAAGCAATTGATCTATTTTGTCGATATAATCCAGTGAGTCATCGATGAAAAACTCAAGCTGCGGCACCACGCGCAATTGCTTTTTTACACGCTGTGCAAGGTTATACCGAATGTCGGTTGTCCTCTCCCTGATGATTCCAAGCATGGTTTCTTTGTCTTCAACAGCAAAAAGGCTGACATATACTTTAGCAATGGATAAATCACGTGTTACATAAACCTTGGTAACTGTAATCATTGCCCTTTGAAAAACTTCCGGGGACATGCGCTGAAGTATCTCTCCGAGGTCTTTGCGCAATAATCTCGCTATGCGTTCTTGTCGTTGTGATTCCATGATGCAAAATTAAAATAATTAAGCTATTAGCCTGTTTTTTGTTCAATTGGCGAGATAAAAACTGATTTACACGATAATTAGCACAAATAACTGTATATCAGTATAATTTGTTCAAAATATAGCATAAATTAGTATAATTATACAAGCCTTTTCGGAATCCATTTCATAAAAATACAATGCTTCATCAGAAAAAAAACTGACATAGATCAGTTTTTTATTGACGAAGGTCATTTCATTAGGTATGCTAAAGCATGCAGAAAGCTTCATATGAAGAAGATTTCCTATGTAAATTTGTAAATGAGTTAAAAGCTAATTAATGTTCCGTTAACACGAAGGGGAGAAGTTGGGAAAACCACCGATAAATCCCCACAAATATAAATAAGAAACTAATTGCATAACCAAACCACATAGAACCATGAAAAAACTATTGTTCACCGTACTGGTTTTACTGAGTTCTGCCATTTTGTTTGGCTTTTTGGCTGCCCCTCAGGAGGAAGAAATTCCTGATGGAGACGCTGAAAATCAGACCGAGGCAATTCATCAGATTGATGTTATTAATTATGTACGGAAAGCCGACAGAAACACAGAGCCTTCTGTTGATCACACAAAATTTGAGATCCTGCAACAGGAATTTGCAAGCGCACACGATGTAACGGCTGCTTGTTTGAGCTGCCATACCGAACGCGATAAGGAAATAATGGCGACATCGCATTGGAAATGGGAGCGCGAAGAAGAAATTGAAGGACGGGGTGTTGTTGCTCTGGGTAAAAAGAATATCCTCAACAACTTCTGTATTGGTATTGCCGGCAGTGAAAAAACCTGTACCCGCTGCCACATTGGTTATGGCTGGGCCGACAAAGACTTTGATTTCAGCGACCCTTTAAACATTGATTGTTTGGTTTGCCACGACAATTCGGGCACTTACGAAAAAGACAAAGGTGCTGCCGGATATCCGAAAGCCAGTGTTGACCTAAACTATGTTGCTCAAAGCGTAGGAAGCCCTACCCGCGAAAACTGTGGTGTATGCCATTACTGGGGCGGCGGTGGAAACAATGTGAAGCATGGCGATCTTGATAAAGCTTTAAAAGATGTGCCTTATCATGTTGATGTACATATGACTACCGAAGGTGAAGATATGGACTGTATCGAATGCCATGTCACCGACAAGCACCAGATGGCCGGTAAACTCTATGCGCTTTCATCCGAAAACCATAACCGCGCCACTTGTGAGCAGTGCCACACAGCAAGGCCACACAAAGATCAGATCCTCGACGACCACAACATCCGGGTTGCCTGCCAAACCTGCCACATCCCGATTTATGCCAAGGTGAACGGCACTAAAATGATTTGGGACTGGTCCACTGCCGGACGCCTCGACGATCATGGCAAGCCCATGCACGAAAACGATGCCGATGGTAATCACAACTACCTCTCCATTAAAGGAAATTTTGTTTATGACGATCATGTTGTTCCGGAATATTACTGGTTCAATGGAATTGCCAACCATCATTTGCTCGAAGACAAAATCGATACCGTTCCGGTTCAGATGAATACACTTTATGGCTCATATAATGATAAAGGAGCCAACCAGAGGTCAACCGCTCCGGCAAAAATCTGGCCTGTGAAAGTACACCGTGGAAAACAACTCTATGATACGGAACACATGACCCTGATCCAGCCTAAACTCTGGGCTGCCACAGAAGGCCAGGGCGCTTACTGGAAAGATTTTGACTGGGACAAAGCCGCACAGGTGGGAATGGAATACGTTGAGCAGGAATACAGCGGAGCTTACGATTTTGTTGAAACGGAGATGTACTGGCCGCTCAACCATATGGTTTCTCCGGCAGAACAATCATTGACCTGTAAGGATTGCCACACACGTAATGATGGCCGCCTTGCCAAACTTACTGATTTCTATCTGCCCGGACGCGACTATTATGCCGGCCTCGATACATTTGGCTTTGGCGTAATCATCCTGGCACTGATTGGAGTCTTTGTACACGGATTCCTGAGAATCGTAATGAGAAAAAATTGTTTGCACAATAAATAATAGGAGGATCAAGCATGAAAAAAGTATATATCTATAAAATATTTGAACGCTTTTGGCATTGGGGCCAGGCTGCACTGATTTTTTTCCTGATCCTCACAGGATTTGAAGTGCATGGAAATTACGATCTTTTTGGATACGAAAATGCTGTGCGCTGGCACAACACTGCCGGCTGGGCATTCCTGGTGTTGATTGTTTTTGCCATATTCTGGCATTTCACAACCGGAGAATGGAAGCAGTATATACCAACCACCAGGTTTTTAAAAGAACAGTTCAATTATTATATCGGTGGGATTTTCAGAGGAGCGCCCCACCCTACCAAGAAGCTGGTTTATAATAAGTTTAATCCGCTGCAAAGGATGATTTATCTGGGATTGAAAATCCTGGTAATCCCGGTTCAGGTTATTTCCGGTTTCCTTTATCTGTATTTTAATTATCCCGGACTTGGATTTGAAATGCAGGGACTTGATGTGATTGCATTCATTCATACACTGGGTGCGTTTATGCTCATGGCTTTCATTATTGCACACATTTATCTCACAACAACAGGCCATAAACCGCTTTCGGCTATTAAGGCCATGATTACCGGTTGGGAAGAAATGAGTGAAGAAGATGCGCGTGCTGCGATTGTCGATGATATGAAGATCAACCTTGAGAAAACAAAATCAAAACTGCAGGCAGGTGCTGACAAGAGCACATTCCTCGATGAAGCTCTGGATGAAGCTGAAGAACAAGTAGGCAAGTTGGATACAAGTTTCCGCGAAAAGGTGAGCAAAACCGGGGCCGGATATTTCTGCATCAATCCCGATGGAATTTACGAGCACGCCAACGAAGCCTGGCTGAAGCTCTATAAATTCGATAGCCTGAATGAAATCCTGGGCAAACACTATTCCCTCAGCCGCACTAAGGAAGAATTTGTTGAACTGGAAAAATCGTTCAATAAAGTACTTCAGGGCGAAACAATTCCACATGGCGAAGTGCAGCGTTTCTGCAAAGACGGAAGCACAGGTTACCATACACTTACAATGACACCGGTGATGAAAGGTGGTGAGGTTGTTGGCGTTGAAGGATTTATCATTGATACAACCGACCGCCGTATGGCCGAAAAAGAACTGTTGGACAAACAGTTACGTTACGAAAAAATGATTAACGAACAGAAATAAAAAAACTCAAAAATTAAATGTCATGAAAAATAGTATAGCTTTTAAATTCTTCCTCGTATTGATTGCTGCCGGCCTCGTTTATGGTTGCAGTTGTGAAAAATCATACGAAGGTGTTGACCATATGGTTGAGCAGGCTAAATCGGGTATCGACGAAATTGCTGTAGCCGATTTTAAAGCCAAATACGATAATTTTGATCCTTTTGTGCTCATCGATGTACGGAGCGAAAAAGAACATAACCATGGATATATCCCCGGAGCAGTGAATATTCCGCGTGGCGTTCTGGAATTCCGCATTGCAAAGCAAGACTATTGGGATAATGCAGGATTATATATGCCCGGAAAAGATGAAGAAATCATTATTTACTGTAAAAAAGGCCACCGCGGCACATTGGCAGCAGAAACCCTGCGCAAGATGGGCTATACTAACGTAAAAAACCTTGAAGGCGGCTGGAAAAACTGGGAAATGACATACCCGCTTGAGCACGAAAAAAACCTCGAAGATGTTGGCCATGATAGTGGCGGTGAAGTAGGGGGCTGTTAAACTGAAATAATAGTTTATATATTATAAATCAACGGATTAACTTTTATCCGGAGGAGTTTTACACCCTCAAAAATAAAGTGTTAGCGTTTACAAAACCAATTTTTTTATCAACTAAACACATAAGTATTATGAAATCTTTATTGAAATTATTCTGGATTTTAGCATTAATTCCGGCTTTAGTATTTTTGAATGCATGTAACGACGACAGCGATGATAATGACGATCCGGTTCCGACTGCAGAAGACCGTTTTGAAGATGTTAAAGCGTACATGATTGCCAATGGCATGGATTTGCCTGATATCCTTGATACATGGATTACATCAGCTGAAAATGTTTATACCGTTATGACTGATGACGATGCAAACAATGACTTCTACATTATGGACATCCGTAAATCTACTGATTTTTCAGCCGGACGTATCGAGTGGGCTGTAAATACAACATTGGACAATGTGCTCGCTGAAGCCGAAAATGCTAATGGAAAAACTATTGTTGTAGTTTGTTACACAGGCCAAACTGCTGGTCATGCCGTTGTAGCACTCCGTATGAGCGGATATGCAAATGCTATGGTTTTAAAATGGGGTATGAGCGGATGGAACCCTGCAACTGCCGGTGCTTGGCAGGGTGGTATCGGTGATGCTGCTGACGGAAGCGCAAACTGGGTTGCTGCTCCAGGAAGTATTACTCCAAATGTTGTGGGTACTGCACCAAAACTCGAGTATGTTACTGACGACCCACAGGAAATTATTGCCGACCGTGTAGCTCAACTTCTTGCTGATGGTTTTGCTGGCGTTAATAATACTGATGTATTGGGTGCTCCAACAAACTATTTCATCAATAACTATTGGGCAGAAGCTGATGTGGAACATTACGGAAACATCAAAACAGCTTATCGTATCCAGCCGCTCACAATGGCTGCCGGCGAATATGCTTACCTCGATGGCACGGCAAAAGTGGTTACTTATTGCTGGACCGGCCAGACTTCTTCTATGATTACTGCATACCTGCGTATTCTGGGATATGATGCCTATAGCCTCAAGTTTGGCTCTAATGGTATGATCCACAGTACATTGGAAAGCCACAAGTTTTCTGATAGCGAAATAAAAGACTACCCACTTGCACAATAAATCAAAAACAGACGATTAAAGTTGTAAAGGATTAAAAACCCTCCGGCTCAGGCCGGAGGCCCTTTTCAAACACCATTAATCCGTTTAACACAAAATTTATCGACATGAAAAAAATATTCGCACTTATCATCGCACTTGCTTTTGCTGCTCCTGCCTTTGTTCAGGCACAGGGCTGCATGGAAGCAAGTTCTGAGGATGGCGTAAGCGTGGTAGGTTATATCCAGCCACAATACACTTACGATCAGGCTAATGGCGCTTACACCAGTAACTTCCATTTCAACCGTGCCCGAATTGGTGTAGTTGGCAACATCCCTTACGATTTTAAATATTACGTAATGACCGAGCTGAGCCCAACGAAAAACGGGCCCTATCTGCTCGATGCTTTTATTACATGGACACGCTTTGCCCCTTATGCTAATTTAACAGTTGGGCAGTTTAAGCAGCCATTCGGCCTGGAACTTTCTACACCTTGCCAGTCGCTGCATACAATCGATCGTTCATTGGTGGTTAACGAACTGGCCAGCCCATTCCGCGACCTGGGTTTGATGCTTTATGGAGGCTATTCCTTCGGCGAGCGCGACTTTAATATTATTGACTGGAAAATTGCCTTTACAAATGGCAAAGGCATGAACCAGGTGGACAATAACCGCTTTAAGGATATTACCGCCCGGCTGGTTGTCTCTCCTTTGGAATTTATCCATATTGGCGGTAGCTTCAAAAAAGGCAAAGTACTGGGCAATGGCATCGATAATGACCTGATGCGCTATGGTGCAGATATTTCCATTGAAGCATTTAATTTTACCGTTCAAGGTGAATATATTGCAGGCCAGGATGATGGTTTCAAACTCGAAGGCGGTGGATGTGGCGAAGACCCAACAATTGTTCCCGCCGACGGCACCTTCAAAAAGAGCGGTTTCTTCGCTATGGTGCTCTATGATACGCCCTGGAACTTCCAGCCGGTTGTAAAATACCAAAGCTATGATCCCGATACTGATGTTGACGAAAACATGAAAAACTCCTATACATTTGGTTTTAACTATTTCTTCAACGACTGGACCCGCCTTCAGTTTAACTATGTGATGAATGATTTTGCAGGTGTTGATAAGCCAAATGATATCGTGCAGGTGCAAATGCAGGTGAAATTCTAACAATAACTGAATCGTTCAGGAATAGTATTTTAAGAATGTTTAAATATCAATAAAATGAAAAAACTCACGTCTTTCCTTTTAATTGCATTTATTTTTATAAGTGCGCAAAGCTTTGGACAGGACATTATTTCCGCCAAAGACCTCATGAAATCCCTCAGGGATAAAAATACCGTTATCGTTTCTGCCCGCTCGGCAAAAGATTATAAAATCAGCCACGTACGCAATGCTGTGAACATCACGCCTAATGATCTTGCCAAAGAAGGCGAACCCAAAGGCTTGCTGAAATCTCCCGAAGAGCTGGCCAAAATTTTTGGTGATAACGGAATCTCGAATACCAGCAATGTGATCATTTATGATAATGGCGACCTCAAATATGCCGGTCGTGTTTATTGGGTATTGAAATATATGGGAGCTAAAAATGTAAAACTTTTAGTTCGCAATATGGATGATTTCAAAAAAGTAAGGGTGCCGCTTACCAAATCGCCTACAAAAGCGAAAAAAGCAACTTTTACGCCTGAAATCAACAACAATATCGCTGCTGATGAAGCCTGGATTAAGGCTCATATGAAAGATGCCAATGTAATGATCATTGATGTTCGTGCTGCCAACGAATATGATGGAACCTCCACAAAACCGGTAAGCCCCGGACACGTTCCCGGCGCAGTAAATGTTGAGTGGAAACAATTTACCAATGGCGACAACGGCCTGAAGAGCAAAGCCGAACTGGAAGCCCTTTGCGCTGCCAATGGCATTTCGGCCGACAAAACCATTGTGCTTTATTGTGCTACCAGTGTACGTGCAGGAATTGTTTTCTTTGCACTTACTACCGAACTGGGCTACAAAAACGTTAAAGTTTATGACGGAGCAATGAACGAATGGGCCCATAAGGGCAATTCTGTTGATAAATAAATCTCCTGTTTAGCTTGATAAGAAACCGCTTCGGATTTTCCCGGGCGGTTTTTTTTATGCTCAGAACTGTAACTTATCCGATTTAGGGGCGTCTATTATAATGTGTGGAAACGCATAACCCCTATTAACTAACCCTAAGAAACCCCTATCATGTTAAAAAATCTTTTTAAGTACAGCATCCGGGCGCTGTTGCGTCAAAAATCCTATTTAATTATCAATACCCTTGGCCTTTCGGTGGGCCTGGCCTGTAGCCTGATTATCGCCATTTTTATATTTCACGAGCTGAGCTATGACCAGTTTCATGAAAAAAAAGACCGCCTCTACCGTGTAATTTTGAACGGCAAATTGGGCGGGCAGGAAGTCGAAGTTACCTCAACGGCCTCGGTCATCGGCCCTACCATGCTCAACGATTTCCCCGAAGTAGAAAGTTTTCTCCGCATTAACCCTTGGGGCGAAACGGTAATTAAAAAAGACGAACGCACCTTTATGGAATCAAGGCTGCTGGAAGTCGATTCAACTTTTTTCGATTTTTTTTCCATTCCGCTGATACATGGAGATTCCAAAACAGTCCTTAACCGCGAACATTGCGCCGTGCTTTCCGAAAGCCTGGCAAAAAAAATATTTGGTGATGAATATCCCGTTGATCAAATGATCCGTATCGGAACAGACAGCACCTATTACCTGATTACCGGTGTGATGGCCGATATGCCGGACAATACCCACCTTCGCGGCAATATCCTGACCAGTTTCATGACCAATCCGCGCTCACGCAACCAACACTGGCTCAGCAATAGTTTCGATACTTATGTCCTGCTGCATGAAGGCGCTTCTACCGATGCCATTGACCAGCGCTTTACCGATATGATCATAAAATATGTGGGGCCGGTAATCAATCAGTATTTTGGTGTTACCATGGATGATTTTCTCTCTCAGGGCAATAAATACCGTATGTATTTGCAACCGCTGACCGACATCCACTTAAACCCGCGCATTGAAAACATGCTGAAACAGCCCAACGACCCAAAATATTTGTGGATTTTTGGCTCTATCGGTTTGTTGATAATCCTGATTGCCGCAGTGAATTTTATGAACCTCAGCACAGCCCAATCGACCAAAAGGGCCAAAGAAGTGGGCATTAAAAAAGTCAGTGGCTCCTCACGCGGAATGCTGATTTCGCAATTTCTTATCGAAAGCATTTTGCTGTCTGTAGTGGCTATGTTGCTTGCTGTTCTTTTGGTAGAATTTTGCCTGCCCTATTTCAATGAGCTGCTCAATATTCACCTGCACTTTAATCCATTCGAAAATATCTGGATCATACCGGCTTTGCTTGCATTCTGTATTTTTACAGGAATTTTAGCCGGGAGCTATCCTGCTTTTTATATTTCCTCCTACAATCCGTATCAGGTTTTAAAAGGCATTCTGCGCAGCGGCCGGCACAACAGCAGCCTACGCAGCTCGCTGGTTGTGTTGCAGTTTACAATTTCAATAGTCTTAATCGTGGGCACAGGCATTATGTTCCGCCAAATCAATTTTATGCTCAACAAAGATCTCGGTTTTGACAAAGAACAGGTTTTGGTACTTTCCAATATCAATGCACTGCGCGATCATCAGCAAAGCTTTAAAAAAAATGTGAAAAATATTTCCGGCGTGATGAATGCTGCCATATCAACCGCAGTGCCGGGCCGAAATAACAACAATAATGGATATCGCCTCAAAGGGCGTGAAAAGGAAAGTTTCCTGCTGCAAACCAATTGGGTGGATTGTGATTTCCTCGACACCTATGGTATTGAGCTGGCCGACGGACGCTTCTTTAGCAAAGAGAGTGCCGCAGACAATGGCGCCTGCATCCTGAATGTTCAGGCTGCAAAACATTATAATCTGACGGATCCTTTTTCAGAACGGTTTATTGTGAGTGAAAATGATGCAGAAGAAATTGAATATATGCCCATTATCGGCCTGGTAGATAATTTCCATTTTGAGTCCCTGCAAAAAGCCATCGGGCCTTATATGATGCGCTTCCGCGATGAGAATTTTCATTGGGGTTATGTCAGCATTCGCCTGAAAAGTGGTGTTTCAAAAGCGACTATTGAGGAAATTGAAGATGTTTGGAAAGATTATACTGGTAATGAACCCATGCAGTATTTCTTTATGGATCAGCATTTTGAACGCTTGTACCGGGAAGAAAAAACCAATGCGGAACTCTCTATTATTTTTACCATCCTGGGAATTCTCATTGCCGCATTGGGATTATATGGCCTTACTTCGTTTACAGTGCAGCAAAGAACCAAAGAAATTGGTGTGCGCAAAACCTTTGGCGCTTCCATTTTCACCATCTGGATGCTGATTAACAAAGAAATTCTCAAACTTGTTGGGATTGCAACGCTTATCGCATGGCCTTTGATATACTGGGCTGCATCAAACTGGCTCAACCACTATCACTACCGCATTGACCTGAACCCGATCGATTTTTTTATTGGATTTGCCATAGCGGCTTTGATTGCTTTGCTTACAACATCATACCGTGTGGTGCGGGCTGCAAGGATTAATCCTTCGGAGAGTTTACGGTACGAATAATCAACGTTGGCTGTATTCTAAATAACGGATGATTGTTAAGATTATAAGTTTTATTCAAAAGAACTTATAGATTTCTCAGTCGGCAATGCCTTTCAGGCATAAACCTCCATCGAAATGACCATCTTAAGGGTTATTTTGCAGGGGGAGGGCAGGTAGCGGGCGTTCCACGCCCGCTACCTGCCCTCCCCCTGCTTCCTGACAATAAAAAACGGTCATTTCGACCAAAACACAAAGCAAAGCGGAGTGTTGCCGGGAGAAATCTAAACTTCCTTATAAACTTATGTATATAAGTGGTTTGTATATGAGACGAGTCATGATTCGATGTTCTTAGATTATTTAGAGTTCGTCTATAAAGTCCAACTTCTGCGTTGTTGCTCAAAATCCAAATCCTCAAATACTTGATTATCCGGTTTGGATTTTTCACACGTACTTCGACGACGCTCAGCATAGCACCTTGAATTTGAACTTTATAGAGCAAACTTCCGACTCTATGGACAGACACTATTTAATCCATTGATAATTGCGCTGTGAATCAACCTATATTTAGAATACAGCCTCAACGTTTCAACTTTTCCAAAGCTCAAATGCGTTGGAAAAGTTGAAACAGTTTTTTTATTCCCGTACCAATTTTAAGCAAATTCGTTTGCCTTGGCCAAAGTCGATTTGCACGAAATACAGCCCGGAAGGCATTGTTTTTTCCAGAAGATCCAGACGGATCCTGCCGGCTTCTTCATTCATTTCAACCGGCCATTGTTTGCCTGTTAAATCAGTAAGCAGAATGTTTTCGGCTTTGGTTTTGAATGTTGGGATTTCAATAAAAATTTCGTTTTCGAAAGGATTGGGATAAACCTGTATATCCGAGCGGATGAAATCAATGCCCACGCCGCCGATGAGGACATCCAAATTTGCTGTATCGCCATTACAGCCAAATTCAGATGTTTCGTAACAAAATATACGGTCAGTTCCCGGGTTTTCCCACTCAAATCCGGCTTCATTGGTGCCCTGGCCACTGGCTAAAGTGCCGTTTTCTGCCCACCATGTCCATTCCGACCCTTCATGGAAAAGTACAGAATAATCGTAAGGCTGATCATTGAGGACTTCTGTTGGTCCGGTAATTTCGGGCATTTCGGGCAGGGCATGTACGTGCACCCAAACCGTGTCTTTATTGGCGCAGCCCATTTCATCCCGACCGGTAACAATGTATTCGCTTGTTGTTTCGGGGCAAACAATGATTGATGCTGCAAATGCTCCGGTATTCCAGGAATAGTTTACGCCTCCTGTGGCAATCAGTGTATCGCATTCGCCAAAACAAATCTCGCTGTCGGTGCCGGCATCGATTACGGGCGACTCATGAACCACGATATCCATTACAGAACCATCTCCCGCACCGCAATCGTTGGCAGGAACCACCGATATTTGCCCGCTTTCGGCATTATCGTTTACGATTACCGTAATGGTTGGTGTGGTCGTGCTTGCCGATGCAAATTCAAAACCAGAGGGCAAAGTCCATTGGTATTCTGTAGCATATTGCACAGGTTCAACAGAATACACCTTATTGCCGCCGCCCTGACATACATCTGTATCGCCAGTAATTTCGCCTGTGGCAGGCGGGATGCCAATAACTTCCACAGAAACACTTGCCGAACGGATATCTTCGCCATCATCGCAATCTACAAAATAAGTTATGTTTTCCGTGGGCTGAACCTCAGGGTTTTGCTCATTGGATGTAAAACCAGCCGGCTCTGAAGTCCATGACCATGAGTACGTTCCTGTGCCCCCGGTTGCCGAGGCACTGAGCTGGCTGCTTCCTCCGGAACAAATTGTCTGTGGATCTGCTGTTGCGTTCACTTCCAGATCGGTAATTGGCCCCAGTTCGCCGTTAAATTGTACGTTTTGCGCATAAATATCCCCATCGTCATTACGGTCATCTGCCCATGCGGCAACAATTTGATAATCCTGCGCCATACCGGCCACCACATCGCTCTTGCCACTGTTGGCCGATGACATATCGATTCGCTCTGATGCCCAGGCAAAAGAACCTCCCGCATCAACGGCAAAAGCAAAAATGGATTCGTTTGTAGCAGGATAATCGGGCTGATCGGTACAAATAGCAATAACATTTCCGTCTTCGGTCAAACGGACTTGCGCCAGTTGTTTTGAGGCTTCCTCAAGCATATAAAACTCGATGCCTTGAGTTCCCCATAAGCGCTCGCCGCTTTCAAAAGCTATTTTTTGCCCGGCAATGCCTTTATAATTCTGGCTGTAACTTGATGAAGTGGTAAAAGCATAAAGGGCATTATTTTCATCGTCCCAGGCAATAAAGGGATATGTAAGCATATATGTTGATAAAACACTTATTTCCAGTCCATTTTGCTCATACTTCTGATTTCCCTCGCCATCAATATATTGTACAAAGGATTGAAATGTGGAACCTGCACGTGCGTCCATCCAGGCAATAAATGCTCCGCCATCGGGGCCTGTGGCTGTCTGTAAATCGTGATATGATTTGAATACGCTTGTGTTGAGCACAGCCACATGATTATCCCAAACCGCATTACCATCCGCATCATATTTTTGTATATAAATCATTACATTTTGGCTGTTGGGTGGCGTATAAGCTGTATAAACGGCAAAGACGGCATCATCGCTGGCAGGCACCAGCCAAATATTATTGTATTCCATGCCGGTATTGTCCTGCAAAACAACGCCCTCTCCCCATTGCAAGGCTCCAGCCGGATTGAGTTTTTGTAGTACGATTACAGATTCATCGCCCGAGCGTATCCAGCCGGTAACAATATTTCCTGCATCAGTAAAAGCAATTTTTGGATCTGCAGTAAAATCTTCATCATCCGAAAGCTGTATGCCATCTTCGCCCCATTCAAATTGTCCGGAAGGGCTGATTTTATAAATATATGCATTATTAAAGCCGTTACGGATATCCTGAAATGCAATATAAATACGGTTATCCGGACCGGCAATCATACTGTAATCTGTAATCCAGCTCATGCTTTCATTATCGGATATCAATAATCCGCCCGATTCCCATTCACGATGTCCGAATACATCGTAACGCTGCATGCGTACATTATAATTGCCGTTTTCGGGGCTGAACCAGCTGATGTAGGTGTCGCCATTGGTTTGCGTGGAAACCTTGGGAATGGCCTGCTGCCCGCTGAGTGTGGCAACAGCTTTGTTGTCAGTGGGAGAACTGCTCCATTGTGCAAAAAGCTGCGGGCAGCTAAAAAGCAGGAGCATACTGATAATGGGTAGGATTTGTTTCATAATTGTTGATTTTAAGATAAATGTACGAAAAAATCCATTACAAGGTTTCATTAATGCTAAAATTTGTGTAAATAATTATCTGATAAACCGCTTTGCCCTGCACCAGTTTTCTCCTTGCAAAGTGTTCGGAATCAGACAGACCGTTTGAAAAAATTACCAATATTTCATGCTTACAGAGCTTGTAAATACATATATTGTTGTAATTCAACGCCTTATAAGAATGGCATTAGAATTGAACGTTTGGTCTAACTAACCCCAAAATTTTTTTCTTATGCTCCAGACCTATATCAAACTGTCCGTGCGAAGTTTTCTGAAGCACAAATTTTTCACCTTCATCAATATTTTTGGACTGGCACTGGGAATTGCTGCCAGTCTTTTGATTTTTCAATATTCATGGCGTGAGCTTTCTTATGACGACTGGCACGAAAAATCGGATCAGATGTACCGCATCCGGCTCGACCGCTACAGTCAGGGCGAACTCGCCGAAGAAATGGCCACTGCGCCGGCAGCCTTTCCCTATGAGCTGCAAGACAACTATCCGGAAGTGCTTGATTTTACAGGTTTAAGCAATTTTCAATTGGAAGGATTGCTTGGTAAGGACGAGAAAAAATACCGCATCGATGGAAAGGCTTTTTACTCCACACCTTCCTTTTTTAAGATGTTCGACCATGAACTGGTAAAAGGAGATGCCGAAAGCTGCCTGAAAGAGCGCAATGCTGTTGTGCTTTCGGAAGAACTGGCGCAGCGCTTTTTCGGAGATGAAGACCCCATCGGGAAAAGCTTGCTGTGGAATAACCGTATCCCCATGATGGTAACCGGTGTTTTCAAAAAAGATGTGCGCCCTTCGCACCTAAATTTTGAACTGCTCTACAGCTGGGAAACCATGGTTGGGATTTATGGCGATGCCATGTACCAGCAATGGTTTATGGATGTGCCGCTCTGCTATTTCGTGTTTCAGGAAGGCACAGATATGGAAGGATTTGACAAAAAAATTGACCAGATGATCGACAAGCGGCTTGGCGATGAACTGGCCAGGAGGAATGAAGCCATGGAGTTTTTTATCCAGCCTTTGGAGAGCATCCATTTGCATTCCAATTTCCCGGGGGAAGCAGAGAAAAACGGAAACTATAAATCGGTTTATTTCCTGCTGGTTATCTCGTTAATGATCATGCTCATCGCCTGGTTAAACTACATAAACCTGGCTACATCGCGCTCCCTCGAGCGTGCCCGTGAAGTGGGGCTGCGCAAGGTAAGCGGCGCCACACGCCCGCAAATAATGGCTCAGTTTTTAGCCGAATCGTTGATTATCAATTTGATTGCTGTAGCGTTGGGCCTGATTCTGGTTGCTGTGCTTTACCCCTGGTTCAATGAGTTTACCGGCCTTGAAGTTACCTTATTGCTCTGGCAGCAACCCATGTTCTGGCTGATTTTTGCCCTGGTAGTTCTGTGCGGTTCCATTCTTTCCGGGCTGTATCCTGCATTTGTAATCTCATCTTTCGAGCCTTCCAGCATTTTCCGATTAAAGAAAAAGGCCTCCTCGCGCGGCTTTAGTTTCCGTAAGGTGATGATTGTAATACAATTTGTTATTACCATGGTGCTTATTACCGGTACAATGACCGTTTACCGCCAGTTGAACTTTATGCGCTCACAGGACCGGGGCATCGAAACCGAACAAACATTGATCGTTAAATCGCCATCGGTCATCGATTCCACGTTTTATCGTAAACTTGATGGTTTTCAAAATGAACTGCTCAATGAGAGCGAAGTAGAAAAAATCTGTGGCAGTTTCTTTGTGCCAGGCGATGAGGTTTGGTTTACGCTGCCTTTTACCAATGTTAAAGATCCGGATCAAAGGGGTTCAAGGACGCTTTGTGCGAATTTCACCAACGATCAGTTTGTGCCCTTTTACGATTTAAAACTGCTTGGCGGAAGGAATTTTGACCGGAACATCCAGGAAGACCGTATTGCCTATATGCTCAGCGAAACAGCCATGCGCCTCATGGGACATGACAAGCCTGAGGATGTCATCAATACGGAAATCAGGAACGACCTTTGGGATCGCGTTGGGAAATGCGTGGGCGTTTTTGAGGATTATCATCAGGAATCGCTCAAGGAAGATTACGCTCCCCTTGTTTTGGTGCATTTCCGGCATCCACGTTATGTAAAGAATTATTCAATCAAATTGAAAACCAATGATATGCATGCTTTGATTGGAATGATTCAGGAAAAATTTGAATCCTTTTTCCCGGGCAACCTCTTTGAGTATTATTTCCTGGATCAACATTATGATGAGCAATATAAAGATGATGTACGTTTTGGAAAAACTTTTGGTTTGTTTGCCTTTTTTGCCATCATTGTGGCCAGTTTAGGACTCTTTGCCCTGGCGCTTTATTTTACATTACAGCGTACCCGCGAGATTGCCATCCGGAAAGTGCATGGCGCCAGCGAAAGCAAGATTATGCGCCTGCTGAGTTTTGAATACATCAAGCTCTTCCTGCTCTCTGCAATTGTTGCCTTCCCCCTGGCTTTCTTTATCATGAACCGCTGGCTGGATAATTTTGCCTATCGCATCAGTTTCGATTTATGGATGGTGCTCCTGCCATCACTCTTGATGCTGGTAGTGATTTTCCTCGCTATTGGATATCAGGTATATCATTCATCGAGGGCAAAGCCTGTGGATGCATTGAAATATGAGTAAATGGTTTCTGTCCAGAATGTCCGATCTCAGCGTTATTTCATTTGCTGGAAACAGTCATTTACTCTAGTAAACTCCTTGTTTCCAGCAAATGAAATGCCTCGACCTCGAACATTTTGAACCAGAAACCCGACTCCATGGCCGGACTCTGAATGGTTTTTGTATTCATCCGATGACTGAAAAGTTTACATTTTGATTAGCCCGGTTTATTCGGGCTTTTTTTTGCTATTCATGCATTGTTTTCTACTTAAAAATTGCATAATTTTTTGTTCATAATTACAAATTGAGTAATTTAGAACAATATGAAGAAGAGAAAGCATATAAATCCTTTGCCAATTATTGATTATAGCGGATTTAACCCAAAGCCTGGCTGTATTCCTTTTGCTAAAAAGCATGAATATTTTGTGGTGACCAATATATCTATCACAGGAGATGCACCAAAGGACTTTATAAGGTACTATCAGTTTAAAAGAGACACTATTGTTCGAAAATCAAATCCTGATACATGGAAATTATATTTGGCAAAACACGGTCATAAGCATTACCCAATGGAAGCTATTACAGAGTATTTGCTTAATCAAATCGGAGAAGTATTGGGGTTTAATATGGCTAAATCGGGCTTGTTATGGTTAGGGAATCAGATTAGGTTTATATCAGAATATTTTATTGAAAGACAGGATGTTCAGTATTTGGATCATGGAGCTGACTTATATGCAGGATATTTGCATGATAGAGAATTTGTTGAAGAAATAGAGAATACCAAACAGTCTGCCACGTTTTTCACAGTACAATTTACTGAAGATACGCTCAAACATTTTTTCCCAAGGAATTATAAAGAGCTAATGGGAGAATTTCTAAAATTATTAATTTTTGACGCTTTAATAGGAAATAATGATAGGCATTATTATAATTGGGGCATTGTTCGTCATATTGAAGGAACAGATAAGCCCTATTTCTCTCCAATTTATGATACTGCAAGAGGATTGTTCTGGAATGATCATGAAGAAAAAATCAGGGAGATTACTGGTAACAAAAATCGATTTGAAACGTTTATAAGAAAGTATGCCGAAGGGAGTTGCCCAAAAATTGGATGGGAAGATGCAGGGAGATTAAATCATTTTGAATTAGTCGAAAAAATTGCCACCATGCGGGAGTATTCGGAAAATTGCACACAAATTAAGAACATTTGTGATACCAGCATATTAGATCGGTTAGATAAATTGATAGATGTTGATTTCGGAGACCTTATTAGTACTGAAAGAAAGATTATTATCAAGGAATGCTTAAAGTACAGACATAACAGAATACGAGAAATATTTTTAGCTTTGCAACATGATTAAAAAAAATAAACATAGCATTTGGAATAAAGAAGGACAGGCTTATGAGCCTGATTCATCTGCCATGAAAAGCGTGTTTTATTTAAAGTACAAAAATAATATTATAGGCACTTTGGTTTATGATAATCAGTGGGTGTTTAAATATTCAGAAAATTTCGTCAATTTTAATATCCAACCTATAACGGATTTTCCAAATCCACAAAAAACTTATACCAGCGATGAATTATGGCCTTTTTTCAGGACACGAATTCCTGCTATAAATCAGCCTTTTCAACTCAAGAAAATTCAAAAAGCAAAGGTGAGTAAAAATGATTCGGTTGGCCTTTTACGGCTTTTTGGATCAGAAACAATTACGAACCCTTTTAAATTGCTGCCGGCTTAAGCATTATTTTGTTCTTGCTTTATTCCTTCCAGCCAAATAAAGAGGGCTCAACAGCAACATCAGCCCGGATACAATAATAATGGCTGTACCCGGTCCCCAGAGGTCGGCAAAAAAACCAATCAATGGCGCCAGCAAAGCAGCAACAACCGTTTCCGTTTGTCCGGCAGCCGATAAGGCCGTAGCCATGATGTCTTTTTCCAGTTTGTCTGATACATGGCTTATACCCATGGGCTTACGGATGTTTTCCACAATCATGATAATCATATAAACAAAAATTGCAGCCAGTTTAAAACCGGACAAATACAGAAAACCCGAAATTATGCCTGCACCAAGCCCGGCCAGTATGGAAATATTCAGTGGAATGCCGACATTGCGGAAACGGGAAGCAATTTTGCCCGAATAAAGCGATGCACGCGAAGTGAGCATATACAAAACGAAATAAGTAATCCCGATAATCGCAGCTGTTTTTTTCCCGGCATCATACCCGGCCAGAAATGCTACGGGCGCAGTAATTGCCAGGCTTTTGATCAGCGGTTGCAGATAATCGCGTATCGCTTTATAATAACCTGTATAAACGCTGAGGTTCAGCATGGCGCGCAGTAGTTCCATGCGTTTAAATGATACGATAAAGTCTTTTCCTACAGCTTTGAATTTCTTTTTCAGGGCGCTAAATTTAAAATTCGTTTTGCCCTCATCAAATGCCGGCGGATAAGAATAGAGCAGTATCAGGTCGATGAGATAAGGTATGATGGAAAACAGGAAGATCAAATCATAATTTCCTGTAATAAAAATGATAAGTGCTGCAATGAGCGCCGAAAAAGCCGACCCGGCCTGCGACCACGAACGGGTGTGGCCGTAATAACTGATTTTCTGATCTTCCCAGCCTTTCATCTTCAAATATTGCAGAATCATGGCTTTATGCGTGCCCGAACGGAACGCATCGGCAAAGGCAAAAAGAACCACAGCCGCCGCAAAACCCCAGTAAGATTTTGAAATATAATAAACCAGAAAGCTCAGGATATACAAAACAAAAGCCATCAGCATACTCCGCCTTCGTCCTACAGCATCCGCAAAAGCTCCGGCCGGGATTTCAAAAATGTTTCTCAGGATTTCGCGCAAAGTATAAAGGCTCCCGATTTCTACATAGCTCAAGCCCCGGCCCAGCAAAAAAAGGATATAAAAAGGCTCAAAAAACCTCAGGTTCTTAAAAAAGCCATAAAGGCTGAACTTATAATATTGCCTGTCTTTTTGAAAACGCATAAGCTAATGGCAAAGATAATTGATTGGTACAGCTGCAAAAGAACAATATTAATGTTTTTAAGCGGTTATTTTTTGGAGAACAATATGTTTATGCCATTGTTAATTTTATTGGTACTACACGGAATTTTGTGAAATGGAAAAATTAGGAATCTGTGAAAGTCTTTGGCTATTTGTTAAAAAGTACTGCAAACTCACTGCATAGCTCTAATAACAATCAAATGTTTTCAAGCTGCCTGCGAAATGCCGAGTAGAATAATTTCATAAAAAACCGAAACGGAAAAGACATTAAAAACTTTAATACACAAACATATGAACAACTTCCAGCTTTATAATCCGGTGCGCCTTGCTTTTGGCAAAGGCCAAATCAGCAATATGGGCAAAATGTTGCCCAAAGGTGCACGCATCCTCATCACCTATGGTGGAGGCAGCATCAAGCGTAATGGCGTATATGATGCCGTGGTGGAACAACTGAAAGGTTTTGAATATTTTGAATTTGGGGGCATTGAGCCAAATCCGCATTTTGAAACGCTGATGAAAGCCGTGGAGCTGATTAAAAAAGAAAAGCTCGATTTTATCCTTGCCGTTGGTGGCGGATCGGTAATCGACGGAAGTAAATTTGTAGCACTCGCCGCGAATTTTGAAGGTGATGACCCCTGGGATATCCTGAGCAAATCAGCGCCTATAAAATCGGCAATGCCATTGGGCGCTGTGCTGACACTTGCCGCTACAGGTTCGGAAATGAACGGAAACTTTGTGGTAACTAAAGCCGAAACCCGCGAAAAACTGGCACGGGGCTCTGAACTGGTGTATCCGGTTTTTTCCATTCTCGACCCGGAATATACCTATACCCTTCCTATGCGACAGGTAGCCAATGGCATTATCGACAGCTATGTGCACACCATGGAACAGTACCTGACTTACAAAAACGGAGCCGATCTTCAGGACAGCCTGGCCGAAGGCATTCTGCGCAGCCTGATTGCTGAAGGTCCAAAGGCAATGCAAGCCGATGAACCTGTTTATGAAAACCGGGAAAAACTCATGTGGGCAGCAACACTGGCGCTCAACGGACTGCTGAGCTGCGGAACTATTGGCGACTGGGCCACACATATGATCGGACATGAGCTTACAGCACTTCATGGCCTCGACCATGCCGTAACTTTGGCCATTGTAATGCCGGGTGTACTCGAATTTACCATGAAAAAGCGTAAGGAGAAATTACTGCAATATGCCACAACAGTGTGGAATATCACGGATGGTGACGATGAAAGCCGATGCAAACAGGCCATTCAGAAAACCGAAGAGTTTTTCAATGCATTGGGCGTAAAAACCCGTTTGGGCGATTATGGCATAATGGAAGACACCATTGATGAAATTCTGAAACGTTTCCGCGACCGAGGATTTGAATTTATTGGCGGCGCAGGCGATATCCGCGCAGAGGATGTGGAAGAAATCCTGAAATCGAGATTGTAAGTGATTTTTATTTTGGTTCTACTAGGAATTTCGTGGGTAACAATAATGGTTGAAAATAATATGCAGATATTTATTAATAAACTATTGATCCCTAGCAGATTCCTCCCTTCACAAAGCCTTAATCACTTCGTTTGGCTTTGTTTCGATCGGAATGACGCTGTTTATTAGGCGTTTAAGGCAAATGCGGCGAGGACACAATAATATATTTAAAACGCGTCCTCGCCGCATTTGCCTCCTGACTCCATAAAAATGTGTCATTCCGACAAAGTTTCCGAAGTATGAGGAAAACTTTGGAGGAATCTGTTTGAAATAGCATTCTAATTTCTTTCCACGAAATTCCATGTAGAACCTGATTTATAAAGAAAGGCGCAGGTTTTCTCCGCGCCTTTTCTTTTTATTGAATATCATAAAAACCTATCGAACCATTAATTTAGCCGTGGCCCGGTGTTTTTTCCTGATGTTTGCATCTATGATGTATGTTCCGCTTGGCAAGTCGTTTATATCAAGCATGATACTGCTTTGCGGATGGCTGACAGACCATTCTTTAACCAGCCGCCCCTCTAAGGAATAAATGGAAATACTTTCAATTTCCCCATCGCTTTCAATGGAAACACTTTGGTTGGCCGGGTTGGGCTTAATGATGAGCTTTTCATTGTTTGTCTTTAATTGCTGCAAACCTGTTGATGTATTCACAAAAGGCACAAAATTAGTGTATAAAGCCCTCGCTGCCGGATGCCAGACTTTTTTTGCGGTATCGAACTGTATTCTGTACAAGCTCTCCAGAGATCCTTTATAATAAGTCCAAACGCAGCTGTCAAGATAATCCAGCACAAGTGGGTCTTCGTGCTTGTCCCGGAAATAGCGTGTGTACTTACGTTTGTTCCCATCCTCATAATTCTCCAATCGTATCGTAAGATACAGATAGGGAATGGCTACTGTATCCCCTTCATTATAATAGAATGAATAATGATAAAGCTCTTCTTCGTTATTATAGTGATAGTAGTTTGAATCAACATATATTGGGTAGTATTTATCCCCAAACCACCAGTTTATATTCCTTGTTTTTATTCTGTTTTTGTAGTTGTTGATATAAGTATTGAAAGTGTACCACTCATTATTGGTATAATGATAAGTGGGCTTCCAATAATACTGATTGTTGGTGTCCAATGTCCATGAATACCAATAGCTTTCCTCGGGTTGTCCCTGTTCATTATTAATAAAATTGGCCAGAACTTTGGTCTCCCATTTTTTGGTATAAATATTATATTGAAAGTATTTCAGGCTATCAACAACATCATCATCTCCAAAATAATTGACCCATTTGTACGACCATGTGGTATCCCAAATCCCGTCCTTAATTTCAAAAAGGGTCGATTGCAAATATTCCAATGTATCAACAAATACATCAACACTGGCAACCGAATCGCGCCAATTGTTTAAGGTATTGTCCCATGCCTGAACCAGCGTTGTGTCCGTATTGCCGAACTGATCAAAAAAGTAAAGACCTCTATACAGCTTTACCCATTTCGAATTAGTTTTATTGTAATTATAATAAGTATCAACAGTTTTTCGCTGGGATTCGTCATATTCATGCGATAATTTTTGCAGGGAATCTCCTGTGGCATAATCTATATGGATTTGATCTTTCCATAAAGCAACATCATTGTATTCGAGCGCAATAACAAGTGGGTCATGACTGAGTTCGCTGCCGTCCCATAACCAGAGGTCGTATTGTTTTGGCAGCCAGATGGTGTCTGACCGTAATTTGCATTTTTTTAAATAGTCCTGAATGCTCGGCAGAGCAGAAGAATTATCTATTTGTGCGTTTTTTTGCAAGCCTCCATAGTATTGAGATTGTGCCAGCAAGGGGATCAAAATGAAAATCAAGGCTGTTGTAATAAATGGGTGTTTCATAATCCTGAAATTAAAGTATATGGCCGGTTTTTAAACTTGTTCAAATCAAATACTGGCCATATACTGGTTTATAAATAGTTGTTAATCAATCACTGCCGGATTTATATTGGTATAGAACTCCATATAAACGTCAGCTGTCAGGTTGATTTGATATCCGATCCATTTGTAAGACCCTATTATATTCGTCATTAATTTAGTGCTTTTGGTTTTATTTCCTTCATTTCAATAAGGATACAAATCTATTATTAATTTTAATATTATCAACATTTATTTATAATTAATTTTTCTATTTCGTCTATAATACAGATATACAGTAAGTTATGAATTAGTTTATTTTTTTTTATGTAAGGATGTGTAAGTTTAAATATATAGGCTTTGGAAGGCCACAGTTTGTCATAACTGTCCTATAACATCAATATTGACAGGTGTTTATGAAAGGGTATGGAAGGGACTTGTTAAGAAGGGCAGCCCGGGTCTTAAAACTTCATCCTCAATTGTACTTTCACTTCGCTTTTGTGGTTTCCTTCAATTTCATCTGTGCCGGAACCAATGACCTCTTTATCAAAGAATACCGTTTGTGCAAAGCGTAGCCAGCAATCGAGCCAGTCGGTGGCATCCCATTTCAGCATGAAGTAGTAACGGTTGCCTTTATCGTAATAAGCAGGAATGCTAAAGGCGTAGAGCACGTCGTTTTCGTAAGCATAAAGGCGCTCATCCCAGCTGTAGGTGTCAAAAATCGCATAGCGGAAATAGAAATTCAAGGGAAGTTTATTGCTGCGCCAAACAATATCCTGATAAGCCAAAAATCCGTCGTGTTGTGGCGCTGTGCTTTTTTGGCAGGTCACGTATTCCACACGGCTTTTCATTTCAATTTCATCCGTTACCTGATAGCTGGCATGGAAGCGGTAGTTCCGTTGTAAAGTAGGATCGACCTGGTAAAAATACTCATTGTCTCCAAAAGACTGGTTGAGCCGGTTTTCCTTTTCGCGGAATTTCACATACATGGCCAAATTGCGGTTTGGGCTGTAGTTGAGCTGGATGAGGTAGTCGTGGCTGTTGGAAGGCGCATCCACACGATAGCGGAAAAAGGGAAAACGGACTATATCGGTGTAGGCCAGCAGTTTCCATCCGGCTGCCAAGTCGGCACGCAGACCGGCATATAAACCTTCTTCATTGCGGTTACCATCGCGGTCGCCAAAGGCATTGCTGAAAAAATTCTGATAATCTTTGTCGTAATGACGGTAAAGCAGCGAAAATCCAATTTCATCAATGGGCATGGTTTCTGCTCCTGCAAGAAAAGCTTTTCCGCCGTTTTCGCTGGTGGCGGCTTCACCAAAAAGGATCATTTTATTGAACACCCAACGGAAATCCATACTGGCATTAGTGTTCTCATCGCCCCTGAAATCATAGAGTTTATATGGAGCAACATTGGGTTGCAGGGATTTATCGAAAGTGGTTTTAAAAGCCGTTGCGCCAATACTGAACCTTCCTGTATTGAAGGAAAGCCGTCCGCCGTAAACCTGCATGTTGAGGTTGCCTTTCTTGCTGATTTCGGTCAATGTGCGGTGCAGTCCGGTTTCGTAAACAGTTGAAGCTTCGGATAAATCGAGGGTGTCCTCTTCCAAAACACTGGCATCCAGGTCACGGGTAGAGTAAAAACCGGTGATGGTGAATTTTCTTAATTCGAAACTTGCTGCGGCTCCACGCAGGAAACTGTACTCATTTACCGAATTATTGGGCGAAACTTCTTTTGCTCTTTTGTAAACTCCTGTTGCATCGGCACTTTTTCCAAATCCCAGTCCCGACCACATGCCCAAACCCTGACCAAAACGTAAATGATAGTCACCCACAGCAAGCGCTTTAAGTTTCCAGGTGTTTTCTAAGAAAAGATGTGCGCTGTAAAAATCAAATCCTTTATCGTTTATTCCTTTAAAAAAGGGTTCGCCTGCATCTTTATCGGCCACGATCCCGGCCTGAAATTTTCCTGGATATGTAAATTTATAGCGCATATAAAGGCGGTTTGGATCTCCTTCGTAATATCTCGATGGATGTGCTAGTCGTAAAGAATCAGAAGCATCGGCATAGCCCGCCTGATCTTCCAAAATGCGCTGGTAACGCATCATAAGGCGGTGGCGGCCATAACGGGCAATGGTTTTGGCATTTGTTTCTTTTTCTTCCTGTTCCAGGATGATGAAATGACTGATCAACTCAGCCTTCTCGGGTGTAATGCCTTCGATGGCAGCCAGTTCGTATTTGGAAAGCATCTCGCCATTTTGGTGGATATAGGCAATGATGCGGTTGATTTCCATTTCATTGAGAAAAAACAGCCGTTGAAGTTCTTCCGGATCAGCAAGATTGAGATTTACCGGGTGTAAAATGAGTTCTTCCACGGCACTGAGCAGGTCGGAATAATCAAGCGCAGCATCGGTTTGCTCGGTCAGGGCTTCAATTTTTTCTACGAGCAGTTCGCGTGCCGCTTTATTGTCTTCCTGCGCATAAGATGCAACAAGAAAAAATATAGAAAGGAAAATTGTTATACCGGTTCGTTTCATCATCAGAATGTATAAATAAGTGAAACAGAAGGCGAATACCCGAGTGTGGAATGGATTCCTGTGCCGAAATCAATTTGCAGTTTTTTCAGCATCAGGCCGAAGCCAAAAGTATATTCTGAAGGGTTTGTGATAAATCCGGCGCGGGCATAAAACCCTTTCCCAAAGAGGTATTCCATTCCAAAATGTGCGCGGGCGCCAAAATCTTCCTGCTTGCTGACTTCTGCGGCAGCTGTAAAATTGGAGCTGATGGCATAGGATATTCCGAGGCTGTACTCCAAAGGAATGCGTTCGTCGGCATAATCGGATATTTTTGTGCGTACCGGATTATAGACTTGTGCGCCGAGTGTAATTTCATTGCTCAGCTTTGCCAGAATACCGGCTTCGAAAGTAATGGCCGATTTGCTGCCGTATTCCTGAGCCAGGCTAAACCGCCAGAAATCAAGTTGCAATCCGAAGGAAAACCGCTCGCCAAAACTGCGTGCATAGGCCAGTCCTGCTTTTATTTCATTGTAGTTTGCATTGCCGAAATGATAAAAACTACCTCCGATTACACCAAATTTTGTTGGAACGGCCAGGCCGATAATCTGGTCGCTCAGGCTTCCCAGCAGATATCTGTTGGCAAAATGAACTCCCAAAGTAGTTCTTTCTATTCCGGCAAGCCCGGCCTGATTGTTATAAACCGACCAAAGCCCGTTTTGTGTCACACTGATGCCCCCCATGCCCATAGAGCGGGCGCCGGCAACCACTTTATCCCCGGAAGCAAAGGCCATCGCGGGAAGCAAAACAGACAAAAGAAGGGTGTAAATATGCTTCATATTATTGTATTTCAACGTATTGTAATCTTAGTTCATATTAATTTCAAAAAGAACTTCAAAATTTTAGCACTAAATTACAATCTTTTGGCAAACAGTAAAAATTTACCAACAAAAATTAAAAAGAATTTAGGTTCTACTAAAAATTTTGTGAGTAATCATAATATTTGAGATTAAAACCATTCAGAGATATATTAATAGAATGTTAAAAAAAAACTTGAGTTCCAACAGATTCCTCCCTCCACAAAGCCTTGATCACTTCGTTTGGCTTTGTTTCGATCGGAATGACGCTGTTTATTAAGCGTTTAAGGCAAATGCGGCCTGGTCACTGAGCGTAGTCGAAGTGCGCCGCATTTGCCCTCTGACGTTTTAAAACCCGTCATTCCGACAAAGTTTTCCGAAGCATGAGGAAACTTTGGAGGAATCTGTAGGAGATTTAACTTTTGTCTTTTCCACGAAATTTCAAGTGAACCAGAATTTATTGTAGCACAGTTTTCCATTGAACAATCATCCTTTTGATTCATTGTGAGATTAGATTATCTTTGAATCAAATTATAGCGATTATGAATACAGGCATTATACTTTCCTTCCTTAGTGAGCTCAAGCAGCACAACCACCGCGAATGGTTTCAGGAGCACAAAAAAGATTATCAGAAAGCCAGGGCTGAATTTGAAAATCTGATTACAGAATTGATTCCCGCATTGCAGCAGTTGGATCCTTCAGTGGGCGATATTGATATGAAAAGCAGTATTTTCCGGATTAACCGGGATATTCGGTTTTCGAAAAACAAAGATCCGTATAAAACCAATTTTGGTTCGTTTATGGCACGTGGTGGGCGAAAAAGCATATTTGGCGGCTATTATGTGCAAATTGAACCGGATGCTTCTTTTATAGGTGGTGGTGTGTATTGCCCGCAAGGCCCTGCATTGAAAAAATTACGTACCGAAATTTACTATAATCCTGAAGAATTTAAGCAAATTATTGAAGAAGGGCAGTTTCAAAAGGTTTTTGGTGGGCTTGCCGAAATGGAAAAACTTAAAAAGGGCCCTGTAGGCTTCGACAAAAATTTTGAACACATGGATTTATTGTTGCATAAAAATTATGTCACAATGCGTGCTTTGAGCCGCGACGAATTATTGTCAGAAAATTTAGTCCGGCTTATTTTGGAATCCTTTGCCGCTATGGTTCCTTTCAATTCTTTCCTGAACCGGGCTTTGGAAGATTAGCATAAATGTACCCACCCGATGCGGACAACAAACAGGGCAGATTACAAAAAGAGGGTTCTACTAGGAATTTCGTGGGTAACAATAATGTTTGAAAATAATATGGAGATATTTATTAATAAACTATTGATCCCTAACAGATTCCTCCCTCCCGATAATTATCGGGACAAAGCCTTAATCACTTCGTTTGGCTTTGTTTCGATCGGAATGACGCTGTTTATCAGGTGTTTAAGGCAAATGCGGCGAGGACACAATAGTATATCTTAAAGACGTCCTCGCCGCATTTGCCTCCTGACTTCAAAAAAACGCGTCATTCCGACAAAATTTTCCGAAGAATGAGGAATTCCGATAGCCATCGGAAGGAGGAATCTGTTTGAAATAGCATTCTAATTTCTTTCCACGAAATTCCGTGTAGAACCAAAAGAGTTGCATTTGTTTTAAAAAATACCTTATATTTGATAGCGATTACATTCAGAAAAGGAGCTAATCACAATCGTTTACTTCCATTGGATCAGATATACTGATACGTTCCGGTTTGTATGTAATAGCTCAACAATATGATATATTAAACCAAAAAGCAAAATTATGGCTATTGAGTACAAAAAAGCAAATGCAGAAGGCGTTTTAAAGTGTCTGGAATGGGAACCAAAAATCATTGAAACAAGATTGGGGCCAATTGAATATGCCGACCGTGGCGAAGGACCGGCAGTGCTTTCTGTTCACGGAGGACCGGGAGGTTTTGATCAGGCATTGGGGCTTATCGAAGTGTTCCGGACATCCGGTTTTCGGGTTATCGCCCCTTCCAGGGCAGGATATTTGGGCACACCTGCCGACAACGGGACAACTTATGAAAAGCAGGCCGACATGCATGCTGCACTCCTGGAGGCATTGGAAATTGATCAGGCTACTGTTGTTGGGGTATCTGCAGGTGGGCCGTCATCTTACTGTCTGGCGCAAAATTATCCCGAAAAAGTAAAAGCACTGATACCCATCGATGCAGTCTGTATGGAATATACCAAGCTCCAGGAAGTAAATAAAACAGAAGAATTCCTTTACCTCAGCAAGCCCGGGCTCTGGTTTGTAGATTATTTGATGAAACATTTTCCGGCATCTATGGTGCAAAATTTTCTAAAAACAGAAAGTACGCTTGATAAACATGATGTCAAAAAACGGATTAAAGAAGTTGTTGGCGACGAAGATCGGTTTGCATTTATGAAACTCATGATGGCAACGGTAACCAAACATTATAAACAACGTAAGCGCGGCCTTGATATTGATATCGATATTTTAACCAAAATCGATAAAGTTGCTATCGATAAAATATCCTGTCCAACTTTAATCGTTCATGGCAGGGCCGATGGCGATGTTCCTCCTCATCAGGCAGAATATGCCCATAATACCATCAAAAATTCAGAATTATTGTGGGTTGAGAAAGGCTCTCATATTGGTTTCTGGCTTGCCGCCGATGCCTATGATGTACAGAAAAAAACCATTGAATGGCTCAGGGACCAGCATTGAGCTGCGTTCCTTTCTCATTCAAAAATCAAAAGAACTAAAATCCAGGACAAACTTTTTACAGGTAACTTTGAATAAGTTTAACCTCCAATTTGATTACCCAATAAAAAGTCTGCAGTACCTGTTTTTAGTAAGGAAAAGCTTAAACCATTATGCTAAAGGTGTTTTTTGGACATCATTAAATCATAACACGACACATAAAGTGCGATAAAAAAAGCCCTGCCAGGAATGACAGGGCTTTCAGTAATTATTTTTTTTCCGCTTTCTTGCGGGTTGTTGTCGTTTTCTTTCGTGCAGTAGCAGCTTTCTTTTTGGCCGGGGCTTTTTTTGTTTTGCCCTTGTCTCCATCCTCAATTAATTTCAGGCAATCTTCGTATGTAAGCTTTTCCGGCTCCATGGTTTTTGGGATGCGGTAGTTTTTGCGCCCTTTTGCCACGTATGGACCGTAGCGCCCAACTTTTACCTTGATGTCCTTATCTTCTTCAAATTCTTTGATCAGGCTTTTGGCATCTTTTTCACGTTTTTCCTGAATGATCACAACGGCACGTTCACCATCGATAGTGGCAGGATCATCGGTTTTTGCCAGGCTGTAAAATTTGGATTTATGACGCACATATGGGCCAAAACGACCAATAGCAACGCTCATATCTGCATCTTCGAACTGACCTACGATGCGTGGAAATTTCAGCAGTTCCAGAGCTTCTTCCAGCGTGATGGTTTCGATACTCTGTGTTTTCTTTAATCCTGCGAAGCGTGGTTTTTCATCGCTTTCGGGATCTGCTTCGCCCAGTTGGATCATCGCGCCAAAACGGCCAATACGTGCAATTACATTTTTGCCTGTTGCCGGATCGGTTCCCAAAATGCGCTCACCTTTTACTTTTTCCGATTTTTCGAGGGTTTCTTCCACATTTTCATGGAATGGGCCATAAAAATCTTTCAGCATATCCTGCCACACCATTTTCCCTTCGGCAATTTTATCGAACTGAGCCTCCACGCTGGCCGTAAAGTTGTAGTCCATAATCTTGTCGAAATAGCGCACCAGGAATTCATTCACAAGTTTACCGATATCTGTCGGGAAAAGTTTGGCTTTTTCGTAGCCGGTTTTTTCCGTTTTGTTTTCTTCGATCAGTTTTCCGCCTTTAGCACGGAGCATCACATATTGCCGCTCTGTTCCGTCGCGGTCTTCTTTTACCACATATTCCCTTTTCTGAATGGTGGAAATGATCGGTGCATATGTTGAAGGCCTTCCGATTCCCAGCTCTTCGAGTTTGCGCACCAGACTGGCTTCTGTGAATCGCGGCGGGTGCTGGCTAAAGCGCTGTTGTGCCGTAATTTCATTATTGGCCAGCTTTTGCCCGGTTTTGAGCGGGGGCAATACGCCTTTTTGTTCTTCGCTGTCATCATCATCGCGCGATTCCAGATAAACCTTCAGGAAACCGTCAAAAGTAATGACCTCTCCCTTGGCAACGAAGTTTTCTTTTGCTTTGGAAACATCAATCGTAAAAGTAGTGCGCTCCAGTTCAGCATCTGCCATTTGCGAAGCGATGGTGCGTTTCCAGATCAGCTCGTAGAGACGCTGCTGGTCTTTGGTGTCGCCTGCAGTATGATTGCTTATATATGTGGGCCTGATGGCTTCGTGTGCTTCCTGTGCGCCTTTGGCTTTCGTGGCATAACGGCGTGATTTCGAATAGCGTGCGCCATAACTTTCGGTGATTTCCTGCTTGGCTGTATTCACTGCCAGTGAAGAAAGGTTCACCGAGTCGGTACGCATATAGGTAATTTTTCCCGATTCGTAAAGCTGCTGTGCCACCATCATGGTTTTGGAAACCGAGAAACCCAGTTTACGGCTGGCTTCCTGCTGCAAAGTTGATGTAGTAAATGGCGGTGCCGGGCTCTTCTTTCCGGGTTTCTTTTCAATATCATTGATGATGAATTCCGATTCCAGACATTGCTGCAGGAATGTCTCAGCCTCTTCTTTTTTAGCAAAACGCTGTGGCAGTTCGGCGATAAAGCTGTTGCGTGCATTGGCTACTTCTCCCAAAGGGAAAAATACACCACTGACTTTGAAAGAAGATATACTTTTGAAGTTTTTGATTTCGCTTTCGCGCTCAACAATCAAACGGACGGCAACCGATTGCACACGCCCGGCAGAAAGTGAGGGTTTTACTTTTTTCCAAAGTACCGGCGAAAGTTCAAAACCGACAAGGCGGTCGAGTACACGGCGTGCCTGCTGGGCATTTACCAGATTGTAGTCAATGCTTCTCGGGCTTTTTACGGCATCGAGTATGGCATTTTTGTAATTTCATGAAAAACAATCCGTTTCGTTGAATCCTGATTCAGGTTCAGCGCTTCCTGAAGGTGCCAGGCAATGGCTTCTCCTTCGCGGTCTTCATCGGATGCAAGCCAAACCGTTTCGGCCTCCTTAGCTAATTTTTTCAGCTCCCTGATAACCTTGGTTTTATCTGCGCTTATTTCGTAATCAGGCACAAAACCCGATTCTATGTCCACACCCAGCTTCTTTTTGGAGAGGTCGCGGATATGCCCGAAACTGGATTTAACAAGAAATTCTTTCCCTAAAAAACCTTCAATGGTTTTTGCTTTTGCAGGGGACTCGACAATAACTAAATTTTTTCCCATAAGATCTGAAAAATACTATTTGGCTTTAAAAACGGCGACAAAGGTATAACATTAAAAGGCTAAAAATCAAATGGCATTTGCAAATTCACATTATTAATGTGTAAGCTTATGCCGGATTTATCATTAATTTTGCGCCCCGGTTCAGGCTAAACATTTGATTGCGAAGCCTGTTTTATTCCGGCCTCTGTTATTGGCAATAAAGTCGAAACAGACCAGATTGTTCATTTCATTTTTGATGTTAAAGAAATTATCCATGGAGAAAAAATCCAGACTTTATATTGAAACTTACGGCTGCCAGATGAATTTTTCCGATAGTGAAATCGTGGCCTCTGTATTGGAAAAAGATGATTTTATATTGGTTGATGAAGCCGGTCAGGCCGATCTTATTTTGCTCAACACCTGTTCCATCCGCGATAAAGCAGAACAGCGCATCTGGAAACGACTGGAGCATCTGCATGCGCTTAAGAAAAAAAATTCCGGACTTAAAATCGGGATTATCGGCTGTATGGCCGAGCGCCTGAAAGAAGAGCTACTGAGCGGCGAAAAATCTGTTGACCTGATTGCCGGCCCCGACGCCTATCGCGACCTGCCGCAATTGGTGCGCGAGATGGAATCCGGACAAAAAGCTGCCAATGTGCAGCTTTCGCTCGAAGAAACCTATGACGACATACAGCCGGTGCGCTACCACAGTAATGGCATTTCAGCCTTTGTTTCCATTATGCGCGGCTGCGAAAATTTCTGCACTTATTGTGTGGTGCCCTTTACCCGCGGAAAAGAACGAAGCCGTTCGGTACAAACCATCATCCACGAATGTACTGAGCTGCAAAAAAAAGGATTTAAAGAAGTTACATTGCTCGGGCAAAATGTGAACTCCTACCGGCAAAGCGATGAAAACGGAAATGACATCGGATTTGCACAACTCCTGCAAAAAGTCGCCGATGCCGCTCCCGGGATGCGCGTCCGTTTTACAACCTCACACCCAAAAGACCTGCCCGATGAACTATTGCATGTAATTGCCAACAATAAAAACATCTGCAAAGCCATTCACCTGGCGATGCAATCGGGAAGCAGCGTGGTGCTGGAGCGCATGAACCGTAAATACAGCCGCGAATTTTATCTCGAACGCATAGCTTCGGCACGCAGGATTATACCCGATGTCGCCATATCAACGGATATCATTGCCGGATTTTGCGGCGAAACCGAAGAAGATCACAAAGAAACACTTTCGGCTATGCGCAAAGCTGCTTTTGAGTATGCTTTTATGTTTAAATATTCGAAAAGGCCGGGCACTATCGCTGCCAAAAAGTTTGATGATGATGTAAGCGAAAAAGTGAAAACCCGCCGTTTGGAAGAAATTATCGCCACACAGCAGGTGCTCTCCATGCAAAGCAACCGGCGTGATGTGGGCAAAACTTTTGAAGTGCTGGTTGAAGGTGTGAGCAAGAAGTCAAAAACGCAATTATTTGGCCGTAATTCTCAAAATAAAGTGGTCGTTTTCGAGAATAATGGTTTTAATGCCGGTGATTTTGTCGCAGTGAAAATCACGAATTGTACTTCTGCAACATTGATCGGGGAATTGGTTTAGGGTTTGAATACCGGCCTCTCGACTCCCTTCAGCTTTGCTCAGGGAACACGCTTGAGAACCTTAATTTTTGCAATTATCTACATTCAAGCACTCCGCTCGAGGACCTTAAATTTTGGTTTTAACTCCATCAAAGGCCCCTGAGCGGAGCCGAAGGACCGTCTTAATTACTCACTCTGAGGTCCCTGAGCGAAGCCGAAGGGCCGACCATAATATTACTCATACTTCAAAACATCAGCCGGATTGATCCGCCCGGATTTGTAGCCCTGGTGCATTACGCTGATTAAAGCAATTAATGTGCTGATTACAAGTGTTATAATAAAATATTTAGGACTGAGCGCAATACGGTAATGATATAATTCCAGCCAGTTTTTCATTAAGTACCAGCTCATGGGCAAAGCAATGGCGTTGGCAATAATCACGCGCAAGAGAAACTGGCGCAAAAAAAGCAAATGCACCTGCCCGCTGCTGGCACCCATTACCCGTCGTATGGCCGATTCGCGCAGGCGCAGCCGGCCAATAAACAATGCCAGGCCAAACAATCCAATGGCTGCTATAAAAACCGCCAGGCCGGAAAACAAACTCACCAAACGGCTTTGCTGCCGCTCCCTTTGGTATAAATGCTCATTGAAATCAACAGGACGCATCAGCTCAAAAAGCTCATCGGGAAGAATTTCGTCCCAAAGTTTTTGCAAGTCCTCCTTAATCCTCCGTGGATCGCCCTTATAGCGCAAACTGATGTACTCAAAAGCCGTTTCGGGATTCCATTCCGGCAAAGGACTGATTATCAATGGCTCAATTTTACTATGCGCCGAAGTATGCACAAAATCCTGCAAAACGCCACAAACCCGCATATCCACGCCATTGCGTTTTATGATTTTCCCGATGGGATTGTCCCAGCCAAATTCCTGTGCAGCGGCCTGATTGATCAATATGCTTTTGCCATCATTATTATCCGGAAATATCTGCCCGGCTACCAAAGGAACATTTAATGTGTTTATATATTCTTTGTATGCATTGATCACAAACATCATTTGCACATCTTGCACTCCTTCGGGAAAAAATCCATACAAAGAGCCGCCCATACCGGGTACTCCGGAACTGCTGCCTACATGTGTGACGCCACTAATGTTTCGCACATTATCGCAAATAATACCGTGCATCTTTTTTGATTCATCATTGCGTAGCTGTAGAATATACATTTGACTACCATCAAAACCTGTATCAAAACTTTGCAAAAATCGCAACTGCCCCTGCATGATAAGCGTACAGCAAATCAATACACTGGCGATCAAAAACTGTAAAACAACCAACAAATTCCGAATAGCGTTATTCCCATTTCCTTTTTGGGTTCTTCCAAAAGCTTCAAGCGGATTGGTGGTTGCTATGAAGCGCGCAGGATACAAACCGCCCAGCAGCCCGGCAATAATTGCAATCAAAAATGTCGCAATGATGCTGAGCATGGCCTGATGGCCGTACAAACCAATATTCAGATTGGTCAGGCGGCTGATCCAGGGCTGAAAAAGCTCGCCCAGAATCAAGGCCAGCGGAAAAGCCAGCAAAGCCATCATCATGGATTCGGTCAAATGTTGCCGCATGAGGTTTCCGTTGTAGGCGCCTAAAACCTTTCGGATTCCGGCTTCTTTTTTACGTTTCGTAAAAAGTGCAGTGCTCAGATTTGTAAAATTAATCACAGCCAGCAGCAATATGCTGAGCGCAATCAGCGAAACAATCCATATTTTTTGGTATCCATCGCTTTTATCGGCCAGTTTTCCCAAATGGACATCTTCGAGCGGAATAGGATTCAGGTGCATCTGGATGCCATAATTGCGGTATTCGGCATTGATATGACGTTCCATAAAATCCGGGAAAGCTTCCGACATTTGCTGCATATCCGCCTCGGGATGCAGGCGCACATAAGTCAAAAATCCCCAGCCGCCATTCCAGCCCAAACCCATACGCTTCATCGTTTTCAGGCTTTCAAAGGAAACTACGGCCTGTGGCCTGATGGTGGAATTTGTGGGCGCATCGGCCATAATGCCTCTGATCAGAAAGGTGTGCTCATTGTTCAGTTTTATACTTTCTCCTACGATATCGCTTTCATTACGAAAAAGCCGCTTTGCCATGCTTTCGGATAGCACGATGCTGTAAGGTTCTTTCAGGCATTCTGCCGGATTTCCTTCTTTCAGGTCAAAGCTGAACATCCGGAAAAAGGAGCTATCGGCATAAGCATAGTCTCCGGTTTCCACCACCTGGTCTCCATGGCTGAACAACTCCCCGCCGGTCATATTCACACGGCACATACATTCTACATCGGGGAATTCATCGGGCAAAGATGCGCCCAAACCGGAAGAAGCCGTCGGAACCATACTTTCCGAACCTTCGCGTTCCACGATCATATTCATCAGATATGTGCGTTCAGCTCCTTTATGGAAACTATCGAAACTGGTTTCCTGCAGCACATACTGGAAAATCAGGCTAAAAGCCGCAAGCCCCAGCGCCAGTCCAAAAAGGTTGATGATGCTGTAGGTTTTATTTCGTTGAAAAAAACGAATTGCCGTGATTAAATTACTTTTCCACATAATATTTTTGTTTATTCAAAACGTAATGCATCGGCAGGGTTGGCCTGTGCTGCTTTGTATGACTGATAACCAATTGAAAGATAAGTGATGGCAATAGATGCCAAAAGGCTGATCACATAAATGCTCCAGGGAATCGCGATACGGAATTCAAAACTTTCCAGCCAGCGCATACTGAAATAGTAGGCGAATGGCCATGCGATCAGATTTGCCAAAACCACCAGCATGATATATTCGCGGGTATAGGTATAAATAATCTGGAATACTGATGCGCCAAAGGTTTTGCGGATGCCAATGGAGCGGATCTGCTGTGCCAGGACAAAGCTGATGATGCCATAGATGCCCAGAATCGCGATAATTACAGCAACCAGCATAAAACTAAGGATTATGTATTGCATGCGCTGGTCATCCTCATAATAAAGACTGAGGTAGTCTTCCAGAGATTCGGAACTTATAATAAAAGCCGGAAACATTTCTTCGAGCAGCTGTGTTACGGATTCATTTACCTGCTTCGCTTGTCCGGGATAATGCTTTACAATAAGCTTGTCGGCAAAAAAAGGCATGTGAAGAAACGCGATGGGACGTATTTCGGAACGGAGCGAAGAAGAATGAAAATCATTTACAATTCCCACAATCCGTGCTTTAAACATACTGATCCCAATAATTTCGCCAATAGTTTCATCGCCGATGGCCATTCCGGCTTTTTTGAGGAAGGTTTCATTTACCAGCACTTCATGAATACTGTCATCTTCATGCTGATAATATAACCAACGGCCATGCAGGACCTTCAGGCCAAAAGCATTTTTATAGGCGGTATCGACCAGTTTCAGGTAAATTTGGAAATCATCGTTTTTTGATTCATCACCCATGTGGAAATGTGTACCCATATTTGTTGAAGAAGAAGGAGCGCCAAGAGAAATGCTGACATTGCGGATCTGAGGGTTTTGCGAGAGCTCCGCATAAAGATGGTTTTGGTCTTCTGTACTGTTTCCCGGCAATTGAAAAATGAGGGTATTTTCTTTTTCAAAACCCAGATCTTTGGAATGCACATAGCTGATTTGCCTGCTTATTGTCAGTACATTGATTACCAAAGCAGTTGTAATAGTAAATTGCATGATGATCAATACTTTACGCAATGTAAAGCGTTTTTGTCCTCCCGAGCGCAGATTGTTTTTCAGGCAATCGACAGGAGCAAAACGACTAATCATCCAGCCGGGATAAAGGCCGGTGAGCAAACTGGCGACAATCCAAACGGCCAGCAAAATCAATAGTATCGCCGGATCATCATAAATACTTACTTCTCCCTTTGGCATAATAAGGCGATTAAAAACCGGGAGCAATATCTCCGAAATAATAAGCCCAAAAACAATACTGATCAGCACAATTACCGAAGTCTCGCTTATAAAACCGGCGATAATGCCTTTTCTTCCGGAGCCTAAAACCCTGCGCATGCCTGCTTCCTTTGAGCGTCGTACCAATTGCGCTGTGCTCAGATTGATAAAATTAAAACAGGCTGCAAGCAGTATCAAAAGCCCAATCCAGATCAGATTATTCAAAACAGACCGCTTTACCGCATAATTATTGGGTATGTCCACATATTTCGATTGAAAATGCATTTGCGAAAGCGGCTGAAGCTCATAAGTCATTTCATTTCTATGTCTGTGATAGTTTTTATTTACACTGGCCGTAATGGCTTTTGTAATCATTTCTGAATCTATATTTTTGCCCAGCTTGATAAATGTATTCATACCGCTCATGGTAAGATCCCATCTTTTAATGGCCATACCGCCCAAACTGTCGGGCAGGGCTTCGAAGGGTAAAATCATGCTGTAAGGCATACTGGAATTCACTTTTTGCGTAGCCACTACTCCGCTCACCATCATATTTCTTCCCCGACCCACTTCCAGCCTTTTGCCCAACGGATTTTCGTTTCCAAAATATTTTTGCGCCAGGCTATCCGTTAATACCACATTTCCAGCTTCATGAAGAGCGGTTTCAGGATTGCCTTGCACCCATTGCAGCGGGAAAAACTCCTCAAACAGGCTGTCCACATAAAGCAGGTTCTCTTCCCGGAATGATTTTTCACCAATAAAAACATCTTCGATATAGCGGTTGTAAATCTGCATAATGGGATAATCAGGAAGATCGAGGCGCAAGGCACGTGCCATGGGAAAAGGCGTACAGGATTCATAATTTTTATTTTGTGCGTGATGTGTTATACCACAAACCCTGTAAATATTCCTATATCCAGGAACATCACGATCGTAACTCAGCTCGTATCGAACATAAAGGCTTATCAGGATGAAGGCGGCCATTCCAATAGCCATCCCGAAAATATTGATCAGGGTATAAGTCTTTTGTCGTTTGGCTTTACGCCAGCTTATGAGAAAAAAATTTCGGAACATGATATATATTTTGTCAGCAAAATTGAAATAATTGTGCCCACCACACTAATGTTCTTAAAATAAAGCCATTATGTTGATAACATTTTAGAATTATTGTTTTTATTGTTCCAATTTGAAACAAAATACTGTTTCATGGCGGAACAATTCCGTACCTTAGCAAAAAAAGCACAATGGCAAAAGACGGAAATATCCTCATTATTGATGATGATGAAGGCATACTGGCAACATCGCGCGTTGTATTGCGCCATCATTTTAAAAAACTGGTTTGCCTTACCCATCCCGATTTGGTTTCAGGGCTCGATGACTTTGCTTCTTTTGATGTGGTGATGCTCGACATGAATTTCCGTCCGGGCGCTACCAGCGGCTCAGAAGGCATGGAAGCGCTCAGAAAGTTGCTGTCGATAAATCCTGGGGCACATATTGTGATGATCACGGCTTATGCCGATATTCACCTCGCAGTGCATGCCATGAAGGAAGGAGCCGTGGATTTTATCGTAAAACCCTGGGACAATGAGCGCTTGCTGGCTACGGTTCGCTCCGTTTTCCGCCTGAGCAAATCGCGCAGAAAAGTACAGGAACTGGAGCAAAAGCAAAAAAACCTGAACCAGGCCATCAATTATCATGGTGGCAAGCTGATTGGCGATTCGCCTTGCATGAAGGATTTGAAAAATATGATTGCGCGTGTAGGGCAAACCGATGCCAATATTTTAGTGCTTGGTGAAAACGGAAGTGGGAAAGAGCTTGTGGCGCGCGAAATCCACCGGCTTTCCCACCGCTCGGAAAAGGCTTTTGTGGCCGTAGATCTGGGCGCCATTCCGGAAAGCCTGTTTGAATCCGAACTTTTTGGCTATGTAAAAGGCGCTTTCACCGATGCCGCCGAAGATAAAGCCGGACGCTTTGAAATGGCGGATGGGGGCACGCTTTTTCTCGATGAAATCGGCAACCTGGATTTGAAGCTTCAGTCCAAATTACTGAGTGTTTTGCAAAACAGGGAAGTGTTCCGGCTGGGCAGCAACAAAGCCATTCCCCTGGATGTGCGCCTGCTTTGTGCCACCAATATGCCTTTGCGCACAATGGTGGGCGATGGCCGTTTCCGCGAAGATTTGCTCTACCGTATCAATACTTTGGAGATTAATGTTCCGCCACTGCGCGACCGCATCGAAGATTTACCTCAACTGCTGGATTATTTCATAGCGCAATATGCCACACGATATGCCAAAAATGTGAAAGGTGTTCAGGCTGCTGCTTTGTCGCGCTTAAAGCGATATCGCTGGCCGGGCAATATCCGCGAACTGCGCCACCTGTCCGAAAGGGCCGTAATCCTGTCCGAAGGAACTATGCTGCAATCCACCGATTTTGCCCTGCACGAGGATGTGGTCCATGATGCCCCTCCTGTGCTCAATCTGGAAAAGCTGGAAAAAACCGCCATCGCGGCAGCCATTGAAAAACATCAGGGCAATTTGAGCAATGCAGCAAAAGAACTGGGTTTGGGACGCACGACCCTCTACCGAAAAATGGAAAAATATGGCCTCTAATTCCAACACCATACGCATTTATTTGCGCATCAGCCTTATTGCTGTGATGTTGCTGGGCTTTTCGTTCAGCCTGGCCCAGGACAAATGGTATGTGACCAGTGGTGCATTTCTGCTGGCGGCCATAGTTTTGAGTGTTGAGTTGGCCACTTATACGCGCAAACATCTGCGCGAACTTCAAAACCTGCTCGAGGCCATCAGGCAAAATGCCTATAACGACCAATATGTGCCCGAAAGCAATGATCCGCTATACCGTTCGGCTTTTGCCGGAATTTTGGAGGAAATGAAAAACGCACGCATTGAGAAGCAAAGCCATTACGAATACCTGCAACAGGTGATCAGTCATGCGCGTGTTGCGATGATCTGTTTTGATGAAAAGCAGCAGATCGACCTTTTTAATGCGGAGGCAGAACAATTGCTGGGCATGAGCAAGCCCGATAACCTACGCCAGCTGAACCGTGCCGGAAGCGGCCTGGAAGAGCTGATGTTGCGCATTCGCAAAAGCGGGAAAGAGCATTATCGGCTAAACCGAGGCGGAATGCCCGTGCCGCTGGTGCTCTATGCCGGACGTTTCCGGATTTTGCAAAAGGAATACTGCTTAGTAAGCCTGCACGATATTAAATCAGAAATGGAAGCCCAGGAAACCGAATCATGGAAAAAGCTGATCCGTGTGCTGACCCACGAAATCATGAATTCGGTTACGCCCGTAAAATCCCTGACCTCCGCCCTGCGGCAAAATATTGAAAAGCATCCGGATATTGTAAAAAATTCGGAAGAAGGGACGGAAATAGCCGAAGGCTTACAGATTATCGAAGAACGGAGCAATGGGCTTTTGCGTTTTGTGGACCTCTACCGCAGCATCACCCGCCTGCCCGAACCCGAATGGACGGAGTTTAAAGTGCACGACATACTGAAAAATATTGTGGTGCTGATGAAACCCGGCTTAGAGGCAAGTAATATGGGACTGGAAATCAGTTATGATGCAAAAATCCCCATGCTTGTTGCCGATTACGATATGATTCAACAGGTGCTGATCAACCTTTTGCAAAATGCCAGCGAAGCCCTGACCGGACAGGAAAACGCGCAAATAAAACTCCATGCCGGCAGCAGGAAAGGCCGTGCCTTTATTTCGGTAAGCGACAATGGCCCCGGTGTGCGCAGCGAAGATGAAGAAATGATTTTTATTCCTTTCTTCACCACACGGAAAAAAGGAAACGGCATTGGCCTGAGCCTCTCCCGCCAGATTATGCAGCTCCACAAAGGAAGCCTTTCTTTTGAAAATTTACCTCAAGCTGGGGCGCACTTTGTGTTGCAGTTTTAATGAGGCTTCCTTTTATTGTGTCACCCGAAACTCCGCCGACTCCTTGCTTTCAATTTCAAAAGCTTTCAAAAAAATGATTTGATCTTTATTACTTTGAATCGATTGGGATCAAAATCATCATGCATTCTTAGTATTTAAAAAAAACATTCTTCGCGATAAAAAAACCTATTATATAGTGCCAGCCAGAAAACTATAGGTTTTTAAAATTCACCCAAAAAACAGCGAGTAAAATATGCTCCGAAAGTAGCATCATGCCTAAAAAAATTAAATTTCATAGTAAATATATAGAAATATGATCCGGATTTGCCGGCTTATACAGCCCTGTAGAAACAACAAGGCATAATTCACCCCTGTAAAACACTTAATATACTGTAATTCAATACTTTAAAATTATGCCGCATTAAAGCGCCCCTCACCTATGTGTTGATCAGCTACTTGCAGCCGGATCAGCTCAACTCCAATCCTGCGCAAGTTGTAAGCTGATACAGCCAGGCCAACATAACGTTTAAAATGTCCATACCCTTTGTCGGGACATCTGTCCAGCCCTCTGTGTTCCAATTCGTTTATATTTGATTCTATTGCGCTGTGCCTATTGCGTGCCTTTATAAACCAAGGCTGGTGCTCTTGTTGGTATTCCTGCTTGTTGCATTTCCCCTTTTTGGGGAGTACCAAACGTTGGGTGTTTTGTGAGAGCAGTTCTTTATTTTCTTTTTTCCAATATCCTTTATCAAAGCTCCAACTTGCAATGTCTTTGTAGCGCAAGGATATTCTCTGGGCCAGCTGTGGAACGCATTCTGAGTCTGACTGATTTTCTATGATCTGGTAATCGACAATGAGGTTATATTGGTCAGTGGTTATTGCCGCTTTTTTCCCAAGTTCTACATTAGGCCGCATTTTGCCTTTTTTTATCCACTCGGTGTAGGTTTCAAAAATGGAAAACATTTTTTCTTCATGGGGGATTTCCTCCCCTTTTATCACCCTTCTTTCCAGCAGGTCTATATGTTTTTGCAACAGGGCCATATAGTGGGACAGTTCGGTCAAAACGGGATTGCCATCAATAGTGCTGCAGCCGCATTCTTTCCCGAGCTTGGCGTGAAGTGCTTTCGCTTTTGTGAGGTAGCTTTTAGCGGTTTGCCGAACCCTATCGGCTTTTCTTTTTCCTCCTGAAGCACTTGCCCGCCCCAGTGCACGCATCTTGTTTTTGAGGTCTTTGCGCCAATTTTTATTTTTGCGCCACCCTGCCGGCGGTTGGCCGGGATAAAGCCTGGCAACTATATCGAGGCATTTGCGGGCACAGTCCCACAGCAAGTTATAGTCAGTTGGAAAATGGACATTGCTTTCTACTACAAAACTATCGGTTTTTAAGCACAATGCTTCCTCCCCTTTTTTTTTAAACACGTAGTGGCCAAAATCAGCGATAATACTGTTTAGCTCCCTGACCGATTCATCGTCCAATAATCCTACATTATCTATAATAGACTGATAACCAAACTTATAACTACTCATTCCGTAATCGTTTTCAACACCCATGATTTGGCGCACAAGCCGGTCGTAATTGGCCAGGTAGTGCAGGTCATCGTAGCTTATGTTTTGGCAAAGGCGTACTTGGGAAAGTACAAAGACATGCCATAGATCCATTCCAGGACGCCCTGTTTTATTATTCTCGGATAGGATTTTGTCCTCAAGGATACTGAAAACTTTTTCGTTCCACTCTGGGCTTACAAAAATCTCTTTTAATGCTGCACATAGGCCGGGAAGGGCGCCACTGCGCTTTTTTGTCGGTATTACTACATCTTGAATCAAAGTACTGCCAATTTTGATCTGCTGTTCGAATCTTTTTCTCATATCTTTCCGTGTTTTGATGTCTGAGGCGCAATAAACGAATCTCAAACAGTTAAAGCACCGAATATCAGCAAAATAACTGTTCTACACAAGAAAATACCGCGAAAGATTCAACAAAGTTATTAACAGTAAAATACTGATAAACAAAATGATATGAGTATTCTGGCAGGGACTATATAACATCTTTTCACCTGGATTTATTCTATATTTGTACCACAAAAGTGAATTTGCAGGTAAAATAGCATGTTAATCCTTTTCGCAAATTTTTTAATAAGTTATTGATTTTAGAATTAGGAAATATATAATTAGTTGTTATACAATGGATTATACAAATCAAAAAAGCAGAAGCCTGTTCTTTAACGAGAAAGGTAAAGTGCATCAGGCATTAGTTGATACAATTATATATATCGAATGTACTGGCAGTATATCCTCTATACACCTCCTTGATCAAAACAAATGCATTCACTGTTGTGAACCACTAAAAGATATCGAGGAACGTTTAGATGGGCTTAATTTTTATAGGATCAATAGAAATACTTTGCTCAATCTGAGATATTTCTCAAAATTTGTATCCGGGGAAAAAAGACTTATTCAAATCCTTAATGGTGAAGAATTAAAAGTTTCCAGAAGGCGCTGGCAAGAAATCCGAAATATGCTAAAACAATAAACCGCTCATTTATAAAAACGAACCGTTCATCCCTTAAAACATACCGCTTATCAAATAAAACGACCATTTGAATAAAATCTTAATATGAATACATATCTTTGTTTTTGTATAATTATGCTAAGATATGAACCATTCATTTAGATATAAAGTCCGACAGCTTGTTTTAAAATGGAGTTATGCTTTCAGGGACAATAGAATGCGTTCCGGTCATTGTGACATTAAATTTATAACGGATCATTGCTTGTCTCCGGACTACCACAATAGACCTATAAGAACAATCTTGCTCAAAAATGACAGCGGAAATGGATTTATTAAATTTGTCTATTTAATTTCTAAGCATATTTTTATGCTGGGAAAGAATAAGTTCGACTGACTATACCGTTTCCGGATACATTAGAACCCGACCGGAACGGCATAATGTAGAATATACGTATTAAATGGGCTCTGCAATAACAAGTTACAGTATTAGAAAATTTATGAATTGGATTAAAAATCTTATAATATGAAAAAGAAAAAATTAAGTTTAAATAAAGTTAAAGTTGCAAAGCTGCAAGATACCAAGATGAATAATGTTATTGGAGGGAATTTGGCTGAACCAACCCATACATGTCGTGAAACACAAGTTACGTGTATGCTAACTTGCTTAGATCCTGACTCAATAGTGGCTTGTGAATTATCAAGTCCTTGTACAACTCTGTTTACTACCAATTAATTATTATTTTGAATATTTTCATGATTTTATGGGTGTCCATAAAGGACACCCTTTTACAATATCAGCATTATATGAAAAGATTATATTTATTATTAGTACTACTTTCTACGTATCAATTACTTTTCTCACAAAACAATACCGTTGTGAAAGGAACCGTAATTGAAGAAAATACCGGGCAACCATTGCCCAATGTAGCCATCCAGATTTGGCCGGGCAGCAAATTCGGAAGCATAAGCAACAAAGAAGGAAGGTTTAAAATCAACACAGACAAAGATAGCATAACATTGAAGTTCTCTCACATCTCGTCCGTGCCGAAACTATTAAAAGTCAATGCTAAAGCCGTGTCAGACTCCAACCTCCTTGTTACATTGAGTCCGTTTTCATACACCCTTGATGCCGTGGAAATCAGCGAAGAGAGATATGAAACGATCTATAAAAAACCCAATCAATCGGTTATTGATTACGAAATTTACGATCACCGCATCTACTTCCTGCTGAAAGATTACTCCAATAGGAAATACCAGCTGATTTCGGTTGATGAAAACCTTAGGGACACAATCTTTAGCACTCCTCCCGGCAAGCCCAGGGGAATTATTATTGATTTTTATGGCAACCTGGATATTGTTTCAAAATCGAATTCTGTTTATCAGATTATTATTGAAAACGGCCAGATTAACTATCTGGAACCCTTCAATTATTCAAAACTCGAAAAAGTAAATGAACTATATGATTTCAAAATTGACAGCAATTATTATTTTTCTGAATATAAGACAAAAATCAATGATAAAATCTGCTACTACACAATAAACAGGAGCACCAAAAATATTTTTCACACCATTATAGACGATAAGAAAGTTGATTATATTTTTCAAGAACTACGGTTTTTATTGCCAAAGAAATTTTTTAACTCTGGTGTTCCTCCTGGAGATGAGAGAAGAGCCTTTATTAATAATATGTATGACAATCACGAAATTACCTTTGATCTAAATTATCATTACAACAACATATGGAATGTATTCTTCAATATTGAAAATGAAATATATATCATTGATAACATCAAAAACAAGCTATTAAAGTTTGATAAAAGAGGCAAGCTCGTCTCAGAGCTCAACATAACACACAGCAATGATGATGAAAAAGCTTTCAGTTTGCTGGAAATGGAAGAAGGGCGGATATGGAAGGACAAGGCATTGATAGACAACTGCAATAACGGAAAAGCATATTTCTTATGGAAACAGGGCGCCAGAACCGAGCTTTATTCATTAGATCTCAAGAGCGGCGAGATCTCATTTATTGAAACACTGCCCCATGTTTTCCCCATTAAAATAAAGGTGTATAACAACACCATTTATTATTTATACCAGAAAATTGGCAACAGCAGGAATTATGGGCTTTATAGAATGTATATAAATTAAGAATAGATTGATGAATGTGGATTTGCTATTAAAAAAAGTGTACGAATCATTGTCGCCTGTAAATGAGGTAAGTGTTCATGGATTTTATTCTGATACTTCGGGAATCTCCCTTTTCCTTTTTTATTATTCCTTAATGCTAAATGATGAAAAGTGTTACAATAAAGCGGTAATGCTTCTTGAAAAAACTTTGATGTCTTATTACCAAACCAGAATTGCGCCTTCTGACATTGCCAGATTGGGTTGGCTTTTACTAAATCTTGATAGTAATGATTTTTTAGAGACTGATATTAATGAATTGATTGAGAAGAGTGTGAATAAAGTTTTATTCGAAAAAGTTTTGGATTATCTAAAAAATGACAATTACGACTTCTTGCATGCTGCACTTGGTATCATTCAGTACTTTTTGAGCAAAAATGATATAGAAAGTCGGTTCTATGTTTCAGAATTTGTTGATGAATTTGCAGAAAAGGCAGAAAGGGTAAAAGATAATGAGCTGAAATGGCTGTCAACATTAGACATCAGAACAAAAACAAAAGGCTATAATATCAGCATGTCGCACGGTCTGGCAAGCATTATCACTATGCTGAGCAAGATATACAAACAGGGAATTAACCAGGATAAAACGAAGTACTTACTTGAAGGAGCCGTGAATTATCTGCTGCAACAAAAATTGCCCAATGGCAAGTATATTTCTGTTTTCCCAAACTTTGCCATAGAAAGCATGAAAAATTTGGCCCCGAGCCGTCTTGCCTGGTGTTATGGCGATCTTGGCATTTCTGTAGCAATATGGCATGCATCACAGGCGCTTGGGCGAAAAGATTGGGAAGAAAAAGCCATTAACATTCTGCTCCACTCTGCCCAGCGAAGGGATTTGAAAGAAAACAGCGTAATAGATGCAGGGCTTTGCCATGGTACAGCTGGCATTGCACATATTTATAACCGTATGTATGGCTATACGGGTGTTGAAGAACTGAAAGAAGCTTCTGAATACTGGTTCGGCCAAACCCTTAAAATGGCACGCTTTGAGGATGGTTTGGCGGGTTACAAGGCCTGGCATGGGCTTGATAAAGGATGGAAAAATGAGACAGGACTGCTGGAAGGAATTGCAGGCATTGGTCTTGCCATGATTTCTGCTGTTTCGGATATAGAGCCTGCATGGGACGAATGTTTGTTGTTAAGTTAGATTGAGATGCTGGAGGCACTGAAAAGAACGCCGAAATATGCTAAAACAATAAACCGCTCATTTATAAAAATGAACCGTTCATCCCTTAAAACATACCGTTTATCAAATAAAACGACCATTTGAATAAAATCTTAATATGAATACATACCTTTGTTTTCGTATTGTTAAGCAAAGTTATGAACCATTCATTTAGATATAAAGTCCGACAGCTTGTTTTAAAATGGAGTTATGCTTTCAGGGACAATAGAATGCGTTCCGGTCATTGTGACATTAAATTTATAACGGTTCATTGCTTGTCTCCGGACTACCACAATAGACCTATAAAAACAATCTTGCTCAAAAAAGACAGCGGAAATGGATTTAATAAATTCGTCTATCTAATTTCTAAGCATATTTTTATGCTGGGAAAGAATAAGTTCGACAGGCTATGCCGTTTCCGGATACATTAGAACCCGACAGGAACGGCATAATGTAGAATATACGTATTAAATGGGCTCTGCAATAACAAGTTACAGTATTAGAAAATTTAAGAATTGGATTAAATATCTTATAATATGAAAAAGAAAAAAATAAAATTGGTTCTTACTAAAAGGACTATATCAAATTTGCAAGATTTTGAAATGAAACGGGTTCTTGGAGGAGAAGAGCCTACGAAAAATGTCACCTGCGCTACATGCATAGAAACTAAATATCCCGCATGTGGATGGTCTGGCTGTTGGGGGCCACGCACTTGTGCAATTACAACTACAGATTAGTTATCCTATTTTTGACCTCCAATTGTGAGTATAATAGTATCACCATTGGAGGTTATTTCTAATGGTGTGATATTGTTTGTGTTTTGATCAATTATATATATTCTAATAGTTTTGAAAAAAAAGATATTTAAATTTTTGTTTACTGCTTTATTAATATCAACAGTACAAGTTGGAGTATTTGGGCAATCTTCTATAATAGTTACAGGTGTTGTTAGAAATAATCCTGATGTAAATATCTCAGTTTTAGAAACAAGTTATGGAACTATCACTAATGAAACTGGGCACTACTCTTTGGAGGTTTTTGCAGAAGCTGAGAAAACGCAATTACTCTTCTCAAAAATTGGATATAGGGACACAATTGTACAGCTACGAAAAGAAGATATTAATATAGACACAATTTTATTAAATATTACACTAAATAAACATTCATACCTCCTTCCGGAATTTAAGGTTAAGTCCAGCCCATATTTTTTCAGTACTTCAAACTCTATTATTCTCGATATTGAATTCATTGATAATTTGCTGTTTGTATTAAATCGTAAGCAAAATAGATCCGAGCTTATTTTATTAGACGAAAATGGTAGTGTGCTATCTGTACAGCAGGTTAATAATAAGTACAATGAAATTTTTAGAGATTGTTTCGGTAACTATGAATTAATCGGGAATGATTCGTGTTTGCAGTTGCATTATAATTCTTTGGATACGTCATTCAATGCAGTCGATAAATTTACAACTGCAGCTTTTAATAAAAAAATTAAACCCTTCGTTTTAAACCTTGGTTGTATGTTTCTAACTAAAGATTATTTTGAAAAAAACAGCGCAATTGTGAGCAAACATCACAACCAGAAAGTTAATTACTATTATATTGACACTTGTAAGCCCGTAAAAAATAAAAAATTACTGGTTAGCTTCTTTGATTCTGTGGCTTATAATATTGCTGCCAGTTATTATTCGGATATAATTTCATTGTATTATGCGACAACACCGTCTAGCCAGAATCTTATAGAGTCTGGTGTCTGGAATGGAAATATTCTAAAGCTTATTAACAATAACCATAGATTGTTTAATTTAATTTCTTGGTACTTGTCAGTAGAAGCCAAGCCTGTTGAAATTGATGTGTTTGTTGATAACAACGAAATAATTTTTTATAATCATCAGAATTTCACTATCCTCAGATATAATAAATCTTTCGTTCTTATGGATAAAGGGACTGTATTTATGCAGAATGGAGTTAAAATAGATAATATTTTGCAAGATGATATAACCGGAACTATATATGCTTCACAACTTAAGAATGGAATTAATTATATTGGTAAATTTGATATAAAAAGCGGAAAAGTACGTAAGCAAGTTAAGTCACATACAACTCCATTTCCTAAAATATTCAGAATCCATAATAATGCTGTGTACTGCGTCTACTATGATAGTATTAAAAGAAGAAGTACTGTTATCAGAAAGTCACTATATGAAAGATAATAAAATTATGAAAATTCTTTTGGATAAGAAGTTAGATGAAATTTCTAGGGTCTTATTGAACTCAAATTTAACAATAACACAATCAGAAAATTTGCTTGGTGACAAATCAGGTATTGCTCTTTTCTTGTTCCAATATAGCCAATTTAAAAATGAAGCAAAATATTACGACTTTGCTTATGAAATACTTGAAAGCATTGCCAATGTATATCGCGAAAATCAAATTTTACCAACTTCAATATCAAAATTTGAATGGTTACTATTGTATCTGGAGAAACAAGGAATTATTGATTTAGATATTGAAAATATTCATGAAGATATCGACTATCATTTATACGAAGTCGCAAATGCTTGTCTTCAAAAGTATGGTTATGATTTTTTGCACGGAGCTTTAGGTATTGTGCTTTATTTTTTGAAAAAAAATGATGATCTAACCAGTAATTTCATATTTAATCTCATTAATACTCTAGAGCTAGTTTCTGATAAGACTCAAAGTAATATTGTTAAATGGCTTTCCGTTATTGATTATAAAACAAGTGAAACGGCATACAATATCAGCATGTCGCACGGTCTGGCAAGCATTATCGCTATGCTGAGCAAGATATACAAACAGGGAATTAATCAGGATAAAACGAAGTACTTACTTGAAGGAGCCGTGAATTATCTGCTGCAACAAAAATTGCCCAATGGCAAGTATATTTCTGTTTTCCCAAACTTTGCCATAGAAAGCATGAAAAATTTGTAAGCCTTCAGCAAAAGGCATATTGCACAAGCTTTTAAAGCTTCCGTTCTTTGCTGCAAAAAAGCAATATGCAAAAAGAACAAAGAAGAGCAGAGATGAAAACACTGGTGGATCAATGGCATACCAGTGGCCAAAGCAAAAGATCCTTTGCCGAATCACACAAAATCTGCTATCACACTTTCCTTTATTGGTATCATAAATTTGAACAGGAAGAAAGCTTGCCTGATGGCCATGGGTTCATTGAGCTTTCCGGGACTCCAGCTGCAGGGATTATCATCCGTTATCCCAATGGTATCGAGCTCAACCTTCCGGGCAATGTGCCCTTGTCCTATCTCAAATCGCTCACCGGCCAATAATGTTCAGCTTAACAGCCAGCCGCTATTACCTGTACCGCCAGCCCACCGATATGCGCAAGAGCTTTGATGGGCTGTATGGCATTGTGCGCAACAAACTGGACAAAAACCCAATGAGCGGTGATGTTTTCCTGTTCATCAACAAAAAGCGCGACCGCATAAAACTGCTGCGCTGGGAAAGCGGAGGTTTTGTGCTGTTCTACAAAAGGCTCGAAAAAGGCACTTTTCACCTGCCGGACACATCTGCTGCGCACGCCTCCCACCAGCTGATCGACTACCCTGAACTTGTAATGATAATCAATGGTATTTCCATGAAAAATGCAAGGAAATACCCACGTTTTTTCCCACATGAAAATGTTGGTAAATAGCGCTTAAAATATAGTCAGCCAAGAGGTTACTTCCGTATCTTTGCCTCATGGCAAGTCAGGAAAATATAACTATATCAAAAGCGGAATATGATGCAATGCAACAGAAAATATTCCTGCTTCAGCATGAACTTGTCCAGTTGAGGCGTGCGATCTATGGAGCCAAAAGCGAACGGCATATCGCGGCAGACCCCAACCAGGGCGTGCTTTTTGACGTGCCTGCACAGGAGAAAGAGCCGGAAAAGGAGCAGATCAGCTATACGCGCAATAAAAAGCAGTCCAAAAAACAGCCCGTGCGCTTAGAACTGCCCGCCCACCTGCCGCGCCATGAAATCATCATCGAACCCCAAAACCTGCCCAAAGGCGCCCATAGGGTCAACGTAAAAATCACCGAAGTACTTGATTATGTGCCCGGGACTTTTCGTGTGATCCGTTATATACGTCCTTATTATGCCGTAGCAGGCCAGGGCGAAAGCACCCAAATGATTTGTGCAGAACTACCTTCGCGCGCCTTGTTCAAAAGCAATGCCTCAGAAGGCCTGCTCTCTTATGTGACTGTCAGCAAATTTGTTGACCACCTGCCATTCTACCGCCTTGTCAAGATGTTCAAGCGCATGGGGATCGAAATAGCCGAATCAACAATAAACGGCTGGTTTAGCGGGGTTTGCAGATTGCTTGAGCCGCTTTACGATGCCCTGAAAAAAGAAATCATGAGGACCGATTACCTGATGGCAGACGAAACGCCTATAAAGGTATTGACCAAAGACAAGCCCGGGGCATCGCACAAAGGGTATCACTGGGTTTATTACGACCCGCTTAAAAAACTGGCCCTGTTCGATTACCGGAAAGGCCGCGGGCGGGAAGGCCCGGATGAGATGCTGGAAAACTATAGTGGATATTTGCAAACCGATGGCTACACCGCTTACGACAACCTAAAAAACAAAGCCGAAATCACCCAATTGGCCTGCATGGCGCATGCACGCAGGTATTTTGAGAAAGCCAAGGACAATGATGCTGCACGCAGTGAATATGCGCTGGGGCAGATAAGAAAACTGTATGCCATTGAACGTCAGGCAAGTGAGCAAGAGCTACAGCCGGAGGAGGTCAAAGCATTGCGGCAAAAGGAATCAATGCCCATATTGAACGAAATGGAAAGCTGGCTTAAGGAAGAAGTTTATAAAGTAGCGCCCAAAAGCGCAATCGGCAAAGCCATAGCTTACAGCCTGAAATTATGGGGGCGCCTGATCCGTTATATTGAAGACGGAAGGCTGCGCATTGACAACAACCTGGTTGAAAACAGCATCAGGCCGGTAGCCATAGGGCGCAAGAATTACCTGTTTGCGGGTTCGCACAATGCAGCCCAGCACGCGGCTATGATCTACTCCTTTTTTGCCAGCTGCAAAATCCAAAATGTCGAACCCTTCGAGTGGCTCAAGCAAACATTAGAAAAAATCCAGGAACACCCAGCCAACAAGCTCCATCAACTCCTGCCCGGACAGATTTAAAACATTATCCGGTTATATGCAAGATGCTGTTCGCCGTAGGCTTACAAAAATTTGGCCCCGAGCCGTCTTGCCTGGTGCTATGGAGATCTCGGCATTTCAGTGGCAATTTGGCATGCATCACAGGCGCTTGGGCGAAAAGATTGGGAAGAAGAAGCCATTAACATTCTGCTCCACTCTGCCCAGCGAAGGGATTTGAAAGAAAACAGCGTAATAGATGCAGGGCTTTGCCATGGTACAGCTGGCATTGCACATATTTATAACCGTATGTATGGCTATACGGGTGTTGAAGAACTAAAAGAAGCTTCTGAATACTGGTTCGGCCAAACCCTTAAAATGGCACGCTTTGAGGATGGTTTGGCGGGCTACAAGGCCTGGCATGGGCTTGATAAAGGATGGATAAACGAACCTGGACTGCTGGAAGGAATTGCCGGCATTGGTCTTGCCATGATTTCTGCTGTTTCGGATATAGAGCCTGCATGGGACGAATGTTTGTTGTTAAGTTAGACTGAGATACTGAAGGCGCTGGCAGGAACTCCGAAATATGCTAAACCAATAAACCACTCATTTATAAAAATGAACCGTTCATCCCATAAAACATACCGTTTATCAAATAAAACGACCATTTGAATAAAAACTTAATATGAATACATACCTTTGTTTTTGTATTATTAAGCTAAGATATGAACCATTCATTTAGATATAAAGTCCGACTGCCTGTACTGAAATGGAATGATGCTTTCAGGAACAATAGAATGTGTTCCGGTCATTATGACATTAAATTTATAACGGACCATTGCTTGTCTCCGGACTACCACAATAGACTTATAAGAACAATCTTGCTCAAAAAAGACAGCGGAAATGGATTCAGCGAATTTGTCTATCTAATTTCTAACCGTATTTTTATGCTGGGAAAGAATAAGTTCGACAGGCTATGCCGTTTCCGGATACACCAGAACCCGACCGAAACGGCATAATGTAGAATAAACGTATTAAATGGGTTCTGCAATAACAAGTTACAGTATTAGAAAATTTAAGAATTGGATTAAAAATCTTATAATATGAAAAAGAAAAAATTAAGTTTAAATAAAGTTAAAGTTGCAAAGCTGCAAGATACCAAGATGAATAATGTTATTGGAGGGAATTTGGCTGAACCAACCGATACATGTCGTGAAACAGAGCTTACCTGTATACTAACTTGTCTAGATCCTAACTCATTGGATGTATGCGAAACATCAAGTCCTTGTTTTACTCATTGGACCGATTGTAATACTTGTTGGTGTTAATGAAATATAGTAATTAGGGTGTCCATAAAGGGCGCCCTTTTACAATATCAATATTAGATGAAAAAATTATATTTATTATTAGTAATACTATCTGCGCATCAATTACTTTTCTCACAAAACAATTCCGTTGTGAAAGGAACCGTAATTGAAGAAAATACCGGGCAACCACTTGCCAATGTAGCCATCCAGATTTGGCCGGGCAGCAAATTCGGAAGCATAAGCGACAAAGAAGGAAGGTTTAAAATCAACACAGACAGAGATAGCATAACATTGAAGTTCTCTCACATCTCATCCAAACCGAAACTGCTAAAAATCAATATCAAAACCGTTTCAGATTCCAATCTGGTGGTTACATTAATGCCATTTTCATACACCCTTGATGCAGTGGAAATTAGCGAAGAAAAATATGAAACGATCTATAAAAAACCCAACCAATCGGTTATTGATTATGAAATTTATAATCACCGCATCTACTTCCTGCTGAAAGATTACGCCAATATGAAATACCAGCTGATTTCGGTAGATGAAAACCTTAGAGACACAATCTACAGTAGCCCTCCCGGCAAGCCCCGGGGAATTATTATTGATTTTTATGGCAACCTGGATATTGTTTCAAAATCGAATTCTGTTTATCAGATTATTATTGAAAACGATCAAATAAACTATCTGGAACCCTTCAATTATTCAAAGCTCAAGAAAGTAAACGAACTGTACGATTTTAAGATTGATAGCAATTATTATTTTTCTGAGTTCCAAACAAAAATAAAAGACATAATTAATTATGGAAAAATTAATAGAGGAAGTAAGAATATTTTCTATTCACTATTTGATGAGGATAAGATAAACTATTTTTATGATGAGATGAGATTTTTGGGATTGTTTAATAAGTGTTATTCAGCTCCACCTGGAGAAAAAAGAAGGGATATAGTTACAAAGCTTTATGACAGGCAAGAGATAAACTTCACTGTAAACTTTATGTATAACCACATTTCAAACGCCTATTTTCATATAAAGGACAGTATATACATTATAGATAATATCAATAACAAGCTATTGAAGTTTGATAAAAACGGCAAGCTCGTCTCAGAGCTCAACATAACACACATCCATGACGATGAAAAAGCTTACAAGCTTTTGGAAAGAGAAGAAGGGCGGATATGGAAAGACAAGGCATTGATAGACAATTGCAATAATGAAAAAGCATATTTTTTATGGAAAGAGGGTGCAAAAACCGATCTATACAGCCTTGACCTTAGCGGTGGAGAGATCTCATTTATTGAAACACTGCCCCATGTTTTCCCCATTAAAATAAAGGTGTATAACAACACCATTTATTATTTATACCAGAAAATTGGCAACAGCAGGAATTATGGGCTTTATAGAATGTATATAAATTAAAAATGAATTGATGAATGTGGATTTGCTATTAAAAAAAGTGTACGAATCATTGTCGTCTGTAAATGAGGTAAGTGTTCATGGATTTTATTCTGATACTTCGGGAATCTCCCTTTTCCTTTTTTATTATTCCTTAATGCTAAATGATGAAAAGTGTTACAATAAAGCGGTAATGCTTCTTGAAAAAACTTTGATGTCTTATTACCAAACCAGAATTGCGCCTTCTGACATTGCCAGATTGGGTTGGCTTTTACTAAATCTTGATAGTAATGATTTTTTAGAGACTGATATTAATGAATTGATTGATAAGAGTGTGAATAAAGTTTTATTCGAAAAAGTTTTGGATTATCTAAAAAATGACAATTACGACTTCTTGCATGGTGCACTTGGTATCATTCAGTACTTTTTGAGCAAAAATGATATAGAAAGTCGGTTCTATGTTTCAGAATTTGTTGATGAATTTGCAGAAAAGGCAGAAAGGGCAAAAGATAATGAGCTGAAATGGCTGTCAACATTAGACATCAGAACAAAAACAAAAGGCTATAATATTAGCATGTCGCACGGTCTGGCAAGCATTATCGCTATGCTGAGCAAGATATACAAACAGGGAATTAATCAGAATAAAACAAAGTACTTACTTGAAGGAGCCATGAATTATCTGCTGCAACAAAAATTGCCCAATGGCAAGTATATTTCTGTTTTCCCAAACTTTGCCATAGAAAGCATGAAAAATTTGGCCCCGAGCCGTCTTGCCTGGTGTTATGGCGATCTTGGCATTTCTGTAGCAATATGGCATGCCTCACAAGCCCTGGGGCGAAAGGATTGGGAAGAAGAAGCCATTAGAATTCTACTCCATTCTGCCCGTCGAAGGGATTTGAAAGAAAACAGCGTAATAGATGCAGGGCTTTGCCATGGTACAGCTGGCATTGCACATATTTATAACCGTATGTATGGCTATACGGGTGTTGAAGAACTAAAAGAAGCTTCTGAATACTGGTTCGGCCAAACCCTTAAAATGGCACGCTTTGAGGATGGTTTGGCGGGTTACAAGGCCTGGCATGGGCTTGATAAAGGATGGAAAAATGAACCGGGACTACTGGAAGGAATCGCAGGCATTGGTCTTGCCATGATTTCTGCTGTTTCGGATATAGAACCTGCATGGGACGAATGTTTGTTGTTAAGTTAGATTTGTATGGATGATATCATGCTTTATAAGCCTTTTAATAAGTACATTTTGCGTACCCCCACCTTTCCTTTAAGTTTTGTTTGTGAGTTAACTTCAGGGGATGAAATTAGAGAAGCAGAGTTAAAACATATTTTTGCTGATCCTCTTGTTCAAGAGGCTGTATTTATCGCCTCACAACCTCTGTATCATGAAATGGAAAAATGGCTACAGGACGATACGGCAAAGGACAGAAAAGGGAAAAGAAAGAATGAAAAACTTAAAGAAAGCCTGCTGCGTTATTTGTTTCGTATGTCCACGCGATGCACTCCTTTTGGCATGTTTGCAGGCTTTTCCGCAGGATCTTTTAGTGATATTAGTAAAATCGAGCTTAAATCTAAAATAGATTGTGTTTGTCATACCCGTTTGGATATGAATTATTTGTGTGCTTTGGCATTTGATTTATCAAAAAACAGAGATATTAGAAAGCATCTAAAATTTTCACCAAACTCAAGTATATATAAAATCGGCAATCAAATCAGATATGTCGAGTATTACTATGTAAACAGTCATCGTAAACATCATATTGTTGCTGTCGATAATTCGGAATATATTACTGCTGTATTGCAAAAGGCCATTAAAGGAGAAAGGATTGACAATCTTTCCGAAATACTGGTGGATGAAGAGATTTCAATGAATGATGCCGTATCATTTGTTAACGAAATGATTGACGAACAACTCCTGATAAGTGAATTGGAACCACGTGTTACAGGAGCTGATTTTCTTGTTCAAATAATAGAAATCCTTTCCAGGATGCCCCAAGATTCCGGGATTTCTACCGTACTAAAAAACCTTGTACAAATTTACAAGGAATTAAATCAACTCAAACAGCTACCCCCGTTCCCGCGCGTGTCCTCACGCGTGGCTTAGCAAGTCAGGCTAAGCAAACCCGTATATTCCGTAAGTCACAAAAGCAGCTTTCTTTTAACAGCTCTTGTTGCCTTGATATTTTAATGCGCATAAAAAAAGTTTTTGATGCGCATGAAAAATTATTTCTACGCCTGTTATCATCAATTTAAATACTTGAAGTAATAGCAATAAAGTGATTTCACAAAAAATCAGGTACATTCACCAAAATCCAGTCGAAGAGGGCCTGGTGTTTTATCCTGAGGATTATTTGTACTTAGTGCATTGGATTATGCAGGAAAAAAAGGGATACTCGAAGATGTTATTGTGGTTGATATTTAAGCAGTACCGCGCGTGAGGACACGCGCGGTAGCTGGGGGAAACACTTTTAATGCAACTCCAAGAATCTATTGAAACTCTTAGAACAGCTATTGATGGCTGGGAAAATAAGTATATTTTACGGTCACCTATTGATGGTAGATGCGTTTTCATTCAATACTGGAGGAAGAATCAAATTGTTGCTTCCAATGAAAAAGTTATGGCAATTGTACCCGTTCATGGTAAAGACATAATTGGCAGTCTTCAAATACCAACGCATGGCTTTGGAAAAGTAAAGCAGGGGCAAGAGGTTATCATAAGGCTTAATAATTATCCTTATATGGAATTTGGAGTGCTCAAAGGGTTCATTAAAAATATTTCAACTATTCCAAATAAGGATTTCTATTATGCTGAAGTTGATTCTCTTGATGGAATGACGACGACATATGGTATTGAAATAGAGTGTTCACAAAGTTTGTCTGGCACTGCAGAAATAATAACAGAGGATACCAGGCTGCTTTATCGTTTAATACGTCCTGTTAAGTCTTTAGTTGATAGATGGATAGGTTAGTCATAGTGCTAGTGCAGCATTATATTTTGTAATAAGCTGAGTTATTTCCTAATATCTTTGCCCCATGCAAACAAAAATTCTTTTTCAGGACGACCATATTATCGTGGTGCATAAGCCCGCAGGCTTGCCTGTGCACAAAAACCAGCATATGCCCAAAGATGCGGATTACCTTTTGAAACAGGTAAATCATTTAACAGGCTCGGAGCTGTTTAATGTCCATCGCCTCGACCAGCCTACTTCCGGTTTGGTGGTTTTGGCGCGCACACAGGATGCGGCACGGCATTTTGCCAAAGAATTTTCCGAAAAGCAGGTGGAAAAAAAGTACCTCACTTTGGTGCATGGAACGCTGGATGCGGAGGGTTCATACGATTTTCGAGTGCACGACAAAAGCAAAAAGCGCAAAACAGATGCTTTGACCCATTATCGTTGCATGGGGCAAGGGAAGATCCCGCTGGCATTCCGCGATGATGCAGAATTGCAGGTCAGCCTGGCCGAAGTCAGCCCGCAAACGGGACGATGGCACCAAATCCGGCAGCATTTTGGTGGCACCGGGCATTACATCATTGGAGATAATCAGCACGGCTCGCGCCAGCTCAACCGGGCTTTAAAAGAATTTCTGGAACAGGATCAGTTGGAACTTATGTTGCATGCTTCATCGCTCTCGTTTCGTCATCCGGAAAATATGGAGCTGATGCATTTTGAAGATGCTGTTCCCGGTTATTTTCAGGAGATGCTGGAAGGGGTTGGGATAAGGATCTGATCTTTTTTTGAAAAGGAGGAAACCGAAGGCACATAATTCACAAGTTTATTTTCCATAAAGGCCAGGAATTGGCACAAAAAAAAGGGCGCCTGTTGCGGGACGCCCTTACACCAAACAATAAACTCACATATTACAACAAAAAGCTCAGCAGGATACCTGCGGCAACAGCGCTACCAATAACACCGGAAACATTCGGCGCCATAGCGTGCATTAGCAGGTGGTTGGTCGGATCTTCTTTTAAGCCCTCGTTCTGAACAACGCGTGCACTGTCCGGAACGGCCGATACGCCCGCTGCACCAACCAGTGGGTTTATCTTATTATCTTTTTTGAGGAATACATTCATAAACTTAGCGAATAAAATCCCTCCTGAAGTAGCAATCATAAATGAAAGAGCTCCCAAAATGAAAATCATAATGGATTGTGGCGTCAGGAAAACATCGGCCTGTGTACTGGCCCCAACGGTAAGCCCGAGCAAAATCGTAACGATATCGATCAGAGCATTACGTGCTGTATCGGCCAAACGTTTGGTCACGCCGCTTTCCTTCAAAATATTTCCAAAGAACAACATACCCAAAAGAGGCAATGAACTCGGAGATATAAACGCAGTAAGTATGAGTCCTATTATAGGGAAAATGATTTTTTCTGTTTTGGAAACAGCTCTTGGCGGCCTCATACGGATGACACGTTCCTTTTTGCTGGTCAGTAATTTCATGATCGGTGGCTGGATAACAGGCACCAGAGCCATATACGAATAAGCAGCAATGGCGATTGGGCCAATCAGGTTTTGGGTTTGCAGGCCGTTGATAATGCCCCCGTTCGCCAATTTGGATGAAAGGAAAATCGCTGTAGGGCCATCGGCACCACCGATAATACCAATTGAACCGGCTTCCGGAAGGTTAAAACCGAGGAAAAGCGCACCGATCAGGGTAAGGAAAATACCTACCTGTGCAGCCGCTCCAAGCAGCATCAGGCGTGGATTGGAAATCAGGGATGAGAAATCGGTCATCGCCCCAATCCCAAGAAAAATAAGGGGCGGATAAATCCCTTTCACTACGCCGTAGTATAAATAGTTCATTACACTACCTTCCTGATAGATACCAAGTTGCAGGTTGATATCCGGATCGTTGAAGAAGGGGATGTTACCGATGATAATCCCCGTACCGATCGGAATCAGCAGCAGGGGTTCATAATCAAAGCGGATAGCGAGGTAGATAAAAAACAGACCTACCAGAATCATGATAAAGTGCCCCCAGGTAATATTCCTGAAACCTGAATAACGATAAAATTTGTATAATCCCTGAAAAGTAAGCGATTCATTAAAAGGCTTGGAATTATCGTTTTGCTGAACGACTTCCTGTTGATTATCTGTTTGGGTGGTTTTGCCGCTCAGGTCATCTGCAAAGACTGCTGTCAGGATACTGAGCACGGCAATAATCCCAAAAATTGTCAAAAACTTTCTAAGTGCCATTTTTGTTCGGCTTTTAAAGGTTCATAAAAAGTGCTTACACCAATTCTACCAAAGGAGCTTCCTGAAGGACGTTATCCCCTACGGTGACTTTAATAGAACCCACAGTTCCGTCGCGTTCGGCCAAAACAACATTCTCCATTTTCATGGCTTCATACATTAAAAGCTTATCGCCTTTTTTTACCTCATCGCCTTCTTTTACAAAGATATTGAGGATCACACCGGGAAGCGGGCATTTAATGATTAAGGGGCCACCGGCAGGCTTTGCATCGGGCAGTTTGTGGCTGCCTTTGGGGTTAACAACAGCCGAACGGACCAATGTAGGCGTTTTGCTTGTTTTGATTTCTTTGTGCAACTCCACTTTGTAAGAAGAACCGTTTACATCCATTTTGATGATGTTCTTTTCAAAGCCTTTGATTTCCACTTCGTACTGGTTGCCACGTACAGTGAATTTATATTTTCTCATCAGTAATGATCTTTATATGACTGATTAATAAATTTTATTGTTGCTTGTTCAGGTTGCGCATGCCGTATATCTTGGAACTCCATGGTGAGTAGTTCCGCGAAACACGTTTTATGGTCAGGATATTGCTTTCCTCATCGTGCATTTCATTGAAATACATAAAGATTGCTGCGCTAATGGCTGCATTCTCTTCTGATGAAACCGATAATTCCTGATTTGCACACTCTTTCCCTTCCTTTTTAAGCTTTTTCCTGATATTGATATTCAACACTTTAGGAACATTAGAAAAAACAAAGAACAGAAGTACGAGTGCGCTGAAAACAATTGAATAACCAACCAGGGTAATCACAAGGCCCTGGTTCAGGTTATGGGTAAGTTCAGCCGACATTTCTAATAAAACCATAGTACAATTATTTAATGTTTAAAGCGGAATATTGGAATGTTTTTTCGGCGGATTGGTATCCTTTTTCGTAGCCAGGGTGCGCAATGCGCGGCAAATCCTGAAACGGGTATTCCGTGGTTCAATTACATCATCGATATAGCCGTATTTTGCTGCTTCGTAGGGGTTGGCAAATTTATCGCGGTATTCTTCCTCTTTCTGAGCAATATATTTGGCTTGTTCTTCCGGATCTTCAATTTCTTTGATTTTCCGTCCTTCAAGCACTTCAATAGCTCCTTTGGGCCCCATCACGGCAATTTCTGCTGATGGCCATGCATAATTAATATCGCCACGGAGCTGTTTGGAACTCATCACATCGTGTGCGCCACCATAAGATTTGCGCAGGGTAAGGGTAACTTTTGGCACTGTAGCTTCACCATAGGCAAACATCAGTTTTGCACCGTGTGTAATAATTCCGCCATATTCCTGCTTGCTGCCGGGAAGGAAACCGGGAACATCAACCAAAGTGATAATGGGCAAATTAAAGGCATCACAGAAACGTACAAAACGTGCTGCTTTACGCGAGGCTTCTATATCGAGCACACCGGCGAGGAAATTGGGCTGGTTGGCAACAATACCCACGGCAGCGCCATTAAATTTAGCAAAGCCCACCACAATGTTTTTGGCATAATGACGGTGGAATTCGAGGAATTCTTCGTGGTCAACGATATGATAAATCACATCTTTGATATCGTAAGGTTTATTTGGATTGTCAGGAATAATGTCATTGAGCTCATCGGCCATACGGTCAATCGGGTCAGTACACTCGGTCAATGGCGGTTCTTCGAGGCAGTTTTGAGGGAGGTATTCCAAAGTTTTGCGAATAAGCATAATACCTTCTTCTTCGGAGTCCGATTTAAAATGTGCCACACCTGATTTGGAAGCGTGTACATTTGCGCCACCAAGATCTTCGGTAGTGATATCCTCACCGGTAACCGTTTTCGTAACCTTAGGGCCGGTAACGAACATATAACTGGTTTGGTCGTTCATGATGATCACGTCGGTAAGGGCCGGCGAATAAACGGCGCCACCAGCGCAGGGGCCAAAAATGGCTGAAATCTGAGGGATTACCCCACTGGCCATAATGTTGCGCTGGAAGATTTCCGCATAACCTGCAAGGCTGTTTACGCCTTCCTGGATACGTGCACCACCGCTATCGTTGATACCGATTAGGGGAGCACCCACTTTCATGGCCTGATCCATAACTTTACAGATTTTCTGTGCAAAAGTTTCGGAAAGGGAACCTCCGAAAACGGTGAAATCCTGTGCAAAAACATATACCACGCGTCCGTCGATAGTACCATGACCGGTTACTACGCCATCGCCGAGGAATTTTTGTTTTTCCAGGCCAAAATTTGTGCAACGGTGCGACATGAACATATCGTACTCTTCAAAACTTCCTTCATCGAGGAGCATTTCGATACGCTCGCGGGCAGTGTATTTGCCCTTTTTGTGCTGAGAATCGATACGTTTCTGGCCGCCACCGAGTTTCGCTTCTTCACGGAGCTCAATAAGCTGTTTGATTTTTTCCTGACTGCTCATGAATTTTAATACATTTTGCCGTTGACCGGCTAATTAAATTATAGGTTGTTTAAATCCGTTATTTGCGCTATTCTTTGCCACAAAATTCTGTAAGTACTCCATGTGTGGATTTCGGATGGAGAAAACCAATCCTCAGTCCTTCTGCACCATTGCGCGGCTCTTTATCAATCAGGCGCACACCTTTTTCTTCTGCTTCTTTTAAGGCTTCACCAACATTCGGCATAGCAAATGCAACGTGGTGCATCCCCGGCCCTTTTTTCTCAACAAATTTGCCAATAGGGCCTTCCGGATCAGTCGATTCCAAAAGTTCTATTTTCGTTTGGCCTACCATAAAAAAGGCCGTCTTCACTTTTTGATCTTTTACTTCCTCAATTTCATAGCAGGACAGCCCCAATACTCCTTCGTAGTATTTTATGGCTTCATCAAGATTATTTACTGCTATACCAATGTGTTCAATATGAGTAGGTTTCATAGGAAATTATAATTTTATTTGTTTGCTGATAAACAATGTTAATTGATTCACAAAATTAATTCAAAAAATAGTAAAGCGCGAATTTTAAAAGCTCTTTAAAATGAGCGCCCCGAATTAACGGCAAAAAGGCATATAACATATTATATACTGAAATACAGATTGTTAAAATCAATTTTTCACTTTTGCAAAGCACATATTATAAAACAAATCAGTATTTATCTAAAATTTAGAATTAATCTGTATTAATCTTCTAATTAGGGCTTTATAAAATTTTGGAAACAAAATAATAATACGATACAGTAATAAATAACTTTTGTGCTTAATAAACTGATCACATTAATTTTATGGGCAATTTGAATGAAAATCCATGAAAAAAAATACAAAGATTGGCAAGCATACTATTATAAAACTTACTTTTGTAAACAGAGCTTAAGAGCCCATGAAAAAATTTATTGCCATAATCTGTTCGCTGCTGTGTGTTTTATTTTTGGATATCCACGCTCAGGATATCGATAGCATGATATTATCGAACAATACACTTGAAGATGACAGCCTCCGCATAGAAAATTTCCTGAATATCGCTAAAGTACTCAGGAGGCAAAAGCCCGATTCGGCAATTAGCTTTTATAAAAAGGCCATAGAGCTCAGCAAGGCCAAAGGGTTTCATACAATAACATGCAATACATACGAAAAAATTGCCCTTTTAGAATATAGCCGTGGGAAATTTGACAAGGCTTCTGAAATGAGCAAGGCAATCATTGCATATGCCGAAAAAAGCAAAAACAGCAAAAAATGCCTGCGCGGCTATAATCTCTTAAATTTTTTCCTGATACGGCTAAATCAAATGGAAGAGTCATTAATTGTTGCCAATAAAGCCATTCACCTGGCCGACAGCGTAGGCGACTCTTCACTTACAGGGAGCTTTTATAACCGATCAGGCGCTGCCTACGAAGCTTTGGCCAATTATCCTCAGGCCCTTTACGCCTATCAGCAATCTCAAAAAATTGCCGACGCACGAAAAGACAGCAATTTATTGGCCAGCACTTTAAATAATATTGGAAACATAATGGAAACCCTGGGACAAATCGATAAACAACTCCAGTATTATGAACAGGCACTTGAAATCCGAAAGCTCCAAAATGATCCCGGAAAAATCGCTGCACTTCTCGAAAATATTGGCGTTGCCCATCTAAGCCTGAAACAATATAATGTTGCCCTGGACTATTTTAACCGCACGCTCACAACACGAAAAGAACTGAATGACCAGGCAGGCCAAAGCCAAACATACATCAATATCGGCAACGCCCACGAAGGCTTGAACAACCTGAACCAGGCACTCGAAAACTACAATCGGGCCTTGCGCAATCTCGATGGAAATGAAGACGTTAAAGCGAAATGCCTGGCAAATATTTCGGACATCTACTACAAAAAAGGTTCGTTTGTGAAAGCAGAAAAATATGCACAGCAAAGCCTTGCCATTGCCGATAAATTAAATGACAAGGAATTGCAGCGACAGACCTACAAATATCTCGTAAAAATCTACGACACAACCAGTCAATATAAAAAGGCGCTCAATTATTATCGTTTATACTCACAGGTAAAAGACAGTATTTCCGGAATTGAAATCAGCAAACAGCTTCAGGAGCTGGAAACCAAATATCAATCCGAAAAAAAAGCACAGGAGAACGCCCTTTTAAACGCCCGTGTTACTACACAAAACCTTCGCTTAAAACAGCAGGAACTCCAACAATACGGATTGATAAGCGGTATTTTACTGATGTTGCTTATTGCGCTGGTGGTTTGGCGAAATTATCGTCAGAAAAAACGCGCCAACGAACTACTGGCCCAACAGAAACAGGAAATTGAAAACAAAAACCTCGATCTGGAAACGGCCAACCATGAAATCACTGCCCAAAAGAACATCATCGAGGAAAAGAATGTGAAAATCATTGACAGTATCCGCTATGCGCGCCGGATACAGGAAACTATTCTTCCGCCTCAAAGCATGATCAACCGTTTGCTGCCCGATTCATTTGTCCTCTATCGACCAAAAGATATTGTCAGCGGTGATTTTTACTGGCTCACCGAAACCGACGACAATAAAGTTCTGGTATCTGCCATTGACTGTACAGGCCATGGTGTGCCGGGCGCTTTTGTATCCATCGTTGGCCATAACAGCATCAACCGTGTTGTGAAAGAATTTGACATTACGCAGCCCGCCGCCGTACTCGATAAACTTAATGAGCTGGTTGTAAAAAGCTTCAGCAAGCAACAGGAGCATGAAGTAAAAGACGGAATGGACATGGCACTGTGCATGCTCGACCAGGAAAACATGATCCTGGAATATGCCGGCGCAAATAATCCCCTGTACCTGGTACGCAATGGCGAGCTCAGCATAACCAAAGCCGACAAACAGCCCATCGGCGCCTACGAAAACAGAAAAGCATTTACAAACCACCGCTTTGAATTACAAAAAGGCGATGTAATTTATATTTTTTCCGATGGCTATATCGATCAGTTTGGTGGCCCCAGAGGCAAAAAATTTATGTCGCGCCGCTTCCGCGAAATGTTGCTCCAAATCCATAATCTTCCGCCAATGGAGCAAAAAGAATTCCTGAACAAAACCATTGTGGAATGGATGGACAAGGAAGAACAAATTGATGATATACTCGTAATTGGTATCCGGATTTCATAATTTTGGTTCTACACGGAATTTCGTGGAAAGAAATTAGAATGCTATTTCAAACAGATTCCTCCAAAGTTTTCCTCATACTTCGGAAACTTTGTCGGAATGACACATTTTTATGGAGTCAGGAGGCAAATGCGGCTTGGTCACTGAGCGGAGTCGAAGTGCGCCGCATTTGCCTTAAACGCCTAATAAACAGCGTCATTCCGACCGGAACAAAGCCAAACGAAGTGATTAAGGCTTTGTGAAGGGAGGAATCTGTTAGGGATCAATGGTTTATTAATAAATATCTGCATATTATTTTCAAACATTATTGTTACCCACGAAAATCTTAGTAGAACCATAATTTTTTTTAGAGGTCAGTATGTAGGTGCATATTAGTTTTGGCAAATCATAAAAACGATAATGATTTGCTATTGAGTAACATAGATTTATCTGCCGAAGCTTCGGCATCGAAATGACCTTTTGCTGTGTTCAAGTGGCAAAGGCGGCGAGGACACAATAAAAAATATAAAATGAGTCCTCGCCGCCTTTGCCCAAACAATTAATAAACAGTCATTTCGACGACCAGCGGGAGGAGAAATCTATTTATTCACGAGCATAAATCATTCTATGTACTTATCTACTGACCTCTAATTTTTTTTCATTTCCTATTTTCCCGGCTTCTTAAGCAGAAAGCATTTATTTTTGCATCGCCAATGATTCAATAAAGTTAATCCATGCGGAAACATCAACAGTATTCTTCACGTAAATTTGTCCTGATTGCCATCCTGACGGTTACTGCATTGATTTATTTGAGCAAACTTGCTTATATTCAAATCATTGAGGACAAATACAAAATGCTTTCCTACAGTAATGTACGGCGCACGGTAACTTTATATCCTTCACGTGGCCTGATCTTCGACCGAAACAACAAGCTTTTGGTTTCCAATGATGTGGCATATGATTTAATGGTAATTCCAAAGCAGGTCAAAAAAATTGACACCCTGCGTTTTTGCCGGCTTGTTGGGATCAGCCCTGATGATTTCATTGACAAACTCACCAAGGCCCAACAATATTCACGTTATAAGTCATCAGTTTTTGAAGCCCAGATCAGCAAGGAGACTTATGGCTATCTTCAGGAAAAACTTTTTGAATTTCCCGGCTTTTTTGTGCAGGCACGTGCCATACGCAAATACGATCAGGATGTTGCGGCCCATGTTTTGGGATATGTCAGCGAAGTGAACCGGCGCGACCTGGAACAAGACGAATATTATAAATCGGGCGACTATATCGGAAAAACCGGTTTGGAAAAATTTTATGAGAAAGAACTTCGCGGAGAAAAAGGCAAAGCCATAAAAGTTGTAGATGTTTTTAACCGTGAAAAAGGCAGTTTTGAAAGCGGCAAATACGACGAAGAGCCCATTGCCGGAAAAAACATTTATACAAGCATAGACAGGGACTTGCAGGAGTTTGGCGAAGAATTGATGAAAAACAAGCGCGGCAGCATTGTGGCCATAGAGCCTGCAACAGGCGAAATACTGGCATTGGTCTCTTCTCCTGCTTTTGACCCAAACCTCCTGATTGGCCGCGAAAGGGGCAAAAACTTTGCGCAACTGAGCCGGGACACGCTCAAGCCTTTATTTAACCGCACGGTTTCAGCACGTTATCCTCCCGGCTCCACTTTTAAAATGATGAATGCACTTATCGGTTTGCAGGAAGGTACTTTGGATGAACATATGCAATACAGCTGCCAGGGGCCTGAATCATCGCCAATCCGCTGTACGCATTACCATACTTCACCGCTTAATGTGCGGCAGTCGATCGAAATAAGCTGCAACCCATTTTACTGGAATGTATTCCGCAGCATCCTCGAAAACCCGAAATACAATAACATTTATGAATCGTACAATAAATGGCGCGACTACGTGCTCAGTTTTGGCCTGGATGCCCCTTTTGATACAGACATTCTCAGCCAGCGCAAAGCCAGCGTGCCCGCTACGGATTATTTCGACCGTTATTACCGAAAAAACCACTGGAAAGCAATAACGGTACGCTCGCTGTCGATCGGCCAGGGAGAAATTGAACTCTCGCCCCTGCAGTTGGCCAATTATACCGCAGCTATTGCCAACCGCGGCTATTTCTACGAGCCACATCTTGCACGTGCCATTGGTGAAAATAACGATAAAAGCCTGAAGGAAACAAAAAAACGCATCACAAAAATAGATCCCAAAAACTTTGAAATCATAATTGACGGAATGGAAAACGTTTTCCTCGGAGAAGAAGGGACCGCGCGCTGGTACCAAACCGACAGCCTTTCCATTTGTGGCAAAACCGGCACGGCAGAGAACCCTCACGGTAAAGATCACAGTGTTTTTATTGCCTTTGCACCCAGGGAAAGTCCAAAAATTGCTGTAGCCGTTGTTATTGAAAACGGTGGGTTTGGATCAACCTGGGCCGCGCCTATTGCCACTTTGATGGTAGAAAAATACTTGCGGGGAGAAACAACGGACAGCTGGTTCAAGGAAAAAATGCTTAACGAACACCCAATTGACTAATGAGAGAACGGCGGCACATATTTCAAAATATTGACTGGGTCTTGGTTTTATTGTACCTGCTGCTTGTTTTTGCAGGCTGGATTAATATTTATGCCGCTGTTTACAATCAGGAACACCAAAGCATTCTCGATATCAGCCAGAATTACGGCAAGCAACTCATATGGATCGGGACGTCCGTATTCCTCGGTTTGGTCATCCTTTTTATCGACAGTAAATTTTATCATGCTTTCTCCTACCCTATTTATTTTCTGGTGCTATTATCGTTGGTCGCTGTCTTGCTGGTCGGCAAAAAAGTAGCCGGTGCAACAAGCTGGTTTGCAATAGGCTCTTTCAGTATTCAACCTTCAGAATTTGCCAAGATGGCCACAGCTTTGGCTTTGGCGCACTTTCTCAGCGGAATGGATGTTAATTTAAAGAAATTACGCACAAAAATGATCAGCGGAATCATTATCGGGCTGCCGGCTGTGCTTATCCTGCTGCAAAACGACACCGGTTCGGCACTGGTTTATTTCTCGCTCATATTGGTGCTCTATCGCGAAGGCATGTCGGGCGATATACTGATCATAGGCTTCATCACGGCGGTGCTTTTTGTACTGACGCTGCTTATCGACCAATATATTGTTTTGGGTATTTATGCTGCCGGGATTATTGCTTTTGCGGTATTTTTAAAACGCAGCAAACGAAACTACCTGATCCTTGCAGCCCTTTTAATTGCTGGCGCCGGGCTTATTTTCAGTGTTCATTATGCCTTTAACAACATTTTGGAAGAACATCAAAAAACACGCATCAACGTACTTTTAGGCAAAGAAAAAGACATTCACGGCGCCGGTTACAATGTGCACCAATCCCTTATTGCAATTGGTTCGGGTGGGTTCAGCGGCAAAGGCTTCCTTCAGGGAACACAAACCAAATATGATTTTGTTCCGGAACAAAGCACAGATTTTATTTTCTGCACAGTAGGCGAAGAATGGGGCTTTCTGGGCACAGCCACTACCATCATTCTATTTTGCGCATTGCTGTTTCGGATTGTTTACGTAGCCGAACGCCAGCGCTCGCATTTCAGCCGAATATATGGATATGCTGTTTTCAGTATTTTATTTTTTCATTTTGCCATAAATATCGGCATGACCATTGGCCTGGTTCCTGTGATTGGGATTCCCCTGCCCTTTTTCAGTTATGGCGGCAGCTCGCTATGGGGTTTCACAGTTCTGCTTTTTGTGTTTATCCGGATGGATGCCAGCAGGCTTCAATTATTATAATACAGCAAACTGTCCGTTAGTGTACGCCCTCTGTACCATATTATACACCCATCCGGCTTTGAACTTTATTTCAAACGATTGATTTCAGGCAGTTTATGTTTTGGCACAATTCATGAATTGAAGCAGAAAATTAAATTATGCTTTTTGCCAATATAAAACACAGCCTGCGTCGTTTTAATAAAGGACGCACCTATGCTTTATTGAATATAGCAGGGCTCACTGCCGGAATTTCTGCAGCCCTGATGATTTTCCTATGGATTGCACAAGAAACAAGTTATGACAGGCAATGGCCCGGCGACCCTTTGATTTACCGCGTTTCGGAAGAAATAAACTACAACAACGGAAATCACGACCGTTTTGCGCTGAGCGGCTTTCCTCTGGCTCCATCATTGCAGGAGCACATCCCCACCATCGATGCGTATTGCCGCATTTCATATAGCGGAAACCCTGTTCTGGCTTGGTTGGATGAAGAATCCTTTTCTGTAGATAACTTTCATTATGTTGATACTAATTTCCTGGAATTTTTTGAATATCCGGTTTTATACGGCAATCCGAAAACGGCATTAAACAAACCCGAAAAAGCCGTAATTGATAAAGAAACCGCATTACGCCTTTTTAAAAAGGAGAATGCCTTGGGCGAAAGCATGCGCATAGGCAGCAGAAATTTCATTGTAAGTGCGGTTATCGACACAAAAGCCATCAATTCACACCTCGATCCCCACATCCTGATTCCAAACACCAATTACCCCAACGCCACGGTGGAAGCCTACAACCGCGACTGGACACGCATGGCGAACTACACCTACATTCGCTTTATGCAGCAACCCGATATGGAGCGGCTTCGTGAGCAAATGAAAGAATGGAACCAAAAAGTAATCGAGGCGTGGATTGAAATGCATGAATTGACCTGGAGCCTCGATTTTTCGGTTCATCCCATTGATGATGTGCACTTCAGCACAAAATTTCAATACGATTTTGACGGCAACAGCAATGCCCGCCTGATTTATATCTTCGGTACAATAGCCTTTTTTATCCTGCTGCTGGCGTCCATTAATTACATTAACCTCAGCACGGCACGGGCAATGAAACGGGCGCGCGAAACCGGAATCAGGAAAGCGGTTGGTGCGAGCCGCAACAGCCTGATGTTTCTGTATATGTCGGAAGCAGTATTTACTACGCTTTTAGCCTTTATTTTTGCACTTGTCATTTCTGAGCTTCTTTTGCCCTTTTTTGGTCAAATCAGTGGAAGTGAAGAAATCCTGCTCAGCAGTTTCAGTGCCGCTCAATGGGTTTTGGCAATTGTATTTGCCATCCTTATCGGGATGTTAAGCGGTTTCTTTCCGGCAGTGGTGTTGTCGTCCTATAAAGCTGTGGACAGCTTGAAGGGCAGTAGTATGCCGGGCAGCAATGGTTCTTCTCAAAATTTACAGCTTGTGCTGCGCAAATCCCTTATTGTTTTTCAATTTTTTATCTCCACCAGCCTGATTTTCGGCACATTAGTAGTATATGCCCAGATGAACTTTATGAAAAACAGCGATACAGGATACGAGCGCGACCATGTTTTGGTTTTTAATATCCCCCGCGATACGCTGATTGACAAAAAACTGCCGGACATGCGCAGCCGTTTCCTGCAAAACCCCGGTGTTGAGCAGGTTTCTTTAACCCGCCATCTGCCGAGCAAAAAACCCGGGCGGCTGACCTTTTATATTGACCGCGACGGAAATTGGGAACAGCAAATGTTGAGCCTTTATACGGTTGACCATCATTTTGCAGATTTATTAAAAATCCCTGTGGTAAAAGGGCGGTTTTTTGATGAAAAAAATAAAACCGACCGTGAAACCGCTGTTGTGTTAAATGAAGCTGCCGTTAAAATGCTGGGCTGGGAAGATGATCCGCTCGGTCACAGGCTGGCCAATGGCCTGGGCGTTGACGGCAAAGTAATCGGTGTGGTGAAAGACTTCCATTTTACAAGCCTGCACAACTCCATTGAACCCATGGCTTTGCAGCTCCTACCCGATCTTAAAAGCTATATACTACTGAAAATCAATGAAAAAAATCTTAAAACAACCCTTAAAGATATTGAAAGCCAGTGGCAGGAATTTATTGGGAAATACCCTTCCGAATATTTTTTCCTTGACGAAGACCTGATGAATGGGTATCAAAAGGATGAGAAGCTTTTTGACTTGTTCTCTGCTTTTAGTATTCTGGGGCTGGCAATTTCTATTCTGGGATTGATTGGCCTGGTGGTTTATACTGCTGAACAAAAAACCCGCGAGATTGGCATAAGAAAAACGCTTGGAGCCAATATAAACCAGTTAATGTTCCATATTTCAAGCAGTTATTTTTATTGGTTGATCGGAGGGATTCTTTTGAGTTGGCCTATATCGTGGTGGGCGATGGAGCAATGGTTGACTGATTTTGCCTACCGCATAGGCATCCATCCGGCTTTTTATCTACTATCGGGCCTGTTTAGTATTTTGCTTTCCATATTGTCGGTAGGAATAATTACTTACAAGGCTGCCCGAACCAATCCTGTGGATGCGCTTCGTTATGAATAGAGCTATTTTTGCCCGGCACGTGGCACAAAGATCGGTTCCGATTCAATGAAATTGCTCTGGTTTAAAGCACGGTCTAAAATGGAAATACGGTATTTTACCGTATCAAAAGCAGAATTGAAATTATAGGCAAAAACGGTATCATAAATCTCGCCTTTAATGCCTTTATAGTTTCCTTCCGGCGTCAAAACCGGTATGCGGCCGTTCATGTTCAGTGTGTCCCACTTAAGGCTTTCGGGATCATACCATCGCAGCACGATTTTCTTCCAAACCCCGTTTTGCAATTCGTAAAAATCGACCAACAAATTATAATCGTAGGGAGGAATTGTATCTGCACCCGTGAGGCCAATATCGCCATTGCCGTCTTCATAACTAAAAACCAGAACAGCACGGTCATAAATGCCCAAATCCGGATTAAAAACCAGCTCAGATTGAACAAAAGAAATGTAGGGAACATCCGGCAGGTCTTCTTTCTTACTGCATGAAGCGATCAGCATCAAGAAAACAAATAAGAACAGAAATATGTATTTGTATCGGGCATTCATAATGCGCTAAAATACTTCTTTTTCGAATAATGAAAACAAGCTATCTGCCGAAACGGTATAAATCTGTTTCGGGTTTTCCTCAGGCCGGATGACGCAAAAGCTCAGATGATAATCCTTTTTGAGAGAAGTCCCCGATATAAAATAATCTTTACTGAGATCATCAGCGGTAAGTGCAACAGCCTGAGGAACCGAAACCCTACCGTGGATTAAACGGATACTTTTCAAATCTGTGGCCACTCCGATGCCCGTTGCTTTGAGCAGGGCTTCTTTTCGGGTCCAGATTTGATAAAACCGATCATTTTCCACGGCACCTTTTGGCATTACCCAATCCATTTCATCCTGATGGAAACAATGTTTGCTGATACGCTCCAGGCCACGTTTGCGCTTCATGTGCTCCACATCAATACCACAAGGGCGGGCACTAAAAGCAAAAGCAACAATATTCCCTGAGTGGGAAAAATTAAACCCGATTTCCCTTTGCAATTGAACACAGGGCTTCCCTTTTTCACTAAGCTGAAAATGAATGTCTTCTGGTGGGATATCGGCCAAAAGGGAAAGCATTAAGCGGGAAAAAGCCCGTCCGCCAAGGTAACGGTTTTGATCCGCTTCAAAACGATACTGTTGCATACGCTTTAGCTCTGTACTGCTCAAAAATTGTAACAATTTACCGGCAGGGAGTTTTTCAATATCCACAGCCAGCAAAAAGGGCAGGCGCACAATTTTTCGTAAGTCCCCAAAAAGAGGAGTTATTGGGAGCCCTTCCTGCACCTCAATCATAAAAAGGAATATTATACGTTGGACAGCATTCTGCGGAGATTATCAAACTTATTTTGATAATCGAGCATGGAACGGCGGATCACTTCGTGCGCCTCTTCAAGTCCATAAGTATGCGTGATTTCAGCATTACGGTCGCGACCCGGAAGATCCTTATATGTAAGGAAGTAATGCTTCAGCCGTTCGATAACAAGTTTATTGACGTCGGCAAGGTCCTGATATTCGCCATACACCATATCGTTATCCAAGACGGCAATGATTTTGTCATCCGCTTCATTTCCGTCGATCATGCGGAAACCACCAATCGGGCGGGCGCGCACAAGGATATCGCCATGCGTAATGTCTTTTTCGGTCATGATGCAGATATCGAGCGGATCGCCATCACCTTTGATATCTTCCTTTCCTGTTTTTTCCATACAGTAGGCAGCCACCTCATCCGAGCAATACGTCTGCGGCACAAAGCCATAGAGTGCCGGTACGGTATTGGAATACTTTTGTGGCCGGTCGAGGCGCAGGTAACCACTGGTTTTATCAACTTCGTATTTTACGGTATCGGTGGGCACCATTTCTATATAACAAATAAGTGTTTGCGGTGCTTCTTCTCCTATTTCAACACCGTGCCAGGGGTGCGATTTATAGCGAAGACCCATCAGCCGGCCGATAGGGTCCATTAAGTTATTACTGCTCATATTAATCTGCTTTTACTGCTTAACAAATTATTTGATAATATGTTTCAGACAGGGTTTAATTGGCATTTTAACGTCAAAAAGCACCTAAAGTTGCATTATTCTTTTGTTAAGGCTATTGTGAAAAGCTGAAAATAGGTTACATTTGCAGCTTCTTTGAGTAGAATTTTTAAGCGTTTAATAATTAATTAAGTAGTTTTCAGAATGAAAAAACTCAATGGTTTGCTCTTACATAAAGGGGCTTTTCTGCTTCTGATTATAGCATTACTTGCTTCCTGTGTACCTCAGAAACGTATCCGTTATTTCCAACAAATCAGCGAATTAGACTCTACCCGTGTTTTTGATTATGCACAACAAAAAGAATACCGTGTAAAACCCGGCGACAACCTTTACATCAATGTTTCCAGTTTGGATTCCAAGACCTTTGAATTTTTCAATACTTCCAAAGGAACAAACAATAGCGGGAATTACTACAACGAAGCAGGTATTTACCTGAACTCATACACTGTTAGCGATTCAGGAAATATTGATTTTCCTTTTATCGGAAAAATATATGTTCAGGAGTTGAACACTGCACAAATCACGAAAAAACTCCAGGAAGTAATTGATGAATATCTGGTTGAAACAACAGTAGTGGTAAAACTGGTCAATTTCAAAATCACTTTTATTGGCGAAGTGAAACAACCGGGGCAATTGCAGATTTATCAGGACAAGATCAATATTTTTGAAGCCATTGCCAAAGCAGGCGACCTTACCGATTTTGCCAACAGGAATGAAGTGAAGCTAATCAGAAAAGAAGAAGGTCGTGCTGTTATTTATGATATCGATCTCACAAAACGTGATATCCTGGCATCTGATTTATATTATCTTCAGCCCAACGATATCATCTATGTGGAACCATTGCGCGGAAAGCAGTTTACTTTTGCCAATTTCCCATATGCGATTGTTTTTAGTATGATAAGCACAACAATCCTTTTGCTTAACTATTTTGATTAAGCAAACAAACTATTGAAAAACACAAACAGACAATAAAAACTTCAAGAGCCGTGAACACAACGAACAATACACCTCAGGGGCCAATGAATATGCAGGAAGAAGAGTCGATTGACTTCCGACAGTTATTTTTTAAGTTTTATCGTTTCTGGTATTTCTTTGCAATTACGATTTTTATTGCTTTGGTCATTGCCTTTCTTTTCAACAAATACACCAAGCCTATTTATGAAGTAAGCACTACCGTTCTTATTAAAGAGGACCGTTTTGGCGGTGATGCCCAGGCACTGCTGGGACTTGGGCTGCGCAACCCGATGCAAAACCTCAACAACGAAATAGGGATACTCAACTCTTATACTTTAACGCACAGGGCCGTTAAAGCGCTGAATTTAGATGTTTCCTACTACGGAGAGAAAAACTTTATCACTACAGAAATGTACAAAGAGTCTCCATTTGTTGTTGTTTTTGATACCGCCAGGCCACAACCTGTTGATCAGAAATTTCATATCAACATTATCAACGAAAACGAATTTCACCTTGAAGCAGAAGGCGAAAACATTAAAATGTACAGCTTCGTGGATGATGAAATACTGAAACATGACGATAAAGATGTTACTGCAAAAAAAATCTCAATAAATAAGGATTTCCGCTTCGGAGAAACTATTGAAACAGGGGATTACAGCTTCCGTATTGAGCTTAGTTCCAATTATGATCCTGACCTGCACAACAGCCGAAAAATGTATTTCCAGTTTAATATGCTGGACAATATGGTAAAAATGATGCGCGGTTTTGATATTGAACCCATTAACAAAGATGCCTCCATTATCGAAATCAAGCTCAAAGGCAATAATGTAAAAAAATCCGTTGATTTCCTCAATGAGCTTACACAGCAGTACCTGAACCGTCAGTTGGAAAAGAAAAATCAAATTGCCACAAAAACTATTGAATTTATAGATAATGAAATTGTAGGCATCCTTGATTCCTTAAATTCTGCAGAAACCAAACTGGAAAATTTCAGGACAGAGAACAAAATTATGGAGCTCAGCTTTGAGGCCAATCAGGTTTTTGAATATATGAACCAGCTCGATCAGGAAAAAGCACAGCTCATTGTTAAAAACAAATACTATAACTACCTGAAAAAGTACGTTACAGAAAACAGTGAAATTGACCAACTGCTTGTACCTTCGAGCATGGGCATTGAAGATCCGCTCTTGGGCAACCTGATTGCAGAGCTTGTGAAACTCGCTGATGAACGCTCGGCACTGCTGATCAACTCCCGTAAGAAAAACCCTGCAGTAGCTGTTGTTGACCAAAAAATTGAGAGCGCCAAGCGCAACCTGCTCGAAAACATCAAAAACATTGTTAATGCCTCAGAAATTGCAATTAATGATATCGACCAGCGCATCGCGGAGCTTAACAGCCGCTTGCAATCACTGCCGGCAAGCCAGAGGAAACTTTTGACTTATAAACGTGAATTTGAACTGAGCAACACACTTTATACCTTCCTTTCTCAAAAGCGTGCCGAAGCTCAAATCACAAAAGCGTCCAACCTGCCCGATAATGAAGTAATTGACAGGGCGATGGAAATCGGTCAATCAGCTGTTTATCCTAAGAAGAGCCTCAATTATATGATTGCGCTTATCTTGGGACTGATCCTTCCAGCAGTCTATATTTATCTCAAAGATTTCTTCAACGACAAAATTGTAGATCGCAAGGACGTTGAAAACGCGACAAACATCCCGATTATCGGGCACATCATCCACAGTACACGCGAAAGCAAAGTTGTTGTTGCCGATTCGCCAAAATCTTCCATTTCCGAATCATTCCGCTCAGTGCGTACCAACCTGCAATACATGGCCAAAGGCAAAGACAAGCAGGTTATCCTGATTACTTCGGATATTGTAAGTGCCGGTAAAACATTTACTTCCATCAACCTGGCATCCATTTTCGCCATGTACGGCAAAAAAACGCTCTTGATGGGTTTTGACCTTCGTAAACCAAAGATTTATCAGGATTTTGGTCTGACCAACACCGAGGGAATCAGCTCCTACCTGATTAATAAGAGTAAATACGAAAACATTATCCAGCAGTCACCCATTGAAAATCTGGATATTATTATGGCAGGGCCTGTACCGCCAAACCCGGCTGAACTTATCGCTTCCGAAAAAACAGGAGAACTCATGAACCGTCTTAAGGAAGAGTACGATTATATCATCCTTGATACGCCTCCGGTTGGTCTGGTAACAGACGCTTTCCTGCTCATGAAATATACCGACAGCAACGTATTTGTTGTGCGTCAGGGCTATACAAACAAAAAGGTATTTGCCGGAATTATCCAGGACGTTGAAAAACGTGAAATTCCAAATACCAGCATCCTGATCAATGACGTGAAATTAAGCAAAAACGCTTATGGTTATGGTTACGGATATGGCTACGGATATGGCTACGGATATGGTTACGGCTACGGATATGGCTATGGATATGGCTACTACAGCGACGACAAAAACGCTGCACGTGAATCCGTATTGAAACGTATCTTCCGCAAATCTTAAGAAAACTACTTTTTTTAAATAAAAACGGGCAATTTCTCCTTAATTTTGGGGTTTTGCCCGTTTTTCATTGATTGAACCAAAAATTATTTATGATCAGGGATGCCATTATATATTTTATTGTGCTAATTGCCGTTCAGGCTCTTATCCTGAACAATATATACCTGTTCCACTTTGTAACGCCAATCATTTATATATACTTCATCCTGAAGTTGCCATTCGACACGCCCGCCTGGCTGCAGCTTTTATCCGCTTTTGCAATGGGAGCCGTGCTTGACATCTTCACCGCAACACCGGGGCTTCAGGCCTCTGTTTGTGTTTTCACCGCTTTTGTGCGTCCGTTTATCATCCGTGCACTTCGTTCAGGGCGCGAATATGAACCGGGATTGGTGCCGGGGTTCCGCGATAATGGAAGCCGTTGGTTTTTAATTTATAGTATCATCCTCATTGCTATACACATTGCCGGTTTAACACTCCTTGAAAACTTTGGGAGCAGCTCTGATCTTCAAATATTTTACCGCTGGCTATTCAATACCTTAACATCATTCTTCCTGATTACCATCCTGGAAGTTTTAAACAGCTCCGGCAAAAAGAAACAACGGATCTGATTCTACTACAAATTCAATGTATCAGGCTTTGTTTTCGATCTCAAAAATCCTGAGCATCATAATTTTTGGGGCATAGTGAATGATGCAAGTGCCGCGAATATTATCCTAAGGCATTGAAATACAATCCACAACAAACGACTGTGCGTATTTATAAAAATTTTAGATTTGCATAGTATCATGGCAAATGCTACTTTTGGTAAAAATCTTCACTCTGGATGAAAACGAAACGAGTCCCACGTTTTTTTGGTTTTAGGATTTATGCAGCATCCACTGCAATTTATATGATGCTGGTGTTTCCGTCCTTGCTGATTGTTTTTGTGCAGAACATGCCCAAAATGGAGCAAATAAGCTCCGTGCTTTCGGATGTTCACCCACAAAATGACAGCACTGCCAACCTAAACGACACCACTTTCCGTATTAACCCAATCAGTATGAGTGTTGATACACTTACCGGCACTTTGGATACTTTAGATAATTCCAGGATTCATATACAGCGATCAGGCGACAATTCATCAAATGAATCATTGCTTAATGAGGCCATAAATCTGTATTTTATATTGCTGGCTGTTTCATTTCTTCTTGGCTGGGCCTTTAACTACCCATTCAAACGTTATGTGCGCCGAAAACGAAAACACAAAAAAATCTCCTCTGGCCTCTTCCGCTTTTGCAAATCTTTCCTCCTCAAGGCGCCGCTTATCAATACGGGCATACTGCTGATTACCTATGGCATAACCAATGCCAATATGTTTTTTTATCTCCAGCAGCCCGACCAGTTTGATAATGAATTTGCTTTCCTGATCTACAAACAGTTTTTCTACGTATCCTTTATTGCCAGCATAATGGCTCTCTTGTTTGTGTATTTCTGGACAAAACACCGGGTGCACCTCAAACATTTGCATTTTTTCTTCTCAGAAGATGAGCTACGCAAAAGGATTTTCCGCGAAAAAGCCGGAAAAGTGGGCACACGCCTTTGGATTAGCTCAGCCATGACCACACTGCTCCCTTTAATTATTGTCATCATTTATCTCTACCGAAGCTCAACCAGCCTGGCAGATATGGGCTTGGTTTTTGAGAACCTCACAGCCGAGCAAAACCAAATCCTTTTTGGCCAATATGCCAATTTCCCCTGGATGATCAACGCTTTCAGCGATATAGACCCAAAAGACATCAGTTTTGTGAATGCGCCGGATAAGTTTTTGATGTTCGCAGGGATTTATGCAGGCATTTTCATTTCCCTGCTGTACATCCTGTTTTTTGTGAAATGGACTACCGAGGATATCGTTTATCCCGTAAAAGAGCTGCTTTCCAATATGCAAAAAACCGGTCAAGGCGATCTGAGCAGCTTCAGCATTGTACGTACAAATGATGAAATCGGTGAATTGACCGAAGGCTATAACGATATGGCTCAAAAAATCCGCGATTATATTGCCAATATAAGCCGGATGAACGAAGCCTATTACCGTTTTGTGCCTCGGCAATTTCTTGAATTTCTCGGTAAAGACAATATCACGGATATTAAGCTGGGCGATCAGATACAGAAAGAGATGTCCGTACTTTTTACTGATATCCGGTCATTTACAAGCCTTTCGGAACAGATGACGCCCGCCGAAAACTTTAATTTCATCAACAATTACCTTGGTTTGATGGAACCGGTAATTACCCATCACGGAGGTTTTATCGATAAATTTATTGGTGATTCCATTATGGCGCTCTTCCCCGGAAATGTGGAAGATTCAATTAATGCAGCCGTGGAAATGAGACGCACACTCAACGACTACAACCTCATCCGTGAAGCCGAAGGCCGACAGGCAATTAATACAGGGATCGGTATCCACACCGGAAACCTGATGCTTGGAGTAGTTGGCGGGATCGGACGCATGGAAGGTACTGTTATTTCTGATGCCGTAAACCTGGCTTCCAGGCTTGAAGGCCTCACAAAACTCTATGGAACCAGCATCATTATCAGTCAGGATACGCTTATAAAACTGAATAATCCAACAGCTTACAACTACCGTTTCCTCGATGTAGTGAAGGTGCGCGGAAAAAAAGAATCCGTTTACATTTTTGAAATCCTCGATGGGCTGACCGATCGCGCCAAAGAGCTGCGCATTGTAACCCGGAAAGCTTTTGGTGAAGGGCTTGATGCTTATAAAACAAAAAATTTCCAGCAGGCAAAAACCATTTTTGAAAAAGTTTTGGCTCAAAACCCGAACGATCAGGCCGTTCAGCTTTATATTGAGCGCTGCAATGATAATATTCTAAACGGAATTCCTGAAGACTGGGACGGTGTGGAAGTAATCAATACCAAATAGAGTTTGTCAATAGAGTCAGGTTTCAGGTTCAGAATGTTCAATACCAAGAATAACGCTGAGATCGGACATTATGGACGGAAACTAAATAGGCGGTCTTCTTTTCTTCTTTCTTACATTTGCAGCAAAAAAGCGATGTACCGTAATTTTAAAAGCCGCGAAATCCTTATTGGAAAGCTCGCATTGGGAGGAAATAATCCTGTGCGGCTGCAGTCCATGACCTCTGTTAACACAATGGACACCGATGCAATTATTGCTCAAAGCATTCGTATGATTGAAGCCGGCAGCGAACTGCTGCGCATTACAGCACCCGGCATCCGGGAAGCCGAACAGCTCGCACTTATCAAACAAAAACTGCAGGAAAAAAATTACGGCATCCCCATAATTGCAGATATTCACTACAGCCCTAAAGCTGCTGAAACTGCCGCCCGTATTGTTGAAAAAGTCCGCATCAATCCCGGCAATTATACGGACAAAAAACGTGGCAAAACACATTGGAGCGAAAAGGAATATAATGACGATATTGCACGCATTGAAGAACGGCTTTTTCCTTTGATCGAAATTTGCAAGTCCCATAATACGGCCATGCGCATTGGTTCAAACCAGGGTTCTTTATCAGAACGGATTATGGCGCGCTATGGCGATACCGCTGAAGGCATGGTGGCTTCGGCGCTAGAATTTGTGCGCATCTGCCGCAGGCACGATTATCACCGGATTGTGCTCAGCATGAAATCAAGCAACACACAAACCATGCTGGCCGCAACACGGCTTCTGGTGCAGCAAATGATGGATGAAGGAATGGATTATCCACTGCACCTGGGCGTAACCGAAGCCGGTGAAGGTCAGGATGGCCGCATTAAATCCGCATTAGGAATCGGCAGCCTGCTCAACGAAGGAATTGGCGATACTATTCGTGTTTCCCTGACCGAAGACCCTGAATTTGAACTGCCCGTAGCCCGTAAAATCGTTGCGCTTAATCCTCCGCAAGCACTTGATGATCCTGAAAAATGCAGTCCGGTTTTTTATTTCGAAAGAAGAAGATCAGAAGAATACGGAAATCTAGGCGGACAAAAATTACCGCAGGTCATCAGCCGCACTTCGCAATCAAAAACCAAAGCTGATTACATAATATTGGAAGATGCCCAAAAGCACGTACAGCTTCAAAATCAGCACAATCAACACGAAATATTACCTGCTGTTATGATTGACGGAGTAAATGCTGGAGAAAAAATTACCGGGCAAGTCGTCATCATTGCCCACTTAAGAGACCTTAAAGAATTTGAACGCCTTTTTGCTACACTCAAAGCCTCGGCCAGCGAAAACCCTGTTATCCTTGCGCCGGATTTTGATTGTGAAGACAAAGAAAGTTATCAGCTAAAGATGTCTTCATTGGCAGGCAATTTGCTGAGCCGCGGGCTAGGCGACGGTATTTTCCTGCAAAGCCGCTATCACGATGAAGCCTTTTGCACCGAAACAGCTTTTGCCATTCTGCAGGCAGCACGAAGAAGGTTTTCAAAAACCGAATATATCAGTTGCCCTTCTTGTGGCCGCACGCAGTTCAATATCCAAAAAGCAGTACAAAAAGTACGGGAAGCCACGGAACATTTGAGTGGTATTACCATTGGCGTGATGGGATGTATTGTAAACGGCCCGGGAGAAATGGCCGGTGCAGATTATGGCTATATCGGTGCAGGCGGAGGAAAAGTGGTCCTTTTCAAAGGTGATCAAGCAGTAAGCGAAAAAATTGAGGAAGATAAAGCCATTGATAAACTTGTGCAGCTTATAAAAAAATATGGCGACTGGATCGATCCCGATCGTTAACATTTAAGTGCAGCCAGTTCCTCTGAACTTTTGCAAACAGCATACATACAATAGGATATGTCCATTCTCCAAATAAGTGCAACCGAAGCCGTTTGGACGATTTTAGAAATTCTCTGAAGTAATTTTGCATCAAAATTCTTTTGAGATGAAAAAGTCATTGCGCATTATCATCTTTCTGTTAATTGTAGGGCTGGTTTCCTGTGACAAAGTTTTTGAATACAGCCCATACGAAATACGCCTGGACAGCAGCCAAAAAAACCTGCATGAAAAAAACCTCATGCGTCTCCGGCATCAACCAACAACCGACAGCCTGCTTACGATTGCATTGCTGGCCGATAATCATCTCCATTTTGCCGATTTTAAAAATGCCATTGAGCATATCAATGCCAAAAACAATGCTGATCTCATCATACATCTTGGCGATTTTGCTGATGGAGGATTGGCAAAAGATTATACTACAAGCCATGAAATTATGGAACAATCCATTTTTCCGTACTTTGTTTGCATCGGAAACCATGATTGCCTGGCAAATGGCCGGAAAATATATGCCGAAATGTTTGGCGCAGAAAATTTTACTATTGACACCGAACAGGCTGTCCTGATATTTTTTAATGACATTTTTTGGGAAACAGAAAGCACGCCCGATTTCACGTGGCTTGAAAATCAGCTAAAGCTATACGTCAATAAACAAATATTTGTATTTGCACATATACCCCCCTTTGGCGATCAGTTTGATGCCGAATCAGAAAAAAAATACAGCCAGCTAATGGCAAAGTATGAAGTGCAACTCTCTGTGCATGGACATGTCCACCGCTATCAATATCAAGACATTTACCAAAACGGCACTAAATATCTGTGTCATCCCTCTCCTGAAAAAAAACGATATTATGAACTGATAATCAGCAACAAAAGCTTCAGCATTAATGAGAACTCATATTAAATACAGCCTGTTTTTTGTTTTTATTCTGATGCAAAGCACATGCAGTGCGCAGGTAAAAAAACTCCTTCCGGAACAACTGCGCATACAGTTTGCCGGCGAAACAGGATTTCTGAGCATTGGCCCGGTTTGGTCGTTTTGGAACGGGCGCATTGAAAGCGGAATTAGCTATGGATATACGCCCGGAAGCACTGCTGAGGTGGAAATACACAGCCTTAGCCTCAAAAACAATATTGTTTGGCTGCGTAAAATGATCAATAACAAATCCATGATTAAGTGCCACAGTGGTTTTGGGCTTCTTTTCGACATCAATGGAAATACATTTTACCAACTCCCGGAACAATATCCTTCTAATTATTACGCCCCAAATTCCGTAAACATCCTCCTCGAAAGTGGAGCAGAATACAAAACTCCTATTAACTGCTTGTTTATTAAACATATAGGGGTTTATGCCGAAATTTGTACCATGGGCAATTTTTTATGGTATGGTATCAAAGACAAAGCTTCTGATTTTACAGATCAATTCAGTTTGGGATTGGGTGTTCAATTTTATTTTTAACACAAATCGAATCACATACTTCCAATTATTCTATCTATCTTTGTTTCAAATTATACCTCAATTTCAAACCCAAATTATTATCACATGAAAAAACACAATTCACTTATCATGGTGGCCATGACGTTCGCAGTATCGGCAGTCATGCTGTTTTCCTGTAATGGTCCCGGACAAAACAAAGAAATGGTTATAGAAAAAGCAAAGCAAATCCCTTTGGAGGATTTTTTCAAAAACCCGGAGAAAACAAGTTATCAAATCTCCCCTGATGGCAAATACTACAGCTACAAAGCACCTTACGAAGACAGGCTCAATATTTTTGTAGTTCCTGTTGATGGCGGTGAAGCCATTCGCCTCACGTCTGAAACAGACCGCTCCATTGCCGGCTATTTTTGGGCCAATAATAACCGCATCCTCTATCTGAAAGATAATGGTGGCGATGAAAACTTCTGGCTCTATGGTGTAAACATCGACGGTAGTGACGCCAAATGCTATACAGGCTTTGAGGGCGTGCGCACACAAATTATCGACGATCTGGAAGATATTCCAAACGAAATGATCATTGGCCTGAACAAACGTATTCCGCAGGTTTTTGACCCTTACCGTCTGAATTTAGAAACCGGCGACATGACCATACTGTACGAAAACCCGGGCAATATCCAGGGCTGGGTTACCGACCATGATGGTAAAGTCCGTATTGCTATTGGTATTGAAGGCGGCGTGAACACTACCCTGATGTACCGCGAAACAGAAAATGACGATTTTAAAACTATCCTCACCACAAGTTTTAAAGATCAGTTATCGCCCATGTTCTTCACTTTCGACAACAAAAACCTTTATGCCACTTCCAACCTGGGCCGTGATAAAGCTGCTGCTGTAATTTTTGACCTCGAAAAAGCAGAAGTTTCGGAAGTGCTCTACGAAAACCCTGATTATGATGTGTCTGGTTTTGGTTATTCTCCCAAGCGCAAAGTACTTACAGCCGCTTATTATACAGCCTATAAGCAGGAATATCATTTCTTCGACCAAGAGCGCAAATCAATTATGGACGACCTTACAGCAAAGCTTCCGGGTTATGAAATTGCACTCACAGGAAGAAATAAAGACGAAGACAAATTTGTAATCCGCACTTACAGTGACCGTTCTCTGGGCTCATATTACTTCTATGACGCGAAAACAAAAGATTTGAAAAAAATCACGGAAGTAAGCCCCTGGATTGATGAAAACCAAATGGCTTCGGCTTATCCTATTGCATATCAATCGCGTGACGGCCTGAAAATTGAAGGATATCTTACATTACCCAAAGGCTACACCATGGAAAATGCCAAAAACCTTCCTGTTGTAGTAAACCCACACGGCGGCCCCTGGGCACGCGATAGTTGGGGATTTAATCCTGAAATTCAATTCCTTGCCAACCGTGGTTTTGCTATTCTTCAAATGAATTTCCGTGGCTCAACAGGCTATGGCAAAGATTTCTGGCAAAAATCGTTCAAACAATGGGGACTGACCATGCAGGAAGACATTACCGATGGTGTTAACTGGCTGATTGAAAAAGGTATCGCCGATCCATCGCGTATAGCAATTTATGGTGCAAGTTACGGTGGTTATGCAACACTCCAGGGTATTGTTGTTGATCCCGAGCTTTATGCTGCTGCTGTTGATTATGTTGGCGTTTCCAATCTGTTTACTTTTATGAAAACCATCCCTCCGTATTGGGAACCACTGCTCAATATGATGTATGAAATGGTCGGAAACCCGGAAACGGACAGCGCTCAGCTAGCCGCCACTTCTCCAGCACTGAATGCCGATAAAATTATGACACCGCTTTTCATCGCTCAGGGCGCCAATGACCCTCGCGTTAACAAAGCCGAATCAGACCAAATGGTGGAAGCACTGAAAGAACGCGGCGTTGCCGTTGAATATATGGTAAAAGACAACGAAGGCCACGGATTCCATAACCAGGAAAACCAATTTGAATTTTATGGTGCAATGGAAAAATTCCTGAACAAACACATGCAAATTGAAATTCCGGAATAAATTATTCCAATAAAAACATAAAGCCGGGGCATCTGTTCCGGCTTTTTTTGTGCACAAATGTAAGCAAGCGTGAATTCAACGATATTGAAGGATAGATTTCGTCCTTATTCCTTATCTCTTTTATACCTCCTGTCGGCCAGCCAATGCGCATCCTTATCCAGCATTTCCTCAAAAGTATAGCCGCGTTTTTGCGCTTTTTCCATCATTTGCTGCGTCTTGGATTCAGACGAACGCACTTGCTCTTTAAAACGCGCAATAAACTCCTCGTATGTCTCTTCATAATGCACTTCATGATGTTCCTTCATTTTTTCTTCAAGAGAAACATTATGTTCTTCCTTATGGAAAAAACTATAAAGTGAATCAACGCTGCCCCAGCCAAATTTATCGAGGGTACTGGTTGCCGACATAAACATAATAAGATCGGATTTTGAAAGGCGTGTTTGCAGGTCCGTTTTTGTTTTGGCCGGATAAACACCTCTGGAATAATAGTACCAATAGCTCACTTCCTTAAAAAGGTGATTATGTATGGGATAAAAATTAAAAATATTCCAGAAAAAACTATCGCTGATAACAAACAAGTTGGGTATCTCCGCCCCGTCTTTTTTAATTTTCTCTTTTTCGGGATAAGCAAGGGAATCGCGGTCTAAGGGAATGCTCAGGTTAAGTAGCATCTCTATATCCCTATCGTCGTATTTCAGTTGATCTGTTTTAGTAAACCCGGAAAATTTCACCTCGTTCATCTCTTTTCCCGAAAGGGATTTGTAATATTTGACAATGGAATCGGCTGCCAGTTGCGCCCCGTAAATACTCCAGTGCGTACCGGTTTTTGGGAATAGCGGTACTTTAGTAGTATCCTTTGCATCAACAAACCATTGGTTGCAATCAATAGTATTGACGCCGTATTTTTCCAGATTATCCAGAAAACACTGATAATTCGTATATGATTTTTCTGAACGCATTTTATCCGGGATATGCTCCGGGTAATAACTGGCTTTTCCTGCGGCAATTACCATAATCATATCTTTTCCATAGGCTTTCAGGCTATCTTGAACTGATTTCAGCTTTTTGACTTTCTCTTCAATATCATCATTTCCGCGGAAATTCCTGCCATAATAGGAATGAATAAACCAAGGCTCAAAGAGGAAGCCATTTTTACCAATGGTAACGTTAATATTGCTTGAAAGCCCGAAAATAGAAAAACGTATCTGATTGTAAAGCCTTATTGCATCTTCACGGAAACCATAGTTTTCCAGCAAATACTGATGGAAGCGCGGCTGAAATTCCGAATCAATCCAATCTGCAGCGGCAAATTTGGGCAGTTCCTGCACCTTGGTCACCCCGTTGAGTTCGTTGATCTTAAACGGTTTGAATATCTGCTGAAACAATGGCAATATCAACAACAGCGCCGTCAATACAACCAAAGTGATATGTAGTTTATTTGATTTCATAATTTAAAACCTGAAATAGATAAACGGACTAAAGCCCAAACCCGTAAGTGAGGCCACACACAACACCAAAAACACAACCGAAAGCACCCATAAACCTATATGCTGTTTGTTGTTGTAATTTGTGAAATAGAAAAAATCCTGCAATTTCAAGCCAATTTTGGATAGCGTAAAGAAGGAGAAAAAGGCTGCTACAAACATCATGGTATAAAAATGCGGATTGGCGGCCATAGATACCGATTGAAAATCAAAAGAATAAAGGGCACCAAGGAAACTGACCGCCTGATCGTATTCTTCTATTCGGAAAAATACGCGTGCCATTACAATGATCAAAAAGGTGAACAAGATGCTGATTTTCCCGATTTTCTCCCATACCTTCAGCAAAAACAAGCGTTCAAGCACCAGGAAAAAGCCGTGGAATGCACCGTAGATCACAAAATTCCAGCTGGCTCCGTGCCATAAGCCTGAAAGCAGAAACACAAACCAGAGGTTAAAGTACAGCCTGCGTTTGGTTTTTACGCGGCTTCCTCCCAAAGGATAGTACAAGTAATTGCGCATAAAAACGCTGAAAGTGATATGCCACCGCCGCCAGAATTCTGAAACGCTTCTTGCTACGTAGGGATTATCGAAGTTTTCGGGAAATTTAAAGCCGATCATACGCCCGATACCAATGGCCATATCAGAATAGCCGCTGAAATCGAAATAAAGCTGGAAAGTATAGCCCACAATACCGATCCATGCTGTGGAAGAATCCATTGTGGCATAGTTGGACGCAAGGATTTTATCCACTTCAACGGCGATTACATCGGCAATAAGCACCTTCTTGGCCAATCCGAGACAGAACCTGTAAAAACCGTTCAAAAACTCGTCCCAGCGCTCTTTCCTTCCGGTGATTTGATCGGCGATGTCTTTATAGCGCACAATAGGCCCGGCAATCATCTGCGGGAACATCATGATATAAAGCATATAGTTGAAGGGGTTGCGCAGCGGTTTATGGATTTTCCGGTACACATCCATGGAGTAGGTAATCGACTGGAACGAGAAAAAAGAAATCCCGATTGGCAGCAGGATATAGTTCCACACCAAAGGATCAAGATGCACCCAGCCACGGACGTAGTTGACGTTCTCCATGAAAAAGTTGGCGTATTTAAAATACAGGAGCAGGCCCAGGTTGATGGCCACGGAGATGCCGAGAAAGAGCTTTCGCCACAAAACCTGACGCGAACTGTCCATGGCACGGATTACATAAAAATTGATGATGGTGGAGGAAAGCAGGAAAAGAACAAACCAGGGTGCGCCCCAGGCATAAAACAAAATACTGAACGCCAGCAAGGTGTAGTTCCGCGCTTTCTTGGGCGTGAGGTAGTATGCCAGTAAAAACAATGGCAGGAAGTAAAGTATAAAAATGATGCTGCTGAATACCATTTTGTTCGGGATTAAATTTTTGGAGCCTTATTCAACAACAATTTCATAAACTTTCCCTTCGATGGGATTTTTGGGATAAGGCACCCAGTTTTGGGAGAAAGGCTGGAAAGGCCACCATTCCGCATAGTGAAATTCCTGTGTAATAACACAAACCATCTGGTTATTGGGGATGGACGTGACCTCATCGTTCATATAACCACAGATTTGCATCTTATCGGGTGATGGCCCGGCACGCCAGATAATTTCCGTGGGCTTCCATTCGATTTCATAATAGAAATAATCGCCGCCAAAAAGTTCTTCATTATCCATCGGATATTTGGATGTAACGGCTTTATAATAATCTGTCCAGCGGTGCAGTGTATAGGATTTGCCCTGATATTCAACATCCGAAACACCTTTAAAGAAATTTTTCGGATCCTGGTTGGCCAGATCCCAGTTTGTACAACAAAACATTAGATCGTGTGAATTGCGACCGTCATTCGCCCGAAAATCTGTACCGTTCCAAAAAGGGGAAGTTTTAACAATTTCAATATCAATCTCGGAATAAGCCAACTGTTTGTGCTTTCGGTTCAGCGACTCCTCACCGCCATCATTTTTTTGGATATAACCATCGCGTTCGGCTGCACGGCGCATATTCCACTGCGGGCCTTCCTGATAGATCATCCAAAAAGCATTGGTTAATCCATTCCAAACATTTTCTTTATTCAGCAGTTTCGGAAATTTGATTTTTCCCCGGTATTTCCCATAAGTAAAACCAACGCGTGTTTTTACACCTACATTTTCTTTCCGCAAATTATTTGGATCGGGATTTCCCGGATTTTCGAGGATAATTGCATCTGCCAGAGTATCCAGTTTCACGGTTTTGCAAGGGCACTCGCTATTGTAGGTGTGGTCTGTGATCAATTGGGAAGAATCATATTTTTCCATCGCGCCAAAAAACGCATCCTGTGTATAAGGATCATGAAGCACATCATGAGCTTCGGGGATATTCCTAAGCTGATAATGGCGGTTTATAGCATGAGAAAACTGCTCAAAAAGCGCATTTTTATAGAGTTCCTGATCATCATTGCAATGCGCATTGAGATATGATTTATCAATATTTTCATCGCGCTGAGCAGCCGGGTTAATATAAATGCCCTGCATGGGATCGATACGTGCGGAGGTTTTCAGCACCCTGTGTGAAACAGAAGTAAAAACACCATCGAGCGAAGCCCCTTCACCGTATTTGAAATAATAAAACGGGTTGATAAAAGCTCCGGAATCGTTTGTTTTTCCGATATTTGTGACGAATCCGGGCAATTGGGAAAGCGCTTTTTCACTGGCCACAACCAGCATAAAATTGTAGCAACCCACGCGGGGGTTTCTTTTCCAGCGGTGGTTAAAATCACCATGGTTTACCTTATCGTTGATAATCCAAACAGCATCCAGAAACACTTGCTGATCAATGGTTTTATTGGAAGCTTGTGCTTTCTTTTTGATTGACTCGAACCATTCAGGCGTATTTTTAATTGATTGTTTAGTCTGGTTTATAGACGCTTCATCAAAGCTAATTGCCTGCATATTGCCGCCATAAAACTTTTTCTCATCGCGTGGATTGCCCACTATGCGATAAGTATCCGTAACAGACTGCCCCTGAACCGGTTTAAATCCAACAGCAACTTCTTCCCAGCTTCCATAAAAATTCTCGGAGCAATAAGGGTGCATGCCATTTCCTTTTGTTTCAGGAAATTTATAGGATTCGTTTTGATAATAGATCTTGTAAAAATATTTTTCGGGATGTTTTGCGTTTATGTCGAAACGAAATACAAAGCCATTATCGCTGCTTTGACGGGCTGAAGGTATCTGAATTCCATTGAGCACTACTTGATCCAGATCAATTAGCAGGGAAACCGTATCGCTTTCCCCGAAATTGGTAATCGCATCAAAACCTGAGATGATATTTTTTGGCTTATTGGAGCAGGCAGAAAAAATGAGCAGTACGAGAAAAAAGCAAAGTAGTTTATAGAATTTCGACATATACCTAAAATTTTCACCAAAAGTAGAAAAAAAACAAAGCTTTGTCCTGCAAAAAAAAGAGGGGAAATTAAAAAATCCCCCCTCTTTTTTATCAGTTATAATATTATTTCAGGAAGAAAACGGAGCTCCCGGATTTCTGCCCATCAACATAAATGTCAACGGAATAGTTGCCGGGTTCAAATTTGTCGTCACTAAATAATTTTGTCCATTCGAGGCACATTTTTTCTTCCTGGCCGGAATACTTGAATGTTTTCTTCATGCTCCACTGAAGCTTCTGCCCTTGATATTCGAATGAATATTCATCGCTTTTATCTTTAAAAAGCACGCTGCCATCGGGGCGGGAAATACGCACATAAACATTTTTGTTTCCGTTTTCCACTAGCGGGTTAGGCTGCAGGTTGAAACAAACCTTAATTTTTTCTACCCGGCGGGCTTTATCTGTTTCACGCTCGGTTCCGGAGCCTTTTATGCGCATTGTTTCGTTAATGATATCGTAGGCGGGCAACATGGCCACTTGCTCAATTTTTTCTTCAATTTCTTTTTGCTGCTTTTCCAGCTTGCGCGACTTCTTTTCAACGCGCTCAATGGTTTGCTTCATTTCCGTGTTTTCTGCTTTCAGCTCAGCATTTTCACGGTAAAGGCTGTCCATCTGGTGCAGATAACCCTGGGTAATATTCCGCAGGCGGTCGAGTTTCTTCTTTACTTTATAATATTCCCATTTTGTATTGAGCAGTTGCTTGATTTCCTTGGCATTTGCCTGGATGACACTATCTTTCACAGCCAAAGAATCGGCCAGTTCGCCATACTCAACTTTTATGGCGTTGTGCTCTTTCACCATGGAATCCAGCTCGGTTGTCAGCACCATGCGCTGTTTTTCTTTTTCCTGCGCCAGTTGATCATATTCCGATTGTATGCCCATCATTTTCCAAATTGCAATGCCTGCAACTACCAATAAGATGATAATCAACACAATCCACAGGATATTATTTTTTTTCTTTTGCTTGCCTTCTACAGCATTTTTAGCTTCTGCCATAATAAAATAATCTTTTCAAATTTCGTGGTATTAACTCCTAAGAACCTGATAATATTGTGCAAATATAAACAGTATCGGCTTAAAGCCAATTTAGTAGGGCAAAATCTCTATTTTATTTTCTTCGTTCCAATCTGGTATTTTGTATTTTTCGCCTTCAAGTTGATACATCTTTTGGTACCATTCGGTGGGATATCCCGGTGCATGCATTGGCGTATCCTTGTCTTTGATGTAGCCATCATTATATTTCATTATCAGGTATGCGCCCAGCTCTTTCCATTCCTTATGCACGTTTATTCCGGCCTTTTCAGAGTATTCCGTTAGTTTTTGGATGCGGCCGATTTTATTGTATTTCATCAGGGATTTTTCTACACTGTCCTGCTTTGCAAAGAATTCATCTTCAAGCCGATACTGCACTTTTTGGATATCCCGGATCATATAGCTGTATTTCAGGTTACTGAAATTGGAAACAAAATTAAATGCCCACCACATCGACTCCCAGTTAAACTTATTGATGTCGCCAATAGTGAATGGCGTGGGCACGCTCAGGTTATTGCAATAAATGGGCACGTAGCAGGTGTAATAGGTGTCATCAACCCCAAACCAGCAAATGCCGCCAATTTCGTCGGGCAGGAAAGAACGCGCCTGTGCAATAAAAGAAAAAGCTGTATTGTATGAACTGACGGGCCTTCCCCAGGCGCAACTTACGGAATCCGCATCCCAGTTTAAGGGGCGCCAGTAGTTGGGCGAGCCAAACGGACCGGCTGCAATGCCCTTGGTCATATCAAATTCGGTGCCCTCGAAATGATCGCGCACCAAAAGGCTGACATCCTTAATGCTCAGTTTTTCATCAGGCTTGATCCAAAGTGGATATCTTTCAGCTCCCTGCACGCCTTGAAAATAATCCGGCTTTAATTCCAAAGAAGGTGCAGAACGCCGAAACAAACTCCACACGCGTCCTTCACAATAGCGCAAACGGTCGGGTGAGGGCGGGCAATAAGCCGTATTGAATGCAAATGCACCATCGGTTTTGGGATTGTAGTATCCTTTTTCAATGGCAAAATCAATGATGTCCTCGCTATAAAGGCAGTTTTCCGGATCATCCATTGGAAAAGTACCGATACGCGCCATATTTGCATGTGCAGAAATCATTCCGTCCGGGATGCGGCCTGCCACCCAAATTGGCCTGATGCTTTCTTCTCCGCGGCCAATCATTTCCACAATCCAGGCTTCATCGGGATCAATAATACTAAATGATTCGCCTTCGCTGCAATAACCGTATGTTTCTGCCAGGGAAGTAAGGACATCCACACCTTCACGGGCAGTTTTGGCCCTTTGGAGCACCAGCGTCATCAAATGCCAGTATTCCAAACCTTTGCCGTGGTTCCAAAGCTCTTCCCTTCCTGTAAATGTTGTTTCTCCAATGGCCACCTGATGTTCGTTCATCTGAAAACCCAAAACAGCATAGGTGTGTGCAGGCTGCGCAACGGCCGTTTCCAATCCGGTGCGGGTCGGGAAATATGCGCTGTCGCCGGGCTGATGATCCATAGCGGGATAAACCTGGGGCTTAAAAAGCCATTCGCCATCATTGGTATAAACCAAAAAAGTACTGCCATCGGCAGAAGCGCCCTTGGTTACAATGAAATTAGTACACGGAAATATCGGGGAACTTAGATATAAAACACTGATAATTAAGCTGATAAAAATCCTGATCATAAGAGTTGCTTTTGGCCAATAAAGATACAATTTTACCCAATAGCCTATCAGCCGAATACTCATTAAAAATCTCTGTTCAGTACGCAAGCCGCTTTAATAAAAAGGATTTTTTGCTTTTTGTAGGTTCAAGCTGCCAAAACTATTTCTTGACATCAAAAAAAATTGCTGCCCCAAATCCCTCATTGCGTTTTGAATTAAGTTGCCGGGCCTCTCGCTTGAGTTAGTAGCGAAAATTTATGAACAAAGCCGGGCGCCCAGTATTGTAGGATATCAAATGAAATAATACTTTTGCCCACTGTTTCAATGAAATAAAATTACAACATGGTATTTAGCAGTAGTATTTTTTTATTGTACTTCCTTCCAAGCTTGTTAATCATATATCACCTTGTGCCAAGGTTCCTTAAAAACTATGTTTTATTGGCGGCAAGCATATTTTTTTATAGCTGGGGCGCTCCAAAGTTTTTGTTTGTCATTTTGGGCTCAACAATTTTAGATTTTTACATTGTAAAAATGCTATACAAATCCAGGAAACTTTTATACAGAAGACTGTTTCTTGCATCATCGATAACCATAAACCTTGGTTTACTGGCATTTTTCAAGTACGCAAATTTCTTTGTTGAGAATGTCAACAGCCTCCTGAATTCATTAGGGTTCACTGAAGTTGCCTGGACTGCTGTTGCGCTTCCTATCGGGATTTCATTTTATACTTTCCAAACCTTAACGTATTCCATTGATGTGTACCGCAAAATACACAGCCCGCTCAACAAGGTCACAGATTACCTGCTGTACATTATGTCTTTCCCGCAAATGATTGCCGGCCCCATTGTACGATTTAACTCGATAGCGGATCAAATTACAGACCGGAAAGAGGCTTTGGAAGATAAATTACAAGGATTTTACCGTTTTGTAATTGGATTGGCAAAAAAAGTATTGGTGGCCAATGTAATGGCAGAGCAGGCTGATTTGATATTGAACAGCAATTATGCCGACTTGTCTTCCGTTAATGCGTGGGTCGGAATATTGGCATATACGTTCCAGATTTATTTTGATTTTTCAGGGTATTCAGATATGGCGATCGGTTTAGGTAAAATGTTTGGGTTTAAATTTCCTGAAAATTTTAACTCTCCATATATCTCGCAAAGTATTAGTGAATTTTGGCGCAGATGGCATATGACGCTGGGTGGCTTTATGCGTGACTACCTGTATATTCCTTTAGGAGGCAGTCGTGTTAAAACAAAACGCCGCTTATATTTCAATTTATGGTTTGTGTTTTTGCTTTCCGGATTGTGGCACGGTGCATCGTGGAATTTTGTTGCCTGGGGTGCTTTTCATGGATTCTTCCTGATCTTAGACCGCCTGTTTTTACTCAAAGTGCTGCAGAAGTCCGGTCGAATTTTCGCAACCATATTCACCTTTTTTATAACCATAATCGGTTGGGTGATTTTCCGAATAGAGGATATGGGCCAAATGAAGGTATATTTTAAGAAGATGTTCTCATTTGAAGCTGCTCAGGAAATCAACACAATACCCGCCTTTGGAATTATGTTGGCTCTTGCGGTATTCTTTTCCTTTTTTGTGAGTTTCGACAAAGGCAAAAAAATCGAGCAGTTTATCTTCTTTAAAGACCAGTACAGGCTGAGGCAACATTATATCTTCATGTTAATTTCTGCCTTGCTATTACTGTTTTCTGCAAGTTCAATAGTGGCTTCTGATTTTAATCCATTTATTTACTTTAGGTTTTAAAAATGCAAGATCAAAAAAATCATATCAGGATTAAAGGAGTATTGTTCAGTTTAGTCATCTTGCTCCTCGCAGCACCCATGGTACAACAAAACACCGGGCTAATTAAAACGAATAGAATTTGGGGCTCTTATGATGATGCGGTTAAACCGGAATTAAATAAAAATAGCTGGTTTTCAGGATCATATCAAGAACAAATACAAAAATATATTGATCAGAATATAGGCTTTCAAAGTTTTATGATCCGGCTATATAATCAGTTGTATTATTCTGTTTTTAACCAGGCCCGGGCAAATGGAGTATTAATCGGAAAAGAAAACTTTTTATATGAAAAAGTCTATATTGATGCGCTCTTGGGAACAGATTTCATTGGAGAAGAAAAAATACGGCAAAGGGTTGAACGAATTGAATTATTAAGCGATTCTTTGAAAAAGAAAGGCATTCCTTTGTTGGTTGTCCTCGCCCCCGGAAAAGGCACATTTTTCCCTGATCATATTCCGGGCAAATATCAAGCGAAAAACAAATCAACCACAAATTACGAAGTATTTAAAAAAGAGCTGGACAATAGTGATGTATTGCATCTGGATTTTCAGGAGTGGTTTCTGAACATGAAAGATGATGCAGCACATCCCTTATTTCCAAAAAACGGGATCCATTGGAGTCAGTATGGTGAGTATTTGGCATTAGATTCACTATTGACATTTTTGCAAGGGCAACACAATGGCTACACGCCCGGTATAGATTTGAAAAACATAGAAACAGATCAGCAAGCCAGAGGGAGAGACACAGATATTGAACTGGCAATGAACCTTCTGTATAAGAACAGCGATTTTGAGATGGCCTATCCTCAATACAATTTCACACAAAGCTCTCCTGATGATTCTATCCGGATTTTAACCGTTGCAGATAGCTATTTTAATTATCTGTTTAAGGAAGTAATGAATAAAAACAAGGCGTTTAACGGCAGCCAGTTTTGGTATTACAACCAACAGGTGTTCTCCGGAAAATCGAATGGCGAAACATACGTAAAAGACGTTAATATCACCCGGGAAGTCCTTAAATCTGACATTGTAGTCCTTTTATCAACAGACGCAAATCTATATCGGTTCCCATTTGGCTTTGAAGATCAGCTCTATTATGATATGTTCATAAAGAACAAAAGGTTAAACCAGTTTGTCGCGGCAATAAATAATTCCGAAGAGCTCTGGTCAAAAATAGATAAGTATGCCAGCAATAAAAACGCCGAAGTAAGTGAGGCGCTTCTGGATATTGCTGCGGGGCTCCATAAATATGAAAGAGATTTCATCAGGAAAAACAAAATTTCCGATTATGAGAATAAAATCCGAAATGATAACAATTGGTTAGAGAGCATCAAGAAAAAAGCGGCCAGCAATAATATATCTATCGATGAAGCAATCAAGGCTGACGCCATTTATATGGTAGATGTGGAAATTAAAAAAGCCATTGACAACGAAAAAGATTATTTATGCTTTGAGCCCGACCGCGACCTGCTGGTTAAAAATCCAAAATATCTCGACCAACTGCTTGATTACTATTTAAATGTCAATGCATATATGGAGAAGATTTATTCCACGCCCGAATGGATTGAATCGGTTCAAAAGAAAGCCCGGCAGAACAATATTTCTATCGAAAAAGCAGTTCAGCTCGATGCTGAATATATGGTTAAGGAGGATTATAAAAGGGATGGGACTCAAAGCTTCTTCAATTAGTTAGTTTCTGTCCATAATGTCCGATCTCAGCGTTATTTCATTTGCTGGAAACAGTCATTTACTCCAGTAAACTCCTCGTTTCCAGCAAATGAAATGCCTCGACCTCGAACATTCTGAATCAGAAACCCGCCTTTATAGACGAACTCTAGTTAGTGTTTGTCCATAGAGTCGAGAGTTTGCTCTATAAAGTTCAAATTCAAGGCGTGTGAAAAATCCAAACCGGATAATACTCAAGTATTTGAGGATTTGGATTTTGAGCAACAACGCAGAAGTTGGACTTTATAGACGAACTCTAGTTAGTTTTTGTCCATAATGTCCGATCTCAGCGTTATTTTTTCGAACATTCTACACAGGAAACGTGAAGTTGGCCCAAAAAAATGCCCATGGTTTCCCACAGGCATTTTATCAATATATTTTTTGCAAATTGGCCTTTGCCAATCAATCCTTTAATGGGCAGCTCCTTTAACTTTAAACTGCTCGCCGGTTTTTTCGATAATGAGGCGATAAAAATCTTCGCCATAACCGGGTTGTTCCAGTTTTGGAGTTACATATTTGTATCCTTCCGGCACCGGACGGGCTTCCTTAACATTGCCATCCATATACTTCATAAACAGATATTCGTAAAACTTCTTCCAATCGGTTACCAGCTTATCGCCCTCTGTGCATGAGTAATTGGTCAGGTATTCTACAGCCAGTTCGGGGCTTTGCTCATAAAGGGCTTTTGCGCCGGCATCAACTGCGGGTTGGAACTTCACAAAATTGCCTTCAAACGTTTTTTGCTTTGCAGCAACCTCAGGATGGATTGTATTGTAGCGCGTGTATGCAAGGTTCGTTACCTGGTTAAACACCCAGAAAGCGGCATCATCAGACCATTCCATAATAGCGCCATTGCCCACGGCATAAGAATGAGGCACCTGTGTAATACTGCTGTACATAGGCGCAAAAACAGCACTGGAAGCATCATCAACACCAAACCAAAATACGCCACCTATTTCGTTGGGCAGCCAGCTACGCGATTGGCTTACAAAAACGAATCCGGTTTGTTGCGTTGCCGTTGCACGCTCGTTGCAATAGCTTACATCATCAACTTTCCAGGTAAGCGGACGCCAGCGGTAAGGCACCTGAAATGGACCTGCACCCACATCCTGGCTCATGTCCAGCTCAGTATTTTCGAGATGGTCGCGCATAAAATGCATCATATCCTGTACACTGATTTTGCGGTTAGGCTTCACCCAAAGCGGCATGCGGTTGGTCGCATATCCGTTTTTGTTTTTGCGGCCATCGGCAAATTTCTTTTCGTGCTCGATATTTCCTTTTACATATTCCCAGTACTGATCCATATTGTCGGCAACCTGATTGAACATGGTCCAAACGCGGATTTCGCAAAAACGTGCTCCTCCAAAATCAACAGGGGCATAAGTGTCGGAGAAACTGAAATCTTCATCATTTCCATCAAACCAGCCCATATCGCGTGCAAAAGAAACCACATCTTTTGCATAAACAGTGGAAATTCCTGAATTGAAAACATCTTCCATATGCTCGCTGCTCATTGAGCTTTTGTTGTTGTTCAGCGGGAAAGTAGTAATCCGTGCCTGGTTTGCATGTCCTGAAACATAGCCATCAGGAATTTTGCGGGCAACCCAAACGGCACCTTTTTCTTTTGGCCCCTTGCTGATCATCTCCATAATCCAAACCTCGTTCGGGTCGGCGATTGAGAAGGATTCGCCGGAGCTGTAGTAACCATATTCTGCAACCAGATCGGTCATAATTTTAATGGCTTCACGAGCAGTTTTGGCGCGCTGAAGTGTAACGTAAATCAAGCTGCCGTAATCCATAATTCCTGTCGTATCGCGGAGCTCCGAACGGCCACCATAGGTTGTTTCACCAATAGCTACCTGAAACTGGTTCATATTGCCCACAACATTGTAGGTTTCTTTTGCCTGCTTGATTTTACCAAGATATTTTCCGGTATCCCATTCGTAAATGTCGAGCATGGCTCCTTCGGGATAAACCGCTGCAGGCCAATGATAAAGCTCACCATAAAGCAGGTGGCTGTCAGCAGCATAGCTTACCATGGTACTTCCATCGGTTGAAGCGCCTTTGGTAATCAGATAATTGGTACATGCGTGGATTTTTGGCACTGCGCTCAACATAAGAGCAGTAAACAGGGCCATCAATACAGTTTTTTTCATAGACGTTAATTTGAATTATTTTTAAATGTTGGTCGTCAACAATCACCGGACAAAACCGGGTACTTAAGGGGCAAAAATAAGGAAAACAATGAAATAGCTCTATAAATTGCAATAGTCATTAACAAAAGACATCAGCTTTTCTTCCTGAAAATCGGCAGCCATAAGCTGAAAGCCAAATGGAAGGCCGTTTTTCGATTTTCCGGCGGGAAAGCTCAGGGCCGGAATACCACAGAGGTTTGCCTGTATGAGGAACAAATCAAGCAGAAACATATCATCGTAAGAAGGCAGGCTCCCAATACGAAAGGCCGGTGCAGGAGTTGTTGGGCTGAGGATAAAATCCATCTTTTCGAATTGATGCATTGTCGAATCCCGCAGAGACTTCCTGTAAGATGCCGCAGCATGAAGCAAGTCAGGCTGTTTTTCTGCAATATGGGTTCCAAGCATGATTTTCTGTTTTACAAGCAGTCCAAACCCCTTGCTCCTTGTTTGGCAGATATTCGCCTTTCCGCTTTCATCATATTGCTGGTTTCCATATAAAATCCCATCATAACGCGCCAGGTTGGATGCTGCCTCCACGGATGTCAAAACCTGATATGCCGAAAGCATTTCCTGTGTTTGCTTGAAATCTTCAAAATGGATTTTATGTCCCGATTTTTCCAGTTTTCTAACGAAAGCACAAAAAGCATCCTTGACCTCTTTATGAACGCCCGGCAGTTGCAACAAATTATTATATACCAAGATATTGGCATGCTTCGTAAATGGTTTTAAATTGAATTCCGGTTTAGGATGTGCTGATGCTGTTGCATCTTTTCCATCGGCCCCTGAGATGACGTGCAGCACTTTGGCGATATCATCCGGATGTGCAGATAAGATGCCTGCCTGATCAAAACTGCCGGCATGCTCTATAATTCCATAACGTGAAATCCGGCCATAAGTGGGCTTGAGGGCAAAAATACCGCAGTAGCTTGCCGGCTGCCGCACAGAGCCACCGGTATCCGTGCCAATAGCCACATCACATAAGCCTGCTGCAACAGCCGCCGCCGAACCACTTGAAGATCCGCCACAATCAAATTCAGTATTATGAGGATTGAGTACCGGACCGTAAAATGAATTGGAGCTGTCACTTCCCATCGCAAATTCGCCACAATTATGCCTGCCAATGATGAGCGCATCTTCAGCTAAAAGACGTTCAGTCAGACTGGCGCTGAAAGGCGACCGGTAATTCTGTAAAATTGATGATGATGCAGTAAGCAGATGATCCTGATAAGCGATATTGTCTTTCAGGCCAATGATCATACCGGCCAGCAGTCCGGCCTTTTTGAAATTAATTTTTTCTTGAATTTGCGCAGCATCTTTGCGGGCTTCATCAAAAAGCTCAATATATGCATTCAGACCAAAATGCTTCCTGATGCGGCTTTGGTAATCCTCAAGCTTCTGAGGCAGACCATAAGGATCGTCTTTTGGCCACTTATTGCCAGCGAAATCACGAACAGCCGTGCCGGACATAATTATTTTTTATTGTCCTTCTCCTCTTCTTCCGGATTTTCAATTCCATCCTTAAAGCTACGTACTCCTTTTCCCAATCCTTTCATTAATTCGGGAATTTTGCGGCCACCAAAAAGCAGCAATACAATGACCAGTATTATGATTATCTCGGTGCTGCCGAACCAGCCTAATAAAACACTCAGCATTTCCATAGTCAAAATTTTTTGGCCTTATTCGTCTTTTGATATAAACAGACCATCAGGCACGCGGTTTATGGCACAAAAATACGAAAAACAAAAAGCAAAAACCTACTCTGCTGATATTTCGTTTTTTGCGTTATTCATGGGCTTGGGCAGAACTGCCACACAAGGGTTTAAATGCGTAAAGAATTTACATTAACCACAAGTTGGTATGCGAAAAATTTGCTAATATTGTGGGCTGAAAGTAGTTTTATGGGTGTTTATTCAAGCATATGTAAGAAACAAGCCGGTGAGCAGGGGCAATTTGCCGTTCTTATTGATCCGGACAAAGCCGGAGTCAAAGAGCTGGACGAGCTTGTAGCGCTTTCGCAGAACAGCAGTATTGACTACTTTTTTGTGGGAGGCAGCCTGCTGAGCAGTACCCTGATGGAGCAAACCATTCATTCGCTAAAAGAAAAAACGGATATACCGGTGGTTCTTTTCCCTGGCGACCAAATGCAGGTTTGTCCTGAAGCCGATGCAATTTTGTTTTTAAGCCTGATATCAGGCCGTAATGCCGAGATGCTCATCGGCCGGCAGGTTATCAGTGCGCCCTACATCAGGAAAAGCGGCCTGGAAAGCATTGCCACAGGCTATATGATTGTTGATGGCGGCAAACCTACCACGGCCAGTTATATGAGCAGCTCCATGCCTTTGCCTTACGATAAACCCGATATTGCAGCCACAACTGCTATGGCCGGTGAAATGCTGGGACTAAAAACCATTTATATGGATACCGGAAGCGGTGCCGAGCGCGCACTCACCAGCGAAATGATTTCCGCAGTCCGCGAAAACGTCCGCATCCCGATTATTACCGGAGGAGGCATCCGCTCGGCAGAGGAAGCGGCCCGCATCCGAAAAGCCGGATCTGATTTGATTGTTGTGGGCAATGCCCTGGAAAAAGACCCGGGCCTGCTCAAAGAAATCTCCGCCGCCATTCATTCCGTTTAACCAAAAAATTTTTCCAATGCCCGAAGAAAAAAAATCAGGTTATGTACGCCCAACCTGGGACGAATATTTTATGGAAGTCAGTCGCACAATTGCCAAACGCGCTACCTGCGACCGTGGACGGAGCGGATGTGTGATAGCCCGCGATAAGCAAATTTTGGTTACCGGCTATGTGGGCTCTCCCCGTGGCCTGCCCCATTGCGATGATGTGGGCCATCTTTTCAAAAAAATGGTACATGAGGATGGCCATATCAGCAATCACTGCGTGCGTACCGTACATGCAGAGCAAAACGCGATCTGCCAGGCAGCACGCCTTGGTATTGCTCTGGAAGGGGCAACTTTGTATTGCAAAATGACGCCCTGCCGCACCTGTGCCATGCTGATTATTAACTGCGGAATCAAGCGCGTGGTTTGTGAAAAGAAATATCATGCGGGGGCAGAATCGGAGCAAATGTTTGCCCAAGTGGGTGTTCATCTCGATTTTATAAGCACCGATACCGAGCAATATGAAAATCAATAAATTGATTCAGAAAGGGAGAATATGAAGCGCAAGAAAAATATTGGACTGGTAGCACACGATAACCGAAAAGCAGATCTTTTGGATTGGGTAGCATACAATCGTGAAAAACTTATTGGGCACCACCTGATTTGCACCGGAACTACCGGAAAACTGGTGCAGGAGGATATGGAAAAGTCCGAAACAGACACGAAAATCACCATAACCCGACTAAAATCCGGCCCTCTGGGGGGCGATCAGCAGCTCGGCGCCATGATATCGGAAGGCAAAATTGATGCGCTGATCTTTTTTTGGGACCCCATGTCGGCACAACCGCATGACGTGGATGTGAAAGCTTTGCTGCGCATATGTGTGCTCTACAATGTTGTTACTGCAATGAACCGCTCAACCGCTGATTTCGTGATTTCCAGCCATTTGTTTGATGAAGATTACAAACCGGCTCTGAAAGATTACAGCGGCTACATTATGCGTAACCTTCCTTCGGAAGATGCAAAAAAGTAGGCTGCGCGGGCATTACAGAAAGTTTTTTGAATTTTTTTTGCCAAATTTTTTGGCTGCATATAAAAATTCTATATTTTTGCAGCCTGATTCACAGTTTTGCCCGATGGTGTAATTGGCAACACGTCTGACTCTGAATCAGAAGAGTCCAGGTTCGAACCCTGGTCGGGCAACAGAAAGCCTGCCGTTATTAGCGGCAGGCTTTTTTTATCCTGTTTTATATTCTACAAAACATCCATTTATCAGGCAATAAATCCTTTGACTGTGAATTCAATAATTTTAAAAAAAGCAAAACTACAGTTCAGTAAATTTCCCTGAAACAGAAATTATCTCCTATTTTTCAATACTTTAGCAAAAAGGAATAATCATCTTATAACCTGATTAATTCATAAATCTTCGTCATGAGCACATTCGACATGCTCAGTGACCAAATGCAAAACGCAATAAGAGAAAGGGAGCACAGGTTTTCGGCACGCAGGAATAGCCGTAGCTATTTTGAGTACCGGAAACAGAGCATTCCTTTCTGTTGAAGCGGTTTGCGTTCGTAATAGAATGGTTTGTGAATTATTCAGGATAAATGAAAACCAATTTTCTTAACATTAACTTAACCCTTCTTTCAAAATCATTTCGGTATTTTGCGAACAATAGAATAAGAAAACTGTTTTATTTCTAATCTATTGATTTATAGTACAAAACATTAATACCAAAAGGATGAAAGTTTTAATTCTTTGCACCGGAAACTCATGCCGGAGCCAAATGGCACACGGTTTTCTGCAATCATTTGACAAAGATCTTACGGTACGCTCAGCCGGCACTGAACCCGGGCCAAGGGTCAACCCAAAAGCGGTTCAGGTTATGCAGGAAATTGGCATCGACATCAGCCAACATACACCAACACTTGTTGATGAATACCTCAACGAAGAATGGGATTATGTGATCACTGTTTGTGGCGGGGCAAACGAAAGCTGTCCGGCTTTTATCGGGAAAGTAAAAACCCGCTTGCATATAGGTTTTGATGACCCTTCGGAAGCCGTTGGCAGTGATGAATTTATCATGAACGAATTTTATCGTGTCCGTGATGGAATTAAGGAAGCTTTTTATAAATTTTATCAGGAAAAGATAAAAACAGCCTAATGAAAAAACTTGGTTTCTTAGACCGCTACCTCACCCTGTGGATTTTCCTGGCCATGATTGTTGGCGTTGGTTTGGGATATTTTGTGCCTTCAACTGCTGAATTCTGGAACAGCATGAGTTCTGGCACGACGAATATTCCCTTGGCCATTGGGCTTATCCTGATGATGTACCCCCCATTGGCCAAGGTGAAATATGAAGAACTTGGAAAAGTTTTCAGAAACCCTAAAGTGCTTCTGCTGTCCTTGGTGCAGAACTGGCTCATCGGGCCTATACTCATGTTCTTCCTTGCAATATTGTTCCTCTACGACCTCCCGGAATACATGATTGGCCTAATCCTGATCGGTTTGGCGCGCTGTATTGCCATGGTGATCGTTTGGAACGACCTGGCCGAAGGCGATACGGAATACGCTGCCGGGCTTGTGGCATTCAACAGTATTTTTCAGGTTTTATTTTTCTCTGTATATGCCTGGGTCTTCATTACTGTTTTACCCGAAGTATTTGGAATAAAAGGCGTTAAAGTAGATATCAGTATGGCACAAATCGCGGAAAGCGTTTTTATCTACCTAGGTATCCCTTTCCTTGCCGGGATGCTGACCCGCTTCATCTTGCTCAAATTCAAAAGCAAAGAGTGGTATCAAAACGTATTTATTCCAAAAATCAGCCCAATTACACTCATTGCCTTACTGTTTACGATACTTGTGATGTTCTCGCTCAAAGGCGATTATATCGTCAGCTTGCCGTTGGATGTAGTCCGAGTAGCGATTCCTTTAGTCATTTATTTTGTGTTGATGTTTTTCGTCAGCTTTTTCATCAGCAAAAAGATAGGCACGGATTATGCCAAAACCACAACACTCTCATTTACGGCAGCCAGCAACAATTTTGAACTGGCCATTGCTGTTGCTATAGCAGTCTTCGGCATCAATTCGGGTCAGGCTTTTGCTGCAGTAATTGGCCCGTTGGTTGAAGTCCCTGTATTGATTTTATTGGTGCGGGTTGCTTTAAATATGAAAGGCAGGTATTTTAGCAAAAAATGCCCTGTGGATTAAATTCAGCACAAGCTTTTTATAGCTTATAATAATGAAGACGTTTTACTTAGAAGCCAGGGCATCATTTATTTGATATTTGGTTGACTTTTTATTATCTTTGTGCGAATTTGTCAACCAAATTGTTACTATGAACCAAATTGTTGCCCAACGAATAAAAAGTGCCCGAATCCTAAACGGATTATCGATGCAGGAAGTAGCTGACGCTATGGGCGTTTCGAAGCAAATGATAAGTAAATATGAAAAAGGGTTATCGCTTCCTAATAGCCATAAAATCATCAAATTAGCTCAATTATTCTCTATTAAAGTTGATTATTTCTTTAGTCAGAACCGGGTGGAGCTGGGAGAGATCAACTTTCGTAAGAAAGCATCTTTTTCAATTAAGAAACAGAATGCATTAAAGGAAAGCATTAAAAACAAGTTGGAGAATTTTCTATACCTTGAAAATATCCTTTCGATTGACAAAAAATTTGAAAACCCGATCCGGGATTTAAATATATCCTTAAATGGAGATATCATAAAAGCTGCTCAGATTATCAGGAACGAATGGAACATGGGACTGTCTCCAATCCACGATATGATTCAGCTTTTTGAGGATCATGGAATTATTATAATTGAAATCGAAGAGAAAGAAAATAAATTTGACGGACTAGCCACTTTCGTAAATAATAAATATCCCGTAATTGTACTCAACAAATTATTTGTGGTTGAACGAAAACGCTTCTCTTTAGCCCATGAACTGGGACACTTGCTGCTCAGCATATCTCCAACCAGTTTGAATAAGGAAGCCGCATGCAATATGTTTGCTTCCGAACTTTTGCTACCAAAACAAATTTTAATTGAAGCCTTCGGAGGCAAACGCAGACATATATCCTTCAATGAACTAAAAGCGATGCAAATAAAATATGGATTGAGTATTAAAGCAATAATATACAGGCTGGTAGATGTTGGCATCCTGAATGAAAACCAACACAAAAATTTTTATAAAAAAATAAGAGCCGACAAAAATGCAGAAATAAAAATAGATCAAAGCAGGTTTTCGTCGACTGAAAATTCCAGCAAACTTGAAACAATGGCATATCGCGCTTTATCGCAAGAGCTCATTTCTTTAAGTAAAGCATCTTCCTTGCTTAATAAAAACATAGATTTGATCAGGAACAATCTGGCTATAATTTGATTTAGTCTATGAAAGCCCTTATTAACGACGCTAATATATTAATAGATTTAGCTAAACTGGATCTCATGAACAGCTTTAGCGATCTGGGCTTCGATTTGTATTCTACAGATTTTGTTCTCGCTGAGTTAAACAAAGATCAATACAACAAAGTAGCACCACTGATATCTGGCAATGAACTGAAAGTTCTCCAAACCGAAGACGAATTTGATTTCTATGAAATTTTTAAGCTGTATCAAAATAATAGGGGTCTGAGTTTTGAAGATTGTTCTGTGTGGTTTTATGCAAAGAATATGAATGGCATACTGCTTACGGGCGATAAAAAGCTGCGCAAATGTGCTTCTATAGATAAAGTCGAAGTTCGGGGCATTCTTTATATCTTTGATCTGTTGGTAAATAGAAAAATACTTAGCCCAAAATTTGCATCTCAGAAAATTAAAATGCTTTGGAAAATTAATGACCGCCTTCCGAAAAACGAGATTAATATCAGAATAGAAAAATGGAAAAACTCATCACCTTAAACGCTCAAAACATCTCCGATGAACATATCTGCTGCGCTATTTCCGATAAAAAATGTCGGGAAGGATATGAACTGAAAAAAGACTGGCTGCGCTCGGAATTTGAAAATGGATATATTTTCCGCCGCATTGATGCACGTGCCAAGGTTTTTATGGAATATGGCCCTGCTGAAACGGCCTGGCTCCCTATTGATGCGCCGGAATATCTTAATATCAACTGCTTCTGGGTCTCCGGAAAATACAAAGGAAACGGCTATGCCAAAGAACTTTTAAAAGACGCTTTAAACGATTGCAGACAACAAGACAAAAACGGTCTTGTTACCGTTGTCGGAAAAAAGAAATTCCATTTTATGAGCGACGGTAAATGGCTTCTTGGCCAGGGTTTTGAGATTGTTGATGAACTGGCAAGCGGTTTCAACTTACTGGCTTTCAAAACCAAAGCCGGAGCTCCCAATCCAAAATTCCGCGATTCCGCAGTCAATCCGCTTCTTCCTAAAACAAAAGGATTGCTTGCATATTATTCCAACCGTTGCCCTTTTACCGAATTCCATGTGAATCAAAGCCTGAAAGAAACAACCGATAAACGTGGTTTATCACTGAAAGTCATCAAACTAAGCAATATGGAGGCGGCACAAAAAGCGCCCTGCCCGGCAACCATCTTCAGCCTGTTCTTTAACGGCAAATTTATAACTACCGACATCAGCGTTTGCATAGACAGCCGCTTCGATAAAATTATGAAGAAATTGGGCTATTATAAAAATGATTTAATTTATCCCTATAAATAAGGATATTAAACTAATTTTTATCCCTATGAATAAGGATAATTATTAATATTAGTTTCCTCATAATAAGGAAATTATTTATATCTTTGTCCTCATCAATAAGGATATTATGTTAAAGGAAAGATTTAAAGAGCTCATAATAAGTAGTATAGAGCGGGATTATGATCATTTAAAAGCCCGCCGGCTGGACATACCTCTTGAAACAGATAAAATCGTATGCTTTATAGGAGTAAGGCGCTGCGGTAAAACCCATCTTATGTTTCATGCAATACAAGCATTACGGAAAAAGCATAAGCGCGAAAACCTGGTATATATCAATTTTGAAGATGACCGGATATTTCCTTTAGGCCTTGAAGGGCTTTCCTTGTTTCCGGAGGCTTATTATGAATTATTCCCTGACAAGAAGAATGAAAAAGTGTATTTTTTCTTTGATGAAATACAGAACGTCGCCAACTGGGAAAAATTTATCAGGAGGCTCTACGATACCGAAAACTGTCGCATATTTCTGAGTGGGTCTTCTTCCAGCCTCCTGTCCAGCGAAATAGCAAGCAGCCTGCGTGGAAGAAGCCTGAGCATAGAGGTATTCCCGCTCTCCTTTGGCGAATTTCTTGGCTTCAAAGATATTGATCCCAATATCTATAGCGCTGCTGCCAAACCGCAAATACTGCATGCTTTTCAGGAATACCTCGAATATGGAGGCTTTCCGGAGCTGCCCTTTATGGATGAACAATACAAACGGCCCAACCTCCAGGAATACATCGACCTGATCATCTACCGCGACCTGATCGAACGCTATGGAGTAAGCAACAACTATCTGCTGAAATATCTGGTAAAATACTGCTACACCAACATCGCAACTTTGCTCAGCCTGAACAAGCTATTCAATGATTTCAAATCACAGGGCTTGCAATTATCGAAAAATACGCTTTATAATTATATGGGTCATTTGGAAGATGCTTATGCCGTTTTCAGCCTTCCAAAAATGTCGAAATCGCTGGCAGAGCAAAGGAAAAACCCTCAGAAAATCTATTCAGTTGATGTAGGTTTTAAGGCTGCCGTATGCCATGAACTGGATTATGGGCACCGATTCGAGAATATTGTCTTTCTCCACCTGCGCCGATTATATCCCGAAATCTTCTATTGGAAGGGAAAGCAGGAAATTGATTTTGCTTTTTACAAAAATGGTGCATTAAAGCTTGTTAATGTGGCTTATGATCTTTCGGATCCCAAAACAATGAGCCGTGAAATAAACGGCCTGAGCGAAGGCATGAAGGAGCACGGCCTGAAAGAATCGGTTTTAATCAATTCAGAAATGGAACGTCTTGTAGAAGTAAATGGGAATAAAATATATATCGTTCCTCTTTGGAAATGGCTGCTGCAATAAACTACTCGTAATCAATCAATTCCTGATTTTCTATCAGCAAGCTGTCCTGCTCATCTTTGTGCAGGTTCCGAATGACAAACACATGATCCAGGGCATTAAAATCGGTGGAGAGTTTCACCTTGAGCTCAAAATAATTTTGTCCGGGCAAGGTGGCGATGCTATCAACGGTTCCGAGCAATAATCCTTCCGGAAAAATCAGGCTGAAGCCGCTGCTCACCACGGTATCACCCTGCCGGATATCCACATGGCCGGGAATATCGCTCAGAGTAGCAAAACGCGGATCTTCACCATCCCAGATAAGGCTTCCCACCTGTTTATTGCGGCTGATACGGGCGCTCAGCAGAAAAGCCTTGTGCAGCACAGGCATCACCAAAGCAAAATTTCCGGAGGAGCCAACAACAATCCCTACAATTCCTTCCGGACCCAAAACGCCCATTTCTTTTTCCACCCCATCTTCCTGTCCTTTATTGAGCATGATGAGGTTATTGCGTTTTTGCACGCTGTTGCTGATCACACGTGCATCCAGATATTCGAACAAACGAACCGTATCGCTTAGGAAATGTTGTGCCGTATCGTTCAGCACATAGCTGGATGGCTGCATGTACAAAAGGTTTTTATTTTGCAAAGCCAGCTTGTCATTTTCTTCCACTAAACCCACATACTGACCAATATTCGCAAGGGCAGCAAAAACACCGCCCCGGAATTGGTTCATCGAATTGGAAAAAACGCTTCCCTGATAAGGGTTGAAACTTACAAGCAGCACAAAAGATATGGCTTCCAGTATCAAAAACAGGAAAACAAAATAGTACCTAAATATAAACCGGATGAGCCTGTACATATATGTGCTGCTTGCCTTTTAGCGGATTTCTGATCCGTTTTTAATTTCGTCTTTCATTGGAGCTACAAAGCTCAGGCTGCCATCGGCATCTTCTGCCATCAGCACCATGCCCTGTGATTCAATCCCCCTTAGTTTTTTTGGCGCAAGGTTTACCAAAACGCTCACTTTCTTCCCAATGATTTCTTCCGGTTCGAAATATTCTGCAATACCGGAAACAATGGTACGCTGATCAATACCAGTATCAACTTTCAGCTTGAGGAGCTTTTTGGTTTTGGCCACTTTTTCTGCTTCCAAAATGGTAGCTGTGCGGATATCCATTTTTGCAAAATCATCGAATTCGATATTGGCTTTGGCCGGACTGGCAGTCCATTCGCTCAGTTCGTTCTGCTTTTTTGTGTCCAAAAGTCGCTGCACCTGTGCTTCAATATCTTTATCTTCAATCTTTTCGAATAAAAATTCTGCTTTATTCAGTTGATGCCCGGCTTCCAGGATATCTCCGCGGCCTGCACCATTCCATTGCAATGAATCCATATTCAGAATAGAACAAAGTTTCTTCGCTGTGAACGGCAGGAACGGCTCGCACACAATGCTCATGTTGGCGCAGATTTGCAACGAAATATTCAGAATGGTCTTCACGCGCTCCGGATCCTGCTTGAACTTTTTCCAGGGCTCCTGGTCGGTCAGGTATTTGTTGCCGAGGCGGGCAAGGTTCATCATTTCGGAAAGGGCTTCCCGGAATTTATAATGCTCAATGGCTTTCCCGATGCGCCCGGGGAACAGCTCCATTGCGGCCAGGGCTTCCCTGTCTTCGTCTGTCAGGCCGGTAATTTCGGGCACTTTCCCTTCAAAATATTTATGTGTCAGCACCACCGTACGGTTCACGAAATTACCGAAAATGGCCAGCAATTCACTGTTGTTGCGTGTCTGGAAATCTTTCCAGGTAAAGTCATTGTCTTTGGCTTCAGGAGCATTGGCGCACAGCATATAACGCAGCACGTCCTGTTTTCCGGGGAAATCTTCCAGATATTCATGCAACCAAACCGCCCAATTGCGCGATGTGGAAATTTTATCGCCTTCGAGGTTCAAAAACTCATTGGCGGGCACATTATCGGGCATGATATAACTGCCCTCGGCCTTGAGCATGGATGGAAAAATAATGCAATGGAATACGATATTGTCTTTTCCGATAAAATGCACCAGCTTGGAGCTTTCATCTTTCCACCAGCTTTCCCATTCGGTATTGTTTTGCTCTGCCCATTCGCGAGTCGCTGAAATATAGCCAATTGGCGCATCAAACCATACATAAAGCACTTTTCCTTCGGCTCCTTCCACGGGCACTTTCACGCCCCAGTTGAGGTCGCGGGTTACGGCACGCGGATGCAGGCCCTGATCAATCCAGGATTTGCACTGACCGTAAACATTGGGTTTCCAGTCTTCTTTATGTCCGTCCAGAATCCATTCGCTGAGCCAGCCTTCATACTGATCCAGAGGCAGGTACCAGTGCTTGGTTTCTTTCAGCTGGGGCACATTTCCTGTGAGCGCCGAAACCGGATTGATCAAATCTGTGGCATTGAGCGAAGTACCGCAACTTTCGCATTGGTCGCCATAGGCTTTATCGTAATTACAGTGCGGGCAGGTTCCGGTGATATAGCGGTCGGCAAGAAACTGTTTCGCTTCTGCATCATAATATTGTTCCGAGCTTTTTTCGATAAATTTTCCATCATCATACAGTTTTTTGAAAAATTGGGAAGCCGTATCGTGATGAATTTCATTAGATGTGCGCGAATACACATCAAAAGAAATGCCGAGATCTTCAAAGCTTTTGGCAATGATGCCGTGGTATTTGTCCACGATATCCTGAGGTGTTACGCCTTCTTTGCGGGCTTTGATGGTAATGGGCACGCCATGTTCATCGCTTCCACCGATAAAAAGCACCTCTTTATTGTTGGAGCGCAAATAGCGCGCATAAATGTCGGCAGGAATATAAACCCCGGCCAGGTGGCCAATATGAATCGGGCCGTTTGCATAAGGCAGTGCCGATGTAATCGTGTATCTTTTAACGTCTTTCTTTTCGTTCATTTTATCGGATATTTGGCAGGATAATTTTTTTCTTCTCTTGCAAATTACTAATTTCGGCAAAGATAAAAATTTGCTAAGGAAAACTCATCGGATATTTTTATGATACAGCCATCACTGCTCCATAAAGGCGACCTGATCGGAATTGCGGCTCCTGCCGGAAGGATTGATTTCAAAGAAATTGAAAAAGCGGCCGATTTCATCCGTTCTGAATGGCAAATGGATGTGCTGGTGGCCGGTCAATGCCGAAACAAGCATCATCAGTTTGCCGGAACAGACCAGGAGCGGCTGGAAGGCATGCAGCAGATGATCAACAATCCCAAAGTAAAGGCGATACTTTGTGCGCGCGGCGGATACGGCAGTGCGCGCATCATCGACAAGCTGGATTTTCGTCCCATGCTCGAAACTCCAAAATGGCTCATTGGCTACAGCGATATTACCGTTTTTCACAGCCATCTATCCCGCTTGGGCATTATGAGCCTGCACGCCACCATGCCCCGAAATTTCCCCGACGGCACCGAAAGCCTCTTTTCTGTTCTGACCGAAGGAAAAACAAACTTTAAAATCCCATCGAATAAGCTAAACAGAAACGGAAAAGCCCGCGGCGTGCTCACCGGCGGAAATTTAAGCATGCTGGGCAGTATCAGCGGTTCCGTTTCCGATATTGAAACCGATGGAAAAATCCTTTTTATCGAAGACCTGAACGAATATCTCTACGCCATGGACCGGCTGATGGTACAATTAAAACGCAGTGGAAAACTCAGGAATATTGCAGGCTTGGTAGCCGGAGGTTTTAGCGACATGAAAGATTACGCCACCGATTTTGGAAAAGACAGCCGTGCGATCATCCTCGATGCTTTGGGCGATAAAAACATTCCGGTCTGCTTTGATTTTCCTGCCGGGCATATCCGCGATAACCGCGCTTTGATCATGGGCTGTGCCTGCGAACTGGAAGTTGGAAAAACACATACCGTTTTAAAACAGAATTCGAATGGCTGAACATAACGAGCTGGGGAAAAAAGGCGAGGAAATTGCAGTGGAATTCCTGCGCAACAAGGGCTTTGAAATCCTGCAACAAAACTGGACATATGCCAAAGACGAAATAGACATTATAGCACGCGACAACGAATTTTTGGTGATCGTGGAAGTCAAAACCCGCTCGTCGGTTCATTTTGGCGAACCGGAAACATTTGTCAGCCTGAAAAAACAAAAATTCATGATTCGGGCTGCAAACGAATATATTTTAAATACGAACTTTATGGGCGAAACGCGCTTCGATATTATCGGAATTGTAATTACGCCCGAGGGGCATGATATACGGCATATACCGGACGCTTTTTATCCCTTTTAAAATCATGAGCACAAAGGCAAAAAATACAAACAAAAGCAGGAAAATCCTGATCATCCTTTTGAGCATTTTGTTCCTGGTGGGCGGGCTTCATTTGTATTTCACGCAATTTGCCGACAAACTCCTTGAAAAACTGCTGGTACGCATTATCGAAGAGGTTTCGCCCGATGATGAGCTGAGTTTTTCCAAAATAAGCTACCACTATCTGGAAGGCGAACTGATCGTTAAAGATTTTTCCCTGAAACGAAGCGACAGCACAGAAGATTTTAGAAAAAAACTCAGTTTTAACAAACTAACAATCAAAGGGATAAACCCATTGCAGCTTTTCCCCGGAAGAAAACTCAGCCTACGCTCCATTGAGCTGGACAGTCCTTTTTTTGATACAGTTGAAAAGAAAAAACGCAAGGAAGGCCGCAAAAAAATGCTCGAAAGATTGTATGAGCTCAATGTGCGCAAAATTATTGTGCGCAATGCCAGCATGCACATCCAAAACGAAAAAATCAGGGATACGCTGCGCAATATCAATTTTCGCCTGAGCGATTTTCAGCCCGACAGCCTTATAGAAAAAGGCGGACTGGATTATCTCATCCGGCATGCCGAACTGGAAATTGGTGAAAACCATTTTCATATGGACAGCATAACGGTTTCTTTTTCAGCGATTACAGACGATCATGGCCGCGGAATGCTGGTCGAAAACCTGGCTTTTTGCGATGAAAAACATAAAGCCGTTTTGCAAAAGCTGAAAAGCCGGCGGAGCTTGCTAAAATGGATGCACCACACAAAAAGCTCTGAACTGGAACTGCAAGATGTGGATATAGACATCGCAATGGGCCAAAGGCAGAAGGATTCCGCGCGGCATCATTCACTAGGCAGATTAAGCAAATGGATTCCCGGAGAAATCATTTTTAACAAACTAAACCTGAGCGTTTATGATAGAAACACCCAAATTAAAAACCAACTTGCAAAGCTGTATCTGAGCATTGATTTCGAAAACCAGGACAGCAGCAATTTTCCGAAACCAACGCAAATTCAAATAATTTCCGGATCGCAAAAATGGAAACTTTCAGAAGAAGAAGCAATAGATTTTGACCAGTTGAACTTTGACCTTGCCCAAAAAAGCATGAGCCTTGAAGGCGCGAACTGGACCGGGGCAAATGGAAGCTTGGCTGGCTTTGACAAACTCAGCATGGGCGTGGATATACGTTTTTCGGAAAAATTGCCCGACAGCATTTTCATCGAAAAATTGCAACTCGAAAATGCAGAGCTGCGCCTTCGAAAATCAGCTTTCAGCCTTCATATGAAGGAAATCAACTGCCATATTGATTCTGTTGCGCTCGCAGATTTAAAACAACACCCTTTCACGCTGCAAGAATCCTTAAAGGAATTTTCCTGCTCCGATTTTGAATATTACAAAGAAGGAATCCTTAAATCAGGAAAAATTGAATATTCCGGCAAACAGCTTATTGCCAATAGATTAAGTTTTAAAAACAAGGACAATAGCTTGAAGCTGAGCCTTTCGGATGTGCGGATTCCCGATATTGAAATATTGGGGTACGACAGCATTTCGTTGGGCCTTTGCCGGATTGGCTCTGTTTCGGCACAAATCCGGAATCATGCTTCCGGGAAAACCAAAACTGCACTTCCGCATATTTCCATGCAGGCTTTGAAAACAAACAGTATTGAAATTAGCTTTGCGGATGGCAGTAAAAACCTTCAAAGCCGCATTTCAAGTTTAAACCTGAGCAGTATGAACCTGGGAAATGAAAATTTCCTGATCCCCGCCTTTTATTTTGATTCCATTTCCTTTCAAAATGATTCCAAAACACTGAAAGCTACTACAGGAAAACTAATGTATTCAGCTGAAAACCAATCGATGAATATCAACAATATTGGTATTGGTTTTAAAAATCAAGAAGGATTTTATGTGCAAGGTGATATCGATAATCTGGATGCCTTTTGGGCGCATCCTCCGGGAATATCACATTTTGATGCTGCCCGGAAAATCCGTTTAAACAATGGAAAAATCAGGATAGAATCAGATGGAAGCGGTTCAGGCACCGGCAATTTCCATGCGGACAGCTTGCAACATAAACTGAACAAATTTTTTAATTCATTGATTTTAAAAGATTTTGAAATTTGTTTCACCCATAAAGCACAGAGCAGCTGGAATATCTGCGGAAGCCTCAGGCAAATGTCTGTGCAGCTGAAACAAGAGCAGCCATTGCAAATTCTGGAGCTTACCGATTGCCGCGGGCAAAGCTCCGGAGCCGGCCGGGATGCCCGTTTGAAAAGGCTTTATTTCAACGCAAAGCAGGAATTGCTTGAAATAGACCAACTGAGCGCCAATGCAAAAGACCTCAGCCCATCTTTGCAGGAACTTTTTATCGAGCTTAAGGCTTTGCGTGCGCCGGGATTTAGCATTCAAAAAGATTTTTCACCCGATTTACGTGATTTGTTTATCGATTCATTAAAACTTGAGGCGCGTCTGGGGAAAGAGAAAAGCAAGGGTAAAACAAAAGGAAACATCAAAAAATATTTACCAGAAAACAAGCTGAATATCCGCAATTTAAGCTTTGATATCCGACAAGAGTCGGGTCAGGAATACCAGATGGAACAGCTCAATATGAATGCAGATAATCTGGAAAAGCACCTTAAATCGGGCGACTATAACAAAATAATCGAGCAGCTCCGATTTAAAAGTGCGGGCATACAATTCAAAAACAAGCACAGGCTGCGGCTGCATGGTTTTGATTTTGGAAACAATTCGCTACAACTCGACAGCCTGTCGTTCCGCCCGGATCAGGATCGTTTGGCTTTTCAAAAAGCGCAGATATACCAAACCGACTGGACATTGATCCGTGCGCGGGATATTATTTTTGGTGATTTCTCACTTACAGATGAAAACGGACAACTCCGGATTACTTCCGACACATTAAAAATGAGCGGTTTTTATCTCGACGATTATCGCGATAAGCGCCTGCCCATGCCCACAGACCGTTATCCGCTTTTGCCCGGCGAAATGCTCGACAAGCTACCTTTTCGGCTATGCATCGGACACCTGGAAACGAAAAACGCTTTTATTGCCTATTCCGAGCACGAGAAAAAGGCGGCACATGCAGGCAGGATATTTTTCAATGAAATGGACATTGAAATGCTGAATATTTGCAATATCCCGGAACGGATAGCAGAAAATCCCTATCTGGGAATCAGTACAAATTTCAAGCTTGTTGGCGTGTCTCGTGCCGATGCCAGCATCCGCCTAAACCTCAATGACCCTCAGCAGCATTTCCGCATGGGATGCTATCTCCAGGCATTTGACATGACCGAGATGAACCCCGTGCTTGAAAATCTCGCTTTTCTGAGGATCCACAGCGGAAAACTCAACTCCCTGCAATTCACTGCAAAAGGAAATAAAGATGTAGCAACCGGCCAAATGGATTTTCTGTATGATAATTTAAAAATCAGGATTATTGACCGTAAAACCCTGAAACAGACTTTTGGAGATAATATGCTGGCCTTTTTTGCAAACACTTTTGTTGTAAAGAAAAACAATCCAAGTGTGTTGATTCCACGCGAAGGCCCCATGTATTTTGAGCGCGACAATAGGAAATCCGTATTTAACTACTGGGCAAAACTGATAATGAGTGGGGTAAAAACCAGCATAGGATTCGAAAAAAACAAAACCGAGAAAAAAATAAAAAAATTAAAGAGCGACTGATACAGATTTTGTAATTTACCGGCACAAGAAAAGGCATGAAAAATAAGATCAGCAGCGGTTTCGATTTTCAGGATGAGTACAGGGTGATAGAAATCAACAGCCTGCTGCCCGACTATGGCCTTTGCTACCGGATGAACAAAAAACTGAAAGCACAATTCAGCCGTAAAAAAGACCTCCGGGTTTATCGTGGCGAAAAAAAAGCGGATCAGGTATTTTCTTTTTACGAATGGAAACCCGAAATATATCATAGTTATTATCTTCTTTGGGACAATCAGCAGCAATCGGTTTTAATGCCGAGTTTTTATTTGTTGATTAAAGGTTTTTTTACAAAAGAACAAGTGTTTGGGCTTTGCGATCAGATTTCTTTGGCTGATCAGGTCATCAATTGCCACGAGATTGATTTCCGCAAAACGCAAAATTCACGCATCAAAAAACTTGCCCACGAATTTAACCTTATTGTTAATGATTTGGAATATCACCTTATTGAACTCAATAAAAAGGAAAACCCCGTCGTTAATAAGGCGGAAAAAGGGAATAAGAAGGTGTATATTTTATAAAATTTAGAAGACTACTGCTGCGCAAACCACTAAACAATAAACATATACACAGTACAGATGAGAACAAAAATTATTGCAACCATTGGGCCGGCAACGAGGTCGAAGGAAATGCTGAGAAAAATTATCGGCAAGGGAGTGGACGTATGCAGGTTGAATTTTTCGCATGGAAACTATGATGTTCATGCGGAAACAATCAGGTACGTCCGGGAGATAAACCAAGAAGACGGAAGCAATATTGCTATTCTCGCCGACCTGCAGGGGCCAAAAATCCGTGTGGGCGATATCGAAAACGGAGAAATCCAACTGGTGCAGGGAGAAGAAATCAAACTGAGCAGCAAACCATGTATGGGCACCAAAGAGATGATCCATATCAGCTACAGCCAGATTGCCCGCGATGTAAAAGAAGGCGAAATCATCCTGATGGACGATGGAAAACTCAGCCTGCGCATCAAAAAAAGCCTTAATGAAACAACTGTTTTGGCCGAAGTTGTGGAAGGTGGCCCCTTGCGTCCGCGCAAAGGCGTCAACTTGCCCCACACGAAGCTTTCATTGCCGTCATTGACCGAAAAAGACCGCAAAGACCTGGCTTTTATCCTGACTCAGGAAGTACATTGGATTGCATTAAGCTTCGTGCGCCATTCCAATGATATCGCCGAACTGCGCAAGCTTATTGATGATGCTGCGCCAAAAAAGAAGCCCTGGATTATGGCCAAAATTGAAAAACCCGAAGCCATTGAAGATATTGATGATATCATCGAAATCAGCGATGCTTTAATGGTGGCCCGCGGCGATCTGGGCGTGGAAATTCCATTGCAGAAAGTGCCAATGGTTCAAAAAAGGCTGATCAACAAATGCATCCATGAAGGCAAACCCATTGTGGTTGCCACACAATTGCTCGAAGGCATGATCGATAACAGCCGCCCCACACGCGCCGAAGCCAGCGATGTAGCCAATAGCGTGATGGACGGAGCCGATGCGGTTATGCTCAGCGGAGAAACTTCGGTGGGAAAATATCCGGCAGAAGCCGTGGAAACCATGCAAAAAATTATACGTGATGTGGAAAGCTACCGCTCCATTTATTACAAACACAACAAACCCGAAGTTAAAGGCACAGACCGTTATCTCTCAGAAGCTATTATCTTTGAGGCATGTAAACTGGCAAAACAGCTGGATTCTTCGACCATTATTTCGATTACCCATTCCGGATTTTCTGCCCTGAAAATGGCCAGTCACCGGCCAATGGCAAAAATATATGCATTGACATACGATCCTTTTATCCTGGCACAACTTAACCTGGTTTGGGGTATTGAAGGAATGCTGGTCGATTGCGATCCAAAATTTGCCGTGGAAATAATCCGCAGCGCTACAAAAAAACTGCTGGCTGAAGGTAAAGTGAACAAAGGCGATTATATCACTTCCACAGCAAGCATGCCTTTTTATGTGAAAGGAAAAACCAACTCACTGCGCGTGAGTATAGCAGGAGAAGATGATTAAACAACTCAAACGCATAAGCGAAATGACTGAAGATCAATTTATAGAAATCTTCAGTAAGGCACTCGAAGCCAACGGACTGGATGAAAACAGCTTTCAGGAAATTTTCCTTTCGGGCAATATCGACCTGAGCGGAATGCTGCAGCAATTGGATTTCAGTCCGGAGGCTTTGCCTTTGGAACAGCAAATCGCTGATATTATAAAAAACACCCTTAAAACCTGAGCGCAATGAAAATTCACCAAATGGGCATGATGTACGAAGAAATCATGCGGGCACGCCAGATTACAGCTATTTTGATACGTTATGGCTTCGGAAATTTTGTAAAAAAAAGCGGGATGGGCCGGTATATGGTCAAGAAAAGCCGCTACGAAAAAATTGAATCCATCCGTGAAGCAGAACGCATCCGCCTGGCTTTGCAGGATCTGGGACCGGCTTTCGTAAAGTTTGGGCAAATCCTTGCCGACCGCCCCGACCTCATTCCCGATGATGTACGCACCGAACTGCAAAAACTGCAGGACAATGTTGCGGCAATGCCTGATGCAGAAGCAAAAAAAATCATCGAAGAAGAGCTGAAAAAACCCATTAAGGAAATTTTTAAAGATTTCAATGAAAAACATATTGCTGCCGCTTCCATAGCACAGGCTTATACAGGCACATTGCTCAATGGTGATAAGGTTGTGATCAAAGTGCAAAGGCGCGGAATCGATAAAACAATCCGTAGGGATGTGCGCCTGATGGGTTTCTTTGCCAATTATATACAGAAAAACGACGAAGACCTCAAAGGATTGAACATCCCCGGAATTGTGGAAGAATTTGGGCGCAGCATCCTCAAAGAACTGGATTTCAGCAATGAAGCTGCCAATATGATGCGTTTCAAGCACATCACAAAACACAATACGGACATTGAAACGCCAAAAGTGTATATGGAATACACTACACCTAAAGTATTGTTTGAAGAATTTGTTGATGGCGATAAAATTGCCGGTCCCGAAGCCCTGCGTGCAAAAGGCTATGACCCGGAAATCATTGCAAAAAACGGGGCACGATCTGTTTTTGAACAGATTTTTATACACGGTTTTTTCCATGCCGACCCCCATCCGGGCAATATTTTCCTGAAACCGGGAAATAAAATTGTTTTCATTGATTATGGGATGATGGGCAGCCTCAGGCCCTATCAAATGGATTTTCTCGGAAAATATGTACTGGGTTATGTGCAGCGCGACGCACGTAAAATAACCGAAGCAATGCTGCTGCTGTGCAATATGCGCCATTTTAACCGTGCCGAAGAGCTGGAATTTGAAATCGGAGACCTGCTCAAGCACTATCAGTTCCTCTCGGTAAAGGATATGAATTTTGGCGCCATCATGAACCAGTCCATTGATATTATTACCCGTTTTGGCTTGCAGATCCCGCCAACAATCTACCTGCTTATCAAAGCTTTGGTAACCATCGAAGGTGTGGCCGAGAAGCTCTATCCGGATATTGACATCCCAAAAGAAATGGAGCCTTTCGCCAAAGAGCTTCTGAAACAGCAATTTAAACCTGATAAAGTGGCACGCCAGGCATATCGCTCCATAGTGGATTATTACGAATTTATCAGGGCTCTGCCATCACAGGCCAACGAAATCCTCTATAAAATCAAAAACGGCAGTATTCAGGGGCAAATTGAACATAAAGGCCTCGAACCTGTGATGCACCATATTGATTCGGCCAGCAACCGCATAGCCATTTCTATTGTAACTGCCGCGCTCATTATTGGCGGAAGCCTTATTGCCCAATGGGAGCACGCAAAAGTGTTTGGTTCTGTGATTTTCCTGGGTGCAGGGTTTTTCGGTTTTTGGGTGTTGATTAAGCTGTTGAGACGTTTTAAGTAGAGTTCGTCTATAAAGTCCAACTTCTGCGTTGTTGCTCAAAATCCAAATCCTCAAATACTTGAGTATTATCCGGTTTGGATTTTTCACACGCCTTGAATTTGAACTTTATAGAGCAAACTCTCGACTCTGTGGACAAGCTCTAATTAGTTCTTGTCTATAAAGTACTATGCTTGATTCAGAATGTTCGAGGTCGAGGCATTCTTGGTATTGAAAATAAGGAGCTTACTAAAGTAAGTGACTGGTTTCAATACCAAGAATAACGCTGAGATCGGACATTATGGACAAGCACTAAGTAATTTCTGTCTATAAAATCGGGGTTCTGATTCAGAATATCTGATTTCAACTCTTCCTTTGTTCAGAAAGCCCACAAGGTCAATTGCACAAACAGAAAATATTTTCAGTAGTAAAAGGCGGCTTCGAAACCAAAAACCGCCTTTTTGTATTTGGAGTTGAGCCTGCCCAATGTGCTCATCGCAAAAATTTATGAATACTGTGGCTTAAAAGGCAAGGCAACATTCCCCACTCAAAAACCATAGCAAGCCTCTGATCCATTACCCAAACAAGCTCCTGGCTGTGAATTTCAATGAATTTTAACAGCAAATTAATAGTTACACTCAAAATCCTTGCCATATCACACTTATATAAAACCCTATATATATTAAAATCGATTTTTTATCTTAGTGTAATTATTGATTTTAAGTGTTTTATGAAAAATTAATAATCCATTAAAAAAAAATAAGAAATTATTTTGGATAATAATCCGGAAAAATTATTAGCTTTGTAAGCACAATCCGGATTACAAACGTTCATTTTAGGAAAAATTTAAGCAAAACCTTAGGGGCATAAGCCTTATAAGCAACAACCAAAATCAAAAATTGATATTATGAAAAAGAAATTTAATAATCGGTTAGACTTTGATCCATAAGCATCATTTAGAAAAATGAGCATAACCCAATGAGGCTTTCCTCATCTTGAAAATTTATCGGCCTCTCGGCTCCCTTCGGCTTACTTCGACTTCGCTCAGCACAGGACGCTCAGGGAACACGCTCGAGGACCTTGGATTGAGGTTGAATACTTAAAATTAAGGTCCCTGAGCGTAATTGAAGGGCCGCTTTATAAGACAAAAAACAAAGGAAATGAACGATAACCCAAACTACAAACAAATGATAGAAATGCGCCACAATTGGGATCTTGCAGGGATTGAAGAATTCCAATTAGATAGCCTAAGAATTGATACCCTGGCCAATATTGCCGATACGGCACGCGGAATGGCCGGAGCTATGGCGCGTGGTTTATTGGAGTTTGCTTATGGCTATCATTTTCCAAACTGCATTGCTTGTGGCAACCAAAATAAAGACAGAAAATTAGGCAATTGGCAAACAACGGGCAACAAGCCTGCAAAAATCCAACTCAGTGTTAGCCCGAATCCGGCCAATACATGGGTTCGGTTCAAGTATGAACTAAAAAACCAGGCTGTTATAGTTGTACATAACAATTCCGGCCAGTCGGTTGCAGAAATTGCCTTGGATCCGGGCAAAAAAGAATATGTGTGGGATACCCGTGCCCTTGCATCTGGTTTGTACTATTACATAATGGAAGCAAATGGCCAAATATCATCCGGCAGTTTCATTATAAATCATTAATTTTATAAAAATTCTTAGGCATAGGGCAAATCTGTCCTATGCTTAAGCTTTAAAAACCATTACTATGAATAAGTTCATATATAGTATATTAATATCGTTTTGTTTTGTTGTATCAAACAGCGTGGCCCAATTGCCCATTGTAGAAACCAATTTTAACTGGCAGAACTGCCTTAGAGCATCATATTATCAAGGAGGTTTTGTTTCTGCCAACAATGGTTATTATTTAATCTCCGGAGTAAACGCTTCAGATACTATGGCTCAAAATTATCATGGCAAGGGAGACATAGTATTGATCCATACTGATTCCCTCGGCAATGTGTTATGGAAAAAATGCTATGGTGGTTCAAAACTTGATTGGGCTTGGAGCATGACCCCCTCATCAGATGGGCATATGTTCCTCATAGGCTTTACCGAATCCGATGACGGGGACATACAAAGCCGGCAATGGGATGGAACGCTTTTTTGGGTTATTAAGACTGATTATAATGGGGATATCATTTGGGAAAAAACTTTCGGTGTGGAACCCGGAACAGGTTTAGACCTTAGAAGTGCGCTGGCTTTGCCGGACGGGGGAATTGTTGTTTCATCGATTATACAAGGAAAAAGCGGGGATGTGAGCCAGTATTTTGGCGGCATAGACATATGGACGGTTAGGCTGAGCCCACAAGGCGAAATGCTCTGGGAAAAAACTTTCGGTAACGATGGCCAATGGGACAACCTGCAACGAATGATCCTGACCGATGATGGAAATATACTTTGTGCCGCGGGGGCCAGCAAAGGGGGCGGAATGGTGGACTGCACATTGCCCACACCCGAATTTTATAATGTCTGGCTTTATGAAATAGACATGGACGGGAACATACTTTGGCAGCAATGCTATGGCGGAAGCAACAATGATTCCCCAAAAACCGTTGTTCAGTCCGGGGGCAAAATAATAGTAGGTGTTGGATCTAGCTCATGGGATGGAGATATTCCTAACCAACATGGTAATATTGATATTTGGTTATTTGAAGTCAATAACAATGGATCCATCGAATGGTCAAACTGCCTTGGAGGATCCGATGGTGAATGGCCTGTGGAAATATTCCCTCTGACTGATGGGGGATATATGGTAGCGGGATATACCTATTCATCTGACGGGGACGTATCTTATGAGAGAGAAAGGGGGAAAAGAAAGCTTTGGTTCGTAAAAGTTAATGAAGAAGGGATAGGGCAATGGCAGCGGGTCTTCCGTTCCCGTAGTAAAAGTTTTGACATTATGTACCCGCCCTTTATTTTACAGAAAAACGATAATACCTATGTAGTGGCACAGGAGATTACTCAGGGGGGGCCAGATATTTGTTGCCCCGGCGCTACACCCGCTGACACAACCCCTTACATTTGGATGTTTGAAGTAGAATTCACAGATCAATTTGTTTCTGTAAGCGAGCTGCACGGCCAAAGCCTTAATGTAAGCCCCAACCCTGCCAACAACTTAATGATGTTTGAGCTGCCTGCTATTGGGGAGCTGTGCATTTATTCGGTTTCGGGGCATTTGCTGCACAAAGCACACTGCCTGGCCGGAGATTATCATTACAACTGTGGCCATTTGAGACCTGGGGTGTATTTCTACACTTTTATGACGGATGAGGCCTTGCTGCATGGGAAGGTGGTGGTGGAATAATTTCTGTCCATAATGCCTCCCGAAATTTCGGGATTATTCTCGCCCTGAAATCATGTCATTTACTAAGGTAAACTCCATGTTTTCAGTCCTGCGAATGCACTTCGACTGCGCTCAGCACAACGCCTCGACCTCGAACATTCTGAACCAGAAATTTTAATTACAGATATGAAATTATTAATGTTGCCTCTCGGCTCCGCTCAGCCACCTTTAAATTGAGTATTTTTATTCAGCGCAAGCTGCTCGAGGACCTTGGATTGAGGTTGAACACTTAAAATTAAGGGCCCTGAGCATAATTGAAGGGCCGCTTTATAAGACAAAAAACAAAGGAAATGAACGATAACCCAAACTACAAACAAATGATAGAAATGCGCCACAATTGGGAACTTGCAGGGATTGAAGAAACCCAGTTGGACAGCCTGAGGATCGATACCCTGGCCAATATTGCCGATACCGCACGCGGAATGGCCGGAGCCATGGCACGTGGCCTATTGGAGTACGCCTATGGCTATCATTTTGTAAACTGCACCGAATGTGGGAACCAGAACAAAGACAGCGAAATAAAAGGCTGGAACATGCCTGATAGTAGATCTGCAAAAACACAACTTGAAGTAAGCCCCAACCCGGCCAACACATGGATCCGGTTCAAGTATGAACTCCCTGAAAACAGTATGGCTATTATCCGCATTTCCAATACAAATGGCCAAACCATTGCAGAATTGACCCTGCAATCCGGCATGAAGGAATATGTTTGGGATGTACGAAACATCCCTTCAGGAACTTATTACTACCAGATGAGTACCAATAATCAAATTGCTTCAGGCACTTTCATTATTAATCATTAATTTTGAAAATTATCAATAAAGCACAGGGCAATATGCCCTGTGCTTTATAAACCCATTTACATGAAAAAGTATCTACATTATATTTTTGGATCCGTTTTCCTTTTTTTATCTGCTAAATCATATACCCAACCGGCTATTGTAGAAACCAATTTCACCTGGCAAAACTGCTTTGAAATTCCATATTTCAAAGGAGGCCTTGTTTCAGCAAATAATGGTTATTATTTAATATCGGGAACCGATGGTTCTGACACTATGATTAACAATTACCATGGCGGCACAGACATACTATTGGTACATACAGATTCGCTTGGAAATATTTTATGGAAAAAATGCTATGGCGGATCTGAACTGGATTATGGCCGGACACTTATATCTTCTTTGGACGGGCATATTTTTTTGATCGGCCGCACTTCATCCGATGATGGGGATGTTCAAAGCCGCCAATGGGACGGGAGCCTGGCCTGGGTTGTAAAAATTGATCACCAGGGGGACATCATCTGGGAAAAAACTTTTGGCGTTGAACAAGGAACTGGCTTTGTTATAAGAAGCTACCTGGCCCTACCGGATGGGGGGATTGCGGTTTCTTCGGTAATCCAAGGTAAAAGCGGGGATGTCAGCCAGTATTTTGGAGGCATTGATGTTTGGACCGTAAGGCTCGGCAACCAAGGCGAAATGCTATGGGAAAAAACTTACGGAAGCATAGGTCAATGGGATAATTTGCTCAGTATGCTTTATACTGACGAGGGTACCATCATGTGTGCCGGTGCAGCAAGCATTGGGGAAGGAATGGTAAATTGCACGTTGCCTACCTCACAGGTAAGCAATGCATGGCTTTATGAAATAGACCTGATGGGCAACATCCTATGGCAGCATTGTTACGGGGGAGGGAGTCATGATATACCAGAGTGTATCATCCAATCCAATAATGGTTTTACCGTTGCAGCAAGTAGTGATTCCTGGGGTGGGGATATTATTAACCAACACGGAAGAGGGGATATTTGGCTTTTTGAAACAGATTTTAATGGCAATATACTTTGGAGCAATTGCCTCGGTGGATCTTATTATGATTATCCCAGTAATATTTTCCCATTATCCGATGGTGGGTATATGGTGGTTGGATACAGCTCTTCTGTAGATGGGGACTTAGCCCCAACACAAACAAACTATAATAAAAAACTTTGGTTTATAAAAACTAACTACCAGGGCATTGGTCAATGGCAAAGGGTCATTTCATCACGAAAGGATCTGGACAATTGGTATTCCCCTTTTGTCTTGCAAAAAGACGACAATACTTATGTAGTAGCCCAGGAAATAAAGGCTGGCGGGCCGGATACCCGTTGCCCGGGAGCCACACCATCATCTGAAAACCCATATGTGTGGCTGTTTGAAGTAGAATTCACAGATCAATTTGTATCTGTAAACGAACTGCACGGCCAGGGCCTTAATGTAAGCCCCAACCCTGCCAAAGACTTAATGATGTTTGAGCTGCCTGCTATTGGGGAGCTGTGCGTTTATTCGGTTTCGGGGCATTTGCTGCACAAAGCGCACTGCCTGGCCGGAGATTATCATTACAATTGTGGCCATTTGAGCCCGGGGGTGTATTTCTACACTTTTATGACGGATGAGGCTTTGCTGCATGGGAAGGTGGTGGTGGAATAATTTCTGTCCATAATGCCCGATCTCAGCGTTATTCTTGCCCTGAAAACATGGAGTCCCGTACGCACGGGACTCCATGTTTTCAGTCCTGCGAATGCCTCGACCTCGAACATTCTGAACCAGAAATTTTAATTACAGACATGGATTTATTAATGTCGGCCTCTCGACTCCGCTCGAGGACCTTGGATTGAGGTTGAATACTTAAAATTAAGGTCCCTGAGCGTAATTGAATGGCCGCTTTATAAGACAAAAAACAAAGGAAATGAACGATAACCCAAACTACAAACAAATGATAGAAAAACCGGAACGCATTTAAAATTCATCCAACATAGCGTTTTAAATAAAGGCACAGTTTTTGATACCAAAAGCTTCTGTATTTCAAATCATTTGTATGAACCTTAAAAAGTATCATCGTTTTTTCAGCCCGAAGGCATTTTCAAAAAAGCTGCAGGGAATGAGCAAAAAAGGACTGTATCAAATCCGTTACAATGCCATTCTCTTATTCGAAATTATGAAGTCGCCGGAAGTTCCAATCAAAAGCAAAGCTATGATTGCCGGAGCATTGGGCTACCTGATCCTGCCTACCGACATTATCCCCGATTTTGTTGCCGGCATTGGCTTTACCGACGATTTAAGCGTTTTGCTGATGCTGATGAACCAAATGCAATCGCTCATTACTGAAGAAATGCAGCAGTTGGCCGCGCAAAAAGCCGGATCCTCGCCGGAAGTAGCAGAGAATTTATCCATCTAAAAAAGACGAAAACAATTCCGTAATTCGTTGGTTGTTTGCAAGTGTATATGAAGGCCGGTTTAAAGCTCTTTGTGCAATTGTAAAATCTTTATTTTGGTAATTGACTTCCAAAATAAAAAATCCTTAGGAATGCTCCCGATTTTGGAGAATATTTCATAAACTTGCACGGAAATCCAGTTAAATGGTTGATTCTATGAAGAAGATGGTGAGAATACAGAAAAAAAATATACTACAAGTCATAACCGCCGCAGTCCTGATCGGACTGTTTTTCTATAATGCTGCTACACCGGTGCTTCTGGCTCAGGACCACCACAATCATCAAAACGCAATTCATACTGAAACAGAAGACATTGCAGATTTCGAACAGATTCATGAAGAGGAGTATAATGCCGGTGAAATGATCATTGAGCATATTGTGGACGCCCATGAATGGCACATTGCTGATTTCGGACATACGCATATTACCGTCTATCTTCCCATCATCCTGCTCCACGATGGCGAGCTGCACATTTTTTCATCCAAACATCTTGAGCACGGTCAATCTGCACACAATGGTTTTGCTTTGGCGCATGGCGGCCCGCACGAAGGCAAATTTGTAAAAATAATGGAATATGATTTCCTCGAAAGGGGCATCATCACCGAAGATACCGAAGCCAGCCTGCCCTATGATTTCTCCATCACCAAAAACGTACTTGCCATTTTCGTTAGTATGATCATCATCCTCTGGATTTTCATCGGCATTGCCCGTGCCTATACGCGCCGTCCGGGACAAGCACCCAAAGGCATGCAATCCCTCATGGAGCCGATCATCCTTTTTATCCGCGACGACATCGCGAAAGCCAGTATAGGCGAAAAAAAATACGCGAAATACATGCCCTACCTGCTCACTTTGTTCTTTTTCATTTTCCTGAACAACCTGATGGGGCTGATCCCTATATTTCCTTTTGGAGCCAATGTAACGGGCAATATTGCCGTAACCATGGTTCTGGCTGTTTTCACTTTTGTGATTACAACCTTCAGCGGAAACAAAAATTACTGGATGCACATCATCAACGCGCCGGGGGTTCCCTGGTGGCTCAAATTTCCGGTTCCTTTGATGCCAATCGTTGAAATCATTGGTGTTTTTACAAAACCCTTTGTACTCATGGTCCGTCTCTTTGCCAACATCGCGGCAGGCCACATCATCGTGCTGGGTTTTATGAGCCTGATCTTCATTTTTGGAAGCATCAACGCATATCTGGGATTGGGCGTGAGCGTGGTAAGCCTTCTGTTCAGCGTATTTATGAGCGTGCTGGAACTTCTGGTGGCATTTATTCAGGCATACGTATTTACACTTCTTTCGGCACTATATTTTGGCATGGCCACCGAAGAACATCATTAAACGAACTCCATTTACTCACTTAAATAATATGTAATTATGGAACTTCTCACTATTTTATTGCAAGCAGTAGCAGACCTCGCTCCTTATGCAAAACTGGGTGCCGGATTTGGCGCAGGTATTGCAGCTATTGGTGCAGGTATCGGTATTGGCCAGATTGGCCGCGCAGCAGTTGAAAGTATTGCCCGTCAGCCGGAGGCTGTTGGCGATATCCGTTCCAACATGATTGTTGCAGCCGCCCTTATCGAAGGTGTTGCTTTCTTTGCTATCGTAGTTTGTCTGTTGATTGTATTTATTTAAAACAGGCTTTTGCTTTTTGTCCCGGCGATTGGCCGGGACAGAAGGCTTTCTTATGATTAAAAAACGAACAAACAAATAGAACTATGGAACTTGTAAATCCGGGACTGGGATTGATTTTTTGGATGACCGTTTCTTTTCTCATCCTTTTGTTTTTACTGCGGAAGTTTGCATGGAAACCGATTTTATCGGCTTTAAAAGATCGCGAAGACAGCATTGAAGAAGCGCTGCATATGGCAGAAAAAGCCCGGGAGGAGATGGCCCAGCTCAAATCGAAGAATGAAGATTTATTGCGCGAAGCCCGTCAGGAGCGCGAGCAAATGCTCAAAGAAGCCCGTGCTGCACGCGATGCCATGATCGAAGAAGCCAAAGAAAAAGCTTCACTTGAAGGCCAGCGCATACTCGAGCAGGCCGCCGAAAACACCGCCCGCCAAATGGAAAGCGCAAAGCAGGAACTCAAAAATCAGCTTGCCGAGTTTTCGATTAAAATTGCCGAGCAGATCCTCAAGGAAAAACTTGCCGATGACAAGCAGCAGCAAGAACTGGTTGCCAAACTCGTAAAAGAAACCCATTTTAACTAAGCCTATGAAATCAGCACATATCGCCAGGCCATACGCAAAGGCATTGCTGGATTTCGCGCTGGAAAACAAGCAGGAAGACCAGGTTTTTGCCGATATGCAATTGGTTGAAAACACATGCAGGAATTCCCGGGAACTGCTGGCCATGCTCAAAAGCCCCATCATCAGGGCAAAGCAAAAACTTAATGTGATCAATGCCCTTTTTCAAGACAGAATCACAGAAATTTCCACACGTTTCCTCAGCATTATCCTGCAAAAAGGCCGCGATGCCTGGATGCCGGAAATTGCCGCACAATACGTTGCCGAATACAAGAAATTCAAGGGCATTATGAGCTCTGAGCTTACAACGGCAACAGGCATCAGCAATGAAAGCCGCGAAGAAATTATCCGCATGCTTAAAGAATTTTCGGGCAAAGAAATTGAAATGAGCGAGAAAACCGACCCTGCACTTATTGGAGGTTTTGTTTTGCGCTTCGAAGACAAAAGATATGATACCAGCGTTCGCACACAGCTCAACGAACTGAAAAGCGAACTCCTGACCAAATAATTGATAAACAGAATACTAACAGTAGAAATTGATATATTATGGCAGAAATAAAAGCCGCTGAAGTTTCCGCTATACTGCGCCAGCAACTGGGCGCTTACAAAAGCGAAAGTGAATTGGAAGAAGTAGGTACCATTTTGCAGGTAGGTGATGGTATTGCACGTGTTTACGGGCTTAATAATTGCGAATCGGGTGAACTCCTTGATTTCGGTAGCGATCACGTTATGGGAATCGCAATGAACCTTGAAGAAGACAACGTGGGCGCTGTGCTCCTCGGTGAATCATCATTGCTCAAAGAGGGCGATACCGTAAAACGTACCGGCAAAATATCTTCAATTGATTTCTCTGAAGGAATGCTGGGCCGCGTGGTAAATACTATCGGCATGCCCCTGGATGGCAAAGGCGAAATTGAAGGTGATAAATTTACTCTGCCCCTGGAACGCAAAGCGCCGGGTGTAATTTACCGTCAGCCTGTGAGCCAGCCACTTCAAACCGGTATCAAAGCCATTGATGCAATGATCCCGATTGGCCGCGGACAGCGCGAGCTGATCATTGGCGACCGTCAGACCGGTAAATCTGCCATTGCCATTGACACCATCATCAACCAAAGAGAAAATTTTGAAAACGGCAAACCGGTTTATTGTGTTTATGTTGCTGTGGGTCAAAAAGGTTCTACTGTTGCCAATTTTGTTGACACACTCGAGAAACACGGTGCAATGGACTATACCGTTGTGGTTTCGGCTACAGCTTCCGATCCTGCAGCACTTCAGTTTTATGCTCCTTTTGCCGGAGCTGCCATTGGTGAATTTTTTCGCGATACAGGCCGCGATGCGCTGGTAATTTATGACGACCTTTCAAAACAGGCTGTTTCTTACCGTGAAGTATCGTTGCTGCTGCGCCGCCCTCCGGGACGTGAAGCATATCCTGGAGATGTGTTTTATCTCCACTCACGCCTGCTCGAACGCGCAGCGAAAATCATCGAATCCGATGAAATCGCACGCCAGATGAACGATATGCCCGAGGCCATACGCCCATTGGCAAAAGGTGGCGGATCGCTTACCGCACTGCCCATTATCGAAACGCAGGCCGGTGACGTTTCTGCATATATCCCAACCAACGTAATTTCCATTACCGATGGCCAGATTTTCCTCGAAACAAACCTCTTCAATGCCGGTATCCGCCCTGCCATCAACGTAGGTATTTCCGTATCGCGTGTAGGTGGTAACGCACAGGTCAAGTCCATGAAAAAAGTCTCCGGAACCCTGAAACTCGATCAGGCTCAATTCCGTGAGCTGGAAGCATTTGCCAAATTTGGCTCCGACCTCGATGCTGCCACACAAGCCGTGCTTGATAAAGGGAAACGTAATGTGGAAATCCTGAAGCAGCCACAATACAGCCCGGTTCCGGTGGGCAAACAGGTAGCGATTATTTATGCCGGCACAAAAGGCTTGCTCAGGGATGTTCCGGTGGATAAGGTAAGCAATTTCGAAGAGGAATTCCTTGGTTTGATGGAACAAAAACATGCAGAAAGTATTGCACAAATGGCCGAAGGAAAATGGACGCCCGAACTGGCTAAAGTGATTGAAGAAGCTGCTGCGGAGATTTCTTCGACTTATAAGAAATAAGAATTTTTGAACTAATTTATTTAGGATGGCTAATCTTAAGGAAGTACGCACACGCATTGAATCCGTTCAATCGACCCGGCAAATCACCAGCGCCATGAAAATGGTTGCCGCATCCAAGCTGCGCAAAGCACAAAATGCGGTGATGACACTCCGGCCGTATTCCAACCGACTCAATAATATTTTGGATAATATCACGGCCAGCCTCGCCGATGACCAGCAAAGCCCTTTCAGCGAAAAGCGTGAAGCAGAAAAGGTGCTGATGGTGTTGATTTCGAGCAATAAAGGACTTTGTGGGGCTTTTAATACCAATGTGATCAAAAGGGCAAACCACCTCATTGCAAATGAGTATAAAGCACAGGCCGATGCCGGGAACCTGAAGCTGATCTGTGCCGGAAAAAAAGTCAGTGAAATTTTTGCCAAAAGCCCGATCGACGTTCTGATGAGCAAAGACGGCCTGCTTGACAATCCTTCATTCGACGATGTGGCAGCACTGGCAGAAGAAGTGATGCAACTTTTCCTGGAGAAAAAAACCGACGAAGTCATTCTGATTTATAACCAGTTCAAGAATGCGGCAACGCAGGTCATCCAAACAGAAAATTTCCTTCCAGTAATTCCGGAACCAACGGAAAATCAAGAGAAAGAAGAAACCGATTATATTTTTGAACCGGGAAGGGAAACAATTGTTAAAGAATTAGTACCTAAGATTTTAAAGGTACAGTTGTTCAAAGCTTTCCTGGATTCATTTGCGGCAGAACACGGAGCACGTATGACCGCCATGCACCAGGCCACCGACAATGCAACAACATTGCTGGGCGAACTGAAACTGGCTTATAACAAAGCACGCCAGGCCGCTATTACCAACGAAATCCTCGAAATTGTCAGCGGTGCTGAAGCTTTGAAAGGATAGAATAACAAACCAAAAAAACGCAATAAACAATGATTACAGAAAAATTAGAAAAAGCAATAAACGAGCAGATTAAAAAAGAAGAACATTCTTCACGTATTTATCTCGCTATGGCCAGCTGGTGCGAAACCAATGGTTTTCCCGGGGCTGCTGCCTTCCTCTATGAGCAAAGTGTGGAAGAGCGCGACCATATGATGAAATTTGTGCATTATCTGAACGATCGCGGCGGATATGCTGTTCCCGCTGCTTTAGAGCAACCACCCTATGAATTTAAGGATTTGCTGGATATTTTCGAGCAGGTTTTGAAGCACGAACAATACATCACTGCATCCATCAATGATCTTTATGAACTTACACTGGGCGAAAGGGATTACACAACCGGTAATTTCCTGCAGTGGTTCATCAATGAACAGATCGAAGAAGAAAGCACCATGTCGGAAATCCTGGATAAAATCCGCCTGATTGGCGATGCCAAAGGTGGTTTCTTCCATATGGATAAGGAGTTGAGTTCGATGGCGGCAGCACGTCAGGATGGAGCGGAATAATATTTGCCAAAAACAAATTGAAAATTGTGTTAAGCACAAAACTTTCTGATTGCAAAAATTTTTAAACAAATAAAACAAAGCTGCCCCGGATCTATTCTTTGGCAGCTTTTTTTGGGCTTTATGAAGAAGATAATATATTTAGTAGCACTGCTTGGGCTGGCATTTGGTTTTCAAGCAGTACAGGCACAGGAAAGTGTTCAGGAAGAAATTGCTGTGGACAGCACACAGATGCAGAAAATCATCCTTTTTCATAATGAAGGATGCGGCCGTTGCAGTGTTGCCAAAGATTTTTTCGATGAAAATCATATCCCCTACATCGGGAAACAAATCAGCGAAGGCGACAACCGCAGGGAGATGCAGCAATGGGTCAATAAAGCACGTGGAGGCAAATCCGGTGGTTTCAGCTATCCGGTAATCGTACTGAACCAAGACAGTGTTTACTACAGCATCCACAATATCAAAGCTTTCCTCACCGAATTAAAAAAGGAAATTGATGCGGGGCGGTTTTAAAACAAAACCCCACAATACAAAAAAGCCACCTGAAAATCAGATGGCTTTTTTTATATCACTCAAAAGGGATTACCAGGAGTTCGTCTATTAAGTCGGGTTTCTGATTCAGAATGTTCGAGGTCGAGGCATTCGCAGGGCTGAAAGCAAGGAGTCCTTGAAGTTTCGGGATGACTTGTTTTCAGAACAAGAATAATCCCGAAGCTTCGGGAGACATTATGGACAGAAATTACTTAGTATCTGTCTATAAAGTACTGTGCTTGATTCAGAATGTTCGAGGTCGAGGCATTCTTGGTATTGAAAATAAGGAGCTTACTAAAGTAAGTGACTGGTTTCAATACCAAGAATAACGCTGAGATCGGACATTATGGACAAGCACTACTTAATCACGTTGAGTTCTTTTCCGACCTTAATAAAGGCATTAATGGCTTTATCAAGATGTTCCTGCTCATGTCCGGCAGAAAGCTGCACACGGATACGAGCCTGACCTTTCGGAACAACAGGATAGTAGAAACCAATAACATAAATGCCTTCATCGAGCAGTTTGGCAGCAAAATCCTGGCTCAGTTTGGCATCGTAGAGCATAATGGCACATATTGCTGATGCAGTGGGTTTGATATCGAAACCGGCATCTTTCATTTTGCCCATAAAGTAATCGGTATTGCTATGCAGTTTATCTTGCAGCTCGGTAGTTTCGTTCATCATATCAAACATACGGATACCGGCATTTACCACAACAGGAGGAATAGAATTAGAGAAAAGATATGGGCGGGAGCGCTGGCGCAGCATTTCAATGATTTCTTTGCGGCCGGTAGTAAAACCGCCAATAGCACCACCAAAAGCTTTGCCCAGCGTTCCTGTGATGATATCTACTTCGCCACGGATATCGAAAAGTTCGGTAACGCCACGGCCTGTTTTGCCCACAACTCCGGCAGAGTGGCATTCGTCCACCATAATCATGGCATCGTATTTTTTGGCCAGCTCATTGATTTTGTCCATTGGGGCCACATTGCCGTCCATGGAGAAAACGCCATCGGTAACGATCAGTCGGAAACGTTGTGCCTGTGCTTCTTTCAGTTTAGCTTCCAGATCTTCCATATTGGCATTTTCGTAACGGTAGCGTTGCGCTTTACAGAGGCGCACACCATCAATAATCGAAGCATGGTTGAGCGAATCGGAGATGATGGCATCTTCGTCGGTGAGGATGGGTTCAAAAACACCGCCATTGGCATCAAAAGCCGCAGCATAAAGGATGGTGTCCTCTGTTCCGAAGAATTCCGCAATTTTACGCTCCAGGGTTTTGTGCAGGTCTTGCGTGCCGCAGATGAAGCGAACAGATGACATACCGTAGCCATGTGTGTCCAGGGCTTCTTTGGCTGCCTTGATCAGCTCGGGATGGTTGGAAAGGCCGAGGTAGTTGTTGGCACAAAAGTTCAGGACTTCCTGGCCGGTAGTAAGGGAAATATCCGCTTTTTGCGGTGAATTAATAATACGTTCTTCTTTGTAGAGTCCTGCTTCGCGAATGTCAGCAATCTCTTTCTGAAGGTGTTCTTTGATTTTACCGTACATAATTAATATTTTTTGGAAAGGAATACTTCGTTAAAATTCTTTGATGCAAATATAAAGGATTCGGGGGATTTAACGGATTGGGAATATTGTAATTGTTTGGTCAAAAAAACAAAGTATATGACCCCTCTGGGGTCAGCTCATGAACTTATGTTTCTTGTTATAAATATTCAATCCCTCCGGGATTGTTTTGCTTTCGCAACCCATTTATTCCTGATGCAACAATCTCATACAATACAGACATCAAAAGACCCTGAAGGGGTCATATAGCTATATTACGCATAGTCAACTTACTAGATACGACCCCAAAAGGGGTCGCATATCTAACATCAATCACGAACTCTACTTAGAGTTCGTCTATAAAGTCCAACTTCTGCGTTGTTGCTCAAAATCCAAATCCTCAAATACTTGAGTATTATCCGGTTTGGATTTTTCACACGCCTTGAATTTGAACTTTATAGAGCAAACTCCTGACATTATAGACAAGCACTACTTAATTTCTATCCTGTTCCCTTTCGAATGCGCTGCAAACTCAGGAGCATAGAGGCACTGGGCACTGGCAAAACCATTGCTGAAATTACCTTTTTGAGCTGCAATCAGGGTATATTCAAACTGATGCAAGCCTTTGCTCAAATAATAGACAAAGAAATTTGCTGTGGCATCTTTCATATCCAGATAATAGCCATTGCCACTGTTCCAGAAATATCCCGAACGGCTGCTTTCCTGCTCCAGTCCGGCAGCATGATAATCGCGGATGTGCACATATTCCAGTTTACGGTCTGTTTCCACACTCAGGCGCACCACAATACGGTCACCGGGATTGATTGCCATTCCTTCCTCCAATGGGGTCAGGTTTCCGCTGGCTGATTCCAGGAAATAATCCCTGTCGATACTCATCGGGCTTTCATGTGCTTCGGCTTTGTCCAGCCCCACCATAAAACTCAGGTAAGCAGCGCCCCATGAAGGGACTTTTCCGCTGTTTGTGGCTTTAAGCGCTTCAATTTGCGGATGATCCACTTTTTGATTCTTCCATTGCTTCTTAAAGTATCCTGTTCCGGCTTCTTTCTGAACCTTCAGTTCATGATATGTGCCGTTCTCCTTAAGGCTGATTTTTAAGTTATCTTCATCTTCGAGAAGCTTGGTGCCCTTCATCAAAAGCGCATAACAGGCATCAGCAGTATTGCTGTTGGACCTCCAGCTTCCGGTCTGCTTTTGTTTTAGCAACCAGACTTTCATTTGTTCTGTTTCCTCCGGGAAAAGACCGTTTTTGGTGAAAAGCTCGATCACTTTCACCTGTTGGCCTACACCATCAGAATACCAGAACCAGCCGTGCGGACGGCGCCAGTACATGCCCATTTCATCGCTGTGGAGTGCGCGCTCACGTATGCTGCGCACCAATTCGTTGGCGGTTTTGCTTTCGCCGATTATAAAGGCCCAGTTGGCAATTTTTGCCTGCATATAAATGCTGTACTCAAAACAATTTTCAAGCGTCCTGGCTTTGAAGAACTCATAAACCTCATCAAAACCATCTGTATTTTTCCTTGGTGCATAGCCCAGTTTTTCGGCAATTTGTTTCATCTCAAGCCAGGCTATAACATTTGGCGAAGGTTCGTATTTTTCCGGGTCAAAACTTTTGCGCTCCTTCATTTTTTGATAGAACCCGATCATTTCCCTGTCAAGATACGTCATAGCAGAACGGATGATATTGTTTGAGCGGGCCGGCAATTCCACATCCATTTCGCGCAGGCGCAGGAGTTTATCCACTACATTTATGGTATTCCATGGTGAGGACTCCATTCCTTCAAACCAGCTGAAACCACCATCACCATTCTGGCGATCGGCCAGTTTATTGAACCATGAATCCATTTTATACGAAACTGTATTCAAGTCAAATAAAGTAGCCAGACGCAGTTTACGTTCATGATCGTTTTCTGCTTCAAGAACCCAGGGTGTTTCCTTAAGAAGTACTGATTTAAGTTCTTCATTCTTCTGGAGCTGGCTTAAAAGAGCATCGGGCTGTAGGTTTTTCCATGTCTCAATTACCTGCTGTATGCGTGGTGATGAATGTGCGATATGCGAAGAAACCGCAGTGGCATAATATGCATTGGCCAGGCTAAAAACACTTTCATACGAAGGCTGAGCCAGGCCGGGCAATGCCTGAACAGCATACCAGGCAGGGTTTCCGGTAAACTCGAGCGTAAGCCTGAAATCTTCAACTTCCTGCTTCTTCAAAGAATTATACCATTTTTCCAGCTCAATTTCCTTTTCCTGGCCGGGATTTACATAAATCGGCATGCTTTCGGTCATGGCCACACGATTGGTCAAAACCGGGACAATTTTCTGTTCCCCATCCTGATGCTTTTCGGTTTCCGCAAATACGGCAATCTGCAAAGGCATTTCCGCTGCCGGAACTTCCAATTTCCATGCAGCAGCAGCCGAAGCATGGGCTTCCATATTCAGCTCCAGGGTTTTATTGCTTTTAAGAAGCTCATCGGTGATGTCCTTCCCGTTGACAGGATTCACAATCTGTATCCATGCTTTGGCAGTACAAGCCTCATCAGTTTTATTGCGGATTAATGCCGGGAGTTCCATTTCATCGCCTTCGCGGAGGAAACGTGGCAGGTTTGGAAAGACCATCAGTTCTTTGGTTGTGATGGCTTCTTTGCTTGTCATGGCTGTTTCGAGATCCTTTGTATAAGCCATCATCCTGAATTTCCATGCCGTTAATGCTTCGGGCGCGGTAAATTCGATGAGCACATCTCCTTTCTCGTTGGTTCGGAGATCGGGATAGAAAAAGGCCGTTTCGTTGAGGTTCGCACGTGGAGCAGGCGGGGCTTTTTCCTTCGGCTGTTTAGGTTCAGGAGGCAAAGCTCCTCCTTTGTCATTCTCTTCATCAGCAATCACGTAAATTTCATCACCGGCCATTGATGCTTGTACTCCTTCAAGCGCCATAGGAGCCGATTTATCCATATTACTTGAACGGTAATAAACCCTTCTTCCTCCAAAATACAGATCCACAAAATTCAGTTTATCATAGCGCTGTTGCAAATAGCTTTGATATCTATAATCTGATCCGTAAAGAACCACAGAAGAAGCCGTACCAAAATCACTGAAAAAATCCCGGTTCAACCTATAGAATGGATATTGTACAAAATTCCAGCTATCGGTTGCAAATACATCCAGCGAACGGTCGTACATGCCCGCCAAAACCGAAGAAGCAAGCTTCTGCCCTTCGGGACCGGAAATATGGAAACTCCAGCTTTCTTTGGCTCCGGGCTTCATCTTATCCCTGAATGTTATCGTTTTGATATCCAGCTTTTTATTGCTCCACGGAATTTTTATCAGTTGATCATAGGTATAAATGCGGTTTTCACAGATAAACCAGGCGTGCAGGCTCACATTCCCGCGCCACGATTCCTCAACTGTAAATTCCAGCTTTTTAACATCTGCATCAACCTTCAGCTCATCTTTCTTGATGATTTTATTGTCCTGTCTGATTTCATAGGCGATTAGTACATCCTTTTTCGAGCTTCCGGCAAAGAAGGTAAACACATCGCCCGGTTGGAGTTCTTTATCAGGATGCACATAAAACCACGACCAATCGGTATAGGGCATTTTGCGGCTTTTGGGGTTGATCAGCAACACATCTGCAGAATCGCTTATTGTTTTTCCATCCACTACTGATGAAACAATTATGCGGTACATGCCCGCTGTTTCCTGATCCAGCCCGGCAAAGGTTTGCAGGTCTCCATCCGATTTGGTTTTCAAATCAGCCTCATAAACCAGCTTTTCTTTTATAAACTCAGGCTTTTCACTGTTCCGGTATGCAATATCACTTTGATAACCCCCTTTTACATCTCTGTTATTTGTTCTCCAGGAAGAAAACAATGACGGTCTGGCCAGTCCATTTTCAGAAATCAAGCTATACAGCTCAATTTTAGCAGAAACCTCCACAGTTTCTTCGTTCAAATTAAGTGCACGAACATTTACTTTGCTCAACTCGCTGGTCAGCATGCTTTCCTGAACATTTAGTTTCAGGAAGAATGGCTGATCTCCAATACTGATATTGATCTCGTCGGAGCGGGTTTCTCCGGCGGGCGTTACAACATCTACAAAAACCCTGAACTGATAATTACGCCATGATGCTGTTTTAAATTCCGATTTTCGGGCGATAAAAGGAATTTCAAAATTCCCATCAGCGTCGGTCTGGCTTTCGCCGGATGCTATTTCTTCCGGAGTATTTTGTTTCACATAAAACCAATAAAACGGTGACCATTCCACACGCTCCACCCTGTACCGGACCGTCGAATTTTCCACCGGAAGCTGATTGAAGGTTTTTGCTTCTCCTTTCACCACAACTTCTTCTCCCAGTTTTAAGGTTGTTTTGGGTTGTTGCAGCGAAACTTCAAATGTTGGCCGTTTATATTCTTCAACCCGGATACTATGATAACCATATTCATTGCGCAGGCTCATGCTTCCGTTTAATAATCCTTCCGGGATATGGAAACTTCCTTCAACTGCACCATACTCATTGGTCACCAGCTCTTTCTCCCCAATTACTTTGTGGTTTACATCATAAAAAATAATCTTCGTTTTGTGCTCGGTCAAAAGTTTAAAAGCATCATCTTCCTTTTGTGTGATGATTGCCTTAAAAAAGACCTGCTGGCCCGAACGATAGATGGCCCGATCAGTAAAAAACCAGCTTCTTGGTTTATCCACAGTCTCATAAGAACGGTTTTTATACAGATTCCTCTGCGATAAAAATGCGTCATCACCTTTTTTTAGGAATACTTTATAAGACGAACGGGGGCTCAGTTCCGCCTTCGCTTTTCCGGATGCATCCGAAAGAAGCTTTACTGAATTGCCGGCATTGCCATAAACCGGCAAAAGCTCAATATCCACGTCTGGCAAAACCGCTCCACTATTGCGGTTTCGGGTGATAACCGTATAATCATTGTCGTTTTTCTCAGCAACAAAAGCCAGTTCCGTTATCCAGAAATCCGTCCAGCTTGTGATTACGTTCTTTGCAGAAGTTGGTCTTTCCCCAGCGGAGGCAGTCAGAACATAAAACCCCTGTGGCAATTCGGGCAGGAAGGTTTTCAAAGTGACTTCCGTATAATCCTCAATTCCTTCTTTTTGAATATGCCACTTCTTTATTGGATCGTTTTTGGATATTCTTTCAATATCCTTTCGATCAAAGGAATAATCTCTGGTTTTGAGCAGGTTTTCAGGATCAACCTTATAAATTGTCAACCATAAAGTATCCAGATTGCGGCAATAAATTTCTGCCGGCATTTCTTCCCCGGGCAGGCAGGCGTATTCTGTTTCAAGGCCGAGGCTTTTTTCGAGCAGTTTTTCTTTTAAAACAGCAGCATTATGCGCAGCACGGCTTCCCGGATAATTGCTAATCAGCTTATTGCATATTTCCATTGCCCGGATATTGTTTTGGTCAATGCCCTCATCTGAATCAGCCGAAGTTTCAGAAAGCGCCTTTGCAAGCTCAAATTTCACTTCAGCAACATATTCGCTTTCCTGCCAGTCTTCAATCATCTTTTCGAGAGAACTCAAGTAAAGGCTCCTTTTAACGGAACTAAATTTCTCCTGAACAAAATGCAGGCGGTGCAGGTCGGCATCCAGCAAAGCCGGAATATTTTTCGATTGTTTATGGAACTCCAAGATATCCTGATATACAGCCAATTGAGCATGAACCGTATTTTGTTGGTTAAAATCAATTGCCAGAAATTCTTTAAGCGAAGCCATCAATTTTTCCGGATCCTTGATGCCTGACGGACCGGGCACACCAAAAGAAGCCGAAAAATCCAGCAGGTCTATAGCCTGAAACGCAACAATATCGTAGAGTGTCGGTCGAAAAACATCCGAACTGTCTTCTTCGGTAAGTAAGGTGCGGTATTCGTCTGCCGGGCATTTCTGAAGCTCAGTAGCATTATCAAGTGCCTGAAGGCTTAACTTTTTGACCTGATCTGCAAATTGAGGGGCAGTCCAAAAACGCAAATCCTCCGGGATTTCACCGCTCAGCTTTTGTTTCATCAACTTATATGAATTGCTTTCTGCATAGGATTTGTACAAGCCCGCCAACATAATATCATACAGGCTCTTTGCTATGGGTTTTGCATCTTTTGAAGCACCTTTAACAAACTCAATCCCTTTGATTACAGGTTCCTCTTCGTACATATTCCAAAGCTGGCATTTATAAGATACCGCCTTGATTTCCTGGGCGACCAGTTGCTGTTGTCGTGCCTGCGCATAGATACGGTCCACAATATCCATAGCAGATTGCGGCCTGCGCATTTGCATCAGCACGTCCACTTCTTTCCACTCTTTGGCAAAGGGTTCAACTCCTCCGGGAATATCGGTGGATGTAAGTCCGAAAAGAAGGATACAGGAAACAAAAATCAAGGGCATGGAAAATTTCTTCTTACTCATAATATGCTGTTTTTTGATGATCGGAAATTACTCATTTTTTTGCTATCGCCAGAGAAAAAACAAATATCGTTCCGTTTTGATGAGTATGTGATAAGCTTTTTTTGATTGCAGCCGGATTTACCTGCGGTGCATCCAAAGGGTGGGTGGCACAAAGCCAAGGCCATTAGCCCGAAATAAGAGACCATCTCCAATTAACATCACACACCAAATTTAAAATATTTTTAATATTAAGCACAGAAACACAATACTATCATAAAAATATGAAAAAATAATGGATTGAATAAAATAATATACTTACCTTCGTAAGAACAAAAAGATAAAAATTCCATGAAAAAAAGTGTTTTGCTTCTGTCTCTTTTCATGATATCATTTATTATGAAAGCTCAGGAATGGACCTGGTTAAACCCAAACCCCACAAGCCTTACATTACAATCTGCTTGTTTCACAGACTCGCTCCGGGGAGTTATTGTGGGCAATAATGGCATCATAAGCAAAACAACAGACGGGGGCAGCACCTGGGAGCAAGCGAACTCCGGGACAACAAATCATTTACTTTCCGTTCACTTTGTAAATTCAAATATAGGATTTGCGGTCGGGCATAATGGCACATTTCTTAAAACAACAGACGGAGGGTCAAACTGGTTTCGCCCCTGCAATTTGGAAAGCATTATACTGTATTCCGTTTTCTTCATCAATGAAAATACAGGATTTATTGCCGGGCAAGATGGAAGCATTATGAAAACAAATAACGGCGGACACAATTGGGTCAAATTAAGCACGGGAATTTATGCTACAGCCTTTTACGCAATACATTTTCTAAATCAGGATATTGGGTATGTTGCCGGAAGTGACGGCATAATTCTGAAAACAACAAATGGCGGAACAAGTTGGTCTGTATTAAATTCAGGCACTGACAATAATTTATATTGCCTGCAATTCAGCAACGGCTGTACAGGCTTTGCTGCCGGAGCATTCGGCACCTTATTAAAAACTACTGACGGAGGAGGCAATTGGGCAAATCAGGCCGACCACGTTCCGTTCAATTTACATTCCGTCTCTTTCTGGAACGAATCACAGGGCATTGCTGTTGGGGAACGAATCATCTTAACCACAAACGATTACGGCAACACCTGGATAAGTCAGCCCTTACCAAATTATGAAATGCTTTTTTCTGTTCAGGCAAGTGGCCGGGCAACAGCATATGCAGTTGGGTATGGTGGAACCCTTATTAAAACAACGAATCAAGGTTTGGAATGGACAAACCTATCCTCCGGAACGAGATCGGGTTTTTCCGCTGTTTTCTTTACCGATGATTTTACGGGCTATGCTGTTGGCGGAGAAAATGGTCAGTTGTTGAAAACATCAAACAGCGGAAAAGACTGGAGCACGCTCTCAAGCGGAACAAGCAATCATCTGAACTCAATACACTTTCCTATGCCCACCATAGGTTACGCAGCAGGAGGCTCCGGTACTGTTATAAAAACAGAAGATGCCGGCACAAACTGGGCTGTATTGAATACGGGTACGACCCGGTTATTAAGTGATATATTTTTCCCAGACCAAAACACGGGTTATGCAGTTGGAACCGGAGGCACAATAATTAAAACATCGGATGGAGGACAAACATGGACAAGCCAGGTTTCCGGAACGACCATAGATTTATACGCGGTTCATTTTACCGACCCAAACCATGGTGTTGCCGTAGGAGGTTTTAATGGTGTACCTCACAATGGAATTATTTTAAAAACAGAGGATGGTGGAAACGAATGGACACAGGCACATACAAACCATTCGCTGTTTTGGGTCTATTCGGTTTATTTCATAAATGATTCTATTGGATTTACTGCAGGTTGGAGCGGGCAAATTTTCAAAACCACAGACGCCGGAATGAATTGGGAAAAACAAACATATGAGGCAAAGCATGATCTCCGTTCCATCTATTTCAGCGATAAAAACAATGGATATGCCTGTGGGAATCTTGGAATAATTATAAAAACAACAAATGGTGGCGCAGACTGGACCGAGCTGAACCGCCCATGTGCATATACACTTTACTCTGTTCATTTTACAGACTCAACAACCGGCTATATTGTGGGCCCAAACGGAACGATCCTAAAAACTTCCAGCGGAGGCGAACTCCCTGTTCATGTTTCTTCTGAAAATCATAATGAACATGAATTATTACTATTTCCAAACCCTGTAGATGATTACCTTACAATTGAAAGTCCATTTGAAGGACACTTATTTTTGTTCAACATAAAAGGCCAGCTAATCCGTGATTGCCATATCAAAAAGGGAATAACGAGCATAAAAACCGATAACTTAGGAAGCGGCATTTACCTGATTAAAATAAGCGGAAACAATATTGAGTGGGGCGGAAAAATTATCAAAAAATAATCCTGGTGATTTAACCTGACAGATTCACAAAGTCTTCTATTACGCACCAAAAACCTGCGCTCCCATGCTCTTATTTCGTTTTGCACCGGGTCACTGATCCAGTAGAATGTGCCTTTGACGAAAATTTATTTATAAAGCCGGGCAGAAGAATTGAATTAATATATTTGTCGTGCAAACTTTTTCCTTTTTTTAATGGAGATGTCCCTAACCTGCATTATTCATAAAATTATCTATTACGCGCCCAAAACGCTGCAATAGAAAGGAATGCTATCTTTTTGGTGCTCAAAATAGCTACGGCTATTCCTGTGCGCCAAAAATCTGCGCTCCCTTTCTCTTATTGCGTTTTGTGTGCTCATGACGAAAATTCATGAATAAAGCAGGCTAAAGCCATAAGGAGTCGCCCAAAATCAGGATGCTACAATATTAACTGCTATGAACACAGAACAAATACGAAAATTATTTCCCGTAACTAAAGAAGCTGTTTACCTAAACAATGCGTCTCAGGCACCTTTAAATACATTGGTAAACGACAGGCTTCAGGCATCTTTAAAAGTTGAATTAAATCCTGTAGGCAAAAAAGGATTTGATCGCAATATTGTTCGTGTTCTATTATCAAAAATATTAGGTGGTTCACCCGAAGAATATGCACTGGTAACAAGCACCGGAGTAGGGATTAATATTGTGGCGCAGGGGTTAGATCTAAAAAAAGGAGACAATATTATCGTTCCTGAGCGGGAACACTGGAACAACTGTTTCCCCTGGATAGCACTTCATCAAAAAGGTGTAGAGATTAGATTTGCCAAAATTAATAATGACAATAGTTATGATCCGGAAGCCATTGAAAAACTAATCGATAATAAAACGCGGGTCGTAGCCATCGCTGCTGTGCGGTTTAATAGTGGTTTTAGGCCAAATCTGGCTGCAATAGGAAAAGCAGCTCACAAAAATAACGCCTTGTTTGTAGTAGATGCAGCACAGGGCGCGGGCATGATTCCACTGGATGTAGAAAAATATCAGATTGATGTAATGGCCGGCTGTGGTTTTAAATGGCTGTTGGGCATGCATGGAACTGGATTCCTGTATGTGAGCAAAAGAATAGCACATATGATCAATCCCGTTTTACCGGGAATGTTTGCGGCAGAAAACCAATATGATGAGCTACGTTTTTATAAAGATTCACGAAAATTTGAAACCGGAACCATTGCATATTCACTTTTTGATGCCTGGGTAGCTGGTCTCCAACTGATTCTTGATATTGGTGTCGATAATATTTATAAAACCGCTTTAAAAAATACGGACTTGTTGATCGATGGACTCAAGAACAAAGAATATCAGATTGTTACGCCAATAAAAAAGCGAACAGAAAGAACGGCTATAGTTCATTTTAATGCAGGCTCTTTCGATGCAACAAAATCACTTTATAAAAAACTTAAGCGTCATAATGTGCTTGTGACTTTACAAGCAGAAAACATCAGAGTAAGCACGGCTTTCTTCACCCTGGAAAACGAAATTTTGTATTTCCTGAGCTTGATTTAGTGTTTATTCTTCTGTTGAAATCAATAATTAAACGTACATCAGCAACGGATTATCCTAAAAAATTATTAACTTTTGCAATGGGTTACTTTACTTATAATGTAGCTTGCGACAGGTTTTTGCGATAAGCACGATTTACCTGTGGTGAATCAAAGGGGGGTGGGTACAAAGCCGTTCTGCCCTGTGGGCAGGCGGGCTTTTTGCATATAAAGGTGCTGAAACGGGGGTTTCGTAGCTCATTTTAAAATCCAGGAGTTCTTAGAACTCTATTCACTTTTTTTGACAGGATTTACCTGCGGTGAATCCAAGGGGGGTGGGTACAAAGCAAAAGCCGTTCTGCCCTGAGGGCAGGTGGGCTTTTTGCATATAGGCGTGCTGAAACAGGGTTTCGAAGCAAATTTGAAATGTTGAAGTTTTAAAAACTATTATCATAACCCTGAATAGGATTTACCTGCGGTGAATCCAATGGGGGTGGGGTACAAAGCAAAAGCCGTTCTGCCCTGAGGGCAGGTGGGCTTTTTGCATATAGGCGTGCTGAAACAGGGTTTCGCACGCCTATATGCAAAAAGCCCCTTCGCCACGCGAAAAGGCTTTTGCTTTGTCGGGATGACAGGATTTGAACCTGCGACCCCTTCGTCCCGAACGAAGTACGCTACCGGACTGCGCTACATCCCGATTTTTGAGGATGCAAAGTTAAAAAAATTTTAAATATTGCATTCACAAAAATTCGGGAAGAAGAATATCTCCTGGTATTCTTACCTGCTCTATTTATAAAGCAGGCTTACTATGTGAAAATAATCTGTGTATTCCGGCCTCCAGCCATTTCATAAAACTCACCAACCGTTAAAACGGCTTTAACCTCTTCCCAAAGATCATCTTTTTTAAGTTTAAACATATCCATTGCGAGTTTGCAGGCAAACACTTCTCCTCCTCCTGCGGTGATCATTTCCAGAAACTCATCAACCGGAGGCACGTCCAAAGCATCCATTTGCTTGCGCATCATAGACGATACACCCGCCTCAACTCCGGGCAATACGCCCAAAAGGGTAGGAAAAGGCATGCCGCCCGGCATTCGCATCGCCGGATTGCCCACTGTTGCTGTATGCAGATTGTTCATTCGGTTTTTCGTAATGGCATCCAAACCGAAAAAGGTGAAAAACAGCTTGGCCTCAATACCTTCCATCACTGCTCCATTGGCCATCACCAGGGCAGCATAAACATCCTCCAAATTACCTTTGGCACAGATGATGCAGACCTTCTTTAATTTATCTTCCTGATTTGTCATTTTTATGCTCCTCCTTTTTAAACACAAGATGTTGGCCTGGGTATTCCGGCGATCCTGGAAGATATTTTCAATGGCCCGCCGGGAAAAAGTTTATACAGACCTTTAATATCAACAATGCCCGATTTCCCCACGGAACGTATCGTCAGGTTGGCTCCTTCGGCATGTTTGGCACGCAGATAATGAAGCACCTCCATATGTTTTTCTGTTAGCTCGATATTTTCTTCTTTCGCAATTTCCTTTGCGATTTCTTCATTCCAGACTGAAGGTTCAGCCAGATATCCATCGGCTGTAAAGGGAACATTGGTTCCTGCTATTGTTTTTTCCATAATAAATTGATTTTTAGTAACTAATCAGTGTCAGAAAAAAATCAATCCTTATTAACAATTTTCGCTGTGGCTTGTGAATAACTTTCTGGGGTTGATGCGTTTAAAGGCTCTGTGATTTTGCTATTTGTTTGCCTTTGGATTTCGGGTTTAAATATTGGGTTCTCCTTGGGGTATTTTTCAAAAATCATTGGCTGTTCACAATTTGCTGTTTCCTGTGTTCGTAACTAAACCGCTGGTAATTTGACTTTTGCCTCCAACCTACACTACTTTTGAAAGAAAAAAGTTTTGGACAAAGATTTCATTATACAAGAGCTTTTCAAAAGGATCGGCCAGCTTGAAAGAAGACTGGAAGCCCTTGAGTTGGAAAACAAAAAACTCAAAGAAAAGCTTGCCAAATACCAAACACCAAAAAACAGCAACAACAGCTCAATACCTCCCTCCCAAGATCAGAACCGCCCTAAGCGCAGGAGTTTGAGGGAAAAGACAGGGCGTAAGCCAGGCGGACAGGCAGGGCGGAAAGGAAACACACTTAAGATGGCCCAAGTGCCTGACACTATTGAGAAGCACATCCCCTCATATTGCAAGTGTTGCGGAAAAGACCTTGCTTCTTTGCCCGTACAATTAGCCGGTAAACGCCAGGTATTTGATATTCCCGAGATAAAGTTACATGTCACAGAACACCGGGTATATAAAAAGGTTTGCAGTTGTGGCCATGAAACCAAGTGTGATTATCCATCTCAGGCCAATGCCCCGGTAAGCTATGGGAACAACATTGAAAGTTTGATCGGGTATTTCCATACCAGGCAGTACCTGCCCTTTCTGCGTATGAAAGAACTTTTCAGGGATGTTTTCCACGTTCCCATAAGCGAAGGGGGCATCCATTATTTGCTCAATAAACTAAAGCGTAAGGCCCAACCAGCCTATGACCTAATAAAGCAAAAGTTGCTTTCGGGAGGATATTGTTTTTCTGTAGGAAGTGATGAGACAGGAGTTAAGGTTGATGGCAATAAGCACTGGGCATGGACATGGCAAAACCAAGAGGCTACATTCATTACCATCACTGACAACAGGGCACAGAGGAGCATTGGCAATACATTTAAAGATGGGTTTAAAAACTCTGTGTTGGTACATGATTGCTGGAAGAGCCATTTTAATACTGCTGCGCTGTCGCACCAGATTTGTATGGCACATCTTTTACGTGACCTGAATTACTTGTCAGAAAGGTATGGGCATAAATGGAGCAGGATATGCAAACGGCTGTTTCAAACGGCACTGGATTTGAAGAAAAAAATGGACAATGCGGGCTGCTACGTACATAACCCAAAGAGGAACGCAATTGAAAACAGGCTGAACAGTTTACTGAAAGCAGAACTGCCGGAAAAACACAACGAATTGCTTGCATTCAAAAAAAGGCTCGTCAAATACAGGGACTATATCTTCACCTTCTTATATCACCCAGAAGTCCCGCCAGACAATAATGCTTCTGAAAGGGCAATCCGAAACATAAAAGTAAAACAGAAAGTTTCAGGTCAATTCAGATCGACCGAAGGAGCGGATGCCTTTGCTGTTTTGAGATCAGTTACTGACACAATTATCAAGAATGGACAGAGTGTTGTGCCTGCTTTGGGAACTATCGCTAATTTGCAGACTGATTAGTTACGATTTTTAATGTTATTGATTGTTTTTCCTGATATTTTTGATCAGCTCCAGCATAAATCCTGAAGCTTGTTTCATTTCGCTGCTCATCAACAATTTTATGGGTGAGGCCGGTTTGGGGTCATCCGATACGGTGGATTGGAATGCACTGAGCATTTTATTGAATTCCTGCAAAAGTTTTCTGTCGCTTAATTTAGAGGCAATAGCCACAATAAGATCTGCATTTTGCCCGATTTTGTTGATTTCCTCCGGCTTTATTGTTGCCATGATTTTTTCGGTATTCAGGGCAATGGCTTTGAAAGCGTCCAGCACGCCCCGTTCGTTCAGCCTGTGGAGTTGTCTGGAAAAATCGATAATGGCTTCCGTAAGAAGCGGCGAAGCATCTTTGAGTAAATCATTTACGCTTTCGAGGGTATCCATCAGCATACCGAAAGTGCCGATATTCCGTATTATTTTCAGCAATAGGCCCTGCAATTCAGCCGGGTCGATCTCCACCTGCTGTTGATCGAGCGCCTGCACCGTGCTGTCGTAAGCATCTTTTCCAACAATGGCCAGGTCTTTTAAAAGATCATCCTGCGCCATGCTTCTCAACTGCTGATCCCGGATATATTCCAAAACCAAATCCATTTTGCTGTTCAGCTGGTCTATTTGATGTTGCATTTGTTCGTTCATTATTTTCCTTTCATTAAAATTTAAATGGAAACCCGTTTTTTTCCGGCCATCGTCATCAAGGGCTCTACCGGCAACTCTTTGCCTTTCAATAATATATGCCAGTACATCCAGCGGAAAAGAATTTTACCGTAATGATTGATTTTGGTGTTTTTGAGCAGTCCGAAAGGACCGATGCCCGGCAAAGGAAAGGTTCCGGGCAGGGGCTCTGTGGTATAATTAAAATCGATGAGCGCCCCTTTTCCATAACCGGTTTCTATATAACAATTGGCATGACCATCAAAACGTGCCGTAAGCGGTCGCCCTTCAATGGCATGCAAAATATTTTCAATAAGTATTTCTGCTGCAAAATGTGCTACAGAACCCGCTTTGGAAGTGGGAAGGTTGGCCGCATCGCCCAGCACAAAAATGTTTTCATGCTTTTCCGACCTTAATGTTTCCTTATTGGTAGGTACAAATCCCATATCATCGCCCAAGCCGGAATCCTCAATAATTTTGCTGCCCATATTCACCGGCACAATCGTCAGCAGATCAAAATCCACTTTTCGATCATCATAGGAAACCAGTTGCTTGTTTTCATTATCAATACGTTCCGTATAGAAATCAGAAACCACAGTAATATTTTTTTCCGCCATGAGTTCGCCAAGCATCTTGGAAGCAATGGGCTTGGTAAAAGCGCCCGACATCAGGGTTACATAGGTCAGCTCAACTTTATTGCGGATGCCCAATTCGGTAAAATAGGCTTCGGCCAGAAAAACAAACTCCAAAGGGGCTACCGGACATTTAATGGGAAGTTCGGGCACGGCCACCACCAGCTTTCCTCCTTCCCATGAACGCAGCTTTTTGGCAAGGGCCTGCGCCCCTTCAATAGTGTAAAAATCAAAAACATCTTTATAATAAAGAGAACCTTTGAAGCCCTCTGTTTCTTCGGGCCTCATTTCGGTGCCCGTAGCAATAATCAGATAATCATATTTGATGATCTGGCCATTTTGCAGCAGCACAAAATTTTCCTCTGCATTGATTTTTGCAGCATCTTCAAATAAAAACTCCACACCGGCCGGAATAAAAGCCAATTTGGGTTTCACCACATCTTCGGGCTTATAAATCCCAAAAGGAATAAACAAAAAGCCCGGCTGGTAGTAATGGGTTTTTTCACGATCAAGAACGGTAATTTTCCATTCAGCTATATCAAGAGATTTCCTGAGCTTATTGGCCATGATTGTGCCGGCGGTTCCGCCTCCGAGAATGAGTATGCGCTTCATATTTTTTTATCTTTGTGATTATGAACATCAAAATAACGCAAAACCCTTTGATTCCGATTGCGTTATACTTATGACTGATATCATAAACTGATATATATCATATGGAAGCAAATGCCATGCACCCTGAATGCCGCTGTGTAAACTGCCAGCTTAAAGAGCTGTTTTTCGCCCATCTAAGCGCTGGTGAAATGATGGAGATCTGCTCCATCAGGAAAGACCGCGCCTATGCACCGGGAGAGCATATCGCTATGCAGGAAACGAAGGTGGACAATTTTTTTTACCTCAAAGAAGGGCTGGTAAAGCTGCACATTATCAAATCAAGAAGAGAAGATCAAATTATCACCATCGCCAAGCCTTTTGATTTCATTTCCATTCTAAGCATATTTTCGTCTGATACCTATAAATACACCATAACGGCCCTGCTCCCTTCTGTGGTTTGCCGGATCAATATGGATACTGTTAAAAGTTTTGCCTTGAAAAATGCTGCTTTTGGCTTTGACCTGATGAACAGGCTGAGCAAAAGCACGGACATCATCCTCGAAGAAACCATGGATCTCAAGCGCCTGAACCTGAAAGGCAAGCTTGCTTTTATCCTTTTAAAATTTTCGCAGCATATTTTTAAAAACCTGCTTTTTGAATTACCGGTAACACGAAAGGAAATTGCCGAATATGCCGGAGTAAGCACAGAAAACATCATCAGGGCATTATCCGAATTCAGGAAAGACCGGTTGATCCGGATATCAGGAAAGGAAATTGAAATAACAAATTTAGAGCGGCTGGAACAAATCTCACGTTTTGGATGACAGCCGGCACACCCTTAGACCAACTGCTGCGAATCAAGGCTGCGCAGCCCTTTGGATGAAGCCTTCAGCTCAACTGAAAGGCCATTTTTACGAAAAATACATAATTTGTTTTTGCGGTCCACCTCCACCAGATATTGTGTATTTACTAAATGGGTGCGGCTAATACGAACGAAATCCCGGCTGTTGATCTGCTTTTCCAATTGAAGCAAATTATTAGTGACAATAAAGCACTCCGATTCGCCAATATAAACATTACTGTAGTTACCATCTGCTTCCAAAAATATAATATCTTCAAGCAAAGCCACCCGGAAACCATTGCGTGTATTGAAGCGGATCCGGACTTTATCATAATGATTCAGAAAATCTTCCAGGCGTTCCTTATCAGATTTTTCGGCTTTTCCTTGCCTCAGGCGATGTACAACTTCTTTTAGATCGTCAAGGCCAATCGGTTTAAGAAGATAATCCATAGCCGCCAACTTTACAGCTTCGATACCATGAGCATCATAGGCAGTAACAAAAACCAATTTACATTCAATATTTAAGGAGCGTATCAGCCGGGCTACCTGGATACCGTTCATAATCGGCATATCAATATCAAGGAACAAAACATCGGGGCGCTTATCCAAAACCAAATCAATAACTTCGGTTGGCTGCCCTGTTGTTCCTATCACATCAATTCCCGAAATTTGTTCCAAATAAGATGATAAAACCAAACGCGCCTCAATTTCGTCATCTACAATAATACACGTGATTTCCGAATTAATCATAAAATAAATCTTGCCTTTTACTGCATAAACCTCATTACAAACATAAACAAAAAAACCACAGAAAGACTCATGAACATTCAGGTATTTAAACGATAAAATAAATTAGAGATATTCTAAATTATTCTTATTAAATTCATTATCAATATATTGATTTTATATTATTCTCGCCTAAACAAAAACAAATTTTCAAACACACAAATACAGACCAACTTAAAGCCGTTTGTGATTTTGAATGAAATCAATAAAATTTTAATAAATAAAAAACCCCTAAATACTTGACGCACAATTATAGAATCTTTTTGTATATTTGAAAAAGCAAAACACAGCCTCATGACTCAGTCCATTATTCATAAAACTTTGATTTTTACCGAAGGAATATTCAATAAAATTGAAGGCTATTGGGAAAGCAGATATAACTATCGTATCAGCGGAAACATAATTGTTCTGGCTTTCCTGATTTCACTGGTCATAATCCAGCTGAACCTTTGGGGTGCATTGCCCGCTGCTGTTTCAAGCATTATCCCAAAAAACCATTTTGCAGCCATCCAACTGGCTTTCACACTGCTGCTGATGGTCGAAATTGTAAGCCTGGTACTTACGCTTCCCCGCTCGGTATCCAGCTCCATGCTCAAGCAGTTTGAAATTCTCTCGCTCATCCTTTTACGCCAGGCATTCAAAGAATTCGGGGAATTTCCCGATCCGGTGGACTGGACCAAAATGGCTAAACCGGTCTTTCATGTAATGTCGGACGCAGGCGGCGCGCTGGTTTTGTTTTTATTTATCGTGCTGATTGCGCGCTTTCAGAGGCATAAGCGCATCACAAAAACAGCCGAGGAACAGTTCCGTTTTGTAAAAGTTAAAAAGTTTGTAGCTATTCTTTTGATGTTTTTTCTGATCGCCTTCGGGATATTCGACCTGATTTTATATCTCCGGCACGACCAGCCTTTCGATTATTTCCAAACCTTTTATACAGTTCTGATTTTTAGCGACATACTAATAGTATTGGTTTCGCTGCGCTATTCCTATTCTTATCCGGTAGTCTTCCGGAACTCCGGTTTTGCGCTGGCCACGGTTATTATCCGGCTTGCTCTGAGCGCACCACCATACATCAACGCCCTTTTAGGAATTACAGCCGCAATTTTTGTGTTTGTTTTGGTACTGATTTACAATGGCTTATCTTTTAAGGATCAGGATATAAAAGCTACAAATGTTTCAAAAGAGCCCTGATCTGCTTTTCATCTTCCGCCAATTGCCTGCTCAGGGCTTCAAAACCATCAAATTTGATTTCATCGCGCAGGCGGTCATAGAAATACAGGCTGATTTCTTCACCGTAGATCTGCCTGTTGAAATCAAAAATATTCACCTCAATAGCAAAACTGCTGTATTTTAATGTGGGCCTGATGCCGATATTGCCCATACCATCAAAAATCTCATTGCCAATCTGCACGCGGCAGGCATAAACGCCATTGGCAGCAATCAGTTTATATTGGTTATCCAGTTCGATATTGGCCGTAGGGAAACCGATTTTGCGCCCGTTTTGGTTGCCGTGGATCACATTTCCGGTGATGCTGTAAGTGTAGCCCAGATATTCGTTTGCCAAACGGATGCGGCCATCGTTCAATGCCTGCCTGATCTTGGTAGAACTGACCAGTTTGCCATGCATTTCCACGCCCGGCACCTCGCAAACTTCAAAGCCAAAACGCGCACCAAGTGCTTTGAGGCCATCAAAGTTTCCTTCACGGTTTTTGCCAAAATGATGGTCGTAGCCCAGGATCAGCTTACGCGCATTCAGTTTTCCGGCAATATATTGCTCCACAAATTCTTCTGCGCTAAGTGCGGCAAATTCTTTGGTAAAAGGATGGATTATAAGGTGATCGACCCCGGAGCTCATCAGGCGCTCAACCTTCTTCTCCGGATTGTTGATCAGGCGGATCTTGCTTTTATCTTCCTGCAAAACCATACGTGGATGCGGCAGGAAAGTCACCACAACCGATTCGCCATCAATATCCTGTGCCTGTTTCACCAGACGGCGCAAAATTTCCTGATGTCCCATATGGACTCCATCGAAGGTTCCTACGGTAACCACCGCATTGCGAATTACGCCCACTTCATCAATATTTCGGTACACCTTCACTTTGGTCAGACAATTTTATTTTCAATAAGTTTCAGCGCGATTTGTACGGCATTGGTTGCCGCCCCTTTGCGGAGGTTGTCGGCAACTACCCACATATTTAAACTATTGGGCTGGCTTTCATCACGGCGGAGCCTACCGACAAACACATCATTCTTCGAGCGGGTCTCCAAAGGCATCGGATAGCGGTTTTTTGCGGGATCGTCCTCCACACTGATCCCATCAAAACCGGAAAGCAGACGGCGGACATCCTCCATCTCAAACTCCTTCTCAAATTCCACATTCACCGATTCGGAATGCCCGCCTGTTACCGGGGCACGAACCACAGTTGCCGTAAGCGGAAGATCGGGAATGGATAGGATTTTCCTGCTTTCGTTCACCAGTTTCATCTCTTCGGTAGTATATCCATTTTCCAAAAAATCGCCGCCATGGGGCAATAAATTACGATGGATTTTATGTGGATACGCTTGATATTCGAACCTTCCTGACTCTTCATCCTCAAGCTGTTGCATTCCTTTCACGCCACTTCCGCTTACCGATTGATAGGTAGAAACCACTACCCTTTTCAGTCCAAAAGCCCTGTGCAATGGCGCCAATGCCAAAACCAGCTGAATGGTAGAGCAGTTGGGGTTGGCGATTATTTTGGTGTCCCTGTTCAGCTCATGGGCATTTATTTCGGGAACAAGCAAAGGGATGTGTGCTTCCATACGCCATGCCGATGAGTTGTCAACCACAAAACATCCGGCCTCGGCAAAGCGGGGCGCCCATTCGAGGGAAACCGCAGAACCTGCTGAAAATAAAGCAATAACAGGCTTTTGTGCCAGGCAATCTTCCATACTTACTACTGTAAGCTCCTTGCCCGAATACCGGATTTTTGTTCCGGCAGAACGCGCCGATGCAGCCGGAATCAACTCAATATCCGCAAAGGCAGGAATTTCTTCCATTACTTTTTGCATCTCCCTGCCTACCAGCCCCGTAGCACCTGCAATTGCAATTTTCATCAAAGCTTAATTTTAAAGGTCAAATATTATTGTATCTTTACTTTCTCAAAATGTCACTTTGCAAAAGTATTAATTATGCGCTATTCTCTCAAAAACACAATCAGTCATTTTGCCCTGATTTCTTTGCTTATTGCCTTGCCGGCTCTAAGTTTCGGCCAGTTTACCGATGATTTTTCCGATGGAAATTTCACACAAAATCCCGAATGGACCGGCCAAACGGAACGCTTCACCGTGAATGATGATTATCAGCTCCAGCTCAATGATGCTGTGGAAAACACCAGCTACCTGATGACAGGGTCAGCCTTAAATCAGGATTGTGAATGGCGCTTTTTCATTCAGCTCAAATTCAGCCCTTCGGCCAATAACAATGCGCTGGTTTATCTGGCAGCAGATCAATTCCCCGAGCCACAAAACGCTTACTATCTGCAATTTGGTGAATCGGGAAGCGATGATGCGGTGGAACTTTTTAAAATTGAAAACGGCACTTCCTCTTCCATTTGCCGCGGCCCTGACGGTATGCTTGCTTCCGCTTTTGCTTTGGGCATGCGCATTATCCAAAAAGATGGCCAATGGCAGGTTTTTGCGGATCCATCCGGAGGCGACAATTATCAGCTCCTTTGCGAAGCCAATGAAAATTTTGGTTTCTCAACAACACAATTTGCGCTCTTCTGCAAATACACCGTGAGCAACAGCACAAAATTCTATTTCGATAATTTTTATGCCGGCCCCGTTATTGTTGATAATACACCCCCGGCCATCGATATCTTTGAAATCATAGACGGCAATCAGCTCTCGCTGCATTTTACCGAAAGCCTGAACGAGGCACAAGCGCTGAACACATCCAATTTTACAATTAATAAAGGTATCGGAGCTGCTGCTTCGGCTGAATTCTCCGATGAAAACAAAATGCAGCTTTTGCTCCACTGGGACAATTCATTCAATGACGGTAGCAGTTATCAGTTAACTGTGAAAAATCAGCAGGATGCAGCCGGAAACGTAATGAATGACACGACTATTAATTTCAGTTTATACGAAGCCGCTCCTTTTGATATCGTTATCAATGAAATAATGGCCGATCCCAATCCGGTGGTGGGCCTGCCCGATGCCGAATATCTTGAACTATACAATACTTCAGATTTTCCGGTTTCTTTGGGCGGATGGTCATTGCAAATTGGCAGCAGCCTGAAAGAAATGCCTGCTGTGCAGATCGGCGCCCAATCGTATCTGATTTTGTGCAAACCCGAATTTGAAAGCGATTTTGCTCCTTATGGCACAACCGCCGGACTGGATGGCCTGAGCCTGGCCAATGACGGCAAGATGCTCCAGCTGCTCAATGCTGAAGGCAATATGATTTCCTTTGTGAATTACGACATCAGCTGGTATGACGATCCCGATAAAAACGAAGGGGGATGGTCGCTTGAACAGATTGATCCTCTGGCGCCCTGCATTGGCAAACAAAACTGGAAAGCTTCGGAAAACAGTTTGGGCGGCACCCCGGGCACGGAAAATTCGGTTAAGGGGAGCAATGCTTCATCACCGGAAATCAATACAGTTTCACTGCTGGATGCCAATAAACTGAGCATTAGTTTCAACCACCTGATGGACGAAGCTTCTGTTACGGATGTGAACGCTTTTGAAATAATGCCCGGAAATATCCTTGCCGACAGCATACGCCCTGCTGAAAATGACCTCAATAATTTTGTCCTGTATTTTGCTCAAGATTTCGCAGAAGGCATCAGCTACAAGCTGAGCGTAAAAAACAGCATTTTTGATTGCAGCGGACAGGAAATCGCGGCAGGAGGAACATTCCCCTTTGAACTGCCGGAAGCGGCAAATTATCATGATGTATTAATCACCGAAATCATGGCCGATCCATCACCTGCCGTTGGCTTGCCCGAATATGAATACCTGGAGCTTTATAACCGCAGCGAAAAATCCATTCAACTGCGCAATTGGGAACTGAGCATGGGCAGCAGCAGTACAGAAATCGGCGCATACGTTTTGGAAGCCGGACAAAGGGTCATCCTCATCGAAGAAGAAGCCGCATCGTCCTATAAATTCCTGGAAAACAAACTAATCGTAAGCAGCATCAGTTTAAGCAATGAAGGCGCTTTGCTGACATTGAGCAATAAATCAGGCCGTTTAATTTTTGCGGTTGATTACAGCAGCGAATGGTATGGCTCAAGCAACAAGGCCGAAGGCGGATGGTCACTCGAAATGAAAGATACCGACCAGCCCTGCATCCAAAGCGGCAACTGGACAGCCTCAACAGCGCCCGAAGGAGGTACGCCGGGAGCAGTCAATTCCGTACATCAAAAAATTGATCCGCAGGAAGCACCTGAAATATACAGCATTAATGTACTCAACGCAGGCCGCATCGAAATTACTTTTGATCAGGCAATGGACAGCACTTCCATTGGGCAAACAGAAATTTATACGCTCAGCCCGGAAATTGGGCAGCCGCTCTCGGCTTATCCGGTAGCACCTTTTTATCAGGAAGTTGAGCTGGAACTTGCTTCAGAACTGCAAGAAAACAAAATCTACACACTGGAAATCAATCAGCAAAACCTGATCAGCTGCGCCGGGCTGAGTCCAGCAGAAAGTCTTGTGGCCGAATTCGGATTACCCATGCTTCCCGATTCAGGCGATGTACTAATCAACGAGCTCTTGTTCAACCCCTATGCCGATGGCGACGATTATATTGAACTGTACAATACATCCGATAAAATCCTCGACACCAAAGGTTTTGCCGTGGTGTACCAAAAAGACAGCGAATCGGATGAAGATGTATGCTTCCTTCCCTCCTATTTGCTGATGCCCGGCGAATATGTGGCTTTCACACAATCGCCCGAAATGGTGCTCAGCCAGTATCTTACGCCCAATCCAAATGCGGTGGTACAGGCGTCAGACCTGCCCAATTTTGGAAGCGAATACGGTATTGCCATGCTTACGCAGATGTCGAATACAGCCATCCGCTATGATTATTTTGTCTATAATGAGGACATGCATTATCCACTGCTCAGGAGCGTTGATGGCGTGTCGCTGGAGCGGGTCAGCGCAGATATTCCCAGCGACCAGGAAGACAACTGGCACAGCGCGGCGGAATCTGTGGGTTTTGGCACACCGGCAGCACGAAATTCGGTTCGCGCAAGCAATCCGGATGGCTATGATGAGCTGGAAATCACGCCCGAACTCTTCTCACCGGACATGGACGGCCATGATGATTTGCTCACTATTGCATTTCATTTGGAAGAAGCCGGTTATATGGCCAAAATCCAGATTTTCAACAGCAGTGGACGCTTGATCCGAAATCTGGGAGGCAATGTTATGCCCGGAACAGAAGCCGAATATTTCTGGGACGGCATCAGCAATGACGGCAATAAAGCAAACATTGGAATTTACATCGTGTATGTGGAACTCTACAACCCACAGGGCGATGTCAAACAATTCAAAGAAGAAGTTACTTTGGGAGGCATGTGGTAAACCAAATGAAAGAAAACTTAGAAGAAGAAATAGCAAAAGCAAGGGTTTTTGCAAAATCATTTCTGGAAAACGAAGGAAGCGGCCACGACTGGTGGCATTGCCTTCGCGTAGCAAAAACCGCCGGACGCATCGCAGAAAAAGAAAATGCCTCCAAAGATTTATGTATTTTGGCAGCATTGCTGCATGATGTAGGCGACCATAAACTCCATGGCAATGACCCCGAAAAAGGGGATGCTTTCCTGAAAAACTGGCTCCACGAAAACCTGAAACCGGCTTTAGCCGAACGCATTTTCGGCATTATCTCCGAAGTAAGCTTTAAAGGCGCCGGTCAGCAGAGCCCGGTCAGCAGTATTGAAAGCGCTGTAGTGCAGGATGCCGACCGTTTGGATGCGATTGGCGCAATCGGCATTGCACGCACTTTTGCTTATGGCGGGTCAAAAAGCCGCTTGATATATCACCCGGACATCCAGCCGGAAAACCACCCGGATTTTAAAAGCTACCGCAACAGCCAGGCGCCAACGATCAATCATTTTTATGAAAAACTGCTGCTGCTCAAAGATCGCATGCAAACCAAAAGCGGAAAGCAAATGGCCATGGAGCGACATCAGTTTATGGAGGACTATTTGCAACAATTTTATAAGGAGTGGGATGATTGCAGGGAAATCCCTGACGAATAAAACCCGAAATTAAAATTTTGCAAACACGAGAATAATTGAGTTGTTGTGTGGATAGTCTCCTTTTTAGGTGATAAACGAAAAGGCTAAAGTTACAACTGCAAAATAATTTGCTGATGGACTTTCACCTGATACCCTTCCCCGCATTTCAAATCGCCAATATTATTCACCCAACCCCAGGGCATATGCTGCAGGATGTTGCCATCAGAATCAATGACTTTAATCAGTTGCCCAGAATCAATTAATTCCTGAAATACTTCCAGTGCATCTTGTGGCTCTTGTTTTGGCCAGGCGATAATGTTCCATCCGGCTGTAAGTGGAATTTCGAAAGGAATTTCTACTTCTTCTCCAACCGTCTGCAGTGTATCTGCTGCTGTCATTTTCAGCCAATAGCCTTCCGTGTTTTGCATTTGACCAATTGCGTTTTCCCAGCCCCAGGGCATATGCTGCATGACATTGCCCTGCTCGTCAATAGCTTTGACCAAACTGCCATTTTGCATTAAAGGCCACAAAATACTGTCCATCGAACTTGTGTCCGGTATTACATTCCAACTGATTTTATTCCAGCCCGCTGCCAATAAATGCGTTTGTGTGCTGATTTCCGGAATTTGCAGTAAAATGCTAAGGCTGTCATCTTCCCAAACACATTGCTGTAAATCAATTAATTGGTCGTTATTCACATCATAGGCAAAATAGCCCCGGCATGTATCGGTTCTTATAGCATATGTCTCTATGAAATTCCCTGACTGATCGTTTAAAAAAACATTGGTTTGCACGTACTTCCCGACGGAAGAGCTGTATTTATTGTCCACTACATCGTCAAAATCATCATTGTTCCAGTCGCATAGATGTCCAAAACGCCAGCCTCCAAGGGCTATTTCTTCGTAAGTAAATACTCCGCTGCCGTCATTGCTCATCAGGTAAAGTCCCTGTTCCGTGTCACCTACAACGTCCAGCAACACATCCAAATCACCATCGTGCTCCACATCAGACATGCCAATAAGATAGGCTCTTCCTCTGTATAAAGGTGTTGTATAAATCTGTCGGTTATCAAAAGCGGCATTTCCATCACCAAAATACACATCAACCTGATAGCCCGAACCGTATCTACCACATCCTATTATCGCATCCAAATGATTGTCGCCATTAATATCGGCTAATCTGATTTTACCTGTTTCGGTTCCGGCCGGATAATGGTTTCCTGTAGAAAAAGTGCCATCACCATTATTTATCAGCAATGAAAACCCATCAGGCCATCCTGCGGAGGTAACAGCTATATCTGTATAACCGTCTTCATTAACATCACCAGATGTTACATAATATGTAAAGCCGCCCCAAACATCATAGATATCATAAGCATCAAAGCTACCGTCAGCCTCAGCGAGATGCACACTTACCTTTCGCCCATTATTATAGCCACTACTGTGCGATTGTGCAAAATCCAATCGTCCGTCATTGTTAAAATCATCAATAACAGGGTATTTTGGATATGCATAAGTTTCAATGGTATCAGAAATATTAAAACTTCCATTTCCATCATTTAGCATCAAAGTCATCGATGAGCTATAATAATTCAAAATCAGCATATCCACATACCCGTCCTGATTAAAATCGGCATAATTGATATAATGAGGATCAAGGACATCATAAGAAGCCGGAGGATCCCATTCTTGTGCCCGGGTATTAAACTGGATCAATATTAATACGAGTATAGTCAGTGGTAAGAATAAGTTTTTCATTTTTTTACTACTTTTTATTGTTTATTCTTTCTTTCTTAGCGATTTGAAATATACGGAAACAAATAATATCCCTTGCACTTTCCCCGACTTATTGTATGAACAGCCCTTTTTGCGTGATGAAAGGGCCTTTTGACGTGATGAACGAAAATCAAAAATATTCCCGAACTGCAAAATCAGAACTAAAACTAAAGGCTTTATGCCTACACTTTATAAATAATCAAAAAAACAAGGGAAGCTATCCTTTAATGAATCCGGGCTGCGGTCATAAGCATATTTTGCACTTCTTCACAGCAGCTGCGCAAGGAGACAAGCCCGTATCAATTGCGTGTTTTTTGCGTTTCATATATGTTTTATTTACGCATCAAATACATATCAACTACGCTTCAAAGTGTCGCTAATACGTATTTGATATGTATTTGATACGTACTTGATAAGTAGTTGATCAGGAGCAAATACGGTTTTGCCTTGGATTTGCTCTGCATAAAAACAAAAATAGCCTCCGGCAAAAGAAGCTTAGTTAGAGTTCGTCTATAAAGTCCAACTTCTGCGTTGTTGCTCAAAATCCAAATCCTCAAATACTTGAGTATTATCCGGTTTGGATTTTTCACACGCCTTGAATTTGAACTTTATAGAGCAAACTCCCGACATTATAGACAGCCTCTAGTTAGTGCTTGTCCATAATGTCCGATCTCAGCGTTATTCTTGGTATTGAAACCAGTCACTTACTTTAGTAAGCTCCTTATTTTCAATACCAAGAATGCCTCGACCTCGAACATTCTGAATCAAGCACAGTACTTTATAGACAAGAACTAGTTAGTAAATATTAAAACCGGGGAAAAGGTGACTTAGCAGCCGGATTATTTTATATGAACTGAGGAAACAGCCGGGCAGCGATTATAAGGGATTTGAAGGAGTTGCCTCACCGGATGGTTTTGAGGCCATCCGGTGGGCAGAAGTATTACAGTATCATTAATTTCAGCAATTGTATTTCTTGTTGGCCTTGCAAACGGATCATGTACATGCCTTTGCTGTAGGCTTGCATATTGAGCTCATACGTTGTGCCGGGGGCAATGCTGACGTTCCTTTCTTCCAGGACACTGCCGTTCATATCGAGCACGCTGACGCGCTTGATGCCTGTGGCTGTTTTTAAGCGGAACATGCCTTTGCCGGGATTGGGGTAAAGGGATGTCTTGGCCCCTTCGGGACTGGTAATGGCATCAATATAGTCTACATAGATTTCCAGGGCTTCGCTGTTTGCGCTCTGGCCGCATTCATTGCCCGTTGCCACAGAAAGATAGCAATAGCCCCGGTAGCCGGGGTCCCACTGGATGGTGAGCGCATTGCCGTTGGCCTGCAGTTGCCCGGCTGTTGCTGGTTCGAGTTGCCAGTGGTAGCTTTCGGCTCCTGCCGGGCTGTTTGTGCTGTAATCGCTGCTGATGACCTGTTTCAGGTCTATCAGCTCAGGGCCACCCGGTTTTGACGGGCTTTCCGGTGGGGCATTAACAGTGACCGTGGTTTGAGAGCTGACACTTTCGTTGCCGTCGTTTACTTCGACAAAATAGGTAGTGGTTGCTGTTGGACTGACCAGTGGGTCCTGTTCTGTAGAAGAAAAACCGCTGGGCTCGCTGCTCCAGTTATAGCTGTAGTTCCCCGTCCCTCCGCTGCTCAGGGCGCGCAACTGGCTGTTTGCCCCTTTACAGATTTCCCCGGGATCGGCCAGTGCGGTTACGGCAAGCGGGCCGCCAACAACATTAACGATCATGGCGTCTTCTGCATGGCAGCCGTAATTATTGGCTACGCTCAGGCTAAACTCTGTTGTGGCCTCCAGGTTTTCGGTCACAGGGTCTTCTTGGGTGGAAGTCCATGAGCTGTTGCTGGCTGTCCAGAGGATATTTATATCGCCATCGCCGGTGATGCTGCCATTGAGCTGGGTGCTTTGCCCGTAATTGATGCTTTGGCCTTCCCCGGCATCTGCGGTGACATAGTGTACATCTACTGCAAGCTGGGAGCTTTGCCCCTGCCCACAAGCATTTGTTGCATAAACAGTAATTGCTCCGCTCTGGGCGGTTTCGGACAGGCTTACTGTTATGGAAGGGCTGTTGTCCCCCGCGGTGATGCTGAAGCCTTCGGGCAGTTGCCAGTTGTAATCGGCTGCATTGCTGATGGGCCCTACTGAATAAATTAAACCTTCTTCGCTACGGCAAACATCGCTATCGCCTGCGATGGCACCGGCATCACCGGGCAGGGGGTTGACCGTTACGGTAGTATAATCGCTGACGGTTTCATTGCCGTCGTTTACTTCTACAGTATAGGTGGTGGTTTCTTCGGGATAGACCTGCGGCCCCTGCTCTGTAGATGTAAAACCCGGAGGATCACTGGCCCAGCTATAGCTGTATGTGCCCGTGCCGCCACTGGTCTGGGCGCTCAACAAGCTGCTTTCGCCTGTACAGATTTCTTCGGGATTGCATACGGCAATAACAGACAATGCACCGCCTTCTACGTTCACAATGGTTTCGTCTTCGGCCTGGCAGCCATAATCATTGCTGACTTGCATTGTAAACTCGGTAGTGGCCGTGAGGTTTTCGGTTACCGGGTCTTCCTCGGTGGAGGTCCAGCCGCTGTTGTTGGCCGTCCAGAGGGTTTCTATCGCGCCATCGCCGCCTGTGGCCCCGTCCAGTTGGGCGCTCTGGCCGTAGTTGACCGTCTGGTCTTCGCCGGCTTCTGCGGTGACAAAGTGCACATTGATTGCGAGCTGGGCGCTTTGGCCCTGGCCGCAGGCATTGCTGGCATAAACAATGATGTTTCCGCTTTGCGCTGTTTCGGACAGGCTTACGGTAATGCTTGGGGTATTGGCCCCTGCGGTGATGCTGAAGCCTTCGGGCAGCTGCCAGTTGTAATCCGCTGCATTGCTGATGGGCCCTACCGAATAAACCAGCCCTTCTTCGCCACGGCAAACATCGCTATCGCCGGTTATGGCTCCTGCCGCGCCGGGCAATGGGTTGACCGTGAGGCTGTGGGTGCCCGCGGGGCCGTTGCCGCACAGGTTGGTGGCATAGCAACTGATTTCCCCGGGACTGGTTGCATCAATGATGTGTACATCAACATAAAACATGCCTTGCGCACTAACTATTTCCATGCCGGAGCTTACGCCCCACTGATAGTTTTCGTAGAGGTTTTCAAGGGTGTCGGCAACAAAACGGACGGTATCGCCCTGGCAAGCCTGGTCTGGTCCGAAAATAATTACTGTTTCCGGGGGCAGGGCTACAGTGAGCGCGGCAATTTCGGAGGTGGCTGTCCCGTGGGTGTTGCTTACAACACAATAGTAATGTCCGGTATCGCTTTGTCCAACATTGTTCAACAGAAGGCTGTCGCTGGTGGCATTGGGAAGGATGTTGCTGTTTTTATACCATTGGTAGGCTTCGGCATAGAGGGCTTCAATGTAAAAAATTACATTATCGCTTGCACAGGCGGACATTGAATCCGGTTGGTTGATAATAACAGGCGGCTGGCCGTATTCATAGGCGCCCATGTCTATCGTGCCTTCTATGCGCGCGTTACCGGCCAAATCAAGTTCCGGTAAAAGAGCAGAAACGCCTGTAGTATCGCCGGCGTTTACACCGGGGGAAGCGCCTTGTAAACTAAAATCTGCCACACTAGCATCATAACTAGCACCAGCTCCTGCTGTCGGATCAACAAATAAAGGATTCTCATCAATATTATTTTGATAAGTTCCATCATAATATGCACCAGCTCCAGGACCACCAAAAGCAGAAACTCCACCTTCCACATCAGAATACAAAAAATCTGGATCAGCTCCTGTTGTAGCCAAGAAAAAATTATTTCCATTACCCGCTACGTTACCATACACAATACAATTTTGAAACAATGGATCTGAATCAATAATATTCGCAGCACCTCCCACATTAAGTGCATAATTATTCACTATAGTAGAATTCACTACAGTTCCTGATGATGAAGTAAAAATAAAAGAACCACCTCCTTCAGCACTATTGTTCGCTACCAAACAACTACTAAATATAGGTGAAGCGTTTTCTACAAAAACAGCCCCACCACTACTAGCATCATTATTCAAAAACTCACAATTAATAAATTCTGGATTTCCTTCAAAAACTTTAACACCTCCATTATTAGCTGCAAAATTAGATTCAAAAACACATTTTTCAAAAATATTATCTCCAATACTATATACAGCCCCACCAGATCCTGCCGTATTGTCATACATATGACAATTATTCACAAAAGATGACAAACCGTCTAAACAATTTATAAAAATGGCTCCACCACCACTTATTGCATAATTATTGAACATTTCTGTATTTAAAAGATTTATATGATGAAAAGCACTAAAGACCCCACCACCATTATGACCTTCATTATCATTAATTTTGCAATAATCCAATACGATTTTACCATATTTATATGAATACAAACCACTACTTTGGCTATATTGTACCTGCGTATAATCAAAAAAGGACGTATCATTGTCTACCATTCTATCAAGATAGTCATCATGATAATCTATCCCTTCCCAACCATCTGTTTGATTAACTGCAGTAAAGGTTACATAATTAGATTCTGTTCCATTAGACAAAACTCTTCCCCAAACTCTCATACTAGATCCTTGAGAAAAATTAACTGTTGTCCCTGCACTTATAGTAAGCGTTACAGCATCTGGCACATTGATACTATTTACATTCATAGTTCCTGACCATGTAAGATCAGAAGTTAATGTCGACCCATCATTTGGAGCCAATCCAATCATCGCCATTTGATATCCATTAAAATTTTGACCACCTGGATTTATTGCATCAAGTGAAAAATAACCATTATAATCCCCATCCCAACCCCAGTTGAAATGAAAAAAATCACTATTGTCGTAGCCATCACAAACCCAAGCATGTCCACTAGAACCAGATCCTCGATAATAAACAACGCGTCCATCATCCAGTTCTGTTTTCAATAGATTGGTCCATTCAGCATCAGTATATTGTTCTCGAATAACCCATTTGGCACTAGCTGCCATGGGCAAATAATTTTGCAAAATAGCCAATTGTGGATAATCACCATGTATATAAGTTCCTCCATTGGTACTAAGCATTACACCAGTACCAGAAGCACCCCACATAGAACGACAACCCACAGCTGCATGATAAGTCAAAGTAGCAATTTCACCAGCTCCAGGATCACCAATATCCCCAATTGAATTAGGCATAGATGCCATATCATATACAGTATTACCAAAATCTGCAGAAGTTGTAGGATAGGATTGCCAAGCATAACTATAACTACCAACGCCTTGATAATTAGACATACCACTATAATTATAGTGTAATATCTGTGCCAAAGCTGTAGCTACACATCCTGCCCAGGCTTTTCCGCCTGGACCTCCAGAAGCATCTGGACAATAAGCATTATAAGGCCATCCTTGACCCCATGTAGTAGTCAGCAAAGGGTCAACGGAAGTCATTCCTTTTTGTGGGAGGGGCGTTTTGCCGTTCAAAAGCGCGTCCCACTGCTTTTTCACTGCTTCGGTTTGTATATCGTTTATCGAAACCAGGCTATCAATCTGGCGGTCGTAGGCGCGGAGCAGCCCAAAAACATTTTCTGCGTATTGCTCGTGCTTAGAAGACGGGTTGATAAAGGCGTTTTCGGTGCTGTAGCCCAAAACGGGCTTGACCGCATCCTGTGTTGCAACTATAACAAAAGAATGGCTGTTGCCAAAAACATGGAAATAATCTCCGGAATACACTATGGAGAGTTCGGTTTCCAGTCCTTTTTGTTTTAAAAAATTAAGGGCTGCCTCTTGTGCGTGCTTTTCACTTACTTTGGCGGCATGCATGCTGCCGGAAAGGAAAATAGCTGTTAAAAATATGAGTATGGCTTTCTTCATTTTTATAGTATTTGATGGTTAATGGGCAAACTCAGCTAACGGATGGTTTTGAGGCCATCCGGTGGGCCCTAAAGTAAACAATTTTATTCATTATCAAAACAAGGAACGAAAAAAGGGACAGCCCCCATTGCTGTCCCTTACCACAAGCGAAAAAACGTTTGCGTCGCAAACAAAACCAAAAACCAAATGCTCTTTTGTCGTCTATAAAACCAAGTCAAATGAGCAGTACTTTTTATTAATTATGCTGCAAATTACATCAGGGATTTTTTCTGTGCAAGCTTTTTTTGACTTATTGTATGAACGGCCTGTTTTTCGTGATAAACGTGCTGTTTTTCATGATAAGCAAAAAAGAGAAATCGAAAAACGGGTCAATTATACCCGAAAATTCATGGGGTTTTTAAAAAAAAGACCTTCAAGGTTTGAGAAACCTTGAAGGTCTTTTTTTCTTAAAAATCCGTTTTCGCTTCCTGTTCTCTGCGCAGTCCTTCTTTTAAAAGTTCATCGTACCAATCCTGTCCGTAATTGCGGATTAATGGTTCGCGCAGGAATTTATAGAGTGGCACGCCCAGTTTTTTACCGTTTTTCAGTGCTTTTTTACAAATATGCCATTTGTGGTAGTTCACGGCCTCATGCTCGCCAACCTGACTGATGCGCACCGGATACAAATGGCAGGACACCGGCTTTTTAAATTTATGGCTGAGCGTTATGGGGCACCCTTCTTCATAAGCTTTTTCAATGGCGCATTTCGCAATGCCGTCTTCATCATAAAAAACGTAGGCGCAATCGCGGTTGCCAATAAGGGGCGTAACAAAATTGCCATCCTCATCATAATCAAATGTGCCCGTGGTTTCAATGACTTCAATGCCTTCGGGCACCATATATTTCTTCACCTCATCGGTAATATCTTCCAGTATCCCGATTTCCTCTTCGAGCAATGGCGCTCCGGCATCGCCTTCTACGCAGCAGGCGCCCATGCATTTGTCCAGGTCGCATACGAAGTGGATATCGAAAATGTCTTCAGAAATGATGGTTTTATCTATAATAAACATATCGCAAATATTAAACGGCAAAATTAAAGGATTTTGTTGATAATAGGATGAAAGATGGAGCGGGTTTTGGCTTTCCACTCATCCGATGACTTGGAGTCATCGGATGAGTGAGCCCTGCTGTTGCGATTAGTCATCCGATGAGTGCGTCAAACCGAAGGTCAAAGCCTTCCGATGACTTGGAGTCATCGGATGAGTGAGCCCAGCTGTTGCGTTAAGTCATCCGATGAGTAGGAATTGCTTAAATGCTTATCTTTGAAACATTATGATGGGATTTACACAGGCAGAAGAAGAATATTTCGCAAAGCGCGATAAAGAAACTGAAGGTTTAAAGAAATGCCAGAGCTATCTGATACCGGAACAGCTTTTTCAAAAGGGCTGCACGTTCGTGCGCTATGAAGAGCTGACGGAAAGGGCAACTGCTTATCAGTTTCAGGTTTATGAAAAGGATGGAAAGAAAATTGTGTATATCGAGGCTTATGTGGATATGGAAGGGGGGATGTATTACCAGCAGCTCTATACAGAAAATGGCGAAATGCCGTGAATTTGTCATAATCTCAAGCCCGGCTTCCGGGATGTCGCTACCTTTGCAAAAAAAGAATTATGGAATTAAGTATTTTCAGTGACGGTCATTTTATGCGGGAAGCACTGCGGCAGGCCGAAAAAGCTTTTGAGCTGGGCGAGATCCCGGTAGGCGCAGTGATTGTATGCGATCAGCGCATCATTGCCCGTGCGCATAATTTCACCGAGCGCCTCAATGATGTTACTGCCCATGCCGAAATGCAGGCGTTTACAGCTGCAGCCGATTTTTTGGGTGGAAAATACCTGAACGACTGCACTTTATATGTTACCCTCGAACCTTGTGTGATGTGTGCCGGCGCCAGCTACTGGACGCAGATCGGACGCGTGGTTTATGGCGCGTCGGATCCGAAACGTGGTTTTTCGCGCCTGAACGAAAATTTGCTGCATCCCAAAACGGAAGTGCTTGCCGGCGTGCTTGAAAATGAATGCTCCGCTTTGCTCAAAGAATTTTTTGCGAAGAAGCGATAAAAAAAAGGCAGCCCACAAAAAGCTGCCTTTCAAAATCGTTTTATTGGTTTTTATTTCTCATCATCATCCTTATAAAGCTCTTCCTTGTCCACAACTTTTACTTCGGTATCGTTTTCCAGTTTGCGGGCAATGGCGTTGTAAGGGCCGGTAACTACTTCATCGCCTTCTTTGATTCCGCTGGTAATTTCAATATAGCGGTCGTCCTGTATTCCGGTAGTCACTTCTTTCATGATGACTTTATTCTCCTCAATTACGAAAACATATTCCTTGAAGTCATCCGCTTCAGTGCTTTCGTCATCATCATCTTTTTTGTTGGGATTATGTCCCATAGCTTTACGTTCTTTTTGAATGGCGGTATCGAGGCGTGCGGTAACACTCTGAATAGGCACGGTTAGAATATCTCCGGCACGGGTCGTTTGGATATCTACTGTTGTGGACATTCCCGGGCGGAAGGGGCTGTACGAAGCCGGTTTTCCCAATGTAAGATCGGCATATGATGAAGGAAGCAGGCGGATTTTCACTGCAAAATTGGTTACCTGGTCCACGCTTACGCTGTTGAGGTTACTGGCCGATGTGGCGATTTCGCTTACCAAACCCTTGAATTTACGATTGAGGTAGGCATCCACTTCGATGAGGGCTGTATCGTTGAGGTTTACGCGCACAATATCGTTTTCGTTCACATCCACATTGGCTTCCATTTTATCGAGATTGGCAATGCGCATGATTTCCGTACCGATACTAAACTGCGATGCTCCCGAAACGCGCTCGCCCTGTTCCACGCTCAGCTGCGAAACGGTACCCGAAGCCGGGCTGTAAATAGCGGTTTTGTCCAGGTCTTCTTTGGCTTGTTTCAAAGAAGCTTCGGCATTGCTTACCTGGAATTTCGATGCCAATACGCTTTGTTCTGCTGCATCCATATCGGCTTTTGCCATTTCGTAATTTGCGGTAGCCTGTTCAAAATCGGCATCAGAAATCACTTCTTCTTCAAAAAGTTTCTGGTTACGCTCAAAACTGAGCTTATCGTTCAGAAATTTTGCCTTAGCCTGCGCCAAACGTGCTTTTGCATTGGCGAGATTAGCCTTTTGTGTATTGAGGTTGGCCATTCTTTGCTCATAAACGCTCACATAAATTTCCGGGTCAATTTTGGCCAGCAGATCACCTTTGGTAACCTGATCGCCTTCTTTTACGAGCAGTTCCACAACCTCGCCCGAAATGTATGGCGTGATTTTAATATCTTTCTCGGGCTGTATTTTCCCGTTGGCCGAAACGGTTTCAATAAGGCTTCTTTTACTGGCTTTCTCGGCAATTACTTTTAGTTCCCGTCCGTCTTTTTTCTTCACCACGGCAACTACAATCAGGATGATGAGCAAAGCGCCAAGTCCGATAAACAGGAATTTATTCTTTTTCATGCTGTTATTGTTTGGTCAGATGTTTTTGCGGGTCAAATTTTTTGCTGGTACATATTCAACTCCCGGTAAAAACAAAAGGTTAATGGTTTTATTGTTCAAATATTTAGTTAAACACAAAAACAGGGAAAAACCCTGCATGATCTCAAAGATACAATTTAAAAGAACGTGAAATCTAAAAAGCCGGAAGATTTCTGCTCCCGGCTTCATCAATTCAAATTAGTTACCTTCTTTTAGTGATAATGGTATGCCCATATAGAAATCGAGTATTTTGGTACGGAAAACGAAATCATATTTTGCCTGCAGAAGCTCTGCTTCGGCTCGGGTCAGTTCTTTTTTCATTTCGGTATATTCCACTGTATTGATCATGCCCACATTGAGCTTTTGCTCGGCATAATTGAAGCTCTCCTGCGAAGCAACCACTTTTTTCTCGGCAGAATAATATTTTTTGTACGCGGCAATTGCATCGGCTTCGGCCTGCTGGATGATTTTATTCAAATCGTTTTTGGTTTGCTCCAGCGCCAGTTCTGCATCGGCTTTTTGGATTTTGGCACGGGATACATTGGTTCGGGCCTGCAATCCGTTAAAAATCGGGATGCTCAAATAAAATCCCAAAGTTTGGTTGTTGTTGTCTTTGATCTGATCACCAAACGATTTGGTTTCATAATCATAATCATAGGTGTAGCCCATAACGGTATCTAATGTGTTTTGTACAAAACCAATGGGCATGGTTTTTATTTGTGGGTTGACCGCCTCTTTTGCCGCACCACTATAACCTGTTCCCCAGCTTCCATAAAGGCTGAGCGAAGGATAATAGGTTCCGCGTGCTATTTTCATCTGAACCAGCGCTTCATCAACGCCGGCTTCTGCTGCTTTAATTTCCGGACGGTTTTTAACCGCATACTCATAAACAGCTGTGGCCGATGTGGCATTCACTTCTGCTTCAATGTCCACTTCGGGCTGGTCGATTTCAAAATATGCTTCATTGTTCAAATCAAGCAATTGGGCAAGGGTCAGCATACTGATTTGCAGGTTGTTTTCTGCCTCAACTACATTCAGCTCTTCAGCTGCGGCCTGTGCCTGGATATTGTATAAATCGCCCTTGGCCAATGTACCTGCCTGCACAAGTTTTTGGGTGCGTTCTACCTGAAGCTGGGTTGTTTGCAATTGCGCCTGTGTGGTGCGCACCAGCTCGCGGTAAAACAGCACCTGCAGGTAATAAGTCGTGATGTTCAGGCTTACGTCATCCACCATTTTATCAACATTATATTGACTGATCTGCAATTGCAGCTGGCGTTGCTTTAGCGTATTCAATTTTTGAAAGCCATTGAACAAATCCAGACGTGTAGAAATCGAAAAGTCATTGGACTGAACGGAAGTAGAAGCAAACTGGTTGGTATATCGGTCAATCGTTTGCCCCCAGTTGATGATAGAGTTGGCAGAAGCATTGAGTGTTGGTGCAAAACTATATTTGCTTTCGGAGAGGTTTTTTTCTGCCAGATCAATATTAAGGCGCTGTCGCTTGATGCTGATATTGTTTTCTTTGGCGTAGTTAATGCAGGCTTCCAAAGACCAGGGTTCCTGCTCATCGCCGGGAGCTGTTTGTGCAAAACCGGCAGTTGCAATCAGAATCGCCATTACAAAAACGATTATTTTCTTTCGGTAGATGAGGCTACGTTTCATTATGGAATATTTTGTTTGATCATTCATTGGCACATTGCTCTGCTAAAAACATGCCACGATTATATACTATTGTTTTTCAACTGATTATAATCACGCATAAAAGTAAGCATTTTTTTGCTGTGTACGTTGGATAACATGGACTGTCCGTAAACGTACACCGGAAGAATTTCAGGAAATCCGCTGGCAAACAGGAGTATTTGCTAATTTTGTGGCTGAACATAAAATCATCGACATGAAAAAGCCCCTGCAAAACATCAGAAGCATGATTACCGGCCTGCTGCTGATCATCGTTTTGGGATCTAATGCCCAGGCGCAATTCCTTTCCGATACCATTGATATTGAACATTATCGGCTCGATTTAAAAATCATGGATTTCGACGAAGGAATCCTTTATGGAACGGCATACATCCAAATGAAAACAAAAATGGACAACATTTCAGCTTTTAATCTGGACCTGCTGAAACTGCAAGTTGATTCTGCCTTTACCAATGATGAAGAAATTTCTGTTTCAGGCAATGACACTGTTATCCGCCTGCATTTGCCTACAGCTGTGAATGCCGGAGAGGAATTCAACCTGCGCATCCATTATCATGGCGAGCCAAATGTGGAACCCTACGGCTGGGGCGGATTTCATTTCAATAACGGAATTGCATACAATCTGGGCGTGGCTTTTGAAGATTATCCGCATAATTACGGCCGTGTTTGGTATCCCTGCATCGATGATTTTATCGACAGGGCAACATATGATTTTTATATCACGGCCGCTGAAGAGCATAAAGCTATTTGTACCGGCCACCTGATTGATGTTCAGGATAATGGTGACGGCTCAAAAACCTGGCACTGGCAAACGGCACACAGCCTGCCCACTTATCTCACTTCGGTTGCTGTATCCGATTATATCGAAATTGAGCAGAATTTTGAAGGCATGAACGGCGACATTCCCATGTACCTTTATGTGCATGAAAACGACAGCCTTCAGGCCATCAATTCTTTCATTAACCTTCCGCAGATTATGGAAGGTTTTGAAGCCCATTGGGGCCCGTATCCTTTTGAGCGCGTGGGCTATGTGAGCACACCCAAAGGCGCTATGGAGCACGCTACTAGCATTGCCTATCCAACCGGCTGCATCGATGGCGGGCTGACTTACGAATATCTTTATGCCCACGAACTTTCGCATATGTGGTTTGGAGATAAAGTTACCTGCGAAACCGCTGAGGATATGTGGCTTAATGAAGGCTGGGCTGTTTTCAACGAATATCTGACGCAGGAAATCCTTTATGGCAAAAATGCCTATCAGGCTTATTATCTCAACAAAAAAGCCAGTGTTTTGCAATATTGCCATGCCAATGACGGTGGATATTACGCGTTGTATGGCATTCCGCAAACCATCACTTATGGCGAAACTGTTTACCAAAAAGGTGCGCTTGTAGTGCATACTTTGCGGAACTATATGGGCGATGATGCTTTTTTCCCGGCAGTGCGCCATTATCTGGAGCAATATGCTTATAATGATGCCAGCTCATGGAACCTGCGCGATGCTTTGAGCGAACATAGCGGAATGGACCTGAGCGCATTTTTCGACAGTTGGGTGTTCAATCCGGGCTTTCCTCAATTTTCAGTAGATTCATTTAATGTTATAGCAAATGGCAATCAGTTTGATACAGAAGTCTTTATGAAGCAAAAACTGCGCGGTACAGAACAGTTTTTCACAGAAAACAAAGTCATGCTCCGTTTTGTTGATGCACAATGGCAGCATCAGGATGTTGTAATGGAGCTGGCCGGGCAAAACGGCAGCCAGAGCTTCACTTTGGATATTGATCCCGCATTTGTTTTGGTAAATGCCACCGACATCATGGCCGATGCGGTTACACGGGCTCAAAGAACCATCAAAACCACCGGAACGTACGATTTCGGACACACCTTTTGCAGTTTTGATGTACAGGAATTAGGGGATTCGGCCTGGGTAAGTGTAGAACATAATTGGGTGGCGCCCGATGAATTCCTCGAAGAAATTCCCGGAGTGCGCCTTTCGGATGCGCGTTATTGGGCCATAAAAGGAAATATCGACGGAAAAATGACCATAAAAGGCAAATTCAAATACAGCAAAACCGGTTATCTCGACAATACTTTGTTGACCAACCCAACGGATTCTATTATGATCCTGTACCGGAAAGGTGCTTCCGAAAACTGGCATTCGGTGCCTTTCGAACGTTTTGGGCCTTTTAATGTGGGCTTCATTTATGTGCCCGATATGAAAGCCGGAGAATATACGCTGGCCGTTTGTGATGAAACTTTTGTTGGGCAAAATGACATTCCAAAGGAAGAAATCAGGGTTTTCCCGAATCCGTCCAATGGGATCGTGATGCTGGAGAACCTTCCCGAAGGCGAATACAGCATCCTCAACAGCGATGGCAAATGCGTGCAAAAAGGTTATGCGAAAGACAGCAGGCTTCAAATAAAACTCGATCAAAAAGGCGTTTATATTTTTCGGATTTTTGATGGAACCACAAGGATTAACAAGAAATTGCTCATCACAAACTAATCAACTTTATGGCTGGAAAGAGGAAAATCCCCCACACTTACGTCATTGTTTTCTTTATTATTGTTTTTTCGGCAATCCTTACCTGGTTTGTACCGGGTGGTGCATTTGAACGCGAAACAGTAAGCATGCCCGATGGCGGCACCCGCGAGGTTATTGTAAGCGAATCCTTCGAATATCTCGATAATGAACCACAAACCTGGCAAATCTTTTCTGCGCTATTCGATGGTTTTGTGGATAAAGCAGATATTATCGTTTTTATCTTGTTAATTGGCGGTGCTTTCTGGATAATGAACGAAAGCAAAGCCATTGATGTCGGGATTTTCAGTTTTTTGAAAATGACCCGCAAGCTCGAGAATATTGCTTTCTTTCGAAAAATCGGTGTGGACAACCTGATTTTCACGCTCATCATGTTGATGTTCAGCATTTTTGGCGCCGTATTCGGCATGAGCGAAGAAACCATTGCCTTTGTGATTATTTTCGTTCCGCTGGCCATATCCATGGGTTACGACAGCATTGTAGGCGTTTCGCTCTGCTTTGTTGCTGCCGGGCTGGGTTTTGCCGGCGCTTTGCTCAATCCGTTCACCATAGGAATTGCGCAGGGTCTGAGTGACCTGCCACTCTTTTCCGGTTTAGAATATCGTATGTTCAGTTGGCTGGTTATCAATGTTCTCGGTATTGCATGGATATTGCGCTATGCAGCCAGGATCAAGAAAAACCCAAAGAAAAGTCTGGTTTATGAAGACGATGAAGTTTGGCGCAAAGAACACAATACCGATCCGGAGAACGTAAAATTTTATACACCTCTTTCTGCCTGGATCACTTGGGCAATCCTTTCTGTGGTTCTGATTATCTACGGATTTCAGTTTCCGGAAAGCACTTTGAAAATTGGTAATTCGGAAAGCACAATGCCGGTTTTGCCGGTGCTGGCCGGATTGTTTTTTATTGGTGGTTTTTTCTCCCTGCGCAAATCGGTGCATTTTTTTATTCTCCATCTGCTGGGATTTACCATTCTCTACCTCATCGCAGGTGTGATGGGTTATGGCTGGTATGTAATGGAAATTGCCACGCTCTTTTTTGTTATGGGCCTGGCGTCCGGCATGGCGATGAATTACAGCCCAAACCGCATTACGCAGCTCTTTCTCACCGGCGTGAAAGATATTTTGTCGGCAGCAATGGTTGTTGGACTGGCTGGTGGTATCATCATCATCCTCAACAATGGGCAGATTATTGATACCATCCTCAACAGCATTGCAGGCAGTATGGCAGATATGGGCAAAGTAGGTTCGGTGGGCATGATGTATGTTTTCCAAACCATTATTAATGTAGTAATACCATCCGGCTCGGCCAAAGCAGCGCTGACCATGCCCATTATGTCGCAATTCTCTGATCTGATTGGCGTTTCGCGCCAGGCAACGGTTATGGCATTCCAGTTTGGCGATGGTTTTACCAATATGATCACACCCACCTCCGGTGTTTTGATCGGTGTGCTCGGCGTGGCCAAAATCCCTTACGATAAATGGGTAAAATGGATCGCGCCCTTTATGCTTGTTCTGGTGATCTTAGGATTTTTGTTGCTTATTCCAACGGTATTGATGAAGCTTAATGGGTTTTAGGGAATACTGAAGCAGAAATACTGCTGATATCCCTGAAACGCAAAAATTCCTTATATTCGGTCGCAAAAACCGGATTTATGAAAAACCTTCTTAACTATTTAGTATTGTTTTTGGTGCTGCTCACGGCATGTAAGCAAAAACCGGAAAACAAAGCCGCGGTTGAAAATACCAAAACCATAGCAGATACGCTGGCCAAATCAAATGTCGCGTGGAAAGCCGATTTTATTGGAAAAAAGAATATGTCGGCAAATGATAAAGCCTTTATCGAAATGATGGCGCCGTCCATACGTTTTGAAGCCGAACAGATCAAAAAGAAAAGGGATAAAATCACATCCCTCCTTGACAAGTTGAATGCCGGTACTGAACTTTCGCAAAAGGACCTTGCATTTTTGAAACAAACGGCCTCATATTACGACATGCCTTATGCTCAGTTCCATCCCAAAACAACACCGGCTGTATTAAAAAAACAATTTGAACAGCTGTTGCTCCGGGTTGATATTGTGCCACCTAAACTTGCTATGGCACAGGCCATCATTGAATCAGACTGGGGCAACTCGCGCTTTGCGAAAGAAGGAAATGCATTTTTTGGCGTGCACTGCTACAATAAAGGCTGCGGAATGGCGGCACGAGGCGTGAAAGACCCAAAATTCTGGGTAAAATCCTATCCTAATGTGCAATCGGGTGTGAAGGATTATATGCACTTTTTGAACACTATGGCCTCGATGAAAGATTTTCGCCGAATTCGAGCAAAAGAACGTCATGCCCATCGAATGGATCCCGGGAGCATGGCCGACGGACTGCTCGAATATTCGGGAATTGGCGAAAAATATGCGCAACAGATAAAGGCGGTGATCAGCGATTACGTGCCCGATAATTTATAAAATCATTTTATCAGTAAATTGAAAATCAATCATATACACCTATGACAGCTTCCTCTTTCCTAAGGATATTTATTGCCTTATTGATTGTAAACGGCCTGCAATCCTGCACGCAGAAATCAGTTGAAGAAAAAGCAGCCGAAATCCACGAAAAAGCGTTGTGTTTGGATTCACATACGGATACACCATTACGATTTACGCGTTCGGATTTTGATGTAAGCCAAAGGCATGATGTGCAAGATAGCCGATCCTGTGTGGATATTCCGCGGATGCAGGAGGGCGGTTTGGATGCCGTTTTTCTAGCTGCATTTATCGGGCAGGGCGAGCGCACAGAGGAAGGGAATGCCTCCGCTATTGAGCGCGTTCACCAGATCATTGATTCGATTCATTCCGTGGCGGCAAAAAATCATGAAACAGCTGGTCTGGCTTTGAATCCCGATGATGCCTATGCACTGGAAAAAGAAGGAAAACGTGCTTTTTTTATCGGTATTGAAAATGGTTACGGCCTTGGCAATCAGGTGGGCCTTATTGAGGAATACTACGATAAAGGCGTGCGCTACATCACGCTCTGCCATACCAAAAACAACGACATCTGCGATTCCTCAACCGATACCACCGAATGGAACGGATTAAGTGGATTTGGAGAAAATGTGGTGCAGGAAATGAACCGCCTCGGCCTGATGGTGGATGTGAGCCACATCTCCGATTCAAGCTTTTATGATGTGCTGGAAATCACCGATGTGCCTGTAATTGCATCCCATTCCAATACGCGGGCTTTATGCAATAATCCCCGCAACCTGACCGATGAAATGCTGCAAGCACTGGCAGAAAACAATGGCGTAATCCAGGTGTGCCTGCTCAGCGCCTATGTAAAGGAGCCCAAACCTTATCCCGAACGCGATAGCGCATTACATGCCGTGCGCAGTAAATACGGAGAATGGGACAGCCTGAGCGGAGAGGAGCAAAATAAATTGCGCAAAGATTATTATGCCACAGCAGAAAAATATCCGGTGGAAAAAGCAACAGTGAGCGACCTGGTGGATCATATCGACCATATTGTAGAAATTGCCGGTATTGAGCATGTGGGCATCGGTTCCGATTTTGATGGTGGCGGAGGTTTGGAAGACTGCCCCGATGTGAGCAAAATGGGGCTGATTACGCTCGAACTTGTGAAAAGAGGCTATTCCGAAGAAGATATTATCAAAATATGGGGCGGCAATTTTATGCGTGTTTTCCGGGAGGCGATGGCGCATAAGTCGTAAATTCTCCTGCTAAAAAATTTGCTTGAGTTTATTGTAGTAGTAGAAGGCACGGCCTTATGCTTTTAAAGTTTTTTTCATTTGTTTAAACCCTGTTTAAACCACAATAAAAAAAGCCTTGCAAAATAATTCACAAGGCTTTGGTTATCAATGGAGCGGAAAACGGGGCTCGAACCCGCGACCCTCAGCTTGGGAAGCTGATGCTCTACCGACTGAGCTACTTCCGCACTTTTTGCAAATATACACAAATCAACAATCCAAAGGTTCAGCCGCACCGCATAAAATCAGGATTAATCCCAATTTAAAATCTTTTTGAAATCATATTTCTCGGGTTCCGGCAACCATTTGCGGGCCGCATCATAATCAGCTTCGGAGATGTATTGGGTTTGTGAATCATATACCAAACGGGCTTTTTGTGAAGTAATATTGACCAAACGGGGTTTAATTTTGCCGTTTTCATCTTCCACATCGCTTAAATAAAGAGGCGCAACATCACCAACCGGATCTGAGGTAACCATACATCCGGTATGCCCGTCATCAAATAGTTTTTTAACACCCAGACCCAATAATCCGCAATAAAGTTTATCGAAAGCAGTTGGCTGAACACAGCGCAATTCGTAGCCCAGTTCTACCGGACGGCTTTTTATCTTGATGCCCAAAGCTTTCAGCCTTCTTTGCACCAACATATTGAAAATATGCGCCTTGCTCACATTACCGAGTTCGGGATGACCGTGCTCATCATAAGTGAAATTAATGCCACTGCCTGTAATTTCATCGTCCGACATAAAATGAAATACCCCTTCGCTGATCATTACAGCACCGTGCTGTATGCCCAGGACCCTCCGTTTGATCATGGACGAAATTACGAGCCGCACAATTTTATCAAAAGATACCTCGGTATTGTTAAACATTTCGGGGATGATGATCATTGGATAATGGCAAGCGGCGCCAATACCGAAAGCCAGATGTCCGGCTTCACGCCCCATAGCAGCCACAACAAACCAGTTGCCGCTGGTGCGTGCATCTTCATAAATGGTTGTGGCAATGCGCGCGCCTTCTTCTTTGGCCGACTGATATCCAAAGGTTGGTGAGCCTTCTGGCAGGGGCAAGTCATTATCAATGGTTTTGGGCACATGGATATTGCGCACGTCCAGATCATGCTCCGCCAAAAACTTACTGATGCGGTTGGCCGTAGAAGCAGTATCGTCTCCACCAATAGTTACCAGTAGTTTCACATTGTGCTTTACGAAAAAATTGGTGTTAAAATCTTCATCCTTTGGCTTATAGCGGCTCATTTGCATAAAGGAACCACCTTGTTTGTGGATGCGGTCGGCCAGCCAGAATTCAAATTCACGAAATTGAGGCTCCTCGGCAAACAGCCCTTTAAATCCTTCGTGTATTCCCAGGACGCGGTATCCATCTTGTATAAAAACCTTTGCCACCGAGCCAATAACTGTATTAATGCCCGGAGCCGGACCGCCGCCGCAGAGAATAGCAACCGAACCTTTGTGTTGATTAGTCATTTTGTGTTGTTTTGAGAATTGCTTCATTCATTTTTAATCGCCCGGATGATGCTCATGGAAACATCTTTCGCCAATCCGCAACAACCGGTACAAGCAAAAATAAACGAAAAATCAGAAAAAGCTTATCGAAAGATGAATAATATTTCAAAACAGCCTCAATAGCATGGCCTGCCTTCGCAAACAGTTTTAATATAACTTATATATGTACAAACTTACATGTTTATAAATGATCTTCAATCACCGCTCCGAAAGCAATACGGTAGTGTTAAGCAAAAACGGATTACTTTTTTAAAATTGGTTAATAAAGCTAACGTACAGTAAATTATCACCATACATAAAAATAATCCAATCATGAATAAAACAGCAATTATTAAAATTTTTACGGCAGGAAGAAAACGCTAAACCCTTTGATTATTTGTTTGTTAAAAATTAAGATTCTTTCTAAATAATTTTTGGAGATTTGAAAATAATTTTTACTTTTGAGCTTTACCATCAATTTTAAACTTAAGAATATGAGAAAAACCTACTTTTTGGGCATACTTGCTCTGTTAAGTATTGCTGTTATTGGCTCTGTAATCCTCATGAAAGACGGAAAACAGGGTAGAATCGAGAAGAAAGAAGCGTTTCGCGAGTACATCGCAAACCATCCCTACACCAAAAGGGATCACATGACCCCCGAAGAATTAAAAACCATCCCGAAAGCCGATCGGCCGGATCTGGCTCAGGAGCAAAACTTCCTGATGACCGTTGATCCCGCATTGGGCTACGTACCAAGCGAGCGCTTAAAAGAAGCATACAAAAGAGCTGAAGAAACCCGCAATATGCGTGGTGCAGTGGCGAATGTATCATGGAACGAACGCGGCCCCAATAATATTGGCGGACGTACACGTGCCCTTATGTTTGACCCTAATGATGTGGCCAATGGCTATAAAAAAGTTTGGGCCGGTGGTGTGAGCGGTGGTCTTTGGTATAATAGTGATATTACTGATGCCAGTAGTGAATGGACAAAAGTAAGTGATACCTGGGACAACCTGGCGATCACAACGATTGCTTATGATCCTTCCAATACACAAATATTTTATGTAGGAACCGGTGAAGGATTTTATAATGCGGATGCTGTTCGTGGCGGTGGTATCTGGAAAACCACCGATGGTGGAACTACATGGTCCTTATTAGCAAGCACCGAGCCAGGTCCTCTCAGTAATCTTAGTGACTTCGATTATATTCAAAAAATAGTTGTTGCCAGTAATGGTGATGTATTTGCCGCCACCCGCACTTATTATTCAAATATAAACAAAGGCGGCATTATGAAATCCACGGATGGTGGTGCTTCCTGGGTTGTTTCAAAATCCGTAAGTGGTTCGGGAGGAAAAGACCGAGGAGCAGATATTGAAATTTCTGCCAATGGCGATTTATATGCTTCATTAGGGCTGTTCTCCACAGGATATATGTTTAAATCCACGGATAATGGCAGTAACTGGACGGATATTACGCCAGCTGCTTGCCAACGCATTGAAATAGCATGTGCTCCGTCAAACAATAACATCGTCTATGCGGTTGCTTCAAATAGAGAACCTGATTATTCTAATATTATAAAATGGTTCAAAAAATCTACGGACGGAGGAACAACATGGTCTGATTTAACCATACCAAAATATTATGAACAAAACTGTAACCCAGGGGCAAGTGATTTCGCCAGAGGTCAAGCCTGGTATGACCTGATTATGGGTGTTCATCCAACGGATGCCAATTTAGTTGTTTTGGGAGGTATTGACCTTTATAGATCTACGGATGGTGGAGCAAACTTCGGTCTGGTTTCCTACTGGACAGGGAATTGTCCTGCTTACGACTACGTTCATGCCGACCAGCATGCTATTGTTTTCCATCCGACAAACTATAATATTGTTGTTACAGGCTCTGATGGCGGCGTAAGTTATTCAGCAGATCTGGGCGACAGCGGTACTGGCGACCCAACATTTAATGACAGAAATGCCGGATACAATGTTACCCAATTCTACTCTTGCGCGATCCATCCAACCGCAGCCACAGATTATTACCTTGGCGGCACCCAGGATAACGGAACTTTCAAGCTTACTTCTGCCGGTGTTGGTGCCGGAACAGCCGTTTCCGGTGGTGACGGCGCATTCTGCTTTATTGATCAAACAGATCCCACTTATCAGCTGAGCAGTTATGTTTATAATAACTGGTACTTAAGTACAAACAGCGGGTCGAGTTTCTCCGGGCTTTCCGGTGGTGCAAATACCGGCCGTTTCATCAACCCGGCCGATTATGATAATGATGCGGACATTCTTTATTCTGCTGCAGGCAACGATCAGCTTTATCGCATCAGTGGTATTTCAGCTAGCCCTTCAGCAACTACTAAAACAGTTGGAGGTTCTGCTCTTGGTGGAAGTCAGGCTTCTGCAATTATTGCTTCTCCATACAACGACCACGTACTATTTGTTGGAACTGGAGCAGGAGATATTTACAAGGTTTCAAGCGCAAACGGTAGCCCAACATCCGTTGATATTGATCCGGGCATCAATCTGCCTGGCGGCTATATTTCAAGCATTGATATCGGTGCAGATGAAAATAACCTGATGGTTACCTATACTACTTATGGTGTAAATCATGTTTATATTACCACAGACGGTGGTACAAACTGGTCAAATAAAAATGGCGACCTGCCCGATATGCCGGTACGCTGGGCCATGTTCAACCCATTGAACCGCAGCGAAGTATTCCTCGCTACCGAAGTAGGCGTTTGGTCCACAACCGATATTACTGCTGCATCACCCGAATGGGGTGCAACCAATGGCGGCCTGGCAAATGTGCGTACAGATATGCTTCAATACCGCAGTACCGACCGCACATGGCTGGCTGCAACGCACGGCCGTGGTTTGTTCACTTATCCTGAAGCAACGGTTGAAATTACCTTCCAGGTGGATATGCAAAACCAAACCGTTTCCGGTGATGGCGTACACCTTGCCGGTAATTTTGGCAATGATGGTTATCCAAACTGGGATCCGGCAGGTATTGCTATGAGCGATGGCAACAGTGATGATGTTTATACCGTAACGCTTACACTTACTGCAAATACGGATTATGAGTTTAAGTATATTAATGGTGATGGATGGGGCGAAGATGAATCCGTTCCTGCTGCATGTGGTGTAGATAATGGCTCTGGAGGCTATAACCGAAGTTTAAGCACAACTACTAATGATGCTACTCTAGATGAAGTTTGTTTTGGTGAATGTTCTGATTGTAGCGGTGGAAGCACCCTTACATGGAACAACCTTCAATGGCCAGAAAATGCAAGCATCGCACATCATGAGAACGTTGATATTTTTGCTCAGGCATATGAAGATGGTGTAACAACTGTAGATGGAAATGAAGGCGATATTGCTTGCTGGATTGGCTATAATAATGCCGACACAGATCCTTCTACTTGGACAAATTGGGTCGTTGCAACCTTTAATGGTAGGAATAATGGTGGTTTAGGCAATAATTATGAATATACTGCCGCGCTTGGAAATATTCAAAGCCTTGCCGCTGGTACATATTATTACGCCAGCCGTTTTAGCTTAGAAGGTGGAGATTATACTTATGGTGGATATAACGGAGGAACCTGGGATGGCACAAACAATGTTTCCGGTGTGCTTACGGTAAGTGGACCGCCTGCCACAGCTACCTGGTCAGGAGCTTCCAATAATGATTGGGCTACTGCCGGAAACTGGGACAATGGCGTTCCCGGCAGCACAACCAATGTTACCATTCCCCATACAGGAATTACAAATTTCCCAACAGTTAACGAAGCCCGTGAATGTAACGACATCACCCTCGCCGAAGGAGCAACAATTATGGGTTTTGCTAATCTTACGGTAAACGGAACAGCAACAATCACCCAAAACCTCAGCGGAGGAACAAGTGGTGGAAAAGATGATGCCGATGCAATATATCATTATATTTCTTCGCCAATGGCAGCTGCAACAGCAGGCTCTGTATTTCCACTTACGGCCTATGTGCGCGCATATGATGAAACGACGCAAACATGGGTCAATAAAACCCAAACCGATGTGCTGGCTCCCGGAACAGGCTATAGCCTCTGGCTCGAAGTAGGAAATGCAGCGGTCAGCTATGAAGGCCAGTTCAATACGGCAGACATCCCGGTCAATGGCCTTACACTTAGTGGCGCAGTGATTGATTATTCAGGTTATCATTTTATTGGCAACCCATTTCCTGCCGCCCTTAACTGGGATGCAGGCACCTGGTCTCCCAGCAACTTAGATGGTTCGATTTATATTTATGACGGTACAGCCGGAAATTACAAATCATGGAACGGAGCAGCAGGTTCACTTGGAGACGGAATCATCGGTGTTGGCCAGGGCTTTTTTGTTAAAGCGAATAATGCAGGTGCTTCTTTAACTATTCCTGTGGATGCTACACTACATAATTCCAAAGCGGTTTACAAAAATGAAGTAGAAAACCTTCTGAATATTGCCGTGCTCAACACACAGAACAATACCAATGATGAAACCGTAATCCACTTCCGCTCAGATGCCAGCGCTTCGTTTGACAACCAAATGGATGCCTACAAAATATATGGTTCGCAGATCGCACCGCAACTTTATACTTTTGCCGGTGAAAGCCATATCAGCATCAACACCCGTCCGTTTACCGAAGAAATGGCTCTGAATTTCGAAACCGGGCGCAGCGGAAGCTTTGTTCTGGAAATCCCTGCCTTCTCTATGAACTATGAGGTTACATTAGAAGATAAATTGACAGGCAAAACTATTGAACTGAGCGATCAGGCTTCCTATAGTTTTACGGCAAGCGACAATGATGTTGCAGAACGGTTTATACTGCGTTTCAAAGATGCAACATCCGTAGAAGATGTATTTGCCGGCCAGATGCAGGTATATAGCCGTGATCAGGAAATCATCTTGGATAATGCTACCGGAGCAAGTGCTGAAGCTGTACTTTTCACTGTTCACGGACAAAAACTGGGGACTTTTACCATTGAAAACGGTATCAACAAAATCACTGCGCCAAAAGCAGCAGCAGTTTACCTGATCCAGATCAATAGTGGAAGCAAAACCAGCACACAAAAAATGTTTATAAAATAAAAAGGAACAGCTGCCCGCGGAAATGGTGGGCAGCTTTTATTCGAACTTAAAAAATCAATGATATGAAAAAATTAGCTTTAACTTTTGCCGTCCTTCTGATCTTTGGGTTCACCGCAATGGCACAACCACAGCCAGGGAACAATGGCAATGGCACGCAAACCGGTGGCGATCCAATTGGTGGTGGTGCTCCTGTGGGCAGCGGCCTGGCCGTTTTACTCGCCATGGGTGCTGCTTATGGCCTGAAGAAAACGAAAATCCTCAACAGGAATCAATAGTTTCTGAACCAGACAGCCGACTTAATGGGCAAACACCCAAATTTCCAAAGTACTAAAATTGGAAATTTGGGTGTTTTTTAATCAGCATTTTTCTTTAGCAAAACCTTCGCCTGATTTGGGCTGATCAAAGTGCCGCAACCTCCCAGGCAGCCTTCCGGGCAGCTCATCACTTCCACAAACTGCGATTCTGCTTTTTTATCACGGGCAAATTTCTTGAGCATACGGATGCTTTTTTTATCGATACCTGATATTTCTCCGGTCGTAAAAGTGCCGGCTACCGCAGTTTTTATGGCTTCAGATACGCCACCAGCCATAGCAAACCCCTGATCCAAAGCACCACCGGTAAATGCGGCTTTGGCTTCCGTAGCTTCTTCTACCTCAATCCCTCCAGCCACAAACATTGCGCCCAGCTCTTCAAAAGACAGAGCATAAGGAATGGCATCAATCTCATGGATCTCATGCTTTTTTGAAATACAGGGACCTATAAAAACCTGAACCGCATCAGGAAAATGTTCTTTTACCATTTCAGAAGTGTAGAACAAAGGCGTGGCTGTATCAGAAACAAAAGGCTCCAGAGTTTTCAGGTGTTTATGAACCAGCTCGGTATAAGCCCTGCAACAGGATGAGGTCATAAAAGCATTGCCTTTTTCCATGCGTTCTTTCAGCTCTTCGCTTTCTTTTTTGGCCGTAATGGCAGCACCAGCGGCCACTTCCACAACTTCATCAAAACCAAGCGCAGCAACAGCTCCGTATAGCCGCTCCCGTGAATTGCGGAACTGGCCTAAAATGCTCGGAGCCACCAGCGCAATTGATTTTTGCTCCGACTGTAAACTTTTATAAACCTGCGCCAGATAGGTTTTTTCGATTATGGCGCCAAATGGGCAATGCACAATACATTTACCGCAATGGATACATTTGGCAGGATCGATATGTTCGATTCCGTTTTCATCTTTGGTAATAGCGCCAACCGGACAAACCTCCTCACAAGGCACGGGCTGGTACGAAATAGCATGATACGGACACAGTTTTTCGCACTTGCCGCAGCCAATACATTTTTCGGTATCTATTTTTGCATGGCCATCAATCATTTCTATGGCATTCACCGGGCAGTTCATAATACAGGGACGTGCTTCACAGCCTTTACAAAACTCCGTAACATGAAAATTGCCTTTCTGACAACTGGAGCAGGCTTCGTCCACAACAGTCAACACCTGGGATGATTTGTTATCATGCTGCAAAGCAATATCCAGATATGCAGAGAGCGGAAAAAGTTCATCTTCCTCGTCGCGGGCATCAAATCCCAGCATTGCCATAATTTTATATTTCAGTACGGCCCGGTCTTTATGCACGCAGCAGCGGATGGATTGTTTGTTTTTCGGGCGCATCTCAATGGGGATGCGGTCGATTTCATGAAAAGGGCGTTCTTCATTCAAAACACGGCATAATTCTACTAATATTTGCCTGTAAGTCAATATTGTATTATTTTTTCCTGTCATTTTATTTTCTCTTCGAGGATGGCAATAATTTTTTCAACAGTGGCAGCTTCCACAAGCTCGTCCCCAATTTTCACGAAAGGAGGTTGTTTGCTTTTGTCCTTGCAGGCGTCCATGCAAATACTGCCCCTGATCTCCACTCTGTCGGCAATTTGTTCCGGTAACATACTTTTTAAGCCCGGCAAATTGCTTCCACCCATTACATGGCAAAGTGTTCCGGTACAAATGCTGATTTGGATTTTTTCGCTCTTTTCTTTCATAAGAATTTTGATTGTTCTTGTTGAATGATATCTTTATATATAATTGATTTTGATATCTTTAAGATATTTTTCTTCCAAACAGGCTGCAATTTTTTTTATTACATTCCTGCGGATTTCCAGTTCTTCGGGCAAATCGGGATCCTGATGCGAGGGATTGATGCTGGTTCCGATCAGGAATCGGATTTCATCATTTTCCATCAAATGGTGAAAAATCATTGCCGCCGGATTTTTTGATGCGCTGTCTTCAGGGCATCCTTTTTCTAAATACTGATCCAGACGACCAAGCGTAAGAATACCTTCGGTGATGAGGTCAACGCCCTCCATTTGGGCTGTTGGCGGAAGATCACCACCAATTTGGTTCATATCCACTTCAATTTCACGCTGGAATTCCCGTCCCAGAATCTGTGCTGTTGTTCCGCCACAAACGATTTTTGTTCCCTGAAATTCAGTAATGGTATCGGCCATCAATTTATCATGCTCCCTAGTATAGGGCGGTCCGCTTATGATCATCATTTTGCGCGGTTCACGAAAGTAAATTACGGCGCAGGTAATATCATCAGCGGCTTTATAGCCATCATTTTTAAGGGCTTCGGCCAAAATGCGCCGACTGAGCTTCGCGGCCGATACATCCGGATATGCAGACACATAATTTTTTACGAAATCCTTAAGGCCACTATCTTCCCAGCCAAAAGGCATATGTGCTTGCCCAATCCCCGATTGGCTTACACCATCGCTGAACAAAATAATACGGTCGCCTTGTTCTGCGCTCAGGCGGTACGAAAAAAGCTCCTGAATTCCCGCTTCTGCTTTGGTTTCAGGGATAATCACCTGTCCATTGCGCAAAACAAAAAACTGCGGATTTCCATACTCAATAATGCGTATTGCCCCATCGTGTGCCACATCCACAATGGTGAAACTGGCATAACTGATCTTGCGCACCTGATCTTCGGGCAAAGTATTGATAATTGATCGTGCCGATCGCTCAACAGGCTGGTCGTGCAATGTGAAATTCATGGCCATATTGGCCGTCATTGTTGCCAGAACATTTGCCTTTATGCCACTGCCCAAACCATCGGAAAGCACGGCAATGGTCCGTTTTTCTTCTTTCACTTTGCACGAGAGGAAAACATCACCACAAACCATTTGCCCCTTTTTATTCTCAGAGGCATGCTCAATTTCAATAAAGGCTGTATTAGTCTTCATCTTGCGCTTTGTTTTTTGACGCTTCCAGCACAGACTGAAGCAAAAATTCCGTTTTGGAAGCATTCTCACCAAGCAGTGCGGCCGCTTTCTGTGCAGTCATCATATTTTCATAAATCGCCTGATAAACACGGTCGTGCATTTCTTTGCTCAGCCCATTTTGGTTGCTGATGCGATGAAAAATACCACAAACGATTTTATGTTTCTGGATGCTGAAAACCGAAAGATGGTAAAGATCATTTTTAAAATGAATGTCCTTGCCTAGGCTTTCCTCACCGGATAAAATCAGCCCTTCGAACAGGCGGGCAAAAGGGAGCAGTTTGTTCAGGTCACTGCCCTGCATACCGGGTTTTACATTAAAAATCCGTTCGGCTTCCTCGCCAATCATATGGGCAAAAGGCTCATTGGATTCGACGATGTTCAGGTTTTCATCCACAGTAACAACGCCATAAGGGATTTTTTGAAGCAATACAGAGGCTTTATTCTGTGCCACTTTGCGCATATAGGAAACGCACATCTGGCGTTCGGCCTTACCTTCAATCATGGCGCAGGCAAAATCGCGGCAGTTTCGATAACCACAGCCACTGCAATTCAGCTCATCCTCACGGCTTAGTTTATCCACACTGGCCAGCGCCCGACGGATATCTGCCTCGCTGTGCTTCCATTCCGTTTTCGAGGCCACCGGCATAAATTGCCTGTGGGCATCTAAACGAAGGTTTTCCGGAATGCTTTCCTCCGCCAGCAAATGCCTCCGGCTGATAATCTCAAAACGAGCGGCGGCGGTATTGGTTTTTCGCTTGTTTCCGGGGCCATTAACGCAGCCCCCTTCACAGGCCATTAGCTCCAGAAACAGCTTTTTGTCTTTCAGTTCATCCAGGCTATGCAAAATACTGCGCACATGCTCAATGCCCGAAAACGTCATCATCTCCTGCTCAACCACACCGCTTCCTGATTTCAGGCCGGCAATCATTCCACCATCAACGGGATATAAAGCTGATTCGCGATTCCTTTGCCCCGAAGCATGGTTTTGCGGCTTTTCAAGAAAATCAGGAATCAGGGCTTCGTCCTCCAGCCAGGAGCGCAAAACATCGAAAGTCAAGGCTACATCAGTGCAGTTTTCGGCTTCTTCAATTTCTTTCTTCTTGGCGATGCAGGGGCCAGCAAAAATCACGGCAGTATCTGCACCATAAATTTGTTTCAAATAACGGGCATGCAATTGCATCGGACTTTGCAATGGCATAATATGTTTCAGGTGCTGCGGGTAAAATTTTTGAATCAACTGAACAACGGTTGGGCAACAGGACGACAACCATAATGATTGTTCGTTTTTCTGCAAAATCTTTGCCGCTTCACGGCTATGCAGTTCCGCGCCTACAGCGGTTTCCGATACTGCATAAAAGCCCAGTTGTTTTATGGCCTGCAATAACTGGCCATCTGTATAATCATCAAAAGCCAATGGCCAGGAAGGAGCCATGCTCAGGATTACTTTTTTTCCGGAGCGCATCAGATATCGTGCGGAATTGAGGTCGTTGCGGATTTTCTTTGCTCCGGCAGGACAAACTTCTACACAAACGCCGCAATAAATGCACAGCTCGTCCATTACCGAAGCACGCTGGCTTTCGATTTTAATGGCTTTCACCGGGCAACGGCGCACGCATTTGTAACAGTCCTGGCAATTGTTTTTTTCCGTAAAAATGGCCTGCATTTTATTCATCGCTCATACTTTTGAGTTTTGCAGCAAAATGCTGTTCCAGTATGTGCACTACTGAGTTTTTCCCGATTTCATGTTCGGTTTTTCCATTTATTTTTATAATCGGCCCGTGGGCACAATTGCCCGTGCATAGCTGCCCCCTGAAATCGGTGCTCTCTTCCAGTCCGTTTTCTTTCAGCCAGCTTTTCACAATTTCCAACACTTTCTGGTTTCCCCTCCTGTAGCAGCTGCTGCCAAGGCATATTACGATTTGATCTTTTTTCATGATATTTTGTTTGATAATCCCTGTGAACGTATGTGTTGTTTCTGAATACTATAACTATTATAAGTCAAATAGGATTTAAAAATAATAATAATGATGTTCAAAAACCGCATTTACAAATATTTTGTAACAATTCATTGCAAATATAGTTATGTGTGCCGTTTATCAGGAATCAGAATAGACCCTGTTTTGTTGTGGATTTGCGGGGCTATTTAGGCCGTGTTGCACTTTGATCAAACCGAATGCAACAGGATTAATTTTCATCTTGGTGGCGGAGCATAAATAATTGTTATTATGACCTTTATATCGAAATCCTTCTTTTATGAATTTTTTTGATATATCCGCATCGCCATTTCTCCTTTCTGTTCTTTCTGCGCTCATCTTTTTTCATATTATGGCTTATTTGCAGAACGCAGCTTTTTCAACTTATGTATAATAAGCCTAAAATATTCATTTAATTTATAGGCAGTCTAAATAACAATGCGCCCTAAAAAATTACATGCAATTTTGTAAATAAATTCAATAAAAAACGCCTGCTCAGGTTTCCCTAAACAGGCGTTTTTCAATAAATGAAGGGCAGTTTATCGGACAATAATTTTCTTTGTTTCGGCATAGGCACCATTACGGATTCGGAAAAGATATATGCCCGGCGCCCAGGAAGATACATTTATTTCTTCGCTGAGCCGGTCATTGGTTTCAAATTCCCATTCGCCCACATTTTTGCCCAGATAATCCCAGGCAGTAATATTTGTTGTGCCTTCAAAAAGCCTGGCGCGTATATTCAGGATCTGGCTGGCCGGATTGGGATAGAGCGTAATTTCACGATCCAGATTGGGCTCTTTGATAAATGTTGTATTGCCCAGATTGAAGGAATAGCGTATGGATCGTCCAAAATCGCCGTTAAAATTCTTCAGGCGGTTGCCATCGGCATCAAAAATGCGCAGGTAGCCGCTTCCTTGAGCGGGATAAGCCCAGTACGACAATCCCATTCCTTCGCTGTCGATGAGCTCGAGGGTATAGCAGCCATCGGCAAAATTTAGAGTATCAGTATAAAGAGAATCGGCCTGCATTCCTGTGCGGCTATACACCTCTTCATTATTGATGTCTTTTATGGTAATACTGTAGCGATAAGGCTGATTATTCATTTTCAGGTGCAAAACCAGATCCTCGCTGTAAAGATCGGGTACGGTAAAATGCGTGGTGTAGCTATCATTATCAGCATATTCATCATTCTGCCCGTTGGGTTGGCTCAGGTTTACGGTAAAAAGGTTCTGCCCGTCGCCCAGCCAGAATTCTTCGCTCACTACCGGCAAGGTAATCGTTTCAAAATGATTTGGCGCCAGGTTTCCGGTCCAATTATAGGTCAAGGGTTCACGGCCACTAATACCATAACTTATCGTCAAGCTGGTCAGTTCCGAAGTTCCATTATTGCGGATTTTGATTTTCGGGTTCGCGCAAATTGGATTCTTGCGGCTGTAATATTCCTGATCGTTTGGCGTAATCACATCATACACTTCGGCATCAAGCTCAAAATTGGATGCGCCGTATTCCACCATATGAAAAGCCATCACATAATTACCGTTTCCCATACCCTGATTACTTTCAGGCACCGGCGTGATGTCGTAATCTACAGAAATTTGTCCGTTTTGGATTTGATCCCCTATTTCAAATTCCCAGTCTTTCACACGGTCGCCGGGACACCAACCTTCGCGGCTGCCGTTCCAGGTTCCTCCCTGCGGATATACGGGATTCAGGGCGCAGTCGTGGGTTTGCCAGATGTGCCAATCGGCATTATCCACACCATTGACCAATAAATAATGTGTGTTGTCTTTCCATTCGCAGCAATGCGGATATTCGCCATTATTGCTGTTGTGGCCATGACCGGTAAGGCGCGTAATCATTTTTATCTGTTGCGTGTTCTCATCCACACTCATCAAGGTATCGTACATCACTACATCATCATCCAGATTTTTATACAACTGTGACGATCGTGCACCCCAGGGGCGTTGAATTTGAATAACATCCCTTGGTGGCGTTCCTTTGATCAGGGCAAATTTCACATCGATCAGTTCCTGTTGGTTTCCTGCTCGGAATTCCACATCGCCTTGCAGCAAATGCGCGTAATCCGTTACATCATAAATCCAAGTGAAGCCACTGCCTAAAGTAAGGTTGATTCCATAAGGGGTAATAAACCTTCCGATTTCCCAACGATCCAGTATTTCAAAGGGTTCACCATAATATGGAATCATTTCCTTATAAAGCACATCATCTACTGAATAATAAACAGAATCTGCTTTTTCACCGTTCCGGTAAACATATTGCCATCCTCCGGGATAAACTTCAATAGTATCCTTGGCAATAGTTGGGTTTTCATCATCTTCAAAAACCATGAGCTGTGTTGCTGCTGCTTTTTGCTTGTCCTTTGAAAGATAATCAATTACATCCAAAGCCGAGCTTTCAATATGGCGGAAGCTCACTTTTGGCCGCATATTGTCTTGCGCAAAACCTGAGTAACGCTGATGTCCGTGCGTGCGGTGCCAATCGGGATATCCAAATATTTGTCCGTCGTAAGAAACAGCACTTTTGTCGTGAATTATATTTCCTTCGCCTTCATTGAAATCATAATAGGCAATCAGGCCGGGATATAGTTCCGGATCGGGTAGTTCGGTATGCATTTCAGCAATGATTTCTTCGGGTTCGCGCGCATAGTTATAAATACGGAGTTCATCAATTTTTGCTTTGGCGTACTTATCATTTGCCCAGTTGCTGCGCCCGATATAGCAATTTTCCCTGATGGTGTCTTTCGGCTCCTGGAGCAAACCCATTTTAAAGACTTCGCCATTGAGGTAAAGTTTGCCAATATTGTTCCACATGGTCACGGCCACATGATTCCAGCCATTCATCGGCACAGCTTCATCAGTAGTAAACCCTTTGCTTGTTCCGCCATGATAAACCGTCATGTTCATTTTCCCTGAGGTGGCCTGCGATAAAGCCAGAATAACATTATCCGAAGCAGGGCCGTTGCCAAAATCAATTAAACGGCTCCAGCTTGTATTTCCTTCTTTGTTGATCCATGCTTCGATAGTAAAATCGCCGTTGAAATAAACGCCATCTTCAAGCTGCGCATAATCGGCACCGCCATCAAAACGGAGGGAGTAATCGTCTTTAGCTGTGCTTATTCCGCTGTTAAAACCGGCTTCATCGGCTTTCAGGCTGATTGATGTACCTTCGTTTCCTTCATACTCAAAGCTCAGATCGAGCAAAATATTGGAGCTGCCGTCCCATTCAAAAACCTCGTGGAAAGTCAAGCCTGTTTCGCCGCTGTTTTCGAGATACAGGCTGTCGAAAAATACGGTTTGCGCATCCTGCACGAGCAAAGCGGGCGACATTTCTGTTAAAGAAACCTGCTTCATCCCGATCCGCAAACGCTCCAAAACAACCGGTTCGCTTATTTCAGCAAAAAGCGCAAGGCTGTTGATTGTCCCCGCAGCCAGTCCTGCCGCAGAGAGTTCATCTGCCTTGTAGATAAACTGCATGCGGCTGTCTTGCAGCCTACTTTTCAGGATATTTTTATTTAATGCGGCTCCACTTCCCAAAAGCGCGCCTTCCATTGCGAGCGTATCGGTAAATGATGCATGTTTTTGATCGAACCCCGCCCAATAAAAAAGCTCCTGGTTTGTCAGTTCCAAAGAATCAAAACTTTGTCCGTTGAGCAGGCTAAAGGAAGCCTGATGGTAGAGCATGGAATCCATTATACCGGTGTGATCAAAAACACTGGTATAGGTAAGATAATCCCATTCTCCGCAATCGTATTTATCGTGGGTGGTTTGGGGGTCGCATTTAAGCGTATAGTACATTAGAATTTTCCGGTAGGTTTCTCCTTCCGGGAAATTCCAGATGCCCCTGCGCGTTGTGATGGAATCAAATGTTAGAGTCTGCACCCAAGTGGTGTCGTTCTGCGCTTTGAGCGCGGGCATCAACAGCAAAAAGGCCATCAATGCCATCCAATTTTTTAAATGGTTCATATTTCTCCTGGTTCGTAAATGGTTTAAGCAAAAATACTAAAACTCTATGAGCCAAACCGATTGCGCAAAGAAGTTATAAACATTCTAAAAAAATGAACCTGCAATGGACATGATTTGCCTGAATGAACGGTCCACTTGTGGCTGAAGACCCGGTTTGTTCACAGGAAAAGGATTTTCGTGGGCGTAGGGATATGGGAAATCAAGGATTATATTTTTCAGGTGCCTGCTGCCTGTGCGCAGATTTTCTTTCACGGCCTGGGCAGGAATTACCTGATCGCGCAAAAGGCTTACGGACAAAAACCTGTTTTTAATGCCATCAAAACATTGTTCCCTGAAATCGCGCAGATAATTTTTCCGCAACATGGCTATAAATGATCGCCATAAATATGGAAACCCTTGCAGGGAAGGGCGCTCTATTTCGGAACGGATTTGCTCCGTATCCTGGCCCAGATAAAAATTTTTCAGGGAAGCGAAGGCTTTATCGTCCATTATCAGGCGGGAAATACCATTCATATCTTCAAAGCTTGAGCCACCACAAAACAACATGGTTTTGGAGTCTTTGAAAACATCATCCGGATTGCTCAATAAAAGGATTTGCGTGAGGAATGCTCCGATGGAATAGGCAAAGAAATCGAATTGGCAATCTTCGGCCAAAAGAGGATGGTTGCCTGATCGCGCCTGTTGGATGAGTTTGATGACATCGTAGTAGCTCTGGATGCCGGAAGTACAAAACAGGGATGGTTGTTGCTCCAGGCGAACACTGAGTGCGGCATTGGCCACGCTGGCTGCGGAAGATCCGCTTTTACGGTCAAACATCAGGCTGGACATGGCTCTGGGATTACTCCATTCACGGGGTGACCGGTTCATATGAAATGCAATCGGGAAAAGGATAACGGCATGTCCGCTTTTTATAGAGAGTTCTGATGCCCAACTGAGGTATTTCGTCCAGCTTCGTTCATTCAAACCATGAAATAAAAATATTGCTTTATGATGCCTTCTTTTTTGTGCAGGTACAAAAACCGGATAACGGAAAGACATATTTCCATCAAATACCTGCCTGCCGTTTGGTTCGGTATATATCAAGGGCTGCCCTGATGAAAATCCTGTTGCCGATTCAAAGTCAAAATTCCAGGCTTCTGTTCCGCTTTCCGGGAATAAGCATTGCTCTTTACCCAGCTCGAATGCCTTATTTAAATAGTTGAATTGTTCTGAATATTCCATTTCTTAAAATCTTAAGCCTGATTGGCGTTTGCAATATATATGCAGGCATGAGGCAAAAGCAAATGGATGTGACACAGAAAAATATTGTGCGTTGAAGACATCATTTTTGGGATAAAGCTTAAAAATGCGGGTTAAATCATTAAACCCGGGATAAATGATTTTATCCCATTTTTACAAAATTTATCCCATGATTACATGTCTTTCTCTTGAGAAATGAAAAATCCCATTGGGTAATATGCTATCTTTGCAGGGACAGCACACGAGATGAACTTACGAAAAGGCATACCGGATTATTTTATCGACCGATCGAATACAACGATTCAGATTGTATTCACGAGTATTTTTGCTTTTGTGTTTATCAACATCTACAAGCCCTTTGGCTCAGGTCAATGGTATGATGTAAGTGAGGAAAAATTCCTTTTTTTCAGTGCACTTTTGGTCATTTGGGGCATGCTGGTCGTTATTATCAGCCGCACTCTGGTAAACCGCTTACTAAGTAAGGTGCACAAGATTACTGTTGGCAATTATCTACTGCTCGTTTTAGCAGAAATCTCTTTAATGGCCGGCCTTTATACCAGTTTGGAAGTGTGGGTTTTGAAAGATGCCCGTTTTTGGGGCGAGATTTTTTATATTGCCATTCAAAACACCTCACTAATCTTATTGATCCCTTATATCATCAGTCTGTTGTTTTTTGCTTATAAAGACAAAAAACGAAATATCGAACAGCTGATGCGCGGCAATACCGATCCTTTTATCAGCTTTTATGATGAGGCCGGCGTGCTCCGCCTGACGATCAAAGCGGAAAACCTGCTGTATCTGGAATCCAGCGAAAATTATGTAGAAATCCGTTACCTCAAAGAACGAAAAATTGCGGTTTATCTATTGCGTTCGAGCCTCAAAAGGCTGGAAGATACACTTGCGGAATATAATCTGGTCCGTTGCCACCGCAGCTTTATCGTTAATTTAAAAAAGGTGCACCACCTGAGCAAGGCTGGAGGAGGAAGCTATAAAATGTATCTTGATTCACCGGAAGAGATCAGCATTCCGGTTTCAAAAACTTATGCTCAGAACCTTTTGGAAAAGGTATCCGGGAAAGTTCAATAAGTTTTATATCACAAAAAGGCAAAAAAAAGACCCGGTAACCAGCCGGGTCTAACCATCAACCATTACTAACCAGAAAACCGGTTAGAGAAAAAACCATATCTTTAGTTTTGAACTATATTCATTTCATCAATAAGACGCTGTGCCCCGGCATACTTATCAACGACGAACAGCACATAGCGGATATCGCAAACAATAGTGCGCTGCAGTTCTTCATCGAATTCAATATCGCCACTCATGGCTTCTGAATTTCCATCGAAGGCCGTACCGATTAATTCACCATTGGCATTGATTACAGGGCTACCGGAATTACCACCGGTAATATCGTGATCTGTGAGAAAGCAAACCGGCATCTTATCGCCAATACCATAACGTCCATAATCCTTCTTATTGTATAATTCCTTTAATTTTTCAGGAACAATAAATTCTTCGTTGTCCGGATCTTCTTTTTCCATCACACCTTCGAGGTAAGTCATTACATCATACTGCACGGCATCGCGTGGAATATAGTCGTTTACAATACCATAGGTAACACGCATTGTGGAGTTGGCATCGGGATAATAGAGTTTATCGCTGTTCATTTCACGCAAACCACGGATGAACAACCGGCGTGCTTTGGCCAGTTTTTCTTCAACAGGGGCGCTTTTGGCCGATATCTGGCGGTAAATTCCAAATACGGAATTCACAGCTTCAAGGCCGGGATCCTTTTGAAGTTTCTTGGCTTTTGCTTTTTCCAGGAAGGCATCAACACTTTCCTGAGAAGCAAAAATTGATTTTTTATAAACGTAATCAGCATACTTATTAAAATCGCCTTTGAATTTTGGAAGCACCACATCCGCAATTACGGAAGGACGCATTTTCGGAGGCATATTGTTATACCATTCTTCCAACATAGCAACAAAAATTTTCTTGTCTGTTGGCATATTGTAGTCTTTGTAGAGCTCTGCTGCACGCGCACGGTAACGTTCGATGGCTTCTTCATTCCATTCGTTTTCAATTTCGGACTGCATTCCCTGCATACGAAAAGCGTTGAAAAGCATTTTTGAGCCTGTGAGCGTTTCTACAAAATACCAGAAAAGCACATCGGTTTTTTCGCCACTTTTATATTTATAGGCATCACGTATGTCGTTGATTACGTTTCCGTATATTTTCTTACGTTGCGGATCTGCATTGGCCCATTTCTGGAATTCGTCTTCAATAGCACGTTTCTGACCTGCTACATCAAGGCGCTTCAGGGCTTTCGCTTCTTCGTCGGCTTTCTTCCAGAAATTGCCCAAATAGGCGTATTCGCTGGCATAGGCAATACGGATTGCGTCATCGGCATCCATATCTTCTTTCATGATTTTCATTTTAATATCCTTAAGATGATGCTGTGTGGGATCGAGTTGTTCCACAGTTTCATCAATACCGTAAGAAGAACGGTAGCGGTCGGTTGAGCCGGGATAGCCCCATATCATTGCAAAATCATTTTCCTGCACACCATCAAGGGAAACAGGAAGGTGGTGTTTGGGTTGGTAAGGAACATTGTCTTCTGAATAATCGGCAGGATTACCGTCTTTATCGGCATATACCCTGAAGATACTGAAATCTCCGGTATGGCGTGGCCACATCCAGTTGTCGGTATCGCCACCATATTTTCCAATGGATGACGGAGGAGCACCCACAAGGCGTACATCACGGAAGGTTTCATATACGAAAAGATAGTACTCATTGCCATCGTACATGCTTTTTACATCCGCATTGTAATGTGTTCCGTCAATTGCTTTTTCAACAATTTCAGCCTCTGCTTTTCTGATTATTTCACCCCTTTTGTCAGCGCTCATTTCATCGGTTACATCCTTTAATACCTGATCAGTAACATCTTCGATACGCACCAGGAAAGAAGCTGTTTTGCCTGGGTTCGGCAATTCTTCGTCAAAACTCATGGCCCAGAAGCCATCTGTAAGATAGTCGTGATCAACAGAGCTGTGCTTTTGGATATCGCCGTACCCGCAGTGGTGGTTGGTAAGCAGGAGTCCCTGGGAAGAGATGATTTCTCCGGTACAATTTCCGCCATCCAGCATAACAATGGCATCTTTGAGGCTGGAATGGTTCACACTATAAAGATCTTCGGCAGTGAGTTTCAAGCCCATTTTTTGCATCTCGGCAATATTTTTTTTCAGAAGGAAAGGCAGCCACATGCCTTCTCCTGCTACCAGGGCCTGATTGAGGAAAAAGAATAGCCCTAGGCTAAACAGTAATACTTTTTTCATTCTAGGAATTAATTTATGGTTTAAAGCTGCAGGTATATCAATAAATATGCCGAATTTTATAACACGCATATAATCAATAATTTTAAATCATATTTTATCCGAGATGTGTACATTATGTGACGATCCGTGTTCAAAAACGAACAGATTTAGAAAAGAAGGAGAGCCTATGTTTTCAGGAGCTGTTTCCCTGCCTATTATTTTGAAGGAAAAGAGATTTCCGGAGGAAGATGCCTGTCTTCTATTAGGATGTAGTTGATTTCACCACCATCCCGGTTACGCACTTCAAGTATGCTGAAGGGTTCCATTTTGAGCTTTTCGCCCATTCCTTCCAAAACCGGGCGAAGGCGCCATTCGGCAGCATATAAATTGAGCCAGTTCTCGTAAATCATGCTTCCAATAATGCAAAATCCCGGATTGATACGGACTGTCAGGAATTTTTCGCGGACAACATTGAGTTTATCATGCTCATCTTTCCCTATTACACAGCCAATCAGGGCATTGATATCCTCGCTCCCTGTTTTATCTTTGATAATGAAAACTGTTTTATACACAGAAACGCCTTCCTGGTTCAAATCGGCGATCAGCTCATCCGTGGCGTCTCTCATGGATGCAGGACTGCCTTCGAAAAAGCGATAGCTGATATAAAATGGGTTAATTTCCTGCTGTCTTACATCCGTAGCTTCAAAAAAGCCGCCGTACCAACCTGCCAGCATGATTAAAATGCCCAATGAAGATATTGACCAAAGGGAAGCACGGATAATTCTCATAAAATGAATTTGTTTTTTCGGATTCGCTTTTGCAAGGTACAAAAAACCCGACAATACCGGGGCAATGTCGGGTTTGTTAGAAAAGATAATATCATTTAAAAAGGCCGTATTCCAATTATTTCACGCACTTCTTTCACTGTTTTGGCAGCGCTTTCACGTGCTTTTTCTGCTCCTTCGCGAACCACTCTCCTAAGAAAGGCTTCATCGTTTTTAAATTCTTCGATCCGTTCGCGGAATGGTTCTGTAAAACGGATCATATCTTCGGCGAGCTGTTTTTTCAGGTCACCATAGCGTATTGTACAGTTGTTGTATTTTTCGTCGAAATCTTTCACGATTTCGTCATCAGTAACCAAAGACATGAGTGTAAACAGGTTTTGGATTGCTTCCGGTTTTTGCTGGTTCATTTCTGTTGGGCCTGAATCAGTAACCGCACGCATGATTTTCTTACGGAGTTTTTTCGGGTCTTCACTCAGGAAAATGGCATTTCCTTCGCCTTCCGATTTTCCCATTTTTCCCGAACCATCAAGACCCGGAACTTTCACCAAAGCTTCACCAAAATTAAAAGGGGCCGGAATGGGGAAATACTCCACTTTGTACATCCGGTTAAAGCGGCGCGCAAAAGTGCGCATCATTTCCAGGTTTTGTTCCTGGTCTTTCCCAACAGGCACTTTTGCCGATTTATGGATAATCACGTCGGCAGCCATAAGTGTTGGGTATGTAAGCAGCCCGGCATTAACATTATCGGGTTGCTTCCTTACTTTTTCCTTAAAGGATGTAACACGCTCTAATTCACCAAGATATGCATTCATATTCAGCAAAAGGTACAGCTCTGTTACTTCTGGAACATCACTTTGTATATAAATTGTGGATTTTTCGGGATCAAGGCCAACAGCAAGGTATTCTGCCAATACCTGACGGACATTCCCATGCAAGTCGGCTGGTGTTGGGTGCGTTGTAAGTGAATGATAATCAGCAATAAAGAAGAAACAGTCATTCTCTTGCTGCATCTTGATAAAATTCTGAATTGCACCAAAATAATTACCGAGATGCAATTGTCCTGTCGGGCGTATGCCGCTCACTACTCGTTCCATAAATCTGTATGGGTATTAAATTTTAATTTCTTCGTTATTTTTATTAAAAAAATGATATTCAAGCATATGGTAGGAATTTTCGGCTTTCACTTTAATATTCCTTCTGTACTGGAAATACCATTTAAGTCTTAATGACGGAAATCCTTTGGTAACAAATGCGGCAAGGAAAGGGTGCATATTAATGCGCAGGCTTTTTTCGTTTTGCTCATGCACCAGATACCGCAGGTTACTGATAATCTCATCAATAACTACAATACTGGGTTTTATTTCGCCTGTTCCTTTGCAAACCGGGCATTTTTCAAGCACTTTTACTTTCGTTTCGGGGCGCACCCTTTGACGGGTTATTTGCACGAGTCCAAATTTAGAGGGAGGCAGAATGGTGTGTTTGGCATTATCACGTGCCATTTCCTCTTTGAGGTGTTCGAAGAGTTTCCGCCGGTTTTTCGCATCACCCATATCAATAAAATCTACTACGATGATACCGCCCATATCCCTCAGGCGTAACTGGCGTGCCACTTCCGTAGCTGCCTCTATGTTCACTTCCAGGGCATTGGTTTCCTGATCACTGCCTTTTTTAACCCGATGACCGCTATTGATATCAATTACATGCAGAGCTTCAGTATGTTCAATAATCAGATAAATACCACTTTTGATGGTTACAGTACGTCCAAAAGAATTCTGGATCTGCTTATTCACGCCAAACTGGTCGAAAATGGGCGATTTGCCTTTAAACATTTTCACGATATCAACCTTATCGGGAGAAATCGTTTGGACATAATTTTTGATTTCATCCGCCATTGTATGGTCATTGACATGAATGGCGTTAAAAGATTCATTGAGCAGGTCGCGCAAAATGGCGGACGTACGGTCAAGTTCGCTGCAAACCTTTTGTGGTGGCTGGACATCTGCCAGCTTTTGTGTTGCGGTATCCCATTTTTTTAACAGGTTCCGCAGGTCTGCATCCAGTTGAGCTACCATTTTATTTTCGGCAACCGTTCGGATAATAACGCCAAAATTTTTCGGACGAATGCTATTGATCAGGCGTTTAAGCCTTTTTCTTTCTTCCGGGTTTTTAATTTTCTGGCTTACCGACACACGGTTCGAAAAGGGTACCAATACGAGATACCTGCCGGCAAAACTGATTTCGGAACTTACCCTGGGGCCTTTTGTGGAGATGGGCTCTTTGGCTATTTGCACCATAACAGGCTGGCCAACAGTAAGAACACTGCTAATTTTACCGGTTTTTTCAATATCTGGTTCTTGTTTCAGGTTGCTCACAGTAATATTGTTCAACCTGTTGCCCATTCCCAATCGGACAAATTTTATGAGGCTCTGAACCTGTGGGCCCAGATCAAGGTAATGCAGAAAGGCATCTTTTTCATAGCCTACATTAACAAAAGCAGCATTGAGGCCGGTCATAATTTTTTTAACCTTCCCAATATAGATATCGCCTACTGCAAACTCATTGTTTCCTTTTTCCTCGTGCAGTTCAACAAGATTCCGGTCTTCAAGCAAGGCTATTTTTACCTCGGAAGCTTCAGAATCAATTATCAGGTCTTTATTCACATTATAAATTCTTTAGGTTCCTATTTGCAAAGAGTTGCAGGGTTAATAACAAAACATATGATGCAAACAGGTCGGGAACATCTACAAATCCAAACAACATGATTAACAAGCACCTTTTATAAAGCATAAAAGCCATCGCTGTGCTAATAGCTTATCATGCTTGTTAAGAGTAAATTAGCCTGAATTTGCATAAACACAAAACAATGCTTCCAAAGATGGAAACATTGTTTTGTATTTAATTTAAGCGAGAAGGATTTTACTTCTTCTTATGCCTGTTTTTCCGTAAACGTTTTTTCCGTTTGTGGGTTGACATCTTGTGCCTTTTTCTCTTCTTACCGCTCGGCATTTCAATAAATTTTAAAACAACAATTAAATGAATTAGTCAGCTACTTCAACATTATCTTTCACTTCGCTTACAAAAGTCTTTGCAGGCTTGAAAGCAGGAATGTTATGAGCAGGAATAATGATAGTTGTATTCTTACTGATATTACGGCCTGTTTTTTCAGCCCTTTTTTTGATAACGAAGCTACCAAAACCTCTCAGATATACATTTTCTCCTTTTGCGAGTGACCCTTTAATGGAGTCCATAAAAGCTTCAACGATGTGCTGTACAGCAACCTTTTCAACGTTAGTTTTGTTAGCGATATCCGCTACAATTTCCGCTTTAGTCATGATCGTATATGTTTTTAATTAACTGATTTATAATTTTCCAACAAGGCTGCAAAGATAAAAAAAATTTGTTCCGCAATAAATTATTTCAAATAAATTTTCATCCTAATGTGCTCTAAATAATATTATTGTAGAAGTTGGAAGGCTTGTGGCAGCTCGCATTTCAACATAAGCCCATTATTAATTGTTCATAACTTAAGAAAAACCGGTGTTTTAATGAAGAAAGACTTTCCTGTAGAATTATTCTATAACAAGCTGATTGACTGGTATATTAAGCATAGACGAGACCTTCCATGGAGGGAAACCGGCGACGCTTACAAAATTTGGTTGTCCGAAATAATTTTACAGCAAACCCGCGTTCAGCAGGGCCTGCAATATTATAATGTGTTCTCCGAACGGTTTCCGGATGTGAAAAGTCTGGCTTCTGCGGATGAAAAAGAAGTGCTACTGTTATGGGAAGGCCTGGGCTATTATTCACGGGCACGAAACCTTTTAAAAGCAGCCCGTATTGTTTTATCCAATTACAAGGGACAATTCCCTGATCAATATGATGAATTGCTTAAGTTGCCCGGTATTGGCCCATATACAGCTGCGGCCATAGCTTCTTTCGCCTTTGGCAAGGAATATCCTGCTATCGATGGCAATGTTAAAAGGTTGTTTTCACGCATTTTGGCTTTGGAAGAAACACAGGATAGCCCAACATTTATTAAAAAGACCAATCATTTTGGTGCACAACTGATCAGTACTCGCGATGCGGCAGTATTCAATCAGGCTGCAATGGAACTGGGTGCAATGGTCTGCACACCAAAAAAACCCAGCTGTGCTTTATGCCCTGTTCACGATTTTTGCCTTGGCCACAAAATGGGCATTGAAACACTGCTTCCAAATAAAAAACGGGGAAATGCTGTACAAAACAGGTTCCTGAATTTTATCGTAGCATTCCATCAAACCAACAATCATCAGCAGAAAGTATTCGTCAGGCAAAGGGGCGACCGTGATATCTGGGCCCATCTTTTTGAATTTCCCCTTATCGAAACGAAAGCATCACTTGTTGAGGACGAGATTGAAGCGCTAATCAGAAAAGAGTCCGGGCTTTATGCTGATGAATTCAGTATAAGCAAAATATCTCCGATACAAAAACACCGTTTAAGCCACCAATTGCTCCACCTTCGTTTTATACATATTATAATAAGGAGTCACGATATTCCAAAATGGTTATCAACCTATGAATTACAAACACCATTGCAATTACTTGATAATGCTTTTCCGGTGGTTCTTAAGAAATACATTAAAGCACATCTGTAATTGGAATAAATCTTAAAATTAGAAGCTAAAGCTGTTGGTTTTATACCGCGGAATAATTTTGGTTTTTTAAACTGCTGTATAACAATAATTTATACAAAAAAAATATTCAGAAACAAATTAACATTTATAAAACGCTGTATTATTGTCATTTAGCCACATATTGAATGACAATTTAGTTTACTAAACAAATTTAGCAGTTTCATTTTAGGCCTTTTACAATCATTTGATTTACATGCTTTTATAAGAATATTAAAGGCAAATTGGCAGTTTTTTTTTGGATATTGAATAATAAATTAGTTTCTTTGCAGCCTGTTTAACCAAAATTTAAAAAGTATGTCTGATATTGCAGAAAGAGTTAAGAACATCATCGTAGATAAGCTTGGTGTTGACGAGAACGACGTAACTCCAGAAGCAAGCTTCACAAACGACTTAGGTGCTGATTCACTGGATACAGTAGAACTGATTATGGAATTCGAGAAAGAATTCGGTATTGCTATTCCAGATGACCAGGCTGAAAAGATTTCAAACGTGAAGGAAGCTATCGCCTACATCGAAAACAATGCTAAATAATTAATTTCATTTTCTAATGAAGTTAAAGAGAGTAGTTGTAACAGGGCTTGGCTCACTGACCCCAATTGGCAAAAGCATTCCGGAATTCTGGGAAGCTTTGCAGGCTGGGGTCAGTGGTGCTGCACCCATCACCCGTTTTGATGCTTCAAAATTCAAGACGCAATTTGCCTGTGAGCTCAAAGGTTTTGATGTTAAGGAACATTTTGACCGAAAAGAAGCCAGGAAGTATGACCGCTATGCGCAATACGGACTGATTTCTTCGGCAGAAGCATATGCTGATGCTGCATTAAAATCCGAAGAGCTTGACCTGGATCGCTGTGGCGTTATCTGGGCCAGTGGTATCGGAGGGCTCGACACCTTTTTAAAAGAGGTTGTTGATTTTGGCAAAGGTGATGGAACACCACGATTTAATCCTTTCTTCATCCCCAAAATGATCGCTGATATTACAGCCGGTCATATTTCCATAAAATATGGATTCAGGGGTCCCAATTTCGCTACTGTATCTGCTTGTGCATCAAGTGCAAACTCTATTGCTGATGCATTTAACTATATTCGCTTAGGTAAAGCCGATATTTTTATTACCGGTGGTTCTGAAGCTGCTATAAACGAAGCCGGCGTTGGTGGTTTTAACTCCATGCACGCTATTTCTACACGCAACGACGATCCGAAAACCGCTTCCCGGCCTTTCGATAAAGACCGTGATGGTTTTATTCTTGGTGAAGGCGGTGGCGCAATTGTTCTTGAAGAACTTGAACACGCGAAAAAGCGTGGTGCCCGTATTTATTGTGAACTGGCTGGTGCCGGCCTCTCAGGTGATGCATATCATATGACAGCTCCGCACCCCGAAGGCCTGGGCGCAATGAATGCCATGAAATGGGCAATGGAAGATGGCGGTATCAATCCTGATGATATCGACCACATCAATACTCATGGAACATCCACACCTCTTGGTGATATTGCGGAACCAAAAGCTATTGTAAGCCTTTTTGGTGATCACGCATATGATATCCAGATAAACTCTACCAAATCCATGACCGGACACCTCCTTGGTGCAGCTGGTGCAATTGAAGCAATTGCTACCGCACTCGCTGTAAAACATGGTATTGTTCCTCCAACAATCAACCATTTTACAGACGATCCGGAAATTGACAATAAACTTGATTTTACTTATCACAAAGCTGTGAAAAAAGAAATCAAAGCTGCTTTAAGCAATACCTTTGGGTTTGGCGGACATAATGCTTCTCTTGCGTTCAAAAAATTTGAGGAATAAACCTTGGTTGGCGTTCGTCTGATTAAAGCATCGTTATCTCCTGATAAAGAACTTTATCACTCAATAAAAAATATTTTCGGGTTTTATCCCGGAAATATTTTTTTGTATAAACTGGCGTTCAGGCACCGCTCTGCTGCCCAGGAAATCACTAAAGGCGTTAAAGTAAGCAACGAACGCCTGGAATATCTCGGTGATGCCGTTTTAGGTTCCATTATTGCCGATTATCTCTTTAAAAAATTCCCCCTCAAAGACGAAGGTTTCCTTACGGAAATGCGCTCAAAAATTGTGAGCCGTGAGCAACTCAACAAACTCAGCATAAAACTTGGTTTGGACAAACTCATTGAATCCAATTCGGATATTTACCATAAATCCAAATCGGCTATGGGCGATGCTTTTGAGGCTTTTGTGGGCGCACTGTACCTTGATAAAGGCTATATGCCCACCAAAAAAATCCTCCTGAACCGTGTGGTAAAAGTGCATTACGACATCGACCGCCTCGAAAATCAGCAGCTCAATTTTAAAAGCAAGCTGATTGAATGGTCACAAAAAGAAAAGCAGGAGGTGGAATTTAAACTGCTTCAGGAAATTGGACAGGGACATAAAAAACAATATCAGGTGGAAATCCTGGTGAATAGTGAACCCATTGCCAAAGCACAAGATTATTCCATTAAGGGGGCAGAAAAAATTGCTGCCGAAAAAGCTTGTAACAAGCTGGAAAAGAAACTAGGCCACGAGATATAATGGCACAAAAAACCCGGACAGGCGCCCGGGTGATCTTTCATTTATCAAATTAGCATTTTAATCCCTCAGGTCTTCCAAAACTTTTGCTACAATATTCTCAGCACCTTTTGCGATTTGCAGGATATTGGCATCGAGCATATAACAGGGCGTGGTGTAAATTTTGTGCTCTTTGTCCACAATTACCTGCTCATGATCTGTGTTGATGTGTTTCCCTCCCATTGCTTCAATAGCAGTTATGGTTCCTTCGTCCTGGCCAATTGTTACAGTAACGCCCGGGAGGATGCGCGCGATCATCGCAGGCGCAATACAGAGGGCTGCAATGGGCTTATCTGCTTCGTAAAATGACTGCACCGCTTCGGCCACATCTCCGTTAACGGCTGCATCCGGACCATCAAAAGCAATGGTACAAAGGTTTTTTGCCACACCAAAACCACCCGGGAAAAAGAGCACATCATAATCTTCTGAATTCAACTCCTTCAGGTTTTTTATTGCACCACGGGCGATACGCGCCGATTCTACCAATACGTTGCGCTTTTCCTGCATTTCTTCACCGTTTAAATGATTGATTACATGGTGCTGATTGATGTCGGGGGCAAAAATATCATAAGAACTGCCCGCCTTGGCAATGGCATACATACTCAATGTAGCTTCGTGAATTTCGGCTCCGTCAAAAACACCGCAACCGCTTAATACTAATGCAAATTTTTTCATGATCCTTTTATTTTATTTGTTGATTTTTAAATTTTATCACTCATCCTGCGAAAGAGATCTTTTTACGATTACAATAGTCATTAGACTATAAAAACGCAATACAATAGTACAAAAATTTGTCCCAATTGTTCCTGCGAATTATCAGAACCCAAAAATGCCCAGAAGAAAATCAATCGTGGTAAATAGAAGCGGGCGGGGGTTTGGGGAAATGATGCACATTTACTGTATCGCTGGCGGGACAGCCAAAATTATTCACCGTAACGTAATATTGTCCAGGTGTAGTCACTGTGATGGTTCTTGTTGTTTCTCCTGTATTCCATAAAAAACCCATATAGTCCATACCCGAATCCAGGATTATGGGCACGCCATCACAGGCAGTGGTATCATCGGGAAGGTTCACTTCCTGAAAATCAGCAATTTTCACGGTATAAACCTCGGCATTCATCTGGCAGGGGTCGTTATCGTATTCAAATATAAACGTTTCCAGTCCTTCATAGGGCGGATCGTAATAAGGATCGATAAGTATGGTATCACGCATTTCGCCGGGCGGGATGAAAACCGTATCGCTCACATAGGAAAAATCAACACCATTGGTAGCTGTTCCGTAGATGGTGTCTATGTAAATCCAGGTAGTATCTACTGATGTTTCCGGGATTTCAAAAAGCACATATGCCTGTGTACATCCTTCCACAGCAAAATTACTATCTAAAGGTGTACTGTATTGGTGGTCAATATTCACCACAGGACTGGAGAAGCTGTTGGCTTCAAGGAAAACACCGGTATCAAAAGCATGATCCTGTTCGTCGGCAACTGTAAATTTGATATGATAGGTTTGACACGGAACAACCAGTGCATATGCAGTAATTGGCACGGTTAAACCGTCATATTCAATATTATAAGAAGGATTACCTACATAATTGGTTTTAAAAAAAGTGGGATGACTCGATGCTCTGGGTGGATTGCAAGCCGCATTATCTTCCGGATAACATCCATTATTCACACTATCGATTGATACTACAGAATTTGTTCCGGGAATTAAGGCAATATTCATTTTATCATAGGTCCCTCCGTTAGGATCCGGCCCGGAAATGAAAAAAGCAAAAATATCATTGATACTATAAATGTATTCGGGGTATTCATCGGATCCAAAAACAAAATTCAACCGTATTGTATCAGATTGTGGAATAAAATCAAACTCCAAAATACAGGCATCATGTGTGTTACCTCCTGACAAGGGGTCCAGATCAGGGTCTCCCGGGTTATTATTATTGTAGCCTGCTCCTTCCTGACTGTTTAAACCGGGATTGGCTCCATTGGCGCCTACAGCAATTTCCGCTTTTCCTGTAGTTAAGATTACTCCTTCTTCCATTCCGACCCCACAAACCAGACCATTTCCAAAAATACCACTGGCAATACCTGCTCCAGTTGAAGTTACATTGAAATAATCAACACCGGTGCCACAGATGTATTCAACCATATCTTCCGGACTTGGACTAGTATCCATCGTGAGAGATTGCGCACTGCCTTTAACTGAAAAAAATATCAGGACAAAAAATAAAAAAACAAAATGGTTTTTCAGCAGCATGATAATGGATTATAAAACTCTAACCCCTAAGATACAAAAAGTTGTCTTAGAGTTGTATACTCAAATCAAATATATGTAAAAAACAATTCCGCTTTAACTTTCGTTTAAGCGGAACTGTATTGTATTCTTTAGTATTCAGCTATTTTCCGGCATTACCCGAATTGCCATTCAAATCCTGAATCACCTTAATGGCTTCATAAAGATAATTATCGGTCATCAGGCGTTTGTGCCATCGTTCGGTACTTTCCTGCTTTGTGGAATCGGCTTCAATTTCAGCCAGATCGTCTGTAAGCGTGAAAATTTTAATATCCAGGCTGTCTTTGCCCACATCTTTGTATTTTTCGCTGAGTTTATCGAGCGAATCCTGGCGCAGTTCAAACTCGTCCAGAGCCAGTGGATATTTGGTTTTATCGCGTTGTTCTTTCAGCCTTTTGGCATTTTCATCAATAAGCATCAAAACCGAATCCTCTTTTATCCTATCCATGCTGTGCGCAACACTTTTCTCAAAAGCAGCTGCATTATCAGCCAGCATATCATAGCTCGATTTTTTGATTTCCGTCCAGGGCAATGGATAATCCAGGTCTTTTTCACCGATATCCATATAGCTGTACAAATCGGGTACAATAATATCGGGTGTAACGCCTTCTAACTGTGTGGCGCCGCCGTTGATGCGGTAAAATTTCTGTACGGTTACCTTGATGGCGCCCAACGGTTTGATATCGTCCTGTCCGCGCACAAACCCATCGAGATCAAAAAAGCGCTGCACGGTTCCTTTACCAAAAGTACTTTTGCTGCCCATAATCACGGCACGTTTATAGTCCTGCATGGCTGCGGCCAGAATTTCGGAAGCCGATGCGCTGGCGTGGTTTACCATAATCACCATGGGTTTGTCCCAGTTGATGTTTTTATTGTAATCGCGCAGCACGCGCACATCGCCTGTAGTACTTTTAACCTGAACTACGGGGCCATCTTCGATAAACATACCTGCAATCTCCACAGCATCCTGCAAAGAACCACCGCCATCATTGCGCAGATCCAGCACTATGCCGCTCACATTTTCTTTTTTCAGCTTCTCCATTTCTTTGCGCATATCACCGGCTGCAGTGCGGTGTGTTTCCTTATCTCTATCGCTGAAATTATTGTAAAAGCTGGGCAGATAAATATAGCCGATTCGTTCGCCGGTTTCTTCATCTTCTATTACCGTTGATTTGGCATAGGTTTCTTCAATTACCACCACATCGCGCACAATCGGGATTTCTTTGGTGCTTCCATCCACTTTTTTTACAGTGAGGCGCACTTTCGTGCCTTTTTTCCCTCGGATCAGCTGCACCGCTTTATCGAGGCGCATATCCACAATATCAACGGGTTCTTCCTCATCGCCCTGGCCAACTTTCAGGATTTTATCATTGACTTCCAGTTCGCCCTGTTTCCATGAAGGGCTTCCGGGCACGATATTGTTTACGGTTACATAACCATCGCGGCTGGTCAGTGTGGCACCGATTCCTTCGAGCTGGCCACTGAAATTGATATCAAAATCTTCCTTGCGCTTGGGAGGAAAATAAGCGGTATGCGGATCATAAACCGAAACAAAAGCATTGATATAATCGGAAATATGGTCTTCATTTTCCATCTGGCTCAGATATTTGAAATAATCTTTATAGCGTTTACGCACCGATTCGCGGGCATCGGTTTCCATTTCGTCAAAAGATTTTTCTTCCCAGGCTGTATCCTGTTTGGCCAGTGCTTTCTCCTGCTCCTCCATTTTGCTGCTCAGGCGGTTAAGGGTTTCGTATTTCAGCATCCTGCGCCAGAGGTCGCGCAATTCTTCGTCATTTTTCACCCAATCACGTTTGTCGGGATCAAATTCCAGGTATTCTTTTTTCTCGTAATCGAAAGGTTCATCAAGAATTTCGATGTAGAAATCTTCTGTTTGCTCCTGACGTTTATTCAATAATTCCACAGCAAGGTTGAAGAGCCCGAAAGAAGTGGCCTGAAGTTCATCATCAAAACGGTTTTGATAAAAATTGAGCGTATCCAGGTCTTCCTGCGTAAAGAAACGCTTAAAAGGATCATTTTGCTTCAGGTAATTGGAATAAGCCTTTTCTGAAAAATCATCATTCAATTCCAGAGGATTATAATGGCCTTGTTGCAAAGCTTTATTTACGAGATTGACAAGATAGGCGTTGCGTTTGATTTCCCTGGCCGATTGCGCCTTGCAGCCTGTATTAAAACCCAAAAGGGCGATAAGCAGGATATATAAAAAACTTTTTTTCATAAAAAAATATTTTGTTTCATGGGTATTCGTATCAAAAGTAACAAAATTATGTACCTGATGGTATCGGCATGGGCTTAAAAAAAGTTAATTTGCTCAAAACGTACACTATTGGACAATATATCACAAGCTGAATTCCAGAAACTGATCCCATCATTTATTTATGCCACGATCCGTTGTAAAATTAGTCTCAAAACGAATCTGATTTTTGCAAAAAATACATTTCTCAGCATTAAAATATATCTTTGTTAACTGAATAATCTATATCTGTGAGCAAATGAATAATCTGCTTTTCAAACCCTATCCTTTTCTGTTTTCCTTGCGGAAAAACCTAATTATGGCAATTGGTTTTGGAATTTGTGCGGGTTTTCTTAATTATTACCGACTTGATAATGCTTTTGTAAGCGAATACCTCAAAACATCTAAAGAGCTGACAGCGCTGTTTTTCAGCCTAATACCTTTTTGTTGCATTTTATTGATATTTGAGCTTTTACCTAAATTATTCAGCGAAAAATTTAAAGAGAGCTGGAATATTTTTCGGGAAATATGCCTGGTCTTAACATTAATCTTCAGTATTGTAATCAGCGTTTACCTCTATTTTTTTCTGATTTCCAAAGAAGAACCATCTTTCCTGCATTCTTCGTTTCTGTTTAAAATTGCCGTCTATGCTTTTTCTACGGGAAGTTTTTTTTCACTGTTAGTAGTTTGGATTAATTATACGGTCATCCTGCGTAAGAACTTAAGGAAAATAAAAGAGCAGAACCAACATCTGAAGCAATTTGCGAACAAAAACGAAAATGTCAGTAATGCAGGAATGGTCACGATTCCCACTCAAATTAAAAATGAATTTATAAAATTCAATACTGCAGAATTACTCTTCATTAAATCGGAAGGCAATTACCTTGAAGTTTTTACTCAAAAAAATTCCGGGACAGAAACGAAACTCTACCGTGCAGCTCTGCAGGAAGTTGAAAAAGCCCTTGCTCCTTATACTGATATTATGAGAACGCACCGTTCCTATATTGTCAATCTGAAAAAAATTAAACGAACGAGTGGTAATGCACGGAACTATCAGTTGTATTTTGAAGGCTTTCAAGATGCTGTTCCTGTTTCGAGGAATCGTTTTCAGGATTTCAATGAGCGCTTAAAATCTTTAACCGATTGAAAACATACTGCCTGTTCGTCCAAGAACAGTCCCATTCATCACAGATTTATCCTTTTCACAACATAACTCATCCCATTCATAACAAAGTAGTTATTTTACAGCTATTTATAAAATGAGCTTTCATAGTTTTGGCTATCAATTATTTGTTTCAAAAAGCCAAAAACATGAAAATTATCGCAATCAATGGCAGTCATAGAGGTCAAAGATCTTATACACATTTCCTGGTGGAAAGCTTTTTTCAGGGAGCCATGAAAGCAGGTGCTGATTGCAAAGAAATATTCCTTTGCGAATATCGTATCAATTCTTGTAAAGGCTGTGGTTTTTGTGAAAAACCAAATAATAACTGTATTCACAGCTCACAGGATGATACAGCTTTCATTTTTGAAGAAATGAGAAAAGCAGATATTATTGTTTATGCGAGTCCTATATACCTATTTTCTATCTCCAGCCTTTTGAAAAAATTTCTTGAGCGATTCTATGCATTGGGAGATCCGAATAAGCACATTATCAGCCGTTCCGGTTTATTTTTTCACAGCATAGACAAAGAAATATGTTCCAAGCCTTTTCTGGCCATCATCAGTCACGATAATTTTGAAAATGAAATGAGCAAAAATGCCCGGCAGTTTTTCAAAAGCTGGTCGCGCTTTATGGATGCACCGCAACTGGGAATCATTGTACGAAGTATGGGCAGAATGACCGGATACGGCAAAAACCTTGAAGCGGAAAGACAATTTCCTAAAATATCAAAAAGCTATAACGCTCTGATACGTGCCGGAACGGAAGTAGTTCAAAAGGGGAAAATCAGAGCGTGCACAATCAAAATTGCCAGTCAGGATATTATTGACATTCCTTTTATCGGACTCCTTAAAAATACTCCGGTTTTTAAAAAAACAGCTCTAAAAAAAATGAACAAACAACATTCTTAAAATCAAAAAATTATGCTTTCAAAACTATCTTTTATAAAATTTGCCCGATGCCGAAAATCAATGCTCCTTATCGCTTTAATTCTCATTGCGCTGTATGAATCATTAGCGCAAAGTCCGGAGTATTTAAACTATCAGGCAGTAATCCGCGATGCAAATGGTATGCTGATACAGGAAAGCAATGTAGCCATGCAAATCAGCATCTTACGCTCGTCGGCAAGTGGTAGTGTATCCTATAAGGAAACCCATGCCACAAGCACCGATGCCAATGGTTTGGTCAGCATAGAAATTGGAAACGGAACAGCATTGAATGGTGCGCAATTTGACACAATAAACTGGGGATCGGATTCCTATTTTATAAAAATGGAAACAGATCCCGACAACGGAACGAATTACAGTATTTCCGGAACATTTCAGCTGTTGAGTGTACCTTATGCTTTGTACGCCAAATCATTTTCGGGCGATATGCAAAACCGGAAAATCACAAATCTGGCCAACCCAACCGATAGCTCAGATGCGGTGACACAAAAATATATTTCGGCTATTATGGATATTATGAGCTTAAATGGAATGGATTTCGTTGATTTCTGGATCGGCTCGCGCTCTGTAGCCACCAACGACAGCATATATTTCAGGGATACATCAAATATGAATGCCCATTCCTGGCAATGGGATTTTGATGATGGAAATTCGAGTACGGAAAAAAATCCGGGCCACAAATTTTCAGAAGCGGGTTCGTACAATATAAGCCTAACTGCCTCCAATGATATAATTACGCATACCAATACAATTGATAGCTATATCGTAGCCCATGAAATTACTGTGGGTGATGGCCTTACGGATATTGATGGAAACACTTATGAAACAATCCTTCTGGGCACACAGGAATGGATGGCCGAAAACCTAAAAGTCACCAAATTCCCTGACGGAACAGCTATAACAGAAGATCCGGAATGGGATGATGTTGAAAGAAGCAATACTTCCTATTATTTCTGCTGGTATGACAACGATATTTCCACAAAAGATACTTATGGAGCATTTTATTCTTTTGGCGCCGCTGTATATGGCACAGCGCATACGGACGGTGAGGCTCTGGATACGCTACAGGGGATTTGCCCGGATGGATGGCATTTGCCCCGAAAAGACGAATGGGACACTCTGGTGACCTATTTAAGGAACAATGATTATAACTATAATCTCGAAAGCGGTAGCCGTGCAGAAGCAAAAGCTATTTCGGCCAAAACAGGATGGTATGGTCCTGACCCATTGGCACCGGTAAGTGATGGTATGGCCTCTTTTGACAGAAAAAGCAATAACAGTACCGGATTTTCTGCAATACCTGTGGGTATGAGGTCTCCCTATTCATTTAGTTACTTCACAAAATATGTTTATTGGTGGTCGGCCACCCAAAGTGCTTATAGCGATCAAACTGCATACGGCTGGAAACTAAATTATAATAGTAAGTACAGCGATAAATACAGTTATTCAAAAGATGGTGGATTTAATGTTCGTTGCGTAAAAGATCAATAGACATATGCTAAAACAAATAATTATGTCATCAATACTATTTATCAAAGGGATGAGAAAAATCAAAAATTGGTTTCTGCTGCTGTGCCTGGGTCAAATATTCATTCCTTTTTCAATGATCAAGGCACAAAGTCCTGAATTATTAAGCTATCAGGCCATAATCAGGGATGCAAACGATATATTGGTACAACAAACAAATGTAGCTGTGCAAATTAGTATTTTAAGGACTTCTGAAGATGGCCCGGTTTCCTATAAAGAAAGGCATTCCACTACAACGGATATCAACGGAATGATAAGCATTGAAATTGGTAACGGAACAGCTATGGATGGAACACAGTTCGATACCATAAACTGGGGATCATCGGCTTATTATTTAAAATCTGAAACCGATTTATCTAATGGAACCAATTATAGTATTTCAGGAATATGTCAACTCATGAATGTAGCTAATACGCTCCATGCAAAAACAATTAGAGGCAATATGCAAAACCGGAAAATAAGCAATCTGGCCAATCCAACAGACAGCTCTGATGCTGTAACAAAAGCATATGCTGATGCTTTAATGGATATTTTGAGCCTAAATGGAATGACACTTGCTGATTTTTGGATCGGCTCACAAAGCGTAGCAAGCAACGACAGTATCCATTTTATGGATGATTCAAACATCGGTGCTACATCATGGCAATGGGATTTTGGTGATGGAAATTCCAGTACAGAAAAAAATCCAGGACATATATATACTGCAAGTGGCTCATATACAGTGAGACTGACTGTTTCGAACGGAACCATCACGCGGACTAAATTTGTTGAGAATTACATTGTTGCCCACAACATAATTGCAGGAGGAGGGGTAACTGATATTGAAGGAAACAATTATCCTTCAGTTATCATAGGTACTCAGGAGTGGATGGCCAAAAACCTTTATGTTACCCGCTATCCTGACGGATCTTCCATTCCAATCGATGAAGATTGGGCTATAGCTGGAAGCAATGATACTGATGATGCTTTTTGTTGGATGAACAATGATGTTTCAACCAAAACTTCTTATGGCGCATTATACAATTTTGCTGCTGCGACTAATGGCATCCCTTTTAATGGCATAGATCATGTACAAGGTATTTGCCCTGAAGGATGGCATATTCCCAATGATTTTGAATGGAGTACCCTTATCTTTTACCTAAACGATAACTACTACAATTACAGGTTGCAAGCATATAGTTTCAATGAAGCAAAATCACTGGCAGCCAAATCGGGATGGGATGATCAATCCTGTGAAGATGGGGAAGTGGGTTTTGATCAGCAAAGCAACAACAGCGCAGGTTTTGCTGGTGTTCCGGTAGGTTACAGATATTCCAACAGATATTTTTATAATGAACATAAGGGCGCCTATTGGTGGAGTTCTTCTGAAGGCAGCTCTTCATCCTATGCCTATGGCCGCGACCTGAGCAACAGCCGGTCTAATGTCAACAAAGGATATCACAGTAAAAAAGCAGGATTGAATGTTCGATGCCTGAAAGATTAATAATATTTTGAATATCAATTATTTAATAAAATGAAAAACAGAATTCCAAACATCAAATATATCATCCTGATTTGCAGTAGTTTTATTGTATATCTATCTATGGCACAACAAGCAGCGGTATCCGGTGGCGGGCAGATTCAGGGTGCTGGAGGAAATATATCCATTTCAATCGGACAAGCTTTTTATCACCGCATCAATAACGATAACCACCAAATAAACGAAGGGGTTTTACAGCCTGCTGAAAATAGTGAGTTAAACCAATGGTTAGGGGGAAATGCCGAATATCCCAATGATTGGAATACAGCTTCCAATTGGTCCTTCATGCATATTCCCGAAAATGAAAATGTATTGGTCGGTAACCAGCCGTATTTGCCTCATATATCAACAAGTGCAAATTGTAATAACCTTAATATCAATGAGGGAGGATCAGTAAGAATCAATAGTACTGCATCGCAAACCGGATCCCTGATTATCAATGGAAACTGCTTATTATCGGATGATGCTGAGATTATTGCGGAACGTTATATTCCGGAAAGCAAATATCATTATATCAGCGCGCCAATTTCCTATGAAAATACAGATTTTATGTCCGAAATTCAAACATCCAATGATGCCCTGGGCTATATGGGATTGGATATTGATGAAATATCAGGAAATATACCAACGGACAATTTTTGGCTTTGGAATGAAACATCCGGCTACTGGGAAGACCTTTTGCACAGCAACAGAATGGAAAGCCAAACCATGGAAGATGCAAGAGGCTATGTGTATGGAAACAATGAATCCAACACACTGATTATGAAAGGCGAAACCAATACAGATAATGTTTCATACAATGCAGCATACAGCCCTGATGGAGGCAATGGTTTTCATTTAGTGGGTAATCCCTTTTGTTGCGATATTGCCATCAATACAGCTGCTGATGAAAGCCATAATTTCCTGGCGGATAATGCAGCAATCCTTGATGATAATTATGAAGCAATATACCTCTGGCAGGAAATCGATAACTGGACAGGTGGTGACTGCTATAAAGTGATCTGCAATAATGGTTTTTGTGGAACGAACAATGGAAATGCATTGGAAAACGATTTTGTGGAAATGGGACAGGCATTTATGGTAAAAACGGATCAGGCCGGGAGCCTTATTTTTTATAAGAATATTCGCAAACATGGAGAATCTGATTTCTGTAAATCAAAAAATAATTGGCCCGGGATTCAACTTTTTATTGAAAATGAAAGAACAAAATCATCTACTCTAATTGGCTTTAACAGTGAAATGAACACGGGACTTGATCCGGGATTTGATGCTGGCAGCATGAAAGGGGGAAATGAAATAAACCTATTCTCATTCTTACCCGATGAAAACCATCAGGCTTTTGCTGTGCAGGCTTTGCCTTTTTCTGCCGAAGAAATTGAATTGGGTGTTGAAATCGAAAAAAGTGGAGAATATACTTTCTCGGCTTATGAAGAAAACATGAAAGAAATATGGTTTGAAGACCGTTTAAACAATACAAAAACCGATTTTAAACATTCAGGAGAATATAAAGTATTCCTTTCTGAAGGCGAATCCGTCGGAAGGTTTTTTCTTCATTTTAAAGCGGAAACCATAAGCGTTCCGAACCAAAATGAGAAAGATAACAAGAAGATTTTCGTTCGGAACAGGCAATTAGTTTTAGTGGGAATAAAAGGAGAAATCTGCGTATTTGATATATCGGGACGCCTGCTTCATCAACTGACAGCAATAAACAAAATTGAAAGTTTTTCGCTGAATCTGCCTCATGGCATTTATGTGGTGGAAACAGCCGGAAAAAGTTTGAAAGTTGCTTTTTAGACAGGAGCTAAACTTTCCGATGTCTTCTCCCTTTCGTCCGCAGATATTCCGATAATGTATAAAGCAAAAGCAGCACACTGATAAAAGCGGCAATGCGTGCAATATAATCGCCATGTACTGAATACCAGCTTTTTTCATTATTGATGCTTAGTTCATATTTCAGGGCTTTGGCCTGATTGATACCGCCATCCAGGAGGATATCGCCTTTTTGGTTGATGAATGCCGAAACGCCGGTATTGGCCGATCGTGCCATACTGCGCCGGTTTTCGATACAGCGCAATTTACTGAACAAAAGATGCTGCAAGCGCCCTGGCGAATCGCTCCACCAGCCATCATTGGTAATTACAAAGAGGAGGTTTGCACCTTTCTGAACATATTCTGTTACGAATTCACCATAAATAGACTCATAGCAAATAATCGGGCCGGTGCATATTGATGGTTCTGAAGCACAGAAAGATGTGCGCTCCGGATCGCTGCCCAGACTACCTACGGTTCCTCCCAAGTCAAAAGCAAAATGCTGAAATGGTTTTAAAAGGGAATGAAATGGCATTTTTTCAGGCCCCGGAACAAGCTTTGATTTGTGATAGGTTTCGACCGCCGATCCATTTTTGATTAAAAGTGCGGTATTAAAATTATCGTAAAAAATACTGTCGCCATTGGCACGTATATGTGTACGCACTGTTGGCGAACCTGTCATTCCATCCGGATAGTGTTTGGAGGTGGAAGCACCAACAACAAAACTCAATTGTGGAAATTTTTGGATGAATGTTTTTATTTTACGAATGGGTTTGGAACGATCAAACTGATGTTCCCATATATCGTCGTATAAAACCGATTCGGGGCAGACGACGAATTTTGTTTGATCTGTAACCAATGGTTCGGCCAGCTCCAGGAAATTATCAGTTACCTCCTCAGAAGTCAATGTGTATTGTTCCGTATAAGGATCGTTATCTGTTTGAATGACAACAATTTCAGCTTTTTCTGCCGGTTCTTCATAATTATTATACATCACGTAAGAAAGAACAATCGGTGCAAGAAAAAGAACCAAAACGATAACAGATTGCCTGACGATAACTGCCTGTGCACTTTTTTGCGCAATACTGATGTAAATCCGGTATATCAATATATTGATCATCAAGATCCAAACAGCGCCACCGAAAACACCTGTTACGGAATACCATTGCACCCATTTGTGCCAGCTGCCAAACACATTTCCGATATTGAGCCAGGGCCATGACAAATCCCAATCGAGGTGCAGCCATTCAAAGGTTATCCAGAAAAACAGCAATGTCCACAGCGCATTGTTTTTTGATGGCAACCATCTGCGGGAGCGATGAAAGAGGAAAAATGTAAAGTACATAAAAGCCGAATTGAGCACAACAGCCATCACAACACCAAAAAGGGTGGAATAGCCTACCCACCAGGTTGTGAGTAAATTCCAGATGAAAAAAGCCGGATAAATAAATTTGAAAATGGCACAACAGCCATACTTTTGAGGATGATCGAGAATTTCACCTTCGATAATTAACAAAGGCACAAAGGCGATGAAAATAAAAAGCGGAATGCCGTTTACCGGCCAGGATATCGTAAAAAGGAGTCCCGATAAGACAGAAAGCAAGAGTAAATGAAGTTTTTTCATGCAGAGGCTTTTTGCAAAACTAAATTTTATTGGTGAATGTGGGATTCGGTTTGCTCTGGTTTTGCAATAAATTAAAATTATGTCCGCAAACTATTTGTAAAAAATCAAAGCATATCCCACCCAATGATTTTCATGCGCCGGAGCTGTAGTTCCCATCTGCGTATTTTTCAATTTTAATGGTTTATGATCAATACTTGTTGCATAAGCAGCCAACTTGCCTTCCAGCTTTTTTTGGCTGTGCAATTTTGATGCGGTCATTAATCCAAAAGGAATGGAATATCTGCCGCACCAGGTCCATTTGTAGTTTCGGTGATTGCAGCTATCGGTAGTGAAGCTTAGAAACTTTTTCACTTTCGCATCATCAATCTTTCCCGTGAGGCTCTCATCAATAATTTTGTGTTCATGCTGCAATGCACGTTGATTTCCTTCTGTTCCGCTCCCTTTTGGTGCCAAATTTTTTCCGCCCCATCCTTCGGCTCCGTAATGTACTGCATCCGAAGAAATCAACACGCAAAAATCATTTGGATTGCTTAAATCCTGATGATCAGACACTTCTCCAAGGGCTTCGGAGAGCTTATTCGTAAGTTGATCCATCCGGTCAAAATCCATGGCAGGAACAAGTACGGGAATAATCTGTGCTCCCGGATTATAGAATTGCAGCCAGGGGATAAAAGCTTCAAGAGAATGTTCTGTTCGCATCATCGTATCCGAAACGATGCAATCCGATGAGTCAAGCTGCTTTAAAATTTCATTCCTGAGTGGTGAAACTTCAGTGCGCATCATCGGGCCGTTCCAATGAGTGAAATTCCCGAAGACCAGTTTATCTTCCACACCAAAAGTGCGTGCCTTATGAAAAACGCCCACCAGTAAGAGGGTTTTTGCCCGTATATTTTCAAATGCCGGTGGATACAAATATCCGGCATAAGCATAATCATCATGTGGAACAATTACAGCAGAAGGCGGTGTCCAAGTTTTCATGGCATGGGAAATGCTGTCCATTTTTGTTCCATATTGCTTGTCGAGCTGAGAGATCACAGTATCAAAATCGTTGAAATTGGCAGAAAACCCAACAGGATCGACCATTTGGCGGATATGCTCTTCGGGCCAGTAGTAATGCCGGATACAGGATTGTGAGAGAAAAAGAATGACCAATAAAAAAGGAGCAATGCTTTTTGCCGTTTTCATCACGTATAATTTTAAACGACATAAAACTACGAAAAATTCCCCGAGCGTGGAATATGACCAATGATTCAGTCTGTCAGAATTCCTTAAACGGCTTTATTCATCAACCCGTGCGCCCAAAGGGTTTTTTAAATTTTTATATCCTGACAGCCATGCCTTAACGGAACCAACCAAAATTTTCGCCTCCACCTGAACCGGAATTTTGTTGCCGTCGTCTGTTACCCAAACATACAAATCCTCACCGCCTTTAAAAATAGTCCCTGACACCAGCAATGCCGAAAATTTCAAACAGCGGTATTTATGGCCATCGCGGTTTTTAATGATTTCTTTGCCAAGATATCGTATAAAAAGATTATACGGTTTCCGGTCGATAATCACCTGAACAGGAACAGTATCGCCCACATCCATTCCGTTAAAATCCAGATTTCGGGTGTGGTAGGTTGCTGTTACCAAATCCAGCGCCCCAACGGGCCAAGGAATGGTGTCGTAAGCTAAAGGACGATCGGAATTTTGAGTACGGCAATATATTTTTCCTGCGGCATCATCAAACTGATATTCGTAATCCACTTCAAAGCCGCCTTCATAATTTTTCCTGTGGTACCATAAGGGCTTCAGGTTGTCCCTTGATGCCCGTGACCGATAGGAATCGCGGACCTTAAAAATCCAGTCGTAGCGCTTTAAGGAGCTCCCATAGCTGTTGAAACTGAAGTACGCGCGATTTGAAATAATTGTATCGGAGACTTCAAAGCTGACATTAGCTGCCTTAATCCAGATAAACTGCCAGTTGTAGGAAACATTGTATTCGAGCTTTTCACCCACATCGAATACATTTTGAGCGGGCAAAGCTAAGCCTAAGCTCATTATAATCAATACTATGGCAAAATGCCGCATCATGGCGCCAGGCGGTTTTTCAGCCACTGGCCATCAGCCAAACGATATTGAAAGCGGTCGTGCAGCCTTCCGGGCCGCCCTTGCCAGAATTCAATAATTTCAGGAATAAGTTTGTATCCACCCCAATGCTCCGGACGCTTGGGCTCCAAACCATTTTGCATATTTTCCAACTCCTTATGAAAAGCTTCTTCAAGCGTTTTGCGGTCGGGAATGATCTGGCTTTGGGGTGAAATGGCCGCTCCAATTCGGCTTTCCGGCGGACGGCTGTAGAAATAATTATCGGATTCCTTTGCCGCGATTTGCTGTACTTTCCCCTCTATTCTGACTTGCCGTTCGAGCGCAGGCCAAAAAAACAATAAAGCCGCGTTGGGGTTTGCTTCCATCTCCTCCCCTTTGCGCGATTGATAATTGCTGTAAAAAACCAAAGCGCCATCAAGGATATCTTTCAGCAAAACGATGCGTGATGATGGCCTTCCTTCCGGCGAAACCGTCGATAGAACCATGGCCGTTGGCTCCTGTTCATCAGATTGCAAAGCTGCTTCCAGCCAGTTCTTAAAAAGGCGGAAAGGCTCATCGGGCATCAATGCTTCCTCAAGCTTCGATTTATTATAATCCAGACGTATATCGCGCAAATTTTCCATAAGGATATTAAGTCCTAACCTGCTCTTTAAGTTCATCCACCCATTTGGAATCCACTTCAATGCGTTCAAAATTTTTCAAGGCTTCCAGGAGTTTTTCCTCATCACTTTCCACAATGATGTTGGCACGATGTTCTGCACGCAGGAAACCATCCTGTACGGCACGGTCCAAAAAGGCCATAAGGTTGTCGTAGTAGCCGTCCACATTCAGTAATGCAATAGGTTTATTATTGATTTCCAGCTGATTCCAGGTAAGCACTTCGCTGATTTCATCCAAAGTGCCAAATCCACCGGGCAAAGCAATAAAAGCATCGGAAAGTTCGCCCATCAGGAGTTTACGTTCGTGCATACTGTCGGTACGGATTATTTTGCTTACTCCTTCGTGCAGGATTTCCTTGCTGATCAGCATTTCGGGCATGATTCCCGTTACTTTTCTCCCCTTTTCGAGCATCACATCGGCAAGGATGCGCATCAAGCCGATACTGCTGCCACCAAAAACCAGGTTCATTTCTTTTTTGGCCATCAATAATGCCAGCTTTTTGGCACTTGCCCTGTAAAGTTCTCCTTTACCTGTGCTGGAGCCACAAAAAACACAAATTTCATTCATTATCTCAAATTATTAGTTATCAATGCAATAGATTTATAAAGTGCGATAGCTGTTGCTAATATATCATCCGGAAAATCATAATCGGGATTATGCAATACCGGATGGCTTTGGCCCGAGCCGATGCCAAAAAAAGCTCCGTTGATACTCTTTGTATAAACGCCAAAATCTTCCGACCAACGGAATGCTTCCATAAGGTATTCATGATCCAGACCGGAATTTTGAACCGCATCCTGCAGGACTTTCGTCGCTTCATCATGATTTATAGTAGCCGGAAAAGGCTCTTCCATGCCATAATTTACTTCGAGTTTGTGCTTTTTGGCGATTTCCAGGGCTGTATTCAGGGATTTTTCGGTGAGCTTGTCCATATCGTCCTGGCGGTTTGCACGCAGCGTAGCAATGATTTGCCCATAAGCCGGACTGGTTCCCAGGGCTTTCTCTCCCAGCCGCGCATGCACAATAGTAAGCAAAACCATATCTAAAAATTCATTTTTTGCGGATGCGATTCCGTTCCAGCTTTGGATTATTTCAGCCAAAGCCACTGCAGGGTTTAAGCCGGCCTCCGGATAAGCTGCATGGGAAGTTTTTCCGTTAAGTTCGATGTTCAGGCCACAACTCGCTGCTGCAAAACTTCCGTTTTTGAGCAATATTTTTCCTTTCGGATATCCCGGGATATTATGGAAGCCAAAAATAAAGTCTGGTTTTAATGCTTTAAAATGATTGTTTTCCATCACTGCCAAAGCGCCCTGACCTGTTTCTTCTGCAGGCTGGAAAAGCAATGCAATTTTTCCTTTTTCAGGACGGTGCTTTCCTAAAAAACGCGCAAAACCGGCCATTGCGGCACTATGCCCGTCGTGGCCACAAAGATGCGCAACACCTGGAATCCTGGATTTATATGCGTGTTTGCTGATTTCATGAATGGGTAGCGCGTCAATATCGGCACGAAAAACTGTATGCGGCCCTTTTTCCTTTCCTTCAAAAATAAACAGCAAGCCATGACCGCCAACCCCGCTATAAACTTCGTCGGCTGCTTCAGCACCGATAAAGCGCAAAATACGTGAGGCCGTTTCATCTTCCTGTCCTGAAAGACCCGGCCAGGAATGCAGCTCCTTTCGAAAGGCTATTAATTCTTTTAAGTCCATAATTCCAGATTTAATACAAAGGTATAAATCATATTATTTCCAAAGTAACAACAATAAAAACCAAAAATTTCCTTTAATCAAAATATTGTACTTTTATGGTCTTAGAAACAGAATATCCGGTATATGAGCAATAAATTATATCCACTGAAATTCCATCCGGTTTTAAAAGATAAAATCTGGGGCGGACAAAAGATGAAAACCATTGCAGGCATTGATTTTGAGCCACTTCCAAATTGCGGTGAAGCCTGGGTAATTTCCGGCGTGCCCGGGAACGAAACGGTTGTAAAAAACGGCTGGCTCGAAGGGAACAACCTCAATGAGCTGGTTGAAGTTTATATGGACGAACTGGTTGGCGAGAAAGTTTACGACAAATTTGGGGAGGAATTTCCCCTGCTGATCAAATTTATTGATGCCAACGATTATTTGTCCATTCAGGTGCATCCGGATGATGAGCTGGCCAAAAAACGTGGCCTAACTGCAGGGAAAACCGAAATGTGGTACATCATGGATGCCGATGAAAATTCAGAACTGATCAGCGGTTTTAAAAAAGACAGCAATAAAGAAGAATATCAGAAACTACTGGAGGAGAAAAAACTCCGGGAAATCCTAAATACGGAAAAAGTTCAAAAAGGCGACGTTTTTTATATGCCGGCAGGCCGGGTGCATGCCATTGGCCCCGGTATTTTCCTGGCAGAAATCCAGCAAACTTCGGATGTGACCTACCGTATTTACGATTGGGATCGCGTGGACGACAAAGGAAATTCGCGTGAGCTGCACATCGAAGAAGCTATGGATGCCATTGATTTTAAAGCATATCCCGAGTATAAAACACATTACGGAAAAACAAAAAACCAAACGGAAAACATAGTTAACTCGGAATATTTCAAAACGTCCATACTGGAATTTGATCAGCCGGTTTCAAAAAACTATGAAGAAATGCAATCCTGCACCATTTATATTTGCGTGGAAGGCAAAGCCAAAATTATAGCCGAAGACACGGAAACAGAAATGACAACAGGAGAAGCTGTGCTGATGCCACGCAGCATAGAAAAAGCCTTGCTGTATCCTTTGGGTTCCTGCAAATTGCTTGAGGTCTTTGTTCCTTAATTGCAACATCGTATTATTTGATCACAAAAGTTTTCCAATAAAAAAACTCCCGAAAGGCATTAGCTTCCGGGAGTTTTCTTCATCTAACGGTTTTTCTATTCATAACGCAGCGCATCCACCGGGTTGGAATTGGCCACAGAAAGCACCTTGGTAATCACCGTCAGGAAGGCGATGAGCAATGCAATAAGCAGCCCGAAGATGAAATACTGGAAACCAAGATTGATTTTATAAGCAAAATGATCGAGGAACCCTTTTGAAATCATCCAGCCAAAAGGAATGGCCACAACTCCGGCAATAAGGACAAGCCTCATAAAATTGCGCACCAACAGCAGGGTAATCATTGAAGTGCTGCCTCCCAGCGCTTTACGTATTCCCACTTCTTTGGTGCGCTGTTCGGTAATCAGGGATGTGAGCCCAAACAAGCCCATACAGGAAATCAAAATTGACAACAATGTAAAATACTGGAAGAGTTTCAGGCTGTTGATTTCCGTGATATACATATTTTCGACCAGATCGTCGATAAGCATATAGTTCATAGGATGTCCGGGAAACAGGCGCTCCCAGGCCCCTTCGAGATAGCTTTTGACTTTTGGTTGGTTTTGTGGATGATAGCGCACCAGCAAATCCGTATAATGATCAGGGATCATCAGGAAAGCAGCCGGTTCGATACGGTTGTGCATGCTATAATAATTGTAGTCGCCTACCACGCCAATTACGGTCATATATGGAATGGAATCGCTCCTATAATTTACAAACTGTTTTCCTATGGGGTTTTTCCACCCCAGGAAATCTGCGGCAGCCTGATTAATGATGACACTGTTATAACGATCCCAACTGCTTTGCGAAGAAAAATTCCGGCCTTTCAGAACAGGAATTTCCATCATATTGAAATAGCGTTCATCAACGGAGCCAATACGCATCATTATGGTAGAGTTGGCACTGTCGTTTATGGTAAGGGTAGATTGATTTCCGCTTGCTCCATTAAATCCGGCTGCAAAAGAGTAGTCCAGTATATCCGAGGAGTTTCGTGCTTCGTCTGCTATTTGTTTCAGATCCTGATCGCTATTGAAATCATGCAATGGTACACCGGCAACATTCTCATAATTAAAGCCCGGATCACGGTCGCGCACATAGGCCATCTGCGATTGCACCACTAAAATCGTTATAATCAATACAATACTAACTGAAAACTGAAAAATCACCAAACCTTTGCTCAGCCAGCCTTTGGAGCTGTTTTTTGCCACACCTGATTTTAAAACCTGTGCCGGCTGGTATGCAGAAAGATAGAATGCCGGATAACTACCGCTTACGAGGCTGACCACGAGCCAGATAAATGGCATCACGGCAAGAAAAAGGGCATTACTGCTATAGCTGATGTTGATGTAGGTTCCCAGCATATCGTTGAATAAAGGAACAAATAATTCTACCAGCATCAGCGCAATTATCAGTGCGGCCAGGCTCAGCAGCAGGGATTCGCCCAGAAACTGGCCTGCCAGATTGCTTCGGCTGGCTCCCAAAACTTTGCGCATACCTACTTCACGGGCACGTTTCACAGAGCGGGCAATGGACAAATTGATGTAGTTGATGCAGGCAATCACCAAAACAAGCAGAGCTATAGCGCTAAATATCAACACATTATTATAGCTGCCACGCGAAAAGTTCATATCAAATTTGATATGCCCCGATTTCAGGTGGATATCATTAAAAGCTTGCAGGTAGAGGGTAAAGGAATTATTTGATTCGCCTTCACCAAAATGTTCTTCAATATAATCGGCAAATTTTTGTTCCAGTGCCGGAATATTGGTTCCTTCTTTCAGGCGGATATAGGTAGATGTGCAATTGGAGCCCCAGCCTTCCATCCAGGGGTTTTTACTTTCGGCTGTTTCGAAAGGGATCAGCATTTTTGCCCGGATGTGGGAATTTTTAGGGATATCCGCCATCACAGCCGTAACTTTGTATCCGTCTTCGCCACGGATTGCAATCAATTGGTTTATTGCATCTTCGGCGCTTCCAAACATTTTGACGGCAGCTTCTTCCGAGAGCACAACCGAATGCAGCTCGCTGAGCGCTGTGGCCGTATCGCCCAGCAGCAGATCCACACCATACATTCTAAAGTAGGACGGATCAACATAGGCTGTCATGTCCTGATGAAAATAATTATCACCGGCTTTCACCGTAAAAGTTCCCCAGCTCGCATAGCGGAAACCATCTAAAACCTCCGGAAAATTGTCCACCATGGTTTTTTTCATAGGTGCCGGCGTAAAAGAAACATGTTGTTCTCCAACACCCTGATGGTTCTGAACTTCCACAACCCGGTAAATTGTTTCCGGGTCATTTGCGCTACTGTCGAAGCTAAGCTCATACTGTACATAAAGCACGATTAACAAAAAAGAGGCAATACCAATCGTCAGGCCAATGATATTAATCATGGAATAGGCGCCCTGACGAAAGATATTCCTTAATGCTACTTTTAGATAATTTCGGTACATAGCCGGGGAAATTTGAGGTTAATTGGGGTTGTTATACACTTATAGGGGGTTAAAAAAATTGCCTTGTTCAACGATATTGCAAATTGCTTTGGGTTTAGCTGATACGGCGGCTTTGCTTTTGCTCCACCACCGTAACTGCGGAATCATCGAAAGATTTTCCGATCAAGATTTATAGGATAGCATTTGCTTTAATATTCTCATTAATAATCTGTCCATCAAAGAGGCGTACAATTCTTCGGGCATATTCTGCATCGCGTTGTGAGTGCGTTACCATCACGATTGTTGTTCCGTTTTGGTTCAGGTTATCGAGCAGGTTCATGACTTCCTCGCCATGAGCCGAATCGAGGTTACCGGTTGGCTCATCTGCCAGAATCAAGGAAGGGTTGGCCACAACGGCACGGGCTACAGCAACACGCTGCTGCTGACCACCGGAAAGCTGCAAGGGGAAATGCTTTTTACGGTGGATAATCTGCATTTGCTCCAGTGCTTCGTCAACACGTGCTTTGCGTTCTTTGGCGCTGTAACCGAGATAAATCAGCGGCAGCTCCACATTTTCAAATACGTTCAGCTCATCAATCAGATTAAAGTTCTGAAATACGAAACCAATGTTTTCCTTACGCAATTTGGCACGGTTGCGCTCATTAAAACCCGAGACTTCATGATCGAGGAAAAAGTATTGCCCTCCTGTGGGGTTATCGAGCAGCCCAAGAATATTCAGCAGTGTTGATTTACCGCATCCTGAAGGGCCCATGATGGCGACAAATTCGCCTTTTTCAATTTCGAGGTTTACATCATTAAGTGCTGTGGTTTCTACCTCATCGGTTCTGAAAACTTTTGTTAACTGATTGGTTTTGATCATCTTTTCCATGATTGAATTTTTATTTTATGAATAAATCCGTTTCTTGTCTATTTAAAAATCAATTTGTCTTTTGCCCCGAAGGTATCGTAGGAAGAAACAATAACAGTTTCACCTTCATTCAGACCCTCCATCACTTCATAATGGCGTGTATTCTGGCGTCCCAGGCGGATGCTGCGTTTCACGGCAAATTCGCCCGATGGATCCACAACATAAATCCAGTTTCCGCCGGTTTCCTGGAAGAAACCTCCTTTGCGGATAATCAGTGCATCTGTGGCGCTGCTGAATTTCAAACGCAGCTGAAGCGTTTGTCCGCGCTTGATGTGCGTTGGTTCTTCGTTGTTCACAAATATCAGGTCAACCTGAAAAGAACCATTGGTCACATCTGTGTAAATTTTACTTATTTCGAGATGGTAGATTTTCCCACCGAAATCGTATTCTGCTTCCTGACCGATAAACACACGTGAAGTATAACGTTCGTCAATGTTGGCGCGCAGTTTAAAGCCATCGTCCATATCGATCTGTCCCAGATGTTCGCCCGCTCTTTTGGTTTCACCGATTTCGGCAAAAAAGGAGGACAATTTCCCTTCAGCGGGTGCTTTGATGTAGAGATTTTCGAGGTTTTGGCGCAAAAGGGCCAGGTTGTTGTCCATTCTACCAATACTGTTGTTGATCTGGCGGGTTTGCTTTACGGCGGAAATACTGTCGAGACGCTTCAGTTTCAATGAAATTTCGAGCTGCTTGATGCTGTAATTGAATTCACGCTCTGCATCTTCGTATTCTTTATCCGATATGAGGCGGTCTTTATAAAGCTCTTCTTTTCGTTCAAAGTCTTTGCGGGTCTGATCAATCTGGTAGCTTACTTCAATAATTTCGCGCTGACGCTGGAAACCGTTACGTTCCAGGCTGATCAAGGAGTTTTGGAGGTTATTGATCGCATCGTAAATCCTTGTTTCCTGTTCCATAAAACGCAGTTCCATATCTGCATTGTTGAGCTTAATAATGGTGTCGCCTTTTTTGAGCAGAGCACCGTCTTCAACATAAACTTTCTCAACAATACCACCCTGAACCGCATCAATGTAAATCGTGGTTTTCGGAAAGACCACACCATCTATGGGAATAAATTCCTGGAATTTGTCGAGTTTTACTTCGGTTAATGTGAGTTGCTCCTGAGGCACGTATAAGCGGCTGCTTTTGTCGCGGAAAAACAGCAGGTACAATACAAAGAGCACAAAAATCCCTCCTGCCGAAATGCTCAGGATCTTTTTGGGAGTCCATTTCTTCTTTTCAATTATTTTATCCATGAGTGCAAATTTTTTATGGGGTCGTTGTTGTGGCTTCCTTTAAACCAATTTTGTGCCATCCTTTGTTAAGCACTGATATACTGATGTTTAACTAAGTCAACAGTTAGGGTTTATGAAAAGCTTGTACAAAATCCAGTGTGTACGTGTACGCCAGCGGACATTTTTTGTACCTTTGATGAGTAGACGACCAGCTTTATATACTGAATATCAATTAATTAAATTTTTGGTATGATATTAGTTATATAGCTATTGCCAAAATATATTGTTCATAATATAGCCACAACCATAAATTCAGCAGAATGGATAAACTTGAAGCAAGAATACTAATCGTTGATGATGATACGGACGTTTTACTGGCCGCAAAACTGTTTTTAAAACAGCATATAAAATATGTGCATACCGAAAAAAACCCGGAGAATATCCCCGATTTAATGAAACAGGAAAATTACGATGTGATTTTGCTGGACATGAATTTTTCGCGCGATGCAACAAGTGGCAAAGAAGGGTTTTACTGGCTAAACACCATTTTGGAAATTGACCCGGCGGCAGTGGTAATTTTCATCACCGGTTATGGCGATATTGAACTGGCTGTGCAAGGCATCAAAGAAGGAGCTACCAATTTTCTGCTCAAGCCCTGGGACAATAAAAAATTACTTGCCGAAATACAGGCGAACCTCCAATTGCGCCAGTCGAAAGTTGAACTACAAGACCTGCGCAGCAAAAAACGGCTTTTCGTCAGCGATCAGGATTCACCTTATTACGATATCATTGGCTCGTCGCCCAGCATGCAGAAGGTTTTGAAAACTGTTGAAAAAGTTGCCCATACCGATGCCAATGTGTTGATTTTGGGAGAAAACGGAACCGGAAAAGAACTGATAGCCCGCGCCATTCATCGCGCCAGCAACCGCAAAAACGAAGTATTTGTCAGTGTGGATTTGGGCGCAATCAGCGAAAGCCTGTTTGAAAGCGAACTGTTTGGCTTTAAAAAAGGTGCGTTTACCGATGCCAAAGAAGACCGTGCCGGACGTTTCGAAGCGGCAAACAAAGGCAGTATTTTCCTTGATGAAATTGGAAACCTCAGCTTTCCGCTCCAATCGAAACTACTGAGTGTCCTGCAAAACCGAAAAGTGATCCGCCTGGGCACCAACAAAGAAATCCCTATTGATGTACGCCTGATTTGCGCTACAAATATGCCCTTGTATGAGATGGTAAAAGACAATAAATTCCGTCAGGATTTGCTTTACCGCATCAATACCGTGGAGCTTCAGATACCGCCATTACGCGAGAGGACCGAAGATATCCCGGCGCTTGCGGAGCATTTTCTGGGCATTTATTGCAAAAAATATAAGATGCCGCAAAAACGCCTTAATGCCAGCACCACCAAGCGGTTGCAAATGCACAGCTGGCCGGGCAATATACGCGAATTGCAACATGCCGTTGAACGTGCCGTCATCATGAGCGACTCCAACATACTGCAACCTCAGGATTTCTTCCTAAACCAACAGGGTGAAGAAGAAAAGAAAGTGGACATACCCACCAATTTTAATCTCGAAGAAACTGAAAAGATGCTCATTCGCAAAGTGATCGACAAATATGGCGGGAACATCAGCAAAGCAGCCAAGGAGTTAGGCTTAACACGTGCATCATTGTACCGTAGAATTGAAAAATATGGTTTATAAAAACTTTCGCATACGGATCATTTTCAGGGTTTTGCTACTTTTGTGCAGCATCACCGCCCTTTCGCTTAGCTGGGGGATGGAAGCCTACCGAATCAGTAGTTTCCTGCTGGCTCTGCTTATTGCATTTCAGGTTTATGAATTGATTTCCTATGCGGAAAAAGTGAATAAAAAGCTGGCGCAATTCCTGTTAAGCGTAAAACATGCCGATTTTACTACCTCATTTCAATTCGAAGAAGGAAATAAAAGCTTTCGCCAGCTTAATGATGCTTTTAATGAGGTAATTGAAGAGTTTAACCGATATCGGGCCGAAAAAGAAGAAAAACACAATTATCTGCAAACCGTTGTGCAGCATATTGATATTGGAATCCTGGTTTTTGATAAAACCGGAAAAGTGGATATGCTCAATAAAGCTGTGCGCGATTTGATGGGCATACCCGGCATCAAAAACATCAGGGAACTGGAAAGTGTGCGCAAAGGCTTAACCGATTTACTGCTGAAAATGAAATCGGGCGATAAAAACCTGATTCGGATTTTCCACAATGATGAGCTTTTCCAGATTGCGATTATGGCAACGGAATTCAGGATGCACAACGAAAACTTCATTCTTGTTTCCATGCAAGACATCCATACCGAGCTGGAAGAAAAAGAAATTGAAGCCTGGCAAAAAATGATCCGCGTACTGACTCACGAAATCATGAACAGCATGACTCCAATTTCGAGCTTATCAGATACTTTAGGCCAATTGCTGTTTGATGAAAACGAAGAAGTGCGGCATTTGCGTGAGCTCAGCCAGGAAGACCTGGAAGGCATTCATAATGCGATACATACTATCGCAAACCGTGCCGGCGGTTTATTGAAATTTGTTGAGGTTTACCGCAACCTCACCCGCATACCCAAACCGAATTTCAAATATTTCGAGGTCAAAGACCTTTTTGTCCGCACCGAACTCCTTATGAAGGCCCGCATGGGCAAAAATCATATTGATTTCAAATATGATATGTTCCCGAAAGATATTATGATAACAGCAGACCCGGATTTGATCGACCAGGTACTGATCAACCTGTTGGTCAATGCCATTGATGCCGTTAAAACCATTGATGATCCAAAAATTTTGATGCGCGCCTTTAAAAACCGCAATAACCGTGTTTGCATTGAAGTGCAGGACAATGGCCACGGCATCAAACCGGATATTCTGGACAAAATTTTTATGCCTTTTTTCACCAGCAAGAAAACCGGAAGCGGCGTCGGGCTCAGCCTTTCGCGGCAAATCATGCACCTGCATAAAGGCAGCATATCCGTGAAATCCAAACTGAATGAAGGAACAGTTTTTTCAATTACTTTCTAATCAGCAAAAATTCACAATATTTTAATGTAGCAAAAAATGAACTCCAAAGCTGTTTCTGCTTTGAATGGTCGCTTCGCTTTTATTTTGACCTGTCAATGATTTCTCATTGCTTTGGACAAGAGTATTTTTCTATGTAATTTTGTAGTCACGGTTTATGTCATAGACTTTTTGTATGATACTCATACCGGCATATTGTTAATGCCCTAAAAACGAAACACATGAAAAAAACAGCAGCTACGGATTTTGAAATCCATGAATTACTAGGGGAACGGTGGAGTCCCAGGGCATTTAATCCTGAAAAAGAAATAAGTACGGAACAAATGCAACGGCTTTTTGAAGCAGCCCGATGGGCGGCATCAGGATCGAATGAACAGCCATGGTCTTTCCTGATAGGTTTTAAAGGCGATGAAACTTATGCCCGCATTTTTGAGACACTTGTAGAGTTTAATCAGTTATGGGCCAAAACAGCTCCGGTGCTGCTGCTAAGTTGTGGCAGAAAATTTTCTACCAAAAATCCCGAACAGCCCAATCCCTCCTATCAGTATGACGTGGGTCAGGCTGTGGCCAATATGAGCATTCAGGCTACGCAAGAAGGCTTATTTATGCACCAAATGGGTGGTTTTGATGCCAAACTTGCAGCGGAACTATTGAGCGTACCATTTGATTACGAAGTGCTTACAGCAATAGCTATAGGATTTCCCGGAGAAGTGGCAAAGCTCCATCCAAACCTGCAAAAGCTGGAAGACGCAGCACGGGTTCGGAATGATTTTGACGAATTTGTATTTCAAGGCACTTTTGGCCGTAAAAGCAAATTATTCAAGTAAAATACTGCTGGCTTCGCCTCCTTTTAAGTCTGGTTTATGATGATATATTTTATACAAATCTTTTTGGCAGTAGGCATTGGCATGCTATTTTATGAAAACCTATTGCTTTTTTCTGCTCCTGCCGATAAAAAAAGGCTGTTTTATGGTGGCCGTTGGATTTTAGGCATTTTATTTCTGGTTTTCTTTGCCCTGGGTTTTCTGCTTGCCGATTTTGTCGCCCTTTTTTCAGGCAAATTTTCTTTGCATCTTGGGGCTGCCCTAATGGCGCTCATTGGTGCCAAAACAATCATTAGCCGCTGGAAAAAACAAATAGCCTACCATGTTTATTATGTGCATAATTTTGGCTCATTGCTGTTGCTCGGAACGGCCAGCGGCATTACAAGCATGTTGCTGGGACTGGCCTACGGACTGAACCAATATGCATTTTCTACGATGATTTCCACACTTGCAGCCATGATTGTGCTTGGCCTGATGTTCCAAAAGAAAACCGGAAGCGAAAAGCAGGCACGTACCATTTCTTTGATTGGAGGCTTCTGGATTCTTATGGCGGCAGTGCTGATGCTGATACAGCAAATTCAGGCTACTGCAGCAACCGTCTGATTGTTGGTTTTCAAAGAGATTTATTGCTTTCTTTTCATGCTTTTAAAATAATCCTACCTTTGCGCCGTTTTCTAATCCACAATTGTAAAGTTTACCACATGAAATTATTCAAATTTCTTAGCCTACAACTGTTTGTAGCACTTATCGCCCTTAATCTCAGCGCCCAGATTCCTACAGGATATTACGATGGAACAGATGGCCTCACAAGCACTGCCCTTCAATCGAAACTCCATCAAATCATTGATAATCATAATTCCGTATCGTACAGCTACATCTGGACGGCAGTAAAAACAACTGACCGCCGTTCCGATGGCAAAGTATGGGATATGTATTCCGATTGTGATTTTACTTTTGGCAGCGACCAATGTGGAAATTATTCCAGCGAATGCGATTGCTACAACCGTGAGCACTCATGGCCAAAAAGCTGGTTTAACGATAACAGCCCGATGAATACCGACATCCACCACATTGTACCAACCGACGGTAAAGTAAACGGGATGCGCAGCAATTATCCATTCGGGGAAGTGGGTTCTGCTACTTATACCAGTACCAACGGCAGCAAATTGGGAAACTGCACATATCCCGGTTATACCGGAACCGTGTTTGAGCCCATCGACGAATACAAAGGAGATTTTGCCCGCATCTATTTTTATATGGCAACCCGTTATTATGGCGAAGATGGTTCATGGCAAAGCAATGCTATGGTTGATGGCGCCAAACTTAAGCCCTGGGCATTGGACATGATGCTCGAATGGCATCACAATGACCCGGTGAGCACAAAGGAAATTACCCGAAATGACGGTATTTACGACATCCAGCATAACCGTAACCCTTTTATCGACCATCCCGAATTTGCTGACCTGATCTGGGATCCCACGGCATCACAGCAAGAGCTGCACTATGAATATGAGATCGATGTATATCCTGTACCGGTTGCCAGCAAATTGCATATCAGCTTTACTCAGGCCGAAAAATTTCAGGGATACAGCCTGTGCATTTACGACCTGACCGGCAAAATGGTTGTTGAGCCAAAAAACGTTCAGGGCGAAGAATTTGACGTAAATACACAGCACCTCAAACCAGGCATGTATATCATGAGTTTGTTGAATGAACTGAGTAAGCCTGTGTATCGTTGCAAAATAACTAAATAGTGCTTGTCCATAATGTCCGATCTCAGCGTTATTTCTTTTGCTGGAAACAGTCATTTACGCCAGTAAACTCCTCGTTTCCAGCAAAAGAAATGCCTCGACCTCGAACATTCTGAATCAAGCACAGTACTTTATAGACGAACTCTAAATAGTTTCTGTCCATAATGTCTCCCGAAGCTTTGGGATTATTCTTCTGCAAGATTTCGGCAGAATACTTCGATTTCGAACATTTTGAATCAAGCGCTGTAGTATATACACAATCATAAAAATATTAAACGGATCCTATGGCACGTATTCGTATTACTAAGGAATTCAAATTTGAAATGGCTCATGCGCTGCATGGCTATGATGGGCTTTGCAAGCATATGCACGGGCATTCCTATAAGCTTTTTGTTACGGTTAGCGGGGAGCCAAATCAGGATGCAACAGACCCGAAACTGGGGATGGTGATGGATTTTGGCGACCTGAAAAAGATTGTTAAGAAGGAAATTGTGGATCATTTTGACCACGCAATTGTGATCAGCAAAGCTACGGCCGATGAACTGGATTGCCCGCAGCATACGGTTTTCGGAAGGATGATCGTAGTTGATTATCAGCCATCAAGTGAAAATATGCTGATTGACTTTGCTGACCGAATTAAACCACATCTACCCGAAAATATCAGTTTGCACAGTATGTTGCTGCGCGAAACGGTTACTTCCTACGCGGAGTGGTATGCGGAAGACAATTAATGAGCTTGGCTGTATTCTAAATAACGGATGATTGTTAAGATTATAACTTTTATTCAAAAAAACTTATAGATTTCTCAGTCGGCAATGCCTTTCAGGCATAAACCTCCATCGAAATGACCATCTTAACGATTATTTTGCAGGGGGAGGGCAGATAGCGGGCGTTCCGCGCCCGCTATCTGCCCTCCCCCTGCTTCCTGACAATAAAAAACGGTCATTTCGACCAAACCACAAAGCAAAGCGGAGTGTTGCCGGGAGAAATCTAAACTTCCTTATAAACTTATGTAAATAAGTGGTTTCTATACGAAACGGGTCGTGATTCGATATTCTTTGATTATCTAATCCATTGGAATTTGCGCTGTGAATCAACCAATATTTAGATTACAGCCACGAGCTTTTAAAAAAAATTCCGGAATACAGTTTGATTCCGTTTATTTTCAGTGCATTAAAAATGCAGCAGACGTTTAGTCCTGCTCATAAAAATAAACAGAACCCTCTTCTCCATTATTTATCGTGCTAAAGAAATTTTCGTCCATTTCTTCTTCGAAGGTGATGGGGTTTAGGTAGCGGGCTGTAATCCGGACTTTATTGTCGGCGCTCACTTTTACTTTCACGTAATTGTAAACGTAGCCATCACCAATAGGGTTTTGGATCAGTTTTGAGGTCGAAAATACCACAAAAGCCACTTTATTGCGCACAGCACCTTCGGCGAGATACTCATAAACATCAATATCCATCCCTCCGATTGCATTGGGCACGCGCTCCTGTATCTCATTATCGCTGATCAATTGGCAATCGGCATAATGGACAATCATACGCATGCTTTTACCTTCGTTTAGGGATTTCATTAATTCGTCAAAGTTTTTCACCGGATTCCCGGCCATACTGCTTCCTACCATAAAAAGGAGTGCAGCCATCAAGGAGATAACAGCTTTTTTGCTCATCGTTTTGGGTTTTATTGGTTCTTTAAAAACTTCAGGTAGATTTCGCGTGCCACCCAGGCATCGGTTGCTGCATACAACTGTTGTGCTTCCGAAAGCTCTTCTGCTTCCCAATTGCTCAACTGTTGCCGTTTGCTGATCCGGAACCCCAGCACCAAAGCCGAGAGCTTACGTGCGCCAATACTGATGAAACCTTTTTGTTGTGCCAGTTTGTTGAGGTCCACAAAAGATTGTTGTTCAAAGTCATCAATTTTATGGAGGGCACGGATATCATCCGTTATGCCGATACCCGATTTTACTATATTTTTATTTTCAAAAATATTATGGATAAAAGCCGGTAGTGGCACATAATGCAAGCGTATCAAAATTACCGCTTTGGATGTTGCCAACTGTAATAGCGACACTTCATTGATACGTCCTTTGCGGAAAGACGGACGGGTTTCTGTATCGATGCCAATAACGCTTTCATTTTCAAAATAATTGGAAAGTCCTTTTAATTGTTCTTCATGATCGACCAAAATAATGGGCCCGTTATAGCTTTTAACCGGGTAGTCGTTGAGTTCGTCTTTGTTTATCTCGAGTATTTGTTCAGGCATAATAATTATGTTCTTAAGCTCACAAGAAATCACAAAGTTAAAAAAAAGTATTCAGCCTGTTTAAATGAATTTTTAAGTAGCTGGATTTCATGCGTATGCTTATTATTTAATGGATAACACTGAATCCTGTTCGCTCAGTGCTCAATAATTCCACTTTAACCTGATTAGACCTTTATTTAAAATTTTAGAGGTCAGTATGTAGGTGCATATTAGTTTTGGCAAATCATAAAAACGATAATGATTTGCTATTGAGTAACATAGATTTCTCCATCCAGCTCTTCGCTTCGCTTTGAGCCTCCTGTCGAAATGACCTTTTGTTGTGTTCAAGAGGCAAAGGCGGCGAGGACACAATAAAAAATATAAAATGAGTCCTCGCCGCCTTTGCCCAAACAATTAATAAACAGTCACTTCGACGACCAGCGGGAGGAGAAATCTATTTATTCACGAGCATAAATCATTCTATGTACTTATCTACTGACCTCTATAAAATTTTAAAAAAATCCTTCATTAAAATTTCAAAATAATACTTAAGCGGCTACTAAGGATTAATTCGAAAAACACAAATAAAAAACAATTGTCTTTCGGAAAGTTTTGAAATATGTTTGCACGCTCTTGAATGAGCTAATTCATTAATCTTTAAATAACTATCAATGAACAAATTACGAATTTTAGCATTAGGACTGGTATCTATGATCCTTGTATTTTCATCTTGCAGTAGTGAAGATGAAGCGGAAGCCCCCGTAGCTTCTTTTTCTGCATCAAGCACTGATATTGATGTGGGACAAACCATTACTTTTACTGATAAATCTACCGGAGAACCCACTAGTTGGGACTGGGTTTTTATTGGTGGCGAACCCGGAATATCAACCAAACAAAACCCGGAAGTGACTTATGCTTTACCCGGCACTTATCCTGTTAGTTTAACAGTTACTAATGCCGAAGGCACCAATACAAAAACCAGAACAGATTACATTACTGTAACCAGTGCCGCTCCTGTTGCTGATTTTACTGTGAGCCCAACATTTATCAATGTAGGCGATGAAATTACAATCGTGAATAAATCTTTGGGCGAAATTGATATGCTTAAATGGACTGTAGTAAATCCTCACGGCCAGGAATCAACACATTACAATGTTGATACTCTCGTATTTACTTGTATTTCTATTGGATTCTATGACATCAGGCTTGAAGTTACTAATGAATTTGGTACCGATGAAATGATTAAAGAAGAAGTTGTGGAAAGCTACGCACCAGGACTTACAATCAACAACACGACACCATCACGCATTAAGGTTATTAATGATAATAGCTGGAATGATTATGATATCGTTGAAAGTGGTGCATCTGTAACCATAACTGATGAAAATGCTGATGGTGAAATTACCTATAGCGTACAAACTTATGGCGACATGGGATTGGAACTTTCTTCAGACGAGACCACCTATTACACCAGCGAAGGTGACAAAACAATCAACTTTGAAATCAGCAGGGATTTCTTCTTCCTGACTTTGGAAAACAACACAATAAGTGCATGGAACAAAGAAGTTATGAATGCCGGTCTTCAGAGCGAAGTAACTGTTAATGCATATATTAACTGGGCTACAGATGTGCAGAATATGGGCTATTATAACCTTTGGTCAAATACTGAAATCCAATGTCATTTCGAAAACAGCAACCAATATGTTTACTGGTATGACATTAACTGGCCAAGCGGCGACAATGTAGTGCTTGCCCTTTCTTATGATGGCAAGAAAGACGGACAGGGAACATATGCAACTAAAACTATGGAAATGGGTGAGGCTGATCAAACCATCATCCTGAAGTAGTATAAGACATTCCATTTTTTTAAAAGACCTTCAAGCTTTCCATAAAGCCTGGAGGTTTTTTTTTCGGTTCTACCCGCAATTTTGTGGACAAAAAAAAATTGAACCCTTGAAATACAATTTGATTTCTTCATCAAAATTGGGCTGAAGACCCTGCTCAAACTTTCTCAAAGTTTGGAACTTTAGGAAGGTTTTACTCCATTTGCTCACCAATTTTGATTCCCCACAAAAAACCGAGTAGAACCTTTTTGCTTATGATTTATCTTCCCGAAGACATAGCCTTTTAATCCGCCGTAGCCGTTTTATGAAGCGCATCTCAAACAAAACGAACAGGCAGAAACGAGTTTATCCAGCTACTTGATTTTAATTTACTATCTGCTAAATCCCAAAGCCTTGCAATTGATAGAGTTTTCTATATAATCCATTGTTTTCCAGGAGCTGGCTGTGTGTACCTCTTTCAACAATTTCGCCTTTTTCTACCACAATAATTTCATCGGCACCCTGAATTGTGGAAAGGCGGTGCGCGATGACCAGTGAAGTGCGGTTGGCAAGAAGTTTCTCAAGGGCATCCTGCACGAGGCGTTCGGATTCGGTATCCAGGGCTGAAGTGGCTTCATCGAGCACAAGAATTTGCGGATTTCGCAAAACGGCTCGTGCAATACTCAGGCGCTGCCTTTGGCCGCCCGAAAGCTTTGTGCCCCGGTCACCAATTAAAGTTTGGTATCCTTTGGGAAGGTTTTCGATAAACTCATGGGCATTGGCAATGCGTGCTGCTGCAATCACATCTTCCTGCGATACGTTTTCTATGCCCATGCAGATGTTGTTATAAACTGTATCGTGGAACAAAATGCTTTCCTGCGTTACTACGCCCATCAATGCTCTCAGATCGTCAATAACGATATCGCGCAGATTTTGGCCATCAATAAAAATGCCGCCTTCCGTGCAATCATAGTAGCGCGGCAGTAAATCGGCCAGTGTCGATTTTCCTGCACCCGAAGGGCCAACCAATGCGATTGTTTTCCCTTTTTCTATAGTGAAGTTGATGTCTTTAAGTACAAATTCTTCTTCATATTTGAAGGACACATTCCGGTATTCAACTTGACTTTCAATTTTATTGATTTTTGTGGCGTTTTTCTTTTCAACAATCACCTCATCGGCATTTAAAACCTGCTCAATTCGCTCAACCGATGCGGCACCTTTCTGCACATTATACAATGCTGTCGTGATCGCTTTTGCCGGCGGAATCAATTGTGAGAAAATGCCGAGATACACCAGAAAAACGGAAGGTTCCAGTTTTCCGTTACCGCCCAGGACCAACTGGCCGCCAAACCACACAATCATCACGACCACGGTAATGCCAAGAAATTCGCTGACCGGTGAGGCCAGGTCTTTTTTCCGGTAAAGCCCAATCATAACTTTGGCATAATCATGATTGATGTCCTTAAACCTTCCATGCGTAAAATCAATGGCCGTAAATGCTTTGATAATGCGCAATCCGGAAATGGATTCTTCAATAACAGATAAAATAAAGCCGAGCTTTTTCTGTCCCCGGTCGGAAGTTTTTCGGAGGCTTTTGCCAATGCGCCCGATAATAAAACCACTGACGGGCAGCAGGATTAAAACAAATAAAGTAAGTTGTGGACTTATAAAAAAGAGTGTTCCCAAAAACGTAATGATGGTGATCGGCTCGCGGAAAATCATTTCCAGACTGGTCATAATGCTCCATTCCACTTCCAAAACATCGGAAGTAACGCGCGAAATGATATCTCCTTTTCTTTTTTCAGTGAAATAAGCCAGTGGAAGGATCAGGATTTTATGAAAAAGTGCGTTGCGGATATCCTGCACAACAAAATTGCGCAAAGGAGCGATGAAAAATTGTGCCAGATAACGGAAAAGGTTTTTAAGCAAAAACAGGATTACAATGATGAGCGAGATGTAAAACAGGGCGTGCATATCGCCATAGCGGTCAATAACACGGCTGATTTCGTAATAAAAATGAGCTTTGAGCAATGCGCCATCACTGAAAAAACCAAGGCCCCAGTCGATGGGAGGCGGTGCTTGGGAAATCCGCTTGGTTTGATCAAATAATATTTCAAGGACGGGAATAAAAAGGGCAAATGAAAAAAGTGAAAATATTATGGAGAGAATATTAAACACAATGTTCAAGAGGGCATAGCGCCAATAAGGTATAGCGTATTTCAGTACTTTAAACAGATTTCGCACAGCACAAATATTTCTGATTTAATTTGCAAATATAGGATTAAAACATGAGGTTAATTTTGTGAAGAGTGCAGGCCGAATGGGTATTACGCTATTATTTTTATATTTTTGAGAAATCAAACACAGATTATTATGGATATTTTAGGGATTGACATAGGCGGAAGCGGCGTAAAAGGGGCTCTGGTCGATTTAGAGAAAGGACAGTTCAGCTCGGAGCGGCACAGAATTGAAACACCACGCCCGGCCACAAAAAAAGCAGTTGCGGAAACGATAAAAAGAATTGTAGAACATTTTAATTATCAGGGCCCCGTAGGTTGTGGATTTCCCGGTATCATCCATAATGGCGTGGCAAAATCTGCTGCCAATATGCACAAAAGCTGGGTTGATGTTGATGCAGAAAAGCTTTTCAGCGATGTGTGCGGACAAGAGGTTTTCGTGCTCAATGATGCCGACGCTGCCGGAATTGCAGAACTGGAATATGGCGCGGGCAAAGGGCTTAAAGGTTTGGCCATTCTTTTAACCATCGGGACAGGAATAGGCTCTGCATTGATAAAAGACGGAACCCTGATCCCCAATACCGAATTTGGCCATTTGGAATTTAAAGGCGATATCGCGGAAAAATACTGCTCGGATGCTGCACGCGAACGATTGGACCTTAAATGGGACAAATGGGGAAAACGCTTCAATCAGTACTTGCTGCACCTGGAGCGTTTGTTTTCGCCCGATTTGTTTATCCTCGGCGGTGGCGCCAGCAAAAAATTTGACCGTTATGAGCATGAGTTGAAAAATGAAGCACGGGTGATACCGGCACTACTGAAAAACCAGGCGGGAATCATCGGGGCGGCTCATTATGCAGCTCAAATGAGCAGGAAGTAACCCCCAATCAAAGCGAAAATAAATTTCACAAAAAAAGCGCAGAATATAAATCCTGCGCTTTTTTAATCTATTGTTTGTGATTTCCTATTCGAGGTGCATTTGCCATGCCTCTATCACCTCCTTGCTCTCCAAATGGTAGAGGATCGCCACAAGATGTATCTGCTCTTTATTCCATTCCGGATCCAGAACATAATCGCTGAAGCTGTAACTTTCTTTATTGCCAACAGCGAGGCTGCCGGAAATAATGTTTGAACCCCAGGTCCCGTTTACCGAGCCACGCAAAACATGACGGTGTACATAATCTTCCCAATGTGGTGTTGGGCCGATTTCTTCATTATTGTTTTCCTGTGGCGCCACAATGCTGTCTTCCACAACATAAACACAAAGCTTATAATCGCCGCTTAATGGCTCAATAGCCTCCACCTGAACATTTCCGCTTACCTTATCGCCGGAAAGCTCTGCATTCATGCGTATTTTGGCCATTTTTGGCTTTTCGTATTCTGTATTTATGGCATCATTCCATGAGCCCGGGCCCAATATGAGATTGTCATTAAAGGCCGTACGGTTTATAAGTCCGTTTGGATTTCCAACGAGGCTTACACCATAATACTCATCGAGTTCGTTTCCTGTTGTGCAGCGGAAATCTTCAGGCAAACTATTGGTCGGCTCAGCAAAATATCCTGCATGGATTGTAATAATCACCAGATTTTTGCCCATGGCCATTTGCTTGATATGTGCATCATGTGCTGCCGTGGGGCAGTTTACACAACGGTGTCCGGTATAATCTTCGAGCAATACAACGCGTTTTGTGGAATCGTAATTTTCGTCACCACCTTTTTTCACGCTGTCCACCAATTCAGTATAGGGTTCATCAACTTTATCGCAGCTTTCCAGAATAAAAAGTGCGGCCAGTAATGCTATAAAAATATATGCTGTTCTTTTCATTGTTATTCTGTTTTAGTTTAGAAGCTGCTGGTTAATGTCAGGGTTAATCCGTTGCTGGCCGGCACATTGCGGCAAACACCACCTACACAAAGGATTCCTTCGCGTTGCCTTCCGTAGCGCAGCGAAATTTGTGTGGTATTGTGCGTATATCCTGCAGCAACTGTATAGTAATGATAGCGGCGGTCTGTGTCCGGATTTCCATAATTGTATTCATCGCCGAGAGCAAAGAATAATTTTGACCCGAGGTTCAGCTCCAGAAAAGCTGCTACCCAGTCGCCTTCATCCTGCTTGGTAAACAAGCCCTGGAACATACCGTGCAAGCTGTACTTTCGGCTAAATTTATAAGTCATATCAAGAATACCTGCATTGGCATATACGTCCGCAGCTCCGGTATGGCCTTCAATAACTTCCATATTGTAGAAAATATTGAAATAGGTAGCTTTCAATTTAAAATTACGGTTAAGCTTTTTCCTGATTTCGATGTGCATATCAGAAAAATATTTTTCATCGCCAAAAGCGAAAAACTCAGATTCATAGCCATCTGTACCGCTTTGCCCAATGGCTGTTTCGCCATTGATTGGGTTGAGTTTCAGTGAATTTACCTGCGAATAATGCGCCGTAATGGTTGTTCCGTATTTTCCGCCCAGAGTTGATTTGCGCGGGAAAGTATAAATCACCTGTCCCTGAAAACCAATTTCGCCATTGGGCTGTGTTGCATAAGGATACATGCTGATGAGGCTGTAGGTATGCATTTTCGTAACCGGGGGAAGGAAGTTGATATCGAGTGAATTTCCCTGTTCCAAACGGTTTGATTTATAGCTCATATTATCGGTGCGTTTGGCCGAAAAGAAAATCCCCAGCCCTTTTTGCGAATAAGTAGCATTGATGAGCAAAGCATCGCCTGATTTGTAGATAAAATCATTCAGTGCTGAAGGATCGTTCATTTTATAGGCGTATTCCCCCTCAAGGCTGAACCCTCCGTAATTCAGGCGCATACGTCCGGCATAAGCAGCAACATTTAGGGGCAGCTTAAGCGCATAGATATTGTAGGAAGTATCGGTTTCGGTATTGATTTCAATGTCCTGTGCTTCCTGGTATTTGCTGATGCCGCTACCGCCCAGCGTAAGGCGCAGCTTGCTCTCCGCCATGGAAGGAAAGATGTCGTTGAGGAAAAATTCAGCATCGCCTCCACGGATGATTCCGGGACCCTGCTCCCAGAAGAAGCGCTGGGTTCCGTAAATCCCTTTGAGGGTAACACCTTTGAAAGGTTTCAGTTTTACATTGATACCATCAACGGAATTGTCGTAGCCCAAAGTCCATTCCTGATAAGAACGGAAAATAAGGCCACTGCCGAATTGTTCGTAGAAATTACCGGCTGTGAGCTCAATAAAATCGGTTTTATAGGATACAAAACGATAAGGAATGCCATTGCCTTTGTAACGTGGATCAAATCCCTCGAGCGGGTTTAAATAGGCTTCATAGCGCAAGCCGGCAGTAAAATTGCCATTGGTATATAAAATATTTCCGTAGGCGTTCATTTTGAATTTCTCAGGCACTTCGTAAGCACCAATGGCTGAATCGGTCACATAATATTGTGCGTTGATCTGGTAATCGCCGCGCACCTGACCGGATTTTATGGTTTCGAGCACATCCTGAGCCGTCGATGCCAAAGGAAGCATCAGAATGACAAACAGGAGGGCTTTAAAGTTTTTCAGTGTTTTCAAGATATCCTGGTTTTGGTTTGAAAATTAGGGGGACGTTTATTCTTCGGTGAGTTTTTTCAGTACTTCTTCGTACTCTTCCTCATCACCGGGCGCATATTTTACATGCTGCCAAACAATGGTTCCATCGCCATTGAGGATGAATGTTTTTGGAGGATTGGCTACCTGCATGGCTTTCCCAAAATCGTTGTTGGGGTCGAGCAGTACTTCAAATTCCCAGCCATTGCCATTGGCAGTAGATTTGGCACGTGATGATGAGCGGGCATTGTCAACCGAAACCGCATAAAGCTTCACGTCATAATCGTCAACCCAATCGGCATACATATCGCTGATTGCATTGAGCTCGGCCATACAGGGGCTGCACCATGTGGCCCAGAAACAAACAACTACAGGCTTGCCGTCATTTTGAATTTCGCTGGTGTTAAAGGCTTCACCATCAATGTTTTTAATGTCGATGGAAGGAAGTTTTCCATAGTCTTTAAATTCCTGCGCAAAGAGGAATGTAGTGAAAAACAATGCTGTAAAAGCAAGAACGAATTTTCTCATTTTGTTAATTTTAGATTCTACTGGTAACTTACATTGGCTGCAAATTTAATAATTCAGTCAAAAGCACAAGCATTTTTGTATCTAAATATCTTGGTGTTTGCATGCTTGCTCCTTACTGAACGGATGAAATGTACAGCTTGCTTTTGAAAACCAATAGCATGCCAGATAAGAGTGACCAGCTTATTCATCCGATGACTTCAAAGCCACCGGATGAATTATAGAAGACAAGATTTCTTAAAACTTTACAAATGCGCTGATTATCCGAAAGTTAGATAAAAAATATTCAGCATTTATGTCCAATTGATTTAAAAATTCCCTATTTTTGCTGCAAAGCTGTTGATTATGGATTTCTTAAGATCATCAGACATACACGCACTACAAAGGTATCTCAACCTAAAGGAACGGGATGCTTTCCATTATACCGTATAAGCTGGCCTCAGCTAAGGCTTTTTTATTTTCACAATTATTTAATAAATTTAAAATCAAGGTATTATGGAAATTCCATTTGCAGAATCATATAAAATTAAAATGGTAGAGCCCATCCGTCGCTCTACACGCGAAGAACGTATCCAATGGATCAAAGAAGCAAAGTATAATTTGTTTAACCTCAAAAGCGATCAGGTTTTTATCGACCTGCTGACCGATAGTGGTACCGGTGCCATGAGCGACCGCCAGTGGTCGGAGCTGATGCTTGGCGACGAAAGCTATGCCGGAGCTTCCTCTTATTATAAAATGAAGAACGCCCTAAAAAATATTCTGGGCTTTAATTACTTCCTGCCAACACATCAGGGGCGTGCCGCCGAAAATGTGCTTTTCTCCTTATTGATCAAAGAAGGCGATATCATCCCCGGCAATTCCCACTTCGATACCACTAAAGGCCATATCGAATTCCGCAAAGCAAAAGCTGTGGACTGCACCATCGACGAGGCTTTCCATACCGAAATGGATCATCCTTTTAAAGGAAACATCAATCTTGAAAAGCTGGAAGATGTGCTCAAAAGCCATCCGGTTGAGAAAATCCCCATGGTGATTGTTACGGTTACCTGCAATTCATCCGGCGGGCAGCCTGTTTCATTGGAAAACATCAAAGCAGTTTACGAACTGGCTAAAAAATACGGTACACGCATTTGCTTTGACAGTGCCCGTTTTGCCGAAAATGCCTACTTCATCAAGTTGCGCGAAGAAGCCTACAAAGACTGGAGCATCAAGGAAATCGTGAAGGAGATGTACAAATATGCCGATCTGGCTACCATGTCGAGCAAGAAAGATGCCATTGTAAATATGGGCGGTTTTATTGGTTTTAAAGAAGAAAGCCTGTTTAAGCAAGCATCAATGTACAATATTATGTTCGAAGGCTATATCACCTATGGTGGGATGTCGGGCCGTGACATGAATGCTTTGGCCATGGGGCTGGATGAAGGAACCGAATTTGATTATCTGGAAACCCGCATCAAACAAGTGGAATATCTTGGTGATAAATTAAAGGAATATGGCATCCCGACACAGCGCCCGATTGGCGGCCATGCTGTTTTTGTTGATGCCAAGAAAGTCCTTCCGCAACTGCCCAAAGAAGATTATGTGGCACAAACGCTTGCCATTGAATTATATATTGAAGCCGGTATCCGCGGCGTGGAAATAGGCACTTTGCTTGCCGACCGCGATCCGGAAACCCGCGAAAACCGTTATCCTGACCTGGAACTGCTTCGCCTGGCAATTCCCCGAAGGGTATATACCAATAACCATATGGATGTCATTGCTGCCGCGCTTAAAAATGTTTACGACCGCAGAAATGAAATCACCAGCGGTTACGAAATCACTTACGAAGCCCCGATTATGAGGCACTTCACTGTAGAGCTGAAGAAGAAGTAAGCTTGATTGGTTTTTAGCAAAAACAAAAATCCCCCAAAATTAAATTTTGGGGGATTTTTTTTGAACCTGTGGTTTTTCGAACTATAACGGGCGGGCAGGAATGCCGACAGCTTTGCTGTTATCGGGCAGGTTTTTGATCAGCATGCTTTGCCCTCCAACAATACAATTGTTGCCAATCCGGACATCCTGAATTGTTGCTGAACCGATGCCCATATCCACGCAAAGGCCAAGTTTGGTGTGCCCGGCAAGGTTTACGCCAGGAGCAAGGCTGCTGTATGCCCCAATTTCACAATCATGGCCCACAGCACAATTCATGTTCAGTACCGCAAATTTCCGCACAATTGTACCATAATTGATAGTGGTTCCGGGATAAATGATTGCTCCTTCATCTACCTGAACATTATTCGAAATCCAGGCTGATTTTGCAATTAATCGGGGATATTCAAAAGTGCCCAGTTTATCCAGCCTGTCCATGATGTGTTTTTTCATTTTTGGGAAAGCAACACCCACGATAACAGAAATATCCTTCGGGAGGTTCACAATATGTTCAACAGAGCCAAGCACCGGAAATCCACAAAAATCCTTGCCAATTTTGTTTGTATCATCATCTAAAAAACCCATTAAACTGTATGCTTCCAGTTCATATTCCGGCAGGTTATATCCGATATGTCCGCCAATACTTCCGGCGCCTATAATGACCAATGGTTTTTTCATAGATTATGAGTTATTCGTCTTTTTATCAGTTTCTTTTGGCTTGTTTCCTGTGAAACGCGGCATGGCAACATCACCGCTATGGGCAATTCCTTCCCTTTGATAGACTTTTTGAAAAGTTTTCCATAAAATTTTTGCATCCAACAGAAAGCTCCTGTTTTCAACATACCAAACATCGAGCTTAAATTTTTCATCCCAGGAGAGGGCATTTCTTCCATTAATTTGCGCCCATCCGGTGATGCCGGGCTTGACGTCCATCCGTTTTTTTTGAAATTCATTATAAAGGGGCAAATATTCCATAAGCAAAGGACGCGGACCCACAAGGCTCATATCGCCTTTAAGGACATTGATCAGTTCCGGTAATTCATCAAGACTGCTTGAGCGCAAAAACCGGCCAAATTTTGTCATGCGCTGGGCATTGGGCAGTAGGTTTCCGGCATCATCAAGCTTGTTGGTCATACTGCGGAATTTAATCATCAGAAAAGGTTTGCCATTTTTCCCCGGACGTTTTTGTGTAAAAAAAGCAGGATGGCCTAATTTAATGATTATGAAAAAATAAAGCACAACAAGAACCGGGCTTAGCAGGATAAGGCCAATCAGGGATATCAGCAGGTCTATGAGCCGTTTTACAAAAAAATACATAAAAATATGTTTATCAAATTAATTGTCAATAGCCTAATCATTTGTGTAGCAAAGGTTTACAACCTTCTTCCGTTTGCCTGATGACAATAGAGGGATTTCGTCCACATACTGTATTTTGAAGTCTGCATCATCGCCAAGAAAAGATTTGAATTCCTCAATAAGTTGTTTCTCCAGGTTGAAAGCAGGATCAGCATTGATTTTGAAAGTGTAGGACTTTATACCATCCTGAATCAGCTGATACTGTTTAATATCGGTGTATTGCCACATATTTTTGTAAGCGATATAGGAAGAGACAATTTGCCCTTTGGTGTCGTAAAGAAGGTCCAGCTTTCGTCCTTCTATTTTTAAGAAGTATTTTTTTTCGGGATTATCCGGATCGCAGACCATCGCACCAACATCTCCCGTATCGTAACGGATCATGGGCATTGCATAATTATAAAGATCCGTGACGACAATTCTTCCCGTTTCGCCTTGAGCAGCGGCTTCGTCCGAGTTCATTTTCAGGATTTCGACATGATAACTAGCTGTATTTATCAGAAAATCAGCCTTTCCATTAGGTTCCTGCTGTGCAATAATGCCGTTTTCCAAATTAGAATATCTCGAAACCACCGGAGCTCCAAAGTACTTTTCCATGGATGTTTTGGTATAATCGTTCAGGGATTCGGACATCGTAATTATAGAGCGGACATCCGCATCAACAGCCGGGTGGTTTTTTCGGTCGAGATGTTGGCAAATGGTTTCCAAAGCAGAAACATATCCTAAAATCCCAAAAGTGGAGCTATTCTTTTCCATTTGAGATATCATTCGTTCAATTATAGGTTCATCTAAATGAATGACATCGATGGGGCACATATTTTGAAGCCAATAAGCCCGTTTGCTTTTCATTTTTTGCTTTGCCCATATTTTTAAATATAAAAGGCGATGCCCGATTTCGTAACCAGCAAGTCCGGCAAAATACAGGGTGTCTGCATTGTTTCTGAGCTTTTTTTCTTTATCCTGAAATGTTTTAAAAGGAGTACCGGTTGATCCGCTTGTAAGGACAGGAATCAGCTTTTCAAGGCTGTATTTATTTGATATAAAGCTGTTTAATGAATTTCGGATAATTGATTTATTAACAAGTGGGATGTTTTCCAGGGGTGAATGCTTTGGCAGTGTTTGGTAAAAAGGACATGTATCAATGGCATGGTCAAGCAATGCTCTCAGTTTCCGCTTGTTGTTTTCAGGATTTGGGTTTTGGATGGATGCAGAGATTTCGTTGAGGTGTTTCCACACCGGACTGCCTTTCAGGAAATCCAGAAACCAAAAAAACAGTGCTCTGCTTTTTTCAGATACATTCATTTTTTTGCCTTTCTATGGCTTTTTTTGAGGTTGTTCAATATATGCTGCGATGAGTTTCCGGGAGCAGAATTCATTTAATCCATGTTTTGGCCCAAATGCTTCATTATTGTCTTGTAAGTAAAATCAGGAGTAAGGTGTTTTTCAAAAAAGATGCGCCCGTTTTCGCCCATTGATTTTCTTAAATCCTGATTAAAATATAGTTTTTCAAAATTAGTTTTCAGGGCTTCCGGATCATCTGCATAGGACCAAAGGCCGGCTCCGGCAGCATCGAGGTAGTTGTTGTAATCCGTTGCCTTGTCAATGGAAGCAAGCACCGGAATACCCAAATTAAAATAGTCGAGTGTTTTGCTGGGTATATTGGGGATGGTAAAATCCTGATGCAGGCTGATCAATCCAATATCACAAACGCTGATAAGCTTTTGATAATCAGTCTTTGGTATCGTATTGCTTATTTTGATATTGTTGATGTTTTTTTGCTGCACTTCCCGTTCAATATTATCTTTTTGCACCCCTTCTCCCAAAAGAAGAAAAACCACATCGCGATATTTTTCGCAGCTCTGAGCAAGCTTTAAAACATTTTCTAACTGCTGTGCCTTGCCCATATTTCCGCCAAAGATTACAACAAATTTATTTTCCAGCTTGTATTCTTTTTTTACTGCAAAATCTCTTGTGGGATAGTTCCTGTTTAAAATTTGAAGATTATGAAGAATATGCATTTTTTCTTTGTCGAGATATGGGTTGTGCCTTCTTAAATAGTCAATATTTCCTTGCGACATGCAACCAATTTGATCTGCGGTTTTATAGAGTTTTTTCTCCTTTTTCCTGAAATATTTATAGATGGGGCTATTCTGCTTTATCATACCAAGATCAACCGCATTTTGTGGGAAAATATCCCTCAAAACCAAATAGAAGCGGGCTTTATGCTTGCGTTTTATCTTGAAGGCCAAATCTGCCAGGGTGATTGGAGGTGTAGGCGTAATGACCAGATCAAAATTGATATTGGAATAGTGCTTTTTGATGGCTTTGTAGTATTGTCGGGGAAGCAAAAGGTTGGAAATTCCTTTCATTACATTGGGGACATTCTTGACAGGCAATGTCCTAACCCGCAATATATCAATGCCTTTTTCCTTCCTGATATGCGTTTTTTTGATTTTGGGATCCGGGGCAATCACAAATACCTCATGATTATTTTTGTGAAATTCCTCAACCAGGGCCGTGTACATATTAAAAGCTTTTTCCATATCAGGAAACACAAACATCAGGAAAAGTATTTTCATGCTTTGAATTTTTGACTTACCGAAGAATCCGCAGTTTAGTGAGGGCTGGTAAGGATCTCTTTGTAGAGGGATATATATCTATCGTATTGCTGATTTATTTGAAACAGAGCAGAAGCCCGTTGGACACAAGGCTGCGCATAGGCTTCTTTTCCTTTGAGCAGAATACAGTTGATTTTATGATGCAAATCTTGATAATCATTTGGTTTAATAATTGATCCAACATCAGAGCTTATCAATTCAGGATTGGCACTCGAATCATAAACAACCGATGGTGTTCCACAGGCCATGGCTTCAGCGCTTACCAGTCCAAAAGTTTCTGCTATGGAAGGGTTCACAAAAACATCGGCCATATTGTAATATTCGGCCAATTCCTGTTGGCTGTTGGTTCGTTCAACAGTAATGATATTTTTGGGGAAGTGTTTTGCCTGCTTTTTTGTGATCCCAATCAGAATAATGAGCTGCCCATTATTGAGCTTTTTACTTAATTCAACAAAAGATTTTAAGCCTTTACCTTCTGACCAGACATTGGCAACACCCAAAATTATTTGCTTTTTGTTGTAGCCATATTTCTTTTTTAAGGCAGAAGCATCCAGAGGTTTGAAAATATTAGTATTTACGCCATTATATATGGTGCGCAATGTTTTATAATTAAGAAAAGACTCTTCTACCTGCGCTTTCAACCAGTTTGAAACCGTAACAATATGCAGGTTTTCCAGTTGTGCAAACACCTCTTTTTTCTTGTGAAAATTATTTTTGGAATTATCGATCAAATAGGATCGGGGGTATAAAAACTTAAGAGGACATTTATTGCATTCTGTTTTCCACTTTTCGCAATGTACCCGTTCAAAATGACTGCAATGACCTGTAAACGACCAGCAGTCATGTAATGTCCAAACGATTGGCCTATCCAGTTTTTTTAAGAAGCGGAATAAAATTTCAACATTTAGATAATACCCATGTAGATTATGCAATTGGATTATATCCGGTTGAATTTTTGTAATTTCCTTAATTAAATTTCGCGTTGCAGCATCGGAATGAAAAGCATGTGTATCGAAAATCCGGGTTTTCAATAAATGAAAAGCTTGACCCCATTTACTGCCAATTTTAATCGATTGAGATGCGCTTTTATTTGCAAAACGTCCGTATGCGATATAACTCTTCCCTTGGATTTCAATGACTCTTAAACCAATACCTTCAGCAATTTTTCCTGTGCTTCCTGAATTGAGTGTGGTGTTTATTTGGAGTATTCTCATGTACTTTTATAATTCAGGAGGAAGCAGGAATTTAAGATAACGCTCCGCGATTGTTTCAAAATTATAGGTGTCACGCACTTCAAAAGCTTTTTGAGCCAGATTTGCCCTTAATCCTTCATCTTCAATTAGTTTCTCCATCGCTGCAGCAAGTTCATTTTCATCACCCGGACTGACCAGCAAACCATTTTCACCATGTCGGATGATATCTGCCGGGCCTGCCACACAATTGCTGCTTATACAAGGAAGCGGAACCGACATAGCCTCAACCAAAGCATTCGGGAATCCTTCATGCATTGAGGGAAGTACAAATATTTTTGATTCGGCCATTAGTTTTGAAAAGCCCTTTAAGTGTCCATGAAATATCGTCCTGTCTGCTATTCCTAAAAATTTTGCTTCTTTTTTTAATTTTTCAGTTTCTGCTCCGTCTCCAACCAAATGCAGGCTCCAATCATTTTTGGGCAGTTTTGAAAAAGCCCGGAGCAATACAATATGTCCTTTCGCTTTGGAAAGACGCCCTACGCTAATTATTTGATTTTTTTTGGGGACGCCTTCTGTTTCTACCGGCATCACGGCATTGGGTATTACCACTACATTATCGTTGAAGTATTTTTCTTTGATGATGCTTTTTGCAATATTGGTTTGTGCCACTACACCATCGGCAAAACGGTAAAAGTATTTGTTTAAAAAAGCCGTAGGAAAGCCTAGATCCAAAGTGGGCCACATTCGGTTGGTTAGAATTAGTCTTTGATTAAGCAATGCCAAAGCGATTATAACATAGGAATTAAAAGTTTCCCCGAAGCTGAATACTACATCAGGCTTGATTTGCTTTATGTTTTTCCGGATAAAAGGGAAAAGCCTGAGAATGTGGACGTATCGGTTTTTTCTTATGAACTTTGGCCAGATAATCTGAATGGAAGGATGAATTTTAAAAAAAACCTCCGTCTTATAAATATTCAGAATGCTTACGTCACAATTTTTTTCAGCATAATAGTTGGCGAGAGAAACCAAAGCACGCTCCATTCCCCCGCCTTCAAGGCCATGGCTTACAAAACAGATTTTATTTGGCATTTCGGAGGTTTAATAAAAACTCACTTAGTTTTTTTCCCTGAATATCCTTGTTAAAGTGTTTTTCAGCAATACGGCGACCTTTCATTCCGATTATTTTGGCCTCTTCGGGATTGCTTAAAGCCAAACTCATTGCATTTGTAAATGAACCTAATGAGCCGGGCTCAGCAAAGTAAACCGATTCGCGGTCTTTCAGATAATCGGGAATTTCGCCAACCCGTGTTGCGCAAACAGGATTTCCAGTGGCAAGATACTCTCCGAGTTTCGTGGGAAACCCTCCCTGTGCTTGTTTCGAATCGGGTCGGGGAAGCGCTAATAAGTCCGCATTTTTAATTATCGCAGGAATTTTTTCGCGCGGATATTGTTTCATCCAGAAAACCCTATCGTTAAGACTATAATCTTTAATCATTTGCAGGTGATCGGGCGTATCGTAATTCCATGTGCCAATTAAATATAAGCGGTACGTAGGAAATTGTTTGCTGATTTTATGAAATGCTTCGATGAGAATATCGACACCATCTTTTGCGTTGCTCATTACACCTACATACGCGATATAAGGTTTTTCAAAGTTGGGTAATGGCGGTTCTGCAAAATTAAAGCGTTCTAAATCAACCGTCATGGGCAGATGTAAAAATTCAGGATGGGGTTTTGGATATTGTAAATAGTGCTTTATCAGCGTTTTGGTCATTAAAGCAATTCCGTCGTATGCTTTAAAAGCCTTTTTATCAAAAAATTGTAAACGCTTTCCGGCTATTTGCTTTTGCAGGTAGTTTCCTTTGTTAATCAGTTGTATATCCAGAAATTCACTCATTTCCAGAAATAGCTTTCTTTCGGGCAGATGCTTTTTTAGTTGAACGGCAATTTTAAAACCGGCAAGGGATGAATCAGTCCACACAAGCTTGCTATTCATGCTGCTTCTGATTTCCTTTACTATCAATTTTAAGATTCGTGAAAATTCCAGATCGTAGCCAATATAATTGTAATACCGGATTTTGAAATAACCCCGGATGATTTTCTTGTTTATATATTTATACAGCAATCCGTCCTTGCTTCCTTCAAAGCCCCATTTTTGCTTTTCTTCCAGACTGTGATAGCCCCCATAAAAAAGTAGTTTAACCTCTGTATTGTGTTGATTTAAACTATTTATAAGGCTAAGCCATCGGTTTGATGTAGCGGAAGACTCCCAAAAAGGATTTTGGCCGATTATTATGATAAGCATGATTATTATTTTGCCCCCCTAAACCTACTTGATAAATTGTCCCCGTAAGAAAACGTACGAACTTTTTTCGGTTCTACTAAGAATTTTGTGGGTAGTCATTAAGTTTGAAATTAAAACCATTCATAGATATATTAATAGATTATATATGAAAAAAACTGAATACCAACAGATTCCTCCCTCCACAAAGCCTTAATCACTTCGTTTGGCTTTGTTTCGATCGGAATGACGCTGTTTATTAAGCGTTTAAGGCAAATGCGGCGAGGACGCGTTTGAAATATATTATTGTGTCCTCGCCGCATTTGCCCTCTGACTGTGTAAAACCCGTCATTCCGACAAAGTTTTCCGAAGCATGAGGAATTCCGAAAGTTTTCGGAAGGAGGAATCTGTAGGAGATTTAACTTTTGTCTTTTCCACGAAATTGCTAGTAGAACCCTTTTTTCATCGATTTCCAATCAGTTTTTTATAAAAATTAGTGCACCTTTCTATAAAAACAGAAAGGAACAAGAAGAATAATTCATTTAAAGTGTATGATGAATCGTTTCTGATCGTGCCATAAAAACCTTTGTAGTACTTGATAATATACTGAGCGTAAAGTAATTTCTGCGAAAAAGTTCCTTTGATCTTTGCAATGGAAATAAAATGTTCTTTTTTGTTGTCTGTAGAAACGCTTAACTCAGCATGCTCTCTTTTGTATACAAAAACAATTTCCGGGTTATAAATGATTTTCTGGCCTTTTATGATCCTGCAAGTAAAATCAAAATCTTCATTAATGCTTATGGATTCATTAAATTCGTGTTTTCCCTGAATTAATTCCCTTTTCACTATAAAATTTCCTGTACGTAGATATATATTTTTCAGGTAGGTTTGGAAAAACACACTTTTAACCAAACCTTCTTTTGTTTTTCTACAATATGGATACGATGTGGAAGCGTCTTTATATATGAAATTACTTGTGAAAATTTTATGTTCAGGGTATTTGGTATGAAGCTTCCTGAATATTTCAAAACAATTATTTAATATTTCATCATCCGCATCTAAAAAGAAAATGAATTGCCCTTTCGCTTTTTCTATCCCCAAATTGCGTGCGGATGAAACACCTCCATTTGGTTTTTCATACAGGCGTATTCGTGAATCATCAATTTTTGCCACAATTTTATTGCTATGATCTGTTGAGCCATCATCAATAACAATAATCTCAAAAGATGAAACACTTTGTGATAACACAGACCTGATCGTTGATTCAACATATTTCTCTTTGTTATACAATGGTATAATTACAGAAATAAATGGTAATTTATTCTGTTTGTCTGGAGATTGGCTTAGCTTATTTCTTTTGGCCATAGTATTACTGAGTAATGAACCTATTGCTTTCTTGATTTTCGTGGCTTCCAAAATGCAGTAGCTTTAGCTACAGGGTTTTTGAGCAGCATCTGGATTTCAACTATTCCAAACAATTATTGGTAGAATCCGTGTTCCTGATTATACACTTTTAGGAGTTTAGGGCTGTTTTTAGAAAATTGAAGGATTGGGCTCTATCGGCATCCAAAGCTTTGTTTATTTCAGTATAATCTATTGATTCTAAGTTTTTTGTGTCTTGAAGAGAATCCACATCCAAAACAAGCCGATCCATTAGCTTATATTTTTTTAAAATATCCGTCATTCTACTCAACCCTCTTTTTTCATTTCCCAGACAAATAAAATCTTTGTTTAATAGTATTGAAATCACCACTCCATGAAATGAATCTGTAATCACAAGAGATGAATATTTAAAAGACTTTAACCAATTTTCAATGGAGGGAAAGATGCAATCCTGAATGCCTTCTTTCCCAACCTGAACAAATGTTTTTTCTGGTAATATTGAAAAAGGCGTTAACCCCCGGGATTGACAAATTTTTTCAGTTTTATATTTCGCCGCATCCGTATTGTCGAGCAAATTTATAAATGCCCTGCTTTGAGCAAGATTTGATTGATTTTCAGGGATCAACTTTTCGAGATCAGATTGGCTGAGCAGCAATACCGGATCTAATGTTTGGACAGCATTAAGCTGGAATTTTTCTTGCAATAAACTTACAGCGCTCATTTCGCGAACGGAAACAGCGTGAAACTTGCGGACTAATTGTTTGCATGCATTGGCTTGATCAACAGAATATTCCCATTCATTCGTTCCCAAAGAGGCCGCATAAGCAATTCTTTTAATTTTTGATTTTTCCGGCAGAAAACCAAGGTAGTATAATTGTATGTCCTTCGTGTATTTGGGCCGCCACACCTGATCACTACCAACGATGATCGCATCGTATTTGCCTTCCAGGCATTTTGAGTTTTCGAACTGTTTAGAATTAATTGGGGCTACTTTAATATATTCCTGAATAAAACGATTGAGTTCTTTTAATATAATATTTTGTTCATTTTTTGAGGGAGATACCCGAACGGGAATGTTTTTCTGCAGGATGTATTTTTGAAATGATCTTTTCGCGATGGAGAGGACTTTGCTTAAACGGGCGGGTTTAGAATTCTGAATAATAATGGTTTGGGAATCATACCCTAGCTTTTGAAGGCTTCTTTGTAGGGCATAGTTTTGGAAAATGCCTCCAAGATTTCCGTGAAACGGTAATGTTAATATTCCAATCTTCATATATAGTTTTTTACTTAACTATGCTTTGGTTTTCAGGCTATTATATTTGTGATAAGCTTTAGTCGCGAACAATAGCATTTTTTTATGTCGGTGTAGTTTTGAGTTGAATTCAGAATACTCAGGGTATTTTTTCCATAAAATCAAGCTCTGTTTCCGTAAATTTCTTCTTAAAAGCTGGACTAACTTAAAAATTAATGGGCTTTTCTCAAATTTATTCCTTTTTACAGGTACAATTCTTCCAGAGAGTTTCGCCAGCAACAAGCGTGTTTTCAGTCCTTTATGTTTATGATTATATCCTCCCCTTTGTGATTTGATTAAATTATCTATCGATAATGGGTCTAAGAATAAATCTTTTCTTTCGATCCCCTCATTTATTATTTTTTCGGCCAGTAATGTTCTTGTTATAATGATGCTGTTTCCACGGCCATCTTGGGAGTATGGGGGAATCCAGGCATCGCCTAAGGAGATATCAGCCAATTCTGTAGTTACATCTTCACAATAATCACACGCATTGTTTTTAAACATTCCCGTTCCCCACATATCACCCAAATCTCTCATCTTAACCATGTCCGCTTTTGGATTGCTGTTGCAGCGGAAATAATAATCCCCGGCATCACCTTCAAGATTTTTAACACGATATTGGGGATTGGATATGTCTGATTTATCAACACCAGCCTTTGAGGCAATATATTCCGTAAAGAAAGTGCTCTTTAAACCTCCACAAATAATTCCAATTAGGAAGGGTATTTTATCTTTCAGGTGCGGGTGATAATATTGGAGTAAACGAATTCCTTTTATAAAACAACCTACACCTACTATCGCAATTTTTCCTTCAATATTCTCAATTTGAGATAGTACACTGGCTAATGTTACAGGATAATATTTTGTTTTCGCAGCAGCCATGATGTCGTCCTTGCTTTTTAAGACCGCATAATCGTATAAATGATCCGCGCTGCCGGATTCCCTAACGGAAAAAATTGCGCTCACAGCTTTTTTATCGAGCAATTCAGAAAAGATATATGTTGCTATTCCTCCCGAGGATGAGTGTAGGCGAAATTCTTTGGCGTATCCGGCATAAAGCTTACTGTAATGGCCTATTTTTTTGTGATAGCAATTTGATTCCTGTAAAAATATTTTAGCCAGAACATCCTCATCAATAACTTCATTTTCCGGTTCAATATTGAAAGGGCACACCTCCATACATTTTCCCTTGGCATCGCATGTGCCTGCAAGTTCAGGAATCAAAAAACCAAAATCATTCCAGGTCATTTTTAATGCGTTCGAAGGGCAATTATAAACGCATAGGCCACAACCAACGCATAAGTCATTGGATGCTATTTTGCTAATTACCAGCGGAATGTGCTTTTTTTCCTGTTTCATTTTTATTGAGTGTACCTGCCGGGCATTAAAGCTGTAGGTTTATTGATGCAGTTTTCAATTATTGTTTTTGCGTAAAACTTTTTATTTTTTCGCTGAAAAAGGTTCGTTCGGATTTTGTTAAGCCTAAAAAGTATGATGATAGCAATACGGACAAGACACTGCCAATGCAAAGTATAAGAGTATATACGAGTCCGCTTTTCATAAAATGCAGTATTCCGTATGTAGCAGAGACAGAAAACAGAATAACAATAATTATCGGGCTGATGACATTTTGGAGATATTCGTATATTGATAGATTAACTAATGCACTGATAATTTTCAGCCTGGCCAATAGTGCAATTACAGCTAAACATATGCTTATATAAACTGTAGTTTGCGGAGGAAATCCAAGCCGCAGAAATAGATAAGATATTGGAATATTAAGGAGAAGCAAACCTCCGACCACACTTTGGTATTTTTTAATTTTTCCTGTTGCCTGAGCTGCAGTCATCAAGGATCCTGATAATGCATCTATTAGTGCATTAACGATAATCAATTGGGTAAATATCACCGCATAATCCGGTAGGGTTTTCAGCCAAAACTGTAAAATTGTATGTGTTTGAAAAAGAATAGGCAATGATACCGTAAACAGCAAAAAAAAAGAAAATTTTGTGCCCTGAAAAACTAAATGGTGCATCTGTTTTACATTTTCAGAAGCATAATACTTAACAATCTGCGGGTTGATTGCCATCTGAAAATTCATGACTAAATTCATAATGGCTGCTTTCACCTGAAAAGCAATTCCCCGGGCAGCATTAACTACGGGACCAAAGAATATATTTAATAAAATATTGACCCCTTGCCCCATCATCACACTGGCAAAATTCCCCCAAAGATTCCAGCCGGCATAGTTGATCAACGTGTAAAATAATTTTGTGTCCCAGTACCTTTTAAAACGGCTTTCTTTAATTTTTCTACTACAGTATGCGGCATAAATAATCCTGATAATTAGCGTTATACTAAAAATCATGATTGCGTAGATCACTAATTTGTCATAAGCACTCCATTGAAGCAAGTAAACAATTATCAGTTTAAGAACTACTTCCACAACACTAACCCAGGCAAATACATTCATCCGTTCATGAGCAATAATCATAGCATTGTATGGAACGCTGATTATATTGACCACCAAGGCAAAAACAGAGAATTGATAAACCCAATTCGCCGCAGGAATCCGTGCACTATCTATATTTAACTGAGTGTTTAAAAACCACAGCCCTAAACTTTCAGCCAATAAAACAATAAGCAGAGCAATGATAATGTGAATATTTATGCTCATATTGAAAATGTCATGCAATTTTCTTTTGTCATTGCGGCCAATTTCAAAAGCAAAATATCTCTGGGTTGCTGTGGACATTGCACTGTTTAGAAACCCAAACATTACAACAAAACCTCCAACAACATTATAAATTCCAAAATCTTCAATCCCTAATACCTCCAAAACAATGCGCGAGGTGTATAAAGACACGAGCATTGTCACAAGCATCCGGAAATACAGCATCAATGTGTTTTTGGCTATTCGACTATTGTTTGCTGAAGTCATCTTTTTTGGGGAAAATTGCTTGTATTTGGTTTCTGATATTTATCAGTTTTTATGAACTGTTTGTAATAACATGAGCCTACTAACGAAATCTCATTTTTGCCCTGAAGGTAATGCTACTGGATTAAACGTCTTCACTCCAGACCGTCCTCTTAATATAGTCGGTATAGCTTAGAATAATCCGTACCATCTTATCGCTCACATTCGGCATGGAATAGTCGTTTACGGGACGGAAATTTCTTTTATCGCCGGTTTCCTGGTGGTGCAACTGCTCTAATCCCTGCAAGATTCTATCCCTGTTTAATCCGACCATCATAACGCTTGCTTCTTCCATTGCCTCAGGACGTTCGTGTGCTTCACGGATATTTAGTGCGCGGAAATTCATTGTAGAAGATTCTTCCGAGATGGTGCCTGAATCCGATAAAACAGCATAGGCGTTCATTTGCAGTGCGTTATAATCTGAAAAACCCAGTGGTTTCATCCATTGGATTAGTGGATTAATGGTGGTTTCACCGCGAAGCTCATTGTTATCCTCCTTGCGACTCTGTGTAACTAAGCCTTCCAATTTTTTGCGCGTACGTGGATGTGTGCTGACGATAATCGGAAAATTATATTTCTCAGCAATCAGGTTCAGGGAGTCAATTAAGCCTTTAAAATTCTTTTCGCTGCTAATATTTTCTTCACGATGTGCGGAGACTACAAAGAATTTGCCTTTTTCGAGTTTCAGGCGTTTCAAAACATCGGATGATTTTATCTGCGGCATATAATAATCCAACACCTCTTTCATGGGGCTGCCGGTTTTTATAATACGGTCGGCCGGCAAGCCTTCGCGCAAAAGATATTCGCGTGCTATTGAGGAATAGGTCAGGTTTATATCCGAAATATGATCGACTATTTTGCGGTTGGTTTCCTCCGGCACCCTTTGGTCGAAGCAACGGTTTCCTGCTTCCATATGGAAGATTGGAATATGGCGCTTTTTGGCCGGTATGGCACAGAGGCAGGAGTTGGTATCGCCGAGAACCAAAAATGCATCGGGTTTTTCCTTTTCCAGGATGGGCTCAATATTGATCAGGATCCGGCCAACAGTTTCGGTTGCCGTTTTTCCCGCTGCATTGAGGAAATAATCGGGTTTTCGGACACCGAGGTCTTCATAAAAAATCTCATTGAGTTCGTAGTCGTAATTTTGTCCGGTATGAACTGTAATGTGCTCAATGGCTTCGGATTCGTCAAGTTTGGCCATTACGCGCGAAAGGCGGATGATCTCGGGGCGTGTGCCTACTACGGTGATTACTTTTAGTGTTTTCATATTTTTTTATTTCACAGTGTTACGCTGTGTTTTACACTGAGTTACTCGGTGCAACTTAAACTTCTTCAAAATAGGTGTCCGGGTTATTAGAATCAAAATGTTCATTTATCCAGAAAACGGTATAGAGATCCTCTTCTCCGATATTTGTAATATTGTGGGTAAACCACACGGGCATATCAACAAATGAAGGTTGCTTGCCATCCAGTTCAAATGTAAAAACCTTGTCCGTGCCAATTCTCCGGAATTCAATTTTGGCTTTTCCTTTTATTACGGCAAAACGCTCGGTCTTACGTGTATGAAAGTGATTACCGCGTATGATACCCGGAGCCGTTACGGAAAAACTTCCTTGCCCGCCGCTATTTGTCCGAAACGTTTCAGAAAAGCTGCCTCGCTCATCTGCATGAACGTTTAATTTGAAAGGGAAAATTTTATCGAAATCGATATATGTAAGAAATGTATTCCACATATTGCGCGTCGCCGGAGAGCTAAGGTCGGGAATTTCGCCACGTCCGAAATATCCTTCACGGAACGATTCAAGAACCTGAAGCAAGCCAGATACTTTTGTTTTCGTTGTATGTGGGATTTCAACCTGCTGAAGAACGGGCTCACCTTTTAATTCCATTTTTTGCACATCTTCAATGACTTGCATAAAATACAGCACAAGCTCGCCGACATATATCAGTTTTAATTCGGCATCTTTTTCGATAATAGGTTTTTCATTGTGTGTGAGCTGATGGCAAAAAGTAGCAACAACGGAATTATAATAGGGCTGTCCGAAGGGGCCAAAAACATTCGGTATTACAAAAGCACTGAAAGAGGCATTATTTCGGATTGCCCATTGCGTCAACAGTTCCTTACCTTCTTTTTTGGATTTTCCGTATAGATTGTTGAGTTTTTCCTGTGTGCTGGACGAAAAGATGATATGCGGCCTTGATTTTGTCGCTTCACAGGCTTTGATCAGGCTCTTTACCAAAAGGATATTTGCACTAAAAATTACACGCGGATTTTTATGGCGGTTTAATGCTGCCAGATGAACGATAACATCGCACTTTGAAACGAAATCATTCAGCTTTTGCTCATCCTTATAGTAATCATCCTCAAAAGGGATTCGATCAAATTTTCCGGGATATAGCCCGAGCGTGTTAAATAGATGCGTGCCGATAAACCCGGCTTGTCCCGTTATTCCTATCTTTATCATAATTTATTTTTCGCTGTGTATCTGTGTATTACACTGTGCAACCTAATTAGTTTCCGTCTATAAAGTCCGCTAACTTTCCCGTAACTACGGGACTTGCCCGAAAAATGCTCATTTACCCCAGTAAACTCTGCTTTTTCGGGCTGCACAAGCCTCGTTATCGGACTTTCTAGCTCAGAAACCCGACTCTGTGGACAGACACTAATTAGAGTTCGTCTATAAAGTCGGGTTTCTGGTTCAGAATGTTCGAGGTCGAGGCATTCTTGGTATTGAAAATAAGGAGCTTACTAAAGCAAGTGACTGGTTTCAATACCAAGAATAACGCTGAGATCGGACATTATGGACAGAAACTTATAATTCCTTCCCTACTTTTCTCCAATAACATCACGTCGGATTTCAGGAAGTTTGAGCAGCAGCTTTTTCATTCCTTCAATATCCAGTCGGTCGGTATTGTGCGAATGGTATTCTTCAAATTGGGTCACGTCTTCAACGCCTTCGCTGAAATAGCGCTCGTAGTTCAAATCACGGTTGTCGGCCGGAATGCGGTAATAATTGCCCATATCCTGCGCTTTGACCATATCTTCGCGGTTCACCAAAGTTTCATAAAGTTTTTCTCCATGTCGTGTTCCTATGATCTTGATTTCACTGTCTGATTGGTAAAGCTCCAGAAGCGCCTTTGCAAGAACATCAATAGTTGCTGCGGGTGCTTTTTGCACAAAAATATCACCATTATCACCGTGTTCAAAAGCATAAAGCACCAAATCAACGGCATCTTCCAGCGTCATCATAAAGCGCGTCATGGACGGATCGGTAATGGTAAGGTCTTTACCGGATTTTATCTGCTCAATAAAGAGCGGAATAACCGAACCTCTCGAGGCCATTACATTTCCGTAGCGCGTTCCACAAAAAACGGTTTTGCTGTCATCGAGGTTTCGTGAACGGGCGATCATTACTTTTTCCATCAAAGCTTTCGACATTCCCATGGCGTTGATGGGGTAGGCTGCTTTATCCGTGCTTAAAACTACAACACGTTTTACGCCATAGCGCTCCGCTGCACCCAGTACATTATCTGTTCCCAGGATGTTGGTTTTTACGGCTTCTACAGGGAAAAATTCACAAGACGGAACCTGCTTCAAGGCTGCTGCATGAAAAATATAATCAACACCGTTTACCACCATTTCCACAGATTTTGGATCGCGTACATCACCAATATAAAATTTCACCTTAGGGTTGTTCAGGCGTTTACGCATATCGTCCTGTTTTTTTTCATCTCTCGAAAATATCCGGATTTCCGCAAAACGATCATCATTGATAAAGCGGTGAAGAACGGCATTTCCAAATGAGCCTGTCCCTCCGGTAATGAGTAATTTTATGTTGTTCATGATTTGATGTTTAATTTCTTTGATTGTTATAGCACGCAGATCAAACGAACCCTAACAGACAAAATATAATCAGGGTTTATCAGCCGCATCATTGTTTTCTGTGTACTGGCCCTACAGGCATGCTTTCGCCTTGTAAGTCACAGCAATTATTGCCTAACTAATTGTTTTAAAACATTTTAAACCGCAATAATTCTCTGCGGTTTTTATTGAATAGCAGTGCCGTTTTTTGCTTTATGCGCTAAACAATCCCACTAGAGTATTTCTCACAGCAAAGATAATTATTGTCTGCTCATGGGAAAACTGCTCCTGTTGTATTTCTTTGATTTTCTGATATTAAAATATTTTGAAATTGATGTCAATTTGGATTAATTCGTGCATAATACACTTGATATCGCTAATTCGGTTTTTAATATCCAAACGCATAAAAATAGCACTAAGTAACTGTATTTAAACGGTTTGTCTAAGTTGTTGAGATAATCTGAAAGTACAGAAATTAGTCTCCCGGGGGGATTTTTTCCTTGTGAGATATATTGATATCGCATAGCCCATACCATTGCAAACTGAGTAACAAAATTACTCAAAGTTTTTGTTCGGGCAAATTTTACCGGATAAAATGAGGGATGTGTTTCGATCGGGCTTTATCCACAGAAAAACGTTACTCAACCGATTCTACCAAAGAAACAGTAACATCATAAATATGATCGGCTAGTTTTTCGGATTCACTGAAAATATCTTTGTAAAGCGTACCGGCGCCGTAGTTATATTTCTCGTTTTCAATGTCATGGACATGCTGGTTTCTAAGTTTGTTGCGGTAATCGTTGATCTTTGATTCAATCTTTTTTGCCCGCGTTTTGGTAACTTTGTAATGATGTTCTTCCAGGTTTTCCATCATTATTTCAAAAGCCTCATCCACGAGTTGAAACATTTTCTCAATGTTTTCTTTCATATCCGGGCTAATCTTCTGACTCTTTTTCCGTCCACGCTGCATTGCCCGTGCTATATTCAGGCAGGAGTCGCCCATACTTTCGATTTCATCAATAATTTTCAGCATGGAGCTGATCCTTTTTGATGATGCTTTGCTCAAGCCGCTTTCCGATATTTTTGTGAGGTATTTTGCAATGGCCACTTCCATATCATCGCTTTTGTTTTCACCATTATCTACTTTGTCAAACTGCTTGTTGAAAGCGCGGTCTTTTTTTTCGTACAGCATATTTTGCAGGCGGCTGAAGAGTTTTTTGGTTTGCTGGGCATAGTCCTGGATTTCTTTTTTTGCCTGTATCAGCGATAGCTCACTGGTGTTGAGCATTCCTATCTTGATGTGTTTCAGTGTAAACTCCTCCTCTTCATCTTTGATCGGAACCATCTTTTCAACCAGCTTAACCAAATATTTCACAAATCCGATCTGCAGGATTACGTTCAGGATATTGAAGCTGGTATGAAAAAACGATAAGGCAATAGGAACAGCAGCAAAACAGGTATATGCAGATTTTCCAGTCATATTTTGGGTTATTCCCACAATCCCGTCAAGGAAAAGCGACATGATTGAGAGCACCCAACCTACACCGATTACATTGAAAAGCAAATGAATACGTGCTGCCCTTTTCGCCGTGGAGTTTGCCACCGTTGCCGCGATATTTGCCGTAATGGTTGTACCGATATTTTCACCCAGAACCATGGCTGCAGCGGGTTCAATGCCAATCCAGCCATTATTGCACATAACCAGTGTTAATGCCATAGTAGCGCTGGATGATTGTATGATTACCGTCAAAAGCGTGCCGATCAGCAAAAATAAAAGATTTGAAGCCAGGCCCATTCCTGTGAAATTCTTCAGAAACTCAAGTATTTCGGGGTTTTCACCAATATTCGGAACGCTATCTTTCAGGTTTTCAAGGCCGATAAACAATATCGCAAATCCAACAAGTACCTGACCCCATGACTGGTTGCTTGTCTTCTTTGAAAACAGAAAAGGAAAACCAATACCAATAATCGGATAAGCCAGCAAGCTCATTTTAACTTTAAAGCCAAGTATGCTGATAAGCCAGGCAGTAACGGTTGTGCCGATATTGGCGCCCATAATAACGCCAACAGATTCAACAAGGGTAAGCAGCCCTGCATTAACAAAGCTGACAATCATAACCGTAGTGGCGCTTGATGATTGTATGATGGCCGTGATCAGAACACCGGTAAGCACACCCGTAAAACGGTTTGAAGTCATAGCTGCCAGAAAATTACGCAGCTTTTTCCCCGCAACTTTCTGAAGGGCTTCGCTCATCAGTTTCATCCCAAAAAGAAATAATCCCAGGGATCCGGCAAGGGTCAAAAAATCCAGTAGTGTATATTCCATACCCATCACAAAATATGTGGCGAAAATAAATATTAAATGGGGAAATAAAATTAAGAATTGGTCTTAATTAGGCCAAAAAAATTTGTATCTGGCTTAACCTCTCCAATTATTGTATATAGCCTGCCCTTTAGAAAATGCAAACAAAATACTGGAGGTAGCTAATAATAATGTGTTTATTATTTTTATGTTCTAAAATTGATTGTGTTTGCATTTTGCATTGCCTAACTTCAGGCCATCTGCTTCGTTGCTAAAGCCTTGAAATCGGCAAAATATCTTCGGCTTCAGATGCCTCACATCTGACCTAAATTTAACGCAGGAATAAAGCAGGAAAGAAGCCAAATTGTATTTTTTAAATTTGTTCAGGAAGTTTCGAGTAGAGCTTAAAGGTTTAATCAGGGGCAATGCCATATACCAATAAATCCCTATTTTTGTTTAAAATTTCAGCCATTGATTCCAAAGGAAACCGTAGATAAAATTATTGATGCAGCACGCATTGAGGAAGTTGTGGGCGATTTTGTGCAACTGCGCAAACGCGGCACCAACCTGATTGGGCTTTGCCCGTTCCATAATGAGAAAACGCCTTCCTTCAATGTCAATCCGGCACGTAATATTTTTAAATGCTTTGGCTGTGGCGAATCGGGCAATTCGGTGGGCTTTGTAATGAAGCACGAGCATATGACTTTCCCGGAGGCATTGCGCTACCTGGCTTCCAAATACAATATCGAAATACAGGAAGAAGCACAAAGCCCCGAGCAAATCGAGCAGGCCAACGAGCGCGAAAGCCTTTATCATGTCACAGAGCTGGCAAAGAAATTTTTTATCAAGCAACTGCACAATACGGATGAAGGCCGCAATATTGGCCTGAGCTATTTTAAGGAGCGTGGTTTCCGCAATGAGGTCATCGAAAAATTTGGCCTGGGCTATAGCCCGGAAAACTGGGACTCTTTTACAGCTCATGCATTGGATCAAGGGGTAAAGTTGGATTTTCTCGAGAAAGCCGGGCTTACCATTGTAAAGGAAAACCGCCATTACGACCGTTTCCGCGCCCGCGTGATTTTCCCGGTTTATTCCCTTTCAGGGCGCATCATTGCCTTTGGTGGTCGCATACTCGATCAGGCCAAAAGCAAGGCCAAATACATCAATAGCCCTGAGTCGGATATTTACATCAAGAGCGATAGCCTTTACGGGATTTATCAGGCGCGTTCTGCCATTGTTAAGCAGGAAGAATGCCTGCTGGTGGAAGGTTATACTGATGTAATCAGCCTGCACCAGGCCGGCATTGAGAATGTAGTGGCTTCTTCAGGCACTTCGCTTACAACGAACCAAATCAAACTCATAAGACGCTATACACAAAACATTTGCATCCTTTATGATGGCGATCCTGCAGGCATTAAGGCTTCTTTCCGGGGCATTGATATGATCCTGGCCGAAGGCATGAACGTAAAAATCGTGCTTTTCCCCGATGGCGAAGATCCGGATTCCTTTGCCCGAAAGCATACCGCCGATGAGGTACGTGCGTTTATCGAGAAAAACAGCGACAACTTCATCACCTTTAAAACGAAAATCCTCCGCGAAGATGCCGGCGATGATCCGGTGAAACTGGCCGCCATGATGCGCGATGTGGTCGAATCCGTAGCGCTTGTTCCTGATGGGATCAGCCGCACGCTTTTTGTCCGGCAGTGTTCTACGCTGCTCGATATGGACGAAAATGTCCTGATGCAGGAATTACAGAAAATCCGCCGTGGGAAATTTAAAAAAGAGCTGCAAAAACAAGGCAGTCAGCCGCCACCGGAAAGTGCATTTGAACAGCCGCAGCAGCAAACACAGCCGCAGGCCGTGGATCTTAAACCTGATAATACCGAAATCAATGAACGCTCGCTTATCCGGATGATGTTGCTTTATGGTGATAAGGAAATTGTGGTGGATGCAGAAGATGATAAAGGAGAAAAGCTGGAGATTCCGGTGAAAGTGGCCCCTTTCATTATGACTGAAATAAACAACGATCAGTACCGCTTCCGCAATCCTGTTTTACAAAGCATTTTTGATGAAATGCTGGTGTTTTTTCAAACAGGTAAAATTCTTTCTTCTAAAGATTTCACGGATAATGAAAGTTCAGATTATCTTGGCAAGCCTGAAATCCAAAGCCATGTAATTGATATTATCAGCGATCAATATAATATCAGTGATTCCTGGAAGGAAAAGCATAACATTATAACAGCTACAGAAGAGAATAACCTGAAAGATGCCGTGATACACCCGCTTTTTGCATTGAAACTCAAAATGATCGACAGCCGTTTGCAGGAGAAGCAAGCCGTTTTAAAAGAAAACAGCAATTTGTCCGATGAGGAATTGATTATGATTTTAAAAGACATCACCCTACTCAACGAATACCGCAAAGCAATTGCCGAAGAGCTGGGAAGGATTATTGTTTGATATGGATCAGGAAGCCTTTAAACATACCGCCAAACAAGCCCGGCTCATATTAAATCCGGAAGAAGAAAAGCTGCTGCGGGGAAATATCAGTGCTATTTTGGTAAAAGCAAAATGTTTGGAAAAATACGATGATGGAGCTTTTGAACCATTGTGGAGCACGGCAAAAAATAATACAGCCCTTTTTGAAAAAGCAGACGAAAACCGACAATTGGAGCGCAAGGATGCTTTGGCCAATGCAGCAAGGAAAAAGGGTGGTTTTTTTGTGGGGTGATTTTTTACCGCAGAGGCACAAAAACACAAGGAAACGTAAAGAAAAGCCCTAAAACCTGCTACAAAAAACTCAGCGAACCTCAGCTCCTCAGCGTCTCGGCGGTTAAGATTTAAAACCATGGATTTTCCCATCCCGCGCAGCTTCGTCCGCCATCTTATCGCAGAGCAGATTTTGCGCCTGGCCGCGATGTCCTTTCAGCCACTGAAACTCAATATAGCGCCGGCCGGCTGTTTTTTGAAAAGCTTTCCAAGCCGCAATGTTTTGCGCCGGTTTTCCATTGGCCGTCAGCCAGTTGTTCAGTTCCCAGTTCGGTATCCATTCGGTAAGCCCTTTGCGCACATAAACGCTGTCGCTGATGATGCGGATTTTTTCGCTATCACAGGTATCAAGCGCATGAAAGGCTGCCAGCAGTTCGCTCAAACAGTTTTCATGTGCCGCTACGGGTTTGGCAAAATGATGTACTCCTTTTTTTAATTGAATGATAAAGGCGATACCGGCTTTACCGCTTTCGGGCAGATAGCAGGCGTCGGTATAAATTCTGGTGCATTCCGCATCACCTTCGGAAACAGGATAAATTATGGCGGAGCCCCCACGATTGTCCCAAACAATAATGTTTTCGGGATTATTGAAAGCCTGCACGTCTTTTAAATCGCGCAATACAAAATTCAAGTTGAACCCTTCTTTCAGCGCTTTCCCTTTTCGGTTGCTCAATACTTTGCGCAACTGAGCGGCATTGCGTTCCAGAAATAATCCCAGTGCATTTTTTTGCAGCAGCTGGATTTGCTTTGTTTTAAACTGGTATTCAATGCTGCATTCTTCATCAGCAGAAGAAATAAGAAGCCTGCACATCTCTTCTGAAACATGCAGGCAACTCAATTGCAACAGTTTTGCATCCACTTTTAAAACAGTCCGGGAATATTAGGCATAATGCCTTTGGCTGTTTTTTTCATTTCTTCGGCATGCAGTGCATCGGCTTTATCGATGGCTCTTTGTACTGCCATGATAATCAGATCCTCCAAACCTTCCTTATCCTCCGGGTTGAGGAGCTCGGTGGCGATGTGGAGATCTTTGATCTTTCGGTTTCCGCTCATATTTACGGTAACCATTCCGCTTTCGGCATCTCCCGTAACCGTGATTTGCCCCAGGCGTTCTTTCATTTCCTTTTGCGCTTCCTGCGCTTTTTCAAGAATGTTTCCAAACATATTATAAATAATTGATTATCTGATTATTGATTTGATCGTATTGCTTCTACGGGATCGAGCCTTGAGGCTATATACGCAGGAATAATCCCCGAAACAATCCCAATGGCAGAAGAAACCAGCACGCCCAAAAGAACATTATATAATGTAAGTATAAGCGGAAAATCAAAGGCAAGCCGTATTGCTGCTGTGATCAGGAAAATCAGCAATAGTCCCATTATTCCGCCAATTAGTGCCAAAAATAATGCTTCAAACAAAAATTGCAGCAAAATGAAATATCTTTTTGCACCGAGTGCTTTTTGGATCCCGATAATATTGGTGCGCTCTTTCACACTTACAAACATAATATTGGCAATACCGAATCCGCCAACAAGTAGTGAAAAGCCGCCGATAAACCAACCAATGGCATTGGTAATGGCAAAAAATCCTTCAAAACCCTGAGTGATGATTCCAATTTCATTGAGTGCAAAATTATTTTCTTCTTTTGGGCTTAAGCGACGCACATTGCGGAGGATGCCGGTAATTTCATCTTTCATTTCCTGCTGCGGGATTCCTTCTTTTGGGCTCACCATAATGGTTCCATCGTAGCGGTAATTGATAAAGTTCCCACCGAAACCGGTTGTGATCAAAATTTGTTTGTCCATATTTTCGCCCAGAAGTTCCCCTTCTTTTTTGAGCACACCGATTACTTTGGCGGACAATCCGCCTATTTTTATGTTTTTGTCAACCGGATCCACGCCTTTGCCAAACAGGTTTTCGGATATTTCGGCTCCGAGAATGGTTACATTGTTTCCGCTTTTGGCTTCGTTGGGCGTGAAATACCGTCCTTTTTCGATATCAATGCTGCGCACATCGCTATATTCATATGATACGGCCATAACGGCAACGTTTTTAATGCTGTTGTCCTGATACCATAATGTCCTGCCTGTTCCGGCCATAAATGCCACTGCCTGTGCAGTTTGCGAAAGCTCCATGATTTTTTTTGCTTCTTCCTGCGTAGGATATGGACGGTTAACAAACTTCCACCAAGGGTAATTGTCGCCCATAATCCAGGGCCATTTTTGAACGTAAAGCATTTCATTGCCCAATTTGGATAGGCTGTCTTTGATATAAATCTCCAGGGAATCAAAAACCGTAAATACCGAAATAATAGAAAAAATGCCGATAGTTATGCCCGAAAGAGACAAAATTGTACGTACTTTATTCGCAATAACTTCTTGTATAGCAAATATATAGCTCTCCCGTAGCAGTTTCAGGATGAGCAATGTTTTTTTTGATTGAGCGTTCATAATTTAGGCGATATTTGCTGTGATTTCCGGATGCCCTTGCTTCCGCTTGCACAAAAATAACAGAATCTGCCATATAAAACGTATTTTCATCGCAGCATTCTTGCCTTATGAATTTAGTTTTGCGTAATTTGCATAACCAAATTTTATTTAGAATAATTCGGGACAAAATAAATTTTCATTCATGACAAAGACAATTAAATCTGCTCTGATTTCGGTATTTCATAAAGACCGGATTGATGAAATTTGCCGGGAGCTGGCAGCCATTAATGCCAAGGTGTATTCCACCGGAGGAACCTATGACTATATCGAAAATCTCAATATTGAAAACCTTGAACTCCTAAAAGTTGAAGACCTTACCGATTATCCTTCCATTCTCGGCGGACGTGTTAAAACGCTGCATCCAAAGGTGTTTGGCGGAATTCTGAGCCGCCGCGAACTGGAATCCGACCAAAAAGAAATGCAGGAATATCAGATTCCCGAAATTGACCTGGTTGTTGTTGATCTCTATCCTTTTGAGCAAACACTGGCATCGGGCGCCGAAGAGCAGGCAATCATCGAAAAAATTGATATTGGCGGGATCAGCCTCATCCGCGCTGCCGCCAAAAATTTCAAAGATGTTGCCATTGTGCCTTCTGCCAATGAATACGACGAATTGATCCGCATCCTGAAAGAACAAAAAGGCGAAACCAGCATCGAAGATCGTAAGGCGCTTGCTGCCAAAGCTTTTGCTGTTTCTTCGCATTACGATAGCGCAATTTTTGGATATTTCAACAAGGATGGCAATATTCCTGCTTTCCGCGAAAGCCACAATCAGCCCAATGTGCTGCGCTATGGCGAAAACCCACATCAGAAAGGCGTTTTCTACGGCAATTTGGATGAAGTTTTTGAACAGTTGCATGGCAAAGCGATCAGCTATAACAACATCATTGATATTGATGCCGCCATTGCCCTGATCAGTGAATTTGATGAAGAACCCACTTTTGCGGTTTTAAAACACAATAATGCCTGCGGCCTGGCCAGCCGTGCCAGCCTGAAAGAAGCCTGGGATGATGCTCTGGCCGGAGATCCGCTATCCGCTTACGGCGGGGTGCTTATTGCCAACAAAGCCATTGATGAAGCCACAGCAGAAGCCGTGAATAAAATTTTCTTTGAGATTATCCTTGCTCCGGATTATGACGAAAAAGCACTGGAAATCCTCAAAAGCAAGAAAAACCGCATCATCCTGAAAAAGAATTCTTATGATTTCGCACCCATGCAATACCGAAAAGTTTTGAACGGTGTTCTTTGTCAGGATAAAGATATGAAACAGGAAAGCGAAGCAGACCTTCAAATAGCCACAAAAACAGCTCCGGATGAACGTCAGACAGCCGACCTTCTGTTTGCCAATAAAATTGTGAAACACACAAAAAGCAATGCTATTGTGCTGGTTAACAACAAACAACTGATTGGTAGCGGCACCGGACAAACATCAAGGGTGGATGCTTTGAAGCATGCTATTGAAAAAGCACGTAACTTTGAGCTGAATCTTGAGGGTGCGGTCATGGCTTCCGATGCGTTCTTCCCCTTTGCCGATTCGGTGGAGATTGCCCATAAAGCCGGAGTGAACGCAGTTGTTCAGCCCGGAGGTTCCATCCGCGATAAAGACAGCATTGCTTATTGCGATGAAAATCAAATGGCTATGGTGTTAACAGGTATCAGGCATTTTAAACATTAAAGCAAAACAAAATGGGATTATTTTCATTTTTAACTAAAGAAATTGCGATCGATCTGGGTACAGCCAATACGATCATAATCTATAACGACAAAGTTGTGGTGGATGAGCCCAGCATTGTTGCCCTTCAGCGCAGCACAGGTAAAATTATGGCTGTGGGCAAGCGTGCCATGATGATGCATGGAAAAACACACGAAGACATTAAAACCATCCGCCCCTTGCGTGATGGCGTAATTGCCGATTTTCAATCATCGGAATATATGCTCCGCGAATTTATTAAGGGTCTGGGACTCAATAAATCTATGATTCCTTCTTCGCTCAAAATGGTAATTTGTATCCCATCGGGCATTACCGAAGTGGAGGAACGTGCCGTGAAGGATTCGGCAGAACAGGCCGGAGCCAAGGAGGTGAAGCTGATCCATGAGCCTATGGCCGCTGCAATCGGTATTGGCATCGACGTGCTGGAACCTACCGGAAACATGATTATTGATATCGGGGGCGGCACCAGCGAAATTGCTGTGATTGCACTGGGTGGTATTGTAAATAATGAATCCATCCGTATTGCCGGAGATGAATTCAATGCCGACATCGAGGAATACATGAAAAAGCAACACAATATCAATATTGGTGAGCGCACTTCCGAACGCATCAAAATTGAGGTTGGCGCCGCAATTCACGACCTGGAAAACCCGCCACAGGATTATGCCGTTCATGGCCGCGATATGCTTACAGGCATCCCAAAAGAGGTTACCGTAAATTATGCCGAAATTGCACATTGCCTCGATAAATCCATTTCCAAAATCGAAATGGCGGTAATTCATGCACTGGAGGAAACACCACCGGAACTTTCTGCAGACATCTACCGTACAGGGATTTACCTTGCAGGTGGAGGTGCATTGCTCCGCGGCTTGGACAAACGGATTTCGCAGCGCACCAAACTTCCTGTACATGTTGCCGAAGATCCTTTGCGTGCTGTAGCCCGCGGAACGGGGATTGCCCTGAAGAATTTTAATAAGTTCCCCTTCCTGATCAAATAAGAACATTTTTTCTATAAAATATACAGAGCTGTTCTTTTGGAATAGCTCTTTTTTTTCAAATGAATTTTATGCGGTATGAGCGTTCACGCGATTTATTTTAGTCCGGCAGGATCTACTAAGAAAATTGTCGAAAAAGTGGCCGAAGGAATATCTGCCGGTTTTGTTGCCCACGATATCACACAGGGACTGAAAGAAGAGATTTTGTTGGATGATGCTGATGTTGCAGTGGTTGGTGTCCCTTCCTATTCAGGTCGTGTACCGGTTTTGGCAGCGCATTATTTATCGGAAATAGAAGCAAATGACGCTGCTTGTATTTTGGTTTGTGTGTATGGTAACCGTGCCTGGGAAGATACGCTTCTGGAGCTGAGTCAAATATGCAGAAAAAGCGGTTTTGCTGAAATCAGCGCTGCTGCTTTTATTGCGCGCCATTCCATTTTCCCTGATGTGGCAGCAAACCGGCCCAACAGGGCAGACATGGAGCAAGCGAGGAACTTTGGCGAAGAAAGCCTGAAATTGATAAAAGGAAATAAACACCATCATATCAATTTGCCGGGTAATATCCCTTTTGGTGAAATCCGGCGTGCGCCCTTTATCCCGGAAACTGATGATTGTTGCACACAGTGCGGATTATGCGCCTGCTTGTGTCCAACAGCAGCGATTGATCCCGCCGATGCAAAAAACACTCATGCAGATCTTTGCATTTCCTGCGCCCGTTGTATTGAATACTGCCCGGTGAACGCCCGAAAATTTGCAGGTGCATTGTACGAAAAAAGCCAGGCGAATTTTAAAAAGCAATATGTTAGTAAAAAAGAAATTGAGCTGTTTTTTCCGGAATAAAAAAAGAGCTTTCCCGGAAAGGGGGAAAAGCTCTTCCTAATTGATGTATTGGAATCGTTTATTCTACAGTTGAAGTGTAGCGGATTTCCATTTTTGACTCACGCTCTCCGGCTTCTTTGTCCCATTTTGGAACCAGATTTTCCTTAAATTTCTTTTTCTCTTCTTTCAGTTTTTCCATGGGTAAACCGATAAATTCCTGAGCTTTTGCTTTGGTAGAAATATCCGGATAGGGAATTTCTTCGTTCATTCCCAATTTGCTCAGCAGGCGGGCCAGCTTGATGCGGCCTTCCTGTGCAATGGTAATTCCTGTAGAAATCACCCTGCCAATTTCAACCGGCGAGTGGAAAGAACCTCCATGTGATGCTGCAGCATAATCCCAGCGCCATTGCGCATGGCGTATATCCTGAAGGATGCCTTTCATTTGCTCTTCCGTTGCTCCGAGTTTCCAGGCTTCTCCGGCTTCAACATGGGCACGAACGATCAGCTCTTCCAGTTTGTCGCGGTTTTCAATGATCTTATCCTGACGCTCAAAAACATCCTCAATGAGCTGAGCTGTTTTTTCACGATGGCAAACCTGACATGAATTTTCAACATTATTGAGCGGGCTTTGGATGTGATGGTCTGTAAATTTCTGGCCCCCTTCCGACATATACGGCATATGACAATCGGCGCAACTTACACCACGCTCAGCATGAACTCCGGTAAGGTGTACTTCATAACCCGGATGTTGTGCTTTGAGCATGGGCGCTTTGCTGATGGCATGTGTCCAGTCTTTAAATTCCAGATTATCATAATACTCTTCCATGTCTTCTACACTCATTCCTTTATCCCAGGGGAAAGTGAGGTAAGCCGAACCTTCAGAGCCGGGACGTTTTTTATCGAAATAGTACTCAACATGGCATTGTGCACAAACCAAAGAACGCATTTCATTGTGGGTAAATGATGAGATATCTTTCCCTTGCCTTTGGAAGGCTTCAATAAGCGCGGGTCGGCTGATTTGAAGTTCCATGGTTTCGTTATTGTGGCAATCGGCGCAGCCAATCGGATTTACAATTTCAGGGCCCAGACGCGACCATTTTCCGGTATAATATTCGGTTATTCCATCGGCATTCATTACGCGTGGCACATCCGGAGATTTACAAGTCCAGCAGGTAGTTGGCATTGGCCCGTCATCGGGGCCTGTAGGGCCACCGGTACGTAATGTGTTTCTCAGGTCTTCAATAGCGTATTTGTGGCCGCGACCCTGATTGTAGTCTTTGGCAAAACCATATCCGGCCCATAAAACAACAAGTCTTGGATCTACTTCCAGCATATCAATCATGGCACTGCCATTGTATTTGCTGCGGAATGATGTATCTGCTGTTCTTGCCCAACTTTCGTATTCTTTGGGTGAATTTTTGCCCCAGACTTCGTTCCTGGGATCCCAATCGTCGATGATTACTTCTGGTTTATAAACATAATCTTTTTCGGCACGGCGCTCTGTGATGGAAGAAGCCAGCAAACCGAGGAAGAAAACAATAACCATGGTCACAATGAAAAGCAACCAATTCGTGAGTGAACTTTTTTTCTTTGCCATCTTGTTTTATTTTTTGTTTTGTGTAATTTTTTTGATCCATTCGGGGATTTCTACCCGTGTTTCAGGGATGCGTGCATTGGGCACGGACGAAAGTGAATTGACTCTTCCATGTGGTACTTCCCGGTGGCAGTCCCAGCATTGCCGGTCGGTACGGAATTGGTGGAAACTCTCCGTTTTTGCGAGCATATCAGTATCCGTAACCACGGCACTGTGGCAGCGCAGGCAGTTTTCCTGCACAACTGCTTTTCCGGCTTCTTTGATCTGTATTACCTGAGGCTCCTTGCGTAATGTAAACATGGTCGCATGGCGCATGCCATCCTGAGCCTTAAAATAATATTTCTCAACAGCATTGTCGTGTGGTACATGACAGTCGTTGCAAGTAGCCCTTTCGCGATGGGAACTGTGAAACCATGTGGCATACTGCGGGTTCATCACGTGGCAGTTGATACAGGTTTCGGGTTGATCGGAAAGGTAAGATGCAGCATTACTGATGTAAAACACGAAAAAGCCCAGACCAAAAAAAGCGCCCACCAATACAGCTACAGGCTTTTGCCAGGCCGGAGGAGGCAGGATTTTTTTGAAGATGCTTTTCATAACAACAGCTTTATAAGGTTTTGCATTTATTGATTTGCGCTCTTAAAAAATGTAGGCTTGAAAGTGATCATCACCCATGCCCAGTTGTTGGAGTTTTCATGGTTTCCGCCTTTGATGGCCTGCATGCTTTCTGTGGCAAACATCTGCGAATAACCGGCACTGAACACCATCGTTTTTGAAGCAGCATAAGTCATGGAGAAATCTATCTCTGTTCCGAGTCCACTGTCCATTGACTTCCAATTGTCCTCTTCCTCCATTATTGCCAAATCAGCAGCCACCATAAAATAATGCGGTACTAATTTAAAACTAATTTTGTTGATTTTCAAGCTTAAAGGAAGATTTATATCGATTAAGCCATTGCTGCCTGAATAGTTGCCTACATAGAAATAATCCATCCAGCCATTGAATTTATGGTTTGTTCCATAAAGTGGAGTGAATGATTTATCATCGGCGGAGGCATCTGCCTGGTCTTTTGAACTGGTTCCGGAAAGATATTCACCACCAATACCTAAACTGAATTTGTCGTTGACATTAAAGTTGATGCCTGCACCAAAATACATGGCGGAAAGCTCACGGTTTGATTTATTTTTTCCCATCTGGGCATAAAAAGCTGCATTCGCGCTTATGGCTCCGTCTTTATAAGTTAAACGTGGACCAACAGTTTGGCTACAGGCAACCTTTTGTGTAAGGCTATCGGCCTGATATGCCATGCCATTGTTTAATGCCAGAAAGCTGAGCCCGATTTTATTGAAATTTCCATGATACCATAAATAAGCAAAACGCTTATAACTGTTTACCGTATAGTCTTGTTTAAAAAGGCTTTCGCCATTGTTATTGTAGGCCAAACCTACATCAATCCGGTGCTTTTCAGAAGGCATGTATTTTATTATTGCCGCATCATGGCTACGTGCCTGCTGAGCCCAGCCTACGCTACCAAAAATACGCTGGTCGTCATAGATAATCTCCTGCCGACCGACCTTTACCGAAAGTTTTTGGCTGATGAAGGCTTCACCCCATGCTTCATGAATGGCAGGGCCATAAACATCTGAATTATTGAGCTGCGGCACATCGCCCCATACACGAACATCCTGAATAACCAAACCCAGGCGGAAATTTTCATTTTTATAAAATGCGTTCAGGCGGGTACGCTGCGAAACGAATGCCGCAGGATCGATATCATCGGGAGCAAGTGTTTTATAACCATGCCTCATCTCGAAGCGTGGGCGCAGTTCACCGCTTATGGTTACCTCCTGTGCAATTCCCATTGCCGGAAGTAAGATTGCTGCAATAAGCAATAGTCTGAATAAATGTTCTTTTTTCATAATGCGTCTGTTATGCTCTTGTTTTTTAAATATATAAGTATTCAAATACCCAATAACAAAAATATAGATTATTCTGAATTATTCAAGCATTTAGGAAGAAGAATACTTAATTTATACGCGATTTAAATAACAATAGATTAGGGATTTAGCCTAATAACTGTTGAAATGATATAAATGAATGCTATAGCTCGGAATCAACTGCCATATACATGAACACTGTTTTGAGCTGAAGGGAGGTAGTTAACGCCGAACCAGCAAATCAACAATATGGCAAATGAGAATGCCAAAACATAAAGTGCAGCAATATTGTGCTTTTTCTTGTTTATTCTGAAATGAATGTACAAAAGATAGGTCATCCAGGTGAGGAAAGCCCAGGTTTCTTTGGGGTCCCAGGTCCAGTAATGTCCCCAGGCTTCTTTGGCCCATAGTGCTCCAAACAAAAGGCCGAAGGTTAAGAAGGCAAAACCAATGTACACGATATTGTCGGCCAGCAAAAGGCTGTCAGAGCTGTCTTTGCCTTTGTAATGCAGGTATAGTCCTTTAAGCCCGATGAGTGAACTGACAGCCAGAAAAGCATATCCAATAATATAAACGATTACATGGGGTATGAACCAAGGGCTTTGCAGCGCCGGCATCAGGCTTTTGTCAAAAGTATCCGGTTTCAGCATATTGATTATCAGGAAAAGAATGGCCATAAGAATGGTGTAGGCCAGCAGCCATTTTAATTTCCATCGATAATATAGCACGATGCCTGTTGCTGCGATAAAAACAGAATACCATAAACGTGTTTCGCCCAAAGTGCGGAATGGCGGGCGCTCGAGGCTGATCCATAATCCTGTGGTAAATATCAGCAGCAGGATCATTCCGGCAAGCAAAAAAGTTCCGCTTAACCATTTATTTTTAGATCCTTTTCCAAAATATTCCAGAAGCAAAGCAACAATCCAAAGTGCTGTGCTCAATATGGCGAAAGTGTTGAAATTTATCCAGTTCATTTTGATTGTTTTTTGTTTTTGCCCATCCAAACCAGGTAAACAGAGCCCAGCAGAACCATAAAAATTCCTGTATAAACGGCGGGCAGCCAGGGATCCCTTACCATTTGTAAAATGCTGATCTGCGACCAACGCCCCATTTTTTCGTTATAACCAATTTGGTAGATATCCCAGCCGGCGATGGATACTGGTTGATTTACTTTAATGGTGAAGTCTTCATAATCGTCCATAGACCGGAAAAAACGTATATCAGAGCTGAATTCCTTTGGAGCGGCTATGCTTAAAACCACGGCTTCCTGACCGGATAAATGGAGATATACCGGCTTTTGGTTGAAACTGCCATTGCTTACCCAACCTTTTGCTTTTTTCTGGTTTATTTTATTTTCAGCCATTACAAAAAGCGCGGGTACTGCGCCCATTTCGTTGCTGGGTATAAAGCCTAAACTGTCTGGTGCTGCAAGGGGTAGATATTTTGATACGCAAATTTCCCAGTCTCCGGATTGAAAAACGAGCCCGTCATAGACTTCGGGAAGCATCCCATCCTTGTCCATCAGAAATGTTGATGTGCTTTTGTCCATCAAACCAATTTTTGGCGGGTACTCTTCAATTTTAAAATCGATAAGCTTTATAGCAAAAGGCATTTGATGTACATTTCCAAAATCATCTACGGTATTAAATTCTGCACGGCCTTCCAGCAGGCGCATATTTCGCTTTTCTACATCGGCAGATCCCATTGAAGCGGCAATAAGCATCATAAACAGCCCGGCATGATTGAGGAAAAAGGCAAGGTTTTTCAAAGAGAAGGGCAGAAGGCGTCGCCAGATGGCAAATGACAAAACCAAAAGCAGGTAAAAAGAAACCAAAAAATATGGCCAGCCCGAAGTAACATCATGCAATCCCAGCTTCCCGCTTAATGAGTTTGGATCACCACCGCCCTGTGAAATAAACCCCATAATTAATATCAGGAATGTTATCACGGAAATAGCAGAAATCGCTGCGGAGGTGCCTGATATCCATTTTATGAAAGACGAATTTTTGAAGCCAAACCAGGCCACGAAAGTTAGTGCTGTAAACGATAATATAATATACAGGTTCATGGGCCAGCGCGGCATTACAGGCCCGGTTCCGGGGCTCAAATACTCAAGAATGAAGCCCATAAACAAAATGGTGAAAGCAATGGTGAAACTTTCGCCCAGTTTCCATGGGTATTCCCAAAAGGCTTTTTTTTCTGATTTTTGCGACATAAGGATATTATCTGGTATTTGAGTACCAAAATTACAAAAAATTTAATGCAATGGCTTTTTGAGCACAAAAAAAAGCACAGCAGAAAAATTTGCTATGCTCTTAATGGGTTATATGTAACCTGATTATTTCCTGCTTAAATAAGCTTCAACTCTTGTCGCAACATTAAGTTCCAGGTTGCGGTACCAGAAAGCATAGTCAAAACGGTGATAAACACCGGGACTGTATGGCCCGATTACCAGTGTGTCAACAATATTTGTTGTCAGGGCTGTTTTATCCTCCGGAATAATTTGGATCTGCGCACCACAATAATTCGGGATTTCGCGGATTAGTTCCCCGGTTTCGTCATTATAAAAGCGTGCGCCGAGGTTTTGCAGTGAATCTGCCGGCGTGTCATCCGTTTTCCAGTTGAGCGGATTGATGCAATGTGCTCCGGACATAAGCATCGGGCCGCCTTCAGAGGTTGTGGACTGTGTGTTATAGGTAATAACAACACCAATGTCGTCAGCTCCCTGCGCTGCGGCAAGCCCGGCCAGTTGCAGGTCGGAATCTGTAACCGTATAACCTATGAGATAGGCGGCTACCATTCTGTCGCGTAAAGCCTGATCGTTGCCAAAACGATTTTTAATCAGTTCAATTAGCGCCATAGTGCCCTGGCTGTGGCCTGCAATAATAAATGGCCTGCCGGGATTAATCTTTGTGATATAATATTCAAAGGCATCCTGCACATCAACGGCCCCTTGTTTAAATTCTTTGGTATCGGTTGCCAGTCCGCCTTCGGGCATTTGCACATTGGTGGACATCTGCCTGTAAAAAGGAGCAAAAACATTGGCGCTGCCTTGAAAAACGCTGGCCTGTGCTTTGAAAATCCCTTCTGCCAGGGCGCGTTCTGCATCGTCATAAATGTCCATGGCACCGCTTTCGTTGGAACTTACGGTTGGATACACATAAAAAACATCCACGGATTTGGTAATGTCGGGCTGAGCAAGCCAGGTAATGCCTTCGCTGTAGTTCAAGCCGGTATCTTCTTCCTGCTGTTCGTCCTCTTCATCATCGCCACATCCCGTCAGGGGAAAGGTAAAAAGGGAAAGGCTCAGTAATATCAGCCCGCTTATAAGGATAAGCTTTCGTGTACTTCGTTTTTTGTTGATCATTTTGCTTTTATTTAGGTTGGTTAAAATAAGTATCTATTCGGGTTTTCGCGTTTTGCTTTAGGTTATCATAAAAAATAGCATAATCAAAAATGTGATATATCCCTTTCGGGAAAGTAACACTGGAAACGGGAAGCTCATCAGGATTTGTGATGTCGGTTACTACCAGGGCATTGCCTTTTTTCTGTGCCGCGGCAAAATGCGGATAGCGCGTGGGTTGGCCGGGATTTTCTTTATGATAAAAAACGGCACCCAGATTTTCAGAAGCGGGGGCAAAGCAGGTATCGGTTTTCCACGAAAGCGGATTGACAACATAAGAGCCTTCGCGAATCGTCGGGCCTTGTTTTTCTTTGCCGGGTTCATCGGAAATGCTATTGTAAGTGATAAAACAAGAGGTTTCATCCGCATTTTGACTGATCCTGATCAAAGGGTTAGCCTTCAGGTCTTCGGGCGTAATAGAGTACCCGATGATGTAGGCAGCAATTATGTTTTTGATAGATTCCGCATCACCGCAAAGAAGCTCACCGGCCTTTGCCAGCTCCAGTGTGCGCACCGAACCCTGACTGTGTGCCGCCAGAATAATGGGACGTTCGCCTTTATTGAAGTGCTTCAGGAAATATTCAAAAGCACGGATGAGGTCGTTTTGCCCCAGATTAAAAACCGGGCGCGCTTCGGTGAGCATAATGGGATTGATTTTCACATTGTTTTGGCGGTAGTAGGGTGCATAAACATTGGCCAGACCATCAAAAATACTCGCCTGCGAAACCAGTGTCCAGTTTGCTTCTGCACGTAAAGTCTGGTTTTCTGTATCCATTAAATAGGTCGAATCATCAGAAAGTATAGTGGGATAGACCCAAAATACATCAACCGGTTGTTTTTCCTTGCTGTAGAAATCCGGCAAAGGAAGCCAGCTCTCAGCTTTTGAGTAATCAGGAGCAGGCGGCACATCCGATTGTGGATCAAAGGCTGGCAATTTTTGCGGAATGCCCAGTTCTTTTCCTGAGAGTTTTTCCAATTCTGTTGGGTTTGATGTTGTATTTGTGTTCATACATGAGGTGTACATTATAGCATAAACAATTATGATGGTAATTGTACCCAATGCCTTATAGTAAGAATTATTTTTCATGATAATTATTATTGAATTTGAACGTCATTTTAGGTTTAATCCATTTATATACAATAATATATCGTATATAAATATGTACAAAAACGAAAGTTTTACAAAAATGATTCATAGATTTTCAGCAGTATTTTGCTAAACAAATTTATATAAAAAATCTTCATAAGCAAGTATATTTTTGTTTTGAACCTTTTTGCTGCGGTACGTAAAGCTGTGGAATAAAAGATAGGGGCATTTTGAGGGCTTCTGTACGCAAACGGACAATTCGTGTGCCTGAATGAACATAAATACCGGAAAACAGAAGGTCGTTCATCTATATTATATTGAATAACAATAACTTGTATTGTTTGGCACGCTTTTTAAATTAATTTGTAGAAAACCTGGAATATGAGAGAAGTTGTTATTTTAATCCCCGATGTAGATGCCGAACAGAATGTGGAAATTGATGTTCGCATAGATGGGCGCAAAAAGACCCTGCAATATCGTGTAGAATTGATTGACTGGGAAGGAAATGGTGTGCCGCCAAAAGATAAGGTGACGGTATTGCGTCATAAAATTGAGGAATATGATAAAGACTGGGAGCTTGTAGAGGTTGGCGCGCCCAATGAAAATAATATTCCACTTACTTTCCGGAGAAGCATAGAGCATAACCCTCAATAAAATTTCATCATGAAAAAGTTTATTATTTTTTTTTCATTATTGGCCTTTCCATTTTTCCTTGCAGCTCAGGGAAGTGATGAGTATGCGATTAAAAAAGTAATACAGGAAGCCTATGTTGACGGGCTTCAAAACAAAGGCGACCTTCAGAAAACAAAGGACGGATTTCATCCTGATTTTAATCTTCTGGGATTAAAAAACGATGCATTGACCAAGCTTCCCATTGATAAATGGATTGTTTATGCCGAAAAGGCAAAGGAGCGAAACCCCGGGCCTCCGCCGGCAGATAAAATTGTACGTGTGGAATTTGTGAATATTGATATAACCGGAAGTGCTGCCTGTGCAAAGATTGAGCTTTATAAAAACAAAAAGAAAATTTTCACGGATTATTTGTCACTTTATAAATTCAGCGACGGATGGAAAATTGTGAGTAAAATTTACTATCGACATTAAACCGAAGTTTATAGCTATTTAATTGATATTAAGAAGGTTTCTGGAGCGCAATGCGCTCCTTTTTTTATGGGTTTTCCTGAACCGGATAGGTTTCTAAGCTGCGGAAGCTGCGGAAAAGGGTTTGTCCTTTTTGAATGGTAACATTAAGCGGATGCTCACTGCTCTGCGTTTTGGATTTTGTTTCCAATTGGAGCTGATGTGTTCCCTCAGAAAGAGGGATGCGCGTATAACTGATGGAATAGGGCAGGGTTTGCCAATTGCGGGTGTCGGCTTTTTCGGTTACGGCATTGATAATGCCTACAATTGCTCCAATGTTTTTGTCCTGATCGCGCACGGCGCCCTCAACGATTTTTTTTGTGGCCAGACGCAGCAATGAATTCCCCATTTCGCGCAACATACGGTCGTTTAAGGTTTTAAAACTGATGGCATTGATGTTTTCGGCCATTTCGAGGGGATAGTTTTCGGCCCCGTTTCTCAATATTGCACTATGATAAACCGGTTTTCGTTCTAAATATTTTGGAAAGGCTACCCGCAAAAAGCTGAGATCTGAAAACTCGCTTTGCTTTCCGGATGACCAATCGCCTATGAAAAACGGAAAGCTGAGGCCATATTCATCATTGGCAAAAGTAACCCAGCCACCACTGCCTTTAACTACTGAAAAATTGATGCTCCATTCGCCTTTCACCGGGCCAAAACCATTCGCCCAAAACAGCACCAATGCGCCGCCATCATTTTTCTGATGATGGTATTTCATATCAAATTTCCTTTCATAAAAATCGACCTGGTCCTGAAAGCCCGTTAAGTAGGCAGTGCGCAGCAGGTCATGCTTGAGCTGTTCGGGCGTGCTGATACCAAAAACCGGCTCATAAAGGCTGTCATATACTTTTACGGCATTACGGTAGGCGATAAAGGCGTTGTTATAATCATTATCAGCATCATACAATAAACCAATCAGTACATGGGCAAAAGCATCATCAGAATATTTGTTTTTATGCTTTTTGTATTTGTCGTTTAAAGCATAAAGTTTTTGGGTGATTTTTCGTGCTTCCACCAAGGCCGCATCACGCTTGCCCATCATCATAAAGTCCATCGCTTTATAATAATTTGTCATCACGTTTTCAATATCCTCAGGTTTATAGGGCTTTACCATTGGATTGGTAATGAGTGCGAGCGCTTCGGAGCCCACATTTTTCTGATAATCTTCAATGTAAAAGTCTGCCTGCTGAAACCAGTCCGTGCTTTTTTGATAATCTGCCGTCATATAATCCAGCCAGCCGGCTTTAAAAAAATACAGCACGCGGTCTTTTCCTTTAACCGCTTTAGTGGAGTCGCGGCTAATATACTTTTGTGCTTTTTCAAGTTCTCCTTTTTGCACCATCTCCTGAAATTTTTGGTTTTTTTGGTAATAAGTAGCGCAACCAGAGAACAGAGTTGCAATAAAAATCAGGCTAATGAATTTACGCATTTGCGGGTGCTTTTAGGATGATGACATGAAAAAAGGCGGGAAAACAGAGCTGATATACAAACTGTTTTCCCGCTTATGCTATAAACTATTTATTGATGTATTTCTTGATTTTGCTTTCGCCAATCCAAACAATTTCGTTTGTTTCGATATTGGTAAGCTCAAGGTTAACCTGATAGAAGTTTACTTTTTCATCTTTGTAGCTGTCAACAATTTGAGCGATATCGCCCTGAAGCATAAAGTCGGCACCAATTTCGCGCCCCCATTTTTTCATGGTTTCCTGTGATGAATAGTCTTGCTGGTCGGCACGTTCACCACGGATTTCTTCTCGTTTTTGGCCGCCCTGCACTACGCGCACCTGATTGGATTTAATAAATGCCCTTTCCAGGTCTTTCACAAATGTTTCCGCATCAATGTGCTCATTTGTTTTGTTCTTAACAAAGCCGGCAATAACTACGGGTTTTTTACCGGGATGCTGGCGGTCAAAATCAATTAACCAATCACCGCCTAAAGCTTGAGAAATCATTTTTTGTGCTGTTTCGCGCGAATCCACATCGTTCCAGCGACCGCTGAGATCAATCGTTGTGTCTTCACTGACGCGTGTTACTTTTCGTGGGTTGCATGCCGTGATCAGGGCAATAGCCATGATGATCATACCAAAGTTCAGTAAACGTTTCATACGTATATTTTTTCAAGGTTTAAATTTCAATTATTAGGCTACGCCAAATATACAAGCTTCATGCCAATTTTTAAAGAAAACAACATAAAAAAAGCCGGACTTTTAATCCGGCTTTTTTGTATGATCGCTGATGTATTTTATTCTACAATATCAAGCTCATCAATAAGGTTTTGCGCTCCGGCAAATTTATCGATGATGAAAAGAACGTAGCGCACATCCACGTTGATGGTACGTTGCAGTTCTGTTTCAAAGGCGATATCGCCGCTCATGGCTTCCCAGTTTCCATCAAAAGCAATGCCGATCAGTTCGCCATTGGCATTCATTACAGGGCTGCCCGAGTTGCCTCCGGTGATGTCGTTGGTAGAAAGGAAACAAGTAACAATTTCGTCTTTACCGTTGATTTTGGATCCGTAACGGCCAAAGTCCTTGCTTGTCCAAAGTTCTTTCAGTTTTTCATGAACCACGAATTCCATATTGTCCGGATCTTCTTTTTCCATAACGCCCGAAAGTGTGGTTACAAAATCATAATGAACCGCATCGGCAGGATAATAATCCAGTACTTTACCGTAAGTCATGCGCAAAGTAGAGTTGGCATTGGGATAATATTTTTTATCCGGGTTCATTTCCATTAGGCCGGCAACAAAAAGGCGGTTTCCTTTGCCAATGTAATTGCTTTCAATTTCGCCAACTTCCTGATACACCTTACGGATACTGGAAACCATACTGAGTGCAATTTCGAAAGCAGGATCTTTTTCCATCTTCTTCAGTGATGGTTTTTCAACGAATTTTTTCAGGTTTGCTTCGCTGGCAAATGCTGATTTTTCATAAACATAATCAGCCCATTTATTGAAATCACCTTTAAATTTCTTTTCAAATTTCCTGAAAATTTCAGACTGCTGGTCTTTTGGGACTTCGGTATAGTACATTTCCAGAAGTGCAGCAAAAAGCTTGCGGTCGGTAGGGAGGTTAAAGTTTTTGAAATGTTCGGGGGCTTCTTCGAGCAATTGTTTTGCAGCAGCCTGAATATCTTCATCGTATGCTTTTTTCTCTTTGCCTTTTGCTTTATCCTGCATTTTCAGTTGCGAATAAAGGCTGAACGCTCCAAAACTGTAATAAATAATTTCCGGGCCCTGGAAAACGGCTTCGTTCAGATAGGTGGAAACCATAGCATATTTTTCCATTTTTTCGTAACCTTCTTTAATGAGGTTCAGGGCATTGCCATATTTCTTTTCGCGTTCGGCATCTTTTTTCACCCAATCCGTGAATTCCTTTTCGATGGCTTGTTTCTTTTCAAAAACCTTCAGGCGTTTCAGTCCTTTAGTTTGGCCGATAAAATATTTCCAGTAATTGGCGGTACTTGCATATTTTGAAGAATACATGATTTTGATGGCCTTATCGGCATTCATGTCTTCGCGCATGATTTCAAGTTTTTTATCACGGATATCAACCACGGTTGGGTTGTTTTTTTCGATGGCATATTCCACTCCAAAGGAAGTGAGGTAGCGGTCTGTTCCTCCGGGGAAGCCCCAGATCATCGCGAAATCATCTTTTTCAACACCTTTAATCGAAACCGGGAGGTGGTGTTTTGGCTTGAGCGGCACATTATCTTCTGAATATTCAGCAGGATTTCCGTCCTTATCGGCATAAACGCGGAAAATACTGAAATCGCCGGTATGGCGTGGCCACATCCAGTTATCGGTATCGCCACCGTATTTTCCGATAGACGATGGAGGGGCACCTACCAGTCGAACATCTTTAAAAGTTTGATAAACAAAGAGGTAAAATTCATTTCCATCGAAAAAGCTTTTTACGATCGGGTTATACTTTCCGTCCTCAGCAGCTTTTTCTTCGATGCCTTTTGAAATTTCCTGAATTTTTTCACTGCGTTCGTCTTCTGTCATTTCATCATTAAGGGCAGAAAGAATGGTGTCTGTTACGTCTTCCATACGCACCAAAGTTGAAGCGGTCAGGCCGGGGTTTGGCAGCTCTTCTTCGTGGCTGTAGGCCCAGAAACCTTCGGTAAGATAATCGTGTTCTACGGAGCTATGTTCCTGAATAGAACCATAACCACAGTGGTGGTTGGTGAAAATCAAACCTTTGGAAGAAACAATTTCGCCGGTACAGAAATATCCGCGAGGGGCACTGCCCTCAGCCAGACCAACAATAGCGTCTTTCAGGCTGGAATGATTGATGCTGTAGAGCTCTTCGGGTGTGAGCTGAAGGCCCATTTTTTGCATATCGGTATAGTTGAGGCGCTCAACAAACATAGGAAGCCACATGCCTTCATCGGGAGGTGTGGTGGCAAAACTAGCTTTCAAACTGAAAGCCAGTACAGTCAGCAATGTAAAAAGCAGTTTCGTGACAGTCTTTTTCATACGATTTAATAGCTTAGTGTGATTTTAAATTAATGATTTTCAATTTTTCAGTCGGCTAAATTATAAATTAATGATATTTCTTCGTTTTTTTGTAGCCAGAAAATGAAATGAAGGACAGGATTATGTACAAAGATGACCAGAGAAGCGTATTGACACTTGATGCCGGAGGGACCAATTTTGTTTTTTCCGCCATTAAGGCAGGTGAGGAAGTTATCCAACCCATTACAATGTCGGCAAAAGGCGAAGATATTGATGAGGTTTTGCAGAAGATTATCAATGGTTTTAAACAAAGTAAAGAACAATTGGGCGAAGACCCGGTTGCCATTTCCTTTAGTTTTCCCGGGCCGGCCAATTACGAAAAAGGCATTATCGGCGATTTGGAAAACCTGCCCGCATTTCGTGGGGGTGTGGCTTTGGGGCCGATGCTCGAGGATATTTTCGGCCTTCCGGTTTTTATCAATAATGATGGCGATCTTTTTGCATATGGTGAAGCCATTGCCGGCCTCCTGCCCGAAATCAATGCTCAGTTAAAAAAATCAGACAGCCCGAAACAATATAAAAACCTTTTTGGGGCAACTTTTGGAACCGGTTTTGGCGGCGGTATCGTTAGCCATAATGAAATTTTCACCGGAGATAATTCTGCTCAGGGCGAAATCAACCGCTTTGGAAACAGCCTCGACAAACGTTTCAGCGCAGAAGAGCATATCAGCATCCGCGGATTGCGCCGTGTTTTTGCACGCGAAGCCAATCTGGAGTTTGAGCAATGTCCCGATCCCTTCGAAATTTTTAAAATTGCACAAAACGAAGGACATAAGTGCCATAAAGCGGCACAAAATGCTTTCAGGGAATTTGCAGTCGTAGCCGGTAATGCACTGGCCGATGCCGTTTCGCTGGTGGATGGACTGGTAGTTCTGGGCGGAGGGCTCTCCGGAGCGCATTCCGTTTTTCTCGATTATCTCGTTGCGGAAATGAACCGCTATTTTGAAACCCACGACAACGGTAAAGTGGAACGCATGGAAGTTAAAGCCTTTAACCTCGAAGACCCGAAGAGCCATGAGCTGTTCATCAAAGGAAATCCAAAGGAAATAAAAGTACCTTATTCCGACCGCAAAATCATGTACGACCCGCTGAAACGGATTGGCATTGGCGTGAGCCGTCTCGGTACTTCAAGAGCCGTTTCGATTGGCGCTTATGCCTATGCATTGAAGCAGGTTGATGCAATGAGCCAATAGTGAAGCTCATTTTTACAGGAAATGACAAAAAAATATATTTCACGCTTTCTGGCTTTTTTTAAATACCTGCTGATTGTTTTTGGCAGTATTTTCCTTTTGAGCCTGATCCTCTCCTTTACAACAGCCCCTTTTTGGGCTTATTACTGGCTGGGAACAAGCAAATCCGAGCTGAAATCCCCTCCCGAAAGCATCGTAATGCTGGGGGGCAGCGGTATGCCCGGAAAATCGAACCTGATGCGCTGCTGGTTTACGGCCAAAGCCTACCACAGTTTTCCCGGAACCAAAGTAATTGTGGCTATGCCCGGCGATACGCTCGATCAAAGCAGTACGCCCCGCCTGATGAAAGAGGAACTGATTTTGCGTGGTATTCCCGACAGCTTGTTGGTTTTTGAAGCATCGGGCACAAATACACGTGCACAGGCGCTTAATTGTGCCCAAATTCTGCCTTTGCACCAAAATGTACTGCTTGTTACCTCACCGGAGCATATGCGCAGGTCGGTGCTCTGTTTCCAAAAAACCGGATTTGAGAAAGTGAGCGCATTGCCTGCCTTTGAAACAGATACTGAAGCCGATCTCACTTTTGATGATGATGAACTGGGCAAAGACAAACTTCTTCTGCCCGATGTTGGAGGCAGCATCTCGCTTCGCTATCAGATGTGGAGCCACCTCAAATATGAAATTATGGTTACCCGGGAGATGATGGCTTTGGGATATTATAAGTTACGGGGGTGGATATAAAATCGGCCTCTCGACTCCCTAGGCTTACTTCGGCTTCGCTTGGTTCGGCTCCGCTCACCACAACGCAGCACATCGCAGCACAGGCCGCTCAGGGAACACGCTCGAGGACCTTGGATTGATGTTGAATACTTAAATTAAGGTCCCTGAGCGTAATTGAAGGAAGCTGAAAGGCCAATATCAAAACCACTACTTCTTCACATCCCGAGCCAGTTTTCTGATGGCAACCCACTCTTTGAGTTTGTCGCGGGAGTCGGCTGCGGGATAGCCCAATACGGTTTGTCCGGCTTTTACATCATTCATCACACCCGAACCTGCTGCAACAATCGCACCTGACTCAATAGTTGTGTGGTCTTTGATGCTGGCACTGCCACCGATAATTACGCCATCGCCAAGGGTAACCGAACCGGCCAGACCGCTATTCCCGGCCATAATGCAGGAACGCCCCAAAACACAATTGTGGGCAATCTGCACCAGATTGTCGATTTTACAGCCATCGCCTACAATGGTAGAGCTGAATTTGCCACGATCCACACATGAATTGGCGCCAATTTCCACAGCATTTCCAATAACAACATTCCCGATTTGCGGGATTTTCACCAGGCCACGGCCATCTTCTGCCGGACGGAACCCAAATCCATCGGCTCCAATACTGGCATTGGGATGGAAAATGCAATAGCTGCCAATTTGTGTGCGTTCGCGAATGATCACGCCCGGCCAGATGATGTTCATGGCACCAATTACGGTATCATCAAGGATAGTAACATTGGGATAAATCCTTGTTCCATCGCCTATCACCACATTTTTTCCGATGTACGTTCCTGCGCCGATTTTGCAAGCCCGCCCGATTTTTGCACTTTCGTGGATGATGGCTTTCGGGTCGATATCGCTTTCAAATTCAGGCAGTCCGGGATCGAAAAGCTCCAGGATTTTAGCCATGGCCAGATCGGCATTGGGCACGCGGATCAAAGCCCTGTCATCGCCGGCTTCCAAATTAAGTTTGGCATCAACTACCGCAGCACCGGCTTTGGACTGTGGCCAAAGTTTCATAAACTTCCGGTTTCCGATAAAACTGATATGGTGTTTTTCTGCGCGTTCGAGTTGTTCCGGACCTTCAAAAAGCTGATCCGTTTGTCCGGTAATTTCACCATCGATATGCTGGTTGATTTCTTCTATTGAAAGTTTCTTCATAATCCTTTTGTTTTGGCAAATCAAGGCATAAAAGTACGAAAAGCATACAATCATTAGCCATAGCAATTCCTGAGGCTAATAAAATTTCGTGAATGTGCAATTGAGAAAAAGGCAATTATTTCCGTAATTGGATTCCTTCTTTTTTGAGCAGGGCAATAATTTGCGGCAAAGAAGCCTTTGCTGCCGCCACGCCCAATTCGTAGAGCTTCTTGTTATCTTTACTGCTCATAAGTGGTAATCCCTCTAAATCAGGACTAATGACAATATCAGCATCTTTACTGTTGTATTCACTCATATTATGTGCAGCTACCGTATAGGCTCTTTGATAAACCTGTTTGCGGTTTTTCATTTCGGGAAGCGTATCAAAGCCCATAATGCGCACAGCAATAATGATTTTCGGATTGTACTCCCGCGCGATATTGGCCGGAACGCAATCCAGCACACCCCCATCAACGAAGGTTGTACCGTACATTTTGACCGGTTCGAATATGCCCGGAATGGCACAGGAAGCATTTACCGAAGGAGCAATAGGGCCAGCTTTTAAGGCCACTGTTTTCCCCTTTTCGATATCTGTGGTAACCGCAACAAACGGGATTCTTGTATCCTCGATTTTAGTAATATCAATATTTTTATTGATATAGGATTGTAAACGTTTTCCGGAGACAAAACCTTCGGTAGAACGTAAAAGCGAAAAATCGAATACATCCCGCGCTTTGGTTGACCCTACAAGTCCCACAAGCGAATCGATATGCGGTTTGCTTGCGTAAAGTGCTCCAACCAGGCTGCCGGCCGATGTGCCTACTATTAAATCAATAGGGATGCCCTCTTCTTCAAGGATTTTAATGACACCCACATGAGCCATCCCATGAAAGGCCCCGCCGCCCAGCACCAATGCTACATTCGGCGGGCTGATTTGCCGCGCAGCCGGCTGTTTTACCGGCGTTTCGATTACCATAAATTTCCGGGAGCATGACGAAAAAACCAGGCTGAAGGCTATTGTTGCAAGGAACAGTAATTTTAGTGTTTTCATAATATTTTTGTTTTGGCAAATAGTGGAATAAAAGTACGAAAAGGCTTATGTTTTTAGGCCACAAGAAGGAAAATCAAATTTACCGTGATGACACTCAGCACCAGGCTGGCCATTATGGCCAGGGAAACCAGATCGGGGCGGCAATTGTACCGGCGCGCAAAAACCACACCTAAAATTGCTGATGGTAAAGCGGTTTCAATAATTACAATCTGCTGCATCATATCCGTGAAACCGCCATTATCAGTCCACCAAATTGCCAATAAAGGTTTCAGGATCAACTTCATGATAAGCGCTAAGACAAGGAACAGAAAAACATTTTGTCCGGATTTGTATTCAATCAAAAGACCGATGGTAAAGGTCACCATTAGTAGGTTGGCATTTCCAATCAGCTTAAAAAATCTCAGGAAGGTGGCAGACACTTCATTTTCGTGATCGATTTTCAGAAAAGAAAAAAGGATTCCGGCCACCAAAGAGATGAAAACCGGAGAGATAAAAAACCGTGCTGCCGATTGTCCGATATCTTTTCGATTAACTGTGGATTCGCCAAAATACATTGCAATCAAGGGCCCGACAATAAACAACAAAAAGCCCACGCCAAACTCACTGGTTACCACTGCCTCTTCGATAGAAACAGGATTATTGTTAAAAACCTCACGAATCAAGGGATAGCCCAACATGGTCGTCATGCCAAATGCAGAAGCCAGTATCAGGGCTCCGGTTTTGCCGCGGTCGAATTTCAACAAATGAGCTGTTAGCCATGCCAGCAAAATGATTGTAATTTCAATTATACACATGATCAATGCCATTCGGAGGAAATCAGCATGAAAATCACTTATGGCCAATGAAGAAAAAATCAAGGCCGGCAGTGTGACTTTCATCACAATTTTGCTAAACAGCAGGCTGTCATCTTTTTTTAAAACGGATATTTTCCGCAGAAATGCAGCAAGGGATATAATCGCCAGCATTACGATTACCCCTTCGAGAAGACTATGGCTTGTGCTCATGGTTTTGGGTGTTTTTGAAGGGTAAATTTAATCAAAAAACACAATCAACCAAGAACTTACAGGATTTTTAGGCTTTAAAAAAATTCATCTCGTCCACATATTTCGCCACTTTGGATGGCATAAAATGATTGGGGTTGTGGCCGTTTTGTATTGCTTTTCGGATGAAGCTGGAAGAAATTTCTATTTGAGGTGCCTGTACTATGCGCACGGATGGATGCTTTGCGTATTCGCCACCATCATAGCCCGGGCGGGCATAAACCAATAATTTATACTGCTTCAGGATTTCTTCGGGGTTTTTCCATTTATTGAAATACTGGAGATTATCGCCACCAATCACAAGATAAAAATTGCGTTCCGGAAATTTCTCGCTGATATAAGCCAGTGTATTGATGGTAAAATTGGGCTTGGGCAAACGGAATTCGATATCGGAAGCCCGGAAACGCGGATCATCATCAATGGCGAGACGTACCATTTCGAGGCGGTCTGCATCCGGCAGTAGGTTGGCGCGTTCTTTCAAGGGGTTTTGCGGCGTGACCACAAACCAAAGATCGTCCACTTCGGTAAATTCCACCAAAAAATTGGCAATGGCCATATGGCCGATATGCACCGGGTTAAAGGAACCAAAAAACAAGGCCGTATTTTTTTTAATGGCTGCCATTAGTTTTCAAGAAATGTTTTCAGGGCGCGGAAAGCTTCTTCCACAGCCACATCCAGCTGGTCGTTAACAATACGCAAATCAAATTGACCGGCAAAGCTGATTTCGTATTCCGCTTTTTCAAGACGTTTCAAAATCGTCGCTTCATCATCGGTAGAGCGGCCACGAAGGCGATTGCCCAGTTCTTCAACCGAAGGAGGCATCACAAAAACAGCCAGCGCCTGATCGCCAAAATATTTTTTGATGTTGATCCCGCCTTTGACATCCACATCAAAAATCACCTCTTTACCTTCGCTCCAGATTCGCTCAACTTCACTTTTGAGTGTACCGTAAAAATTATTCTCATACACCTCTTCCCACTCCAAAAAATCATTTTTGGCAATCCTATTCCGGAACTCATCAGCAGAAAGAAAATAATAATCCTTGCCGTGTGTTTCGCCTTTTCGTGCATTGCGGCTGCAGGCAGAAACAGAAAAACTCAGCCGGGGAAAACGCCGCAGCATTTCCTTAACGATGGTTGTTTTGCCTGCTCCGCTGGGTGCCGAAAAAATAACAACTTTGTTTCCGCTCATAATACGTTCAGTACCTGTTCTTTAATTTTTTCGAGTTCGTCTTTCATCATTACCACAAAACGCTGGATATTGGCATCGCTGGCCTTGGCGCCAAGGGTATTGATTTCGCGCCCCATTTCCTGGCTGATGAAGTTCAGTTTTTTTCCATTGGGCGAAGCTTCCTCCATAGTTTCGATGAAATAGGAACAATGCTTGCGCAAACGGGTTTTTTCTTCGGTGATATCGAGTTTCTCGAGATAAAAAATGATTTCCTGCTCAAAACGGTTTTCATCAATATTTACCTCTTCTGACACCTCGTTGATATGGCGGCGGATGCGTTCGCGCACATTTTTGATGCGCTCTTTTTCGTGTTTTTCAATTTCGCTCAGATAATCAAGGATCAAAGCCGTACGCTTGCGGAAATCGGCATCGAGGCTGCTGCCCTCTTCAATACGGAAATCATCCAGGTTTTTAATGGCATGATTTACCTCAACAAAAAGGCGCTTCCATTCGTCTTCGCCAATTTCGATGATTTCGTTTTTCAGCACATCAGGCATGCGCGAAAGTATTGAAAGGTAATCACTTTCTGCTTTTTGATTGATTTCCTTTGCCAGGTTTTCGAGTTCACGGTGATATCGTTTTGCCAGATCCTGATTGATGCTGTAATTTCCGAAATCGCCCATAGCTTCGATAAAAATGGCAAAATCGATTTTGCCGCGGTGCAGTTCTTTGGCCAGCAGGGAGCGTATCTGCATTTCCTTTTCTTTGTACACCCCGGGCAGACGCATGTTGAGGTCGAGTTGCTTGCTGTTGAGCGAACGGATCTCGAGCGTGATTTTCTTATCGGGCAGTACGGCCTGGCATTTGCCAAAACCTGTCATTGATTTAATCATCCTATTCGTTTTGAGGCCACAAAGATAAGAAAAGAGGTGGTGAATTGTAAAAGGGCGATTCCTGAATTTAATTAGTGTCTGTCTATAAAGTCAGGTTTCTGGTTCAGAATGTTCGAGGTCGAGGCATTCTTGGTATTGAAAATAAGGAGCTTACTAAAGTAAGTGACTGGTTTCAATACCAAGAATAACGCTGAGATCGGACATTATGGACAGAAACTAATTATAGCTCAAAAAATCAATAATTCATGTTCTTAAAAATATTCCCTCATTTTTACTAAAACACTTGCGTTTTCAAAAAAAGCTATATAAATTTGTCTCCCAAACTTATTTTAATATTTTAATTTATTGCTTAACCTGATAAATATAATGAACCCAAGACCCTCAGTAAATACAGGTATTTGTTGCACAAAACGCCATTTTTGGCCTGTTACTGTACAAATTGCAGTAAATGGGGGGGGTATTCAGAAATATGGAGAAAGCCGGCACACCCTCCATAAATTAATTTCCAGAGCAATATGACAAAAGATTATTTTTTATTTTCAAAACTAATTTTATTGAACAGATGAAAAAATTATATATTATAATGGCCGTTGTAGCCATTGCCTTTAGCTCATGTAAAAAAGACGATAATGAAGACCCGGCAGCAAATACAACAAAAGATCCGATTGCAGAAAAACTGCTCGATTTTAAACAGACAATACAATCCCAAAACAAAGAAGCCGTTCTTTACACTATGGAAGATGCAGAATGGCATTTGGAAGGGCTGCTCAATTATGAAGAAGCCAATAACGAGCACAATTGGTATGGCCTGGAATTTGAGAGCAGGACATATGAAATTCCTGTAAGCAATGGCCAGATTAGTAGTAGCGACCTGAACCTTGCTTATGAAAACTTCCTAAGTGAAATTAGCATCATACTTGATGAGGATGAAAATCTCCGCAGCGATTTGGTGGATATCAGCATTGAAGAAAACCAAATGAAAGATGGCACAGCTACCGTTGGAATGACCTATAGTTTTGGGTCTATAATAATTGGTTCAGATTATATTCAATTTGAGCCTAATGAATATTGGATGTCTAATTGGAATGGAGGCCCCTGTGGTACTAATCCGAGTATGGCAACAAATGGCGCCCCAGAGTTATTGGAATATAAGTTTAACCATCCTGTATCTATTGGTCAAGCTGGATATTTTACCGATTGTGAACCGGTTTTTATATTGGGTGATGATTCTCCAATTAGCAACCAAAACCCGGCCTATCCTGAGCGGGAACATATGGTCTATCATTCTTTTTCATATCCAGATTGCTTATCTCCTGCCGAGCTAAATTTTTATCTTAATAATTTTGACTACTTAAAGCAGCTTTACGCACCCTCCGGTAAAAATTTCGTGTCAATGGAAATAATGCCCGAATTATGCGGAGGAACAGTCGGCTATGAATATTGGATGCAGTATGGGATTTTCCATTCAAATTCAGGTGGAACAGAATAATTGCATTAGAATATTACAAAACAGGTGTCCGGAAGAACAAAATTCAAGATTTTAAGAATCTGATAAATTTCAGCTTATTATGAATTAAGGACACCTGTTTTTAAAAACGACAACAATGATTAAAAAATATTTCACCCTATTTTTCTTCGTAGTATTCCTATCATCTATTGTAACTGGTCAGCATATTTTTTTCAAAACCTATGAAACCCCATTTATCAACAGAGAAAACTCCATTATTGAATCTCAAGAAGGCGATTACTATGTTACACTCAACGAAATAGATCAGAGCAAAGATGAAAGACAAGGAAGTGTATATAAATTTAATTCAGAAGGTATATTGCAAAACTGGCGCTCCTTTAATGGTCAAAATGGCGGCACAATTAAATACATCATACAATCAAAAACCAATATCGGGCACTATCTGATAGGCGGAGGAAGGGATAGCACTACGGCGGAGGGAACATATAGGGCTCCTTTCATTAGCATCATTGATAATGATCTTAACATAATATATGAGTATTTATATGAACCCTTCTTGGCAGATAGCTATGTCATAAATAAGCTGATTATGCCTTCTGACAGTATTGTATATTGCTTGGTTGAAATCCGCCAAGGAAATACGCAAATATTTTATGTCGATAAAATAAATATTTTGTATAATATAAAACACAGATACGAACCCGCGTTTATAAATGATTTTGCTTATTGTTTTGATATGATGTATGATTATCAAATGAATCAATTATCAATTTTTTATTCTGGCGGAACTGCAAAAATAATTACTCCTAACAATCGCATTCTTGAACTCACGGATAATTTAGAGTATGTAAGTTGCGATACACTTTTTAATTATCTTTCTTATTATACTAATGGACAATTTATTTCAGACAGTAATTATATTCTGGCGAGTAATGGACATTCACTGACCTCCCAACCTTTCCATGTAAAATACTCCATGTATGTATTTAAAATGAATAAGAATAACGATAGCATTACTGGTTGTATTTATCTTCCTGAGCATCCAGATGATTCTGTCGTTTATTCATTTTTTATTGATAATCTAGCCATTAACAATGAAAAAATCGTTGTTGGAAGTGTCTATAATATCCAAATACTCAACTATCCATACTGGCAACAATCGCCATCTTACATCCAACTCTCTTTTTTCGATTACGACATCAATATGCAAAAGCAAATCTATTATGGCAATGGAACGGATGTGTATTGGCCTATGTCTATACAGCCTACAATGGATGGCGGTTTTGTAATTTGTGGAGCCTGGCGCAAACCGGAAATCACCAATCCGCCCAATCAGGATCTGTTCCTCCTCAAAGTCAACAGTGAAGGGCTGATCACCGGCATGGACGAACCGCAAGGCATCAGCGCATCGGAAGCCGTGGTTTATCCCAACCCGGGCGGGCAGCGGTTTAAGGTAAAGCTGGCCATGCAGCACCAAAAAGCCTTGCTGGAAATGTTCAGCATGAACGGCAAATTGGTTTTGCGCAAAGAAATAAAGCAGGAGCAAACGGAAATCAATACCCAACCTTTACCAAAAGGATGCTATACCTACCGCATTACAGCGGAAGGCAGAAAAATTGCCGGTGGGAAATGGGTGAAGGAGTAAGAAATCTTTTTTAAAAAAACATCTCTAAAAGTCTTAAATTTTGGAGATGTTTTTTCGAGAAAGCAATCTGGTTTACGCCTTCCTGATCTCAATTATCTTTCCAAAAAACAGCATATAATTTTGAGAATTGGTTATCTGGAAAAAAATAAGTCACTATTTCTATAATATTTATACTTTTTCTTGCGTTTTCAGAAAATGATATATTAATTTGTATCCCAAACTTATTTTAATTTATTGCGTAACCTGATAAATAGAATGAACCCAAAACCCTCAGAAAATACAGGTATTTGTTGCACAAAACACCATTTTTGCACTGTTACTGTACAAATTGCAGTAAATGGGGGGGGGTATTCAAAAATATGGAGAAAGCTGTCCCACCCTCCTTAAATTAATTTCCGGAGCAATATGACAAAAGATTATTTTTTATTTTCAAAACCAATTATATTGAACAGATGAGAAAATTATATATTATAATGGCCGTTGTAGCCATTGCCTTTAGCTCATGTAAAAAAGATGAAAATGACGCACCGGCAGCAAATACAACAAAAGACCCGATTGCAGAAAAACTGCTCGATTTTAAACAAACAATACAATCCCAAAACAAAGAAGCCGTTCTTTACACTACGGAAGATGCAGAATGGCATTTGGAAGGGCTGCTCAATTATGAAGAAGCCAATAACGAGCACAACTGGCATGGCCTGGATTTTGAAAACCGGACTTTTGAAGTGCCTGTAAGCAACGGCCAGATCAGCAGCAGCGATTTGTATTTAGCTTATGAAAGCTTCCTGGCGGAAATCAACAGCCTGCTTGCTGAAGATGAAAACCTCCGCAGCGATATGGTGAACATTGAAATTGAAGAAAACCAAATGAAAGATGGTACAGCTACAATTGGCATGACTTATGGTTTTGGGTCAATTATTGCGATACCAAATTATAATCCTTTTGGGCAAGATGAATACTGGGTTTGGGGCGACCCCGATGGATATGGCACCGGAGGATGGTGTGGCCTAGACACAAATTTATCAACAGATTATGCAAATGACCGCTTACAGGATAAATTTAACAATCCTACTACAACAAGCCAACCGGGCTATTATACAAGTGTTACTACTATCCCACGAGACGCGGGTTATTATTCTGAGGATCCAAACCACCCAAACCCTAGCAGACCTTTTATAATCTTTTGGGATGATAACGCTGATTGGGAAGAGTGCCTTCCTCCAACAGAGTTGAATTATTATTTATCCAAGTTTGATTATATCAAACAAGATGTTCAACCTCTTAATAAAACATTTGCATCTGTACAGATAGACGCGCATTTTCTAACAGGTGCAAAGGGAACGATACTGCAACATGTATATTATCTTTCATTTGGAATATTCCATCCGGGCAGTGGTGGTGGAACAGATTAATTATTACGGGCTGCCTGGACAAAAGGATGGGCAGCCCATGTTTTCTCATTAACATTTTCCATTAAATACACAGAAATGCTCAAACAAAGAATAAAACCTTTTTATATATCTGTTCTGTATATGGCGCTGACTTTCTTTATTAACAGAGCAGTGGCTCAGCAAAGCTTTTTTAAAACCTTTAACTCTGAATATACAATAGATGTGAATCAGATTATTCAGGCTGATGATGATTCGTTTCTATTGTTACAGAATGAAGAAGACAGGCAAAAAAACATATATTATGGCAACATCCTTCAATTTAATGCCTCTGGAAACCTCATTAATCTAAAAAGCTTTAATGGCCCTGATGGGGGAAAGACACATTGTATATCACCTTACAAACCAGACCAATATTTACTTTGTGGGTCAAAAGACAGTCTCACACTAAAGGGTCGGTTCCAAACAAGATATATTAGCATTATCAATAACAATCTCCAAGAGATTTACACATATAACTTTCCTCCTCAGCGAGATACCTCAAGTGCCCTGAAACAAATAAAGGTAATTTCAGATAGTGTTGTTCTGGTACTTGAAAACTACAAAAACATTATTCCTCCTGTTCGTCCAAAATTCAGGATATGGAAAATAAACCTATATAAGGGCATTACAAAAGTCTATGACCCAAACCTGTTTTCTTATGCTTTTGATTTATTATTTGACCAAAGAACTAATCAAATTATTGTTAGTTATAAGGGCAACTATATAAATGATGAACGGGAAGCCTTAGCAAAGTTACTGATTCTTGACTCATGCTTAAATTATATTGATTGCATATCCGCACCTGATTATATGTTGATGTACACATACCTTAACAAATATAAAGAGGATAGCTATTTGATATCAAGTTTAGGTACTATATTTAATAAAAATCACTATGACGCAGTCTATTTATATGAAATGGACTATTCGCATGATTCTTTGAGTGCCACTTTTATTCACCCGGATCATCCAATTGATACTGCTGTTTATCCTTTTTTCTTAAATCCATTGACAGCTAATGAAAATAAGATCGCGGTGGGGGTCAACTATAATGTTCAGCCAGCGGTTGGTCTCTGGCAAAAAATGCCAGCATGGGTGCAGTTGAATTTTCTTGATCCGGAATTAAACCTCACAAAGCAGGTTTATTATGGTGATGGTCAAAAAATCTATTTTGGAATGGATATTCAACCCACATCGGATGATGGGTATATTATTTGTGGCATAACCAAAGAAATATCAGCTCAGAATTTTGATTACTTCCTCCTCAAAGTCAACAGCGAAGGACTGATCACCGGCATGGACGAGCCGCAAGGCATCAGCGCATCGGAAGCCGTGGTATATCCCAACCCGGGCGGGCAGCGGTTTAAGGTAAAGCTGGCCATGCAGCACCAAAACGCCTTGCTGGAAATGTTCAGCATGAACAGCAAATTGGTTTTGCGCAAAGAAATAAACCAGCAGCAAACAGAAATCAATACCCAAACTCTGCCGCAAGGCTGCTATACCTACCGCATTACAGCGGAAGGCAGAAAAATTGCCGGTGGGAAATGGGTGAAGGAGTAAGAAATCTTTTTTAAAAAAACATCTCTAAAAGTCTTAAATTTTGGAGATGTTTTTTCGAGAAAGCAATCTGGTTTACGCCTTCCTGATCTCAATTATCTTTCCAAAAAACAGCATATAATTTTGAGAATTGGTTATCTGGAAAAAAATAAGTCACTATTTCTATAATATTTATACTTTTTCTTGCGTTTTCAGAAAATGATATATTAATTTGTATCCCAAACTTATTTTAATTTATTGCGTAACCTGATAAATAGAATGAACCCAAAACCCTCAGTAAATACAGGTATTTGTTGCACAAAACAACATTTTTGCCCTGTTACTGTACAAATTGCAGTAAATGGAGGGGGTATTCAAAAATATGGAGAAAGCTGTCCCACCCTCCTTAAATTAATTTCCGGAGCAATATGACAAAAGATTATTTTTTATTTTCAAAACCAATTATATTGAACAGATGAGAAAATTATATATTATAATGGCCGTTGTAGCCATTGCCTTTAGCTCATGTAAAAAAGATGAAAATGACGCACCGGCAGCAAATACAACAAAAGACCCTATTGCAGAAAAACTGCTCGATTTTAAACAAACAATACAATCCCAAAACAAAGAAGCCGTTCTTTACACTATGGAAGATGCAGAATGGCATTTGGAAGGATTATTGAACCTTGAAGAAGCTTATAATGAGCATGAATATCATGGTCTCAAATTTGAAAACCGGACTTATGAAGTGCCGGTTAGCAACGGCCAGATCAGCAGCAACGATTTGAATTTGGCTTATGAAAGCTTTTTGGCGGAAATCAACAGCCTGCTTGCTGAAGATGAAAGTTTAATGAGTGATATTGTTGATATCGAAATCGAAGAAAACCAGCTAAAGGATGGCACAGCCAATGTTAATATGGTTTACAGCTTTGGTTCTACGGTTAATTTGTACAACTATGTTCAGTTTGGCCCAACAGAATACTGGGTATGGTGCGAAGATTGTGGCCCATGTGGTCCAAATCCAAGCACAGAAACTACTGGTGGCACAAATTTGCTGCAATATAAATTTAATCATCCACTCTCAACAGGGCAAAGTGGGTATTATACTAATGTTGCTTTTGCAATGGTTTACCCACAAGATTTTCCAGAATATTCCAACAACCCTGCATACCCTGACAGAGAACACATTATGTATCAAGGATATTCCTGGGACGACTGTTTGTCACCTGCTGAGCTAAATTTCTACTTAAATCACTTTGACTATATCAAGGCAAATAAAGTACCTTCAAACAAAGATTATAAATCGGTGGAAGTGCTTGATGAAATGTTCGGTGGTGGCATATTCTATTGTCATATATATAAAATATACTATGGTGATTTTCACTTAAGTGGTGGCGGAGGGAATTAATCTCTTCAATAAATTATTGCAGGCTTCAAAAACTGCTTGAAGCCTGCGCTTTCCTAGTCATTTTAAAACTCAAACTTGATGAAAAATATATCACCGATATACATATTAATAATACTTTCCAATTATTGCTTTAGCCAAGAAACGTTTTTTGATTCAAAGGATACTCCTTACTGCAACAGGTCGAACAATATTATTGAAACACCAAACGGGGAATTCATTGTTTCTTTAAAAGAAGAAGATTTTCAAAACAATCAAACACAAGGATCTATTTATAAATTCAATCTACAAGGGGATTTGATAAACTGGAGGTATCTAAACGGCCCAAACGGCGGCTCTTCAGATTACATAGTACCATACAAGAACGATAGCTATATAGTTGGCGGTTCTTTTGACAGTGTTTTTCAAGGAACCTCATATAATGCATTGTTTATCGAACAAATTGATGATGATTTAAACAGTATTAATAGAGTAACATTTCCCTATACTTCTGATACCAGTTCCACAATACAAAGAATCGAAATAAAAGGAGACAGTGTCATTTATTTATTGGTTAACCGTACATTAAATAACCGCATGTATTTCGACTTTTATATTCAGAAGACAAATCTAAACACGGGTTTATCAACAACTTTTAAACCATGCATTAACTATGCTTTCGGCTATGACCTATTGATTAATAATGAAACAAATACGTTATCCATTTTTTACTCTGGCGATTTATATACCAAAGAGCCCTCTTTTGCTAAGGTACTTAATTTAGATAAAAACCTAAATTTTAAAAACGCCGACACCTTAATTGCATATATGTCCAACTATCCCAATGCAAGACTGATCAATGAGAATACTTATATATTGGCCAGTAAAGGTTTTTCAGAATATGCGCCATATAAAACTTGCCATTCGATTTATGTATATAAAATGGATATGCAAAATGATCCAATAAAAGGCGTCACATATTATCCTGAATTTCCTGGAGATAGCTCTTTATATACCTTTATTAATTCTAATCTTGCCTTAACAAATCAAAACATTGTGGTTGGTGGTATATTTAATATAGAACCCTTTCAATATCCATACAAACAAACAGAAGCCACATACATCCAACTCTCTTTTTTCGATTACGACATCAATATGCAAAAGCAAATCTATTATGGCAATGGAACGGATGTGTATTGGCCGATGTCCATACAGCCAACTATGGATGGCGGTTTTGTGATTAGTGGAGCCTGGCGCAAACCGGAATTCACCAACCCGCCCAATCAGGATCTGTTCCTCCTCAAAGTCAACAGCGAAGGACTGATCACCGGCATGGACGAGCCGCAAGGCATCAGCGCATCCGAAGCCGTGGTCTATCCCAACCCGGGCGGGCAGCGGTTTAAGGTAAAACTGGCCATGCAGCACCAAAACGCCTTGTTGGAAATGTTCAGCATGAACGGCAAATTGGTTTTGCGCAAAGAAATAACTCAGGAGCAAACGGAAATCAATACCCAAACTTTGCCGCAAGGCTGCTATACCTACCGCATTACAGCGGAAGGCAGAAAAATTGCCGGTGGGAAATGGGTGAAGAAGTAAGCTCTTTTCTTGAAGCAAATGAAACCACCAATAAAAAAAGCCTGACCTTAAAAAAGTCAGGCGATTTTTGTAGCCCCACCAAGACTCGAACTTGGATCTAAAGTTTAGGAAACTTCCATTCTATCCCTTGAACTATGGGGCCAATCCATCAGAAGATATGTATTTCTGAAATCGGGCTGCAAAATACGCCATTTTCGGCCTAAAAAGCAAATCTTTTTTTGTGATCGGCTGAATAACAGACAATTTACGCTCTGCTTATTTTGCAGAACTTATGCGATTCGCTAATTTTGCCAAAAAAACATAATGACGCTTGCTGAAATTATTCTGTTGTCCATTGCCGGCCTGGGCTTTGTAATGCTGCTTGCCGGCCTCTATGGACAAAGAATGCCCCTGAAATACAGGAGCATTCGATCTGATAAAATTTTCGGTTTCCTTTCGTCGGCAGGAGCTGTTTTGATGATCCTTGGCCTGGTAATTTATAAGTTTTTCCTGTAAGCTTATTGCTTTGTGGCCGTAAAATCTTTTTCAATTACAGTGGCTCCAAAAGCACCCAAAGCTTTTATGCTTCCCTGGAATTGGGTATCCGAAGTAAATGAGCCTTTGATATAGTACTCGCTTCCGTCCTTTTCGCCATCTAAAGAAATATAAAACTGATCGTCGGAAATTTTCACTATTCCAGAGGAAACATCCAGGTTACCGGAAACAGTTGAGGTTGATGTGCTTGTTTCCACAGTAATTGAGTAGTCGTAGGAAATCACCCAACTGGCATCACTAACGTTGCCCACTGTAAAATTGACGTAGGATTTATCGTCAATTGTTCCTTTCCAGCTTCCCTGATAGGCTACGACTATAGGGTCATCCGGATTATCATCATCGTCATCACTACATGATGAAAATGTAAAAATGCTTGCAGTGAGCAAAGCAAAGGCAATTAAAAAAGAAAATTTGGTTTTCATAGGCTCTAAATTATTGTATTTCAACTAAAAAACGATTGATAAATTTCCGGAGTTTATTATTGAGTTCATGAATATCGCGCAACTTGCGCAATTCGCTCTCAGAAGCGTATCCTTCGTTGTTTTTTTTCTTCATATAGTCTTTCTCCATAATGGCACCCATTTTCTGTGTCGAAAGATAAACCAGGCGGGCTTCATCAAGGGTTAAATCCAGGGTTTTGTGGAATTCGTCGGACATGATTCACTTTTGTCCCAAAATTACTAATATTTCTTTGTTTGATCACAAGAATTGTACATCACCGGACAAAAAAAACGGAAAGCCGCTTCAGTACCTTCCGCTTTTTTTGTGTATTCTACACCAGATTACTTTTGGGCCTTTGCTTTTTTCAGCCCCATAAGCTCCATCATCGCTTTTGGCAAATCGGTATTATCAGGATATCCTTTAAACATATCCTGCCCTACTCCTATTGCATAGACCGGAACGGGAACCGCAGTATGACTTCCTGATGTCCAGCCAATACCCGCTTTTTGGTTCAGGATATTCATTGCGGCAACTGTAAAGAGATCCAAATCATCATAAAGGGCATCTTCACCTTCAGCATGTTGCTTAAAGGTAAGTTCCCAGGCTTTTTTTAATTCCAGCTTATCCTTTTTCGTAATTTCAACTTCTGCTCCCAGACCAAAATATTCCTTCGCCAGTTCCATCGCTTCCGTTTCGGGTATCAGGCCATTGTTTTGTTTGGCTTTGTCCATCAAAATTTCGGTAAAATGCACCGGAGATGATTTTTGATACTGCAACAATGAAGGATCCATTTCATAATGCATGGCACGGTTTCCCACGCTCATTCCCCCTGTTTCATGATCGGCGGTTACGAGGATCAAAGTTTCATCGGGATGCTGTTTATAAAATTCCAGTGCGCGCTCTATTGCATCATTAAAAGCCTGTGTTTCTGAAATAACGCCTGCACCATCGTTTCCATGCGCAGCCCAGTCAATTTTTCCGCCTTCGAGCATTATGAAAAAGCCTTTTGGGTTATCCAGCAGTTCGATAGCTTTGTCCAAAACCTCGGCCTGGCTGATATCTGATGCATCATGATCCAAAACATAACGGTTGGCACGGCTGTCGTCTTCCAGAACAGGACTTGTAACAAACACTTTGCTATTGCCATTATTGAGTTTGTCCATTTCTTCACGGGAACGTGTGATTGTATAACCGGCTTCACGCATTTTATCAAAAACGTTCACTACTTTGCCATCTATAGTATCCGTTGTGTTTTTTAGTCCGCCGCCACCAAAAAACTCAAAATTGCTTTCGGGCAGTTGATTGGCGATTTCGAAATACATGTTCCGCTCAGGCTGATGCGCATAAAAAGCTGCCGGAGTAGCATGATTCAATTGCACACTGCTGATGATGCCCACTTTAAAACCGTCCTCATGCGCCATTTCAGCAATGGTTTTGAGTGGATTTTTCTTAGCTTCATCCATTCCAATGGTGTTAATGCTGGTTTTATGTCCGGTAGCCAATGCTGTTCCGGCTGCTGCAGAACCAGTGATGTAGCGGTTTGCTGCATAAGTGCTGGCAAAAGATTGCACCGGAAATTTCGTAAAACTGAGTTTTTCCACATTCTTTTTCCCGTTTACCGCGGCCTGATAGGCTTCCGTGGCATTAACATGGGCAGCCCCCATCCCATCGCCAATGAAGAAAAAGACAAATTTCGCTTGTTGGGTGCTGCCTGTATTCTTTTGCGTCTGGCATGAAATGGCAATCATACTGATGACGATCATCAGGGCCAGACTTTTGAAAATATTACTTGTTTTATTCATGACCTTATTTTATTTATTGAGTTCAACAACAAATCAAAAACGTAAGCTGTTTCATTTTAAAAAACCGCTTGAGTTTTCGCTGCAAAGTTATTCAGAATTGGTGATTTAATTTTAAGTCAACTTTATATTTCCTGATTTCCTACTGTAACACTTCATTATAACCTGCTCTATTCATAAAATGCAAACAAAATATTGTAAGCAGCTAAAAATTATGTGTTAACTAATTTTATATCCTAAAGTTGAATTTATTTGCATCTCGCATTGCATTAAGGCTTTGCCCCATAATAAGTTGGGCAAGGCAGTCGTAGTTGCTTTGTGCGGGAATAAGGAAAAAAACGCAGGCATAACCTAAGCTACGGCAAGGCTTTTTAACGCAGTTAGCGTGCAAAAGAACAAATCTGAAAACTTAAGTTATTTAGGAGCAAAGCCTATCTACAGGCCATCTGTTTCGTTGCTAAAGCTTTGAAATAGGCGACTATATCTTCAGCTTTAGACGGCTCAAATCTGACCTGATGGCTGTTTTCATAATTACGGATGATTGTTAAGATTATAAGTTTTATTCAAAAAAACTTATAGGTTTCTCAGTCGGCAATGCCTTTCAGACATATACCTCCGTCGAAATGACCATCTTAAGGGTTATTTTGCAGGGGGAGGGCAGATAGCGGGCGCGGAACGCCCGCTATCTGCCCCCCTGCTTCCTGACAATAAAAAACGGTCATTTCGACCAAAACACAAAGCAAAGCGGGGTGTTGCCGGGAGAAATCTAAACTTCCTTATAAACTTATGTAAATAAGTGGTTTCTATTTGAAACAGGTCGTGATTCGATGTTCTTTGATTATCTGGTCCATTGGTAAATGAGCTGTGAATCAACCAATATTTAAGATAACAGCCACCTGAATTTAAAGCATGAATAAAGCATGTTAGAGCCTCCATAGAGCCGACAATACATTTTTAAGCCAATATCAGAAGCAAATAAAGTATAAGGCGGTCAAAATGTCATTTTATTATGCTCTTGTATGTCAAAATGACTCATAAAAGAAAATTGATTAATGCCATCCAAAATACTCCCTTCTTTTTGAGTCTTTTATAAGAATACATCAAAGCCAAGGCGCCATGATGCGATGCGCTGCATTGCGATGTACTGAGCTTTTCAAATTAAGTCTGCCAAAATGCTTTCATAGCTTTGAAATTCAAGGAATTCCGAAATTTCGGGAGACATTATATAGTGCTTGTCCATAGAGTCGGGAGTTTGCTCTATAAAGTTCAAATTCAAGGTGCTATGCTGCGATGTACTGAGCGTAGCCGAAGTAAGCACAGCCGAAGTACGTGTGAAAAATCTAAATCCTCATCCCGTACCTGCGGGACTGCGGTTTTAGATTTTGAGCAATCCCTAATTTTCGGTAGACTTTATAGACGAACTCAAATAAGATTGGCACAGAAATTGACCACAAAGGACCATGAACGCGAAATTAAATTCAAAAAACAATAAAATTAAAGGAGGACATAAAAATGACAATCGTAAAATGGCGTAACCACCCAAATTTTTCAGACATGTTTGATGCATTTTTCAATGGAAACGAAGGCGAAAACCTAAACCACAAAAGGTATGAATGTGCACCGGCAACCAACATAAGCGAAAGCGAAGCCGGTTTTGAACTGGAGCTGGCCATTCCCGGAATGAACAAGGAAGATTTCGGAATTAAAATTGAAAAAGATGTGCTGACCATATCCAGCGAGAAGGAAACCACCAAAAATGACGAGCGTAATTACACACGCTGGGAATTTGTTTATGGTTCGTTTAGCCGTAGTTACACACTGCCGAAAACCATCGACCAGGAAAAAATTTCTGCGGAATACGTTAATGGCATCCTAAAGATTGGCCTGCCGAAAAAAGCAGAAGACAAAAGCAAGCTAAGCCGTGAGATCAGCATTGCTTAAGTGATTAGTGGTTTGTTTTAAAAAGCTCCTTTCAAAGGGGCTTTTTTTTGTTTTGCCCAAAATCCGCACCATCTCAATGATTATACCTATCTTTAGGCATGCAAAACAGGAAAACCATAATAACCCTGGCGATGATCATCTGCGGCATTTGCTTCCTTAAACCTTCTTTCGGAAGCACGCCATCAGCAAAAACACCACATCTTACAATTGAAGAGCTGAACCTAACCCTTGACAGTTTAATAAAGGGCGATTTGGAGCTTAGCGACAGTTTGCTCCAAGGGCTTGAAAAAAGGAGCAGCGAGCTGAAATGCAACAGTTGTATTATAAAATCGCACTATCTTCAGGGTCGGCTATTATTTAATAATCAGGAGTTCGATAAAGCCCTGAGGCACTTCCGAATCGTGCAGCATTTGAATGACAGTTTAGGCAGCGGCTTATTAACACACAAAAATGCGCTTCTGATCAGCCGGGTTTATGAACGTATGGGACTGGTTGATCAAGCCATACCGATACTTCAAGAAGAAAAGGAATACGCCCTGAAAGCGGGCGACAGTAGTTTATATACGGACATCCTGCTCATCCTCAGTGGTGTGCAAAGACGCAGCCAGAAGCATGACCAGGCACTCAGTTCGGTTCTGGAAATATCAAATTTCATTGGTCCGGACTCAAAAAACCCGCTCCTTCCCGAAGTTTATAACCAAATTGGCATCATCTACCTGATGACGAACAAAAAAGAACTATCACGGGATTATCTTTTTAAAGCGCTTGAAAGCAATGATTTAGCATTAAACAGAGATCAGCAAAAAGTATCCATTTATTCCAACTTGTCAAATCTCTACCTGAAACGGTTCTTCAATACGGATTCAGCAATTTATTTTGGTCGCCTGGCTGTGATTCAGGCGGAAAAATCCGGAAAACCCAGTATTGGAGCCATGATAAATTTGGGCAATGTTTTTGAAGAAATAAGCCAAAGGGACAGCGCCCTGTTTTACTACAAAAAAGCAGAAAACACACCCGAATTAAATTTTCTTCATATGGAAAGGGCTGCTGTTCAAATAAATATAGGCTATATAAATTCATTATTAGGCCGATATAAAGAAGCTGAAGATTATCTACAAAAAGGAATTGCTGCAGCACGCCTGAGCGGAAGCATGGATTTTGAGGAAATTGCCCAGCACACATTGTTTTATCTGGATTCTGTTCAAGGGAATTATTTAGAAGCGATGAGCCACCAAAATGAGATTATCCGTTTGAAAGACAGCCTTTTCAGCAGGCGGATGTCTGATAAAGTCAATGAGCTGAGCATTGCCTACGAAACCAATCTGCTGGCATCGGAGCGCGATGCATTGCTGAAACAAAAAAGCCTGAACGAACGGATTATCAAAAACCAGAACTTTGTAGTACTGCTTACCGGCCTGGCCAGTATTTTATTAATGGCTTTTTTGGTTGTGGTCCAAACGCACCGAAAGAAACTCAGACATCTCAATAAAAACTTGCAGGAAAATAATTTAAAGCTTCAGGAGCAAAAAATCAAGCTGGAAGAACTCAATACTACCAAGGATAAATTTTTCTCCATTATTGCTCATGATTTACGAAGCCCCTTCAATATACTGAACGGTTATCTTGATTTACTCGACCGTGAATTTGATGATTTCACGGAGGAAGAAAAAAAGGACATCATCCGCGAATTGAAATCAGCCAGCAAAAACACCTTTGACCTATTGGAAAACCTTTTGGAATGGGCGCGTACACAAAGGGGACTCATCGAAAATCAACCAAAAAACATTGATTTACATGAAATAGCCGAAACGGCCATAAAAACACTAAACGGTAGGGCTCTACTCAAAAATCAGGAAATAAAACTCAAAATAAAAAAGGATGAATGCACTGCTTTTGCCGACTGGCATATGACACAAAATTTATTTATCAACCTCATCAACAACTCCATTAAATTCTCTCCCAGAAAAAAGAAAATCGAAGTGGGTTGCGAAAAAGCCGGCGATTTTATCAAAGTCAGTATCAAAGATAATGGGATTGGGATTCCAGAAGAAAAACAAAAAGACCTTTTCAGTATCAAAAACCCTTATAAATCAATGGGCACAGAAAAGGAAAAAGGCACCGGCCTTGGTTTGATTATGAGCAAGGAGTTTGTTGAAATAATGAATGGTAAAATCGATTTTAGCAGTACCGAAGGAGAAGGGAGCACTTTTAATTTTTATCTGCCTTTAGCAAAATCGTAGCGATTAATCTGTCAGGAAAAAAACGACTCAATTTTATCAATCAAGTCATCCAGGCGTAGAGGCTTAGATAAAAAGGCATCGCATCCTGCTTCAAAGGCAAGTTCTTCTTCACCGGAAAGTATATAGGCTGTTTGCACAACAATAGGCAAATCAGGACGGATTTCTTTTATCCGCATTGTCGCTTCATAGCCATTCATCACCGGCATATCCAAATCCATCAATACGAGGTCAATTTCCGGGTGTTGCATTACCAGATCGACACCCAGTTGGCCGTTTTCCGCCCAAAAAAGCTGTGCCCCGGAATCGCGCAATGCCATTTTAAAATACAGGTTACTCGTTATGGTATCCTCCACAATAAGAATGGATTTTCCACTCCAATTATATTTAAATTCTTCGTTCATAGGATTCATAAATGTTAATCAGCCGGAGCATATTTTTTCAAAACCTCGAAAAGCTCCAGTTGTTTAAAGGGCTTTGCGATATAATCAGTCATACCGGCAGCAAGAAATTTTTCTTTGTCGCCTTTCATCGTATTTGCCGTCATGGCAATAATGGGCACAGCAGTTTCCACATTCTTCTCGTTTTCAAGTCTGCGGATTAGTTTTGTTGCTTCAACGCCATCCATTTCCGGCATTTGAACATCCATAAAAATGGCGTCAAACTCACCTTCAAAATATTTTTCAACGGCAATTTTACCATTCTCGGCCACAAAAACCTCATGGCCCAGTTTATTCAGGTGATGTGTAGCAACTTTTTGATTGATGGAATTATCTTCAGCAAGCAACAAAGTCATCTTTTTCATTGTCGTTTTTCGCTTGTCCTTGCTTGAAGCGTCTCCCGCTTTGGCAACAGCCATTTCAAAATTGGCCGTAAACCAAAACTCGGATCCTTTTCCGGGGCTGCTGTTTACACCAATTTCGCCATGCATCATTTTCGCGAGGCTTTTACAAATGGCAAGCCCGAGGCCGGTTCCACCATATTTTCTGGTTGTTGAGGAATCCGTTTGTGAAAAGGACCGGAATAGTTTTTTCTTCCCTTCTTCTGAGATTCCAATGCCCGTATCCACAACAGCAAAATATACCTGAACCTTGCCATCTGATTTATTTTCAATCCGGGCTCTAAGTTCCACGCCGCCTTCATGTGTAAACTTCAGGGCATTATTGAGCAGGTTGATTAAAATCTGCTTCAAACGGGTGGGATCCCCAACAACATGCTCCGGCACATCTTCGGCAATATTGATGCTCAGATACAGCCCTTTATCCTTTGCTTTGAAAGACAAAATTTTAATGACGTTGTCAATTTCTTTGCGCAGTTCAAAACGGATGCTTTCAAACTCCAGTTGACCCGATTCAATTTTCGAGAAATCCAGGATATCATTAATGATTGTAAGCAAATTTTCGCCCGAAACATCCACAATATCAAGATATTCCCTTTGTTGTTCCGTTAATTGTGTACGCTTCAGTATTTCGACCATTCCTACAATGCCGTTCATCGGGGTGCGGATTTCGTGCGACATATTGGCGAGGAACATTGATTTGGCACTGGCGGCAGATTCGGCCATTTCTTTGGCTTTAATAAGCTCTTGCCGGGCAAAGCGCAAATCGAGCTGAACGCGTACACGTGCTTTAAGTTCTTCTTCGTTAAAAGGTTTCTGCACATAATCCCCTGCTCCGGCATTAAATGCTTTTACCAAACTTTGGGGGTCGGTTTGGCTGGTCATAAAAATGATGGGGATTTCTGCCGTTTTTGGATTGGTTTTGAGCTGTTTACAAACTTCAAAGCCATCAATATCGGGCATAACCACATCGAGCAGGATCAAATCAAAAGGATGCGCCCTTGCTTTGGATAATGCTGAGCGGCCATTGCGCGCAGCAGCCGTTTTATACTGCTTTTCTTCAGCGAGTATGGACTGCATCAGATCAATATTGCTCTGCACATCATCAACGATCAGTATCTTTGCTGTTCTACCGCTTTCCATATTATATCAATTGATAAATTTCCTAATTGTGTCCCACACTGTTTTTACATTGACCGGCTTGAGCAAAAAGCCATCACATCCCGCATCCCGGGCTGTCTGGCGTTCGTCATCAAGAGCCAGCGCCGTGAGCGTTACCAACGGACAATCCGGATTGATTTTTTTCATTCTCTTCATGGCTTCATAACCATCAATTTCAGGCATTTGTAAATCAATAAAAACCAAATCAATGGGTTCGGCCCCAAAAATCATTAAGGCTTCTTTGCCATTATGCGCATGCAAAATCCGCAAACCGGTATCTTCCAGAGCCTGATTAAAAAACTCATGTACGCTGGGCACATCATCGGCAAGCAATATTGTTTTCCCTTCCCATTCCTGATTTTGGCCTTCCCTGAATTCATTTTGATTTACCCCTGACTTATAGGGTCTTGTGCTTAACTGACAGGGTGCTTTGGGCTGAAAATAAAAAATGGTTCCCCCTCCAGGATTATTTTCGAACCACAGATCACACTGCATCAGTTCAGAAAGGCTTTGACTGATGGTCAGGCCCAGCCCTGCACCCGAGCTATCTATTATGCCCGGATGATGCAACCTGTTAAAACGTTCAAAAATATCTTCCCGTTTATCGGTTGGGATCCCAACACCCGTATCACGGATAAAAATCCTGAAATAATTATCTTTTAAAAAATCTATTCCGATTTCAACCTTGCCTTCGAGGGTAAACTTGAACGCATTGTTTAACAAATTATCCAAAACCTGCTTTATGCGCTGGCGATCCCCTTTTATTATTCGGTCATAAAATTTTGCGTACGCTTTATAAATAAAATCCACATGTTGTCTGCCCAGCTTACTCCGCTCATCTTCATAGGTATTATAAAGTTCATCCATCAGCTCACCAAGCACGACGGTTTCCCGCTTGATGCTCAATACGCCCGATTCGAGTTTAGAGATATCGACCAAATCGGTAACAAGCTGCAGAAGATGTTGTGCGCTCTGACTGATTATTGAAAGAAAGCTTTCTCTTTCTTCTGCGGAAAGCTGCTTTTGCCCGAGTAAATCCGCAAAACCAATGATCGCATTCATTGGGGTTCTGATTTCATGGGAAATATTGGCCAAAAATGCTGATTTCAGGCGCTCGGCTTTTAAAGCATTCTCACGTTCGAGCACCAATTGCTCATGGGCATCCTGAAGGTTCAGCTGAAGCCGCACACGAGCCTCAAGTTCTGCTTTATTAAAAGGTTTGTAAATATAATCAACGGCACCAGCCTTAAATCCCTTTACAGTGCTCTCGATATCCGTTTTTACGGTTATAAAAACCACCGGAAGCCTTTCCGTTTGGGGCAATTTCTTGATTTGCCTGCAGGTTTCATAACCGTCCATGCCCGGCATTACGATATCCAGCAAAACCAGATCAAATTTCTGCTTCTTCAAAAGGGACAAAGCATCTATCCCGTTGTGGCACACCACGGTTTCATAGTTACACTGTTTCAAAATAGAAGCAATATAAAGCGCTGAACTTTTCTGGTCATCAATGATTAATATTTTTGCCGGTTCGTTTTTCATGATCAGAATTTTCTCGATAAAAAGGGCGCAATCTGATTAAGCGGTAAAATCGTCCGGACTGCATTTTTTTTAATGGCTTCTTTTGGCATACCGAACACAACACAGCTCTCTTCATCCTGCGCAATGGTATGCGCACCGGTTTCGAATAATTCGAGCATTCCCTGTGCACCGTCATCACCCATACCGGTAAGCAAAACGGCCAAAGCATTGGGGCCTGCATAGCGTGCTCCGCTGCGGAAGAGCACATCTACTGAAGGCCGGTGCCGGTTCACTAAAGGGCCTTCTTTAAGCTGAACAAAATAATTTCCGCCACTACGCCTTAGCAGAAGATGCTTTCCGCCCGGAGCAACAAGCGCTGTACCCGGCAGTACTTTGTCATTATTATCAGCTTCTTTCACTTCAAGCGCCGAGCTTCGGTCGAGCCTTTCGGCAAATGATCGGGTAAAATCGGCCGGCATATGCTGTACAATTACTACACCCGGGCTGCCGGCAGGCAGGTTATCAAGAATATGTGCAATTGCTTCTGTTCCTCCCGTAGATGCACCGATTAAAATTACTTTGTCCTGCTTACCGATAATATCCGGTTTCGCTGCAGAGCGTGGTAAAACAACATCGGCATTATGGCGGGGCTCCACACTGTGCTGGATGTTTTTCATATGAGTACTAAGCCTTGCCATAGCAGCTGATTTTACAGTGTCACAAATCATGATGCTGGACTCCTCAAAAAACTCTTTTGTAGTAAGCTTTGGCTTGGGAATTACGGCAATAGCGCCAAATTCAAGGGCTTTCATCGCGGCAACCGAACCTTCAGAAGCATAACCCGAGATGATCACAACCGGAATGGGATGTTGTTTCATCAGCCGCTTCAAAAAAGTAAGCCCATCCATGCGTGGCATTTCGATATCCAGGGTAATGACATCAGGTACTTCTTTTTGAATGATTTTCACAGCCTGGTATGGATCTGAAGCTGTTGCAATAACTTCGATCATTGGATTACTTTCCAAAATCTCTTTTAGCGACTGACGAACCAAAGCGGAATCGTCAACAATAAGTACACGTAGTTTATCCCCCATCATATATCCTTGATTTTGAACTGTTTCAATGCGATTTCCGAATGTATTTCATGCGCACCAGCCCTGTTTCGGTATTAAAGATAATCTTTCTTCCCGAATTACCGCCGGTAGAAGCCGCAGAAACTGAAATATTTTCCTGTTTTAAGACCTCATATGCGGTGGCAATATTCCTTTCACCGATCAGAAAAATATCCTGCTGGCTACTAATCATCCTGGCGCCGCCAAATATTTTTGCCTGTAATCTAGTACGCGAACTACCGTTACGGATCATAAAATCCACACACTTTTTTACTGCAATATTCCCGTATTTTGGCGATTGCAGCCCTTTACCGTTCCACAACGGCAACATATAGTGACATATAGCCCCGAAATGCTGCTCCGGATCGTAAAAACAAACGGACACACAAGAGCCCAAAACCGTAGTAACCTCGGTAGGTTCATTGTTTTTGGCCAGCTTCAGTTCAGCCGGCTTCAGATAATATGTCCGGGTATTTTTTCCGTTCAAAACAATTCTTCGTCGCTAAATAAAACATCATCATCTTCATCCTGTGCTTCCAGCTCCGGAATCCGGATGGTAAAAGCACTTCCTTTTCCTTCTTCGCTTTCGAGCTCGAGCTTTCCGCCCAACAATTCGCAAAGAGCTTTGCTTACCGACAAGCCAAGTCCTGAACCGGTATTCAGGCTATTGATACTTTCATCCAGTTTTCGGAAACGCTGGTAAATCTGCTCCAAATTTTTAAGACTGATACCATTTCCATGATCCAGCATTGTAAACACCATGCTTTCCTGCTCCATCTCAAGGATAATTTCAATCTTTGAATTGTTGGGAGAATATTTAATGGCATTACTAAACAGATTAATCATTATCAGTTTCAGTCGCTCTTTATCGGCACGAAAAGCAAAAGCGCGGTTCATCCATTCATTTTGTTTCAGCTTATAGCTAATTTCCAGCTTGTTTTTATCGGTCTCAAAGCGATGGCTGTTGATCAGGCTTTTAATAACTTCATCGATATTACATGTGCTCACCGAAAGCTCTGTTTCGCCTGCCTCGATGCGGGCAGCTTCAAAAATATTGTTCATTTGAAAATCCAGATAAAAGGCTTCTGTATAGACCAGTTCGCCCATTTTTCGGGCAATAGCGCCTTCATCATCATGTAGTTTTTTCATGTTCTCGGCCAAGCCCAAAATGGATGCAAAGGGGTTTACCAGCTCATTGGTAATATTGCTGATGAAGTGGCTTTTCATGGCCTCCGACTGGCGCAGTTGTTCGTTCATGCTGACCAGCTCTGCATTAAGCGATGCAATTTCAGAGCGTAAAAGGGTTTGTTCTTTTAGCTTCTTTTGGAGATAATCCAGTATTTCCTGATCTTTTTTATCCATAATGCTACATTTTTTTACGGTAAATGGTGGGCATAACATGCTCCACTGGGATATCCATATTGATAAATGATTCGGAATGCCCGATAAACAAATAACCTCCCGGCCTGAGCCTGGAAATCAGTTTAAGGGCAATTTGCTTTTGTACCGGGCGATCGAAATATATGAGTGTATTTCTGCAAAAAATCAAATCATAATCATTTTCCATCTGATTGAAGGGATCCATCAGGTTTAAGCTTTTGAAGTGTACTTTCTTTCGTATTTCCGGTGCAATCCGAAAGAGTTTTCGTGAGGAATCGCGCGATTTCAAGAGAAAAGCTTTTCGGTAAGCCTCCGGGATATCCTTTAGTTTATCCGTAGAATAAACCGCATTTGCTGCCGTTTCCAGCACTGTATGCGCCACATCTGTGGCATCAATTGTAAATGATGGTGGCCAGGAGTTTGACAATACATCGGCAAGCAGCATGGCCAGGCTCCAGGGTTCTTGGCCTGTAGAACATCCTGCGCTCCAGACTTTAAGACTTTGCCCGCTCTTTTTTTGTTTTAAAATTTCGCTAAGAAATTCTGATTTCAGCAGATCAAAATGCCTTTTCTCGCGGAAAAAATCGGTTTTATTGGTTGATACAACATCAATAAGCTCTTCAAGCTCCGTTTCAATCCCTTCTTTGCTGAAAAGGTATTTGATATATTCCGCATAAGAAGGCAAAGAAAGCGCTTTCAACCGCTTGCGCAAACGTGCCTGGAGCAATGTTTTCTTTTGTCCCGGCAGTTTAATACCAAACCGGCCCTCAATAAGGGTACTCAAACGGTGAAATTCCTCATCCGTCATACTTCGATATTCAAAAAACTGCCCTTCGATGACTAAGTGTTTTTAAAAACGTTCAAATTCACTGTCCGTAGCATCTCCAAGGCTGATATTTACACCTCCTGCGTGTTTTTTAAAACTATCTGGCGCAGTGCCAAATGTTTGTTTTTGTTTTGGCTGTTGCACACTCATCCGCTGATAGTTCATTCTGCTGCTTTTAAAGAAAGAAATTACTTCGAGCAGCTGATCAGCCTGTGAGCTCAGTTCTTCAGCACTTGTGGCCATTTCTTCCGATGCGGCAGCATTCTGCTGTGTTACTTCATTTAATTGCTGCACGGCATTGTTAATTTGCTCTGCACCGGCATTTTGTTCCATGCTTGCGGCTGCAATCTCCTGCACCAGGTGCGACGTTTGCTGAATATCAGGAACAATTGTTTTCATGAGTTCAGCGGCTTCTTCAGCAACCTCAACACTTTGTTTTGAAATTTCATCTATTTCTGCAGCTGCAGCTTTGCTCCGTTCGGCAAGCTTGCCCACTTCGGCAGCAACCACGCCAAAGCCTTTTCCGTGTTCGCCCGCTCGCGCTGCTTCAACAGCAGCATTCAGTGCCAAAATGTTGGTTTGGAATGCAATATCACCAATGATGGAAATCTTTTCTGCAATAGTTTTCATCGCTTCCATACTGGAATTCACTTTATGGGCCCCCTGTTCTATATCTGCCGCTGCTTTTCCTGCAATGCGTTCCGTTTCTTTGGCATTATCGGTATTTTGCTGGATATTGGCCGTCATCTCCTGAATGGATGAGCTAACTTCTTCCACACTGGAAGCCTGCTCTGAAGCACCTTGGCTTATATCCTGACTTGTATTGCTCAGCTGCATGCTTGCATCTGTTACATTTCTTGAAGCATTGTTCACATTGGCCATAACATCACGCATACGGTTCAACATCTTTCTAATTGACATCACCAGTTGCCCCATTTCGTCTTTTTGGTCAAAATCAAAATCAGCATCTAGGTTTCCTTGACCAACATTATGCACATATTTTGAAATGCCACGTATGCTTACAGCAATATTATGTGCAATCATAAAAGCAAGCATAGCTCCAAAAACCACCGTTAACAATGCCAAAATAAAAACCCCCAGCCCTATATCTCCGGCCAAATCTACCAAGCCCTCACCACTAATCATTTGATCATCAACTACATGCATCATATCCTGAAAAAGTGCAACCGTTTCGTTTAGAAGAGGCACTGTTTCGGTTTGATATATTGTTATAGCTTTTTCATAATCCACTTCTCTACCTGAAGCGAGGAGTTTCTTGATCGTTGCAGCAGTTTCGTGCAATTCCAAATGTGGTTTCTCTATATCACGAAGATAAACACGAAGTTCAGGAACCGATGCTTCCGCTTTAATTCGATCCTGGCTGGCATACCATTTGCCAAAATCGCAAACACTGCCATCCGTTGAAATGCGGACATCGGCATCGCGCTCCAAAATGGCTTTGGACAATTTCAATGCCCACAAAAGGTGAAAATCCTGCTTTTCGGCAAAAACTGCTTTCATTGAATTTGCCTCAATAACTTCTTCCGAAGATCCAAGCAGACGGGAAATACCCAGGATAGAACCCGCTGCCAGAACTATTATCATACCCAAAGCAATACCAAAGGACATGATAAACTTATACCTGATTTTTAAATCTTTGAATCTCATAAGGGTATATTTTTATTTTTCTATTTTCATTAAAAACAACTGATCATCACCACTAAAAAGGCGATCTGCATCCAAAACCATCACAAAATCACTTTCGCGATGGAAAACGCCCCGTATCAGTTCGGAATTGAACTTTCGACCCAAATCGGGAAATTCAGTAATTTGTTGGTTTTCAAAACGATTTACCTGCAAAACCTTATCAACGATTAATCCGAGTTCTACGATATCCTCATTTTGCCTGATTTCTGCCACTATAATGCAGGTATCGCGGGTATATGCCACTTCGGGCAAGCCAAATTTCAGGCGTGTGCTTACAACCGGCAGCACATTTCCCTGATGGTTTACCACTCCTTTAATAAAATCGGGCGCTTGTGGAATATTGGTAAGTTTTTGCATTTCAAGGATTTTCAAAACTCTTTGCACTTCTAAAGCAAACAGCTCATCCCGAATTTGAAACACAAGGAAAGAACCTGAATTCTGTTCCATAATTATTCTTCTTTGTTTATATATTTCTTCACTATACTATCCATATCAACTACCAGGGCAACTGAGCCATCGCCCAAAATGCTGGCGCCGGAAAAAATTTCATGCTTGCGCAAATATTTGCCCAAAGGCTTTACAACCGCCTGATGCTCACCCACAACATGATTGACTTTTATTGCCAGTAAGCGCTCTTCATGCCGGATGGTAATAACGTACTCATCATCATTTGCTTCAGATCTGCTCTTATCAAAAAGCTCTGTTAAATCGACATAAGGCAGTTGCTTGCCATCAACTACCAGCAGGCCTTCGGCAAAATCGGAGAATTGAGCCTCATTGGCCTGAAATACCTGATCGATGATGCTGATGGGCAGAATAATATCACTATCGGCAGCTTTAACCAAGAGGCCATCAAGGATGGACAAGCTCAATGGCAAACGAAGCGTAAAAACAGAACCTTTGCCAGCTTCACTCTGGATGTCCAGTGTTCCGCGCAAAGCCTCCAGCCGGCGCATCACTACATCCATGCCCACACCACGGCCCGATACATCGCTAATGTTTTGAGCCGTTGAAAATCCCGGCTGGCAAATCAACTGAAAGATCTCTTTTTCTGACAGCTGCTGCGCGGGATCGATTATTCCTTTTTCTTCTGCTTTTTTTCTGATTGCTGCTGCATCCAGCCCTCGTCCATCATCCGAAACAGAAATATAAACATAAGTACCTGAATACCATGACTTCAACAAAATTTGTCCTGCTACAGGTTTTCCGGCAGCAGTACGCTCTTCCACACGTTCAACTCCATGATCAATGCTGTTGCGGATAATATGCATAATGGGATCCGCAAGTTCCTGGATAATATTTTTATCGAGTTCGGTATCAGTTCCTTCGGTAATCAGGCTCACTTCTTTTTGAAGCGAAACGGAAAGGTCGCGTACCAGCCGTTTAAAACGTGTAAGCAGCGTATTAAAAGGCACCAGGCATATATCAAAAGCATTTTCACGTAAACGCCGTGTAAGTTTCTGAATACCTTCAGCCAAGGCGATAAACTCACTGTCCTGACGGATTTCTGCGGCATTGGCAAGGCGGGCCTGCACGGTAACCATTTCAGAAACAATATTCATTAATTGATCGAGCTTTTGTGATGAAACCCTGATTGTACTGATATTTTGCCCAAAAACTCCGGCAATTTGCGCATCATCAATTTGTTCGGACTGTGGTGCCTGCTCATTTTTGCAGTCCGGCTGATCTTCTTTTTGAACGGTTCCCGCGACTTCTTCCGAAAAATCAGCTTTATTTTGAAGTAATGCTATGATGGCTTCTTTTTCCTTTGGAATATTGGCCTGATCTATTTTTCTGATATCCAGTTTGCAATCATCTTCTACAAAAATAAATACATCCCTGATTTCATTTTCATCGGCAGCGGTCTGCAAGATCATTCTCCAGGCCAGGTAGCATTTTGTGGGGTCAATCCGGCTTAAGAGCGGTATGTCCTCAGTATCAGCAAAAACCGTCAACGAACCCATTCCGTCCAGTTCATCAATCAGGTAAAGCGGACTGGTGCCGTTTTCCAGAAGGTTTGGCTTGGGTTGAAAATCAATAAACCAGCAGTTTTGGATCTCTTCCGCTGCTTTTTGCCCCATTTGCTGACCGGAGGTATTTGAAATACTGAGATCCGTATCACTGTTCCCGTTTTCCATTAATTCCTGTATTTCCGCTACGATGGCCTTTTCATCCTTTTCGCCATCTTTCTGTTTGTTCAGTAAAGCTTTCAGGTGGTCAACCGATTGCAGTGACAGGTGCACAATTCTTTCAGAAACATCCAGTTTACCTTCACGGATATGTTGGTACAAAGATTCCAGATGATGCGTGAAATTGCTGATCCGGTCAAAGCCAAACATGGCTCCGCTTCCTTTGAGGGAGTGCATCAGGCGGAAAATCTCATTGACTGTATTGGCATCAGCACCTCCTTTTTCCATTGCCAAAAGCATATCCTCCAGCTGCGCCAAAAACTCAGCAGCCTCTTCCCGGAACCGTTGCCTGAATTCTTCTGTCATCGAAGCACTTTTTTAATTAAATGAAGCAGTCGTTCAGAATCAAAAGGTTTTGTAAGCCAGCCTGTTGCGCCTTTTTCACGGGCTTCCTTTTTAATGGCAACACCCGATTCGGTTGTTAAAAACAAAATGGGCATATAACTGTAGTCTTCCTTTTTGCGCACTTCAGCAATCAGCTCCATTCCGTTTTTGTTGGGCATATGTAAATCCGTGATTAAAAGGTCGATGCGCCGCCCGTCAAAATACTTTAAAGCATCCTGACCGTCAACGCTTTTCAAAACATTATATCCCTGACGTTCCAGGGTAAATTCCAGCATATCGCGTATGCTGGCCGAGTCATCTACTATGAGGATTACTTTATTCATGCTTAAAAGCTGCTCAGTTGGTCAAATAACTTATCTAAATCGTTGCTGCACATCAGGGAATACAAATCGGAAGCCAATTCTGCATCAACATTTGTTTTTAAATTTTTAGCAATCCGCTTTGCCCTAAGGCTTATCAGCAACTGACAAAATGCGGTATCCAGCGTTTGGACTTCCCTGAGGCGGATATGCAGCGGTTTGGGTTCATCTGCTACTTTTTCCAGTTCTGACAGCAATGGCCGTATATTTTGAAGCACGAGTTCTCCGCTTATTTCCAGTAAATTGCACTGGCCGTCATCTCCGCTAAAAAAACTGTGTCGGGCCTGAAATTCCATAGGCAGTTTAATAATTTGAATTCTTTCTATTGCGATCAGCTTTTCTACGGAATTATACTGCAAAAGTTTCTTTAGGCCTAAAATACAATGGATTGACGTAAAAAGAGAGACAATAAAAAGGCACAAAAAAAGCCCCGTTTCCGGAGCTTCTCAAAAATAATATTTTGCTGAAATTTATGCCAATGTTGCACGCAGCATCCATAACTGTTTTTCATAGGATTCGATGAGTGCGCTCATCATGGCTACTGTTCCTTCATCTGAGGAATCGCCTGCAAGATCAAGGATTTCGCGGAAACGCTCAATGAAATATTTGGTTTCTGAAGCCAAAAGAGTGACTCCTGTTTCACCGTCATGAATTACCTGAGCTTCTTCGAGACGCGCGTTTTTCACAAAATCGCTCATACTGGAAAATGGCTGTCCATCAAGCATTAAAATACGCTCTGCAACTTCATCAACCTGATCGCTCACGGCAGTATAAACGCCTTCGTACATTTCGTGCAATTGATGGAACATTTTTCCACGAACATTCCAATGCAGGTTGCGCAGGTTTTGATAATGTACCGAGAGATCGGCCAGCAAAAGGTTCAATTTTTCAATTATTGCTACTGAGTTGTTGATGTTTAATGATAAATCTTTCATTTCAATAAAATTTTAATTGGGTTCTTATTTCGTTTGTTTCTGATGCAAAAATAGGGTGAAAAGCAGCATCAGTCAAATTGATAGTTTTTATGATGCCATAATCGAAATCTATTTTAAATTTTATTCCCGGAAAGCATAAGCCTCATCATAATAAAATCTCATTCAATTCGTTAGATTGGCCAACTGAGAAACAATGCCACAAAAACGTATTCAATATATTCTCCCGCTTATTATTGCCGCCGCCCTGATCTCGGGCATTTATCTGAGTCGCCTCTGCCAGCCTGGTTCCGAAACAGAACCCACATTTTTTTCCATCAGTCCGCGATACGACAAGCTGGGCGATATAAAACGCTTTATAACAAGCGAGTATGTTGACAGTGTTGACACAGAAAAACTCACCGAAGATGCGATAAACGGCATGCTGCGCGATTTGGACCCGCATTCATCTTATATACCGGCAGCTTCCTTTGATGCCGTAAACGATCCGCTGGCAGGCAATTTTGAAGGCATTGGCATTCAATTCCGGGTGGAACACGATACGATAATGGTGATACAGGCCATAGCCGGAGGCCCCTCTGAAAAAGTTGGCGTGCTGGCCGGAGACAGGATCGTGGTTGTTGACGGAGATACGCTCGCAGGAAAAGGCCTGAGCAATGATGATGTAATCAAACAGCTCAAAGGCCCCAGGGGAAGCAGCGTGGAAGCACAAATATTCCGTAAAGGCAATTCGGAGCTGATTCCCCTTACCATTACACGCGACATAATTCCTACTTATAGCATTGATGCCGCCTATATGCGCAGCGACAGCACGGGCTATATTAAACTGAGTCGTTTTAGTGCCACAACATCCGATGAATTTGAAGAGCATCTGCACAAATTAAATGAAGCCGGTTGCAAAAAATTAATTGTGGACCTCCGGGGAAATTCCGGTGGATACCTGCAGGCTGCAATAGATGTCAGCGATCATTTTTTGCCCGAAGGAAAAACTATTGTTTATACCGAAGGAAACAAAAGGCCCCGAAGGTATTATTATGCAACAAACCAGGGCTTATTTGAAAACAAACCGCTTGCTGTGCTCATCGACGAGGGCTCTGCTTCTGCCAGTGAAATTCTTGCCGGAGCATTGCAGGACAATGATGTGGGAACAATTATCGGCAGGAGGAGTTTTGGCAAAGGGCTTGTGCAGGAACAGCTTAATCTACCCGACGGTTCTGCGCTGCGGCTGACAGTCGCGAGATATTACACACCTACAGGGCGCTCGATTCAAAAAACGTATGAAGATGTTGATTACGATAAAGAGCTGCTCGAACGATACTTGAACGGGGAAATGGTTTCTGCCGACAGCATCCACTTTCCCGACAGCCTGAAATTCACTACGCCCAAAGGCAAAACCGTATATGGCGGAGGCGGCATCATGCCCGATATTTTTGTGGGACTGGAATCGGGTGAAAAGTTTATTGCCTTTAACCAACTGATCGACAAGGGCATGCTTTATCGCTTTGCCTTTGAATATACCGACCGGCATCGCGACAGCCTGAAGCGCTTTGAATCCGAAACAGAATTCTTCAACGGTTTTGATCTCAGTGATGCCATTTATTCGGACTTCCTGGAATTTTGTCGCAAAAACAACATCACACGAAGCAAAGCCGAACTTAAACCTACAGAAGAACGCATCAAAACCCTGCTCAAAGCATATATTGCCCGTAATATTTTTGATGATGCCGGCTTTTATCCGCTATACCACAAAATTGATCCCGGCGCTAAAAAAGCCTTCAGGGAGATGGGCGACAGCACGCTGGCAGGATATTATTTGCAAAAGCTGTAGCAAGACGCGATAATTCCTTTAATTTCGCGCTTTACAGGAAATCCAGCACATGAAAAACCCGGTAAATTTTGAAATAAACATCTGGCAATGGCTTGCCCTGATTTTCCTTGCCTTCATCTGGGGCAGTTCTTTTATCCTGATGAAAAGAGGGCTGGAGGTTTTCAATGATATGCAGGTTGCTGCTTTACGGATTTTCATTTCATTTGTGGCGCTGCTGCCGGTTGCTTTAAAAAACCTCCGCCTGATAAAACGAAGCAATCTGCGCAGCTTTTTGATCGTAGGATTTATTGGCAGCGGGTTGCCGGCATTTTTGTTTACGCATGCGCAAACGGAGATTAACAGCAGCCTGGCCGGCATGCTGAATTCACTTACGCCATTTTTTACGCTCCTGATTGGTGCTGTTTTTTATCGAGCAAAAGTATGGTGGAAAAACGTTTTGGGTGTTGCGCTGGGCTTGTTTGGCGCCGTGATGCTCATCTACCGTGGTGGAAACATACTGGACGACCGTGCTGTTTACGGCCTTTATGTGGTTTTGGCCACGATTTGCTACGGAATTAATGTGAATACCGTTAAATATCACCTCAAAGGGATTAGCGGACTTCATATCACCAGCCTGGGTTTTGTTTTGGTCGGTCCTTTTGCCGGTTTATACCTGCTCTTTTCTGATTATTCGAACATCACCGCCGAAGCCAACTGGCCCGAAGCACTGGGATATATCAGTATTTTGGCACTAATCGGGACGGCTCTGTCACTGGTGATATTTAATGCCCTGATAGCGCATACTACTGCATTGTTTGCCAGCTCAGTAACCTATATTATTCCGGTTTTTGCCATTATGTGGGGGCTGTTTGACGGAGAAACCGTCAGTATCTCGCAGTTTGGCGGAATCGGGCTGATTATGTTGGGTGTTTATTTGGTCAACTCGGCCGTGAAAGAACAAAACGCAAGCAGAAAAACATCTTAATCCTTTTTTTAATGCAAAGCGACCGACAGTTAAAATGGGAAAACAAAACGGATTATGCGCAAAATGCGGACATTGTTATTGTTTGCGATAATGTTGAATTGCCTGTAAATGCGGGCAGTATCCTGCGTTTGGCAGATGCTTTTGGCGTCAGGGAAGTAATTTTTTGCGGAAATCATCCGGCCATACCCGGAAGGAAAGTGAACAAAGTGGCACGGAACGTTATCAAAGCGCTCAATATCAAAACAAACGCCATTTGCGTGGAACAACTTCATGATTTACAATCAAAAGGCTATGAGCTGGTCGCTGTGGAAATCACACAAAAAAGTCATAATCTGCGCACTTCCACTTTCCGGAAAAACAGCAAATGTGCGTTGATTGTTGGTGGCGAAATCCGCGGCATCAGCAACGAAGTGCTGGAGCTTTGCGCACGGGCTGTGCACATCCCCATGAAAGGCCAGAACCTGAGCATGAACCTCAGCAGCGCGCTGGCTATTGCACTTTATGAAGTGAGCTGTCAGATGGAAGGTTGCTGAAGAAACGCAAGAAAGGAATCGATGGATTTCTGCATGGAGAACTGATTCCGGCTCCACTCTTTTGCTTTATTTGAAAAGCCTTGATATTTCTCCTCATCAGAATAAAACGCCTGCACCGCATCTGCAAAAGCCTGCACATCATTTTCGGGGACCAAAACAGCAGTTTCTTCATTTTGAACCACTTCCGGGTTGGAGCTGTTCTCAAAAGCCACAACCGGCAATCCGGCAGCCTGCGCTTCAACCAATACGTACCCAAAACCTTCCCATAAGCTGGAATGCACAAAAAGATCGGTTTCGTTCATAAAATCCATTCCCCGATGGCCACAAAGCTGAACCTTGCTTGCCAGGCCAAGGCGGTTTATTTCCGTTTTCAGCTCATTTTCCAAAGCTCCCGAACCGGCAATTTTCAAGAGCACATCACAATTACGTTTCAGGAGTTCCTGCATCACTTTCAAAAGAAATTGCTGGTTTTTCTGAGGAACCAACCTTCCCATATTTCCCAGGACAAAAGGCTTTTTCAACGCCCGTTTTTTGGCAGGGGGCAGGAGGTCGAAATCGATTCCGTTATAAACCACACTGATTTTATCGGGATGGACCAGCTGTCCTTTGGCGTTGATGGTTCTTTTGGTCTCTTTGCTGTTTGCCAATATCCTGTGCACCACTTTTCGGAAAAGGTATTTATTGAGCAAAGTTGGTTTTATGGGAATGGCACTGCCCCTCCGGTAAATGATGTCGGGAACACCGGCTTTTTTTGCCGCCAAACCGGCAACTTTCAAATCGGACGGCAGGTTTAAAATCAAATGCTGCACCTTTTCTTTAATAAAAAAACTTGAAATATGCTTTATTTTCAGCGGATTAAGCATATCAAAAGAAGAAATTGCAAAAGGGAAACAAAGCAAATTGTTTTGTTTGGCTTTTTCGAATAGCGGGCTTGCCGGATGCGCACATAAAACGACATCATATCCCGATTGATGCATTTGCCCGGCCATATCCAAATGCCATTTCTCGCCGCCGCCCCAGTTTTTGCAACTGTTGAAAAAGCAGATTTTCCCTTTTATTCCTTTTCCCACAGCTCTCTGAGTTTAACCTGTTTCAAAAATGAAGAATGGGCTGAATTACGGCAAATTACATAGCCATAATATCCGTCGAGGAAACCGCCGCGCAAAACAAAGGAGCTGAAAAACTTCCAAATGGGGCTGCCCATCATTTTAAAAAAACTGAACTTTTTACCCTTTTGGTAACGTGTTGAAGCGGCCCGAGAAGAATATTCGTTTATGGTGGCCATATGCTGCGATATAGTATAAAAGGAATAGTGCAAAATATCCTTTTTAATCTTCATAATTTTTGTACCGGGCCTTAAAATCAATTTTTCATGAACACCCTCGGCACTCCACTCTCCGTAATTTTTATTCCAAAGCCTGATTTTTTTATCCGGATACCAGCCGCAATGTTTTATCCATTTGCCGCAATAATTGGTCAGCCGGTGAAACATGTATGCATCATGTTTGAAACCTGTTTGCTTCAGCCGTTGAATTTCATCCCTCAGATCATCTGAAAGGGCTTCATCTGCATCAAGCGTCAAAATAAAATCATGTTTGGCGCGGGCATCGGCACGGTTTTTCTGGTTTCCGTAGTTATCAAATTCATGTTGAAAGAAAACCAGATTGGGGTATCGGGAGCAGATCTCCCGGGTTTTATCCGTAGAAAATGAATCTGCAACGATCACTTCATCGGCAATATCCTGCACCGAATCAAGGCATCGGGCAATATTTTTCTCTTCATTAAAGGTGATGATAACAACGGAAAGTGCAGACATAGCTCAATTTTAAAACAAAGATAAAAAAATGATTTTGCGCAGGATACTGCTCAAATCAAAGCAGAATAAAAAAGGCCGCCCAAACGAGCAGCCTTCACAAAAAATAATATCATTTTAGAACGAATATTTAGCACCAAACGACGGCATTACCGGCAATTGGTTTACGCGTTCATAGGTAATACGGTCGAAATAAAACACGTTTGCGCGGTCATAAACGTTGGTAACGCCAAGGTTGAGCTCAAGTGTGGAATAATCCCCTATTTCGATAAGCCTTTTCAGGTTCAGGTCGAGGCGGTGATAAGCGGGAAGCCTTCCTTCGTTCAGGTCTGCATAAAGGATACCAAGCTCGCCGTTTTCTGTAGTAATATCGGTATCGATACCGCCTGTAAAGAGCAACTGCTCAAAATATCCCTGAGTTTGTGTAAATGGGAAACCGGATCCAAAATTCCAACGGGCATTTACTTCCCAGTTATCATTCTTTCCAAATTTCAATGAGGCCAAAAGATTCACATTATGCCTTCTGTCATAATGAGGCACATAATCGATCAGTTCATCCTCACGGTTCACATAAGCAAGTGAATAAACTGCCCAAAGGTAGAAACGGCGGTAATCATATTTAAAGCTTACGTCAACACCATAAGCGTCGCCTTTTTCCACAATAAAATCCTTTTTGAGGTAATCGGGCTTGTATGATGGTGATGTAGGATCGGAGTAAAAAGGCGTATCATCAAATATTTTGTTTCGGTTCAGGTTTGTAAGCTGGCTGAAGTTTTTCAGGTAAGCCTCAAGGTTCATTGTGAGGTGGTTGGTAATATCGAGTTCAACACCTCCGATGATGTGTTCGCTTTTCTGCAGTTTGCTGGTTACTTCTTCGCCACGGAATGTTTCGGGCAGGTTATCGGGGCCGGAGAGGAAACCGCTAAAGAGGTTTACCACATCACGGTCGGAGCGTGCACTCATCAGGTTTTGAGAATAAAGGCCTCCCGCAACTTTGAGCCTCAGCCAGTCGGTAAGGTTATATTTCATTGCCAAACGTGGCTCCGGGCTCACTTCTGATTGGGATGCATACCACTGCAAACGGATACTGGGTTCGAAAAGTAATTTTCCCTGGGTCATTTTATACTTAAAATACATCCCTAATTCGGTTGTATTTTCGGTTTGCTGTATCTTTTTATTTACGGAATTATAGAATAAATAGTCCGTTTTAAAACCCAGCATTTCCAATCCATATTTCAATTCGTCTTTACCGATAAAATAGGTAAAGCTCAGCCCTCCGTTAAAACCGCTGATTTTACTGCTGCGGTCGGCGCTTTCGGGCTGCGACATGGTAATTTTATAATCAGAATAGGCAACAATACCTTCGATAAGGACTGAGGAACGTGCCGGAATCAAAACGAAGTTGGCACCACCACCGACAGATTCCCAATGGAAGTCGCTGATGGATTTATAGTTGTTCACCTGATCATCAAAGCGGAAACCAAAGAGGTTTACTTTGCTTCCGTTGCTTCCGTTGATACTTACTTTTCCGTAGATATCGAGAAAGTTAAAGGGCAGTCCGTTTTCATCAACATATTTATAAAAAACCTTGGAGCTTTGTTCGAGGTAAGAATTTTTCACAGAAAGCACATAGGAAGAGCTGGTTTTCTTTTCTTCGGTTTGTTTGGAAATAGGACCTTCGATTAAAAGTTTTGCACCAAAAGTAGATGCTTCCACTGAGCCGGAAGTACGCACTTTATTACCATCGCGGGTAGTTAAGTCCATGATGGAGGAAATCCTTCCTCCGTATTCGGCTCCAAAACCACCGGTATAAACATCGGCTGAGCGGAGGATATCGGTATCAAAAACCGAAAAGAGTCCAATGGAGTGGAAAGGGTTGTAAATCACCATTCCATCGAGCAGCACTTTATTTTGGATCGGGCTACCCCCACGAATGTAGAGCTGACCGCCCTGGTCACCGGTAAAAATCACCCCGGGAAGCACCTGAAGATACTGCGCAAGGTCGGCCTGGCCGCCAACTGTAGGAATAGATTGTATCTGTTTCGGTGTAATTTTAACTACGGATGTTTTTGTTTCGGTGCGGGCTTCTTCCCTTTCGGCCGAAATATTAATTTCCTGCAGCATGATACTGCCTTCTTTCAAGTAAATATTTTTGGACAACAAGGCCCCGTTTTTCAAAGTAACAGGAAAAGTTATCGAATCGTAGCCCATGGCTGTAACCATAAGCGTATAACTGCCTGCAGGTATCTTCGAAATAACGTAATAGCCATTTACGTCAGTTGAAGCACCGAAGGTAGTTCCTTTCAGATATACATTGGTAAAGATAACGGGTTCTCCAGTTTCTTCTTCATAAACGAAACCGCGGATGCTGGCCGTTTGAGCGATCATCAGCACCGGCAAACTGATCATAAATGCCAGCAAACTGATTTTCAAGTATTTTTTCAACATAAGCTTCTATTTGTAAGTTCTTTCCCTAATAGCCCACAAAAGTAAAGATAACAGCTTGAAAAAAAAACACCAAAACAAAAAAATGGCCACTAATTCATGAAAATCAGTAAGAATGATGTGCTTAGTCCTCAATTTCGAAACGAAAACCTGTACCGTGTACATTGGTAATCTGGATACGGCCATCCGATTTCAGGTATTTCCGAAGTTTGGCAATAAACACATCCATGCTCCTGCCATTGAAATAATCATCACTGCCCCAAATAGCCTTCAGTATTGCTTCCCTCTTGAGCAGCTGACCTTTGTTTTTGCACAAATACTGAAGCAGTTCGGCTTCACGTTTGGTCAGCACTTTCTGAAAACTGCTCGATTTCAGTTCCATTGTATTGAGGTCGAATGTATAATTCCCCAGTTTATAAAACTCCGGTCGTTCGGGCGAGGCTTCTGACTGAATGCTGCAGCGTTTTAAAATGGCCTGGATACGCAAACTGAGTTCTTCACTGCTGAAAGGTTTGGTAATATAATCATCGCATCCGGCTTTAAATCCATTGATACGGTCTTCTTTGAGCGCTTTTGCCGATAAAAAGATAATAGGGGTTTGCTGATCCGTTTTGCGGATATCTTCGGCAAGGCTGAACCCGTCTTTACGCGGCATCATCACATCCAGGATGATCAAATCATATTTTTTCTTTTGAAAAGCTTCAAAACCTTCCACGCCATCGCGGGCAAGCTCGGTTTGATACGACTGCATTTCCAGATAATCCTGTATGACCATACTCAGGTTGGGGTCATCCTCCACCAATAAAATCTGATATTTTGATTCCATAAGTTTAATTTTTATCAGGCAGTCCCGGAAGAAAATGGCAGGAAGATTTCAAAACGGCTTCCTTTGTTTAGCTCGCTGTGCAAATGAATGTGGCCCCGATGCGCTTCAACAATCTTTTTCACATAATACAGCCCAATGCCAAATCCTTTTACATCATGCACATTTCCTGTTGGGACGCGGTACAGCTTTCGGAATACCAGCGACTGGTTTTCGCGGCTGATACCAATACCATTGTCCTGAATACTAACAAACAAGCCCCGCTTATTGTTGTGTGTTTCAATTTTGATGGCCGGTTTTTCGGGACTATATTTTTCAGCATTATCGAGCAGATTATTGAAAACATTTATTAAATGCACTTTATCTGCCTGAATTACAGGATTTTCTGCATTAAGATCCAATGCTATACTTCCGTTGCGCTCCTTGAGCCGGATTTCAAAATTATGAGCCTGACGGGTCAGGACATCGTGCACATTAAGCTGTTTTGGCTTGATGTTGTAATCACTGCGATCGAGAACGGCAAGTTGCAGGATGTTCTCCACCTGATTTTTCAGGCGCATATTTTCATCATAGATCAATTGCGCATAGCGTCCGACCTTCTCTGGTTTTTGGTTTACTTCGGGCCGTAACAAAATTTCACTGGCCAGCGAAACCGCAGAAATGGGCGTTTTAAATTCATGCGTCATATTGTTCACAAAATCGTTTTTCATTTCCGAAAGGCGCTTCTGGCGGAACAAACCGTAAACCGTATAGAATGAAATGGCAAACAGCACCAACATCAGGCTTGCCGTGAGCACAACCCAGCCAATCATTTTTCTAATCATTACGCCCTGGAGGTTAGGAAAATAAAGCGACAGGACAAAGTCATCCGAACGGTGCAGGCAGCTCAGGCTTACAACAAATTCAGACGACAACAGTTCTTTTTTGTAATTGCCGTAGCGCCCCATATAAAACTGCTTGCTATGACGGTTAAAAACCGCATATTCATAATCGCGCGTAATGCGCATACAGCCCAGCTCATTTTGCACCAGGCTATCCAGTTTCACGGAATCAACCAACTGGTAAATATGCCGTTCGTTGAGCAAACAGGCTTTGAAACAGGATGTGTCCTGAACTTCTTTATCTGTTTTGTAATTATACAAATGATTGACAACAGTTTTGAGGGCAATGCGCACTTTGTTATTGAATTGCTCCTCGCGAAGCTCAACAGCATGGCGCACCCAATATAACTGAGTGAATAAAATGCCCAGTAAAACCAAAATGGTAACAGCGGCAATGATGCGAATGGTTTTCAGTTGCATATGATGATGGTCAAAATCCTTATAAGCTTCAAAATTAGGACATTTTTTAAGTCTTCATTTTTTGTTTAACAAAGCCTTAACAAGCTTTAACAGCGCATTAACAGCAGGCAGTCCAACAGCTTCTTATGTTTGCAATCTTAATACATAAAAACTGAAATACAATGAAAAAATCAATTTTTGGAGCCTTTGTAGCTGTATTCTTCCTTTTCGCTTATTCATCAACTGCTTATGCCGGTGTTATCGAAAGTAAAACAGGCATTGAAATTACCGTAACCGACGATGAACCCAAAAAAGACAAAGACGGTAAAAAAGACAAAAAAGCCGAAAAGAAAGCAACCGTAAAAGCAAAATCAAGTTGTGCAAAAAAATGTGTCGGAGACAAAAAATGTGAATCCGAATGCAAAACCAAAACAACAACCAAGAAAAAATGCTGTGGAGGCGATAAAAAATAAAGCTTAAGACATATCATTTTGCTTTTCTGAAAATAATCCGGTTATATCCATTTTGGGTGAACCGGATTTTTCATTTCATTCCTTCTTTTGAAAAACCTATTTTTGTGCGCAAATCAAATCAGGAAACATATGATTACCATACAAACAAATTATCAGGGACAACTCAGAACCCGGGCACGCCACGTGCAGTCCGGCGAGGAATTAACAACCGATGCTCCGGTTGACAATCAGGGAAAAGGCGAATTTTTCTCTCCAACAGACCTTGTAGCCACAGCCTTGGGAAGCTGCATGATTACCATTATGGGCATTGCAGCCCGTACACATAATTTCAATATTGACGGAACCGTAGCCGATATCACAAAAATCATGGCATCGGAGCCACGCAGGATTTCAGAGGTAATCATCCACCTGAAATTTCCTCAGGACCAAAAATACAGCGACAAAGAGAAAAAAATCATTGAAGCGGCGGCTTACTCCTGCCCTGTTTGTCAAAGCCTGCATCCCGACCTGAAAAAAACTATTTTCTTTCACTACTCATAAACCTATGGAAATCAACATTAAAGAAAACAGCTCTTTTGTACTCGAAGAAACCGTAAAATTCGAAACGACTGCCAAAGCGGTTGGATCGGGTTTACTCGAAGTTTTTGCCACACCGGCAATGATTGCCCTGATGGAAAAAACAGCAATGATGGCCGTAAGCGAACAAATGCCGGAAGGATTTAATACGGTGGGCACGCGTGTGGAAGTGGACCACATTAAAGCCACGCCACTGGGAATGAAAGTACGCTGCGAAGCCAAATTAAAAGCACAGGATGGCCGGAAACTGGAATTTGAAGTTGTTGCACAAGATGAAAGCGGCCTGATTGGCAAAGGCTTGCATACGCGTTTCATTATAAATGAAGAACGTTTTATGCAAAAAATTGCGCAATAGGCTTATTCCCTGTTTTGCGAATCGATTAAAATTGTTACGGGGCCGTCATTAATGAGATGAACTTTCATTTCGGCGCCAAAAATACCGCATTGAGATGGCTTGCCTGTAAAGGCGGCCATTTTTTCTTTAAAAAGCTCGTATAAAGGAATGGCTTTTTCGGGACGGGCCGCTTTTATATAGCTGGGACGATTGCCTTTTTTTGTGCTGGCATGCAGCGTAAACTGGCTCACAACCAATGCGTCGGCACCTACATCCAAAAGGGAACGGTTCATCATGCCTTCATCATCGGGAAAAATACGCATACGGCTGATTTTACCACAAAGCCAATCCACATCCAATTCATTATCAGCATCTTCAATGCCCAACAAAATAAGGAGCCCTGTACCAATCTGTCCGTTTATTTTTCCTTCAATTTCAACTTTCGCTTCCGAAACGCGCTGAATTACTACCTTCATAAAATTTCATTTTTTCGATAACTTCACCTACATCATTTGTTGCCAAAAAGCAGGCATTCTGATGGCAAAGGTAATATTCATACGAATTGTCTGCATCTTCCGCTTGAGGAATACTGACTACATAAGGCATCTGCATGCGGAAATCCAGGATATTTGATGCATCGAAATGCCTCATTTTCAATATAAAAACAGTTTGTGTGCTTTTGAGGAGCAAAGCCGCCCATTCCGAAAATGCCGGCAAATGTTCGTCCATCTTTGCCGAAACATTTTGCAACATCTGCATGCTCATATCCTGCCAGTGATGTTCGCCGGTGATGAGGAACAATTCATAAAATGAATGTGCCAAAACCGCATTGGAGCTGGGCGTGACATTATCGTAAAACTCCTGTTTGCGCACCGAAAGCTGCTGTTCCTGACGGTGGGTATAAAAATACATTCCACTTGCCTGATCCAGAAAATTATGAATACAATATTGGGCCAGCTCCTTTGCGGCATTCAGATACCCCTCCTGAAAACTAAGCTGATATAAATGAAGCAAAGCCCTGATTGTGAATGCATAATCATCGAGAAATGCAAGAATACTGCTTTTCCCCTGCTTGTGGATCCGGTACAAACCGCCATCCTCTGCGCGGAATATACGCAGCATGTTATTGGCCAGTTGCAACGCCTTTTCAAGATATTCATTTTGCGAAGAAGCTTCGTAAAGATGAAGCAAACCCTCCAGCATCAAAGCATTCCACGAGCAGATTTGTTTGTCGTCCCGTGCCGGCCTGACGCGTTTTGAACGGGCATCAAAAAGGGCATTTTTCGCTTTCTCAAGATCAGGTGCAAAGGTGTTGATATTGCGTTGCCGGGCAAATTCACCGGGCGTCATTTCGGCGTATAAAATGTTCTTTCCGTTTTCCCACAGACCTCTGTCGCCAATTCCAAAATAATCTTTTAAAATCTTGGCATCTTCTTGCAAAAGCTTGTTGAATTCCTGATCTGTCCAAACATAAAAAGCGCCCTCCTCCCCTTCGCTATCGGCATCAAGCGACGAGCAAAACAGACCTTCGGGAGATTTTAGCTCACGCTCCAAAAAAGCAAAACTTTCTTTCGCTGTTTTGAGATAAAACTCCTGTTTAAACGACTTTGCCGCCCGGGCATACAGTCCAATAAGCTGGGCATTATCGTAAAGCATCTTTTCGAAATGTGGCACTTTCCAGAGCCGGTCGGTGCTGTAGCGCGCAAAACCGCCGCCAACGGCATCGTACAATCCTCCCAAAGCCATTTTTCTCAGCGTGATATCGACAAAACCCCTGATTTTTTCATCATCAAAATGCAATTGATAATCGTGTAAAAAGGAAATGCTTACGGGCATCGGGAATTTCGGTGCGCCCTTAAATCCTCCATCCAACATATCAAATTGATTTTGCCAGCTTTTCAGCGATTTTGTGAGATTTTTGAGGTTGGTTTTCTGCTTTCTGTAGGGAAGCACCGCAATGGATTCCAAGCCTTTTTGCAATTGGGCGGCTTGTTCCATTAAATCATGAAAACGGTTTTTGTAGAGGGACGCCACAGACTGCAAAACGCCCATCCATTGGTTTTTCCGAAAATACGTTCCGCCCCAAACCGGCTTACCGTCGGGCAAAGCAAAACAATTTAACGGCCATCCGCCCTGTCCCTGCATCATTTGCACGGCCTCCATATAATAAGCATCCACATCGGGCCGCTCTTCACGATCCACTTTAATGCAGATAAAACGTTCATTCATGAGTTTTGCCACTTCCTCATCTTCAAAGGATTCCTTTTCCATCACGTGGCACCAGTGGCAAGCCGCATAACCAATAGAAATCAAAATCAGTTTTTGCTCTTGTTTTGCCAGTCCGAGGCTTTCGTCCGACCAGGGAAGCCAGTTTACAGGATTATGGGCATGTTGCAGCAGGTAGGGGCTGCTTTGGTTTATGAGTTTATTGGTGTGTTTGGGCATTATTCTGTTTTTTCCAGCCGGTGCATTCCCGCCTTGGCTTTTTGCTTGATACTGCCCTCATATTGATCAAAACTCATTTTTTTAACCATCTTATAATACTCTTTGGCTTTTTCAAATTCGCCCTGGTTTTCATAAATCAATCCAGATTTCAGGGCTGCATTTGCGGCGTAGTAAAAATGATCATCCCGGCCTTCATCAACCGTACGGGCATAATTCTTCAGCGCCTCATCAAATTGTCCGCTTTCGTGATACGCCCGTGCCAAACGGTAGGTATGCTCCAGCGAATCTTCATGGTCGCGCAAAGAAGAACAGCATTGAGTGCTTTCCAGTTCACTTATTGCACGCTTTAAATAACCTCCGTCAAAAAGCATCCGTCCGCGAAGAATACAGATATTTGGGACACGGTCGTCTTTATAATAGTCTTTGGCAACTTTGTCCGGCTCTACATCGGTTTCTCCTATTTCTCCAATCAATGATTTATATTTTTGATATTCAGGGATATCACCATGTATATAAGCATTCCAGCTCGCCTGCATAGCTGCCGATTTCAAAAAATTTCTCCCTTCAAATTCAATAATATATTTTTGGAGGTATAAGCCTGCCCTAGGATCGAGTGCATGCAAATACGCTTTTCCGAGCATGAAATCGAGATAATGCATGGGGTAATACTGTGGATCATCAGCCGGATATTTTTCAAGCAGGCTTATCGCCATATCATTTTCGCCTGTTTTCATCAAAAGCTTGGCATAGATATAAACCATGATGGGGGAAAAATCTTTGGAATCAGGTTCTGCACAATGTTTTCCAACGATATCGCGAAGACCGGCCGCTTGTTGCATATCTTTTTGCAGGTTCAAGTGAATGAAGGATAAAAAGAGAAGGCTTTGTGCCCTTAAATGAGCATAGCGTTGTGTAGTCAGTGCCGAATCAAGCACCTCAGAAAGCTCTTTAATTCCCTGATCCATATCCCCATCAACACCAACAAAATCGGTAACCCAGCGATAATTTTCAGGTACAGACCCTACCAGTGTATGCAAAAATCCCAGGCCGATAAGGTTGGGAAGAAAATCGGGGAAATTTTCCTGGTTCTCTTCCAGGAGTTTATATGCACGGCGCACTTCAAAAAAGGCGGAAAAATATTCCTTAAACTTCAAACGGGAAAACGCCCATTGGACATTTAGTTCGGCAATGGCATAACGAAAGTAAGGACTGTTCTGATCGCCCTTTTGAAGCAAATTAATACGCCGGGATTTATTCTTTTCCAGTTCATCAAAGAGGTCTTCATTTTCCGAAATAAGGATTTTCAAAAAATCGATGCTGTTTTCAATATGGTATATGGCCAGGTTTTGCGGATTCCGTTGTTTTTCATTTTGCAGGATTTGTTCGGCAACGTCAAAACGCAGCCTTCCGGTTTCCTGATAAGCTTTAATTATTTTGGGGTTATAATCAAATACATATTGCCCCGCAGCCTGCAGGTTCAAAAAGATAAATACCGTTAAGATAAGCACATAGTGCAATAAGTTAGAGGCTTTGAACATAATGCAAGTATATACAAAAAAACCGGAAACAGGCTGTTTGAGCAGCACATTTCCGGCATCAGGGGAAAATATATTTGTTTATTCTTCTCCTGGATTTCCTCCGTTCACAATTTCTTCAATTGAATCATCAACCAGGATACGTCCGCAATATTCACAAACAATAATTTTTTTGTGCATCCGGATATCGAGTTGGTGCTGAGGGGGAATTTTGTTAAAGCAACCGCCACAGGCATCGCGCTCTATTTTAACAACAGCCAGCCCGTTGCGTGCATTTTTGCGGATTCGGGTATAAGCTGTGGCAAGGCGGTCTTCAACCAAAGTTTTTAATTCTTCGGAACGGGCAAGCAGGTTTTTTTCTTCCTTTTCTGTTTCGGTAACAATGTCTTCCAGTTCAGACTGCTTGATTTCCAGATCGCTTTTACGCTCGCTGAGTTTTTGCTGTGCTTCGGTAATTTCTCTGTTACGCCCTTCGACAATAGCCTTAAATTCCTTGATACGTTTTTCTGAAAGCTGGATTTCAAGGTTTTGATATTCAATTTCTTTTGAAAGGGAATCGTATTCACGGTTATTGCGGACATTCATTTGCTGCTCTTCATATTTTTTGATGAGTGCTTTGCTGTCCTTGATTGCGATTTCTTTTTCTTTTACTTTCTTTTCGTGATCGCTGATATCGGCAATATATTTATCGATGCGTGTTTGCAAGCCTTCAATTTCATCTTCCAGGTCTTCAACCTCCAGGGGCAGCTCACCTCTAACGATGCGGATATTATCAATTTGTGAATCCATTTGTTGCAAGCTGAGCAGGGCAACCAGTTTTTTTTCAACCAGATTTACAACCGATTCTTCGCTGCCGGTATTTGGATCTTGTACTTTATCATGAGTCATAGTACTGAAATTTAATTAATTAACAATAATTAACTGCATTGGTTTTCACCTTCGAAATAAGGAGTGCAAAACTACTAAATTTTTCATTAAGTAGCTCATATAAAAGTTGTTTTGCAAATTGTTCGCTTTCGTAATGCCCAAAATCGCCCATAAGAAATTTTCCCTCGGGCAGGAAAAAATCGTGGTATTTCAGGTCGCCTGTTAAAAACGCATCTACTCCGGAGCGCATGGCATCGCGGATCAAAAAACTGCCTGATCCGCCACACAAAGCCACTTTTTGGATCATTTTTCCCGTAAACGGTGAATGGCGCAATACCGGCAAATCCAGTATTTTTTTCACATGTTGCAAAAATGCATCCTCCTGCATCGCATCGTCAAATTCGGCAATCATTCCCGATCCGGCCATATCCCAGCTGTTTTCTATCGGATAGATATCGTAGGCAACCTCTTCATAAGGATGAGCCTTTATAAGGCTACTAATGATCCGTGCTTCAAGAAAATCAGGAAATACCGTTTCGATGCGGCATTCTTTTTCGTGGTGTATTTTCCCTTTATCGCCAACAAAAGGCTTGGTGTTTTCGCCTGCGCGAAACGTACCGATACCTTCTGTGTTAAAACTACAGGCATCATAGTTCCCGATCTGCCCGGCTCCAGCTTCAAACAGGCTTTCGCGCAGCTTATCGGCATATGCCAAGGGGCAGAATGTGACCAGCTTTTTTAAACGGCCATTGAGCGGACGAAGTATTTTCACAGGTTTAGCGCCCAGCTTCAGCGCCAGGATATGATTTACCCCTTTAAACGTATTGTCCAGGTTTGTATGGGCTGCATAAAGTGCAATATCATGCTTTAAAGCCTTGATAAGGATTCGTTCGGTTTCGCTTCCACCCGTAAAGCGTTTTAAGGCACGAAATACAGGCGGATGGTGCGCAACAATCAGGTTGCATTTCTTTTCAATAGCCTCGTTTACAACCTCCTCGGTAATATCAAGGCATATAAGTACTGCCTTCACAATCATTTTAGGGTTTCCGGCAATCAGGCCGGCATTATCATAATCTTCCTGCAATGCCGTTGGAGCAAAAGCTTCAATGGCCATACACACATCATTAACTGCAATTTCTTTCATTTCAAAAACTTTCTTCAAACTTATAGTTTAATAAAATTGCCAAATTAACAAGAATTCTTAACTTTATCGCGATGAATCCCGAGAAACTGCTTTTAGCTCCGTTTGCCCTTATATACGGATCTGTAGCGTACATCCGAAACAAACTTTACGATTGGAATGTTTTCCGAAGCACTTCCTTTCCACAGGCTGTAGTGTGCATTGGTAACTTATCGATGGGCGGCACGGGAAAAACACCCCATGTAGAATACCTGATAAGGCTCCTCGACAAACATAATACGAAATGCTGCACATTAAGCCGAGGATACGGGCGAAAAACCAAAGGATTTATTGAAGCAAACAAAGATACCGGCTATTTGGAAATAGGTGATGAACCATCTCAGTATCAGGCAAAATTTCCTAACATCCCGGTTTATGTTTGTGAAAAACGCGTTTTGGGCATAAAAAAAATAAGGAAAAACAATAAAAACAAGAAGCGCACAATACTGCTTGATGATGCATTTCAGCACCGAAGCGTGAAGGCCGGGCTAAATATCATGTTAACCGACTATCACCGCATATACACACGGAATTATGTTTTTCCTATGGGAAACCTCAGAGAATTCCGTTTTGGGGTAAGAAGGGCGGATATAATAATCATCACGAAGACCGGACCGGTACTTTCTCCCATTACGCGCAAGATGATTCTGGATGAAATTAAGCCCAAACCACATCAAAAAGTTTATTTCAGTTTCATCAAATACAACAATTTGACCCCTTTGCCGGGCATCAGCAAGCAAGAGTACAAAAAATCCATTAATACCATTTTGCTCCTTGCCGGAATTGCCAATCCCTATCCATTGGAATACCATCTCAGAAAGGATTGCTATGAGCTCCAAACGATCAAATTCCCCGATCATTATCAATTCAAGGTTCAGGATATTAAAATGCTTTTGGAGCGTTTCGATAATGTGTTCTCACAAAACAAAATCATCGTAACTACCGAAAAAGACGCAATGCGCCTGCAGCAACCCGAGATTTTAAAACTACTTGAAGGCTATCCTGTTTTTTATGTCCCGATCCGCATAAAATTCCATGATGAGGATGGCAACTTGTTTGATCAGCAGGTTTTAGATTACATACGTTCAGAAAACAACAAACCTTCCTGAGAGATAAACCCTCTTTATCCTCCTGCAATCCTTTTAACCCGTAAAAGCACAAAAAACCCCACACAAATTGTGCAGGGTTCTTTTATAATTGTTTGTGCGTGTTTAATAATAATCTACGCGATTATCTTCAATATCGGCACTTTCTTCGAGGGCACGGAAGATATAATTATTGGCACGGGCACGAAGGCTGTTCACCATTTGTTTTTGCTCTGATCCAAAATTATCTTTAAGGACAGGCTCAACAAATTTATCCACAACAACAACGAAAGCGGCATTATTTCCTTCTATTGGGCCAACGAGCTGACCTTTTGGCGATCCGAGCACTTCCCCAATTACTTCCATTTCACGGCCAATTTTAGGCAGGTTAAAAGAAGTGAATTTGATATTTTTCACGGAATCGATTTCCTGATCAAACTTTTGGGCATATTCTTCAAGGCTTTTCGCATTGCTTTGCTTCATCTTCTCGATGATCTGGTCGGCTTTTTTCTTTTTCAGAACGAGGGGTTCGATTACATCGCGGATTTGGCTCAGGGGCGCTATACCATCTTCACGGCGTTCTTTCAGCGCTGCTACGATGAATTTATCATCATTTTCAAACACCTGTGAAACGTCACCTACACTGGTTTCTTCATTAAAAGCCCATCGGATCATCTGGCGTGGTGATTCAACTCCGGGAATACGGTTGTCCATAGGGTTCAGGTATTCACGCTGGCGTTTATTCAGACCTTCTTCGGTAATTGCGGTATTGAATTCATCGATGGTGCGGTGTTCGCCGGAAAATGAACTGGCATCTGAATAAATCTGCTGAATTGTTTGGTTGCTGGGGACGATTTCGCGGTCAAGCATAGCAACGCGTACTTTTTTCACATCCTCTTTTTTTCCTGTTACTTTAATTACATGGAATCCAAAGGCTGTTTCAACCGTTACTATATCACCCACACGTGCTTCGAGTACAGCTTCATTAAAAGGGCCAACCATAGAGCCATCAGCGAACCAATCAAGGTCACCGCCATTTTCGGCTGCACTTGGATCGGTGCTGTACTGTTTGGCCAGCTCTTCCATTTTCTTTGGATTATTTTCAAGTACATTTTTCAGGCTGTCGGCGAGCTCCTCGGCTTTTTCACGGGCCATAGCATCAGTAGCAGCGCGGAAGGCGCCCTGGTAGCTGATCAGGATATGGCTTGCTTTCATTGAATCAGGACGCATGGCCACATCCATCAGGCGGGCAACATGATATATATTATTGTCGAGATAAGGTTTCGCTGTAAAACCAGCTTCATTATGGAACATCAGGCTGTCAATCTGAATAGGAAGGCTGCCTTTTGTTTTCCATGTACTGTCGTAAGGAGCATCGCTATTGTATCCAATAAAGCGTGGCACATCGGCAAGCTTCAGGCCCTTTAATTCGTCATAAAGTTCATAAACCGTTTTACGGGTAAATTCCTTATCCTCGGCGGAAGGGCGGATATCGAAGGTAACGTACTCAATATCAACATTACGCTTTTGCTCGTAACGGTCTTTGTGTTCGTTGTAGAAATCCTGGAAATCGGCATCGGTAAGCTTAATCGTGCTATCGGCAATGGTTGAATAAGGAACTGCAAGCATACGAAAATCCACCGAACGGTTTTTCCGGTCATAATCCATTTGGGCAAAAGCAGCCGGCATGTAATATCCTTTGGTAATCAAGTCGTTAAACTTGGTATTTAGCGCATCGGCTTTAACCACCTGCAGGATATTTTCCATTTGCATCTGAACACGTGCTTCGCGCTGATCCAGCGTTTGAAGGAAATTCAGCAGGAGATCACGGTTGAATTGTCCGGTATTCGGATCAGTGAAGTTCTGAACGATAAAGCGGTGGGGGTTTTCACCCTGAATCAAATCATTGAGTTCTTCTTCAGATATCGTCAAGCCCAGCTCTTCGTACTGTTTGTCCATGATAATTTCATTGACAAACATCTGCCAGGTATTTTGCCTGATATCAAAAATTTCGTCTGAAGTCAGGCTTGTTTTGCCTGAGTTCATCTTACTCAGTTCAGAATTTTCTTCAACTTTTTCTTCAAACTCACGATAGGTGATCTCTTCACCATCAACAACGCCCACAATATAATCTTTTCTTGGGCTTCCTTTTCCAAGGTCTCCGATAACAAATGCTGCAATTGCAACACCAACAATAGTTACTACAAGACCTGAATGTTTTCTAATAGAACCAATAATAGCCATTTCTAACGGTTTTTTTTGAGTCTGCAAATGTACAACAGAAACCCAAACATAAAAAATATTTTTTCAATTGTTTGATTCATACACGGTTAAGCTCAAACCGTTAAATATCAACAACTTACGACATTAACACGCAAAGCACCGAAAATTTGTTGAATAGAAATTTGTTGAAAAGGGGTGAAAAACATCCGTTTATACTAGTTTTTCGGACTAAGCTTCAGGCGTACTTTATCAATTTTAAACTCAGAGGCTTCAGTAATTGTGAAGGTAAAATTGTCGTAGCGGATTACTTCATTTAAAACCGGGATATCTTCATGTATATGCAGTATCAGGCCGGCCAAAGTTTCATAATCATCCGATTCGGGCAATTCTAGTCGGTATTTTTCATTCAGATAATCAATTTCGAGGCGTGCCGACAAAAGGTATTCTCCATCGCCCAAAACTTTTTCAAGCCTGTCGTCCTGGTCAAATTCGTCGTTAATTTCCCCAAAAATTTCTTCTATGATATCTTCCATCGTAAGCATACCGGCTGTTCCGCCAAATTCATCCACAACCACGGCAATACTTTTATGCTCACCAATGAACATCTGCAGCACTTTATTTGCCAGCATTGTTTCCGGCACAATAATAACGGGCTTAAGCACATCCTCAAGGCTTTGCGGCCTGCTAAACATATCATATGAATGAACATAACCGATAATATTGTCGATGCTTTCGCGATATACCAGGATTTTTGAATGGCCGGAGTGGATAAATGTTTGCTTTACTGTTTTCAGGCTTTCATCCATGGGATGTGCAATGATTTCATTTCTGGGTACCATGCATTCCCTCAAACGCACACTGCGAAAATCGATTACGTTTTGGAACATTTGAATTTCATCCGGAATATTTTCGGCATGTTGGTCATCGGGGTTCAGCTCTTTTACGAAATGATCGAGGTCAACCGGAGAAAAGCGGATTTCTTCACCGCTGAATTTTATACGGAACCATTTGCGGAGCACAAATTCGGCAAGGCCCGTAAAGAACCAAATAAGCGGATAAGCCAGCAAATAAAATATATAAACCGGATAAACCAATGAACGCAATACTGAATTGGGATTGATCTGGAACAACATCTTTGGCAGGAACTCCGCAAAAAACAAGATGATCAGTGTGCTGATGAGTGTCTTGGAAAAAAGAATGAAGAACTCCGTATGCAGTTCCACTGGCAGCCAGTTGCGCAGTGCCGGTTCCAGAATTCCCGACATTGCCATACCGTAGATTACCAGGGCAATATTATTGCCCAACAGCATTGTACCGATAAAGCGCGACGGTGTGCGCAGAAAGCGTGATAAAATTAGTGCCGAATGGCGTCCACGTCCTTTTTCAAGCTCAATTTTCAGTTTATTGGCACTTACAAATGCAATTTCAAGGCCCGAAAAAAAGGCGCTAAAAATGAGCATCAATAATATAATGTGTACCCCTTCCATTAGTAATCGTCTTCTGAATTAACCTGCAATTCGCCACTCACTTTCTTTATGGTACGGTTTTTAAATGCTTCATCTGATTCAAAACCTTCTCCATATAGCACCTTATCATCGGTAGTAATTTTCACAAAAACATCCGAATATATTTTCTTGGCACGCTGATCCCAAATCAGATGTTCCGTATTCATCTGTTCGTTTTTTTTAAGGTTGCGCACAACCACATCATTGCGTGCCTCCATAATTTTTTTGTCGGTAAAATTAACACCAAAATTTGCCGTCAGGCGCGATTCGGGCTGCAGGCTGTCGTCATAGAAAGTAATATCCAATCCGTCCGGGAATTCGACACGTGGGTCTTCGGCATCATTGATACTGATAATTTTTGGGCTGATCAAAAGTACTTTGGTGTGCCCGCTATCTGAATAAACCATTTCAGCATCAATAATGTACTCTCCGGGCAACGTGTCGGGTAAGTTGAGTTCCTGGATGCTCTTCAGGTCATTTTTACACGAAAAAAGCATTGCTATGAATATCATCACAACAATGCCTTTGCCGATACTAATGTATATTTTCACTGATTTTGTTCAGAATAATCTAATGGTTTTATTCATCCGAAGCGCGCACTTTTGTCGTTTCGTTGATCCAGCAACCGATTTCATAAGAATCTCCGGTTTTCTTTCCATGGAAGAAAATGGTTTCTGTTTTCGGGAAGTGCTTTTTATAAGTAGCGATCCGCTTATTGGCCATATCAGCGATAGAAGCATCGATATTTTTGGCCTGGGCATACTTATCAACCGCTGCCCAAAAACCGGCGCTTTTTTCGAGATCGTTGCTGCCGCATGAAGAAGCGCTTGCTGCATACATATCGCCGATCAGGATCAACGGGTTACCATCGGTAGGACGGAGCTTAAGCGCAGCCCTTGCATGTTTCCGTGCTTCGGGATAATTCTTTTGGCTGAAATACACCTGTGCCAGAAGATATTCAGCATCTGCTTTCTTTTCGTCATCTTCGAAAAGGTCAACCGATTCGATCAGGTAATCGGCCGCTGTATTATAATCTTCTTTTTTCAGCAGCATGCGTGCCATAAGGTATGCCGATTGTGGCGTAGGGTCAAGTTTATGAAGCTTTTCAGTAGCCGCGAAGAAAAGCTCGGAATCGGTACAACCGGTTTTATCAAGCTGCTTGGTGATTTTGCCCAGTAGTTCAACATCATCAGGGTTTTCATCGAATTTCTTTTGATAAATCCCCACCAGGTCATCGCAAGTTGCATAGGGTTCAAATGTCAGTTCGATATTGTTTTTAGCTGTTTCGTATTGAGCAAGCTTTTTGGCATTACCGGCATACTTTTTCAGGTTGTAGTCGATGATACCGGAAAGCTGATCATATGTGTCCACAATTTCGGTATTATCAATTTCCCCGGCTTCTGCCATTCGGATTACATTCCTAAAATAATATATAAGTACATCCACTTTGGATTTATTTCCTTCCAGTTCAATGGATTTTTTCAGGGTATTGTAAACGCCTTTCATATCTGATGGGCGGTATTTATAGAGGTCGCCCCCTTTGCGTCCGAGTATATACCCTTCTTGCGGTTTGCCGGTTTTATAATGATTTGGGAAATATTTTATACGGTTATCGTAGGTCAGCATAAGCGTATCGATTAAACCTTCTTTAACGGCATCGTCTTTAGCTTTTTTGATTTTAAACTCTACCATTTTATTTCCGTCGGTATAAACAGATTCCATTGCCCTGGGGCAGTTGTTGAAGACCCATTTCCAGGGGCCAAAAGCGTCATTAATGGCTGTATTCTGATAACCGCTTCCTTTCCATTGCTTATAGAATTCACGGTAGAGCGATAACTTCTCAACGCAGGTTGCACTATCTGCACCAAATCTTGATTCATCCTGTGCCAGCAGGGATGCAGGCAACATCATGGCGAACAATAGTAAAACCCCTGCGGCAGTAATAAAACCTTTTCTTTTCATAATAAATAAGCTATAAATTGATATTCCTTTTTCTGTGAACGACGAACAAAATTAAAAAATATTTTAACATGCTCTGCTACTTGTATCTGCGCTTAAAGAACCAAAGCTCTGAAATAGACATTCCTAATGAAAATTTAACAAAGTTCTCGCGAATAAGATCGTCTTCGGTAGTTCCTCTGGTACCTACCTGAACGGCTAAATTAACAGTAGTCCGCGAACGAGGCAGAGGTAAACCCATACCAAAACTTAAGGAATACTCATTCAGGTTTGTTTTATGCAGGTTCAGATAATCTTTTTCGTAGCGAAAGCCGAAACGGTATTTAATTCTTTGGAAATAAGAGGAAACACTGGTGTTGCTTGGCATCCACTCGGCGCCCAGGGCAATATAATAGCTGTTTTCCAATGAATCGCTACTGCCAAATGCTTCATAATCTTTCCATAATGTCATACCGAAATCTGCGCCCATAGTCCACTTATTTGGTTTAGAGAAAGAAAATCCCATGCCAAACTGTGCGGGAAGATCAACTTTACCATCAGCAATCTCAATATCCTGTATGGTATCTACGCCAATTTCAGTACCGCCGTCGAAGCCACCGAACAATGTTTCAACAAGCCTGGTTTTATCTCCGCTGATGCTGGTTTTATTGCCAAAGCTGGCACCGGCAGTAAAATCATATCCCCATAATTTATTGTAATACTGCAAACCAACAAGGTAGTTAAAATCCGAAACTGCGAAATCATCGGTTACCCTTGTATTTTTTATATAGATGGAGTCGGGGAAATGCACCATGCGTTCATGTTCAATTGTTCCAAACATATAGTAGATATTGGCACCCAAAGAGAAATGCTCGCCCAGCTTAAATCCGTTTCCAAGATAGAACATATTAATACCGCCCCCGCCATTAAAGGAGTAATAGACATCACCAATCTTTTCCTGATCTTCGACAAGGCTGTAGATATCATAACCTACGCTGGTAAATGGCAGTAAACCAATACTTGATTTCCACCAATGCGTTATCGGGAAACCCAAAGTAAGGTATTTGACCGAGGCATTTGAAAAATTGCTGCTCATGCCCCCTGAGCTGAGTGAACCGGTTTGCGCATACAATCCGGCATCAAAAAGGAAGGTAAGCGAATCGATGGTTGTGTATGTGGCGGGGTTTTGGGGCGTGAGATATCCATGGCTTCGTACACCCTGAACAATTCCACCCATAGCGGTATTGCGCACATTTGTAGTTTCCATGACCTCACCAAGACCAAAGCGCGAGTAAGGGGAACTTGTTTGATTCTGTGCATTTATATTCTGACCAATAAAAATCAAACAGATCAGGAAAAGGCCGGAGTAAAGAGTTTTTTTATTAAGCATTCAGATCCAATATTATATTTAATCCCTGGAGCACCAAATTTGGGTGTGCAAAGATGTTATTTTTTAGCTTTTTATCAAAATAATTTGCGTCTCCACCGGTAAATATCACCTTTAAAGCCGGATATTTCTGTTGAAAACGATGAATTATTCCTTCAGTTTCACAAATCATGCCCTGACAGGTACCGGCAATTATGGAAGATTCTGTATCCTGACCCAATAATACACTGTAATCCCGTACTTTAACTAAGGGCAAACGTGCAGTATAAGCATGAAGTGACTGCAATCGCATATTTAGGCCGGGGCTGATGCCGCCGCCTTTATAGGTTGTTCCCTGCTCCACAAAGTCCCATGTAAGGCAGGAACCGGCATCAAAAACGAGAATATCTTGCCCGGAAAATAAATCTGCCGCTCCCACTGCAGCTGCTATGCGGTCAAGGCCAAGGGTTTCGGGGGTTTTATAATCGTTTTGCAATGAAACCCTGCTCTTGGAATTAAATACCACAAAAGAGCTATAGTACGATTGCAATAGCCGCAAAAAAGCAGTATCATCGCCTACACTGGAAAAAATCAGCTTTCTGCAATAAACGGAATACTTTTTTATAAAGCGCTCAAAACCCAATAGATCATTGGTTTTTATCAGCTGCTTTTTGGTAAGTTCTTTTCCGTCGAAAAGGGCAAGCTTCACATTGGTGTTGCCGGCATCAATGACTAAATTCATAAAATCGATTCGATAATGTTTCAAACATAATGAAACGGAAAAAATTGCTTCATCAGGCTTAATTTTAATACAAATTAAGAATAAAAGAAATTTGCTGGCTGGTTTAGCCAAAAAAATAATCCCGGTTTCATAATCAAACCAACAAAAAACACACTACATAAAAAGCTAATTTAGAATACTATAACGAATGTAAATTTAGTAAGCGCCACATATTCATCCGGCATTTCCACAGAAAACCCGGAATTTCTTTAATTTTTTTTTGGCAGTTTTAAATTTCGCAGTATATTTGCACCTCCAAAACGGGAGGTACCATAGCTCAGTTGGTAGAGCAACGGACTGAAAATCCGTGTGTCCCTGGTTCAATTCCAGGTGGTACCACAAAAAACCTGGCTCAAACGAGTCAGGTTTTTTTGTTTTTTCGGATTCATTCTCAGGAAATAACATATAATTATTTGGTCTTCATTAATTTTTTCTGTAAATTTGAAGGGTAGGAACCTCAAAAACCACATTTAACATGAAAACCAATTTTACCCTTTTACTGTTTGCTCTCGCAGTTATTTTCACTGCATGCAAAAACGAACCCTGTTGCGACAAAGAACAGGAAAAAATCAATTCTGAACAGGAGTTAAAAGCCGTTTCCAATGTCCTCGAAAAATATGTAATTGCTCAGGAATCACAAGACCTGGAGCAGGTACAAAGTGTTTGGGCACCCGATGGGGATATTGTGATTTTCGGTACGGCAGGCGATGAAAAACTTGTTGGCTGGGAAGAAATCAAAAATGCGTTTAAAACCCAGTACGACCTTTTTGATGAAGTTTTTATCACGGTAAAAGACCAAAACATCAAAATGAGCAAAAAATGCCATACAGCCTGGTTTTCCGAAACCATTGATTACAGTTATACGGCCAATGATGAAGCAAAAACCTATGAAGGCATCCGCTTTACAGGCGTGCTTGAGAAGAGGGACGGGAAATGGTATATCGTACAAAGCCACATGTCTATTCCTGCGGCAGAATAGCACAGGCCACATTTACTGCATTTGATACCGGATTTTTATTCCGGTATTTTTTTTACCATCTAATACATCGCCCAGATTATAATAACGGTGCACATAACCATTTTCTTTTGAAAGCTGCTGCGGACGGTTGCTTGCTCTTTTGATTTTTCCGGGCAGTTTGTATATTTCGTGTACATTCACCAAATCCCCAAATATATCAAGTTGATTTTTAGCCTGTTCATCCAGCAGAAGGCTCATATAGGGTGTTAGGTTGCGCACTTTGATACGTTTGTTGTTGATTTTGAGCACAGCCGGGCCTTCCCTCTTTGCACGGGCAATGGCGTAAATTGCTTTATTAAAGGCTGCGGCATCCCTAAAGTGAAAAGAAATGGAATTCCTGCCTTCAGATCTGGAAAAATCGGTGCGCACCTCCGATATCCCCTCCTGCCCTTTCAGCATGCCGGCGAGTTCCCGTGCCAGCTTACGCGATTCGCTGTCGATTTGCCTTTGTGCATCGCTGTTGCCTGTCAAGCTGGTAATTCCGTTCAGGCTGCTGTAATCAATCATGAACATCATACTCCCGGAGCCATCTTTTTCGATTTCTACTTCCTGCACAATTTCCAGACAGGAACTCATGGCCATTATCAGGATTATCAGCCCTAAAAGCCGCTTTATAAATTGGAATTTCATAATGGGACAAAAAAAAGGGAGGCGAGGCTCCCTTCAATTATTCTGCAAGTATTACGACTTTATTTTTCTTAACTTCTAAAACGCCGCCTTTTATATCAAAAAATTCTTCCTGCTGACCAGGCTCTTTTTTGATTTTGATCTTCCCTTCTGCAAGGATAGAGATCATAGGCGCGTGCATATTCAGTATTTCGAAGGAACCATCCAGTCCGGGCAGTTGCACCAGGCTTACTTCACCTTCGAAAATATTTGTATCCGGTCTGGAAATTTCAAGTACCATAACTATATTTTTTGATTAACCTTCGGCAAGCATTTTCTTCCCTTTTTCAATGGCTTCGTCAATAGTACCTACGAGGTTGAACGCGGCTTCAGGATATTCGTCCACTTCACCATCCATAATCATATTGAAGCCTTTGATGGTATCTTCAATGTTCACGAGTGTACCCGGGATTCCGGTAAACTGCTCGGCAACATGGAACGGCTGAGAAAGGAACCTTTGCGCCCGGCGTGCTCTATGAACAACCTGCTTATCTTCTTCTGAAAGCTCTTCCATACCCAGGATAGCAATAATATCGAGCAGCTCGTTATAGCGTTGAAGCAGGACTTTTAACCTTTCGGCGGTTTCGTAATGCTTTGCACCCACGATATCCGGAGTAAGGATTCGGGAAGTTGAATCCAGCGGGTCAACAGCGGGGTAAATACCCTGAGAAGCAATTTTACGGCTCAATACAGTTGTGGCATCGAGGTGGGCAAAAGTTGTTGCCGGGGCGGGATCGGTAAGGTCATCAGCGGGCACATAAACCGCCTGAACCGATGTAATGGAACCCCGTTTTGTGGAGGTAATCCTTTCCTGCATGAAGCCCATTTCTGTTGCAAGTGTTGGCTGATAGCCTACAGCTGAAGGCATACGGCCAAGCAATGCGGAAACCTCAGAACCTGCCTGAGTAAAACGGAAAATATTGTCGATAAAGAAGAGGATGTCCCTTCCGCCTGATTTTTCATCACCATCGCGGAAATATTCTGCCATAGTAAGACCGGATAGCGCAACACGGGCACGAGCTCCAGGAGGTTCGTTCATCTGACCAAATACCATGGTCAGCTGCGAATCTTTGAGCTTGTCCAGCTCAACTTTGGAAAGATCCCAGCCGCCGGCTTCCATATCTTTAAGGAATTCATCGCCGTATTTTACCAATCCGGCTTCGATCATCTCGCGCAGGAGGTCATTACCCTCACGGGTACGTTCCCCCACCCCACCAAATACCGAAAGTCCGCTATAGGCTTTGGCAATATTGTTGATCAGCTCCTGGATGATAACCGTTTTTCCTACACCGGCACCGCCAAAGAGGCCGATTTTACCACCTTTGGAGTAAGGCTCAATAAGGTCAATGACTTTAATCCCTGTATAAAGCACTTCGCTTTTGGTTGTAAGCTGGTCAAATTTTGGTGGCTTGCGGTGGATATGATAGTTCGGGTCTTTTTTAACGGCAGGCAGTCCATCAATCGGATCACCGGTAACATTGAACAGGCGTCCTTTAATGTCTTCGCCGGTTGGCATGGAAATCGGTCCACCGGTTGAAACGGCGTCCATTCCCCTGCGCAGGCCATCAGTAGAATCCATGGCAATGGTACGCATAGTGGATTCGCCAATATCCTGCTGGCACTCCAAAATCAATTTTTCGCCATTGGGCCTGGTTACTTCCAGGGCATCATTAATATCCGGCATTTCCTGATCCTGATCAAAAACAACATCCGCAACCGGTCCGATAATTTGAGCAATTTTACCTACAACTTTCTTTTTCATAGAATACAGGCGTTAGATTTTCAGCAAATTTAAAATTATTGTTGATAAGATTGGCAGTTTTTGCTATAAAAAAGCCTTTCAATACTTAATTCCGTTTTCCTGCGCCACTTAACAACAGCAGGTAAACGAATTTGTTCCCAAAATTTAAAAAGGAAACAAAACCGCTGCAAAATCTAAAAACGAAGAAGATGGAAGCTTTATTTTTCCTTTTTCAGGAACTTATTCTGGAAGAAGAGCAGGAGCAAAACTCCAATGGTGATTGCCGAATCGGCGATATTAAATACAGGGCGGAAAAAAACAAAATAATTGTCGCTCCCAAAGAGGAAAGAAGGAATCCATGAAGGAGCTGTAGTGCGGTGCATCTCGATCAAAGGAAAGTATAACATGTCCACAACTTTCCCGTGTAGATAACCTGCATAGCCACCGGCTTCAGGAAGAAAAACAGCCAGTTCGCGATAGGTACTTGCACTGAACAAAACGCCGTAAAAAACGCTGTCGATAATATTGCCAAGGGCTCCTGTGAAGATCAGGGCAAGACTGATAATCAGTCCCTTATTGGCTTTTCGATGAATCAACCTCCAGAGATACCAGCCAATGGCAAAAATGGCTACAATCCTGAAAATACTCAGGATAAGCTTGCCATATTCCCCGGCAAACTGCATTCCGAAAGCCATGCCGTTATTCTCCGTAAAATGTATGATGAACCAATCGGGAAATACGGTAATTTCCTCACCAATGGTCATATGGGTTTTGATCCAGAACTTTGAAAGCTGGTCAGCCAGAAGGATAATAAATACGAGCAGCGCAGTTTTCTTCACAGCAGAAAATTAGTTTTACAGCATCTGAGAGGTGGTAAAAACAGCAGATATTGCTGTTCATTCCTAAAATAAATTAACCGTCGTATTGCTTCAGTTTTGCTTCAATGCTCAAGGTTGCATGAGGCACAATGCGCAGACGCTCTTTACTGATCAGTTTTCCAGTTACGCGACATACTCCGTATGATTTGTTTTCAATACGGATCAAGGCATTTTCGAGCGAATTGATAAACTTTTGCTGGCGTGCTGCCAAACGGCTGTTTTCTTCTTTGCTCAATACCTGATAGCCTTCTTCCAGCACTTTAAATGTTGGTGAAGTGTCGTTGGTTCCGTGATCGTTATGATTGGTATATGCTTCGGTGAGCATTTTCAGGTCACGACGTGCTTTTTCCAGCTTTTTGAGAATAATCTCTTTAAATTCTGCCAATTCCTCATCGGAATAGCGGGTTCTGGCTTGTTCATCTTTTGTGGACATGTTTCCTCCTTCTTTAAGCTTATTGAGTTATTTTTTTTCGATTTTAATTTTCACGATAAGGCCATCGGCCAGTTCAGCATCCTCGGCATCACCATTACTGAAAGCGTCAACCAACTCCAGTTTATCGGTCAATGTTTCCGAACAAATATACTGATTATTGCTATCGATTGCTTTCATTATTTCTTCATTCTTTTGAACAAAAAGAACGATTTTGTCCGTAACTTCAAAATCCTTTTCCTTACGCAGCGACTGGATGCGGTTTACCAGGTCACGGGCAAGACCTTCGTTACGGAGATCTTCGTTGATATTTACATCCAAGGCTACGGTAAGCCTACCTTCGTTGGCCACTACCCAGCCGGGAATATCTTCGGTGATGATTTCCACATCAGTAATTTCAATAACAAACTCCTGGCCGTCAAGGTTTATTGTATGGTTGCCTTTTTGCTCCAGGCTGTTTACCTCATCGGCTTTCATGGCTTTAATGGCCGGAGCAAGCTGCTTCATAAATTTACCGTATTTTGGGCCCAATGCCTTGAAATTCGGCTTGATGGTTTTCACCAGAATGCTCGATCCTTCATCAATTACTTCCAGCTCTTTAACATTCAATTCCGAAAGTACAATATCCCGGATTTTGTCAACCTGTGCTGTAAAATGTTCCGACTGAGTGGGAATCATGATTTTTTGCAGTGGCTGACGCACCCGGATGTTGTTTTTCTTGCGCAGCGAAAGAACCAGTGAAGTAATTTTCTGAGCCAGCTGCATGCGCTCCTCCAGTGCTTTGTCGATGCAGCTTTCATCGGCAACAGGCATATCCGAAAGATGCACAGAATTGACATTTTCTTTGCCAGAAACAGCATTCAGGTCCTGGAAAAGACGATCCATAAAGAATGGTGCAATCGGGCTCGAAATCTGAGCAACAGCCGATAAACACTGATAAAGTGTTTGATAAGCGGAGATTTTATCGCTTGAATAATCGCCTTTCCAGAAACGGCGGCGGCTCAGGCGAACAAACCAGTTACTGAGGTGGTCGTTCACGAAAAGGGCAATGGCACGTCCGGCGCGGGTTGGCTCAAACTGCTCATAGCTTTCATCAACGGTTTTGATAAGCGTATTCAGCTCTGAAAGGATCCAGCGGTCAAGCTCCGGGCGCTCATTGAACGGAATGTCTTTTTCGGCATATTTAAAGCCGTCGATATTGGCGTAAAGCGCAAAAAACGAATAAGTATTATAAAGTGTTCCAAAGAATTTCCTTTGTACTTCTGCAACACCGCTTAAATCAAACTTTAGGTTATCCCAAGGCTGTGAGTTGGTAATCATATACCAGCGTGTAGCATCGGGGCCATATTTTGAAATAGTCTCAAAAGGATCAACCGCATTTCCAAGGCGTTTCGACATTTTATTGCCTTCCTTATCAAGCACCAAACCATTGGAAACACAGGTTTTATAGGCTACTGAGTCAAAAACCATGGTTGCAATGGCATGGAGGGTGAAGAACCATCCACGGGTCTGATCCACTCCTTCAGCGATAAAATCAGCTGGGAAATAGTTTTCCATGTCCTTGTTTTCAAAGGGATAATGGAACTGCGCGTAGGGCATGGATCCGGAATCGAACCAAACATCGATCAGGTCGGGCTCACGGTAGAGAGCTTTTCCTGAATCGGAAACCAGCACAATATTATCGGCATAAGGCCGGTGCAGGTCAAAAGTTTCGTAATTACCTTTGGTGAAATTGCCCGGTTCAAAACCTTCCAATGGATTATTGTTCATGATACCGGCATCTACGGCTTTTTCTATTTCTTTTTTCAGTTGCTCGGCACTTCCAACACACTTCTGTTCGCTGCGGTCATTACTTGTCCAGATGGGCAATGGCACACCCCAGAAACGGGAACGGCTCAGGTTCCAGTCCACCAGGTTTTCCAGCCAGTTTCCGAAACGGCCACGTCCGGTCGCTTCAGGTTTCCAGTTGATGGTGTTGTTCAGTTCGATCATGCGCTTTTTGTACTCGGTCGTCCTGATGAACCAGCTATCGAGCGGATAATAGAGAATTGGCTTATCGGTACGCCAGCAATGCGGATAATTGTGCACGTGCTTTTCAACTTTGAAGGCCAGGTTTTGCTTTTTAAGCATTACCGAAAGGTCAATATCCAGTGTAGCATCTTTGTCGCTCAGGCTTTCATCATATTCATTTTTCACGAAACGTCCGGCATACTCGCCATAAAGTTCCACATTGATGTGTTTTTTAACAAATTCTTCGTCAAGTTCTTCGAGCATATAAAAACGTCCGCGCAAATCGACCATTGGCCGGATGCTGCCAGTTTTATCACGAAGGATGAGCGGAGCAATATTGCTGGCTTTGGCCACGCGGTCGTCATCAGCACCAAAAGTTGGCGCAATATGAACGATTCCTGTACCGTCTTCTGTAGTAACATAATCGCCGGAAATTACACGGAAAGCATCGCCTTCGGGTTTTACCCAGGGCATAAGTTGCTCATAGCGCATACCTACGAGATCCGGGCCTTTAAATTCTTGAATTACCTCAAAAGGCACTTTTTTATCCCCGGTTTTATAATCTTCAAATGCGATTTCGGCATTTTTAGCGGGGAAATGCGCAGCAAGCAGGTCTTTGGCCAAAACCACCATCATAGGCTCACCGGTATAAGCATTAAAAGTCCTGACTTTTAAATAATTGATGCCGGGACCTACGGCCAAAGCTGTATTCGATGGAAATGTCCATGGTGTGGTTGTCCAGGCGAGGAAATAAACCGGAAGTTCTGTATCCGCAAATAAAAATGCTGATTTTTCATCGCGCACAACCTTAAACTGAGCAACGACGGTGGTATCTTTCACATCGCGGTAGCAGCCCGGCTGGTTTAATTCGTGCGTGCTGAGCCCTGTTCCTGCAGCAGGACTGTACGGCTGAACAGTATAACCTTTGTACATCAATCCTTTTTTGTAGAGCTCGGAAAGCAAATACCAAACCGTTTCGATGTATTTGTTATCAAAAGTGATGTATGGATCATCAAGATCGACCCAATAACCCATTTCGCGGGTAAGGTCATCCCAAAGGTCTTTGTATTTCATCACTTCACGACGGCAAGCCTGGTTGTATTCTTCAACAGAAATGGATTTGCCGATATCTTCTTTGGTGATTCCCAGTGTTTTTTCCACGCTGATTTCCACGGGAAGGCCATGAGTATCCCAACCTGCCTTACGCTTTACTTCAAATCCTTTCAGGGTTTTGTAGCGACAAAAAATATCTTTGATCGTACGGGCCATCACGTGGTGTATCCCCGGTTTGCCATTGGCTGAAGGTGGCCCTTCAAAAAAGATGAAAGGTTTGTTGCCCTCCCTGATTTTCATGCTGTTGGCAAAAGTATTATTGTCGCTCCAGTACTTCCTGATATCATCAGCAGCCTGGCTAAGGTTTAATCCTTTGTATTCCCTGTATTTCTGTTCCATCAAATTGAGTTTAGAGAGTTCTCCAAAAAGTTTGCAAAAGTATGAATTTTTTAGGATAATTCAATTTTATATGGACAGAAAGTTAAGGTTTTGAATAAGTTATAGCGAAGTTAACAGGATATTCAAATCAGCATTGCCGCTGGCATAAATCAAGCTTTGATAATGGGGTTAAACCCTTGGCCGCTTCGTTAGTACTACTCCATCGGGACGCTTGCGTTTCCATCGCCGGTGCGACCAAAGCCAGTATTCAGCTTTCTTTTGGATTTGTTTTTCAAGCGCTTCGATATAGGCAAACATAAGTTCGTGTTCGCTGCATTTTGATGCATCTTCACAGAGCAATTTGAATTCGGCAGTATAAAATCCCCTTTTTTCCTTACGGATATCAAGGAAAACAAAAGCAGAACCAAACTTATGGGCTATGCGCGCCGGCCCTTCAAAAAAAGCCGTTTCCTGATTTAAAAATATTGTCCAGAAACGCGCATCGGACATCGGTGTCTGGTCGGCCAGGAAATAGGAAAACGTTAAGCGGCCATCACGGCGGTATTGCATCAGTTGGCGCAAAGCTGTAGCCATGGGCAGAAGGCGTGTACCAAATCGCTCACGCATGTGTTTGACAAAAGCATCAAAAAAAGAATTTGCCAGTGGATGATATAATGAAATATTTTGGTAATCAGAATAAAGCTGTGTTCCCAGCATCCACTCCCAGTTTGCATAATGGCCTGAAACAAGGATGATGTCTTTTTCTTTTTGATAAAGCTCCCGGATCAATTCCAGATTTTGATATTTCATCCTGCTATTTAGCTCCTTACTGCTGATGGTGGCGGCTTTCAGGCTTTCCACGGCCAAATCGCAAAAATGGCGGAAAAAAGCTTTTTGGATTTTCTTCTTCTCCTGCAGGCTTTTCTCAGGAAAGGACTGGTTCAGGTTTTGGGCAACAATGTTTCTGCGGTATCGAAGCAAATAGAAAACGATAATAAAAATCAAATCGGAAAAACGATAAAGCACAAATAAGGGCAGCCTTGAAAAAAGCAGCAGGATACCAATCAAAATACGGGAGCGCATAAAAAACTATTCTATTTCGAAAGATGGGTTTAAAAAAGCAGAGGAAAGAATTTCCACCGGGACTTCAGCGCTCATTTCATGGAAAAAAGATGCCAGATGGTTCTGCTTTACTTCTTTGGTTTCTTCGCTTTTGATGATTTCGAGCAGCCTCTTATAATCTTTCACACGCAGATTTTCTTCCAGGGCTTCTTTTATAACTTTTGATCCTACTGCAGATGCTTTTTGTTTTGCAGGCGAGCCCAAACCATCCAGTTCAAGCAAAGCTGCTTCGAGAATGGCTTTAGCCTGTTCGCGGCATGTATCGAGCGATGAGGCCGAGCCTTTTGAATCGCGCAGCGACCAGCTGTTGTATTCATAGTCAAGCTTTTCGATCATGCTAATTTTCCGGCTGTCCGGACCAAAAATCCTTTCGAGCAAGATAAGCGTTGCCGTTTTCCAGGCATCAAATTTGAAATTCTTTTGCGATAAAGCATCAATGCGTTCCTGAATGATTTCCTTTTCCTTCATAGCTTAAGTTATTGGTTTGCAAAAAACCTGCTTTACAAAATTAGCATAATCGCCCGAATAATTCGGTTTGTGAAAAAAGAAAACGAAATGAAGGAAAAATTTATTTTTTTGCAGACTGCTCTTCCTGTTTTTTAATTTCTGCCAGCACAGCTTCTACTTTATCGTGGTCTTCAAAATCCTTGGAAAGGTTATTGATGGTTTTGTAGCTGGCTTTATTGATGTCCATAATCATCAAGGCATCAAGGCAGTAATTAAAATTTGGGTCAATATTAAAGCCCAGTGTTTTGGTATTGAGCATATTGATATACTGCCTCACGAGTATGGGCGTAGTAAAATCGGGATCAATATCCTGGATAAAGCGGTCGAGCAGGTTAAAATCGCCTTTGGTTATTTTGAGGAAGGTATGCAAATCAAAATCATCCTGAAGTGCCAGCTCCATTTTTTCACGCTTGTGCACGTATTTTGAAAGTTCCTCATTATAGAAATTTGCTTTCAAAAACTGTAGTGTCAGCGCTTTGGCGATAAAAGAAAATTTACCACTGATGCTCACCGGCCCAAGCAGATAGCGATAATCGAATTTAAGCAACAAAAACAAAAGACCTTTCCAAAGCAGATAAAGGGGCGTTGCTTTTCGCTGATATTCTTTCACAACAAAAGAACGTCCCAGCTCAAGTGTCTCTTTTAAAATCGGCAGCAACGGCTCTTCAATTTTAAACAGGCTGTTGATATACAATCCATCAATGCCTTTTTTCTCAATAATCTCTTTTCCCGGTCCAATACGGTAAGCTCCGGCTATTTGCTGGTTTTCATCATCCCAGATAAAAAGCTGATGGAAATATTCATCGTATTCATCCAGATCGACGGAACGGTTTGTGCCCTCTCCTACTTCCCGGAATGTCAACTCCCTTAACCGACCGATTTCCTGCATCAAATTAGGCATCTCGGTAGATAGGGCACAATAGGCGCTGTAGGTTTTTACTTTAAAAAGGAAGCTGCTTTCCCTGATTTTTTCAATTTCTGCCAGTAATAGTTTCCGTTCAACGGCATCAATAACTTTCTCTTGCTTTTCTGCCGGTTTTTGTTGCGGCATGCTGTCATCGAAAGAGAACCCAAAAGCATAGGTTTTTAAACGGAGCATGGCCGTATAATCCTTCAGATCGGTAAATTCTACCTGTTCTTTTGGCATAATCGGACGGCCAATGCGGATGCGGATTTTTTTGTTTTTCGCTTTCAGCAGTTCCCGGGGCAGACGAACAGTGCGCAGTTTAGGGCTGATTTTGCCAAGACGGTGGAACAAAGCAGAATTTCCGCCTTCAAAATATATCGGGATAACCGGTACATTGGCTTTTTGCACCATGCGCATAATAGGTTCCTGCCAATCAATATCAAAAATTCCTTGGGAATCGGGCTGATAAGTAGAAACTTCGCCGGCAGGGAAAAGCCCCAGAGGTTTACCTTCTTTCAAATGCCTGAAAGCCGTGCGAATTCCGGCAAAACTGCTGGCTGCATCGGGACGGTCTTCAAAAGGATTTACGGGCAGGAAAAATTCATTGATGTTTTCAATGCGGGAAAGCAGGAAATTAACAAGCAATTTATAATCAGGACGGATTTCAGCCAGTATCCGGGCAAGGATAATACCATCGGCACCACCGTAGGGGTGGTTGGAAACCGTGATAAAAGACCCCTCGGCAGGGATATTTTCCAAGTCTTCCGGACATATTTCATAGTCCAGTCCAAGTTTCTCAGAAATTGCTTTTAATCCGTCGAGACCTTTTTGGTCTTTCACCGAATCATATATTTTGTTTAACTGCTTCAAGCCGGTCAAATTAAGCAAAAGCCGGGCGAAAGCTTTTCCACCCAAGTATTTAAAATTCTTGTTCAGCGATAGAATGTCTTTAGTACTTACTAGGCTCATGCACAATATGTAAACATACAATCAAAAAACGAACTGCGAAATTACGAATAAAATGCCACATCTCCTTTAATTAATCCTTAATCTATGGAATAATATAGTCCACAGCTATACCGTAATTCCCATTTCGCGCATCAAATATAAGGCATTCAGGTTTTGCGCCACACCATCAATCATCAAATAATCGAATTGCATACGCGCATCTTTAATTTCGCATTCAAAACGCTTGGGAACAATTACAGCAGGCTTATCTGCCACCATTTCAGCAAGTTCCAAATCGTGTGTAGCGATAAAACCCGCACAACGAAACTGCAAAAGCTGTTTTAAAAGTGCTTTGCTGCCTTCTTTTTTATCAATAGAATTAGTTCCTTTCAGGATTTCATCGAGGATCAGGTAGAGTTCATTGCCATTTTTCAGGTGATCAATAATTTGCTTGATGCGCTTCACTTCTGCAAAAAAGTAACTTTCGCTGTCTTTGAGCGAATCCTCCGTGGAGATACTGGTAAAAATATCCATGGGTTTAAAGCTCATGGCAGCTGCACACACCGGTAAACCCGCAGAGGCCAAAACCAGGTTTATTCCTATAGTGCGCAGCATGGTGGTTTTGCCCGACATATTTGCACCCGTAATCACGTAAAAAGATTGCAGGCTTTCCATATCCACCTCATTGTTCACACGCCTTTCAGCGGGAATCAATGGATGCCCCAGATTTTTTGCACGCAGAACAGTTTGATTGGAAGGTTTGGGATAAACAAAATCAGGATGGTTAAAAGCGAAATTGCCCAAAGTGGCCATGGCTTCAATTTTATCAATGGTCTCTACCCACTCTTTGAGCGCCTGCCCATTAGCCGCCATCCATTTTTCGAGCCGGCGTGTCTGGGCAATATCCCAAACCATCATCGCGTTGAGCAGCAGCCAGGCCAGAAGATTGAACCGGCTGTCGAGCGCATTAAGAATAGCTTTTAATTTCTGACATCGCTGCAATGCTTTGGCCTTTTTCAGCACTGCAAGCTGTTCCTGCAATAGAGGTGATTGAAAATCAGTTTTTTCCAACTGCTCCATTATTTTGATGTAACGCCCCAGCAGCGCAATAAAGCGACTTAAATGATTATGCCGTTTATTAATGCGAAAAGCAAATAATCCCGAAATGCCCAAAGGGATGCCCAACCAACTGAAAACCAAACTAACAGGAATAATATCCATAAAAAGCAAAACCAAAAGACCAAGATTAATCAAAGGAATCAATACCAAAGGCATAAGGTAAAACGGGCGTAAAAACAATGCTTTGGATGAAAGCCAATCCTGTATGGCCCCTTTATCGGGCTCTTTGGTATATTGATCCGAAATGGCAAAAAAGGAATGTATGAAGTCAGGGTTTTTTGCCAGTTCCTGAACCGCTTTTTGGCGTTCGATAATTTCTTCGGCCTTTTTTAAAGGATTCAGAAATATCTGTGCCAAAGTTTCGGCAGGCCGCCTGAAAACACTTCGGTTGATATAATGAAAAATGGACTGATCGCCGAAAATGATCAGATCGCGGGCATAAGGATGCTCTTTATCAATAAAATTATTGCCGTTCGGCCCTTCCGGAAATTTAAAATCAAGAAAATCCAGTTCCTTTTGAAAAAGGGCTGCTTTGGACTCCAGGAAAGCGGTTCTGCGGATGATTTTATCATGCATTTTCAGCAAAAGCAGAAAGCCGGGTATTAGAATCAACAATCCCAAAAATAAAACCGAATGAGATAAAGCGTAGGCAATATTGCCGATCAACAAAACAAAAACCAGCAATCGCGCAACAGAAAAATACAGCGACTTTTTTTTAAGCCCCTGAATGGTTTTCTGTGTAAAAGCAAGCCGTTTTTGGTAATACTGCGCAGGGATTTTCATATTGTTTTGATTTAGGAAGCAGCAAATTTGCGCATTTTATTTAAGCTATGCACTGAAAGCCTAACTGTGGCCAATTGTTTTAACAATTATTAAGCGAAAAGGCCTAACCTGACTAATTCATGAAATTTCGGGCGATATAGCGGCGGAAAACACTAATCTTATATTGTACATTTGCACCATGAACTTAATGCTGAAAGTTGGGCTCGAAATACATATGCAATTGAAGCAGGAAGCAAAAATGTTTTCGCGTGAAAAAACTTTTAGCTGCGGAGAAAACACCAGTATCAGCGCCGAAAACCTGGGACTTCCGGGCAGTCTTCCTTCCCTGAATATCCGTGCTGTACAGTCGGCACTATTGTTGGCTAAAGCCTGCGCTTGCACGATTGCCGATGAACTGGTTTTTGACCGCAAGCATTATTTTTATGCTGATACGGCAAAAAACTATCAGATTACCCAAAAGCGTAAACCATTGGGCTGTGGCGGCCAATTGAAATATATCCACAACAAAAAACTGCACGAAATTAAGTTGATGGAAATACATCTCGAAGAAGATGCTGCAAAAAGCATGAACCGCAAAAATGAAACTTTGCTGGATTTCAACAGGGGAGGAGTGGCCCTTTTGGAAATTGTCACTCATGCCGATATTTCCTCCGCAGAACAGGCATCTGATATTTTTCGTGCATTACGCGATGCGGCACGTTTTTTAAACATCAGCGAAGGCAAAATGGAGGAAGGCCAAATGCGCTGCGATGCCAACATCAGCCTTTATGACGAATGGGGACATCATTATCCCAAATCCGAAATAAAAAACATCAATTCCTTCCGGAACCTGAGAAAAGCCATTGATAAAGAATATCAGGTTCAGAAAGAATGCATTCATTCTGGGCACCCCCAGGAATCATTGACGAAGGATTATGATGCTTCAAATGATGAACTGATCGTTTTAAGAAAAAAGGAAACTGATTCCTATCGTTATATTCCTGAACCAAACCTGCCACCGCTTAAACTTGATTTGAACGCTATTGAAAAACCGCAAATGCCGGCAGAAATCTATCAGGAATTAAGCGGGAAATATAAAATCACGCATGAAAGCGCGGTGATCCTTTCTACCAGGCAAGACAAATTTGCCCTTTTTCAGGAAATAAGAAAATTATGGAAAAAGGAACAATTGGCAAGATACGCTCACTATATTTGCGCCTTTGATGATCAAAAATTAAAAGAACTTTCGGTTCAAAACAAAAAGACGCTGGCACAACAATTGTGCGCTTCCATAGGTCTTTATGAACAGAATAAAATAAGTAAAGGCAATTTGCGCGATAAACTTCTTCCGGTTTTGATGGACAATTTAGAAGGAAACCCTGAAGAAATTGCACACAAAAATCAATGGATTATTGAAATGGAAACAGCTGAAATCAACGAAATAATTGATGATGTGCTTGCAGAACATCCGCGTGAATTTCTGCGTTATAGAAATGGGGATAAAATTCTTACCGGTTTTTTTATGGGGCAAATCATGAAAAAATCCAGAGGAAAAGCTGATCCGGGCCAAGCCATGCAGCTGCTCGATAACAAGCTAAAGCAATAATTTAAATGATTGAATATCAAGATATTATAAAGCGACTTAACGCTTTTGTACGTAAGTACCACAAAAATGAACTGCTCAAAGGCAGCATTATGAGTTTGGGAATGCTCCTGCTGTTCCTTTTGGTACTTTTGGTAGTGGAATATTTGGGCGAATTTGGCATCATTACGCGTAGCATCCTTTTTTATACTTATCTTGTTCTGGCCACAGGCGTACTTATCCGCTGGATCCTGTTGCCTTTGTTCCGCATCGGGAAACTGAGCAAAAGCCTCACATATGCCGAAGCTTCACGGCTCATTGGAAAGTATTTTCCTGAAATAAACGATAAGCTACTAAATACTATACAATTACATAAACTGATCGAGGAAAACCCGAAATCAGCAGAACTCATTGCAGCCAGTATTGCGCAAAAATCCAATGAATTAAAGCCTTATCCTTTCAAAAAGGCTGTTGATTTTAAAACGAACAAAAAATATCTGAAATACGCACTGGTTCCATTGGGCGTTTTTCTCCTAATTTTTATGGCCAGTCCGGCAATGATAACCGAACCGGCCGAGCGCATCGTAAAGCACAATGAATATTTTGAACCGAAGCAGGATTTTCGCATCAAAATATTGAATGATGCTTTGAAAACCTCGCAGCTGGAAGACTTCACTCTGGAAATTACCACAGAAGGGGAACGGGTTCCGCAGCAAATGTTTATCCGCTATAAGGACAATGATTTCCTCTGCCGGGCAACGGCGCCAAACCAATTTGTCTATACATTCCGAAATTTGAATGAAAGTATTGATTTTGAATTATTTGCTGGCGATATCCGTACAAAAAAATATAAGCTACTGGTACATCCGAAGCCTGTAATCAGCAGTTTTGAGACGCAAATCATTTATCCAGCCTATACGGGACTTAAAGGCGAAAACATTCCCAATGCAACTGAATTTAATGTGCCCGAAGGCAGTGAACTCAGCTTCAGGTTTTATACACGTGACACCAAAAATGTGATTATCCAAAATGAAGAAATCGGCAAATCGGACGAACTGAAATCGGCCAATGTTTTTGAAAGCTCCGGTCGTTTTTTAAATGATTCGGTTTTTATGGTCTGGACATCCAATGAATTTATTCCAAAAAGCGACAGCATGGAATTCCGCATTCATTGCCAAAAGGACCAATATGCCGACATTCAGGTACAGGAAATACAGGATTCGGTTTTTGATACACGGATATATTTTCGCGGATTGATTGAGGATGACTATGGTTTCTCTCGACTGGAATTCACGGTGGAACGTGAAGGGAAAGCGGACATCCGAAAGGCAATCGACATCAATAAATTCAACAGTCAGCAAGAATTTTTCCATTTTTTCGATTTGCAGGAATTGAATCTAACACCTGGCGAAAGCGCGGAATATTATTTTAAAGTTTGGGACAATGATGGCATCAACGGGCCAAAATCCAGCCGCTCGCATAAAATGATATATACGCGACCAACAAGGGCTCAGGCCGATAGTTTGCGCAAAGAAGAGCGAAACAAACTGGATGAAAAATTTGAAGAAGCGATAAAAGATTCGCGTGAATTTCAGAAGCAGGCGGAAGAACTTCAGAAAAAAATCCTGCAGAAAAAAGAACTCGACTGGCAGGATAAGCAACAAATTGCCGATTTGCTCGAAAAACACAAAGAGTTGGAGCAAAATATTGAACAAATTAAGGAACAAACCGAAATCAATAAGAAAAAAAGCCTTGATGAAGAAAAAAGCCAGCGTATAGCTGAAAAGCAGGAGCAATTGCAAAAAATGTTTGAAGAACTCATGAACGATGAAATGAAGGAGCTTTTTGAGCAATTGGAGCAAATGATGGATGAACTTAACCGGGAAAAAGCAAACGATCTGCTCGAACAAATGCAAATCTCGGACGAAGAGCTTGAAGAGCAGCTGGACCGGAATATGGAATTGCTCAAGCAGTTGCAATTTGAATCAGAGCTGCAAAAAAGTATTGACCAACTCGAGGAAATGGCCAAAGAGCAGGAAGCGCTGGCTGAAGAAACAAACGAAAGCGAAGATTCGGAGCTGAAAGAAGAGCAGCAAAAACAAGAAAAGCTCAATGAAGATTTTAAAAACCTGAAAGAACAATTAGACGAGTTGGAGCAAATGAATGAGGAGCTGGAAAAGCCGAATGACTTTGAAAAACCGGAAGAACAGCAGGAACAGATTTCGGAAGATATGGAGCAAAGTATGGAACAAATGCAGCAACAGAACCAGAAAGGAGCTTCAGAAAAACAAAAAAATGCCTCTCAGAAGATGAAACAGATGTCGCAATCATTGCAACAAATGATGACGATGATGCAGCAGCAACAAATGGGGGAGGACATTGAAAACCTGAGGGAAATTCTTGAAAACCTGATCCAAATCAGTTTTGAGCAGGAAGAGCTCATGGACAGAACATCAAAGATTAAATTACAGGATCCTTCATATCCTGAACTGATCCGCGAGCAAAACCGGCTGGGAACTGACATTGAAAAGGTCGAAGATTCCTTAAAATCACTTGCAAAAAGGCAGATGGCCATTGAGCCTCATGTAACAAAGAAGGTGAAAGAAATTGAAAGCAATCTAAAATCGGCGGTTGATCAGCTGAGCGAACGGCGGCCCAAAATGGCCAGCGGAAAGCAGCAATATGTTTTCACGGCCATCAACGACCTTGCCCTGATGCTTGCCGAAGCCCTGGATCAGATGCAGGATCAACAAATGTCGATGCAAAGCAGTGGCCAGTGCAATTCACAGCAAAAACAGGGCGGTAGTTCGCAATCACAATCCATGAAATCGATGAGCCAACTGCAGGAACAGCTCAACAAGCAGTTGCAGGAAATGCAAAGGCAATTGCAGCAACAGCAAAATGATAAAGGCCAGCAGAAAAAAGGCGGACAATCAATGAGCGAGCAGTTTGCCCGGGCAGCTGCACAACAGCAGGCTTTGCGCAGAAAGCTCGAAGAATACATGGAGGAGATGAAAGAAGGTGGTTTGCAACCAGGCAAAGAAATGCGTAAAATTGCAGAAGAAATGGAGCAAACGGAAACCGATTTAGTGAATAAAATCCTAAACCGTCAAACGCTCCAAAGGCAAAAAGATATTCTCACAAGACTCTTAAAATCAGAAAAAGCAGAGCGGGAGCGGGAGAAAGAAAAAAGAAGGGAAGCCCGGGAGGCAAAAAATAAAAAAATTAGTAACCCTGAGGCGATTTTTAAGTATAAAAGGGAAGAGATAGATCAGCTTGAATTGCTGCGGACAATTCCGCCGGAACTCAAGCCATATTATAAGAAAAAAGCAAATAAGTTTTTATATCCAATTTTGGACCAGCAGTATGAATAAAGAATTAAAGCACCTTACAATTTTTTCTGATTTTTCAGAAATGCACAAAGTCGAGAAGTTTGTTGAGGACATCTGTGATCACTACAACATCAACAACAACTACTTCAGCAATATTATTATGGTGCTAACAGAAGCTGTGAGCAATGCCATTGTGCATGGAAACAAAGAAAATAAAAGCCTGAAGGTTTCTATAAATTTTGAAGCTGTTCCTTCCGGATTACGTTTTTCGATAGAAGATGAAGGAGCTGGCTTTGACAGTACAAAAATCCAGGATCCAACCGATATCACTGTTGAGTTCAATGAAAACAGCGGAACCGGACTCTTTTTGATGGAGCGCCTTTCGGATGAAATCAAATATTTGGAAAATGGCCGTAAAATTGTTGTTCTCTTTGACACAGCAAGCATTAATTATGAGCTTTCGGTGCAGCGCCGGAAAGAAATCAAAAAATATTTTGGCATCACAGAATTAGCAGGAAACGAATACCTCAGCAATAATGCAAATTAATTATTTCACTGAAGAACTCGATTACCGTTTACGTGGCAAAAACAAATTACGCGAATGGATTTCCGCTGCGATTGACAAAGAAGGTCTGGAAACAGGTGTCATCAATTACATTTTTTGTTCGGATAAATATCTCCTCAAAATTAACGAAGACTATTTGCAGCACTTCGATTTTACTGATGTGATTACATTCGATTATTCTGCTGAAGAGATAATTTCCGGTGATATTTTCATCAGTATCGACCGCATAAAAGAAAATGCCCAACAGTTTAAGCAAAAATTCACCGATGAATTGCACCGTGTGATGATTCATGGTGTTTTGCACCTGATGGGCTATAAGGACAAAAGCCCTTCCGATAAAAGCGAAATGACAGCCAAAGAGGATTATTATTTATCTTTGCGCCCTGAAATCAAATAATAAGTTTCTGTCAATAAAGTCTCCTAAATCATTGTTCTCTTTCAGAAGATATTTTTCCTTTCAACATTAATGTGTTTTTTGAATAGAGTCAATTTTGTTGGCAGATTTTGTTTTCAAAGGCTTAACTTGATGGAAGAGTGTTGGTTAACTCTTCTGTTTCACGTGAAACAATATTGATTATTTTTCCAAGATGTTTATAGAATACGATGTAATTGTTGTAGGTGCCGGTCATGCCGGTAGCGAGGCGGCAGCGGCGGCGGCAAGGCTGGGTTCAAAAACATTGCTGATCACCATGAATATGAATGCGATCGCAGCAATGTCGTGCAACCCTGCTATGGGAGGGATTGCCAAAGGGCAGATCGTACGGGAAATTGATGCTTTGGGCGGAATGTCGGGAATTATTACGGATAAAAGTATGATTCAATTCCGCATGCTCAACAAATCCAAAGGCCCTGCAATGTGGAGTCCACGTGCCCAAAGTGACCGTATGAGGTTTTCTGAAGAATGGCGTTTAGCACTGGAAAACACACCAAACCTGGATTTCTGGCAGGACACCGTAACAGAATTGATCTTTAAAGGCGAAAAACTTTCAGGTGTTAAAACTGCTCTGGGAATCGAAATTGCAGCGAAATCGGTAATATTAACCAATGGAACCTTCCTGAATGGCATCATTCACATTGGCATGAAACAATATGGTGGCGGCAGGATGGGCGATCCGGCAAGCAAAGGGCTCACCGAAGCCCTGAACGAAATTGGCTTTGAATCCGACCGAATGAAAACAGGCACACCGGTACGCGTTGACGGACGCAGTCTTGATTTTAGCAAAATGACCGAACAGCCCGGCGATGAAGAACCAGCAAAATTTTCTTTCACAGAAACACCAAAGCTCACAAAGCAAAGAAGCTGTTTTCTGGTACATACCAGTGAGGCTGTGCATGATGTTCTTCGCACCGGATTTCAATTCAGCCCAATGTTTAACGGCCGGATACAGGGCATTGGCCCTCGTTATTGCCCGAGTATCGAAGATAAAATTGAACGATTTTCCGATAAAAACCGTCATCAGCTGTTTATTGAGCCGGAAGGTTGGAATACGATTGAGTATTATATCAACGGATTTTCATCCAGTCTTCCCGAGGAAATCCAGTTCAAGGCATTGCGCTTAATACCAGGTTTTGAAAATGCGAAAATTTTCCGCCCGGGATATGCCATCGAATACGATTTCTTCCCACCCATGCAATTAAAGGCTAGTTTAGAAACCAAATTGGTCGAAAACCTATATTTCGCAGGTCAAATCAATGGAACAACAGGCTATGAGGAAGCCGGAGCACAGGGATTGATGGCAGGAATCAATGCACATCGAAAAGTACATGGTGAAGAAGAAATCGTTTTAAAACGCTCCGAAGCCTATATCGGCGTATTGATCGACGACCTTATCACGAAAGGTGTGGATGAACCCTACCGAATGTTCACTTCTCGCGCAGAATACCGCCTGATGTTGCGTCAGGATAATGCCGATTTACGACTAACTCCATTAGCTTTTGAACTGGGTATGGTCTCCGAAGATCGTATGGAACAATGCCAGAAAAAGGAAGGCGCATTGAAGGACATTGAGAAATACACGCAAAACAACAGTGCTGAACCCGATGATGTAAATCCATATCTAAAAGAAGCCGGAACGCCGGAAATAAATCAAAAAACCCGCATCAGCCAGATCATTCTTCGTCCTCAGGTTCATCTGGAAGCTTTGATTGAAAACCTGCCAAACTTCAAGGAATTTATCCAATCTGAAAATTTGGACAGCAAAGATATCCTTGAAAGTGCGGAAATTCTTTTAAAGTATTCGAGCTATATCCGAAAAGAAGAAGAGATTGCAGATCGCTTAAATCGCTTGGAAAACTTAAAGCTATCTCCGGATTTTGATTACCACGGCCTTCAAAGTATTTCGTATGAAGCGCGCGAAAAGCTATCAAAGATCAAACCGGCTACTTTGGGACAAGCATCTCGTATTAGCGGGGTTTCTCCATCAGATATCAATGTACTGGCAGTTTATTTATCAAAATAAAAAGCGGAGAGCAGGAACGAACCTCATTTTTTGAATTAAATGTTTCACGTGAAACAACAGAACACAATGACTCAAAATCAATGCCTTATCTGTGGCAACAAAAGTTTAAAAACAAAATTAGAACTCAAAGACTACTTTTTGAGCAAAGAAAATTTCGAACTGTTGGAATGCCCCGATTGCGGATTTATAATGACATCGCCACGACCACAAGCGGAGGACCTTGGCCGATACTATGAATCGGACGATTATCTCTCGCACAATACGGAAAGCAAAAGCCTGATCACCGGCATCTATAGTTTTGCCCGAAATCTGGCGATTAATAAAAAATACAAACTCATTCGTTCACTTTCTGAAAAAAAGAAACTGCTGGATATCGGGAGTGGAACCGGCGAATTTCTGGCCTTTATGCAATCGCAAGGCTATGCTGTTTGCGGCATTGAACCCAGTGAAAAAGCACGTGAGTTTGCGCGTAAAAACAATAATCTCGACTTACAAACAGAAGATAGCATTCCAAAACTTGCCAATGAATCATTTGATGTGATTACGATGTGGCATGTGCTCGAACATGTGTATCATCTGAACGAACGCATGGAAAGCCTGCACAGACTTCTGAACAAGGATGGCACTTTAATCCTCGCTTTGCCCAACCATGAATCGAATGATGCGGCCTATTACGGAAAATATTGGGCTGCATGGGATGTGCCGCGTCATTTATATCACTTCAACCGAAAAAGCATTGAACGTTTGCTTGAAAAACACAATTTTAAACTCCATGCAATAAAGCCCATGAATATGGATTCTTATTATGTTTCCATGCTCAGTGAAGAAATAAAAAGCGGGAAAAAAAATCTGATCAAAGCAAGTTTTCGGGGTTTGGTATCAAATTTGAAGGCAATGAAGACCAATGAATATTCCAGTTTGATTTATATTGCACGAAAAGTTTAGTGTAGGATGAAATGGATGAAATACCGTAATTCAATAGTCTATTTCCTGCTGTTTGTTGTGGGTCTTTCGTCCTATTATTTCGTTCAACAGTCGGGTAGGGAAGAAGAGAACAAAAACAAAATAATACGTCAGCTGCAAAAGGCCGATCAGGCAACAATAACAGAGATAGAAAATGCGGGAACCGTATTAAAGGAGATCCTGTCAAAGCCATCGAAAGATGCCCGGCAGATAACAGCCTTTGATAAAATAAGCAAGGAATATCCCGAACTAACCATTCTTATTGTTAAAAACGAAGTACCAAAATTCTGGCAAAACCTTCAGCTCCCGAAGCCTCAAATTCAAGGTTTGCCTATTTTACAGCATGCCAAATTAGAAGAACTGGAGAATGGGTTTTACTATTATCAAAAATTGCGGCTAAACGAATATCTGGTTTTTATTGCACGCAAAATCAAAAATGTTTATGCCTACTCCAATGAATATCTGAACCAAAATTTTTTGGGCGCTTATCAGGACTTAGGTCTATCATCTATTTCATTGAACGAACCCAATTCAAATGAATATTTTGAAATTACAAATCCGGTAGCACAAAAGTATTTTGTACGGATGACTGAAAATTCATTTGTTAAAAGCTTTCGCTACTCCCTATTTTTAATGCTGGCTTATATCCTGAGCATTATTTTCTTTTCATCTTTCCTCCGCAGTCTCTATCTCATTTTTAGCAATAAACTTCACCTTCGCTCCGGTTTAATGCTTATCCTTTTTAGTTTGGATGTAATTTTGATCCGGGTCGTTTTATTCTATTTTGATTTTCCGGCCACACTTCAGGAGAGCCTGGTTTTTGATCCACGTTTTTTCGCCTCATCCGGAATCCTCCCTTCTCTCGGTGACTTTTTCATCAATTCCGTTCTTTTGCTTTATCTGGCTTTTACCTTTCATCGCTTCTATCAATTCCGCTCCCTTTCGCCCAAAAAAAGCGATTTAAGAAAAACATTCGCAGTTTTCAGCCTTTATCTCCATATTTTCATCTTTTTGGGCATACTTTCACAAAGCATTGAAAATTTGGTTTTCAACTCATCTATTAACCTGAATCTCAATAACTTATATAATTTAAATTCTTTCACAGCCCTTGGATATGTCATTTTTAGCGTCCAAATAGTCGCATATTTATTGGTAAGTGGGAAACTGATCGAAATATCCAAAAAATACGGCTTTAAAAAAGGGAAATCATTTAGCATTTTAATGGCAGCGGTGGCCGCTTATTTTATTTTTAAATATCTGCGCAATAATGATCCGTTTTATTGGGTGACCATTTTAACTGCCGCTTTATATCTGGCCGGATCCATTCTGCTCAATGCAACGCAATTTACCGGCTTCTATAAAAATCTGCTTAAAGCGGTTGCACTCGCTATTTTCTTCACCATTATTTTTGACCTGCAGATCCATCAGAAAGAAAAACACCAAAGAAGCCTTTTGGCAGGACAGATATTGCTTTCCAATTCCGATCCGGAAGCAGAATATCTTTTCAGCAAAATCAAACAGGACATCAAGGCTGATCCGAAGATCCAAAACGAATGCAGGAAATACGGCCAGGGTGAAGTAATTGATGAAGCAAGTTTAAACGAATACATCGAAACAAGCTATTTTCAGGGATTCTGGAAAAAATTCAATATCCAGTTTACGCTTTGTAAATCAAATGACCGCTTAACCATAGAATCAATTGATAATGAAGTAAATTGTTTTGCCTTTTTTGGCCATCTGAAAAGCGAATATGGCGATCCAAGTTCTTTTTCTGATCAGCTATACCAGATCGAATATGCCAACGGAGAAAATGGATATCTGGGCATTATACGCTTAATCCCCCCAGACAGCGCCGTCATCGCGGTTCATTATTATCTCGAATTTATGCCCATGAAAGAGATTAAAGAAATGGGCTATCCCGAACTCCTGCTCGATTCAGAAGCCGGGCGCTTAAAAATCCCGCAGCAATATTCCTGGGGTATTTATCAGGATGATGAACTGATTTACCGTAACGGGAATTACGGCTTTGAAAATAAAATCGAAAGCTGGTTGAAACCCATGCAGGAATATCATGGTGACGCCGGGGATTACCTTTTTTATTTCACCCAGATCGATAATAAAGCCATCAAAATTTTAAAACGGAAAGCCAGTATCCCGGAGCTGCTCACACCTTTCTCCTATATTTTTATCCTGATCATCGCGCTGCAATATATACTGGTAAGCCGGTTTAAATTACAGAAGATGGTGGTTAAGATCAGCTTGCTGCAAAAGCTACAGTTTGTGATTATGGGCATTTTCATCATTGCGTATTTTTTGATTGCTCAAAGCGTCCTTTCCTTGCTCATCAAGCTTGATGAAGAAAAAAACATGGAAAATCTCAATGAAAAAACCCACTCCATCCTCATTGAGATGCAGCACAAGCTTTCCGATCAAAAAAACATCCATCAAATTGATGAAGCCTGGCTAAATCAACTGCTGACCAAATTTTCTAATGTCTTTTTTACGGACATCAACCTTTTTGACCTGCACGGCCGTTTGATTGCCTCTTCGCGTAAAGAAATATTTGAGCAAGGGCTCAGCTCAAATCTGATGAATTTTAAGGCATTTAAAGAATTAAAATACAACAAGAAATCCTATTATATTCAAATAGAATCCATTGGAAAACAGGAATATTACTCCAGTTATATTCCTTTTGTAAACGAAAAGCACAACACTATTGCTTATCTCAATCTGCCGTATTTTGCCCGTCAAACGGATTTGCAGCGTGAAGTCAGTTCGGTAGTTGCCACATTCATTAACCTTTATGTGCTGATCACAATTTTCATTATTCTAAGCATTGTTTTGCTCAGTAGGCTGATTACGCGTCCGGTACAAATACTCGTTGAAAAAATTAAATCCATCAAGCTGGGGCATCAAAATGAAAAAATTGATTGGAAAAGCAGCGATGAGTTTTCTTATCTCATTGAAGAATACAACCGGATGGTAGATGAACTGGAGCTCAGTGCGGAAAAGCTGGCCGTCAGTGAACGTGAAAGCGCATGGCGCGATGTGGCGAGGCAGGTTGCTCATGAAATCAAAAATCCGCTCACACCCATGAAGCTCAGTGTGCAGCAATTGATGCGTTCATGGAATGATCATGATCCGGAATTTGAAGCCCGCTTAAAGCGCTTTCAGGCTACGCTGATCACTGAAATTGATACCCTCTCAGATATAGCAAGTGAATTTTCGCGCTTTGCCAAAATGCCCAAACCGGAATTTGACACAACAGATTTACTGAAACTGGCGCGCACAGCAAAATCACTTTTTGAAAACCGTAATATCCAAATCAGCCTCAAATTTGATCCCAATCAGGATTATATAATTCAGGCGGATAAAAGATTACTCAATCAGGTTTTTAATAATATCCTCAAAAATGCATCACAGGCCATACCTACAAAAATTGAAGGCAAAATCATCATCAGCCTAAAAAAATATCCAGAAAAGATTCTTATTTCCATTGGTGATAATGGTTTGGGCATCAATGAGGATGTGAAGGAACGGATTTTTGAACCAAAATTCACCACAAAATCGAGTGGCATGGGACTCGGTTTGGCCATGGTTAAAACAATTATTGAGCAGCATCAGGGAAAAATCCGGCTCGAATCAGAGGCGGGCAGGGGAACAACATTTTATTTTGAATTACCTTTGCATATTAGTGGGCAAACAAATTGAAACCTGAACACTTTTGAACTTATTCAAGAAACTCGCCGGCGAAACTGCAATTTACGGACTGCCCAGCATATTGGGCCGCTTCCTGGGCTACCTGATGGTGGCGGTTTATACACGCGTATTTTCTGAAGCAGAATACGGCACAATCTCCGTTTTTTATTCCTATACCGCTTTCCTGATGGTTATCCTGACCTATGGAATGGAAACTTCATTTTTTCGTTACTTCGAAAAATATAAAGGTGATAAACGGGTCTTTTCCACAGCTTTAATGTCGCTGGTTGCCAGCACAGCCGTTTTTGTGTTGCTGGGAACCGCTTTCAGCTCCAAAATTGCTGTATGGATAGAATATCCTCAATATCAAAATATTGTAATTGGATTAATTTTGATTTTGGCCTTTGATGTCCTGGCCGCCATTCCTTTTTCATATCTCCGCTCAAAAAATAAAGCCGGTCGTTTTGCTTTTGTGAAGCTGGCCGGAATCATCTCCAATATTCTGCTTAACCTCTTTTTCCTTTTGCTTTTGCCCGGATTATCAGATTTTGCTTTGGTTTCGTGGATGTACGTGGACGGCTGGTCGATTGAATATATTTTTCTGGCCAATGTTATTTCCAGCCTTATCAGCATTTTGCTCCTGAGCGATATTATCCGCATTGGGTTACAAAAACCGGACATGGAAATCCTTGGGCAGCTTTTAAAGTACGGATGGCCGCTTCTTTTCGCTGGGCTGGCAGGCATTATAAACGAAACTCTCGACCGTCTTTTACTTAAATATCTTTTGCCGCCAGATATTGCCGATGCGCAGGTGGGAATTTACAGCGCATGTTATAAAATTTCCATCATTATGACCTTGTTCATCCAGGCTTATCGCTACGCAGCAGAACCTTTTTTCTTTAAACAGGCTGCCGACAAAAATGCACCACAAACATATGCCCGTTTAATGAACCTTTTTGTGATTGTGGTAGGCACAATTTTTCTGGGCACATTGCTTTACCTGGATATCATCATCCTGTTTATTGATGAAAAATTCCGCTCCGGCGAAATGGTCATCCCGGTTCTATTGCTCGCCAATGCATTCTTAGGGATTTACTACAATCTTTCGGTTTGGTATAAAGTGAGCGGAAAAACAAAATATGCCATTGTAATGTCGCTGTGCGGCGGTTTCATCACCATTATCCTGAACATCATTTTTATACCCTATTGGGGATATATGGCCAGCGCCATTGCTACTTTGGCCTGCTATGCCGGAATGATGCTCCTCTCTTTTAAAATCGGCGCAAAAAAATATCCGATCCCTTATAATTACCGCAAAATTGCAATCTATATGGGATTGGCAATTTTACTGTATTTTGTCTCGTTAATGAACACAATTGAAAATAAGTTTGTCCATTACCTTATAAACACGCTCATACTCTTCCTATATTTGTTGGGCGTACTTTGGATGGAACGTCCGGGACGATACTTAAAAAACACTTAAGCATATGAATATCAGAATTGTAAATCACTCGAACAATCCTTTACCTGAATACGCCACAGAAGCATCTGCCGGCATGGACCTGAAAGCTTTTCTGTCGGAGCCTGTTAGCATTAAGCCTTTGGAACGGATTTTGATCCCTACAGGGCTTCATATCGAGCTTCCGGTTGGATTTGAAGCGCAGGTGCGGCCAAGAAGCGGCCTGGCCGTTAAAAAGGGCGTAACCGTCCTGAATTCACCCGGAACGATTGATGCAGATTACAGAGGAGAAATTAAAGTCATCCTGGTAAACCTTTCCAATGAGGAAGTCCGTTTTGAAAATGGTGACCGCATTGCACAAATGATCATCGCACGTCACGAAAAAGCCGAATGGGAAGAATGTGATGAACTGAACGAAACCCAAAGAGGAGCAGGAGGTTTCGGTTCCACCGGCATCAAAAATTAAATTATGAAGAAACTTATTTCGTTGATACTGATTTCTCTGGCTTTTGTTTTATGCACCCAAACACTGAATGCACAGATACGCGACAGTGTAGCTTACAATCGAAAGATGAACAGCTCATATCTCGAAGCATACACACAGCAAATCCTGGGAAATACAGAAACAGCCATCACAAAATACGAAGATCATCTTGACAAATATGCTTCGGATGATGCTGCGTTTTATCAATTGGCACGCATTTATTCACAAGAGGGGCAATATGGACTGGCCGCTGAATATGCCCGACGTGCCACAGACCTAAACCCTGAGCAAGACTGGTATCAGTTGTTGTATGCCGATATCCTGAAAAATAACGGACAGGTAGATCTGGCAACACGAATTATGGAACAACTTGTGGCCAAACGTCCGGAAAACATCGAATATACCGAACGTCTGGCATTGGCCTATGCGCTCCTTGGGCAGTATGAGAAATCCCTGAAATACTATCAAATACTGGAAGATAAAACTGATATTACAGAGGAGCTATCCATTCAGAAACACAAACTATGGCTATTGGTGGGCAATCAGCAAAAAGCAAGCGAAGAAATCGTTCAACTGACACAGCGATATCCGGCAGAACCTAAATATTACAGTATGCTGGCCGAGATTTACCTGAAAGAGGGCGAGAAGGAAAAAGCTTTGGCAGCTTATCAAAAAGTGAAGGAAATCAACCCGGATGATCCCTACATTCATATTTCCATGGCCGATTTCTTTATGAATAATCAGGAATATGACAATGCATTCAAGGAGTTAAAAGCCGGTTTTGCAGTCCCTTCGCTGAATATTGATTCAAAAATTCAAATTTTGCTTACTTATTTTTCAACCTTAAGCCAGCAAGCTGATTTTCAGGAGAAACTTGTGGATTTGTCGGACATACTCGTGAAAGCACATCCAGAAGACCCCAAAGCTTATTCGGTTTATGGTGATATGCTCAACCAGATGGATCGCAAAAAAGAAGCCCGCGATGCCTATGAAAAAGTAATTGAACTCGATTCCTCACGATACTTCATCTGGGAACAATTACTTTTCATCTACAATAGTTTGCAACAAAACGAAAAGCTCAACAGTTACAGCACACGTGCCAATGAGCTCTTCCCATTACAGCCTATACCGTATCTTTTCCGGGGTATTTCAGCATTTATTCAAAAGGATTATCAGCAAGCGGCGGATGCCTTACGCACAGGCGTGCAGTACGTTTATGATAATGATGCCCTGAAGGAACAGTTTTATATTTTTCTCGGAGATACTTATAACGAATTGGGCGATACGGAAAAATCCCATAAAACTTACGATAAGGTTTTGATGATCAACCCAAAAAATGCCTACGTAATGAATAACTACAGCTATCATCTGGCGGAAGCCGGACAACAGCTGAACAAAGCCCTGCAGATGGCAAAACTGGCCAATGAAATCGAGAAAGACAATCCATCCTATATGGATACCTATGGCTGGGCATTTTTCAAACTCGGCCAGTATAAAGATGCTGCAAAATGGGTGAAAAAAGCTTTGGCAAAAGATGAAAACAATGGTGTATTACTGGAACATTATGGCGATATCCAGTATAAATTGGGCAATACGTCCAAAGCACTGAAATATTGGAAAAAAGCGCTGCAAAGTGGAGAACACAGCGATAAACTTGAAAAAAAGATAGAAGACAAAAAACTGTATGACTAAAGGGATTCTAAAAATATCCGCACTGCTTCTAGCCATCATGGCTCTGTTTTCGGCATGCCATACATCAAGGAGTATGCTGAAAAAACCATTGAAGAAACAAGGTGCCGAATACCTTCTGAACCAGATGCAACGTAGCGAGCTGGATTTCAGCTACCTCGACTTTAAAGCCAGTGTGGATGTGATCCAGGATAATAAAAAACAAGGCTTCAAGGCGCGCGTGCGGATGAAAAAAGACAGCATCATCTGGCTTAGCATCAGTCCTTTGCTGGGAATTGAAGTTGCGCGGCTCGAACTAACTCAGGACAGTGTTCGTTTTATGAACCGTATTGATAAAACATGGTTTGCCGGCGATTACAGCCTGATCAACAGATTCTTAGAAACCAGCGTGGATTTTGATATCGTTCAGGCATTGATCTTGGGCAATGATTTTTCTTATTATGAGAAAACAACATTTAAAACCGATATCGATAATCACGAATACAAACTGGCCACAGCCAAAAGGCATAAGCTTAAAAAATATGTGCGCAATAAGGCCGATGCGGAACGTGTGTTTTTGCATACCATCTGGCTAAATCCGGATAATTTTAAAATCACACACATCAAATTAAAGGAAGCCGTTCAAAAACCGAAAAAGATCAGCGCCGAATACAGTGATTTTGAATATGTGCAAGGCCAACTTTTCCCAACAAAAGTTTCGTTTAATGTGCAGGCCGAAACAAAAACCTTCATAGATTTGTCTTTTTCGGGCATCAAAATCAATGAAGAACTAAAATTTCCGTTTAAAATATCATCAAAATATAAAGAACTGATCCTTGAAGACTAAGCTTAAAATATCATCCTTAATTTTGTTTTTGCTTGTAGGGGCAATACAGTATTCATTTGCCCAAAATGCTGATAAAGAAAAGTTAAAGGAAGATAAAAAGCGCATTGAAAAGGAAATAGCCTATGCCAACAGCCTTTTGGACGAAACGCAGAAAAACAAAAAAAGCACGGTTAACCAAATTGTTCTGCTGAACAACAAAATCAAAAAAAGAGAACAGCTGTTGGGGCGCATCAATGAGGAAATCAAAGGGATCGACAATAAAGTAGGGCGCTTGCAGGAAGGCGTGGCGCAAACCAAAAAAGACCTCAAGGATTTAAAAGATGAATATGCCAGCTTGATTTATCATGCTTATATAAACCGGAACAACTACAGGCGCTTGGCTTTTATATTTTCTGCCCGGGATTTTAATCAGGCATTCCAGCGTCTCAAATACCTCCAGCAATATACGGCTTACCGCCAGCAGCAAGCCGAATTGATTGTTATCACACGCAAAAAACTGGAATACGAACTGGAGCAGCTTTCATTAGCAAAAACTGAAAAACTCAACCTCAGGAAAGAAGAGCTCAGTACTGTAAAAAAGCTGGATCAGGAGAAGTCAAAGAAAAACAGTGAAATCAAAAGCCTGACTGCTCAGGAAAAAAAGCTGAAGAAAACGATTCGCGACAAGGAAAAAGCAGCCAAGAAGCTCCAAAACCGCATTCAGGAAATTATTGCAGAAGAAATACGCCTGGCAGCAGAACGCGCCAATAAAAAGAACAATAAAAAAAGTTTTGAACTTACACCGGAAGAACAAATCATTTCGGGTAATTTCCAGAAAAACAAAGGAAAAATACCCTGGCCGGTAGAACGCGGGATTGTTTCTTCCACCTATGGGGAACATGCACATCCTGTACTGAAGCATGTTAAAACAAAAAACAACGGAATTGATATCCTCACCAATGCAGGCAGTATGGCCCGCGCGGTTTTCGATGGAACCGTAACACGCGTACTCAGCATTCCTAATTATCATAATGTTGTGATTATCAGACATGGTGATTTCCTTACGGTTTACTCAAACCTTGATAAGGTATTGGTGGAAAAAGGACAACAAATTGATGCCAAACAACTGATCGGTTCTATTTATACCGACAACAAAGAAGGAAAAACAGAATTACATTTTGAGCTCTGGAAAGGAAAAAAACTCCAAAATCCGTCCTACTGGATTGTTAAAAAGAAATAAATCCGTCTTTAAGATAAACTGTTCGAATACAGCCTTTTGCTGATTTATCTATGATAGTAAGGCTGGAATCAGTTATTACCTCAATCGAAATGCTATCGCTGAATTTTTCTCCTTCAAACAATGTAATAATGCTTGTACCATTACGTCCGGCACGCCATTTACCATGATGAACACTGCCCGGACTTACAAAATCAATGGTATAATCAGCATGTACAACAATATAGCTTCGTTTTTTAATCTCGAACGCCTGTTGGATTATTGGTTCCGGATAGTTCTGATAATAAAGGCTATCGGCTATGATTTCACGCACAACCCAGATGCCTTCCAGTTTTTTCTCAAAAGAAGGCTTGCAGCCACTCAAATAAAAAAGCACACCTACAAGAAAAAGGAATTTTCTCAACATAAGCATTTTGCAATGAAGCAAATATATGAAATCTGGATGAAGGATATGATTTCTTAATAAATGAGGTTCTACTAGGAATTTCGTGGGTAACAATAATGTTTGAAAATAATATGCAGATATTTATTAATAAACTATTGATCCCTAACAGATTCCTCCCTTCACAAAGCCTTAATCACTTCGTTTGGCTTTGTTCCGGTCGGAATGACGCTGTTTATTAGGCGTTTAAGGCAAATGCGGCGCACTTCGACTCCGCTCAGTGACCAAGCCGCATTTGCCTCCTGACTCCATAAAAACGCGTCATTCCGACAAAGTTTTCCGAAGAATGAGGAAACTTTGGAGGAATCTGTTTGAAATAGCATTCTAATTTCTTTCCACGAAATTCCGTGTAGAACCATAAATGATTTTGTCTTCCTTCCTCAGGAAGTTTATAGTTTTGCAGAAAATTTGAAGCATGCACAACTTCCATACCCATACATACTATTGCGATGGCTCGTCAGCTCCAGAAGAATATTTTGAAAAAGCAAAAAGCCTGAATTTCACGCATCTCGGATTCTCCGGACATGCGCCTGTTCCCTTTGAAAACAATTTTGCAATAGCCGGAGAAAAACTTCAGGATTATGCAGATCACATTCAAAAAGTGCGCGATACTGCCGCAGAAGGAGATCCGCAAATCTTCATTGCATTGGAAGCGGACTATATTCCGGGCATTACACGTGATTTCAGGTCCTTTAAAAAGGATTTGGGCCTGGATTATATCATTGGCTCCATTCATCTGGTAAAAGGCCCGGGAGGAGGCCTGTGGTTTACGGATGGATCCAAACATCAAATCTATGATGAGGGCTTGCAGCAGTTATTTGATGGAAATGTGAAAAAAGGCGTTAGGGCATATTTTGAGCAGATATTTGAAATGATAGAAACCCAAAGACCAGAAATCCTGGGTCATTTCGATAAAATAAATATGCACAATAAAGACCGGTATTTCACAACCGATGAATCCTGGTATCAGCTTCTGATTGATAAAGTGTTGGATTTATGCCTTCAGCATGATGTGGTTGTGGAAGTGAATACACGCGGGATTTATAAAAAACGCAGTGAAACCACTTTTCCCGAACCGAAAATTTTAAAAAAAATGCAAAGGAAGAAAATTCCGGTAATGATCAGTTCCGATGCCCACAAACCGAATGAACTGGCATTGCTCATCCCGGAAACCCGCAAACTTCTTTTGGAAACCGCTTTCACTCACGAACGTATTCCGGATAAAAAGCAGGGTTGGATTGAGAAAAAAATCGAAACCTTTTAGCCCTCGAGTTTCATGAAGCGGTGCGGAATATTCGCTTCATGAAAAATCTTTCCTTCTTCGACAAAGCCAAATTTTTTATAAAAATCAATGACATCCTCCTGCGCATGAAGGTACATTGGAGGAAGTTTGTTGCTCTTATAAAAGTCCAGGATCCCATCCATTAATTCTTTCCCATAGGCTTTGCCTCTGTATTTCTGAGCAACGGCAAAACGTTCGAGTTTGGTGCCTTCTTCTGTTTCCCTGATGCGTGCAGTAGCAACAGCCTTACCCTGAGACATGAGGATAAAATGTGTACTGATCCTATCAAACCTATCAAAATCAATATTATACGGCACATTTTGTTCTTTCACAAAAACTGATTCGCGAATTTCATGGACTTTACCAAAAAATACTGTTTCTCTTCCTTTGAAATGTAGTAGCATTTATTTGTTTTTATATCAAATTAATGACCAAAGATAAAAAAAAGGGACAATTCTAAGAATCATCCCTTGAAACAAATTCGCACAATTATATTTTACTGGCCGTCATAGGCCCATTTTACATACATTGAACCCCAGGTAAACCCGGCACCAAAAGTTGCCAGAATGAGGTTATCGCCTTTGCGCAGCTGGCTTTCATAATCGAACAGGCAAAGCGGAAGAGTTGCGGCAGTAGTATTGCCATATTTCTGGATATTAATCATAACCTGTTCGCGCTGAATGCCCATGCGGCGTGCTGTGGCATCGATAATACGCATATTTGCCTGATGCGGTACGAGCCAGTTGAGGTCTTCGCTGGCGATATTATGCCTTTTCATCATTTCAACTGCCACATCGGCCATTTTCGAAACGGCAAACTTAAAAACAGGTTGTCCTTCCTGATAGATGAAATGTTCTTTGGCATCGATAGTTTCGTGCGAAGCAGGTTTTACAGAACCGCCTGCTTTTTGATGCAGGTGTACCCATCCGGAGCCATCAGACTGCAGGATTTCGTCCATAATACCATAATTTTCATCTTCAGAAGGTTCAAGCATCACGCAAGCTGCGCCATCTCCGAAAATCGGACAGGTAGAACGATCCTCGTAATTCACGATAGATGACATTTTTTCCGCACCAACTACAACAACTTTTTTGTAGCGTCCTGATTCGACATACTTTGTAGCAGTTGCAAGGTTATAAAGGAACCCACTGCAACCTGCATTGAGATCAAATGCAAATGCATTTTTGATACCGGCTTTATAACTTATCAGGTTGGCTGTAGCCGGGAAGGGCATATCGGGAGTAACCGTAGCACAAATCAGCAAATCCACCTCATCGGGGGAAGTATTTGTTTTTTCGAGGAGCATTTTAACGGCTTTTGCACCGTAATCACTTGGGCCTTCACCCGGAGTTTTACTGATATGCCTTGTTTTTATCCCGATACGGGTCATAATCCACTCATCCGATGTATCTACCATCTTACTGAGTTCTTCATTGGTCAGGATATATTCGGGGAGACTGGCTGCAACACCAGTAATAGCTGCTCTGATCATAGTAAAAGGTTTTACTTTATATTCATATAGTAACGGCTTAAAGCTCTTTTAATGCTTTTCACAAGATTCTGGTCATACTCTGCCTTGGCAAGCATAATCATACTTTTAATGGCCTTGGCATTTGATATTCCATGTCCGATAACAACGGGGGCATTTACTCCCAGAACCGGAGTGCCTCCAATTTCTTCATAGTTGAAGCGATCAACCAATGGATCATGTATTCCCTTTTTTGCGAGGATTTTATACATACTTTCCACCAGTTTCAAAACGATATTGCCATTAAAACCATCGGTAACAATTACATCGGCTTTATTGGCAAAAAGGTCGCCGCCTTCAATATTACCAATAAAATGAAAATCATTGCTGCCTTTCATCATCTGATGTACTGACTGAAAAAGGATATTGCCTTTTTTCTCTTCATGTCCGATGTTTAAAAGGGCAACACGGGGTTTTTTTACCCGAAGTACGGTTTTTGAATAGACAGAACCCAACAAGCCAAACTGATAAAGTACATCAGCCTTGCAGTCGGGATTGGCACCCACGTCGAGCATAATGGCGCGGCTGCCGTTTTCCTGTGGTACAAAAGTAGAAATAGATGGTCGGATCACACCTTTGATGTTATTGATGACCATCATACTTCCTACCAGCATAGCGCCTGTATTTCCTGCGCTGGCAAATGCCTGAATGTTTTTTGCCCGCAAAAGTTTAAACCCTAAAGCCATACTTGAGTAAGGCTTTTGGGAAAAAGCTTTCATGGGGCTATCACCCATTTCAATGGTTTCGGGAGCATCAATTATTTCAAAAGCATCGGTGGCTGCGCCCAGCTTTTTGAGTTCTGAAACAATCAACGATTTCTTGCCAAAGAGGACAATACTATCTTCTTCGCCAAGTTCTTTTGTGGCTTCGATTGCTCCGGCAAGACAAGCCTGCGGAGCAAAATCACCACCCATTGCGTCCAGGCCAATTTTCATTGGTTCGGGCTATTTATATTTCTTCGCCAGCTACTTCAATAGCTTGCTTACCACGGTAATAGCCACATTCGGGGCACACACGGTGATAACGTACCGGTGATCCGCAATTAGAACAAACTGATGTAGTAGGTGCTACAGCTTTGTAATGTGTACGTCTTTTGTCCCTTCGTGTTTTCGAAATTTTTCTCTTTGGATGTGCCATTTTATCTAATTACTTAAATGATTATTTATATCAATCTTTATCTTTTAATTTCTTTAAAGCGTCCCAACGGGAATCTGTTCCACCCTGGTTCTGAAGTTCTTCAAGCTTCTTTAGCATCATAGGGTCACAAGTCGGATTTCCATTCTCATCATCAGGATGAATTTTCTGAATGGGCAAAGCCAGAATGATAAACTCATAAATAAACTGGGCCACATTAATTTTATGCTGCTTTTCGCTAATTACTATGAGGTTTTCATCTTCTTCTGCGTCTTCATCACCAAATTTGGCTATGATTTGCTGCATGCTCTCCACCGGAAAATCAAAAAGATCGAGGCAGCGGTCGCAAACAACTTTTACTGTTCCAAAAATATGAAAATCCAGAACCAGCATCCGTTCCTGACGGTCCATATCCACATGAACCTTCAGGCTGCCATCTTGTGCGTCTTCATTCTTGAAAAAATCAAAAAATGAAGTATCAACCTCAAAATCAAAGTCGTATAACCCTGTTTTAAGACCGGAAAACTCAATATCGAATTCTTTTATATTACGCACAATAACCGTATTTCAAATCGGTCGGCAAAAGTATTAATTAAAATTCTGAATTACAAATAAATAATAGGAATGCGCTGATTATTAATACTCAGGACTGTTTATAAGTTTTTAAAACCTGTATCCGATCACCAGTATATCATCTATTTGCTCGCGCTCGCCCCGCCAGTTTTCGATGGTTTCATTCAGGATTTCACGCTGCTCGCCCATAGGACGGTCGTGAGCCGAAAGCAATAATTTTTTAAAATTCCGGCTCATAAACTTCCGGTCTTTCGGGCCACCAAACTGATCGGCAAAGCCATCGGAAAAAACATAGATGCAATCATCTTTTTGCAAATCAATGACATGGTTTTCATAAGATTGAGTGCGTTCGGTACTACCAATAGGTTTTTTTGTGGCTTTGATTTCCTGCAGTTCGTTATCGCGGATCAGGTAAAGCGGGTTATTGGCACCGGCAAACTGAAGCTGCTTTTTACCGGCATCCACGAGGCATAAGGCCATATCCATTCCATCTTTCACATCGCTGGTTCCCTGCTGCCGGAAAGTTTCCAATACCAGCTCATTGAGTTTATCCAAAATCCTGCCCGGTTCAAAAATCCCAAATTCCTTTACTGTTCGGTTGAGGGCAGTATGTCCCACAAGGCTCACAAAGGCTCCGGGAACACCATGACCTGTGCAATCCACAGCCGCAAAAAGTATTTTATCATCAAAAGAATGCATCCAGTAAAAGTCACCACTGACAATATCCTTGGGCTTATACAAAATGAAGGACTGTTCCAATCTTTGTTTCACCAGTTTATCCTGTGGCAAAATAGCTTCCTGAATACGTTTGGCATAACGGATGCTGTCGGTGATATTCTGGTTTTTGAGTTCAATCTCTTCTTTTTGCACAGTGATTTCCTCCTTTTGCCTGCTTACAAGATCAATCTGTGATTCCAGTTCCTCATTGGCCTGCTCCAGCTGATGCGTGCGTTCTTTCACCAGCCCTTCAAGCACACGCTTTTGTTGTTCCAGGCGGTGCAAACGCCAGCGATAGAGCATCCAGACAATAAGCGTAATCAAAACCAAGGCTAGAATACGGAATAGCCAGGTTTCCCAAAAAGGCTTGCTGATGCTGAAATTCAATGTGCGCGCATAGGCCCAGAGTTTATCCTTTGCACGCGCTTTATACACAAATTCATAATCGCCCGGTGGCAGATTGGTAAAGCGCGCCAGATAATCCTTGCCTTTGGAATAGGATTGATAATCGTTGTGGAGGCCACGAAGATAAAATTCATATTCCACAGCAGATTCATCGCTAAACGAAAGAGCCGTAAGTTCAAAAACCAGGTTATTTTGATTGTGCTTAAGCTTTTGCCCGTTTTCAAGCCTTGATTTTTCACCATTGATGCTCATATTATCAATGAAACAAACGGGTGCAAAAAGCTCATGGCTACCGGCTTTCGGGCTGTAAGTGGCCATTCCGTGATAAGTGCTCAGCCACAAAATCCCTTTGTTATCGAGGAACATACCTCCTTTTATAATTTCATTTGCGGGCAAACCGTCTTCAGCATGCAGTTCACTTTCTACGATATTCAGCCGGAGGTTATATTTATATATTCCGGCAGTTGTGGCAATCCAGATGATGTTTTTGTTCCTTCCGGGAAGTATTTGAATCAAAGGGCTTCCATCGCTGAACAAGACCTCATCGTTCTGCTCACCGATCCTGATCAAATCCAAATCCGTTGCAATGTACACCACATCCTGGAGCAAAAGCACATCATTGATCTGAAGATCACCGGCTAAATCAAGCGATTTAAAATCAAATTCACTCAATTCAAAAATCTGATTAGCGGATTGTATCATTAATTGATTATCAAACACATAAAGCTGTGCTTCTTCTCTTAGGCCGGTTTTAAACTGTTTCAAAATCTTGAAATCGGAGTTCAGGGTATAAAGCACAACTTCTCCGTCATTTTTTGCCAGCATATAGAAATTCCCATCATCGCCCGGCTTGATATCCATAATTTCATCCACAAATCCGGCCTGAAATTGCGTCCATTGATCCGCTGCCGGATTGTAAAACCGAACTTTGTTATTGGTATAAAAAAAGAGCAGATTATCCGGAGCTATGCCACCATCTTTGAAACTATCAGATAAAATACGTTTTGGCACGGCCGATTTCCCGGGCCGCATGCGGTACAATCCGTTATTAGTCAGCATCCAATAAGAATTTTGCTGATCCTGAAATATTTTGCTGACCTCATGCTGCATTCCCTCAAAAATCCGCACACCGCTTTTCATCAGGAATTTTTGCAAACCTCCTTCGTAAGCTACCCAAAGGTTTCCTTCATGATCCTGCAGTGCCGCATTGATTTTACGCTCTTTCAATCCGGAAGCCCTGCTGAGCACCACACCTCTCTTGTCCATACTTTGCTGGCGGTACAATTGGTTTCCGGCAAGCATCCAAAAACCAACATCTCCGGCATTGAACACAGACTTGATTTGTTTCGGAAAAGGTTTTCTGATTTCGAAATTATTTGATTTTGATGCTTTTATTGAAGCTAAACCCTCATTAAAAACCCACAAATTATTATCAATACCCATATAAATTTCTGAAGCCGGCCGATTCGTGATATTCATGCTTTTGTCGGCAAGATTGAACTGAAACAGTTTCCCGTTTATGATACCATAAAGATTTTCGGCTGCGGAATCGGCAACCAATTGCTGAATTGCACTTTGATCTAAAATTTCCTCATTCAAAAACATTCCATCAATCAAAGAAAGGCTTTGCACGTTAAAAGGAGTTTTCAGGAAAAGCCTGCCGCTTTGCGATTGTGCAAGCTCAGCGCCCGGATCAAGCGCTAAACTATCCTGAATTTGGTAATCCGCATTCAGGCAATACAAAAACTGAGGTGTGAGCACAAAATAAGCTTCCTCTCTTTGCAGGATATCCAAAACGGGCAAGCTGATGCGGTCTGCACAAATACGTTGCATCTCGCGGCCATTATAGCGCACCAGACCAAATTCCGTTCCCAGCCAGATATACCCACGCCGGTCCTGGAAAAGGGAAAGCACATTTTCAAAAGGCAGCAGGTTTTGTGTGCTGTAAAACTCCGATGGGATTTTCCCAGGCTGACGGGCATTATGAAAATCAGACAGCAGGTCATTGGCCAAACTCTCATCGCTATCATTCTGAATTTCAATCAACAGATCGAGTAAGCCTTCCCGATGTGCCGATTGAATAAACTGTTCCAGGGCATTTTTCAATTGGGGTTTCCCTTTTTTGATGGCCCAATTGATGCTGCTTTCGCCGATAGTGATTTTCTTCTCCAAATCAGGAAGCTCCTTCAAACTGAAAAATGGATCATCCAGCACGGTATAGTCCGCCCATCCACTATCGACCGTAGCCAGTAAATCTTTTGTTTCGCGGTAGATGATGCTGTCCACGCCAAAATCTTTCAGAATTTTATCATAAACACTGCCCCGGGTAGTTGCAGCAATTTTATTTTTCAGGTCGTATTTAGTGCGGATGCGCGTTTTTTGGGGCGCAATGATGACGGTATGCACCGGAAAAACCTCAACCATATCAATGATTTTTTCACGCCATGGATCGGGCGAAATAAGATCGCAGGCCACATCAAAGTTATTGAACCATTCCGGACTGTAAATGCTGTCCTGATCAATTTCCCCATTGCTGTTTTCGAAATACTGCGAAAATTCTTTTGTGGTCACAAATTCCACTTCCAACCCAAGATACCATGCAAATTCCTCGGCAAGGAAGTGCATCAATTGCTTTTTGCCTTTTTCATGAAATACAAAATCGCGGTCGCGCAGGGCAATCACAATTTTGCCATCTTCCACAATGCCATCCAGGTCATTGGTGCGTAAACCCATAGAACTTTTCGGATTGATGGTCGCCGAATAATCGCTGTAGCTGATCCGGAAATACTGCCGGAAAAGGCTATCGAGAATGCCATTATTTTCAATGGTCTGGAAAAAGCCTTCCACTTCCACGGCCAGATCATTTCCTTTTTCAACCACCCAGGCCACTTTGGTCGGCGTACTTACCGGCAAAGCAAGTTTATAGGCATCTTCAGCGGCCATAAAAGTGAGGGCTTCATCCGCATCAAGAATAATGGCGTCGGTATGGCCTTCCCGGAGCTTTTGCTTGGCTTCATCATTGGATTGGTTTTCATCGAGGATAATACCGCCACCAATGCGGTCGTTGATCGCATGGATATGGTCCGCATAGCTCGTATTGCCCATATAGCTTACCGTTTTGCCTTTCAGTTCATTCAGGCTGCTGATATCGGGCGATTCCTTGCGCACCACCAAAACCTCGGTCGAAATCATGGTAGAAGCAAAATCAAAGAGCTTTTTCCTCCAGGGCAAAACCGTAAAAGTGCTGCTGATCAAATCCGCCTTTTGAAAAACATCGGGCGTATAGCGTACATTGGGATCGCTTTGCAGGCCATCGGGCAAAACACCATTCTTACTGAAAGCATCTTCCCACTCAATCTCCACAATTTCCAGATCAACATTCAGGTATTTGGCAAATTCAAGGGCCAAAGGATAATTGATATTTTCGAGATCATCGCTGGTAAAGGCCACATAAATCTTCCCTTTTTTGCGGATTTCTTCCAGTTCATCAGCAAAAAGAGTTTGCCCTGAAAACAGAGGGAGAACCATCAAAAAATAAAGCAGTATGCGGGTATATTTCTGAAACATATGGTCTATGGGTTAAGAAAGCTAAAAGTACTAAAAAATGCAGCAATGAAAAACAAGACTTTCTGTTCTGCGAAAATACTTAATTTTGCATCCTGATAGAAAAATAGCTGAAAATGAAGGATTTCAATTTAAGTATTTACAATACCCTTTCGAGGAAGAAAGAAAAATACGAACCAATAATACCCGGACATACAGGACTTTATGTTTGCGGCCCTACCGTTTATGGCGATGCACATCTCGGACATGCCCGTCCGGCCATTACATTTGACCTGCTCTACCGTTACCTGAAACATTCGGGTTTTAAAGTGCGCTATGTGCGCAATATTACCGATGTGGGCCACTTGGTAAACGATGCCGATGATGGGGAAGATAAAATCGCAAAAAAAGCCCGCCTGGAAGAGCTGGAACCTATGCAGGTTGTTCAGTATTATACCAACCGTTACCATAAAAACATGGAACAGCTCAATGTATTAAATCCTGATATTGAACCCCATGCATCGGGCCACATTATTGAGCAGATTGAAATGGTAAAGCAAATCCTGGATGCCGGACTGGCCTATGAAGTAAATGGTTCGGTTTATTTTGATGTGAAAAAATATAACGAAAAACACCATTACGGAAAACTTTCGGGACGCGTACTCGAAGATTTGATCAATACTACCCGCACTTTGGATGGCCAGGAAGAAAAGCGCAATCCGGTTGACTTTGCCTTGTGGAAGAAAGCCGGCAAAGAACACATCATGCGCTGGCCTTCGCCATGGAGCGATGGTTTCCCGGGATGGCATCTCGAATGCTCTGTGATGAGCACCAAATATCTCGGCGAAAAATTCGATATACATGGTGGCGGAATGGATTTAATGTTCCCGCATCACGAATGTGAAATTGCACAGAATGTCGCCGCAACCGGTAATGAGCCCGTGAAATACTGGATGCACAACAATATGATTACCATCAACGGCCAGAAAATGGGCAAATCGCTGGGCAATTTCATCAATCTCGATGAATTTTTCAAAGGAGAACATAAACTGCTCGACCGACCCTATACGGCAATGAACATCCGTTTCTTCATACTGATGGCGCATTACCGCAGCCCGCTCGATTTCAGTAATGAAGCCCTGCAAGCTGCTGAAAAAGGCATGAAAAAACTGCTCAATGCAGCCGAAAGCCTCGAAAAACTCCAGGCCAATGGCGATGCATCTACCGAAGACATTACCGCATGGAAAAACAAATGCTACGAAGCGATAAATGATGACCTCAATACGCCTATCCTCATCGCCCATCTTTTTGATGCCGTACGCATGATCAACAGCATCAGCGAAGGCAAAATAAAAATATCAAAAAGCGATCTGGAACTGCTGCGCAACACGTTTAATGCTTTTGTTTTTGATGTACTGGGTTTGGAAAAAGAACTCAGCGACAGCAAAGGCGATCAGGTGGTTGACGGATTAATGGAACTTATTTTGGAAATGCGCATGAATGCCCGCAAAAACAAAGACTGGGGCACATCCGATGCTATACGCGATAAACTCAACGAATTATCCATTAAGGTGAAAGACGGAAAGGAAGGTTCGAGCTGGAGTATTGAGTAAAATAAATTTTGAAAATATGAAAAGGCCGTTTCAGTTTTGAAACGGCCTTTTTTGATTGGTTAAATAAAGCGATTTTCTAAAAATTCCGCAAAGCATAACCATAGCAAGCCTCTGATCCATTACCCAAACAAGCTCCTGGGGGTGTATTTCAATGAATTTTAACAGCAAATTAATAGTTACACTCAAAAGCCTTGCTACAGCCCACTTATATAAAAAGATATATATAACCAATAGCCTCACAAATAGAATTATTTATTCATATAACAAGCTCATTATATGGGATTATTAATGCTCAAATCAAAAAATTATAAAATTTTATGCAAAAATATTCGACAGTATTACAGGAATATTATTACTTTTGGAGGCAACAATCCGGATTACAAACGTTCATTTTAGGAAAAATTTAAGCAAAACCTTAGGGGCATAAGCCTTATAAGCAACAACCAAAATCAAAAATTGATTTTATGAAAAAGAAATTTAATAATCGGTTAGACTTTGATCCATAAGCATCATTTAGAAAAATGAGCATAACCCAATGAGGCTTTCCTCATCTTGAAAATTTATCGGCCTCTCGGCTCCCTTCGGCTTCGCTCAGGGAACACACTCGAGGATCTTGGATTGAGGTTGAACACTTAAAATTAAGGTCCCTGAGCATAATTGAAGGGCCGCATTATAAGACAAAAAATAAAGGAAATGAACGATAACCCAAACTACAAACAAATGATAGAAATGCGACACAATTGGAAACTTGCAGGGATCGAAGAAACCCAGTTGGACAGCCTAAGAATTGACACCCTGGCCAATATTGCCGATACAGCACGTGGAATTGCCGGAGCCATGGCACGAGGTTTATTGGAATACGCCTATGGCTATCATTTTGTAAATTGCATTGCTTGTGGGAACCAGAACAAAGACAGCGAAATAAAAGGCTGGAACATGCCTGAAAGCAAACCTGCAAAAATCCAGCTTGAAGTAAGCCCCAACCCGGCCAATACATGGGTTCGGTTTAAGTATGAACTAAAAAACCAGGCTGTTATAGTTGTACATAACAATTCCGGCCAGTCGGTTGCAGAAATTGCCTTGAATCCGGGCAAAAAAGAATATGTGTGGGATACCCGTGCCCTTGCATCTGGTTTGTACTATTACATAATGGAAGCAAATGGCCAAATATCATCCGGCAGTTTCATTATAAATCATTAATTTTATAAAAATTCTTAGGCATAGGGCAAATCTGTCCTATGCTTAAGCTTTAAAAACCATAACTATGAATAAGTTCATATATAGTATATTAATATCGTTTTGTTTTGTTGTATCAAACAGCGTGGCCCAATTGCCCATTGTAGAAACCAATTTTAACTGGCAGAACTGCCTTAGAGCATCATATTATCAAGGAGGTTTTGTTTCTGCCAACAATGGTTATTATTTAATCTCCGGAGTAAACGCTTCAGATACTATGGCTCAAAATTATCATGGCAAGGGAGACATAGTATTGATCCATACTGATTCCCTCGGCAATGTGTTATGGAAAAAATGCTATGGTGGTTCAAAACTTGATTGGGCATGGAGCATGATCCCCTCATCAGACGGGCATATGTTCCTCATAGGCTTTACCGAATCCGATGACGGGGACATACAAAGCCGGCAATGGGATGGAACGCTTTTTTGGGTAATTAAGACTGATTATAATGGGGATATCATTTGGGAAAAAACTTTCGGTGTGGAACCCGGAACAGGTTTAGACCTTAGAAGTGCGCTGGCTTTGCCGGACGGGGGAATTGTTGTTTCATCGGTTATACAAGGAAAAAGCGGGGATGTGAGCCAGTATTTTGGCGGCATAGACATATGGACGGTTAGGCTGAGCCCACAAGGCGAAATGCTCTGGGAAAAAACTTTCGGTAACGATGGCCAATGGGACAACCTGCGTCGTATGATTGTAACCGATGATGGAAATATCCTTTGTGCCGCAGGGGCCAGCAAAGGGGGCGGAATGGTGGACTGCACATTGCCCACGCCCGAATTTTATAATGTCTGGCTTTATGAAATAGACCTTAACGGAAATATTCTCTGGCAGCGGTGCTATGGAGGAAGCAATAATGATTCCCCAGAAACCGTTGTTCAGTCCGGCGGCAAAATAATAGTTGGGGTTGGATCTAGCTCATGGGATGGAGATATTCCTAACCAACATGGTAATATTGATATTTGGTTATTTGAAGTTAATAACAATGGATCTATCGAATGGTCAAACTGCCTTGGAGGATCCGATGGTGAATGGCCTATGGAAATATTCCCTCTTGCTGATGGGGGATATATGGTAGCGGGATATACCTATTCATCTGACGGGGACGTATCTTATGAGAGAGAAAGGGGAAAAAGAAAGCTCTGGTTCGTAAAAGTTAACGAAGAAGGGATAGGGCAATGGCAGCGGGTCGTCCTTTCCCGAGCACATTTTGATAACATGCACCCATCCTTCATTTTACAAAAAAACGATAATACCTATGTGGTAGCTCAAGAGATTACTGCGGGCGGAATAGATGTTTGTTGCCCGGGAGCCACACCTTCTGACACAACCCCTTATATTTGGATGTTTGAAATAGAATTCACAGATCAATTTGTCTCTGTAAGCGAGCTGCACGGCCAGGGCCTTAATGTAAGCCCCAACCCTGCCAACAACCTAATGATGTTTGAGCTGCCTGCCATTGGGGAGCTGTGCATTTATTCGGTTTCGGGGCATTTGTTGCACAAAGCACACTGCCTGGCCGGGGATTATCATTACAATTGCGGCCATTTAAGCCCGGGGGTGTATTTCTACACTTTTATGACGGATAAGGCTTTGCTGCACGGGAAGGTGGTGGTGGAATAATTTCTGTCCATAATGCCCGATCTCAGCGTTATTTCTTTTGCTGAAAACAGTCATTTACGCCAGTAAACTCCTTGTTTCCAGCAAAAGAAATGCCTCGACCTCGAACATTCTGAACCAGAAATTTTAATTACAGATATGAAATTATTAATGTTGCCTCTCGGCTCCGCTCGGCTGCCTTGGATTGATGATTTCTATTCAGTGAAAGCTGCTCAGCCTCCTTATTCATAAATTGAGTTTAACCCAATGGGGTCTTTCCAAACTTCGTCCGTAAAGACGACACTCAAGGATACAAATTTCACGAATAATGAAAAACTGAGCGTCGATCTGAACGCCGAGGAAACTAAAGGGGACAAACGAACATAAAATTACACTCCCTTCACCAGGAAATAATTCTTTTTCCCTCGCTGGGCGAGAATCCATGTTCCGTTCAGAAGGTCAGTTTCAGAAATTATAAAATCTTCTTTTACTTTGGCTTTATTGATCGAAATGGAGTTTTCTTTTAAAGCGCGGCGGGCTTCCCCTTTCGATTTCAGGATGCCGGTTTCATCGCTAAGGAAATCAATGATATTGATACCGGCTTCGAGTTTATCAACGGCAATTTCGAACTGAGGAACACCTTCAAAAACAGAAAGGAAGGTACGTTCATCTAATTTTTGCAGGCTTTCGGTAGTTCCTTTTCCGAAAAGGATTTGCGAAGCCTCCACGGCTGCATCATATTCCTCCTGAGAATGCACCATAACCGTAACTTTCTCTGCCAGAACCTTTTGCAATTGGCGCAAATGTGGCGCTTCATTGTGTTCAGCAACCAGTTTTTCTATCTCCTCACGGCCCATCAAAGTGAAAATCTTGATGTATTTTTCAGCATCGCTGTCGGAGCAATTAAGCCAAAACTGGTAAAAAGCATATGGTGAAGTTTTTTCAGGATCGAGCCAGACATTGCCGCTTTCTGTTTTGCCAAATTTGCCGCCATCAGCTTTGGTAATAAGCGGACAGGTCAGCGCAAAAGCTTCGCCACCTGTAATGCGACGGATCAATTCAGTACCTGTTGTAATATTTCCCCACTGATCCGAACCGCCCATTTGCAGTTTACAGTCCATTTCTTTATTCAGGTAAAGGAAATCATATCCCTGAACCAATTGGTAACTGAATTCGGTAAACGACATACCTTCGCGGGCATCACCACTGATCCGTTTTTTCACCGAATCTTTGGCCATCATATAGTTCACGGTAAGGTGCTTGCCCACATCGCGGATAAATTCCAGAAAGCTGAATTCCTTCATCCAGTCGTAATTATTAACGAGCCGGGCTTTATTGGGAGCATCACTATCAAAATCAAGGAATTTTGCCAGCTGAGCGCGCAGGCATTCCTGATTATGGCGCAAAGAATCTTCGGTAAGCAGGTTACGTTCAGCCGATTTTCCGGATGGGTCACCAATCATACCCGTTGCACCGCCAATCAAAGCCAGTGGCCGGTGACCTGCTGCCTGTAAATGCTTCAGCATCATAATACCAACCATATGACCAATATGCAGTGAATCAGCTGTTGGATCAATGCCCACATAAGCTGTAACCATTTCCTTTTCAAACAATTCTTCTGTTCCCGGCATGATGTCGTGCAACATGCCCCTCCACCTTAGTTCTTCTATAAATGACATATTTATCAGTTTTGCTGCAAAAGTACTTAAAATCCAATTTTTCCAAAGTTTTGAACTTTGGAAAAATTGGATTTCCAGCCAGAAACGTATTTTTGTAGCAAAGTACACACAATATGATTTTTGTAAGTGGAGGAACAGGATTTGTCGGGGCGCATTTGCTTTATGATCTGGTGCAGAAAAACCAGAAGGTAAAAGCATTGAAAAGACCGGAATCATCCCTGGAACTATGCCGTAAAATATTCTCTTTTTATTCCGATAAAGCCGAAGATTTATTCGCTGAAATTGAATGGTTTGATGGCGATATGCTCGATTATTTCAGTATTGAAAAAGCCATGACTGAATGCTCTTTGGTGTATCATTGCGCAGGGCAAGTAAGTTTTAACCCTTCGGAGAAGCATAAAACCATTTTCATCAATGAGGAAGGCGCAAAAAACGTTGTGGATGCTGCTTTGCTTCATGGAATAGAGAAAATTTGCTTCATTTCGAGTATTGCAGCCTTAGGACGTACCGCAAAAAATGAGTTGATTTCTGAAAAAACGCAATGGGAAAACGATAAACTCAATTCGGCCTATGCCATTGGCAAACATAAAGCCGAAATGCAGATTTGGCGTGGCGTTGCCGAAGGTTTGAAAGCGGTAGTGGTAAACCCGTCAATAATCCTGGGTCCGGGCGATTGGAACAAAGGAAGTTCGGAGCTTTTTGCGCTCATCAATAAAGGCTGGGATTATTATACCGAAGGCATTAATGGCTATGTGGATGTGCGCGATGTAAGCCGGGCAATGATTGAATTGATGGAAAGTAATATCGAAAACGAACGCTTTATCCTGAATGCGGAAAACCTGTCCTACAAAGAACTTTTTGATATGATGGCGGAAAGCCTGGATGTAAAAAAGCCACATAAAAAAGCCGGAAAACGCCTTGGTGGTTTGGTTTGGCGCCTGGAAAAAATCCGTTCTTTCATCACCGGAAAACCGCCCTTGCTCACCCGCGAAACGGCTGCAACAGCGCTAAACATCAGCAGGTACGATAATCAAAAAATTATAAAAGCTATTGATTTTCACTTTATTCCAATCCGAAAAAGTATTGAGGATACGGTACGGATTTTTAAGAAATAAACTTTTCCAAAGTTGTGAAATTTTGGAAAAACTTATAGAGGTCAGTAGGTAAATAGATAGTTTATTGATAGTCATTTTTGAGTAGATTTCTCCTCCCGTTGGTCGTCGAAATGACTGTTTAATAAATATTTGGGCAAAGGCGGCGAGGACACAATAGTATATTTCAAACGAGTCCTCGCCGCCTTTGCCATTAAAAAACCAAAAAGTCATTTCGACAGGAAGCTCGCAGCGTAGCCAAGAGCTGGATGGAGAAATCTAATAACATTATTCTAAAATCAAAGGTATTCTTCCTTACTAATCATGATGCTTTCATTTAAAAATTTCCATTCAGGATTCAATTTTGTTATAAGATCTTCTTTTTTCTTTCTGCTGTATTTTTTTATTTGCTTTTCTCTCAAAATGGCTTCGGAAGGGGTATCATACTTTTCATAATACACTAAATATTTGCAATGGTATTTCTTGCTGAAACCATCAATTTTACCATTAAAATGTTGCAAAATCCTTTGTGCTAGATTTCCTGACATACCGACATATAAAACTGTTTTGGTATAATTCGTTGTGATGTAAGTGTAATAAAAGGGCATTGTTTTTTATACTAAAATATGAAATTTTTGGATAAATATCGGTTCTACTAGGAATTTCGTGGGTAACAATAATGTTTAAAAATAATATGCAGATATTTATTAATAAACTATTGATCCCTAACAGATTCCTCCCTTCACAAAGCCTTAATCACTTCGTTTGGCTTTGTTCCGGTCGGAATGACGCTGTTTATTAGGCGTTTAAGGCAAATGCGGCGAGGACGTCTTTAAAATATACTATTATGTCCTCGCCGCATTTGCCTCCTGACTTCATAAAAACGCGTCATTCCGACAAAGTTTTCCGAAGAATGAGGAAACTTTGGAGGAATCTGTTTGAAATAGCATTCTAATTTCTTTCCACGAAATTCCGTGTAGAACCTAAATATCTATTCTTGAACATATAGATTTCTCCTCCCGCTGGTCGTCGAAATGACTGTTTAATAAATATTTGGGCAAAGGCGGCGAGGACACAATAGTATATTTCAAACGAGTCCTCGCCGCCTTTGCCATTTAAAAAACCAAAAAGTCATTTCGATGCCGAATCTTCGGCAGAGAAATCTAATCCATATAATTCACTTAATATCTGGATATTTTGATATGCACTTACATACTGACCATTGAAAACTTATTTCTTAGGAGCGTATTTTTCCTTCCACATCTGGTTAAAATTCTTCTTGGCAATAACAGGCAAATCCCTTTTGTTGCCCCACATGGATTTCGCAAAGGTGCGCATAAAGAAATTCTTCATTCCTGCCGATCCAAAATTCATCATCCAGCGATGCGTAAAAACCTGTTTCATCCCAAAACCGATCATACGCCATTTCCCGGAAGTAACTTTGCGTTTGGCAGCTTCATTTCTGTTCAGCAATAAGAGTTCGTGCAAAGGAATTTTCACCGGGCACACATCCGTACATTTTCCGCAAAGCGATGAAGCAAAACTGAGGTGGTTATACTCACGGAATCCATTGAGAAAAGGTGTAATTACCGAACCAATTGGCCCCGAATAAGTTGCGCCATAAGCATGTCCGCCAATATTTTTATAAACAGGGCAGGAATTGAGGCAGGCACCGCAACGGATGCACCAAAGAGCTTTGCGCTGTTCTGCTTGTTTCAGGATGTCGGTGCGGCCATTATCAAGCAAAACCACATACATTTCATCCGGTCCATCGGATTCATCATTTCTGCGCGGGCCATTGATGATGGAATTATAAACTGTAACATGCTGACCGGTTCCATGCGTTGCCAGCAAAGGCCAGAACAATCCCAGATCCTTCATGGACGGGATAATCTTTTCAATGCCGGTAATGGCAATATGTATTTTCGGCCAGGCCATGGAAAGCAGTCCATTTCCTTCATTTTCAGTAAGGGCTATACTTCCTGTATCGGCAATCAGGAAATTTGCTCCGGTAATGCCTGCACCGGCTTCGGTAAATTCCTTTCGCAAAACCTTGCGCACATGATTGGTCAGGTATTCCGGACTGGCATCTGCGGGAGTATCCTGCAATCGTGCGAACAGCTCTGCAATATCTTCTTTGGATTTATGCATGGCCGGAGTAACAATATGGTAGGGTTTTTCCCCGGCAATCTGCACGATATACTCGCCCAAATCTGTTTCCAGCGATCGGATTTTATTTTTTTCCAAAACATGGTTCAGCTCTATTTCTTCGGTTACCATCGACTTGGATTTTACCGCGAGCTTTACTTCATGTTTTTTCAGTATTTTCACAATTTCGCGTGTGGCTTCTTTGGCATCGGTAGCCCAAATTACTTTCCCACCCCGCTTGCTGAACTCCGCTTCAAATTCGATAAGATATTTTTCAAGATTCAGTATCGATTTCATTTTGAGCATATTGGCACGTTTTCGCGCCAGCTCAAGATTTTGATACTGCATTTTTCCATTGTGCACAGCAGCATCATATCGCCCGATATTGAATTTAATTTTATCGCGATGTGTGCGGTCGAAAGCAACACGTTTTGAATCTTTCAGGAATTCCTTATATACGTCCGGCATATAAACTGTTTTTTAATCAGGAATTTTAATTTTTTCTACACGTCTTTGGTGCCTTCCACCTTCAAAATCGGTATTCAGAAATTTTTCAAGCATTTCAAAAACGAGTTTTTCCTCCATGAACCTTCCCGAAACGGCCAGGATATTGGCATTATTGTGCTGACGCGATAATCCTGCCAATTCGGTATTCCAGCAAAGCGCCGCCCGAACATTAGGATATTTATTGGCCACAATGCTCACACCTATTCCCGATCCGCACATAATGATCCCGCGTTCAATTTCTCCATCATTAATGGCTTTTGCAAGTGGATGAATGATATCGGGATAATCAATGCTATCCGGGGAATCCGTTCCAAAATCTTCGACTATATAATTATGTTCGCTGAGCCATTTTTTCACGGCTTCTTTCATTTCATAAGCTGCGTGATCGCATCCAAGGGCTATTTTTTGGTTCATTTGATGAATTGTTGATAAAATTTTTTTGTCCTGCAAAATTAAGAATCTATTCTGAACTAAAATATGCCTTATAATGAATAAGTTATGAACTTTTTTCATATACGAATAAAAGCGAAAAGCCTTAAAACTCAATTTTATATGATTTATTCACAACAGAAGGTTAATAATCCTGTTAATTTTGCAGAAAGTTGTTAAAAGAAGCCGATAGTTTATCAACAATTGGGCTGTTTTGCTTTTTTATCCACAGCTTATCAAAAGTTCTTAAAACGAAATTAACAGGAAAAGCAGCGGATTTCACAAATATTTTATGAACTCCAAACTTTATTCACAAACTGTTAATAAGTCGTTAATTCGTTTGTTTTTAACAGAATGCTTTGTTCATAAAGCGGGAAATTCTGTTAAAAAAGCCTGAATTTCGTCAAAAGCAAACATTCCGGGCATAAGTTATCCAGTTATGAACACGATTAATAATTAGAATTATATTTATTTTTAAAAAATATTATTATTAAGTATGCTGAATAAAGAGGATCAAATTCTGGTTGATGAGATTAACTATCTTCGTGAGGAGAAAAACGCAGTAATCCTTGCTCATTACTATCAAGTTCCTGAAATTCAAGATCTTGCTGATTTTAAAGGCGACAGCCTGGCTCTGGCTCAAAAAGCAACGCAGATTGATGCCGAGCTGATCGTTTTTTGCGGCGTTCATTTCATGGCAGAGACCGCAAAAATACTCAATCCTGATAAAACTGTTGTGCTGCCCGACCTTAATGCAGGTTGTTCTTTGGCCGATTCCTGCCCCGCGGAACCTTTCGCGAAGTTTAAAGCGCAATATCCTAATCATATGGTAATTAGCTATATTAATTGTAGCGCCGACATCAAAACACAATCCGATTTGATTTGCACCTCAGGAAATGCTGTTCAGCTGGTCGAGAGTTTTCCAAAAGATGAGAAAATAATTTTTGCGCCGGATAAAAACCTGGGTGGTTATATCAATAATCTGACCGGACGTAATATGGTTTTATGGGATGGAACCTGCGAAGTGCACGACCTGCTGACAACCGAAGCTGTTTTTAAGTTATCAACACAACATCCTGATGCAAAAGTGGTGGCGCATCCCGAATGCAGCGGACCGATCCTGAAACTGGCCGATTATATTGGTTCCACAAAAGGAATGCTCAATTATTGCCGCGCAAGCAAAGACAAAAAGTTTATTGTGGCCTCTGAAACAGGTATCCTGCATCAGATGCAAATCGAATCGCCTGAAAAGGAATTTCTGGTGGTTCCTGCCAACGAAAGCTGCAAATGCAATGACTGTCCGTACATGAAAATGAACACTTTGGAGAAACTACGTGATTGTATGCGCGATGAACAACCGGAAATTTTAATGGCTGCCGATGTTATTGAAAAATCGCGCATCCCTATTGAGCGGATGTTGGATTTGAGCAAGAAGCTCGGCATTATAAAATAGACAGTTAGCAAGCAAATTGTTCTGTATTCATTCATCCGATGTCTTTGAGTCATTGGATGAATTGTACTAAAAATATGAATCAATCGGATTAAAATTCAGTTTGGATAAGTAGTGCCTGTCTATAAAGCACTAAATAATTCATTTTTAGGGTATAAGGCCTTTACTAATCAGAATTTTGTATTTTTGCACTTATTTTATAGCATCATATGATTGAAACAAAAATAGTTCCCGAAAAAGCCGTTTTGGTTGGACTGGCACTCCCGGGACAAAACAGGGAACGTTTACAGGAATATTTGGAAGAACTTGCCTTTCTGGTAGAAACTGCGGGCGGGATTCCTACCTTTCGTTTTACGCAGCAGCTCGACAGGCCGGACGTGCGCTTTTATGTGGGTTCGGGAAAACTTCAGGAAATCAAAAATTATATTGAAGAGCAGGAAATTGGCCTGGTCGTTTTTGATGATGAGCTCAGCCCTTCGCAATTGCGTAATATCGAAAAATTTCTGGGATGTAAAATTCTGGACCGTACCAATCTGATTCTTGATATTTTTGCTCAGCGGGCGCGAACTGCCCATGCAAAAACGCAGGTAGAACTGGCTCAGTATCAGTATTTGCTGCCGCGATTAACCCGTATGTGGACACACCTTGAACGCCAACGCGGGGGTATTGGTATGCGTGGCCCCGGTGAGCGCGAAATTGAAACAGACCGCCGGATTATCCGCGATAAAATTACATTGCTGCGCAAAAAACTCAGCCAGATCGACAATCAAATGGCAACACAGCGTAAAAACCGAGAACATTTGGTGCGTGTAGCTTTGGTGGGTTATACCAATGTAGGAAAATCTACCATTATGAACCTGCTGAGCAAATCGGATGTTTTTGCCGAAAATAAGCTGTTTGCCACTTTGGATACAACAGTACGAAAAGTGGTTATCGAAAACCTGCCTTTCCTGCTTTCCGATACGGTTGGTTTTATCCGCAAACTGCCACACGGCCTGGTAGAATCCTTCAAATCAACATTGGATGAGGTGCGCGAAGCTGATTTGCTGGTCATTGTATCCGATATTTCGCATCCCGATTTTGAAGAACATCTCGCCGTTGTGCGCAATACCCTGGCCGAAATCGGTGCAAGTGATAAAGACTACATCATTGCTTTCAATAAAATTGATGCCTACAGTTGGGAGGAAAAAGAGGAAGATGATTTAAGTCCTGCAGGGCCGGAAAATTTCTCACTCGAAGATTTGAAAAAAACCTGGATGGCAAAAGAAAATGAGAGCTGTATTTTTATCTCTGCAAAGAAAAAGCAAAATATTCCTGAATTTCGCGAAATGCTCTATGAACATGTAAAACGTCTTCATATTCAGCGATATCCGTATAATAATTTTTTGTATGATATACCACCGGCAGAGGAAGAATAATCAGATTCTGCCAAAAATTTTAGCGATACCTTTGACAACCTTTTTTTGTGCCAGACCTTTGTCGGCTTTGCATTGAATAAATTTATCGGGATAAAAAAACAGTGGCAGGTCATCCACAATGGCTATATTTTTATCGTAATTGCGGTTGACAAAAGCTTTGATCTCGGCTTCACGGGTTTTGATTTTCTTTTGAAAGGGATCAAACATCAAATGATATTTGAAACGAAGGTCGGGCGTAAAACCATCCGGGCCTTTTAAAACACCGTTGGCAATAAAAACTTCACCAAAAAGCTTCGTGTCATATAGCATCACTTCTTTCCAGTCGGAAGAAACAATTATTTGAGGATCAAACTGTTGTATTATATTATTCAGGACTTCAACACAGGCTTTGTCAAATGGAGGACCGTACTTATTGTTTCCGGCAGGCTTTTCGCCATCAGCTTTGTGGGTGATCATTACCCCGTCTATATCCAGAATTAAACAGTTGCTCATACTACTTTTTGGTATTCTCACAAAGATAAGAAAAAGCAATATGATCTTGCCTGTTTAATCTTACCCGTCTTTTTTGATAACTTTCAGCACATTATCTTTTGGGATGTTCAATGTAAAAGCTTTGTTAATAGTTTGTATCTGAACCAGGAGTTTTTCACGTTTTCCGTGCGTGATGAGGTGGCCTCGCAATCCTTTGAGTGGCCCGGTTACCACTTCAATTTCATCTCCTTTGGTGAGATGTTCTATATCGTCAAAAATTTCGTTTTCTCCTTTAACGAATTTTTTAATGGCTTTGATTTGCTCATCGGGAATGGGGACCATTTTTCCTTCAAAGCTGATAATCCGCGCAACATAAGGAATAGTAACAGCATCCCAATACCGTCTTTCTTCCATCCGGATGAAAATATAGGATTTAAAAACAGGTTCATCGATCCATTTTTTGCGGTCGCTCCAGGTTTTTAAAACCTTTCTCATCGGAAGGTAGCATTTTATGTCCTTAGCTTTAAGTTCAAGCTCTGCTTTTTTCTCACTGCGCGGCCGTGTGTAGGCTGCATACCATCTCTTCTCTTGTGCCATCTTGTACTGTTGCTGAGCTTGCAAAATTAGCATAAATCAGCGTTCTGGCTATTCTTCTTGCTTGAAATTCGCCTGATATTAAATTTCTCAAATAGTTGTGCAAGTATAATTGTTTTGCTACTTTTAGCTTCTCAATAGCTGAAAAAGTGACCCATAAGCATTTTATTCTTTCGGTTTTTTTGTTGCTTTTCCTTTGCGGCCGGGCGCAAAAGCAAACGGATGCCTTGAAGGCTACCGGTGATTATAAATATCCTCCATATGAATATTTGGATGAAAACGGCAGTCCGACGGGTTTTAATGTGGAATTGCTTTATGCCATTGCCGATGTGATGGATATGGATATTAGTATTGAACTGAAGCCCTGGCATGAAGCCCGCGCAGATTTGGAATTTGAACGTGTTGATTTAATAAGTGGGTTGTTTTATTCAAAAGCAAGGGCAGAACAGTTTTCCTTTTCCTTGCCACATTCCATGGTTTCTCAGGCTGTTTTTTGCCGCGATGGTGAAATGTATGATTTAGAGGAACTTAAAGATAAAGCGATCATTGTGCAAAATGGAGATATCATGCACGATTATGCCATAAAGCACCATATCAGTAATGAGCTTATTCTTGCTGATGATCCGGAACAAGCTCTTAAAATGCTGGAGAGCGGAAAAGGACTGGCGTATCTTGGTTCTCATTTTCCGGGAATGTATTTAATAAGGAAACACAATTTAAAACTACAGGCAAAAATTATTCCCGGAGAAATGCGTTCGTATTGTTTCGGTATCCAGAAAAATCGTGTGGCATTGCAGCAGCAGCTTAATGAAGGGCTCAATATCCTGAATAGCAATGGTGAATACGACCGTATTTATGAAAAGTATTTTGGCGTTTATGAAAAAGATGCTTTTCGTCTTAAGCTGATCCAAATCATTGCCTGGTTGTTTTTTGTTGTTTTGATCCTTTCGGTGATGTTTATACTGTGGTCGCTCAGTCTTAAAAAACAGGTAAAACGCAAAACTAAAGAGCTATCGGCAGAGCTGAAACGGCGCTGTGAAACTGAAGAAAAACTCGAAGAAACCAATCACCACTTACAGCAGCTGATCGGGGAATTGAAGCAGCAGGAAGAAAGCCTGGTGAAAGCGTACGAAAAAGCCCGAAATGCTGATGAATTAAAAACAGCATTTTTAGCCAATATCAGCCACGAAATCCGAACACCTCTCAATAGTATTCTTGGGTTTTCTGATTTGTTGTACAGTGCAAATAACGATCTTGTTGATCAAAAAAGATTTTCTAAAATTATTCTCGATAATGGGATTAAATTGAACCGTTTGCTGAATGACCTTTTGGAAGCTTCGCGCATTGAAAGCGGTGATATTCAGCTCGAAATTAAAGAATTTGATTTTAATAAAATGATCCGTCAGGTTTTTGACAGCTATCAGGCAGATCCGAAAATAAAGGCCGGTCATCTTGAATTAATACTGGACAACAAATATTCCGATGAGGAATTCTTTATTCGATCTGATGAATTGCGCATAGCACAGGTTTATCATAACCTGATCAATAACGCATTAAAATTTACAGAAAGCGGCAGTATTACTTTTGGTTATCATAAAAAAAAGGATCATAAGTTGATTTGCTTTGTGAAAGATACCGGCAGGGGCATTGCGGAAGATAAACTGGAAGTTATTTTTGAACGTTTCCGCCATGCCGACGAACAGTCATCTTTTTATGTCAAAGGTGTTGGCCTGGGCCTGAGCATTTGCAAAAACCTGGTTTATCTGCTGGGCGGTTCCATTCATGTAGAAAGCAAACTTGACCAAGGCAGTACTTTTACATTTAGTATTTCCAGGGAATTATAGGCGAATTTGCATTATTTCATTAAGCTTTGACAGGAAGCTACCGGCCAGGCGCTGGATGGGGTACAGGCCATTTTGATATATACCTACATTCTGACCTTTAAAGGTTTTTAGAGGTCAGAATGTAGGTGCATATTAGTTTTGGCAAATCATAAAAAAGATAATGACTTGTTATTGAGTAACATAGATTTCTACAGGAAGCTCATAGCGAAGCGGAGAGCTTCCTGTAGAAATGACCTTTTGTTGTGTTCAAGTGGCAAAGGCGGCTTACGGTCACTGAGCGTCCTGTGGTGAGCGTCCTGTGGTGAGCGAAGCCGAAGTGCGCCGAACCAAGCCGAAGTGCGCCGCTTTTGCCCAAACAATTAATAAACAGTCATTTCGACGATACCGAAGCTTCGGTAGAGGAGAAATCTATTTAGAGTTCGTCTATAAAGTCGGGTTTCTGATTCAAAATGTTCGAGGTAGAGGCATTTCATTTGCTGGAAACGAGGAGTCCCGTCTGTACGGGATGACTGTTTCCAGCAAATGAAATAACGCTGAGATCGGACATTATGGACAGAAACTATTTATTCACGAGCATAAATCATTCTATATATTTATCTACTGACCTCTAAAGGTTTTTATTGCAGTTTATCAACAATGTATTTTGATTTTCGCATAAAACTTTAGATTTGTTAGAGCATTCACAGAATGTCAAATTCATTTCAATTTGCTTTTCAGATTGGCATGGGTATCATATTGCGAATATTAATAATCAGAGGATGAAAAAAAGTTTCACAGAAATTGAAATAAAACACAAATTAAATAAATTAATTGGTTTTAGCAGCAAAGAGGTTCGAGTCCGTGCTGCAAATCTCTACCAATACGGCCATGTGCATAATGTCTCCATTAATGGTCCTTTGATATATTCCGAAGTGGTTTCTTCTAGTTTGGATACTTCTTATTCTTGTACTATTGATTTGAATAACCTGCTTTCCAGTGATTGCGAATGCCCTTATAATTGGGATTTATGCAAACATATTATTGCAACTGCTATGTATGTAAATAAGGAAGTAGAGAATAAAAACCAATCATTTCTTTTTAGAGCTGATCAAACTTCAACTTCTTTTCATTTTGATTCTGAAGAGAGTAAGCATTTTTTTCAATCGGTGCCCGATGATATGAACAAAAAAGCAGATGCTTTGCTAAAAAACGGGAAATTTGAGCTTTTGAAATATGATGATGGGCAGATTGAGGTCGCAATCAAAAACCGATCACAACTCTTTAAGGTTCAGTTGAAAGTATTTAAAGGTGAAGGGGATATTTGGTCATCATGCAAATGCAAGGCAAAAAATTTGCCTTTTTGCCAGCATAAGGTCGCAGCACTGAAATATTTGTTGCGCGAAAAGGGAAAATATGCTCTTGATATGAGTATAGACTGGACTGAATACTTATTGGAAGAATATGCTTTAAATGATATTGACCCGGATGAAGTTTCAAAGTATCAGGATTTATTTAACCTTGAGTTTCAAAACAGATGGGCCTTATTGACATTAAAAAAGGGACAATTAACTCCTCTTGGTTTTTTTTATACAATACCGGAAACAAGTACGGTGATCGTAAGTCCTACAGATGAAAAGCAAAACATTTCCGATAAATATTCATTGGCCTATGTTCTAAGCTTTGTTGCTGATTCTGATAGACCTGTTTGCTTTTTTAATGTTGCGAAAGGGAAAATAAATAAAGCCGGAGATAAACTTAAAAGTCATTTTGAATTGATTGATGCGCCCCTCGAAGATGACTTTTTTAATGAACATGCTGATGAAAATGATTTTCAGCTAATTCGTTTTGGCGGAAAACTAAATAACTTAATGGAAAATGATATAGAGTCATCATTTCATACCGATTCTGGTGATTATTCATACCCTTTCTTCCAAAGAGTGATACAATTGCTTAATCCCATACTTGAACTACTGCAGGATCGTATTACATATGTATATGAAGATGAATATGGTTATAATATCGATATCAGTTTGAGGGCATGCTCTTTGATGCCGGTTTCGGCAAATAAGATCAATGTTGCTGCCAAACTACACAGTAAAGGGAAAAGCCTGGACCTTGAAATTGCGTACCATATTGGCGATAAACCAATATCGGCTAAGGTTTCACGAAAAATGTTTGAATGTTTTTGGATTGTTAAAATTAAAGATACATTGTATCCTTGGAACAATGCAGCTTCTCTTTTTCTAAATAGATTGTCATATCCTAATGATTTCAAATCAATTTGTTTTCTTGATAAACACTACGATAGCATTTTACAAAAACTAGTTCGGTTTTTTCAGGATAAAATTACCATTGAGCTACCTGAAAATATGGTCGAAGCTCAAATTGATAATAATATCACCGAGAAAAAGGTATATCTCAAAGAAAACGATTCAAATATTTATTTCATTCCGGAATTTAGTTATGATACCATCAACATCAACGTTTTAAATCAATCAAAAGGCAATATATACCGGCAAGTTGACGGAAAAACCATATCTGCACAGCGTGATATAGAAGCTGAAAAGGACTTCCGGGATATTTTGCTTGGAAGTCATCCGGATTTTAAACAACAGCAGTATCAGGATTATTTTCAGCTAAAAGCAGCACAGCTGTTAAAAGATAATTGGTTCATAGATTTTTATACCAAATGCAAAGAGAATGATATACAGCTATTTGGAATTAAGGATTTAAAATCTGTCAGGTACTATCCTGCTCGGCCAAATGTTAACTATTCTGTAAAATCGGACGAAGATTGGTTTGATTTGGAAATGAACGTTCATTTTGAACATCATGATGTAAGCTTAAGCAGTTTACGAAAAGCGATAATAAATAAAGACCGGCTTATTCCCATTGGAGATGGATTGTATGGCCTTTTGCCCGAAGATTTTGTTCAGAAATTTGAAACATCCTTAAAATTTGGTGAAATTGAAGGGGATAAAATTAAGCTTCCCAAAACACAGTTTAATGTAATATATGAGCTGCTCAACGAAGAATCGGACGAAAAACTGATAGATGAATTGAGCGAAAAGATGAAATTGCTCAAAGGTTTTGATGCGATTGAAGCAATATCGCAGCCGAAGAAATTAAAAGCACAATTACGTGATTATCAGTTGGCAGGACTATCATGGCTTTCATTTTTATCGAAATTTGGCTTTGGTGGATGCCTGGCCGATGACATGGGTTTAGGTAAAACCATCCAAATGATTTCGTTTTTTCTTCATTTGAAAGAATTATCGCCACGTAAAAAAAGGACCCATCTCGTTGTTTGCCCAACAACCTTGCTTTTTAACTGGGAAAATGAAATCAGCAAATTTGCACCTCATCTTAATACATTGGTTTATTGGGGAATAAACAGAAAATTTGATCCAAATGAATGGAAAAAAGCAGATGTTGTTTTGAGTACATACGGTACTATGGTGAATGACATTAAAGAGCTGAACACCTTTGAATTTACCTCCGTTGTTTTTGATGAATCCCAGGCACTAAAAAACCCTTCGTCCCTTCGTTTTAAGGCTTCTTTGCTGATAAAGGCAAAAAACCGATTTTCACTTACGGGAACTCCGATTGAAAACAATACTATTGAACTGTTTTCGCAGATGCAGGTACTTAACCGGGGATTGCTTGGAAACTTGAATTTTTTCCGAAAAACATATGGAAAAAATATGTCGGAAGATGAAAGCAAACATTTGCATGCTGAACTGAGACGCATTGTTTATCCTTTTATATTGAGACGAACCAAAGCCAAAGTAGCAAAAGAACTTCCCGAAAAAACAGAAGTGGAACTTTATTGTGAAATGAAAACCGAACAACGAAATGTTTATGATGCTTTCCGGATTAAATACCGGGAAATGCTGCTCAATAAAATTGATGAAGAAGGGATGAATAAAGCCCGATTTAATGTTTTGGATGGTATTTTAAAACTTAGGCAGATATGTGATTCCCCGGCATTGCTCAATACCGAAGAATCCTATGGTGATGAATCGATAAAAACGGAAGAGCTGATACGGCATATTAAAGAAAAAACAGCCAATCATAAAGTGCTTGTTTTTTCTCAGTTTGTGCGCATGCTCAATATAATCAGAGATCGATTAGAACGTGAGAAGATCAATTATACATCGCTGGATGGAAAAACACGCAACCGTCAGGAAAAAGTTGATTATTTTCAAAATACAGATGATTGCAGGGTATTCCTGATTAGCCTTAAAGCCGGTGGCTTTGGCCTGAACCTTACTGCTGCTGACTATGTATTCCTCATAGATCCCTGGTGGAACCCTGCTGTTGAAAATCAGGCTATTGACCGTACACATCGTATCGGACAAGATAAAAAAGTGTTTGCCTACCGTATGATTTGCAAAGATACGATCGAAGAAAAAATTCTACGGCTTCAAAAAAGAAAGAAAAATCTCGCCGAAGAAATCATTACTGAAGAAAGTAGCTTCGTTAAAAACCTTAGTAAGGAGGATATCGAAGTTTTATTTAGTTAAAAAGGTTCTTACTTGTTTTTCGCGTGGTCAAAAATTGGAGCAGAACAGCAGGGATAATCATTCCAAAGGTTTGTTCCGGTTCAGATGCGAAAAAATTGACAGCAAAATCAGGCTGTTTTCCAATTGCTTGATATTTAATTGCTTTCCACGAATTAACTGATAGAACCGTTAAAAAAGGGTTTTTGTGCTTACCTGTGCTGATCCACAAAAATACCGTTTCCGTCCGGATCGAGGATTACAAAGCTGGCCGGGCCCTCAGTAGTTTCATCGGCCTCGGCCTGAAATTCAATACCTGAGTCTTTGAGTTTTTTCTGGATCTCACGCACATCGTCCCAATCTTCCATGTTTTGGGCGTTTTCGTCCCAACCCGGATTAAATGTAAGTATATTGCCTTCAAACATATCCTGAAACAAACCAATGAGGCTGTTTCCGTTTTTCATGATGAGGTAATTTTGTTCCATGGAGCCACCAAAAACAGTGAAGCCCAGTTTTTCGTAAAATTCTTTGGAAACCTGCAGGTCTTTTACACTGAGGCTTACCGAAAATGCACCTAATTTCATATAGTTCGTTTTGTGCGAAGATATTGAAAATACAAACTGCCTTAGAAGGAAATTTATTTACGAATTATTCCTTTTCCATCATCATCATCAAATGCGCCGCGGACCAACTAAAGTGATTGGCATTTAAGCCTTTACCACTTATAGGATGATAATTTTCGCGTATCGGAGCATTTTCCAAAAGCCCTTCAGCATTCTGAAAGATTTTTTGCGTCAATTGATTGGCTTCTTCCTCATAGCCATAATTGCGCAGTGCTTCAATGCCAAAATAAGCCTGATCGAGCCAGACAGGGCCACGCCAGTAGCCTTTAAGGGGATTGAATTTTGTATGGCCGGCATCTAAAGTGGGCAACGGGACTTTGGTGTTGAAACGGGAAGTATCGTACATAATTTTTACAAGGGAAGCGGCCTGTTCTTTGCTGGCAATGCCTGTCCAGAGGGGTGTCCAGCCTTCGGGACCAAAGGCATCAAGAAAAACCCCATGATTGAGTTTTCGGTCGAAAAACCATTGCTTTTCCGGATGCCAGAAATATGTACGGATGCGATCGGCTAATTCTTTGGCTTCATCATTAAAAATTTTGGCTAATTCATTTTTTTCGTTGATGCTGCAGAGTATTGCCAGATATTCCTTTTCCTTTTGCAGATAGGCATTCAAATCCACCGATTCCTGATCGAAAGACCAGGCCGTATTGGAATTTTGAAGGATTTTCGTTTCATCAAAGCGCACGGCATTGTCCATACCGCTTTCCCATTTGGCGGCAATCAATGTGCCGTCGGTGGAGCCGTATTCGCACAGGCCGTTTTGGTCGTGGTCGCGATCGCTGTACCACCATTGGTGATATTTAATGAGTTTGGGCAGCATTTCGCGTACAAAAGCAGTATCCTTTGTTGCTTTGAAAACTTCATAAACGGACCATGCAGCCAGCGGGGCTTTGGTGTCGCGCCAGTTGTTTTCGGTCGAATCGAAATAAATGCAATCGGCTACCATTCCGGCTTTGTTTTGATAATCAAACATCGAGCGAATGCCTTCTTTAGCCAGAAAGGGATCAAATTGCACCACAGCTACAGAATGCTTCCAGCTGTCCCACGACCAAAAGCCGTAAAATCCCTGATAAGCTGCCGAAGGAAAAATTCCGTTATGCTTTAAATCGCCCGCCGGAGAGCGCCAGTTGGTCATTAAAGTTTGCAAACATTTTATGCCAAGTTGTTTTTCTGCAATCGTCATTTCTGGCGTGCAAATTTTTGAAATATAGTTGTTCCAGCGTTTTTGGTTTTGTTGATCCAGCAGTTCCGGTTTTTGGAGCAAATCTCTAAGCGCAGTCAGATTTTGGTTTTCAAAATCCTTATGAAATGAATATCGGATGGCAAATTCAATGCGCATTTTTTCGCCTTTTTTCAATAAGGTTTCTTCAGCCCGCACATTCAATATGGAATCTTTTAAAACGACCGATTTGAGCGGAATGGAAAAAGCGGTTTCTAATAGAGAGGAATCAGCAAGTTGAAGGGAAAAGCCATTGTTTTCTGCATGAAAATCAATATTACAGTCGAAAAGATCGGTTTTCCACGAAGGATAAAATATCTGTGAATCAGCCTTTTTATTTTGGATTTCAGTAGTTTGCAGGGATGTACGCTCATCCACAAAAAAGAGTGTAAGAATAATACGCAGATTTTCCGTTTCCAGTTCCTGAACCATCCGACCGGGCAGCGAATATATTTTGGTTTTTGATGGCTTAAAAGGAATTTTATGAAGCGTTTCATCCAGGATATTGAGCTGGCAAAAGTTTTTGGATATCCACCGGCCATGAGTTTTCATGAGCAGCGGACCGCTAAATCCACCGGCATATTCTATACTGTCCTGTGGCGGCAAGGCAAAACCATGCCATGCGCCAAGATCCGAAAAACCAAAACCGTCTAAATTATATTGATTCTGTGGGATTACAGAAAGGTCCAAAACATTTTGAAATTCGGGTTCGGAAGTTGTTTCCTGTGTTTTTTTACATGATACCATAGGAATGGCCAGAACCAAAAACCAATAAAAAGCATTACGTAAGCTGAACCGGTCGGGCATCCTCATCATTTTAAGTTAAAACTACATCAATTCGTTGTGGCGGAAACAAGTCGTCAAATGATCATTGACCATACCCGTAGCCTGCATATGGGCATAAACCACAGTGCTTCCCACGAATTTGAACCCGCGCTTTTTTAGCTCTTTGCTGATCCGGTCAGAAAGTTCGGTTGTAGCCGGCACATCTTCATTGCGTTCAAAATGATTGATAATGGGCTTGCCTCCGGTAAAAGCCCATATCCATTTGCTAAAGCTCCCAAACTCTTCCCTGATTTTGATAAAAGCCTGTGCATTGCTTACCGCTGCACGTACTTTGAGTTTATTCCGGATGATGCCCTTATCCTCCAGCAATTCAGCTATTTTAAATTCATCATATTGCGCCACTTTTTCAAAATCGAATTGATCAAAAGCTTTGTGGAAATTTTCACGTTTGCGCAAAATGGTGATCCAGCTCAATCCGGCTTGGAAACATTCCAATATCAGAAATTCAAAGAGCTTTTGATCCTCATAAACCGGCTTGCCCCATTCTTCATCGTGGTATTTCAGATAAAGCGGGTCATTGCCCGGCCAGCTGCATCTTTTCTTTTCCATTTTTCAGATATTAAGAGAGTACGCCATAAGCAAAACAGCGCAATTTATGAATCGTATTATATTCATCTTCAAGCCATGCCATATGGCCAGCATGCTCCATAATGAGCAATTCGGCATGGGCGGGCAGCATGGCCTGTGCCATAATTTTATTTAACGGAATCCGGCTATCCTGTTTGCCAATGATAAAAAGTACCGGAGCCTTGGTTTTGGTCAGCAGGCCAATTTTGGATGTACGTTCTTTCATGCCCAACAGTGCTGCGGTAATACCTTCGGCAGGATGCATCAATGCTTCCTCTTGTAGTTGCCTGATGTGTGGCATAAAGCGGGCGCGGTTATCGGGTGCAAACAAATCGGGAATAAAAGCAGCGATAAATCCTGTGCGGTCTTTTTTAACGATTTCCACAGTACGCTCACGGTTTTTCTTCACTTCATCCGGATCTTCAGAAGCATGGGAATGGAAAAGGCAGAATCCTTTAAGTATTTCAGGATATTTTTCGGCAAAAGCCAAAGTAGTGTAACCGCCCATGCTGTGGCCGGCCATAACGCATACGCTGATGTTTTCGGCATCAAGCACCGCTTTGGCACAATCAGCCATAAATTCCATGCTGTGCACTTCGCCAAAAACATCGCTTTCGCCAAAACCAGGCAGGTCAATGGTAATTACGGTAAAATCATCCTTAAGGAAATCAGAGAAACGCTTCCACATATTTTTATTTTCGAGGAAACCATGCAGCAGCACGAGAGCAGGGCCTTCACCTTCTGACTTATAGGCTATTTTTTTGTTTTGAAATTCAACGAATTGGGTCATAATGTTCTATTTTAAAAACCCGGAAACCAAATTAAATATTTCTTGTCCATAGAGTCGGGAGTTTGCTCTATAAAGTTCAAATTCAAGGTGCTATAGTGAGCTTGCCGAACTACGTGTGAAAAATCCAAACCGGATAATACTCAAGTATTTGAGGATTTGGATTTTGAGCAATCCCGAAATTTCGGGAGACTTTATAGACGAACTCTAATTAGAGTTCGTCTATAAAGTCGGGTTTCTGATTCAGAATGTTCGAGGTCGAGGCATTTCATTTGCTGGAAACGAGGAGTCCCGTTTGTACGGGATGACTTGGTTTCAGAACAAGAATAACGCTGAGATCGGACATTATGGACAGAAACTAATTAGCTCCCGGGTTTTTTATTAGGTTTATTTTTTATTCAGCGCAGAGGGCTTCAATTTCTGCCACAGTTTTTGGGATGGGTTTGCCCAAAACGCGGAAACCATCTTCGGTTACCAGCACATCATCTTCGATGCGCACACCACCAAAATCGAGGTATTTTTCTACTGCATCATAGTTGATAAAGTCGGTATGCATGCCGTCATTTTTCCAGCGCTTCCATAGCTCAGGAATAAAATAACAGCCTGGCTCAACGGTCAATACAAAGCCCGGTTTCAGCTCTTTACCAAGGCGCAGGTATGCTGTTCCAAACTGGTCGCTGCGTATGGTTTTTTCATCATAGCCCACATTGTTCTCGCCCAAACCTTCCATATCGTGTACGTCAAGTCCCATCATATGGCCCAAACCATGCGGCATGAAAAGAGCGTGCGCACCGGCTTCAACAGCAGCATTTGTATCGCCTTTCATCAGGCCAAGTTTTTTGAGGCCATCCACAATAGTGCGGGCAGCAAGGAAATGGATTTCACGATATTCAATACCTGGTTTTATAGCTTCGATTGACTTCATATTGGCTTCGAGCACAATCTCGTAGATGCCTTTTTGGCGTTCATCAAATTTACCGCCAACAGGAGTTGTGCGCGTAATGTCGCTGGCATAGTGCATGGTAGTTTCAGCACCGGCATCGGTTACCATCATACGGCCAACTTCCAGCGTATTGCCATGATAATGGTTGTGCAGGGTTTCGCCATGGATGCTTAGGATAATCGGGAAGCTGGTCGGGCCACCTTTTGCCAGGCTGATGCCCTCGATAGTTCCTGCAATTTCGCGCTCAACAACACCCGCTTTCGACATTTTCATGGCTGTAGTGTGCATTTCATATGCGATGTCCACGGCCTTTTCAATTTCGGCAATTTCGTATTCATCCTTGATTTCGCGCAATTTCACCACAGCTTTGATCAGCTCAAGGGAAGCATAACTTTTGATTTTGTCTTTACCAATGCCCAGAAGATCCTGCAATTGCATTACATGCTCACCACGATAAGGTGGCAGGAAATGAACTTTTCGTCCTTGCTGAATGGCTTCATTGATCATTTCGTTCAGCTTGGCAAGGGGCGCAGAGTGCTCAACAGCTACTTCAGCCGCCTGATCTTTGATGGTAGGTTGTGGCCCCATCCAGATGATGTCGTCTATATCCACATCATTTCCAAAGATATAGTCTTTATTGGCGTCCACATCCATTACACCCACAAGGTCGTAAAGGTCGATTCCAAAAAAGTAAAGGAAATTGCTGTCTTGACGGAAATGGTAGGTATTTGCAGGGTAGTTGAACGATGCTTCGCTGTTTCCGGGAATAAGCACGAGACCTGAGCTCATTTCTTCCCTAAGGCGGTTGCGCCTGTCGGCATAAACTTCTTTTTTAAACATAGTATTGAGTTTGAATTTCTTTTAAAAATCCAAAAGTACAAAAATACAGGCAAGAAACGGCTTCCATAAGCTGGGATTAGGATTTGCCAGAATGTTTATTTTTGCACAAATTTCTTTGCTATGTCATCATTGACGAAAAAATTTACTGTAGCCTGGCAGGATGTGAATGCCCGGGGTGAAATTAAAACCGCGGCATTGTCGAATATGCTGCAGGAAGTGGCCTGGCTGCATGCTGAGGAGATTGGCGTTGGATATGATAAACTGTTCAAAGAGGGTATGGCCTGGGTAATCAGCCGCTTTCGTTTAAAAATACTGCAAGCTCCGGGCTGGCTCGATGAAATTAGTATTAAAACATGGCCATCGGGTTTAAATAAGTTTTTTGCCAACAGGGAATTTCAGGTGTTTGATCAAAATGGAAAAATTATTGCCCTTGGTTCCTCTGCCTGGCTAATCATTGATTTTAACAGCCGCCGCCTGATGAAACCCGAAGTGCTCTATTCGCTCGAAGATGCTTATGAACCCCATCGGCCTTTTGAAGAGGAACTCCAAAAACTTCATCCTCCAAAAGAAGCCTGCGAAATGGGTACTTACCCTGTGCTTTTCAGCGATCTGGACAAAAACCAGCATGTGATCAATACCAAATATATTGAGAAATCCATTGATGCTTTATATCAGCTAACTGATGTAAAAGAAGTTCATGAAATTTTTATGGATTATCAGCATGAAACCATGAAAGGGGACAGCCTGCAACTGTTTACATCATTTGAAGACGGTATATTTTGCTGCCAGGGTGTAAATTCAAAAGGAAAAACGGCCTATATTGCCCATATCAATTATGAATAAAAAGCATTTATCTATAATATTGATTTTAAGTTTGTTCGCATTTTATTCCTGCGATGAAATGGATCCGCTTCCCGATCCGGAACCAGCTGTGTTTTACATGAAATGCCAGCGCAGTAAAAACGCAGAACCTCTTCGGGATATGGTTTTTATTGTGCAGGAACGCAATGAAAACGGAATCCTTGGAATCGCGGATACAATTTTGACTTCCGGGGATGGCAGTATTACTTTGTTTTCTGAAAATGAGGCCCAGGAATACCTTTTGCATACCGATGAAGATCTTAATCCTGATATACTCGTTCCCTGGGGGATGCAAAATTTTAATATTGCGAATGGGGACAGTATGCGCTTGATTTATACGCAAAAAAAAGTTCTGAAATTGCGGGTTTACAATAAGGTAGCAGATACAGGATTTGATAAATGCGATGGATGGATGTATATGATTGATCCAATATATCCTTACATCAAATCAGAAATTGAATGGTCATTTGAAACAACGGAAGCAGATACGCTTTTTTATCATTATTTGCGCCCGGAACGCAGATATTTCCTTTATTGGAAAACACATACAAAAGCCGGTGGTGTTCAAAAGTTTGAAAAAGAGCTTATTCCTACAGCAGCCGACACACTTTCTTATGAATTAGCGTATTAAACTTGTTTTTACTTTTGAATTTGCAGCAAAAACGCATCCCGATAGGTATTGCTGATCGTTATGCATTCTTCAGCGATAACATTTTGTGGTTCTACTCGGTTTTTTGTGGGTAATAAAAATTGAGGTAGAATTGGAGGTTAAACTTTCCAAAGTTGCAAATTTTGGAAAGTTTGTCCCGGATTAGTTCTCTAAATTTTGATAGGCATTTAAAACTTTATTCCAACCTTTATATACTTTAAAGGTTTCCACGGAATTCCGAGTAGAACCCATTTTGTTTTTCACATTTTCAACAATTGCAGGTCTTGCAGCTGTAACATTCTGATTTTCCAATCGTCTATATATTAACCCCAAAACAGAAATTATGAAAAAAATGAGTGTATACTTCCTGATATTTGTCCTGTTCAGCTCGATCAGGCTTGTATCTCAGGATTTTTTGCCCAAAGAAAAATTGCTTGTTCTGGGCTCATCCGTTGCATCGGGTTGGGTTACCAGCCATAAAGAAAAATGGGATTTTGGCAATGGTTATGCCCAGCGTTTAGGCCGTTACCTAAATGATAAATCATTGACCGTCATCAATAAAAGTATCCCCGGAGATGATACAAAATATGCCCTGGAACGTTTTGATAAAGATGTGCTGCCTGAGGATCCGGATTATGTTCTCATAGCCCTTTCCATGTCGAATGAAGGCTTGGAAACCAAAAATCCGGATACGGTATCCATGTCATTCTGGAAGGGGATCAATAAATTGGTTCAGAAATGTCGAAAGCATGATATTCAGCCGCTTCTGGGATTATGCTATGCCAATAATAATTTCACAGAGGAGCAGTATGCCTACCTGCAAAAAATGAATATCCGCCTGCGGACTTTAGGCATTCCATGTATCAATTTTCTCGGTGCATTGAATGATGGACAAGGGCATATCCCTAAAGGCTATTTCTTTGATCCCAATCATCCGGATAACCATGGCCATGAAGAATTTTTTCTGGCTTTTCCAGAGGGTATGTTTTTGAGCATGCGCATAGGAAAAAGCCTTCCGCAGCAAGTACATACAGAAGGAACCCAATTGGGTAAAAAAGCGAAAACAGAACAACTTTACTATATCCCCAAAATTATTGTACATAGTTTTTCTTTTGGATTTGATTTTATAGCAACAAAATCAGGTACTATAGCCGAGATTGTTCTCGATAACAAGGAATTGCCCATAAGGATGAATAAGCAAAATAGGATTGAATATCAAGGACTTGAGCATATTCTGGAATCAAATACTTTAAAAATGGATGATTGGAATTCAATCGTAATATGCCACAATTATGCCGGCGGGTTTACCGAATTATATTTAAATGGAGAATTAACCGGACAAATTAATGAGCGTTTCGAAACAGCAGGCTTTATTTTGGCGGCAGATATTAAAAACATGAAATGCAGGAATATGTTTTTTACCCGGGCAGCATTGAACCCGATGGAAGTTTCTGAAATGGATCAGGTAGCAGACCTTCCCAGCCTCGAGCTTTATGCTCCACTCAATAAAGGCGAAGTGCAGAACTATGCCCTGAGCGATGCAAAATTGATTGATGATTTTGGTGCTTTTGTGGAGCAGCTCTGTGCATCGAAAAAGAATATTGTGGAATCAAAATGCCAAAGGGATCACGAGTTGTATTTCCCTCCAAAACAGGTAATAAGGATTGACCCAGCCAGTTTGGATGAATATTCCGGACGCTATGTGATTGAAGGAGATGATGCATTTTTGGTATATGCACAAGGCAATAAACTATATTTTGAAGACCGCGGCAGGAGCTCAGAAATCCTTCCGGAGAAAAAAGATGTGTTTTTTATCTTGTATCCGGGGGAATTATTGTTTACCTTTGAACGGAATGAAAACGGAACAATAGAAAACCTCATTGCGAATTTTAATGGACATAAAATTAAAGGGAAAAGGCAATAGGGTACATAGATGGATGTAGGGTGGTTTAAATGTTGATTTAAACTATAGGCTGTTTATGAAAAATATGTTGTACACTTTTGTGTCGATTGTTGTTATCGGGCTGTCCATTGTTTTACAATTATCTGATAACCAATTAAGTGATAAGGATAAAAAGGCTATTATCCTTGAATTGGAAAATTGTTTTCAGGAATCCTGTAATGGAAATGAAGCAGGGGAAATTGGCTCATTTCTCAAAAAGCGCCTCAAGGAAGGGGCTTATGAAAACCTGAGTGCGCATGATGATTTTGCGCAGGCCATTGAAAATGATTTACGAAAAGTATGTCTGAACCAATATCCCGATTTTTATTTTCAACCGGAAAACGAGCAGGCAAGCAGAATGTGTCCGGCGGGCTTTCGTCCACAAGCATGCTGCAAAAGGGCTCAAGCGCAATGTAAATCAGCACAGCCCTGTGGAAAAAGGGTTTGGGCTGTTTTTGTTTTGAAAATGCCGGAAGAAAAAGGATGCCGTAAAGACTGTCCGCTAAAAGATGCAGGCGGCCCAAAAAATAGCTGGAACCCTCAACTGGCCATTGATTTATAATACCGGATTATCTGCCACAAAGATTTTTGCACACGCAACTAAATGCTTTTGCTCAGAGTGTCGAGAAGAAGTTGTGCATCCACAGGTTTTGTAATATATCCCGTACAGCCCGCTTCCATCGCTTTTTCACGATCTCCGGTCATCGCATATGCTGTTTGGGCTATTACGGGAACCTCTTTATTAAACTGCCGGATTTGCCTCGTGGCTTCCAGGCCGTCGATTCCGGGCATTTTGATGTCCATCAAAATTATATCCACATCTGTGCGGGCTTTCATGCATTCAACGGCTTGTTTCCCATCAGGTACATGTATAATTTCTTTACATTTGTTTTTTATTATTTCCCTTAGGTATAATTCGGAAGTTTCTTCATCTTCGGCAATCAGGATAACAGCATCAATCAGTTGTTTGTTTTTTTTGTTTCCGGGCTTGTGCAAAACATTAATGATGGGCATTGACTCCTCAAGCTTCTGATCAGGGATTTCGAGATAAAAGCAGGAACCTGATCCCAGAGTAGATTCTGCCCACAGCTTTCCGCCCAGTATTTCACTGTATGCTTTGGATATCGAAAGGCCTAAACCGGCACCTTCCAAAGCATGGGTATCTTCAATATCGGCTTGGATAAAGCGCTCAAATACAGCTTCAATACGGTCTTCAGGGATTCCAATTCCGGTATCTTTAATGGTACATTTAAGTTTGCTTTCACTGCGTTCGCAATGAAATTCAACCCTGCCTTGATGGGTATATTTCAAAGCGTTTTTCAAAAGGTTGGTCAATATAGCCAGAAATTTTTCCTTATCCGTTGTAAAAAATTGATTATCAACTGTAAACCCCTTAAAGTTTGCGATAAATTCCAGACCTTTTTGTTTCATGCCCGGTTTGAAAAAGGAATAAATAAAGTTTAAGTCTTCGAGAAGGTTGATAGCCGCAAAAACAGGTTCTACCTGTCCGGCTTCAATTTTTGAAATATCCACCAGATCATTGATGATGCCCATCAGGCGCTCACCACTTTTGTTGATGATGGAAATATATTGATTGCGTTCTTCTTCCTTGGTATCCGGATCGCTCAATAATTGCGAAAAGCCGAGTATTCCATTCATCGGAGTGCGTATTTCATGGCTCATATTTGCAAGGAAGGCCGTTTTTAAGCGATCTGATTCCTCTGCTTTTTTTTTGGCTTTTTTGAGCTCAACATGATTTTGCCTGCGCTCAATAAACCCCCCGATATTATACGCCAGAATTTCCAGAATTTCCAAATCCCGTTCCGAAAAAGCATTTTTATCATGATAATCCTGCACTGCCAGAACCCCAATAACTTCCTTGCTTAAAGTATTATATAAAGGTGCACCGAGCCAAATAGGGCTTGGACTGCCTATTAGTTTAATGTCTTCGTTTTCAGAGAGTAGCTTTTCTGTATCTTCAGTAATCAACTGGCCTTTTCCTGTTCTGCGTACATAATCAGTCAGGCTTCCTTTCAGGCTTTCTGCTTCATCCGATTCGTACGTTTCGGTTTCGTCAATAAAATATGGAAATGTGTATTTGTCAGTATCTTTTTGATATAAAGCAATATAAAAGTTTTTGGTATTGATGATTTTTAAAATTTCCTGGTGTATTTTCTGCAGAAAGCCCCTTAAGGTTAAATCTGCCTCTGAAATTTTTGAAATCTGATAGAGTGTATTTTGGATTTGCTGCGATTTTTTCCAATCAGTTATATCCAGAAAATTAACAACCACTTTTTCAATTTCATTTTCTTCATTGAAAATCGGGGATGCGTTTACAATGGCCCATGAAATTTGATTGGAACGATCAAACTGAATCCCTAAATAAAAATTGGTCACCGGTTTTTTGGTTTTCAGGGCTTTCATAACCGGATATTCTTCGATAGGTATTGCTTCATAGTTATCATTAATGAGCTTCCAGCTGAATTCATCAGGAGCTTTATCTTTTATTTCGTCAATGTCTATTTTAAGCATCCTGCTGGCTTCAGGATTACAGAAAACCGCTTTTCCTGTTGGGTCGTGAATAACAATGCCGGTCAAAAGATCCTGAATAGTTGAACGATATTTATATTCACTTTCCCGAATGAGTTGTTCCTGTTCTTTTTGCTGACTAATATCATCAGAACTAACCAATATCCCAATAATTTTCCCGCTTTTGTCATGCACACTATTAAAAACGGTATGCAGCCAAAAAACCTGTTTTCCAAAATTTACCTTATCAACATAAGTATTGTCTGTTGCACCATTTTCAACTTTTCGGATGCGTTCAAAAAAGCGGATTGCATATTCTTTTGGGAAAATATCCATGACATTTTTACCAATGATATGTTCCGGCTTTGCATTAAAAATGGATGCTGCTTTTGCGTTATACGATATGATGGTGCCATCGGTTTGATAATACCCAATCCCTATTCCGGTCGATTGAAAAAGAAGCTCATATTTGTTTTCACTTGTGATCAGTTTATCCTCTGTTCGATCTACTTTTTGTTGGAGTTCCTGATTGTATTCCCGAAGCTGGTCTTCAGCTTCTTTAATACGGAGCATTACTTTTATTTGCGTTGTAATTTCAACCGGGTCAATGGGTTTGCTTAAAAAGGCATCCGCGCCCAATTCCAGCGCCCTGACTTTATTGCGCATATCTGTTTTGATGGCAGTGACCATTAATATGGGAATGTGGCGGGTGCGTTCGTCGTTTTTTAGGTGCGTACATGTTTCAAACCCATCCATGCCCGGCATAATGATATCCAGTAAAATAAGATCGGGTTGAAATTCCCGTGCTTTCGAAATTCCTTCGGGACCGTTTTCGGCAAATACTACAGATATATCTTTAAACTGAAGCTTTATTACCGCTTTCATGCTCACCAGGTTGTCCTTCTGATCGTCGATTACCAGTATTGTTTTCATACTACTCGGTTTTGCTTAATGCTCTAAAATATTTTTAACTTTTTCTTTGAGGAAAACCGGATCGATGGGCTTTGAAATATAGTCATCGCAACCGGCCTCAATAAATCGCTCCCGATCCCCTTTCATGGCCTGTGCTGTTACAGCAAAAACCGGAGTGCTTTTGTTTTCTTCCTTCAGCACCGACAGTGTTTCCAGGCCGTCCATTCCGGGCAGTGCCATATCCAGCAGGATTAAATCGGGTTTATAAAGCCGGGCTTTTTCAATGCCGCACTCTCCGTCTATGGACTCAATCAGTTTGTACTCTTTACCTAAAATTGCCTTGATGGTAACCAAATTGTCCGTATTATCTTCAATGACAAGGATTTGTTTCAGCCCATCCTGATGCTTTTTTGGAACTTCAGGACGTCCTTTCTTTTGGATTGTTTTTTCTTTTCGTACTGATTTAGGAATGCTGCCCAGCATCAATTGTATTTTAAAGAGGAGCTCATCCACATTTATATCGCCTTTTTGCACCAGCTGCTGCACATTATTGCTGCTGAGCTGATCCAGTTCTGCTTTGCTTAAATCTTTGGCAGTGAGTATCAATACGGGAATTTCCCTGGTTTCAGAGCTGCTGCGCATCTGATTGAGCACTTCAAACCCGTCCACTTCCGGCATCATTAAATCCAGGATTATTCCAGCCGGTCGGCTATGCTGCATATAATCCAGAGCCTCACGACCGTTTTGGCAAACATCAACCCCGTAGCCTTCTTTTTCAAGAATATACCTGATTTGAACCACAGCATCGGGATTATCCTCTACTACCAAAAGCTGAGTGTGTTCGGCTTTTTGATGCGGTTCTTTTTCAAAAGGTTGATTTTCAATCTGCTTCAAAAGCCGTCGGATTTCTTTATAAACCTTCTCCGGTTCAAGCTGGCTTTTGGTAATTACCGTTGTGGCCTGCAGTTGGAGTTTTTTGCTTTCAGCGGCAGTCAGATCCTTTGCTGTTGCAATGATAACGGGCATATCCTGTGTTTCCGGATTGCTTCTGATTTCGTCTAACACTTGAAAACCATCGGTTCCGGGCATTATCAGATCCAAAATAATCAAATCGGGTTTACTTTCCTTAAGAACACTCAGGCATTCATCGCCCCCTTCGGCCAAAATGCATTTAAAGCCTTCCTTTAAAAGCATATCCTGCATCATTTTTAACTCGATGGGATTATCGTCAACGAGCAGGATCTTCCGGGCTTTTTGATGTAGATTCCGGATTTCTTTGATCAGGGATTCTTTTTGCACCGGTTTGTTGATATAACCCACGGCTCCCAGCGCATAGCCAGTATCGCGATCATTGGAAACAGAAATAATAAGTACCGGGATATTTTGTGTGGCGGTTTGTGATTTGAGACGCTGTAATACTTCCCATCCGTCCATTTCCGGCATGATAATGTCGAGTGTTATAGCCAATAAATCATTGCTTTTTGCCAGCTCCAGGGCTTCTTTTCCGGTATGGGCCGTAATAACCTCATAACCATAATCTTTCAGGTCGCTTGCAATTTTGTAGGCAATATTAATGTCATCGTCAACGACCAGGATTTTATTGCTTAGACCGGAGATTTCTTCGATGGTATTCTTGAGATATACTTTTCCGGATGTTTCAGGATTCCATTGAAAAGGTATTGTAATTGTGAATACAGAACCCAGTCCCTCGGTACTTTTTACCTCAATAGAACCTTTCAGGATTTTGATCAGTTTGCTGGCAATGGCAAGGCCCAGGCCGGTGCCTTCGTAATGCCGTGATGAGGTTCCGTCTGCCTGCCTGAATTCGTCGAAAATATAAGGCAGTTTTTCCTCACTGATTCCTATTCCGCTATCAATTACTTCGATGCAAAGCAGATTGTTTTTTTCGAAAGCCTTAATTTCGACATATCCTTTATCGGTAAATTTAATGGCGTTTCCAACAATATTCAGTATCACCTGATGCAAACGGGATTCATCGGACTGGATTTGCCCCAGGTTTTTATCAAGTTTTAAACGCAGGTCTATTCCTTTTTCAACGGCCAAAGATTGCATACTGTCCGTGATGTTTTGGAGCATAGCTTTGAGATGGAAAAAGCGGGCATCTATTTCCATTTTTCCGGATTCAATTTTCGAAAGGTCGAGTATGCTGTTGATAAGTTCCAGTAAGTGTTTTCCATTGCGCTCGATGATTCTGAGGTAATTGTTTTCTTCATCATCAACTTTAGCACCGATTTGCATGATGAGCACGCGCGACAAAGCCAGAATGGAATTGAGCGGAGTGCGCAGTTCATGGCTCATATTGGACAGGAACTCGCTTTTTAGCTGATTGGCCTGTTCCACTTCTTTGCGCTGCTGTTCCAGTTCAATATTTTGCTCCTGCAGTTCGTCCGAGGTTTTGATCAGCTCACTGGCCTGGCTTTCCAGTTCAGCCGATTTTTCCTGTAAGTCGCTGGATTGCTTTTTAAGCCGTTCATTGGTTTCGGCCAGGCTTTCGGCCAGTTTTTGGGTCTCCTCTCCTGCAATCAGCTTGGCATAGGATGTATTAATGGCCGGCCATGCAAGTTTAAGGGCTTCGATAAACTCTTTCTTGAAAGTGCCAGTACATAAGAGCGAAATAAATGCCTTTGCTTCAGAATTGACCAAAACCGGAATCGTGATCATTTCGCGTGCCTTGATGGATCCGCTTGTTGTTTTGTAGGTGTAAACAGTATCATCAGGAATGTTTCTCAGGTGATAAATGGATTTTTCCTGAAGTGCTCTGTCAAATTCACCATCCGGGTTTTTTATGTTGAATGTAGGCGCTTTTTCTTGCTCTATCCCGATGCTTGTTAGCAAAACAAACTGGCTTTTTTCGTGGTTTTGCCTGTAAAAAGATGCCATTACTGCCTCGCTCATGGAGGTCAGTTTTTTTAATAATTCCTGCGCGAAATCCAGGGTATTTCTTTTACCAATCATCAGCTCTGTGATTGTTGAAGTCATTTGCTGAACTTCCAGCCGCGACTGGGTCTGGTCTGCCATTCTGTTGAATTCATCCGCAAGGTTATCGAGTTCATCACCAGTATTGCGCAGTTTGTTCCTAACGGAATAGTCCCCTTTTCCAAAACGACGGGCAACCGCATCAATTTCCAGTATAGGTGCTGCAATTTTTTGGCTCATCCGAAAGGTGATTATTAAAATCAAAGAAATTGAAATGAGGAAAATTATTATATAATTCCACAGCATTTGCATTAAAGGGGCATTCAGCTCACTCAAATCTTGTTTGCAGACGAAACCCCAGCCGGTTTTGTCGATGTAGGTATAAGCAGCCAGTATTGGTTCGTTTCTATAGTCGGTTGTTTCTACAATTCCTGTTTCGCCCTGCGCAGCCCTGACGGCGGGTTGGGCAGAAATCTTTAATTTCAGGGGCGCGTTTTCATACCAGCGCAATTCATTTAGAGCAACTACTTCCTTGTTTACAATGAGGGTTTCACCAGTATTTCCTAAACCAATACGGTCGAGCAGTAAAGCATACAGCGTGTTATGTAGGTCTAATTCGGCACAAATTATCCCAATCAAATGTTTTTTGGTATGCTGGGTGCAGAAAACAGGCATGGCCCAGGTCATCGTATAATCCTGTAATTCACGGGAATAAAAAATATTTGAGATATATAAATCCTTATTTTCTACTATACTTTCAAAATAAGCAGTGTTTTTTCGGTTTTCCCCTTCCCTTTCGTGGTCCGTCGAAACAAGAATGTCGCCACTGTGTGGGTCAATTAAATATAAGTCGTAATAAGCCGGGTATTCTTTCAGATAACGCGAAAGAATTTGCTTGCTATCCTTTAAAACCTCTTGCTTTTTGTTCGGACTGCTTGTTTTTTCATAAAGATATTCAAGATTTGTGAGTTCATCGTCGTTTGAAATGACCCGTAAATTTGCTTCACGTTCATCCAGCCAATCATTAAGTTGTTGCACTTTCAGGTTTCTGATGGCAGTAAGTTTATCGAAAGTGGTTTCTTCTATTATTTTTGCTTGACGTAAATAGGTTGTTATCAATACAAACAACAAAGGTATCAGTGTTAAAACCAAAAACCATAAAGTCAGTCGTCTGCGTATGCTGGTGTTTTTCTTTGCCATTTCTTGTTTTTGTTATAATGCCCTATATTTTTTTATAAATTTTACACATTGGATTTATCCTCAGTAGTTTGCTGCTCAAGGATGATTCCGGTGTTTCTGATTCGCCAAGCATCAGATATCCTGATTTTTGCAAGGATTTGATCAGCTTTGATTGAATAATTTTTTGATTTTCCGGAGGAAAGTAGATAAGCACATTTCTACACAATACCAGATCAAATCCGCCAAAAATGCTGTCGCGGGGAACAGAGCTGGCTGAATCCATCAGATTGTATTCCGAATATTTTATCATCGCAGCAATCTCCGGCTTGACTCTGTAGTTATCACCCACTTTTCTAAAGTATTTTTTGGTAAAGCCCAGAGGCACATTGTCAAGCTGTGCTTCTGAGTATAATCCCTTTTCGGCATTCAGCAACGACTGTTTATCAATATCAGTAGCAAAAATCCGAACCTCAGGGCAGTTTGATTCATTTGCGATAAGCTCCTTGAATAATATGGCCACAGAAACCGCTTCTTCGCCACTTGCGCAAGCCGCCGACCAAACACGTATATTCTGATCACCGGATTCTTTCTTCAGGCGGATAATGTCCGGGATCACATAATTTTTCAGGACGGCGAAGGAGAGGTCATCACGGAAAAAGTAACTGAAATTTATTGTAAATGAATGAATTAAACCTTCCAGTTGCTCTTCATCGCTCTCCATAAGCTTTGTAAACTCTTTGATGGATTTTATTCCAGATTGGGATAAATGCTGCTGAATACGTTTTTCGATTAAATCGGGATGGTAGGCACTGAAATCAATGCCTCTTTGTTTAAAGAGAAATTGCATCAACACATCGATTTCGCTACTACTCATTTGATGATGGCTTTATTAAATTTTGCTTTGCCTGTGGTTTCCCTGTGTGATCCATGTTTGGATACCCTACATCAACCAAATATACAAATTATTTGTGAATCAGGAAATTGAAAAAATTTGTGATATTCAATACAGGAAAAGATGTTTTAGTTTTTTGGAATAACAAAGGTTTCAGGTCTAATCAAAATTTTGTTCCAGCAAGGAAACCAACTGTGGAGCCTGCATCACGCCCGATTGCCGGAATTTTACCTCGCCCTTTTTAAAGACCATTAAAGTGGGAACACCTCGAATCTGGTATTTCTGGGCAATGGCAGGGTTTTTATCTACATCAATTTTCAGGATGCGCGCTTTGCCTTTTACCTGCGCAGCAACCTCTTTTAAAATAGGTGCCTGCATTTTGCAAGGGCCGCACCATTCTGCCGAAAAATCAACCAAAACAGGCTGTTCTCCATTGATGATCGTGCCGAATTTTTCCATTTTATCACTTTTTTTGATTCTTATTGGAAACAAGATCACCGCTGACTTGTTCATTTAGTTGAGCTGCCGGTATAAATGATTTCATAGCCGAACTTTTGATGGGCATATTTTTAATAATTTAGCCAGCATAGAATTTATTATGAAGGATTTCAAACAAGGATGCGTTTTTTGTGGACATGAGCTCGAGTATTTGCCAACCCCCATTGAATTGGAATGCGCCGTCTGTCATAAAATTTCTTATGCTTTGGTACATTGCCCTGAGGGTCATTTTATTTGCGATGATTGTCATGCCCATGGAGGAGTGGAATTTATCGAAGCTTTTTGTTCCAATAGCTTGTCTGAAAACCCCATTGAGCTTGCCGAACAAATTATGCATAATCATGGCATCAAAATGCACGGCCCGGAGCATCATTTTATCGTTCCGGCAGTTCTGCTGACAGCTTACTTCAATCAAAAAAGGGAACGCCAAAAAAAAATACGGGCTTTGAAAGAAGCACGGCGCCGTGCATCCTTTGTACCGGGTGGTTTTTGTGGGTCGCACGGAAGTTGTGGTGCGGGCATTGGCAGTGGAATTTTCCTGAGCATTCTCACCGAAGCATCTCCCTTATCTATAAACGAATGGAAACTATCCAATATGCTCACATCCCAATGTTTGGCGGAAATTGCCGATAACGGAGGCCCCAGATGTTGCAAACGTGATACATTTATCGCCCTGAAAAACAGCATCGCTTTCATCGCAAAACACTTGGATATCCAATTGCAAAAAAAAGAAAGAATAAGATGTGGGTTTCACCAATACAACCGCCAATGCCTCGATAAAGTATGTCTCTTTTTTCCGCAAGATGATAAAACACCCATATTGATATGAGAATCAAATTGATATTTCTGTTGCTCCTTTTGGCAATAAACAGTTTTGCCCAGTTTAATGAACCGGCCTTTTTTGTTTTTCTGAACAGCAATCCGGATAAAGAAAAGCTACCCGATGAAAAAGTGCAGGAACTTCAGGCTGCGCATCTGGCCAATATTGAGCATTTATACGCCATTGGAAAACTGACCGCTGCCGGACCTTTTGAAGGAGGTGGTGGCATTTTTGTGCTGCGCGCACCCGATTTGGATTCGGCACAAAATATCCTGATTACCGACCCTGCCGTAAAAGCCCAACGATTTATAGTTGAAATTTATCCGATGGATTTCATTGTTGGGAAAAATTGCCCGCTGGATTCAGTATATGAAATGAAAACCTATGATTTTGTGCGGCTGCAACCCAAAAATCCGGAGATAATGAAATCCTTCAATAGATTGCTCCTTAAAGAAGAGCATCAACAGGATATATTGCTGCTGGCATTCAGCATGCCGCCAAACAATGAACAGGTGCTGATCATGCCGGATACAAACCGACAAAACACTTTGCGTATTTTAAAAAATTACCCGGATTCTGACTGGGAAAAGGACATTAAAAAGCTGTGGATTGCCGAAGGCACTTTTTGTAAAGAATAGGATAATTCACCCATCAGCAACTTATGATTTCATTCCGAGGATAATTTATCAGACCAATAAATATTTTGTATCTTAGTGCTTTATCATAAAAGGGCTGCTTATGGATTTTTCTGAAATTTACCGTCTGGAAAATGATCGCCTGAGCGAAATCAGGAAAAAAATGGATGATGAGAACCTGCATGAAGACCAGCTTCGGGAGGCATTTCGCGATTTTGCAGGATATTACGAAGAGCTTCTGAAGCAATTGCAGTTTATTATTACTGTGAGCGACCGGCTCGAAAAGCGCGTGCATAAAGCCAATGAAAGCCTGGAACAAAAAAACCGCCGGATTGACGAGCAGAACAAACAGCTGGTGGAGCTGAATGCCACCAAGGATAAATTTTTCTCCATAATTGCCCACGATTTGAAAAATCCCATGCAAAGCCTGGTGCTGTCTTCGCATATGCTCAGGACTTATTTTAACCAGCATGAATATGAGCGTATGGAGAAACATATCGATGGGGTGGACCACAGCGTAAAACACTCCATTAACCTGCTGGAGAACCTACTCGATTGGGCGCGGGCACAAACCGGACGCTTAGAGGTCAATCCGCAAGAATTCCTACTGCAGGAAATTATAGAGGAGACTATTGCTGTGCTTGAAAAAGTGGCGAGGGACAAGGATGTCGAAATAGTTACGAAGATGAGTTCGGAAGAGCATGAAGTAGAAGCCGACCGGAATATGATCACAACTGTTTTACGAAACCTGCTTTCTAATGCGCTGAAATTTTCGTCCAAAGGCAATAAAATTTTAATCAATGTAAAAGCAACAGCACATTCGGCTGTGGTACAGGTGGCCGATCAGGGCGTGGGCATCCCGGAAGAACGATTGCAAAACCTCTTTAAAGTGGAAGCCACACAATCCACTCCGGGAACAGAAAACGAAAAAGGAACCGGTCTGGGCCTGATCCTCTGTAAGGAATTTATCGAGAAAAACAATGGCGATATCTGGGTAGAAAGCAGTCCGGGCGAAGGAAGCCGTTTCTATTTTAGTGTGCCGCTTTCGGGGAAAAATCAGCTATAATAGTCAGATTATGAAGCCGATACGAACCTTTATCGCACTGAAACTGCATCCCGGCAGGGATTTTTGCGAAAGCTATAATGAACTGAAATCCTTGCTGCGCGAGGAAAAACTGCGCTGGGTTCCCGAACAAAATTTTCATTTGACTTTGCGCTTTCTGGGAGATACGCCCCTGGATAAAATCAGCGAAATCAGTCAGGTACTGGATGAGGTGGCTGAGAAAACCAAGCCCTTCAAACTGACCACTTCCGGAACAGGCTTTTTCGGAAAAAGAGGAAAACCGTCTGTGTTCTGGATCGGCTTCCATAAGAATGAAATGCTACATAAACTTGCACTGGAACTTGCTGCATCCATAGAAAAACTTGGCTTTGAAAGGGATGGCAAAGCTTTTAAGGCTCATTTGACCCTGGCGCGGATGAAATATCTCCATGATGAAGCAAATTTCCGGGCCTTGGCCAGTGAGTTTTCCGATGAGCTTTTCCTTTCCGAACAGATGAATGCCATCACATTTTATCAAAGTATTTTGCATTCATCCGGCCCGGAATATAAAGTAATCAGCAGGCATGATTTTTTGGGCGTGGGATAGGCTTGTGTTTTGGAAGACGCTTTAATCCTCTCCACCCTGCATTTTTTCATAGCTTATGAACTTTTCCTTTTCAGGATTTTCACAATACGGTTTATCGTTATTTCGGATAAATTCCATTCATAACCATTGAAATCCGTTGTATTGATAAATTGAACGACAACCGCGTCAATATCCTTGTGATATTCTGCAAGGCTTTGATAACCAATAACCAAACCACCATGTTCGTAAACATAGGGATAAATTTCCTGTTCGTCTTCATCAAATACGGAACCATCGTTTAAAGCCCGCAGGAATATGCCCACATCTTCTGCCGTAGCCAGCATTCCATAATCACGGGCTTTAAAATCTTCCTCATAGCCAACATAATATCCACTCATTACATCATTTAGATCAACTTCTGTAATGGAAAAATAGGTGTTCTTCAAGCCCAGGGGCATCAAAATCCTTTCCCTGATATATTCATTGTGCGAATACCCTAAAACATCATCCATAATCCTACGGAGCAACAAATAATTGGTATTCGAATACTCGTATCCTTTATCCGGTTCAAAACGGGCGGGTAAATCCAGAGCAAAATCCAGGGCATCTTTACTGTTTTCTCCTTCGTTTTGCCAAAAGGCAGGATTATCCGTGAAATTTGGAATACCCGAACGGTGCTGAACCATCATTTTCAGAGTTATATCTTCTGCATTTTCAATTCTTCCCACGAGTTCCGGAAAATAATCTGCGAGGGTATCATCAAAGGACAAGCGTTTGTCATGGACCAGTTTGGTAAGCGCTACAGCCGTGTATAGCTTGCTGATGCTGGCAATTTTGAACAAAGATTTCGGGTCGGCCGGTATTTTGTTTTCCCGGTCTTTCCAGCCTCCTGTATAAAAAGCCGGAGGTTTTCCTGCTTCGTCCACATAAACAATCATACCGTCAAATCCGTAACCGATGGCCTCATCTACCTGTTCCTGCACCGTATTGGGCAGCGGAAGTATCCAGGCTTTTACCAGTATCCATGGAACAAAGTACAAGGAAGATATGGATGCGGCAATAAAGAGTATCCTCAGAATTCGTTTTATATTTTTCTTTGACATAATATTTCAGTATGTTTCATTTCTATTGCTGTCCAGGCAAGCTGTCAATCAAACAAATATACGTACAAACTGTTTTTGGATGGGGCAAAAACAGGAAAATAATCCGGATGATGCAATTTTCGCTGATAACTTGAAATCCGAAATCAGTGGCACAAAACAGCCTGTCCCGGAAACCGAAATAGGTCAACTTCACAAAAAAGTGATAAAAAAAGGGTCAATATGCCCCGGATCTGGGTGCTTGAAGTGCCCACTTCCGTTTTAGGGGGTCAGTATCTGCCGGTTTGGCAGTTTATAGAGGCTTTTTGTTGCTGTTTGTTTCAGCCGGTCAGGTGGGTCAGCTTAGTCCGGAATATCCAGGCCGGAAAACGATGCTTAATTGTTATAGCCAGTACATACCTCGAACAGTTTTATTCATATCCTAGTATTTCTTTGTGGATAAATATTATTGTTGTATCATTTTTCAAATAATCTGGAATATCAATATTGCTATTATTAAATACAGCAATATCTCTCCCCTTGTTTTTAATATCCTGATATTGATTATACGAAGGTATAAAATTATATGCCGGCAATCCTGTATAAAACATTGCTTCTATATAATGGCGCCCTTTTACATTAAACAATACAGTATTCGAAGATAAATCCAAAGATTTAAAGACTTCTTTGTTATGAGACAACATTCTTGTGTATTGATTATCCTTTTTCCAAAGTGTGTGTTTTTCCTGAAGAAATGTAACATCGAACTTAAGCAAAACAATAGCTATTATTGATAAGCAAAAAAATATGTGCTTTATATGCACAATTTTAATAAATTGATTGATAGAGTTAACAATGTAATCAAAAAGAGAGGCAAAAGCAATAAATATTATCATTGAAACGATTATTGTGAAAGACGGCATTTTGGTAGCTGCTAACGAAAAGAATAGATACACAATAATAACCATGCTTAAAAGCGAATTAATAAGTTTTTTATCATTCCCTTTTGCATAAAACGCTAAAAAGGCAGGAATAATTAAAAATGATGCTACTTTGCCATATATAGCATTGAACATATCGAAATGATACCAGAAACTGCCGCCATGACCTTCAAGCGGTATAGTAAAGTGAAGGGAGTTAAATTTATAAGCATTCATTGCTTCTGTTGGATACCAAAAAATAGTGAGTATTTGCCATGGCAACGAAATTAATATTGTAATAAATAAAGAAATCAAAATGTCTTTATTTTCAGTTAACTTGATTTTCTTTTGCAATATTCTTAAAACGAACCAACCAAAGTATACAAGTAAACCAACTAACCATTTACACAGAATTGCCATGCCTGAAAACAAACCAATAAGATAAATCCATATTTTTTTCTTCGTGTAATAATATTCAATAAAAGACCAGATACTTAACGAGATATAAACCAAAAAAGTAAAGTCATTATGTTCCAGCTCTTGTCTGCCTGCAATTAATTCTAAAAGGTATATCGTTGATATCATGAGCAGGCCTGAAACATAACCTACTTGCTTATTAACCAACAATTTCCCTGAACGATATGTTATTATTACCAAAACTGTACCAAGTACAACATTTGGCAACCTTAAAGCAAATTCTGATACTCCAAATATTTTAAAGCTCAATGCAATTTGCCATAGGAACAGCGGTTGTTTATGTAACCAAATATGATATCTATCCCATCTATCATAATCCATATTAACAATAGGGTCTTCGTACAGAGTAGGCATTAATGGATGGTTCATTAAGTTTTTAGCTACTAATGCATGAAACCGTTCGTCCCAAATATTTAAAAAGGGATCCAATAAGGCAGAAAAACAAAAAAGACAAAGCGCGGTTAAACCTAAAAAGATAATTGAAAACCGCTCCTTATTTTTCAAATTCAGAATAATACTTAACAGTAAAAAAATTACGCTAAATATTAATAATGTATTTTGAGTATTATTGAAATATGAAATAAAATTAAACATGATAAAATGTGCTATTGTAAAGAACATACAAAAGTTAAAACATTTATTCTGTGGCTATTTCAGCCAGACTATGCCACTGATTACGGTCAAACAGTGCCACTTTGAAAAACCGTACAATAGTACAAAAATTTAATCATTCATTTTCCAAAAAACCTTTTCTTAGTGATCCTTAAATGCGCAAAATAATTTATTGAGCTAAAAAATGTTTTTGGCGCCCCCCGTTCCCGCGCGTGTCCTCACGTGTGGCTTACCGGGCCTGAGGACACGCGCGGCAGCTGGGGGGGGCGCGAAAGGGTCGGGATAAATGTTCAACAAAGCGTCCAGGCTTCGCGCTGCGCGCAGCCAGGACGCTTAATTGTTGTGCCCTGTTGTTTATTCCTTTTTATCGTCAATATTATCAATTAACTTATCAAAATCTGACTGAAACAATCGGTCTTGTACAATTCGGTATTTTTCAAATTCACTCTCTGCAAATGTTTTCGCTATTGCACGACTTACTTTTCCTGAATCCGTAAGAATTTCTTTTTCATTAAATTGCAAAAAAGCATTTAATTTTCCAGACCAATCCTCCATTGACATTGGTATATTGCGTTCCGCTTGTGTTTCTGCATAATCAAGATACATCGTTACAAATCTATCTAAGGATTTAATTTCATCTATTCTCAGATAGTTTTTTGCAATCGAGACATCTGTTTTTATGATTTTTCCATCAGGAGCATTTTTCCAACTTGTTAAACCCATATAATCTTTTTCGCTATCGGCTCGTTTCATTACCAACTCTGCTGCTGTGTTTCCGTGAATTGCAAAATGAAGTTTATTTTGAACTGTTGCAAAAAAGTCTTTTGTTGTAGGGCTACTAACATTATAGTCAAATGCAGTTGAATAAATATCGGTAATTTTTTGATAGAATTTTCTTTCACTTGCTCTAATTTCTCTAATCTCGGCAAGTAATTCATCGTAATAATTCTCATCTAAGTATGCACCATTTTTAAGTCTTTCTTTATCTAAAACCCAACCTTTAACAGCATAGCTTTTCAACACAGAAGTTGCCCATTGTCTAAATTGAGTGGCTCTTCGTGAATTCACTCTATATCCAACCGAAATAATTGCATCTAAATTATAATGTTTTGTTTTATAGTTTTTTCCATCGGAAGCAGTTACCGAGAAATCCTCGACAACTGAATTTTCATCTAGTTCGCCAGATTTAAAAATATTTTTTAGATGTAATGAGATATTGTCCGAACTACAATCAAATAAAATAGCCATCAGCTTTTGCGAGAGCCAAATTGTGTCATTCTCAAACCGAACCTCAATTCCATCTTGTCCTTTTTGATTGGAAAATATCAAAAATTCTACTGTGCTATTTCGTATTTGCAATTTTTTCTTTTTATCCATTCTCTTACAGTTTATTCAACTACAAATTTACTGTTTTTTTTTGCCTAGAATCATTCCATCAGCGAATCAGGGCTCCGGATGCTTGCTGAGAAAATGCACATGCTTTATTGTTTTCCTTCTGCTCCTGCAATGCAGGACTGATATGATTATGCCAAAGCCCCACAAAATGGGCTGTAGATGGCGATAGATATTGACAAAACGCCCTTTGTAATTATTGCAAACCAAAGCTTTTGGCTGAAAATGGCCTGTTTTCCCCCGTTCCCGCGCGTATCCTCTCGCGTGGCTTACCGGGCCTGAGGACACGCGCGGCAGCTGTTGTGAGAGGCGCAGTGGCGGTCATTTGACCGTCACCCATCTACTCGAAAAGGGGCAGTACTTTCATACCCACCAATCAAAGTTGTCCGATATAATAATTTCATTTTTCTGAATATGATGAGTAGTTTTCATGGGTATAGTCTTGTAGGCAAGATTGTATTTGTCTGCTAAAACTCTAATTTCTTCTGTATCATCATACGTCAGCATATATTTTCCACAAAGTCTAGAAGTTATTTCAAAAAGTCTCTCATGGTCAATCTCGTAATAAGTATATAATCGCCTGCCAGCTTTTGTATAAGGAGGGTCGATGAAAAAGTATTTTTCCTTGTCGGAAATATTTCTTTCTAAAAAGTCAAAAGCATCTCCAGTTTTAAAGTCCATTTTGTTTTTAACAAGATTAATAGCAGAAATCCTATCATGTAGCGTTTTTGCATACCATCTTGATTTTATCCCTTTTCCATTTTCCCCATTTTTAATTAATCCTGAACCTTTGGTTATTATTCCTCCATGAAAAATCCTGTTCTTTAGGATTGTGCTAAATGCTTGTTCTTTAATTGATTTTTCACTTTTAGATAAAACTTTATTTGCATTTTCTTTAGTTAAATCAAATTCAAGAATTGTAGTTGCAAGCCAATTTGTATCGCCATTTATAATTACGTCCCAAACTGCTGCAACTTCTTCATCAAGTTCAATCATTGTAATTTTACTTGCTAAATTCTCAAATGCTGCGGTAAGGCTTACAATTCCACCTCCTACAAATGGTTCGCATAAATGCTTATTGTTAGATTCTTGTTTTAACCAAGGTCGAACAACTGGAATTAGCCAAGTTTTACCACCAGGATATCTAAAAGGACTTCTTTGGGGTACAGAAGCAACGTTAACAACTTTAGGTTTTGTAGTTTTTTGCTGAGTTCCAAATAATGTAAGCTGTTCTCCCATAGTTATTTGCTAATTATGTCAGTTAACGATGGTGTATCAGGTGAATTATTATCCAAATGTTCATCAAGCTTGTTTTGAAGAGTATTGATGAAATTTGAAACATCTCCGGGAACTGGAGTGGTTACCTTATGAAGAGCTGGCTCAAATTCAGTGTAGATTGTCTTTGAAAGGACAAGATTGTATTGATTTGATTTTTCATCAAAATCCAAGTCATATAAAAACCAAGCTATATCGGCTTTGTCCTCAGTAGTTTCTGGTAAATTTGGCAAAGTCTCATAGAAAGATTTTTGAAGGGCAACTGTTTGTTTCTTTTCCCAAGATTTAAAAATACCTCCTTTATACAACATTTGAGGAATTAGTCTTTTTCGGGAAGAAGACAAATAATCAGGTTTAGGATAATTATAACCTGTTGGCCAAACAAAATCTTTAGTGGGTTTCTTTATAAACGATTCAAACGGGTTACGTAAGTTTCCTGAGATATAAACTCCTTGGACTTCCAATGAGGCGAAATCAATTAGTCTGCCACTTTCATCATATTTTACCAATGCAAAGTCAATATTGCCAGCAGATTGTCCGTTTTTATCAAGTAATTTGATTTCAGATAATGATGTCCAATTTGATTTGTCTCCAAAAGCAAAATTTGCAGCATTTTCTATTATTATCCAATCTTCTCGAAATCTTGTTGGGCAGGTAATTACTGAATTGTTTCCGTGTCTAACACTACAAACCCCCAAGGGATTATTTGCTTTGTCTTTCGTGCAATTTGGGACTTTATTATTGAAAGGACATAATTTTTTTGTTCGGTAACGTTTTGCCTTATCTGATTCATTATCTGTCGGAAATCCAAAGACTTCAACTAATGGACTTTTATTTTTATTGTTTTCGCTCATATTGCAAAGATAAAAAATCTATCGGCCGACAGAATTTATTGCTCAGTTTTTTTAACCTGGCACACCAATTCTGCATATAAGAACCCCCCGTTCCCGCGCGTGTCCTCACGCGTGGCTTACCGGGCCTGAGGACACGCGCGGCAGCTGTTGTGAGAGGCGCAGTGGCGAACATCTGATTATCAACCATTTACCCGATTAGGGGCAGTACTTTCATACCCACCAATCAAAGTTGTCCGATATAATGATTTCGCCGCAAATCCCTGATGCCCGGATGAGTATAAATCTCTGTGGTTTTGCCTCGGTTATGCTACGGAAACCCCTGCCTGTTGCCAACATTATATGTTCAGAAGCAGGATTGATATCTGTATGGATATCAATTAGTAAGGGCTAACGATAGCCATTAATAAGTCCAAACCATCAAAGCAAAAAATTCGTACTTAATGAGGACGAGAGACAGGCAGAGCAGTATTACGGAAACACTCCTTAAGCAGATTTTTTCTAACAGGCTTTTGTTGCTGTTTCTGAAAAATGTTACCCAAATACCGCCTATAGAAAGCAAGGGGAATAATACCGAAAATAGAAATATCAATATTCCGGCCAGTGACATAGCGCCATAATTATTATAATCTGCATGCCAGATACCGAGGGAAATAAACAATGCGAATACTGAAAGGACCGGCAAGCTGAGATACAAGCGCGGCAAATAGCTGATTTTATGGGTGCGCTTCTTTATCAGTTTCATTCCAAGCAGGTAAATGAGCCATATGATGATAAACAGCACATATAACAAAGACGTAGCCAGCCCGGATATCAAAACCGTCCTGTCGAGTATGGGTTTCCATTTTTGATCTTTTTTATAGAATTCTTTCCCCAAAACAGTGAGCATGATTTCACCTTCTGAATTTTTAAAGAAATACACGCTTTCTTTTGCGCCGGAATCCCGCAAATACTCATTTCCGCTCCTATGGATCAGGGCTTTCTTTTCTCCCATAAATTCCTTGATATACAAAGAATCGTTCTCCGAAATTACTTCCAGACCGGACAGAAAATAATTGGGGAAACGATCCAGGCTTATTCCATAGTTGGCTTGCGAATAGTAAGCGGCAATGTCCTCTTTATCAATTTCTGATATCGGGTACACTGATGTTTCTTTTAGTGGTTTTAAAGCAAAATCCACGGAGCGGACAATATCCTCGATCAGATAATTGAAATAATCGGATTTGGCATTTATCAGGACAACTATTCCAAGATCTGAAGCGGGATCAATCAGGAACATTGAGCTGAAGTCGGGCAAACCACCTCCATGGCCAAAAAATTTATGGCCGTTTACAAAACGCGAACTAAAGCCTGAGCCATAGCCCGGTTTAAATCCTTCGCGCGCGGCTATGGATGATGATGGAACAAACATCCGGTTCAGGCTTATAGAATCAATAATGGTGTTATGCTTGTAGGTTCCTCCATTTAAAAGCATTTGTACAAAGACGGCCATATCTGTGATATTGGAATGGATGCCTCCTGAGGGCCGCATCAGTACAGGAACATATTCGAGGGGCATTCCCTCACTTGTGCAGCCACGGGCAAACTGTGCACTGTTTTTTTCATCGCGCCAATAGGAAAAGGAAGTTGGGCCGAGCTTATCCAGGATATTGTTTTGGATGTACTGCTCAAATTTCTGTCCGCTGATTTTTTCAATAATCAGTCCCAGCAAACTATAGGCGTCATTTGAATAGGACGCAAATTCACCGGGTTTCCAGCGCACATATCTCGATTTTGGGTTAATGTTAAAAATATCGCTCAAGGGTAAATTTTGATCCCCGCTTGTGTTATAGCCTTCGTTAAAATGCACATCGTCAATGCTTGAAGTGTGCTCCAAAAGATGAATAAGCCGCACCGGATTTTCTTTTTCCCACTTATTTTTCATTTCAATTTCGGGGATAATCTTGTGCACCGGCGTATCCAGGGCAATTTTGCCTTCCCGCACCATCTGCATAATGGCTATGGCAACAAAAGTTTTGGAGATGGAGCCCAATCTGAAAATCGTTTGCCGGCTGAGGGGCGTGTTTTCACCTTTGTCTGCAAAGCCATAAGTTCCTGTCCAGATGCTGTCTTTATAAATTACAGCAACTGCGGCTCCGGGTATATCATAGTTTTCGATTATGGACTGGATGTCCAGTTTCATTAGAGAATCCTGTAATTGCTGATTCGGGTAGTTTTGCGCCATAGAGCCCATAAAAAAAGCAATGATAAACAGACTGATTAAGCCATAAATTTTCATAGAAATCCTGTTTTGTAATTGTGGTAATGTCATTTTATGTTTTTGTTAAGGGTGGAAGGAATATGTATGAACAGAACGGATTAATATCAGTTGTTTTCTGACATAAACATTCTTTTTGAATGGCTTTGGTTTTATGGTTGATGGCACATCCCTTTCGGGAAGGAAGCGAGCCCACTACATGCAGTAGTGAGCTCAGAATAATCGTAGTAAATAAGATTTTTTGTTAAAACCGATTTTTCAGGCATTAATTTTCTTCAGGCTCTTTCTCTTTTTCAATCGCCCCATCCTCTTTCCGCTGCTTTTCGCCAATGAAATAGCTCAAAATAAGGCTGATGCCGCCGAGGATGAAAATCATGGAGAAATAGGCCACTTCTTCCTGCATATCCGTAACAGCGGTGAGCAGGTTCCCAAGCAGTATGCCCAGCGCTACGGCAATCAGGATCATACCCCATTTTAAACTCAATAAATCTGACTTATTGCTTTGAAAAACAGAGGCATCTTTGCCAAACTGCAGTAAGGCCATACGTTCTTTTTTGCGAATGCTCAGATACACGATACCGTAAACAAATGCGAAGAATCCTAAGGGAATGAAAATTTCTGGTTCCATGGTGTTTTATTTTTTAATGTTTCTGCCCTTTTGACGCCGGAGGGCGGGTGTGGTTACAGCTTGGATTTTCTGTGTCCTCTGTTTTGCTTTCTTTTTTTCGCTTCAGGACCAGGTTTTTTGCGGCTTTTGGAAAATGAAATCAAAACCAATTTCGTTTTTGCCATTTTCCAAAAACAGAAGCGAACACACTGCCCAATAGTGGGCAATCAGGGCTTTTGTGGAAATGTTGTAATCGTCTTTAAAACAGCTGTTTATAAATAGTGGCACAGTGCTTGGCTAAGGAAAAGCCGTAAGAAAAAATACATGGACACAAGAATTTCAAAAGAAAAACTCAGGAAGAAGAAGCAAAAAAGAGTGCTTCAGGCAGGTCTTGTTCTCATAGTGCTGATGTTGCTGATATTGCTTATCAGGATGATGATCAAACCCACGGTAAAACGTGATGAATTTTCGGTAGCTGTAGCAGAGCGGGGATTTATTGCGGCCAGTGTTCCGGCTACCGGATTGGTTTTGCCCGAATTTGAGGAGGTAATCAACAGTCCGGCGCAAACGCGCATCATTAAGGCATTTTTGCCGGTGGGCAGTGCGCTTGAACCCGGCGATACCATTTTGAGCCTGGATGTGGAAAGTGCACGCCTGAAAATGCGCCAGCTCAGTGATGAACTGGAAATGAAAAAGAACAATATCACCAAGCAGGAAATCCAGCTGGAAAAAGAGCTCATTGATTTGCAAACCGAAGAAGCCATCAAAAAACTGCAGGTGGATAATACCGGGGCCCATCTGAAGCAGGAGGAATATCTTTTTGAGATTGGTGGCGGAACCCGGGAGAAAGTAAAGCAGGCACAACTTGAGCTGGAAGTGGCGAAAATTGAACTGGAACAGATACGCAAGACAGTGGCCAACAGCCAAAAATCCATGAAAGCCAATATGCAGGGGCTTCGGCTGGAAGTGAACATACAGCAAAACCAGCTGAATGAACTGCAGGCCACCATCGACCGCTCCACGATAATTGCTGCAAAAAAAGGCGTTCTGACCTTTCTGGAAGATCAGGCCGGGCAAAGTGTTTCCAAAGGCCAGATGCTGGCGAAAATAGCGGACCTGGGATCCTACATTGTCCAGTCGCGCATTTCGGAAGCCAATGCCAATAAACTGAAAATTGGTGGAGATGTGCAAATCCGGCTGGACAAAGAACATGAGTTTAAAGGTCGGGTACAAAGCATTTCGCCTACGGTCGAATCCAATTCTATTTCCTTTGTTGTGGCGTTCGAAAAACAGGATTTGCAATTGCTCCGGCCGCGCCTCAATGTTGATGTTTTTGTCATGACCACATCAAAAGAGAATGCCTTATTGGTCCGCAACGGAAGTTTTTACCGTGGCCGCAAAAAGCAGGATATTTTCCTTTTTGAAGCAGATAAGCTGATCCGCCACAAGGCTGAATTTGGATTGCAAAATGCAGATTTTGTGGAAATCCTCAGCGGAGCAAAGGAAGGCGATAAAATTGTTACCACCAAACTAAACAAGCTGGAGGGATATGATGAAATATCAGTGGATTAAAACAGTCTTTTGCCGTTTATTTTTAAGCCTGATAATCGTCCTTTTGGCATATCAAAATATTGCTGCACAGGGCATTGGGCTGGATCAGCTGATTGGTATTGCTGTGGAAAATTCGCCCGAAAGTATGCGCATTAAAACCGTGAAGGAAAATAAATACTGGCAATGGCGCGAGTTCAAAGCGGAATACAAACCACAATTGGTGTTCAGCGGCAAACTGCCTTATTATCAGAATGAAAACATTCCCATTATCCAGGATGACGGTAGTATTGTTTTCCGCAATATAAACCAAAACCAGCTGACCGCAAACCTTTCCCTGGAGCAGAATATCAGCCTGACAGGCGGAACGGTTTTTTTTAGCTCCGACCTGGCCCGTCTCGACGATTTCAGCCAGGATCAGGTAAGCTATAATGGCTCTCCTTTTTTTATCGGATATTCACAATCCATTTTTGGCTTCAATAATCTGAAATGGATGAAGCATATCGAGCCGGTTAAATATGAGGAATCTTTTAAAGAACATGCCGAAGGAGTGGAAAAGATTGCCTATACCACAACGCTTTATTATTTCAACCTGCTCATCGCACAGGCAGATTATCTCTCGGCAGTCAAAAACAAAGAAAATGCCGATACCAATTACCGCATAGGGCAGGAAAAACATGCACTTGGGCGGATTTCAAAAGATGAGCTACTGCAGTTGAAATATGGCGTGATTTCGGCCAGCAAAGACATCGCACGTGCACGTCTGGAAATGAAATCAGCCAGTCTGGCACTGACTTCATTCACAGGGCTCAATGCCAATGATTCGCTCATATTGCATATTCCGGATGAGATAAAAGCTTTTGCGATAAACGACAGCATGGCTGTTGAAAAAGCTTTTGAAAACAGCCGGCAGAGCCTTGAGTTTAAACGAAAAATCCTGGAAGCACGCCGTGATTCGGAAAAAGCCCGCCGCGAAAGCGGTTTTATGGCCAATATCTCCATGAGCTATGGCCGGAATGCCATCGGTACTGATTTATCAAATGTTTATGACAATCAAAGCGATATGAAAACCCTGGAGCTGGGCGTAAGCATACCCATTATGGATTGGGGCAGGACAAAAGCACGACGCAAAACCGCTGAAGCCAACCTCAGGCTTACCGAATATACGGTGGAGCAGGAGAAAATTAATTTCCGCCAGGAAGTAATTATGGAAACAGAAAATTTCCGCATGTTGCTCGATTTTATCGTCTATACTTCCGAGGCAGACCAAGCCGCTGCCGAACGTTTTGAAATTGCACGCCTGCGTTATCTGGCCGGCGATATCCGTCTTATCGACTATAACATTGCGCAGGATGATAAAGATCAGGCCCGCCAGGATTATATCAAAGCATTGCGCGATTACTGGCTTACCTATTACTTTATCCGAATACTTACACTTTACGATTTTCAACAGAATGTATCATTAATATCACCTGATTATGTTTCGGAACTATATTAAAACTGCATGGAAGGTTTTCCGGCGGAAGAAACTCTTTTCGCTTATATCACTTTATGGGATAACCGCCCCAATGGTGTTTATCATCATATTGTTCAGTGTGGTCACGCACCTGACGCAAAACGAAAAACCTATGTCGCAAGGCGACCGTATGGTATATCTCGATAACATCCGCTGGATGTACATTGACGAAAACGGGGAGCGCACACGCTCTATGGGAAACTGGCCGTCATACCAGTTCATTAAAAAAAACCTGAAGCCCCTCAAAAGCCCCGAGATGATCGTATCTGCGGTTTCATCAGAAGCATCGGATATTTATGTCTATCGCAACAATCAGCGTTTCGATTTTACCATCAAATATACCGATCCGGAGTTTTGGCAAGTCTGCGACCATGAATTCCTGCTGGGCAGGCCCTTCAATGAACAGGAATTTGAAGAGGGACAAAAGTATGCTGTGATTGATAAGCCTACAGCAGAATTTCATTTTGCTGATGAAAATCCCATTGGCCGGATGATTGATGTGTATAATGAATCCTTCCGCGTGATCGGTGTTGTGGAAGAAGTGGATGTAACCAAACACCGCATTGCAGCCAATATCTATACGCCTTTAACAACCAACGACAGGTTTAAAACGAAATCCATTTTCAGTGGAGGCTGCTCTGCTTTAATGCTGCTGGATGATCGTTCTGATTTTGATGAACTGAACGATCAGATTCAGCTAATTGCCGAAAACTATGATGTTTCGGAAATTGATTATGTAAACAAGCTCGAAATTGATGTACCGAAAACCAGCCTGAGCCAGGAAATTGACATCCTTATATGGCAAATGTTTTCATACAGCACCGGCACTTTTGGCACGGATCATTATCAGCTCATTGCTATCCTGATTGCTTTCCTTTTGTTTATTGTCTTGCCTACAATTAACATTATTAATATCAATCTGAACCGCATCAGTGAGCGCAACTCTGAAATCGGGATCCGGAAATCCTTTGGTGCACGCTCGGGCACACTGGTGGTTCAGTTTATTACCGAAACCGTGTTTTTTACCATAATTGGAAGCTTGCTGGCCATAATTATTGCCTGGATTTGCCTTTTCCTGATCAATGAATCAGGAATCGTGGCCGGAGCAGTATTCAGTATCAACCTGAAAGCCCTGGCCTATACCTTTGTTACGGTGCTGTTTTTTGGCTTTTTATCGGGCGCTTATCCTGCCTGGAAAATGTCACGTCAAAGTATTGTTCATTCTTTAAATTCTTAAAATATGATCCGACATATTGCAAAAATAATCTGGAAAAACAGGAAGAAAAGTTTCCTGTTGATACTGGGATTTCTGTTGAGCTATCTGAGCGTAATTGCTATTTTAACTATTATCAGCAATTTTTTGGATAATAAAGGCAAAACACTTGGTTTTGAGTATGAAAACGTCTATAAATTCGAAATGGCCACAACAGCCAATTTCGACGATAATCAGGAAGAAGCGGAAAGGCAGATAGACGGTATCCTGCAAACAATCCGTGATTATCAGGCTGTGGAAAAGCTGGGCTATTGGCATTATAATTATCCTTTTTCACAGCAGGAAGTGCATCCGGGCGATGATGTTTTTTATGGCGATAAATCTGTGAGCAATAATTTGGTGGATATGTATGCCGCTGATGAAAATATGCAGGAAATTCTGGATATCAATATAACAGAGGGGCGATGGTTCGACCGATCGGATATTGTTGCTTCAAAGCGGCATTCCCTGATTAACCAAAACATGAAGGAAACGCTCTTTGGCGATGAAAACCCTATTGGAAAAACCCTGAATATTTGTGGTCGTGAAACGGAGATTATTGGCGTAATCGATGATTTCAGATATCGCGGTGAGTTTTCCAATTCTTTGAACCTCCTTATTCTGCATGAATCATTCAGGGACAGCGTGCATTATGAAAGAGGAACATGTATGTGGTGCAACGGCTGCGGATGGGATGTGTTCCTGTTTAAATCAAGGAGTAACGACCCGGATTTTGAAGCCAATCTTATTGGACTTTTAAAAACCAAATTTCCCGATTGGGTTATCGACATCACTACTTTGGAAGATTTGCATCATGCTTATATGAAAAGAACATGGACCCCAATAATTATCATTGCCATTGTGGTTCTTTTTGTGCTGTCGAATGTGCTTTTCGGTCTTTTTGGATTGCTTTGGTACAGTATTTCACTGCGCAAAGCCGAGATTGGATTGCGCATGGCAGTAGGTGCTCATAAATCTTTGATATACAAACAGTTTATTTTTGAAATGCTGGCACTTGTCACGCTCGGAATCATCCCTGGGATTATTATTGCCATTCAGTTTCCTTTATTGCAGGTTTTCGATATACCACTGCACATCTACCTGCAGGCAATAGGCATTTCCTCCCTTTTGATGTATGTACTTGTAGCACTTTGTGCACTGGCTCCATCGGCTCAGGCCGCAGCCATTAATCCGGCCACTGCTTTACATGACGAGTAAAAATAAACCGAAAAAGAATAAAATCATGATTAAACTCAATAATATCGCCAAAGTTTATCAAACTGAAGAAATCGAAACACAGGCACTTCAGAATATCAACCTCCAAATCGATGATCAGGAATTTGTTTCCGTAATGGGGCCATCAGGATGTGGGAAAAGTACCCTGCTGAATATCATCGGGCTGCTGGATAATCCTTCCGCAGGCGAAGTGGAAATAGACGGAAAAGCCATGATGGAGCAAAGCAGCAAGCAACTGGCCCTGTTCCGCAACCAAAGCCTGGGCTTTATCTTTCAGAGCTTTCATCTGATCAATGATTTGCAGGTAGTTGATAATGTGGAACTTCCACTGCTGTACCGAAAAGGCATCAGCGGAAAAGAAAGGCGCAAACTCGCATTGGAAGCCCTTAAAAAAGTGGGACTTAGTGCCCGTGCCAAACATTATCCCTCACAGCTGTCGGGCGGACAGAAACAGCGTGTTGCCATAGCCCGTGCAATTATTGGCCGCCCATCCATCATTCTTGCCGATGAGCCCACCGGAAACCTCGACAGTAAAATGGGCAATGAAATTATGGATATCCTGATGCGCCTCAACAAAGAAGATAAAACCACCATCATTATGGTGACCCACGACGAACAAATGGCAAAAAAAACACATAGGGTAATCCATTTGTTTGATGGGATGCAGGTAAACTGATAATGTTCTAATTGCCGGGAGAAAGAAGCGAAATGCGCTTAAGCATAAACGCTTGGTGGTAATTCAACTTAATAAAATAATAGGTTTATGGTACAGATTTTATGGAAAACTCAAATGCTGAAGATGTGATTAACCACCATATCCTGGTCTAAACGAAAATCTTCATCGATCAGACCGCGGGTCGGCCAGTCAAAACAGTGGTTCTTGAGCCTGCCGAAAGGCGGGCCGGATGAGGGTGAATTTCAGACGCTTAGAATTCTCTCAAAGGGCGTAAGCTTTGCTGAAGTATGAAGCACTACTTTGATTTAGAATTCTTAGCGTCTGGAAGAGCGGATAGAAGCTTTGTTTTGACTTGATTTTTTGTTCCTTTTGTATCTAAGACAAAAGGAAAAAGAGGAAAGAAGCAAAGGGTATTCGATACTCACAATCGCTATGGTTTTATCAGGTATAATTAGTAGATTCGCTAAAGATATGATAATTGTAATTGACGACGACAGGGCTGTTCAGTCTTCAATCCGCCTTATGCTGATGCAGGCAGGAAAGGAAGCAAAATGCTTTTCCCATCCGGATGAAGCACTGCCCACTGTGCGCAAAGAAAAGGCCGAAGCCATACTTCTGGATATGAATTTTGGCAATTCCACTACAGGTTCAGAAGGTCTGGCTTTTCTGGACCTGATCCAAAAAGAAGAAATCAAGAGCCCCGTTATCCTGATTACTGCCTGGGGATCTATTGCACTTGCTGTGGAAGGTATGCGCAGAGGTGCTTTTGACTTTGTGAGCAAACCCTGGGACAATCAGGCTCTGTTGCAAACAATCGAAACCGCCATTGAGCTTCAGACAAAGGAAGGGGTTTCGCAGACGGGCATGAAGAGAAAAGAGCTGGATGAGCGTTTTAATTTTAAAGGCATCATTGGCGAAAGCCCCGGGCTGCTCCAAATCCTTCAAACCATTGGCCGCGTAAGCCGCACCGATGCCCCGGTGCTGATTTTGGGCGAAAGCGGCACCGGCAAAGAACTGATCGCTGAGGCCATCCATAACAACAGCATGCGGAAAAATGAAGCCTTTGTAAAAGTAAACCTCGGCGGCATTTCTTCCAGCCTTTTCGAAAGCGAAATGTTTGGCCATAAAAAAGGCGCCTTTACCGATGCCTATGCCGACCGCAAAGGCCGATTTGAAATGGCGCATAAAGGCACGATTTTTCTTGATGAAATAGGTGATCTCGATAAAGCAGCACAGGTGAAGCTCCTGCGCGTTTTGCAAGACCGGGTTTATCAGCCACTGGGCGATTCAAAAACCTATAAAGCCGATGTACGTGTGATTTGTGCCACCAATTGCAAGCTCAGGGAAATGGTACAAAAAGGCAGCTTCCGCGAAGACCTTTTTTATCGCATCAACCTGATCAGCCTCGAACTGCCGCCCCTTCGCGAACGTGAAGGCGACATAAGCCTCCTGACGCAGCATTTTTTGCAGCGTCTTAAAAACCAATATGATGCCGGAGATGTAGGTATTGATGAAGCCTGTCTCCGCTGGATGCAAAACCTGCGCTTTAGCGGCAACATCCGCGAAATGAAAAACCTGGTGGAACGCACATGGTTGCTGAGCGGAAAAGACCATCTGGGTATATCCGATTTTGAGAAAGCACTGGAAGAACCTGTGCGGCAGGAAAATAAAGAGGGTTTGCCCGAGCCGGGCAGCCTGACTCTGGAAGAAATGGAAAAAGAGATGATCATAAAAACCATGGAACGCTACAAGGGCAATATCTCAAAAGTTGCGAAAGCCCTGGGACTGAGTCGTGGCGCTTTATACCGCCGTTTTGAAAAACATGGAATCCCCTACGAACACTGATCCTGCTGCATGAAACTGAAAACCAAATACATCCTTTTTAGCAGCCTGATCATTATTGTGCTCATTATCGTGGCATTGTTCATCTATCCGCACAATAAATATGCTTTCATCGCTGCTGAGATCATTGTTGTTTTTGCGGCATTCCTGTTTTATCTGATGTACCGCAGGATTTTCAAACCTTTTAAGCTTTTGGATGCAGGGATCAGCAGTATCTCCGACCGCGATTTCAGCATTAAATTTCTTCCCGTTGGGCAAAAGGAACTGGATGCTTTGATTGATGTATATAATCGCATGATTGAGCAACTGCGCCTCGAAAGGGCACATAATTCGGAAAAGAATTTTTTTCTGGAAAAGCTTATTTCTGCCTCACCTGCCGGGATCATTATCCTGAACAAAAACGGAAGCATCTCAAATATTAATCCAAGCGCAAGGCATATCCTGAATATCGGGGAGGAAAATAAGCTCCCTGAGGATTTGAAATCCCTGCCTGCTCCATGGGCCGGGGCGCTGTCAAAAATTAAAGAGGCCGGCACAGAAACACTGCAGGTTCACGGAGCCCGACAGTACAAATGCCACCGCTCATTCCTGATCGACCGAGGAGTAAAACAGGACTTCTTTATGATTCAGGAGTTCAGCAATGAGCTGCTTAAGGCAGAATGGCAATCTTATGAGAAAGTCATCCGTATGATGGCGCATGAAGTGAACAACAGCATTGGCGCAGTGAATTCCATTATAGATTCTACGGTGCAGTTTATCCAAAAGCAGGATCAGGCTGAGGTATATACCGAAGCGCTGCAAATAGCTCAGGAGCGCCTGGGCAAGCTGGGCAGTTTTACCCGCCGGTATGCCGATCTGGTCAAGCTCCCGGATCCTGTTTTGGCAAAGGTATCAGTAAAAGAGATTTTTGATCAGGTATTGATTTTTCAGCAGATGCAGTTAAAACAACGAAATATCAGCCTCAAATCTGAAATAAAGCCAGATGAAGCGCAAATATTGTGTGATGCCGGACAGATGGAGCTGGTTTTGACCAATATCCTGAAAAACGCCATGGAAGCCATTGGCTCTGATGGCTTTATCCGGATTTCTTTCGAGGCATCAAAGCGCATCCTATTGATCGAAAATAATGGGGAAGCCATTTCGGAGAAAATACAAAGCCGTTTGTTTGCTCCTTTTTTTACTACCAAAACCAGTGGCCAGGGCATCGGCCTCACGCTTACGCGGGAAGTGCTGAGCAAACACGGCTGTACTTTTGGTTTATGCAGCCGAGAAGACGGGATTACAGAGTTTCGGATTGTTTTTCCTTAGTTGGGGCTTTCAGGCTTTCGGCTTTAGTAAAAACAAATACAGCCGCACCAACTGAGTACTCACAATTAAAACCACAATAAACCAGATTATCAAAAACTGCCACGACTGCGTTTTATAAACCCAGGTAGCGATATTGCCGATGATAACCCATTGCACTACATAAAAGGCGGTTACATTTTTACCATACCAGGCCATGGCACTGATCTCCGGCCAGAAAGCCAGCAGCTGTTTCCAGAGTTTATACCACCAATACATAGCCGAAAGTGCCCAAATGAAAAAGATAAGCGAATGATGATAATAATCTGATAGATTGATGCTGGTTTTCCATCCATACCAGCTTCCGGAGATGAATATTGCCCCTAGCAGAAACCGGGAGATAAACCGGGATTCTGTTTTCCTCAAATAATCAGCATTATTCCTCTGTAAGGCATGGAGTGCATATCCTGCAAGGGGATAGGCCAGCCAGGGAAACAGCGGGAAATAACTCCACCAGATTCCTTTTCCACTAAAGAAAGCAATAACAAAAGGAAGGGCATCCGTTTTGGCGCTTCCGGTAAAATAAGTGGCAGACTTGCTGCAAGGATAGAAAGCAGGAAAATTAATCTTCCTTTATTTTTAAAATAGCGGGAAATCACAGCGAGGATAAATAATGATAAGGCAGCCAGGTAAAGAATATCAATACCAAAAATATATGCACAGAAATAATGTTCGATATTCCCTCTTATCATCTGGCTAAACAAACTGATATTCAATAAAATATTTAGGATAAGACCCAGTAGGAAAATCAGGCCGGCGCGCTTAAAGCTTTTGCCAGATGATGCTTTGAAGGCATAATATCCCATAATAAACATAAAAAGGGGTGCTGCCGGAAAGCCTCCAAGAAAGAGGGATATCTTTCCACCAATGCTTTCATAAAATAATTCTTTACCGAATAATTCGGTCAGGTGTACCTGTATCATCAGAAGAACGGCTACTCCCTTTAAAATATCGGGAAGTGGGTCGCGGACACTTACTTTCATGTCAACAAATTTGAAGAAACTTTTTCGTGCAGGCATTATGAAATTTCAGAAAAGATGTACAAAATTTCAAGAAAAAGGAGCCAATAGCAATATTAAAAACTTACCGTTTGTACGGGATGACTGTTTATTAACTATTTGGGCAAAGGCGGCTTCTCGGCTCCCTTCGGCTTCGCTCAGCACAGGCCGCTCAGGGAACACGCCCGAAGACCTTGATGAGCGTTTGTTAAAGGGGGATGTGACCATGCATGGGGAATTCCGGGAGCCATCGGAAGAAGGAACCTGTTGCAGATTTAGCTTTTGTTTTTCCACGAAATTTCTAGTAGAACCACAAATTTAATTTTAGGATATAAAATCAGTAAACATCAAATTTATAGCTGCCTACAAAATGTTGTTTGCGTTTTTTGAATAGAGCGGGTAAAGTTTTTTTCCATGCTAATACAGCCAGAAAGGAGCTATATCTGTAGGCTAAACAGAGACATTGAACATTTTGTAAGTTATGAAGGTTAATGCTAACTTTGCGAACTTAATTATTAAAATTAAAGCATGTCGAGAGAACGTCAGCGAATACTCTCAATATTCAGTTTTAAACGGATCATTTGGCCTATCCTAATTGGTTTGGGTGTGGCTACCTGGATGTTTGTGGACAGTTTCGACAGCAAAACTTTGGAAAACATCCGCTGGACTCCGTACAGTTTCCTTTGGCTTTTTGTTGCTTTGCTGCTGATGGCCGTGCGCGATTTGGGTTATATGTACCGCATCCGGCTGCTTACCGACAAGCAATTGTGCTGGCGGCGTTCCTTTGATGTCATTATGCTTTGGGAATTTGCCTCTTCGGTTACGCCATCCATTGTTGGAGGTTCGGCTGTAGCTATGTTTATCGTGGCCCGCGAAGGCATCAAAACCGGAAGGGCTACCGCCATTGTGCTGATTACAGCTTTTCTCGATGAGCTTTTTTATGTGACCATGGTGCCCATAATATTTTTACTGGCAGGAACCTCTGTTTTATTTGATGCCAACAGAAGCTTTCACCTTTTTAATACAGAATTTGGCGCGCTGGGAATTTTCCTGATCGGCTATGCTTTTATTCTTGTGTTGATTACGATTATCAGCTATGGGATCTTTTTCAGGCCGCGGGGTTTAAAATGGTTGTTGCTGTGGATTTTCAAAATACCTTTTTTAAGGAAATGGCGCCAGAAAGCCGGCGAAACCGGTGATGAAATTATTACCACATCAAAAGAACTGAAAGGCAAGCCGTTTTCTTTTTGGCTGAAAGCTTATCTGGCCACATTCTTTAGCTGGACTGCACGTTTTTGGGTGGTGAATTTCCTGATTATGACCGTAACACCTGTTGGCCAGCATTTCCTGATCTATGCCAAACAGTTGATCATGTGGGTAATTATGCTGATCAGCCCCACACCCGGAGGCAGTGGCATTGCCGAGCTTATTTTCTCTGATTTTCTTGGAGAGTTTATCCCGACCGGAGCTTCTGCTGCTCTGGCACTGCTTTGGCGCCTGATGAGCTATTATCCCTATTTGTTTATTGGCGCTTTAATCCTTCCGGTATGGTTGAAGAGGGTGTACAGCAGGAAGCACATCAACATGGTGCGCAGGATGGATCAATCCTGATGGCACCTTATTTTTTAAAAAGTTTGTTGTAAGCCTTTAAAAAAAACTGAAGGTTTTTCAGGAGTTTTCGCTGAAGTTTCCATGAAAATAAATCACCGGTTTTAATAAGAGCATACATTAACCTTCCATAAACCAGAACAGGAAAAACCTTGATATGATCCAATGCATTGCATTTTTCTGATTTTTGGTAGCCATATTTCAAGCCCCATTTCCCGACGGAGCATTCTAAAGCCTTGATTTGTTGCGGACTGAGATCTTTTTTCCACAAGCCAATCCTGGTTTTATTTACAGGGTTTATCAGGCTCATATGGTTTTTTCTTACTTCTTCGGAGTGGATAAGCCGGGCAGTAGCATGGGATTTATAAAAATCGAATATATTTTCCTGATAAGGAATGCCGAGAAATGCTGAGAAGCTTTTCATATGGCCGTTGGGATTTTCAACAAAATCCTCATAACGGATCAATTGGCATTTGTCTATATTTTTTTTCATGATACGGTCAATATCACGTACATAATATTTCCAGCGCCATCCTATAAGTGCAGGGATATCTGCTTCGAAATTACGCTTCATCATCGACTGAAAATGATCGCGGTAATCGCGTACAATGAAAATGAATTTTGCTTCGGGAAACAACTTTATCAGCTTTCGGACATGCAATGTATAATATGGATTTTTGTCGCCCGTGATCAGAATTTCTTCTTTGGGGTAAAAAGAGATATAGTTCTCGTAAACAATGTGGATGAGTTCCTGAAAGTCATGATTGCCAGTCATTTGGAGTAGATCGGCCTTTAACTTTTCCCGGTCAATCGTCCATTCATCGAAATGCATAAAACTGAACAAAGCCTCATAAAATTCTGTAAGTTTTTTTGTATCCCAATGCGTCACATTCTTAAAGCGCTTATGCATCCCGATCATAAACGGGCATTCGATGGGGATTTGCACATTGGGGTGTGCGTCGAAAAGTGTTCGGAGCAGGGTTGTTCCTGTACGCGGTCTGCCAATGATGAAGAAAAAATTATTACTTATTGCCATAATAAATTGCTTACCAGTCATTTATGTGATTGAAGCCTCTGACTGCCAAGACCTTTAAAGAGAAGCCTGTAAAAATTTTTTATTAAAGATAAAGATCTTAAGGCAACAAATTTAAGAAAGTTCAGGGAATTCTTTTTACGTATAATTAGTTTCTGTCCATAATGTCCGATCTCAGCGTTATTCTTGTTCTGAAACCAAGTCATCCCGTACGTACGGGATGACTTGTTTTCAGCCCTGCGAATGCCTCGACCTCGAACATTCTGAATCAGAAACCCGACTTTATAGACGAACTCTAATTAGAGTTCGTCTATAAAGTCCAACTTCTGCGTTGTTGCTCAAAATCCAAATCCTCAAATACTTGAGTATTATCCGGTTTGGATTTTTCACACGCCTTGAATTTGAACTTTATAGAGCAAACTCCTGACATTATAGACAAACTCTAATTATGTTGTGGCGCTATTTTTTTTGTCTGATAAAATCGCTCTTTTTGAAAGAGAAGATATCCGAAAACAGGGAATTGCTTTGTTTGCAATATGTAGCAACAAAAATTATACTCCCCAAACTGTAGCATATAAGTGTTGCCACTGCAGCCCCTTTGATTCCTAAAAGGGGTATTAATATGATATTTAATATGATATTGAGTGCTACTATTGGTGCAAAAACATATATTGCGTATTGTGGTTTGGCCTGGCTGCCCAAATAACTCTCCAAAACACGGGCAATAATAAAAATAACAATTGCAGGGCTCAGAAGACGCATTATTTGAGCACTTTCAGCAAAACCCGATCCAAAGAAAAAAGGAATGACCCAAGGCATGACAAACCAAAGAGCCAAAGCAATTAAAGTTCCGGCAATCAATCCCAGTCGAACCATCCGGTGGGTTTCCTTTTTGCTGCGCTCTGTATCGGCATCACCGGAGGCATAGCTCATAATGACCATTCCAATGGCATGGGGTATCAGCCAGATTTGCTCTATTAAAGATGCTGCCAATGAATAAATTCCAACTTCGGCAGCATCCAGCATCTTTTGCAGGATAACAATATCAATTTTATAAATCAGCAAAAAGGTTAGGTTGGCCAATGAAAACAAGGCTCCCAAACGAATCATCCTGCGGATAATGGCTTTTTCGAAAAGGATGCGCAGTTGATGTTTTCGGGCAATATCAGCCCAGGCAGCAATAAAAACAATGGCATAACTAACAACAAAAGCAGCAACAGCGCCTGTAATTCCCCATCCGGCCAGCCAGCTAAAAACAGCAATAAACAAGGTGTTCAGTGTAAATGGTGCCCAGATAAGCCGGTTGGATGTTTTTATTTTTTTTTGGCCGAGATAGATCCCACGGGCATAAGCAACACCAAGATAAAGCGGCAGCAACACCAGGGCAAGGACAATCATCAAAAAGGAAAAATCAGGATTACTCAGGGTTTTGTATATCAAAACGCTGAGGATAACACCTGTGGATGAGGTGATAATCCAGACACTAAATACCGTGGAAATGATTTTCTTTTCCGGTATTTCTCCACGGCCAAGCTCCACGATGGATGCGCGGGTCATTCCCATTTGCACCAGGCTGCCGGCAATTAAAGGCACAACCAAAAGGGAAATATAAATGCCGTAACCCTCCGGAAGTAACAGCCGTGTGAGCAAAAGATACATTATCCCCTGACAGATTAATGCCACTACATTGCTGCTGAAAACTTTAATGATGTCGTTAAGATAGTTTTTCACTTTGGCCTGATTTGATGCAAAGATAAGACCTGCAATGGAATTTAAGGTCTGTTTGCTTTAAATTCAATGGATTGATTACCTTCGCATAGTAAAAATTTATTATGAACCCGATCATTCCTTTCAACAAACCCTATTTTACCGGCCGCGAAGCGCATAATATGACGCTTGGAGCAAGCTTGGGCAAGCTAAGTGGCAATGGAGAATTTACCAAAAAATGCCATCAATGGTTTGAAAGCAAGGGCTTCAAAAAATGCCTTTTAACAACCAGCTGCACCGATGCCCTGGAAATGGCAGCACTCTTGGCACGAATAGAGCCGGGCGATGAGGTTATTGTGCCTTCATATACTTTTGTTTCTTCGGCTGTGGCTTTTGTGCTGCGCGGGGCGAAAGTTGTTTTTGCCGATTCATTGCCGCATCATCCCAATATTGATCCCGACCATATTGCCGAACTGATCAGCCCGAAAACCAAAGCAATCCTGGTTGTGCATTACGGCGGCCTTGCATGCGATATGGACCGGATTATGGAACTGGCCGGTCAGTATGGAATTATGGTAATTGAGGATGCTGCCCATGCTTTTGACAGCTTTTACAAAGAAAAACCTCTGGGAAGTATCGGGCACCTGGGTACTTTCAGTTTTCATGAAACCAAAAATATCATCTCCGGAGAAGGAGGGATGCTGGCCATAAATGAAGGCGCATTTGCCGAACGCGCAGAGATTCTTTGGGAAAAAGGAACAAACCGTGCTGCTTTTGCCCGTGGCGATGTAGCCAAATACGAATGGGTCGATCTGGGTTCGTCTTTCCTGCCACCCGAAATGGTTGCGGCCTTCCTCTTTGCGCAGCTTGAAGATAAGGATTTTATCCAACAGAAACGAAAAGCCGTTGAAGAGCGCTACTTAGAAAACCTGAGGCCGCTTGCAGAGAAAGGTTTTTTTGAAATCCCTGCACTGCCCGAATACGCCACCCGCAACGGCAATATGTTTTACCTCGTTTGTAAAAGCAAAAAACAACGCGATAAACTCATTGGTTTTTTACGGAAGAAAGGGGTTCATGCTGTTTTCCATTATTTACCGCTTCATCTGAGTAAATTCTACCGGGATCAATATTCCGGCAGGGAATTAAACAACGCAGTCCGTTTCTCAGACACCATCATCAGGCTGCCTTTTTATAATGACCTTCAACCGGCTGATGTTGATTTTGTGTCGGAACAAGTACTTGCTTTTTTCCGATAGCAACAAATATTTGAACACTTTCCAAAAAAATCTATACACTTAGCAATTATCTGTTTGATAAGGTGTTGAATTCTATTATATTTGAAAAAAAATAGCAGCTTATGAGAAGGATATTGTTTTATTTATTATTCGTAACAGCAGGAAGCCTTGTGTTTTCGTCCTGCGTAAAAGACCGCCCCGAAGAGCCGGAAGAGCCTTTTTTGACTGTAAATGACAATTCGGCTGAGCTTTCCAAACGTATTACCTACATCAACGAGCCCCTCGATATAGGAGGAGATAGCGGTGGGCAAAAATCTACTTTGGATATTGATCCAATTATTCCAACGCCTGAAATGGACTGCGCCACCGGCTGCACCATGGTCATCAACGATACTTACAGCGGGGAACTGAAAATCAAAAACGGTGAAACGGTTTGTATTACCGAAACCGGTGTATTTACCGGAGGGTTGAAGATGCAGGGCGGAACGCTCTCGGTTTGCGGTACGGCAAATGTGAGCTATATCTCTACCGGAAACGGTACCATTGTTGTAAACCAAACCGGAACGTATTCTGCCAACAGCATTTATATTGATCCGCAACTGACATTTGCTGTTTACGGAACCCTCGACCTGCCTTCATGGGCCAGTATGGATGTTAAAGGGCAATTTGAAAACCACAGTACTGTGGCTTTTGCATCGGTTTCAACCAGTGCACAGGGAGTCCTTTATAATGCAGGGAATATGTCCATTACGAATGGTTTGTCAATAAATGACCGTGTGGAGAATCACGGAACACTTAATGTTGGAGGCCAGTTAAGCCTGAACAACAGCGCCAGCCTGATCAATACATGTACATTAACTATTGGTGCAAATTTCACAATCGATAACACGCTCATCAATGAATCCTATATTGAGGTTGGCGGTGATGTTTACCTGAACAACAACTCCGAAATTGAAATGAAGGGCGGGGCTTTGCTTTCCTGCTACAAAATCAATGTTGTTGGTGATATTTATAATAATGACGGCGATTATGCCATGATTGAAGCTACGAACCAGCTTGCGATGAATGGCGGGGATGTTGCCGGAAAAATTGACCTTTGTTGTCCCAATGGCGTAACAGATTGGGGTGGAAGTGTTGGCCCGCAGGTGAGTTATTGCACTGCATATATTCCGCCAACGGAATGCAATCCCGGTCATGGCGAACCGCTTGAACCGCAGTTTACCCTGGTTGCCAATGTGCCCCCGATTACCCTTGAAGGAAATAACCTCAGCGCAACAAGTGTGCAGATCATTGGCGATCTGGCCTATGTGTCCTACCATTTGCACGGCGATCCTTATGGTGCGGCCATTGAAATTATTGAGCTTAATGAAAATGACCAGCCGGTTATCCTTCAGCAGCTAACATCAAACAATTTTGATTTTAATGAGCTGAAGCTGGATGATGTTACCAACGGAAATACACGCAAAATGTGGGTAATGGGATCACAAAAGCTCAGCACATCCGAAGAAATTTTTAGCCCGGCTATTCTTGCCGAACTAACGTTGGAAGATAACCTTATGGTGGATCCCTTTATCGACCTGATTGTTGACCTGAGCGGATATTCAGGGAACTCGGTGCAAAAAGACGGAACATCACTTATTGCCGTAACCGGTAGCGATGGCGGGATTACAGTGCTGGACTATGAAACAAAAAACTTACTGGATTATACCCCGCTGGCTTTTGCAAAATACCTGAGTGCAAATGGGAATAATATTGTCAGCCTTACTGCATCTGAAACTGAGGCAACATTATATCATTATCCTCAGGCAGACCCCGGTTTTTCAAGTCCGGATTTTTCTGAAAATATTGGAAGCATTGAGCCGCGCGACGGAAAATCGGTTGTTCATCTCGATAACGACCGCGCCTATGTAGCCTGTGGCGAAGCTGGTTTGAAAGTTTATAACGCAAGTGATCTGAACGGCCCGGTGCTTTCTTATGATCCTGAACAGGGAAACAGCAATGGTGTTGATTCAGACGACGACCTTATTTATCTCGCAAATGGAGCCGGCGGTTTATACCTTTTGAATAAATCCGACCTCGAACTAATCGGAAATTACCAGTTCGACGGCTCTGCAAATTTTGTTACAGCCGGAGGAAATGATTATATCTTCCTGGCGAATGGTATTGGTGGTTTGTTTATCATCCACCGTGATGAATAGAAACGAAAACAACCTATAAATAAAAAGGCTGCTTCATTTCTACGGAGCAGCCTTTTTTGATGAAGGAAATTGATTGTTAAATCAGTCCTTTTTTATGTTTTTCTCCTATGACTTTCAGCATATCTTCGGTCATGCGGTCGAGGTCCCATTTTGGATTCCAGCCCCATTCTTCACGTGCAGCCGTATCGTCCATTTTGTTTGGCCAGCTTGCTGCAATGCCTTTTTTCACATCATCTACATCATAATCCATTTCAAAGCCGGGCAGGAATTTTTTCACAGATTCCCTCATTATTTCCGGGTTGAGGCTCATGGCTGTGATGTTGAAGCAGTTGCGGTGCTTGAGTTTCGACGGGTCAGCTTCCATTAAGTTGATGGCGGCATCAATTGCATCGGGCATATACATCATATCGAGTTGTGCATCGGCAGGGAGCGGGCAGGTAAATTTGCCGTGCTTAATGGCATCGTAATAAATCTCTACGGCATAATCGGTTGTACCGCCACCGGGCAGTGTTACATTGGAGATAATCCCAGGGTAACGGACGCCGCGTGTGTCCACACCAAAACGCTTGAAATAATAATCGCTCAGCAGTTCGCCCGAAACTTTGGTGACACCGTACATGGTGCCGGGGCGCTGGATCGTGTCCTGAGGAGTGTTATCAAGAGGGGTGGAGCTTCCAAAAGCACCGATAGAGCTTGGAAAAAATACCGCACAATTGTTTTCGCGTGCTACTTCCAAAACATTGAAAACGCCATTGATACCTACATGCCATGCCGATTGAGGGCGCTCTTCGGCAACAGCCGACAAAAGGGCGGCAAGGTTGTAAATCGTATCGATTTTGTATTTTTTCACTATTTCTGCAATCCTAGGGCCGTTCGTAACATCAATACATTCCATCGGGCCGTCAATTGCATGGGCAGCACCGCTCGTAAGGCGCATATCGCTGGCAATAACGTTATTGGCGCCATAACGTTTGCGTAGCTCAACCACAAGTTCGGAGCCGATTTGCCCCAAAGAACCAATGACCAGAATTCTTTTCATTTCTGCAGTTAATTTGTTTGTTAATTCATTAACGGCAAAATTAGATTTTTTTAAAGAACAGCAATGCCGGCGCGATGATTATCAGCCATAATTTAGATTCAGCTTTAATAACCGGCTGGTTTTCTGCTAAATGACAGGAGGTCAGCTTTTGATGTTTTTCAAAGCTTCTTTTTTGCTCAGAGGCTGCAAGGGATGATTTTCCACAAAATCCATAACCATAGCGGGATTTGTTTTGGCATACTCCCGCAGCGACCAGCCAATGGCCTTCCGGATAAAAAATTCCTTTTCGTGCATCAATGCGCGAATCAGACGGAACAGCAGCTCCGAATCCGTTTTGTCTTTGTATTTCAACTGAAACAACAAGCAACTTCTTTGCAGCCAAAAATTTCCGGAAGCCATCCACTCTTTGCAAACCGGTTCTATTTGTCCGGGAAATTGTTTCATGTATTCGCCCAGCGTCCAGGCCGCAATGTAATCTACAGTATCCCACCAGCTTTTTTGCTCAATGCTGTGCCTGATGAGTGCAATTTCATCAACAGTAAAATTTTTCCTGCAACGCAAATGCAACTCCATGGCGAAGTACTGATATTCCCTTTCGGCTTTTGCCCAAAGTGCAGGGATCAGCTTTTCGCGCTCATCGCAGGGGAAAGGGTTCTCTTTCAGGAAATTTTTTTGCAAAAGCCGCCGTTCAGGAGCCTTAATTCCAAAAAAGCCAAACTGATCGCGCAGATAGGCTTTCATTTGGGCAGCCCTGCTTTCGTCTTTTTGCGCCGCGAGATGATCGCCAAGCTTTTCAATCCAGTTGGTTTTCATTTATAAAAGGCTTTTATTCAAAAAATTAAGCGGATCTTTTTTGAAATCAGAAACGGAAATCCCGCAAATGCTTTTAAACTGAGTACTGAGGTATTGTACGCTGCTATAGCCATTTATAAAAGCAATTTCGCTCAGGCTCATTTCATCCCGTATAATCATGTCCTGAACTTTTCGGATCTTTTGATGGATGATGTATTTTTCCAGTGTAATATCTTCTTTTTTCCTGAAAATGGCAGAAATATACTGATAGGACAAATTGAATTTCTGCACCAGGAAATCAGAATTGCGCACCATTGCATTGTCGGTGGTAAGATGCACCAGCTCATGTACCGTGGTTTTGATCTGTTCCACCAATTGCTGTTCGCGATCTTTTACCGGCTCAAAACCTTCTTTTTGTATCAGGCTGATGATTTCTTTTTCTGAAATCATGCTTTCATCAAAAGCAAGCCGGACAAATCCGAGTTTGATCTGCAGAACCTGCACACCGGCTTTTTCCAGCAACAGTTCCAGCAGCCGAACACAGCATTGGCACTGCATATTGCTGAGGATCAATTCCAGTTCCCTGTTTTCAGAAATCATCAGGTTTATTCTTCATTAAGCAAATAGGACGATTTTATGAAATAAGCGCCGTCCACCACAAATATAGCATTCTGCGGCGGTTTTTCAAGGAAATCAAAAGCGGAATATTTTCCTTCGGTATCGCCTTTTTTGATTTTTAATGACTGAAACCAGCTTCCGTCCTGTTCTTTCCATTCGGGCAAAGTGTAAAAAACAGTTTCGTGGCCTTTGAAATAAACAAAAGCCGTTTCATCCAAACTTAACTGATCTTTAAGGTCGTAGTGAATATTGGCGGATACGAACATGCCGGGCAGCAGAATGTTTTCCGGATTGCTGCTTTTTACAATGACTTTCACGGTGCGGTCTTGCTCATTTACCTGTGCGCCAATGGTTTCAATAGTCCCGTCCATCAATTGTGATTCTTCTGAGCTGCCGGGTTTAAAGCTCACCTGCTGGCCTAAACGGATCAGGTGGATGTCTTTTTCAAAAACCATAAGCTCAATCAGGACTTCTTCGGTGTTCAGGATTTCAAATATTTCCTCGCCACTTTCTATAAATTCACCCGACTGGATGTTTTCGTTTATGTGCAGTTTTCCTCCAATATGTGCGATAAGCGGGTAGGCATCTTTAATATTTCCATCCAGCAATTCCGAAGTATCAATATTCAGGCTCAGCAATTGTTCGGCCTCTGCTTCACAAATTATATTGAGGGCTGCAAATTGGTTTTTCAAGCTTTCAAGTTCTGTTTTAGCAATCATTTTTTGCGCGGAGAGCTGCTCTTTTGCGGCAATTTCAATTGCCAGGTTTTTGCGCTTAAAATAGTTTTGTGCAAATAGTTTTTGCATTTCAATAATCTCGGGATTTTGTATATAGGCCAGCACAGCGCCTTGTTTCACCTTTTGTCCCGGAATTGATTTAAGCCTGATGAGGCGCCCCGGGAAAAGCCCGCTGATCTGTACCTCATTTTGCGGTGGCAAAATCACTTTTCCCCTTGCCTGAACATGGCCCGAAACCGCTCGGATTTCCGCTTTACCGTATTGAAGACTGGCATTTTTGATTTGCTCGTTATTCATAAAAATCCTGTTTTCGGTCTTTTCTTCCGAATTTTCCTCAACAGGCTGCGGCGTGTTGCAACTGCTCAAAATAAAAGCAGCAAGAATTAATGTGAGATAATATTTATTCTGAAACATAACCCAGTTCATTTATGGCGTTAATAAATCCTGATTCGATAATAAGTTTATTGTGTTTTTTAATGGCATCCAGATAATCGGTTTGAAGCTCCAGCGCTTGCCGGCTTTGTAAAATGAAGGTGCCCAACTCGCCCGATTCTCCGCGAAGGGCATTTTCTGCACTTTGGAATATCTGATTGCCGGAAGGCAGCACGCTTTCTTCATAAAAGCGCAGTTGTTGCGCAGATATCCGGATTTGTTCTTCAAAAACCCGTTTTTTTCTTTTGGCGTTTTCCCGGAGGCTGTAGTGCTGCAGTTCGTATTGTTCCTTCATCAGCTTAGAGGCTTTTCTTTTGGCCAAACCGTCCCAGGCCCAGATGGGAAGCTGTATGCCAAATTCCCAGCCGGCAAACCCGCTCGTTTTGTCAATGCTTTGCGTGAAATAGCCAATGCGGAAAGAGGGCATCATTTCCCAGCTGTTTTGATGGATCAGGTTTTGGCTTTTTTCAATATTTTTTGCAGAAACCTTCATTGCCGGGCTTTCGGAACCGCCTTCCGGTATCCGTGCAATTGGCTGAAAAATTTCAGGCTGTACAATACTTTCGGGCAGGCTGTCTGTTCCGCAAATTTGTTGCAAATCTGCAAGCACTACATTTATAGCACTTTCATTATCAAGCAATTGATTTTTTGTTTTAATTGCTGCGGATTGTGCCGAAAGGTAATCCAGCTCAGGAATTAAACCGGCCTTTGCTTTTTCTTCAGCAACCTTTGCACTGAGCTCAGCAAGACTGTCGAATTTCATCAGCAGGTGGTGATAGGCGATGGCGTAGTTGTATTCATTCCATTTTGTCAACAGCTCTTTAATGATGTTGTTGTGCAGCTGAAGGTACTCCAGTTGGGCAATTTCAGTTTCATTCTTTAGGATTTTGCCTTTGCTGATATAGCTCATGGGGAAATCAAACGACTGGCTGATCCTTAAATTATAATCATTCAGGCTGCTGTTTATTTGTCCGGTTTCATAGCTTATTTCCGGTGCCGGAAGTGAAAAAGCAGTGGCTTTGAGATGATCTGCTTTTTCAATTTGGAGTGCTGCCACCTTAAGCATATTATTGTTTTCCCGTGCCAGGTCAATGAGCTCTTGCCTGCTGTTTTGTGCCTGTGCAGCGGTGCCCATGGCAAGCAATACCGGCAGTATAATTAGCGGCAGTTTGGCTATTTTTTTAACAGCAGATGATTGAAAGAGTATATAAATAACCGGCAGCACCACGAGTGTCAGGAAAGTGGAAGTAACAAGCCCGCCGATTACCACGGTAGCCAGAGGTTTTTGCACTTCTGCGCCCGGAGCGGTGCTCAGCGCCATCGGGATGAATCCCAGTGCAGCAACAGAAGCCGTCATTACAACCGGGCGCAACCTGAGGCGTGTGCCTTTCATAACCCGCTCATAAATATTGCCCATGCCTTCTTTTTCGAGTTGGTTGTAATAGGATATGAGCACAATTCCATTGAGCACGGCCACACCAAAAAGTGCAATAAAACCAACACCCGCCGAAATACTGAAGGGCATATCGCGCAGGTGCAGTGCCCAAATACCGCCGACTGCTGCCAGAGGAATGGCAGTAAACACCATAAAGGCTTCGCGTAAGCTGTGGAATGTGAAAAACAGGATTAAAAATATGGCCAGAAGCGCTATGGGAACGGCAATGGCGGAGTTTTCGCGGGCGGCCTGCAAATTCTCAAACTGTCCGCCATAAGTGGTATAATAGCCCGGCGGCAGGCTGAGATTTTTATCCAGTTTGTTTTGTGCTTCCAAAACGAAGGATTCCACATCGCGCTTCCTGATATTGATGCCAATAGTGATACGCCTTTTGGTGTTGTCGCGGCTGATTTGCATGGGGCCGTTTTCATAGCGGATATCCGCAACCTGCTGCAATGTGATCAGCTCGCCACCTGAGCGGTTTACACGCAGGTTTTGCAGGCTTTTCAGCTGATTGCGGCATTCTTCGCAAAGGCGCACAACAAGCCCAAAACGCCGTTCTGCCTCAAAAACATGGCCTGCGGTCAGGCCGGCATAAGCGGTGCGGATTATTTGGTTTAATTCGTTGATGTTCAAACCATACAAAGCCAGTTTGTCCCTTTTGTAGCGGATTACAATTTGTGGCAGGCCCACAATTTGTTCCACGCGCACATCTCCTGCGCCATCAATTTCCTGAATGATCGCAGCAGCATCCTGTGCTTTTTCAAAAAGGACATCCAGGTCTTCGCCGTAAATTTTGACAGCTACATCCGATTTTACACCGGTCATCAGCTCATTGAAGCGAAGCTGAATGGGTTGTTGGAATTCAAATGCTGCACCGGGAATAACCGATAGTTTTTCTTTCATTTTTTCTACGATTTCTTCCCGTGTTTTGGCTGATGTCCATTCCTCTTTACGTTTCATGATAATCATGATGTCGGCATCTTCAATGGCCATAGGGTCGGTGGGGACTTCTGCCGTACCGATTTTACTGACCACCTCTTTTACTTCAGGAAAATTTTCCAGCAGGATTTTTTCGGCTTCTGTTGTGGTGGCCACGCTTTGCTTCAGTGAGGATCCGGGAGCAAGGGTCATTTGCGCGGCCAGGTCGCCTTCTTCCAGTGTGGGGATAAACTCGCCTCCCATACGGCTGAACGACCAGAAGCTGACCGCAAGTATTGCCAGCACAATCATAAGGACACTCCATTTTTTTTGCAGTGATTTGCGCAAGACCGGTTCGTGCATGCGGTTTAGAAAACCAATAATTGAAGCGCTGATCTTGCTGTCGGCATTCACTTTTCTTTTCAAAACCATTTGCGACATTACCGGAACATAAGTAAGTGAAAGCAGCAGTGCCCCGATTAGCGCGAAGCTGACGGTTTGCGCCATGGGTTTAAACATTTTGCCTTCAATGCCTGTGAACGTGAGGATGGGGATATACACGATCAGGATGATCAAAACCCCAAAAATAGCCGATTTGCCCACTGACATTCCGGCAATGAGGATGTTTTTGTTCATTTCTTCCCCACTGGGTTTTTTGCCCTTTAGGTGGGTTTGGAGCCGGTGGATAATTCCTTCAACAACAATCACCGAGCCGTCCACAATCAAACCAAAATCGATGGCGCCTAAGCTCATCAGGTTGGCGGAAACACCAAAAAGGTTCATCATCGAAAAAGCAAAAAGCATGGATAAAGGAATTACCGAAGCAACAATTAGTCCGGCACGGAAATTCCCCAAAAGGAGTACGAGGATGAAAATCACGATCAATCCGCCTTCGATGAGGTTGCGGCTGACCGTTGCAATGGTTTTGTCAATCAGTGCGGAGCGGTCAAGGTATGGATGGATGTGCAAACCTTCGGGCATCATTTTTTCGACTTCGGCCACGCGCTCTTTAACTTTTTTGAGGGTTTGTGCGGAATTTGCACCCTTGAGCATGAGTGTAATGCCACCAACGGCTTCGCCTTCCCCATTGCGGGTCATGGCACCAAAACGGGGCGGGGCACCGATATTTACTTCGGCAACATCGCCAATCAGTATGGGCAGCCCGTTTACTGTTTTTACCAAAATATTGTGGATGTCGTCCTGGTTTTTGATCATGCCTTCTGCCCTGATATAAAAGGCTTCCGGCCCTTTTTCGATATAGCTTCCACCTGAATTTTGGTTGTTGCGCTCCAGGGCATCGTAAATTTCCAGCAGGCTGATGTTCATATCGACAAGCCTGCGCGGCTTAATGCTCACTTCGTACTGTTTTAAAAAACCGCCAAAACTGCTTACTTCCACAATACCCGGAATTCCGGCCAGGTTCCGTTTTACGATCCAGTCCTGCACGGTGCGCAAATCCATGGCAGTATAAACATCTTTGTAATCGTCATCGGCCTGGATAACATATTGATAAATTTCACCCAAACCGGTAGTGACCGGCATCATCTCCGGCGTGCCATATCCTTCGGGAATTTCGGCTGAGGCCAATTGAATTTGTTCACTTACCATTTGCCGTGCCAGATAAGGATCAATGCGGTCTTTGAAAACAATGGTAACTACTGATAAACCGTATCGGCTTATCGAACGTATTTCCGTAACATCCTGGATGTTGGCCATTGCAATTTCAACAGGATAAGTGATCAATTGCTCCACTTCCTGAGGGGACAGCGATGGGGCGCTGGTAATGACCTGAACCTGGTTGTTGGTGATATCCGGAACCGCATCGAGCGGAAGGTTAAAAAAGTTGTAAATGCCCCAAAAAGTCATGGCAACCGTTGCCAATAGTATAAGCAGCTTGTTTTGGAGCGAGAAATTTATAATTTTCCCAGCCATAATTTTGATGATTTAGTGATAAAGGTACGAAAAAGAAAGCTTAGATTTACACTTAGGTCAGAGTAACAGAGGATGGATACCTTTTAAAGTAGCAGCAGGAACCAGGGTTTTATGTGTGTCATAGCCTGATTTTTTCAGAGGATTTTTTTCACAGATATAAAATAAGCATAAAAAATCGGGCGCGCTTTGTTTGTCCGGTTCCGATAATATTGATGGGTTGCCGGGCAGGATATCTTCAAGATGATCGGGTCCGGGGTTAAAATGCGCAAAAACATCTGTTGCACCGGCATTCATTTCCGGGCTTTGCCAAAATGTACTGTCATAACCGGCTCCCTCCTCATGCGAATGCGGAATTGATTGATGCAGCAGTATAATTGAGATACTGATGAACATCATAATCAGCGCCGGTTTCCTGATATTTTTGTTTTGTGGCATGATCTTTAAACAGAGAACCGGCAGTAATGTTTATTGGGGAGAAGCTTCCTTTCTTTGTAGCTTTGGGCTAAACTTGAATAATTTACGGCCAAAGCAGGCCTTCAATGCAATAAAAAAGCGAAAATCCGTTTATTTCTTAGTATAATTGTAGCATCAAAGCGCTCCTTATCGGAAGTGTTAATGCTTTATTCAAATGAAACATATTTTTTTATGAAATCCATATTTATCTCCCTTATTTCGTTACTGATATCATTTACAGCAATCGCACAAGAAGTAGCAATCGGACAATGGCGGGATTATTTGCCCTATCGTGAAGGTACAAATGTAGCCGTTACTCCTGATGGGGTTTATAGCGCAACACCATATAGTTTGTTTTTTTATGATACGGAAGAAAACAGTATAGAGCGCTATTCAAAAATTAATGGACTGAGCGAAAGTTTTATCAGTACAATCCGTTATAACGATTATAACAACACTTTGCTGATTGCCTATCAAAATACTGATATTGATCTGATTACCCCTAATGGTATTGTGAACATCCCGGACATAAAAATATATTCGATTTTGGGAAAAAAGACCATTAACGACATTATGTTTATTGATAACCTGGCTTATCTTTCCTGTGGTTTTGGAATTGTGGTTTTGGATATGGACCGTCAGGAGATTTATGACACTTATTACATCGGGCCGGAAGGAAAACAATTAGATGTGCGCAGCCTGTGCGTAAGCGAAGACTCTTTTTATGCTGCCACGGAAGACGGTATTTATACCGCGGAACGTGAAAACCCGCAACTGGCGTTTTATGAAAACTGGTCAAAAGACACAACTTATCCCTATCCGAATGATATTGTGAGCAATATTGTATTTTTTGAGAACAATCTTTTTGCCAGCACCGGAAACGAAGATTTCACGCATGATACCATTTTCAGGCGTAGCTTAGAGGTTAACACCTGGGAGGCTTTTATGCCGGCGGCAAATTATTCCTGCTACTCTATGGGTGTTTCGGAAGATCATTTATTGATTTCTTTTTCGTTTCAGGTACGGGTTATCAACAGCAACTTAGAGCAGGAATATACTATTGGAAAACCGTCAGGGCGGGCTATTTATCCGCGCGATGCCGAAATGAGCAATAAATTTGTTTGGGTTTCCAATCATAACAGCGGTTTGGTTAAAGTTAGCGAAGGAGGAGGTTATGGTGAGTTTATTGCGCCAAACGGCCCGTACAGCCAAAAAGTGTTTTCAATGGAATATACTTCTGCCGGCCTGTGGGTTTCTTCCGGTGGCCATAATGCGCAATGGGGCAACCTTTATCAGGGAGAAGGGGTCTATCATTTTGATGGCACAAGCTGGGACAATTACAATAAAACAAACACTTCTGCTTTTGACAGCATTACCGATCCCGTTGTTGCGGCAACTAATCCGGCGCAAAATAAAACCTATATCGGAACCTGGGGCAAAGGCATTATGCAGTTCGAAAATGGAGAAGTAACCAACGTATATTACTCAAATAACAGTAGTCTTGCCGGAATGCCTTCTTGGGAATCTTTTGTGGCCGTTGGCGGGCTCGCCTTCGATATTGAAGGAAACCTCTGGGCTGTCAATACAAGCACAACGAACATCCTTTCTGTGCTGAAAACAGATGGAACCTGGCAGGCATACAACCTGGGTGGTTCCGCAAGTAATATTGATGTTGATAAGCTGATCATCGATCAAAATGACCAGAAATGGATTCGGATGCGTGCCGATCATTCCGTATTGGTTTTTGATGAATCGCAGCCTGTTGGGAACCAATCCAAAATTCTTACCAGCAGCACAGGCAACGGAAATATCCCCGGAAATAAAGTTTATGCCATTGAAGAAGATAAAGACGGGGAAATCTGGTTGGGAACTGATGAAGGTATTGCAGTAATTTATAGCCCGTGGAATGTTTTCCAAGGCGGAGATTATGATGCCCAGCGCATTAAAGTTGAATGGGAAGGATATGTGCAGTATTTGCTCGAAACAGAAGTTATTACTTCAATATGTGTTGATGGAAACAACCAGAAATGGATCGGAACCGACCGCTCGGGCGTCTTTTTGCTTTCGGCAGATGGCACCGAACAAATCCATCATTTTACTGCCGAAAACAGCCCGCTTTTCTCAAATTCTATTGTTGATATTGCCATAAACGGCGAAAACGGTGAAGTTTATATCGCCACCGATAAAGGAATTATCAGTTATAAAGCCAAAGCAACCGAAGGCGGTGATACCAATGAAAATGTTTATGCTTATCCGAACCCTGTGAATATCGGCTATGCCGGATCCATTGCGGTAAAAGGGCTTGTTGAAAATGCTTATATAAAAATAACCGACATCAGCGGAAACCTGGTTTATTCAGGTCGTGCCGAAGGTGGACAGGCCGTTTGGAACGGAAAAACAATGAATGGCGATGACGTGCATACCGGTGTTTACCTGGTGTTTATTACCGATCAGGAAGGTGAAGAAACCATGGTAACAAAAATCATGTTCCTGAAATAAGGTTCGCCCGAAAAGTGTAGCTTGGGAAAAGTTCTTTTCCTGCTAATTATCCATATGCCTGCATTGTCGTTTATCGACCAAAGCACATAAATTCCTTCCTTTTTTGGTGTTAATACCGGCTCAAAACTTATACTCCCTTGCCAAAAAGTGAGCCCGTGCCCAATATTGTTTCAGCTAATTTTACTACCTTTATGCAGTTCGTAGCTTAATTCTAAAGGGCAATGAAACTCTTCAGGCAAAAAAAGGGAAGGTCGATCAGCAGGGCATATATTACCAACAGCCTGCTTATGGTGTCAATAGCAATAGGGGCTATGGGCGCGTATTGGTTGATCCGCGAATGGAGCGATTTTTCTGAAAACGCTGAAAGCATTAAAGAAGAGTATTTCCGGGATCAGAAGCAAATCCTCAAAAGTCAGGTAGATAACACACTCAGTTATATCAATATTGCCGCTCAGTCCGTCGAAGGTCGGATGAAAAATGAGCTCAAAAGCCGTGTTTATGAAGCATGGTCTATTGCCAACAGCTTATATCAGACCAATAAAGGAAAACGATCCGATGATGAAATAAAAGAAATGATAAAACAGGCTTTGCGTCCTGTCCGCTTCCTTAATGGAAGGGGTTATTTCTTTGCGACATCACTGAAAGGTGTTGAAATCTTGCATCCTGTTTTCCCCGAATTTGAAGGAAAAAATATTATTGACCTTCAGGACGGGCATGGCAATTATGTAATTCGCGATGAAATTAATATTGTAAGTACAAAAGGGGAAGGCTTTATTTTGGATTATTGGCCAAAACCCAACGGAAACCCGGATTCATTATACCCAAAAACCTCTTTTGTAAAATTGTTCGAACCCTTTAACTGGTATATTGGCACTGGCGAATACATGGATAATATTGAGGCGGATGTGCAGGAAGAAGTCATCGAAAAAATAAGCCGCACAAAATTTGGCGAAGAAGGATACATTTTTGTAAACACCTATGATGGGTATGCTGTAATAATCGACTCCGATAAGCTGAAAAGGGGTGCATATGTTTGGGATGTTACGGACCCTAATGGTGTTAAAGTAATTCAGGAAGAATATAAAATTGTAAATACACCCGAAGGAGGCGGCTTTATTGAGTATAGCTGGAAAAAAAGAAACAGCGACATAATAGCACCGAAAATATCATATATAGCCGGTTATCCCAAATGGCAGTGGATGATTGGGGCAGGCGTTTATGTTGATGATATTCAGCAATTAGTCGATAATGAACGCCAGGAATTAATGAGCAAGACATTGATCCAGATTATGGAGATCATTTTTATCCTGGTCCTGACATGGATTGGTGTGTATTTGCTGCTCCAGCGGACAACCACTTTAATGAGAGAGAATTTTTCGAGCCTGATACATAGTTTTCAAAATGCTATATTGGCAGGGAAGCCTACTGCGAAAAATGATTATCTCTTTTCGGAGTATAATACAATGGCCAGTTCATTGAACCAGGTAATTTCCGAACGTAGCGAAGCCCAAAAAGCACTGGAATTGCAAAAAGTACGTTTTGAACAGCTTTTTTTGCATAATCCCGATGGGATTGCCCTTACGGATTCCAATGGCATTATCCATAAAGTGAATCAGGCGTTTACTGATATTTTTGGGTATGGGGAAGATGCTGTTGGGAAAAACTTAAAATCGTTATTGGTTTCAGACAGCTTAAAAGAGGAATCCATTAATTATTTCAATCAGGCAGTAAAAGGAAAATCCATTCAAAACGAAACCAAAAGAAGCCATAAAGAAGGACGACTGATAGAAGTCTCTGTTGTAAGTACCCCTATTCGTATCAAGAATAATACTATTGGGATTTATTGGGTATATCGCGATATCAGCGAACGCAAAAAAGCCGAACAGCTGCTAAGGGAAGAAGAGAAACGCTGGCGCGACCTTTTCAATAACCTGCCCGGTGGCAGTTTTGCGTACAATAAGGATTATGATATTGTTGATGCTAATGATGCATTGAGCGAATTGACGAATTATTCAAAAGCCGAACTTCTCGGGATGAAGGTAGTGCAAATAACCAATTTGAGCAAAGAAGAGTTAATTTGGGCCGATAGCCTCAATCAAGGTAAAAACAATATTGAATCAGTCTTGAAAAACCGCGATGGTAATGAATTCCCTATTGTAAAGAGCCTCCTCAAGGTGAACTTGATTGATCACGATATTATCACCTGTAATTTTCAGGATATCACCAGTTTGAAATTATATGAAGAGCAGTTGAAATCTGCCCGAGACCAGGCCACCGAAGCCGATAAACTGAAAACAGTTTTCCTGGCCAATATGAGCCACGAAATCCGTACGCCCATGAATGCTATCCTTGGATTTTCCGAATTGCTGCGCGACGATGGACTGGATAAAGAATCCCGGGATCAATCACTCGATATTATCACCAAAAACGGCCAAAGCCTCATGAAGCTTATCGATGATATTATTGATGTTGCCAAAATAGAAGCCGGACAGGTGAAACTAATAAAATCAGAAGAAGAACTGGGCGAAATCCTTGATGATGTTTATGCTACTTGCCGCCAAGATTTTGACCGACGAAACAAAAAGCATATCGAACTGCGTTTACAGATACCGCCACATCTTAAAAAACTGCATTTTGAAACAGACCGGTACCGCCTCAGGCAGGTTTTGATCAACCTGCTCACAAATGCCGTAAAATTTACTGATAAAGGCTTTATCGAAATCCGTATTGAAGAACAAAAAACCAATGAGCTTACTTTTCATGTGACCGATACGGGCACGGGAATACCGGCCGAAAAACTGGAGATGATTTTTACACGGTTCCGTCAGGTAGAAGAAACTTTGGGAAGAAATACAGGCGGCGCAGGATTAGGGCTGACCATTTCCAAAAGTATTGTCGAATTGCTGGGCGGACGAATATGGGCCGAATCCGAAATGGGAAAAGGAAGCTGTTTCAGCTTTACGCATCCGCATAATGGCTTTATCCCTTTGCAAGACAAGCAAACCCAAACGCAAAAGCCACAAGAAGGCCCGGTGATTTTCGAAGGAAAGAAAATACTCATTGTCGAAGATGTAATGTCGAATTTTGTTTTTCTGAAAACCGCACTCCGTAAAAATAAAGTGGAAGTGCAGCATGCTGTCAGTGGTATAGAAGCTGTAGAAGCAGTGCGCAATGAGTATTTCGATTTGATTTTAATGGACATTCAACTGCCCGAGATGGACGGTTATACAGCAACCCGTGAAATATTGAAAATAAAGCCGGAAATACCCGTGGTGGCGCAAACTGCCTACGCAATGTCGGGCCAGTCCCAAAAATGCAAAGAAGCCGGTTGCGTGGATTACCTTGCAAAACCTATACGTACTGAACAGCTGGTTAAGGTGTTGCAGAAATATCTCGGATAGTTGTTTCTGAGCATGGCCAAAAAGTATTATTCGGCATTTCTGTGCATACAATAAGCTTAACTGCCATTTAAAAGGCAGAAATTTATTCCTCCGGCGCTTTATAATCCATAAGACGATAAACAAAGAAAAACTCCGCAATTTTCCCCGAACGGTAAATTTTAACAGTATCCGTCGGGATGATTTCTTGAAATTGCTTTCCATAAAGGGGCAGCGGATCTGTATAAAGATGGCTTCCGGTGATATAGTAAAAATCATCACCTGAATTGATCCCGCCCCGTTCCTGGCTGATCCAGTGGTATTTATGCGTATCAGTGATATGCCCCAGCGTTTTCATGCTGAAACCTGCCGGGCGGGCTACATAATGCTCCAGATTGGCTGCCGGAAACCATTTATGGCTGAGCAAAAAGCTGTTTGGCGGCATTTCACCGGCATTGATATCGCGCGCTGCTATTTCCTTAAATTTCGCCCCGAGCTGTTTCCAGCCATACATGTCGAGCGATGGGTCTTTCTTGCCAATATTGGTCACAGCACTGCCTTCATCATGATAAAAAAGACCCGTATTGATTTGCAAAAAACCCAGCAAAATGACCAAAAGAAAGAGTATCAAGGCGGCATTGACCGAAGGCGGTATGAGCTGATGATTTTCTTTTTCCTTCATGATGTAATCCAGACGCCAGGCAGCCAAAGGAATCAGCGTGATGTATGCAGGGCCTGTCCAGTGGGGAAGCGTGCGTTTAAAGAGCGCAAAAAACAGAAAAATCCCGATTAAAGGCAAAGCGGTAAGCAAAAGGAACTGCGCATTTTTGTTTTTGAGGAAACGTTTTTTTTGAAACGCAAATATAATCGCCAGCCATATCAGCACAAATACAACCGGATTGTTATAAAATGCCTGTCCGGCAATTTCTGTCCCGAAATAATCCAGGCGCAGGCCGGAAGAGAAAAGCCCGACACGGCCACTGTGAAAGCTCAGGCTGATAAAATCGTGCTCCATATTCCAGAAAAGTATGGGCAATGCCAGAAATATGGACGCAACGACAGCAAAATATAACTCCTTTGTTTTAAGCCATCTGCGGTCGCTTATGAGGATATACAGCCCCAGCCCCGACCATAAAAAAACCGAAGTGTATTTAGACAAAACAGCCAGCCCGATACTTACGCCGCTCAGGAAAAACAGGTTTTTGCTGGTGGCATTCATTGGTTTTTTGCTAAGCACAGATTCGGAAAGCAGATACAGGCTCAAAATCCAGAAAAATCCCTGTGGCGTATCAGGCAAAATAAAAGTATTGCTGATAATTCCGGCATATATGGAAGCGGTATAAAGCAAGGCGCTCAGCCATCCGCTGCGTGCATTAAAAAGGTTTTTTGCAGTCAGATAAATCATCCAGGTATTGATGCCGCCAAGCACAATCCCGCCCAAACGGATAAAAAACTCGGACTGCAGCGCCATATCCAGTGTTGACAGCTGGATTAAAAAACCAAGCATGGGCGGATGATCAAAATGGCTGATATCCGGAAAAAGGGCATAGGTCAGATAATAAACTTCGTCATTGCCCAATTCTGTAAACGCAGCGACCAAAGCCCGGATCAAAGCCGAAAAAGCGATCAGTACTAATAGCGGCTTCGTGTAAATCTTCTCCTGCGATTTTTTCTCTTCCATTTTCTGCGGATCCTGAATGCAATAAGTAAAATCAATAAAAGGGCAATAACAGCTCCGGCACGGTTCAGATAGCCGGCTTCCTTATCAATGTGTGCAAGATAAGGATTTTGTGGTTTTCCGTTTTCGGTGCGAACCACCGGATTAAGATAAAACCAGTTTTTCAGGCTGTCGATGGCCTCTGTGCGCACATAGGTGTCGGTGTCTTTAATAAGATAAAATGCTGTATCCGTGTTTTGGCTGTAGCCCAGCATTTTTCCGTTTTGACCGATAAAACGAATTTGGTTCATGGGTTGGCTGAAAACAACCATAATACTGTCGTTCTGAACTTCCAGCTTGCGCAGATGCGGCAAAAGGGGCGCTTTGCGGATTTTCTCTTCCCAGCCTTCATCTTCTGTGCGATAAAACCGGACGCCATAGGTTTTTCCGGCTTTCATCGCTTTGATAACCAAATCTTTTTCGTTTTGTGGAGCATTGATGAAGGTCGCTCTTATGCCCACTTCATCGGCATTGGAAATATCGTGCGCATCGTCGTTGGAAAGGATTGGCGCAAAATGTCCGGCAGAAAGCGCAGAATCCCAGTGTTTAACCGAATTGCGTGCGCCATTGAGCACCTCGATCATATCATAATTCCCCAAATACTTAAAATCTTCGGGCCAATAGCCATCGCGTAGATCGGGATGCGCCAAGGCAATAATTTCGTTATCAGGGCGGAGCATGTCGATGATGCCTTGCTTTTGGCTAAGGTTCTGCCGGCAAAGATAATCGCGCCAGTGTACCTTTTGAGAACCGATGCACACCTGATGGGTTTTAAAAATATTGTAGCCGTGCTCATAGGTGGGAATAAAATAGGCGCTGTCTTCCTCAAAATAGTTGATTTTTTGATAATCGCTGATGGCTGCAATATCATAGCCCAATTTTCGGTATATGGCTTTTACCGAATCATTTTGGTTTTTGCGCCCATTGGTTATGCCGCCCCACGCGCGCGATTGCAACTGAAAATTGGCTTTGAGCCAGTCGTTTTCATCGATATCGGTATAAGGATTGAAAAGTATTTCGCCATGAAAAGCTTTGGGTTCATCGAATTGGTAAACAGGTGCCGTAGCATAAAAAAATGCTTGTAATCCAATGAACGAGAGCACAATGGCAATCAGTAAAAAAGCAAATAATTTAAAAAATTTCTTCATTCGTGTTTAGTTTTCGGTCAGCAAGCCACCGCTGAGCCGCATGAGTTCCAGATGCGATTCAATGAGGTTGTAACGGCTTTGCAGCTCGGCTATTGCCGCATTCAGATAAGTAAGTTGTACATCGCGGAAATTGAAGGAATTAATGGCGCCGCTGCGGTACTTTTGTTCCGAAATTTCCAGATTGAGCTTAGCACTTTCCAGCCGCTCGCGTGCTACGTTCAGCAGCTCTTTGCGGTTGTTGTACAAATCAAGCTGGTTGAGCATTTGTAAACGCAGGCTGTGTCGCATCTCGGTAATTTGTATCAGTCCCGCGGCTTCTTTCAGGATTTCCTGTTCGATGGCACCACGGATGTTTCCTCCGTTGTAAAGCGTATAGGAGAGCGAAAAGGTCGCATAAACACCAAGCGCATCCGACCAGCTCCCGTCCACATTTTTGGGTTTGGAATAGCTTTCCGAATAATCGGCGCCGGCATTGAGGCTAAGCCAGGGATAAAGCTGTGATTTGCTCAGGCCGATATTGTTTTCCAGGATTTTTTGGTTGATATACTTATTTCGCAAAGAGCGGTTGCTGCTGAAAAGCGCATTGATGAGCGAATCTTCGCTGAAATCAAAAGCCGGGCTTTCCAGCTGTCCATCGGCTGAATACAGATTTCCGGTAGAATCTGCCAGCAAAAGGCTGAGTGTTCGGTTGGCGCGTTTCAGGAAATATTTTTGTTGTATATAATTTGATGAATCGCTCAAATAAGCAATTTTGGCCTGAAGCACATCATATGTTACGGCTCCGCCCAGCTCTTTTTTGTGCTGGAAATAGGCATAACGGTCGCCGGATAAATCCATGAGTTCGGTCAGCACTTCGAGTTGCTTTTTTTGCAAAAGGATGTTGTACCAGGCAAGGCTAATGGCCTGAATGCTGTTTTCGACCAGAATGGCCGTATTGCCCTGGCTGAGTTCGTAAATCCGGTCGTAATTATCTTTGCGGATTTGTGCCGAAAAGCCCCCGAAAAGCGTCCAGTTGAGGTTTACATTTGGTGTGAAGCCGTGTGAGCGCACAGAGGCCGTATTGTCGTCAAAACGGTTGCTCTGGCGCAAACCCAGGGTGATGATGGGCAATCCGCCGGCAGTGGCCAGGCCAAGGTCCCATTCCGCTACTTCTTCCTGAAGCAGGGAAACCCGGATGCCATAATTTTTTTCCAGGCCGGTATTGATGGCTTCATCAAGGCTGAGCGATTGCTGTGCGTTCAGCTGAAGCGCAACAAAGCCTAAAATCAAGATTAATCCAATTGTTTTCTTCATTTTTTCCTTCCTTTGGATGGATTATTCAATTTTCTTTTTTTGGTAAATAACCGCTTTTTCAACTTCTTCCGCTTCCATTTTTCGGCCGTACCACCAACCGAAAACGAGCCTGCGCAAATCATTGAGCGCCAGGATAAGCACAGGGAAAAACATCAGTATGAAGCCTGTACCGATCATCACGCCATAAGCGAGCGAAACAGCCATAGGCACCAGAAACTGTGCCTGGAAACTGGTTTCGAGGATAATCGGATAAAGCCCCACAGTGGTCGTTATGGTAGTCAGCATAATGGGGCGGAAACGGGATATCCCGGCATTATATAAAGCGTCTTTTACTTTCATGCCTTCGCGCAGGTTGCTGTTGTACTTCTGCAGAAACACCACAGCATCGTTAATGATGACCCCCGATAAGGCCACCATGCCCCAGGCGCTGAGAATGGAAACCGGAATGCCTTCGATTCCATGGCCCCAAAGCGACCCCAGCCAACCCAAGGGAATCATCATCAGGATAATTAAACCCTGGCTAAAGGATTTAAAATGGATCATGATAATGACGACCATCAGCAGAAAAGCGATGGAGTAATATTTCCGCAGGTCGCCCATAGTTTCTTCACTGTCGCGCTGCTGGCCTTGGAACATAACATTTACGCCCGGATATTTTGCTTGCAGTTTGGGAACGATTTCGCTGCTGATGCGCTCCAGAATGGGCGGAACAGGTTCGTAAGGATCCACCAAATCGGCATCAATACGCACTTCGCGCTGCATGTTGAAACGTTTTATGTTTACCGGGCCGCGTTCAATTTTGTAGGTCACCAGTTCGCTGAGCGGATATTCGCCTCTTGGTGTTTTGATTTTCATGCTTTCCATTTGTCCGATGCTCATGCGTCCCTGCTCGGGATAGCGCACCCACACACGGATTTCGTCTTTGCCTGATTGCATGCGCTGCGCCTGGCCTCCAAAAAAGCCCTGACGCACCTGCTGACTGATGTCGTTGAGGTTCAAACCCAGAAAATAAGCTTTGGGTTTGAGCTCCAGACGTACTTCGCGCTTTCCGATGGCGTTGTTGTCGGTAACATCTTTCAGGGCTTCAAAAGATTTCATTTCGGCGATCATCAGTTCTTTTGCTTTTTTCAACTGATCCAGATCTTTGCCCAAAAGGCTCACCGAAACCGGCGAACCAAAACGGTTGCGTCCGCCAATAGAGAATTTTTCGGCCTTTTCAACCAAACCAATTTTCTTACGGATACGGTCGGCAATCTGGAAACTGGAAAGCGGGGCGTCTTCCATATCGCGCAGCAAAACAAAGATATTTCCTGCATGGGCACCGTTTTCCTGACCTTCGAAAGCATTGCCGAGATTCTGGAAGGTATAATCCACAAAATTGGCGGTATCATTAAATTCTTCCATCAAATCCTGGTTTACTTCCCAAACTTTTTGTTCGAAATAATCCAGAAATTCTTTGGTTTGTTTTTCTCCGCTTCCGGGTGTAAAAGCGACATTGATGTTAAAACTGTCGAAAGGGATGGAAGGGAAAAATGTGCTTTGGATAATGCCGCCGCCAAACATTCCTGCCGTGATGATAATCAAGGCGATGGGAGAAAACACATAAATCCAGCGCCAGTGCATCACATGGCGGAGCAAATGGCCGTATATCCGGTCGCGCATCAGGGCGATGAATTTATCGAGGTAGTGGCGGATGTTGCGGCTTTCCTGCTCGTGCACACGTGAACGCAACACATGGCGGCTTCCTAAGTGGGCAGGAAGCACGAAAAAGGCTTCGAGCAGCGAAAATCCCAGACTGGCAATAACCACAAAGGCCATCTCGTACATAAATTCCATGCGGCCTTCTGCAACCAAAAGGGGAGAGAAGGCGATCATAGTGGTCAAAACACTGGTTACAACGGCAGGCAAAACTTCCATCGTGCCATCTACTGCCGCCTTTTTCGGACTTTTGCCTTTTTCAAAATGAGAGTAGATGTTTTCGGCGATTACAATTCCGTCATCTACCAAAATCCCAATAACCAAAATCATCCCAAAAAGGGAAATCATATTGATGGTAACGCCTGACATGCTGGCAATTACAAACATCCCGAGGAAGGAGCTTGGAATGCCCCAGGCCACCCAAAGCGAAAGCCGGATGTTGAGGAAAAGCCCTAAGGCAATTAAAACCAGCAACAAGCCGATACCGCCATTATTGTAGAGCAGGTGCAGGCGGCTTTTGAGGAGTTCCAGAAAATCATAAGTGATTTCCAGTTTTACATGATCGTGATCATCGTTGAATTTTTTTACATAATCGTTCAGGAAAACAGAGATCGCTTTCAGGTCTTCTGTGCCCAGTTTCTGGATATTAAAACTAACGGATTTTTGTCCGTTCATGGTCGATCCGCTGGGCACATCGGCGAATTTCATTTTCACAGTGGCCACATCGCGAATAGTAAGCATGCCGCCATCTTCCTGGGCTCGGATTACAATATCACCGATATCGTCGGGATCAACCGAGCGGTTGCGGGAGCGGATCAGGATTTCTTCATCTTCGGAGCGTATGGTACCGCCCGAAATATCGCGGTTGTTCAATGCAATGGCGCGGCTGATTTCGTCAAAAGTGAGGCCATAGCGCATCAGGTCTTCTTCGCTGGCTTCCACCGAGATTTCTAAAGCCGGATAGCCGCCTAAACTTACCTGCGAAATGACTCCGGAAGCCAGAAGGTCGTCTTCAATATCCTGGGCCATATCTTTAAGCGTCATTAAATCCACATCGCCGCTCAGGCCAACAAATGCAGCCATAGTAACTGCCCGTTGTTTGAAAATTACAGGTTTTTCGGCGTCAATCGGGAAAGAGCTGATCCCGTCCACGGCATTTTTGACTTCCGTGAGGGTTTCGTCGATATCGTATTCTCCTGTGGTAGTTATGGTTACGCGGGCAAAGTTTTCCGATGATGTACTGTTGATTTCCTTGATGCCCACCAAACCGCGCACGGCCATTTCCACACGGGTGGTGATGCCTTCTTCCATTTCCTTGGGCGATGCCCCGGGATAGGCCACCGAAACAATGATGTCGGTGGTGCTGCGCTCCGGAAAAAAGGACATATGCATATTGTTGAACGCAAATCCCCCGGCAATCAGCATGAAAGCGATAATCATGTTGGCATAGAAGGGATACTTAACAAAAGTACTGACCAGATTTCTCATTATTTTGTGTGTTTCCTGATGTGATGTTCGTTTGTTCAATTTGTGCCCCAAAATCAGGCACAATCTTTTAACATTTGATTGCTTTTATTGTTTTTGCACGTTTAGCTTTAATTTTTTAATGGCCAGATCGATAATTTCCTGATGGTCAAATGCCAATTCGGGAAGACGGTCGGTGGAAAACCATTTTGCTTCTGCTGCATCATCACCGCCTGTTGCTTGCTGCCGTGCCACAATAATGCCCGTAAAAGCCACGCTTACAGTGCGGTGGCGCGGGTCGCGCTCAATGGCGGAAAAAGCATGGAGCTGTTCCATTTTGTCCAGGCGGATGCCTGTTTCTTCTTCGAGTTCGCGCAGAACGGCCTCTTCCAGGGTTTCGTCCATATCAACAAAACCACCGGGAATGGCCCATTGATTTTTATAGGGTTCGTTTTTCCTGCGGATCAGCAAAAGCGAAAACCCATCCTGCCGGTTTCCAGCAAAAACCAAAGCATCTACGGTTAAAGCGGGGCGGGGATATTTGTAGGTATAGCTCATAAATTATTCTGTTTTTCCGGCCACACAAAGTACGATTTCTCCTTTTACGCCCACTTTTTCGTAATGCTGTGCCAGTTCGGCAAGGGTTGCGCGACGGTTTTCTTCATGCAGCTTGGTGAGCTCGCGCGATACGCAGGCAGGGCGCTCTTCGCCCAAATGTTCGGCGAGTTGGTTGAGCGTTTTTACCAATCGGAAAGGCGATTCGTAAAAAACGAGGGTGTAGTCCGAATCCTTTAATTTCTGCAAACGGCTTTGACGGCCTTTTTTGTGCGGGAGGAAACCCTCAAAAACAAAGCGGTCGCAGGGAAGCCCTGAGTTTACCAAAGCAGGAACAAAAGCCGTTGCGCCGGGCAGGCTTTCAATTTTGATGTCGTTTTTAATGCATTCGCGTGCCAGCAAGAAACCCGGATCGCTTATGCCCGGACTGCCGGCATCGGTAATAAGCGCCAGTTTTTGCCCGCCGCGCAACATCTCCATAATTTTTTCCAGGCTTTGATGTTCGTTGTGCTGGTGAAAGGCCATCATCCGGGTTTCGATGCCGTAATGCTGTAGGAGCCTGCCGCTCACGCGTGTGTCTTCTGCCAAAATGATGTCGCTTTCCTTCAGCACACGAACGGCCCGGTAGGTGATGTCCTCCAGGTTTCCGATAGGCGTTGGAACGAGAATCAGAGATGCTTCTTCCATGGGGCTGTGATTTATTGCAAAGATAGGAACTTTGTAATAAGGGCTCCGGTATATCGCGGATTTCCGCGGATAAGCTTTTTCTATATCATCATTGCGTCTTAGCGCCTTTGCGAGAAAAACGTGTACTCTGAGGTTTTTCTCAAAGATCATGTGGACTTCAGCTATTAAGATTTTCTGCCTCATATCCGCAACCCTTGTAGGGATCAAAACTTTGCGCCTTAGCGTCTTTGCGAGAAATTTTTTTCTTCAGCCCTATGTTCTTTAAAAAGCCAAATGAAATAAGAAGTTTTCTTAAAACATTCAATTCATCTTGTTTTTGTATTTGGTTTTGTTTACTTTTGGAGTTTTATAAAACCATCAGAAAATGAAGCAGTTGATCTTATTAATATCATCCGTTTTGTGCCTTAATATATTGTTTGCGCAGCAGGTACATCAAATAATGCCCAAACCAACCGATCAGAGAATTTACGATATTGAGTTTTTTGATATCGCGCGGGGTATAATGGTTGGGGCGAATGGAACTATTTTGCTTACCGATGATGGTGGTGACAATTGGGAGGCCATCAATACCGAAATTACAGAAGGAATCACCGAAGCAGAGCTTATTGATCGCGGGAACTGCATCATACGGACTTCACATAATCTCTACAAAACATCCGATTATGGCCAAAGCTGGGAGCTGCTTTTTGAAGTGCCGGATACAGCCACCTTTTCCAACATTGATATGGTGGATCGGGTTTATGGCTTTGCCGTTTGCAAAAACAGGACTTCCGAAGCTACTATTTTAGTCGCAACGGATGATGGAGGGCGAAGCTGGCTTGTGAAAGAAATGAAAGGGTTCCGGTATGGTAAGGATAAACTTGGGAAATTTGCTTTTGAGGATAAGGAAAGAGGGATGTTATTAATACAGCAAAAGTACCAGAATTATAATGATTATGATTGGGCCATCGCAAGAACCTATTCTTCAGGTGGCAGTGTGGAGTTTGTTTTTATTGTGGACGAGTATGAAGCAATATCTGCAATAGTCAGCAATGGAAATGGTCAGTTTTATACAGGTGGTTGGGAACAGCTTAATAAAGGTGAGGGTGAAGGATATTGGTATGGAACAACATGTTATGAAGTCAAGAATTTCGGGGATTCTATTGAATATGTTCATTATCCCTGGACTTATGATTTTCCGTTGAAAACCTCAAATATAAAAATATGGAATGATTCTCTAATTTGTTTAACGGGTACATCATTCTATCAGGAAGAACCTATTTGGAGTTTATATTGTGTCTTTTCCACTGATAAAGGCAAAAACTGGGAATGGGCTCAGTATTATTGCCCTCTTGGATTTGCAAAGCCTAATGCGGATGCGATGAATATTAGACCGGATGGGAAAATATTTATTAGTCAATCTGGTGGTGGTTATTATTCAAATGGGTTTATACAATTATTTGCAGTGCTCTCCAGTGACGGATTGTGGCGTTCTATGAACAGTAATTTTTACGGAAATATTCTTAAACTGACCTTTGATAATTCCAATGCCAATATTGTAAGTGAGAACGCCATTGTTCGTTCACATGGCAATATAACTCATTGGTCGCCTAATATTGATAATGATTGGTATCAGAAAATTAAACTAATCAGTTTTGCTGACAACAAAAACGGTGTGGTTCATGGCTGGACATATCATAATAATCATAGGTATCATCTTTTATATCACACAAAAGATGGAGGTGAAAACTGGATTACATCAATTTCGGATTCACCGGTGCATCATTGGACAAGCTGCATGAGCTATCCTGAAGAAGGAAGATTGTATTTTTTTAAATCAGAAGATGATTACCCATATTATGCATCACTTCAGTTTACTGATAATCTGGGAGAAACCTATACAGAAATTCCTTTGCCCGAAGATGAAGGAAGTCTCAGGTATATGGAATTTACACCAACGGCTGGCTATCTTTTTGGTGGTTTTGCAGATGGGCGTGGGGGTTACTATAAATGTACTGATGAAAATTATAACTGGACTTTTTATGATCTGGGAACGGAGATTATCAGCAAGGCATACATTGTAAATGAAGATTTGATGTTTGTGCGGCATGGAAATACCTTGCAGGCTGTTGATATGGTTAATGACCAACTCCTGGATGGCCGGATTTCAGAAACGAGTAATTATCGAGTACAGGATGTGGTTCAGGATGATTTGGGAAACTATTGCTTTGTGGCCACTTCTGATTTCGACACGTATTTCTATTTTGGGCCCGATTTGAATGTTTTAAAATCTTCCGGTCCTTATCCGCCTATGCGTGGCCTGACTGTAGATCCCGACGGAAAACATATCTGGGCGTTTGGAAATAACGGACGTTTATACTACCTGGGCGATGGCATGCCTGTAGGCGTTGACCCGATCAGCCATCCCGATGCCTTTCCCTTCAAAATCTATGGCAATCCTATATCAAATAATCTGGAGTTTTCTGTGAATCTTGATTTTCAGGGAGAAACCTGGTTGCAAGTGTTGGATATGAATGGCAAACTGGTTCAGGAAAACCGGATATTCCTTCAGGGCAATGCTGCACGTTTTCTGGTCAACACCAGCAGACTCCCTTCAGGGACTTATATATGCAGCCTCATTGCCGGGGATAAACGTTTTAGTGAGAAAATAGTGAAAGAATAAAAGAGTATCGAAGATGAAAAAGCTTTTGTTTTTATTGATTCTGAGTTTTGGATCCGGACTGCTGGCTCAGGAAGCGCATTGGGTAAACCCTTTGCCTTTTGGCAATGAACCTCAGGATATGGAGTTTTTTGATGAGCAAAGAGGAATCCTTTGTGCCCGTTCAGCCGGGATGGCCTTTACTGAAGATGGAGGGGAAAGCTGGACGATTTGCCCTACTGAAAGCAAATCCGATTTTATGGAAATAAAAATAATCGGTGAGGGCATGGCTTATTGCTGGACAAAGCTTGAACTTTTAAAAACAAATGATTACGGCAAAAACTGGGAGATTGTTCATAAACTGGTTGATGGTAAATGGTTTATGGACTTTTTCTTCTTTGATGAGCAGCAAGCCTATTGTTTGATCAATGACACCAAAAATGAGTGCCTGCATTTTTCAGAAACGAATGATGGAGGATTGCAATGGCATTATAAAAAGGCCGATGGTTTGAATGAGTTTAATTATTCATGGTTATATGGTAACAAAGGGGGAATGGCTTTTGAATCCAAAACCAAAGGAATATTGTTTATTAGGATTGAAGACCATTTAAACGAGATTTTTTATACAGCAAATGCTGCGGATAGCTTTACCAGAGAGTCGCCATATACTTTTTCTGATAAAGATTTAAGGGATGTTATTTTTGTAGGTGATAGCTCATACCTTTTATGCGGCAGCTACGGAGATTACAAAGCAAACCAACCGTTTTTGGGTGGCGCAGTATTTAAAACGACCGATTTTGGCCAAAACTGGTTAAGGGTTGTGGATGGAAATCTCAGTTGGGCCTATCTTCATCGCATAAAAAGCAATGGGGATTCTGTTCTTGTCACCTATGGGGTAATTTACTACTATGGTAAAGGCTACCAATCCTGTATTGTTTCCTCATATGATTATGGTAATACCTGGGAGATTAGTGAAGCTACTCACATTTCTTCTCAATATTTGCTGTCATCATCACGTATATGTGCCTTGGCTTTTCAAAACAGCTCAAAACTACTGGCTTATCTGAGCGATGTAATTCATACACGCATTCGAACCGATTCATTGCCTATATGGCAAGCTGAAAAGATTGCCTATGAAGAAAATATTGATGATATTGGGTTTTTAAGCGGGAAAGAGTATTTGATTTCTGATCGTCAATTAATCAAAGTAAATGGGTTTTTCCCATATTGGGATACCTTAAGTGTTCCCGGCTCATTATTTGCTGCGGTTTACGATGAAGAAGAGCTCGTTTTGATCTCAACTTTTTATCATGAAACATTGGCACCTACTTATTTTTTGAAGGCTACAGATGGTAATTTGAACTGGGAGCAAAAGCTCATGTATCCGGGTGATAGATTTGGAGCAGATCATGTATTGAAGAAAAGGGGGGATGAGTTGTTTATATTGTTTACGGAAACATATACCTCAAGAGAGTTTTATTATTTGGCGAACTGGGAATCAGAAACACAATTATTGCCACTACCTATGGAGGATACTATCTTCAACAGTATGGATGTTTCAGAAAAAATGCTGTTTCTGTTTGGGGAGCAATTAATTGAAGGAGCCGGCTACTACTATAGTTCCAACCTAGGTCAACAATGGCATTTCCGCGATATCGGCCTGGATTTCATTGATTATGGCTTCGCTAAATCAGATGATGAAATTTATGTGTTTGATACAGCTACTCATTATCTTTGGTTAGATCGTTTTTCTCAAAATGCTCCCCCGGAACCTATTCTTGAGATTGAAGGTGGCGATCATATTGTTGATATTATTCAAAAACAGGACGGGCGTATGGTTTTATTAAGTGATTTAAATACGCCTCGATATATTGCCGGGAACTCATTTATTTTTCTTGAACAATCAGAAGGTGTTTATGAAAAAATGGGTCCTTTCCCGCGTTTAAAGGGTTTGGCTCTTGATCCAGAAGGGCAGCATGTATGGGCATATGGACGACAGGGGCGTTTGCTTTATATTGGTGAAGGGCTTCCGGTGGGTTTATCAGCTCTTGAAGATCCTGAGCCATCCCCCTTCAAAATCTATGGCAATCCTATATCAAATAATCTGGAGTTTTCTGTGAATCATGATTTTCAGGGAGAGGCCATGCTGCAACTGATGGATATGAATGGTAAACTAGTTCAGGAAAACCGGATAATCCTACAGGGCAACGCTGCACGTTTTTTGGTCAACACCAGCAGACTACCTTCCGGGATTTATGTATGCAGCCTCATTGCCGGGGACAAACGTTTTAGTGAGAAAATAGTGAAAGAATAAGAATTAAGCCCGGAAGTCTAAGAAGCCCGGTTTCGCAAATCACCTTTGCGAGAAAAAAGTCTTTGTGCTTTAATGATTAATATACATACCCGGCCTGTTCCAGATAACTCCAGCCCCGTAGCCAGTTATCATTATAAAATGCACTGCGGTATTTAACTTCTTCAAACCAGGCATTTTCGGCTTGCACTACATCCGCATCGGGGAATTCCGGTAAAATTCCTATGCTCTCTTCGGTAAACCTAATGCCCGGATTGCGGATATTGTTGTTTCCCCCTTCGAAATAGGCAATCCATTGATTCTGTTCTGTTTCGCCAAATCCAGATCCGGTCAGTACAAAAATGCCGGCAGCGGAATTGCCATCTACGCCATAAAAACTATTGTTTTGTAGGCTTGTATATCCGTTCTTCCAGTGGTCAAAAGAAGAGCTTCCCCCGCTTTGATATTCAATTCCAACACCATTTTCTTCTTCCAGAAAAATACTGTTCATGATATGCGCTCCGCCTTCATTTTGAAAACGGCAGAGCCATCCGCCGGCAGTATTTCCACGTCCTATTGCCGTCAGATTGCTGATTACCGGGTTGGTGAATGGCCTTGCGCCTGTATGGTCTGCATTGCCATCGGATTCGATCAGGCAATTGCCGTCGCCGGGATCCTGTATGCCCAACCAGTATTGGCCCATTCCGGTGAAGCCCATATCAAAATCAAAGGCATCATCACCACAAAAAGCGGATACCAGATAGCGGCAATTTACCGTTCCGCCAAAAAACTCGATGCCATCATCGGCATTGGCAACGACCTCTACATGGTCAATACGAGTTCCACTGCCTACTCCGCCAAGTGTCAGTCCATTGATTTCGTTTCCTTCGCCAATATTGGTTCCGCCATGCCTGATGCTCACATATTGCAGGATTCCGGAATTGTCTTCGGCATTTTGTCCGCCAAATACGCCGCGTGGCTCACTGATCGGAATGCCTTCAATACGTGCTTCGCCACCGGAAGTGTTGAGCGGTGCGTTGCCCAGCAGGATCAACCCGCCCCATAATCCACGTGCTTTGAGCGGTGTGCTGCCCTGCAGGTCATCGCCTTCAACCGTAAAAATAATGGGTTGCTGGCTGTTGCCTTGCGCAATGATTTTTCCTCCACGACTAACGATTAAAGCTGTAGCATTGATGCCCTGTCCGGTTTTGGCCTGGATTATTGCTCCGGCTTCTATGGTCAGAACTTGTCCGTCGTTTACGAAAACCAAGCCTTCAAGTACATATTCTGTTCCCGCTTTCCATGTTACGGTTCCGGTTCCGTTGCCATTATCAGTGATGTATTGTGTGGCGGGCGTTTCGTAATCGCTTTTGCGGCATGATGAAAAAATAAACAGGAGGCCGGTTATTAGGAAGAAAGAAATATATAGTTTCTTCATGATCAGAGTTTTATTTCAAAGTTGAGATAAATAAATGCTTCGTTTTCTTCGTTGGATGCATAAGGATACCAATCCTGATAATTCAAGGCCATGCGCAAACCTTTTATGGGCGCATATTGCAAACCGGCTATTACGGCTGAACCATCTTTGGCCAAAGCCCAGGGCAATTCTTCCGATTCGAGTATGTTGGAAGTAATTTTGTCGAAACGCCCAAAAAGCTGAAAATGCTTCCAGAAGTCCCAGGAAAAATAAGCCGACCAGGCTTCGCGTTGGTGATCTTCCAGATAGCGGTAGTTCTCTGTTTGATTGTATTCAAAGCCCGCTTTGATGTTTTTCGTGAAGTGGTAACCCACAAATCCGGTGAGGCTGTAATAGCTGACGTCTTTTTCTTCATAATCGCCATACATCCGTAAAATCAAGCCCTTAATAGGTTTAAGTGTAATACCCAAACCGGCTTTGTAGGTATTGTCGGTTTGCAGGTGCGTATATCCTTCGCCGTTCATAAAGGTAAAATCTGCCGATAGCCATTTGAGGAATTTATAGCTGATTGATGCGCCAATATCTGCCGAATATCCCAGTTTATGTTCATCAATTACGTTTTTATAGATATATCGGTGCCCCCAGAATTTTTCTTGTATTTTAAACTGATGCAGCCCGATAATCCCGAAATTGGCTGTCAGGCGCTCATCTTCATAAGCCACATAAGCGTTTTTGAAATAGGCAAAGCGCCGTAAAAGTGCATATTGCGACTCATCGTTGGGGCTTCCGATATCCAGGTTTACCTTGGCATAAACATTCTTCGACAGATGTTTTTTATAGCCGAGATAAGCACGGGTTATTTCCATGCCCGAAGGGTTATTGCCCTCACTGATGGAGCTGTGAAAATTACTGTAAATAGTGGCAAAAGTCTGTTCGTTTGATTTGAATATCTGTTTGACAGACAGTGAGTCGGGGTTTAGCGCAAACATATTGCTACTGGCAAGCGACAAGATGAGCAAAAGTGGGTAAAAGCGTTTCATTTATGGTTTTGAGATGTCCAATTAATTGGGCAAAAATAGTAAAATGGCTTTTGCGTTGGTAAAACTAATTGGCTCTTGTATCATTCCAATTGCTGATTCAAGGCCAGGAGTTTTAAAAGACGGGCAAGGTGTTGCTTAAATGCATGTTAATGAGGCTTTTAACACGAATTGAAGACTTATCAGGCAAGATTAATTTTGTGTTAAATTTACCGGAAGCTTCGTTTTATTCGTGCTTGTCTCTATTATGGGTTTCTGGAATAAGCCCTTTGGATGGTTTAAATCCGCCATAAAATGATATATTCGTGCTTCATTTGGCAGCAAGAAAGCCGGTTTTGAAATAATACAACACAATTATATTGATTATGAACGAATTCAAAAAATTTATCAGCAAAGGAAATGTAGTAGAAATGGCCGTAGGCTTGATCATGGCCACATATTTTGGAGCCATTGTCAAATCGCTGGTCAATGATGTTTTGATGCCGCCAATTGGTGAGCTTCTGGGAGAAGTTGATTTTTCAAAGTTCAAAATTATTATCCAGTCGGCCATTCCGGAATCTGCTCCCGGCGCGGCTGATGGAGCTGCAGAGATTGCAATAAAATACGGTTCTTTTATCAATTCGGTTATTACATTTCTAATTGTGGCTTTTGCCGTTTTTATGCTTGTGAAGGCGTACAACAAAATGAAAGACAAACTGGAAAAGAAAAAAGAAGAAAAGCCTGCCGCACCGCCTGCCCCCTCTAAAGAAGAAGTTCTTTTGACCGAAATCAGGGATTTATTAAAGCAGCAAAACGCCAAATAGAGTCCTTGTCTTATGAAATTATACCTTATAAGGTATAAAGAGCTTTATTTTGATGGGTTTATACCCGAAACGGTATAATTTCAATAATTTTTCGTACTTTTATACCCGAAATGGTATATAAAATGAAAAAACTGCGCGATTTTGTGAAAAGCAAGCGAAAAGAACTGGGTTTAACTCAGGAAGATTTATCCTTTAAAGCAGGAGTAGGACTTCGGTTTGTGCGGGATTTGGAGCAAGGCAAGCAAAGTTTGCGGACGGATAAAGTGAATCAGGTTTTATCACTTTTTGGTTATGAACTGGGGCCTGTAAAGTCGGAGCGTGATGAAGAAAGCCAGATTGTGTAAAAAACAATATTAGGTATCAATATGAATTTTTCGGTTTGAACTGTTGGCTTTAATTCTGCCCATTAATTTCGTAGATTTGTGTCAAAACAAACGTTATGACAAAAAAGTTACTCCTATCCATATTTCTTGGCCTGTTTTTCCTGGCTGCCCAGTCGCAGGATTTCCGGGGCGGCCTCAAAGCCGGAGCCAATGCATCACAGGTTGCAGGCGATTGCTGCTCGGGTTATGATAAAGCCGGTATTTTTATTGGCGGATTTGTGAATTATCCCATCTCCGAAAATGCTCAGCTGCAAATGGAGCTGGAATACAGCCAGAAAGGCAGCCGCAGAAACCCTACGGAAGAAAATGGCTATCAGCAATATCTTTTGCGCCTCGATTATATCGACCTGCCGGTTTTATATCAGTATGTTTATGGGAAATTTACCTTCGAAATCGGCCTGGGATATGGGTATCTGCTTCATACTTATGAAGAAGCCGATTTCAGCGACCAGATTGCCGGCACGGAATTTAACAGGCATGCACTCAATCTTTTAGGAGGCTTGTATTATCGCTTTGCGGATCAGTGGCAGGTGAACTTCCGCTCTACCAACAGCCTGATGGCCGTGCGTGAACATGCTTCGGGCGTAAAACGTTTGTTTAACCGTGGTCAGTATAATGATGTTTTGACCCTTTGCCTGGTTTATGAATTCAAAAAAAGACGATAAAAAGAAAATCCTTCTCGGTGTAACCGGCGCCAGCGGTTCTGTTTATGCAAAAATGCTGATGGAACAATTGAGCAAAAGGGACGAAATCCAGCTGGATGTCATCTTCTCAAAAACAGCCAAAGAAGTTTGGAAGTATGAATTAGATAATGCTGATTTTATGGGCTATCCGTTTCGTTTTTTTGAACACGATGATCTTTTTGCTGCCCCTGCCAGCGGTTCCGCAAATTATCAGGCTATGATTATTATTCCATGCAGCATGGGCACTTTGGGGCGCATCGCCTCGGGTATTTCCAACGATTTGATGACACGTGCTGCTGATGTGATGCTCAAAGAACGCAGAAAACTGATACTCGCTACCCGCGAAGCACCATTGAGCAAAATCCATATCGAAAATATGTTGCGCGTTACCGAAGCTGGCGGCATTATATGCCCTGCATCGCCGGGTTTTTATCATAAACCCAACAATATCGAAAGCTTATTGCAAAATACCATTGACCGGGTTCTGTCTTTGGCAGATATTGATGCAGATGGTTTTGAATGGGGGTAAGAATGGGATAATAAATAAAAACCCGGTCTCTTCAGTATTGAACGACCGGGTTTTTTATCTTAAATGAGATGTATTAATTTTCCTTTGGGTTCAGTTTGATTTCCAGCTCATCAAGCTGCGCTTCTGCTACAGGCGATGGTGAATCGATCATCATATCGCGGCCTGCATTGTTTTTTGGGAACGCGATATAGTCGCGGATGGAGTCGGAACCGCCGAAAAGTGCTGCCAAACGGTCGAAACCCAGGGCAATGCCACCGTGTGGAGGAGCGCCAAATTCGAAAGCATTCATCAGGAAGCCAAATTGTGCCTGTGCTTCTTCGTCAGTAAAACCAAGATGTTTGAACATCAGCTTTTGCAGGTCACGGTCGTGGATACGGATGGAGCCGCCACCGATTTCCACTCCATTGATTACCATATCGTATGCATTGGCACGTACTTTTCCGGGATCGCTGTCGAGCAGGGCAATGTCTTCTGTTTTTGGCGAAGTAAAGGGATGGTGCATGGCATAAAAACGTTTGCTGTCTTCGTCCCATTCCAGCAGCGGGAAGTCCGTAACCCACAGCGGACGGAAAGTGTTCGGATCGCGCAGGCCAAGGCGTTCGCCCATTTCAAGGCGCAGTTCGCAGAGTGCTTTGCGTGTTTTCTCGGCATCGCCGGCAAGCACAAGCATCAGGTCGCCGGGCTTGGCACCAAAGGCTTCAGCCCAGAGCTTGAGTTGCTCTGCATCGTAAAATTTATCCACGCTGGATTTGAAACTGCCGTCTTCATTGTATTTTACATAAACCAAACCGCGGGCGCCAACCTGTGGCTTTTTCACAAAATCGGTGAGTTTATCGAGTTGTTTGCGGGTGTAATTGGCACATCCTTCGGCATTGATGCCCACAACGAGTTCGGCATCATCAAATACCTGGAAGCCTTTATTTTGAACTATTTCATTGAGCTCAACAAATTTCATTTCAAATCGGATGTCCGGCTTGTCAGAACCATAATATTTCATGGCATCGGCATATTCCATGCGCTCAAAATTACCGGGGTCAAAACCTTTTACAATCTGGAAAAGGTGACGGGCCATGCCTTCAAAAGTGCTCAGCACATCTTCCTGCTCCACAAAGGCCATTTCGCAGTCGATTTGCGTAAATTCGGGCTGACGGTCTGCGCGGAGGTCTTCATCGCGGAAGCATTTTACAATCTGATAATAGCGGTCGTACCCGGCTACCATCAGCAATTGCTTGAATGTTTGCGGGGATTGCGGCAGGGCATAAAATTCGCCGGGGTTCATGCGCGAGGGCACAACAAAATCGCGTGCTCCTTCCGGTGTGGATTTGATGAGGTATGGTGTCTCGATTTCCATAAATTTCTGGCGGTCGAGATAATTTCGGGTTTCCAGGGCCAAACGATGGCGCAGTTCGAGATTGCGGCGTACCGGGTTACGGCGCAGGTCGAGGTAGCGGTACTTCATGCGCAGCTCATCGCCGCCATCGGTTTCGTCTTCAATAGTAAAAGGAGGCAGCTTGGATTTGTTGAGTATTTCAAGTTCTGCTACAGCAATTTCAATATCACCGGTAGGCATATTCGGGTTTTTTGATTCCCTTTCGATTACCGTACCTTTTACCGAAATAACATATTCGCGTCCCAGGCTGCGGGCTTTTTCCACCAGGCCTTCCGGGGTGTCGCTTTCCTGCATAAAAAGCTGTGTGATGCCATAACGGTCGCGCAGGTCGATCCAAAGCAGGCTGCCTTTATCGCGGATGCGCTGAACCCAGCCGCTGAGTTTTACTTCTTGTCCCTGATGTTCCAGGTTCAATTCGCCACAAGTGTGTGTCCGAAGCATAATATCTTGTTTTTATTGATGATCTGTTGAAAACGAGGGCGAAATTACGAATTTTTGAGGAACACAAAAGATGTGTAAAGCCAATGTATGTACTTTCCTTTACGCCTTCTTCTTATATCGGTTCACCGCCAGGCCGAGCATCAAAACAGCATAAATGCAAATGGCTGTAAACTGATGAGTGATATCCGAAAAGCGGCTGCCTTTCAGTAAAACCATACGCATTACCTCAATAAAATAGGCAATCGGATTGATGATGTTGAAATGCTGGGCCCAGTCGGGCATGCTTTCAACCGGAGTGAACAGGCCGCTCAGCAGGATAAAGATAATGGCAAAAAACCAGGCGATAAACATGGCCTGCTGCTGGGTTTCCGTGATGGTGGAGATAAACAGTCCGATGCCCAGGATGACCATCAGGTAAACGGATGCAAATCCAAATACCAGCCATAAACTGCCCAGCATGGGAATATCGAAAGCTATTTTCGCCACAGTAAGTCCAAAAGCCAGTTCAAAAAGGGCAATGACCCAAAAAGGGATCAATTTTCCGCTGATAAACTGCCAGCGTTTGATGGGCGTTACATTGATCTGTTCAATCGTACCGATTTCTTTTTCGCGCACGATGTTCATGCCGCTCAAAAAGAGGGCGATAACTGTGACCAACAACACCAATATCCCGGGAACCATATAAGTTTTGTAATTCAATTCGGGATTGAACCAAAAACGCCAGCTGCTTTGGATAAGCTCGGGTTTACCCAATAAAGGATAGGCTTCTGCAATCAGATTATTGTTGAAATCGCGAATAATCGAAGTAGCATAAGCGTTGCGCAGGCTGGCAGCATTTCCATCTACAGCATCATTCAGGAGCTGAACTTTTGCTTTTCCTTCTTTATTCAGCCTGTCGCCAAAAGCTGGTTCAATCACCAAAACCTGGTGTGTCTGGCTCAGAAGAAGCGCTTCTTTGGCCTCAGCAACATCGTTCGGGTATCCAACAATGGTAAAAAAATTGCTTCCATCAAATTTTCGTACCAGCTCACGCGATGCCGGACTTTTATCATGATCAACTACCATGATGTTCGTATTCTGGATATCAAAAGTGGCCGCAAAAGCCAGCACCAAAAGCTGCACAACAGGTACCACAAAAATTATGGGAAGCATGGTGCGGTTGCGGAAAATCTGCAAAAACTCCTTCTGTATAATAAATAATACTGTTCTCATTGTAGCCTGATTTTGAATTTTTTGATGCTGAGCACGATAAAAAACAGGGTCATTAGGCCCAGGATCAGGGTTTCTGACCATAGTTCGGCTATGCCGTTTCCTTTCAGCATTATGCCGCGCAGGATGATGATAAACCATTTGGTGGGCATCAGGTTGCAAAACCATTGCAGAACAATCGGCATGTTTTCAATAGGGAAGATGAAGCCACTCAATAAAATCGTTGGCAACATCATTACAAACATGGAAAGCATCATGGCAGTTTGCTGGCTGTTGCTGATGGTGCTGAAGAAAATGCCCAGTGCCAGTGCCATTATGATAAACAGAATGCTTTCAGCAAGCAACAGTGCCAGACTGCCCACAATGGGCATCCCAAAAACAAAATATCCCAAAACAAGTATGGTGATGGCGTTGATGAAGCTCAGCAAAATGTAGGGAAAAACTTTTCCGATGATGATCTGCGCGGGTTTCAATGGGCTGACCAGCAGTATTTCCATGGTTCCGAGCTCTTTTTCGCGGGCGATGGAGATAGATGTCATCATGGCTGAGAGCAGCATCAATATCACCGCAATAGTGCCGGGAATGAAAAGATAAACACTTTCGAGCTCTTCGTTGAAAAACATCCGGCTTTCTGTTTCCACTTCAATAGGAGGCTCCATTAAATCCTGTGTATATTCCAATTGATATTTCATGAGTATGCCATTGGTATAATTTACCAGCAGATTGGCCATATTGGGATCGGAAGCGTCTGCCAGGATTTGTACCGATGGTTTTTGTCCGCTGCCGAGTTTTGAAGCAAATTTGTTTTCAAAAACAATAACTTCCTTAATTTTCCCTGAGCGAAACCCTTCTTCAATCTGATTCGGGCTTTGCAGTTCGTCCTGCAATATAAAATAGCCGGATGAGGTGATTTTATCGATGATTTTTCCGGTTTCCGCATCGCGGCTGTTGTCGAGCACGGCCAGGCGGGCATCCTTCAGGTCGTTGGTTATGGCAAAACCAAAGATCATGACCTGGATGAGCGGCATGCCAAATAAAATGATCATGCTGCGCACATCGCGAAAAATATGATAGAACTCTTTGATTATAAATGATTTCATAATGTCATTTTTATTTAACCCCTTGCCAGGTGAATAAAAACCTCTTCGAGTGTTGGAACCTCAAATTGTTTTTTTAGGCCGGCAGGTGTATCCAGGGCACCGATGCGCCCGGCAACCATAATGGAAACCCGCTCGCAGTATTCCGCTTCGTCCATATAATGGGTTGTTACGAAAACCGTTGTGCCTTTATCGGAAGCTTCATAAATCAAATCCCAGAATTGCCTGCGTGTTACCGGATCCACTCCACCGGTGGGTTCGTCCAGGAAAACAATGGCCGGTTCATGGATCATTGCCAGGCTAAAGGAAAGCTTTTGTTTCCAGCCCAACGGAATGCTTTTCAGGAGCGTGTCGCCGGCCTTTTCCAAATCGAGTTTGTGCAGATAAAAGTCGGTTTTTTCCCGGATTTCGCTTTTCGACAGGCCGTAAATGCCTCCATAAAAGCGAAAGTTTTCGCGAATGCTTAAATCGTCGTACAAACTGAATTTTTGGCTCATATAGCCAATATTTTTTTTGATGTGCTCACTTTGTGTATGTGCGTCATAACCTGCTACTTTGATATCGCCGGAAGTAGGGCGGGAGAGGCCACATAAAATGCGGATCGCGGTGGTTTTCCCAGCTCCGTTGGCGCCCAAAAAACCGAAAATCTCTCCTTTGTACACATCAAAACTCAAGTTGTCGTTGGCCGTGAAATCGCCAAACTTTTTCACCATATTGCGCACTTCTATTACTTTTTCCCTGCTCATGATACCTCCTTCATCAGGTTCATAAAACAATCTTCAATACCTGCAGAAATTTGCTTTGTATTGATGTTTTTGTGCCCGTCACATTTAAGTGATTCAGCAATGTTTTCTATACGGCCTTCTGCTTTCAGGCTGATATGGGCATATTCGCCAAAGCTGAAAACCGAATGGAGCTCTTCGTAGGTACGCAGATCCTGCATCATGCGATAGAAGTTTTCTGTTTTTATGGCATAAAGCGGATGAGGATAAGCCGCGCAGATGTTTTGGGGTGTGTTTACCTCCATCAAATGTCCGCCCTGTATGAGCGCTATACGGTCGCAAAGCATGGCTTCATCCATATAGGGCGTGGAAACAATAATGCTGATGCCTTTTTCTTTGAGTTTTTTCAGCATCTGCCAGAATTCTTTGCGCGAAACAGCATCCACACCTGTGGTGGGCTCATCGAGGAAAAGCATTTCAGGTTTATGAATGAGTGCGCAGCTGAGTGCGAGTTTTTGCTTCATGCCTCCGGAGAGTTTTCCGGCCCGCCGCTTTTTGAAAGGCTCGATTTGCTGGTAGATATCTTTGACCAAATCGTAGTTTTCTTCAATGGTGGTTTTGAATATGCTTGCAAAGAATTTCAGGTTTTCTTCTACGCTCAGATCCTGATAGAGCGAGAAACGGCCCGGCATATAGCCCACGGATTGGCGGATTTTTTTGTATTCCTTCACCACATCGTAACCAGCTACTGTGGCTTTCCCTTCATCGGGCAATAAAAGACTGGTGAGTATGCGGAAAAGCGTGGTTTTCCCCGCACCGTCCGGTCCAATGAAACCAAACAGCTCTCCAGGCGATGTTTCTACATGCACGTTTTGCAGGGCTTTCGTGGCTCCGTAGGATTTGCTTATGTTTTCCAGCTTGATCATTCGCTTGCTTTGCTTGTTTTGCTTGTTTTTTAGAAACTACTGCTTAAAATAGAGCTCGCCCGGCATCCCGATCTTAATTTTGCCGTCTTTATTGTCCACCCTGATTTTCACGGCATAGACTAGATTTACCCTTTCTTCTTTTGTCTGGATCACCTTTGGGGTAAACTCAGCCTGATCGGCAATCCAGCAAACGATACCGTCAACATTCTGGTTGCTTTTTTCATTTTTATCGAAACTTACCACGGCATTTTGTCCGATTTTTACATTGGGCAATTGAGCTCCGCTTACAAAAGCTTTGAGTTTCATGGTGTTGAGATCCGCAATTTTATAAAGGGGCTTGCCAAAAGCAGTAATTTCATTGGCATAAACGTATTTGGCCAAAACCACTCCGTCTATTGGATTTATAATAACCGATTTGTTGATCTGGTCTTCAATCTCAGCCATTTGGCGGTCTGCTACAGCAGCTTCATCCAATACGGACTGCTTCTGCGAACTAATGGAGGTAATTTGCTTCTGAGCAGCACTTACCTGCCCATCGATATCATCTTTTTGTTGCTGGGTAGCTGCTCCGGCGGCAAATAAATTATCGATCCGTTTTTGGGTGATGATGAGATTTTCCAGGATTTGTTCCTGCACTTTAATCTGTGCATTGATACTGCTTAAATGCGAGAGGATGGCTTTTTGAGATTGGATCAATTGCATTTTTCGCAGGTGGAGGCTTGTGGTATCTACATATCCGATCATTTGGCCTTCGCTGAGCTGTTGGCCTTCTTCCAGATCAAATATTAAAAGTTTTCCGTTGGCTTCTGAAGAGATGGTGATTTCATCCGATTCAAAATTACCAAAAGCATCCGGTTTCTCTTTCATTTTCGGGCAGCCTGTCATTAATAATGCTACCAGTCCTATAATCCAAAAATTCTTGATTTTCATGATATTCTGTATTGGAGGTGTTTTGTTTTTAAAGTTTGCCTAAAGCGATATTATAATTCAGTTTTGCGTTGATTAACTGTATTTTATGATTTTCGGCATTGATTTTTGCCTGTGTTTCCTCATTCAGCTGATTGATATACTCTGATGAGGTGATGATTCCGTTACTCAATTGAGCTTCTGCTGTTTTCACCACATTTCCTTTTAGCGCAATGATTTCCCGGTCACTTTGCATCAGGTTTTCATATTTCAGGATTTCCTTTTGGATTTGAAGCAACTCGGCCTGCACTTCTGTTGTAAAGGTGTTTTGATTTTCCGTGATGATTTCCTGGCGCAATCTGTTGATCTTCTGCTCGCGCTCTACTTTATGCCAGTTCCATGGCTTCCAGTACAGCCGGATTCCTACCAGATAATAGCCGCTAAAATCATCATCAAGCATATTCAGGCCCGGGCGGCCATATCCGGCCTGACCGAAGCCACTGAGTTTGGGCAGGTTTTGCAATGCTGTGAGCTTATCCGAAGTTTCCACTAATTTCTTTTGTGATTCGAGGAGCTGATATTCAGGGCGCAGGGCAATATTATTGTCCGGACTAAATGCAGCGGAAGGGTGTAGCAACTGGACGGTGGTGAGCTTCATACCGCAATAATGTGCCAACATATCGAGCAGCCCTTCCTGTGTGAAATTCGTTTCACTGAGTATTTGCTGACTTTTAATTTTTCCGGCTCTGAGATTGTCGCCAATGCTCGATAAAACGGCACCATTTTGAATGCCCACATCTACTTCTTTAATGCGTGCATCAAGGCTGCTGATGTTTTCGATAATTAATTCTTTGCTGTTTTCGAGCATGATCACTTGCAGATAAAGCTCTTTGATGCGCTTTTTTAAGTTGTATAATTCTACGGCAATTGCCTGATGTTCCGTTTGGGCATTGGCTTCTTCCAGCTCCCGGCTGTGCTTTAGCGAACCTCCATCGTATATCAGTTGGCTCATTTCCAGATACATTTTATATTGATCCTTGCTCAGTTCGGGAATGTTTAAATTGGGAACAGGGATGTCGATTTTCGTAACATCTGATTGGTAAGTAGCCTGAGCATTGAGGCTGATCTGTGGAAGCCAGCTGCTCTGGTGGTTGCTTTCGGCGAGCTCTTTCTTTTGGTCAATCAATGCGTTTTCCCGGATTTTGGGGTAATTTTCTACGGCCAGGCTCATCAGGCTGTCGAGGCTAAACTGCTGCTGTGCCTGCAATGCCAGAAAAGGGAATAAACTGAGGAAAATAAGTAATTTCCGCATGATTATTGGTTTTTAAGGTTTTCGTTTATCATTTTTACAATATTCTCAATCCGGTGATCGAGGAATTGATTGTATTCATCTATTTTGCCCTGAAAAACAATTCCTGCCATGGTGGCGCGGGCGGCAATCGGGAATAGGATCAGCGACAGAATGTTAAGAATAATCTCCCTGGGGTCGATGGGGCGGATTTCGCCGCTTTCTATTGCCTGATGTACGCGCTCAAAAAATGCTTTCAAGGGAAGACGCTCCGACAAAAAGGACTGGACAATTTTTTCAGGATTGCGGTTAATTTCATTGATTACAAACAGCGGCAAAAAGGGATTTTCCTTAATAAAACCGTAATAAGTACGAATAAACCTGTTGATGACTTCACTGAAAGGCACATTGTCCTGTGTAATCTTTTCAAGATTGGGAACCAGTCTCTTTAAAATGCTTTGAAAAATGGAATCGAAGAGTTTTTCCTTGCTGCGAAAATAATAATGGAGCAGGGCTTTATTGATTCCTGCTTCATCGGCGATATCCTGCATGCGTGCCGCATCAAAGCCTTTGCGGATAAATACTTTTTTTGCGGCCTCAAAAATTTGTTGTTCCGTATTGTGTTCTTCTGACATTTTAACCTCCTACTTTAAACATTAAGTTTAATTTTTTGATTTAACCATATGATTAAACCATGTGGCAAATATACGTGCATTCGATTGTGTTTGTCAAGTGTTTTTACTATTAATTTTTTCATTTTGATGTATGTAACTGATTGTCAGTAAAAAAATCAAGTATCTTTTTTTTGAGCTTTAATAAAAATGATTATCTTTATGCCTTGAGATGATGATGACTTCAAAAGAAACATACAACACCTATCTTGAAAACCTGATTCAAGGCAACCGGCATACCTGTGCAGGTATCGTAAATGATTTAATGCAAGAAGGCCATAGCGTTAAATCGGTTTACAATGATATTTTCAGGGATTCGCTTTACGAAATCGGGCGCAAATGGGAGCGCAACGAGATTTCTGTTGCCGTCGAACATTTGGCCACATCCATTACCGAAAGCCTGATGAACCTTGTATATCCCTATCTTTTTAATCAGGAACATAAAAACCGAAAGGCCATAATCAGTTCAGCTGTAAACGAATACCACCAGATTGGAGGCCGTATGGTTGCCGACATCATAGAAATGAACGGGTGGGACAGTTATTACCTGGGCGCCAATACACCGCTTACGGAATTGCTGCGCATGATTGAAGAAAAAAAGCCGGATGTTGTGGGTTTATCGGTGAGTATGTACTATAACCTCTACCGCCTAAGCGATTATATTTCGAGCATCCGGCAGCAGTTTCCTTTTGTTGAGGTGCTTGTGGGCGGACATGCTTTTGCACATGGTGCAGAGGAAGTGCTTTCAGCGCATTCAGGCGTGGTACATCTCAAAGGACTGGAGGATCTGGAAGATTATCTGAAACAGAAATATGCCGAATAAAATACTACATGAGCTTTGCTTCAGGCATTTGTGGGAAAATGCCGAATCGCCTGCCTTTATTTTTTCTCCGGAAGGCGATTTATTGGACATGAACAACTTTGCAAAAGAAACCATCGGCCGCGCTGCACACGCGCTTGATTTCAAATCTGTTTTTTTGGATTTTTACAATCAGCTGTCATTATCGACTTTATGCCAAAAAGAGCAGGCCAGTTTGTTGAACCTGAATACAGGTGGTGATTTGCCTTTGAGTTTTTATTTCAGGTTTTATTGCATTGGTGGCAGCATTATGGCCATTGGTGAGCGCGGCAGCCGGGAAACAGACCGCATGCAAAAACAAATGGTGGAACTGAACAGCGAGTTGAATGTTAAAACGCGCGAACTTTTTAAAGCCAATGCGGAATTACAAAAGCTGAACAAACAAAAAAATGAGTTTATCGGCATTGCAGCCCATGACCTCAGGAACCCGATTGCTTCCATTATGATGTACAGCGATTTTTTAATTGAAGAATACGATGAAAAGCTTTCTCCGGATCAGTTAAAAATTCTCAATACCATAAAAAACCAAAGTGAGTTCATGCTTCACTTGCTCAACGATTTACTGGACATCTCCAAAATTGAACTGGGAAAACTTGATTTGCAGAAAGAAAAGTTTGCTTTGGACCAGTTGATTTTGGATAATATCCGCTTGAACCAATCATTGGCCGACAAAAAGGACATCAAAATTGTTTTTACCAATCTGGACACCATTCCGAAAGTCAATGCCGATATAAATAAAATCAGGCAGGTATTTATTAATTTGCTCACCAATGCCATTAAGTACAGCAGCAAAGGAAGCAAAGTTGAGGTAAATATTTTTTCGACCGGCAAAGATATAGCTGTGGGCATAAAAGATGAAGGAATTGGCATCCCGCTGGAAGAACAGGATAAAATATTTAAGCCTTTTGCAACTACATCGGCCAAACCTACCGACGGAGAAAAAAGTACCGGGCTTGGCCTCGTAATTGTGAAGCGTATCATTATCGGACATCAGGGGAAAATATGGTTTGAAAGCCAGCCCGGAAAAGGCACTACCTTTTATTTTTCATTGCCCATCAATCAAAAACCAAAATAAATGGATAATCAGAATCTTATCGAACAGGCAGAACAAATTCAGGCGATCAGCTCCGAAACAGCAGAGAAGTTTTATAATTCTTCGCCGAAAATGATCGTGGATTTGAATATAAAAATGCTGGTTCGGCCCGATCTCGAAAGGCTTATTGGCAAGGATAACAAAGATATGATGGTGCAGAACCACCAAAATCAGTTTCGTTTTATGCAGTCGGTCATGACGATGTATAAAGCCAATGTTTTTGTTGAAACCCTGACCTGGGTTTTTCATACATACCGCTCACATGGCTTTACCGAAGCTTACTGGCCGGCAATGCTCAATACACTTTTCGGGGTGATGGAAGCACATTTAGATGAAGCAGCCTATAAGGAAGTGTATCCTTTTTACCATTTCATCCTGATAAACCAACCGGCGATTAACCAATTGGCTTTTTCGGATGATTAAAATATTTTGCATAACAAACAGGTTTATGCAAGCGTTAGAAGAATAAAATATGGACAAACCCAAACTGGATCAACGGCTTTTCTGGGATGTGGATGAAAAAACCATCGACTACCAAAAAAATGCAGCTTTTGTAATTGAGCGCGTTTTTGAACGTGGCGATGTGGAAGACATCCGCCAATGCCGCCGTTTTTATGGCGATGATAAAGTGCGGGAGGTGCTCTTAAACGCTAAGTTTTTGCCGCTTTATACCATGCATCTTGCAGCAGCTGTAGTAAATGAACCCATAGAAGAATTCAGATGTTACAAACGCAGACAGTCGAACCCGGAACTTTTTCCGTACTAAAAAAATTGATGGAAATTAAAAGCCTCAAACCCTTCGCATTGGTTGGAGGCACCGCATTGTCATTGAAATACGGACATCGGATTTCTATTGACCTTGACTTGTTCCATAACCAAAAATTTGATAATAAAACCATAGCTAATGCGCTGTCAGATTCATTCGGTTCTGCATTTGATTATAAACCGCAACACGAATATTTTGGCGTTTTTTGCTATATCTCCGGGGTTAAAACAGATATGGTACATTATCCACACCCTCTGATTCAACCCATTGAAGAAAAAGAAGGCATCCGGATGTATTCCGATGCTGACCTGGTTGCCATGAAAATCCAGGCCATACTCGGTAGGGGGCGCCGAAAAGATTTTTATGATCTTTATGAACTATTGCAGCATTATGAACTTAACCGGATTATCGATTGGCATAAACAAAAATTCCCTAACCAGATGCTGGCCATTAGCATCCCTCATGCAATGACGTATTTTACCGATGCAGATGATGATGCAAGCCCGAAAAGCCTGAAAGGAATAAGCTGGGAGGATGTGAAAAGCGGAATTTCGGGCATAGTGCGTGATTTCCTTTCTTAGACAAAAAATATTTTCAAAAAACCAATGCGCAAATATTGTTTATAAAGCGCTGTTTATCATGATATTATATGCTAAACAACAGCAAGCCAAAAATAAATTTGTCTAAAAGACAGGGTTGTTTTAGAGGTTTTTGTCTAAAATAAGGGGTTGTTTTCGACATTTTTGTCTGAAAAACAGGCTTGTTTTAATTTTTTATGTAACTTTGGTAAAATATTTATCTACAAATGAGCATGAAACTGAACATGACTGAATAATATAAACCCCAGTTCTACTGAGCCATGCAGAAGTGAACGATAAAGATTGTTCTGTCATGTGATGTTCTCTTATAGTTGTTAGATTCATAAAAAATCAAATTATAATCTGATGAAACGTTTTTTAATGGAATATCTGGAGGGCTGGATTGCCAACTCACGACGCAAGCCCTTAATTTTGCGCGGTGCTCGTCAGGTTGGGAAAACTTACCTGATTGATAAATTAGGCCAGAGCTCATTCAAATATTATCTGAAGGCTAATCCTGAAAGAAATCCTGAGTTAAAGTCGGTTTTTGAACAGAATAACCCCCAGATTATTATCAATGAGTTGTCAGCCATTTATAATGTACCCGTTATAGAGGGCGAAACCCTTATCTTCATTGACGAAATCCAATCGCTTCCTGAAGCAATTATTGCCTTAAGGTACTTTTATGAAGATATGCCCGGATTGCATATTGTTGCGGCGGGATCTCTTTTGGACCACACACTTAACGAGATCCAATATTCAATGCCAGTAGGCCGTTTGGAGTTTGCTTATCTTTATCCAATGAATTTCCCGGAATTTCTTATCGCTAATGGTCAGGAAGCACTCTATAACTATATTTCATTATTTGATTTCCATAAAACTTTCAGCAAGGCAATTCATAAAAAACTTGCCGGCTGGCTGCGTTTATATTTCTTCATAGGGGGGATGCCGGAAGCTGTAAAAGCTTATGTGGAAACTCAAAATTTACTTGAAGTAGAAAAAATACAACAATCCATATTGACCTCTTTCAAATATGATTTCGCAAAATACGGTTCCAGAAAAGAACAGGAATATCTGAATGAATGCCTCGAATATGCCGGAGGAAATATCGGAAAAAAAGTAAAGTACAGCAATATCAACAAAAACGCCCATTCACGTGATTTAAAGGAGGCATTGATTAAATTGCAATTAAGCAGGATTATCCATCTTGTTTATAAAACCGGATCTTCTAAAGTGCCCATTAACCAGTATCAAGACAAAAACATTTTTAAACTACTGTTTTTGGATATTGGTTTGGCCTGCAATCTGGCAAAAATTAAACTTAACGAGATTCAGGACATTGTTACGGATTTTGAAGGGATCCTTGCCGAACAGTTTATTGGTCAGGAGTTAATCAGTGGTTTTGAGCCTTTTGAAGATGCAGGTTTGTTTTATTGGTTACGAGAAAAAAGAGGCTCCGGTTCGGAAGTTGATTTTTTGTTTCAAATTGGCAACCATATTTTCCCAATTGAAGTAAAAGCAGGCAAAACAGGATCGCTAAAATCGCTCCATGTATATTTAGCTGAGAAAAAACAAAACAAAGCCGTGCGCTTTAATCTTGATTTGCCCTCCTTTGGCGAGGGTCTCACGGCTAAAACCAACCTCAACATGGAAAACAGTTCATTTGAATTTGACCTTTACAGTCTGCCGCTTTATTTGGCCGCTTTCATCAGGAAGATAGTGAAGTAACCAACCAAAAAAAGCCACAGGTCATCCCCGCGGCTTTTGAAAATACTGACTGATAAGTTATTTTTTGTCCGAATCGGAATCTTTATCTTCATCATGATCATTCAGCTTGTCCAGTTTTTCCATGCCCTTCATGTTCATGGTCTGGGCAATTTTGCCAATGTTCTTCATGTCCAGCATACCCGTAATGCTGATGGCTGTTGAGCTGTTGCCTTCTTCAACCAGCAAAAGAAGTTCCTTGATCTTTTTGCCTTTTTTGTGGATCAGGAATTTTACATCCTCTCCGCCGTCTTTTACCGACATCAGCTCCACATAGGATTTTGGCAAATCTTTCATTACTTCTTCATAAAGGTTGACCACCGGGCCGTCATAATCGTCGCCGGGTTCAAAAGAAAGCACACGGATTCCTTCGAGTTGTTCGGTCAGCTCTTTGATCTGTTCGAGTTCTTCCACATTTTCGCCATCTTTATTTACTTCGATTTCGTTGAAAAGGGCGAAAAGTTCTTTGTTCATTTTCACGGTAGTGAAACCATCTTTGCCGTTGTATTTTTCAAAAACAGCATCCATCGGGCTCTGTGCCATCATCATTGCAGGGATAGCGAGCATGAGCAGTGTTGCGAAAATTGATTTAATTGTTTTCATGGTATTAGTTGTTTAAAGGTGATTTAATTTTCTGTGAATATGTATTAAATTTCTTGATCTGATCAGCCGTTTGATCTACTTTACGGTTCAACAGGTCAAATTTATCAAGCGATGATCCGGCTTCGTTCAGTTTGCCAACCGGTGATGCAGATTCCATTCCGGTATTCATTTTTGCGGAAATAAATCCCAGTACTTTTTTGGTTTGATCGTAGGCAATATTGACTTCTTCCTGTGAATAGGTATTCATCATGCCCGAATTATTTAAAAAGAGGAAAGTTGTGGCCAGAATAAGGGCCAGCGCTGCGGCTATAGCAAAACGTCCGTTCCAGAAGCGCAGGGATTTCCTGTCGGCGGCGGTTTCTTCCTCGTCCAAGCCGAGCCATTCGTCGAGCATTTCACCGGAAGGGCCGCTCAGTGCGCTGCTTTGCTCGATACCGCTAAAAAGTTTTTTATAGCATTTTAAATGCTCCGGCACATCATCGCGCCGGAAGAGCTCTTTCAGCTCCTTTTCTTCCTCCAGCGTGCTGAGGCCGCTGAAGTACTTCTCCAATAACTTATCTGCCACCTGCCAGTTCATAATTTTCAATTTTTTGATATTCGTTCCTTATTTTCTTTCTTGCCCTCGAAAGATTTACCCTTATATAATTTACCGTCATTCCGGTGATCTCCGAAATCTCCTCATATTCATATTCTTCCACATCCCGCAAATACATAATTTCGCTTTGTGCTTCCGGTAGTTTTTGCATCAGCTTGCGGATAAGCCCCAGCGAATCCTTGTCGGAAGCAATGTGAAAAGGGGTTTGCTCCTGCATTTGCTCCGGCACTTCCTGTGTGCTTTTCAGGCGGTTTTGCGCCGATTTAAGTTTATCGAGGCAATAATTCCGCATCATTTTTATGGCCAAAGCTTCCTGACTTTCGTATTTATCCCATCCATCGCGGCCTTTCCACAGGCGGAGGTAAATCTCCTGCACGGCGTCCATGGCCTCTTCGGGCTTTCGCAGGAAAGCCAATGCATATCGGTATAGCCTGTCTTTCATGGGATAAAATATTGTTTTAAAGCTTTCAGCAGTCATAACACTAAGATAGACGATAAAGCGTGGATTGCATTACACGAGGCTCAAAAAAAAATTCAATTATGTTGAAATCGGGTTTGCAAGCGCTTGATTCTTTTTGGATAAGTGTAGGATTTACCTATTTTTGTAGCCTTTATCTGGGAATCATGACCACTAAATTAATTATAAATTAAAATTCTCCAATTATGTTTAAAGGACAACCTAAAGGACTGATCCCTGCTGCTTTGGCAAATATGGGTGAACGTTTTGGTTTCTACACCATGATGGCTATCCTTGTACTGTTTCTCCAGGCAAAATTCAACCTGGATGAAACCAATGCAGGAATCATTTACTCAATTTTCTACTTCTCGATCTACTTCCTTGCGCTTGTTGGTGGTATTATTGCCGACAAAATCAAAAACTTTAAAGGCACCATTCTCGTGGGTATTATTACCATGACGATTGGTTACCTGATTCTCGCAATTCCTACAAAAACACCTGTTCCTAATCAAACCCTCTTCCTGGCCCTTTCCAGCTTTGCACTATTTATTATTGCTTTTGGTAATGGCCTTTTCAAAGGGAACCTTCAGGCTTTGGTGGGTCAGATGTACGACAACCCCAAATATGATGGAGTAAGGGATTCCGGTTTCCAGATTTTCTATATGTTCATTAATGTGGGTGCTGTTTTTGCTCCATTTACTGCTGTAGGTATCCGTAACTGGTGGCTTGCCAACAATGGTTATGAATATGATGCCGCACTTCCCGGCCTATGCCACCAGCAATTAGGCGGAACACTCTCCGAAACCCAGGCAGCTGCATTCCAGGAAGCTGCAAATACAGCCACAATGAACGGTAGCGCTGCTAACCTTACCGAATTTGCTTCTGATTACCTGAATGTATTTACTACCGGTTTCCACTATGCTTTCGGTATTGCCATTATTGCCATGCTTATCTCACTGGTCGTTTATATCGTAAACAAAAACGGATTCCCGGATGTGAAAGTCAGCAAAGATACTGACGACAGCGATTCAACAAAAATCAAGATGGATCCTAAAGAAGTGAAACAACGTATTTACGCACTGGTTGCTGTATTTGGTGTTGTAATTTTCTTCTGGTTCTCCTTCCACCAAAATGGACTTACACTCACTTATTTCGCGAAAGATTATACCGATTTAAGTGCTATTAAACTAGATATAGGCGGTTTCAAACTGGTAGGTGCCGAACTTTTCCAGTCTGTTAACCCATTCTTTGTAGTATTCCTTACGCCTATTATTGTTGCTTTCTTTGGATGGCTGCGTGCTAAAGGCAAAGAGCCCAGTACTCCTAAAAAGATTGCTATTGGTATGCTTATCGCCGCTTTAGGTTATGTTGTTATGGTTATGGGATCACTGGATCTTCCTATGCTGAGCAAGGTAAAAGAAATGGGTGGACTGCCCGATGCGCAAAAAGTTACTCCTTTTATCCTGATCGGAACCTACTTTATCCTTACTGTTGCTGAGCTTTTCATCAGCCCGCTGGGAATTTCATTCGTTTCAAAAGTAGCTCCTCCACAATACCAGGGTATTATGCAGGGGCTGTGGCTTGGCGCAACAGCAGTAGGTAACCAACTGCTCTTTATCGGTGCCATCTTCTACGAAAGCATCCCAATCTGGACAACCTGGAGCATCTTTGTTGTAGCTTGTCTGATTTCCATGTTCACAATCCTCTTTATGCTTAAGTGGCTTGAAAGAGTATCCAGCTAAGAATATTTTATCTGATATATGCAAAAACCGGGTTCTGATGAGCCTGGTTTTTTTGATTTTAGCGCTATTCATCGGATGACTCAAAGTCATCCGATGAATGAGCCAACAATTCAATCATGATAAACGCCAAATGGTTCTTTTATAAACACTTTTGCACCATAATCGCAATGGGCGGGGTAGTGGAAAATGTTGCAAGAGGTATTAATAAAATCCAGGGAAATAACAAACACTCTTAATAAACACAGTGTCATAAGCTTTTCCAACTACAAATATCTGATTGTCCGTATTACATTCAATTAGTTTCAGTTCACTGTTTATAAATTTCAATCCAATTGTTTTTACTTGCTCAATTGACCCAACTTCAATATATCCGGCTAAACCAATTATACAAGATGTTGTTAGCTTAAGTTTTTCCAATAAAGAATCATTCTTATATAGAAAAAGGGGTTCATTATCAAAGCCGGAGGTAAAACAGATTGCTACATTTCCTTTTCTAAGATCCTTTTGGCAATCATCAACTTCTAAAGGTTCATAGATAATATTTAGTAGTCGATTCTTTGTTTGACAAGAACATGAAACTAACAGAACAGATAAAAGAATAAAAATTTGCTTATATTTTTTCATGATAGTTTTTTGAAGCCATACCTATAATTCTTTTAGAGCTTTTGCAGGTTACCCGTATTAAGCACCGGGCTAATGTACAAACTTCTCCTGTTTGTGATTGTTTTGGCAAAAATGAGCAAAGAAAGAAGAAGTGATATTACTGTTCGTTGCATAACTCATAATGATTAGTAAAATGCGCAAAAATAGCTCATTACTTCTTTTTCTTACCTTCTTTTGGTCTAATGTAAAAGATGCCTACAGTTAACAATAAAGAATTAAAAGCATACCTGTCCAAGTCATTGCAAACCTCACGCCATGTTTTTGTTTTTGTTAAAGAAGGATCAATTCGAGCACCAGGAGGGCCAATTACCATTTCTCCAATAATGAAAATAGAAGCAAACGCCACAAACATAATAGAAAACAAAATCAAATCACGTTTCATATCTCATCATTTATAAAGTATTATATTTTAAGGCTTTGGCAAAGCATAATATGAGGGGTCGTTTTGGAGTTTTTCATAAACTTCTAAAAAAAAGCTATAAAAGCTGCTTTCCAAGCCTTTTTGTATCATAATTCTATCCCACTCAACAGAATATACAGCAATAAAACCGTAACTGGCATTATAAAAGTACAGGCTCATTGGAACAGCATCCGGATCATCAACAATACAAGCAAACACATATATATCTTCTGTTTTTAAGTTATTAACATTTGCCGGGATCGTATCTAAAAGAAAGAATAAACCGGCATATTTGCTACTTGCTTTTGCCGAAACCAAAGTATATGGAGAGAATATCAACACATTCCCAATGGGTATATCTTCATCATATCTAAATGCGCCCTCATTATAATGCTGAAGTATCCCCAAAGTTGAATCATTTATTACTTTCACTTGCATATCGAAAGTGTCTATGCGATCTACTTTTAGTGTCCCTGTACTATAGTTGTCTATTACCAGAAACTCTTGACTTTGTCGAATCCCACGCTCAAAACATGAACTTGATAAAGCCAGAAAAAGAACGACTGCCACTTTGTATATCTTGAATTTCATTTTTTTTTGAATTTCATTTTTCCTTTTAAAGCCATACCTATAATTCTTTTAAAGCCTTGTTGGCAACCGCATTCACTAACTATTATTTGTCTGTTATAGGTTTGTAGGCTATCCAATCTTACTACAATGCTAATTTACAAATATTTCAAATTGTATCTACCACATCAATAATGCCATAAACTGAGTATCCTTCGTTAAGATTTTTTCTAAGTGCCCTGATCCTATCAAAGCAATACGTACTTTTGCCCTATGAATCAATATCCCTGGGGGCATGATCGGCCTTTTAATGCTTATGCGGCTTATTTTAAAAAATATTTTGGTGAGCGGGTACAGAAACTTTCGGTTGATGCCGGTTTTACCTGCCCAAACCGTGATGGCAGCAAAGGAAACGGTGGTTGTACCTATTGCAACAACAGGGCATTCAATCCTTCCTATTGCACGCCTCAGAAGTCCATTCGTCAGCAATTGCTGGAAGGGATGGAATTTCATCAGATCCGGTATAAAACCAAAAAATATCTGGCCTATTTTCAGGCGTTCAGCAATACTTATGCCCCGCTGGATATCCTCAGAAAACGCTATGAAGAAGCCCTGGAAACAGAAGGTGTTGTTGGTCTGGTGATCGGTACACGCCCGGATTGCGTTAATGCGGAAATACTGGATTATCTGGCCGGGCTGGCAAAAAACAAATACATCATCGTGGAATATGGCATTGAGAGCGTTTATGACCAAACTCTGGAGCGTATCAACCGGGGACATGATTTTGCCTGCGCCCAAAAAGCTGTGGCCGAAACCGCAAAAAGGGGTTTAAAATGCGGCGCACACTTTATTTTTGGACTGCCCGGTGAAAGCCGCGAAATGATGCTGAACTCTGTAGAGGCCATCAAACAGCTGCCTTTATCGAGTATTAAGTTCCATCAGTTGCAAATAATCCGCGGAACACGCATGGCTGAGGAGTTTGCATTAAATCCGGAAGCATTTGCCCTCTTTGCGGAGATGGAGGATTATATTGATTTCATAGTGTCTTTCACGGAGCGGTTGAAGCCGGACATTATGATCGAGCGTTTTGCCGGAGAGGTAAGCCCAAAGCTGATTACAGGTCCGCGCTGGGGCAATATCCGCTACGATCAGGTATTGGTAGCGATTGAGAAGGAACTAAAAAGGCGGAATAGCTGGCAGGGAAAACTATACGCTGATTAAACCCACAAAAAAAGCCACCCCAAAATGGAGCGGCTTTATTATTAAGTCGGAAACTTTATTTATTTCTTAACAACTTTCTTAAGGAAAGTAGCAGTTTCACTTGTCATACGGATGATGTACATGCCTGACTCCTGATTTTCCATATTAATAACAATTTGGTTAGAAATCATTTGTGCATTAGCAATAACGCGTCCGCTCAGGTCAATTACTTCAACAGTATAGTCACGGTCTGCAGCAACAGTAATATAGTTTGTTGCAGGGTTTGGACGGATGCTGATCAGAGATTCAAGCTCTTCGATTCCAACATGTAAATTAGCAAAGTAGTCATCAAGCACTACATCTGCATCAACAACGCTGAAATCACGGTTTGGATCACCGACCCATTCGCCACCGTCCCAGCCGGCATTCTTGAAATACTTATACTGGTAGTCACCAACTTCAACATCCATCAGGCTGGCAGTATAAATACCGTCGCCATCATCGTCTAACATCATAATAGAACCCTCTTGTCCCGGTTCAATCCAGCCGATCATGCTACCTGTTACATAAACAACATCTGCAGCAGGATCAAAAATTCCAATTTCAATTGCGCCATTCAGGTCAGCATTGAAAGTTACCATATAAGTTACGATATCCATTTCGAGTGTTACATCTTCGGTAACAGCAGCACCGGCAACGGTTACAGAGCCTTCAGCATCCATATAACCTTCGGCCATAACAGTATAAGGATAATCACCATCCATGAGGTCGATTGTAGCAACACCACTGGCATCAGTACTTACATCCATACCATTGATGGTAACAGTAGCGCCTTCAATTGGGTTGGTTTCCATATCAGTTACGTTGAAAGTAACGGTATATTCTTCAGCAGCAGGAACGATGAAAGAAACGTTGATTTCGGTAAATTCGTTGGCAGCGTCATTAGCAGCAACAACGAGTTTTGCTACGTTTGTAGAACCTGGTTCCAGATCAGAAGCATCGAAAGAAACTGTGATATCATCAGTTTCGCCACCTTCGAGAGCACCGGCTGTTGGGTTTGTAGAAAGCCATTGAGGAACGCCATCGCCAACGAGGTTACAAACGATAAAGAGGTTGCTTTCGATAGTTTCGTTCATTTCGCTCCAACCCGGACCTGTAGAGAGCCAGTTTACGCCAGGAACCCTTGGGCCTTCATCAAGTCCCATTGGGAACAGATCGGCACCCGGATCAGTTACCTGATAACCTACCCAGATTTCGTTACCATCGAGGTAAATAGGATCATCAAGAGTAATCAGCACCTGTTCACCTACTTCGGTTACAGTAAAATCTTTTTCCATTACGAGCGCACCGGGGCCTGGAGCATCAAATGAACCGCGATTCCAGATCATCAGCGTACCTTCGTTGTTCAATGGAAGGTCATTGATGCCAATAAGTACAGATGCGATTTCCATTCCAATATAAGGAGCAACATCAGCGGGTTCAAATACAGTAGCAGCACGTACTGTTACTTCGCTTCCGTAACCAACACCACCACCGAATGCACTTTGAACGTGTGTGAGTGTACCATCGCGAGTAATTTCAGCATTGTTTGTGCTTGTAGCACGAACTGCCTGAAGCTCGCTCATTGGGATATAATTTTCTTTTGGAAGATCCTGCTGTGGGATTGGGCTAAGGGCTTTACCTGCATCAGGATAAATAGGATAGATAGCGTAAGTAAGCTCTTCTTCACCAACATTACCAACAGTGAACATTTCATCGTCACCGGTAGTAGAAAGGATTGTGCTTGTGCTTACGTCAATAGTTGCAGGAGTAAGACTGCTTGATCCGATATAATCTACGTCATCAACATAGAAGTTAGGAGTACCTGTATCAGCGCCTGCGTAAATATTAACACCACCAAGCTGTGCAGTACCTGCACCACCACTGGCCTGTGTTGCGAAAGGCCATGTTACGATGTGCTCACCATCAATGTAGAAAGCAGCAGTGTCGGCATCGATGTCAATGTAGTTCTGAACATAAACCCATGCGCCTTGCGTATAATTAAAGGTAGTTGTTTCGCCATTGGCGTCAAAAGTACCTGTACCATCAAGCAGGAAGAATACTTCGCAAGCCCACTCAGTACCGGGTGCTTCGAAGTGCTGCAGGTTGAAATAACCTTCAGAGTTTCCATCATTTTCAACGTAATAGTACATGTTTACCCAGAACTGGCCGCTGGTTTTGTTTCCAAGAGGAAGAACCATGTCGTTTGTTCCGCTCACGTGCATTGATTGTGTTGGGCTGTTGGAGAATGCAGAAGAAATAATTGCATCTTCGGCAGTGGCAGGAGCATTGCTCCAGGTAGTCCATACGTCAGAATTTTCGGCTACATAAGCACCATCTGCATAATCTTCGAAATCATCAAAGAAAAGAGAAGTAGGAATTGATTCATAAACTACATCGTCCATATAGAAGTTTGCTGTACCTGTTTCTGCACCTGCATAAACGTTCATGCCACCAAGTTGTGCAGCACCTGCACCACCACTGGCTTGTGTTGCAAACGGCCATGTATGAACAAGCGTACCATCAATATAAATCATAGCTTCATCAGCATCGATATCAATGATTGTTTCAACAAAAACCCATGCGCCTTGTGTGTAATCGAAAGTAATTGATTCGCCATTAGCATCAACGTGACCCGTGGCATCAAGGTTGAAATAAACCTCAAGTGCCCACTCAGTACCGGGAGCTTCATAATGCTGCAGGTTGAAATAACCTTCAGAGTTACCGTCATTTTCTACGTAAATGTAGAAATTCACATTATATTTTCCGCTGGTTTTGTTGCCCATTGGAAGAACCATATCGTTGGTTCCGCTGATGTGCATTGAGTTTGCTGGACTGTGTGCAAAAGCATCCGAAACAACGGCATCTTCTGCCGATCCGGGATCGTTGCTCCAGGTAGTCCAAACATCAGAATTCTCGGCTACGTAGTCACCTACGGCATAGCCTTCGAAATTGTCTTCAAAGATGACCTGAGCATTCAAAGCGAATGCGAATACCATCATCATTGCAAGAGTAAATAGTTTTCTCATAATGTTAAAAATTTGGTTAATAAATGGTTAAATCCTATAAAATGCTAATTTTAAAATTCTCCAATAACAACAGTAATTGTTTGAAAAAATATCCAAATTCACTGTTTTCCAATGTCTTTTCAGTCGTTTTAAACAATCTATCCGAATAAATATCCAGATTTTCAAGCCCAAAGATATAAAAACTATTTTATATACTGACCGACTTTGCATGCTTTTGTTTAATTGAGATATGCATCAAATTAATCAAAAGCTTAAAAAGGAACAAGCCTGGTCTTTGGATGTTTATGTATTTTAAAAATAGAGTTATAAATCACTTTGGATCAATGATTTATATGAACAAATATGGCGTCGGGGATATATTCGGCCCCAAAAAAAGAAAGAGCCGGACCGGGTGGTCTGGCTCGTTTCGGAGAGGGTAAATATTTGGATGACAAGTGGCCTAACACATTTTGCAGATCATTTCGCCCCAGGAGTTGCGTTTTCTTATTACAAAGCGGAGTTCTTTGCCCGCTTTGGTAACAAGATTGAGGCCGTTTGACTGCAAGAAACCTGATTTAAAATACATTACATCGCTAATTTCGGAAGGTTCCACTGCAAGCTGCTGATCTCCGGAATATCCGTTTAAGGAGAAAAAATAGATCCGTTGATTTGTGATGATCAATTTTCCTTTTACTGCATCACCACCACCGTTCAGGTATTTGCTGTCGCCTGCGCGGATCACGGTTTCGTTGGGTTTCAGGTCAATTTTCATGATGCATTTTTCTTTGAAGGAAGCAATCCCTTTATTCAGCATGTGGGGGATTGCTTCCATGGTAATTTTTTCTTCTTTATACCGAATTCCGTGCCATAATTTATAAAACACTGAATAACAGAAATATATGGACAATAGGGCTTAACTGCAAATCCAATTGTGTCCGTATTCGTCCATTGGATTGTCCGTTTATACACAAAATAAAGCCGGAGGAAAAAAACTAGACTACCATCAAATTACAGCCACGCACATCGCTTTCGTCAAAACGCCCCAATACTTCAAAACTGCCGTCCGGATGCACTTTTCCCAAATCCTGTGTAGCAATAAAGGGGCAGGAATTGATATTGGCCAGATCGATTACATTAATGCCCCCGCTTTTTCCATGCGGGAAAATTGTAAAGGGATCATTGGTGTCGCGAATTAGAACCTTCATCCAGGGCGGGCAAAAAAAGCGGCCGTTGCCTTTGGAATATGCCTGGCTCAAAAGTTCGGTCATTCCGTATTCCGAATGAATTTCATTAAGTCCAAAAGCGCAGCATAAGCTTTCGTGCAGTTCTTCGCGTATCATTTCTTTGCGGCGCCCTTTCATGCCACCGGTTTCCATAATAATGGTATTTTCGAGTTGCTGCGGGAATTGTTCCGCCAGATCGAGCAAGGCAAAGCTAACGCCAATCAGCAATGTTTGGGATTTTGTGGGTGCGGCCAGATGCCTGCTCAATTCTTCAAGATTGTTGAGGTAAAATCCGCTTTGCGCATGATCGCTTTTTTGGATCAGCTTTTCAACCATATAAATCAGGGAGCTGCCTTTACGTTCCAAATAGGCAGGAAGCAAGGCCAGAATACGCATTTTTTTTGCGGGGCCGTAAAACAATTCAAAAGCCCTGAGGAAGGACTCTTCGTAAACAGACAAGTCCGAAACATAATGCCGGCTTTGGCTCATGCCACCGGTGCCACTGCTGAGGAAACAAATTTCATCTTTTTTTTCGGGCCAACAGGCAATGCGGTGCTGCTTGAAAAAAGAAATGGGCAGAAAAGGGATTTGGCTCAATATTTCCGGGCGAAAATTTTCCGGGAAAGCATTTCTAACAAAATCGCGATACACCTGATTTTCTTTCATTTGCATATCAAACATCTGCAGGGCTAAATTTTGAAATGCCTGTTCGTCAGCAAGCGAAAATATTTCTTTTGGATTAATATTCATCAGCAATAGTGGTGCACTTAATGCGCATCCTTTTCTTTTTTAATTACAATCCCGATTTTATGAATACCTTTCAGGCTGCTTTTCCCGCTGATATTCGAAAGGGTAAAGGTATAATTTCCTTTGCTGTGAAATTTAAAGTGATGGCGCAGGGGCACGCAAAGCTGGCGGTAATCTCCTTTTAATTCGCCTTTAAAAGCGCCATTGCGTTGGCGGATCGGCAAAACAACATCCAGGCTGCGTTTTTCTCCTGCATCGGATTTAATGTTAAGTGCCAGTTCGATGTCATCGAGCAAGAGCGCAGAAGTATGTTCAATATCGGCCAAAACCTGATATTCACCCTGTGTGTCATTCATGCGGAAAACAAATTCCGGTTGCACAGAAACATCCCAGCGGTTATCTTCAAAAGTGTATTGTTGCTTTTTCACACCGTTTGAACCACAGGAAAAAAGCATGAAGATTAAAAAGGCTGTAAAGGTATATTTCAACAATTTCATAATCTATTTTTTAAAAGTAAACTGCATCAGCACCGGCTGATGGTCTGAATATTCAAACGAAAGGTCGGTGTTTTTAATTGCCAGGGGCTGCACATTTGGTGAAACTACAAAAAAATCAATGAGGTGCACTTCAGTTTGCCCTTTTATGTAGGGCGCTGCCACCGAACGGTTTGTTGGTGTGTGATGTTCCGTTACATACGACCAGCCTTTGGGCAGCCAGCCATTAGGAATACGGTCCGGATTTTCTTTTGCTTTATCACCATTACCGATCATGCCTGCTTTAAAAAAACCGGGCGTCATGTTCCAGTCCCCGCCGATAATCACATAATTTCCTTTTCTGTGTTCGGTTGTCATAACTTGCCTGAGTTTATCCAGTTGTTCCAGCCTGAGGCTACCATCGTCAAAAGCCGAATTATGCGTATTGATGATGACCAGTTGCCTTTGGTTGGTCATCTGAAAACGACTCAGAATAAAACAGCGGTCGAGCATGAAGAGGTTTTTCGGGAAGGCAAAATTTCCTTCAAAAGCATAACGCTCGGACGATACCGGCAGTGGCAGCGATAAGCTCAAAAGCCCACTCAAGACCCTGCCCATGGGGCGGAAAAGCGGTACAGGCACAAAAGGAACTTTGTAATTTGGGGCAAAAGCGCCGCTGTAAAACCACAATTCGTTGAGGAGGAATTTTTCCTGATCTTGCTCATAGGAGCGTTTCGATCCGCGATCCACTTCCTGAAGCAGGATAAAGCTCACATTATCGTGATCGAGCAGAAAATCAGAAATTCCTGCCAGGTTTTGGTTTATCCGTTCTTCGGTTGGGCGCACCATCTGGCCTCCGTCATAAAAAAAATCTTCTTCTGCACCCAGTCCGGCATAGCCGATATTCCAGCTCATAATACTGAAGGTGTCCAAAGGAAGCGCCATAATTTCTTTTGGCTCGGGGCTGTGCAGATTGAGGCGTTCAAGCCTTTCGGGCTGATAATCACCAAAATACGCGATAAGCAGTACAGCACAAAAGTACAGCACAAAAGCCAGAGGCAGCAGCAACAAATATTTCAGCATCTTCTTCATAAGCATCGGGCAAATTGTTTGTTGGGCAAAAATACGAAGGAAAGCCAATATGGAAAAGCCGGGGCACGATAGAATTAGCTTGGTTTTAAAACAGCTTTTCAATAAAAACGTTTAATTTTGTGCGCTTTAGTATTAAGTCCTGATTATGTTACCTGTAGTTAACGGTATTTTTGTTGGTATAACTTTGGCTCTTATCGTTGGTCCGGCCTTGTTAGTTTTGCTTCAAACCAGTATCCACCGGGGATTTAAAAGCGGTCTTTTTATTGCTGCGGGAATATTCCTGAGTGATGTAACCGTTTTGGCCCTGGCCTATCTGGGTATATCACAGGTTCTGGGGCATGATCCCCGTGAAAACATGTGGTTTGGAATGATTGGAGGCATTATTCTGATCATTTTTGGCACTGTAACGTTTACGCGAAAAGTTAGCATACAAAGCAAGGAGGAGGCCGAAAAAAACGGTAACCGCCCCAAGCACCCGATGGTTTATGTCACCAAAGGATACTTCCTGAACATTGCCAATCCCGGAGTTTGGTTTGTTTGGCTTACAGCAATGGTCACCGTTAGCTCATCTTACCAGGCCGACTGGAAAGCAGTTACATCTTTTTTTGCGGGAACTTTGCTTACCGTACTGGCAACCGACACATTAAAATGCTTTATTGCCCACCGCATCAAAACGCTGATGACGCCAAAAATCGTAACCATAATAAACAGGATCGTAGGCTTGATCCTCGTGGTTTTTGGTGCTTACCTGATTTTAAATGTTTTTTACGATGTGGAAAGCATGGTGCATCTCGATGAAATTGGAAAAGCAGTAGATAGCCTGCGCAGCGGAAGTTAAAATAGCTTAATACGGATATCCGTATTCATCACCATAATCCGGCTTGATATCTTTTACATTCAGTTGTAAGCTGACTTTTCCGTTCCATTCATTTTCTTCGAGATGGTAACAGAGCGAAAACGGCTGGTTGCTTTTTACAACATCAAAATGATCACCGAGCTGGAAGGCAATCCCGGAAACAGGAAATCCCGAAATATGCGGATGCACAACAGAAAGTTTGATATGGTTTTTGCCCACAATCCTGCTGAATCCGGTATCAATAAGGCGGCGTGTACGGAAAACCGGCGACATATTTCCGGGGCCGAAAGGAGCAAATTGCCTGAGGATCCTAAAGAATTTAGGACTGATATCCGTTAAATTGATTTCGGCATCAATTTCAATTTCCGGTATCATCATTTCTTCGGTAATGGTATCTTCAACAATTTGCATGAAGCGTTTTTGGAAAGCTTCGAGCTTCTCCGGTTTTAGAGAAAGCCCAGCCGCATATTTGTGTCCCCCGAAATGTTCGAGTAAATCACTACAGGCATCAATGGCGTCATAAATGTCAAAATCCTTTACAGAACGTGCCGAGCCGGTAATTAGCCCGTTGGATTTACAAAAAACGATGGTAGGCTTGTAATAAACCTCGGTGAGCCTGCTGGCAACAATTCCGATTACGCCTTTGTGCCATTCGGGGTCATAAACTATGGTTGCTTTCCCTTTTCGCAGCTCTTCGTTTTCGCCAATTTTTTCGAGTGCAGAAGTTGTTGTAAGGCTATCAAGGCTGCGACGTTCGTTATTGCACTCATTGATCAGATCGGCCATTTCGCCGGCTTCTTCAGGTTTATTGGCAATGAGCAGTTCCACGGAATTATTTCCGGTTTCAATACGTCCGGCAGCATTGATGCGGGGTCCCACCATAAACACCAGGTCGGAAATACCAAGATTACGCGTAAGTTTATTCGAATTACCATTGGTTTTGCCTAAATTGGCCAGGTTTAATATTGCCTGCAAACCCGGGCGTGGATTTGAATTGAGCAATTTAAGGCCATAATAGGCGAGTATGCGGTTTTCACCTGTAATAGGTACAATATCGGATGCAATGCTAACCACCACCAAATCCATATACTGGATCAGGTTTTCGAAAGGCAGTTCGTATTTCTTGGAATAAGCCTGAATGAGTTTAAAACCAACGCCACAGCCCGAAAGCTCATCGTATGGATAATTGCAATCGGGGCGTTTGGCATCCAGCACAGCAACAGCCGGGGGAATCGTATCACCGGGTCGGTGATGGTCGCAGATAATAAAATCCAGCCCTTTTTCTTTGGCATGCTGCACTTTTTCAACAGCTTTGATGCCGCAATCTAATGCGATAACCAGTTTATAATTGTTTTCTGCCGCGAAATCAATGCTTTTATACGAAATTCCGTAGCCTTCTGAATATCGGTCGGGAATGTAAAAACCTATTTGATCGTGGAAATCCTTGAAAAAGGTGTAAACCAAGGCTACTGCCGTAGTTCCATCAACATCATAATCACCATAAACAAGGATTTTTTCTTTATTTTTTATCGCCTCATCAATGCGCGATACAGCCTTTTCCATATCTTTCATCAGAAAAGGATCGTGTAATTGTTCTAAATTGGGGCGAAAAAAGTTACGGGCTTCATCAAAAGTGTGGATATTGCGCTGTACAAGGAGCTTTGCGAGCGTCTTATTTATGTTCAACGCCTCAGATAGCTCCTTAACCTTCTTAGGATCAACATTTTGTTTTAATACCCAACGTTTTGTCATAGCACAAATTCAGTTTGGTAAAGTTAAGGATTAAATCCAAATTACCGATGTTTTCAATAATTAATTATATAAAACTCTTTATTCCAGCCTATTGCCCTATTACTTAAAAACGGCGACAATTGGACGATATTTATCCAAAGTAATAAAATTAATTTTGCTGTATTTTTATAAAACAAAATTAGTTTACATTGAAACAACATTAAAAAGTTTAATCTGTTTTAACAAGAGTTGGTTAATTATTAAATTTGAACGCTCAAAACATTGCTATGCGTACTTTGAACGAGATCAAGGCTCCGGTGGGGCAGCATATGAAGGAATTTGAAAAGGAATTTCGACAGGCCATAAAAAGTAAAGTGGCACTGCTGGATACGATAATGCGCTACCTTGTAAAACGAAAAGGGAAACAAATGCGTCCTCTCTTCGTATTCCTTTCCGCCGGGGTGTTTAACAATATCAACGAATCAACCTACCGCGCGGCCACATTGATTGAACTATTGCATACCGCAACTTTGGTGCATGATGATGTTGTGGACGATTCGGACATGCGCCGCGGGTTTTTTTCCATTAATGCATTATGGAAAAACAAAATTGCTGTTTTGGTGGGCGATTACCTGCTTTCCCGCGGTCTGTTGCACGCCCTCTCGCACGATGAATTTGAGCTGTTGAAAATAGTTTCCAACGCAACACGCGAAATGAGCGAAGGCGAACTCCTGCAAATCGAAAAGGCTCGCCGGCTCGACATTGAAGAAATTATCTATTACGATATCATTCGAAAAAAAACAGCATCACTGATAGCGTCATGTTGCGCTTCGGGTGCATCATCTGCCGGGCAGGACAAAGAAACGGTTGGAAAAATGCACCGTTTCGGAGAGTTGACAGGCATGGCTTTTCAAATTAAAGATGACCTTTTTGATTATTCCAAAAGCCTGGAAACCGGCAAACCCAATGGCATCGATATCAAAGAGCAAAAAATGACGCTTCCATTAATTTATACATTGAATACGGTAAGCAATTCCGACAGGCGCAAGCTCATCCGCACCGTTAAAAAACACAATACAGACCACAATCGTGTGGCGCAACTGATTCAATGTGTTAAAGATACGGGAGGAATTGATTATGCGTACAACAAAATGCTGGAATTCCGCGACCAGGCGATTGGTGTGCTGGACGAATTCCCTCAATCGGATGAAAAAAAATCTCTCATTGATCTTGTAAATTTTACCGTTGAACGAAAAAAATAAGCCTCATGCAACGTTTTAGCGCTTTCCTTCTTTTTGTTGTACTGTTTTATCAAAGCCTTAAAGCCCAGGATACTACCTACCAGATAACCTACCTCGATTCGCTTGAAGGACGTATTCTGGAAGAAGGCATGCTTGTTGATTCCATACGCGAAGGAACGTGGCGCTTTTATTATGAAGACGGGAAAACCATCAAAGAAACCGGCAGTTATATCAAAGGAGAGCAAAGAGGAATTTGGATTGAGTTTTACCGTACAGGCGACACTTTGTGGAAAAAAGACCTGAAAAACGGCTGGTGGCAAAATTATTCACTGCTCGGGGACATTATTCTGGAAGGCGCGGTGCAAAACGGCAAAAGAGAAGGCCAATGGAAAGAATATCATGATAATGGCGCTTTGATGCAGGAATTTCTTTATAAAGACGGCAAGCTCGACGGATCCACAAAAGCCTATTATCCCGACAGTACAGTCTCATTTACCGGGTGTTATCTTGACGACAGCTTGCATTCGTATTGCTATTGGTATTTCCCCGATGGCACTCCGGAGATGGAAGGAAAACTTGTTTTCGGGCTGCAGGACAGCGTTTGGAAATATTATTATCAGGGCAACCGCAGGGGCAGTTCCGGACGATTTGAAAAAGGGAAAAAAGAAGGAAGCTGGATTTATTTCTATGAAAGCGGTGAAATCTGGAAGCAAGGATTTTTTAAAAACGGCTTGCGCGACAGTTTATGGACTGTTTTTTATGAAAGCGGGAACATTCACCACCAGGGTTATTTTTTTGAAGACAAGGAACATGGTCATTGGGTAAATTTTTATGAAGACGGCAGGGTAAATTATGAAGGTGATTTCATCCGTGGTAAAATGAATGGCATATGGCAGGCTTTTTATCCTAACGGCAGGCAAAAATACCGCATCCATTATGCAGCAAACCGCAAAAACGGGCCGGCAGAATACTGGAATGAAAATGGCGGACGGGTTTATAAAGGAGGCTTTAAAGATGATGTGCGGCATGGTTTCTGGACTGAATACAATCCAAACGGAAGCATGTTTCAGCAGGGAACCCTGGTGGATGGAAACAAAGAAGGGAAGTGGTCTTTCTATGATGGAGACGGGCGTATTCTGCGCGTGCAGGAGTTTGTTAAATCGCAACCATCTGGATATTTTGCACAATTCTATGCCAACGGCCAAAAAAGCGCAGAAGGTTCTTATATAAAGGGAGCCAAAGACGGCAGCTGGGCAAGCTGGGACGAAAGGGGAAACCTCACATGGAAAGCCATTTTCAAAAACGGTTATCTTATAAAAGTGATCAAAGAACGGGAACAGCCCAAGAATCAGGTTCCGGCTTTTCGATAGCCTGAACTAACGGTTTTTTTCCATTGTAATTCCAAAGGTAGTTCCTACGCCCAAAGACGAACGCACATTAATTGTTTGTCCGTGCGCTTCCATGATATGCTTTACAATGGAAAGTCCCAGTCCGGTTCCGCCCTGCGACCGGCTCCTGGCTTTATCGGTACGGAAAAAGCGCTCAAAAATGCGCGGCAGGTCGTCGGGTGCAATTCCGGGGCCATTATCGCTTACTTCCACGAGCAGCATTTCGTCCATATCAAAAAAGCTTACTTTTACTTCGCATCCTTTCTTTATACCATATTTTATTGCATTATCAATCAGATTGGTAAAAACCTGTTGAAGACGATCACGATCGGCTCTTACAAAAATCTTCCTGTTAAATTCCTCCGGAATAAAAATATTTGCTCCTTTTTTGCGGGCTTTCATGTCCAGCTCTTCGATTACGTCCCGCACCAGGTCCACAACATCAAAACGGTTGAAATTCATTTTAAGCTTGGCCGATTCGAGCAATGTAATGGTCTCTAAATCCTCCAGAATAGCAATAAGCCGCTCAATTGATTTTTCTGTTCGTATCAGGTATTTTTTGTTGATTTCCGGATCATTAAGTGCTCCATCAAGTAAGGTAAGTATGTAGCCCTGAATATTAAAAACGGGCGTTTTCAGCTCATGGGAGATATTCCCGATATACTCACGCCTGTAAGCTTCCAGTTCTTTTAACTTGTCGATCTCTTTGGTTTTGTCCTCTGTCCATTCGAGTACATCCTTATTCACATTCTCGAGCGAAAAACGGGCATTCCTGGGCAACTGGCCTTTCTGTGTTTTCAGGCTGAGAATGGATTTATAGATTACCCTTACTTTCTCATAAATATATTTTTCAACAAGCAGGCGAATAAACCAATATGAAACAGCAAAAAACAGAATAATGAAGGGAATCAAATAAGTGGCTTTAACTCCCTCATTTACAAAATTAAGCACGACAAAAACAAGCAGCACAAATGCTGTAAGGAAGGATGCTGCATAAATTGCTACCTTTCGACTATCTGTATAACGCATAGAATTATTTAAAACATAAAAAAACAACTCATTAGTGTCTGTCTATAAAGTCTCCCGAAATTTCAGGATTGCTCAAAATCTAAATCCTCATCCCGTACCTACAGGACTGCGGTTTAGATTTTTCACACGTACTTCGGCAAGCTCACTATAGCACCTTGAATTTGAACTTTATAGAGCAAACTCTCGACTCTATGGACAGAAACTAATTAGTGTCTGTCTATAAAGTCCGCTAACTTTCCCGTAACTACGGGACTTGCCCGAAAAATGCTCATTTACACCAGTAAACTCTGCTTTTTCGGGCTGCGCAAGCCTCGTTATCGGACATTATGGACAAAAACTAATTAAGCCAATTCGTATTTATATCCAACACCTTTTACCGTTTTAATGTTCTTAAGTCCTATTTTTTCGCGGATTTTGCGCACATGAACATCAATGGTACGGTCGCCAACGATTACATCGTCGCCCCAAACGCGGGCAAAAATTTCTTCACGGCTGAACACCTTATTAACTTTAGAGGTGAGCAGGAGCAAAATTTCAAACTCTTTCTTTGGCAAATTGATTTCTTCTCCGTCTTTTATAATGACATATTTTTCTTTGTCGATTACAAAATCTTTGACATCCACTACATTCTGCTCCGGTTCATCTTCTTTGTAGCGGCGCAGCAGTGCTTTCACGCGGCTTACCAAAACCCTGGGCTTGATGGGTTTGGTCACATAATCATCGGCTCCGGCATCAAAACCGGCAATTTGCGAATAATCTTCCCCTCTGGCCGTTAGGAAAATGATAATCGAATTGGCCATTGCAGGGATTTGCCTGATTTCGCGGCAGGTTTCAATGCCATCCATCTCGGGCATCATCACATCGAGCACAACCAAATGTGGTTTCGATTTTTCTGATATCCGGATGGCTTCTTTGCCATTATCAGCGGTAAAAACCGTATAACCTTCTTTTTTAAGGTTATAGCTTAAAAATTCCAGGATGTCCGGTTCGTCATCCACAAGCAAAATCTTAAAATTACCAGCGTCCATATTAAATTGTTTTTCGGGCTCGAAACTATATATATTTTTAAACCAGGGTGTTAAATTAAGGTAAATTATGGAATTTTTTGTTCCAAAAAGCCAAAAACACAAAGCGTTTTCACGGATTAACTACAGGTTCTACACGGAATTTCGTGGAAAGAAATTAGAATGCTATTTCAAACAGATTCCTCCAAAGTTTCCTCATTCTTCGGAAAACTTTGTCGGAATGAACTGTGTTAAAAAGCAAGAGTTTTGTGTAATATTTTTCTTCAAACTACCTTTTTTTATTTGGAGGCAGTTTGAAGAAAAATATTATGGTAAAGTAACCCTTAATTTGCTGATGTGATCCTCGTTATATGGTTCATTATCTGCTATTATGGCAAATATTTGTTTGATCAGTTTATTTGCAACCGCAATTATAGCCACCTTGTCGTGCTTTCCTTTAGCTGTCAACCGTTCATACAATATCCTGCACCCTTTATTGTAGCGCATAGCAGACAGAGCCGAGATGTATAGCTGTTTTCGTATATGCCCGTTTCCCATTTTGCAGATATGACCCTTTCCCTTGACGCTGGTTCCCGACTGATATATCCTTGGACTTGTCCCTGCAAAAGCAATAAACTGTTTGTAGTGCAGGAATTTTTCAAAATTATTGGTTGCTGCAATGAGCACTGCTACAGCTTTCTTGCCAAATCCCGGTACACTGAGGATTAGCTTGCGGGTCTCGGCAAAGTGTGTTTTGCTGATATCCTCCAGTTGTTTCTCCAGCTTTTTTATTTCCCGCTTGAACTTTTCGATAATACTTTTCAGTGATCTTTTGAGTTCAGCAGTCAATACGCCACTTACCTGGAAAGCCTGTAATTGGTTAGACGTAGCTGTTTTTTGTTTAGTAATCAGTTCCAGGGCTGTCAATAACTGCTGCATAGCAAAGATTTCCTTTGATGGTGGTGTCCATAGATCAACTTTTTTAAAAGTAGATGCGTAGTCATAGATGGTTTTGGCGCATACTGGATCGGTCTTTGCACGCTGTAACTTCATCTGCGAATAACGCCTTATGATCAAAGGGTTTATCACGGAAACTTCAATATTTTTCTTAGACAGGAACATAGCCAATTTCAAGCTATATGGCCCTGTTGCTTCCATGACATAAGTTTTGTCCTTACCGTATTTTTTGACCAGAGCTTGAAAGCCTTTTGTAGTCTGTTCAAAATCTGAAAAACCCGTTTTATGGTCTCGGTCTGACCCATAAGCATCAAATGTTTGCTTGCTAATGTCAATTCCAATATATTTGTCCATGACTATTGTTTTTTAAAAGACGGAACTATTGTTTTCTTATCTATCCTTTATACAGGCTTTATGCCTAATGAACTGTCCAAGATAGCAATAGAAGAGGGAGGGGAACCACCATTCCGAACGGTCTTGATGACAAATGACGCAAGTAGTTTTCTTCCCTCCCTTCGTCTTATTTATTATTAATCCAGCGAATTTATTAAATTTTACGTTATTTCTTAAAATGCAAATATAGGATGACGCGTTTTTATGGAGTCAGGAGGCAAATGCGGCGAGGACACAATAGTATATTTTAAAGATGTCCTCGCCGCATTTGCCTTAAACGCCTAATAAACAGCGTCATTCCGACCGGAACAAAGCCAAACGAAGTGATTAAGGCTTTGTGAAGGGAGGAATCTGTTAGGGATCAATAGTTTATTAATAAATATCTGCATATTATTTTCAAACATTATTGTTACCCACGAAATTCCTAGTAGAACCTAACTACAAAAGTTAAGATTTTGATATTTTTTATTATTTTTGAACAAATAACTAATCGATCGTTATGGGAAATTGGCTTGAAGAAGCGGAAAGGGAAGTCAGGAGAACAGAACCGGGTTTCCGCGGCAGCACGGAGCGCATAAAAATTAAAAAAGACCGTATCCGGGAAAATTACGATAAAATCAAAGTTGATTATGATGGTTTCGTTGAGGAAATGATGTTGCTATTGGATCGGATTAACCGCCTTCCTTTAGAAAAAAGGCAGGATTTTGGCAAAATTGACGGCAAAAGAAAAGAAAGCAAATTAGATAATGAACTTTATATTTTTTCGAGCAGCACACGTATGAAAAAACGCTCACTGCGAAAAATATCTTCCCTGCTTAAGCCTTCTCATGTGAAACATGTCCGTTTGTTTTTTATCAGTATCTCAAAAAATGAAGGTATGGTAGATATTGAGCTGAAGGACAGCTTTATGGAGCGCGAGCGCATGAAAAGTCACGACAGGAGGAAAGACAGCACAGACAAGCAACAGAAACTGACTTTGCTGCTTTGTGAAGAAATTGGCAAAATGGACAAAAAAGCGGCCATGGCCATTGTAAGTTGGCTGGCTTTTAAGGAAGACCTGGACTCTTTGCCTTTTGACCTAAACAAAGCCTTGGTAAAAGAATAACTTACATCCAGTTTCGTCGTTTGAAATAGGCAAACATCCCCATAACCAAACCGATCATCACGACCATAACAAACCAAAAAGCGTTTGGGTTTTCCTGAATGGGAAGCAATACATTCATTCCGTAAAGACCTGTAATAAAAGTCAATGGCAGGATAATCGATGAAATCAGTGTGAGGATTTTCATGATTTCGTTGGTTTTATTGGCCTGCAAACTGTCGAAGGTTTTGGAATAACCTTCAATAAGCTCTGAATAATCTTCGATAAGGTCCCACATTTTTTGGTAATAATCGAGGATGTTGCCCCAATAATCTTCCATATTATGAGCAAAACCTTCGATTGCACCGCTTTCGAAACGGTTAAACAACGGTAGTTGCGGTTTAAAAATGGTATTCAGCAGAATGATATTTTTCCGGGTAATCGAAATTTTCTCGATGGTATAAATGGAGCGCTTACTGAATAGCTGGCGGCCAGCTTCATCAACGGAATCGCCGGTGCGCCGTATTATTCCATAAGTAACTTTCATATGATACTCCAGAATCCGGTAAAGCAATTGGTCGGAAGTACCGATATCCAACTCTTCTTTATTGGCCACTTTATCGCTAAGACGGCGGAAGCGCTCCGACATGACCCAGTCTTCACGGCCCATGGTAATCACGAAATCCTCGCCCCAGAAGATTTTCTCTTCACGAGTCCTCAGGAATTTGTTTGATTTATCGAAATAGGGAAAATGCAGGATCAGGAAGTAGTAATCGTCGTACACATCGACTTTTGGCCTTTGATTGAGGACAGAACGGCAGTCTTCTATATCCAAAGCATGGAAATGAAAGCTGTCCTGCAAATACTGCAAATCATCCTCGGTGGGGTTGAGAATATGGTGCCATTTGATGGTACCTATCTTCAAAGTTTCAATCATAAGCCCTCCCTTTTTTATTAAAATCAGAATTCTACATCCCGCAAATATTTTTTCTAAACTGCGCCAAAAGTAAGTAAAACTGATTAAATGGAGAAACCGGAGGGCATTACTAAATTGACAAATTTAGCTAATGAATATGCAAAGTCTTGTTATTCAAGGGGCTTCCATTCGAAGCTTTCAAGTAAATGATAAATATCCCTGCGCACGAAATCCAAAACGGGAGCCAGGCTGTCGTTATTGGGCACAGTATAGAAATAAAGTGCGCCCCTCAGAAAATGCCGGGTGCTGTCGGTAAGGTAAAACTGCATGGAACTGGCTGTTTCGCTTCCTCCGATATCGTAGAGAAGGCCATAAACTTCACGTTCCTTATCGATCAATACTTTTTCATCAATGGCTGATGCCTTTGGGATATGCTTCATGGTCAGCTTTCGGCTGTCTTCGAGATGTTTGCTTAAATCTCCATCAATGGAATTATACGTCAAATACAGATTTCCTTTAAAATAAGGAAAATCTACTGTAAACCAGGAACCCGAATCGGGCTGCTTATTTTCCAGCCGCACCTGTGCGTAAATGGGATAATCAAAAGTGCATGGGACAAAAGCCGTATCAAATTTTTGATATTCGTGCTGCGGCATACTGATGCGGTGGTAAGCCCAGGGGCGGGGCGTATAGGAATCGCCGCAGGATGTCAGCATTATTCCCAGGAATAATGCCATAAAAAAGATTGATGTTTGTGCAGCTCTGTTTCTCCGGGCTTTAACCATTTTATGCTTCCTCAATTTTCACTTTAATGCTTTTGATGCGCCTTTCATCAACGGCCTGTATTTCAAAATCAAAATTCCGGAACCTTATATGTTCCTTGATATCGGGCAGGTCGCCGGTAATTTCCAATACCAAGCCGGCAAGGGAATCTGCATCGCCTTTTACTTCGGAAAAAACACGGTCGTCCACATCCGTAATTTTGCAAAAATCATTGATGGATGTTTTGGCATCAAAAATCCAGGTGTTTTTATCAAGATGCTCATAATTAACTTCATCGGAGCTGTCGTCAAACTCATCGGTTATTTCACCAACGATTTCTTCGATAATATCTTCCAAAGTAATGATACCCGACGTGCCGCCGTATTCATCCACAACCATGGCAAGATGGATTTTCTTTTCCTGAAATTCCTTGAGCAGATCGTTGATTTTTTTGTTTTCCGGCACATAAAATACCGGACGCAGCTTTTTGTTCCATTCAAAACCGCGGGCTTCCTTAAGATAAGGCAGCAAATCCTTAATGTACAGTATCCCTTTTATATTGTCCGGATTATCTTCATAAACCGGGATACGCGAAAATCCTGAATCCAGAATCAAAGAAATCAATTGATCGTAAGGCAGTTTAAAGTCTGCGGCAACCACATCCACGCGGGCACGCATCACATCGCGCACTTCAATATCACCAAATTTCACAATGCCTTTGAGCATTTGCTTTTCGCCCGGTTGTTCTTCGCCCGTTCCGGTGATGTCAATAGCATCCGAAAGCTCGTCCATACTGATGTTATGCCCTTTTTTGGATACTTTCTTATCGATGATGTGGGTGGCATTCATCAGAACCAGGCTGAAGGGATAAAATATCTTTTGCAAAATCTGTAAGGGGCGCGCCATAAAGGAGGCAAAACGAAGCGGGCGCTGTGTGGCATAAGTCTTTGGCAGGATTTCGCCCAAAAACAAAATCAAAGCAGTGACTAAAATTACCTGCACTACAAACCCCATTAGCGGCGAACCACCGAAATCAAACAAACCCGACATCACATAAGTGGAAAGGATCACAATTCCAACATTGATAAAATTATTGGAAATCAATATCGTAGCCAGCAACATCCTGGGATTATCCAAGTGTTTTAAAATCAAATTACTTACTGAATTATTGTCTTTCTTCAGCTGATCGAGTTTTACGGGGCTTAAAGAAAAATAGGCTATTTCGCTGCCTGAAACCAATGCAGACAAAAAAAGCAATAATGCCATAACAAATATGCCGATGATTTCATCGGGTTCGGCAGATTGAAAAATTGCCGTAAAAACAAATGAAGCGATCTGTTGATGAGGGTCAGGGTCAGGGGTTTCCAAATGACTTTTAATTAAAATTCACGAGGCAAAAATACAATTTTGCTCCAAATGATTTCATAATTCATTAAAAATTAAAGCTGATTATTGCTCTTTTCCTGATATATGAAGGAAAAACAGAGCAGACGACGGACAAAACGTCATTTCGCCTAATCACGTCGTCCCATGAAAATCATAATATAATAGAGCAAAGTTGCCAGCGAACCCAAAGCAGCCACAACATAGGTGTAGGCAGCCCATCTCAGGGCATCTTCGGCTTTTTCGTGTGTTCCGTAAGATGTAATCCCACTGCCATTGAGCCATTGCAAAGCCCTGCGGCTCGCGTCAATCTCAACCGGTAGTGTGATGAAACTAAATAAAGTTGTGATGGCAAAAAGTACGATCCCGATCAGCAAAAGCTGAGGAAATGCATTTACCAAAAGCACTCCGGCCAGCAAAACCCATTGCACCCACTGCGAGGCAAAACTCACAATCGGAACCAGTGCGGAACGCATTTCGAGCCAGCTATACGCCCGGGCATGCTGCACTGCATGGCCGCATTCGTGGGCTGCAACAGCTGCTGCTGCCACAGAATTCGAGCCGTAAACCGACTGGCTCAGGTTCACCGTTTTCTTCTGCGGATTGTAATGATCGGTGAGCTCGCCGGGAACGCTGACAACCTGCACATCGTAAATGCCGTTATCGCGCAACATTTTCTGTGCAACATCGCGCCCTGTCATTCCACTGCTGAGCGGTACTTTTGAATATGCGTTGAATTTTGACTTTAAACGCTGACTCACCAGCCAGCTGATGCCCATAAAAATGAAAAATATTATCCAGATGCCTGCCATAATTTCAATGTATTTTTTGATTTAGGCTATATCAAAAAGTTTGCCATTTGGTTTTTGAAAACCGTAAATGTGTTATTTGTCAGCAATTTTGCTTTTCGTTTGGCAAGATGATCATCACATTAACCCATTAATAAGTAAAGCCAAACAGCCAGAGAGGGATGGTGTTTTTGTACCCAAACTCAATATCATCGCGCAAAACAAAAGCCCTGTCTTCAGGCCAGTCTTTGATTTGACGGGCTGTTTTGTATTTTCCACCAATTTCCAACAGGCTTTCATCATTAAGTAATAAATCGCCAAACTCCGGCATTTCTAGTTTATTCCTGTAGTTCAGTTGATTAACAACAAAACCCTCCCGGAGGCTTCCCCGGTCAATCATATCAGGATTCAGAACAAAACTGATATTTTGATTTTCAATATAAATTTTTGCAGGCTTCTGAAGCCGGCTGACCCCTTTTGTTGCTTTATAAAGTCTGGTGATAAGTCCTGCTTCCTGAAGATAGTGCAAATAAGACAGTAAACTCAGGCGGCTTATCCCGATTTTTTGGCTTAATTTGCTGATATTTGGTACAAACGGAACGGATTCTGCCAAAATCATAAGCAATTGCTTTAAGCGGAAGGAATATGCAATATCAACTGAACGTAGCAAAGGCAATTCGATTTCCAGAATCATATTAATGCTTTCTTCAAGCCGATAAGGATACAAATCCTGAACTTCCTTAAAATAAGGATAGTAACCAAATTGCAAATATTGTTTGAAATACTTAAGCGGTGCAATTTGCCCAACCACATCCTGTGCAATGCTTAGGTGATGCGCATAAATATCACTCAAGGAATATACAGGAAAATCCTTCCCCAGCTGGTAGTTTAAAAATTCCCGGAACGAAAGCCCCTGCATCTGATAACTGACCGCCCTTCTGCTCAAATCGGCCCTTGCATTAAGGATTTCCAACAAAGAAGATCCCGTAAAAACGATCTTCATATCCGTAAAATCATCATAAATATTTTTTACTTCCTGTGCCCAGGATGGATATTTATGAACCTCATCCAGAAACAGATAGCGCCCTCCCACTTTATAAAAAGAATCGGCCAAACCGTACAAACTGTTTTTTGAAAACCATAAATCATCGAGGCTTGCATAGAGCACATCATCACGGTCGGCATGGTGCAATTTTATATACTGCAAAAGTAAAATAGTTTTGCCCACACCTCTTGCACCCCTGATTCCGATCAATCGTGCTTCCCATTGAATATCATCCATCAGGCTACGCACAAAACCCAGTGGCGTTTGTACTAATTTTCGTTGAAACTTTTGAATTAGCCTTTCCATTTTGTTTAATTCAATTAACAAATTTAACAAATTTTTGATAAATCCAATTAACAAAACCTGCTTCATCTCAATATTATGTATTTTTGCCGCAAAACATCATCATGTACAGCAAAGAGGAAGCAAAACAAATAAGGGAAGAATTCTGGGACGGCTTCAAACGCTATTCGGGCAGCAGAAGGCGGAAACTCGGTTTTCCGAAGAAATGGATGCTCGACAGGACTGGCATAAAACCCGTAAACCTCAAATTTGAGGTGGATCGCGATTATGCCCTCAGCTCCATCGACATCAAAACCTCCAATGAGCAAAAACGCATGGAGTACTATGAAAAATTTGAAAGCCTGAAAACCATCATCTCCGAGAAATGCCCTTTTCCCATCCACTGGGATTTGGTGCATTCCGATGAGTTTACCAAAGAGTTTTCGCGCATTTTTTGCCATCTCGAAAACGTTAATATTTACCGCCGCGACGACTGGTATCCTATTTACCGTTTCCTCTATAAATCTATGATTGTTTTCGAAGAAGTTTTTATCGATTATAAAGAATTTATTGCGGACATCAATGTAGATTGATCAAACCCGTTTAAATAGATTAGCCCTTTCTCAAATTTTCACAAAGCTTATACGCTGAAATCCTTATGCTTTAACTAATTCATATTATGAATTTTGCGTGTGCAATCCGATGATACAGAACGCCTGAAACGGATTACGGACATAATTCTTAATACAGGACAAAGCTCATTTTGTATCTTTGTTTAAAAGCCTGGAAACTGCAATGCGAAAGTGTAAACATAACATATCAAATAAAATACGCCTCAGGGAATATATTTTCCTGATTTTATGGTGGGTTTTCTCCCTGCGCATCATCATTTTTCTACGCTATCTGAGCCTGCATGAAGAATCAAAATCCTTTTTTGAAGACAAGGCCATGGTATTGCTGCGCGACAATATGTATTTTGCCACCATGGCCGGGCTGATTATTGGCGTATTGGTAGGTTTGATCGAGCTCTACCTCTTTCCGCGCTGGTTCCGCAATAAGAGCCTGCGCCGTGTGCTTTTTGTCAAAACACTGGTTTTTATAGCCATCATGTTCTTTGTCTCCATAATGGCGCTCTTTTTTTATGTAATTATCTTTCATGATGATGTTCCATTATCGGAATATCCGCAGCGAATTGCAGAATACATCCATTCATCCCTTTTTTATTATTTTTTCCTTTGGGGTTTGATCATCACGCTTTCGGGCAACTTTCTGCGCCTTCTGAGCCGTAAATTCGGCCATGCACAGTTTTTTGCCATGCTTACCGGACGCTATTACCGGCCGCGTGAAGAAGAACGTGTATTCCTGTTTATGGATCTGGACAACAGCACACTGACCAATGCCAAGCTGGGACATGTGCGCTACAGCAAAATGATTCAGGAATGCTATAAAATGCTGGCCGGTTTTGTGGAAAAATATGATGGAGAAATATACCAGTTTGTTGGCGATGAAGTTGTAATCACCTGGCGCATAAGAAAAAAGCGAAAAGAAGCTTATAAAGATGCAGTTCGTTTGTTTTTTGATTTCAGTGCATCCCTTTCTGCCGATTACGGGCAATTCTGGTCGAAATACGGCATTGAACCTTCTTTTACCGGCGCGGTGGGTCAGGGCTATGTTACTGTGGCCGAGGTGGGCGGCGAAGTAAAAACCGAAATTGCATACCATGGCCAGGTGCTCAACCTTACATCACGCATGATGGAGGAAGCAAAACATCTCGGATTTCCTTTAATGACCACCCTCAAGCTCACCGAAAAACACCCCATGAAAGAGTTTGATGTGCATCCTCAGGGCAATATAAAACTCCGGGGCATTCCAGGCAGCCAGGCTTTAGCCGCATTAAGCCACAAGAAAATCATATCTTTAAAGCAAAATGGCGCCTGATATGAAACATTTTTTTCACCTGAATAAATTTTTTCACCTCCTGCTGTTGCTCTTTATGTGCTTTATTTTCAGCCAAATCAATGCGCAACATTCCAGAGTTTTCCCGTACGACATCTCCAATCCTGCCAATATTATTTTGCTCGATGATGAGCTGGATGAAATCAGTGGTATCGCAGTACATGACGATCATATTTACGCCATTCAGGATGAAAAAGCCCATATCTACAAACTGAATATGCACGGTGAAATAAAAACAAAATATGATTTTGGTAAAAATGATGATTATGAGGACATAACAATAGCCGGCGGTCATTTTTTTGTCCTGCGCAGCGATGGAACTATATTTGAAATTGATGAACTGAAAAAAAAGAAAAAAGATAAAAAGGAGGATGTGGACTCCAAAAAGCACAAAACAAAGCTGAGCTCTTATAATGATACTGAAGGTTTATGCTACGATCCATTGACGCACAGCCTTTTAATCGCCTGCAAAGCCTATGGCGGACTGGAACCCGGAGATGAGAAAGCTGATGTCCGTGCGGTTTACCGTTATGATTTGGTCAAAAAGAAGCTGATCAAAGATGCCTTTATGAAAATCCATCTCGATTCGGTGCAAAATGAAGAAAATGAGAGTTTTTTCGACCGGATTTCCGTTCAAATTGCCTCCTTTCTGCATGAATCGGGCGATATACGTTTTCAACCCTCCGGTATTGCCGTTCATCCTTTTACACAGGATATTTACTTGCTTTCTGCCAACAGCTACGGAATCCTGATCATAGACCGTGAAGGCAGGATCAAAAAGTTCGTAAAACTATCAAAAGACAGTTTCCAGCAGGCCGAAGGCATCTGTTTTGACCGTGAAGGCAAATTGTATATTTCCAATGAGGCCAATAGTCGCGTTGCCAGTATATTGATTTTTAATTATCTAAGTGATTAGCATCCTATCAAAGAAAATACAGATGAAGCGGATTTTAATCTTTCTTGCACTAATCATATTTCCGTGCCTTTTGATGGCACAGGGTTCGCGGCAGATATTGGTCAGCGATGGTAATTTCGACAATAAAAGCATGGTGGATAAGCTGAAAAAACAACTTTCTTCTATGCCTGAAACTTCCGCATGGGTCATTACCGGTGATTTTCTCCCTTCCTGTGCTTATGATGAAGACAAAACCTCATGCTATAAAAAATCATTGCTACGCATTAAAGAATTAAAAGAAATTGCTCAAAATTTTGCCGGTGAGGTCTTGATTTTACCCGATGAAATGAACTGGCTCAAAGGTCATCACAATGGTTTTGATAATCTGGACGAATTTTCCGGGCTTCTTGCCGAACACCTCCCCGAAGCCCGCATTGTGCCCGAAGGATCTTGTCCGGGGCCTTATGAAATCCCTTTTGGCACTAATACCATGCTCGTTTTCCTGGATACTCAGTGGTGGCTGCATGGTGAACGAAAAACGGATGTTTCCAACGAATGTCCCTACATCAAATCGGAAACCGGGGCGCCCAATGAAGTGGAAAACAACATCCTCTCTGCCCTGCACGATATCATTGCCCGCAATCCGCACCGCAATGTGCTGATTTTCGGGCATCACCCACTGCAAAGCCGGGGCATTCATGGCGGTGGTTTTCCTCTTTATGCGCAGCTTTTTCCTCTGCGGTTAGTCAATAAATCCCTATGGATTCCCCTGCCGGGATTTTTGTACACCGGATATCGCGCAAGCTTAGGCGAACCGCAGGATTTGGCGCATCCCGAATACCGTGATTTCCGCAAACGTTTCATGGATTTCCTCTCAAAAAGCAAACAAACCGCTTATATTTCCGGGCACGACCATATGCTGGAATTTGATACAAGGAATCTCGCTCAGGTGCAAAGCGGAAGCCTAAACGGTGCTCCGGCAATAAATGCTTCTGTGGATAAAGAAAAACGCTTTTCCAGTCCGGATGCCGGTTTTGTCCTGCTCGATATTCAAAAAAATGGCAGCATCAATTTGATTATCAAAACAGAAAATCCAGACAATCAAAAAGAAACCCTCCTTATTCCTGCACCTGATCTTCAAGCCCTTCCGGATACGCACCGCAATTACGATTATACCGACAGCACCGCTGTTTGCCCGGCGGGAAAAGAATACGAAGCCGGCGGTTGGCACCGTTTCTGGCTGGGCGACAATTACCGCAAAGAATGGGCTTTGCCCGACACATTCGCGTATTTCGACATCCTGAAAGAAAAAGACGGCCTGGTGATCCTTCAAAGAGGCGGCGGTTTCCAGACCAGCTCCTACCGCTTGCAGGCTCCGGACGGACGGCAATATGTTTTGCGCTCGGTAGATAAATCGGTGGACAAAGTAATGAGCGAAGAATTTGCAGGAACTGTAGCTCAGGATGTCCTTCAGGACATGATTTCCGCTTCCTTCCCTTACGGCGCTCTGGTTGTGCCGCCATTGGCAGAAGCCACGGGCGTTTATCATACCAATCCGCGCTATGTGTATATGCCCGATGATCCTGCTTTGGGCATTTACCGCAATGAAATGAAAAACAAACTCTTCCTTTTTGAAGAACGTCCGGCAGGCAACAGGACCGATGTTGCCGGTTTTGGCCGTCCCGAGGACATGGAAAGCACTTCAAAAGTTTTGAAAAAAACCAGCGAAAAACACAAAAGCCACATTGATCAGCAACAGGTGCTGCGCTCGCGTATGCTCGATATTTTTATAGGCGACTGGGACCGGCACGACGACCAATGGCGCTGGTCGGTTTTTGAAGGGGATGGTTTCACCACCTACAAACCGGTGCCACGCGATCGCGACAACGCATTTTTTAAAGGACAGGGGCCCTTGCTGTGGGTCGCGTCACGCAAATGGATGCTGCCGAAATTCCAGGGATTTGATGCTACAATCCGCGATATTGCCGGATTGGAATACAATGCGCGCCACTTCGACCGTAGCTTCCTGAATGAAGCCGACCGAACCCTCTGGGAAAAAACAGCACGGGAATTTATCGACTGCCTTACCGACAGCCTGATAGAAAATTCAGTGAAAAATTCATTGCCGGCATCCATTGATGCATCGAGAGGTGAAGAATTAATCACAAAGATGAAAGCCCGCCGCGAGCATCTCCCCGAATATTTTGAAGAGTATTACGAATTCCTCTCCCGCGAAGTGGATATTCCCGGAACCAAAAGGCGCGAGCTTTTTATCGTGGACCGCATCAGTGACGACAGCACACGGGTTGAGGTCATCGCGCTCAGCGATAAAAAAGGAAGGAAAAAGAATACGCTCTACGACCGCACTTTTGAAAATAAAACAACCAAAGAAATCAACCTCTACGGACGCAAAGGAGACGATGAATTTATTGTGCGCGGAAATGTGAAGAAAAGCCCACTGGTGCGTATTATTGGAGGCAAAGGAGATGATGTGATCACAGATTCAAGCCATGTTGGCGGTTTATGCCGCAAAACGCGTGTTTACGACAAAAAGAAAAACACGCTTTTACATGCAGGAAGGGAAACTTCTGACCGCCTGAGCAATCGAAAAGGCATTAATAAATACGACCGGCTGTTGTATGAGTACGATGTGGTTATGCCTTTGGTCAATGGTGGTTATAATCCTGATGATGGGGTTTTTATCGGAGGCGGTGCGCTTTTCCGCAATTTCAACTGGCGCGACAGCAGCGCGCAAAGCATCACGGCCAGCGCGGCTTTGGCCACAGGAGCATATAACATCCACTACAAAGCGGCCTTTTCCAATAAGGTCGGGCAACTGGATTTCCTGATAAAAGCTGATTTATCCGTACCCGAATACGTAAATAATTTCTATGGTTTTGGAAACGAAACTACAAATGACAGTTCGGATAAAGATTTTTATCGTGTTCGCTATGAAATGGCTTCGGTGCGTCCGGCTTTGCGATTAAATTTCGGTAAAGAGTACAATTTGAGTTTTGGGCCGCAATACCTTACGGTTGAAGTAGAAAAGAACAAAAAACGCATTCTGGATCCCGATTTGCTCCCACCATATTGGAAGCAGTGGTTCACACGAAATCATTTTGTTGGTTTGGCACTCGAAGGCAAAATAGACAAGCGAAATAATGATGTTTTGCCATCAAGGGGATTGTTTGCAAAGCTGAACTATGAGCTGTTCCGCAATTTTACGGCAGGCAATTATTTCAGTCGCCTGCAGGCCGATGCGCGCTATTATATCAGCTTTCACCGCGATCCGGGAACGGTTTTGGCTTTGCGCGCCGGATATTCCAAAACTTTTGGAGACTATCCTTTTTATTATGCATCTGCTTTGGGCGGAAACACCAATTTGCGCGGGTACAGGGGCAACCGTTTTACCGGAGATGAAGCTCTGTACCAAAATACGGAATTACGCGTACGGATTTTCCGTTTGCACAATTATTTGCTCAACGGAGATGTTGGGATTTTAGGATTTTATGATTGCGGCAGGGTTTGGTATGCAGATGAAAAATCGGATCAATGGCATCATGGATATGGCGGAGGGATTTGGGCAGCACCCTATAAATTCCTGGCTATAAACGCAGTATATGAACATTCTTCGGAGGCGGATATATTTTCTCTGAAATTTAGCTTCCAGTATTAATTCAGCATTGAGCCGCTGAAAAAAGGACAGGTAAAACATGAACAAACGAAAAAGCAAAATGATGCTTTTGCTGTGTGCGTTAATTTTGAGCGCATCGCTGAAAGCACAAAAACAAGACAGCAGTGTTTACAAAATGAATTATAAATGGGATATTCCCATTACAGCTGCGGGCTATATTTCCAATTTCCTGGGGTTGATTTCTTTGCGTGAAAAACCTTCTTTAAGCGAAGAAGAAATCATGGGGCTCGACCGCATGGACATCTGGGCCTTTGATCGCGGCGCCACCTATCATGATCCGTATAGTGGTGACGCACAAGTTATTAGTGACAGGACGATGCAAGTTTCCATTTTGCTGCCAGCCCTGCTCATGTTTGATAAAAAAATCCGCCACGACTGGCCCGATTTGCTCCTGCTTTATCTGGAAACACATGCCATCAACGCCAATTTATATACCTGGGGCGGCCCACGCTTCACCAACCGCATCCGGCCCTATATCTATAATCCCGATGTGCCCATTGGCAAAAAAACCGGAGGCGGAACAACCGATTCGTTTTTCAGCGGACATACATCCACCACAGCAACAAGCTCTTTCTTTACGGCAAAAGTTTTTTGTGATTACCATCCCGAATTCAGTGACGGTAAAAAACTGCTGGTTTATGCCGCTGCACTGGTGCCTCCGGCCATCACCGGGATATTCCGCTATCAGGCAGGGAAGCATTTTCCTACCGACATCATCACCGGAACAGCAGTGGGCGCGCTCTGTGGAATCCTGATCCCCGAACTGCACCGCATCAAAAGGAATAAAGACAGCAAAATAGGTTTCGTGCCCGCATCCACCGGAATGGGCTTATCGATGATTTATCAGTTTTAGTCGTTTCTGTCCATAAATCCGGTTGCAGCCCTTTTTTTATGTTGTAACCAAAAACCTGATTTTAAGTATAATATGTAGTCTAAAATATCTCAAATCTTGGATATTTCCAAACAAATAATTTATCAGAAAGCGTAAATTTACATCGTTTAACCCGCGGGATGGCCTGTCAAAACAGCGGGCCGGATGGGGGTGAATTCCCGATGCTTAGAATTTCCATCAAAGGGCCTAAAGCTTTGCCGAGGCACGAGGCACTACTTTGATTGGAAATTCTTGGCATCGGGAAAAGCGGGGGGAAGCTTTGTTTTGACTTGGCTTTTTGTTTCCTTTTGTGCCAAAACAAAAGGAAGAAGAATTAGTCGCCGATCTTTCAACAACTATAGAGGTCAGCAGATAAATGCATTGTAAATCAGTATACGTTTATGAATAGGTTTCTAGAACCGTTTAAACCGTATAATCCCTGAAAATTTCAATCAAAATCACCATCAGAATAGAACCGCTGAGGCCAAACATAAAAATATTAAAAGCCTTGCGCAGCAATCGGTATTTGCGTGCCAGCACCACACCCAGCGTATATTGATCCAGAATCATATTATGGTATAAGCCATCATAATCGCGCATCATTTCGCGCACGCCCCATTCGTAATCTTTGAACGACATTTTATAGAAATTACCGAAAAACAAAAGGTTGGTGCGTTTCTCGCGGATATCCTCTTTGGTAAAAGTTCCCTGCGAAACCTTGGGACGTGTGGCCAAAATGGCAAAAATAATGGTAACCAGACTGGTCAGGATCAGGCCCAGCGAAGGCAAAGCCATATGCGGATATTCGTTGATTTTACGGATCACCATGGTCACCATGACAGAGAGAATGATCGAACAAACCGTAATCAGGATATTCGCCTTATTATCAGCAATCTGGCTTAAGGTAATCTGATTGCGCGAAGTAACCTTGAACATGGTTTCGATGCCCCGTGCCGGCGCTTTCATTTCTTCGTATTTCTTATTTAGCTTCTTTACCTTTTCGTTTTGGTCATCCAGTTTTTCTTCCAGCTTCCGGGCTTTCTTCTTTATTCGTTTGCGGATGATCTTACGGTTATTGTTCAGGTTTTCATCGAAAAGCTCTTTTGCCGCCGAAGTAAAATATTTATGAGAATTCAGGATGCCCAGGATTACATCATAAAAATCGAGTGCCTCCATTTCTGTATTCCACAGGCGGCTGACTTCTTCGCGGTACAAATCCAGTTTTTCCTCAAAACCTTCACTGCCCAGCTCGTAAGTGATGGCATCACAGAGGCTTTCTTCCATCAGGTTTTTGGGACTGTGTGGAATGCGGGTAGCAGCAATGGCCTGTTTCAGGACTTCAATCCGCTGCGGGTCCATATCGGTTTCGGCAAGATATTCCGACATAAGCTCCATGGATTTTTCCTCATTCCTACGGTAGTCACGCAAAAAACCCGTTTCGCTGAACCAGGCACAAATCTCCAGGTTCAGCATATCCTCTTTCGACAGCCCGTTGCGCTGCCCCAGCAAACCGGCATAATGTACAATTTCGCGGGTGCGCTGCAAATTATGCAGCTTAAAATCTTTTGTTTCGGATTGCCGGTACAGCAGCTCCACATATTTTTGAATCTCTTCCAGATATTGCATCTGCGTGTATTTTGTGTGTTTCCTTTCTTAAGGACGAAAATACAAAGAATGTCGGTAAAAGCCCGCAGGAATTTGCAGGCTTCCGTGCAAACATCATAAAATACTGATAATAAGAACAGTACAAAGGTACAGGATAATAAGGCGGGACATACTGGAATGACTTGGATACTGCTTTGTGCAAAAATTATAAAAATGCCGGAGAGAAAAAATCTGGAGCATGTTGACCCACTTTTTATCGTTTTTTTTTGTCCAACACCCGATCACCCGATGGCAAATGACCTGTGAATAAAACGCTGCAACACTCCTGCAACACCATTGCACAGCTGTTGCAGATGCGTTGCTTATTGCCGGCTTTAATGCAAACAAATCCTGAAGATAAATACCCTTTAGGAGCAGGTTCAAGCGGAATAAGCTAATGCCCCTTATAACCAAAAAGGCATTTGTCAGGATTCGTAAAGGAAGAAACAGGCTTTTTGCAGCGACTTGGTATAGCGATGGTATAGCGATGGTATAGCGAAGACCCCCGGAAAATATTTATCATTTAAGTGCATTTTGGCCTAAGGCTTCTCACAAAATAGTGTTTCTGTTGTGCTCGCCTGTGTTTTGCCTGCTCCTGCACAATTTCGTCCGGAATACGGGAAGGTTGCCGCTCAACAGGCAATAAAAACCTCTGGGTTGACGACTATAATTTTATGAACCTGCCCCAGAAAATCCGAATAATCAGCGCGGAAAACAATACCATTGCACATTTATACGACGCTTCCGGCACAAAAATGGCAAAGCAAACAAAAACAGATGGGAGCCCACTCGACCAAACCGATTATATTGCTAACTTTGTGTATGAAAACAACCAACTCCAATTTATCCTCACTTCCGAAGGCCGTATTATGATGCAAAACGAGGAAACATACGAATACCAGTACTTCCTCAAGGATCATTTGGGTAATACGCGTATTACAATGAACCAGAACGGAACGCTTTTACAGGAAGACGCCTATTACCCCTATGGGACGAATATAAAAGGCTTAAGCTATAACAACTCCTGTTCCGAAAACAAATACAAATACAACGGCAAGGAATTGCAGGATGAATTTGGCCTGGATTGGTATGATTACGGAGCGAGAATGTATGATGCTTCTATTGGCAGATGGCACGTATCCGACCCTAAAACAGAAGAAAGAGAATGGTTAAGCCCGTTTAACTATGTTCAAAATAACCCATTGGGGCGTATAGACCCTAATGGGGCTAAAGACCTTGAATTTGATGATGCACCAGACCCTAGAGACGAAGATGATGAAGATGAAGAATTCTTTATAACAATATATGATGAGTATGGAGATCCGATTTATTTGCCTGTTGGCGGCAGTACAGGCGGAAAAATAACAACAAAAAAATCGAAAAAGAAATCTGCCCTCAGTAAAACAGCCAAGAAACTTCTTAATCCATGGAGTAAAGGAAAAGGCTACGGAGGGGTGACTTCTCTTTCAGAATCAGTAGATGCCAGCAGTAATGTTTCGGGTATTAGTATTGCCACAAATAGTGGGGATGGTTGGCATGCGCCAATGGCAATTGATGATGTTGGGAATGCAGCAAGCTACGCATCGGGGGCAATTGGATTGACCCAAATAGGAATGTTGGAATACCGAATGTCTTTACCTATAATGAGTAAGGTAGGTACATTCTCAAGCTTTGCTTCTAAGTATGGTACTTTTGGAAAGTTTGGAGGTGGATTGGGTTATGCTGGAGCAGGTATTAGCTTGATATCAAATATTAGTGAGGTTCGTTCTGGAGAAATTGGGCTGGGTAGATTTTCTTATAGACTTGGTTCTTTAGGTGCTTCAATAGGTGTAGGAGCGGCAATTGGAGGTTCATGGGGAGCTGTTGGTGCTGCTGCTGTAGGTGGAATATCTACAGGCTTTGAATATATTTATGACAATATACTTGTCCCATTATGGAATGAAACAAATAGGCAGATATACAATTTTGAAAATGCAATAAAAAATGGTTGGTATCCTGGCAGATAGAAAATTAGCGATTACAGTTCGTAATCATATCGGTGTATTACAATCGCTATTGATTGTATCTGCAATGTTTGTAGGTATATTAATTTGGTTTCAATTTAGTATTGATGCAGTTATAGGAGTTAGTATCCTTTGGGGTATTGATGCAATAACATCATTATACTTGCATTTTTTGTACTTATCAAAGAACAAAGGCGAAGAATACGAAGTTAGAGATACCGAACTAATCAGGCGGAAAGGTGGAGAAGTAACAGTTTATAGGAATGATGAAATAGAAAAGATAATAGTTTACTTGTCGCCAGCACTGTATAAGAACAGCAACTTTCATTTGTTAGCGATTGAAGGTTATCATTATGCGGTGGTAAAGCTCAAAACAGGAGAAGAATTAATGTTAACCTGTTTGCTTGCCCCAAGAATAGATAAGTCTTTAAAGCAGATGCGAGGAGTATTGTTTGAGAAACGGAAACGATTGTTTTGTATGATATAACGCAAAAGTCTGGCAAGTCCAGGCTTTTTTATGCTTTAGAATTAGCTTTTCCGTCTAGAAAGTCTCTCATCCGTTTTTTGGTAAGCTTAGAATTAATAATCTTAATCAGTGCGTTTTTTTCGTCCTCGTCTAATTGGTTAATAAGCATTAGCTGTTCATTAAGTTCGTGGTTTTCTAATTCCACCACACTGTTTTCATTATCGTTTAAAAGGTTGTCAGTACTTATGGCAGGCACAGTTGTCTGAGTTTAGTGATTTTTGGGAAAAAAAGCAACAAACATGGCTCCAAGCCGAATTAAAATAGCTGTGCCTCAAAACAATGTTATCCCCTTAAATATTCAGCAAAAAATCATCATACAATCAAATAGATTTGTACTTTTGTTTCGTCCGAATATTAAAGAATGTGAACCGAATTATCATTATATTGCTACTGTGTGTATTTTTTGCCTATGCATCTGCCCAGAACAAACAGGCCAATAATTGGTATTTTGGTCGTAATGCAGGAATAACTTTCAACACACCTGATGGCAGCCCTCAGGCGGTGTTTGACGGAGAAATCAACCAGCTTGAAGGATGTGCCAGCATTTCGGATATCAATGGAAATTTATTGTTTTATACGGATGGCATTACGGTTTGGAACCAGTTACATGATACTATGCCAAACGGACATGATTTAAAAGGCAACCCGTCGGCATCTATGTCTTCTTTAATTGTCCCGGCTCCTGCCAACCCTGACCTTTATTATATATTTACCGTACCGATATGGTCACAACCAGAAGGGCTTTGCTATTCTGTAGTGGATATGCACCTGGATGGCGGATTGGGCGATGTAACAGCTGAGAAGAATATTTATCTCACCGGCCCTGTTCACGAAATGGTTACTTCGGTACGGCATGCCGACGGGCAATCCTTTTGGGTTGTTTCCCATCTCTGGGAAAGCAATACCTTTGTTTCATTCCTGATTGATTCCGATTCATTGCATACCGATGCTGTGACATGCGACATTGGATTGGTGCACAGTGGTAATTCTGGATATATTAGCGGCTATATGAAATTGTCTCCCCAAGGGGACAAATTAATCATATGCAGGCATCCCGGGGAGGTTTTTCAGCTGTTTGATTTTGATAACGAAACAGCCCAGTTATCCAACCCCATCACATTCCCTCAATATGAAAATAATGATGCCTATGGAGTGGAGTTTTCGCCAAATGGAACTAAAGTGTATTTAAGTTCTTATGGCATGGTGGGTGTATATAATATTCGCCTGATGCAATATGATTTATCAAGTGAAGACTCTTTAACTATTGTTAATTCAGGAACAGCAATCCTCAGCATTCCCCACATTGAAGTAGCAGGCGCTTTGCAGGCGGCGCCAGACAATAAAATCTATTTTTCGCGCTGTTATAGCCAATACCTCAGTGCAATTAATTATCCGGATAGTCTGGGCTTAAGCTGTGGCTTTGTTGATTCCGCTGTTTATTTGGATGATGGCACGAATGCCCACAATACCCTCTACGGCCTCCCCGCCTTCATCCAATCCTTCTTCAACCCGGCCAATTTCACCTGGGAAGGCCATTGCATTGGGGATACCAGCTTTTTTGCCATTACTGACACCGCCTCGCAGGATTCTGTTTTCTGGGATTTTGGGGATCCGGCCAGTGGTGCGGCCAATAATTCGGATTCCTTTTTCCCATATCATATTTATGAAGATACCGGGGCATATCAGGTGAGTGTTATTGGCTATAACAACAGCTTGAACGACACTACCGTGCAGGAGGTTTTTATCAATCCTTTGCCTGTTCCGCTCCTGCCAACCGATACGGGTTTTTGCGAAGGTTATGGCGTAAACCTTTGGCCTGGAAATTTTCAATCCTACCTCTGGCAAAACGGCTCAACGGATACCAGCTTCTATGCGGATACCACGCTGAGCGTAATTGTAGAGGTAACGGATGTGCAGGGCTGCAAGAATTCGGATACAACTCAGGCGGTGGAGCATAGTAAGCCCGATCCTTTGTTGATTTTTCATGATTGAACATTGGGCTTCATTCATCGGATGACTTTGAGTCATCCGATGAATGGAACTACCTCTTCCGGCGGAAGTTGAAAAACGCTTTGAGCCTTATCCCAATCCATTAAGCGATCGGGATCTTTGCGGATTTTCTTAAAACGTTCCATCACCAATTCCTGATGAGCTTCGTGCACTTCACAGCTTTCATTTTCCTTTTTTAAAGCATAATCAAGCATATTTTTAATAGCACGGACCAGGTCAATATCATTTAGCTGCCTAAGGCGTTCAATTAATATAGCTTTTTCCGATTGTATATTTGCGTTGTTCAATTCTTCCATGAATATTTGATAATCAGTTCCCACAAAAATACAAAACAAATAGCGGCCAGGCAACATCCTTTCAGGACTTGCGACATTGGTTTCTATTCATCGGATGATAAAAACTATCTTTAGAGGTCAGTAGATAAGTACATAGAATGATTTATACTCGTGAATAAATAGATTTCTCCTCCCGCTGGTCGTCGAAATGACTGTTTATTAACTGTTTAGGCAAAGGCGGCTTAAGGTCACTGAGCGGAGTCGAAGTGCGCCGCCTTTGCCACTTGAAAACAACAAAAGGTCATTTCGATGCCGAAGCTTCGGCAGAGAAATCTATATTGCGCAATAGCAAATCATTATCGTTTTTATGATTTACCAAAACTAATATGCACTTACATACTGACCTTTGACTACCTCTTCTTTCGGCGAAAGTTGAAAAACGCTTTGAGCCTCAGCCAGCGGACATAATTCTCACGATTGCTTTCGATGCCCATGAGGTAGGCATAGGGTTTCAGCTCTTCGAAATGTTCCATCACATTGCGCAGGACGGCCAGGATTGGGATGACCACAAACATTCCGGTAACGCCCCAGAGCATTCCGCCCGCAATGAGGCCAAGAATAGTGAAAAGCGGATTGAGCCGCACATAGGCCCCGGTGATATTGGGCGTAAGAATATTGTTTTCGGTAAACTGGATGAGCGCAAAAAACAAAAATACATAAAGTGCGGTATTGGGATCGGGCGAACTGATAAGCGCAAAAGTGATGGGGAAAAATGCCCCGATCCAGGTCCCGAAATAGGGAATAAAATTAAAAGCCGCAGAGATAATCCCAAAAGCAATGGCGTATTTCAGGCCAATGATGTACAAACCGGCAGAATTAATAACCGACAGGATGAGCACCACACTGAAAACACCAAACATATAGCGTTGTGCGATAAGCGATGATGTTTTGATAAATCGCTGTGTTTCCTTCAGGCGGTATGTTGGAACAATTTTTAAAAGGAAACTTCCCAGGCGTTCGCGGTAGCGCAGCAAATAAAAAATAAATACCGGCAGCATGCCCATTTTAAAAAGCGTTCCGGCCGTGGCATTGAGCGTAAGGTTTGCAAAATTGCTCCCGCTTTGAAAGAGCTCGTTGATTTTATTTTTGATCCAAACATTTTGTTTTATGGCCGAAACCCCAAAAGTATCTTCGATAAACTGCTCGAAATGATCCACATTGAGCATTGCCTGGCGTTTCAGGCTGTGGATATCGCCCAGCATATGCTCCAGCTGCCGGAACATCAGGAAGCCGCCGGCCGCAATCAAAACCAATATCAGGAAAATACCGAGCAGAATAGACAGGTTTTGCGGTACTTTTTTCCGTTCAAAAAAATGGACTACGGGAAAAACCATATAGGCAAAAAGCGCGCCCAGCGCAATGGGGCTTAAAAAAGCTTTGGCTGCAGAAAGGATATAAACAAGCAAAACTGCAAACAGCAGAATGAGTGTTAATTTGAGTAATTTCGGGTCAATTGTCGGGCTCACGATGGCTTGTGTTTGGAATTGAGGTCTAAAATACTAATTTTTGTAGTCCAAACGAAAAATAAAATGAGCATAGAAGAAGCACAAAAACTCGTGGATGAATGGATCAACACTACCGGTATCCGATATTTCAACGAATTGACCAATACCGCGATACTCATGGAAGAAGTGGGCGAGGTGGCCCGTATCATGGCGCGCAGCTATGGCGAACAGTCTTTTAAAAAATCAGATGAAGAAGTAAACCTTGCCGATGAAATGGCCGATGTGCTTTTCGTGCTGATCTGCCTGGCCAACCAATGCGGCATCGACCTGAACGAAGCATTGCTCAAGAACCTGGAGAAAAAAACCAGGCGCGATGCAGAGCGGCACAAGAACAATCCCAAGCTAAAATAAGACTGTCCGAAAACGTACAGCAGGAGGTTAATTTTTCACAAGCCCGTTTAATAAAACACAAAGCCTCAGGCGTTTAAATTTTTTGCATGATTTTTGCTTAAATTGCGCAAAAATTGAATCAAATGATTAGACAATTTATTCAACTCAGCTGGAAAGAATCCATGCGCTCCACTTTCTGGCAAAAAAATGTAGCCACTAATATCCTCATTGGCTTCATTGTTTTCATCCTTTTTTTATATCTGTTGGCTTTTGGGCTTTTTATCGATAAAATCCTTTTGGAACTGTTTCCTGAACGCAATCCGGTGGATGTTTTTAATGGTGCACTGCTCTACTATTTCGGCTTCGACCTCTTTTTCCGTTATATGATGCAGAGCCTGCCGACATTTGCGGTGGAATCATTCCTGCACCTGCCGGTTAAAAAGAGTTTTCTGGTACATTTCCTCATTATACGCTCCTTTACCAGCCTGCTTAACTTCCTTCCGTTGCTGGTTTTTGTGCCTTTTGCTTTTAAAGTACTGCCGGCCGATTACAGCAACACCAACATCTGGATCTATTTGCTCAGCATACTGATACTGATTTTCAACAATAACCTCCTGGCCACATGGATCAAACGCCAATTGGTAGGCAAAACATCCATCGTTGCCTGGGCCGCCGGCATCCTGCTTGCCGTTTTTGTTGCTGATTACTTTGAACTCTTCTCCTTATCCGCGGTGAGCACGAATTTATTTGCCTTTATTTTGAAAGACCCATACAGCATATTGGCCATCTTTGCTTTGGCGATAATCAGTTATCGGCTCAATTACGCCTTCCTGCGCCGCAGTATGTATCCTGAAGAGCTTGTTCGCAAGAAAAAAGACAAAGTAGAAAACATCAGTGAAATGCGTTACCTGCAGGAATTGGGCCTGACTGGAACGATTATTGGCCTGGAAATGAAACTCTGGCTGCGCCATAAACGCACCAAAAGCATGTTGTATATGCTGCCGCTTTTTGTGCTCTACGGACTTATTTTCTATCCAAACCCCCAATATGAAAACATGTGGGGCTTCCTGATTTTTGTCGGTATTTTTATGTCCGGCGGTCTGATGATCAATTATTTGAACTACAGCTTTGGCTACGAAAGCAATTATTTCGACTATATCCTTTCGAGCCGCATCAAATTGCGCGATTATCTGAAAGTTAAACTTTATATCGGTATGATTTTAAGCACGTTCTGCTTTATCATCACGATACCTTATGTGTATTTTGGCTGGCATGTGCTTTTGATCAACGCCATGACCTGGCTGTTCAATATCGGTTTCCTGTCGGTAGTACTGCTTTATATGGCTACCTACAATAAAAAACGTATGGATCTGGCCAAAGGAGCAGCCTTCAATTATCAGGGCGTTGGTGCGGCAAACTGGCTGGCGATGGTTCCTGCTTTTTTGTTGCCGGTAATTATTTATGCTCCCTTTAGCTTTGCAGGATATCCCTATGCAGGCATGATGTTTATCGGTATTCTTGGAATCATTGCGCTTTTGCTCAACAAAGCTTTGCTTGGTGTAATAGAAAAGCAGCTTATCTCCAGAAGGTATATCATGGCGGACAGTTTCAGGAACAACTAAATTATTTGCAAAATAAAAAATCAATATAAAATGATGTTACAAGCAATCAACCTCAGGAAAGTTTATAATGGCGTTACGGTTCTCGATATCCCCAATCTGGAGATCCCCGAAGGACAGAGTTTTGGGCTGGTAGGCAACAATGGTGCAGGAAAAACAACTTTTTTCCGCCTTATCCTCGATTTGATCCGTGCCGACAGTGGTGAAGTACAGCTGATGGGCCAAAAAGTGGCAGGCAGCGAACACTGGAAAGAATTTACCGGCAGCTATCTCGATAAAGGCTTCCTTATTGATTTCCTCACTCCCGAAGAATTCTTCGACTTTACAGCCAAAATCAAAGGCTTGTCCAAAGGCGATCTGGATGCGTTCCTGGACGAATTTGAAGAATTCTTTAATGGTGAAATCATAGGCAAGAAAAAGTACATTCGCGACCTTTCGATGGGAAACCGCCAGAAAACCGGAATTGCCGCCGCATTTATGGGCGACACCAAACTTTTGGTGCTGGACGAACCTTTTAACGGCCTCGATCCCTCAACACAAATCCGACTGAAAAACCTGCTTATCGAGCTAAATGAGAAGGAACAGATGACCATGCTCATTTCCAGCCACGACCTCAAGCATGTTACCGAAGTCTGCAACCGCATTGTGGTGCTCAGCGAAGGCAAAGTAACCCACGACATTATAAAAACCGAAGATACTTTGAAACAGCTGGAAGAGTACTTTGCTGTTTAAATAAAACATTCAGGACGATAAAAACCCCATTCCATGAATTTCCGTTCGTTTTTCTTAGCAGGATTCATCTCATTTTTCTGCATTTCGGTTTTCGCCCAGCATCAGGTAGAAGGTTTTGTTTATGATAAAGAAACACTCGAGCCCCTTGCATTCGTCAATATCGTCATTAACGACAGCCCCCATGGCGGCACCAGTGATATTGACGGCAAATTTTCTTTCCGCTCGGCATCACACATCGAAAAGCTAAAGCTGAGCTATGTGGGCTATGAGCCAAAAAGCGTATTGTTGGAAGGCCCCAAGAAGCTGAACATTTATCTTGAGCCCAAAGAATTTGAACTGGAAGAGGTGCTGATCGAAGCCGGCGAAAACCCCGCGCACCGTATCATCCGCAATGCTGTGGCAAATCGCGATGCCAACGACCCGAAAAAGCTCAACACCTTCAGCTATACGGCTTATGATAAATTTGTCCTGCGCATCGACACATCCCAATACAAAAAACCCGATAGCCTTGATGTGGATTCGGGCCATATCCATTTGCGGGAATTTATCAGCAAGCAGGAAATTTTCATGATGGAAAATGTGACGGAACGCAAATTTATGGCACCGGACAGAAACTATGAAAATGTCACAGCCACAAGGGTAAGCGGTTTTAAAGACCCTATTTTTGTATTTCTGCTCAGCCAGATGCAATCCACTTCCTTCTATGAAGAGATTATCCATATTGCCGACAAAAACTACGTAAACCCCATCAGCAAGGGCAGTACGTCAAAATATTTTTTCTCCATTGAAGACACAACTTATACCGAGCAAAATGATTCGGTTTTCATCATCAGCTTTAAGCCCCGAAAAGGCAAAAACTTTGATGGGATGCAAGGTGTGCTTTCTATAAATGATGACGGTTGGGCCATTCAAAACGTGCGCGCCATGCCTTTTAACGACAAAAGCGGTATCAGCATCAACATACAGCAAATGTATGAACGCATTGACGGCAAGCGCTGGTTTCCGGTGCAGCTCAATACCGACATCTATTTCAACAACCTGGATGTAAATGGCAGCTATAAAATTTTGGGCGAAGGACGTTCCTACCTCAAGGATATCGTATTGAACCCGGAGCTGGTCAAATCCATGTTCAGCCACATTGAAGTGGAAGTGGCGCCCGATGCCATACACAAAGACAAAGCCTATTGGGACGCAAAGCGCAACGACAGCCTCAATGCCAAAGAAGAACGGACTTATGAATTTATGGATAGTTTGGGCAAGGCAGAGAATTTTGATAAAATCGCAACTACATTCGAAAGCCTCTTCCGCGGCAATATCAAATGGGGGAAATTTGATATTCCGCTGCAAAAAATGATTGGCTATAATGATTATGAAGGCTTCCGTTTTGGTCTGGCACTTCAAACAAACCGTGAGTTTTCGCAGCGTTTCGGTTTTGGAGGCTATGCCGCTTACGGATTAAAAGATTCGCGGTGGAAATATGGCGGCAATGCCGAAGTGCTCCTTCATAAACGCCATCAGGTAAAACTCAAAGGCCACTACCGCTACGACCTTTCGGAAACAGGCGGTGCTGAATTTCCTTTTTCAAAGCAGAACTTTTTTGATGATTCCTATCTGCGCGAATTTCTGCTGAAACGTTTCGATCTCAATCGTGAGGCTTATGGCGCATTCACATTCCGCACATTGCGCTATATGCAGGCCGAAGCAGGATTGCGCATGCAAAACCAGGAACCCATGTACGATTATGCTTATTTCAATACAGCTGAAAATCAATGGGTCAATAAATTTGATTTTACGGAACTTAATCTGGGCTTCCGCTATGCTTTCCGCGAGAAATTTATATCCACCACACGCGGATTGGTCAGTATGGGCACAAAATTTCCTGTGCTATGGTTCAATTACAGCCGTGGGCTGGATGATGTGCTGGACGGAGGCTATGATTACAATAAATTCGAGCTTCAGCTCCGGAAGTCGTTCTTTATCAAATATCTCGGAAAAAGCAGTTTTGTTGTCCGTGCCGGCTATATCGACGGCGAAGTTCCGTACAGCAAGCTTTTTAATGGCAACGGAAGTTTCCGCTCATTTACGCTTTTTGCGCCCAACAGTTTTGCCACGATGCGCATGAACGAATTTGTATCGAGCCGTTATGCTGCGCTCTATTTCACGCATAACTTCGGTAAGCTTTTGCTTCGTACCAAGGGCTTCGAGCCCGAATTCCTGATAGCCACAAATATAGGCTGGGGCGATTTGGACGGACAAAATCTGAACAATCACAAAGGCGTGGGCATGCAGGCTATGGACAAAGGCTATTACGAATCCGGTTTGTTGATCAACAACCTCCTTGATTTGAAACTGTATAATCTGGGTTTGGGCGCATTTTATCGCTACGGACCTTATAGCCTGGGAGAAACCATGGATAACTTTGCTTTTAAAATCAGCATTGTATTCCCGATGAACCAATAACAAACGAGCTGACAAGCTTTTTTGTACCTTTGACGCGTGGAGATAAAGAAAATCCAAAAGCATATATTCATCACGGGTGGTGCCAATGGCTCGGGCAAAACAACTTTTGCCAAGGCTTTTTTGGAGCGTCACCCCTATGTTTTTATAAATACTGATGAGATTGCCCACCAGCTTAACCCGTCCGATCCGAAGAAAGTGCAGCTAACAGCCGGGAAGATCTTTTTTCAAAGGGTTCGCGAGGCTTTGGAAGATGGTCAGAGCATTTTGATCGAAAGCACTTTGAGCGGCAAATACATCAAAAGGTTGATTCCTGAATTTCGCGCAGCCGGATATCGGATTACCATGTTTTATGTATTTCTCGAAAACACGGATCATTGCCTGGAAAGGATCAAGGAGCGGGTTTCCAAGGGAGGCCATCATGTGCCCGATGAAGCCGTTGTGCGCAGGTTTTACCGCAGCCGGGACAACTTCTGGTATGATTATAAATATTTGGTGGATAGTTGGTTTTTGTATTTTAACTCCGATGATCATTTTACGGAAATAGCATTTGGAAGAAAAGACGATTATGTGATTACCCAAGAAGAATTTTTTGTTATCTTTGAGGGTTATCTTGAAAAATAGAGGTATGAAAGTTGATTGGATGAATGACCTTGAGCTCTACCGGATCGGTAGCGAAATCTCTGAAATCGGGCAAAGAGCCATTAATAAGGTCAAAGCTGAAAACAAGAAACTGGGGGTGCCCCTGGTTTATTCCCGAAATGGAAAAATATACTACGAAATGCCCGACGGAACGGTCACAAACCGATCCCCCTTTGGCGAAAACCAATAATTTCTTAGGTATTTTTTATTGAAGGAAAACTGTTTTCTTAGTAAAATTTGTTCAAACAACAAGTTTTACATTCTAAGAAGGAGGTGTCTGTTGATCAGATATCTCCTTCTTATTTTTAATAGTCGGGCAGCGGCTCCTATAAAATTCCCTTACTGGAAATCAAATCAAAAAAAGCCTTTTTGTAATAAACCCCAATAGGAATGCTCTGGTCGCCAATAAATACAGTATTTCGTCCGATGCTGTCGATGCCGCTCAGGGAAACCAGGAATGATTTATGAATACGGATAAAATTACCTTCAGGCAAAACTTTTTCCAAATTACTGAAACTCATATGGGTGATCACTTTGCGGTTGCGGCATACAATGCGCAGATAATCTTTCAGCCCTTCCACATACAAAATGTCAGCAAAAGAAATCTTGATGATTTTATGTTCTGCACGAACGAAAATATAATCATCCTGTTCTATCTGTGAAACCGGAGGGTTTTCGGCCGGCCTGACTTTGTTCAAATCGCCACAGCAATGGTTCACCGCTTTGAGAAAACGTTCGAAAGAAATCGGTTTGAGCAGGTAATCAGCCACATTCAAATCGTAGGCTTTGAGCGCAAATTCCCCGTAAGCGGTTGTAAGTATTACCTTTGGCTTATAGGGCAGGCTCTCCAAAAGCTGTATCCCGCTGATATCGTCCATCTGAATATCCAAAAAAACCAGATCGACATTATATCCCTGCATGAAACTGAGCGCATCCAGGCCGCCCGTAAAAGTATCCAGCAGCTTCAGGTAGGGCACTTTTGAAATGTAATTGCGCATTTGCTCCAGCGCAAGGGGTTCGTCGTCAATTGCTATGCAGTTGATTTGTTTCATGGGGTGATTAAAGCAGTATCTTATCTTTGAATTCTTAAAAGTACTGTAAAAATTTGATTTTCTTCGCGTATGCTTAAAGAATATTTTTCCCGGTATATCAGGGCCAACCTTTTACGGACATTCATTATTCCAAAGCCATTCCCATGCTCTTCAAGGGTGCTACTACCGTCTTTTATCTGATTTTTACATTCGAATAAAATTTCATTATTATTCAATTTCAGACGAATATAAATTCCTTGTGCATCCGGATTTTTATGTCCGTGCTTAAAGGCGTTTTCAACAAAGGGCACCATCAGCAAGGGCGGGACCAAAGCAGAAGAAAGCGGCCCTGAAGTCTGAAAATCAACAATATCGGGTCGGTTTAACCTCAGTTTTTGCAAATCAATATAATCGCGGATATGGCTGGCCTCGCGCGAAAGCGGAATACGTTCATTTCGGGCGTCTTCAAACATAAAACGCATGATGTCCGATAATTTGATCACTGCCTTTGAAGCGGCATCAGCGTCTTGCCGGATCTGGCTGTGAATATTGTTTAGTGTATTAAACAGAAAATGCGGGTTTACCTGTGCACGCAAAAGAGCAAGCTCGCTTTTTGTTTTTTCTTCCTCGGCACGGCTCTTGGCCTCCTGCACCTGATATAAATGTTTTACCAAGCGCAACATAAACAAGATTCCGGCAGCCGAATAAATGTAAAATACATACTGGATAATATTAAAATGGAAAAAATTCAGGCTGTCTTTTTCCGTTTCAGGATACAAAAGTGGTACTTCAATATAAATGATGTGTATCCTCATTATGATGGCAAAAACCAATGATGATAAGAGCAGCAGGGAGAAAAAGCTAAAATATTTGCGTGGAATAAAATATCGCTCCAATAAATAGTATGCCGTGAAATAACCGGCCATCATCAAAATGGGCAGTTCAAGCAGCTCCGTAATGAGGTTTTCCTTAAAAAGCTCAAGGCTGTAGCCCACAAAGCTTCGTTGAAAACGTGATACATTAAACAGCAGTAAAACAATCCAAAAAATTGTGTGCTGCAGCAGTCTGCGCCCGGGTTTTTGTTCCTTAATCAATACTTGCATCCTTGTGTTTCTCCTCCATGCAAATATAGGCTTTGAAAGCTGAATTACGGGAAAACCATGCTTGTTTTCGTCTTATGCATCGTTTTCTTCTACAAACGCACCCTTTCTTTCTACAAAAACTTTTCATACAACTTCTGTCGCTGTAGGTCTAAAACAAATGACCATAGATCGAATAAATTTGATTTATAAATAATTTGTATAGACTTTCGTCTGAAAATTAATTGAATCAGATATGATTTTAACGGCTTCATAAAAAAACGTAAAACACTTAAAATGCAAGACTCATGAAAAAATTATTTACCCTGATTTTTGTTTCCCTGATGGGAATCTCGCTTTTTGCCCAGTCGCAGGCACCCAAGCTGCGTCCCGGGCTAAAATCACAAAAAGCAACTTATAAAGAATTTGTATCTGCTGAGCCTACAAATTATGGTTCTGCAGCACATGCGCAAACGCTCAAAAACCAAAATCTGGCGCCCAATGCCGTTTCTGTTGTAAGTATCGGTAGCTCAGCCAATGCCTTTGGTTATGGGTATAGTGGCGGCCAAAGAACCATTGTGTGGTATGATGGCGACCTGAATACCGTTACCAACTTTCACCGTATGGGTGGCGAGCTCGATCCGGCAGGTTACAGTGGTGATTTAGGTTATGATATCTCAACTGATGGCGGTATGACGTGGAACAATATGGTTGAGTGCTATGTGGCTACAGAACCATCGGGACAGTATTTTGCCGATGCAGCCCGTTACCCGCAGGCGGCTATCTGGAATCCGGATGGCAATACAGATCCAACAAATGCCTATCTGGCCTTTTTTGCGCCAAACCTTGATGGTTCAAATGCAGCCGGTGGCGCAAGTTGGGGCGGTTATAGTTTTGGTGTGCAAAAAATAGGTGCTGCATCCAACGTGGACACTACCAAAAACCTGCGCCCAAGTGAAGGTGAATTCCACCAGTATCTGCCACAAGGCTATGCTTATGCACGCGGCAATGCCCTTCTTACTGTTGACATCAACTACAATGAAGAGCCTGTTTACTACCAAAACCTCATCCTGAACAGGGGCACATGGAGCGAAGAGGAGCAGGATATTGTTTACGAACAAAGCTTGCTGGATGCGCCTATTATTGATGCCGACGTTGTTTTCCGTCCTGCCTGCATCAGGGCAGCTTTTGGCCCTGACGGTCAAACCGGATATATAGTAATGCTGGGCAATAATGGCGAAAACGAATTGGTTTATGATGGCCAGAAAAGCTATTATCCGATGCTTTGGAAAACAGAAGATGCCGGAGAGACATGGAGTGAAGTTATTAATGTACAGCTCGATGGCCCTGATGGCATCGAAGGCGTCCTGAATTATATGTCGGATGCTGAAATCGATAGCTTGTTTGTTGATCCGGATCCGGCTCGTGATGAAATCCCGTTCACTACTGCTTTTGATTGCGATCTGGTTGTTGATGCCAATGGAAATCCGCATATTGCAGTCGGAATTGGTGTTCAGGGCAGTGATGATTATTCTATACTTTCCGGACATCCTTATTATGCAATTTTTGACATCTGGTCGCCCGATGGAGGTGAAACATGGCAAGGCGTTGAACTGGGAAGGCCTGAGATTATGCGTGGTGAATATGGTGTAGCCGGAGGAAACGACAGCTATACAGAAGACAGCCGTGTGTGCAATGCAACCAACTGGGACGGAACCAAGGTGTTCTTTAGTTGGGTTGATACTGATCCTGAAGTAGATCCGGACGAAAACACCAGCCCCGATGTATGGGTGCGCGGATTTGATCCAATAGCAAACAAACTCACCGCCGGCCTTGACGGCGCTGACCTGCCGACAAATGCCACTTTTGGATCTGTCGCAATGTGGCAGGCATATTTTGCCACCATGAGCCGATATGTGATTGACGAGGACGGTGTTTATACGCTCCCGATCACTTATGAAGATATGACCATTGGCGATCCGGGTGCTCCTGTTCAGTTCTACTATATCCAGGATTTTTCCTTTACCGATGATGATTTCACCATTCAGGTAGGACCCGAACCACTGGTGCCTAATTTTGAAGCCAGTGCAACCGAAATTGACCTGAACTTCAGCGATGCGATTGACTTTACCGACCTCTCCACAGGCGGAGCAATTACATGGGCATGGGAATTTGAAGGTGGCGATCCGGCTACATCCAGCGAACAAAACCCAACGGTTACCTACAGCGAAATAGGTACTTATGATGTGTCCCTGACAGTTGGCAACGGAACAGAAGAAGTTACAAAGGAGATGGAAGACTATATCACTGTTACCAATAGCACCGGTATCAATGAAGTATTTGCTGGTTCTATTAAGATGTATCCTAATCCTGCGCAAAATGAATTGACTATAGAATTACCGGAAGGAAATGGAAATCTGGAAATCAGCATAATGGACAATACAGGCCGTATTGTTGCAAATCATACTACCAACAGCGCCCAACTAAAACTCGATCTTAGTGATTATGCAAAAGGCGTTTATATGCTTCGTTTTGCAAACAAAGGTCAGAGTACGGTGAAAAAACTGCTTGTAAAATAACCGGAATCCGGTCATAAGTGGTAATCGCTTATAATGGTTGATTGTTCGTGCGGGCTCGATAAAAAGAGCCCGCATACTGCAAAAAAATTAATGAAACAGTTTTTTTATGATGCAATAGCAAAATGCTTCAGGGATTTAAGTTAAAAAGAATACCATAAGAACACACACTACGAACCCTGCACAAATTCAGCATTTTGAGGGAAGTCGCCAAAAGCGCTTCCCTTTTTTTGTTTCAGAAAAAACAAGCCCCCCACATCCAGCAAAGGCCCCTTGAATAATTCCACAAGCTGAAAACCAGATTGCAGAATAAATGCTTCCATTTGTTTGCCTTGAGGGTGAAAATCCAGGCTGCCGCTCAAAAATACATGCTTATCGTATAATCCCAGACATCCGCCGATGAATCCGTAATCAAAACCCGGCAACTGAATGCCCCGAGGATTTATTTGGAGAACATTTATTCCGGCTTCCTGCAGCTTTGATGAGATGCCCTCATCGGAGCATATGGCGGATCTATTATTTAACATCAATAAGTTACAACGAATATACGCCTGCTTTACTGCGACTTTTTGCGCGTCGGATTTCCATTCTGTGATACTTTGATCTGTGATTTTTTCATGAAAAACCCTGAAATTTTCCGCCATCACGGCATTATACAAAGCCGTATCAGGAAATGAAGAGCCGACGGGTTTTTTTCCGGTTTTCCAGCGAATTTGATGTTCATTCAGCTTTTGAAACAGGCTTTGCGGGGCATTGGGAGCAATAATCAGGCCGCCATCGGGCAGTTTGCAAAGATAAACATCGGGATGGGAACGGATGGCTTCATAGGCAGCACTTCCTGCGAAAGGATAAAAATCGCCAAAAGCAGCCAGTTTTTGCTGTGCTTGCCTGGGCAGCCGGTGATCAGCGATAATTAACATAGAAATTATAGCCTCTCAAAAAAGGATCGATATAAAATTTTACCTCTTGGAAGTTTTTCAGCAAAGCGGCTTTGTTTTTTGCCTGATAACCAATAGCATTGGCTCTCTGTCCTTTAGGCACAAACACATCAATGGCCTCATAACGTGTATCGAACGGATAATTCCAGAACGCATCCTGCCATACCGCCGAGAGGGCCATTTGTTTCAGTGCCGGATGAAAAGGTCCGGCCAAAAGCCCGTCGCCACATAAAAGGCTTTCGGAAGGATGCAGCCCAACCCGAATAACATCTACTTTGTTTTCACTGAAATAGGGCAGCAGCCAGCGCAAGAACTGAATCGTTTGGGCGATATCCGGTGGGTTAAATGTCCCCGCTTTGTACATTTCGGCGAGCTTCGTTCCTTCAATCACCAGCACCGGATAAATGCGTGTATTTTCAGCGCCCAGTGCCACAATTTTTTGGGCGGTTTTCATGATGGAAGCAAAAGAATCGCCCGGCAAACCGGTCATCATTTGCAAACCAAGGCTGAAACCTTCATTGCGGATCATCTGTGCGGCTTCTTCGGTGTCGGAAGCGGTATGGCCACGTCCGGCATTTATCAATACTTCATCATCAAAAGATTGCGCGCCCAGCTCGATTACTTTAACACGATACTGCTTCAAAAGCTGCAAAACTTCCGTATTGATATAATCCGGGCGGGTAGAAACCCTTATGCCGCGCACCCTTCCACCATCCAGCCAGGGCTGCACCAGTTGCAAAAGGTGTTCCTGTTCTTTCAGAGGGATGCCGGTAAAATTCCCACCAAAAAAAGCAATCTCAATTACGGAATGATGGTCGTCGGGAATGGTTTTCAGGCGCTTTTCAATAATGCTTGTAATTTCCTCATCCGTAGGCATTTGCTTTTGATCTGTGATTTTATGCTGATCGCAAAACACACAGCGGAACGGACAGGCTTTCTCCGGAATAAAAATGGGAATATTGAAATGGTGGACGCTCATATTTTCTGAAGGTAGGAATCAATTACTTCGGGAAAGTGCTTGTGCTCCAACTGGTGGATCCGTTCTGCAAGGCTATCCGCAGTATCACCGGGCAGCACCGGGCATTTTGCCTGAAAAAGCCGATGGCCTTCGTCGTAACGTTCATTCACCAGATGGATGGTAATCCCGGATTCTTTTTCTTTGTTTTTAATCACCGCTTCATGCACATGGTGGCCATACATGCCTTTTCCGCCATAATTAGGCAGCAATGCCGGATGGATATTGAGGATACGGTCGGGCCAGTTTTTCAGGATATTGTCCGGTATCAGCCAAAGGAAACCGGCCAGGATGATCAAATCGGGATGCAAAGCTTTGATTTCTTCAAAAAGGCTGTTGTTTTCGTAAAAATCAGCACGGCTGAAATGCTTTGCCGGCACTTCAAGTTTGATAGCCCTTTGCAGCACAAAAGCATCCTTTCGATTGGAAAAAACCGCTGCAACTTCGGCTGTTTTTTTTTCTTTGAAATATTCAATAATCCGTTGGGCATTGGTGCCGCTGCCCGAAGCCAGTATCACAAGTTTTTTCATAATCTAAATGTAAAGTCCTTTTACTTTGGGTTTTCCGGCCACAAATGCTTTGAGGTAAAAGGGCTCGAAATAAGCAGTATGAACGAAATCCTGCACAAGAAATTTATTGAATGCAATTTGATGGGCATGTGCAGCGGAGACCCGGAAATCATCAAGATAAACCACATTTTTTCTTGCTGCGTACAAATCCTTTGATTTACCGGCTCCGTTTCCTGCCAGCACCATCCGGTAACCCCCTTCAAAGTATTCGATATAGGTCAGTTCGTCCAGAATGTCTGCTTTGACATTGCGCATCAATCGGTTTTTATGGTCAAATACCGCGGCATAAACCTCCATCCTGCGGGCGTCCATCATGGGGAGGTAAAGGCTGTTGTAATCCGAAGCTTCATCAAGTTGCTGCATGCCGGCGGCCATTGATTGCAAAGTACTTATGCTGATGAGCGGAATATCCTGTGCATAACAAATGCCTTTGGCAGCCGAAACCCCAATACGCAAACCCGTATAAGAACCCGGGCCTTCGCTCACGGCAACAGCATCGAGCTGAGCAAAAGAAAGTGCCCTTTCATTCATGATTTCTTCAAGGAAAACCGTAAGCTGCCGGCTGTGGGCGTTTTCTTCGGTGGTGAAACGCTCCAGAATGCAGCCTTCATCATTGAGCAAGGCCGCCGAACAAACCGGTGTAGCTGTTTCTATGCTTAAAATCAAAGCCATAACGATCAATTTTGTGCAAAAATACAAATTTGACCGCATAGATATTCCAAGAATCCAATTAATAAAAGGATAATGCTTGTCTAATTCGGAATAATTTACATATATTTGGAGATGCAAAATTCCAGAAAAACAGGAGTTATCTATATTGCGCTGTTTCTTTTATCCATTTTGTTTTCGGTGAATGCCCGGGCACAATCGGATGACAGTATGGAATCCTTGTTGCCAACTACAAATAGCGACAGTATAAGCCTGGTAAATCAATCAAACCTGGCTTATAAACTATCGCACAAGCATAAAGACAGTGCCATAGGGATGATAAAGGATATCATCGCGGAGGCCAGAATAAAAAATTACCGCAGTATTGAAGCAAACGGCATAAAAAAACTCGCTTCAGTTTATTGGGAGTATGGTGATTATCCTATGGCGCTGGACAATTTTAAAAAAGCAGCCAATTTGTTTACGGAAATGGGCAACGGTCGGCTTATGAGTCAGAGCCTCATCGGAATTGCTGTAATTTATGGTATAAAAGGTGAATATCCCATGGCACTGGATTATTTCCATCAGGCGATTGACGGTCTGGATACTACAAAGGACCTAAACGCTTTTAGTGCCTGCCTGACCAATATCGGCATTATTCACAAAAAGCAAAAAAACCTGAACCTTGCGCTGCAATATCAAAAAAGAGCGATGCGTATTGATTCATTAATGCGGGACACTGTTGGTTTGATAAAAGTATATACCAATATTGCCAGCATACATCTGGACTTAACGGATCAAAAGGAAACCGCAAAGCATTACCTGACAAAGGCAATAGAGCTGTGCTTGTTAACAGATAACCAAAGAAGCCTGGGTGTGGCCATGACCAATATGGGAGAATTATACCTTGATCAGGGCAATCTGGATTCCGCTGCATATTTCTTCAAGTACTCCTTGCAGAACAATAAGTTGTACAGCCCAAAAAGTGCCTCGCTTTCATATAAAAATTACGGAAGGCTGCTTATTGAGGAAGCCAAACGAACAAAAGACAATGCAGCACGGGCGAATTTGCTTAAAAAAGCGATCCTTTACCTGGATTCCTGCTATCAGCTGGCAAAAGAAAAGGATATCCTCGCTTCACAGGTTTTAGCCATGGGACATAAAACCCAGGCTTATAAAATGCTTGGAGCCTATGAAAATGCACTTGAGGCTTCGATGATGCTTTATGATTTGAATGACAGCCTGATGAGCAAAGATAAAATGCAGGAAATTGAACAATTGGAAGCCCGCTATCAGTTCCAGCAGCAATTACAAAAAATCAGTCAGCTTAACCTGGCTAAAGACCAAGCCGATAAAACCATTCAAGAACAGGAACGGGCGCTTTATCTTTCCGTGATATTTGCTGCGATATTGCTTGCCTTGACAATAATCATGATCCGCTTGAACCGCCAGCGCCGTAAAGCCAATAAAGCTTTGGCATGGTTCAATAAAGAAATTAAAGAGCGCAATGAAGAGCTGGCTACACAACGCGATGAAATTGAGGACTATGCAACAGAGTTGGAACGAATTAATAAAACCCGAGACCGGATCTATTCCATTATTGCACATGACCTTAAAGGGCCGTATAATTCCCTGCTTGGTTTCACGGATATTCTGCTGACTGACTGGAACAGCCTTTCAGAAGAGGAACGTCGCGATATGATATCGCTCATCAACAAAACTTCAGCCGAAAATTACAATTTGGTGCTCAACCTGCTCGAATGGTCGCGTTTTCAAAGTGGTAAAATAGCTTTAAACCCACAGGATTTGAATATTGGTGAGACTTTGAGCCATATCCGTGAGCAAATGCTTACTTCTGCAGAGCTTAAAAAGATAAAACTCAAAATATCAGGCGATCAGCAAATAACAGCAAAGCTGGACGAGCATTTGCTTTCCACTGTACTGAGAAACCTGATTTCAAATGCGATTAAGTTTACGCACAAAGGCGGCGAAATTCAATTGGAAGCATCTGAAAAAGGCGGCCGGATTTCGATCAGTGTGCAGGATAACGGAATCGGGATGTCTGATGATCAGCTAAACCAAATTAAAAACCAGGGTGAGCTGGAATCACAAACAGGGACAGAAGGGGAAAACGGGACCGGATTAGGGATCAAGATTTGTTTTGAGTTTGCACAAAAAATGGGCGGGCAAATTGAAATCGACAGCACCGAAGGCAAAGGCAGTTGTTTCCGTTTGGTGCTAACGACATAAATCCATCCGCAGCAGCTTTTCGTAATCAAAGCTTAAAGAAATAGCACTAGGATAGAAGAAAGCCGCTCCGGCCATAAACAGATCAATTCCTTACCCATAAGGAATATCAAAATTTGTTGTTTTAAGATATTCGTGGGGCTTACTTTATAAGGAATTATTGGCAATACATGATAATCAAGCACATAAAACAATAAGGTTCTACACGGAATTTCGTGGAAAGAAAAATTACTTTATTTCAAACAGATTCCTCCAAAGTTTCCTCATACTTCGGAAAACTTTGTCGGAATGACGCGTTTTTATGAAGTCAGGAGGCAAATGCGGCGAGGACTTCTTTAAAATATACTATTGTGTCCTCGCCGCATTTGCCTTAAACGCCTATTAAACAGCGTCATTCCGACCGGAACAAAGCCAAACGAAGTGATTAAGGCTTTGTGAAGGGAGGAATCTTTTGGAGTTCATATTATTTTATTAAGCATCTTATTTCCAAATATCTGCTTAGTATTAAATTGCAAAAATTATCCTTACCCACGAAATTCCTGGTAGAACCAACAATAATTAATATGTTTTGGTTATGCCGGAAAATGATGTAATCCAAAATCAAAAAAACATTGATCTAAAACATACGAAAATACAATTTTTTTTACCTTTGTCAGATCTTAACAAAAAATTCAAAATCATGTTAAAAAGGATTTCAAGTCTGATTGTTCTTTACACGTATGTTATTTTTTCTGTAGGAGCACAAGAAGTGCTGAACAAAGACATGATCTTCACCCGTCAATCGCAAATTGACAGTTTCCCTGTTTTGTATCCGGATTGCCATCGCATTGATGGTTGGGTTCACATTAATGGAGAGGGCATCAGCAATTTAATGGGTTTGATGAAACTGGATACACTAGGGTCTTTGTATGTTATTAATTGCCCCTCACTAGTTAAATTAAAGGGAATTAATAGTTTAAAGAGTATTGAAAACAAACTTATAATCCGGGATTTGCCAAACCTGCAAAGCCTTTTTGTGCTAAATAAATTAACAAAGCTAAATCAACTAAGCCTGAGCAGCCTTCCGCGCCTGAAAAGCCTGGAAGGCTTAAACCATCTGGATTCAATCGTGCTCTTAGAACTAAGAGAAGACTATTGTATGAATGGTTTTTGCAATTTGGACGACCTGAATAATTTGAAATCGATAGACTATTTAAACTTTACGAATATAAAACAAGATTTCTCCCTCTCCGGGCTAAACAATATAGAATATATTTTCGGAATAACAATTACTTCCTGTGAAGCTAATGTAGCTTTAACTGATCTTCAAAACCTCGATAGCATTTCAAGTTTATATTTTACAAATAATAGTGGAATTGAATCATTTACGATACCTGAAAACATTAATAAACTTAATAATTTGATGGTAGCCCGAAACAATGGCCTCCAAAGCATTAATGGATTTGACAAGCTTGAAAAAGCGAATGCTATCCTCTTTCTCAACAATGAAGATTTAACAGATATCTCCTCTTTTTCCTCCTTAAAAAAGCTTGGAAGCCTTTCTTTTATTGGAAATAATGCCATTGACAGCCTTATTGCCTTCCCTCTTTTAAATGAATTGAATACGATTGAAATCACAAACAACAAGCTGCTGCAGTATATTAATGGTGCACACGATGTCAGCAAACTTAATGAGCTGATTTTAACAGACAATTTAAGCCTGAAAAAAGTGACTATGCTGGAACATCTCGATACAATTATTACCGGAAAGACATATTCTGGCATTTATATTAACCGTAATCCTGAACTTATAGATATTGAGTTCCTGTCGTCATTAAAATATACAGAAACCTATTTTGAGATTAAAGAATGTAATCGCTTGATTGATCTCAGTCCTTTGAATCAGTTACGGCATATGGGTTACGACATGGACATCCGCTCAAACCAAAGTCTGGAGATCCTTCCTGCCTGGAATAATATTAACCTTGACAATACCCACAGGCTAACCATCAAAGACAACCTAAACCTGGCCTATTGTCATTATGACTGGCTTTGCACTTACCTTAGCCAATCAAATCCTGCCACGATTGAAGGCAATAAAGCCGCTTGTGAAACCAAAGCAAAAGTGGAAGAATCCTGTGACATTACATCCACAAACGAACTGGCGATAAGTGATATCAGCATCAATATTTCAGGGAAGAATATTCATGTGGTTTCAGGAAAGGGACAAGAGCTGAAAGAAATCCACCTCATTACATTATCCGGCAAGGAAGTCTTTAGCAAAAACTGCAGCGGCAATTTTGAAAGCCTCAGCTATGGAAGCTATCCTGCTGGTTTGTACGTGCTTTGTGTCGAAACCAATAACAAATCGGTTCACAAAAAGCTTATTTTGTATTAATCGCGGCAGTTTCGGCCTTGCTTTTCCCTTCTTTCCCGGCCCAATCAGTTTTGAAAAACAAGTATATTTGCAGACTGATTAAGAAAATTATGTCCGAGGAGGAATATAAAATACTTGCCAAAGTCAATAATCCCGAAGATTTGCGGAATCTGAAGGAAGAAGATCTGGAGCAATTATGTGCGGATTTGCGTAAATACATCATTGACCTGACATCAACAAATCCGGGGCATCTAGGCGCCAGTTTGGGCGCAGTAGAGCTTGCCGTGGCAATGCACTATGTGTACAATACCCCTTACGACAAGCTGGTCTGGGATGTAGGGCATCAGGCATATCCGCATAAAATCCTCACCGGACGAAAAGACGATTTTTACACCAACCGCAAACACAAAGGCATTAGTGGTTTCCCAAAAATGAAGGAAAGTGAATATGATGCTTTTGGAACCGGGCATTCCTCCACATCCGTTTCTGCCATTTTGGGCATGGCCACAGCGTCCAAACTCAAAGGCGAAACTGACCGCAAGCACATTGCGGTAATCGGTGATGGCAGTATGACCGCAGGAATGGCTTTTGAAGCGATGAACCATGCCGGCGGAACCGGTGCAGATATGCTGGTAATCCTCAACGACAATGGCATTGCCATTGATAAAAATGTGGGTGCGCTAAAGGAATATCTCGGCGAAATAGTTGCTTCGCGCTTTTATAACCGGGTACGCAATAAAGTATGGTTTATGATGGGCGGCGGCACAAAATACGGAGGAAATTCCAGGGCTATTGTCCGCCAGCTTTCCAATGCGGTGAAATCTACCATCCTCGATAAAAGCAATTTCTTTGAATCCCTGAATTTCCGTTATTTCGGTCCGGTAGATGGCAACGATATCGCCAAGCTTAGTAAAATTCTACGTGATCTTAAGCACATCAAAGGCCCGAAATTACTGCATGTGATTACCAAAAAAGGCAAGGGGCTGGCTTCTGCAGAAAAAGACCCGACAACCTATCACGCCCCCGGAACTTTCGATAAAAAAACCGGACAGATCATCAAAAAGGAATGCGATACGCCACAAGCGCCAAAATATCAGAATGTTTTTGGAAAATCGATCATTGAGCTGGCTCAAAAGAACGATAAAATTGTGGGCATTACTCCTGCAATGCCTACGGGCTGCTCGCTCAATATGATGATGAAAGTAATGCCCGAACGCGCTTTTGATGTGGGCATTGCCGAGCAACATGCCGTTACATTTTCGGCCGGACTTGCAGCCGAGGGCTTGATTCCTTTTTGCAATATCTACAGCTCCTTTATGCAACGGGCTTACGATCAAGTGATCCATGATGTTGCTTTGCAGAAACTCCATGTGGTTTTCTGTCTCGACCGTGGCGGATTGGTTGGCGAAGACGGCCCCACACATCATGGAGTGTTTGATCTGGCCTATTTCCGCGCTATTCCCGGCATCACCATAGCGGCACCGATGAACGAGGTGGAACTGCGCAATATGATGTACACGGCCCAATTAGACGGTGCAGGTACATTTTCCATCCGCTATCCCCGTGGCCGTGGCGTAATGCCCGACTGGAAAAAACCTTTTGAGAAAATGGAAATCGGCAAAGGCCGTAAGCTCTCTGAAGGATTAGATGTAGCCATCATCAGTATCGGCCATCCCGGTAATTTTGTAGCTGAAGCTTTGGAATCTCTTGAAGGCAAGGTATCTGCATCGCATTACGATATTCGTTTTTTGCGCCCGCTGGATGAAGGTTTGCTCCACGATGCCCTGAAAAAGCACAAAAAGATCATCACAGTGGAAGATGGAACAATTCATGGAGGCTTGGGCAGTGCCGTTTTGGAATTCATGGCAGATCACGGCTATACAGCAGAGGTGAAGCGTTTGGGAGTCCCTGATCAGTTCATTGAGCAAGGCAGCCCGGCAGAGCTTTATAAAGAATGTGGTTTTGACGCGGAAGGGATTGTGAAAGCGATCCACGAAATGATTTAATTTCCAATCTGCGATTTTCCATCATGGGTATTATTATTCAGAAAAATGAATAATTTAGCGCATAATCCCTGAAATAGCATTATGCCGTCAATCTACACCCGACTTGTTCTTCTTCTCACCCTTCTGTTTGCTTTTGAAGGTCTCCATGCTGAAAAGCTGCCACAGTCAGAATTACAAATTATCCTCCCGGAAATTATCATGCAGCACATCGAATATGATGTGGAAATTGCTTTGCCAGCAGATACCGAAATCAATCAGGACAGCATAATCATTCAGCTTAACGGCAAAAATTCCTTTGCTTTTCGGCAAGGCCAGGCATATGTTTTCACCCACAGTTTTCCTGCAAAAGAAAATCTCAGCATTAGCGCAGGAGGATTTCATGCGGAAGTTCCGGTAAATCCTATTCCATTATGGCTCAGTATTATACCGCCACTTATTGCTATTTTGTTTGCGCTTTTGCTCCGCGAGGTTTTCTCCGCTCTTTTTATTGGCTTGCTTTTCGGTACGGCACTGATTGCCTGGTACGGGGGCACGCATTTGCTGGTGGCTGTTTTTGAAGGCATGTTCCGCATTGTGGATACTTATATTGCGCAATCCCTGCTTGATGAAGGCCATATTTCCATTATTGTTTTTTCGATGCTGATTGGCGGGATGGTGCATATCATCACCAAAAACGGAGGCATGAAAGGCGTTGTCGATAAACTTTCGCGCTATGCCCGTTCGCCGCGTTCCGGGCAATTGGTTACCTGGTTGCTTGGTGTGGCCATCTTTTTTGATGATTATGCCAACACACTGGTAGTGGGCAATACCATGCGTCCGGTTGCCGATAAGCTGCGCATTTCGCGCGAAAAACTGGCCTATGTTGTTGACTCTACAGCAGCTCCCATTGCTGCCATCGCTTTTGTAACCACATGGATTGGCGCCGAACTCAGCTATATCCAAAGCGGAACCGAAGCTATTGGCATCGATGAAAATGCCTACAGTGTGTTTTTCAATAGCCTGGCATACAGTTTCTACCCCATTTTTACGCTGGCTTTTATGCTGATGCTGATTTGGCGCAAACGCGACTTTGGCCCCATGCGCAAGGCAGAACACCTCGCACGTGCAGGAAAAAACCGGAAAGATGAGGAAACCAAAGTATCGGCAGAATCGGAATTCAGTATGGCCAAAGGAGCCAAAGCCCGCTGGTTTAATGCATTGATTCCCGTATTGGTCATCATTTTTGGCACATTGGCCGGGCTGCTTTATACCGGCTGGGACAGCAATGTCTGGCAGGATGAAGGTATTTCTTTTTTCCGGAAAATTTCCATTATTATCGGTGATGCCGATTCTTATAAAGCCTTGCTCTGGTCATCGCTGGGTGGAGTAATTACCGCTGTGGGGTTGAGCATTGCGCAGAAACTGATGAACCTCAGCCAATGCATGGAAAGTATGATTGACGGATTCCGTACCATGCTTACGGCCATTGTAATTTTGGTGTTGGCGTGGTCTGTTGCGCTACTTACGGAGCATATGCACACTGCATCATACATCAGTAATATTTTGATAAACCTCAATGCTTCGCCCTGGCTGATCCCGTTTTTCACTTTTATCCTGGCTGCTTTGGTCGCCTTCAGCACCGGCTCATCATGGGGTACCATGGCGATTTTGTATCCATTAATACTTCCTGCCACCTGGCTGATTTCCAAAAATGCCGGTTTGGATTATGATACCTCCATGGCCATTTTTTATAATGTGGTTTCCACAGTTTTGGCCGGTTCGGTTCTGGGCGATCATTGCAGCCCGATTTCGGATACAACCATCCTCAGTTCGCTGGCCAGTGGTTGCAACCACCTCGCACACGTGCGCACGCAAATACCTTACGCTTTGACGGTTGGACTCATTTCACTTCTGGCAGGAACCTTGCCCTCGGCATTTGGCATTCCTTCCTGGATTTTGTTTCCTGCAGGGATAATTTTGCTTTATTTTGCGATCTCGTTTTTTGGCAAAAAAGAAAACGCAATTTCTTGTAAAACAAATTGATTATGAGCATAGCAGAAGGGATTATCCTTGCAGTTTCCGGCCTTTTGGTTGGTTTTCTAAACACATTGGCAGGTGGCGGTTCGGTAATTTCCGTTAGCCTTCTGTTATTTTTGGGGCTTCCGCCAGATATTGCCAACGGCACCAACCGCGTGGCCATTTTGATGCAGAATATCGGTGCGGTAAGCAGTTTTAAACGGGAGAAAGTCCTGGATTTCCGCAAAGGCATCAAACTGGCATTACCGGCATTGTTCGGGAGTATTGTTGGTGCATTGATTGCCGTTGATGTGCCCAAAAAAGCCATTGAAATTGCTTTTGCCTGCGTAATGGTTTTGATGGTGGCGATGATGTTTTATAAACCCAACCGATGGCTTAAAGGGCAGGAAGAACTGATCAACCGCCCGGTGGGATGGAAGCAAATCCTGATTTTTTTCCTGATCGGTATTTGGGGCGGTTTTATCCAAATGGGTATTGGTTACCTGCTTTTGGCCGGACTGGTGCTCAATGCCGGATACGATTTAGTGCGTGCCAATGCTTTGAAGGTTTTTATTGTGTTTGTTTACACGCCGGTTGCTTTACTGATTTTCGCGCTTAACAACGATGTAAACTGGTGGTACGGCCTGGTGCTGGGTTTGGGAACAATTGTTGGCGGATGGTTCAGCGCCCGCATTGCCGTAAAAAAAGGAGCCTCTTTTGTGCGCTGGATTGTGGCAGGAGTGGTTTTGCTTACGATATTAAAAACAGCCGGTGTTTTTAATATCTGATTCTTTTTTATACCAACGGATCCTTCAATCACTCTTTATTGGATATTTCATTCGCATCAAAAGGATTTTCCTTAAATTTGAAGCATAAACGATTACAATTAATAAACCCCAAGCGCTATGATCGAAAAAGCCAGAAGCCTGTTTCAGGAAGGCCAGTATGAAGAGGCTTATAAAATATTTCTCGAATTGCATCAGCAAGAGCCTGATGATGAAGACCTGAAGCACGAATACCTGCAGTGCAAAAGGATGTATGCCTTCGGAAAACTCGTGCAGGAAGCCGATGAACTCCAGAATTATAAAAACTATTCCGAAGCCCTTGAAAAGTATGATCAGGCCTTGCGCATTGATGATGATTTCCTGGTGCAGGCGCGGCGCGACCAATGTGCAGCCAAACTCAGCGGTGAAGAGGAAGAGGAAATTGATATCCTCGGAAGTTTCGGTGAAGAGGAAGAAAAACCGAATCCTCCCATTGAGGATCTGTTTAAAGATTTTTTCGGTTCTTCTCCACAAAGTGGCCAAAGTACACCTCCCCCTCCAAAGGAAAGCATCAAAGCCGATATCGTGGTCAGCCTGGATGGCCGCGGGCAATATATTTCTGTGCCCGAAGCGGTACAAAACGCCCGTTCAGGCAATACGATTTTGGTGAAGGAAGGGACTTATACCGGTAGGGTCTATTTGGATAAAAACCTAAACATCATCGGAGAAGGAGATGTGGTTTTTAAAGAATTTGAAAAATCGGTAATCTATGCCGATGGCGGCGATTCGAGTTTGAAAAATATTCATATACAGGGTCTTGCAGGCTCTGAAGCAAAAGTTTTTGCTGTTAGTGTGGCCAAAGGAAGCCTTAAACTGATCAGCTGCAAAGTAAGCAGCAATGCCCTTTCGGCGGTTGGGGTTTACAATAAAGGATCAAAAGTTGAGATGATCAATTGCGAAATATATGATGCCCGTCAATCGGGTGTTTATTTTTACCATCAGGGCGGAGGAACGCTCAACAATTGCCATATCCATGGCTGCGGAAATGATGGAGTAAACGTAACGGATTCGGGATCGGTCACAGTTACTGCCTGCCATATTCACAACAATGAAGGTGATGGGGTTTGTTATCAGACGAATGCTATGGGTCTTATTGCCGATTGCAATATCCATGATAATGCTTACAATAATATACGCATACAAAGCGGGGCTTTTCCGGGTGTAAAATACTGCAAACTATATAATTCCGGTAAAACAGCCTTAGGAATTGGCGAAAACAGCAATCCGCATATCATGGGCTGTGAAATTCATTCCTCAAAAATTTCCAATATCCTTATCCACGATAATGCCAGCCCCACCCTTGAAGATTGTAAAATATACAATTCGGAGCAGGCCGGGATTTATGTGTACGATAACGGCAAGGGCAAAGTAATCAATTGCCAGCTGTACCAAAACAAGCACGAAGGTTTGTCTATCGAAAAGAAATCCGGGCCGTTTTTCAGTATTGAGGGCTGTCAGGTATTTGAAAATGAACGCTCGGGTGTGCGCCTAAAAGACGAAAGCGGGATGCGCATGAGCAAATGCAGGATTTTCAAAAACAAAGGAACAGGTGTGCGTGTAGATGCTTCCGAAGCCAATATCACCGACAGCGAAATTTACGATCAAATTGAAGCCGACGGCATGTTCGTTGTCAACGGAGCTTCGGTAACGCTTGAGCGTGTGTCGGTGAACCGCAATGGCAAATCCAATATCGTTTCGGAGAAAAATTCGCGACTCAATTTAGATGGTGTACAGGCTCATAATTCTGGCGGATTTGGCATCATGACCTTTGAAACCCATTCAGATATAAAGAATACTGCAATGCGGGGCAATGCCTATTCCGGTATGCTGTTTAAGAAAAATTCGGTGGCGCGGCTCAGCAAATGCGATGTGGATAAAAACAAACAAAACGGGCTTTTTATCATTGACTCGAGCCATGCGGAAGTGGACGATTGTTCGTTTTCGGAAAATGGCGGCAGCGGCATCAAACTGTTTAGTAAATCACGTGCCAATGTGCGCACTACGCATATCGACCGAAACGGGGAAAGCGGTTTCTATACCAAAGAAAACGGTTATGCCGAATACAGCGGTTGCTGGCTGAACGACAACAAAAAGGGTCAGGTAATCCAGGAATAGGATTGGCAGTAAATCAACAAATCCCAATAATAGCGACACGAATCATGGTGTGGCTGCTATTGGGATTTTTTTTGCCTGATGTGGTCTTATTTCGTTGAGATGTCTTGATGCCTTTTGATTTTCAGATTTTTGTGGCGTTTCCTTGCCTCTTCCAAATCATAATCATTTTGCAGCCCCATCCAAAATAAGGCTGAATTCCCGAAATAAGTAGATAAACGGAGGGCGGTATCGGCAGTGAGCCTTCTTTTGCCTTTTAAAATCATAGATATCCGTGTTTGCGGAATTTCAAGCTCTTTCGCTAATCGGTAAGCTGAAATCTGCATCGGGATTAAAAACTCTTCCCTGAGTACTTCGCCGGGATGGATATTCTTTAATTTTTCCATATTTTAGTGATAATCAACGATTGATACTTTGTGAGCGTTGTTGTCCAGCCATTGAAAAACAATACGCCATTGCAGGTTAATCCTTATGCTGTAATATGATTGCTCCTGGCCTATCAATTTTTCCAATCGGTTTGATGGAGGGATTCTAAGATCCATTAAATCCTGGGCATTATTTAACATACGTAATTTTCTTCTGGCAATATTTTGTATTTCAGGAGGTAAGTTCTTTGACATCTCTCCTTTGAAAATTTTTTGCGTATGTTTTGAGCCAAAAGAAATAATCATATTACTAACGCAGTTGAATACTAACGCCAAAGGTAAGTAAAAAATTGTTAACTTTTTTCAATGGAACCCAAAAGTAGTGCACGATGCTTCGTGGCGCTACTTTTGGGTTCCATTTTCAATAGTCTATAATGTGCATTATTTCCGTCCGGCATCCGAAAAATACCGCATAAACTGGCTGCGTTCGTACAACATGGGCTTGGCAATTTGCTGCATGCTGAGTTTCCCTTTGAAATCTTCCAGATTTTCATAGCCTTTTCCGGCCATCCAGGATTCGAGGCGCTGGTTCATTTCTGTAATAACTTCAAAGCCAGATTGGTAAATAGCGCTGGCAATTTGCACGCTTTCTGCACCCACCAAAATGTTTTTAATCAGGCTGTTGCCGTCGTGAATACCGGTAGTTGCGGATATGCCGCAATCCAGAATCGGGCTGAGGATGCCTGTCCAGCGCAATGTCATTGCGTTTTCGTCGGCATTGCTGTAGATGTGGGTGGAAATGATTTTTTCCTGTTCCACATCAACATCCGGACTGTAAAAACGGTTGAACAGCACCATGCCTTTTATGCCTGTTCGGGAAAGCCTTTGGGCAAATGCGGCGAAATCAGTGAAATATTGCCCGATTTTAACCGCAACCGGAATACTCACTTCAAAAAGGATATGACTGATAATATCGGTATAGGTTTTTTCGATTGTAGCTGCATCGGTTTCCGGATTCGAAGGCAAGATGAACATATTGAGTTCCAGTCCATCGGCTCCGGCTTCTTCCATTTTTTTTGCAAAAAGCGACCATTCGCCATCGCTCACGCAATTGATGCTGGCAATCACAGGGATATCCACTGCTTTTTTGGCCTCGCGGATCAGTTTGAGATAGCTTTCTACCTGGTTTTTTCGGGTGTAATAAAGCGCATAGGCTTCTTCGTTGGCGTAGGTGCCGTACATATTGTTCACACGTTCGGCATCTACATCCATCATAATCTGCTCCTCAAAAAGTGATTTCAGAACCACCGCACCGGCACCGGCTTTTTCGGTCTTGATGATTTTTTCCACGCTGTCGGTCATGCCGGAACTGGCCACAATTACAGGGCTTTTCAGCTCCAGGCCCATATATTTCGTGCTAATGTTTGTCATGGGATTTTATTTTTGGTGTAAAAACTGATCAATTCCAATCGCGGCTTTGTGGCCGTTGGCAATACCGTGGATTACATCAGGCCCCTGGATGATGTCGCCACCAATGAAGAGCCAGGGCAGCCCCGACTGGAAGTTTTCGTCCACCTGAACACGGCCGCGCGGGCCAAATGCCAACTTATCCTTCAGGTCTTCGCTGATGTAGGAAATATCCATGCCTTGCCCAATGCTTTCCACAATCATATCGGCTTCAAAGATTTTCATATCCTTCATATCGCATTGCGGGTTGAAACGCCCTTCGGCATCGAAAAGTGAATGGCAGCGGGCTACGCGCAATCCTTTAAGTTCTTCATTTTCAATCATGATTTCCTGAGGTGCCCAGCCCGGATCTACCGTGGCTTTTTCTTCTCGTGCTTCCACGATTTCCTCACGGTCGGCAGGCATTTTCTCTTCGGTTTCGAGCGATGTTGCCGTGCAATTTACAAAACCGAATTTCTGGTGCTGCAGGCGTGCCAGCGAGCGCGTGATGTCCATGGCCACATTACCGCCGCCAATAACCACAATCTTTTTGCCTACATGGATTTCGTTGCCGCGGGTAATTTCGCGCAAGAGGTCAACGGCCTGATACACATTTTTGTGGTCGCTTCCGGGAACACGTGTGCTGCGTCCCAGGTGCAATCCCGTTCCACTGAAAACAGCGTCATAGTCTTTGCCAAGATCTTCAAGGCTGATGTCTTTGCCAATGCGTGTATTGTATTGTATTTCAACACCCAGCGACAGAATGTAGTTTACATCTTTGTCGATTTGATCGTAAGGCAGACGATATTCGGGTATTCCGTAACGCATCATACCTCCGGCCGCTTCAAACTGCTCAAAGATTTTTACCTGATAGCCCATCAAAGCCAGATAATGTGCGGCAGAAAGACCGGAAGGGCCGGAACCGATAATGGCAATTTTTTTGCCGTTTTGCTCAATGGAATCGCTTTGCAGTACACGTTTGTAATCTTCTGATTCCACATTATCAGCAATATAGCGCTTCAACCAGCGGATGCTGAGCGGCTCACCGCGATGACCAATAGAACAAACGGTTTCGCATTTGTGCGTACAGATACGTCCGCAGATTTCGGGCAGCGGATTGGTTTCATAGAGTACGCGCAAACCTTCTTCCATATCGTCATTTCGGACAGCTTTGATGTATTCAGGAATGCCCATATGTGCCGGGCAGGTAGCCGTACAAATGCCGCATTCCACGCAGCGGTCGGCTTCTTTTTGTGCTTGCTCTTTGCTGTATCCTTTTACGATTTCTATAAAGGATTTATCACGCTCTTCCGGGTGGAGATGTTCCATATTCTGGCGTTCCAGACTATAAAACTCGTAATTCGGCCCCGGTTTTTTCCAGCCTTTTTCATTATTGTCCCAGTCTTTTTTATCCACACCGGGCGTAAAGCGGAAATTATCCGGATCGGTATCTACCCAGGTGTATTCGTTGCTGAGGCTGAGCGATTCGGTAGTACATACATCCACACAAAGTGCACACCAGCAGCAACGGCCATAATCCACACGGGGGCGCAATCCGCTGTCGCCGTCTTTGGTTTCGATGCCTTCCACAGGGACCAGGTCAATGGCTTCATTTTCACAAATTGCTTCGCAGGTGCCGCAGCCGATGCAGGCTTCGATATCGTTTTTGTGGAAACCACGGTATCGGGCTGCACCCGGACGGTCATTTAAAGGATCTTTAACGGTAACGGGCTCTTTTGCCAGGTTTCTCCATGCGGTAAACGGACTAAGTATATCTTTAATGCTTCCCATTGTTGCAAAATTTCTGATTGAAAAATTATCGTTCTATTTCCGGCGGACAGGTTTGCAGGCTCACCATAATAGCTGCGGTATCCGCGATATTGGCATTGATCAGCATACGTTCCAGCAGCGAAACGGCATGCACATAGCTGGGGCCGCGCAGATGGATGCGCCGGGGTTTATCCGTGCCGTCGCTTACCATATAAAAACCATATTCGCCACGCGATGATTCGGAGCGGATGTAGGTTTCTGCTTTCGGGATGCGCCAGTGCATTACATTGGGCGTCGGTGCTTTAAAATCGCCTTTTTCGGGCATTTTTGCCATAATCTGGCGGATGAGGTCAACGGTCATGATCAAATCGTGCCAGCGTGTACGCGAACGGTTATAGATGTCGGAATGATTCATCACCTTGGGTTCAAAATCAAGTTGATCATACACCAGATAGGGATAATCTTTGCGCACATCGCGATTAAAACCGGCAGAACGGGCATTGGGGCCTACTACGCCAAACTGATCCACCCATTCGGGTTTGAGTATGGCCACATCTTTGGCGCGACGTTTGAAAACGGTATTGTGAAACATCAGGTTATCAATGTTCACAATAAATTCGTCGATTTTTTTGAGGGTTTCTTCCATGCGCTTTTTAAAGCCATCGGGCAATAAACCGCGCACACCTCCGGGCAGGATGTACATATGATAAACACGGCCGCCGGTCAGCTCCTCGAAAAGATCGAGCACGAGATCGCGCAGGTAAACGCCCCATTGCACGCCCAGGCCAAGCGCAAAGGTTCCGCCTTGTCCGGGCACTACGCGCAGCAGCGTTTGCAGGCGGGCCATTTCGAGCACCAGCGTACGCAGCCATTTGGCCATTTCGGGTATCTCGATGCCGCTCAGCTCTTCAATTCCGGCAGAGAGGTTGTATTCGTTATAATCCGGTTCGGCCACGCACATGCGGATGCAGGTAGGGAAACACTGGATGTATTTGCGGCGTTCCATCAGTTTTTCAAAACCGCGGTGCAGATAACCTACATGGGTTTTGGCTTCCATGATTTCATCGCCGGAAATGGTCAGTTCCAGCGCCATATTTCCGGTTACGCCGGGATGCTGAGGGCCCTGCCAGAGTTTTACATATTTATGGGAGCTTAAATCCACGATGGGTTTCCCGTTTTCGTCATGCTCGGGATAGGCGCTCCGGTCGGGCTGAAGGTTGAATAATTTATTTTTCTTCATCGGGATAAAGCTTTGATTTCATATATGTTGCAGGATCGTGTGTTTTGCGCCCTTCTCTTGGGAAATAGGTTTCTTCGGAGTATTTATAGGTATCAAAATCGCGGCGCATGGGCGGGATATCGTCCCAGCCTTCAAGCAGGAAAGGCTCATCAACACGGGGGCTGCCCGGAAAATCAATACCGTACATTTCTTTCAGCTCGCGCTGATGAGTGGCAATTTGCCGCCATAATTCATGAGCCGATTCCATTTCAGGGTTTTCGCGGCTGATGAAGGTGCGCACGCCCAGATCGTATTTTTTTGTGGGATTGTTGAGCAAATAGGTGAGCTGGAACAAACCGTCTTCGATCCAGTCCACACAGGAGAGCACAACAAAATGCGAGAATCCTTCAAAATCGCGGCAGTGGGTTACCAGCGCCAATGCCTGATCTTTTTCCACACTGACAAAACAAAGGTCATCGCGCTGGCGGTCGGTTTTAAGCAGCGTGAATCCTTTTCCTATTTTTTCAATTAATTCGTTCATAATTTTTGGGTTTACCAGTTATAATCAGGCATGTTCCAGTCTTTGATGATTTTTTTCTGATTGGCCTTGTATTCGTCCAGGTTTTCGATGTACTCATTGGCTTTCTCAGCTTTACCTTCTTTGATCAGCTGTTTGAGTTTTTCAAATCCGGCGAGCAAAGCTTCAGGACGGGGCATACATCCGGCGATATAAACATCAACGGGCATATAGCGGTCGAGGCGGTTGATGGTATTGTAACTATCGAAATACATTCCGCCGTTGATGGTGCAGCTTCCGAGCGCAATCACATATTTCGGATTGGGCATTTGCTCATAACTGCGGATGGCGCGCTTGAGGGTTTTTACGCTCATATATCCCGAAATGATGAAAACATTGGATTGGCGTGGTGTTGGACGCATCTGAACGCCAAAGCGGTAGGCGTCGAAACGGGGTGTTGTAAGCGGCGGGATTTCGATACTGCCGCAACCGGTTCCAAAACCCAGCACCCAAAGCGATTCGGCGCGGGCCCAGTTGAGGAATTTCTCAATAACCGGAATGCTGTTCGGGCGGTAGGCTTTTGGGCGTGCATCTGAAAAATAATCCTTCAGCGGATCAATTTCGATGATTTCGCCATCGGGCGTTTCCACCCTGCGGACTTTATTTTCTTCGGCAAGGAATTTGTCTTCTTCCTGATGCATATTTTGATCTTTTTCTGTCATATCCATTTGGTTTTAAGCCATTAAAATAGCAATGATACCTAATACGAGTGGGATTTTCAGGAACCAGCGCACAGATTGCTCGATGCGGAAACGTGGAAAAACCATACCCACGAAAACGGTCCAGAAATAAATAAGGAATGTCTTGATAAACAATTCGATCCAATTGGTAGCACCACCAAAAAACAGGTTCATAAACAGCACGGCTTCGATGACGTGCAATACGGCGGCATTGGTGCGTAAAACGCCAAGGTAGGTTCCGTGGTATTCGGTGGGCGGGCCAATCGGTATTTCGTTGGGGGCTTTTACCAGGTTAAAGGGCGAGTGCATAAACAGCCCGAGCATGGCCAGTATAGCTGTTGCTCCGGCAAAGGGATTGGTAAATACCGTCCAGTTCATTATACCGCCTTGCTGTGCAGCTACAATATCTGAAATGCTAAAGGTTTGATATTGAATGGCAACGGCAATAACCGCCAATGTTAAGGGTACTTCAATAGTTGTAAATTGTGATAAGCCGCGGCTGATGCCAATGGCCGAATGTGGATGTCCGCCTTCTCCGGCGCCCAAAGCCATGCCGAGCATACCAAAAAACTGGAAATAGAGCAGCAGCACCAAATCGCCCTGGAAACTGTAATTGGTCCAGTTTTCGCTGCCAAAAATCAATGGCATGAAAAGAAACAGGCCAATGCCTCCGGATACGCGGAAAACCGGTCCGAGGTAGAACATCACACCATGGGTGTTTTGCGAGCGGATTGCATAGTTTTTGATCAAGTCAACCCAGGGTTGCCAAATGCGGATTCCGTGCCTCTTGGCTACACGTGCCCCGATTTTTCGGATACTGCCTCCCATCAGCAGGCCCCAGTTTAAAATAATGAACAGGCCCAGGAGTGTATATAATAATTTGCTGATATCGAAACTCATTTTTTAGATTTTAGAGGTTAGACAATAGCCTGAAAATAAGCATAAACAATCAAAACAAACAGCAGTATCTGTGTTGCGTAAACCTGTCCGTTCCCGCTGTATATTTTGCGGATTATCGTGGCCAGATCGTGGAAAGCGCCCGCCATCCAGTTCCAGAAATTCGTGATAAAGGGCGCCACGAGGAATCCCAGAGCTTTATTGTAGCCGGCAAAAATATTGTAGCTCACATGTGTGGTTTCGGGACGGAATGGGCGTTCGGCAGAATACACAATATTGAATTGTTCGATTTTTTGTGCTTTGCGGCTCAGGATGAACAGCCAGCTAAAAAGCGATACAAACATTATTCCTACGGTCATCATCACACCACTTCCGCTCCAATGACCTAAAGCTGTGGTAGCCCTGCCGCCATCCCATTGCAGTCCGCCATCGGGAAATTGTGCAGAAATCATATCGCCCAAAGGTTGCAGGATCCATTCCGGTTTGGCCGAAGTAATCATCAGCCCGATAATCAAAGTGTAAATCGGGATGATGTACCAGATGCTGATTTCTTTCACTTTACGTAAATTGTCCTTGAGCTGTCCGAGGAAAATCGAATAAATCATCTTGAATAGGTAAAGGAATGCGATAATGCCCGAGAAGAACACAATCGCTCCCTGGAAATACCAGCCTTTGAGCACTACGGCATGATAAAACAGCCATTTTCCGGCAAAACCTGTAAGTGGCGGCACACCCGAAAGGGCAATAATCCCGATCAGAACAGCAATGAAAGCAAAAGGCATGCGCTTGATCAGGCCGCCCATTTCGTACATATTGTGGGTTTTTACGCGCAGGATCACCGCACCAACAGCGAGGAAGAGCACGGCTTTGTACATAAAGTGGTTGATGGTATATGTGAAAGCGGTCAGCCAGCCGAGATGGCTCATAATTGCCAAAGCAAAAAGGATGTAACCGAGTTGTGCAATACTGGAATATGCCAGCAGCCTTTTGGCATCATCCTGAAAAACAGCAGCCAGGTTGCCGATCAGGGCAGTAAGCGCGCCCAGCCATCCCAGAACGTAAGTGATTTGCACGGCTTCGGGATGATGTCCCATAAAAATCATCAGGATAAGCAAACCGAAAACACCGGCTTTCAGCAGGATGGCCGACACCATGGGCGAAACGTCGCTTTCGGCTTCACCATGTGCTCCGGGCAGCCAGATGTGCAGCCCAAGCGAAGCGGTTTTGGTGAGGAAACCAACGGCCAGCAGAGCGTAAATCCAGCCAATATTGGCCTGTACCATGCCCAAGGCTTCCAATGCGAAACTGGATGTTCCGGCAAAAGTCATGGCGAATCCGGCCAGCATGGCGTAAGCTCCGCCAATAGAAAACAGCATATAGCTGAGCCCGTGGGGCATGGAGCGTTTTCCGCGGATAATGAGGAAATAGGAGCCTGCCGTCATGATTTCCCAGCCATAGAAAAACTGGAAAGTATTTTCTGCTTCGATAATTTGCGTTAAACCGGCATACATCAGCAGTGCTACCGGATAAAATCCCATGCGTTTTCCTTTGTTCTGGTATCCGGCTATGAAGGTTAAAATACCTCCAATCAGGAATATTGCTTCAAAAATGAAACGGAGCATATCGTTCTCAAACAGGGGCGGGAGTTTCATCCAGGCGTAAACAGCCATCCCGGCAATGGCAATGGTGTTTTTTGCAAATACAGGCAGGAAATCCAAAACGAACAAAAGCGCGACAAACAATAAAGGAATATAATTGATGCTGGCGCCAAAACCACTGATTTGTCCGATATAATAGCCTGCGGCATAAAGCGCAACACCAAAAATTGAGGGTGGGAGAATTTGGTTCCATTGAATGCTCAGGCGGGGTTGACCGGCATGTTCTTTTTTGATGGCATATCCCAGCCAGCGGAAAAGGTAAACGCCTTCGAGGAAGGAAGCCAGCAGGATAACGAACAGCCATCCGTACATGCCCGAGCCGGCCAGTTGCATTATCAGCGACCATTTACCAAAGAAAGCCGGAAAGGGTGGGAATCCGATCAAAGCAAAAACAAATGTTCCGAAAAGGAAAAGGTAAAAGGGATTTTTGCGGAGTACAGCCCAGGCTTCCAGTTTTTCGGATTTTATGATTCCCGCCAGCCAGAAAAGTCCGGCTTTGGCAAGGTAATGCGTAATCAAAATGCTGAATGCAATGAAATGAAGGTCCTGACCCAAAACGGGTTTCATGCCGAGGATGATCATCAGCAGCCCAATTTGTCCCACAGAAGAATATCCGAGCAAACGTTGCGGATTGTCCTGTTGCAGGCCCAGAAGGTTGGCTCCAACAAAACTCAGGGCACCGGCTACTGCCACAACCTGATAACCGGCATCACCGATGAGTAGAAGCACTTTGCTCAGCACAAAATACATGGCCGTAGCACTGGCTGCAGAAATTATGGCCGACAAGCCGGGATGCGCAGATTGATAAACATCGAGCGCCCAGCCGTTTGCAGGAAAAACTTTGAGTTCGAGCACAATGGCGATCAGCATAAAAAAGAGGGCTATGCTGCCGCCTTTAATAGCGAGGAGTGCGCTGCCTGAAAGGAAATCAAAGTTGAGCGAACCGCCAAAGTAATAGACAAAAATAACGCCCAGCAGGAATAATCCCGCGATGAGACTGGTGGCAATCATGTATTTAAAGCCGGCAGGAACCGAATTGCGGTTTTGCTCCAAAATGACCAGGCCGGCAGTGGCAATACTGACCACTTCCATAAAAACAAAGAGGTTGAATGCATCGCGGGTAAGGATGATAACATCCAGGCCCATAATGAGTACCAGAAAAACAATCATTGCATGGAATCCCTGCTCGCGCAAAGGTCGGATCAGATATATCCCGCCCAGCAGTCCGGCAATATTGACCATGGAAGTGAGTACGGCTTCTTCAAGACCCATGCGCAGGTTAATCGACCAGGGCGGACGGAAACCGGCAGTGAAAATTTCAGCCGTTTGTGTGCCTTCCATTAAGGCAAAAAGCCATTGCAGGGAGAGCGCACTCATCGAGGCTAAAGCCAGTAAAGTGAGGCTCAGGGCAAAGTTTTTGCCGAAACTTTTGAGCAGTCCCAGTGCAAAGGCAATGCCCAGGCCGATGGTGATAAGATGTATTGGTGATATCATTTGTGTTGTATTTTCAGTTTATCAAATGGTCTAACCTTTCAAATGGGTGAAATCCGAAATATTCAGGCTGCCTTTTTGCTTGTACATCCTCAGGGCATAGGCCAGCATAAGTGCTGTAACGCCCAGTCCGATGACAATGGCCGTTAGTACCAAAGCCTGAGGCAAAGGGTCGGCGATTTCCTGTGCCGCATTCGCGATGCTGACACTTTCGTCGATGATAGGCGCAGTGCCTTTACGGATGTAGGCAATACTGACCATAACTACATGCAAACCTGTATCGAAAAGGCTGAAACCGATGATGATACGGATGAGGTTTTTGCGCGTCAGCAGTCCGTAGAGTCCTGTGAGGATGAGCAAAAAACCGATGATGAGGCTTATATGTTCCATAATTTTGATTTACAGGTTATTATCTTCGGTTTGTACTTCTTTGTAATTGCTGAGGATATTGGAAAGCTCGGAGCCTACTTTCAGTCCTACAAAAATGTAGATAATGGGGATGGCACCGGCAGAGATTAACTCGCCAACATTCCCGGCAGGCAGGATGCGGTTGTCGAGGAAACCTCCGGCCAAAAGGAGTCCCAGCGCACCAATAATGACGAAAATCAGTCCGGAGATGCTTTCCAGCTGCGTAAAGAGTTCCTTTTTAAAGCGCTGGTTTTGCCCGATCAACAGGAGCAGTACAAAGGCTGAAGCAATGATTGCCCCGCCCTGAAATCCTCCGCCCGGTGTCAGGTGGCCGTTTACAAAAACATAAACCCCCAACACAAAAATCATGGGGGTCAGCACACGGGCTGCCGTATCAAATATTTCGCTGGCCGGACGGATTTTTTTGTCATCCTGATTCCGTACCTGCACTTTCAGGAAAAACCCGATGATGGCGGCGGTTAGGAAAAGAATGGTGACTTCGCCCAGCGTGTCCAAACCGCGGTAAGTTACCACCACAGCCGTTACGAGGTTGGCGGCACCTACTTCTTCGATGTTTTGTGGTTGTGCGTAAAAAGCAGCCGTTTCGTTCAGCTTGTCGCTGCCATGGAAATCGCTGTATAGTCCATAAAGTATCAGCGCAAATCCGATGATGAGAATAAAAATTAAGCTATTTCGCATGATCTTTCTTTTTAATCCGGTTCAAAACATAAAAGAAAATTATAGTGGAAAGCCCGCTGCCGATGGATGCTTCGGTCATGGCCACATCGGGTGCGGCCAGCAGAAGGTAAAGCACAGAAGCAAAAAGGCTTACGGCGCCTGCCGCGATGATGGCAATGATCAGGCTTTTGTGGTAAATGGCAATGATTGCCATAACCAGCATCAATACGCCCAGAAATGCTGCCAGTATTGTAAATGTCATGATTCCTGATTTTGAGGTTCAACATTTTCCGGTTTGTTTTCCGGATTTTCTTTCATGCGTTCGGCAAGTTTGTCCACTACTGTTTTGGGGCTGAGCGGAATACCGCTGAAATGTGCCGCGCGGGCCAGTACATGTGATGATACGGGATTGGTTATGAGTACAAAAACAATCAGAATAATGATTTTGCCAAACCATCCCGGCATGATGAATCCCAGTCCCAAAAGTGAAAGCATGGTTCCCAGAGTAGTGGCTTTGGTGCCGGCCTGGATACGGTTATAAACATCGGGCATACGCATCAGGCCCAGTGCACCCAGAAAGAGGAAAATGGATCCCGCCAAGGTGATGAATGCGCCGATTATTTGTAAAATTTCCATTTGAATATCCTTTTTGAATTTATAATCCTTTTTCGAGATAACGTGCAATAATGAGTACGCCCAAAAAGCTGAGCAGACCGTAAACCACGGCCACATCGAGATAAATGACGCGGCCTGCAAAATAGGCGATCAGGCCAATCAGTGCGATGGACGAAATGGTCATAACATCAAAAGAAATGACGCGGTCAACGGCCGAGGGCCCTTTGATAAAACGGTACAGGCTGATGAGCAGGCTGGCTGCAATTAGTACCAATGCGATGGTGAGTATTGTATTAACCATAAATTACCTCCAGGTATTTTTCAAATTTGCGAACAATTTCGTTGGTGGCTTTTTCGATGTCGTCGCTTTTCACATCAATCCAGTGGATGTAGAGCTTGTCGTCGCGGATATCGACTGTGAATGTTCCGGGTGTGAGCGTAATGGAATCGGCCAGGATCAACCGGCCCATGCGCGATTTTAAACGGGTTTCCACTTCAACAATTCCGGGATTTATCGGCAGTGCGGGCGATAAAACCCTGCGCGCAACATCGAGGTTTGATTTGATCAGCTCTTTTAGAAATACGAGCAGATAAATAAAGGTGTAGATAATGGCTTTCGGGCTGAGGCGGATGTCGGTAAACACATCGCAATTGCGGCAAAATACCAGTCCCACAATAAATGACACTGCTACACCGCTGATCCAGATCGCAGGTGTAAAGCTGTTGTTGAGCAACATCCATACAAAAAGGAGTATGAAGAAGATCAACAGGAAGTTTTTAATGGATTTCATGCCTTTGGCTTATTCGGTTATATAAAATGATATTTTTCGATTTCTTCAATGTAGTGCATGCGCAGCTCCGGAAGGTTGTCGCAATCGCAATGCTCGGAATAGATGCGCACATAATCTTCAAATCCGCATTCCTGATAAAAAGAGGCCAGTGCGTAATCGTAATGATTGAAGTTGTAGGTGTTTTTGATCGTCATGGTGATTTTTTCAAAATCATCCCATTCAATTTGCCGAGGTATGCGGATGTACCTGAAATACTGATTGTCGGAAGCCCGATATACGCCATCAAAGACTTCATCCAGCAGGAAATATTTTTTGATGCGGATCAGGCTGGTGTATTCGGCCACTTCTTTATGTTTTTGGAAAACAATTCCATTTTCGCGGTAGAGTTCAATCAGTTTTGGGATGATTGTGAGATCATCAGTATGAATCCGGATATGTGGCTGCATAATATTAAACAGGCTGAGCTGGCCGGGGCAGGCATCAAAATTTAATTTATGCGACTGTTTTATTTTTTGCGTGATGCGGATGATATTATCTTCCGTGCATAAATTGGTGGGCTTCACAATAAAAAACACATAATACGGCTTCTGGAATTTTTCTTCTGCCGATGGGGTGCGGCTGTAATAGCCCGGGAAAGGCTGGCGGGCTTCAAGCACCATTTCTTTCATGGGCTTGGAGGTTTGAAAAGAGGCCAGGATCTCTTTTTTAACGATGCTTCCGTATGCTCTCTTTGCTGCTGATGTGTCCATGTTGATTTGTATTGATGTTCTGACAGCAAAAATAGGGCACAAACTTACATATATCAATTTTTGCATACACGGACACATTCATAAGGTTGCAACAATTTGATTAAATCAGCGGTATCAAATGTTCGGAAAAAACTGATGCAGATCATGTTTTTAATAAACCGGTGATGCGTTTTTTTTGTTGGCTTGAGGAGGAATATAGTAATAGATATATGTTGAAAGCTATATTTTTCATAGATTAGCGCAACATTTCAAATCAACCACATTCATGGCCGATGAGCAACAAAATACCTGTGTGAACTGCACCCAAATGTCGGAATGCTTTCGTGTGCTAAGCAAAGAAGAGCTGGGGCGGGTCGGTCAGAAAATGGTTCGCTTGTCATTCCGTAAAGGCGAAATTATTGCCAAGCAGGGTGCATTTGCCACACATATTATGTTTGTGAAATCGGGTTTGGTAAAGCTGTACCGCGAGTCGGAAAACGATCAGAATGATTTGATTATCAACATCTATGCTGCGGACAATATCCTGGGGCTTTCGTCATTGTTTGGCGACAGCATTTTTCATTATTCCGTGGCTGCCCTTGAAGACAGCAGCCTTTGTTTGATTGAAATCAATATTGTGCGCGAGCTGGTGAGCCAGAATTCTGATTTTTCTGTTTCCATAATCAAACGATTGAGCCGGAACAATTTGATGGCTTATGAAATTTTGTATGCCGTTACCCACAAACAGCTCAACGGGCGAATGGCTGGCGCGATGATTTACCTGGCGCGCGAGGTTTTTCAGTCATCAGGATTTCTTATGCCCCTTTCGCGAAAGGAACTTGCTGAATTTACCGGGATGTCGGTAATAAGTGCCATGCGTGCCATGAAAGACCTGCGCCAAAATGGCCTGATCGCCAATGAGAACGGAAGGATTGAAATTCTGGATATGGAAAGGTTGGAGCAAATCAGCAAATTTGGCTAAATAGTTTCCGTCCATAATGTCCGATCTCAGCGTTATTCTCGGTATTGAAACCAGTCACTTACTTCAGTAAGCTCCTTATTTTCAATACCAAGAATGCCTCGACCTCGAACATTCTGAATCAGAAACCTGACTCTATGGACGAGCACTACATAGTTTTTGTCCATAGAGTCGAGAGACTTTATAAACGAACTCTAAACAGCCGTCCAATTTTTATTTAATATTAAGCTTTCCCCAAAAAAGCCGTTCTGGGTTTAAATAATCGTTAAGCGCTTTTCAGTTTCAGAGGTAGTTTTTACTTTTGAAGTCTAATTTTATGAAAATGATTGAAATACCGGATTCATTCGGAGATATTGTTCGCAGGCACAGGAAATCACGGAAGCTGACTTTGCAACAGGTAGCAAAGGCAATTGAAATCGATATTTCACTTTTAAGCAAGATTGAAAGGGGAATGCGCCTGCCTTCTGCCGAAACTGTGGATAAGCTGGCCGGCCTTTATGAGGTGGACAGAAATGAACTTTACGTGAGCTACAAAAGCGAGAAGATTAGCCGTGACCTGGAAAACAACCCACTTGCACAATCCATCCTGAAACTAACGGCAGATAAAATTGAATACAGAATGAATTACGGAAAAGTGCTTCCGTTGAAAGAAGATATCATTCCGTTGATCCTCGAAGTGCTCGAAGCCTATCCGATTAAACGTGCCTGGTTGTTCGGTGCTTATGTGCGCGATGAGCAGGATTCTTCAACAAAAGTCCAGCTTGTTGTAGAGTACAGCGAGCGTGTTGATTTCCTGAAAAGCGTGGAAATCAAAAATAAACTGGAATCCGTCCTGAAACTCGAAGTGGATATCAATGAATATGCACTGATGAAGTTTATCTCCGAAAAAGAATTTGAAGTGGACCGGATGATTATTATCGGTTCTGAAGAATAGACGGCGTCTGATTTGTTATCGGCTTTGTTTTATTTTTTTCCAGGGTTTAAAAACGGAGATAACAATCAGAAAAACCAAAACCCCAAATTGTAAGCTGCCCCATAATTTAAGTTGCTCCTGATATTCAATATAAACAGGATTTGACAATGCTTTTATTCCGCTTTCCTGCACCATATAAACCGATTCATTTGTCCACTTTCCCAGCCAAAAACTTCCCAGGATTATCAAAGCGAAGGTCAGTATCAGTTTTGTAGCCACCCACCAATGTTTAAAAAACCCCCAGGACGTTTTCCACGATAAAAGGATTCCTGTCAAAAAACTGATTGTTGCCGAGCCAATGATCACCCAATCATCTATTAATTTCAGAGCCAGGTTATAGGCCAGCACTTCAGAAATGTTCTGTGGGATTTTTGTGAAAAAAAGCGTAATCATGGATATAGCGGCCCCGACCCAAAGTGCAGAAAAAAGGATGTGCATGCTTAATGTGCTTCTTCTCAGTGTTTTGCCAAAGTGTGCCATAATGAAATGTTATTGGACGTTTATAATAAACCCAAAGGTATGTTTTTTCCACAAAAGCTGGTTTTACGTTCAATTTTGTATAGTATTTTCCTGCTAAGGCCGAATGAAAACCAATTGAGCCTAAATGCAGGAAATTTTTCTGCATTCCGGCTTTTTTTTGTGTGTAAAAACAACAAAACAATTCGTTTATCATGAAATATGGGGCGTTCATCATGAAAAAAGGCCTGTTCATACAATAAGTCGGAATTTACTTGCTTTTGTCAAATAATGGTTTCAAATTTAGGGACTTAATAAAAGCAGAAATATTTTTTTTAAAAAATAATTAATAATGGTCTTTTTTCCTAAGAGATTGAAATACAGCTGCTGTTATTTTATACGGCATGCAAAACGGGATACTTTCTCAGTAATTGTTTTTTTATTGTTATTTTTTCTTTCTCCAGGAGCCATGGCGCAATATTTTACACCAGGCTGGCAAGGTGGCGCCTATAATCCCATGACGATCATTATTTCTGGTGCTTCACTGGACAGCCTTGATCTGGAAGCCGGAGATGAGGTTGGTTTATTTGACAACTGGCAATGCGTGGGAGCGGCTGTGCTGCAACAAAACATCGACCCTGAAAATGATGATACCTATCTCTACATCACCTGTTCGGAAGATGACCCCGACAGCCCGCAACAGGATGGGTTTGCTGTAAGAAATACAGAAAAATATCGAGTGTGTGAGCAATGCAAAGAATTCGAATTTTTAGGTGAGAACGCGGGTTGTCCCTTTTTGCCTGCTTTTGCTGTTTCTGATTTTTACATCATCGAAACCAGTGTAGTGGAATTGAGCGCATTGAGCAGCATCTCCCAATCACCGGCATGAACCGCATCTGGAGTCTCTTTTCTTGGAATGTAAGCCCAAAGAAACAGACATCCAGGATGTGCTTCAGGCATTGATAGACGATCTGCAAAGGACATTGATTAGAAATAACATGGAGTTTAATGAAGTAGAAGTTTACTTAATTCATATCAAAATAAAATCACAACCGATTAAAAAAAGTAGTTATGAAAGAAAAATTTATCTCAGGCAAGACACATGGGCACTGGTTTGGCTCTGGACTTATTTTACTTGCCATCATGTTAAACTTAAGCCTGACAGCACAAGTCAGCCCTTCCCTTAGGAAGTACATTCAAGATAGTGTTGTACAGGCGGATGGAAAAATCATTTATGGAATTCTGGTGCCGGGAAGTCCGCCTCCAAAAGTTTTAATGCCCCCGGCCAGTCCGACCGAAAGCGCAGTAATGCTGGATAATGTTCCTGCATTCGATTGGTGCTTTGGCTGTTCGGCTACATCTGCCGCTATGGCAGCAGGTTATTACGATAATCACAGTTTTGTAAATATGTATGCCGGCCCTACAAATGGAGGCGTGTGCCCTCAGGATAATTCTTCCTGGCCGCATGTGTGGATTAACGGGGAATACCGGGCACAATGCCCATTAAGCGCAACGCGAGATGGTGTTGATGGAAGAACCACACGCGGCCATGTAGATGACTATTGGATTGCTTACGGAAACGCCGGTCCTGACCCATGGATTACAAACGGCTGGACAGAACATAGCTGGGGCGAATGTACCGCCGATTATATGGGTACAAGCCAGTCAACCTTTGAATCCAGTGATGGGTCAACATGGTTTTATTCCTATAATAATGGCACACCCTTATATGATTATACCGGATGCGAGCCTGGCAGAATAGATGGATGCCATGGAATACGTGAGTTTTTTGAATCACGGGGATATGACGTGGAGCAGAATTACACGCAATATATATACGGTTATGATGGCAACACGCAAGGTTTTACCCTTGCGCAATTCCGCGATATGATCGATGCGGGCAAACCCGTTCTTATTCATGTTGAAGGACATACCATGCTTGGTGTTGGTTATGAACCCGGGAATTCCGAAATTATTTATATACATGATACCTGGGACTATAATAACCACCAAATGACATGGGGAGGGGTTTATTCCGGCATGCAGCATTATAGCGTAACTGTTGCGGAACTGGAACCGCTGTCTTCGGTTTCTATCTACACTAATGTTCCTGGCCAAACTTTCTGCGATGACGGAAGCATTACCGAAGTCACAACACCTATTATAGTAACCGGCCTTGATGAAACACACGAAATTGATCTTTTACTGGATTATGATACCAGTAAATTGACTTATAGCAGTATTGGCATGCAAAATGCTGTTTTTGATGGAAATCCGATTAGTGTCAGCGACGATTCCGGTTCGCTTACTATCAGTTGGAACAGTATTGCAGGCTCTGCAGTTATTACAAATGACACACTCCTTACACTGGTCTTTACAAAAAAAGCGGAAGGCGAACTCGAATTTTCATGGGATGCAAGCAGCGCTTATCGCGATGATGATGGCGATGACTTAACAGCCAGTTTCTCTGCAGAATCGTCTTATCTGATTGAAAATCCTGAAATTACTGCGGTTACGCCAACACAAATAAGTTGTCCGGGAAGTGATAATGGCGAAATTGAAATCACCGCCACAGCATACACACTCTTAAATTATTCAATAGATAATGGTGCTAACTGGGTCTATAACCAAAGCACTTTTACGAGCCTTACTGCAGCAAATTACAATGTAGTTGTGTCAGATACTTTTGGTTGTCAGGATGTTTGGGCAAATAATCCCATCACCATCACCGAACCCACTTCAATTACAAAAGACACCATAATTGCCCAAAATGTGAGCTGTAATGGCGTGGGTGATGCAAGTATTACCATTGAATGCTCAGGCGGTACAGGAAGCCTGGTTTATTCCATCGACAATGGGGCAACTTGGGATGCCGGTACAGGCATTTTTGATAACCTGACGCCCGGCGATTATAACCTCAAAGCCAAAGATGAAAATGATTGTATGTGGACTTATGACAATAACCCGCTTACGATCACCCAACCGGATGAACTGCTCATTACCAATGTAATACCTGTAGATGTTCAAGGCTGCTATGGCGATGAAACCGGTTCTGTTAGCATTAGTGCCGGAGGTGGAACTGCGCCCTATCAGTACTCTATTGATAATGGCACCAACTGGCAAAGCAATGCGGATTTTGTAGATCTTGCGGCAGGTGATTATAACCTTGTGGTTAAGGACGCCAACAATTGTCAGGAGATCTATGCAGCAAACCCAATTGTGATTTCTCAACCGGATGAATTGATAATTAATGATTTGACTTTCACAAAAGAATCTGCAACCGGCGCTGGTGATGCCACAATCATTATTGATGCAGCAGGTGGAACAGGCACACTGAGTTATTCCGTTGACAATGGCGTAACATGGGAGCAGAATGGTGGTTCTTTCACAACGCTGAATGGCGGAACATATAATGTACAAGTAAAAGATGTCAATGGATGTACAAAAATTTATGCCAGTAACCCTGTTATAATCAATGACCCTCATTTTACCAAAATCTGGTCGGGTGGCGCTTTTAACCCTATGACTATAACGGTTTCTTCGGCAGCTATTGATGGTTTATTGATGCAGGCCGGCGATGAAGTGGGTATTTTTGACGGAGATAATTGTGTGGGCGCGGCGGTTCTTATCGAAGCCGTTGACTCGCTTGATAATAACACATACCTTTATGTAACTTGTTCTGCCGATGACCCCAATGATCCCGGAATCGATGGCTTTGTTGCAGGTAATGATGTGGAATACCGCCTCTGGGACGATGTGCTGCAGGAAGAATTTACTGTCGTGGATGCCGAGTATCCATATGCACCCACATTCGCCTTCGAAGTATTTACACAAAATGAAACATCCGTCGTTTACCTCAACGGTATTCCCCGTATCCTCACCTGGATCGAAAACACCGCCGAATGTATGAACGACACACTCTATGTTCCCGTAATTGCACGCGGAATGCACGAGATGGACTCTGCATGGATTTATGTTGATTATGACACGAGCTTGTTCGAATTTTCAGCTGTTGAGAATTTCCATCCCGACCTATATAATGTTTATTACGGACTTGATGACGAAACCATTGAAATTGGTATGGGCGCAGATAATCTGGAGTTTACTGAAGAAAAAATGTTCGATATTGTTCTCGTAAATAAACCGAACCAAACCGGTATTGACACTCTCAAAATATCCGGTACATATTCCCATCAAACCGGTGGTTCCTATACGATTGAATCTGAATTTATTGACGGAACAGCACAGGTACGCGTACTGCCTTCCATCAGCGATGTGGGCCTTACCAACATCACCGGATGCTTTGGCAATACCAATGGCGAAATCGACATCACCGCCACAGCCGAAACCGATGATATTTATTATTCCATTGATAATGGCACAAACTGGGACATGAACCAGAATGCCTTTGATAACCTCGCTGCCGGATCGTATGAAATCATGGTGCAGGATACTTTTGCCTGCCAGCAGGTTTGGGAAAATAATCCTGTGGAATTGACAGAACCCGACGAACTGCTCATTAATGATGTAGTGAGTGTGGATGTAAGCGGTTGTTTTGGAAACACCAATGCAAGTATTACCATCACCGCAGCAGGCGGAACCGGCGATTTGATGTTCAGCATCGACAACGGAACAAACTGGCAGGCCGGATTTGCTTTTGAAAACCTGGCCGCAGGCAATTATAATGTGATTGTGAAAGATGTCAATAATTGCCAAACCTTATGGGCCAATAACCCAGTTGTAATTGACCAACCCGAAGAAGTTATCATTTCCAGTGCTGTTCATACAGATATCACAGGCTGTTATGGCGACTCCACTGCTACAATAACTGTGGTTGCCACTGGTGGAACCGGAAACCTGATGTACAGCATAGACAGCATGCAAAACTGGTATGCTAACAATGGCCAGTTTGATGAGCTTGTTGGCGGAAACTATTATGTGTTTGTAAAAGATGCTAACGATTGTGCTGCCGAATATGCTGCCAACCCAATTGTTATCGATCAACCCGATGAGGTTTTGATTACTGATATGGACGTGCAGGATGTTACCGGTTGCTATGGAAATACAAACGGAAGCATCACTATTACTGCCGAAGGAGGCACAGGCCAGCTGGAATATACTATTGACAATGGTGCAAACTGGCAAACCGATGCTGCTTTTGCCGGTCTGGCAGCAGGAAACTATAATGCATGGGTGCGCGATGCGAATGCATGTATGCTCGAATACGCCAATAATCCGATTGTGATTACCCAACCCGAAGGGATTGTTATTAATGAGGTTTTCCAGGAAAATGTGAGCTGTAACGGAGCCGGCGATGCATGGATTAATATCGATGCTACAGGCGGTTCAGGCGACCTGATGTTTACCATTGATAATGGCGGAAACTGGCAGGAGGACAGCCTGTTTATTGACCTGACTCCCGGCCTGTATTTTATCAAAGTTAAAGATGCTAACAATTGTGAAATGGCATACGCCAATAATCCCGTAATAATTACACAACCTTCTCCTCTTTTCATTTCTGATGTTGAGGTAACGGATGTAAATTGCCATGGCTATTTCGAAGGGCAGATTGAGATTACAGCAACTGGTGGCACACCCGATTATCAGTATTCAATTGATGATGGTGCCAACTGGATGCAGAACAGTGTATTCGCTGATCTGGCAGCAGGATCATATAATGTCTGGATTAAAGATGAACATGATTGTACTGCCGAATATCTGGGTAATCCGGTGCTTATTGCAGAGCCTGACACCTTGATTATCACCAATCTTGACCTTACAAATATCAGCGGATGTTATGGCAACGCCAATGGTGCTGTTACCATTACAGCAACAGGCGGAACCCTCTCCTATGAATACTCTTTGGACTATACAAACTGGCAGGCTGATGCAACATTCAGCAACCTTGCAGCCGGTATGCACACTGTTTGGGTACGCGATGTAAACTTTTGCCAGGACAGCACTTCGTTTACACTCACCGAACCCGAAGAAGTTGTGGTTACAGATCTTACACCAACATTGCCAAGCTGTTATGGTAGCAATAATGGCGAACTCCTGATTTCTGCCGATGGTGGTACGGGTGTTTATGAGTATTCTGTGGACAATGGCGCTACATGGTCTGTTGACCCTCATTTTGTTGATCTGGGACCGGATGCTTATTACATTCTTGTAAAAGACGAAAACGACTGTCAGGCAGCTTATGGGGCTAATCCTTACTATCTGCCGCAACCCGATTCGATCAATATTACAACAGTTTATCCAAGTAACCCGAATTGCTACGGCGCTGCCGACGGATTTATCGCTTTGGGCGCAAGCGGTGGCACAGGCGCTTTGTATTATTCAATCGATAGCATGAACACCTGGACACAGGCTGTTAATTTCGATAACCTTCCTGCCGGCGATTACTACGTCTTTGTGAAGGATGAAAACGATTGTGTTACAGAATTCTATGGAAACCCGGTCATCCTCAGCGATCCGGACGAAGTGCTTGTTTCATCTGTTGAAAAACAGGATATTGCATGCTATGGCGCCGAAAACGGAAGTATCAGCATTACAGCTCAGGGTGGTACAGGTTCATTGTATTACTCCATTGATGGCGGTGCAGAATGGTCTGATAACGGACTCTTTACCAGCCTCTCAGCCGGTTCTTATGAGCTTTGGGTGAAAGATGATAACGATTGTTCCAATGCTTATGCAAACAATCCGGTAACCATCGAAGAAGCGGATGAAATCCTGATCACCATTATGGAAGTAACAGATGTTAGTTGCTACGGAAGCAATGATGGTTTGATAAAGCTTTCTGCTGTTGGAGGTACCGATACGCTTTGGTATTCCATTGATAATGGTGCAAGCTGGAGCCTGAACGATGAATTTACCGGTCTGGGCGGTGGAAGCTATACCGTAAAAGTGAAAGATGTTGCCGGCTGTGTTGTTGATTATCAAAACAACCCGGTAATTATTGCAGAACCTGATGCTATTGATATTGTTTCGGTTACAGGCGTTGATCCGCTTTGTAACAATGAAGAAAACGGAAGCATTGCAATTGATGCTGCCGGTGGTCAGGGCGCATTGCTTTTCTCCATTGATGACGGTGCCAACTGGCAGGACAATAATGGAATCTTCCAGAATCTTGCTGCCGGAACATATTATATCGCCGTAAAAGACGAAAATGATTGCCGCATGGATCTAGACGACCCGGTAGTACTGAATAATCCGGATGCGCTCAATTTTGCGGCTGTTTCTTTCGAAGCGCCTTCCTGTTACGAAAATGAAGACGGCTTCATAAGTATTGAAGCAAATGGCGGAACAGGCGATATAATGTATTCTGTTGACAATGGCAGCAATTGGTCAGAAAGTCCAAACTTCACCGGCCTTGGCAATGGTGAGTATATCCTGATGATCAAAGATGCCAACGATTGTGAACTGGCTTATGCTTCTAATCCAATTATACTGAATACTGAAGCGATCAATATCGCCGATGTTATTTCTCAGGACGCCAGCTGTGCAACCTGCCCCGATGGTCAGATTATCATCACGGCCAATAGCGGAACAGGTGCTCTTGAATACTCTGTTGACGGTGGCCAAAACTGGCAATCTGCCCCGGCTTTCACCGATTTGATGCCTGGCGAATATAATGTTGCCGTTCGCGATGAAAACAATTGTGTTATGGAGTATGATCAAAACCCAGTGCTAGTCGAATTTACTATCGGTGTGGATGAACTTGCCGCAGAGGCATTTAGCGCAGAGTTGTATCCGAACCCTTCCAACAAGCACTTCTGGCTGAAAATGAATGGCGTTCAGGAAAAATATACTGTAAGCCTTAACGATATCAGTGGGCAGCTTATCTTTAATGAAGAATATCAGGCCGAAAAAGCCGCTGTCATTAAGGAATTTAATCTGAAGCAATTACCTGCCGGTACGTACTTTATGCACATACAGTCGGGTACACATACTGAAGTTCTCAAACTTATATTTAAATAGTAATACAAAAAGCAGTCTCCTTTATGGGAGGCTGCTTTCTTAAATTTATAAGACATGAGAAAAGCAATAACTTTTTTATTCTTAATGATATTTTCTGCTTTCCTCCTCCAGGCTCAAAACATGATGCTGAACGGAGGGCTCGAAGACTGGTCTGACGATACTACGCCCGTCGATTGGGACAAAGCAGAGAATGTGCTGAAAACCTCCGGTGCAATTGTTTATGAAGGAAGCTTTTGCGCTGCGCAAACTGCCGGAACCAAAGACCTGACGCAAAATGTTGAAGGAATTTCCGGCGGAACGGCCTATTATATTTCCTATATGTTTTTTGACAGCACCCAAAATGCTAAATCACGCATTTGGTCGTACTGGCTCGAAGGAAATAATACTCTGAGCGAAAATGGCGCCGAGCTCCGCCCTTCAAGCTATTCAGAAAACGATACAACATGGCAATACTGGTCTGATACGCTCATAGCGCCCGCCAATGCCGATGGCCTGCGCTTTGAAGTGCGTACCTATAACGATAATGATGGCGGAGGTGTGGTTTATTACGATGATTTTAAGGTGCAGGCAATGTCGGCCGTTCCGGTTGAAATCACTGAAGCCTATATGCGCCATACAGAAAGGGTACAAGTTACTTTTAACCAGCAGCTTGCCGAAATGCCTCAACCTTCCGATTTCCAAATAAAAGGAGGCGCTTATCAGGCAAATATTACCGATGTGGCTCAGGTTCCCGGAAATGATCTGGCGTACTGGCTTACCGTGGATGATGTGCCCGATTTTGCCGACCTCACGCCCGATACACTGATTTATAGTTCAGGATCGGAGCAATCCTCTTATCTTTTCAATATGGGCTTTGCTTTTATGAAGCATATGAATACCGCTTATCCGGCTGGCCATTACGAAAATGATATCTACCTGACCTTCCATGCCGAAATCATTGCCAATGATAACTACAACAGCCTCTTTTACCGCGTGGATACCGGTGCTTATGAGTCAGTCATGATCTACAGCAACAGCCTGGTCAATGAGCTGGAAGTGGGCCAAACCGCTTATATTGTCGGTAAACGAACGGTTTATAATGGAATTACAGAAATAACCGACAATATCCTCGATAGCGTTTATACCGATCCGGATTTTTATCATTCCCCTTCTTATTTTCCCTGGGCTGCCGATATTGATGAAACCATTGGCGAAGATCAAAACCCCGCAGAGCAATGGGAAAGCCAGTTCATCAATATTTTTAATTTCACGGTAGTTTCTTACGATAATTATGATTACCGCTGCCGTAGCAATGCGGATACTACGGTTTTCTTCCATATTGGCGACGGAATCGACTATCAGTTCTCCAATACGCCCAATATCGAAGTAGGGCAATCCTATTTCTCAATTAACGGCATTGTTGATTGGGACAACAATAATGGCTACTACCGCATCAATCCGCGCTCCTGGGCCGATGTGCACCAAACTGATGAGCAAAGGGTGCAGATTGCCGGCGATTTTAACGGATGGAGCACTTCATCACCCGACTGGCAGGCAGAAATCAATGCCAACGGTATTTATGAACTGACCAAATATATCGAAACCGATTCCAATGATTATAAAGTCATTGAAGGAACAAACTGGTCCGATCCCAATTATCCCTACAATGGCAATGCAGTTTTGCTGCTTGATTCTGCATGTGATGTTACTTTCCTGGTCAATATCGAAAATGATCTCGTAATGCACACCAATCCTGTGCTTACCGGTTCCTTTTTTGATACCCTCAGCGGAACAAATTGGTCGCCACAAGAGTTGATGGGCGAAATGGCCGACAATGATAACGATCAGGTGTATCAGCTCAATCTCAACATCCCGGCAGGCGACTGGCAATGCAAAGTTGTTTTGAACAACAGCTGGAACCAAAACACCGGCGATAATGTTGATTTTCACAGCTATGGTAATCAGGCAATTCAGTTTGTTTATGATTTCACCACAAATACAACAACTGTTATTGAAGACAGCCCCTCAGATACGCTTTGGAAGGATGTATATTTTGTGGTCAATGATGCCGCCTGCCAGCAAGCAGAAGGTTTTTACCTCAAAGGCAGCTTCGATGTGAACGGTCTTTACGATCCGCAATGGAATGGCGGCAATGAAATTTCAGCATTTTATGATGATGGCACACATGGCGATGAAACCGCCGGAGACCATATCTGGACATGCATGCAGACGCTAATCGTGCTCGACAGCGCAACCACCTGGGAGTGGGGCATTAACAATGCGCAGCATCAATGGATCAACGGAAACTGGCCGTTTTATACTGCCGATACACTGGATTTGACCCTGACTTATGATGTGCCCTGCAACCTGCCCAAAATTGTGCTTACCGAAATTATGTACAATGGCCCAGAAGCCGGAACCGACACTACAGAGTTTATCGAAATTTACAATAACGACAGCCTCAGCCACAACCTTAGTGATTGGTTTATTGATGATGCCTTTGATTTTGTGTTCCCCGATGTGGATATAGCGCCCGGAGAATATTTGCTCATCTCATTAGATTCCACAGCAATGCGCAATACTTTTGATGTGGCTTCCTTTGAATGGGCTTCCGGAGGGCTTTCCAATGGCGGCGAAAGCATCAGCCTGAAAAATGCCGACAGCACGCTCATTTTTTCTGTTACCTACGGCGATGGCGGCGATTGGCCTTCTGCCCCTGATGGCGGCGGCCCTTCATTGACTTTCTGTGTGCCTTCGCTTCAGAACGACGATCCGGCCAACTGGTCGGCCAGTGTTGATTTTGCAGCCATTAATGCTGCCGGAGATACCATCTGGGCAAGCCCCGGTGCCGGTTGTGCGCATATGCCACAGCTTTTCAGCCTTGCGACGGGCTGGAATATGCTGTCATTCAATGTGCAGCCCGGCCAAACCGACCTGATGGAAATTCTCCAGCCTTTGATTGATGATGGCAAGCTTATCAAAGTCATTGACGGAAATGGCGATATTATCCAGGAAATGCCCTGGGGATGGGTCAATAATATTGGCGATATGACCATTGGCGAAGGCTATCTGCTGAAACTCAGTGATGATGGCGAACTGATGCTCCAGGGCGATCCCGTTGCTCTGCCAATGGCAATCGAACTGCCACAGGGATGGAGCATTTTGGGCTATCCCTCATCACAGGAAGTGGATGCACAGCAGTTGTTCCAGCCGCTCATTGATGAAGGTAAACTCATCAAAGTAATGGATGAAGCAGGAAATATCCTGCAGGAAATGCCCTGGGGATGGGTCAATAATATTGGCAATATCCAGCCAGGAAAAGCATATTATGTCAAATTACTTCAATCAGGATCCATTGTGATTGAGTAGGTTTTTTAACGAATTCTTTTCATCTTTGTTTTATTAAAGCTGCGCTTTCGGGCGTGGCTTTTTTTATTAGAAAATGTCACTCATCGGATGACTCCAAGTCATCCGATGAGTATAATAAGCAAAAAATCAATTCCTTTTCTTAACGCTCCACCGTCCCAGCACCATCACCAGCGTAGCAACAATAAAAGCGGGAATAAATGATGATTTTGGCTGAAAACTTGCAGGTTGCAAAACGCCCCAGATAAAAAAAGCCATGTTCACCGCAAATCCACTGAAAATACTCCAGGTGGCCGTTTTACGATACAAAAATGCGTTTTTGTCAATCAGGGCGACCAGCGTTACCGGAACAAAAATGGCGATCGTTCCGATGCCCACAACCATTAAATCCACAATTTTTGGGAAAAGTAAAGCCATCGCCAATGCGGCCAGTCCAAAAATAAAAGCGGCAATACGGATGCTGCTTTGGGTTTTTTTAGGATTTGCTCCTTCTTTCTTTATTCCTGTAAAATCATTAATGGCCGAGATGCTGATGATGTTTAAAAAACTATCGCCCGACGACATCAAAGCGGAAAGCAGCCCAACCACTGCAAAGGCCAGCAAAAATTCCCCGGAATGACGATCCAGGAAGAGGTAGGCCACATCGCGTGGTGCCAGGGCGTCCTCGCTGATCAGCCGGATGCTCATGCCCACCAAAGGGAAAATGATGTAGAAGGGCAACATTCCTAAACCGGAAAACAGGCTAACGCGCTTGGCTGTGGGTGCATCTTTGGCTGCCAGGATCCTTTGCCAGATGTCCATGCGCACCATCACCGAAGGGGCAATAAAAACGGGCAAAGCAATCAGGAAAATGATGCCGTAAAATGTTCCGTTGAGCATATTTGACGGCAGTTCGCTCAGGCGGCTGAATTGCTCTGTATCATCAATGATCCCGGGAATAAAAATGATGAAAATCATAATCAGGATGAGGATAAACTGAATGAAATCGGTGATGATCACGCCGCTCATCCCGGCAAAAGCAGTATAGGCAATGACCACAAAACAGCTGATTATGGCAGCACTTTGATATCCAATATCCAGCGTAAATTTGAGCAGGGAAGCCATGCCGACAAACTGTGCCGCAAGCAAAAAGAAAAAGATAAAAATATTGATACCGCTTACGGCAGCGGAAAAAGCACGGAATTTCTCGCGACCGGTGTTTTTCAAGTAGTTGTGGTTGAGAAAATGGGGCAGGGAATAGAGCTTGTTTTGCGCGCCTCTTTCGCGTATCCTGCCGGCAAAAAACCACAGAATGCCAAATCCAATTACATAGGCAATGCCAATGCCTACGGCAGCAAATCCCGATTCATAGCCCATGGCCATTAAACCAATGGAAGTGCCTCCGCCCACAAATGTAGCCAGTGTGGTGAAAACAAGCGGCAAAGTGCGGGTTTTGCGGTTGTTCACCAGGTATTCTTCCAGGTCGCCGCTGTGCACATGGCGTATAGTAAGCCAGATGATCAAAAGCAAATACAGCCCGGTCCAGAAATAAAACCACATCATAAGCAAAATTTTCAGCGTTCAAAATTATAAAAATGTGCGAAACTTACTTTTTGCCTGTCGCTATCCTCACAGCTTAAAAATGCAGAAATCCAAAGCGCAAAACATATTTCCGGGCATTATAATGACTTTTGGTCATAACTTTTAGTCATTATAATGTCGCTTATACCATCAGCAAGAGTAATTCCAATAGCTAATCGAAGGAAGATTCTGTTTGCGATGCCTTGGTTTTTCGTAAGATTCCTGTAGAACCAATTTTACCTGCTTTATTCATGCTTTAAATTCAGGTCAGATGTGAGGCGTCTAAAGCTGAAGATATAGTCGCCTATTTCAAAGCTTTAGCAACGAAGCAGATGGCCTGATTTAATGCACTAGTAAAATGCAAACAAATTCAATTTTAGGATATAAAATTAGTAAAAACCTAATTTTTGGCTGATTATAATATTTTGTTTGCATTTTATGAATAGAGCAGGTTTAGTGATAAACTCAAAATATCTTCATAAATTTGAAGCATAAAACCGTATATGAAAAAGCCATTCACATTATTATTTGTTTTGTTTGCACTGGTTTCCCTTGCACAGCAATACAGCTACCGCCAGTATACCATTTTTGACGGCCTGCCACAAAACCAGGTGACGGACTTACATATTGATCCGGAAGGATATTTATGGATTGGCACCAAAGGAGGTATTTGCCGTTTCGACGGGCAGAATTTTGTGGATTTTACTGATCAGGAATCAAATAATACTCATATACGCGCTATTTTCACCAAATCAGATTCCTTGTATTACTATACCTCCGGTATTTTGTATTGCAAAAGAGGGGAAAGCTTTCAAGAGGTTTATCATGCAAAAGAGGGAGATCCTATTATTGAAATTTTCACTCTTGATAATGACAAAGGATTTCTTGTTAATACAATTCATAATATTTTCAGGTGGAACTACGGTGAAAAAGTACTTCTCTACAGCAATCCGGACGAGAGGATTTGGTTGAGGATGTATGAGTCTGATGATAAGTTTGTTGTGGATGAAAACCGGAATGTTTTTATTTTCAGAAATGGACTGAAAACACCGCTTCCCGAGCTCAATCAAACATATAGTTTTAATGATTATCAAAGTGAAAATTACTTTTTTTTAAAATATTTAACGGGTCTTGATTCTGTTTTTAGCTATAATTTTAATTCAGATACTTCTGCATTTTGGGTGACTTATAATAAGAATATCTCTAATATAATCACCTTGCCCGATAAAAAAACAGCCGTTGTGCTTAACGAATCTGATTGGCTTATCACTGATTCAGCCTTCCGGATCTGTGAGCATGATATCTTAACGGACAATGGCATAAGAGATGTTGTGGAGTACAACAATAATTTGTTTTTGGGAACTGAAAAAGGGTTTTTTGTGCGAAATTCCGCAGCATTTCTCAATTATACCGAAAAAGACAATATCCCCGGCTATGTATGGAGTATCCTTGAAGATCAGGATAATAATATCGTGCTTGCAGGTTTTTTTGGTGATTTAAGCATTTTAGATGAAGGTGCCGGATTAAGAAAGCTTGACTTTAATCTCAAGGGAACTTCTGATTTCCTTGATCAATTTTTTTATATGGATGGCTTTGTCCGAAAAAACGGAGATTGGGTCATCCCAATGGCATGTGGTGTCTTTTACGGTAACGAAATGGAACAAATGGTTTTTTATGATCCCATGCATTATTCTGCTACTTTTTGCGCATGGGTAGATGAAAGAAGAGATCTATTGTATGCCGGAACAACCAATGGAGTCTATATTTATCAGTTGCCCGAAGGCAAAATCCTGCGCAATATCCAAACCGATGAAATTAATGTGCTGGATATTGCCGAAGATAAATTCGGAAGGCTGTGGTTTTGTACTTCGCGTAAGGTGTTTTTGTATGAGCATGACTCCCTGATCCGTTTTTATGAGCAGCACCCGGAACTGAAGCAGGCTTTTGTAAGTTGCTGCCGCGATGCCCGTGGAAATATGTGGCTGGGCAATAAAAAAGGGCTTCATCTCTATAATTACGATCGTTTGCAGACAGTTTGGGATGGCTCATTTACTTTTATAAATACCTACAAAGATTCTCATATCATCGCCGGAAATACCTTTGGGATTGTGTATCTGGACCTGGAACGCTTTTATGCCGGTGATGCGGATTTTGCCTGTTATTTCGATCGTTTTAATGGCTTTATTGGCCGCGAGCCAGGCCAGAACGGTACCATGGTTTCCTCCAAAGGCGATGTTTGGGTTCCCACTTCGGAGAGTGTGGTGAAATTTATGCCCGACCGTATCTATATTGATACCGTGCCGCCCAAAGCATTTGTTGGATCCATGGAGCTTTCCGACCATGAACTGCAATGGCAGCCTTTTTTAAACGAACCCATCAAAATGGATAGCGTCTATCATCTGAGCTGGGATAAAAACAATGTCCGTTTAAACTATCATGCCATTAAGTATCATTGTCCCGAGCGCCTGCAATACCGTTACCGCCTTTTGGGCTACAGTGAAAGCTGGAGCGAAACCGCCGAAACCGAAGCGCTGTTTACCAATCTCAATCCGGGACAATACCGCTTTCAGCTGATGGCAGCAAACGAGCATGGATATTGGTCGAAAGTTCCTGCTGTGGTTAATTTTAATATTGTTCCGGCATATTGGCAAACCTGGTGGTTTAAAAGCCTGGTTATTTTCCTTGCCGCTATGAGCATCTTTTTGGGCATTTTGTGGTATTTCCGCTTAAAGCAAAAGCGGGCTCAGGAACAAAGGCGCGTGGAACAGCAATTGGTCAGTGTGCAGTTGAATTCACTCAACGCACAGTTGGATCCGCATTTTGTTTTTAATGCCATCAGTGCCATTGGTGCCGAAGTGCAGCAAAACAATACTGAACGCGCCTACGATTATTTTGTGAAAGCTACGCGCCTGTTCCGTAGCTCCCTCGTTGATAAAGACCAGATTACACGCAGCCTTGATAAGGAACTGGCCGTGGTGGAAGGTTATTTGCAATTGCAGCAGCTGCGCTTTAGCGAACGTATCAGCTATACAATTGAGGTTGCCGGCGATGTGGACCACAATATGATCATCCCGAAAATGTCGGTGCAGGTTTTTGTCGAAAATGCCGTAAAACATGGCCTTGAGAATAAATTAGAGGGAGGTTTTGTTAATGTAACAATCTCAAATAGTGATGGATGCCTCCTTATTTGTATTGTGGATAATGGCGTAGGACTTGAAGAATCACGGAAGCTTCAAAAAGAATCTACCGGCCTGGGCCTGAAATCTTTTAAGCAGTTTTTTGAAATACTTAATAAGGCCAATTCTTCCAAAGCGGAATTTACATTAAAGACTTTATACGATAAAAACGGGCAAGTAGAAGGAACAGAAGCCGTTCTTAAAATACCTTTAAATTACCAATATTCAATGGATTGAGAGTCGCGACCCGGTTTTTTTGCAGATTACAGCTAATATAGAGTCTGTCTATAATGTCGGGAGTTTGCTCTATAAAGTTCGTCTATAAAGTACTATGCTTGATTCAGAATGTACGGGCGCAAGCCTTTATACTGTAAAGGTCACTGCAAATTTTTTTATCTGCCATCACAAAGTCTTCGGTTTTTTATGTAATCATTTTTTCAGGCTGTAAGCCTGATACGTATTAACCTGATGCAACGCATCAGGTTAATACCAACCCTAACTGATAAGCAGCCTGTAAGGCTGCGACAAATTGTTCTGATGTAGATCTAAAATACGGCCTCATTGGGATGCATTTGCCTTGGTCTTTTTTGGCAGAAACAATCCGGCATCTAAAATTTTTATATATTTATGCCGTCTAAGAGCTAAAATTTATGCTGAAAATTTCAATACTGGATGATGAACAGCACGCATTGGTGAATATTGATAAGTTGCTGGCTTCTATTGAGAATGTGGAAGTGGTGTTTAAATCAACCTCCGCCGATGATCTTATTGATTTTTTAATTCAAGAGAAAACGGATGTTTTGTTTCTCGACATCAAAATGCCCGGGCAAACAGGCTTCGATGTGCTTGATAAATTAAAAAGCCTCAATATCAATGGTTTCAAAGTGATCTTTCTTACTGCTTATGATAATTTCGCCATTAAGGCCGTAAAGTATTCCGCTTGCGATTACCTTTTAAAACCGGTGGTTAAGGATGAACTGATAGATGCAATTAATAAAGTTCGGGCCACAAAAGGCAAAACCCCTGATGATATGATGCAGGAAATTATAAAACGATTGCATAGCGATAAGCGGATACGCATCAACCATGCCAATGGGGTTTCTTTCGTGAGTGTGGATGATATTGTTTGTGCAAAATCAGAAGGGAATTATACCGAGCTGTTGCTGAAGAATGATGAAAAAAAGCTGGTTTCCAAATCGCTTAAATCCTGCCTTGAAGAATTGTCTATGATCGATTTTAGGCGCGTGCATAAATCCTGGGCGGTTAATATCATCTTTCTCAGCGAATACAACCGCGCAAAAGGACAGTGTGAATTAAAATGGGAAGGCGGAAGCTTATGCGTCCCTGTTTCTCAGCGCATGCTGCATAATTTAACGGATTAATTTGTGCAAAGCCCTGTTCCGGTGATTATCTGATGCATATCGTGAAACATGTCTGAAGGATTTATGAGCGATTATGCACGATTAAGCACAAATTAAATTCATGTCATGAAACTTGAAATAGAATATATTAAAGGATAAACACCTTTTCGTGGGTATAGCAAGCCGTCTCGACATAAACCCATGTAAATCAGCCCTCTGCCAAAAACGCGCAAGCTAATTTCCCAATCCATCCAAAAGCCTGCGCACGTCCGAAACACCACTCAAATAATACTTTGCAGCAGTAGATTTTGTGCCCACTTTTATGGTTTCTGCGGTTTTGGGCAATGATTTGAAAGTGTATTCGTCTGTCCAGTCATCGCCAATGGCAAGCATAAAATCAAAGTGGTCGTCAGCGATTTTATTCAAAGCCGCCCGTCCTTTATTGATGCCGGCATTCTTGATTTCAATCACCTTATCGCCATCCATAATTTCCAGATTCAGATTGGCAATGTAATTTTTGAGGTCTTCTTTCAGCTCCCAGGCACGTTGTTGTCCCATATCGGGATCGGCATGGCGGTAATGCCACACCAATGAGTAGTTTTTGTACTCAATAAAGGTGCGGGGCGTGCGGTCAACGTAATTTTGCAGCAGCGGCTCAATAATTTCCATCCAGTCTTTTTCAATTTGGTTTGTCATGCCCCAATCGCTTTCGGGATTTTTGTGCCAAACCCCATGTTCGGCGATAAAGGCCATGCGCGGATAATCTTGAAACCACTCCGAAAGCGTTTCTTTATCGCGCCCGCTGATGATTACCAAAGTGTTTTCTTCGGGCTGCAGCAGTTTCTCAATGATCTTGTACAGTTCATCATCTGGCTTTGCCATTTGCGGATCATTGTGGAACCCGGTTAAAGTACCATCATAATCAAGGAAAATGATGCGCTTTGCCGCTTTGAGGTATTTTTCTTTAAGCTGTGCTTCTATTTGAGCATCAATTTTTTGGGTAAAATGCGTTTTTTGCAATTTGCGCACATCCTGAAGCCCATGGATAAAATCGCTTGTCCAGCGGATGTCGTTATAAATTTCCAGCCTGTTTTGCAGCACCTTTATGCGCTCTTTTTGTTCTTTTAAAGGCATGTTTAAAGCGCGGAAAATTGTTTCGGCAACTTCTCCGCGGTTGTTCGGATTTACAATCAAGGATTCGCCAAGCTCTTTTGCTGCACCGGCCATCTCACTGAGTATCAGGACACCATCCTGCTTCGTGCGGCATGCAATATATTCTTTGGCGTTGAGGTTCATCCCATCACGCGTGGGCGTAATCAGGGCAATATCTGCATTGCTGTACAATTCGATGCGTTCCTGGCGCGATACCGGATGATAAAAATACCAAATCGGCATCCAGTTGATTTGCCCATAGCGTCCGTTGATGCGGCCAACAAGTTCTTCCAACTGTCGTTTCAGCTTTTTGTACTCTGTGATTTTCTCCCGCGAAGGCTCAACATACAGGAAAAGGCTTACTTTTTGAAGATATTCCGGATGCAGGTTCAGGAACATTTCAAAAGATTTGATGCGGTCTTTCAATCCTTTGGTATAATCCAGGCGGTCAATGGAAAGGATGATTTTCCGGTCGGATCCCCTGCGGTGAAATTCCTCAAATGCCTGTCCAATTGTCGTTTTTTCCGTTCTGTGTGCTAGTTTCCTTGCGCTTTCATGAAAAAATTTATAATCAATCCCCTTTGGGAAAGCATCCACTTTTACAATGCGTTCATCAAGCCTGATGCGGTTGAAAATGGTTTCATGACCCAAAAGGCGCCGCACCGAACTCATAAAATGCCGCTGATAGTCATAAATATGAAAGCCAATCAGATCGGAAGCCAATATGCCGTTGAGCAATTCCATGCGCCAGGGCAGAAGCCTGAATACCTCAAAAGATGGAAACGGAATGTGCTGAAAATATCCAATCGACATTTTGGGAAATTTTTGACGCAAAAGCCCGGGGACCAGCATTAAATGATAATCATGGATCCACACTACATCATCTTCTGTTGCAAATTTTGTGATGATATCAGCGTAAATTGTATTCACCTGCCGGAATGATTCCCATTGTGCCGTATCGAAACTGGCAAATTGTGTGAAATAATTGAACAAAGGCCAAAGTGTATGATCGCAAAACCCTTCCAGAAAACTGTTGCGAAGCTCCTTGTCTATATATACCGGAATGCAATTCTGCTGACGAAACTTATTGTCGAGGCGGATTTTTTCGCTTTCGCTGATTTCATCAATATTTTTGCCCGGACGCCCGATTCTTTTTATATCATATTCTTCGTGAAATGCCTGCAATTCGTTCTCAAAACCCCGGGGACGGTGTATTAATTCTTTTTTGTCGTCTGTTTGCCGGATTTCAATAGGTAAGCGGTTGGAAACAACGAACAGTCTTTTCATAATCTTTTCCTCTTTCTTTTGTTCGATGCAAAGATATTGATTTCTTGCCAGATGTTTGATTATGCGCCTTTTTATGCATGTTTATTCATAAAAAAAGGCTGTATTTTAAATGACGGATGATTGTTAAGATTATAAGTTTTATTCAAAAAAACTAATAGATTTCTCAGTCGGCAATGCCTTTCAGGCATAAACCTCCATCGAAATGATTGTTTATTAATTGTTTGGGCAAAGGCGGCGAGGACTCATTTTATATTTTTTATTGTGTCCTCGCCGCCTTTGCCACTTGAACACAACAAAAGGTCATTTCGATGCCGAATTTTCGGCAGAGAAATCTATTTTACTCAATAGCAAATCATTATCGTTTTTATGATTTGCCAAAACTAATATGCACCTATATACTCACCTCTAAAAGGTTATTTTGCAGGGGTAGGGCAGATAGCGGGCATTCCGCGCCCGCTATCTGCCCTACCCCTGCTTCCTGACAATAGAAAACGGTCATTTCGACTAAAACACAAAGCAAAGCGGAGTGTTGCCGGGAGAAATCTAAACTTCCTTATAAACTTATGTAAATAAGCGGTTTCTATATGAAACGGGTCGTGATTCGATGTTCTTTGATTATCTAATCCATTGGTAATTGCGTTGTGAATCAACCAATATTTAGATTACAGCCTAAAATAATAATATCCCCTGCCCGGGAAAGAGCAGGGGATATGCAGGTTTCCGGAAAATTTTTCAGGATGCGGCTTTGCGCTGCGTCAGGAAAAATTCGTTCATCTGTACTTCTGTGGTGAAACGCTTGTTCCCATCCTTGTCTTCCCAGCTGCGGTTTACGAGCTTGCCTTCGAGCAAAACTTCCTGTCCTTTTTGGAGCAGTTTTTCGGTCAGGTTGGCCAATGGCCCCCAGGCTACTACCTGATGCCATTGCGACTGATCTACCCATTCCCCGCGCTTGTTTTTATATCCTTCGGATGTGGCGAGCGAAAAACGCGCTAATTTATTGTCTTGTCCGAATGTTGAAATTTTAGGGTCTCCGCCTAAGCGGCCAATGAGTTGAACTTTGTTAACGAGTGCATTCATGATGTTGAAATTTTAAATGAATAATTTTTGTTGAACGATCTGCTGCAAAACTACAGCGGCCCAACAGCCCGACTCGGTTTTTACTCATTTGCTTGTGTTTGCAGTTGTTTGCACTCGTTTGTTAACGGATAAAAAACAGTAAAACAGTAATATAAAAATATTTCAGTTTTATCGGATTTTTTCGAACAGATCATCCATAGTAAGCTGCGACTGCACCAAACCGCCGGAATATTCATTCTGTTTGAGCCCAAATGTTGTGATCATACTCAGAAAAACAGACTTGCGGGTTTTGCTCTCTTCTTTAAAAGCACCTATTTTATTGCGAAGTTCTTCTGCATATTTCCCGGAAATCGTAAATGGACTGATTGAAAATTTTGTTTCAATAAGATTGATTGTTTGATCACGGCGATCAATGATCAGATCAATTTGCGTGCCATTTTCCTGATTTCTGCTTTTCCAGGAAGATACTTCCGTTTGAACAGCCTCTATGCCTAATGCTTTTTTGATTTCCGGCAGATGAGTCATGCAAATGAGTTCATAAGCATAGCCACTCCATGCCCTGTGTTTCGGGGCATCAATCAGGTTGATCCAGCTATTCTGATCTGTATTGTTTTGATTATCAATAAATTTAATATAGAATAGAGTATAAAAATCCTGTAATTGGTATAAGCTGTTTCGTTTTTTTCTGCCAAAAGGCGTGTATTTTCGAATAAAGCCGCTTAATTCGAGCTCATCGAGCAAACGCGTTGTACTGCCTGCATTGGGCAATCCCGTGAGCTGAATGATCTCCAGCCGGTCAAGACCTTTGTTTCTTTTTGCAAGAGCCTTGATGATCCGTAGGTGTTTGTCGTAATTATTAAATAAGGAGCGGTATAAATTATGGAACTCGTCGCGGAGCAGTCCGTCCTTCGAAAAACATATGCGGTCGATATTTTGGGCTGCGCTTTCGCCTTTTTTTATTTCATCCCAATAATACGGGACACCACCAAAGGACATGTATAACTGAATAATTTGGTAGCGATCAAGCTGTATATTTCTGCTTTTCAGGTAAGTTTCGCATTCACTCAGTTGAAAAGGCAACAACTTTATTTGTTGGCTTACGCGATTATGTAGCCCTCCTCTGTTATTGATGAGCTTGTTGATCATCCATGAAGTCGCCGAACCGCAGGCAATGAGGACAATGTCATCGCGAGCGGAAGCCCAGCTGTTCCAAAAATGCTCTAAAGCCTGAATAAATTTTGATCCTCTGGTGTCAAACCAGGGCAACTCATCAATAAAAATCAGTTTCCTTCCATTCTGTTTTTCCAGCATTGTTGCCAGTTGTGAAAATGCAACAAGCCAATCTTGTTTCGGCTTAAATTCCTGACGTGGAAATGATTTTTGCAAAGCCAGATAGAAGTTTGTGATCTGTTGCTGGAGGTTTGCATTGGCCAATCCGCTTACCTGAAAAGTAAAACGATCCCTAAAAACGGATCGTATCAGGAATGTTTTGCCTACCCTGCGTCTTCCATAAACAACTAAAAATTCAGATCTGTTTGAATTATAGATGCTTTCAAGTTTTTGTATTTCATTGATTCGCCCAACCAGTTCCTGCATTTTATATGGTATTTGATTTCAAATATACAAATCTTTCGGCAGATAAAGCCGGTTTAACTATTTAATTTGGCTTTATCTATGAGAAAATTAGAGATAAAGCCAAATAAAGCGTTTAATTTGGCTTTATCTAATTAAAATTACGACCTAAAGCCGTCTCCGTTATTATTTTATACTTTTGGAGAAAACACAGAACCCATGAAAAAGAACGTCATATTCCTGCTTGCTTTGATATTTGTTCCTTCTCTGGTAAAAAGCCAGGACAGGCTTGAAGTGAAGGTTCCGACAGCTCAGGAGGAAGCTCAGTATGTTTGGATGAACCTGAAAGACATCAGCTTTTTTGACCAAAACAATTATCAGCTAAGCTGGCCGGATGGCGATTTTATGAATGGATTGCTGCATAAAGCACGCAAAAATCAGTTGTCAGGCGCTGATTATGATTCGCTTGTAAGCGAGATGGTGCAAAAGATTTATCAAAAGGAGGACTATCAGGAAGCATTTCAGAAAATTGAGGAGCATGTGCCTTTAATAAACCAGATGATTGCAGAATTGCCCGATAGCCTTGGGTCTGTTGATTTCAGGAATTTCCCTCTGTATGAAGTAAAGCTCACCCTTTATGGCCCGGGCGGAAGCTACAACCCACAAAAAGGAAGTCTTTTATTGTTTGCTACCAAAGAGGGCGATTTTAAGATGTACACAAATCCTGCTTATACCATTATTCATGAAATTGTGCATATAGGTATTGAGGAATCATTAATTCAAAAGTATAATGTGCCCCACACATTGAAAGAGCGTATTGTTGATAATTTTGTTTTGCTCTATTTTGGCGACAGGCTTCCGGGCTATAAAAGGCAGGAAATGGGTTGGGAAAAACTGGATCGCTATTTGAAAAGCAAAGAGGATTTGGCGATGCTGCCTGAGATTCTTCAGGAAATGCTTATTGAAGAAAAATAAAAAAGCCTGCTTCGTAATTGAAACAGGCTGATTTTGAGGTCACGAGCGGATTCGAACCGCTGTACAAGGTTTTGCAGACCTCTGCCTAACCGCTCGGCCACGTGACCATTTGGGCGGCAAAGATAGAAATATTCCCTCAAAAGCAAAAATAAAATTTCTTTTCTTGCATTTTTTAGGCATTCTTCGTGTCGAATTCCTAATTTTGGGCTTTTGTTTTTTATAGATAAATAAACAACTATGTCAGATAAGGATAAGAATGCCGCAGAAGAAGCTGCCGAAGGAAAGTCGAAAACGAATTTTATCGAAGCCATCATCAATGAAGAGATTAAAGAGGGAAAGCATGAAGGCCGTGTACATACACGTTTTCCGCCCGAACCAAATGGTTATCTTCATATTGGCCATGCCAAAGCAATTTGCCTGAGTTTTGGAATTGCCCAAAATTATCAGGGGAAATGCAATCTCCGTTTTGATGATACAAACCCCAGTAAGGAAGAAACAGAATATGTTGAGTCCATTAAAGAAGATGTAAAATGGCTTGGTTTCCAATGGGATGAGGAACATTTCACATCCGATTATTTTGATCAGCTTTACGAATGGGCAGAGAAAATGATCCTCGATGGTAAAGCATATGTAGATGATCAAACTGCAGAAGAAATTGCTGCACAAAAAGGCACACCAACCAAAGCCGGTATTGAAAGCCCGTATCGCAACCGCACTCCTGAAGAAAACCTTCAGATGTTTCGCGACATGAAAGCTGGAAAATATCAGGAAGGCGAAAAAGTCCTGCGTGCAAAAATCGATATGTCTGCAGCAAATATGCACCTGCGCGATCCGCTGATGTACCGCATTATGCATAAAGAGCATCACCGCACAGGCGATAAATGGTGCATTTACCCGATGTACGATTATGCCCATGGGCAATCTGATTATATCGAGAAAATTACCAATTCGCTTTGTACATTGGAATTTGAAGTGCATCGCCCGCTTTATGATTGGTTTCTCGATCAATTGGTTGAAGATGAGCACTATCGCCCGCGTCAAACAGAATTCGCCCGCCTGAACCTGAGCTATACAGTGATGAGTAAGCGTAAGCTCCTCCAACTGGTGAAAGAAAATTATGTAAATGGCTGGGACGATCCGCGAATGCCCACTGTTTCCGGAATGCGCCGCCGCGGTTATACGCCCGCAAGCCTCAGAAACTTTGCCGATACAATCGGAATTGCAAAACGCGATAATGTAATTGATGTGGCCTTGCTCGAACATGCGGTCCGCGAGGATTTGAATAAAGTAGCTCCACGTGTATTTGGTGTTCTTGATCCTGTTAAAGTCGTTATTAACAATTATCCCGAAGGACAAACAGAAGAAATGGAGCTCATCAATAATCCTGAGGATGAAAGCCAGGGTTCAAGAAAAGTTCCTTTTAGCCGCGAGGTTTTTATTGAGCGCAATGATTTTATGGTCGATCCGCCACGTAAGTTTTTCCGCATGGGTCCGGGACGCGAGGTACGCCTCAAAGGAGCTTATATCGTGAAATGCGAAGATTATAAAATGAATGCCGAAACGGGCGAAATTGAAGAAATCTATTGCACCTACGATCCGGACACCAAAAGTGGAATGAGCCAGGCAAACCGCAAAGTGAAAGGCACATTGCATTGGGTTTCCTGTGCACATGCGCTGGATGCAGAAATCAGGATTTACGACCGGCTTTTTATGGATGAAGCGCCTGACGGACATGAAGACAAGGATTTTAAAGAATTCCTGAATCCGGAATCATTGCAAAAAACTACCGCAAAAGTAGAACCTGCGCTGGCAAATGCCAAAGCACTCGATCATTTTCAGTTCCAAAGGATCGGCTACTTCAACCTCGATCCGGATACGGAAAAAGAAGGACGCCTGATCTTTAACCGTACTGTGCCTTTGAGGGATTCGTGGTCGAAAAAGGGAAAATAGACAAGTAAGGCTTCTTTATTTTCAGGGTTTTTGTACCTTCACGCAGTGAACAAATGGTAAACATGGCAAATTGTTTTCATAGCCATTGTGCCGATAAAATTCTGAAAATTAGAAATCTGAATTGAAATTTTTATCACAAATACAAATACAAAGGGTGAGCAGATTCATTTTAATCAGCTTGCTCTTTTTGTGTTTTATCAATCCGCTTTTTGCCCAGTTTCCCTGGATACAGTATTATCCCATGGAGAATATTGCCAACTCAGGGCGTTATAAAGATCTGGTTATTGATGATTGGAACCGTTTGTGGATTTCTACTGATCATGGCATGATGATGTATGATGGTGGGCAGTTTACCAGCTTTCCGGAAGCGACCCGAAGTAATTATGTAAAAAGCCTCTTGAAAACAGATGATGGAGATATTTATATAGTAAATGATTTTGGCCTTGAGCTGCTTGAATTTGATGGCCGTGAACCGGTTTTTTCAAATGTGCTCGAGGCCGGGCAAGAACCAACAAACACACAGCTTTCCTATCCCAAAACTATTTATTCCTCTACCGATAAATCCGTTTGGGTTGGTGAAGATTCGGTTGCCGTGCGTATTAAGGATGGAAAAATAATAAAGCGCTATTCCCTCGGTCCAAACTGGCAATCACGTAATTATATGAAAAGCATTACTTTTCAGGAAGATGGTTACGGAAACCTCTGGGCTTTTAGCTTTATTGGTAATGTATATCGATATGCGCCGGGAGCGGATACCTTTGTAAATCTTCCCGTTACGGCTGATTTAAGCATCTTGAGCTTTGTAAAACGTATGGAACTGAACACTTTTTGGATTGGTACAGCAAATGGTGTTTATGAAATGGAAGTAAACGCTTCAGGAGAAATCGTGCGATTGGAGTGGATTATTAATATTCGCAATATTTCCTGCATACATGTGCTTGATGATCAGTTTCTTTTGCTGGGAACATGGAGCCAGGGCTTGTATATTTTGGGGAGAAACAATGAAAATTATATAGCCAAACCTTTGGATATTCCAGGGCTGAACGATGTCTTCAATATTCGCAAGAGAGCTAATAATCAATTGTGGATTATCGGAAGTGAAACGATTGGACAGTTGAATATCAGTCCTTTCCGTTATTATGAAATTGACCCCGATTACAACCTTATTCGCAGCGTTCATCCTTTATCAAAAGATTCCGTGTTGGTAGCCACCGACTTCAAGCTTTCAGTATTAAGCAGGAATCCGGATAACAGCTGGCGCACCACAGTGAATTATCCGGTGGATGGGCTTTACTTTTTTCTCGCTGTTCCGTTTCAGGGCGAGTTTGTACTGGGTGATCAATTAGGAGGTTTATATCGCTACAAACCGGAACAGGGCCTTATGAGCAGGGTGGAAGGTGTTCCGCCAGGCGAGGCATATTTGTGGCTGTATGAAGATATTGATAGAAAATTATGGGCTTGCGGCAATCACCGTAACGGGCTCATGCGCATTGATGAAAACTTTGAAGTTTCTGTTTATGATCCCAATTTAACCGGAGATATTTATGTAATCCGTTGTGGCGATGATGGGCAATGTTTTGCTGCCGGCGAAGCGGCTATACCAACGGTATTTCGTTTTAATTTCCGCGATAACTCCTTTAGCCCCATTATATTACAACTGGATCCCCCTATTTCAGGCACACTGATCACCGAGGATTTGTATATCGGCAATGATGAGGTTTTACTGGCAACACATTCCGGTTTATACCGATTTTCCGATAATGGAAAAGAAGAGCAAATAGCAACACGCATGGATTTGCCGGAGCTTGCCGGCGATATAAACCTGAAAGCTATACAGAAATCCGATGATGGAGCCTTATGGCTGGCGGGTGAAACAAACCTGATTTGGTATAAAGACGGTCTGGTTCAGGTATTTGACCACACCAATTCTTTGCCCTCCGGTGCAATGCATTTCCGGGGAATTGAAAAAGATGATTACGGAAACCTTTGGTTCGCAACAGAAAAAGGACTGGCCTTTTTGCCCAATGGGTTTATCCGCGCGCAAAAAACCGAAACACCTGATATCCAAATCAGTTTCTATGGACAAAAAAATGATTCTTTGCCACGGTTAATTGATAACCAGCTTTCTTTGCCCTATGGCAGTAATCTGGAATTTCGCTTTGCAAATACAATGTTTCCTCCAGATCTGATAAGCTATCAAACAAGAATCCTGGAAATTGATACCAACTGGAGTGCATTAAAACCCGACAGGCTTCTGAATGCGCTAAATTTCAGTAACGGATCTTATACCTTGCAGGTACGCGCACGCTATAAAGGTATGCTCGTTTCAGAAACCAATCAAATTACTTTTAAGATTAGAAAACCTTGGTTTAAAGCGATTTGGTTCTATTTTTCTGGTTTTGCTGCTTTGCTTGTTTTTATTTCGATAATACTTATTGTGTATAACAGACGCTTTGAACGGAGCAAGAAAAAAACTTTGGCTGAAGTAACAAGCCGCAATGAAAAAAAGCTGGAAGAATTGAGGCTTGAAATTCTTGATGAGCAAAAAAAACAAATAGCGCTGAATAAAAAAATCAGCAAGCTTAAAAGCCAGTTTGATACTGAAAAAAGTGTCCTTGATACAGAAATCAAATATCGCGACCAGCAAATTGCACGCATACGCGATGATATTGAATTGCGCAACAAACAGCTATCAGCTCAGATGTTGAAAACAATTCAAAAAGACCAGGCTTTTCAGAAAGTTTTCAGGGAATTAAAAAAAGCCAGGAAAGACAGCCCGGAAAGCGTCCGATTAATCCATAACCGCATTTTAAAACTGATCGAGCACCAAAAAATTGTGGAAAAAGACTGGGAGAGCTTCCGTTATTATTTCCAGGAAGTACATCATGGCTTTGATGAAAAACTCAGTTCCGTTTTCCCGGCACTTACCGCACAGGATTTGCGCCATTGCGCGCTTATACGTGCAAAACTGAGCATTAATGAATGCGCCAGCCTTTTGGGTATATCGCCCGATAGTGTGAAAACTTCCCGACACCGCCTCAAAAAAAAGCTGAAACTTACCCCGGAGCAAAGTCTGCTCGACTTTTTAATGAATATCTAGTCATTTTGTGCGTAATAAAATCTTTGTAGCTAAAATTCATCGTTTCCTTTTTGTTTACTATTTAATGTGTTATAAATCAATTAGTAAGGTTTATTATTTGCCTACTATTTAGATTTCATGTTCACCTATTGTAAACCCCTTTGCATCCTCTTATTTTATTCAAAAAATTAATTTTGCGTTAATAAAGTTTAAATTTTATTACTCAAAACCATCCGTATGAAATTATTTCATGGACTAAGCATTTTCATTTTCATTTTTTTTGGAGTACAGAGCGTTCAGGCAAAAGTGAAAATGGAACGTGTGGAGCCGCCTTTCTGGTGGGTAGGAATGAACAATCCGGAACTGCAGATCATGATTCAGGCTGATGATATAAGCCAATTCAATGTCGAAATCGATTACCCCGGTATCAGTTTATCCCGGGTGGAAAAAGTTCCAAGCCCCAACTTCCTGTTTGTTTATTTGAATATTTCTTCCGATAGCAAGCCGGGAATACTTCCTATTGTGTTAAAAAACAGTAAGGGCAAAATTCAAGCCAAAATACAATACGAATTAAAGAAACGCGATAAAAAGGGCGCAGAGTACGAAGGTTTCAAGCAGGAAGATGTAATGTACCTGATTACGCCCGACCGCTTCGTAAATGGTGATCCTTCAAACGATGATATGCCCGGAATGCTCGAGAAAGCCAACCGCGACGATAAAAACGGTCGTCATGGTGGCGATATAGCCGGTATCGACAAAGCCTTACCCTATATAAAAGATATGGGTTTTACTGCCATTTGGGTCAATCCCGTGCTTGAAAACAATATGCCTGCTTTTTCCTATCACGGATATGCCGCAACAGATTTCTATAAAATTGATCCACGATATGGTACCAATGAGCAATATCGCGATTTGAGCATTAAAGCGTCCAAAATGGGTATCAAAATGATTATGGACTTGATTCTCAATCATTGCGGTAGCGAACATTGGTGGATGAAAGATATGCCCACACCCGATTGGATCAACCATGGTACCGAATACATTAAAACAAACCATCGGCGCCAGGTGATTCAGGATCCTTATGTGTCGCAGGAAGACTATAAAGGTTTTGCCGATGGATGGTTTGTGGAAACCATGCCCGATATGAACCAGCGCAACCCGATTTTTGCAACCTACCTGATTCAAAACAGTATTTGGTGGGTGGAATATGCAAAGCTGGCCGGCATCCGCATGGATACATACCCTTATCCCGATAAGGATTTTATGACCGACTGGACCTGTGCTTTGATGGACGAATACCCAAACCTGAATATTGTTGGTGAAGAATGGACCGAAAACCCGGCACTCGTGGCACATTGGCAAAAAGGAAAAGAAAATCCAAACGGTTACACTTCCTGCCTGCCCAGCCTGATGGATTTTCCGTTACAGGGCGCATTGACCCGTGGTTTGCGCGATCAGGATACACGCTACGGTAGCGGTCTGATCAAACTTTATGATATGCTCACCAACGACTTTTTATATGCCGATCCTTTTGAATTGGTCATTTTCCCGGACAACCACGATATGGATCGTTTTTATACGCAGGTAAATGAGGATTTGGATCTCTATAAAATGGGAATGGCCTATATTGCCACGATGCGCGGAATTCCACAAATATATTATGGTACGGAAGTATTGATGAGCAATACAGGACATCCCGGTGAACATGCAACAATCCGCAGCGATTTCCCCGGCGGCTGGGAAGGTGATGAGGCTGATGCTATGAGCGGCATGGGCTTGACAGAAGAACAAGTGGAAGCGCAGCAAGTAGCGAAGAAAATCTTCAACTGGCGGAAAACAGCAAAAGTAGTGCATGATGGCAAATTGATGCACTATGCACCCGAAGAAGGGGTATATGTGTTTTTCCGTTATGATGATGAAAATGCTGTAATGGTAATTTTGAATAAAAATGTGAAGCCTACATTCCTGAATACAGAGCGCTTTTATGAGCGTCTTGACGGATTTACTACCGGAAAGGATGTGCTCACCGATAAAGAATTTAAACTGGATGAGCTGGTGGTTCCGGCGCGTTCAGCATTGATATTGGAATTAGACTAAGAAATATGCAGGCCGGTTTGTTAAATGTTATGGTTTTAGGTTATAAAAATGAAAGGGGACATGTTCGAAGAAGTAATGGTTTGGAGAGCCGGCCTGCGCCCCTTGGTTTTGCTGTAGGAATGCCACACAAAACGATGCCTGAAACCCTTTCGGCTATCTTATTTTGATGTAAGGATGAAAATTTTATTAATTTTATGCAATATATAATAACGTAGCAATAAAAACAGGAAACATTAATCTCTATGCTTTATAAACCGTTTTATTTTAAACCAAACGTATGAAACACAAGTACAAAATGATCGGCCAAAAACTGCTGCTCGTTTTCATTATGATAATGATGACGGGAGTTGTTTTTGCACAGACAGGAAAGGTTACTGGAACCATCAGGGATGCCGTTGACGGAACAACACTTCCGGGGGCTACCGTGAAAATCCAGGGAACATCAACCGGTACTATTAGTGATATTGATGGTAACTTCAGCCTTGAAGTTGAACCCAATACCACTTTGGTTATCAGTTATGTTGGTTACGAAACACAGGAAATACTCGTACAACCGGGCACTACTGTTGAAATTGACCTCGCTATGGCTTCAACCGGCCTTGAGGAGCTTGTCGTGATTGGTTATGGTACTGTTAAGAAAAAAGATTTAACAGGATCCGTAGTTGCAATCTCTGAGAATGACTTTAACAAAGGTGCTTTAACAAGCCCGGCAAGCCTTATTCAAGGTAAAGTCTCGGGTGTTGTAGTAACGCCAGGTGGCGGTGCTCCGGGTGAAGGCGCCACAATCCGCATCCGTGGTGGTTCTTCTTTGAGCGCCAGCAACGATCCACTGATTGTTATTGATGGAATCGTAACCTCAGGTGATGCTGGTTCCGGTGCACGTTCAGCACTCAACTCTCTGAACCCGAATGATATCGAAACTTTCACAGTCCTTAAGGATGCTTCCGCAACAGCAATTTATGGTTCGCGCGCATCCAATGGTGTAATCATGATTACAACCAAAAAAGGTCGCGAAGGTCAAAAACTGAAAGTTCAATACACAGGCAAGTTTTCAATCACGGACAAACCAAAAGGACTGGACGTATTAGGAACAGATGCTTTTACAGATGCCTATATGACTTACCATGCTGAAAATGAGAATCTACTCGGTGTTTGGTATGATGCAGAAGGTAATCAGGTTGCCGGCAGTTCCGCGAACCCTGATACTGACGTAAACAAAAGATATTCAACAGATTGGCAAGACGAAATCTATCGCTCTGCCTTTTCTATGGATCATAATGTTTCTGCTACAGGAGCATGGAAATGGCTGCCTTACCGTTTCTCTGTAGGTTATACAGACGAACAAGGTGCACTTAAAACTTCAAGCTTTAACAGGACTACTCTAAGTACTTCATTGAGCCCTAAATTTTTAGATAACCACCTCTCTGTCCAGGTAAATGCAAACGCATCTTTCATTAAAAACCAGTTTGCAGATCAGGGCGCTATCGGTGCTGCTGTTCAAATGGACCCAACCAAACCTGTAAAAACTGATGATGGCCAGTATTTTTATTGGCTGAACAATAGCGGCGAAGCTTCCACTCAATCTACAGATAACCCTGTAGCAATGCTCGAGCAAAGAGAAGATAAGTCCAATGCCAACCGTATTTTTGGTAATGTTGCTTTGGATTATAAAATGCACTTCCTGCCCGACCTTCGCGCGAACCTGAACCTGGCTTATGATAAGACCAGCAATGACGGAACTGTTTTTGCTCCGAATACGGCCATGTTTACTACCAGTGGTTACGGATTTGGTTACTATAATGAATACACCTATGAGAACGAAAACAAGCAATTAGATTTCTATCTCGATTGGAACAAAAACCTTGAAAATATTGATAGTGATTTAGGTCTTATGGGCGGTTATTCCTATCAAAAATTCTATACAGAAAGCACTTTCAATAATAATACCGGCGATTCAACCGGAAATCGCACTTATGTATTCAACATCAGCGGTGATGATATTTCTGATTATGTGCTTCTGTCTTATTTTGGCCGTTTAAAGTATGGCTTTAAAGATAAGTATCTGCTTACTGCAATCGTTCGTGCTGATGGTACTTCCAGGTTTAGCAAAGATAACCGCTGGGGTATCTTCCCGTCTTTATCAGCAGCATGGGTCATCAATAATGAGGATTTCCTGAAGAATTCAAAAACTGTATCACAGTTGAAATTCAGAGTGGGATGGGGTGAAACCGGCCAGCAGGCTGTTTCAGGCCCTTACGGCTACATGGGGCGTTATACTTATGGTAATGAAACCGCTATGTATCCTTTCGGAAACACTTATTACACTATTCTTCGTCCTGAAGGTTATAACCCGAATATCAAGTGGGAAACAACCACTACCCTTAACTTTGGTATTGATTATGGTTTCTTTAACGACCGTTTACATGGTCAAATTGACTACTACCAAAGAAAAACCCGCGATCTCATTGCGTATGTGCCCGAAGTACTCGGTGCTAACTTAACCAATTATATCGACAAAAATATTGGTGACCTGGAAAACAATGGTGTTGAATTCAGTATGGCCGGTATCCTGATTTCCAATGAGGATATGTTCCTGGAAGTTGGGGGTAATGTCTCCTATAACACGAATGAAGTTACCTACCTCGATGGTAATACTTATTCAACTGGCGGAATCAGTGGTGGTGTGGATAACAATATCCAAACAATCCGCGAAGGATATTCCAACCTGTCATTCTTTGTTTATGAACAGGTTTATGACAACAACGGAAACCCAATCGAAGGAATGTATGTTGACCGCAACGAAGATGGCGAAATCAATTCCGAAGATAAATATGTTTTCCACGATGCAATTCCTGATGTAACCTATGGCCTGAACCTTAATTTTACCTACAAAGATTGGGCATTGAATATGGCCGGTCATGGTTCTTTTGATAACTGGGTATATAACAATGCTGCATCAGAAATCGGAACATATCAGCGTTTGTACCGCTCTGAAGGCCCTTATGCATCCAATGTTGCTGCTTCTGTTTTAAATACCGCTTTCGTGGGCACACAGTATAACTCAGATTATTATGTTCAACAGGCTTCATTCTTTAGAATGGACGAAATTACTATGAGCTATACTTTCAGGGATATTTCTAAATACAAATTTAATTTAACGCTCAATGCTACTGTGAATAACGCTTTTGTTATTACTCCTTACGAAGGCTCAGATCCTGAAGTATATGGTGGTATTGATAATAATTTGTATCCCCGTTCACGCGTATGGACACTGGGTTTAAATCTTAAGTTCTAATTCTAAAATCGAGATAAAATGAATAAATTATATAAAATATTTATCGTGCTGGGAATCATTGCAGTATTTTCAGCATGTATGAAGGATCTGGATACGATTCCTTTGGATCCGGACGAGAAAACTTCGGAGGTTGTTTTCCAGGATCCGGAAGCTTATGTTCAAAACCTCGCTAAATGTTATGCCGGACTTGCCATTGGTGGTAATGAAGGTGGTGACGGTTCGGGCGATATCGCCGGTATTGACGGTGGCTTCAGTAACTACATCCGCTTGATGTTCGACCATCAGGTACTTACAACTGATGAAGCAGTTATTTTGTGGAATGACCAAACAATCAAGGATTTCCATTGGCACCAATGGAGTATCGATGATTCTTTCATCGCAGCAATGTTCTCTCGTTTGTATTATGAAATCAGTCTCTGTAATGAGTACCTGCGTCAAACAACCGACGAAAAACTGGACGACCGTGGTACTTCTGCAACCGAAAAAGCAAAAATTGCTGAATACAGAAAAGAAGTCCGTTTGCTCAGGGCTCTGTCTTACTGGCATGTTATGGATATGTTTGGTACCGGTATTATGGTTACCGAAAACGATCCGATCGGTGATGCCGACTTCCTTCCTCCTTATGCTTCACGCCAAGACATCTTCACTTTTGTTGAGTCTGAACTTAAAGAGCTGGAAAATACACTTATGGAACCCAGGACTAATGAATATGGCCGTGTGGATAAAGCCGCTGCCTGGATGATTCTGGCTAAAATTTATCTGAATGCAGAAGTTTATGTAGGTCAGGATAAATATGCCGATGCTTTGAATTATTGCGATAAGATTATTGGAAGCTCTTATGATATTGCTCCTACATGGGAACAATTGTTTTGGGCTGATAACGATCAGGTGGACAATACAATGAAAGAAATTATTTTCCCGGTCCGCTATGATGGACAGCATACACAAACCTGGGGCGGAACAACATTCCTGCTTTCTGCTGCAATCGGTGGTGGCATGTCTCCTGCCGACTATGGTTCTTCGGAATCATGGGGTGGTTTAAGGGTTTGTCCTCAGTTTGTGGATCAATATGAAGATGGTGACCGTAGGGCTGCTTTTTATAATGATGGCCACTCAAAAACCATTGATGATTTCAATGCTTTCGAAAGCGGATACGCTTATCCAAAATTTGTGAATTATTCCAGAGAAGTTGAAGGTAATGATATTGTTGGCCCTAAAGTTGACGGATCAAACTCACAGTTCCCTGATACTGATTTCCCTATGTTCCGTATGGGCGATGTGTACCTGATGTATGCTGAAGCACAGCTGCGCGGTGGCGGAGGAAGCCGTTCCAATGCTCTTGACTATGTTAATGCTTTAAGGGAAAGAGCCGGTGCTACTTCGGTAGTTGACTCTGATCTGGATCTTGATTTCATCCTCGATGAAAGATCGCGCGAATTGGCATGGGAGCTCCACAGAAGAACGGATCTGATCCGCTTCAATAAGTTTACAGGTGGTGAATATATCTGGGAATGGAAAGGAAACACACAGGCCGGTCGGGCTACCGATGCAAAATACGGCTTGTTCCCAATTCCTGCCAAGGATATCAACACAAACCCAAATCTGAAGCAAAATCCTGGTTATTAATAACATTTAATTTTAAAGATTATGAAGAAATTAATTTTAAATATTGCCGGGCTTGTATTGCTTGCAACTCTTTTTGTTGCTTGTGAGAAAAACGAAGAAGAGCCCATTTATGATAAATCGCAAACTGTAAGTCCTGTTTTGCTTTCGCCAAGCGAAGGAACAACAATGGTATGGACTGAAGCAGATTCTATGAAGTCGCTGAGCTTTAACTGGGCTCCGGCTATCTATACTTTGAACTCAGGCGCTAGCCTTGAGATGCCGGAATATTCATTAACCGTTTCCTTGAACGGCGGGCTGAATGAGGTAATAAGTACGACAGATACCACAGCAACATTTACAGTACCTGAGTTAAACTCAATGTTTTTGGGATGGGGCATCCAGCCTGCTACTGAAACCAGCGTAGTATGGACAGTAACGGCAAATCTTCCCGAAGCATTGACCACTGTTTTTTCGGATGCAGTAAATACCAAAGTAACTGCCTTTAAAACAGCTGATCCTCCAGCACCATCAGCAGCATCTCTTTATGTTCCTGGTGCATATCAGGGCTGGGATCCTGCAAATGCTCCTCAAATTTGGGATAACGATGATGACGGAATTTTTGAAGGTTATGTTTATATTACCGGTGAAGACTTCAATTTCAAATTCGCTTCACAACCCAACTGGGACGGCCCTAACTACGGTACCGATGGCACTGAATTTGGCCTTGATACTGATGCAGGTGCAGGCAACCTTACTGTTCCTGCTGCAGGCGGCTACTGGCTGGTTTGTAATACCAACGACCTGGTTTACTCCTATGAGCTCCAGAACTTTGGTGTAATCGGTTCAGGTATCCTCAATGGCGACTGGACAGAAGATGTGGATATGCTCCCTGCTGAAGGTGGCCCTTATAACATCCTCGAAGTAACGATTGATGTATCAGAATCTGCTGATGGCGACCTGCGTTTCAAATATCGTGCAAACGATGCCTGGGACATTAGCTATGGTGCCGATGCAGGTAGTGACGTGCTGATAAGCGGTGGTTCGGATATCCTTATGCCCGAAGGTCCCGGTAATTATACCTTCAAAATGCTCTGGGATACGCCTACGCCCCGTTATGAGTTAATTAAAAATTAATTAAAGCTGTGAACCATAATTTGAAATAATCATGAATATGAAAAAAATATTAAATACCGCGCTCCTCATATTTGCAGCATCGCTGCTGTTTGTGGCGTGTAAAGATGATAAAAACGAACCGGTTCCTTTCGCCTATGAAAACACGACGGTAGCCGCTTTTACTTATCCTCAGGAAGGAGAAGTAATTGAGCTTACCAAAGATCAGGCCGGCGAAATGCTTGAGCTGACATGGATTCCCGCTGTTTATTCTGCCAATGATGGCACAAACCTGGGCGCACCGGTTTATAGTGTGTCTGTGATGGTTGGTGAACTTGGTGGTGTTGTTGCAACTACTACCGATGTGGGATATGCCATTAAAATTGGTGATCTGAATGAGATGCTCTACAAATTTGAGATCCCTTTCGGGCAAAACGATGTGAAATGGACAATCACAGCAAGCCTGCCTAACTATGAAGGCTCTCTTGTTGAATCATCAGTTGATACCAAAGTAACTACTTATGATCCTACTACCGTAGAGCTGATTACCGCCGCTACAATTGTAGAACCTACCGAAGGCGCTACATTTGTGCTCGAAGAAGCATATGCTGCTGATACCATTGATGTTTCCTGGACAGCTGCTGTTTATGAAGCACTCGATGGTCATGCACTGGCTGATGTTGAGTATGTGATGTCAATCATCGCCAATGAGGATACTTCCGAAATTGTTACTACTACGGATCTCTCCACAATCTTAACTGTTGAAGGACTGAACAGTACACTCAAAGTTATGGGTCTGGAAGCAGGCGTTGAAACCGATGTTGTTTGGACACTGAAATCAATGATTCCTGATGAAGTGGGCACTGATGATATAGTAAGTGTTGCAACAAAAGTATCCGTTTATGACCCTGCACCACCTTCTAACCTTTGGGTTCCGGGTGCTTATCAGGGCTGGGCTCCTGCCGATGCGCCAATGGTATTCGAAACCGATGTTGTTGGTGCTTTCAGTGGTTATGTGAACTTCAATGGGGAAGATCCAAACTTTAAGTTTGCTTCTCAACCCAACTGGGATGGTCCTAATTATGGTACTGATGGTACAGAATGGGGTCTTGATACAGACGCTGGTGCCGGTAACCTCAGCGTTGTCGATATGGGCAACTACTGGCTGACTTGTAATACCGTTGACCTGGTTTGGGAAAAAGAACTCCGCACATTTGGCCTCGTCGGTTCGTTTAATAGCTGGGGCGAAGAACCTGATGCAGAACTTACCTTCGACGAAACAAACCGCATGTTTACTGTAACCATGGACTTTGAAGCATCTACTCAATTTAAGTGGCGTGCAAACTCCGACTGGGCTGTAAACTTTGGTGATAGCGGGACCGGTGATAATACCCTTTCACAGGATGGTGGCAATATCGTTCTGGACGAGGCCGGTAATTACACCATCAACCTCTATCTTGAAAAACAAGTCCCTACTTACGAAGTAATTAAAAACTAGTACTAGTGTACGCTTGGTTTTTTAAACTATAAGCCCCTGTGTTCGCAGGGGCTTTTTTGTGATTAAAAAAGCCCGGACACATTGCCCGGGCTTTCCTCATAATATTGCCAGAAGATTAACCGCAGTGGTAGAATTTTTCTACAAGTTCCATTACTTCTTCCGGTTTGTCTTTCAACTCTTCACGGATATTTTGATCATTGAAGCTTTTCAAAAGACTGACAACACCCTCGATTTGGTTTTCAGTGAAAACACCGTATTTTAGGTAAATATCTTTTTGATGGATGAGCTCATCGGCTGAATCCCAGCAGGAAACAGGAAGTTGCGCCAGGTTTTTTACTTTGTCTTCGTGCTCATCGTCAAAGATGTTCACATCAACGTAAGTTTTTTCTGCAATTTCCAGTGCATTTTCCATTTCCAGACCATGGCGTGCAGCAACGGTCAGGCCGGCCATCAACAGGTAGATATCGGCAGAGCCATCAGGGCAGCGGAATTCAACGGTTTGTTTGCAGTTAAATTCAGGTAGTTCCGGGCTTTCAAGTGGATTGGCGGCATGCAGCATATTTGCTTTGCCCTGCCATCCCAGGGGCACGCGCACCAAAACCGAACGGTTGCGGTCGCCCCAGCATATATTCGTAGGTGCTTCCTGATGCGGAACCAAACGGAAATAGGAAGTAGGGTTCATATTGCCAAAAGCAGAAAGCGATGGTGCCAGATCAAGATAACCGGCAATGGCTTTTTTCGCTATATCGCTGAGTTTGCCATTTTCTACCATGGCATTTTTGCCGTCTTTCATCAGGCGCGTATGCACGTGCAGTCCGCTTCCGGCTTTGCCAATAGTAATTTTTGGCGCAAAAGTTACCGTTACATCATACTCATAAGCCAGGTTACGGATAATCCACTTGGCAACCAGCAATTGATCTGCCGCGTCTTCTACATCAACCGGAAGGAATTCAATTTCGTTTTGTTCGTATATTAAGCCTTCGTGCACAAAATTACCTACTTCGGAATGGCCGTATTTGATTTGGCCACCGGCCTGTGCAATGTATTGCATCGCCTGATTGCGGAACTCGCCCCATTTGCTGAACGGCCCCGATTCGTGATAACCTTTTTGATCCACGGCAGGGAAAAGCATTTCATCTTCGCTGATGATGTAATACTCCAGCTCACCCATCGTCTGGAAAGTCAGTCCGGTTTTTTCTTTGAGCTTCTCATGCGCCTTTTTCAATATATATTGTGGCGCAAATTCCAACGGATTCCCATCTTTGTCGAAATATGCGCAAAGAATATCCAGCGTTGGGATTTCAGAAAAAGGATTGTGAAAAGCGGTTTTGAAACGGGGCACAACATAAAGGTCGCTGCTGCCTGCCTGTACGTTTTTGAACAGGCTGGAACCGTCAACACGTTCCCCAACAGTAAGGATTTCTTCGAGATAACTCTTATTGTTAATAACAAAGCTTAAAGCTTTAAGCCTTCCGTCGCCGCCGGCATATCGGAAATTTAACATCTGAATGTTATTGGCCTCGATATAGGAAATGATATCTACTTTAGTAAACTCTGCTGCAGGTTTCTTGAGGAAACGAACCAGCGGATTTGGGTTCATTAAAATTTCTTGTTCAGTCATAGCAGTATGGTTTTAATTCATTTGCGTGCATTTGGCCTCAAAATTATGAAATTCTTTATGAGAAAATGTGACTTTTCATTTTAACTATATCTTTATGTTTAGATTAAGTAAGAATAAGTCCTGATATTCATCTTTTTGCATATATTTGTTGCGTTCCAAATCGGACGGTTTTTTTGATCTAAAACTTAAGAAACATTTTATGCGCCTGGCTTTATTCGAAGATTCACATTACAATAGCTTTAACCCTCTGGTTTATTTACGCCCTGTTTTTGATTTGCGTAGTGGCATCCTTTTGATGCGCGAAAAACTCGAAAAACGTACCAAACTACCGGTCGATTATCTGATCCGTTCATTACTTGTCCCGCTTTTTCAGGAGCAAAATCCCGAAGCTCAGGTTAATCAACTGGCAGATGATGATTATATTTTCATTAATGCCCGGGCAGTAATTAATGATATACTTTTTGACGAAATAATTAATTTAAAGTCCGGAAGCCAGCTGCGTTCCGGTGATGATCTTATCGCTATTCATCTGGCAGCTGAAGAAACGGCAAAAATCCGTTTCAACGAAGAAGGTTTGGCAGTTTTTAATACGGAAGGTCTGATGTCGGCGGCGAGCGAACATAAATTGGCATCCTACTCCTGGGATTTAACAGGCATGAATGCCGCTGAAATTGAAAATGATTTCAACCTGCTTGGGAAGCAGGGCATCAAAGGCGAAGTTTATGTGGGCGCGCATGTGCTGCATTACGACCGCATTTTTATTGATGAAGGCAGTAAAATTTATCCGGGCTGTGTGATCAATGGCGAGGATGGCCCGGTTTATATCGGTAAAAATGTGACTATTAAACCCAATGCCGTGATCGAAGGTCCGGTTTATATCGGTGATGAAAGCCAGATCAGTATTGGCTCCAAAGTTTATCAGGCGGCATCCATTGGCCCGGTGTGTAAAATGGGTGGCGAAGTGGAAGGAAGCATTGTCCACTCATTCTCCAACAAGAAACATGAAGGATTTCTCGGCCATGCCTACCTCGGGCAATGGGTAAACCTCGGTGCTGATTCCAATAATTCCGATTTAAAAAATAATTATGGCTTTGTAAAATCCTATGCAGGAGGAAAAGAAGTGAATACCGGCTCACGATTCGTGGGGATGACGGTTGCCGACCATGCCAAAACAGGAATCAATTCCATGATCAATACAGGAAGTGTCATCGGATTGATGTCCAACGTTTTTGGCGCAGGATTCCCACCCAAATTTATACCCGATTTCAGTTGGGGCGGTGCAGACGGCCTTTCGGAATACCGAATCGATAAAGCTCTGGAAGTTGCTGCAATAGTAAAACAGCGCAGAAAACAGCAGTTAAGCCGGGCAGAAGAAGCTCTGATCCGCCATTACTTCGATCAGAAATAGGTTCTACCAAGAATTTCGTGGGTATTTATAATTTTGAGATTAAAAATATTCAGAGATATATTGATAGGTTATTTATAAAAAATCTGATCTCCAACAGATTCCTCCCTCCCGATAGCTATCGGGACAAAGCCTTAATCCCTTCGTTTGGCTTTGTTCCGATCGGAATGACGCTGTTTATTAGGTGTTTAAGGCAAATGCGGCTTGGTCACTGAGCGTCCTGTGGTGAGCGTAGCCGAACCAAGTCGAAGTGCGCCGCATTTGCCTCCTGACTTCATAAAAACATGTCATTCCGACAAAGTTTCCGAAGCATGAGGTATTCCGATAGCTATCGGAAGGAGGAATCTGCAGGAGATTTAACTTTTGTCTTTCCACGAAATTCCTAGTAGAACCCAGAAATAAAAGGTTTTTTCAACCGCTATCTTTTTTTGATGAATATTCTTAGTAATTGTCGTTTAGTTTATAATGCTGAAATACAGTAATATATCCATTTTTAATCACTTACCAACGACTACAAACGCAAGCAAATTTGTAATAACCGAATCGGGTGCAGTGCCCACTTTAGTTTTGCAGCATAATCGTTTCATAATTCGTTTAACTAAAATCTAAAGTCATGAACGCACTCGTTAACAAAGTACAATTGATCGGCCGTCTGGGCGCAAATCCAAAAGTAAATGTATTTGGTGAAGACCGTAAAGTAAGCCGGTTTCCCATTGCCACCAACGAAGGTTATAAAAACCGCAAAGGCGAATGGGTTGAGCAAACACAATGGCATCAGGTTGTGGCCTGGGGCGCTACGGCAAATTTGGTTGAAAAGCTCCTCCAAAAAGGGCAGGAAGTTTTAGTCGAAGGAAAACTAACCACCAACAGCTGGGAAGATAAGGACGGAAACAAGCGTTTCACAACCGAAATCACGCTCAGCGATTTTTTCCTCACCCAACGTAAAGCCAGTTAAGCCGCATGCTACAGATTGAAGCTTACGCAAATTTGAATAAGCCCGCATTGCGGGCTTTTTTTGGTGCAGGACAACAGGCCGATACAATTAATTCGTTAATTCCGGGCTTTAAAGCGCGCTAGCATTGGTCAGTCTGATCAGAAAGCGTATTTTTGTCATTTATTTTCTTAAGGTTGAAAAATTTATGTGGAGATTTCTTGTCCGACTAATCCTGAGAAACCGGAATACCATCTTAATCAGTACATTATTGATTACCATTTTTATGGGGTATATGGCCCGGAATGTAAAATTATCCTACGAGATGATGCAAATGCTGCCCGACGACGACAGCACCTGGATGGATTATATGCAGTTTCGCGAAAAATTCGGGCAGGACGGCGCCGTGATGTTTGTTGGTTTGGAAACCGAAGATCTTTTTGAACTGGAGCATTTCCAGGCATGGTACGATCTTACGAATCAATTGCGCGAACAGGAAGGAATCGAAGAAGTGCTTTCGCTGGCACGCTTATACAATCTAAGCCGGAACGACAGCCTCAAAAAATTTGATTTCCTTCCGGTTGTAAGTCAGCGGCCGGAAACACAGGCAGAAGTGGATTCCATACACCAGATCATTAACAGCCTCCCTTTTTATGACGGCCTGCTGCAAAACCGCGAAACCGGCGTAAGCCTGATGATGATTACGCTGGATAAGCAGATGCTGAACACCAAAGCTCGTGTGGGCTTGATATACAGCATAAAAGATCAGCTGGATGAATTTGCTAAGGAGCACAATATAAAAGTGCATTATTCGGGATTGCCCTATATACGTACCATTACAACCAAAATGGCCGAAGATGAACTGCGCTTATTTGTCTTGCTGGCCCTTGTGGTCGCAGCTTTGATTTTAATGTTTTTCTTCCGCTCTTTCATAGCCACAATTTTTCCCATCATAATTGTTATTATCAGTGTGGTTTGGGCATTGGGAACGATTGGCCTTTTTGGGTTTAAAATTACCTTGCTCACCGGAATTATACCGCCGCTTATCATTGTAATTGGTGTTGAAAACTGTATTTTTCTTCTTAATAAATATCATGATGAATACCGCGAGCATCAAAATAAAGTTAAAGCGCTGGCACGAGTTATTTTACGCATTGGCAACGCAAACTTTCTGACCAACGCCACTACTGCGGCCGGATTTGCAGCTTTTACAATCACTGGAAATAAAATGCTGGTGGAATTTGGTATTGTTGCTTCACTCAATATTTTAGCGGTTTATTTGCTGTCCCTGTTTTTGATCCCAACCTTTTTTAGCTATTTGCCTCCGCCAAAACTGCGCCATATCCAGCATCTGAATGGAGGGTTCGTTAACCGTATTCTCGATAAAATCAGCTGGACGGTTCAAAACCGCCGCAGATTGATTTATGCGTTTACCCTTGTGGCTTTGGTGGCTGCCGGCTTTGGGATCAGCAGGCTTACGACTACCGGAAAAGTGGTGGACGAAATCCCGCAAAACCACCAGCTTTACCGTGATTTGATGTTCCTGGAAAAGCACTTTAAAGGCGTGATGCCCCTTGAAATCACCATCGATACAAAAAAGCCAAAAGGGGCGATGAAACAAAGCGTGCTGAAACGTGTGGATAAATTGCAGAATATGCTGCAGCAATATCCGCAGCTCAGTAAACCACTTTCGGTGGTGGAAGTTGTGAAATTTGGAAAACAGGCGTTTTTCCGCGGAAAGGAATCCTTTTACAATGTCCCATCGCGTGATGAACTGAACTTCATTGCATCATACATTCCTAAAGATATGCAAACCGGAAGCAAGAGCCTGCTGGATAATTTTGTCGATACTACCTATCAAACGATTCGTGTAAGTGTGCAGATGGCGAATATCGGCACTAAAGAAATCCAGGCATTGACCGATGAAATCCGCCCCCGAATCGATTCTATTTTTTCACCGAAAAGATACGATGTCGTGATTACCGGAACCAGCGTAACTTTCCTTACCGGCACGAATTATCTTGCAAAAAACCTTTTTCAAAGCCTGATTCTGGCAATTGTGGTCATTACTATTCTGATGGCCTTCCTTTTTACTTCTTTCCGTATGGTGCTTATTTCGCTGGTGCCCAACCTGATTCCGCAGATTATGACCGCAGCTCTTATGGGCTATCTCGATATACCGATAAAACCCAGTACTATCTTGATATTCAGTATTGCGCTGGGTATCTCGGTAGATAATGCCATTCATTTCCTGAGCCGCTACCGTTTACAGTTGCAGTGGAATAATTGGGAAATACAAAAATCCGTGATTATGGCGCTGCGCGAAACCGGTTATTCCATGATCTATTCATCGGTAGTGCTGTTTTTCGGTTTTGCTATTTTCATCCTTTCATCCTTTGGCGGCACCGAATCGCTGGGCTATCTGGTCTCCTTTACCTTGTTTGTGGCATTATTCTCCAATATGTTTTTGCTGCCATCAATTTTGTTGTCGGCAGATAAATATCTTACCAATAAGAATTTTGAGAAACCCTATCTGGAGATATTCGATGGAAACGAACTCAGTGATGATGTGGAGGTGGAAGAGAAAAAGTAGTTCGTTTTTTGTATATTTGTTCAGGTATCAGAGTCGATTTCTAATTTGAACGGACCCAAAAATTAAAACAAATAATTATGAAAGGTATTATTCTTGCCGGCGGTAGCGGCACGCGCCTCCATCCATTGACCCTTGCTGTGAGCAAGCAGCTCATGCCCATCTATGACAAACCCATGATTTATTATCCCTTGTCCATTTTATTGATGGCGGGAATTCGTGATGTGCTGATTATCAGCACACCTCATGATTTACCAAATTTTGAGCGCTTGCTTGGTGATGGCAGCCGTTTGGGCTGTAATTTTGAATACGCCCTTCAGGAAGTGCCCAACGGACTGGCGCAGGCTTTTGTGATTGGCGAAGAATTTATTGGCAACGATAAAGTCAGCCTTGTTTTGGGCGATAATATCTTTTATGGCCGGGGTTTGCGGGAGCTTCTCAAAGAATGTGCCGATCCGGATGGAGGAGTTGTTTTTGCTTATCACGTGAATGATCCTCATCGATATGGTGTGGTGGACTTTGATGAGGAACAAAATGTTCTGAGCATTGAAGAAAAACCAAAACAGCCGAAATCCAATTTTGCCGTTCCCGGACTGTATTTTTATGATAACCAGGTGGTTGATATTGCTAAAAACCTGAAACCCAGCGCACGTGGTGAATACGAAATCACGGATGTAAACAAGGTTTACCTGGAAATGAAAAAGCTGAAAGTGGGTATTTTAAGCCGTGGTACAGCCTGGCTGGATACGGGAACTTTCACATCATTGACCCAGGCATCACAATTTGTGGAAGTTATCGAAAACAGGCAAGGGCTTAAAATCGGTTGTATCGAGGAAATAGCTTACAGTAACGGTTTTATCGATGCGGCCAAACTGGAAGAAATTGCCCAACCCTTACTCAAAAGTGGTTATGGAGATTATTTGATGGGCTTGCTGAAGCACGGCCATTAATCTTAATAAGCTTTTCCAAAGATCAATGCTTTGGAAAAGCTTATTTTTCTCATTATCTCAATTCCCTCAATACCGACCGGATCGGGAACAAAATCCCTCTACCCAGGTTCATGCTTCGCTCCGGTGACCAGCCGCTGTATTCATCCGGCAGGTCGGCATTGTCCTTGAACGGCATTTCGATGGTCATGCTCAGGCATTTAAAACGCTCGCCAATTTGTTTGGAACCCACACTTAAATTTGCTTCGCCGGCTTTGTTCTTTGGGTAGCCGTGCCTGGTCTGGAAATCAGGACTGCATTCTTTCCATTTGTTCAGGAATTTATCCAAAAGATTTTTGAGCCTTTTGTCAAATGATGGAATGCCTTCAATCGACGAAACAAAATTATAAGGCAAGCCTTCATCGCCATGGATATCAAGGAAGAGGTCGCAACCAATTTTGTCCATTTCTTTCATCAAATAATAAACTTCCGGGCTTTTCTCTTTTGATGGCGCGGCCCATTCGCGGTTCAGGTTTGTTCCCAGCGTGTTGCAGCGCAGGTTTCCGGCAATGGCCCCGTCGGGATTGAGGTTGGGAACCAGATAAAAAACGGCATTTTTCAATAAAACCAGGCTTTCCGGATCGCTGTCGTCAATCAGGCGGTCAATGAAACCTTCCATAAACCATTCGGCCATTGCTTCGCCCGGATGCTGGCGTGCCACGACCCAAATTTTCCTTTTGGCTTTTGGATTGCCCACAACCAGCATGTCGAGGTCACGTCCTTCGTGGGTTTGTCCCAAAACTTTATGGCGGCAATCCGGTGAATGCTGCGAACTGTGGATCAGTCCGAGATGGCGCTCATAGCTGTATGGAGCAAAATAAGCGAAGAAAACGGAGTCGTGCTCGGGTTTGAAATGCCAGATCAGTTTTCCTTCCTCATAAGTTGTAGGGACACTGAACCAGTTTTCGCGGTCGTAGGAAGCGCGCACATCATAATCTTCCCATCCTTCAGGGTATGAAGCTTCGGAAGCATTTGTAATTACCAGCTGGCATTCAACGCCACGTGCTCCGTTCAGGCGGAAATGAAACCATTGAAAATGATCACTTTGTGTGTCTTTACGGATGTTCAGCCAAAAACTGCCGTGACCGTCTTCTTTTTGAACGATAATGTTGCCACTATCAAAATTGGATGAAATGTTCATATGCTTGTGTTATTATTCTTCAAAAGGAGGTTTGATTTTTGCTCCGTCGTATTTTGTTTCAATTCCATTATCATAGGTTATGGTGATAACAGGCAGTCCTTCTTCGTTGTATTTAAACCAGGTGCCTGTTTTCAAACCATCGGAGTATTTTCCTTCCAGTTTTTTCCTGCCGTTGGGCCAGTACCATCGGTGCCAGCCTTCAGCCAGTCCTGCAAAGTATTCTCCTGTGAATTTTTTATGGCCATTGCTGTATGTGGCAATCCAGGTTTCATCTTTATGCCCGTTTGAGAAGTTTCCTTTTTCGGAATATGTTTTATAGTTGTAAATCCATTCGCCATCTTCTCTTCCGTCCACGAAATTTCCCTGTGCAATAATGGTGGCAGAATCACTGTATTCGGTCATCATACCATCGGGTTTGCCGCCCCAGTACATTTCCTGGCGCATCAGGTTGCCGGAAGGATAAAACCATAGCCATTCACCATGTGGTTTTCCTGTTTTGCTGTACATCCCTTTTTGTTCCAGCCTGCCATTTGGGTAAAAATATTCCCACTTTCCGATTTTGTTGCCATTCACGTATTTCCCGCTTGCCCTTATGCTGCCATCTGAAAAATAATGCTTCCACTGGCCGTCTTTTTGACCGCTTTTGTCGAGCATGCCTTCAGCAATGACAGCGCCCTTGCTGAAAACCCGGGCTTGTTTCAGTTTCCCTGTACTGTCGTATTCGCGGAACAAACCTTCCTGTTCGTTGTCTTTTTGACTGAAGATGCGCTTCAGTTTTCCGTTGGGATAGTATTCACGCACCATTTCCAGACTTGCCGTTTCGGGTGCTTCCTTTTGGATTTCGCCATAAACATATTTTTCAATGCGCAGGAACTGCCCTTCTTCGTCGTAATATTTAAAAAAACCATGCTTAAGGTCCCCCGAATAAGTGCCTTCTTCTTTCAGGCTGCCATCTGTTCGGAAAAATTTCCACGGGCCGTAGCGTTTGCCGTCACGGTCGTAGCGGTTGATACGTTCGTGTTTTATTTTATATCCCTTTTTGTATGTAATTACGCTGATAATCAAACCTTTGGTATCGTATTCCTTGCCCATTCCGTTTTCCAGGCCGTCCTCATAAGGAATTTCCACTTTAAGCTGCCCGCCCGGGTATAAGATTTCTGTAATGCTGTCTTTTATGTCGTCCAGAAAATAGGTGCGTATGATTTCTTCCGCACTGTATTCGACCCGCCATCCGTTTTTCCTGCCTTTGGAATAATTTATCTCAAGGATCAGCCGGCTGCTGTCATTGTAGAATTTCCAGATAGAATCCAGAAGGAAATCTTTTCGGTTTCCTTCCGAAATGAGGAATCCTTCTTCACTGTAGTTTTTCCAATAACCATCGGGCTTGCCATTGCGTAAAACACCTTCGCTGGATTTATTCCCATTGGAATGGTAAAAAACACGATAGCCGTCTTCGGTGTTTTTTTCCTGCGCATTGAGGGAAAAAGCAATACAAATTGAAATTACCAGAAAAAAAAATATCTTCCGAATCATGAATTGTCCTTTGAGGGGGAAAATTAAGAAAATTTAGCGAATATCCGGAATGCTGTCTGTATTTTCGTTTTCGGGCCAGGTACGCCAGCAGCTCAGGATCGCAAAATAGATGTCGTAATCACTGGAGCGAAGGATGAATTGTTCATCCAGCGCGCAAAACTTCATAAAGCGGTCAATTTGGAGAGGGTCTTTTAGCCCGCTGATGCGTGATACAAGTTCTCGGTTGTATCTCAGGCTGATACGGTCGTAATATTTTTCCCGTTTGATGTTTTCGAAAAAGCGTTTGCGCCTTTTCACTTCTTTGCTAAACAAATTGTACACCAGTTGAACCGGACCGCCGACAGCAACGCCATAACGGTCATCACTCAGTTGGGGTATGCTTTTGGGAATTCCGGGAATATTGATCTCGGCCATTTTTTCTTCCTCCAATTGTAATTGTATAAAAGCCTGTTTAAACTCCTGATAAGTTTCCGGCCAGGGAAAAATGTCCACCGTTTGAAGTTCGTAAACGGTTTTTTTCAATGTAGTGATTCCAAAAGCCCTTTTATTACTATCGGTTTGTGTAATAGCTTGTAATGCAGGAAGATATCCTAAGTGTGAAATGATCAGCGTATCACCCTCTTGTACAGGAAGGAAAAAATGGCCTTCTTCGTTGGCACTGGTAGCCAATCCTGTTCCTGAAATCCGCACCAACGCACCGTAAAGGGGATAAAATTCCTCATCAAGTATGCGTCCCGAATATTCTATTATTTGCCCCTGCAAACCAAAAACAGGAAATAAAATGCTGAATGCCAGTATGAAATAAATTCGGTTCATGATTTATTCCTTTGTTTGGATCTGATTTTTGAATAGCACATGTTCAGGTTCTCATTTTAATTGAAAGCTGTTGGCTAAAGTACAGATCAGAAGGGTGTGAAATAATTTTTCTTTCCTAAAAAACGTTAACCGGTTTTATGAACTGGCGTATATAATCGATTAAGCGGGATGGTTTTACGGGTTTTGTGAGGAAACCGGCGCAACCTGCATTGCGGCATTGGCGTTCTTCATCGCCCATAGTCAGGGCTGTTATGGCTACAATAGGAATTTCGGGCCTGATTTTTTTAATTTTCTTGCTAGCCTCTATGCCGTTTATTCCCGGAAGACGTAAATCCATAAGGATCAAATCAATATTGCTAATATTATTAATTAGTTCAATGGCTTTTTCTGCATTACTGGTTTTGAGTAAATTAACATTTGTTGCCCTGAGCGAACGGCTGGTGATGATCATGTTTTCTTCGATATCTTCAACAATTAATATTGTATTTTGGCTCCAGTCGGGTATTTCATTTATTGGAGCAGGACCTTCCCCGGAAGTTGTGGACGTACATTCGGAGATTATTGTACGTGGAAAACTAAGGTAAAAATCGGCTCCGCGCCCTACCGTGGATTCCGCCCAAATAGTACCTCCGAGCAGTTCGGTGAGATTTTTTGATATCGCCAAACCGAGCCCTGTTCCTTTCATTGCAGCTCTATCGGTAGCTTGCCCAAAGCGCTCAAAAATTAACTCCAGGTTTTTATTCTCAATCCCCTCGCCGGTATCGCGCACAAAAAGTTTTATTAAGTTGGCTTCGAGTTTGTAGCCAAAACGGATCATCCCTTTTTCGGTAAACTTTATGGCATTGCTCAACAGGTTAGACAAAATCTGCGCGATCCTGCGTTCATCACTGTTGATTTTCATGCGCACTATTTGCTCGGGAAGGGACAACAGCAGCTTTATGTTATCTGATTTGCCGGCTTTTTCCAGATTGTTTTGGAATACTTCTTTAAGGTTATTAAGAGACTGGTGGAGATTAAATTCTGTTTTAAATATTTTAATTTGAGCTGCTTCAATTTTGGAAATATCGATGATGTCATTGATCAGATTGAGCAGCTGCTCTCCATTTTGCATGATGATTTGCGTGTATTTTTGCTTATTATCGGAATTGCTGCTGGCCTGCAGTAATTCCGAAAAACCAATAATCGCATTCATAGGCGTGCGGAGTTCATGCGACATATTGGCCAAAAAAGCAGATTTAAGCTTGTCCGATTCTTCGGCTTTAACCCTTGCTGCTTTCAATTCGCGATTAAGTTCCTGTCTCTCAATGGCATACATTAATGCCCGGGATAAAAATGAGGGGTTGATTTCCGATTTGCTGATATAATCCTGAGCGCCATTTTGAACAGCCCTGAGACCGGTTTCAATATCCGACTGGCCTGTGAGCACAACAATGGCTTGTTCGGGATACTCCTGATGAAGTTTTTCAAAAGTTGATATCCCTACTGAATCCGGCAAGCCTAAATCTAAAAGTATAATATCAGGCTGGTAAGTTGTTAATAATTCCAGTCCCTCAGAAAGGCGCCGGACACGCCGGGCTTCAAAATTCACGGAAGCTTCCTTTAAATATTCATCGATAAGCAGATAATCGCCATCATTGTCTTCAAAGCACAAAAGCCTAAGTTTACTATTGGATTTCATTTTTCTCTCCTTCCAGCTACAAATCTAATAAAATATTTTTAAGATGTTATGATTATTTTGGGGGCAATGAAACAGTTCCAATCCAAAAATCCTGAATGGATTTTACAGCTTTTGAGAATCTGTCAAAATCCATTGGCTTTGTAATATAGCAGTTTGCATGGTTTCGGTACGACATGGCTATATCTGTGTCGTTATCGGAAGTACTGAGGACGATAACGGGAATAGATTTTAACTTATAATCAGATTTTATTTCTTTCAAAACCTGGCGCCCGTCTTTTCGGGGCAGGTTCAAATCCAAAATAACAATATCCGGTCGGGGACTTTGTTTGTAGGGGCTATGATTTTTTAAAAACGACATTGCTTCGTTGCCATCGTTTACAACAAACAGTTCGTGTTCTATTTCGTGTTCGTCCAGGGCTTCCCGTGTTAATATTATATCGCCGGGACTGTCTTCTACCAAAAGGATTTTTGCTTTCATATAATCAGTGTATTTTGTTTTTTGGGAATCTAAGGATAAAAGTGCTTCCTGTGCCCAGAATTGACTCAAGGTTTATGGTTCCATTGTGCCGCTCCATAATTTTTTTACAAATTGCCAGTCCTATACCGGTTCCCTCATATTCATCGCGGGTATGCAGGCGCTGGAAAATTTCAAATATCCTTTGTGTATATTCCTTGCTGATTCCTATACCGTTGTCTGTTACAAGTATTTCGTGGTATTTACGTGTTCTGTTTGTGGAAATACGGATTATCGGCGGGTTTTTCCCTTGAAATTTTATCGCATTTCCAATCAGGTTTTGCAGTAATTGGACAATTTGTGTTGCGTCGGCATGGATCTGTGGGAGTTTAGTGGTTTTAATTATTGCACCACTTTGTTCAATACTGGCATGTAGGTTCTTTTTTACCTGCTCCAATACGGCATTTAAGTCTGTAGGTTCAAACTCTTTGCCGCGCGTCCCAATTCTGGAAAAAGCGAGTAGGTCTTTGATTAACTGCTGCATACGGTTTGAACCGTCAACGGCATAACTGATATAGTTTGTCCCACGCTCATCAAGTTTTTCTGAATATCTTTTTTCGAGCAACTGAAGAAAACTGGACACCATACGTAGGGGCTCTTGGAGGTCGTGCGAAGCGATATAAGCAAATTGTTCCAGTTCTTTGTTGGATTCACGCAGGCGTTCCAGGGTTTCTTTCAAGTGTAGCTCCGTTGTTTTGATTTCGGTGATATCGCTGGCAGCGGCATAAATTTTGTCTTCCTCAATTACTGCATACCAATTTAACCAGCGGTAGCTGTTGTCGGAGGTTTTAAACCGGCAAACATAATTGCATGATTTATTAAGTTCGTTGAGTGATTTTAGGTTTTGTGTGATAAATTCCCGGTCATCTTCATGCGAAAACTCATGGAAAGCGGTGCCCTTAATTTCTATAAGCGGAAATCCCAGAGATTTTTTCCAGGCCGGGTTCAGGTTTTCAATTTTCATTTCCTGATCAAGAGTGCATAAAAGGTCGGGATTTACTTCAAAAAATGTTTCGATGCTTTTTAGTGCTGATTTAAGCACGCTAACATCACGTACAACGGCCATGATATGGGTTTTTCCCCTGAAATTGATACCAATTGCATTTATGTCTATTTTAATAAAATGACCCTTTGAGTGCCGAATATCTTTTTCCCAATGAATAATTTGACCGTCCCTGAGCTTGTTTTGGTTTTTCGTGAGGTCGGTATTAATAGATTTCAGCCAAGGATTGTCTTCCAAAAAATTGAGCATCTCATCATGGCTATAACCAAAAATACGGGTTGCCGCTGGGTTAGCTTCAGTAATTGTTCCCTTTGGTCTGAAAATAATGAGGCCATCTGTAACAGATTCAAAAATATTACGGTGCAGTTCCTCGCTTTGTTTCAGCTTTTGGTTGGCCATATGTTTTTCACTGATGTCGGTTGCAAAAACTACGGCGCCGTTTACTAAACCTTCTTCCTGAATTGGGTTTAGGCTAAACTCAAAATATTTGATTTGTTTGTCAAGTTCTAATGTCAGCTCTGTTTTAAAGATCTTGCCCGAAAATGCGCTCAGATAAAATTCTTTCCATCGGGTTTTTATGGTGTCATGCGCCGCGGGAAGCTTTTCTAAGGCCGGATCGCCCACCTCTAATTCGATGCCAAACGCTTTTTGAAAAATACTTTTCGAATATGTATTGATCGTCAGGATTTCAAAATTGAGGTTTACAGACCAAATGGCAATTTCTTTGTTTTCGACAATGGCGTGCAGGTTGTTGAAAAGGTTCTTATAGTTCCTTTCGCTTTTTTCGAGTTCTTTTTGTGCATTCATTTCTTTGGCGATATCGGTGTGGGCACCAATCCACTCCTTAATATAGCCTTTGTTATTTAAAATAGGTACAGCTTTTACGCTCATAAACAGGTGCCGGCCCGATTTGTGCTTAAGGCGGTGCCGTATCTCAAAAGGGCTTCTGCTTTTTATGGATTTATTCCATGCTATTCGTGTGCGTGTACGGTCCTCGGGGTGCACGGCGCGCAGCCATCCTGCACCCCTATATGTTGTAAAATCTTGCCCCGTAAAGTCTTCCCAGGATGTGTTCCTGTCGTTAACCAGACCATTGGCATCGGTAAACCATATGATACTGGAAGTCGTTTTAACCAATTGGCGAAAGCGGCGCTCACTGTCGGCCAGTTTTAACTCGTAATTCTTTTTATGAGAAATATTCCGGCTGATGCCAATCAATATATGGGGATTCCCCTGTTTATCTTTTTTGGTTACCCGGCCTCTTCCATCTGCCCATTCCCAATCGCCCGATTTGGTTTTCATGCGGAATTCGGCATGATAGTGTTCTGTTTTGCCACTGAAATGATCCTGAACAGCAGCCATGACCGCAGGTACGTCATCCGCGTGCATCAATTCTGTCATACCTTGAATGCTTTTGGGCACTTCATCTTCTGAATAGCCAAGGGATTTAAAAAGCTCAGGGGAACAAATCATTTTTCCGCTTTTGAAATCGTCTTCAAATACGGAAGATTCATTGATTTCCAACGACATCCTTAGTCTTTCCTGACTTTCCTTCAGAAGGTTTTCGGATAGTTTGCGCCCGGTGATATCGCTGTGGGCACCTATCATCCGGATTACTTTTCCATCATTGTCGAGGAAGGATTCAGCCTGATTGTAGATCCATCGGTACGTACCGTTTTTGTGTCTCATCCGGAATTCAGCCGTAAAATATCCGGCAGGGTTGCTTAAATAGCTATCTACTTCCTGATGCATGCGGTCGTAATCTTCGGGATGCAGCAATTTTTGCCAGCTTGAAAATTTGTTTTCCAGCTCGTCGGGTTTGTAGCCTAACTGAGCTTTCCAAACATCCGAATAAAAAACAGTATCCGAACTGACTAACCAGTCCCAAATGCCTGTATTAGATGCTTTTGTGGCGAGGTCATAGCGGTCCTTGCTGGTTGCCAGTTTTTTTTCTGTTTCCTTCTGTTGTAATGAGTCGTCAAAAATGCGGGCAATTGCTTTTAACAGGCTTTTTTCTTCAGGTAGAAAAGGGTCAAAGGCTGTATCATCGAGATAACCAATTTCAATTTGGCCTGAATCTGAAAAAGTTGTTTTTATGGTATTTGCCGTAAGACGGAAATTGTCGCTTTTAAGCTCAATATCATTATCTTTTATCCGTACACAGCTTAGTTCCGGCCTGAGCCAGGAGGGTGGGATAACTTGTATCGCCTTGCGGTAAAGTTGCTCTTTGCTGATTTTTGGGTCATGGGCAAATTCATGGATTTGATAAAGGCAGTTCATCTCCTTTAGCCGCTCTTTGAGGTCTTTTTGTATTTTCCTGAGTTGTTGTTCGGTTTCTTTCCTCAGATCTATTTCTTCCTGCAGCTCTTCTGTTAGGGAGCGCAGTTCTTCTTCCGTAACAGAGCGTTCTTCAATTTCGGCCTGCAGTTCCTCATTCGCAGCCAAAAGCTCGTTTTCTTGTTCATTTCGTGTCTTTATTTCTTTTTTTAACAAGAGATGAAGTTTGTTGGCATCATTGCATATTTCTTCGGGTATTATTTCTGAAAAGTTTTTATTTTCTTCATCAACATGCTTTTTCAGCTCTTCCTGCAGCCCATTTTTCGCCATTTCGTTTATAAGCAACTGCAAGCCCTGAAAATATGACACAATATGGCTGAGCTGCTCCTCCGTATAAACCGGAACATCGGCCAGTGCCTGCATAAAGCCCTCATCATCGAAACCATGGTTTTTAATGATATTTGTATAAAACGATGGCGCTGGTTTTTTCCCCTCAATGAAAAACTGTCCGAAAAAAAGTGTGGCGATATGCGTGTTGTTCACAATAATAGGAAATGCAACCTCTGTTAAGCCATTTTTGCAGTTGTACATAATGTGCTCATGATTGCCTGCGCTTATTTCATGTAAAATTGTGCTGTCGCTTTGGCGGCAACGAATTAAGGTGTCCGTGTTTTTGCGAAAAAAATTTGCGCAAAGCTTCGAAAACCCAATGCTGATGCGTAAATTGTTGTGCTTGTCGAGCAAAGCAGAAGGAAGATTGTTAATCGTATAACTGCTTTTTAAAAGCTTTTCAATTGCGCTTAAATCTATTATCTGATCTAAAAATAATCCTGCTATAACTTCCTTTTGATTTTGTGTTTTCATTTTGTGAGGGCTTGATGCATCTAAGATATTAAAATATTCTATGCCATAGCATAGAGAAAAAAATATTGCGAAAACAGATTTGTAGTTTAACCTGAATAATTCACAAAATATTCTATTACGCGCCCAAACTGCTGCAGTAGAAAAGAATGCTATTTTTTTGGCGCACAGGAATAGCCGTAGCTATTCCTGTGCGCCAAAAATCTGCGCTCCCTTTCTCTTATTGCGTTTTAAGCTTGGTCGCTGAGCTTTTCGAATGTGCTCATGGTGAAATTTCATGAGTAAAGCAGATTAAGAAGGATCAGATTGAAACTTCTCCAGTGTTTTTTATATTAATTTCCGGGGTAGCATTGTATTTCGCTGCGGTTTCATGGAAAAGTATTTATTTTTGCAATTCAAAATTTTAGAATATAGGATATGAGCGAACTGAGAAGAAGTAAAATTGCTGATTTGTTGAAATCAGAAGGAGATGAAAGGATAGTGAATGTAAAAGGCTGGGTGCGCACCAAGCGCGGCAACAAAAACGTGGCCTTTATTGCATTGAACGATGGCTCTGTAATTCATAATATCCAATTGGTTGTTGATGTGCCTTCATTTGATGAAGAGCTCCTGAAAAATATCACAACCGGCAGCAGTATCTCTGCAAATGGAAAGCTTGTAGCCTCACAGGGCAAAGGCCAGTCTGTCGAAATTCAAGTGGAAGAACTGGAGCTTTATGGTACTTCTGATCCCAATACGTATCCTTTGCAGAAAAAAGGGCACAGCATGGAATTTCTCCGCAGTATTGCGCACCTGAGGTTTCGTACCAATACTTTTGGAGCCGTTTTCCGGATTCGCCATGCGCTGGCCTATGCCATTCATAAGTATTTCAATGATAATGGCTTCTATTATCTGCATACGCCACTGATTACCGGTTCGGATGCGGAAGGAGCCGGGGCAATGTTCCGCGTTTCTGCACTCGATGCCGAAAACCCTCCACGCAACGAAGAAGGAAAAATTGACTATTCACGCGATTTCTTCGGGCGCGAAACCAATCTTACGGTTTCCGGTCAGCTCGAAGCAGAACTGGGGGCTACGGCCCTTTCGCAGGTTTATACTTTTGGACCTACTTTCCGTGCCGAAAACTCAAACACTCCGCGTCACCTGGCTGAGTTCTGGATGATCGAACCCGAAATGGCTTTTTACGATATTGTGGACGATATGGACCTGGCCGAAGATTTCCTGAAATATCTGATCAAATACGCAATGGACAATTGCCGCGAAGACCTGGAGTTCCTGAACAAATTGATCGATAAAGGACTGATCGAACGCCTTGAGTTTATCTTGAACAATAAATTTGAACGGAAATCTTATACTGAAGCGGTTGAAATCCTGAAAGCTTCTGGCAAAAAGTTTGAATTTCCTGTGGAATGGGGCGTTGACCTGCAATCTGAACATGAACGCTATCTCGTTGAAGAGCATTTTAATAAACCCGTTATCCTCACCGATTATCCCAAGGATATCAAGGCGTTTTACATGAAAATGAACGAAGACGGAAAAACCGTTCGTGCAATGGATGTGCTTTTCCCGAAGATCGGTGAAATTATCGGAGGGTCGCAGCGTGAAGAAAAACTGGATGTGCTTCTGAAACGCATGGAAGAAATGAATATACCTGAAGAAGAAATGTGGTGGTATCTTGATATCCGTAAATACGGAACCGTGCCCCATAGCGGATTTGGGTTGGGATTTGAGCGCCTGGTGCTTTTCGTGACAGGTATGGGCAACATCCGCGATGTGATTCCATTCCCACGTACACCGCAAAATGCTGAATTTTAAATCAGACAGGATTCTGCGGCAATCAAAAATCGTTCCGTTACGCTTTTTCTTGCCGCTTTTCCTTGCTATATCACGAATTATATGTACATTTGAAATCGCTGGCAATGCCTGTGGCAGGCCGTTAAACGATAGAATACAATGTTAAATCAAAGGCTACAACAAAAATTACTACAAAAGCTTTCGCCTCAGCAGATTCTGCTTATGAAACTGTTGCAGATCCCTTCTGTAGCCCTTGAACAGCGCATAAAGCAGGAAATCGAGGAAAACCCCGCACTGGAAGATCAGAGCAATAACGATAATTCCGACCAGTCGCAGGAGGATCATTCTGATCAGGATCATGATGAAAATCATGAAAATGACCCCAATAGCGATGATGAGTTCAGCTTCGAAGATTATATTCCTGACGATGACGACATCCCGGCCTACCGAATGAACGCAAATAACCACAGCGCCGATGACGAACATCGCGAAGTGCCTTTTGCTTCCGGGACATCCTTCCACGAACTGCTCCGTAACCAGCTGGGCATGTATGGGCTCAGTGAAAAGCAAAAGCAAATTGCGGAACATATTATCGGCAATATTGATGATGCTGGTTACCTGATGCGAGCACTCGATGCTATGGTCGATGACCTGGCTTTCCTCCAAAATATCAGTGCCACTGAACAAGAGCTGGAGACGGTCTTGCAAATTATCCAGCAATTTGACCCTTCCGGTGTTGGTGGGCGGAACCTTCAGGAATGCCTCATGATCCAACTGAAACGTAAACCGGAAACTGAAGCGGTAAAAGTAGCTAAGTTGTTGATTGGGCGTTATTTCAATGAGTTTACCAAAAAACATTACGAGAAAATACTGCGTAAATCAAAAATATCGGAAGAAGCGCTGAAAGACGGAATTGCCGAAATTTTGAAGCTCAACCCAAAACCGGGCAATTCATTGAGCGAAACCGTTAAAACCAATCAATATATCATTCCCGATTTTATCATCAACAATAATGATGGTGAGCTTGAGCTGAGCCTGAATTCAAGCAATACACCGGAACTCCGCCTGAGCCGTACCTATACCGAAATGATGGAGGATTTTGCCGGAAGAAAAGGGAAGAAAGACAAAAAACAAAAAGAGGCATTGATGTTTATCAAACAAAAAGTGGATTCGGCAAAATGGTTTATTGACGCAATAAAGCAAAGGCAGAACACCCTTTATGTTTGTATGAAAGCCATTATGGATTATCAGCACGAGTATTTCCTGAGCGGTGATGATACGCGTTTGCGCCCCATGATCCTGAAAGATATTGCTGAAAAAGTTGGCCTCGATATTTCAACGGTTTCCCGTGTGGCCAATTCCAAATATGTGCAGACGCCTTTTGGCACATTTCTGCTGAAAAGCTTTTTCTCCGAATCCATGCAAACCGAATCGGGCAAGGAGGTTTCAACCCGGGAAATCAAAAAAATACTCCAGGATTGTGTTGAAGCAGAGGATTCTACAAGCCCGCTTACCGATCAGGAACTTGTGGCCATTCTTAAAGAGAAAGGCTATAATATTGCTCGCCGAACCATTGCTAAATACCGCGAACAGCTTAATATTCCGGTAGCACGCCTGCGCAAAACCCTCTGATTATGCCTTTGGATCAAATCGAAAGCAGGGCAGCTAAAATCATTTCATGGATTTTTCATCCGCTTTTCGTGCCTTTGTTCACCCTCATACTTATATTTCAGCAGGAATATTATTTCGTCCTGATTTTAACCCCCGAAGCGAAATGGTTTATTGCGGCCATTGTGCTTCTGAACACCTGTGTTTTTCCCGCACTGTTGATGCTGTTTTTTAAATGGCGGGGCATGATCAGCTCGCTGCATATGCCCAATAAAGAAGAGCGTGTTTTTCCTTATATTATGATGTCGGTTTTTTATTATTTGACGTATTATCTGTTTTCGGAACTAAAACTCCCGGATGTTTTTTTTATTTATATAAGTGGCGCTACAGTGCTAATTATAAGCATTTTGCTAATTAATTTTATTTGGAAGATCAGTGTGCATATGGCTGCAATGGGTGCGGCGGCCGGAGCTTTTGTGGGTATGGCCATGCTTTATGGCCTCCCGGTGATGCATGTGTTGGTTTGGCTGGTTGCCTTTGCCGGATTTACTGGTTTTGCCCGCTTAAAGCTTAAAGCGCACAGCCAGGCACAGGTTTATGGTGGTTATCTGCTGGGTTTTACCGTCTTGTTTGCTTCATTTTATCTTTTTTGAGGAACAAAAAAACCGGACAAAAGCCCGGTTCCCAATTTTATTTGAATGTCTTTTTAATGATATTTAAATGGCATAAAAGTAATACCTACCGAAATAGGATACATTTGTGGCCCCAGATCACTTTTGAACAATTTTGATAAGCTGTAGTATGCAGAAAGGTGTACCCAACGATATCCAATGCGGGCACTGGCACCCAGCATCCAAGGCTGCAGGAATTCAATATTGTATTTTTTAATATCAATTTCTTCGCTTGTGTCTTCAGGGTTTTGACCCTTGTATTTTGTGTGTGCCGATAATTTGTAGCTGAAACGGAATCCAAGGGCAAAATGCCAATCACCCGGATCATACCGGAGTTCTAATGGAATATCGAGATAATTGATGTTGGTTTTGGCTTTATCATAATCAAGGCTGTCGGCATAATTGATGAATGTTGTTCCGGCACTGGTGCTTTCCGGAAGTGCTCCGGCATAAAGATTTCGGGAAGTTATCCCCAATCCGGGAGAGAAATGAACTTTATTGATTTTGGTCTTTATGTTATAAGTGAACAGTACGCTGACACCCCTGTTGAGCCAACTTGGATCTACATTATCGGGCAAGTCCATCCATATATCGTTAAAAAATTCAAGACCAATGCTATAGCGGCGATAAGGCTGCTTTTCTTCCTGATCCTGTGCAAATATCGGTGCTGTGATAAGCAGTGCGATAGCAATAATAAGTAAGCGCTTCATATAGTTATTTTTCATTGAGGGCAAAAATACATATTCTTGCAGGTTGGAGCAAAAAAAAGGGAAGTTTCTTTCTCTCTCCTCTATATTGCTGTGCAACAATGTTTTTGCATTTTCTCAGGGCATATTCCATGATAATTTCACAATATGCCAAAGACATATAACTTTCTTATTGGCAACTTATTGTGATTTCTTATCCTTTTTCCAGGTAACAATAATTTCTGTGCCCTGGCTCAAATGGCTCAAAATATTAAACCCGATATTGTTTTCAATGAAGATCTGCCGGCATAAATACAGGCCAAGACCGAGGCCTTGTTGTTCCCTTTCGTTGCGGTCGTACTGCACAAATGATTTGATTTTGCTTGTTTGGTCTTCACGTATGCCGTACCCATTATCTTTTACATTAAGTGTGTATCTTTGAGTGTCTTCTGTTATTGATATTTGCACAGGGCTTCCATTTTCACTAAACTTGAAAGCATTGTCTGTCAATTCATAGATAATTTTGTCGAGCAGTTTTTTTGATAACGGCAGGCTTTCGCAATCAATACTAATTTGTAAGTCTTTGTCGCGATTATATTGTTTTGCCAGCTGCATTAAAAAGTTTTCATAATGGATGCATTCTGTTTCTTCCCCGGGAGCGCTTTTTAGAAAACCGGGCTTTTGCAGGCTCTGAAAATAGAACAACATATTATCTGTAATATGCTGGAGGCGTTTGCCGGAATGGTGTATTGTCCGGATCATTTTTTTTAATTCGCTTTTGTCAAACTCATCAAAGTAGTATAAAAGGAGCTCCGACATCCCGAGGATTCCATTCAGAGGAGTGTTCAGTTCATGTGAATATACATCCCCAATTTGGCTTTTAAAAGCCTCAATTTTTTGGTTTATATCCTGTTTGTGCATCCTTTGCTTTTCCAGCCTGCTTTCAACAGCGCCGATCAGTTCATCGCGCGAAAAAGGTTTTGTCAGATAATCATCTGCGCCCAGGCTCATGCCTTTTCTGATGTCTTCGGGTGATGCTTTTGCTGTTAAAAAAATGAAGGGGATCGTAGCTGTTTCACTCGATTTTCGGATGGTTTCCAATACTTGATATCCATTTAGCCGGGGCATCATAACATCGCAAATTACAAGATCGGGCTTGTGTTCCAGAATTTGTTGTACGCCTACAAAGCCATTATCGGCCTGTAAGCTTTCGTAGCCGGATATCCTGAGTATCTCAGCAATATTTTCCCGGATTATGGCTTCGTCTTCTATGACAAGGATTTTTTCCATTATTGTTGTTTTGGCGCTTTCGGCAGGTTAATAATAAATGTGGAGCCTTTTCCTTCACAGCTTTTTACGCGGATTCTTCCGCCATGTCGCAGCAAGTTTCTTTTTACAATGTGCATGCCCAGCCCGGTACCTGAAATATTGCTCACATTTGCGGCACGATAGAAACTGTCGAATATTTTATCCGACTCATCTTCTGGGATCCCAATGCCGTAATCTGTTATTCTGACGCAAACCTCATTTTTTTGCCTGAAATCAATTTGGGCTTCAGGTGCTTTCTTGTCTTGAGAATATTTAAAAGAATTGGATATCAAATTGTTAAAAACCTGTGTTAAAAGATTTTTATCCCCATTGATGTTATAAGGCGCTCCCAGGCTTTTTATTTGAAGGGTCCTTTTGTCCTTTTGGTTAGAGAAATTCATTTCTGCCAAATTCTTGATCAATTCAAAGACATCCAGCTCGTCATATTTTATGTTCGTGTTTTCGGCATCTATTTTTCCAATAAGCAGTACATCTTCCATCACTTGAATCAGCCGGTCAATTTCATTTTTAATGTAGCCATTATGCTTTAAAATATTCCTCTTCTTTTCTTCATCAATATCAGCCACATAATGGTTGATAATATCAGTGCTGGAACGTATTCCCGCCAGGGGCGTACGCAACTCATGACTAACCATTGAAACAAAATTGGTTTTTAAATCATTGAGTTCGCGGAGCTTTTCTAAGGCTTCACGGATTTTGCGTTCAGCAGTTTTTTGATCTGTGATATCAATTACAAACCCATCAACCAAATCTTTTTTGTGTGTCTCTTTATACGATAACCGCATATTAACATAAACCCAGCGTGTTTTCCCGTCAGGCCTTTTAATTTTTATTTGCCTGTTTTTGATTTCCCGCTTTTCTTTGAGCTCTTTTTTAATTTGTTGATGCTCCTCCGGATTCTCAATATAATCAAAAAATTGCGCATTTTGTTTTTGAGCTTCTTCAAGGGAGTTGAACCCGCCAATGCGTGCAACTTCTTCATTATACTCAAGTATATGTCCTCCGGGAACTGATTGAAATACCCCTATCGGAGCGTTTTCGAACAACAGCTTATATTTTTGCTCGATGTTCTGTAAATTTTGTTCTGTAATTATTCTGTTTTCCGCATTACTGACAATCTGGGTCAGTATCTGAAGTAATGGGATATTTTGTTCCTTCCATTCTTTTTTAATATTTGACAGGCCAAACATCAGGAAACCAATAACTTCTTTTTTGTTGGATAATGGGAGGCAAACAATTGTATCCGTATTTTCAGGAGTATGGGTGTGAAAGTGTTGGAAGAAATCCTGCAAGTTCTCGCCCTGTAAAATCCTAATATTGTTTTTGCCTGAAGATTTGATCAGGTCTTGGCAGTTTTCAGGTCTTTTTATTATGGCTGAACTAAAACTGTTTGTGGTTTTTTGCCAGCTGGTTTTTTTCAGGGAGTCCGTTTTTTCTCTGTCTAGAATGTGGATTTGCGCCCATTGTGCCCCGATAAAAAGACCGGTTTTCTTTAATACAGCCTTGTGGCAGGATCCTATCCGGTTGTAGCTGCTGTTTACATAGTGTGCTGCCAAATCGAGAATGAGCTCATTGAATTTTTCTTTGTGCTCTAAAAAACGCTCGGCCTGAATACGTGCATTGACGTCGCGTATATCGTGAATAAGCTTTACAACTTCGCCCTTGCTGTTTTTTACTGGGTACACACTGATTTCATACCAGGTTTTCTGCTTGCTTTTGTTGCTGTGCCGTATTACTGTGCTTCTGCTTATACCGTCACTCAGGGTTTTTTGGATCGGACATCCGTCGCAGGCTTCCGTAAGGCCAAAAAGTAATTCATGGCAGGGAAGCTTTCTGGAACCGTTAAAGTTAAAATGCTCTTTGAGCCAATAATTGGTTTTTATAATCTGAAGATCTTTGTTGATCAGGCTTAATCCTGATTGCATGCCATCAAATATCGCGTTGAGCAATTGCTCGTTATGCTGGAGCTTTTGAGTAATATGATGGCGCTCCGATACATCTTCAACTGTGCCTTCATAGTACATAATGCTGCCGCTTTCATCATAAATGCAAGTGGCATTTTCCCTAAGTATAATGACTTCTTTGTTTTTGTTGTACCATTTTGCTTCAAATCCCCGTACATATCCATCCTCTTTCATTCTTTTGTCAAATTCTTTTTTACGCAGAGGATTGATATAGCTGCTCGGAATATCGAAACTTTTTAATTCGTTTAAGCTATTGCAGCCCAATAGTTTAACTAAATATGGGTTGGCCAGGTGAATTTCTCCCTCAGGGCTTACCCTGTATATGCCAATGGGAATATTATCGTACAAATCTTTGTAGGCTTTCTGGCTTTGAAGTAGTGCGCCGGATTGCAAAAAGATTTCGTGTTCCAGTTTTTTGTTCAGAACATGCAGCTTGTTTTCAGCAATTTTTCTGCTCGTAATATTTCTTAATGAGCCAGTAATTTTTTGCTGTCCGTCGTCTTCCAAAAGACGCGCCATCAATGAATAGTTAACAATACCGCCATTTTTATTCCGGAAATCAATTTCATAGTCAATGAGTTGCTTCTTTTTCTTGATTTCCTTTATGAAGCTGTCGCGATCATTAGAATCAAAATAAAACTGCTTGATGTTTTGGCCGATAATGATATTGAATTCTCCAAATCCTAATTGTTTTATGGATGGGGAAATATCCAGGATGCGTCCATCTGGACGGGTTTCGAAGTAAATGTCCTGTATGTTTTCGTATATATTCCTGAGTTTTTTGTCGCTTTCGGCAAGTTGCGCTGTGCGTTCCCCAACCATAAACTGTAGGGTTGTTTGGTATTCTTTTGTGGCTTCTTCATTGTGCTTCTGCTGGCTTATGTCTGTTAAAACACCTGTAATCTCAAACGAACCGTTATGGAACCCCGCTTTTCCTTTGCATAATATCCACCTGATTTCCTCATCATCGAGTATGCGGAAAATCAAGTCAATGACCTTGTCTTCCTGATCTTTGTTTATGCTTCGTATTTTTTGTTCTGTTTTTGCACGGTCTTCTGAAATAATAAAACGGACAAACTGAAATAACTTAAATGGGCCGGTACTATGGTTAATACGCATAATTTTCCGTGCATCACGACTTAAATGTATTTCATTGGTTTTGGAATTGTATGTCCATACGCCCTGTTGGCTGTTCTCCAGGGCAAATTTTAGCTGTTCCCGGCTTTGAAGCAGATTGTGTTCCGCTTTTTTAAGCTCACTGATATTCGTAATGACAAATATTGCCAAATGGAAATCGCCAACAAACATACCTTTGCCAAAAATACGCCCAAAAACCGTTTGATTATTTTTGTCTTTTAGGGCCAGATCATAACCTGTAAGTGTTTTTTTTGATTCCAGTATGCTTAGTACCTGGTTAAAATCATTATCCTTTTTAAAAATATCGAGTGTGCGGATATCTCGGCCAACAAGCTCGGTTTTAGTGTATTTTAATCCTTCTTCAAATGCCTGGTTTACATCCCAAATTACATGCGAGTTCATGTCATAAATCATCATATAGGCGGGATTGATGCTGAATGCCTGTCGGAATTTTTCTTCAGAGACCTGCAATGCCGGCTGAATATCCGATTTCGTTCGGTTTTCGCCCGGGACGACTGAAACAAGCATTATGAATGCCGGCCTGGAATCCCAATAGGACGGGCTTACAGAAATCCTGTAGGATTTAATAAGTGAATCACGCCTCACAAATATGAGCTCATTATCGGTGCTTAAACCATTAGCCAACTGATTGATTATGGATGAGATTTTCTTTTTTTGCTCGGGAGCAAATAAGATCGATGTGTTTTGATTGCGTAGTTCGTCAATTTTATATCCGCTTATTTCTAAAGCTTTTTGGTTGGCATCCAGGATTTTATATTCATCAGAAAGCACAATGACGGCCTGGTTCATCAGTCGGAAAACAGTACGGTAATTTGTCCCTGATTCATTTTGAGCCGGCTGCAAATACAGTAAATCCTTCAGGTTGCGTATTTCATTTGCCTGCGCAATAAGCATGTGGTTGAGCTGCTGGGCGTCGTTTCTTGATAAGCGGAGCTCCTCAAAATATATGGCAGTATCCATGAAGGCCCGCATCTTATAATAAAGTTTCTCGGGATGGATGGGCTTTTGGATAAGATCGCTTGCGCCAGACTCAAAAATTTCTTTAATATCTCCCTCTTCAAGATCATGCGCTGTGATCAGGATCAAAGGTGTGTGCACATTTATTTTTTGCCGGAATTCCCTGCAAAAATCCAAACCACTCATTTGCGGCATTTGAATATCGACCAGCAGAATATGATAGTCCTTTTCAGAAGCTGATTTAAGTGCATCCCGGGCGTCTGAAAATGTGTCGATAGATACGCCTAGTTTGTTTAAAACACGCTTGAAATAAATCAAATTGGCGCTGATATCATCAACAATTAGTAAACGAATAGCAGGTAGGTTTCCCATTACAAACTGTTTGTTTCAAAATTAAAAAAAAATGAATTATAATTCATTTATAATGAGTAAAAATTCTAAACAAACAGTTTTTTGTGGACAGAAACTAATTTATCTTGCCTACAGGATACAAGTTGAGGTTCTTGTCCTGCCAGGGACTTTGGCGGTAAAACCAGTTCATCATTTCCCATTGGCTTTTATCATCGAAATAGCCATCCTTTTTTAAGGCTTCAAATGCAGCTCGGATGCTGTCATTTTCTTTGAGCATTTTACGGGCCAATGGTTCCATTACATAGGTTTCGGCATATTCTTTTTGCTCAAAAATCGAATTGAAAAATCCCCAGGAAATATATGAACCGCCGGATTGCGGCTCGAGCATATATGCCACGACCCTGGCTGCTCGCTGGTTCATGTCGATCAGCACCGATCCTTTGGGATAAGTACGTTTTTCTTTTACAGGAATGCTTTTAACGCGTAGCTTTTGCCTGCCTTCGTAAGGTGTGCGTTGCCATTTGGGGTCTTCAAAGCGGTAACTTTCAACCAAAAACTCAGTGTCTTTATCGAGGCGGGTATAACTGATGCCATGCGCGTCAATGCGTTCAATAATTTCAGTCCATTCTGCCGGGATGATGTACGCTTCGGGCAATGCAACTTTGGCAGAAGCTTCTACCTTTTGAAATAAAGGCAAACGGAAGGTTTTTGGTTTGTCGGCATGATACTGATGCCATAAACCACCGCTCAGATCGCTTTCAACGATGTCGTATTCCACGCCCAAAAAATCCACCATTACGGAATCGCTCATGGATGTTTCAAAATCAATGGCAAAGGGGTTTTTCCTGAAATCATCGCTTGCTGTATAAAGATCGGCTTCGCGGATAAGCGAAAGGAGTTCGTCATGCTGGTCGTTCATCATCTGCATACTGAATTTGATGAGTTCGTATGTGCTTTCAACGCGGGGCTTGTAAGCTTTGAGCATATGCGTTTCGATGAGCAATCCGGGGCGGTTTTGCAAAGCGGTATATCCCTGCGAAAGCATGGGCGGTGCTGCAGAACGGTACAGGCCACTGCGTGGATCGTGCCATTTTCGGAAGCTTACATAAGGAAAAACAGGAAAATCCTGCGCAAACATATAATCTTCCATTTCGGGCAGATAAGTATTTTCGACCCATTGTGTAAGTCCGGCATCCATATTGCCGAAAACTTCCAAGGCATAAGTGGCTACGTATTGATAGTCGGCGCCATCGGTTGTGTGGCAGTCGATGAAGAAATCGGGGAGCCAGTGGCTGAACATACGAAGCCAATCACGCATTTCGGGCGCATCGGCTTTAAGGAAATCGCGGTTGAGGTTCAGGTTTTGCGCTGTTACACGCCAGCCCATTTCTTCCGGGCCGTTTTGGTTGATGCGGTTGTATTTCCCAAAACGTTCGTGCCCGTCCACATTAAAAATCGGGATGAACATCAGGCTGACTTTGTCCAGAAGAGCTTCCTCAGTTTTTGAAATGGCCATTTCGCGTATCAGCATCAATCCGGCATCTTTGCCTTCCGATTCGCCGGGATGAATGCAGGCTTCTACAAGCAAAACAGCTTTGCCGGACGAGCGGATGCTGGCGGCATCGTGCAAACCATCTTTATCAACAATCAGCAAAGGCAGCTCACGTCCCTGAGGGCTGAAGCCAAAATTTGTATAATGTACCATGGGCGATGCCTTGGCCAGGCGCTTGCAATAGTCAATGGTTGCATCATAGCGCGGCGTTTCCTTGAAATTGCTTCGCTCATAAAAGGTCGTCCAGTCCTGATTTTCCTGCGAAAAAACAACAGAACTCAAAAAAACGAAAGCGAAAATTATTGCGTATTTCATGATGTTGATTTTATGCTTTAAAGCGATTATGATATTGTTGATTGCGTATTTCGATTCTTTGAAAAGAAGGATGTTTTGGTTTTACGCCCAACAAACAAATTCTTCGAAATTTTCATTGTTTATCAGTTTTAAATGGTGGTGTGGATAAGCCTCCTGAAAGGATTTCGGAAAACGTGCATTTTGCAATTTCCATTTGAATGCTCATGCCAAAATTTCATGAATAAAGCAGGTTAAAACATTGATCCTTAATTTTTTTATGAGTGATCTTTCTATTATAACCGAGCAATTATTGAAACAAATATCGCATTTTAATGTAGTAAATCAAAAAATTACGCCTGTTTTTCTGATTATAATCAAAGAATTATGCCTTAATTTTTTATTGTGGAAGAAATTCTGTGTTGTGGCGCAATCGTTCTTATGCTTTTTTAACATGGGCATGTCTTGTTTCGGCATTATTTTTGACCGCATAAACCCCGTTCTGATAAAAAATATGTACTTTGTGCATGAATTTATTATCGGGAACATTCATCAAAAAAATAAGGCTTATGAAAAAATCGGATGTATTACTGGCGTTTTTGGGCGGAGCTGCGGTAGGAGCAATTGCAGGAATTCTTTTTGCACCTGACAAAGGTTCCGAAACGCGCAAAAAAATTGCAAAAGCGGCCAAATATCTGGGCGATGGGATCAGCGAGCGCCTGGATGATCTGAAAGATTCAGTCAGCAGCACCATTGAAGACATAAAAGCATCGATGGAAAAAGAAGAAAAAGCGGCAAAAGAAACCAAAGAAGATTCTGATGGAGAAGGAAACAATAAGTGATCAACTGAAAGCTCTTGGTGAGGATGGCCGGGAATATGCACGCCTTCACCTGGAGCTGCTTAAGCTCGAACTCACCGAGAACACAGCGCGCATTTTTGCTACAATAACAACGCTTATCGTGCTTATTGGCTTCGGCTTTTTTGCATTGCTTTTTATAGCCATCCTCCTTTGGTTTGTGTGCCTGCACATTACCGGCAGCTTCATTTGGGCTTCGGTAATAATCGCGATTTTATATATTATTTTAGGGTTTCTGGTTTTTGTTTTTCGCAGGAAATGGATCCTCAATCCCTTGATCAATGTTTTGAGTGGAATTATCCGGCGCATGGAAAAGAAAGGAGTGGATAATGGAAAATAATTTCAGGAATTATCAGGAATTGCTTGATGAGAAAAAACGTATCAAAGAGCAAATCAGGCAAAAAGAAGCTGAAATTGCCCTGCGTTTTGAGGAAATCCGCAAAACGGAATTTATCCCTAAAATAGTTCCGGAACCGGCTTTAAAAGGTTCCCGTATCCTCCTGGCAGCTAAAGTTGCGGTGAATACCTGGAAATTTATCCGCAAGGTGAAGGAGCATAAAAAGAAAAAATCATCCTAAACATTTTATCATGCAAAGGGTTCATTAGCTTGATGAACCCGATGAACAGCAAAACTCCGGGAAACTATTGAGATGAAAATTTATTTACGGGATTTATTGGTTTTGTTCCGATCCTTCACCTTCTTGAGGTTGTGGAACAGTTTTTTGCTCCGGCTTTCCTATCAGCTAAGCCGGCTTTTGAGAAGGCCGCTGCACTGGGGGATGCCTGAAAGCCTGAGTATTGAGCCGACAACCATGTGCAATTTGAGCTGCCCCGAATGTCCGTCGGGTTTAAAGCAGTTTAGCCGCCCGCGCGGGATGTTGAATACCGAAGGTTTCCGTAAAATGATGGATGAGGTGCATCAGCGATTGATCTATCTGATCCTTTATTTTCAAGGCGAGCCCTATCTTAACCCGCATTTTTTTGAAATGGTGCGCTATGCGGTATCTAAAAATGTGTACGTGGCTACATCAACCAATGCGCATTTTTTGAGCGAAAACAATGCCCGCAGAACGATTGAGTCGGGTCTGCAGCGTCTGATTGTCTCCCTCGATGGGGCCGATGAAGAAACCTATAAGATCTACCGAAAAGGAGGGGACTTTAATAAAGTGCTGGAAGGGATCCGTACCTTGACGCGATTAAAAAAAGAAATGAAATCCGCTACGCCGCACATTATCCTGCAATTCATCGTGTTCAAAACCAACGAACACCAAATTGAGGACATTCTGAAACTCGGCGAAGAGCTTGGTGTTGATGAGGTGCAATTAAAATCGGCCCAGGTCTATGATTATGAAAACGGAAATGATTTAATCCCTGAAAATCAAAAATATAACCGTTACAGAAAATTGCCCGACGGGCGTTATGAAATTAAAAACGACTTTAAGAATCAATGCTGGCGCATGTGGCATTCCTGTGTGATCACATGGGATGGGAAAATGGTGCCCTGTTGCTTTGATAAAGATGCAACCCACCGCATGGGAAGCCTTGAAAGCCGGTCGTTTAAAGAAGTATGGCATGGGGCCGAATACCGCAAATTCCGCCAGCATATTTTTACCGACCGTAAGGGAATTGATATTTGCAGGAATTGCACCGAGGGAATGACCCGGGAGTAAAGTAGTTGTCCAAAATTTTTTCGGAAACGTCGCGGTTTCTATCTGGCTATACCCAACTGATTTGTTCCCGAACCGGTGCATCTTCCACCGAACGCACCACCAATTGCAGGGTTCTGCGGCTTTTTTGTTCCAGCAGGATTTCCTTTCCTTCCTTGGCTTTTCGTTCACTTTCAGCATCAAAATAACGGATATTTAACAAGCGAACCGGATGGTTATAACGGATCCTGAAATTTTTCTTCAGCGCGCGCATGAGTTTCTCTACCTTTATTTCATCATAATCAAAACATAAGGAAAGGCTGGTAGCCGAATTTTGCATCATATGCACGCGAATACCGGTTTTACTGAGCTGGTTGTATATTTTATGGATGTCCTGCTCGCTGATAAAGCTCAGGTCGTTGGTGTTGATGGAAAACAAAACCTGTCGGAAACGCGCTGTATAGCAGGGTGGTAATTTGACTTCTTCTTCAAAGTGACTGATCAGTGTTCCTTTTTTTTGAGGCTCCAGAAAAGATTTCAAATAAAGTGGTATTTTTTTGTCGTGAACCGGACGTATTGTTTTGGGATGCAGGATTTTAGCGCCATAATAAACCAGTTCAATGGCTTCGGGATAGGGCAATTTCTCCAGTAAAACCGTATCGTCCATCAGGTTGGGGTCAGCATTCAGGAAACCGGGAACATCTTTCCAGATGATGAGCCTGTCGGCATCCATGGCATCAGCGAAAATAGCGGCACTGTAATCGGAACCTTCCCTTCCCAGCGTAGTGGTTGTCCCGTTGGATGAGGATGCAATAAAACCCTGAGTTATAATGATATTCGATTTCGAGATCGCATCGGCTTTGTTTTGCAGCATTTTGATTTTGCCCCGGGTCTGCGACATATTCACAGTGGCGTTCCGAAATTCCGGGCATGTTTCTATGTATTTGCGTGCATCGGCAAAAATCATTTCCAAACCCAATTTCTGTAAAAATGAATATACAATAAGTGTACTAAAAAGCTCCCCGTACGCTACGATTTGCGCATATGTATAATCGTAAATTGTTATAGTTTCATCTGTGTTTGTAACAATATCATTAAGTTGTTTTGCCAACTGAAAGAATTCATTTTCAGCACGTGTTTTGCTGCATTCCAGCTCTTGAAAGACTTTTTTATGTGCTTCAATGACACTTGCCAGAAGTTTTTTGGCTTTTCCCTTATTTCTATTCATTAATTGCTCAACGATTTCTTCCAGGGCATTGGTGTTTTTCCCCATAGCCGAAGCTACTATTAGGCGCGGCTTTTGGGGTGCTTTAAGTATTATTTTGCCGATATTTCGGATTGCTGCAGCGTCTTTTATTGATGCGCCGCCAATTTTATAAATATCCATTGTTATAATTTTAATCGACAAAGGTATTATAAATTTAACTGATCTTGTAATGGTTGTAATATTTATTTATTTACGAAAGACCCTGTTGTTTATCGGGCAGACCGACAAGTCATGAAGAGTTTGGGAAAATATGGCAAGATTTCCATTCCCATTTATTTCGTGCTTAGTACATTTGCAACAAAATTGTTATTCGTGGTAGAACAGGATTTATTGGCATTATTCAGGAAAAATCCCAAAATCGGGGAAATCAGCAGAATATTTAAAGAAGATGATCAAATGCATATCGCACTGAAAGGGCTCAGTGGATCATCTCAGGCTGTTTATGCAGCAGCACTTTTCAAAGAAATCCGGGGCATGCAGCTTTTTATCATGCCCGAAAAAGAGCAGGCCGCATATTTTTATAATGATCTCGAGAATCTTTTTGGCGAAAGGGATATGCCTTTCGACCAAAGGCGCATTTTGTTTTTCCCGGCCAGTTCGCGAAAAGCCTATGGCACCGAAAAAACCGACAATTCCAATGTGGTGCTGCGTGCCGAGGTGCTCAACAAAATCTCAACTATTGGCAAGGATTTGATCATCGTGAGCTATCCGGAAGCAATGGCCGAAAAAGTTGTGAGCAAGAAATTCCTGAAAGCCAAAACCCTGACTTTGCGTGTGGACGAAGAAATTGGTCAGGAGCTGATCATTGACCAACTGATGGAATATGGCTTTGAGCGGGTCGATTTTGTGATTGGCCCCGGACAGTTCAGCCTGCGCGGCGGCATTATTGATGTGTTTTCATTCAGTAGCGATTTGCCATACCGGATTAGTTTCTTTGGCGATGAAATTGAATCCATCCGCAGTTTTAAACCTGCCGACCAGCTTTCGGTAAAAAGCCTGAACCGTATTTCACTGATGCCGGATATTCAGGACAGCATACAAACCGAAAAGCGCGAGCCCTTGCTTCAATATCTGCCCGAACGCACTTTGGTCTGGATTGATGAAGCGGAGTTTTGTGCCGACCGTATCCAAAAGCAGTTTGGAGCAGTTCGTAAAGCATATAATGAACTGGATGGTGAAGTGGAACATCTGAGGCCGGAGGAATTATTTGACCAAAAGGAAGGTTTCCTCAGCGACCTGAAAGCCTTTCGGATTATAGAAACGGGCATCAAAGCTTCATTTTCACAAAAAGAAATCCGTTTCAACACGCGCCCCCAACCTTCTTTTAATAAGAATTTCGATTTCCTTTTAAAACATCTGCGCGAAAACCATCAACTGCGCATCCAAACCCTGATTTGTTCGGCCAACCAAAGGCAGCTCAAGCGCATTGAACAAATTTTTGAAGATTTGCGCGAGAAGGAAATGAGCGAAGAAGCCACTCCCTACAAAAGCCTGAATATCGACCTGCACGAGGGCTTTGAAGATGAGGATGTAAAATTGGCGCTTTTTACAGATCATCAGATATTTGACCGCTACCACCGGTTCCGCCTGCGCGATAATTTCAGCGCCCGCGAAAGTATTACGCTCAAAGAAATCTACAACCTGCAAAAGGGGGATTTCGTAACGCATATCGATCATGGCGTCGGGCGTTTTGATGGGCTCGAAACAATAGAAAATAACGGCAAGCGACAAGAAGTCATCCGTTTGATTTACCGCAATAATGACCTTTTGTATGTGAGCATTCATTCCCTCCACCGTATTGCTAAATATGTGGGCAAGGAGGGAACCGAGCCTTCGCTGAACAAACTGGGCACCAAAAGCTGGGAAAACACCAAGTCAAAAACCCGCAAAAAGGTTAAAGATATTGCCCGCGAGCTGATTAAGCTTTATGCCAAAAGGCGCGCGGCCAAAGGTTTTGCTTTTACACCGGATACCTATATGCAGCACGAACTGGAAGCCAGTTTTATCTACGAAGATACGCCCGATCAGCTCAAATCAACACAAGCTGTAAAACAGGATATGGAAGCCGATTTCCCTATGGACCGTTTGGTTTGCGGTGATGTGGGCTTTGGCAAAACCGAAGTTGCCATTCGGGCGGCTTTCAAGGCTGTAGCCGACAGCAAGCAAGTGGCCGTACTTGTGCCAACTACAATTCTGGCATTGCAGCATTATCATACTTTCTCTGAACGCCTGAAGGATTTTCCCTGCACCATCGATTATTTGAACCGTTTTAAATCTTCTGCCAAACAAAAAGAAACCATTCAGAAACTCAAAAGTGGTGAAATTGATATCATCATCGGGACGCACCGCCTGATTGGAAAAGATGTGCAGTTTAAAGACCTTGGATTGCTTGTTGTGGATGAAGAACAGAAGTTTGGCGTGGCGGCAAAAGACAAATTGAAGAACCTGCGCGTAAATGTAGATACGCTTACCCTTACGGCCACGCCAATTCCGCGGACCTTGCAGTTTTCTATGATGGGAGCCCGCGATCTTTCTGCCATCAATACACCGCCGGCAAACCGCCAGCCGGTGCAAACAGAAATCGTTCCTTTTAACGAACAGCTTATCCGAAATGCCATCATGTTTGAAGTGAACCGTGGCGGACAGGTCTTTTTTGTGCACAACCGGGTACAGAACATTCCAGATGTTGCCGGAATGATCCAACGTTTTTGTCCGGATGTGAAAATTGCCGTGGCGCATGGCCAGATGGAAGGAAAGAAACTGGAACAGATTATGGTCGATTTTATTGATCACGAATTTGATGTGCTGATTGCTACGACCATTATCGAATCCGGTTTGGACATCCCAAATGTAAATACCATCCTCATCAATGATGCTTATAATCACGGTTTAAGTGATCTGCACCAGTTGCGCGGCAGGGTAGGGCGCTCCAATAAAAAGGCGTTTTGCTATTTGTTGTCGCCACCGCTTTCTTCCCTTACGGATGATGCCCGTAAACGCCTGAAAGCCATCGAAGAATTTTCAAATCTCGGCGGTGGGTTCAGCATCGCAATGCGCGATTTGGATATCCGTGGCGCCGGAAACCTCCTGGGCGGTGAGCAAAGCGGTTTTATCAGCGAAATCGGTTTTGAGATGTACCAGAAAATCCTGGATGAAGCAGTGCAGGACCTGAAACGCAATGAGTTCAGCGATGTTTATGCCGATCAGCAAGAGGATTTAAACCGTGTGGACTGCCAGATTGAAACAGATCTTGAAATCCTGCTGCCCGTGGACTATGTTTCCAACATCACCGAAAGGCTGATTCTTTATAAAGAACTTGACAGTTTGAAAAACGATGACGAGCTCAAGGGCTTTGAAAACCGTTTGGCCGATCGTTTCGGAACCGTTCCGCAAGCGGCCAAAGATTTGATGATGACGCTGCGTTTGCGTTGGTTGGCAGGTGGTCTGGGTATAGAGAAACTGATCCTAAAACAGAAAAAGCTGATTGCACAGTTTGTGAGCAATCCCGAATCCACATTTTTTGAGGGAGAAGTCTTTCAGAATATCCTCCTACAGGTGCAAAGCAACCCGCAGAATTGCCGCCTGAAAGAAACCAAAGGAAGCCTACGCCTGGTTTTTGCCGGAGTGGAAACTGTTGATGCAGCCTTTGAGGTGTTGGAAAGGCTTAAAATACAATAATGCAGGAAACCTGATAAACCTAATCCTCAGCCTGAAAACGGATATTCCGCATCAAACCTGAATATTTTGTACGTTTTACAGCAGATTTTTTGAATAATTTCCGGAAATCATCAGCGCTGAGGTCCTTCCATTTTTCCTGGTCCATTGCATACAGTTTTTCAGGGGGGAGAAATTTTTCTTCCGCATGTGGCTGGGCTTTACTGTTATGCGGACAAACCTCCTGGCAAATGTCACAGCCAAAAATGAAGCCGCCTGTTTTGTTTTTGAAAGCTTCCGGGATTTCATCACGATGCTCAATAGTAAGATATGAAAGGCATTTGCGCGCATCGAGTTTTCGTGGCGCGATGATTGCCTGAGTAGGGCAGGCATCCATGCAGCGGGTGCATTTTCCGCAAAGGTCACGGCTAAAAGCTTCATCGGGCTCAATTTCCAGATCGCAGATAATTTCTGCTATAAAAAACCAAGATCCTTTCCCGGGAACGATGAGGTTGCCGTTCTTTCCAATTTGGCCCAAGCCGGCTTTTACCGCCCAGGCACGTTCCAGCACCGGAGCCGAATCCGTGAAACAACGATAATTAAACGCACCGTATTCTTGTGTCAGTAATGCAACAAGATGCCGCATTTTTTCCTTCAGTACATGATGGTAATCCTCTCCATATGCATAACGTGCTAGTTTATAGTTGTTTTCTTTGCGTATTTGCTTTGGTGGAAAATAATTATGCAGCAGGACAATGACCGATTTGGCCCCATCAACAAGTTTGGTGGGGTCGCAGCGTTTCTCAAAATGGTTTTCCATATAGGCCATGCTGCCATGGAATTGCCTGGCGAGAAATTCCCGAAGATGCGTTTCTTCTTCAACCAAATGATCTGCTCTGGCTATTCCGCATGCATCGAAGCCGGAATTTATTGCTGCTTTTTTTATGTGTTCTTTCTGGATAAGCATCATATCGTATCAGCAAATATAATGCAGCTAAGCGAGAATCATGCAATGATCCAAGGAATTGCATCAGTACATTTTATAAACAGTGAAAATTTCTAAGAGATTTTTATCCAAAAAGATCCTCCGTGCCGCTCCACTCCTTCCAGATTATTATGTTCCCATACCGGTGCCAGCATATCAGATAATTCCTTGTCTTCTGAAATGAAAAAGTTTGGACAAATTGTCTGATACTTTTCAGGATTTGCTAAGATATACATTGCTAATCCATATTGTTCTGAATATGCCCTTTCGCACATAAACTGTGGATAATCGTAAGGCAGATATATGTCGTGTATATGCACAATAACTCCTTTTTTGAGTTTTGGCAGGATTTCAAGGAAGAAAACCATGGAATCAGAGTTGGGTAAAATCCGGTGCGAATTATCTATGAATAATATGTCGTTCGCTTCAAGTTGATTAACTATATCATAATCAGTATCTTCAAAAGGTTTTCTGATTACGGTGTTCGCCAGTTGGTCAATTTCTGCACGAGGATGCGGATCGATAGAGATAATTTCTGTGCTTAAATTATTAATTTTTATAGCCATATAGGCCGCTTTGGTAGAGTTTCCGGAGCCTATTTCAAGATACTTTTTTGGTTGATACATTACTATATGTGCATATATCGACATGATATCCAGGCCGGGAAGAAATCCGTTATTCCATTCTGGTTTCGAAGGATCGTTTGTGTTTGCTTTACGCTTAATACTCCAAAAAATTTCTTTTTGCTCAAGAATGTTGTGGATAACCTTTTTATAGGTATCCCTGTTTTTGTTAATTATATTATATAGCTCATTATGAGGCGTTTGCCCCCCCCGTTTACGGTTTTGTTTGAATACCGGGGCTTCATATTCACTTTATAATCCAAAAACACATTCTGGAATTTTGGGCTCAGGAACCTATATACTGCTTTAATCATGATTTGAAGGTTTACTCAATTTCTAGCTTTTAGTTGTATTATAGCAAAAGTATATAAATATCCTGTTCTATACAGTGAAATCAGAAAAAAATGATTGAATAGATGGGAAAAATTTTCGGTTCTACTAAGAATTTCGTGGGTAACAATAATGTTTGAGAATAATATGCAGATATTTATTAATAAACCATTGATCCCTAACAGATTCCTCCCTTCACAAAGCCTTAATCACTTCGTTTGGCTTTGTTCCGGTCGGAATGACGCTGTTTATCAGGCGTTTAAGGCAAATGCGGCGAGGACACAATAGTATATTTTAAAGACGTCCTCGCCGCATTTGCCTCTTGACTTTATAAAAACGCGTCATTCCGACAAAGTTTTCCGAAGAATGAGGAAACTTTGGAGGAATCTGTTTGAAATAAGGTAATTTTTCTTTCCACGAAATTCCGTGTAGAACCAAATTTTTTAAATATTATTAAATAGATCGGGTTGACTGCTGTTTAAATTTTTCCCCAGATGCTTAAAAGCTTTCTCTGTAACTTCGCGGCCACGCGGTGTGCGCATGATATAACCTTCCTGGATCAGAAAGGGTTCGTAAACTTCTTCAATGGTTCCTGAATCTTCGCCAACGGCTGTGGCAATGGTGGTAATTCCTACCGGTCCGCCTTTAAATTTTTCGATGATGGTGCTCAAAATGCGGTTATCCATTTCATCGAGGCCGTTCATATCTACATTGAGCGCTGCCAAACCGAACTGTGCAATTTTCAGTTCAATAGTGCCATTACTTTTTATTTGTGCAAAATCGCGGATGCGGCGCAGCAGCAAGTTTGCAATACGAGGTGTTCCGCGGCTGCGGCGTGCTATTTCAAATGCGGCATCTTCGGTAATCGGCACCTTGAGGATGCCGGCTGCCCGTTCAACAATATGTGCCAGGGTTTCGGTATTATAATAATTGAGCCGCGAATTGATGCCAAAACGCGAGCGCAAAGGAGCAGTAAGCAGCCCGCTTCTTGTTGTGGCGCCAACCAGGGTAAAAGGGCTGATTTCGATTTGTACACTGCGTGCATTGGGACCGGTTTCGATCATAATATCGATGCGATAGTCTTCCATGGCCGAATAGAGGTATTCTTCCACTATGGGGCTTAGCCGGTGGATTTCATCAATAAATAGAACATCATTGGATTCAAGGTTGGTCAGCAGTCCGGCAAGGTCGCCGGGTTTGTCCAAAACAGGCCCTGAAGTCATTTTAATATTGACCCCCAGCTCGTTGGCTATGATATATGACAGGGTTGTTTTGCCAAGGCCGGGAGGGCCATGCAATAAAACGTGATCCAATGCTTCGCCTCGCTGCCGTGCTGCCGAAACAAAAATATCGAGGTTTTCCACTACCTTGGGCTGTCCGGCAAAATCTTCGAAAGCAGAAGGCCGCAAAACTTTTTCAATTTCTTTCTCTCCTGTACTTAGCTGATTTCCGCTGGCATCGAGATTTTCATTCATATTAAATCATTATTAAACAGGAAATTAAAACGAAGCAATTTGCTGTTGTTGCTTTGGTTGCTGCTTTTTTCCCGAGAACAAAAGTAGTAAATTTCCCACGAAGCGAAATTGCATCCTGAGGCAATTAATATTGATTTTTCTTGTGTACTTATCCGATATTTCTTACATTAGCAAAGAACAATATCAGAAAGGGCTAAGCTATGAAAAAAATACTCGTTGCAATGGATTTATCGCAGGGTTCACTGCATGCCCTGAAGTATGCTGTCGGTCTTGCGAATCAAATGGGAGCAGGTTTAACGATGATGTGGGTCGATGACCAGATCGGCGAATTGAACCTTTATAAAGGATCCAAAATTAACTATCGTAAAGATGACCGTAAAAACTTTGATGAACTTGTTAGGGAATACAGTCCCTTAATGGGAAAAGGGAAGCTTGATTACAAACTGAAGCACGGTAAAGTTTATAAGGAAATTGCCTTTTATGCCGGTCAGAACGATATTGATTTAGTTATAGTAGGCTCACATGGCGTAAGTGGTTTTGAGCAATACTGGATTGGGAGCAATGCATACCGGATCGTGACACATGCCCCCTGCCCCGTGATCAGCGTGCGCTGCAGTTTTACGGCAGATAAGCCGCTAAAGCGAATTGTTTTTCCTGTTGATAATACAGGAAGTACAAGCCAGAAATCTGATTCGGTAAGCCGACTTGCAGCAGCTTGTGGAGCAGAAGTATTGGTGCTACAGCTCTATAAAACAAATTTAAAAACAATTCGTCGAAAGGTTGATGAATATACGCATAAGGCTGAAGCCAGTTTTCGCAATGCGGATGTTGCGTATTCTGTTCATTGCCTTGAAACTCATAATCCAACGAGTTCAATTATGAGTTTTGCACGAAAAATGAAAGCAGACCTTATAGCCATTATGACCGAACAGGATACATCAGAGGCAAATGTGATGATGGGCACTATTGCGCAGCAATTAGTGAACCATTCCGAATGGCCAGTATTGAGTGTGCAGTCAAAATAAAGCCCAGACAATACTAATTTGGTTATTTTTGTACGTTATTGTAATGGTGCTTTCTGGTTGGATCTAATTGGATTACAAACCGGGTACATATTAATTGATCGGAACTATGAAAAAGATTTTTTTGATTTTTGGTGTGTTTTTGATGTACACATTAAGTGGGTGGGCGCAAACGGGCGACGTGAGTGTTCATCAGGATGGTCGTATTGACTCTCTTTCAGCAGCAAAACTGCAAATTAGCATGTTAAATCCGGGCATCGAAGGTTATCGGATTCAGATTTTTTTTGAATCAGGAAATAATTCAAAAAGTTTGGCCAATGAAACACGCGATGCTTTTTTGGAGCTCTTTGATGATATCAACGCATATGTATTGTTTAATGAGCCATACTATAAGGTGCGTGTGGGGGATTTTAGAAGCCGGATTGACGCAGAAGGAACATTGGAATTGATTAGCCGGGAATATCCCAACGCATTCATAGTTCCGGATTTTATTCATTTACCGAAACTTAAACCATGATGTAGCGTATAACCATCAAATTAAGCCATAGCACCATGAAAAAAGACATTATTGTTGGGATTGATTTTTCTACCTGTTCAGTAAATGCTTTGAGGCATGCCATTTCTATTGCATCAAAAACCGAATCCAATATTAAAATGGTTTGGGTAAAACGTCCGGACTTTGCCAAGGAAGTTATTTATAAATACCAAAATGTTGAGGAAGAAATCATGGATTTATTTCATGAGCTGAAGCAGGATTTTGCGGCTGACCTTCCGGATGAGCGCATTACTTGCACAATCAGGGAAGGAAAGGTATATGAAGAGATTGTACATTATGCCCAAGAAGAAGATGCAAGTATGATCGCTGTTGGAACGCATGGGGCTTCGGGTTTTGAAGAATTTTGGATGGGCAGCAATGCCTATAAAATTGTTTCTGCTGCTGCATGCCCTGTGCTCTCAATTCGTGAAAGCAGTACTTTTGCCACACCGCTTCGAAGAATTGTTGTCCCTATCGACAGCACACTTTCTACACGGCAAAAAGTTCCGTACGCCGTTCAGTTTGCACGAATTTTTAATGCCGAAATCCATATACTGGCGCTCTACTATACAACTGTAAAAGCAGTTCAGGAAGATGTGTTGAACTATAGCAAACAGGTTGCTGAATATCTTGAAGATCAAAAAATAAACTTTGTCCTCAAGTCGGTTGACACGAAAAATGTTACGACCAGTACCCTTGATTATGCGCAGGAAATCGATGCTAACCTTATTGTGATAATGACAGAACAAATTACAACAACATCCAACCTTTGGTTAGGGCCCTACGCACAGCAGATGGTGCACCGCTCGTCTATTCCGGTTTTGAGTGTGCATCCGAAAGAATATGTACGCACTTACAGTCGATAATATCGGCTGAAAGCGAAATACAATATAAAAAACCAGAGCTTTTGTTCTAACGAGCAAAAATTCTGGTTTTTTATTGCCGGCAAAGATTGGTTTAATCTTTGTTTTCCATTTCAAAAAAGTGATCTATGGTATCAAAGAGGAGGTCTTTTTGAACCGGTTTTGTGATAAATTCATCAGCACCTGAAGATAGTGTTCTTTCTTTTTCACCGGAATAGGCATAGGCTGTGACAGCAATTATTGTTAAATCAGGGCGTATTTGTTTGATGGCCTGTATGGCTTTTCGCCCATTCATTTTTGGAAGGTTAATATCCATCAGAACCATGTCAATGCTTTGGTCTTCCCTGCAAATATCAACGGCTTTTTTACCATCATCCGCCCAAAGGCATGTGCCTCCACGCGATTCGATTAGGCTTTTCAGATAAATGTAATTGTGTTCCAAATCTTCAGTAATCAGGAAGATCCGGCCTGTCCATTTTTTGATTGTTTGGTTGCTTTCCATGGCTCCGGTTTTTATTAATTGCTATTCCTTTGGCAAGATAGGAAAAAACCTTGAATTGGCAAATAAATAAAGCGATTATTCAATATGCGTATTGTTGTCTTTTGGAATGGCCAGTATAATTGTAAATGTGGATCCTGCACCTTCAAGGCTTTCAATTTGAAGATTCCCTCCCAAAAGCTCCAGATAATCAATAATGGTCGCTAAACCCAGGCCATAGCTGCTTTGCCCTTTGTTTCCTTTGGTTTGAATGGGTTTTTTGTTAAGGATGCTTTGCTTCATTTCCTCCGACATGCCAATGCCCCAGTCTCTTACCCAAATTTCAACTCCTCCGGTTTTGGCATTTGCCCCAATTTCAATTTTACCGTTTCTGTAGCTGTATTTCAATGCATTCTGAACCAGATTGCGTATAATATATTTTAGAATGAACTCATCAGATTTTACCGTGAAATTTTCTTTAATTAAGTTGTGTATCTGTATTTCGTACGGATTGATATTGAAAAGTGTACGAATATCTGAAATTATATTTTGTAAGTTGAATTCCTTGATTTCGAATTGTACTTCATTTTTAAACCGCATCTTGCCCCAAAAAATCAAATCCTCCAAAAGATTGAATGTTTTAGTGGAAAGCTTTGCAATCCTGTTGCTCAAATCCGATTTTTCTGCCTCGGATGGAGGATCCATTGTATCGATCATCATTTGGCTCATGGTCAATATATTGCCCATAGGAGACCTCAGGTCGTGTGCCATTAGGGATAAGAACTGATCTTTGTTGCTGATTATCTTTCTGAGGAATTCCGTCTTTTCTTCTACTTTCCTTTCTAAAAATGCCTGCCTTTTTCTTTTATACAATAAATTGATAATCAGTATGATAATTATAAGTAAGGCGAGGAACAACAGCAAGAGGGCCAGCATAAGGTAATCATTTATTTCCCGGTTGATGATCTCGCTTTCAGGAGGAATCTTGCTTAGGGAAATATTGTGTTTTTTTAGTTCAAGATAATCAAAATAAAATTTATTTTCCACAGTGTCATGGTTGAAATCGGGCGGTACATAGCCTTTGCTCATCATTTGCTTTAGCTTTTGCGCTGCGGCTACTCCCTGTTGATAGCCCGAAACGATTTTTCCTCCAACAATCCCTTTGTTCAGATAAAAATCCCATGATCCAAAAACAGGCAGTTCTGTTGCGGTCCTGATTTGAGTGATGCCATTTCTGTATGAGACAAATTTGCCATTTCTGTCGCGGTTAATGACCAGGATATATATGGCATTATGATCGCTTAAACCACCAATTTCCTGTTCCAGGCTGTCAATAGAAAAAGACGATAAGAACCTGATATGCTGTTTATGCCTGAATTTCGGAAGGATTTGCTCCAGTTCCTGTTTAATGGCTGTGCCGGTAAGTGTATTGTCATTAATAATGACAATAGTGTCTTTTTCTGGATAAATTTGGGCAATCAGGTTTAGGTTTGCCAGATGATCGGCCTTTTCATGATATAAAAAGTAATTTTTGCAATTCTGCAGGAGGTTTGTGTCCGCTTTATTTACACCACAAAACACGATAGGTGTTTCCCCGAAGAGTTTTTTTCCGTGTTGCGCCAAAAAATTGTATGCCGCATTATCTGAAGCTATTATGCCTGAATATTCTGATTCTTTGTTTTTGATTTCCAGAAAATGAAGCAGGTTTTGGATGTATGTTCTGCTGTGGTTTCTTTTGGTGTCCATATACTCAAAAACCAGATTGCAGCGGGGATTTTCATGAAATTCATCTAGAATTCCCCGGGAAATATTATCCGTCCATTCGAGGCCCTGATGGTAAGAATGAATGATCAGTATGTTTTTTTCACCATCGGCACAGATTTGCCCGTTCCCTGATGCAATGAGCGAAAATAAGTTGTGCATGAGAAAGACAAGGAGCAGTGAATTCCTTTTTATGTAATCCTTGTGCCTGTACATAAAACATTTCTTAATGAGAGAAAATAAAATATTAGAAATTTGATTGCTGAAAAAAATGAGTTTAGTGAGTTTAATCTGCTGCAAATTAGTGAAAACAAACTGGAAAACCAAAAAAAAATGGTTCTACCAGGAATTTCGTGGAAAGACAAAAGTTAAATTTCCAACAGATTCCTCCAAAGCCTTCCTCATGCTTCGGAAAACTTTGTCGGAATGACGGGTTTTTATGAAGTCAGGAGGCAAATGCGGCTTGGTCACTGAGCGTCCTGTGGTGAGCGTAGCCGAACCAAGTCGAAGTGCGCCTCATTTGCCTTAAACACTTGTTAAACTGCGTCATTCCGATCGGGACAAAGCCAAACAAAGTGGTTAAGGCTTTGTCCCGATAGTTATCGGGAGGGAGGAATCTGTTGGAGCTCAGATTTTCCACATAAATATTTTATTAACATATTTCTAAATGTTTTTAATCTCAAATTTAATGATTACCTACGAAAATCTTTGTAGAACCAAAAAAAATTAGAGTTTTGGTGGCTTGTGGCAATACAGGGATTATTGCATAAAAAAAGGGGTCAAAATAAATTAACCCCTTTTTAAAGTATCTGGTATAATATTAGTTCCGGTCTAAAGCGTTCAGGTCGCTGAAAGCCTGCTTAATACGTTCTTTCATGCTGACTTCCATTTCGCGGAGCCATTTGCGTGGGTCATAATACTTTTTATTTGGCTTATCATCTCCTTCCGGATTGCCGATCTGGCCTTGCATATAGGCTTCGTTTTTCTTATAGAAGTCCATAACGCCTTTCCAGCTTGCCCATTGAGTGTCTGTATCAACATTCATTTTGATAACTCCATAGCCTATTGCTTCACGGATTTCTTCCAGGCTGCTTCCTGATCCGCCATGGAAAACAAAGTTGACCGGTTTCTCAGCAGTTTTGAATTTTTCCTGAATGTATTTTTGGCTATTGTCCAGAATCTTTGGAGTCAGTTTAACATTGCCCGGTTTGTAAACCCCATGCACATTGCCAAAAGATGCGGCAATAGTAAAATGGTCAGAAACGCTTTTGAGGCGTCCGTAAGCGTAAGCTACTTCTTCGGGTTGGGTATAGAGCAGGGAATTGTCCACTTCACTATTGTCCACGCCATCTTCTTCACCGCCTGTTACACCAAGTTCAATTTCAAGGGTCATGCCCATTTTATCCATGCGCTTAAGGTATTCTACCGAGATGTCCATGTTTTCTTCAATAGGTTCTTCGGATAAATCGAGCATATGTGAGCTAAAAAGAGGCCGTCCAGTTTCTGCAAAGAATTTTTCACCGGCATCGAGCAGGCCACTTACCCAGGGCAGGAGTTTTTTGGCGCAATGGTCGGTATGCAAAATTACGGCTACTCCGTATGCTTCCGCGAGTTCGTGAACATGTTTTGCTGCCGAAACACCGCCGAGTATCGCAGCGTTTTGGTTTTCATTGGATAAACCTTTTCCGGCATAAAAGGCAGCACCGCCATTGGAAAGCTGAATAATAATCGGGCTGTTCACCTCTTTTGCAGCTTCCATTGCGGCATTTACTGAATCCGTTCCCACACAGTTGATTGCCGGAAGGGCAAACTGCTGTTCCCTGGCAATGCGAAACACTTCGCTTACCTCATCACCGGCCAGTACACCGGGTTTTACTTTATCAAAAATTTTTTCTGCCATAATTGATTTATTAAAATTCGATTCAAAGTTAACGATTTCATTTTATTTTGGAAACGCATCACAAAAAATTAATGACTGAATCCAATGAAGATCAGCGCCAACAGAAGAAGCTAAACTTAAAAAAAACGCAACAGGCCAATGGCTGTTGCGTTTTTGGGGCCATATTCAGTTTTTCTATTCATCGTCAGGAATGATATTCATATCATCAAGCACGCCCATGACTTTTTTCACGGATGCCGCTGAGTCATTAAGAAGTTTTTGTTCGTCTTTATTAAGATGGATCTGGACAATTTCTTCAATGCCATTATGACCAAGTTTTACCGGAACGCCTAGATAAATATCTTTAAGATTGTATTCTCCGTTCAGGTATGCACATACCGGGAAAATCCGCTGTTGGTCATCCACAATAGCTTCAACCATTTGTGCGGCTGCTGCGCCCGGGGCGTACCATGCCGATGTGCCCATCAGATTAACAAGTTCTCCGCCTCCTTTTTTGGTGCGTTCAACAATTTTATTGATTTCGGTTTCGCCGAGGAGTTCTGTTACAGGAATACCATTAATGGATGTATAACGTGGCAGCGGAACCATAGTATCGCCATGACCGCCAAGAAGCAATGCGTGAATGTCTTTTGGTGAAACATTCAGGGCTTCGGCAATAAAAGCACGATAACGTCCGGTGTCCAGGATGCCGGCCATGCCAAATACTTTGTTTGGTGATTTTTTTGCTGCTTTAAAAGCGGCATAGGTCATTACATCAAGAGGGTTGGATACAACAATAATAATTGCTTCCGGAGAATATTTAACCGCTTTTTCGGTAACATCTTTTACGATTGCTGCATTCGTTTTGATCAGGTCATCGCGCGACATGCCCGGTTTGCGTGGCAGGCCGGAGGTAATTACAATAATACCTGAACCCTTGGTTTTCAGATAATCATTGGTAACCCCTGTAATACGTGAATTGAAGTGATTGATTGAACTGGTCTGCCAGATGTCGAGTGCTTTGCCTTCTGCCAGACCTTCTTTGATGTCGAGCAAAACCACTTCTTTTGCAAGATCCATTTGGGCAATAACATTGGCACAGGTTGCTCCCACATTTCCTGCTCCAATAACTGTAATTTTCTTCATAAGTTAAATTGTTTGGTGTGTTTAAATAACATTTGTTGTGTATGTGTGTTTAGTGTGTTTCAAAAAAAAGCCGGGTTTTCATCCCTTCTGAACGATAAAACCCGGCTATAATTGTTGGCAGATGCCAAAAAGTACTGTCTTAAATTAAATTTGCGGCCCCGCAGCAATTAATCGTTTGCCCTCTTCATTATCAGTAAAGCTGTTGAAGTTCGCAATAAATTTTTCCGCCAGGTTTTTAGCAGCTTCATCCCATGCTTCGGGACTTGGCCATAGGTTGCGCTGGCAAAGAATTTTTGAATCTACGCCCGGAACTGCTTTTGGAATGGCCAGGTTAAAGATTGGGCTGTTAACGTATTCTGCATTGTCCAGTGTGCCGTCAAGGATTGCATCAATAATTTTTCGTGTCGAAGGCAGGTCAATGCGGTTTCCTGTTCCGTATGCTCCGCCGATCCAGCCGGTATTGACCAGATAAGCATTGGCTCCGTGCTCTTCCATTTTGCGGATGAGTTCCTGAGCGTAAACAGTAGGGTGCAGTAACAGGAATGCGGCGCCAAAACACGCGGAGAATGAAGGCAGTGGCTCAGTAATTCCGCGTTCTGTTCCGGCTACTTTGGCGGTATACCCGCTGAGGAAATGGTATTTCGTTTGATCAGGTGTGAGTTTTGATACCGGAGGCAATACTCCAAAAGCATCAGCTGTAAGGAAAATTACCTTTTTGGCATGTCCGGCTTTGGATACCGGTTTCACGATATTGTCGATATGGTAAATCGGATAGGAAACACGGGTGTTTTCCGTTTTACTGTTATCGTCAAAATCAATTTTTCCTGTTCCTTTGTCGTAGCCTACATTTTCGAGCAGTGCATCGCGACGGATTGCATGATAGATGTCCGGTTCTTTTTCCTCACTGAGATGGATAGTTTTTGCGTAGCAGCCTCCTTCAAAGTTGAATACGCCGTCATCATCCCAGCCGTGCTCGTCGTCTCCGATCAAAGCGCGTTTCGGATCGGCAGAGAGTGTGGTTTTTCCGGTGCCTGATAGTCCGAAGAAAATAGCTACATCGCCTTCTTTGCCAACATTTGCTGAACAGTGCATGGCAGCAATTTTGCGTAAAGGCAGGAAGTAGTTCATCATGGAGAAGAAGCCTTTTTTGATTTCACCTCCGTACCAGCTTCCGCCAACTACGGACAGGCCTTCCTTGATATTAAAAACGGCATAAACCTCACTGTGCAGTCCGTGGCGTTCCCAGTCCTTGTTCGTTGTGCGGCATGCGTTTAACATGACAAAGTCGGGTTTGAAATTTTCCAGTTCTTCATCGCTGGGGCGGATGAACATATTTTTCACAAAATGTGCCATCCAAGCAATTTCTGTTACCACACGGATGCGCAGGCGGGAATCTTCATTGGCTCCTGCATAACCGTCCTGTACATAAAGTTTCTTGCCGTTCAGTTGTTTTGAGCTATTGTCGTAAAGTTCTTTCCATACGGCTTCGCTGATCGGTTTATTGTCAGAACCCTTGCGTTCAGGACTTGCCCACCATACATTGTCTCTCGAAACTTCTTCGTCAACAATGTATTTGTCTTTGGGTGAACGCCCTGTAAAAATGCCTGTATCAACAGCAACAGCGCCTGTGTCCGTAACAAATCCTTTGGCAAATCCTTCATTGGATGGATCTGTTTCATGTTCGAAAAGCTCGTCGTAGCTTAAGTTGTAGTGTAATTCCTTGTATTCCTTAATGCCATAGGAAACTAGGTCGGCTTTTAATTTTGTTAAATCTTTTGCCATAATGATGGTTTTAATGCTTTGAGTTGAGTTTTATTTATAGTGACAAATATACATATTTAATTGGATCAGATTGTAAATTCATTAAGAAATCAACTTTTTGACCCCATGCCTTGGTAAAAGTAGAAAAATATGTTAATTAATGTTTTCAAAAATATATATTATAACAAAAACCGGGCTGTATTAACAGCCCGGTTTTCTGTTTAACAATCTTCAGTTTTGTTTTTTTCTACGCACTGTGCGTCAATAACAGCAATACTGACCATGCGCACAATTTCATTGACGCTGCATCCCATTTGGAGGACATGTACTGATTTGCTCAAACCGTTGATTACAGGGCCAATTACTTCAACTTCTCCCATTTCCTGCATAAGCTTGTATGCAATGTTTCCTGCCGTCAGATAAGGGAAAATGAGCACATTGGGTGGGTTGTTCACCAATTTTGAAAACGGGAAATTTTCTACCAAAAGCTGAGGGTTTAGCGCCACATTAGCCTGGATTTCGCCATCTACGATCAGTTCCGGGTTTTCGGTATGAAGAATTTTAACGGCATTGCGTACCAACTGGGGAATCCGGCCTTGATTGGAGCCAAAATTACTGTAGGCCAGCATGGCAACCCGTGGCTCAATATTGAACTGCTTCACCGCAAATACGGTTTGGCGTGTTATTTCGACCAACTGCTCTGTTGTAGGATTTTTGTTCACCGTAGTATCTGCAAAGAAAAACGGCCCTTTTTTCGTGTTGATGATGTACATGCCCGAAACCAGGCTTGCTCCTTTCTTTTTGCCAATAATCTGCAATGCCGGACGGATCGTATTCGGATAATTATTTGTTAATCCGCTTACCATCGCATCTGCTATTCCGTTTTCTACCAGCATTGTGCTGAAATAATTACGGTCGTTCATCAGCTCAATGGCGTTGTTAATGGTCATGCCTTTGCGCTGGCGTTTACGGTAGAGAATCTGGGCAAATTCGTAGCGCCTGATTTTCTGCTCTTCCGATTTTGGGTCAATGATCTCTACACCTTCTAGCTCCAGGTGGTTTTCGGAGATCAGGTTTTGGATGGTTTTTTTGTTTCCGAGCAAAATGGGTTTCGCAATACCTTCGTTGAGTGCAATTTCTGCCGCCTTCAGCATTTCATAATAATCGGCTTCGGCGAACACAACTTTTTTGGGATCCTTGCGTGCCCTTGATTTAATTTGCCTGATGAGCGTATTGCTTGTTCCCAATCGTTGCACAAGCTGCTCGCGGTATACGTCCCAGTCTGTGATGGGCTCGCGCGCAATACCGGTATCCATGGCTGCTTTTGCTACGGCCGGCGCAACATATTCGATCAGGCGCGGATCAAATGGTTTTGGGATGATGTATTCTTTTCCAAAAGAAAAATTCGTGTGATGATAAGCCAGATTGACTTCTGCCGGCACGGGTTGTTGCGCCAGGTCAGCAAGTGCATAACTGGCAGCGAGTTTCATTTCTTCGTTGATTGCGGTGGCTTTGACATCTAATGCTCCACGGAAAATGAATGGAAATCCCAATACATTGTTGATTTGGTTGGGATAGTCCGACCGGCCCGTGGCCATAATGATATCTTCCCGGGTTGCAACAGCTTCTTCGTAAAGGATTTCGGGAATCGGATTTGCTAATGCAAATACTATTGGCTTGGGGGCCATCTTTTTCAGATATTCTTTTTTAAGCACTCCGGCTTTGCTCAGCCCAAGGAACATATCTGCACCATCTAAGGCTTCTTCCAGGGTGTGCAGATCACGTTCCGTGGCAAACTGGCGTTTGTATTTATTGATGTCGTCGCGGTCAGAACGGATCACACCGCGGCTGTCGAGCATTACGATGTTTTCTTTTTTCACGCCAAGGGCAACATACAATTTGGTACAGCTAATGGCCGAAGCACCAGCGCCATTTACGACCAGCTTGATGTCTTCTATTTTTTTCTTATTGATTTTTAAAGCATTGATCAAACCAGCTGACGTAATGATTGCAGTGCCGTGTTGATCATCGTGCATTACAGGAATATCCAGGGTTTCTTTAATTTTTTCTTCAATCTCAAAGCATTCCGGAGCTTTGATATCTTCCAGGTTTATTCCACCAAATGTGGGTGCAATAGCTTTAACGGTTTTTACGAATTCATCGATGCCTTTCTGATCGATTTCAATATCAAAAACATCGATATCTGCAAAGATTTTGAAGAGCAGTCCTTTGCCTTCCATAACGGGCTTACCGGCAAGTGCGCCGATATCACCAAGGCCAAGTACAGCGGTGCCGTTCGAAATAACAGCAACAAGGTTTCCCCTGGTAGTATATTTGTAGGCATCATCTTCATTGTCCTTGATTTTCAGGCAGGGATCGGCAACCCCGGGTGTATAAGCCAGGCTTAGGTCGCGTTGGGTATAATACGGTTTTGTGGGGATTACTTCCAGTTTCCCCGGACGTCCTTTTTCGTGATAGCTCAGGGCATCACGTCTGAATAATTTATCCATGTTCTGGGCTTTAATTTTTTATGGTAGCGTGCAATTCACAACAAAGCTATTAAAAATTGAGCGCTCAATCACCAAAATTTGGATCAGTTTTGCCTAAATCAGGCATTTTTTTGCTTCTGGCAAAGCTTTATGCTTTAAAAATATGCCATTAGATGAAAAATTGTATTTTTGCACGGTTTAGAAAATTCTTGATCAAATATACTGAAAATCAATCGTAATGTATTCATTCATTGAAGGCCGTCTGGCAGAAAAAAATCCGACTTATGCGGTAATCGACTGTCATGGCGTTGGCTATTACCTTCATATTTCCCTGAACACTTTTTCACAAATCAAAGACCAGGAGAAATGCCGTCTGCTCACGCATCTTGTTGTACGGGAAGATGCAATGATGCTATACGGTTTTTTTGAAGAAAGGGAGCGCAGCCTTTTCCGCAGTCTTATTACAGTAAATGGCGTGGGCGTTAATACTGCCCGCATTATTTTGTCTTCAATGAGCCCGGACGAAGTGTATCAGTCTATTGTTGGAGAGGATGCAAATGCCCTGAAACGCGTAAAAGGGATCGGAGCAAAAACAGCCCAGAGGATTATTCTCGATCTTAAAGATAAATTAGGAAAAGATGTGCTGCCAACAGGTGAAAAAGTGCCCCTTAAAGACAATACAGGGCGCGATGAAGCGTTACAAGGATTAATTGTTTTGGGTTTCCCAAAATCAGCGGCAGAAAAAGCCATCGATAAAGTTTTAAGCGCATCGAATCAAACATTAAAGGTAGAAGACCTGATTAAGAATGCTTTGAAAATATTGTAATTAACCAAAGCCATCGTTACAACATTGAAAAATTCGACACACTATACACGCTGGATATTTCTTATTTTGATTGTTACCGGATTTCAATTACAGGTTTCGGCCTCAAATGGATTTGTTTTAAACAATCCGCCGGATACAATCCCCGACTCCTTGAAATTACGCTATCCTATACCACGGGAGGGCGGCATAGACAGCAGGAAAACCCCAGAATCAAGCCCATTATATTTTAGCGATCCCTCCAATATCACTACTGAGGTGGAATTTAATCCGCAAACGGGCGAATATGAAGTGAAACGGAAAATTGGAAACCTGGACTACCGTCCGGCAAAGTATATGGACTTGAACGAATATCTTGGCTATGACCTGAAAAATTCGCTGCGATCGTACTGGAAAGAACGATCTATGGCTTCGGCAGCAGGAGGAAGGTCGGGCATTATTCCTGATATCTACATCGGTGGGGAAGCTTTTGACCGTATTTTTGGGTCAAATACCATAGATATCCGTCCGCAAGGTTCTGCCGAACTGATTTTTGGCGTTACCGGAAACCGCCGCGATGACCCAACAATCAATGTGAGGCAAAGACAAACATTGAATTTTGATTTTCAACAGAAAATCCAAATGAATGTTATTGCAAAAATCGGCGAAAAAATTGAGTTTAAAGCCAATTACAATACCGAATCATCCTTTAATTTTGATAATAAAGTTCAGTTGAAGTATGAAGGCGATGAAGATGAAATTATCAAGCTGATCGAAGCCGGTGATGTAACCCTTCCTTTGAACAGTACACTTATCCAAGGCAGCCAGAGCCTTTTTGGCATCAAAACAAAGCTGCAGTTTGGGCGGACTACGGTTACGGCTGTTTTCTCCAAGCAGGAAAGTGAAAGCAAATCGATAACCGTTGAAGGGGGTGCACAAACCAATACCTTTAATATCCGTGCCGACCAGTACGAAGAAAACAGGCACTTTTTTCTGGCACAGTATTACCGCGAGCATTATAACGAGGGGCTCAGCAGATTACCAATTATTAACTCTAATGTCAGCATTACAAAAATTGAAGTTTGGGTAACCAATATCGGCCCTGCCGTTACCGATAACAGGAATATCGTTGCATTCCAGGATCTTGGCGAAAAAGCGCCCTACCGCGATAATATTATTTATCCTACACCGGGTATGCCGGCATATCCTGATAACGATGCCAACAACCTTTTGGACAAGCTCAATATCACAACAGTACGAAATATTAACGAGGTTTCCAATTATCTGAAATCCCCTCCGTTGAACTTTGTTGCAGGACTTGATTTCGAGAAGGTGGAAAGTGCAAGAAAACTTGCAGCATCGGAGTACTCCTTTAACTCCAAATTGGGTTTTATTTCGTTAAATACCACATTAAACCCGGATCAAACCCTTGCTGTTGCCTATCAATATACCGTTGTTGGCGATACGGCGGTTTATCAGGTGGGTGAATTTTCGGATGCAGGTATTAACGACCCGCAGTGCCTCATCGTAAAATTACTGAAAAGTACTGCCATCAACACAAGGGTTCCTATGTGGAACCTGATGATGAAGAACGTTTATTCCTTGCGTGCCTATCAGGTGAACAGTGAAGATTTTATCTTGAACATTGTTTATAGTGGCAGCGATAATGGTGTTCCAACAGGGTATCTTTCTGAAGGTGACGTTGAAGGTAAACCATTGATTCAAGTGATGGGCCTGGATAAATTGGATCCGCAGCTTAACCCACCACCGGATGGAATCTTTGATTTTATTGACAATGCAGCCATCAACGGAGGTACGATACAGGCGAGTAACGGTCGGATTTATTTCCCTGTTCTTGAACCCTTTGGTCAGGATCTGAGGGATTCTATAGGGGATGACCGTATTGCGGATAAGTATTGTTACGATTCGCTTTATACCATGACCAAAACCGATGCACAGCAATATCCGGATAAAAATAAATTTTACCTCGATGGTTATTACAAATCATCTTCAGGAAGTGAAATAAGCCTGAATGCACTGAACGTGCCGCAAGGTTCGGTAAAAGTAACAGCCGGCGGTATCGCGCTTACCGAAAATGTTGATTATACCGTTGATTATACCTTGGGACGCGTACGCATTATTAATGAAGGTATCCTTAATTCCGGTACGCCGATCAATATCTCCATGGAAAGCAATAATATGTTCAGTATCCAGTCAAAACGATATATGGGGATGCATATTGACCATAAAGTAAACGAACGACTGAACCTTGGTGCGACAATTATTAACCTGCATGAGCGGCCACTGACCCAAAAAACAAACCTTGGCGACGACCCAATCTCCAATACAATTTGGGGTGTTGATTTTCAATATAATGATGAATCACGATTAATCACAAAGTTGATTGATAAGCTGCCCGGCATTGAAACAAAAATGCCTTCAAAAGTTACCATCGATGGTGAATTTGCTCATTTTATTCCCGGTCATCCATCTGTGATTGGTTCTTCAGGAACCAGTTATATTGATGATTTTGAAGGAACTAAATCAACAATAGACCTGAAGAGTACCGTTAACTGGTTTTTGGCCAGTACACCACAAGGACAGACCCGCAGCGGAGAATTTCCCGAAGCTGCTATTGGCACAGGGCTGGAGTATGGTTATAACCGTTCCAAACTTGCCTGGTATATCATCGACCCCCTTTTCTATGACAGAAACGGTACTTTGGTGCCACCCAATGTCGATAATGACGAGTTGAGTAAAAATGAAGTGCGCCAGGTGCTCGAAACCGAGGTGTTCCCAAATAAAGAAATCCCCAACGGGACACCTACCAATATTGCCGTTTTGAACATGGCTTATTATCCATCCGAACGCGGCCCCTATAACTATGATGTTGAGGGCGCAAGTGGTATTTCGCGTGGTTTGGGTGAAAATGGTAAGCTGAAAGATCCGGAAACACGTTGGGGCGGTATGATGCGCCGCATCGAATCTTCCGATTTTGAAGCAACCAATGTGGAATATATCGAATTCTGGTTAATGGATCCTTTTGCCGATAAGGAAAACCATTCCGGTGGTGAGCTTTATTTCAACCTGGGTGATGTTTCTGAGGATATCCTTCGCGACTCCCGTAAAGCTTTTGAGAATGGCCTGCCTGTGAGTGATGTAGTCGAAAATGTGGATACAACCATCTGGGGGCGTGTGCCAAACAAACAAAACCTGGTTGAAGCATTTGATAATAATACTGATTCGCGTCCATGGCAGGATGTGGGTTATGACGGTCTGCGCGATGAAGATGAACGCACATTTTTCGAAGCCGGTTATCTTGGCCGTATTGCCGGGCTCTATGGCGTTGGTTCTCCGGCATATGTGCAGGCAGGAACCGACCCTTCGGCGGATAACTACCACTACTTCCGTGGAACCGATTATGACAACGACCCGCTCTACAGCAGCGTGCTCGAACGCTATAAAAACTATAACGGTACCGAAGGAAACTCCCCGGCAGCCGAGCAATCCAACGAAGCCTATCCAACATCTTCTACACCAAATCCAAACGTGGAAGATATTAATAAAGACAATACCCTCTCCGAAGATGAACGCTATTTCCAGTATCATGTGGATTTGCGTCCCGAGATGATGAATATTGGCGAAAATTATATTTCAGATATATATGAAGCAACCGGTATCTCGCTTCAAAATGGCGACAAAGGCAGCGTTAAATGGTATCAATTCAAAATTCCGATCAAACGCCCCGATGCGGTAGTTGGCGACATCAGCGATTTTAAATCCATCCGGTTTATGCGTATGTTCTTTAAAGGGTTTAGTGAAGAAATTGTTTGTCGCTTTGCAACGTTGGAATTGGTGCGCTCTACTTGGCGGCGTTACGATTACGATCTTTTGGCCCCGGGCGAATATATCCCGCTTGACGACCAAAGTGAAACGCGCCTGGTTCTTTCTACGGTAAATATTGAAGAAAATGGCTACAGGGAACCGGTTCCTTATGTAATCCCCCCTGGAATTGAGCGTGAAATTAATTATGGTACAACCAATTTCACAAGACTTAACGAACAGTCCATGTCTTTGGAAATTAAGGAACTGCTTGATGGAGATGCCCGTGCTGTTTATAAAAACACAGATTTCGATTTCCGTCAGTATGAACGCCTGAAAATGTTTGTGCATGCAGAAGATGTCGATTTGAACAACCCAAATGAAACAGGAGACCTTACTGTATTCCTGCGTTTGGGATCGGATTTTACCCAAAACTACTACGAATACGAAATCCCGCTGGAATTTACACCTTGGTACACATCACGCACCGATGATGAAGCTATCTGGCCGGAAGCAAACCGCTTTGATGTTGAACTGCAAAAACTTGTAGATGCCAAAATCATGCGGAATACAGACATGCGCCAAACAGGGTCAACAATAACACTAAGCACGGAATATGTCGTTTTCGATGGAAAAAACAAAATCACAGTTGTTGGTTCTCCAAGTATCAGCGATGTAATGTCCATCATGATTGGTGTACGCAATCCAAAAAAGCAAAGTGCATTGGATCTGGACAATGGTAGCCCGCGCAGCGCAATCATTTGGGTAGATGAACTGCGTTTGACCGATTTCGTGAACAAAAGCGGATGGGCTGCAGTGGCGCGGGTTCGAAGCGATCTGGCCGATATTGGTAATATCCAGATAAGCGGGGCACACAGTACGCCAGGTTTCGGAGCCATTGAACAAAAAGTGAATGAGCGCCAAATGGATACCAAAACCAGTATCGATTTTGCCACCAATATGCAATTGGGCCGCTTCTTCCCCGAAGAATGGGGACTGCGTATCCCGATGCACTTTGATATGAGCCATGCAATCAGTTCGCCGGAATATAATCCACTCGACCCGGATATCAAACTGGAAGACGACCTGGGAACTTATACATCTGATCAGGCCAAAGACAGTGTCCGCGACCTTACCCAAGATGTTGTGCGCAGGTTCAATGTGAACTTTATGAATGTCCGAAAAGAACGGGTTGGGACAAACCAAAAACAGCGCGTTTACGATATTGAAAACTTTGACGTTTCTTATTCCTACTCAAAAACAACAGCGCATAACCCGGATATTGAATTCGATAACCGTACAGTGTACCGGGGCGGCCTTGGTTATAACTTCACCAATAAACCCAAAGAGGTTAAACCCTTTGATAAAGTTAAATTCCTGAACAAAAGCTATTTGAAGCTTATTAAAGAATTTAACTTTTATTATCTGCCCAAGATGTTCAGCTTCCGCACTGACCTGAACCGGGAGTATGTTGAGAAGAAATTGCGCAATAAAACACAGGCCGATATCATCATCCAGCCTACTTATATGAAATCCTACACATGGAACCGTACCTACGATTTGAAATGGGATCTGGCCAAAAGCCTCAAACTGGATTTCAAAGCGATGGCGGATGCGTTTATTGATGAGCTGCCCGGTAGCCGCGATAGTGATGATTATGGATATACCGCAGCAGAAAAAAGAGAACGGGTAAATGACCAGCTTCTGAGTGGAGGTACAATGGATCGTTATTATCAAACGACTAGCCTTAATTACCGTGTACCATTTAATAATATACCGATTCTGAACTGGATTAATGCCACGGCACGTTATCAGGCAGATTATACATGGACTGCCAGCCCACAATCCATACAGGAAGCAATGGGAAACAGTATTGAAAACGCCAATACCAAGCAGATCAATGCCAATGCACGCTTTACCAAATTATATAATAAAATACCTTATCTGAAAAAACTGAACAGCTCGCGTAAATCCGCCCGTCGCGGACCGGGTGGAATGGGTGGCCCGCCACAACGCCAGCAAAAGAAAGAGCAGGATACTGCCGACGATAAAGATAAGGTAAACTATTTTAAGCTGGTTGCAGATAATGTGCTGAAGCTTATGATGATGGTAAAAGATGGTAGCCTGACCTATTCAGAAACCAATGGGACATTTTTGCCCGGTTTCCTGCCTGAACCTAACATTTTAGGAAACAGCACTTCCGGTTCATTGGCTCCGGGATTGCCCTTTGTTTTTGGTAGCCAGGAAGATATTCGCTGGACAGCAGTTGAAAACGGATGGATAACAGTTGACTCAGCATTCAACACACAGTATATGACCAAATATACCACCAATCTGAATGCCCGCTTAACCATCGAGCCCATCCGTGATTTACGCATCGAATTGAATGCAACACGTACCTACAGTGAAAATTATTCCGAGTATTTTAAATATCAGGATGGAATTTTTGGTAGTTTCTCGCCAATGACACGCGGTAGTTTCAGTATTTCAACATTTATGCTCCCCACTTCATTTATGGGGCCTGATGATGAAAACAATTCCGAAGCCTATAACAATTTACGCGATTATCGTCAGGATGTGGCTTTCCGTTTGGCCTACGAAAATCCAAACTGGACCGGACGTATTGTGGACAGTACAGGATACCCGGAAGGTTACGGCCCCGCCCAGCAGGAAGTGTTGCATTATGCTTTCCTCGCTGCCTACACCGGGAAAAGCCCTGCATCGGTCAGCCTGAATGAGTTCCCGACGATTCCGCTTCCGAACTGGCGTATCACCTATAAAGGACTGACCAAATACGACTTCTTTAAACAGTATTTTAAGAATTTCACAATTTCTCACTCCTATCGGTCAACCTATAATGTTGGCAGCTATGTGTCCAATATTCTTTTTGAAGGAGAAGACGGACATCCTGCAGCACAGGACGATGCAAATAATTTCATCTCCCAGTATGAAATTGGACAGATTACGATGACAGAGCAGTTTGCCCCGATTTTCGGAATTGACATGACTTGGAAAAACAGCCTGATGTCCAAGCTGGAATTCAAAAAATCACGTAACCTTTCCCTGAGTTTTGTGAACAATCAGCTCACCGAAGTAAGTAGTGATGAATTTGTTATTGGGATGGGATATCGTTTCAAAGAAGTGCCGCTTGTGTTCAAATCAATGGGCGGTACCCGAGGCAAACGCCTGAAAAGCGACCTGAACCTGAAAGCGGATATCTCCGTAAGGAAAAATAAAACCATCCTGAGAAGGATTGATACCGGTGAAGACCAGATTAGTTCCGGACAGGAAGTGATTAGCATCAATTTCTCTGCCGATTATATGATTAGCCAGCAATTCAATATCCGTTTCTTCTTTGATAAGATTATCAATAACCCATATGTTTCCAACCAATACAGTAACTCAACAACCAAAGGTGGAATTAGTATGAGGTTTACTTTATCGGAATAGGCGGAGCTTTTTTGGTATTATTTATACCGGATTTAGAAAATGAACTAATATGGTGATTGTCAATTTATTGTAATAATAATTCATTGAAATGAAACAAGATGTGCTCATCAACTTTTTTCCGGATGAAACAACTTTTGAAATAAAGCGTACATTTGCATATTAACTATTATCACAATCAAAAAAATTCATTAGAAATGAAAGTTATAGAAGGTCTTAAGTACACAAAAAATCATGAATGGATCAAAGTTGATGGCGACTTGGCAATTGTTGGTATCACTGATTTTGCTCAGAGCCAGTTAGGCGACATCGTTTTTGTTGATGCAGCAGATTCCGTAGGCGAGACTATCGAAAAAGGTGAATCATTTGGTTCGATTGAAGCAGTAAAAACTGTTGAAGACGTTTTCCTTCCTGCTTCCGGAGAGATCATTGAGTTTAACGAAGAGCTTGAAGGAAAAGAAGAAGTGATCAACTCAGACCCTTACGAAGGTGGCTGGATCGTGAAAATTAAGCTTTCCAATCCTGATGAGTTAGATGATCTTCTTGATGCTGAAGCTTATAAAGCACACATCGCAGAATAATTTCATTGTTTAGCCCTGTATTTTATTATAACACAGGGCTGAATTTTTTAGCCCGTTCTGGCGGCCTTTGAATTTTTGGAAGCCAAATTTTTGTGAAATATTGCTAACAGCAAAAATAGTTTTCAAAAGTTTTTTGCAAACCTAAGGCATTTGTTATATTTTTGGGCTGAATTTTAATTGCTGCTTAAAGGCGGCCTGATTTTTGCAGATATTTTAGAAGTTAATCAATAAATTAATCCAAGCCATGGAAGTTAAAAAATCACCAAAAGCTAATCTGGAGACAAAGAGGACAATCTTTATCCAGTTGGGTTTGGTCGTGGCCCTGGGTTTGGTTCTTTTAGGTTTCGAATACAAAAGCTACGATAAAATCGAGCTTGAAATGGTTGAGCGCGTTGTGGAAGATATTCCAGAAGAGCTTGTCCAGATTACGAAACAGGAAGTTAAGCCTCCGGCACCAAAACCTCCACCACAGACTACAATCCTGAAAATTGTTGAAGATGATGTAGAAGTTGAAGACGACATCATCATCGATGCCGAAGCCGATGAGGATATGGAAGTAGAAGAGTACATTCCTATCGAGGTTGAGGAAGAAGAGGAAATCGTTGAAGAAGAAATTTTCACCGTTGTTGAAACCATGCCCGGTTTTCCAGGTGGAGAAATCGAACGCATCAAATTCCTCCAGAAAAACATTAAGTATCCCCAAATGGCACGCGAAAGCCAAATCCAGGGTACTGTTTATGTAACTTTCGTTGTGGAAACCGACGGAAAAGTGACTGACGTTCGGGTACTTCGTGGTATCGGCGGAGGTTGCGACGAAGAAGCTGTCCGCGTTATTAAAATGATGCCGAAATGGAATGCCGGTAAACAACGTGGTAAACCCGTTCGTGTACAGTTTAACATGCCAATTAAATTTACGTTACAGGGTTAGTAACAATATTTTATGTATGAAGCAGGCCTGTTTGTCAAAAGCAAACGGGCCTTTTCAGTTTTAGGAAATATCCCTCCGGTACACACTGTTAATAAAGGTTTTACTTACACTACTTCCCTCCTCGAAATTCTGTAAATTATTTTTTAAATCAGCGGGTTATAAGATATTACGGCCTGGTTTTTGTAAAATTTTATGTATTAACCACATAAATTAGTGTATCATGGAAATTAAGAAATCACCAAAAGCAAATCTGGAAAGAAAGCGATTGCTTTTTTTTCAAATGGGTCTTATTGTCGCCCTCAGTTTAAGCCTTTTAGGTTTTGAATGGAAAAGCTATGAACTGTCTTTAATGCCTCAAGGAGAGCGAATTGTGGAAGATATTCCCGAGGAATTGGTTCAAATTACAAAGCACTTAGCAAAACCCCCTCTTCCTAAACCCCCAATAAGAACAACAATACTTCAGATTGTGACCAACGACATCGAGCCGGATGACTTTATAATAGTTGATGCAGGCTTTAATGAAGAGGATGAAAACGAATATTATTTTCCTGAGCTTGATCCTGAAGAGGAGGAAATTATTGAGGATGAGCCACATATTTTTGTTCAGAATTATCCATCATATCCCGGAGGAGAGAATGAGAGGGTTCGTTTTCTAAGAGCAAATATCCGTTATCCCCAATTGGCACGTGAAAGACAAATACAGGGAACTGTGCATTTATCATTTGTCGTGGAAAAAGACGGAAGCATTACTAATGTAAGTGTCGAACGCGGTATTGGCGGCGGCTGTGATGCAGAGGCCGTGCGTGTTGTAAAAATGATGCCGAAATGGAACCCTGGCAAACAATGGGGCAAAGCAGTAAGGGTTCGCTATAATATGCCCATTAAGTTTTCATTGCGTTAAGCCGTTTTTATTATAAAAGTGGAATTGTCCGTTCATTCCGGGCAATTCCTTTATGCTTCTTTCTTTTTAAAATGTTCCTTGATTATGCGGGCTTTTGCCGGCCCGCTCACTGCAGCAATTTCCTCTTTGGACGCTTCACGGATTTTTTTTACTGACCGGAATTTTTTCAGCAGTAGTTCTGCCGTTTGAACCCCGATTCCTTTAATCGAAGTCAGTTCGGTTTTTAAGGTGCCTTTATCGCGCCTTGATCGGTGATGGGTAATTCCAAAACGGTGTGCTTCATCCCGAAGAAACTGTATTGTGCGCAGGCTTTCCGAAGCCTTGTCGATATATAATGGGATGGAATCGCCGGGGAAATAAATTTCTTCCAGCCTCTTGGCAATACCGATAATGGTAATTTTTCCCCGCAAACCCAGTTTGTCTAAACTTTTTACCGCGGCACTGAGCTGTCCTTTTCCCCCATCAACTATAATGAGCTGTGGCAGCTCTTTTTCTTCGTCGAGAAGCCTTTTGTAACGGCGGTAAATAACTTCCTCCATACTGGCAAAATCGTTGGGGCCTTCAACTTCTTTGATGAGATAATGGCGGTAGCCTTTTTTATAAGGTTTGGCATCCTTGAACATCACCATTGCCGCAACCGGATAAGCTCCTTGAAAATTGGAGTTGTCGAAACATTCGATTTGTTTGGGGAGCACATTCATCCGCAGGTCTTTTTGCAGGCGTTCCAAAATACGGCGGCTGTGCCGTTCCGGATCAACCAAAGAGCGCTGTTTGTCTTTTTCCAGTTTATAATATTTCAGGTTGCGCTCAGAAAGTTCCAGAAGGTGCTTTTTATCGCCGATTTTTGGTAAAGTATATCTTACACCGGGCAGCTGATCGTCAGGAAGGAAAGGCAGGATAATTTCTTCTGCCGTGCTGTGCAGTTTCTCCCTGATGTCGAGCATGGCATGCAACAGCAGGTTTTCTTTGTTTTCGTCCAGTTTCTTTTTCAGCTCCACGGTATGTGCCTGCACAATTGCGCCATCAATAATTTTCAGGTAGTTCACAAAGGCTTCGTTGCCATCTTCCAGAATGCTGAAAACATCGGCATCGTGAATGCCCGGGCTTACCACCGTTGATTTGGATTGGTAGCGTTCAAGAATTTCAATTTTGTCTTTAATGCCCTGTGCTTTTTCAAAATCCATATTGGCAGCAAATTCCTGCATCAGGTTTTTGAGCTGCCGCAATACCTGGCTGATATTTCCTTTGATGATGTGGCGAATTTGCTCAATATTTTTCAGATAGTCCGATTGGCTTTGTTTTCCAACACATGGAGCATGGCAGTTGCCTATATGATATTCCAGGCAGACTTTAAATTTGCCGGCAGCAATATTCAGTTGGTCCAGGCGGAGCTTGCAATTACGCAAAGGATATAGCTGCCGGACAAGCTCAAGCAGGGTGTTCATCATCTTTACCGAAGCATAAGGGCCGTAATAATCAGAACCGTCTCGTATTACATTGCGTGTTGAAAAAATGCGTGGAAAAGGTTCTTTCTTGATGCAGATCCATGGGTACGTCTTGTCATCCTTGAGCTGGATATTGTATTTTGGCTGATGCTTCTTGATGAGGTTGTTTTCCAGCAAAAGGGCATCTGTTTCTGAATCAACCACTATAACGTGCAGATCCATAATCCTGCGCACCAGCATTTTGACTTTGCCGCTGGCTTTGCGGTCGCCTGTGAAATAGCTTGAAACCCGTTTTTTCAGGTTTTTTGCTTTTCCGACATAAATGATCGTGCCTTCTTTATCGAAATACTGATAAACGCCGGGTTTTCCGGGCAGGTTTTTGATTTTCTGCTGAAGTATGTCGGATTTATCGCTCAGGCTCATTCATCATCCTTTTCGTATTGCTTCACCCAGCCGGGGGCGCTAAGTTCAATCAGGCGGTCATCGGAAGTAACCATGGCGCAGGATGATCCTTCGGCGGTAATATGCCCAATGCTGTTTAAGCCCTGAATGTCCTTGATCTTTTCGTAATCAGAAGGTTTTATGGTCATCAGAAATTCATAGTCCTCACCACCATTGAGCGCGGCTGTTACCGGGTTGATTTTGAATTCTTCTGAGAGTTTAAAGCTTTGCTCATCAATCGAGATCCTGTTTTCGTAGAGATGGCAGCCGCAATTGCTTTCATTGCAAATCTGCATCAGGTCGGATGCCAGCCCGTCGCTCACATCAATCATAGATGTAGGGACAACTCCCTTCTCACGGATTTCTTCCAGGATTTTCACAGGAAGTTCGGGTTTTAGCTGGCGTTCCAAAAGATAGTCAAATGAGCCCAGCTCGGGTTGCATATTGGGGTTGGCTTTAAAAACCTGTTTTTCCCTTTCAAGCAGCAAAAGCCCCAGATAAGCTGCGCCAAAATTGCCGCTTGCCATAATAATGTCGTTTTGGCTTGCATTCTGACGGTAAGTCAGCTGGTTTTCCTTTGCTGTTCCTGTTGCCGTTACACTGATTGCCAGTCCAATAGCTGAAGATGAGATATCGCCGCCATTGAGGTCAACGCCATAGCGTTCGCAGGCCATTTCAACGCCTTGATACAGCTCTTCAATGGCTTCCAGGCTGAAACGGTTGGAAAGGCCCAGGCCGATAAGAATAGAATCGGGTGTGCCGTTCATGGCATAAATATCGGCAATGGCTGCCACAACAATTTTATACCCCAGATGCTTCAAAGGAGTATAAGAGAGGTCGAAATGTACTTTTTCGGTGAAAAGTTCTGTGCTGACCAGTGTCCTGAAACCCGAATGATCCAGTATTGCAACGTCATCGCCTACTCCTTTTATAGTGTTTTTATTGCGCGATTTGAGGTTCTTTGTAAGGGCCTTAATCAGGCCAAATTCTCCAAGCTCCGATATTTCAGTGCGTTTGGCTTTTTTTGATCTGTCTTCAAACATGCTGCAAAAATACGGATTTTCAAGCGAATACATAATTATTTATAATCCTAATTAATTGTAGTTATTGATTTTAAAACCTTTAAGTATCTGAGTTGTTTTGATCTTGTATTTACTTTATTTTTGTGCAAAAGAATTAATTAGAGTTCGTCTATAAAGTCTCCCGAAGCTTCGGGATTGCTCAAAATCCAAATCCTCAAATACTTGAGTATTATCCGGTTTGGATTTTTCACACGCCTTGAATTTGAACTTTATAGAGCAAACTCCTGACATTATGGACAAACACTAAATAACATGGGACGTAATTTAAAAACTGTTTTACTGGTATTGGTTTTATTGGCTGCATCAGCGGCAATCGCATATCTTTTTATGGGTATGAAAAAGGAGCCTGAAAAAGGAATGGTCAAAGCGCAAAAGCGCTATGTAAAAGCTGTTCCCGTTGAATACAGTACAGTGCGCAATGAGATTGAAGTATCCGGGCGCCTTTTGAGCTCAGAAACGTATAATCTTGCTGCTGAGGTTCAGGGCAGGATTCTGGAAGGTGCCGTGCCGCTGAAAAAAGGACAGAAATTCAGTAAAGGAGATTTATTGTTCCGTATTTATGATGATGATGTGGAACAGGCCCTGCATGCCAGCAAAAGCCGGTTTTTAACCAGTTTGGCCAATATCTTACCGGATTTTAAAATTGATTTCCCGGAGAGTTTTGATAAATGGAACGACTTTTTTATGGCTGTGGACATCAAGAAACCCCTGCCCGAACTACCTGCGATCAGCGATAGGAAAGAGAAAACTTTTCTTGCCAGCCGAAATATACTGAGCGATTATTATTCCATTACGGGTGAGGAAATCCGTATGAAGAAATACCAGGTTTTTGCACCTTTTAACGGAAGCTATACGGACGTTGTGCTCGAAGTTGGCGCAATCGCTAATCCGGGCAGCAAAATTGCAGGGATAATCCGTACCGATATTTATGAACTGGAAGTGCCGGTTGAAATCGATAATGCCGAATCGGTGAATAAAGGGGAGCAAATTATTGTGATGAACGAGAACCGCACCCAAAACTGGCCGGGTACTTTGGTGCGAAAAGCGGATTTTGTCGATCCCAATACACAATCTATTCCGGTTTTTATCCGCATCAGCCCGCGTTCTGCGGCGCCATTATACGAAGGGCAGTATCTGCGCGCTGTTTTTCCGGGCCAGGATATCGAAAACAGCATGGAAATTCCCCGCAACTCTGTGTTTAACCACGATGAAGTTTTTATTGTAGATGATGGCCGTTTAACCAAAAAACGCATTGATATTAAGCAGGTAAATAACGAAACAGTGGTTTTCAGTGGCCTTCCTGAAGGTACATTAATCGTTGTGGAACCTTTGGTAAGTGCTTCGGAAGGAATTGCTGTTGAGGTAATCTGACAGAATTCCGTTAATTTTTTAATTCCATACATCCTGCCGGCCTTTAACTAAAATTTGTATTTTAGCACAAAACAAAAAAGGATTATGGCACTGTTTTCCTACATCGGAAGTTATATTATGCTTCTGCTATCTGTTTTGCGAAAACCGGAAAAATGGAGCGTTTTCCGCAAGCAGTTTTTTAGCGAAGTGCAACATTTTGGCATTGATTCCCTGGGAATTGTTGCGGTAATTTCCGTTTTTATGGGCGCAATCGTGACCATCCAAACCGCCTATAATATTGATTCGCCGCTGATTCCGGCTTCTATGATCGGTTTTACGGCGCGTCAGTCCGTTATTCTGGAATTTTCGCCAACGGTTATCAGCCTGATCCTTGCCGGAAAAGTAGGTTCACGCATTGCGTCAGAAATTGGCACCATGCGCGTTACAGAACAAATTGATGCACTTGAAATTATGGGGATCAACCCGGCATCTTATTTAATCCTTCCCAAAATTGTGGCATTGGTTTTTATCAATCCGATATTGATTGTTTTCAGTGTGTTTTTTAGCCTTGCCGGCGGATACCTCGTTGCTTTGCTGACAAGCCTTTTTTCCCCGGAAGATTATATCCTGGGAATTCGTTTTGCCTTTGAAGGATATACTGTTTTTTATATGCTGATTAAAACAGCGGTCTTTGCATTTATCATTGGTTCCGTATCGGGATACAGTGGTTTTCTGGTGAAAGGCGGAGCCCTCGAAGTGGGTGCTGCCAGTACCAAAGCCGTTGTGCACAGCAGCATTTGGATTATTTTGTTTAACCTGATCCTGACCCAACTCCTGCTCTCATGATTGAAGCCAAAAACATAAATAAATCCTTCGATGGGAAAGCGGTTTTAAAGAATGTTTCGGTTTCCTTCGAGCCGGGTGTTACAAACCTGATTATCGGTCAGAGTGGTAGCGGGAAAACGGTTTTAATGAAAAGCCTGGTGGGATTGCATAAAACTGATTCGGGTGCAATTTATTATAACGACAGGAATTTTTCCGCGATGAGCTTTGATCAGAAAAAAGCGATCCGCAAAGAAATTGGGATGCTTTTTCAGGGAGGGGCGCTTTTTGATTCCCTCACGGTAGAGGAAAATGTGATGTTCCCGCTTAATATGTTCACGGATTGGCCTGCCGAAAAGAAACGTGAGCGGGTTGATTTTTGCCTCGGACGTGTAAACCTTGATGGCGTGAATAAACGGATGCCCTCAGAATTGAGCGGAGGAATGGTCAAACGTGTCGCTATTGCACGGGCTATTTCCATGAACCCCAAATACCTTTTCTGCGATGAACCCAACAGCGGCCTGGATCCGCACACAGCCGGAGTAATTGATAAATTGATCAGCGAAATCACCCATGAATACGGAATCACAACCGTAATCAACACCCATGATATGAATTCTGTGCTGGAAATCGGCGAACGGATCGCGTACATTTATAAAGGCGAATTATGGTGGCAGGGATCGAATGAGGATGTACTTACAACCGATAATCCGGAATTGCAGGATTTTATTTTTTCAACAGAACTGACAAGACGATTAAAAAAGAGAAAAATATGAGTTTCAGTTACATTGACCTGTTCATCGCTTTGCCATTGGCATTTTTTGCATACCGTGGCTTTATCAAAGGATTGATTGTGGAAGTTGCCTCGCTTGTGGCCCTGGTGCTCGGAATTTACGGCGCCGTTTATTTTTCGGGCTATGCACAGTCTTTCCTGTCGCAGCATCTCGATTTTGATGAAGGTGTCCTGAAAATTATTGCATTTGTCGTTACCTTTCTGATTGTGATTATTGTGGTTCACCTGATTGGGAAAATTGTCGAGAAAATCGCGGAAGCTATTGCTTTAGGAGCAGTAAACAAAATTCTTGGGCTGGTCTTTGGCCTAATAAAAGGCGCTTTTTTGATCAGTGTACTCCTTTATTTGATCAATACATTCACCGGAAAAACCATCATCTCCGATGAAGAATGCAGCAAGTCATATCTCTGCAAACCGGTTTCTGTAATTGCGCCAGCCATTTTTATTGGGATCGGTGATTTTGATATCGACAGCGATTCAGTAGATGATGCGAAGAAAAAGGTGAAGAGCGCTACAAGTATCTAATTGCTGAATATTCAGCTTTTTTAGCAGTTAAAAAAAATTGCATTAATTTGTTTTCAGGGAATCTGAATCCAATTTAACATCCTGCTCCAGCAGAGGGATAATTTTTTCAATAAACTTATAATACACTTCCTGATGGCTGGAATCAACGGGTTTGGCCGGAGGTGATTTCATTTTTAAAGGATCGATGGGGCTGCCGTTTCTGTAAACACGGAAATCAAGATGCGGGCCGGTGGCCAATCCGGAAGAACCTACATAACCGATTAGTTCTCCCTGTTTTACCCTTTTGCCGCTTTTGATGCCGTTGGCATATCCGTTGAGGTGCATATAAACCGTTGTGTAAACGCTGTTGTGCTTGATTTTCAGATATCGGCCGCCGCCACCTTTTTGATAGGCTTTTTTAATAATTACGCCATCGCCAATAGAATAAACCGGCGTTCCCCTGGGCGCTGCATAATCAATACCATGATGCGGCCTGCGGATTTTCAAAACGGGATGCATCCGACTGTTGGAAAAGCGCGAACTAATCCTGCTGTAGCGTAGTGGCGCCTTGAGGAATGTGCGCCTCAGGCTGTTGGCTTCTTCATCGAAATAATCGCCGCCCAAACTGTCCTGCTCATACCAAAAGGCGTAATAAACATCATCGGCATGGCCAAAGGCCGACGCCAAAATCCGCCCACTTCCGATATTGAGCGTATCTATGTATTTCTGTTCATAAATAACTTTGTACCAATCGCCTTTCTGTATGCCGAAAAAGTCGATGGCCCATTGGTACACTTCTGATAATTTGACCGCAAGAAAGGGATCCTGTCCCTGTCCGGCCATGGCATTCCACAATGAACTTTCAATGAAACCGGAAACAGTGTCGGTTGTTATAATAACTTTTCTGCTGCCCAGATAGATATCGAGCGAATCCCTAAGTTCAAAAACGGCATAATCTACGGCATCAATTTCATAAATAAAATACTGGGCTTGCAGCAGGCTGTCTTTGCTTTTTAAAATATGCCAGGGCTGTCCGCGCCTGATTTTGCGCACGTCAAAAGTGTCGCGCGATTTGCGTGCAATGCGGTCAATTGTAGCGTAATCCACATCCTGCGCCAATAGGATTTCTGCCAGATACTGGTTTTTGCCTACTTCGCCATGCTCAATATCAAAGCTGTCTTTAATAAAACCAAAATAGAGGGCCGGTGCTTCCGGCTCATTTTCTTCTGGAATTTCGGAAAAACTGCTTTCTTTCCTTTCCGCGGGATCTATTAGAGAATACACAAGAATGAGGAAAATTGAGATTATCGTGATAAGTATGCTGTCGCGGATGAGTTTGTTTTTTTTCATAAAGGGGCTGGCTTAATCCTGATTTAAAAAACGCAAAAGTAAGTTTTTATTGCCGGTACGGGCAAATAAAAAAGGGTGGGGAATAAGCCCGCACCCTATATTAAAATCAGGTATTTTACCTTTTATTTTCTGTAGTTGTCCGCAAAGTCCCTTCCGGCTTTTAATGCTTTTAGGTTGAGGTTTACAACATCTTCGCCTTTGCGGCCAAAAATTGTGCGCAAAGCATTTTCCAGAGCTTCGTATTCCATTCCAAGGAAAGGAGATGCAGCGCCCAGGATAACAATATTTGCAGCTTTTGCTGTGCCCATGTCTTTTGCAATTTGTTCAGCATCAAGTGCAATGTGGTTTTTTACTTTTTTTACTTCTTCGAGCACCTTATCGGTATCCGGGTAATTGGTAACATTGATAAAAGGCTGCGTATTGGTAATGAGCCAGCCGTTTTCTTTATTGAGATAAGGCAGGTAGCGCAATGATTCCATCGGCTCTACCGAAATAATCATGTCGCATTTACCAAAAGCGATCAGGTCGGATGAGATTTCTTTATCGGAAAGGCGCAGGTGCGATTGTACATCACCGCCCCTTTGGCTCATACCATGCACCTCGGCCTGTTTCACAAAAAGATTGCTGCCAACTGCTGCAGTACCAATAGTTGCTGCAATGGTGAGGATTCCTTGTCCGCCTACGCCGGCTAATATGATATCAGTTTTCATTGTATTCTGCTTTTAAATTCTAAAAATCCGTGCGTTTACTTTTTGTTTTTGAATTTGGCGCGCATGCGTTTATTAAGCGTCTGGACACATTCCCTACGCGGGATAATTACCGAAACGCCTTGATATGCAAGCTCTTCCTTCATTACGCTAACCATTTCGTCATGATATTTTTTCAATGGTTTCAATACGCGGATATGTTCTTCTTCCACACCAATTCCTTTACAAATGCTTTCAATTCGGCCATAAGCTGAGGAGTCCTGGCCACCGGTCATTCCGGTTGTGGCATTGTCGAGGATCAGCACCGTGATGGGCGCTTTATCGTTAACTGCATCGAGCAGGCCGGTCATACCGGAATGCGTGAAAGTTGAATCGCCAATTACGGATACGGCAGGCACCAGGCCGGCATCAGCGGCACCTTTGGCCATTGTGATGGATGCGCCCATATCTACACATGAATTGATGGATTCAAAAGGTGGCAATGCGCCCAAGGTGTAGCATCCGATATCGGAAAATACTCGGCCACGGCCATATTCTTCCAGTGCTTCATTCAGCGCTTTGTAAGAGTCAATATGCGGGCAACCGGGGCAAAGTGATGGCGGACGGCCAACAACCAGGTCCGGAATGTCCATTCCGTATGTATCTTCTTTGCCCAGCGCAACAGCAACGAGGTTTGGGTTTAGTTCGCCATCACGTTTGAGCGTGCCGTCTAAACGGCCAATAACATTGATGCCTCGTCCGAGATAGCCTTTGATCAGCTCCTCGATTATCGGCATGCCTTCTTCCAGAACGAGAATTTTTTCGCATTCATCGGCAAGGCGGGTGATGTCTTTCTTGGGAAGCGGATATTGCCCAACCTTTAATACTGGGAAAGGACATTTTCCTTCTTCATAATTTTCCATCAGATAGTTGTATGCCAAACCACAGGCCAGAATACCCATGCTTTTGTCCTCACCATCAATATATTTGTTGAAAGCTGAAGATTCGGAATCTTCAACAAAAGCGTCCAGGGTAGTCAGTAATTTATTGTAACGCTTACGCGCGATGGCGGGAAGCAAAACAAATTGCCTGAGGTCTGCAGGAAGTTTCAGTTCGTTTTGTTGCAGTTGGTCTTTGCGTGCAACGCCGGCACGGCTGTGGGCAAGGCGGGTGGTGATACGCATAAGGACAGGCATGCCAAATTTTTCAGAAAGCTCAAAACCGTAACGGGTCATATCATAGGCTTCCTGCTGGTTCGAAGGTTCCAAAATGGGCATTAAAGCAAATTTCCCATAAAAGCGTGAATCCTGCTCGTTTTGGCTGGAGTGCATGCTCGGATCATCGGCAGCAACAACGATCATACCGCCGTTGGCACCTGTAATTGCAGAGTTTACAAAAGCATCGGCCGCAACATTGAGCCCGACATGCTTCATACATACCATGGTGCGCTTGCCGGTATAAGACATACCGATGGCAGCTTCCATAGCTGTTTTTTCATTTGCAGACCATTTGGAACGGATGCCTTTTTCGCGGGCTTCCTTCGAGTGCTGCACATATTCTGTTATTTCAGTAGATGGGGTTCCCGGATAAGCATAAATACCTGACATACCGGCATCTATAGCTCCCTGGGCTATGGCTTCGTCCCCAAGTAAAACCATTTTTTGCATGTGATGGATATTTTAATTTATTTTTACGTTTCGATGGAACAAAACTAATCTATTTCTGCATAATGGACTGACCAATTTTCCTTATTTATAATTGGTTTAAGTATTTTTGCCGGATATTAGATTTATATGAACTTTTTAGCACACTTATACTTATCTCCACCAAAAGCGGATTTCTTGCTCGGAAACTTTGTAGCCGATGCTATAAAGGGTAAAAAACAAGAAATGTTTTCCGATGCTTATGCCGATGGTGTTGCCTTTCATCATTTTATTGATGATTTTACGGATCAACACGGAACGAACAGCCAAATGCGCCAGCAGCTCCGGGGTCATTTCCACAAGTTTTCGGGCGTTGTGCTCGATATTTACTACGATCATTTTTTGGCGAAAAAATGGGATTTGTATTCGGAGGTTCCGCTTTGGGATTATGCACGGGAGGTTTATCTGCTTTGCCTGAAGCGTCTGGAAAAACTTCCGGGAAAAACACAGTATATCCTGCCTTATATGGTTTCCGGGAACTGGTTATACAATTATGCCAATTTTCATGGAATGCAACGGGTTTTCCGGGGCATGTCGCGCAGAACACGTTTTGCAAGCGGAATGGAAAATGCTGTGGAGGTTCTGAAAATGCAATATTCGGGAATCGAAGAAGCTTTTGAAAGCTTCTTTCCTCAACTGGAGGCAGCAGCACGCCAACATCCGCTTTATCTCAAAAATATGCGTTGATTATTGCTCCTTGTTTGTCGGGCTGTCCAGATTTCGGCGGGCAATTTTATCCTGTGTCTTGGCACAAAATATCCCTTTCTTCTTCAGTGCTTTGTTGTTGCCTACCTGCTGCCGGGGAAAAGCTCTTTTGAAAATAATGCCAATCGACATTGCCAGAACCACAAATGCAATCAGGACAACAGCAATGATAAGGGTTTTTGGGATCATAAGCAGATATTTGATGATGCAAAATTAATATATTTGTCCAATTCATTTCCTGTGACCAGAAGAATCGGGACTCCAAATTATTAATCCACTATTATGAAATCACTAATCAGTAGTTTGTTTTTTTTAATGATTTATCTCAGCTCCTTTTCCTATACGGGAGAAATTTTGAAATCTTTTAAAAGCCCGGGAAAATGGCCAACCGGAATGGCCTTCGACGGACAAAACCTTTGGGTAGCCGATCGCAAAGCGGATAAAATTTTTTGCATCGATCCCGAAAACGGGAAGCAGGTCAGGGAAATTCCGTCGCCTGCATGGTGGCCAACGGGAATGGCCTGGGACGGTCAGAACCTTTGGTGTGCCGATATAAAAGGAGGGCTTCCCTTGAGTGAAAATTTCAACGGAAAAGTATATCAACTGGATCCTCAGAACGGAAATATTCTCAGGGCGTTGGATGTGCCTGTAGTGGCCATTACTGGCTTGTGCTGGGATGGCGAATATCTCTGGTGTACCGATCACCTCAGCCGCGAAATTGTTCAGTTCGATCCGGATGACGGAACAACCATCCGCTCCTTTAAAGCGCCAGCAAGAGATCCTCGCGGCATCGCTTTTGATGGCACTTATCTCTGGGTTTCAGACCGTATCAGCGATGAAATTTATATGATTGAACCCGAAAATGGAAAGGTGATCAACATAATTCCTGCTCCCGGACCGTTTCCGCGTGGTATGGCATGGGACGGAACGAAGCTGTGGAATGTGGACTCGCAAAGCGATATGATTTATCAGCTTACAGTGCGTGATGATGAAGGTTTCCGTGCCTATAATCCGCGTAAAGCCAAAGTGCGCGTTATTCAGGAGTTTACCAATTTTGGACCCGGTGATGCCCTGAGTACAACATCATATTTTGCGCTCCCGGTAGATCGGCCATCGCAGAAAATCAATAAAATTACATACAGTAGCAAGCCGGAACGTATCCATAAGGATAGTTGGGGGCAGGAAACCGCAGTTTTTGAAAAAGACCGTTTAAAACCGGATGAAAAGCGTGAAGCCTGGATGTTGGTGGAAGCCGAGCTCTACCAGCTTGATTATTTCATTTTTCCGGATCAGGTTGGAGACGAAAGAGAAATACCTGAAGATATCAGTAAGCGTTATTTGGTGGATAATGAGAAATATCAGCTGGATCATCCGGTGATTCAAAAAGGGCTGAAAGAAGCTTTGGGCGATACCAAAAACCTTTATTGGAAAGCGCGCCGCATTTTTGATTACCTGATTGACCATATGTATTACGAAATGCAGGGCGGCTGGAATACCGCACCCACAGTTTTGGAGCGTGGAAACGGAAGTTGCAGCGAATATTCTTTTGTGTATATCGCCATGTGTCGTGCTGCCGGAATTCCTGCCCGTTATGTAGGCTCTGTTGTTTATCGTGGCGATGATGCGGCCATGGATGACGTTTTTCATCGCTGGGTCGAGATTTATTTACCGAATTTTGGTTGGATCCCGGTAGATCCCAGCCGCGGTGACCGGGACAATCCACGCGACCAAGCCATTGCTTTTGGCCATCTGAGCAACCGTTTCGTCATCACCACACAAAGTGGAGGAGGATCAGAAATCATGGAGTGGACTTACAATGTGAACAGCACTTATACTTCCGAACCAAAAGCATTTGTGGTTCAGGATCATTTTGCCGATTGGGAAATTGGAGAATAAAATCAGGAAATAATTGTGGCGGTAATCCTGCGCCTGCCGCCATAATTCCTGAACTCACAGAGGTAGATCCCCTGCCAGGTTCCCATATGCAAGTTGCCGTTTTTAATGGGAATACTTACCGAGCTTCCCGAAAGCGATGACTTGATATGAGCGGGCAAATCGTCTATGCCCTCGAAAGTGTGTTTGTAGGAACGGTCGCCTTCCGGGATCAGCTTATTGAATACCGTTTCAAAATCCACGCGTACAGTTGGATCGGCATTTTCGTTAATAGTCAGGCCGGCTGAGGTATGGCGGATAAATAAATGGAGCAAACCATCCTGTGGCAAAAGCCCTTTAAGTTCTTTTTCAATCAAATGCGTGATCAGATGGAATCCCCGGCGGAATGCGGGCAATTCTATTTCGATATGTTGAGTCATGACGGAAATTTCCCCGAAAATAAAAAAAAGAGGCCATACAGCCTCTTAAAACAAAAAGTATTGGTATAAAAGGCTTAACCTTTTTTCTTTTTCACTATATCTTCGAGCATTCCTGTAGTAATCGACTTTGGACGTTCGAGCGGGAATCCCAAAGCACGGTCCCAGATAATGTTTGCCGTTATTCCGAGTGCGCGGCCAATTCCAAAGAGAACAGTATAAAAGTCGTATTCCCGCACACCATAATGCCACTGGATAACTCCGGTTTGTGCATCAAGGTTTGGCCATGGGTTTTTGGCTTTACCGTGTTCTTTCAAAATGGGTGGAACAACTTTATAGAGCATATCCACATATTTAAAAATCGGATCGTCCGGAATATGCTTCAGGCAGAATTCCCTTTGCATGGTGTAACGAGGGTCGGTTTTACGCAGCACGGCATGGCCATAACCGGGGATAACCTGTCCGTTGTGCAATGTGTCCCAAACGAATTGTCCAAGTTCGGCTTCTGTGGGCACCTCGCCGCCCATTTTGTCCATTAAATCCTGTAGCCAGCGCAGAACTTCCTGATTTGCAAGTCCGTGTAGTGGGCCGGCAAGACCGTTGATCATGGATGATATCGAATAATACACATCTGCCAGCGAGCTGGCAACCAAATGGCCGGTATGTGCACTAACATTTCCGCTTTCGTGATCGGCATGAATGATAAAATGCAATCGGGCCACATCATCATACGGCTTGGCAATACCCATCATATGCGCAAAGTTTCCGGCAAAGTCCAGATTTGGATTCGATTGGATGCGATTTCCGTCGCGGTATAATTTTGCATAGATGTAGGTCGCAATTTCCGGAAGCTTGGCAATCAGGTTCAGCGAATCTTCATAGGTAGGGTCCCAATAATCCATTTTATTGAGCCCTGCACGGTATTTCTTTGAGAAGAATGATTCACGTTGCATCGTCATGATAGCCGCCGAAAACATCGCCATTGGATGGCTACAGCAGGGGAATGCGTCCAGCACATCATAAACATAGCGCGGTAAAATGCGCCTTTTGCTGAAATCATCGGCAAGGTCTGCCACCTGATTTTCAGTGGGAATATCTCCGGTAAGCAGCAGATAATACAAACCTTCAACATAGGGCATTTCCGCAGAAGATGCTTTCGGAAGTTTTTCAAAGACCTCGGGCAAGGTATATCCGCGGTAACGGATTCCTTCCATTGGGTCAAGATAGGAGATATCAGTTATAAGGCTTTTGATTCCGCGCATACCTCCAATTACCTGACTTACTTTTACCTGATCAACCACAACATTGCCGTGTTTTTTTACCAGGTCATGAATCCGGGGGCGCCAGGATTCTATTTTCTCATAGAGCTTTTCTTTTAACATGGGATAATTTTCTTAACGTAAAACAAATAATATTACAGAAGGGCTTTTTTCAGATTTTGATCAATAGCATCCAGGAAATCCTGAGTATTGAGGTAATGACTCTCGTTCAGCTCTTTGCCGTGGATGATAAGCGCAAGGTCTTTGGTCATTTTACCGCTTTCCACAGTTTTGATGCAGACATCCTCAAGGGTTTTGCTGAAGTGGATCAATGCATCGTTTCCATCCAGTTTGCCACGATGTGCCAAGCCGCGTGTCCAGGCAAAAATGGAGGCAATGGGGTTGGTCGATGTGGCTTTGCCCTGCTGATGCTGGCGATAATGACGGGTTACGGTACCATGGGCAGCTTCTGCTTCCATGGTTTTTCCGTCGGGGGTTACCAGAACAGAAGTCATCAGTCCCAGGCTGCCAAAGCCTTGCGCCAGTGTATCGCTTTGCACATCACCATCATAGTTTTTTGCAGCCCAAACAAAACCGCCTTCCCATTTCAGGGCAGCAGCAACCATATCATCAATCAAACGATGTTCGTAAGTGATTCCCAGATCATCCATTTGTGCTTTATAGCTTTCTTCATAAATTTCCTGGAAAATATCTTTAAACCGTCCGTCGTATTTTTTTAGAATGGTGTTTTTTGTCGAAAGATAAAGCGGCCATTTTTTCTTGATCGCCATCTGGAAACAGGAATGTGCAAAACCCTTTATGGATTCATCGGTATTGTACATGCTCATGGCAACTCCGCCTTCGCCCTGAAAATCATAAACTTCCCAGGTGCTGGCTTCTCCACCGTCTTCGGGTGTAAAAGTAAGTGTGAGTTTCCCTTTTCCTTTGATCACAGTATCCGTGGCACGATATTGATCGCCAAAAGCATGGCGTCCGATTACAATCGGTTTTTTCCAGCCGGGAACCAATCTGGGGATATTACTGATCATGATGGGCTCACGGAACACTGTCCCACCAAGAATATTGCGGATGGTTCCGTTGGGCGAGCGGTACATTTCTTTGAGACCGAACTCTTCAACGCGATTTTCATCCGGAGTAATGGTCGCACACTTGATGCCTACATTATATTTCTTAATGGCTTCGGCTGCATCAACAGTAACCTGATCGTCTGTGGCATCACGGTGCTCCATGCCTAAGTCGTAATACTTGATGTCCAGGTCGAGATAAGGGAAAATCAATTGATCCTTAATAAATTTCCAGATGATCCGGGTCATTTCGTCTCCGTCGAGTTCAACAACGGGATTGAGAACTTTAATTTTTTTCATGTTCTTAAAGGGCTTTTATTTGGTTATAAGTGGATATTAAGCACTTAATCGATGTAAAACTACTAAAAATATCCGACACATCTTAATATCTACATTCTTAAGTATGTTGTATCGTCTTATTAACAATTTATTTGCCTCTTTGTTTTCGTTGGATTTTATTTTGAAATTATTTCAGCTTAAGTGTAACCCGGAAATGAAGCCTGCGTCAAAAGGGAAAACCGAAAAATTTAATAACGTGCAACAATTCAAACAACTATACCGAAGCAGCAGCGATGTAATCCTGGGAGGGGTGTGCTCAGGACTGGGGCGCTACCTTAATATTGATACAACAATCATACGTATCGTGTTTATTCTCATAACCTTATTCCTTGGAAGCGGCGTGCTGCTCTATGTGCTCCTTTGGATTTTTGTGCCGATGGAGCCGGTCGGATATGAATTTGGAGATGCTTATAACAAAGACTTTAACAAAAATTTTAATGATGATAATATGGATCCACAAAATCAACAAAACCAGCAAAATCCTGATGAATTCATGAAGAATTATCAGAAACAACAAAAAAACAAAAAAGACAATGCCAATTTTGTCGGAGGTATCATCCTGATAACGGTCGGCTTGCTATTTCTAATCAGCGAGTATATCCCAAGGATCGACTTTGGCGACCTCTGGCCGATTATCCTGATTGTTATCGGAGCCCTTATGCTCCGTAATAATTATCAGAACCGGAATAAAAATGGGGACCAGGCGCAATAAGTTCTGGTGCAGTGTATTATTAATTTTAAAATCAAATTACCATGAAATTTAGAAACCTGTTTTGGGGCGCGCTGCTTGTAACCATTGGATTGCTTTTTGTGCTTAGAAATCTCGATATCATTGATTTTAGCTGGTATTCATTTCTGGAACTCTGGCCTATGATACTTATCCTTTGGGGCGTGAGTATACTGCCTCTAAAGGATTTGTTCAAGGTGGTACTTGCATTCCTGGTTATCGGATCTTCCGTGTTTTATGTGACTTATAATAATGATTATCACCATTGGGGATTCAGTGTCAACCATAGTGATATCGTAATTGACCGCGAAGATGATGAGGATTTTGATGAAGAATTCCATAACTGGTCGGATCAGCACCTCAAAGAGTCCTATAACGTTGAAGTACAAAAGGTTATGCTCGACTTTGATGCCGCGGCCGGCAAATTTTATCTGGCCGACACTACGTTTGATATGATCGATTTTCAGTCGCGGGGCAATGTGGGGAACTATTATATGACTTCACGCGATGACGACAGCCTGCGCTACATAAAAATAAGCCACGAGGAAGATATGCATATTAACGGGCCATACAAAAACCAGGCTGTTGTGCGCCTGAACCCCAATCCGGTTTGGGATATTGACCTTGATGTGGGTGCAGCCTCTATGGATCTGGACCTCAGCCCGTTTAAAGTTAAAAAACTGGATATTGACGGTGGTGCCAGTTCATTGAAAATTAAACTTGGTGATCGCTGCCTGGATTCCGACATCAGCATTGAGGCGGGAATGGCATCTATCGTGATCCGTGTACCCGAAACCGCCGGATGTGAGCTTAAAACCAGCAACTTCCTTTCGAGCAGAAACATCAAGGGTTTCGAACGCATCGACGAAAGTACCTTCCGGACACCCGATTTTGATGATAGCGAACAAAAAATCAAGGTCAGGATCGAAACGGCATTCAGTAGCTTTACTGTGAAGCGTTATTAAGCGATAAAAATTTTATATGATCAGATCCGGAGCAATTTATCCAATTCTCCGGATTTTGTTGTTTTACCCACAATCTTTCCGTCTTTATCGATGACAAAATAAACCGGCAAATCGTTTTTCAGATAATAAGCCCGTATAACCGGTGAGTGCGGGGCTTTCAGGTCGCATAATTGCAGCCAGGGCATTTTGGCTCCATTAAGCGCCTGTTCCCAAAGTACACGCTGGCGATCAATTGAAATGCCAACGAATTGCGTGTTTTTATGCTGCTTTTGAAGGTTCTTTAAAACCGGGACTTCCCTTAGGCAAGGATTGCACCAGCTGGCCCAAAAGCATAAGACGACTTTTTCCCCGAGGAAATTTTTCAGACTATATATTTTTCCACTGGTATCAGGCAAATTGAATTCCGGAGCCGGCTTCCCGTTTTCCAAACGCTCCATTGCCAGTTTCTCTTCGGCCAGCTCCTTTCGGTAATCGCTGATCCGCTTATGATGGTATTGCGCATGGACATTTTCCGGCTTATTTTGCATAAGTGCGCTGTCCAGCGTCTCGAAAATGTTCAGGTCATTTTCCAGTGTAAAAAGATTGTTTCTGCCCAAACGTGTGTTGATCATCAGCAATGTGGCAATACTTTTTTTGTTCGCCCGGATTACGGAATCCGAAAAATGCTTGTTGTCCAAAACGATTTGGTCATAAATTTTCATAAGGGAATCGCGGATTTCGGAGAAGTTTTTAAGATGTTTGTTTTCTTCAAAAGCTTCGCCAATTGCCTTGATTTTATTTTGGGCCTCTTGTTTCTTTTTGTTGTAGTAGAGCAGGAGGGCAGATTGCTCCGAACCCCTAATCCCGTATTCTTCGGAATTGTTGAGGTCAATATCGAGTTTAAGCACATCGCTTTCAGAAACACAAAGTGGGATTCCATTGCCATCAGGCAGTTTCAGTTGAAAAAGTCCTTCTCCTTTTACAGGAAGATTGAAGCGAACATTGCCAAAAGAAGAAAGCTCGGCACGCTCAATGGTATTCAGTTTGCCCGGCAGTATTTCCTGCACTGATATTTCGCCCCCCTGAGCATTGGATACATTAATATAAAGTTCTGCCTGATTGGTGTGCGAATTGTTTTGGCAACTATATAGGCCAAGAAAGCCAATGAAGATGATGATGGAACGATATTTCATATCAGTGTGCTGTGTTTCAGTTTTATTTATTCAGGATCAGCTAACCAAATTGCTGTAATAGCCAACTTTTTCTCATTTTGTTTGTTATGCTTGCAAAATTAATGGAAAATCAGGCATATAAATAATAGGATCGCAAGGATTTCCACCTTGATAAAACTTTGAATTAAAATAAATAGTATATTTTTGCCGCCTGAAAATGCAATTTGACTGAAATAAATAAAGTTATAACATAATGGATTATAAAATCGCTGATATTGGCCTGGCAGATTGGGGCCGAAAAGAAATTGAAATCGCTGAAAAGGAAATGCCCGGTTTGATGTCGCTCCGAAAAAAGTACGAAGGACAAAAACCTTTGGCAGGTTCCCGCATTACAGGTTCATTGCATATGACCATCCAAACAGCAGTGCTTATTGAGACCCTTGTTGATCTCGGAGCAGATGTCCGTTGGGCAAGCTGTAATATTTTCAGCACGCAGGATCACGCAGCAGCTGCAGTTGTGCGCGATTCCAAAGTTCCGGTTTTTGCCTGGAAAGGTGAAACACTGAAAGAATACTGGTGGTGCACAAAGCAGGCACTTTCATTTGATGATGGAAAAGGCCCAAACCTTATTGTTGATGATGGCGGTGATGCTACTTTGCTCGTTCATATGGGTTATGAAGCCGAAAAAGATGCCGGCATCCTTGATAAAGAAGCCGAAAGCGAAGAAGAAGCTGAAATCCTTGCAATATTGAAGGATACACTCAAAGAAGATAATCAGAAGTGGCACCGTGCTGTGAAGGAAATCAAAGGGGTTTCCGAAGAAACTACAACAGGAGTGCACCGTTTATACCAGATGCACGAAAATGGCAAACTGCTTTTCCCGGCCATTAATGTGAACGACTCTGTTACTAAATCCAAATTTGATAACCTCTACGGATGCCGGGAATCACTGGCTGATGGAATTAAAAGAGCTACCGATGTGATGATTGCCGGAAAAGTTGTTGTCGTTCTTGGATACGGTGATGTGGGAAAAGGCAGTGCCAAAAGTATGCGTTCCTATGGTGCCCGTGTTATTGTAACCGAAATTGATCCGATTTGTGCGCTTCAGGCTGCAATGGAAGGTTTCGAAGTGAGCACCATTGATGAAGCTTTGAAAGAAGGAAACATATTTGTGACCACAACCGGAAACAAAGACGTGATCACAGCGGAGCATATGAGCCGCATGAAAGATGAGTCCATTGTTTGTAATATTGGCCACTTCGATAATGAAATTCAGGTAAGTAAATTGAACCACTGGCCGGGTATCGAGAGAATCAATATAAAACCACAGGTTGATAAATACGTTTATGAAGATGGCCATTGTATTTATTTGCTCGCCGAAGGACGACTTGTTAATCTTGGCTGTGCAACCGGTCACCCATCATTTGTGATGAGCAACTCATTCACAAACCAAACATTGGCACAGCTCGACCTCTGGGAAAAAGATTATGAAATCGATGTTTACCGCCTTCCGAAATATCTTGATGAAGAAGTGGCACGTTTGCACCTGGAGCAGCTGGGAGTTAAACTCACCAAGCTTTCACCAGAGCAGGCAGCATACATTGGCGTAAAAGTTGATGGCCCGTATAAACCGGAACATTACCGTTATTAAAAATACCGGGTTTTAATATTAGGAAGCAGGCATTTGATTTTTCAGGTGCCTGTTTTTAGTTCAGAATGTTCGAGCTCGGACATTATGGACAAAAACTAATTATAAACATGCAGTAAGCCTGTTGCACCATCAAGATAAGTATTGTATTGCTTCAGGGGCAGTTTCGCTTTGCTGTTGTCGAGCGGGCTCCCATCGGTGAGGACAAATTGTGACATGCAACACGAGTCGATCGCGATCAAACCACCATCGATTACTTCAACACGGGCACATTCCAATTCGGGATCAAAAGTACAGCAACGCTCAAAGGCCATATACTGGTTTTCATAGAGGTGATATATGATTATTCCTTTATAACCACCGGTAACATATACCCAGTTTCCCGGAATATTCAGTTCACCGTATTCAATTGAAGCCGGATTAATCGTGAAATTTACCCGAACGTAGGGTATGTCGGCATAATCATCATTATCGCCACATGAGATTATGAAAAACATCAAAATCAAAGGCAAAATCAGTCTGGCTTTCTTCATTTAGGTGATTATCATCGGGTTAAAATCATCTAACGGAAATGAAGACCTTTTATTTTTGATCAGCTGACTGTTTTTATGTATCAATGCTTTGATTAATCGTATTTACTGTCAAAATAGACAATAATGCCCGCGAATTATTCTTTTGAAGCGAAATTTCCTTTAGGATTAAATCACGCTTGATCATTTCATGGAAGCATTAAAAGAAAGAAATTCTATAAACCCTATGAGTTTGATTTTCATAAAAACATAAGGTGCAAATTGAATTACGGATATTAAAAAAAACAGTTATCTTTACCTGCAAATTGTTAAGATGCAATTTATATCCATTTTAAGTATCATTAATTCTATATTTGCGTAAATTTTATGAGGTTATTGACAGGCAAGCAGGTGCTGATTTTTATTCTGGTGTTAAGTCTGTCAGTTTTTATTGTTTCTTGTAAATCGAAACAGGCTGCTGCAGACAAAAGCCGTGAAGAGCAGCTCGAAAAGATTGAAGAAAGGCAAAGGGAGAAAGAGAAGGAGTTGCAGGAAGCCTACGAAAAAAAGCTGAAACGTATTTATGACGTTCAGGATGATATTGGCAAAGAAAGGCTAAGAAAAGCAAGAAGCGATCAAAAAAAATGGAGCACTAAGGGTAAAAAGAAAAAAGGTTTTTTCTTGTTCCGATGGTTTAGCAAAGACAAAGCAGGAGCGACTTGCCGATAGTCTTAATTTATGGGAAGATAATGGAAGATTTTATATATATATTAATAGGTGTTGCCTGGCTGGTGTACAGTGTGTACAAAAGCCAAAATAAAACCAGAGCCGCTAAGAAACAGCCTGTACGTGATTACGATCAGGAAAGCGGTGATGGACATCATTCGGGAGGCGGACATCAGCAGGGCAGAAAACCTCAGGCTTTTGAAGAACTTCTTTCTGAAATTTTGGGAGAGGAACCTAAGCCGGCACCGGTAGTAGTTCCAAAGGCGGATTATTCTCCTCAGGAAAAATTGAAGAGAAAGTCCTATGATAATTATTTTGAAACGACCCGAAATACTAAAACACCAGAATCGGTTGAATATAACAAGAGACGTGCCTCTTCTGTTCCTTCGGGGATTGAAGAGCATTTTGATGATATAGAAGAACAAGAGTATCAATACGATTTCGATATACGAAAAGCAGTTATATACTCTGAAATTCTTAAAAGGCCTGATTATTAGTGCATTTACGTGTATCACTGATAATTAGGTCTTAATTATATTTGGAGATTAAGTTAAATTATTCATAAATTTACGCACTTTTTAAGCGCACGAAGAAATCTAACATAAATATTACATGGTATGATAAGAAATATACTATTGACTATTGGGATTGTACTGGCAGCGCACATGCTGGTCTACTCTCAGGCCTCCGGCTCACTGAAAGGAAAGGTGATCGACAAGGAAACCAAAGAGCCGATCCCCTTTGCGAATATTGTGCTTGAGCTCGATGGAAACATGATTGGCGGTGCAACCTCCGATTTTGACGGGAACTACATGATCAAACCCATCACTCCGGGTAAATACGATCTGAAAGCTACTTTCGTCGGTTATCAGCCTTTCATGATTAAAGGAATTATTATTGGTGCCGACAAAATCGTTTTTCAGGATATCAGCCTGAACAGTTCCGCAACCAACCTTGAAGCCATCGAAATCGTTGACTACAAGGTTCCGCTCATTTCAAAAGATGAGACCTCCAGCGGGGCAACCGTTACTTCTGAAGAAGTAGCTAAAATGCCGGTACGCTCTGCCAATGCAGTAGCAACTACGGTTGGTGGCGTATTCTCCAAAGATGGTGAACGTGGTAACGTCAGGGGTTCTCGTTCCGATGCAACCGTAATGTACATCGATGGTATTAAAGTTACAGGTTCCAGCAGCCTTCCTCCTTCTGCAATCGAACAGGTTTCCGTGATCCTTTCAGGTGTGCCTGCTCAATATGGTGATGCAACCGGCGGTGTAATTAACGTTACTACCAAAGGCCCTTCGCGCAAATTTGGTGCCGGTATCGAAGCAGAGACTTCTGAATTCCTCGATAAATACGGTTATAACCGTTTGGGTTTGAACGTTAATGGCCCGATTTGGACTAAAGAAGACACTGTAACCAACAACAAACAATCTGTTGTGGGTTTCTTCATTGCCGGTGATGCAACCTACCGCGGTGTGGATTACGTTACAGCAAATGGTATTTATAAAGTGAAAGACGATGTACTTGCCGATTTGATTTCAAATCCGCTCCGTCCTTCAGGTCAGGGTGTTGGTACTTATACCAATGCCTCTTTCCTCAGCAAAGATACCGACATGGAGTTGGTAAAAGACTTGCCTAATAATGAAGATTTCAGTACTAACCTTTCTGCTAAGTTTGATATTAAAGCTTCAAAAACAATCAACCTTACTGTGGGTGGTTCGTTTAACTACAATCAGGGAAATCCTTATTCATTTACTTCTGGTTTGATGAACTGGGATAATTACAGTAAAAACACTAATTATACCTGGAGGGTATTTGGTCGTTTTACTCAACGTTTCCCGAACAATCCAGAAAGCAACTCTTTCATTAAGAATATTTATTATAGTATCCAGGCTGACTATACAAAGTTCTATAGTGAAACAGAAAGTGAGCAACATGGTGATAACTTGTTTAAAATTGGTTACCTTGGTTCTTTTGATACCTATACAGAGCGTTCCTATGAACTGGGTGATGTTACTGTTGACGGACAAAGCTATCAGGATGTATATGTACATAACGGTTACCGCGATACCTTGTTTACTTTTAACCCAAGTGACCTGAACGAGGGTATGGCCAATTATACCAGCCAATACTACGACTTGTATCCGGATCCTGATTTCTACAGAAACAGTGATATTGTACAGTTAGGTGGCGGTAAAATTAACGGACAGCGCCCTGATGCTATTTACTCAATGTGGAGTGCTCCCGGAGCTCCTTATAATGGATACCATGTTGTTGATAATGAGCAGTTAGGTATTAATGTTATGGCTTCTGCCGATGTAGGTAACCATGCAATTCAATTGGGTTTCCAATATGAACAAAAGAAGAATGCTGGTTATGGATATGGTGATTATAATGGCCCATCCGGTTTATGGACTTTAATGCGCGGTGAAACCAACTTCCATATTAAAGAACTTGATGTGAATAATCCGATTGCCGTAAGAGAAAATGGAGTATTTATGGATACTGTTTACTATCACCGTAAATATGATGGCCTCTCTCAACGAACATTCGACTATAACCTTCGTCAGAAATTAGGACTGAATACACAAGGAACTGATTTTATCAACATTGATTCCTACGACTTCAATAACAATACAATTAATTATTATGATCAGGACGGAAATAAAAAGACTGTTTCTGTTGATGGCGACCTCTTTGATGTTTCCATGTTCTCTGCTGATGAACTCCTGAATGATGGATTAGCATATGTATATTATTATGGTTATGATTATACAGGTCAAAAGCTGAGTTCCAAGCCTACTTTTGAAGATTTCTTTACCAAGAAGGACGAACGCGGCGATTTTATCCGTGAAGTCGGTGCTTTTGAGCCTATTTATATGGCCGGTTATATTCAGGATAAGTTTGCTTTCAATGATCTTATTTTTAACGTAGGTGTGCGCTTTGACCGTTTTGATGCCAACCAGCTTGTGCTTAAAGATCCTTTCTTGCTCTATCCAGCAAAAACAGCCGGAGAGGTAACAACACTGGGAGGCCAGACCGTTACTCATCCTGGAAATATTGGCGATGACTACATCGTCTATGTTGATAAAGTAAGTGACCCATCTGTTGTTACGGGTTATCGTAATGGGAGTACTTGGTACGATGTTGATGGTATTGAAATCGCAGACCCGAACCTTCTTGATGCTGGGTCAGGGGTGTCTCCTTACTTGCAAGACCCTAGCGACAAATCGATCCAAAAAGAAGTATTTGAAGACTACGAGCCACAAACAACCATTATGCCGAGGATTTCATTCTCTTTCCCAATTAGTGATGAAGCACTTTTCTTCGCACACTATGATATCCTGGCACAACGTCCCGGTTCGAATTTAAGAATGAACCCTGTGAATTATCTTTATTTTGATAACAGGACTCAGACTATTTCGAATCCAAATCTGAAGCCTAGTAAAACGATTGATTATGAATTAGGTTTTAAACAAAAATTGACCAATACATCCTCGCTCTCAATTTCGGCTTACTATCGCGAAATGAGGGATATGATCCAGGTTTTCCGTTTCAACGGTGCTTATCCACGTGATTATACATCTTACAACAATATCGACTTTGGTACAACCAAGGGTATGACAATTACTTATGACCTACGTCGTACAAACAATGCGCGTATCCGTGCAAGTTATACACTTCAGTTTGCTGATGGTACAGGATCAAGTACAACACAGGCTGCAGCTCTTATTGCTGCCGGTCTTCCAAACCTGCGTACCTTAACACCACTGGCATGGGACCGTCGTCACCAGTTTAACGTAGTATTTGACTACCGTTGGGGTGAAGGCAAAAATTATGACGGCCCGCGTATCAATAGAAAAGATCCGGAAAAAGCCCCATTCGAACTTTTGAAGAATACCGGTGCCTCCGTTACACTTACTGGTGGATCCGGAACACCTTACACACGTTCTTCCAATATCACTTCGGCTATCACAGGTGGTACACAGGTACTGCAAGGATCTTATTACGGTTCGCGCCTGCCATGGCAGTTCCGTGTTGATTTAAAAGTGGACCGTGATATCTACTTCAATCTTAGCAAAGACGAAGAAGGTAAAAAAGGACGTGAAGCCTATCTGAACGTATATCTCCAGGTGTTGAACGTATTAAACACTGAAAACATTATGGATGTGTGGCCTGCTACAGGTAACGCTAATGATGATGGTTATCTTGCTGCTGCTGAGTGGCAACGCCAAATCAATGAGCAGCTTGATCCTGCCTCATACAGAGATATGTACAGTATTTTTGTTGACCGCCCCTGGTTCTATTCAAGCCCGAGGGTGATGCGTTTAGGTGTAATTTTCAACTTCTAAGTCAAACTCATCAGGATAATAAAAATAAATGGTTATGAAAAATATATTCCAAGTTCTGTTAATTTCAATGCTGAGTTTGGGGATAATGACGCCCAGTTGGGCGGAACAAGTCCCCGAGCATCTGCTCAAGAAAAAATCACGGAAACTGAAAGCCAGTACGGCAGGTTGTTCTGCTGGTGCGGCCTACCAGTTCCTAGATATAAACAACATCCGGGCCCGCATCAACACTGGTGGTGATATGTGGTGGGATCTTGGTGCCGGTGTAGGTGCTCAATATTACATCCCGGGAAATACTACCAAAACCTCCCTTTTCTCAGGTTCCCTGTGGATTGGTGGTCTTGATGTGAATGACCAGCTTAAACTAGCTGCCCTGCGTTACCGTCAGGTAGGTAATGATTACTGGCCTGGTCCATTGACAATTGATGGTACTGCTGCCGTGGATGCAGAAACCTGTGCCGCTTATGATAAATTCTTTAAAATTACACGCGAACAGGTTGATGAATTTATTTCATGGTACAGCTCCTCAAATCAATCAGAAGAATATCCAGATTATAGTATCCCATCTGCAATCCTGGAATGGCCTGCCCATGGTGATGTTACCAAAAATCAAAGCTATTATCTGGCTCCATACTTCGATAATAATGATGATGGTTATTATGATCCTAATGATGGTGACTATCCATATTATGATATTGATAACAGCCTGTGTCCAATTAATTATGCAAATATCCCAAACTGGAAACCAACACCTACACCTGAGACCGTGGAAGGTATTACTTCAGGTGGTATCCTTTCCGATCAGGTTATTAAAGGTGATGAAACACTTTGGTGGGTTTTTAATGATAAAGGTAATTTTCACTCTGAAACACAGGGAGCTTCAATTGGTCTCGAAATTCGTGCTCAGGCTTTTGCCTTTGCAACCAACGATGAGATCAACAACATGACTTTCTATAGCTACGAAATTATTAACCGTTCGACTTTCCGCCTTCGTGAAACTTATTTTAGCCCATGGACAGATACTGACCTTGGTGAAGCATGGGACGACTATGTAGGTTGTGATGTGGAACGTGGTATGGGTTACTGTTATAACGGTGAAGACCCTGACGGTAATGGTGAAATTGAAGCTTATGGTGCTCAGCCACCTGCAATTGGTGTTGACTTTTTCCAGGGACCTTATATGGATCCGGATCAAACCGATAACCCAAAAACAACGATCTACATTGATCCTAATGGGGATACAATCTATAAGCCCGTAGTTGGACCTGCCATTAATGGTGTTAACTTCGGAAATGGTATCATTGACGATGAACGCTTCGGTATGCGTCGTTTTGTATATCACAATAACGGTGGTGCTGATTATATGACCGACCCTGAAATTGCACCTGAATATTATAATTATCTCCGTGGTATCTGGAAAGATGGCACCAAAATGAAATACGGTGGTAACGCCCACGAATCTGCTGGTGCTGTAGGTCCTGATTGTGATTTCATGTTCCCGGGAGATTCTGACCCATTGAACTGGGGAACAGGTGGTCAGCCGCCGAATGGTGGATTTAATCAAAACGGACTTTACTGGACAGAAGAAACCGCAGGAAACAACCCAAGTGACCGTCGTTTCATGCAATCGGCCGGACCTTTTACCCTTGAACCGGGTGCCACAAACTATATTACTGTTGGTATTCCCTGGGCACGGGCAATCAGCGGAGGCCCCTGGGCTTCAGTTGAGCTCCTGCGTCAGGTTGATGATAAGTGTCAGAGCCTCTTCGATAACTGTTTTAAGGTGCTTGACGGCCCTGATGCTCCGGATCTTTCTATTGCAGAGCTTGGTAATCGTTTGATTCTTACTTTATCCAACAGAACAAACTCAAACAACTATAATGAATCATATGCTGAATATGATCCAAACATTCAATCTCCTGATTCACTTCAGGGAAGTGCAAGATGGGATTCAATTTACCGCTTTGAAGGATATCAGATTTATCAACTTGCTGATGCTTCAGTAGGTGTTGAAAGTCTTAGTGACCCCGATCAGGCTCGTTTGGTCGCGCAGTTCGACAAGAAAAATGGTATCTCACAGATTGTAAATTATGATTACAGCTCAACCTTAAATGCAAATGTTCCGGTTCTTGAAGTTTCTGGTGGTGACAATGGAATTTCACATACATTTGAAATTACCGAAGATGCATTTGCTGAAGGTGGAAACAGTGATCTGGTTAACTTCCAGCAATATTATTATATGGCGGTTGCTTATGCATACAATAATTATAAGCAATACAGTCAGTTTAACGCTGATCAGCTCGATGGACAGAAAAAGCCTTATTTGGCTGGCCGACGGAATATCAAGCGTTATACGGGTATTCCGCACCCTCCGGTTGATGGTTTGGTGCAAGCATCAGATTATGGAGATGCCCCTGCGATAACCCGTATTCAGGGTCAGGGTAACGGAGGAATGTATCTTGAGTTTGACCCCGAAACAGTTCAGGAAATCCTGAGCAAAAAGCCTGCTGATACTATCGATAATACTTATGGTTCCGCTGATTATCCAATTGCCTATAAAGCTAAATATCAAAAAGGATTCGGACCGGTTAATATTAAGGTTATTGATCCATTAAGTGTTAAATCTGATGATTTTATCCTACGCATTGATTCTGTTTATTCAACTGATACCAGAGACAATATCACGGTTGCTACCTGGGAATTATCAAACGTTTCAGGCAGTATGAAACCAATTCACTCCGATACTACCATTAACCTACGTTATGAACAGGTAATATCTGATTTGGGAATTAGTATTAATTGGGAACAGGTTGCAGAACCGGGCGATTCTTTAGCGGATAATAACGGTTTACTTGGCTCTCAAATAAGTTACCCCGATAGTAGTAATCAATGGCTCAGTGGTATCAGTGATCTATCAACTCCAGGTAGTGCGTTTAACTGGATTCGTTCAGGTACATATAAAGATGACCAAAACGTAGCTTTTAACGACTGGAACATGAGTCCCGATCCAGCAGATCCTTGGGATGCTGGCGAATATTACGAAAAAGTAATCAGCGGTACATGGGCTCCATATGGTATGGTTGCTCATAGTGAGCAAAGCGACTACGGCCCTGCATGGAAAACACTTTCAAAAATTGTCGCCCAGCTGCGTTTCACAAATAGTATTGATGTTGTCTTTACTCCAGATAAAAGCCTTTGGACACGTTGTCCAGTTATTGAAATGTGTTATTATCCTGAGCTGGCTCAAGGAGGTGCAGAGCGCTTTGATTTACGTAAGAGCCCCTCAATTGATAAAGATGGAAACTTTGCTGAAGAAGGTAGTGGTCCTTCCACTAATCCCGATGATGCTAATTATATTTCTGATCACGGTATGGGCTGGTTCCCTGGTTATGTTCTCAACCTTGAAACAGGTGAGCGCCTAAATATTATGTATGGTGAGAATTCCTATTATGCAGAAAACAATGGCCGTGATATGCAGTTTAATCCTACAAATATCTGGGCTACACCACAAAACCCGGCAGTGTTCGGTGGTATGCATTTTGTTTATATTATGGGACATCGTGAAAAACAAGTTACAAACCAGCAAGGCAATATTTACGAGTTTGCTTCCAGTGCCTATGATGCTGGTGCAAGCTTGATGGGAGGTCTCGATGTAGATCCTATTACCGGTTTAATTAATAAAAGGATGGTTTACGGATCAGCCATGTGGGTAGGTATGCCGGTTCCTGCTTTCGGTTCTGAAGATAATTGGTTGAGCCAGGAAGCTACAATTAGTATGAGGGTTATGAAGCCTTATCGTAAATATTACTCTGTTGAACTTGATTCAATAGCGAAACTTACCGATAATGTGAACGACAACAATCCAATGTATCAATTTTCAACAAATGGACTTGAGCCTACATATACTGAGATTAAGAAAGAAGAAGATCTTGATATGATCGGTGTTGTTCCTAATCCATACTATGGTTATAGTTCCTACGAAAGCAACCCATTAGATAACGAGGTTAAAATCATTAATCTCCCTGAAAAATGTACAGTAAGTATCTTTGCAATGAATGGTACGCTTATCAGGCAATATACCAAAGATGAACCTGTAAATTATATCGACTGGGATTTGAAGAACTTTGCTGGTATTCCAATATCGGGCGGAGCATATCTGATCCATGTCGCTACAGATAATGATGAACGGATTGTGAAATGGTTTGGTACCATGCGACCTGTTGACCTTAATACATTCTAAATTAATGCAGATTATAAAGTATAGTTTAAAATATAAAAATGATGAGTATGAACAATATTTATAAATACATCATAGCCATCTTTCTAACAGGCTTAGTGGTCATACCATGGACAGATTTGACAGCTGGTAACAAAGACCGCTCCGGTCAGGCTGGAGCCTCAGAGTTACTCATCAACCCCTGGGCTCGCTCTTCGGGATGGGGTGGTGTGAATATAGCATCCGTTAAAGGTCTTGAGGGTATGTTTGTTAACGTTGCCGGTACAGCTTTTACTGAAGGCACACAAGTAATATTTTCAAATACCAATTGGCTGAAAGGTTCCGATGTGAATATCATGGCCTTTGGTTTCTCTCAACGAGTTGGAGAATCCAGCGTTCTTAGTTTAAGTGTTACCAATATGAGTATTGGAGAAATTCTGGTGCGTACCGTCGATCTTCCGGAAGGTGGTATCGGAACTATTTCCCCAAGCCTAATGAATGTTGCAGTTTCTTATGCGAAAGCATTCTCCAACAGTATCTATGGTGGTATGACCATGAGAATTGTTAGTGAAAGCATTTCGGATGTTTCTGCTGGCGGTGTGGCTATTGATGCCGGTATCCAGTATATCACTGGAGAAGATGAAAACATCAAATTTGGTATTACCCTGAAAAATGTGGGCCCACGCATGCAGTTTTCCGGTGATGGCCTCACTATTAAAACACAACTTCCAGGACAAGAAACACAGTTTGCTGTGAATCAACGCTCTGCTGAATTTGAACTCCCAACAACAATGCAGCTGGGTGCCGCCTACGACTTCAACTTTGAGCGTAGCCGTTTAACTCTTGCTGGTGCATTTGTTTCCAATTCATTCACTAATGATCAGTTTATCGGTGGTATCGAGTTTTCCTTCCGCGATTATGTGATGATTCGTGGAGGTTATGCCTACGAAGACGGAATTACCGAAAGCATGGACAGTGGCGAACGTTACAATGTTAATAAAGGTTTCAGCGGAGGTGTATCAGTTCAGCTTCCTTTGAATAAGGAAAAAGGCCAGATGCTTTCTATTGACTACTCTTATCGAGCTACTGATTATTTCGACGGAAGTCATACTTTTGGAGCCAGCATATCCCTCTAGGGTTTAGCACTCCAAAAAAATAAAATCTTATATTTAAAAAGGAGACCCAATAATTTGGGTCTTCTTTTCGTATTTTCTATTTTTAAATTTAAAAAATGATAGCCTTATGTCTGATATAGTTTATTATACACAGGAAGGGATCAACAAACTGAAAGATGAAATCAATCATCTAATAAGCGTTGAACGCCCCAAAATCAGCCAGCAAATTGCCGAGGCTCGAGACAAAGGGGATTTATCTGAAAACGCTGAATATGATGCAGCCAAAGAAGCTCAAGGATTGCTTGAACTTAAAATTTCCAAAATGCAGGAACTTTTGCGCAATGCCCGACTGCTGGATGAATCAAAAATTGATACTTCCAAAGTTCTCTTAATGTCGATTGTGAAAATCAAGAACCTCAAAAACGGGGCGTCAATGACCTATACCATAGTTCCCGAAAATGAAGCCAACCTAAAAGCCGGAAAATTGAGTGTAACCAGCCCAATTGCAAAAGGATTGCTAGGTAAAAAAGTAGGTGATAAAGCCGATATTCAGGTACCGGCAGGCGTTATTCCTTTCGAAGTTATTGAAATATCACGTTAAATTATAAATAGCGTATCATGGCAGGTATTTTTAGTAAAATTGTTCAGGGCGAAATACCCTCTTATAAAATAGCGGAAAACGAAAATTACTTCGCTTTTCTCGATATCAATCCCATCGCTAAAGGGCATACTCTTGTCATACCGAAAAAGGAGATAGATTATATCTATGATCTTGATGATGAGCTCCTTGCAGGTTTGCATGTTTTTGCAAAAAAAGTAGCCAAAGGGATGGAAAAAGTTATTCCCTGTCAAAGGATTGGTATCGCCGTGCTTGGCCTGGAAGTGCCGCACGCGCATGTACACCTCGTACCAATTAATACGGTTTTTGATATCGATTTTAAGAAACCAAAATTAAAATTTAGCCCTGAAGAATTCGCGGAAGTTGCCCGAACTGTTTCTGAAGCTATAGAATTATAGATTTTATTCCAGTTTAAAAAAGAGGTCGGAATTATTGCAATTCCGACCTCTTTTAATTCATTCAGGCTAGTACGCCCTGATGTTTTTGCCCTCAATGTAGTTTATGAAAGCCTTATTCACTACTTTGTTGCCCCCCGGTGTAGGATAATCACCGGTAAAATACCAGTCACCTTTGTGTTCGGGCAATGCTTCGTGCAGGTTTTCAATACTTTGAAACACCACTTCCACCTCTGCTTTTACCTCGGGTGAAGTGACAAGCTCAGAAATTTTCTTTGAAATTTGATCAGCAGTCAGAGGCTTGTAAATACCTTTCACATAATTGACCATCTCCTCCTTGGGCAAATGTTCCTGAGCTTTGCATTTACGGTACACTTCGTTGATAACGCTTTGCTGATTGGTTTCTTTCAACAGGCTGATCGCTGCCCTGAAAGCAATGAAATCACCAATTTTCGCCATATCAATTCCATAGCAATCCGGATAACGGATCTGTGGCGCTGATGAAGCAACAACAATCTTTTTGGGCTGCAAGCGGTCCAGTATGCGGATAATGCTTTGCTTCAGCGTGGTTCCGCGAACGATACTGTCGTCGAGAACAACAAGCTGGTCAATTCCGGCTTTCAGACTGCCGTACGTAATGTCGTAAACGTGGGCAACAAGATCGTCACGTTTGTTATCTTCAGTGATAAAAGTACGTAACTTGATGTCCTTAACTGCTACTTTTTCAGCCCGTATCCTTTTCGATAATATTTCATCAATGGCTTCAGGGCTGGCATCTGTACCCAATTGTTTTATTTTATCCCGTTTTATTGTGTTATTGTATTCCTCCAGGGCTTCGGTCATTCCGTAATAGGCAACTGCTGCCGTATTGGGAATATAGGAGAACACCGTATTATCTAAATCGAAGTTAATAGCCTGAAGTACTGCAGGGCTGAGCAAATGTCCCAATTCCTTTCGTTCGGTATAAATATCCCGATCAGTTCCCCGGGAGAAATAAATTCTTTCAAAAGAGCAGGAACGTTTGGTTTTTGCTTCTTTGAATTGTTGTAAGGAAATATTGCCGTTCTTCTTGATAATGAGGGCATGTCCCGGATCCAGTTCTTTAATCTGGTCGGCTTTCAGGTCAAAGGCTGTTTGTATTACCGGACGTTCGGATGCTGCCACAACAATTTCATCATCAGCATAATAAAATGCCGGACGTATTCCTATTTCATCGCGCATCACAAATGCATCACCATGCCCCAGCATTCCCCCAATCACATATCCGCCATCCCAATATTGAGCCGATTCTTTGAGGATTTGCGGAATATCGATATGGGCAATGATTTTATCCGTAATGGCGCGTTTGTTTAAGCCTTCATCACGGTATTTTTTGTACAGACGTTCGTTCTCTTCATCAAGCCAGTGGCCGATTTTTTCCAGAATGGTCACCGTATCTGAAGTTTCAATAGGATATTGCCCCAGATTGACCAGCTTCTCAAAAAGCTCATCCACATTGGTCATATTGAAATTGCCTGCAAGTACGAGGTTTCTGGTAATCCAATTGTTTTCGCGCACTACCGGATGCAGATAGCCGATATTGTTCCCGCCAAAAGTTCCATAGCGCAAGTGGCCGAGAAACAATTCTCCCGAAAAGTCCACATTGCTTTTCAACCATTGCACATCGCGAAGCAGGCCTGAATTTTTTTCTTTTATTTTGGCAAGCGGAGCATATGCGCGCTCAAAAACATCTTTTATGGGACTGGCTGCATTGGAGCGTATCCTGTGCATATATTGCTCGCCGGGAGGCATGTCCAGCTTGATGTTTGCAATGCCCGCACCATCCTGGCCACGGTTATGCTGCTTTTCCATTAGCAAATGCAATTTGTTCAGGCCATAAAATGCACTTCCGTATCTTGCAATGTAATGTTCAACAGGTTTTAGCAAACGGATCATTGCTATTCCACATTCATGCTGAAGGATGTCGCTCATAAGATTCTGTATTAAGGCGCAAAAATAATGCTTTTCATGGAAAGAGGATGCTCCTTGCTTTATGTTCTGCTTGCTTGTTTCATAGCAATCCTTAAATTTGTTCCATCTCATAATCACATTAATACCAAAATCCTATGATTCAAAGATTTTTTAGCCTGATAATCACGCTTTTTGTGCCTTTTGTATTGCTTCAGGCGCAAGTCGATCAGTCCGATTGGGCTGATGGTTTTCCAGAAGGTTGTACATCCGTCACGGTGGGAAAGATGGCCAGTTTTGATGGTTCGGTGATGACTTCCCATACAGATGATAGCCACCGCACACGTTCATGGATGGATGTTGTGCCTGCCGCCGACCATAAAAAAGGATCCGTTGTGGAAATGTACAAAAGGGTTGCTTGCGATAGTTTTGCAATGCCTACCTATGCCCATAAGCCTATTGGCAGCATACCACAGCTTAAGCATACTTTTCAATATATCAATACCGCTTATCCCTGCATGAATGAAAAGCAACTAGCTATTGGTGAATCGACTTTTGGAGGAAGACCGGAACTGCAATCCGATTCGGGTTTAATCGACTGCCAGCGCTTATGCCTGCTGATGCTCGAACGTTGTGAAACAGCCCGTGAAGCAATTGAAATGGCTGGGGAATTAACCCAAAAATACGGTTGGAACGATGCAGGAGAATGCCTGACCATTGCTGATAAAAAAGAGGTGTGGCATTTTGAGATAGTTGGCTCCGGCAAAGGAAAAACCGGATCAATATGGGTGGCACAACGCGTTCCGGATGATCATATTTCTGTTAATGCCAATGCGAGCACCATCAAAGAAATAGACCTGAAGAACAAAGATTATTTTATGGCGAGTGATAATATTTTTGATGTGGCCAAAGAAAATGGCTGGTGGAATCCTGATGTGGAAGCATTCCGTTTTTGCTATGCTTATGCACCCAAAAGCCGCACGTCCATGGCTGCCCGTCGGCGCGAATGGCGTGTGTTTGATCTACTGGCGCCCTCCTTAAAGCTGGATCCCAATGCAGAAAATTATCCTTTCAGCGTAAAGCCCGATAAGAAAGTGACTATGGAAGATATGGTGCGCGTTTTTAAGGATTATTACGAGGATACACCTTTTGATATGGTGAAAGACCTTACGGTTGCGGATAAGGACGGGAAGCAGGTCATCAGCCCGCTGGCCAATCCGCATATGCCCTATGATATGAACAAAATGCTTCGTATTAACGGAGGCTGGGGCTGGCGCGGCGAGCGCACAATCGCACGTTGGTACACCATGTACGGAACCATTATCCAGTGCCGCGACTGGCTGCCGGATGAAATCGGAGGGATTGTTTGGCTTGCGCAAGACAATATTGCTACTTCCATTTATATTCCGGTTTATTGTTCAGTAACTCATTTGCCCAAACCTTATGAAACACCCGGACGTCCAAATGGGTACACGCGCGAATCGGCATGGTGGGCTTTTAACCGCCTGGGAACGCTTACAGCACAACGTTGGGGGGATATGCGCCATGATGTGGATGCCGTATGGAATCCCATGCAAAAAGAGCTTTTTGAAAATGTAAATGCAACCGATAAAAAAGCGGAAATGCTTCTGAAAAAGTCTCCGCAGAAAGCAGTAGAATTCCTTACAGACTATACCAATAAATGGGGAAATAAGGTTGTAAAAGATGCCTGGGATCTCGGCGATAAGCTTTGGACACAATACGATGAGAAATTTTAAAAATATCCTTATTTGAGAAAAAACCCGGAATTGTTTTCGGGTTTTTTTATTTGCTGCCTTTTTGCAAAATCATTTCACCAAATATGCGTTAGGATAAAGGATAGCCAAATGTTTGTACAACCATTAAACCAAAATAAAATGCTCGATTCCATTAAAAGTCCATCCATGATTATTGATCTTGGTCAGGTGAGGAAAAATATTCTGAAAATGAAGTCTGTGGCAGACCGGCACAATTTGATTTTCCGACCGCATTTCAAAACGCATCAGTCAAAAGCAATTGGCCGGATGTTCCGGGATGTTGGCGTGGACAGGATCACGGTATCATCATTACAAATGGCAGAGTATTTTGCATCCGATGGCTGGAATGATATAACACTGGCGTTTCCGGTGAATATCCGTGAGGTGGAACGAATCGACAGGCTTGCCGGTAAAATCCGCCTTAATCTATTGGTTGATAGTGAATTGGTTATTGATGTATTGGAAAATGGGCTGAAAAATGATGTGGGCATCTTTATCAAAACAGATACCGGTTATGGCCGTGCAGGCGTTCCGTGGGATGACACAAACACTTTAAAAAAGCTCATTGATAAATTGTTGAAATCATCGAAATTTAAAATGATGGGTTTTATAAGCCATGATGGCCATACCTATCATGAAGTGGATGAAAAGGGAAGTGCAATCCGCGCCATCCGGAAAAAGAGCCTGGAGCGTATCAGCAAAATGAAAGCAGCGGTCGGTTTTCAAAAAAACTGGATTATTTCTATTGGTGATACGCCATCATGTTCTATTTGTGAGGATTATGTAGGGGTTGATGAAATCCGCCCGGGTAATTTTGTTTTTTACGATTATGAGCAATATGATCTGGGCAGTTGCAGGCTTGATGAAATTGCATGCTCTGTGGCGTTGCCGGTTGTTGGCGTTTACCCGAAACGGAAGGAAATTGTCGTTCATGGAGGATCTGTCCATCTATCAAAGGATTACATTCTTGATGATGACGAATACGGGATTATTTACGGTCGTGTGATAGCACCCGGACCTATGCCTTCAGCCGGAAATCAAAAGGAAATCGGCTTTATAAAATCACTGAGCCAGGAGCATGGCATAATTAAAATCAGCGATGAATATATTTCGCAGTTTAAACCGGGTGACCTCTTGTTTGTTGTTCCCATACATTCTTGCCTCACTGCAAGCACGCCCATAAATTATTTTGACATTAAAGGCAACCGAATCGATAAAATGGTGTCTATTAAGTAAGTGAATATCAATAAAAAAGAATAGAATTGTCTGCACAAACCAAAAATAAGGAATTAAACGCGCTGATCTCCATGCTGGATGAGCCGGACGATTCTGTTTTTACGGAAGTGAAAGACCGTATCTATTCTTTTGGAAACCTTGCCCTTTCGGAACTGGAAGTGGCATGGGCAGACCTCAAGAGTCCGCTTGCACGCCAAAGGGCCGAAAGCCTGATCCGCCTGATCCAACGCGATGAGCTTTATCTTGATTTGATCAGCTGGAAGAATTTCAGTGAGCACGATCTCCTCGAAGGGGCATATCTGGCCGCAAAATTTCATTATCCCGATATTTCAAAAAAAACCATCCGAAATGAACTGTTGGCGATTGCGGGCCACATCCGTATGGAGATGAACCAATCACTCACCGATTTGAATAAAATCAGGGTGTTTAACCATGTTTTGTACCGTGTGCATGGCTTCTCCGGTAACCGGAAATACCTGAATGCACCCGAAAATATGTTCCTCAACAAAGTTATGGAAAGCCGGAAGGGAAACCCCATAAGCCTGGCACTGATTTATCTTATTTTGGGGCGTATGCTCGAGCTTCGGGTTTACGGAATTAACCTGCCACATCATTTTGTGCTGGCATTTGTGCAACAAAAAGAAGAAGAGCGGGAATGGAAGCGTTCCGATGTGCTTTTTTATATTAACCCATTTGCCGAAGGCACTATTTTTATTGCTGATGAAATTTCACGCTACCTTAATGAGATCGATATCAAACAAAAAGAACGTTTTTATCTGCCGGTCAAAGATACTGTCGTAATCCACCGACTGCTGAAGGATATGCAGATTTCCTTCAATAAAGATGGTCAAAAAGGCAGGGCCGATGAATTGGAACGCTATCTCGATATTTTCCGGTAGAAAATCCGTTCATTTCCCCAAACAGATATTTGTACCTTTGGCACCATTCATCTTACGATAAAAGATATGCTGAAGTATCCATTGCTTTTACTGTTAAACCTTACTTTTCTTGCAAATATCCTGAATGCTCAGGAGAACCAATCGCGCGATCAATATTCATCCTACGAAAGCATTATTTTTTGGATGCAGCAACTGGCAAATGAACATCCGGGAATATGCGAATACGTAAATGCGGGCACTTCTGTTGAAGGCAGGACACTGGCATATCTTAAAATTAGCGATAATGTTGCGGAAAATGAAACAGAACCGGAAGTTTTCTTTGATGGGGGCATACATGGCGATGAAATTATGGCTGCCGAAAATATGATCCGCTTTGCCGATTTGCTCTGTACTTCCTATGGGTCTGATGCACAAATGACTTATTTGATCAATAACCGTGAGATATACATTTGGCCAATGGTAAATCCTGATGGACGGGTGCATGAAAGAAGGTTAAATGCCAACGGAATGGATCTGAACCGTGATTTTGGGTTTTACTGGAAAAGCTGGGGGCCTAATACCTTTCCATTTTCCCAGCCCGAAAGCAGGGCTGTACGTGACCTGATGATGGAGCGGAATTTTTGCCTGCATTCCTCTTTTCATGCCGGATATGAGGGCATTTATTATCCCTGGAGCTATACGCAGTTCCGTACAGCTGATGAAGATGCGTTTTACTGGCTTTCAAAACGCTATGCCGATGCTTCCGGATATGACACGCTCGAATACGGACAGGTTTCGCATGTGCTTTATAAATCCAACGGAAGTACCAAGGATTACGATTACGGCAGCTTTGGGATGATGGGCTGGTCTATGGAAATCAGCGACGACAAAACCCCTCCGATTTCCCAGATTCCTTATTATTTCCTGATTAATAAACAGCCCATGCTGGATTTGATTGAAGCCGGACGCTTCGGTTTGCACGGACGGGTTTTGAATGCCGTAACCAATGAACCGGTTTCTGCCCGCCTTCAGTTTTCTTCGGGGCATCCATGGTTTTTTAACGACAAGCAAGTGGGTGATTTTCATCGTATTGTTGATTCCGGTCAATATCAGCTGATTGTGCATGCCGATGGCTATTTGCCAGATACATTGGAGAATATAAATGTCGGCATTGAAGACAGCCTTTACTTTGAAATTTTATTGCATCCTCTAAATGGCAAGCAAAATACAGCCTATCGTCTTTTGGCTTGTGGCCGCGCTTTGAGTGATTATTCGGATAATCCCAGGCCCTGGAAAGCGCTTTCCATATCCGATCAGCATGTTTGTGCTTTAGGCGCCGGAGGGTGGATGATCGTTGAAATGAATGAGCCGGTCCGGGATACTCGTGGTGCAGATATTCAGCTGATTACCCATAATCAACCTTTGGATACTTTGGTACAGGTTGATGCAGCAAATTCACCCGATGGCCCCTGGAAAGGGCTAAAGCCTGCTCAGGACTTGGGATTCGACCTGCAGCAAAGCCAGATACCCTCTGCACGCTTTTTCAGGATCAGGGATATGCACGATCCGGAACAAACCGAAAACAGTATCCTTCTGGATGCGGTGCTGGAAATTCAAAAAGAAGCTCATGCCTGGATAGTTTTCAGCGGCGACAGGCTCAGCGAACCGGGCGGAAACGGAAGGCTTGATCCGGGCGAAACCGGACAAATGACCCTTACTTTCTTAAATAATGGAATGATTGCAGGTGAAAATATCCGTATTGCTTTTCGGGATACATCGTCATATATAGAAATTACCCCCGAAGAAATTATTATTGATAACATGCCGGCAGGGGCATTTCAGGATGTAGTATTTAATATTTCAGCCGGCACCGAATGCCCTGATGGATATACAAGCTGCCCGGAACTCATTTATTATTTCAATGAGGAAGCTGATTCGGCTCATTACGCTTTTGAGCTGCAAATTGGCGCAGTAAATACAGCAGTTGTCGATCTTTCTTTGGATCATTATTCTGCACCACTTATCCGGGAGCAGTTAGCGCAGAAAAACATCTATACGTATTCCTTCGAAAGTCTCAACGACAGCATCCTTCAGTTTGAAACCGTATATATCTGTATGGGCATGAGGCAGTACGCCCATCTTATGACGCCTTCGGATGTCCGGTTGATTGAGAGCTTTCTAAATAGTGGTGGCTCAGCTTATCTCGAAGGCGGTGATGCCTGGTTCTTCAATAAAGGAAGCGCATTAACCGAAATGTTTGGCATAGAAGCGCTGGAAAATGGCGCGGACGACCTTTTTTATCTTAATGGATTTAATGGGGGATTGTTCAAAGACCTCCAAAGTGCTTATACTGGGACGAATCTTTCGGTCGATCGCCTAAAAGCAACAGCTAGTGCTTCGGATGAAATTTTTAATGAAGACGAGGGCTATTGCGTTGGTGTTGCCCATGATGCTGGCACTTACCGTACATTTGGGACGTCATTTGAATGGGGCGGAATTGAGCAGCCTGGTCAATATCTTGAAGTCATTCATGATTTCCTGAACGGCCATGTGGTTTCAGTTCCTGATGGTTTAAAAACGGAAAATACTTCTCGTCTTAGGGCTATTAGAAATCCCGCAAACAGCGAAATACGTATTTCCTTTAATGCCGGCAAGGGACAAATCTGCATTTTTGAATGGCTGGATTTGCAAGGCCGTAAAATTGCAGCGAAAAAAGTTATAGCGACAGAAAATGGTTGGAATGAATTTAAATTACCTGATCTAATAAAACCAAACCAACTTTTATTCCTCAATTTTCGTCTGAATGACTATCAGGAATGCTTAAAAATAGTGTTTTAGCTTCTGTTTTTCACATTTTTTAAAATTACTTCATTGTGAAATTTATTTAGTTTTGTGATCTAAAAAATGGAATACCAATACTTTATCCACTAATACCAATCAAATTTCATGAAAAGATTTACTCTCTTTTTAATTGGTTTTATAGTACTTGCTATTAGTGCAGGTGCTCAAAACCTAAGGGAATTCAGTTATCCCGACAGTTGGGGGCCACAGGGCTTTAGCCTTGATGAAAGCCGCTCCGATGCTGTTTATGTAAATTATTCAATCAAAAATTTTAGCCTTAGCGATAATGATATCAAAGGCGAGTTAATGACCAATGTACTGATGCCGGGAACTTTCCTGCCCGGAGATGAAGGTATGCCCGATTTGCCGGGATCCGGTAAATTTATAGCAATACCAACCGGTGCGGATGTAGAAGTAAATATTCTGTCGACACGTACGGAAACTATTCAAAATATTGATATTGCGCCAAGTCCGCGCATTCCTTTAGATACCGATAATGGTCCTTTATTCTATGAGAAAGATCAAAAGGTTTATTCTAAAGATGCATTCTACCCTGCAAAACCGGTGCAAGTTGGAATGCGCACGAAAATCCGTGGTGTTGAAGTGCTTATGCTCGGTATTACCCCATGGCAATATAATCCTGTAACAAAGGAACTTATTGTTTATCATGACCTTAAAGTTGAACTGAGCATCACTGGCGGAAATGGTTATGGCGATTTGCGCTACCGTAGCCCCTGGTGGGAAGATGTGCTCAAAAGCAGCGTGCTCAACTACGAAAACCTTCCCGAAGCAGGCTATGCCTACCGCAATGGTTCCGGAACCCGTACACCCGATTTGGATTATATCATCATCACGCCCGATGATCCTGTATTTACTGCATGGGCAGATACCATTGCACTTTTCCGTAACAAACAAGGTATTAAAACCGGTGTGGTTACAACTACTGAAATCGGTGGAAATACCACAACAGCTATTGAAAACTATGTGAACAATGCATATAATACCTGGGATGTTCCTCCTTCAGCGGTACTTTTAATGGGTGACTATGGCTCTTCCGGAAATACAATTGTTTCTCCAATCTGGGACAGCTATTGTGTTTCGGACAATATCTATGCTGATGTGGATAATGATAAACTTCCGGATATCGCATTTGCAAGAATGACAGCGCAAAATGCTACACATTTGGAAACCATGGTGACCAAGTTTAAAAATTATGAAATGGATCCACCAACCAGCCCTGATTTTTATGATCACCCGATTACTGCATTGGGCTGGCAAACCGAGCGCTGGTTCCAGATTTGTTCCGAGTCTGTTGGTGGTTTCTGGAGTAATGAACTCGGCAAAGATCCTGTTCGTATTAACGCCATCTATTCCGGCTCTCCCGGTTCAACCTGGTCAACAGCGACTAATACCAGCACAGTAGTAAGCTATTTTGGCCCTAGTGGTACAGGATATATCCCACAGGAGCCTTCAACACTTGGTGGCTGGACCGGCGGTACTGCTGCTGGCGTGAACAATGCAATTAACTCAGGAGCTTTTATGCTCCAGCACCGCGATCATGGTGGAGAAACTGGATGGGGCGAACCGGATTATTCCAGTTCTGATATCAACGGCCTGACAAATACGGATCTTACTTTTGTGTTCTCTATCAACTGTTTAACAGGTAAGTATAATTACAGCTCAGAAGTCTTCGCTGAAAAATTCCATCGCTATACTTATAACGGACAGAACTCAGGTGCACTGGGAATCATTGCTGCTTCCGAAGTTTCTTATTCTTTTGTAAACGACACCTATGTTTGGGGTATGTATGATGATATGTGGTCGGAATTCCTTCCCGATTACGGAACAACCAATGCCTATGATGATGTAAGGCCTGCATTCGCAAATGCTTATGGTAAACATTACCTGGCGCAATCGAACTGGCCATACAATACCAATAATAAGGAAGTAACTTATATGCTATTTCACCACCATGGTGATGCATATTCAACTGTATTTACACAGGTTCCGTTAAACCTTACGGTAATACATAATGGTGTTTTGCTTTCCGGAGTAACTCAGTATGAAGTTACTGCTGATGAGTATGCTACTATTTGCCTCTCTAAAGACGGAGAAATTCTTGCTGTAGAACAATCCAATGGAACGCCTACTACACTAACAATCCCAACCCAACTTCCAGGAGATGTTGTTGATTTGGTAGTTACCAAACAGGATCACTATCGTTACGAACAACAAATTACAGTGATCCCTCCAAGCGGGCCATATGTAATCAAGGATTCCCATACTCTTGATGATGCCTCAGGAAATGCAAATGGAAATCCAGAACCCGGTGAAACAGTGGGTCTTTCCCTGACAATGAAAAACGTAGGTTCGGGCGCTTCCAACAATACCGTAGTGGATATCACAACTACTGATTCGTATGTTACGATTACTGATGATACCGAAAACTATGGAACAATCAATGCAGGCCAGACAAAACTGATCAATAATGGTTATACTTTTAATGTTGCGGATAGCATCCCTGATGGCCATATGGTAACCCTTAGCATTAGTTCCACTAATGGGACAGATGTGTGGAACAGTAGTTTGACTTTCGAACTTTTTGCGCCACAATTGGACGCAGGAAGCATTACCATCGACGATGCAGCGGGTAACGGAAATGGACGCCTCGATCCGGGTGAAACAGCTTCTGTTATTGTTGCAACAACCAATAATGGCCAATCTTCTGCTGCAGGGGTTATGGCTACGTTAACAACGACTTCAACAGATATTACTATTACAAATGGCTCTGCCAACCTTGGGGAACTTAGTCCGGGCGAAAGTGATAACGCAACCTTTGAAATTACTGTTGCTTCAGATGCAACAATTGGCTCTACTGCCGATTTTACCTATGAAGTAGCCAGTGGAGTACACTATACGGACACTAAAGATTTCACATTAACTATAGGATTAATCGTTGAAGATTTTGAAAGCGGAGACTTTTCACAATATAACTGGAGCAGTGGCGGTGATGCGCCCTGGCAGGTTGTTACAAGCCCGGTTTACGAAGGTGTTTATTCTGCCGCCAGTGGTGATGTCAGCGACAACCAGGAATCGGAATTGATTATTACTTTGGATGTAATTACCGATGATAGTATCTCTTTCTGGCATATGATTTCGTCAGAAAATAATTATGATAAGCTGCAGTTTTATATGGATGGTAATATTTTGGGCACATGGTCTGGAATGCTCAATTGGGCGCAATCCAAATATCCTGTAACAGCCGGCACGCACATTTTCAAGTGGGCATACGAAAAGGATTACAGCATGTCATCGGGCGATGATGCGGCCTATCTTGATTTCATCATCCTTCCTGCCTTTGGCACCCCCACCGCCAATGCCGGCAGCGACGCCGAGGTCTGTGAATCCACCGGCCACACCCTCAGCGGTATCGCTTCCAACTACAACAGCATTTTGTGGGAAACCAGCGGTAACGGCACCTTCGACGATGCCACCAGCCTCACCGCTACCTATACCCCCGGCACCGCTGATGCAACCGCCGGCTTTGCAACCCTGACCCTGAACGCCATCGGCGGAGCCGCAACCGCAACCGACGATATGGTGCTCACTGTCAACCCGCTGCCCACATCCCCCGATCAGCCCTCAGGCGATGAAGTAGTATGCGACCAGACACAAGACAATGACTACACCTGCCCGCAACTCAATGATCCCGGTATAACAAGCTACGTATGGGAAATCACGCCCGCTTCAGCCGGAACGATCAGCTCCACAGATACCGCAGCCACTGTTAACTGGACCGACACCTTCAGTGGCCTGGCCTATATCAAGGTAAAAGCAGAAAACGCCTGCGGCTATGGCGACTACAGCGACGAACTCGAAGTATCCGTAAACGAAACCCCGACGCAGGCCGGTACACCATCAGGCAGCCAGGCCGTATGCCAGGGAACAAACGGAACAGAATACACCACAACAGGCGCCAATAACGCCACCGATTATACCTGGGCACTGAACCCAACCGAAGCCGGAACCATCACGCCCAACGGCACCACAGCCACTATTGAATGGTCACAGACCTTCGACGGTACAGCCGACCTAACGGTAACCGGCACCAATGCCTGCGGCGATGGGCCGACCTCCACAGCACTTAACATCACGGTAGATATCATTCCTGAGCCCGCCATTACAGGCGACGATGCCGCCTGCCAAAACGATACGCTGGTTTATGGCACACCCTCCAATGCAGGCTGCAGCTATAGCTGGACAATTGCCGGTGGAACCATTGTAGATGGCAGCGGTACCAATGAAGTAAGCGTAGTATGGGACAGCTGGGGCGGCTGCGAGCTTACAGTAACCGAAACCAACGACAACAGCGGCTGCGCAGGTACCACAGATCCGTTCGTTGTCACCGTAGCCGAATCACCACAACCAGAAATCACAGGTACAGAAGTTGTGTGTGAACAGGAAGAAGGCGCTACCTATGCCACAACGGAAAACACAGGCAATACCTACAACTGGAGTATTACCGGCGGTACTATTGAGAGCGGTCAGGGCACCCACGAAATTACAGTAAACTGGGGCGCATACGGAACAGGAACCGTAGAACTGACCGAAACCAATGCCAATGCATGTAACGGCTATGCCGAAACATTCGATGTTGAAATCATGGAAATCCCACAGGCCGAAGCCGGCGAAGATGTTTCCATTCCAAATGGAACGGCAACACAACTTTATGGCAGTGCAACAGGCGGGTCGGGCAGTTATAGTTTTCATTGGGAACCCGCTGATAAACTGTTAGATCCCAACGTAGCCGAGCCACAAACCACCGAACTGGACGCCACTACGGTCTTTACGCTCGAGGTAAGCGACAATACAGGCGGCTGTGCCGGCACCGACCAGGTAACAGTAACTGTAACAGGCGGAGCCTTAGCCGTAACCGTAACAGCCGATGATGCAGCCGTATGTCCCGGATCAACGACCACGCTGCACGCAATACCCGGAGGCGGATCAGGCGAATACACCTACGCATGGACAAGCGCCCCTGCCGGTTTTACCAGCGAAGAGCAAAACCCGGAAGTCAGTCCGGAAGTAAATACGACCTACTTTGTGGAAGTGAACGATGGCTACAACAGCATCAGCGGAGAAGTAGCCGTGGCGGTACATGCCTTGCCGGCGCAGTTTGAGATCACAGGCGAAGATGCATTTTGTGAAGGCAGCGCAGGCGCAGTAATGGGTCTGGCCTCATCGGAAAGCGGAGTAACCTACAAGCTTTTCCTTGACGGCACAAGTACAGGAACCACAGCTGAAGGGACAGGTTCGGCCATTACTTTTGCCCCACAGGCAACGGAAGGAACTTATACCGTTATGGCGGAAAGTCAGGCTACAGGATGTTCGAATGATATGGGCAATGAGTTTGTTGTGACTATGCAGTATGTCCCTGTGCAACCTGAAACTCCTGCCGGACCGCAACTTGTAGATTTGAACATTACAACTACTTCTAATTATTCAGTTGCAGAAGTTGCCGGAGCTGATTCATATAATTGGTCACTGGAGCCTTCAGGTTTTGGTGAGCTGAATGTAAATGGTAACGAAGTTACTGTAAGTTGGAACGGACTTGAGCTGGGAGAAGTAAGCCTCAGCGTTGCAGCTGTAAACGATTGCGGTGAAAGCTCATTATCCGATGCCATCACAATTGACGTTGAGCGTATTTATGGTATCGAAGATAGAGATAATGTAAGCCTCAATGTATATCCGAACCCATCGAATGGCCTGTTTACACTGGAGTATGCAAACCTTTCCTCCGATAAATTGAATATTAAAATTATCAGTTCACTCGGTGAATGTGTTTATCAATCCGATGAAGCAGCAGATGAAAATGGCTTGATTAATCTTGATCTGAGCAATTATGCAGACGGTGTTTACTTCCTCATGATACAACATGATGGCGAAGTTCATACTAAACGAATTGTAGTTCGGAAATAACAGCTACTGATTGATAGTTTTAAAGACCTGAGAGAGTGTAATTCAACATCTTCTCAGGTCTTTTTTTTGATGAATTCATTCCGAACAAATTCTTCAAAACAGAAAATAACAAGGATAAAAGCCAAAGGCAGCACTAATGTTTTCTATCTTTGCTTTTGAGCTTTTTGGATCGACGATTAATCAACTAATTTTAAATATTAAGACCTTATGAAGAGATTTTACCTCTTGGCAGCTATAAGCGTGTTTTTGTTCTGTTTTGGGACTCAAACAGGCTTTGCTGAAAAAATCAAACTGACATCCTCAGATGTAAATCAGTTGCAAGTCACTGATAAAAGCTTTGATTCCTTCAAGTTTCAAAGCAGTCTTTCTGAACTGGAATTTTCTTATGAGAATACAGGAGATCAGGTTTTTACGCGTTTATCCGCCGAAGGATATACCAGCACGATGGTTCCCGGAAACCCTTCTCTGCCGGTTTTAAAAAAACTGATTGAAATCCCTCAGGATGCACAAGCGCTTGTGGAAATTATTGATGTCACATTTAAAGAGTACACCCTGGAAGAACTGGGTATAAATCATCCTGTTTTTCCTTACCAGATGTCCTTGCCCAAAATCAAGAATGCTTCCGCACCATTTGAGTACAATGAAGAAGCATATGCTATGGATGCTTTTAGCCCGGAGCAGCTCATTACCATCGAAGAGGCCGGTACCATGCGTGCCGTGCGTTTGGGACGAATCAATATCAATGCGGTTCAGTATAATCCGGTGCAGCAAAAATTAAGAGTTTATTCTGACATTACAGTTCGTGTGTTTTTTGAGAATGCCAATTATCAGAAAACCCTTCGGATGAAGAAAAAAACCTATTCACCTTATTTTACAAAGGCTTATGCGCAACTGATCAATTATGAGCCCATGCAGATGAGGGATGAACTGACGCAGGTGCCCGTGAAATATGTAATCGTTTCGGATCCTATGTTTGAAACGGCACTCCAGCCTCTTGTTGAATGGAAAACAGAAAAAGGCTATACCGTAATCGAAGCCTATACAAATGACCCTACCGTTGGTACTACCACAACATCCATAAAAGCATATCTCCAAGGATTATATAATAGTGGTACACCCGAAGATCCGGCTCCAACTTTTGTCCTTTTCTGTGGGGATGTTGCCCAGATTCCGGTTTTTAACGGATCGGGCCATGTTACGGATCTCTACTATTGCGAGTATGATGGCGATTATATTCCCGAGATGTATTATGGACGTTTTTCTGCCACCAATGTAAGTGAAATAACACCACAGGTAGCCAAAACAGTGGAATACGAAAAATACGAATTCCCCGATCCTTCTTTCCTCGGCGAATGTGTTATGGTATCAGGCGTTGACGCAGGAAATGCCCCAACATATGGTAATGGACAGATCAATTACGGAACAACATATTATTTCAATAACGCTCATGGGCTGTTAAGTCATACTTATTTATATCCAGCATCCGGAAGTGCCAGCGCTGCAATTATCCAGCATGTTAGTGATGGCGTTGCTTATGCAAATTATACGGCACACGGTAGTTCCAGTGGCTGGTATGACCCCTCTTTTGAAAACAGCGATGTTCCCGGGCTCCAAAACGACCATAAATATCCGTTGATGGTAGGGAACTGCTGCCTGACCAATAAGTTTGAGGAAAACAGTTGTTTTGGAGAAACTCTTTTGAGAGCAGACGGGAAAGGTGCCCTTGGATACATTGGAGGTACAAACAGTACCTATTGGGATGAAGATTATTACTGGGGCGTGGGTGTTGGCGCTATTTCGGCCAATCCAACATACGAAGGAACAAGTCTGGGATCCTATGATAAAGTATTCCACGATCATGGGGAATCTTATGACGATTGGTTTACAACACAAGGCCAGCAAAATTATGGCGGTTGTCTTGCCGTGACTGAAAGTGGATCATCCAGAACACAATATTATTGGGAAATTTATGCCCTTATGGGCGATCCTTCAGTTAGTATTTATTTTGGTGTGCCACCGGCAATGACAGTAACCTATGATGTAATGCCTATTGCTGCAGAAGATTTCACGGTTAATGCGCCACCTTATTCGCTCGTTGCTATTTCATATGAAGGTGACCTGAGAGGAACAGCACAGACCAATGCATCCGGTGTTGCCGTAGTACATTTTGATAACCCAATTATGGGCGGAAATGACGCAGATATCGTCGTTACCGGGCAAAATTACCAGCCATTTTTCGGGACTATCACTATGGCTGGAACAGATGGCCCCTACGTAATTAAAGATTCTTTTACGCTTGATAATGCAAGCGGTGCTTCCAACCCTGTGCCCGGTGATATTGTGGACCTTAGCATTGCCATGAAAAATGTAGGTTCTGAAAATTCAATAAATACAGTAGTTGATATTTCAACAACGGATTCGTATATTACTATAACAGATGATACCGAGAACTACGGAACAATTGTCGCAGGTCAGTCCAAATTAATTACAGATGGCTATGCCTTCAGTGTTGCCGATTCTGTTCCTGATGGACATATGGTTTCTGTTTCTGTTTCAGCAACAGATGGTACAGATGTGTGGACAAGTTCTATTGGTTTTGAATTGTTCGCGCCAAATCTCCTGGCCGGTGCAATCAGTGTTGATGATGCGGCAGGAAACAATAACGGACGTCTCGATCCGGGAGAAACAGCAAATATTATCGTTGCTTTAACAAATAATGGTCAGGCTACCGCTGATAATGTGCTTGCGAACCTGATTACGAATTCAACCGATATCACAATTAATAACCCAACATCTGATTTGGGCGATTTAACTCCTTCGGAAACGGACAATGCGATTTTTGAAATTACCGTTGCTCCTGATGCAGCAATTGGATCACTGGCTGATTTTGTGTTTGATGCCGCCAGTGGGGTGCACTATACAGCCGAGAAAAACTTTTGTTTGAATATTGGTTTGATCGTTGAAGACTTTGAAACAGGAGATTTTAGCCGCTACAACTGGACAATGGGGGGCAACGCACCCTGGCAGATTGTTACAAGCCCGGTTTACGAAGGTGTTTATTCTGCCGCCAGTGGTGATGTCAGCGACAATCAGGAATCTGAATTATCAATCACACTGGATGTAATTGCGAATGATAGCATTTCATTCTACAGCAAAGTTTCCTCAGAAAACAATTATGATGATCTCGTCTTCTATATCGATGGCACAGCGGTTGATTCCTGGTCGGGCGTTATTGACTGGGAACATCATAAATATCCTGTAACAGCCGGCACGCACATTTTCAAGTGGGCATACGAAAAGGATTACAGCATGTCATCGGGCGATGATGCGGCCTATCTTGATTTCATCATCCTTCCTGCCTTTGGCACCCCCACCGCCAATGCCGGCAGCGACGCCGAGGTCTGTGAATCCACCGGCCACACCCTCAGCGGTATCGCTTCCAACTACAACAGCATTTTGTGGGAAACCAGCGGCAACGGCACCTTCGACGATGCCACCAGCCTCACCGCTACCTATACCCCCGGCACCGCTGATGCAACCGCCGGCTTTGCAACCCTGACCCTGAACGCCATCGGCGGAGCCGCAACCGCAACCGACGATATGGTGCTCACTGTCAACCCACTGCCCACATCCCCCGATCAGCCCTCAGGCGATGAAGTAGTATGCGACCAGACACAAGACAATGACTACACCTGCCCGCAACTCAATGATCCCGGTATAACAAGCTACGTATGGGAAATCACGCCCGCTTCAGCCGGAACGATCAGCTCCACAGATACCGCAGCCACTGTTAACTGGACCGACACCTTCAGTGGCCTGGCCTATATCAAGGTAAAAGCAGAAAACGCCTGCGGCTATGGCGACTACAGCGACGAACTCGAAGTATCCGTAAACGAAACCCCGACGCAGGCCGGTACACCATCAGGCAGCCAGGCCGTATGCCAGGGAACAAGCGGAACAGAATACACCACAACAGGCGCCAATAACGCCACCGATTATACCTGGGCACTAAACCCAACAGATGCCGGAACCATTACGCCCAATGGCACCACAGCCACAATTGAATGGTCACAGACCTTCGACGGTACAGCCGACCTAACGGTAACCGGCACCAATGCCTGCGGCGATGGGCCGACCTCCACAGCACTAAATATCACGGTAGATATCATTCCCGAGCCCGCCATTACAGGCGACGATGCCGCCTGCCAAAACGATACGCTGGTTTATGGCACACCCTCCAATGCAGGCTGCAGCTATAGCTGGACAATTGCTGGCGGAACCATTGTAGATGGCAGCGGTACCAATGAAGTAAGCGTAGTATGGGACAGCTGGGGCGGCTGCGAGCTTACAGTAACCGAAACCAACGACAACAGCGGCTGCGCAGGTACCACAGATCCGTTCGTTGTCACCGTAGCCGAATCACCACAACCAGAAATCACAGGTACAGAAGTTGTGTGTGAACAGGAAGAAGGCGCTACCTATGCCACAACGGAAAACACAGGCAATACTTACAACTGGAGTATTACCGGCGGTACTATTGAGAGCGGTCAGGGCACCCACGAAATTACAGTAAACTGGGGCACTTACGGAACAGGAACCGTAGAACTGACCGAAACCAATGCCAATGCATGTAACGGCTATGCCGAAACATTCGATGTTGAAATCATGGAAATCCCACAGGCCGAAGCCGGCGAAGATGTTTCCATTCCAAATGGAACGGCAACACAACTTTATGGCAGTGCAACAGGCGGGTCGGGCAGTTATAGTTTTCATTGGGAACCCGCTGATAAACTGTTAGATCCCAACGTAGCCGAGCCACAAACCACCGAACTGGACGCCACTACGGTCTTTACGCTCGAGGTAAGCGACAATACAGGCGGCTGTGCCGGCACCGACCAGGTAACAGTAACTGTAACAGGCGGAGCCTTAGCCGTAACCGTAACAGCCGATGATGCAGCCGTATGTCCCGGATCAACGACCACGCTGCACGCAATACCCGGAGGCGGATCAGGCGAATACACCTACGCATGGACAAGCGCCCCTGCCGGTTTTACCAGCGAAGAGCAAAACCCGGAAGTAAGCCCTGAGGTAAATACGACCTACTTTGTGGAAGTGAACGATGGCTACAACAGCATCAGCGGCGAAGTGGCCGTGGCGGTACATGCCTTGCCGGAGCAGTTTGAGATCACAGGCGAAGATGCATTTTGTGAAGGCAGCGCAGGCGCAGTAATAGGTCTGGCCTCATCGGAAAGCGGAGTAACCTACAAGCTTTTCCTTGACGGCACAAGTACAGGAACCACAGCTGAAGGGACAGGTTCGGCCATTACTTTCACCCCACAGGCAACGGAAGGCACTTATACCGTTATGGCACAAGACCAAGCGACAACTTGTACCGTAGATATGGGCGGTAGTCATTACCTGACGAAAGAGTATGCTCCAATACGACCAGAAAAACCATATGGACCTGAAGTTGTGAATTTCTACGAAACGCTTAGCACAACATATTCAGTTGCTGAAATTGCCGGAGCAGATTCGTATAATTGGGTTCTTGAACCTGCTGACTTCGGAGAACTTATACCTAATGGTAATGAACTTACTATTAACTGGACAGGAGAAAAAACCGGTATGGTTAGCCTCACGGCAGCGGCTATGAACCAATGTGGGGAGAGCGAGTATTCAGAAGCATTTGATTTTCTCGTTGATTATATTGACGGTATTTCGGAAAGTGATGAGATAAAGCTGGATATTTATCCAAATCCATCGTCGGGATTATTCAAAGTGAAGTATGAAAATTTCACTTCTAAGAATCTAGATATAAAAATAATTAACTCTATTGGGGAGTGCGTGTATCGTGCTAATAAAACTCTGGATAACAATGGTTTAATCAGTGTAGATTTAAGTGGTTTTGCCGATGGGGCTTACTTAATTCTTATACAGCATGACAAAAAAGTTCACTCCAAACATTTGCTGTTGAGGAAATAGTTTCTATATTTATCCCGATTTAAGAGAGGGCCTGAATGGGTTTAGTAACATATGTTAACCGTTTAGGCCCTTTTTTGAGAATCTTTTAATAAATTACTTTTTTAAACCAGGAGAAATTATGAAAAAAGTCTTACTCACGTTCGTCGTAGCTTTGTTTGCGACATTTTTGAGCGCTCAGCCCGTTGAGCGCCAGATGGTGGTTGTAGAAATCGGTACCGGTACATGGTGTCAATATTGTCCGGGTGCTGCAGTTGGTGCTGATGATTTGATTGCTGCCGGCTGTGATGTTGCCGTCATTAAAAACCAAAATGGCGATGCCTACGCCAATGTATACTCCAATGCACGTAACAGCTACAATGGCGTTCCAGGTTATCCTCATGCAACTTTCGACGGCATTGAAGAAAATGGTGGTGGTTCAACATGTCCCAACCCAACGGGGAAATATGATGATTATCGCCCGATTTATGATCAGCGTATTGCGCTCAGCAGTAATTATACTGTTGATATTTATGGTAACCAAAACGGAACTAGTTTTGAAGTAGAAGTACACGTTACTCAGGTTGCTGATTATGCAAGCGATGATATCGTACTTCAGTTTTTTATCACAGAATCACACATTGCGGAAAGCTGGCAGGGCTGTATGACCGAATTGAACCATGTAAACAGAAAAATGGTTCCTAACCAAAACGGTACGCCTGTTAGTATGAGCAATGGCGATACTGAAATTTTCAACCTCTCATTTGATATTGATGATACCTGGGTGGTTGATAACCTCGAATTTGTTGCAGCTCTTCAGGACAACAATACCAAAGAAATGTTGCAAGCCATGATGATTGAGGTGCCTCATCTTACTCCTCCACAGGTTATGGCAGCATTTACCGCTGACAAAACCCAAATTTGTGTGGGTGAAACCGTTAATTTTACAGATCAGACCATCGGTAATCCAAACTCATGGAACTGGTCATTCCAAGGTGGCACACCGAATTCATCATCCGATCAGAATCCTAGTATTCAGTATGATGTTGCCGGTTCATACAATGTTCAGCTTACCGCAGCTAACCCTTCTTCATCTAATTCTGTAATGAAGCCGGGCTATATCAAAGTTATGACCACGCCAAACCGTCCTCCGAAACCTACCGGAGATGCGGCATTATGCCAAGGCAGTGAAGCAGAATTTACTACAAATGGTGTGAGCTCTGCAACATCTTATGTATGGCAAGTAACACCTGAAGAAGCAGGAACAATTGAAGGCTCAGGAAAAACCATTGTTTTTGTTCCTTCCTATGATTATACTGGTGAAGTTGAAATCTCTGTTCAGGCTGTAAACCTTTGCGGCCAAAGTGATTTCTCTATTCCGGTTTCCGCTGATATCAGCCCTGTTCCTGTACAGGCTGCTATGCCAGATGGCGAATCAGAATTCTGTGAAGGTACAGCTACAACAGATTACACAACTACTGAAATCGAAGGTGCTACAGGCTATAGCTGGGTACTTATCCCCCGTAATGCAGGTACAATTGTGGCAAATGGTACTTCTGCAACTGTTAACTGGGCTGATGGTTTTGGCGGTGATGCCGAGATTTATGTCAGCGCTGAGAATGACTGTGGTTTTGGTCAGCCATCTGACCACCTGATGGTTTCTGTGATGGGCATTCCTGTTACGCCATCTACTCCGGAAGGACCCGAAGATGTTTACACAAGTGAAACACCAACAACAGAATTTACTACCGAAAGTGAATTTGCCCAAACTTATGAATGGACTGTTACTCCTATAGAAGCAGGTACAGTTCAGGGTAATGAAGCTACTGTTGTTGTAGAATGGAACATTGATTACGAAGGTGATATCAATATTGCCGCCAAAGGAATGAATGATTGTGGCGAATCAGAATTCTCAGAATCATTTACATGCCACGTACAATTCAGTGTTGGTGTTGAGGAACTCAATGCCTTGAAAGTTCAATTGATGCCTAACCCATCAAACGGTCAGTTTGAAATTAATCTTGCCGCCGGATACAAGGACGCAATGAATATCCGCATTGTTGATATTACCGGAGCTGTGGTTTATGAAGAGCTCAATGTTAACTTTACAGGCAACTACAATAAAACAATGGATCTGCAACAACTTGATAACGGAATCTATTTCCTGATTATCGATGGTGAGAAAACGCAACTCAAAGAAAAGTTGATTTTGCAGTAATATTGATTTGACAGACAACTTTTTATCATAATAATTGTTTTTAAGGAGGGAGAAATCCCTCCTTTTTTATTTATTTTTGCATGATAATTCGAGTTCGTCTATAAAATCAGGTTTCTGGTTTAGAGTGTTCGAGGTCGAGGCGTTGTGCTAAGCGTAGCCGAAGTGCTTTCGCAGGGCTGAAAACATGGAGTCCCGTACATACGGGATGACTTGGTTTCAGAACAAGAATAATCCCGAAGCTTCGAGAGACATTATGGACAGAAACTAATTATGCATGAGCCAGTAAAATCAATATTTGTTATGAGAAAATTTATCCAATTCTTTTTTATTTTCACTTTCTTGTTTGCATTTTCATCTTTCGCACAGCAAAAAAGTGAAGAGGTGCAACTTCCTGAAGGTTTCAAACCCAACCCACGTGTCGATAACAACGGTTATTGGAAACGCATGGCCAAATTGGGCGTTGCAACGCTTAATCCTGTTGTGAATGTAAAACAGGCACGCTATACCGGCAGTGAAATGAATGTTCGCGGCCGCGTAAGCGATTCTCCCGATGTGGCTGTTACTTCAGAATCATCCACTCAAAGTGAAAATTCAGTTTTTGTAAATCCATCAGACCCGGATAACATCCTGAATACCAACAACAGTACACCTCAAAATGGGGGTTCTGTTTATGGTGCCGATGGTCTTTTTTCTTTTGATGGTGGAATTACCTGGGAAGGATCAGTGCAGGGTACCGGAGGGACAAACCAAGGCGACCCCGCCGCATGCATTGGCCTCGACGGAACATTTTATAATGGCTATATCTTTGATAATGGTCAGGCCGTTGCAGTTTCTGATGATCAGGGAGCCAGCTGGTCAACCTATGTCGTAGCTCCCGGCCCTTCCGGTTTTAATTCGCTGCTCGATAAAAACCATATGTGGATTGATAATGCACAAGGGCCTTATCAGGGGACACTCTACAATGCCTGGACAAATTTTGGCGGTGCCAACGACAATAATATAGAAATGAGTATCTCTTCCGACAAGGGACAAACATGGACTCCGGCGGTGAACCTTAGTGCAGCTATCAGCACAAGTGGCCATCATCAGGGCGTAAATATCAGCACAGGACCCAACGGGGAAGCTTATGTCGTTTGGACAATTTACGATAACTGGCCACAGGATGAGAACTCTATGGGCTTTACACGCTCGCTCAACGGGGGGGGTACATGGGAGCCGGCATGGCGTATTATTGATAATATCCACGGTATCCGCAATACTGAGACTTCAAAAAATATGCGCGTAAATTCATTCCCAAGTATGGCAGTGGATTGCAGCGACGGGCCTTTTAGTGGAAATATTTATGTTTTCTGGGCAAACTATGGTGTACCGGGTGTTAACTCAGGCCCCGATATCGATATCTATATGATTAAATCAATAGATCAGGGAAATACCTGGTCTGACCCTATAAGGGTGAATCAGGACCCTGTCGGTCAGGGAAATGAACACTACCTGCCCTGGGCTTGTGTTGATGCCGTTACAGGCGCGATCAGCGTAGTTTATTATGATGACCGTAACGTTAATCCTCAGGAAGCCGAAGCCTATGTTTCTTATTCTACTGATGGAGGAAATACCTGGGAAGATATGAAAGTGAGTGATGTGGCATTTACTCCAACACCAATCCCCGGTCTTGCTACAGGTTATTTTGGAGATTACCTCGCTATCCATGCGCATGGCGGGAAAGTTTATCCTATCTGGACGGATAACCGCACAGGTCATGCTATGGCTTATGTTTCCCCATTTACCCTTGGAGTTGCTCCAGATCAGGTGCAAAGCCCGCATCCAATCAATAATGCCAGTCAGGTTGGTGTTTTTACAGACCTTGAATGGGAAATGGGTGGCGGTTTTGAAGCTACTGGGTATAAAGTTTTTGTAGGCACAGATACCCCCCCGTCAAACCTTATCAATGGCGAAGTAATTACCGGTCTGGATTATTCTTTTGCAGACTTGCTTGAGTATGAAACAGAATATTTCTGGCGCATTGATGCCATTAATGATTTTGGTGAAACAACAGGAGAAACGTGGTCTTTTACTACCAACCGTGAACCGGACGAGAGTTTTGAAAGTGGAAACTTTAACGATTATCCATGGACTTTTGGTGGAAACGCAGATTGGATCATTGATAATTCTGTAGCTTTTATCGGAAACTATTCAGCACGTTCAGGGGCTATTGGTGTTGATGAAAGCTCCAGTTTGATTTTGGAAGCTTCAGTTGACGGATTGATGGGCTTTGTGACTTTCCATCGCAAAACGCAATCTGTTGGCATTTTTAATAAGCTTGTATTTCTGATTGATGGAAACGTCAAAGGCGAATGGAGCGGAAACAGCGAATGGACAGAAGAAAGTTTTGCTGTAACAGGCGGGCTGCACACCTTTGAGTGGCGTTTTGAAAAAGGAGAACCAGGCGATCATTATGCCTGGGTGGACTATATTTATTTTCCATCCTTTGCTGCCCTTTCTGCAAATGCAGGAGCAAATGCCGAACTCTGTGAAGGAGAATCTTATCAGTTAAACGGAAGTCAGGTTGGTGCAGTTTCTTATGAATGGTCAACCAGTGGTGATGGCGAATTTAATGATGCAGCTATCCTTAACCCTGTTTATACACCGGGCACAAACGATATCGCGAACACGGAAGTGGTATTGACACTTTCTGTTTTTGATGCTGATGGCGGCAGTGCATCAGATAATATGCGCCTGAATATTGTAGGGCTCCCGATTGCCCCCGAAAGTGTTGCAGTAGATTTCAATGACTTCTGTTCCGGAAGTATTGAACAACTCGTGTTTACAGCATCAGGAGGCAGTGGCGACAGCCTTAAGTGGTTTGCAAATGATTGTGGCGGAAGCGCTGTTGCAATTGGAGAAGAAGTAACGATTACAGCTCCCTTAGAAACTACAACTTATTTTGCCCGTTGGACAAATGATTGCGGAGAATCAGAATGCAAAGAGATGCTTATTAACGTACTCCAGCTCCCTGCCGAACCGCAAAAACCCGAAGGGCCGGAACATGTTTTTGTTAATCAGACCCCACAAACTTCATATACTGTTTCTGAAGTTGCCGGAGCAACATCCTATAACTGGACTATCGAACCGGTAGAAGCAGGAACGCTCATCCCTGCCGCAGAAACCGTGGAAATCGAATGGAATATTGATTATCTGGGCACTGCTGATTTAAGCGTGGCGGCCGTAAATGATTGTGGCGAAGCTTTATCAGAAATGCTAAGCATTACCGTTGATAATAACGTGGGTGTTGTTGAAAGTTCTGTAGCGGATCTGCGTGTGCTTCCAAACCCTAATGATGGTAATTTTAAACTGGAAATCCCAAAACAACTCCAACAGAAAGGACAATTGCAAATTATTGATAATAGAGGCACAGTGATTTATTCACGTGCGTGGTCAACGTATCAAAGTCAATACCTTGAAATTAATCTGCCGGATGTTTCGGACGGAATGTACTTCCTGAAGCTGACGAATGAACAGCATGAAATTATGAAGAAAGTCATCATCAGAAAATAATTCATATCAAAGCCCTGTCGTTTCTCACGGCAGGGCTTTTTTTTAAACTTTGTTAATTAATTCACACTTACGAATTTTCACTTGACAATATGGTCTCATATTATGATATTTGCAGACCTTTTAAAAAGAAATGGAATTGGACCAATCAACTATTAATCAAATCGTTATGAAAATTTTTTACAAAAAGTTTCTTGCATTTGCATTGGTTGCACTTATGGGTGTGCCCAGTCTGATGGCCGAGAAAATCAGCTTTTCTGAAGCGCAAAGCAACCAAATGAAGGTTACGGATAAATCCTTCAGCAGCCTTCAAATGAATAGTAAAATAGCCAACATTAATTTTGAATATGCTACAACGGAGCAGGGGCTTTTTACTGTTGTTTCATCAGGGAACTTCGCTACAACAATGAACGTTGGCGAACCTGCACTTCCTGTTTTGAAGAAATTAATTGAAATCCCACAAGGAGCTACAGCCGTTGTTGAAATCCTAAAAGCAAATGTTGAAGAATATACGCTTGAAGAATTGGGAATCAATCACCCCATTGCTCCTTATCAGCTTTCACTGCCAAAAGTTAAGGATGCATATGCTCCTTTCGAATATAGTGAAGCAGCTTACCAAACTGATGCTTTTAACCCTTCAGAGCTGGTTCGCGTTGAGGAAGTTGGAAATATGCGTGCCGTACGCCTGGGCCGCTTGGAAGTGCAGCATGTACAGTACAATCCTGTTCAGGGTAAAGTGCGCGTCTATACTGAGATTGAATGCCGTATCACATTTGAAGGCGCAGATTATCAGGCAACCATGGAACGCAAGCAAAAATTGTATTCCCCTTATTTCACCAAAGCATATGCGCAGCTGATAAATTATGAGCCCATGCAAATGCGCGATGAAATTACCCAATTACCTGTCAAATACGTCATCATCTCAGACCCTATGTTTGAGCAGACTTTGCAACCATTCATTGAGTGGAAAACCCAAAAAGGATATACAGTTGTTGAAGGCTATACTGATGATCCCAACGTAGGTAGCACAACAGGTTCTATCAAAGCTTTTCTGCAGGATATGTACGATAATGCAACAACTTCAAATCCTGCACCAACATTTGTCCTTTTTGTAGGTGATGTTGACCAGGTACCTGTTTTTAACGGCTCAGGTCATATTACAGACCTTTATTATTGTGAATATGACGGGGATTATGTACCTGAAATGTACTATGGGCGCTTTTCCGCCAATGATGTTAATGAACTTACTCCTCAGGTAGATAAAACCGTTGAGTACGAAAAATATGAATTTCCCGATCCATCATTCCTCGGCGAATGTACTATGGTTTCAGGTGTGGATGCAGGCAATGCTCCAACCTATGGAAACGGACAGATTTATTATGGGGTAACCAACTACTTTAATGAAGATCATGGCCTTTCAAGCCATACGTTCTATTATCCCGAATCGGGCAGCTCCAGCTCACAAATTATCCAAACTGTTAGCGATGGGGTTGCTTATGCCAATTATACTGCACACGGCAACTGGGATGGCTGGTCTGACCCTTCCTTCAATAATTCAGATGTTCCCGGTCTCCAGAACGAGCATAAATATCCCCTTATGGTGGGTAACTGCTGTTTGACCAATAAATTCGAAAAAACCAGTTGCTTCGGGGAAACACTCCTGCGTGCCGAAGGTAAAGGAGCCATTGGATATATCGGTGGTACGAACAGTACCTACTGGGATGAAGATTACTATTGGGGCGTTGGTGTTGGCGCTATTTCTGCTACTCCAAGCTATGAAAGTACTACATTGGGCTCTTACGACCGCCTCTTCCACGATCATGGCGAAGACTACTCCGAATGGTTTACTACTCAGGGTCAGCAAAATTATGCTGGTTGTCTTACCGTAACTGAAAGCGGCTCTTCGCGCATCCAGTATTACTGGGAAATTTATGCGCTTATGGGCGATCCAAGTGTCAGTATATATATGGGTATTCCTCCTTCAATGAACGTTAACTACGATGTACTGCCCGTTGGTGCTGATGAGTTTGTTGTAAATGCACCTGCTTATTCACTTGTTGCGCTATCTTATGATGGCGACCTCAAAGGAACTGCACAAGCTAATGCTTCAGGCGTTGCTACTATTCATTTTAACGATCCAATTACAACCGCAGGGGAAGCCGACATTGTAATTACAGGACAAAATTATGAGCCTTACTTTGGCACAGTAATCCTGGCCGGAGAACCAGAAGCCGCATCAGAACCACATCCTCTAAATACACAACAATATGTAACAGCACTTACAGGACTCTCCTGGACAGATCCAAGTCCGGTTGCTGCAGAAACATTTACACTCTATCTGGGTACGGATAATCCACCAACAAATGTGATTAATGGAATGGATTTAACAGAAACTCATTATCAACCCGATCAGCTTGATTATGAAACAACATATTATTGGAAAGTCGATTCAGAAAATGAATACGGAACCGTAGAAGGGGAGGTATGGTCTTTCACAACAACACGTGAACCGGATGAAAACTTTGAAACAGGAAACTTTAGTGAAAACCCATGGGTATTTGGTGGCGACCTTCCCTGGACTACTACTCAGGAAGAAGTTTTTAATGGCTTGTGGTCTGCCAGGTCAGGCGCTATCGGCGATGGGCAATCTTCCTCAATTATCATTGATGTGAATTGTACTGTGTTCATGTCAACCATCAGCTTCTACAAAATGGTAAGTTCAGAAGGTCCTCAGGATGCTCTTGAGTTTTATATCGATGGAGACCTCAAAAAAAGCTGGGGTGGGCTCGGTGGCTGGTCTTATGAGCAGTTCAATATTACCTCAGGCACACATACTCTGGAATGGCGCTATGTAAAAGACGACAGCGGTTCAGGTGGTGATGATGGTGCGTGGATTGATTATATCTACTTCCCCGACCCAACAACTACTACCGCAAGTGCAGGTGGTGATGGCGTCGTTTGTTCAAACGAAACTTATCAGCTTTATGGCGCCGCTACACTTTTCAGCAGTGTTGAATGGACTACAGATGGTGATGGGTCTTTTGATGATGCTAATATCCTTACACCTGTTTATGCTCCTGGAGAAATAGATATCGAAGCAGGTTCAGTTGTCCTGACTTTAAGTGTGGAATCTTCAATGAAAGAAACTGTAACTGATGATATGACCCTGACAATTACTCCTGCCGCCTCTGCTCTTGCCGGCAATGATTCATACCTCTGCTCTGATAATCCCGAAATGAACGTTTTGGCTGATGCCTCTGCGTTTAACTATTCAGCTTTGCTTTGGACTACATCAGGTGATGGTACTTTTGATGATGCTACAGCAATGAACCCGGTTTATACTCCGGGTACTGAAGATATTGCTGCCGGTATAGTAGAATTGGTATTTGCTGCCGAAGGTGATGCTCCTTGTGGTATCGATTACGATACAGTTGTTATGGAGGTAATGAGTGCCCCAATGACTACCGAAGCTCCTGTTCTTCCCGCAGAGATTAATACTGCCGGAACACCAATTACCGAAGTGAGCATTGAAGAAGTAACTGGTGCAGAATCTTACGAATGGGTTCTTGAACCAACTGCTGCAGGTACTGTAACTGCAGGTGATGCCGCAAACTGTACAATCGATTGGAATACCGATTTTGAAGGTGATGTAACCCTTCAGGTTCGCGCAAGCAATGGTTGCGGCACAAGTGAATTTGCTGTATCAGAAAACGCATTTGTTTATTTTGGAACAGGTCTTGACGAACAGGAAGATCTCCGTTTTACTGTTTATCCAAACCCGGGAACAGGATTATTCCATATCCAGATTTCAAATGCTCAGAGTGCTGAACTGAACGTGCTTAATATTTTAGGACAGGAAGTTTATAAACAAACGGTTAACGACATTCAGTCGCAACTCGACCTGACAAACTTTAATAACGGAATTTATTTCATTATGCTGCGTTCCGGTGAGCGCACAGAAATGAAACGAATCGTTCTCCAGAAATAGTAATTTCTTGATTTAACATCTTTTAAGGGCATTTCTTTTTGTAGAAATGCCCTTATTTAGTTTTTATTAATTATTTTTGGCAACAATATATTTTTTAAGGTTTCCAATGCAACCTAAACAGTTTTTTGTGTTTCATTAATACAGTACAATCAATCAGCGATTAATAACCAATTCATTATGAGAAAATTATTTTTTACTTTCTTTTTGCTGGCAGGGGTTTTGTCACTCTCAGCACAAAATTGGGTGGCAATAACAGGCTCAAGCCCAGCCAAAGCCCAAACAAACCTTATTTCCTCTGATCTTCGGTCATCAGAGATCAATTTCAGCCTTGATGGCTTTTACCTCTTTGATGTGCAAACCCCTAACGGAACAGAACAGGTACTGCGCCTGGATGGAGCATCAACCCTCCTTCAGAAAGGCAGCCCTGACCTTGTGAAAATGACTGCTTCCGTTATTGTCCCTGCAGATCAGGAAATGGAAGTTGAAGTTATTTCAGCGCAATTCAAAGATTTTGATAACATCAGCATTGCCCCTTCAAAAGGTAATTTTACACGCGATATCAATCCTGCCGATGTAGCATACACTTATGGCGATGCTTATGCAACAGACGCCTTTTTCCCACAGCAAGCAGCAGAAATGAGAACGCCTTATGTCCTGCGTGATTTCCGTGGTCAAACCGTTGTTTTTTATCCTTTCCGTTATAATGCAGTTACCAAAACCCTGCGCGTTTATTACGATGTGGACCTTCGTATAAAAGCTGTTGGCAGTTCAAATATCAACACCTTGGCTTCAAATACTGCACCCGATGTAATCAGCGCCGATTTTGCACAGGTTTATCAGCGTCAGTTTATTAACTACAACTCCGCTTCACGCTATACACCACTCGAAGAAGATGGCAATATGCTGATCATTTGTTATGATGATTTTATGTCGGCAATGAACCCCTTTGTTGAATGGAAAACGATTTCTGGTATGACCGTTGAAATGGTTAATTCCAGCCAGTTCAGTTCCGCAAATGATATTAAATCTTTCGTAACGGATTATTATAACGATAATGGACTTACTTATTTGCTTATTGTAGGTGATGCCCCACAGGTGCCTACAATGAATACCACCGCCGGCCATTCCGATCAGGCTTATGGCTATATCGAAGGTAGCGATTCCTATGCCGAGGTTTTTGTTGGACGTTTCTCCGCCGAAGACATCAGCGATGTGGAAATTCAGGTTACCAAGGCCGTTGAATACGAAAAAGAACCAAACACCAACGGAACATGGATGGAGCATAATGTTGGTATTGCTTCCGATCAGGGCCCTGGCGATGATAACGAATATGATTATCAGCATATACGTAATATTCAAAACGATCTCCTGGGATATACCTGGGAAACTTCTGCCGAGCTTTTCGATGGCAGTCAGGGTGGACTTGACGCAGCCGGAAGCCCAAGCCCGGGTGATGTAGCAAACGAAATTAATGCAGGAACTTCCATTATCAACTATACAGGTCATGGAAGTACAACTTCCTGGGGTTCTTCAGGATTCTCCAATAGTGATGTTAATAACCTGACCAATGATAATATGCTGCCCTATATCTTCTCTGTAGCATGTGTGAACGGTAATTTTGTGAACAGTACATGCTTTGCCGAAGCCTGGTTGCGCGCCGATAATAATGGCGAGCCAACAGGGGCGGTTGCAACGATCATGTCCACCATTAACCAAAGCTGGGATCCTCCTATGCACGGACAAGATGCAATGGTCGATATATTGGTGGAATCTTTTACCGATAACATCAAACGTACTTTTGGTGGTGTAACTGTAAACGGCTGTTTTGAAATGAACGACGAATATGGTTCCGGTGGTGATGAAATGACTGATACCTGGACAATTTTTGGTGATCCTTCATTGATGCTGCGCACAAAGATGCCTGCCAGCCTCAGCGCAACTTATGAGCCGATTATCCCGATCAATGCTACAACTTATTCTGTTTCAACCAATGCCAGCGACGGTCGTGCTGCCCTTAGTTACAATGGAGAACTCCTCGGTGTGGGCTATCTTGAAAACGGAAATGCAACAATAACACTAACTCAGCCATTAACAAGCACAATGCTTGAGCTTGACCTCGTTATCCTTCCATTTAATTTTGAGCCACTCATTACTACTATTCAAATTACTGCAGAACCCGGCCAAACAATGCAGCCTGTTCCTGCTAATGGAAAACTGGGCGTTTATCCTTTTGCCAACCTTGCCTGGGAAGCTGGTGTAGGTGGCGAACCAACCGTATATAAAGTTTATGTAGGTACTGATAATCCGCCAACAAACCTTGTAAATGGGGATGAGGTCAATACTCCTGAATACATTTTCGCCAATGAGCTTGAATATGAAACGGAATATTTCTGGCGCATTGATGCCGTTAATGATTTCGGTACAAGCGAAGGAGAAGTTTGGAGCTTTATCGTGGCAGAACCTCCGGGTGAAGATTTTGAAACAGGAAACTTCCTGGCCAATGCATGGGTTATGGAAGGTGATGCCGATTGGGTAATTGATGATGTAACTGTATTCCACGAAGGCTTTTCCGCACGTTCCGGCGCTATTGGCGATGATCAGGTTTCTTCAATGAAAATTGATATGGAAGTTGAAGGATTTATGTCACATATCAAATTCTTCCAAAGAGTTTCTACTGATGGATCAGATAAACTGCGTTTCTATATCGATGGCAGCCTCAAAGGCGAATGGGGTGGCCTCTCACAGTGGAGCGAAGAAATTTTTAACGTAACTTCAGGACATCATGTTTTTGAGTGGAAATACGAAAAAGGAAGTGCTAATGCCGGTGGCGATGATGCCGTTTGGGTAGATTTTATTTATTTCCCAACAACATTGGTTATGTCGGCAAATGCCGGTCAGGACATGAATATCTGCGAAGGCAGCAACTGCGAGCTCCATGCTACCGGAACCGGCTATACTTCTGCACTTTGGACAACAAATGGTGATGGATCTTTCGACGACCCAACAATTCCTGAAGCCGTTTATACACCTGGAAGTCAGGATGTCGCCAATGGTGCCGTTATCCTTACATTTGAAGTGACTGATGGCGACAACAGCGCTGAAGACAATATGACCCTTACAATTCAACCGGCACCTGTGGCCTTTGCTGGTGGTTCTGCCGATATTTGTGCAGGAGAAGAAATTACAATTCAGGCATCCAATGCAGAAAATCACCAAAGTGTCCTTTGGACTACTGCCGGGGATGGCGTTTTTGCAGACCCAAGCCGTTTGCATGCAGTTTATACACCCGGCTCCGAAGATGCAACCAATGGTTCTGTTGAACTTACCTTAACTGTTGTAGGTATCGAACCATGTGCCGAAGCTTCAGATGTAATTACTTTGACGGTAAATTCAGCTCCTTTGGCACCAGAAAAACCAGCAGGCCCCGAAGCCGTTGCAGTGAATCAAATAGACCAAAGTGTTTATACAGTTACTGAAGTTGAAGGAGCTACATCATATCTTGTTTCACTTTCTGATGAAACCGCCGGTACTGTGAACATGGAAGCCAATGTGGCTACTGTAAGCTGGAATATTGATTTCTTTGGCGAAATCGAAATTACTGCCCAGGCAATAAACGAATGTGGAGAATCTGAATTGTCAGAAGCACTCCTCGTTACACTCGATAATAATGTAGGCATTGGCGAACAAGAAAATGATAAATTTGAAATTTATCCTAACCCCACAAGCGGTAATGTAAACCTTGTTTGCCCTGCAGGATATCAGCTCGAAGTTCGTAACCTTTTAGGAGAACTCGTGTATAACGTAAATGAAACTTCTGAAGGAAAAACCCAGCTCGATATGAGCCGTTTCCCCGATGGTATTTATTATATCGTTCGTATTTCAGAAGAAGGTAAAGACATTAAGAAACTTATTTTAAATAAGTAGTGTTTTGTTTTCATGGTAATTTTTTTCCCCGGGGGCTTTAGCCTCCGGGGTTTTTGTTTGCCCATGTAAACTAAAAGGTTAGTTGAAAAATCGTGTTTCCCCATGCATCCCACTTTGTGAAACCGGCATTAAATTGATTTAATACAGCCTTTGAGAAAATGAAGGGATCAGGCTTACGGCCTTTTCTTATCTTTGCCACGCAATTAAAATTATCGGATTATGAAGAAAGTTAGAGTACGGGATAAGGAATTTGCCATCGACATCACCAGCGAACAATTGCAGCAGGCCATCAAAGAAATGGCTGCCAGGCTAAATAAAGACTATGAAGGGAAAGACCCGGTATTTCTGGTCATTCTTAATGGAGCATTTATGTTTGCTGCCGATTTATTGAAAAACATTGATATTCCCTGTGAAATTAGCTTCATCAAAGTGGCTTCTTATTCCGGGATGAGTTCCACAAAAAATGTTCGTGAACTCATAGGACTTGATGAAAAGCTGGAAGGCAGAAATATCATCATCATCGAAGATATTATCGATACCGGATTTTCAATGAATGCAATTCTTCATAAACTCGATACAATGAATATTGCCAGCCGAGCAATTGCCAGCCTCCTCTTTAAACCGGGCGCTTTCAAACAGAGCTATAAAGTTGATTATATCGGGTTGGAAATACCCAATGATTTTATTGTAGGCTATGGCCTGGATTATGATGGTTATGGAAGGAACCTGCCTGATATATATAAACTTATAGCTGACTAGGCACTTTTCTGCTTTGCTGAGGCCATCAAACCAACCTGAATTTGCGCGCTAAGCTTCTGCGCCTATCCCGATGAATCAGAAAGATTGGAATCATGGAGTACTAGCATTTCTTAAGAAGAAGTGCTTTTGCTTTGAAGCAGAATAATTTGTGAAATAATCAGCGCAAAAACGGATTTTCATTAAATTTGTGTTAATTCAACCATTACCATCACAGGCTGTGATTCATGCACTGCCAAAAATGAAAGATTTATGTTAAATATTGCATTGTTCGGCCCTCCCGGAGCAGGAAAAGGGACACAGTCAAAAAAATTGATTGAGAAATATAATCTCATGTATATTGCTACGGGTGATATCCTTCGCCATGAAATAGCAGAAGGCACAAAACTTGGATCACAGGCCAAATCGGTAATCGAAAGTGGTGGGCTGGTTTCCGATGAAATTATTGTGCAGATTATTGAGAAACTGATCAGCACCAATCCCGATAAGAACGGCATCCTGTTCGATGGATTTCCCCGTACAACGGTTCAGGCTTATATTTTGGAAGGCTTGCTGCTGAAGATGAACAGCTCGCTCAATTGCATGCTTAGCCTGGAAGTGCCTCGTGAAGAACTTGTGCACCGTTTGCTCGAACGTGCCAAAACATCGGGCCGTATTGATGATACAGCCGAGGTAATCAATGTTCGGCTTCAGGAATATGAAGATAAAACCCTGCCGGTTGCCAGCTTCTACGAAGAACGCGATAAGCTGGTGTCCATTGAAGGTGTAGGGGAGATTGACAGTGTATATCAACGCTTGACTGCAGCAATTGATAAAACACTGGCCAATGAAAGGCTGAACATTGTACTGCTTGGCCCTCCCGGCGCCGGAAAAGGTACACAGGGACGTTTGATTGCCCAGAAATATAATATGACCTACATTTCTACCGGAGCATTGTTCCGCAAGGAAATTAAAAGGGATACAGAAATCGGAAGAAAAGTAGCCCCATATCTCGAAAAAGGCGAAATTGTTCCCGACGAATGGGCAATTCAACTTATTGAAAAAGAAATTCAAACTCATCCAAATACCCGGGGGTTTATTTTTAAAGGATTCCCACGTACTATTGTTCAGGCATATATAATCGATGGGCTCCTCCGTCGTATCAATTCATCCGTTTCCTTCTGTTTTGAACTGAGTGTGCCTACTTTGGAATCCATTAAAAGGTTGTCGGAACGCTCCAAAACCGATAAATGCCGTTCCTACGATAAAACGACCGATATGATCGTAAAACGTTTGGAGGAATACGAAAACAGGACATCAATGGTGGCAAAATTTTACCGGAAGCAAAAGAAATTCAAATCCATTGACGCACTTGGCGACAAAGAAACAGTAAATCAACGCCTCGATAAAGCCTTCGAAAAGGCATTTAAAGACGTGCGTTAAACCAAGATATTGAATGGAAAACATCATTATTACCGGCCCTCCCGGCGCCGGCAAAGGCACTCAATCGGCTTTGCTGGCAAAAAAATACAATCTGGCACACATTTCAACCGGCGAAATAATCCGCGATGAAATAAAACGTAAAACGGAATTGGGCCTGATGGCTCAGAAACTTATCGATAAAGGAAACCTGGTCCCCGATGAGTTTATGATGCAAATCCTGAAATCGGGCATGGACCGATGTACCGGTGTGAAGGGCTTTATTTTTGATGGTTTCCCACGTACTTTGCAACAGGCGGAAACGTTCGATAAATTTCTGAAATCAGAAAATATGGAGCTGAAGCTAATCCTGAACCTGATGATCGACCGGGGCGAAATAATGGAACGCCTGCTGAAAAGGGCGCTTACCGAAGGCCGTGCAGACGATTCAGCGGAAGTGATTTCGCGCCGCATCGATGTTTATCATGAAAAAACAGCCGCAGTGGCAAAACATTACAGTAGCCTTGCAACATTTGTTGATATGGGCGGAGCTGGAAATATTGAAGATATTCATGAGCATATCTGTTCATATTTGAATAAAATGTAATTATGGCCCAATCAAATTTCGTTGATTACGTTAAAATCTTTTGTGCATCAGGAAATGGTGGCGCCGGTTCGGCACATTTTCACCGTTCCCGCCTAACACCGCGTGGTGGCCCCGATGGCGGTGATGGTGGCCGCGGTGGCCATATCATTGTCCGTGGAAATGCACAGATGTGGACATTGCTGCATCTCAAATACACCAAGCACGTTTCTGCTGAACATGGCGAAGGTGGCGGGGCAAACCTGCGCACCGGGGCAGAAGGTGCTGATAAAATCCTTGAAGTCCCGCTGGGTACCCTTGCACGAAATGCCGAAACCGGCGAATACATGGGCGAAATTACCGAAGATGGACAGGAACTGATCTTGATTAAAGGAGGACGTGGCGGATTAGGAAACGATCATTTCAAATCATCTACCAATCAGGCTCCCCGGTATGCGCAACCTGGCGAAGAAGGTCAGGAAGAGTGGATTATCCTCGAATTAAAACTGCTTGCCGATGTGGGTTTAGTGGGCTTTCCTAATGCAGGCAAATCAACATTGCTGTCCGTGGTCTCAGCCGCAAAACCGGCTATTGCCGATTATCCTTTTACAACGCTCACGCCAAACCTGGGCATCGTTGGCTATCGCGAAAACCGCTCTTTTGTAATGGCCGATATCCCCGGAATTATCGAAGGGGCATCGCAGGGCAAAGGATTGGGAATACGCTTCCTGCGCCATATCGAACGGAATTCGGCATTGCTCTTTATGGTGCCCGTCGATTCGGATGACATCAAAAAAGAATACGAAATCCTCCTGCATGAGCTTAAAACCTATAGCCCGGAACTGATGCATAAAAAACATATCCTTGCCGTAACAAAATGCGATATGCTGGATGAAGAAATGCTGCAGGATATTAAAGCCGAACTGCCCGAAAATGTGGAATATGTTTTTATCAGCTCAGTAGCCATGCAGGGAATACAGCAACTGAAAGATGCGCTCTGGCGTATCCTAAATGCGAAATAATGCTGCAATGGCTCGATCAAATAGATAAAAGCTGGCTGCTCGCTCTTAATGGCCTGCATCATCCTGTACTGGATTTTATCATGTATTGGGCCAGCGATAAATTTATCTGGATTCCACTTTACGTGCTGCTGATCTGGCAGGTCATCCGTAAATACAGAAAGCAAAGCTGGATTGTGCTTATCGGTATTTTTGTTCTGATTGCCCTTTCCGATCAGGTTTCCTATTTTTTTAAGAACGGCCTCATGCGGCCACGTCCAACACATTCCGAAGAAATCGGGCATTTGGTACATATTGTAAATGGTTATCGTGGAGGAAATTACGGCTATTTTTCAGGCCATGCATCCAGCTCCTTTGCGGCTGCGGTTTTCAGTATCCTGATGCTGCAGCTGAAATGGCGTCTTCCGGCCTTTTTACTGCTTTTTTGGGCGGTTCTGGTTTCCTACAGCCGCATATACCTCGGCGTACATTATCCTTTCGATGTGCTTACCGGTGCTGTTTTTGGCAGCCTGCTGGCCTGGGCTTTTTCCCGATTGTGTTTGCATTTTGTGAATAAACAGAAAAATGCTTGCTGATTTTAAAAAATATATTGCAGAGCATACCCTCTTAGAGCCCGGGCAGAAAGTCCTGCTTGGCATCAGTGGGGGTGTGGATTCGGTAGTGATGGCGCACCTTTTTAAAGCCGGCCAAATAAAAACCGAATGGGCGCATTGTAATTTTCATCTCCGTGGCCAAGAATCAGATGGCGATGAGGCTTTTGTGCGCAAACTGGCCGCCGACTGGGATGTTCCTTTGCACTGCATTGATTTTAACACAAAATTATATGCAGAAAAGCATGGAATTAGTATTCAGATGGCCGCACGTGAGCTGCGCTTTAATTGGTTTGATGATTTGATGGTGCAACAGCATTGCAACAGTGTTGCAACGGCGCATCATTCGGGCGATTCCATCGAAACTTTTTTTGTGAACCTCATTCGCGGCAGCGGGCTGAAAGGCTTGACGGGCATTGCGCCCAAAAACGGAAATATCATTCATCCGCTGCTGTTTTGCAATCGGGAGAGTATTTTGGAATATGCCCACAAGCATAATCTGAGCTATCGCGAGGACTCTTCCAATGCCAGCACGAAATACATGCGCAACAGCATCCGTCATGAACTGATGCCACTATTGCAGAAACTGAATCCTTCCTTCGATAGACGGATGCTGGAAAATATGGAGCTGCTCCGGCAATCCTGGGAATTGCAAGCGCAAATTGGCGAACAGGCGCGAAAAGCCTGTCTTACATCGGATGAATATTTTTTGGAAATCTCCATTCCGCAATTGCTCCAATTTCATCCCCTGCAAGCTGTTTTGCATTATCTTATTGGGGATTACGGTTTTAGCGGAAGGGATGTTGCCCACATCACCAATGCTTTGAATGCCGGAAGCGGCAAATTATTTGCTTCTTCCACGCATCGCCTGCTGATCGATCGCGACCGGATACTTATCGAACCTTTGCTTCAGGAACATCCTGATAATGCGGTTTTGTTAGAAGAAAAAACGGGCGAAATTAAAAAGCCAATACATTTAAAATGGGAAATGATGCCGGGGCTTCCCGATGGTTTTTCTTTCCCAAAGGATAATCAAACCCTCTACCTCGATGCTGCAAACCTGAAATGGCCGTTGAAATTGCGGCAATGGCAGCCCGGCGATTCTTTTGTGCCTTTCGGGATGAAAGGGCGTAAGAAAATCAGCGATTTTTTGATTGATGAAAAAATCAACCGTTTTGAGAAAGAGAACGTTTTTGTGCTCTTGTCGGGAAATGAAGTTTGCTGTATTCCTGGATATCGCTCATCAGAACTTTTCCGCATTATGAAGGGCAGTCCGACTGTTTTTAGAGTAGAATTTGGCAGGTAGTTTTTCCCTGATTATTTTTTTGCTTGCTCTTCGCGGTCCGGCTGTTGCAACAGTTTAAAGAGCATGGCCTCGGTTATCATGGTGATAAAAACCTGTGGCTTTTCTTCATTAAAAATAGGTTCATTGATTTTGTATTTCCATTTGTCCCAGATTAGCAAAGTGTTATTAAACCCGTGACTGACAAAATCCCTGATATAGTCGCCATAACTGTCGCGGATAATCATTACGCTGGGTAAACTGCTGTCTCCGGTTGTTCTCCTTATCTCGTATGCCCAATCGTAAGCAAAGCCTTCCGGTTTTTCATATTTTCTGGTTTTGTCTTTTTTCAGTTTTTTCTGCCAGGCTTTGTTTGGCTTATATTTCGGGTATTCTTCGCTGAGCAGGTCTGTGAGGCCGGTAAGTTTTAACAAATCTCCGGTTCGTTCTTTAATCTCTAATGTATCGAAATCGGAGAAGCTGAGCTTTGGGATATTGGGAAAGTAATTCCGGACAGAATCCAGCACCATGATCGAACCGGCTAAAGCGCCCATATAGTTCCAGTGGTGATCAGTTTTAAAAAACACCTGATGTTGGTTCTTGATTTTCAGTAATGCTTGCCTCAGGTCGATAATATGGGTGTCTGTAGAGTCTTGCAGAAGTCTTAATAGCTGATCCGTACGGCTGCTGTCTGAAATGTGGAATTGGTTAATGCCACGCGTATATTCCGGATAAACACTGGCTTTTGCCGGCACAATGGCCAGGAAATAAATGGCATTTCGTTCTGCAAAATAGTTGTTGCGAAATTCAATTTCTTTGCGGATGCGGTTGAGCTGATCATTACTAAAAAACGAAGCCTGCCTCCGTGCCGGTAGCATTGCATTATTGAAGAAAAACCAGCCTTCACTCCCAAGGTAAACCTTGTACGGTAATGGCGTTTCTTTAAAAACAGAGTATTTTATTAAGTTTTTCAGGTAAACCAGGTTGTTCTTTACTGAAATATGATCATTAAAATAGTTCTCATATTGCTGCGGAAAAGGATCGGCCAATGCCAGGTTAAACTCAGGTAATTCCGCTAGCTTTCTGTTTTCAGAGCTTTCCCTGTCGGGATAAAAGTGCATTTTGGAATTTACCATGGGAAAGGCAATCATAATTATGAAAAACCATGGGAGCAGGCGATATTTGATTCGGAAGTTCTTCATATTAAAAACGGAAATAGATAAAAGGATTATACGCATCGCCCAAAAGCATCAGGGCACTAAAAAATAGTCCTGCAATGATCAGCAGTGTTTCCGTAATTTGATAGGTATTGGCAGCAATAGATTTGGAAGTTCCTTCGAGCTTTTTATATTGGTTTTTCAAAATGCCATTCAGCCACGGCCAGAAAGGGACAGCGGTCAGGATGCCAAAAAATATGATTAGATAAAAAGAACTTTGGTTAAAGTAGTCCCAAACATTAATATGCATCGGGCCAAAATCAAATGTGTAGAGCTTTTTAAAATAGCCCCAGGCGAAATCAAAACCTTCGGCACGGAAAAATACCCGGGTCACGATGATGATAAACATGGCATAAAGATGCTGGAAAGGGCGCCATAAACGGTCAATTATTTTACCAAGACCAAGGCGTTCAAGCATCATAAAAAAACCGTGCGTCATGCCCCAGATCACAAAATTCCAGCTGGCACCATGCCAAATGGATGTGGCAAAAAATACCAGCAAAAGGTTGATGATTGTTCGTGTCGGGCCTTTCCGGCTACCGCCAAGCGGGAAATACAGGTAATTCTTAAACCAGATGGATAAGGTCATATGCCAGCGTTGCCAAAACTCACGTATCGACCGTGATACATAGGGATAATTGAAGTTTTCGGGCAATCGGAAGCCAAACATACGACCCAGGCCAATGGCCATGTCTGAATATCCTGAGAAATCGAAATATATCTGCATGGTATAGGCCAATACGCCTACCCAGCTCGTAGTGGAGTTGATCTCGCCAAGTTGCAAGGCGAAAGCTTTATCTGCTATAAGCCCAAACTGATTGGCCAGTAAAACTTTTTTCGAAAGGCCAATCACAAAGCGCTGGATACCATAAGTGAAATTGGAGCGGTGGTGCTTGCGGATAGTTAATTGCGCTGCAATGTTTTGATAACGAACAATCGGGCCGGCAATGAGCTGTGGAAAAAAGCTTATATAAAGCGCGAGTTTGAAAAAATTCTTCTGTACTTCGGCTTCCTTTCGATAAACATCAATGATGTAGGACATCGCCTGAAAAGTATAAAAACTGATCCCAAGCGGCAGGATGATCCCGGGGTCGGGCAGGGGATTGTCCCCAAACCATTTCAAAAAATAATTGATGTTTTCAACAACAAAATTGCCGTATTTGAATACGCCCAGCATACCAAGGTTCAATACAACACCAATGATGAGCCATACTTTTGCCCGGGGAGATCCGCGATCGCGGTCAATCATGCGCCCCGCAGTATAGTTGATCAGTAGCGAAGCGATCAGCAGGATACTGTAGCTTACCCCGCCCCATGCAAAAAAGATAAGGCTGGCAATTAACAGAAGACGGTTGCGGTATTCGTTGCGTACCAGATAGTATAAAATGATAACTACCGGCAGAAAAACAAAAAGAAATATGAGTGAACTAAAAAGCATGCCAAAAAATTAGCTGCAAATATAGAATAATTGTTGTGGTATGTGTTAAATTTGATCGTGTATATTCCGGAATCAATTCGGAGTTTCTGAGAATTTTGCATTTTTGTACGGAATAAACAGATGCTGAAATTTGAAGATTTCAGTTCGGAAATATTTGGCATCAGAAATATACTGCTATGAATTTTAAAAACAGGAAAGTTTTGTGTGTTGGGGAAGTGCTGTGGGATAAACTTCCTGCCGGAGCGAAACCCGGAGGAGCTCCTATGAATGTTGCGATCCATATGAAACGTCTGGGTATTGATGTTCATTTATCCAGTAGGGTAGGCAAAGATGAAGCAGGCGCTAAACTTGTTGATTTTATGGCTTCAAAAGGGCTTGATGTTCAGTTGATACAAACAGATGATGTTTTGCCCACAAGTGAAGTGCTGGTTCATCTCGACAAACAGAACAATGCAAGCTATGAAATTTGCGAACCTGTTGCCTGGGATGCTCTGGAAATGAACGAACAGCTAAAAATGCAGGCAGATCAGGCCGGGATTATCCTTACGGGCACATTGGCATCCAGAAATAAAACATCAAGGGAAACTATTGCGAAACTGTTGAATGCCAATGCCCTGAAGTTTGTTGATGTGAATTTGCGCCCTCCTTTTGATAAACGGGAAATAGTGGAAATGATTCTGAAAAGGGCAGATGTGCTGAAAATCAATGATGATGAATTGGAAGCAATCGCGTCCTGGCATAATAAGAGTCATCTAAATCAGAATGAACTGATGCTATGGCTTGCCGGTTTTTATCAATGCGCAATGATCGTGCTGACCCGCGGAGCAAAGGGTGCAGTGGTATTGGAAAATGGCGTGTTTTACGAGCATCCGGGATTTAAAGTCAAAGCGGTAGATACCGTTGGTGCCGGCGATGCTTTTCTGGCAGGCTTTGTTTCTTCCCTGCTTCTCGGCAAATCAACGGAGGAAGCTGTTGTTTTTGCTTGTGCTACCGGAGCCTATGTGGCCACACAAGAGGGCGGTACACCCGAATACAGCTTAAGTGATATTGAAGCTTTTTTATAGAAGCATTTCTTGCTTGTTGACAGGAGATCTTTTATCACAAATGTGTAAAGTTTTCGGCGCGCCAAATGTCTTTGATATAGAGGGGTTTATAAAATTATTTTGAGGTTTAATTCCATTGCCGTTTTGCAAATGATAATTTTGCTTTTGGTTTTTATATCTAAAAACCCTATATTTGAAAATCAGATCGTATTTTCATTGCCTTGGTTTCAGTGGTTATGTCTAATAGCCTACCAAAAAAGGTAATTGAAGATTTTTCCTTTCCTCAAAGTAACCAAAAAAAGCAAAATTATGAGCAAGAAACAAAGTAAAGGTGAAGTCATTATTATTGCTGCTATTGCAGCTTTTGGCGGATTGTTGTTTGGGTTTGATACCGGAGTAATCAGTGGCGCCCTGCCCTTTCTCCAGGAAAGCTGGAATCTGAATACCGATCAGGAAGGCTGGATTACTACAGCTGTTTTAATCGGGGCTTTTATGGGCGCAATGTCAGGAGGCCGCCTTGCCGATAAATACGGGCGTAAAAAGGTTATTTTACTCACTTCATTGATTTTTATCCTGGGATCTGTAATGTGCGGAGCTTCTGTTGGTTATGAAATGCTTATGCTAAGCCGTATCATAATTGGTGTCTCTATTGGCGTTTCATCTATTGCTGTGCCCCTTTATATTTCAGAGGTTTCACCGGCGCATATCAGGGGCGCGCTGGTTTCTGCATTTCAATTAATGATTACCATAGGTATTGTTGTTTCCTATTTTTCCGATTTGGCTTTTGCCAATGATCAAAACCCATACTCATGGCGCTGGATGTTTTATGTGGGTCTAATACCAGCTCTTGTTTTGTTTGGTGGTATGTTATTCCTGCCCGAAACGCCACGATGGTTGTTTAGCCGGGGACGCCACGAAGAAGGGGAACGTATCCTTGCAAAAGTAGAAAATGAAGAGGATTTTCAGGTGTCACTTCAAAATATAAAAACGGAACTGCAACGAGATGCCAATAAGGCCCGTTTTATGGAGTTGTTTTCCAAAACCTGGCGCGTGCCTCTCTTTATTGCTGTGGGAATAATGTTTATACAACAGTTTGTGGGCATTAATACCGTAATCTACTACGCGCCCACAATTTTTCTTTTTGCCGGCTTCAGTGGCGCAAAAGCTGCAATTGCCGCAACGGTCAGCGTTGGCCTGGTAAATGTGGGTACTACCATCCTTTCCATGTACTTGGTGGACCGTATTGGCCGTAGGAAGCTGTATTTTATCGGATTGACCGGCATGATGTCCGCGCTCATTGCGTTGGGCATGTTTTTCCTCTTCAAAGACAGCCTCGGTGAATCGATGAAATGGGTTACCGTAGGCACCATGATTCTTTATATAATGTTTTTTGCCGTAAGCCTGGGCCCATTGGGATGGCTTATTATCTCAGAGGTTTTCCCAACGAAATACCGTGGCCTTGGCGTGAGTGCCGGCGCTTTTGCAAATTGGTTTTTTAATGCTGTTGTTGCCTTTACTTTCCTGAAAATGGCATGGTTGTTTACCAGCACCGATATGGAAATAACACGTTATGAAGTAGTTAAAGGAGTACACAAAATCGTAACAGATCCCAATCCGGCAGGCTCATTTCTTGTTTATGCAGCCGTTGCATTTTTAGGAATTCTGTGGGGTTTGAAATATATCCCTGAAACCAAAGGCAAAACCCTGGAAGATATTGAAAGGCACTGGCGGGCAGGGAATTCGCCTAAGTCTTTGTAAAACATTTATTGAATCCTTTCGGCGGGTCAAAAAGGTTTGCATGATGATGAATAATGATCCAGGCAATTTGTTTGTCGCAGCAAAATACAAGCTTTATTTTTCCTGATCCAGTTTGATCAAAAATTTAATGCGTTTGATCAAAACTGGTATGGAATAAACGACAAACGTTGCAATGGAATTTCATGCCGATACCTTTTTAACTTGAATCCCTGATAACCAATTTGCTCTTTAGCATAATGGTTTCAGGAGATGATAAGCTGTCTTTTTTTGCAAGAATTTTTTCGAAAAGTTTCTCAGCGGCTCTTTTCCCCGTTTCGTACCCCATAGGTAATACTGCACTTAGCTGGGGGTTGTATAGTTCACAGAAAGTGTCTTCGCAGAAACCAATTAGAGATAGTTCGTCTGGGATTTTTATTTTTCTTTTATAAACTTCTTTAATAATACCCGACATAGTTAGTCCACTGATCGCAAATATGCTGTCGGGCGCATTTGGCATATCTAACAAATACGCCGTTTTTTCAGTTGCTTCATCAGGGCTTTCGGCAGAAACAACGTATTCATCATAAAAAGGAATGCCAAAGTCATTCAAAGCCTGTTTATAGCCATTTAAGCGGTTGATGCTGATCAGCAGGTCTTTATTGCCAATACAGATGGCAATGCGTTTTTTCCCTCTTTCGATCAGGTGCTTTGTTGCTTCATAGGCGCCGCTTGTATCGTCCACCAAAACCATATCGCCTGCTATTCCCCCCGGTACCCTGTCGAAAAAAACTATGGGTATATTGGCGTCCATCACATTTTGAAAATGTTCAAAGTCCCTGGTTTGTCGGGATACCGCTGCCAACACCCCAGCTACATTATTGGTGAACAATATATTAGTGTTCTCAACTTCTTTGTGGTACAATTCGTTGGACTGGAGTATCATCAGGTGATAACCATATTGACTGGCTACTTCTTCAATTCCATTTACTACGGTTGGGAAGAAAAAGCTATAAATTTTCGGCAGCAAAACTGCAATCACTTTTGTTTTTTTTAGCCGCAGGCTTACAGCGACCTGGCTTGGCCTGTAGTGCAGGCTTTCAGCAACAGATTTTATGGCATCTTTGGTTTCCTGACTTATGTCCGGATGGTCTTTTAAAGCCCGGCTAACCGTTGATACAGAAACACCTACAAGTCTGGCTATATCTTTTATGGTGATGGCAGATCCTTTCACACTATTCTTTTTAAGTGATTTTCCGGTTTTCCCGGCACCTATAATTAACTTTCTCCATTTTGAGGTTAAAATTACTTAAAGAAGACGGTTCTTCCTTAAAAAAAGTTATCAACAACAATCGATTGCGGAAACGTTTGCGAAAACGTTTGCGATGGAAATTCCTGATATTCAGTGCTTAATAAAATTGAATTAATGGCTTTTTGCTCTACTTTTGTTTTCATCAAAATGCGTCTTTTACTTTCAATTAGTCATAATTTTATGTTCAATTAAATCTCTACCAACATGAATCACGTAAAGTTACTCGCTTTTTTATTAATGACCGTCTATTCTTTGGGTTCTTTCGCCCAAAGTAATGCGACTTTAAAAGGTACTGTTCGCGATGCCAGTACTAATGAAACCCTTATTGGGGCCACTATTATGGTGAAAGGTACCGTTAAAGGGACCACTACCGGCCTCGATGGTAATTATCTGCTTGCGAATATCGAATCCGGCAATCAGGTAATAGTAGTGTCATATGTGGGCTATTCTGCACAGGAAAAAGAAATTAAATTTACTGATGGAGAAACCATTACCTTAGATTTTGCGCTTGATGCCGATGCTTTGGGCCTCGATGAATTTGTGGTAACCGGCGTTGTTAACCAGAAATCTGCTATCGAATCCAGTGTGGCGCTTACCAGCCTTAAACCAAAAATGCTTAAAGAATTTGGTGCCCAAACAACAGCCGAGATTTTTAAAACCATTCCGGGTATACGTGTTGAAGCGTCCGGCGGTGAAGGAAATGCAAATATCGCAGTTCGCGGTGTGCCTGTCGCTTCCGGTGGCTCAAAATTTTTGCAGCTTCATGAAGATGGCCTTCCGGTTTTGCAATTTGGCGATATATCTTTTGGTAATGCAGATATATTCCTGCGTTCTGATTTTAATATTGCCCGTATCGAGGCATTGAAGGGGGGGTCTGCTTCTACACTGGCAAGCAACTCTCCCGCTGGTATCATCAACTTTATTAGCCGCACAGGCGCAATTGAAGGTGGTGCTATCGCAACAACAATGGGTGTGGATTATCGTTCACTGCGTACCGATTTTGAATATGGTTCCCCAATTGGTGATGGCTTCCGTTTTCATGTAGGGGGTTTCTTCCGCTCCGGTGATGGCCCCAGAAACCCCGGATATACAGCCAACAAAGGAGGACAATTTAAAGCAAATATTACAAAAGAATTTGACAGAGGATATGCAAGGGTTTATTTTAAATATCTAAACGATAAAGTCATCAGTTATATGCCTATGCCTGTAAAAGCTACTGGTAATGCCGACAATCCAAACCTGGAATCTATTGAAGGCTTCGACCTTACGAAATATACACTCCAAAGCCCCGATTTCCTGCTGCTTTCCGGCCTCGATGCCAACGGAAATCGCCGTACCAGTAATATCGCTGATGGGATGCACCCGGAGGTGAGCGCAATCGGTTCGGAATTTAATTTTGAACTGGGCGATGGATGGCGCATTAAGCAACGTGCACGACTGGCTTTTATTAAGGGTACTTTTAATTCCCCTTTCCCGGCTCAGGTTGCCGATGCAAACACTATTGCTACCGATATGGCCGGTGATAACTATACACTCAGCTATGCAAACGGCGCCAATGCAGGTAATCCGCTCTCTCAATCCGAAATTGATAATCTCAACGGAAATGGCCTTCTGATGCGTATCCATACTTTTGATGTGGAAATGAAAAATCTGAATAATTTTACCAATGATGTTTTCCTGACCAAAGATATCGGCAAAGTGAAAATAACGGCAGGTTATTACAAATCATACCAAAAAATAGCTATGAACTGGCTGTGGCAGTCCTATCTCACTGATGTAAGCGGTGAAGACGGCCCGCGCCTGATGAATATTGCCAGTGCCGACAGCTCTTTTTATTCGGAAAACGGATTGACTGCTTATGGTACTCCTTTCTGGGGCAATTGTTGTACCCGGGCATACGATATGGCTTATACTATTGATGCTCCTTATGCAAACCTTGAAATTGATATTACAGACAAACTGAACTTTGATGCAAGCTTCCGCTACGATTTTGGCCGCGCCACCGGAACCTACCAAAATAATTTCCAAACAGAATACGATGTAAATGCTGATGGTATTATTTCTCCAATAGAAGAAAGCGTTACGATGATCGATAATGTGAAACCTAATGTTGTCAATTACGATTTTAATTATGTTTCGTACTCCCTGGGTGCCAATTATAAACTTGATGAAAATAAAGCCGTTTATGCCCGCTATAGCAAAGGTGGCCGAGCCAACGCTGACCGCTTGCTCTATACTCCTTTTATTACACCCGATGGCGAAACCATCGAAGGCTTGAGCGCCGATGAAATCAATCAGGGTGAAGTGGGATTTAAGTTAAAGTCAAATTCTTATAGCCTTATTGCAACAGCTTTCTACACGGAAATATCCGAGCAGAATGAGGAGTTTGGTAAAATTATCAATAAAACCTTCAATACTTATGGCATGGAACTGGAAGCCAATGCAAGCTTTAAGAACTTTAATGTGCTTGCCGGTGCAACTTTTACTAAGGCAGAAATTAAAAAGAGCCTGAACCCCGATGAGGTTGGAAACACTCCGCGTCGTGTGCCCGATTTGCTTTACAGCATCAGCCCATCCTATGCTTTTGCAAAAGGAAAAGGAAGCATTGGCTTTAGTTTAATAGGAACAACAAGCGTTTTTGCCCAGGATGATAACAATATTGTTATACCGGGCTATGTTTATGCCAACGCTTTTGTTGGTTTTGATATTGCTCCAGGGTTTAATGTCCGCCTGAATTCAAACAATATTACTAATACCCTTGGATTTACCGAAATGGAGGGCGATGCCTTTACTAATGGTGCCACAAATTACCTGAGGGCAAGACCCATTACAGGCCGGGCTACTACAGCTACATTGACCTATACTTTTTAAAAAATTCAAAAATTTAAGAAAGAGCTGCTTGAAACAGCTCTTTCTTCAAAAAGGAAAATAATGAAAAACAAAGTGCAGCTTATTACGTATGTCGACCGGCTGGGATGTAAAAATATAACAGAATTTAAATCGCTTTTTAAGAATGATCTGAATGGCCTTTTCGGTGGGGTTCATATTTTGCCTTTTTATTACCCTATTGATGGCCAGGACGCCGGTTTTGACCCGATAGACCACCAACTGGTTGACCCGCGTTTGGGCAATTGGAATGATATTGAAGCCTTGAGCAAAGAAATAGATGTTATGGCCGACCTGATTGTAAATCATGTTTCGGCAGAATCTGACATGTTTCAGGGCTTTCTCAAAAATGGAGATAAATCTGATTTTGCAGACCTGTTTCTTACTTATGGACGTGTTTTCCCTGATGGGGCAAGTGAGCATGAATTGCTTAGTATATACCGCCCGCGCCCGGGAATGCCCTTTACAACATTTCAGTTTGCCGATGGAAGCGCCCGCTTGATTTGGACCACTTTTACCAGCAATCAAATTGATATTGATGTCAATACCGACAGGGGCGCTGCTTACCTGAACGATATCCTCCTGATCTTTAAGAAATCAGGGATTAGTATGATTCGCCTCGATGCTGCCGGATATGCTGTTAAGCAAAGAGGTACCAGCTGCTTTATGACAGAAAAAACCTTTGATTTTATTGCAGAACTTACTACAAAAGCACGAAATCTGGGCATCAGCGTTTTGGTGGAAATCCATTCTTATTATAAAACCCAAATCAGGATTGCGGAAAAAGTGGATTATGTTTACGATTTCGCCTTGCCTGTACTGGTGCTGGATACCCTTTTTAACAAAGATGCTTCCAATTTGAAAAAATGGCTCAAAATCAGCCCGGGAAATGCTTTTACTGTGCTCGATACACATGATGGTATTGGTGTGGTGGATGTTGCTTCGGAAAAGGGAAAACCCGGACTCATTGATGATGACCGTTTGGATGAAATTGTGGAGAAAATCCATGAAAACAGCGGAGGAAAAAGTCGTAAGGCTACAGGCGCTGCTGCGTCTAATCTTGATCTATATCAGGTAAACTGTACTTATTTTGATGCGCTCGGACGTGATGAAAATGACTATTTGATGGCACGGGCAATTCAGTTTTTTGCCCCCGGAATCCCTCAGGTCTATTATGTGGGTTTGTTCGCCGGAGAAAATGATATGGAATTGCTTGCTAAAACCCGTGTCGGACGAGATATAAACCGTCATTATTACACAACAGAGGAAATAAAAAACTGTCTGAATAAACCTGTAGTACAGAAATTGAAGCAATTAATTCGTTTCCGAAATACGCATCCGGCTTTTAATGGAACGTTTGAATTATTGAATACATCGGAAAGGGTGCTGGCAATTCGCTGGGTAAACGGAAAAGATCATGCCGAATTGTTTATCGACCTAAACCAACAAAAAGCCGAAATCCGGTTTTCTTCATGGAATCAATTGAATTATATTAATATTGCCTAAAACAAACTCCATGCATACAAGAGTACAAATTTCCGGAAACCGCGCCATCAAACTGCTGACCTACTTTATGTTTATGATGTTTGCTATGACGACAGACGCGGTAGGTGTCATTATTCCGGAAATAATTGAAGAGTTTCGCCTTAGCATGACCGCAGCAGGTTTTTTTCACTATGGTCCTATGACCGCGATGGCTCTTGCGGGTATTTTTTTAGGGTTTCTGGCTGATAAAATGGGTAGAAAGAAAACCATTATCCTGGGGCTGGCTTGTTTCTCTGTGAGCTCACTTTTGTTTTTGGCAGGGCACTCATTTCTGTTCTTTCTGTCCCTTCTGGTGTTCTCCGGCGCCGCTATTGGTGTTTTCCGAACCGGAGCTTTGGCTCTGATTGGTGATATTTCTCATTCCAATAACGAACACACTGCTACCATGAACACTGTCGAAGGTTTCTTTGGTGTGGGTGCTATTATCGGTCCATTTTTAGTGAGCTATTTGCTGAATCAAAACGTGGAGTGGAAATGGCTTTATGTGATCGCAGCAATTATTAGTGTTATGCTCATTCTAATCGCTGTTTTTGTGAAATATCCGAAAACAAAAAAGAGCACGGAAGAGCCCATTAACGTAGGTAGAACCTTGCAAATGGTCAAAAACCCATATGCCCTCGGTTTTTCATTGGCTGCTTTTTTCTATGTTACCGTGGAAGCCGCAATTTATGTTTGGATGCCTACATTACTTAAAGATTATGATGGCTCGCTGATTTTTATTGCTACCTATGCCTTGCCCATCTTCTTTGTTTTGCGTGCTGCAGGACGTTTTTTTGGCGCTTGGATGATAACAAAATTGCCCTGGGATCTTGTATTGACAATTTCGGGTTTGGTGATCTTTTCCTGCTTCCTTTCAACAATTGTTTTTCCTGATGCAGCAGTATATCTGCTGCCAATAACCGGCTTGTTTATGTCGGTTATTTATCCAACTATTAATTCAAAAGGAATTAGTTGTTTCCCAAAACCTAAGCATGGAGCTATTGCAGGAATTATACTGTTCTTTACCGCTGCCGGTGCCGCACTGGGTCCATTGGCAATGGGAGTTGTAAGCGATTTGTTTGGAGGAAATGCAATTTATGGGTTTGCTATTGCAACAGTTTTTGCAGGCGTACTTACCGCAGGTTTTGTGTTTAACTACATCTGGAAACCAACATTACAACATCTCCAGAGATTAAATGAAACGGAATATATTTCAAAGAAATAAAGTTTAATAAACCGGGACTCCTGATCAAAGAAAAGCATTTGGTTGAAAAGGTTGGGTTAGTGCAGTGGTTTGCTTTTCTCATTAATTGCTTAAATATTTAGCAGGGGAGTTTCCGGTTTTTTTTATTCTGCCCGAAATCCTGCAGAACATTCAAAATGTGGAGAACCTAATCCGGGACAGACATTACCAATGGTTCAAACTTTGGGGAAGTTTGTTGTCCAATTCTTCCGGCTTTATTGATGGGCTCTAAATTAGTAAGCCGGACTATAAAAAAGACATATCAAAAGCCTTTGGATCCAAAAATTCTACCGCTTTAATATCGCCTTTGCATTTTTTGGAGATTGTCCGGATCTTTTTCTGCGTCATTTTGGTGTAAAGCCGGAATCCGTAGAGAAAAGCATGGATCCGCCTTTTTTGCAGATTCAAGGATTCCATTTGTGCAAAACATGCTTCCGACCGCATGCTCAGTTCCTGCTCCATGGCTTCAAACGAAGGCATCAGGAGTACAGGGCTGATTTGCCCGCTCTTCAAATCGCGCTGCATATCATATACGTCATCGCAATATTGCACCATTGCGCCGAGGTCTGTAAAGCATTTTTCCTCTGTTTTGCTTATTTCTTCAGTAATGGCAATACGATAAATCAGAGCTCCCAATCCGCCCTTGGCATCGTTGCTTTCCTCTAAAAGCTTTTTGTTTTCAGTTGGGCGTTTTGGGTTGAAGTTCACCTGAAAATGATCCTGGATTTCCTGTGCATCAAACAGCTTTAAAGCAGTTTCAAATATTTTTTGACCGCGCTTTTTTGATAGCATATTGATTTCCTGATAAAGGTTTATTGCTAAGGCTTCCAGAGATGATTCAGCTTCAGTGATTTCTCCTTTTAAAATGCGTTTAAGGGTTTTGGTGTTTTCACCTTCATCAAAAAAAGCATCAAAAACAGCCGAAGCAGCAAAGCATGCCGACATCAAGCGGGTGTTTTCAACGGTTTTCTTTTGATCGTACAGGCGAAAAAGCTGTCCGCCAAAAAAAGCCGCAATCACCGTAGAATAGTTCCTGAGCCGGTAATTCAGGCTTTTGGGATAAGCTGCTGCTTCAATCATGCCGGCTTGCTTCATCGGCAAAATGAATTTCCGGTATGTTTTTCTAAAATGGAAATAATCCCCTAAAAGCTGAAGGAAAAAGAGGGCAAAGCGCATTGAACCGTTTTTTTAATCAAAAAATTCAAAACGCACGGTATCATCACCTGCCAATCCCAGCAAACTGGCTGCATTGCCCTGGTTTATTGCAATTTCCAGGAATCCGTGACTGCCAAATAAGGCCAGCATCTCTCCCTCTGGCACATCCAGATAGGATTTTGAGATATTATTGATTTTGTAGCGCCCGCCACTGAATTGTATGCTGAAATTCCGCCCTTGCCTGGCTTTCCTGAAGCTTTCTTCCGAAATATTCACAATGGCATTTTCATATCGGTCGATATAAATTACCTTGCCTTTCAGGATATTGCCCGATAAAACCGGCTGGAAATTCATCCGGGGTTTGAGTTGTGCTTTTTTCTCGCCCAAATCCTCCGGTACAGCACCCTGAACCAGTTTGCAGGCTGCCTGCAGAAAAATTTCCGTTTCGGGAAAGGTGAAATAATCGTTTTCCTGCATCAGGTCAAGATGAATTATTTCCTCGGGATCTTTTTCAAAAATGAGTGAAAAAACACCATTGTCGGCGCCAATAAAATAATGTCCGTCATATCGAACCAAAACGTGGGGAATATCCAGATCGCTTTCCGAAAGCACAGCAAGCACATGAATGCTGCCTTTTGGAAAAAATGGATATGCATTTTTGAGTATAAATGAAGCTTTATTGAGGTCAAAAGGAGGGATGTTGTGGCTGATGTCCACCACATTTGCCTCCGGACAGTGGCTCATTACATAGCCTTTTGCTGCCGCCACATAGTGGTCGCTCAGTCCCCAATCGCTTGTTAATGTGATAATCGGCATAATTTGAAGCTTTTTATCCTGTTGCGTAATTTTCACCTATTTTTGTAGCTCAAAATTAAGAATTAATGGCGCATTAGATAGGCTTTTTTTCAAATTATTCAATTTCAGCTTCTTTTGTGCCTCGTTCTGCCGAAATAATTGTGTATAGAAATTTACTTTATGCCCGAAAAAGTTTTATCAACTGAGGATTTTTCTGCCCTGGATATTTTTGGTCCTAACGATGTCAACCTGAATGCCATGCGCGGCTTTTTCCCGAAACTTCGAATAGTTGCCCGTGGCGATCTGCTTAAATTAATCGGTGATGATGAAGAAATCAGCAATTTTGAGCAGAAATTTAATTTGTGCCTGCTGCATTTCGACCGTTTTAATAAACTCACAGATCAGGATGTGGGACAAATTATGAACGGATCGCGCGATGCCAACGGCAATGAACCCAAAGATGCTGCCGATGCCATTGTGCATGGCCGCAACGGAAAGGTGATCAAACCGCGGACGCCAAACCAATTGCGCATGACCAAAAGCATCCTTAAGAATGACCTCGTGTTTGCTATTGGCCCGGCCGGAACCGGAAAAACATATACTGCTGTGGCATTGGCCGTGCGCGCTTTGAAAAACAAGGAAGTCCGGCGCATCATCCTTACACGGCCTGCTGTTGAAGCCGGTGAGAACCTGGGTTTCCTTCCCGGCGACCTGAAAGACAAACTTGATCCATACCTTCAGCCTTTGTACGACGCTTTGCGCGATATGATCCCGACCCAACGACTGCTTACATATCTGGAAGACGGTACCATCGAAGTGGCTCCGCTGGCATTTATGCGTGGCCGTACCCTCGATCATGCGTTCGCCATTCTGGATGAAGCCCAAAACTGTAAGGAAAGCCAGCTCAAAATGTTCCTCACCCGAATGGGGCCTTCTGCTCGCTTTGTGGTAACTGGTGATATCACGCAAATCGACCTGCCCGGAAACCAGAAATCAGGACTGCCCGGAGCATTGCGCCGCCTAAAAAATATTCCCGGAATTGACAGTATTTACCTCGATGAAAGCGATATCGTCCGCCATAGATTGGTTGGGGATATTCTCAAAGCATACAATAAAGAAGAAAATAAATCATGACCGGGACGTTGGTAAATGTGGCTGCAGTTTTGGCAGGCAGCCTGCTGGGACTCCTGATCAAAAACCGGATGCCCAAGCGGCTCACTGAAATTGTTTTTCAGGTGCTGGGGCTTTTTACCCTTTTTCTGGGTGTAAGCATGGCTTTGGAAACAAACCATTTGATTTATCTGATTTTCAGCCTGCTGCTTGGAGGGATTTCCGGTGAATTGATTCGTCTTGAAGAACGCATGGATCGTTTCGGGGATTTTTTAAAAAGGAAACTGCCGGGCAATAACGAGCGTTTTCAGGAAGGGCTTATAACCGCTTTTCTACTGTTTTGTATGGGCAGTATGACTATTTTAGGGGCTATAAAAGAAGGGATCAACAATAATCCGGATTTGCTGCTTACCAAATCGCTTATGGATGGATTTTCTTCTATCGCTTTGGCCGCAGCTTTGGGTGTCGGGGTTTTGCTCTCTGCCATTCCGCTTCTGATTTTTCAAGGCGGCTTGACTTTGTTGGCATCTTCGGTTCAGGATTTCCTCCTGCCGGAAATGATTGCAGAAATTACAGCCGTCGGCGGTGTGATGCTCATCGGTTTGGGTATCAATATACTGGGTATTAAAAAACTGCGCATCATGAACATGCTTCCGGCACTGCTGTTTGTTGTTTTGATGGTGATGGTGTTTGGAGCTTAACTTTTCCAAAGTTCTAAACTTTGGAAAAGTTAAGCCCTAAAAACCCCAAGGATTTTATCTTTGCAAAAAAATATATTTGATTATGAATGCTATAGTAAAAACGGATTTTCATTTTCCGGGACAAAAAGACAAATACACCGGAAAGGTGCGCGATGTGTATAATATTGATGATGATAAGCTGGTGATGATTGCATCAGACCGTATCTCTGCATTTGATGTGGTTTTGCCAAAAGGCATTCCGTTTAAAGGACAGGTGCTCAACCAGATTGCCGCCAAATTTTTGGATGCTACCGCTGATATCGTGCCCAACTGGAAGGTTTCCACACCCGATCCAATGGTTACCGTAGGCCATTATTGCAAGCCTTTTCCTATTGAGATGATCATCCGAGGATACCTCACAGGAAGCTCGTGGCGCAACTACAAAAAAGGGGCACGCGAAATTTGTGGTGTTCCGATTCCCGAAGGAATGAAAGAGCATCAGCGCTTTGCCGAACCGATTGTAACGCCCACAACAAAAGCCGAAACCGGCCACGACGAAGACATCAGCCGTGAAGAGATTATCAAACAGGGGCTCGTAAGCGAAGAGCACTACAACCAACTCGAAGATATTACACGCAAACTTTTTCAACGTGGTTCTGAAATTGCCGAAAAAGCAGGACTGATCCTTGTGGATACAAAATATGAATTTGGATTGAAAGACGGTAAAATCTACCTGATCGACGAAATCCACACACCGGATTCTTCGCGCTATTTCTACAAAGAAGGCTATGAAGAGCGTTTTGCCAATGGCGAACAGCAAAAGCAGCTTTCCAAGGAATTTGTACGGGAATGGTTGATGGAACAAGGCTTCCAGGGGCAGGAAGGACAAGCGGCTCCCGATATGCCCGATGATTTTGTGCAACGCGTTTCCGAGCGTTATATCGAACTTTACGAACGCATTACCGGCGAAAAATTTGAGAAAGCCGATGTTTCCAATATTCATGAACGCGTAGAAAAAAATATCCTCGCAGCATTGTAAACAAGATTTTATTGTGATTTTAGAATAAAACAGGGACGCATTTTTGTGTCCCTGTTTTATTGACATTAGTCTCTGAATAATCGTAAATTTGCAGGAAAAGCATTCCTATGAGTATAGCAAACAGGAAATTAAGTATTATTAACTGGATATCCCTGCTTCAGGATGAGTCTGTGCTTGAAAAAATAGAAGACATTCAGGCGCAAAAGCCTGATTGGTGGGAAACCATCAGTGAGGAGGAAAAGCAAGAAATTGAGGATGGCATCAGACAGGCTGACCAAGGGTTATTATGTTCGTCAGAGGAAGTCATGGCAAAATACAGGAAATGGGATTAAAAGTCGTCTGGACTCCACAAGCTGAATCTGGTTTTGACAGAATTATTCGATACCTTGAAGAGGTGTGGACAGATGGTACATATGGGAAATAAATAATAAACCAATTGAAGTTGGCAAGTTAAATTCAAAAACAAGGTTATATAACGTTGGCCTAGTTATAAACCCATTTAGCCTGTTTCATAAAATGAAAACTGGCAGATATAATTTTTCTTATCCTCAATAGATATGATTGCTTAACCTGAAAAATTGAATAATTATGAGAATGTTTATAAGTTTGTTATCTTATTGTTTTACGCTTTTATCTTTAGTTTTGTTGTTTTCATCTTGCAGCACTACTAAAATGGAACAAAAGGATTCGCTTGAATTTACTTTAAATCAATCCCTTAAATTAATTGATTCAATAGAAGGAGGTTATAGCTTTTTTAGTAAAAACATATATGCATGCCGCATCTTGGATGTCAGAAAAAAATCTGTTACGTTCTCCTATTCATCCTGTTATCATAATATTGATATCGTCAATTCTCTGACCCCATTCTATTATTATGAGTCTAATTATGGTATATTTATTTTTCCGCTTATTCATGAAAGCAGTCAAATTTTTAAAAATATTCTCCCCGTTATGGACTCAGCTTTTCCAGAAAACAATAACGGGAAAAAGCTTTATGAATCTTACAGCTCTAATTCTCCAGTAATGTGTACTCCCTCTATCGGGTTCTGTAATATCAAGATGGTATCAAGCCTGAATATCACAAAAATACGCTATTTTACATCTTCTCCTCTAGCGGCAGTCCCACTTGAGTACAGGCCGATTTTAGATTATAAACCAAGCTATAGCTTCAGGATTGATTCTACTCTTCGTTGGTATCCTTATCAAACGAAAGATGCATTTAAAGACGACAAAAAGTTAAAAAATTCCATGTTTAAGAAAGAAGTAAAAATCTGATTGCCACATTAATTTTGAAGCTTCCCAAAAAATCATAAAAATCCCTCCCATATTTTTCTTATCCCTTTCAGGCTGTTAAATTTGCGTATTTTTGCGCCGTACAAAATGCATCGCTATGTATAAACTACTTAAAAAAGAGATTGCCAGCTTTCTCAATTCCCTGATCGGATATATCGTCATTTCGGTTTTTCTGATCATCAACGCCCTCTTCCTTTGGGTTTTTCCCATGGATTTTAATATCCTCGATTTTGGTTATGCCAACCTGGAAGGGCTTTTTATGTTGGCTCCTTTTGTGTTCCTTTTCCTGATTCCGGCCATCACCATGCGCCTCTTTGCCGACGAAAAGAAAAGTGGCACCATTGAGTTGCTTTTTACCCGCCCGCTCACTGATTTACAGATTATTTTGGCCAAATATTTTGCCGGGCTGATGCTGGTGGTTTTCAGCCTGCTCCCAACGCTGGTCTATTTCTATTCGGTCTATGCTTTGGGATATCCTCAGGGAAATCTCGATATTGGTGGTACCATTGGTTCGTATATCGGGCTGCTTTTTCTCGGTGCCAGTTTTGTGGCCATCGGGCTATTTGCCTCTTCGCTCACCGATAACCAGATTATCTCTTTCATCCTGGCACTGATCATGACCGGTTTTTTCTATCTCGGTTTTGAGTTTATCTATGGTCTGGATTTATTTGGGTCCATCGACCTGCTGGTAAAATCCCTCGGCATCAGCGATCATTATTCCTCCATGAGCCGTGGTGTGATCGATACCCGTGATGTGGTTTATTTTCTTAGCCTCATCGCCTTCTTTATTATGTTAACCAAATTATCGCTGCAAAGCAGAAAATGGTAAGCCTGCAATTATGAAGAAACAAAGCAATATAAAACGCCATAATATTTTGCAGCTTTTCTACGGGCTGCTGATCCTGATCCTCATCAACATCATTGCGCAATACGTTTTTACCCGTTTCGACCTTACGGCTGAAAAGCGTTATACACTATCGCCTGCCACTAAAAAGCTGCTTAAAGAGGTGGATGATATCGTTTATTTTAAAGTGTATCTCGATGGCGAATTTCCGGCAGGTTTTAAGCGCCTGCGCAATGCTACACGCGAGATGCTGGACGAGTTCCGTGCCTACAGCGATTATATCGAATACGAATTTGAAGACCCAAACGCTTTGGAAGATCCCAACGATCGGCAAAATCTTTATCGGGAGCTGGTCGAAAAAGGTCTTCAGCCTACCGATCTTCAGGTGAATGATAAAGATGGAATGCGCCAACAGATTATTTTCCCCGGGCTTATCGTTACACATAGGGGCAGGGAAATTCCTGTGGAATTGCTGGCCAACCAAATTGCCACGCCACACGAACAGCTGCTCAATAATTCCGTGCAAAACCTGGAGTATGAACTGGCCAGTGCGGTCCGCCGTTTAACGGATACTTATAAACTGAAAATTGGTTTTGTTTCGGGACACAGGGAAATGGAAGATGCCGGTCTGGCAGATATCGCCATGTCGCTCAGTGAGTATTATAATGTGGAACGCGTAAGTATTGATGGCAAGATAACCAGCCTCACAGAGCATAAACTGGTGGATTCAACATCAGGGAAATACCGTATCCTCAACAAATATAAAGCACTGATTATCGCGCGTCCCGACAGTACTTTCTCCGAAAAAGATAAGTTTATCCTCGATCAGTATGTGATGCGTGGCGGTAGCCTGCTTTGGCTGATTGATCCGGTAATTGCGGAAATGGACAGCCTGAAAACCAGCCCGCAGCTTTATGCGGTTCCGCGCGATTTGAACCTGGAAGACATGCTTTTTAAATACGGCGTGCGCATCAATAATGATTTGGTGATGGACATTAACCACCTGCCGATCATGTTGGTAACCGGATATATGGGCAATCAGCCACAAATGGGATTTATGCCCTGGCCGTATTTCCCCCTTTTGCTTCCTTCGGGCGATCATCCCATCATCAAAAACCTTAATGCTGTGAAATCACAATTCGTGAGCAGTATTGATACCGTAGGAGCCAAAGACATTAAAAAGACAATTCTTTTAACATCATCAGATTACAGCCGAACGGCCAATAGTCCGGTGATTGTAGATTTGAATTCTGCCCGCCGCAATCCGGATGAACGGCTTTATACAAAATCGCGTATTCCTGTTGCGGTTTTGCTCGAAGGAAAATTTGAATCGCTCTATAAAAACCGTATCCCGCCCGAACTGGCCAATGATGAGTCTATTGGTTTTATTGATGATGGCGCAGATGCAAAAATGATTTTTATCTCCGATGGCGATGTGATCCGCAATCAATTGCACCGCAAGCAAGGCTATCCGTTGCCTTTGGGCTATGATCAGGATTCGCGCCAGACTTTTGGCAACAAAGATTTGATTATGAACGCGATGAATTATCTGGTGGAAGATGACGGATTGATTTCGGTGCGTAGCCGGGATATTAAAATCCGTTTGCTCGACAAAACAAAAATCCTTCGTGAACGGCTGTTCTGGCAAATCCTCAATACGGTTCTGCCTGTATTGCTCGTAATTGTTTATGGTATTGTTCAGGCGTGGCTGAGGCGCAGGAAATACGCCCGTAAGGCTTAGCAGTCAGTTTCTAATAAACTTTTTCAAAGTCTTAAAACTTTGGAAAAGTTTATTAATCCACATCCCTTTTAACCAGCGCATAGAAATCATTTTCCAACGGAAGATAGCCATACTCATAGCAGAAATAATAAACTGTGCCCTTTTTGGTGGTATAAATGCTGGTGAAGTGCTCAAAATCAAAATCACGGCGTGCAAGCTGTTTCAGGTGTACTTTGGTTTTGCCGTTGGGGTTTAACTCGGCTAAAATGCTGCGGTTTTTCTTTAGTTTACGGTTGATCCTTCGGATGTAATTGTTGGAATCAGCATTCAGCCGGTTGTGGTAAAGGTTGCGGCATGCATCGGAACAAAATATCTTGTCAACACGGCCAATAATGGGCGCTCCGCATTCGGGACAGCTTTTCTTTTCGTCACTCATAACTTCTTTTTGAGGTAAAAATAGTGAAACTTTATATAAAATCCAATACTTCACCAAGAAAGCATGCAAAAACAAAAAAAGGCAGCCCGTTTTGGACTGCCTTAAATATTATTAAGAAATTACTTCTTAATTGCCAAGCTTGAAAAGGATACCGGCCTGAGCGCCCATATAGTTTGCTCCTCCAACATTGTAGCGTAATTCGCCAAACAATGCCATAGCATCACCAATTGCAAACTCCGCATTAACACCAAAGCCTACACCAAATTCGGTGCTGCTAGCTGATGTTGAAATTTCGTCTGACTTATAATATCCTTCTAAATCATAATCGTCAATCTCATAGTCAAAGTCCATAGTGACACCAGTGACAATTAGTCCCGCAACACCACGTAGCGTTAAGGCATCTGATTCCATAAATTTGTAGCGACCATCAACGCCAAAAGACCACCATTTCAGTGTGCCTTCATATTTAGGAAAGTAATAAGTGAAACCTGCTGCAGCACTCCATGTTTCATCAATGTCGTATGTGCCTTTGACCAAAATACCTGGGCTGCTGATATCAGTCGCATATGCCAAACCACCACCTAAAGAGATTTGTGCTTTTGCTTCATTGGTAACTACTGTAAACAGCAGTGCAATCGCTAAAATTCCGAGTAATTTTTTCATGTCTGTTTTTCGTTTTAAAATTAATAATCTGATGTTTTTTTCGTTTTTCATTTGTATTTTCTTCGGCCTGCCGTTTTTTTGGGAGCCGGTCGGGTCATCCTGTTGATTTTTAAAATTGCATCATTAGGATGTTGGGAGCATGTCACAGCTCAATCATTGGTCGTAGTTTTGAACTGTTTTTGAAAAATTTAAAATATTTTTTTTGGATAAGTGCAGTTTGTGCTGCGCACAACACAACAAAATGAATTGCTTGTCTGATAAAAAGTTATTTGCTTCAACGGTACAATTGCGCATTGTGCTTCCTGTTTTTTTGATGTTTGCCGGACAAAAGTAAGAAAAAAAATTTAATCGTTTTTCTGCCTGCCCAAATCATAAGTTGTGTTTTCAAAATGATGCATTGCCTAAACCGGATGGTACATCCCGAAAATAACAATAAGCGCAAAAATCATACTGGCAATTCCGTTGAGTGTGAAAAAAGCCAGGTTTACCCTGCTGAGGTTGTCAGGAGCAACCAGAGTGTGCTGGTAAAAAAGTAAACCGCTAAAAACCAATGTGCCCAGCCAGTAAATCATCCCGAAAGTGCTGCTGGCCAACAAGCCGGCAACGACAACAAATGTGATGCTGATGATATGCAGGAATACGGATAACAGGAGCGCCTTTCTGCGTCCCAGGCTTGCCGGAATGCTTTTTAGCCGGTTGCTTTTATCAAAATCATCATCTTGCAAAGCATAAATCACATCAAAGCCTGCTACCCAAAATAATACAGCAAAGGAAATCATCAGCGGAGCAGGGGCAAAACTTCCGGTAACTGCCAAATAAGCACCAATGGGCGCCAGGGCCAAACCTGCGCCAAGTATCAAATGGCATAATGCAGTGAAGCGTTTGGTAAGGCTGTAGCCCGTTATGATGAAAAGTGCCAGCGGCGAAAGGTAAAAACAAAGGTCATTGATAAACCATGCCGTTGTGATAAACAGTATGCTGTTGAGCAAAACAAACATCAGGGCAGAGCCCGGACGGATGATCTGGGCAGGAAGCTCCCGGATTGCTGTTCGTGGGTTCATTGCATCAATATGGCGGTCGGCATATCGGTTAAATGCCATGGCAGAATTCCGTGCAAAAAACACAGCCAGTAAAACCAGCCCCAGCTTTTCCCAACTGAAATCAAAACCCGGGCTTTTTACGCCCATAAAAAAACCTATCAGGGCAAAAGGCATACTGAAAATTGTGTGGCTGATTTTTACCAGCGACATATAATTGCCCGTTTTGTTGAGAATCAGTTTTAACATCTGCACAAATATAAAAAAGCATTTTGATATACGGTTCTCAACAGTGAACAGCTGTAAAGGTTCATGCGTCTAGCTATGCAAACATATCGTTCAAAGCTCTTGATAGCAAGCTAATTTTGTATTTTCGCTGCATGATCCACAGTACAGCTCACAGAATCCGAACCTATAGCCGGCATTTGCTCCTGGCAAAAACGCGCTATAAAGTGCACTCACCTTTTGTTTTTGAGTTGGTTGATGAAGTCCTGCGAAACCTGCCCAAAGAGGATTTTATGAAGCATATTGAGCATTTGCGCAATGAGATGAAGCAATCCGGGGAAAAGCTCAGCAAGACGGATTTTGGTGCCGGAGGGCAAAAAAACAGGCATTATGAACTTCCGCTCAGACATATTGCACGTACTTCATTGCAAAATTCCCGCTCCTGCCGCAGGATGGTATCGCTGGCGCGATTTGTTGGGGCACGCAACATACTTGAACTGGGGACCTCACTCGGAATTTCTACTTTATATCTGGCCAAAGGACTCCCTGACGCAAATATTGCTACTATCGAAGCCTGCCCCAAAACAGCAGCAAAAGCCCTGGAAAACTTTAACAAACTGGATGCCCCTAATATTGAGTTGATCGTTAAAGATGCCGGTGAAGCAATCCGCTCTTTCAACTTTGATCAGGAACCTTTTGATTTTGTGTATTTTGATGCCAATCATCGTTATAAGCCCACTTTGGAATATTTCAACACGATGCTGAAATATTCGCATGAGGGCAGCGTTTTTGTTTTTGACGACATCCACTGGTCTGAAGAAATGAGCCGGGCATGGAGTGAAATTATCCGGCATGATGAGGTTTCTATCAGCCTTGATTTTTACTCCTTTGGCTTGTTGTTTTTCAGAAAAAGGCTTGAGCAGCAAAATTTTCGCCTTAAACTCTGATAAATCATTACCTTTGTTTGCCTTTTGGTTTTTTCTATACTGAAAAATAATACTTCTAAAAATAGATTTATGAAAGAGGAAGTTATTCGTCTGGAAGATATTCGTAAATATTATCATGTAGGTACTGAAGTTGTTAAAGCGCTTCAATCGGTAAGTACTGTAATTCATAAAAATGAGTATGTTGCATTGATGGGGGCATCGGGTTCGGGTAAATCAACATTGATGAATATCCTGGGCTGTTTGGATACACCAACACGCGGCAGCTATTTTCTAAACGGAAAGGATGTAAGCAAACTGGATGATAATGAACTTGCCGAAATCCGAAACAGTGAAATAGGTTTTGTTTTTCAAACTTTTAACCTCCTGCCAAGAAATACGGCTCTTGAAAATGTGATGCTGCCATTGATTTATGCCGGATTTAGCCGTAGCGAGCGCGAAAATACAGCTTCAACGGTTCTCCAACAGGTAGGTTTGTCCGACAGGATGACACATAAACCCAATGAACTCTCTGGAGGGCAGCGCCAAAGGGTTGCCGTGGCCAGGGCTTTGGTAAATACTCCTTCTATTATTCTTGCCGATGAGCCAACAGGAAACCTGGATTCAAAAACTTCCATCGAAATAATGGGGCTTTTTGAAGAAATCCATAAATCCGGAAATACCGTAGTGCTTGTTACCCACGAAGAAGATATTGCACGACATGCACACCGGATTATCCGCCTCCGCGATGGACTGGTGGAAAGCGATGAATTGAACAAAGAGGTCATCCATGTTGCTGATTACTCAAATGCAAACTAATTGAATAATTCATGTCAAAAGACTGGAAAATATACACAAAAACTGGAGATGCCGGTGAAACTTCCCTGATCGGAGGGACCCGTGTGCCCAAACACCACGAGCGTATCGAAGCATACGGAACGATTGATGAGCTTAACTCATTTGTTGGCCTACTGCGCGATCAACAAATAGATGCATCTTATCGAAATTTTCTCATCAAAGTGCAGGAACACCTCTTTGTTATCGAATCACTTTTTGCTGCTGATAAAGAATCTGTTCTGGAAACTTTGCCAGGAATAAGCTGCGATCATGTGCAAATGCTTGAAAAGGCCATTGATGAAATGAACGAAGAACTTCCTCCATTGACAAATTTTATACTTCCGGGTGGGCATCCGGCGGTAAGTTACAGCCATGTAGCCCGAACAATTTGCCGTAGGGCCGAAAGGGTTTGCCTTCGGATCAGCAGGCAAAATGACGTTGATAAACTCAACCTAAAATACCTGAACCGCCTTTCAGATTATTTCTTTGTTTTGGCACGTAAACTGGCCTTAGAGCTGAATGCTGTTGAAATTCCCTGGAAACCAGAGGTTTAAATTTATTTTAGAAAATATTTTTAACTTTTGAAATTTCATTTGCATTTCTTTAAAAAAAAATTACTTTTGCAAAAATTTAATAAAAATTTATAAAGATGTACTGGACGCTTGAATTAGCTTCTAAATTAGAGGACGCCCCCTGGCCTGCAACAAAAGAGGAGTTGATCGATTGGGCCATACGTTCAGGTGCACCTCAGGAAGTTGTAGAAAATCTGAGTGAAATCGAAGATGAAGGAGAAGTTTATGAGAGGATTGAGGACATTTGGCCTGATTATCCTACCAAAGAAGATTTTTTCTTCCATGAAGATGAGTATTAACCGAATAACCGAGTGCTTCGGTTATGCAATAGCGGGAAGTGTGCTTCCCGCTATTGTTGTTTTTAGGTGGATGAAGATATGCCATACAAAAAATCAGGTAAATAATGTATTTTTGCGCTAATGCTGTGAGCGTTTGCTTTTATTGGGCGCATATGCCAATTTGGCCTTAAATGAAGAAACAGCATGGCATTTGATAAGTAAAAAGCTGAAAAATATTATATTATGATTGGGCTCTTTAAAAAGTTTTTGGGAAGTAAATCCAATAGGGATATCAAAGATATTCAACCAATTCTGGATAAAACCAAAAAAGCATACGAAGGAATCAAAAAATTATCTAATGATGAACTTCGGAACAAAACCATTGAATTTAAAAATACTTTAGCCGAAGGATTAAAGGCAATTGATGATAAAATTGCCACAATGAAAGTGCAGATTGAGTCGGAAGCCAATATCGACGACAGGGAAAAGCATTGGGCTGAGATTGATAAACTCGAAGATGAGCGTTACGAAACATCTCAAAAAATCCTGGATGAGATTTTGCCGGAAGCTTTCTCAGTTATGAAAGAAACCGCACGCCGATTTACTGAAAATGAGTGGGTTGAAGTAACAGCCTCCGAAAATGACCGTGCGCTTTCAGCAAAATACGATCATGTCGAAATTGAAGGCGATAAAGCCCGTTACCGCAACTCATGGATGGCCGGTGGAAACCTGATCACCTGGAACATGATCCATTATGACGTGCAGCTAATCGGTGGTACCGTGCTGCATCAGGGGAAAATTGCTGAGATGGCTACCGGTGAAGGAAAAACCCTTGTGGCTACTTTGCCTGTTTACCTGAACGCACTGACAGGTAAAGGAGTGCACGTGGTTACCGTGAACGATTACCTGGCAAAACGTGACTCCGAATGGATGGGGATGCTCTTCGAATTCCATGGAATGAAAGTGGATTGTATCGACAGGCACCAGCCTAATACCGATGCCCGCCGCAACGCTTATCTGGCAGATATCACCTACGGAACCAATAATGAATTTGGTTTTGATTACCTGCGCGACAATATGACAGGCAATCCCGATGAAATTGTTCAGCGTCCGCACAATTACACAATTGTGGATGAGGTTGATAGCGTTTTGATTGATGATGCTCGTACGCCATTGATTATCTCCGGACCTACACCTCGTGGCGATAATCAGGAATTTGACCAGTACAAACCGCTGGTACAACGATTATACAGCGCTCAAAGACAGTTGGTTACAAAACTTCTTGCCGAATCCAAAAGCTTGCTCGCCGCTGCCAACGATAACGAAAAACAGAAAAAAGGCGGCGAACAACTCCTCAGGGCATTCCATGGCTTGCCAAAAAATAAAGCACTCATCAAGTTTTTGAGTGAAGAAGGAATGAAAACACTGCTTAAGAAAACCGAAAATTTCTATATGCAGGAGCAGTCCAAAAACATGCACATCATTGACGATGAGCTGTATTTTGTGATTGATGAAAAATCAAACTCCATTGAACTTACTGAAAAAGGGATCGACCTGATCACCGGAGAGCAGGAAGACAAAAACTTTTATATACTTCCAGATATTGGCAGCGAACTGGCAGAACTCGAAAAACAGGAACTTAGCGATAAAGAGGCCTCTGAACGTAAAAATGTACTGCTTCGCGATTATGCAGTAAAATCAGAGCGTATCCATACCGTTAACCAGCTTTTGAAAGCCTATGCGCTTTTTGAAAAAGATGTGGAATACGTCATCATGGAAAATAAAATCAAAATTGTTGATGAGCAAACCGGACGTATTATGGAAGGCCGCCGTTATAGCGATGGTCTGCATCAGGCATTGGAAGCCAAGGAAAACGTGAAAGTGGAGGCCGCTACACAAACATATGCCACCATCACATTACAGAATTACTTCCGGATGTACCGCAAACTGGCCGGTATGACGGGTACCGCCGAAACCGAAGCCGGCGAACTCTGGGATATCTATAAATTGGATGTTGTGGTTATTCCAACCAACAGACCCATTGCCCGTGACGACCGTGAAGACCTGGTTTATAAAACCAAGCGCGAAAAATTTAATGCGGTTATTGATGAATGTGTGGCTCTGGTAAAACAAGGACGACCGGTATTGGTCGGTACTACTTCCGTAGAAACCTCTGAATTGTTGAGCCGCATGTTGAAACGGCAGCGCATTGACCATAATGTTTTGAATGCCAAATTGCACCAGCGTGAAGCCGATATTGTCGCTGAAGCGGGTATCGCCGGAAAAGTGACCATTGCAACCAACATGGCAGGTCGTGGTACCGATATCAAACTGGGGCAGGGCGTAAAAGACAGTGGCGGCTTGGCGATTATTGGTACAGAACGACATGAATCACGAAGGGTTGACCGCCAGTTGCGCGGACGCTCCGGTCGTCAGGGTGACCCCGGAAGCTCACAGTTTTTTGTTTCGCTCGAAGATGACCTGATGCGTATGTTCGGTTCTGACCGTATTTCGCGCATTATGGACCGTCTCGGACTGAAAGAAGGTGAAGTGATCCAGCATTCCATGATCACCAAGTCCATCGAAAGGGCACAACGTAAAGTGGAAGAAAATAACTTCGGCATCCGTAAGCGATTGCTCGAATATGATGATGTGATGAATGCACAGCGCGAGGTGATATACAAACGCCGTCACCATGCACTTTATGGTGAAAGGCTTGCCGTGGATGTGAGCAATATGTTTTTTGATGTGTGCGAACAGTTGATTTCTGATTACCAGGAATCAAGGGACTATGCAGGTTTTGTTGGACAGTCATTGAAAGTTCTCGCTGTTGAGCCACCCATAGATGAAAAAGAATTCACTACAAATACAGATAGCGAAGCGCTGGCCGGTAAATTCTTTAAGCATGTTTATGAAATTTATAAAGAGAAAAATCAGCTGCTGGCAGATAAAGCCTATCCGGTAATTAAAAATGTGTATGAGAATGAATCCAGTCAGTATGAGAATATTGCTATTCCAATAACTGACGGGCGTAAAAAAGCCCAGGTTGTTGCTCATCTCGAAACGGCTTACAATAAGCCGGAGGAAATCGTTACTTCTATCGAAAAGGGAATTACCCTGAGTTTTATCGATAATGCCTGGAAAGAGCATCTGCGTGAAATGGACGACCTGAAACAATCGGTGCAAAATGCAACCTATGAGCAAAAAGATCCGTTGCTGGTTTATAAGTTTGAATCTTTTGAGCTTTTTAAAAAGATGGTGCAAAACACAAATCAGGATATTGCATCATTCCTGATGAAAGGCGATCTGCCTTCTGCCGACCCACAAGTGGCAGAAGCTCCGGTGATGAAAAAATTGGATTTATCGAAATTAAAAGAGCAACGGTCCGATCTTTTGTCACAATCGCACAGCAACACCCAAAAGCAAGAAAAAGTCCAGCCGGTTAAGGTTGAGAAAAAAGTTGGCAGAAATGATCCCTGCCCATGTGGTAGTGGGAAAAAATATAAGAATTGTCACGGAAAAACCGATCAGTTGGCTGGCTAACAGAATGTTCCAATTTTTAGAAAAAGGGAGTAAAGTGTTTTTGCTCCCTTTTTTTGTGTTTTTGCGGCATTTTAATATGCAATTATTTGTATGTGTGCAAGCTATTGGTTTACAGGTATAAACCTGAGCGGACTGAGATTTAGGAAAACGGGCTTATCACTTTTGCAGATGCGATAAATGGAAATTGTTCGGAAATCAAATTAATTCCAGCAGACGGACAAATTATTTAGGTTGGAAAATTTTATTGAATATTTAGAAAAAAGGCATTGAAAATCAGCCTTTAAGCGCTAGGCACGATTTATGCCATAGTAGGAGTGAGTATTAAGAAAGAACGTTCTTTTAGCGATTGGCTCTTAAATGGTTTATGATATATAAGCCAACTACCCCTTAAAATTAATACTCCTTTTATTATTTCATAGGTTTTCCATACTATAAACCCTCCATCCCCCCGGAGGGTTTGGTTTTTTTATCTCAAGAAGAAATCAACGATATCTGCACCTTTCTTATAAATGATGTACAGCATCAACAAAATTTGTTCTGCGATGAATATTATAGTCAAAACCCGATCGATGCCTTGCCGGCTACGGTTACTGGGTTTGTCCAGATAAAATTTAGTTTTGGCCATGGACAAATATAGTTAATTACATATATAAATGCTTGGCATTTTAAAAATTCATTGTATTTTTATGCGCTCAAACAAACAAATATAAGCTTTTTCAGAATGCCTAAACAGTATAAGGATTAAACCATTGGTTTTGTTTTGTGTTTTTTTCTGGAGAAGCTCCATTTGAGCATTTTATTCGTTCACATACATAATCCCTTATGATCAGAAAAGTATTAGTTGCCAACCGCGGGGAGATTGCCATACGTGTTATGCGTTCCTGCCGGGAGATGGATATCCGCTCAGTAGCCGTGTTTTCGGACGCTGATCGCACTTCCATGCACGTCCGTTACGCAGATGAAGCCTACCATATTGGCCCCTCCAGCTCATCGGAGAGCTATTTGAACATTGAAAAAATTATTGAAACAGCCAAAGAATGCGGTGCGGATGCGATTCATCCGGGCTACGGTTTTTTATCAGAAAATGCCCGTTTCTCTGAGCGCTGCGCAGAGGAAGGAATCATTTTTATAGGGCCGGATGCCTATGCAATAAACACCATGGGCGATAAAATTACGGCGCGTAAAACAATGATTGCCGCTGGTGTGCCCGTTGTGCCGGGAACTACGGAGCCTATTCGTGATGAAAAAAAAGTACTGGAGACAGTTCGTGAGATTGGACTACCGGTTATGATCAAAGCTTCTGCCGGTGGCGGGGGTAAAGGGATGCGCCTGGTGAAAGACGAGGCTTCCCTGATTGAATCTGTCCGTGCTGCCCGTTCGGAGGCGCTTTCCGCTTTTGGCGATGATGCTGTTTATATCGAAAAATATATTTCATCACCACATCATATTGAGTTCCAGGTCTTGGCAGATAAACACGGCAATACCGTCCATCTTTTTGAGCGGGAATGCTCCGTGCAACGCCGTCATCAAAAAGTAATTGAAGAAAGCCCTTCGCCATTGCTCAACGAAAAAGTGCGGATGGAAATGGGGCAACATGCCGTGGCGGCTGCTCAAGCGGTGAATTATCATGGTGCAGGAACCATTGAGTTCATTATGGACGATGATCTGAATTATTATTTCCTGGAAATGAATACCCGCTTGCAGGTTGAACATCCCATAACCGAAAGGGTGGTTGGTGTTGACCTGGTAAAAGAACAGATAAAGGTTGCACGCGATGAAAAACTGTCTTTTGCGCAGAAAGACCTGAGCCAGAACGGTCATGCGATTGAATGCAGGATTTATGCGGAAGACCCGGACAATAATTTTATGCCCAGCCCGGGCGTAATCCGCCATATTACCGAACCGCTGGGCTTAGGCGTCCGCCATGATGGTTATGTGTATGAAGGTTATGAAATCCCAATCTTTTATGATCCGATGATTTCAAAACTGATTGTTTGGGCAAAAGACCGTCAGGAAGCTGTAAGCCGTATGAAAAGAGCTCTTTATGCCTATAAAATAACGGGTGTTAAAACTTCTATCCAGTTTCTTGAAAAAGTAATGCAGCATCCGGTTTTTGTCTCCGGTAACTACAATACGCACTTTATTGATGACCACCTTGATGACCTGATGAAAAAAGAAGAATGCAGCGATGTTTGTGAAGATATGGCCGTTATTACTGCGCTGATTGATTATTCGGATATGCTGAAGAAATTACAGCCGGAAAAGAAAGCTGCGCAGCTTGGGAATAACTGGAAAGATTTTGGACGCAAAAAAGGAGTTTTACGTTTTTAATACTGATAATTATGCTTGAAATAAAAATAAACGACCGTATTGCAAAGGCCGAAATATTGGGCAGGGACGGGAATAAAGCCCTGATTGATGTGGACGGCAAAAAGTATGATGTGGATATCGTTATGGTGGAGCCGGATGTATATTCCATACTGTTTAATGGCAAATCATATAATATCGAATTGATAAAAACGGCAGAGGCACGTAAATTCCAGCTTAATACTTATAAAGACAGTTATGATGTGCAAATCATTGATGCCGAGACCAAATATTTGAATAACAGGAATAAAAAGGGTGCAGCAGCAGAAGAAAACAATATCTCCAGCCCGATGCCCGGAAAAGTGGTTAAGATCCCGGTTGAAATTGGTCAGGAAGTGGAAGAAGGTACTACCTTGATTGTAGTCGAGGCCATGAAAATGCAAAGTGAATACAAAGCCAAAGGAAATAAAATTGTTAAAGAAATTCTTGTAAGTGAAGGAGTTGCCGTAAATGCAAACCAGGCTTTGATCGTTTTGGAATAAATGTAAAGATGAACAGATGAAACGAAGCAGGACTGATATTTATTAGGAAACACACGATAATGATTATCCAGTCATGCGAAGTTGCAATTGACCTTAGAAAATCAAATTAATGCAGATGAAAACAAGAAAAGATAAATTCAACGAACTCGAAAAGAAAAACGAGGAAGCAAAACTGGGTGGCGGAATTGCCCGTATTGAAAAACAACATCAGGCAGGCAGAAAAACCGCTCGAGAGCGGATCGAAGACCTCCTGGATCCCGGAACTTTTGTGGAACTCGACCGTTTCGTAACACACCGGACCCATGATTTCGGAATGGAAAAACACAAATTCCCCGGAGATGGCGTAGTGAGTGGCTACGGGAAAATTGACGGGCGGCTTATGTATGTTTTTGCACAGGATTTTACCGTTTTTGGTGGTAGCCTGAGCCGTGCCAATGCCGACAAAATTATAAAAGTGATGGATCTGGCCATGAAAATGGGTGCGCCGGTCATTGGGCTTAATGATTCCGGAGGGGCCCGAATTCAGGAGGGCGTGGAAAGCCTGGGTGGTTATGCCGATATTTTTTACCGAAATGTACGCAGCTCCGGCGTTGTTCCGCAAATTTCGGCGATTCTCGGCCCCTGCGCCGGTGGTGCCGTTTATTCGCCTGCAATTACTGATTTTATTTTGATGACCCGGGAAAGCAGCTATATGTTTGTTACCGGCCCGGATGTGATCAAAACGGTAACCCACGAAGAAGTGACCAAAGAAGAACTCGGCGGTGCGGCAACACACAACAGCAAAAGCGGTGTGGCACATTTAATGGCCGATGATGATGAAATGGCCATGATGATGGTACGGGAATTGATGAGTTTCCTTCCGCTCAACAACATGGACGACCCTCCTGTCAAGGCTTGTACTGATGATATCAACCGTAAGGAAATGTCACTTGATGAGGTGGTTCCTGTCGATCCAAACAAACCCTACGATATGAAGGATATCATCCTGAAGGTGATTGACGATCAGCATTTTTTTGAAATCCAGCCCGAGTATGCTGCCAATATGATCATTGGATTTGCACGCATGAATGGAAAACCTGTGGGTATTGTGGCCAATCAGCCAATGGTGCTTGCCGGTGTGCTCAATATCGATGCTTCGGTGAAGGCTGCCCGCTTTGTACGTTTTTGCGATGCGTTCAATATTCCTTTGCTCACATTTGTTGATGTGCCCGGTTTCCTCCCCGGAACAGAGCAGGAGTTTGGCGGCATCATTAAACATGGAGCAAAGCTGCTTTATGCTTTTGCGGAAGCTACGGTGCCAAAAATTACACTGATAACACGCAAAGCTTACGGCGGTGCTTATGATGTAATGTCGAGCAAGCATATCGGGGCTGATGTGAATTTTGCTTATCCAACAGCAGAAGTGGCTGTTATGGGGCCTGATGGTGCGGTGAATATCATCCATAAAGGCCGCCTCAATGAGGCAGAAAAGCAAAAAGCAGTTGAAGATTATAAAGCCCGTTTTGCCAGTCCGTATAAAGCGGCATCGCTGGGTTATATCGATGAAATTATTTATCCGCATGATACGCGCAGGAAAATCATAGAAGCATTGGAAATGACACAAACCAAGAGTAAAACCAATCCGGCGCGCAAACACGGAAATATTCCGTTATAAAAACATTTTTTAAGGTAAAATCAATGAGGATGCAGGATTATTTCCGTGTATTTCTCGTTGATTTTGGTTTGCTTTGCATTATGAAACCAAAACTAGTGCAACGGTTTTTGCCGCATCTGGCGCTATTTACAGTTAGCCTTATTTTTGGCCTGAATTATTTTATTGCAAAAAGCCTGATGCCGGATTTCCTAAAGCCGCTTCAACTGATTTTTTTCAGGGTTTTGCTTACTTCGCTCATCCTTTGGGGGCTTCATTTTGTGATGAAAAAGGAGCGTGTAAGCAAAAAGGATTTGGGAAGGCTTGCTTTATGTGGTTTTGTAGGCATTAGCCTGAACCAGATTGCCATGTTTGTTGGCCTGAACCTCACAACGGCTGTTGATACTTCTATCATCCACAGTACCAGCCCGATTTTGGTATTAATTTTTTCGGCACTTCTAATGCGTGAGCGTATTCGATTGGTGCCGGCAATTGGGATTGCTTTGGGTTTTTCGGGATCTTTGATGTTGATATTGCAATCCGGTGATTTTGACCTTTCTTCATCAAATATGCTGGGCAACTTATTGATTTTTATAAATATCAGCGCTTACGGCCTGTATCTTGTTCTGGTAAAGCCACTTATGGCAAAATATCATCCTGTTACGGTAATGAAATGGGCTTTTACCTTCGGTTTTATTTTTGGTGCGCCGCTTACAATTCCGTCATTGGATGGTTTTGGCGTGTCTCATATGACGATAAATGCATGGCTATCTTTGGCTTATGTGATTATTGCTGTTACCTTTGTCGCCTTCTTGCTTACAGCCTGGGCCTTAAAATCTTTATCGGCAAGTACTACGGCATATTATATTTATTTGCAACCGCTTTTTGCTGCGCTGATTGCCTGGCTTAGTGGTTTTGAAAGTTTGGATTGGGGACAATTATTTGCTGCCGTTTTTATTTTTACCGGAGTATATTTGGTCAATTACCGCAAAAGAAAGGGGATCAGAGCAAATGGCGGACGGGGATGAGGAGCCATTCAAAAAATTTTTCGATTTGCGATCGGTTTTTCCATGCTTCATAATCGAAATCGCTGCAATCCATCAGGCTTTCATGCAGGTGTTTGCGCAAATCAAAACTGATTTTTTCTTCTTGGCCCATTACGGCAATTTCGTGCTGGAAGCGAAAACTCCGGTAATCAAAATTTGGGGAGCCAAAAACAAAAAGGCTGTCATCCATCATAAAAAGTTTTGCATGAATGTTTTCCGGTTCGTAAAATTTAATGCGCACACCGGCATCATGGAGCATCCCGAGGTATTTGTTTCGCAGGATATCCACAATTCGCACATCAGAATTTTTGGGGGTGATTACGGTAATTTTAACACCTCTTTTGGCGGCAAGTATTATATTTCTTCTCAGCGAAAAACTGGGCAAAAAATAAGGGCTTTCGATATATACGCTTCTTTGTGCATTGCGCAGTAAGCGTAAAAACTGCTTCTTTATTGGGCTTCTGCTGAGCGATGGAATGTCTCTGAGAATTGTTAGTTTGTTGGTAATAATAGGTTTTACATAATCGTTTTTATCGAACAATATAGTATTGTATAGCCGGAACATTTGCAGGAAAACATCCTTCAGGGTCAAAGCAAGATCGGTTTGTTCGGCGCGCAGGATCAATTCTCTCCATGAAAGGCTGTAGGCTGTTAGGTTAGCAGAACCGACATAGCTGATTTTATCATCGATTACGATTATTTTTCTGTGGTTTCTTCTATGACTATTGGTAAAGAAATTGATATTGATTTTTATCCTGGAAAAGGCGCGCACTTCTGCTCCGAGCTGGAGCAATTGATTGAAGAAAGGATCAATTCTGCCTGTTCCCCAGCTGTCAACAAGTAGTTTGATTTCTATTTTTTCTTTAGCTTTTTGAATTAATGCCTGCCTGATTTTTTTTCCAACAGAGTCGTGCCCGAATTTATAAACCTCAATATATATTACGTGTTTTGCTTGTGCAATATCATCAAGCAATGAATTTATATAGTGTAGTGGGTCGTCAATGATTCGGTAGGGACTTCTATTTGCTGCCTGCATTGACATAGTAAGTTACATTTATGATTCAACCTGTTGCAGGAGCAGATCTACCAGTTTATCGCGTTTGCGAACCGAAACACTTAGGGCCGTATTGTCGGCCATATTTACATTAAAAACGTTATTGTTTTTTTCAAAAGAAATAACATGGTTGAGATTGATCAGGTGTGATTTGTGGATCCTGTAGATATAATCGTACTTCTGTGTCATTTGCTCAAAATCCTTAAGGCTTTTGTTAATGATTATATCTTCGCTTCCCCTGAAAACCAGTTTAACACCTTTGGAGTAAGTTTCGGCGCGCACGAGGTCTTTTAGGTTAATAAAAAACGTTGTGCCTGGAGAACTGATAGTGATTTTGTGCGCTTTAAGTAGGTTCTCCGGATATTGGTCTAAAAAAATTTTAATACGTTCAATCAGTCTTTCATTTTCATTCGCGACTGTAATTTTATTAATGGCATGAATCAGCTGATTAGGCTCAACCGGTTTTAGTAAGTAGTCTATAGCGCTGTATTTGAATGCTTTGATAGCATATTCGTCATAAGCGGTAATGAAAATGATATTAAAATTAATGTTTTGGAATCTTTGGAGCAATTCAAAACCTGTTCCGCCCGGCATTCTGATATCGAGAATTGTCAGATCGGGCTTTTGACTTAAAATTAGCCGTTCGGCATCATCAATATTTGATGCCTCCCCAATAATTTGAATGTTTTTGCAATAGGTGTTGAGTAATTTGATCACAGATTCCCGTGCCATAAATTCATCATCAACAACAATAGTTTTCAGGCTTCTCATTTTAGTTACATTATCGTAATCAAGGGCATTGGATACAAAGATAAGGAATACCTTTCAAATAAACAGTTGTTTCCTTAATCATCCGTCAATTTCAGGAAAAATATTCATCAAGTACCTTTAACCTAATTGGTTCTACACGGAATTTCGTGGAAAGAAATTAGAATGCTATTTCAAACAGATTCCTCCAAAGTTTCCTCATTCTTAGGAAAACTTTGTCGGAATGACGCGTTTTTTTGAAGTCAGGAGGCAAATGCGGCTTGGTCACTGAGCGGAGTCGAAGTGCGCCGCATTTGCCTTAAACGCCTAATAAACAGCGTCATTCCGACCGGAACAAAGCCAAACGAAGTGATTAAGGCTTTGTGAAGGGAGGAATCTGTTAGGGATCAATAGTTTATTAATAGATATCTGCATATTATTTTCAAACATTATTGTTACCCACGAAATTCCTAGTAGAACCACCTAATTATTTCAGGATCATTTTTTCCGGGATTGTAAACGATACCAGTGTTCCTGGGTTTGCCTTTTCAGGATTTGCAAGACTGATAGTGAATTTTATTTTTTCTTTTCCCTTGAACCTTTTGTTCATATTGTCGATGCGCTCCTGAGTGATTAGTGTTGCCAAGGAAAGATGATTGTTCCCTTTTTTTGTATTCCGGTTGCTTTTGTATCCTATTCCGTCATCTTCTATTTCAATATGGATTGTTTTTTCAATCATGAAAATGCGCAAATCAACATTACCACGTCCTTCTTTGTGTTGGATTCCATGTTCTATGGCGTTTTCGATGAATGGTTGTGCCAGGCCCGGCGGTATTAAGATGTTTTCCAGGTCTATTTTTGAATTTATATTAATGGAAAAATCCAGTTTGTCTTTAAAACGGATTGCCTGAAGCTTGAAATAGTATTGGAGTGTATCCGTTTCGTCTTTAAGCTTAATTAAATCGCTTCGCGAGTTATTCAGAAAATGCCGCATCAGTTTGGCAAAATCAGCGATATATTCTCCTGCTTTTGTTGCTCTGTTTTGATAAACATATCCTTGTATTGCAATAAGCGAATTGAAAATAAAATGGGGATTAAGTTGAGAACGAACAATTTTGTCGCGCAATTCAATTTGTTCTGACTTGTTTCGCTGCCTAAATTGTTTTACGATGAGTACGGATATAGTGATGACCAATACAAAAATTAGAATAAGGCCAATAATAGCAAAGGTCTTTATTTGGTTTTCTTTCTTTAATTGTTGCAGCTTAAGCTGTTTCTCTTTGAACATCCAATCGAAATTCATTGACTGAAGTTTTTGTTGGTTTTTTTGGGCGTTAAGACTATCTGTATAAAGATTATATAGTCTGTAGTATTTTAGAGCACTATCAGTATTGCTTCTGATGTTATAATAGTATTCATAAAGTTTTTGAGCTGTATAGGGAAGATAATGGTCAATTATATCCCGGCTTTTATGAATTTGAAGGGCTATCATCAGATAATAGATTGCAGAATCCGGTTTATTGAGGTTGGTATAAGTGTTTGCCAGGTTTGCATATGAGCTAGCGAGGTGTGTTTTGGAATCGAATTTTTTTCTGTTTTCAAGGGCTAAAAGGTTGTATTTTAGCTGATTATTATGCCTTCCATGTAGTTCGTTTATATATGCTATCCGTGTGTATATATGGCCAAGGCGAAAATTTGCCTTTTGGTTTTTAAATAGTTTTATAATGTTTTTGTAAATTATTTCAGCTTTTTCTGTATTTCCTATTTGTAAGTAGTAATCTCCTAATAAATTGTAAAGACTGCATTTGTTGTTCCAGCTAATAGCTTTGTTAGAAGTGTCTTTCAGTGTTATGTGATAATAATATTCAGCGCTATCTAATTGGTTTTTAAAGTAATGTGCCTTCATTAACATCACGTGAGTTAGCATAATATCACTGTTGTCTGATATGTTTTGCTGTTCTTCAATTTGGGTGTTTTTGTTTAATATTTTTATTGCTTCAGAGTAAAGTTTTGTTTTTATAAAAATTATTCCAATTTCTAAATTGTGAGAAAGCATTCTTAGAATATCATTATTTTTATTAGCTTTTTCTAGAGCTAATAAATGATAGGAATAGGCTTGTTTATAATTGTCTTGTGACCTAAAATATCTAGCTAGAAGTTCGTAGTATTTATAAAGTAATTCAGATTTATTATTTGCTGTAGCATAATCAATTCCTTCAAATATATCGTAGATTATTGCGTTAGCATTTTCTGTTTGTGAACTCCACAATAACGATTCCGATAAGTATGGTAAGACATGATGCATAACTTCTGTATGGTTATTGGTTTTGCTCCAGAAGTAAATGGTTCTTAAAAACTGAATTGTGCTGTCGGGAGCTTTGTAATGCAATTGTTTGTAATACAGTTTTAAGCTGTCCAGGTTAATTTGCTCCTTTTGCCGGTCAAAGATTTTTTGTTTTAGGTAGTAATATGTTGAGTCCCATTCCGCATATGCCTTTATTGAAACAAGCATTATAAAAATTAAAACAGCTATTTTTATCGGGATTCCTTTCATGACATCTATTATCCTCCGATTTTTCGTGTGTTTTTGGCTGATTTCATAACAAAACTTAAAGGGATTTTGAAAAGGACTTTAGTTCCAGGATATTCATAGTCATCGCAAGCGTTTGTAATTGTGAATAATATTTTTTTCTTACCATATCGTTTTCCATTGATATTATCGATGCGTTCCTGTGTAATTTGGGTTGATAAGGAGAAATGCTTTTGACCCTTTGTGCTTTTTTTCGCATTTTTTATCCCAACACCATCATCTGTTACTGTAATACATAATGAATTATCCGAAATGAAAAATTTAAGATCCACATTGCCCCCTTCTTCCTTGGGTTGAATGCCATGCTCAATCGCGTTTTCTATAAAAGGCTGCGCTAATCCGGGGGGTATCATAATGTTTTTATTGCTAAGTTCCGACCCGGCAGTTATCGAATATCTCAGTTTCTCGCGATATCGTATCGACTGAAGGTTCATGTAGTAGGTTAGCGTTTCTATCTCATTTTCCAAAGAAATAAAGTCAACTCTGGAATTATTGAGAAAAAGCCTCATCAGCTTGGCAAACTTTGCGATATACGCGCCTGCCTCTGCTGCCCTGTTTTGATATACATAGCTTTGTATGGCAATGAGCGCGTTGAAAATAAAGTGTGGGTTGAGTTGCGAGCGTGTAATTTTGTCGCGCAATTCTATTTGATATCGCCTGCTTCTTTGCCTGTATTGTAAAACAATCAAAAGTATTATAATGGTAATCAAAAAAAACAAGAGGATCAACCCAACAATAACATAACCTTTTAGCTGTGTTTCTTTTTTAAGTTGACTAAGTTGCAGTTGTTTCTCTTTATAGTGCCATTCATGGTTCATTGTCAAGACTTTTTGCTGATTTTGTGCATAACTAATGCTGTCACTATATTGATTGTAGAGAATATAATACTTAAGCGCGCTGTCAGTATTGCCCATTTCGTTGTGAACCTCGTAGAGCTTATATGTATCATGTGGGAGATAGTGATCAATCCTTTTCCTCTGACTATGTATTTTGTAGGCTTTCTGGAGATAGAAAATGGCAGAATCGTATTTCTTTAATCGGCTATACGAATTGGCTATATTGGCATAAGAACTTCCTATGAGCGTTTCGGAATTGTTTGTCTTTCTGTGTGCTAAGGCTTTGAAGTTGTTTTTTAACTGTTGTTGATGCTCCCCCTTTAATTCATATATATAGGCCATGCGAGTATAAATATCACCCAATGAATGCTTTGCCTGATATTTTTTATATATATCAATAGTTTTTTGGTAACATTCAAAAGCGCTTTTAAAATCCCCGCTCCATAAAAAGTAATCCCCAAGATTCGTATAAAATGCCATAACACTATGCCAATCCGGGAAATAATCTTCCTGAGGATATTTTAGCTGTTCCTGGTAATAAGCTACACTATCAGGTATATTCAACATGTGAAAAACTTTCATCAGGTTGATGACCGCTATCTCCCTTTGTGTGAATTCGTCCTCAGTCAGGCTATTACTTAGAAGGAGGTTTCTCCGGAATAAATCTACAGCTTGTGATTTTAGGTTGAGCGCTATAAGCAACTGTCCAATTTTGATATTATATGTCATCTGCTGTCGGACGTCATTGGCTTTCTTTGCCTCATCAAGCGCCTGTAACAAATATTGATAGGCCTTGTTGTAGTTCTCGCTCTTTGTGTGCAGCCTGCCAATCAGATAATAGAAATGGGCGGTTTGCCTGTGGTCTTTCTGTATAATCGCCTTTTCTATACCGTCAAAAATATTTTGGATCGTTTCTTCATAATATTTGTCTTCATCTTTCCAGATTAATCCTTCGGTAAGCACACGTAGACTGATCTGGCTCTTGGTTTCTTCGGAATTATCTTGTATAAATTCATTGTGTATGCTGCGAAACAAACCAATTGCCGAATCTACTTGTATTGTCAGTAGCCTGAGGTAATATTTTTCAAGACTGTCTGTATTTACCGTCTTTGTCTCAGGATCTATGATTTTTTTTCTGATAATTTCAAACTGATCCTGAGCCTGCAAACCAAAAGCTGATGCCAGTAGCAAAACAATGATGGTTACAATCGTTTTATTGAGAGCTTTCCCTGGCATCATTTGGTTTGATTTAATTATTTGTTTAGGATTAGTGTCCTGTACTTTTCTTGATTCCAGATATTCATGAAAATCCGGAATACTTCATAATCAACCGGACGGATTTCCTCACCATTGAGTTTAAGCTGCCGTTTAAAAAATAATTTATTGTTTTGACGGCTTATCTTAATTTCAAGGCTGCCAAAACTTTTCATTTTCCTGATGTTGACTTCCTCGTTCAATACACGGTATCCTTTTGGTATTTCAATTTCAAAAGAATAGCTTTCATCAATAGCTTTTCCGCAATAAAGAGGTTCTTTTCGCATTGATGGCAATGCTCTGATGTTTCTGGAGTCAATACCGTCTTTCCAAACCGGAAGTGCCAGAATTAAATATCCTTCCTTGTCCTCCAGTTTTTTTTCTGATTCTAAAACAAAATCAGCGGCCATTTCTTCCTCATTAAAAGTGTTGCTCACAAAATCTTTAATGTCATTTTTTTGTACAAAACCTTTAATCATGCCCCGGGCTTCTTTTGCGCCTTTTTCCTGCCAATTAAAATAATCTACCAGATAGAGGCTGGCTTGTAAATTCCCTTTTCCACTAAAACCTGCGTCTTCATTCAAAACCAACTTCATGTTAAGGTCTATACTCGCTTGTAGGCTTTTATCGTAGGGCAGCTTAAGTGTACGCAGACTTTCTATGGCAGGATCCAAAACCAGGAATTCTTTATCAGGATAAATTATTTGCATATTAGTTGCGTAGTTGTGTATCGCACTGATAACAAATGATTTATTGTCAAATTTGCATTCAACGGCATAACCATCAATAATATTTAAACTTCCGATTGCCGGCTCATAAAGCCTTTGCGGTATCGTAGCAACAACATTTGTGCGGAAGCCGGCTTCTCTTAAAAGTGCAGATAACAAAAGGTTTTTTTCAAGCTTTGTCCCTCCGTTTGAATTCCAGACTTCACTAATAGTTCTGGCCTTATAAGCAGTGTACTGAAGAGGCACAAACCAATTGTTTATGTTCTGATCGACATGCTTTCTTATGGCTTGCATAAGCTGTATTTTATCCGAAAACTGTGTCTTTAGATTATGGGCAAAATCAATGGCGCTTTGCGGAAGTTTTTGATTTGTGAAAGCTTCCTGTGCAGTAAGTTTTTCTGTTGCCATTTGCAGGTTCTTGGCCGATGAGAAAGTTAAACATGGCAGGTACATACTCCTCGGGGGCAAATGATCTTCGCCCGAAAGTTGATGCAGGTTCGTAATCCGCCAAATATATTTGTCCATGTTTTTTTCCGTACTTTTCTCCGGTGCCAGCCTGAGGTTCATCATCCTGTGATGAAATTCATGATCTTTAGGAACTTCTACCGTACAAACATATTCACGAACCGGCGAGCGGCTTTCAAAGTTTTTATAGTCCATTAATGCCGGAAAATAACCTGCTTTGGTTTTGATCGCATAATCCAGCTCAATAGTTGCTCCGATTTCCAATGCAGTATGGGTAACCACCATTTCTCTGATTTGGTTGAATGGTGGAGCGCCGGCAGCAAAACGGGGCAATACTTCATTAAACGCATTTTCAGGCACGGGCACAACTTTTCCGTCGGCCATTATTGTTTGTGCTTTGTTAATAATCAGTTCTTGATAATTAGGATTATAAACAATAAAAGTTTCACCGTACATACGGTTAAAACTATAATGGGTGTTCAGTTTCACTTTTTTGTAGAAATGATAGCTGATGTTTCCATCCTGATCAAGTGAGTAAGTTTCATGCAGTTTTTCATAAACGGCATCAGCATTTTGATATTGACCGAACAAAAGTGCAGGAGCGCTGGACAGAAAAGCGACTATTATAAATAAGTTTTTGATTTTCATCTTATTGAATATTTAAGGTTAGGGCTGGGTTATCGTTTCAGGATGATTTTCTCATTGGCAAATTTCTGCTGTGCTAAAACAGCGGAACGGAAATCAGGCCATTCTTTGGCTTCATAAACGCGCTTTCCGAAAACAGCTTTTTCTTTGAGCTCAAGTGTTTTTCCTTTCAGAGTATAGGAGCCGTCAAAGCTGACGTTCTCGCCTTCAACCATTTCTTCGGAAGGCAGCTGCACTATTTCCTTATAGGAAGGCAGCTTGATGCTTTCACTGATTTCTACCAGGCGCGAACATCTGTCGCGGAATGCTTTGTCGCGCTTTTTGATGTGTGTGGCAGCATGCAAATGAGACATTGCCCGGCTGAATACATTTTGTGCCAACAAGGGCGTGAAAATGATCTCATGTTCCGTAACTACAGCAAAATCAGGTATTTCATACTCATAGTATATCCGTACAGGAGTTTTTTGGTAATCCTCATTGCGGGTGTATTCCATTTTGGTGATCTGAGCATCGGGAGCTATACGAAGTAGTTCTTTTTCTACATTGTTTTCCCATTCGGACTTTTGGTAATAATTAAAAACACCCCTTACTGCTGCATCGCTTTGGCCTTCTGCTGTTACAGTAAACTGGCCTTTTAGTGTGCCGTCATCTTTAATGCGTGACTCACCGAATATGCGCAGATAATGGTTTTCGGGTGGGGAAACCTCTGTGATCATGAGGTCAGCGCCTTCGGGCAGGCCCATCAGGTAATTTTGTTGCTGCTCCAGACTTGACCAGAGTTCGCGTACTCCGGGAACCCAGGTAGGGTCAAGTACTTTGTATTCTCCATTGCGGAGTTTAACAACAGTAACACTGTGGTTAAACTGATCAGCAGGAATCCGGTCAATGCGTTCTCCGGCCATGGTCATGGCTGCATAGGATTCAAATCCGGCAGCACGCAGCATGGCAATGAGCAATCCTGCCTTGTCTTTACAAACGCCGCAGCGGTCACGGAAATTCATCTCGCCATTATGCAGCGTATATCCTTCGCCTTCGCCCATTGAAATGCCGCTGTAGCGCATGTTGTCAGCAACCCAGTGGGTCAGTACGGCAATGGAATCCATTTCACTTTCAGCGCCCACAAGCAGTTCCTTCACTTTTTTGTCAATTTCCGGTGTGGATTCAAAACTGCCGTAATCTTCATTAACGCCATAAAACCAGGTGGATTTGGCTTCCCAGTCGGGGCTGGTGGACATCAGCAGTTTCGTGTAAATATCGTTATTGGCCAGCATTCCTGCTTTCCGTTTTGCGGGTTCAATATCCTTTTTCTCAAAATGATATTGGATGCGGCCATTGGCTTTTTTGAGTGATGAGCGCAATTCGCCATTATAGATTTCATACTGAAGGAATTTGTCATCGGGCAGGTTTACATGATACACTTTGTTAAGTACCGGATGATTGCTCCAAAAAGGGATGATATCATAAAAATGGCCCTTCATTGGTGGCACATAGCGCGATTCGTCATCGCCATCATAAAGCAAAGCATATGTAAAGCCTTTGCGGAAATACTTGATATCAATGGCATCGCCGGCTTCAAGCCTGCCGATTTCGATCATTTGTTTTCGGGCGCCCCAGTAAATGGCACGCGCCGGTGCGGTATAATCATTAACGGCGTTTTTGATATCGATTTCTTCAATGGTTCCGTTTTTGCGGAAAATTGTTGCCGAAATCACGTCCACATGTGCCGAAAGTGGATCATAATCAATGCGGTAAACAGCATTGTTTTTTGCTCCGGTTTCATCGAGGATTTTAATGAGCTGATGTATGTTCACATAGCTCAGCCCCGACTCCTTCACAAAAACATCTGTTGAATCGAAAATTGAGAGCTGGTGGCTGCCCGGAAAATCTTCTGCCGTTCCGCTCTTGTTTATTAATTCCTGAATAGGATTTTGTGCCGTTGAATAGAGGCAGGCACATAGGATACTTACAAATAGAATGATGCCTTTTCGCATAGTTAGAGGTTTTATTTTTCCGTAAAATTAGCATTAATTCTTTTGTCCATGATCTGGACTGCAATTTTTTCGCCATAGTGCTATGGTAAAGAAGGGTTTGTGCTCAATAATCTTTGTTGGGAATGGTATTAATTTTTGTAATTTTGTGCCCCTTTTGCATTGGCGCTTACATACGGGTAGCCAAAGCAAAAGATTAAAAATTTAAGTATGAGAAAAAATCCGGCCCGAAAATCAAGGTCAGAAGACAGGCCAAACCGAGATAAGCCCAGGCAGGATGGTAAAAACCGTCTGGCAGGAAAAAACAAAGGCAGGACATTATCAAAACCTGCAGTGCCGCAAAAGACTTCCTCATCCAATCCGGATGAGATGAGGTTGAATAAGTATATTGCTCATGCCGGTATTTGCTCACGTCGCGAGGCCGATAAGCTGATTGAAGCCGGAGCTGTGAAAGTGAACGGTGAAGTTGTTTCTGACCTTGGCCATAAAGTGATGCGCTCGGACAATGTTCAGGTTGGCGAAGAACGCATCCGGCCGGAACGTCAGGTTTACCTGCTTTTGAACAAACCTAAAGCCTATATTACAACTACGGATGATCCTTATGAGCGCCGGACGGTGATGTCCCTGGTACAGAATGCCTGCAAAGAAAGGCTGTATCCGGTGGGTCGGCTCGATCGCAATACTACCGGATTGCTGCTTTTTACCAATGATGGCCAGCTTGCGGATAAACTGATGCACCCTTCCAATAAAGTCCATAAAATTTATCATGCATCCCTTGATAAAAACCTTAAAACAGAGGATATGGATGCCATTGCCAGTGGCCTGGAACTGGAGGATGGTTTTATAAAATCGGATAAAATTGCCTATGTGGGTGATGGACAGGACCGTCGTCAGGTAGGACTCGAAATACATTCAGGCAAAAACCGTATCGTCAGGAGGATCTTTGCGCATCTGGGGTATAATGTGATCAAACTTGACCGTGTTATTTTTGCCGGCCTGACAAAAAAAGACCTCCCCCGTGGCAAGTACCGTTTCCTGACACAGAAAGAGATCGATTTTCTAAAAATGCGTTAGTTTTTTGATGCCCGTTTATTCCACGATCGCATTTTTATAATGCTCATAACGGTCGAGGATGTCATAAACAAAATCGTAAGGTTCCTCTCCACGACAATAACCGTATTTTACTACATCATCTTTGTAGAAAGAAGGTTTCGATTTGTTCAGTAGATAATAATCTACACTGCTGTCCCATTCAATAGGGTTTTTATCATGTTTTTCGGCCAGTCTTTGTGCATCATAAACATGGCCAATTCCCACATTATAAGATGCCAAAACAAATTTTATCCTTTCAGCGGAATCGCTGATGACGGGTTTGAATTGTTTATCTAACCACTTCAGGAATTTTACTCCTGCGGCGATATGTTCGGAAGGGCTGGAAGCCGTATCAACACCATAGTGCGCTGCTGTTTGCGGCATAAGTTGCATCAAACCAAAAGCGCCAACCCAGCTGCGGACTTCCGGCTTAAAATGTGATTCCTGATAAATCAGTGAAGCCAGTAAACGCCAATCCCACCCGAGTTTTTCGCTTTCGCGGCGGATAACTTCATCATAAACCGATATTTTGCCGCCCTGAACCGAATGGTAATCGCTTTGCGCCATAAAAACCTGGCGTGGATTGTGGAAATATTTGTTGTAAACGTACTTTGCCAGCGGCTTACTCTTGAATTCATCCAGCCAGCAATTGATGGTATCGGCTAATGATAAATCTGCTTTGGGCGTGGCCCAGGCAATATTTTGTGCAAAACTGATGGGCGTTTGCACATCAATGTCCGGGTAATATTTTTCATTGATCAAGCCGATATGTTCATCGCAAACTGTATAATCAATCTCTCCCTCCGCAACAGCCCGTATCAGGCTTTCGACATCGCGCAAGGAATCCTGTATGATGTGAATGCTGTCGCCGATTTCTTCGGAGAGATTTTCAAGCCGCTTTTGGAAGGTTGTATTTTTTTGAATGACAACTGTTTTTCCGGCCAGTTCCAGCGGTTCGCGGATCATGAGTTTTTCCATGTCGTTCACTGTACGCATATTGCGCCAGTTTTCGGGTTTGCGCTGTACCAAAACCTGTCGCGTTTTTTGGAGGGGATTAGTGAAATTGATTTTTTCGGCCCGTCTGCGCGTAATAGCCAAATCCATGGCAATCAGATCTACATTTCCACTGTCAAGCTGCGCAAAGGATTCTTTCAAGTCTTGATTTACAATGATTTCCAGTCCTACATCCAAATAATCGGCCAAAGACTGGAGCAATTCGTATTGGTAGCCCATTGGCTCACCACGATAAACAAAATAATTAATTGAGTTGTAATCGGTTACGGCAACGATTTTGCCGCGTTCCATGATTTTTTCCAGTAAGGTAGTGGTATCCGTATTAAAAACCAGTGAATCCTGTTTTACTTTAACTTCATTTCGATGGCAGGCAAATGAGAAAAACAACAATAAAACCAAAAAAAGACTTGTTGGAACATGTGTCCTCATAAAATTATCATTCGTTCAACATATGCATATCTCCCTCGTAGTTATATAATAACTTATTGCAAACCAGCGAAATATGCGTTTTATCTCATCTTCATTTTTTAGTAAAGAGCTTGTTTTTACTAAAAGACGAAAACAAATTACGAAAAAAAACAATTATTATTGCCTTTGGTTTGGGTTTTGAGTGATTTTTTTTGAGATATTCGTATTTTTAACACAAAAAACAGTATGATGAGCAGTAAAATTCGTTTTACCTTTATTGGGTTATTTTTATTTAATTTATTGGTATGCAGTCATTTAATGGCTCAGGAGGGAAGTGGTGCCAGTACTATGGTAGGTGCGGGTAATGCTACTTCTGCATTGAACGATTATGAATCTTCGGGAATTAATCCGGCAAATTTAGGATGGAGCCGCGACAATAAGGCTTTCCATGTGGGTTTGGGCGCGATGAATTTTTCGATTTATTCCCAGCCTTTGAAAAAATCAGATATCAAGCGGTTCTTTGAGCAGGATTATAGCTATTTGCTTCAGGATAAGCTGGATATCGTAAAGGATTTTACTGAGGCAGAAGTAAATATTGACGGAAACCTGATGCTTTTTGGGGCATCCTATCAGGATCCAAAATGGGGCGGAATTTCTTTTACGGTGCAGGAACGGGCCAATTGGAATTTCCAGCTCAACCAAACAGCGAGCGAGTTTTTATTTATGGGTTGGAATTCCGATTATTTTACAGAATGGGTGATTGATCCCGAAACAGGTGATACTACCGAAGGCGTGCGGGAAACTGATTTAAAAACCACGGCAGAATTATTCGAAGGATCTCGTTTTACGTCACTATGGCGGCGCGATTTTACCTTTAGCTATGGTGTTGAGGTTGTTAGAAAACAAAATATTGGTTTTTCAGTAGGCTTTGGTGTGAAATACATCAAAGGTATGGGCTTTCTGAATGTGCGTGCGGATGATGAAATTGAAGGAATTTCAAGTTTGTCTCCTTTTTACAACATTTCTTATCCGGAACCTAGCCCTTCTACGCGCCCCGGCAAAGATTTTGAAAGTGTTGGTTCCGGTTTTGGCTTTGATTTTGGTATTAATTTCCGACTAAAGGATAAACTTCGCATAGGCTTGGCAATTACTGATATCGGCTCCATTACATGGGATGGAAATGTATATCGTGCCAATTGGGAAGGAAAAGTAAAACGTATCGCAAGCCCGGGGATTAATACGAATAATGTTCAGGATATTATCGAATCGATTGTGGTTAGTGAAGATGTTTATGATTGGGAAGGTCTGACTGAATATGTCAGTGATCTGCCCACACGTTTTAGGATCGGAGCTTCTTATGCCGTTCATGAAAACTTTGATCTGGGGCTTGATGTCGTAGCACCGATGAATTCAGTGCCGGGAAATCTAAAAGATCCATTGATTTCTGCTGGTTTCCTTTTTCGTCCCGGCAGTTGGGTAGAGCTAAGCTCAGGCATTAAAACAGGCGGAAACAATGCCTTTAATGTTCCCCTCGGAGCAACATTTTTTGTGGGCAACAGCTGGGATATCGGCTTGGGATTCCGCGATGTGCTGACACTTTTCCGCCAAGAGCACCCAACCGTCAGTTTTGCTTTTGGCTTCCTGAGGTTTAAAATCGGCGATTACAATAAGAAAGATGCTTCTATGGATGAAGGAGAAGAAGGTTAAAGTTTAGTTTCCTGTAATCAGTTTAAAACCAACGCCATGCACATTCATCAGCTCAATATTTCCGTCTTGGCGGAGGTATTTGCGCAGCTTGGTGATATAAACATCCATGGAGCGTGCATTGAAATAAGAATCGTCATTCCAGATTTTTTTCAGCGCTTCGCTACGGTCGAGCACCTGATTGGCGTGCTGACATAATAAACGGAGCAATGCAGCCTCTTTGGATGTGAGTTTTTGCTCTCCTTCTTCCGATTTTAAAATCTGTCGGGTATAATCAAAATTGAGTTTCCCGATCTGGAAAACGTTTGTATCTGCCGATTGCGCACGCAAAGGTGCTACCCTGCGGATAATTGCTTTCATGCGCACCAACAACTCTTCCATAGAGAAGGGCTTGGTGAGATAATCATCTGCGCCCACATCAAATCCGCGCAATTTATCTTCTTCCAGCGATTTGGCCGTAAGGAAAAGGATTGGTACCGTTTTGTCCTGTTCTCGGATTTCTTTGGCAACGGTAAACCCGTCCTTTAAAGGCATCATCACGTCCAGTATGCAAAAATCGAAATTTCCACCCGGGAAAGCCTTTGAAGCTTCATCTCCATCGGTGCAAAGCGTGCAGTTATATGATTTTGCGTTGAGGTAGGCTTTGAGGACCGTGCCCAGGTTTTTGTCGTCTTCGGCGAGCAGTACATTCATTTTCTTATCCATTCTGATTGTTTTCAAAGGGTAAATATACGCTAAATTTTGTTCCCTTGCCGGGTTCACTTTGCAGCCTGATCTGTCCATTATGTAGTTCTACAATGGCTTTAACATAGTTTAATCCCAGTCCAAAGCCTTTTACATTGTGAATATTTCCGGTCGGAACGCGATAAAGCTTATCAAATATTTTTTTCTGTTCGCTTTTGCTGATGCCAATGCCATTGTCTTCCACATGGATGATGATTCCGTCTTCCGAGTTTTCGGTTTCAATTTTGATTAAAACGCCATCGCCCGAATATTTGATGGAATTATCGAGCAGGTTGTTCACTATGTTGGTCAGGTGGATGCGGTCTCCCTGCATTTTCGTTTCTGTTGCCAGAAAGCGGGTTTCGATATGGCCGGTTTTTGCCTGCGCTTTGAGCTGCGCCGGAGCAATGGAATTTTTGATGATTTCCTCAATATCAATTTCTTCTTTGCGTAATTGAAGCTTTCCTTTGTCGAGCAAAGCCGTAGTGAGCACCTTTTCGGCCATAGTTTTCAGGCGGGTGTTTTCTTCATTGATGATGCCGACATAACTCTGATACAGCTCTTCCGATTTGGCAATGTCTTTATCGCGCATGGCTTCGCAAGCCAGAGATATGGTGGCAATTGGCGTTTTGAACTCATGCGTCATATTATTAATAAGGTCGTTCTTCATTTCCGAGAGCTTTTTTTGCCGGAAAATAGTTTGTGTATTAAACACAAAAGAAAGGATGATGATGGTCATCAGGATGCCCGATATAATCAGCAAACTGTTGAGTTGCGTCAGTAAAAAGCGTTTTTCATTGGGGAAGTAGAGGAGGAGCAGGGAAGGATTAAAAGACATTTCGCCGGGAAACAAGCGGAAGCGGTAGTGAGATTCGAGCAGTTTTTTTGGGTATTTTCCTGTTTTCTGTATGCTGAGGAAATTCCGTCCCGGATCAAGAACACCAAATTCAAAATCAGTTTCAATGCCGTATTTTTTCAATGCTGATTTTATTAATGAGTCCAGGATTTCCGGATTGATTCTTTGCTCCGGAGGCAAAAAACTATTGAAACGGAACCAGGGATTGGCTTCCAGTTTCATGCTGCGCTCCATCAGCTGGTGCATTACTTTTTCACGGATGAATAAAAGCTGGTTTAGCAGGCTGTCGATGGGATTGGAATCGTTTTGCACACGGCTTAATCCGTCCGGATCGTTCAATGCCTGTGCAATACCGGGTTTCAGGCGGCTGCCGTCTTCGGTGAAATAGCCGGGGTTTTGTTGCAGGTGCATCCGGATAGCCTGATTAACCGAATCTACTCTCCTGTAGAGTTTTTCGCCTTCCTGATAGCGTTTCATGGCTTCCTGCTGCTCGATTGCCCTTAGCCCCTCAACAACATCAGCACCTGCACGACCGGCGGAATTATGAAATTGGCCTTCTTTCAGCTTAATTGCATTATTGACCCAATATCCCTGGATTACAAGCAATCCCAAAAAAGCAATACTTGTCGCAACGATCAGAATATATATTTGTTTCTTGTTCACAGAACAAAATTACATTTTGAAATCCATTGATTTTCAACAGTTAACTTTTTTTAACGTTTGTTAAACGCCCTTAACACTTGGCTGTTGATTCCTGATGTATTTTTGCATTAGAGATTCTGACAACGTTCTTTTTATCATACCATAATTAAAGAAAGAATCCTTTGTGCGCTTAATTATGTGGTTTTGGTTTAAAGCAGCTTTTCTTCTCAGGAAAGCTGCTTTATTTGTTTATATAACGGCCTCCCGGCTTCGTTCGAGAACTTATATTTTTGGTTCTCAACCTCAATCTGAGGTCCCTGAGCTGAGTTGAAAAGTTGTTTTCAATACCCAATCTGAGGTCCCTGAGCGGCCTGTGCTGCGATGTGCTGAGCCTGCCGAAGTAAGCGAAGCCGCAGTAAGCCGAAAAGTTGTTTTCAATACCCAATCTGAGGTCCCTGAGCGTAGCCGAAGGGCCGAAATAAACTAATTCTTCCAGCCCTCCCGGATCAAAGACCCCCTCCGCTCATCCATTTCAATATGCAAACAGATGTCGATGTCTTGTTGCAGTTCTTCTACATGCGAGATAATGCCCACGATGCGGTTTTCTTTTTTTAACATGCGCAAAGTCTCAAAAACCGTATGCAATGCCGTTTTGTCGAGCGAACCAAAGCCTTCGTCCATGAAGAAAAAGCGGTGACGGGTTCCGCTGAGCGATTGTACGCTGTCCGATAAAGCCAGTGCCAAGGATAAAGATGCCTGGAACATCTGGCCGCCCGAAAGGGTCTTGACGTTGCGCGTACGGCCATCGTTAAGGTAATCGCGTACGATAAACATTTGATTGTCATCGAGTTCAAGGCTTAGCCTTTGATTTGTAAGCTTGCGGAAGCGCTCATTGGCCTGCCGTGTGATGTTCTCCAGATAGACCGTGGAAACAAATTGTACAAAACCCTGTCCGGTGAACATTTGCTTGAGGGTTTTGATGTTTTCCAGTCGGCTGTCGAGTTGTTCTTTTTCTTTTTGTAAGCCATCGCGCACCTGTTTTTTGCGCTCTTCTTCTTTTAAAAAGAGCTTTTTTTCCGTGATTTGCTGCTTTCCGGTTTCCAGGTTTTTTTCGGTTTCGCCGATGCTTTGCAAAAGCAATTGATGTTCATTGGCCTGATAAGTCCTTCCTTGCAGCCGTGCTTCCAAATCGTTGATGCGTTCCTTGCCGACCGCCATTTCCGTTGCAAATTTTTGCAGCTGTGCCCTGATGCTTTGCGTGTTGAGTTTTTGGTTTAAAACCTTCTTGATTTCTTCTGCTCCACCATAATTGCTTTCGCTGAGTTTCTGATCAAAAATAGTTTTTGCCTCTTTTTGTTTCTGCTCCAGCTGGTCAATTTCGTTTTTCCCGGCTTCGATCAGTCCTTCGGTTTTTCCAAGCTCTGCCTGTAATTTGCTTTTCTGCTCCTGCAAAAATGCGTGCTGCGCTTTTATTTCTTTCACCGATTGAATCAGCTTTTCTTTTTCATCGGAGAGTTTGTCTTCTGGAATGTTCTGGATTTCTGCCAGAAATTCTGCGGTATTTTTCAGGTTTTCCTGATGACCGGCCTGCAAAGCAGCAAGTGCCTGGCTATAGCCACGAAGCTTTTCTTTGGCTCGTTCTTCGGTTTCACTGACTTGTTTTAATTGGGTGTTTTTTTCTTCAAGCTGTGTGCGTTCGGCTTTGACCTGCTGGCGCAATTTCTCTGCTTTGCGCAATTGTACCTCAATTTTCAAAGCGTCGTTCATATCGTAATCTTCCCAGACAAAGCTTTGCTTATGTGCCTCAATATCACTTTTAAGTTTTTGGGCATTTTCCTGGTTTTTGTTCAAACGACCCATTTGAAGTTGCTTCCCCTGGATGATGTTGTTGAGTTTATGCACCACAAACTCTTCCTTATCAAGCTTCTTTTTGATGGCCTCAATTTGCTTATTGGTTTCGGTCAATTGCCGGTCGATGTCTTCCAGCCGGATGATATTGGGATGCTCCAAAGCGCCGCAAAGCGGACAGGGCTTGCCCTCTTCGATGGACGATGCAAGCTGCTCCACGTTTTTCTCGATGGAGAGGCGATTGTGTTCCTGCCGCAATTGTTCCAAATGGGTTTCAATGTGTGGAACACAGGCTTCGGCCTGTCGAACAATTTCTTCGCTGGGCTGGCTGCAATCAATTTCAGGGAAATATGAACGGAAATCTTCATCAATAAATTCCGTCTTTCCCTGGTCGATTTTATTGATTTTTCCCTGGATTTTTTCTTCTTCCAGATAGTTTTCTTTTTGTTGTTTCAGCAAATTGAGGAAATTCTGATACCATAGCTTAATTTCCATCAGCCGCTGATTATCGGGTAGTTGCGCTTCCTTCTCTTTGATTTGTTTTTGCAATTCCTCGGTTTCCCGGCTCAGTAAATCTTTTTGAGGCTTGATTTCATTTTTGACCCAATCTTCCCCTTTGGTAATGGCGGCTACGGTTTTATTGATTTCTGCTTCGGCAGCCAGGGCTTTCATATAATGCCCGATGGCCTCTGAACGGGCTGTCATCAGATCTGTTTGCTCAAACTTCTTGCCGGAAATTTCAAAATCCTGCCCGTGCTTTCTGAGCCTTGATTGCAGTTCCTGCTGAGCCTGAACTTGATTGCGTTTTTGAAGGCTCAGGACATCAAGCCTTTGCGCATATTCGTCCATGCGCTGAAGCAAATCGCCAAAAAGCTCACGGCAAGTTTCATATTCCTTCAGCACTTGCTGCATTTTGTCCATGCCTGCCTGCTCCAGCTTGAGTTTTTCCATTTGACTGCGCAGCGATTGCAGTTTCAAAAAGTCATCCTTGATCGTGGCAAACCACTGCTCCTGATCGCGCATTTTTTTAAGTTTAGCCTCTTTTTCCTGATTTTCTTTTTCCAGTTTCAGGATGTTTTCCCGGGCTTCAATGATCAGGTTTTTATCGTATTCGCCCAGCTCCGAAAGCCGGCCTATGGTGTTTTCGCGCGTGAGGCGGGTCTTGTCTTCGAGGCGTTTCGCCTGAGAATACAGATCAAAACGCTGAAGCTGAAAAAGCTCTTTGAGCATTTTGGTGCGGTCGCCTTTGGAGAGGCTGAGGAATTCCTGGAATTGTCCTTGCGGGATGATGATGGTGCGGCGGAAATTTTCGTAGGAGAGCCCAATGACTTTTTCGAGTTCGTTTTGCTCAATTGGAAGCCAATTTTCCTTCTCCATACGGAAAACCTGGCGGTCGAATGATGCCACGTCTTCGAAACGTTTCGAATTTCTTCTGCCGCTGACGGTAACCAGATATTGATTTTCGTCATCACCGGCACGGAACCGGAATTCGATCAAAAGGCGGTCCGATTTGAGGTTGAGCATGTTGTAGTAGCGGTTGTCGCCGCTTTGGTTCATGCGGTGCGTGCGGCCATAAAGCGCAAAAGTTATGGCTTCGATAATGCTCGATTTGCCACTGCCCACCGTCCCGAAAATACCGAATAGAGCCGATTGGGTCAGGGTGCTGAAATCAATTTCCTGCTCCTCGATATAGGAGTAGAGCCCTTTTATTTTTAAATATTCCGGTGTCATTCCTGTCCTGTGATTTCGTTGAACAATGCCAGGATTTCTTCATTGGGTTCCTGGCCTTTGCTTGCCTGGAAGTATTTTACAAAAAGTCCGCCGACATCGCCGCCCGGATCTATGCTTTGGTCCGGCTCATTGCTTTCGTCGTTTTGCGCCAGCAGCGGGATGATGGAAATAATGCCCGAATGTACAGCAGACAAGCGTTTGCGGTCGGCAACCGTCAGGTATTTTTCGGTTTTGATGCTCAGCTCCACCAAAGTGTTTTGATGGGCTTCAAGCCAGGCAACCGCTTCGTCGATACTGTCGAATTTCTTGCGGACCAGCATTTTCCCTTTTTTGAGCTCTATGGGCTGGTGTTTTGCCTCTTTTCCCGGGCTTAGTTCGATCAGTTCCACATATTTTTTTTGCATGGCTTCGCTGAAGCTGTAAGCCAAAGGACTGCCCGAATAGACCACATTCTGGTCGATTATTTGCCTCCGGTGCAGATGTCCCAGGGCGGTATATTGCAGCTGGGCAGGCAAGGAAGAGGTATAGATTTCAGAAACTCCGCCCGGATGCACGATGGGTTTTTCGCCTTCGCTGGGCTCTTCGGGACGGATGCCGCCTTTTTTCATAAAAAATAAATGCGAAACCAGCAGGTTAATGCCTTTCCCGTCCATTTTTTTTGCGGCAATGCTGTTCCAGTTTTCCTGCAATAATTGGCGCAAAGCCTCGTCTTTTTCTTCCGGGTTCAGTAGTGTTTTTAAACGGTATTCGCTGGCGTAAGGCGTGAGCAAGAGGCGCAAAGGCGCTTCCCAAAGCGGATGCTCCAGTTCGGCAAAACCTTCCTGTGAATGGCTTACGGAAACCCCATCGGGATTGTGGGTAAGCGGAATTTGGCTTCCGGGATATCCGGCAAAGAAAATGCCCTGATAGCGCGCCAGCGGGTCGGGTGCTTCGATGCGGTCGGGGCTGTCGTGGTTTCCGGCAATGACCAGTACTGCGCGTTTGCTGCTTTTGCCCAGGCGGCTGATTGCCTGATAAAAAAGCTCCACAGCCTCAATGGGCGGATTAAAGCTATCGAAAATATCGCCGGCAATAATCACGCAATCGACATCTTCCTTTTCGGCAATGGCGCAGATTTCGTCCACCACTTCTTGCTGTTCACCGAATCGGTTGTAGGAGCCCAGTTTTTTGCCGAGATGCCAGTCTGATGTATGTAGTATTTTCATAGAATTTCCGCTTTTCTCTTTTGATCGTTCCATTCCGCTGCCGCCGGATTGGAAAGCGTAAAGTTAGGGAAAATTGTGGAGGGGGCATTTATTGGATTGCTAACTCATCGGATGACTTTGATTTTCACCCACTCATCGGATGAGAGGAAAGGACCATCCGATGAGTGAACCGGCCCACCGCTCAATCATGAAAAATCAACAAAGGGTTTGGCTTACTATGCTCCACAGCCTGCGTTGTATCCAAATTCTTGCAGCCCTGTACATCCGTAACCTCCACAATTACACTCAGCGTAGTGTCCGCATAAAAGCTGGTATCGGTTGAGCCGTTTTGCCAGAGGTAGGATTGAAAATCCCCTGGCCAGAGGTTTACACCATAACCTTCGCAAAAACCGGTATCTGCGGGCAGGAAAGGAACAGGCAAAGGATGGATAAAAACCTCCTGCACGGTAGTGTCGTTCAGGCTGTTGTTATAGCCAATTACACTGACCTGATAAGCTCCGGTATCTTCATAAACATGATAGGGGAAAAAGGAATCCGAATAATTGGCCGCACCACTGGCCAGATCTCCAAAATCCCAGAAAACTGAATCCTGGGAGGAAGTATCTGTTATGGCAAAGAAGGTGGTGTCCCCAATACAATGGCCTTCCCAGCTGAAATTGGCGGGGTTGAAGAAGGATTGGATGAAGGCGGGGAGGCCTGACCTTGCTACATGTTGACCAGAACCGTCATCCAGAAATACAGCAGAATCAATAAAAACACAGTCTGAACCTGTTTTATTCGGATATTCAATAATGCTTAAATAAGGATAATAACCCCTACTAATATAAATTCGATTATCCGGGCCAATTTGCATGGCTGCAAAAATATGATTAGAGCCTGATACACTGATTACAGAGCCTGAATTTACGACAGCTAATGAATCATAGGAGCTTAAGTCGTACTGTATTATTTTTGTGCTATTCGAGTAATCACAAAATCCTTGATATATCTTTTTTTCATTTGGTGAGAACTCAATGCCATAAGCATCATAGTTTTGGAAAGAAGGAAATGTTATAGGGTTAGACAAAAGAGCTGATTCATTATCGAATTTAAAGATTTGAAATGATTCGTCATTACATACGGCACAACATAAGTAATGACCTTGCATAGACGCCTTCATATAACCGGTAATAGAACCAGTTGCGCCATGATGCCTTAAGCCGATGCTGCATGATACCGGTATTGTATGTATGGAATCCTGATCAACAAGATAGGAAATAAAGGTATTGGTGTTCCACAAATGACTAACCACCCAAAAAGATACTCCATCTGCATGTTGCACAGAAGTAACCATCTCGTGAACAGGGCCTGCTAAATAATGATTTACCGTTTCGGCTACCGCGCCCCTGCCTGAATCAAGTGCCATATTTACAATGGAATAGCGTAAGCCATTTTCTTCTGCCCGCCTGGCAACAGTAAACACATAAAACAAACTGTCATTTCCCGGCCAGGGCACAATAATTGCCGACATTGATGAGGAAGGATGCCCAGCAAGGTTACTTCCATTGATCATAATATTATGCTCCCTGTTCCATATCTTTGAACCTTCCGTATAGAACAGGAGGTTGCCAGCTGTATCGGATATGCTCGCACAGCCTTCTTCCTGATAGATTTGCCCGTCAAACACTGCCTGAGGACTGCCATCTGGTGTGTTGAATGTTATGCCTGCATTATGCCCAAAATACCAATTATTGGCCTGTTTGTTTTGGGCATACAAAACACTTGTCCAAAAAAATGAACTTACAAAAAGCAACAACAGGTTTTTCCGGCATCTCATAAAATAATAATAGGACTTTACGATTTAAAAACGTAAAGCCCTGATAAAATATTACTGTTTAATAATTTTCCACTCCCGCTGTAAAGCTCCCGATTTAATGCGCAACAGGTAAATGCCTGCAGGTTCATTACTCAGGTCGATCTGCTGGCGGTTTTCTGTGGCTTCTGCACGCATAAGCAGGCTGCCACCTAAGGTATAGACTTCGTATTCCGGGAGCGCATCCATGGCAAAACCCCGGCTTTCCAATATAAGCAAGCCTTGTGTAGGGTTTGGATAGATGTTAACGGTAGCCTCTCCAAGCGTTTCCAGCAGAGGTTTCGGAGGCTCAGGCTCCCCTTGCAGGCTGTCGTTGAAATTGGCAGTGGTCTGCAGATCCTTGCCCATATTAATGATACGGGATGTGCGGTTGCCGTTTTCGTCGTATTGGTAGGTGGTTTGGGCAAATATAAGACTTTGTGCAACAATTAGAAGAATTTGCAAGAATATAATTTTTTTCATGATTTTTTAACGGTTAAATTTTTGGTTATTCAGTATTGGACAGCATACTAAATGATCATTTAAAGTTAGTGTTACTTCTTTACTTCCCTCAACTTGAATTTCAATTTCGCGAACACTAATAATAGATATTATGATTCTCTTTTCACTAGAAATAGTAAATGGATACTCAGAAGGAGTATTTGACTGAATAATATAATCATTCCCACGTTTTAAAAGAAGATATCTTTGAGTTGTAAAACCAAGAGATTCAATATAAACAGAACATGATTTATTCTCAACGGATTTGATTTGTTCTTCAGACAATATAATTTCTCCGTTATTGTCAGTAAATTCTTGGATAGTTATTGGAGGGGTATCTTCTGACCTTATTATTATTTTGGAATAGGGAATAGAGTCTCTCTTAGAATCAGTTACTTTTAGCTTGATACACTGATCATTTCTTTTAACTTCACTAATTACAGATGTTTTGGACAGTATTTCTTTGTCTTTTGATATGTAGTGCTTTTGATCATCTTCATAAATTAAGTATCCTATTCCAATAGAATATGTGTTGAATGCATCATTATTTTTTAATCTATAGTAGAATTTATCTTTATAAAGACAAATACATTCATTATTATTGTTTGTGTAAATTTGTGCATTGAATTGAGCAAATGTGAATTTACTAATAGTTAATAGAAAGAAAATACTTAGTTTGTATTTCATGGATATATTATTTTTTAAAAAATTTCCAAAAAGCAGCACCATTAATATCAAATATTTTTGAGGTTGAATATGGTGCAAGTCTAACTGGACTAGTCTCTGCAAACCATATCCTATAACTATTTCGCCATATCTTTACTTTTTGAACCATAACAGCATGACTCCCCCCTCCTTCTGGATTAAATCCCATCATAACTCTGTTCCCGTTAGCAATGGCTCTGGCAATTTTTCCAACATCTGGGGCAATTGGTTCTGCAGAAAAAACACCAGACGAATTAGCTAAAGACACTACTTTACTAGGATGCACACCGCTACCTGGTTGATTATACTTGTTAACCCAATAATCAAAGTTGTATTCACTCAATCCATACGATTCGCTGAATTCTTCAAAACAACGGAATGCGCACTCACCATTTTTTTTACCAAAATTATCTGATACAGGAGAATTAAAAACTGCAACTTCTTCAATATCTTTACCTGTTAAAAAATTCTTATGATTTGCCCTAGCCTCCAAACCTTCAGATATACCACCATTGATACCAGCAATGGCAGCAGACCATGCTCCAACTTTAAGCCCATTAGATAGGGCGTCACCAAATGAATCTCCTTGAACAATTCCATTGCCAAAACCAGAAATTGAGCCGGAAGTAAAACCTGCTCCTGCACCAGATATTGCCCCGTTAAAAAAACTACTTGTATAACCAACTTGTAAAATAGTATTGATACCCATGGGGCTTCCAACAAATCCGGCCCAGAATGATGCGCCTGCACTAGCTGTTTTAATTCCTACACCCACGCCTGCACCAGCTGCACCAGCTATAGCTCCTATTCCAAATTGAGCCAGACCATCTAAATTAAACTGACAGCCTCCCATCATCCAATTCATAAACCCACCAAGTACTGCTCCGGCAATAAGATGGATAAACTCCCCACTCGGATCCGAATACTTCAAAGGATTATTCAAACAATAGGCATAGCGGTTCAAATTTTGCGGCATATCCGGAGCCTGTACATAAGGATCAGGGCTCAGGAAAGCGCCCACAAGGGGATCATAAGCCCTGCCGTTCATATTAATTAAGTCAAAAGCATCGATATGTTCATGTCCGGTATAGCCACGGCTGGTAATATAGTCGGCCGGGTCGGAGAAGAGCGGCGCCGTAAGGCTGCCATCATAGGCTTGCAGCTCGCGGCGTTCGCCCCAGGCATTAAAGCTGTAATAGAGCGCATCCTCCGTGCTTTGGGCACCATCATCCACCAAAGCGTATATAGTCCCCAGGTAATCGGTAAGCACATACTTCATTTCATCGCGGCCGTCATCATCACTGATGTGCATTGCCACCAGCCCGTCGGGCGAAGAAATGTAGGAAAGGTAATGGGTTTCGCTGCCCCTTTGTATGCGTTCTACCATACCGCCAAAGATATAGGTTTTTTCTACGAGTAATGTATTGTTCTTATAAATACATTGTTTGGTTCTTTGGTTATCAATACCATAATCTAATTTGATCTCATCAACACTGCCTTGGCTGTAATTAAGCGCCTCTATTTGTTCTATCTTATCGAATCCGGTATATGAAATATTATAGCTACAGGGACTGACCACATTATCAGTTGCCGTAACGGCATAGGGGCCGGCATTGCCGCTTTGGTCATATGTATATGAGCCGAGTCCTGTTTTTGAAGTTATGTTCCCTTTATTGTCAAAAGACAGTGTCATGTCATTGGCATTTATATTGGAATTGATGTTCCAAAGCCGATTTAAATCATCATATGAATAGTCTTCATAATAGTAGTTTTGGGTATTTTGTGGAAACATAAAGTCTTTTTTCCAATCCAGGTTTTTCTCGTCCGTCCATTGGTATTCCAGATTTTGTAGGTGATTGGTTGGATTTGAAAGCAGGGATGTTTTTATAGTTTCCGGCAGGTGACTGCCATCATAAGTAAAATCAGTTTTAAGTTGGTTGCCCAACTTATAGGATTTTGTTTGCCCCATGGCATTCAGTTCATTGAGATGCCATATGCTTTCATAATGGTTATTGTCCATTATATCGGTATTATAGCCGTTTTTATAGGCGTAACTGATATTCAGGCCTGTTGGATAGGAGCAGGTTTTTAAACGTCCATAGGTGTCGTATGTATAGGATAATATATAGTCCTCGGCCCCGTTCAGGATGTTTTCTGTTTCTGTAATCACATTTCCTGTACGGTCGTACTGATAATCCAGGCTGTGCGGATCCTGACCGCTTTTGGATACATGGCTCAACATACCTAAGGTTAAAGGTTTATTCTCCACATCATCATAAGTATATGTCCATTCGGTAATTCTGTTTTGATCATCTACAAGTTTTTTATAGACAGTACGGCCAAGATCGTCATATTCGTAGGTGGTAAGCTGTCCTTTTTGATCGGTATTGGTCAGCATTTCTCCAAATGGGTTATATGTACTGGTGACCGTACCCAGGCTGGGGTCATCCATGGTAAGCCGGTTGCCATAAATATCATAGGTAAACGACATTTTTGTATTGGTTTCATCGCTTACAAGAAACGTCTCTTTGACTTTTCCGTCACTGTAGTGTGCATATTCCACGGTATTGTCGTCATTATCGGTACTTTGGTAATCCCATCCGGCTGCATTTACTTCTTTGGTATGGCTTTGCCCGGCATGGGTTACTGTAGTTGTCCGTGCGTCGTATTCATAAGCCGTTGTCGTACCGTCCGCATGGGTGATGGTCACGGGCCTGTCAAGATCATCGTAAACATATAAAGTGTAATTTCCTTCGGAAGTAGTGGAATAATAGGGTTCGTAATCATACTCAAGCCTGCCCCTGTCATCGTATTTGTAGTCATGAAATATCCAGGTATTATCTTCCAAGCCATGATATACCTCGCGCAGCTTTTTTCCAAACTCATCATAGAACACATATTCTTCAGGATTTCCTGAACTTTTGCTCCAACTGTAATACAGGCTGGAACCATCTGCCGGGGCAAATTCATGATCATTGGTCCATCTTAGAACTGAGGAATTACTTTTAAAAACTTCTTTGATGACTCCCTGCTTCAAAAAATAATTTTCAGATTCAAATTGATTTCCAAAATCATCATAGCTGTATTCAGTAATCAAACCATTACAGTCAATTTCCATTATAATGAGCCCTCGGGCTTCATCAAACTCATAGTAATTATTATATGTATTCCCATCAATGACCCTGTATTTTCTTGTCAAAAACCGTCTGTCATATTGTGGGCTGTAATCAAACCATTCCACTCTGTCTTCCAGGTCAGAGTAATTGGGCGTTGATACCGTTTTTTTAGTGATATTGCCATAAATATCGTATTCATAGTTTGTATTGATCTCAAATTCATTTGAGTTTCCTTCACTCGGTTCATTGATTTTGACTCTTAAGGCCCTGTAATTACCTGCACTTGGATCGTTATAATATTCAAATGCGGTAACTCGTTCAATATCACTTTGCCCATCTGCTTTCCAGGTGCTTGTGATACTCGTAGGCTGGCCTATAATCCATGCCGGACTGTTGCCTGATGCAAGTATTGGATTTTCATATGTGAAATCTTTTCTCTGTATAAACTTGAAGTTTTCTATATTGAATGAGGCGTTTGCATCCCGGTCATCCTGGGCACTAATTGTATATGAAGGGGCACCATAAATCAGCCCATCGGTATCAAATCCCATTTCGTTGCGAGTAGTGGCTATCCGGTCACCATCCCAATCCCATTTTTTTGCATGTGTTTTTTTGTTGTACATGAAAAAACGTTTGGTATCTCCGTTATAAACATGGAATTCGGGTGTATAGCCGGAATAACTGAGATAATGGGTTCCGCCCCGGAGCATTTGTATGGATTCTTTGGGGTAATTTAATATTATTCCTGATGAGCCGCAATCAAGGGAGAATATTGTTTTTGACTCTATATTGGTGGCAACATCATATACGGTTTGCTTTTGGTAGCCTAAGATGCCTTTGCCCAAAAGGTGTGCCTGTAGTCCTTTGTATTGATACCTCTTTTCGGAAACGCCCCCATTGGGCATATCGCTAAACACATTGCTTACAACCCATATAGAAGGGGTTACTGTCCTAAATGGGTAACTTTGTACTTGTCCTTTAGAGTATAAGGGATAATTGCCCCCAGTTCCATTAGCTAAAGACGCATAATTAATATTTAACTCGGTGCCTAAAGAGTTTGTGATCTTTACAAGCTTATGTCTAAGGTCATTTGGCCGTATATGCCAGAGCTCCATATTTGAGCTTGGTGCCAATTGAGACCTAAAATAAATATCGTTCCTGCCGTCACCATCAAAGTCCATTATAGTAAAAGACATATCAGAAAAGTTACATACCTCAAAGTCTTCAGGAGATAGATAGTGCTGAATGGATCCAAATCCATATCCCCTAGATATGTATATATTAATATTGTATTCATCATGCTGCCCATAGACATCCAAGTCTTCTCCTTCCATAATATCAGATAGTCCATCCCCGTTAAAGTCTGCTGAATAATATGGATAAAAATACTCTTTACTTAATCCATCTATTGTTGGAATATCCGTATTAATCGGACAATAACCTTGTACCCATTCATTGCCATTACTATAGTTGAGGCTCCAGCTATTGCTGTTTTTATTCCATGTTATTACATCAATATTCCCATCACCATTATAATCTCCCCAGACTATTTTTTTGTGATCAGTTGTGTTCGGAGTAGTGGCATCTTCAAAAATTAGCCCCTCCTTGACATCATAGACTTTAAAGTTTTCTTCTCCCACATACAGCATATCTTCGGTTCCTGAAGCATTGAAATCTGCAAAAAACACCTGATCTGTTGGTTTTAATGCATCTGACTTGATCCTCTCGCACTGCAAGGTGACATCTATTGTTGAATTTGTAAGGACATTTAAATCATATGTTCTGATCCTTGTTAAATATGGATCCGGCAAGTTTGTGTGCGGGAATTCATCAACGATAACCACTTCATCAAGCCCATCTCCATCTGTATCTGCCAGAAACGGCCTGACATCATAGTCTAAATCCTCATTATCAATTAAATTGATATATTGATTAAAAGTATGAAAAACCAAGTAATTACTACCGTTAGAGACAAGCATTGTTAACCTTATATAGTCATCATGTTTAAAGCATCTCATAACGTCATCATATCCATCGCCATTAATATCCCCAATCTCCATTTTCATGAAATATTCACCTCCTGGCAGATTTTCGCTTTGCACTAATTCAAAATTATTCCCATTATAACGATACCATTTCCATTTTTCAGCAACAGCCTTTCCCGAGTTGTCTTCATAATATCCATAAACCCTAAAGATGTCAGTTTTCCCAGTACCGTTAAAGTCTCCATAAAAGTCTCTCAAACGGTGGCAGCTGTTTCCACCAACAATAACATTAAATGGCACTTGAACTGTGTTCATATCGAAATTAACAGCTTCATCACCTCTTTGAAAAACAGTTTTGTTCAATTTGCAACCTTCAGCCTGTCCAATCATTTGAACAGATGCAATGTGTTTAAACTCATCCCCGGAATAGTTAATGTCATATGTTTTAATTCGTGTTCTTGTTCCGGCATCTGTTTGGTGGTAAACTTTGATATCTTTAAGCAGGAAATCCATAGTTATTGATGATCCTGAAATATACTTAACAGATTCATCCAGACGAACTCCATTATCTTCATAATAGAACTCAACAACATAAAATGGATTATTACTAATAGTATTAGTTCCTAAATCCATTTTACCTGTATATTTTATACCAGATATCCTTATGTTCGTGCTAACCAGATCATATTCAAACTCCATATAATTTCCCCAGCGGTCACTGATCTTATTGACCATCCAGGTGAGCACAGCATCATCTGTACGCCCGGAGGCCTGCATTGCCGAGTTTCCTGTCCGGCCGTATTCAATTTTTTTGCCATCTTTAGTCCAGGCAATAAAATATTGAGGGCCGTTTTTGCCACTCTCACCGTATGAAATAATGCGTGTAAAAGATTCCTGTTCGGTACGGTATTCTGTTGTTTCATCACTTCCATAGGTATCGTTTACAGGATCCAATAATACCAGCCTTTGCCCGTCCAGCATAAAGCGGTCTTGTTCATCAAAATCGACGGGGTCCGGTCTCCAATCCTCATCTTCTGTCGGATTGTCGTTATAGTAGTTTGTGCCTGTGCGGCTAATGGACGAAAGCCCGCCAATAGACCAACCAATGCCCAGAGGCCCATTGCCTGCCATGCTGTTGTAGTTGAGGCTGATGTTGGGCGTAATCCCCGCCCTTCCGGCAGGCACTTCAATCGGAATAGTATAAGTGGCCGCGCCAATCCCCGAAACATTAAAGCTCCCGGGCAGGCTTCCGACCATTCCGTCGTTGCCCACAACACCTCCCGGCCCTCCGGGTTCTTCATCAGGTGGCACAATGAGGAAAGGGTCAATTTCTGCATGAAAACTTTCTGACGCACTGATTGTGGAATAAGAGAATCCTGACGGAGGTTCTGGAAAACATCTTATGTGTTCAGAAGCGATATAATGCAGGTCTCCATTTTCTGCTTCGTTTAGGTCATGGCTATTGGCTTTAAAAACCATTGGGTTTTGAGCTACTGCCCATATTGGGAGTAAGCATATAGCCAAACATCCTAAAATGTATCTGTATGTATTCATAGGTACTGCTGCTAGATGAATGGTATATTACTTATTGTTTTTCAGCTCTTTGAGTTCCTGTACAAGGGATTCGATCTTCTTGTCCTGTTCAATAACATAAAGCGTCAGCTCTTCAATTTTTTGGAGGAGCTTGGCATCCATTTGCCCCATGTTTATACCTTCTTCTGCAACCTGTTCTGCCGATGGGATTTCAGGTAGGTGGCCGTTATTAATAATAAATTCCTCTACTTCTGATAATGGACGTAGCCTGTAATTATCTTCAAAAACAAAATCGCTCCATTGGTCTGGAATTTTTACCCAAATCTCAGATGACATAATTCCTCCATTTACATATAATGTGTATTGGTTCCAGTCTTCTTTAAATTTAGCATAATGGTCAGTAGGATCTAACCCAATCCCTATGGCTCCGTCATTCTTAATCAATATTGATTCGGATGAAGTAAGGGTGCCGTCAGATTTAACAGTGGTTAAGCGGTTCATTCCAGTTAAACTTGTGTTTTCAAGGTTTAAGACTCGTAATTCGCCATTATTACGAATTAAAAGGTTTTCTTGTGCTGCGTCACCAAAAGCTGTGGAAGCATCTCCGCTTTCAGCAGAACCGAAACTTATAGCACCATCAGTTTTAAATTTTATCCAGCATGCTTCGTCTGTAACAATTCTTTTTGATATTAGAGCATCCTCGTCCCAATCCCAGTTATAGCCAATAAGCTTGTTTCCTCCATCATGGAATGTCCACCTATCACCAATCTGAAAGCGTTCTTTTGGTTCTGAAGTTTGAATACCGACATAGCCCTCTTTGTCTTCCAAAAATAATGCGTAATTAAGAGTGTTATCTGTGTTATCTCCGGATTTCCCAGTGCCCCCAATACCTTGGTGTGGTCGCCAGAAGTTTAATCCGCCATTATGGTATTCAATCCCCCATTTGCCCCAGGTGGCTTCTGGATCCATAGGGTCGTCAGTGAAAAGCAAGGATCCATTATTGCTGCTTACCATTATATTTCCATCAACACTTAGCTGGTGTTGGGGTCTTGTTGTATTAATCCCGACGTTTCCGGCCTGGCCATCAATATAAAACCTATGGCGCGTTGGTATAACTTGCGGTGGTTCTTCTTCGCCTTCTCCTCTCTGGGAATTATCAGTTCCTGGCTGAAAAATAGTTAAGCCACCGCCTACATTTGCTTGAATGCCCCAATCCGAAAGAATTGACCCAGGATCTAATGCAAAAAGAACTGAGTTTGTCTCTCCGGAAATCCTCATGTCTCCAGAAATATCTAGGGTAGCCAAAGGGTTTTTATTTGCAATACCAACATTACCTACTCTATTTATATCCGCATTGCCTTTTACATAAATAGCTGGTGTTCTGCTCCCCGCAGCAAAAGCCAGACTATACGATTCAAATGTTTCAGTACCAAAACCCAGGGCGATAGAATGATGGGCAGAGGAGCTTGTCTGAAGTCCAAGACCCAATGCTGCGCTGTTTTCGCCATTGAGTATATTACCCTTTCCCAGAGCCAAGGTCATTTCAGCATTTGTAGTATTTTGATGTCCTAGTGAAATATTATATCCACTGTTTCCGCCGGTATTGTTCCCGAACCCTATGGCGATTGCATTTTCCGAGTTGCTATTAATTGTATTTTCAGATCCAAAAATAAACGCTTTTGACGAACCATCATAAATAAAATTATGATATCCAAATATATGGCTATGATCAGCGGATGTGCTTATTTCACTTCTTGCACCAATAATGCTGGCATCAAAAGAATAGCTTTCAGACATTGGCCCTACTACAAACGAGCTAATGCCAACAGCTTTTCCGCTATTGAAAGCGGTGCTGGTTGAATTATTGGTAATGCCGCACGTATTGTTGTTACACTGTGCATTAAGCTTTACTGCGTATCCCATAAAGGATAAAATGGTAATCAAAACAAATTTGGTGATTAAGGATTTCATTTTTTAGAAAAGTTAATGATTCAGTTCAATTATAATTACTACTTTTGTTGCAGATCAAAATTAATGTGTTGTGTGATGTGTTTTCTCATTAATACCATAAGCCCTTAAAAGGTTACCCATTTTAAGGAAAAATTTTTAAATAAATTTTAATTTTTGATGTAAATGGTTGATTGTACGGACTTTTACTAAATTGAAATATTTATTTTTATAAAACACATTAATGATGAAAAAGAATATTCTTATTGTATTTTGGCTGTTTTTAGCCATTTCAGGGAGCTTGTATGCCCAAACCGTATTTCTCGAAGACTTCAACGAAGGCTCAACTTTCCCGGAGGGGTGGGAGATTAATATTTTTCCAGATGGCTGTAATCCTTATGCCTCAGAATATAAAATAGCTAATTCAAGTTGGTGCCTGGGAGGAGGGCAAGAGTTTAATTCCTTTTATTGGGGGAAGGCAGCATCTAAGTTTTTACCCTATAATAGGATAGAACTCATTTCACCTATATTGAACCTGGCGGCTTTCGAACAATTAAATTTTACCATTGATTTTTTCCGTCAGGAGTATGACAGAGTAGATGGGGCTTTACGTATCAGGCTCTATGTCCGGAATGACCAAATGGAAGATTGGACGGAGCTTTATTTTCATGATTATTATTTTTGGGGGAATTTCTTCTTAAAGAGCAAACCATTTGTATGTTCATTGGATCCCGCTATATTTCAGGAAGAAGGTTTCCGTTTTATGCTTCTGATCGATTTAAATATAATCCCGATAAGTGAAAGCCTTTATTGGTTTAATATGGATAATATTAAAATAGAAGTCGCGCCTCAAACAGATTTAGCCTTGTTTGATCAATATCCAGATTTGCATATCCCTTCAGATAGCCTTTTCAGTCCTAAAGTCAGGCTTGTCAATAAGGGCATAGAAACAATGGGGGGGCAAGTTCGTTGTTCGATTTGGGAGCACAAAAGCAATGAGCTGGTGTATGAAGAAAGCGTGGATATTCCGGATATGGCACGTATGGATACCCTAAGTTTGGTGTTTCCGGCTTTTAATTTGCCCTATTTGAATCATTTATATCATTTGGATTTTGAACTGGATTGTGCAGGGGATGAAAACCCTGATAATAATCTGATCGGATTTGAGGTTGATACCTATACTACAGCATTTCACAATTGGATAGGCCTGAATGTGTTTTATTCAAGAGAATACAGCCATGGTACAAATTTTTTGGGAAAAATTTACAACTTGCACCGCGTTTTAGATACTTTGAACCTGGTAAAGCAAAGCTTGGCAAAGGTCTGCCCTGTCAATTATGTTTATGATGATGTAGCGGATTCTTTGGACTGCCAGACGGCTGTTTCCTATATGCACGATCTTGGAATAACCTACGCCCCTACAACCCCGATCCGTCATTTAAACGGCTATATCCCTGACTTTAGCCTTTACCCCAGAAGGTTTTTCAGGGCTTTTAACAATAGATATAATTCTATGTTTAATTCCATACGCTCTCAATATAAACGACTTGCAGAATACCGTTCGCCATTCACATTAAGCATCTATGGCACCCATTACAACCTTGATTATGACCTGACAATCGAGCTCACTCCAAAAGCCCCGATCGTAAATGACCGCTTAAAATTGCGCACTGTAATCACCCGATCCCATGTGCCGTCTAATGCCAATCCGGAAATACCAGACGACTACCGTGTAGAGTATTTCGATGATGTAGCCCAAATGGCCCTGCCCGATACTAACGGCATTGCCTTTGCCATGGACGGATCAGAGACCAGTGCCATGCAATGGGAAATGTCATTCAGTTTAAAGGATTTCTGGGATCCGGAGCAGGTGAAGATCGTAACTTATGTGCAGGATACATTCACCTACGATATCCTGCAATGCCGCGCTGTGCCCTTGCAAAACCTTTGGGGCGTGGGCATGGAAGAAGAAGCGCAAACGCCTGCCGAAAGCGTCCTCATCAGCCCCAATCCGGCAAAAGACATGCTTTATGCGCAGGTCATGCTGGAAATGCCGGCCAATGTGGATTTCCGCCTCTTCGATATCAATGGCCGCGATCTGGGTATTCTCAAAAGAAGCTTCCTCGGTGCAGGAAACCACAAAGTGCAGATCAATGTACCGAAGCACATAAAAACAGGCACCTACATCCTGCAAACCGAAACGGAGCGTGAAGTTTATTCGCAGAAACTGAATATTGTGCGCTAGGATAGTTTTGGAATAAAAATGAAATAATTCTTTGTTCTGCTTCACTTCTCAAAAAATATTATTTTTGCAGTGCCTCTTTAACAAGCAAATTGAGATATTATGACAGAAGAAATAGAATTTTGCCTCGACTCTGCCCGTGAAAGCATGAATGATTCGGTGGAACACTTAGAGCGGGAATTTCAAAAAATCAGGGCCGGAAAATCAAGCCCTGCCATGCTCGATGGTGTAAAAGTTGATTATTATGGCAGCATCAGCCCCATTTCGCAGGTGGCCAATGTTACTACTCCCGATCCGCGTCAGATCATTGTTCAGGCATGGGACAAATCTATGCTGCCCGTTATCGAAAAAGCTATTTTGGCAGCCAACCTGGGCTTCAACCCGCAAAATAATGGTGAAATCCTCCGTATTGTGGTGCCCCCGCTTACAGAGCAGCGCCGTAAAGAGCTGGTGAAAATGGCCAAAACAGAAGCAGAAAATTGTAAGGTAAGTATCCGTAATGCCCGCCGTGCGGCCAATGATGAAGCCAAACAGCTGAAAAAAGACGGTACTCCTGAAGATATGGTGAAAAAATTAGAAGATGATATCCAGAAAATCACCGACGATTCCATCAAAAAAGTGGACGCAATTTTTGCCGACAAAGAAAAAGACATCCTGACGGTTTAATTCGGGATTTCATTTATAAAAAAACCAGGCAGCTTTTGTTGTCTGGTTTTTTTGTTTCCGGATGTGAATCCATTGCTTTTATACAGGTCGTCCGATAATGCGTAAATTTGCTTCGAGAAAGAAAATAAGATGGCAGATTATCAGGTTCAGAATATCAAAGTGCCCCGCTTCAATGAAGCCAATGGGTTTTATACGACGGCGAAGCGCTCGGAAATGATGTCGAAGATCCGCTCAAAGGAAACCAAACCCGAAGTGGCTTTTCGTAAGATGCTTTGGCATAATGGGATCCGCTACCGAAAGAATGTGAAAAAACTTCCCGGTTCCCCGGATATTGTTCTGGGAAGGCATAAGCTTATTGTTTTTATTGATGGTGAGTTCTGGCATGGGTTTCATTGGGAACAGAAAAAGGACAAGATCAAATCAAACCGTGCTTTTTGGATTCCAAAAATTGAAAGGAATATGCAGCGCGACAGGCAAAACAATAAAAAGTTGAAAGAAATGGGCTATACTGTTTTGCGGTTTTGGGCCAATGATATCAAAAAACATCCTGATATATGCTTGCAGCAGGTTTTGGATTTTGTTGGTACTGCATGATTTTAAACCCTATCCTGCCGACGGGCCGTTTTACAGGAGGGGATTTTATTTGACAAGCCTATATAAATATCACGTTTCTGGCCAGAAACTATTGTTTTTCCCGGTTTTTCGATTTGATATCCTGTAGCTTCCATCCACAACTTTCCGAAAGAAATTTTGCGCTTTCAATAGCCTGTTGTTGGTTTTTCGCCCTAAAAATCAGCTTGCGGTCGCGCAGATTGTTGCCAAAAATATAAACCTCATGACGCTCATTTTTCAGGATGTTTTTCCGGTTCGACTGGCTGTAAATGCCTTCCTCCACAGTATAGCTGAAAGCGCCGATGTTTTGAAAAGCATCAATGCGCTGCCAGGACCCGATTTTAATCAAACCAAATATTTTGGTGAATTCGCGGAATTTTCCCTCGGCAGGATGAATGTCTGTTCCTTGCTTGCTTAAAGCAGTGAATAAACCGGCAATAATCAAAATAATGCCCAAAATCACCGAAGCACTACTGCCATAAATGATGGCGTAGGTTCCGGCAGCAATAAATGTCCAGCCTGCCAAAATGATCCCGGTTTGAAAAACCATGCCGCAAGGGTAGGTGATTTTTTTGTTGTCCATAATATTTTTGCTTTGAAGGTTTTGCTAAGCTTTGGTGATGTTTCGCCCGGCTTTATAAATAACAAGGTTGACTATCAATTGGTTTTATTGATTCTGAGCATTTCAAGGTTCGGCCATTCGGCTCCGCTCGAGGGTTTTGGTTTATGAATCATCCAACTGCCTTGAGTGGCATTATGGATGGAAACGAACTAACTCAATCATCAGTCGCCCTAATTCCCAAAAAGCTGTCATGGGAAGATGCTCCGGGCGGTCGTAAATATTGTGGTATTCCATAAATTCCGGGCCACGGGTGTATATAAAGACCGCGGGCACGCCTTTTTTTGAAAACGGGCAATGATCGCTATTGCAGCTCACGCCACGGGGCTTTACTTCGGCCAGCAGCGAATGTTCTTCGTTGAGCTCGGACAGTTTGTCAAAAAGAGGTTCGGTGGCTCCGTTTACCACAGTTATTCCTTCACTGCCTGTTCCAACCATATCAAGGTTGATGAGGTAACGGATTTTTTCCAGGGGGAAAATTGGATTTTCGGCCATAAACGTACTGCCCATCAATCCGGATTCTTCGCCGCTGAACAAAAAGAAAGCCACCGGACAGTCGGGCTGGTTTTCGTGCTGTGCGAAATATTTGGCCAGCATCATCACCATAACGGTTCCGCTTCCGTTGTCGTTGGCTCCATTAAATATTACGCCATTGCCCATTTCGCCGAGATGATCGTAATGTGCCGTAAAAACAATCATGGAATCGCAATCGCTTTTTCCGGGCACAAAAGCGGCCAGGTTACGCGATTTGTATTCGGGCATGAATTTGTTGCTCAGATTTAGCTCAATGCTTTTCGTATCGGGTGCAATGGCATTATGTGTGAGTTTGATGGTCACAAAATTATTCAGCTCGTGTCCGTTGGAAACACTCCAAATGAGCCTTTTGCCTTCTTTGGCGCAGTACAGGATGATTTTTGCACCGAGAAGATTTGTTGCCTGCATGTCCTTATGCCAGTGGTCGATGAGCAGTGCTTTATTGCTAAGGTCTGTGTTTTTTAATTTTTTAAAAGCATCTGAATCCGGAATCGAGTCGTTTAGCAAGGCTACAACTTCAAATTTTCCCTGAAGTCCGGGCGATGAAAGCGAAACCATAAAATCCTTCCCGGCAATAAGGTCTTTCCCATCGGCTTTCAGAATTATCGAATCTGTAAAACTGTTGATTGGGAAGAAATATTCCTGCATAAAATCCCCGGTGAAGGTTTGCAATCCCATTTTGCGGAATTCCTGTATGATGTGGCGGGCGGCTTTTAATTCGCCCTGGTTTGTGTATCCGCGGCCGTGCATTTCATCTGCGGCCAGAATGTTGATTTGCTTGCGTGCCCAGGTAGTGTCCTGAGCATTCATGAGGCCAAAAAAGCCAAAAATCAAAATAAGTGATAAATAGAAACGCATAGTTTGTGGTTTATAAAAATCGCCGTTCAACAAAATCAATTAATTTCAAATAGGAGTCTTTATCGTCATCCCATTTTTTGACGTTTTTCATGGCATCGAAAATCTCCCAGGCTTTTTCGTCATCAACCGCCAGGTTCAGCTCTTCGATGAAAGCATTGTATTCATTGCTGTTTCCTTCAAACAAATCTTTGATAAACAGAAATTTATCATTCAGTCCAATGGCTTTTTTGATGTCGGTGACGGGCTTCCGCTGCAATTGGTTGAACAGGCTTTTGTCTTTTTGTTCCACATCCATTTTTTCATGCAAAGAAGGCTTGCCCGATGTTTTTAATTTATCTGCCAGTGTCATGGGCTGATCGTCAAAGAGGTTGCCCGAAGCTTCTTCCTGCCTGCGTTTGGCTTTGCGTGCCGCTTTGGCTTCCTTGTTTTCGTCTTTCGGCTCCTCAGCTTTTGCCTGAGGTTTCAGTTTATCGGTCGGTTCTTGTGGGGTTTCCTCTTTCACCGGACTTTTTATTTCTTCTGCCGGATTTTCCGTTTTGGGTTCTGCCGCTGGAGGCAACACCGGCTCCGGTTTTTTAATTTCCGCTTTTACTTCCTTTGGCTTCGGGCTTTCTTCTATGGGTTCAGGAGCTTTCTTTTCAATTTTAGGTTCTTCTTTTGGCGCTGGCGCTTCCGGAGGTTTGGGTGTGGCAGGAATATCTTCTTTTGGTGCGGTGACAAGGATTTCTTCCGGGTTTGGTGTCTCGTCAAAAGCCCGGTTATTGAGCTTGTCTATTTTATGATAATAGTCGTACATCCGGCGGATGTTTGCCTTAATCAGATCAATTTCAATCTGTGGCGTATGAAAATCGTAGTCCTTGATTATCTCATGCTGCTCCTGTATAACTTGCAGCAAATCATCAATTTCGCTAAAAAAAAACTTTTTGTCCATGATTATATAACCGAATTGTTCGTTAAAACCTTTTTGAATGCTTAAATTTGTCCGCTTATAGAGAGCGTAAAGGTAAAAAGAATTAGGCCAGCACCAAAAGCAAATGTTTTTAGAGAGCAACAGAAATAAGAATGATCGTAGTGGCTGGATTGAAGTAATCTGCGGCAGTATGTTTTCGGGAAAAACTGAGGAACTGATCCGCAGGCTGAACCGGGCCCGAATTGCCAAACAGAAAGTGGAGATTTTCAAGCCGTCCATTGATACCCGTTACAGCGATGAGGATGTGGTTTCGCATAATGAAAATGCGATTAAATCTACTCCGGTGCAAAGCTCGGGCGAGATATTGTTCTATACAAACGAAGCGGAAGTAATCGGGATTGATGAAGCACAGTTTTTTGACGATCAACTCCCGAATGTCTGCAATCAACTGGCCAGTCAGGGTGTGCGCGTAATTGTTGCAGGGCTGGATATGGACTTTTTGGGGAAGCCGTTTGGCCCGATTCCCAATTTGCTGGCTATTGCCGAATACGTCACGAAAGTCCATGCCATTTGTATGCAGTGCGGCAATCTGGCGCAGTTTTCCCATAGGATGGTTCAGGGCGATAAGCAGGTTTTGCTCGGAGAAACCGAAAGCTATCAGCCGCTTTGCCGGACTTGTTACAATAAACTGAAAACCAATAAGTAAATAACAGATTTTAAACCATTTATATTTATTTTCATGAAACAAAAAATTAGTGTTATTGCTATTCTTCTCGCAGCTTTTCTTACAAGCTGTACGCAAAGCCAGGAAAACCGTACCCGTTTTGTAATCCATACCGATTATGGCGATATCGAAGGTGTCCTTTATGATGAAACACCCGGTCACCGCGATAATTTCATCAAACTGGTTGATTCTGGTTGGTACGAAGGCAGCCCTTTCCATCGTGTTATCAAACAGTTTATGATTCAGGGCGGTGGCAATGCCGATGGTACTCCTGATGTAGGTTATACCATTCCTGCCGAAATCAAGCCGGGACTTATCCATAAAAAAGGTGCGCTTGCAGCAGCTCGTATGGGCGATCAGGTCAATCCGGAGAAAAATTCTTCAGGATGCCAGTTTTATATTGTTCAAGGCCGTGTTTTTGATACCGCACAATTGAAGCAAATGGAAGGCCAGATGGCAGATCAGGAAAAAATGATGATCGGCCGCGAGATTTTTAACCGTCCCGAAAATGAAGAAATGCGCAACCTGATCCGTAAATACCAAATGGAACAGAAAATGGACAGCCTGCAAATGGTTGTTGCGCAAATCGACAGCATGGTGCTGATTGAAATGGAAGGAAAACCTGCATTCAAATATACAGATGAGCAAATCGAAGCTTATTCGACCATTGGCGGTACGCCACATCTCGACAATAACTACACTGTTTTTGGTGAGGTTACCAAAGGTTTGGATGTCGTGGATAAAATTGCTGCTGTTGAAACCGGCGCGGGCGACAAACCCAAAGAGGATGTAACAATGACGATCGAAATTATTCGATAAAACCGAACTTATACCTATTTTTGCAGCCGAAAGGCTAAACAGCATCTCCAATGTTTTGCGCTTTGGGATGCTGTTTTTGATTGAGAATGTTTTTCCGGGCATGCCCGAAAAACGAAAAAGAATAAGTGATGAAGAATAAAATCGGACACCTCTTCGAGGAAATCAAGGCGTTTAAAGCTGAGCATGATAATGATATAGAGAATTTCAGGCTAAAATACCTGAGTCGGAAAGGCGCTATTCAGGGGCTTTTTGCCGATTTCAAAAATGTGGCCAATGAAGAAAAGAGGGAAATGGGCCAAAAGCTCAATGAGCTAAAAAAACATGCTCAGGAGCATTTTGACAGATTGCAGAACGAAATGAAATCGCAATCCGCGAAAGAGCAAAAAGTGCAGGATCCCAGCCTGCCGGTTGATTTCAGTCCTGCCGGAGGTCGGCATCCGCTGTCTATCGTGCGCAAAGAAATCGTGGATATTTTTGCCCGAATTGGCTTTAGCGTGGCCGAAGGGCCTGAAATTGAAGACGACTGGCATAATTTCTCGGCTCTTAATTTTCCGCCCGAACATCCTGCCCGCGATATGCAGGATACCTTTTTTATTGAAAAAGATCCGGATCTGGCGCTTCGCACACATACCAGCTCGGTGCAGGTGCGCGCTATGGAAAACAGCCAGCCACCGCTGCGCATGATTTTCCCGGGAAGGGTTTTTCGTAATGAAGCCATATCAGCACGTGCACATTGTATCTTCCATCAGGTCGAAGGCCTTTATATCGACGAAAATGTTTCTTTTGCTGACCTAAAGCAAACGCTTATGTATTTTGCTAAAGAGCTTTTTGATGAAAATACCAAAATCCGCCTGCGCCCCAGCTATTTCCCATTTACCGAACCCAGTGCCGAAATGGACATCAGCTGTAATATCTGCGGCGGAAAAGGTTGTAACATCTGTAAATACACAGGCTGGGTAGAAATCCTCGGCTGTGGTATGGTTGATCCAAACGTCCTGAAAAACTGCGGTATCGATCCTGAAAAGTACAGCGGTTTTGCTTTTGGAATGGGCATCGAGCGTATCACTATGCTGAAATATCAGATTAATGACCTGCGCCTGTTCTTTGAAAATGATATTCGTTTCCTGGAGCAGTTTGAGAAATCTGCTTTATAGATAAACTCAACTTTTTTATAGTTCTAAAACTTTGGAAGAGCTTATTATTTAAAAGCCCCGATCTTTTAGGTTGGGGCTTTTTTTATTTATAAATCAGTCTTTTAGGGACTTTTTATCTGTGTTAACTAAAAAAATAGTTGTACAACTAAAATATTAGTTATAGTTTTGCGTTTTAAATGAAACGAATTGGATTGAACAGCTCTATTGAACGACAAAAGATGAAAGAACTCACCCGCGCAGAAGAACAGATTATGCACATACTTTGGAAGAAAAGTGAAGGTTTTGTGAACGACATCCTGGATGAGATGCCGGAACCCAAACCTGCCTATAACACGGTTTCTACTATAGTGCGTATTCTGGAGAAGAAAGGTTTTGTGGCGCATAAAGCATTTGGGAAAGCACATCAGTATTATCCACTGGTTCAGAAAAAATCCTATATGCGATCCATGTTTTCCGGATTGATGCGGAACTATTTCAGTGGTTCCTACCGTTCGCTGGCATCGTTTTTTACACGCGAGAACAACATCAGCCTGGAAGAACTGGAGGAGATCAATCAATTGATTAATAATGAAATAGAGCGCAAAAAGCAGGAAGGCGATGAGTAGTTCCGAACGGCATACATGGTCTAATGGCTTCCGGCTCAACCGGCTGCACAAACGCATCATTGTTATTACAGTGCTTGTGATCAGCATGCTTATTATTTTGCTGCAATCTTTCACGAAAGAGGTCCCGGAAAGAATGCTCGAAAAAGCTGCAGCAGCAAAAGAAAAGGGCGATTTTAAAAAAGCCATTGCAATCCTTGATGAGCTTATTGAATGGAAGCCTTTTAAAATTGACGCCTGGAGTGCCAAAGGAAAGATTTACTACAATACCGGGAATTATGTTACCGCTTCTTCCTGCTATACAACCGCTTTGGAATATTTTCCCGACCATCCATCACTGCTTTTAAACCGTGCTCATGCCTACCGCAAACAAAAGCGCTACGAAGATGCGTTGGCTGATCTTAATACCGCTCTTGAAAAGAACGGAAACGATCCCGAACTGCACAATGCAAAAGGGCTGGTCTTGCTCGATATGAACAACCGTTTGGGCGCTGTTTGGGCTTTCGACAAGGCAATTGAGCTGAATCCTGATTTTGCACGTGCCTGGCACAACAGGGGCAATGCATATTATTGGTTACTTGAAGATCAGAAAGCGGTTGCCGACTATACAAAAGCTATTGAGCTAAATCCAAATGTGGCTTTATATTATAATAACCGCGGACTGGTTTATTTTTATCTGAATAAATACAGCCTTGCGCTGGATGATTATAACAAAGCAATTGAAACGGATCCCGAGAATTCCGCGGCATACCTGAACAGGAGCCGCTTATATAAGATTTTTGGAAATCAGGCGGCCTGCGATCAGGATGTGGAGCGTTTCAAAGAGTTAAGGAAAAAGGAGGAATCCATATGATAAGCAGTATTGTGATCAAGTATATCCTGCAGGCAGGAATGAGCCTGGCTATACTTTATGTTTTTTATGCTGTTTTTCTAAAACGTGAAAACCGGCATCAGCTGAACCGGGTTTATCTCCTGGTTTCGATGATCTCTGCTTTGCTGATCCCTCTTTTTAAACCGGAAATCAGCATTGCGGCTACTGCTGAACCGACCTATTATGTGGTTTTGGATACCATAAGTATCCATGCCGGGAAAATTCAGGAATCGGTCACAAACCACCTGAGTTTTTACCAGATTTTGCTTACGGTTTACATTACGGGTGTGGCTGTTTTCAGCATTCGTTTTTTCGCACAGCTATTGCAGTTTGCTTTTATGGTGCACCGAAACCGCAGGCAAAACGGGCAGGGTTTTACCATTGTTCAGATTAAAAATGCCAATCCATTTTCGTTTTTCCAATATATTTTCCTGGATGAAGACCTCCTGAATGAAGAGGACAAAGCATGCATTATTGCTCATGAGCGCCAGCATATCAGGCAGTGGCACAGCGCCGACCTGATTTTGACTGAAATTGTCCTGATTTTCCAGTGGTTTAATCCTGTAATCTGGTTTTATCGTATCGCACTCCGGGAAGTCCATGAATATCTGGCCGATCATGCCGTGCTGGCATCAGGCCATAACATCAATGCCTACCGCGAACTTTTGCTCAACATCAGTTTGGGAAGCAGAAAGGGATATCTGGGGAGTAATTTTAACAAATCTCTAATCTTTAAAAGAATCAAAATGATGTACATAGAACAAAAATCAAAAACCGCCGGACTAAAAGCTGCATTCAGCCTTATTGCCGGTCTGGCTTTATCGTTTCTTATAATTGTCAATCCTGTGGAACAATTGCAGGCTCAGACGGAAACTCATACTGAAGGCAACAAGAAGTCTTATAGCAAAGAGCAGGCGGATTCACTTCACAAGGTGCTTAAAGAAACTGGAAAAGTAACCGTGGAAGTTGATGGCAAAAAAGCGGAATTTAAAGATCCTGAACGTTTCCCTCCAAAGAAAGCCCATAAAAATAAAGAAGGGACGGCATATACCGTTGTGGAAGTAATGCCCGAATTTCCTCAGGGTCGTGCGGCTTTTAGCAAATATCTTGCCTCAAACGTGAAGTATCCGGAGCAAGCACGCAAAGACGGGATACATGGAACCGTTTATGTTAGCTTTGTGGTTACAAAAGATGGCAGGATAAAAGATGCGAAAGTTTTGAGAGGTGTCCGTGCTGATCTGGACACAGAAGCGCTCCGGGTTGTGAAAAATATGCCAAAATGGAAGCCCGGAACCCAGAGGGGAAAACCCGTAAATGTGGTATTTAATGTACCAATCAAATTCGTGCTTGATACGGATAAGGAAGAAAAGGAAAGCTCATCTCTGGAAAAGAAATAGGAATATCTGATCATATTTTAAAACCACAGACCTTTGGGTTTTGTGGTTTTTTTGTGTCCGGCCTTTTTTGAACAAAATCAATAGCAGAGGGTTTCATTCACATCAAACCAAAACCGAATAAAGCTGGCTGGCCTACTTTACCCTCTTTGCGTATGGAGATATTCAGGTATGTTTATATATTTGCAGGCAATTAGCAGTTTTTGCCTTTTTTCATTGGAAAATAGCCACCTACATTTGTTTTTCATAAAACTCTCCGGCATTTTTCTCATGAAAAGCGGGATTTAATTGCGTAAACCAGGAGTCTATAACTAAAAGTAAAACTATGTTGTACAAAAAATCACTTGCATCACTGCTGATATTGGTGCTTTTTGCCATATCAGCCAGTGCGCAGATTCTGGAGCCCGTTAAGTGGCAGTTTAGCCAGAAACAAATTTCGGAGAGCGAGCATGAGCTCATTTTTACAGCAACCATTGATGAGGGTTGGCATTTGTATTCTCAGTTTATTGATGAAGGAGGCCCGATTCCCACCGGTTTTTTCTATGATGAAAACAAAGCCGTGGAAATTATTGGGAAAGTCAGTGAGCCGGAAGCGCATACCGAATATGATGCGAATTTTAAAATGGACCTTTCCTATTTTGGCCACGAAGCTGTATTTACCCAAAAGGTGAAGGTTTTGGCCAATACCGATGTGAAAGTTACCGGTTTTGTGGAATTTATGTGCTGCGATGACCAGCAGTGCCTGCCGCCAGCCGAAGCTGATTTCAGCTTTGATCTGCCTGCAAATCCCAATGGAAAAACCATTGCCTCCGGCGAAGAATCCCCTGAATCTGCCATGCCACAGACCGAAATTGAGGAGAAAATCGAGTCTGAGCTGACATCTGCGGAGGAAGAATCCCTTTGGGCCATTTTTATTCTGGCATTCATAGCCGGACTCATTGCCATCCTTACGCCTTGTGTATTCCCAATGATTCCAATGACGGTTTCATTTTTTATGCACGATAGCGGAAATAAAGTAAAAGCACGGATGCAGGCATTGGTTTATGGCTTTTCGATTATTGCTATTTATACCATTATCGGAACCATTGTGGCCGTTACATTGGGTGCCAACTTTGCCAACTGGTTGAGTACACACTGGCTGCCCAATGTGCTTTTCTTCCTGATATTTATCATTTTTGCTTTCTCATTCTTTGGCGCTTTTGAAATTACACTCCCATCCTGGATGGTAAATAAAAGCGATGCAAAAGCCGATAGTGGTGGATTTTCGGGCGCATTCTTTATGGCTTTTACCTTGGTGCTGGTATCATTTTCTTGTACGGGTCCAATCGTGGGTTCTATTTTGGTAGCATCTGCCGGAGGCGCTGTGCTGAAACCTATTATCGGGATGCTGGGCTTTTCGCTCGCATTTGCCCTGCCATTCACCTTTTTTGCTTTTTTCCCATCACTGCTGGCCAATATGCCAAAATCGGGCGGATGGCTCAATTCCGTGAAAGTTGTGCTGGGTTTTGTTGAACTTGCCCTGGGTCTTAAATTCCTCAGTATTGCTGATCAAACTTACCATTGGGGTATCCTCGACCGCGAAGTTTATCTGGCATTTTGGATCGTGATTTTCTTCCTGATGGGCGTTTATCTGCTGGGCAAACTCAAGTTCAAACACGATAGCGACATGCCTTATCTGGGCACGGGCCGTTTGATGCTGGCCATAATTACCTTCACTTTTGTAGTTTATATGATTCCGGGTCTTTGGGGAGCGCCCCTGAAAGCATTATCAGGTTATCTTCCGCCACAGCAAACTATGGATTTTGATATGAACAAAATTGTGCGCGATAATATCAAAACAGCCAGCTTCAGCTCTGGCGATGTTCATGCTCAAAGCGGTTTATGCGAAAAGCCAAAATACAGTGAATTTCTTCATTTGCCGCATGGCCTTGAAGGATATTTTGATTATGAGCAGGCGCTGCAATGTGCCAAAGAACAGGGAAAACCAATTTTTATTGATTTTACTGGTCACGGTTGCGTAAACTGCCGTGAAATGGAAGCCTCGGTTTGGGCCGATCCTGCGGTGCTTCAAATGCTGCAAAACGACTTTATTGTAACTGCACTTTATGTGGATGATAAAACCAAACTTCCGGAAGAAGAGTGGATTGTGTCAGAACATGATGGAAAAACCAAGAAAACTATTGGTAAAAAATATGCCGATTTCCAGATTAGCCGTTTCAATGTAAACGCACAGCCTTATTATGTTTTACTTGATGCGGATGGAGAAATGCTTGTTGCTCCACGTGCTTACGATAAAGATGTGGATGCTTTTGTAGAATTCCTTCAGGATGGACTGAAAAAGTTTGAAGAGAAATAAAACGAATCGATTTTAAAAAATAAAAAAACCGGCAGTTATTACCTGCCGGTTTTTTTATATAGTGCCAGCCAGAAAACTATAGGTTTTTAAAATTCACCCAAAAAACAGCGAGTAAAATATGCTCCGAAAGTAGCATCATGCCTAAAAAAATTAAATTTCATAGTAAATATATAGAAATATGATCCGGATTTGCCGGCTTATACAGCCCTGTAGAAACAACAAGGCATAATTCACCCCTGTAAAACACTTAATATACTGTAATTCAATACTTTAAAATTATGCCGCCTTAAAGCGCCCCTCACCTATGTGTTGATCAGCTACTTGCAGCCGGATCAGCTCAACTCCAATCCTGCGCAAGTTGTAAGCTGATACAGCCAGGCCAACATAACGTTTAAAATGTCCATACCCTTTGTCGGGACATCTGTCCAGCCCTCTGTGTTCCAATTCGTTTATATTTGATTCTATTGCGCTGTGCCTATTGCGTGCCTTTATAAACCAAGGCTGGTGCTCTTGTTGGTATTCCTGCTTGTTGCATTTCCCCTTTTTGGGGAGTACCAAACGTTGGGTGTTTTGCGAGAGCAGTTCTTTATTTTCTTTTTTCCAATATCCTTTATCAAAGCTCCAACTTGCAATGTCTTTGTAGCGCAAGGATATTCTCTGGGCCAGCTGTGGAACGCATTCTGAGTCTGACTGATTTTCTATGATCTGGTAATCGACAATGAGGTTATATTGGTCAGTGGTTATTGCCGCTTTTTTCCCAAGTTCTACATTAGGCCGCATTTTGCCTTTTTTTATCCACTCGGTGTAGGTTTCAAAAATGGAAAACATTTTTTCTTCATGGGGGATTTCCTCCCCTTTTATCACCCTTCTTTCCAGCAGGTCTATATGTTTTTGCAACAGGGCCATATAGTGGGACAGTTCGGTCAAAACGGGATTGCCATCAATAGTGCTGCAGCCGCATTCTTTCCCGAGCTTGGCGTGAAGTGCTTTCGCTTTTGTGAGGTAGCTTTTAGCGGTTTGCCGAACCCTATCGGCTTTTCTTTTTCCTCCTGAAGCACTTGCCCGCCCCAGTGCACGCATCTTGTTTTTGAGGTCTTTGCGCCAATTTTTATTTTTGCGCCACCCTGCCGGCGGTTGGCCGGGATAAAGCCTGGCAACTATATCGAGGCATTTGCGGGCACAGTCCCACAGCAAGTTATAGTCAGTTGGAAAATGGACATTGCTTTCTACTACAAAACTATCGGTTTTTAAGCACAATGCTTCCTCCCCTTTTTTTTTAAACACGTAGTGGCCAAAATCAGCGATAATACTGTTTAGCTCCCTGACCGATTCATCGTCCAATAATCCTACATTATCTATAATAGACTGATAACCAAACTTATAACTACTCATTCCGTAATCGTTTTCAACACCCATGATTTGGCGCACAAGCCGGTCGTAATTGGCCAGGTAGTGCAGGTCATCGTAGCTTATGTTTTGGCAAAGGCGTACTTGGGAAAGTACAAAGACATGCCATAGATCCATTCCAGGACGCCCTGTTTTATTATTCTCGGATAGGATTTTGTCCTCAAGGATACTGAAAACTTTTTCGTTCCACTCTGGGCTTACAAAAATCTCTTTTAATGCTGCACATAGGCCGGGAAGGGCGCCACTGCGCTTTTTTGTCGGTATTACTACATCTTGAATCAAAGTACTGCCAATTTTGATCTGCTGTTCGAATCTTTTTCTCATATCTTTCCGTGTTTTGATGTCTGAGGCGCAATAAACGAATCTCAAACAGTTAAAGCACCGAATATCAGCAAAATAACTGTTCTACACAAGAAAATACCGCGAAAGATTCAACAAAGTTATTAACAGTAAAATACTGATAAACAAAATGATATGAGTATTCTGGCAGGGACTATATAAATCTGACAGGTTTTGGAAACCTGTCAGATTTTTCCAAAACCTGTCAGATTTATTAAAATCGGTTTATTCAACCGGAGCAGCTTCTTCAACTTCTTGTAATTCTTCCATTTCTTCTACGACTTTTGGTGCAGGAGCAGGATTTTCGTCCACATCGGTAATCGTCATTTCGTCGATGAGGTTTTGCGCGCCGGCAAATTTGTCGATGATGAACATCACGTAACGGATATCAACATTGATGGTGCGCTGGAGCTCGGGTTCAAAAGCGATATCACCGCTCATGGCTTCCCAGTTTCCATCGAAAGCAAGGCCAATCAGTTCGCCTTTTCCATTGATAACAGGGCTGCCACTGTTTCCACCGGTGATATCATGTGTGGTCAGGAAACAAACTTTCATCTCGCCATCTTCGCCATAAGGGCCAAAGTCTTTGTTTTGAATCAGTTCTTTCAGTTTCTCCGGCACAACAAATTCCCAATTGTTTGGATCTTCTTTTTCAAGGATTCCGTTTACTGTTGTGAAATAATCATAATGAACGGCATCAGCAGGGTAATAATCCTGAACAGTACCGTAGGTAAGTCGCTGTGTGAAGTTTGCATCCGGATAATAAACCTTATCGGGATTCATCTTGCGCAGGCCATCAATGAACAGGCGGTTGCCACGGGCGAGCATTTCGTCTGAGCTGGCAATTTCGTTACTGATTGCACGGTATTGTTTCATGAATGCTACAAATGCTTCATAAGCCATGTCTTTTTTAATGGCTTTGGCTTTTGGTTTGCTCAGGAATTCATCCACTTTTGCCTGACTGGTGAAGATCGATTTTTCAAAAACCTTTGCGGCATATTTGGCAAAATCTCCTTTGTATTTTTTCTGGAGTTCTTTTATAGACTCAGGTTGCTGATCAGCAGGAACGTTTTTAGCATACATTTCCAGCATAGCAGCAAGTAATTTCTGGTCGGTTGGTGCATTATAATCTTTGAAATGCTTGACAGCAGAAGCTTTTAGGCTTTCCGATATTTTTTGGGCTTTTTCCGCGTCGTCTTTGCTTTCCAGGGCTTTCGCCAGTCTTGCAAAGCTTCCGGCATAGCGCAGGATTTCCGGGCCACGATATACACCTTCAAAGAAATACCATTTTGAGAGATTGTATTTTGCAATGTTTTTATAGGCATCTTCAATCATCTGCAATGCTTCGCCGTATTTTTTCTGGCGTTCAGGATTTGCATCAGCCCATTTTTGGAATTCATCTTCCAGTGCTTTTTTCTTCTCGGCAACTTTCAGGCGCTTCAGCCCTTTAGTTTGGCCAATAAAGTATTTCCAGTAGTTGGCTGTTCCGGCATATTTGCTGGCATATTTGATACGTACAGCATCGCTGGCATCCATGTCTTCGCGCATGATGTCCAGTTTTTTGCGGCGAATCTCAACAATCGTTGGATTGCTTTCGTCAATGGCAAGATCAACACCATAGGAAGTCAGGTAACGATCAGTACTTCCGGGATATCCCATAATCATGGCGAAATCATTGTTTTTCACTCCGCTGATATTGATGGGAAGGAAATGCTTTGACTTTAAAGGAACGTTATCTTCAGAATATTCTGCAGGGCTTCCGTCGGGAGCAGTATAAACGCGGAACATGCTGAAATCTCCGGTATGGCGTGGCCACATCCAGTTGTCAGTGTCGGCACCATATTTACCAATAGATGATGGAGGGGCACCGGCCAGACGGATGTCCTTAAAAGTTTCATAAATGTAAGCGTAGTATTCATTTCCGCCAAAGAAAGGTTTAACTACAGCTTTGTAATTCGTGCCTTCGGTAAGTTTTTTGGCCAGCTCTTTCGTGTGCTTGCCAATAACGTCATTGCGTTCCTGTTCAGTCATTTCGTCTGTTACACCATCCAGAACATCTTTGGTAACATCATCGATGCGCACCAGAAACTGAACGGTAAGCCCTTCGATAGGAATTTCTTCCTTTTTGCTGTAGGCCCAGAAACCATCGGTAAGATAATCATGCTCAACAGTACTAACGGCCTGGATGGAGCCATAACCGCAGTGGTGGTTGGTCAGGAGAAGCCCTTCGGGAGAAATGATTTCACCGGTACAGCCGCGGCCAAAAATAACAATGGCGTCTTTCAGGCTGCTGTTGTTGATGTCGTAAATCTGCTCTGGAGTGAGCTGGAGGCCCATTGCTTTCATTTGGGCATAATTGAGTTGCTTTACCAGCATAGGAAGCCACATGCCTTCATCAGCCTTTACAGATGTACCAAAGGCAATGAAGAGGGCGAGGAAAAATGTTAAAATGCGTTTCATAATGTGATGTGGTATAATTTAAACGGTTACTAATTTTTCAGGATTGATGAATTAAACAAACTTATCGCCTTTTTTGATTTTCACGGTATTAACGATATCGCGGATTTGTTGTTCATCGCTTTTGCGGCAAACCAATAGGATTCCGTCATCGTCCACAACGATATAATCGTCAAGGCCCTGCAAAACAACCAGTTTATCCTTGGGCATATTAACAATACAGTTGTGTGTATCGTAGAGCATTACGTTTTTGCCATTGACTGCATTGGCATTTTCGTCTTTTTCGCGCGTGGCATAAAGCGATCCCCATGTGCCCAGATCAGACCAGCCGAAATCGCTCGAAAGAACATGCACGTTTTCTGCTTTTTCCATAATGCCGTAGTCAATAGAAATGTTTTTGCATACAGCATAGGTTTGATTGATGAACTCAGCTTCTTTTTCTGTGAAATAAACGCCTTCTCCTTCTTTAAAAAGTGAGCTGACATCTTCAAGGTGCTGATCGAAAGCGCTTAATATGCTTTGGAGTGACCACACAAAAATGCCTGCATTCCACAAAAAGTCTCCGCTGCGGAGAAAATCGCGGGCAAGTTCCAGATTGGGTTTTTCGGTGAAGGTTTTCACCTTATGGATGCGCTTGTCTTTATCTTCCACTTTTTCGTCCGTATATTGAATATAGCCGTAACCGGTGTCCGGGCGGCTGGGACGGATGCCCAAAGTAAGCAGCCAGTTGTTGTTTTCAGCGGCGCGCAAAGCAGACCGGATCACTTCATCAAATACATCTTCTTTCAGGATGATATGATCGGATGGAGCCACAACCATGACCGCATCTTTGTTTTTTTCGGCAATTTTATAACTGGCGTAGGCGATGCAGGGAGCAGTATTGCGGCGCGAAGGCTCACAAAGGATCTGGTCATAGGCAATTTCAGGAAGTTGTTCCTTTACCTGTTCGCGGTAAATTTCGTTGGTTACCACAAAAATATTTTCCGGCGGGCATACTTTCCTGAACCTTCGGAAAGTTTGCTGGATCAGGGTTTCGCCTGTTCCGAGGATATCAATAAATTGTTTGGGCTTGGCTGTGCGGCTCATAGGCCAAAAACGTGCACCAATGCCACCGGCCATAATCACACAGTAATAATTATTGTTCATATACTTATTGCTTTTATTTTAGATTGGCTGTCAATTGTTTCAGTTCAAAATCGTATTCGTTCACAAATATAGTTAATCTTCTGTATTTCTAAGGCTTAGCAATGATTTTCACTTCAGCCATTCCATGAACACGGTATTCGCGTTTGTTTTCGGTATCAATGCAGCGGAAGCGTTTGCGCAATAATTCGCCTTTTATGAATTTTCGGCCATTGCTGAGCATAAACAGACTTCCTTCGGGTATGTCATCAAGATGGGTTTTTTGCTGCGCCGGGTCGTTTTTTGCGTCAAGCGCTTTACGCAGCTCATTATCCGAGAAAGTAGAGGCATAACCTTTGCGCAAATGACGGATGATTACCGGTAGCATTTCGTTTGGGAAGGAGCCAGTCTCAATAACAGGGCGCATCAGGTTTATAAAGCTGGCCTGCCATTCTTTTCCATGCGGCTTGATGCCCCTGCCAAATTGCAAAAACGCATGCATATGTGCCAGTTCATGTACCAAAGTTATCAGAAACTGATAAGGGTTCAGGCTGTGGTTAATGCTGATCCTGTGATAAGGCTGACGGGGATGGGGCGCCCGGTAATCGCCTGATTTGGTGCTTCTGTCGCGGCTGATGACCAATTGAACAGTTTGCTCGGTAAGGTAATTGCTTACCAAATCCAGGCTTTTTTCCGGGATGTATTTTTTAAGGATTTCCCTGATGTGGTCCTTCTTCATTCAAAATAGTGTTTCCGGGCACAAAGATAGGGGAATTAGGCCTGTTTTCCGAAAAGGACGGGCAGGTATTGCAATTGCGGGGAACGCGCCTTTTGTATTTCCTCTTGCGTTGCGTGCTGCATGCAGCCATAATGACCAGAAGCAACAGTAACAGCAGGGAATTCCGGAATATTGCTTTTGACTTCATCGCGGTGCTTTTTTGGTCGTAATAGGATCTCCAAAAAAGGAGATTGCGGATTATAAAAGTATAACCCGCAACTCCTTGATTTATTATATATGTGTTTTATTCCTTAAATTCAGGAAGTTTGCCGGGCACCCAGGGTGCGTCAATAGCTTCCATTTCAGCACGGAGTTTTGGAATGCGTTCCGTGATGATGTTGTGCAGATCGTCATAAACTGGTTTGAATTCACTTTTTGTGATGTCATAACCGTTTTTCATTGTTGCTGTTGGTGCAGATGTAGAGCGCCAGTTGCTGTACATCAGATTGCCCAGCCTTTCGCTGATGGAAGGAGGCTGGTTTCCGTTGCGTTTGCTGATGCTTTCATCGCCTTCAAGTTTGCGCATGATTTCCACAAGATCAGTTTCGATATTGCGGGCTTCGGCACGCATAGCTGCTGTGCTTTTTGGACTGTTTTCCAGTGAAGTGCGGAAACCGGCAATTTCTTTCATCGCAGCATTGGCTTCCTGTATGCTTCCCCGTACTGCCCGTCCCAGTTTGCGCGTTTTCTTGCCAAAAGCCAGTAAAGCTTCTTTGTCTTTGGCCGGTAAAGTCGTGTTGATGAGTGTTTTTACTTCGAATTTTTGAGGGTCGCATAGGCTGGTTTCCACACCATCTTTTACCATATGTACATCAACAGAGTAGGTTCCCGGAACAACAAGCACTGATCCGTAAATTTCCTGGAAATCATCGTTTTCCTTCACTCTGAACGGCATCACGCTGGCATGGCGTAAATCCCATTCCACACGGTTTATCCCGCTGGTGGGCTTTTTGCGCAATTTGCGGATGATGTTTCCTTCTTCGTCATAGATATTAAAAACCAGCCAGGCGTTATCCTGCAAATCTTCGGCACGCAGCTCTTCGAAATCAGGATAACTGATTGTTCCACCATCTTTTTTCGCTTCTTTTTCATTTTTCTTGCGTTCCTGCTTCAGGCTTTTCGGTGTTTCCTTCATGAAATAGGTAAATGTGGCAGCAACATCGGGGTTTTTTGCATAATAATATGTTTCGCCCTGATTGTATTTTCCTCTTTTCGTTTTAAACATCAGAGCATCTTTAATTGGGAATAGCACAAAATCTTCTTCGAGCATTTCTGGTTTCAGTATGCGGAGTGGCGTATAGTCATCTAATATGTAGAAACCACGGCCAAATGTTGCCAAAACGAGGTCGTTTTCACGCTCCTGGATTTCCATATCACGTACCTGTATATTGGGAAGGCCACTTTTCATTTGTACCCATTTTTTGCCGCCGTCGATGCTGAAATACACGCCAAATTCAGTACCACAGAAAAGCAGATCGGGATTTACATGATCTTCTTCAAAACTGTAAACAGTACCTTTTTCTGGTAAATTAGATGTGATGTCTGTCCAGCTTTTTCCTTTGTCATTACTCTTGAGCAAATGTGGTTTGAGGTCGTTTTTCTTGCGTCCGTCAAAAGCGATATACAATACATTGGGGTCGTGCTGGCTGGCATAGAGCATGCTCACATAATTGGTGTCGGCAATACCGGGGAATGAGCTGTATTTCGTCCAGTTTTCCCCGCCATCTTCGCTTACCTGAAGCAGCCCGTCGTCGGTTCCAACAAAAAGAAGTCCTTCAACAACAGGCGATTCCTGTATTTCTACAATATTTCCGAAAAGGGAAGTGGAAGCATTTTTGGCTACTGCTTCGGGATCCTGTATTTCGCCCATCACAGGAATAAGGTTGCGGTTAACCTGCCGCGTCAGGTCAGGGCTGATTACTTCCCAGCTGTCGCCACGGTCATCGCTGCGGAAAAGCTTGTTGGCAGCAAAATAGAGACGGGTAGGTGAATGGGGGCTGATTTGTAGCGGGCTGTTCCAATTCCAGCGGTATGCTTCACCAACTGGTGGCTGAGGCTTGATGGAAATACTTTCACCACTTTGCTTATCATAACGAACCAGCCAGCCATATTGCGATTGTGCATAAACGATATCGGGATTTTCGGGGTCAATCTGTGATTCAAAACCATCGCCGCCGTTTGTAACAAACCAATCGTCGTTCACAACGCCCTGCCCGCTGATAGTACGTGAGGGGCCTCCCAGTGAATTATTGTCTTGTGTTCCGCCATAAACATAATAGAATGGTTCCGAATTGTCCACAGCTACGCGGTAGAATTGCGTGATGGGCAGGTTTTCTTTGTAATCCCAAAGTTTTCCGCCGTCCCACGATTCGTAGATTCCGCCATCGCAACCAATCAGGATATGATCAGTAAACTGTGGGTCAATCCAAAGGGCATGGTCATCAACGTGTTTGTTCTTGGTGCTGAGGCTTTTCCAGTTTTTACCGCCATCCACTGTAACTTTTGAATAAGTGTCCATGCTGTAAACTTTGTCAACATCTACAGGATCGCAATAAATACGGTTATAATATTGTGGGCTGCCACTGACGTAGCTGCTCATTTTTTTCCAGCTTTCGCCTCGGTCGGTAGAGCGGAAAAATCCACCGCTTTTGCCTTCTGCTTCAATAATGGCATAGACAACATCCGGGTTCACGGGGCTAATAGCCAGGCCAATACGTCCTTTATCGCCTCCGGGCAGGCCGCTTTTGAGTTTCTTCCAGTTTTTGCCGCCATCGGTACTTTTGTAGATGTCGGATTCCGGGCCACCGTTGATCAATGTAAAAACATGCCTTCTGCGCTGATAGCTTGCCGCATAAAGGGTGTTAGGATCGCGCGGATCCAGAACAATATCCGTAAGGCCGGTATTTGGGCTGATCTCCAGGATATTTTCCCAGTTTTCGCCGCCATCAGTGGTTTTGTATAGTCCGCGTTCGCCACCGGGGCCCCATAATGGCCCTTGTGCGGCCACATAAACCGTATTGCCGTCAGTAGGGTCAATGACAATCCGCCCGATGTGCTCGCTTTCTTTTAAGCCCATATTTTTGAAGCTTTTACCGCCATCGGTTGATTTATAAACGCCATCGCCATATCCAATGGCACGCTGGCTGTTGTATTCTCCGGTACCCACCCATACTACATTGGTGTTGGTAGGTTCAATCTCCACATCGGCAATGGACCAGCTGCCGTAATTGTCGAAAATGGGCGTCCAGGTAGTACCCGAATTAGTGGTTTTCCACACATTCCCGGCTGCAACGCCCACATAGTATTCTGCCGGATTATCCGGATTTACCGCAAAATCGGCAATACGTCCCGAGGCTACTGCAGGGCCGATGCTGCGGAACTTCAAACCGCTGATGGTTCCACTGTTCAGCTTGTCCTTGTCTTTTTTGTCTTTGTCTTTCTTTTTGGCTGCATCTACCGGAAGGCTAAAAAGAAAAAATGCTGCCAGCAAAATGGAAAATAAATGGTACCTTTTTTTCATAATCAATCATTTATTGTGCTTTTCGTCATTACTTTTGATGAAGCCTGATTCTGTTTATTGTATCCAGAATGAGGTGTTTTTTGTAATTTCACGGAAAAGCAAAGTTTTGGCTTGTTTTTTGTGTATTAGTGATTCTTTTGCAAGATAGTATTTCCTTAACAAAAATAGAAGCATTATGAAAAAAATATTACCCCTATTCCTGATTTTTGGATTATTTATTCAGAATATCCATGCTCAGCATCGGGCTGAAATTGAGCTTACTGTAAGTGATCGTCAGCAAAATTCCCTGGAGCAAAACCGCGATGGCTGGTTGACTTTCGAAGCCAATAAAACCGAAGGCGAGCTGCCGCTTACCGTGAAATTCAGCATCAAAACACAATTGGAAGGGAAAACATTTTTATGGAAATTTGGTGATGGCAAAGAAAGTACTGATGAGAGCCCTTGGCATACCTATTATCAAGAAGGCCTTTTTTCGGTTTATGTGAAGGTGATTGATGTAAATGACAGCATCTGGGAAGGATACAGGAAACAATACATAAAAGCCGGCGATCCGATTAAATACGATACACTGAATTATCCCCTTTCGGGAGATTTTGCACTTTATGAATTAAACCCCCCGCAATCGGGTTATGTGGCCGGAAACAATAGTTTTCTGGATTACCGGAAAGCTGAGTTTTTTGAACGTAAAGCAGGCTATTTCACCATTGACAATATTTGGTTTGATTTTGCTGTGGCATACAATGATACTTTAGTCCCGGATAGCTTAAATACAGATAGCATAGTTCATTTTGAAATGTTTTCGGTGAATACGGATAACGGACAGCCGCTATCCGTTGTGCGGAGTTTTTTTGTAGATATGGATACGGTAGTCCGTGATGTGGAGCTGGATCAGGCTACACGTTTGCCGGTAAGTCCGTTTGATTATAAAGATGATTTTTTTATGGCCGTTACGCTGCCCCGGCTTGGCGATACGCTTGCGCTTTGGAGCAATACCGATGGTGATGTGGATCCGGGAAATGCCTGGGAACAATGGCAGGATGGCAGCTGGCATGCGATGAACGCAGATGATTCCTGGCAATTGAATATTAACATGGGCGTTTATGTTTCCCAGTTTCATGGTCCCCTAAGTGTACCGGAACAAAATAATTTGCCCGAATTTGTGGCTTACCCGAACCCTGCTTCTGATTATCTGAATGTAAAATGGATGGAGCAGCCTGAGGAGGAATTGGAAATCAGCCTGTACAGTATCCTTGGACAAAAATTAATGGCAAGAAGTGCCCCTGCGCATAGCCGTGATCTCATACAAATCCGGCTTGGTGATTATCCGGAAGGAGTGTACCTGCTGCGCATTTCCGATGGTCTACAGCAGCTTACCCGGAAAATCAATATCGCACGATAGTAGTTCTAAGTACAGCTTCTTTTGTACTTTTGCGCCAAATTATCAGTTTATGGCGGCAAATAAACCATCTATTCCCAAGGGAACACGTGATTTCAGCCCTGAAGTAATGCTCAGGAGAAACTACATTTTTAATACTATTCGTAAGGTATATCAAAAGTATGCCTATCTGCCCATCGAAACTCCGGCCATGGAAAACCTCTCCACTTTGATGGGGAAATACGGAGAAGAAGGCGATAAGCTTTTGTTTAAAGTGTTGAATTCGGGCGATTGGATGAAGTCCATCCGTCATGCCGACATTACGAATGCCGATGCTGCCGCAATGGCGCCCAAAGTATCGGAAAAAGGATTGCGCTACGACCTTACTGTGCCTTTTGCCCGTTTTGTGGTGCAGCATCAAAATGATTTAGTGTTTCCGTTTAAGCGTTATCAGATTCAACCTGTTTGGCGCGCCGACCGCCCGCAACGTGGCCGTTACCGCGAATTTTACCAATGCGATGCGGATGTTATCGGAAGCAATTCATTGCTCAATGAAGCCGAATTGGTGCAGATTATCAATGATGTGTTTCATGAGCTGGATGTTCGCGTTTGCGTGAAAATCAATAACCGGAAAATACTTGCAGGAATTGCAGAGTATATTGGCGAAGCTGATAAATTGATTGATATCACGGTTGCGATCGATAAACTCGACAAAATCGGTTTGGAAAAAGTGCAACAGGAGCTGGTTGACCGTGGCCTGAGCCCTGAAAAAGTAGAATTACTCCAGCCCGTGCTCGACCTGAGCGGCGATTTTGAAAATAAAATCAAGCAATTGGCCGATGTTTTAAGAGATACCGAAATCGGAATGAAAGGCATTGAAGAAATCCACACGCTTTTCAATTACCTGAAAAATATGGATGTTTCCTGCCAGTACGAACTAGACCTTACTTTGGCCCGCGGACTGAATTATTATACCGGAGCTATTTTCGAGGTAAAAGCACTGGATGCGGCAATGGGCTCGATTTGTGGCGGTGGCCGCTACGACGACCTTACCGGAATTTTTGGTCTCAAAGGAATGTCGGGCGTGGGGATTAGTTTTGGTGCCGACCGCATCTACGATGTGATGGAGCAATTGCAGTTATTCCCCGAATCGGAAGAAGGTGCCACACAGCTTATGTTCGTGAATTTTGGTGCTGCAGAAGAAGCGTACTGCCTTCCTTTGCTCCAGAAAATGAGAGCGGCGGGCATCAATGCAGAAATCTTCCCGGATGCTGCCAAAATGAAAAAACAAATGACCTATGCCAACCGCAGGAACATTCCCTATGTTGTCCTGGCCGGGGAAGAGGAAATCAAGGAAAAGAAAATTACCCTTAAAGACATGCATAAAGGCGAACAGCACCGGATTTCTATTGAAGAGGCCATAAAAATAGTGAAGGCATAATGCATTGGCAGTTAAAATATAAAATACAACTGAACCGCACAGGAATGTATTTGGCCTGATTTGAACAGGTCGCCCTTGCGTATTTTTGTATTATAAACTTATATTTTAACATATCATGTCTCAAACCCATTTGATCAGCCCTGAGAAGCTGACATTTCAAAGTATTTTTGATATTCTCAACGATAGTAAAAAACTTGAGCTTTCTGAAGAATCACGTAAACGTATAACAGATTGCCGCAATTATCTCGATAATAAAATGCAAAGCCAGGAAGAGCCTATTTACGGTATCAATACCGGATTTGGCAGCCTGTGCAATATTGAAATCTCTAAAGAAGAACTGAGCCAGCTCCAGGAAAACCTGGTGATGTCGCATGCCTGTGGTACGGGCGAAGAAGTGCCTCAGGAAATTGTGCGCCTGATGCTGCTGCTGAAAATTCAATCCGTTTCCTATGGCCATTCCGGAGTGCAGCTCCAAACTGTTGAACGCCTGATTGCCTTTTTCAATGAAGGAATCCTGCCTGTGGTTTATCAATTGGGATCACTGGGTGCTTCCGGCGACTTGGCGCCATTGGCCCATCTTTCATTGCCTTTAATTGGAAAAGGGGTAGTAGATTTCAAAGGCAAGCGCATGAAATCGGAAGATGTGCTCAAAGAATTTGGCTGGAAACCGGTTCGGCTGGCATCAAAAGAAGGATTGGCTTTGCTCAACGGAACCCAGTTTATGAGTGCTTTTGGCGTGTATTGCCTGCTCAAAACATTCCGCCTCAGCATGTTGTCCGATGTAATTGGTAGTATTTCCCTTGATGCATTCGATGGGCGCATCGAGCCTTTCTTTGATCAATTGCACCAAATCCGCAACCATAAAGGACAGATCAAAACGGCGGAACGTATCCGTAACCTACTGAAAGGCAGTGAGCTGATCCAGCGCAAAAAAGAACATGTCCAGGATCCTTATTCCTTCCGTTGTATCCCACAAGTGCATGGTGCGTCTAAAGATTCATTTAATTATGTGGCTTATGTTTTCAGCTGCGAAATCAATGCGGTTACGGATAATCCCATGATTTTCCCGGAGGATGACCTGATTGTTTCGGGCGGTAATTTCCACGGTCAGCCATTGGCCCTGGCTTTGGATAACCTGGCCATTGCACTTGCCGAGCTTGGCAATATCAGTGAGCGCAGGACGTATCAGCTTGTTGCCGGAAAACGCGGCCTGCCCGGATATCTGGTGGCAAAACCCGGTCTCAACAGCGGTTTTATGATTCCTCAATACACGGCTGCCAGTATCGTAAGCCAAAACAAGCAACTGGCCACACCGGCATCGGTGGACAGCATTGAGTCATCACAAGGACAGGAAGACCATGTGAGCATGGGTGCCAATGCCGCAACGAAAGCTTTGCGCGTGGTGAAAAACCTGGAACGTATTTTGGCTATTGAGCTGTTCAATGCAGCACAGGGACTGGAGTTTCGCCGTCCGGCAAAGAGCTCTCCATTCCTCGAAAATATTGTGAGCGAATTCCGCAAGGATGTGCCCTTTATTGATAATGATACCGTGATGCACGATCATATCGAAAATGCCGTGGCATTCCTGCAAAAAGTGAAGTTGGATATACCCGATGCTTTGGTGGAGGGCGTTTAATTCAATTCTAAAAAAAAAGCCGGGAATACTAAAATTTCCGGCTTTTTTTGTGGGCTGCAATTATTTTTGAAGGTGACATAAGATACATGATTATTAGCAGGGCTTGTTTTATTCCAAATCCATTCTATACAAACCATAATTCCTGCTGTTGCCAATCTTTTGGTATAAATAATAAATGGTGTTGTTATATACCTTTATTTTAATGGGGAAAACATGGGGCAGTGTTTCAATAAATGAGATCTTGCCACCGTTAAGGTCAAGGCTGTATAGATCGGTTTTTGCACCCTCTTTCCATAAAAAATATGCTTTTTCATTATTGCAGTTGTCTATCAATGCCTTGTCCTTCCATATCCGCCCTTCTTCCATTTCCAGCAATTTAAAAGCTTTTTCATCATCATTGCTGTGTGTTATGTTGAGCTCTGAGACGAACTTGCCGGTTTTATCAAACTTTAATAGCTTGTTTTTGATGTTATCAATGATATATACTTCGTCTTCAATATTGAAGAATACATTCCATATGTTGTTGTAATGATAATTTAGATCGAAGGTAATTTCGTGATTGTCATACATATTGTTAATATAGGCTCTTCTCTCATCTCCTGGAAGAGCCCCAAGGTTAAAATATTCCTTTGGCAATAGAAAACGTAATTCTTGAAAGATATAATCAACTTTCTTTTCGTCTATAATTGTGTGAAACATATTTTTGCTACTCCTGTTTATTGTGTAGTAGCAGATTTTATCATTGATTTTTGTCTTATATTCAGAAAAATAATAATTGCTATCAATCTTAAAATCGTATAGTTCATTTACTTTCTTGAGTGTTGAATAGTCGAAAGGTTCCAGATAGTTCATCTGGCCGTTTTCAATGATTATCTGATAAACAGAACCCGATTTTGAAACAATATCCAGATTGCCATAGAAATCAATAATAATTCCCCTGGGCTTGCCGGGAGGAGTGCTAAAGATTGTGTCCCTAAGGTTTTCATCAACCGAAATCAGCTGGTATTTCCTATTGGAGTAATCTTTCAGCAGGAAGTAGATGCGGTGATCGTAAATTTCATAATCAATAACCGATTGATTGGGTTTTTTGTAGATCGTTTCATATCTCTCTTCACTGATTTCCACTGCATCTAGGGTGTATGAAAACGGACTCAATGTAACAAGGATGTTGGAGTCTGACACGGCTTTGGCATTGATTTTTAACAGCTTTGGCACGGACGAGATGTGAGAGAACTTCAATGTTATGCTATCTTTGTCTGTGTTGATTTTAAACCTTCCTTTTTTGTCGCTTATACTTCCGAATTTACTGCCCGGCCAAATTTGGATGGCTACATTGGGCAATGGCTGACCGGTATTTTCTTCAATTACGGTTCCTCTAATAACAGGAGTGCTTTGAGAATGAAGTACCTGTTGGATGAAAATCAGAAGTGTTAAAGTCAAGAATATTTTTTTCATTTTTATTGGTTTTGTGGTTGGTATATTTGTAAGCTTCTTGTCCCTAATCTATCTCTGTTCTATACAAACCATAATTCCTGCTGTTGCCAATCTTTTGGTATAAATAATAAATGGTGTTGTTATATACCTTTATTTTAATGGGGAAAACATGGGGCAGTGTTTCAATAAATGAGATCTTGCCACCGCTAAGATCAAGGCTGTATAGATCGGTTTTTGCACCCTCTTTCCATAAAAAATATGCTTTTCCGTTATTGCAGTTGTCTATCAATGCCTTGTCCTTCCATATCCGCCCTTCTTCTTTTTCTAGAAGCTTATCCGCTTTGCTGTCATCAGAAGTATAAGTTATATCTGTACTTGCAATCAATTTTCCGTTTTTATCAAATTTCAATAGCTTGTTTTTAATATTATCTATGATGTATATACTGTCATTTATATGAAAAAAGGCGTTTGAAATGTGGTTATACATAAAGTTTACCGTGAAGTTTATCTCTTGCCTGTCATAAAGCTTTGTAACTATATCCCTTCTTTTTTCTCCAGGTGGAGCTGAATAACACTTATTAATCAAACTCAAAAATCTCATTTCATCATAAAAATAGTTTATCTTATCCTCATCAAATAGTGAACAGAAAATCTTCTTACTTTTTTTATTTATTTTACCATAATTAATTTTGTCTTTTATTTTTGTTTGGAATTCAGAAAAATAATAATTGCTATCAATTTTAAAATCGTACAGTTCATTTACTTTTTCGAGTTTTGAATAATTGAAAGGTTCCAGATAGTTCATCTGGCCGTTTTCAATGATTATCTGATAAACCCAATTCGATTTTGAAACAATATCCAGGTTGCCATAGAAATCAATAATAATTCCCCTGGGCTTGCCGGGAGGAGTGCTAAAGATTGTGTCCCTAAGGTTTTCATCAACCGAAATCAGCTGGTATTTCCTATTGGAGTAATCTTTCAGCAGGAAGTAGATGCGGTGATCGTAAATTTCATAATCAATAACCGATTGATTGGGTTTTTTGTAGATCGTTTCATATCTCTCTTCACTGATTTCCACTGCATCTAGGGTGTATGAAAACGGACTCAATGTAACAAGGATGTTGGAGTCTGATACGGCTTTGGCATTGATTTTTAATAGCTTCGGCACGGACGAGATGTGAGAGAACTTCAATGTTATGCTATCTTTGTCTGTGTTGATTTTAAACCTTCCTTCTTTGTTGCTTATGCTTCCGAATTTACTGCCCGGCCAAATTTGGATGGCTACATTGGGCAATGGCTGACCGGTATTTTCTTCAATTACGGTTCCTTTGACCACGGTATTGTTTTGTGATAGTAGCAGTTGATGGGTGAAGATCAGGATTGCGCTGAGGAGTAATATTTTTTTCATCTTAAGTTGGATTTTACAATGAGATGGGTATATCATTCATTGGTGTGATTTCGGCTGTTTGGATTAATGGGTTCATGCTTATTATTCAATGGCTAAAACGCTTAAAACCGGGGTTTTGCCAAGGCTATTATTGATGTAGTAGATCTTATCCCTGTAAAAGCAGACTTTCCCGGGGTAAATGCAATTGTCGATTTTAATTGTTTTTAGGATTTTGCCCGTGCTTGGTTCAATTTCATAGAATTCATTACTGGCAACGGATATGCTTTCAAGATATATTTTGCCTGTTGCATCGTCATGGAAAGCTTTCTTGCTATTTTTTGTTTGATAGGCCATCTGTACAGTTTTCAGGTATGAGAAAGAATTATCGAAAAATACAATTTCATGTTTGAGGTTATCAAAGACCAGCACCGTATCCGAAGCAACAAAGAGAGGGTTATAGGCCGGGATACTGCCAATATATTTATAGCTCCATTCCAAATGCTTTATTCTTCTCATTATTTGCAACTCCGCTACTGAAATATCTCCCATTTCATTGATGTAACCATATTTTCTTATTAATTCATTCTTGTCATTTAGTAAGTCCTGCGCAAATATTTCCCGGGCTTTATTATGGACATTATAGAATGGCTTTTTGATTTTATTCTCTATATGCCAATAAGTTATTTGCTGATTATGTTTGTGGAATGATTTAAAAATGAAATGGTCATTAATATAGCCGGCACAGTTTCCCAAACTCGAATTAAATTTTTGTTTGGAGCATGGCTTGTGAAAGAAAATAACCGAATCTGTTAAATCCAGCATCATTTGATGGCAGGAGTCTTCGGTAAACAGGTGGATGTTGCCCATACAATCTTCGAACAGTTCATTTGCTTTAATATGTATGCTTCGCTCAAAATGTGTTGACGAGTCAATATCAATAACTCTGAGTTTTCTGTTTCGGCCTTGTTTCAGCAATACAATTAATTTGTTGCCAAAAATCTTAAAATCTAAAATCGTTCGATGACTCCTGTTTGACAGAATTTCTTTAGGTTTTGTGTCGTTAATATTAACTTCCTCAAGGCTATATACTTTTCTGATTAGGTGGATGCTCAGGTAGTTTTCAATATTTTCATAATCTTTTTTTGAAATGCTCAGGAGTTTATCTTCGAATCCCAGGGCGCTTATTTTTATCTCTATTGGGAAGGTATCGCTGATTATATAAAAAAAGCCGCTTGGATTTGTTGTTGTGCCTGTTTTTTTGTTGAGGTTTTGCACATGGACATTTGATACAGGCATTGCCATGTGGTCGATAATTTTTCCGACAATAAGAATGGTGTCATTTTGAGCATAAATGTTCATAAGCAAGAATGTAGAGAAAAGGAGGCTTATTAAAGGCTTCATGATCGATAAGTTTAATGGAATATTTTAACTTATAATTTCTTAATAATATGGTAATTAGGCTTTATTGTTCCATTACTTAATTATATTCTTTATAACTGGAGTGATGGAAAAGTTAAGTTATATGAATTACTTTGTTTGGTTATTAGTTGGTTTCAAAGATATATAAAATTATTGATTTTGTAATTTTATAATACCAAATTATTTGGGAAGCCTTATCTTTTCTGGTTTATTATATGATCCGATTTCGTGATAAATGGAGCTTTTATAGAAAAAGCCGGGATTACTAAAATTTCCGGTTTTTTTTGTGTCTGGTTCTAAAATGTGGTGATTCATCCGTTTATTTTTTATTTTTCAAAGGTTCCCGCACCTGCGGGAGAACCGCATGATGAAAAATAATCTGTATAGTCCTGATATAGGTTGACCAGAATTACAATTAGAAGTCAACTAAATCAAGGATTAAAATGAAGAGAAGAACAAAGATGAACTACCCAGAAGATTTCAAGCTTCGTGTAGTTAAAGAAGTGTTATCAGGTAAGTACAGCAAAGAAGAGGCGCGGCGTATTTACGGTATTCAGAGTAATTGTGCAATTTTGTACTGGATTCGCCAGTTTAGTGGCCAATCGAATTACAGAGAAGGGGGCATATCCCAAATAAATCCAGAGCTAATGGAAAACAAGAAACAAAAAATAGATAAGGATCAGGAGATCAGGGACCTTCAAGCTCAGTTAAAGAAGGAGCAGCTCAGGGCCGACCTGTGGCAAAAGATGGTGGATGTAGCAGAAGAAGAATTAAAAATTGATATCAGAAAAAAGTATGGAGCCAAGCTGTCCAACAACTAAAAGCAGACAAAGGTTCGAGGGCAACAATCAAAGACCTTTGCGGACTGCTTGGCTATAGCAAACAGGCATATTACAAGAATATTCGCCATAATGAAGAATCTATTTACCAGGAAGACATAATTATTGAACTGATAAAATCAAAACGAAGGTTATGGAAAAAAGGGAGTGGCAGGAACTTGCTTTGCAGCTTGCAAGAAGACTTAAAAGCCCACAATATCAGCATAGGGCGAGACCGTTTCTATGATTTGTTGCGCAGGCATGGTCTGTTGTTAAGAAAATCAAAGCGCAGGGCTTATACAACAAACAGTTATCATCATTATCACAAGTATCCGAATTTGATAAGAGGTTTAATTCCCAATGGCCCTTCTCAGGTATTGGTTTCAGATATAACCTATGTTTGGATCAAGGGCAATGACAGTTTTGCTTATCTATCCCTTGTTACAGATATGTATTCTCGCAAAATAGTTGGTTTTGATGTTAGTGGCTCATTAGAAGCTACCGGCGCATTGAGGGCTTTAAAGAAAGCCACACGAGGGCTAAATGCACATGGGTGTATCCATCATTCAGACCGGGGCGTCCAATATTGTTGCGACAAATACATCAAACACCTTAATAAATGCCGTATGGCAATTAGCATGACGGAAAATGGGGATCCACTGGAAAACCCTATTGCAGAACGTGTTAACCGAACAATAAAAGAAGAATTTACCAATGACAAAACCATATCATTCAGTAGTTTGGCCGAAGCCAAAAAAGAACTTCCCCAATTTATAAACTTCTATAATACAAAGCGCCCACACAGAAGTGTCGAAATGATGACCCCAGAGAAGGCTCATCAAAAAACTGGAGAACTTAAAAGGTGCTGGAAAACTTATTACAGAAAGCGTCCAGAAGAGGCATTAGAAAAATTGAATTAATATATTTGTCGAACAAACTCTTTTTTCTTCTTTCCGGGGATCCCCGGAAAGAAGAAAAAAGAGTCAACCAAAATCAGGACGCTACAATCATTGTCTTGTACTTCGACAAAGCTCAGCAGAACGATGTTAATGATTATTTTTATCATGCTTGTTTCAGATCCGGAAATCAGAATAATTATTAGAATAGGATTTAATCCAGCTGTTTTATAAAAAAGTTGCTTGATAGGACAACTTTTCGTATTTTTGTCAGATGCTTAAGAAACGTGAACTCTTTTTCTTTAAAGACTATTTTAGTTCTTGTCTATAATGTCGAGAGTTTGATCTATAAAGTTCAAATTCAAGGCGTGTGAAAAATCTAAACCGCAGTATACTAGGGTATATGAGGATTTAGATTTTGAGCAACAACGCAGAAGTTGGACTTTATAGACGAACTCTATTTTAGTGAATTTTACAATCGTCAAAGCATTATAGTTCAAAAGAAAATTCTTTGGACTTTGCGGCTTATTGAAGAATTGGAAGAGGTGCCACAAAAGTATTTGAAGCATCTGAAAAACACTTCAGGACTGTTTGAAATTCGGGTACAGGTTGGCAGTAATATTTTTAGAATCTTTTGTTTTTTTGATAAGGATAAAATCGTTGTAGTTGGTCATGGGTTTCAAAAGAAGAGTCAGAAAACGCCAAAACAACAGATTGAGAGAGCGAAGCAAATCAGAAAGGAATATTATGACAAAAAGCAATAATTTAAAAAGTCTTGATCATTTCATTGATGAAAAGATCGGCGAAAAAGGAACGGCAAAAAGAGATCAATTTGAGCACGAATACGATGCTTTTAAATTGGGTGTATTAATTCAGCAAGCGCGAAAGCAAAAAGGATTAACACAGGAAAAACTTGCTGAGTTATCAGGAACCAATAAATCCTATATATCCAGATTAGAGCGAGACCTAAAAGATATTCGTTTTTCCACTTTGCAAAAAATTATCAATCAAGGACTTGGTGGGCAATTAAATATCTCCATCAGTTTTGATTAGATGGTAGTGGATTTTTTTGAGGGCAACATGAGTGTGATTTCTAAGCAATCTGCTATGTCGTATGCTCAAAGTCACTGCGTTTCAGCCGTGCTTTATTTCCTTTAATAGTTTTTAAGGTAGCGTTAATATGTTTGGCTACCTCATTCTTTAAAAACGGAGGGATTAAATCTTTGAGATCCAGCTCAAAGAGCCTATGGATTATGATGATATCATCACGGGAGAACGGGCGGACACCATTAATTAATTCCGACATATAATTGGGTCTGTGCCTTAAAATTTTTGCCAGGTCTTTTTGGGAAAGTTTATTTTCTTTAAGCTTGTTTTTTATCAGGTTTTTGCGTTTCTGAATGAAAAAGGATTCCGCATTGACAATTGCTACAGCATTTTCGCTTTCCTTTATTTGTTCATCATTGATTTCGTCCTCTTTACTCCAATACTTGTTTTCATAATCTTCAATCAGAGAAATCAGATGTTGATGAATGATCTTTAGAGAATGGTTTTCTTTCGACATCCATCTTAGGCGCCCTTGTAGTGAACTCGCTTCTTCAAATTCGAGTTCTGCTTTTAATTCTTTGATTGATAGTATGTTGTTTATATTTAATCTGCTCATGTTTATTCGATTTTACCATGCCTGCGAAGCCATGTTTCTATAGTCTTTTTGTTTCCCTTGAAAATCTTATCATATTCATCATGGTTTCCTGCCCAGATGATTTCAGCATATTGATCCGTAAATACTACCAAAATTAATGTTCGCCTGCTCTATTCATAAAATGCAAACAAAATAATGTAAGCAGCTTAAATTTAAGTGTTAATTAAATTTATATCCTGAAATTGAATTTGTTTGCATTTTACTAGTGCATTAACTTCAGGCCATCTGCTTCGTTGCTAAAGCTTTGAAATAGGCGACTATATCTTCAGCTTTAGACGCCTCACATCTGACCTGAATTTAAAGCATGAATAAAGCAGGTTCGATGCACATTTATGTTGAAAAAGAAAAAATCTTCATTATGAACATGATCAGCATCTGGCTTTGATTCAATAAGCTCCAGTTTATTCTGCCAATCGGAATTTTCAATATCAGAAACTATTCTTTCAATAGCTTTAGCCAGCTTCTGATTTCCCAGGTTTTTCTTTTTTAATTTTAGTAATATGTTCTTACGAATTAATTTCAATTGTCTCAGGTTAGAAAGCAAAATTATTCAAAAATTCCATTTAATGTGGAACTTTTTTATGAAACCAAAAAAAGCCGGAAATCTTAGATTCCCGGCTTTTCTATTTCCGTTTGTTTCTTGTTACAACATTCCCAAAGCCAGCTTAGCCTCTTCGCTGATCATTTCCTTGTCCCAGGAGGGTTCAAAAGTGAGCTCGATTTCTATTTCGTCCACATATTTGGTGCGGGCAGCAGCGGCGCGAACTTCAGCAGGAAGCGATTCCGCTACCGGACAATTCGGGCTGGTCAGCGTCATCAGGATGAATACCTTATGGTTTTCCTCATCCTTTGGCGTTACCTTTACTTCATAAATCAACCCCAAGTCATAAATATTCACCGGGATTTCCGGATCGAAAACCGTTTTCATGTTCTCAATCACTTCGCGTTCTATTGTTTTGATATCCATAATGTTTGTGTTTTTCTGTGGTTAAACGTTGCCAACTTTTATTGGAATTTAAGCAAGAAAGCAGATTCGGGTTCAGAACAAGAATAATCCCGAAGCTTCGGGAGGCATTATAAACAGAAACCAATTAGTTTGTCTATAATGTCGGGAGTTTGCTCTATAAAGTTCAAATTCAAGGCGTGTGAAAAATCCAAACCGGATAATACTCAAGTATTTGAGGATTTGGATTTTGAGCAACAACGCAGAAGTTGGACTTTATAGACGAACTCTAATTAGTGTCTGTCTATAAAGTCAGGTTTCTGGTTCAGAATGTTCGAGGTCGAGGCATTCTTGGTATTGAAAATAAGGAGTCCCGTAAGTACGGGATGACTGGTTTCAATACCAAGAATAACGCTGAGATCGGACATTATGGACAAGCACTAATTAGGATTTGGCCTTAAACGCCATCGCATAAAACTTCATCTGCTTCAACATGCTCACCAAACCATTGCTTCGGGTTGGCGACAAATGTTCTTTTAAGCCGATTTCATCCAAAAAACCCATATCAGCATTAATAATATCGTCGGGGGTGTTTTTGTTCAACGCACGGATGAGCAGCCAGGCAATACCTTTGGTGATCACAGCATCGCTGTCGGCGGTGAAATGTACCAAACCATCGTTATATTCGGCATGCAGCCATACCCGCGACTGGCAACCATTGATTAGGTTTTCGGGCTTTTTGTATTCTTCTTTGATGGGCGGAACAGCTTTGCCCATTTCAATCAGGTAATTGTATTTGTCCATCCAGTCATCGAAGCTGTTGAATTCTTCAATGATTTGTTCTTCGGTTTCTTTGATACTCATTTTTACAGAAACATTTGTTTTACCCGTTCAATTGCCTGAACGAGGCGGTCAATTTCTTCAAAGGTATTATAAAATGCAAAAGAAGCGCGAATTGTCCCGGGAATTTCCAGAGAATCCATCAGGGGCTGTGCGCAATGATGTCCGGTGCGTACGGCAATGCCTAAATGATCAATAATGGTTCCGGCATCATAAGGATGCACGCCATCCACCAAAAGCGACAAAACGCTGGCTTTTTCGCTGGCCTGGCCAATGATGCTGATGCCGCCAATCCGGTCCATTTCGGATGTGGCATAATCAAGCAATTGCTTTTCGCGTGCAGCGATATGCTCCAGACCAATATTGTTGATGTATTTCAGGGCTTCTTCCATGCCCAAAACGGCTTCAACATTGGGCGTTCCGGCTTCCTGCCGAAAGGGCAGCTCGTTATAGGTGGTTTTTTCAAAACTCACCTGGTCGATCATTTCCCCACCGCCCTGCCATGGACTGAGCTTTTCGAGCATTTCCTTCTTGCCGTAAAGAATACCGCAGCCCATTGGGGCATAGGCTTTATGGCCTGAAAAAACATAGAAATCGCAGTTTATTTCCTGAACGTCAACAGCGGAATGAGCAATAGCCTGAGCACCATCCACCAGTGTGATACAGTTGAAAGCGCGCGCTTTTTTGCAGAGTTCATTTACGGGGTTAACCGTTCCTAAAACATTGGAAATATGCGCAATGGCCAGGATTTTGGTTTTCTCGTTCAGTAATGCTTCAAAAGCAGTTAAATCCAGTTCTCCTTTTTCGTTGAGTGGAATTATCTTTAGTTTGGCGCCTGTTTTTTCGCAGAGCATTTGCCAGGGAACAATATTGGAATGATGTTCCATGGTACTGATCAGGATTTCATCATTCTCATTTATCAGATGAACCAGTCCGGAAGCCACCATATTGATGCTTTCGGTCGTGCCTTTGGTGAAAATGATTTCTTTCGTGTCTGCGGCATGGATATGTGCACGGCAATATTCTCGTGCGGCCTCAAAAGCATCTGTTCCTAAATTGCTGAGGTAATGATTTCCGCGATGGATATTGGCATTCTCGTTCAGGTAATAATCCCTGATGCGGTTAATTACCTGTAAGGGCTTTTGGGTGGTTGCGCCATTATCAAAATAGGCGAGGGTTTTGCCGTACACCTCCCTTTCCAAAATGGGAAAATCCTTTCGGATATTGGCTATTTCTTGTTCGCTGAGCATTATATTTTGTCAGGGTCTATTTTAAATTCAAGAGGTTGTTCGGGGTTTCGGCAGTTGAGCACACACTGTTCGCAAATGCTGAGTTCTCCGCGCAGGCGCTTTTTGATCATGTCATCAATTTGTATCTGCAGGGATTCAATTTTGATTTTATTGCTGATTTCTGCAGCAAAGGCATACATCAGCAGCATGCGGGCATTATCGGTGCTGATACCGCGCGAACGCAGGTAAAAAAGTGCTTCTTTATCAAGCTGGCCAACAGTTGCTCCGTGGCTGCATTTTACATCATCGGCATAAATTTCCAGGAAAGGCTTGGCGTTTACGCGCGCTTTGTCGGTAAGCAGGATGTTGCGGCTGTTCTGGAATGCATTGGTTTTTTGTGCATCGCGGGCAACATGGATGTGGCCATTGAAAACGGCACTGGCATAATCATCCAAAATGCCTTTAAACTGTTCATTGCTGTAGCAGTTATCCACTTGATGATCCACATACACCTGATTGTCGATATGCTGGTTTTTGTCCATCAGGTAAAGACCGAGCACGTCTGCGCTGCCGCCACTGCCGGTAAGGGCAACACGGCTTTCGTTGCGGATGATGCCGCCATTGAGCGAAATGGAATTTGTGCTGAGCCTGCTGTCTTTCGATAAGTGAAAACAGTTCTGGCTGACCAAAGCCGACTGATTGTTCAGGTTCTGCAGTTTGTAATGATCCATTTCTCCGTTTTCATCTACAAAAACTTCTGTAACCGTATTGGCGAAGGAGCGGTTCTGGTTCAGTGCATCATCACAATGCACCAGGGTGAGTTTGCTGTTTTTCCCAACAATAATGAGGTTGCGTGTTTGCACAAATTGCTGTTCATCACTATTGAGGATGTTCACCATTTGCAGCGGTTTGGTTACTTCGGTATTGTCGGGCACATAGATAAAAACCCCATCCTGAAAAAGTGCGGTGTTCAGCGCTCCGAAACTATTATCAGAGCATGTGGCATATCGTGTCAGGTGCTTATGCGTCAGTTCAGGAAATTCTTTCATGGCATCGCGCAGCCCGCCAATGATAGTGCCGCTGGGCAGTGTTTGCATCGGGCCGTCTTTCTGCACAAACCATCCATTGACCACGGTGGCCATAAAAGTGTCGAAATGGTGCAGGTCGCACTGAAAGAATTCTTCCACATTGACTTTGCCCTGAGGTGGATTTTGATGGAACTGATAATCCAAATCCAGATATTCGCTGATATCTGTATTGCGCCAGCTTTCGGTTTTCTCATCCGGAAAGCCATTTTTATCGAAATACGCAATAGCTTTATCGCGCAATTGCAAAAGCTCCTCGCCGTTCATGGCTGCAAGTTTGTCGCGTTGTGCGGCATAAAGTGCCATGAGTTTGCCTTTGAGCTTATTATGGTTTTTGTTTGTGATTTTCATGAGCATTTCCTTTCGGATCAGGCGAGGCCCTCTTTTTTGATCCATTCGTAACCTTTGTCTTCCAGCTCCAGCGCAAGTTCTTTGCCGCCGGATTTCACGATGCGCCCATCAAAAAGCACATGCACATAATCGGGTACGATATATTCGAGCAAACGCTGATAATGCGTAATGACAATGGTTGCATTTTCTTTGGAGCGGAGGCTGTTCACACCGTTGGCTACAATGCGCAGTGCATCGATATCCAGGCCGGAATCAGTTTCGTCGAGTATGGCGAGTTTTGGCTCCAGCATGGCCATCTGGAAGATTTCATTGCGTTTCTTCTCACCGCCGGAAAAGCCTTCGTTTACGGAACGGTTGGTAAGTTTGCTGTGGATTTCGACAAGTTTTTTCTTTTCGTTCATCAACTGCAAAAATTCGCCGGCATTAAGGGCTTCCAGTCCGTGATATTTGCGGTGTTCGTTTATGGCAGTACGCATAAAATTGGTAATGCTCACGCCGGGGATTTCCACCGGATACTGAAAACCAAGAAAAATTCCTTCACGGGCACGGATTTCAGGTTCCATTTCCAGCAGGTCTTTGCCCTGATAAATGACTTCACCACCCGTAACATCAAAAGTGTCGCGGCCTGCAATAACGCTGGCCAGCGTGCTTTTCCCTGTTCCGTTGGGGCCCATAATGGCGTGTACTTCCCCTTTGTTTACATTGAGGTTTACTCCGCGCAGGATTTCTTTATTGTCGATCGACGCATGTAGGTTTTTTATCTGTAATAACATTTTGCTATGATTTTTTTTAGTTTAACCAACACTTCCTTCAAGGCTGATGGCCAGTAATTTTTGTGCTTCAACAGCAAATTCCATCGGGAGCTTGTTGAGCACTTCGCGGGCGTAGCCGTTTACGATAAGGCCAATGGCACTTTCGGTGTCAATGCCACGCTGCAAGCAATAGAAAAGCTGGTCGTCAGATATTTTTGATGTTGTGGCTTCGTGCTCCACAATACTGGATTGATTTTCTGTTTGGATGTAGGGAAAAGTATGTGCCCCGCATTTATCGCCCAGTAAAAGGCTGTCGCATTGCGAGAAATTCCGTGCATTTTCGGCACGCTTGGTCGCTTTTACCAATCCACGGTAGCTGTTGTTGCTGTGGCCGGCAGAGATGCCTTTACTGATGATGGTGCTTTTGGTGTTTTTGCCAATGTGGATCATCTTGGAGCCGGTGTCGGCCTGCTGATAGTTATTGGTAACGGCAACAGAATAAAATTCGCCAACGGAATTGTCGCCAATCAGCACACAACTGGGATATTTCCAGGTAACGGCACTTCCGGTTTCTACCTGTGTCCACGATATTTTTGAGTTGCTGCCTTTGCAAATGCCGCGTTTGGTCACAAAATTATAAATTCCGCCTTTGCCGTTTTTATCACCGGGATACCAGTTCTGTACGGTGGAGTATTTTACTTCGGCATCTTTCATGGCCACAATTTCCACAATAGCTGCATGCAATTGATTTTCATCGCGTTGTGGCGCTGTACAGCCTTCCATATAGCTTACGTAGCTGCCTTCGTCGGCCACAATCAAAGTGCGTTCAAACTGTCCTGTTCCGGCTGCGTTGATGCGAAAATAAGTGCTGAGCTCAACGGGGCAGCGAACGCCTTTCGGGATGTAGCAGAATGAGCCATCGCTGAAAACAGCAGAATTGAGCGCCGCAAAATAATTATCTTTGGGTGGAACAACGGTGGCCATATATTTCTTGACCAGTTCGGGATGCTTTTGAACCGCTTCGCTAAAAGCCATAAAAATAATCCCGTGCTTTTCGAGTGTTTTCGAGAAAGTGGTTTTCACCGAAACAGAATCCATCACGGCATCAACCGCAACACCGGTCAGCCTTTTTTGCTCTTCTAAGCTGATGCCCAGTTTATCGAATGTTTTGAGCAGTTCGGGATCCACTTCGTCCAGGCTTTCGGGGCCTTCTTTTTTCTTTGGGGCAGAATAATAGATAATATCCTGATAATCAACTTTTGGGTATTTTAGGTGTGCCCAGTCGGGTTCTTCCATCTCCTGCCAGGTTTTGAAAGCGTCCAAACGATATTGCAACATCCAGTCGGGTTCGTTTTTTCGCTTACTGATCTCGCGGATGATGTCTTCATTCAGCCCTTTGGGCAGCTGGTCGGATTCTATATCGGTAACAAAGCCGTATTTATAGTCGCTTTGGGTTACTTCATGAATTATTTTGTCCTTTTCTTCCATAGTATTTCTAATGCAATTTACTTCAGGTGCAACCTGATAAAGCTCAACACCGCCTGTGTTTCTTTGTTCATATCAAAGCGATGCCTTTATATAATATAAGAACAGGGAGCAAAATTACATTTTTTGCCAGAAAGATTGATTTATTATGAATAAATGTTGGTGTGATATTAATCTATAAAGAAAAGCAGCTCAAAACTTCCCCAGAAATGATATTTGCCCCCGGTGATTTCAGGGCTCAAAATACTTTGAAAGGCCCGGAACCCCAGCCATTTGTAATAAAAAGTCCCACCAACCTGAATTTTGAAATTTATATCTTCAATCTCGCTTGGCTTTAGGGTGTACACGCTGCTTTTATTGAACATGCCGCCTTGAAGTGTTGCGTCAAAAACATTCAGGCTGCCTTGCAGATCGGCATAGAGGTTCCAGTTGATTTGCCCAACCGGAGCGCGCAGAAGCCTTGCGTTACCGGTTTGAAATTTATTTCCGGCAGGAGTAAAATGCAGTGATGCGCCAAAACGTGCCTTATCGTATAGTGTTCCGATTTGTGCGCCCAGCGCGGTATTGGCTGAGAACTTCCCTTTTTGGAACCACTGTTTTTCAAACCAGAGGTCATAGTTCAGAACCACATCATTTTGAATCTGATATTCCCACCCGAGAGGTTCGTCATTGGTGGGAACAACATTATGCACCAGGCTTTGCACAAATTCCGCTTCGGATGCCGGGCCGATAACACCTGCATTGATTTCTGCATCAAGGTATTGCCTGCGTTTGAGGTCGTAGCTGCTGCGTGACCACGAAAGGTACAAAACGCCCGAATAGGGCCGGTCACCATATAAAATCCCCCCGGTTTTTGTGGTGGAAGGCGTATAGATGTTTTGCACAATGCCAAGGCCGTATGTGTGCGTGGCATATCTTCCATAAGGGATAAACAGCCCGGCACCCAGCCAGTTGGCAAAGGCCGGATTGTACAAGCGGATCTGGCTGCCATTGGTGAAATAGCGGTCGGTATTGCTGAAAATATCGTTCTCGAACACCAGTTTCAAAACAATAGACGGATTAAGCCTTGAAATATCATAAAGCGGTATTTCCGGAAGGGGACGCTCGCGCAAAGCTCTTTTTAAACTTACAGGATCGGGTATGCCGGAGATTTGTGGGAGCAGATTAAGATAAAACAGGCTGTCTTTTGGGCGCTGGAGCTTTTCTTCTTCAATGGATGCAATTTCTTTTTCAAGGATTTCTTCGCTGAAGCCATTGCTTTTTTGTACAGGTTCTTGCTCCGGCACTTGCTTTACCGGCGATAGAGCCATGCTGTTTTCTTCAAAAGTATTTTGCGAAAGGATTTGCGGAGGATGAAAACCATCGAATATAATACTGCCGCTGCTGTTTTTTAACAGTCTTTGGTCGAATGTGATTTCCTCGCCGCCCAGCTTAAACCTGATGTAGCGTGTGTCGCTGCTCAAAACCGGAATTTGCTGTTTGGCACACCAGGCCTTTTTTTGAAAAAATGCAGCGCCTAAGGAATCGCTGAAACGGAACCAGCTTTCTTGTCCGTATTTGCTGATGTACTGTTGCCGGAAGGTGCTGTCGGGATAGACAAATACAAGGGTGGCATGCTTCACCACTGTGCCGGGCTCTTCTTTTTGTGCCACAAGCGCCGTACTTTCCTTTGTTTGTGGCTGCTCCTTTTTGTCGGTTTTCATGTCCGAACAGGAAGCCAACCAAATGCCGGAAGCAAGGATTGCTATTTGTATTTGCCTTTTCAATGGGGGATTTTCAGCGATATAATATTTAAATTATGGCTTCTGCGTTTTCCGGAGGATCTGCTACTACAGCTTTATCTCCCTTTTCAACAATAGGTCGGCGGATGATGCGCGGATTGTCGATCATCTTTTGGATGATATCATCTTCGCTCAGGTCTTTGCCTTTGATTTCTTTTTTAAAGATATCTTCCTGTGTGCGCAAAAGCTCAGAAGCTTGCATGTTCAGTTTTTCCAAAATATCGCGCAAAGCGGCTTCGTCAAAAGCTTGGTCTTTTAGGTATAGAATTACTTCATGTTCCAGGCCCTTATCCTGAATATACTGCAATCCGGCACGGGATTTACGGCAGCGGGGGTTGTGATAAACTTTGATCATGATATTGAGATTTACTGTTTACTGAATTCCATAAGATAAGCCTTTAGAAAATCATTGATATCGCCGTCGAGCACAGCCTGCACGTTTCCGGTTTCGTGCTGTGTGCGCAGGTCTTTTACGAGGCGATAGGGCTGCATCACATAATTCCGGATTTGCGAGCCCCATTCGATTTTCTTTTTCTGTCCTTCGATTTCGGCTTGTGCTTCTTTTTGCTTGCGCAGTTCAATTTCGTAGAGCTGCGATTTCAGCATCTGCATGGCTTTTTCCTTGTTCTGGCCTTGCGAACGCGTTTCCTGGCATTCCACGATCAAGCCCGAAGGGGCATGTTTCAGGCGGACGGCTGTTTCCACCTTGTTTACGTTTTGCCCTCCCGGGCCGCCGGAGCGGAATGTGTCCCAGGAAATATCGGCCGGGTTGATTTCAATTTCGATATTGTCGTCCACTACGGGATACACATAAACGGAAGCAAAAGAAGTATGGCGCCGCGATTGCGAATCGAAAGGGGAAATGCGTACCAAACGGTGCACGCCGTTTTCGCCTTTCAGATAACCAAAAGCAAAATCGCCCTGAAATTCCAGTGCAACAGATTTGATTCCGGCAACTTCGCCTTCACGGATGTCGAGTTCCTTGATTTTATAATTGTTCCGCTCGCCCCAGCGCATATACATACGCATCAGCATGATGGCCCAGTCGTTGCTTTCTGTGCCACCGGCTCCTGCATTTATTTCAAGAATGGCGCCCAGCTTGTCTTCTTCATTGCTGAGCATATTCATGAATTCCAGGTCTTTAATTTTTTGAAGGCTCTTTTCATGCTGTGCGTCCAACTCTTCCTCGCTGGCTTCGCCCATTTGGTGAAATTCGAGCATAATGCCCAGCTCTTCAAGGCTTTCTTCTACTTTTTTGTATAAATCGGTCCAGTGCTTTTTGTCCTTGATTTTCTTCATGACTTTTTCGGCACTTTTGGGGTCGTCCCAAAAAGCGGGCTGCTGGCTGCTGAGCTCTTCTTCTTCGATTTCTTTTAGTTTTTTATCGATGTCAAAGATACCTCCTTAGAGCCAACAATCTGTCTTTTAGCTCATTATATTGTTCTGTGGTAATCATAATCTAGTTTATTTCTTTTTATTCGTTTTCAGCTGAAATGATTTCATCGGAAAGTTTCATAATCAGATCCTGCTCATAACCTTTGGATGCAGCATAACGGATCAGCTTCCCTTTTTTTTCATAATAACTCAGATCATTTTTCAGGCTATTTGCTTTTTTACTCAAAAGCGCGCGCAAAGTTGCGATATATTCCTGATAATCCAATGTGCCAAGCGATTCGTCGATCAGATTTTGGTCAATTTGTTTTTGTATCAAGCCCTGCCGGATCATCAAACGGCCCCATTTATTGGAACGGTGTTTGCCGCTTACGTAACTACGGGCATAACGTTCGTCGTCAATAAAATGTTCGTATTGCATTTCTTTAACGACCTCCTCGCTTTGCTTTGGATCAGCGCCCCATTCGTACATCTTGCGTTTCAGTTCGGACGTAGCCCTGTCCTGGTAGGCGCAATACCGCATAGCTTTGACGCGTAATTGTTCTGTAGTGAATTTTTTTGCTCGCATACGATAAATCAGGCCAATAATTCACCAACCAGCTCCGGGACATTTTCACATGCGGTTCCTCGTAATATCTCCAGGTTGCTATAGCTGGATGCCGGTGTGGCTTTTGGATCCACCAAATATTTTTTGCAGTCCTGTGGAACGAAATTTATCAGTCCGGCAGCCGGATACACAAAAAGTGATGTGCCAATGATGATAAAGATATCAGCTGAAGCTGCAATGCGGACGGCATTTTCAAATTGGGGCACAGGTTCGCCAAACCATACGATATGCGGACGGAGCTGAGAACCTTTCTCGCATTTGTCGCCAATTTTCAGTTCCCATTGATCCATCTCATAAATTAGCGACGGATCTACAGTGCTTCTGGCTTTTTTTAACTCGCCGTGCAGGTGCAGCACATTTTTTGAACCTGCCCGTTCGTGCAGGTCATCCACATTTTGGGTTACTATGGCTACATCGTACTTTTCTTCGAGGCGCACCAAAGCTTTATGGGCTACATTTGGGCCTACTTCAAAAAGCTGTTTGCGGCGGATGTTGTAAAAACGCATCACTATCTCCGGATTATTTGCCCAGGCTATGGGGCTGGCCACTTCTTCGATGCGGTGGTTTTCCCATAGCCCATCGCTGTCGCGAAAAGTTTTTATCCCGCTTTCTGCGCTCATTCCTGCACCAGTGAGAATAACTATTTTTTGTTTCATGCCTATTTTAATAAAAAAACATAATTTAAAACCGATTGGCTTGATACTGAACACAAAAATATAGTATTTTCGTAAACTTAATCAACCCTCAAAATCTAAAAACCATATCTTATGAAAAGATTGCTGAGCATTTCAACAAGTTTAATACTTATTGCAGGTGTTTCTTTTTGGTTCTACCAGAGCAACAACACACAAAACAATAAAGCCGGTGAACGACAGGCTTATGAGCAGTTTTTGCTGGACAGTTATAAAGATCTCCCTCAACTAAACGAAGAGGAGGAAAGCAAGGAAAAACGTCCGGATATGCCCGAGATGGCAGGGATCAGGGATTATTTCCTTACGATGGATCCGGCTACAAAGCAGGTGCCTGTAGAGCGTTTGCCCGAAGCACGAAAGCTGACCGATGCAGCCCACACCAGAACTTTTGATCCCATGCCGGAATGGGAATATGCTGAAGCAAATTCGGGCGGCAGGACACGCACCGTAATGTGGGATCCCAACGATGACAATCATACAAAAGTTTGGTCAGGATCCGTAACCGGTGGGCTTTGGTACAACGATGACATCACTTTTGAAGATTCACAATGGACTCCCGTGGAAGATATGTGGGCCAGCCTATCCATATCGGTAATTACCTATGATCCCAATAATACGCAGGTTTTTTATGTAGGAACCGGAGAAGCCGAAACGGCACGTACCATCTACCGCGAATCTTCCGGTGTTGGCGTGGGTATTTATAAATCAATGGATGGCGGTGAAAACTGGGAACTGCTTGCTTCAACGGAGCGCTTCAAATACATAACCGATATCGCTGTGCGCAATGAAGACGGACAAAGTGTAATTTACGCTTCGGCAGCCAGTGGTTTTTATAAAGGTCAAACCCATGAAAGCAATACCAACGGCCTTTGGCGCTCCGAAGATGGTGGCGAAAGCTGGGAACAGGTATTGCCGCTTATCCCGGGCGATGAAATTCCTTATGCTGTTTCTGATATTGAAATTGGTGCCGATAATAAACTATACGTAGGTTCGGCAGCAACCGTTGACCATAAAGGCGGTGCGGTAATATTTACTTCTACCGAAGGAACCGAAGGAAGCTGGACTGTTTTCAGCGATTACCAGCAGTTGATTCTTGCGCAAAGCTTCTATAAATATCCCGAGCGTGTTGTCCTTGCATCCGCTCCCAGCGACCCGGGCCGTGTTTATGCTGCAATTTCCGTGGGCTATGAAGATACAGATGGCTTTATCAAATATCAAAGCCAGTATATCCTGCGTTCGGACAATAAAGGGGAAACCTGGGAAGAAATTAACCTGCCGCCCGCCGGACAAAGGAATTGGGCTTATTTATCGTGGCATGCCATGATTTTAAAAGTGCATCCCGAAGATGCAAATCATATTTATGCCGGAGGCCTGGATCTTCATATGTCGCCTAATGGCGGTACTTCATGGAACCTGATCAGCGATTGGGCTTTGATGTATTATGGCGGTGGCGATGAATATGTTCATGGCGACCAGCACGACATCGCCTTTAACCCGGCCAATACCGACCAGGCAATCTTTGCTACTGATGGCGGTGTTTTCCTTACTTATGAAGCCTCCTCTGTTAGCCCCGCTTTTATTGAATCAAGTACCGGTTTTAATACGCTTCAGTTTTATACCTGTGCATTACATCCCGAAGATCTTGTATTCCTTGGTGGCTTGCAGGATAATGGTACATTCCGTTACGATGGCGAGCCTATGAACATGCTGGAATCTGAAACAACCGGTGGCGACGGCGCTTACTGCTTCTTCGATCAGGATGAACCCAACAACTGGATTACTACCGTTTATTATACCACAGTTGCCGGTTGGGAAGGGATTAACCTGATGTCCTATAACCAATGGAGCCGCGGGACATTTGTTAACCCAATGGCTTACGACAGCAAACAAAACGCACTTTATGGAAATTCCTGCCGGTTTAATGGCGAACTGAACGATCAGATATACCGCATAAACGGTTTGCCGCGTGATCAGGGAATATCGGCCATGTACCTGAATACCGGAACGACTGTACCTTTCACCAGCCTGATGCTTTCTCCAAACCATGACGACGAAAGTGTATTGTTTATTGGCTCACAATCCGGACGCCTGTTCCGTATTGATAATGCCCATAATGATAATTATGAATGGACCGAAATCACCGGTGATGATTTTCCTGTGGCCACGATCAGCTCTGTTGCCGTTGCCTATGGCGATGACGATAATCTGCTGGTAACTTTCAGTAATTATGGTGTGGCTTCGGTTTGGCAGACTTTTGATGGCGGCGAAAGCTGGGAAAATGTTGAAGGCAACCTGCCGGATATTCCTGTTCGCTGGGCGTTGTATCATCCCGAAGGATCTTCACAAGCGATGATCGCTACCGAAACCGGTGTTTGGATCAGCAAAAACCTCGATCAGGAAAATCCAACATGGGCTCCCGGTGGTATCAATTATCCGAATGTGCGCACCGATATGCTGCAAATGAGGGAAAGTGATAATGTTGTGCTTGCAGCAACTCATGGCCGTGGCCTGATGTACACAAGCTGGGATTTTGACCACAATGTTGGTGTTGCCGATCTTGAGAATCCGGAATTAATGATTTCGCCGAATCCGGCAACCAATATCATTCGCCTGAGTGGGGAAAAATCTTTAAAAGAATTCCGCATCTATGATTTAAGTGGAAAAAAACTCCTCGGATCCAAGGCGCAGCAAAAGCAAGAAATCAATATCGAAAACCTGAATGCAGGAAGCTATATTGTTGAAATAGTATATGAAGACGGAAGCCGTGCAAAGCAGAAACTCATTAAAAAGTAACAACAACATCAAATATAAAAAGCTGTCCGTACGGGCGGCTTTTTTTATGAGAACATAAGCTGGTAAGGGCGGTCAATTGCCTCCTCCAGCTCAGAAGTACTGATATATTTGCTGAAACGTTTGTATTCTTTGCCCTCAAAAAACACAATGATGGTCGGGTTGGAAAAAACGCCGTATTGCGCAGTAATGCTTTCGTTTCCTTCAGAGTTTATAAATGCCAACTTCATCTCCGGGAATTTTTGTTTTGCCAGCTCATCTACTTTGGGACGCAGGCTCAAACAGGGGGCACAATGGTCATTATAAAAATAAAGCATCATGGCCGCATTTTGCTTTATATTGTCTGTCAGTTCTTCCTCTTTGATTTTCATTTTCAGAATTGGGTTTGTGTGATATAAATGATCAGCCAACATCTTTGCAATGCCTTTGTTCAATGGCTTGGTGATTTTTTATTTTGGCCTCTGCAAATTTCTTTGTTAATTTGTTAACATAACCAAAACTTAACAAAGATATGCCTTATACCATTACTGGTGCGGGACTGACCATCGAAGATGTTGTACAGGTCGCCCGCCATCACGAAAAAGTAGAACTTCATCCCGAAGCACTCGAGCGCATCAGAAAATGCCGCGCCATGCTCGAAAATAAAATTGAAGCCGGCGAAATCATGTACGGCGTAAATACCGGCATCGGTGAGTTTTCGGAAGTAGTGCTCAATGATGATCAGGTACGGGATTTTCAAAAATACCTGATTTATAACCATGCTGCAGGAATCGGCGAAGCCATGCCAGAGGAATGGGTTCGGGGTGCCATGCTGGGGCGCTGCAATGTACATGCTCATGGCAATTCGGGTTGCCGCCCCGAGATTACTTTTACTTTAATAGAAATGCTCAATAAGGGCGTAACACCTTTTGTATGCCGTAAAGGTTCCGTTGGAGCGAGCGGTGATTTGGCGCCGATGTCGCAAATTGCCCTGCTGATGATGGGGGAAGGAAAAGCATTTTACAAAGGAGAACTTCTTGACGGTGCCGAAGCCTTAAAACAAGCTGGAATTCCGGTGCCGGGCCTGAAAGCGCGCGATGGCCTGGCTACCATCAATGGCAGTAATGTGCTCACCGCGATGAGCGCAATATTTCTATACGATGCCAACAATTGGCTGAAACAGGCAGAAATAGCTGCCGCGATGTCGCTGGAAGCACTCAAAGCCAATATGAAACCCTATTCCTCAAAAATTCATGAAGTACGTGGCTTCAGCGGTGCAGTGCGCTCTGCCGAGGCAATCCGCAAAATTGTTGAAGGCGGCGACCTGGCAGAAGGGCGCATTAAATGTAAAGTGCAGGATGCATATAGTATGCGGTCAACGCCGCAGGTTATTGGAGCGGCACACGATGCTTTGCGTTGGGCACGTTCGCAGGTGGAAATTGAATTGAACGGAGTGGGGGATAACCCCATTTTCTTCCCCGATGAAAATATACAGCTCAGCGGAGCAAATTTCCAGGGAACACCGGTGGCTGTACCCATGGATATGGCAGGAAGCTGCATCACTATGGTCAGTGTGCTGTCCGAAAGGCGCATGAACCGCCTCAATAACCCGGCGCTCAGCGTGGGCTTACCGGCATTTCTGACCAAAGGCGCAGGTATGTTCAGCGGGCTGATGCTGTCACAATATACGGCAGATATGCAAATAGTGGAACAAAGGATCCTTTCAGTTCCCGCTTCCATTCAATCCATTCCGGCAGCTGCCGATCAGGAAGATTTTGTTTCGATGGGCATGAATACAGCACTGAAAAATTTCCAGATTATCGATAACGCATACGGCATTTTGGGTATTGAATTTATGGCTGCTGCCCAGGCTCTGGATTTCCGTGAATACAACTTTGGTAAGGGAACACAGAAAGCTCAAGAAGTAATCCGCCATTATGTGGGATTCCTCGATGTGGACCGTCCACTTTATAATGACCATAATACAATGAAGGATTTGGTGAAAGCCTGTACAATCCTCAAAGAAACTGAAAATACTGTGGGTGCTCTTGATTAGAAGGGCCATCAAATTTTATGAAAAGCAGTTCTGCGCTCGTGCAGACTGCTTTTTTTATATTTTTGTGCCCCTGAAATCTGCTTATGGAGAATCCATTTTCACCCAACTACGCCAAAGGCAATAAGCCGAACAATAAGTTCAGGCCGGATATTTTAACGGCTTTATGTATCCTCACATTTATCGGAAGCGGTTTGGTAGCTTTCTCCTATCTGTCCGTTTTATTGTCCTATGATATGATGTTTCAAATGGTGGACAATGGGGAGATTAAAATGCCGGGAATAGAAATACTCTTCAGTGGGGGCAAGGGATATTTTCTTTTAGGTTTCATTTTGTACCTGGTCTCGATTTGGGGCGCTATACTGATGTTCCGTTTAAAAAAAGTTGGTTTTCACCTTTATACAGCAGCGCAATTGTTTTTGCTTATTTTGCCGCTCTCTATGCTCAGCGATTACCAGTTTTCCGTACTTGAGCTCGCTACAACCCTGGCTTTCATTGTTTTTTATTACGTGCATCTCAAATATATGAACTAAGCTGCATTATTCATAAAATTATCTATTACGCGCCCAAAACGCTGCAATAGAAAGGAATGCTATCTTTTTGGTGCTCAAAATAGCTACGGCTATTCCTGTGCGCCGAAAATCTGCGCTCCCTTTCTCTTATTGCGTTTTGCGTGTGGTCACTGAGCTTGCCGAATGTGCTCATGACGAAAATTCATGAATAAAGCAGGCTAAAAAACCTTTTAGTTCATTTCATAGAAATCGCCATAGATGTTATGTGGCGTTTTTTTGTTGTTTGCATATTTTTCCAGTCTTAATATACTGCCTTTAAAGGTGTTTGGTTTACCTAAAAAGCAGGTAGTCGTTAATAAATTGTTATTTTTTTTTGGCTGTGTGAAAAAATCTTTCTAATTTGCCGCTGCAAAACCATAAAACACATGAAGCCTTTAAGCCAAATAGATAGTCGCCCACCCCCCGGATAGCCCAAAGTCCGAACCATCAACCATTACAAACCATTAAAATTCTTTCTAACCATATTAACCATTACTAACCAAAACCGTTTAATTATGAGAAAATTTACTTTCCTTCTTGCATTTCTATGCTTTTTAGGCATGCAAGTAAGCGCTCAACAGCAAATCTCAGGTACGGTCTCCAACGCGGAGGACGGTACGTCCATCCCGGGTGCATCCGTAGTAGTTAAGGGTACCACTGTTGGTACGGTTACTGACATCGATGGTAATTATACCTTGACAGTGACCCCTGACGATGAATTCCTGGTGTTTTCGTTTGTAGGAATGCAAACTCAGGAAGTGCTCATCGCAGGCAATTCTGTTATTAATGTTGCTCTTGAGCCGGTTTCCACTGCCATCGAAGGTGTCGTGGTAACCGCCCTCGGTATTTCCCGTGAGAAAAAGTCTCTGGGTTATGCCGTGCAGGATCTCGGAGGCGATGATCTTGCCGAAGCACCCGAAAACAACCTCGTAAACGCCCTTACCGGAAAGGTATCCGGTGTTCAGGTTACCAATTCTACCGGTGCTGTGGGTTCTTCTTCACGTATTGTTATTCGTGGTAATACCTCGTTTAATAACAACGATCCGCTTTTTGTTGTGGATGGTGTGCCAATCTTAAACCGCTCTTCTGAGGTTTCTCAGTGGGGTTCTGTTGACTTTGGTAATGCTGCCATGGATATCGATCCTGCCAACATCGAAAGCGTATCCATCCTGAAAGGTGCAAACGCTGCCGCTCTTTACGGTAGCCGTGCCGCCAACGGTGTAATCCTTATTACAACCAAAAAAGGATCCAAGCCTGGTCAGGGCCGTGGAATCAGCGTTGATTTCACAACATCATTCACTATGGACAATGTGTATATCCTGCCAAAATATCAAAATGAGTATGGCCAGGGATTATCTGGTTCCGAATACTATTATAATGAGTATCTAAAAGAAAATCCTGGTGTAAGCTATGAGGATTATGCAAAAAGCGAGTCTTTTAGCTATTATAATGGATTTGGAGATGGAGTTCATGATGGTTTTGATGAAAGCTGGGGCCCCAGACTGGATGCCGGCTTAAATATTCCTCAATTTAACAGCCCTGTAGTAGATGGCGTTAGAACTTCTACACCCTGGGTTTCCAATCCGGATAATGTCAAGGATTTTTTTGAAACGGGTACTACCTGGAACAATAACCTGTCTATTACAGGTGGTAATGATATTGCTTCATTCCGTTTGGGTTTGACAAACAGTCAGCAAAATGGTGCTGTTCCAAATACCGACCTTACACGTAACAATGTAAGTTTTGCCGGTCAGTTGAAAGCAAGCAAGCGTTTAACTGCCAGCGTTTCTGCAAATTATATCCGCAACGTAAGTGATAATATTCCCAGTAATGGTTATGATGAAAACAACATCATGCAATCATTGGGCGGTTGGTTTGGCCGTCAGGTGGATATGACTGATCTCAAGAACAATTGGGATACCTATAATGAGTTTGGTTATCCCTATAACTGGAACTCAAATTACCATAATAACCCGTACTGGACTGTTTATAAGAATACTACATCACGTACACGCGACAGGGTATTCGGTAATGTAAACCTGACTTATCAGATCACTGACTGGTTAAAAGTTATGGGCCGTGTTGGAACTGACTTCTACAATGAGTACCGTAAGCATGTTGTTGCAGACTTGTCTATTGAATCTAGATATGGAGGTTCATTTTGGCAACGCAATATGTCAGAAAATGAAACCAATGCCGATTTGATCTTCTATGCAGATAAGAATATTAATGAAGATCTTGAAGTGCATGCAACATTCGGCGGTAACTATATGAACCGTAAGTACAAAATGATGTATATGGAAGCATCAGAATTAACAGTTCCTGATCTCTATACCATCAGCAACGTTCGTGGTAACGCATCAGTCAATATGATGGACGAAGAAAAAGAAACCAACTCACTCTTTGGTTCTGCAAGTTTTGGATGGCGCCATATGTTATACTTAGATCTGACTGCACGTAACGACTGGAGTTCTACGCTTCCTTCCAATAACTGGTCCTATTTCTACCCATCTGCCAGTGTGAGCTATATTTTCACTGAAATGATGGATATTGATCCTGCTACATTGAGCTTTGGTAAAGTTCGTGCTAGCTGGGCAAAAGTGGGTAATGATACCGATCCTTATCAGTTGTATCCAACTTTTGTTGCATCTGCCGACCCATTTGATGGTGTTGCACAGTATTTCGTGAAAAGGGCACTGCCTAATGCTGACCTTAAGCCGGAAACTACAAAATCTATGGAATTAGGTTTGGATATGAAATTTTTCAATAACCGTTTAGGCTTTGATTTCACATATTATAATATGAATACTTCTGACCAGATTATGGATATTGATATTTCCAGTGCATCAGGTTACAACACCAAGTTTATCAATGCCGGTGAATTGTCCAATAAAGGTATTGAAATAATGCTGAGCGGTAAAATTTTAGATAACCCAACAGGTTTGAACTGGGAAATGACCATCAACTGGGCTACTAATAAGAATGTCGTCGAAGAGCTTTACACAGATCCGGTTTCTGGACAAAAGATCGAAGCATTCCAACTGGGTTCATCCTGGGGTGCTGTAACGGTTGAAGCCCGCGAAGGAGAAGAATTTGGTGTGATCAAAGGTGGTGGTTATGTATATGATGACCAAGGTCGTCTGCTTGTAGACCCAATTACTGGTCTGCCGGAGCATTCAGCAGAACCCGTTACTATCGGTAATGTAATGCCCGATTGGAATGGCGGTATCCGCAACACCTTAAGTTATAAAGATGTTAGTTTGAGCTTCCTGATCGATGCACGCTGGGGCGGTGATATCTTCTCAGTTACTGATTGGTTCGGTGCTTATGCCGGTGTTACTCAGGAAACTGTAGAAGGCGGTATCCGTGAGAACGGTATGATCGTAGGTAAAGATGTATTGGACGATCAAACAGTAGGTTATGTGAATGAGAACGGTGATTTCGTTGAAAACGATATCGTAGTTAGTTCGCAGGATTACTTCTCAGACTACTGGGGACTGCAAGAACCTTCCATTATTAAAGGTAGTTTCATCAAACTGCGTGAAGTTGTTATCTCTTACAACCTTCCTAAAAAATGGATGAAGAAAACCGGTTTCATTAAGCGCGCAAACTTCTCTCTTATCGGAAGAAACCTTGCCCTGCTTTATACTGATGAATCCAATGATGTTGGAATCGATCCCGAAACAGGTTTCGGAACAACAATTAACGGTATGGGTCTTGAGCAATTCCAGATCCCGCCAACACGTAGCTTTGGTTTCAAACTGCAATTGTCCTTCTAATCCATGGAGGTTTATCCAATAAAATTATAACAGAAACCTAAAAATGAATAAAATGAAAAAAATATTAAATATAAAAGCGGTATTCGTTCTTGGGCTTATCATTGGACTGGTCTCCTGTACCAAGGACTTTGAAGAAATGAACGTAAACCCAAATGAGCCAAGTGATGCTCCTAATACAAACATCCTTGCGCATAGCCTGCGTTATTATGCTGACTTTTTCTTTGACGACTGGCAGGATATGAATAACTATATGAGCTATGCCGGTCAGGTTACTAAAATTCAATACATTGATGAAGCACGTTATAACTATCGAGCCAGCACTGTTAATAATGCATGGGAAGATGTATATAATACGACTCTTGATTTAACAAAAGTCATTGATGCTGCTGCTGCATCCGGTGATAAGAATATGCAGGCTGCAGCCTTGACTTTCCGTACCTATATCATGCATATTGCAACGGACACATGGAAATCAATCCCCTATAGTGATGCCTGGAAAGCCGAAGAGGGTATTGTGAACCCTACGTATGATAGTCAACAGGCAATTTATTTGGGCTTGTTAAACAGCCTTAAAACAGCCAATGATTTATTTGCTGAAAATAACGGAGATCCTCTTGGTGATGGTGATCTGCTTTTTGGAGGTGATGAAAAGAAATGGCAGAAGTTCTGTAATTCCCTCAGGCTTCGTATAGCAATTCGCGTATCAAATGTAGATGAAGCTTTAGCTCAGGAACATATAAACGATGCATTAAGTCAACCCATTATGGCAAGTAACGATGACAATGCTTATTTCTGGTGGCCAGGTGCTGCTCCTTATAAAGAACCATGGGCTGAGAATTTTGAAGAGCGAGACGATCATGGTATGTGTAATACCTTAGTAGATATTCTGGACGATCTCAATGACCCACGTCTTCATGTATATGCCGATACCAACAGCGAAGGAGTATATCGGGGGATCCCTGCAGGAGCATTGGATGAAAACGTGCCTAACTTGCCATTGATTTCACGTATTGGACCTTTCTATCGCGAAAATCCTGCCGGTTTTACGCCATTTATGCGCTATGCAGAAGTACTGTTCATTAAAGCGGAAGCTGCACAGCGTGGCTTTACTAATGATGATGCAAAAGAACTGTATGAAGAAGGCATAAAACAGTCTATGTATGAAAATGGAATCAATGATGATGAAAAGATAACAGAATATATTGATTCCGAGAAAGTTGCATATACTAACGATGTGAAACAAATTTATCTTCAAAAATGGATTTGCCTCTTCAAGGATGGACACGAAGCATGGGCTGAAACACGCCGTACTGATGTTCCTTTAATGGATGAAGCTGAAGGCTCTCCTTATGGAAACCATAACCGTCCTCCTTTCCGTTATCCTTACCCAACGAATGAATTTAACAGAAATGGTGCCAATATTGCTCCTGCAGCTGAAGGTATTGTTGATCAGTTCTGGGGACAAAAAATGTGGTGGGATACACGTCCAGGTGTTAACTAAGCCAAATTTTAGCTTTCAATAAATCAACAAGCGCAGGTCTTCGGGCCTGCGTTTTTGGTTTTATGCCAATTGAAACAATTGAAGAAGGGTGAAACTGAAAATAGCAGAAACATTTGCGGCACAAAACCACAATAAAAAAGCCTAACTATTTAATAATTAGGCTTTTAAGTGATCCCGGGAGGACTCGAACCCCCATCACAGGAACCGGAATCCTGAATTCTGTCCAGTTGAACTACGGGACCATTTTGGGATAGCAAAATTAAGAAAATTTTTAATCCCTTTGTTTTTTCTTGTGCTTCTTCTCGGCTTTATTCATAATCCGGTTTTGTTCCTGTATGCTTTCTTTGTGTACCAGATTTAGCAATTTCATCAGGAAGTCCTTTTCCAGTCCCATATTCATCCCACTGTTCAAACGGTCATTTATAATGTTTTGCCAACGTTTGATCTGCAATATGGTAATGCCTTTTTCTTTTTTATAATCTGCAATATCACGTACAATATCCATTCTCCTGGCCAGTATATCCAATAATTCTGTATCAATTTTATCGATTTCTGAGCGGAAACTTTCCAGCTTGCTTTCAAAATCCTGATCACCTCTGCGGCTGCGGATTACCAGATTTTTAATGATTTTTCTAAGCTCTTCGGGTGTGATTTGCTGTTCGCGGTCTGTGAGGGCTGCTGCCGGATTGAAGTGCGTTTCGAGCATCAGTCCGTTCATATCCAAATCCAGGGCCCTTTGAGCAATTTCACGGAGTAGTTTTTTGTTTCCGCAAATATGGCTGGGATCAGATATAAGGGGGAGGTTGGGGATTTGCCTTTTAAGCTCAATAGGGATTTCCCACATAGGCGCATTGCGGTATTTGCTTTGCTCAAAAAAGCTGAAGCCCCGATGAATTCCGGATAGTTTTTTAATGCCCGACTGATAAAACCGCTCAAACGCACCAATCCATAATTTTAAATCAGGATTTACCGGGTTTTTAATAAAAACAGGGATATCGGCACCCCTGAGGCTTTCTGCAATTTCCTGCACAACAAATGGATTTACCGTGCTTCGTGCGCCAATCCACAAAATATCAATATCGTATTTCAATGCCAGTTCCACATGCTGTGGACGTGCAACCTCAATGGCTGTGAGCAGGCCGCTTTCTTTTCCGGCTTTTTGCATCCACTTCAGGGCTTCTTCTCCCTTGCCTTCAAAACCACCCGGTCGGGTACGTGGTTTCCAGATGCCTGCCCTAAAAATGCGCACCTGCGGAATACAGCTTAATTCCCGTGCTGTTTGCAGAATTTGTTCTTCGCTTTCAGCACTGCAGGGACCTGCAATTAGCATTGGATAGCTTATTGGTGCCAGATAATTTTCGATTGCTTCGTTATTGAATTGAATGCCCATAATGGCAGCAAAGGTACGCTTTTCAAAAATGGATAGGATTTCTTTCAGAACTAAAAAATGAAGCCGCTAAACATGAACCGCTTTTATGTGCTGGACTTTTTCACCTTCCATAAGCTTTTTAGCTGTGTTCAGGATTTCTTCCATATTGCTGGGCTTGGGAATATATGCATCACAACCAGCATTTTCGCACCGTCCGTTGAATTCATCATATGCAAAAGCACTGTGCGCAAGTATAGGAAGCTTCTGGTTGTGTTTTCTGATGAGTTTTGCCGCGTCAAAACCATTCATCACCGGCATGCGGATGTCCATAATGATCAGGTCCAAATTGGGGCGCTGATTGTACACATCAACAGCCTTTTGGCCATCTTCCGCCCACAATATTTCAGCATTTGTGCGGCGCAGATAGCTTTTTAAAATCCGATAACTGAGATGGTCATCCTCAGCAATCAGAATGGTTTTTTTATTCCAGTTGTAGGCCATTTGGTTGATAGATCTGACTGATGGTCAAAAATCTGGCCAAAGGTAATAAGAAAAATTAATAAAATCTACTCCGGAATTACAAGACTTTGATTGGGGTAAATTAAATCAGGTTGCTCAATTTTAGTTTTATTGGCTTCGTAGATTTTTTTCCAGTCATGGGCATTGCCGTAGTATTTCCGGCTGAGGTCGTACAGCCATTCTCCTTGCTGAACCGTATGGGTTGTTTCCAGCGGCTCCTCTACTATTTTTTCTACCGGTTTTGGCTTCGGCTCTTCCTTGGGTTTTGGCTTAGGCGCTTCCTGCTTTGGTTTTTCTTTGGGGATTTCTTTTTGTTCCTTTTCTCCGCCACAAGAGCTTAAGACGAAGGCCAGAAATAATATCGCAATCAGAGGGAAGTAGTTATGTTTCATAATATTGCTTTTGAATTTCCAAATGTAGAGAATTTCTTTTAGCCTGTCAAATTTTCCTTACGGCTTTGCATAAAGCAAGAAAATCGTCCGGGCTCAGCTGTTCGGCTCTTTTCCCTGCAAATTCCTCAGGAACGGGCTGATCAAGGTTCATGGGCTTAAGAGCGTTGCGAAGCGTCTTCCTTCTTTGGTTAAAAGCTGTTTTCACGAGTTGAAAGAAAAAGCGTTCATCAATGCCCTCAATGGCGTTGCGGAAGCGTTGCAGACGTATCACACCCGATTTAACTTTCGGTGCTGGCGTGAATACATGCTCATCAACCGTAAAAAGATATTCCGTTTTATAATAAGCCTGAGTCAGTACACTCAGAATTCCGTAGGTTTTGTTCCCGTGCTGTGCGCATATCCTTTCGGCGACTTCCTTTTGAAACATGCCGCAAAGACAAGGCACAAGCGTCCTGTTTTCCAGCATCCTGAAAAGGATTTGTGAACTGATATTGTACGGAAAGTTTCCACTGATGCAAAACTCTTCACCATGGAATAGCTCCTGAAGCGGAAATTTTAAAAAGTCGGCTTCATGCAGTTTTTCGCCCAAAAAAGGATAAGTCGCTTGAAGATATTCAACGGATTCGCGGTCAATTTCAAGTAAATGCAGGTTTATGCCGCTTTTTTGCAGCAAAAATTGTGTGAGCACCCCGGTTCCGGGACCAATTTCCACAACATTTCTGCATTCAGGGCAAAGGCTTTCGGAAATTTTCTGCGCGATGTTCTGATCGTTTAGGAAATGTTGTCCGAGATGTTTCTTAGGGCGTACACTCATGCTTTGCGTTTTTATTGTATTTGTTCTGTGCTTTGCTCTGATTGCCTCAAAAAACGGAATCTATTTCGTGCGCGTTCTGTAAAAACAGAACCCGGATAATCTGTAATCAGTTTTTTATAATAAAGCATGGCTTTTTCCTGATTTCCGCTTTCATTGTCATAAAGTTCGGCCAGTTTGATCAGTGTATTATCCGCAAGTATGCCATCGGGATAAAATTCATATAATTTGTTAAGCAAACTGTCCGTGGCAATAAGGTCGCCCTGAATTTTCCTGATTTCCGCTTTTTTCAGCAGCACATCATCATCCAGCGGATGCGACATGCCGAGCAAACCAATGGAATCGAGCTTGATCAGTGCTTCCTCAAAATGCTTGCGATAGGCCATAAGCGATGCTTCTGCGAAAAGCCGTAAGCCGTATTGGGAGCTGTCGGGATCGGGATTATCACTGATTAAGAGTGCCAGCTCCATGGCATCATTGGCAATAAGTTTGGATGTGGCGGCTTTAAGCACATCAACCTGTGTTTTTGCCCAGCCAAATTCTCCAATATAAAACGAAAGCTGCGCATTTTTAAATTTGGCATTATGGCCGCGCAGGTCGTTTTTAAAATCTTTTTCCACCTGGGAGTAGAGCAGTGTGGCTTCCCAGGGTTGGCCGGTAAACAGGTATATATCAGCTAGTTCCACTTTTAAGTCGGCAATTTTTGGCTGGGAGATATTTCTTAGCCCGATGCCGGTTGTGAGCAGCTCAATGGCTTCATCCGCCTGATTCATATCATAAGCTTTGAGTCGCGCATAACTAATGGCCAAATCTGCCGTGCCCTGATGTAATCCAAATTCGCTGAGTACATCTTCAAATTCTGCGGCAAGCTTGTCACGTTTTTCGGTGCTGTGTGCCGGACTGTTGGCATACATCATATAACGCACTACCAGCTGGCGGATGCGCGCATAACTGTACATGCTGCCATCTTTTCCTTTTTTTATGATTGCATTCAGAGCTTTAAGTGCCGTTTTATAATCTTCATTGGATGCTGCCAGACCGGAAATTTCAAACATGCGCTGGCCGTCTTCCTGATACCGACGGTCGAGTACCTGCGCATGCGTAAGCGCCATATCAAAATCTTTTTCCTGTATGGAGAGCCAGATAATCATCTCGGGAAAAACAGTATTTCCGGGGAATTTCTGTGCTTTGCGGATGAGCTGTCCACGCAACTCCGTATGCTTTTCGTTATCTTCATCTTTTTCAAGGGCGCGCTGCAGCCGGTTTTGCACACTCGACATCATCGATGGGTCATGCTCCAACAGATCAAGATAGGTTTCAGCCGCTTTCGGGAAATTACCATCAATTTCATAAATATTGGCCAGATTGATACCAAACATGGTTTTGCTGCCCAATAGTTCCTGCCCTTTTTCATAGGTTTTTATCACGTAATCATTGAGCATGCGCATACGAAAATGATTTGTCGTTGCTATGATGATATTGCGGTCGGCAGGCATTTCATCAATGACTTCCATATATATTTTTGCTGCCTTCCGGCTTTTGCCCGAGCTGGCATTAACATAGCCCAGGTCAATTTTATAGCGGTTGTTTCCGGGTTCAATTTTAAGCTGATCCTTAACGAATTTTGATGCTTCTTTGTGTTCGCCTAAGTATATAAGGCTCTGCACATAATAGTTGTAATAATGGGAAGAGCGCCGGCCGTCGAACAGTTCTTTAAAAAGTTTGGCAGCTTTTTCAAAATCGCGGTTTCGGTAATATTCTGCGGCCAAAGCCATTTTTTCGGCATTGGATTTTTGCCCGGGCTGCGGAGGTTTGGCAGAGATGGTGCCATCCTGCTGTTTGGGGCTCACCTGGGCATGCACTGCATCATAATTGAAACACAGTAGCAACAGCATTGCAAGCAGAATTATATGGGTAATGTTTTTTTGCATTCGTGCAAATTTCGTTGATTTGCTTCAATTTTAACAAAAAAAATCCGGTTTTATTCTGTTTATCAGAACAAGACCGGATTTTTAAAATAATAGGGTTTTACTTTATGGTTTCGAAGCCAGTGTAATTTTGAAGGGCCACCGGGATGCGGATACCATCTTCGGTTTGCATATTTTCGAGCAGAGCGGCTACAATACGGGGCAATGCAAGTGCGCTTCCGTTGAGCGTATGCGCCAGTTGCGTCTTCCCGTCATTGTCTTTGAAACGGAGCTTCATACGGTTTGCCTGGAAGTCTTCAAAATTGGATACAGAACTTACTTCCAGCCATTTTTTCTGAGCTGCTGAATACACTTCAAAATCGTAGGTGAGTGCAGCTGTAAAACTGGTATCACCACCACAAAGGCGCAGGATGCGGAAAGGCAGTTCCAGCTTGCGCAGCAAATGGGCAACATGGGCTTTCATGCTTTCCAAAGTTTCGTAAGATTTATCAGGATGCTGAATTTCAACGATTTCTACTTTATCGAACTGGTGCAGGCGGTTGAGTCCGCGCACGTCGCTGCCGTAGGATCCCGCCTCTCTGCGGAAACAGTTGGAATAAGCCGTGTTTTTTACCGGCAGATCAGCCTCTTTGAGCATTACATTCCGGTAAATATTAGTTACTGGTACTTCGGCTGTGGGGATGAGGTAAAGGTTGTCAAGGCCAACATGGTACATCTGTCCGTCTTTATCAGGAAGCTGTCCGGTGCCGTAACCTGATGCTTCATTCACGAGCAAAGGTGGCTGGATTTCAGTATATCCGGCATCGCGTGCTTCATCGAGGAAAAAATTGATCAAAGCGCGCTGCAGACGGGCGCCCTGGCCTTTATAGAAAGGAAAGCCTGCACCCGTAACTTTGTTGCCCAGTTCAAAGTCGATGATATCGTATTTCGAAGCCAGCTCCCAGTGGGGCAGTGCTTTTGCGTGAAGTTCAGGGATATTGCCTTCGGAATCAACGATTTCGTTGTCTTCCTCAGATTTTCCCGGAACCACGCTTGGATGCGGAACATTGGGAAGCAGCAGCATTTTGCTTTCCAGTTCACTTTTTGTGCTTTCCAGTTTCTCAGAAAGTTCTTTGCTGTTTGCCTTTAGTTCGCCCGAACGTTCGCGTGCAGCAGTGGCTTCATCTTTTTTGCCTTGCTTAAAAAGCATACCGATTTCTTTGGCAAGCTTATTGGCTTCGGCCAGGCAGTCGTCGAGCTCTTTTTGTGTCGCTTTGCGCTGGTCGTCTAATGCAATAATTTCCGGGATCAGTTCAGAAGCATCAAAGTTTTTGATTTTCAGGCGTTCAATAATCTGATCTTTATGTGTTTTTAGGCGTAGGACAGGAATCATCTTATTTTTGGGTTTTATTGAAACAAAAAAACTCCTGACGAGCAGGAGTTTATATTCTTTTGAAGATTGTCGTCAAATTAGTTTGCTTCAGTAGCAGGAACAACGGAAACGAACGAGCGTTCGTTGCGTGTTTTTTTGAATTTCACAACACCATCAGTAAGGGCAAAAAGAGTGTGGTCTTTTCCCATACCTACATTTTCACCGGGATGATGTGTAGTTCCCCTTTGGCGAACGATAATGTTACCGGCAACAACTGCCTGGCCACCGAAAATTTTAACACCAAGGCGCTTACTTGCTGACTCGCGACCGTTTTGCGAGCTACCCATTCCTTTTTTATGTGCCATACTAAATAATTTTTAATGTTTGTACTTAAAACAGGATATTAGAGGGCAATATTCTCTACTTCAACTTTGGTAAGATACTGCCTGTGACCATTACGAACTTTGTAACCCTTACGGCGTTTTTTCTTGAAAACGATCACTTTGTCACCTTTGAGGTGCTCAACAACTTTAGCTTCAATTTTAGCACCTTCTACGTGAGGCTTGCCAATTTTTACTTCACCATCATTGTCGATAAGCAATACTTTGTCGAAAGTAATTGCTTGTCCTTCTTCTTCTTCGCGACGGTTGATGAAGTAGTATTTTCCTTTTTCAACCTTCAGCTGGCTGCCGCCAACATCAATAATTGCGTACATTTGCTTTAATAATAAAGTTAACTCCTGCAGGTGATTGTTCTTCAATACTTTATATGAACCTGTTCGGAAAAATGGAGTGCAAAAATATAAATTTTTCTGAAGCCGTGCTAATTTTCAGGATTTTTTTTAAGTTTGCGCAAAATCTTTTTAAAATATTAATCTCCTTTAAAACGCGGGCAGTGAATAAATTAAACTTTTTGTGTTGTTAAAAATTCATGAAATGCTTGATTTTTTTTCATATTCAGGCAACCCGTTAATAATTGAGATGTCTTAATAGGCAAGCCTTCGGGCTTATTGGCTAAACGTTCTTACAACCAAATAAATATGTATTTCCACAGATTAATGATAGAAAACTGTCATTACTCCTGTTTGCAATAGCAACGTCTTGAGAAACGGCTTCAATTTTCAAAACGGTTGTATTCAGCGTAAGTGGAAGCGAAATGAACCAAGGGAAAGGTTTAAATTACATCCTACGGTATGCTACTGGTTTTTTTGCATCAGCTGTGGCGGCTAATGCAGAGAAGCTCAGGTTATTATTGTGTTTTGACTGTTTCGGCAGTCGGTGATTAATTTATTTAATTCAAACCAAAACAAATTTTTTTATGAGAAAACTTACCAAAATCCTATCATTGATGATGGCAGTTCTTCTGTCTTCAACAATGGCTTTCGCAGACTTTGTGGAAGTTGGAGGGGGTACTTCTACAGAGAATTATGTTCCCTTTTACGGCTATTATGGCAATGGCTGGTCAAAGGTGATCTACCTCCAATCCGAGTTAGGTGGTGACGCTATCACAATCGAAAAAATAGCGCACCAAATAGCGAACACTCCTTCAGGCTATAGCATGCCAGACCAGACTATCTGGATGAAGACTACTTCGGAAACATCCTTTTCAAGTGCGGACTACACTGATCCGGCTGCAAATGGATTTATCAAAGTTTTTGAAGGTACTATTGATTATACTGCCACTCCTCTTGAATGGTTAGAGATCGAATTCAACGTAGCTGATTTCGATTATAATGGTACTGATAACTTGGTTATCATGTGGGAAAACAGAAAAAATGCCTGGGGTAGTGGTTATCCACAATGGCATTATCAATCCCTGGCTAACCGTTCTGTTCACAAATATCAGGATGGTTCTTTCCCAGCTACTTCTGGAAGTATCAATAATTATGTGCCCAATGCACGTTTTTTCTACACTCCTGCGCCTCCTGCAGTTGATGCATGGATCTCAGGTGTGGTTGAAGACGTTGCCAGTGGAGACCCTGTAAACGGTGCTCTTGTTGTTGCTACCGATGGTACAGATACTTTCAGTGGCTACACTGACGACAATGGTGTATTTGTTGTTCAAACCGACGAAAACACATACGACCTTACCATTTCTAAAATTGGTTTTGGAACAGTAAACGTAAACGGTATCGTTACTACAATTCCTGATACTACCGTTCTTCCTGCTGCTGTTGAGCTCGCTCTTGAGCCTTACGAACCAATGTTTGTTGAAGCAACTGTAAACGCAACTGATGACGCTTGTCTCGTAGAATGGGGCCTTCCTTCAGGTGATTACGAAATCGTTTATGACGATGGAGTTGCTGAAAATATGATTGCCTGGTTCACAGGTGGAAACATGAATGCCGTTAAATTTACCCCTGCAGGCTATCCAGCTATCGTTAAAGGTGGTAAAATTTATGTTGGCGATGGTTCTTACCCAGCCGGTGGTGCTTTCCTTAACGTTGATTTCGGTGTAGCTGTTTATGCTGCCGACGGAGTTAACGGAATGCCCGGTACACTGCTCGACTCAATCGTTGTTACGCCAACTGAATATGGTTGGGTTAACTTCATGGGCCTTAATGCTGAAGTACTCAGTGGTGATTTCTATATTGCTATGGTACAGGGTGGTGACTATCCTGACTGTGCTCCTATCGGTATTGATGAAACTGCTCCTCAGAAATTCCGCAGCTACAGCCGCAACCTTTCTCAAGGTGGCGCTTGGGGCGTTTCTGCTTATCAGGATTTCATGATCCGCGCAATTGTTGAAGGTTCGAATTCTGGCAGCGGCGATTACGCTCGCGCAGCTACAATCTGGCCTGCTAAAATTGAAGGTCAAACTTCACAAAACCCAATGAATACTACTTTCGGTAAAGAAGGAAGTCCTGAATACAATATTATTTCCGGTGCTGCTACTCGTGGCGTTGACCATTATATTGTGTATCGTGTTTCTAACTTCGACCCTGAAGATCCAATGGATCCGGGTACAGAAACTTTACTGAACAATAACGTTAGTGGTCTTTCTTATAATGATAACGGATTTGGTGCTCAGCCAAGCGGTTACTATCGTTATAATGTTTATGCGGCTTACGAAAGTGGTGAAGTATCTGATGCTGCAGTTTCCAATGTTGTTGGTCATGCACTCAGCGCTGATGTTACTTTCGAAGTATCTACTACTGATGGCGAAAGCCCAGCAGGTGCTATCGTTAATATGACAGGTCTTGCTTATCCTTATTTTACTGCTACAGAAACAGTTCCTGCTTCTGGTACTTTAGTTGTTGAAGACGTTGATTTCGGTGATTACGATATCACTGTTCAGCTTTCAGGATATGACTTCTACGAACTTTCTTCTTATACTGTTGACGGAGAAGAAACTATTGTTGTTATCCTTGCAGAATCCAAGTACGCTCCTTCTAACCTGTTTGTTGAAGCCACTACACTTTTTGCAACATGGAATGAGCCTTCAAACGCTATTGCTAGTGAAGGTTTCGAAGGTGGTGCTATTCCTGCAGGCTGGTCAACACAGCAGGTTTCAGGTTCAGCTAACTGGGAAGTAACTACAGGTGGCCACAGCGGAAACCCTGCTGCTGCCCACACTGGTACTTATAATGCACTGCTTTATTCTTCTTCTGCTTCTGCATGGTTGATCTCTCCTGAATATGACCTTACAGTTTGTACAAGTGAAGCAACTCTTACATTCTGGCACACACAACCTGTATGGGCTGGTGACCAGGATAACCTCGAAGTTTATTACCGTACAGGTGGTGGTGCATGGCAACTGCTCGAAGATTACACTTCAAGCATTACTTCCTGGACTGAAGAAAGCATTACACTGACCGGTGACCAACTGGCAACTGATTTCCAAATTGGTTTCCTCGGCAATGCTGCTTATGGTTACGGTATGGGTATCGACGATGTTGCTATCCTTGGTGACTTTGAAGTTGCTGCTTCATCTTATATGGTTTACCTCGATGGTGCACAGGTTGGTACTGCCGATGTAACTGAATATCAATATACAGACCTTAACTTTGGTCAAACTTATGTAGCTGGTGTTGCTGCAGTTTACAGCTCTGGTGTTTCTGACATCATTACGTATGAATTTACTGCTGCATTCCTGCCTCCACCACGTAACCTCGAAGGTGAAGTTGTTGATCATGACGCTATCCTGACTTGGGACTTCCCACTTGCTGGAGGCCCTTATGGTGATGGCGACCGCTCTGACATCCTTGTTTCAGCCAGTGCTGATGCTGAAAGCCACGTAGGCAATACTTCTAACGGAGGTACTACTGACGCTCAGTTTGATCTTCAATTCTCTTATGATGTTGATACTCCTTCTGGTTTAACTGGTCTTGCCGGTGCCGAAACTGATGGTAACTTCTTCTATGTTACTAAGTGGGCCGATAACCAGATTTGTAAATTCAATATGGACGGTACTTTCGTTGAAATTTTCACTATCGGTGGTGTTTCTGGTCTCCGTGACCTTGCTTTCGATGGTACTTATTTCTATGGTGGTGCTGCATCTACTACCATTTATGAAATGGACTTCAATAGCCAGACACTCGTAAGCAGTATCTCTTCTGCATCTGCAGCACGTGCTATTTCTTATGACGCTGGTCAGGATGGTTTCTGGGTAAATAACTGGGATTCTGATCTTACACTTACAAGCCGTACAGGTGCTACACTGAATACAATCAGCAGCCCTCCAAGTATTTATGGTATGGCTTATGATGACATCTCTGCTGGTGGTCCATTCCTGTGGTTATTCTCAGGTACTACATCAGGTGGTGGATGTCAGATTGAACAAATGGAAATCGCTACAGGTAACCTTACAGGTCTTGCACACAGCGTAAGTGGCGACCTTGGTGCTGACGGTATTGCTGGTGGTCTTTGGATTCAGCCAGGTATCGTTTCAGGTTTCACTACTATTGGTGGTCTGATGCAGGCTTCACCTGACCTTCTTTTCGGTTACGAACTCGCCGCTGGTGGCGGTGGTGGTGGCGGAAGCCAGGCCGAAAACCTGATTGCTTACAACGTTTACCGTGATGGTGGTTTCATCGCTCAAACCGATGCTGATACACGCACATATACTGACGTTTATGCTCCTGCAGGAACACACGAATACTCTGTAACAGCTGTTTACGAAGCTCCTACAGCCGGTGAATCTTTCGAAGAAGGTCCTATCGAACTTTATATCTTCGGTGAAGGTACTCTTTCAGGTACTGTAAGTGTAATGGGAACTCCTCTGGTACCGCTGGAAGGCGCTACTGTTACTGCTTTCCGCGAAGTAGGTGATGAACTTATCTATACTGCTGAAGCAACTACTGATGCCAATGGTGCATACAGTATGACTGTTCTCGAAGCTTCTTATACTGTTGTTTGTGAAGCTGCTGATTTTGAATCACAAGAAGTTGTGGGACAATCTGTAGCAAATGGTGGCAACACTATTGTTGATTTCATTATGCTTGAGTCTCCGGCACCTGCATTGGGTGTTTATGCTGAGCGTAATTTCGAACATACTCAGGTTGATGTTACATGGTACGAGCCAAGCAACTATTATCAAATTATTTATGATAATGACGATGCTACAAACGTAACTGCATGGGACGTTGCCGGTAATATGCACGCTGTTAAATTTACTCCTGCCGGATATCCTACTGATGTTCTTGGTGGTTATGTGAATATTTATGACGGTAGCTGGCCAAGTGGCAACAACCTGCAGCCTTTCACTATGTTTGCTGCTTTAGCTGATGGTGAAGGTGGAATGCCAGGTACTATGCTCGACAGTATTACTGTTACTCCTGCTGCTCATGGTTGGGTTGAATTTAACTTCGCTGGCGGTAACTTCGTCGAAGAAGGTGATTTCTTCATTATCATGCGTCAGGATACTGATTATCCAAACTGTGCCCCAATTGCTGTTGACGCTACTGCCGGTGCAAACCGTAGCTACAGCCGTTACATCACTGGTGACAAAGAATGGGAACTCAGTGCTTATCAGGATTATATGATCCGTGCAAAAGTTTATGGTGATAACAGTGGCCGCGCTGCAACTGAATTCAATGCCGAACTGAACCTTGCACAAGCAACAACTGCCAATACTTTAAGTAAGTATTCTGTAGCAGCTGCTCAGGTGAATACTCAGAAACTGGGTCAGTTTGTATCTCTTTCTACTGAAAGTGTACGTGGCCTCGAAAGCTATACTATTTTCCGTCTTGAAGACGGTCAGCAAAACAGCCCTGATACCTGGACACTCCTCGACGAAGGCGTTACTGCTACCGAATGGACTGATATGGATTGGCCTTCACTCGAAAATGGTTTCTACGTTTACGCTGTAGTTAGTGTTTATACTTATAACCAATCTCCTGCTGCATTCTCTAATGTAGTTCCTAAAGGTCAGGATTCTGAAGTTACTGTTAATGTTACTACCAACACTGGCGACAACCCTGAAGGCGCACTCGTAAGTTTTGCCCCTCAAGCTGGTGGTTACCCAATTGAAATGACAGCTCCTGCCGATGGTATTACTTTCTTCCACGAACTTCCTAACGCTTGGTATGACCTTACCGTTAGCAAACCTGGTTATGAATCTTATATCCTCGAAGGACTGTATGTTAATCAGGATATGGAAATCGACGCTGTTCTGACGGAAGCATGTCTGTCTCCACAGATGTTCCACGTTACTATGGACGGTATCGCTACATGGTTGCCACCAGTACTTGACTACGAAGAAGTATTCTTCGAAGGCTTTGAAGGTGGTATGATCCCTTCAGGTTGGACTCAGATTACTGATCCTGCTATGAACCCAGACCAGTGGGTAGTTCAAACAGGTGGTGCAGGTGGAAACCCAGCAGGCGCATTCGAAGGTGAATACAACGCACTCTTCGATGGTAGCTCTGCTATTACCAAGCTTGTTACTCCTGAAATCGACCTCGGCGGTGCCATTGCTCCTGAACTCAGCTTCTGGTTTGCACAACCTGCAAGCAGTGGACAAGACAAATTGTCTGTATTCTACAAGAATACTGCAAGCGGTAGCTGGGAAGCTCTTATGAGCGAAGCCGGTGATGTACCTTTCTGGACTAAGAAGAACATTGAACTTCCGAACCCAACAGCTACTTATTACATCGCATTCGAAGGAACAGCTCCTGAAACTGGTGGTAATGGCGTAAGCCTCGACAATGTACGCGTAGTTAAAGGTGTTGAGCCTGGCGACGACCGCGCACTCGAAGGTTATAACGTTTACCTCAATGGTGTATTCCAGGACTTCACTACAGAACTTACTTACACTTACACTGGTCTTACAGTAGCTCAGGCATACATTGGTGGCGTAAGCGCTAAATATACCAACTGCGAAAGCCCAATTGTACTCTATCCGTTTACATATTATACTTGTGACTTCTTCGCTCCTATCCGTAACCTCGAAGCCAGCCTCATCAATTGTGATGTTCAGCTGACTTGGGAACCACCGGGAGACCTCGAACCACAGGAATACGATATCATTTACACTGACAATACTGCTGAGAACGCTACTGCATGGAACGTAGTAAACAGTGAAAATGCACTCCGCATGACACCTGCAGGTTATCCTTGCGATGTATTGACTGTTTCAGTTAATATCTTCGACGGTACATGGCCAGCCGGTAACATCCTTACTCCTATGGAAGTTCTTGTTTATGCCGGTGACGGTACAGGCGGACTCCCGGGAACTATGCTCGGCAGCAAAGTTGTTACTCCTGCTGATTACAACTGGGTTGACGTTGACGTAAGTGATCTTGGTATCACTATTTCTGACGGAGACTTCTACGTTTCTATGAAACAAATTGGTACTTATCCTGACTGTCCTCCAATTGCAATCGACGAAGGAGCTGGTGTAAACCGTTCTTACAGCCGTGCCGATGGTGACCCATGGGGTGTTGCTTCTTACCAGGACTTCATGTTCAAAGCACATGTTTATGGTATGTACTTCGGTGACCGCGTTATTGAAGGTGGCAGTGTAAACGTACCTGCTACAGCCAATGCTGCTGCACTTACTGCAAACGAGCCTGTTGTTCAAACTGGTATGCAGGATGTCCAGAATGGTAAATTTGTATATGCTGATGGCCGCGAAATGCGTGCCCTCCGTGGTTATAACGTTTACCGTGACGGTGATAAAATCAATGACGTTCTCCTGAGCGCTGGTTCTACAGTTTATACTGATACTCCTCCTTACGGTGGTGTTTATGTATATGGTGTTACTGCTGAGTATGACGAAGGTCACGCTTGTGCTGTTGAAGTTGAAGTTGATGTTTGCGGTCACCTGCCAGCACCAACTGATCTCGCTGGAGAAGATGTTGACTATACTGCACACCTGTGGTGGAATGCTCCAAGCACAAGCCTCAGCACATGGATGCATTATGACGACGGTGAATACACAGGTAGCGTGGGTGCTGGTGAAGCACAATTCGACGTTGCTATCCGCTTCCCTGTTGATGCACTTGCTCCTTATGACGGTTTGAGTATGACTACACTCCGCATCTATATGTCAACCAGTGGTGTTAACTCACTCTATACAGGTAAAGTTTGGACAAAAACCGGTTCTAATGACCCAGAACTCGTTGCTGAAATCGAAATCGATGAAGCTTCTATCGTTTGGGATGCATGGAACGACTACGAACTCGAAACTCCACTTGTAATCGATGCTACTAAAGAACTTTGGTTCGGTTATTACATCGATGAGCCTGCTGACGATTTCGCAGCTGCTGGTTCTTCTGTTGCTCAGGATGGTCTTGGAAACATGATCTATTACGGCGGCGCATGGGCTACACTGCTCGAGCTTGCTCCAACACTCGACTATAACTGGATGCTCCGTGGTTATGTTACTGATGACGCTGGCGACCGCATGGAAATGAGCGCTATCGCCAATACATCAACTTACAATACATTTGGTGAGCTTGCCAACAACAATGTTGAACCACAAACTACTGTTCTGCCTACTGGCAGCCGCGCAGTACTGCTTGGTTACAATGTTTACCGTGATGGTGACGACGAACCAGTGAACATGGATGTAATTCCTGATACTACTTATGATGATGTTGACCTCCTCCCAGGTTATTACGACTATGTTGTAACAGCTGTTTATGACGAAGGTGAATCTTATCCAGAAGGACCTATCACTGTGAAAATCGGTGAAGATCTTCCTGTACCTCCAGTACCAAATGCTGATGTTCAATGTAATGATGTAGTTCTTTCTTGGGGTAGCGCTTCGGCTAAACTCTGGGATGACTTCGAAATGTATGCAGACTTTACACTTGACCTGAACCCATGGATCCTCAACGACGTTGACGGTGCCACTACTTACGGTTTCACAGGAATTGCATTCCCGAACTCAGGTGCTGCTATGGCATTCATCGCATTTAACTCACTGGCAACTGATCCTCCAATGGACGAAAACCTTGCTTACAGTGGTGACAAATTCGCAGCTTGCTTCGCAGCAACTACTCCTCCAAACAACGATTGGATGATTACACCAATGCTTATGATCGACGAAGGTGATGTATTTAGCTTCATGGCTAAAACATATACTGATGAGTATGGTCTTGAGCGCTTCAAAGTTGCTGTAAGTACTACAGGTACTAATCCTGAAGACTTCACAGTAATCAGCGAAGGTGAATACGAAGAAGCTCCTGCAGATGCTTATGGCATGTTTGAATATGACCTCTCCGCTTATGCTGGTCAGGAAATCCACATTGCTATCAACTGTGTTTCTAACGACGCATTCATCTTTATGGTTGACGACGTTTATGTGGGTCCTGCACAAGGTAAAGACCGCATTGCAGGTAATCCTGCAGTACGTGGCACTGTTGCCCGCGCAGAAGTAGCATGGAATGGCGAAGTTTATGCTCCTGCATCTAATGCACGCATCGAACGCGACTTGCTGGGTTACAATGTATTCATGGACGATGTTCAGGTGAACACTGAGCTCGTTGATGAAAACACTTATACTGTAGAAGACCTCGAAGCCGGTACTTACGGATTCCAAATCAATGCAGTTTACGATGAAGGTACATCTGCACGCACTGATGTTGTTGAAGTAACTATTGAAGAGTATGTTGCTGTTAGCGACCTCGCTGGTGAAATTAATATGGATGGTTACCCAGAACTGACTTGGTCAGCTCCTGCAGGCCGTGCTCTGGAAAGCTACAAAGTTTACCGTGATGGTGAAATGATTGCCGAAGGCGTCACTGAAACCACTTACGTAGATGAAACAGTTACTACTGAGCTCGCATGTTATACTGTTGTTGCTGTTTACACTGACTGTGAAAGCGTACCTTCTAATGAAGTATGTGTAACAGTAGGTATCAACGACATCAACGGTAATGAGCTTAGCGTATATCCGAACCCTGCAACAGACGTAGTTAATGTACGTCACAGCGGACAGATTGAACAAATCACCGTTGTAAATGCTGTAGGTCAGGTTGTTGCTGAAATCATGACCAACGAAACAAATGTTGCTATCAACGTTTCAACTTACGAATCAGGTGTTTACATGCTGCGTATGCGTGCTGCCGATGGCACACTCACAACTAAGCGTGTTACTATTGCTGAATAAGCATTAGCACTTTAGAATACTTCCAAAGCGTCCCGAATTCTCGGGGCGCTTTTTTGCTTTTAGTGAAGAAAGGAATTTGTTTATTTTTGCCAATAGGATTGTTTATTTTAATAGAACCGGATGAAAAAATGCACAACACTTCAGGAATTATTGTACCGGGCATCCTCTTTTCCGAAAGATCATGGTATTGGATTTATTGATGCCCAGGGAATAACTCATTTTACTTCCTATCAGCAGCTATATAATCTTGCCGGAAGAGGCGCCACCGTGTTGAAATCAATGACCGCTCAAAAGGAAGCAATTATTGTCCTGAAAAGAAATGAAGACATTGTACAGGCATTTTGGGCTTGTGTGTATGCTGGGATTGTACCCACGATTTTACAGGCGCCTATGAGTTTTGAACCGCAAAATCAAAGCTTGATTAAATTAAAGAATGTTGCCCATCTGCTTGATAACCCAGTTATAATTTGGGATGAACCTTCAGAAGCTTGTGACTCGATCGGTTTGGACAATACTGCTGTTTATTGGGGAAAATGCTGGGAAATCTTGGAAACAGAGTTTGCTCAAACCCGTATTGCAGTTCAACAACACGACCGCGCATATGTTCAGTTTAGCTCTGGCAGTACCGGTTTGCCCAAAGGAGTTTCCCTAACGCACAACAATATTTTAAACAATCTTGAAGCCATATCTATAGGTTTGCAGTTTCATCCTTTTAAACCTACAGTAAACTGGATGCCATTATACCACGATATGGGTCTTATGGGATATCATTTAACCACTTTGTTTGCTTCTACACCCCAATATCATATCGATACGCTTGATTTTGTGCGTAATCCATATTTATGGCTCGATGCCTTGTCAGATAAAAAGGCGGGTATTACGGGATGTCCGAATTTTGGATTGGTGCTAACAAACCGCTATTTAAAAAGGCGTCCTCATAATGAAAACTGGGATTTTTCAGCCATGGAGGGAATGCTCAATGGAGCAGAACCCATTTCTCCCCGCGTGATGTATGAGTTTAATGAATTGCTTGCACCTTATAAGTTCAGCCCTAAAGCCATGATGCCGGTCTATGGTATGGCGGAAGCTACGTTGGCCATTAGTTTTACGGATTATTTTGCGGATCGAAAGGCGTATCATTTTTCCCGAACCCGCATTGTGCGCGATAATTTTGCAGAAATCCTTCCCTACGATCATCCCGATGCCATGGAAATTGTGGCCGTGGGAAAAGCGCTCAAAAATATTGCATTCCGCATTGTTGATGAAGATAATGAATTAAAAATTGAGCAGCAAATCGGGCATATTCAAATCAAAGGTGCCAGCGTAACAAAAGGCTATTACTCAAAAGAAGCCAATAAAGATCTGTTTACAGCCGATGGCTGGCTGCGCACTGGCGATATGGGTTTTGTGTATGATGGTCAGCTTTTTATTTCCGGCCGTTTTAAAGATATCATTTTCTTTGGGGGCAGGAACCTCTATGCGCACGACTTTGAATATATCGCCCAGCAAATCGAGGGCCTGCAATACGGCAAAGTTGTTTTTAACGGCTATTTCGACGATCAGGCAGGACAGGACCGTGTGATTTGCTTTTTGGCAGGCATCAGCCCGTCAAAAAGAGAAATGATATCTAAAGAGCTCAAGAGCCTGATAATGGACCGCATGGGCGTTTCCACACACGAAATTGTTTGGGTAAAACCCATCCAGATTCCCAAAACATCCAGCGGAAAGCTGCAACGCTATAAATTGCTCGATGCTTTTCTTAAAGGTGAAATCCAAAGCAGTTAACAAAATTGTGCTGGAAGCAATATTCTTCAGCTTATTTGCTAATTTTGCGAGCTGTAGATTAATACTAATGTTATCAATATCATCCGACTATGAAAATTGAAGAGTTTATCGAAAAAATCGAAGAAGAATTTGAAGATATAGAACCCGGCAGTGTAAAACCTGATACGGTGTTCAGGGAAGTTTTTGAATGGAATTCCATTAATGCCCTTATCTACATTGCTATGGTAAAAACCGAATACGATGTGAGTATCAATGCGGAAGAAATTGCTTCTTCAAAAACCATTCAGGATCTTTTCGATCTGATCAGCAAGAAAGTGGAAGCCGGCGAAACTGAATAAATTTTTGCTGTTTCAAAAAAAAAGGCTGTTTTCCTTTATTGGGAAAACAGCCTTTTTTTATCCGGAATTTATTATTGTCGCGTAAACACTGCGGTTAACTGCAACTGATTGCCATTGTATTTCGAAAATTCGATTTGGTTTTCCCCGGTCAATGTGCCAAATGCGCTAACTGTCCATGATTCACCGCTGCCGATTTCCTGTGTGGGCACCGTAATGGTCGATTCGGTAACAATGGCGTAGGCTTCAATTTCCACGCCCAGTTGCATATAGTTTTTGAGCAAAACCTGCGCAGAATTGGATGGGTCGGCCACAATCGTTACCGGATAGGTATTGTCTGTGCTTTTCGTTGATTCCTGACACAGCCAGGTCCCGGTAAAATTGTCCCGCGCGTCTGTTGTGGGATCAATAATTTCGTCTTCCTCCGTACAGGATGACATAAATAAGCCTGTAATCATTAAAAGAATCAGTATTCCTGCGAAAGTTCTGCTCTGCTTCATGTTTGTGCGTGTTTGAATTGAGCAGTAAAATTACAAAATAGCGGGATTAATCAAGCTTGGTCTATTTAATTCCTTTGTTTAATCATCAGTTTTTGCGTGTAGGTTTTACCATGTATTTCTGTTTCAAGAAAATATATGCCGCCTGCAAAAGTGTTCAGGTTCAATGTAATGCCTCCATTTTGTGCCGGGCGGATATCTTCATAAACCACTTTTCCGCTTAAATCGCGCATCCTGATTTTTAATGCATCTGTGTTTTTTCCGTGGAAATCTATTGTTAGGCGTTCTGTCGCCGGATTTGGGTAAATACTGAAATTTTCTGCCATTGCTTGTTCCTGCAAAGCTGTGGGCATAGCGCCATTAGCCAAAAGAACGCTGTCGATATGTTCAAAATCAGGAATATCGTAGGGCATAAAAAGATTGCCCACAATGGAATGGTCGGGCATGATTACCAAAACTGTGGGATGCGACATGATTTCAAAGTCGTTATTGGCAATATTTCCTCCGCCTTCGCTGCCACTCGCAGTAGGGTATTCAATGCCGTAGGTGGTGTCGAAAACATAAACGCCCTCGTTTGTATCGCCCCAGGCTACACCCATAAAAAACACCTCGCCCTGATTGTGGCCGTATTTTTCATAAATAGCTTGATGATCAGGTGCATAAAGGTTGCACGGCCCGCAGGAAGTACTAAAAAAGTCGATCACTACCATTTTCCCCTGATCGAGCAGGTCGTACAGGCGGATGTTTTCCCCTTCAATGGTTTTTACACGGATGTCCACGGCTCGTTGAAATGGTGTTTGCGCCATCATACTTTGAATGCTGAAAAGAAAAATAAAACTGATAAGGTATAAATATTTCATTTTTAGACTTTTAAATTGATGTATTCATTTTAGGGATGCATTTGTTTTTAAAATCCTGCAAACCCATACCCACAAAAACAAAAATACAGCCTGAATTGTTTGCGATCAAGCTGTATTTTGTTTAAAATCAGTTTATTGTGTTAACGCCTTGTGAATGCGTTATTAACCCGATTAAATCAAGGCTGCGGCTTTTGCGGCCAAACGACTTGCACCAATGCGGAACAAATCGGGTGTGTCCCATTCTTTTCCAAGAACTTCCAGAAGCAGGGCATAATATTTCAGGGCGTCTTCCGGTTCGCTGATTCCTCCGGCAGGTTTAAAACCAACCTTTTTCCCACTGATTTCGTAATAGTCTTTAATAGTGTCCATCATCACCAGTGCAGCCTCAAGCGTAGCAGCCGGATTGATCTTTCCGGTGGACGTTTTGATAAAGTCTGCGCCGTTTTCAATTGCAATTTCACTGGCTTTACGGATATTGGCTGCCGTTTTCAGCTCGCCGGTTTCCAGGATCACTTTCAGGTGGGCTTTGCCGCAGGCTTCTTTAATGGCTTTTATTTCTCCGCCTACTTCTTCATAGCAGCCTTCGAGGAATTTGCCACGGCTGATGACCATATCAATTTCTTCGGCACCTTCCTGTACGGCATAGCGCACTTCGGCAAGTTTTACAAAAAGTGGGCTTTGGCCCGAAGGGAAAGCGCCCGCAACAGAAGCAACATTCAGGCCGCTTCCTTTTAGCATGGAATAGGCTTTGCGTACCATCGTAGGATAAACGCAAACCGCAGCAACTCCTTTCGAATTGGCCTTGCTGAATTCAAAATCGCGCGCACGCTGACAAAGACCTTCAATCGTTTTGTCGTTATCATCGCCATTAAGCGTAGTCAGGTCGATAAAACTCAGGATATTCACCCAGATATCGCGTGTAGCTTCAATTTTGCTGTTGTTGAGAAGGTCTTGTACCCTGTTCTCAATCTGTTCGTCAGTATAGTTATATTCCGGAAAATGAATCATAGCTTTAAAATTTTCAGATTAACGCAAAGGGCTTTTAATTTATTGGAACAATTTGAAAATATCGTTTCCTACCGCAAATGCCATAATGCCGAGGAGGATAATCATTCCTGCCATTTGCGCGTATTCCATAAATTTGTCGCTGGGTTTACGCCTTGCTACGATTTCATAAAGCAGGAACATCACATGGCCGCCGTCAAGTGCCGGAATGGGAAGTATGTTCATAAAGGCAAGGATCAGCGACAGCAGTCCGGTGATGAACCAGAATTTATGCCAGTCCCAAACGCCGCCATAAATTTTGGCAATGCCAATGGGCCCTTGCAGTGATTCCGTGGCTTTTTCTTCGCCGGAAAATATTTTCCCAAAACCTTTTACATTGACAACCAGCATATTAATCGCGTCTTTATAGCCGTATTTCATGGCCGACATAAAGCTGTAATCTTCTAAAGTATATGGAATTTCGGTAAAAATACCGACCAGTCCCGAAGAATCCACGGCCAGTTGTTTTTGTAGCGTGTCGCCCTGGCGGATGATGTCGAGACGGACAATATCGCCGGCTTTGTGCGAAACATAATCGCGGAAATCGCCATAAGATGTCAGGGGAATTTCATTACAGGCAATGATGTGGTCGCCTTCCATCAGCCCTGCTTTCTCTGCCGGCATACCGGGCATTAAGCTGTCGATTTTTGTGGGATAATTGAAAAAATCAATAAAACGTGTGCGCCTTGCAATTTTTGCTGCTTTATAAAAGGTGTCCGGAACGATGATTTCCAACGGTTGTCCGTCGCGTTCTACCAGCACATTGGAGCCAAACAGCACGTTTACCGACTGTGCATCTTTAAAGCGCTCTATATCATTGCCGTTAATGGAAATAATTTTATCGCCCGAGCGGAATCCAGCCATTTTGCCGATTTCAGATGCGTAGATTCCGTGTTGTGAAACTTCTTCGTTGGGCAGGTATTGCTTCTCGTAGCGCAGGATGACAAAGGCAAAAATGATGATCCCCAGGATGAGGTTAACCACCACGCCGCCAATCATTACGATCAGCCGCTGCCATGCCGGTTTGCTGCGGAATTCCCACGGCTGGGCAGGCTTTTTCATTGCTTCCTTATCCATGGATTCGTCGATCATCCCGGCGATTTTTACATATCCGCCCAGTGGGAGCCAGCCAATTCCGTATTCTGTATCGCCTTTTTTGAAACTGAAGAGTTTGATGTTCCAGGCATCAAAAAAGAGGAAGAATTTTTCAACTTTAATACCAAAAGCCCTGGCGGCAATATAGTGCCCGAATTCGTGAAGGATTACCAGGATTGAAAGGCCCAGGATCAGCTGGGCAGCCATAATTAATGCGGTCATTTATGATTGTTTTTTATAATTTCTTTTGCAAGCGCACGGCTCTCTTTATCTGTTTCTATGAGTGATTCAAGATCAACTTTGGCAATAGGGACAATTTTTTCAAGGCATTGTTCAATGATGGCCGGAATGCGGTCAAAACCAATCTGCCTGCGCAGGAAAGCATAGACCACTTCCTCATTGGCGGCATTCAGCACACAAGGTGCATTGCCGCCACGCTCCATAGCACCATAGGCAAGATTCAATGCCGGAAATTTATCGGTATCGGGCTGCTCAAAATCGAGACTTGCGTATTCGCTAAAATCGAATCGTTTTGAATTGGCCGGCAACCTGTTGGGATAGGCAAAAGCATAAAGGATCGGCAGTTTCATGCTGGGCAGTCCCATTTGCGCTTTAATGCTGCCATCACCAAACTGAACCAGGCTGTGGATAATGGACTGCGGATGCAGAATCACATCAATTTGTTCCGGTTTCAGCTTAAATAGCCAGCCGGCTTCGATAACTTCCAGACCTTTGTTCATCAATGAAGCCGAATCGATGGTGATTTTTTTGCCCATATTCCAGGTAGGGTGCTTCAAAGCCTGCTCGGGTGTAATATTTGGGAATTCACTGGCCGGAAGCTTTCGGAAAGGGCCGCCACTGCCTGTGAGTATTATTTTTTCGATGGGGTTGTGGAATTCTCCGCTCAGGCACTGAAATATAGCCGAATGCTCAGAATCCACCGGCAAGAGTTTTACCCTTTTGCGCAAAGCCGCCTTGATGACCAGCTCACCGCCAACCACCAGGGTTTCCTTATTGGCCAGGGCAATGTCTTTTCCGGCTTCAATTGCGCTTAAAGTAGGGCGCAGGCCGGCAAAACCGACCATAGCTGTTAAAACCAGGTCGATTGTGTCAAAAGTTACTACTTGTTCCAGGGCGTCAGAACCGGCAAAAACTTTGATATCCGGTTGGTCAGAAAGCTCCTCGAGCATGCGTTCGTAGAGGTGGTCCTGACCAATTACCACGGCATTGGGTTTGAATTTCCGGGCTTGTTCGGCCAAAAGCGGCACATTGCACCATGCAGTGAGTATTTCTGCTTCAAACTCTTCAGGATGTTCTTCTATTACTTCCAGCGCCTGCTTGCCAATTGATCCTGTAGAGCCGAGAATTGCAATTCTTTTCTTTTGTGCCATCTGCATCATTCTTGTTTAGAAGGAAATATAGTCTTCCGGGTTTAAGGGGCTGCCATTATGCCAAAGTTCAAAATGGAGGTGCGGCCCGCTAGTGAGCTCTCCACTGTTGCCTACAATGCTGATGGGTTCTCCGGCTTTGACATAATCGCCGGCTTTTTTCAGCAATGCAGCATTATGTTTGTAAACCGACATCAGGTTATTGCGGTGCTGCACGCCAATTACCCATCCCGTGGCCAATGTCCAGTTGGCAAAAATCACCGTGCCGTCGAGTGTGCTTTTTATCGCGTCATTGCGCTTAGCAACGATATCTACTCCGTAATGTGCTCCGTTTGGGTCAAATTTATTGGTAATAATACCATCCAGCGGGCTGAAAAAATTCTGCAAGGCCAGGGCAGACTGTGCTGCATTTCCACGTTGTGCAGAAAAGGGGTAAAGGTTGTAGGCGTCATTATCTTCAAACTGGGAACGAAGAATAGAATCAGCTTCGGAGCGCGTTAGGTTGATGTCCGAATAATCTTTCTCCGGGGCGTGTTCTTCTTCGGGTTTTTCATAAACGGCATTGCCTTGTATGATGTTTTTCAGGTTTTTAATAAACAGGTCCTTCCGATGAAATTCCTGCTCGATCGAATCGGCACGCAATTGCAGGTCGTACAGCTTTTTGGCCAAAGTGACATCCGTATAGCCCGGGATATATTCGCGCAGGCTGGTAAAAGCAATGATGTAGGCCGTAAGCGCTATAAGCAAAACAGAGATGGAAATTACCGAAACAAATACATTCATCCGCGACAGGCGAAATGAAAAACGTTCCTCATAAGTCTCCTCATTTTGAATCACAAAACGGTACTTATGCCGAAATTTCCTGAAGAAAATGCTCTTTTTTTTCGAGGGTTTCTGCATTCTAAAATCCTTATAGCCTGCAAATATCGTAATTCTTAATAAGTAGTGGGTATAAAATTAGAGTTAAAAGCGGATAGAGGGAAGTAAACGGGGGTCAATATTGAAATTGGATACATCCTGTTGATGCCATTTGAGGGAAAAAGCAGGAAATGAATAATTCGTGATAACTGATGGAATGATTTATGAATAACGGCAATTGCTAAATATTGGTTGTTTTTATTGCTCTCCAAATATACTGTTTTTGCGTTTTAATATATCAGGTCGGGGATGCGGAAATTGGCTTTGAATTACCGAATTTTAAAATTGTATCACCGGATTTAAGATGATCACCACCGCATTTAGAATCAGTGATTTTTTGAGCATGTATAGCCTATTTTTGTCAGAGTGGTTATTACACTAAGAAGTTCTTGATTAGGAATGTTTGGGGCGGGCTTTGATGCTTCAATATCTTGATATTGAGTTTTCAAAGGCTATATTACGGGCTATTTTCGATGCTTTGTGAGACATTATGAAGAAGGGCTAAGGACGTTTGGTTTTTGCATGGAATCGCTATGCTTTGGTTATCAGCTTTGGTCTTGAGTTTAATATTTTAATTAAGTATTCATTTAAATTATAAATTATGAAACGATTTTTATTGATAATTGGATTAATTTTTTCCCTAACTGCCTCTATTTATGCGGATTGGGATTTAAGGACTAAAATTGTAATGGATGATGGCGGACGAGCGTCAGATTGGTTCGGTCATTCTATTGACATTGATGGCGATTACGCCATTGTAAGTGCTAATATGGATGAACATGAAAATGAACCAAATAATGATTATAATATAGGTGCCGCCTATATTTATAAAAAAGTAGGTGATAACTGGGTATTTCAACAGAAAATCGAAGCCCCGGACAGAGCTCATGGTGACTTATTTGGTAGTTCTGTTGCTATTGATGGGGACTATGCCATAATTGGGGCAGATGGAGTTGATAAATGGAATAACGGACTGCGATACGATAGGGTTGGAGCTGCTTATATCTTTAAAAAAGGTGCAGATGGTGTATGGGCTTCTCAGGCCAAACTTGAGGCAACGGATGTTGCGGTCGAAAGCCGTTATTTTGGATATTCCGTTGATATTGACGGCGATTATGCCGTTGTAGGGGCTTACTACGACAGCAATAAAAAGGGTGCGGCTTACATATTTAAACGAAATGGCGTAGCCTGGAATGCTGTTACTAAACTTACTGCCGATGATGGCGATGCTGCTGATTGGTTTGGTTGTTCTGTAACGCTAGACGGGAACAATGCTGTAATTGGTGCTGAGTATGCCGATGGTATTAGTGTAAGCGGAACTGGTGCCGCCTATGTGTACAGCCTGGAAAATGGTGCCTGGACACAAAAGCAGAAACTGCTTTCTCATTGGGATCACAGGACAAATTTTGGCTGTTCTGTATCACTCGATGGCGATTATGCCTTGATTGGAGCTAAATCGGAGTATGTTGGAGGGCAATTTGCCGGAGCCGCTTTTGTTTTTAAGTGGGACGGGAACAGCTGGGAAGAAGAAAACCGATTCTATGCAGATGATGGATCCGGAACTGATTACTTCGGTGGTTCTGTTTCCCTTTATGGCGACTATGCCCTGATCGGAGCAGTTGGTGATGATGATGTCGCACCCGAAACAGGTTCAGCTTATCTTTTTAAAAGGGATGGCAATATATGGGTTCAGCAACAAAAATTTACAGCCAATGATCCGGTCGCCCATGATGATTTTGGATGCTCTGTGGCTATTTATGGTGACGATATTTTCATTGGTGCCGAAAGGGTCGAAATCGATCATGATGATGTAGGAGCAACCTATATCTATTTCAATAATGTGATAGATATTACATGGGACGGTTCTGAAAGTACAGACTGGAATACAGCCGCCAACTGGGATTTGAATGTAGTGCCTACAAGCAATCATAATGTGTTAATCCCTGGCGGTTTGGTGAATTATCCCGAAATCAGCCCCAACGATAATGCCGTAAGTGTTGATCTTACAGTAAACGGTGGTGCAGAACTTACCATACTTAATGGTGGCTCATTTATTCCAACCGGTACAATTACAAATAACGGAACTATTGAAATTAAGCGTACTATTCCTAATAATGAATGGCATCATATTTCAGCGCCTGTTTCAAATGCTACAGCAGAAGTATTTGCCGGGGTATTCCTCTTAAACTGGTCAGAAGCAACCGAAAGCTGGAATGATATTGATGACGCTAACTTTAATCTGGTAGTGGGCAAAGGGTATTCAATGTGGGGTGATGGAGCCGGAAACTATACCTTTAGCGGCAGCCCACGTACCGAAAGTGTCACGGTTACCATGACCAATAATGGGGGCAATGGAGATGCAGAAGGTTTTAACCTCCTGGGAAATCCGTTTACCTCTTCACTCGATTGGGATCAGTTTGATTACGGTACAATATACTATTGGGATGGTGCGCAACAACAATATGCAAAATGGAACAGCTCGTCAGGTCCAGTTAATGGAGGTACTCAGTTTATTCCTCCTATGCAGGGTTTCTTTGTTGAATCGCCTTTAAATAATGATCGTGAACTTAGAATACCATATACAGCCAGGGTACACACCGATGCTAATACATTCTGGAAAGAAGATACCAACGACCAGCGTATTCGCTTAACAGCATCCTCTGCAAGTGGCCTGGACGATGAAACCTTATTGGTTTTCAATGATGCGGCTATGGCCGGTTTTGAACATGCTACCGATGCGCGGAAACTGTTTTCCGGCACAGAAGGAATGCCTGAACTTTACAGTATAGGCAACGATAATAGGCTTTCCATAGACATGAGGCCATTGGTTTCTGAAATTCAACTGGGTTTCTCCAACGATCAAAGCGGAACCTACAGCATCGCAGCCAGCGAAATCAGCAATCTGGAAAATGCTACACTGGAAGACACCAAATTAAACGTTTTGCACAAGCTTTCAGAAGGAGCATACAGCTTTGAATGGGAAGCCGGTGAAGATGAAAAACGGTTTAAACTGCATTTGGGCACCACATCTATAAATGATGTTGAATGGTCTGCAATACAGGTTTACCCATTCGGAGAAGAAATTATGATCAAGTCCGAAATCACGGCAAGTGAAATTATGCTTTCTGATGTTTCCGGGCGTGTTCTGGGCGAATGGCAAAACCGTAACAGCATTCCGGCACCTAAAACAGCCGGCATTTATCTGGTGACGATCAATACCAATAATCAGAAAGTAACAAAGAAAATTATAATCAAATAACAAAATAAGCATGAAAGAGACCCTCACCGGTAAAGATGCACTGCCTTGTGTTTCTTGTAGCGCAACAGCCTGCATCAGGAATCAATGAGGGTCTCTTACAAAAACATATCATTATGAAAAAAATAGTCACAGTAATTGCAATCGTTTTTATTGCTGTTTCATTAAATGCGCAAGCTCCTCCTCATCCAAACGGAGGCGACAATCCCCTGGATAATGGAAATGCACGTGTTCCCGGAGGCGGCGCACCTGTTGGTGGAGGATTATTTGTACTGCTTGGCCTGGGTGCCGCATATGGCGTAAAAAAGTGGGGCTCGAAATAATTTTATGTGCTGTTGGGGTGACCCCGGACTTCCTCTTGCCTTCTTTTTTTATTTGTGCCATTCTGAGAGAAGACAAGACAATAGATTGATTGATAATGTTATGCCTGAGTGTAGCTTGTTTTGTCTGGTTTTATTTAAAGAGTATGCTCAAGTCGGTTTGGGTTGCTTTTTAGTTCAGTAAAATAATTAAGTATTCATTTAAAAAAGTAGTTATGAAACGATTTTTATTGGTTTTTGGATTAATGTTTTTCCTAACTGCCTCTATTTATGCAGACTGGGATTTGAAGGAAAAAATCTGGCAAAATGATGGGGGGTATCACACAGAATTTTTTGGCCATTCTGTTGCCATTGATGGTGACTACGCAATCGTAGGAGCGCCTTATGATGATGAGGATGAATATCCTGATATTAGCTTTGGTGCAGCTTATATTTATGAATTTGAGGGAGATGATTGGGTGTTCAAGCAGAAGCTGCAACCAAGCGAAGAGGATAAAACAATGTTTCAGTTTGGCTATTCCGTTGCCATTGATGGTGATTATGCCATAGTTGGAGCAAATAATGCCTGGATCGAGGTTGACGATGTTGAGTACCATATCGGAGCTGCCTATATTTTTAAACGTATTGCTGGTGTTTGGACAGAAATGACTAAACTCCAACCCACTGATGGTGATCTTGAACAGGGACGGTATGGGAGTTCTGTTGCCATTGATGGAGAATACGCATTAATTGGAGAACATTATGGTGATGACGACTTGGGTGCTGCTTATGTTTATAAAAGAAATGGGGAAGACTGGTCTCAGAAGCAGAAACTCACGGCCAGCGATGCTCAGGGACTCCAATGGTTTGGCTACAGCCTGGATATTGAAGGAGGTCATGCATTCATTGGGTGTTTGGGTAGTCAGAGTGTATATGTTTTTGGTTTAGATGGAGGTAATTGGACGCAAAAACAGATATTTGATAAGAATGGTGGAAATAACGGCGAATATGGTCAGTCAATTTCAATGGATGGAGATTATGCCCTTGTAGGGGATTATTATGATGCTATTTATATTTCTGGGCATTGGGAAAGAAGAGGGGCAGTCTATCCCTATAAATGGGACGGTAACAGCTGGGTGGAACAACCTAGATTTTATGTATCTAAAGATAATGATGAGGTAGTACAGTTTGGATATTCTGTTTGTATTGATGGAGATTATGCCTTGGTTGGTGATAATTATGATTCAGAAAATGGAATGTGGACCGGCGCAGCATATCTTTTCAAAAGGGATGGCAATATATGGGTGGAACAGCAAAGGTTTATCGATAATGATGGATTTCCATGTGACCAATTTGGGTGGTCTGTTTCCATTAGTGGGGATAATTTTATCGTAGGAGCCTATCATGCTAAAGTTGAAGATGTTAATTATGTGGGAGCGGCATTTACATACTATAACAGTGTGCAACAAATTACATGGGATGGTTCTGAAAGCAAAGACTGGAATACAGCCGCCAACTAGGATCTGGGTGTAGTGCCAGGTACAAATCATAGTGTTTTAATACCCTCGGGACTAACAAATTATCCTGAAATTGGCCCCGACGATAATGCTGTAAGTGTTGACCTTACAGTAAACAATGGTGCTGCGCTTACGATACTGAGCGGAGGGTCATATATTCCAACAGGTACCATTACAAATAACGGAACTATTGAAATTAAGCGTAGCATTCCTAATGATGAATGGCATCATATTTCTTCACCTGTTTCAAATGCGACAGCAGAAGTATTTGCCGGGGAATTTCTCTTAAATTGGTCAGAAGCAACCGAAAGCTGGAATGATATTGATGACGCTAACTTTAACCTGGAATTAGGCAGAGGATATTCATTATGGGGTGATGCCAAAGGCGATTATACGTTTAGCGGCATCCCACGTAGTGGAAGCGTAACAATTAACCTAACCAATAATGCCGGTAAAGGAGGCTATTCGGGCTTTAACCTTTTAGGAAATCCATTTACATCCGCATTCGATTGGGAACAAACCAATTTTGGTTCAATCTATTATTGGGACGGGGATCAGCAACGATATGCAGAATGGAATAGCTGGTCAGGTGGTAATAATGGCGGCAAAAAATTTATTCCTCCCATGCAAGGTTTTTTTGTTGAATCATTTTCAAATAATTATGAGCTGAGATTCCCATATACAGCCAGGGTACATACTTATGCCAATACTTTTTGGAAAGAAGAAACCAACGATCAGCGCATCCGCTTAATAGCATCTTCTGCAAGTGGTCTTAATGACGAAACTTTATTGGTTTTCAATGATGCGGCTATGGCCGGTTTTGAACATGCCACCGATGCGCGCAAGCTTTTCTCCGGAACCGAAGGAATGCCCGAGCTTTACAGCATAGGCAACGATAACAGGCTTTCCATAGACATGAGGCCATTGGTTTCTGAAATCCAACTGGGTTTCTCCAACGATCAAAGCGGGACCTATAGCATCGCAGCCAGTGAAATCAGCAAACTGGAAAATGCTACACTGGAAGACACCAAGTTAGATGTCTTACATAAGCTTGCAGATGGAGCATATACCTTTGAATGGGAAGCAGGAGAAGATGAAAAACGTTTTAAACTGCATTTGGGCACCACATCCATAAATGATGTGGAATTGTCTGCTGTACAGGTTTACCCATTCGGAGAAGAAATTATGATCAAGTCCGAAATCCTGGCAAGCGAAATCACGCTTACTGATATATCTGGCCGTGTTCTGGGCGAATGGCAAAACCTTGCCCGCATTCCGGCGCCACAAACAGCAGGCATTTACCTGGTGACGATCAATGCCAGCAATCAAAAAGTGACAAAGAAAATCCTAATCAAATAACAAAACAAACATGAAAGAGACCCTCACCCGTAAAGACGCACGGCCGTGCGTCTCTTATAGCACCGCCCTGCGTCTCTTATAGCACAACCGTGCGTCCCATGAAGCGCAACAGCCTGCAAGGAAACAATGAGGGTCTCTTACAAAAACATATCATTATGAAAAAAATAATCACACTTATCGCAATTGTTTTTATCGCTGTTTCATTAAATGCGCAAGCTCCTCCTCATCCAAACGGAGGCGACAATCCCCTGGATAATGGAAATGCACGTGTTCCCGGAGGCGGCGCACCTGTTGGTGGAGGATTATTTGTACTGCTTGGCCTGGGTGCCGCATATGGCGTAAAAAAGTGGGGCTCGAAATAATCTGTAAGTAAAGTCAATGATTCAAAGGATTAAAGGCATTCCGGGAATTCGGAATGCCTTTATTTTTTTGCTTTTGCCCTTGATGTTAAAAGCTTTGTTCCCATCCGTTTTTCTAAGGTTTTTTGCCTTTCAAAATTCAAAACGTACAATAAACCCTAAAAGCCCCGTTTGCGGTTCGGAAAAATAAAATATTTTTGCAGAAAAACTGTTAATAATGCTGTAATCAGCATCTTTTTGGTTTTTTGATACCAGTTTAAACAGCCATTTATGGCTCAGCAAATTAGATTATTGAATGCGGAATTTTAAGCTTTTAATCCACAAAATATACCCGGGCATTGGTCTGCTAATGATCTTTGCATTTGTTTTGTCGTCATGTTCTACCAAAAAAAACACTTTTACGCGACGTGTTTACCACAATCTTACAGCACATTATAATGGCTGGTGGAACGGTAACGAAAGCCTCAAAGAAGGCGTTTATGAGCTTGATTTCAAAACCCGCGATAATTATGCGGAAGTATTGCCCGCCCTCAAAAGTGTTCCCGAAAACGAAGCGACCTCAATGGCGCCTTATGCCGACCGTGCCATCGAAAAGGGCAGTATGGTCATTCAGCGACATTCCATGTATTTTAACCAAAAAGAATTCTGTCGCTGGATTGATGACAGTTATTTTTTAATTGGTAAAGCCTACTTTTTTAAACGCGAATACCAAAGTGCCCGCCGCACATTTGAGTTTATCCTCAGTAAATATGATGATCAAAATATGTTGATCATGGCGCGCTTGTGGCTTGTGCGTACTTTTGATGAGCTCGAAAAATACAGTAAAGCGCAAACCGAACTCGAGCTGCTGCGCACGCAAGTGGAAGATTTGGAAATCCCGGCACGTATGGTGGGCTTTTACGAACTGGTTTTTGCAAACCATTATATCCTCCAACGGAATTACAAGGCCGCAAAACCGCACCTGCTTACATCGCTCGATTATCTGCGCACCAAAGATACACGCCTTCGCGTGATGTTTATTTTGGGCCAGATTTATTATGAAGAAGGCGATAATCAGGAAGCAATGGCCTATTTCGAGAAAGTGATCCGCAAAAACCCTCCTTACGAAATGGCCTTTAATGCCCACATTTACATGGCGCGCTGCTATGATTCCGAAAGCGGAAACAGCGAAGCCATCGTAAAACAGCTCAACCGTATGCTCGACGATGCAAAAAACCATGACTATAAAGATCAGATTTATTACGCACTTTCCGAAATTGCTTTCAAACAAAATGATACAGCTCAGGGGCTGGATTACCTGAGGCTTTCCGTGGCAACAAGTGTCTCCAACGATTACCAAAAATCAGTTTCTGCGCTCGAAGCCGCCGATATCTTTTTTAACCGTCAGGATTATGAAAACGCTCAGGCTTATTACGATACAACCATGCTGGCCTTGCCGCAGGATTATCCTGATTACGACCAAATAGAGCGTAAAACCAATGTGCTTTCGTCCCTGGTAAGCAATATGATTATCATAAACGAACAAGACAGCTTGCAGATGCTGGCGCAAATGGATGAGGCGGAACGAAATGAATTTATCGATGGCATCATCCAGAAATATATTGAAGAAGAAAAACGCCGTCAGGAAGAAGAACAGGCAAGGGCTGCTGACCTTCAGCTATTGCAGCAGGCCGGTCGCAGTATGAACCGTCCGGGCGCACAAGGTGGCGGATGGTATTTTTATAATCCGCAGGCCATGAGCATGGGCTATTCTGAATTTGTTAAAACCTGGGGCAAAAGGAAACTGGAAGACCTGTGGCGCCTCTCCAAAAAAGCAGCTCAGTCTTTTGATGAGTTTGAAGATGAGCTGGCTATGGGAGCCGATTCCGTGGCAGTTGATACGTCCTCGATAAGCACCGACCCCAAAAAGCGTGAAACTTATCTGCAGTTTATCCCGCTCACAGAAGAACAAATGCTGGCATCCAACGAGCAAATAATCGACGCCTATTATAACAATGGGTTTATCTATAAGCAAGGTCTGAAAGATTTGCCCGAATCAGAATCAGCCTTCGCGCAACTCGTAGAGCGCTTCCCTGATACCAGCGAAAACAAATACCTCCTGCAGGCTTACTATCAGCTTTATGCAATCAATACCGATTTGGGAAACAAGGAGGAAGCAGATCATTATCGCGAGCTTATCATTAATAATTATCCCGATAGCGATTATGCACGGATTTTAATTGATCCATCTTATTATAAGGAAATTGAGAAGCGAAAAAATTATGTAAAGAACCTTTATCAGGATACTTATCAGGCATTCCGAAAAGGGCAGCATTACCTGGTCTTGCTGAATACCGAAGATGTCCTTAAATCAAATCCGGATCATGAGCTAATTCCTAAATTCTTGATTATAAGGGCGATGGCTGTGGGTGATCTTGAATCGGCCGATTCGATGGCTTTTGCTTTGAACGAAATTACTATGAAATATCCATCTTCGGATGTGGGGCTTATCGCTTCTGATATGCTGAAATTGATGATGGCCAATGATCCTGATCTCGCAGGGCGTTTGGGCATCAGTGGCGGACAGATGGCGCAGGAAGCAATGGCCGAAGCAGCCAAACGGGAAGCAGCCAAACAGGAATCTATTTATTCCGATAATCCGGCATCAATGCACTATTATTTAATGATTGCCGATGACCGGGAAGTGAAAATCAATGCGCTGAAAACCAAAATCTCTGATCATAACAAACGTTACCATAAGCTCAAGGATTTATCCATTTCCAGCGTGATGCTCGACCAGAATATGCATATGATTACCGTCGGGAATTTCGTGGACAAGCCTTCTGCCATGGAGTATTTTGAGGCAATTGGCGACGATCGCTATGTAATGGGCGGAATGGGTGACGACGTATATGATCATTTTGTAATTTCGACAGATAATTATCCGGTTTTTTATAAAGACAAGGACGTAGATAAATATCTGAAGTTCTTTGAAGAAAAGTACACCAATAAAGGCGAAAATAAATAACCATCAACACGAATTGCAGGCATGGCCAGAAATACAAACGGCGATAACAGTAGCGTAAATATACTCGGTCCCGGAACAGAAGTAAAAGGCGATATCATTTCTAATGGTGATATCCGCATCGACGGTAAATTGGTAGGAAGCATCAAAACGGATGGCAAGCTGGTAGTAGGACAAACCGGTGTCATTGAAGGAGAAGTTGAATGCAAAAATTCAGACCTGGCCGGGAGTTTCCAAGGAAAAATTACAGTTTCTGAGCTGCTTGTGCTAAAAGCTACGGTTAAAGTAAAGGGCGATATTTACACATCTAAGCTTTCTATTGAACCCGGAGCCGTTTTTACCGGTACATGCAATATGGATGGTTCCGAAAGGGCCGTAAATGCAGGAAGAAAACAAAAATAAACCCTTGTTTCAGTATGCCCGCTACAGCGGCATGGCTTTTCAGATGCTGGGAATTATCCTCATAGGTGTTTGGGGTGGCTATGAATTGGATAAGTACCTGAACAGTAAACCCGTCTTTACTGTTATTTTAACCGTTTTATCTGTTGTGCTGGCCATTTATCAGGCGGTCAGGGATTTGTTAAAGAAAAAATAGTATGGATCATAACAGCTCAAGAATATTTAATAAAGGAATTGTTTCTCTCAGCCTGATAATCGCTGCGCTGAGTTTTGGGGTCTCTCAGGTATTGCCCCCTGCCTTTGTCAGTCCAACCTGGCCTTATCTCATTGTGTTTTTTCTGGCAGTCAGTATTTTGCTTCACCGTTTGATGCTGAAATCCATTCAGGGCAGGCCGGCGCGTACCGTGAACTTTTTTATGCTTCTTACGGTTGTTAAGTTGTTCCTGTTTATGGGAATTATAATTGTTTATGCTTTATCTTTCAGGTCCGATGCCCTGCCATTTGGTGTTTGGTTCTTCGTCTATTATATGGTTTATACCTTTTATGAGGTTCATGGCATCCTGAAAGCGACCCGGTCAAAAAATCAGTAATTATGATGTACATCACCCGCAGGGAGCGATTTAATGCCGCTCATCGTTTATACCGTGAAGATTTTACCGATGAAGAAAACCTGGATACTTTTGGGAAATGCAGTAACCCCAATTGGCACGGGCACAACTATATTTTGCACGTAACTGTGCGCGGGGATGTAAATCCTGATACCGGCTTCTTGATGAATTTGAAAGATCTGAGCCGGATTATGAAAGAGAAAGTAATTTCAAAACTGGATCATAAAAATATAAACCTGGAAGTTGATTTTATGAAAGGAAAATATGCATCCACAGAAATGCTGGCCATAAGCATATGGAATGAGCTGATAGCGCCGGTGGAAGCCCTGGGCGCCCGGATGCATTGCGTTAAACTCCAGGAAACGGAAAATAACTATGTGGAATATTATGGGTAATGCTTTTGGTATATCCATATCAAATAAAATATTTTAGCTATGAAAAGCAATAATGAAGATTTGGGAATGAACCGGCTGGAAGATCCGGAAGGCTACGAATTGATTGAAAACTATAATCAGGAAGCAACCGAAGCCATGACGCAATATTATCGCGGCATCCTCGAAAGTATTGGTGAAGACCCGGAACGCGAAGGCCTGGTAAAAACCCCGCTCAGAGTTGCCAAAGCCATGCAGTTCCTGACTAAAGGTTATCATGCCAACCCGGAAAAAATCCTGCGCTCGGCTATGTTCAAGGAAGAATATAAGCAAATGGTCATTGTTAAAGATATTGAGATTTATTCGCTTTGTGAGCATCATATGATCCCATTTATCGGGAAAGCGCATGTGGCCTATATCCCAAATGGATATATCACAGGCTTGAGCAAAATTGCCCGTGTAGTGGAGGCTTTCTCTCGCCGTCTGCAGGTACAGGAGCGTTTAACAACCCAAATCAAAGATTGTATCCAAAACACGCTGAACCCGCTTGGAGTGGCTGTTGTTATTGAAGCACAGCACCTTTGTATGGCTATGCGCGGGGTGCAAAAACAGAATTCGGTTACCACCACCAGCGATTTTACCGGTGCGTTTACAAGAGAAGAAACCCGTGAAGAGTTTATCCACCTGATCAGTACGCGTTTGCATTAATCTACTTTATATTTTTGAAATTCGAAAAATTAAAAAAATATCAAATATGAATCAAAATTTCAATTTTCAGGAACTGACCGGCAAAGCACCGGCAGGAAGCCTGGCCAAAGCATTTATGTCGAAAGTATTCCTGTGGATGACCATCGCAATGGCCATAACAGCATATACTTCTTATGCTTTTGCATCAAACCCGTCATTGATGAATATGCTGGTGAATGAAAACGGCATGTCGGCTTTGGGCTGGATCGTGACTTTTGCCCCATTCGGTTTTGTTTTGTTGATGTCCTTTGGCTTTAACCGCCTTAACGCCATGACACTGGCTTTGCTTTTTGGTGTTTTTAGTGTTTTGATGGGCATGAGCCTGAGCTTTATACTGCTGGTCTATACGGCAGGAAGCGTATTTAAAACTTTTATCGTAACGGGCGCTACTTTTGGCCTGATGGCATTGCTCGGATATACGACCAAAACCGATCTTACAAAATTTGGTTCCATTCTTTTTATGGGACTGATTGGCATCATCATCGCCTCCTTAGTGAATATGTTTATGGCTTCGGCTATGGTTGATTATATCATCAGCATCCTGGGTGTTTTGATTTTCACCGGGCTTACCGCCTATGATGTGCAACGCCTAAAGCGCATTGGCAGCGGTGTGGAGTACGGTTCCGAACCGGCTCAAAAGCTTGCCATTCTTGGTGCGTTAACCTTATATCTCGACTTTATTAATTTATTTTTATTTTTGCTGCGCTTTTTAGGAGATCGCCGTTAATTTTTGGACGATTTCGGGCAATTTATACACTAAAAATTATTTTATGAGAGCTTTTGTTTTTCCCGGTCAGGGTGCTCAATTTGTTGGAATGGGCAAGGATTTGTACGATGCATCGGCTGATGCCCGTGCGCTTTTCCAAAAAGCAAATAATATCCTTGGTTTTGACATCGTAAAATTGATGTTTGAAGGCACCGAAGATGACCTGAAACAGACTAAAGTTACACAACCGGCTATTTTTCTGCATTCCGTGATCCTTTCGCGTGTACTTGGCGAAGATTTTAAACCCGATATGGTCGCAGGGCACAGCCTTGGAGAATTTTCAGCATTGGTTGCCAATCAAACCCTTTCTTTTGAAGACGGTTTGAAACTGGTTTCCAAAAGGGCTATGGCCATGCAGAAAGCCTGTGAAAAAGAGCCTTCAACTATGGCCGCAATCCTTGGGCTGGACGATAAAGTTGTGGAAGATGTTTGTAAATCCATTGAAGGAGAAGTGGTAATTCCTGCAAACTACAACAGCCCTGGCCAGTTGGTGATCAGTGGAAGCATGAAAGGCATTGAACTGGCCTGTGCCAAAATGAAAGAAGCCGGTGCACGCCGCGCTTTGCCGCTGAAAGTTGGTGGCGCTTTCCATAGCCCGCTGATGGAACCCGCACGTGTTGAGCTGGCAGCAGCAATTCAGGGAACTAAATTCAATAAAGGAATTTGCCCTGTTTACCAAAATGTTACGGCACAACCGGTTTCAGATCCTGAAATCATAAAAACCAATTTGGTGGCTCAGCTTACCTCTCCGGTAAAATGGACACAGATTATGAAAAATATGATTGCCGATGGCGCCAAAGAATTTGTTGAAGTTGGTCCCGGAACCGTGCTACAGGGCTTGGTGAAAAAAGTGGACCGTTCCATTGTTACCAGCAGTGCCGCAATTTAATCGATAGAAATTTATTTCAAAATAAAAGCCTTCCGTTTTTGGAGGGCTTTTTTGTTTTCGAGAGGGTGCACTGAACCAATAAATGTTGAATTCAAATAAAAAAATATAGAGGTCAGTAGATAAGCTAAGGCGACTTGATATTAAGTAGTTTCTGTCCATAATGTCCGATCTCAGCGTTTTTTCATTTGCTGGAAACAGTCATTTACTCCAGTAAACTCCTCGTTTCCAGCAAATGAAATGCCTCGACCTCGAACATTCTGAATCAGAAACCCGACTTTATAGACGAACTCTAAGTAGTACTTGTCCATAATGTCGTGTTTCTGAGCTAGAAAGTTCGATAACGAGGCTTGCGCAGCCCGAAAAAGCAGAGTTTACTGGTGTAAATGAGCATTTTTCGGGCAAGCGTAACGAAGTTAGCGGACTTTATAGACAGAAACTAAGTAGTGTTTGTCTATAATGTCGGGAGTTTGCTCTATAAAGTCCAACCTCTGCTGGAAACAGTCATCCAGTACTTACGGGACTCCTTGTTTCCAGCAAAAGAAATGTACTTCGGCAACGCTTGCTTCGGCTAAGCTCAGCACATTTCGGCAGGCTTACTTCGGCAACGCTCAGCACATCGCAATGCAGCGCATCGCAGCATAACACTTCGTCATCGAACTTTATAGTTCAGAAACCCGATTCTATGGACAGCTCTAATTTGTTTTATACTTGAAATCAATAGTAGCCAGCTCCTCATTGGCTTTCACAATTTTCCCTTTCAAGTCTTCTTTAAAAGCGACAAAACGTTTCATTAGCTGTTCATCACCGGAGGCCATTATTTGCACCGCAAGTATTGCGGCATTTCTGGCTCCGTTTATGGCAACCGTGGCTACAGGAATTCCCGGAGGCATTTGAACTATGGCCAGCAGAGCATCCAAACCGTCGAGTGAAGCTTTAATGGGCACACCAATAACCGGTAGCGGAGTCATCGCAGCAATAACACCCGGCAAATGTGCCGCCATGCCTGCTGCCGCAATTACTACACGAATGCCCCGTTCGTAAGCACCTTTGGCAAACTCTTCCACCTTTTCCGGAGTGCGATGGGCAGAAAGCGCATTTACTTCGAATGGGATTTCAAATTCATCAAGAATCTTTGCGGCAGATTCCATAACAGGCCAGTCGCTTGTGCTGCCCATAATAATACTTACTAGTGGTTTCATATGTATATAGGTATGTTATTTCTTCAACAAAAATACAAAAAATGCCGGCTTTGTGTTCAACAAGAACAAATCGATAATTAAAATAATGATTCTAAGGCATTTGTATTGAGGGTATTACAGATAATAGGAGAATCTTATAACATATTCTGCGAATTTTGTAACGCCATAAGGAAGAGTAGTACATACATTTGTGTTTTGGAATCTAGAAAACCTTATAATAATGAAAAAGACATTTTTTTCCCTACTCTTATTTTTATTTGCGCTACAGGGATTACAGGCACAAATAGACCTCGTTCACTCTTTTCAGGATCAATCGGCAAGTATTACCTCCATGAATGATGGAAGCATAAAATACTACAGCATGAAAGTTTCCGAGCAGCAATGTTTGATTTACAGCGAAAATTTTAATTTAGAAAAAACCGTTAACATTTCAGTTCCTGATGGTTATGACCTTTACGATATTCAATATGTAACGGATAAGCTTTTTGATCCAGACGAACTGATCGAAATGGCGGTCACGTATTACAGATATGATCAGGCATCATACTATTATGAGTATGGAGGAATGATTATTAATGAGAACGGCAATATTTTGCTGCATATACCCGGGTCCTCATATTTCAGTCTTATACAGCCTACGGAAACCACATATAACCTGTTTTCCTGGATTTATGATTATTCAGTTTATCCTTATGGCGTGGAAACAAGGATTTATACACTGCCGGGCACTTGGGTAAGTAGCGGTACAGCAGAACAATCCGTTCAGCAAAAGGCCGCTTGGCCAAATCCCGTAACCGACAAACTTATGCTCCCTGTGCCAGAAAACACACAGGACATAGCCTTAAAGCTATATGATATTAATGGAAAGGCCATAAAAACCCTTAAAATCCAGAACCCGAACAAGACGCTAAAGGTCAATACCACTGAGCTTAGCCCCGGTACATATCAATACAGCTTGCAATCTGCTGAAAAAATAATAAGTACGGGAACATTCATCAAAAGATAGAACCTTAAAATCAACATTATGAAATTAAAAGATAATATAGCCCTAAGTGAAACAGGTTTTGTTTTTAATCCGGTTAACGGAGAATCATTTACCATCAATGACACGGGCATAAGAGTAATTGATCTGCTAAAACAGGGCATGCAATCAAAGGAAATTGCAATACAAATATCATCAGAGTATAAGATGGGTTTTTCCGGCATTGAAAAGGACATTGATGAATTCATTGATTTGCTTTTACATTATCAATTGATGGCGTGAACATGGAGAAGAAGAAGTTAAATATTGCCCTTACGGGTCTTAATGCAATTGATAGCCCCGGACCCGGGGTTGCCGTGGCTCGTTGTCTCATGGAATCTCCTGAATTCGATGTGAACCTCATTGGGTTGGTTTATGAATCGCTCGAACCAGGTATTTATATGCGTGACATATTCAGTAAAGTTTACCACTTTCCCTATCCTTCTTCAGGCTCATCTGTAATACTGGAACGTCTCAGCCAAATCCATGAAAAGGAAAAACTGGACTTAATTATTCCGAACTTTGATGCTGAGCTTTACCCCTTTATATTGCTTGAGCCTACCTTAAATAAAATGGGAATCAAAACATTCCTTCCCAGCCTGGAGCAATTTGAGGAACGCCAAAAAGTAAACCTCAATGATTTTGGAGAAAAGTATAATATCAAAGTACCCAAATCGAAAGAGATTTATAATATCAATAGTTTGAATTCCCTGGAAAAAGAATTCGGGTTTCCACTTTTGGTCAAAGGAAAATTTTATGAAGCAGGTATCGCTTATTCCAACGACCAAATAAAAAACCTATACAATAAAATAAGCGCAAAATGGGGCCTACCAATTATTATTCAGAAATTTGTTCATGGTTCTGAATATAATATTACCGGCCTTGGCGATGGAAAAGGCAATACTATTGCAGCCATTCCTATGCGCAAACAGTATATAACAGATAAAGGTAAAGCATGGGGAGGCATCAGTATTTCGGATGAAAAAATGATTGAGCTGACCCATCATTTTATTAGCCAGACCAAATGGAAGAGTGGTTTTGAACTTGAGTTGATGAAGGATGATAAAAATGAGTTTTATCTCCTGGAGATCAACCCGAGAATGCCTGCCTGGATTTATCTTTCTGCCGGTGTGGGGCAAAATATCCCCGAAGCCCTTGTAAAACTGGCTTTGGGCATGGAAGTTATTCCTTATACAGACTATCAGGTTGGAAAAATGTTTGTACGCTATTCATGGGATATGATTGTTGATCTGAGCGACTTCCAACAAATTTCAACAACAGGCGAATTATAAATTAAAAATAAGACATCATGCAAGAGAAAATATATGAGCGGCCCTCAATAAAAAAAATAGAGAATAATATACCAAATAAAGCTGGGCTTAACCTGGAGCAAAAACCCCAAACACACATTGATGGAATAGCTGTTAAAGACCTTATTGCAGACTACGGATCTCCTTTGTTTGTGTTGTCGGAGAAAAAAATCCGAGCCAATTACCGAAATGCAAAAAGGATATTTGAAACACGCTATCCAAAGGTTCAGTTTGCCTGGTCGTACAAAACCAATTACCTTGATGCCGTATGTAATATTTATCATCAGGAAGGCAGCTGGGCAGAAGTAGTAAGCCGGTTTGAATTTGATAAAGCGATTGCTTTGGGCGTTGATGGAAGCCACATAATATTTAATGGCCCTGAAAAAAAACGCGAAGACCTGAAAATTGCTATCGAGAAAGGGTCACTGATTCATATCGACCATTTAGATGAGTTTTATATGATTGCAGAATTGAGTGCTGAGATGGAACAAAGGCCAAAAGTTGCCATAAGAGTCAATATGGATACTGGCATACATCCAATGTGGGATCGCTTTGGTTTTAATTACGAAAACGGACAGGCATGGGATGTTTTGAATAAAATTATGCATTCATCGCGCATGGATCTTATTGGGTTGCATTGCCATATCGGAACATTCATCTTGGCGCCACAGGCTTATGGAGTTGCAGCCACAAAACTTGCCGACCTTTGCATCGGCCTGAAACGGAAGTTTAACCACAGCATCAAATATATTGATATGGGAGGAGGGTTTGCCTCATCAAATACGCTGAAAGGAGCCTATATGCTGGGAGCCGATATTAGTCCGCAACTCGATGATTATGCGGAAGTTATAAGCAGTGCACTGCTCAATAGCGAGATAAACCCCAACGAAATGCCTGTGCTTATGCTTGAGTCGGGCAGGGCATTGATCGATGATGCCGGACACTTGCTCGGTACTGTGATTGCGAACAAGCGCTCATCGGCAAACGAAAGCATTACCATTTGTGATGTCGGTATCAATATTCTGTTTACTTCATTTTGGTATGACCACAAAATTAGCCCAGCCCAACAGTTTTCTCAATATACAGAGCCAACACGCATTTATGGCCCGCTGTGCATGAATATTGACGTTATCCGCGAATCTGTTGAAATGCCTTTGCTACGAAAAGGAGACCACTTTGTAATTAACCATGTAGGTGCTTACAATATGACGCAATGGTGGCAGTTTATTACTATGAGGCCTAATGTCATTCTTATAGATGAAGCTTCGAAAACCCACCTGATCCGTAAAGCCGAAAATATTAATAACATTACCGATCAGGAATTACTCCCCGCTCATTTAAAAGAATTTGAGTTTTAAAAATTTATTGTCATGAACCATACCGTTAAAAAGTTCCATTTTAGGCAGTTTTTTTCTGTCCTGATCCTGCTCATGTTTATTGTGCTTGTTGTATCCGGTTTTGTTTTGTTCCTGACGCCGGCAGGTCGTATTGCCCATCCCACAAACTGGACTTTGATGGGGCTGGACAAAGATCAGTGGGCCGACCTGCATTTTGTGCTGAGTGTACTTTTTATTATTAGTTCAGTTTTCCATTTGATCTACAACTGGAAAGCTTTTGCATCGTACTTTAAAAACCATTTAAGCAAGAAATTCCAGTTTAAAAAGGAGTGGCTAACGGCCTTGATTGTTTTTGTTTTCATAAGTTTTCTGTCCGTATCCTCGGTTTGGCCATTCGACGAATTAAAAAACCTGCGCGATTATTTCCGTCATGAGTACTGGGAACCAGACGGTTCTGATATTACCCCAGGCAAACACCTGAACCGCCAGGAAGGAAACAACCAACACAATGAAAGCGAAATGCAGCATCACGAAAGTGAAAAACCTCATGAAGGTTTGCACAAAAACCACGAGGACCACCATTCGGGCGAAAAGCTCAGATATGGCCGGATGAGCCTGCAAAATGCAATGGAACGTGCCGGTATTGACAAAGACGAACTTAAAAAACGCCTCGAAGTTGCCGGTTATTCCGATTTCAAGATGGACGAAAGCCTGCGTGCAATTTCTGCGCGAAAAGGGCATACGCCCCACGAATTATTTGATATTATTGCAGGAGAATGACAAAAGAGGAAACGAAAAACGGTGCACGCGAATCGCTCATTGGCTTTATGAGCAATAAAGTGAAAAGCGGTGGCGGCATCAACCTGGCTCAGGGAATACCGGGATTTGATCCGCCCGGGCAACTTCTCGATGAACTTAATGTCCTGACACATAGCGACACGCATCAGTATGCGCCCGGAAATGGAAACATAAAGCTGGTGGAACAATTGTGCCGGCACTACGCAATGCATCAACTGAAAGCAGAGGAATTGCTGATTACACAAGGCGCAACAGAAGGCGGTAGCCTGGTTTTTACGTACCTCAAACAGCAAATTAAAGGTACATTTTCCTGTCTGGCTTTCGATCCGGTTTACGAAACCTATGAGCAGCTTCCACGCATTTTTGGCGTTCCCTTTCATGCTTTTCCGCTTTCCGATGATCTGAGTGTCGATTTCAGCAAACTGGAACAACTGATCAAAAAAGAAAATGTGCGCATCCTCTTTATCAACTCACCGGGCAATCCCTTAGGAAAAGTTTGGAAAAAAGAGGAGTTTGACAAAATGCTCGCATTATCGGAGAAATACAAGATCAACCTAATTCTGGATTCTGTTTACCGCGAACTGGCTTTTGATCAAAATGCCAAAGCCTATATTCCTTTCGATACCAATAATCCCAGATTGTTTTATCTGAACAGTTTTTCCAAATTACTGAGCATAACCGGTTGGCGCATTGGTTATTTGATATGCAATAAAGAACATATGCGCCGCATCCGCAACATACACGATTATACAGGTTTATGCGCTCCTTCAATTTTGCAGGAGGCTTTGGCGCGCTACCTGGAAAAACACGACTTCGGCCGGGTTTACATTGAATCCCTGCGAAAAAAGATCAGGAATAATTTTACGGAAATGCAGCCTGCGCTTCAGAATTCCGGTTTTAAAATTCCTGCGATTGAAGGCGGATATTTTATCTGGGCAAAACTCCCCGGCAATATTCCGTCCGGGGGATATGATTTTGCCATAAATTTGTATGAAAAAGAGAAAACAGCCATTGTTCCCGGCATTCATTTTTCACAAAAAGGCGATCGATATGTCCGCATCAATATTGCCCGCAAGGAAAACGAAATAAGGAATGGGCTGATTAAAATAATTGCTTATGCAAATAGCCTAAATAAATAATTATGTTCAGAAAAGCTGTTCTGTTTTTATCCTTTATATTGATATTCAATCATCTGCATGCCCAGCCGAGCTATACTATAAACGATTATGCCGGGATTCATCAGGCACAGCTTATAAGCAATGCCAACCAGCTTAGTTTATTGATATATGATTTCTCGGAGACGGGCGAAAACTTTCAGTGGGATTTTTACCTTACCGGGATTTCGTCCCAGGAATCGCTGGAATATATTGGCAGTGATGAATCTGGTTATAAAGAAAGCTTCCTTCTTTCTTGTGTGCTGCAGGGCAATGATCCTGTTTCATGCGCAGGTTTATGGGATCAGCTGGCACAAAGGGCGAAAAGAAATTTTAGTGATACACTTCGCTTTTCGGGCATCAGCCTAAGCAATATGACTGATATTTACAGCACTTCGGGCAATGTCCTCAGCCTGAATATGCGCGGGATGAGTGTAGATTTGGGCACGGGGGCTATGTTGCCGCTGGCTGTTCCATTCGATGAGCCCGAAACTATTTATGCGTTTCCTTTGACTTACGGGAAAAGCTGGACGAACCTGTCTCGCTTTGTTATTGACCTGCGTCCTTTAGGTCAGGATTTCGTTTATATCACAAACACAAGTCGCGAAGCCGAAGTTGACGGCTGGGGAAGCCTTCGCACGCCTTTCCGCGATTTTGAAGAAGTGATACGCTTAAAAACTACCATAAATTATGAAGACAGTGTGATAATGGGCGACGACATTATAGCTGTTGATCGGCCGCAGGAAATTATTTATGAATGGTTTAGTCCTGATTTTGGTTTTCCGGTCTATAAAGCCGTCAGCACCGATATACTGGGCTTGCCGGTAAACAGTTCGGCTCAATTTGCCGACAGCCTGCGCTGCCTTGAACCTTCAGCATTGTTTGCTTTTTATCCTCCATTGCCCCAAATCACTGAAGAACAGGATAGTGTGGAAGTTAATTTTTATAATTTGAGCAATAATGCAGATGCCTATTATTGGAATTTTGGCGATACGGAAAGTGCTTCCAATGTAAGCGGTATCAAAAATCCCACGCATTTTTATTCGCAGGAAGGCACCTATGCGGTTCGACTGGTCGTGCAAAATACGCTTTGCAATCCACACGGAAGCGATACGATTGTCCTGCCCATAAGCATCTCAAAAGATAATACGGCAATTAACGGCCTGCTTTCTTCGAAGGTACAGGTCAGTCCTGTTCCGGCGCACAACAAAATTAATATTGATGTCGAAAAATTGCTAAGCAATCATTTTACTGTGCACATTTTTGATCTTCAGGGCAGGCTGATCAGAAAGGAAGAATTGTCTGGTGGAAAATCTTTTATTATCGATATAGAAAATTTGCCCGACGGACTTTATGTGCTCAATATCCAGACAGGCAATGAAATCATCAATAAAAAAATTATTAAAAAATAAATGTTTAAAAAGCAACATATCAGCGATTTGGCGGAAGGAATAATCCAAAGCTATGCTCAGGTGTTTTTTTCGGGCAACCGCTATTTTGCTTTTTTGTTATTATTTGTCAGTTTTTTTGATTTGAATGCCGGTTTAAGCGGATTGATCGCCGTACTTATAGCAAACGGCCTGGCTTGGCTTATGGGTTATAACCAAAACAATATACGTCAAGGTTTTTATGGTTTTAATGCGCTTTTGGTCGGATTGGGTTTTGGGGTATATTATCAGCCTGGCCTTGCTTTTTTCTTAGTGCTATTTTTTATATCTGCTTTTACCTTGTTTCTGACTTTGTTTTTTGAAGGAATGGTCAGCAAGCATGGTTTGCCTTTTCTCAGCCTTTCTTTTATGGCAGGCATTTGGACTGTTATTCTTGCTGGAAGGCAATTTGGAATGCTGGAAACCAGCGAAGAAGGTATTTATCTGATGAATGAAATGCATCAATTGGGAGGCCCTTTGGCAGTTCAGGTTTATTATTGGTTCAGTAATTTGTCATTGCCAGGCTTTCTTGTTGTTTATTTCCGTTCGCTAGGCGCAATATTTTTTCAATACCATTTGTTTGCCGGACTGATCATAGCAATTGGGTTGCTTTATCATTCACGAATTTCATTTCTTATGTCGTTGATTGGTTTTTCATCGGCATATTTGTTTTATATGTTTACGGGCGCACGTATTGAAGAGCTCAGCTATTATTATATTGGTTTTAACTTCATCCTTACTGCAATTGCTCTTGGAGGCATTTTCCTGATCCCCGACCGTTATTCAGTTGTTTCTGTTATAGCCTTGGTTCCTTTTATTGCCATGATGATTACAGCATTTGGGGTGTTTTTCTGGCAATTTCAGCTTTCGATATATTCTCTGCCTTTCAATTTGGTGGTTTTATTGTTCCTTTATGTGCTCCGGTTTAGAATACGTAGCCAAAGAAACCCTCAAATTGTACAAGTACAGCATTTTAGCCCAGAGCGGAACCTATATGCCCACCGAAATTATGACCAACGTTTTGAAGACGGAAAATTTATGAGCATAGGTTTGCCCGTTTGGGGCGAATGGTTTGTGAGCCAAGGACATTCCGGTGAACATACACATAAAAACGATTGGAGACATGCCTGGGATTTTGAAATTCAGGATGATCATGGGCTGTCTTATAAAAATAGTGGATTCTCACCAGAAGATTATTATTGCTATGGAAAACCCGTAATGGCTCCAGCTGCCGCAATGGTTTATGATATACTCGATGGTATTGTAGATAACTCCGTTGGTGATATGAACATGGAACACAACTGGGGCAATACAATCATTTTAAAACATGCTGAAGGACTTTTTACCAAGCTTTGTCACTTGAAAAAAGACTCTGTTCAGGTGCATATCGGGCAGCAGGTTGCTAAAGGGCAAGCTATGGCACAGGTTGGAAACTCAGGGCGTAGTCCTGTGCCCCACTTGCATATGCAAGTTCAGCGTACACCTTTTATTGGCAGTAAAACAATGGAATATCCTTTGAACGATTACATCTTAATAGGTGATGGCGCTCCCAGGCTCAAAACTTATTCTATTCCCCAGAAAAACCAAAAACTGTCCACATTGCCTTTTGATGAAAATATCTCCAAAGCATTCCATTTCATTCCGGGGCAACAAATAAAGGGCTTGTGGTCCAACCAGGATATTGAAACAAATTTTATATGGGAAGTACATTCAGACTCCTATAATAATCAATGGCTCTACTGTAAGGAAACCGGATCGAAAGCTTATTTTTATATGCTCGAAGGAATGTTTAGCTTTACCTGGTTTGAAGGGAAAAGAAAATCGGCTCTGTTTTGGTTTTATTTGAGCTGCTTTAAAATGGTGAGTGGCTTTATGACTGGACTGGAAGTTGAAGAGTCTCTTCCAGAAACGGTAATCCTGCCACAGTGGTTGAAACCGCTTCAGGATATTCTAGCACCATTTTGGGTTTTTTCAAAAGCAGAATACAAATTGTATTACCTAAAGCAAAGTGATAATTTTACCGAGAGCAGGACAACACTCAAAGGAACTGTAACTCAAAAAGCTTTCAGGAAAACCATCCGTCATTATGAATGGAATTGCATCATTAGCAATAACATGATAAGTCAAATAGCATTTAGTAAGGATAACCGAATTCAATTTAATGCAGAAAGCTATTCAACATAAATCCAAAATAAAACACATGTTATTAATTTCAGCATGCATGTTTGTTTTTTCGATTGGTAAAGCACAGGAAAAAAGAGAGAGTTTTTCAGATTTAGACGCTAAATCCTATCAGCTTTATTTAGATAAAAACTGGACAGCTGTAATTGAAACTGTAGAAAAAGCTTTCGATTGCGGATTTGACACGTATTATCTGCGATTGAGACAGGCCTATGCTTATTTCTATACCCAAAATTACAGGGCGGCCAGCCATCAGTATAGAGAAGCCTTGCTTTTTGACCCCAACGACAAAGGCACAGCAGAAATGCTTGTGATCTCATTGAAATATGCAGGTTGCACTAATGAAGCTTCTTTGGCCGCGCGCAAATACCAGCTTGATGAATCCGGCCTTTTCAGTAAAGCCTGGGCCTTGTGCTCATATACCAATAATAATCAAAAAAACATTAATACGCAATTGAATGATAGTGAAGTGTATGGATTTTTGTCAAAGGAGGGAACCCATATTAATTTAAATGGCGGCTTTAATATTATTCCAATGGACGGCATAAGCCTTACGGCAAACTATAACTTTCAGAATATCAATACAGACCAAACAGTATTTTACAATGAGCCGGCTGAAGTAACATTTACACAACAAAATTACACTTGGGGGTTTACACGTAATTATGATTTTCCTTACAGCTTCTCAGAAGAGGTGTATAACGGAAATATAAAACAACGGGAGTATTACCTAAAAGCCACAATTGATATAAACCCTGGCCTTAAATTTAAAGCTGCAATAAACCTGGTGAGCATTGACTTGGATTATCTTAATGTGTCCACTACTTATCAAGATCAAATAGATACCGCTGTATTTTACTTTGAAAGTGAATATGCAGAAACCTTTGAATATCAAACATATCAATATGGTTTTTCTGTGGAAGGCATTCATTTGTCACGAAGTCTTTATTTATTAGGTATAAGTAAAAGCTTTGATAAGATGGAATTTAGCTTTAATCTTTCTAAAAGCAATTTTTGGAATACAGACCAATATCAGGGGGGCTTCTATTTCAGCTGGTTCCCAAAAGGAAATATGAAATATTTATTCCGGACCGGTCATATTTTAAGGCACGAAAATGGTGTAAACTATTATAATACAGATAACTTGATTAGTGTTGCACTTTTTAGCAGGCTTTGGGTAAATGGCTGGCTTCAGGCCGGAAAGCTGAACAACAGTAGTTTTGCAGATGGAAGTATATTGCTCAATAAGACAGATGAAGTTGATCTTATTACGGGCGGCGGCTTAAGCTTTTTGGCTTCGCAGCATTTTATTTTTAACCTTAATTACTCATTGCAACAAAAAAAACAGGCATTTTATACATATGCTTCAGAGAAAGAAAGTAATTTTGTTCAACAACAATATTTTGCACATACATTCAGTGGAGGAATAATATGGAAATTTTAAAAAAGAGAGTGATAAGCACAATGTTTGTTTTATTTACAGCCTTGTTGGCTGTCGGGCAGGAATATAGTGCTGAAATAAACGCATTTGAAGAGAGCTATGCCCTTGAAACAAAAGGCGATTATAAAGCCGCAGCCGAACAATTAAAAAAAATATATGAGGAAGATTCCTATGTGATCAACCTTAGGCTAGCCTGGCTGCATTACATGGGGGGATTATTTACTGAATCCATTGCTTATTACCAGAAAAGTATAGATCTTATGCCGCTTTCAATTGAAGCTAAATTGGGTTATGCTCTCCCTGCTTCAGCTTTGGGAAAATGGGATGCGGTAATACGTAAATACGAAGAAATCCTGGATATCGATAATGAGAATTCTTTAGTAAATTACCGGATGGCCAGCTACTATTATGGCCAGGCGAATTACACCAAAGCCTACGGTTATATCGAAAAAGTGGTCAACCATTATCCTTTCGATTATGATTCCAGTATTTTAATGGCATGGATCGACCTGAAACTGGGTAAATTACGTGAAGCCAAAGTGCTGTTTAATAAATGCCTGATGATGCGCCCTGATGATAAAAGCGCGATTGATGGCCTGAAACAAATTCAATAAAGAAATTTTAAGATGCAAATGATCCGAAAAAGCAGTATCTTGCTGTTCATAATAGTTATTCTTGCCTCATGCGGCCCGAAAAAACAATCCGGTTCTGCCAGCAAAACCTCTCCAAAGAAAAAAATTGACGTGCCCGCTTTCAATGCCGATACCGCTTTTGCTTTCGTAAAAGCCCAGACTGATTTTGGGCCAAGGGTGCCCAATTCCCAGGCGGCTAATGAATGTGCCATTTGGCTGACAAAAACCATGGAAAGTTTTGCCGACACGACCATTGTTCAGGATTATAAAGCCTATGCATACAATGGAAAAGCACTCAAGGGGCAAAATATTATAGGCTCCTTTAATCCTGAAAACCCAAAAAGGATTTTCCTTTGTGCGCATTGGGATTCGCGCCATGTTGCTGATCACGACCCTGATGAAGCCAACCACAATACACCCATCGACGGGGCAAATGACGGGGCCAGCGGTGTTGGGGTTTTGCTGGAAATTGCCAAGGTATTATCAGCAAATCCTCCTCCAATTGGTGTGGACATCATTCTTTTTGATTTGGAAGATTATGGCCCGCCACAAGGAGCTCAAAGCCGCGATGGTGGAGATTATTGGGGCCTTGGGTCGCAATACTGGTCGAAAAATCCGCATGTTTATAATTATAAAGCGAAATATGGAATCCTGCTGGATATGGTCGGCGATACCGATGCGCGCTTCTTAATGGAGGGCTTCTCTCTTTATCATGCACCCCACATCGTGAAAAAAGTGTGGGAAAATGCTGAGAAAATGGGGTATGGTGATTATTTTGTTAAAGAAAAAGGTGGTTATATCACCGACGACCATTACTATATCAATGAAATTGCCGGCATTCCTACCATCGACATCATCCATCTTGTGCCGGACAGCCGCAACGGGTCTTTTGTCGATTACTGGCATACAATTGGCGATACCCTGGGCAATATCGACCCACAGACTTTAAAAGTTGTGGGAAAAGTAGTTTTGCAAACGGTTTTTGAAGAAGGAGATTAACCCGGAAACGACTACCAAAAACGCTTTTTGTGGATATCGTGTTCTTTGTTCTTGAGGCATTGTGAGATGATGCCTGCCAGCCGGATATATACGTTCAGCTTTTCCCTTTTCAGGTAGGCCAATGCCTGGGGGCGCATATGGCACGCCTGCGCAAAAATAATGTAGAAACGAAATCCGTGTTTTTGCAACCAGGGCAGAGCAGCTGTTTCTTCATCCAAAAGCTGGTCAAAAGCTGCCAACTGAGGATAATGACTCATCAACCAATCAAAAGCTGAATTGCTTCCCCTGATGGAATTGGACAAAGCAGCCAATTCTTTATAACCATTGTTCAACAGCCAGTTGTAGATTTCCTTATTGCCTTTGAGTGCTTCCCCAAAAGCCAGCAAGACCTCAATAGGATATTTGAACTCTTTATTCATAAACTTCGGTTTTAAAACCGGCTTTTTCTGCCTTTTCAGCAATCTTGCGCAGCTCTTCTACCGGAATCTTCTCAATATTTTCAACCGGAGTTTCACGGGCAATAGGGTAAATCATAAGGCGGGCAGGTTTTATTTCCCTGAGATGTTCCAACCACAAATTTATTTCCGAAGCGCTTGTATTATCAATTCGTTTTCCTTTGTAGGTGCCCCGCAAAAACAATGACTGTATTGTGAGCCGTCCTTTGAAAAGCTTCAGTTTTTTTACAATTGTTGCCAGATCTATTTTCGTTTTGGGCTGGTTGATCAGCCGGAACATTTCCTCACTCCCTGCATCCAGTTTCATCACATTATTATCGATCCGCAATAAGGCATTAAGCACATCCTGCCGGTGCAACATGCTGGAATTGGACAAAACTGTGATTTCTGCATTTGGGAAATAAATATCACGCAAGCGAATGGTCTCATCCACAATACAAGAAAAATCAGGATGTAAAGTGGGCTCACCATTGCCGGCATAGGTAATATTGTCTGGGGTTTCTCCTGCAGATTTCATCTTTTTAAGTTGATCCTCAAGATGTTTTGAGATTTCCTCAAATGAAGGCAATGATTTGCTCATGGCGTCTTCTGTCCAGCCACATTCACAATAAATGCAATCAAAGCTGCAGATTTTATGGTCAACGGGCAAAAGGTTTACGCCCAATGAATTGCCAAAGCGACGGCTGCGTACGGGGCCAAAAATTACCTGATCGAAAAGAAAACCGGGCATATTCAAAATTTTGTGCAAAAATACAAATAATGAATCAGATGAAACATTTTGCTGTTCTCCAATGTTTTCGTAATTTAACCAATCAATTTTATTAACACCAAAAAAAAGTATTATGGCATTCACATTACCTGATTTACCTTATGCAAAAAACGCGCTGGAACCGCATATTTCAGCCGAAACAATTGAGTTTCATTACGGGAAACATCATCAGGCTTACGTAAACAACCTCAACAATCTGGTTCCGGGCACGGAATTTGAAAATGCAAGCCTGGAAGAAATTATCAAAAAAGCTGAAGGTGGTATTTTCAATAATGGCGCTCAGGTATGGAACCACACATTTTATTGGAACTGCCTGAGCCCAAAAGGCGGCGGAGCTCCTGAAGGAAAACTTCTGGAAGCAATCAATGCAACTTTTGGCTCTTTTGAAGCATTTAAAGATGCTTTTAGCAAGGCTGCTGCAACACTTTTTGGTTCCGGTTGGGCATGGCTTGTGACAAACGCTGAAGGCAAACTGGAAATCGTGCAGGAATCCAATGCAGGAAATCCATTGCGCAAAGGCTTCACACCGCTGCTTACCTGCGATGTTTGGGAGCACGCTTACTATCTTGATCAACAAAACAAACGTCCATCTTACATTGAAAAATTCTGGGAACTGGTGGACTGGAAAGCTGTTGAAGGCCGTTTCTAAAAGGCTTATTACAAAAACAAAAAAGCTGGTTTCATTCGAAATCAGCTTTTTTGTTTATGGGGGCAAAATTATTCCACTGTTACGGATTTAGCCAGGTTACGCGGCTGATCTACATTGCAATCGCGGTTTACAGCTATATAATAAGCCAAAAACTGCAAAGGAATTGTGGCCAACAGAGGCACAAGTAATTCTTCAGTTTCCGGAATCTCCAGCACATAATCAGCCAGGGCAGAAACGGTTTCATCACCTTCGGTCACAATGGCAATTACTTTCCCTTCCCTTGCTTTTATTTCCTGAATATTGGAAATAACCTTTTCGTAAATCCCGCGGTTGGTTGCAATGGCAACTACAGGCATTTCCTTGTCAATTAAGGCAATAGGGCCATGTTTCATTTCTGCAGCCGGATAACCTTCTGCATGTATATAGCTGATTTCCTTGAGTTTAAGGGCGCCTTCCAAAGCAACGGGGAAATTATAACCACGACCAAGATAGAGAAAATTGCGTGCATAAGTAAAGATCTTTGACATATCTTTAACGCGATCGGCCAGCTTGAGGGTGTGCTCTACTTTCTCGGGAATTTTTCGAAGGCCATTGGCAACCTGACGATAGTATGAGCTGTTGATTGTTCCTTTCTTGCGCGCGATATCCAATGCCATTAAAGTGAGTACAGTAACCTGAGCAGTAAAGGCTTTAGTTGATGCCACACCAATTTCAGGGCCGGCATGTGTATAGGAGCCCGCATCTGTAGCCCGAGCAATGGAAGAACCTACTACATTGCAGATGCCATAAATGAACGCGCCTTTTTCTTTGGCCATCTCAATGGCAGCCAAAGTATCTGCTGTTTCGCCCGATTGGGAAATAGCAATTACAATATCATCTTCGCCCAAAACGGGGTTTCTGTACCGAAATTCCGATGCATATTCCACTTCTACCGGGATGCGCGCCAGGTCTTCAAAAAGGTATTCCCCTACCAAACCGGCATGCCATGAAGTTCCTGCTGCTGTAATAATAATCCGCTTGGCATTCAGGAATTTTTGTTCGTAATCAATAATTCCAGCCATACTGATTGTATCATTATGCTCATGAAGCCTTCCACGGAAACTGTCCCTGATGGTTACAGGTTGTTCGTAAATTTCTTTCAGCATAAAATGCGGATAACCACCTTTTTCTAGCTGGCTGATGCTCATTTCAAGCGTTTGGACAATCGGATATTTTTCAACATCCTTCAGCGTTTTTATTTTCAGTTCACCATTACGGTGGATGATGGCCATTTCTTCATCATCAAGGTAAACAACATCCTTGGTGTATTCGATAATCGGAGTTGCATCGGATGCCAGGAAAAACTCATCTTTTCCAATACCCACAACCAGTGGTGATCCTTTACGGGCTGCTATGAGCGTATTGGGATTCGATTGTTCGATAACAACAATCGCGTAAGCGCCAATAACTTGATTTAAAGCAGATTGAACAGCTTCCGCCAGGCCAATTCCTTCGTCTTGTTTGATGTATTCAATCAATTGAATAAGAACTTCAGTATCTGTATTGCTCTGAAATTCAAATCCTTTTTGGATGAGACCTTCCTTCAGAACAGCATAATTCTCAATAATACCATTGTGTATCAATGCCAGTTCTTCGGATTGTGAAAAATGGGGGTGGGCATTAATTTCATTAGGTGCTCCATGAGTGGCCCAACGCGTATGCGCCATGCCGATTGTTCCGCTTATATCTTTTTCCTTGAGATGCTGTTCGAGATCTGAAACTTTCCCTTTTGTTTTATAAACCTTGAGCTTACTGTTCAGGATTGCAATACCTGCGCTGTCGTATCCTCTGTATTCCAGGCGTTTCAGGCCATTTAAAAGAATAGGGGAGGCTTGCTTATTGCCTATATAACCAACGATTCCACACATAATAACTACTTTTAAATTTTCTTCGCGATGCAAATAAAGCGAAAAAAACTGAATTCTCCTGTATGTTAATGTACTTTCGAATAAACAATTTCCAAGCGGATTCGCTTATCGTAAACATCGGGATAAGCCGGGGCTCCTCCATAGAGCATCAAGCGGTTGGCTTTTATAGATGACCCGGAAACAGCAAGATAGAGTGGCTGGTTGTCATAATTGTCGCCATCAACATAGGATTGGAAAAAGGTAGTAATCCGCATCCATGTTTCATCGGTATCGAAATTGTAATTACCTCCGAAATAAAGCGTGCCTTCATATTGATCCGTGATGTATTTATATGTTGTGTCACTGGCATCGTAATGATAAACCACATAAGAAGGTGGGGCAAAGTACATTTCTTCGTCAGGATCTGCATTTTCAAATACGAGTTTGGCTTCGTTTATCGTGATATTTCCCAAGGAAGTTAAAGGGCTTAAATCGGGGAATTGAATCCTCATACGTATTCCGGCCATACCCTGTAAATAGGCTATCTGGTCTCCTGTAGCAGTATCCTGATTTACGATTTGCTGGCGTAATTCGGGTGCGGCATGCTGGTAATCATAATGATCAAAAGTGTTATAACGGGCACAATTGGCATTGATTGGGTAGGTGTAGAACAAGGAATCTTCATTATCATTGTGATAATAGATATACAGGGCAGAAGTAGCTGCTTCGGGTGTAAAATAAACTATCTGGCCTTTACCCGGCATTTGCTCTTCTGCTGCTGAGATATATAGTCCCGGAAAGTCCTCAAGAAAATCAGTATTGCTCCCCATATTGGCATTGAGCAGGATATCGGCAATCCGTGAATCTTGATCCGTTAGGTTTAGCCAGAGTTGTGGGGCATAATATGTTGTATCCACTAAAACGGAATCCCATATCTTGGGCACAAAAGTATATTCACCAAATGGGGACGGATTGTAAGCGGTACTGCTTGTGGAGTAATACACCGAATCAAGCTCCAGAGAGTCTGTGATTTCATGGACACTTACAGTAATAGGGCTCAGGCTGTCGCCATAACTGCCGGCATAAAGTAATTTTAAAACTACTGAATCTACAACGGCATTGTCTCCAAATTCGTGATCGGCCTGTGATAGGCGAAACTGGGTATAAAAAGCCGCAGTGGTTTTTCCAAAGAAGGGATCCCACATGCTGCCCAGGCTGCTCAGTGATGTGCGGTCGGTACGGATAAATTCTTCGATTTCAGAATAAACACGTACATAGACGTTTGTATCATAGCCTACACTAAGCCTGTCTGATTCGGGCTGGATACTTAACCCAACTTCTTCGGGATCATTACTGCAAGATGATATGATGAGTGCCATTAAAACGACACTAAAAATCAGGAGCGGATGATGAATTATTCGCTTCATTAATTTAATTTGCGGGTTTATTTGGGTATAACGGAATTGATGTGAGATTATTCTTAATCGTCCAGAGAATCACCCAATAAGTCGTCATAAAAGTCATTATAGACATCAATATAGTTGTCCATTGGCTGGTATGGAAGGAAAGGTTTTCCTGATGCTTTGATATATTCTTCAATTTCAGGATTGATGTTCTCACTTCCCTGAATAATGCCATCAGCAAACTGTAAGGCACCTTTGTAAGCACCGATAAAATTGCAATGACGGAATTCTTCCAGGTCTGCTTCATCAATACCGGGTAATTTTATTTTTTTCAGGAAGTTTTCATTGAGTTTTTCTGTAAACTCATCATCATAAACAGAAACAATGATTTTTGATTCGGAGAACAAAGGATCATCATGGAACGCTTTTTTGAGGTATAAAGGAATGAGTGAAGTCATCCAGCCATGGCAATGAACTAAATCGGGGCCCCAACCCAGTTTTTTTACTGTTTCCAGCACACCACGTGAAAAGAAAACAGCACGCTCGTCATTATCTTCGAAAAATTTTCCATCCTTGCCGTGCAGGATAAATTTTCTTTGAAAGTAGTCTTCATTATCAATGAAATAAATCTGCATGCGCGCCTGCTGTATGCTGGCAACTTTGATAATCAGAGGATGGTCGGTATCATCGATAATCAGGTTCATACCCGAAAGGCGGATTACTTCATGTAGTTGGTTACGCCTTTCATTAATACAGCCATAACGTGGCATAAAAGTTCTTATTTCTTTTCCTCTTTCCTGAATGCCCTGGGGCAGATGACGGCCAATATGGCCAAGATGAGTTTCTTTTAAATAAGGGGTAATCTCCTGAGAAACAAATAATACACGAGCCTTCTTTTTCATATCGTATCTAAATTTATTTTAAAGATTTTCAGCGAAACAGTGTCCTCAAATGTTAAAAGAATATATCCGTCGCACCGAAAAAGCATGAACGCAAAAGCTAACTGTATAAAACCCGAAAACCCTGAGGGGGCTTATAAGGATTTAGCACAGAATACTTTGAAACTGCAAAATTAACAAATTTTCCCCATTTAGAGGGTATAAATGGGGAAAAACACAGGGCGCACCTATCTCTTTTGCTTAAAAATGAGCCTTTCGGGTCAGGAGCGGACAAATAATGCCTTAATAATATGGCTTGCCATTTTTGGGTTTTCTTTTAGTCTGCGCGTGGAATATCCGAACCAGTCTTTCCCGAAAGGAATGTAAACCCGCATGCGGTGACCTGCATCAACAATAGATTTTCTTAACTCGGGCGTTACGCCGTATAGCATCTGAAATTCATATCGATCTTTTGCGGGTTTATATTTATCCAATAGCTTATAAGCACCTTCCACTAGCTTTTTGTCATGCGTAGCTATGCCTGGATATACTTCATTGGCAAGCATAAACTCCAGGTCTTCAAGGAAGTGTTCGTTGATTTCCTCATACTTTTTAAAGGCAATTTTTTCGGGTTCAACATAGATGCCTTTGCAGAGGCGATAATTGATCCTGCCATTGGTCTTCATGTCCTGCATGGATTTTAGGTCGTTCAGGGTTCTGCGTAAATAAGCTTGTACAACTAATCCTACATTTTTTGGGAATTCGGTATGCAGGCGGCGATACAATCTGATTTCCATATCGACACATTGGGAGTCTTCCATGTCGATTCGGATAAAATTGCCGTATGAGGCAGCTTTGGCAACAATATCACGAATGTATGAGTAACAGCTTTCTTCATCCAAAAGCAATCCAAATGAGGTGGGTTTTAATGAATAATTCCCATCAATACCTTCTTTTTCAATGCGGTCAATTAATTCCAGATATTCATCCCTGTTTCCTTTGGCTTCCTGTAAATTCTTTATGAATTCGCCCAAAATATCCAAAGTAACCATAATCCCTTGTTGGTTAAGCTCTTTGGATACCCGAACAGCGTCATCCACCGATTCGCCTGCAATATATTTCTTTGAAAAAATCCATACCAGCCCTTTGGGCATTAGGGGCAGCATCGAGGCTATTAGTTTGTTGAACATTTAAAATAATTTGATGGTTTCAGGCCACAAAAATACTGAATTCCTTTTCTCTTTTCCCTAAACCGGCTTCTTCCTGTTTTGTTTTGGATAGAAATTTCCGGTTATTTTGGTACTGTAGTATGTAAAATGTTTTGGTATATTGCGAAAAGCAATACAAAATGTGATAATATCATTGAAAAACAGAATTTTATAAAATGAATATGGATGGGTTTTTTGACGTACTGCTTTAAGCTTTAAAAGTCTTATTTTAACTCAAATTAAATAAGTTAGGGCATTTGGAAAAATTGATAGAACAATTAATTTTGCTTGTTAATAGTTTAACATTGTTTTTGCACTAACGAACTCAGAAAAACCAACCATATGATTAAGATTGAAAACCATCCCGTTCTGGACGTTCCTTCAACCGAAGTTGTTGAATTTATTTACAACGGCCAAAAAGTTAAAGGCCAGAAGGGTTTTACTATTGCAGCGGCATTGCATCAGGCCGGTTTCCCGGTGCACAGCCACAGTCTCAAAGATCGTGAACGCAGCCTGGAATGCGGCATAGGAAAATGCGGCGCCTGTGAGATGCTTGTTGATGGGCAAATTAAGCGTATTTGTATCACAAAAGTGGACGAAGTAAAAGAAGTTCGGGAAATACCTAAAAATTACCAACCCGAAATCAGGGAACCAAACATCAACCAAAAAACCAAAGTTTATAAAACAACAGTGGCCATTATTGGCGCCGGGCCTGCAGGCCTTGCTGCTCGTGAAGAGCTGAATGCCCACGACGTGGATAATATTGTGATTGACAATAACGACCAGATCGGCGGACAGTTTCTGATGCAAACCCATCAGTTTTTCTTTTTTGAGCAAGAAAAAAAGTTTGGCGGTATGCGAGGATTCGATATTGCCAAAACGCTGGCCGGAGAAGATCATAGCGGGATTTTTCTGAATTCTACAGTTTGGGACATCCTGGAAGGAAAACGCCTTGCTGTTAAAAATATTAAATCCGATGAGATTTATTATGTTGATGCCGAACATCTTGTAATTGCTACCGGTGCTGTTCCCTTCATGCCAACTTTTGAAAACGACGACCTCCCGGGTGTTTATACCGCTGCGGTAGTGCAAAAGATGATGAACCAGGAATTTACGCTCTTGGGTAAAAATATCCTCACCGTTGGCGCCGGAAATATTGGTTATCTGACCTCCTATCAGCTGATGCAGGCTGGCGCAAAAGTTAAAGCCATTATCGAGGCACAACCGCATGAGGGAGGGTTCCCGGTTCAGGCCAATCGCGTGCGCCGTCTGGGTATCCCGGTTATGCTTTCACATATATTGCTAAAAGCCATTCCAAACGAAAAACATGATGGCATTGTTGGTGCGGTTATTGCTAAATGCGAAAATTTTAAAGCTGTTCCCGGTACCGAAAAAATTATCAAGGGAATTGATGCTATAAATATTTGTACGGGTCTTGTTCCGGATGATCAACTGCTGATAAAAGGAAATGAAATTTTCGGACGTGCCTGCCACGGAGCCGGTGATGCAATTCGTATCGGAGAAGGTACCAGTGCAGTTTTGCGAGGCAAGCAGGTAGCCTACGAAATTCTGCAGGAAATGCACATCCGCTATGATTACGAACATTATCTGAGCATTTCAAAAGAATATATCGATTCGCAGCAACATCCGGTTCGTATCATCCAGGAACCCTACATGCCATCACCCGAGCGCATGCAACAAAAAGGTTTTGTAATCCTGGATTGCCTCTATGGATTTGCCTGTAATCCATGTAGCTTTGCATGTCCGCACAATGCAATTACCAAATCTTCAACCAGCACTGTACCACAAATTGATTATGATAAATGTATTGGCTGTATGGACTGCGTTTATCAATGTCCGGGGCTGGCCATTTTTGGTTATAACCTCAAAAAGGACTGGCTTTTCCTGCCTATCGAATATGATGCACAGGAAAAAGAAGCAGTTTACTTAGTTGATAATAATGGCAAAAAGCTTGGTGAAGGAATTATTGAGAAGATTCTCCGAAAACCCAATAAAACACATGTGGCACGAGTAAAGTCACTCGATCTTCATGGAGAGGATCTGACGAAAGCACGTGGTTTTATTATAAAAAGCCTTTATCCCGAACCTGTTGACACAGAAAACCATGACAAGGCTATCGAATCCGAAACCTATGTTTGCCATTGTGATGATGTAAGTCTGGAAGAAATCCTGGAAACTATTGGCGACCGCAAATTTATTTCTGTTGATGAAATCAAGCATACTACACGGCTCGGAATGGGAGCCTGCCGCGGTAAGCGCTGTATTCCCAGGCTGAAGCAAATGATCCGCCCTTATGGGATTTCTGTAGTTGGAGATGCCACGCCACGAGGACCCTTGTCAAACCAGGTGGGTATGGGAGAGCTGTATCCGAAAAAGCAACACGAAGAAATTATTGCCCTCAACCATAAGCATACGCCAAAGAAATTGAAAGTGGATGCACTGGTTGCCGGAGGGGGAATTGGTGGCAGTGCCTTGTTCCGTTATCTTGCTGAAGGAGGATTAAAACCTGTATTGGCAAACTTCGGCAGGGGTGCCAGCTGGAGAAATATTGCCGGAGGCCGCCCTAATTTCAGTTTGCCCGAATTATCGGATATCGCAACAAAAAACAAGGAAATTTTTAAAGAACTTCAGGAAATCCAAAATATTGATTACCGCCCAATCGATTATGTAACTTTTGCCCATGATGATGCTATGTACAAGGCACTCGAAGCTTCCATGGCATGGTCTGAGGCCGAAATGATTGAACCCGGGGATTTTCAAAAACGCATTGCTCCGGGTTTTAATCCAAAACTTGATAAATATCAGGCGGCACTGATTACAAAAAATTGCTGGCAGGCAACACCGGGCAGGGTTGTAGATCTGATTCGTCAATTAGGCATCAAAGCCGGTGGAATTATGGAAGAGGATTGCGAATTGCTCGATGTGCGTGTTGAAGGCGATTTGTACTATGCTTTGGTGCGTAACCATAAACACGAATTTATCGAATATGAAACACCAGTGTTTATTAATGCTTTAGGCCCTGAGGGTGCAAAATTTGCAAAACAGCTCGGTTTGGAAACCGGTATTTATCCCGTAAAACATCAGGCTTTTATTACGCGAAGGCTACCAATGCTGGGCGTTGACAATATCCCATTACCAATGTTAATCGACCGAAGAAAGTATAAAGGCTTTGTTGCCGTTTATGGGCAGCAACTTGCCGAAACCGGTCAGATAATAGGTTGTGCCAGTCCGGCGGTTGACGCAAAAGAAACGGATAAAAACCTCAGGATTAATTCAAAAGAGTTCCTCGAAATTGCTTCTGAGATTTTTGTTGACTGGTTGCCACAGCTCAGCAGTGTTGGATTCCAGGCTATTTGGGCCGGTTATTATGTTGAACCACGAATGATCCTCGATCCGGAAGTTGGCCTGTTTATTGGTTTGCGCGGTCAGGGTTTCATGCTGGGGCAATATCTGGCAAAAATTTATGTGGATAAATTGCTCGGAAAACCGGTTCCTGAATATTTTAAGCGCCTGAACATGAAAGGTGACGGACTATTGGAAAAAGCCTTCAAATAGAATATGCCTAAATTGTGGATTATAAAAAAGGCGCCGTTCAGGCGCCTTTTTTTATTGAATGAATATCATTTTTCGCTGAATGCTGTGCCCTTCCGTGTTTAAGCTGAAATAGTAAATCCCGGGCGCCAGGTCGTAATCGTCCGGATTAAAATCAATAATGTTTTTTCGGCTGTATAACACCTGTTTATCGATCAGTTTAATGCGTTCGTTGCCGGTCATATCAAAAATGCTCAAGCTGACTTTTTGAGGCGGACTTACCTTAAAAGCCAGGGTTGTTGAAGAACGGAAGGGGTTTGGATAATTTTGTTCCAGGCTGAAAGGGGCAAGGGCCTGCTCTTCGGTATGCGTTATTATTTCGGTATCTACAATAGCTGTCAGGATACTGGTTTGGCCGTTGTCCATCCGGCACCAAATTGGGCGAACAACATCATCAAAAGCAGAAACATTGGTATAATCTCCAAAGAAAACAGATTGTGATGGGACAAAGGGTGATTCGCTTACTTTAAAATTGGTGAAGTTTTGTCCGCCATCATTGCTCATGGCCATATATACATCTGTATTCGAATCATCGTAATTTCTTCTGTCGTAAAAAACACAATACACTTTTCCGTTCGCCTGATCTACGTCTATCCAGGAAAAAAACTGTTGATTTTCTGTTGGGTCATCATTTATGCGAAGCGGCTCGCTCCAGTTTCCACCGCCATCATCCGAATAGGTCATCCAGATGTCTGTATTGTTTTCGCCATTGCGCTGATCGGCCCAATTGACATATATTCTTCCATGATAAGGGCCTTCGGAGAGGTCGCAGCGTGTAACAGGCATCCCGTTACATCGGTAGATTCCCGGGATATCAATAGCCCATCCGCCGATTTGCTCTGCAATAATTTGCTCATCTGCCCATGTTTCGCCTTCATCAAGGCTTTTGGTAAAATATATTTTTTCATGCCCTGCCCAGGCAACAAATATTTCTCCATTTGGGCCAACGGCTGGAACGGCCCCTTCTACGGTATTGTCTTCATCAATGCAGTCGCCGGGTGTTTGGTTTATGGCAACAGAAGGGCTAAAACTAGCTCCTGCATCTGTTGATTTGGAAAACATAATATTGGTCTGGCAGGATGGATCCGAAGAACCATAAGTGTCAAATTGTGTCCAGGTGACATAAATGTTATTGTTTCGGGGATCGACGGCAACCCACTCTTTATCTTGGTCTTTTTCGCCGTTTAGCCCCATTCCGGCCCCGTCGTTCCAGCTTTTACCGCCATCTGTCGATTTCTGGCATACGATTTGGTCGAGCCAGGAGCCATTGGGGGGGTTGGAGAGGTGCAGATAATAAAAATGACCTGCGGTATCTGCCCCGATTACGGGATCTCCTGCTACACCATAATTGTCGCTGTAGAGCTTATTGATTGTCCAGCTCAAACCGGCATCATCGCTATAATAAACAGCATTAATGTTTGCGCCGGCAACAATTTGGTTGGTATTGATGGGGTTAACAAAGATGGAAGGTTCGTTTGGAAAAGATTGGCTACTGATTACAATATTTGCGTGTTGCGCAGAAAGCCCAAATGCGAGGGAGAATATCCCAATGAGCAAGCAAACTTTTTTCATTATGATGAGTGTTGGTTTCAGCAAAATATTACCTGACTTGATACCAAAAGGTTATAATTCCAGCCAAAAAGAAATCACAGAAGGCAGTTTTTATTTTTTCATCAGCCTTTTAATGGCAGCCTTATGTACTTTCCATTCAACTCCGGGAAACTTAATTGTTCTTCGGGTTCGGTTCACATCCAGTTTGGGATCAACCTCAGTCCATTTTGGATGGAACTGGTATTCCCTTTCCCAATTAAATTTACTGAGATCTTCTTTATTGTCCAGGATCAGATCAAGGAATTTTTGGATGCGCAGATAATCGCTTGTAGTTTCTTTTCCGATGTTTGTAGCCAATAAGATGGGTACTTTATAGGTTTCTATATCCTCGTCCTGCCATTCATAAGTGCCTGCTCTTATTGTAGTCGGTTCATAGATTTGGTCAAGCGTATCGCTTTGCAGGGGTACCAGTTTGATAAGGTCTTTAAGTAAAGGCGAAGTGTTTTGGAATTTATAAACAGGAGCCATTCCAACATAGAAGAAGGCATCAATCCTGTCGTTGAGCAAGTCGCCAAGTGCACTGCCCAGCCCAACATATACATTTTTCCATTTGATGCCGAGGCGGTTTTTGATGATTTCAGCAGTAACGCCTGTTCCCTGAATACCAACGCCAACACGTTTTTTCTCTAATGCGCCAATGGAATCAATTTCTGCATCTTTTCGGGTAATTAAATGAACCTCAGCAAATCCAACGGGCAAAAGAATACGTACATTTCCGGATACATTCACATTTCCCTGCAAGTGTTGCAGTTCCTGCTGCATTAAAACATCATGCTGAATGAAGAAGATATCAGCATAGCGATAATCATTGGAAACAAGTTTTTGGTAGTTAATAAAATCACCGCCGGAAGGCAGGATGTTGATGAAAGGAATAGTGTCGTAGAACTTTTCAACCGAGTCCAAAACATTTTTATGAATAACGAGCTCTCCTGTTTCCGGATTCCTTCGGGGAACCAATTCTCCCGGGCCTTTATTCGTCATTTTTGGGTCGGAATTCGGATGGGGCTTGGTCATGGGTATTGTGTCCATGATAGTATCAAGCTGAATTTTAAAATGATAGCCCATGATGGAATCAACGAGGATGATTGAATCAGCGATAAAATTAATATCATTCATCATCTGGTAATACGTGCCTTCCTTATCTCCGGTCAGTACCTTTAATTGATGTTTGTCAACGGATTGAGCATTGACAAGAGAAAAGAGGAGGAAAAACGATATACTAAAAAGTAAAAATCTCTTCATTTTAAACAGGGCTTGTTGATAAATTAACTAATTTCAAAGCCAACACGCAAATATAGCCATTTGAAAATCTAATTCAAAAAAAAGATAATCTTCTTGATCTTTCCCGGCTAATTTATATGGGCTGCAAATTAAGGAAAATCACCGGACTTTCTTACGTTTACGGGCACAATATGTTTCGCAAATTTGTATTTTGCCGGAAAAATAAACGGAATTTTCACGGATATTGAAGGTTTAATAGATATAAACTACTGGAAATGAGCAAAAAACAAAATTATTTTGTCCTGCAAATATTTATTGCATTAATTGGTGGAGCACTACTTGGCCTGTACTACAAACCCGCGGTTCCTTATGTCGCCTGGATGGGCGATATTTTTATCAGGGCATTGAAGATGATTATTCTTCCATTAATTTTAAGCTCCATAATTTCCGGAGTAGCCAATATTGGAAAGGCTGAAGATCTGGGAAGGCTGGGCATAAAAACCTTGTCGTATTATTTGATGACCAGCCTTTTTGCGATTTTAACCGGCCTTTTTGCTATCAATATCAGTAAAGCCGGTGTGGGCGCTGATTTGGGCTTGAGCCGAAAAGTGGAAGGACTGGATGCCGCCACCGGATCTTTTGGAAGCACAATAATGGGCATTATTCCGGAAAATATTTTTAACGCATTGTCTTCGGGCAATATGCTTCCTGTAATTTTCTTTGCGATTGTTTTCGGCTTCTTTGTGAATAAAGCTTCGGGGAAATCGGCGCGCTTTCTTACCGATTTCTTTCAGTCTGTTTTTGAAGTCATGATGAAAATTACCATGTTCATTATCCGTTTTACTCCCCTTGGGGTTTTTGGAATCATCGCACAGGTAATGTCCGAACAGGAAAACCTGGGTTCATTGGTTGAAAGTATGGGGCTTTATATGCTCACAGTTATTGCTGCTTTGTTTTTTCATGCGTTTATTACTCTTCCGCTCATTACTCGTTTCATTGGAAAATCAAAACCTTTCAGGCATATGGCCAATATGCGCCCGGCATTATTGACGGCTTTTTCTACGGCATCTTCCAGCGCAACCTTGCCCTTAACTATGAACAGCATAGAAGAGCGATCGGGTGTTTCAAACAAGGTTACTAGTTTTACCCTTCCGCTTGGTGCTACTATAAATATGGATGGCACAGCACTTTACGAATGTGTTGCCGCTATTTTTATTGCGCAGGCATATGGTGTTGACCTGAGTTTTGCCGAACAGGCATTGGTTGTGTTTACTGCACTTTTGGCATCAATAGGTGCTGCCGGCATTCCCATGGCGGGTTTGGTTATGATTGCGGTGATCTTATCTGCTGTGGGCCTTCCATTGGAGGGAATCGGGCTTATTTTGGCTGTGGATCGTATTCTTGATATGCTCAGAACAGCCACAAACGTATGGAGCGACAGCTGTGGCGCTGTTATTATCGCGCGCTCGGAAGGTGAAAAACTTAAAGTTTAGCTTTCTCCTTTTTTCTGGCGATACAATTGCAGAATGTGTTCTATATCTTCATTTACAATGGGTTTGCAGATGTGGCGTAGTGCCTGATAGCGTGAAATTGCCCTGTAGTCCGGTTCTGATGCACTGACGAAAACCACTTCGAATTTCCTTTTGGGATAGCGCTCAAGCAAATCCAGCCCACTGCCTCGCGGCATTTGCAAGTCAAGAAATATTAGATCGGGACTGCTTTTGTTGATCATTTCCCATGCTTCTTCGATATTGCGTGCGCTGCCCACAATTTCAACTTCACCGGTATGTGCGCTTAATAGATGCTCAATGGCAAAAATACCAGCTGTTTCATCATCAATTATCAGTGTTTTTATTATGCTCATCAACGATTATAAATTCTGGTTATTTTTTTATTTTTTTGCCTGCAGGAGGAGCAATTTTTTCTACCCACCATATCCACATAAAGAAAATTACAACGTAGAAAAACGGACGAAACAGATAGTCATGACTGAATTGCCAGTAATCAGGTTTCCAGAGTAATACAATGGATAATCCGATAATCCGGAAAAGGTTTGTGAGATGGACGATAAAGACGCCCAAAGGGATAAACCATAATTTTTTAAGCCAGGGGCCCCGGAAAAAAATCATCAAGAGGGCAAACTGAGAAAACTGCTTCAGTCCAGAGCATCCGGCATTGATCGCAATATAGCCTTTGTTGCTAAAATACATGGTTTGATCGATAGTGGTAATTTCCAGCCCTAATATATGCACGTCAAACCAGTGGCTTTGTGCGAATACCAGCCATGACATAAAATCGTAGGCACTTGCCATGAAGGTTTTGACTGGCCAATAGTGCAGGTCATAAGCCCAAAATCGCCAGCTAAAATGGATAATAACTGTAATTAAACCAAACAATGCTACATCAGAAAGTGATTGCAGGTTATATTTTTCAATAAAATTCCGTATTTCGACCCTTAATTTTTTCACTAAGATGGATTTATCATGTTTTTGAGCCGTAAAGGTAGTGTTTTTTGAGAAAAGGCTGTAAGGGGATCTGCGGAATAATCAGGGCTAAAAGAAAGGGGAAGTGTTTTAGAATTGGAAACGGATACCGCCATTAATGCTCAGGGAAGAGGCGTTTCCACCCGGAGAATCATAAACAGAGCGGAAGTAATAGCGGTAAGTCGGGTTAAGCTGCAATGCGAGTTTGTCGCTGAGATGATATTCCAGGGTTAAGCCGAAAAGCATCCGGAAATTACTTTCCAGTTTTTCTTCTATGCGCCTTTCGATATAAAGCAAACGGACATCCGAAGGAATATCGGCAGGAGCTTCTTTTCTGCTTATGATGACAGCATATTCGCCGCCTGCCCTGAGGCTTAAGCCGAAGTTACGATAACTAAATACATCATAACCAAAGCTTAAAGGAATGCGGAAATAGGTGTAACGATTATCTGCATACGCAATAGTATTATGTGTCACTGAATCGTAAATCGTTTCAATGGTTGTAATCAGGATTACCGAATCCGGATTGGACGGATCGGGCACATAATAATGCACATCATAATAAAAACCAACACTGTCCAATGATTTATAATCGAGGGTATAGGGCGTTTGGTCTTCCATAACTGATGCCCCTAGGCCGCCTTGCAAATACATGCCGCCACCTAATTCGTAGCGTGCCATCGCATTCAAATTCAGCTGCCTGATGTTTAGTTGCTCGTCAACCGGCACATCAATAAATTCGGGACCACTGTTTATCAGGAAGCTATATTTAGACGTTTTTTGGTAATCATCAAAGAGGCGGAAGCTGTATCCTTGTGTGTTTGTTAAATCGTTATTGCCCGGAAGGCCCAGTGCATTTATTTTTTCAGGGGTTTTGAGGCGGAGCGAAAAGGTTTCAAAGGAATTTTTGAACAGCTCAGGCTTCAGTGCATGTATCGGCTCACCTTCAAATAGTTGGCGTTGAGGTGCATTGTTTTCTGCCGGTTTGGCATAGTGGGTTTCAGTCTCCGTGTATTTTATGAAAGGCTCCGCCGCTTTTCGGCTTTCAAAAGCAGGCTTGTTTTCTTTCATCTCGATGAAACACTCCTGTTTCGATGGCATGTTTTCCGGGATTTCCGGTCTGCTTGCAGGCGAAAGCAAAAGGGTTGCTGAAACAATGGCCGCGGCAATACCAGTAATACCTGTGGAAGCCATCAAGTAGATGTTGCTTGAAAAATTGGTGAAATTAAAAGATGTGAACTCATTCCACGACAATTTGCTGCTGATTCCGCTCCAAACGGATGCAGCAGGTTCAATCTGAACGTTGCTCAGATTGTCCCGGAAAATGTCGTCAATATGTTCTAATCCATCTTTCATATAATAATGGCATTTCGGCCCTTATCTTTTAAAATTTAATTCTTCAAGGCGTTTTCTAAGGTATTTTCTGGCTTTCGATAGCTGTGATTTTGATGTGTTCTCAGATACATCAAGTACCTCTGCAATTTCGGCATGGGTATAACCTTCAAATACATAAAGGTTAAAAACCATACGATAGCCTTCGGGAAGTTCCTGTATCAGCTTCATCAGCGCTTTTTCGCGGCTGTGTCCCTTTTCCGTTTCATGGTAGGAGGGAGCTTCACCGGCGATACGGTCTTCCATATCATCAATATCGGTCTGCAAATCATTTTTTTTGTTTTTGCTATAATGCGTAATTGCAGTGTTGATAATGATGCGTTTTAACCAACCTTCAAAAGAACCTTCAAATTTGTAATCGTCAATTTTGGAGAAGATTTTCACAAAGCCTTCCTGCAATATATCTTCAGCGTCTGTGCGATTTTTCGCAAAACGCAAACATATTGCCATTAATTGCCTTGAGTATCTGGAATACAGCCTGTTCTGATACCGGCGCTTACCTGCTGAGCATCCTTCGATCAGTTGTTTATCAGAGTGCATTCTCCAAACTGCTTTTGGTTAGACTTCGGTTCATTTTTAATGGTTGCCTGAAAATCAATAATTTTTTCGCTTGATGCATGATTTATTTTCAGGGCAAAAAGATAAACAAAAAAATTGTACCAAAGTCTGCTTTAAATCTGTGTGATCCTTTTCCTGCTGCAATAATTACTTGATTTAAGGGATATTAATCCTTGAAAAAAAACTATGGTCATTTAAAGTAACAGTTAAAACAAAAGTATAAAAAACAGCATCAGGCGGGTATTTTAACAACCAGCTTCTGATGCTGTACTGTGCGATATTGCGCCAAAACCAAATTTTGGCATAATAATTTATTGTATTATTTGCTTTCCGTTTTCCGGATATTTTTTGCAAAAATGGTTTTCACGATCCAGGATGCATGATACATGCTCGGCACAATAACCAGCGTGAGGAAAGTAGCAAACGACAGTCCGAAAATAATGGTCCAGGAAATCGGTCCCCAGAAAACTGCGTTATCACCTCCAAAATAAATTTGAGGGTGAAAATCCGTTAAAGCAGTAATCAGGTTGATGTTTAAGCCCACTGCAAGGGGGATTAAGCCCATAATTGTTGTAATTGCCGTAAGAAGTACAGGGCGCAACCTGGTTTTGCCGGCCTGTACAACGCAGTCAAGCGCTTCATCAGCGGGCAGAAGGGATTTTTCATCCATGCCCAATTCCTTGCGGCGGCGAGATTTAAGTAGATCAATATAATCGATAAGGACAATAGCATTATTCACAACCACGCCAGCCAAAGAAACAATTCCAATGCCGGTCATTACCACAACAAATTCCATTTGAAATGTTGCCAGCCCGCCAAAAACACCAATAGTACTGAATAGTACACTTGCCAGGATGATGGCTGGTTTTACAACCGAATTAAATTGGGTTACCAAAATGATCGTTATCAGTGAAACTGCGATAAGCAAGGCCCTGATCAGGAATGCCATGGATTCTTCCTGCTCTTCTTGTTCGCCGGTAAAATCAATACGATATCCGTCGGGCATTTCAAAAAACTGCATCACATCTTTGATGTTGTTGTTGACCTCTGTGGCATTGTAACCTTCAATTACATTGGAATAAACCGTAATGACCCGGTCCATGTCTTTGCGTTTTACACTGTTGTAAGTTGTTCCGTAACTAATATCCGCAACAGCAGAGATCGGTATTTGATGGATTTTTCCTGTGGCAGCATCGCGGAAAGTAATTTTTTGGTTCATCAAAGCCGGAACATCATAACGGTATTGATCCTGCATCCTGAGTTGAATAGGGAATTCATCTTCGCCAACTTTATAGTCCGAAACTTCTTTCCCGAAAAGCGCGGTACGGATTGTTGATGCTATTTGCCCTGTAGATAGCCCAAAGCGCCGGGCTTTGTCGCGGTCGATGTGCATAATCATTTCAGGCTTGCTGAGGCTCATGTCCACTTTCAATCCTTCAATACCGGCAATGGAAGAGTTTTCGATATAGGCTTTAACGCTGTCGGCAAGGAAAATCAAGTCATCAAATTCCTTCCCGCTGATTTCGATATTAATGGGTTTTCCGGTAGGAGGCCCTTCGGAGTTTTTCTCAACTGAAAGCTGAACGCCTGGATATTTGCCAATCAAACCATCACTCAGATCCTTCAAAATATGAGTTGTGTTGATGTCTTTGCGCAATTCATAATCAAGAAAGCTGACGGTAATCAATCCTTTGTGCGGTGTTTCATCAAAGCTAAAAAAGTCATTTTCACCTTTGGCGCCGGTTCCAACAGTTGTAAGTACCGATTTCACAATTTCTGCCCGCTTTCCAATAATCCGGCTTACATCCTCTTCCATTACATGCATCAGCGAATCAGATTTGTCCAAATCAGTTCCTATAGGCAATTCGGCAAGGATATTGATGAATTTGGGATCCGAATCCGGGAAAAACAACACTTTCGGGCTGCTGGAAAAATAAAAAATGATGGTAACAAAAAGCAAGAATGTTGTGGCCCCGATAGCCATGAACGGTTTTTTGCCGGAGAGCACATAGGAGAGCACTTTAATATAAAAGCCTTCGAGCCAAACAAGGAATCTGTCCTGAAACCACCTTGCTGCCCGTGAGAGGAAGAAGTAATTCATTATACCAATGACCGAAAACAGGGCAAATAAATTTCCCATGGCATTGGATCCCATAAAGAAGGACAAGACAGAGAATGTAGCCAAAATGCCGATTAATATCCATGTTGGCCTGGCTTTTGGCAAGGGTGTTTGTTCTCCCTGTTTTATAAACGATGATGAAATTACCGGAATAATGACCAAGGCAACAAACAGGCTTGATGATAATACAATTATGAGGGTTATGGGCAGAAATTTCATAAATTCCCCAATAATGCTATCCCAGAATATTAGTGGGAAAAAGGCTGCCAGCGTCGTTGCCGTAGAAGAAATAATCGGCATTGCGATCTCGCCCACAGCCTGCTTCGCAGCTTCAAAACGGCTGTAACCCTGGTCGAGGAAGCGATAGATGTTTTCCACTACAACAATGGCATTGTCCACGAGCATCCCCAAAGCGAGGATCAACCCAAAGAGGATGATCATATTGATTGTTGTGCCCATTAGGCTGAAAACCACAAAACTAACAAACATACTTGTTGGGATGGCCAAACCTACAAAGAGGGAGTTGCGCGCACCGAGAAAAAAGAAAAGCACGACAATCACGAAAATTACACCCATGATGATGGAGTTTTCCAGATTGCTCAATTGTTTGCGCACTACATCAGACTGATCGTTGGTAATATCAATGGTCAGGTCTTTGGGCAATTGGCCATAGCGCTGTGCTTCTTCAAGTACCTGAAAAATTTTATCGGTTGTTTCGAGCAGGTTTTCACCTCCTTTTTTTACAACCTGAAGGCTTACAACCGCATGCTTGTCTAATCTGGCGTAGTTGTTCGGGTCTTCAAAACCATCTTCAATTGTAGCGACATCACGCAGATAGACAATATTTCCGTTTTCGCTTTTAACGATGATATCCTCGATTTCGGAGGCATCTTCAAACTCGCCAAGTATACGCACCGACCGCCGTGTATTGTTCATGCGGAGCTCACCTCCGGCAATGGACATGTTTTCGTACGCAATGGCATTTTCTATATCGCCAAAAGATAAATTGCGCGCTTCCATTTCGTAGGGGTCCACATGAACTTTCACTTCACGGTCGTTTACGCCGGTAATCTCTACTTTGGAAACTTCTGTGATACCTTCCATCTCGTCTTCAAGATATTCGGCATATTTTTTCAGCTCAACGATACTGTATTCGCCCGACAGGTTGATGTTGATAATTGGAAATTCCGTAAAATCAATATCATCCACAATGGGGTCATCGAGCAAATCGTTGGGCAATTCGCTTTTGGCTTTATCAACGGCATCTTTTACATCCTGCAAAGCTTTATTGATGTCGGTATCCATATTGAACTCGCAAAGGATTACTGAAACATCCTGTGCCGAAGTTGATGTCATTTCATTGATACCTCGAATGCTTTCGATTTCTTTTTCAAGTGGCCGCGTTACCAGGTTTTCCATGTCGATGGGCGCATTGCCCGGATATACGGTTTGCACAACTACTGTCGGCATAAACACCTCCGGGAAAAGTTCCTTTGGCAAATTGAGGTATGAGAAATAGCCAAATGCCATTAACATAACCCCCATCAGGTAAACTGTATTTTTGTTTTTAAGAGCCCAGGTCGTTATTTTAAACTCCCGGACAATTTTCTTTTCCTGTTCCATGAAATTTGTCTTAATTGATTATTCATCAACTTTTACGCGTACTCCGTCTGTTACGATCTGATAACCTTCTGTAACCAGCTCGTCATCAGGGTTTAATCCCTTGGTTATCATTGTAAGGTCATTGTAAGAACGACCTGAAGTTATGTAATGTTTGGCTGCAAACTGGCCGTTTTTTGTCCGTTCAACAATATATATAAATTCACCTTTCAGGTCTTTTCGGATGAGGATGGATGGGACCACTAGCGCATTTTCGGTGATGAAATCCCGTACCTTTATAATTGCCAGCATATTGGGCTTTAGTTTTTCATTGGGATTATCAGTCCGTAATTGCATAGTAAAGGTCCTGTTTTGCGGATTGATGACTTCGCCCAGACGAAAAATCGGCAACACCATTTTCAAATCCGGATAAGCAGGGAAGCTGACATCAACCATGTCATTGGTTTTAATTGCGCCAAGGAAAGTTTCTGAGAGGTCTGCATTAATAAACACTTCGCTAAGGTTTACCAGCTGCATCAATTGGACGCCCGGTATGGCCAGTTCGCCGGTTTTTACAAAAATTTCATCAATAATACCGTCAAAAGGACTGGTTATTAATGCCATATCCAGTTGACTGCGTAGTGTGGCAAGTTTGCTTTCCAAAGATTCGACATTGTTTTTGGCCTGAAGGTATTCAATTTCCGATCCGATTTCTTTGTCCCAAAGTGCTTTTTGTTTTTTGAAAATTGTTTGGGCTAGTTCCAGTGCCGTTTCAACTTCTTTAATTGAGTTTTCAACGATAGAAGTATTCAGGCGGATGAGTTCTTGTCCTTTTTTCACTCTTTGTCCTTCTTTAACATAAATCTGCTTAACCTGCCCATTGATTTCCGGGCTGATATAGGCTGCTTCAACCGCTTCTACGTATCCGCTGGCCTCAAAAAAGTGCTCAAAAGTAGTTGGCTTCAGGGGCTGGGTGCGTACCAAAATTCCTTGCTCGCGATGGTCTTCTTCGGCCAGTTGGCTTTCAAGCAAACGGATTTTTTCCTGAAGGGTTTTTAATTCGGCTTTGCTGCTGGCAAGTTCTGCTGTTTTGTCGGTGGTATCTTTAGCTTTTTGCTGGCAGGCAAAGCCCATAAATGCAATTGCCAGTATTATTAGAATATTCTTTTTCATTTTTTTTGTTTTTATGTGTTTTGCTATCTACAGTTTGTTAATCAGTTTATCGTAATCAATTTTGTAACGGAGCAGCGTAAAAATGCTGGAGAAATAATCAATCTGGCTGGTTAGTTTTTGGTTCTGTACCTGAGTCAGTTCCAGGCTGCTGGCCATACCATTTTTGTATTTCTCTTCCACCCGTTCATAAATTGTGTTTGATAATTCGAGGTTTTCTTTTTTGCTCAGGTAGGTTGCAAAAGAAGTTTTCAGGTCTGATTTTGCCTGAGAAACCTGAAGGTCAAGCCCGCGTTGCAAATCGTTGAGGTTATTGATGGCCTGATCGTATGCAAATCGTTTTTGCTTCATTTTGGCATAGCGCAGCCCGCTACTGAAAATTGGCAGTGAAGCGGTTATCCCAAAAATATTGGGATTGGAAAAGTCAAAATCGGGTTTGTTTACTTTTTCCTGATGCTGATAGAAAGCCGAAATAGTAGGCAGGTATTCCGTTTTGGATAATTGCCAATCAAGTTTGCTCAACTTTTGCTGGGTTTCCATGATTTGATAATTGAGGTTTTGGCTAATATCAAACTGCAAGCCGGCCAGTTCCTGCACATTAACCTGATCTACGAATGACTCAATGTCTTGAGTTAAGGCAATTTCTGTTTCAAACGGAATGCCCAATTGATATTTTAGCATTTTGTAGGCCAGTTCCAGGCTTCGCTCGCTTTCGGTTTTTGCATTGCGCACATTAATTATATTGACCCTAAGCTGGTCCACATCAGTTTTGGAAGTGAACCCTTGTTGGTTCATTGCTTCGGTTTCGGCCAGCAATTGTTCCATTGTTCCCAGGTTTTTACTCAGGATGTCCGCATTTTGTTCGGCAATCAGAATCATATAGTAGGATTCTGCAATCATTGCTTTTACTTCCTGCTCCGAAAGCTGAAGCTGCTGGCTGGTGATTTTAGCGTACACCCTTGAAGCCCTAAGACCGATGATGTAGGGGCCAGAGAAAATCAACTGGCTGACGCTCAGGTCAACAGTGGTGTTTTCCAATACGCCAAGAGGTACTTCCGAAATCGTTCCATCGGGATTTGGAAATTGGGCAACAGGCACCTTAAAAATATTGGTGTACTGAGCCGATAGATCAACCTGGGGCAAGCCGCTTGCTGTGGATTCCCATATCCGTTTTTTCGCGATTTCGGTATCCAGGCGGGCGTTGACCACTTTGGTGTTCTGTTCCAAACCCAGTGTATAGACCTGTTCCATGTTCAACTCCAAAGTGTTTTGGCTTTCCTGGGCATATAGAATCCTGCCCTGCATCAGCATTGCAACAGCAAGCAGGCAATAAATGGCCCGAGCCCTAAATTTGGTAATTTTTAATTCTTTCTTCATAATAGTTTAATCCGTTTTCATTTACGATACCACGGATAAGGTTATCGAACATGGTATCAAATACATACGAAAAAGAGAATTCTTTTGATTGGAGAAAATCAGAGCGGTGCATTATTTCCAATTGTTCCAGGTAAATCGCGGCTGTTACGTCGATATTTACATCAGAGCGGTAAATCTCTTGCCGGATACCGGCCTTCAAATTGGAAGTAATATACTCATAAACAGCATCTTTTTTGTTTTGAATAAGTTCTTCAAGCAGTTCCGGATAGTATTTTTTCAGGTCAAAAACCATTGCCGGGTTAAAGCTTTTGATTTGCTCACTGACAAGTTTACTCGCCATGAGCAAGGCTTCAATCGCATTCAAATCCGGTGACATCAATTTTCTAAACTCAATGTCATTTCTTTGAGCCTGTAGCGAAAGTACTTTCCTGATCAGGTCTTCCTTATTCTGAACATATTGATACAATGTTTTCTTGCTGATTTTCATGCTCCGGGCCAGATCGTCCATCGACAAGCTCCGGATTCCAAATTCAATAAATCTGTCTAAGCTGCCACTTAAAATTTCCAGATATTTTCCGTCAAACTCCTCCATGATCCTCTCTTTGTTACCGGCTCTTAATAAAGCGTGAATTTTTTTTCTGCTCTTCAAAATAAGCCAGTCCTTCAGAGGTAGCAATACCTCGAATAAAATTTTCAAACATCACATCGAACAATACTTCGAACGAAAATTTCTGAGGTGAAAACAATTCCGGGTTGTGGATGTCGAGCAGGCGGCTGATGTACAGGCGGGCTACCAGTTCCTGGCTTAAATCATCGCGGTACATTCCCTGCCGGATCCCTTTATCAAGATTGATCTTGATTTTGTCGAAAATAAATTCTATCCTTTTTTCTACATGTTCATTATATATTGAAGGGAAATATTTGTTGAGGTCGTAGGTTACTGAAGGGCTTACATCGTCAAAATTACGGCAAATCTCCCGGCTTACAACAAATAATATTTCGATCGCATTAACGCCATCAAAGTCATATTTTTCAAAAATACGGTTGAACGCAGAGCGTTCATAGTCCAATAAATGCTGAACCATGTCCGATTTGTTTTCGAAATGTGTGTAAAAATCTTCCCGGCTGATATTGATTCTTTCACATAAAGTGTTGATATTCATGCTTTTTATACTGTACTTCTCTGATAATGGCCTGATTTTTTCTATAATCTCTTCTTTTCTTATATTCATGCTATTTATTTTTAGTGCGCAAAATTATGAAAAAACATTTCAAAGCAAAAACGTTTCCTTGTTAAGTTTAGTTCATCTGGCCAAAATGTTTATAAGCTGTTAAAATTGTTCCGGATATTGCACTCCCTACGTTTTCTTGCTATCTTTGTACTTCATAAAAATTTAAAACAGTATAAGCATGAAAAAATTTATTTTTCCCATCGGTATGCTCTTTTTGGGATTGACACTCTTCCTGTCATCCTGCGAAGAAGCTGTAAAAGACCTTGCAAGGTTTGAAGTCAATTATGACCTGCCCACAGTAAGTTTTGACCTTGATTCATTAAATTTTAAATCAAATGAAGTAGTATTGGCGCAACAATCCATTAATGCTAATATTGATAGCATACTGGAAGCCAATAATGTTTCCGGTGGAACCCTGGAAAACGCTCAGTTTACAAAAGTAACCGTGACGATTACCAGTCCGGAATCTGCTACTTTCGATTTTATTGAAAATATGCGCGTCAGCGTTGCGCTTTCTGCTGATTTCAGCGATGAAGTTCAAGTAGCCGAAACCGGAACCATTGAAGAAGGAAGCAATTCGGTTGATTTTATTTTCGATAATATGGACATGAGCCCTTACATGTCAGCCAGTATGTTCCATGCCCGTTTATATGGTGAATTGAACGGTCCTGTTCCTTTTGGAATTGTTGGGATGCAATGGCTTTCCTCAGTTGTAGTGACTATTCAGCCATTAGATTAGCACTGTTTTACGAAGAAATATGATTATGCCGGCCTCTGCCGGCATTTTTTTTGTCGTGATGTCAAGCGCTTTATGTGCTCACATTCAATTTGTTAATATCTTCTTAATGTATTGTTAAGATTTTAACAATAAGCCACATCTACATATGTAGAGAATTATATGTATCTTTGCCGCCGATTAACCAAAAAATATTCATTATGACGAAAAATTTAGGAGGAAAGTACAATCCACTTTATTTCTTAGCTGCCCTGGGATCGGGCGGATTGGCAGTTTCTTTTTTCATTTACATGCAATTTATGATCCCGCATAACAAAACACCCATGGTTACCTTTAACCACATTTGGGACACTTTCAACAGCGGGGAATGGTTTGTAAAAACCGGAATTGCCTTGGCTATTGCCGGTCTGATTGTTTTTGCAATATTGCATATTCGCTTGCTTTTCTGGAACTTGGCCGAATACAGCAACTTCAAGAAAACGCCAACTTTTCAAAGTATGAAGGATTCGCCTGCGGCCATTTCTTTTATGGCCATTCCGCTCACGCTTTCCATGACTTTGAATGTGCTTCTGGTATTGGGTGCAGTATTTATCCCAGATCTTTGGAGTGTTATTGAATACCTCTTTCCTTTGGCCTTACTGGGTTTTGCAGCCGTTGGGATTTATGCGCTTAGGATCTTCGGTACATACATGATCAACCTTTTTGCCCACGGCGATCCGAATTTTGTGAACACCAATAACCTAAGCAATATGCTGTCGATTTTTACTTTCGCAATGATTGCTGTAGGTTTTGCTGCACCCGGTGCAATGAGCCACAATGTTCAGGTAAATTCTATTGGCATTTTTATGGGCTTGTTTTTCCTGGCACTGTCGATTGTACTGGCTCTGGTTAAGTTTACACTGGGTTTCCGATCTATTATCGAGAAAGGTATTGCCGTTGAAGGCAGTCCGTCCCTGTGGATTGTGATTCCTTTCCTTACGCTGATTGGCATCACGGGCATTCGCTTGCTCTTTGGGCTCGATCACCATTATAACGACAAAGTGTCTGACGCTTCGCTCTTTGTTTTAACGGGATCGATCCTGGCGCTTCAACTCCTGAATGGCGCTATGGGCTATGGCGTTATGAAAAAGGTGGGCTATTTTGATCAATACGTTAGTGGCCCCAAAAGCAGTGCAGGTAGTTTATCTTTGATCTGCCCCGGTGTAGCCCTGGTGGTTTTCGGAATGTTTTTTATTCATTTTGGTGTTGTGCGAAACGGCATCATGGATAAATTTTCCATTGCATATTTCCTGCTATTGCTGCCTTTTGTACTGGTGCACCTGAAAACGATCTCCGTTTTTATTAAGCTTAATAAAAAGCTTATCTTCAGACCTGCAGAGGTTCAATAAGTGAAACACAGAAACAAAAAGCGGCATCATTACGGTGCCGCTTTTTTTTATTTCAAAAAATCAGTGTGTTATTTCACCACGATATTAATAATTTTCTTCGGAACAACGATCACCTTTTTTACATCCTTGCCTTCGATGTATTTCTGCGCCGCTTCACTTTCTAAAACTGCTTTTTGAATTTCCGGCACTTTGGCATCCATGGCAAAAGGCATCTTAAAACGCATTTTCCCATTGAAGCTCACCGGATATTCAAAGCTGTCTTCTTTCAGGTATTTCTCATCCCAGGCCGGAAATGCAGATTTTGTAATGCTCTCCTCATGTCCCAAAAGCGACCAAAGCTCTTCGGCGGTATGCGGCGCATAGGAGGCCAGTAGAATTGCCAGCGGTTCCAGGATTTCACGTTTATTGCATTTCAAATCAGTAAGCTCATTAACGGCAATCATCAAGGTGGAAACAACAGTGTTGAAGGAAAGCCGCTCAATATCTTCCTGCACTTTTTTGATGGTTGCATGCAGTACTTTCAGCTCTTTATCTGTAGCTTTTTCATCACTGACAGCAAAATTACTATCGTAATTATTATGGTAAAGTTTCCATAATTTGCGCATAAAACGGAAAACGCCTTCAATGCCTTTGGTGTCCCAGGGCTTATGGCTTTCGATGGGACCGAGGAACATCTCATACAAACGGAAAGTATCTGCTCCGTATTTTTCTACCAAATCATCCGGGTTCTGCACATTATACTTGGATTTCGACATTTTTTCGATTTCCCAGCCACAAATGTACTTTCCGTCTTCAAGGATAAATTCGGCGTCTTTATATTCTTCGCGCCAGTTTTTAAAGGCTTCTGTATCCAGGATGTCGTTATTAACAAATTCAATATCGACATGCAGCTTTTGCGTGCGATAATCCTTTTTCAAACTTTTGGAAACAAACTGATTTGTCCCTTCTACGCGATAAACAAAACTGGAACGTCCCTGGATTTTGCCCTGGTTGACCAGCTTTTTGAACGGTTCTTCTTCGCAAACCATCCCAATATCAAACAGGAACATATTCCAGAAACGTGAATAAATCAGGTGGCCGGTTGCATGCTCATCACCGCCGAGGTAGAAATCAACATCACGCCAGTATTCATTGGCTTCCTTGCTGAAATAGCGATTATCATTATGCGGATCCATATACCTCAGATAATATCCTGATGAACCGGCAAACCCAGGCATTGTGTTGGTTTCCAGAGGGTATCCTTCTTTTGTTTTCCAGTTTTTGGCACGTGCCAAAGGCGGTTCGCCATCTTCCGTAGGCAAATATTTATCCACTTCCGGAAGCTCCAATGGAAGCTCACTTTCATCAAGCGCATAGGGCATGCCGTCTTTATAATAAATCGGGAATGGCTCGCCCCAATAGCGCTGACGGCTAAAAATAGCATCGCGCAGGCGGTAATTGATGGTGCCATAGCCCAGGTTCTTTTCCTCAATTTTTTCAATTGCAGCACGTATTCCTTCTTTTACGTCCATTCCGCTTATGAAGTCGGAATTTACCATTACACCTTCTTTGCTATCGTATGAATCTTCCCATTCATCTGTGTTGGAAGGTTCATCGTCTTTAGCGCAAACAACCTGAATAACAGGCAGATTGAAATGACGCGCAAAAGCAAAATCGCGGCTGTCGTGACCCGGAACAGCCATAATTGCACCTGTTCCATAGCCAATCAACACATAATCGGCAATATAAATCGGGATTTCAGCGCCATTAAGCGGATTGATGGCATAAGCTCCGGTAAACTGGCCGCTTACTTTTTTAACTTCCGACATGCGTTCGCGTTCGGATCGGTTTTTTGCCCACTGAACATATTCTTCCACATCCTTGCGTTGTTCATCTGCGGTAAGCTCGGCAACCAGCTCATGTTCAGGAGCAATTACCATAAATGTTACGCCAAAAATTGTATCAGGACGAGTGGTAAAAACTTCGATTTCCTTTTCGCTGCCTTTTACGCCAAAACGCACCGATGCCCCTTCTGAACGGCCAATCCAGTTTCTCTGGATATCCCGGAGTGATTCAAACCAATCGATTTTTTCCAATCCATCGAGCAAGCGCTGGGAATAGGCTGAAATCCTCAACGACCACTGTTTCATTAATTTCCGTTCCACCGGATGTCCGCCCCTTTCGGAAAGTCCGTCTTTCACTTCATCATTGGCCAAAACCGTTCCCAAAGCCGGGCACCAGTTTACCATGGTCTCGGAAAGGTAAGCCAAACGGTAATGCATCAACATTTCCTGCTGCTGCTTTTCGTCCATCGCGTTCCATTCTTCGGCGGTGAAAGCATCATGCTCACTGCAAACCGCTTTAACGCCCTTGCTGCCGTTCTTTTCAAAAACGGAAATCAGGTTTTTAACAGAGTCGGCTTTATTGATTTCCTTGTTGTACCAGCTGTTAAAAAGCTGTATAAAAGTCCATTGTGTCCATTTATAGTATTTTGGGTCGCAGGTGCGCACTTCCCGGTCCCAATCGTAGCTGAAACCTAATTGATCGAGCTGTTGGCGGTAGCGTTTGATGTTTTTTTCTGTGGTAACTGCCGGATGGGTTCCGGTTTGGATTGCATATTGCTCCGCAGGGAGGCCATAGGCATCATAGCCCATGGGGTGCAGCACATTAAAACCTTTCAGCTTTTTATAGCGCGCATGGATGTCAGAAGCAATATATCCCAGCGGATGGCCTACATGCAAGCCTGCTCCCGAAGGATAAGGAAACATATCGAGCACATAATATTTGGGTTTGGCTGTGTCGGTTTCTGCCTTGTAGGTTTTGTTTTCCTGCCAGTATTTTTGCCATTTTTTCTCAATCTCCCTGAAATTATAGTCCATCGTCTAATTCTATTTTAGTTTTTTAATTTTTCTAAATCTTCAAATGAAAGATCGGTAATTTTATAGTTTTCCCATCCTTTCATATCGTAATGCCACCATTCATTCGGATGCACGCTAAAACCATATTTATTCATGATTTTGATGAGCTTATCGCGGTTTTTGGCTGCTTCTGCTGATGCGTTTTGGGATGTTGGTGCTGCATTTTCACTGAAATCATCAAAAGCTGTAGGCATTTCGACTTCTGTTCCGTTCGTTATATCTACCAGGCTGACATCCACCGCAAAGCCGCGATTATGGCGCGATCCATGCCAGGGCGCGGCAACAAAATTCGTGTCCGGATACACTTCATAAAATTTTAAAGTGGCAGCATATGGGCGGTAAGCATCATAAACTTTAAGCCCCAGGCCCTCTTTTTCAAGCTCCTTTTGAATGCGCATCAAAGCGAGTGCTACAGGTTTCCGGGCGTAGGCTTTGGCTTGCCCATACACTTTTTGGCCGGTAAAATTATTGTTGGTAGCATAGCGTATATCCAAAACGATTCCGGGGGCCACACTCGTAATTTCAATAAATTCCTGAGACGGGTCTTCCTGTACCAATTGCTTATAATCCAAAGTTGTTGCCACAATATCAAGATTATACGGATTTTTCTGCGCAATAGAAATGCTGCAAATTGAAACCAGAAGGCTCAACAGGAGCAGCCTGCTGTGTGTTTTGATTTTCATAGCGAAAAATTTTTTAGGGAGCAAAGATAAGAATACGGTGACAAATGCCAATTTGTTTGTTGGCCTTGAGCAAGATATATTGCTTTTCGCAATTTGCTGAAAAACATCGTTGTTTTGTCTGTAGATTTGAAGTAGTTTTGTTGTCCTCAGAAGATAATATACAATACTCTATACAATGGAAAAAATTATAATCAGACCGGGTTTTTTGGTTACATCAGAGCCGATTGATGATGTTGACGGTAATATAACGGATGAAATCAGTGACTTGATGGAAGAGCTTTATGAAGGCGTAATGGCAAGAAAAAAGAATGTTATCCATAAGCTTAAAAAGGCCATTACACGTTATCCGCACTTACCGCAATTTAAAAATTTCCTTGTAGTTTACTATATGCTTGCAGGCATTGAAACGAATGCATGGTCGGTAAACAGGAAACTTGTTGAGAAGCATCCGGAATATCTTTTTGGGAAAATAAATCTGGCAAGGGAATATTTGATAAAAGATGAGTTAGAGCTCATTCCTGATGTTTTAGGCGAAGATCTTGATCTTAAAGCTTTGTATCCGGAGCGGGATCTGTTTCATGTTTCCGAAGTAAGGGACTATTGCAGTGTTGTTATTGATTATTTGTGTGCTATAGAAGATATAGCTTCAGCTAAAGAAAAGCTGAAAATCATGCAGGCTGCTGATAAAGATAGTGAATTGACAGTAAGGGCTGAATCTGTAATTGAACAGGCGGAGTTTAATTTCCGCATAAGCAAATTTATTAAATCAGGTGATGAACCTTTCACCGTTCAGGCAAAAGAACAAACGGAAACCCAAAAAACAGAAAAGCCGGTTTTTGAAAATCCTGATATTGAGGAAATCTATGATTGGGATTTGTTTGTTGAAAAAGAAGACTATAATAAAATCCTGAACCTGGAAAGAACGGGCCTTATCCGGGATTTGGAACTGCTGCTGAAAGATAGTTATGAGCGTTATTCCTATTTTGTAATGTCGCGGGAAGGTGATCTGGATGACCCATATATCGGTATGTACAATTTTGCAACCCACGCTTTGATACTATTGGGCGAACTGGAAGCGAAAGAAAGCTCTGATACGGTTTTGGAAATGTTATCCCAATCGGGCGAATATTTTGAGTTTTACTATGGGGATTTGCTTTTTGAGGATTTCAGGGTACCATTTTATAAATTGGTCAAAGATCAACTGGATAAGTGCTTTGATTTTATGCTTAAACCCAATATTTCGACTGGAGTCCGCAATGTGCTCAGTGGTGTAGTTAGTCAGGTTGTATTGCAGGAACCCGAAAGAAAAGCAGAAGTTTTTGATTGGTTCAAACGGCTTTTCGAAGCTTATGCTGAAATTACAGATGATTTACATGTAATTGATAGTGAGCATGTTGGAATGCTTGTTTCTTGTGCTGTAGATATTCAGGCTGCTGAACTGCTGCCGCAGATTAAAACCTTGTTCGAGCAAGGCAAAGTGTGGGAAGGAATTTGCGGCACTTATCAAAGCGTAGTAGAGTATATCCAATCAGAAGACCATGCAAAGGAACCAATAGAACTGCTGAGCATTGATGAAATTTATGAAGTCTTTGAAGAGTATGATTATGGCTATACGGATGACGATGACTTTGAAGATGATTATGAGGTGCCGGAAACAAATAATAATCCTAAGCCCTATTTTCCGGAGACACCAATAATTCCTTTAAAAAACGAGTCCAAAGTGGGGCGAAATGATCCATGTCCCTGTGGCAGCGGGAAGAAATATAAAAAATGCTGCTTGAATAAGCCGGATCAGGATTGACCTGATTTATTAACTATATCATAGTAATTTAGTCAATTGCTGTATAAAATTTGTCATTTCGGCATTTCGGACTATATTTGCCTAAATTATCCGGGATGCTGAAGTTTTTTAAGAAATACCATAAATGGGTCGGGCTGCCTTTGGTGCTGTTCCTTATTGTTTTTGCCTTTTCCGGAATTGTGCTGAACCACCGTAAAACTTTTTCATCCATTGATCTGAACCGAAAAGTTCTTTCCAAAGATTACCGCTATCAAAACTGGAACAATGCTGCTGTGGCGGGAACCCTTAAATTGTCTTCGGATAGTATTTTGATCTACGGTAATATTGGTATTTGGTTGACAGACAGTCTTATGCAGGATTATGCCCGTTTCGGCAAAGGTTTTGGTAACGGAGTTGATAAGCATAAAATTTATAAAGTCTTCAAAGGCCCAAAAGGGAAAATTTATGCGGGCAGCTATTTCGGGCTTTATCAATATCAGCCCCGTTCAAACCAATGGAGATATATTCATCTTGATGTGCATAATGAACGCATTGCTGATATCGCTTCCCGGGGTGACAGCCTTTTGGTGCTGACACGCTCGGAATTGATGGTTACTACAGACGGTGAATCATTTGAAAGGTTCGAGCTTCCTGCGCCTTCCGGATATGATGGGAGAGTTGGGCTTTTTAAAACCTTATGGATTATCCATAGCGGAGAAATATATGGCCTGGCAGGAAAGCTTTTTGTTGATGCGGTTGCGTTGATTTTCATATTTCTTTCAGTGAGTGGATTCATTTTATTTTTGAATCCTTATGTCATCAAAAGGCGAAAAGCGAAAAACAGGAATTTTAAACCTGTGGTGCAATCAAGTCGCTGGAATCTGAAATGGCATAATAAGCTGGGATGGATGGCGACTCTTTTTTTGGTCATCACTGCTTTGACAGGGATGTTTCTACGTCCGCCACTGCTCATTCCTATTGCAAATGCTGAAGTTTCTAAAATTCCCTTTACCATACTGGATACTCCAAATCCATGGTTTGATAAGCTTCGACGGATAATTTATGATCCAAATAGAGACACGTTTATATTTGGTAGTCCTGATGGAGTATATTTCTGCGATGCTTCTTTAAAATCACCATCCTGGCGTATTCAAAGCCAGCCGCCCATAAGTGTGATGGGGATAAGCGTTTTTGAGCAGTTGTCTAAAACGGAGCTGTTAATCGGTTCATTTTCAGGCTTATTTCATTGGGATATGGCTAAAGGCGACATAATCAATTATATCACCAAACAGCCTTATGTCCGCCAGAATCGTAGTGGCCCGCCTATAGGAGAGCACAGTGTTACAGCGTTCTCAAGGGATTTTACCGGAGGGGAACACTATTTCGATTATGGGCGGGGTGTGCAGACGCTTAGCGGCAATGAGAGATTTCCTGAAATGCCGGAGGAAATTCAAAATGAGCCTATTTCATTATGGAATTTTGCACTGGAAGTACATACCGCCCGCATATTCTCTTCGCTAATTGGCCCGTTTTATATACTTATCGTGCCCTTGACAGGTTTTTTGAGCCTTTTTGTGGTGATCAGCGGATTTGTGCTTTGGTTTAAAAGGCATAGGAAAAAATATTAAGGTTGATAGAGGTCAGTAGATAAGTACATAGAGCTTGTCCACAGAGTCGAGAGTTTGCTCTATAAAGTTCAAATTCAAGGCGTGTGAAAAATCCAAACCGGATAATACTCAAGTATTTGAGGATTTGGATTTTGAGCAACAACGCAGAAGTTGGACTTTATAGACGAACTCTACATAGAATGATTTATACTCGTGAATAAATAGATTTCTCCTCCCGCTGGTCGTCGAAATGACTGTTTATTAACTATTTAGGCAAAGGCGGCGAGGACTTATTATAAATTTTTTATTGTGTCCTCGCCGCCTTTGCCACTTGAAAACAACAAAAGGTCATTTCGACAGGAAGCTCGTAGCAAAGCGAAGAGCTGGATGGAGAAATCTATATTGCGCAATAGCAAATCATTATCGTTTTTATGATTTACCAAAACTAATATGCACTTACATACTGACCTCTGAAGGTTGATTTTTCAGCAAAGCCAAGAGCTTGTCAGGATTTATTGTACCTTTATCCTTTACTGGTTTGTCTCTAATTTTTTTAATTATGGGTTCATTTTTATTGCACCTGATTCTTTTTGCAAAAGATGAGGAGAACTTAATTGATCCGGCTTGGGAATCTGGACTATATGAGAATTTTCGACAGAAAACACACGATCTGGGATTCACTTTCATTGCGGTTAACAGCTTACCTGATCATGTTCATATGCTTCTAAGCATTGATGGAACAATGAGTATTCAAAAATTATTTGATGAATTAAAGCTGGACGCCTGTCTGTGGATTGATACGCATACGCAGCGTAACCAAAATTTTGAATGGCATGATTTGGAGATTAGTTTTTCTTTTTCTAAACAAGAGATTAAAAAGTCATTGGAATCTGTTCATCATCAAAAAGATCAACATAAAAGTATAGGCATTTATGATGAACTGGAAGATTTAATTAGTGTTTGTCCATAGAGTCGAGAGTTTGCTCTATAAAGTTCAAATTCAAGGCGTGTGAAAAATCTAAACCGCAGTATACTAGGGTATATGAGGATTTAGATTTTGAGCAACAACGCAGAAGTTGGACTTTATAGACGAACTCTAATTAATTTGGAGGAGGCCGTTGATGATGGGGTTCTTTTTCCTTCTAAATTAAACTACAATCTTCCTCAGGGATATGCAACGTCTTACATTCCATTGCCTCCGGATTTGGATTATGACCAGGCAGGAAGTGGTATTTTTAATGATGATGGAACCCCGGTTGATATGGATTCTTTGCAGGTGCCATCCAAATGTATGATGTGCCGCCGGTATTACTCAGAAAACGAACTGGATTTGATATGTTGTAAACTGATGTGGGCTGATTTCAGAAAAGGAGATGACTTTGAATGTGGTAGCTTTCTTGAAATATAACCATCAATAATTCAACACCTTACGATAAAAAGCCTTTTGACCCGATAGCACCTTCACTAAATAAACCCCCTTCGGGAAATTGCTTTTTGCGACTAATATTTGCCCGTTTCCGCTTTTTTGAATGATCAACCGTCCGCTAAGGGCATACAATTCTACTGTAAACCCAAAGTCGCCCTTTCCCTGAATGATAATATTTGTGTGGTTCGATTTGACCTGAAATTCCGCGATTTCCCCGATATCATCCGCTTCCAGCTCCTGATTTATGATGCTAATGGCAACCGAATCACGGATTTTGCTTTCATCATTTGCCTCGGCTACGGCATATACCAATCCATTGATTTGCGCCTGAACCATTCCGTTTTCATCGACAATAGCCCGACCTTCGGAATTATTGATAAACCAGCTTACTGTGGTGTCCGTGGCATTTTGTGGCCAGGTTTCTGCAATCATTTGCAATTGCCCACCGACTTCGTCAATGATGTAAATCCCATTTTCAGAAAGCACTTCAATTTCATCCACCAAAACGATCTGGCCACTGATTGCTACACGCACCGAATCGGAGATATTACTACCGTCAAGGCATTGTGCTTTTACCCAAACTGTGCCGTTTTTTAAAGCCTGCAGCTGTGCAAAGGCATTCAGAAAGGCTGTGCCGTCATCCGGATTCAGGCTCCAGGCTACAGAGGTATCCGAGGCATCATCAGGCCATACATTATAGGTAAATTGTAAAATGCCTTGATTTTCGGTGATTTCATAAAGCCCGCTTGAGGAAACTACTTCCATGCTGTCCACAAAAACCTGTTCCACTACCGTGATGCTTTGTTCGGTGGTATCGCGGCTGCCCAAATTGTTTTGCACGATCATTCGGACATTATAGCTCCCGGCTTCTGCATATGTATGTTGTGGATTTAAACCAGCAGCGGTATGCTGATCGCCAAAATCCCAAAAAGCCCAGGCAATATCTTCGGTTTCCACTTCAAAGTCCACAGCAAGATAATGCTTCTCATAGCTGAAATCTGCTTCGGGCTGATGTTGGCGATAAAAAAAGTCTTTTGCTTTATATACAATTGTATCCCAATAGGCGTTAGGAGTGGGATCCCACATGCCGTTGGATGTATTATAAAATTCATGTCCTTCTCCTTCAACGAAATATGTTTCTGCTTCGAAACCCAGATTGTTCAAGCGCCGCGACATGGGCAATGAACCCCAGGCTGAGGGCAGGCTTGGATATCCCCAAGGCGGGCCAACATCAAACATAACAACGGCATCATCGGTGCCATGCACCAGCAGCACATTGTTTCCATCGCCTTCTTTTTGGATGACTGTATCGCTTATGGCGCCCCAAAGCCCTATGGCGGCCTGGGCTCTGCCACTGTGGTTATAACTGTTTCCCGTGCAATCCAAACAGCCCAGGTCCGGATAATTATTGGGTGCGCTGCCTCCCGCAAAGGTGAGCTCCGGACGCTCGCTTTCTTCGTTCATAAAATAGTTTTGGAGCGCTACAAACGATCCGGCACTGCTTCCGGCGATATAAATATTGTTGGTGTCAATGCCATAAACATCGCGGAATTCTTTCAGAAACCTGATTGCCGCCCTGCTGTCTTGCAGTCCACGGTAAACAGCTCTCGTGCCGCTTACATCATCGCCTATCATACCCATACGGTATTCCAGGTTTACCGTTACATATCCCTGATGCGCGAAAGTGTCGCAAAAAGCAATCATATCTTCATTCAACCTGCTGCCGCTCACAAATCCCCCACTGTGTGCAAAAATGATAGCCGGTCTTTTGTTCAGGCTATCGCCGGATGGTGTGTAAATATCCAGCAGCAGATTTTGCATGGATGTATTATTTTGATTCAACCATGGAAAATTTAAAGCGGGCGCACTTCCGTAGATGATGTCATATTCGATGTCTATATTTTCAAAACGTGCGTTCAAGTATCTGGCTTCAGGAGGAAATTGTGCAAAAATCTGGCTGTTGAAAAACAATATGCTCAAAAGAAAGATGGTTATTTGCTTCATTTTTTTGGTTTTCAGAATTCGCACAAATTTAAACAATCTTATTGATGGAAGGGTTCTTGGGGAGGCTTTGGTTTTATCAATAAAGAATAATTGAAATGGCACGAGTTATTTTGAAAGCCACACGCTCTTGCCGCATATTCTTGGCTTTTGGATGAGGTCTTAAATACATGTGGATCAATGAATTGTATATTTCCAGAAGGGTGTATGTAACACTTTTGTTTTTCATGCGTCTATTAAGTACACACCAAAATTAATGTTCTATGTTTCTGAGTTATTTGAAAATTGCCTTGCGTTTTTTCAGGAAAAACAAGGTGAATACCCTAATCAACCTTCTGGGCCTTGCATTGGCTCTGTCTGTTTCTATGCTGATCAGTAATTATGTGTATCAGCAGTTTCAATTTGATGATTTTCATGTGAACCGCGACCGAATGTACCGCCTGCTCATTAAAGGAAGCATGGCCGATGGCAAGGAGTTGGAAGCGGCTGTTACCAGTGGCAATATCAGTGAAACCATTTTAAACAAAGTGCCCGAAATTGATATTTCCTGCCGGGCTTATCAATGGGGATCATCGGATGTGGTTATCGGTGAAAAGCGCTATACAACCGATGTGGTTCTTTATGCGGATTCCGGCTTTTTTCAGATGTTTAGCTTTCCTCTGGTTCAGGCAAATCCGGATAATATGCTCAACGAACAGTTTCAGGTGGTTTTGAGCCGCGAAACTGCAATGAAATATTTCAGCACGCAAGATGTCGTTGGTAAAACTATTGAGATTGATCAGAACGATTATAAAATCATTGCCATCATGGAAGATGTCCCCGAAAATTCGCATATGCAGTTTGATATGGTCGCGTCTTTTATTACGCTCGTTCGTCCCGATTACGATGTAGTGCGACGCAACGGGATTTCCTTTCCAACCTATTTTATGGCAAAAGAAAATGCTGTGCCTGAAGTTTTTATCCCCAAAGTTATCGCTGCGGCTGATGAACGTGCTGCCGAACGCTTTGGCCCCTATGGCATCAAAATAAAGCACAGCGCTCAGTATTTTAAGGATATTTACCTGCATTCCGAAGGGCTTGATTTTCGTAATAACCGTTATGGCGACCTCCGTAATATCTATGTGTTTTCGTTTCTGGCGTTTTTTATCATTTTTATTGCCGTGATCAATTACGTAAACCTGATGACCGCCCAATCGGAAAAAAGGCTTCGTGAAATCGGCCTTAGAAAAGTAGTAGGTGCAGCACGATGGAACCTGATCACGCAATTTGTCGGCGAATCCATCATGATCACCTTGATCGCTTTTATTCTGGCCCTAACGCTCAATGAACTTTTGCTTCCGCCCTTTTCAGAGCTAATGGGACAACAGATGGGTCTTTTTTACTGGGCAAATCCCTTGATATTACTGCTGATTTTAGTTTTTGTTTTGCTGCTGGGCGTAATTTCCGGAATTTATCCGGCTCTGGTCCTTTCTTCTTTCCGCCCGGCAATGATTTTGAAAGGCACGCAATTTAGCAGCCGCAACCCCAATATTCTCCGTAAAATCCTGGTAAGCCTTCAGTTTAGTATTTCTATCTTTTTGATTATCATCCTGATGCTCATGCACAAACAAATTGTTTTTGCCAAAGATAAAGATCTGGGATTTGAAAAAGAAAACCTACTGGTTTTAAATGGATTGACCCCAAAATTGCGCAGGGAAGCCAAAACCATCAAAGGCGAGCTGCTTCAGTACGCTAAAATTGAATCTGTTGCCGCAACCCAAAGTGCCCCGGGAGGAAACAACAGCTTGCAAAATTGTTATTTGGATGGTGCCGATCCCAAAACCGGAGTAATGATGTACGAATGCCGCGTGCAGGACGACTTTGTAGAAACAATGGGCATGCAGATTATCGAAGGACGTGATTTCATTAGCGACATGAAAAGCGATTCTGCATCCGTAATTCTCAACGAAACCGCTGTGCGGAAAATGGGACTGACAGGAAACCCTATAGGGAAGAAAATAGTAGTTTGGCAAAATCCGGTAACCGTTATAGGTGTGGTTTCCGATTATAATTATGCATCTGTTCACAGCGAAATTGATCCTATTGCCCTAACGCATTATGCCCGATGGTTCAGGACTCTGGCAATACGGATACAGCCCGGTGAACTCAAAACTACGCTGGCATTCATTGAAAAAACACTTACCGATATTGATCCGTCCTATTCTTTCGATTATGAGTTTATTGATCAGCGTTTTGCGGAAATGTACCGTCAGGAGGAACGAGTAGGTGATATGATTACTGCAGCGGCCTTACTGGCAATTATTATATCAATGTTGGGGGTATTTGCCTTGACGGCATTTACTGTGCGCCAGAAAATCAAAGAAATAGGCATTCGTAAAGCAATTGGTGCCAGCACTTTTTCTGTTGTGCATATGCTGATGCGTGACCTTTCGCGATGGATTATCGTTGGAAACCTGCTGGCATGGCCTTTGGCTTTTTATACCATCAGCAAATGGCTCGATAATTTTGCTTTCCATATTAGTATTGCTGAAAACTGGTGGGTTTTTATCCTGGGCGCATTTGTCGCTATGGTGGTTGGCTCCCTTGCAATGCTGTATCAGGCGTTGAGGGCAGCCAATGCCAATCCGATTGACGCTTTGCGTTACGAATAGAAAATCCGGAGGAAACGGCAGAATCCTTACTGTCGTTTCTTTGGGGTTACACAAATAGGGAAAGGCAGGAAGGCTCAGGTAAAATTAGGGTACCTGATCCCTTTCCTGCCTGTTTGTATTTTGATTGCGGTTTATGAAGGAAGTATTTTAACTTTGCATCAAAGCTTTTTGCCTCTTTTATGCCCGACCACATCAACATACGCATTTCCAAAAGCCGTTTATGGCTTTTTACCATCTCAATTGCCTTATTGTTTGTTTTTGTGGGTAACCTTCGCTTTGATGGATTTCGCGATGAAATCCTCGCCGGTGATGCACGGGGATATTACGCCTGGCTGCCCGCGCTTTTTGTTTTTGATACCCTCGATTTTGCACCCGTATTGGAGTTGCAGAAGCAAAGGCTTGATGAACATTATCAGGGACATTATTATCATGAAATGGGCGGTGTGCTCATCAATAAATTTACTTGTGGAACCGCTTTGCTCCAAAGCCCGTTTTTCCTGACTTTTCGCTATTTCAGTGGCCTGCTGGGATACCGTACCGATGGCTATTCCGTGCTCTCGCAATGGGGAATTAGTATTGCTGCTTTGTTTTACGGTTTGCTGGGATTGTTTTTTGCACGCAAGCTATTGATTTCTTTTGGTTTTGATAAACAATTATCATTGGCTGCAATACTGATCTATCTTTTTGGCAGCAACCTCTTCTTTTATATGTTTATGCATCCGGGCATGTCGCATGTGTATTCATTCAGTATGATCAGTATATTGCTCTATGCCTCGCGTATGTTTTTTGTGCATGGAAAGAAAAAATACCTTCTTCTGGCTTCCATAAGCATTGGTCTTGTGTTTCTTATCCGCCCCTTTAATGTCCTTATTTTCCTTTTTCTGCCCTTTCTTGCTGAATCTTTCAAACAGTTCATTAAGCGATTTAGTCAGGTTTTTCAACCTTCACGGCTTGTGCTTTTGCTCATTCCAGCAATACTTCTTGTGGGGATTCAGTCCTGGATTTATTACAAGCAAATCGGCGAGTTCTGGATATGGGCTTATCAGGATGAAGGCTTTTTCCTGACCAATCCGCAACTGAGCAATTTCCTCTGGAGCTACCGCAAAGGACTGTTCCTCTATACTCCGCTAACTTTACTAAGCTTTTTTGGTATTCTTGTTTTGGTGCGGAGAGAACCACAAAGAGCCTTGGCCTGGTCAGCATTCCTGTTTTTAATTACCTGGATGATGGCCAGCTGGTGGAACTGGTATTATGGCAGCGGTTTTGGGATGCGCCCATTCGTGGATTTCTATGCGCTGCTTATGCTTTTGCTTGCCTTTTTGATTCATGCCGCTTCAAAAACCCGTCTGCGATATGGATTGTATGCTGTTTTGACAATCGTTTTGCTCTTTAACCTGATTCAAACCTATCAATACGGGCAAAAAATAATTCATCCCGAAAGTATGAACAAGGCGAAATACTGGTATGTTTTTATGAAAACCGCAGAGGAGTATGAAGACGTCTTGGGTGATGCCGATGATGATATTTTCCGTAAACTCCCCATAGAGCATCTTAACCATTACGCGATGGATTTTGACAGTATGGTTTATCGGCAATATAAAACAGAGCCATGGGAAATTTATAAACGTAATATCCTTCCGCACGAAAATGACAGCAGTAACTTTTTATGCGTATTCGATAGTGTTTCAGAGTATAATGCCAACCTGATTATTGAAGATACAAGCATTCTTCAGTCCAAAAACCTCAAGGCCAATGTGCAGTTCCTCTACCGGGAGATTGACACAAACGCCTGTATGCGCGCGGTTTTTGTGGGATCGGCTACCGATAAAAACGATATTACTATTTATTATAAACCCATGCGTATCAAAGACGTACCAAACGACAGTACGGGCATCTGGGATACTGCTTATATCGAAATGATTTTTAAATGGGGCAAGGCAAAACCCGAAGAACTGCGCATGTACATCTGGAACAAAGACAAAGAATCCTTTGAAATTGATGATGTGCGCATTGATTTTTTTGAGGTAAAACCCGAAAAGAAGAGATGGTAATTCCTGAATTCTGATTCCCGGTATTGGTTTTTGCAAGAAAGCTGTGAATTAGCCGTTTATCTGTTTTTCGGAGCATTGGCCCCTTATTTTGATGAATAGTTTATTTTTGCCTCTGACTTTATCATTCAATGGATGAAATACAGAAAAGTGAAACAAAGTTTTTCCCTGGCGGTTCTCCTGATTCTGATTGCAGGAAGCTGTCTTAATGCCCAAAGTGGTGGCTATTCACTTTCTTTTGATGGAACGGATGATTATGTGAGTTTTGGAACCAATTCGCCCACCTTTTACAATGATAATATCACAATTGAAGCCTGGATTAAAACCAGCCAAACCGGATCAGAAAAAAACATCCTGAGCTGGGGCGCAACGGGAAGCAATCAAAATGTGCAGCTCAGGATTGATGACGGTCTGTTTACTTTCGGTATTGACGATTATGGAGCGCATGGCTGGGGTTCTGTAAGCAGTAGTCAGCATGTAAATGCGGGTTGCTGGATGCATGTGGCCGTTGTAAAAAGTGGAAGCTCTGTGCAATTGTATATCAATGGAGTGGCCGACAATAGCGGAACCTTGCCGCAAAATGTAAGTATGGATCGTTTCATACTCGGGCATTTTTATCAGGCCGGAACTATTGATTCCGATATGGCTTTTCAGGGAGAAATGGATGAAGTGCGTGTCTGGCATTTAGCCCGATCAGCATGGAAAATCAGGGAATATATGTATAAGGATGCCGGTACCGATATGGAAGCCTATTATAAAATGAGCAATGGCAGCGGTACATCTTTGAGCGACAACAGCAAAATCAGCCATTCCGGATCGCTGATGAACGGCACCGCATGGAAAGCATCCGACTGCTTTGTGTCCAATGGGAATGCACTGGTTTTTGATGATTTTAATAACCATGTGTTTTTTGATGCAGGAAAGCCTGCCTATGTCTCCACAATTTCCATCGAAGCCTGGATTAAAACCAATCAAACCGGTCCACATGAAGAAATCGTAAGCTGGGGAAGCAATGATCACGGAAACAATGATGTTGTTGAATTTCGCATGAATACTGGAAAGCTGGAATTTGGGATTTATAATGGTCTTCATAATAATTGGACTAGTATCGTAGGTAATACTATTATTAATTCCGACAATTGGACACATGTTGCTGTGGTTAAAGAGGAAACCAGTGTAAAACTTTATGTGAATGGGGTTTTGGATGTAAGTGGAACAATGGATAATACTCCATATGTAACCAATATGCAAATCGGTGTGCTTTTTCAGGCTAATCAGCAAGTTCCTAATACTCATTTTGGCGGTCAAATTGATGAAGTACGCATCTGGTATATGGCGCGCACTGAAGATGAAATACGTGATGTGCTTTATAAAAACATCAATGGAAACTGGGGCGGCTTGGCCTGCTGTTACCGAATGAACCAATCTGTTCAGGATGTTTCCAGCTTGAAGGATGCTTCATCCAATGCTTTTCACGGGCATATGAATTATTTTGAATCGGGCAATGATTTTGTAGCCAGCAACTATTTGCTCAATTGGCTGGGAGGTACAGATAATCAATGGAATCTGGCGGCAAACTGGAATTCGGGCAATGTGCCGGCGAGCAGTGCTCATGTGAATATAGAACCCGATCCCATAAATGCAATCCAAATTAATTCTGCTCAGGAAATTGCCAGCCTGCATATCGCGCCTTCTGCCGGTTTGGAACTGCAAAACAATGCGCAGCTTACAGTAGGTGGATTGATGTTTAATGAATCCTCAGCGGAATCTGTTGTTTTAAAATCAAGTGCATCCGGCACTGCCTCGCTGATTATTGAAGGCGAAGTCGATGGCGATATTAGCGCCGAACGCTATTTGGGCAAAGATATCTGGCATTATATTTCTGCACCTTTTGATGTTTCCGGCAATTTTAACAGCCTGAACCTTGGACTTACATCAGGAGAAAACAAGGATCAGTTTTACCGCTGGGAAGAGGATTATGTTTGGGACGGATATACCGGAATCTGGGTAGATATTCTCAATGGCGAAGAAGGAAGTGGCGATAATCCCCTTATGGATGATGAAGGTTTTGTTACCGCAAAGGGCTATGCAATGACCTATAAGGATACAGATAAAACGCTGGAGTTAAGCGGAACGCCATTACTTTCTGATCAGAATATCAGCATGACGCGTACACCGGCGAGCAGCCATACCGGTGCAAACCTGGTGGGCAATCCATTTTGCAGTGATATCGCTATAAACAATGCCGCCGACAGCGACGATAATTTTATTAAAGCCAATGCATCGGTTCTTGATGCGTCATATCAGGCTGTTTATGTGTGGCAGGAAAGTGAAAACTGGGACGGGATCAGCAATGAAGATTATGTGCCTCTTAACCACAGCAGTGCTGCCACATTTCTTGAAGCGGAACAGGGTTTTATGCTTATGTCGGCTTCGGATGGAGCTGTTTTGCAGTTTCCGGAAGAAATCAGAAAGCACGGTAGCGGGATTTTTTATAAAGAAGCCGATGATTTTATGCGGCTAAAACTGTGGATACGGGCCGATAAAATAGCTGCATTCACAGAATTTGTTTTTGCTGCTGGCATGAGCCTTGAGATGGATGCAGGCTATGATGCCGCAAAAATGAAAGGAAATCCGGATATTGCTTTGTACAGCCGACTGCCGGAGGATTTGGGAGAGGATTTTGCGATCCAGGCATTACCCTTTATTGAAAGTGAGTGCATTATCCCTTTGGGTGTTGATCTGGCTTTGGCTACTGACCTTACATTTTCAATCGATGGATTTGCTTTTCAAAAAGGAAGCATCATTCTTGAAGATCGTGAAAAAGATGTTTTTACAGATTTATCAGAATTGGAATATTCTTGTGTTACTGGATCTGATGACGGAAGGTTTTATCTTCGTTTCAGAAGTATTTATCCCCAGGCATCAAAAAGTGATTTTTCACAATATTTCCAACTTAATCAGCAAAAGGGTATGCTCGTTGTAAAGAGCAGTTTTCCCGAAGAGTGTGATTTTGAAATTTTTGATGTTTCCGGTGCAGCGCTTTTCATTGGTGATTTGGTGTGGGGAAATAACAATCTGTCATTGAGTGACTTTGCTGCGGGAGTTTATTTTTTACATATCTATAGCGGGAACAATGCTGCCGTTTTTAAATGGGTTAAAGCGCAATAGAATGCCCTTGACTGACCGTTTTTTTTAAAAAGCAAGAAACCCGGAAAGCAATTGCTTCCCGGGCCAACAACATAATACCAATCAATGAAGTTTATTGCACGATTAGTTTCTTAGTGCTTTGCTTTTCTCCGGAAATAATCTGCACAAAGAATGTTCCCTTAAACTGGCCGTCCAGTTGAATTTCCTCTTCCTGCCAGCCCAGGGCTTTACCCAGTTTTTTGCTATAAATCTCACGTCCATGCTCATCCAGCACACGAATCTCTGTTTTGGCTTTTTCTTTTACCATAAATTTCACTTTAAACCGCCCTTCGTTGGGGTTTGGGAACAGGATAAAGGTGTCTGTTTCCAGTTTTTCACCGTTAAATGTTACGCCCTGTTCTTTCAGGTATTCAATATCTTCTTTTTTGGCATTGTTTAATTTAACCATATGCTCCGAATCACCGTCTTTGGTTGTATATGCAATAAAATCCACATTTTTCCCATCTTTATTATCGCTACGCCCGACAACTATTTTTACGGCATCCACACCTTCCAGAGGGTTGTCTTTTCCGGCAAATATCCAGTTGGCATCTCCACGGGTAGTAAAAATATCACCTGATGTGCTGTCGTTGACGTATATGGTCATATGTCCGCCCAAACTATCGAGGGAATGAATGCATTCTCCGTCGCATTCCACAGTAACACGGCCATTTTTGCCTTTAATGACCTTTACCTTCATGTTTTCATCATCGCCAAACCAAATCATTCCATCCTTATGATGTATGTTTTTCATCAGCTCCTCCATTTCTTCCATCTCCGCCGAGATTTTCATGTGAAGGCTGTCCATATCAAATTTGATTTTAACGGTTCGCATGATGGAGTCAATATCCGGAATATCGATCTTAATGCGTTCAAAATCGATTGAATCACTGACCATCATGATGTCAAATTTCATGTCATCAATCAGTTTTGCATTCTCATCCAGAAGGATTTCGATTTTTTGCAGTTCCTCCTCCATGCCTTCCATGGCCGAATCCATGATAATCCGGATGCGTTCATGATCAAAATCATGATCGTAAAAATTCCATATAATAGTATCTGTTTTGATGTTGTCTGAATTTACAACATAGGCTTTTACTTTTTTTTGTGATGTCACTTTTTGAGCCATCATCTGCGAAAAGGCTCCAGAAAAGAGGTAAATCAGGATTGCGATAAACAGCTGTACGAAAAATTTAATTGCTTTGCTCATGACTTATTAATTTTGGGTTCGTTATTTTATTGAATGAATCATCTGATGCAAAACTATAGCGCAAAGCATCTGTAAAAACCTAACAACAGGTTAAAAAGCCTTAATGAAAGGTTAAAATGCTTGGCAAGCCTTTTTGTATTCCTTAAATTTGGCCTGAAAATCAAAAGAATTGAAAAGAAGAAAGATCAATATCATTATCGGCCTAGTAGTTTTTGCGCTACTGGGTATCCTTCTGATGCAGTTTCTCTGGATGCGGCACGCGTGGATTATCAATGAGGCTGAATTTGAGCGCAAAGTTTATGAAGCGATGGATGTGGCTGTGGAAAAATACCAACAACAACAACGAATGAAGGATATTTACACAGCCTCAAGCTGGGATGTTTTGGCGGATGTGCCGGATATCGCTTTCCTGAGCGATTCGGTTACACACGTTTTTGATGAAGAGTTCAGCCGTGTCGTACCGGATGATGATTATTTTAAAAATCTGCCCGGCGCACCAAAGATTATTATCCGCAATGATAAAGATCATTATTTGATGTCAGGAGATGATGTTGATGCCAATGTAGATTATAAAATTTATATGGATGATTCACTGGTACAGTTTACGACCATGGTTTTTAAAGAAAAAATGGATTCCATTAACCTCGTCATTCAAAAAAAACTGGAAGGCATCGAAGAGCATACCCTGCGTTTAAACAAAACTATGGAGCAGTTTAAAGTGGAGTTCAAACAATACGAAAATGCGGATAGCGCTTTTTTTGCTTTTGACGGTATCGACACCTTGATTTCAAAAGAGCTTTCGGAAAAGGGCATCGATCTGGCTTTTGAAAGCAAAATCCTTAAAGGCGATGAGCTTCAAGAGCAACAGGAAAATCCTGATGCATTTCGCGTAAGCCTGGAACCGGATAATTTTATATTTCAACCGGGTTATCTCCTTTTGCGCTTTAATGGGAAAACAGGTTTCATCATGGCTTCTTTGGTTTTGATGGCTTCGGCAAGCCTGATATTTAGCCTGATTGTAATCCTGATGTTTATTGTTACCATACGTTCACTGCTGCAGCAAAAAAAGATTTCGGATGTCAAAACAGACTTTATCAATAATATGACGCATGAGTTTAAAACGCCTATCGCTACTATTTCGCTGGCTGCCGATTCTATTGATAACGATAAAGTGATTCATGATCCCGAACGGATTCGCTATTTTACAGCTATGATCCGTGAGGAAAACAAGCGTATGAACATGCGTGTGGAAAGTGTTTTGCAGATGTCGTTGCTCGATAAAAAAGATTTTCAGATTCTGTGTAAGCGGGTTTCGGTCAACAATTTGCTCACAAAAGCCATTGGGCAGTTTCGATTGCAGGCCAATCAGTCGGGAGGCAGCATGGAACCAAATTTAAAAGCTGAGTTTGATGAAATAGAAATAGATGAGGCGCATTTTTTGAATGTATTATTCAATATCTTTGATAATGCATTGAAATACAATGATAAAATACCGGAAATATTTGTCCGTACCCAAAATTTGCCCAATGGACAACTCGAAATTTCCATTGTTGATAATGGTATCGGAATGGATAAGGACAGCCTGAAACATGTTTTTGATAAGTTTTACCGCAAACCTACCGGCGATGTCCATAATGTGAAAGGTTTTGGGCTTGGCCTGAGCTATTCGCGGGCCTTAGTAGAGCTGATGGGCGGTAGAATTTCTGTCGATAGCCAGCAGGGAAAGGGCTCGGAATTTAAAATTGTATTTCCTTTAACTGATAAACAATAAAGAAAACATCATGGCTGAACGGATTTTTCTACTCGAAGACGATATCAATTTTGGCTCCATCCTTAAAGCCTATTTGGAGATGCATGAGTTTGAAATTATTTGGGAAACCGATGGCGCAAAAGCCCTGGATGTTTTTCTTTCACAAAAGTTTAATATCTGCATCCTTGATGTCATGTTGCCTCATCGTGATGGCTTCAGCGTGGCTGCCCAGATACGTAAAGAAAACGAACAGGTGCCCATAATTTTCCTGACCGCCAAAACCCTGCGCGAGGATGTGCTTAAAGGTTTTAAAGCAGGAGCGGATGATTATATCACCAAACCCTTCGATTCGGAAGTTCTGTTATACAAAATCAGGGCAATTTTAAAGAGGGGCATGAAAGCGCCAGAAAATCCTGATGGCTTTTACCGCATTGCTTCCTACGAGTTTGACCACAAACTGCGGATTTTACGTTTTGAAGGCAGGGAACAGCATCTTAGTCCGCGCGAAGCGGATTTGCTCAAAATGCTCTGCGATCATAAAAATGAAGTGATGCCTCGTGCTCAGGCTTTACGCGAAATCTGGGGCAATGACGATTATTTCACCACGCGCAGCATGGATGTGTATATTTCAAAATTGCGCAAATATCTTTCGGAAGATTCCCGTATCGAAATCAGCAATATCCACGGTAGTGGCTTCCGCTTACTGTGTCAGGAAGCATAGGGTGTCAACCCGAGGAGATGAAATTCCTTACATTAACTTTTGATAAGCCTGCCACCACCGGTCGGGTATATCATTTTCGCAGGCTGTAAGGTAATCGTTATAGGAGCAGGGCACAAGATAATGCCGCTCGTATTTTTGGCGCACGCTTGTCGGGCAGTTGACTTCCATCCACCAGCGGTCTGTGCGCTTGCTTTTAAAGAAAATCACATCCTCGCTCAGTTCATCGGTTTGAACAATATATTTCAGATAATTTTCTTTGTTTTTTATGGGGAAATCTTTTTGTCGCTGGTAAAAACCTTCAATAAAATGCCATATAGCCTGGGCTGTCAGGTGGGCGGTTTGCCCGTTGATATCGCAACTTGGATTTACTTCATAAAACCCTATGGATGAGAGCTTGTCGCTCATACCTGCAAAGCGCATCATCTGGCAAAGCTGCTCGCCATAAAATCCGTTTGGCGTGGCGTTTTGATTGCCCGGAGCATCCGATTGGCGCACGGCAGAAATGTCCACACTCAGCATATCGGCATTGCGTACCAGCGGTTCCACTTCTTGCAGGTCGTGGGTCAGCATACCTAAGCGGTAGGAATCAAACAGCAGGTTTTTCATCAAATGAATGGCTTCCTGATCCACAAAATAGCTTTGGTAGCCGATATTGGTATAATTGAAAAGGAAGTTGGGCTGGTGCAGGATGATTTTGGTGAGGTAGGAGCGGGAATTCAGTTCGGCATGGCTTTCGCCAAGGTCAAATTCCGAATCAATGGCTACAATATTTATAATACGTCCCAGGTTTTCATAGGCCATATAATTGGCAAAAGTCAAATCCTGACTTCCACCCAAAACAATGGGCAAAATGTTCATTTCGAGCAGTTCGGCCAAAACCGTGCTCAGTGCAAAATAGGTGTCTTTAATTTCGTAACCGGCCGGGATGTTTCCCAAATCGGCAATCTTCAGTTTTTGTGCCGGAGGGAAAAGGCGGTACAGGTACGAGCGGATTTCGTCCGGAGCCATTGCACAGCCCGGGTTGTTGAAGGCATTGCGGTCTTCCAGTACTCCGATAATGGCAATATCCATATTTTCCAAGGCGGGGAAGGCGCTGTCGCGAAGGTATGAATGTACAAAATCACCGAAACGTTTCCGCTCCAATTCGGGAAACTGCACCTTATCAGGATTTATGGCTTCAAAAAAATCAACTAGTTCCATCAGATACCTATTTCTGCTTTTTCATTCTATGCCTTTGGTACGTTATTGGAACAAAAAAGTTCCGCGGAGATAAAAAAAACCGTTTGTCCCGGCAAAAGGAGAAACGGTTTTTTATTCCGTGCATATTCTTATTTGTTTTTCAGCCTTTTGGCAATGATTGCTGAAATTTTTTCAATATCGATACGCTCCTGCTGCATGCTGTCGCGCTCGCGGATGGTTACCGTGTTGTCTTCCAGTGTTTGATGATCTACCGTGATGCAATAAGGCGTTCCAATGGCATCCTGTCGGCGGTAACGCTTACCAATAGCATCTTTTTCTTCGTAATAGCACATATAATCATCCATAAGCTCCGACATGATTTCGCGGGCTTTTTCCGGTAGGCCGTCTTTTTTTGTTAATGGCAAAACAGCTGCTTTGTAGGGCGCCAGAACCGGTGGAAGGTTGAGGACGGTCCGCATTGATCCGTCTTCCAGCTTTTCTTCTTTATAAGCTGCCGATAGTACGGCAAGGAAAGTGCGGTCGAGGCCAATCGATGTTTCCACAACAAAGGGCACATAGCTTTGGTCGATTTCCGGATCATAATATTGCAGTTTTTTGCCGGCATGTTCCTGATGCGCTTTCAAATCGAAATCTGTACGGCTGTGGATGCCTTCAAGCTCTTTGAAGCCCATTGGGAAATCAAATTCGATATCTGCGGCTGCATTGGCATAATGTGCCAGTTTATCGTGATCGTGGAAACGGTACATGCTTTTGTCAAAACCCATGGAATAATGCCAATTCATACGGGCTTCTTTCCAGTATTCGTACCATTTTTTCTCCTCACCGGGACGCACAAAAAACTGCATTTCCATTTGCTCAAATTCGCGCATGCGGAAAATAAACTGACGGGCAACGATTTCGTTACGGAAGGCTTTGCCGATCTGTGCAATGCCAAAAGGAATTTTCATCCTTCCGGTTTTTTGAACGTTGAGGTAGTTTACGAAAATGCCCTGTGCCGTTTCAGGACGGAGATATATTTTGCTGGAGCTGTCGCTGGTACTTCCCAGTCGTGTATCAAACATCAGGTTAAACTGGCGCACATCGGTCCAGTTTTTTGATCCGGAAACAGGGCAGGCAATACCCAGCTCTTCAATGATGGCTTTTACATCGTCCAGGCGTTCTTCACCAAGCGCAGTAAAAAAGCGATCGCGGATGTCGTCCATTTTTTTCTGGTTGGCCAATACACGTGGGTTGGTTTCGCGGAATTGCTTTTCGTCAAAAGAATCACCGAAGCGTTTTTGGGCTTTGGCTACTTCTTTATTGATTTTTCCTTCAATTTTGGCGAGGTAATCCTCTACCAAAACATCGGCACGATAACGTTTCTTTGAGTCTTTATTGTCAATCAGTGGATCATTAAAAGCGTCCACATGGCCGGAAGCTTTCCAAACCGTAGGGTGCATGAAAATGGCAGAATCGATGCCGACAATATTTTCGTGCATCTGAACCATGGCCTTCCACCAGTATTTTTTGATATTGTTCTTCAACTCCGAGCCGTTTTGACCGTAATCATAAACAGCACTCAATCCGTCATATATTTCTGATGACTGGAACACAAAGCCATACTCCTTGGCATGACCTATGATTTTTTTAAAAAGGTCTTCGTTCATGCGGCAAATTTAAGTTTTATTTTGAAGGTAGGAAAGGGAGGGGTAATATGGGGATTTCAACTAAATATAGATATCAAAAGTAATTACCTTATTGGTTTAGCATTGCAGTAAAATACTCAAGTGAAAATGCAATGAACAATTTGTCCAAGGTGAGATTATTTGTTTTGAGCAAGAGGTTTATCTATTTTTGTAGAATGTTTGAAAATATGTCTAATATTAGTTTGCCCTCCGAATTTGCGGAAACTATTGGTCTATCTTATGCTAAATCTACAACAGATGCACATAAAAAAAATAATGGCCAGTTCTTAACACCAAAACTAATATCAGATTTTATGGCTGGGATGGCAAAGGGTGTAGCCGGAAAGCTTGCAATTCTTGACCCAGGCTGCGGAACAGCTATTTTATCATGTTCTTTGATTGAAAAACTTGTTTCCGAATCTGAAATAGAGGAAATTGACCTTGATCTTTACGAAACGGACGAAAAAATTGTTGAGCAATTAAAGTTGGTAATAGGCTATCTGTCGGGATGGCTTTCAGAAAAGGGAGTTGATTTTTCTTTTAGAGTTATTGAAAAGGATTTTATTCTTGAAAACAAAAATGCGTTTCTAAACAACTCGCTATTTGGCGTCAAAGAAGGAAAAACGTATGATTTTATTATTTCGAACCCGCCCTACTTTAAAATATCTAAATCTGATGAACGGGCTGTAGTCGCAAAAGAACTTGTTTATGGTCAGCCAAATATATATTCCTTATTTATGGGTCTGGCTGCTAAACTTTTAAAAGATAATGGCGAGCTGATTTTTATAACACCTAGAAGTTTTGCGTCAGGAAACTATTTTCTTGCTTTCAGAAATGCCTTTTTTAATCAAGTGAGCATTTCAAATATTCATATTTTTGAATCAAGGAATAAAATGTTTAAAGCAGATAGCGTATTACAGGAGAATGTAATATTACGGGCGTCCAGGCATACAAACTATGAGATAGTTGTCTCTGTTTCAGAAAGTGATATAGGGCTAATTGAGCCAAAAAAATACATATATCGAACAGATGAATTGGTCAATTTAAAGTCAAGAGAAAAGATTTTATTTATCCCATCCAATGAAATGGAATCCGAAACTTTGAGTGTTTTTCGGAATTGGACAGGAACATTAAATGATTATAACATTCAGATATCCACCGGGCCGGTTGTGGCTTTTAGGTGTAAGAGCTTATTGATCAATGAAGGGGAAGTTAATAAGCTTTATCAGCCTTTAATATGGTTGCATAATGTTAAAGAAATGAAATTTGTTTATCCATTGAAAAAGGCTAATAAACCTGATCTTATTGTTAATTCTGAAAAGTCTGCAAAAGTCCTTTTAAAGAATAAAAATTATGTGTTTCTACGAAGATTTAGTTCTAAAGATGATAAAAGCAGGCTCGTATGCTGCCCTTATTTTCAAAATTATTTAGATACTGAATTTATTGGAGTTGAAAATCATCTAAATTATATCCACCGACCAAAAGGGAACTTATTGGATGATGAAATTTGGGGAATTTCGGCTTTATATAGCAGCAGCCTGTTTGATACATATTTCAGGACATTCAATGGAAATACTCAGGTTGGAGCGTCTGAGCTTAGGTCGATGAAATTACCTCCTCTCAAGGAAATTAAAGTAATTGGAAGTTTGGTGAAAATGATTGAGAATGTTACCAAAAAAGATATTGATGGAATTTTGAATCAAGTAATTTTAGATAAAGTTCATGTCGAAAATAGAAGAAGCGCAAAAAATACTGGAAGGGTTGGGGTTGCCTAATAATCAGAGGAATGAAATTTCAGCCTACACGCTATTGGCTCTTTGCAATATTAAGAAAAACGATAAATGGTCAAATGCTCATAGAAAAAGTCTTGGTATTACTAAAGGTATCATGAGTTTTATTAGCGATCATTATCAAAGAAATTATGCGCCTAATACGAGGGAAACATTTAGACGTCAGGTCTTACACCAATTTGTACAGGCCGGTGTTGCAGATTATAATCCAGATATTCCTGATTTACCGGTAAATAGTCCCAAAGCACATTATGCTATTAGTGATATAGCCTTGAAAACGATCAAGAAGTATAAAAACAGAGGATGGAAAAAAGCCCTTTTGGAATATCAATCGAAAATTGGAGAACTTAAAAAAAGATACGCTCATGATAGGGAGATGGCTCGGATTCCATTAAAACTGGCCAATGGTTGGATATTCCGGACTAAGCTGACCCACCCGACCGGCTGAAATAAACAGCAATAAAAAGCCATCAAAGACTGCCAATCCGGCGGATACTGACCCCCTAAAACGGAAGAAGGCTCTTCAAGCACCCAGATCCGGGGCATGTTGACCCTTTTTCATGAGACAAGGATGGAGAAAACCGGAGCATGTTGACCCACTTTCAGTGGAGCACTGGCAGAATTCCGGAGCATGTTGACCCACTTTGGAAAGGTGCAACATAAAATTCCGGAGCATATTGACCCTTTTTTTGTCACTTTTTCGTGAAGTTTCGGTATTAGCCAGCTATAACCAACACAAAGAATGCGATGGCCGGTAAACCCAAACCCATGAGTCAGATAAAACAATTATTGAGGATGCACAAGCAGGGCAATAAACACAGGACTATTGCCCGTAACCTTGGCATAAGCAAAAACACAGTAAAGAGCTATTTAAAGAAAGCAGGTGCGCTTAGCCAGAGCACCACTCAGCTACTAAAGCTCGAAGACCCTGAGCTGGAAGCCCTCTTCCATGCAGGCAGCCCTGCTTATAAGGATGAGCGCTACCAGCACCTTAAAGACAGGCTTGGCCATTATGCCCGGGAATTGCAAAAAACAGGAGTGACGCGCCTTTTGCTATGGGAGGAATACAAAGAAACCACAGCTAAGCCATATGGCAAGACCCAGTTCTGCTACCATCTCTCCCAGTACCTGTCGGCTAAAAAGCCATCGATGGTTTTGCACCACAAACCTGCTGAGAAACTTTTTGTGGACTTTACAGGCAAGACCATTTGCTATACCGACCCAAAGACAGGCGAGCTGATCAGCTGTCAGGTTTTTGTAGCCTGCCTGCCCTATTCCGATTATGGCTTTGCCATTGCAGTGCCCAGCCAAAGCAGCCAGGACTTCCTTTATGCACTAAGGCGCTGTTTGGAACACCTGGGCGGGGCCCCACAGGTATTGGTGCCCGACAACCTCAAATCTGCTGTTAACAAAGCAGACCGCTATGAGCCCGATATCAACCGCAGTATGGAAGATTTTGCAAACCATTATGGCTGCACTATATTTCCTGCCAGGGCATATAAGCCCAAAGACAAAGCCCTTGTGGAGAACCAGGTAAAACTGGTGTACCAGCGCGTTTTTGCAAAGCTCAGGGACCAGGTGTTTTTTAGCCTCGATGAGCTTAACAGCGCCATAGCAACAAAGGTAGAACAGCACAACCAGACCCGTATGCAGCAAAAGCCATGGTGCCGCCAGGAGCGTTTCCTTGCAGATGAAAAGAACAAACTGGAGCCCCTTCCACAGCAGCCCTATGAGCAAAAATATTACTGTTCGCTCAAAGTGGCACAAAACAACCATATTTACCTTGGCCGTGACAAGCATTACTACAGTGTGCCTTATCAACATATCGGCCAACAGGCCAAGGTTATCTATACCCGCAATACCGTGGACATATATTTGGAACAAAAGCTTATAGCGGCACACCTGCGCAATTACAAACAGGGCGGATACTCTACCTGCAAGGAACATTTATGCCCCGCCCACAAACACCACCTTGCGCGCAGCCCACAGTACTATCTTGATAGGGCCATGGAGCACAGCCAGAACCTGCACAGGCTCTTTACATTGATGTTCGGCCGCCCTGACCGCTATGCCGAACAGCTCTACAAAAGCTGCGACGGGCTGCTAATGCTTTGCCGTACAAGCGATAAGGCCGCTTTTGAATCTGCCTGCCGCATGGCAATTGACAATGAAGTATTTACCTACAAATTTATATCCAACATACTCACAAACAAAACTGCTGGCCAACAAGGCGGTGCGCCACAAAAAGCACTGCCCAGGCACGGCAATATACGGGGCAAAGAATATTATACAAAACAACAGTTAACCCTTAATATCTGATATTATGATGCAAATAGGACCACAACTTAAAAGCTTGCGCCTAAACGGGATGTCCTCCGCATGGCAGGCATTGATGGAATCAGGCAGGCTAAACGAGCTGAGCTTTGGGGAGGGCATGAAAATACTCCTTGAAGCAGAAAAACAACAACGCGAACAGAACCGTTTTGAACGGCTGCAGAGAAATGCGCGCTTCCGCTACCAGGCATCTTTGCAGGAAGTCAGTACAGACCAGGCCCGCGGGCTTGGCAAAGACTTGCTGGCGAGTCTGGCAACAGGCAATTACCTGCAAAAAGGCCAGTCCATATTGGTCACCGGCCCAACCGGATGCGGAAAAAGCTTCCTGGCCTCGGCTTTGGGGCACCAAGCATGCCTGCAGGGATATAAAGTAGCCTACTATAACATGCAAAAGCTGCTGAAAAAAATTAAAATTGCACGCCTTGAAGGAACGGCCTTTAAATTTTTTGAAACCACAGCCAAAACAGACCTGCTCATACTCGACGACTTTGGAATGGCCCGGCTGGAACAAAAGCAACAAATTGATTTTATGGAGATTATAGAAGACCGCCATGCCCGGAAATCAACAATTATTGTCAGTCAGCTACCTGTGGCAAGCTGGTTCGATATCATTGGTGAAGCTACTATTGCCGATGCAATATTGGACCGTTTGGTACATACTTCCCACAGAATTGAATTAAAAGGAGACAGTTTAAGAAAAATTAGGTAATATTGTCAGGCAATCGCGTTCTTTAAAAACTTTACGAATCAGACGGGTCAATATCACCGGATTGGTGGGTCAGTATGACCGGAATATGCACAATGGTAAAGTGTTGCATTTATCTCCCGGTAAGCATAATGAAGTACAAGTGGCTGTTGTAAATGAATTTGCGTCTCGTTTCGCTCATGGTGCAAAATTGCTTTATATCGGAGATACAGAGAAAAAGGATTTGCATGTTGAAAAGGATATCTTGGAGCGCTTAGGGATACCAATTACGGATCATAGTAAATTGCCAGACATCGTAATTTTTGATGAAGCCAAAAATTGGCTGTATCTTATTGAAGCAGTAACATCACATGGACCAATGTCTCCAAAGCGCTTAGTTGAACTGGAGAAATTTCTGAAAGATTGTACAGCAGGAAAAATATATGTTACGGCTTTCCCTGACTTTGCTGAGTTCAGAAAACATACCTCAGCGATTGCTTGGGATACAGAAGTTTGGATAATGGATTTTCCAGAGCATATGATCCATTTTAATGGTGATAGGTTTTTAGGGCCAAGATAAATGGATTGTAAATATAAAAACGCCCTAATCTTTCGAGTAGGGCGTTTTTATTTGGCTGTCAATTTTTTATTCGTAAATCCGTGCTTCTACTTCGCCATTGAGTACCATCAGGCCGTTGAGTGCAAGTGCCTGCATTTCATCTTCGCCGGGATAAACCACAATTGGTGCAATGAATGCACACATATCTTTGATGTAATTCACCAGATACGTATTGTGTGCAATGCCGCCGGTAATCAGGATGGCATCCACTTTTCCTTTCAGGACAGCTGCATTGGAGCCGATTTCTTTGCCAATCTGGTACGCCATGGCGTCTTGCAAGAGTTTGCATTTCTCGTCGCCGTCTTTGGCCTTCATCTCGATGTCGTAAGCGCTGTTTGTGCCGAGATGCGCCACAAAACCGCCTTTTCCGGTAATCATCTTCTTAACTTCCGGCAAAGTGTATTTGCCACTGAAACAAAGTTTTGCCAATGCCCCGGCGGGCAGGGTTCCGCTGCGTTCGGGGGAGAAAGGCCCCTCACCATCCAGGGCGTTGTTTACATCAATTACTTTTCCCTGGCAATGTGCCCCAACACTGATTCCGCCACCAAGATGGGCTACGATAAGGTTGAGTTCTTCATAATTCTTATTAATGGACTTGGCATAGGTGCGCGAAATGGCCTTTTGGTTGAGTGCATGAAAAATAGACATACGCTCAAATTCCGGATGACCGGCAATGCGCGCTACATCCTGAAGTTCGTCAACCACAACCGGATCGGCAATAAATGCCTGTGCCCCGGGAATGCTTTTGGCGATATCATCAGCGATTAAACCTCCAAGATTGGACGCATGTTCGCCCAGAACGCCTTTTTGTAAATCCCTGATCAGTGCTTCATTTACTTCATAAACACCTGATTCAATTGGTTTTACTAGTCCTCCGCGGCCTACAATGGCGCTGAGGCTGTTGATGTCGATGCTGGTATTGGCCAGCTCATTCATAATGATGTTCTTGCGGAATGAAAACTGCTCGGCAATGTGTCCAAAGCCTTTCAGCTCTTCGTTGCTATGCCTGAGTGTTTTCAGGAAAATAGATTTGTTCCCTTCATATACCGCTATTTTTGTTGAAGTGGAACCTGGGTTTATAGCTAATACTCTTTGCATTATATTTGATTATTCGGCCATTAAGCAGGCCAGTGCGATACAATAAAATTTCGATTTTTCACTTTCGCTGCGCGACATGACTACAACGGGTTTTTCAGTGCCCTGAATGAGTCCTGCAAGTTCTCCCTTGCCGAAGAGCATCAATCCTTTATAGAAAGAATTGCATGATTCGAGGCTGGGAAAAATGAGCGCGTCTGCATCACCTGCAACGGGCGATTCCACTCCTTTGATGCGGGCGCTTTCGGCATCGCAGGCAATGAAAACATCCATCGGGCCATCTACTTCACAGCCTTTGATCTGCCCGCGGTCTGCCATTTTCGACAGCAGGGCGTCATCAATGGTGGATGGCATGGCCGGTGTTACTTTTTCGGTGGCGGAAATAAGGGCTACTTTCGGGCGCTCAATACCGAAACGATGTGCCATGTTTACAGTATATTCAATCATGACTTTGCGCTCTTTCAATTCAGGGAATGTCAGAACCGCAGTATCGGAAACAAACAGCAGTTTGTGATAATCGGGCAGTTCAAGCGCGCATACATAACTCATGATCTTGCCTTTTTGCATCAGACCGCTTTCTTTGTTGAGCACAGCTTTCAGGAATTTGTCCGTGCCTACAAGGCCTTTCATCAAAACATCGGCTTCGCCATTTTTCACCATGGAAACGGCTATTTCAAGAGCTTCAATATCGCTTCCTGCTGCAATAATCTCAAAAATTTCCGGATTGATTTTGTTTTGAGCGCATATCGTGTTGATCTTTTTCGGATCTCCAATCATCAACGCATGAACAAAACCTTCACTTACTGCACGGTAAACGGCATTGAGTGTATTGCTGTCTTCGGCAAGGGCAACGGCCACACGGTATTTCCTGTTTTTCGATTTCAGCCTTTCGGCAATTTCATCCAGTTTGCGGATTGCTTGCATTTTGGGTTGGGTTTTTAAAATGAAGGGCAGGAAACTCCCGCCCTTTGAATTTTATTTTGCTGTGAGAGCTGCCAAAGCAATACTGTAGAGTTTGGTTTGTGTACTGTCTCCGCGTGATGAAAGAATTGCAGGTGCTTTTGCTCCTACCACCATTGCACCGAGCTCGGCCTTTGCCAGTTTGGTATTGGTTTTATAGAAAACGTTTCCGGCATCAATATTTGGGAAAAGCAGGCAATCTGCATCGCCGGCAACTTCGCCTTTGATTTTTTTGATCTGCGCACTTTTCGGATCAATAGCCACATCAATAGCCAAAGGGCCATCAATATAAGCGTTTTTTATCTGTCCGCGATCGCCCATTTTTGAGATGATGCTGGCGTCAACGCAGGCTTCCATGCTCGGGCTTACCTGCTCGGTTGCAGCAACAAGGGCCAGTTTTGGTTTGTCAATGCCCAATGCACGTGCTGTTTGGATGAGGTAATTTGCAATGGCAACTTTTTGTTTGAGGTCGGGCTGAGGGATAATGGCCACATCACCACAAACCATAAGCTTGTGATAATTTGGGTTTTCCATAACCGTAACATGGCTCAGAACTGCCTTTGGGGGCATCAGGCCAAATTCTTTGTTCAGGATGGCGCGCATGTATTTGTCGGTACTCACCAGCCCTTTCATCAAGAGGTTTCCTTCGCCTTTATTGATCAGTTCAACAGCTTTCAGGGCTGCTTTTTGCTCGTCGGCTTCCTGAACAATACGGAATTTGTTTACGTCAATATTTTCTTCGGCGCACACTTTTTTGATGGTGTCTTCATCACCAACAAGTGTTGCTTCAACAATGCCCAAATCAACTGCTTTGCTTACTGCGCCAATTGTATGCGAATCGTTGGCATAAGCAGCAACCAGGATTTTCTTCTCCTGATTCTTCAGGACATCGAACATTTGATCTAATTTGGTAATAGCCATAGTGTATATATTTTGTGATGGGTTATTCGGAATAAAACAGGATCATTTTGCGGATGGCTTCATCGCAGGCTCCGCAGAATTTGTCTCCCTTAAAAGTGTGCATCAGGCAATCATCTGCCGGACGGTAAACGCCTTTGGCCACATATCCGCCACCTTCATAAACACCCAAAGGATATTTGTCCTTCTTCTTGATGGGCGTAGGGATGGGTGTGCCTTTTTTGAGCAGGTGTTTCCATTTGCTGTCAAAATCTACCAAAGTGGTGATATTGGGCTCCCAGGGTTCTACATCCAGCGGATAAGATTCGGAATAGGCCACTTCGGAATTATAGTATTCGTCGCCCAAACCGGCAAAGCCATGGCCAAATTCATGGATAAAGATTTTTGCCGAAGCAATATTTCCTGCCGAACTGACCGAATAGTGGTTGTAAATAGCGCCACCGCCATATTTTTCAGTATTGGTGAGGATGTAAATCTGGTCGTAGGGTGCATTGGCTGCCACATCGCGCACGCTTTTGTTGTCGGTAGTCATGCAATAGCGCTCGCTGTCAAAGGTATAGTAGGATGTATTGAGGATGCTTTTGTTCCAGATGCTGTCGGCAGGGATATCATTGCCCGATTCGGGCGATGGCGCCAAAACGCCCCAAACATTGAAGTTGTCTTTATGTTCAGTATAAGGGGCAAAAGAAACCAGGTGTTTGGCAAAAATCTGGCAGTCTTTGATGAATTTGCCCATTTCATCGGCGGTATAACCATCGGGCAGGATAACAATATCTACTTTTTTGGCCGGATCGCCATTGACCATAACTTCAAAGGAGGGATATTCGAGCCTGCGTTCGGGTTTGATAAAGTAGCTGTCCACATCCACATCATAACTGAATTTTTTTTGAAAAACGCCTTTTTTGTCGCGGCTGTAAAAGTCGATGCGCACATCTTCTTTTGGGAAAGGCATTACCACTGATTCGGAGAAGGATTTGCTGGTGTGTTTTGCTTCTTCTGTGGTCTGCCATTCACCAAAGAGGGTGGAATAGCCGCGGCTGTATATGATGCTATCGGTGGCGGCATCATGGACTTCAAAAAAGTATTTGCCATAGCGGAATGTGTCGATGAGGTTTACGAGCGATCCGCCCCAAATTGGTTCTTCCAGCACTTCGTCAATGAAGTAGCTTTCTGTGTCTTTGGTGCCGGAGTGGAAATAATCCACGCGGAGTGTTTTGTTGAGAAACAGGCTGTCGAATTGAGCCATTGCTGATGAAGTAGCCAACACAAGCAAAAGGATGAATATTCTGGTTTTCATATTCTGTTAAATTTTGCCAGCATTTATTCCTTTTTGTCAGATAATTAGGAAAAAGCAGCTGTATTTGCTGCAAAATTATTAAGAATTTGTTATTTGAATAACAGAAATATTTTAAACAGAACTATTCCAAATAGATTTTACCAAAAAGTCATTATTTCACCTTGTCGGGATTGGATTTCACAAAAGCGCCCCAGCCGGAATAGGATTTGGTATCGCTTACTGCTCCTTTTTGGAAATAGTGGCAAACCGCAACAGCCAAAGCGTCTGTGATATCGAGATATTCGGGGGTTTCCTGGATTTTAACCAGTTTGGTGATCATGGCTGCTACCTGTTCTTTGGAAGCGGAGCCGTTTCCGGTAATGGATTGTTTTATTTTTTTTGGCGAATATTCAAAAATCGGGATATCGCGATAAAGCCCGGCAGCCATCGCAACGCCCTGAGCACGTCCCAGTTTCAGCATCGACTGGATGTTCTTTCCGTAAAAAGGCGCTTCCAGTGCAAGCTCATCGGGATTATATTCGTCGATCAGGTGTAGGCTGCTTTCAAAAATTCTTTTTAGTTTTAAGGCCTGGTTCGGAAGTTTGCCAAGCTTGAGCACACCCATATTTACCAACGACAATGCGTTGCCACGGACAAGGATCAGTCCGTATCCCATAATGTTGGTGCCCGGGTCGATGCCCATAATCAGGCGTTCTTTTTTCAAATTCATTTGTTTAGATGGAAAAGACAAAATTAAATAAAACCTACAACATTTTGCTGCGGACACTAATAATCCTCGTAGCCTATGGTTTTATTTATTACCAGCTTTTTTATGAAAAAGATATCCTGGCCAATCTGGATCAGCTTTGGAGTGAGGTAAGCAAAGGTACCTCGCTTTATTTTTTATATGCCGCACTGATTCTTGTTTTTGTAAACTGGGGACTGGAAACGGCTAAATGGCAGTATCTTATCGGAAAAATTGAGCAGATATCTTTTTTTAAAGCCTACCGAGCGGTGCTCAGTGGAGTAACCGTAAGTGTTTTTACGCCCAATCGGGTTGGGGAATACTTTGGCCGGGTTTTTATGCTGCATAAGGCCAATCCCTGGAAAGCAGTTTTTCTGACGGTACTGGGCAGCATGAGCCAGTTGCTGGTTACCCTGAGCTGTGGCAGTATTGCAATGATTTTTTTCGTTATTTCCTATGATATCGAATTTTTTCAGGACAAGCAGTATTTTCTATGGGGGCTGATTGCCAGCGTTTTGATTTTTAATGTGTTTGTCCTGATGCTCTATTTTAATGTCGATATCATTACCAAATGGGTGGATGGCTTGCTGCGCAAAAACTGGAAACGGATGCGGAACTATTTAAAAGTAGTTTCAGAATTTCATGGGAAGGAGCTTCTCAGAGTTTTGTTGTTTAGCTTTTTGCGTTATGTGGTTTTTTCGCTGCAATATTATTTGCTTTTTCGGGCTTTTGGAATTGAAATGGGCCTTTTTTCGGGGATGATGGTGGTGTCGGTTATCTTTTTCGTGCTTACCGCTATTCCTTCTGTGGCCCTGGCAGAGCTGAGTATCCGGGGAAGTGTGGCAATCAGTGTGCTGGGACTATATTTTGCCGGTTCACCGGATAGTTTTAGCGAAATTGCTGCAGCAACAGCAGCCGGCTTGCTTTGGCTGATCAATATTGTTGTCCCTGCACTCACTGGAGCTGTTTTTGTTTATAAACTCAGATTCTTCCGCGATGCCAGCAAATAGCCCTGTTTATATTATAATCGGAAGTGTCCTTTTGCTTTATGGGCTGCTTATTTTGTATTTTTTCAAAGGACTGAGAAAAAAGCAGACAAATGCAGAATATACTCAAAAAAGACCTCTGGTCAGTGTGCTTGTTGCTTACCGCGATGAATATAAAAACCTCAGTATGATGCTCAACAGCATCAAAAATCAGCATTACCCCAAGAAATTTTTTGAAATTATACTGGTGGACGACCACAGCAGCGATGGCGGCCCGGCCTTAGTGAAAAAATTTCAGCTTTCTTTCCCCGAAATAATGCTGAAGCACATTTATAGCCCCCGTCAAAAAACAGGAAAAAAAGCGGCCTTGAAACTGGCATATTCGCTGGCAAAAGGTGATATTATATTGCAAACCGACGCGGATTGCATCCTGGCGCCGGGCTGGATTGCTTCTTATGTAAATGCCTTTTGTGCAAATGGTAAATTGCAGTTTATTACCGGGCCGGTAAGTTTCCAGAAGGAGAAAGGATTCCTGCAGCATTTTTACCAATATGAATTTGCTTCTTTGCTTGCGTCTTCAGCCGGAAGCCTGGGCAATGGAAAACCACTGATGAGCAATGGGGCAAATATGGGTTTTCGTAAATCATTATTGGAGAAAAGTGAGGGAAATCAAAATGGGCATTATGCCAGTGGGGACGATATGTTCCTGATGTTGGCAGCTCAAAAGTTCTATGGTTCTTCAAGTATCTCGTTTTTACAGAATAAGCGTGCCAAAGTATTTACCCGCCCTCCGGAAAATTTTAAAACCTTTGTGTATCAACGGATGCGATGGACCAGTAAAGCAGGAGCATATAAGGATTTATATGTCAGTTTTGTGGCCCTGCTTGTGCTCCTTTCTTCCCTTGTTCAGATCGGATTGGGCCTGTCACTTTTCAGGTCATGGAAGTATTTGTGGGTTTTTGCAGGTTTTTTGCTGGTCAAATACTTTGTGGACAGCCTCCTGACAGCCCGTTGGCAGAGCTTTGTAAAGGGAGGTTTTAATCCCATCCTCTTTTTTATATTTGAGTTATTGTATCCATTTTATGTGGTGTGCACCGGAATGCTTAGCCTTTTTTTGCCTTTTGTATGGAAAGGCAGGAAAATCAGGAGGTGATTTAATTTATGCTTTTCGCTGATAGCAGATCAGTTCCTGTTCCCATTCGCAAGAAAATTTAGAAAAATGGCGCTCAAAATAAACATGGAAGCGAAATCGTGATCCGCACCACCGGATTTATAAGCAACAAACAGGCGTGTTAAGCTCAATAAAAACAATAGAAGCGATACAATAACCGTCATCTTTGCTGATCGAAGAAATCCTCCGGCCAGTAGCAGAATACCACCCGAAACAAAAACTGCAGAAACATAAAACATCAGGCTTTGAAGCTTGAAACTAATGAATGTGTCAAAAAAGTAAGTGTAGATAAATAAGATTGCTGAAAGACGTAAAACCCATTGAGCAGTAGGGACTAAGAAACGGACTGGCTTCATAAAATCATTTTTTGTAGTGATAAAAACGCATTAAATTTTGCTCAGCCCAAAATACTAATATTATTTTTGGCAAGGGGAAACATAATAATATTTAAAACAGTTTTAGATTGATGGAAAAATTACTGGATATTGCATTGCTTCAGTCGGATTTGCACTGGGAAAACCCCGAAGCAAACCTGATTGCATTTGACCATAAATTAAAAGCCATTGATGGGGCAGACCTGATTATTTTGCCGGAAATGTTCAATACGGCTTTTAGTCCGTTTAATGAAACAAATGCCGAATTTATGGATGGAATGGCCGCAAGATGGTTGAAAGAAATGGCTGCGAAAAAAAATGCCGTAATCTGTACTTCAGTGCTTATCAAGGAAAACGGGAAGCTTTTTAACCGCCTTTTCTGGATGAAGCCTGATGGGACTTACAGTAATTACGACAAAAAGCATTTGTTTCGCATGGGCCGCGAAGACGAATACATCACAGCCGGCGAAGGCACTTTAGTAACGCATTTGAAAGACTGGAACATTATGCCCCTGATTTGCTACGACCTGCGTTTTCCATGTTGGAGCAGGAATACTTATCAGGATGGGAAATTCAAATACGATTTATTGATCTACATAGCAAATTGGCCGTCCGTACGCGCACATGTATGGAAAAGCCTGCTGATTGCCCGAGCGCTTGAAAATCAGTGTTATGTGGCCGGAGTAAACCGTGTAGGAAAAGACGGTCAGGGTTTTTGGCATTCGGGCGACAGCCTGATCATTGACCCAAAAGGCAATGTGATTGCTTCTGCCTTACCTTCGGAAGAAAAAGTGCTCAGGGCAAAAATTAATCTGGAAGAACTGCAGCAATTCCGCGATAAATTCCGTGTTTCTTTGGATTGGGATTCTGTTTCAATATCTTGATATTGAGATTTTTATTGTAGTTTTGATAAAAACAGGGACTAATGCTTCTGTTAATGGGTTTTGCATTATCCCGAAAAAACATAATTTCGCAGCCGTAAAGATGAGTAAAAAATGAAAATAATTATTGCAGGAGACGGTGAAGTAGGTTTTCATTTAGCGAAAATCGTGTCGGGTAGTGGAAATCACGATATTACTATTGTGGATCCGCATGAAGAGCTCCTGAAAATGGTAGAATCCTATACCGATTTGATGACGATCACAGGAAATTCTACCTCCATGTCTGTGCTCGAAAAAGCAAATGTTTCCAAAGCAGACCTTTTGATTTCTGTATTGCATGATGAATCTATTAACATCATTACCTGCATGCTGGGCAAAAAACTGGGGGCCAAACGCACTATTGCCCGTGTGAACAATACCGAATACCTTACAGACAAAAACAAAGAGATGTTCAAAACAATGGGCATCGATTTTATGGTAGGTCCGGAGCGAATTGCCTCACGTGAGATTGTCCGTCTGCTCAAGCAAACCGCTGCAACCGAAATATTTGATTTTTCCGAAGGGAAATTATCCCTTTTCTTGATGCGCCTTGATCAGGATGCCAATGTGCTTGATAAAAGTTTAGATGAAATTGCCCGTCAGTATCCGCATCTGGATTTCCGAGCTGTGGCCATTCATCGTGATTCACACACCATTATCCCAAAAGGCAACGACCGGTTCCAGGATGGCGATCTGGCCTATGTGATTACACGTCCCGAAGGTATTCGAAAGCTGATTAAAATGGGGGGTAAAGCCCATTTTGCTATTAAATCGGCAATTATTATCGGCGGTGGGCGTATCGGACGAAAAACAGCCCGGGCACTGGAACGCAGCATGAACGTAAAACTCATTGAAATAGACCGCGAGCGCTGCAAAAATATTGCCGAAGGGCTGGAACGCACACTCATCGTTAATGGCGATGCCAGTGATGTGCAACTGCTCGAGGAAGAAGGGATCCGCGAAACAGATGCTTTTATCGCCGTGACCAACAATACAGAAACCAATATTTTTGCCTGTTTGCTGGCAAAGAAATACGGTGTAAAAAAAATTATCCCACTTGTCGAAAATGTGGATTATATCGATATTGCCCAAACCATTGGAATTGATACGCTTATCAATAAAAAGCTGATTGCCGCCAGTTATATAGCACGATTTACAATGGGTGCTGAAGTTGCTTCGTTGAAATGTCTTAATGGTGTGGATGCTGAGGTTATGGAATTTATCGTGAAGCCGGGTGTTCCGGTTACTCGAAACCCGATCCGAAGCCTGAACATGCCCAAAGATGCAATTATTGGTGGGGTAATTCGCAAAAATAAGGGGTTAATTGCCATTGGTGATTTGCAGATCAAAGAAAATGACAAAGTGGTTATTTTCTCCCTGCCTCATGCCATCAGCAAGGTGGAGAAATTATTCAAATAAGGGAAAATGCTGTCCATTTCAATCAAAAAAGTTAACTGGGGCATCATTGCAAAAGTGCTCGGATTCCTTCTGATTATTGAAGGGGTGATGATGTTCACCGGAATTCCATTTTCAATTTACTATTGTGGTTTTGAATGCCTGAGCCTGCTTTACAGTGGCTTGATTACCATAGCTGCAGGTGGCCTGATGTATCTGCTCAACCGGAAACGAAACGACAGCCAGCTCGGTAAACGCGAAGGCTACCTTATCGTTTCTTTGGCTTGGGTCATCATTTCCATTTTTGGCACCTTGCCTTTTCTGATTAGTGGATCCATAAGCAATTTTACCGATGCCTTTTTTGAAACCATGTCGGGTTTTACCACAACAGGGGCTACTATCCTCAACGATATCGAAGCACAGCCCAAAGGTATCCTTTTTTGGCGCAGCATGACGCACTGGATTGGCGGTATGGGAATTATCGTGCTTTCACTGGCGATTCTTCCGATCCTTGGTATTGGCGGTATGCAGCTTTTTGTTGCAGAAGTGCCTGGTCCGACCAAGGATAAACTGCATCCGCGCATCAAAGAAACAGCCAAAAGGTTGTGGGGCATTTATGTGCTGCTCACTTTTGTGCAAACTATTCTGATGATGTTTGGCGGCATGAACCTTTTTGATGCGCTCTGCCATGCTTTCGCCACAATGGCAACCGGTGGGTTTTCTACGCAAAATGCCTCAGTTGCGAATTATTCTCCTTATATACAGTATGTTATCATTATTTTTATGATAATGGCAGGAACCAATTTTGCCTTGCATTATTTCTCCCTGAGCGGCAAAATAAAGAAGGTGTTCCGCGATGAAGAATACCGTGTATATCTGCTGACCATCCTTTTAAGTACCATTGTCATTGCATTGGGACTTATTTTTATGACCAACAGGGCTGTGGAAAAATCTTTTCGCGATGCGCTTTTTCAGGTTGTGTCCATCATAACCACAACGGGTTTTGTTACAGACGATTATTTGTTGTGGCCTGTGTCGCTGTGGATGATTATCTTTTTATTGATGTTTGTAGGCGGCAGTGCCGGCAGTACCGGTGGCGGCGTAAAAGTTGTGCGTCAGTTGCTGCTGTTCAAAAATACGCGATTGGAACTGAAAAGGATAATCCACCCCCATGCATTCCTGCCTGTACGGCTCAACGGAAGGGTAATTTCCGAAGAAATCATCAGCAAAGTGATGGCTTTCTTCCTGATTTATATGATGATTTTCGGGCTGGGCGTTCTTATAATGTCGCTCACAGGATTGAACTATGAGTCTTCAATCGGCTCTGTTATTGCCAGCCTGGGAAATATTGGGCCGGGAATTGGTGCCGTAGGTCCCGTGCTCAATTATGCAGAAATTACCGTTTTCGGGAAGTGGTTTCTTTCTTTCCTTATGCTGCTCGGACGTCTGGAACTGTTTACGATCCTGATTTTATTATCACCAACTTTCTGGAAAAAATAAGCTATGGTTACTTATAAAAAGATCTGGCAGGTTGGCTATCCGGTCATCCTGGGCATGATTGCGCAAAACCTGATCAACCTGATCGATACGGCTTTTCTGGGACGCCTCGGAGAAGCAGAACTAGGAGCCGGTGCCATTGGAGGACTGTTCTATTATGTGCTGTTCATGATCGGTTTTGGATTCGGGACCGGTGCACAAATCCTGATTTCACGCCGCAATGGTGAGAAGCGTTTTGAAGATGTGGGCAAGCTTACCGATCAAACGCTGATTACGTTGAGCGTTTTTGCGCTATTTATCTTCGTGATTATTAATCTGTTTGCATCAGATTTATTAGGTTCTATTGTCTCCTCGCCTGATGTTTTTGAGCTGTCATCGCGCTATTTGCATATTCGGAATTTCGGGATATTCTTCGCGTTTATGAATGTGGGTGCACGTGCATTTTTTGTGGGCATTACGCGTACGAAAGTGCTGAGTTATGGCGCCATTATTATGGCCGTGGTGAATATTGTGCTTGATTACGCCTTGATATTCGGGCATTTTGGTATGCCGGCCATGGGCATCGAAGGAGCAGCCCTGGCATCAGTTATTTCAGAGGCTGTGGCTGTTTTGTACTTTTTTGTTTATTCCAAAATTTTCATCAAATCATCCGAATTTGCACTTTATCGCTTCAATGATATCCGTTGGAAAAGCATACTTCAGATTTTTGACGTTTCGGTTTGGGTGATGCTGCAATATTTTGTGAGCATTGCAACCTGGTTTTCCTTTTTCTTGATTATCGAACAGACCGGCGAACGCAATCTGGCCGTTTCCAATATAATCCGCAGCATTTATATGATTTTGATTATCCCGGGTTTTGGTTTTGCTACGGCAGTGAATACACTTGTAAGCAATTCCATTGGCGAAAGCGGAACGAAGTTTGTCATACCGATCATCCGGAAAACCGTGGGGCTTACTTTTGTTATTTCTCTGCTGGTAATGGGCATTACGCTCCTTGTCCCTGAATGGATCCTCAGGGTTTATACGGATAGTAATGCGCTCATCGAAGCTTCGGTACCCGTTCTGTATGTCGTAAACGGCGCTTTGCCGCTCCTGTCCCTTTCCATCGTGATTTTCTTTGGATTAAGTGGCACAGGCCATACCCGTGTATCCATGATTATTGAATTTATCACAGCATTCTGTTACCTGATTTATGTCTATCTGCTCTCAAACGTTTTCTTTGTGAATGTCGCATGGGTTTGGACATCAGAATATATTTATATGTTTTTCCTGGGATTGCTGTCGGTTCTTTATTTTTCATCAGGCAAATGGAAACAAAAGGTATTATAGGAAAGGCATGATGCTGTTCTTTTGATTATTTTTGGCCACTTCATGAACAATATCCCTATTCATAGCAGAAAAAATTCCTGGATGGTACTGGTGAACCCGGAAGCCGGATCGGGTCAGGGCAGAAAAATGTGGCCGGAAATTGAGGATGCTCTGAAAATGCAATCCATTGATTTTGAAGTGGTTTTCAGTGAAGCTCCTGGGCAGATTTTTGAACTTGCCGCTCAGGCTTATGTCCACGGATGGAGGGATTTTATTGCCGTTGGCGGTGACGGCAGCCTCAACGAAATGCTCAATGGAATTGCTGATGCTGCTCAAAAGATTCCGAAAGATGTTTGTCTGGCGTTGATCCCGGCAGGAACCGGCAACGACTGGCAAAGAACAATGAAGCTCCCGGAGAAGCTTGATGATATTGTTCTGTTGATTAAAAAGCGGGCTTTTCGGCGGCAGGATGTGGGATTGCTGCAGGTGGTGCAAATGCCTGAAGGGATAAGACAAAGATATTTTTTGAATATTGCCGGTTTGGGTTTTGATGCTTTTGTGAGCAAAAGGCTCAATAAAATGAAAGAGAGCAATAAAAAAGGGCGCCTGGCTTATTTGTGGCAACTGGCAACAGGCTTGTTCAGCTATCGGGCAAAACCTGCTAAGGTTCTCATTGATGGCGAACAGCTTTTTCTGGGGGATATTTTTAGTCTTTCTGCCGGTATCTGCCAGTATAACGGCGGAGGAATGCGGCAATTGCCGGATGCGGATCCTTTCGATGGCCTGCTGGATGTAACGCTTATCCCGGAAATCAGCAAAATGAAAGTCATAGCGCAACTAAAAAATCTCTATTCAGGCGATTTTGTGCGCGAACCTGAAATTCAACAGTTTAAGTGCAAAGAGATATTTATCGAATGCGACAGTGACGTGCTTATAGAAGCCGATGGGGAAGATTTGGGCAGTGGAAGCTGCAAAATAAGCCTGCAAAAGGAAGCTGTGCAGGTGGTTTGTGGGCTGTAGGCTAAAAAATATAATTCAATCCAATATAAATCCCGCCTTTCCCATCGCGCTCATCCAGCGGAATGCCGTAATCCAAACCAAAAACAAAATTCTGGTTCATTGCAAAACGTAATCCAATTCCTGTGCTGACATGAAATGCATCATCGGCTGTTTCATCAAAAAAATCACGCCGTGAAAGATAGGGCACTTTATCAAGGTCAAGATCAATGTCTTTTACAATCCTGCCCGCATCCAGAAAAGCATTCAGCGCAAAATAAAAATTCTGTTTCATCCAATAGGTTTTGTGGAATTTCCAGCGCATTTCCAGATTTCCGTAAGCAATGCCATCGCCAACAACCCGGTTGCGCAAAATACCACGCAGTGTGCGTTTGCCGCCCAGCCCATCAATGGTGGTACTTTTTGGGTAGGACTCAATCATATAGCTTTGCATATAAAATGGGCAATGTCCGTCAATGGTTCCCTGATATCCCAAACGCCCGGCAAGGGATAAACGGTCTTTGATCAATGTAAAATACTGCCGGTGTACCAGGGCAAGTTTGGTATAGGCATTTTCATTATTGCCCAGAAATTCAGGAACAATGGCCAGAATAGCTTCCGACCATATGCCGTGCATCGGATTGGGTTCATTATCGCGCGAATCGTAGGTCAAGCCAAGTTTTATCAGTTTGATCTGTCCGCCGTTTTTTTCATTTTCCGGAATCAGCCCCCAGTCCACATACCTTTGATAAAGCCCGGCAACATGGGGCAGCAGGTCTTTTTCATCTTTACCTTCGTTGAGCCGGTCAATGTCAACCGGAGCAATTTTCATATCGTAATAGCTGAATCCGGCCAGATAATACACATGCTCTCCAATCAAATTCCCGCGAAAAACCGTGGCAATCCTGAGCAGTTTGCGTTCCAAACGATAAAACATACGGCTGATATATTCATCGCTTTGGTCATCTTCAAAATTGGGGTTATAAACCGCCTGATATCCGTTGAAACCATAAAAATCCAGTGCCTGTTGGGTCAGATAGCTCACATCCGTAATCCAGCGGATTTTTTTGGGCAGCAGGTTTTGTGCGTCAAAAGTGAGCTGGTTGATGCCGCCTCCTTTGGTGGTACGTGCCAGCTCACCATAAACCGACCATTTATATTCGGGATACAGGCTGCCATCACCATAATTAAAAAGCTGTGCCAAAGCGCCGTATTGGAAGCCCAGGTCAGAATTGTAAAGCACCGATGGCAGCGCGCCGATATTCAGTCCTTTTTTAATTTTATCCTTTTGAGTGCTGTCGGTTTCCTGTGCCATCATCCTGATAGGTAACAGAAGACAAATAAAAAGCAATAAACGGTATTTTTTATGCATCGTTTTTATTTTTTGCTGGCGCGATATTTTATTTTCAAAAAAGCCGCAGATACAATCAAAGCTAAAAAACTGACCAAAATGCTTGCTATGGAAGCTTCTGCCGCAAGGTTTCCGCTTAAAATCAGGATAAAGATATAAATGATTCCCGATAAAAAGCTGATCCAAACACTGATGGGCTGAAGTTTAAAATGAAAGCTGGCTATTACTGCGGGGATAATCGTAAATCCCATACCTGTGATGAATATAATGACCTGGATCAAATCGCGGAAAAACCAGGCAAAAGCAAATCCTGCCAATGTAAGCAGAAGGATGAATATTTTTGTCGTTCGGGCCATGGACAGGTTTATCTCGCTGCTTTTAAATTTCTTCATAAAATCGACGGACAAACTACTTGCCAGCACAAAGATTATGGTATCTGCGGAGCTCATAATTGCTGCAAAAACAAGCACCAGCCCCAGGCTTTGCAGATGCTGCGGCATGAGCAGGCTAAGGCCCGAAGCAAAAGCATCGCGGGCATCAATTCCGGGAGTGCCAAAATGTGCGCTTAGCCCGGCAAAGGAAATCAACGCTCCGCTGATGAGTACCAAAACGGCACTCCATTGCAGGCCGCGTTTGACTACTTTTTCGTTTTTTGCAGCATATACCCGCTGCCAGTATTCTGCCGATTGAAAAACGATAAATATCCCAAAAGCCAGAAATGCAATGAACATAAATGGGTTCAGGCGCTCAAATTCGCCTTTAGTAAAGGTTTTTTGTATGGTTTCGTGGGGTACATAGAATATCATGATGCCAAAAAGTGCCAGCAAAACGATGTACTGGAATATGTCGGTACGGATCACCGAATTAAAACCGCCGGCAGTGAGGTAAACCCCAATAATCAGCGCAGAAATACTGAGCGCACTTTCGTAGCTCCATCCACTAATGGAAGCAAGTATGCTGCTGCCTGCAATAAACTGATTGAGCAGCATGCCAAAATAGACGACAAAAAGAATCAGGGCTGATATCGTTCCCGAACTTTTGCCTGTTCTAAAGCCAATCCAGTCAGAAAGGGTAAGGAATTTGGTGTTTGCCCGCTTGATTTTCAAGGCATAAGGAATAAAAACAAGAAAGCCCAGACCTGTGCCGGCAAAAACTGCCAATGCAGCAGGGCCGAACCGATATACGTATGCAGCATAGGCAACAACAGCTGCGCCGCCTACATAACTGGCCAAAACAGAGAAAACGAAACCTGCTGTTTTTAATTTTCTTCCGCCAATCATATATCCGCTGGCGTCTTTCTTTTTATGGCTGTAAATTCCAATAATCAGGCAAATTAGTGCATAGGCTATGAGCAGGAGAATATTAATGGCTGAAAGGCCCGCTTGATCGTGTTGTGGGTTCATCCGCGCTAAAATACAAAAGCCATCCCGATTAAGGAATGGCTTTGTAATATTTTGTGAAAGCCTTAGTTGGCTTGTAAAATCCGCAATGGGATTATTTGCATTTTAACACATGCTCGATCTGATACTTAGCTGCCTCAGCATTAGGACCTGCAGCAACTTTTTTATATGCGGCACATGCGGCAGCAGCATCGCCTTTGCCTTCGTATGCGCGACCTTGCTCGAAATATACTTTATCTTTTCCTTCGGCCATGCCGGCAAGGGCTTTTTGAGAAGAAGCAATGGCTTTATCCCACTGTTGCGCTCCATTATAGGCGGTAGTAAGGAAATAATGTGTGTCGGCATTGTCGTCATAAGTGAGTGCATTATTAAAATCGGCAATGGCTTTGTCGAATTTCTGGGCTTTAACGGCTTCTACGCCTGCAGCGGTGAAAGCGGATGAACCCAGGGTTTTTGCTTTATCAGCAGTTTTCTGGGCTTTTGCTTTCGCTCCGGCATTCTCAATACAGAGATCAATGCTTTTTTTCATGCCGGCTAAGTCGCCTTTATCTTTTTGGATTAATGCCTTAGTTAGATATGCCTGATAAAAACCGGGTTTCTTCTCAATGGCAATGTTCACGTTTTTGAGGGCTTCGTCCAGTTTGCCTTCTTTTAAAAGACCTGCGGCAATGCTGTTGTGAACATTTGGGATTAGGCTTTTGGCTTTTTTGGCAGTACCCGCTTGTCCCAGTTCCTTCCCTTTCTTCGCGGTGAGTTCAAAAGTTTTAATAGCCTCATTGAAATTTTTTGATTTGTATTGGCTTATCCCTTTTTTGTAATAAGCATTTACAAGCTGCTTTTCTGCTTTGCCTTTTAATTCAGTGGCTTTTGCGTCACCAATTTGCTTACAAATTCCGATACAGGCTTCCAGCTCAGTGATTGCCTTGTCGTAATCTTTCGCTTTGATCATTTTATTGGCATCATTAAATTTTGTGCCGGCGTCATTCATGGTTTGAGCAAACAGACTGATGGAAAAACCTGTGAGGAAAATTAAAATCAGTGTTCTGGTGAGACTGCTGATATTTAACTTCATAAATAAAAATTTTTGGTTTGAAATAATTGAATTCGAGGGGCAAATATAAAAAAAATAACTCCCGCTCGTCATATGTTAACGTTTATATATGTTAAAAATTGTTATATACCGGGGATTGGGAGGCAGGTTTGCTTCAATATGAGTGTATTGACACAAAAAAGCCCGGATTTTTCTTCCAGGCTTTATAATATTTAGTAAATAAAATGCTAATCAAACCATTTTTCCACATCAGATAACTGAAGGGCGTCAATGCTCAATTTGTTTTTTTTGCGGTAGCCGTTCATTTTCTGATGGAGCTGTGTGGCTTTCATTTCGCGCAGGGCTTCAACCGACTCAATACCGGCATTGATGATGTGTTCTGCCCATTCTTCCGCTACGCCAATGGCAACAAAATCTGATGGTTTTGGCCCCGTTTTGATTTTTTCGGGCTTCATCTGAGGAAAGAAAAGGACTTCCTGAATGCTGTCGTTATCAGTGAATAACATCACCAGACGGTCGATACCAATACCCAAACCGGACGTTGGTGGCATGCCGTATTCCAAGGCGCGCACAAAATCCATGTCAATGAACATTGCTTCGTCATCGCCTTTTTCGGAAAGTTTGAACTGTTCTTCAAAACGGGCTTTCTGGTCGATGGGATCGTTGAGCTCGGAATAGGCATTGGCAATTTCCTTGCCGTTGATCATCAGTTCAAAACGTTCGGTAAGTTCCGGGTTTTCGCGATGACGCTTACACAGCGGGCTCATTTCAACCGGATAATCTGTGATAAATGTTGGTTGGATATAGTTGTGCTCGCATTTTTCGCCAAAGATTTCATCGATCATTTTGCCTTTGCCCATGCTTTCGTCGGCTTCGATGCCCAGCGCATTGCAGATATCCCTGATTTCTTCCTCGCTTTTGCCATTCAAATCGTATCCTGTATATTTTTTGATGGCCTCAAGAATGGGAACACGGGCAAATTTGGGTTCAAAATCAATTTCTTTGCCCTGATAGTTGATTTGTAATTTGCCATGCAGGTCCATCGAAATTTTACGGATGGTCTCTTCCACAAAGCGCATCATCCAATCATAGTCTTTATAGGCTACATAAATTTCCATTACTGTAAATTCAGGGTTATGGGTTTTGTCCATTCCTTCATTACGGAAATCTTTGGCAAATTCATAAACGCCTTCATAGCCGCCAACGATCAACCTTTTGAGGTACAATTCGTTGGCAATGCGCAGGTAAAGCGGGATGTCCAGTGCATTGTGGTGTGTTACAAAGGGGCGCGCTGCTGCTCCTCCCGGAATGGGCTGCAAGATAGGTGTTTCCACTTCCAGGTAGCCTTTGCTGTTGTAAAATTCGCGCATAGATGAAATGAGCTTTGAACGCATTTCAAAGGTTTTTTTCACCTGGTCGTTTACGATCAGATCAACATAGCGCTGGCGGTAGCGCTGTTCCGGATCGGTAAAGGCATCGTATGTTTTGCCGTCTTTCTCTTTTACGATCGGAAGCGGGCGCAGGGATTTGCTCAATACGGTCAGCTCCTCAACATGTATGCTGATTTCGCCCATCTTGGTGATGAACACAAAACCTTTAACACCGATGATATCGCCAATATCAAGCAGGCGCTTAAAAACAGTGTTGTACATGCTTTTATCTTCACCCGGACAAATAGTGTCGCGGTGCAGATATAACTGGATGCGGCCCTTATGGTCCTTTATTTCGGCAAATGAAGCAGCCCCCATGATACGGCGGCTCATAATACGGCCGCCGAGCACCACCTGTTTATATTTTTCGGGCTCTTTTTCAAAGCCTTTTTTGATGTCTTCTGTAGTGCAGTTAACCGGAAATTCGGCTGCCGGATATGGCTCAATTCCAAGTTTCCTTAATTCCCCAAGGGAATTTCTCCGTACAATTTCTTGTTCGCTTAATGCCATAATATTATATACTTTGAGTAAAATCGCTGCAAAGATAATCAAAAGGCATTTCTAAAAAATAAGGCACTGAAGTTCTGGCATGCTTTGTTATGCCTCTTATATTTATATCTCCTTGCTTCATGCACGCATTTGTTCGCATGAAAATTTACATACGTTTTTTTGTGATTCGGACAACCATTTTACAAATATCCTTGTCTGATGAATATAGAATGTGTCTAAATAGAATTTGGTTTGAATAGGTTTAAAGTGCGTTTTTCTTGAGTTGTAGCTTAAGTTATTGATTTAAAAGTGTTAAATTAGACAGGCAGGAAATTAAAAAATTTGTTGAATTAGAGAAAAAGCACTATATTTGAACATCTTTTATTTTTTGGACACAGACGAAGGTAAAGATAAGGTCAAATTTTAATTTTCAGGATTATGAAAAAAGCAAAGGAAAGCACTTACCTGATTTATTTTGCTGTATTCATGGCATTGTTTATCGCAGTATTGTTGTATCTCACATCAATGTAGAAAAACTGACCAGTCAAAAAATTCTAACTTAGAGAATCCAAAAGGCTGGCATCAACTACTTTATAAACTTTGTCGCCACGGCGTAATAAACTATTGACAGGTACCGAACAAACCGATCCACGAGATGCTGTCGTAACCGCTTTGAGGTCAATGCGTAATTCCCTTACGGTGTCTTCATAAACACCGGTTGTGGGGCCCAAAATCCGTATGTCATCCCCAATACTTAATTCTTTGGTACTGATGGTGATTTCCGCTACCCCGATTTTTGAAAAATAATTGCTCACTTTTCCAATAAATATTTTCCGGCGCGTGGCCTGCGATCCATAATTTTCTGTCCATTCGCCTATTTTTTTCCCTAGATAATATCCATCCCAAAATCCACGGTTATAGACCGATTCGAGTTTTTTATTCCATTTTTCCAGCTTTTCCAGTGTAAAATTCCCTTCAAACCAGGCGTTCACAGCTTCTCTGTAGGTTTCTGCGACCGTTTTTACATACTCGGCACTTCGACCACGGCCTTCAATTTTCAGCACCCGAACTCCGCTCATAAGTATTTTATCCAAAAAAACAATGGTTTTCAGGTCTTTGGGCGACATGATATATTGGTTGTCCACCTGAAGTTCGATCTCTCCGTCCATATCGCTTACTTTGTAACCCCTCCTGCAAGGTTGCAAACAGGCTCCGCGATTGGCACTGCTGTGCATATTGTCGAGGCTGAGGTAACATTTGCCCGAAACGGCCATGCAAAGCGCTCCGTGTGCAAAAATCTCAATTTGTACCAATTCGCCTTTTGGTCCTTTGATGCCTTCTTTTTTTATTGCCTGCGTGATTTCGTAAACCTGTTTTAAGTTAAGCTCCCGAGCTGTTACCATCACATCCGCAAATTGGCTCCAGTAACGCACCGCTTCAATATTGGTGATGTTGCTTTGCGTGCTGATGTGGATTTCCATATCAATGCTGCGGGCATATTGAATCACAGAAATATCCGTAGCAATAATGGCAGAAATCCCATTTTTCTTTGCCGCATCTACAATACCGTGCATTTCTTCGAGCTCATGGTCGTAGATGATTGTGTTTACTGTCAGATAGGTCTTAATGCCATTTTCCCGGCTGATGCGTGCAATCTCTGCCAAATCATCTATGGTGAAATTCTGCGATGAACGCGCGCGCATATTTAGTTTGCCGACACCAAAATATACCGAATCGGCCTTGCCTTGTATGGCGGCATGCAGTGATTCATACGAACCTACCGGTGCCATGATCTCAATATCTGCTGCTTTCAGGTTTTGGAGATGCTTTGCATCATTAAATTCAATCAGTCCTTCTTTCATATTATCTTTGATAAAGCGTATTGCCCTAAAACGTCTTATGAAATTGCATGTTCAATGTTTTTTGACCATTAGCGCAAATTTGCTTATTTTGGCTGCAAAAGTACTATTTGCCACCAATAGAAAGAAATTCAATTATAATACACGTATTTTAAGCTATAAAAAATGAAGAGAATTTTATTGAGCCTGATCATTGTTGTTTGTTTTACAGCTATGCTGAAATCCCAGGAAGAAAGCGCGCAATGGCTTCGCTATCCTGCTATATCGCCCGATGGAAAGACAATTTGTTTTGCTGCCCGTGGCGACCTCTATCTTGTGGATGCCAAAGGCGGAGTAGCTGTTCCGCTTACATTGCATAAATCTTATGATTATATGCCTGTTTGGTCGCCGGACGGAAAAACCATAGTTTTTGCCTCCGACCGAAACGGTAATTTTGACCTCTACAGCATTGGTGTGGAAAGTGGCAGCCCAAAACGCCTTACATTTTATTCGGGCAGTGAGTTGCCCTGGAGTTTCAGCCCGGATGGTCAGGAAGTTTTGTTCTCGGCCGGAATTGAAGACAGTCCGCAAAACATCCTCTTCCCAAGCGGAGCGTTAAATGAGCTTTATGCGGTTTCCCTGGCCGACAGCTCTGTAAAGCGATTGCTTACTTCTCCTGCGGAACATGCCGCTTATAGCAAAGACGGGAAAAGTATCATTTATCAAAACCGTAAAGGCTATGAAAACAATTGGAGGAAGCACCATACAAGCTCGGTAACACGCGACATCAGAAAATATGATGTGGAAAGTGGGAAACACTCATTTATAACAAACTTTGCGGGAGAAGACCGTGATCCGCTTATCGTTGGCGATAAATTATATTATTTGAGCGAAGAAAATGGCAGCATGAATGTTTGGATGATGACGCTGGATAATCCCAAAGATAAAAAGCAAATTACTTTTTTTGAGCAGCATCCGCTTCGTTTTCTTTCGGCAACAGATCAAGGAATGTTGTGCTTTGGATATAATGGGGCAATCTACACAATGAAAGAGGGAGCCGGCAAGCCGGAGAAAGTAGATGTAAATATACGTCTGCTTGATCAGGATAATCAAATCGTATTTAAGAAGCACCGCAAAGGAAGCCGTGAGATGGTTGTAAGTCCTAACGGTAAAGAAGTTGCTTTTATCCTGCGTGGCGATGTGTTTGTAACTTCTTCCGATTATTCCACTACCAAACAAATAACACAAACACCCGGTCAGGAGCGCAGTGTGAGCTTTAGCCCTGATGGACGTAGCCTGCTCTATGCCGCTGAGCGCGATACAAGCTGGAATATTTACCAAACAAGCATTGTGCTGGATAATGAACCACGCTTTTCTTCGGCTACCTTGCTGGAAGAAAAACCATTGATTGTGAACGAGAAAGATTGTTTCCAGCCAAAATTTTCGCCTGACGGAAAAGAAGTGGCTTATCTCGAAGAACGAACAACACTGCGCGTATTTAATATAGACGACAAAAAATCACGCACAGTAATGAATGGCGATATGAATTATTCATACAGCGATGGTGATCAGTGGTTTGACTGGAGTCCCGATGGGAAATGGCTGCTTTCGGAATTTTCACCAAATCATCTTTTCCACGTTGATGTGGCTTTGATTAATGCGGACGGAAGTGGCAAACCCTACAATTTGACACAAAGTGGTTATCATGATTCCCATCCCCGATGGACAAAAGACGGAAAGGCCATGCTTTGGTTTTCCGATCGTGAAGGAATGCGTTCGCATGGAAGCTGGGGATCTACACGCGATGCCTATATTATGTTTTTTGAGCCCGAAGCCTGGAAAAAGTTCAATATGACTAAAGAAGAACGCGAATTGTTCAAAGAAGAAAAGAAAAAGGAACAAAAGCCGGAAGAAGACAAAAAAGACAAAAAAGACAAGAAGAAAAAGAAAAAAGAAAAGGAAGTAAAAAAGGACAGTCTGGACGTTCAGATTTGTTATGATGGGATGCGCGATCGTGTAAAACGACTTACTATTAACTCATCCAACCTTTCTGATGCACTGCTGAGCCCCGATGGCACCAAACTCTATTATCTGGCGCGTTTTGAAAAAGGATACGACCTCTGGGAGCATGATTTACTAAAAAATGAAACAAAACTGCTCCTGAAATTCAGTGGCGGCGGCGGTGCCATGCAGTTTGACAAAGAGGGCAAAAACCTGTTCCTATATAGCTCTGGTAGTATTTATAAAATACCTGTTTCAGGAGGTAAGCCTTCAAAAAAGGTAGTTTCATTTAATGCTGAGCAGAAACTGGATCTTGCCGGTGAGCGGGCGTATATGTTCGAGCATGCCTGGCGCCAGTGCCTCAAAAAATTCTATGATACAGCCATGCATCAGGTGGACTGGGATTTTTATGGCGATAATTACCGTCAGTTCCTTCCTTTTATCAATAATAATTATGATTTCGCCGAAATGATGAGCGAAATGCTTGGGGAGCTCAACGCATCACATACCGGATCCGGCTACCGGCATTCTGCTTCTGACGGAGACCGCACGGCTTCTTTGGGGATCATTAGCGATTTTAATTTTGAAGGACAGGGAATCAAGGTGGAAGAAGTTATTGCTGAAGGCCCGCTTGATTATCAGGAAAATGTTAAAAAAGGAACATTGATCAAGTCCATTGACGGCACAGCTATTCAGGATTATGCCCATTTTCTCCGTTTGATGAATCATCAAAAGGATAAAAAAATATTGCTGGTGATTGAGAATAATGGAAAAACCGACAGCCTGACCGTTAAACCCATCAGCAAAGGCAAAGAAAACGGCCTGCTTTACAAGCGTTGGATAAAGCGTGAACGCGCACTTTGCGACAGCCTGTCCGGTGGAAGAATTGGTTATGTACATGTTGCGGGAATGAACAGCAGCAGCTTCAGAGAGTTTTATTCCGATGTGCTGGGACTGAACAGCGAAAAAGATGCCATTATTGTGGATACCCGTTTTAATGGCGGCGGTTGGTTGCATGATGATTTGGTAACATTATTGTCAGGGAAGCCCTATGTGCAGTTTGCCCCGCGTGGTCAAAGGTACGGCTATGATCCCATGACCAAATGGAACAAGCCATCGGCAGTGCTGATCAGTGAAGGAAATTATTCCGATGCGCACGGTTTCCCTTATGCCTACAAAACCTTGGAAATCGGTAAATTAGTTGGTATGCCCGTAGCGGGTACAATGACGGCTGTTTGGTGGGAAACCCTCCAGGATCCAAGCCTGTATTTCGGTATTCCACAGGTGGGTGCTTTGGATATGAATGATAATTATCTCGAAAACCAACAATTGGAACCGGATGTAAAAGTTGATATAGAATACGATGTGGCTGCAAAAGGTTTCGATCAGCAACTGGCTGAAGCGGTTAAAGTGCTTTTGCAGGAAGTTGAACAAAAGAAGTAAAATGAAACGGAATTTGATTATTCTCAGTATTTTTTTTCTGATGGCGCAAGGATTGCTTGCACAGAAAATATATAAATGCGATCATGATTATCAGGCTGATTTCAAAGTGTTTAGTGTACAGCATGAATATCAGGCCGACCTGAAGGTTTATGTTGTGGATCATGAATATCAGGCCAAAAATAATGGGCTCTGGTATTTTGTGAAACACGATTATCAGGCGGATAAAAAAGTGTTCTTTACCGATCATGAATATCAGGCAGATTTGAAAATCTATTTTGTAGATTATGAATATCAGGCCGGATGGCGCAATAGAGAAAAAATGCACCTGCTGTTTTAATGGAAAAGATTGTCCAATAAACTAATTTTGTGGCATGTTAAACTAATTTTAAACATTCAGAAAAAAATCCTGAGTAAAATTTAGATCATGATTGTTAAAGGAACTCATTATAAAACCGTTTGGATGGAAGGACAAAGTGTCTTTCATATCGAACAAAATAAATTGCCTTTTTCCTTCGAAATTTTTGAAGCGAAAACTTATCAGGATACCTGCCACGCGATCAGTAGCATGATTGTCCGCGGTGCCGGTGCAATAGGGGCTTCTGCCGGATTTGGAATGGCGCAGGCTTTTTTATCTGCTCCTAAAGAAGGCTTTAAATCCTATGTGGAACAGGCGCGCAAAGAAATTGAAGCCACCCGTCCCACAGCCCGCAATCTGTTTTTTGCTACAGAAAAAGTTTTTGAAGCCGGCATAAAATCTGTGGATGAAGCCCTGGCCTGTGCACAACAGCTTGCGGCAGAAAATGATGCCGACGGTGAGCAGATCGGGATTTATGGAGATGGCCTGATCAAAGAAGGATATCGCATTATGACACATTGCAATGCGGGTTGGCTCGGTTTTGTGGACTGGGGCAGTGCTTTGGCGCCCATTTACCGTGCCCATCGTTCCGGTAAGAAAATCTTTGTCTGGGCTGATGAAACGCGTCCCCGAAGCCAGGGAGCAAGGCTCACCGCCTGGGAGATGGTAAATGAAGGCATTGACCACCGCATTGTACCCGATAATGCCGGAGCTTATCTAATGGCGCAGGGAAAAGTGGATATGATGATTGTGGGCGCCGACCGTATTGCAGCCAATGGCGATACCGCCAATAAAATCGGGACACTCGAAAAAGCCATCGCAGCAAATTATTATGGCGTTCCTTTTTATGTAGCTGCACCCACATCAACCTTTGATATGAACTGTGCCAGTGGAGCAGAAATCCCCATCGAAGAACGCTCCGATGATGAGGTTTTATACCAGAAAGGGCCTGATGAAAAAGGAGAGATTCATAAAGTGCTGGTTTGTGCGCCGGGATCCAAAGCCATTAATCCGGCTTTTGATGTAACGCCCGCCAGTCTGATTAAAGGCATCATCACTGAAAAAGGCATCGTCGAACCCAATTTGGAGGCCATTCAAAAAATTATACCCCATGGAAACAGAACTTAAACTGAAAGAAGCTTTCCTGATGTTTGCCTACTCGCCCAAAGGCAGTCTGAATTCCGTTCAGCCTCTACCCGGAATAGCAGCAGCCATTTTAATGGAATTGGTGCGTGAAGGTAAAATTGCCTTGGAAGATAAAAGGTTAAAAATCTTGCATCACAAAGCTTCTTCCGATCCCCTGAATAATGATGTCTTCCAATACCTCAAAAGCAGGAAAAAGCCACCTAAAATCAAGGATTTTCTTTCCTTGTTAAACTGGAAAAGCTTCCATATGAAAAAAAGGGTGCGTGCCGAATTACTGAAAAAACATGTGCTGATTGAAGAGCAAAAACGCTTTTTGTTCATCCCTTACCGTCTTTATCCTCTGAGCAAAAGACGTTTGAAAGACCAGATGGCGAGGCATATCCGTGCTACAATTGATGGCAAAGTGGAAGCAGAGGAGTATTACCTGTCATTAATTGCTCTGCTCGAAGCCGGGGAAATTCTTAATCAGGTTTATGATTCACGGAAAGATTACCGGGCACATAAAGCCAAAATCAAGGAAATCCTGAACAGCAGCAAGCTGGCAAAAGGGATGAGTGAAACCATTCAGGCAATGCAGGTGGCACTCATGACAACAACAGTTATTATTCCTGCAACTACATCATAATTAATGAAATATAAAAAAGCTGCAAACGGAATGGAAATCCCTCTTTTGGGATTCGGGACATGGGAGATTGGAGGCCGGCATGAAGCTGATTATTCTGAAGATGAAGCTGCGTTAAAGGCTTTGGATAGTGCGCTGCAATTGGGATATACTCATTTCGATACAGCCGAAATGTATGGAAATGGACATGCAGAGGAACTTTTGGGAGCAGCCATCCGCTCATCCGGAAAAAACAGAGAAGAACTCATGCTGACCTCTAAGGTATTGCCAGAAAATCAATCTTCTGATGACTTATTGCGTTCCTGTGAGCAAAGCCTGAAACGCCTGCAAACGGATTATCTCGATATGTACCTCTTGCATGAATATAATCCGCAAATTCCGCTCAAAGAAACATTCAGGTCCTTAAGCCGCCTGGTCGATGAAAAAGTAATCCGTGCTTTTGGTGTGAGCAATTTTGCGGTGGAACATCTCAAAGAAGCTTTTAACCACATCCATCATCCCATTGTGCAAAACCAAATTGAATACAGCCTTTGGGTGCGCAACGAAGGCTTGATCAACAAAAACATGGAAACCGAAATCATTCCGTTTTGCCGGGAAAACGGGATTTCGATAAACGCCTGGAGGCCCTTACAAAAAGGCGAGCTGCAAAGTTCTGAACTCCTCGATCGGATTTGTGTTAAATATAAATGTACTTTGCCGCAATTGGCACTGGCCTGGCTGCTGCAAAAGGGAGGAATGATCACCATTGTGAAAAGCTTGAACGAAAAGCATATGCGCGAAAATTTGAATGCCATGACCCTCACCCTTGAAAAAGAAGATATTGCGGTTCTGGATGCATTATACGCCCGAACATGATGGATGCAATAGCTAATTTGTCACCAATTCTGGCAAAATTCCAATAAAAGTTATCCGAAAAACTGAAAACCGGTGGGTGAAATGGATGAGTTAATGAATAGTTTAAAACCATTGATTGAAAATCATAAACGACTTGCCAATCATGCCCTTGAGCAATACAGCCCATTGGTTCAGGGAATAATTTCTTCAAAAACCAAAGATGTCCCTGAGATTAGCCATTTACTGGATTATATGCTTGATTTTTGTTGGCATGATGAGATGTTAATGCTTTATCGCCGTCTTTGTCGTTATCTTTATGATATTGATCAGGATGCGGCTCTTTTTTATGTTGAGGCTTATCGTGAGATGTGGGATGAAGATGGCTTAAAGTTTGGAAATAAAAAAAATTGAACAGACAGGGTTTAAAGGAACACGAATGACAAAACAATACGATATAACAGATTGGCTGCCAACCACCAAAAAGGAGGTGGAACAGCGTGGATGGGATGAACTGGATGTGATCCTTTTCAGTGGCGATGCCTACGTGGATCATCCGTCTTTTGGCGCCGCAGTTGTGGGGCGGGTCATCGAATCGGAAGGCTATCGGGTGGCCATTGTGCCACAGCCCAACTGGCGTGATGATCTGCGCGATTTTAAAAAACTGGGAAAACCGCGTTTGTTTTTTGGCGTTACCAGCGGTTGCATGGACAGCATGGTAAACCATTATACGGCCAATAAACGTTTGCGCTCTGACGATGCCTACAGTCCTGATGGCAAAGCAGGTTTCCGCCCCGATTATGCCGTTTCTGTTTATACCAAAATCCTGAAAAGATTATGGCCGGATGTGCCTGTACTTCTTGGAGGGATCGAAGCATCGCTGAGGCGATTGACGCATTATGATTATTGGTCGGATAAACTGAAAGCCGGGATTTTAAGCGAAACCGAGGCCGACCTTTTGATATACGGAATGGGCGAAAAGCCTTTGCGTGAATTATTGAAACGTTTTTCCAATCCGGAATTTAAGCTAAATGAAGTGCAGGATTTGCCTCAATCGGTTTTTAGAACCAAATCGCTGCCGGAAGAAATTAAAAACGAAGCAGAAATTCTGCATGCCCACGAAGCCTGTATGCGCGATAAACGCCTGTATGCCGATAATTTCCGCAAAATCGAAGAAGCTTCGAACCGTATGGAACCACCGGTTTTGGTGCAGGAAAGCAATGGTGCTTTTCTTGTGGTAAATAAACCTTATGCGCCATTGAGTACTGAAGAGCTTGACTTAGTTTACGATTTACCATTTACACGATTGCCACATCCGAAATACAAAAAGCGGGGCGAAATCCCGGCCTATACCATGATCCGCCATTCGGTGAATATTCATCGGGGCTGTTTTGGTGGCTGCTCTTTCTGTACCATCAGCATGCATCAGGGAAAATTCATTCAAAGCCGCTCGGAAGCATCTGTACTTCGGGAGCTGAAAGCTGTAAGCGAAATGGAAGATTTTAAAGGCTATGTTTCAGATTTGGGCGGCCCTTCAGCCAATATGTGGCAAATGAAAGGCAAGGATGAAAGCATCTGCGCCCTTTGCAAACGATCCAGTTGTATTTTTCCAAATGTCTGTAAAAACCTCAATACCAATCATAAACCATTGATTGAACTTTACCGAAAGGCCGGAAAAGTAAAAGGAGTGAAAAAAGTTTTTATCGGCAGTGGAATCCGTTATGATCTTTTTCCTGCTCCTTTGGGCAATGCACCCGCCGGGAACAGCGGAAATGAATATTTTGATGAGGTCGTGCTCAAACACACCAGCGGACGGTTGAAAGTGGCTCCGGAGCATAGCTCGCCCATTGTTTTGCAGATGATGCGCAAGCCTTCATTTGCGCATTTTGAAGCCCTAAAAACACGTTTCGAAAAGCTGAACCAGCGCAGCGGATTGCGCCAGCAGCTGATTCCGTATTTTATTTCCAGCCATCCCGGAGGCCGGCTCAAAGATATGGCCGATCTGGCTATGAAAACCCGCAAACTGGGCTATCGCCTGGAGCAGGTGCAGGATTTTACGCCAACGCCCATGACGCATGCCACAGTGATGTTCCATTCCGGTTACGATCCCTATGGTTTGAAACCTGTTTATACCGCCCGTAGCAAAGATGAGAAAAACGAGCAGCGGCTTCTGTTTTTCTGGTATAAAGCCGAAAATCATGCCGAGATCCGAAAAGTGCTGATGCAAAATAACCTGCCGCAATATGTGAAACATCTTGGTATAGGCTCCGGTTTTCAGCGCCCGGGAGACCGTAAAAAGCCTTTCAATAAACATGATGGAAAAGCCAGAGGAAAAGGACAATGGAAAAACAAAAAGAAGTGATTTAATGGCTGAGATGATTATACCTGCCTGCTGCCATTAGCCTGCCTTCTGTTTTGGCCTCAATATTCATGATTTCATTCGTAAAGGTGCTGGTATTGATATTTGAAATACTTTTTTGATAGGGCTTTGGTACATAAATTTCCGGTTTTTTTTTCTGAAAACTCAGGATAATGAGTGTTTTCTATTCCATATTGCAAAAGCTGAAATGCAATTATATACGATGAATCAGATGTATTTTTCCAAAATTCGCATAATGATTCATTAAAATAAACTAATTTTGCATAAAATTTAGCGGCCTGGTAAAATACCGGGTTTTTGTTTGTAACGAAATGAGGAGTGATGGAAAACGTGAGAGATGCAAAATTAGTTCTGGAAAACGGACTGGAATTTCAGGCCTTTTCCTTTGGTTATGAATCGTCTGTAGCCGGTGAAATTGTCTTTAATACAGCCATGACGGGCTATCCTGAGAGCCTGACCGACCCTTCCTATAAAGGGCAGATTTTGGTGGCAACTTATCCTTTAATCGGTAATTATGGTGTGCCGGGCAGTGGTGTAGAAAACGAAATGTTCCGCTTTTTTGAATCAGATAAAGTGCAGGTAAGCGCCCTGGTAATTTCTGACTATTCGGGTGCATACAGCCACTGGAATGCGGAGAAAAGCCTGGGACAATGGCTGGAAGAACAAAAAGTTCCGGCTATTTTCGGTTTGGATACACGGGCTTTGACAAAAATCCTGCGGGAGCAAGGAAGTATGCTCGCCAAAATCATCATCGGTGAGGAGGAATTATCTTGGTACGATCCCAATAAAGATCATCTGGTAGATTTGGTGAGCACCAAAGAAAAAATCATTTACGGTTCGGGCCGCTACAAAATCATGCTGGTGGATTGTGGTGTAAAAAACAACATCATTCGTTCGCTTTTGCGCTATGATGTTACGGTCATCCGCGTGCCCTGGGATTACGATTATCTTGATGATGATTATGACGGGCTGTTTATCAGCAATGGCCCCGGTGACCCGGCTATTTGTACGGCCACCATCGGGCATCTTAAAAAAGCCCTCCAAAAGGAAAAACCCATATTTGGTATTTGCCTGGGGAGCCAATTGCTGGGCATTGCAGTGGGCGCAAAAACCTATAAATTAAAGTATGGCCACCGCAGCCATAATCAGCCTGTAATAGAAGTCGATACACAAAAATCTTACGTTACCAGCCAGAACCATGGTTTTGCTGTGGATCATAAAGGCCTGCCATCCGATTGGAAGCCGTATTTTCTAAACCTGAATGATGCTAGCTGCGAAGGGATTATTCATACTAGCAAGCCGGTTTTTGCCACACAGTTTCATCCGGAAGCCAGTGGCGGGCCTACAGATACGGCTTTTCTTTTTGAGCGTTTTATAGAATTAATCGACCGTCAGCATGCATAAAAAAATAATTCAGGGAAAGATGAAGAAAGATTTAAGGAAGGTGATTGTCTTAGGTTCCGGTGCCTTAAAAATAGGGGAGGCCGGAGAATTTGATTATTCCGGTTCACAAGCTTTGAAAGCTCTCGCCGAAGAAGGCATTGAAACCGTTCTGGTAAACCCGAATATCGCGACGGTGCAAACTTCGGAGGATATTGCAGACAAGGTGTATTTTTTGCCTTTGCAAGCCGTTTTTGTGGAACGCATTATCGCAAAAGAACGTCCGCAGGGCGTTTTGCTTTCTTTTGGAGGGCAAACGGCTTTGAATTGCGGCACCGAATTATATGAAAAAGGTGTTTTTGAAAAATATGGCGTAGAAGTATTGGGAACACCGGTTCAGGCCATCAAAATTACCGAAGACCGTGACCTGTTCGTGCAGCATCTCAATGAAATTGATGTAAAAACCGCCCGCAGTTTTGCGGTGAATACGGTGGATGATGCTGTGGATGCTGCGAATAAGCTTGGCTATCCCTTGATTATCCGTGCAGCTTATGCGCTGGGCGGCCTGGGGAGTGGGTTTGCCCATGATGAAGAGGAACTCAGGACGCTCTGCGATACCGCTTTTTCGTACAGTCCACAGGTGCTTGTTGAAGAATCGCTCAAAGGATGGAAAGAGGTGGAGTATGAAGTGGTGCGCGACCGTTTCGATAATTGTATTACGGTTTGCAATATGGAGAATTTTGATCCGCTGGGCATCCATACGGGCGAAAGCATTGTGGTGGCACCATCGCAAACGCTGACCAATAGCGAATACCACAAATTGCGCGAGCTGGCCATAAAAATCATACGCCATACCGGTATTGTGGGCGAATGCAATGTGCAGTATGCCCTGGATCCGGATTCGGAAGATTACCGGGTTATTGAAGTAAATGCACGCCTGTCGCGTTCCAGCGCCCTGGCATCCAAAGCAACGGGTTATCCGCTGGCTTTTGTGGCTGCAAAACTTGGTTTGGGCTACGGCCTCCATGAGCTTAAAAATTCGGTGACCAAAACAACCACTGCCTTTTTTGAGCCGGCACTCGATTATGTGGTCTGTAAAATCCCCCGTTGGGACCTGGGGAAATTTGATGGGGTGTCGCGCCTGATCGGCAGCAGTATGAAAAGCGTGGGCGAAGTAATGAGCATCGGGAAAAATTTTGAGGAGGCCATTCAGAAAGGTTTGCGCATGATCGGGCAGGGGATGCACGGATTTGTAGGCAATCGTGAGCTGACATTTGACAATATCTGGGAAGAGCTCGAAAAACCTACCGATATGCGGATTTTTGCCCTTCAGGTGGCGCTGGATAAAGGCTTGTCGCTGGAGGAAATCCATAAAATTACCCGTATCGACCGCTGGTTTTTACTGCGTCTTCAGAATATCATTCAATTGAAAAACCAACTGCTGGCAAAAAATACTTTAGAGGACCTTGATCGGGAATTGCTGCTGGAAGCAAAAATCCGCGGTTTTTCTGATTTCCAGATTGCACGCCTTGTGCTCAAAAGTGATCTGAAAGATATTGATAATGACCTGGTTAAAGTCCGAAATTACCGAAAGGAAAAATCTGTTGTGCCGCACGTAAAACAGATTGATACCCTTGCTGCCGAATATCCTGCACAAACCAATTACCTCTATCTGACCTATTCGGGCACTTATCATGATATTGATTTTGAAGATGACCGCAATTCGGTTGCTGTGCTGGGCTCGGGCGCTTACCGCATTGGCAGCTCTGTAGAGTTCGACTGGTGCGGAGTGAGTGCACTCAATACCATCAGAAAAGAAGGTTTGCGCTCCATTATGATCAATTATAATCCGGAAACAGTAAGCACAGATTATGACAGCTGCGACCGCTTGTATTTTGATGAGCTTTCGCTGGAGCGTGTTTTGGATATCGTGGAACTGGAAAATCCCAGAGGTGTTGTGGTTTCCACCGGTGGGCAGATTCCCAACACCCTGGCCATGAGACTCCATGCCTGTGATGTGCCTGTTTTGGGAACCAGCCCCGAATCCATCGACCGTGCTGAAGACCGCCATAAATTTTCTCAAATGCTCGACAGCTTGCAGATTGACCAACCACGCTGGAAAGAGCTCAGTAGCATCGGAGATATTTACGATTTTGCCGATGCTGTGGGTTTCCCACTCCTAATCCGCCCGTCATATGTGCTTTCCGGTGCTGCTATGAATGTGGTTTCCAATAAACAGGAACTGGAGCATTTTCTGGGTCTGGCTACAAAAGTTTCCAAACAACATCCCGTTGTGGTGACCGAATTTATTGAAGAAGCAAAAGAAATCGAGATCGATGCTGTGGCCAAAGATGGCGAAATTATCAGCTATGCCCTTTCGGAGCATATCGAATTTGCCGGAGTGCATTCGGGCGATGCTACCATGGTTTTTCCGCCCCAAAAAATTTATTTCGAAACCGTGCGCCGCATCAAGCGCATCAGCAGGGATATTGCCAGAGCGCTGCATATTTCAGGCCCTTTCAATATGCAGTTCCTGGCCAAAGACAACGATATCAAAGTGATTGAGTGCAACCTCCGGGCTTCGCGCAGTTTTCCTTTTGTTTCCAAGGTTTTGAAGGTGAATTTTATTGAACTGGCCACAAAGGTGATGCTCGGGAAAGATGTTGATAAACCCAATAAATCCATTTTTGACCTGGAGTACATCGGTGTGAAAGCGCCGCAGTTTAGTTTTGCAAGGCTGGCAAAAGCTGATCCCGTGCTGGGCGTGGACATGTCCTCAACCGGGGAAGTCGCTTGCCTGGGTGATAGTTATTACGAAGCGGTGCTTAAAGCGATGCTTTCGGTGGGCTACAATGTGCCTAAGAAAAATATCTTTCTGAGTACCGGTCCCATGAAATCAAAAGTGGAGCTGCTGAAATCATGCCGCATGTTGATCGGGAAAGGCTATAACCTTTTTGCCACAAAAGGTACGGCGCAGTTTCTGGAACTCAATGGTATTGAATCCACAGCCCTGCACTGGCCCGATGAGCAAAAACAGCCCAACGCACTGGAATATATCAAAAGCGGAATGATCGACCTGGTAGTGAATATTCCCAAAAACCACGATCCGGATGAGTTGAATAATGATTATACCATCCGCCGCTCGGCCATCGACTTTAATGTGCCCCTGATTACCAATGCCCGTTTGGCAAGCGCTTTTATCTATGCTTTTTGTACCCTGGATGTTGCCGATCTGCAGATTAAAAGTTGGGATGAGTATTAACCCTTATTTAAGAATTTCGCGGTTTTCTTAAATAAGAGTTGGGTTATTTAAGAAAATAAGCGATTTTTTAATTAGTGTCTGTCTATTAACTATAAAATGTTGATAACTAAGTTCATATAGACGCATTGCTTCAATTATCTTTTTGTATTTTAGAAGAAAAAAAGCGATGAGGTTATTTGAAGAACTGCAGATAAAATTTGAGCATCCTAATTGGGCAAAAGATCCAGAATTGGGATTAGTAGATACCATTTTAGAGGACAACCCCCACTTTATTGAACTGTTGCGCGATGATATAGAATCCGGGGATAAAAACAGTGCTTTTGGCCGCAAGGACACCCCAAGTGTTGAACAAATAGTCAGGGCTGGAATTTACAAAGAACTTAAAGGTCTGGATTACAGGAAATTAGAGTATCATCAGAGCGATTCCAGGATTTGCTCCCTATTCATTAAGCTCGACGAGCTGCGACCATATAGTTTCCAGATGTACCAAAAATACATCTCCCGAATCCGCGAGGAAAGCCTACAAAAATTACTTTTTGAGATAAATAAGATAGCTGTGGACCAAGGACTTGAAGACCTGAAAAGTTTTAGGCAAGATGCTACAGTTGTGGAAACCAACATCCATTATCCTACAAACAATGCCCTGGTTTGGGACTGTATCAGGGAAGCCAACCGCCTATTGGAACATCTTGATAAGGAATGCAAGGATCTTGACTATATGGACTATAGCCGACAAGCCAAAAAAAATTATTTCAACCTCAATGTTGGCAAATCAAAAGATAAGCGGGCCATATTATTCCGTAAACAGTTGATCCTATTTGTCAAAACGATAAATCAGCTTTCAAATGTGGTAAAAAAAAAGCCCGGCTCAAGTCTTAAGGCGAAAGCAATCCTGGTTCATATTTCCAATCACATTCGGGTCATGGAGTTAGTAGATTATATGGTACGGGAGAAGGAGATCAATGGCAATAAGGTTCCAAATGAAAAAAAGATATTTTCCATTTACGAGCAGCATACAGATATCATTGTAAAGGGAGGCAGAAAACCGGAGTTTGGCCACAAAATAAATTTGGGCAGTGGGCGAAGCAATTTGATACTTGCATGCGATATAGAAAGGGGCAACCCATCAGATGCCAAGCTGTTTGGCCAGATGCTGGATCAAGTCATTGAAGAATACGGTATTACGCCGCGCGACAGCGTTACCGATGGTGGTTACGCCTCATTGAAAAATATGGAAAAGGCTAAAGAAAAGGGAATAACTAATGTTGTTTTTAACAAAATTGTTGGCTGCCTGCGCAATAGTGCTTCCAGCAAAAATATGGAGACACGCCTAAAGAAATGGCGCAGCGGCATTGAAGGCATAATTTCCAATCTGAAAAGACGGTTTAAAATACGGCGCTGCGACTGGAAAGGTTGGGAGCATTTTAAATCAAAAGTACTCTGGAGCGTAATAGGTCACAATATCAGGGTAATGACGGCCTTGGTGCTCAAAGAGATTTAACAAACTCCCTGTCAGGCGATGTAGTAAATCAACATTGCCCGGGAGAGGTATGTCCAAAAAGGCCAAAAACAGGCATTTTTAACAAAAAGCGGCTGTTTTTGGCAAAACACATATAGGGTTTCTATATATGATTGGCGCAAAAAATTTTTTGTTGTGGTGATTTTTTACAAAATGCCAAATAGCACCTCATAATTTGCTTACTTTATAGACAGACACTAATTAGTGTGATTCTCTTTTTAATGTTTGGAGGGATATCGTAAATCAGTTTTTCAGGTTTTTAGAGAACGTTTAATTGTTCCTTTAGTTAAAATATCCGGAGGTTATTCAAGTCTATACATCGTCTGTGAGCAAATCCGGCTTCACCATATTGGATATCTTTTAAAAGGAATCAGTATTGTTTTGCATGCCTTTCATGCGCTGTTTATTTTTTTTATAAATGTAGTTGTTATTTTATAATGTGCAAACCTATTTTGCTGAAATGAGACAAATTATCATTGCAAGGATTGTTTTTATCAGTTTGTATGTCCGGTTTGGAAAAATGGCAGTAAATTTACCATTATACTAATATGTATGCAATGATAACGACAGAACGCTTAATGCTTTTCCCACTGAAGAGGGAACAATTGGAGCTTTACGTGCAGGATGATGGTGTTCTCGAGGAGCATCTGGGGCTCAAAAAATCTTCGAGCTACATTGATGGCGAACTTCGTGAGGCTATTGAAAATCAAATTTTGCCTCGCTTAATTAATTTTCCTGAAAATCTTGAATTTCAGAGCCTTTGGAGTATTGTTTTAAAGGATGAAATGTTTTTGGCAGGTGATTTTTGCTTTATGGGGCCTCCCGATAATAATGGTATTGTTGAAATTGGCTACGGAATTAAGGAAGAATTTAGAAATCGCGGTTTAATGTTTGAAGCAATAAATGCGGTATTGAGTTGGTTGCGGGATAATCAGCTGGCCAAAGTATTGCAGGCGAAAACCCATAAAGATAATATTGCCTCCGTAGCCCTTCTGCGAAAATTAAATTTTGGTCTTATGGCACAGAATGAAGAGATATTAATATTTGAACGGGAATTATAACCAGAGTTTTTTATGAAGTCTTAATTTCCATAATTTTGACCCCTCAAAGCGCAAAAATGAAATTAAGCCTCATCATATCTTATTATAAGGCGCTGCCCAATCTCCGCATGATCCTAAAAGCGCTGAACAGGCAGTCGTGCATGGATTTTGAAGTAATCCTCTCCGAAGATGATGCCAACGAAGAAACCAAAGATTTTCTGCGCGTGCATTCCGGGGATTATGATTTTAGCATACGGCATATTTTTCAGCAAAAAGATGAGGGCTTCCGCAAAAACCAAATGCTCAACAGGGCCATAGGGGCAAGCAGTTTTGATGCCTGCGCCTTTATTGATGGTGATTGCATCCCGCACCGGCATTTCGTGAAGGAATATTTGCGCAATATGGAGGAAAACCGCATTCTGATTGGACGTAGGGTAATGCTTGGAAAGAAATTCAGCGCGAAATTGAAGCAGCAGGAATGCCTGAGGCGCTTGCGTTTTTTTTGTATTCTGTTTTCAGACTCGGGAAAGAAAAAGGAAGCTATTTACAATCCGTATTTCGCGGTTTCTTTGAAAATACGCCCTTTGCTGGGCGCCAACTGGGGCATCCTGAAAAAACACCTGCTGGAAGTAAACGGCTATGACGAAGATTATCAATATCCCGGTGTGGGAGAGGATAACGATATTGGCTGGCGTTTGGAGCAAAATGGGCTGATGCGCAAGCAGATGAAAAATAAAGCCATCGTATATCATATCTATCACCCACGCTCATACGGACAAAAAGGGGTGATGGCTAATTTTGCGCTTTGGGATGCCAAAAAGGAGGCCGGGCATATTCGGTGCCTGAACGGAATTAAAAAAACCGCCGTAGCGTAATTTTTTATCTTTCTGGTGATTTAAGGTATCGTTCTATGGTTGTGTACAGCAGCTCCAAAGGAATGGGTTTGGGCATAAACTCATCGCATCCTGCATCGCGGCTGTCCTGAAAATCACCGGGATACACATGGGCTGTTTGTGCAATAATAATGGCTTCGGCTTTGTATTTCCGGATTTGCTTTGCTGCATCCAGTCCGTTTAAAATGGGCATATCCAAATCCATCAAAACAAGGTCGATATGCGGATTTTCCCGGAATAAGCGTATGGCTTCCAGGCCGTTATGAGCAAAAAGCAGTCGGGCTTTGGTGTTTTTGAGCGCTGCCTTAAAATACAGTACACTGGGTTCGGAGTCCTCGGCAATGAGGATGCATTTATCTGACCAATTATAATCTTTCGCTTGTTTCATGTGATTACTGTCCTAACTTTTCCAATAAATCGTTCATTTTAAAAGGCTTGCCGATAAAATCGTCCATTCCGGCTTCCAGGCATTTTTCTTTGTCGCTTTCCATGGTATTGGCCGTCATGGCAATAATGCGGATGGGTTTTTTGTCATTGTCGAGCTCATAGGCCCTGATTTTTAGTGTGGCATCAATGCCGTCCATTTCGGGCATTTGTACATCCATCAAAATAAGGTCGTAAAGTTCGTGGGTGAAAAGATCAAAGGCTTCCAGTCCGTTTTTGGCCAGATCAACCTCATGGCCATATTTTTTGAGGTTTACGGTGGCTACTTTTTGGTTGATTTCATTGTCTTCCGCAAGCAGGATCTTCAGAGGCCGTGCCGGCATATCATCATTATCTTCCTTTTTCTTTTCCTTTGGTTTTTCTCCGTCATTTTTTTGGAAAAGTGCTGTAAACCAAAAATTGGAACCTTTTCCTTCTTCGCTTTCTACACCAATTTCGCCATCCATCAAATGGCAGAGGCTCTTGGAAATAGCCAGTCCCAAACCTGTTCCGCCGTATTTGCGTGTGGTAGAGGCGTCTGCCTGCGAGAAGGAGCGAAACAGCTTTTTGCGTGCTTCCTCGCTAATGCCAATGCCGGTATCAATAATCTCGAAAAGAAGTTTGAGGGTTTCGTCTCCTTCGCGGTGTTTTTTAACCTTCAGTTTTACACTTCCTTGCTCGGTAAATTTCAGGGCATTGTTTACCAGGTTGATGATGATCTGCTTTAACCTCAGGGCGTCACCAATTACAAATTCGGGCACGTCGTGATCAATCTCCAAACTGACCACAACCCTGTTTTTACGGTTGGTTACCTGCAAAAGCTGGATGCTTTCTTTTAACTCGTTCCAAAGGTTAAACGTCTGGCTTTCGAGCTCAACCTGAGCCGATTCAATTTTTGAGAAATCGAGGATATCATTAATGATCCTTAGTAAGTTGTGGCTCGAAACCTGTATAATGTTGAGGTAGTCTTTTTGTTCCTTATCGAGTTCGGTTTGTCCCAGAATGTCGGTCATTCCGATAATGCCATTCATAGGTGTCCTGATTTCGTGGCTCATATTGGCCAGAAACAGGCTTTTGGCCTGAGTGGCTTCTTCGGCGCGCTCTTTGGCATCCTGAAGTTGCTTGTTTATTTTTTCTTTCTCTTTTACAAGCCGGGCGAGTTCACGCTTTTGCATGTAAAGTTCCAGAAAAACTTTGACCTTTCCGCGTAGGATCCGTTGTTCAATAGGTTTTGAGATAAAATCAACAGCACCGGTTTCAATACCTTTGATGATGTGGAAATCTTCCTTGTAAATTGCTGAAACGAAAATAACGGGCAAATAGCGCGATTTTTTGATCTGGCGCATCAGCTCCACGGTTTCGTAACCGTCCATGTCCGGCATCTGAATATCCACGATTGCCAGCGCAAATTCGTGGTTCATAACGCGGGCAATGGCCTCATTTCCGCTGGTAGCCCTGATGAATTCCACATCAAAACCTTCGAGAAGCCGTTCCAGGGCAATGAGGTTCTGGAGTTTATCGTCAACAATTAGTATCTTGGGTTTTGCTTCCATAATATGCTTATGAATAGAGCCATACTCTCATTAAAGTGAGCAGCTTTTCGATGTTAACTGGCTTTGTAATATAGTCATTTGCTCCGGCATTGATGCATTTCGACCGGTCTTCCTTCATGGCTTTTGCCGTAAGGGCAATAATAGGCAGGTTTTTGTGTTTCAGGTTTTTGCGGATGCGGGAAATTGTCTCGTAGCCATCCATTACGGGCATCATAATGTCCATAAGGACAAGGTCAATGCCTTTTTCGTCGTCCAGCAACTGCAGCGCTTTTTCCCCGTTTTCTGCAGCCGTAATCTCAATTTGTTTGTCCTCAAGTACTTTGGTCAGGGCAATCACATTGCGCATATCGTCATCCACAATCATTACCTTTTTGTTGGCGAAGATTTGGTCCTCATCATGCAGCATACTGATCATTTCCTGCTGATGTGCGGGCAATTTATTGACCATACGGTGCAGGAAGAGCGCAGTTTCATCAACCAAACGGTCTTCCGATTTTACTCCTTTAATGATGATGGAATCGGTATATTTCTGAAGCTCAAAGTTTTCCTCCTTGCTGAGCTCTCTGCCGGTATAGACGATAATGGGCGGAAGCGGGGGCTTAATTTCTTTGTTCAGTTTTTTCAACAGCTCAAAACCGCTCATATCGGGCAGGCCAAGATCAAGGATCATACAGTCGTAGTTTGTGGTTTTGAGTGCATCCATGGCTTCCTTGCCACTGCCTGCATCGGTAATGCTGATGTCGGTTTCCCCAATAATTTTTTTGATGCTCCTGCGTAGGTTGGCGTCATCTTCAACCAGAAGCAGATTGCTCATTTTTTTCTCAATGAAATCTTCCAGCTTATCAAAAGCAGATTCCAGCTCTTCGTTTTTGATTGGTTTGGTCAGATAGCCAATTGCCCCTTTCTTCAGCGCATCGATATTGCGCTCATATCCCGACATCATATGCACGGGAATATGGCGGAGTTCGGCGCTGTTTTTAAAATGGTCGAGTACCTGCCAGCCGCTCATCCCGGGCAAATGGATGTCCAGCACCACAGCATCGGGTTTGATGCGCTCGGCCATGGTGATGGCGTCTTCTCCACTCCCGCAGACAATACTTTTGAAATTTCGGTTTTTGGCTTGCTGATAGAGTGTTTTTGCAAAATTGGGATCGTCTTCAACAAGAAGGATTACTGTATCGCCCTGCTGGATCTTATCGCGGTCATCTTCCACAATAACAACAGGTTCGGAGAATTCAACTTTGGTATTGTTTTGACCTTCGGCGGGATTTCCTTGTGCCGGAGGTGCTGAATATGTGATGTCTTTTTTGACTTCATTTGTTGCCTCCACCGGACTTGTGATGGCTTCCCCTTTGCCCATGGGCAGGATGATGGAGAAACGGGAGCCTTTTCCGTATTCGCTTTCCACGCGGATTTCACCGTTTAGCAGTCGGGCTATTTCACGGCTGATTGAAAGCCCCAGGCCGGTTCCGCCGTATTTGCGCGATGTGCTGCCGTCTGCTTGTTGGAAGGCTTCAAAAATGGCTTTCCGCTTTTCTTCTTTAATGCCAATTCCAGTGTCGATAATACTAAAACAGATTCCGCCGTTCTGGCGTAAATCGGGACTCTGGAAATTCCCCGAGGCCGCCATCGGCTCAATTTTAAAGGTAATGCTGCCCTGATGGGTAAATTTTATGGCATTGCTCATCAGGTTTTTGATGACCTGCTCCAGTCGTTGCCTGTCGGTATGCAGGCTGTCGCCGGTTTGTGGATGCACGTCAATAACGAATTCCAGCTTTTTGTTTTCGACCATGTGCCGGAAATGCATGCGCGTATAATCGGCAATTTCGTGCGGATCGACATCTTCAATGGTAATGTCCATCTTGCCGGCTTCAATTTTTGAAAGGTCGAGAATATCGTTGATCAGGGTAAGCAGTTCGTTTCCGCTGTTGTAAATAATTTCTGCCGATTCGACCTGATCAGCATTCAGGTTGCCTTTTTTATTGTCGGCCAGGTTTTTGGAGAGGATCAAAAGGCTGTTGAGCGGCGTGCGCAGTTCGTGCGACATATTGGCTAGGAATTCGGATTTGTATTTACTGGCTTGTTCCAGCTCATCCGCTTTGATTTCCAGTTCCTTGCCGGCTTTTTCGAGCATTTCGTTTTTTAGTTCGGTTTCTTTGCGTTGTGCTTGCAGGTGGTCTGTTTTTTCCTGAAGTTCTTCGTTGGCTACCCGAAGTTCTTCCTGCTGTATCTGTAGTTTTTCTTCTGATTCGCGCAGCGTCCGGGTTTGCTGTTCAAGTTCCTCGTTCGATTCTTTGAGTTCTTCCTGCTGTACGCGCAGTTCTTCTGCCTGCTCCTGGGTTTTATTAAGCAGTTTCTCCATTTCTATATGAACAATCAGCGAGTTCACAGCTATTGCCACACTTTCTTCGGTGCGGTCGAGCATTTGTTTGATATGCGGTTCAAAAGGGCGTACGCTTGCAAGTTCAATCACAGCAGCTACTTTTCCGTCAAATGAGCAGGGCTGGATGAATACTGATGGGGCTTCTCCTTCGGAAAGGCCGCTTTGGATATAAATAAAATCGCCGGGAACGTTTTCAAACTCAATGCTTTTGTTTTCCAGTGCAGCTTGTCCAACCAATCCTTCGCCCACTTTAAATGTGCTGGCATTGCTTTTCCTTGTGCTAAAAGCGTAGGAGCCTGTGAGTTTTAATGTGTTGCTTTCTGTATCCATTAAATAAATGGCTCCGGCCTGTGCGTCGGCTTTTTCAGCAATGATGCGGATGAGGTCGTTGGCCAGTTGCCGGATTTCTTTTTGCCCGCGCATAATGTCGGCCAGTTCCACCAGCGATTCCTGAAGCCAGGCGTTTTTGTTGATTTCAGTATTGAGCTTGAGCAGGTTTTGCTGCATCTTCACCAAAGAATTGCCCAATAAATCGTTTCTACTGACGGGTCTGTATTTTTCTTCCAACTTGCCCTGACCAATAGCCACTGCAAATCGTGCGCTGTTTTTTATGCTCTGTGCCAATGAATTAAGTGCGCGGGTCATATCGCCAATCTCATCCTGCGATAAAATACGAAGTTCCGAAACAGAATCAACCTCTCCGCGTGCCATTTGCTTTAAAACACGGGTTGTAGTAATAAGCGGACGGGTAATGCGGGAGGAAACCCAAATAATTACCAGTGTAAGGAGGATCAGTCCAACCAAACCAATTATTATTGTGAGCCATAAACCTTCGTTGGCTTGTGCACGGATGGTTTTCATCGGCACAACAACGCCAATGGTCCAGGTTTGAGGTGCATTACCTGAATTTAAAGGGGCGAAGAAAAAATAAGATTCGCTACCCAAAAAAGGATCGACCGATTTAAAGGAGAAATCCTTGCCTTTTTTTATGTTGTTAAGGAGGTTGTTGTCGCTCGAAAAATCAGGATAGAGTTCTTCCACTTTCTTGCCCAGGAGCGAGGCGTCAGGGCCGGCAACTACTTGGCCATCGGCAGATAACATCACGGTATATCCTGTGCCAAACGGCTTTATTTTTTCTGCCCATTCCTGAAAATTGGTCAAAGGTGCATCAACGCCAACTATGCCTTTAAATTCGCCGTCAACTATGATGGGTGTAATCAGATTGGTTTGCAGTACCTGATCGGTTTTTTCGCTGTAAGAGTAATAATAAGGATCCAGCAGCGTTTCTTTGAGGCTGTTTTGCGGAATGGTAAAATAGTCGCTTTTGAAAAGAATGGTGTTAGGGTCGTTCAGTTCCAGTTTTATTTGGTCTCCCTCGCGAAAATAAGTATGCGAAAAATTGCCCAAGCGGGTGCTGCCCGGGGTATTGATGTATTTTTCGTCCAGATCGTCTATGGTGGCTGGCAGCCAGATGCTCCATACACCAATAAAATTTTCGTTTTTGCGCAAAACCTGCTGCATCATATTGGCGTAAAGTGCCCGGCGGTATTGCTTCGGTATTTTTTTATAGTCCTCAAATTGCTGCGCCAAAAGGCGCGAGGCATCCATATACTCGTTGAGGTTTATTTCGGCCTGATTGGAGTATTCCTGTGCCATGGAATGGGACACCTCCATCGCATTGCGTAAGGATTTTTTGTGGTTGTTGAAGGATACAATGGCGATCGTAACAGTGAAAATCAGAACGATAACCAGTAGAATGTAGAATAAAAGCTTCGCATTAATTCCGATCCGCATATCTCAAGGTTTTTTAAATTTCAGAAAACTCAAACAAATTACGAATTTTTCTGAAACCGCACAGTTGTAGGCAGTTTTTTTTGCGGAACTTAGCTCAGGGAACAACAAGCAAATGATTGCGGCTGAAGTTACTATAAAACGGCTATTGTTCTATTCCATCGTTCTTTGAAATCATTCAAGTCATTGGAGTTGAAGTCAAGATGTGTAACAAAACGGATGGCTCCGACGCCAAATCCAACGGCCAAAATGCCATTCTCTTTAAGCATTGCGAGAAGCTTTGTTGTATCCATTCCCGGATGAATGCGGGCAACAACAATGTTGGTTTCAACAGGAAGTATTTCTGATATAATGGGACTTTCGCCAATTATTTCGGATAAAAGGCGTGCGTTTTTATGATCTTCTTTCAAACGTCCCACATGATTTTGCAAAGCATAAAGCCCTGCTGCTGCAATACTTCCTGCCTGTCGCATACCGCCGCCCATCACTTTGCGCACACGGCGCGATTTTTTTATAAATGCTTCATCGCCCAAAAGCAATGAACCAATAGGCGCGCCCAGTCCCTTGCTTAGGCAAATGCTGATGCTGTCAAAAACTTTCCCGTAGTCTTCGGGTTTTTCTTTGGTTTCTACAAGGGCATTAAAAAGCCGGGCGCCATCCAAATGAAAGGCCAGGCCGTTTTGGTGGCAAAGCGCTGCAATGGGAAGGACCTGGTCAAAACTCCAAATACTTCCTCCGCCTTTGTTGCAGGTGTTTTCTGTTGAAACCATCCGGCTCAGTGGCAAATGGATGTCTTCCGGATTATTGATGTTGGCGGCAACATCTTCAGCGGTAAATCGTCCGTGGTCGCCGTTCAGCAAACGTACGGATGCCCCTGAATTATAAGCAATTCCCCCGCCTTCATAATGATAAATGTGCGAAAGTTTATCGCAAATCACTTCGTCGCCCGGACGGCAATGCACGCGAATGGCAATTTGGTTGGTCATCGTGCCCGAAGGACAGAAAAGTGCCCCGCCCATGCCAAATAATTCAGACGCAAATTTTTCCAGTTCATTTACGCCCGGGTCTTCCCCAAAAACATCATCGCCAACAGGCGCCTGCATCATCGCTTCTTTCATTGCTGCTGTAGGTCGGGTTACGGTATCGCTGCGGAGGTCAAGTGTTTTTTTCATCTTTTTTCATCATTGTTTGGATTATAGCAAAAGTACAAATTGTATGCGGCCATATTGCCATGAAAGCTTTATTTTTGCCTTTCAACCATTCAAACAACCATCTATGAAACGTCATTTTTCCCTTTCTGCCTTATTGTTATTTCTTTGCGGAAGCATTTGGGCACAACAGATTAATTTCGACGACTGGTTTGAAAATAAAACCATGCGCTATGATTATTTTCATCCGGGAACGGCCGGCGAAGAGCATTTTGCAATGGATCGCATTGTGAATGACGGCCCCTGGGCGGGGAGCCTTACGAAACTGACCGATCCGCTTAATTTTGGCCCCTACTTTTTTGAAGTGCACGATGCCGAAACGGATCAGTTGCTCTACAGCCGGGGTTTTGCCAGCGTGTTTGGAGAATGGCAAAGTATTCCGGAGGCAAAAAATGAATGGAGCAGCTTTCATGAAAGTGTGCGTTTTCCATGGCCAAAAAATCCGGTGACATTGATTGTTAAAAAACGTGACGGCAAAAATAATTTTAATGAGGTTTACCGCACGGAAATTGATCCGGCATCACGCAAAGTGAACCCCGCACCGCTGCCCAAAGAATATGAAACATGGGATTTAATGGTCAATGGCCCTGCGCAGGAAAAAGTGGATATCGTCATTCTCGGTGATGGTTATACCGCTGAAGAAATGGATAAATTCCATGCCGATATAGAACGCTTAACCGCAGAGCTTTTTAAAGTAGAGCCTTTTAAATCGCGCAAAAATGATTTTAACGTGCGTGCCGTAGAAACTCCTGCCGGCGAAAGTGGAGTGAACAAACCACACCCGGGCGTTTTTCGGCGTACGCCCCTGAGCATGAGTTACAGCGCTTTCGATTCGGAACGCTATGCCCTGACCTACGACAATCGTGCTGTGCGCGATGCGGCATCGCATGTGCCTTATGAGTTTATGTATATCCTGGTGAATGAAAAAACCTATGGCGGTGGTGGGATTTACCGTCTTTATGCCACGGTTGCTACCGATAATAAATTTTCCGATTATATTTTCATTCACGAATTCGGACATCATTTTGCAGCTTTGGCCGATGAATATTACACTTCAGCAGTGTCGTATGAAATGCAACCGCCCAAAGTGGAGCCCTGGGAAGCTAATATTACGGCACTGTTCAATCCGGACGAACTCAAATGGAAACATCTTGTGAAGGAAGGCACGCCCATTCCAACTCCATGGAATAAGGAAGAATTTGATGCCTTCAGTATGGAAATCCAGAAGGAGCGGAAACAGCTGCGCGCCGCAAAAGTGCCTGAATCAGAAGTGGAAGCCCTTTTTATACGCCAGCGCGATGGCGAAACAAAAATGATTGAGCAGGAAAAATATAAAGGGAAAGTTGGTGCGTACGAAGGTGGAGGTTATCTGCAATATGGAATGTACCGTCCATATCTCGATTGCATCATGTACAGCCGCAACAGCAATGATTTTTGTCCGGTTTGCCAGGATGCGATCAGTCGTGTAATTGATCAATATACAAAATAAGCAGCAATATGCCTGATTATAAAAAATATTTCAAGATACCTGCGCCACCCGAAGAGGTGTATATGGCGCTTACTAATGAGTTTACAATAGAGCTTTGGACCGGGGAAAAGGCCATGATGAAAGCCGAGGCGGGAACAGAGTTTTCGATGTGGGACGGCGCAATTACCGGACGGGTTATTGAATTGGTGCCCAACAAAAAAATTGTGCAGGAATGGTTTTTTGATGAAGATTCTCAAAGCATCCTTACCATCAAATTGCATGAGGTCGGCTCGAGCACTTCTGTAGAGGTGCGGCACACTAACATCCCCGGTGAAGCCTGGGAAAATATGGTTGAAGGCTGGGAAGGTGTATATATGGGCAGTTTGCAGGATTATTTTGAAGATGACGAATAGTTTTGGGTTTTATGGATGTAAAATCTGAGTTACTCAAAAAACTTGATGCACCTGCAGGGCGTATGCTTGTGGATGAGCACACACATTTAATTCTGGAGAAACCGGAATTTTTCCCTGTTTTGATGGAAATAATGCTGGAAGATCCCGGCCGTGCAGGAAGGAATGCCGCCTGGGTGGCTGAATTTTGTGTGGACAAACATCCCGGCTGGTTAGCGCCTTATGTGATTCCGCTAATTAATAAATTGCCTCATTTTAAACATACTTCCTTTCAGCGACAAGCGACAAAAATGCTTGCTAAACGCGATTTGCCTGAAGAATACCTGGGGCAAGTTTACGAATGCTGCAGCGAATTTGTCATGGGGAACAAGCCTGCCGCCGTGCAGATTTTCAGTATGCAGATACTATATAATATCAGTCAGTTGGAACCGGAATTAAAACCGGAATTAATTGAAATTATTGAGAGCCGCCTCGAATTCGGAACGCCCGGATTTAAAAACTGCGGCGGAAAAATATTGAAGAAGCTTTATAAAGAGTGTGGTAAAAGCCGGTGATTAATCATCTTCGATTCGTGCATCCAGTGGATGTAAAAGGTTTTTGTATTCCACCAGTTCTGCTGCGACCGAGCCTACAACTACCTTGCTTTCCGCTTTAAGCGGGATTTTGTTTTCATCGGCCGAAACCCAGACATACATCGGGTATTCATCGCTAAAAACCTCTCCTGTAGCCATCATGGGCGCAAATTTATATGCCCTGAATTTCCCCATTTTTATCTTGATGTCCTCAATGCCTTCATAGCGCACAATGCTCACATAAACCGAATCGTCTAAGTGAAAATCAATGGGAAAAGTTTCGCCGGGCCTGGCGTTTTTGAAGTCCAGTGTGCGGGCAAAATATACGGCACTCACAAAATCCTGGATATGCAATGGCGTTGGAATTGTTGCTTTTCGGCTTGTTGCTGTCAATTGCTTGGGATTGAAATGAATATCGTCATCTTTTTTATAGCCGCCTTCGCGTGTGCGCCGCATAAAATAATAGGAGCGAAAAGCTTCCTTATCAAAATAGGACTCGAAATGATCGCGAACCTTAAAAAACCAATCGTAGAATTTGGCGCTTTTCCCAGTGGCAACGGCATGGTAAGTCGGGCGTCCGTGGAATAGGCTGTCTTCCTCTGTAATGGTCATATCGGCATAGCCGGCCGTAACTTTTCCGGTAATCCACGAACGGTAATAAACCCGCATCTTCAGATATTCACTTTTCTTAAAAGCATTGTTGTCAATGGATCGGAAATCCTGTGCCTGATTCAGAAAAGGTGTGAGCATCAGGAGTATCAGTGGGAGTTGTATGAAATATTTTTTGATCATTCTGTTGTAGTTCTAGTGCAAAATTAAACCCAAAAGATGATTTTCGGATTGTTCCTTTGTTAAAAATCTTTTAGGACAGCATTAATTTATTCAAAATTTGTGCCGTTTTTAATCATTCTTATGTAATATCGGGATGCGCTCCCCTTCATCATCTTCGCTATGTAGTTTTTCCGGAACAATTTCCAGAACGATTTTTTTGATTTTTTCAATCAGCTTTACTTTCAGGAAATCGTCGCGGGTGATGATGCTTATTTCGCGCACCGGAATTGGCGGTTCAAAATGACGGATTTGAGTTTTTAACTGTTCGGGAAGTTCTTCGGCAGCGAGAAGCGGCAGCAATGTATAGCCACTGCTTTTGTGTACCACGCGAACGATGGAGTCGAGTGATCCTGTTGTATAATTCAGCCCGGGATGTGCTGTTTTACCGCCCAAGCCGCAAAAATTGATTACCTGATCGCGGAAGCAATGGCCGTCGGTGAGCAGCCACATATCATCGAGTGAAATGTCCGTGCTTTTGATGCGCTTTTTTGCCAGCAAAGGATGGTCCTGATGAAAAAAAGCGACAAAGGGTTCATAATATAAGGGGTGCTCCCGCAAACCGTCTTCCTCCAGAGGTGTAGCCAAAATGCCCATATCCAGCTGGTCTTGGCGGATGCGGTTTACGATGTTCTCGGTGGTTTCTTCGGCAACATCCAGCCTGACTTCCGGAAGTATGCTGTTCTTTTTCTGAAGGATAGAAGGTAAAATATAGGGCGCGATGGTTGGGATGATGCCGCAGCTTATTTCCCCGGGGATTTCATTGCGCAGTTCTCCAACAATTTCATTAAGCCTGCCCATGGCATTCACAACTTTCCTCGCCTGCCCGATTATGAGCCTGCCGGCTTCGGTGGGGCGAACAGGTTTGTAATTGCGGTCAAACAATTGCGCATCAAGCTCTTCCTCCAGCTTGCGGATTTGCATGCTTAAGGTGGGCTGCGTCACAAAACAGTGTTCCGATGCTTCCGTGAAACTTCTGTAGGTATCTACCGCGATGATGTATTCCAGTTGTAATAAGGTCATATCCAATTCGTTTCCGCAAAGATATAAATTTTATTTATGCAGTCATAGAAATTATCAATTTGACTTATGTTTGTGTTTCGTGCTACTTTTGCATCAGAAAAACAAACAAATACATAACCTTAAAAAGCAAATTAAAATGGAAGAACAAGTTTATCAAATGCCCCGTATTGGTGATATGGCACCGGATTTTACAGCAGACACTACAACCGGAAGAATGAAATTTTCAGACTACAATAAAGGTAGCTGGGTGATTCTTTTCTCGCACCCTGCAGATTTTACCCCGGTTTGTACCACAGAAATGTCGGGTTTTGCTGAGCGCAAAGACGAATTTGATGCCATGAACACAAAACTAATGGGTTTGAGCATTGATAGTATTCACTCACATATGGCCTGGGTGAACAATGTGAAGAAAAATACCGGAGTTTATTTCGATTTCCCGATCATCGCCGATATCGACATGAAGGTGTCCAAATTATATGGTATGCTTCAGCCGGGCGAGCATGAAACCGCAGCCGTCCGCGCCGTATATTTCATCGATCCAAATGGAAAGATCCGCCTGATTATGTACTATCCGCTCAATGTTGGACGTAATATGGACGAAATAGTGCGCGTATTGAAAGGTCTGCAAACTGCTGACGAACATAAAGTTGCGCTTCCGCTGAACTGGCAGCCCGGTGATAAGGTAATTGTGCCTCCACCAACAAATCTCGCTGCAATGGAAGAACGCGAAAATAGTGATTATGAAATGGTAGATTTCTATCTTGCCAAAAAACAACTCTAAAAGATTGCATGTTGACCGCACATGCAAGCTGAAAATTAAACCGCTCAATATGGGCGGTTTTTTTGTTTTTGGAGACTACTTTTTCATAACTTGGCTGGATAAAACAAAAATCACTCGAAAATAAACCTTAAACGATGAAAAAAGTAGTTGTATTCCTGTTGCTTTCTCTTGTTTTAAGCTCCTGTCAGCTGGGGCGTTTTGTTTTTTGGAATTTTGCCGATGCGGATGATTATAAAAAGTTTCATAATGCCCCAATAAAAAAATCAGATGAGATTTTTTATTATCCGGCCTATCCGGACAATAGTCAGGCTAATAGTGAGGTCAGTTTTCCTGAGCCCTATAAGGAGCGCTACCTCAAAAATATGCGGAAAAGCAAAACACAGGCAATCATTATTATTCGTAACGACAGCATTTTGATGGAAGAATATTTTGGTGATAATAACAGAGAGACTATCGTTACTTCATTCTCCATTGCAAAAAGTTTTGTTTCCGCTTTGATCGGTATTGCAATCGATGAAGGCTATATCAAATCTACGAATGATTTTATGGCGGACTACCTGCCGTGGATGAAGGACAAAGGAATGGACAGCATCCGCATACAGCATCTGCTGGATATGAAGTCGGGGATACGGTTTCGCGAAAATTACAGCAATCCATCTGCAGAAATTGCAAAGCTCTATTATGGACGAAATCTAAAGAAAATCGTGAGTAAATTTAAAGTTGAATCAGAACCCGGAGGAGATTTTGATTACTCTAGTGGTGATACGCAAATTCTTGGATTGATCCTGGAAAGTGCTACAGGTAAGAGCCTTGCAGATTATATGGAACAAAAAATCTGGCAGCCGATGGGAGCGGAGGCGGATGCTTCATGGAGCCTCGACAGCAAGAAGCATAAAACGGCTAAAGCATTTTGCGGTATTAATGCCAGAGCAATTGATTTTGCAAAATTTGGAAGCCTTTATCTTCACAATGGTGCATGGAATGGAAAACAGATTGTGCCGGAAGAATGGGTAGAAGGAACCTTAAAAATGAAGCCGGATTCCGCTTATCGAAGTAAAGCGAGCAGATCCCTTCGGTATCATAATCAATGGTGGGCCTATGATAAAGGGCGGCAATTGAGGGATACCGTCTTAAATAATACTTACTATTCATATGCATATCTTTTGGAGCCGGACGATATGCGAATGGCTCAGGGAATTTTAGGGCAATATATTATTATTTGGCCTTCAGAGAATATAGTTGTGCTGCGTTTTGGTGAAAAAGATAAATTTCCCTGGTACTGGTATTTACGCAAGCTGGCCGAGCAAAATACGCTTAAGAGAGAAAACAAATATTAATTTAAATAATTGCATATCAATAAAATGCGGAGCTTAAAACGACCGCATACTTGTATCGCCAATTATTTTGGGCACAACACAGAGCACCGGAACATTGGCGCTACTGATGATTTTTATAAGCTCAGCCGAAGGTTTGTTCAGTATGGACACAGAATTGCTCCGTGCCATAATCAAAAGCATATTAATTTCTTCGTGGGCCTTAAGGTATTGCAGTGTTGGCGTGGCCGATTCCCTGATGTTCGGATTTTCGATCAGTTTTTGGTGTACTTTGATCTTGTTTTCCATCAGGAAACTTCGTACTTGTTTCATCTGTAGCTGCAAACGCATCCGTATTTCCTTGTCATCCACATCCCAAAGATTGGAAAACAAACTTACTTCCGCCTGGAATAATCGTGCGAGGCCAAGGGCTTTGCTGACTTTTTGCCTCGATTCGGGCGTCAAATCCAAGGGGAGCAAAACATGGCGTACAGGCTCAAATTCAATGCCAGGGCGTAAACTGATTACAGAAATCTCAGTTTTTGCCAGAATTTTACTGACTTGCGGATTGTATTTGCCTTCTTCTGTTAAGGCATTTAAAACAATAAATCCGGCATTGTGCCTTTTGATCAATTCCGGCAAAATATCTGCATAAGAATGCTGAACCCATTCCAGATGTACTTCAATATCAAATTTTTGGGCAAGATATTCTGCCCTCTTATACGCCGCCTCAGAGTTCTCGGTTTTCAATTCTTTTTTTGCGATAAACTTGCTGAGCAGCCCCTTTTTTCCTTCCTGCTTTAAAATAATCAGTGATGCTTTGATCTGACGGGCAAAATTGGCTGCCCATAGCTCAGTTTCAGCACTTTTATTTAAACAAGGCACAATTACGTTGTTTCGACTCGCCATTTCTTGCTACTTTTGTTTGCGTTACAATATCTATTATTAATACAGCGTTTTAGTCAAAAAGTTCAGCTAAAATCATGCAAATTAGAATACTATGGCAAAAAATATAAAGGAATCGGAACTGATCCTCAACCCCGACGGCAGTATTTATCACCTGAAACTGAAACCGGAAAATATTTCTGATAAAATTTTAGTAGTGGGCGATCCGGGTCGGGTTAAAATGATTTCTTCTTTCTTTGACTCAATCGAATATGAAGGACAAAACCGGGAAATATTTACACAAACTGGTTTGTATAAAGGCAAACGCATCACGGCCATGTCCACCGGAATGGGTACCGATAATATCGATATTGTTTTAACTGAGCTGGATGCACTGGTAAATATTGATTTTGAAAGCCGTAGCCCCAAAAAAGAACATACCGCATTGACTATCATTCGCATGGGAACTTCCGGAGGTTTGCAGGACAATGTTTTGGTCGATAGCTTCGTGGCTTCGGATACCGGCATTGGACTGGATGGCCTGCTGAATTACTACCATTGCCCTCAGGGTGTTTTGCATGATGATATGTCTGAAGCATTCATAGAACACTGCAACTGGAGTGAAAAACTGGCCTATCCTTATGCCGCAGCAGCAGATGATGAATTGTTGCATCGCATCGCATATGATATGAAACAAGGAGTAACCGCTACTGCACCGGGATTTTTTGGGCCACAGGGACGTCAGCTGCGCGCCGGACTTGCGTTTCCCGAGCTGAACGAAAAAATAGAGAGCTTTGCCTTTGGTGATAAGCGTATCCTAAACTTCGAAATGGAAACTTCCGCACTTTATGGACTTGGCAAATTGCTTGGACATAAATGCCTGACAATTTGTGTGGCCATTGCAAACCGCCGCACACAAACCTTCAGCAAGGACTATCATCCACATATGAAACGCCTGATTAAAACTGTTTTGGAGCGGGTTTAGTTAATTTCTGTCCATGATGACCGATCTCCTCAGTGTTGTTCTGCTGATAGCTTCAATCTCGAACATTCTGAGCCGGAACCCTGACATTATAGACCCGTTCCAGTTAAAGAGGGTTATGTGTTTTAGGTGTTTGATTCGATATACCTGCTTAGTGCATCGATAAACTCGTTAACAATCTCAATTAATGGCTCAACTTCTTCCTTTTCAAATTCTACCATGCTGTCATAGTCGCTTTTTTGTCTCCAGTCATAGAGTTGTGAAAATAAGCGACCATAGTCTTTCCGAAAAACACCCGTTTTTATAAAATGGAGTGAAAAATTGCTTTTTACAGCTGTATGCGATTTTATGTCAATTTCATTAAAAACCAATAAAGCGTTGACAGCGTAAAATGCAGCATAATATAAGCGATTGATACTAGAATTCCAATACCCGTTATTAGCCAGTAAACGCGCCGCTTCGAGTGTGTTAAACGCAGTTGTTAAACGGTGTTTCGCATAACTAATTCGGTCTTCCATTTTCATAAAACAATCCCTTCTTTCAGTACATTTTGATAAAATGGGCTAATGTTTTGTCGTTGCTTCCAATCTAATTTTGAGTAAACCAAAAGCGAAAGAACTTCACCAGTATCCAGTTCAATGTCGTATATACTGTCCCGGAATTTTTTTTCAAGGGCAAAATCTGCTTTGGAGGAGGTTATTACGAGGATGTCCCAGTCAGAGTTGTTATGTTCGTCTCCACGTGCACGTGAACCAAATAGTATGATCTCGGCCTCTTTGTCGATTTCAGATATAACAGTTCTTATCCGCTTTGATATTTTCTGTTTTTTTTCTTCCATTATGTATAGTGCCAGAATGTTTTCCAAAGGTAAGCAAGATATTTTTTTGTCGCAAATTGGGCTGCTTTTAAAGTATCACCTCCCTTACCCCAATATCATACTCCTGCATAATCACCTCCGTGAGTTTCTTATAATCTGCAGGATTGGCCACAAAATCCAGTTTATTGGTATCGATGATGAGGATGCGCATATTTTCCTGCCTGCGGAGGAATTCAAGGTATCCGCTTTGGATATTTTCGAGATAGCTGTCTTCGATTTCCTGTTCGTAGTGGCGTCCACGTTTGCGGATATTTTCCTGAAGCCGATCCACGCGCATATACAAATACACCAAAAGCTCCGGGCGGGGAAGCGATAAACTGATAATCTCAAACAGGTTGGAATAGAGACTGTAAATATCGCTGGGCAATGTTTTCCGCGCAAAAATCAATGATTTGTTGATGAAATAGTCCGAGATGGTAAAATCGTGGAAGAGGTCTTGTGCGGCGAGTTGCGAACGGAGCTGCTGGAAGCGTTCGGCCAGAAAGGAGAGCTCCAGTGGAAACGCATATTTATCGGGGTTTTTATAGAATTTGGGCAGGAAAGAGTTGTCTTCAAATTCTTCCAAAACCAGTTTGGCATTGAAATCCAGCGCCATCATTTTGGCCAGGCTGGTTTTTCCGGCACCGATTGTTCCTTCGATAGCAATGTAGTTGTAGGACATGGCACGAATTTACAACTTATCGGCGATTTCGGCACGAATTGGGTCGGTGCATTCCTGCAAAAGTTTTTCAACAGGTTTTTTTAATACCGGATGAATCAAACCGGCCGCCACTTCCTGTAGGGGTTTTAAGGTGAACATACGTTCGTGCAGCCTGGGATGCGGGATTTCCAGGTTTTCATTTTTGATGATTTCGTCATTGAAAAACAGAATATCCACATCAATGGTGCGGGAAGAATAAGTGCCGTCGGTATTTCGTTTGCGGCCCAAATTATACTCAATGGCGTGGATTTGTTCCAGAATCCGGCCGGCATCCAAAGTGGTTTTTACGCAAACAACCTGGTTCATAAAAGATGTATCTGCGTCAAAACCCCATGCCTCACTTTCGTAAATGGATGATATACTGAATATTTGCCCGATTTGCCGAACTATTGCTTCTGAAGCTTTTTTCAGATAATCCCTCCTGGGGGAAATGTTGCTTCCTGTGAGTAAAATGGCAGTGTTCATAACGGAGGGCAAAATTAATGCTTGAGTTCCAATTTCAAAAATGTACCCGTCAAACTTTCAGGATTATTTGCAACCTCCTCGGGCGTTCCGGCAGCAACAATTTTTCCGCCACGCCTTCCGCCTTCAGGGCCAAGATCAATAATATGGTCTGCAACTTTGATCACTTCCATATTGTGCTCAATCACCATAACCGTATTGCCCTTGGCAACCAGCTTGCTCAAAACGTCCATCAGCACTTTTACGTCTTCAAAATGAAGCCCGGTTGTAGGCTCGTCGAGTATGTAGAGCGTTTTTCCGGTATCGCGCCGGGAGAGTTCTGTGGCCAGTTTTACCCTCTGCGCCTCTCCGCCGCTCAGGGTTGTTGATTGCTGCCCCAGAGTAAGATAACCCAGGCCGACATCCTGCAAAGTCTTGATTTTTTGTAAAATAGCCGGAATGTTCTCAAAAAATTTCACGGCCTGGTTGATGGTCATGTTCAGCACATCATTAATCGATTTCCCTTTGTAACGAACTTCCAGCGTCTCGCGATTATAACGCTTGCCGTTGCAACTATCGCAAAGCACATAAACATCGGGCAGGAAATTCATTTCAATAACCTGGACACCAGCTCCTTTGCACGTTTCGCAACGTCCGCCTTTTACGTTAAAGGAAAAACGCCCGGGTTTGTAGCCACGGATTTGTGCTTCGGGCAATTGGGCAAAAAGTTTGCGGATTTCGTCGAAAACTTTGGTATAGGTTGCCGGATTGGAACGGGGAGTGCGGCCAATAGGCGACTGGTCGATTTCAATGACTTTATTGATATGCTCCAAACCTTCAATGGAATCATAGGGCAGGGCTTTTTTCTCCGAACGGTAAAAATGTGCGGCAAGAATAGGGTAGAGGGTCGCATTAACCAGGCTGGATTTTCCGCTTCCGCTGACGCCCGTAATTCCGATCATTATGCCCAGGGGGATTTCCAGATCGACATTTTGAAGGTTATGGCCTTTGGCGCCTTTCAGGATGATGGCTTTACCGTTTCGCTCCCTGCGTTTTTCAGGGATTTCAATTTCCTTTTTGCCGCTCAGATATGCGCAGGTAAGCGTATCGCATTGGTGCATTTGGTTTGGCGAACCTTGAGCAACGATTTTTCCTCCGTTTACACCGGCGCCCGGACCAATATCAATGACATGGTCGGCAGAAAGGATCATGTCTTTATCGTGCTCCACCACAATGACGCTATTGCCAATATCACGCAATTGTTTCAGCGAATCAATCAGCCTTTGGTTGTCGCGCTGGTGCAGGCCAATGCTGGGTTCATCCAGAATATACAGCACACCAACAAGTTGAGAGCCAATTTGTGTCGCCAGACGGATGCGCTGGCTTTCACCGCCCGAGAGCGTTTTGGCCGAACGGTTGAGGTTGAGGTAATCCAGGCCAACATCCAGAAGGAATTTCAAACGGCTCTGCAGTTCGCGGATGATTTCTTTTCCGATATCGCGGCGCCTTTTGTCGAGCGTATTTTCCAATCCGTTAATGGCATCGGAAAGCTGCTGCAAATCCATCTGCGCATATTCAGCAATATTTTTACCGTCAATTTTGAAATAGAGTGATTCCTTTTTTAGTCGTGCGCCACCGCATTCCGGGCAGGGGATTTTGTTGAGGAAACCGCCTACCCATTTCTGTATATTTTTGCTGGGCGATTCCTGTGCCTGATTCAGGATGAAATTCACAACACCTTCAAAATTAAGCGTATAGGTGCTGGTAACGCCCATAAATTCTTTTTGGACCTTATAACCATCGGTCGATCCATACAAAATTGTATTGATGCCTTCATCGGGAATATCCTCCACTGCTGTGTTCAGGTCAAAACCGTAGCGCAGCCCAATTGCTTCCATCTGGCTGAAAATCCAGTTGTTTTTGTATTCGCCAAGCGGTGCAATTCCGCCTTTTTTGATGCTGAGGCTTTTATCGGGAAAGATTTTGTTGAGGTCGATTTCCGAAACTTCGCCCAAACCGTTGCAGCGCGGACAGGCTCCGTAAGGAGAGTTGAACGAAAATGTATTGGGTTCGGGTTCATCAAAGGAAAGTCCGGTATCGGGGCACATCAGGTGCTTGCTGAAATGCCGCACTTTTTCGTCATCATATGAAGCAACCATCAACAAACCTTTTCCCAGGCTTAGCGAAGTGCGAATGGAATTACGCAATCTTTGCAGCGATTTTTCATCAAGTTTTATCTGATCGACAACCACTTCAATATCATGTATTTTGTAGCGGTCGAGCTGCATACGGGGCTCAATTTCGCGTACTTTCCCATCCACGCGCACTTTAATATAACCCTGCCGCAGCACTTGGTCAAAAAGTTCACGATAATGCCCTTTACGTCCTTTTACCAGCGGTGCAAGCACATAAATACGCTGATTCTCATATGTTTTATAAATCAGGTTGATAATCTGGTCTTCAGAATAGCGCACCATTTTTTTTCCGGTATTGTAGCTGTATGCATCCGATGCGCGTGCAAAGAGCAAACGCAAAAAGTCATAAACCTCCGTGATGGTACCTACAGTGGATCTTGGGTTGCGGCTGGTGGTTTTTTGCTCGATGCTGATCACCGGGCTCAATCCCGTTATGCGGTCCACATCGGGGCGCTCCAGATTTCCGATAAACTGGCGGGCATAAGCCGAAAAGGTCTCCATATAGCGCCTTTGTCCTTCGGCATAAATGGTATCAAAAGCCAGGGATGATTTGCCGCTCCCACTCAGGCCTGTAATAACAACAAGCTGGTTTCGTGGGATTTCCAGGTTTACATTTTGAAGATTGTGCATGCGCGCACCTTCAATGTGGAGCATTTCCCCATTGGCTTCGTTTTGTAACAGTAAATCTTTTTCTTCCTTCATACCGGCCAGCCTTTGAAGCGGCGAAATTACTTCATTCCTTCAAAAAAGTCACCTTTATCTTTTGGTTTTTTCAAACGATCGTTATAGTCGGTATATCCTTTTTGAGGAAGCGTGATGGTATAAAGCCTGCGTGATTTGTCAGGCATCTGCGGTGCACGCAGCCAAGGATTAAATTCTTTGAGCTCGCGGTAGCTAATGTCGAATTTGTGGGCAAAAGCTACTAAATCATTTATAGTAGTATCCACATTTACGGTATAAGTTGGGATTACCGGATAGAAATCACTTTTGCGTAAGTAAAAACCATAATCCTGTGGATTCTCAAAAATCAGTTTGATTGCTAAGATGCGATACACATAACGTCCGGTTTCGGTATTCAGGTAGAGTTCGTAATAATTATCTGTTTTTTGATTTTCAAGCACTCTTTTTATACGGCTTTTTCCTGCATTGTAAGCGGCAGCAACAAGAGCCCAATTTCCGTAAATCTCATATGAGTCTTTCAGGTATTCGCAGGCGGCGTGTGTGGCTTTTACCAAATTGTATCGTTCATCAATATACTTATTTACCTCCAGGCCGTACTCTCTTCCGGTTGTTTTTAAAAATTGCCAGTATCCTGCCGCTCCTGCGGGAGATACGACATTGCGCAGGCCGCTTTCGATCAAAGCAAGGTATTTGAAATCTTCGGGGATGCCTTTTTGCTTTAAAATGGGCTCAATGATTGGGAAATAACGGTATGCCCTTTTAAAAAGCATGATCGTAGAGGAGTGGAAATAAGTGTTTACAATCAGTTCACGGTCTAAGCTTTCGCGCACATAGAAAAGGTTGAGCGGAACATTCTCGCTGGCAAATGTCATTTTTTCGGGGAGTTCGGGCGTAAGAACATGGTATTCCTTCCGAAGTTTTTCTTCTTTTTGGTCAAGGCTGTGATCCGGTTCTTGCCCGGCTCCGGCCAGAATTATGATTGTACTTCCTAAAATAGGAAGGATGGAAAATATTGCAATTTTTTTTAATAATGATCTGTCCATTTTATAAATCCATTTTAGTTTTTCAGGCTATATGGATAACATCCATTAGCATTGTTTGTTGTGCGAATGCAATCATTCACATAGCTTCTATTTGATTTCTGTTCGTAATTAATCGAAAACAGAAACCGGCATAATCGGGATTAGATGGTGTTTTTTACCTTAGACTTTAGTAAATAGTTGTTTAAAAAGGACTTACAAAGTCTTTAAACAATGGGGAAACCTGATCTTTATCGGATAAGACAGGCTTCTCGATGCCCCAGTCGATATTCAGGTCAGGATCGTTCCAACGGATAGAACCTTCTGATTCTTTGTTATATACATTAGTACATTTGTAGAAAAAAACCGTGTCATCTTCCAGGGTTACAAAACCATGCGCAAATCCGGGCGGCACCCAATACATAAATTTATTTTTATCGGTGAGCACGATGGAAGCCCATTTGCCATAGGTCGGGCTGTCTTTACGGATATCCACAGCAACATCCAGCACAGACCCCTTCATTACCCGTACGAGTTTTCCTTGAGCGTAAGGTGGTTTCTGAAAATGGAGGCCACGCAAAACGCCTTTCTTCGATTTGGATTCATTGTCCTGTAAAAACTTGTTTTCTATACCATTGGCAGCAAAAACATCACGGTTGTATGACTCGAAAAAATAACCGCGTTCGTCTTCAAAAACCCGCGGTTTTACTATAAGCAAATCCTGTATATCAGTTTTAATAATTTCCATAGCATTCGTTTAGGATATCAAAAATAAGGATTTTTTCAATGGCCTGATCTGTCATGACCTCATTTAGTGTGTGTTTTTGGGATTATTGATGTAAGGGGTACGTTTATTAAAAACTGACTGTTTTCCCGTTTTTGATAATATAACTTGTAGCAATCGTGCTATATCTTTAATTTTGCGGCATAAATATTGAAGCATTGGGAATTTTAGTATGATTGAGCAGGAAACAGCGGTACAATTATTATTTCCGGATAAACAAACGTTTGAGCAGTGCTTTAAGGGGCATTATCAAAAGCTTTGTGCCTATGCTTTTATGTATCTCAACAATAAGTCCGATGCAGAAGAAGCCGTGCAGGATACTTTTTTTCGGCTTTGGGAGCAGCATGATAAAAATGAGCTGCGCACATCCCGTCAGGCATACTTGTTTCGTGCGGTGCGCAACCACTGCCTGAACCGGAACCGACATCTCGATGTGGAAAAAGCCTACCGCAATTATCTGAAAAATCAACAGGAACCAGGGAACTCCTCTGATAGCCAAACCCTGGAAAATGAACTGAAAGTCAAAATCCATAAGGCTATTCACCGGATGCCGCCCGAACGTAAAAATATTTTTCTGCTTAGCCGCTACGAGGGTTTGAAAAACAGGGAAATTGCGGAACAATTGGGCATTTCTATAAAAACTGTTGAAAATCAAATGGGAAAAGCGCTGAAATTTTTGAAGGAAGAGCTCCGGGAGTATATGCCTTTGTTGTTGCTGCTGATCGCCCAAATATTTAATGAATCAAAGCCATGGGGGTAAAAACGGTTTTAAGTGTCATCAATAGGAGAGGGAATTTTTAAATGAGCAAAGCAAACATGCATATCGATGAAGCAATCCTGCTCAGTTATCTCAATGGAGATGCTGATACTTCTGTGCGTGAACAAGTTGCGCTCTGGCTTGCGCAAAGCGATGCAAATAAAAAAGAGTTGGATCAACTGCGTTTTGTCTGGGAAAAATCCAATATGCTCATTGATCTGCCTTTTGATGTGGATGCGGCCTGGGAGAAATTAGAAAGCCGTATTGATGCTGTTCCACAAAAAAAAGGGCGAAACATCTCACTCTATCATTATTTTGCTGCCGCTGCCGCAGTTTTGGTTTTGATTCTGTTAAGCTACTTTGTTTTTGACAGTATGGATAGCGATCAGATTATTATTCAAACAGCTGCAAATGAAATTATTACGGATACATTGCCCGATGGCAGCATCATCACTTTAAATGAGAATACACAGATTGTTTTTGCGCCTACTTTTAATACGGAAAACCGAAATCTTGAATTGAGCGGTGAGGCTTATTTTGATGTGCAGCGCAATGAGCAGCTCCCTTTCAAAATTATCGCCGGAGATGCAGAGGTCAAAGTGCTCGGAACCTGTTTCAACCTCAATTCAAAGGCCAGGGAAGGGGTTTTGCTGAATGTGGATCGTGGTAAGGTGAGTTTCGGTTCTGTTGATGATAATGCAGAAAAACTGATAGTACGCAAAGGTCAGGATGCGCTCTTGCCCAAAGGCGGCTCAAAAGCCCGGGAAGTGGAAACAGAACTTGATGATAGCCAGTTTTGGCGGAACCAGCGCCTGGTTTTCCGGAATGCAAATCTTGAAGAGGTGTTGCGGAAAATTGCAAAACTATATCACATTCAGATTGAATTTAATTTGGATGAGCTTTCCGGACTCAATATTAATGCACGTTTTGAAGATGAATCGGCAAGGGATATCCTGGAAATTATTTGTATTACCCACGATTTGAAATTGAATGAGATTGGCGCAAACAGCTATGAAATTTTTAAATAAGACGTTTTACCTACTGACTGCATTAATATTTTGTTTTTCCATTCGGATGATGGCCCAGGAAAATCCATTAAACCGTAAGATTAACCTGAATGCCAGTAGCGAACAGCTTTTGGCTGTGCTCGACCGTATTGAAGATGAAAATCAGGTGTATTTTTCCTACAATCCGAATACTTTTGATCAGGGCAAAAAGGTTGATGTCTTCGCTCAAGATGAAAAGCTCAATAAAGTCCTCGAAAAAATTCTCCCGAAAGGAATGCGACTGAAGGCTGTTAATGAACATGTTATCATTTTGCCGCCTCAAGAAACGAAGCCAAAGAAGAAAAAGAAAGAAAAAACTTATTATTTCAGTGGGTTGGTAACAGATGCTTCCGGCGGGAAACCGCTTTCTGATGTAAGTGTTTTGTTGCCGGAAATCAATGTGAGCACTTTAACCGATGCCGATGGTCGTTTCACATTAATATCAAAAAAGGATGCTCTGCCAATTTTGTTCTCGAAAAGGGGATATCAGGATAGTTTGCTATATCCGAAAGAGACTCAATTCAGTCAGATTGAGCTTGCTCTTTGGCCAAAACTCCTAGTGGCGCAAAACCTGAGCACGATTTCAATGGACAGTATTTCAGGCTATAGCCAGAGACCGGTAGTAAAAATGCTGGTGCCGCGCGAAGCTGTACTTACCGCAGAAAACGTAAAAACTTATGACAATAAGCCTGTCCAGGTTTCTTTGTTGCCATTTTTGGGCAGTAACTACAAAATGAGCGGAACACGTACCAATAACCTGAGCCTCAATATTATTGCGGGTTATGCCGGTGGTCTGAACGGTACGGAAATTGCCGGATTTGCCAATGTGATCAGCGGTGATGTAAATGGATTGCAAATTGCCGGGTTCAGCAATGTTGTAGGTGGAAAAGGCAAAGGCTGGCAAACTGCGGGTTTCTTTAATTATATGGGCGGAAGCCTTGATGGGGTGCAGCTTTCGGGCTGGGGCAATGTTCTGATGGATACACTTTCGGGAATGCAGCTATCGGGTTTTGTCAATACGCTAAAAGGAGGCATGAGCGGCGTTCAGTTAGCCGGATTCGCGAATATTACCACCAAAAATGTTGATGGTGCACAGCTATCGGGTTTTGCAAATTGGGCGCATGGCGATGTACGTATGCTCCAGCTTTCGGGCTTTGGAAATTATGCAGGCGGTGATGTGAATATGGCGCAGCTCTCAGGATTTGCCAATGTTTCTGATAAGCTCAAAGGCGTGCAAATTGCCGGTTTTGGAAATATCGCACGTGGAAAAAGCAAGGGAGCCCAAATAGCAGGATTTATGAATTACAGCCGCGAAGCCGATGGTGTGGGAGTTGCCGGTTTTACAAATCTCAGTGCAGGAACCAGCAAAGGTGTGCAAATTGCAGGTTTTTTGAATGTTGCAAAAAATCTCCGTGGCGTGCAGATTGGTATTGTGAATGTAGTTGACAGCGTTGAAAGTGGCGTGCCGATTGGATTGTTGAATTTTGTATGGCGTGGATATCACAAACTGGATATTTCTGCCAGTGATGTGTTTCCATTGAATATCAGTTATAAAGGAGGAGTGCCCGCATTATATTCCGTGATTTCCTTTGGTTCTGATATGAAAAGGTTTATGCAGGCCGGAGCCGGTTTCGGATCTGTTCTGCTGCAAGGAAAACACTGGGCTTTGTCAACTGATTTGAGCTGGCATGCAGTTTTGGATCAGGAAAAAGAAGAGTTAAGCGGGAACTTAATGCAGTTTCAGCCCACGCTGATATTCAGGATGTTTCAGGGAGCAGAATTTTATACCGGGCCTCAACTGCGTTATCTGATTACGGAAGACGACAAAGCAGATGCACGCGCACACTTTGGCGGAATGGAACTGCTGAACAAACAGAACGGAAATACCTGGCATCAGTTATACCTCGGCGCAACCATTGGCTTGCGGGCTTTTTAGTTTATCTATGGAATATCTATAAAACCTGTATAGTTTTCTTTGTGAATAATTATAAATTCATGTTCTGCATAAGTATTCTGGAATGTTTTTGATAAACGGGCATTATTTTTTTGATTCCATTTAAACTCATATGCGTGCAGCACGCCATCATATTCTTCAATGTAGTCAATCTCCTGTTGTTGCGTTGTGCGCCAGAAATAACTGTTGCAGAAATGATTGGTATATGCATTTCGTTTCAGGCGTTCCGAAACAAGGTAATTCTCCCATAGAGCTCCTTTGTCATTTCTTAAGTCTAATGATTGGAAATTACTTATTAAGCTGTTTCTTATGCCATTATCATAAAAATAGATTTTTTTTCCTTTCTTGATTTCATTTCTGCTATTGCGGCTTAATGCGGGCAGCCGAAAAATAACGAAAGCCTTTTCCAGTAGATCAATATATTTTTCAATAGTTCTGGTATTTACTTGTAAGTTGTTGGCCAGTTCATTGTAACTTACTTCGGAAGCAATTTGAAAAGCGAGTAATTGCAAAAGTTTTTGAATAAGTTGAGGCTTGCGTACTTCCTGAAAAGTAAAAATGTCTTTATACAAATAGCTCTCGCTTAGGTTGTTCAGAATTTCTTTTTCATTGCCCGGATTGTTAATTACATCAGGATATGATCCATAAATTAGACGTGTTTCCAGCAATCTTATTTCGTCAAACCATGAGCTATGGTTTCTGAGCTCACCGAATGCAATCGGATATAAATGAAAAGTCCATTTCCTTCCGGTAAGTGGTTCGTTGATTTTATTGGCAAGTTCTAAAGCAGATGAACCCGAAGCAATAATTTGACAATTAGCCGTATTGTCATGTATCTGTTTTATTGTGAGGCCAATATTTTCAACTCTTTGAGCTTCATCAATAAAGATGAGTTCGTTATCTCCAGCTAATCTTATGAGGTTCGGTGTAGATTGGTTGTGAAGCAATGAGCGCGTTTGCGGATCATCACAATCAAGATATAGGGATTTTCTATCGATCTTTTGTCGGATGCTGCGCATAAGTGTGCTTTTTCCACTTTGGCGGGGGGCAAGAATAATAATGGCTTTGCCGGAGAATGCTTTCTTGATGATGCTTTGTTCTATGCTGCGAAGAATCATTTTTTTCAAGTTTTTTGCATTGTAATGCAAAAATACTATAATAATTTTGTATTACAATGCAAAAAGTGACGGAATTGGGTTTTATTTCCTAATTGCTTATCAAAGTTAAGTTTTCTGTCCATTAAATTTCCCCTTTGGGTCTGGGATTTGTTTTTTGTTAAACGAGAAAGCAGTTTGTAAATATGTTATGCTGTATCATTTTAATTGTATTTTCTAACTTTAATGATTATTTGTAGTGTAATACAAAATAACCATAATAAAATTGTATTATAGTACAAGAAATGATGGTTTTAGGGCTTTTGACCTCTTGATTGCTCTGAATTTTTAAGAAGAAATAAATTTTGAATACTACGATCTACAGCAAAATTATATATCGTTCTACGGGACAATGAATAATTATGTCGGGATTAAATTTTTCAATCAATTCATATTTATAAGGGCTGCGTGAAAATATCACACTTTCAAAATCATTGGCGAAAAAGGGTTTTGCGGCATCGAGATAAGAATCTCCAAAAATCAGGATCGTTAATTTATTTCTGGCCTCTGGGTTCACTGTCATACTAACATTCTTGGGCAAATTTACGGCATCGGCCCAACGATATGTTTCCCCACTTTTCAGCGTAAAAACTGCTATGCTGTCAGTATATCCACTGATGCTGTCAACGCCTGTCATGCGCACTAAATCACCGGTTCGGACGAGTTTTCGGCTTATTTTGTAATCTTTTTCAGTTAAGATATCGAGGCTGTCCGGGCCAAAGATTTGTTGGATCATGGAGCTATATCCCGCAAAGGCACCAAATAGATTCCAGTGTGTATCGAGTTTGCAATACGTTTGTTGCTTTTTGGTAGCGGTTTTTATTGCAGGTCGCACATCAATAAAATGCAGCCCTTCACTTTTTAATTCGCCTGCAATCTGATCGGCCAGTGATTGTCCGTTTTTTATCTGCATTTTCATGGACAGGGGCAGTTTATCGGGATAAATACTGTGTTTGTTTGGCCAGAAACCGCAAACAAAGCGCTGCCCGTTTTTTCGGGCTTTTCGTGTCCTGCTTTTTAACCTCTTGATTTTTTTTGCCAGCGAGGCCGAATTAAGCAGGTTTCGTTTGGTGTAACTTTCATAAATATGGTCTGCGCGGTCGTTATAAAATATAAACCCATCTTTGCCAAACCGGAGCTTTTCCGGCATGGGACTTACTTTAAATGCACTGATTTTAAATCTGTTAAATAATGAAATCATCTCAGATCGCAGGCCAAAATGATCACTGTACCAGCTTTCAAAATTTTGTGGAAAATCTCTGCCGAAATTGCCTTTCGGTTCTTCTGCAAGTGTTCGCTTTTCAAATGTGGGCCTTGATTCTTCGCCCAATATTTTGGCAAATGAGGGCAAAAGCAATATCAAAAAGAAAAAACCAATAAAAACAGAATTTACATCGAATCTGATGCCAAGGGAACCCTCTGAACGTTTTATAATCAGTTTAATAATGAGCAGGATTAGAAGAAGGACAGGAAAAATGAAAACCCAATGGAGCAATTTTGTGAAATCAATCAGGCTGAGGATTGCCGAAACAGAAAATGAAGATTGATTGATGATATGTAATATGCTCATCTCCATATTAAAAGCGAAAATAAATAAAAGGGTTATAGGTTGATCCTGCCAGCATCAAAACCGTTATCACGAAAAGCGCCGCATAAGAAGCATATCGAAAATACGGCCAGCTTTTGGGCATTTTTTCTTTGGCTTTGCGTTCAATGATTCCGCGTATCGGCGTTGAAAACAAAATCCCGTTAATGAGCACAACAATGGAGAATGTATTGAGAAAAGTCAGGGGATAGGGATCGTTTCCGGGCGCAAAAGAGAACATTTGTTTGGCAAAGCTTATGGCGTATTCCAGACTGTCGGCGCGGAAAAATACCCAGGATGTAAGCACAACCAAAATCAGGTATAGATGTCTGAAAAACTGGGGTATTTTGATTTTTATGTTTGATGTGGCGCGTTCCAGCAGAAGGAAAAAGCCGTGGAACATGCCCCAGAGTACAAAATTCCAGCTTGCGCCATGCCAAAGACCGGTAATAAAGAAAACAAAAAGCAAGTTGAAGTAGGTGCGCATGGGCCCTTTTCGGTTTCCGCCCAGCGGGATGTAGAGGTAATCGCGAAACCATGTGGAGAGGGAGATATGCCACCGTCGCCAGAAATCGCGCAAAGATGTGGCTGTGTAGGGATGAAGAAAATTTTCACGGAAATTGAAACCCAACATTTTGCCTAGTCCAATGGCCATATCGGAATAGCCCGAAAAATCGAAATAAATCTGTAAAGCATAGGCACTGATGGCCAGCCAGGAAAGTGCACCGGAAAGATCTTCGGCAGGCAGGGCAAAGCATTGATCAACAATAACTGCTGCGGTATTTGCAATGACTACCTTTTTGGCCAGTCCGCGGATAAAGCGAATGATGCCTTCGGTAAACAAGCTGTTGCTGATCGTGCGATGTGCAATTTCTTTGGCGATATCGACATAACGCACAATCGGCCCGGCTATCAGCTGAGGGAAAAGGCTTACATAAAGCCCCAGACGAATGATGTTTTTTTGTGCCTTTACTTTGTTCCAATAAACATCTGCCAAGTAGGAAATATTTTGAAAAGTGAAAAAAGATACGCCTATGGGCAGGCGCACACCTTCAGCAGTCCAGCTAATCTCAAAGCCCAGCGCCCTGAGGTTTTCCAGAATAAAATGAACATATTTATAATAGAGCAAAATCGCCAGATTGAGAGAAATTCCTGCTGCCAGATAGGCTTTCTTCTTTATATTGTTTCCCTCCTTTTGCCTTGATATTATTTGGCCAAAAGAATAATTGAGCACAATACTGCCCATCATCAAAAAAACCAGCTCAAATTCACCCCAGGCATAAAATCCAAGACTTGCAAGCAGCAAAAATGAATTTCGCCACTGGTTTTTCAGTAGAAAATTGCCCAGTAAAACCAGAGGCAAAAAAAAGAACAGGAAAAATGTCGAGCTAAATACCATAGAAAACAGGATATCATTTCGATCAAGTGACGCAAAGATAATTTTATTCGCTTTTTATGCGTGCACACGAATTTTTTTCTTTTATGGTTAATGTGCTATTTGCTTCAAATATAATGGATTATGTTTTTGAAGAACATGTTTGATTTTCAAAATACTGGCTTTTCAGTTTTTTTTCATCATCACGATAGGGGTAATTTCAAAAGAGCGTGTCATCATAGTACGAACAGAAATTACAAACCAAAATAATGATAAAAATGAAAGAGAGAATGACAAAAATCAGTGTAGTAATGATGTGCTTGTTGATGGGCCTTTTTAACGTAACAGCGAAGGCTTCGGAAATGGACAGCACGAAAATGAAACAAATGCCTTTTCAAATTACATTTGTCACGCCTTTAGGAACCAATGGTATGGCATCATGGAACACCGACAACCGTTTTTCGATTAACCTGTTTTCGGGTTATAACGGAGGATTGCATGGCGTAGAATTCAGTGGTTTTGCAGGTATCATCAAATCAGATATGCAGGGCGCTCAGTTTTCGGGATTTGCTAATGTGAATTTAGGCAAAAGCCAGGGAGCAATGTTTGCCGGTTTTTCCAATGTAGTAACAGATAGCGCAAAAGCTTTCCAGGCAGCAGGTTTTGCCAATGTAACGAATGGCACACAGGAAGGCGCACAAATTGCAGGTTTTGCCAATGTGGTCAAAGGAAACTCAAAATCTTTTCAGGCAGCCGGTTTTGCCAATGTGACCAATGGCGATTCTAAGGGAGGACAAGTAGCAAGCTTCGCAAACGTAGCAACAGCTGATGTTCATGGTGCCCAAATTGCCGGTTTTATCAATGTGGCCAAAAAAGTGAAGGGCGTGCAGATTGGTGTAATCAATTATGCCGATAGTATTTCTGATGGCGTTGCCATTGGGTTAATCAGTATTGTGAAGCATGGGTACCGTGCCTTTGAAATCGGGGCAAATGAAAGTATGTACACTAATCTACGTTTTAAAACTGGAACACGGGCTTTTTACAGTATTTTGGGCGTAGGTGCTTCATTGCATGATGAGAAAGTTTATTGGGGCTGGGAAGCAGGTTTTGGTTCATTGATTAAAACCAGTGAAAAAACAGCACTTTCGGTTGAAGCTACGGCAATGCATGTGAATGAAGAAGAATGGTTTACCAATAGGTTAAATTTACTGAACAAATTCAGAACATCATTTGCCTGGCAGTTCCACGAAAAGTTCAGCCTATATGCAGGAGCATCATGGAACGTGTTGGTTTCAAAAAACAGCGATAAAGGGCAGGTGTTTGAAACTCCATTTGTGCCCTGGACAGTTTATGATGAGGTACATAAAAACACACGTGTCCAAATGTATCCGGGATTCCAACTGGGCATCCGGATTAATAACTAAACACATTTATTTATTGTGCGGAGAGATCCATCCTTTAGGGTGGGTCTTTTTTATTGTCCGTTACTTTCCAAAATGCTCAAAGGAATATTGTTTCCGGAAGTTTAGGCGGTACGCTGAACTGATTCGGGCAGAAGAGCCTTGCTTTTCCTGCTTTCAGGATTAGAATGATTATTAATTTAAATCAAATGAATTTCAGTATTTTATAAAGGGTTTTATTTTATAATGGGGTGTATTATCCGGAACACAGCCTTTGTAGTGTCATCCCGTTATATCATCCTGTATCAAACAAAGGATATCGAAGACTATCGGTGGGATTGATTTGATGGAAAAAGCTGCTTTCTGTGATACCGGGTAGGAGCAAAAAAAAGCGGAACCTGGTGGATTCCGCTTTTATAAGAAATATGAATAATGCTATTTTTCTTTTTGCGCTTTTTTGCGAGTGGAGTAGTTGATCTTAAATGCACCAACCTCCCTCAATTCTTGTTTAATATCAGTAACAACACCCATTTTAGTTGCCTTATCAACCTTCATTGAGGTGGTAAGGAACTTACGGTCTGCCTCATCACGGGCTTCACGTTCTTTAAGGATATAGTCTTGGATATCATCAACAGTAGCAAACTGGTCGTTGAGCTGGATACGTGATTCATTACCTAAAGCTGTGCGCATTGGAGGGCCCACATAGATAAAGCTCACGAGTGATTTTTTTTCCAGTTTCTGAACCTCAGTAGCCTGAGGGGCAGAGATTTTTACGAGCAGTGTGTTTTCCCTCATTGTTGTACTAACCATGAAGAAGAACAGCAGCATGAAGATAATATCAGGCAGTGATGCTGTAGAAATAGGAGGAAGTTCTTTTGCTTCTTTTGATTTGAATCTTGACATTTTATTTATCTCCTATATTTTCGGGTTCAGCTTCGGAAATAGAAACAGGAACGGCCTTTTGAATGGCATTGATCTGATCTTCATCCTTCAGGTCATCAAATTTCATTCCGAATTTTTCTTTTGAGAGCTCATCACGGAGTTCATTTACCGCCGCGGTTAGCTCATTCTGAACTGATATGTACATTTCGTAAGACGTACCACGGTCGTTCTTAAGTGAAATAACACCTTTTGAAACCGATATATCGCCTAACCCTTCAACAAAACGCATTGTTTTTTCGGGCAGGTCTTCACGGTTATAAGGGTTGGAAAGGAATTCCTTGGCATCTTGCTTAAGTGTTTCAATGCTGCTGGGTTTTCCTTCAACCAAAAGGTCGTCATATTTATTCACCAGAACGTTAAAGATGTTACGATCTTTAATCTCCGGCGGTTCCTGATTCGGATCCGGTGGTGGAGGAAGCTTCCTGGTGATACCTGTATCAACGTCCATTGTAGTAGTTACAAGGAAGAAGATCAGGAGCAGGAAAGCGATATCCGCCATGGAGCTTGCGTTAAGTTCTGGAGTCTTTCTACTTGCCATTGTTTATATTCTTTTATTTCAGCGCGTTGGAAATAGATGCATAAATGATCGACAGTACTGCAAGGCCACCTATAATATAAGTGAAATAAAGCGCAGCACCAACCAATTTTGAAACTTCAACTGTAGTTTCCAGTTTGACGAGTTTCAGATCATTAAATGTATTTCCCGCCAGGCTGTAAGAAATAAACCCAACAATAACCAGTCCGGCAAGAATCAATAAAATTTTGACTGCACTTTTGGGATTGCTGAATATCTGGAATATTGGGAACAATATAGCTGCAATTGCTCCAATGCCTGTTGCGATGAAACTTAGGTTTATAAAATTGTTGAGTACCGGGGAGTCAACGGTAATACCGTCTTTTCCTTTTACAAGAACCATGATCTGGAGCACAATTGCCAGTGCCATGATGATCCATGATATGATCTTGAATATTAATATTAATTTCTTATCCATAATAATAAGGACTAATGGTTTAAATTACTTAGTGGCTTTGAATTTGGTCAGGATATCGATAAACGAAATGGAACTGTCTTCCATATCATTTACAATGCTATCGATTTTTGCTACACAGTAGTTGTAGAAAATCTGGAGGATGATAGCAACGATAAGACCAAATACAGTAGTAAGAAGTGCCACTTTAATACCTCCGGCAACAACTGCTGGGCTGATATCACCAACAGCTTCGATTGTATCAAATGCCTGGATCATACCGATTACAGTACCCATAAACCCGAGCATAGGAGCAAGAGCAATGAAGAGTGCAATCCAACTGAGGCCTTTTTCTAAGCGGCCCATAAGTACACCACCATAAGAAACGATCGCCTTCTCAACAACTTCGAGGCCTTCGTTGTAACGGTCAAGACCTTGGAAGAAGATCCCGGCAACAGGTCCACGTGTGTCACGGCAAATGTCTTTTGCAGCATCAATGCCACCAGTTTCGAGTGCAGTTTCAACTTTGTTAAGTAACTTTTTGGTGTTGGTTGTAGAAAGGTTCAGATAAATAATCCTTTCAATTACCAATGCAAGGCCCAATACCAGAGCGAGCAATACAATACCCATAAATCCAGGGTCACCTTCGATGAATTTTTCTTTGAGGATCTGATGGAACGACTGGCTTTCAACTACCGTTGGCTCGGTCAGTGTTTCTTCAACAGCTACTGTTTCTTCAACAATAGTTGAGTCGGCCGTTGTCATTGTTGTATCAACGGTCTGGTCAGTGTTTTCTTCTTGTGCCACAAGCGTGTTCGAAACACCGAAAGTCAGAATTCCTGCAATTGCTAAAAGTGCAAAAAACTTTTTCATAGCTTATTTTAATTGATTTTGAATAAGTGATTTTGATTAGTTTCAATCTATAAATAATCAGCGGAGAGAGAGGGATTCGAACCCTCGGTACACTTTTGGCGTACACACGCTTTCCAGGCGTGCACCTTCAGCCACTCGGTCACCTCTCCATGTAAAAGAACGTAAAAAACGCCAAAAATCAGGCTGCTAATATACAAAAAATAATTTCCCTCATTAGAAAATGATGTAGAATTTGGCTTTATTGCCGCTCTCTTTTAACGTTTGCTAAACGCTGATATTGCCTTACTTAGAAGCTTAATTATATTTGTTCTTTTTATCAGCTCATTGTTAATTCGCCCCGGAGCGAACGTTGTAGCTTGCCTATGATCAATGCATTGTCGCTATATGAGCCTAATAATACCATTAATTTTGCCAAAGCTGATTCAATACTGATGTCATGTCCGCCGGTAATGTTTGGGTGTTTTAAGTGCATGCTGGCCTGATATTTGCCTATATCCACAGCCCCTTTGCGGCATTGGCTGAGCACAAATATTATTATGCCTTTTTCAGCAGCACGGCGCACCGCTTCCGTAAACCACTTGCTTGTGGGCGTATTGCCCGAGCCATAGGCTTCAATGATTACGGCGCGCAAACCGGGCGCTTCCAAAACTGAATAAACTGTTTGCTCCGGTATGCCCGGAAATATCTTGAGTATATTGATGTTTGTCTCCAATGCCAGGTTGAGCTTTAATTTGCGAAAACGGGGAATCTGGATTTTCGGGCGGTTAAATTTTAAATGGATACCGGCTTCGGCCAAAGGCGGATAATTAGGACTGATAAATGCATCAAAATCTTCCGCATTGAATTTTGTGGTGCGGTTTCCCCGATATAGTTTGTTCTCAAAATAAATGCATACCTCAGGAACAATGGCAGTATCTTCCTCATAACTGGCCGCAATTTCTATGGCGGTTATGAAATTTTCCCTTCCATCGGTGCGCAACATGCCTAAGGGCAGCTGTGATCCGGTAAGGATTACCGGTTTTGACAGGTTTTCAAGCATGAAACTTAATGCTGAGGCTGTATAGCTCATGGTGTCCGTTCCATGCAAAATAACAAAGCCATCATATTTTTCGTAGTTCTCCTCAATCCTGCGTGCGAGCTCTATCCATAATTCAGGATTCATGTCCGAGCTGTCGATCAATGGATCAAAACTAATGGCATCTATTTGATAATTAAATCGTTCCAATACAGGAATCTGTTCGTAAATATTATCAAAATTAAAAGGTTCCAAGGCTCCTTCTTTGTTTTGAATCATACCTATGGTGCCGCCGGTATAAATGACCAGTATTGATGTGTTATCCATTTTTTTTATTTATTTATCGCGAAAAGCTTTAAAGCGCTGGCCGTTGTAATTTCAGCAACTTCTGCCGTACTCATGCCTTTAATTTCTGCAAGTTTTTGGGCAATTAATGGAATATAAGCGCTTTCATTCCTTTTGCCCCTATGCGGAACCGGCGCCAGAAAGGGAGCGTCGGTTTCCAATAAAATGTTTTCAACAGGAATATCTCTAAGGCTATCGCTTAGCTTGCTGTTTTTAAATGTCAGTACACCACCGATCCCCAAATAAAAACCCCTATCGGTGATTTGTTTTGCCTGTTCGGCTGTTCCTGAGAAACAATGAAAGATGCCTTTCAGTGGTTTTCCTTTAAAACGGCCCAGCACTTCCATAATTTCATTAAAGCTTTCCCTGCTGTGGATTATTAGTGGCAGGTTCATTTCCAAAGCCCATTCAATTTGCCGGTGAAATGCTTCATATTGTTGTGTGCGGTAGGTTTTGTCCCAATAGAGGTCTATCCCAACTTCGCCAACAGCAATATATGTGCCGCCGCGCAATTCCCGCTCCACAATTGCCAGTTCTTCCTCAAAATTTCCCTTGACGGATGTGGGATGAAGCCCCATCATGGCAAAACAGTTCTCAGGATAAGCATTATGTAAATTGTACATCGCCTCAATGCTCCCCGAATCAATATTGGGAAGAAAAAAATATTTGACCCCAACATTTTTTGCCCTGCGGATTACCTCCTCGCGATCCTCTTCAAATTCTTTTAAATAAAGGTGTGTATGCGTATCACAAAAAATCATGGCGCAAAAGTAGGGTAAAAATATTTTCTAAATTTGTGCCGATGCAAACAATACGGAATATTCTGATTATCCGATTTAGCTCAATAGGTGACATTGTGCTGACAAGCCCTGCAATACGCTCATGCAGAAAGGCTTATCCGGATGCCGAAATACACTATATTACCAAAAAACAATATAAAGTTATTCTTTCCGAAAACCCGTATATCGATCACTTGCATCTTTTTGAAGGCGATTTAAACAAGACTGTAAAAGAGCTGTCCGGATTTCGGTTTGACCTAATTATCGATCTGCACCGTAGCCTGCGTTCGCGATTACTTTGCCTGAGATTGTGGCGGCCAAATGCGGGTTTCCCGAAATTGAACCTGAAAAAATGGCTTCTGGTGCACACAAAAAGAAATTTGATGCCCGATATCCATATAGCAGAGCGCTATATGAGCCGTTTGAAATCGAAAAACATTCTGCCCGATGGCGATGGCCTGGATTATTTCATTTCGGAAAATGATAGCGTCATTGATCATCCAAGGCTTCAAAAATTCATCACGAAAGATTTTATTGCCATTGTAGCCGGTGCCAAACATTTTACCAAGCAGATTCCTTCTGAAATCCTAATTGATATAATCGCGAAAGCCAATATGCCGGTGGTGATTTTAGGCGGCCCTGATGAGCGCTCCAAAGCTGACGGTATTGTTCAGGATTTTGCAGATGAAAGCGTTTTTAATGCCTGTGGATTATTGAGCCTGGGGCAATCCGCTGAAGTAATCCGCCGTGCAGCGCTGGTTATAACCTCAGATACCGGTTTGATGCACATTGCTGCCGCTTTTCAAAAGAAAATTATTTCCATTTGGGGCAATACGGTGCCCGAACTGGGCATGTACCCTTATATGCCGCAGCATCCGGAGCGTTCCCTGATCTTTGAAATTAAAAACCTTCCCTGCCGCCCTTGCAGTAAAATTGGCTTCGGTTCCTGCCCAAAAAAGCATTTTAAATGTATGATGGAACAAAACACGGATGAAATAGTGCAGGCAATTAAGCGGTTAAGCGAACAATAATATATTTTGTGGTACTACACGGAATTTCGTGGAAAGAAATTAGAATGCTATTTCAAACAGATTCCTCCAAAGTTTCCTCATTCTTCGGGAAACTTTGTCGGAATGACGCGTTTTTATGAAGTCAGGAGGCATTTGCCTTAAACACCTAATAAACAGCGTCATTCCGACCGGAACAAAGCCAAACGAAGTGATTAAGGCTTTGTGAAGGGAGGAATCTGTTAGGGATCAATAGTTTATTAATAAATATCTCCATATTATTTTCAAACATTATTGTTACCCACGAAATTCCTAGTAGAACCTATTTTGTGAATTACTCAGCTTAGCTTGACATAAAAATAAACGGATTATTTTTCTTTTCATGACCGATAGTGGTGTGTGGGCCATGCCCGGGAAAAACCAGTGTTTCGTCGGGCAAAGCAAAAACTTTGGTAATAATATTTTCGCGCAAAAGGTCGTAATCGCCGGTAGGTAAATCCGTGCGCCCGATACTGTCGCGGAAAAGCACATCGCCCGAAATCAGGAAATGATCTTTTTTGCAGTACAGGCAAATGCTGCCATCTGCGTGTCCCGGTGTATAAATAACTCTTAGCTTGCTTTCGCCAAAGCCAACATAATCGCCTTCTTCGAGAAAATCCGTTGGTTCTATAACTTCATCAACAGCGATGCCCATGTTTTTTCCGAATTCTTCTGCCGACTGCCAGAAAATTTCACTCGCAGGATGCACAAAGGGTTTTAATCCATAGGTTTGGTAAACCCATGTGTTTCCGGTCATATGGTCGAGGTGCATGTGCGTGTTGACAAGTTTCACGGGTTTCAGCCCCTGCTCATCAATAAAAGAACTTAATTCTGCCCGTTCTTTTTCCGTTTCACAGCCCGGATCTATAATTAAACATTCATTGGTGTCATCGGCAAGGATGTAGGTGTTTACCTGAAAACTGTTAAAACTAAAGGCTTTTATGCGTATCATTCGGTTTCTGGTAGTTTTAAAAATGTGTGCAAAGATATTCGGATTCAAGTCCGTATTTAAGCATAAACTAAAAAATGTTATAATTTAGCCTGCCACAAGAACTGAAGATCAATTTAACAACAGCAGATGGTCAAAATTGTTGCACATAAAAAGCTGATAAGGACAGGAATATTTTTCCTGACTGTGCTTCTTTATTTGTTTATCGGCCATGTGCAGGGGCAATTTTACAATGGTTCGCAACTGCAGTTTGGGAAAAGCCGCATCCAATATTTTGACTTTAGCTGGCATTATCAGGTTTATGATGAATTTGATGTGTATTTTTATGATGAGAATACCCAAAAACTGGCCGAACATCTGGCGCTTTATGCACCCCGTGAAATTGAGCGTATCGGGCGGCAGCTCAATGCTTTTCTTGATGTGAAAATGCAGTTTTTGGTATTCCGCAACCTTTCTGATCTGAAACAGTCCAATGTGGGCATAAAAACCGATGATACCTATAATATTGGTGGCGTTACGCATATTGTCGGAAGTCAGGTATTTGTGTATTTTAATGGCACATTGGCTGATTTTGAGCGGCAAATCCGGGCAGCCATTGCTCAGTTTTATATCAATCAGGCTGTTTTTGGCAGCAGTTTTACAGCGCAAATCAAAAATTCTGCCCTAAAAAGTATCCCGGAATGGTTTACGGGCGGTTTGGCCAGTTATGTTGCCGAGCCCTGGAGCGCAACACTGGACAACCGGCTGCGCAATGCGTTTCTGGCAGGCAAATTTGAATATTTTAATTTCATTGAAGGAGATGATGCCCGTTTGGCCGGACATTCATTCTGGTATTTTATAGCAACGCAATATGGCGAAAAAGTTCCGGGAGCTGTTCTTCAGGCCATTTCCGCAAACCGCGGCATCGAATCGGCCCTTTTGCTCAGCCTGGGGCTTTCCCTGAAGCAATTAATGGAGCAATGGTATCAGTTTTACCTGGGACTTTATCTTGATGAAGTCGAAAAGTATTCGTTCCCTTCCGGCGCATATGTGCTGAAAGGCCGAAAAAACAAAGCCCGAAAACGTTATTCGGAAGTATGTATTAGCCCTGATGATGGTTATGTGGCCTATGCCGAAAATGAGATTGGAAAAATTAAAGTGTGGATACAAAATCTCGAAAACGGCAAACGGCAAAAAATATTGAAATACGGCTGGAAAGCCGATGAAAAAAACGATTTCCATTATCCATTGCTCTGCTGGGTTCCGGGAACGGATCGGCTCGCTATTTTATACGAGCATAAAGGGAGGCTTATGCTCCGTTTTCAACAGCCCGGCGAAAAGGAATTTGCCGAGCGGGAAATGGAACATTTCAGTTTTGTGCAGGATCTTAATTTTGCCCCTGATGGCAAACATATGGTATTGTCTGCCGAAAAATTCGGGCAAAGCGATTTGTTCCTTATGAACCTGGCTTCCAATATACCGCAGCAGATTACCAATGATGTTTGGGATGATGTTTGCCCTGTTTTTTACCGCAAGGAAGATCAACTGCTTTTCAGTTCCAACCGAAACAGCGACAGCCTGTCTTTTGTGGGCTTCCGGGATGTGGGAAACAAGTCCCTGAATCCGGATATGGACCTTTTCCTGCTCGACAGGAATACCAATAGCCTGGAACGCCTCACCAACAGCCCGGGGATCAATGAAATAAAAGTCCAGAAGTGGGATGACAATCATTTTGTGTTCCTCTCGGACGAAAACGGTATTTACAACCGTTTTATGGCACGTATCGACAGCAGTATCTCGTCCGTTGATACAGCGGTGCATTACCGTTACTTTTTGAGTTCATTTGCTGTCAGCAACTACAATACATCGATACTGAACCAGAGCATCAACACCAATGCCAATATTTATGCAGAGCTGGTGCAGGAAGAAAATAATTTCAGGATGTTGCTGAAAAACAAAGATGCCGTAGCTTTGATTGATCCTGTGTTGCTTCAGCCCAACTGGTACCGAAAGCAGAACCCGGCAGAAAGAGTCTCAGATCCTGATGAACCCCTGGCTTCAAAGCCGGACAGTTTGCCGGTGCGTTTCAGAAATGTGCAGTTTGACGAACTTTCACGGTCCTTTGGCAGTGCAGGCGGGAACTCTGGTGGAAAGGCTGCAATTGCTGCGGGAAAAGAGCAATACATGGTGGATTCTGCCGGTCTGCAGCTGATACAAGGCAAGAATTTGTATATGGTGAAGTTTATTGTTGATGAGCTGGTTACGCAAGTTGATTTTAACTTCATTAATGCACAATATCAACAGTTTAGTGGAGGTGGTTCGCCTGTTTACCTTGATCCCGGATTTAATGTTTTCCTGAAAGCAGGAGTAAGCGATGTCTTGCAGGATTACCGCATCACGGGCGGTGTGCGTTTGGCGCCGGATTTAAAAAATAATGAGTGGGTGCTCAGCTATGAGAATATCAAACAAAGGCTCGACAAACGATTGGTTTTTCATCGGAGGGCATTGCAGGAAAACCGCAGTATTTATCTGATAAAGCAGTTGTCGCACGCATTATATTATCAGCTGAAATGGCCTTTTAGTACTGTTTTTTCGGTGGACGGTACGGCAATGTTGAAAAACGAACGCACCATCTATTTGCCGGTCAACGATATCAGCCTCAAAGAACCGGATGAAAATAAAAACTGGGCCGGTTTAAAGGCTTCGCTGACCTTTGATAATACACGCGATCTTGGGCTCAACCTCTATGAAGGCACGCGATTAAAGTTGTTTGGTGAGTATTATCAATTGATCGATAAATCTTTTGAAAACCTGGTTGTGCTTGGTTTTGATGTCCGGAATTATCTGCGGATTCATCGTTCCTTCATATGGGCAAACCGTTTCGCATGCAGCAGCTCCCTCGGTAGCCAGCGGCTCATATATTATATGGGTGGTGTTGACCGGTGGCTCAATGCAGAATTTAACCAGTTGACCCCAATTGATTATGATCAGGATTATACCTATCAAACTCTGGCAACCAATATGCGCGGTTTCGATCAGAATATCCGCAACGGTAATTCTTTTGCCGTAATCAATAGCGAACTGCGATTCCCGCTTTTCCGTTATTTTTTCCGCCGCCCAATCAGTTCCGATGTTTTGAACAATTTTCAATTGATTGGCTTTGGAGATGTGGGAACTGCCTGGACAGGGCTGAACCCGTACTCGGACGAAAATGCACTTTTTACCCGCTGGGTACGTCAGGGGCCATTACTGATTAAAGTGGTTGAACAAAAAGATCCGATCGTAGCCGGAACAGGATTTGGAATGAGGACGCGCCTGCTGGGGTATTTTGTGCGTACAGACCTGGCCTGGGGTTATGAAGACGGTCAATTCAATCCGCCGGTATTTTATTTTTCCTTAAGCCTTGATTTTTAAAGAAATTTGTTAATGTGAAAAAGAAAAAAATGACCTTAAGCGTAATAATAATCCTGATTATCATCGGATTGGTTGCCGGAACCTTTAGTGGTTTGATTGGCCTGGGCGGCGCAGTGATCATCCTGCCTGCATTTATCTATATCCTTGGAATGAACCAGTACGAAGCCCAGGGCACCAGCCTGGCTGTAATGCTTCCGCCCATCGGTGCGCTTGCGGCCTGGAATTACTACAAAGAAGGGGCACTCAACCTTAAATATGCATTTATTGTTGCCGCCGCTTTTCTTATAGGTGGCTATATCGGAAGCCGTTTTGCGCTTTCTATTCCCCAAAATGTGCTGCGAAAAGCACTGGCTTTATTCCTGATCGCCATAGCGCTTAAAATGTTTTTCTCAAAGAGCTGATGTATGAACCCCATTGACCCGCGAATTGTAGAATTTATCATGGAGCATCATGTGCTGGCTTTGGCTACATCGGCCAATGATCAGGCATATACCGCCAGTTGTTTTTATGTTTTTCTTGAAAATGAAAGGCTTTTTGTGTTTACCAGCGATACGGATACCCGTCATGGCAGCGAGATGAACAACAACCCTAAAGTTGCGGCAAATATCGCTTTGGAAACAACGATGGTAGGCCAGATACAGGGCGTTCAGATTACCGGAAATGTAAAGCTTTTATCTGGCGCGCAACATCAGCTGGCACGCAAAGCCTATTTGAAAAAATTCCCCGTGGCACGTTTGTCAAAGCTGAATTTGTGGGGGCTTGATCCTGAGTTTATTAAAATGACGCACAATCGTCTTGGTTTTGGTAAAAAACTGATTTGGAATAAATTAGATAGAATAGCCTAATTTACGATCTTTTCGATTTGACCAAAATGGGCTAAATTTTCTGTGGAATTCCCCAAACCTTTGCCAGCAGCAGTTTTCAGTATTCTTAAGAATTTTGTATCAAAAGATTAGCCCAAATTGTTCATTTCCCTGTTGATAATTTTTTATAGTCTGACGCTTGTTTTCTAAGTATATTGCAAGGACTTTTTTCAGCAATGTAAATCTTATTCACCAAATAATATTCATCAATAAGCGCACACTTTAAAATGGATAACAGCCTTTTTCCCGAACAGCAAATCAAAGAACAAGACGTACAGGAACAGGATCTGTACGGAGTAATCTTAAAGAAAAGAATGAGGCCAAACAGAGCATCACGTACTGAAGAAAAACCGGAAAAGCTTCAAGTTGATGTTCAGGCAAAACAAAAAGAAAGTGAACAAATACCTGATATGACTCCTAAAAAAACTGATACCGAAAAAATCTATGAGTATAATGAGGTCGTGAATAAAGCGACCGAATATTTTAAAGGTGATGAGCTGGCCGCCAATGTATGGGCAAATAAATACGCCCTGAAAGATTCTGCCGGCAATATCTACGAATCCAGCCCGGAAGATATGCACAGGCGCATTGCCTCCGAAATTGCACGCATCGAGCAAAAATATCCTAATCCCATGAGCGAAGAGGAAGTGTATGAGCTGATCCGTGATTTTAAATATATCATCCCGCAGGGAAGCCCAATGTCGGGTATTGGGAACGAACATCAGATTGTTTCCCTGTCAAACTGTTTTGTTATTGGCAACGATGGCGCTTCCGATTCTTACGGAGCGATTATGAAAACAGATCAGGAACAGGTGCAGCTGATGAAAAGACGCGGTGGTGTGGGACATGACCTGTCGCATATACGCCCCAAAGGCAGCCCGGTGAAAAACAGTGCGCTTACATCTACCGGTATCGTGCCCTTTATGGAACGCTTCTCCAATTCCACCCGTGAAGTGGCTCAGGATGGCCGCCGCGGTGCCCTTATGCTGAGTATTTCCGTTTCCCATCCCGATGCAGAAGATTTTATCGATGCAAAAATGGAAGCCGGAAAAGTTACCGGAGCCAATGTTTCCGTTAAGCTGAATGATGAATTTATGCGTGCAGTTGTCATTGATGGCGATTTTGTGCAGAAATATCCAATAGATTCCGATGCCCCTACTTATACCAAAACGATTAAAGCCCGTAAGCTTTGGGAAAAAATCGTTCATAATGCATGGAAATCGGCCGAGCCCGGAATTATGTTCTGGGATACAATCATCCGTGAGTCTGTTCCGGATTCATACTCCGACAAAGGCTTTACTACTGTTTCTACAAACCCCTGCGGCGAAATCCCGCTTTGCCCCTACGACAGTTGCCGCCTTCTGGCCATCAACCTCTATTCTTATGTTGAAAAACCTTTCACAGCAGATGCCAGCTTTAACTCCGAATTTTTTGCTAAGCATGTACGCGCAGCGCAACGAATGATGGATGATATCGTTGACCTCGAAGTAGAAAAGGTTGATAAAATCCTCGCAAAGATTGATAGCGATCCGGAAGACGGTGAAACAAAGCGCATCGAGCGTAAGCTTTGGGAAAAAATCCGTGCAAAAGCCCTTCAGGGAAGACGTACCGGTTTTGGAATTACTGCCGAAGGAGATATGCTGGCGGCACTTGGCGTGCGCTATGGCTCAGAAGAAGCAATCGATTTTTCCGTAGAAGTTCATAAACTGCTGGCACTCGAAGCTTACCGTTCCAGCGTGCAAATGGCCAAAGAACGGGGCGCTTTTGAAGTTTATGATTATAAAAAAGAAGAAAATAACCCATTCATCCAGCGCATCCGAAAAGAGGCCCCTTTCATTTATAATGAGATGAAAAAATATGGCCGCCGCAATATTGCACTGCTTACCATTGCTCCCACAGGTAGTGTAAGTATCTGTACGCAAACTACTTCGGGTATTGAGCCTGTGTTTATGGTGAGCTACAAACGCCGCCGCAAAGTAAATCCCAACGATAAAAAGTCCAATGTTACTTTTGTGGATGAGGTAGGCGATGCCTGGGAAGAATACAATGTGTTCCATCCGCGTTTTATTACCTGGCTCCAAGCCAATGGCTATAATCCGGATGAGGTGAAAACATATCCCGAAGACAAACTGCAGGAATTGATCGAGGCTTCTCCTTATTTTGGCGCAACAGCCAATGATGTGGACTGGGTTGCCAAAGTAAAAATGCAGGGAGCCGTTCAGAAGTGGGTAGATCACAGCATCAGTGTTACCGTAAACCTTCCTTCCGATGTGAAAGAAGAACTGATTGGCGATATTTATAAAACCGCCTGGGAATCGGGATGTAAAGGAATGACCGTTTATCGCGATGGAAGCCGCTCAGGTGTTTTGATCAGCGATAAACCCAAGAAAAAAGAGAAGCAGGCCATTGAAGAAAATCAGGCTCCTCCACGTCCGAAAAAACTGGAAGCCTCTGTTGTACGTTTCCAAAATGAAAAAGAAAAATGGGTTGCCGTTGTGGGTATCCTCGATGGACGGCCTTATGAGATATTTACCGGTAAGGCCGAAGGATTTTATGCGCCAAACTGGGTGCAAAAAGGTTGGGTAATCAAAAACCGCACAGAATCCGGCAAAAGCCGTTACGATTTTCAATTTGAAGACAAAGAAGGCTATAAAACAACCATCGAAGGCCTTTCGCGTTCGTTCGATAAAACCTATTGGAACTACGCTAAGCTGATCAGCGGAATCCTGCGCCACGGCATGCCTTTGACCAATGTGGTGGATTTGGTTTCCAAACTCACCCTCGACAATGATTCCATCAATACCTGGACTGTTGGCGTAGGGCGTGCACTCAAGAAATTCGTTTCCGATGGCGCCAAGCCGAAAGACGCGGCCTGTCCCAGTTGTGGAGAGCCTAACGGCCTGATTTACCAGGAAGGCTGTTTGGTATGCAAATCCTGCGGCTACTCTAAATGCGGCTAGGACATTGTTTTAATATTAACTGATTATTGAAAAAACTGCATCTGTGAAAACAGTTGTGGTTTTTTTTTATGGGTATTAAAATAAATTACAATTATCTGTATATTTGTTGACAATGATCTAAAGTGTTCTTACTTTTGTAGTTCAACCAAAAAAGATGTACCGCCTCATTTTGTTTTTCATTGCCTTGTTTTTGGCCGTTGAATGCTCTTATTCAGTGCTTCATCGCATTGCGTATGAGAAACGCCTGGATGTATTTTTATGCTCGGAGGATGATTTCCTAAACGGGGACCTGGTTTTCAGGCGGGGCAAGAGCATTAGCAGCTATGCAGTGCTGATGAGCGATGAACACAGCCAAAGCCCTTATTCCCATGCCGGTATGATCGTAAAGGAGAAAGGCTGTACTTTTGTGGTACATGCTGTCCCGGGAGAAAGCAAAGGGCCTGATTATGTGCGAAAGGAAAGGATCAAAGAATTCCTTTCCTACAAAAAATGCGCACGGGCAGCAATTTACCGAACGGCTTATTCAAACGAAACTGCAAGCATCGCAGCCGAAAAAGCCCTCGCTTTTTTTGAACGAAAAATTTTGTTTGATGATGAATATCAGTTGAATGAGCCTTCAAAGCTTTATTGCACGGAATTGATTTATGAAGCATTCCTTGCCACAGGGGTTTCTTTGACGAATAATCAGTTTGATAGCATTTCATTTCCCGTAAAAAGCAAAATCCTGTTTCCGGGAACATTGCTTTCCTATGCACCTTTGACAATAATTTCGGGATTTAATCCTAATTCTAACCATTAAAACCAGTTTTATGAAAAAGTTTGTTTTGTTTTTTGCAGTATTATTTGGCGTCAGCCTCTTTATGGCCTGTGGCGGATCTTCTTCCCCCGGCGATAAAGCCGTTAAAATCAACCAGAAGCTTGCCGATGGCGATATGGATTATGTTATGGATAACCTTTATGTTGGGAAAGAAGATATGACCGACGAGGAAAAAGAGAAAGTAAAAGGACTACTCCAAATGGGCAAAGCCGAAGCCGATAGCCAGGGCGGGATCAAGTCCATTGAAGTAGTGGAAGAAAAAATTGATGAAGATGGCAAAAAAGCCAAAGTGACCCTTAAAATGGTGATGGGCAATGGCGAGGAAGATACAGACGATGTAACTATGATCAATGATGATGGTTGCTGGAAAATGAGCCTGGGAAACTAATGTGTTTATTTTCCTTATGGAACGAAGCCTGCTTTATGATGAAGCGGGCTTTTTTGTAGTTTTGATCTGTGAAACAAAAGCTTCATATACCGGAAGATAATATCTACAGGCTGGGGGAGGATGCTACCTTTGATAAACTGCCTGCGGACAAAAACCATATTGTTTGTTCTGCGATCCGGTATTTTGAAGATGTGGAAACGAGCCGTGGCTACTCCCTGAAAATTACACTCCGGGGAACAGAAACGTATTTTTTGGGCGACAAAAGAATAGACTTAGTCCCCGATCAGGTGTTTTTGGTCAATAAAAACAGTAGCTACATTTCCCTTATTGATTCCAATGAAAAGGTTTTGGGCGTATGCTTTTATTTCTCCGAAAAATGCCTGCATAATGTTTTGAATGATTTAACGCAAAGAGATACAAAAAAACTGGATGAACCTTTAAAGGATTTTTTCAATTGGCAGGGCTTCCCGGAGCTTCTTTTCCCTCAGGCCACATCCGGCCATTGGCATTTGTTCCGGCGTATTGCTCAGGATATTGCTACAGGGCATACCACAGGAACTCTTCAGGAAGAACTGTTTTACTATCTGGCAGCATCTGCTGTTCAGGCTTCCGGCGATGTAATGCTCCAGCTTGACCGGCTTAACAGTAAAAAATTATCTACAAGAATGGAGTTGCTGCGTCGTTTAAATCTTGCAAAAAATTATATAGACGACAGCCCAGCACAAAATCCCGGCATAAGTGAGCTGTCCGAAATTGCCATGATGTCGGATTTTCATTTTATCCGAAGCTTTAAACAGGCTTTTGGCCTGAGCCCGCATCAGTACCATAATAAATGCCGCATGGAGAAAGCTGCCTTTTTGATCAGCAGAAGAAAAAACACCATCAGCGAAATTGCTGCCTTTGTGGGTTTCCCCGATGTGCACAGCTTTTCTGCCTGTTTTAAAAAATACTTTGGGAGCGCACCATCATTATGGACTGAAACAAATTAGCAGTTTTTCACAAGTCAGATCCAGATTTTCTTTCTTGCTTTGTAATCTAACCCAAATTACAAACCAAATGAAGCAATTATTAGTTAAACTAACATTTGCCCTGCTGTTGGTATTTCTGGCAGGAGCATCTGTTTGGGCACAGGAAATCAGCAGGCAAGAGGCCCGGGAGCTTGCAGAAGAATTCGTAAATTACAAAAACATCAGGAGTGAATTGTCAGAAATGGAACCGGTCACTGAGTCGGGGCAGGCGATGGCATGGCTTGTTGATTTAGAACCGGAAGGATTTATCCTGATTCCGTCCGATGAGCGCTTATGTGCCGTGCTGGCCTATTCTTTTAAGGGAAGTTTTGATGCGCAAAGCCCGGAATGGCAAGAAGCGATGGTTTTTATCAAAAATGACATCCGGAAGCGGCAGCAAATGGCAGAAGAACAGAAATGGGGCATAAGCCGGAGCCGTGCAATGCTGCGTTCGGCTGAGCGCTTGTCTGCTGTTTTTGAACAATGGCCGCCGGAAGGAACAACATCAAGCGGTGGATGGCTTGAAACTTACTGGAAACAGAGCGCGCCTTATAACGCAATGTGCCCTGTTGATCCCAATACAGGAAACCGTAGCCTGGCGGGCTGTCCTGCTACTGCAATGGGGATGATCCTGGACTACAATAAAGAGATCCACAATACTGCTTTTACAGAAGAAGACGCCTACTTCCATAATTTTGGTGCCGGCAATCAGTATATGATCGACGACGCACACGAAGAACATGATTTTCCTTCATTTTCTGAGCTTAATGTTTATTTACAGGAGATTGAAAATATTTATATTGCTGAAGGTGAGTTGAATATGGAGCAGATTGCCGCACTGAGCTTTGCCTGTGGCATTGCCGCCAAACAGGTGTACAGTTCTTCCGTCAGTGGGACTTCTGGCATTCATCAGGCACATAATGCCTGGCAACGTTTTGGATATGATACTTGCAAACTGGTTTATCCGGAGGATACTACTATTGTGGACCGGTTAAAGCAGAACATGATGAACGCCCATCCGGCGCAGGTCGGGCTTTTGGACGGCCCACCGGTAACAGCCGGACATAATGTTGTTGCCGATGGTTATAATACCGACGAGTTTTTCCATCTGAATTTTGGTTGGGGCGGGCAAGCCAATGCCTGGTATCGTATGCCTCCCGAAAGTGCACCCTATAATCTTACATCCATCGAAGGTATTGTGCTCGATATTGCCGCCTGGGAATACCATGTGCGCGTGCAGGAGCAAGAACATATGGATATAAGAATATTTCCGTTGCCTGCTGTAAATGAGGTTTTTATTGAATCCGAGCAATTGTCCGGCGAAAAAGCAACACGTATTTTTAGCCTGGATGGCCGTTTGCTGCAATCTGATATGCTCCGTTTTCCAAAAGCGAAAATCAATGTTTCTAAACTGCCAAACGGAGTTTATCTGCTGGATGTGGAGGATGCATGTGTGTATAAACTCATCAAATAATACCTCAGAATGCTTCATCGGATAACTTCATTTTATCCGATGAAGTTTTTATTCCGCCTTCGTTTTGCCGTCCCTGTAATATTTATAAATCAAGCTGATAATGGCGATGCTGATGAAAAAGGAAGCGGTGATGAGCGCATAAGATTCGGTATGGCCAAAATCCTCAGCGGAAGTTTCAGTTACAGAATTAAAAGCAAGATAACCGGCAATGGTTGCGCCAAAGTTATTGATGAAATGCGCCAAAATGGGCAGCCATAAACTTCCCGACCACAAATAAAGGTAGCCAAAGATCATTCCCAGCAAGAAACGGGGCAAAAAGCCGTAAAACTGCATATGGATTGCACTGAAAATCACAGCGGTAATGATAATTCCCATATGAGCGTTTTTCGTCCAGCGGCTGAAAATATTCTGCAAAACGCCCCGGAAAACCAGCTCCTCGCCCAAAGCAGGCATAACTGCTATAATCAGCACATTGGCCAAGAGGGCAGGGATTCCCCGAACATTAAGGAAGATCTCAACAATCTGTGCCGCTTTGGCTTCCTGTTCCATCATCCAGGTTTCCAGACCCGAAAGTGCGGCAGGTAATTCCAATGCTTCATTCCATTCTGCCAGGCGCACGATAAATGGCAACATGCTAAATATCAATACTATTGTTAAGGCTGAAGGGATGATCTTTGGGTTTGTTTTTAAACCGAGATAATTCAGATATGCTTTCTTTTGTGCAATCAAAGCAAAAGCAAAGGCAGGAATCACCAGCATGCCCAGCTGGTTGGCAAACTGAAACAGCTTTAAAAAGGCAATTTGTGCCGGATCATTCATATCGGCCGTAAGAGCCGAATTAAAAATAAAATCCGAACCCCAGATAAAAAAGCTGACCAAAATCGCCAGCAAACTGACAAAAAGAAGTGATGCAATGGCAAGCATCAAAAAGATGAGCAATTGCATGAATGGACTGTATTTATTGAGGAATGAGCTGCTGTTCATGGGTAAATGATTATTTTTGACGCTAAAATACAAAAGGATTGCATGCATGAAGATAGGGGATATTGATTTTGGTGATTTTCCGGTTTTTCTGGCACCCCTTGAAGATATCACGGATTTGCCTTACCGTTTGATTTGCCGCGAATACGGAGCAGATTTGGTTTATACGGAATTTGTGTCTTCCGATGCTTTGATCCGCGATGTGAACCGAAGTGTGGATAAATCGCGCATTGAAGAAAAGGAACGTCCGGTAGCGATCCAGATTTTCGGGCACGATGAGGAAAGCATGCGGCTGGCAGCGCAGAAAGTTGCAGAGGCAAAACCCGATTTGATTGATATCAATTGGGGCTGTCCGGTGCGCAAAGTTGTTGCCAAGGGTGCCGGATCAGCAATACTGAAAGATATCCCAAAAATGCTACGCATTACCAAAGCGGTTGTGGATGCCGTGGATCTGCCGGTTACCGTCAAAACCCGTCTTGGCTGGGATCATACCCATAAGCCTATTGTGGATGTGGCCGAACAATTGCAGGATGTCGGGATTAAAGCAATAAGCATACATGGCAGGACGCGCAGCCAGATGTACGGCGGTGAAGCCGATTGGGAGTTGATCAAAGCCGTCAAGCAAAATCCGCGCATGAAAATACCCGTTATCGGCAATGGCGATGTGGATTCACCGCAGGTGGCAAAGATGCGTTTTGAGCATAGCGGCGTTGATGCCATTATGATCGGACGTGCTGCAATCGGAAATCCGTGGCTTTTTGCACAAGTAAAAAATTATTTAAATAACGGTATCCTGGATACACATGTTCCTGTTGATGACCGCTTGGAACTTTGCAAACGCCATCTCGAAGCAGAAATAAAACACAAAGGAGAGCGGGCTGCCGTAATCGAGATGCGTAAACTTTATGCCAAATATTTTAAAGGAATTGATCATTTTAAAGCCTTCCGCATGATGCTGATGGAAGTGGAAGATAAAAATGACGTTTGGAATATTTTTGAAAAAATTGACCGTTTTTATCATCAGGATGAAAAATAATCTTTAATTTTATACGTCCATTTGATTTAGAAACAATTAATTAGCAAAGTTTTGGATGCATACCGGATTTTTATTGTAGAAGATGACCTTGTTACAGCCAAAGTATTGAAGCAGCACCTGTTGCGGAACAATGATACTGAAGTGGAGGTATTTCAGGATGGCCAGAGTTTTCTCGACAGGCTGCACGAAAACCCTGATATTATCAGTCTGGACTATTTATTGCCCGATTTTACCGGCATGGAACTGTTGCGAAAAATCAGGAAATTCAATGCCGATATCCCAATTATTATCGTTTCGGCCCAGCAGGATATTCATACGGCTGTAAAGCTTGTGCAGTTGGGGGCCTACGATTATGTTGTGAAGGACAAAAACATGAAAAGCAGGCTTTATTCCCTGATTGAAAAATTAAAGGAAAACCTGCAATTACAGCGTAAGATTTCATTTCTGGAGCAGGAAATTGGCAGGAAGTTTCAGTTTCGGGATATGATCAAAGGGAACAGCCCGGCCATGCTCCATGTTTTTGAATTAATCGAAAAGGCATCAAAAACCAATATCACGGTAAGTATCAATGGCGAGACAGGTACAGGCAAAGAGCTGGTCGCCAAGGCGATACATTTCAACAGCAAGCGTAAAGCAGAGCCTTTTGTAGCCGTGAATGTTTCTGCAATACCTGCCGAACTTATCGAAAGTGAGATGTTTGGACACGAAAAAGGTTCTTTTACAGGCGCATCGTCAAGGCGTATCGGGAAATTTGAAGAAGCCGATAAAGGCACCCTTTTTCTCGATGAAATTGGCGATATGGATATGGGCATGCAAACTAAACTGCTGCGCGTGCTTCAGGAAGGTGAGCTGACCCGCGTTGGTGGCAATCAGGTGATAAAAACGGATGTGCGGGTTTTGGTGGCAACACATAAAAACCTGAGCCAGGAAGTGCGCAAAGGAAATTTCCGCGAAGACCTTTATTATCGCCTATTGGGTATGCCTATTGAATTGCCCCCTCTGCGGCAACGCGATAATGATATTGTGTTGCTGGCACGTTTCTTTGTGCAGGATTTCTGCGAAAAAAACCAGATGAAATCCAAGGCTATATCTGCAGATGCCATTGAAAAACTGAAAAGATACCCCTTTCCGGGGAATGTGCGCGAACTCAAAGCAATGATTGAACTGGCCTGCGTAATGACCAATGATGATAAAATTGATGCCGAAGATATTTCTTTCCGGTCTAATTTAACCATTGATGAACTCTTAAACGATGAATGTTCCCTGCAGGAATATAACCTTCGTATTGTAAAACATTTTTTGAGACAGTACGATAATAATATTAAAGCTGTTGCTGAAAAGTTAAAGATTGGGAAAACAACAATTTACCGTATGCTAAAAAAGGATGATGAGGCTTAGCTATACACGCTAAAGCTGCTCAATCATATCTTCTTTCAGTTTACCGTTATTGTCAAAATATTCTTGAAGCATTTTCATATCTGTGAGATGCAGTGTTTTTAAGCCTAATTTCCGGGCAGCTTCCACATTTTCCAAGGTGTCGTCTATAAACAGGGTTTCTTCCGGAATCAGATCATGTTCATCGATCAGGGCTTCAAAAAACTCGGCATCCGGTTTGCGCATATAACGCTCAAACGACCAATACGCTTCGTGCACGGCTTCTTCGAGGTACATTTGTTTGATATCGAAAAACTGCTGAGCAAAAGTTTGGTAATGAATATTATTGGTATTACTGAGGATAAACGTAAAATAATGTTTACCACTTTCGATCATTAAATTTGTATTGATTTTATGAAAGCCTTTTAGCAGGCGCATCCAAGCAAATATGATGTCGTCTTCATTGGCTGAGATGTCGGTTTCCTGCATCAGGAATCCCGGAAAATCATCATCATCGATGCAGCCCATTTCAAGCTGATGAAAAAATTCGGATTGTGTGGCTTTGTTGAAAGCCTGCTCAATATCCTGTATGCCGATATTACGGAAGGCATTGAAGCAATCGTTATAGTCAATGGCATAAATTACGCCGCCGAAGTCGTAGATAATATTTTTGATCATAAAATACGGTTTGGGTCACAAAGTTATGAAAAAGGCAAAGCGAGGCAAGGAGAAAAAATTTTGGGCAAGGCTAAAAATAAGTTTTTGAAAATAGGGCAATAGTTTGTAATTTTGCACACCTGTTTTGGGAAATTGGAATTTACTCCGATAAACAACAAACAGAAGGGCCTATAGCTCAGTTGGTTAGAGCACCTGACTCATAATCAGGTGGTCCCTGGTTCAAGTCCAGGTGGGCCCACGATAAAACCTGTCGATAATCCGACGGGTTTTTTTTGTTTATAAGGGTATATCAACCAAAACGATGATATTTCGTTTGGGGTAATGTTTTTTGGGTTGTGGTCCCTGGTTCTTCCGATAGTTATCGGAACAGGTGGGCCCACGATAAAACCTGTCGATAATCCGGCGGGTTTTTTTGTTTATAAGGGTATATCAATCAAAAGGATGATATTACGTTTGGAGTATTGTTTTTTTGGTTGTGGACCCTGGTTCTTCCGATAGTTATCGGAACAGGTGGGCCCACGATAAGACCTGTCGATAATCCGGCGGGTTTTTTTGTTTATAAGGGTATATCAACCAAAAGGATGATATTTCGTTTGGAGTATTGTTTTTTGGGTTGTGGGCCTTGGTTCTTCCGATAGCTATCGGAACAGGTGGGCCCACGATAAAACCTGTCGATAATCCGGCGGGTTTTTTTGTTTATAAGGGTATATCAACCAAAAGGATGATATTTCGTTTGGAGTATTGTTTTTTGGGTTGTGGGCCCTGGTTCTTCCGATAGCTATCGGAACAGGTGGGCCCACGATAAGACCTGTCGATAATCCGGCAGGTTTTTTTTTTTAAATGGCTAACAAACAAAACGATGATATTTCGTTTTGGATTATTGTTTTTTGGGTTGTGGTTCCTGGTTCTTCCGATAGTTATCGGAACAGGTGGGCCCACGATAAAACCTGTCGATAATCCGGCGGGTTTTTTTGTTTATAAGGGTATATCAATCAAAAGGATGATATTTCGTTTGGAGTATTGTTTTTTGGGTTGTGGGCCCTGGTTCTTCCGATAGCTATCGGAACAGGTGGGCCCACGATAAAACCTGTCGATAATCCGGCGGGTTTTTTTGTTTATAAGGGTATATCAACCAAAAGGATGATATTTCGTTTGGAGTATTGTTTTTTGGGTTGTGGGCCCTGGTTCTTCCGATAGCTATCGGAACAGGTGGACCCACGATAAGACCTGTCGATAATCCGGCGGGTTTTTTTGTTTTAAATGGCTAACAACCAAAAGGATGATATTTCGTTTGGAGTATTGTTTTTTGGGTTGTGGGCCCTGGTTCTTCCGATAGCTATCGGAACAGGTGGGCCCACGATAAAACCTGTCGATAATCCGGCGGGTTTTTTTGTTTATAAGGGTATATCAACCAAAAGGATGATATTTCGTTTGGAGTATTGTTTTTTGGGTTGTGGGCCCTGGTTCTTCCGATAGCTATCGGAACAGGTGGGCCCACGATAAGACCTGTCGATAATCCGGCAGGTTTTTTTGTTTTAAATGGCTAACAAACAAAACGATGATATTTCGTTTTGGATTATTGTTTTTTGGGTTGTGGTTCCTGGTTCTTCCGATAGTTATCGGAACAGGTGGACCCACGATAAAACCTGTCGATAATCCGGCGGGTTTTTTTGTTTATAAGGGTATATCAATCAAAAGGATGATATTTCGTTTGGAGTATTGTTTTTTGGGTTGTGGACCCTGGTTCTTCCGATAGCTATCGGAACAGGTGGGCCCACGATAAAACCTGTCGATAATCCGGCGGGTTTTTTTGTTTATAAGGGTATATCAACCAAAAGGATGATATTTCGTTTGGAGTATTGTTTTTTGGGTAGTGGTCCCTGGTTCTTCCGATAGCTATCGGAACAGGTGGGCCCACGATAAAACCTGTCGATAATCCGGCAGGTTTTTTTGTTTATAAGGGTATATCAACCAAAAGGATGATATTTCGTTTGGATTATTGTTTTTTGGGTTGTGGTTCCTGGTTCTTCCGATAGTTATCGGAACAGGTGGGCAAAAAACAAGAAGTTAAAGCGCGCTTGTTTATAGCTATTTTTGTGCAAGCCGCTGAGCTATAATACATATTCTAATCTCAAAAAAACACTGCCATCGTCATTGGCCGAAGATATTCCGACCAGATGAAGATGGCAGTGTGAGATAGTGGATCAGGCTTTTATCAGGCTGTTCCACAAAGGGCTTTACCCTTGAGGTCAGTATAACAGATTATTTGCTTTTATAAATCAGTTCCAAATATCCGTTTTCCGATTTTTTGATGGTTTGCGGGTGCTGATTTTGAAAAAGATACGGGTTCCATGATCATTTCCATTGGTACTCCTTCATTTTCCAGGTCAATACCTATAAAATATTCAGTTGTTAGTTGGATTTCCTTGACGATATTAATGCCATCGCAATCTAATTCACCACCAATGGTAAAAGCTATTTTATCTTGTTGTTCGTTGCACCATGTCCATGTTCCTAAATCGGTTTCGCCTCCATAATTAACAAGGTATGTGCCTGCTTTGGAAAATAATACATAATATTCCGGAAATGCAATGCCGCCAAATGATACTAATTCCCATGTTTGGCATAGTATGTCCGTATTTGTTGTTTCTTCGATTTCTGCTTCTTTTACGGCGTCAATAGTTTGAGGGTTTGGATTTGACAGGAGTTCAACGGAAAAATTTATGTTATTTTCAGTAATCTCATTTATGGTAATTGTTCCCAAATCAGAAAGGAGGATGGTATTGCTTCCGGAAATCTCATAAGCGCCAAAAGCAACAAATTCTTCATCGGCCGATTTTCCTGTGGCATCTGCTACTACAATATAATTTCCACTTAAATTAAACTCGAAAGAAGTAAACATACCGGAGCTTGTTACATCCCATTTTGCATTGATCCTTTCTTTTAGCGAGCCATCGTCAATAACGTTTAAAGAAATTTTGCCAGTAACATTGGAGCCATCGTTTGCCTTTGCTGTAATTTCAGCACTGCCAACTTTTAGGCCCATAACCAGTCCGTCCGCTACGGATACCACGCTCGCGTCTGAAGAAGTCCATGTAAGCCCTTTTAAAGTGGCATTTGATGGCAGGATATTGGCAGTAATTTCCAGGTATTCCCCCACATCAATATTATTTTTTTCGGCAGTTAACTCAATAGAACTAACCATTACATTATCCGTGCTGTCTTTTTCACAGGAAGAATATGCAAAAACTACAATTGCGATAAAAATTAGTTTGATAAATCTCATGATAAAAAAGTTTAAGTTAGAATTAATTTGTTCCTTCGTATATATTTTAACTAATTGTAATTGTCAAATATTTGTTATGTCGTTTCTCTGGTATTATTGCTTTAAATCGAAATTTAATTCCTGATATTGTTTTTTGTTCTTGATAATACCCAAAACTATGGGTAATATCATATTCTTGGTAACCGCTTATCTGGTCAAAAAAAGAAGCCAAATGTAGTAATATTTGCGTTCCGAAGAGAATAATTTTTTTTGTGTTTTCAGTGCAAATAAATCTTTATCAGGCCGTGTTTTTTTCTGTGTCAACGCAAATTGATGCAGCCGTACAGGATGCTTATTTGTTGTATTCGGGTCAAGCTGATACAGCCTATCCGCTTGTTCTGTTTTAGGCTTTCAGCTTGATTAAGAAAAAATAGCCTTTTTGGGAAGGCCAAAGGTTTGTTTAATCACACTTAAGCTTCAACAGGCCGAAAGGCTGGCATAAGGGATTCATCTTAAAAATAAAAAGTACGGTAAATCAATAAATTAGTAATTTTTTTGGTTCTACTGAGAATTTCGTGGGTTCTTATAAAATTTGAGATGAAAAGCATTGAGAAATATGTTCATATAATATTTATTCGAAAAATCTGAGCTCCAACAGATTCCTCCCTCCACAAAGACTTAATCACTTCGTTTGGCTTTGTTTCGGTCGGAATGACGCTGTTTAACAAGTGTTTAAGGCAAATGCGGCGAGGACGCGTTTAAAATATCCTACTGTGTCCTCGCCGCATTTGCCCTCTGATTTTGTAAAACGCGTCATTCCGACAAAGTTTCCGAAGTATGAGGAATTCCGATAGCTATCGGAAGGAGGAATCTGTTGGAGATTTAACTTTTGTCTTTCCACGGAATTCCTAGTAGAACCATTTTTTTAAGAGCACTATGCGCGTAAAACTTTCTCCAAAGCAAACATGTATCATCTTTGTGCTATGTTTTATTCAATTTTGTTTTAAAAACTGTATAAATACAAATCAGAATCGTATTAACTATGTTATAAAGCGTTTTTAATGCGTATTTGATACGTACTTGATACGTACTTGATACGTAGTTGATATGTATTTAATTTAGCTTTGACAGAATGCCATCATATTGAAGAGTTGATCTTTTGTAAAGGATTGGTTTTTTTTGATACCGGTGCGCGGTGAAGAGGCAAACTACCGGCCATATGCACAGGCGTTAAAAGGGCTTGATAATTATTGGGGCAAAGCCTGAAGCAAAACTTTGAGGCAATCTATAACGTTCATGTTTGATTCCATCCGCACCAAGGGGAAGGTTTTTAATGGAATGGGGTTATCAAGCTTTATTTTTAACTAACTTTATTTGGCTATTTGTACTATTTTTTCTAATTTTATGGCTTAAGACCAAAATAAACAAAATTTCAATTTGTGCGTGTTTGTATTAAATTGATTTATAGTTAATTATCATATTCATCACTTTGACACAACAGAACTGACCAGCTGTTGCATCGAAGCAAAACAATTTTTATGGCTTCACGAGCTGTGGAATTATTGCTTTTGCTTGGAAGCGGGGTTAAATACTCCAAGCTGGAGCTAAAAGAAAAATTGAAGACCGGAGAACGAAACCTTTCCGGCCTGATCCGCTTTTTAAAGGAAAAAGGTTTTGACATTCCCCGTGCAAAAAACGGGCAGGTTTATCTCAAGGGTTTTCCGAAAGAATGGAAGAATCATTCAGAGAGTATTTTATTTTCTGATGACGAAAAAGAAGTGCTCTCCCGTGCAGTACTTAACCTCAATAAATCGCATGCCTTAAAAAACAGTTTAATGCAGAAGCTGAATTGTGTTGCGTCCGCTTGTCTTTCTTGCGACACAGTTTATGGGAACAATATCCCTCAAATTACAAAAACAATCATTTTGTCCATACGCCAATCAAGGCAACTGAAACTGACTGCTTATAGCTCGGGCAGCAGCAACAAACTGGTTAACAGGACTGTGGAAGTTTTTCAGCTTAATGATGCGCTTACGCGATGTACAGCCTATGAGCTGGACAGCGATAAAGTTAAATCTTTTATGACCGAACGCATTGGCGCGGTGCAATTACTCGAGGGCAAACACCAATATCGCCATAAACATCAGGTTCCGCATTACGGCGTTTTTGGCTTTAGCGGCCCTGATTGCTATTGTGTGTGCCTGCATCTCGATATACTGGCGCAAAACCTGCTCAAGGAAGAATATCCGAAAAGCCGTGCCTTCATCAGGAAAATCAAAGAAAACCAATATGAATTTAAGTGTAAAGTCCCTGATATAAAAGGGGTTGGAAGGTTTGTGCTTGGCCTGTACGATCATGTGGAAATTATTGAAGGCGCAGAATTAAAACAGTATGTCCGGCAAAAGTTATCCGAATTTTCTGTCGACATCAATAAAGAAAAAACAGATTAAAATGCCAAAGATTATACCATTAGAAGCCGGTAATTTTTACCATATATATAATCATGGCGTGGGAGGCCGCAAGCTTTTTCGCGAAAAAGGGAATTACGAACATTTTCTAAGGCAGTACCGTAAGTATATCGATCCGGTAGTTGATACCTACGCCTGGGCCTTGATGCCCAACCATTTCCATTGGTTGGTGCGGGTTAAGGAGGATGTTGGTGGCCTGGAAATTACTCCTGACAGGTCTGCTGGTGGGTCTGTTAGCGCTGGGAGGCGGACATTCTTAGCAGCGTATTTGCGGCAAAAGCTATCAGGCTTTTCTGCCGATATCAATAAAGAAAAAACAGATTAAGATGCCAAAGATTATACCATTAGAAGCCGGTAATTTTTACCATATATACAATCATGGCGTGGGAGGCCGCAAGCTTTTTCGCGAAAAAGGGAATTACGAATATTTTCTAAGGCAGTACCGTAAGTATATCGATCCGGTAGTTGATACCTACGCCTGGGCCTTGATGTCCAACCATTTCCATTGGTTGGTGCGGGTTAAGGAGGATGTTGGTGGTTTGGAAATTACTCCTGACAGGTCTGCTGGTGGGTCTGTTAGTGCTGGGAGGCGGACATTCTTAGCAGCGTATTTGCGGCAAAAGTTATCAGGCTTTTCTGCCGACATCAATAAAGAAAAAACAGATTAAGATGCCAAAGATTATACCATTAGAAGCCGGTAATTTTTACCATATATACAATCATGGCGTGGGAGGCCGCAACCTTTTTCGCGAAAAAGGGAATTACGAACATTTTCTAAGGCAGTACCGTAAGTATATCGATCCGGTAGTTGATACCTACGCCTGGGCCTTGATGCCCAACCATTTCCATTGGTTGGTGCGGGTTAAGGAGGATGTTGGTGGTTTAGAAATTACTCCTGACAGGTCTGCTGGTGGGTCTGTTAGTGCTGGGAGGCGGGAGTCTGCCCAGGCGGTCAGGGGCGAGTCTGGCAGACCTGTCAGGAGTAAGCCCATCCACCAACATTTTTCGAATTTTTTTAATTCTTATACCAAGGCCTTTAATAAATATTACAACACCTACGGGACCCTCTTCGAGCGGCCTTTTCGCAGGAAGTTGGTTGATAGCGAAGCCTACCGCAACCGCTTGCTGGTGTATGTCCACAACAATCCGGTGATCCACGGTTTTTGCAGGCATCCTTTGGAGTATAGCTGGACTTCATACATTAATTATATGAAGGACAATCCAAGCGAAATGCAGCGCGAAGTAATCGAAGACTGGTTTGGCGGCAAGGCCAATTTCAAATATATGCATGGGGAGGAGCTGGCCGAAAGACCATCATTTGAACCATTTTGGGATTAAAAACAAAAAAAAGGAAGAAAAAATTAAAATGCAAAATAGTTGCACTTTTGGGTTGTAGGTTTGTGGCGTGTGATGGATTGAATGAATTATGATGATAAACGAATATAAATACCAATCGAATGAAAATTAAATTAAGGATTAGCGAAAACACCAGTCCGGTGCCTTTTATGCACCAGCATATGCTCACGGGCGTAATTCATAAATGGCTGGGCGAGAACAAAGAACATGGAGAAGTGTCGCTCTATAGTTTTTCAAGGCTTGCGCCGGGCAAAAAAGTGAAAGACCATTTAAGCTTTGAAGGCGGGGCCTGCTTTTTTGTGAGTGCCTGGGATAAGGATTTTATTAAAAACCTCATGGAAGGCATCATGAACGACCGGAAATTATTTTGTGGCATGGAGGTGCAGGAAATCATGCTGTTGAATGATCCTGACTTGGAAAAACGGGACATTTTTCTTCCGGCCAGTCCGGTTTTGATCAAAAGGCGCGAGGAGGACAAGATGCACTATTATTTTTATGATAGCCCGGAAGCAACAGCATTGCTCACCGAAACGATGCACTATAAAATGAAAAAGGCCGGTTTGCCTTATGAGCCCGATCTGGAAATTTCTTTCGATCAAAGCGACCCGAGGAAAGGCAGCAAAATGGTTTCCTATAAAAAGGGCGAACACATTATTAAAAACCGCGCCAGTTGGTGCCGGCTGCAGATCAAAGGCAGTGCCCAAAGCAAGCTTTTTGCCTGGAACTGCGGTGTGGGAAATTCGACCGGAATTGGGTTTGGTGCTGTGGAGTGAGGGGAGATGGAAAAGAGAATGACACCAAAAAAAAGATGAAAATTTTGATAGAATTTAATAAAGTAAAATTATGTTATATGTAGTAAAGTACTCGGGTCCATTTGGTTTTATAAAGCCGTGGACGGCTGTGAGGGATGGGAAAACATTCAGTCAACAATTTCTTACGCCATCAATTATTGAGGGAATAAGGCAAAAGCTGGAAGTAAATGCCATCAATAGGCATAAGTTGGTTTATTCTTCAATAAGTGTACAACAGGAAAGAACGCAAACACGAGGATGGACCAAGAAAACCCAACAAAAAATGATGGTACGAAAACAGTCAATCCTTGAACGTGGAGTAATGATCAATCCTATTCTTTATTTAGCTTTCACGACGGATGAAGAAGCTCAAAAAAGTGCCAGGCAACATATTTGTTTGTGCCGAAACGAGGATCTAATGTGGCCTGACTCTAAAGTAGTTCAAATGGATGATATGGAGTTTGACTTATTAACTGGGTTTGAGTTGCGATTTGGTGAAAATGAAAAATCGTTTTTGGTTGGTTTTAATCGGTTTGATAAAGCAAAACCAATGTACGGGTGGTTGGAAATTACGGGCAAACCAGTAAGTGGAATGTAATGGGTAAACTTGACAGTATATTAGCCAAAGGAGACGATAAAGGACGAGTTACGCTGGTGCAACATTTAACTGAAGTAGCTCAGCTCGCTGAAAAGGTAGCGCAAAATATGGGATTGGATACATCGATTGCAAGAAAAGGGGCAATATTGCATGATTTGGGTAAAGCAAGCCCAATTTTTCAGAACACCTTGAAGAAGAGCTTTCAGCGACCTCCAGGTTTTTTATTTCGACATGAATTGGCTTCGCTTTTCTTTATTTCAATATTGAATGAGGAAGAAAAATATCCAGTTATTGAAATGATTGTGGCTCATCATAAATCTATTTATAAGGATGCGGGAGGAAAAGGATTACTTGATTTAGATGAAAATGATCCTGAAGTTTTTGAAAGGCATATCAGAGATTTTGATGTTTGGAGTAAAGACGCACATTTAATATTGGAGCATTTTGGCATAATAACAAAACCTATCTCTGTTGATCAAGCTAAAGAGAGTTTCTATGAAGTGATTGATTACTGTCTGTCTCAAAAGTATGGTTATTCCAAATGGAAAGGGGTTTTAATTGCGGCAGACCATTTAGCTTCTGCTATGAGCGGCTACGTTAAGCCTTTGGAGAAGAAACTTTTTGTTGTGCCTGATTTGAATTATTATCACTCCAGAAAAAGTGATTTATATCCCTTATCGTTGATTTCGACAGACGATATGCGCAAGCATACAGTGGTAACAGCGCCAACCGGAGCAGGAAAAACAGACTTTCTTATTCGTCGCTGCAAGGGGCGTGTGTTTTACACCCTGCCTTTTCAAGCGTCAATCAATGCCATGTATGAACGAATTAAAGGCGATTTGAAAAATACAAATGCCGATGTCCGCTTGTTACATGCAGCTTCTAGTATCAAGTTGGAGAATGGAACTGTTGAGGAAAAAATACTTCAGCGCCATATTGGAGCTTCGGTTAAAGTGCTGACCCCACACCAAATGGCATCATTGGTATTTGGAACCAAAGGCTATGAAGCAATGATTGCCGATATTAAAGGCTGTGATATTATACTTGATGAAATACATACTTATTCTGAAATAACTCAATCTATAGTTTTAAAAATTGTTGAAATTCTATGCAATATCGGTTGTCGAGTTCATATTGGAACGGCTACCATGCCTACGGTTTTTTACGACCAGCTAGTTGTTTTACTTGGAGGTTGTGAAAATATTTATGAGGTTAAGCTAGCTGAAGATGTGCTAGACACCTTCAACAGGCATATAGTATACAAAGCTGAAGCACTGGATTCCTTAAGCAAAGTTATTGACAATGCCCTTCAGCAAAATCAAAGAATTATAATGGTTTGCAATCAGGTGAAACGGGCTCAATCTCTTTATAGTGATTTATCCGAAAAGTATCCTAATGTTGAAAAAATGCTGGTGCATAGTAGATTCAAGCGAGGCCAGAGAAGTCAACTTGAATCCGACCTTCAAAATACTTTCAATAATAGCAGCCAAGCTTGTTTGGTGGTTTCAACACAAGTTGTGGAAGTAAGCCTGGATATTAGTTTTGACATGATGATTACCGAATGTGCACCAATTGATGCATTGATTCAGCGCTTTGGCCGGGTCAATCGCAAACGTTCAAAAGAAACGATTGGTCACTTTAAGCCTATATATGTGCTTTCGCCGCCGGCTGAAAAAGGCGATGCATTACCTTATAAGCTGGATGTTTTGCAACGAACCTATGGGGTTTTGCCTAACGGTAATTTAATGAAAGAGAGGGAGGCGCAAACAATGATTGATGCGGTTTACCCGTCTATTGAATTTGTTAACATTGACTTGAATGCCGTTTTTAAAGATGGAAAATGGGCGATTAAAAAACTTTGGCATAACTCTAAATCCGCTCTTCTGGAAACGCTGGATATTGATTCTGTGGCCTGCATTGAAGAAGCAGACAGGGAAGCTTACGAATCAGCGGCTTACGGGCAGCAAGCCAAAATGGAAATTCCGGTTTCGTATCGTTCTGTGGGCTATCGGGGATTAGATAAGTCGATAAATGGCTCAAAACCTTTTATCATTCCATCGAAGGCATACGATGATGAATTAGGCTTTCTGACTGAATTTGCAAAGCCTGAGTTTTATGATGTTTCATTACAGTTACTTTAAATACAAAAGATATGATAGCAGCAAATATTGGGAAAATATTCCTGGATGCTTACAATGAAAAGTTTAACATTAATTACTCTGCAAAAGAGTTCTTTGTTGAGAAGTACTACGAGGTTTTTTTTAACCACAATAAGTACATGATGTCTGCCGGTAATTCTCCATTAGAAAATCCCAAAATTAGTTGGAATAAAATGAGGATTGGGCAGAAACCTTATGAAACGGTTGGACAAAGAAATGAACGATTTGCTAAAACTGTTGAAAAGATTGATTCAGGGCCGCCCGATGCTAGTATTGCTATTGGTTTTCCAACGTTGGATATATCTGCTACCACATCTGGGCAAGTAACAAATCTTGACCTACCCATAGAGACGGATGATATTTATTTGTCATGGATTGGAAGTGGTTTTGGAATAGGTGTTCAAAGCGGATTATCACTTCTGTTCAGCAACAAGCAAATTTTACTCGACCTTTTCGATGGCTGGCAGATTTATCGGGATTATTTAAACAAGACTCCGGGCCTTAGAGGTAACCAAATCAATACATGGAACGGGCAATGGATTGCGCATCGTTACAACAGATTTACCTATGATAAAGCTGATCCGACAGCTTCATTCAACCCCTTTGGGTTAATGAAAGATGGTGGGATGGAGGTGAGCACCCAATCTTGGACAAAAGCTTTAGTTGGTATAGCGCGCAATTATCCAGACACTTCCTTAACAGCTTATGTATATAGTCTGGGGCAAATGAATATAACAGTTGGATTTGTTCCGTTTGAATTACCTCGTATTCGGCAACCATTTGAGCTTTATAACAAGTACTTCGGAACAACTGAAAGAGGGCAAGTTGAGCATTTGTTTGGAACGGCTATAGGTTTTACAAAAGCTTGCCAAATGGGAGCGATTGGTGTTAATGCGCTTGAACCAAAAGGTTTTAGAAGCTCATTTGAAAAGGGTGTGATTCCGAAATATAATCCAGAGAATGAAGAAAAGACAGTTAATTTTAATACTTATCAAATATGGTTATTAGCTATGTTGAATAATGAACAATTATGGGGAAAGGCGCAGCAGATTGCGACTACCCTGAACACTTACTCTTTAAGTGACACGAAAGCTAAAAAAGTTAAAAGTCAACAGGTGGCGAATTTATTGACATCAGTGAATAAAAAGCAATTTATTGAAGCGTTGATTAATATTGTAGAGGGAAGTCCTGAAATAAATCAATTGGCCGAAATTGCAGAAATCATTCACAATATGCCAATCGACAATGTACCTTACTTCTTAACTTTAATTCGCTTTCATTACGCAGTAGTAAATAAAACCCTTTAAAATTAGTAACTATGAATCCCTACATTTATTTAAGAGCGTTAAAACACGCTGAACACACTGTTTTTTGTGTGCAAGATGGACAGAAGACTTTTTTTGATTCTCAGTTTAATAGAGTAGTTGCCTATTCCAGTGGGCAACAAGTGAAACGGTCGATTCTTGATTCGCTCACTTCAAATTTGAATGTTCAAATGGCTCCTGTTACATTCAATTATAAGGTAAATGCGAAAAAAGAGTTAGAAAACAAAGAGCCTTGGTCTCCCTGCGATCCGGCATATGTTGATCAGTTGCTTGGTGGTTGGATGCGTGCTGGTGATGGTGTCACGGTGAAGCGTCGAAGCCCTTTGTCTATTTCCGCCATGCGCCCAATTCATCCATTATTAGCTGGAACTGATAGAGAGAACCTTACATTTGATAGAAGTGATAAGCCGGACAGGCATCCTGTAAATGTTAGAATGGGAGATAAATTATTGACAAATGAAGAAATAGATGAATTCTTATCTACCAATAATCGTACACTGCCTCGCAGAAATTGGATTCCTGATAATGTCCGGACTGGAGGACTTTTTGTATATGATATAGCTATAGATCTTCGAACACTTTTTTCTGTTTCAACTAATCAACATGAGCCAGAATTGAAAAAAGATAAAATTGAGAATTTGATAGAGGCTGGTTGGGTTGAAAGCGAAAACGTATTTGGTAAATGCCTGGTGCTTCCAAAAGAGGAGCGTTTAAAAGTGATTCCGGCCTTGGCAAGTGCCCTGATAAATTGGCGCATAACATCGAATCAAGCCCGTACATTTAGTCTGATGGAAACTTTGGCTATCGCAATCAGTGATAATGCTAATAAATTAGCAGGAGCTATCCGTGCTAAATTGATCGAGGATGGTGAAAAACCCAAGGCAAAACCAATTATTGATGAAACAGCAGGAGCTGATGTGTTTGTGGCTTTGCCATGCTCTAACTATATAGTTACAGTTAATGAGAGTGCAGATGCTCTCGAAAAAGCAGAACAACGGCTTGTTGAATTGATGTCAGCCTTTGATTACGAGAAACAATTAGGATAGTTTTTATCTGTCAAAGGCTTGTGTTTATGCAAACCTACATCAACCAATTAATTGAAGACCTGGAGCGGGTGGCGCATGATCCGCCTGCTCCTCCTTATATTGAGCCGCCGCCGCATATGGCCGAAACGCCTGATCTGGCAGAGCTGGCGCTTTCGCCTTTTATAACCATCGAAGAGCTGACGGGGATCAGCGAAGAGGTTTTTCCAATGGAATATCAATTGAGCAGCGATCAGATAAAGCAGGTAATCGAAGCTATCTTCAAGGTATTTGCTGCATTAAACATTGAGGTGGTGGACATCCCGGAAGGCATACCGCCAGAGCAGCTATATTTTGCCCTTACTTTTAGCTGGGACGAATATGTGCAGCACCTGCCCACTGCCGGCATGGATTTGGAACTCTGCTCCGGCGATCCCCAAACCTGTGTGTATGGAGAATACTGCGATTGTTTCGAGGGATTTGATGAAGAAATAGAATGAGGTTATGGCTGAAAAAAAACTTCCGCTTCAGGCAGATGGTATATATCATATATACAACAGGGGTATTAATGGTTGTGCTTTGTTTCGCGAAGAAAGCAATTACGAACATTTCCTAAGGCTGGTAGCAAAGCATATAGTGCCCATTGCCCGTATTTATGCATGGGTTTTAATGGGAAACCATTTTCATATGCTACTGCGCATAAAATCTGCAGCTTATTTGCAGGCATTTTATGATGAGCAGGTGAAGGAGGGTGTTTGCAGTCCAATGGCGCTTGAACAAAGGATTAACAGGCAGTTTTCCAATCTTTTTAATGCGTATTCCAAGGCATTTAATAAAAAATACCAGCGTACGGGAAGCCTGTTTGAGCATGGCTTTAGGCGGAAATTGGTTGAAAACGATGCCTATGCCCGGCAGCTTATTCTTTATCTCCACAATAACCCGGTTCGACATGGATTTTGCAGCCGGGCTGTTGAATATCCGTGGACGTCCTATATGCTGATGCTGTCGGAAAAGGACCATTGGACTGATGCAAAAACAGCCTTGTCATATTTTAATAATAGGGAGGAGTTTATAGGTTTTCATCATCAATTGAGCCTACATTATACTTCGAATCGCCGTAAAACACCAAACCTTCATCCACCACCAAACCTTCATCCACCACTAAACCTTCAAGGTTTTCAAAACCTTGAAGGTTTTATGGTGTTGGATGAAGGTTTTAATGGAGAAGGTTTTAAAAATTTAATGTTTGACGAATAAACCAATAAAATGCAGATAACAGGAACGCATTTTAATTATTACCAGGTATGCCATAGGAAATTGTGGCTTTTTGCCAACGGGCTGCAAATGGAAAGCACGTCGGATTTGGTAACGGAAGGCCGTTTGATACATGAGTATTCGTATAAACGGAGAAGTGATAAATTTCAGGAAATAGCCATTGATGGAATCAAGATAGACCTTAAATCCGCAAGAAATAATTTATTGAGCTAAAAAATGTTTTTGGCGCAGAAATTTCTCAAGTAAGGGCAATAAATTGATACTTTTTATTCCATTGGGCATACATTTTACTGCAACAGGGGCAATTGTTTATAGCCTTTTGAATGTGGCTTGCTTTTTTTTTGATGCCGTAAAAATCCCAATCAATGCCAAAAACACATTGCGTTCCGTAAGACGCACATAATTAATAGATTACTAAATTTTTACTCTAAATTTTCAGGCATACCACTCCCGGCAGCTCTGGAAAAAAGCCGTGAAAGCCAGGGGTATTTAGACCAACAGTTGCTCATAAGGCCTGTCGGTATATAATTTCAAAAACCATTGCCGCCCGGAGTATATCCATTTTCCGGAAACAGATATAAACCTGAAAATAAACCCTTTAAGCCGGGTTGTTGGCTTGATGCCACCAAATACTTTTGACACCAGCCCGACAAAGTAGTTGTAAAAGTTCTTTATCATGGCCATGATGATCAAAAAGGCGGTGTTTTCGTTCATGAACGAACATGGAAGGCGCTTCCAGCCAAAATCATTGTTCATCACATCAAAGAGTTTTTCGCTGCTCCCCCGTTGGTTGTAGAATTGTATCACCTCTTTTTCGCCAGCCTTCCAGTCATTGGTTAAAATTGAGCGGTAAATGAAGTTGTCCCCGGTGAACAGGTCTATCTGGCTGTTTTTGCTTTTTTCCCGCATAATGACCAGGCGGTAGTTTTTTTGTTCAAGAAATTGAGCGAATGGCATTGATGCCACCTCATATAGTTTGTAATTGATTTCTACGGTTTGCCAGGTTTCAATTTCAGATATTTGCCGCAAAAGCTCAGCGGACTTATTGGCCCTGATATAAAACAGTTCACTGTTGGCAGCAACAACTTCTATAATATCTTTTGAGTAACTCCCTGCATCCATCCGGGAGCGGTGGATCTTTATATCGTTCTCATCCAGTAATTTATATGCACGGCCAAGCGTTGCGGCCTGTTCAAATTTTACGTTGGCATTGCCTGCCCGGTTTTCGATATAAACAATTTTGTCCCCAATGGAGGCGACTCCCGGAAAGTAGCCCTTTGTATGCTTATAGGTTTTTTTTGCATCGTATTTTTCGGTGGCAATCACTTGGTTGTCATAATCAAAATCATAGCAGGCGCCTTTTTGCAACTGGTTGGTCAAAAGTAAAGACTTAAGGTTTAAGCTGTTGAGTCTATTGTTGATGTTAAACTCATAGTCTTTGCCCTGCTTGGAAGTATAGCTTGTATTTTGGGTTGCCAGTTCTTTGATGCCGCGTAAAACTGTGTCGGCGCTGGGAACATTATTGCCGGGCATGGATTTTAGGTGTTTGCCCAAATGGGTATGGATATCCTCGGCGCAGCTGCCGCCACTAAAAAATACATTCGCCAGGTTCCTGATTATTTGGCTATAAGAATACCCGACAGCCTTTACCCTCTGGCCAAGCTCATTATCAATGAGTTGCGACAGGCCGCATTTATTAAAGCTTTGGTTGACAAAAGAAATGCCTGCAAAAGGACTTACGTTTGATAAAGTTTTTTGTATTTTCATGCCTGAAAAGTTTTTCATTCTATTTTGTTGAATTGGAACCATTAAAATAGATGAAATTTTTCAGCCGTTAAACATTGCGTAAAATACTTTTACACAATGTTTTAACGGTTTTTGTTAATAACTGTTTGCGGATTTAAGGATAGATTATTTCGATGCGAAAAATAAAGTAGTGCATGAAATCAAGAAATCGAACAAGCATGAAGATGCTCATGAATGGCAATTAAAGTATTATTTGTATGTACTTAAAAAGCATGCTTATGATGGCTGTATTGGTTTGTTGGAATATCCAAAACTGCGCAAAACGGAGAAGATTCATTTAAGTGAGGAAGAAGAAAAGAATATTAAAGAGATGCTTATAAACATTGAACAGATTATTACAGGGGATCATTGCCCGGAGAAGTTGCCGATAAAACGCTGTCGCAATTGCAGTTATTTTGATTTTTGTCATATTTCGGGGGATTGAAGATAATTTTGAGAGTTAAAAAACATAAGAAAGGAAAGTGAGGGATGGATAGAGTACAAGACACAATTCCATGAAAGCTTAAAGGCGGAATTTTTTTCAAAGCTGTGCATTGCTGTTGAAGAAGCCGACGAAACGGAGATGTGGCTGGAGTTGCTGATTTCGTCGGGTATTCTTGATAATGAATTTGTTAGGAGGATGCATAAAGAGTGTTTTGAATTGTTGAAGATGTTGGCATCTATGAGGAAAAGTACATCGAAGAAGGATTAATAAATTCTAAACTTAATGAAAAAAACCTACTACTTATTTAATCCGGGGCGGCTTTCGAGGAAAGACAATACGCTTAAATTTACGCCAGTTGATGAAGATGGTAACGAACAAAAGCCGCGATATCTTCCGGTAGAGGGTGTGGATGAGCTATACGTATTTGGTAGCCTTGATGCCAATAGTGCTCTTTATAATTTTTTGGGCCGCAACCATATTGGTGTTCATTTTTTTGATTATTACGAAAATTATACCGGATCGTTTGCTCCCCGCGATCAATTGCTGGCCGGACGTACTTTGATTGCACAAACCAAGCATTATTTGCGCAAAAAAGAGCGTATGGTCATTGCAAAACAGTTCATTACGGCGGCATCGTTTAATATGATAAAGAATCTTAAATATTATGCCAACAGGGGTAAAGATACACAATCGTTTATCAATGTGATGCAGCATTTTTCGGAAGGAATTGCACAGGCCGGCGACATAGATGAACTGATGGGCATAGAGGGGAATATCCGTATGAATTATTATGAATCTTTTGGGCAAATTATTGATGGTTTTGAGATGAACGGCCGTAGTAAGCAACCGCCTAAAAATGAGCTGAATTCACTGATCAGTTTTGGGAATATGATGTGCTATGCACAATGTTTGCGGGCCATCAATCAAACCCAGCTAAATCCTACCATTAGTTATTTGCACGAACCGGGAGAGAGGCGGTATTCTTTGGCGCTTGATTTGGCAGAGATTTTTAAGCCCTTGCTTGTTGACAGGGTGATTTTCAGGCTTTTAAATCGTAGGGAATTAAAGAAAGAAGATTTTGACCATAAGCTGAATTATATTGTGTTAAAGGAGAAAGGCAAAAAGAAATTTGTAGAGACCTGGGAAAACAGGTTGTTGGAGAGCATACAGCACAGGAGTTTGAATCGTCAGGTTACCTATAAACACCTAATCAAGCTCGAATGTTATAAATTGGTGAAACATATTATGGGGATGGAGGAGTACAAGGCATTTAAAATATGGTGGTAAGTACCGTAAAAAGGCAGGTTATGTATATTATATTAGTGTATGACGTTAATACGAAACGTGTAGGCAAGATGTTGAAATTGTGCCGGCAGTATCTGAACTGGATACAGAATTCGGTATTTGAAGGGGAACTTGGAGAGCCGCAGTTGAAGGAGTTAAAGTACAGGGCAGGAGAGATCATGAAAGAAGATGAAGACAGTTTGATCATATTTCGCACGCGGCAGGAGAAATGGCTTGAGAAAGAGGTTATAGGGCAGGAGCGGGCCTCATTGGATCAGCTGTTGTAGGTTGTCGGTGACCGGGATTTCGGCAAAAGACAGCCGTCCGGAAGGATGCAAAGGTCTTTGACATATTGAAAAACAAATGATTAACGACTTGTCGATGCCCTGGATAAAACACTTTATTCGAGGGAGACGACAATCGAGTTTAAAAAATCACTATTTTTGAAATCTAAACAGCTGAGGGGCAGTGATTAATTTTTTGCTGGCCGGCGGCTCCCAATCTCACCACAAGGAATTGAAATTGTTTGCAGGACTTCAATTAAGATTCTTTTTTTCCTGCTCCCAATCTCACCACAAGGAATTGAAATATTTTTAATGGATCAGGTCGAAAATCAAAATAAAACTCCCAATCTCACCACAAGGAATTGAAATGGGGAAGATCTACGGCTTTAATTACTGATATACCATCTCCCAATCTCACCACAAGGAATTGAAATAAGAATCCGGCGTAGGTAAGCACACAATATGGCTACTCCCAATCTCACCACAAGGAATTGAAATCAGGCCACGAGGGCATAACTTTCTGTTTGCAAAATCTCCCAATCTCACCACAAGGAATTGAAATTGCAGTACTGGTAAATATCTTCCTGGGCGAATTCTCCTCCCAATCTCACCACAAGGAATTGAAATGATCAAGCCTTTTGAACTGGGAGAAATCACAGTTTCCTCCCAATCTCACCACAAGGAATTGAAATAACATGGTTTCGTTGTACTTGTGGTAATCCACAACCTCCCAATCTCACCACAAGGAATTGAAATATGGATTCTTCTACAGAAACATTTGCACTTAGTGAACTCCCAATCTCACCACAAGGAATTGAAATTGCCTTCGAATTCCAAACTGGTGTTATCCGTGTCTGCTCCCAATCTCACCACAAGGAATTGAAATCTGCGCGAATAGCATTGCGGCCACGTACGTAGAACGCTCCCAATCTCACCACAAGGAATTGAAATAAAAACCGCAATCAGTCAAAAGGTGCAATTAGCTATCTCCCAATCTCACCACAAGGAATTGAAATCCCTTAACAGTCTAAAATTATTTAAAGGCAATAATCTCCCAATCTCACCACAAGGAATTGAAATCATAGTTTCTAATTTAAATAAAAGATTGATATGAGTCTCCCAATCTCACCACAAGGAATTGAAATATACTCGGTATAGTGTTCTCCGCGATTTTGGAGCACCTCCCAATCTCACCACAAGGAATTGAAATAAAAGCAAACAAGGAATTTCATCTCCTTCTAATCCACTCCCAATCTCACCACAAGGAATTGAAATTGCACTTTACAAAGTGTCAAGCAGAGTGTGTTGGATCTCCCAATCTCACCACAAGGAATTGAAATTTTTGTGCACTTTTGCCTTTTTAATTTGCTAAAATCCTCCCAATCTCACCACAAGGAATTGAAATGTCAACGAAAGCACGAACAAAAGCACTTGCCATAACCTCCCAATCTCACCACAAGGAATTGAAATATTATATGACTTATAGAGGCATTGAGAACTGGTACGCTCCCAATCTCACCACAAGGAATTGAAATGATGTTAGCAATCTGCATTGCCCTAAATGCGGAAGCTCCCAATCTCACCACAAGGAATTGAAATATGTATTTTTTAACGATTTTCGCCAGGCTTTCCGCGCTCCCAATCTCACCACAAGGAATTGAAATTTTGAAACAGGCTCTTTGCACGCTTGGTGGTTTTCTCTCCCAATCTCACCACAAGGAATTGAAATTAATTTCTTTCGTGACCTCGGCCAGTTTACGGATCTCTCCCAATCTCACCACAAGGAATTGAAATGTTTGTACGTCTTTAACAAAACTTTCAAGTCTTTGCCTCCCAATCTCACCACAAGGAATTGAAATTACCGAAATCCGAAATAAAAAAAATCTATGCACTTTCTCCCAATCTCACCACAAGGAATTGAAATATCACACCGAGAGTAATTGTGATTTGATGTAAAAGACTCCCAATCTCACCACAAGGAATTGAAATTAAAGCGTGTGCCTTTTGAGAGGTATTTCATAAATACTCCCAATCTCACCACAAGGAATTGAAATTGTTGAACATCTCTGTAAGATCATCGCGCCTGCTGTCTCCCAATCTCACCACAAGGAATTGAAATAAGACGAAGCCGACAGCGATACAATTAAGAAAGTAGCTCCCAATCTCACCACAAGGAATTGAAATTCGGCTGCTTTGCCCAGGCTCATCCAGCTTTTTTGTCTCCCAATCTCACCACAAGGAATTGAAATTAAAACCAAAAAACGATGAACGAAAAAACAAAAACACTCCCAATCTCACCACAAGGAATTGAAATATCCTGTCCGTCATAGTTTAGGCTGTTGTTTGATGCCTCCCAATCTCACCACAAGGAATTGAAATTTGGGATGCTGAACAGGATCATCACGTATATTACATCTCCCAATCTCACCACAAGGAATTGAAATAAGACTGCGGAAATGTTCTTTACTTTGGCTGTTTGCCTCCCAATCTCACCACAAGGAATTGAAATATAGTTCCTCACTGAGCAGATCATCCGATCCGGTCTCTCCCAATCTCACCACAAGGAATTGAAATGAATCACTGCCTTCAAGGTAGATATAAAAATTTTCACTCCCAATCTCACCACAAGGAATTGAAATTGTAATTGCAGAGCTACAGCTTATGCGCACCAACCCCTCCCAATCTCACCACAAGGAATTGAAATATGTCATCAAAAGGAATCCCGGTATATAGCCTAATGCTCCCAATCTCACCACAAGGAATTGAAATGATTTCGGGATTCTGGCGATCGTACATTTCAAAATCCTCCCAATCTCACCACAAGGAATTGAAATACAACTTTCGCTGTATCAAGTTCTGTGCTGTGCATACTCCCAATCTCACCACAAGGAATTGAAATAAATAACATTATCGGCTGCTTCCTCAATTTGTCCGCCTCCCAATCTCACCACAAGGAATTGAAATTAAATTCAGGAACCGGATTTACAGCACATAATATGACTCCCAATCTCACCACAAGGAATTGAAATTCCGGTACTTTTGAATATTCTGAAAATTTTTATATCCTCCCAATCTCACCACAAGGAATTGAAATTTGTGTTGACTTGCTTGCGCCGCCTGTCCAGCTTTCTCCCAATCTCACCACAAGGAATTGAAATCAGTAGGAAACAACAGCGGAGGTATGGCGCCGCCTCTCCCAATCTCACCACAAGGAATTGAAATAAGCAGTATTTAGATCATACTTAAATAGCTAAAATACTCCCAATCTCACCACAAGGAATTGAAATTGCTTTGAATTTGTTTCGAGGGCTGCCATTCTTCCACTCCCAATCTCACCACAAGGAATTGAAATATGCAATTAATATCAACAGCATGACAATCAATGTCACTCCCAATCTCACCACAAGGAATTGAAATATCATATTTTAGGCACTCCGAAACCGCTGCATTATTCTCCCAATCTCACCACAAGGAATTGAAATGGTGTGGCGAGCTGAATAAAATGTAAGATCCGTTATCTCCCAATCTCACCACAAGGAATTGAAATGCATAAAAATCATGTATTTCATTATTTTTCGCTTATCTCCCAATCTCACCACAAGGAATTGAAATTGCGGATTTTTATTCATTTAGTGCTAATTGCTAATTCTCCCAATCTCACCACAAGGAATTGAAATATATTACCCGGTCTGATTACTATTCCGGTTACGATCCTCCCAATCTCACCACAAGGAATTGAAATTAATTTATGGCTTCCAGCTTTTCGGCTGTAATACCCTCCCAATCTCACCACAAGGAATTGAAATGTTGCGGCCATTCGATTGAATCGGGGGTAACTACTACTCCCAATCTCACCACAAGGAATTGAAATTTTTTTATTCACTTAAAAGGTTAATTAATTTTCTTCTCCCAATCTCACCACAAGGAATTGAAATCAGCATTGCCCGAAACTGGAGAAAAATATTTTTTGTCTCCCAATCTCACCACAAGGAATTGAAATTATAACAGATGTTACATTACTTGATTTTGCTTTAAACTCCCAATCTCACCACAAGGAATTGAAATCTTATGTGGTTTCCTTCATCGTCTATGCCTTTTATTCTCCCAATCTCACCACAAGGAATTGAAATGGATTGAGTTCCATTTTGGATGTTTCAAATTCGAGTCTCCCAATCTCACCACAAGGAATTGAAATACACATATACGGGCGTTAGGCACAATAAAAATTACTCTCCCAATCTCACCACAAGGAATTGAAATAATTTTTAGGGGCTCCAAGAAATTAGAAATTACAAACTCCCAATCTCACCACAAGGAATTGAAATTGATCAAAGCAGCAAAAGAAAAGGCTGCTAGCAACCCTCCCAATCTCACCACAAGGAATTGAAATGAAGCAATTAAACAACCGGGCTTACATCTTATCACACTCCCAATCTCACCACAAGGAATTGAAATCAAATAAGGTCTTCGGCATTCTGATCTGTTAAAAATCTCCCAATCTCACCACAAGGAATTGAAATTGGCGCAGTTCCCACAAATAAGGTCTTCGGCATTTTCTCCCAATCTCACCACAAGGAATTGAAATTTAATAGTTACTTCTGGATTATTACTTATAAAATTTCTCCCAATCTCACCACAAGGAATTGAAATATATTTGGAACAACCTGATAAAAAAAATTCCCTGGCCTCCCAATCTCACCACAAGGAATTGAAATCAGTTCCGCTCTTTGACCAGGAACAGCATAAAACGCCTCCCAATCTCACCACAAGGAATTGAAATTAGTGTATTCGCGCCATTTTTTAGTTTCCGTATTCACTCCCAATCTCACCACAAGGAATTGAAATTTTTGAGCCGTTGTCTTTTATGATAAATTTAACCCGCTCCCAATCTCACCACAAGGAATTGAAATGGAAACACCAGCCGCCCGCCGGGCTTCATCCAGTTTCTCCCAATCTCACCACAAGGAATTGAAATGCGATTTCTTTGTACGATGAAGGTTTCCGCTTTATTCTCCCAATCTCACCACAAGGAATTGAAATGATGAAAATGTCCTTGAACCCTAACGCCAAAGTTGTCTCCCAATCTCACCACAAGGAATTGAAATAAATTGAAGGCAACAAGTAAAATGGTACTCTCCTTGCTCCCAATCTCACCACAAGGAATTGAAATTAGCAGGTACTAATAATGGATTATACATTCAAGCAGCTCCCAATCTCACCACAAGGAATTGAAATTAGAGTGCTGATACAGGCCGGTAGTTTTACTATCCACTCCCAATCTCACCACAAGGAATTGAAATGAAAAATTCAAGAACTATTTTTGGGGAGAGAACAAACTCCCAATCTCACCACAAGGAATTGAAATAGCATCAATGCAAATTGGTTCCTATTTGGGCGCGGACTCCCAATCTCACCACAAGGAATTGAAATAATCAGCCCGGTTGCCTGATTGATGCGCTCCCAATCCTCCCAATCTCACCACAAGGAATTGAAATAACGGTAGCAGTTGAACTTTTTACGCAGGTAGAAAACTCCCAATCTCACCACAAGGAATTGAAATTAGGAAACAAGTTGATATTGTTAAGGGGTTTTTACCCTCCCAATCTCACCACAAGGAATTGAAATATCAAAGGTATCTTTATTGGAGAAAATATGCAGTTTCTCCCAATCTCACCACAAGGAATTGAAATCTTCGTTATTGCTAACAAGCGGTAATAATTCATTTGCTCCCAATCTCACCACAAGGAATTGAAATCGATTAAAAACATTGGTAAATGTACTTTTGAACAGACTCCCAATCTCACCACAAGGAATTGAAATGGGTACGCACTGCCGAACCAAAGAGCAGCACGCCACTCCCAATCTCACCACAAGGAATTGAAATTGAACAACTGCATGGAGTAGATGTCGCCGTAATATTCTCCCAATCTCACCACAAGGAATTGAAATTAGATAAACCGTAGATAAACTTTAGATAAACCTTAACTCCCAATCTCACCACAAGGAATTGAAATTCACAGGTTCTACTTTGAGCATCATTGTTTCCAATACTCCCAATCTCACCACAAGGAATTGAAATTAACAAGCTGATCCTCGTTCATCATGTAGTTACGGACTCCCAATCTCACCACAAGGAATTGAAATTACATCACTTCCGGCAGCAATTACTAAGCGTACCGACTCCCAATCTCACCACAAGGAATTGAAATAAAGATCAACAAACAAAGGATGCTTTATTTTTAGCTCTCCCAATCTCACCACAAGGAATTGAAATTATATGTGTAGGATTGCAGCCTTAAGCGCAATCTTACTCCCAATCTCACCACAAGGAATTGAAATTTAAAAAACTGGGCGTAAACTTCCATTCTATTGTACTCCCAATCTCACCACAAGGAATTGAAATTCAATCACCTGGTACACATTATTGTTGTAGAGCATTCTCCCAATCTCACCACAAGGAATTGAAATCTAATTTATAGCGATTTACTAAATTCGTGACTACATCTCCCAATCTCACCACAAGGAATTGAAATACCGCTATTTGGAGCACAAAAAAGAGCAGGGAATCACTCCCAATCTCACCACAAGGAATTGAAATATAGAATTATGTACCACAGCCGCATTATAATTCACGCTCCCAATCTCACCACAAGGAATTGAAATCGGTTGAAGGTGGTTCAAGGTCGAGGCTTCCGACATCTCCCAATCTCACCACAAGGAATTGAAATCACATGGTGAAGACTGTGGTGCAGGGCAGGAAGTCACTCCCAATCTCACCACAAGGAATTGAAATTATATGCTATATCGTCGTCCTGTGCGCGGTATTTTTCTCCCAATCTCACCACAAGGAATTGAAATAAACGTTGGCTTTCCTTTAAAAAGTCCGGCTAAAGCTCCCAATCTCACCACAAGGAATTGAAATGGGAATTTGCCGGGTTCAGTTGTGGACTTTCAGGACTCCCAATCTCACCACAAGGAATTGAAATAAACAACCTAAATTTGTTAAGCTCTTTATATAGTCACTCCCAATCTCACCACAAGGAATTGAAATTTCTACTGAGCTGTGTACCCAGCTTACTTTATCTTCCTCCCAATCTCACCACAAGGAATTGAAATTAATAGCCGGGGAGAGCAGTCAGGGGAAAACAGCACTCCCAATCTCACCACAAGGAATTGAAATAATGCCTCGCTTCTTTTGCGCCAAACGAGATAGGGTCTCCCAATCTCACCACAAGGAATTGAAATCATGAAAGAAAACCGCCCTGCCGCAGAAGAACAACCTCCCAATCTCACCACAAGGAATTGAAATTTGTGCTTAAAAATATCTTTGCGCAGTTCTTTCCATCTCCCAATCTCACCACAAGGAATTGAAATAGGTTGAACATCACCTCGTGAATCAGTACAAGGATGCTCCCAATCTCACCACAAGGAATTGAAATACGAAGAACCCGTTTCAATACCATACTTTCTGATCACTCCCAATCTCACCACAAGGAATTGAAATTTACCGGCACTGATTTTTCCGGAAGAAATATCATTACTCCCAATCTCACCACAAGGAATTGAAATATGTAAACATAGTTGATTCATTTGGCAATGTAGAAACTCCCAATCTCACCACAAGGAATTGAAATTATTTCGGGATTCTCGCGGTCGTACATTTCAAAATCCTCCCAATCTCACCACAAGGAATTGAAATATCAAAAAAATACCTGCTCACGCGCTCATGCTGCAACTCCCAATCTCACCACAAGGAATTGAAATATGAATTTCTGTTCTTGTTTTTCGTTTTCGACCATCCTCCCAATCTCACCACAAGGAATTGAAATTTATTTTGAAGCTCTGTTGTAATAGTGTTTTCTTTGCTCCCAATCTCACCACAAGGAATTGAAATCATACAAATAATGATATTATAAAGATGTATAATAATCTCCCAATCTCACCACAAGGAATTGAAATTGCTGAACGGTTGGCATGGGAATCCGCCTGTAAGGACTCCCAATCTCACCACAAGGAATTGAAATAAACGTTGGCTTTCCTTTAAAAAGCCCGGCTAAAGCTCCCAATCTCACCACAAGGAATTGAAATTTAATAACACAATGCCCAAACGGATTAGAAGTGTACCTCCCAATCTCACCACAAGGAATTGAAATCTTCTTCGCCATCCTTAACAAATGCCGGGTGAACTTCTCCCAATCTCACCACAAGGAATTGAAATGCCGTTTGGCTTCATTGTTGGCTCTCTTAATAGGTCCTCCCAATCTCACCACAAGGAATTGAAATAACAGCAGCAAAGTGGGTGCCGGATCATCTTCCGTACTCCCAATCTCACCACAAGGAATTGAAATTGGGATGCAGACATCATTAAACGTGTATTGAGAAAACTCCCAATCTCACCACAAGGAATTGAAATCCAAGTCCGAGAGCTTCTCCTGCAAGTCCGCCTATTCTCCCAATCTCACCACAAGGAATTGAAATTACTATAAAAGGAAGCACCGTTAACATTCCAATTACCTCCCAATCTCACCACAAGGAATTGAAATTAGGTTTATAAAATTTTCGGCTTCGGTCGTTCCCGGCTCCCAATCTCACCACAAGGAATTGAAATACATTAAGAAAGACGGTTCACTGGTTCCTGAATATTCTCCCAATCTCACCACAAGGAATTGAAATTTTTTTCTCAATACATTCACCTCCTTTTATTTTTTGCTCCCAATCTCACCACAAGGAATTGAAATACGTAGTTTTTGAAAAAGCCAATATTTGGAACAATCTCCCAATCTCACCACAAGGAATTGAAATTGGAAACACCATCACGCGCACAGCAAGTTTTTTGCACTCCCAATCTCACCACAAGGAATTGAAATATGAAATATCAAAGCCCTTACGGTTCAGGCTCCCACCTCCCAATCTCACCACAAGGAATTGAAATACAGAAGAAATTCTGCTTGTCCTGGGATGATTCAAACTCCCAATCTCACCACAAGGAATTAAAATACATTAAACCGGCAACGCACAGCATTCATACAAACACTCCCAATCTCACCACAAGGAATTGAAATAAAAAATCATTTAAAAAATATTGAATTGCTTAATCACTCCCAATCTCACCACAAGGAATTGAAATATTAATGATTCCATAAACATTCTCACCCACAATCCACTCCCAATCTCACCACAAGGAATTGAAATTTCAAGTTGTTTTGCAACGTAATCACGCATATCATACTCCCAATCTCACCACAAGGAATTGAAATATGAAATTGAATTTTGCGGCAACCTGGTAGGATGGACTCCCAATCTCACCACAAGGAATTGAAATACGAGGACCTACATACAAACCCCCATATTTGCTTTTCTCCCAATCTCACCACAAGGAATTGAAATATCGTTAATTAAGTCAGTGCGCTATTTAAGTTTTTTCTCCCAATCTCACCACAAGGAATTGAAATCTTATTTACAAAATACTCTGCAAAGTAGTAATTATCCTCCCAATCTCACCACAAGGAATTGAAATGGTAGTCAAAGATGACCGGACAATTGTAGAAGTAGACTCCCAATCTCACCACAAGGAATTGAAATGTAATCAACCCATTCTTTGGCTTCTTTAAGTGTATCCTCCCAATCTCACCACAAGGAATTGAAATTATGCATCCTGAGTTGGTGATGCAGGTTTGGTGTAACTCCCAATCTCACCACAAGGAATTGAAATAGCAACGTCAACTGCTATTGCTGCTACTATTATATACTCCCAATCTCACCACAAGGAATTGAAATCCAAAGCCCACCGCAGCATGAACGCATCGGGCTTTGGATTCACGAGCACGCCAAAATATTGGCGCTGAGTGCGAGTAAATGGAAGTTACGACAAACGCAGTAAATCAGTCATTCCTCCCAATCTCACCACAAGGAATTGAAATCCAAAGCCCACCGCAGCATGAGCGCATCGGGCTTTGGATTCACGAGCACGCCAAAATATTGGCGCTGAGTGCGAGTAAATGGAAGTTACGACAAACGCAGTAAATCAGTCATTTCTCCCAATCTCACCACAAGGAATTGAAATCCAAAGCCCACCGCAGCATGAACGCATCGGGCTTTGGATTCACGAGCACGCCAAAATATTGGCGCTGAGTGCGAGTAAATGGAAGTTACGACAAACGCAGTAAATCAGTCATTTCTCCCAATCTCACCACAAGGAATTGAAATCCAAAGCCCACCGCAGCATGAACGCATCGGGCTTTGGATTCACGAGCACGCCAAAATATTGGCACTGAGTGCGAGTAAATGGAAGTTACGACAAACGCAGTAAATCAGTCATTTCTCCCAATCTCACCACAAGGAATTGAAATCCAAAGCCCACCGCAGCATGAACGCATCGGGCTTTGGATTCACGAGCACGCCAAAATATTGGCGCTGCGTGCGAGTAAATGGAAGTTACGACAAACGCAGTAAATCAGTCATTTCTCCCAATCTCACCACAAGGAATTGAAATCCAAAGCCCACCGCAGCATGAACGCATCGGGCTTTGGATTCACGAGCACGCCAAAATATTGGCGCTGCGTGCGAGTAAATGGAAGTTACGACAAACGCAGTAAATCAGTCATTTCTCCCAATCTCACCACAAGGAATTGAAATCCAAAGCCCACCGCAGCATGAACGCATCGGGCTTTGGATTCACGAGCACGCCAAAATATTGGCACTGAGTGCGAGTAAATGGAAGTTACGACAAACGCAGTAAATCAGTCATTTCTCCCAATCTCACCACAAGGAATTGAAATCCAAAGCCCACCGCAGCATGAGCGCATCGGGCTTTGGATTCACGAGCACGCCAAAATATTGGCGCTGCGTGCGAGTAAATGGAAGTTACGACAAACGCAGTAAATCAGTCATTTCTCCCAATCTCACCACAAGGAATTGAAATCCAAAGCCCACCGCAGCATGAGCGCATCGGGCTTTGGATTCACGAGCACGCCAAAATATTGGCGCTGCGTGCGAGTAAATGGAAGTTACGACAAACGCAGTAAATCAGTCATTTCTCCCAATCTCACCACAAGGAATTGAAATCCAAAGCCCACCGCAGCATGAACGCATCGGGCTTTGGATTCACGAGCACGCCAAAATATTGGCGCTGCGTGCGAGTAAATGGAAGTTACGACAAACGCAGTAAATCAGTCATTTCTCCCAATCTCACCACAAGGAATTGAAATCCAAAGCCCACCGCAGCATGAGCGCATCGGGCTTTGGATTCACGAGCACGCCAAAATATTGGCGCTGAGTGCGAGTAAATGGAAGTTACGACAAACGCAGTAAATCAGTCATTCCTCCCAATCTCACCACAAGGAATTGAAATCCAAAGCCCACCGCAGCATGAGCGCATCGTGCTTTGGATTCACGAGCACGCCAAAATATTGGCGCTGAGTGCGAGTAAATGGAAGTTACGACAAACGCAGTAAATCAGTCATTTCTCCCAATCTCACCACAAGGAATTGAAATCCAAAGCCCACCGCAGCATGAGCGCATCGTGCTTTGGATTCACGAGCACGCCAAAATATTGGCGCTGCGTGCGAGTAAATGGAAGTTACGACAAACGCAGTAAATCAGTCATTTCTCCCAATCTCACCACAAGGAATTGAAATCCAAAGCCCACCGCAGCATGAGCGCATCGTGCTTTGGATTCACGAGCACGCCAAAATATTGGCGCTGAGTGCGAGTAAATGGAAGTTACGACAAACGCAGTAAATCAGTCATTCCTCCCAATCTCACCACAAGGAATTGAAATCCAAAGCCCACCGCAGCATGAGCGCATCGGGCTTTGGATTCACGAGCACGCCAAAATATTGGCGCTGAGTGCGAGTAAATGGAAGTTACGACAAACGCAGTAAATCAGTCATTCCTCCCAATCTCACCACAAGGAATTGAAATCCAAAGCCCACCGCAGAATGAACGCATCGTGCTTTGGATTCACGAGCACGCCAAAATATTGGCGCTGAGTGCGAGTAAATGGAAGTTACGACAAACGCAGTAAATCAGTCATTTCTCCCAATCTCACCACAAGGAATTGAAATCCAAAGCCCACCGCAGCATGAACGCATCGTGCTTTGGATTCACGAGCACGCCAAAATATTGGCACTGAGTGCGAGTAAATATGCGCATGCAAAAATATGGAGTGATGACAACATCAATCACACCATGTGAAATTAAAATGCTATAGCCCAAAATCAATAAAACCCAAATTGCAATAATATTGCTGTTAAAAATTAGTACATTAATGCATCTGTAATCCGCGCATCACAAATTGAAGCTGTTCTTTTTGGATGAGCAAAACAGTAATCTTACAAGATTATTCATACAAATATTCCCTTTATCTTTGATGAAGGCCTTGTGCTGCGCACTTCCGGGGCAAGCATAAGCGCTTAATTCACATTTTCATCCCTTGCCCCGTTCACCAATAAAGCCTAAATTTGTTGGCAGTTACTGTTGACATGTCATTTGAGCATTTCATTGGTTTTTTTTAATCCATCACCCATGAGCAGAAAGTATTTGATTTTGATTTTTTTGTCCTTTTGGCTTTCGGGCAATATCAGCGCGCAGAAAAAACTGACTTTTTCTACCCACTGGCTGCCGCAGGCGCAGTTTGCCGGTTATTATATGGCGCAGAAAATGGGCTTTTATAAAGATGCCGGCCTCAATGTGGATATCATCCATCCACCGGCAACGGTCAATGCGGTCGAGTATCTGCAAAGCGGCAAAGCCGATATTGTGAGCCTTTTTTTAATTACGGCTATGGAGAAGCGTTTAGAAGGCCTTGATATTGTGAATATTGCGCAGATGTCGGAGCATTCGGCCATTATGTTTGTGGCAAAAAAGGGAAAAGGCATCGAAACCCTTGATGATCTCGATGGAACGAAGATCGGTATTTGGAAAAGTGGTTTTGAGGAGGTGCCCAATGCGCTTGTTCAAACCCATGGCTTTGATGTGGAGTGGGTGCCCATTATGTCGTCGGTCAATCTTTTTTTAATGGATGGCATTGATTTGATGACGGTTATGTGGTATAATGAATATGATCAGATTTACCTGAGTGGCATCAACCACGATGAAATGAAGGCCTTTTATTTGTCGGAATACGATTTTGATGTGCCCGAAGATGGTTTGTATGTAATGGAGGAAACTTTTACTGCGCGTCGGCAGGAGCTGAAAGCCTTTGTAGAAGCCAGCATCCGCGGATGGCAATATGCAGCCCAGCATAAGGCCGAGGCTTTGGATGAGGTTTTGCGCCTGATGTTTGAAGCCAAAATTGAAGCCAATAAAGCCCATCAAAGCTGGATGCTCGACCGTATTCTGGAGGTTCAGGCATTTGATGCCCATATGCCCAAAGATGCGGTTTTGTCAGAGGAAGATTTTGATAAAGCGCTGGAAGTGCTTGAATTTGCCCCGGACAGGGTGCCGCATACAAGCCTGAAATACGAAGATTTTGCGCGTCCTCTTGTTCAGGAACCTCAAAAACCGGAGCGCCATGATTAACAAAAACAGTCTTTCCTTTCGCATTGCTTTGCGCGTTTTATACATCACGCTCAGCCTTTTTGTCCTCACTTTTGTAACTTATTATTTTTTCTCCCGCGAAATTATCTCGGCTGCTGCCGAAGACAATGCGCGCAAGATGGCCGGGAATATTGAGGGGCGCATTGCCGCTAAATTATTACCTATGCAGGAAATTCCCGAAATGCTGGCTTCCTGTCTGGAGATGGGCTTGATCCCTGCCGATTCCATTATGGATTTGCTGGAGCGGACTTTGGTTTATAATCCCGATGTTTTTGGCGTTTGTGTAGCTTTTGAGCCCGCTGCTGTTGCAGGAAAAGGGAAATATTTTATGCCTTTTGTGCATCGTTCGGGCGATACCCTGGTGCGCACTTACCTCGGCGGACCGGATTACGAATATCACCTTATGGACTGGTATCAGGTGCCGGTGCTTACAGGAAAGCCTTATTGGTCGGAGCCGTATTATGATTTGGGCGGCGGCAATAAGTTGATGTCGTCTTATTCCGTGCCTTTCTTCCGCACAAATGGCACCGACAGTATTTGTGCCGGCGTGGCGGTGGTGGATATTGACCTCGACTGGCTTGCCGGTCTGGTACATGAAACACGTATTTTCGAGTCGGGTTATGCAATGGTTCTTTCGCGCAATGGTATGGCTTTGGCGCATCCCAATCCGGATGTGGTCATGAACGAAAGCATTTATTCTTATGCAGTAAACCATAATGTGCCTTTGTTGCGTGATATTGGTCGTGAGCTGCGGCAGGGGAAAAGCGGTTTTCGCCCCTATAACCTCAAAAATCGCCCCGATAGCTGGATATTTTATACGGTTTTGCCTACCGGGATGCTCTCCATGGCTGTAGTTTATCCTGATAATGAAATGTTTGCCGAGCTGCATGATATGACCAGGCTGTTGATTGCTGTTATTGTCCTAGGCTTGATATTCCTGACGGTTCTGACCCTCCGCTCCATCAGGCAACTGGGGCGTCCGCTGGTGGCCATAGCCCATTCGGCTCATGAAATTGCCGGGGGGAATTTTAAAGCGGAACTGCCCGAACTGAAACGTAAAGATGAACTGATGCAGCTGCGCGATGCCATGGCCTATATGCAGGATCAGCTATCGGAATATATTTCTAACCTGACGCAAACCACCGCGGCCAAAGAAAAGATTGAAAGCGAGCTGCGCATTGCCCGCGATATCCAAATGTCCATGATCCCGCAAAGCTTCCCGCCTTTTCCCGATTTGCCACAAATTGATCTTTACGCAGAGTTGAAATCGGCCAAAGAAGTGGGTGGCGATATGTACGATTTTTTCCTGATTGATGATCGCCGTTTTTGCTTTGCCATTGGCGATGTTTCGGGCAAAGGCGTTCCGGCATCGCTCTTTATGGCTGTAACGCGTACTTTGCTCCGTTCCATCGCTGATAAGCATAAAAACCCCTCAGGCATTGTGAAATCGTTGAATAAATCCCTGAGTGCCAATAATGATTCGTGTATGTTTGTGACTTTCTTCCTCGGCATACTCGATTTGGATACAGGCGAAATTACCTATACCAACGCTGGACATAATCCCCCGGTACTCATCCGCAGCAAAGCAGTGCCTGAAATACTGCACGACCGCCCATCATTGCCTGTTGGATTGGACGAAGACTTTGATTATCCTGAATTTTCAATGAAATTCAATCAGGGCGACAAGCTTTTTGTTTATACCGATGGCGTAAGCGAAGCAGAAAACAAGCAACATCAACTATTTGGCGAAGAGGCAATTATGGCGGAGCTGAGCAAAAATTCTACTGTAGGGCCAAGGGCGTTGATAAAAGGAGTGGATAAAGCTTTGGCCAGTCATGTGCAGGATTTTACGCAATCGGATGATATTACCATGATGGTTGTTGCCTGGTGTGAAAAGAAGGCTTAAAAGTTTGGATATTATTTCTGTACTTTTGCCGCAAAATTATTAAGCAATGAATGCAGAAATTATCAGCATAGGCGATGAATTGCTGATCGGTCAGGTGATCGATTCCAATTCGGCCTGGATTGCCGAAAAACTTACGGAAGAAGGAATACGTGTTGTGCGGATTACCAGCATCAGCGATCAAAAGGACGAAATTTTTGAAGCCCTGGATGCGGCATCGCAAAAAGCAGATCTTGTTATGATGACAGGAGGCTTGGGCCCCACCGCCGACGATATCACCAAGCCTGCGCTTTGCGAATATTTCGATACGGAGCTGGAGTTTTATGAAGAAACCTATCAGTATATCGTGGAGATGTTCCGCAAGCGTAATTTCCCGATGACAGAAAGTAACCGCAATCAGGCAATGCTGCCCAAAGATGCCCTTCATCTGAACAATTCGCAGGGAACGGCCAAGGGGATGTGGTTCGAAAAAGACGGCAAAGTATTCATCTCCATGCCGGGCGTGCCTTTCGAAATGAAAGCTATTGTTGCCGAAGAAGCCATTCCGGCCATCCGCAAAAGGTTTCAATTGCCCTTTATCTATAAAAAAACAGTGATGACCCACGGCTTGGGCGAATCTTTTCTGGCCGAACGCATAAAAGACTGGGAAGCCGCATTGCCCAAAGGGGTGAAACTGGCTTATTTGCCACAACCCGGAATTGTACGCATGCGCCTGAGCGCTTCGGGTGCAGACAAGGAAAAAGTGCGTATGCTGGTGGAAAGCGAGGTGGATAAACTGCTTCAGCTGATTCCTGAATTGGTTTTTGCTTATAATGACCAAACGATGGAAGAAACCCTGGGTATATTATTAAAAAATGCAGGCAAAACCCTGGCATTGGCCGAAAGTTGCACCGGTGGCTACCTTTCGCATCTGATTACATCTGTTCCGGGCTGTTCGGCTTACTATCTGGGATCAGTAACATCTTATGCTTATGATGTTAAGGAGCGTTTGCTGGATGTTTCCCATGAAACATTGATGGATGTGGGTGCCGTAAGCGAGGAAGTAATCAGGCAAATGGCCGAAGGGGCCAGGAAGAAACTGGGATCGGATTATGCTTTGGCTACTTCCGGAATTGCAGGCCCTGATGGCGGTACAGAAGAAAAACCCGTTGGGACCATCTGGATTGCTTTGGCCGGGCCAAATGGAACTCAGGCAAAATTGTTGAGGTTGAGCAAGCACCGTTTTCGCAATATCCGCATGACGGCAATAAGCGCCCTGAATATGCTGCGCATGGAATTAATACAAAGTGCAGAAAAGCAGCAATCTAAGCAGTGATGTTTTGTTCGGTGCAAAAAATCGTTTTTTTCGTTTGTTAATTCAAAAAAAATAACGTTCTTTGCACTCCGTTTTCAAAAACCCATTTTAAAAGGAAGAACGATGTCAAAGATTTGTCAAATTACCGGGAAAAGGTTCATGGTTGGAAACAACGTTTCTCACTCAAATATTAAAACCAAAAGAAGGTTCAATATTAACCTGCATACAAAGAAATTTTATGTGCCAGAAGAGGATAAGTGGATAACACTCAGAGTTTCTGCTCATGGCCTGCGCAACATCAACAAAAAAGGTGTTTACGCATGTGTTAAAGAAGCCCGCGAAAAAGGTTTCCTGACTAAGTAAGATTATTATTACTACACGATATAAAGCTGTTGTTTGAAAAAACAACGGCTTTTTTCGTTTGTGCTTGCCTGTCCGGGTGGCACTTTGCGGTCAATAATAAGTGTTTCAAATAATAAGTGTGCTTGGAGCCCGTTTCATAATCTGGGCTGGACTTGCACATACAATTTATTTTGTAAATCGATCTAAAGCCTATAATAATAAAACATGGCTATATTTGTGGCCGGCAACATTTTAGCATAAAGAAATTATCGTTTTGAAAAATATATATACAGCCTGTTTATTACTGATTTTCAGTTTGTTGATTAATGTTGTGCTCCTGGCGCAGGAGAATGCAGTGGTGCACGGCATCATAAAAAATGAAAAAAACAAGGCTGTGGAGCTTGCAAATATTGCCATTGAAGGCTTTCCGGGCGGCACAACCAGCAACCAAAAAGGGGCATTTACCCTGGAAGTCCCTGCCGGAAAAATCAACCTGCTGGTGAGTTACGTGGGATATAATGCCTTGAGCGTTCCCTTAAACCTTAAAGCCGGGGAGCAGAAAATGCTGCGCCTCGAACTGACGCTCTCCACTACAAATTTGCCTGGCCTGATTATCGAAGACCGTCAGGTGCGCTCATCAACGCTTACACCTATTTCGCCTAAAGAAGCTACGGTAATCCCTTCCATGTCGGGCAATGCCATTGAAGCCCTTGTGCAGACACAAATCGGTGTTTCTTCCAATAACGAACTGAGTTCGCAGTATTCGGTGCGTGGAGGAAACTATGATGAAAACCTGGTGTATGTTAATGATATTGAGATTTATAAACCTTTTCTCGTGCGCTCCGGCCAGCAGGAAGGATTGAGCTTTCTGAATTCTGATCTGGTTTCTTCCATTCTTTTCTCTGCCGGTGGTTTTCAGGCGCGCTATGGCGATAAAATGTCGTCGGTGCTGGATATCAAATACAAACGTCCGGAAAAATTTGCCGGATCGGTAAACCTGAGCCTTCTGGGAGGCGGCCTGCATCTCGAAGGGGCTACAAAAAACAAAAAGCTTTCCTACCTTTTTGGTGCGCGCCAGAAATCAAACCAATACCTGCTTTCCAGCTTGCAGACCAAAGGCGAATACCGCCCGTCTTTTACCGATGTACAGGGAATGCTGATGTACAAAATCAATCCGAAATGGGAAGTTTCTGTGCTCGGGAATTTTGCCAATAATTCCTATAAACTGGTTCCCGAAGACCGCCAGACGGATTTTGGTACAGTACAGGAAGCCTATCGCCTTAGCATTTATTTTGAAGGTCAGGAAAATGATAAGTTCCAAAATTATACCGGAGCGGCTACTGTGCGCTTTAAGCCTCAGGAAAACCTTAGCCTGAAGCTGATTGCCAGTACCTTTCATACCGATGAACAGGAAAATTATGACCTGCTCGGGCAATACTGGATCGGACGTCTCGAAACACAGGCCGGCAGCGAAACTTTTGGTGAAGTTGTGGAAGCCAATGGCGTAGGTTCTTATTTGAATCATGCGCGTAATAAACTGGTTGCCAATGTGTATAATATTGAACACCGCGGATTGCTCAATATCGATGAAAATATTTTTGAATGGGGCTTCCGCTATCAGCATGAGGATATCACGGATCATCTCAATGAGTGGGAAATGATAGATTCTGCCGGTTTTAGCTTGCCCCGTCCTGCCGATTCAATCGGATATACCGTTCCGGATTTACAAAACATCCAGCCACTTGTTTTAAACGATGTCATCAAAACGGATATCGACTTACAATCCAACCGTTATACAGGTTTTGTTCAGGGCAGCTGGACTTTTCCGGCCAGCGATATTACCCTAACTGCCGGTTTGCGTGGAAATTACTGGGATGTGAACAAGCAGTTTTTACTCAGCCCGCGCGCTAATATTGCCTGGAAACCCAATTGGGAAAGGGATGTGATGTTCCGTTTCTCCACAGGATATTATTATCAGCCGCCTTTTTACCGCGAGCTGAGAAATGATAAAGGCGAGATTAATAAAGACCTTAAAGCCCAGACTTCCATTCATTTCGTTGCCGGAATGGACTGGAATTTTATGGCCTGGGGACGCCCTTTTAAATTTGTTTCAGAAGCCTATTACAAATATCTCGACAACCTGATCCCTTATGTGGTTGATAATGTGCGTCTGCGTTATTCCGCTGAGAATCTGGCATATGGATATGCTGCCGGTATCGATTTTAAAATAAATGGAGAATTTGTAAAAGGCGTGGATTCCTGGGCCAGCCTTTCGATTATGAAAACCGAGGAGGATATCGAGAATGATTTTTATTTCGATTATCTCAATGCCGAAGGTGAAGTTATTATTCCCGGATATACAGAAGATCAGACGGTTGTGGACAGCGTGCGTATTGAGCCGGGCTTTATTCCACGTCCAACGGATCAACGCGTAAGTTTTAGTTTGTTTTTCCAGGATTACCTGCCCGGAAATCCTACCTGGCGGATGCAGTTACGCCTGGTTTTTGGTACAGGATTGCCTTTCGGCCCGCCAAAATCAGAGAAATACGAACAAACATACCGTATGCCTGCTTATCGTAGGGTGGATATTGGTTTTTCAAAAGAGTTGGTGGGCGAAAATACCCGCGATATAAAAACAGGACCCTTCCGTTTTATAAAGTCCGCTTTTGTTACCGCTGAGGTTTTTAACCTGCTGCAATTTTCCAATACAGTTTCTTACCTCTGGGTAACCGATGTGACCGGACGTAAATATGCCGTGCCCAACTACCTTACCCCGCGCCAGTTGAATGTGCGCCTGGTGGTTAATTTTTAGTGCTCTGAATAATCAACCTCATTCAGTCCTGCGCTTATTCCCTGATTTTAATAAATTTGCATTCGGTTTTCCGGTGACGGGAAAAATCTCTTGTCCCGAAAACCGGATACTTGAATTTGAACCAAAGAAACAAGAAATGAAATATCAAAGAGTATTATTGAAACTGAGTGGAGAGGCTCTTATGGGCGACCAGCAATATGGTGTTGACCCAAAGCGCCTGAACGATTATGCAGAAGAAATAAAGTCCATCACACAAAAGGGCGTACAGGTGGCCATTGTGATTGGCGGTGGGAATATTTTCCGCGGATTGCAGGGCGCCAGTAAAGGCATGGACCGTGTGCAAGGCGATTATATGGGCATGTTGGCCACCGTAATCAACAGCATGGCTTTGCAGGGCGCACTCGAAAGTGCCGGAGTAAAAACCAAACTGCTGGGCGGTCTTGAAATACAGCCTTTTGCCGAAAGTATGAGCCGCAAAAAAGCTATCGACTACCTCGAAGCCGGAAATGTGTGCGTCATCAGCGGAGGAACAGGAAACCCGTATTTCACAACCGATACGGCCTCAGCTTTGCGCGGTGTGGAAATTAAAGCCGAAATCATGCTCAAAGGCACACGCGTGGATGGAATTTATACCGCAGATCCGGAAAAAGACCCAACAGCCACAAAATTTGCCAGCATCAGCTATGATGAAGCTTATGAAAAAGGTTTGAAAATTATGGATCTTACAGCCTTTACGCTTTGCCGTGAAAACGATTTGCCTATGTATGTTTTTGATATGAACACAAGGGGAAATCTCCTTAAAGTTATTGAAGGTGAGGAGATTGGAACTTTAGTTCATAAATAATTCTAACCCCAAATTAATTTATTATGTACAGTTTTACATTTAAAAGCAAGATTGCACTGGCTTTGGCTTTCCTGTTTATTACAATGGGATTGCACGCTCAAAGCGACAGCAGTCAATTATCACTTCAACGGATTTTTGCTTCCGGTGAGTTTTTCCCTGAATTTTTTCAGGGCGCACGCTGGATGGACGATGGCAATAGCTACAGCAGCCTCGAAGCATCTGAGAAGTTTGGACGCGCTGCGGTGGATATTGTAAAGTACGAAACCAAAAGCGGCGACCGCGAAGTGCTGGTTTCCGCTGAAAAGCTCATCCCGGAAGGTGCAGAAAATCCGCTCTACATTGAGGATTATGAGTGGTCGGAAAACAAGGACATGCTCCTGCTTTTCACCAACAGCAAACGGGTTTGGCGCTACAACACCAAAGGGGATTACTGGATCCTTTTTCCCGAAACAGGAAAATTGATGCAGCTGGGCAAAGGCTTGCCGGCTTCCAGCCTGATGTTTGCAAAATTCTCTCCCGATAACAGCCGCGTGGCTTATGTAAGCGGTCACAATCTTTATGTGGAAAATATCGCTGATGGGAAAATCACCCAGCTGACTTTCAACGGATCGGAAGACCTGATCAACGGAACATTCGACTGGGCTTATGAAGAAGAATTCCACGCCCGCGACGGTTTTCGCTGGAGCCCCGATGGCAAGCATATCGCATACTGGCAACTGGATGCTTCCAAAATCCGCGATTTCCTGATGATCAATAATACCGATTCGATTTATTCTTATACCATTCCGGTTGAATATCCCAAAGTGGGCGAAGATCCATCATCCTGCCGCATTGGCAGCATTCCTGCCGAAGGTGGTGAAACCGTTTGGATGCAGATTCCCGGCGATCCGGTGCAAAACTATCTGCCCCGTATGATGTGGTCTGAAGACAGCCGCGACATCATGGTGCAACAGCTCAACCGCAAGCAAAACGAGATGACGGTTTATGCCTGCAATGCCCTTAATGGAAAAGCTGAGGCGATTTACAAAGAAAGCGATGAAGCCTGGATTGATGCCGTGGATGACTGGATGTGGCTGAATGATGGAGAAGATTTTACCTGGATCAGCGAAAAAGACGGCTGGCGCAAACTCTACATCATTTCCCGCGACGGAAAAAAAGAAGAAAAGGTACTGAAAGAGTATTTTGACCTGATCAGTGTGCTCGATATCGACCCGAAGAAAGGTTATGTGTATTTCATCGCATCGCCCGATAATGCCACACAGCGCTACCTTTATCGCGTAAAACTCGATGGCAAAAAGCCTGCCGAGCGCCTGACGCCTGACGATCAGCCCGGAACACATTCTTACCAAATCGCTGATGGCGGAAAGTATGCATTCCATACGTTATCCGATTTCAATAATCCTCCTTATACCGAATTGATCAGCCTGCCGAAACACAAAAGCCTGAGAAATCTTGCTTCCAATGAGCGTGCTGTAGCTGCCATAAATAGTTTGGAATTGCCTTCAACAGAGTTTTTCCAGATTACAACCGAAGATGATGTAACAATGGATGGATACATCATCAAGCCACCAAATTTTGATGAAAGCAAAAAATATCCTGTGCTTTTCCATGTCTATGGTGAGCCTGCCAGCCAAACAGCTACCGATAGCTGGGGCTATTTCCAGAGCATGTGGCATAGGATGCTGGCCCAAGATGGATATATCGTGATTTCATTAGATAACCGGGGAACGCCTGCGCCAAAAGGAAAAGAATGGCGCAAAAGCATTTACCGCAAAATTGGTGTGATCAATTCGCGCGACCAGGCAATGGCGGCGAAGAAAATCCTGGAATGGCCTTTCGTAGATCCTGAGCGTGTTGCTGTTTGGGGCTGGAGCGGTGGCGGTTCCATGACACTCAACCTGCTGTTCCGCTATCCGGAAATTTATAAAGCAGGAATGTCGGTAGCTCCAGTGGCCAATCAGTTGCTTTACGATAATATTTATCAGGAACGCTATATGGGCGTGCCCTGGGAAAACAAAGAAGATTTTGTGGAAGGCAGCCCATTGACTTATGCAAAAAATCTGGAAGGAGAACTGCTGCTGATGCACGGAACAGGTGATGACAATGTGCATTACCAAAATGCGGAAGTGCTGATCAATGAACTGGTGAAGCATAATAAACTTTTCCAGGTAATGCCTTATCCCAACCGTTCGCACGGTATTTATGAAGGACGTGGCACAACTATGCACGTATACAATACACTGACGCACTTCCTGAAAGACAAAATTGAAGCCGGAGGGAAATAAGCCGTTCTTTTCACGAAAATATAAATGCCACGGGTTTTTGCTCGTGGCTTTTTTTGTGGCCATCAACACAAAAGCCCGAAAACCCAAAGTGGAATACTGTTGGCTATCCCAATTTCAACATCATCTTTTACCACAAAAGCATTCTCAAGCTCTTTAATCTGTTCTTTCTTTTTATTCTTTCCGCCAATCTCAAAAGTATATTGATCGTCGATGATGAAATCACCTGTTTTGGGTATGGCGATTTCATGCAAATGGCTGAGCTGGGAAATAAAAAACGACTCGCGGATATTGCCGGCGTCGGGTCTGTCGATGCTCAGGGCATAGCTTAAGTTTGGGTTGTTTAGCCAAATTTTGTCAGGCTTGTTTAAGGTACTGATGCTTTTGCTTTGTTTGTACAAAATATGAATGAGCTCGGCTTTGTGCAGCATTTGCAAAGCTTGTACCAATGCATTCCTGTTCAGCCCGACTTGCTCACTTAATCTGCTGATATTCGGTGTATAGGGAACATTGACAGAGAGCACATAAAGCAATATTTTGATTTTCACAATATTAGCATACTCAATGGCTTTCACTGCGGGCAGGTCAACTTCAAGAATTACATTGATGATGTTTTTTATCTGTTGGTAATAGTCTTCCTCATGATCATTGTAGAAAGGATATGCACCCGTCTTTTTATATGAGGAAAAATATTTCAGAGGTTTGAAATTATGGGATAATTCCAGACTGATTTTTTCATGATCGCTTAAAATGCTGTTTAAGGAAAGAGTTGGCAGCTTGATGTTATGATAGAAGAGCAGATATTCCCTGAAAGAGAGCTCTTTTAAAACATAACTAATGGTCCTGCGGCTCAGATCGGCTTCTCCTTTATATATATCCAATATCGAAGATGAGGAAAAGATGATGCGTAAATCAGGGAAGTCGTCATAAATCAATTTTAACTCCCTTGACCAGCCCGGGTATTTGTGAACTTCATCAAGGAGCAAAAGGCGGCCTCCCTGTTTTTCAAAATCTTCAGCAAGCTGATAAAGCGTATTGCCCACAAAAAACAGGTCGTCCAAGGCCACATACAGGCAATGGTCGGCTTTTTCCTGGGCTGCTATTTGTAGCAAAAGGGTTGTTTTTCCGCTTCCTCTTGCTCCTAAAATACTGATTTGTTTGTTGTTATAATTGATTTGATCGTATAGGTAGCGTTTAAAATTTTGGGGTGTATTTTGGATCTTGCGCCTCGATTTCAGTATTAGGGTTTCCATAATTGCTTTTTTAGGTTTCAAATATATGAATATTTTGCTTCCATCAATAGCATTTTAAGGATTATATTGCTTTTATTAATAGCAAAAAAATGATTTAACTGCTTTTTTAAAAAGCAAATATTGATATCAGACTTTTGAAAAATGCAAATTGCGTCACTTGAATGACTGAATTAATATAAATTCCGTCATCGTCGTGACTGAATTTTATTAAATTAAGTCATCGGTGTGACGGAATTTTATATATTTGTATCCTAAACATTCAGGTCATGATGAAAATTAAGAGGGAATTAAGCAAAATTGTGGAAAAGAAACTCCAGCCCAATAAGGTGGTTGTTTTAGTTGGGGCGCGCAGGGTTGGCAAAACTTATATGATTAAGGATTTGCTGAAAAACAGGAACGAACCGGCATTGATCCTGAATGGAGAAGATATTCGTGTGCACGAACAGCTTAGCGTGCAGAGTATTGAAAACTACCGGAAACTTCTGGGGACCATTAAGTTGCTCTATATTGATGAAGCCCAAAAAATCCCGGATATTGGGCAAAAGCTCAAACTGATGGTAGATGAAATTGATGGTTTGAAAATTATCGTCACGGGTTCATCATCCTTTGATATTATCAACAAAGCCGGCGAACCTCTGACCGGGCGGAAATTCAGCTATCATTTATTTCCTTTGTCCGAGCAGGAATACAAGCAAATAGAAAATCCTGTGCAGCATAAGGACAAACTTCATGAGCGCCTGGTATATGGAAATTATCCAGAGTTGCTGCATTTGCCGGATGCGGCTGATAAACGTGAATATCTCAATGAAATGCTCAGCTCGTATCTCCTCAAGGATATTTTGATGTATGAAGATGTGCGGAACTCGGAAAAGATTTTGCTGTTGCTGCGCATGATCGCCTTTCAGCTGGGCAGCCAGGTTTCCTTGCAAGAGCTGGGCAATAAGCTGATGATCAGCAAAAACACAGTAGAAAAATATTTGGATTTGCTTTGCAAGATGTTTGTACTGCATAAAGTGAATGGCTTTGGGCGTAATTTGCGGAACGAATTAACAAAAAGTGCGCGCTGGTATTTTGTGGATAATGGTGTACGCAATGCTGTTGTTGCAAATTTTAACCCCATCGAAAGCCGCAATGACATTGGACAGTTATGGGAGAATTATCTGATTAGCGAGCGCCTAAAACAGCAGGAATACAAGAGGATTTTCTCCAATAATTATTTCTGGCGAACTTATCAAAAGCAGGAAATTGATTGGGTAGAAGAGCGGAATGGAAGCCTTTTTGCCTATGAATTCAAATGGACAAAAGCGCATGCAAAAGCACCGCCTCAATGGGAAAAGGCTTATCCCGACAGTTCGTTTGAAGTTATTAATCAGGATAATTTTTTGGATTGGTTGGATGTGGAATAAATTTGTGATTGTGGAGAAAACATGGATTTTTTGTACCTTGCCTCATCTGTGTCAGAAATTCCGGGAATATTTTCCCTACCACATAATAATCCCGGAAATTCAGAGTAATTTTATTGTTCAAACCAAATAATACAACATAAACGACAACAAAAATGGAATACAGAATTGAAAAGGACACCATCGGTGATGTGAAGGTGCCGGCAGAAAAGTACTGGGGTGCGCAAACCCAGCGCTCGAAAGAAAATTTTAAAATTGGTCCCGAAGCAAGCATGCCCAAGGAAATCATCCATGCATTTGGTTATTTGAAAAAGGCTGCGGCCATCACCAATTTCGAAGCGGGCGTCCTTCCCGAAGAAAAAATGAAGCTGATCTGCGCTGCCTGCGATGAAATTATTGATGGCAAGCTCGATGAACAGTTCCCGCTCGTGATCTGGCAAACCGGTTCCGGTACACAGAGCAATATGAATGTGAACGAGGTTGTTGCAAACCGTTCCCATGTGCTCAATGGCGGTAAACTGGGCGAAGGACAAAGAATCATTCATCCAAATGATGATGTAAACAAAAGCCAGTCGTCCAACGATACTTTCCCTACGGCAATGCACATTGCGGCATACAAAAGGATTGTGGAAACAACAATCCCCGGTTTGGAACTGCTGCGCAATACTTTGAACGATAAAGCCAAAGAGTTTAAAGACATCGTGAAAACAGGCCGTACCCATCTGATGGACGCAACACCACTTACTTTGGGACAGGAATTTTCCGGTTATGTTTCGCAGATTGATCACGGCATCAAAGCGCTGAAAGCAACGCTGCCACATTTGAGCGAACTGGCTTTGGGAGGCACGGCGGTAGGTACCGGGCTGAATACGCCCAAAGGTTATGCGGCCAATGTTGCTGCTAAAATTGCAGAGCTTACAAAACTGCCTTTCATTACTGCCGAAAATAAATTCGAAGCATTATCTGCGCATGACGCGATGGTGGAAACCAGTGGCGCACTGAAAACCATTGCAGTAAGCCTAATGGCTATCGGGAACAATATCCGTTTGCTGGCTTCCGGTCCACGTTGCAGTATTGGCGAACTCCAGCTTCCTGCCAATGAACCGGGATCTTCCATTATGCCGGGTAAAGTGAACCCAACGCAAAATGAAGCTTTGACCATGGTTTGTGCCCAGGTGATCGGAAATGATGCTGCTATTGCTGTTGCCGGTACGCATGGACATTTTCAACTAAATGTTTTCAAGCCGGTTATGGTTGCCAACCTGCTCGAATCTGCCCGCCTCATTGGTGATGCCTGTGTGTCTTTCAATGATAAATGTGCTGTAGGTATTGAGCCAAATCCGAAAGATATCAAGCAAAATCTGGAAAACAGCCTGATGCTGGTAACTGCGCTCAATACGCATATTGGCTATGAAAATGCAGCGAAAATTGCCAAGAAAGCCCATGCGGAAGGAACAACCCTGCGCGAATCCGCACTCTCATTGGGATTGCTCACCGAAGAAGATTTTGATAAATGGGTGGATCCCTCGAAGATGATCGGAGGACTCGATTAGTGTTTGCCCGAAAATATAAATATCAAATTATGCTGGCAGGGTTTTTTGTCCTGCTGGCATTTTTTTCTTCATGCAGCAGCGAAGAAGATGTGGATTATCCCGTTCAGGATGAGCTGGAAGGCTCCTGGGCGCGCATAATCCAGGAGGAGGATACCCTCTTTTGGGCTGAAATGCGTTTTGACAAGGATAATCGTTTTGATTTTGTGATTCTGGACAGCATTCCGGGTCATGAAAATACAAGCGGCACATACAGTATTGATGAGAATCAAATTTCACTGACGGATGAAAGCTGTGCTAGTGCAGGAGTATATGAACTGGATTTCAGCCTGCCCCTAATGGAGGTTTCCTTAATCAGCGATCAATGTGCCAATCGTGCAAATGCCCTTTCGGGGATGTGGACAAAAGTGAGCGAAATGCCTTTTGTCCTGGGCAACTGGAAACGCAAAATCAAAATCGGGAATGACTATTATTTTGCCTACCTCAGCATCATGATTGATATGTCGTGGAGCGTAATTGTTAAAGGAAATCCTGAAATAAGTGTAACCGAAATCAAAGGTGCATGTCTAATGGGTACAAACTACATTACTTTTAATGATGATTACTGCAGCAGGGGCGGTGAATATTATGTTGAAATGGCAGATAATTATAGTTTGCAGCTTAAACTTGCCCAGGAAGAATGCTCTGCACGGGAACTTTTGTTAAAAGGGAATTGGTTTAGAGTTGGGTATTAATTTTTAAATCAATGTTATATGAGCTTTTTGCGTGTTCTGCTCGCTATTCTTTTTCCTCCATTAGCCGTAATCGATCAGGGCTGTGGTTCCATTTTAATTGTTTTTCTTCTAACTTTGGCGGGCTGGGTGCCGGGCGTTATTGCTGCTTTGGTAATTATGAATAATACACGCTGAGATCGGACATTATGGGGCAAGCGCTATTTAGAGCTTGTCCACAGAGTCGAGAGTTTGCTCTATAAAGTTCAAATTCAAGGCGTGTGAAAAATCTAAACCGGATAATACTCAAGTATTTGAGGATTTGGATTTTGAGCAATCCCGAAATTTCGGGAGACTTTATAGACGAACTCTATTTAGAATCATTTTAGTTAACGATTTGTTAAGCCCCTTCAAAACACTTGACAAAATTTTCCCGTGCTCTACTTTACCTGACTTCCAGATTATAAAAAGGCATAGAATTAATTATCTAAATATCAACTTTTTATAAAGTTTTTTGCTTTAAATTTGGGAGCTTCACTTTCATTTTAATAGATATTTACTGGCAATAAAAGTATTTGCGCATTTGTGAAATCCGGATTAACCTCCTATTTTGCAAATACTATTCATATTTTTTTCGCTTTACGAAATTTAGAGGTCAGTAGATAAGTACATAGAATGATTTATGCTCATGAATAAATAGATTTCTCCTCCCGCTGGTCGTCGAAATGACTGTTTATTAATTGTTTGGGCAAAGGCGGCGAGGACACAATAGTATATTTTAAAGACGTCCTCGCCGCATTTGCCTCTTGAACACAACAAAAGGTCATTTCGATGCCGAAGCTTCGGCAGAGAGATCTATGTTACTCAATAACAAATCATTATCGTTTTTATGATTTGTCAAAATTAATATGCACCTACATACTGACCTCTAACGAAATTTTTAATCAATATGATTTTCAAAACAAAAATCATCCTCGTCTAGACAGCGGGGCGGCCTGTCAAAACAGCGGGCCGGATGAGGGTGAATTCCCGATGCTTAGAATTTCCATCAAAGGGCCTAAGCTTTGCCGAGGCACGAGGCACTACTTTGATTGGAAATTCTTGGCATTGGGAAGAGCGGGGGGAAGCATTGTTTTGACTTGGCTTTTTGGTTCCTTTTGTGCCAAGACAAAAGGAATAAAAATAAAGACCAGAGCATGCTTCATATTCAAAATCGTGATGTTACGCTACCACTCAATGTTAAAAATAGGTGTCTTTTCCGGAAAGTAGCTCAAGCGCTATTTAGTTTTTGTCCATAGAGTCGGGAGTTTGCTCTATAAAGTTCAAATTCAAGGCGTGTGAAAAATCTAAACCGGATAATACTCAAGTATTTGAGGATTTGGATTTTGAGCAATCCCGAAATTTCGGGAGACTTTATAGACGAACTCTATTTAGAATCATTTTAGTTAACGATTTGTTAAGCCCCTTCAAAACGCTTGACAAAATTTCCCCGTAGCCTATCTTTGCCCCATACACCAACAATCAATGAGGCAAATCTATATCCATATCATAATTTTATCCGTATTGTTTCCGTCAGTTTTACTGCAGGCGCAAACAGCAATGCCTCTTTTGTCTGCTGATAAAATATGGAAGCACGTTACCACCCATTGCCAGCCCAATGGGGATATAACATACTCTGGTTATGATACTTATATATTAGGAGATACAATCATTGAAGATATTGTCTACAAAAAAATGTATGCCATCGACCGTGGTGACCATTATTTCTATGGCGCGATGAGAACCGAAGGGACGAAGGTTTATTTCCGTCCTTTGTGGCCATCGATGGAAGGAATGATATACGATTTTGGTGCGCAGGCGGGCGATACGCTCAATTTGCAAAATCAGCAGTTTTCCAGTGATGTTTTTCAAATGCGGGTAACTTCTGTTGATTCTGTGGATTTAGGTAATGGAATGCGTAAACGTATTGTGGTTGAAGATTTGTATGGCCTGCAAAGCGAAACATGGATTGATGGAATGGGCAGCAGCTATGGCCTGCACCTGAGTGGGGCGTCTTTTTATTATGCCACTTGCGGCAATACCGAGTTATTATGTTTTACAGAGGATGGAGAAAATCTTTACCTTAACGAAACTTATCCGTCCTGCAATATGAACCAATGGACAACTTCCATTGTTTCTATTGATGATGATTCGGATTTACTTAATTTCTATCCGAATCCGGCAAAAGACGTTCTTAATGTTAATAGCTCTGAAATGGCAGATTATATTAAAATATTTGATCTGCACGGACGTTTAATAATAGAAAAGATGCCTGTGGCACAAAACGAAGTTCTTAATTTGTCTCTCCTGCCTGGCGGAATTTATATCATTGCAGTTTCATACCGTTCAGGCAATTTAATAATCAACGACAAGCTCTTTGTCGATTGATCATTCATTTTCTGCTTTTTTTTGGTTGGGGTGGGAGTCCCGGAGGAATCCGGGGCTCCGTTTTTTTATAGCAGCTCGTTTGCCAGGTTTGCAAGTTCCGAACGTTCCCCTTTATCCAATTGCACATGCGCATAAACATCTTTGTGTTTGAAACGGTCGATCAGATAGGAAAGACCGTTGCTTTGTGCATCGAGATAGGGCGAGTCTATCTGGAAAATATCTCCGGTAAATACAATTTTGGTTCCTTCGCCGGCACGCGTGATAATGGTTTTTATTTCGTGTGGCGTAAGGTTTTGAGCTTCATCCACAATAAAGAAAATATTGGAAAGGCTCCGTCCGCGGATATACGCCAAAGGGCTTATCAGGATTTTCTCGCTTTGCAAGGCATTATCAATGTTTTTATACTCGCGGTCTTGCTCGCCATATTGGTTCTTGATGAATTTCAGGTTATCATAAAGCGGTTCCATATAAGGCGTGATTTTCTCTTTGGCATCGCCTGGAAGGAATCCTAAATCTTTGTTGCTGAGCGGAACAATGGGGCGTGCCAGGTAAATCTGCTTAAATTCCCTTCTCTGCTCCAATGCGGCAGCCAAGGCCAAAAGGGTCTTTCCGGAACCCGGTACACCTGCCAAAGTTACCAGCCGAACATCGGGGTTCATCAAGGCATGCAAAGCAAAAACCTGCTCCGCATTTCGTGGCGTAATGCGATGAATGGATTTTTTGATCAGATGTTCTACTTTCAGGTTGAGCGGATTATAATAGGCAAGCACAGAGGATTTCCCGTTTTTCAGGATGTAGTGCATATTCGGAATTGGTTCATCTATGCCCGCATCCTCCGGCTCACAATAACCTTCCTTATAAATTTGGGTGATTACGTCCGGGTTTAAGTGCTCATGGATTTCCTTACCCTTGTAAAGCCCTTCAATATCTTTGATTTTGCCGGTTTCAAAATCTTCTGCAGTGATATTCAGTGCTTTGGCTTTGATTCTCAGGTTGATGTCCTTGGTTACCATAATCACCTGCTTGCCGGGATGTTCTTCCTTTAGGCTTAAAGCCGCATTCAGGATTTTATGGTCATTTTTATGCCCGCCATATATTTTTGTTGCCTGATCATTGATATGCTCATCCAGGATCACTTTAAATTTCCCTCCTTTGGGCATGTCCAATGGAATCCATTTTTGAAGGGAGGCCTTTTCGGATAATTTATCCATGATGCGGATAAATTCGCGGGCTTCGTAGTTTTTAGTGTCGTGGCCTTTTTTAAAATTATCCAGCTCTTCCAGCACCGTGATGGGAATAGCCACATCATTGTCCTCAAAGGAGTGGATGGCATTGTGATTGTGCAGGATCACCGACGTATCGAGTACAAATATTTTCTTTTTTTTGCGGGTTCTCTTTGCTGTGGATGTTGATCTTGTTGTTGCCATGGGATTTATTTTGGTTAATTTCTGTTTAGGGAATGAAGTTTTGCAAACACACTACTAAGTTACGTGTTCATGGGAAGGAAAATTATAAGCATTTGTTGAAGTTTTGAACAATCGGGCAGGAATTATGAACCAAAGCTTGTAAATTTGTATTTTCGTCTTCCTCCGATTCGCATTTGATGGTGTTTTGCGTGCATTCGGGATTTTTAATAAATAATTCATCCGGCTTATGACCCGCTTTTAAAATGATTTTTTATGGAAAATAAAGATAAAAAACTATTCCTGCTCGATGCTATGGCTCTGATATACAGGGCTTATTTTGCTTTAAACCGAAATCCCCGGATAAACTCCAAAGGGCTGAACACTTCAGCTGTTTTGGGTTTTACGAATACCTTATGGGACGTGCTGCGCAATGAAAAGCCCACCCACATTGGGGTGGCTTTCGATACTATGGCGCCAACCTTACGGCAGGAAGGCTTTATTGAATACAAGGCCAACCGTGAAAAAATGCCTGAGGAGTTGGCTGCATCCATCCCGATTATTAAAAATGTAATCGAAGCCTTTAATATTCCGATTCTCTATGCCGATGGTTATGAAGCGGATGATGTAATCGGGACGCTGGCTAAAAAAGCTGAAAAAGATGGCTTTACTACATTTATGATGACGCCTGATAAAGATTTTGGGCAATTGGTTTCGGAAAATATTTTCATGTTCAAGCCGGGCAAATTTGGCAATAAACCCGAAAAAATGGGCGTGAAAGAAGTCTGTGCCAAATTTGGCGTGCAACGGCCGGATCAGGTAATTGATATGCTCGGGCTTTGGGGCGACAGCTCGGATAATATTCCAGGGATTCCCGGTGTGGGCGAGGTTACTGCACGAAAACTCCTGGCCGAGTTCGATAATATTGAAAACCTGATTGCCAAATCTGATGACATTAAAAACAAACGCCTGCAAGGAAAAGTAAAAGAGTTTGCCGATCAGGCTTTGCAATCCAAACAACTGGCAACTATTATTTTGGATGTTCCTGTGGAATTCGATGCGGAACAATTGAAATTAAGCGATCCAAATGAAGCCCAATTGCGCGAACTTTTTGATGAACTGGAATTCCGTACATTGGCCAAACGTATTTTTACGCAATTATCCGTTGAGAAAGGTGGTGGACAGCAAAGCCTTTTTGAAGAGGAAGATGATCAGCTCAAAGATATCAACAGCACAAAACATCGGTATAAATTGCTTGGTACGGAAGAGGAAATTCAATCTTTTCTCTCTGAATTGGAAACCAAAGAAATGTTTTGCTTCGATACGGAAACAACCGGACTGGATGCGCACGAAGCCGAACTGGTGGGCATTGCGTTTAGCTGGGAAAAAGGCGGGGCTTTTTATCTGCCGGTTCCTCCCGGGCGGAAGGAAGCTACTGCTTTTTTAAGACCCTTTAAAGAAATATTTGAAAATGAGGCGATTGAAAAAACAGGCCAAAACCTGAAATATGATATTTCTGTCCTGAAATGGTATGATATTGATGTGAAAGGGCGGTTTTTCGATACCATGCTCGCGCATTATCTTTTGGAACCCGACCAAAGGCATAATATGGATGTACTTGCCGAAAATTACCTGAAATACAAAACGGTGCCCATTACTGATCTCATTGGAAAGAAAGGTAAGAATCAGGGCAGTATGCGCGATATGCAGAATATGTTTCCGGAGAAAGTTAGTGATTATGCCTGCGAAGATGCTGATATCACTTTACAGCTTCGTGCGGTTTTTGAACCGCTTTTGGAGGAGACCGGGACGCGCGAGCTTTTTGATAAGCTGGAATGTCCGCTCATTGATGTACTTGCTGATATGGAGGCTGCCGGTGTTTTACTGGATGTGGAAAGTTTGCGCCAGTTTTCATTACAACTACAGGGAGATATTGCCGAAGTGGAAAGCCGAATATATGAGCAGGCCGGAAGGAGATTCAATATTGCTTCGCCCAAACAACTGGGCATTGTGCTTTTCGAAGAAATGAAAATTACCGAAAAGGCAAAAAAAACAAAAACCGGGCAGTATTCCACCAGTGAAGATGTGCTTCAGAAACTCGCTAAAGCGCATCCCGTTATTAATGATATTCTGGAATACCGCAGCCTGAGCAAACTGAAATCGACTTATGTAGATGCTTTGCCATTGCTGATCAGTGCGCGCGATAAACGTATTCATACGTCTTATAATCAGGCGGTTGCGGCAACAGGGCGTTTGAGTTCCAATAATCCTAATTTGCAGAATATCCCAATACGAACCGAAAAAGGGCGTGAAATAAGGAAAGCTTTTGTTCCGGCAGATGAAAATCATGTGCTTCTTGCTGCCGATTATTCACAAGTTGAACTTCGCATCATTGCACACCTGAGCGGCGACGAAGGAATGAATGAAGCCTTTAACCATGGTCTTGATATTCACACCGCTACGGCTGCCAAAGTTTATGATACCCCCTTGGATCTGGTAAGCAAAGAACAAAGGCGCAATGCCAAAACCGTGAATTTTGGAATTGTTTACGGTATTTCGGCATTTGGATTGAGTGAGCGCCTGAACATCCCACGAAAAGAAGCAGCGGAAATTATTAAACAGTATTTTGAAAAATACCCCGGCATAAAGAAATATATGGACGATACCATTGCTTTTGCCAAGGAAAACGGCTTCGTGGAAACTATGATGAAGCGCCGCCGCTATTTGCGCGATATCAATTCGTCCAACGGAACCGTGCGTGCTTTTGCGGAACGAAATGCCATTAATGCCCCGGTTCAGGGTTCATCTGCAGATATGATCAAAGTAGCTATGACCCGTATTCATAAAGCAATGAAGGATAATCAGTTGCAAAGCAAAATGATCCTCCAGGTGCATGATGAACTTGTTTTTGATGCACGGATTGATGAACTGGATGCATTAAAAGAAATCGTGCTTAGGGAAATGAAAAATGCCCTTCCATTGGGTGTTCCGGTTGTGGTGGATATGAATACAGGCCAAAATTGGTTAGAAGCGCATTAACAGCTGTTTTGGTGTAATTCCGTGCATCTATGACGAGCATCGAAGTGCTCTGGTGTAATATATGCCGGTTTTGTCTATAATGTTCTAATATTGAGCGTATTCTTATTTTTGTGCACCAAGATGTATTGCCTATGATCGGGTTTTGGGTTTATGGCAATATAGCCCTGCCTGAAATTCCCTGTAGAACCAAAAAATTTAGACCCTCAACATTCTCTTCTTGATTTTATTCACTTTATTAGTGAATATTTTGGATTATTAATTTATCTTTGCATAAGAAATAGTGGTTCTACTAGGAATTTCGTGGGTGGTAATGTTTGAAATTAATTTTAAGCAGACATTTGGAAATAAGATATTTAATAAAATAGAATGAACTCCAACAGATTCCTCCCTCCACAAAGCCTTAATCACTTCGTTTGGCTTTGTTTCGGTCGGAATGACGCTGTTTGTTAGGTGTTTAAGGCAAATGCGGCGAGGACACAGTAGAATATTTTAAACACGTCCTCGCCGCATTTGCCTCCTGACTTTATAAAAACGCGTCATTCCGACAAAGTTTCCAAAGTATGAGGAAAACTTTGGAGGAATCTATTTGGAATAGCATTCAAGTTTCTTTCCACGAAATTCCGTGTAGAACCGAAATAGTGAAAAATGAAAATTGTATTTGAGAAAGACTATTTGGAACAATTGTACTCAGATGGAAAAGCCAAAGGCAAAAAATATCGCTATCCAAAAGGAGTTATTTCAAAATACAGACAAACTATTGATAAATTACGAGTTGCTGAAAAAGTTGAAGATTTGTTTTTCCTCAGGAGTTTGAATTATGAAAAACTAATCGGCGACAAGATAGGGTTAGAGTCGGTTCGGGTAAATCGGCAATACCGAATTGAATTCAGAAGTTCCGTTGAAGGTGAAGAGCCGGATACACTTACGATTTGTTCCATTGTAGCATTAAGCAACCATTACAGATAAACTTTGAATATATGGCAACACATAATAATATATTACCGTTTAAGGCAACACATCCGGGAAGCCTGATTAAGGATGAAATAGAAGCAAGACCAGATTTAAAGCAGAAAGATTTGGCGGTTGAGCTTGGAGTTAAAGCATCTTTTCTCAATGAGATAATTAAAGGTAAAAGGCCAGTTACCGCCGATATTGCTGTCTTATTGGAAGAAATATTGGGAATTCCGGCTGATTATTGGATGAGATTTCAATCCCAATACGAAATTGATAAAGCGCGCATTAAGGAGAAAAATATAGCCAGATTAAAAAACATTGAGATTTGGAAAGTGATAAAGGAATATGTGCCCGTACGCTATTTGAAAAAATCAGGATATATCAGTGATAACCTGGAAAAAGATATCCCAACGATTAAAGCGATTTACGGCGTTGAGAAAGTTGATGATTTGGTTTCGGCTTATGCAGAAAATAAATTTACTTTCTACAGGAAATCTGATAAGCTTCAAGTTGACGAAAAAAATATGTTTGCCTGGAGTTCTTTGGCATTATATGAAGCAAAGATGCAGAAAGTGAATACTTTTAGGTTTGAAAATATTGATCAGTTGTGCGTCGACTTGAATAATATCTTTTACAGCAATACAGATACGATTAATCATGTTAAATCAACGCTAAATCAGTATGGAATAAAATTGCTTCTGATTCAGAAACTTGAAAAAACTCCGGTGGATGGTTTTTCATTTTGGTCTGAAGATAATCCTGCAATTGCTTTAACGCTACGGCATTCGCGGATTGATAATTTTGCGTTTACGATTATGCATGAAATAGGGCACATTAACCTGCATCTTAAAAGCAATAAAGAACAAAGCTTTTTGGATTTAACGACCAAAAACAAAACCGATACTCTGGAGTCGGAGGCGGATTCCTTTGCAAAGGAAAAGCTCATTTCAAAGGATTGTTGGAATGAATTATTGGAATACGGCTTATCTCAAAATGATGAAGAAATTATTCATATTGGCAAGAAGTATCATATAAACCCGGCTATTATTTTAGGACGGATTTGTTATGAAAAAAACAGCTACTCTTGTAAAACGAAGATTGATAGAAAGCTTGGATAATAATCAAAGTTTTAATTCATAAGCGTTAATAGTCAACTCTTTGTCCTTACATTTTGTTTTGTGCTGCAATACCATCGGGCTGCAGCATAAAAAGGTTTTTTTATTGTGGCTTGCCCTACATCTTATCCGTCAGTTTTTGCACAATACGCACATTTCCAAGAAATTCCTTGGCAAGGATACGCAGCACCGTATAGGAAGGAATGGCAAGTACCATTCCGGGAATTCCGGCCAGGCTGCCGGCCATTATGATCACCAAAAAAATCTCGATCGGATGTGCCTTCACACTATTGGAGTAAATCAGTGGCTGAAGCAGGATGTTGTCCACAAGGTTTGCCGCCAGGAAAACAGCAACTACCGTAACAGCCAGCCATCCTATACCCGTAAAAGTCCCGACACTCAGTGCGGCAATAATAGCCAGAACCGTTCCGATACTGGCGCCGATAATTGGCCCTAAATAAGGAATAACGTTCAGCATGCCGCCCAAAAATCCAATTAAAATCGCATTGCTTACGCCCATAATGGATAATCCGGTTATAAGCAAGGTAATCATGGAACTGATTTCTATGCACAGTCCAATGAAATAACGCGTCAGAAGGTTTTTGGCCTGTTTCATAACGCTGATGGCGCGCTCAACTCCTTTTTCAGGTATTAGAGCTAATATTATGTTTATCAGTAGTTTGTCATCTTTAAGAAAAAAGAAAAGCAGAAAAAGCACAGAAAAAGTGCCCATAAAAAAGGATCCTGTAACACCTAATACATTTTGAAATACATCTCCAAATGCGCCCAGGTTTACTATGGATTTTAGTTTTTCTGTGAGCAGGCTTTCCAGGCTTTGTCCGTCCGGTATCAGCTCATATTGATGCACAAACTGTTTTATTTCACGTGCCGGTTCCTGCAATGCCTGCCCCAGGCTTTTTTGGTCAATTTGGTTTACCAGTTCGGCTTGTTGCGTAATTAATGGAACAAGAAGGAAAAGAAATCCGGCCATTACAACCACCATGATAAACATGGTAATCCCGGTATTTAAAGCATGGGGCAATTGGAATCTCCCGATTTTCACCTCATCAAGTTTTTTTACCAGTGGACGGCCAATCAGCGAAAGGACTGCTGCAATAATCAGATAAACAACGATATCGATAAAATACCAGGCAATCAATCCGAGTACGATGGCAGTAAAAGCCCAAATGATATATTGATGTTTTTGTTTCATTTTTATAGGAATAGTGTTTCAGCCACTAAGGTATGAAAATCCACAAATAAAAAAAGCCATCTCAAAAATGAGACGGCTATTATCTTAGAATATAAATTTTACACTTGTTTAAAAGGAGAATTACTAAGCATCGATATTCGCGTACTTGGCATTCTGCTCAATAAATTCGCGCCTTGGCGGTACTTCATCGCCCATAAGCATAGAGAAAACGCGGTCGGCTTCACGGCCATTTTCAATATTTACCTGACGGAGGATTCGGGTTGCCGGATCCATGGTGGTTGTCCAGAGCTGTTCGGCATTCATTTCACCAAGACCTTTGTAACGTTGAACGTGTACTCCTTTGCCATCGGGCGCATACTCGCTTTGGATTTTCTGACGTTCTTCTTCTGACCAGGCGTAGGCTTGTTTCTGTCCTTTTTTAATCAGATAAAGAGGTGGTGTAGCGATATATACATAGCCACTTTCAATCAACTGGCGCATATAGCGGAAGAAGAAAGTAAGGATAAGCGTAGCAATATGGCTACCGTCCACATCGGCATCCGTCATGATAATAACTTTATGGTAACGGAGCTTTGTGAGGTTGAGCGCTTTGGAATCTTCTTCGGTTCCAATGGTCACGCCGAGGGCTGTGAATATATTTTTAATTTCTTCGTTTTCAAAGATTTTATGTTGCATGGCTTTCTCAACATTAAGGATTTTACCTCTTAATGGCAAGATCGCCTGATACTTACGGTCGCGGCCAGCTTTGGCGGTTCCACCTGCCGAGTCGCCCTCCACGAGGTAAATCTCTGCTTTGGAGGCATCGCGTTCGGAGCAATCGCTGAGTTTACCGGGCAGTCCGGAGCCGGAAAGCACATTTTTACGCTGCACCAGTTCGCGTGCTTTTCGCGCAGCATGACGGGCAGTGGCGGCAAGGATCACCTTGTTAACAATGGTTTTGGCTTCCTTGGGGTTTTCTTCGAGATAATTCGAAAGTGATTCGCTTACCATCTGATCCACAGAGCCCATTACTTCACTGTTTCCCAGTTTGGTTTTGGTCTGCCCTTCAAATTGCGGTTCGGCAACTTTTACGGAAATCACTGCGGTTAAGCCTTCGCGGAAGTCATCTCCATTGATATCAAATTTCAATTTGGCCAACATGCCCGATTTATCGGCATAAGACTTTAAAGTACGGGTCAGGCCACGACGGAAACCACTGAGGTGTGTACCGCCTTCGTGTGTATTGATATTGTTCACATAAGAATGGATGCTTTCCGCAAAACTGGTGTTGTACTGCATTGCAATTTCAACAGGAATGCCATTTTTTTCGCCTTCGATAGCGATGGGGTTGGGCATGAGTTTTTCGCGCGTTGCATCTAAATATGTTAGGAAATCGGGTAAGCCCTGCTCAGAGTAAAATTCTTTCTGAAGAAGGCTTCCGTCTTCATTGGTCACGCGTTCGTCCGTGATGCGCAGTTTAATGCCTTTGTTCAGAAAAGCCAGTTCGCGCAAACGGTTCGAAAGTGTGTTGTAATCATACTCCAAAACGGTGAAAATCGTGTCGTCCGGGAAAAAAGTAACATTGGTTCCGGTCCTATCCGTTTCCCCAATTACTTTTACATCCTCAGATGGCTTGCCGCGATGATATTCCTGATAAAAAACCTTGCCTTCGCGATGTACTTCGGCAACAAGGGTTTTGCTGAGTGCGTTCACACAGGAAACACCAACACCGTGCAGACCACCGGAAACTTTATAAGAACCTTTATCAAATTTACCGCCGGCATGAAGCACGGTCATTACAACTTCCAGGGCTGAACGGCCTTCTTTTTCGTGCATCCCAGTGGGGATTCCCCTTCCGTTATCTTTTACGGTGATGCTGTTATCGGGATGGATAATGACATCAATTTCAGAACAATAGCCTGCAAGTGCTTCGTCAATCGAGTTGTCAACGACCTCATAAACCAAATGGTGCAACCCTTTGCTGCTGATGTCGCCGATATACATGGCAGGACGTTTTCGAACCGCCTCAAGTCCTTCCAGAACCTGAATGTTATTGGCGCTATAATCCTGACCTGCTTGTTTTTTTTCTTCTTCGCTCATAATCAGTATCTTGTAATCTATCTTTAGAACGTACAAAGATAACATTTTAAGCCGGATTTTATTGCCTGTTTTGGTTTAATTGGTGGCGATTTATCAACAATAATACCAAAATTCACTGCTTTGATCCGATCTTTGATTACGATGCTGTAATGCCTTGTGTTTCAGTGTATTAAAATGTAAAAATTATGAAATTGATTTCCCTGCCATTTACCCATCTTCCTAAATTGTTAATAAGGGCAAAGGCAATGACCGAAATCTGCTTGTAAAAGCTGAAGCATAGAAATAGTAGTGCTGTGTCTTTAATTTTGATCACTCACCCGATCTCACCCTTACTCATCCGATGACGTATTCACCCTTACTCATCCGATGACTCAAAGTCATCGGATGAGTACAGTCATCGGATGAGTGAGTGATTTTAGGAATGATTTTACTTTACAACAATTGTAAACTCAACCCTGCGGTTTTTCCTGCGCCCTTCCAGGGTTTCATTCGTTGCTATTGGGTTTTCCTCGCCCATTCCTTCGGCTTTGATCCGTTGGCCTGCAACACCCTTTTCGGTCAGGTATTTCGCCACAGATTTGGCACGTTTCAAACTCAGGGATTTGTTATAATTTGCTTTTCCGGTAGTGTCTGTATATCCCGTAATAACAATATCATAATCTGAGTGCGCGTTCATAAAGGCCGCAATTTCATCCAAAGCCGGATAGGAGCTTTCTTTTAGCTTAGCACTGTTGAGTTTAAAGCCAATAGCCGATGTTTCAGGAAGTTGCACGGGTTCGGGTGCAGGAAGCTCAACAACGGTTTCTGTTTCCTCTTCCGCAACAACAACGGGTGTTTCAGCAATTAAAGTAGTCGTATCTTCAATAATTAAGCTGTCTGCCGCAGGTTTCTCAATTTCCACTTCCGGCGCAGGGCAACCTTTAAGTTCTTTCAGGCCGGGGATTTGCGGGCAGTCATCTTCATGATCAGGCACGCCATCCAGATCGGTATCCGGACATCCCTGGAACTGCGCTATACCTGCAATATCCGGACAAAGGTCTTTTGCGTCGGAAATACGGTCGCCATCACGGTCTTTTGGCCCTTTGTATCTCACCGGAATTTTGAAGGCAAAATGAATGTCCACATCGCGGGTAACATCTTTGAACATACTGCCCAAAAGTGTATTCGAGCCAATCCAGAACATTCCGAAACGGAAGCCCAAACCGGCGTTAAATTGCCCTAAACTATTGTACTGCAGTGGCATGGAAACGCCAAATCCATAAGTTTCATAGTGCGGCATCAAACTGAAATTGGAAAAATGATGCACTTTGTGGATGTCCGCATTTCCTTGTCGTATCGCCAAATAGGGACTGAAATTTAAGAACAGCCTATTATAAAGCTGATAATCAAACTGCATATTGATGACGGTAGGCAACTGCATTTTAAAGCTTGTTTCCGTACCGTTCGTACCAAAACGATTGATCAGCGTATCGGTCAAATCCTGAACATTGTCAATTTTTATATCGGAAATATTCCAGTTTTCAACATTTGCGATAAAATCCTGGCTGTTGTAGCCTTTGTCATAATTTATATATCCCAAATCGGTTAACGAGATACCTGCTTTAAATTTGTAATCGTATAAATCCCTGCGGAATTGCTCGTCGCTGCCATCCATGGAATAACGGTATTCTTCATGATCGGGACGATAGAGGTAAACAGCGCCCAGATCAAGACCTAAAGATGGATTTGCAACAAATTTATAGGAGAAATCTTTCTCCAGGTTTTCGCTTGTTCCATAGCGGAACTGCGTAATAAATGCTGATACTGTCTTCATTATGCACGCTGTAGTCGAGGATGTCGGCATACATAAAAGCACCGCCCAAACCCTGAAGGATTTTTAAAGTAGCACCGGCCTTGATCATGTGTGGCCCCTGGTCGAGCACTACGCGGGCGTAACTGATTCCGTATTCGGCCCAGGTGGAAGTGGTGGTTCGGATATTCTGGTTGGTGAGCTTTTGATCGAGCAGGGGTTCGTAGTCCAGATTGTTATATAAAAGCACGGCCAGGTCTTCTGAAATATTGTCCGCATTCACGAATGTGCGCGCCCGGCTGGTAAATGCAAAGGAGCTTTTTTCATCTAAGGCAAGCATAAAACCGGCAGCACCAATTCGTGCATTGACCAAAGCGTTTTTCGGGTCGCCATTTAGATTTTGCTTCAGGTATTTTTTATGATAATCTTTCGTATCGTAATTGCCGAATTTGAAGAGCTGAGAACGCTCAAGACCCAGGTAGTCGTTAAATTCCTGGGTGGAGAAATCAATAATGCTCATGTCGAAACGATATCTCGATGCAGCAATATCAGCGGGCTGGTAGCCAATAACCGATACTCCGGCATAAGGGCTGTGAACAAAAGGCAGGAACTCCTGTGCCCGGATATTGCCGATTCCGATCAACAATAGTAAAATGGCAAAAATGTGGGGTCTGGTGTTTTTGGGCATAATCTTGTGGTTTGGTATGGAAAGATAGACACGGTTTTTCAATGATAGTTGCCTGAATCATAGGGTGACATTGCCAACAGGCAAATGCGAATGATTAGCGGGAGGTACCATTGTGCGTCGCTTTTGCCTTTCTAAGCCTAGCCTGATTAATTCATGAAATTTCGTCATGAGAGCACAAAACGCAATAAGAGCAAGGGAGCGCATATTTTTGGCGCACAGGAATAGCCGTAGCTATTTCAAGCCGGAACATGTGTTAGAAGATCGTTATGAGAGCTGAAAATGCAATAAAACAATGGGATATAAAATTGATACATAGCACCGCTATGGAGAGATTTTATATTCCAACAAGGGGTTGTTTTGCACCAGTTTCAGCTCGTAATAGATTTTATAATACATGTACCGGGTTTAGCACCAAAAAGATAGCATTCCTTTCTATTGCAGCAGTTTATGCTCGTAATAGAATATTTTGTGAAATAATCAGGCTATGTGGGGTGCATATCTCTATACCATCCAGAAAGAAAAGAAAGAGGAAACTGCCTATAAGATCAATCAAGCTCCGTCACGGGCAATTTCGAAAAGAACCTAATGCACCAAATAATGACAGTTGTATGTACGTATGCAGTTATTTGAATATAAATACAGCGCTTTTTTCTATGGTTTATTATTTTAACCTTAAATAGTTATTGGATATTAATATATATTACAGATAATGAGGCTAATATAAAATTTCGGGGTAAACTAATTTTTTTTTGAAGTTTATGGATTTATTCTAAAATAATTCGTAATATTGCAAAGATATCTGCATAATATTTCAGTTTTACCGTAACACTTTTCATCTCAAAACCGGAAGATTATTATAGTTCTTTTGCATTACCCGATCAACTGATACTTGCTCTTATTCTGTTTTTAAAATATATGACTGGATTTTTCTGTGTAATTTATTAGAGTAATGCCTGTTTTTATTTAGAAGAATAACAAAAATATTTAAAATGAAAACCAAAACCAACCTCCTCCTTGCCCTCATGCTGATAAGCTTTGCGCCAATGCTCCATGCACAGGATTTTTGGGAGCAACTTTATTTTCCCGACACAGTAACCATTCGTTGTTTAACAACAAATGATTCCGGATACATTTTTGTGGGTACGGGATATAATAACGAACCCGGCGGGCTTTATCGTTCTGTTGACAATGCTTTAAGCTGGGAACTTGTATTGGATGCGGGGAGTTTTACGGTTCAGTCCATTGCTGTTGACGAGGCAGGGAAAATCTATATAGGAAAAACAGGTTTGGACAGGTTTATGGTTTCAAAAGATAATGGGGACACATGGGATGTTATTGATCTGCCTCCGCCCTCCTATAGCAATATATTGAAAATCCTCTGCGTTGGACTGGATACCATTTATGTTGGTTCCTGGGAAGATGCAGGGGCCTTTATAACGAATACATTTGATGGTGGCGAAACCTGGCAGCACTGCTTTATAACCGACCAATATGACGAATATGTTACCGACATAGCAATATCCGGCAATGACGAAATATTTGTTAGTGTAAGTGGTTTTTCCTTGGGCCAGGGCGGTGTTTACAAATCCGTTGATTGGGGGATAACATGGGAATATGTAGGGTTGCTGAACCATCAAGTGGAAACTATAGAAATAAACCCGGACAATGATGTGTTTACGGGCGACTGGTGGGTTTTGAACGACAATCCCTACTTTGGTATTCATGCCCTTTATCAGGGGGCAGATACCTCGGAACTGGTGCTCGATGCTTTTCATGCAAACGATATCGTTATTGACCCTGAGGGGGTTATCTATGCTGCCGCAAACGAAAGGGTAGCACGCTCTTTTGATAACGGGCAGAACTGGGAGCTTATTGATGATGCACTGTCTTTCACTATCAAGTATTTAAATATCAGCTATGACGGCTATTTATATGGGGCACGTTACAATCGCCTTGTAAAAAGCATAGACCCCCTTATTACTGCTTTGCCGCTAATAAACCAAACGGGCAAAGATCATCTGTTAAAATTGTATCCTAATCCTTCAAGTAAGTATTTGAACATTTTATTTGAAGGAAAAACAAACACAGGCCCAATATATGTTGGGCTCACCAATTCAGAAGGCAAAAAAGTATTTGAACAAAAATTTGCGTCAGAAGAAAAACTTCAAATAGACATTGGCCACCTGCCTGTTGGGCTGTATTTTGCGAGGGTACGAACCAATAAGGAATTGCTGTGCCGGAAGTTTATCAAAAGGTAAGGCACCATTAATACCCAATCAAAATGAAACATCTGCAAAATTTCCTGATTCTTGTTCTGGTGCAATTTTTTACCGATATGGCAAACAATACAAATCCAATTTGATGTTAATCAAATTAAAGTTAATTTTATACCCATATTCTTCTAAAAGATACAAACAATGAAAACCAAAACCAACCTCCTCCTTGCCCTTATGCTGTTAAGCTTTGCACCAATGCTCCATGCACAGGATTTTTGGGAGCAACTTTATTTTCCCGACACAGTAACCATTCGTTGTTTAACAACAAATGATTCCGGATACATTTTTGTGGGTACGGGATATAATAACGAACCCGGCGGGCTTTATCGTTCTGTTGACAATGCTTTAAGCTGGGAACTTGTATTGGATGCGGGGAGTTTTACGGTTCAGTCCATTGCTGTTGACGAGGCCGGGAAAATCTATATAGGAAAAACAGGTTTGGACAGGTTTATGGTTTCAAAAGATAATGGAGATACATGGGATGTTATTGATCTGCCTCCGCCTTCCTATAGCAATATCATGAAAATCCTCTGCGTTGGACTGGATACCATTTATGTTAGTTCCTGGGAATCGGAAGGAGCATTTATAACAAAATCGTTTGATGGAGGCGAAACCTGGCAGCCCTGCTTTATAACCGATCATCAAAACGAATATGTTTCAGACATAGCAATATCCGGCAATGACGAAATATTTGTTAGTGTAAGTGGGTTTTTCCCGGATCAAGGAGGTGTTTATAAAACACTTGATTGGGGGATAACATGGGAATATGTGGGGTTGCTGAACCATCAAGTGAAAACTATAGAAATAAACCCGGACAATGATGTGTTTACGGGCGACTGGTGGGTTTTGAATGGCAACCCTTACTTTGGTATTCATGCCCTTTATCAGGGGGCAGATACCATGGAATTGGTTCTCGATGCTGGCTCAGTAACTGATATGGTTATTACCGCAGAGAATATTATATATGCAACAGCAAATGAAGATGTTGTTCGTTCTTCTGATAACGGACAGACTTGGGAGATCATTAAAGATGAACTATCCTCAAATATAGAGTTTTTAAGTATCAGTTATGATGGCTATTTATATGGAGCAAACTCACGCTGCCTTGTAAAAAGCATAGACCCGATAATAACTGATATTGAAAATGACGTGAGGTCAACCTTGGGCAGGGGTATTTTTGTTTATCCAAATCCGGCCGATGATGTTTTAAATGTAATGGCAAAGGGTGTTGGGGAAAAGCCTGTGGGCCAAATATGTATTTACAAGCTTTCAGGCGAAATGCTTTATTGCAGCGGATTTCCGGCATCAAAATCGGGAAATTTTTTCCAGATAGATATCAGTAACTTATCAATGGGTGTTTACTTGCTCAAATACTGCGCCGGCGGTAAGGCATATGCATCCAAGTTTATTAAAGGAGGAAAATCAACAAATTATTAACCTTAAACCGATTTTATGAAAACAACTGATTTTTTCTTTGCAATTGTGCTGTTTGTGGTTTCGCTGCCGTTGAATGCCCAGGTAACGAACATAAACCCTGATCCGAACGGGGAACCCTGGTGGACTGGTGATGGGGTGCTCCCCCAGCCGGAAGTTGAAGCTTTAGTGCCAGAAATGATTTTAAACCCCGGATCTGCGGCTTTGCCCTTGCCTGACGAAGTGTATAATGACCAACTGATTTTCTTTCCTCCCATATTTGAACAAAAAGGAGCTAGCTGTGTACAGGCAGCAGAAATTGGCTATGTGTTTACTTATGAAATCAACCGCCTCAGGAATGTGCCTGCTGGAGACTGGGCTAATGAGAATGAAAGGGAAAACCTGTATCATCATTTATACACCTATAACTTCCTAAACCATGGAGAAGGTGATGTTTACACTAATTATAAAAGTGGTTTTGCAATTATAAAAGAAAATGGCTGTCCTATGTATAGCGACTATTATGACATAGCTCTTGAAGGGTCTGGTAAATTCAAATATTGGATGACAAATTATAATAAATATGCCTCGGGGATAGAAAACCGGATCAGTGATTATTACAATATTTATTTTGACTATGATTATTCAAGTCTGGAAACCCTCAAACACTGGCTGTCTGACCATAATTCAGTTTTTGGCCCGCAAACCGGTGGATTAGCTATTATTTCAGTGTTTACTGGAGGGTGGGATATAAATAATACATTGCCTATAGGTACGCCTCATGTAGGAGAACACCTTATAACCCAATTGGGTACGGAGGCAGGTACAGGCCATGCGCTTACAATCGTAGGATATGATGATAATGTAAAATTTGATTTTAACGGAGATAATAATTATACTACTATAGATGATATTAACGGAGATGGCGTCGTAAATTTGTTGGATAGGGAAATAGGTGCTTTTAAGGTGGCAAACAGCTATGGTTCTGGATGGAAAAACGATGGGTTTATTTGGCTTCCCTATAAAGTGATGCCCGGTCAATTACAAGGCTCAAATAAAGCATATGTATGTGAAGCCGTTAATAATTACGAGCCACAATTGGCAGTAAAAATAGGCGTAGAATATCCTCAAAGAAGAAAGTTGAAATTTAGTGTTGGATATGCAAATAATGCCAATCAGAATGCAGCTTTATCCGAAAAAGCTTTTAAATCTTTTAGGTATCAGGGCGGTTTGAACAAAATGAGGGGAGTATATGACGGTCCAATTGAATTTGGTTTAGATTACGGATATTGGTTTATTAATAACGATGTTGGTAAAATCTTTCTGATTGTTGACGAATATGAATACACAACACCTTATGTCGATGGAACTATTGATTATTTTTCTATAGTAGATTACCGCTGGAATGAGGAATTTGAGCTTCCCTGCGACCAGACCAATGTAGCTATATTGGACGCACAGGAAACTATACTTTCTATCGACTACGACCTTATACCCCACGAAACCCCGATAACGCAGGACCTGAGCCTTTTCAGCAACATGGTCTCCAGGTTCAGTCCAAGCGTTGACAATAATTCTACCCTCACCGTAGAGCAGGGGGTACGCATTGATATGTACAGCAGCGATATAAATATAATGAATGGCAGCTCGCTGGTTATTGAGGATGATGTTACTTTTATTGCCAAAAAGGGAAGATGCAATATTGTTATTGATGGTAGCATCTCTTTAGGGACGAATATTAGCTTTATAGCTGAAGAAGGGGCTGAACTTGATATAATTATTAACAACCAAAATTTAATAACAGGTATCAGTGAATGTACTTTTAATAATGCGTCAATATATAGCTATGCAGATGAGTTGAACCTAAGCTCATGCTCTTTTACCGATTGTGAAGCAATTTCTTCTTATCGGGGAGATGCAAGTATTACAAATTCATTCTTTGTAGATTCCTGGATATATGTTACGGATCAGGATAGTGATCCCAATACAGTCATTACAATTTCGGATTGTAATATCAGCAATCCAAATGTTTTTACAGGAATAAGTATGTCTAACTGTGGTAAGTATTTTATTCACGATAATATCATCAGAGCCTCTGAGGATGGAATACGCATTTATAATTGCGGCAGCAGCAATACCGGGAACCAGAATGTTTATGAAAATACTATTTCTCTTTGTGGAGAATCCGGGATTGAGGCGTTTAACATGATCGGTTCTATCTATATGAACCATATTTATAGTAATAAATACGGTATCCGGATGCTTAATGGGAGTAATATTGCCCTTTATGGTAATTCTTCTGCACAATTAAACTCTGGGACCCAGGAAATCCGGGATAATTCAAGCTATGAGCTCTATATCTCTAATAATAGTTTTCCTTGGTATATCAGGCATAACGTAATTTCTGACAGTGATAATGCAGGCAATCCTACAGATCCTATCCTGTATTACAATGTTAGCGGAAGTGGCGATGTATCCCTAAAGGATATTGAATACAATTGCTGGGGTACCAATTTTGTTGCATCCCAAGATCTTTATCCCCATTCATATTTCGACTATTTGCCCACCTGGTGCCCTGGAGGATCGGGAGCTATAACCCCAACTGCTGAGCAAATGTACAGCGATGGCCAGGAAGAGTTCGCCGCACAGCAATATTCCGATTCCAAAGCTACCTATACTTCCCTGATAGATACTTATCCAAAAACTGTTTATGCCGCCTCGGCCATGAAAGAACTGACTGTACTGGAACAGTTTGCCGGTGACGATTATTCCTCACTGCAAAACTATTTTGCCACAAACGACAGCATTCAGACCGACACCACCCTGCGCAAACTGGCTCTCAAGCTTTGCAATGTTTGCGACATCAAACAAGAAAACTGGCCAAGTGCCATCGACTATTTTGAAAACATTATCAGTAATCCAGAAACCCTGGAAGACAGTGTTTTTGCCATCATAGACCTGGGATACGTCTATTTTCTGATGGAAAACAGTGGGTTTAAATCGGCTTATGAAGGCCGCTTTAAAGAATACATTCCAAAAAACAAGCAAAAATTCCGTGAGCACAGGGATTACCTGCTTACTTTGTTGCCCGGTACAAAATCAAAACAGCTCGAAATGCCAAATACCGCTTCGGCAAAACAAGCCGAACTGATTGGCAACAGCCCGAACCCATTCAGTGAAAGTACAGTGCTATCCTACAGGATTTTGCAAGAAGGAAATGTGGAAATCAGCGTGATGGATGCTTCCGGTCAGCTAATCAAGAAAGAAAATCTCGGTGCAATGCCCAAAGGTACTTATGAATATTACCTGAACACAGAAGCCATGTCGATGGGCATGTATTTCTATTCCATTTCTGTAAATGGCCAAACCTTTGACATCAAAAAGATGACGAAAATCAGATAAATTCTTTTTCGTTTAATTCCAAAACCCATAGTTTTATAATTGTGGTTCTACACGGAATTTCGTGGAAAGAAATTAGAATGCTATTTCAAACAGATTCCTCCAAAGTTTCCTCATTCTTCGGAAAACTTTGTCGGAATGACGCGTTTTTATGGAGTCAGGAGGCAAATGCGGCGAGGACACAATAGTATATTTGAAAGATGTCCTCGCCGCATTTGCCTTAAACGCCTAATAAACAGCGTCATTCCGACCGGAACAAAGCCAAACGAAGTGATTAAGGCTTTGTGAAGGGAGGAATCTGTTAGGGATCAATAGTTTATTAATAAATATCTGCATATTATTTTCAAACATTATTGTTACCCACGAAATTCCTAGTAGAACCATAATTGTGAAACTATGGGTTTTTGTACTTTTATAAATTCCTGCTAAATTTCCCAAAAGAAGCAAGAGATGTTTTTCATTGAATGCCGGGTATTCATTTTCTTCTTAATTTTGTAGCTACCAAATGATTGTAGGTGCAGCACATTAGTAGCTGAGCCTGTTCCTTGAAACAGTAATGAATTAAATCACTTTATAACATCACCTAATTAATTGCATTATGAAAAAAGTTTTCCTGTTTGTCCTGGCATTGATAATCACGGGATTATCTGCTCAGGCGCAACAAAAACAGCTTCCAATGGATCCTGATGTAACTGTAGGCAAACTCGACAATGGTTTGACTTATTACATCCGAAAAAATGCCCAACCTGAAAACAGGGCAGAGTTTTATTTGGTCGTAAACGCCGGGGCGACCCTTGAAAACCCGGATCAGAATGGCCTGGCGCATTTTTGCGAACATATGGCTTTTAATGGCACAGAGCATTTTGAAAAGCACGACATCATCAATTATCTTCAGTCGATTGGTATGAAATTCGGTCCGGAAATCAACGCTTTTACATCGCATGATGTAACGGCCTATATGCTTCAGAAGGTTCCGACCGATGTGCCGGAAAATATCGATACCTCATTACTGGTGCTTTATGATTGGGCCGGAGGCGTATCTTACGAAGAAGAAGAAATTGACAACGAACGTGGCGTAATCCACGAAGAGTGGCGTTCGCGCCGCAGCCCGGAATTCCGCATGAGCACACGCTACAACAAAGTGCTTTTTAAGGATTCAAAATATGCCACACACGACGTTATTGGTGATATCGACATCATTGATAATTTTGAATACGAAACCCTGCGTTCTTTCTATAACGACTGGTACCGTCCCGATCTTCAGGCGATTATCGCTGTGGGTGACTTTGATCCTCAACTAATTGAAGAAAAAATCAAGGAGCAGTTCTCACAACGTCCGGCAGTTGAATCGCCACGTCCACGAACCTATTCTGAAGTTCCCGGCCACGAGGAAACACTGATTGCTGTTGAAACCGACCCGGAAGCAACCAACACCATGGTACAGGTGTATTACAAACATAATCCGGTTACAGAAAAAGGCATGGATTATTACCGTGAATCGCTCAAGCAACAGCTCTACAACAGTATGGTAAATGCCCGTTTGGGTGAATTGCTCCAACAAGAGAGCAATCCTTTTATCTATGGATTTTCTGCCTATACTTCGCTTGTACGCACTAAGGATGCTTATATTTTATTTGCATTAGCAAAGAGCAATCAGGCGCTTGAGACCCTGGAAACAATGATTACGGAAAACCAAAAAGTAAAGCGCTATGGTTTTACTGAAGGTGAATTGGAACGTGCCAAGGCAGATGTTTTGGCTCAGCTTGAAAAGCAGTATAACGACCGCAATAAGCGGAAAAGCGCTGAATATGTTTGGGAGTATTTTGGAAATTTCCTTGAAAACGAACCTGTTCCCGGTGCTGAATTTGATTATAAATTCACACAAGAGGAGCTTCCGGGCATCAGCCTTGATGAAATGAACCAGCTGGCTAAAAACTGGATTACGGACGAAAACCGCGTGGTTGTGATTACAGGTCCTGAAAAAGAGGATGTTGCAATTCCTACATCAGAAGAAGTTTTGGCGACCATTAATAAAGCTGATAATACCGAGGTGGAAGCCTATGTGGATAAGTTTGTAGATCGTCCGCTGGTGGAGGAAGTGCCCCAGGCAGGAACAATCGTTTCTTCTTCGGTTGATGAAGAACTGGGAACTACCCGCTGGACTTTTGAAAATGGTGTACAAGTTGTGTTGAAACCCACTGATTTTAAAGATGATGAAATTTTAATGTCGGCCTATAGCCTGGGAGGAACATCACTGTATCCAAATGATGAACTGATTTCCGCTCAATTTGCTTCTGATATTGCAGACCAGTCGGGTTTGGGCGCTTTTGACCGTATTGCCTTGGATAAAGCACTTTCGGGAAAGGTGGTCCGTTTGAACAATAGTATCCGTGCCAACGAAGAAGGAATAAGCGGAAGCACAACGCCTAAAGATTTGGAAACTATGCTTCAACTTGTTTATCTGAATTTTACAGATCCACGTATTGATGATGCTGCTTTCAAAGCCTTTATGTCGCGCATAAAAGCCGTATTGAAAAACCGTTCGTCCAATCCAATGACTACGCTGATGGACAGTGCTCAGGTAATTGGTGCAAACTACCATCCTCGTGTTCGGCCAATGACTGCTGAGCTTTTGGAGGAGGCCAATGCAGATGATATGCGCTACATCTTCGAAGAACGCTTTGGCGATCCATCCGGATTTACTTTCTATTTCGTAGGGAATATTGATCCTGAAAAAGCCAAACCTTTGATTTCAACTTATATTGGCGGATTGCCAAAAGTTAAGCGCAATGAAACTTATAAAGATCACAGCATCCGTCCGCCCGAAGGAACTATTGAAAAAACATTCAAGCGCCCAATGGAAACACCAAAAGCAACGGTTTACATTGAATTTAACGATGAATTTGATTATGACAATGCCTATGACCGCATGCTGCTTTCTTCCGTAATTGATGTGCTGGATATTCGCTATACGGAAACAATCCGTGAAGAAGAAGGCGGTACTTATGGTGTGCGTTGCAGCGTCCGTCAGAGCAAATTCCCTTATGAGCATTATACCGTGACCATTTATTTTGATTGCGATCCGGAAAATGCCGAAAATCTTAAAAACATTGTTTATCGTGAGATTGAAAAGCTGAAGAAGGAAGGACCGGTTGCAAAAGACCTGAAAGGTGTTAAAGAGAACCTTCTGAAAACTTATCGCGAGTCGCTGAAAGAAAACCGCAGCTGGCTGAAGAAACTTCAGAAGATGGATAAATATGGTACGCCTGCTGAGGAGTATAAGAATTACGAAAAGATGGTAGAAAAGATGAGCGCCAAGGATATCAAAAAGGCAGCTAAGCGCTTCTTTGGTAAAGACCATATCGAGCTGATTCTGCTACCGGAAAGCACTGAAAACTCGAAGAAAAACCCAATGCTTGATAAGCAAGGATAGATTAGGTTTTATCGATTTTATAATAAAACACCTGACAGTTTTAAAAACCGGTCAGGTGTTTTTATTTTTTAAATCATCTCCTCAATTTCCTCCAGCTTCTCGTGCCATTCCTCCCAGCTTTCGGTGATTTCCTCCAGCTTTTTTTTCAGGGCATCGTATTCTTTGTAGAGGCTTCCGTTGTTTATTCTTTTCTGGTGTTTTTCCGGTTCGGCCATCATTTGGTCGTATTCCGCAATTTGTTCTTCAAGCGCCATCATTTCTTCTTCGCATTTTTCGATGCGCGATTGGATTTTGCGCTTATCGCGATCGAGTTGTTTGCGCTTTTCGTAATTGAGCTTGTTTTCTGAACTTCCTTTTTGCTGGCTTTCTGCTTTTTTCTTTTTTTCTTCTAAGTCTTTAAGGTGTTGCAAACGCCTGCTTTCGAGGAAATAAGCGATATCGCCTTTATATTCCTTTATTTTTTTGTTGCGAAATTCAAATACGCGGTCGCTCAGTCCTTGCAGGAAATCGCGGTCGTGGGAAACCAGAATCAGGCTGCCATCATATTGCAAAAGAGCAGATTTGAGGATGTCTTTGGAGCGCATATCGAGGTGGTTGGTGGGCTCATCAAGAATAAGCAGGTTTACCGGAACGAGCAGTAAGCGGGCTAATGCCAGGCGAGCTTTTTCACCACCGGAAAGCACTTTTACTTTTTTGTCGAGATCATCGCCTGAGAACAGGAAAGAACCGAGCAAACCTTTGACCCGTGCGCGCATATCGCCCACCGCTTCATCGTCAATAGTCTGGAAAACGGTTTTTTCCATGTCCAGCATATTTTCCTGGTTTTGTGCATAATAACCGATTTTCACCTGATGACCGGTTTTTAACATTCCGGAATAATCCAGTTCGCCCAATACCATGCGCGAAAGTGTTGTTTTTCCTTCGCCGTTCCTGCCCACAAAAGCGATTTTCTCACCACGGGTCATGATAAATTCCAGATCGCGCAGCACTTCCTTTTCGCCATAGCTTTTGGATAAACCCTCGGCTTCCAGCACGATATTTCCGCTGTGCGGGGCAGGCGGGAAGCGGAAACTGATGTGGGCATTGTCGAACTGGTCAATCTCGACTTTGTCCATTTTTTCGAGCATCTTCACACGCGACTGAACCTGTTTGGCTTTGGTGTTTTTATAACGGAATCGCTCAATAAACCTTTCAATATCAGCTATTTGCTTTTGCTGGTTGTTGTAAGTGTTCATTTGGGATTCGCGCCGTTCTTCGCGCATCTGCACATATTCGGAATAGCTGGCTTTATAATCGTGGATTTGCCCCAGGCTGATGTCCAGGGTACGTGTTGTTACCGCATCCAAAAAAGCCCGGTCGTGCGAAACAAGCACAACGGCGCCAAAATAATTGACCAGAAAATCTTCCAGCCATTGAATCGATTCGATATCAAGGTGGTTGGTAGGCTCATCAAGCAGCAATACGTTGGGGCGCTGCAACAGGAGTTTTGCCAGTTCCACGCGCATCTGCCAGCCGCCGCTGAATGTGCGCACCGGTTGCAGGAAATCCTTGCGTTCAAAACCCAGCCCCATCAGGATTTTTTCCAAATCGCCTTCGGCAGAATTTCCTCCGAGGAGATTGAATTTTTCTTCTGTTTCGTTGAGTTTCTGTATCAGGCCAAGATATTCTTCTGACTCATAGTCTGTCCGTTCGGCAAGCTGAGTACCTATTTTATCACGGATTTCTGCCAAACGGTTTATTTCGGCAAAAGCCTGGCGTGCCTCATCAATAACACTGAGGTTGCTGTTACTGATTTTGTCCTGCGGCAAGTAGCCGAATGTGCTTCCATTCGGACTGGCAATTTCACCTTTTTCTGCTTCCATCAGGCCGCAGATAATTTTCAGGAGCGTGGATTTGCCTGCCCCGTTTTTCCCAACAAGGCCAATTCGGTCTTTATCGTTGACCAGGAAAGAAACATTTTTAAAAATATAAGTGCCGGAAAAGTGGATCGAAATATTTTGAACAGAAACCATAATCATGCTTTAAAGCGCAAAAATACAGCATTTAACCGCATTAAAGCACAGATTGATGTGGGATTTTAAAGGGAATGACGCTGAGATCGGACATTATGGGCCAGCACTATTTATTGTCTGTCCATAAAGTCGGGAGTTTGCTCTATAAAGTTCAAATTCAAGGCGTGTGAAAAATCCAAACCGGATAATACTCAAGTATTTGAGGATTTGGATTTTGAGCAACAACGCAGAAGTTGGACTTTATAGACGAACTCTATTTATTGTTGTATGAGTTCATGGTGCGGCTGATCCCCGCCATTACAAAACTTTTGATAATATCGAGGGCTACGGGTATTCTTTTTGTGAGCATTTCATTTTCTTCGGTAGTCCATTCGCCCAAAACATAATCGACCTGGCGGCCTTTTGAGAAATTATCGCCGATACCAAAACGCAGGCGGGGAAAGTTTTTATGGCCAAATATTTCGATAATGTGGTTCATGCCATTGTGCGAACCACCGCTGCCTTTTGCCCTTAGGCGCAATACACCCGATTCGAGGTCGAGTTCATCAACAATAACAAGTGAATTTTCAATGGGGATATTTTCTTTATCGAGCCAGTAGCGGTAGGCTTTTCCGCTGAGGTTCATATAAGTTGATGGCTTGATGATGACGATCTGCCTGCCTTTAAGTTTTCCTTTGGCTACGCTGGCCAGCCGATCCGTTGAAAACTCTGCTTTGATTTCCTCAGCCAGTGCATCAGCTACTTTGAAACCAATATTATGGCGCGTATTTTTATACTCATAACCAATATTTCCAAGGCCAACAATCAGGTATTTCATGACAGACAGTTATTACGGTTTAGTGGTAATTTATTGATAAAGAAAAAGCTGCTTTGCCGGCCTTTTTCAAGGATAACAAAGCAGCTGTTGTTATGGATTTGAAGTTTATTCTTCTGAAGATTCTTCTTCTGTACCTTCTTCGCCTTCGCCTTCTTCTTCGTCGGCAGCAGCACCACGGGCAGATTTAACTCCAAGAACGAGAGCACTTGCAGGATCCAAAATGTCCAGTTTGTCAATTTGGATATCACGAACACGGAATGCCTGACCGATTTCAAGCTCAGTGATGTCGAGGGTAATGTATTCAGGAAGGTCTTGCATAAAACCCTGAACGGTAATTTTACGCATCCTCTGGCGGAGTTTACCACCTTTAACAACACCTTTTGACGTTCCGGTATATTTTACAGGAAGCGCAATTTTTACTTTTTTGTCGTCAAAACATTCGATGAAATCAACATGCAGTGCATTATCCGTAATTGGATGATACTGGATGTCGCTCAAAATAGCTTTGTGCATTGTTCCATCGATAGTGATTTCGAACAAATGCACTTCAGGAGTAAACAGTACTTTATCAAGTTCCTTTGCAGAAACAGTAAAATGTACTTGTTTTTCACCTCCATAAAGCACGCAAGGCACTAAACCTTCGCGGCGGTTTTTTTTGGCTTCTTTCTTCCCTACGTTCTCGCGAAGAGAACCGCTCATAGAAAAAATTTTCATAATTAAATAATTTAAGAATTAAACTTGTGTATTAAACTCAAAATGAGAGCTTATCGATTTGTATTTGTGTACACGGCTAATAACATCGCTAAAGATGTCGCATGTGGAAAGCACATGGATTTTATCCGTTTTCTTTTTTTCATCCAAAGGCATCGTATCAGCTACAAGTGCTTCTACGAGTGCAGAATTTTCGATGCGTTCGTATGCCTTACCGGAAAATACCGGATGGGTGCAGATGCAGCGTACCGAATTGGCGCCGTTTTCTTTCATGATGTCGGCAGCCTTGGTAATAGTGCCGGCAGTATCGATGATGTCGTCAATCAGAACTACATCTTTGCCTGTAACATCCCCGATAATTGTCATGGTGTCCACCTGATTGGCTTTACTTCGTTGTTTGTAGCAAAGTACGAGTTCGGAATTCAGGAATTTTGCATAGGCAGCAGCCCTTTTTGTTCCGCCCGTATCCGGGGATGCTATAACTAAGTCGGGTATATCGAGCTGTTTCAGGTAGGGGATAAAAATAGAACTGGCATAAAGATGGTCAACAGGCACATTAAAAAAGCCCTGAATCTGATCGGAATGGAGATCCATTGTAATAACACGCGAAACACCTGCGGCAGTTAACAGGTCTGCAACGAGCTTGGAGCCAATAGATACGCGTGGTTTGTCTTTTCTGTCCTGACGTGCAAAGCCAAAATAAGGGATAATAGCCACAATACGTTTAGCGGAGGCTCTTTTTGCCGCATCAATCATGAGCAAAAGCTCCATGAGGTTGTCTGCAGGAGCAAAAGTGGACTGGATAATGAAGACGTCATTACCGCGCAGTGTTTGCTCAAAAGAAGGTTGAAATTCGCCATCGCTGAAAGTTGTGGTATTCACTTCGCCCAGCTCCTGGCCGTATGAGGCGGCAATTTTTTCTGCCAGATAGCGGGTTGCCCTGCCCGAAAATATCTGTACTTTAGGTTTCGCCATGATACTTAGATAGTTTGGATCGTTTTCAGGGCTGCAAAATTACACTTAATCCTTAAATCCGCAAACAGTTATTAACAAAAACCGTTAAAACATTGTGTAAAAGTATTTTACGCAATGTTTAACGGCTGAAAAATTTCATCTATTTTAATGGTTCCAATTCAACAAAATAGAATGAAAAACTTTTCAGGCATGAAAATACAAAAAACTTTATCAAACGTAAGTCCTTTTGCAGGCATTTCTTTTGTCAACCAAAGCTTTAATAAATGCGGCCTGTCGCAACTCATTGATAATGAGCTTGGCCAGAGGGTAAAGGCTGTCGGGTATTCTTATAGCCAAATAATCAGGAACCTGGCGAATGTATTTTTTAGTGGCGGCAGCTGCGCCGAGGATATCCATACCCATTTGGGCAAACACCTAAAATCCATGCCCGGCAATAATGTTCCCAGCGCCGACACAGTTTTACGCGGCATCAAAGAACTGGCAACCCAAAATACAAGCTATACTTCCAAGCAGGGCAAAGACTATGAGTTTAACATCAACAATAGACTCAACAGCTTAAACCTTAAGTCTTTACTTTTGACCAACCAGTTGCAAAAAGGCGCCTGCTATGATTTTGATTATGACAACCAAGTGATTGCCACCGAAAAATACGATGCAAAAAAAACCTATAAGCATACAAAGGGCTACTTTCCGGGAGTCGCCTCCATTGGGGACAAAATTGTTTATATCGAAAACCGGGCAGGCAATGCCAACGTAAAATTTGAACAGGCCGCAACGCTTGGCCGTGCATATAAATTACTGGATGAGAACGATATAAAGATCCACCGCTCCCGGATGGATGCAGGGAGTTACTCAAAAGATATTATAGAAGTTGTTGCTGCCAACAGTGAACTGTTTTATATCAGGGCCAATAAGTCCGCTGAGCTTTTGCGGCAAATATCTGAAATTGAAACCTGGCAAACCGTAGAAATCAATTACAAACTATATGAGGTGGCATCAATGCCATTCGCTCAATTTCTTGAACAAAAAAACTACCGCCTGGTCATTATGCGGGAAAAAAGCAAAAACAGCCAGATAGACCTGTTCACCGGGGACAACTTCATTTACCGCTCAATTTTAACCAATGACTGGAAGGCTGGCGAAAAAGAGGTGATACAATTCTACAACCAACGGGGGAGCAGCGAAAAACTCTTTGATGTGATGAACAATGATTTTGGCTGGAAGCGCCTTCCATGTTCGTTCATGAACGAAAACACCGCCTTTTTGATCATCATGGCCATGATAAAGAACTTTTACAACTACTTTGTCGGGCTGGTGTCAAAAGTATTTGGTGGCATCAAGCCAACAACCCGGCTTAAAGGGTTTATTTTCAGGTTTATATCTGTTTCCGGAAAATGGATATACTCCGGGCGGCAATGGTTTTTGAAATTATATACCGACAGGCCTTATGAGCAACTGTTGGTCTAAATACCCCTGGCTTTCACGGCTTTTTTCCAGAGCTGCCGGGAGTGGTATGCCTGAAAATTTAGAGTAAAAATTTAGTAATCTATTAATTATGTGCGTCTTACGGAACGCAATGTGTTTTTGGCATTGATTGGGATTTTTACGGCATCAAAAAAAAAGCAAGCCACATTCAAAAGGCTATAAACAATTGCCCCTGTTGCAGTAAAATGTATGCCCAATGGAATAAAAAGTATCAATTTATTGCCCTTACTTGAGAAATTTCTGCGCCAAAAACATTTTTTAGCTCAATAAATTATTTCTTGCGGATTTAAGGTTAATTTTATTTCAGTCAAATTATTCCTCAGCTTATTTGTTAATTCAAATAAATTCTTATCTTTGCACACCTCAAAAAACGCACATAATGTTATTGCCCGGATGGCGGAATTGGTAGACGCGTTGGTCTCAAAAACCAATGAGGTAACACTCGTGCCGGTTCGACCCCGGCTCCGGGTACGTGAATTTAATCCCGATCAGTTGATCTTCAATTGGTTGGGATTTTTTGTTTTAGAGGTCAGTAGATAAGTACATAGAATGATTTATTCTCGTGAATAAATAGTTTCTGTCCATAATGTCCGATCTCAGCGTTATTCTTGTTCTGAAACCAAGTCATTTACTAAGGTAAACTCCTTGTTTTCAGCCCTGCGAATGCACTTCGGCTACGCTCAGCACAACGCCTCGACCTCGAACATTCTGAATCAGAAACCCGACTTTATAGACGAACTCTAAATAGTGTTTGTCCACAGAGTCGGGTTTTTGAGCTAGAAAGTCCGATAACGAGGCTTGTGCAGCCCGAAAAAGCGGAGTTTACTGGGGTAAATGAGCATTTTTCGGGCAAGCGTAACGAAGTTAGCGGACTTTATAGACGAACTCTAAATAGATTTCTCCTCCCGCTGGTCGTCGAAATGACTGTTTATTAATTGTTTTGGCAAAGGCGGCGAGGACACGATAAAAAATATAAAATGAGTCCTCGCCGCCTTTGCCACATGAACACAACAAAAGGTCATTTCGATGCCGAAGCTTCGGCAGAGAAATCTATGTTACTCAATAACAAATCATTATCGTTTTTATGATTTGCCAAAACTAATATGCACCTACATACTGACCTCTATTTTGTTTTATAATTACAACGGTTTTACAACAATTACACTTCTCATTTGGACTCATTAAGCAGATTGCCCTATATAATTGGGTACTACGCGGAATTTCGTGGAAAGAAATTAGCCTGATTAATTCATGAAATTTCGTCATGAGCACGCAAAACGTAATAAGAGAAAGGGAGCGCAGATTTTTGGCGCACAGGAATAGCCGTAGCTATTTTGAGCACCAAAAAGATAGCATTCCTTTCTATTGCAGCGGTTTGGGCGCGTAATAGAATATTTTGTGAATAAGGCAGGTTAAAAAACTATTTATCATTTCTGCACATCCTGGAGCCTGTCTTCCCCGCTCCAACTTCCTTTTATGCTTTGGCAGTGGTTTTAGCGCTCCCGGACATTCAAATTCAGAATGAATTTGTGGCAGCTTCAGACATTCGTCCCTTTTATCAAGTCTGAATCAGAACTATATTGAAGATATATTAACTTGATAATATATATGTATTAAAAATGTATCAACTACGTTTTAAACTGTATTTAAAACGTATTTGATACGTAGTTGATACGTACTTGATACGTAGTTGATCCGGTTTTGCTATGACTTTGGAGTATATCTGCTGTGTAATCCAAAGGGATTGTTGTAAAGGATTTATTGCGGAATACGCAGTTCAGGAGGGGGAAATTGGCACAGCGAGCTCATATATGCCTAATTGAAGCCGTTTAAAAAACCCAGCACAAAAGGCCGGGCTTAAAACCTATGAAAATAAAAACAGAGAAAATGAAAACGGTTTTTCCGCTATTCATTCATCGGATGACATTGAGTCATCCGATGAATTGTACGTCTCTACGGTATTGTGATTTTATTCGTTATACGTTGATTTTCGGTTTCTATGGTTACCAGATAAACGCCTGCGGTTTTTGGGGCGGGGATGTTTTGGGTGTTTTGGTAGATACCGAGGGTTTTTCCGGTGATGTCGGTGAGGATGATGCGCCCGATGGTTGCTTCACCTTTGATGATGATTTCATTGCCAAGCGCATAGGCGTAAACGGCTTTGCTTGCCATTTCCGCAACTCCCGTGGTGTTTAAATGCAGTTTAAATCGTGTTTCATTATCGTTTAAAGCGGCACTAAAGAAATAATCACCCTCCGCAAGTTCATGGACAATGTTTTGTTTGGTATCTTCTAAGCTTAGGTTGGGATATTTTTCCAGGGGAAATTCTGCTTGTATGCGGTATTCTCCTTCAGCCCCGGCAATAAAGCCTATATCATATACATCCTTTTGTTGTGTGCCTGAACTTAACAGGATGCTGTATTTTTCATCATCCTGATTGACCCACAAGGAGGGCGCTTCTTCTACCATGCTGAACCACTTTTCTGCACCACCTTTGCTTTCTGCATTTTGCTCAAGCACGATTTCATCTGCACCGTATTGTGGATTACTGACTTTCAGGCGGATTACATCTACTTCCGCTGCATCCTCTTTCAGCCAGCTTGCATTTTGGTGCACACAAACATCTTCGGTCATTTGTAAAGTGCCCGAAGAGGCTGCTTTCACATAGAATCCCTGCATAGGGGCGATGTATTGGGTTACACCATTGGTTCCGCTGCTTGCATTTGATAGAAACGTACCGTATTGGTTGATTGTTCCATTCCAGATGTAGATTTCATAGCCGCCACTTTCGTTATTGAGCATGTCCCGTGTCCAGCCACTGGCTGCTTTCCAGTCGATGCTGCTGGGATAGGGATTGCCTACCAAATTAGATCCTGAATAGTCGTTGCTTACCGTATTGCTAACGGCGATGCTGACTGTTCCCTGGTTAAAAGTTCCTGAGAAACTTTTTGCATTTGTATTTGGGTCAGTATAAGCCACCATATAACCTCTGCCGGGCACAAAATTATTGCTGCCATTGGCTTCTAACCATGTGGGCGAAACCGTAGTATTCTTTTTATTGACCCACCAATTGCCTGGTTCGTCATACATAAAAAAATCATAGCCGTTGGCATCGGTGAAGTTGCCGCTGATTTCCTGATCGCTTACCGGCGAAGAGAGCAAATGCCATGCTAAGCTACTGCCCGTGATATAGCGCTGGGCCGTCATTGTGCCGCTATTGGTCAGATCGCCTTCGATGATGAGGGAGCCGGTGCCATCGGCATTGGATTGAATAGTTAAAGTGCCATTATTACTTAGGTTTGAGCTGGTAGTTAATGATCCATTATCTTCAATGGTGAGGCTGGCATTCTGAAGCACACTCAATGTATTACAACTAATAGAAGTTGTTAATGAGGGATTAAAAGTGCAATTCCCTTCAATACTAATATCTGCTGAAGAGCTGAGGCTGTTCAAAAAAGTGTGTCATGTTTGGGAATTAGAACTGAATTAATACATTTGACACATGACAAGAAAGAAAAACAAGAAATCCCCGCGCATGGAAGAGTTGATACCAGATGCGCATTTACGAGAAAGAGTACTAAGTCGCTTATACAGTGGAGAATCCTTATTTGGAGAAGGCAGTGTTTTCAGCGAGATGCTTCAAACTATGGTAAATGCAGCCTTAGAGGGCGAGATAAATCATAGTTTAAGCCAAAAGGTTGACAGCGGCAACCGGCGCAATGGCTATACGGAGAAAAAAGTACGCAGTGCTGCCGGAGCGCTGCAGGTACGCACGCCGCGTGACCGCCAAGGCGACCATGAGCCGATTTTGGTTAAAAAGTGGGACAGGGACCTTGGGAACGGGGTAGATGAAATAATCCTAAGCCTATACGCCCGCGGTCAATCAGTTGAGGATGTGCGCTACCAGTTGCAGCACCTATATGGGCTTGAAATAAGCGCCGGAGTAATCAGTTCGGTAACCGACCGTGTATGGCCTGAAATTACCCAATGGCAGCAGCGGTTGCTATTTCCGTGCTACAGTGTCATATACCTTGATGCTGTTCACTTTAAAGTCCGCGAAGCGGGTCATATTATCAGCAAAGCCATCTATACATGTTATGGCATAGACGCTGAAGGCCAACGCGATATCCTTGGGCTTTACATAAACGAATCAGAAGGGGCCAACCAGTGGGGCATGATCCTGGAAGACCTTAAGGAACGTGGCGTAGAGGAAGTTTTGTTTTTTTGTGTAGATGGGCTTAAAGGCTTTTCCGGGGTTATAGGCCAGGTTTATCCCAAAGCCATTGTACAGCGCTGCATAGTGCATATGGTACGCACATCTACCCGCTTTGTAAGCGACAAAGACAGGAAGGCTCTTTGCTCTGATCTGCGTAAGATCTATACAGCAGCAAACAGGCAACAAGCCGAAACAGCTTTAATATCATTTGGACAGAAATGGGACGGCAAATACAAAAACATCCGTCCAAAATGGGAGGAAAACTGGGAGGAACTGATGGCGTTTATGGACTATGGGCATCATATCAGGCGGATGATCTACACCACCAATCCAGTTGAGGCAGTGCATCGTATTATGCGCAAGATAACCAAGTCCAAAGGAGCCTGGAGCAACGACAAAGGACTGATAAAACAGCTGTATCTAGCATTGATGCACAACAAAAAAAGCTGGAAGCGCAAGGCCTTCAATTGGGGGTCCATACAGAGAGAACTCATCGAAAAATTTGGAGACCGTTATGCCCGCTATTTATAATTGCTTATATTTGCCCTGCAACGCCCTTCCGCCAAGGCTCCAGGGCGTTGCAGGGCAAGCAGCTGACACACTTTTCTGAATACTCCCGAAGAGCTTGGTATAACACCTGTATTCCAATTGGTTGAAGTGTTCCAGTTAGAAGACGTTTCTCCATACCAACTTACATAAGCAGGATTATATTCATATGCACCTATATCCTTAACACTATTGTAAACAGAAATACCCCTTTGATCCATGCCACTACCAGTTCCATTATCTATTGCAAAACTGCCTAATAATAAAGCTAGGGTTTGTGTGCCGTAATTATTAGTATTATCGGCTAGAGAGGAAGAAAGATTTGGGCTACCATCAATCGAAGTATTGTTTTTATTCCATCCGAGCCCAGAAGCTCCTTCCTCCTTTCCAAGGTAATTATGGCTATATAAGATATCTGTTGTTTGGTTGAAAAAAACCTTATATGAGTAGTCGCCGCGGTTCTGGTTTTCAACAATATTATGCCCATTATCTGTAATATAAAAATAATAGTCAATACCCTGTGTGCTGTTATAATCATAATTGGTATTATCAACTAAAATCGTATTTTCAATAGAAAAATTGGACTGATAATTTGCAAGGCCACTGCTATTATTGGCAATTGTACAATCTATAATCTCCACAGATTCATCATCATCATTAACATGAGTTAAAAAAATTGCACCGCCACCAGCCTGAGTTGACTCATAAGGCGTTGTATTGCCAAAAAAAGTGCAATTTGAAATTGTTAACTCACTATCACACCTTAAACCACCTCCAGCAGTATAAGTACTGCTATTTGTTAACGAATTTGCATTTCCTGAAAATGTTGAGTTTTGGACTATCGATCCAGGGATAGATGTATAATAATGATCCATACCAGCACCACCAACACCATAACTTGAATTAGAATGATATGTTTTGTTGTTAGAAATTGTACATTTATCAACATTGATTTCCCCCCGATTGCGAATACCACCACCGTAACGAGCCTGATTATTACAAATTAACACATATTTAATGGTCAGGTCGGCTCCAGATTCATTATAAATTCCTCCTCCAACATCTTCTGTTACTCCATGTCTAATGGTCATATTTTTCATTAAAACTGTTCCATCAGTAATATGAAATACCCTATCAGTTGCACTTCCTTCTGTACTATGGGCCTGAACAATAGTAGATCCAATTCCTGCCCCCATAAGGGTCAATTCCTTGTTTATTTCCAATCCGGATTCAGTGTAGGTTCCTGCTGAAATGTTGATAATATCCCCATTACCTGCTGCTGCTAAAGCTGCAGCTATTGTTGTGAAGTCACCCTCTCCTTCTAAAGGGTTAACAATATATTCCTGCACAAAATTAATTTCCAGGTTGTCTTTATCATAATTTACCACAGAAGATGCGTTACCTGTGCTAAAAGCACCATCCTGAAAAGTAAAAGTAAGATTAGAGACATCATTAATATTATTATGCGCAAGCGCATTGCCTGTTAGGCTTGCAGAAAGCTCTAAACTACTGGTTCTGGTAATTACAGCAGTTAATCCACCCGATAAATTTGTTACAACTATTTTTCCATCGCTAACAAAATCATCATTGTTGTTGCCTGTAAAGGTAATGCCATTGTAATTATTAAGTGAAATAGTAATGGAATTGCTTATTGAGCCATCGTTATTTGAAGACTCATCAAAAACTAAAGAACTATAACTTAATAAAGCTGCATCAGCTTCAACAGACGGCGCAGGTTCACTTCCATTGTATGATAATTCCCATCCTGTTGAGGGTGGAGTTTCACCGTTAACATTGGTTGTATAAAAATAATTGTATTCACCAAACATAATATACCACTTACCGTAACTATATCTGATATAGTAGCTTGTTCCCTCCATATGATAAGAGGGCATTTCATTATAGGTGCCATCCTCCACATAAGTACCGTTGACCGCTGTGCTTCCTGCATCACTAACAATATAATCCAAAGCCATAACAGAAATAGACAATGCGTTCAGGATCAACAGTAAGAGTACTTTTTTTAAATTTTTCATTATATTATTATTTTGATGGTTCAATCAATCGGATTTTAATTTTCTTTATAGAGGTATAAGTTGCGCCGCATGCTATTAGCACACCCAAACCACTCCCCAAAGGTGCTCCGCCACCGGGCACATTGCCTGCTTGGCCATGGTCGGGTGGGGGTGGGGGTGGATCGGAAGCCATAACAAACTGAATGGCAAAGAAGAAAAGAATAAGAAAAACAGCTCTGCTTAATGTCGCTTTTCGTTTCATAGGTTTTCGTTTTATCTGTGTTTTTTGGTTTTTCCTTGAATAATTCATCGGATGACTTTGAGTCATCCGATGACTTGAGTTTGGCTAATTTCTAACAAAAAAAGGTGCTAAAACACTAAGGTTTTTTTTATTTTGATGGCTTTGTGACCCGATATATTTGTTCACGAAGTCATCGAAATTCATTCCAACTGCTTTTGCATGCAGATGGGCTCTGATATTGTTAAGTATATCACCGGTAGTTATGCGGTTTTTATTTTTATTAGGATACCATTTTGGCCTTGGGATAGTGTGATTATTTGATTTTTGATAAGCTCTGTGGCTGGCAATATGTAACAAGGCGTAAGTGGCCGCTATAAAGGCAGGGACATTTTCTGCCGATTTGTTGTTTCTTACTTGTGCTTGGCCACATCCCATCATCAACTTTTCTTCACGGAAGTTGACCTCTATTTCCCATCTCCATAAGTAAGATTGGAGGAGTGTCTGTAGATCTAATCCTGTGTCCGAACAAATAAGATAAGCTGGTTGGCGGTAGAGTATTTTTGATCCTTTGCTAAGCCTGTAACCCAGAGGCCGTATTACCACTAACTTCAGGTCGTGATCTTGTCCAGCGGATTTCCAACGTACATTGTTGACTACTTTCACATTAAAATCATGCGTTTTTCCTGCTGCCCAAGCTTTTACTTCTTGCCATTCATACTGGTCTGACTGTCGGATCTGCTCTGGTGTTGGCAGTTGTTCGCCATAAACGCGTTTGCGCCCTTTTAGGGGTTGTTTTTCTGGGATTGCAAATAATTTCGTGTCTTTTCTGATTCTGCCGATCAAGGTAACCCTTTGCGGTAGGTTTTTAAGCACTTCGCTATTTGTATAACTCCCATCAACACTCATGATAAGTTGTTTGCCCGCTGCCCCTTGGATATCTAAATTTTCCCTGAGTAATTTGATCCGCTCACTGCCCTGTCTGCTTAGTTTGGCTATTTTCTTTTCTTCCTTATACTTTTCGATCTCTTGCTGCCCCGCATTTTTCTTTGGGCGAAGTACTGTTGGGCAATGATGAAAATCCACAGGGATAGCCCTGGATTGACCTGCCTCGCCTTCAATTGGCAGGGCCATTGAAATCTGGATAAAGCGTTGGCCCCAAATAAAATTAGTATGAAAAGGCGGCCCCAATGGGTCTCTTCTCCATGCAGTGCCAGGTATCTTTTTCCCAGTTTTTTTAACTATTGTATCGTCCATCTGTACATAAATATTACTGCATCCTGAAGTTTCTTTTAGAACATTGGCTTGTGCAACATTCATGATTTTCTCAATGTCAATCCGGTCCTGGCTAAATAGCCGGTAGGCAGATGTCCAATCCTGAAACTGGTTCCCTGACGCAGACAGTATCCCTGTCAATGTATGGCGGCCCAAGCAATTTAGGCTCCCATACATAAGTTCCCTTGCTCGGTTCCATGCCCCATGATTTGGGAAGGCAGAATAACATTCGTTTATCAAACTGTCCAGTTCATCAATCAGGTTTTTTTGAGTTTTTTTTTATCATCCGGTTCAATCGGATTGGGCCTTTTAAGTACCATTTTACTTTTGTCCTCAATAACCCATTCGACAACTTCCCCTTTCTCGAATTCCATTGCTTGTGCAACTGCAGATGGGAAGTTAATGTACCATTGTTCGCTGGCCACTCTTTTAATTAATTGAATTTTTGTTGGATATCCCATAATTGCTAATTTTAAGTTACTAGTTATATAACTAGATACAAAGATAAAAAAAAGTCAAAAGGCATACACTCTTTTGACTTTTTTTTATCTAGTTAAATCCAAACTCAAGTCATCGGATGACTTTGAGTCATCCGATGAATTTTATGGCAATGGCCGTAGAGACGTACAGCCGTACGTCTCTACGGTATTGTGATTTTATTCGTTATACGTTGATTGTCCGTTTCTATGGTTACCAGATACACGCCTGCAGTTTTTGGTGCGGGGATGTTTTGGGTGTTTTTATAGACACCGAGTTTTTTTCCGGTGATGTCCCTTAGGATTAATCGTTTTATTGGGCGTCCGCTTTGTGCAACAATTTGATTTGCTGAGCGATATGCCCAAGCAGTTGTTTCCTGCAAGTCATCAATGGCAGTTGTGCCCAGCAATAGCTTAAAACGCTCTGCTTCTTCACCGGCTTCCCAGTTAAAGGTATAGGCATTGGCGAGCAAGTCGGTCTTAACATCTTCTTTTGTGTCCCAAAGAACAATAGTGCTGAAATCTGATGATTCCTTTAAGCTAATAGTATAATCTCCCGAAACATTACAGGAAAAGCCCAGTTGTATTTCGTTTTGTTTTGGCCGCACATCAATAGAGAAGGAGTTGTCGCCATAACAGCTGTAAAGCTCAGGCATTCCGTTGATACCTGACTTCATGTCCACCGCATCATATTTTAACTGAAAATCTGCATCGGCCAGTTCATCAAACACAATCAGGCTTTCATCATTATAATTATTGCCACTGCTTTGCAGGCGAATTGAATGTGCAGTTAGGTTTGGCGCCCCTTTAAAGAAGGTGCTTCCTTCATGCGTCCTGCATGTATTGTTTACTGTAAAAGTGCCGCTGCCATTGTCGGCATATGCAATAAAAAACCCCTGGCAAGGCATTACATACTGCACACCGCCATTGTTTCCGCTGCCATCATTCCAGGAAGCATAGCGGCTGTTGTCCTGGTCCCAATAGTAAACGGCTCCGTAGCTGTCATCAAGCATGCTCCAGTCTATTGAAGAGGGGTATGGGTTTCCGAGCAACATATAATCATAAAATGCAGGGCCTTTGCCACCACCGTAATCTAAACTCACCTCGCCTGTGTTTGGCGTTCCGGTAAAAACAAAATTCCCTCCGGCATCACTCCAAAGGCTAAAACCTTTTGCAGGGTTTAACGGCAATGTTGCGGCGGCTACATCACTCCATAATGCTGTGGTTTCGTCCCAATGCTGCAAATAATTCCCATTAAATACCCCTGCTGTTGCATCGGTAATGGGTGATGAAATGAAATGCCATTTATTAGCTGTGATATTGCGTTTTATTTGTATTGTGCCGTTGTTTGTGATGGCGCCGTTCGTAATAAACGAAGCTCCGGAATTGATGGTAAGGCTTGCGCCGTTTTCTACCGTGAGGTCGTTGCAGTCGGCTGTTCCGCTGATTACCGGGTAGTTATTAATGTATTTTGAGCCAAAATTAGGGATTGTAATATTATCTGTTTCATCGGGCACACAACCATCACCCCAGTTTCCTGCAGTATTCCAATCGGTACTTACAGAGCCGGTCCAGCCTTCTATTTTGTCCAGATTGGGGTAGCCGTTATTGTAATTCGCTGACATCGCCCATCTGCTATCAAAATCCCAACCTATAAAAGTGGAAAGGGTTTGCAGTTCGCCTGTTGTTTTTCCTGTAACACCTGTTTGCGATGTCGGATATCCAACACCATTTGCCTTATTGCTGCAAGTTGTTGTATTCCAATAGTTACTGCTTATTGTTGAATTAACAACATATCCTAAAAATCCTCCTGAAGTGTTTCCGCTTACATTGCCTGTGCTGTAACACTTTTGCACTTTGGCAGAATTACATTCTCCAACAAGACCGCCAGCATAATAATTGCCGCTAACCGCACCAGTACTGTAGCAATCATATATCCATGCATTATTCTTGTAATTATATCCTACAAGCCCGCCAGCGCTTTCATCTGCTCCACTTACATTACCTGTGCTATAAGAGCTGAGAATAGTTGCCGCATCGTTATTATAACCAACCAGGCCTCCAATATTATCGCCGCCAGTACTTGTGACACTACAGCTGCTATGGGAACGCGAAATTGTAGTATAAGAACCTATACTCCATCCAACTAATCCCCCCAGATAGCCGTATCCATTGATTAAACCGGTACTATAACAGTTGTTTATATTTGCTCCCCCCTCTATTTTGCCGGCAATAGCGCCGACAACAGAAGATCCGGTAACAGAAACATTGGTCAATCCCAGATTTGAAACATTTGGGTTAGCAGAAATATTGTTGGAAGTTATATAGGCAAAAAGCCCTAGGTAACTTGAGCTGGAATTATCAATACACAAGGCATCAATAGTGTGCCCGTCGCCATCATATGTTCCGTTGAATTTATAAGTAGAATTTCCTATAGGAACAAAACCTGCACCATTATTCCATGTAGATGTTTCCGTAGCATCAATATCAGCAGTTTGTTTAAAATATTTATATTGATCCCATTCGCTTGAATGTTCCGAAATCCATTTTAAATGATCAAGGGTTTCAATAAGATAAGGTTCCTCTTCGGTGCCACTACCGTCAGGTGTTCCTGGAGGCGGGGGCATTTGCCCATAACTCCATTGCACCATTGCAAGCAAAGAAATGGTAAAAAGTATAATTTTTTTCATGGCTAATTGCTTTTACGGTTTTGTACCAAATTGAATACTTTTTTGGAGCCATAAGCCGCGCCCATGACCAGCATAAATGCCATTCCACTGCCAATTGGTGCGCCACCGCCTACGGGGCTGTTTCCTGCACCGGGATTATTGGCGCCACCGCCACCGTTATTATTGGGCGATGGGGGAACTTGCGCGTTCAGGCATAATGCCATTGCTGCAATCGTAAGTGTTGTAAAAATCTTTTTCATAGGTTTTGAATTTTAAAATGATTGATATTATTGGTTTTTTTGTTCTTTTAGCTGCTGTTTGGAAGCCGGTGGAATGCCCTCGGTATTATGCAGCTCCCTGAGCAAACGCTCAAAGGCTTCTTTGCGGTTTTTTGACCTGCGTATAATACGTTCGAAGGCAGATTCCCCAATCGGCTTCTTGTTTTGGCTCTTTTCCATACTGAATTATTTCAGATGTCCAAATATAGGAAAGCCCAAAAGGGAAGTAAAGGAAAGCTACTACCTAAAAACTACGGTAAGCGAAAAAATATGCTACGGGAAAACTACGGGTATAATTTGTAAGGTCTTGTTATTAAAGGCTTAACAAATATTTGGCCAGAGACTCATCGGGATTGAGCCCTATTTTTTTTCGGATGCTGTTTCTTGTGCTTTCGATGGTGCGTACACTTCTGTTGGTGATTGCTGCAATATCTTTGGACGTCATATTAAGGCGGATAAAACTGCAGATTTTGATCTCGGTTGGGCTGAGGTCGGGATGTTCCTGGTTCAGTATTTTGTAAAATCCCTGATGCACATTTTTAAAGCGGGTTTCAAATTCATTCCATATTTCATCCGGCGCACAAACTTCCATTTCCTTAACGGCCTCTTCGAGCAGCTCCCTGTTTTGTGCACTTACGCGCCTGGATACCAATTGCAAACGCGATGCAACTTTATAGGCGATATCGTTCATGCGGATCATGTGCATGGCATTGAGGGCCAATTCTTTTTCTTTGGTTTTCACCTCAATGTCCAGCTTCTCTTTTTCTTCCTCAATGAGTTTTAGCTTCAGGATTTTATTGCGATGACGAAAGACACGATAGACATAGAAAAGGCTCAAAAGCAAGATCAATATAATGCCAATAAACAATAGCATTTTCCGGTGGGATTTAATCTTCAGGTTTTCTTCGTTTAGTTCGGCTATTTGTTTGAGGTTTTTTTCGTGCTCGTATTTGTTTTCTATTTCGGCCAGCTGCTTGCGTACATCGGCATTATGCAGGCTGTCTTTCAATGCGCTATAGTCCACAAAATATTTCAGGGCACTGTCGTCTTGTCCTAAGTCCCGGTACATTTCATAAAGTTGCATCATCATCTGCGATTGCTCTTTAAACAATTGGTAGGGTTTGGAGAGCTGTATGGCTTTTTGCGTATAATAAATTGCAGAATCATAATTATTTAGCTTCATAAATACTTTTCCCTTTTGCTGTGCATAAAGCAAGAAGCCATAAGTAATTTCATGTTTTTTGCAGAAATAATAGGAGCTGTCAAGGTATTGCATTGCTTTTGGGTATTTCTCCATACGGATATACAATATTCCCAGGTTCATCAGATCAACCGCCATAGATCTTTCATTATCTCTGCTTAAATTCAGAACCTTTTTGTACAGGCCCTCGGCTTTCTTTAGAGAATCCATCTTTTTATAGCAAATGGCCAGATTTGTGAGGCTATTGCTGTAAACGGATTGGTCTTCGAGTGATTTGCTCAGGCGCACAGCCTCTTTCAATAAGGGTAATGCTTCGGCAGATTGATGCGCTTTGTTCAGTGTAGAAGCCATATTATCCAATACCCTGACCTCATCCACTGTTTTGCCTACACTTTTATATATCTCTTTGGAGCAATAATATAATGCCACAGCAGTATCGTGTCGGCCTTCTCTGCTGAGCAGCCTTGCCAAACCATTGTATATCATAGCCTCATACTCTGGATTATCCGCTTTTGCTGCAATTTGCAATCCTTCATTCAGCAGCGCATGCGCTTGTTCCATTTTCATATGGTCCATATAAATTTCGGCAAGTGCATTTATGGAATTAAGATGGATGTTCACATTTTCAGCTTTCCTTCCATATTCAATGGCCTTGTTCAGAAAAAAGCTTGCAGAATCGAAATTGTTATATCGGATGTAATAGTAGCCGAGGCTAACTTCTGTTTTGGCCAAACCTTTGTCATAATCAATCCGTTTGGCCATTTGCATGGCTTTGTGAAATAAATTCAGTGACAATTCCGGATTAATAAACATCAGGGAGTCGGCGATTCCTTTAATTTTTTTTTGGTTTTCTTTGGTGTCGGGCTGCGGTATGTTAAGTTCCTGAGCTCCCATAAAAAGGGAGTTTAAAACCATTAAAATAAACAGGATGCATGGGGTGGCTTGCTTCAACACTTAAGCTGTTTTTTAATAGACTTAATGCAAATATAAGATAAAAATTAAAAGCTGGGAAGCTCTGAAGCTGAACGTGCTTTTAATTTTGTTTTCAGAAATTTTGTGCTCCTTTGCAATTCAGCTGTATAACATATTTCTGCATTCACGGGCAAAGCAAAAAGCAAGCGATTAAGACATCAGCTTTGGCCTTTTAACCTGCTCTATTCATAAAAGGCAAACAAAATATTGTAAGCAACTTAAATTTATGTGTTTACAAATTTTTCAGGTACTACACGGAATTTCGTGGAAAGAAAAATTACTTTATAGAGGTCAGTATGTAGGTGCATATTAGTTTTGGCAAATCATAAAAACGATATTGATTTGCTATTGAGTAACATAGATTTCTCTGCCGAAAATTCGGCATCGAAATGACCTTTTGTTGTGTTCAAGTGGCAAAGGCGGCGAGGACACAATAAAAAATATAAAATGAGTCCTCGCCGCCTTTGCCCAAACAATTAATAAACAGTCATTTCGACGACCAGCGGGAGGAGAAATCTATTTATTCACGAGCATAAATCATTCTATGTACTTATCTACTGACCTCTATTACTTTATTTCAAACAGATTCCTCCAAAGTTTCCTTATTCTTCGGGAAACTTTGTCGGAATGACGCGTTTTTATGAAGTCAGGAGGCAAATGCGGCGAGGACGTCTTTAAAATATACTATTGTGTCCTCGCCGCATTTGCCTTAAACACCTAATAAACAGCGTCATTCCGACCGGAACAAAGCCAAACGAAGTGATTAAGGCTTTGTCCCGATAGTTATCGGGAGGGAGGAATCTATTAGGGATCAATAATAAATATCTGCATATTTTTTTTAACATTATTGTTACCCACGAAATTCCTAGTAGAACCAAAAATTAAAAGCTGGGAAGCTCTGAAGCTGAACGTGCTTTTAATTTTGTTTTCAGAAATTTTGTGCTCCTTTGCAATTCAGCTGTATAACATATTTATGCATTCCCGGGCAAAGCAAAAAGCAAGCGATTAAGACATCAGCTTTGGCCTTTTAAGTTTGGCCGGAAAGCCAATAAAGAGGGCGGTTTGGCAGGCTGGAAGTTCTTAATTGGCAGCAGCTTTGCGAAGGCCGGTTCAATAGAGATTTGAATGATAGAGCTTCATAAATCAGAATACATTTGCAAAATCTTTGCATTTTAGCTAAATTGCATGCCTGAATACACTAACTAATATTAAACACCTGACCTATGAAAAAAAACAGCACGTATGTTTATCTGCTGACCCTCCTTCTAAGCAGTGCCTTTGCAGTCATGCTGCAATCATGCAGTAGCGACAAAAACGCTAAGGAAATGCCTCCGCCACCTGTTGAGGTTATTAAGGTGCAAGCTTCTGATATACCGATTTACACGGAATTTGTCGGTCAGATTTATGGAAAATCCGACATTGCTATTCGTGCCCGTGTGGAGGGTTTTCTGGAAAGCATGCACTTTTCTGAGGGTTCGAAAGTTAAAAAAGGACAACTCCTTTATACAATTGATCCGGAGCCTTTTGAGGCGACTGTAGCTGCCCGTATGAGCGATGTTGTATCAGCACAGACACAATTAGTGAAGGCTGATAACGACCTGAAACGCATCCGCCCCTTGGCAGAAAAAAATGCCGTGAGCCAAAGCGACCTTGATGCAGCTGTGGCCAGTTATGAAGCCGCTCAGGCATCAGTGGAAGCAGCAAAAGCAAATCTTGATGCAGCAAAAATCCAGCTGGGCTATACCAAAATATACAGCCCCGTAAGTGGTATTATCGGAATCTCAGAAGCCCGTGTGGGCGATTTCGTGGGACAAAGCCCAAACCCGGTTGTGCTCAATGAAGTTTCGGACATCGACAGGGTCAAAGTTCGGTTCTCCCTCAGCGAATCCGATTACCTTAAAATGGCTAAGTATATTTCATCTTTAGATAGCGTCGAACGCCAGTTGCGGATCAAAAACAGAGAAGAATCAGATAATTATCTGGATTTAATTTTATCGGACGGGCAGACCTATCCCCTTAAGGGTAAATTTGATTTTGTGGACCGTAATGTGGATCCTACTACCGGAAGTATCACGGTGCAGGCCAGCTTCCCGAATCCTAAGCGTGTGCTGAGGCCTGGAATGTTTGCGAAAATCAAAGCACAAATAGAGAACCTGACAAATGCCATTAAGGTTCCGCAAAGAAGTATTAAAGAATTACAGGGTATTCATCAGGTAGTCCTGGTTAATCCGGACAACACCATAAAAATCCAGGAAGTAAAAGTAGGGCCGAAAGTCGGCAGCGATTGGGTGATCCTGAAAGGCCTCGAAGCCGGTCAAACCATTATTTACGAAGGGCTGCAAAAAGTACGCTCAGGAATGAAAGTGATGCCCAAAACTGTTGATCCCGAATCCACAACCAACAAACAATAAGCCATATGGGAAATTTCTTTGTAAACCGGCCCATTGTGGCCATGGTCATTGCAATCATTACCGTAATTGTGGGCGTGATTTCTATGATGGGACTGCCTGTGGAGCAATATCCCAACCTTACGCCCCCTATGGTCAATGTTTCAGCACAATATACCGGTGCCAGTGCTACAACAGTGGAGCAGAGTGTTGCCACACCACTCGAACAAAAAATCAATGGGGTTGATAACTCTATTTATATGAAATCCACCAATTCCAATTCCGGGTCTATGAGCATCCAGGTGTCTTTTGATCTGGGTACAGATGTGGATATGGCCAACGTCCTTACCCAAAACAGGGTGAGTACAGCTACCAGTAAACTTCCTGCCGAGGTAAAACAAACCGGTGTAACTACAGAAAAATCATTTTCCTTTCCTTTGATGCTTGTTACTTTAACAGCAAAAGACGGAAAATACAGCCGCGATTTTATCGGAAACTATGCCCGTATCAATATGGCCGATGAGCTGGCCCGCCTCTCCGGTGTGGGAAAAACAGATGTAATTGGTGTGAGCGATTACGCAATGCGTATATGGGTAAAACCCGACCGAATGGCACAGCTTGGGCTTACCATTCCTGAAATTACCAACGCCATACAGGAACAAAATGCCATTGTGCCCGGTGGTACATTTGGCGGCGAGCCTGCACCTCCGGGAACGGAATTCACCTATGCGGTGATGATGAAAGACCGTTTAAAAACGGAAGAGGAATTCGGGGAAATCGTAATCCGTACAACCGAAGAAGGAAAACAGTTGAAGTTGAAGGATGTTGCCCGCATCGAACTGGGCGTGGAAATGTACAACGCCTTTACGCGTGTCAACAAAAAAGACTGCGGATTGATTTTTATCTATCAGGCTCCGGGTTCCAATGCCATTGATGTGGCCAATAAAGTGCGCGCTGCCATGGACAATCTTTCTGAAAGTTTCCCAGAAGGAATGGAATATGATATTTCATTGGACACTACCGAGCCAATTACTGCCGGTATCCGCGAGATTGTGATTACACTTTTTCAGGCACTTGCACTGGTAATCCTGGTGGTGTTTATCTTCCTGCAGAACTACCGGGCAACACTTATTCCTACCCTTGCTATTCCTGTTTCGCTGATTGGTGCTTTTATTGTATTTCCTTTGCTGGGTTTCTCCATCAATACGCTTTCGCTTCTTGGCCTTGTGCTTGCAATCGGTATAGTAGTAGATGATGCCATTGTGGTGGTGGAGGCCGTACAGGCCAATATCGAAAAAGGATTGAACCCCAAGGAGGCAACACGCAAAGCAATGCAGGAAGTTTCTGCCCCAATTGTGGCTACTACTTTGGTGGTTGTGGCCGTTTTTGTGCCTGTAGCATTTATGGGCGGCATCACCGGAAGGCTTTACCAGCAGTTTGCAATTACGATTGCCGTTTCGGTGGTATTTTCTTCCATTAATGCGCTCTCCCTTAGCCCGGCACTCAGCTCGTTGCTGCTGCGCCCGCAAAAGCAATCCAAAGGTTTGCTCGGACGTTTCTTTAGTGGTTTCAACAAAAGCTTCGACCGCACGTCGGAAAAATACCTCAGTTTTGCCAGTGTGATCTCCAGAAAATTATCCCGTGGTGTTATTTTTATCGTTATCACTTTTGGGATGATTATGATTTTGGGCAAACTGGTTCCCGGAGGTTTTATTCCTAATGAAGACCAGGGCTATTTTATGATCAGCGCCCAGCTTCCTGAAGCATCATCGCTGCAGAGATCAGATGAAACCCTGAAAAAAATAGAAAACATCCTCATGCAGGAAGAAGGCGTTGCTTTTGTAACATCTATTCCGGGATATAACCTGATAAATGGAAGTATGAGTTCTTCATCAGGTTCACTTTTTGTGACTATGAAAAACTGGGAAGACCGTGAAGTAACAGTAGATGACATTATTAACAGTGTAAACGCGAAGCTTTATATGGCCATTCCTGAGGCACAGGCATTTGCTTTTGGGCCACCTCCTATCCAGGGATTGGGGACAGGTTCGGGTTTCAGTATTATGATTCAGGACAAAGGCGGTAATTCGGTGGATTATCTGGCAAATAATGCGCAAAAGTTTATCCAGGCAGCCAATGCGCGACCCGAAATTGCCAGTGCATATACAACTTTCAAAGCCAATGTGCCCATGCGTTTTATGGACGTCAACCGCGATAAAGTATTGAAAACCGGCGTAAACCTCAGTGATCTTCACACGACTATAGGGGCGTTTCTTGGAGGCGTGTATGTCAATGATTTTAACCGCTTCGGACGTTTGTACAAAACCTATGTGCAGGCAGAGCCCGAATATCGGCTGGGGCCTGAAGAGCTGGAAAATTTCTTTGTGATCAATAGTGAAGGAAAAATGGTGCCCCTATCTACTTTGGTGGAAATAGAGGAAATCACCGGCCCGGATTTTACGACCCGTTTTAACCTCTACCGGTCGGTAGAAGTGATGGGCGCCCCTGCAGCGGGATATTCATCAACAGAAGCCATGAACGCACTGAAAGAAGTGGCTGCGGAAAGCCTGCCCGAAGATATGGGCTACGCCTGGAACGCGCTTTCCTATCAGGAGGCTGAATCGGGCGGAACGGGAAATACTGTTTTTATTTTTTCTTTGCTTTTTGTTTTTCTGATCCTCTCGGCTCAATACGAAAGCTGGTCATTGCCCTTCAGTATTTTGCTGGGAATTCCTTTTGCGGTATTCGGTGCTCTGCTCGGATTATACCTGGCGCGCCTTGGCAGCACAAGCTACGAAAACAATGTTTATGCGCAAATTGCACTGGTTCTGCTGATTGCACTGGCCGCCAAAAATGCCATCCTGATTGTTGAATTTGCGAAAATAAAATTCGAAGAAGGAAAGTCCTTGGTTGAAGCGGCGATTGAATCGGCCTCCATACGGTTCCGGCCTATCCTGATGACCGCTTTTTCTTTTATCCTCGGCGTTATTCCTCTGCTTATTGCTACAGGAGCAGGTGCCGAAGCAAGGAAAGTAATGGGTATGGCTGTCTTTAGCGGACTTTTCGTTGCCACACTCATTGGGGTTTTCTTTTATCCGATGCTTTATGTTTTAATTGGTAAGCTGGCCGGTTATGAGAAAAAGCGTGATAAGCAAAAAGCATTGGAAGAATCACAAAATCAAAACGTATAGCCTTATGAGACAGATTAGTATATATTTTATTCTATTGGTTTTTATTGTCTCCGGTTGTACCATTACCGGGGAGCTCCCACAGGTGCAATTGGAAACGCCTGAGCAATACCGTTTTAGTGACCATCAAACCGATAGCCTTTTAAACCTGGAATGGTGGAATTTGGTTCAGGACGATGAATTGAAACAGCTCATTACTTTGGGGCTGCAACAAAACAAAGATGTACGCATCGCGGCCAGCCGCCTAGAGCAGGCCAGAGCAGCACTTGGATATACAAAAGCAGGTCAGTTCCCCAGTTTGGATGTAAGCGCCGGAGCCTCCCGTGGCAATTTCTCCGGAACAACAGCCCTGCCAGCTACAGCGAGTAATTTTTATATTGCCCCTTCATTGTCGTATGAAATCGATTTCTGGGGCAAATACCGCAGTGCCTCCAAAGCTGCCCGTGCCGAAATGCTGGGCACCGAAATGGGACTGCGTATTGTGCAATTGGATTTGATTGCCGGCCTTAGTTCGGCTTATCTCGACCTGCTCAATTATCACCAAAGCCTGCGCATTGCTGTCAGTACATCAAAATCCCGTAAGGAATCATTAAAGATTATTTCTGAACGCTTTAATGAAGGCGTGATTCCCGAGATTGATCTCAATCAGGCACAAATACAGGCTTTTGAAGCCGACGCTTCCATTCCGATGTATGAACGTTTGATCGCGCAAACCGAAAATGCAATTAATCTGATGTTGGGGCGACCTTCCGGGGATATCGCTGTAACGGAAAATCTTCTAAACCAGCTTAATGTGCCAACGATTCCCGCAGGGATTCCATCACAGTTGCTGGAGCGCCGCCCAGATGTGCTGCAGGCTGCTTTTGCCGTTGATGCGCAATTTGCCCAGGTTGGCGTTGCACAGGCTGCACGGCTTCCTTCCCTTAGCCTCACTGCCAGTGGTGGATATGCCAGCGGGGAAATTGACAATCTCTTCTCCGGCGATCCGCTTTGGTCGATCAGTGGTAATATTCTGGCTCCATTGTTCCATTTTAATAAATTGAAAAATAACCTTGAAATGGAACGCGAACTGGCCAAACAAGCCGTATTCGACTACGAATATGTGGCCCTCAATGCCTTTAAAGAAGTGGAAGACGCCTTGATTAGCATCCAGACCTATAAAAAGGAGCTGGAAGCCCGGGAGCAACAACTAAAAGCGGCCCGAAATGCAGCAAGATTATCAAATGAACGCTACAATGGGGGTGTAACCGATTATCTCGAAGTTCAGGAATCGGAACGCTCGCTCTTTTCTATGGAGCTGCAAGTTGTCCAAACCAAAAATGACTATATCGATGCTTATGTGCAGCTTTATAAGGCCTTAGGTGGCGGATGGCTGAACGAAGCAGAAAAAACTGCGGCTGAATCTCCTGACGGGGAATAAAGTACGGAAATGTCTTTTGAAAACGGAGCTGCAATTTGTGGCTCCGTTTTTTTTTGAGTTTTAAGAAAATTTTATACCTTTGGGTATTATACCAAGTGGTATAATACCAAATAGTATAAAATTAATAAGCATGAATAATTCGCCATTTATTTATGGGACAACCGTAAGTTCATTTTCCTTCACGAATCGCACAAATGAGATCAATAAGTTAAAAAGCAATCTTCTGAGCGGGGTCAATACAACGATTATATCGCCTCGTAGGTGGGGGAAATCCTCTTTGGTTGAGAATGTTATAAATGATATAAATAATGAATCAAAGGCTATAAAAACAGTTATAATTGATTTATTTTCGGTGGGATGCGAGGAAGAGTTTCTGGAAAAGTTTGCCCGTGAGATCGTTAAAGCATCATCTACTCATTGGGAAGAATGGATGAAAAGCGGGCAGCAGTTTTTTAAAAAAATTATTCCAAAATTAAGTGTTGGGATAGACCCTGTAAACGATTTCAGTTTGAGCTTTGATTGGCACGAATTAAAAAAACAAAGCGATGAAATATTGGATTTGCCGGAGAAGCTTGCAAAAAACAAAGCATGTAAGTTTATAATATGTTTAGATGAATTTCAGAACCTGGCCACATTTAAAGGTTTTCATATTCTCGAAAAGAAAATGAGGGCTTCATGGCAAAGACAGGGATCAGTAACTTATTGTATCTACGGAAGTAAACGTCATATGATGTCGGAAATCTTTAATAAGCCTTCAAATCCGTTTTACCGTTTTGGGGATATTATTTCTTTGCCAAAAATTGAAAGGGATGAATGGGTTCGCTTCATTGCAAGCGGTTTTAAAAAGACCGGGAAAACTGTTGATGGCAGGCTCGCTGAAAAAATCCCGGAATTAATGAAAAACCATTCATGGTATGTTCAGCAGCTGGCTCATTACACCTGGAATTTAACGGAAAAAGAAGCCGGGATTGATCAAATTCAGAAAGCACTCCAGGAATTAATTAATGCGAATTCTCCATTGTATCAAAAAGAAATTGAGGGTATTAGCCCTACCCAATTAAATTTGTTAAAAGCTATATCAAAAGGAGAAAAGCAGCTTACAAGCGCTGATGTAATGCAGAAATATTTGTTGGGAACGCCAAACAATGTCCTCAAAAACAAAAATATACTGGTTAATGCAGACATTATCCATCAGGATGACGATAAGTATGAATTTCTTGATCCGGCTTTTGATCTGTGGTTTCAAAAAGAGTTTTTTGGCGCTTCCATAAACTCAATAGTTTAGAGCGTTCTTCTGTTTTTCAGTTTTGCCCATTATATCTGCAGGATTTTTATACCAATCGGTATAATACCAAACAGTATAAAACGAAGCGCCTTCCTGTCGATATCCAATCTCATATTTTATCCTGTGAACCTGGAATTTGGAAAAAATAAGTTCGCTAAAACCGTTCGGGAGTATTCAGAAAAGTGTGTCAGCTGCTTGCCCTGCAAGGCCCTGGATCCTTCTTCCTTCCGCCATTTGTCTTCTTCCTTTTGTCTTTTATCTTTCGCCTTCTTCCTTTCGCCATTTGCCTTTTGCCTTTTATCTTTCGTCTTCTTCCTTCTGCCTTTCATCAGAAACAGTGTTTCAACACCCGGGCAACAGTGTTGCATGGGCGTTGCGGCCATGTTTCTGCCAACGGAATTATTATCGGCCACCAAAATATATTCTCATAAAAAAGCTGGTTCCCTTTTGTGATTTTTATAATATTATTGGTTCTACTAGGAATTCCGTGGGTAACAATAATGTTTGAAAATAATATGCAGATATTTATTAATAAACTATTGATCCCTAACAGATTCCTCCCTACACAAAGCCTTAACCACTTCGTTTGGCTTTGTTCCAGTCGGAATGACGCTGTTTATTAGGCGTTTACGGCAAATGCGGCGAGGACACAGTAGTATATTTTAAACACGTCCTCGCCGCATTTGCCTCCGGACTTCTTAAAAACGCGTCATTCCGACAAAGTTTCCGAAGCATGAGGAAAACTTTGGAGGAATCTCTTTGGAGCTAAAGTGATTTTTCTTTCCACGAAATTCCGTGTAGAACCATATTTTTGTTATATTTGTTTGTAATCTTGCAATTTAACCAACATGGAACCCCCTAATTCATATCAAAATATGCGTGCCCGACGGTTTTCCTTTTGGATGCTGCTTGGCCTTATCCCGGTTTTGCACTTGTCATTTCTATCGATGCCCTTAAAATCCATTGCGCAATGCAATACCAAGGAAACTTGCAAGGTTTTGGTTATCAATTCTTATCACGACGGCAGCTATTGGGCCGACCGGCTCATGAGTGGGATTAATGAGGTTTTTGACAGTGCAGGCCATGTTGAGTATTTTGTAAATTACCTCGATGCCAAGCGCTTTGCCGATGACCGCTATTTTCAGATGATGGCGGAAATATATGCCTATAAATTCAGGGACATTGATTTTGACGCCATTCTTACTTCCGATGATCATGCTTTGGATTTTATGGTGGAATATGGCGATTCGATTTTCCCGGATGTGCCAGTAGTCTTTTGTGGTATCAATGACTATGCCCCTTCGCGCACAGCTGCTTTGGGTGAATTTACCGGTATCTGGGAGCATTATGATGCTGTTGGGACCATTGAGCTGATTGGTAAACTGCAGCCGGAGAAAACTACAATTGCATTTATTTCCGATAATACTAAAACAGGGCGGTTACTCTCACAGCGGTTTTTAAGGGATAAATCCAAATTAAATCCGGAAATAGAAGTGCGCGTGCTCAGCAATTTGAATTATGGGGAATTATGCAGTGAAATACAGCTTTTGCCACAAAACACAGCTTTGCTTTGGGCTAGCTATTTGCTTCAGCCCGACCGCACAATATTATCTGCAGAGGAAAGCATGGAGATGATTTCCCTTTGCCGCGATCTTCCTGTTTATTGCGTTTGGGATGTGGTTGGATTAGGGGCAATAGGAGGGAAAATTACCAGCCCGAAACAGCAGGGCAAAGTAGCCGCTGAGCTTGTTTTGCAGATATTTCATGGCAAAAAAGCGTCCGAAATCCCTGTTCGCGGCGGTGAACTGGTTTATAAATTCGATTATAGCGAATTGATCAGTAATAATATCGAATTGAGCGATTTGCCTGATAACAGCATCATCATCAATAAACCGTATTCTGTTTATGAAAAATACCGCACTCTGATTTGGTTTGTAGTTGGCCTTATTGTTTTTCTTAGCTTGGTAATTGTTGCTTTGAGCTATCACATCCGGCTGCGCAGAAAATCAGAACGCACATTAAAAAAACGTAACGAGCAACTGCAGGAATCACGTATCCAGCTATCCGAAGTGAACAAACATCTCGAAATAGCACGTGATAAAGCAGAAGAAAGCGACCGGCTCAAATCTGCTTTTCTGGCCAATCTGAGCCATGAAATCCGTACCCCAATGAATGGCATTATGGGCTTTGCTGACCTGCTGACAGAAAAAGAAATGGACAAAGAAAAGCAAAAGGAATACCTTAATATCATACGCAATAGTTCAAAGCGCCTGCTTTCATTGATAAATGACCTGATCGACATCTCGAAAATTGACGCCGGGCAAATTACGCTCAATCCGGTTGATATCCGCCTGGGTGACTTGATGGAAGAATTGTTTTTGTTTTTTCAAGCCGAAGCAGATTCCAAAAAGATCGGGTTTTACTTGGATGTTGACGAAGCTCTTATGGATAAAACCATAAAAGTTGATGCTACACGTTTGGAGCAAATTATGTCGAACCTGATCAACAATGCCTTGAAATTTACCCGAAAAGGGGAAGTGCGTATTGGTTGCAGGCTTTCGGGCGATGATTTGTTGCTATGGGTGAGCGATACCGGCCCCGGAATTCCGGAGGAGTATCACCAGAAAATTTTTGAACGCTTCCGCCAGGTGGACGAAAGTCATCTCAAAGAGGAAGAAGGCAGTGGTTTGGGCTTGTCGATCTCAAAAGCTTTGGTAGAATTAATGGATGGGGATATATGGCTGGAATCCGGCAAAGAAGAAGGAGCCGTTTTTTATGTGTGCCTTCCTTTCGATGCTTCAAATGTACAAGTTATTGATACCCATGATGTTCCTTCTGATGTCAAACTGCCGCCTAACCTTCAGGTAATGGTCGCCGAAGATGATAATGCCAGCTTTGAGTTGCTGGAAGCGATACTGGCTTCTTTTGGGCTGCATGTAATCCGTGCAATTGACGGGGAACAAGCAGTAGATCTGTTTAAAATTTATAAAACCATCCCACTGGTATTGCTCGATTTGAAAATGCCCCGAAAAAACGGTTTTGATACTTTAAAAGAAATCAAGGAAATAAAACCCGACGTCCTCGCTATTGCACAAACAGCCTATGTGTCGGAAAGTGATCGTCAACGTTGTTTTCGGGAAGGTTTTAATGCCTTTATAACCAAACCAATACAACATGGCCAGCTTCAGGAAATGTTGGTGAAACTACTTGTGAAATAGCATGTTCATGCAATCGGAGGCCGAAAACATTATCTCAATAAAAACAAAATCCCCGCCCGAAGGCAGGGATCTTTTTTTGAACGTATGTTTAGTTATAATAGGGTACTAAATTATACGAGACCTTGAGCGATCATTGCATCGGCAACTTTTACGAAGCCACCAATGTTTGCACCTTTCACGTAATCAACGAAACCTTCTTCGTCTTTTCCGTACTTTTCGCAAACTTCGTGAATGCTCTTCATGATGCCTTTGAGGCGCTCGTCAACTTCTTCACGAGTCCACGACAGGCGCAGTGAGTTTTGGCTCATTTCCAAACCGGAAACGGCTACACCACCTGCATTGGCTGCTTTACCGGGGCCATAAAGGATCTTAGACTCAAGATATACGGTAACAGCTTCCGGAGTTGAAGGCATGTTTGCTCCTTCAGAAACACAGTAACAACCGTTGCTAACCAGTGTTTTGGCTTCTTCTTCGTTGATTTCGTTTTGTGTGGCATTTGGCATGGCGATATCACACTTGATGCCCCATGGACGCTGTCCTTCATGGTATTCGCAACCATACTTTTCAGCGTATTCCTTAATGCGGCCACGCTTAACATTTTTCAGGTGCATTATGAATGCAAGCTTTTCTTCGTTGATTCCATCAGGATCATAAATAAATCCGCTGGAATCAGAAAGGGTAACAACCTTGCCGCCAAGTTCGGTAACTTTTTCACAAGCATACTGAGCCACATTACCTGAACCTGAGATACAAACAGTCTTTCCTTTGAGAGAATCGCCGCGTGTAGCCAGCATGTTTTGTGCAAAATAGGTCGCACCATAACCGGTAGCTTCAGGACGGATGAGTGAACCGCCCCAGTCAAGTCCTTTACCAGTAAGAACGCCGGTAAATTCATTGCGCAGACGCTTGTACTGACCGAAAAGGAATCCAATTTCGCGGCCACCAACTCCGATGTCACCAGCAGGAACGTCTGTGTTCGGACCAATATGACGGAAAAGCTCAGTCATGAAGCTTTGGCAGAAACGCATTACTTCTGCATCTGATTTTCCTTTAGGATCGAAATCAGAACCACCTTTACCACCGCCCATTGGAAGTGTTGTGAGTGAGTTTTTAAATACTTGTTCAAAGGCCAAAAACTTGAGGATACCAAGGTTTACAGTTGGGTGGAAACGTAATCCGCCTTTGTAAGGGCCAATGGCTGAGTTCATTTCAATACGGAAGCCTTTGTTTACGTGGATTTCGCCTTTGTCGTCCATCCAGGGTACGCGGAAAAGAACAACGCGTTCCGGCTCAACAATGCGGTCGAGGATTTTTGCATCCTTGTAAACTGGGTTTTCTTCTACGAAAGGAATGAGGCTTTCAACTACTTCGTGAACTGCCTGGTGAAATTCAGTTTCTGCGGGGTTCTTGGCAATAACCTTTGCCATGAAATCGCTTACTTTTTGTTCGAATACGTTTGCCATTTTTTGTATTTTTTTAATTGAAAATAAGTTGATTTGCGTTTAAATTTGATCCAATATTAGGAAAAAGAAAAACGCAAAAGCAAGGAATACAGCCTAATTGGGTGCAGTGCGGATGAATTTGCGTGATTCACGCAAAGACGAATGGAGAGAACTGCAATAGGGTTTGGAGTTTTTACATAATGCTTGAGGGTTTAATGCTGAAAAGGCATGTTTTTTACCGCTGAGGCGCTGAGGTTGGCTGGCGCGGGCTGTTTTTTATCCCCCAGCTGCCGCGCGTGTCCTCACGCGCGGTACTGCTTAAATGTCAACCACAATAACATCTTCGAGTATCCCTTTTTTTCCTGCATAATCCAATGCACTGCTATACAAATAATCCTCAGGATAAAACACCAGACCCTCTTCGACTGGATTTTGGTGAACGTACCTGATTTTTTGCGAAATCACTCTATTGCTCCATAATTCAATCGGTTTATTGTCGTGCCTCCAGAATTGGTGGTTCTTGACGTTCGAAGATTCTTTTGCAGCTTTTGAAAAACTATCCAATAACCAGTCCCTTCTGCTTTCTTGCGGGTTTTCTTTTATTGCGTGAACCAATTCTCTACTGGAAAAGCTTTTAATACCTTTCATTATTTCTTCTGGTTTATCTTTTCCAGACGACCTGAAAACCAAATGGACATGGTTGGTCATCAGGCACCAGGCAAAAATTTCCATTCCTTTGTTTTGCTGCGCATACCGAAATGTGTCGAGAAGTATGTCTTTGTATTCGATCCTCGTAAAAACATCTATCCACTCTACAACAGCAAAGCTAACAAAATACACACCCTCTGGATTATGAAATTTATAGTTGCGACTCATGGGCTAAAGATAGTGGTTTTTCTGCTAAGCCACGCGTGAGGACACGCGCGGGAACGGGGTCTTTGCGGTGAAAAGGATTATCGCTAAGGCGCGGAAGTTGGCTGGCGCGGAGTTTTGCGGAGGGAAATCCAACAAAAAAAGCCATCCCAATTCCTCAGGATGGCTCAAATATCTTTTCAGAGACCTTTATTCCGTCTTGCCCATATTTTCTTTAAAGAAGAAATATACATAAAGGCTAAAAGCAATCAAAGTACTTGCCTGAACCCACAATGCGGTTGAGATGAGGGAACTGTCGAGCAAAGCCCACTGAATAAGCAGGAATTTGGCCAGATAATAAACCGCTTTGCTCAGAACAATACTCAGCATCACTGCAGGGAAGGTCTTTTTTATGAAGTTTATAAAAACATAAAACAATGCGACATTGAGCACCAATTCACCGGTAATGAGGAGCATCTTCAGTAAAACCGGATGGCCCGAAAACATAAAACTGACCAAAGGCAGTGTTGCCGCTAAAATAAAGGCATTTCTCCTGTTGGTATGCACCAGGGCCAGGATTACCATCAGGCGCATAGGTTCGAAATAGTATAATGGAAATGCCAGTGCATGCGATATCGTAGGCACCATATAAATGAATGCAATTGCGATAATATCGAAAAAAAGCGGGAAAGTTCGTTTGTTGATTGCTATGCTTGTCATGATGTTTTAATTTTATTCAGTTACAAATATAGTTTGTTTTTCAAACATGCAAAGCCTTCGCCCTGATTATTTTATAATGCCAAAAAATTAGAGCAGTATTTTTTCGTTTGAGAATTATTGCTATTTTTACCTTCCTTTTACGGAGCACTTAAAAATTGGTTTATGAACAGAAGATCCTTCATCAGAAAAAGCGTAACAGCAGGAATTTATACGGGAATTGCATTATCGGTTGGGAAGTATGGCCGCATTTTGGCCAACACTGCCATGATGCCTGATGTTCCTTACGATCTGGTTGCTGTTACCGGAGGGGAACCGGCGCAGATGTACCAGCGTGCCATTAATGCAATGGGCGGGATGTCGCGCTACGTGAGCAAAGGTCAAACCGTTGTTGTGAAACCCAATATTGGCTGGGATGTAATCCCCGATCTGGCTGCAAATACCAATCCCGCGCTGGTTAAGGCGGTAATCAAATCCTGCCTGGAAGCTGGGGCTAAAGAAGTATTTGTGTTTGATCATACCTGTGATGAATGGACCAAATGCTACAAAAACAGCATGATCGAAACCGCCGTAAAAGAAGCCGGTGGAAAAATCGCCCCGGGGAATACCGAAGGATATTATGAAGCGGTCACAATCCCGAATGGCAAACGGCTCACTGAAACAAAAGTGCACGAGCTGATTTTGGAATCGGATGTGTTTATTAATGTGCCCATCCTGAAAAACCACAGCTCCACCAAACTCACCATTGCTATGAAAAACCTGATGGGAATCGTTTGGGATCGCGGCTATTGGCACCGCAACGACCTGCACCAGTGTATTGCTGATTTTTCTACCTGGCGCAAACCCGACTTAAATATCATTGATGCTTATAATGTTTTGATGAAAAACGGGCCCCGTGGTGTGGGTGAAGAGGATGTGGCCAAAATGAAATTCCTGGTCATGTCGGATGATATGGTTGCCGCAGATGCTGCAGCTGCCAAAATTTTCGGAATGCAGCCAACAGATGTGCCTTATATCAAGCAGGCGCATGAGATGAAAATCGGTAATATGGACCTGGATTCCCAAAATATCGGGCGGATTAAAATCTAAGCAATGTCCTACAAATTCCTGAAATCATTAAGGGTGCTTATCGCTATTGCATCCTTGTTTTTGATTGCCCTTGCTTTTTTGGATTTTCTGGGCTTTCTTCCCACACATTTCATAAAAGCCGGACTTTGGTTGCAGTTTGTCCCTTCCGTTTTGCTTTTCTCAAAAGTGTTCACCTTTTCGGCGCTTGGTTTTCTTGTCGTAATACTGCTTACATCTTTTTTCGGGCGGGTATATTGTGCCTCATTGTGCCCTTTGGGTGTTTTTCAGGATGTGGTTTTGCGCCTGGCGCGAATGTTTAAAAAAATACGTTTTAAATATCATGCGCCCTTTAATTGGCTGCGTTACGGAATTCTCGTCCTTACAATTCTCACGCTTTTTCTGGGAAGCAGCCTTCTTTTGAATATGCTGGATCCCTACAGCGTCTTTGGGAGGATTGTTACCGACCTTTTTCGTCCGCTGCTGATCCTTGGGAATAATGTTTTGGCCGGGATTTTGCAAAGCCGGGAAATATATAGTGTATTTCATGTGGATGTTCATTGGATGCAGCTTTCGCTCTATATCATTCCGGTGGGTTTCTTGTTTTTAATCCTGTATATGAGTGTGCAGCATGGACGTCTTTATTGCAATACGGTTTGTCCGCTTGGGGCATTTCTCGGCCTGATATCCAAATATTCTGTTTATAAAATCCGTATCAATAGTGAGGCCTGCACTCATTGCAAGGCTTGCGTGCGTGTTTGTAAAGCGCAGTGCATCGATCTGGAAAAGCATATAGTAGATGCATCGCGATGTGTTACTTGCTATAACTGCCTAACATCCTGTAAGTTTGATGCTATTGACCTGAAAACCAAATCAAAGGCAGCAAAAGACGGGGCACAAAAAGGAGCGGATGTTTCGCGGCGCAGGGCTTTGGGCTTTTTGACCGGAAGTATTGTTTTAAGTCCGGTTGGAGCATTGGCTCAAAAAGTTGTGTCAAATAATGCTACAGTTCCGGTAGAACGCCAGCAGTATGTAACGCCTCCCGGCTCGGCGGATGTTCAGGAGTTTTTAAACCGGTGTACGGCATGCCATCTCTGTGTAAGCGCTTGTCCTACAGGGGTGATACAGCCATCGAAAAATGAATTTGGCTGGCAGCATTTTTTGCAGGTGCGTATGGATTTCCATCAGGGATTTTGCAATTTTGAATGTGTGCGCTGCACAGAGGTTTGCCCTACCGGGGCACTTTTGCCATTGCTTCTGGAAAATAAAAAACGTACGCAAATTGGGCGCGCTGAATTTGTGAAAGGCAATTGTATCGTAAATACCGAAGGAACGGATTGCGGAGCCTGCTCGGAGCATTGCCCAACCAAAGCCGTGCGCATGGTTCCTTACAAAAACGGGCTGACAATCCCTGAAGTAGATGAATCCATCTGCATTGGTTGTGGAGCCTGTGAGTACGCTTGCCCAACCCAGCCTTATAAAGCCATTTATGTGAAAGGAAATCCCGTACATGTAGTGGCTGATGAACCGCAACGCGAAAAAGCCAAAAAGAATGAGTTTGAGGGAGATTTTCCTTTTTAAGGATGTTTACCGCTGAGACGCGGAGGGCTGGTGCAGGATGTTTGTTTTTCTCGCTAAGACGCTAAGGCGCGAAGCTTGGCTGGCGCGGGCTGTTTTTTATCCACGAAGGGCGCGAATGGCGCGAAGGGGTGTGCGTTACCGCTGAGACGCGGAGGCGCGGAGTTTCGCGGGGTTTTTACTGTAAGATTTAAGGCACGCCAGTGTTTCTTTGCGTCTTTGTGCCTTTGCGGTGAAAAGGATTACCGCTGAGACGCTGAGCTTGGCTGGCGCGGGCTGTTTTTTATCCACGAAGGGTGCGAATGGCGCGAAGGGGTGTGCGTTACCGCTGAGACGCGGAGGCGCGGAGTTTCGCGGAGTTTTTTTGCCGTAGGATTTGAGGCAGACCAGAATTTCTCTGCGTCTTTGTGTCTTTGCGGTGAAAAGTATTACCGCTGAGGCGCGAAGCTTGGCTGGCGCGGGCTGTTTTTTATCCACGAAGGGTGCGAATGGCGCGAAGGAGTGTGTTTTTACCGCTGAGACGGGGAGGCGCGGAGTTTCGCGGAGTTTTTTTGCCGTAGGATTTGAGGCACACAAATGTTTCTCTGCGACTTTGTGTCTTTGCGGTGAAAAGGGTTAGCACGGAGACGCTCAATGACCCCATTAGCGGAAATTGCAGATAGGAGCGTCACCTCGACGAGCGAGCGAGGAGAGGTCTCATTGGGTTAAACCCGATTGGTATTTTCAACCTCACCACTACTCTGTAGCCCAATTGTCTTTTGCTCTCTAATTTTTATAAATATTGTTGCTGCTCTGCAGCTTATATTGAGGTTGGCAAATCCAGCGGCACTGCAGTGATATCCTAAAAATAAATCACCTATATCTCAATATAATTATTACGGATAGCAAATTTCACCAAATCAACGGTGGTGCGCAGGTTGATCTTTTTCATGATATTGTTTTTGTGCGATTCCACAGTGCGCACACTGATAAACAACTGATCGGCGATTTCGCGGTTTGTAAGCCCTTCACCAAAAAGTTTTAAAATTTCAACTTCCCGTTCTGAAAGCGGATTTTGCCCGTTTTTCTCTTCTTCCGCTGTTTTGTTGAGGTAGCCTTTTAAAATTACGTTGGTAATGGATTTCCCATAGTAATCGTAGCCATTGCGCAAAGTAAGAATGGCTTCAATCATCTCGTTGCGGCTGGTGTCCTTAGTGAGGTAGCCTTTTGCTCCTAACTTCAGGGTTTTCAAAATAAAATGCTCATTGCTGTGCATGGAAAGGATGAGCAGGTTGATGTTTGGGAATTGCTTATGAAGTGTATTCAGGGCATTAATGGCATCATCATCGGGTGTGTAGATGTTGATGATCACCACATGGTATTTTTCCTTTGCCAATACGGGCGCAACTTCTTCCATCCGTGATAAACGTGCGCCTACAGAGATTTCTTCAGAGCTGTTGAGCAGGCATTCGATTCCTTCGCCAACAATTTTGTGCGTATCTACGATAATTACCTTAATCATAGCGTGCTTGATTTTTGCTTCGGATGTTGCAGCTTAAAACAAATTTCTAACTTTGTGAGGATTCAAGCTTTATTATCCGTTTAGAAACACAAAAATATAAAAAGCGGCGGATTCCTCTGGAAATTCTGCTTTTATTTTAACCAACAGGGAATACTATGACGAACAATAATAATAATGGACGACTCAAAGAACTGGCCTGTATCAACAAAATATCCAGTTTATTGCGCGAAGGAAAAGCCGTAAAGGAGACACTCTATAATTTCACCGGAATCCTCACTGAAGGATTTGCCGATCCGGAGCAAAGCTATGTGCGGCTTTCGTTTGGAGGAAAAGTTTATCTGAGCCGCAATTTTATTGAAACACCGGTAAAGATGGAAGAAACTTTCGAAACCATTAACCAGGAAACCGGGCGTATTGAGGTGTTTTTTTCCGACAAGCAGCATGTGGCCGGCGATCAGGGTTTTGCAAGTGCAGAGTTGGAACTTATCCAGAGTGTCAATAACCTTTTGCATGCTTATTTAAATGCCCAAATTGCACGTGATGAAAAATTTGCATCCAATGAGCGCCTGAAAGAGCTGGCTGCCATCAACAATACAACCCGTATAATCAAGGAGGGCCGGTCTATGCCCGATACTTTGCGTCATATTGTCTCTATCCTGCCTCAGGCATGGCAATATCCGGATGCTACCTGCGCGCGTATTGTTTATGATGATGCTGTTTTTACCAGCGATCGGTTTTGTGAAACACAGTGGGCGCAGGAGGAAGCTTTTGAAACCATTGAAAATAAAAAAGGACTGATTCAGGTTTTTTACCGGGAGGAATTTCCTGAAATACACGAAGGGCCTTTCCTGAAAGAAGAGCGTGATTTGATCAGCAACCTTTCCGGGATTATTTCGGGTTACCTCAACAGCCTTGTTGCTACAAAAGATAAGTATATTTCACGCGAGAGGCTTAAAGAACTTGCTGCCATCAACCAAACAACCCGAATACTTAAGGAGAAAAAACCAATCGAAGAAACGCTGACACAGATTTGTAATGTTTTGCCTTCAGCCTGGCAATATCCAGAAGTGTGCTGTGCAAGAATAACATATGCCGAAAATGAATACACTTCAGATACTTTCCAAACCAGTCCCTGGGTTCAGATTCAGGAATTTGATACTATTGATGATGAACACGGAAGCATTGAAATATTTTATCTGAAACGGCAGCCCGAAGCGGATGAAGGCCCTTTTCTCAAGGAAGAGCGCCATCTGCTGATAAACCTTTCCGGAATGGTGTCGGGTTTTCTGAACAGTGTGCGTGGAAAGTTTGCGTTGAAACAAACCCTTACCGGATCACGAAGGGAAACCAAAACGTCCATTATCAACAGCCGGCAGCTTTTGCAGCGCTTTTTGAACAAGAATAATTACAACCGGGATATTTTTCATGACCTGATGCCTTTTAAGGTGCGCGAAATCCTGCTGGTTGCCAATCTTTATGATGCCTATAGCATAGAAAAGGAGGGACGGTTTTCGGAACATATTCTCGGCGAATATTATCAGCTTAATTTATCCTCTGTGCCCCGGATTACAGGTGTGAGTTCCTTTGAGGAGGCAATGGAGCAACTCGATTCGCGCCATTTCGATATGGTCATCCTCATGGGCGGGAATGTGGAAGGACAAATGGTGGTGAGCAATAATATCCGCCACGACTATCCTTATATCCCGATATACCTCCTGCTGAATAATAATATGGATGCCCTGCGCATTGAACAACAGCAAATCAAGATGGAATCCATCGACAATGTTTTTACATGGAATGGTGATCCGAATATCTTTTTTGCAATTATTAAACAGCTCGAAGATCAGGTTAATGTGGAAAATGACACATCGGTGGGCCTGGTGCGTATTATCCTTCTGGTGGAAGATTCGGCGAAATACTATTCACGATATCTGCCTTTGCTCTATTCGGCTGTGATGGAACAAACCAAGCGCCTCATCGAGGATGTGAATACTGATGAGTTGTTTAAAGTGCTAAAACTCAGGGCGCGTCCAAAAATTTTAATGGCTTCGAATTATGAAGAAGCCATGGAGGTTTTTACGAAGTATAAAGATTATATGTTATGCCTGATATCGGATGTGAAATTCCGCAGAAAAGGAATATTGGACGGACGTGCAGGATTTGAATTGGTGAAAGAAGTGCGCGGGCAGCTCAAGGATTTGCCCATAATTCTTCAGTCTTCCGATCCGGAAAATTCGCACGAAGCATTTCTTTTGAAATCCAGCTTCATCAATAAAAATTCAGATAAACTGGTGCAGGATATCCGCTATTTTATCAGCACATATCTGGGCTTTGGTAGTTTTGTTTACAAGGACAGCCGCGGACGTCCCATCGCAACTGCACGCACATTGCGCGAGTTTGAAAAATTGTTGCGCACTATTCCAGATGATTCACTTGGATATCATGCCCGCAGAAACCATTTTTCACTTTGGTTTATGGCACGTGGGGAAATTCAGATTGCCCGCATTATCTATCCCTTCCGTCTTGAAGATTTTAAAAGTTCCGATGAGATTCGGAAATTCCTGCTCAATGCCATCCAATTGCACCGGAATGAGCAAAACAAAGGGAAGATTATCAATTTTGAAGAATCACTGATACTCGATGAAACCAATATCGTGAGCCTGGCCGGAGGCTCTTTTGGAGGCAAAGGACGTGGTGTTGCTTTTATCAATACATTGATTTATAATATTGATTTTCAGCAATTCCTGCCCGAAATTAATATTAAAGCACCCAAAACTTTTATCATTGGTACCGATGAATTTGAAAGCTTTCTTCTGAATAACAACTTGCATCAATACATTAACGATCCGGAAGTAAGTTATGAGGAAATCCGGAAACATTTCATAGAAGCTGAGCTTTCGGGCCGATTGGTTTCCAAGCTTAAAAAAATTCTTCGTATTATTCATAAACCTCTGGCAATACGCTCTTCCGGCCTGTTTGAAGACAGTCAGATGCAGCCTTTTGCAGGGATTTTCGAAACCTACCTCATTCCCAATAAACACGAAGATCTGCGCAAGCGCCTCGATCAGATTATGAATGCCATTAAACTGGTGTATGCATCGGTGTTCTCTCCAACAGCCCGCGATTATATTTCCGCTGTGAATTATAAAATTGAAGAAGAAAAAATGGCGGTAATCATTCAGGAAGTTGTGGGGCATCAATATGAAAATGTTTATTATCCACATATCAGCGGAGTGGCGCAATCCTATAATTATTATCCTTTTGCACATATGAAACCCGAAGAAGGTTTCGCAGTTGCTGCCGTGGGTTTGGGAACCTATGTTGTTGAAGGTGAGAAGGCTTATCGTTTCTCGCCAAAATATCCCACATTGGAAATCAATTCTCCTCAGGATCAGTTTAAAACATCACAGGTTGAGTTTTTTGCCATCGACTTGAATAAAAAAGACCTGAACCTTATTGATGGAGAGGATGCCGCACTGAAGCGCATGGATATTTATGATGCGGAAGTTCATGGAACGATTAAACATTGTGCATCAGTTTACAATGCTGATAATAATGCAATTACGCCGGGAACGCATAAGCAGGGGCCGCGCATTATCAATTTTGCCGACATCCTCAAATACAATTATATTCCTCTGGCACGCACAATTGAAGTCGTGCTGGATGTTGTAAAAGAAGCAATGGGCTCTCCGGTTGAAATTGAGTTTGCCGTGGATTTAAAACGGGATAAAGATTACCGGGCCTCTTTCTATCTGCTCCAGATTAAACCGCTTATTGGAAATGCAACCGATTATAATATTGATCCGGAACTTCTTGATGAAGATAAGTTGATGCTTTATACAGATAAAGGCATGGGCAATGGCCTGATTGATGAGCTTACCGATGTAATTTATGTGGATCGCAAAACTTTTAATAAGAGCGCAACCGAAGAAATTGCCCGTGAAGTGGATGCGCTCAATAAAAAAATGATAGAAGAAGGGCGCAAATACCTCCTGATCGGCCCGGGACGATGGGGCACACGCGATAAATTTATTGGGATTCCGGTAAATTGGACGCAAATTTCAAATGCCCGTGTCATTGTGGAAACCAGCCTTACGGATTTTCCTCTTGACGCCTCAAGTGGATCCCATTTTTTCCATAATGTAACTTCTATGAATGTGGGTTACCTGAGTGTTAATCAGGAGCTGGAAGGAAATTTCATTAAATGGGATATGTTCGAAAAACAGGAGCTGATCCAGCAGACTAAATATTGCCGCCACGTGCGTTTTGATAAAAATTTTGCTGTGCGCATGGATGGGAAAAAACGGATCAGCGTAATTTGTTTGGGCGGCGATGAAGAATCAGAATAAAAAACAGGGATCCAGGTTAAGGTAGAAATGCTTTTATTCCTGATTTTGTTTCTGTTTTGCAGTTTATCTGCTGCAGAACAGAAATAAAATGGATTTTTTTCAATTTAACCTGCTTTATTCATGAATTTTCGTCATGAGCACACAAAACGCAATAAGAGAAAGGGAGCGCAGATTTTTGGCGCACAGGAATAGCCGTAGCTATTTTGAGCACCAAAAAGATAGCATTCCTTTCTATTTCAGCGTTTTGGGCGCGTAATAGATAATTTTATGAATAATGCAGGTTAGGGAGTACTTTTATGAACAGGCTTGTTTTACGATAAACCAAGTCTATGCAGTTTTCCCTCATTTTGATAGGAACAACCTGAGCAGATGGATAAAAAAAGAGCGCCTGATTCGTCTTCGAAATGGATTTTTTATGTTCCCGGAATATTCTAATGTCCCTGGCATACAGATGTATGTGGCAAATTTTATATATCGGCCATCCTACGTTAGTTTGCATTCTTCTTTGGCGTTTTATGGGCTGATTCCTGAGGCCGTTATTAAAACCGTAAGTGTAAGTAGTTTGAAAACCGCTGAGTTTTCAAATTCTTTAGGGCAGTTTGCTTACAGAACGGTTAAAGCTTCTTTGATGTTTGGCTATGATCCATTTAAAATGGATACAGGTCATACTTATTATCTGGCTAAAGCAGAAAAAGCATTGCTTGATTTATTTTACCTTTTTCCTGAGTATGATCATTTCGAAGCAATGGAAGCGATGCGCTTTAATGTAGATATTCTTCACAACGAAATTGATTTTCAATTAATGGAGAAGTTTTTAGGACGCATAAACAGCAAGGCACTGAATGTTCGTTATAAAACATTTTTAAAAGCATATGAATTATGATTGATCTCAAACAAATACAGGCGTATTATCCTCCATTAATCCGGAACCAGCCGGGATTTCGTAAATATATGCTTAAGGAGTATGTTTTGTTATTAATTCTTGATTATTTGTCAACAACAGTTTATGTTAAAAAATTAGTTTTCATTGGGGGTACCTGCATACGTTTCACTCAGGGGATCAATCGGTTTTCAGAAGATTTGGACTTTGATTGCAAAGATTTTAGCGAAAGTGAGTTTAACCTGACTAATTCATGAAATTTCGTCATGAGAGCACAAAACGCAATAAGAGAAAGGGAGCGCAGATTTTTGGCGCACAGGAATAGCCGTAGCTATTTTGAGCACCAAAAAGATAGCATTCCTTTCTATTGCAGCGGTTTGTGCTCGCAATAGAATATTTTGTGAATTATTCAGGTTAAAGAAATGACGGATAGCGTTGTGCGTTATTTGTTGAATTTTGGTCTTAATGTTGAGACTAGAGATAGGCCCAATCCTCGTCTTAAAGCCTTTCGGCGAAGTTTGTATTTTCCTGAATTGTTGTTTGAATTAAAATTGAGCGGACACAGAGAAGAGCGTTTTTTGGTGAAATTAGAAGCTGAGGATCAAAAGATAAGTTATGATACAAAGATCATTCGGATAAGAATGGATGGTTTTTTCTTTCCTGTATCTGTGCCTGAAGACCCGGTGCTCTGTGCAATGAAGTTAGCTGCGATGCTTGACCGCCGGAAGGGTCGTGATTTTTATGATTCTATTTTTCTATTATCCCGCGTCATGCCCGATTATCATTTCCTGGGCTGCTCCTGTGGGATTCATAATTCTGATCAGTTATTTCGGCGTATAATGGAAGTTTTAAATGAAGTTGACCTATCGCACAAAGCAAGGGACTTTGAGCAGCTGGTCTTTCGTCAGGGCGATCAATTGAAGATTCTTAATGCTGCAGATTATTTCGAGGATATACTTGGATAGAAAGGTCTTGCAAGCAATTTCGTGGGTAATCATAATTTTGCAATGAAACATTAGCCAAATATTTGCTAATAAACTATTTGCAAAAACAGATTGAACCCTAACAGATTCCTCCCCTCTATAAAGCTTGTAATATTTAGTGTCTGTCTATAAAGTACTGTGCTTGATTCAGAATGTTCGAGGTCGAGGCATTTCTTTTGCTGGAAACGAGGAGTTTACTGGCGTAAATGACTGTTTCCAGCAAAAGAAATAACGCTGAGATCGGACATTATGGACAAGCACTATTTAGTTTGGCTTTATGAAAGGAGGACTCTGTTTGAAATGCCAATCAATATCTTTCTACGAAAATATAGGTTGAGCACTTTATTTTATATTGTCTCCGTTTTTTAGTCTTTCTCCAATATCCATTCAATGCCACTGATTTTTGCATCGCGAAGTACATTAAGCCCATTTGCGCCTGCTTTTGTGCGTTCCTGCTCGTCCGCCAGCTGAATTTCCAGGAATTTTTGCCCATCGTCTCCATCTGGAGTTCCGTTTGCCACATAGAGGTAATTTCCTTTTACAGCAATATCGGAAGGCGTGAAATCCGAATCTGCATCCAGATAATCTGCCAGGTTAATCCATCCGTAATCGGTATCGGTCAGGTTCATCTGGAATAATACGATATGGTATTTGTAAGAACCGTCATATGTTTTCATGAGCATATAGAGCAGTTTCCCGTCGCAAGCCATAGTCATTGGCCAGCTTTCTATATTGTTTGTAATGCTTCTGTGGTGGGTTTGTGAGAGGCTTTTGGCTCCTTTATCATTCGTTGGGTCAATGTTGTAAGCTGTTAACTCATATGTTTTTAGTCCTGTGGCTTCCTGTGGTGTGCTGCTTACAAATAGGCTTGTCCCATCGGGCGATAGTGTAAGTCCGCAGCCGGTTGATGCGCCACCATTATCGAGTATGCGTACTTTATCGACTTTATCTTTGTTATGGTCTGCATAAAATTTCCCGATGTAGATTTTCTTGCCTCCTGAGCCGCTAAAAGTATAGGTGTAGTCCCCCCAGGAAGAAGGATCAAACGGATAGGTCCCTACTCCTGTTGACAGGTGGTTTTCTCCCACCTTGCCCTGGTCAATATCTTCCGACCAATAGGTGCGGACTTCTGCCAGGCCCTCTTTGCTCAGATGTATCAGGCCGTTACTGCTGTATGACATGCCATTGCATTCAGGGCCAACAACATCCTGCGCTGTTGTCCATAGGGTGCTGTCTTCGGGAATGCCTCCGTCGGGCAGGAATGCCGCACTTGAAACACTGAATTTTGTGCCGGAATATTTGGTGAGCACATAAAGGCGATCATCCGAAGCTACTATGGCAGGGGTCTTTTTGGCATACAGGGCATCAATGATGATTTTTATTAGCTTTTTTGCGACTGCTTTGACTATTTTGGATGCTACTCCTCCAACAATTTTTTCTCCGGGTTCACCAGGTAAGCGTAAGTTGTATCTGATCAGGTCGCCTTCACGGGTAAAGGTATTGATGCACCCATTGCCGGAGATAAAACTAAAAGTATTTTCTGTTTCTTCTTTTACCAAACAATCCGCATGAAAATACCTTAGTCCTTGTTTGGTAACAATGGAATCGCTGTAAATATTAAGCCCGATGGCATCATTCATAGAAGAATAAGATCCATGGAGCCATTCCGGAATTGCCCCAGTGACAGGCTTATATTCCGTGTCATCTTCATTATCACATGCGTTTGTTAACAAGACCATAGCCAATACTGAAATGGCAAAGGCGGTTTTTTTGAGAAAATTTGTCTTTTTCATAGGTTGTGCTTTTTTAAAGGTTGAGGATCCCTATTTTAATTGTGTTCCCTACAAATTTAACAAAAAAAGAATAAAAGGTTCTACCAAGAATTTCGTGGGTATTTATAATTTTGAGATTAAAAATATTCAGAGATATATTGATAGGTTATTTATAAAAAAATCTGATCTCCAACAGATTCCTCCCTTCACAAAGCCTTAATCACTTCGCTTGGCTTTGTTCCGGTCGGAATGACGCTGTTTATTAGGTGTTTAAGGCAAATGCGGCGAGGACACAGTAGGATATTTTAAACACGTCCTCGCCGCATTTGCCTCCTGACTTCATAAAAACATGTCATTCCGACAAAGTTTACGAAGTATGAGGAAAACTTTGGAGGAATCTGTAGGAGATTTAACTTTGTCTTTCCACGAAATTCCTAGTAGAACCGAACAAAATAATAGTGTAAACTATTTTGTGATTTTCTCAAAAACCTGTTTCTTCATCATCACGAATAAAGTTAATCCCCGCGCGGCCATGAAAACCATAAAGGCAAGCCAAAGAGCATGGTTTTGCATTTGTTCGCGCAGCAAATAATAGACGGGCAAAAAAAGCAGCAATGTGGCAATAATCATGCTGTTGCGCATGGCTTTGGATGCTGTTGCGCCTACATAAATCCCGTCGAGCAAAAAGGCAGGAAAAGTAATTAAGGGGATCATGCCCACCCAAACCATATAATCTTTTGATGCGGAAATTACATCCAAATTGGTCGTCAGGATTTTTAAAACCAATTCACCACCAAATGCATAGGCCAAAGTAAAGGGGAGGCTCAGCAAAAAGCCCCAGCCAAAGAGTAGTTTTACGCTTTTGACAAGCTTATCGCGGATGCTGGCGCCAATAAATTTGCCCACCAATGCTTCTGCCGCAAAGGCAAAACCATCAATAAAATAACTGAAAAACAGGAAGTATTGAAATAATAAAGTATTGGTAGCCAGTAGCGTATCTCCAAATGTTGCGGATTGAGCCGTAAAAAAGCTCAGGGTCAGGATGAGTAGGACTGTGCGGATGAAAATATCGCCATTGACCCGAAAGAAGTTTTTAAGCGCACCGATGTCCAAAGCCTCTTTCAGCTTAAAAAGCTTGCTGTATTTTCCATAATGCCTTAAAAAGAGTATGATCGCAAGCGTCAGGCCGGAATATTGAGCCAGCAGTGTGCCCAAAGCCACGCCCTCAGATTTCATATCAAATCCCAGCACAAACAAAAAGTTGAACCCAATATTGGCACCGTTTACAAGCAATGAAATCCACAATGGATATTTAGTGTTTTGCATGCCAATAAACCAGCCGTTAAAACTATACAGACTGATGGTGGCGGGTGCTGCCCAAATACGGATATAAAAATACTGTGCAGCATATTTTTCTACTTCCGGACTGCCATCGGTAAGCACAAATGCCAGTTTGCCAATGGGATATTGAAGCAGGAGTAAAAACAGGGCAGCGGCACCGGCCAGCAAAAGTGAGCGCATCAGGTTGAGGCTGATTTCCTGCTCATCTTTGCGACCAAAGGCCTGAGCCGTAAAACCGGTAGTTCCCATTCTTAAAAACCCAAAACTCATGTAAAGGATACTGAAAATCATTCCGCCAAGGGCAATGGCGCCGATGAATGCCGTATCAGCCAAATGTCCCATCATGGCCAAATCTGCCATGCCTGCCAATGGTACACTGATGTTGCTGATGATATTCGGGAAGGCCAGCCTCAGTATTTCCCGGTTGAGTTTCCGATTCATGCCGCAAAAATAAAGCATTTTTGTTTCACTTATTTAGACTGATTCTGAACAAAAGCGATAAAAGCTTGTTCCTATTTCAAACAAAGCATGAACACAAATGAAAAATTTATCGAATAAAATGCTGGTTGTAATGATGGTGTCGTTTTTATTCAGCACATCACTTTTTGCACAATCGGAAAAAACTCCGGCAAAATCAAATGTTTTTACTGTTTATACGGATGAATCATCTGTTAAATGGATCGGGAGCAAGCCATTGGGCGAGCATTTCGGTACACTGAACATCAGCGAAGGCGCCTTGGAATTTGACAATAACGAATTAATTGGCGGACATTTTGTGTTGGATATGGAATCCATGAAAGTAGATGATATCGAAGATACTGAAATGAATGCAAAATTATTGGGGCATTTGAAAAGCGCAGATTTTTTCAATGTAGCTGAACATCCCAAAGCAAAATTCGTTATTTCAGGTGCGCGTATGGTGAAAGGCGATGGTTACAACTACGAAATTTCCGGCTACCTCACTATAAAAGACATAAGCCATCCTGTGAAATTTCACGCTATGGCACAACAGGAGGGAGGCGTTCTTAAAGCCCATGCTCCTGAGTTTGAAATTGACAGGACGAGATGGGACATACAGTATAAATCAAAGAGTTTCTTTGATAATTTAAAAGATAATTTTATTTACGATGAAATCGGAATAGAGATTCATCTCATGGCAAATTGATTCGTTTAATTTTTGTACATAAATATTTTTTTTGATTAGGTTTTAGTGGTTATTTTTATAACAGGCCGGTGCTTCTCAAAGTGCCGGTTTTTTTATGCACAAAAAAAGGGACTCTTTTGGAGGCCCTTTATATCTTGAATTATCATTGATTAGCTCAATTCCAGGATAGATTTCTTGATAATTTCGATTGCTTTCATCAAATCTTCTTCAGAAATAACCAAAGGAGGTGCAAAACGGATGATGTGCTGGTGTGTTGGCTTGGCGAGCAGGCCGTTTTCTGCCATTTTCACACATACGTCCCATGCTTCTTTGCCATCTTTTGGCTTGATAATAACTGCATTAAGCAGGCCTTTACCACGAACAAGCTGGATCATGTCGCTGTCGATGGCTTCCATTTCTTTGCGGAAGATTTTTCCAAGACGTTCTGCACGTTCTGCAAGTTTGTCGTCTTTTACAACTTCCAGTGCTTCAATAGCTACGCGGGCTGCAACTGGGTTGCCACCAAATGTAGAGCCATGTTCGCCGGGCTTGATGCAAAGCATGATATCGTCATCGGCCAAAACTGCCGATACAGGGAATACACCACCGGAGAGGGCTTTTCCAAGAATCAGGATATCAGGACGGACGCCTTCGTGATCGCAGGCCAGCAGTTTACCTGTACGTGCAATGCCGGTTTGTACTTCATCAGCAATAAAAAGCACATTATTGGCCTTGCAAAGCTCATAAGCTTTTTTCAGGTAGCCGTCTTCAGGAACGTAAACGCCTGCTTCGCCCTGGATAGGCTCAACGAGGAATGCAGCAACGTTTTTGTCTTCCAGTTCTTTTTTCAGTGCATCCAGATCATTATAAGGAACGGTTACAAAACCGGGTGTATAAGGACCATAACCTTTGTATGCGTCCGGATCGGTTGACATAGAAATGATAGTAATGGTACGTCCGTGGAAGTTATTTTCGCAAACAACAATTTTTGCTTCGTTTTCCGGAACGCCTTTTTTCATATAGGCCCACTTACGGGCAAGTTTGAGTGCTGTTTCGTCGGCTTCTGCACCGGTATTCATCGGAAGTACCTTGTCGAAACCAAAGTATTCGGTGATGTATTTTTCATAAACGCCCAGAGCGTCATTGAAAAATGCGCGTGAAGTTAGTGTAAGGGTTTTTGCCTGTTCGATCATTGCATTTACAATACGTGGATTGCAATGTCCTTGGTTTACAGCAGAATAAGCTGAAAGGAAATCGTAATATTCTTTTCCTTCAACATCCCAAACTTTAGCGCCTTCGCCTTTTGCAAGTACAACCGGTAGTGGGTGGTAGTTATGCGCTCCGTACTTGTCCTCGAGCTGCATGAGGTCTTGTGAACTTAATTTTTCCGACATATCTCGCTATTTTTTAAAGGTTTATTAGCAGTTATTGGGCGCAAAATTACCCATCTTATTATAGCCTGCAAGGCTTTTTTAAAAATTATTTTCATCTTTGTGAGAAATACCAAATTTTGAAAGCTTTATGATACAGTTTGAAGAAGATATCCGTCAGCAAACAGTCTTGCAGATAGCATCGGAGATGATGGCCGCAGCCCGCACGGCGCCAAAAGGTAAAGGGAAAGATACGCTGGCAATGGCTGTGGTAAGTGGTGACGAGCTCTTGCGGCTGGCCGATAAGATGGAAGAAATGGCGGAAGCCACCGATATGGCATTTTTTGCGCGTGATGCCGGAAATATGCGCCAAACAGATGCCTGTGTTATCATTGGAACGCGCATTGAGGCATTAGGAATTAAAGTTTGTGGATTGTGCGGTTTTAATAATTGTGCAGCAAAAAACAGGCATCCCGAAGTGCCTTGTGCTTTTAATACGGGTGATTTGGGCATTGCGATTGGATCGGCTGTCTCTGTTGCTGCTCGGGCACATATCGACAACCGGATTATGTTTTCAGCCGGAATGGCTGCACGGGAACTCGGAATTCTGGGCAGGGAAGTGCGGATTGTTTATGCCATCCCTTTGAGTGTTTCAGGTAAAAGCCCGTTTTTTGACCGGAAATAAAATTTTGCTACCGAGCTGTTTTTAAAGTATCAATGCCAATCGTATTGGTGATAAGTACCAATTGGTTCAGGGCCTCGCTCAGGAAGTAGCCTTCGCCTTCGAGCCAGAAATTATATTCTTCCATATTATTGTAGTAAATACGGATTTCACCATCCTGCACTGCATCATAATATCCAATATCCTGCATTGCCCCCGGGCTGATAATGATATTTTCCTGCATTTCAAATTGACTGTCTGCATTAACATATACCGGCCCAATTTCATTTTCGGCTATATTGCTGATGCGCAGGAAGAAATAGTCTTTTGATACATTAAGCACGTGTAAAGGAGATTCTACTGTTGTATCTACAGTAATTATTTCATCCCAGATTATTTCGTGGCCAAAGCGTGTTCCGTTATTGGAATACATGGCCGTTTTTGCATTGAAATATATTTGTTCGGGCCGTTCGCTGAAAGCAAAATAATAATATCCTGAAGGCTCAATGGTTCCTGAACTGTCGTTGGAAAGCCTGATGAATACCGGTGTGTAGGCGGCATTGAAAAATTTTATCTCAAAAAGGCCGTGATTTAGATAAACCACTACCGAAGAAGAGCCTTCATTGGTTTCAATATCGATTTGGCCTTCGTAAACACCTGTGCTTAGGCCATCCCGTTTTACAGAGACGATAATGTCTTCAGATTGCTCCTCACCTAAGTTCCCGGAAGTTTTTTCAAGTTCAATCCAGGCTTTGTTTGCACTGGCGCTCCATTCAAGAGTGGCAAAACCGGCATTACGGATATTGAGCTTGAGCTGATTTGTATTATTGTCGTAATTCAGGCGCAAAGGGCTTATCTCGGGCAGCGCTTCCTTTTTTACGCAGGAAGAAAAATTAATTAAAAGGATTGCGGCCAGAATAATTGAAAGTAGTGTGATTGACTTTGTTTTCATGAGTTGATGATGTTGTGTCAGGTTGTTTTACGACTGATTTCCAGGGCATTGTTAAGATCGTTCTCGGCTTTTTTCAAGCGTGTCAGATAATGCAGGATGTTGTCTTCGAAATTCGGGGCCGCATCGTAAAAATATAACCATGCGGAAATCAGGCTTTTTATGCCGGCCAGGCTTATATCCAGATTTTGTACAATGCTCGGTTCCTGATAGTCAATTTTGCCGGCCAAAGCCAGTATTGGGCTGCGGACAAGCAGTGCGTTGCTGAGCGACTTTTTAAAAATCAAGGCCGCCTGTAAATCCATTTGGGAATGTTCCTTGTTTTTTCCGATGCGTTGATGAAGCGAACAAATATGGAGTAAAAATTCTTCCAGATTGTTGACAAATGCTTTGAAATAAGCCCTTTGTTCCTTATAAGATGAATATAGCAGGTTGAGGATTCTGCTGTTTGGGTTTTGCGCACTTTGAGTCAGGATGGCTTCATTAATTGTTGCCAATGGTTCAAAAGAGACATTTTTATTTTTGACATGCAGGTATTTTTGGTACAGATCGCAACAATAAGCTTCGTTACAGCCATCACAATTCAAATCGCAAAAAGGATTTGAATCTGTTCTTTTATGTTTGCGTTTTACCTGCATTTGTTAAATTTTCCATCATGCAAAATGCTTCACTTGCTTGATAGTATTAGCCCAAAGATAAGAAAAAAAGGTTCTACACGGAATTTCGTGGAAAGAAATTAGAATGCTATTACAAACAGATCCCTCCAAAGTTTTCCTCATACTTCGGAAACTTTGTCGGAATGACACATTTTTATGGAGTCAGGAGGCAAATGCGGCGAGGACGTCTTTAAAATATACTATTGTGTCCTCGCCGCATTTGCCTTAAACACCTAATAAACAGCGTCATTCCGACCGGAACAAAGCCAAACGAAGTGATTAAGGCTTTGTGAAGGGAGGAATCTGTTAGGGATCAATAGTTTATTAATAAATATCTGCATATTATTTTCAAACATTATTGTTACCCACGAAATTCCTAGTAGAACCGAAAAAAATGCTTGTTTGCAGCATGTCGTTCATGCTTATTTTCTTGAAACAGGAGGAAATTTTGGAGGACACCCCTGTCCAATTGATATTAAATTTATAATTTAGCACAATTGATTGTACCACTATAAAACATAAAGAAATGATAAATACAGAATGGGGCAAGCTGCCCTTTGGCTATTTTAAAACTGATTATAATGTACGCTGTTACTACCGTGATGGTAAGTGGGGCGAAATTGAAGTAAGCTCTTCCGAGAGTGTGAACATCCACATTGCAGCTACTTGTTTGCACTATGGCCAGGAAGCTTTCGAGGGATTGAAAATTTTCCGCGGGGAAGACAACAAACTGCGTGTTTTCCGCTGGGAAGAAAATGCAAAACGCCTGCAGAATTCCGCCTGGGGCATTATGATGCCCGAAATTCCTACAGAGCTTTTTAAGGAAGCTTTGTGGAAAGTTGTAAAACTGAACGAACGTTTTGTGCCTCCATTCGGAACCGGAGCATCGCTTTATGCCCGTCCGCTTTTGATCGGAACCGGCGCTGAAGTAGGTGTTAAACCTGCAAATGAATACCTGTTCATGATTTTTGTTGGCCCGGTTGGTCCGTATTTTAAAGAAGGTTTCAAGCCTGTAAATGTACAGGTTGTACGTGATTTCGACCGTGCAGCACCATTGGGGACAGGCCGCTTTAAAGTAGGGGGAAACTATGCCGCAAGCCTCCGTTCCGGTACACGTGCACATGATGAAGGCTGTTCTGCCGCTCTTTATCTCGATGCCAGAGAGAAAAAATATATCGACGAAGCAGGCCCTGCCAATTTCTTCGGTATCAAGGACAATACCTATATTACACCACAATCGGAGTCTATTCTGCCTTCCATTACCAATAAAAGCCTTTGCCAACTGGCCGAAGATCTTGGTTTGAAAGTAGAACGTCGTCCTGTTGCTGTTGATGAACTGGGAACTTTTGAAGAAGCCGGTGCCTGCGGTACAGCAGCCGTAATTTCACCCATTGGTAAAATTGTTGACCGCGAAGAAAAACATGAATTTATTATTTCCAAAGATGGAAATCCCGGCCCGATCTCCAAAAAGCTTTATGAGCAACTTCAGGGAATCCAGTATGGAACACTGGAAGATACACACGGCTGGGTTGATATTATCGAATAATACAATTTCCCGATAAAATAAAAGCAGGCATTCGAGTGAGTGCCTGCTTTTTTTTCGGGTGTTTGTAATTTTAGATGATGCCTTTTTGGATCAGCATCTCCGCCATGTCTTTTTGAATTTCCTGCGCTTTTTCTCGGGCCTTTTCTGCAAAATCTTCTCCCTGGGAAGCAAAAATAATTCCGCGTGATGAGTTTACCAGCAGGCCGCAATTTTCGTTCATGCCGTATTTGGCAACTGCTTCCAGGCTTCCGCCCTGAGCGCCCACTCCGGGAACCAACAGGAAATGATTGGGCACATGTTTGCGGACGGTTTCCAGCATCTCTGCCTTGGTCGCACCAACCACGTACATCATGTTTTCATCGCTGCCCCAGGCTTTGCTCTTAATCAGCACTTCCTCAAACAGATGAAGCCCGTTTTCCTGATTTTTGATAAACTGGAAATCAAATGCGCCTTCATTTGAGGTTAAAGCAAGCAGTATGACCCATTTATCCTTAAAAGCCAGGAAAGGGCTTACGCTGTCAATGCCCATATAGGGCGCAACCGTAACCGAGTCAAAATCCAGGCCATCTTCCGCACCAAAGAAACTTTCTGCATATTGCTTGCTGGTGTTTCCAATGTCGCCACGTTTTGCATCAGCAATGCTAAACACTTCGGCCTCAAACTCATTGAGGTATTCCATGGTTTTGTGAAGGCTTTCCATGCCTTTGATTCCGCGGCTTTCATAAAATGCCAGATTGGGCTTATAGGCTACTGCCAAATCGTGTGTGGCATCAATAATGGCTTTGTTGAAAGCAAATACCGGATCTTCTTCTTTCAGGAGATGCGGTGGTATTTTGCTGATGGCGCTGTCGAGGCCGATGCACAGGAAAGACTTTTTGTCTTTAATGTTCTGGATAAGCTGTTTGCGGTTCATGATATGCTTGGATTAGTTGAGGCCTTCTTTAAGTCTTTCGGCATTTTCTGCCATTTGGAGTTTGTCGATCAATTCCTGGATATCCCCATTGATAATGCCCTCCAGGCGGTAGAGCGTTAGATTGATCCTGTGATCGGTAACCCTTCCCTGTGGCCAGTTATACGTACGGATTTTCGCCGAGCGGTCGCCTGTGGAAACCATCGTTTTGCGTTTGGACGCAATTTCATCGAGGTATTTTTTGTGCTCCATTTCGTAAATCCTGGAACGGAGCACTTTCATGGCTTTGTCAAGGTTTTTAAGCTGCGATTTTTCATCCTGGCAGGAAACGACAATTCCGGTAGGAATATGTGTCAATCGGATAGCCGAATATGTAGTGTTCACGGATTGGCCTCCCGGACCTGAAGAACAGAAAGTGTCTTTGCGGATATCGCTTTGCTTGATGTCCACATCAAACTCATCGGCTTCGGGCAAAACAGCCACCGATGCTGCAGAAGTGTGGATGCGCCCCTGTGTTTCCGTTTTCGGGACACGTTGCACACGATGCACGCCTGATTCATATTTCAGCTGGCCATAAACATTTTCTCCTGAAACATTCAGGATGATTTCTTTGTAGCCGCCAACGGTTCCTTCGGTCGCATCAACAAGTTCAATTTTCCATTTCTTGGTTTCGCAGAATTTTTGGTACATGCGCATCAGGTCGCCCGCAAAAATACTGGCTTCATCGCCACCGGTTCCGGCACGGATTTCCAAAACGGCATTTTTGCTGTCCTCAGGATCCTTGGGGATCAGCAGGATTTTGATTTCTTCTTCCAGTTCTTCTTTGCGCGGGTGCAGCTCGTTAAGCTCCTCTTTGGCCATTGCACGGAATTCTTCATCTTTCTCAGTGCTAAGAACTTCCTTGGCCGATTCAATATTTTCCAGGATATTTTTATATTCCTTGTATGCTTTGATTATGGGCTCCAGGTCTTTGTATTCCTTGTTTAGGCTGATGAATTTCTTCATGTCGCTCATAACATCGGGATCGTTCATTTTTTCCTGGATTTCCAAAAAGCGCTGATATACGCCTTCTAATTTTTCTAGTAACATATATTTTCCTCAAAATTTTTGCAAAAGTACTGAATAAATCCGTAATTGCCGGATATTAATGTTGTGCGCATATGAGCTTCCAACAGCGGATGAATTATATTGATATACATACACATAAGGCATGTGCGGCGCCAAAGGGTGAAATCCGGATCAAAAACCTTTTTCCCTCAGAGGCCATTCCTGAAAAGCCGCTCTTTTTTTCCTGTGGTTTGCATCCCTGGTTTGTGGATGGCCATTTCTACGCAAATGAGGCGAATTTGCGCATGAAGCTGCAAGATGAACGCTGCCTTGCTTTGGGAGAAACGGGTTTGGATAAGTTGAAACCCAATGATTTTATTCTGCAAATGGACGCTTTCCGTTGGCAGTTGGAGTTGGCCAGCGAGTTTGGTTTGCCGATTATTGTTCATTGTGTTAAGGCATGGAATGATTTACTGAAAGTCCGCAGGGAATTTGACGATCAGATATGGATCATCCACGCCTTTAATGCCAGCCGGCAAATTGCGGAGGAGCTACTGTTGTCGGGCTGTTATTTATCCTTTGGAAGTTTATTGTTTCGCCATTCCAAAGCAGCAAAAATTTTTGGTGGAATTCCTCCTGAAAGGATTTTTCTTGAAACAGATGATGTGGCAATGGACATAAAGCAGGTGTATGAGAAAGCATCTGAATTGTTAAAATATCCGCAAAGCGAATTACAAAATATTATTTCTGCTAATTTTGCCCGCGTTTTTCGAAAATGAACTTATGGAAGAGAATTGGTATTCGCGCACGGAATTATTGTTGGGAAAAGAGGGATTGAATAAACTGCGCCGGGCTCATGTCCTGGTTGTTGGGCTGGGTGGAGTAGGAGCTCCCCTGGCGGAACATCTTTGCCGTGCCGGGATTGGTGAAATGACCCTTGTGGATGGTGATAAAATCCATGAGAGCAACCGCAACCGTCAATTACTTGCACTTACAAGCACAAACGGACGCTATAAAACTGAAGTGCTTGCAGAGCGTTTCCGCGAAATAAACCCGGAAATCAAATTGCATATTTGTACCGAATTCCTGCGCGATGAACCCATGATCGATTTGCTGAAAAAATGCCATTACGATTATGTTGCCGATGCCATTGATACGCTTTCTCCCAAAGTTTTTTTGATTTATCACAGCCTGAAAAATAATATTCCACTGGTGAGTTCAATGGGCTCGGGAGGAAAGATGGACCCTCTGCAAATCCGCAGCGGCGATATTTCTGATACCGTGGGCTGCCCCATGGCGCGTGCTATTCGTAAGCGGTTGCACAAGCTTGATATCCATAGCGGTTTTAAAGCTGTTTATTCCCCTGAAGCTGTTCCTGAACATGCCGTTGTGCCAACTTTTGGCGAACAAAACAAGAAATCTAATGTGGGCACAATTTCTTTTATGCCGGCACTCTTTGGCGGCTTTATGGCTTCTGTTATTATTCGTGATATTCTTAAGGGCTAAACTGCTTAGTGTTTTTCAGGCTTTGGTGAGAATAAGTTTCTTTGCAAAAGAATAAATATTATATTTGCGCAACAGAGGCGTATTGACCACACGTCAATATTTCAGGAAAATTGAAATAAATCTGTTTTGTTTTTGGATAATTTGAAATGCTGCAAAGTGTTATTAAATTATTTGGATTTTGTGCTTTTAAAACCAGAAAACATTGCGAAAGTAATTTGTTTTATTCTGGTATTATGTTTGCAACTGAATTGTCGAATCGACAGAAAGAGAAACTTATTGAGTTGGTTATTAGGGCATTCCCTGAGTATCCCAATTCTGAGCTTGACAAAGATGGATTTATTCTCCTGAATCGGCGAAGTTCAGAAAAGGGTGAAAAAATTCATTGGTTTGAATTAGCAACAGGGCGTATGGCTCACGTGCTCCTGGAGGAAAAAACCTACAAACTCACAAGCTTTTATCATCATGTGATGACGCGCAGAGCCGCACATCCGGTGAACTATTTGTATAGTCTTATTTTTTATAAAGACTTTAAGGAATAAGCATTCATCCTTAATCAGGACAGTTTGGCCAGATACATTTGAATGGTATTCTCCAGGCCGTAATACAATGAATCGCTTATAAGTGCATGTCCAATGGATACTTCATCCAGGTGGGGGATGTTTTGAGCAAAATAAGCCAGGTTTTCAAGGCTTAAATCGTGGCCGGCATTGATGCCTAATCCCAATTCTGAGGCATAGCTTGCTGCCTTTATAAAATCTTCGATAGCAGCCTCAGGATTTGTAGGGAAATCCGTAGCAAATTTTTCGGTATAAAGTTCAATGCGGTCGGTGCCTGTACTTGCAGCATGGCGGATCATCTCCAAATCGGTTTCAATGAAAATGGATGTCCTGATTCCCGCATTGCGGAATGTGGCAATAATATTTTTCAGGAATTCCTGGTTTTTAATGGTGTCCCAGCCTGCATTGGAAGTAATGGCATCCGGGGCGTCCGGAACGAGCGTTACCTGAGCAGGTTTTACTTCAAGCACCATTTTGGTAAATCGCTCTGTCGGATTGCCTTCAATATTGAATTCCGTTGTCAGAATATCTTTCAGTTCATAAACATCGCGGTAGGTGATATGACGTTCGTCAGGTCGTGGATGAACTGTTATTCCCTGAGCGCCAAATCGTTCGCAATTAATTGCTGCTTTACAAACGTCAGGGATATTCCCGCCGCGGGCATTGCGCAGGCTGGCAATTTTGTTGATATTTACACTAAGTCGAATCATGTGATGGTTTCAAATTTGATGCAAAGGTACAATTTGGATGAAAATCCCGTGTGCCATACAATGAATTATTCGCCGGATAAATCCCGGAGCATTTTGCGGTACGCACTAAAAACATTGGCCCTTGAAACGAAGCCGATATATTTTCCGTGTTCAATGACCGGTATATTGTAATGGCTTGTTTTCTGAAATATTTTGGCAACGTCTTCCATTGAATCGTTGGGGCTTACCTTTTCGTTGGGCATAAACATCAGGTCGCGCACAAAAACTTTTTCATACATTTCTGATTGGAAGATGACATGGCGTACATCATTGATAAAAACAACTCCAACAAAGTCGCCCTCATCGGAAATTACCGGAAAAATATTTCTTTTGGATTTAGCAACGGCTTTCACAAAATCGCCTAAGCTGTCATTGGCTTTTACACAAACAAAGTTTTTTTCGATGAGCTGGTTTACCTTCAGCAGGGTGAGCATGGCTTTGTCTTTGTCGTGCGTGAGCAATTCCCCACGTGCGGCCAGGCGTTTGGTGTAGATGCTGTGGGGCTCAAAATAGTGTATGGTCAAATAGGCAATCGTTGCGGTGATCATCAATGGTGTAAACAGTTGATAACCACCGGTAATCTCGGCGATAAGAAAAATCCCGGTAAGCGGTGCATGCATAACGCCTGCCATTACGCCCGCCATTCCCACCAGTGCAAAATGGCTCTCCGTAACTTTTGGGCCGGCAAAAAAGTTGATTAATCGTGCAGTAAAAAGTCCGGTCAGGCCACCCATAAACAAGCTGGGCGCAAAAATCCCCCCAACGCCACCCGCACCGGTTGTTACGGCAGTGGCAACCGCTTTGAAACCCATAATCAACAGCAGTACAACAAGAAAAAACAGCTCCGAATTCCCTATGCCCGAAAAAATACTTTTGTTAACAATCTCCTCGCCATGGCCTGCCAGGATATCTTTCAAAGCCTCATAGCCTTCGCCAAAAAGCGAGGGAAACACAAAAATCAGTACGCCCAGGATGACTCCTCCGCTAATTGCTTTAAGGTAAGTGCCTTTAATTCGTTTCATTTGGTTTTCGGCATACATCGTCATGCGCGTAAAATACAGGCTGACCAGACCGCTCATTACTCCAAGTATCAGGTAGTAGGGCAGATTTCCCAATTGAAAAGGATGAAGTAATTCGAAAGAAAACAGGACGCCTTTTCCCATCAGGAAAAACGCTACAACAGAGGCGGTTACAGCGGAAATTAGCAAAGGGAGCAATGTGGCCAGGGTGAGGTCCAGCATCAAAACTTCGATCACAAAAACGATGCCAGCAATCGGTGCTTTGAAAATCCCTGCAATGGCACCGGCAGCGCCACAGCCAATCAGCAACATGCGTGTGCGGTAGTTCATGCGCATAAAGCGCCCAATGCTCGATCCGATCGCGCTGCCTGTGAGGACAATTGGGGCTTCCAGGCCAACAGAACCTCCAAAACCAACGGTTATTGTACTGGCAGCCATGCTCGAATAATTGTTGTGCGGCCTGATTAATGCACTGCGTTTGCTGATGGAATACAGGATTTTGGAAATACCGTGCCCAATGTCGTCTTTAACAAAAAAACGTATATATAAAACAGTTAATATAATACCTATAAGTGGTAAAGCAAGATACAAAATATTGTCTTCCTGGAAATCAAAATCGTTGGTAAGAAAATAATGTGTATAATAAACGGTGTTTTTTAAAATAATGGCAGCCAGGCCACTGAGTATTCCAATGATCAGGCTGAGCAGCAATACGAATTGCTGGTTCTGAATATTTTTGATCCGCCACTTATGGAGGCGTGCTGTAAAACTTTTCATGAGTATAATTTCCGACGGCAAAAGTACATCTATTTCTATTTAGAAGCATTGTAGATTATGCGGTCCCCAAAATTTGTTCTAATTAATTATTGAATTAATAATCAATGTGTTATGACGATATTTTATACTCTGCGTGTGTGGTGGTAAATCTGGGGATGTTTGTGTTTGTTGTTGTGATGTGCTAAAATCCTGGCCATGCCCGAACAGGCAGGCACATACATTAGGGTTGACCGTAAAATACTTATAAGGTCAAAAAATTATTTTTCTGGTTCTACAAAGATTTTCGAGGGTAATCATTAAATTTGAGATTAAAAACATTTAGAAATATGTTAATAGAATATTTATGTGGAAAATCTGAGCTCCAACAGATTCCTCCCTCCCGATAACTATCGGGACAAAGCCTTAACCACTTTGTTTGGCTTTGTTCCGATCGGAATGACGCTGTTTATTGTGCGTTTAAGGCAAATGCGGCTTGGTCACTGAGCGGAGTCGAAGTGCGCCTCATTTGCCCCAGACTTTTTAACACAGTTCATTCCGACAAAGTTTCCGAAGTATGAGGAATTCCGAAAGTTTTCGGAAGGAGGAATCTGTTGGAGATTTAACCTGCTCTATTCATAAAATGCAAACAAAATATTATAATCAGCCAAAAATTAGGTTTTTACTAATTTTATATCCTAAAATTGAATTTGTTTGCATTTTACTAGTGCATTAACTTCAGGCCATCTGCTTCGTTGCTAAAGCTTTGAAATAGGCGACTATATCTTCAGCTTTAGACGCCTCACATCTGACCTGAATTTAAAGCATGAATAAAGCAGGTTAACTTTTGTCTTTCCACGAAATTCCTAGTAGAACCATTTTTCTTATTGATTTTGGCGCGGGATTATTTTTGTAAGGCAACATCTTGAAAAGTAATTGGTCTTTTTTCGTAAAATTTCATCAAGCAGGATCGTCTGCCCACATTAATAAAATTGATTCAAAGGCAAATAATTGATAATATTGCAGGCACTTTTGATTGAAAGCTATTTTTATGGAGTTTACTGCGCAGCAAATTGCCGATGTGGTCGGTGGGCAAATCGAAGGAAATGCACAAGCCCGGGTCCGGAGTTTGGCAAAAATTGAAGAAGGAAAGGAAGGAGATCTTTCTTTTCTGTCCAATCCCAAATACACACATTTTATATTTAAAACCAAGGCTTCTGTAGTACTTGTAAATGAAGACCTTAAGTTGGAGCATTCCGTACAGGCAACATTGGTCCGCGTTGAAAACGCTTATGTTGCATTTGGTAAATTGCTCCGGTTTTATAATGATGCCCGAAAGCCCAAAGCCGTAATTTCAACGAAAGCTTCTTTGGAAGAAGAAATAAAAATTGGCAATAATGTTTCTATTGGCGATTTCACTGTAATTCAGAGTGGTGCTGTACTTGGCGATAATGTTTGCGTCTATCCGCAGGTTTTTATTGGGTCAAATGTGAAAATCGGGATGAATTCCGTGATACATCCGGGAGTAAAAATTTATCAGGACTGTATTATTGGAGATGACTGTATTATTCATTCGGGTTCTGTGATTGGAGCCGACGGTTTTGGATTTGCACCGCATGATGGCACTTACGACAAATTGCCCCAGATTGGCAATGTTGTTATTGAAGATCATGTCGAAATAGGAGCCAATACCTGCATCGACCGGGCTACTTTAGGGTCAACCGTGATTTGCAAAGGAGCTAAGCTCGATAATTTGATCCAGACTGGCCATAATGCGATTATTGGCTCCAATACGGTTATCGCGGCGCAAAGCGGAATCAGTGGTTCATCAGTTATCGGCAGCAATGTTATGATGGGCGGTCAGGTAGGTATTGTGGGCCATTTGAAGGTAGGCAATGGCGCCATGATTGCCGCACAATCAGGCGTAAGTACCAATATCCCCAACGGACAGGTAGTTATGGGCAGCCCCGCGATGGAGATCAAACGTTATAAAAAAGCTTACGTAATTTTCAGGAACTTAGCGCGTTTATTGAGACGTGTTGATGACCTTGAAGCTAAGGAAAAAGCGGAATAATCAGGGTAGTTTTATATAAGTAATTGGATCAGAGTATTTAACGTAGGTTGAATACTCTTTGTTTTTCATAGCACCTATTTTATTAATTTTGCAAGCTGAAATAAATTATAATATGCAAAGAACGCTTAAAACTGAAATTGAACTTTCTGGCATCGGATTGCATACGGGACTGGAAGTTAAAGTGAAGTTTAAACCTGCTGCCGAAGACCAGGGCATCATTTTCCTGCGTACCGATTTGGAAGAACCGGTAAAAATCCCTGCGGATGTCGATCTGGTTACGGATACTTCACGTGGTACGACCCTGGAAGTCAAGGGCACAAAAATCGGAACCATCGAGCATATGATGGCTGCCGCTTACGGGATGGGCATTGATAATATGACGGTTGAAGTAAATGCGCCCGAGATGCCAATCCTCGACGGAAGCTCCCGCTTTTATATAGAGGCTTTCGAAAAAGCGGGCATAGCCAAGCAATCCAAAGAGCGTACGCTGCATAAATTGACAGCACCAATAGTGTATTCAGATCCGAAAAAAGGGGTCGAATATATTGCGCTTCCTTCAGAAACAAGCCGTTTTAGCGTAATGATCGATTACGGTTCAAAAGTGTTGGACACCCAAAATGCCAACCTGAACCAGGTTGAGGACTTTGCAAAAGAAATTGCCCCTTGCCGTACTTTTGTTTTTTTGCACGAACTGGAGCATCTTATTGAGCATAACCTGATTAAAGGCGGCGATCTGGATAATGCCATTGTTTTTGTGAACCGTATGGTTTCGCGTGAAGAACTAGACCGCCTTTCACAGTTTTTCAAAAAGCCCCGTGTTGAAGTTATGCGGGAAGGCATTTTAAATAATATAGAGCTTCATTTCCAAAATGAACCGGCACGGCATAAACTCCTGGATGTAATCGGTGACCTGGCTTTGGTGGGTTACAAATATAATGCACACATCATTGCAACACGTCCGGGACATGCGTCCAATGTAGAATTTGGCCGAAAAATCAAGGCCAGTATCCGGCGCGAAATAAAGCAAAGCGAAATCCCTACACTCGATCTGAACAAGAAGCCTTTATACGATATCAACGATATCAAAAAAATGCTTCCGCACCGTCCTCCTTTCCTTTTGGTAGATAAAATCTTGGAGATGAGCGCAACTTATGTTGTGGGACTGAAAAATGTTACCATGAATGAAGGTTTCTTTGTGGGGCATTTCCCCGATGAACCGGTGATGCCCGCAGTGCTTCAGATTGAATCAATGGCACAATGTGGTGGAATACTCGCATTGGCCAACACTCCCGATCCCGAAAATTATGTGACCTATTTTTTGAAAATAGAAAATGCCAAATTCAGGCAAAAAGTAGTTCCCGGCGATACCCTGGTATTCCGTTTGGACTTAATATCGCCAATACGTCGTGGGCTGTGCAATATGGCCGGAAAAGCATATGTTGGTGGGCAGGTAGTTATGGAAGCAGAAATGCTTGCGCAAATAGTTAAAAACAAGCAATAAGCGAAATTAGATTATTATGAACCAACCCTTAGCATATGTTCACCCTCAGGCAAAAATTGCTAAAAATGTGGTGATCGAGCCTTTCGTAAATATTGAAAAAAATGTTGAAATCGGTGAAGGAACCTGGATTGGTTCTAATGTCACCATTATGGAAGGTGCCCGTATTGGCAAAAACTGCCGGATATTTCCCGGAGCAGTTATTTCGGCAATTCCGCAGGATCTTAAATTTAACGGTGAAGAAACCATTGCCCGCATTGGTGACAATACCACTATCCGTGAGTTTGTGACCATCAACAGGGGTACTAAAGCCAATTGGGAAACGGTTGTTGGCGATAATTGCCTGCTGATGGCCTATGTGCATATTGCACACGATTGTATTGTAGGTAATAATGTTATTCTGGCCAACGCAGCTACTTTGGCAGGCCATATTATCATCGACGATTGGGCAATTGTTGGCGGTTTATCTGCTGTGCACCAGTTTGTTAATATTGGTTCGCATGTGATGATCTCGGGAGGCTCATTGGTTCGCAAAGATGTACCTCCATTCACAAAAGCTGCTCGTGAGCCATTGTCCTATGTAGGTGTTAATTCCATTGGCCTGCGCCGTCGTGGTTTTTCAAATGAAACCATTAGCCAGATACAGGAAATTTACCGCAGGATTTATCTCCGCGGGATGAATGTGAGCCAAGCTGTGGCCATCATCGAAGCCGAACTGCCCGCAACAGCCGAACGCGATGAAATCCTTTCCTTTATCGGGCGCTCATCCAGAGGTATCATGAAAGGTTATTCGACCAGCCGCAATGTATTTTAAGCCTAAGGCTAATTCTTAATTTTAATCGGAGCAAAATCTTATGCAGATTAGTCTGGATAATGTGGGCAAGAAATTCCACCGGCAATGGGTTTTCAGAAATGTAAAACTCGATATTAAATCAGGAGACCGCATGGCTGTATGCGGAGCGAATGGCAGTGGGAAAAGTACGCTGCTAAAATTAATCAGTGCAGCTTTGGTCCCCACAGAGGGAAATATCCTTTATCAAACCGATGGAGAAAAACTGCCCGAAGAAATGGTGTTCCGCTATGTTAGTTTCGCTGCTCCTTATCTGGAATTAATCGAGGAATATACTCTTAATGAATTGCTACGCTTTCATTTTGCTCTCCGCAAACCTGTCGATGACCTGAAAGTTTCAGATGTCCTTGATATTTCCGGCCTCGATTATGCCAAAGATAAATACATACGGCATTACTCGAGTGGGATGAAACAGCGCCTGCGCCTCAGCCTGGCATTGCTTACCGATTCCCGGCTGCTATTGCTCGACGAACCACTTTCAAACCTTGATGCCGGCGCTGCGGAATGGTATCGCTCACTCATTGATCAATATGGGGCTGAGCGCACAATCCTGGTAGGCAGCAATCATCAGCAAGCGGAATATGATTTTTGTGCACAACAACTCAATATTGAAGATTTTCACTTTTAGCTACGGTTTTTATCTATTTGATTATTAGTGTTTTGAAAATCATTTTTTCGGTTTTTATTTCAATATTTTTCCTTATTTTTGCTGTTTTATTGAGCAATTAAAGATTATTAGATATGGCAACAACTGCTGATTTTAGAAACGGATTATGTATCGAGTTTAATAACGATTTATATACAATCGTTGAATTTCAACACGTTAAGCCGGGAAAAGGCCCTGCTTTTGTGCGCACAAAATTAAAAAACCTGAAAACAGGTAAAGTGCTGCCCAATACATTTACATCAGGAGTTAAAATTGATGTAGCACGGGTTGAGCGGCGCGCTTATCAGTATCTCTATCGGGATGGAGACCTCTACCATTTCATGAACAACGAAACTTTTGAGCAGACCTACATAGAAGAAGGGCTCATCAATGCACCGCAATTCCTGAAAGAAGGAAACAGCGTGGAAATTGTTTTTCATGCAGATACCGAAACAGCGCTCACATGCGAGCTTCCTCCTTTTGTTGAGCTTGAGATTACCTATACCGAGCCCGGTGAAAAAGGAAATACAGCTACTAACGCCCTGAAACCGGCTAAAGTTGAAACCGGTGCCGAAGTAAGGGTGCCGCTGTTTATCGATAATGGCGAGATAATTAAAGTTGATACCCGCGATGGTTCATACGCCGAAAGGGTAAAAAAATAATGAAATAAACTGAAGCATACTGAATGGGGATATAAATCATATCCCCGTTTTTTTTCCGTTTAATCAAAATTACTTTCCTATGAAGTTTGAAAAACCTCTGTCACTTTCCGGACTTGCGATTTTAACCGGAAGTGAATTTGATGGGCCGGCAGATTTTCCGGTAACAGGTATCAATGAAATACATATGGTCGTAGCAGGTGACCTTACCTTTGTCGATCATCCCAAATATTATGATAAAGCATTGAACTCCAATGCAACAACAATCATTATCAATAAAAAAGTGGCCGCCCCTGAAGGTAAAGCACTTTTATATAATGACGACCCTTTTAGTGCTTATCTCGCTATTGTCAAGAAATACAGGCCTTTCGAGGCAGCATCTGCACAAGTGAGCCCTTCGGCGCAAATAGGGGAAGGTACGGTAATCCAGCCGGGAGCGTTTGTTGGAAACCATGTGAAAATCGGGAAGAACTGCCTTATTCATGCCAATGTCAGTATTTATGACCATACAGTTATTGGCGACGATGTTGTGATTCATTCAAATTCGGTAATCGGGGCCGATGCGTATTATTTCCAGCGCAGGAAAGAAGGATTGAAAAAGTTTGAAAGCTGTGGCCGTGTCGTTTTGGGCGACCGCGTGGAAATTGGTGCTCTTTGCTCAATTGATAAAGGCGTGAGTGGCGATACACATATCGGCCCGGGAACAAAATTTGATAACCATGTACAGGTTGGCCATGATACCTACATCGGGCGCGATTGCCTGATTGGTGCGCATTGCGCCATTGCCGGCGTAACCCGTATTGAAGATGAAGTACTGATTTGGGGCAAGGTGGCCATAAACAAAGACCTTGTTATTGGTAAAGGAGCCGTGATCCTTGCTACTTCTGCTGTGGATAAGTCTCTTGCCGGAGGAAAAACATATTTTGGTATTCCCGCAGTTCCGGCCATGGAAGCCTGGCGCGAAAAAGCCGCCTGCCGTATGTTGCCCGACCTGATCAACAAATTGGACGAATTATAGGCTTGTCATATTGACATAGCTCCATATGAGTGCCCTTCTGACATTTTTTCCGCCAAATGCTTTATAGGTTTCATGGCATATTAATTGATCTGCCAGGAGAAAAGTCAGTATATGAGATTAACCGAAATTAACAATCATCAGGAATTGCTTGCGCATATCAAGGATCGCCAAAAAGCCTACTTATTGCTTTATAAAGGGGGCTCGGATGCAAGCGAATGTTCTTTGAATAACCTGAAAGAAGCCGAACCGGATGTGGATGAGCTTTGTGTTTGCGCGGCAGATGTCAGCAAAGTGCGCGATATCCATAAAGAATACGGCATCACCAGCGCGCCATCATTGCTGGAATTTGAAAATGGAAAATTCCGTAATGTGGTAAAAGGCTGCAGCGAACCGGCATTTTATAAAACATTTTTTGAAGATGCCGCTTTTTTTGCTGCATCAAAAGATGATGGCAAACCTTCAAAAAGCGTACGCGTTTATACTACGCCATCATGCAGTTGGTGCAATACATTGAAATCGCACCTGAGGAAGCACAGGATTTATTTTGATGAAATTGATGTTTCGCAGGATCTGTCCGCAGCCGAAGAAATGACCCGGAATACAGGGCAGCGAGGGGTTCCGCAAACCAATATAGAAGGGGAGTGGATTGTGGGTTTTGATAAAGGAAAAATAAACAGATTGCTCGAAATTCAGAAATCATAATATAAATTTAACTAAATAAAAATGAAGGAATTACAACCATTAAACCAGCAGGTTCTTCTCGAAATGACCGAGAAAAAAGAACAAAAAACAGCCTCCGGCATCATTATCCCGGATTCAGCAAAAGAAAAACCAATGTTTGCTAAAGTTGTCGCGATTTCCAAAATTGATAATCCGGAAATCTCTGTTGGCGATACTGTTTTCTACAAAAAATTTGCCGGTACCGAGGTGGAATTTGAAGGTAAAAAATTCATGCTGATGCCTTATGCAGATATCATGGCAAAAATTGTTGAAACAGACGAAATTTAAGAAGATTAAATGTCTTTCACAAAGCCCGGTTCTTGCAGCCGGGCTTTTTTCGTTTCAGCACGACATCTTATTGCGGCGCTGTTTTTCTTATCTTCGCATATTTCAAATTACCGGATATGAACCATGAAAAAATACAGGCCATCATTTCAAATGAATTGGGGCTTAACATAAAGTATCTGAATGCAGCAATAGCACTCTTTGATGACGGGGCAACAATCCCGTTTATTGCACGCTACCGCAAGGAAGTGACAGGAAGCATGGATGAGGTGCAACTTGCTGACCTGCAAAAAAGATGGCAGGAATTATCTGAACTGGAAAAAAGAAAGGAATTTATACTCGAGACAATTGCCGGACAAGGAAAACTCAATGATGAGCTTAAACAAAAAATCCGCGATTGCTATGAATCCGTGAAACTGGAAGATATTTATCTGCCCTATAAACCTAAAAGAAAGACGAGGGCAACAGTTGCTCGTGAACGCGGGCTGGAGCCTTTGGCAGCCTGGCTGATGAAGCAATATAATGATGATGTCTTCCAAAAAGCAGCATCTTTTTTAAAGCATGAAGATGTTAATAGTGAAGAAGATGCGCTCAAAGGGGCTATGGACATCATTGCCGAGTGGGCCAGTGAAAACGAACGTTTGCGTGAAAGGTTGCGGAATTTGTTTCGCAGAAAAGCGGTGTTGATTTCATCGCTTGTGAAAAGCAAAAAGGATGATGCCGCAAAATACAGCGACTATTTTGAATGGGAAGAGCCGGCTTTGAAAGCACCTTCACATCGTGTTCTGGCAATTTTCCGGGCTGAAAAGGAAGGCCTTTTGCGTGTAAAAATCCGTCCGGATGAAGATGATGCCATGCAAATTCTTGAACGACAGTTTTTGCGTGCGGATAATCAGGCTGCCGATTATGTATATGATGCCCTCGTTGACAGCTATAAACGTCTTTTGCAGCCTTCGCTTGAAAATGAAATTCGGGCCGAAATCAAGTTAAAAGCGGATGCCAAAGCCATTGCAGTATTCTCTGAAAACCTGCGTCAGCTGCTCTTGCAACCTCCATTAAAAAACAAAAGGGTTCTGGCACTTGATCCGGGTTTCCGTACGGGCTGCAAATTGGTTTGCATCGACGAACAAGGGAAACTGCTTCATAATGAAACCATCTTTCCCCATCCGCCGCGTAATGAAAAAAAGCAGGCGATCCATAAAATCAAATCATTGGTTTCTGCTTACTCCATTGATGCCATCGCGGTAGGAAATGGTACTGCCGGGCGCGAAACGGAAGATCTTCTGCGTGCGGTGCGTTTTGACAGGGACGTGCTGGCCGTCATGGTAAGCGAAAATGGAGCCAGTGTTTATTCTGCTTCGGATATCGCACGGGCTGAGTTTCCGCAATACGATGTAACGGTAAGAGGTGCTGTTTCCATTGGCCGGCGCTTGCAGGATCCGCTTGCCGAACTGGTGAAAATCGACCCGAAAAGCATCGGTGTGGGGCAATATCAGCACGATGTGGACCAAAGCCTTTTGCAGCAGGAATTGCAAAGGGTTGTGGAAAGCTGTGTCAACCACGTTGGCGTTGATTTGAACACTGCCAGTGTGTCGCTGCTGACTTATGTTTCCGGGCTGGGACCGGCATTGGCAGCCAATATCATCGACTACAGAAATGAAAACGGCGCTTTTAAATCGCGCAAAGAATTGCTGAAGGTGAAGCGTTTCGGACAAAAAGCCTTTGTGCAGGCCGCAGGATTTTTGCGTGTGCCCGAAGCAAAAAATCCTTTGGATAATTCCGCGGTGCACCCCGAATCTTATGATGTGGTCGAAAAAATGGCCAAATCCCTCGGCAAAAAAGTGGAAGATATTATTGCCTGGGACGAGCTCGAAAAAAATGTGCAGCTGGATCAATTTGTGGACGGAAATGTTGGTTTGCCTACTTTGCATGATATTCTTGCCGAATTAAGAAAGCCGGGAAGGGACCCGCGCAAAGGCTTTAAGAAATTTGAATTTGATGAGCACGTACATAAAATGGAAGACCTGAAGGAAGGTATGATATTGCCAGGCATCGTCACCAATATTACTGCTTTTGGGGCTTTTGTAGATGTGGGCGTGCATCAGGAAGGGCTGGTGCATATCAGCCAGTTGGCCGATGCCTATGTGAGTGATCCGGCAGATGTCGTTAGCTTGCACCAACATGTAAAAGTAAAAGTACAGGCTGTTGATGTGGCAAGAAAGCGTATTAGTTTGACTATGAAGGATTTGTGATAATATTGCGCAACGGCTTGCTCAATTGCAATTTATTGTGTTTTTTTGCGTTAGCTAACGAAATGAATTCTATGAAGCTTATTTACAGACTTGCCCTACTCGCTTTTCTATTTTCGTTTTTTACCACAGCACATGCACAGGTTATTCGCGGAGCACTTATCGGAGGCCTGAATATCAGTCAGGTTGATGGTGATGAAGTTTATGGTTTTCACCGGTTTGGAGCCAATTTCGGCGCCGCAGCAATTGTCCCTTTTAATGAACGCTGGAGCGTTAGCCTGGAAACTTCTTATAGTCAGGAAGGCAGTTATCAGTCGCCGCAATATCCCAATGATTCAGTTACGGGCGAATATGATCTCCGGTTAAATTATGTGCGTATCCCTTTATTGGTTCATTATAACGATAAAGACCGGATAACCGCCGGTTTGGGAATGTCGGTCGGACGTTTGGTGGGCATATCCGAAAAGGAACACGGCAAAGAAGTTTTGGGCGTTAGCGTGCAGGACGGCCCTTACGAACCCTGGGATTTCAGTGGTGTGGCCGATATCCGTTTCCGGATTTATCAAAAGCTTCATATGAATGTTCGTTATACATATTCTTTTGTAAAAATTCGTACACGTGATTTCTATAATAAAAACGGTGAGTTTTTGGAATCGCGCAATCAGTATAATAATGTTTTGAGTTTCCGACTTATTTATATCATCAACGACCGGGCAAAGACTGTGCGTCAGCAAAAGGTCGAAAACAACACGCCCTAAGCATGAAAGCACAAGAATGGATCGAGAATTTACAGCTTAAAGCCCATCCCGAAGGTGGATATTTCCGTGAAATCTATCGCAGCGATGAACGTATTGCGGCTGATGCGCTGCCCGGACGCTTTAAGGAAGGCAGAAAATTTGCCACATCAATTTATTACCTTCTGGATAAAAAAGATATTTCCGCTTTTCATAAAATTAAGCAAGACGAAATCTGGCATCATTACGATGGGAAAGGCTGTGAAGTTTTTATCATTTTCAAAGACGGCAGCCTGATTGTGAAGAAGTTGGGCCTTGATGTTGCCAATGATTGCCACCCACAAATTGTTGTGCCCCGCAATACATGGTTTGCAGCCCGAAACTTAGATAAAGAATCTTTTTCGCTCATGGGGTGTACCGTTGCGCCGGGCTTTGAATTTGATGATATGGAGCTGGCTGAAACCGAAAGCCTGCTGGCCGAATATCCCGAACATGCTGAGCTCATAAAACAACTGTCATAAAAAAAGCCCACTTATCGTGAGCTTTATGCTTGTAAATCAATCTTCAGGATAAATTAAAAAGGCCAAAACTGATTGTCATTCCAGATTTGTTCTTTTAATTCATCATTAAGCCTTTTCAGTGCTTCATGATGTCCCTTTTCCCAATCGGCCAGCATCTGGTATAAATCTTTTTCCAAAGGATCTTTCGCTTCTGCGGCCCGATCACTGTAAACTTTTACGGCACGGGTTTCAAAATCCATGGCCGAAGCTATTGCGGCGGCCTCAAAACTGGCAGCGCCAACCTGCTTCTTGAATTCCTCGGATAAAACCTTCATCGCTACTTCTTCATTCGGATCTTCTTCATGTGCTTCCGATTTTAGAAACTCATTATGTTGGGTGTAATGCTTAAACTGGCGCGAAAGAAAACGGATATGCTCATCCTCTTCTTCTGCCATCATGCTGAAAATCTTTTTTGCCGCTTCACTTTTTGTGTTTTCCGCAACCTGGCTGTAAAATGCTTTGCCCCTGCGCTCGAGCAAAATGGCTTCTTTTAAAATCTCAACGGCTTTGTTGTCTGTCATAATGTTAGGGTTTTAATTGTAATTGGTGAAATACAATTTATTTTTATGAATATAGTTTACATCTTTTTAAACAGTTCAACAGCCAAATAGTTTATCCCCGCATATAAAGTGTATTTTAGGCTTTGTTAAAAAATGTGAATACCCTGCTTTTTGGTTGTGTAAGTTATTGTCTTTCAAGATTTTGTTGTTGTTGGTGGCTTTAAATCAAAATCCAGGTGAGTTTTCGGATAAACGTCTATTTTTTATACATTTGCAGCTAAAATTTTTGATAATATGTCATTTGCAACGAACAAAATTACCGGAGAAGGGCTAACCTACGACGACGTACTGCTTTTGCCCGCATATTCAGAAGTGCTGCCGCGCGATGTTGATACTTCAACCATGTTTTCACGCAATATAAATTTGCGTATTCCTGTTGTTTCCGCTGCTATGGACACAGTAACCGAATCGCCTATGGCCATTGCCATTGCAAGGGCAGGGGGTATTGGCGTCCTGCACAAAAATATGTCGATTGAGGCTCAGGCTAATCATGTAACCAAAGTAAAACGCGCCGAAAACGGTATGATCATCGATCCGGTTACACTGGAAGAAGATGCGCTCGTTGAAGATGCACTGGCAATTATGGCCGAATATAAAATCGGAGGGATTCCGGTTGTGAACGAAAATAAGATCCTCACCGGGATTATCACAAACCGTGATTTGCGTTTTGAGCGGAATATCCATCGCCCCATCGCCGAAATCATGACGCGCGAAGTGATCACAACCCACGAATTTGTGAACTTTGAAAAAGCCACCGACATTCTGCAAAAGCACCGTATCGAAAAGCTTCCGGTTGTTGATAAAGAGAATAAATTGATTGGTTTGATCACTTATCGCGATATCATCAAACTTAAGGAAAGCCCGCATGCCTGCAAAGATGACAAAGGCCGTTTGCGTGTTGCTGCCGCTGTGGGTGTTACTGCCGATACGCCCGACCGCATGGAAGCCCTTGTTGCTGCTGGAGTCGATGCAATTATTATCGACACGGCACATGGACATTCCAGGGGTGTTATTGAAATGGCAGCCTTGATGAAAAAGCGTTTCAGTGGCGTTGATCTGGTGGTGGGAAATATTGCTACCGCTGATGCAGCTCGCGCCTTGGTAGATGCCGGTGTAGATGCCGTGAAAGTGGGAATTGGTCCCGGATCGATATGTACTACCCGGGTTATTGCCGGAATTGGCGTACCGCAACTATCGGCAGTTATGAATGTTGCCGAAGCACTCGAAGGTACCGGTATTCCGATTATTGCTGATGGCGGTATCCGTTATACCGGTGATATCGTGAAAGCAATTGCCGGTGGGGCACACTCCATTATGGCCGGTTCGCTTTTTGCCGGCGTGGAAGAAAGCCCCGGTGAAACTATTATTTTCGACGGAAGAAAATACAAAACATATCGTGGAATGGGCTCGCTCGATGCCATGCAAAAAGGTTCGAAAGACCGCTATTTCCAAGATGTGGAAGATGATATCAAAAAACTCGTTCCCGAAGGAATCGTTGGCCGTGTTCCTTTCAAAGGCTCGCTCAACGAGGTGGTACACCAAATGGTGGGCGGCCTGCGTGCAGGAATGGGCTATACCGGATCGGCCAATATCAATGACCTCAGAACCAAACAGTTTACGCGCATTACAGCCGCAGGTATCGCCGAAAGCCATCCGCATGATATCACGATCACACGCGAATCACCAAACTACAGCAGAAAATAGATTAGAAAATAACAAATAATTGAAAATGAATAACTTCAGAAGTATCTTATCTTTTCTTACGATGATCGCACTGGTAGCCCAAATGGGCATCAGTCCGCTTTTTGCACAAGAGAACCAGGCAAAAAAATACCTGAACGATAACCGTGTTTTGATGAATATCGGTGGCGACGAAGTGACTGTTGCCGAATTTATGAACGTATATCTCAAAAATAATGTAAACAGCCAGGTGGTCGATAAAAAATCCATTGATGAATACCTCGACCTGTACATTAACTTTAAGCTTAAAGTTCGCGATGCAGAAAACCGGGGAATGGATACCCTGACGAAATTCACCGAAGAACTTTCCGGCTACCGCGAGCAATTGGCCCAACCTTATTTTGTTGATGAAAGCATTACCGAAGAGCTTGTTGCCGAAGCTTATGAACGTATGCAGGAAGATGTCCGTGCAAGCCATATCCTCCTGAAACTCGATAAAAATGCTTTGCCCGAAGATACGGCCCGTGTTTATAAAAAAATGATGAAAATCCGCAAACGCATCATGAATGGCGAAGATTTTAATGATGTGGCCGTTGAGGTTTCGGAAGACCCCAGTGCTCAGGACCGTTCCGCACAGGGAAACCATCCGGCCCTTAAGGGAAACCGTGGCGATCTGGGATTTTTTACTGTGTTTAATATGGTTTATCCCTTCGAATCCGCTGCATATGATCTGGAAGTGGGCGAAGTGAGCATGCCTGTGCGCTCCGATTTCGGCTACCACCTGATCAAAACAACCGGAAAATACCCTGCACTTGGAACCATTCAGGTGGCGCATATCTATTTCAGGATTACTTCGGGCTTCTCCGAAGACGACATCACGGAAGTGGAAAACAAAGCAAACGCAGCTTATGAAGAATTGCTTGCCGGCGCCAACTGGAACGAAACCGTGAAAAAATATTCCGATGACCGCGCTTCAAAAGTGAACAAGGGCCTATTGCCAAAATTTGGTGTGAACCGCATGGTCCCCGAATTTATTGAGGCAATTCGCGTGCTGGATACCGGAGAATTCAGTAAGCCGGTGCGTACCAATTACGGAATACATATCATTAAATTTGTGGAACGCGACGAAATCGGTAGCTTCGACAAAGAAGAAAAGCAAATACGCCAAAAGCTTAAGCGTGATTCGCGCGGACAGCTTAGCAAAGGAGCGATCATCGCGCGTATTAAAAAAGAATACGGCATAAAAGAAAACTTTAAGGCCCTGCAACCCTTTTACAAGCTTGTGGACAGCAGTATTTTTATGGCAAAATGGGATCCGGCAAAAGCCGATGGTATGGAAGAAGTCCTATTTAGCCTAGCCGATAAAGATTTTACACAGGCCGATTTTGCGCAATTCCTTGCCGATGAGCAAAGTACGCGCCGTGCAGAAGAAATTCCGGCATATGTAAATGCGCAGTATTATAAGTTCGTTGATGAAAGCTGCCGAAATTATGAAGATAAACAGCTCGAGAAAAAATACCCCGAGTTTCGTTTGCTCGTAAAAGAATACCGCGATGGCATCCTGCTTTTCGACCTTACTGATGAAATAGTTTGGAGCAAAGCCATTAAAGATACCACCGGCCTGCGCGCTTTCCACAAAAAACATGAAGATGATTATATGTGGAAAGACCGCAAGGAAATCAGTATTTTCGAGATCGACAGCCTCCCCGAAGGCAAAGCCATGGACAAACTGCTTAAAAAACTGAACAAGAGCATCAAAAAACTTGCCTCTGATGATCAGCTTAAAGCCATGCTCGATGCCGATACTAATATTGTTTATAAGTATGAAAAAGGCAAATATGAGCAGGGTGTCAACGAATTCGCAGATATGATGGATGCCGCCGGAGCGCTTCCGCAATCACGATTGGACAGCAAACCGGGCGGTATCCGTATTGTCCGCCTGCTCGGTGTATTGGCTCCCGAGCCAAAAGCCCTTTACGAAGCGCGTGGAATTATCACTGCCGACTACCAGAATTATCTGGAACAGGAATGGGTGAAAGAACTGCGTGCAAAATATAGTGTTGATGTGGATTCAAAGGTGATGCAAACATTAAAATAAAAATACTTTGCCGGCGTTTTTTCGCTAAGGCTTTATTCAAAATTCATGATAAACAGAGCATTCGGCTTTTTATTCCAGATTTTCTTGCCGGGATTAATCCTCATGGGCCTGCTGAGTTCATGCGATCAGCTGAAATTTAACCAGCCGGTCAGGGAGAATGTTCTGGCGCGGGCTGGCAGCAAATATCTTTATGAGTCGGATGTAACAAGCCTTGTGCCTAAGGGAACATCTGCCGAAGACAGCCTCAGCATTGTGCGCACCTACATCAATAATTGGGTGCGCAATCAACTTGTTGTGCAAAAAGCCGAAAGTCAGTTGTCCGACGATCAAACATCTTTCGAAAAGCAACTGGAAGAATACCGTAATTCTTTGCTGGTGTACCATTATCAAACCCGATTGCTCGAACAGGAACTGGATACGCTGGTAACGGAAATGGAAATCGAGCAGTATTACAATGAAAACAAGAGCAATTTCGAGCTCAAAGATCATATTGTAAAACTGGCTTTTTGTAAAATGATGGAAGATTCGGTTAAGCCGATCCGCGAGATGCGCAAAATCTTAAAAGCAGATTCCCTGGATGTGGAAGCTTTTGAGAAATATGCAGCCCATCATGCCGTTGAGTTTTTTTATGAACTGGATAACTGGCTCTATTTTTCCAATATCCAAATGATGCTGCCTTTGCAAACATTTGATCAGGAACATTATCTGCGCAACAATAATTATATTGAAATAAAAGATGCGCCCCTTGTTTACCTGATACGCTTTTTCGATTATGAAATTAAAGATGGCATCAGCCCGCTTAGCCTCGAAATCGATAATATCCGAAATGTGATTATCAATAAAAGAAAGGTGCAGTTTATAAAAAAATTGCAGCAGGATATTTTTAACGAGGCAGTGCAAACGAATCAAATAGAAATATATTAATACGATTTTCAATGAAGATGACTCAAAAAAACCTTATTGTCCTTTTTGCGTGTTTGTTTGGAATTACAGGACTTTTTGCACAGGATGACATACCAAAAGGACAAGTAATTGATGAGGTTGTTGCCGTTGTTGGCAAGAATGTCATTTTATATTCCGATATCCAAACACAGTATATTCAATACCGGATGCAAGGCGGGATCAGCGGTACAGCCGATGAAGTGCGCTGCAGCATACTCGAAAACATGCTTTATCAAAAGCTTTTGCTCGATCAGGCAGATTTGGATAGTGTTGAAGTGACGGAAAAACAGGTTGATGCCGAAATGGAACGCCGGCTGGCATATTTTATCCAGCAAATTGGCTCCAAAGAAAAACTGGAAGAATACTATAAAAAGTCAATGGCGGATATTCGCGAAGAAATGAAGGAAGTCATTACGGAACAAATGATGACAGATCAGGTGCAACGCGAACTGACTACAAATGTGATGATTACGCCATCTCAGGTGCGTAAATGGTTCCGCTCGCTTCCCAAAGACAGTATCCCAATGGTGGAACCGGAAGTGAGTATCGGACAGATTGTCCGTCAGCCCGAAATTGATATGGCGCAGAAAATTGCAATTAAAGAAAAACTTCGTGGCCTGCGCAAAAGGATTTTGGATGGAGAAACATTTTCGACACTGGCTATTCTTTATTCCGAAGATCCGGGTTCGGCAAAAAAAGGGGGAGAACTTGGCCTTTATGGCCGCGGGGAACTGTATCCCGAATTTGAAGCCGTAGCATTTCAACTGGAACCGGGCGAAATCTCTGAAATTGTGGAAACCAAAGCAGGCTTCCATATCCTTCAGCTAATTGAACGACGTGGCGAATATGTGAATGTGCGCCATATCCTCCTGCGCCCGAAAGTGTCTCCTATTGAACTGGCACGTGCCGCTCAGTTTCTTGATAGTGTTGCGCAGCTGATTAACAGCGATTCCATGACTTTTGAGCAGGCCGTGCGCCGTTTCAGCGATGATCCGGGCAGGATTAACGGCGGCATGATTATGAACCCAATGACCGGAACAAACCGTTTTACTTACGAAGAACTTAATACAGATCCCAAACTTTTCTTTGTTGTGGACAAACTCGATGTGGGCGAACTCTCCAAACCGGTTAGTTTCCAAACAGAAGACGACACGGAAGCCTACCGCTTGCTGTATCTTAAGAGCAGGAGCCAGGCACATCGTGCAAATCTCGACGATGATTACAACAAAATCCAGGATTGGGCACTGGAAGCAAAAAAAGCACAGCATATCAGCGAATGGGTGCAGCAAAAGGCCGAAAAAACCTTTGTTCGCATCAGCAGCGAATTCCGCGATTGCGGCTTTCAACATAAATGGAAAATCAAAGAATAAATGATGCAGTTTAATTCCGATGCAGATGCCGTAAAGGCAATGCGTGAATACTATAAAAACCTTAAAACGGAAATTGGTAAAGTAATTGTCGGTCAGGAAGAAGTGATCGATCAGGTATTGATTTCCATTTTCAGCCGTGGACATGCCCTTTTGGTCGGCGTTCCCGGTTTGGCCAAAACTTTGCTGGTCAATACCATAGCCAAAGTCTTGGGCTTGAGTTATAACCGTATTCAGTTTACGCCCGATTTGATGCCCAGCGATATCATCGGAAGTGAAATCCTCGATGAAAAGAAAAGTTTCCGTTTTATCAAAGGGCCGGTTTTTGCCAATATCATCCTCGCCGATGAGATAAACCGTACCCCTCCCAAAACGCAATCGGCTTTGCTGGAGGCCATGCAGGAAAAATCAGTAACCGTTGCCGGAAAAAATTATCCTCTCGATAAACCCTTTTTTGTTTTGGCAACACAAAACCCGATTGAACAGGAGGGTACTTACCCATTGCCTGAAGCGCAGCTCGACCGTTTTATGTTCAATATCTTGCTCGATTATCCATCATTTAATGAGGAAGTGGAAGTGGTGAAACAAACCACTACTGATCGGGATGCATCTCCACAAGTGGTCATGTCTGCCGAAGAAATCCGTTTCTTCCAAAATCTGGTGCGGAAAATCCCTGTTGCCGATAATGTTTATGAATATGCGGTAAAGTTGAGTGCCAAAACGCGTCCCAATACGGATGATGCGCATCCCTGGGCGAAGCAATACCTTAATTGGGGTGCCGGTCCGCGTGCCAGTCAATACCTGATTATCGGGGCAAAATGCCATGCCGCGCTGAACGGGAAATTTTCACCGGATATCGAAGATGTGCAGGCCGTGGCTACAATCATCCTGCGGCACCGGATTGTGCGCAATTTTAAGGCTGAGGCCGAAGGTATTAGCGTTGAGGATATTATCAACGAAATGACAAAGTAAATACCATAACAAACAAATACACAAATGATGAAAAAAGTTCTTACTACTTTAATGATTTCCGCATTCCTGATGATGCGCCTGAGCCTGCTGGCCGGAGAGGGAATGTGGCTGCCAATCCTGCTGCAAAGCCTCAACGAAAAGGAAATGCAGGAAATGGGTATGCGTATTACTGCCGAAGATATTTATAGTGCCAATCATTCCAGCCTCAAGGATGCAATCGTCATTTTTGGCCGAGGCTGTACCGGCGAACTGGTTTCTGACCAAGGGCTGCTTTTAACCAACCATCATTGCGGTTACGGACAGATCCAGAAGCACAGCTCTGTGGAACACGATTATCTCACCGATGGTTTTTGGGCCATGAACCGTAGCGAAGAACTGCCCAACCCGGGACTTACAGCTACTTTTCTGGTGCGCATGGAAGATGTAACAGAAAAAGCACTTGCTGATGTTACTGATGAGATGAGCGAAAACGACCGTTTTAAGAAAGTCAAGGAAAACATCGAAGGAATTAAGGAAGAAGCCACAAAAGATACACATTATGAGGCAGTTGTAAAGCCTTTCTATTCAGGAAACAAGTACTACCTCTTTGTAAATGAGGTGTTTAAAGATGTGCGCCTGGTAGGTGCTCCCCCTTCTAATATTGGTAAATTCGGTGGCGATACTGATAACTGGATGTGGCCACGCCATACTGGTGATTTTTCTGTATTCCGTATCTACGCAAACAAAGACAACCAACCGGCTGAGTACAGCGAAGACAATGTACCCTATAAACCAAAGAAATATCTCGAAGTCAGCCTTGAAGGTGTTGATAAAGGAGATTTTACTTTTGTTTTTGGATATCCGGGCAGTACCGAACAATACATCCCTTCCTATGCGGTAAGTCATACTACACAGATAACCAATCCGGTACGTATCGACTTGCGCGGCAAACGACTGGACGTTATGAACAAATACATGGAAAAAGACCCTGCCGTACGTATTAAATATGCTGCGAAATATGCCGGAGTTGCAAACGGCTGGAAAAAATGGCAGGGAGAAAACCGGGGCATCAAACGCCTGAATGCCATTGATAAAAAACAGAAATACGAAAAGGATTTTGAAAAATGGGCAGATGCCAATGCCGAACGGAAAGCAAAATATGGAGAACTGATCCCGGATTTTGAAAAAACCTATAAAAAATACAGCGATCTGGACCTGGCCTATACCTACCTTGCAGAAGCCGGCTTATTTGGTGTTGAAATTATGCGCTATGCACGTTCATTCTCAGCACTGGTGCGTGTTTGTGAGAAAAAGGATGCCGATGAAACCAAAATCAAAGAATTGGTTGAAAGCCTGAGCAATGCGGCAAAAGGACATTTTAAAGATTATCACCAGCCGATTGACCGGGAAGTTACTGCTGTGATGTTGCATAAAATGGCTACTGAACTGCCGGCAAAATGGCAGCCTGAAAGCCTGAGGGAAATCAATAAGAAATACGAAGGTGATTTTGAAGCCTATGCCGATAAACTTTTCAGTAAATCCATTTTTGCTTCAGAAGAAAAAGCAGAGGATTTCCTGAAATCATTCAAGAAAAGCAAATACAAGAAAATCCTGAAGGATCCGGCATATCAATTGGCCAATTCTTTTGTTGATTTTTTCCTGGAAACAATCCGCCCGGGACTGGCTGCAACAGGCGACCGTTTGGACAGCTTACAGCGTATTTATATGAAAGCCCAAATGCAAATGGAACCCGACCGCCGTTTTTACCCTGATGCAAACTTTACGCTCAGGGTCACTTATGGCAATGTGGATGGATATCAGCCACGCGATGCGGTGAATTACCGTCATTTTACTACTTTGGAAGGGATCATGGAAAAAGAAAATCCGGACATCTATGATTATGTTGTGGAAGACAAGCTCAAGGAATTGTATGAAAATAAAGATTACGGGCGCTATGCCGATGATGACGGTAAAATGCATGTCGGTTTCATTGCAACCAACCATACATCCGGCGGTAATTCCGGTTCGCCTGTGCTCAATGCCGATGGCCGCCTGATTGGTTTAAACTTTGACCGCAACTGGGAAGGCACGATGAGCGATATGATGTATGATCCTGACCAATGCCGAAACATTACCCTTGATGTGCGCTACTGCCTCTTTATCATTGATAAATTTGCCGGAGCAGGTCATCTCGTCGAAGAAATGAAAATTGTTGAATAAAAAATAAATCTATCAAAATGAAAAGATCAGCTTATGTAATTATTGTTGCCCTTTTAGCTGTTTTTGTGAGCTTTACTGCTTGCAAGGAATCCAAAAAAGGCACAACAGGCCAGCAGGGTGTTAATGCCCCGGCACAAATAGATGAAGAACTCAGCGCCGAGGACCAGGCGAAAATTGATGCTTTTGCCGATGAATTTGTTCGTCTGGAGAAATCACGCCAGCATCTCGAAAGGGAAATCAGCGCAGGCAAAAAAGAGAAGTCTGAAATTGAAAAATTGGATGAAACACAAATTGCTTTTGATGACAAACTGAATGAATTTCTCATCAACGAAACGCGCAGGCAGGCTTATAAAGAAGCTGTGAAAAAAGCCCGTAAGAAAATTCTTTAGTTGGTGCTTTCAAATCAAAAAAAAACGTCCGGTCATACGATCGGACGTTTTTTTATGTGTGTTTATTCGGCAGCAATTTTGGGTTTGTATCCTTTCAAACCGTAGAAGGCCAGATAGAGATAACAGATAATCGGCACAAAGAATGATGCGTGCACGCCGATGGAATCAGCAAATGCGCCTTGAATTGGAGGGATAATGGCGCCACCAAGGATCATCATCACCAAAAGGGAACTGCCCTGGCTTTTGTATTTGCCCAGGCCGTTGATGGACAGTGTGAAAATATTGGACCACATAATACTGTTGAACAAACCAATTCCGATAACAGTCCACATGGCAACCATGCCGCTGGTAAGCAGTGTGGTAATCAATAAACCGACGGCAACAACGGAAAAGATAAACAAAGTCCTGTGCGGGAGCGATTTGCCCAGCATAAAAGCCATTAAGTTCGCCACGAGGAAGATGGAATAAATCCCTGCAATCAAGATGCCGTTTGTGCCCCAAATAACGAAAAATGCCAGAAGCGGAATGCCTGCCATAATGAGGTTTTTCAGGTTTTTGTTTTTCATGTCGCTAAGCGATACGGCACCCAAAAAGCGCCCGATCATCAGGCCGCCCCAATAAAAAGCAACATAGGTGCTGGCGTCCTGTTCGCTCAGGCCGGCAATGCTTTCCAGACCCAAAAAGCTGATCATAATACTGCCGATGCTGACCTCACCGCCTACGTACATAAAAATGGCAATCATACCAAAAACCAATTGTGGGTAGCGCAATGCGGCAGCTCCGGTTTCAATGTTGTCGTCGTTCATAAAGCGCGGCAGATGAGCTATTTTAATGATGAGAGCTAGCAGAAGAAAGAATCCTGTAAAAACCAAATAAGGTATTTTTACGCTGTCGGCTCCCTGAAAACTGTCACCGGCAAAAACCTTAAAAATCAGATAACCGCCAATAATCGGTGCTACCGTTGTGCCCAGTGAATTAAAGCCCTGAGCCAGGTTCAGGCGGCTGGATGCTGTGGATTCGCTTCCCAGAATGGCTACATAGGGATTTGCAGCAATCTGGAGGAGCGTAAATCCAAGACCCAAAACAAAAAGGGCAGCCAGAAAAAAGCCGAATAGCTTAAGCTCGGCAGCAGGATAAAATAATGCCGTGCCCGTAGCCGAAATAAGCAATCCGATCAAAATCCCGTTTTTATAGCCTATTTTATTAATGGGATCTCCTTTTATTACGCTGATAATAAAGTATATGACCGAGCCGATAAAATATGCGCCAAAAAAGGCAAACTGCACAAGCATTGCTTTAAAATGGGTGAGCTCAAATACGCCTTTCAGGTAGGGAATTAAAATATCGTTCATGCAGGTGATGAAGCCCCACATAAAAAACAATCCAATCACGGTGATGAAAGGCAGAGTGTAATTCGGTTTCTGGTTCATATGCTTTATCGTTTTAGTTAGAAATGCAAATTTAATTTTAATTTGGTTAACAAATGAGTCAGTATAGGATTTCTACCCTGACTGGCAAATGATCTGAAGGAATGGTTTTTTTATTGAAATCATATTGGTCGTTCATTATCATAAAGCTTTTGACAGCATCAATATTGCGCACAAAAATATGGTCGATAATACTGCCGTGCTCCGGTTTCCCATTGAACCCACAAAAAGTATATTGTGGTCCGGCAGGTGGGCTTTTGCTTATGGTTTTGCTGTTGTTGAACTGTTGCCTCAGCGTTTCAACCGGTGCTGCTGATGCTGTACAGTTAAAATCTCCGCAAAGGATAAGAGGGAGTTCGCCGCAGTTTTCGCAGAACTTATTGATGAGCTTTGCGCTTTCGAGCCGTGCTTGTTCCGATATATGATCGAAATGTGTATTCAGGACATAAAGGCTTTTCCTGCTGGACAGATCTGTGAATTTTGCCCAGCTGACAATGCGTGTGCAGGCTGTGTTCCAGCTTTTTGAGCCCGGAACATCGGGCTGCTCCGAAAGCCAGAAAGTGCCCGAAGTGTCCGCTTCAAAGCGGTCGATCCGATAGTAAATGGCACAGAATTCGCCTCCTAATTTGCCGTCATCGCGCCCTGTGCCGATACGTTTGTACGTGGGCAGCATGGCCTGTATTCCCATTACCTGATGGTACAAGCCTTCCTGTATGCATATGATATCTGCATCCGCCTGCAGGAAGATTCCCTTAACCAGTGGCTTTCTTGTATCCCAGCGGTTTTCGCCGTCATGCGGATTATCGTAGCGGATATTGAAAGTCATGATTTTCAGGCTGTCCGTAACTTTTGCCTGTGAAAAAGAAAAGGCAAAGGCGCATAGGGTTATCAAAAAGGCTTTTTTTATCATTCCTGCAAATTTATTTGATTTATGCTGTTGAAACGGATCATATCTTCTGTGATGGTGCTTTCATTATTGATTTTTAAAGTCTTTTTCTCGCCCGGATACATATCGAAATAATTATCGCTCAAATCCAGATATAAGGAATCGCAATAGAGGTGCAGGCCGTAAATCGTTTCGAGGCTTTCCACCGTCAGGAAATTGCCTGCATCATCGCTGATTATTTCAAATTCCGGTTCAGGCATTCGAAGCTTCAGGTTTTTCGGTTTTTCAAAGAAGAAATGATTTTCCGATATGATCTGTCCTGCGTTTTCAAGTTTTGCATATGCGATTGAAGCATTTTCATCAAAATGACCAATCTCTGATTTTGGGATTTCATAAATTATATAACTGCCATTTTGTACCCGGATATTTTTATCCGCCAATTGATGGCATTCGTTATTTTGATCAAATAATGAAATTCGAACTTGTGCATCAAAATTTTGTGCCGTATCGGAAACGACATAAACCCTGAGCGTGTCGTTTGTCCATTCCATAGGGATGATTGTGTTTTTGAACACCCTGCGTACCTGATGATGCAGTGCTTTTGGGCGTCCGTAATAATCAATGGATGACCAGCTGATAACCGGCCAGCAATCGTTAAGCTGCCAGTAAAGTGTGCCGCCACAGCGGGGCATTTGCTTTCGGTGTGCTTCGATGGCCATTCCGATTCCGTATGCCTGCAGCATTTGGGCTGCGTAAATATAATCTTTGAAGTTTTCAGGCACTTGAAAATCTCGCTGCATATAGGTTTCGATCAGTTCTTCGCCGCGCGGATGTTTTTGGTGGGTTTGCATCACCGGGCTGTTTCGGTAGCGGTCTTCCGGGAGGCTGAAATCCCGAATGCTTTGTATATCGGGATACGTCTGGAAACCATACTCGCTCATAAAACGTCCGGTTTTTTTGATATACATCTCAAAAGGTTCGGCGCCCCACCATACGCCCCAATAATGCAGGTCGCCTTCATGCAAACTGATTTCCCGACCCCAGCCATTGGCAGGCGAGGAGGGGTGATAGTCAATTCCGCAGCTCCATTGCGAAATTTCCTCAGGCAAAATTTTATGGAAAATATTCTGGTAATCTGCCCAAACGCGGGAAGAATCTTCTGCAGAATATCCCAGGCTTTTTTGCCAGCTCCAGTTAAACCAGCCTTCTTTGATTTCATTATTGCCGCACCATAAAGCCAGGCTCGGGTGATGCCGGATTCTGCGGATATTGTCGCGGGCTTCATGGCGCACATTTTTCAGGAAAGAAGAATCGCCGGGATACAAATTACATGCAAACATAAAATCCTGCCACACCATTATACCGTTTTCATCGCAGAGTTTATAAAAAATATCGTTTTCGTAAAAGCCTCCACCCCATACACGTAGCATGTTCATATTGGCGTTTTTGGCTTGCAGGATAAGCCTTTCGTATTGCTCATCGCTGCTTCGGTTTGTGAAATTATCCTGCGGGATATAATTTGCGCCTTTAATGAAAACCGGCCTTCCGTTCAAAACAAAGCGAAAGCTTTTGCCTTCATCATCCGGCTTCTGTTGCAGTTCAATGGTTCGGATTCCTGCACGGAATTCCAGCTTATCGCTATTGCTGTCCGAATGGATTGCTGCCTTTATCGTATAAAGTTTTGCTTTGCCTTGTCCATTGCACCACCAAAGTTCGGGATCAGGGATTTTGAGTGGGATTTTTATGGAATTAAATCCGGAGTCCAGTTTTTTCTGAACTGTTTTTTGCAATATCTGCCTGTTTGAAGGGTTTATGATTTCAAGCTTTAGTGTTACATCCTGATTTTTAGAGCTTTCAATTTCAAGGATCAGCTCTGTTTGCGCTGAATGTTCAGTGATATCTTTGGTAATAAAGTTTTTGCCAACAATTTGAATTTCAGACCATCCAATCAGTTCAACGGGTTTCCAGATGCCGCTCGTTACGAATTTTGGTCCCCAGTCCCAGTTGTATTGATAGGGAGCTTTGCGGCTGAATGCACGCTGATCGGGATATTGCACAAAATGAGATGCCGCTTTGAGGCTGTCGGATTTTTCTGCATCAAAAAAATGGATGCTCAGTGTGTTTTCGCCGGGAATTAAAAGCTGTTTTACATCAAATTCCCAAATACGGAACATATTGTTTAAGCAGCTGTCATTTAGGGTTTTGGTTAATTCATGGCCGTTTAGGAATACCTTTGCATAAGTATCAATTCCATGAAATTTCAGGCTTTGTTGTTCCTGTTTTAGGATGTCGGGATGAACCCGGAAAGTACATTGATAAACGGGATTAAGGCGCGAAATCCATTGCAGGCTGTCTTCATTACTGCGGAAAAAAGGGTCATCGATTATTCCTGCCAGCATTAAATCGGTATGCACGCATCCGGGTACTTTTGCCCCGATAAGCGTATCGGCTAATTTGAGCTGCCAATGCGTGTTCAATTGCTGATGCAATAGATCAGCGGCAGGCTTTTGAAGGCAAGAAGCAAGAAATGGGATTAAAAGCAAGAAAAGTAATGATTTCAGAACAGGATTCTTCATAACAGATGATTTGCTACGAAGATAAAAAGAAAGATCAGGTCATGTCCCTGAGTTTCTCTTGAAGCCGAACTTTTTTCCCTTCCTTGGCACAATGTGGGCATTGTTCGTGGAATTCTGTGAAAGAAAAGTTGCATGAGGGGCATTTATACTGTTTTACCTTAAACATGATTTTTCTGGGCGAATTATAAAGTATAATGGCGCCAACTAGCGGAGTTAACAAGATGGATAGGATAAATACCTTAAAACCACTGATTTCGTAGTACATTGCCTGGCGTGAAAAGTAAAAGGCAGCAATGATATAAACTGTAATAACTATATAAAGTTCCATGATTAGCTCTGGTTAAAGCTGCAAAGATATGTAAAGCTGTATATGTGTGAAATGTTTTTTCGTTTTTTTTTTGGACTTTATCTGAAAAAATATCGGGGTAATCGAATTTTTATAAACTCAAAAAACCATTGTTTGCGGTTTTCAGGCAAACAATGGCTTATGAGTTTATTATTTATTTGGTTCTAATCTATCGTGATTTCATCAGCAAAAAGCCAGGTTTTGCCGCCCGCGCCCAAATGCCATTCGGGGCAATATTGGATGTTTTTAGCGATTATCTTCACAGCTTTTAACCTTTGTGGTTTGATATTGAGATCAAATTCTTTTACGATTCCTCCTTCCTGCCTCATCGGTATATCGTTTTGGACCCGACCAAGTTTATGAAAGCTTTTGCCATCAGTTGAGCCGTAAAAATCAACCCATTTGGGCATAAATATCCATGATTTCATATCCTGAATAAATCCAATTGATAGTTTGCTGCATTCCTGCTTTTTGCCCAAATCAACTGTAGCTTCAAGGTCATTAAATTGGAAGCCCTGCCATGCTCCTGTTGCAAAGCTTTCATTTCCCCGCAGCATATCAATCAATGCCATATCGCCGCCGGCAGCATATTGTGGGGCGTATTTGTTTGTCAGCTCAATATTTCTGTGTTCCGGTATTCTGTAGAAAGTCCCGGTACTCAAACGGCTTTTTTTGCCTTCTTTATCAATGGCTATTGCATTAAACGTTGTTGTTTTGTGGATTGTGATAGGCTGTGTGTAAGTTTTGGAGTCTTCTGTAGGCTCGCTGCCATCAGTGGTAAAATGGATGCTTACTTCATCAGTCGCAGCACAGCCCATACCCACTTCAGTTGTTTTTTTGAAGGTTTGGCCATCAGCAATAAAATAGGGCGTAGGGATGATAAGGTTTTCCCCAATTTTACTTGGAGGGAAATTATCGCTTTGTGTGCCTCTTTCTTTATTTGGTTTAGGGCCCATTACGAAATGCAAACGGCCGCCATTCATAATATCCTCATGACGGATATAATTGTTTGCCCATTTTTTCCCGTTCAGGAAAACCTCTTGTACATAAATGTTTTTAGGACTGTTGTTTTCAGCAGTTTGAACAAAGGTTTTTCCGTTCTCCAACCGGATGCTTGCCTTGTCGAAAACCGGGCTTCCCAATGCGTATATATCACTTCCGGGTGTCACAGGATAAAACCCCATGGAACTGAATACATACCAGGATGACATTTGGCCGCAATCTTCATTACCAATAAGGCCGTCGGGTTGGGTCGTATAAAAATCGGCCATAATCTGCCGTACTTTTTGCTGTGTTTTCCAAGGTTGTCCGGTATAATCATAAAGATAAGCCATGTGATGGCTGGGCTCGTTTCCGTGTGCATATTGCCCGATTAGTCCGGTGATATCTGCCTGATGGCGCCCGGTTGTTTCTGTTTTTTCGGTAAAAAGCTTGTCAAGTTTTGCTGAAAGAGCATCCTTCCCTCCAAGCATCATGGCAAATGTTTCTATATCCTGCGGTACATAAAAGCTATATTGCCAGCAATTGGCTTCGGTATAATGGAAGTTGACTTCCCTGGGATCAAAAGGCTCAATCCAGGCATTATTGCGGCGGGGACGCATAAAGCCGCTTTCCGGGTCAAACATGTTTTTGTAATATTGAGCACGTTCAGAATAAGCTTTGTATGTTTCCATATCGCCCATTTCCCGGGCCATCTGAGCAATGCACCAATCGTCATAAGCATATTCCAAGGTAACGGAAACAGACGAGCCTGCCAGATTTGCCGGAATAAAACCGTATTCGCGATAATAATTGCTGCCACGGATATCCTGCATGCCGCTCGTAATCATAGCATCCAGAGCTTTATGTTCATCATATCCACGAATGCCTTTGATCCAGGCATCGGCAATTACAGGAACGGCATGATAGCCGATCATGCAATTGGTTTCGTTGGCCGACAGTTCCCAAACAGGCAGTAAACCTCCTTGTTCCCATTGCTTGATAAATGTATTGATGAAATCGTTGGTGCGTTTTTGGTCGATAATCGTGAACAGCGGATGCGTAGCGCGATAAGTGTCCCATAACGAGAAAACCGTATAATTTTCAAATCCATCCGTTTGGTGGATTTCCAGATCGCGGCCACGGTATTTCCCATCCACATCCATATAGATATTGGGGTTTAGCATGCTGTGATAGAGTGCGGTATAAAATATTTCCTGATTATCGGCTGTGCTGCCTTCAACTTTAATCTTGCTGAGTTCCCTATTCCATTTTTCCTTTGTTTTTTTATAAATGGCAGAAAAATCCCAATCCGGGTTTTCAGTTTCCAGATTGAGTGCCGCACCTTCAATGCTTACTGCTGAAAGTCCGGTTTTCACCAGGATTTCACCACCCTGTGGCATGTCAAAATCAAACCATGCTACCAATGATTCTCCTTTGGCTTCTTTTTTGCCTTCTTCCGGATTATCATTTTCCTGAATGCCAAAACTGCTGAAAGGTTTGGAGAACTCCATCACAAAAAACAGCATTTGTTTCTCGGCCCACGCCTGTGAATGACGGTAACCTTCGATGCGGGTATCGCTGACAATTTTGATCCAGGCATCAAGTACTTTGTCACGATGGATGAGGTCGAGGACAATGTGGCAAGCTTCGTTTTCAGGGATGCTGTAGCGGTGCATGCCCGTGCGATCCGTAGCGGTTAATTCCGCTTTGATGTTATAATCTTCGAGCATTACTTCGTAATATCCGGCAGTAGCGTTTTCATTTTTATGACTGAATTTGCTGGCATATCCGTTTTGATGCCCGGCTTTGCTTCCATTGTTGAGGTGCAGTTTTCCGGTAGTTGGCATGATCAGTATGTCGCCATAATCGGAAACACCTGTGCCGCTGAGGTGGGTGTGGCTGAACCCATAAATAACACTGTCGGAATAATGATATCCACCACAGCCGTCCCAACCGTCCAGACGGGAATCGGGGCTCAACTGAACCATGCCAAACGGAGCGGCTGCTCCGGGATAAGTGTGGCCATGGCCTCCGGTGCCGATGAATGGATTTACTTTGTCAGCTAAATCCGTTTTATTTGAATCACAGGAGGTAACTGAAATAACTAAAAAGGAAATCAAAATCGCTAATAAAGATCTCTTCATGATATTGGTGTAATGGTGGTTTATTTATTTGCCGATTCGTTCGTAAGTTCACGGTTTGTTATCTCATATAAGCTCTTAGCAAGCTTTTCCGGATTGTTTTTTGCTGTTTTCACTGCCGTTTTTTCTGCTTTGTCCGTACGTTTTTGGATTGCTTTCTGCTTTTTCGATTTGGCTTCACGTACATCATTGATTTTGTTTTTATAATCATCATCAATTGAAGCGGCAAAATCCACAAACTGCCAATGAACCGATTCGGGATATTTTTCTCTGTAGTCAGCTGTTTCATCAAAATGATGTTGCAGGGCGTTTGCCCAGTCATTATCGTTTTGTGTGTAAGCAGCAGGAATTTCTTGCAGGCCGGGATACCAGGGCAGGAAAGGATTTACGCAGGGACGGAAAGGGGCAATCCATATTCTGGTGGCCATTTCAGCAGGTAAGTCCTGTCGCAGCTCGGCTACAATACCGTATTGCGTATGGCTTGTGCAAATGGTATATTCGCCATGATTGTGCGGGTCTCCTTTTTCGTAATTTTCTGTCAGGTCTTTTTCTGTGCCTTCATGATGATACGCCAATACTTTCATCAGCATTTCAGGAGAGATTTTTTCTTTTGGCTCCACAGCAAAAGGAATTTCATCGCCGGCTTTAAAGTCTTTTTTTGCAAGCAGATGTAGTGCGCCCCACTGCCGTGTGATGTTATTGGGATGGATGAGGTTTTCCTGATCGCTGTATGCTTTGGCAAAATCAAAGGGACCATCTGTTTCCGGATTATACCATCCGCGTTCCTGTGCATACGTGATTATATCATCACTGCCATAAAAATTCATTGTGTCGCTTAGGTTTACTTCGTGGATGATATAGTAGTTGGGCAGTATCATGATTTTGTCAGCGGGAATACGCTGTGCAACCCAATGTTTTCCGTTTACCGCCGAAAGCAGCCAGGCTTCCTTCGGTCCGGCAATTGAGTAGGAGCGGCCACTGCTGTAATAGCCGTATTTTTCGATAAGTGCACCTCCAATCTTAACTGCTTCACGCGCATTGCCTGCCCTTTCGGCCATCAAACGGCGCAGCCAATAGCCAATTCCGCCGTCCGTAAGTTCTCCACGGTCTTCTCGTGAGCTACAGGCGTTGGAAAAAATACAAAGCCCGGATTCGTTGAAATAGGAATCGGAGAAATCCAGTCCGGGCATATTGATCCATAAATAGGCTTGGGTTTCTTCCGGCTGAGGATCTTGTGCTCCGTTTTTAAATGTGGCCACATCGCTATCACTAAATTTTCGCTTGGGGACCTTATAAAAGTTCACAACATAATCACCATAATCATCTTCATTGTGTGCTGCCAGAATATCACCGGTAGTCGTTGCGTCTTTGCCTGCAATTATTGTAAAGCAGTTGAAATCATTCGGCTGGTTTTGTGCATGTAATCCTGAAGCAAATATGCTTCCGAGAAACAGGATATAAAGAAATTTCCTCATATTGATTCGTATTGAGAGTGAACCGCAAATATAATCTAAAAGGATTCAGTTTATGAAAATTTTCGGGTTTTCCTTCGTTTGATTTTGCTTTTCAGGGCTGCCTTAGTGTCAATTCTGACGATTTGTCCTGCTTTGAATGGATATATTGACATATTTAGATTTAAAATTGCATTTGGTATGGTTTTTAAGAGATAAAGGCCAGAACAAAAAATTATTAATATGCTTTATACAAATTTAACGCACCTCAATTCAAAAGCCGATCACAAAAAGATGATCGAAGAAAATGAAAATGTAATGGTATGCTGTGGCCGCATGGGGCCTATGTGTTTACCTGTTTATGAAATTATGGAAGAACTGGAAGATGAATATGAGCATGTGAAATTTGCTGATATGGAATTTGATATTCCGGATGCTGAGGTAATACGCAATGCTCCGGAATGTCGTGGCTTTATGGGGCTTCCATTTACCGTTTACTATAAGAATGGCAAGATTGTCAAAGCAACGTCCAGTATCCAGAACATGGATCAGGTTTCAGGCATCCTGAACCAGGAATTTGGTAAGCCGGAATAATTTCAATAAATCTGTGCAAACGGAAAGACGGGCAATTCCGGTCTTTCCGTTTGTCGTATAACAAAGTATCATGGACAAAAATCATTTTGATGTAATAGTTGTCGGCGGAGGCCCGTCAGGACTTACAGCAGGCATTTATCTTTCGCGAGCAAAGATGAAAACATTGATTCTCAATGAAGGAGCGGCAGGAGGACAGCTGATTTTGACCCACGAAATTGCCAATTATCCGGGAGTTGAGGCCACCAGTGGCTATATGTTGGCCAATACAATGAAAAAGCAGGCCAAATCATTTGGCTGCAAACTGAAATCAAACCTGAGTATTACTGCTTGCGATATGCAAGGCGATACAAAGCGTGTTGAGGTAAACGGAAAAGAAGTTTATACTGCCGGGGCACTGATTTTAGCCACTGGAGGAAAATCACGTCCATTGGGTGTGCCCGGGGAACAAAAACTGCGCGGAAAAGGCATTTCCTATTGTGCTACCTGCGATGGCGATTTCTTTCAGGATAAAAATATCATTGTAGTTGGTGGCGGAAACACGGCGCTCGAAGAAGCTGTTTCGCTTACCAAATACGCCACTTCAGTTGAGGTGGTTCATATGCTGGATAAATGGCAGGCTTTTGAGCATTATGTGGCCGAAGCAGAAGCAAATCCCAAAATCAGTTTTATAATGAATACCCGAATAACAGAGTTTTTGGGTGATGAAAAGCTGCAAAAAGTGACGCTCGAAAACCTGAAAACCGGTGAATCCTACGAAAAGGAAATTGATGGGGTTTTTGTGTTTATCGGATATATCCCCAATACCGAGAGCCTTGAAGGAAAGCTGGAGCTGAACGAGCGGAAAGAAATTGTGGTCGATGAAGACATGCACACAAGTTTGCCCGGTGTTTTTGCTGCCGGTGATTCCATAGCAAAAAAATACCGTCAGGTTACGACCGCTGTTGCTGATGGGACAATCGCAGCTTTAGCGGCTGCTGAATATGTAAATGCGCGCAGGAAAAACCTGTAGTTCGTATTCATAAAAAAGAAAAACCCGGGATTTTTGTTCCGGGTTTTTGTTTATAGGATACCTGCATTTTTTAAAATTTCTCTTAGTTGCGGCTGGTCTTTGGCGTGTTCCCTGAAAATCTCCTTGAGCCTTTTGTTTTCTTCTTTTAGTGCCTCCACATCATCACGAACAGGCTTTATCATGCTTCTGCGATCCCACAGCACAAAGCCCATCAAAAATGTGAAGAAGCCAAACAAAATGCCAAAGCCCCAAAAAAGGAAGGTTTTAATAGAGCTTAGTTCCCTTTCAATGGAATCAAACCTTTGGTCAATTGATTTGAATCTTTGGTCAATTGATTTGAATCTTTGGTCAATTGCATTAAATCTCTGGTCAATTGCATCAAAGTTCTGGTCTATCGCATCAAACCGATATTCAAGCGACGCAAACTTTTCGTCAACAGCCTTAAAGCGTGCGTTCATTTCTACCTCGATACTATTAAGCTTTGATTCTATTTTGATCAAGCGGTCACGATCATCGAGGGTATAAGGGATTGTTTGCTTTTGTCCCAGCAACAAAAACATGTTGAAAAAAACAAGGGTGAGCAATACAATCCTTTTCATCTGTTTAGAGGAAATTTGAAATTTTATATTACAAATATAAGAATAAAACAATAAAACTTACAACTGAATAATCAAAACTTCCTTCTTTCCGTTACGAAGAACATCAACGGTTACGATTTGACCGGCTTTCAGTTTTTTCAGGCGTGCCATATATTCATAAATGTCCGCAACTTTTTTGCCATCGATGGCAACAATACGGTCGCCTTTAAGCATGCCTGCACTATGCGCCGGGCCGCCCGGACGCACACCGCCAACGCTCATGCCTTCGCCTGCTTCGGCAGTAAAATCGGGCATGATGCCAAAAGTTACCTTAAAACTGTATCCATGACGCGCCTTGTTTTTGCTTGAACCTGCTTCCTGGAATGTAAGCCTTGTTGACTTATCGCTTAGCGTATCAAGAAGCTGATAAACAAAATTGCTCACCAGTTCCGCGCCATCTGCATCAATAAATTCCACATCATCCATGGGCGTATGGTAATCGCTGTGCGCACCTGTGCTGATGAAGAAAACCGGGATATTTTCACCATAAAAGGCAGCATGGTCGGAAGGGCCAAATCCTTCGGGCGACATTCCCGCACTGAGTTCGCTGTTTTTCAGAAGTTGTTCCAGAATCCCTTTGCTTTCTTTTGCTGTGCCCGTCCCGCCAATCGAGATGTGCATATGGTCCCTTTTCAAACGTCCGATCATATCCATATTGATCATGGCTTTGATTTGATCTGCCGGAACAGGGAGGTGTTCGATAAAATATTTGCTGCCCAGCAATCCCATTTCCTCGGCGCCAAAAGCAAGGAAAATGATGGAACGGTCGGGTTTTGTATCCAACGAACCAATTTGCTCAGCGAGCTCCATAACTGCCGCCACGCCCGAAGCATTGTCATCGGCGCCATTGTGCACGGCATTGGTGTCTGGCATGCGGCTTCCGCTTCCGTAACCGCCCATGCCAAGATGGTCGTAATGCGCACCCACAACAATATATTCGTTTTTCAGCTTTTCATCACTTCCTTCAATCCATGAGCCCACATTAAAAGTTGTCAGTTCGTCGCGTACAACCTCTGCTTGGCCTTCAACCGGCGATTTGCACTCAAACGACTGGGGTTCAAAATTTTCGATCGTTTGTTTTTCAATTTCTGTCACGGTTTTCCCTGATGGTGCAATAATTTGATCGATTACAAAGCGTTTGGCTTGCAGCACAGGTATTCCGGCATCGGTGATGCTTTTGTCAAAATTCATTTCGCGCATTTCGTCGGTTTTTGCTGTGGATGCTCCATCAACGAAAATAACGCCTTTTGCACCATTATCTTTGGCGGCCAATACTTTATCGCGTTCGCTGCTGAAAGGGATAAAAGGGCTGTCGTTGCTTCCGGGCATCGGATCGCCTCGCATAATAATGGCCCATTTGCCTTTTACTTCAATGCCTTGATAATCATCCCATTTTAATGTGTCGTTGCTAAAGCTCAGGCCGTAACCGGCAAAAGCAACCGGAGCTTTTAGGCTGGCGTTTGCTGAAAAGCCCACCGGAATAAAATCTTGTTTCGGAATGGCAGAAAAATCACGGCATACCAATTTGTTGTTTTCACCGGCATGAACGCCTGTGGTAACTTCAAATTCCTGAAAACCATCGAGGAAAAGCAGTTTCGCACCGGATTTTTGAAAATGATCGCGGATAAACTCCGCGGCAAGGGTATCGCCTTTTGTGCCGGGTTTGCGTCCGGCCAATTCATCGCTCGCCAGATATGAAATGCTTTTTTTTAGTTCTTCTGCGCTGATGCTTTCCTGTGCCTGAACGGCAAAAGGCATCAAAAACGCAATGATCAGGGTGTAGCTTAATTTGCTCATATTTTAATAGATTGATTTTTCGGTATGGTATCATGTTTAAACACACAAATGTACATCTTGTTTAGCAAAATGATGATGCAACATTATTCTAAATTAGTTTTAGAAGAGAAGGGCAGGAGGGGGCAGTTTCAGGGAATTATCAGTGGAAATACATTTTATGCTAAAAAAATATCAATGCATTGATATTTTTATTAAAAATTATTATCTTTGCATTGATAAATATGCACGTATGGAAGTGTTGCAACAAAAGTTTTATGCAAAATATGCCCTGGTTCAAACACAAAAGATCAGGTCGTTTGTCTCAAAAGTTGATTGGTCGGACCGTTTGATTGGGATTCGGGGTGCCCGGGGTGTTGGAAAAACAACCATGCTTTTGCAGTACATCCGGATGAATTATCCGGCCGGAAACCGGGTTTTATATGCCAGCCTCGATGATTTGTATTTCAGCACCAACAGCCTATATGACCTGGCTCTGACTTTTAGTCAGCGGGGAGGGGAATTGCTGGTTTTGGATGAGGTACACCGTTATCAAAACTGGGCTCAGGAGCTGAAGAATGTTTATGATGACATTCCCTCTCTTAAACTGGTTTATACGGGCTCTTCTTTATTGCATTTGCAAAAAGCCAAAGCGGATTTAAGCCGAAGGTCGGTCGTGTACGATATGCCGGGATTGTCGTTCAGGGAATATATTGCGATGCGCACAGGCATCAGCTTTCCTGTGTTTGCTTTTGAGGATGTTCGTGATCATCACATCGAAACGGAAATGGAAATTATCAGGGAGATAAAGCCGTTGGCTTATTTTCAGGATTATCTGCAACATGGATATTATCCGTTTTTTCTGGAAAACCTGAATACATTTCATCAAAAACTAAGCGAGGCTATTCTTACTGTTCTTGAAATTGATATTCCGCAATTTGCTGCCGTGCCTCCCCAGAATGTAGTTTTATTAAAGAAACTGCTTTCTATTATCAGTAATTCAGTTCCCTTTAAGCCTAATATGAATTCGCTGAGCCAAAGAAGTGGAATCAGCATCAACACGATGAAATCTTATCTTCAGTATTTGTCTCAATCGGATTTGCTTAATCTTGCTTATCATGAAGATAAAGGGATTAACAGCCTGGGAAAGCCCGGGAAAATATTTGCTGAAAACCCCAATCTGATGTTTAGTTTATCTGTGCATCAGCCTGATACAGGGAATTTGAGGGAGACCTTTTTTTATAATCAGCTTTCTAAAATTGGTTCTGTATTTCTTGAAGATGTATGCGATTTCCGCTTTATGGATAGTTTTTTTGAAATTGGTGGAAAATCAAAAGGCAGGAAACAAATCCCCCAAAAACAGAATGCTTTTATTGTTAAGGATGATATTGAAATCGGATCAGACAATGTGATTCCTTTGTGGCTTTTTGGGTTTCTGTATTAATCATGAAAGCGCCATTGCAGGCCAAACATAATGCCACCGTCTTTCATTGGGTAATTGGGCACAGCCATGTATTCATAGCCAAATAATCCTTTGGTAATGTGCACATATTTGAGGAAAAGACGGGCGCGCTGCACGCGGAAATTCACGAAGAAATCAATGTAGGGATAGTTTCCGTATTCGCCATTATTTTGCAGATAAAAGATGCGCGAGGAGGGCATATATGCTTTCGCTTGATACGCAGTAGTATAAAAAAGAGAAAATCCCGGCTGAAGCATTAAAGCCCTTTTAAACATCGGGAAGCGGAAATATACCCGGCTTTTGGCCATAAATTTGGGCAGGCGCAAGGCTTCGTTATTGCTTAACTGCTGAAAAATCAATTGATTGTCAAAATGCCAGTTGCCTAATTTATTTTTGGAGAACAGGCTTGCCTGCAAAAGTCCGGTATTTCCATCCAATTGGGCGGGTAAAGCTTTTTCGTTGAAATAGAGCAGCTCATTAAGCACATAATAGCGCGCTGAGAGAAATGTTTGCCCCCGGCCAATGCTGGCGCCAATCCATGAGGATGTGGTTTTGTTAAAATCGTTGAGCCACATAAAATTATTGGCATTATGATAGAAATAGTCCCAGGGCGCAGTTTGTGTAATGATGGCAGCTTCACCGGAAAACACAAAAGGATTATTCCTGTTGCCCAATTCTGTTTTGATACTGGCCCGGAGCATATAATCACCATCATTATAACCGCCTGAAACCACAGATGCTTCGCCACGCAGCTCAAATCGCCCGAGAATGCGGGTTGCCAGCTCGCCACGTGGAATAATCTGGTCAAATTCATATTTGCCTACATCGCCGCCAATTCTGATATGCTGATGTTGCAGGTAAAGGTATAAACGGAAGAGGTTTTTCTGATCAACGGCTTCAGGATTGGTATTGCTCCAGGCAAAGATGTTGTGCATTTGCACCACGCTCACCGAATCAAAAGTGGTTTCTCCATGATAGTAGTTTTCGTAATATCCGGTTTCCCCCGATTCATCCGCATACATATATATATCGCGGTACAGCCTGAACCGCCAGGAAATCCTTCCGGGATTGAAAATCTTTTTTTGAATCTGATTTACAGAATCAGCCCGGATGAGGCTGTCGGCTGATGAAAAATAATTTTGTTTTTCTACCAATGTTGGTTCGCTGAGTGAGCTGAAAGGTAAGGGGTTAATGAGCATTGGTGGTTTGCGCAACATTTCTTCTGTGATGATAATGCTGTCGGGTATGGGCGTAGTGGTGTCTTGCAAAACAATTGGAAGAGAGTCAAAAACGGGAAAACTGTCGGCCATAAGGCTGTCAGGGACATTACTGAGGCTGTCCGTCAAAAATGGAATCTGGCCTGTTTGATTGGTGTCGGCCAGGAGTTCCGGAGGAACGGGCTGTGATTTTACTTTGGGCTCTTTTTTCTTTCTTCCACCGGGGGGCACGATATTGAAAAACTGAAAAACTTCAATTCCTCCTCTTTTGAGACGGGTTTCAGCATCGCTGAGGTTTACCTGATAGGCCGCCCGGTTGGTTTCCAGGTTCTGTGTAAAAAGGCTGTCGTAAGTGATGCCGCCGTTTTCACGGTTTGTTACCCGGTTGTTGATCCAGGCAAATGTTGCACCATAGCGTTTGTTTTTTGAGAAATAGCGCATATTGACAGCCAGATTGTAGTCGTCCGTTTTTTGCTGTGGATAATCCCCAAAAGAGTTGATCAGTTTAAAATCCACACCAACATAAAGGGCTTTAAACAGGTTTTGACTGTGCGTTAAACCCAGAACTTGCATACGGCCCGGCCCTGTGACATACTGAACATTTGTATAAGGGCTTTGCTCATTGAAATAACGGATGTCCTCAAAATTCATCCAAAATGTACTAAAGTTGTTGGGGCCATAATTGAAAGAAATGCTCTGGCGGGGCGTGTAAAGCAAATTGGTTTGTGCCTGTCCGATATTGCCCAAATCAGCATAAAAACGTTTGCCCTGCCTTATCGGATTGACTTCCTGCACTCCGGCCAGAACCGTATCGATATAATAATATTTTTCCTGATCGGCGCTATCGAGATGGTTATAAAAGTACCACACCTGCATACTGTCGGGCGGCAGCAAATGCACTGTACTGTCCTGGGCCCTCATTCCAAAAGCCAGTAACAATACTGAAAATAAAAGCGTTATCCGTTTCAGGAGCATAATCTGCAACAATAAGCGGCAAAATTAAGGATTTATTGTAGCAAAGAAAGATGATTGTAGGTGTTTTAATAGTTTCAAAAAATTTTGGCTTAATACTTCCTTTTCCATTCGGATTAAATTTATTGATTATTGATGGATACGCCCCCGTCCAAATCCGCAGCACATCTCAAAATATGCAGATGCGTTTTCCTTATGAAAAGCTTCTTTCATGCTTTTCCGGAGCTCATCCTGAAGTAATGAAAGATTGGTGCGGATCATTTCTTCCATAAAAGCCTCGCTCAGTTCCGGATATCCTTTTTGTGCAATGATGTAGCTGCCCAGCATTATGTCCTCACCGGTCTTGAGACAATAGATTTGCGTATCTTCAGTTTCCATATCGGGTTGCTTATGCCAGGCTTGTGCAGCCATTTCGTATTCATCTTCAGGATCTATTTCCGGATAATCCACCAGAAAACTTTGATTTGATGTTTCTGAATGGCAAAAATGTGCTGGCATGCGGCGTACGGAGCTAAGCACCAAATCGATGCACTCTTCAATTATTTTATTTTCGTTGGGTTTTAGCATGTGAGGATTGTTTCAATTTTCGCCAAATTTAGTAGAAGTATTTTAAAAACCGATATTCCTGGTCATACATCACCGGCCTTGATAATCTTTCATGATCCCTGATGGGAACTTTGCAAGGAAAAGGATTAACCGTATTCTCAATCCAAATTACCACCATCCGCCTGTTTTTTTCTCACTTTTCCCTACATTTGGGGATTCTTTACCAAAAGGCTGCTGCAAGAAGCAAAAACCTTGATCCTTGCAATATAGCCCTTGCATAGAACAATAATGATAGACTATATAGAGTTCGTCTATAAAGTCCAACTTCTGCGTTGTTGCTCAAAATCCAAATCCTCAAATACTTGAGTATTATCCGGTTTGGATTTTTCACACGCCTTGAATTTGAACTTTATAGAGCAAACTCCCGACATTATAGACAAACACTATATAATTCGATAAAATGAAACGCACGCAGAAAGAACAAAAATCTTTTGATGCACGCCGCAACTACGAAGAAACCCGCGATCAGATCGGTTATGTAAACCGAAAAGAAGCCAGCCAGGCCGATTACGACCGGATTGGTTTTATGTCGGGTCTCGAAGTGCATCAACAACTCAAAACCGACGAGAAACTATTTTGCCGCTGTCCTTCCGGCCACTTCCATTCCAACGAAGATTTTGATGCTGAAATCATCCGCCATATGCGGCCTACACTTAGCGAGCTGGGCGAATACGACGGTACAGCACTCATGGAGTTTAAAACCCGAAAAGAAATTATTTATCGCATCAACAACAAAACAGCTTGTACTTACGAAGTGGATGATACGCCGCCATTTCCAATTAACAGGCAGGCTTTGGATATTTCTATCCTTATTTCGATGCTTTCGCGCCTGAATATTGTGGGTGAAGTGCACATCACGCGTAAGCAGTATTTGGATGGCTCTATTCCTACCGGATTTCAGCGCACGGCCATTATTGGTGTTGAGGGCGAACTGCCCATGCGCAAAAAGAAAATCCGACTGATTCAGTTGAGCATAGAGGAGGATTCCTGCCGTGAGATTTCTGATATTGCCCATACCCGCGTTTATAAAACCGACCGTTTGGGAATGCCGCTCATCGAAACAGTGACCTATCCGGATATGGTGAATCCTGATGAGGTGATGGAAGTTTGTGATTATATCCGCTTCCTGAATCGTTCTACCGGCCTGGTGCGCACCGGAATGGGTGCCGGACGTCAGGATGTGAACGTTAGCTGCCGTGGAGGTCACCGCGTGGAAATTAAAGGTGTGGCACATACCAAATGGATTCCTGAACTGACGCATGTGGAAGCATTCCGCCAGTGGGCTTTGCTGAACCTGCGTACGCGTTTGCAGGAACGTGTGAAGAAAGAAGACTGGAAAATGGAATCGCGCAAGCTCAATTTCTACGAATTCAAATTCGATTACGAACCATTGCGTGAAGCAGCAGCACAAAAGCATAAAATTTATGCGGTGAAACTGCCATGTTTCCGTGGATTGCTTTCTCATTTCGATCAGCCCGGAAAAGTATTCGCAGATGAAATATCAGACCGCCTGAAGGTAATCGCCTGTATCGAAAAACCAAATATGACGCATAGCGAAGCACTTGAACCGGTTGTCAGTGCCGATGATTTTGCCCGGATTTCTGAATTGATGGAATGTGGCAAAAATGATGCAGTTCTTCTGTTCTGGGCTCCTGAGGACGATGTGAAAACAGCTCTTGAGGTTATCGAAGAACGTTGTTTGATGGCTTTTGAAGGCATCCCACCCGAAACGCGCAAATCATTCGAAGACGGAACAACAATTTTTGAGCGCGTGCTTCCCGGTGCCGACCGCATGTATCCAGATACAGACTCAGCTCCGATTCCGCTTGATGAAGCACATATCGAAGAATTGCGCAAACAATTGCCCGATGATGTTGTGGATCGTTACCAGCAATTACAGGATTGGGGCGTGACGGAAGATACATTTACCTACATATTCTCACGCAACCTCTATCCGCTGATTAAGCGCATGGTGGATGAGCTGGAAATTGAGCCAAAACTGGCCGCTACTTTCCTGGCACAAAGGTTTAAATATGTTGAAGGACATTATGGGAAAACAGAAGGCTTTGATTATGAACGTATTTATGATCTGTTTGCTTTCCTGAAAGAAGAAAAACTGGATTATGCGCTGGCAGCCAATATGTTGCCGCATATCCTGCAGCATCCAAGTATGGATTTCGAATCCATCCTGACTATTATGAAATTTAAGCGGGTCAGTCGCGATGAAATCATTTCCAAGATTGAATTCCTGCATCAAAAATTCAATGAAATTCATTTGCACGATACAGAATCGAACCGTCGTCAGTGGATTATGGGTCAGCTGCGCATTACGGCATTGGGCAATATTTCCATGCCAGAGCTTTCAGAAATAGTGGGTTCAAAAAACTAAAAGGAAGAAAAATGAGCGAAGATTTTTTTCAAGGATATAAAGGAGAAGCCCTTGAGCTTTTAAAAAAATATAATGTGCGTGTTTGGGGTTCTGCAGAAGTGGAAACCAGCCGGGGGACTTTTAAAGGGACCATCCTGCCACGCGCCGAAAACGATGATGACAAGCACATCGTGATGAAAATTATAACCGGTTACAATGTGGGTATTGATACACGTACCATTTCCACTATGAAGGAAACCGGATATAAAAAAGCGAATTATAAAATTCCGGAAAAGGAATTTCCTGTTACACCGGGATTGCCTCAGGTGAAACTTTTTGGAACAGGTGGTACCATTGCCTCGCGCCTCGATTACCGTACCGGAGCTGTTATTCCGGCATTTTCTCCGGGCGAGCTTTACGGAGCCGTTCCTGAGCTGGCTGATATCTGCAATCTGGAAACCGAAAAAGTTTTTGCTGTTTTCAGCGAAAATATGGGGCCGAAACAATATGTTTCATTGGCCAAAGCCATTGGTAAGGAAATCGAGAAAGGTATTGACGGTATTGTAATCGGTCACGGTACGGATACTTTGCATCATACCGGAGCTGCCCTTACTTTTATGTGCCAGAACCTTCCGGTGCCTGTTGTTTTGGTGGGCTCGCAGCGTTCTTCGGACCGTCCCAGTTCGGATGCGGCACTCAACCTGATGCATGCCATGAAAACCGCCGGACATTCTGATATTGCGGAAGTTCTGGTGTGTATGTTTGGCCCAACTTCGGATGAATACGGCCTGCTGCATAAAGGTACGCGCGTGCGTAAAATGCACTCATCCTACCGTTCCACATTCCGTACCATTGGCGATACACCGGTAGCTATGGTAAGCCGCAAGGAAATTGTACCGATTAAAAGCGATTACAATCATCGCCGTAAGGACAAAAACGTGAAAATCATGCCCTATTTTGACGACAGAGTAACCATGCTGTATTATTATCCGGGCATGAAACCCGATGTGCTCGATGCTATGGTTGATGCTGGTTATAAAGGAATTGTGTTTGTAGGAACCGGTTTGGGACACGTGAATAAAGAGTTGTATCCTGCGATTGAACGCGCTCAGAAAAAAGGCGTGCATATGTATATGACATTGCAAACACTTTGGGGTTATGTGCATATGTTTGTGTACGATACAGGCCGCGATATGATGGCAAAAGGCATCATCCCGGCAGGAAATATGCTGCCCGAAGTGGCTTTCATTAAACTGGGCTGGGCATTAGGACAAACCGATGATCCGGAAGAAGTGAAAAAGCTTATGCTGACACCCGTTAATGATGAAATTACTTCGCGCGAACCTTATAACGGATATTTGGTATATCAGGGCGGTGTACCTGAAGTTGAGGAATTTGTGCGTAAAGTCCACAAATAGTTCAGAAAGAAATTATATTATTACAGACCCGCTTTTGGCGGGTTTTTTTTGTTTGATTTTTTCGTAATTTTAGGGAAAAATATAGACCATGAAAAAAGTTATCCTTTTCGCAGCGCTGATTCTTTTGCAGATCCCCTTTTTACAAGCTCAGGAAAAACCAAATGCCATTCGCGTGGGTTATGGCATAGCAACCTACGACCAGATTTTTAATGCTTTTGAAGATGTTCTGGATAATATCATCAGTATTGGAAGTTATAAACGTGAAAACGAAAGCTGGAAAGGAGGTGCTTTTCTGAGCTACCATCACCGGCTTTGGGAAAAATACAGCATTGGAGGAACCTTTATGTGGGACAGGGCAGATGCCGATATTTATGTGCTCAATGAGTTTGCCGGAAAATCAAAACAGGATTTCTATACGCTTGCTTTAGAAGTGGAAAGGCGCCATCTTGATAAAGATTGGATCCGGCTTTATTCCGGTTTGGGTGTGGGTATGATGTACGTGAATGATGATTTTACTTCCGCATCATCTAATCTGAAATCCGGCAGCGATAATGCCATGAGTATTACATTTCAATTGAATTTGCTGGGTGTGCGCATCGGAAAAGGTCTGGCATTTTTCGCCGAAGGAGGTCTGGGCTACAGGGGAATTGTCAATTTTGGCGCGTCCTGGGAGTTTTAGAAAATGTTTTTTTGGTGAAAAGCTTTGGTTTTGAATTGCACTAATTTCCTTATTGGAATTTTCCTATATTTGAATAATGGTTCATAGTGATCAAATATTATCCTACCTGAGGCTTAATAAGAATAGCCTGAAAAAGAAATACCATCTCACAAAAATTGGTGTTTTTGGTTCAGTTGCCCGTGGGGACCAGCAAGCTTCAAGTGACCTTGATTTGCTAGTTGAATTCGAGGATAATACACCCAATCTTTATGAAGTTAAACTTGCCCTAAAACAGGAAATTCAATCAAAATTTGATTTATCTGTTGATATTTGCAGGGAGAAGTATATAAATAAAATTTTCAAGGAACAAATTTTATCAGAAGCTATTTATGCATAAACTTAGCCATAAAGATTTTAGCTGTGTTCTTAATATTATTGAATCTATCAATAAAATTCAAAGCTATTCAGAAGTCTTTGGTGATGCGGATTCATTTTATGCAGATAGCCTTTCATTTGATGCTTCAATGATGAATTTTGTTGTTATTGGTGAAATGGCGGAGAAACTATCGGATTTTTTTATTCTGGAAACTGAAGAGAAAATACCATGGATGAAAGTTCGTGGTTTTCGAAATATTATTGCTCACAATTACTTTGGTATTGATGCAGAAGAAGTCTGGCAGATTATTAATGGTCCTCTCAAAGAACTTAACCTGATTAATTCATGAAATTTCGTCATGAGCATTCAAACCGCAATAAGAGAAAGGGAGCGCAGATTTTTGGCGCACAGGAATAGCCGTAGCTATTTTGAGCACCAAAAAGATAGCATTCCTTTCTATTGCAGCGGTTTGGGTGCGTAATAGAATATTTTGTGAATTATTCAGGTTAAGAATGAGTTATTGATTATTGTAAGTTGAGTCTTCTTTTTACCGACCCCAACTATCCCGGTCCAAACTGCGGTAATTAATTGCTTCCGCCAGATGGTGGCTTTGGATATCCTTGCTTTCTTCCAAATCGGCAATCGTGCGGCTTACTTTCAAAATGCGGTCGTATGCCCTGGCAGATAAGCCCAGGCGTTCCATGGCATTTTTGAGCATTTCCATTCCGGCTTCATCCACTTTGCAATAGCTGCGGAGCATTTTACTGCTCATCTGCGCATTGGAATGAATATCAGGATATCCGGCAAAACGTGCTTCCTGTATTTTCCGTGCTTTTACCACACGCTCCCTGATCGACTGGCTTTTTTCGCCGCCCGAGGCATTGGCCAGTTCGCGGAAAGGAACAGGCACCACTTCCACATGAATATCAATGCGGTCGAGGAGCGGGCCGCTGATTTTATTCAGATATTTTTGAACCAAACCGGGCGCGCAAACGCATTCCCTTTCGGGATGGTTGTAATAGCCGCAGGGGCAGGGGTTCATGGCTGCCACGAGCATAAAACTTGCCGGATATTCCACCGAAAGCCTTGCGCGCGAAATAGTTACAACGCGGTCTTCCATAGGTTGCCGCATCACTTCCAAAACCGAGCGTTTGAATTCGGGCAGTTCGTCAAGGAAAAGAACTCCGTTTTGAGCCAAGGAAATCTCACCGGGCTGCGGATACGTTCCACCGCCAACCAGTCCGGCATCGGAAATGCTGTGGTGCGGTGAGCGGAACGGGCGCACCGAAATCAACGGCTGGTGCGAAGGCATTTTGCCTGCTACCGAATGTATTTTTGTGGTTTCCAGGGATTCCTTCATGCTCAGTGGCGGAAGGATCGATGGTAAGCGCTTGGCCAGCATGGTTTTTCCTGCGCCGGGAGGCCCGATTAAAAGTACATTGTGTCCGCCAGAGGCAGCAATCTCCAATGAGCGTTTGATGTTTTCCTGACCTTTTACGTCGGAAAAATCAAATTCGTAGAGGTTGAGCCGCCGGTAAAATTCATCTTCCATATTGATTTTCAGAGGAATGAAAGGGCTGGGATCTTCAAAAAAGGAAACAACTTCTTTGATATCGTGCAGGCCGTAAACTTCCAGTCCTTCTACAATTGCGGCTTCGGGCGCATTTTGTTCGGGTAAGATAAAGCCTTTAAAACCTGCTTTTTGTGCCATGATGGCAATCGAAAGTGCGCCTTTGATGGGCTGCAAAGTGCCATCCAGCGAAAGCTCGCCCATAATGATATATCGGTCGATATCTATTGCCGGCATCTGGCCTGATGCAGCGAGTATTCCAGCCGCAATTGTCAAGTCATATGCCGATCCTTCCTTGCGTAAATCTGCCGGCGCCATATTGATCACAATCTTTTGCCTGGGAATTTTAAAGTTATTGTTGCTTAGCGCGGATTCAATGCGGTGATGGCTTTCTTTAACGGCATTATCCGGAAGGCCAACAATATGAAAATTAATCCCTTGTCCGATATCGGTTTCTACAGTGATGAGCAGTGCATCTACTCCGTTGAGTGTGCTGCCAAATGTCTTAACCAGCATAATTTATTTTGTTTCTTCGGCTAAGATAATGATTATTTCTTTACTGAAAATTATTCGGGGCTTCGTTTTTGTTTTCTGAAAGGACCTGAAAAACGTATTCTCTGTAATTTTTCCCTATGGGCAAGCGTGCTTTATCGAGGTAAACTTCTGATGTTGAGAAGCTTTTTATAATCAAGGTGTTCACAATAATGCTTCTGTGTATTCTTAAAAATATGCTTGCCGGAAGCTTTTTCTCCATATGTACCAAACGATCGTATATATCAAGTTTTGATTGATGGAAATGCAAACGGATGAAATCATCCATGCTTTCGATATACAAGATATCACGGAAAAACACTTTATGAAATTTTTTGTCGGCTTTAACAATCATCATTCCCGGCTTTTCGGCCTTTGTGTTTTCTGGTAATTTATTGGATTTTTTCAGGAAGAATTGCTCGAGAGCAACCATAATCCGTTCAAAAGAAACCGGTTTGAGTAAATAATCCAGCACATGGAAGTTGAAAGCCTCCACGGCATAATCACGGTGCGCCGTTGTAAGTATCACTGATGGCTTGTATGTAAGGGTTTTAAGAAGGTCAAAGCCTGTTAATACGGGCATTTCAATATCGAGGAAAATAAGGTCGGGTTTGGAAGTGTTGATGCATCGAATTGCTTTAAGAGGGTCGGTAAAACCATCCATAAACTTGATTTCCTCAACCCGTTCAAGATGTTTCTCAATTACTTCAATAGCAATTGGCTCGTCGTCGATGATGATGCAACTGTATTTCATGTATTTTTAATGTTCATGAATTTCAATACTATCCAGCTTAATTTCCAGATGGCATTTGTATAAATTATTTTCCATTATAATATTCAGGCTGTGATTTTCAGGATAATGAAGCTCTAACCTTTTTCGTAGGTTTATTAAACCAATCCCATGAGGCTTTTTGGGTTGATATAATTTATTATAGGTGTTTTCGGTTTTAAAAATCAGTTTTTCAGTTTCAATTTTTGCCCAAATTTTAATTGAGGGCCGCTCAATGCCACTATTGCGTGTGTGCTTAAACGTGTTTTCAATAAGCGGCAGCAGAAGCAAGGGGGCAATAAGTGCAGATTCACTTTTTTCAGGCCAAAGGCATTCCAGGCTCAGGGCTTTGCCAAATTTTTGGCTTTCGAGACTGATGTAGTTTTTAAGCATATCAATCTCAGTCTTCAAGAAGATACGTTCATCATCGCAACGATATAACATATAATCCAGTAAATCGCTGAGTTTGAGGATTAGGTCGGGTGTTTTATCGGATTTTTGAAGGCTTAAGCCGTAAATTGTATTTAATGCGTTAAACAGCATGTGCGGGTGTAACTGATTTTGAAGTAATTTTAACTGGCTTTGTTGCAAAAGGAGTGATGTTTCGGCTTGTTCCTGTTTGATTCTGTGTTTTTCGTTTTGTTGTTTAAAAGCCTCCTTCACAAAATGAATGGAAACGCCCACTAAAACGACAAGATATAAGCCTGTTGTCAAAAGGCCAAAATCAAATTGACTTGCAGGCATTTTATCCGTGTCAAATTCATAGATGTTCACTAAAACAAAAACGGTAATAAGGGCATTCATCCATATGGAAACAATTACTATGCCGGTCAGCAAGAAGAAGAACAGAGCAATTTTTTTCCGAAATAAAAAAATTGGCACAAGCCAATAATTAATAGCATAAGTAGTGGCAATTATAATGGGCAGTTGTAGTAATACAAAGCGTGAAGTATTTGCTGTATTATCAAAATGTGCAAAGAAATAGGTGAGGAAAACCGTGCTTAGCAGCCAGAACGAGAGATGGGCTAATAGCCGGATTATGTGATTTTTTTGCAGCATCCAACAAATTTATAAAAAAGCCTATTAGGTGTGGATGCTTTTCCCTGAATGCCGGATTTTATTCCCTCAACGGAAGAAATACTGCAATAACGCTATTCAGGGGTGCATAGGTTTTGTTCAGGGAATAAATTTTTATCTGTGTTTCCGGTGCATTATTCTTGCATAATTATTAATTTTAACACACAATATTATGAAAGACTTTTTGATGACCGGCGGTATTACCGGAATGAGCATTATCCTTGTATTGGCTGTTCTGTCCCTCGCTTCGGCTTTTGTTTTTTTTGGACGGCGGGGCATGAAGCTTGATATTGTTGCACTCGACCGTACACTTTGGGTTTCCACTATTGCTTTAGGCGGGATTGCATTGCTTTTTGGCGTCTTTTACCAAACCCTTGGGCTTTATCAGGCATTCGAAGTTATAAAAGAGGCCAGCGATATTTCGCCTTCTATTATTATGGGTGGTTTGTTCGTGTCATTCTATAGCACGATGTTTGGCCTTGGTGTTTCGGTTGTTTCCCTTCTGTTATGGTTCATTATCCGTGTTGCCTGGATGAATGATTATTGAGATTGTTATTTTAATGGATATCAGATATTTATCATCGAAAAGATTAATTGTTGATCTACTGATTTTAACATCTGCCCCTTCCTGGTTTTTCATGGGAAGGGGATTTTTTTTTACTTTCTGGGTTTATATCCCGATTCCCGCAGGATTTTTTGAGCATCCGTGGTGCTCATCAGTTGCTTGAGGCTTACTTCGGGATGTTTCTCCATATAGCGACGAACGATTTGCCAGCCAATCCAATGGCCTAATTCTCCGGGGCTTTCTTTGGGCATTCCCGGGATGAATGGCCCGTCCATCATATATTCGCGGATAATTTTCTCGTCGTTGCTAAAAAGATATTTGCGTTCAATCAAAAATGCCCAGATGTTTCCTTCGTTGATTTCACACCATTGGATTTCCTCAGGCGTAAAACCGATTTTCAGATAATCTGGTGTTTCGGGAAGCATTGCATCAGTGAAATACAGGCTTTTGCCGGCTTCGACCATATTTTGCAGCAAGCTGGCAGATGGCATGTCGGGGGCTAAATGCATGATCGAAAGAGCGCGGGCCGTTTCCGATGGAATGCGCTCTTCAATAAAACGGTGCTGCATGTATTTGGGTGTGCCCAGCTTATCGTATAATTGAAAAGGACTGAGAAAAATATCTAAGGCGATGATAATGGAATTGTCCATGATAATTACTGGTTGCTCAAAATAAAATCCTGATATATAAGTGTATATGTCGGGTGTGCCCGCTTTTGGATAATGGTATTTATAATGTTTCAGAAGTTCAGTTAGGTTTTGTTCCAGTTGGTTTAGATTGGCAAACCTTTGCTGTACACTGTCAAAAGCAATTTGGATGTTTGGGTCATTAAGGTAGTCGGCCAGCTGCAGCAATTTGTCGGGATCTTCATAATTTTTTCCGGTGAAAATTTCAAATTCCTGAGAAATACCAAACAGGGCAGGGATCAGTGAATCCGGTTGCGGGCTTAGTCCTTGCAAGGCCATTTCATAGCGCTTAATGGGCTGTGTTTCCACCTGGATATCGCTTACATTAACTTTCAGCCTCTTGATGGGGTCCTGTGAGCATGAAGTAATGAATAGGAGCGTTAGGAAAATAAAAACATTTTGTTTTAAAGAATTCATCTGTTCTGAGATTTAATTGCCTTTGCAAACTAACGAAAAATTCCTTTCGGCAGTACATGGCTTCCTTGGGCAAAAAAAAAGACCGCAACCAAATCAGGATGCGGTCAGATTTTATTCTTTCGTTTCAGGCTATAAAATCTTCCAGCCTAAACTTACCTGGAATGTATTTGATTTGAGATCAAGCCCTTCAATATCGGAGATGTCGTTTAAGCCAATTTCATAACGAATGTCCAGGGTAAACATCATCACATCTACACCGGCGCCTAATTGCAGTCCCCAAATGGCGTCTTTGAGTTTAATGTTGTCCAGCGATTCTTTAACGCCATTAAGACTGTAGGTCAATTCCTTATCTACAATAAAAGATGCAACCGGCCCACCCATTACACGGATGTTGCCCACGCCCAGTCCCATGATTTTATAACCGACCATCACAGGTATGTCCATGGTTTTAATGCTGATTTCGCTTTTTGCTTCGCCTAAATTTGTGTTTTCTGTTAAATCAGCACCTTTGTGGTTATAGATCAGTTCGGGCTGCAGATAGGTTTTGTCGCCAAAACGTGCAAAAGCACCAAACGAAATGCCGGTCTTCGCAGCTGTTTTATAATCATTGATGTCGGTTGAAAGCTTGGCGACACTCACGCCAATTTTTGGACCGATTGAAAATTGTGCTTTGGAAGTGAGGCTAAAGCCCACAAAAACAGCAAGAAGGATGAGTAATTTTTTCATAATACGTTTTTATTTGTTTGATAATATTTCTGTTTGAGCAAACAAATATAAGGAATCGGTTGAAATTGCTAAAAATAAATATAGGATTAGGCGAAGCGATTCTAATTAAAGATTTTATTTTTGCATAACGTCATCATCAGATATTGTGATGATTTTGTTCTGAATTGATGTTGTAAATTAAATTAAAATAACATGAAAAAAATAATTCTGCTTTGCTTGGTGTCTTTTTTGGCTTTCTCCATGAACGCACGCGCTCAGGTAAAACCTTTTCAGTTGGGTTTCAGGCTCGGTCCTTCCATTGGCTGGATCAGTCCCGATACCAAAGGCTATGACAGTGATGGTGCAAAAATTGGTTTTAACTGGGGTTTTGTAAGTGAGATCAGCCTTACGCAGAACTATAAATTCGTGACAGGTTTTAGTTTTCATTATTTAAACGGAAAAATGAAACAGCCTTTTGAGTCGGTTATTTCAACGGATACGCTTATTGGTGTTGCTTCGCGCAATATCAAATTACAATATCTCGAAATTCCGCTTTTGATGAAAATGCGTACCAATCCAATTGGGGATTTTCGCTTTTACGGGCAGATTGGTTTCGTTACCGGCATCAAGCTTAAGGCTAAATCGAATGATATATTTATTGCTGATGGCAAAACACAGGAAAATGATGAAAGCCTTTCGGATGATTATACCCTTTTCCGTGAAAGCATGCTTGTGGGTTTTGGTATAGAATACCCCATTGATGAATCAACTTTCATAACCGCCGGAATTAACTTTAACAAAGGTTTGACGGATATGATGAAAGGCGATAATATGGTAAACGGAGAAAGCCAATCGGCTACGGCTTCCGATTTTGAGCTGCAGATTGGAATAATTTTCTAAATAATAGAAATACAGGATTTTATGAAAATTGCACTGGCACAGTTAAATTATCATATTGGTAATTTTTCGGAGAATATTGGAAAAATGAAGTTGGCGGTAGCACGTGGAAGAAAGGAAGGGGCCGATCTTGTAGTTTTTGCCGAATTGTCCCTTTCGGGATATCCACCACGCGATTTTCTTGAATTTAACGATTTCATTCTTTCCTGCGATCAGGCTTTGCATGAACTGGCCGAAGAATGCACAGATATTGCCTGCATACTTGGTTTGCCTGTGCAAAACAAAAACCCAAAAGGCAAACCGCTTTTTAATGCCGGCGCTTTTGTTTTTGATGGCAAAGTGCAAAGCCTCCACCACAAAAGCCTGCTGCCCAATTACGACATTTTTGATGAATACCGCTATTTTGAGCCGGGATCGAATCCGGTTCTAATTGAATATCAGGGAAAGAAAATTGCACTCACCATATGCGAAGACCTTTGGAATGTGGGCGATAACCCTTTGTATGTTCAGGAACCTATGGAGCAATTGGCAAAGGCCAGTCCGGATATTATGATAAACATTGCAGCATCTCCATTTGATGCCGACCAGGCAAAGCGCCGAGAGGAAATTTTAGCACGCAACGCCCGGAAATACGAGCTGCCATTGGTTTATGTGAATCATGTTGGCGCGCAAACTGAGCTGTTGTTTGATGGCGGAAGCCTGCTGATGAATGCCAATGGCGAAATTGTGCAAAGGCTTAAGTTCTTTGAAGAAGATTTTGCTGTGGTTGATATTCGGGAGCTTGAAAAGATGCTCCCAATCCGTGATGAAAATCCCGAAAAAATTGCCCTGTTACATGATGCGCTGGTAATGGGCGTGCGCAATTATTTTCAGAAACTGGGATTTGGCAAAGCCATACTCGGGCTTTCCGGTGGAATTGATTCGGCTGTGACCCTGGCAATTGCAGAAAAGGCCCTGGGTGCCGAAAACGTATATGCTATTTTGATGCCTTCCCAATATTCTTCAGATCATTCCGTAAAGGATGCAAAAGATCTGGCTGAAAATTTGAATATACCTTATGAAATTATTCCTATTGAATCGGCATATAACAGTGTGGAACAGCTTTTGAATCCGGTGTTTAAAGATCTGCCATTTGATGTTACAGAAGAAAATATTCAGGCACGTTTGCGTGGGCTGATCCTTATGGCGATTTCAAATAAATTTGGCCATATCCTGCTCAATACATCCAATAAAAGTGAAGCTGCAGTGGGTTACGGAACGCTCTACGGCGATATGAACGGAGGGTTGTCTGTGCTGGGCGATGTATATAAAACGGATGTTTTTGCCCTGGCACGTTTTATGAACCGTAATCGCGAAATTATTCCGTGGAATACGATTACAAAACCACCATCAGCAGAATTGCGCCCCGATCAAAAAGATTCGGATTCATTGCCGGATTACGATATTCTGGATACAATCCTGCGTTTGTATATTGAAGAAAGACAAGGGCCTAAGGAAATTATAACGGCAGGTTATGACGAAAAACTGGTGCGCCGCATCCTGAAAATGGTCAATATCAATGAATATAAGCGATACCAGTCACCGCCTATTTTGCGGGTGAGTTCCAAAGCTTTTGGTATGGGACGCCGCATGCCGATCGTGGGAAAATATTTGTCATAAAAAAGCGTTGGCACTATTGCTGCAGGCTGGCGATATCAAACAGATCATATGACAGATTTTTTTTCAGCGGAAATACTTGCAAAATTTTTAAAATTCGGTTTGGTTGGCTTTACCGGACTGTTTGTGGATTATGGCTTTACCTGGCTCTGCAAGGAGAAGCTGCGCTTGCAAAAATATCTTTCCAATGCCATTGGATTTACATTGGCTGCATCATCTAATTATTTCCTGAACCGTATCTGGACTTTTCAAAGTACCAATCCCGAGGTTTTTCTGGAATATTCTGAGTTTATCCTGATCTCTCTCATTGGCCTGATCTTAAATACTTTTATTCTCTGGCAGGTTGTCAGCCGTTTTAAAATCAACTTTTATTTCGCAAAATTATTTGCGATAGCTGTAGTAACGGTTTGGAACTTTGTGGCCAATTTGCTTTTTACGTTTGCTTAATACTGGATTTTATAGTGTAGATTGATTATCTTTGTTAAAAAGAATCGCATGAAATATCTTGATCCTAAAAATGATTTGACGTTCAAGAAAGTATTTGGTGAACATCCTCATGTTCTGAAGAGTTTTTTGAATGCAATGTTGCCATTGTCTTCCGATAACCTTATTGAGTATTTAGAGTATTTAAGTCCGGAGATGGTGCCGGAGATTCCCGGTATAAAAAACTCAATTGTTGATGTGCGCTGTACGGATAAAAAAGGGCGCCAGTTTATTGTAGAGATGCAGATGCTGTGGACCGAAAGTTTTAAGCAAAGAGTCGTTTTTAACGCATCCAAGGCTTATGTTCGTCAGTTGGAGAAATCAAGAGAGTTCAAATTGTTGCAACCTGTTTATGCGCTTAGCTTGGTAAACGAGGTATTTGAACCCGATATTTCGGAATATTACCATCACTATCAGATTGTAAACCTTGAACATAATGAAAAACAGCTGGAAGGGCTTGAATTTATTTTTGTTGAGCTTCCGAAATTCAAAGCTGAAAGCATTAATGAAAAAAAACTTCAGGTTTTATGGCTTCGGTTTTTGACGGAAATTGATGAGAAAGTCAGGAGTGCTGACCCCAGCCTGCTGGAGGTAAATGAAATTAAAGAAGCTTTGGAGCAACTTGAGGTGTCTGCTTATAGCCTCGACCAACTTGAGTATTATGACAGATATTGGGATCGGGTTCGGACAGAAGTTTCTTTTGTGAGCGATGCCTTGGAAAAAGGACAAAAGGAGGGTATGAAAGTTGGATATCAGGATGGCTTAAAGAAGGGTATCCAGGAAGGAATGCAAAAAGGAATGCATGATGGTTTGCAACAAGGGCTGCAACGAGGGCTGCAACAAGGACTTGAACAAGGACTGGAAAAGGGCAGAAACAAAGAGCGCCTGATTATAGGCATTAATGCATTGAGGAGTGGAATGGATACGGATAAGATTGTTTTATTTACAGGATTATCAACCCAAGATATACAGAAGCTCGAAGGTTTATTGGCCAAATTTCTTGATGAAGCCGAAAGCCATCTCGACGATTTTTATTGTTGACATGAAGCTAGTCAAGCAATAGCACCTTTCCCCTCCGTTCCACAAAATCGCCTTCAGGGGTTTTCATTTTTAAATAATAAACGTACATATTACAGGGGACATCATTTCCTTGATACGTACCGTCCCAGCCTTCAGAAGGGTCTTCGGTTGAAAAAATAGTTTGCCCATAACGGTTAAAAATCATGAATTCATAGAATGAGGGATCGGCAGCAGCATAGCGTGGGATAAATATTTTATTGATATCGCGTCTGGGCGTAAAAGCATTCGGGAAATATACACCTGTAAAAGCCTGCTGCACCTCTTTGATATTCGACCAGGCTGTATCCGGCATGCCGTTATTATTGAAATAATCAGGGCAGCCCACAACATAACGCAATTGGTTTTCGATCATGCCGGCCTCGGGTGAATCATCAATAAGATTGTTTTCCTGTGTCTCGGCATACGGCTCTGTTTCCCATTCGCCATTTATCGACCGGTAAATGTAATATTCCTCCAGATTTTCGCTCAACAGACTATAATCAGTCCAGTTTAATGCTACGGTCATATCTTTTGCAACCGCAACGGCTGATAAATAAATGCTGTTGATTGTGTTGCTTTTCAGGCTGTTTTTTCCGCAGCTGTCAATGGCCTGAAGGAAATAGGAATAGCTTCTTAGGTTCGGATTGGCAAGCCCGTCACTATAAAGAAATTTGCCCGAAGGCTCCATCATATCGGAATAGATAGTGTCGAAAAGCATAAAACTTCCTTCTTCGCCTTCTTTCCGAAATAAGTGATATTCCTGAATTCCCGCTGATGTGTCCACCTCGCCGCTGAGGTCGATCCAGAAATTATCGCGCACGCTGGCCAAAGGAATATCAATAAATGCGGGCTGAGGCGGAAGCGTTGCCCTGATGCACCGGGTGCCTGAGCTTGCCGTATGCCGGCCGTCCTTGCTTTCAGCCCTGATTTTAAAGCAATATTCGGCATTTCGCTCAAGGTCGCGGAATTCGAAAGTTCTTTGGTCGTGAGGAAGTTTGGCAATAGACTTCAATTCTTCGCCATCTTTTGAACAAAGAATATTATAATGCTTCAATCCGTCGGGCATATTGATGTATTCCGAAAAGTCAAAACGGATAATGCTGTCGCAGATTTGAATAGTGGGTTTGTGCAGAAGGATTGATTTTTTGTATTGTGTTATCCCAAAATCAGGGGTTGTGTTGCCGCATCGGTCATATGCCGCAATGGCATAAGTGTATGATTCCCGAAATCCATCGGATAATGAATCGATATAATAAAGAGAATCAGGGTTCCGGATAACGACAAGAGTATCCCAAATGCCGTTTTTATTTTGAAAAATCATATATCCTGCCAAATCAATAGCCGGTGATTTTTGCCATCCCAGAATGCAGTAGCCGTCGTCCATAACGCTAACGCTATCAAAAACCGGCGCGGGTGGAGGCGTGTCATCTTCAATATTTCTTCCTCCAATATTCGAAACGGAAGTGCATCCCATTGAAGTTTGTTCTACCCTAAAATTGACAGAATCGATGCAAACATCCACTTCTTCGTACCAGCTACTGTCGATTGTTTGCCCGATACCTTGCCAGTTTCCTTCCGGATATTCCATAAAAACTTCAAATTGCTCATTGGCCGAAGGCGGTTTTTGGAACATAGTATTCCATGAAAGCTTAAGCTCAATATCTGAGCGTTTCTCAACTTTTAGGCAAATGGTATAAACCGTATCTGAAATTTGTGGTCCGAATGAAGTATAATGTGTTTTGATAAAATATTTACCGGCTGTTTCATAGAGGTTTACGGGCACAGTCGTTTTTTGCTGTGTGAAACTGTTTTGATCGAAATCACTGATGATGGCTAAGGATTCAAAGCCGCTGGTTTCAGTGTAATTAAAAATTTCATAGGATTCAAAACCACTGGAAAGCGTTGGTTTTGTCCAATGGATTTCCACATCACCTTCATCGCTGATTTTTAGGCAGTAAATTTGAGCATATTCCTGCGAAAAAACGGATAATGCAATGAAATACAATAAGATTCCTATCCCGTATTTTTTTAACACAAAATAATAACGTCTTTGCTGATGTCTATATTTTATTTCCCGGCCACAAGTATGCTAAGATCTGTCTCTTTCAGATATTTTGCAGCTAATGCCTGGATTTCTTCGGCTTTGATATTACGAACAGTTTTCAGGAAATTTCTGTAGTACTGGATATCCAATTCGAAATCAGATAAAATCCGGTGGCGCTCGGCCAGGGCAAAAGGCCCATCGAGACTCCGCAGGAATTGCCCCAATATGTAATTTTTTACCAGAAAAAGCTCGTCTTCCGTTGGTTGTGTTTTGCTCATGCGGTCAATTTCTGCCATTATTTCATCGATTGCGAGCTGTTTTTGACCGGCATTAACTTCTGTGGCCACAAAAAACACGCCTTCATGGCGGAACGAAGCCAGAGCCGAGCCTATGCCATAAGTAAGTCCTTTTTCTTCCCGGATGTTGCTCATTAAGCGCGAGCCAAAATAGCCGCCCAGAATGGTGTTTGTTACCATCATCGGGAAATAATCCGGATGTTTGCGTGTGAACATCAACCGCCCAATGCGGATGGCTGCCTGATGGCCATTGCCGCATATAATGTTTTGGTTGCCAACCTGATGGATAGCTCCGGGTGCTTTTTCTTTTGTTTCAGTACTCGAACAAATCGGCAGATTGCCCAGTTCCTGTTCAATAGTTTTTGTGATCTCATCATCTATCTTTCCGCTTACAATGATCCTAAACGGAGCATTTAAATAGCTTTTTTGGTAGAAGTCAATGATGTCCTGACGGGAAATTTGATCATAATCCTCTTCTTGAACCAGCTGCCCATAGGGATGTGTGGCGGAAAAAATCATTTGATTAAAGTGCATGCGGGCCACATTCATCACCTTTTGGTTGTTCACCAAAAAACTTTGTTTCTTCTTGCGTTTTGTTATTTCGAACTCTTTTTCGGGGAAAGCAGCTTCCGTAATTATCTGGCGCACAATAGGCAGCGTATTGGCAAAATGTTTCTTTAAACTGAACAGGCTGATGATCGAGAAATCACGTTCGGATTCGCAATGGAGGTATGCGCCGTGAAAATCAATTTTTTCTGCTATTTGGGCAGATGTCATTTTTTTTGTCCCTTCCATCAACATGGAAGCTGTTAAACTGGCCTGCAAATGTTTTTGCTGATACCATGATCCGGCGCGGAATACCAATTCTATTTTAACGATTTCCTGAGTGCCGGCATTGATTGAATATACCGGGATGCCATTCTTGAGGGGCACAGCCTCTGGTTTTAGTAATTCAATTTGGTGAAAGTGTTCATCAAAAGAAGCCTGACTCAAGTCAGTTGTTGCCGGCTGTTGGGATCGGTTTAGTTCCATTTTGAGTATTTAGTTCACTGCAAAAGTACAGCTTTTACCAAAGCATTGCTATCGGATCAATGTCACCGAACCGGTAAATCTTCTTAAAACATTGGCTTCATCAACAAAAACAGCGCTATAGATATATACGCCTGTAGGGCAATCAGCACCGTCAAGCGTGCGCCCGTCCCAGCCTTCGGAAGGATTGCTGCTGTCGTATAGCATCTGCCCCCAGCGGGACAATATCTGCATGCGGAAATCCTTGGCATTATAGGCTTTAATGCGGAATTTGTCATTAAGGCCATCTCCGTTGGGGCTGAATGCATTTGGAATAAAAATATTGCATTCCAAAACGTCAACATGGATAATTACTTCTGTTCCTTCCCGATCGACCCGGTCAACAAGTACACTGTAAGCTGTTGATTCTTCTGGTTTTACTAAAATAGATTGAGCTGTGGAGCCCGTATTCCATGAATAATTGATTCCTTCGGGTGCCGTTAAAATGATTTCTTCGCCTTTGCAGATTTCTTCATTAATGGTAATCGTTTCGGTTTCTGCCAGGGTGCTTTTTTCAATTTGGACGGTTTCCGTTAATTCGATTTTATCGGTTGGGAAATCAGGTGTCAGCTGTTGCTGGCCTTTTTGTATGATGCCACTGTCTTCGTAATTGCTGTCAACACTGGCTGGGAGATGGTGATGGTTGATGCCTTTAATTTTAAGTGGCGCCTGATTGTCGCGGGCTTCAGTGTTTCCCTTTGGAACTTCCGGCTTTGTTGTGTTGTTTTTTTGTTCAGGGATTGTGGATTTGGTTTGTCTGACGGATGTTTTTTGCTTCGTCTTTGTTAGCCTGGAAGCAGCATCATCTTCACTATTAGCCGGAATTGCATTATTGCTGAGCGTGCTTTTGACCGCATCAGATATTTGTTCTTTTGGGTTATCATCTTTGAGCTCATCATTATCTGAAAAATAATTCCAGGCAAAAAAGCTGCTGGCTGCAATAATCGCAACAGCAAGGATAAGTCCCGGGATTTTTCCGAAACCGGAAGTGGAGGCACTGGCCTTGCTTCCCTTGATGATATTTTCGAGTATATCATCGGGAGGCTCCGGAGCAAAATGTTCGAAATGCTCCCTGAATGTTTTGCCTTTATTTGAAGCTGTCTTATTCATTTTCTCTTTTAATCCGTTCTTTTTGAAGATGATGAAGGCGTTTTTGCAGTGACCGTTTGGCATGCATCAATTGTGTTTTGGATGTATTGATGCTTACTCCAAGCATTTCGGCAATTTCTTTGTGTGCATAACCTTCAATTTCGTAAAGGTTAAAAACTGTCCGGTAGCCCGATGGCAGATCCTGTATCAATCTCAGCAGCTCTTCCGTATGGAGCCCGTCTGTGGGCAGCTCCTGGGTTTTAGGACTGAGTTCCAGCTTATCAATATCTGTATGCAGATTAAATTTTTTATTTTTAATGTGCATATTGATGGCTGTATTGACCATTATCCTGCGAATCCATCCTTCAAAAGAACCTTCGCCCCGGTATTCCTTCAATTTTGTAAATACCTTAATGAAACCATCCTGAAGAACATCTTTTGCCTCGTCTTCATTTTTCATATAACGGAGGCAAATACCGTACATGCGGGCTGAGTACTTGCGGTAGAGTAGGCGCTGCTCCTTTTCTGACCCTCTGCGGCAGCCTTTTATGAGTTCTTCATCAGCTTTCATTGCTTTGTTTCAATATTGATGACAGAACATCGGCTCAGGTGGTTGTTTGTGCTTCTGTTTTTTTGTAGTACAGCACGCTGAGATTTTCATTGCGGAACATTTCACGGCTGATTCTTTGGATGTCTTCCCTTTGTACCTTTTGGTATTTTTCGCCTTCTTTGTTGATGTCGGAGGCAGAGTTGATAAATTCGAAAAAAGCAAGGTTCATCGCTTTGTTTAGCACATTAATTTCAGAAAAAACCTGTGATGCTTCTGCTTTGTTTTTGATTTTTTGAAGTTCATCGGCACTGCAAAGCCCGGTTTTGAGGTTTTCAATTTCGTCAAGAATGGCTTTTTCAGCTTCCGGTAGTTCGGTTCCTGTGTTGAGTTTTCCTGTGATCATGAAAAATCCCGGATCATAATCACCACTTATAAATGCGGTTATATCATTAAATAATTCTGTCTCTTTAACCAGTTTTTGGTACAAACGGGCAGATTCTCCATTGGAAAGCAGATCTGAAATAAGGTCGGTGGCATGATAATCGGGATGATTGCGGTCAACCATATGCCAGCTCATATAAATGGCGTCCAATGGAACATCGGAGCTAATGCTCAATGTGCGCTTTTCGGTTTGCTCCGGCTCTTTGGGTATATTTCTCTGAATGGCTTCGCCTGCGGGGATTTGCCCAAACCACTTTTCTGATAATTTGATGATTTCATCCGGATCTACATCTCCCGAAAGAACCAGGATTGCATTGTTTGGACGATAATACCGGCTGTAAAATGCCTGAACATCTTCCAGTTTGGCATCTTCTATATGACTGATCTCCATTCCAATGGTAGGCCAGCGATAAGGATGCAACTGATAAGCCAGTGGCCTGAATTTTAACCATGCATCGCCATAAGGCTGGTTCAAATAACGCTGCTTGAATTCTTCAATGACAACCTGTTGCTGCACGGCCAGGCTTTTTTCGTTGATATTCAGGCCGAACATACGGTCGGATTCCAGCCAAAATGCAGTTTCCAGGTTTTGTTTGGGCAATGTCAGGTAATAATTGGTGAAATCGTTGTTGGTGAATGCATTGTTCTCACCGCCTGTGATTTCCAGTGGGGTGTCGTATTTTGGAATATTTTTGCTACCTCCAAACATCAGATGCTCAAACAGATGTGCAAAACCCGTTTTTTCCGGATTTTCATCGCGCGCACCCACTTTATAAAGGATATTCATGGCGACTACTGGCGTGGATTTATCCTGATGGATAATTATTTTTAAGCCGTTGCTTAATGTATGTGTTTCGTAATTTATCATTTACCTTAATTTTAATGCAAAGGTAGGGAATATCCGCGCAGTTGTGGCAGCGCCGAAGACCTTTGGGAAAAATGATACGGGAAAGCGCAGCCAACATCATAAAATTATTAATTTTGCAGCATAGAAAATTATTTAAATAACTCAAAAAAAGCATTTTGCGCATTACATTCCTTTAAGCACATTAAACCTTAAAAATGTTTTGCTAAAGACATTAAAATAATATTGTTATGAAAAGAGATGATCAGGTTTTTGAAATCATTCAAAAAGAACGCGAACGTCAGACCGAAGGTATTGAGCTGATTGCCAGTGAGAACTTTGTTAGCGAGCAGGTTCTGGAAGCTATGGGTTCGGTAATGACCAACAAATATGCCGAAGGCTATCCGGGCAAACGTTATTATGGTGGATGCCAAAATGTTGATGAAACCGAAACTTTGGCAATCGAACGTGCAAAAGAACTTTTCGGAGCTGAATATGCCAACGTACAGCCGCACTCAGGCGCACAGGCAAATATGGCAGTGATGCTTACCTGCCTCAAGCCCGGTGATACTTTTATGGGCCTTGACCTGGCGCATGGTGGTCACCTTTCTCATGGTTCTCCCGTAAACTCCAGCGGTATCCTTTATCGTCCGGTTGCTTATGGTGTTGATGAGGAAACAGGTTTGCTCAATTACGAGAAAATGGAAGAGGTTGCAATGGCAGAGAAACCAAAAATGATCATTGCCGGTGCATCCGCTTATTCCCGCGACTGGGACTATGCCCGCATGCGCGCTATTGCAGATAAAATCGGCGCCATCCTTATGGCCGACATCTCCCATCCATCGGGTTTAATTGCACGTGGCCTGCTGAATAATCCGGTTCCTCATTGCCACATCATCACTACAACAACACATAAAACCCTTCGTGGACCACGTGGTGGCCTCATCATCATGGGCAAAGATTTTGAAAACCCATGGGGCCTGAAAACGCCAAAAGGTGTCGTAAAAAAAATGTCGCAATTGCTTAATTCTGCTGTTTTCCCCGGAATTCAGGGCGGGCCTCTGGAACATGTTATTGCTGCTAAAGCAGTCGCTTTCGGCGAAGCGCTTAGCGATGAATATCTGGAGTACATCAAGCAGGTGAAGAAAAATGCAGAAGTAATGTCAAAAGCTTTCGTTGATAAAGGTTATAAAGTTATTTCAGGGGGTACCGACAACCACCTGATGCTGATCGACCTTCGCACTAAATTCCCCGATATTACCGGTCGCCAGGTGGAAGATACGCTTGTAAAAGCCGATATCACAGTTAATAAAAATATGGTTCCATTCGATAGCCGCTCTCCTTTCAAAACATCCGGTTTGCGTGTTGGTACGCCTGCAATTACAAGCCGTGGCCTGAAAGAAGAACATATGGCGCCAATCGTTGATATGATCGACGAAGTAATCAGCAACTTTGAAAATGAGGAAGTTATTGCCGATGTTAAAAAACGCGTTAATGCAATGATGAAAGACCTACCGCTTTTTGCATACTAGAAAAATCTAATTTTAAATATCAATAAGCCTCCATTTCGGGGGCTTTTTTTATTTCAGCTTTTGTGAACAACGAGCCCTTTTTTGTAGTTTTGGAGAAAAGTGTATTTATGAAAAAATTAAGTTTGAGTATTTTCTTACTGAGTGTTTTTGCTTTAATGGCATTCAAATCCGATAAACCTGCCTATCGCCTGTACAATCAAAAAGGCAAAGCGGTGAAATTTCAGAAATTAGTGAAGGCTGCTTCCGAAGCCGATGTGGTGCTTTTCGGAGAGTTGCATAACAACCCGATTGCGCACTGGCTGCAACTGGAGCTAACCAAAGCTCTTTTTGAAGAAAAGGGAGAAGGACTGGTTTTGGGTGCTGAAATGTATGAGGCAGATAATCAATTGATTGTTGATGAATACACTCAAAAGCTCATCAGCGCGAAAAATTTCAAGTCGCAGGCGCGCTTATGGCCAAACAATGCCACCGACTATCAGCCGCTGCTGGATTTTGCGCGGGATAACAATCTGAAATTTGTTGCGGCAAATATTCCCAGGCGATACGCTTCCATCGTATTTCGTCAGGGTTTTGAAGGTTTGGAAGCCCTTCCGGAAGGAGCGGCCGCTTTTATGGCGCCCAACCCGATTCCTTATGATGCCGAATTGCCTGCTTATAAGTCTATGGCCGGCATGATGGGGCACAGTAATCCGAATTTGCCTAAAGCGCAGGCAGTTAAAGATGCTGCGATGGCGTATTTTATTTTGGAAAACCTTGATGAAGGACAGTTGATGCTGCATTTCAACGGCACGTTTCATTCCGACGATTTTGAAGGAATCGTTTGGTATCTGAACCAATATCGTCCGGGATTGGAAATCCTGACCATTTCATCTCAGGAAATTGCCGGCCCACTGCTATCAGACAGCCTTGATCTGCAAAAAGCCAATTTTATTCTTGCCATTCCTGAGGATATGACCAAAACGCATTAGAAGATGCTGAATTTGACGTAGCGCTCCGGATGCGCCTTCATGTCAATCAGCAGTTTATTCAGGTTTTCTGAGGATTCCTGAAATTTATAATATAGCGTGTCGTTGCTTACCAGCTTTCCTATGGTTCCCTGTCCGGTATTGATTTTTGTCAGGATGTCGTTCATCTGCATAACGGTTTCATTGATGCGGATGAAGGTTTGCGGCAGTTCGGCATAAACCAGTGTATCACTGATGGTTGCCATATTTGTGATGATGCGGTTGAAAGTTTCGTTATTGTCTTTCAGGTTGCCTGTAATATCATCAATATTGGCTAAAATGCTGATTAATCTTCCTTTTTGGTCGTAAATTAATGTATCGACCTGATTGGTAGTGCTTTCGATATTGTGAATGGTGCGGCGTATGCTTTGGAAGCTTTCTGCAAGGTTTCTGCGTGATTCTTTGTTGAATACGGATTTCAATGCCGTGAGCACTGAATCCACAGAGTTCATCATTTCTTCCGCTTTCTTTTTGATCGGAGCTACCTGCATGTTTACCTGATCTTTCAGCGATGCTTCCTGACTTGATTTCAGTGTGTCACCGCTTCGGCAGAGTTCCGTGCTGTTGCCAAGCTGGATGCTGACGGATTTACTGCCCATCAGGTCGGCGCTGAAGATGTGCGCTATAGAGTTTTTAGGAACCGGAAAATCAGAAGTGATCATCATGCGCACGCAAATCTGCCCGCTATAATCCGGTAAGAACGCGATTTGATCTACCTGGCCAACTTTCACGCCATTAATAACAACAGGATTGGATTGCACCAGTCCTTCTACCCGGGGGTAAACCGCGTAAAATGTTCTTTGATTCGAAAATACATCTGTGCCTTTCAGGAAATTAAAGCCCCAAAAAAACAATCCCATCGCCAGGAGCGTTAGGAAACCGGTTTTTATTTCTTTTGATATTTTCAATGCGCAAGGATTTGAGTTGTTCAGTTTAACAAAACTACTTTTTTTTCTTTAGCAATTCAAGGGCTTTTTTTGTGGGAATACGCTGGCCATTTTGAAAACTGATCACAAAGGCATCTTTATAACCGGCCTTCCTGATTTTGTTTTTGTGGTTAATCGCATCATCGATATTGCTAAAATGGCCCGAATGATATTTGTAGCGCCCATTATTTTCGTAAAAATTTATTTCACCGGAAATACCTTTAAAGACGGGCATGTTTTTCTTTTTGGCTGATGCCGCAAACTGAACACTGAAAATAAGCTCGTCTTCTGCTTTTTTCACGGGAGCCGCTTTTTGTTCCGGAATATCAGTTTTTTCTTCTGCCTTGTTTTTTATTGGTTCATCAATTGCTATTGCCGTCTTTTTTGTTTTATTTTCAATGTTTTTTGCTGCTTCTTCCACCGGTTTCTCAAGAGCGGTTGTTTCTTCAAAAGGGGCTTCGTTCAGCTCAGCTTCAACTTCGTTTTTATAATCTTTAAAAGCTCTGTAAATAGCTGATGCCAAATAGGTTTGGCCGTTTTTTGAAAGAAGGAATTTTTCTTCTTTGGGATTGCTGAGGAAACCAAGTTCAACCAGCACCCCGGGCATTGCGGTTCTGTAAAGCACCCAGAAACCGGCTTGTTTTACGCCACGGTCGTGCCGCCCGACTCGTGTGCGGAACTGATCCTGTATTTTTTGCGCCACATTGGTGCTTTGATCCAGATAAGCACTTTGGAACATGCTGAGCGTGATATAATCTTCGTCGCTGTTCGGGTTAAATCCATCGTAGGTTTCCGCGTGATTGGCCTCCAGGAGCAATGCAGCATTTTCGGTTTTTGCAACGGCAAGGTTGGCCTCGGTTTTATGCAGTCCCATTACATAGGTTTCGGCGCCCCAGGCGTTTTTTGAACCGATCGCATTGCAATGGATGCTGATAAACAAATCAGCCTCTTCTTTATTGGCGATTTTTGCACGCTCGTCCAGTGGAATAAAAACATCCTTATCGCGTGTATAAACCACATTCACTTCAGGAAAATATTTTTTAATGTATTCGCCGGTTTTGAGCGCAACAGACAGGGCAATGTCTTTTTCACGCGAATTTTTGCCTACAGCACCGGGGTCTTTTCCGCCGTGGCCGGCATCAATTACTACAGTCCGGATACCATCTGGCGCGGCCTTTATGCTTGTGAATGAGGTGATAACAATGACCGCAAGGGAAAATATGAAAATAGAAAGCTGACGCATATTTCTGTTGACCAATTTTACGTAGTTTTGCTCCCTAAATTAGGCATTTTTATTGCTGCAATTAGCTTGATTTATTAACAGCTTAATTAACAATTTGCATATTGATAAGCTTCTGTTAAGCCGGATCAAATAAAGTGGCAAAAAACAGCGTTATGGCATTATAAACCGGATATTTCCGGAATTATTGTTTGCCTTTTATGTAGTTTGTATTGGAAACACATTTGTATCAACATATCGGATTGTTCCGTTTGCATCGGCATTTCTTTCTGGCCGGTTTCCTTCTGCTATGCTTTATTTTTTCATGGAATAACACACATGGACAGGAACCAGCTCCCGATTCTGTGGCCATTGAAGCCCGTGCGGATAGCCTTTCATCTTTTTTGCCTGACAGTTTGTTTTCGGATACACTTGCGCTCCCGGCAGATACCTTGTTTCCGGATACTTTAGCTATGGATTCATCTGCATCAGAAAAACCCGCAGGCAGTAATGATTCGGATGAAATGCTCAGTGCTCCGGTAAAATACAAAGCAAAAGATTCGATCCGTTTTGAGGTGGCAACACGAAAAGTGTATCTCTATGAAGAGGCAGATATCAAGTATGAAGACATCAGCCTGAAAAGTTCTTTGGTGGATATTAATTTTTCGGATAATACGGTTTTTGCGGAAGGTAAAATGGACACACTGGGAAAACTTTTGGGAACTCCGGTTTTTGAAGAGGGCGGGCAGGTTTTTGAATCTGAAACCATGCGCTATAATTTTAAATCCAAAAAAGGCATCATCCAAAAAGTAATTACCGAAGATGGTCAGGGCTACCTGCATGGAAATCGTATCAAAAAAATGCCCAATGACGATGTGAATATTAAAATCGGAAAATATACTACCTGCAACCACAAGCATCCTCATTACGAGTTCCGCTTTCAAAAGGCAAAAGTTATTCCCGGAAAGAAAATTGTAACCGGGCCGGCATATCTTGTAATTGCCGACGTGCCAACACCTTTGTATATTCCTTTCGGGATATTCCCGAATAAAACCGGTCAAAGGAGCGGGATTATTATCCCTTCTTATGGTGAATCGTCAAACCGGGGTTTCTTTTTCGAAAACGGTGGATATTACTGGGCCATCAATGACCGAATGGACTTAACAATGACTGGCGATATTTATACCCGCGGAAGCTGGGCGCTGGAACCGGAATTCAGGTACAGAAAACGTTATAAATACAACGGAACGCTGCGGCTGGCTTATGCTTTTAACCGTATCGGTGAAGAAGGAGCCAGTAATTTTCAGGAAGATAAAGGCTTCTCAATCTACTGGTCGCACCGCCAGGATGCAAAAGCACGCCCAAACAGCAGTTTCTCGGCAAGTGTGAATATTTCCAGCAACAGTTTTAATAAATATAACCCGGTTTCTACCAATAACTATCTCTCCAATACCTTCCAATCCAGTGTGGCTTATCAAACAAATTTCGACCAGAAGTTTTTCCTTACTTTAAACTCCAGCTATACACAAAACACTTTGGATCGGTCGGTACGCCTGACATTGCCTCAGTTAAATTTTAACACCAATACTTTTTATCCTTTTAAAAAGAAAAACCGGGAAGGAAAAGAAAAGTGGTATGAGCGTGTTTCGGTGAAATACAGTATGAATGCTCAAAATACGATCAATACCTACGATACGCTATTGTTTGATCAGGATTTTGCCAAGCGGATGAAAAACGGGATGAAACACGATATCCCGATCAGTTCATCCATCAAGGTGCTTAAGTATTTTAACCTGAGCAACAGCATCCGCTATACCGAACGTTGGTACAGCTCCACTATTCGAAAATATTGGGTGGATGAATCCATAATTGGAGAAGATACTACGGCGGGTTATGTGCAAAAAGACACCGTTTATGGTTTTTCCGCCAACAGGGATTTTAGTTATACCACTAGCCTGAATACGCGTATCTATGGCATGTTCAGCCTTTTAAAAGGGCCGATAAAAGCCATCCGTTTAGTGCATAATCCCTCATTGAGTTTTACTTATCATCCTGATTTTGCCGATCCTTTTTGGGGTGCATACTATAAATACCGTACAGATGAAGAAGGAACGGAAGATTATTATTCTATTTATGAAGATGGAATTTATGGCGGTCCGCCTGAGGGCGTGATGGGACGGGTTTCTTTTAGTTTGTCGAATAATCTGGAAATGAAAGTACGATCCCGGAAAGATACGGTTACAGGTACAAAAAAGATCAAACTGATTGAAAATTTTACGGTGTCCATGTCGTACGATATGGCAAAAGACAGCCTAAACTGGAGCCCTTTGAGTATGTCGGGGCGTACTACTTTGTTTAAAAACCTGCAAATTACCTACCGGAGCTCCTGGGATCCTTATATCCTTGATTCTGCCGGCACAAAAAACCTGAATAAGTTCGAGTGGGATGTAAACCACCGTCTGTTTCGCTTAGAAAACACAAGCTGGAATGTAGGACTGAATTTCAGGTTGAGCAGTAAGGATTTTAAAAAGAAGGACGACAAGGAAGCTAAATCAAAAGACAAAATGCCCGGGAAACCTAAAAATGCCAGCCAGGCCGAAATTGACCAAATAGAACTGTATCCGGAGCGTTATGTGGACTGGTCAATCCCCTGGAATTTGAATGTGCGCTACTCCCTGGGTTATACCGCCACTCACAGTTATCCTAACTATGTTCATGAAAAAGAGTCAAATCTGGTGCAAACGCTCAGTTTCAGCGGAGATTTCAGCGTTACGCCAAAATGGAAAGTTACTTTCCGCTCAGGTTATGATTTCGAAAATAATGAGCTAACTTATACTTCCATCAATATCATCCGCGACCTGCACTGCTGGGAAATGAGTTTTAACTGGATCCCCATGGGATTCCGCAAACAGTGGAATTTCCAAATTAATGTCAAGTCTTCCATCCTTCAGGATTTGAAACTCACCAAAAAGAAAGACTGGCGCGATTTTTAATCGGCCAAAGGCAAAATCGCCAAAGCAAAATGAATAACTTTGCTTCAATCCTAATTGTAAGCTATGAATCCGGACCATCTTAAATTATTGTTTAAAAAGTATTTTGGAGCCGAGCCCGACTTGTGCCAGCCCCTTGCGCCGACTGCCAGCAACCGTTTGTACTATCGTTTATCAAACAATAATAATTCCTGCATTGGTGTCATAAACAGTGATTTGCGCGAAAACGATGCTTTTGTTTATTTGTCAAAACACTTCCTGAAATATGATTTGCCTGTGCCTGAGGTTTTTGTATATGATGCTCCTAAAGGTATTTATCTTCAATCCGATCTCGGCGATCAGACATTATTCGATTTTCTGAAAAAACACAAGCAGGGTGATGCCTTTCCGAGAGTTTTAACGGATCAGTATAAGGATGTGCTGAAGTGGCTGCCCAAATTCCAAACGCAAACCACCAAAGATCTTGACTTTCAGGTTTGCTATCCCCGTTACGCTTTTGACCGCCAGTCGATGATGTGGGATATGAATTATTTCAAGTACTATTTTCTGAAGCTGGCCGGAGTTTCCTTTGATGAGCAGGATCTGGAGGATGAGTTCAATGCATTTGCAGATTACCTTTTGCAGGCCGGCACAGAGTTTTTTCTCTATCGCGATTTCCAGTCGCGTAACATTATGCTCAAGGATGGAAAACCCTGGTTTATTGATTTTCAGGGAGGAAGAAAAGGAGCTTTGCAATACGATCTGGCCTCATTGCTCTACGATGCCAAAGCCGGTATTCCGGAGGATGTACGTGAAGAGCTCCTGGAATTTTATATTGAGAAATTAAAAATTTACCGGAATATTGATGAGCAAAAGTTCCGCTCCTATTTTTATGCTTATGTTTTTATCCGCATAATGCAGGCTTTAGGAGCATATGGATATCGTGGGTTTTATGAGCGAAAGGAGCATTTCCTGCAAAGTATTCCCTATGCACTTAAAAATCTGCAATACCTGCTCGATAAAAATCGTTTGCCGAAAGATTTTCCGCTTTTTGGTAAAATTTTAAATAATTTATGTTCTAATGAGGCGCTTTTTGAGCTTGGAAAAGAATCATCAGGACTGTGTGTACATGTGGCTTCATTTAGCTATAAAAAAGGCGGTATCCCAAAAGACAGCAGCGGAAACGGGGGAGGCTTTGTCTTCGATTGCCGCGCATTACCCAATCCGGGCAGGGAAGAGCAATACCGCAAATTTACCGGTAACGACCGCATTATTATTGATTATCTTGAAAAGCAAACGGAAGTGCACAGCTTTTTTGCTCATGTGCGTGCCATTGTGCAGCAATCTGTCGAAAATTATAAAAGCAGGAAGTTCGAACATTTAATGGTGAATTTTGGTTGTACGGGTGGGCAGCACCGATCTGTTTATTTTGCAAACAAATTAACGCAATGGCTTCGCAATGAAATGAATGTTGAGGTGCAACTTGTTCATAATGAATCAAATAACTGGCCTGCAAATGAGCGAAAAAAGGTGTAAAAGCGGAAAATCCAAAAAGGAAAAATCAGATAAGTTTGTCTGTAAGAAATGTGATTTTACCGCAAACAAAAAATCAAAACTCTGTAAACCCGAAAAACAATAATATGCCGAAAAGCACCATGGAAATGAAAGCCATGATTTTTGCTGCCGGTAAAGGTACGCGACTGGGAGCCCTCACCAAAGACCTGCCCAAAGCGCTGGTTCCCTTAAAAAACAAGCCACTGATTGCGCATGTGCTGGATAAACTGCGTTATTACGGTTTCCGCGAAATCATCGTAAATGTGCACCACCATGCGGATAAACTGGAGGCATTTTTGAAAAGCTATGAAGTTGATAATGACCTGATTATTCGTATTTCGGATGAGCGAAAGCAATTGCTCGATACCGGAGGCGCAATTCGGCAGGCACGGAAATTTTTCGATGATAAAGCCATCTTAATTTATAATACCGATATCATCTCCGATATAAACCTTCATGATTTTGCAAGGTTTTTTGCGGAAAAAAATCCTGTGGCACTGATGGCGGTGCGCAAACGAACGACATCCCGGTATCTTTTATTCGATAAAAATATGCAGCTCTGTGGCTGGAAAAACCTGAAAAGCGGAGAGGAGCTTATCGCACGGAAAACAGAGGAACTTCAGGAGCTTGCTTTTAGCGGTATTCATTTTTTAGCCCCTCAGTTTTATAATAATCTGCCTGATGAAGATGTTTTTTCCATCATCCCGCTTTATGTGCGCAATGCCTCGGAACAAAAGATTTTAGGCTATGATCATTCTATGGATTTCTGGGCCGATTTGGGCAAACCCGATCAATTATACCAATTGGAAAACAGGGCGCTGAAATTCCTTTAGCGAGGGTCAAAGCATGTTTTTGACATTAATTCCTTTAGTGCTTTTAATTTCAGGCTGAATCCTTTACATTTGCTAACCTGATTAATTCATGATATTTCGTTATGAGGGCTCAAAATTCAATAAGAGAAAGGGAGCGCAGATTTTTGGCGCACAGGAATAGCCGTAGTTGTTTTGAGCAACAAAAAGATAGCATTCCTTTCTATTGCAGCGTTTTGGGTGCGTAATAGAATATTTTGTGAATTATTCAGGCTAAGAATGTTTTAAAGTTATCAGGCCATATGAGCAAGCGTTTTCTTGATGATATAGCAAAAGAAATTTGTTCCCTCGAAATGCGGGAACTGGCAAATCTGAATATAATCCTTCCATCGCGCAGGGCGGGTGTTTTTTTGAAAGACGCCATTCAAAAAACGACCAAAAGTGCTGTCTTGCTGCCTCATATCACTACCGTTGAAGAATTTGTTGCCCGGCTTACCGGACTGGAAACTCTGAGCCAGTCGGAGCTGTTGATGGAGCTTTATTTGGCGTATTCAAAAACAACGCCCCAGGCCGATTTCTTTGAGGAATTCCTGCACTGGGGCGCCAATCTGCTCCGCGATTTTAATGATATTGATTATTACCTGATCAATCATGAGGAAATTTTTTCCTACCTGAGCGAGGCCAAAGCACTGGAAACCTGGAATCCCGACGGCAGTCCCCTTACGGAACACCAAAAGGCTTATCTTGCTTTTTATGCATCAATGAAAGATATTTATGTGCATTTCAGGCAAGCGCTTTTGGCTCAGGATGCAGCATATCCGGCTATGGCTTTCCGTTTGGCCGCAGAAAGTGATTTGGCATCATTGCCCCGCCTAAAAACGGAAAAAGTCTGGATTGTAGGCCTAAATGCGCTGACCCGCAGTGAAATACGTCTTTTTGAGAACTTAAAAAAGGAAATGGATACGCGGTTTTTCTGGGATTACGATCAGTATTATCTGAAAGATGCCAAACAGGAAGCAGGACTATTTGCCCGCGAAAATTTAAGGATGTTTGCCAATCCGGAGCACAAGATCGATTCTTTTCCCGATTTTTTTAACTCAGCACCAAAAAAAACAATCAATATTATAGGTGTTGCAGGTAATATTGGCCAGGCGTGGGAAGCCGCAGCAATCGCGGAGAAAATCGCACCGGAAGAATTCGGGCAAACGGCAATTGTGTTGAATGAAGAACGCCTGATGATTCCCTTGCTGAATGCCCTGCCCGAAAAAGTCATGCCTTTTAATGTCTCAATGGGTTATCCTTTTCGTGAAACCCCTCTATGTCAGTTTGTTCAGCTTATGATTTATATTTCAAAGCAATTGCAGCAGGGAAGAGGTTTTTATTACCGCGATCTGGTGTCAGTGCTTAACCATCAGCTTTTGCAATGGCTCTTCCGCAATGAAATTGATTTTAAATTGGGTCAGATTTCGGCCGGTATTCAAAATTTAAATCAGACCTATTGGACGTATGAAGAACTGATGGGTTTGCTGGAAAATGATGATGCCCGCGATCATTTGGGGTTTTTCTTTTTGAGTGAAAACACAGGCCCCGAAGCGTTGAAATATTTTTTTACCGCACTAATAGCACGAATAAAAGATCGGGCCGAAGAGGATGATCACTTCCTGTCGCATTTCTTTTTGGAGCAAGCATGGATTTTCCAAAATGTACTCCAAAAGCTGCATGAGCTTATGGAACAATATCAATTGATCCATTCACTGGATTCTTACAGCAGTGTTATGGTTCAATTGCTTCATTCTGAGGAAATAGCCTTTTTGGGCGAGCCGCTTTCCGGGATGCAGGTCATGGGAATGCTCGAAAGCCGCGCTTTGGATTTTAAAAACCTGATCATGCTGTCGGTAAATGAAAACCTGTTGCCATTGGCACGCACTTATCAAAGCTTTCTTCCTGCTGATTTCCGAGCTGCTGATGGTACTTCCCTTCCGGGATATCACCGCAAATTATCGGTATTTGCTTATCACTTTTATCGCCTTTTGCAAGGTGCAGATAATGTGTGGTTAATTTATAATACCCAGGATAAATCCTTTGGCGGTGGCGAAGAAAGCCGTTTTATTAAGCAATTGCGTCACGAAATGAAAAATTATGCCGGGGATTGTGTTGCAATTAATGAAATTGACGCGCAAGCGCCTTTCAGCCTTCAAAACAAGGGGAAAGAGGAAACGGTCCCCAAAAATGATTTTGTACTGGAAAGGCTTTATGAACTGAACCAAAAAGGTTTTTCTCCCTCAGCATTAAACACATACCGAACCTGCAGCCTGCAGTTTTATTATAAGTATATCCTTGAAATCCGTGAGCAGGAAGAAGATAATGACCGCTTGTCGCCCAATGATTTTGGAAGTATCATGCATCGGGCGCTGGAAAATATGTATAAGCCGTTTGTGGGAAAATCGCTGCATGAAGCGGATGTGAAACAAATGATTGCCGGACAGGAGCACTTCCTTCGCGCTGCATTTGATGAGGTTGCCATAGGTACACAATTGAACCGCGGGCAGAACCTCCTGGCCTGGGAGGTGATGAAATCACAGCTAAATGATTTTTTGAAGCGTGAGCTAAATATTTTGGAAACAGGTTCAATGGAGGTTTTGGGATTAGAGCAAGAGTTTGAGCGCGTTCTTAGTTGTGAAGAAAATGGTGTTGCACAGGAATATCGCTTTCGGGGAACAATTGACCGGATAGATACACTGGATCAGATGCGCCGGATTATTGATTATAAAAGCGGAGAAGGAAAAGTAGCCGCCAACGAGCTGCAAAAAATGATGTCAGCGGAAATGGAAAATTGCGGCAAACATTTTTTTCAGTTGATGCTCTATGCTTGGATGTATCAGGGTCAGGATGAATCAGTAGAAGAATTATTGCCGGGCATCATTAGTTTTCGCCAGCGAACAAAAGGTTTGATATCCGTTGGCAGTGTAAAAAAGCCAGTTGTTAAAGAGAACCTGAATGCCTTTGAAGCGGAACTTCTCGTTTTGATGCATGAGATTTTTGATCCGGAAAGCGGTTTCGAAAAAACGAAAAAACATGCTGACGCCTGCACCTATTGCCCTTTTCGGGACGCTTGCGGAAGGATGAGCGTTTCTTATTGAAAAAATTGCTTTTCCGAGAACACCTCAGCTTCATAAGTATATACTTCGGCAAAGCGCCAGCCATCCCAACCGATACCTGCTTTATCGCGGCTGCAGTAGCCCAGAAGTTCTTCGGCGTCCCAGCCTTGTTCGGGTGCAACCTGTGGTAGAAGAGTGCCTCTGCTGAATCCTTGTTTTACAATAACGCCATGCCTTCCAATAATCACTTCATCAAGAGAATGAATGCGTTGCGGTGGGCTTAGTACAGAAATTTCAATATCAATTTCTTTAAATTCGGCTGCTTCCAATGGAGCAAACCGGCTATCATTACAAGCTGCCACCGCCATGCTTTTGATCGTTTTCCATAATTCCTGACCACTGGTAATGCGCCCAATGCACCCACGGAGTTTTCCATGGTTTTTAATGGTCACAAAAGCGCCGGATGGGCTCTTCATCGATTCGGAGGGCTTGAAATGGAATTCCTTTAAACCCTTGATCCGTAAGTGCTGGCCGATGATGTAGCGGGCAAATGAAAGCAGTTTTATTTGATCCTCTTTAGTCATAATTTTTGCTTTTATGGAGTGCCATCGCCCAATAACCAACAACTTCTGCTTTACCGCCATAAACCGAATCGCCGGAATTGGAATAATCGAGCAAATCCATTGCCAGGCTTTTATCTTTTTCTGCCAGAAGCATCATTAAAGCCAGCGCATCCCGACCGCATGCGCTCGTGTCCACACCCATAATTCCGGCGTTTTCCCGGCAAGCCTGATTGAGCTTTTCCACAGAAAGGCTTTGTACCGCCAGGGCAGTTTTTTTGTCGGCTTTTACTGCATCGTCATAAGCCGGAAAATGACTAAAATCACAACTAATGATAAAAAGGTTGTTTTTGTTGAAGAATGGCTGCAATGCTTCGCGGATGTCTTTCAGGCTTTGGTCGTCATTCTGCCCAAGCAGCATTGGAATGATTTTAAACCCTGGCGTGATTTTCCTGATCAGGAAAGGAAGCTGAACTTCAATATTGTGTTCGCTTTGGTGTGCTTGTGGATGAAAATGGATGCTGCCGCAATTTTGGATCAGCTTTTTCGCAAGATCCTGATTTACGCTGACCTCTCCGTAAGGCGTGCTGTAATTCCCTATGCTGTAAATGCTTGCGCCAAAAAATCCATAGCGGTGCGCAGGGCCGATGATGAAAATATTGTCGTATTGTTTGTCGGGCTCAATCTGGTTATAGGAATGTGCAGCTGTTGGCCCGGAAAAAATCCAGCCGGCATGGGGCACAACCAAAGCTCTTAAATTTAGATTTTTATATGGCATAGATTTCTTGAAAAAACCTTCCAGCATTGCATTGCCCTCTTGTATTATTGCCGGATAAAAGCGTCCGGCAACAGCAGCTTTGCGGTCGGTATTTTTGCTGAACAATGCCATTAATCGGATTTTTTATGTGTGACAATATCCAGCCAAACCGGGTAATGATCGCTAAAACCACCGTGATATTTGAAGCCGACATAGGTTCGGTAGGGTTTTTCTCCCTGAAAATTCTCGTCTTTTTCTGTTAGGAAATCAGCATTAAAAATATGGGCTTCCTTGTTTTTAATTTGAAGAGGGTTGCCTTGCGTGATCAGGTTCTGGGTGATGATGAACTGGTCAAAAATATTCCAGCCCTGCTTATGCTTGAGCGTGCCTTTTCCGGTGTTTTTCCATTCTTCCGAAAGGTTTATAAGCCGGCCTTCCTTGTTTTCGATGGTTGCTGTTTGCAGGATTTCCTTAAAACTTTCGTCATCCGGGCCATCGTTAAAATCGCCTGTCATAATGATATTCGGATTTGCAAAAGCAGATTGCAGCGAATCCACAGTGGCCAGCAAAGTTTCTGCTGCTTTTGCACGTTTCGGACGGGTTACCAGCATTCCGCCATAGCGCGATGGCCAGTGGTTAACAATATAAAAAAGCGTATCCCCTGAAGGAAATGTTCCGCCGGCAACCAGGATATCGCGTGTTGGACGGGAATTTTTTTCATCAAATTTAACCTGATGATATTGGTATGAAAAAGGTTTAAAAAGGTCTTTGCGGTAAATCAGCGCAACGTCAATGCCCCGGTTATCCGGTGATTCCTCGTGTATGATGCCGTATTTGTATTTTTTTAAGGCTGTATGGTAAACCAGTTTATTGAGCACATTCCGGTTTTCCACCTCGCAAAGTCCCACAATGGCCGGTGGTTCCCATTGCCCGACAGCCAATACAACTTTGGCGATATTGTTCAGTTTATCATACATCTTGTACTTGTTCCAGTGGCGGGCTCCTTCAGGCGTAAACTCTTCGTCACGCTTCAGGCTGTCATCCTCCGGATCAAAAAGGTTCTCTGCATTATAAAACATCAGCCTGTACGATTCGCTTTCCTGAGCTAATGCCATTGGGGTTATTTTCGCAATAAGCAGAAAGACAAATATATAGCGCAGATTTTTCATGCTTTAGAGATTTGCATTTTTTAAACGCAGTATGGCTATTTTGGGATCTTCTGCAGAGAAAACCGTATTTCCGGCCACCAGCACATCAGCACCGGCTTCAATGAGTTGAGGTGCGTTTTCCAGTGTAACGCCGCCATCTACTTCAATGAGTGCACTGGCCTGGCGTTTCAGGATCAGCTCGCGTAGCTGGTTGATTTTCCGGTAGGTGTTTTCTATGAATTTTTGTCCGCCAAATCCCGGATTAACCGACATGATCAAAACCATATCAAGTTCGGGCAAAATATCTTCGATCAGGTTTACGGATGTGTGTGGGTTGATTGCCACAGCTGCTTTCATGCCCAGGTTTTTTATTTGCTGGACGGAGCGGTGCAGGTGTATAGAAGCTTCGAGGTGAAAGCTCAGGATGTCTGTACCGGCATCGGCAAAAGCTTCAAAATAGCGTTCCGGTTTTTCGATCATCAGGTGCACATCGAGCGGCTTTTTTGCCAGTTTATTGATTTGTTTGATGATGGGAGCGCCAAAAGTAATGTTGGGGACGAAGGAACCGTCCATAACATCTAAGTGAAACCAGTCGGCCTGGCTGGTGTTGATCATTTTAATTTCTTCGCTGAGGCGTGTAAAGTCTGCCGACAGCATGGAAGGAGCTATTAAATGCTGCATTTTAATAAAAAATTATATGTTGCTAAGATAATCAAATAAAACAAAAAGGGGTAAAATCAACAAACCCCGCTTTTGGCGGGGCTTGAAGTAATAATTTAACCAAGATATGACTTGAGTATTTTGCTGCGTGAAGTGTGCTTGAGCCTTCGTATTGCCTTTTCTTTGATTTGCCTTACGCGCTCGCGGGTGAGGTCGAATTTTTCACCGATTTCTTCCAGGGTCATCGGGTGTTTGCCCTCCAGACCGAAATAAAGCCTGATTACATCGGCTTCACGGGTGGTGAGGGTGGAAACTGCCCTGTCGATTTCGCGGCGTAGTGATTCATAAAGCAAGCCTGTTTCAGGAGTAGGACCGTCGTCGTTTTTCATAACGTCGTACATATTGTTTTCTTCGTCCTGCACTAAAGGTGCGTCCATAGAAACGTGACGTCCTGAATTTCTCATCGACTCTTTGATCTCAGTTTCGGGAACCTCCAGCAAACCGGCAATTTCATTGGTGTTGGGTTCACGTTCGAATTCCTGCTCTAGTTTGGCGTAAGCCTTGTTGATCTTATTGATCGAACCGATTTTGTTGAGCGGTAAACGTACGATACGTGATTGTTCTGCCAAAGCCTGCAAAATAGACTGGCGGATCCACCATACTGCGTAAGAAATAAACTTAAATCCGCGGGTTTCATCAAATCGCTGTGCTGCTTTAATCAGGCCAAGGTTTCCCTCATTGATCAGGTCGGGAAGACTAAGTCCTTGATTTTGATACTGCTTGGATACAGAAACTACGAAACGCAGGTTTGCTTTAGTGAGTTTTTCAAGAGCCCTCTGATCCCCTTGTTTAATCTTTTGGGCCAATGCAACTTCTTCCTCAGCGGAAATTAACTCAACTTTTCCAATTTCCTGCAGGTATTTGTCCAATGATGCCGTTTCACGGTTTGTAACCTGCTTGGTAATTTTAAGTTGCCTCATATGTATTAATTGGTTAACAAATGGAATTCAAATTAGCTTGTACGCATATTTCCTTTCAGGGTTTCAGTGGGTTACCCCAAAAGAAAAGAAAGCGGGAACTCAAGGGTTAGGGAAAGTCCCCGCTTCTGTGTTTTTTATTCTTCTTCGCTCCTTCTGCGGAAATTTCCTCCGCCTCTGCGATCGTTATTGCGGTCGCCACGGTTGCGGTCTCCTCCACGGTTGCGGTCGTAACGGTCGTTACGATCACCGCGATTGCGGTTGTCACCACGTGGTGGGCGGCTTCCACGTTCCGGAGGTTTGTAGCCTTCTGGTTTTGGCAACAGAGCTTTGCGCGATAAACGAAGTTTGCCTGTTTTTTTATCTACTTCAATCAGTTTTACCTCAACTTCCTCGCCGGGTTTCAGGTAATCTTCAGCAGAATTGATCTTTTCCCAGGCAATTTCAGAAATGTGCAGCAGACCTTCTTTGCCAGGCAGAATTTCAACAAATGCTCCGAAAGTAGTAATCGACTTTACTTTTCCTTTATAAACTTCGCCTTCTTCTGGCTCGGCAATAATAGCTTTGATGCGGTCTTTTGCTGCTTCGATGGATGCTTTGTTTTCTGCACTGATATCAATAATACCAATATCGCCGTCTTGCTCAATAACAATGGTTGCGTTGGTGTCTGCCTGAATTTCCTGGATGATTTTTCCGCCGGGGCCAATAATAGCACCAATAAATTCAGAGCGAACAGTCATTTGCTCGATGCGCGGTACGTGTGGTTTGTAGTCTTCACGTGGCTCTGTCATTGTTTTGCGCATTTCGCCAAGGATATGCAGGCGGCCTTTTTTGGCTTGCTCCAATGCTTGTGCCAGGATTTCGTATGAAAGTCCGTCCACTTTGATATCCATTTGGCAAGCGGTAATGCCATCTTCAGTTCCGGTTACTTTGAAGTCCATATCTCCAAGGTGGTCTTCATCGCCCAGGATGTCGCTGAGGACTTGGTATTGACCTGTTTCTGTGTCTGTTATCAAACCCATGGCAATTCCGGAAACCATTTTTTTGAGTTTCACCCCGGCATCCATCAGCGCCAGTGTGCCGGCACAAACAGTTGCCATGGAGGAAGACCCATTGGATTCAAGGATATCAGAGACAATACGGATTGTATAAGGATTTTCTTCACCGGTAGGGATCATTGGCTTAAGTGCGCGAAGGGCCAGGTTTCCGTGGCCGATTTCACGACGGCTTGTTCCGCGCGACATGCGTGCTTCACCTACACTGAAAGCGGGGAAGTTGTAATGCAGGATGAAGTTGTTTTTGCCTTCAAATACTGCGCCGTCAATTGTTTGCTCATCAAGTTTGGTGCCCAAAGTTACTGTTGAGAGCGATTGTGTTTCACCACGTGTGAAAATGGACGAACCGTGTGCTGATGGAAGATAGTCCACTTCTGTCCAGATGGGGCGGACCTCATCCATTTTCCTGCCGTCGAGGCGGATGCTTTCGTCAAGGATCATGCGGCGCATCGCTTCTTTTTCAACATCGTGGAAGTAGCGTTTTACCAGAAACTCTTTTTCTTCACGTACTTCTTCTTCCATTGCTTCTAGGTATTCATCCAAAACAGCCTTGAAAAGCTCGTGGCGTTCGTGTTTGGCTGTGCCTCTTTTCGCAATGTCGTAAATTTTATCGTAGGTAGCTTTTTTAACGTCAGCACGCAGGTCTTCGTCATGTGTTTCGTGGCAGTATTCGCGTTTAGGCGATGATTTTTCTACCATTGCTGCTAAATCAAGCTGCGCCTGGCATTGTACTTTAATTGCTTCGTGGGCAAATTTGAGTGCTTCGGCCATATCTTCTTCCGAAACTTCTTTCATCTCGCCTTCAACCATCACAATGTTATCCATTGTGGCAGCAACCATGATGTCCAGGTCGGCTTCTTCGATTGCATCAATATCCGGGTTGATCATCAGTACATCATTGATTCGGGCAACGCGTACTTCAGAGATCGGGCCATGGAAAGGAATGTCGGAAACAGCTAGTGCTGTTGATGCGGCCAATGCAGCGAGAGCGTCGGGCGCGGTATTTTTATCGCCGGAAATCAGGTTAATGATAACCTGAGTATCGGCATGATAATCGTCGGGGAAAAGTGGACGGAGTGCACGGTCAACCAGGCGCGCAATCAGGATTTCATATTCCGATGGGCGAGCTTCTCTTTTAAAGAAACCACCCGGGAAACGTCCTGTGGAAGCATATTTTTCCTGATATTCCACAGTGAGTGGCATAAAATCCACGTCATCTTTAGCTTCTTTATTGGAAACTACAGTGGCCATGAGCATCGTATTGCCCATTTTTACAACTGCCGAACCATCGGCCTGCTTTGCCAGCTTTCCGGTTTCCAGTTGGATTTCCCTGCCATCGGAGAGGGAAAATGTTTTTGTAATAGCTTGCATATTGTTTCTTTTAACAGTAAATCAACAACTTATGTGTTGAAAATCTTTGTGGGTATTTGCGGGAGCACAGAAATACAGATCGGTCTTCTTGAATACCAAAAAAAGGCAATTTCCCAATAAATTGCCTTTTTGCGGATGTCGTAAAGTGTTCTGAATTACTTCCTTAATCCTAAATCTTTAATAAGACTGCGATATTTCTCAATGTCTTTTTTCTTGAGATAATCCAGCAAACGCCTGCGTTTACCTACCATTTTTACTAATGAACGGCGCGTTACATTATCTTTTTTATTTGCTTTCAGATGCTCTGTTAGGTGCTTGATGCGGTGCGTGAAAAGAGCAACTTGTCCTTCGGTACTTCCAGTATCTATTTCAGATTTTCCGAATTTCTTGAAAATATCCTTCCTGACTTCGGTTGTTAAATACATATGATATTAATGTTTAATACTTCTCGAAAATTGGGCTGCAAAGATAGAAGTATTTTTTTTCAGAACAAAGAAAATTTTTTTAAAAAAACTTTTATATCTGAGTGACCGTCAATCAAAAAGCTGCTTTCGGCTTTATACTCCGGTTATTTTCATCTCGGTGCGGCGGTTGCTGGCTCTCCCTTCAGGGTTTGTGTTGTCTTCGATAGGCGCGCTCTCGCCATATCCTTTGTAGCTAAGCCTTTCTTTGGCAATGCCGTTTTTAATCAGAAATTCATATACTGCATGAGCACGGTTTTCCGATAGCTCCTGATTGTATTCATCACTGCCCTGATCATCGGTATGACCACTGATCTCTACGCTAAGTTTCGGGTTTTGAGCCAAAAATAGCAGCATCTTGTTGAGTTCAACCAGACTTTCTTCCCTGAGGTTGTATTTATCGAGTTCAAAAAAGATGTTCTTTAGAATGATTTTCTGTCCGATTTTTATTGGTTGCAAAGGAATATCTTTAAGAAATGGCTCCACTTTGCTGTGATAACCTTTGAGGCTAAAATTGTCGGAATAAAAAAGGTAACCGTCTTTTTGAACATTAAGTGCATAATCCCGATCCGTTGGCAAGGCCACCAAAAATTCCCCTGTTTTATCATTCGAAAAGGATGTTGCTACTGTTTCCCCGTTATCAAGATCAATCAGCTCAAAGGCAGCACCGAGTTTTTGTTTTGTTTCGATGTCGTAAACAACTCCTTTTAAATAGGTAATGGGCTTTGGCCTGAGCTTTTCCGGTAACTCGAAGGAGTAAAGGTCAAGACCGCCATAACCGCCCTTTCGGTTGGAAGCAAAAAATGCATATTTCCCGTCGCTGCTGATCAGGATGCTGTTTTCGTGATTATGGGTATTGATCGGGTAGCCCAGGTTGAGCGGTTTGCCCCATTCGCCATTTTCATCTTTTTGTACGCGAAAAATGTCCAATCCGCCCATCCCGGTATGCCCATCGCTGCTGAAATAAAGCGTTTGCCCATCGGGATGGATAAAAACGGATTCTTCGCGTCCCGGTGTGTTGATGTTGGGGCCAAGTTTTTTCGGAACAGACCATCGTCCATCATGTTGAAGCTCCGTGACATAAATATCCTGGTTTATTTTTGATTTGTCACGAGAACGGATATTACGGATAAAATAGAGTGTTTTCCCATCGGAACTGAAGCTGGGCTGTGATTCCCAATTGTAGGTGTTTACAGGCTCGCCAAGGTTTCTGGGTTCTGTCCAGCTATCGCCATCCTTCAAAGAAAAAAACAGGTCGCAGCTGCCGTAGCCCTCACGGCCGTTTCCATAATCTCCCATGCGCTCGCAGGCAGTGAAGATCAATATGTTTCCATCGGCAGAAAGGGTGGGCGCGCCTTCGTTATTGGATGTGTTTATGGGCATTCCGATATCATAGGCTTTTCCCCATACGCTGTCTGTTTTATGACTGATATAAAAATCTTCCTGACCGCGATTAGGGTCGTTGTTGTAAGGAACTGCTCTGGTAAACAGAAAAGTTTGGTCATCTACCGTGATGCTGGGAAAATATTCTTTATGGCGGCTGTTAATGCCTGCACCCATGTTTTTCAGCTCAAAAGGCACCGGATTGGCAACTGCATGCAAGGCAAAGTTGCATTTGTCCAGGCTTTTCTGAACCACTGCACTGTCGTTGGGCAACAGCTCGCCCGAGTTTTTGTATTTTAAGTAGAGGTCTTTGGATTCCTGATAATCTCCCGCATTGAATTTCATGCCCGCAACATTATACAGAACAGCAGGATAAGCTGCCGGGTTGATCTCAATAGCACGCTCATAATGCTCCAGGGCATCAGCTTCCCGGTTTACATTTGTATAAAGATCGGCCAGGGCAATATGGGCTTCAATAAATTCATTATCGTGGCGAATGGCCTGTTTCAGTTGTTTTTCCGCGTTTAAAAGATCGTGTTTCTGATAATAAAAACGCGCTTTATTAAAATTGCTTAAGGCCGAACGGCTACTTGTGTGCAGGTCTTGATTCTGGGCGGATAAAGAAATACTGATAAGGATGAACAAGAAAAAAATACAGCTCTTGAGGCGCATAGAGTTTTGTTTGATGAATTTCCGTAAAATTAAGGAATTTTCATGTATTTATGAGACTGAAGGCTGATTTTCCAGTGGGGATTTTTCAAGATGAAATCAGTTATGGCGGGCATCATTTCCTTGTGAACGCTCCATTCGGGCTGCAAGTATAACAGGCAGTTTGCAGGGACTTTCCCGGCTTGTTCAACAGCCCAATCAAAATCCTTGTGATTTGCAATAATCACTTTAAGTTCGTCGGCATGAGGGTAAAGCTCCTCGCGGGGCGTGAGGCTTTGCTTGGGCGATAGGCATATCCAGTTCCATTGGCCACTGAAAGAATGTGCGCCGCTGGTTTCCAAATATGTTTCAATATTTCTTTTTTTGAGCTCGCCGCAGAGATAATCCAGATTGTACAAGAGCGGTTCGCCGCCGGTAATCACAACGCTTTTGGCCGGGCACTGACTGATGCGCTCCACAACTTCATCGGTATCGAGAGGCGGGAAGAATTCAGGATTCCAGGAGCGTTTCTCATCGCACCATTTGCATCCAACATCACAGCCGCCCACACGTAAAAAATATGCCGCTTTGCCGGTGTGGAAGCCTTCGCCCTGAATAGAGTAAAATTCTTCAACAACCGGCAGTACTTTTCCTTCTGCTAATTTTATTTTTGTTTCCTGTTTCATTTTAAGCTCCTTTGATTTTTATGATGCACGCACCTTTGGAATGCTTAATACGGATAAAATGCCTGCCTTTAATTTGGTTTTCCGGCTGGATGATGGCCTCCTTATTTTTAATCAGTACATCATGAAATACTTCGGTTGGCTTGCCTTTTTTGTTCAATAGCTCAATATCCGTTTTTCCCGCGCAATTCGGAATTTGAATTGTAATTTGATTTCTGTTTTTATCGAGCCGGGCTGATGTACAAGCCTCTTCCGGAGTATCAAGCCGGAGTGTGTAAATAGCCTGTTCATAGAGTTTTGTGGCTTCTGTGCTGATGAAAAGGCTTTGCTTGTCTTTCAAAACGATGCCTTCGGTCTGTGAACCAGCCATACAGTTCAGGTCAATCCGTTTGCCTTTTTCTATATTAAGGTCTTCCGGTTTTTCAATTCCCTCAAAAATCCAAACAAAACTTTCCCAGTCCTTGTACCCGACTAAAGCCAAAGTTCCGTCCTGATAATCGGCCCCCGTAATGAGCCCGTCGATATCCAGTTCAAGTATGGGTTCCAATATATGATCTCCAGATTTTGTGGGTAAAGTGTAAACCCTGCTTTTGCCGTCTTCCCAGTTTTTGGTAAAAAGCCAGAGGGCTCCGGCAACAAAACACAGTGCCTCACAATCGAAATTGTGTTGCATTCTCCGTTCATCAAAATCTTTTTGATCGCTATATAGGTAATAGATGGGCTCTAAGGTTTTCCATTGATCCTCACGGATATCAACAGGATAAACACAGAGGTTTTTGCGGTTTCCGTTATTGTTTCCAAACTCACCTATATATAATGTGTTGTTCCCGATGCAGATGTCTTCCCAATCAATATTTTTTGTGCCGCTAATTTTATGTATTGATATTTTTTCAGGTTGATCCGTTTTAAAAGAATATATCTCCGTTTCGCCCCCGCTGTCGTTGTGGGTGTATATGATGCCATTGTGCAAAGCCAAACCACTGCTTTCCTGGACTAAACCGGGCAGTACCGTTTTATCTGTCAACCGTTTGCAGCATTGGCTCTGGGCGAAAGAAGAAATGGATAAAAATATTCCTGTAAGGATCAGTAGAAAATATTGGATCGGAGGTTTCATCAATATTGAGACTGTTAATTAGTGTTTGTCTATAAAGTCGGGTTTCTGATTCAGAATGTTCGAGGTCGAGGCGTTGTGCTGCGATGTGCTGAGCGTAGCCGAAGTAAGCGTAGCCGAAGTGCATTCGCAGGGCTGAAAACAAGGAGTCCCGTCTGTACGGGATGACTTGGTTTCAGAACAAGAATAATCCCGAAGCTTCGGGAGACATTATGGACAGAAACTAACTAATTCCTGTCTATAATGTCGGGAGTTTGCTCTATAAAGTTCAAATTCAAGGCGTGTGAAAAATCTAAACCGCAGTCCCGTAGGTACGGGATGAGGATTTAGATTTTGAGCAACAACGCAGAAGTTGGACTTTATAGACGAACTCTAACTAGTACTTGTCCATAATGTCGTGTTTCTGAGCTAGAAAGTTCGATAACGAGGCTTGCGCAGCCCGAAAAAGCAGAGTTTACTGGTGTAAATGAGCATTTTTCGGGCAAGTCCCGTAGTTACGGGAAAGTTAGCGGACTTTATAGACAGAAACTAACTAGGGCCTTTGCTGCTTAAACGCCTGCAAAGTATTAAACAAAAGCGCAGCAATGGTCATAGGCCCTACGCCACCAGGAACGGGAGTAATCCAGGATGCTTTTTTCGAAACTTCTTCAAAAGCAACATCACCTTTTATAACATATCCCTTTGGGGCTTCTTCGGAAGGAATCCTGTGGATCCCTACATCAATGACTACGGCACCATCCTTTACCATATCTTCTTTCACAAATTCCGGCTGCCCAATAGCTGCAATCAGGATATCGGCCTGCGCGCAGATTTCTTTCAGTTTTTTTGTGCGGGAATGGCATAAAGTAACGGTAGCATTTGCATTTTTGGCCTTGCGGCTGAGCAAAATACTGATTGGTGTACCTACAATATTGCTACGACCCAAAACCACAACGTTTTTCCCTTGGGTTTCAATATTATTGCGTTCGAGCAGCTGCATAATGCCAAAAGGCGTGGCAGGTACAAAACCGGGCTTTCCCAGTACCATATTGCCCAAACTGAGTGGGTGAAAACCATCAACATCCTTTTCGGGATTGATGCTTTCAATCACTTTATCTTCCGAAATGTGGCCGGGAAGGGGCAGCTGAACAAGCAGGCCGTTTACTTCCGGATCCTGATTGATGAAATTGATCGATTCGAGCAGCTCCTCTTCGGTGATGTCGGCAGGATAGCGATAAACCGATGACATAATGCCTGCGGCTTTACAGGCACGTTCTTTTGATGCCACATAGGTTTCACTGGCAGGATCGTTGCCCACAAGAATTGCAGCTAGATGCGGAGCTTCGTCGTATTGATCAATGAAACCGGCAACTTCTTTTTTTATTTCTTCCTTTAACTGGGCGGATATTTGTTTTCCGTCGATGAGTTTCATGTTCGCTTGTGTTTAAGTTTTTTATTTGCGTTTGCCCGGCGCCTTGCGCATACTGTTCATCATGCGCATCACATTTTTGCCGCCGCCTTTGGTCATCATGTGCATCATTTTGCGTGTTTCATCAAATTGCTTGATGAGGCGGTTGACTTCCTGAATGTTGGTTCCGCTTCCTGTAGCAATACGCTTCCGCCTGCTTCCGTTGAGCACTTTCGGGTTGGAACGTTCTTCTGGGGTCATGCTTTGGATGATGGCTTCAATGCCTTTGAAAGCGTCATCATCAATATCCACATCGCGCAAAGCTTTTCCCATACCGGGGATCATGCCTACGAGATCTTTGACATTGCCCATTTTTTTGATCTGGCGGATCTGGGCAAGAAAATCATCAAAATTAAACTGGTTTTTGGCGATTTTCTTCTGCAGTTTCTTGGCTTCTTCCGCATCAATCTGTTCCTGGGCTTTTTCAACGAGCGAAACAATATCACCCATGCCAAGAATACGGTCGGCCATACGTTCCGGATAAAAAATATCCAGGGCGTCCATTTTTTCGCCGATACCTACAAATTTAATCGGCTTATCAACAACCGAGCGAATGGTAAGGGCCGCACCACCACGAGTGTCACCATCAAGTTTTGTGAGCACAACACCATCAAAATCAAGACGGTCGTTAAATGCTTTTGCAGTATTCACAGCATCCTGACCCGTCATGGAGTCAACAACGAAAAGGGTTTCCTGAGGAGCCGTTTTGGATTTGATCGCACTGATCTCCTTCATCATTTCCTCATCAACAGCCAAACGTCCTGCGGTATCTATAATTACGTTGGTAAAGCCATACTCTTTGGCGTGTTTGATGGCATGCTCTGCAATTTGAACCGGATTTTTATTTTCCTCTTCGGTATAAACATCCACATTAACCTGCTCTCCCAGAACTTTTAACTGGTTTATCGCAGCCGGACGGTACACGTCACCGGCAACAAGCAAAGGTTTTTTGTTGTTTTTCTTTTTGAGATAATTGGCCAGTTTGGCTGAGAAAGTTGTTTTACCCGACCCCTGCAAACCGGCAATCAGGATAATAGATGGGTTTCCGTTGAGGTTGATGTCGGTTTTTTCGCCACCCATCAGCTGTGCCAGCTCATCGTGTACGATTTTTACCATCATCTGGCCCGGAGAAACCGCTGTAAGCACATTGCCTCCAAGCGCTTTTTTCTTAACGGTTTCCGTAAATTCTTTTGCAATTTTAAAACTGACATCAGCATCCAGAAGGGCGCGCCTGACTTCCTTAAGAGTCTCAGCAACATTGATTTCTGTAATTTGTCCCTGGCCTTTTAAGACCTTAAATGCCTTTTCTAATTTATCCGATAAGCCTTCAAACATCTTGAGTATTCCGTTAAGTGCTTAAAAAATTTTTTAAATAATTTGCAAAAGTATTAAAAATTATAACATCATCATCCTGATGCCTCAGGCGTTAAGTTTATGTAAGCTTGTAATGTTATTTGATAAAACACTTAAAAATACTAATTTTGCAGGCTTAATTTAATTTTAAGATTTTCAATGATTAATATTACATTACCCGATCAGAGTATCAGGCAGTACGAAGCAGGTGTTACACCCCTTCAGGTAGCCGGCGACATTAGCGAGGGTTTGGCAAGAAATGTTCTTGCCGCCAAAGTGAATGGAAAAGTTGTTGACGCAATGCGCCCCATAACGCGCGATTCAGAATTGCAGCTGCTTACCTGGAACGATACGGAAGGAAAAGCTACGATGTGGCATTCATCTGCTCACCTGATGGCTGAAGCTGTTGAACAGCTTTATCCTGGCGTTAAGTTTGGTATCGGGCCTGATATTGAGCAAGGGTTTTATTATGATATTGATTTCATGGATTATGAAATCAGCTCAGATGATTTTTCAAAAATCGAGAAAAAAATGCTGGAACTGGCTCGCGAGAAGCAGCATTATACACGCCGTGAGGTTTCCAAAGCCGAGGCTGTTGATTACTGGAAAAATAAAAATGATGAGTATAAACTGGAACTGATCAGCGATCTGGAAGATGGCGAAATCAGCTTCTATGAATCAGGTACTTTTACAGATCTTTGCCGTGGCCCACATCTCCCGAATACGGGTTTTATCAAAGCGGTGAAACTTACCAGCCTTGCAGGTGCTTATTGGCGCGGCGATGAAAAACGCAAGCAGCTGACCCGTATTTACGGTATTACTTTTCCAAAGAAAAAGGAACTGACCGAATATCTTGAGCTTCTTGAAGAAGCCAAAAAACGCGACCACCGAAAGCTGGGAAAAGAGCTCGAACTTTTTGCTTTTTCGCAAACCGTGGGTGCCGGCCTGCCACTTTGGCTGCCAAAAGGTGCCGAGCTTCGCGAACGCCTGGAACAATTCCTCAAGAAAGTTCAGCGCAAAGCAGGCTATAAGCAGGTCATTACTCCCCATATCGGAAATGTGAACCTCTACAAAACTTCCGGACACTACCAAAAATATGGTGAAGACAGTTTCCGTCCGATTACTACCCCGCAGGAAGGGGAAGAGTATTTCCTGAAACCGATGAACTGTCCGCATCATTGCGAGATTTACAAAAACAGCCCACATAGCTATAAAGACCTGCCGATGCGCATAGCTGAATTTGGCACAGTTTACCGTTATGAGCAAAGTGGCGAGCTGCACGGACTTACCCGTGTGCGCAGTTTTACACAGGACGATGCCCATATTTTTTGTACACCCGATCAGGTGAAAGATGAGTTTAAAGGTGTTATGGATATCATTATGCATATCTTTAAAGCTCTTGATTTTAAGGATTTTATTACTCAGATTTCATTGCGCGATCCGGAGAAGCCCGAGAAATATATCGGTGATGAGGAAAACTGGCAGAAAGCTGAGCAGGCCATTATGGAAGTTGCAAAAGAGCAAAATCTGAATACGATTGTTGAATACGGTGAGGCTGCTTTTTATGGTCCGAAAATGGACTTTATGGTGCGCGATGCACTGGGTCGTAAATGGCAGTTGGGCACGATTCAGGTGGATTACAACCTGCCCGAACGTTTTGAGCTGGAATATATCGGAAGCGATAACCAAAAGCACCGTCCGGTGATGATCCACAGGGCCCCATTCGGATCGATGGAACGATTTGTTGCTGTTTTGATTGAACATTGTGCCGGGAAATTTCCTTTATGGTTAACTCCTGAACAGCTTATTATCCTGCCAATCAGTGAAAAATACCAAAAATATGCGGAAAAAGTTTTGAGTTTCCTCGAAAATAACGATATTCGCGCCCAAATTGATGACAGAAGCGAAAAAACAGGACGTAAGATTCGTGATGCAGAGCTGAAACGCATACCTTATATGCTGATTGTAGGCGAAAAAGAAGAAGCAGAAGGAACAGTATCTGTACGCAAACAGGGCGAAGGCGACATGGGAAGCCTCAAACTGGAAGCTTTTGCCAAAAATATTCAGGAAGAAATAGATAAAATGCTGGAGGAGTAATCCTTGCAGCTTTATATAATTTATAGAAGTTTAATAAACAAGAAAGGAGCTTAGCATAGCAGCAGTGTTTAAAGGCCGCCGGGGACGTCCCCAGCCGCGAAGAGACAATACGAATAAGCATCGGATTAATCAGTACGTTAAAGCCCCGATGGTACGTTTGGTTGGCGAAGGAGTAGAACCAAGAATCGTTTCATCCCGTGAAGCGTACAATATCGCTCAGGATGCAGGGCTTGATCTGGTCGAAATATCACCAAGTGCCAATCCGCCTGTTTGTAAGGTCATGGATTATAAGAAGTTCCTCTACGACCAAAAACGCAAACAGAAGGAAATTAAGGCCAAATCAGCGAAAGTTGTGGTGAAAGAAATCCGTTTGGGCCCCAATACGGATGATCACGATTTTAACTTTAAGCTGAAACATGCACAGAAGTTTCTTGATGACGGAGCCAAAGTTAAAGTGGAAGTTTTCTTCCGCGGACGTACAATCGTTTATAAAGACCAGGGTGAGATTATGCTGCTCAAATTTGCCCAGGCCCTCGAAGAAAAAGGCAAAGTAGAGCGTATGCCCAAGCTCGAAGGTAAACGAATGATTATGATTATTGCTCCTTTAAAATCTTAGTTTTTGACTATCGTTTGAAAGTTCTTAAATATTTTGTTGAAAATTTAAATTAACAACAGCAATGCCTAAACTTAAAACAAAAGCCAGCGCAAAGAAGCGTTTTACGCTTACAGGCTCCGGCAAAATCAAAAGGAAGCATGCTTACAAAAGTCACATCCTGACAAAAAAATCCAAAAAACGTAAGCGTAACCTCGGTTACGATGTAGTTGTGGATAAGTCGGACGTGAAGAACATTAAGCAAATGCTCCACATTTAATCAAATGTATTGTTAAACTTACTCTAAGCCGAAAAGATCCGTTGGAATATACGGGCGCTTAAGTAAAAAAAATTAAAATTATGCCAAGATCAGTTAATGCTGTGGCTTCAAGAGCACGTAGAAAAAAGGTGCTTAAAGAAGTAAAAGGACAGTTTGGAAGAAGAAAAAACGTCTGGACGGTTGCTAAAAATGCATACGAAAAAGGAATGGTGTATGCATACCGTGACAGAAAACAGAAAAAACGGAATTTCCGCGGCCTCTGGATTACCCGTATCAATGCAGGCGTTCGCCAGTATGGTATGTCTTATTCAGAATTTATGGGTAAACTCCATGCCGGAAATATCGAAATTAACCGTAAAGTTCTTGCCGACCTGGCAATGAACCACCCGGAAGCTTTCAAAGCGATAGTTGACGAAGTTAAATAGATAAATTATCTTCAATTTGAAAAGGGGAGCAGTTTCATACTGTTCCCCTTTTCTTTTTATATTTGTTCATGCGAAAACAAGAACGCTTCCAAAAATTTATCGACTATTTTCAGCAATATCAACCCGAAGCTGAAACCGAGCTGCATTACCAAAATCCTTATCAACTGCTTGTGGCTGTTATCCTTTCGGCTCAATGCACCGATAAAAGGGTCAATCTGCTGACACCCGCTTTTTTTGAGGCTTTTCCAGTGCCTGAAATTCTGGCCAAAGTGGAGCCCGAAGATGTTTATCCTTTGATTAAATCATGCTCATATCCTAATAATAAAGCCAAAAACCTGGTAGGAATGGCCCGCAGGTTGCTCTCCGATTTTGATGGCATTATTCCTGAAGATGTGGATGAACTCCAAAAATTGCCGGGCGTGGGAAGAAAAACGGCCAATGTAATTGCCAGTGTAATTTTCAACAAACCTGCAATGGCGGTAGATACGCATGTTTTCAGGGTTTCGGCACGCCTGGGGCTGACCACCAATGCCAAAAATCCATTGGAGTCGGAGCGACAGCTCGTAAAATATATTCCTGAGGAGCTTATTCCGAAAGCACATCACTGGCTCATCCTGCATGGTCGCTATATTTGCCTGGCACGTAAACCCAAATGCAAAGAATGTGGCCTCACAAGCTTCTGTAAGTACTTCGAAAAGGAAACTAAAAAACTGTAGTTGCAAACTTGAGACGAATCTGTTTTTCCCTGCTGAAAGAAATATTTATAGAAGAAAAATTGTTACCTTTGTTAAAAAAGTAATCCGAAATATTATGACACATCTCAAAGAAGGGGATCCTGCCCCGCAATTCGCAGCAAAAGATCAGGATGGCAATACCATTTCACTCAGCGATTATAAAGGCAAGAAGCTGCTCGTTTATTTTTATCCCAAGGCAAATACACCCGGATGTACTGCTGAGTCGTGCAACCTGCGCGATAATTACCGGAAATTCCTGGATGATGGTTTTGAAATTCTTGGCGTAAGTGCCGATAGTGAAAAAGCACAGACAAATTTTAAAAATAAGTACGATCTGCCTTTTCCATTAATAGCCGATACCGAAAAAGAAGTGATCAAAGCCTTTGGTGTTTGGGGAATAAAGAAAATGTACGGTAAAGAATATGAAGGGATTCACCGCTTGAGTTTTATAATTTCTCCTGAAGGGAATATTGAAAAAATCTTCAAAAAGGTGAAGACAAAAGAACATACTGAACAGATTTTTAAAGCATACGAATCAAAATAAATATATAATGGCAAAACAAGCAAACGAAAATAAAGATATGGACGCCCGCATGAAGGCACTTCAGGCCACTTTGGGCAATATCGAAAAGACATTTGGTAAGGGAACCATCATGAAACTGGGATCCGATGATGTCGAAAGTATTCCTGTAATTTCTACTGGTTCCATTAGCCTTGATGCAGCTCTTGGCGTGGGCGGTTTACCACGGGGCCGCGTTATTGAAATTTATGGCCCGGAATCATCCGGTAAAACCACATTGGCAATTCATGCAATTGCAGAAGCACAGAAAGCCGGTGGTATTGCTGCTTTTATTGATGCGGAGCATGCCTTTGACCGTTTTTATGCAGCAAAACTGGGCGTGGATATCAATAACCTGCTGATTTCCCAGCCCGATCATGGGGAGCAGGCTCTGGAAATCGCCGACAACTTGATCCGTTCCGGCGCAATTGATATTATCGTAATCGACTCCGTTGCTGCCCTCACGCCAAAAGCAGAAATTGAAGGCGAGATGGGCGAAAGTAAAATGGGCCTTCAGGCACGTTTGATGTCACAAGCATTGCGTAAGCTGACATCTACAATTAGTAAAACCGGAGCCTGCTGTATTTTTATTAACCAGCTTAGGGAAAAAATCGGGGTGATGTTCGGTAATCCGGAAACCACTACCGGCGGTAATGCACTGAAATTCTACTCCAGTGTCCGCCTGGATATACGCCGTTCCAGCCAGATCAAAGACAGCGATTCCGTAAAAGGAAACCGCGTGAAGGTGAAAGTGATCAAAAACAAAGTGGCACCGCCTTTCCGTATTGCCGAATTTGATATTATGTATGGTGAAGGAATTTCACGAACCGGCGAAGTTATCGATTTGGGCGTGGAGCACGAAATCGTGAAAAAATCCGGCTCATGGTTCAGCTATGGTGATACCAAGCTCGGCCAGGGACGCGATGCCGTAAAGCAGCTTATGCTGGATAATCCCGAATTGATGGAAGAAATTGAAGCGAAGATACGCGAGAAAATTAAAAAATAGGGATCTCGGATTATCTGGATGAAATCAAAAGCTGTTAAGCGTTCTGCGATTAACAGCTTTTTTCTATATTTTTGCCGGCTAATCACGAACGATATTTTATTATGGCTAAAATCAAAATATTCCCTTTTTTGTTGCTTGTGTTGATGCTGGCAGTTGCCTGTAATTCCCATATGGAAAATAAACAGGACGGTAAGGCTGGTGATGCTGCAAATGTGGATGTAGCCCAGGATATTGACCCGCTTCTGGCAAAACTCAACAAGCAGCTCGAAGACGATCCGGAAGATGTGGCAAAATGGGTTGCCCGTGCCAATTATTATATCGGAATGGGCGATTTGAACAAAGCCTTTGGCGATATCAACAAAGCCATCAGTATCGATACCACGGATGCCGCCATTTTTACAACCCTGGGTGACATTTATTTAGAAATGGGCGAAGTGCAGCGTTGCGAAAAAGCCCTTCTCAAAGCATTGCGCCTTGAACCCGATTATCTGCCGGCTTATTTGAAGCTATCGCGCTATTACCTTATTTTCCAGAATTATAAACAATCCATGAAATATGCCGAGATGGCGTTGCGACAAGATGAAATCAATGCTGAAGCCTTTTATCTGATTGGTTTTAATTTTATGGAAACCGGCGATACAGCCCATGCCGTGCGCTCCTTCCTGACCTCTGTTGACCTGGACCAGGATTATTATGATGCATGGCTGCGCCTGGGTGTGGTACATGCTACACGCAATAATGAACTGGCCGAGCATTATTACAAAAATGCACTCAATATAATTCCGGACAGCCGCGAAGCGCGTTATTTGCTGGCAATATATTACCAGAATACGGAGCAATGGGACAAGGCTCTTGCTTCCTATGACAAGCTAATCTCCATTGATTCCCTCTTTGCGGATGCTTATTATAATAAGGGGTATATTGTATTGGTTTATAAACAGGATTTTGCCGCGGCAGATGAAGCTTTCACTGAAGTTATTGATATTAACCCGAAATATGGGCCTGCCTTTTTAAACAGGGGTTTATGCCGCGAGGAACTGGGAAAATTAGATGAAGCCATGTACGACTTAACCAAAGCCGTTGAGTTAATGAACAACGACCCGAAAGCTGTAGAAGCTCTGGCAAGGGTAGCTGCAAAAGCCCGGGAATCCAATTAATACTTATTCGTATTCCTTGCGCAAGCGTATAATCTCATCCCGAAAAACAGGAAGGGCTTCCATGAATTTGGGATACCATTCGGCTACACCGGCCTCTTCTCCATCTTTGGAAGCATTCATAAGCTTGTCGGCAATAAAAACTTCTTCATCGGCATAAAAAGCTCCTAATGAACCTTTAAATTTATGGGAAACCTGATGTATCGTTTCCAGGTCTTTTTCTTCCCATGCTGTTTTTATGATTTCAATACGCTCACTGTATTCACTTAAGAAGGTATCAATTATATCTACAATTATTTCGTTGTCGAAACCAGAATAAGTAGAAAGAAATGTTTCACGATTTATCATTGTTGGCTGTTTTTATTGGCTTTAACAATATTACAAAAAAAAATGATAAGTGCTGCTTTTTTTTAATGGCTGAAAAAGCGATTGCCACTGTTCCTGTTTATTTGGTTTTACTGGGTATGTGAATGAAAGCCTAAGGATAGGAAGGATTAGGCAAGAGCAGGGGTTTTGATTTATAAAATTGTTATGGGTTTTCCAGTCTTAATTCATCCAGTTTTTGTTGAATTTTGTCCCGTACCTCAACCGACAGGCTTTCGGCATCCCTGCCTTTGGGGTCAATGGCTTCCAATGCGCAATAATTGAGTCGTACGCCAAAATTTAGCGGGAAATATCCGTTTTTCATCAGGCGGTCGTGTCCATCCAAAACAAAGGGAACAATAAGGGCAGAAGGAGATTTTTTTAACAATGCAGCTAAACCGGCACTTTGAAAAGTTTTAAGCTTTCCGGTTTTGCTGCGCGTTCCTTCGGGGAAAATGCTGGCACTGTAGCCTGTTTCTTCAATATGCTTGCCCAGTTTACTGATTTCAATAATTGACTGTCGCGGGTTTTTGCGCTCAATCAGTGCAGAGCCGCCATGCCTGAGGTTGTATGAAACACTTGGGATGCCTTTTCCCAGTTCTTTTTTTGATACAAATTTGGGGTGAAACTTTCGGAATGCCCAAATGACAGGAGGGATATCAAAAAAGCTCTGATGATTTGAAATGATTATCAAAGGACGCCCTTGTGGAAGCTTCTCCAGTCCCGTTATACGAATCCGGCATCCAACAAAACTCAAACTATAAAGGAGTCCTAAATTAAGAATGTCAACAGATTTTTTTCGCAATGAATATCCATTGGCATAATGGCAAATCACCTGTACTGGGTGAAAAAGGCACAGCAACAGACCGTAACTGAGCCAAACCAAAACAGAGCCAGGATAGGAAATTATTCGTTTCATCATAACCTTATGACCTTATTACACATTGCAAAAATACAAAAACATGTGAACCGGATTAAATAATCTGTTGCTTAAATTAAGATTCAGGAAGTGTTCTTTTCGGGAAGAAAGCTTCTTGCAAAGAAGGAATTGTTTAATAATTGCCGGCCAAACAAAAAGTGTTTTATAGCTGTTAACAGGAAATTAAGTGATTGCTTTCCAGAGATTATATTGATCGTGCAGTTTATTCTGTGTTTTGAGAAAAATACATGTAGTTTTTTAACTATATTTGTAGGGAACATGTTTGTGTTATGAACGAAGACTTACACCGCAAAACCCTGAAAGCGCTTAAGCCCGGGAAAGATATTTCCGGTCAGGTAAAGAGTATGAAACCTGAAGAGTTGATTGAAGAATTGAATACTTATCAATTGGAGCTTCAGATGCAAAATGATGAACTTCAAAAAAAGCAGGAAGAACTCAGGAAAAGCGAACGTAAGTTCAGAGGCCTGTACAATGCTCTGCCGATAGCCTTGTTTACCGTTGACCGTGAAGGTGATATCCTGGAGCATAACATAACAGCCCCAGGCTTGTTTAAAACAAAATCGAATGCATTTCAGAAACTGAATTTTAATAAACTCATCCATTCGTCTTCGCAGGATGATTTCTACCTGAAATTTACTGAAGTCTGCAAAAAAGGGGTACAAGCTGATTTTTATGCCAAATTGAAGGATTTCGAAGGCAGTTCTTTCTTTGCCCATTTGCATATTTATATTTTCGACGATCTTGAAGAGCTGCTCTTAAACATTACTGTTGAGGATGTTAGCGCACAACGTCGAACTGAAAATTTGCTCAAAGAGAGCCAGATGCGTTATAAGGCACTCCATGATGCATCTTTTGGGGGCGTCCTTTTGCATGATAAAGGATTGGTGCTTGAGTGTAATGGGCAATTGTCCCGCTTGACAGGTTATAGCAAAGAAGAAATCACTAAAGGAGGCTTGTTTCAGTTTGTTGATATCAGCAGTCATAGCGAGATCATCGAAAAAATTCAAAATCAATATGAAAAGCCCTATGAAGTTCTGATACGCACAAAAGATGGCCGTGCATTAGAGGCAATTGTTCAGGCGAAAAATTTGGGGCTTGATGGAAAGACCGTTCGTGTAGCCGAATTCCGTGATATCAGTGAGATTAAAAAGCAGGAGGAAACCCTGACGAAAAGTGAAAATGAACTACGGCGTGCTTTGGAAGAATCGAAACGTCGGGAAAGCGAAATTGCAGAAATGCTTGGAGCTGCCAGAAAAATTCTTGAGTTTAATGATTTTGAAGTTACTTCCCGTGCTATTTTTGATGCCTGCTCGAGGGTAATTGGTGCTAAGGCCGGTTATGTTGCCCTCCTTTCGGATGATGGTGAAGAAAATGAACTGCTTTTTCTGGAAGATGGAGGAATGCCTTGTACGGTGAATCCCGAATTGCCCATGCCTATCAGAGGCTTGCGTGAAGAAGCCTACCGAACAGGCAAAGCTGTGTATGATAATGATTTTATGAAGAGCAAATGGGTGAAATTTATGCCAAAAGGACATATGGCTTTGCGCAATGTAATGTTTGCTCCTTTAAATATTGAAGGAAAAACAAAAGGCATAATGGGCATGGCTTGTAAAGATGGTGATTTTACCGATTATGATGCCCGTATTGCCGGTGCTTTTGGTGATTATGCCGCCATCGCTCTGCAAAACAGCAGTATCATGAAATCACTAAAAGACAATGCACGCGAACTCAGTGAATTAAATGCTACGAAAGACCTTTTGTTTTCTGTGATTGCACATGATCTGCGCGGCCCCTTTACCAGTATTTACGGCCTGAGCGAGATGCTGCTCGAAAAAAGCAGCCAAAACGAATTTGATCTTGTGCCAAAACTCAGTAATTCATTGTTCAAAACCAGTAAACGAAGCCTGGATCTATTGGATAACCTTTTGGAATGGTCACGGGTGCAAACCGGTAAAATAAAATTTAAGCCCCTTGATGTTTCTTTGGGTTTTGTTGTGAACGATGTTGTTGATTTGCTCAGGGCCAATGCGGATGCAAAAAAGATCAGCATTAAAAAAACCTGCCCTGAAATTTCCCTGAAAGCCGATGAAAATATGCTGCGTGCGGTTATCAGAAACCTGATTACAAATGCCTTAAAGTTTTCCTATGAAGGTTCTTCTGTTTGGGTTAAAACCGAACAAAACGAGGATAGCGTGCGCATCAGCATCAAAGATGAAGGTACCGGAATGAGTGACGAACAGTTGAAAACACTTTTTAAAGTGGGACTTCAGCAAAGCTATCCAGGGACGAACAGGGAAAAAGGGACCGGTTTGGGATTAATCTTAAGCAATGATTTTATTAAAATGCACAAGGGTAGGATAGAGGTAGAGAGCAAAGCGGGAAAAGGATCCGTTTTTACGGTTATTCTTCCGCTTTAAGTGCTCTATTGCTTATTCGTAGCGCAAGGATTCTATCGGGTCAAGTTTTGATGCCCTGTAGGCGGGGATAAAACCCGAGAGTATGGCAACCACAAAGCAAAGGCTAAATCCCAAAATCATCCATTGCCAGGGGATTATAAAATCACCTCCAATCATTTTGGCAACCCCATTGCCCACACCAATTCCTAAAATCACGCCCAGTAAACCGCCAATCTGGGCAATTACAATGGCTTCTACAAGAAACTGATTGCGAATAATTTTTTGTGTCGCGCCCAAGGCTTTGCGGATCCCGATTTCACGGGTGCGCTCGCTGACTGATACAAGCATGATGTTCATCAGACCGATGGCAGCGCCAAAAAGCGTGATAATCCCAATGATTACGGCGGCTAAACCGATCATGCTTACGTTTTCGAGCATCATATTTACCATGCTGTCGCTTTTGGTAATGCTGAAATTATTTTCTTCAAAACTTCGTAGCCCACGGATCGTTCTGAACAGTCCGGTTGCCTCGCTGATGGCTCCGTCAATTTGCTTTGGGTCAACAGTCAATACACTGATGTTATAAGTCAAATTGTTTCCGGGCAAATAAACCCTGAGGTTTGTGATGGGTACATAGCAATTGCGGTCGCTGCTGAAGCCAATGCTGGAGCCTTTAGATGCAAGGACACCGATAACGCGGAAACGTCCCGGGCCGATAGAAATGGTTTTCCCGACCGGATCCTGACCACGTTTAAAAAGGGTTTCTGCCAGATCCGAACCGATAATGGCCACAGGGCTGCCGTAGTTGATCTCGGTAAACGAAAAATTTCTTCCCTTGCTTAATTCCTCGCCGGATGTGACAAGATAATTTTCGTCAACGCCAAATACCCGGATATTGGGATATGTTTTTTCGCTCTCGTATTTGACCGTTGCATTGCCGGTGCCCCGTGTACTTAAGGATACATAAGAAGGAAAAGTGAATTCCTTTTTAAATTCCTGGGCTTCATGCCAGCTTATTTTTTTATAGAATGTGCTTTGATGGCGTTGGTTTCCCATTTGCATGCTGCGGTTCTGGATGCTGAAGGTATTGGACCCCATGCGCATAAAGTTGGATTTGAGGTTGGCTTTCAGTGCATCAATGGATGTTAGGATGCCTACAAGTGCTGAAATGCCTATAGCAATAATCAAAACCGTAAGTATGGTGCGCAGCAGCTGTGAACGGATGGATTCCAGGCTAATGTTGATATTTTCGCGGATGAGGACTTTCATGGTTTTGTTTTTTCAATATGCTTTAATCGTTTTGCACATCTTCTTTGGGGCCGTATGCCAGATCGCCCGCATCGCCCAGGCCGGGGACAATATAAGCTTTTGCCGTAAGGTCTTCATCAATGGCGGCAGTCCATAGTGTTATGTTTTTGCCCGGCATTTTCTTTTTAAGATATTCGATGCCTTCAGTACTTGCAATAACACATACAATGTGTATGCTGTCCGGTTCGCCATGCGAATGAAAAACTTCCTGACAGGTCAGCGCCATACTGGCTCCGGTAGCAAGCATCGGATCGGCTATTATAAAACAGCGCCCGCTAAGTGGTGGACTCGATACATATTCTACCTGAATGTCAAATTCTCCGTTTTTCTGATAGGAGCGATAAGCAGATATGAACGCATTGTTGGCCTTGTCAAACAGGTGCAGCATGCCCTGATAAAGCGGAAGCCCGGCACGTAAAATAGTGGCCAGCACAGGTTGCTGTTTTAATTCGGGGACATCAAGGTCGCCGAGGGATGTGCTTACATGAACCGGTTGATACACCATTGTTTTGGAAATTTCGTAAGCAATTAACTCACCAAGGCGTTCCAGGTTGTGCCGGAAACGGAAACTATCCTGCTGAATGTCCTGATCTCTGATTTCGCGTACAATAGGATTAATGATGCTGTTGGTTTGTCCCAGGTTTATGACTTTCATAAGCTCATTTTTTCGTAAAATTAATCTTTTTCTGCGTTTTTGGGCAATTATGTGGCAAATCCATTAATTGTTTTCGCGTTGTTTCCATTTCTGATATTTGGAGTGCACTGCTTTCAGGATGCCGGGCATATTGTTAAATTCAATACGTGGGTAATAGGTTTCCTGTGCGCCCCAGCTTTTATAAAAGCGTGCAAGATTCGGATTGTTTGAGCCTTCAAAATCCAATGTATTGCTGGTTTCACTGTAATTCCGGATAAATGAGTCGATCAGGAAAAACATGGCGCCGTGTTCTTTTCCGCTTTCGCTTAATGCCGAAAAAAAGAAGATCAAGCGTCCGTCTTTACGAATAAAAAATGCAGAGGCTATCACTTCGTTTTCAGGTGACAAACAGGCATAAATTTCGCCTTCGTTTTTATGCAAAAGAGTGTGCATGAGCCGCGTAAGCCGTTTGTAATGATCATCAGCGATATGCTTAAATTCTTTGCCTTTGTTCATTTGGAAAAGCGACACCAGCGTTTCGGGCTGCAAATTATTAACAACACGTAGCCCGTTTTTTTCGGCTTTATTAATGTTGCGTTTGGTGTTCTTTGAAAAGCCCTGGCGCAAAACTTCATAAGGCCGGATAAGGTCCAGCTCATGATTGAGCCTCTTTTTCCATTCCTGCTCCCCGCTGATTACATTATAACTGTTGAGGTTAAGCTCGCCATAAAGAAATTTTGGAGGGATGTGTTCTAAAAACTCGGTAACATTATCGGGGCTGAGCAGCTTTCTTGAAAAAAGACCCAATTGCTGTGTGAAATAGGGCTGAAAAATATAAGGGACAAAAAACTTTCTTCCCTGATTAAGCGGCATCACACGTATGTAGTCATCTTCAACCAGTGCGCCCCAGTCATCGCAGACAATATCGAGATACCAGGAATATGCATAAACAATTTTATTTACGCTATTAGTGATGCAGTAATCCCAGCGCTCTCGGTCAATTTCTTCGTATTTGAGGTATTTTATCAATGTTTTTATTTTTCGGGAAGTGCATAAACCACCATTTCTTCAAAAATCTGTCGCCAACCTTTCCATTGGCCTTTATCGCTCAAAGAATCATTATGCCATAGGCTGATAAACTGTCCGTTTACGTTGCGAACTTCATTAATTAGCTCCTTCATTTTTTGCAGCGCTTCATCCTTATTGAGGTGTAGATAATCTTTCAAAGTGCCTTCCATAAATGTAAATGGATGAATGATCAGTTTTGTTTCTTTGTTGTGTTCAAGGTCGAAAAACGGATAAGGGGTGCATATGCCGGCCCTGAAACCCGGTTGGCCAGCAAAACCCATAGTATAATCGTGATGAATGTCCAGGCTGAGCAAATTACGGTAAGTGTCGGGGAAACTCAGCTTCAGAAAATGCTGGCGCGATGCTGTTATTTCGCGTTTGAGCACACGGCTCAGCCTTTCCGTTTCTGCACGCAAACGCCAGATTTCCTTGTTGGAAGCAAAACCCGGATGAATTCCCAATTCGGCATAATCGGCCAGATGCTTGATCAAAACCTGAAATTTATGGTTCCGGAAGCTAATACTTTTGTCCAAAGGGCCATAATCGGCAAAAAGCACAAAATATATGTTTTTATAAGCGTATTTTTTTTGGGTTTGTAGTTGATATTCAAATGAATCGAAGGGGTCGCTGGCTTTTCCGAATGTTACGCTAATACGTTCTTTTAGGGCCGGCCAATCGCCATTGAGCATATCGCGTACAAAACCGCCACCTTGCCGCCACAGGCTTTTCCCTTTATACGACCATGCCGAATCAATATCAATGGTAGAAATAAAGCGGTATTCTCCCTTTTTAAATGCTGCACCGGGGAAACGTTCGGTGATGATGCGCGCAATATAATTCGCCCATATGTTTATTACTGGTTTTTCAAGAAAACCCTGTTGGAATGCCTGGCTGCTTTCTGCTGTAAAACGGCCATAACGGTCGGGCCTATACGGCAAGTATTCCTCATAGCGGCTACAGAGATAAAAGGCAGCAGCAAAGGGGTCAAAAGGCATAACAGATTTTTTGTCGTGCACCGGAAAAGGACAGTTGATGCCCCCGTATTTTGTGAAATGAATATCATGGCCTTCAATTCGGCGCTCAAATAAAAGATTGGTGGCGCAAAAATAAACTCCGCGGTCGAGATCATGACGGCTGTAATTGATTTTGATATGCTCCGAAGAAACAAATTCATCCTTGTCGTTCGTAAAATCAATTTCAGCTCCCAGTATGCGTTCAAAAATCAGGCTGAAAACATATTTTAACCGGGCTGTTGTATTGGGCGTATATATCAAAATCATAAGCAGTATTTTGCGTGCCTTAAAGGGTTTCTGTCCCTAATGTACCCATAAAATCCTTGGTTATTTCTTTTGCGGTAAACAGTCATCCCGCTCATACGGGACTTTTTGTTTCCAGTACAAAAATATAACTGAGATCGGACATTATGGACAAGCACTAAATAAGGACGAAGGAACAAAAATAAGCTAAAGCTGCAAAATCTTTTATAATTTTGGGGCAGAATCACAAAAAGGTTATGGAAAATTACATCGTTTCTGCCCGTAAATACCGCCCGGCAAAGTTTAATACCGTTGTAGGCCAGTCATCTATAACGCAAACTCTAAAGAATGCCATTAAAAACCAACAATTGGCCCAGGCATTTCTTTTTACCGGTCCGCGCGGTGTGGGAAAAACAACCTGTGCCCGTATCCTGGCCAAAACAATCAACTGCCAAAACCTAACCGAAGATATTGAAGCTTGCAACGAATGCCCTTCCTGCAAATCTTTCAACGAAAGTTCTTCATTTAATATTTATGAACTCGATGCGGCTTCCAACAACTCTGTGGATGATATCCGCAGCCTTGTAGATCAGGTGCGTATTCCGCCGCAGGACGGGAAGTATAAAGTTTATATCATCGATGAGGTGCATATGCTTTCGTCCGGTGCCTTCAATGCTTTCCTGAAAACTTTGGAAGAACCGCCGGCTTATGCCAAGTTTATCCTGGCAACTACCGAAAAGCATAAAATCATCCCAACAATTCTGAGCCGTTGCCAGATTTTTGATTTTAAAAGGATTTACATTCCTGATATTGTGGAGCATCTGAAATACGTGGCGCAAAGCGAAGGCGTAACTTATGAAGATGCTGCGCTCCATGTAATTGCTCAAAAAGCCGATGGCGCACTGCGCGATGCCCTTTCTATTTTTGACCAGATCGTAAGTTATGCAGGCAACCATCTAACATATCAAAAGGTAATTGAAAATCTTAATGTGCTGGATTACAGTATCTATATTCAATTGCTTGATCAAATTTTTGGTGAAAATATCCCCGAAGTTCTGCTGATGGTCAATAAAATCATCGATCAGGGATTTGACGGGCAGTACTTTATAATGGGCCTGGGTGAGCATTTGCGCAATCTGCTTGTTTGTCAGGATGAAGCCAGTATCCAATTACTGGAAGTAAGCGAAGATATACGTGAAAACTATATGAAGCAGGCTGCCAAAATAAAGCAGGCTAGAATCTTATACTGTCTTAATATTGTAAGCGAAGCCGACCTCAATTATAAAATGGCGGCCAATAAGCGCCTGCATTTGGAGCTGATGCTGCTGCGAATGACGAAAGCCGGTTATGATGCCGGTCAAAAAAAAAAGTGAGCAGGACGACTACGAGCTGATGCTCGAGATAGGTGCGGCCAAAATCATGGCACAGGAGCCTGCTGCCCCCAAGCTGGAAAAACCTGCTCCAAAACAAGCCGCACAGCAAAAAAGCGAACAGCCACAATCACCGGCTCCGGCAACATCAAAACCGGCAGAACAGCCACAAACATTGCCAAACCCGACAACCGTATCACTGAAAAATTACAGGTCAAGGTTTTCTATACAGGATATTGGCAAAGAAAAGGGAAAACAACAAAAAGATCATGAACTGCACCTGCCCGATGTTGCTGATAATTTCAGTGAAACACAATTGGAAGAAAGCTGGAAAATGCTTTGCGAGTGCTTTAAAGACAAAGACCGCTTGTATATTGCCATGAAAAAGGCAGAACCCCGCATCCAAGAAAATTTTGTTGTTGCGATTAATTTTGATAACGAACTCTTAAAAACTGACCTCGAAGAGCGGATGCAGGAAGTAAGGCAGTTTTTCTTCAAACAACTTAATAATAGCCGTATTAAATTGGAAATCAATATTAAAGAAGGCGAGATGAAATCAGCAAAACCCTATTCCGCAGTTGAGAAATTTCAGCATATGGCACAGAAAAACCCTGTTTTGCGCGATATGCAGGCGAAGTTTGATCTGAAACCCGAAATGTAATTTAAAATATCCACTTAGCAAACTTATATCCCAATGAACAAGATGAGAAATTTATTGCTGTTCTTAGCAGCAACTTTAAGCCTTTTTTCGTGTATGCAAAAAGAAAAATTAACAAACAACGCCATTGACCCGGCACATATGGACAAGCAGGTCCAGGCAGGGGAGGACTTTTACCGTTACGCCAATGGCGGATGGATGAATAATCACCCGATACCGGATGAATACAGCCGTTATGGCTCGTTTACAGAACTTTATGAACAGAATCTTGATAAACTGAAAAGCATCGTGGATGAAGCAAGCGCTACTACATCTACTAAAGGAAGCGTGGCACAGCAAATCGGTGATTTTTATAAATCAGGAATGGATACTGCTACCATCGAAGCTGCAGGTATTGCACCACTAAAAGCTGATTTTGAAGCTATATCGGCCATTTCAAATACTTCTGATTTGGCATCAGCTATTGGAAAATATCAGCGCATGGGGGCTTATCCGGTATTTTATCCCTTTAGCGGACAGGACAAAAAGAATACAGATATTGTCCTTTTTCAGTTAAACCAAGGTGGTTTGGGCCTGCCCGACCGTGATTATTATGTGCAGGACGATGCCCGCTCAAAAGAACTGCGTGCCGCTTATCAGGACTATATCCGTGATATGTTGATATTCAGTGGTGATGATGACGCGGAAGCACAAAAGAAAGCACAGCAGATTTTGGCTCTGGAAACACAGCTGGCAAAATCCTCATTTACCCGCAAAGAAAACCGCGACCCGGAAGCAACCTACACCAAAACAGACCTTGAGGGTTTGAAAAAGACGGCTCCGTCTTTCGATTGGGATGCTTATCTTGAAGCACTTAAAGTGTCTGAGCCGGAAGCTTTGATCGTGCGCCAACCACGCTTTTTTGAAAACCTGAGCAATATGATGGAACAGATTTCGCTCGATGAGTGGAAAACCTATCTTCAATGGAGGTTGCTGAACGCATCAGCATCTGCTTTAAGCAAGGATTTTGAACAAAGGCGTTTCGCTTTCTACGGTACTGCTTTATCTGGCCAGCCCGCCCAGCAGGAGCGTTGGAAACGTACTCTGGAGCGCACCGGTAATGCGCTTGGTGAAGCATTCGGGCAATTGTTTGTAGAAAAATATTTCCCTCCGGAAGCCAAAACACGAATGGTCAAACTGGTTGCCAACCTCAAAAAATCTATGGGCGAACGCATCCAAAACCTGGACTGGATGGAAGAAGAAACCAAAGGCAAAGCCCTTGAAAAGCTGGCTTCCATGAATGTGAAAATCGGTTATCCTGATGAGTGGATCGATTATTCAGCGGTAGAAATCAGCCCGGATAATTACCTGCAGAATATCCGTAATGCCAATGTTTTTGATTTCGACAGGGAAATGGCCAAAATTGACAAGCCTGTTGATCGTGGCGAATGGGGCATGTTCCCGCAAACGGTCAATGCTTATTACAGCCCTACCATGAACGAAATTGTGTTCCCGGCAGCGATTCTCCAACCGCCTTTCTTTTATATGGATGCCGATGATGCCGTTAATTATGGCGCGATTGGCGTAGTGATCGGCCATGAAATGACGCATGGTTTTGATGATCAGGGACGTAAATACGATAAAAACGGCAACCTCAATGGCTGGTGGACTGATAATGATGCCAATGCTTTTGAAGAACGTACGCAAAAACTGGTGGATCAGTTTAATAATTTCACTGTTTTTGATAGTCTGCATGTTGATGGAGAGCTTACTCTTGGCGAAAACATTGCCGATTTGGGTGGATTGAATATCAGCTGGCAGGCTTTTCAAAAGGCTTTGGAAGCAAACGGAAGTGCGGAAGATATTGCCGGTTTAACTCCAGAGCAGCGTTTCTTCCTGAGCTATGCGCAAGTATGGCGTCAGAATATCCGCGATAAGGAATTGATGCGAAGGATAAAAGAAGATGTGCATTCTCCCGGCGAATTTCGCGTTAATGGTCCCCTTTTCAATATGGAAGAGTTTTATGCTGCTTTCCCCGAAGTGAAAGAAAGCGGGAAACTTTTCATTGCCGAAGAAGAACGGGCGAAAATCTGGTAGCACTATAAGTGAATAAATTTTGAGGCCGCACAAAATATGTGTGGCCTTTTTTTCTTTGAGTACTTGCAAAACACGGAGTCTTGTACATTCCGGATGAAGTGGGGTGGGTAAGTCAGGGCAAACGCATCTTAATCAAGCTATATTTGTTGCGTTTGGAAAAAAAACTGACGTCTTGTGTCAGATTGATATATTACAGGCTTTCTGTTTGAAACCACAAAACAGCCAATTGCTTCATTTCCGAAAAACAGAGGGTTATAAGCTAAACAAGAACCCTCAACAGCCTGAAAATGCCGCAAAAAGAGGAATTAGCTTAGACCGCAGAGCGGTCAAATATGTATAAAGAGTTGCCATAGAACGGCATATACGACCCCGGCGGGGTCGAACCTTTGATTAACATTTTTTTTTATAGATATGCAATCCCTTTGGGATTGAAGACAAAATGGATTTAGATCGTCAACAGCCTTATTACCAATGGATTTGAAACACATTGGAATAGGATTGTCTAAAAGCAGTGCAATATTTATGATGCGTTTGCCCTGAGTGGGTAAGTGTGTTTATGTAAATGAAATTTTTAACCTGTAAAATTTATACCAAAATGAAATGGGATTTTGCATTTTTGAGAAAATCAGTTTTTTGCATATAATTGTATATTAAGTAGTTGAATTATTGGCATGATCTTTGAAAGATTGAGTTTATCCTAGTCGAAACTTAGAAAAAAGCAATATTATGAAAAAACTTGGTATTTTATCTTTGGTCTTCGGTGCCCTTTTATTGAGCACTGTATCATGCAATAAACAAGAAATTGACAAGCCGGAACCGACGGAAGCAACCCGCTTTAAGCAGTTGGAAGTTCCCGCTGATTTTACTTGGTCGGCGATTGACCGCGGAGCACTAAAAGTTAGCTTTTATTATGAAGGGAAATTAACAAGTGCTTTGGATAATACGCCATTAGACCTTCTTAATGAGCATGATGGCTTGCTTGATCGCATGACGATTATCCACGGGGAAGTGGCTTTTGCTTATATGGTGCCATCATCTTCACGCTTGCTTAAAATCTATGTTCAGGCTACAGGCCTCACAGAAGAAGTGTCCATTGGTCAAAATGAACTGATCGTTAATTTAACGCAACTCCCGCTAAAGGAGAGTATGCTGGATTCCGATAATGACGGTATTGCAGATCTTTATGATGACTTTCCCAATGATTCCGAACGCGTCTATGGCCTGAGCTTTCCACCTTCTTTGACCAACAAATCATTTAAGAATACTACTGAAGAAGGAACGCCTGTTTATAATTATCCTTCTGGCGATGATTATTATTACCAGATTTACGAAGACCTGTGGCCAAGCCAGGGAGACTATGACCTGAATGATTTGGTTTTGCAATCGAAAATTGGGTGGGACCGTTATAGCAATAATGAATTGAAACATGTGTACACCCGGTCTATTGTGCAGGCTGCAGGTGGAAGTATCCACATTGGCCTAGGGTTTGAACTTTTTAAAAGTGTTGGCGATTCAAAAACATATATGGATGATGTAACCACATGGTATGGCTCCGCACCGGATCCGGATGTAAAAAACGGTACAATCTGTTTTAATAACCTGCGGGAATGGCAAAGAATACAGTATAGCAACACCAGTGCAGAAGGTGTGAATGCAAAGCCCGATACATTAGTGTTTCAGGCGTATCTTGAACCCGGTACGGGTATTGAACAATTCGAATTGCTGTCGTATTTATTCAGAACCAATGATCCCGGACATCAGGTGCGTACCTTTGGAACCCCACCAACAGCATCTGCTGATATGAGTTTCTTTGATACTTATAATGATGCTTCTCCAACCGAATGGGACGGATCTGTAGGACGTTCATTCCATTATCCGCTGCAGGGTGTCAATGCGTTTTACCGTACTGAAAACAACCATCCCTGGGCTGTTGAATTTATCGCTGGGAATTTTCTTGTTGCCGAAGAAAAAACGGATATCCTCATAGCGTATCCTCAATTCAGAGCCTGGGCAGAATCAGGTGGAACAGAAAACCAGAGCTGGTTCGATCATCCCGATATGGATCATGTTTATGTTCCTACTTATGAATAAATCAATTTTAACGATATGTTTAAAGGCTGTCCTTCGGGATGGCCTTTTTTGTTGCCTTTAAGATTTTTATGGAAAAATAAATAAGCTTGCTCAAACAAATGCCTCTTTTGATGATGGACAACCTGTGCTGCGCTTTTGCGTGCCTTAGGATGAACACCAGGCCAAACTAAAATCAGTTTTCGTTGTAAATGTCCTTTAAATCAATTTAATAACCTATTGTACTTTCCGAAATTCGGCATTATTCATTTCTTTTTTCAATTGTACCGAAGGGCGGAAATGGATCCGTACCCCTTTTATGGTATTTGGGCGAACATCATCAGCGCTCTCACGGCCTTCCGACTTCAGGTGCACGCTGAGTATTCCCAGGTCGCCTAAGTCGATGCTTTTTCCTTCTTTTAGCAGGTCGGGAATTAATTTGGCAAAAGCAGCCAAAACTGCTGCCGCATCTATTTCGCTTACCGTTGATATTTTTGCAATGCTTTTGCTCAGCTCGCGGTAACTGTAAAGTTCCCTTTTGCCTGCCCGTGCATAATATTTGTATTGCCCGCCACCGTTCACGCCAGCCTGAGCCGTTTTAACTGCCTGATAAGGAATTGCCATAATCCTGTTTGTTTTGTCGGGATGTTATTAACTGTTATATTTTCTACAAGTATATAAAATATTTAGGTTGTATTCTAAATTACGGATGATTGTTAAGATTATAAATTTTATTCTCAGAAACTTATAGATTTCTCAGTCGGCAATGCCTTTCAGGCATAAACCTCTATCGAAATGACCATCTTAAGGGTTATTTTGCAGGGGGAGGGCAGATAGCGGGCGCGAAACGCCCGTTATCTGCCCTCCCCCTGCTTTTCCTGACAATAAAAACGGTCATTTCGACCAAAACACAAAGCAAAGCGGAGTGTTGCCGGGAGAAATCTAAACTTCCTTATAAACTTATGTAAATAAGGGGTTTGTATATGAGACGGGTCGTGATTCGATGTTCTTTGATTATCTAATCCATTGGTAATTGCGCTCTGGATCAACAAATATTTAGATTACAGCCAAGATTGATAATGCCAGTAGAAATAAATTATGATGCGCATCAAAATCATTTTTCATGTGCATGAAAATATCCGGAGAACAGGATGTCTTCAAAGAGAAGTATTTTGAAGTATTTCGTGGGGATAGGGTTTTCGGATGCGCGCTTACACTGCTTCTGACAAAAACATGCGGCCTTATCCATTTGAAAAGCGCTTATATTTCCCATAAACATGAGCTTTTTTTTAAAAATAATAGCGGATATCCGGCTAAGGCAGGCACGGCAGGAGTGGGTGCTCTCATGAGCGTTTCAGGCTCTATAGGAGGTTTATTTTGTTATGAATATTTTGCGAAACACCCAAAACTAATAAAGCGACACAAAATCAATGCGCAGCAGAAATTCAAAGCGCCAGTTTTTTGCTTCGGGCAGGTAAATGCTGCGCAAACCCACATCCATGGGGGCGATCATCTCAAAAAGATGCAGGTCGGCATTAAGCTCTGCACCGATTGTTTTGTATTCATGCCACTGATCGGCATCAAATCCACGGGCATAATCGAAGAAGAAAGTTGCTTTCAGCCGCTTCAGGTATAGCAAACCGTTAATCGTCCAATCAGGGTAAGCCAGTGGCATTTTGTAGTTTAGGTGAAACGACCAGAGTTTTTCATTTCGCTGTCCGCTGATGCCGCGTGGATAGGAAACCACAGACGAAAAAATGTCGCCATTGGAATTTCTTTGCTGATAGGCCGCATAAAGTCCCAGCCCGTGATGGCGCGCCAAAGCCGGCAAATAAAAATAAGATTCAGCTGCGTACAGGCTTCCGCCGCCTTCATGAAAGGGCAAAGTACGCAGGTTCAGATCAAGCACTTGTCCAAAACGTGCATACATATCCAGTTCGGTCTTTTTTCTTAAATTGCTGAAATACAAACGGTAATCCAAAATATGATATTCCTGTCGGCCACGCAAGAGCTGCGATGAAGCTGCATCATCAAATAAGGTATAGTTATAGCCTGTTTCTAATTGCAAAAAACGTCCGTAGCGCCCACGGCTCAAATGAAAAGGGAGGGCGGCCTTGCTTTCCAGGCTATATTGATTCCAAATGCAATCGTAATAATTCCCTTCATATTCCAGCTTGCGCGATGGCCGGCTGTATTCTGCACGCAGGCTCAACTCGGGATACCAGCCTTTGTAAGTATAATCCGCAAACCAGATGCCGTATTCATCATTAATTTCATACTCATAACCCGCAGAGAAAAAGGACGTACTTAAAAGGTTTTGCGATTGTACCGAAAAACCCGGCTTGACTTCATAGCTGCCCGCATCGACGCTGATAGGCCCCCAGCTGTGAAAATCAAACAAATGCGGAAATTTACGGTATCGTGAAATCCTGTATTCCTCATGCAGCACAGTATCATTGGAAAATTTTAAAGGGCGCTGATCCGAAATTGCTTCGGCAAGTGGGAAATTAGGCACAGACGCTTTTGCCTCCTTTAGGGTATTTTTCGCGACAGAAAGAATGATAGGACTAAATCCATTTTTGGTATATCCACTGTAAATCAGGCTGTCGTTTTTTATTGTGCCAAAATCTGCGGCAAAAGGCTCCTGCGTCAGTTGATAAAGTTTTTTGGTTTTCAGATGATAGCTGTAAACCTGATCCAGGCCATTGAACGAAGCCGTAAAAACCAGTTGGTTTTCATCAGCACTGAGGTGGCTTAAATTATATTTGCCAAAAGGGATGATTACATTCCAATGCCCATTTTCCGGATTGAGCGCCATAATCCCTTTGCCTTTTTCGGAAACGGCAAAAAGATAAACCAGCTTTTCCAGGCAAACAGGCTCTGAAATTTCCAAAGAATGCGGAGGATAGAAATCTTGAGCTTTTTCTTCTTTTAGGTGACGGATGTGCAGAGCGCTTTTACTGTTTTCGTCAAGGCGTATGGCCAGTAGTTTTTTTCTGTCCGCGCTCAGGGACGGACTGTACCAACGGCCTTTGGCGGTTAAGGCCGTTTTGCGCTCAGTAGAAAAATTATAAAGGACAATGCGGCTGTAGCTCCGGTTCGACCAGCGCAAATCCGGGACGATTTCTGCATAAAGGAAGTAATCTTCCGTTAGGGAAACATGATCCGGCAAATAATAGCCCGGACGGAATATCTTCTGTACCGAACCATCCTTAGGGATTTTCCCGATAAAATCGATTTCAGCTTTGGGGCGGAACAAAGCCATAATAGCTCCATCAGAAGTAATGACCGGCTTTGTAATATTGCAATAAAATTTCTTTTCCGTTTTGATGCGATGCTGATCCAGCGAATCCGGCTCAAAGCCTTCCTTCTGCCAATCTGCTTTTAAGGTATCCATTGTACCCTGATACCACTGCCATTTATTTTTTTCGCTTTGCTGTTTGATGCCCCGGGAAAAAGGCGTAATCTGCCAGGGATTGCGGGCAACATTTTGAACCACATGCTTCCAAAAATCCGTTCCATAATCTTTATATGCCTGGGCTACGAGATAATAGCCCAGTTCATAGCGGTTGGGCACAAAATCCCGGTAGGAACCAAATGTTGCTTTTGCATAGGAAAAAAGGCCTTCCCGGAGCAGCTGGGTTTTGAGGTATTTTTCAAAGGCCGGTTGCCTGCCCCGTCCTGCTTTTGTTAATGCTGTTTCATTGCTTACCGCATCGCCTTCCATAAACCACATGGGCAGGTAAAGCCCCAAAACAGCTCCTGTAGCCTGCTGCCCGAAAACATAGCTTAACCCTTTTGTAAAACCTTGATTTAAAGCATTTAATTGAACTACATGCCGGTATTCGTGTACGGCAAGTTGCGGTAGCCACTGCTGTGCATAAGAATCCTGTGGCGGCACAGAATAAATCTCCATACGGTCGGGCGCCCAGGCAACAAAACCATTGGAATACAGGCTGTGCATATGCAGCCAGACCGGAATGGGTTTGGGTACAATGCCCATATTTTGAGAAGAAGCTGAAATATTATTTTGAAGAAGGGCGGCAAACTTTTTCGCTGTGGTTTCATGCCCTGCCGGAAAAACGACCGAAATATTTTGGGTTTGGAGCTGATACCATTTTTGGGAAGCAGGCTCCTGGCCGCTGCTGTAAAACTGGGCGAGGGCAGGAGCCGACAAAAAGCAAAAAAGGAGGATGCTCAAAACACCCTCCTTTTTTATAATATAAAATGCTTTCAAAGCAATTATTATTCGTTATCAGTTGACTTGGCAGCATCCAAGCGTGTATCATACCATTTTTTTGCAGCATAACCTGCTCCAAGCACTGCCAGTATCAATAATCCTCCTCCGATTGATGCGCCTCCGCCAATTGGTCTTGCATTTGTCCCTGCCGCTCCTGTTACCGGATTGCCCCCTGGTGGTGGTGGTGCATCGGCATAGAGCGAAGAGGAAATGATCAATAACAGTCCTAAGGTACAACCAAATAAAATCTGTCTAACCTTCCCAGTCATTTATTTTAATTCTTTCAATTATATCTTGCAAACGCTGCAAATATATGATTTTAATTTATAATAAGCTTCTGAACTTTGTTAATGTTGTTCCCAGTAAGCCTTATTACGCAGGTTTTCACATTATGTTGCATATAAATGCGGCTTGTGCCTGTTTTGTTCACCAGAGTTTTGTTAATTAATTTTCCGGTAATGTCAAAAACTTCCACAGTAAGAGGCAACTGAACATCTTCCCCTAAGACAGCGATATTTATGTATTGGTTGTCCGAATTGATCCTGATCAAATCATTTTTTAAGGTAAGTTGACCGGGGATGCTGGTATTTTCGCCAAAAAGCATTTCAAAACGATTTAAATAATATCCTGAATCCAGTTCCACTTCGAAAACAGGATTCTCAGTCAGATCAAAAACATCTCCTGTTTCCAAATCGCGCACTTTGATTGGAATTTCATGCTGGAAGCTTTCCATTTCTGTGGCAGTAAATTGGAATGTTCCATCCATTGCAACAAAAATGCCAAGCGGCACAATGGCTTTATCCTTCATTTCCGGAGGGAGCGCATTGATTGATAATTCTGTTCCATCCTCTATATATGTGAAAATTTGTGGAATTTCATAATTACCGTACATTTTGTAGGCATCCCCGATTTTATCGTATGCTTCGTTTGCGTTTTCGAGGAAGCGGACAATTAACTCATCTGTTAATTCCTCATGAGTTATTTCGTTAATTCTAATACGAATATAATCGGGTACACTAACTGTATCCTCTTTATATAAAGTTGAGGGAGCAACATTTCTGGCTGAATTTGAAAAAGAAATGCTAGAATTATCTGTTGCAGTACGAACAAAAAAACCTTGGAATGGAGGGATGTATTGGCTCGCTCCATTAATACCAAGATCTCCTTGAAAAGCTACAAATTGACTACCATTCCAGGCATAATACCCGTCATTTTCAAGTTGTCCTATGCTGGCCTTTTTCCAATCCAAATGGGATGGATAGGGGTTGCCAACCAGATTCCAACCGTAACCATCATCAACGCTTCCACTACAATCTAAAGTTATTGACTGTACTTTATTATTATAGTTACTTGCAGAAAATTCAAAAGTTTGTGCCGAACCGGCTATCCACATTTTATATCCTTGTTTGATATTTATCCCTGTTGTTGTAGGCTCTATATAGGACCAACAATCCTCGCAATATTCATTTTCTCCCGGATGACCTCCATTTTCATTATAATAAGATAAATATACCTCAGGATTATGATTCAAATAAAAATCATTGGAAGTCACACCACTCATGGGAACAGAAACAAATACCCATCGATTACCAGGTATATATTGTTGAAAAACAGCGTTCCCATTTTGAATTGTTAAGTTTGATGTAGCATCTACTAAAGCAATTTCTCCTGTTGAACTAGAATTCGATTCAATTGTGACATCCCCATCACTAACAGTTAAAGTACGCTGAGGTACAACTATAACAGATGCACTCGCCTTTATTGTTAAATATTTACACGAAGAATTGACCGTCACTATGGGTTGATTCGCTGGGGCAGAGGGGATTATTGCCCCAATGGTGGCTGTCGGAAGAGTATTATACTCCCAGTTTTCCGGGTCATTCCAAAATCTGTTCTTACTTCCGTCCCATTCTACTTCATCCACATCCAAAGTCGTTACCGGACCAATAATATTGGAATAATCACTGTTTCCACTGGCATTTTTTGCCCTTAAGCGGTAGTAGTAATCCGTACTGGGGCTTAAACCAGAAACGACCTGACTAATGCTTGCGCCTCCACTTACTTCATAATTCTCATACGAACCAACAAATGTTCCAAAGGTATTGGTCAGGGATACATCCAGCAAGTAGCTTGAAGCGCCGGTTTCTTGTTGCCAGTTAGCTGTAAACTGGGATACCCCGATACTTGAAGCAGCGGTAGCGGTTGGCGCATCGCAAATGGTAATGGTATTGTCGGTGGCGGAATTACCAGTAGTGCCTCCTGTTGACAATTTAGCCCTAATGCGGCAATAATACACTGTGCCTGCAGCTAATCCAGTAACGTTATATGTGGTATTTGCATTACCTGTGTTCAAGTTATTGAACCCTGATACGAAATTAGTAAAAGATGCATCTGTAGCAACATCAAGTCTATAGGAAGAGGCTGTCCCAGCAAAGCTCCATGCAATATCAAATTCATCAGTAGCGTGACCACTAACACTAAAGCCTGTGATGACAGGCACAGCTCCAGTAGTGAACTCTTTATCATTTCCGTATAAGGTTTCGGGTGTTCCCGAAGAAACATCTGTTGCTACAATCCGAAAATGATATGTTTCCCCGGAAGTTAAACCACTAAGTGAAGCATTAACATCAGTTGTTGTGCTATAATCATTATCGGGCGTTGAATTTCCATAAGAGGTAGTTGTTCCCCATTCAAAATGGACATCTTCAAGTGGTACGGTTGAACCCATTTCAACATAACCATTTAAAGTTGCTGTTGTAGTGTTTATATCAGTTGCATTGTCTGTTGTTATAATAGCTGCGGTATAATCAAGGGTAGTAAATGTTTCAGATTCTGTATCAAAATATTCGCCATCATAATAATATTGCACATAAAATTCATAATCAGTGTTTTCTGTTAGATCTTCCAACACAATCTGCGAATCATCAGGCCCCGTAAGGGAAGGAGGAACACCTGTTATTGGTGGATTATAGTTTACTGCTCCAACCTCTCTGTAATAAAACTTAATTCTGGATGCGTATTCGCCAATGTCAGTAAATTCAGCTTCAGCGAGGGCTGTTGTAGCTGTTATATCGCTGACTGACAGAGTCACATTAAGCTGCGAAAATAACGGCATTTGAAATACTGCCAGTAAAAATGCAAGTATTAATATTTTTTTCATTAACTTTTTGTTTTAAAGTAAACTAAAAAAGCAGCTCTTTATCGGAAAAGAACTTATTATCCATAAAAAATATTCCAGGCCAGATGGTTAAATCAATGCTTGGAATATTTTTTTAAAAAGCCATAAAATCTAATCATTCAACTTCTTCCAGCCCTGATACACTTTACGTGCACCATAGGCTCCACCCATAGCAAGAAGGATTCCGATTCCTCCGGCTAAACCGGCAGCGCCACCAATAGGACCGCCATTTGCCGGATCAGTACCTCCGCCGGCACCATCATCATCAGGGTGTGGTGGTTGTGCGTTCAGGCTGAGGCTCAGGACAAAAGCAAATACTGTGAGGCTAAAAAACTTTATTATATTTTTCATGATCTTTGTATTTTAAATCCTTAATAAACAATTTTCTTACTGTAAACGCCTTCCAAAGTCACCATCTGTATAATATAAACAGATTTGGCTGCAGGAAGTTGTATGGCCGTTTGATTTTGTGCATTGGAAACATCTTTCAATAGTTTTCCGCTCACATCATAGAGGCGAATTTGCTCTACCTTCATTTCTCCGGCATTCACCATCAGTTGGTTGCCATTCAGCCATACATTGAAGGGGAAATAATCCTTATCCGCTATACCCGTAGTATTCAGCATCAATTTGAAACGGGCCGGATCGTCATTTACGGAATAATTGAATTCATATTGATCAATTTCCCTTAAATCAACATGAATATTTTCTTTTCTGTCATATAAATGCAGCGCAATATCATCGTCAATCTCAGAGGTTCCTTTCAAACCAATTTTATACACGCCATCAGTACCAGCATAAAATCCAATTTCAACGGATGCGGGTTTGTTTTGACTGTCGTAGGCATTATTGGTGAAGTAGGCGCCATCTTCAATTACATAAACCTGAGGGCTTAATTCACTCCAATGGAAAAACTTCGTAATGTCCCAATCGTAATCAAAGCCCGGGCCGGCATTTTCCCTGAAATATACATTCATATAATCTTTCAGACCTGTTTCATTTTCGGCTACAAAGGCCAGCACATTATGCATATCAAAATCGCTTTTCAGGAAAGTGGCCTGATTGCTTACCCTGTAAGAATTTTTAAAAGTCAGGTCGGTATTATTGGTGATACACTTTACGAAAAAGCCCTGCATAGCAGGAATAATACTTGAAGGATTACCAACAGGGGGTGTTTCTGGCTTATAAGAATTAACATTATCTCCATCCACCACATAAAGCGTATTATCCAGTCCGGCAGGATAGGCATCATCTGTAACCAAATTCCAATCCACAGCAGATGGGTAAGGATTGCCCACAAGGTTCCATCCGCTTTGACCTTCTGTTTTTGTACAGGTAATGGATTTGTTTCCTGTATTTAAGGATCCGGTAAATTCCAACATTTTCGTTGTTGATGCGCCTGTGCCATAATAATACATCGTGGCATATCCTTCCATGTCGGTATCTACAGTAGGATCTTCCCCAACATTAACATATGCGCCGGTACTCTCGTCAAAAGTCCTTAAGAAACAATTCCAGAAAACATCACTACTGTTAAAACTAGCTACAGGAGAACTAATTAAATGCCATCTATTATTATTGCCTACTTCTGCACCCCTGAGTTCCAGTTGAACTGTTTTTGAGCCTGTTATTGTAACTCCATTTGTTGTTTGATCGACTAAAGCAGCAGGATATGAATTGATGGAATATTCTGATTCAAGTGTAAGATTTCCTGAAACGGATAAAGTACCATTACTTTGCACCGTTAAAGTTGCGTTTGGTTCAATAGTTAAGTTCTTACAAGTAGCAGCATTTCCTCCTGAAATTACTGGCAGGTTATCACTAGTTTCGGTTACATCAGCAATTGTTACATCGGTAGATGCATCGGGTACTGTTAGATTATCCCAGTTCAGGGGTTCATTCCAACTATTGTTTTCTGCACCTAACCATTTACCCGCATCACCGGTGCTCAGATTAATATCATCTATATCGATATAATTTCCGTCACCTGCACTTTTTGCATGAAACCCTATATAATAAACTCCATTTGTTGCAGGAGTAAAGCCTTTATGAAATAATGTCCAGCTTGTTGATGAAATTGTGTAATCTTCATCAATAACCGTTGTCATTGAAGTTGAAGCATCTAAACCATATAAAATATCCATGGTCTCAGTATCTGCGCCTGAACGACAATAAAAATCCAGAATATAGGTCGTACCTGCAAGCAGATAAACCGGCTGACTGAAAAGCCAGGTGTTTTTTGGATTGGCATCAGTTTGAGTCACCTCAATACCGTATGTACCGCTACGCTTAGCGGATTGAGCAATTTGCCAGGAATTAGCATTTACGCCAGTTTCGACGGTCCAGCCTAACGGCATGACGCCTCCGTCTTCAAAACCTTCCGTCATGGATTCATCTAATGCAGTCATAGCTGAAGCTTCAACCCCATCGCTATAGCTATTTTCTTTTCCACTTGAAATTGAAAATGCTTTGTAGTAATACATAGCGCCGGTGTTTAAACTTGTATGACTGAATGAAGTACCTGAACCATTATAGATTACCGTTCCTCCACCTGTTATTTCATCATCAACCAAATAGGAGCCGGTTGGCTCACCAAATGTATTGGTACTGTTATAGGCAATCATTACATTATCGTCCGCTAGATTTTTAGACCAAGACAGGTCAATAGCGGAGGTTCCTGCGCTAACTGCTGTAAAGTTTGTTGGATTGTCTACAGAGCTTGGCTGAGTTAAAGTGAGAGTGCCGGTTTTATTATCCCCATCTACACCCGTTAAAGTCCAATCAATTTCTAAATTTCCACTAAAAGCAGCAGGAATTGTAATATTCACAACAAAAGGATTGCTTGTCTTTATTGGGCCTGATCCATTGTTTACGTAATTAACTGTATAATCATTTGCCAGAGGTAGGGAAATATCAAGACTATAATTAACCCATCCTCCTGGAGTAACTATTGTAGCAGAACAATCATCGGGATTCACTGTAATGGTTGATGGGAATTCAAATTCAACACCTGAGATCCATTCGATGTCATCACCTCCGTATTCAACAGTAAGATTTATATCCATGGTATTACCTGCGGTATAAAACTCCGTGCTGGTTGTAACTTCAGAAGTTCCCAAGTCCCTCACCCCCGAGGAAGATTTAAAATCACGATTTTGTCCATAACTCCCCACTGCAAGAAAAGCAAATAGCAGCAGGCTTAAAGCGAAGGGTAAAGCTTTCTTTTTCATATGATTACATTTTTTACAAACCTTAAATCAAACTATCAAGGCAAAAATAGAGAATTGAAAGCACAATATCAATCTTTTTAACAAAAAAATGTGTAAAATTCAGGTGAAATTTTTAGGAAGCTAATAATATTGTGTATGGAGAAGAGCTGTAATTTTTATTGAGATCACCTAAAGTGCTCTGCTTGTGGAGTTTATTAAAAACAGTTGTTTTGGGGTGCATTTTCCTGCACTTTAGTGTTTGGATGTGTTTTTCTCAAAATACTGCCAAAGGGGATCGCCGGCAGGAACGGAAGCATTAAAAAACATTTTTTCCTTACGCACGGGATGCTCAAAGCTCAGTTTTCGGGCGTGCAGATGTATGGATGCGTCGCGGTTGGAGGTGCGTGCGCCGTATTTTAAATCGCCTTTAATGATGCAGCCCATATGTGCCAGTTGCACCCGGATTTGATGGTGGCGGCCGGTATGCAGCTCTACTTCGAGCAGGTGGTAACGGTCGGAGGATTTCAGGAGTTGATAGGATAAAATCGCTTTGAGCGCATCTTTCGTTCCTGCCGCTACGACATATGATTTATTTTGTTTTTGGTTTTTCCTGAGGGAATCAGTCAATTCGGCTTTGGCTACAAGTGGCTTTTGCTCGCATACGGCCCAATAGGTTTTATGTATTTCGCGATTGCGCAGGCTTTCGTTGAGGCGCGAAAGTGCTTTGGATGTTTTGGCAAAAACCAGCGCACCGCTTACGGGGCGGTCGAGGCGGTGCACCAGTCCGAGAAAAACATTGCCGGGTTTTTGGTATTTCTGTTTCAGGTAAAGTTTTAGGGTTTCGCTCAATGGGCGGTCGCCGGTTTTATCGCCCTGAACAATTTCGCCGGGCATTTTATTAAATACCAGGATGTGGTTGTCCTCATACAAAACCCTTTTGGCAATTTCCTGATAATCAATTTGTCCTGAAGGCATAGGGATTAATATTGTTCGCGCTCATTGGGAAAATCAAGGGTTTTTACATCATTGATGTATGACCTGACGGAACCTTTGATTTCTTCGGAGAGATTATGGTAGCGGCGCAGGAACCGTGGTGAGAATTTTTGCGTAATACCGAGCATATCGTGCAGCACAAGCACTTGTCCGTCCACCTGATCGCCTGCACCAATGCCAATAACAGGAATTTTCAGGCTTTCGGTAACATCACGTGCCAAACGTGCAGGGATTTTTTCGAGCACCAGCCCAAAACAGCCGGCTTCCTGCAGCAGATGCGCATCTTCGATCAGTTTTTTTGCTTCATCATCTTCGGTGGCACGCACCACATAAGTGCCAAATTTATGAATGGACTGTGGCGTGAGGCCGAGATGTCCCATTACCGGGATTCCGGCAGAAAGGATACGGCGCACCGATTCGATAATTTCGCGGCCACCTTCCATTTTGATGGCATTTGCACCGGATTCTTTCATGATGCGGATGGCAGAATTCAAGGCTTCCTTGGAATTTCCCTGATACGTACCAAAAGGCAGGTCAACCACCACCAGTGCGCGGTTCACGGCACGCATCACTGAGCTGGCGTGATAAATCATATCGTTGAGCGTGATGGGCAGGGTGGTGCGGTGCCCGGCCATAACGTTGCTGGCGGAATCGCCCACAAGAATCACATCAATGCCGCTCTCGTCGAGCAAACCGGCCATAGAAAAATCATAAGCCGTAAGCATCGCTATTTTTTCGCCTTTCAGCTTCATTTCCTGAAGCACATGGGTTGTTATCTTTTTGTAATTCGGATTTGGATCAGAATAAGTTGACATGATAAAAAATATAGGTACATAATGCTTTGTAGAGCAAAAGTACCAAAAAGGAATTGTTAGTGCGTATTTTTTATGGAGAAAATGTGTTGAGCTGTTTTTCAGAATCAGGATGTTTGTTTTGTTTAGTGTTTTGTATGATACTGATTATCAATAACTGATCGACAAACAACGGCATTATGGCTACAAAATTCATTCCGCTGGCTTAACTGCTTGTTCGTGCTGTTTTTCTTATCTATTAGCGAGTTTATTTTATTTGTAATGAGGGGTTTATTTATTTTGATGAAAAATCCCTGAGCATGAAAATTATCAAAACACTAATTGCCTTCCTTATTGTATTTCTTGTACATCAGCTTGCTATGAGCCAAAGCAAAGCCACGAGCTCAAGCGGAGCACCTGTGCCGCTTTTCTATGGACTGAATGAAAGCCAAAGCAATGATTGGACGCAAATCGATGCGTACGGAAATATCGGAATGGCCCTTTTTGATCATTCGGATATCCAGACAGGGGAGGGTTTTTTGATCTGCAAAACCATCAGCCCTGATGGCACAGAGCTTTTAGATACCGTCGTTTCCGGCAAGCATCTTGAACTGTCTGTATTGCTTTTTGATAAACAAAATAAGCCGCATATTTTTTATGGTGAATCATCTTCAGCGCATCAGAAAATTTTTCATGCATTTCGTGGCCCTGATCAGTGGCAGATTGAAGAAATAATTGATTTTGAAGCTTCTGAAGGCAAGTTTATCTACGAATGCTCTGCTGAAATGGATCCGCATGGAAGCTTTCATCTGCTGCTCCTTCTTTTGCGTTCCAATCCTGATTCACCCGATTATTATTATGCTTTTCGGGATGCGCATTTAGTCTATCTGACCAATGCTTCCGGTTTTTGGCAAAAGGAATTGATCAGTGTTTATGACACGTATTATACTCTGGATGAATACTCTAAAATGTTGAACCGTCAGGATTTAGCTGTGGATCAAGAAGGCCATGCGCATATTGTTTTTGGTGAGCAATTGGGCAATACCATGGCCGGATCGGCAAGTATTTTGCACTATGCAACGAATGGAAGCGGTAGCTGGATCACGGAAACAGTAGCTGATTGCGATCCCAATGGCCGCGATGATGCGGGCTGGTATCCATCCTTATGCCTCGATAATTCCGGAAATCCTGCGGTGGCTTGTGCCTATATTGCCCGTGTGCCCACAGGCTCAGCAATGAATGCAAAACTTTGGCTTCACACCAGGGTGTCTGATAATCAGTGGAAAAGCGAAATGATTTGTGAAAGCGATGATGGCTATTACGGAACCGATGGGCGAAGATATACCGGTGGATTAACTCATTTGCTGTTTGACCGGCAAAATAATCCGCATGTGATTTTTACGGATATTGCCTCATCTCATGCCGGCATGAATTATTTTAATCTGGGAAATATCCGCTATGCCAAAAAAGTATCCGGAAGCTGGCAAATTGAGAAAATCTATCAGCAAGCTTTGCCGGAGGGCAATTACAATGCCCATGAAATATATGATATGTGCCTTTTAGCGGATTATGCGAATAATAAACTGCATATCATCGCCCAGGAGATCTTAATGGAAAACGCACTGGATTATGAATTTAACCTTCTTCATTTTGAAACCGATCAGCTTTTAAGCACAATACCGGAAAACCGGGCTTCGAAATCCGTGCAAATTGTGCCCAATCCTGTTGGGCGTGAATTGTGGCTGGAAGCAGCTCTGATTGATTCTGAAAAAGCCATAATCAGCATTTATGATTTTAAAGGCAGAAAGGTTTGGGCGCAGGATGATTATTTGCTCCATCCCGGCAGGAACCCAATCAGAGGTGTAGCAAATTTATTGAAAAAAGGGGCTTATATTTTGGATGTAAAAATCCATCAAGATGTTGCCCGTCAGGCATTTTTGAAAAATTTAGGCCATGCAAAGTAGTTTATATTATTTTCGTTTGTTCCTTGGTTTGTGGGCTGTTTTAAGCTGTCATCAGCAGCTGTTCGGGCAGTTGTTGCCCAAAAACTACCTTATCGCCAATGCTGTATTGATAACGGCAGTGGATGATGAGGTTTTGGAAGATGCCTGTTTGCTCATCAAAAACGGCCGTATTGCCGGGATTTACGATGATATTTCTGATGTGCCCAAAGCATACGATACCGTTTTGAATATGAAGGGCAAATTTATCATGCCCGGATTGATTGATTCTCATAATCATCTGTCGGGCAGAAGGATATCGGACAAGGCGCTGGAAAATGCCTTGCGCAACGGCATTACTTGTGTGCGCGATATGGGCGGTGATTGTGCTTATCTGAACATCCTGCGGGAAGATATACAAAACGGGGTGATTGCGGCACCGGATGTTTATTTTTCGGCCCTGATAGGTGGCGAAGCTTTCATTCAAAGCGATAGGCGCGCCATCAGTTGTACGCCGGAAAAGTATGAGATTGGCCAGGCTCCGGGCATGCGCTCTGTAAACGATTCCACAGATTTGGACCAGCTGATGCAGGAATCAGTGGATTTGGGAGCAACAGGCATTAAAATCTATTCGCATCTGTCGCCTGCATTGATACGGGAAATCACTCAAAAAGCGCATCAGTATGGCCTGAAAGTCTGGGCGCATGGCATTGTGCCGCCAACCGGACTAGAAGAAGTAGTTGCAGCAGGGGTGAATTCCATTTCGCACATAAATTTTTTCCTGATGCCGGATTACTGGGATTTAAAAAAACACGGCACAATGGCCTTCGATTCAGCACAAATTCGGACAGAACGGATTCATCGGATTTTCGCATCCATGCGTGCGCATAATACCTTTCTGGATCCTACACTCTTTTTGAGCCTTCGTATGGCAAAACTCCGTATCAGTGATTCAGTTGATCGAATGGAATATAAAAATGCACTCATTTTTGTGCTTCGCGAAGCCTGGCGCCAGGGAGTGAAGATTGTTGCCGGAACCGATATTTTTTTAAGCGATAAAAAGGGATATGTCCCTGAATTGCATGATGAAATGAAGGTTTATGCCCGGGAAGCCGGAATACCCAATTATGAGGTAATCCGAATGGCTACAATTTATGGTGCAGAGCTGCTCGGAATGGAAGGCCAGTTCGGGTCTATTGAAAAAGGGAAACAGGCTAATCTGTTGGTTTTGAATGCAAATCCGCTGCAAAATATTGATAACACAAAGAATATTCATTTGGTAATCAAAAATGGTATTTCCATTGAACTATAAAAACAAACATTATGAAAGCGAAAACTATTTTAAGCCTGATGGCATTTTTTCTCCTGACACATCTTGTCGCTCAGGATGACCCGCGCAACGATCATTTGAAGTATTTGGACTATGCTTCTTTTGACATGAAAATCAGCAGTATTAAAGAAGTTTCCGAAGTCGATACTAAAGACGGAACCGTAAAAGCTTCAAATCGGAATTTTAAACTTATTGAGGTTTGTCTGAAAGGCGAAAACACATCCGGAGCAGGGCTTTTTATTTATACGCCCGGAATTTTTTCGGTTGTTTATAAAAACCGTGGGTTTTATCGTGTTGCTCAGGCCGTAGCTGTGGGTGTAAAGCCGGAAATTGCACCCGGGAAAAGAATTGATGTTATGATTTCTGCTGATGATGCGAGCATGAACAATAAGATGTCGGGCAATGGGGAAGAGGAGTTTTTTATTTATTTTGAATTGCCCAAAGAAGTGAATGAATTTCAGGTACAAATCCCAAAACTTTTGAATGATGTGGGGAAAGTTGAATAGAAATATATTTTATAATCAGGCAAATAGCATGTTCGGCTTATTTTTGTTTTCACTGCTTTTATTCGTTTCCTGCGAAAAGGATGAACAGGGAATTTTCACTCAGGAAACCCAAAAGGCTGTGCCTGATTCAGACGAAACTTATGCCGGTGATTCCCATTCCGGCACTTACGATGCGCGGATTTTATTTGTTGGCAACAGCCTTTCGGGCTATAACAATATGCCCGCTATGGTGGAAGAAATAGCTGTATCTGCCGGTAAAAATGTTTTGGTTGACCAGGCGATGTTTTACGGGCAGGCATTGCGGCATTATGTAAATGATGAAAGGCTGATCCTGAAAATTAAAGAACAGCCCTGGGATTTTGTTGTACTGCAATCCGATGATATCACCGCATTCCAGGACATGTACCATATCGAAAAAGAGGTGCTCAATACACTCAAAGAAAGGATTTTGGACAACAACCCCTATACCGAAATCATCTATCAAATGGTTTGGGGCTTGCGCGATGGTGTACGTATTCAGGAACTTAACGGCCAATGGGTTACTTATTCCTACGAAGAATACATGGATAAAATCTATACCGGAACGCTTTATCTGGCAAACGAACTTGATTTGGGAATTTCTCCGGTAGGCTGGACCTGGAAAGAAATCCGAACTTTACATCCTGATATTGAACTATTTTCAAACGACAAAGCACATCCATCCTACAATGGATCATTTCTTACGGCCGCTGTTCATTATAGCGCAATCTTCCGCGAAAGTTGCGCCAACAGTAATTTTTCGGGAAACCTGCCGGAGGAAACCGCTTTTATAATGCGGAAAGCGGCTTCCGAAATGGTGCTGGACAGCCTTGAACGCTGGAATTTGCAGATAGCCACAGGAATTGATGAAATTAATAAGGGTAATTAGAGTTCGTCTATAAAGTCCAACTTCTGCGTTGTTGCTCAAAATCTAAATCCTAATATACATTAGTATACTGCGGTTTAGATTTTTTACACGCCTTGAATTTGAACTTTATAGAGCAAACTCTCGACTCTATGGACAAGCACTAATTAGTGTCTGTCTATAAAGTCGGGTTTCTGATTCAGAATGTTCGAGGTCGAGGCATTCGCAGGGCTGAAAACAAGGAGTTTACCTTAGTAAATGACTTGGTTTCAGAACAAGAATAACGCTGAGATCGGACATTATGGACAGAAACTAATTAGCTATCTTGCGTTTTGGGAAAGTTCGTGCCCGTAATAGAATATTTTGTGAATGAATCAGGCTTGGCTAATATTTTTCGAAGCCCACGGAATATTTAACAGAAGCAAAAAATTAATAACGTACTCATGGAAAAACACCTTCATCTTTCTTCAGCCGTTTTGCTGGCAATTTTCTTTGTTTTAAGCACCAAAGATGTTCAATCTCAAGTGGAAAATCATCCTGAAAACAAATACCTGATCGTTCTGGATGCGCAGCAATATTATACTCATGGGAAACTGGCCGGCAGCTCGGCGCAAAAAGCCATCGAAGCGCTTAATTCAGTAATCAGCAAAAAGGATGCAGACCAAGTGATTTATGTAAACCGGGATCATAAATTATTGAATCTTACTTATATACCGCCATTTTTTTGTACATCGCTCGATTCTGCAGCAATGCAGATGGATGAAAACCTGAAAAAGCGAAACGAAAATGTTTTTACACGCGAGAAACCCAATGCTTTTTCATCCAATGAACTGCTGGATTTTCTAAAGAAAAACCATGTAAAGGAAATCATAATGATTGGCTTTTTGGCCGAAGATTATTTCTGTTCTTCGGTTTTTCAGGGTAAAGAGCTGGGTTTTAAGATTTCTGTTGTGCCTGAAGCCATTATCGCCAAATCACAAAAAGGGAAAGACGAAGCCCTAAAGGAATTGAAGGAAAATGGGGTGGCGGTGATTGGCTTTTAGAAGTTGATCCTGCTATCAGCTTTGAGTATTATTCAGTTGGATCTTCTGGGCAATTATTAATGAGATAATTCCGGCACCCGAAACAAATAACCTTTCCCCTTCAAAGTCACAATTTCAATTCGGGCATCCTCGCGGAAATGCTTGCGTAATTTGCGGATATAAACATCCAGGGTGCGCGAATTGAAATAGGAATCATCGCCCCATACCTTCATAAGCAGCTCCTTGCGGTCGGTCACATGATTCCGGTTTTTTGCCAATGTGTCCAGTACTTCCATGTCGCGGTTGGAAAGGCGGATCTGATCTGTTGGCGTGATGAGTTCATAGGAGCCCCGCTTCAGGCGGTATTTCCCGATTTGTATTTCATCTTCAAGCTTTTCTTCCACCTGGCCAGCATTGCTTTTGGCGTGATATTCAATGCGAACCATCAGCTCTTCAATGCTGAATGGCTTGCGCATATAATCATTCCCGCCGGCTTCAAAACCTTTGACCAGATCGCTGGTTTCTATTTTTGCTGTGAGGAAAATCACGGGCAGGCCGGGTTTTATTCTTTTAATTTCCCTGCAAAGGGTGTATCCATCCAGATTGGGCAGCATAATATCGAGCACGCATATGTCGGGATTCCAATGGTGCAGGCGGTTTAAAACTTTTGCGCCATCGGTTTCCCAAACCACTTCATAGCCTTCCTTTTCCAAGGTTTCTTTCACGATTTTTCCCAGATAGGGCTCGTCTTCGATATAGTAGATGCTTTGCTTTTTCATTCTGCCGGAAATTCTAGTGTAAATGTACAGCCATGCGGTTTTCTGTTCCGCGCCTGTACTTTTCCCTTATGGGCTTTCATAACCAGGGCTACATAACTGAGACCCAAACCGTGTCCTTTCACATTATGTTTATTAAACGCGGGTACGCGGAAAAATTTTTCAAAAATCCTGCCCAAATGTTTTTCGGGAATGCCGGGGCCGTTATCGCTAAATTCCATGAGGATTTTATTGCCGGATTTTTGGGCAGAGATATGTATTTCTGGTTTTTTGTCGCTGTATTTCAGGCTGTTGTCCAGTAAGTTATGTATGATGCCCTGACACAATAACCGGTCGGCACTCAAATCGATGCCCGCTTCAATATTGATGCTGATTTTAGCCTGGAGGTTTTCCGTCCTGCCTGCAAAACGAGCAACAACTTCTTCGGTGAGTTCTTTGAGCTTAAATAGCTCCGGATTGACCAGGCCGGAATTGTCTTCCAGCAGAACATGGTTCAATGCCTTGGATATCAGGCTGTCGAGCCGCTGGATTTCTTTGGACGACATTTCGAGATAATCTTTTGTGCGCTCCTTATCTGCCAAAACATCAAAACGCTGCAGGGATTCCAGGGCGACTTTAACCGTAGCTACCGGTGTTTTCAGCTCATGGGTCAGGTTGCTTACAAAGTCGTTGCGGATGTGATTGAGCGCTACCTGTTTCCTGAGGCTGATGTACGACAGATAGAAAGAAATCGCTGTAAGGAGCAAAAGGACCAAAGCAAAAACAAGCTGTGGCCAAATGGCAGCAATTAAAAGCCACTGATAATTTTCAGGTCGAACTGCCGGAAGTCTCTCGCTACCTGGTTCATAAATCAGGAAAGCAGAAGGTTGGATGTACAATGAATCCTTATTATTTCTTGAAACCCACTCATAACGCAGATTAGGTTTGTCTAAAACAATATTCTTATCAAATGCCTGCATAAAAAGCGATGAATCAATCATATCGCGGAGTACTACTTTGAGCGTAGAACCGGCTTCCAAAGTGTCAGAGCTTTCGAACATAAAGAGTTTTGTGCTGCGCACCAAAATATTATTCAAGCCCCGGAAAAACTCTTCCTCCTTTTCTTTTGATCCCGTAATCAGGATGGAGTCCGGCACAGAATTGAGGCTGATTGTGGTCATTTGCGCTTGCGGATGTTCGCTGTCTCTCGTATCAATGAAAAAATTCATCTCAATAGAATCTGAAACTTTTTTTCCCGTCATGCCCAGCAGTGGATCAATCATTTTCGTAATGCTGTCTTCTGAAAGCGATGGCATAATCACCTGACGGATCAGCACGGTATCCAAAACTTCCTCGCGTGAAGAAACATAGATGTCAATCAGCTCTTTTTCCAAAAGGCTTTTCTCTTCGCTGTATTGTTTGCCTAGCCAGCTGATTACAAAACCAATCAGGAAAACCTGACTGATAATCATCAGTATGGCTATGCTTTTATGTTTTTTTATCTTCATCACAGTAGTACAAAAGTACACATACTCAGCATTTAAACCACATTATTAACCTTAATTGGCAAAGGGCAGATCATTGTGCAATCAATGTGCGCTGCATAAAGGTTCATCGGTAAGGCATGTGAAAGCCATAAAATCAGGAGTTTGCTCTTATAAATGACGTTTTTATGGCTGAGCAAAACGAAGCAGATGCGCTTTTTGGCAAGCACATCATTAACCTTAATTAACCTTGATTTGCCTCTCCTTAACCTTTACAAAGGCGCAGGCAGGATAGTTTTGCATCAAATCAATTTTAACCCAAAAAACAAATTGCTATGAAGAAAATGATGATGGTCGGCTTTGCCATTTTTTGGACAGCCTGCACTGCTTTTGCACAGGAGCCACAAGCGATGAACGAAGGTTCCATTGTTTATGAGGAAGTAATAAAACTGGATATCAAACTGGAAGGCGATGCAGCGCAATTTGCCGATATGATGCCCAAAGAGCAGAAAAGCAAAAAGATGCTTTATTTTAATCCTGAATATGCTCTGTATGAGAAATATACCGAAGCGGATGCCGATGCAGGCAGTGTGCAGGCGGTAGAGTCGGAGGGGGCCATGATACAAGTACAAATGGTGCAGCCGGACGATAAACTATTTACGGATTTTAAAAAGAAACAACAAATTGAACAGCGTGAGTTTATGGGGCGGCGTTTCCTGATTAAGGGTGATATTGAATCGCACAACTGGAAATTCACCGGCAATTCGCGTGAAATCTCCGGCCTGAGGTGCATGGAAGCTTTTTACGAAAATGAAAAAGGGGAAAAAGTGAAGGTTTGGTTCAGCCCGGAGATTCCTGTGGCATCGGGTCCGGGACATTTTGCCGGTTTGCCGGGTATGGTTTTGGCGGTAGATATTAATGATGGTGACCATACCATAACCGCAGTAAAAATGGATCGGGCTAAAGTGTCCAAAGACATCCTGGAGAAGCCAAAGAAGGGAAAGAAGGTTACAGCGGACGAGTATGATGCCATTGTGAAAGAAAAAATGGAAGAAATGGGCGTTGAAGGTGGCGGAACTCAGGTGCAGACGGTCATCGAAATCAAGAATTAATTATGAAACGGCTAATCATCTGGCTGGTTTTGCTGCTGCCCTTAATGGCTTTGGGCCAGCAGTACAGCATCAATGGAAACATCATCGACGAAGAAGGCAGGCCTTTGCCCTACGCAACGGCGGTGCTCCTCAATCCGGCAGATTCCACCCTGCAGTTTTATGGCATCTCCAATTCGGAAGGGAATTTTGGCATCCGGCAAATAAAGCAAGGCGATTATTTATTGCAACTGGCCTTTATGGGCTACGAAACCTTCTACAAGCCGCTGAATATTCCGGCTCCGGAAGGGGAAGAGCTGGGCAGCATTGTGATGAAAAAAAGGCAAATGAAACTCGATGGTGTGGATATAGTCGGGGAACGCATCCCGATGAAATTTAAAAAAGACACCATCGAATTTGATGCCGGAGCTTTTAAAACCCGTCCGGATGCTGTGGCTGAAGACCTGCTGCGAAAACTGCCCGGTGTGGAAGTGGACCGTGCCGGAAATATCAAAGCACTGGGCGAAGAAGTACACGAAGTGCTGGTGGACGGAAAAGAATTTTTTGGCGATGATCTCAAAGTGGCGACCAAAAATCTTCCTGCCGATGCTTTGGATAAAGTGCAGGTGATCGACAAAAAGAGCGATGAAGCCGAATTTACCGGAATGGATGATGGCCAACGCAATAAAGCTGTAAACCTGGTTTTGAAAGATGGAAAGAAAAACGGCATTTTTGGTGATGTGGAAGCCGGTTACGGAACCAACGACCACTACGAAGGTTCGTTTAAGGCGTACCGCTTTTCAGATAAAACGCAATTCGCTGCGCTGGGAATGCTGAACAATGTAAACCAGTTTGGTTTTTCATTCAACGATTACCTGAGCTTTAGCGGAGGGCTTTCTTCCATTATGGGCGGTGGCGGGACCATCACCATTGGGGGCGATAATTCAGTGCCGATCAATTTTGGGCAGCCGGTTTCGGGCCTGACCACTTCGGGTGCCGGCGGTTTGAATTTTTCTTATTCTACCGATAAGCACAACCGCACTTTTTTGAGCTATCTGGTGAGTGGCCTTGAGAAAGACCTGCAGGAAAATACAACGACACAAAATTTTACTGCCGAAGGTATTTATAAGCAAATCAGTGTGTCATCCAGTCTGGAACGGAATTTTACGCATAGCGCCAACTTTGGCCTGCGACGGCGCATCGACTCGGTGCACAATATATCTTTTAATGCACGTCTGGGCCTGACGCATGGAAAGAATCCGGGATCACAATTCTCTGAAAGTTTTTATACCGACAGCATCATCAACTCCTTGAAACAAAGCTCGGAATACAAATCCCATAGTCTGAATGCGCGCGCAAATGGCTTCTGGCAATATAAATTTAACCGCAAAAAATCTGTTTTGAAAACCAGCTTTCAGGCCATTTATTCTGATGCGGGAACCGACCGGCTGATGGATAATGAGACAAAATATTTTAATCCGCCATCTCAACAGAAGAACAGTCAGTTTCAGGATGATAACACAAAGAAAGTCAATGCAAATGGAAGTTTGTCGCTTTTGCAGGCGATGAGCGGAAAGCTGGTATTGGTTCCGGGGATTAGTGCCGGAACAGAAAGCGAAGATTTTAAAAGGGAATACGGCATTCCGCTGGACCCGAGACAGGTCATTGACTCCCTGAGCCCGGACTTCAACAGCACGCATCAATGGCTGACGCCTTCTCTCAAATTAAGGAGGACCGGTGAACTGTCCACACTTTCATTTGGTCTTGGGCTTCAAAATGGAAGGACGGAAAATTATTTCCTGAACGAAAATGCTTTAAAGCAGGATTATCTCTTTCTTAAGCCGTCTTTTTCATGGGAATATAATTATCGAACTACGCGCAAGATCAATGTGTATTATACCAATTCGGTGCAAATACCCTCGGTGGAGCTATTGCAGCCCACAGGCAATTACCTGAACCCTTTGCATATCCGTTTTGGAAATCGTGACCTGAAACCGCAGCAAACACACAGCATGGCCTTTAACTGGTTGGTTTTTGATCAGTTTTCATCTACATCCTTCTTTGCCAGCCTGAACGGAACATATATCAGGGACAAATTCAACTGGGAGCGGAATATCGATGCGCAGCTGGTGCAAACCATCAAGCCTGTTAATGTGGAAGATGATTATACGGCAGAAGCCAGCTTTGACTATTCCACCCACATCCGCAAGTTAGGGCTTAAAGTGAATATCCGCTTCAATGAAAAATACAATAGGGGCATCAACATCATTAATACCGTGGAAAATATCAATACCAATCTGACGCACCGCATGAAACTCAGGTTTGAGAACCGTAAAAAGGAAAAATGGGATATAAGTGTTGGGGCTTCGGCCGAAATTACACATTCACGCTATTCGGTGCAGGAGGATTTGGACAATAACTATTATAATTATTCCTGCTTTACGGATATTTCCTTTACACCCAATGATTCCTGGTTTTTTTCTGCTTCCGCAGATATCAGCAGCTATTCTGCCGAAAGCTTCGACGATCCATTGGAAATTCCATTGATCAGTGCTGAAATACGGCGCTATATGCTCAAAAATAAGCGTTTGATCCTGTCTTTGCGCGCCTTTGATTTGCTCGACAAAAACACCAACCTGATCCGTATGGGCGAAATGAACTACCTCATGGAACAAAAAACCAATTCCATTGGACGTTTTGTGATGTTCTCGCTGAAATATCGCCTGAATAAATTTGGCGGTAATGGTAGTGGGGTGCAGGTGGAATTTGATAGGATGTAAAAAATGAATTTATGAACTACTCATCGGATGACTGCCAATCATCCGATGAGTAAACAGCAATTATTTCTTACCATCTTTCCGGACGAGGTTCAAAATGTATCGTCGGTTTCACTTTCATCTTTTTTTCGACCGCTTCTTCGATGGCTGTAGCGATATCATGGCTTTTATATAAGCTTAAATTACCATCAAGTTTTATGTGGAAAACCAGCTCTATATGCCGGCCATAGGTGTGGGCATGAAAATCGTGGGGCAGCACATCCATGCCGCTCACATCACGGCATATCTGTTTAATTTTTTTAATGTCTTTTTCATTGGGTTTTTCGCCCAAAAGCTCTGATACAGCCGACGAAATAATGGTATAAGTTACCCAGGCCAGCATAATGGCAACCACCGCGCCCAAAGCGGCATCAATCCACCAGGCGTAAGGGCTCAGCAGGATTCCCGCCAAAATTATTAAGGACGAAATCGCATCGCTTCGGTGATGCCAGCCGTCGGCTTTTACTGCTTTATTTCCTGTTTTGCGGAATACCCAAAAGCTGTATTGTGAGAGCAGCTCCTTGAAAACCACCGAAGCAATCGTGGCAACAATCGCAAAAGTGTTGAAATCTGCCGTTTCACGGGAGTTGAATTTTTTAATGGCATCAATAAAAAATTCCATGGCTACGGCACCCAGAATTACCCCGATAATCAGGGAGGCAATAAGCTCAAAACGTCCGTGGCCATAAGGGTGTTTCTTGTCGGCAGGTTTCTCGCTGATGCGCGCACTGATCAGTAAAACCGCCGAAGTGGAACTGTCGGAAAGTGTATGCCAGGCGTCGGCAATCAGCGCAACAGAGCCCGAACTGATTCCGGCAGCATATTTTACAACGAAAAGGATTGTGTTGATAATCAGAGATAACCAGCCTTGTTGCCGCACAAAACGATTGCTTTGTTTTAAACTTAGGACTGTATTTTCCGCTTGTTTATCTTCCATCATTTGCGAGATTATACGCACAAAACTACCATAAATTTGGGAATTGACGGAACAACATAAATCGCTTAATTTTGTTCTAAAACAGTAATGTTAAAGAAGCGAGTACATATATTTTGGTTTCGGCGCGATTTGCGTCTTGATGACAATCACGGTCTGTTTCAGGCATTGAGCCAATCTGATTCGGTTTTGCCACTTTTTATTTTCGATACGGAAATTCTGGATCAATTGCCGTCCCGATCCGACCGCAGAGTAGATTTTATTCATCAGGCACTGCAAAACCTGCGAGCGAAAATCAAGGAAACAGATTCGGATTTGCTGGTGAAAACAGGAAAGCCACTGGAGGTTTTTAAGGAGATAGCTGCAGCATTTGACGTTCAGGCGATTTATTGTAATACTGATTACGAGCCTTATGCGCGCAAACGCGATGATGAAGTGGCACAATGGGCGAAAACTCAGGGAATCCGCTTTTCTTCTTTCAAAGATCAGGTGATTTTTGAAAAAGATGAGGTGCTGAAAAAAGACGGCAAGCCCTATACAGTTTTCACGCCCTATGCGCGCATGTGGAAATCTGCGCTGACTGCCGTACCGCCAAAATTCCCCTCGGAGCAGCATATCGGAAATTTCCTGAAAACCGAAACTTTTCATTTTCCATCTTTGAAGGAAATCGGTTTTGAGAAAACAGATGTCCGTTTTTCAGAGGCGGAAATCAATACGGAAATCCTCCGTAATTACGCCCAAAAGCGCGATATCCCTTTCGGTCAAAACACTTCCCGATTGGGTGTGCATTTGCGTTTCGGGACTGTTTCAATACGCGAGCTGTACCGTTGTTCGGTTTCGGTGAGTGATGTTTTTGTGAACGAATTGATCTGGCGGGAATTTTATCAGATGATTTTATGGCACTTCCCCCATGTGGAGCATCGATCTTTTAAGCCTGCTTACGATCAAATTCCCTGGCACAATTCCGAAGCGGATTTTGAACTCTGGAAAAGCGGAAAAACCGGCTATCCATTGGTGGATGCGGGAATGCGCGAATTGCTTCAAACGGGCTTTATGCACAATCGTGTGCGCATGCTTTCCGCCAGTTTCCTTACTAAGCACCTTTTGATCGACTGGCGCTGGGGCGAAGCCTGGTTTGCACAGCATTTGCTTGATTTTGAGCTGGCTTCCAACAATGGTGGCTGGCAATGGGCTGCCGGATCCGGTTGTGATGCCGCGCCTTATTTCCGGATTTTCAATCCCCATACCCAGCTCAAAAAGTTCGACCCGGAATTAAAATATGTACGGCAATTCCTGCCCGAATTTGATTCTCTGGAATATCCCCAGCCCATGGTAGATCATAGTTTTGCCCGGAACCGGGCTTTAGAGGTTTATAAGATCGGCCTCTCGGCAGGACCTTTGATCTTGGCTTGAAACTCGCTTGAAGGTTCCTGAGCGTAGCCGAAGGACCGTCTCTCTAACTCAAAATTATTGTATTTTTTGAGATATCATTTTAATCACTTTCTTAAAGCGGCCACAAAGTGGCTGGGGAATCTATGAGAGATTAAACGAGTTTTGTTTAATTTTTTTAAAAAATTATTGAACAAATCCCGTTTTCTGCCGTTCTTTGCATAACAAAAAGCAGAACAATGAAAAATTTGAAAATTGGATTTATATGTACCCTTATATTATTTTTAAGCGCATCAGGATTGTATGCACAAACAGGAAGCATCAGCGGAAAGGTTTTTGATGTAAACACAAACGAACCGCTGCCGTTTACGAATGTATTGGTCTGGGGCACGCAAACCGGAGCAACCACCGATCTGGATGGAAATTTCCGTATCGATGGAGTTTCGGTGGGTTATCACAGGCTTGCTGCCACACAGGTCGGTTATGAAAAAAAGATTACAAGCGATTTTCTGGTAACCAAAAGTAAAGTGGCATATATCGAAGTGCCTATGAACCAGACCACCGTGGCATTGGAGGCGGTTGTAGTTAAAGCCAATCCTTTCCTGAAAAAGGAAGAAAGTCCGGTGAGTTTGCGAACTCTGGGCATTGAGGAAATCGAAAAAAATCCGGGTTCTAACCGTGATATTTCACGGGTTATTCAGGCGCTTCCGGGCGTGGCCAGTACGCCGGCCTACCGCAATGATGTTATTGTGCGTGGCGGTGGCCCTTCAGAAAATTCCTTTTACCTCGACGGTATCGAAATTCCCAATCTGAACCACTTTGCTACACAAGGAGCATCGGGTGGCCCTAACGGGATTATCAATGTGGATTTCATCCGCGAAGTGGAGTTTTACTCGGGAGCATTTCCTGCAAACCGTGGTAATGCTTTGAGCTCCATTATCGAATTTCGGCAGATTGAGCCCAACCGCGATAAGATGAATGTTCGGGCAACATTGGGTGCCAGCGATTTGGCGCTGTCCCTGAATGGCCCCATCAGCGAAAATAGCGGGATTCTCTTTTCCGCCCGTCGTTCCTACCTGCAGTTTTTATTCGATGCAATTGGCTTGCCGTTTTTGCCGACTTATAATGATTTTCAATTGAAATACGATTGGCGCGTCAACGAAAAGAACCGGATAAGCTTTATTGGCCTGGGCGCAATCGATGATTTCAAACTCAATACCGGCATTGAAAATCCGGACGACGATCAACGTTATATTTTAGGTTACCTTCCTGTGAATACCCAATGGAACTATACGGTTGGTATTTCCTGGAAGCATTTTCACAAAAATGGTTTTAGTCAATTGGTAGCATCACGCAATATGCTGCGCAACAACAGCTACAAATACAAAGACAATGACGAAAGTTCAGAAGCCAATAAGATTCTGGATTATACCTCGGATGAAGCCGAAAATAAAATCCGTTATGAGCGCCTGCTGAACAGCGGAAACTGGAAAATCCGTTTTGGTGGCGGCGGACAATATGCCAGATACACCAATTCAACATATCAGAAACGCGTTATCAACAACAAACTTACGGTCATTGACTACAACTCAAAACTGAACCTTTTTAGTGCCGAGGCTTTTGGACAAGTGAGCCGCAGCATGCTTCAGGATCGACTGACGCTTTCCTTGGGTTTGCGTACCGATATCAGTGATTATTCCAGTGAAATGAGCAATCCGCTTAACCAGCTTTCGCCACGTTTTTCGGCCAGCTATACTCTGGCTCCAAAATGGAATATCAGCTTCAATACCGGGCGTTATTACCAGCTTCCCGCCTATACCACGCTCGGCTTCCGCGATAATGAAGGCGATCTGGTGAACAAGCAAAACAATTTGAAATACATTGCCGCCAATCATCTTGTTGCCGGACTGGAGTTTTTGCCTTCAGAGAATGCCAAAATCAGCCTTGAAGGCTTTTACAAATGGTATCAGGATTATCCTTTTTCGGTTACCGACAGCATTGCACTGGCCAATAAAGGCGCCGATTACGGGGTTTTTGGCGATGAAGAAGTGCTCAGCATTAGCGATGGACGCGCATATGGTTTTGAAATCCTGGCCCGCGACCGTATGTTCGAAGGTTTGAATATTATTGTTTCCTATACTTTTGTGCGCTCCGAATTTCAATCGGCGGATGAAGAGTATATTCCATCATCCTGGGACAATAAACACCTCTTGAATGTAACAGTAACCAAAGGTTTCAAAAGGAATTGGGACGTGGGTTTGAAATGGCGTTTTGTTGGTGGTGCGCCTTATACGCCATACGATTTGCTCAAATCCGCCAACCGCGCCAACTGGGATGCACAGGGCAGGGCATATTTGGATTATGGCCGCCTGAATACGCTGAGGTTGGGTAATTTCCACCAGCTGGATGTGCGTGTCGATAAGCAATATTTCTTTGATAAATGGTCGCTGATGTTCTATCTGGATATCCAGAACCTCTACAACTTCAAAGCAACAGAGCAGGAATACCTGACCAATCTGGATCCCGATGGCATTCCTGTAATCGATCCGGCGAACCCGGAAAATTACATCCTCCGCAGCATTCCAAACGAAGCAGGGCAGGTTTTGCCCACGATTGGGATTATGGTGGAGTTTTAAGCCTGGTTTTGACTTTAAATACTTTATAACCAGACATGAAAGCTTGCTAAAAGCAAGTCCGGATTTTGGTAGTCCTGGACAAATAAAATCTAAAGCTTAGGCTCTTTTGCCTTTCCCTGCCGTTTTTCTTCACGTTCCAGAAGGTTGATTAAGCGGTTGTATTCTTTCTCTGTAATCTTGCCGTCACTGGTAATGCGCTCTATTTCTGTTTTGAGGGAGTCGGATATTTGTGACCGTTGCGAGATTATCCCTTTAATTTCATTGATTTTCTCTTTTAAAAACTGATAATGCTGTTCCTTGATATAGTGTTTTTCAAAGAGTTCGCCAATCTGTAATTTTAACTCGCTGAGGTTTTTGTCAATTTCTTTTCCTTCAAAATGTTCTTTGAGTATATGATTGGCTTGATGGAGCATCTGCCGGAAGCGTTTCTTTTTTCGGTAGGAAAAGAAAGTGCCTGCTGCAGCAGTGATGAGTGCGGCCAGTAGTCCGATGACACCCCAGATATTATCCAGTTTCGACCAGAAGTTGTCCCATAATCCTTCTTTAGCGGTTGTGTCAATTGCTTGATTATCTGCTTTGTGCAGAATAGTAACCGGGTCGCCTTTGCTGAGCTTGGTTTCATTTTGGGGTTTCAGTACGGTAAAGCTCTCGTTCAAATGATATGCGTCTGATTCCAATTGTGTTTTATAATGGCCTTCCGATATTTCAAAGGTATATTCATCTGTAATTCCATCGTTTGTGCCATAATGCACCATCCAGTATTGGTTTTTTCCGTCATAATCAAGACGCGTTTTTACGGGGAATGCCCCGAGTATTTTATTTTTAAACAGAGGAGGGAAATCCGATATAACATCTATTGGCTGGTCGTGATTAAAAAGCAGTTTATTGTTGAGATAGGCAGAGATGGAGTATATATTCTGTTTGGGATGGTAAATTTTAAAAATTATGGAATCAGCAGCATCCGAAACGGGATTTTCCAAAACCTGAAAGCGGTTTGTGCCCATAAGTTCTTCGCGGCAACGTTGGAGCAAAAATTCGATAGTGTCGTTATCCGGACTTGTTTTCGTTTTGTCGTAGCGCAAATAGATTTTGGGTTTGTTACGTTTTACGCCGCAGAGTGGCCTGAGGCCGTTGTAAAAGCTGTCATCTATTGGAAACCATTGTGTTATGCCCAGGATATTTTTGAAAATTCGGTTATATGTCTCCAGGTTTTCATGGGCATGAAACATAAAATCTTTTACCTGACGGCGTGTTTTTTCATCTGTTCCTACTGCAAAAACATATGCATTGTAGGGTATAAGGCCGGTCTTATGCAAAAGGCGTAAGTCGGAAGTATCGATGGACGGCTCCTGAATAAGGGCTTCAATATAAGTGGCTATACCATCGGTTTTTCCATCCTGCAGCGCCTTTATGGATAAAATATGGGAACCCGAAAAAAGTTCCTCGGAAGTGAAGTCCATACTGGGTTCGATACCATTTTTTATCAAGACATTGTAGGGTAGTTTGTAGCCGGATGTGGAAAGTGTATGCGTAAACATAAACCTTTTTCCTTTAAGATCGGATAATGTGTATGTGTTGCTGCTGTCAAAAACTACAATTACACCGTAATATCCTTTACGGCCATTTGCAATATGTGAAGCGAAAGCCTCGATATCGGTAAAACCATTGGCATCAAATTCTTTTTTGGCATCGATATAGGCATTGGGCGAGAATATAGCCATGTCAATTTCATTATGCATTAAGGCGTATTTCAACCGGTCGTAGGGATATACTTCCAGGCTTGCTTCCTTTCCCGTAACACGTGCTATCTCCTGCACAACAGGGTAGTACGTGCTGTTAATTTTTGTGGAATCGCAATAATCAACTACGCCTAAAATGAAACTGTCGGCTTTCTTTTGTGTCTGAGCATTGAGTGAGACAGAATGAAGAGAGAAACACAGAAGACTTAAGATAAAAATATTGAATTTGTGTTTCATGACTGTATTTGTTTTTGTGATATATGGTGTCGAAAAATAAGCATTTTTTATTAAAAAGCCCAAAAATAATTTTCGTAATTTTTTTATCCTGATCCCTCCATGATATTTCGGGATGATCACATTCGACATGCTCAGTGGCTGCTTTCATACCTCAATCAAGAAAATAGAGGTTCTACCAAGAATTTCGTGGGTATTTATAATTTTGAGATTAAAAGTATTTAGAGATATATTGATTGGTTATTTATAAAAAAATTCTGATCTCCAACAGATTCCTCCCTCCCGATAACTATCGGGACAAAGCCTTAACCACTTTGTTTGGCTTTGTTCCGATCGGAATGACGCTGTTTATTAAGCGTTTAAGGCAAATGCGGCTTGGTCACTGAGCGTCCTGTGGTGAGCGTAGCCGAACCAAGTCGAAGTGCGCCGCATTTGCCCTCTGACTTTTTAAAACCCGTCATTCCGACAAAGTTTTCCGAAGCATGAGGTATTCCGATAGCTATCGGAAGGAGGAATCTGTAAGAGATTTAACTTTAGTCTTTCCACGAAATTCCTAGTAGAACCAAAATAGATATCCTTTCTTTTGCAGCGGTTTTAATGTGCAATAGGATATTTTGTGAATTATTCAGGTTAAGTTGATTTCGTCTATAAAGTCCACTAACTTTCCCGTAGCTACGGGACTTGCCCGAAAAATGCTTACTTCGGCAATGCTCAGCACAGGCATTTACACCAGTAAACACTGCTTTTTCGGGCTGCGCAAGCCTCGTTATCGAACTTTCTAGCTCAGAAACACGACATTATATTGACAGACACTAGTTTCTGTCCAAAAAGTTGGGTTTTGGTTCAGAATGTTCGAGGTCGAGGTGTTGTGCTGCGATGCATTGCGATGTGCTGCGTTGTAGTGAGCGTAGCCGAACCAAACGTAGCCGAAGTGCTTTCGCAGGGCTGAAAACTAGGAGTCCCGTCTTTACTGCATTTTTCTACAGCAATTATTTTACCCTATATTTGCCGCAAAATTCAGGATATGCTCTTCAGTTCGCTGATATTTTTATATGCTTTCCTTCCTTTGGTGCTGATCCTTAACTTTTTGATAAGGAAAGAATACAGGAATCGCATGTTGCTGATATCCAGTTTGATATTCTTTGCCTGGGGCGGCGTTTCCTATACCTTGATTTTGATATCTTCCCTGCTGATCAATTATGTTTCGGGCTTGCTTATTGAAAAATACCGGGGCAAACCGGCTTCAAAATACGCCCTGATTGTGGGGGTAGTGCTCAATATGGGCATACTGGGCGTTTATAAATATGCCAATTTTATCGTCGAAAACATCAATTATTTCTTTGGGCTATTCGGCGATTATCAGATTTCTGATCCGGGTATTATCCTTCCACTTGGCATATCATTTTATACTTTTCAGGCGGTTTCCTATATTGTTGATTTATACAGGAAAGAGGCTGAGGTTCAGCGGAATTTTTTCAAACTGGCCCTTTATATCAGCTTTTTTCCACAACTCATTGCCGGGCCTATTGTTCGTTACCAAAATATCGCAGAGCAGCTTACAAAACGCAAAAATCACCGGGCAAACCTTACCTACGGTGTCCGTCGTTTTGTAATGGGTTTGTCAAAAAAAGTATTGCTTGCCAATCAGTTTGGACTGGTGGCCGATAAGGCTTTTGCTGTTGGTATTACCGACCTGAACAGCTCAACGGCCTGGGTTGGCGTTTTGGCCTATACCATGCAGATTTATTTCGATTTTTCAGGTTATTCGGATATGGCAATCGGCCTCGGCCGGATGTTCGGGTTTCGCTTACCCGAGAATTTCAATTTTCCCTACATCTCGCGTTCCATCAGGGAGTTTTGGCAGCGCTGGCATATCACTTTGGGTATCTGGTTTAAAAATTACCTGTATTTCCCTTTGGGCGGAAGTAAAAAAAGGCCGAACCGCACCATCATTAACCTTTTAATTGTGTTTTTTGCTACATCAATTTGGCATGGGGCCAGTTGGAATTTTGTGATTTGGGGTATGACCCATGGGTTTTTCATGATGCTCGAACGGCTGGGATTAGGAAAAATAATGGATCGGATGTGGCGCCCGGTACAGCATTTTTACGCTTTGCTCATTATTTCGGTTACCCGTGTGTTTTTCCGCGCCGAAAGCTTTGATTATGCCTGGGCTTTTTTTAAAAAGCTGTTTGTTTTTGATTTCTCGCGCCTGCATGTGGATGTCGGGCCGCTGGTGAATAACGGTACTTTTATTTTTATCACCGTCATCGGGATTTTAAGTGCTACGCCATTCTGGATAAACCTGGGCAATCGCCTTAAAAAGCTTGAAACGGGCAATTATCCACGCTCGCGTTTTACAGGGATTAATCTCGGCGAAATTGGCGGTGCCTTGCTCGTGATCATTGCCTTGTTTCTGTGCACCATGCTTTTAGTGTCCGATTCGTATAATCCGTTTATTTATTTCAGATTCTGATCATGCACCGAAATTACCGCATCATATACCGTATTTTACCGGCACTTTTTATCGTGTTTTTGGTTTTGCCCTGGCTGAATATGCGCCTGCATCTCATCAAAGATGAAAGCACAGAAAACCGGACAATGGCCGAAAAACCGGTACTTGACCTGACTTTTGCCGAGAATTTTCCCCACGAATATGATGAATATTGGGACGATAACTTTGGCTTCAGGAATAACTATGTGCTGGTCAACAGCTATGTAAACTATAAGTTTTTTAGCCGCTCGGTTGTCCCTGAAAAAGTGCATGTCGGGAAAGGTGGCTGGCTTTATCCGGTTCAGGATGAGTCGCTTCCTGTTTATCGTGGCCAAAATCAATATCCGGCAGAAAAATTAGTTTCTTTTTATGATGAGATAAAGAAAAGGCGCGATTATCTCAAAGAGAAAGGAATCGCCTATTATATTTTTTTGGTGCCGACAAAAGCTTCCGTTTACCCGGAATATGTCGGCAGCAAATATCAGGCTTTTGATTTGCCCGATAGTGTTTTGGCACGAACGGAACAATTGATGGATTTCCTGAAAACGACGGATGTGGCCGATAATATCTTTTATATGAAAGACACTCTGATGTCGCTAAAAAAGAAGCATCATCTGTATTATAAAAATGACCACCACTGGAATTCCTTAGGAGCAAAGTATGCAGCAGGATTTATGCTGGAAAAATTACAGAAAAGATTTCCGCAACTGCATAATTTTGCTGCGGATGAGGAATATGAGCTTCAAATGCTCCGAAAAAATTATGGCGATTTAACTGCGATGCTGGGCATACGCTCCATTGTTAAAGATGATTACCCGGAATTGATCCCGCTCGATTCGGCCAATCTTTATTCCAAAGGCGAAAAGAAAGATTATAAAGTACCGGAGAAATTTCCTTATCCCTGGGATTATTATCATTATTACAAAACAAATAAGGACAATGCGCCACGTGCGCTTATTATCAGGGATTCCTTTACCAACCACCTCATACCATTTTTGAGCCGTTCCTTTAAAGAATCGGTTTATATCTGGGATGGCTGGAAATACCGGCTAAATCAGCCAATTTTAAATAATGAACAACCGGATGTGCTGATTGAAATTATCATCGAAAACAATGCGGATCATATTTTAAAATATCCGCTCAGGATAAAAAAAGACTAAGCCCGTTCCCACCGCTTACGATGGTTTTCTTCTGTTTCCACCTTTTTTGTTGTCTTTTCTATTACGCGTATTATTGGGTTTCCGGTCGTTTTGAGCCCTGCGTTTATTGTTGTTATTATTTCGGTTTGCACTGTTAGCATTTCTTTTCCCGTAAAACTTCCTTCCGCCCTGTCGTTTGCCCCTGTAGCCCACTTTCCATTGCGGCCCTTCACCTAAATCCTCTGGTAGTTCCAGCCGGGGCACTTCTTTTTCAATCAGCTTTTCGATGCGCGCAAAACGGTTCATATCATCGGGTTTGACCAAAGTAACGGCTTCCCCTTTTGCATCGGCGCGACCGGTACGGCCAATACGATGCACATAATCTTCGGCATCATTGGGCACATCAAAATTGATAACCATATTGATGCCTTTGATGTCGATTCCACGGCTGAGCAGGTTGGTGGCAATTAAAATCCGGGTTTTTCGCGCTTTAAATCGAAGCAGCATTTCTTCCCGCTCATTTTGCTCCAGATCGGAACTGATGCCTTCCACAGATTTGTTTTTCTTGCGCAAAGCCCGCAGAATATCCCGGACACTTTTTTTCTTTTCCGTGAAAATCAGGATGCTTTCAAAATCAGGATGTTCCTGAACAATTTTATTCACCAAAGGAACTTTCTGTTCTTCGTAAACCAAATAAATACCCTGATTGATTCCTTCGGCGGGTTTGGATATCTGTGTTTGTACTTTTATCGGATTGTTCAGGATTTGCTGTGCCAGTTTTTCAACTTTGGGCGGCATAGTGGCACTGAAAAGCAAACTTTGCCTGTTTTTGGGCAATTTGGCAATGATTTGCATGATGTCGTCAAAAAAGCCAATATCCAGCATGCGGTCAGCTTCATCGAGGATCAAATGCTCCAGATGATCAAAATTGGTATAGCGCATATTGAGATGCGACAACAATTTTCCCGGTGTGGCGATGATGATGTCCGTTCCCCTTGACAGGGCTTTTTTCTCTGTTTCCCAATCTGTTCCGTCGCCACCGCCATAAATGGCAATGGATTCAATCGAAGAAAAATAAGCGATGCCCTGGATTTGCTGGTCAATTTGCATGGCCAGTTCGCGCGTGGGGACAATCACCAAAGTGTTGACCCCTTTGGATTTATTTTGGTGCGAAATAAGTTTGTGCAAGACAGGAAGCACAAAGGCAGCTGTTTTTCCTGTTCCTGTTTGTGCGCTGGCAATTAAGTCGTTACCGTCAATTATTTCCGGAATAGACATCTCCTGAATAGGAGTGGGGTTTTCAAATCCCATATATGAAATGGCTTCAAGAATCTGTTCATCAAGCCCAAAATCGGCAAAAGTCATATGTTTTATCAAAGTTTTCGAGCGTAAAAGTACAATATATGACTGTAGCAGCATAAAAAAACAGGCCAATTCAATGAAATGGCCTGTTATTCAAAAAATCCGAATTATTTATTGATGCTGAATTTTCGGCAGATTTGCGTTTCTGCACCCAGCAAACTCATGAAATATAAGCCGGATGGCAGATTTTCTGTGTTGATGCGTAACTGCTTATTGTCCACCAATTGGCTGAAAACAATGCGTCCGCTGATGTCTATAATCCTGACTTCTTGTACTGCAGAACCGGTAAATTCAATATTCAGGTTTGTACTGCAAGGATTTGGATAGAGACTGATATTGGTGATGCCTTCATTTCCGGCAATAGATGAAGTGTGCTCATTGGCAGCACCGGGCGTATAATTTTCCATGAAGTACCATGCGTCAGTGCCGTCCGGATACCGTCCATAAGAAATGTCGGTTTCCTGTGCCGGGAAAGTCAACGAATCCACAAATTCTTCATCGGGAGACCAAAAACCAATAGCTTCGCCATCGCCGCTCAATTTGAAATCCAGGTTCATTACGCTGGAGCCTTCCTCTTTATTGGCATAAAAAACGATAAAACCACCTGCCGGAACAGTTACCGAATCAGGGTAAGTGCCCGGGATCTGAAACATTTTTTCAGGATCAACAAGGTCGTCGCTCATATAATAACCTGCCAGGTTAATGGCTTCACTGCCGGCATTGTGGATTTCAATCCAATCGGGATAATCGCCCTGTGGGCCGGGAAAGGCCTGGTCATTACTGGCCATAAACTCATTGATAAAAAGCTGTGCATTTGCACCCAATGAGAAAGCAAGAAAAAGGATCATGGTCAATCCAAATTGTGTAAGATTTTTTTTCATAAGCCTGTCTTTTAAAGTTGATAAATTTAATTCGATAACAATATTACAAATTGAAACACTATTATCCAAAATATTTTCCTTGATAATTTTACTACAGGCTCATGATAAAGTCATTTAGGGCGTGCTGTTGCAGTTCGACAAGTCGTTATTTAATTACCATTAAGTCAGTTAGTTATATTTTACTTTTACCACTACATTCGCCTTAATTCCTGCATTTCGCTAATTCTGATATGTCTTTCCTGCAACAGAATTGAGTATCTTTGAATCAAATTTTAATTCCGGCTCATATGGCATTGTTGTTTAAAAAGACAAAGAAAATCATCCGCGATATTGATGAGTATATTAATACTGTAGAACAAGGTGTGCTTGTTTTCCGCGGCGGTGTTACAGACTATTTAAACCATAATAAATCTGGTTTTAAAGATAAACTGAAAACAATTGATGCGCTTGAATCGGATGCAGATAAGCTGCAAAGGCGCATTGACGATGAATTTTACCGGCATTCGTTATTGCCGCAAAATATTGGTGATATAGAAAATATGCTCGACCGTCTGGATGAAATCATCGACATCTGCAAAGATAACCTCTATCAGTTTGAAGTAGAAATCCCTTCTGTACCTGCCGATTTGCGCGACTTGTATATACAACTTGCTGATACTTCAGTGGAAGCAGCTTTGTCCGTAATTCCTGCGGTTCGGGTGTTTTTCCGTGAACCCGTAAAGGCCCGTGACATGCTTTCCAAAGTTTATTTCTATGAAAAGGAAACGGATCGTTTGGCGCGCAGTATCAAACGCAAATTGTTTCACGACCGCCCGGAGATGGAGTTGGCGCAAAAAATACACCTGCGCTATTTTGCCTTGCATATCGAGATAATTTCGGATAAAGCCGAAGCACTGGCAGATGCCTTATCAATCATGTCTTTAAAAATGAGTGTTTAGTATGCTGGCGATGTTTTTTTTGAGCAGCGGTTTGTTTTTGGGTTGGTCGCTTGGGGCCAATGATGCAGCAAATATATTTGGTACGGCTGTAGGAAGCCGTATGCTTAAATTCCGGAAAGCAGCCATTATCGCCAGTATTTTTGTGATTTTGGGTGCTGTAATACAAGGTGCAGGAGCCAGTGATACATTAGGAAAACTGGGCGCCGTAAGTACCTTGGCGGCCGGTTTTACTGTGGCGCTATGTGCCGCTTTTACGGTTTATGCCATGACCCGCATGAAGCTGCCCGTTTCTACAAGTCAGGCAGTGGTAGGTGCGATTATCGGGTGGAACTTTTATACAAATAATCCCACCGATCTGAAAATCCTTGGGAAAATTGTAACTACCTGGATCAGTGGGCCAATACTTGGAGGTATTTTTGCTGCGCTCTTGTTTTTGTTGCTGGGTTCATTTGCACGTAAAACCCGGCTTCACTTGTTCCTGCGCGATTCCCTCCTGCGTTTTGGTTTGATAATTGTTGGTGCTTTTGGTGCATACAGCCTGGGAGCCAATAATATAGCTAATGTTATGGGCGTTTTTGTTGATGCAGTGCATTTTCCGGATATTGATCTTGGCTTTGTTGTGATCAACAGCACCGAACAATTGTTTTTTATCGGTGGACTGGCCATTGCTTTTGGGATTATAACCTACTCGCGGCATGTGATGGAAACGGTGGGCAATACCTTGATGCCGCTTTCGCCGGGAGCCGCTTTGGTTGTAGTGCTTAGCCAGTCTTTGGTGCTTTTTATCTTTTCTTCCACAACGCTTTCCGATTTTGTCCAGTCCATCGGGCTGCCCGCTATTCCTCTGGTTCCGGTTTCCAGCTCGCAGGTCGTTATTGGGGCAATAATCGGTATCGGATTGCTCAAGGGCGGACGCGAAATCAAGTTTAATATCCTGGGAAGCATCAGCCTGGGCTGGGTGGCCACTCCTTTGGCCGCGGCAGTTTTGAGCTTTTTTATGCTCTTCTTTGTGAATAATGTCTTTAAGCAGGATGTCGGCTTGGCGCCCGCGGATGTTTCATTGGCGGAAAATTATACGGCAGATGAAGCCATAACAAAATTGGATCGCACTTTTGCCGCAAAGGAAATCACATCCTTACAAGAAGCGGGTATGGCAGGACGTGAAGGCCCTGAGCGTTCGTATGCCCTGGCTCTGATTATAATTGCTGCCGTTGTTGTATTGAGCCTGTTTATCAGCCTGATGCTTTATTATGCCCGAAAAAAGAAATCCTGGGAGGCAAAACTCGAGGAAGCAGAGCAAAATGCCACTGAAGAATGCAGCCGGCTTCGCGCCAGTCTCAGTAAACAGCATGATGCACAGCTTGAAAGTGAGAAAGAATTGAACTTTAGGCAAAAAGAAATGACCAATATGGCCATGAACATCATCAGGAATAATGAATTTTTAAATGAACTAAAGAAGGAAATCAGCAAAAGCAAAGCGGAAATTAAGGATCCCGATGCCCGTGAATCCATGAACCGCCTCGCATTGATGATTGCGCAAAACCTAAACATCGACCGCGACCGAGAGAAATTCCGCATGTTTCTTAATGAGCAAAACAGCAAATTTATTCAGCAGCTTGAAGAGATGTTTCCTGCTATGACGGATAACGAAAAACGCCTTGCGGTGATGCTGCGGATGAACCTTTCTACCAAAGAAATCGCTTCCATCTTGAATATATCGCCCAAAAGTGTGGAAATGAACCGCTACCGATTGCGCAAAAAATTGAAAGTCAGCTCGGGGGCATCCCTGACAGATTTCATTCAGAATATCTGATCGAAGGCATTTTTTCGTATTTTTATAGTTCATTCCAAAAACACCGCTTATGTTGAATATTGCACTTTTTGGCCCTCCGGGTGCCGGTAAAGGGACTCAGTCACAGTTTCTGATCGAGAAATACAATCTGTTTTATATTTCCACGGGTGATATGCTGCGGAAAGAAATAGCCCAGCAAAGCGATCTGGGGCTTGAAGCTCAGTCGATTATTGCTTCGGGTGGGTTGGTCTCCGATGAAATCATCGTGCAGATTATCGAAAAAACAATCACCGAAAATCCCAATGCCAAAGGTTTCCTTTTCGATGGCTTCCCTCGTACCTATATCCAGGCGTATATCCTTGAAGGATTGATGATTAAACTTAATACTTCGCTCAATTGCCTTATCAGCCTCGAAGTGGAGGAGGAGGTTTCTGTGCAACGCCTGCTGGAACGGGGAAAATCTTCCGGTCGGTCTGATGATAATGAAGACGTGATCCGCAACCGCCTGAGGGAATACAACGAAAAGACTTTGCCGGTTTTGAATTTCTATAAGGAAAAAGGGAATTATTTCCCGCTTGATGGCGGAAAAACCATCGAAGCAGTAAGCGAAGATATCGATAATATCGTGCAAAATGAGCTGAGCAAAAGCCTGCTCAATATTGTGATGTTCGGTTATCCGGGATCGGGAAGGGGCTCGCAGGGCAAAGCACTGGCCAAAGCCTATGGCCTGGAATATGTGGCCACAGGCCCGATGTTGGAGCAGGAAATCAAAGCCGGAACGCCTACCGGAAGGCGGATTAAAGAATTGTACGACAGTGGCCAGCTGGTTCCCGACGAAATTGTGGTGCAACTTATCGAGAAAAAACTGGAGCAATCTAAAAGGGTGAAAGGCTATATTTTTAAAGGATTTCCACGTACACTGGTGCAATCCTACATCCTCGACGGACTTCTGAAAAAGCATGGGTCGTCCATTTCAAAAGTTATTGAAATAGAGGTGCCTACACTGGAATTGATCCAAAGATTGGATGCCCGTTCCAAAACCGAAAGCTGTATGCCTTACGATACAAGTACTTCCAAAATTGTGCAACGCCTGCGCGAGCACGAAACCAAAACAGTGCCGGTAATTAAAAAATACCAAAAGCTCCATGGCGTTGACAAAGTAGATGGAATGGGCAGTTTTGATGAGGTTTTTGGAAGGGTGTCGCAACTGATTGAGAATGCCTTCAGGAAAATTAAATAGTTTCTGTCCATAATGTCCGATCTCAGCGTTATTCTTGTTCTGAAAACAAGTCATCCCGTACAGACGGGACTCCTTGTTTTCAGCCCTGCGAATGCCTCGACCTCGAACATTCTGAACCAGAAACCTGGCATTATGGATAAGGACTAAATAGTTATTACGAAGTTTTCGTTACGAAAATATCGGAATGATGTAAATCGTTTGGATACACGGTTTTGAGAGCCTTATACGGTCTGTATAAACCTTTTCATATAGATATCATAAAGTTGGTAGCCATTGTCTTCCTGATATATTAATTCTTTGTTAATCAATACACTAAGCGCGGAATTGATCGATGAGGCTGATCCCAGCTTATATTTTAATAAAAATTCCTTTGCATTTGGTTTTTGGACAATATTTTCTTTTGCGATGGCTGAATACAGCTTCATTTGATTTTCAGGAAGCAGCTTCTTTAGTTCTATATAGTTTCTGGATTTTTCACTGAAAATTTCAGCTTTTACATCCTCAATAAGTTTCCGGTCAATTACATGCGATCCTTTTCCCCATAAACGGTTAAAGTAGTTTTGGGCAAACCATGTATAATATTCCGTCCATTTCAATCCGGCACGCACCAAATCATCCTCTATTATGCGATCATTCTCTGCCATAAGTTTTTTAACAAATTGAAAGTATGCTTCTGCTTCGATTTTATCAATGTAGAGAGTTGATGCACTTTGATAAAACGGGCGGTTATAATCCATAAACATAGACTGGATCAACCTCCGGTTACTGCCCGAAAAGATAAAATGAACATTGTTGAGAAACTGGATTTTAGAACGTAAATACCCTTCAAACCCTTTTTCCGGGTATTCTGTTATCTGCTGAAATTCATCAATAGCTATAATAACAGGATTTGAGAGCTGCTCCAGAAAATCAAAAATTGCATCAATATTGCCCAGGCTTTCCGTTGGATTGGCTGGTTTTATTTCTGCTTCCGGCTGGCCTGTTACCGGATTAAAGGTTAGGATGGGTCGTAGGCCTTTAATGAAATTCAGTGCTTTTTCATACCATTTTTTCTCATTGATTCTCAGAATGGCTGTTGCGAGCTCATTAACAAAATCTTCAGGGTTCTCTGTGCGGTAAATGTCAATATAAATGAGTTTTAGCTCTTTTTCTTTTGATAATGCATTGAAAACATGGTGTATAAGTCCTGTTTTTCCTATCCTGCGAAGGGAATAAATTACAATATTTATCCCGTTAGTTAATAATTGTATGATTTCCTTGCTTTCTTTTTCCCGGTCACAAAAGAATTCGGGCGATTTGTATGCAGATAAGATGAAAGGGTTCATTGCGCCAAAATTATGTTATTACGAAGTTTTCGTTACGAAGATATCGGAATAATTCCGGAAAAGCAAATTGGTCTTGAGCTGGGTATTTCCCAGTCTTTCTTAATGATTATTTAATGATACTGTAAACCAGTGTTTTGAGCTGCTTTGAATAGTGCTGTAATGCGTATGTAGGGCTTTTGTAGGGTGCATTTTTCTATGAACTGCAACATCAAAGCTTAAATTTGGAGCTGAATTAAAAAAGAATTCAACCAAAATTCACACTAATGAAAAAACAATCGATTTTTTTAAGAATGCTAATGACTGTAGCTTTTGTTGCAGGAGCTGTTTTTGCTTCTCAGGCACAAAATACAGTCAGCGGTAAGTTATTCCCAACCGGGAGTGAAACTCCGGTTTATGGAGCAGAAGTCTATGTAGGCAATAGCCAGGATGCCATAGCCCGCACGGATCACAATGGATATTTCAATGTTGAGGTAGCGGAAGATGCCGAGTTGCGCATTGAATATCCGGGATATAAAACTGTATATGTTTCCGCCGACAAAAACAAAGATATTCTTTTGCACCTGGAAACGAATCCTGAAAAGGACGAGCTGGTCAATGCCTATGGAAAATCTGTGAAAGTCCAGGCCAGCCTTAACCCGCAGTCGCGCGATGGTATCTTGGTGCTCGAGTCCGAAGATCAGCAGTTTAAGTATTGGTTTGATACCCGGGTATATCTTGATGGAGCTGCTTATTTTGGCGATAATGAAGAAATCGGTAATGGCGTCAATATCCGCCGGGCCCGTTTTGCTATGAAAACGATTCTTTATGGTCATTGGGGCGGTGAATTTGATATCGACCTGGCATATAATGAAGTGGATTTGAAAGATGCCTATATTCGCTATATTGGTAACAAATGGCAAATCAAAGCGGGTAATTTCAAAGAGCCATTTAGTATGGAGCGTACTACCACATCGCGCTACCTTACATTTATTGAGCGGCCAATGGTCGATGAATTGGCTCCGTCACGACATCTGGGTATTGCCTTCCGCTCCTGGGGGCAACGCTATTTTTTCGAAGGTGGTGTGTTCAGCTCCGAAATTGCCAATGATTTGATGCAGGATGAAAATAAAGCCAATGGAACCAATTCAGGCTTTTCAACGACAGCACGTTTCGCTTTTACTCCTATTAAAAAAGATAAACAAGTACTCCACCTCGGAATTGCGGGTTCCTATCGTACACCAAAAATTCCCGAAATTGGCGATCCTGTAAATAGCTTCCGTTTCAGAACGCGCGCCGAAACCAGCATCAACCGTAAGAAATATCTGGATACCGACTGGGTCGAAGATGCTGATTTTATGACCCTCGCCGGTGCTGAAATCGCTTTTGCACATAAAAACTTCAAAGTTTCCGGTGAATTTATCAGGGGCTGCATCCACCGCGATAAAAATGAAGTGCCCGAAGGAGAAGATAAAGCCGTAATTCAGGGATTTTTTGCCGGAGCCGGATGGCTGGTCAACAATGCTAACTATTTCTATAATATGTCCGAAGCTGAATTTTCTCAGGTTGATTTTATTGATCCCTCCAAAGGAGTTTTCGAGATCGCCGCACGTTACGATTATACTGATGCCAATACGTTTAAAGATGATGCTAAAGTGCCTTATATTCAGGGTGGTGCAGCAGAAGCTTATACTCTGGGGCTGAATTATTATTTCAATTATAATGTGAAATTGATGCTGAATTATTCATACGTAAATAACGACCGCTGGGCCGACGGAAAAGGGAAATACGATGTGGACAAAACTTTGCCCGATGGCGAAAGCGGTATTGATTTTCATATGATTCAGGCACGAATTGAAATTGATTTTTAAACTATTAAAATACTGAAAATGAAAAAGTTATTTTTTATCAATATAATCATTGCCTTGGCTTTGGCATCTTGCGTTAAAGACGAAAATCCTTATGAGCCTACTCCGGATGAACCGGAAAACTATCAGGATATCGTTCTTAATGAGTTGATCTGCAAAGATATAACAAGGCCTTATTATGTAGATGCATCAGGAAATGCTACCGATTGGATAGAACTGTATAATACAGGAGATGAAGCCGTGAATATTGCCGGCATGTGGATTTCTGATAAAGAATTTGAATTGTCTGATTATCAACAAATCCCATCCGGAAATGATGCTGTAACAACAATATCGGCAGGCGGCTATTTGGTGCTGATCTGCGGTGCTGCTGATGCTGAAGGGAATGACGTTCCAACCCAAATTGCCGATGGTAAAATTTTCGTTGATATGGGATTAAGTTCCTCTAAAGATTCTGTTGTTGTGCTTCTGGACCCCGATCAGGAATTGGTTTCCCGTTCGGCTAATTTTGGCCCCGACGGAGCACTGGGCGGTTTGCCCGACGATATGTCCACTGGCCCTCTGGAAAACGGTATGCCGGCGCCTGCATGGATCGTGCTGGCAATGAAAACGCCTGGTTTCTCGAATAATGGTGCTGCACCAGTTGAAGGAAAATTAGTAGTAAATGAATTTATGGGAAGCAACGATAATATTGTTGTGCCCGGTGTTGAAGGCGATTTTCCTGATTGGATCGAGATTTATAATACCGGAGATACGCCAATAAATATGGGCGGTTGGTTTGTAAGCGATGATTTGGAAGATGTTCAAAAATACCAGCTTCCCTCAGATGATCCTGAATTAACCACTGTTCCTCCTCATGGGTTCCTTCTCGTGATTTGCGACGGTATGGGCGAGGGATTGCATGCCAATTTTAAACTTTCCGCAGGTGGAGAAGCCATCGGTATTTCCAAAGACGGGGAAATTTTTAACGAAAGTTTTACGTATGGCGAAGGCGAAAGCGTTCCCGCGCCACCAACCGATTTCTCTGCCGGACTGAGTGTAGATGGCGGTAACGAATGGATGCTCTTTGAACCGGGAACAGCGCGTGTCCCTACGCCGGGCGCCTCGAATAATTAGAGTTCGTCTATAAAGTCTCCCGAAATTTCGGGATTGCTCAAAATCTAAATCCTCATCCCGTACCTACGGGACTGCGGTTTAGATTTTTCACACGCCTTGAATTTGAACTTTATAGAGCAAACTCTCGACTCTATGGACAAAAACTAATTAATGATTATGATGAAGAAAACCTACCTGATTTCTTTGGTTCTTATAATTGCCCTGTTTCTGAGTTATTGCTCAAAAGAGAGTGATGATGAAAATCCGGATTCTGATTTTCAGTTGCTTAATAGTTTTTCCGTAGCCGTACCGGAACCTTCGGGTTTGTGCTTTGCGCCGGACGGTAAAAATCTGCTGACGGTCAGCGATCGGGATGGATGTGTTTATGAAATATCTACTGAAGGGGAAGTAATCCGCAAGTTTTATTGCCAGGGCGATGACCTTGAGGGAATTGCCTGTGATCCGGTATCGCAGATTGTTGCTATGGTGGAAGAAGGGAGCAGGAAAGTGGTTTTGATGGATTATGCCGATGGGCACATTATTGATGAATATCCAATTCAAATTGAAGCTTCATCATCCAATAAGGGCCTTGAGGGCATTGCCTGGAGCAGCACGGAACAATGCTGGCTCTTGCTCAATGAGGCGCAGCCCGCTCTTTTGATGAAATGGAGCCCTGAAAAAGCCTTGTTTTGGTCGCAGGAACTGGGTTTTGCCAGCGACTATTCAGGAATCTGCGCTGCGAACTCAGCCGGGCAATACTGGATTGTAAGCGATCAAAGCAAAAAACTATTTCTTTGGTCGGTTGCCAAAGGAGTGATAAACGCTTATGAGCTCGACCGCACATCTTACGAAGGCATTGCCATTGATGAAGCGGACGACCTGGTTTATCTGATCAATGATGATGCCTCAAAATTAAATGTTTATAAAATTTCAAATGATGAATAATAAACAAAACCCTCGATACGAATTCCGGATTTTTTATGCCGATTCACTTGCTTTTTTTGAAAAAATGAAGCCTTTTGGTGAAACCGAAAAGATTCGTACAATGAATTCTATTTATCTTCTTACCAGAGGAAATAAAAAGAATAATATCAAAATCCGTGATGGTATTATGGATATTAAGAAACTGGAATCCAAATATCAGTCACTGGAACAATGGAACCCTTTTTTGGTGGGCGCATTTCCTTTAGAACGCGATGTGATCAAAACTGTGGTTTTCCCGGCAATGGGCATTGAAGCACCGGTTTTTGAACGTGAAAAATATTCACTCTATCAGTTCATTCAGGAGGTTATCAATCCCGACCCCGACCTGAGCGTGGCGCATGTTCAGAAAAAAAGGAGCGCTTTTACAGTTAACGGTTGCATTGCCGAAGTGGCTCAGTGCATTGTAAACGGAGCAGCAATTTCCAGTTTGTGCGTAGAGGACGAAAATCCGGAGAAGGTGCTGAAGGCACTGGAAATGCTGGACATAGACCCGGAGATGGAAAATGTGAGCTATCCATTGGCACTCAAAAGGTTGATGGGGCTGGAGGTGCTGCCGGATAAGTATTTTATGGATATTTAATAAATGAAATAATAAAAGATAACAAAATGGCAAAATTAGAAATTGGACAAGAATCCAAACCACGTTACGAATTCCGGACTTTTGGCCGTGATTTTGAAGAAACAGCATACCTGATGTCGCGGTTGTCCGCGCCGGTTCCCCAAAAAGTTTGGGAACGTACATCAGAGGAGATTTATATTGTTTCGCGTACCAATAATGTGAACAATACGAAAATCCGCGATGGCAAAATGGACATCAAAACTTTTGTTCAGGAAAAAGATGGCCTGGAGCAATGGAACCCTTTAATGAAAGGTGAATTTCCAATGAGCAAAGAAATGCTGCAAAATGATGTTTTTCCCGCTTTTATGGTTGAGGAGCACCATTTTGAAAAAGAAAGCTATACGCTGGATGAGTTTCTGGCCATCGTAAAAGAACATCCCGATTTGCTGGCTGTAAATGTCGATAAGCACCGTTTTGGATATATGGTCAACAATACCATTTGCGAATATGCGATGGTATGGATCAATGGCGCAATGATCGAAACAGTTAATTCTGAATCGACAGAAATTGCCGATGTCCTGAAAACAATAGAAGATATTGATCTTGTTGGGGATGAAAACATCAATTATCTACAGGCGATAAAACGTGTTGTGGGTATGATCGACAAGCCTTTTTAATACATTTGTAAAAACGAAATTGAAACATGGAAATAGAAAGAAAATTCCGGGTTAAAGGCGAATTTAAGCATCTGGCAGTAAAAAGCCAGCGCATTACACAGGGATATTTGTCTTCTGTGCCCGAACGCACGGTACGTGTGCGCATTAAAGGTGAAAAAGGTTATATTACGATAAAAGGTATTGGCAGCGCATCCGGTGCCAGCCGCTTTGAATGGGAAAAAGAAATTCCCGTTGCTGAAGTGCAGGATCTATTGCAGCTTTGCGAAAAGGGCATCATCGATAAAACACGTTATCTTGTGCCGGAAGCCGGCGGCCTGACTTTTGAAATTGATGAATTTTATGGCGATAACGAAGGTTTGACCATGGCCGAAATAGAACTTCCGTCCGAAGATTATCCCTTTGAAAAACCGGAATGGCTGGGCGAAGAAGTTACCGGAGATAAAAAATACTATAATTCTATGCTGATGAAAAATCCTTACAAAAACTGGTAAGGAAGCCATGAGCCTTTGATGCAAAGACGCTATGACTGAAGAAGCAAACAAGAAGCCTGCGGTTTTTGATCCGCTGGACATGAAAAACTACAGGATTGAAAAACTCCCGAAGCGGTCTAAATCCTCTTTTGAGCGCTGGCTTTCAATCATTGGAGGCCCTTTGGCCATATTGGTTTTTGTGTTGGTTTATTTTGTGAGCCCACCGGGATTTTTGCTCAAAATTGATCCTTCACAGCTCAGTGATTTTGCGCATGCGGCATTCCTGCAAAGGGGCGCCGAAGCATTTTCGCAGGCCAATATTGCCATGTTTGCCATCTTTCTGCTGGGCGTTGTTCTTTGGATGACCGAAGCCATTCCCAATTATCTTACATCCTTGATCATTATTATTGCTTTGGTGCTCACAGGCGTTTTGTCCGAACAGGCGGCTTATGCTCAATTGGGCCATAAAGTGATGTGGCTCAATATTATGTCTTTTGTGTTGGCAAGTATGCTGGTAAAAACAGGCCTGGCCAAACGCTTCGCACTTTGGTTTATCATTCATTTCGGGAAACATGCTTCATCTGTCTTCCTGAGTTTCCTCTTCATTAATATTGTGCTTTCGGCATTTATCTCTGCAACCACGGCTAAAGCAGCTATTTTACTCCCGATTTTTATGGTGATTGCTGCCATTTACGGAGCAAGGGGAGGAGATGATAAAAAGAATTTTGGCCGGAATATCGTTCTTCAAAACCTTTTTTATATCAATGTGGGCGCCAGTGGTTTTTTGACCGGCTCGGGCGCAAATTTGCTTGCGGCAAGCTTGATTACCGGCGCAACCGGTTATGAGGTTTTCTTTTCCGACTGGATGAAGGCCAATTTCTTTGTCGCTGTGGCACTGATGTTTATCGGTTATATTTTTGCCGTGCGCGTATTTTTCCCCTTGCCCAAAGAGGAGCGCGTGCCGCAGATCGAAGGAGGTATGGACCGTCTGCGCGAGGAGCTGAAAAAACTTGGCGCCATGAATTTTCAGGAGTATAAATCAGCGGTTTTGTTCCTCTTGATTCTGGTGTTTTGGAGTACCGATAAATACCATGGCATCAGTCCAACGGCTATTGCGTTTTTGGGTGCTATTGTGGCTTTGTTGCCGCGCATTGGCATTGTAAAATGGAACGATGTGGATATTCCCTGGCACCTGATGTTGTTTTCTGCCGGGGCTTATACGCTGGGCGCCGGCTTTAAAGTAACAGATTTGCCATCAATTTCTGTAAATGCAGCTTTCGATGCTCTGGGACTTAACCAAAATACACCTTTTTGGGTGCTTTATCTGGTATTGACTTTTGCAATGATTTTTAGTGCGCTGGTCTTTCAATCCAAAACCATGCGGACTATGATTTTTGTTCCTATTGCCTTAGGTGTGGCTATGCGCTTTGGATATGATCCGGTAAGCCTTGCCCTTCCGGTAGCTTTCCTTATTGAGCATGTGTATGTGCTGCCGTTTAACAGTAAACCTGCGGCGCTGCTCTATGAAACTGACCATTACAGCTTTACCGATACCTTTAAGTTCGGGCTGACAATGCTATTTGTCGCATGGTTTATGAGCATACTGATGGGCGAAACCTGGTATCGCTACCTCGGCATCACCCCCGATGGGGTTTTTGGGATTTTTTAGCTTAGCCTGAATAATTCACAAAATATTCTATTGCGAGCACAAACCGCTGCAATAGAAAGGAATGCTATCTTTTTGGTGCTCAAAATAGCTACGGCTATTCCTGTGCGCCAAAAATCTGCGCTCCCTTTCTCTTATTGCGTTTTGCGCTCTCATGACGAAATTTCATGAATTAGTCAGGTTAGAAGAAAAACTTCAGGAAAAGCTGAATCCTGCTGATGTCCGAATCCTGTTTTACGCTGTTTATTTTTAAACTGTAGCTCGAATATACTGCGCCGATTTCATAATCATTGGACCCGGTATAAGCCAGTTTAAAGCCGAGGATATTAACGGAACCTTCATTGCTCATAACAACTTCAGGTGCAGTAGTATGTGTATAAGCTGCCGAGATGCCCACGGGAACATTTACCGAAGGTTTCAGGTCTGCATCAATATTAATACCTCCGGTGAAATATGTTGTGGTTTTGGTGCGTGCGAAGCTTTCTCCATAGGATAAATCTGCGTTAAACTGTGCCCCAAAAGTTGGGCTGATGGCATAAGCGCCCAGTAGTTTTACACCGGCTTGCATTGCAGGGATACTTTTGCTGAGCGCAGGATATGGGTCGTCATTCAAGAGCTCATCAACGTATTCTTTTATATTTATAAAGCTGCCACTCAGGTTTTTCGCATATGCTGCTCCTGAAAGGTTCAGGCATTTTGTTTCCAGAAAACGGACTTTCCATCCGACTTCACCGCCATTAACTGTATTTACGCCGTCGGCAAGTATAGTGGAAATATCAGATCCAATCCGTGCAGTAATGTTAAATGCGGTATAAAGGCTGAGCCAATCCGTAAATCTTTGTTCATAATTGAGAAAAATATTCATAAACATCAGTTCGCCTGAAAAGCCCTGAATCGTTTTATCACCGATAGTGAAAGCCGGGACATCCACGGTGGAAGAGAATCCAAATCCTAATTGGGTCGTGAGTCCCGTGCGAACAAAAGAGCTGCTGATGTTTGTTGGGGTTTGAAAAGCATGACCGTTTAAATTCGGCTTCCTGACACGGAGAATTTTTTCTGCATCTTGGGCAAAAAGCCCCATGGACAGACATAAAACGAAGGTGAAAAGTATAAATTTGATTTTCATTATTTTTGCTTTTATAGTGTATTGCTTCAGGAATTAATTGTTGGAATTTTTCTTGTTCCAGATGGGGATTTCTATACCGGCAAGGATTTTAAATCCGCTGTTTTTAACCCGTGGGATATAATCCTTTGCATTCACATTGTCGGTGAGGTTTACGAGCCCTTGCCCGTATCTTGCTTCGATAAACAGCTCAGGCAGGCCAATAGGAATGCGGTATCCAAAACCGAAAATCATAGCGACATCCCATTCTGCCACATCAAGATTGACATCTAATTCTTTGTCGTGGCTTTTAATGCTTGTGCTGCTGGTTCTGGATGTTTCCAGGCCGCCAATAGCGTAAAAATTTGAACCTTTTGCGGAAGCCTTGAGATAGAGTGGCAATACAATCCGGTTGATAGCCAAATCAATACTGTCAACAGGCTCCGGCTGGCCGTCCACATCATATTTTACTTTTGTGCCGCACTGATCAATTCCGGGCTGAAAACTGATGGTGAGATTGTCGTTTAGCCTGAGGTCGAAAATGGCTCCGGCTGTAATGCCTGTCCGGGAGCTGTATTGACCGTCGATGGGTGGATCGCCTTTGAGGCTGCTGTTGTTGATGCCACCATAAGCACCGACTAAAATTTGTGCTTGTGCTGTAATGCAAAAGAGTAATGCAAAACTAATTAGAAAAGTTGCTTTTTTCATTTCATCGGGTTTGAGATGCCGAAGATAAGAAAAAGTTGCAGGTTTTGTTCGTTTTTATTAGGTTTTTAGTGGTCTTTGATAAATGTGAACTTTGGATGATATTAATCCCTGCCTAAGATAGGAGCAATAGCTTTCTCATCGGATGACTCCAAGTCATCCGATGAGTAGGTCTAATTTGCCTCAATAAGTATATTTACAGAATTAGCGCCCGAAGCAAGCCCGCAGCAGCCGGCAAACCGCAAGGTATTTGCAGCGAATGGTATTGCGATGGTATGGCGAAAACCCCTTTGGGGAAAACACGGGTTTTGAGGGGAATTACCGAAAAAATCGGTAAATATTTGCCTTATACAAATGCCATAATCCGGCATGCTTTTTATAATTGCTAAGGTCTTCCTGGATTTACTTCAAGTTTTTGAATTGATGATCATAGGCGTAGAAATAATTTTTGATGCGCATCAAAAACTTTTTTCACGCGCATAAAAAATATTTTTCATGTGCATGAAAATCAATTTTGATGCGCATGAAAATATCAGGGCAACAAGAGCTGTTGAAAGAAAGCTGCTTTTGTGCCTTGCGGAAGGTATGGGTTTGCTTAGCCGGACTCGCTAAGCCACGCGTGAGGACACGCGCGGGAACGGGGGGGGGGGGGGAAACGCCGGTAATCCAAAAAAAACAACATAGAAATATAAGTATCAATCAATATTTTCCATATATTTGATGCTTGAAACAAAAATAAATGAGGAAGCCCAAAATCACACTGGCATTTGAAGAACACCGCAATCAGGCGGTAGTGAGCCTGTGTTTTGAAAAGGACTCCACACTTATCGGGAAGGTAAGAACCCTTAAGGATGCCCGTTGGAGCCAGAGCAGAAAGTTTTGGTACATTCCAAAAGAAGCATTTGATCTGCATACAGTTTTTGAAATGCTCAACCCGCTTGCTTATTTGGATTATTCGGCGATTAAAGACATTGTAAAGCGAGCAGCCGAAAAAGCCGGAATTACCAGAAGTGTTAAGCCCCATATGTTCAGGCACGGTTTTGCAACAACACATATGGAGCGGGGCACAGAGCTACGCTTAATACAAGAGGCACTGGGGCATGCAAGTAGTAAAACCACGGAGATTTACACGAGGGTAAGCAGAAAAAATGTCAAGCGTATGCCCAACCTCTTAGATGACATTGAGCTATGAATGAAATTAGAAAAATAAAAGGGGGTCATTCCGTTTATCGTGGTGCATTTGGATCAATAAACGGAATAACGTTCCGTTTAAAAACGAGTTGTAGGGCATAATAAAATAAAAGAAAACCACTATGCATAAAGAAATAATTAATCATCTAAATGAGATTATCACAAAATTACTTAAGAACCCTTTAATGTTTGTCTCGGAAGCAGATGTTCACAAATTTGTAATGTGGGAATTAATGAAGATAAAAGAATTAAATCCTGAGAATTTAGTAGAAACAAGTTGTTCTATTGGGATAAATAATGCAGGAGTTCCATCAAAAGTAGGATATAAAACAACACTTATTCATAGTGAATATGGTAATCAATTGAAAAAAAAGGAACGAAGTGATATTGTAATACTAAATATTGAAGACGTAAAAAAGATTGATGATCCATTAGATTTAAAAACTGATGATTTACAAGGGAATAAAAATTGGATAATACCAGATTATATTTTAGAATTTGGAACAGAGAAGTCCGCGAAAAGTGCAGAAAAATTTAAAGAACATATTGAAAAAGACTTGGCTAAGATAGCAAATTCTAAGGTTAATGGATTCTTAATACATATTCATAGGAATTATATAAAAAGTAAAGGGGGTTATTTAAAATTAAATAAAGCCAAAATTGATGAGTATATTCAAAGATATGCTCAAGTTATTAAGAATAATGAGATTGATCAGGATAAAATTAGAGTGCTTATCGCGATAGTAGATATCGGTAATGAAGGGAGAAGAGCTACTAGTAAAATCAGGTTACTGAAGAACCCTTTGGGGGAACCATACTTAGACCGTGTTAATATAAATGATATTAAAGAAAATGTCTTTAAATTGTTAAATTAGGTTAAATATTAATCAATTGAATTACAGCCTATTACAACCAATTGCAGTTGTAGAATGCAGTAAATTTTTGAAATACCATCTCTTAAAATATTTATCAGCTCAAACAAATTCGTATTAGTATAAACAAGTAATATTAATCTAAATTTTTGCAATGTACTACAACAGAAAAATTTCAAGCTCATTCTCTTCGTTAATTGAAAAAGGTGGAGAAATGAGATGGCTTTATGAGTATGTCAAAGAAAATAAGGAATTAGACTTTTTGATTGGAAAGAACAAATCAAAGGAATGGATTTCTGTATATCGTGGACTTTCAAGAGTGCTAACGATTACAAAAAACAAAGAACCAGACATTGTAAAAATTGATGGAGCCAATGCTTATAAAAATATTCTCCCGACAATTTATGGGAAAAAGTCTACATCTGAAATATTTAAAAACGAGCTTGAATACCTGGTAAACGTTGTTTCAAAGGATGAAAAATTTGACAGATATTACAAAAATAAAAAAGAAGGATATTACCAAAATATTCTATCAAGAGAATATGGTATTTGTGGGAATAAAAATGATGATTTTGTCATAGTTGATAAGGAAGCAGTTGTAGGATACTTAAATCAAAAAGAAAAAGATACAGAGTTTCATAAATTTCAACCAAAATATAAACAACTTCAAAAAGACATATCCCTTGAAAACGGCAAAAGGTACGGCAAGAATAATAATAAAAAATCTGTTGGAAATGAACTTGACTTTTTAGCATTGGATAATAATGGTAATATCTTACTAATTGAGTATAAACACGGAACAAATACTTCTGGAATATACCTTAGTCCTATTCAAATAGGAATGTATTATGATATCTTTAATAGTATTCCAAGAAAGGATTTAGAGAAAGCAGTATTTGAAATGTTAATACAAAAGCAAAAAATAGGTCTGATTTGCCCAAATTGGGTAATACCTAAGGAAATCAAAAACATAATCCCTGTTCTAATTATTTCGGAATATAATTACAAAAGCTCTGCTAAACAGAAATTTGACGAAATATTGACCTTTTCAAAAAAGCAACTAGGCTCAAGTTTCTTAAATAATCTTTTGATGTATAATTATACTGAGAAGGAAGGTTTACAAAAATGGTAAATCATGAAATTTAAAATCCTCCGTCGAACAAATACGTAACCCAAAAGAAAAATCTATGAGAGTATTATACGAAAAGTTTGTAAAGAATTTAAAACCTGGTGGGCTATTTAGACCTATTGTTGATGCAGTAATCAATGACACATCATTAGATTTTGAAATAAGAGATGGATATATAAATATATATTTCAAAGGTAACTCTGTTTTGAAACTCAATGATAATAGGTCTTTTGAAGGTAAGCCTTCAGCAAAAGGCATATTGCACAAGCTTTTAAAGCTTCCGTTCTTTGCTGCAAAAAAGCAATATGCAAAAAGAACAAAGAAGAGCAGAGATGAAAACACTGGTGGATCAATGGCATACCAGTGGCCAAAGCAAAAGATCCTTTGCCGAATCACACAAAATCTGCTATCACACTTTCCTTTATTGGTATCATAAATTTGAACAGGAAGAAAGCTTGCCTGATGGCCATGGGTTCATTGAGCTTTCCGGGACTCCAGCTGCAGGGATTATCATCCGTTATCCCAATGGTATCGAGCTCAACCTTCCGGGCAATGTGCCCTTGTCCTATCTCAAATCGCTCACCGGCCAATAATGTTCAGCTTAACAGCCAGCCGCTATTACCTGTACCGCCAGCCCACCGATATGCGCAAGAGCTTTGATGGGCTGTATGGCATTGTGCGCAACAAACTGGACAAAAACCCAATGAGCGGTGATGTTTTCCTGTTCATCAACAAAAAGCGCGACCGCATAAAACTGCTGCGCTGGGAAAGCGGAGGTTTTGTGCTGTTCTACAAAAGGCTCGAAAAAGGCACTTTTCACCTGCCGGACACATCTGCTGCGCACGCCTCCCACCAGCTGATCGACTACCCTGAACTTGTAATGATAATCAATGGTATTTCCATGAAAAATGCAAGGAAATACCCACGTTTTTTCCCACATGAAAATGTTGGTAAATAGCGCTTAAAATATAGTCAGCCAAGAGGTTACTTCCGTATCTTTGCCTCATGGCAAGTCAGGAAAATATAACTATATCAAAAGCGGAATATGATGCAATGCAACAGAAAATATTCCTGCTTCAGCATGAACTTGTCCAGTTGAGGCGTGCGATCTATGGAGCCAAAAGCGAACGGCATATCGCGGCAGACCCCAACCAGGGCGTGCTTTTTGACGTGCCTGCACAGGAGAAAGAGCCGGAAAAGGAGCAGATCAGCTATACGCGCAATAAAAAGCAGTCCAAAAAACAGCCCGTGCGCTTAGAACTGCCCGCCCACCTGCCGCGCCATGAAATCATCATCGAACCCCAAAACCTGCCCAAAGGCGCCCATAGGGTCAACGTAAAAATCACCGAAGTACTTGATTATGTGCCCGGGACTTTTCGTGTGATCCGTTATATACGTCCTTATTATGCCGTAGCAGGCCAGGGCGAAAGCACCCAAATGATTTGTGCAGAACTACCTTCGCGCGCCTTGTTCAAAAGCAATGCCTCAGAAGGCCTGCTCTCTTATGTGACTGTCAGCAAATTTGTTGACCACCTGCCATTCTACCGCCTTGTCAAGATGTTCAAGCGCATGGGGATCGAAATAGCCGAATCAACAATAAACGGCTGGTTTAGCGGGGTTTGCAGATTGCTTGAGCCGCTTTACGATGCCCTGAAAAAAGAAATCATGAGGACCGATTACCTGATGGCAGACGAAACGCCTATAAAGGTATTGACCAAAGACAAGCCCGGGGCATCGCACAAAGGGTATCACTGGGTTTATTACGACCCGCTTAAAAAACTGGCCCTGTTCGATTACCGGAAAGGCCGCGGGCGGGAAGGCCCGGATGAGATGCTGGAAAACTATAGTGGATATTTGCAAACCGATGGCTACACCGCTTACGACAACCTAAAAAACAAAGCCGAAATCACCCAATTGGCCTGCATGGCGCATGCACGCAGGTATTTTGAGAAAGCCAAGGACAATGATGCTGCACGCAGTGAATATGCGCTGGGGCAGATAAGAAAACTGTATGCCATTGAACGTCAGGCAAGTGAGCAAGAGCTACAGCCGGAGGAGGTCAAAGCATTGCGGCAAAAGGAATCAATGCCCATATTGAACGAAATGGAAAGCTGGCTTAAGGAAGAAGTTTATAAAGTAGCGCCCAAAAGCGCAATCGGCAAAGCCATAGCTTACAGCCTGAAATTATGGGGGCGCCTGATCCGTTATATTGAAGACGGAAGGCTGCGCATTGACAACAACCTGGTTGAAAACAGCATCAGGCCGGTAGCCATAGGGCGCAAGAATTACCTGTTTGCGGGTTCGCACAATGCAGCCCAGCACGCGGCTATGATCTACTCCTTTTTTGCCAGCTGCAAAATCCAAAATGTCGAACCCTTCGAGTGGCTCAAGCAAACATTAGAAAAAATCCAGGAACACCCAGCCAACAAGCTCCATCAACTCCTGCCCGGACAGATTTAAAACATTATCCGGTTATATGCAAGATGCTGTTCGCCGTAGGCTTACTTTTGAAGTTCATAAAAAGTTTTTAACTGGAACTGGATTGACTAAAACAAACTTTTCTTCATCAACAGATGTAAGTGATTTTCTAAATATTCTTCCCACAATAAAGAGCAATGTCATTAGTGTTAAATCAAAGCGACCAACTCTGGAAATTGAATATGAGCAATTGCTTATAAGAAGCAATAATTTGAATAAAAATGTAAATAGCGAAATATTTCTAACTGATAGGCAATATGCAGACAATATTAATAATTCAAGATTTGATTTAAGTGGATTCTATTGGAGTAGAAAAAACCGGAAACAAAATCAAATCGTACCTTTAACATTTATTGAAGTTAAATATTCTCTAAACTCTGATATAAAAGAAATTGATAAACAAATCAATAAATATTATAATGTTGTTAAAAACAATATTTCAGATATCGCAACTGAAACAGAATACTTAAAAAACTTAAAAATAGAATTAGGTTTAATAAAACAAGACAACGATAGATTAGATGCTTTAAAAACATTAAAAATTTCAGACAAAATACAAGATGCAAAATTTATTATTGCTCTAATCGACTATAATCCAAATAGTAAGTTGTTTGATAAAACTAAGCTAAAAGCTCTTCCCTATTCCAATCAAATTGAAATATTTAATTGTGGTCTAGCTATTTGGGATGATTATTTAACAAAAATATGAAGTTTAAAATCCATAGAGGAACAAAAGAGATAGGCGGTTCTTGTGTTGAAGTCTGGATAGACAACACAAGAATATTGGTTGATTTTGGTATGCCATTAGTTGAAAAAGGCGGAAAAGAATTTGATTTCAATAAATACTGCATATTCCGGTCATACTGACCCACCAATCCGGTGATATTGACCCGTCTGATTCGTAAAGTTTTTAAAGAACGCGATTGCCTGACAATATTACCTAATTTTTCTTAAACTGTCTCCTTTTAATTCAATTCTGTGGGAAGTATGTACCAAACGGTCCAATATTGCATCGGCAATAGTAGCTTCACCAATGATATCGAACCAGCTTGCCACAGGTAGCTGACTGACAATAATTGTTGATTTCCGGGCATGGCGGTCTTCTATAATCTCCATAAAATCAATTTGTTGCTTTTGTTCCAGCCGGGCCATTCCAAAGTCGTCGAGTATGAGCAGGTCTGTTTTGGCTGTGGTTTCAAAAAATTTAAAGGCCGTTCCTTCAAGGCGTGCAATTTTAATTTTTTTCAGCAGCTTTTGCATGTTATAGTAGGCTACTTTATATCCCTGCAGGCATGCTTGGTGCCCCAAAGCCGAGGCCAGGAAGCTTTTTCCGCATCCGGTTGGGCCGGTGACCAATATGGACTGGCCTTTTTGCAGGTAATTGCCTGTTGCCAGACTCGCCAGCAAGTCTTTGCCAAGCCCGCGGGCCTGGTCTGTACTGACTTCCTGCAAAGATGCCTGGTAGCGGAAGCGCGCATTTCTCTGCAGCCGTTCAAAACGGTTCTGTTCGCGTTGTTGTTTTTCTGCTTCAAGGAGTATTTTCATGCCCTCCCCAAAGCTCAGCTCGTTTAGCCTGCCTGATTCCATCAATGCCTGCCATGCGGAGGACATCCCGTTTAGGCGCAAGCTTTTAAGTTGTGGTCCTATTTGCATCATAATATCAGATATTAAGGGTTAACTGTTGTTTTGTATAATATTCTTTGCCCCGTATATTGCCGTGCCTGGGCAGTGCTTTTTGTGGCGCACCGCCTTGTTGGCCAGCAGTTTTGTTTGTGAGTATGTTGGATATAAATTTGTAGGTAAATACTTCATTGTCAATTGCCATGCGGCAGGCAGATTCAAAAGCGGCCTTATCGCTTGTACGGCAAAGCATTAGCAGCCCGTCGCAGCTTTTGTAGAGCTGTTCGGCATAGCGGTCAGGGCGGCCGAACATCAATGTAAAGAGCCTGTGCAGGTTCTGGCTGTGCTCCATGGCCCTATCAAGATAGTACTGTGGGCTGCGCGCAAGGTGGTGTTTGTGGGCGGGGCATAAATGTTCCTTGCAGGTAGAGTATCCGCCCTGTTTGTAATTGCGCAGGTGTGCCGCTATAAGCTTTTGTTCCAAATATATGTCCACGGTATTGCGGGTATAGATAACCTTGGCCTGTTGGCCGATATGTTGATAAGGCACACTGTAGTAATGCTTGTCACGGCCAAGGTAAATATGGTTGTTTTGTGCCACTTTGAGCGAACAGTAATATTTTTGCTCATAGGGCTGCTGTGGAAGGGGCTCCAGTTTGTTCTTTTCATCTGCAAGGAAACGCTCCTGGCGGCACCATGGCTTTTGCTGCATACGGGTCTGGTTGTGCTGTTCTACCTTTGTTGCTATGGCGCTGTTAAGCTCATCGAGGCTAAAAAACACCTGGTCCCTGAGCTTTGCAAAAACGCGCTGGTACACCAGTTTTACCTGGTTCTCCACAAGGGCTTTGTCTTTGGGCTTATATGCCCTGGCAGGAAATATAGTGCAGCCATAATGGTTTGCAAAATCTTCCATACTGCGGTTGATATCGGGCTCATAGCGGTCTGCTTTGTTAACAGCAGATTTGAGGTTGTCGGGCACCAATACCTGTGGGGCCCCGCCCAGGTGTTCCAAACAGCGCCTTAGTGCATAAAGGAAGTCCTGGCTGCTTTGGCTGGGCACTGCAATGGCAAAGCCATAATCGGAATAGGGCAGGCAGGCTACAAAAACCTGACAGCTGATCAGCTCGCCTGTCTTTGGGTCGGTATAGCAAATGGTCTTGCCTGTAAAGTCCACAAAAAGTTTCTCAGCAGGTTTGTGGTGCAAAACCATCGATGGCTTTTTAGCCGACAGGTACTGGGAGAGATGGTAGCAGAACTGGGTCTTGCCATATGGCTTAGCTGTGGTTTCTTTGTATTCCTCCCATAGCAAAAGGCGCGTCACTCCTGTTTTTTGCAATTCCCGGGCATAATGGCCAAGCCTGTCTTTAAGGTGCTGGTAGCGCTCATCCTTATAAGCAGGGCTGCCTGCATGGAAGAGGGCTTCCAGCTCAGGGTCTTCGAGCTTTAGTAGCTGAGTGGTGCTCTGGCTAAGCGCACCTGCTTTCTTTAAATAGCTCTTTACTGTGTTTTTGCTTATGCCAAGGTTACGGGCAATAGTCCTGTGTTTATTGCCCTGCTTGTGCATCCTCAATAATTGTTTTATCTGACTCATGGGTTTGGGTTTACCGGCCATCGCATTCTTTGTGTTGGTTATAGCTGGCTAATACCGAAACTTCACGAAAAAGTGACAAAAAAAGGGTCAATATGCTCCGGAATTTTATGTTGCACCTTTCCAAAGTGGGTCAACATGCTCCGGAATTCTGCCAGTGCTCCACTGAAAGTGGGTCAACATGCTCCGGTTTTCTCCATCCTTGTCTCATGAAAAAGGGTCAACATGCCCCGGATCTGGGTGCTTGAAGAGCCTTCTTCCGTTTTAGGGGGTCAGTATCCGCCGGATTGGCAGTCTTTGATGGCTTTTTATTGCTGTTTATTTCAGCCGGTCGGGTGGGTCAGCTTAGTCCGGAATATCCAAATACAAAGCATTAAAATCAAGGGAATTAGTTGAAAAAGGAGTTTTACCGAATATTAAAGGACTTTATGACAATTCAGACAATTTAATTGATGGTGTTATTATTTCTCATCCACATCAGGATCATTATGGGTTAGCAAACTATATAAATGATAATGTTCAGTATTATTTAGGTGAAGCCACTCATAGAATAATTGAGCTAAATAATCTATTTACACGGCAAGATATACACTTAAAAAATACAATCTATTTTGAAAAAGAAAGGACTTTTAAAATAGGCAATATTTCAATTACACCTTATTGGGCTGACCATTCTGCATTTGATGCTTATTCATTTTTAGTTGAATCAAACGGAAAAAGCCTGTTTTATTCAGGGGATTTTCGTTCTCATGGCAGAAAATCAAATGCTTTTTATTGGTTTACACATAATGCACCGAAAAAGGTAGATTATTTACTTCTTGAAGGAACAACAATTAACAGAGATACCAAAGCATTTAAGACAGAAAGCGAAATTGAAAATGAATTGGTCGAATTGTTTAAGCAAAAAGGTAAAATCAACTTAATTTATACTTCTGGTCAGAATATTGACAGATTAACATCTATCTATAGGGCTTGCAAACGAACTGGGAAAATATTTGTTGTTGATGTTTATGTCGCTAAAGTTTTAAAAGAACTATCTAAATATGCTGGAATTCCTTACCCATCGGATACTTTTAATAATATTAAGGTAATCTTTTCGGTAGCAACTAATAAGATTGATAAAGAAATATTATATGAATTTACTGACTTTAAGATTAAGAGAGAGGAAATAGATAATCAATGTAGTAATATTGTTATGGTTGTAAGGCCTTCAATGAAAAGGAACCTAGATAAAATGGACAAAATAGACGGAGGCAATTTTATTTATTCAATGTGGGAAGGATATTTACAAAAAGCCTATACAAAGAACTTTATTGATTATTTACAGAATCGCCAATTTACATTCTTTTCCCTTCATACCAGTGGACACGCAGATACTCAAACTTTGAAGAAAATGGTTGAAGCTATTAAGCCAAAAAAAATAGTTCCTATTCATACATTTGACGGAGATAAATATAAGGACATATTTAACGAACCGATTGTGGAATTAAAGGACGGAGAAATTAGAGAAATATAAATGGGAATGAAGAATAACGCCCTACAACACGCTATATATTTCATGGCGGGTTTGATGCTGAAGTTTTAAGATTATGGTAAATATAATTGTATATTCGTTAGCAGAAAGATTAGGGCTGAGAAATCCGCCACGATTACATATAGCAACACGTTGTAGGGCAATTTGAGAAAATATGGCAACAGTTTATAAATACTTATACGACCAAGAATTATTTGAAAAGGATTTGAAAAAACATTTCGGATTTCTTGAAACTGAATTTGGATTTAGAAAAATTCCAGAGTACCAATATGTCCGAGAAATACACAATGACTATATCAAAAGTGATTTGATTATTAAATTGACTTATGAAGGAAGTTTTTGGATTGAATTATTAAAAGCCAAAAATGTAGAACCTGAATTAATAAATAGTAAAAAGAAAACAACTGATTTTAATTACAATTATTTCAAACGATATGATTTAAAAAACTTGGACTCATCAAGAAAAATATATAATTCAGTTTCATCTGACAACTTTCCTGACAAGGACTTGTGGTATTTTTCAAAACTGTTAAAAGACAATTCAGAAATATTAAACGGAGATTTATCAAAATTGACATTGAAATATAAATTTCTGAAAAAAATTGGACTGAAAAAACAAACAAAAACGCCGCTAACAAAAAATATAGTGCATTTGGCAGATGGTGCTAATTTTGAAGATGATAACAATAAATAAATATAGTAGTAAACTAAAAGCTTGGAGCGCTGAAATGCCAAACGCACCATATTCAAACCGTTGTGCTGCATGCAAAAAGAGACCGTACACAGGTTAAACAAAAGATAAAATAAGATTAAGTAAATTACAGAAAACCGTACTGATTATATATTTGTTGATAAGCGGGATTATATATTTTCTGTTTTCAAGTAAAGCTCTTGAAGGGAAAGATTTGAACCTAATGATTTTTTGTTATGGATTCGGGACATCGTTTGGACTACTTGTCGCTTACATGAAAGAATTGAGAAATAATTTGAACTTCTTGATTTGGACAATTATAGGAATGATTCAGTATTGGATTTATTGGATTAATCGAAATGACTTATATTTCAATATGAGAGATTATTCAAAAGCTGGGAATTGGGTTTCATTCGAAAGCAATATAGGTTCTTTATCAACTGAAACATTTAAATCAGTTATTATCGTTTTGATTAGTATCAAACTGTTTGATTGGATTTTTAAGAAAATAACTGGGCTAAATTTGATTGGAACATACTATAGATTTTCTTGGTATGACGATAGTGACAAGCGGAGAATAACATGGCTAGATGTTCTTTTTAATTTGATACTTTATGCAATTACGATTACAGCTGTTATTATGAAATTTTAATTGACAAAAAATAGATTAATTGATGAAAATAAAGCACGAAAACACAACAATTAAGCAACGTTTTCCGGCCATGGCCGGAATATCCCGTTAGGCGGGACAGGTAGTGCTTTGTGTTGAAGAGCCTGTCCCGAGCCATTCGGGAAAACCGGGTTACAAATATATTGGGGAATCAATTTTTGCGGTATTTTCTGCCAAATACCTTAAGGGCAGGGAAAACAGGCCATTTTCAGCCGAAAAACTTTGCTATGCGATAATTCAAATGAACGTTTTGTCAAGATATGATGCCTGCCACAGTCCATTTTGTGGGTTTTTGGCATAATCATATCAGTCCTGCATTGCAGGGGCATAGGGAAAACAATAAAGCATGTGCATTTTCTCAGCAAGCATCCGGAGCCCTGATACGCTCATGGAATGATTCGGGTATTGATTTTTCCATTTCAAGAGGGTTTTTCTCACAAAAAATCGCCATCTTTGGTATCTGGCGAAGGTAGTTTTCGTGTGTGGAACGCGAGCGTCCGTTGATTACAAGGCGCTGCATAAACTGCTTAGCTCCTTCGGCAAGCTCAAGACGGCGCATGCTTGAAAAACCTTTCACTTTGCGGTATGCTTCATCCTGAATCGTTCTTTTTTTATCATGCTTGTTTCATAAGATTAAATTTTATAAGGTTGATAAATAAAACCTTATACGTGAGAATCAGATCTTAGGTGAAGTTGCCGACCGGAGGGAGGTTTAGTTCGGCATTGTGTATAAATCATTGGGCGGAAAGTACAGGTTTTAAAGGCATTACATTTAATCAACTTTGTAGTGGCTTGATAGGAAAGTGCTTCGAAATGCCCAGCCGTTTCATACCGCAAAACCCTTGGCATGCATTAAGCCCCAGCAGTTAGAGTAGAGCAACTAGACTAAAGTTTAAATAATGTATATTTGTTAAATGAAAAATTCTGAAATCAAAATATACAAAACAGAAGAAGGTAACACTTCCATTGAGGTTAAACTTGAAAACGATTCTGTTTGGTTAAATCAATATCAACTAGAAGAGTTGTTTGAAACCAATAGAACATCTATTAACCGACACATTTCCAATATTTATAATAGTCAAGAACTTGAAGAAAATTCAACTTGTGCAAAAATTGCACAAGTTCAAAATGAGGGTGGTCGAGAAATAAAGCGTAACATTAAATATTACAATCTTGACTTGATTATCGCTATAGGATACAGAGTTAACTCAAAAAGAGGCACTGAATTCAGAAAATGGGCAAATGAAGTATTAAAAGACTATTTGGTAAAAGGTTATGTTGTCAATCAAAAAAGATTAGAGAAACAAATAGAACAGTTATCCGAATTACAAGAAACTGTTAGAATATTAAGCAACGCCGTTTCCTATAAAGAATTATCAACTGATGAAAGCAAAGGTCTTTTACAGATAATTTCAGATTATTCATATGCTTTAGATATCTTAGATGGCTATGATTACCAGACACTTGAAATAAAAGACACATCAGGAAAGGAAACATATCGATTAACATATAAAGAAGCAATCGAACAGATTAAAATGACAAAACAAGTATATGGAAATAGTGATTTGTTTGGTCACGAAAAAGATGATTCATTTAAAAGTTCGGTTTCTACAATTTATCAATCATTTGGGGGACAAGATTTATATCCAAGCATCGAAGAAAAAGCTGCAAATTTATTGTACTTTGTTGTAAAAAATCATTCTTTTTCGATGGCAATAAACGCATTGCAGCATTTCTATTTTTGTATTTTTTAGAGATGAATGGGGTTTTATTTGATTATGAAGGACAAAAAAGAATTGCAGATAATGCATTGGTTGCATTGACTTTAATGATTGCAGTTAGTAAACCTGAAGAGAAAGAGACAATGATAAAAGTAATTGTTAACTTGATTAATACGAAAAATTAACGACACGGCAACAAATAAACAACGTTTTCAGGCCATAGCCGGAAACCCGAATACTCGGGTCAGGTATCCTCAGGCGGGACAAGTAGTGCTTTGAGCTTGTCCCGAATTTTCGCGGATTGAAGAAAACCGGCTTACATTTATTTTGGGGAATCAATTTTTGCGGTATTTTCTGCCAAATACCTTAAGGGAAGGGAAAGCAGGCCATTTTCAGCCGAAAAGCTTTGGTTTGCAATAATTCAAATGAACGTTTTGTCAAGATATGATGCCATACACAGCCTATTTAGTGGGGCTTTGGCATAATCATATCAGTCCTGCATTGCAGGGACTGAGGGAAAACAATAAAGCATGTGCATTTTCTCAGCAAGCATCCGGAGCCCTGATTCGCTCATGGAATGATTCGGGGATTGATTTTTCCATTTCAAGAGGGTTTTTCTCACAAAAAATCGCCATCTTTGCTATCTGGCGAAGGTAGTTTTCGTGTGTGGAACGCGAGCGTCCGTTGATTACAAGGCGCTGCATAAACTGCTCAGCCATTTGGCGAAAGCCTTTCACTTTGAGGCATGCTTCATCCTGGATCGTTCTTTTTTCATAAGATTAAATTTTTAAAGGTTAAAAAATAAAACCTTATACGTAAGAATCAGATCTTAGGTGAAGCTGCCGACCGGAGGGAGGTTTCGTTCAACATTTTGTATAGTGCATAGCGGGTTCAGCACAGGTTTTGAGCATTGTCACTCGCCCGAGTATTAGTGATTATTTGAAAGGAAATCTCACGTAATTCGCTACGACACCATACAATTTACCGTTAGCGAACATAAACAGTACGATATGAAAATCAAATTCTTATTTTTAATTTTTATAGTTCTGATAATATCTTGTAATAAAGAAGAACCAAATTTCATAAACATACCCTCTGATGAAATAACTAGGTATCAGATTACAATTGAAAATAATCAGATAGTTGAGTATGTTAAGTTTGTCAATGATATTCAATTGGAATCAACCGTTTTTCAAGATTTTGATTCAGTTGTACACATGATTAGGACAAACACTTCAAATGAGATTATTTATAAAAAGACTTTTTATATTACTGATAATGATTTGGCATCATCAGCGATAGACTCAATTTTTAGTGATAATGGATTATATATAGCAAATTTAGATTATGAATATCAAAATGGATTTCTAATTAACACAACGATTGATTGGAAACGAAATGGAGAAAATGCAGATTCTGGACAAGTTTATATTTCCAAAACAATAGAAAATGAAAATATCATTGAAGTAACCAAATCTATTCATGACTGGACTTCTGGTTGCACAGATTATTTGGAGTATAATAACAAAATAAATAAAATTGACATTAAAGATTTAGCAAACGGGATTACTGGAAAAAAAAGTAAGAATTTAATTCAATATGCAACATGGAATAGCGGATGTCCTTGTGGTCCATCAAGTTCAGTTGCTTATAGCGACTTCAATTATGAATTAGATGTCAATGGATATGTAGTAAAAATGACTGAAACGTATACTCCTTGTTATCACCTAACAACTGCTGAGGAAGTCACAAGGACTATAAAGACTACGATTTATGAATATGATGTTCGCTAACAATTAAGCGTCCTGGCTGCGCGCAGCGCGAAGTCTGGACGTCCCGGACGTTTCGGGATTGAATTTTTATCCCGAATTTTCGCGGAAACCGGAGTTTGATGTTATGGGGATTGATATCAAAAAGGGAGGGGTTAAAAAGCTCTACAAAGATTTGCTCAAAACAATTCATGCCCACATCACACCTCAGATTACTTCAAAACATCCATATTCAGGCTCATTTTTGGCGAAGGTGGCTAATTCGGTTTCCCGGACTGCCGGGACAGCCCGTTTTGTGGGGCTTTGGCATAACCATATCAGTCCTGCATTGCGGTATTTCTCTGCGCCTCCGCGTCTATGCGGTAAAGTATTCTTTATGGAAACCTTATTCTATGGAGAAAAAAACCTATAAATCTTCCTTATTAAGAATCAGATAGATATCTTCATTATCGCGTTTCATCAGGTAACGGCTGCGGGCGTATTCTTCAAGTTCGGCAGGATTGTTCATCAGGCGGTCTATTTCCTTTTGGTTTTTTTCGGTTTCCCGGATATAGTATTCTTTTTCGGCCTGAAGTTGTTTGAGCGTACGCCGGATTTTGTATTGTGAAATCATGTCGTTGGTATCAAAAAACATCATCCATACGATAAAAAACAACAGTATATAAAAAAGCGGTTTTTGCAATAAAGGCGGCAATGTTTTGCGGATGCGATGTATTTTTTTGAGCTGTTTGTTCATGGTTTCAATTTAATCTTGTGTCATATTTTTCATCGCATTTAAAGCAAGTTCGGCAAATTCCTGAATTGTCAGCCCGAGATTTTCGCATTCCATAATGTTTTCCCGTTTTACGGAGGCTGCGAATTTTTTTTCTTTCATCCGTTTAAGAATGGATTTGGTTTTCACCGAGCCAATTTGTTTATCGGGATAAACCAGCGCAGTAGCGGAAATTAAGCCCGTAATTGTTTCTCCTGCTGCCAGTGCATGCTGAAAACGGCTTGTTCTGGGACCGATTCCTTCGGCCATTTCATTGTGGTGTATGATGGCCTCGATAACGTCCTGACCGGCACCGGCTTCCGCAAGTATTTTCTTTGCTGCCGGGCCATGTGTTTTGGGATCGGCATGTGTTTCTTCCACGTCAATATCGTGGAGCAAACCGGCCAGCCCCCACAATTCCACATTCTCGTTCAGGCGTTCGGCCAGGGCACGCATTACGGCTTCTGATGCCAGGCTGTGGCGGATCATGCTTTCCACTTTAATGTGCTTGTGCAGTAATTCTATTGCCTTTTCCCTTTTCATCCGTTTTATTTTTTGAGGATGTGCAAAAAGCCGGCATGCACCGGCTTTCACACATTCAAAGCTAACCGGTTAATTTCCCAGCAGCTGCTTAACAATAACAGATATTATCTTATTATCGGCCTTTCCGGCCAGTTTTTTACTTGTTGTGCCCATCACGCGGCCCATGTCTTTCATGCTTTGTGCGCCCACTTCCTGAATAACTTCTTCCACAACTTTGCGGATATCTTCTTCGCTCATTTGCTCGGGTAGATATGCCGAAATCACCTCTGCCTGAAATTCTTCTTCTTCGGCCAGCTCGGGTTTATTGTTTTCACGATAGATTCCGGCAGCTTCTTTGCGCTGCTTCACCAGTTTTTGCAGCGATTGGATTTCCACGCTTTCGGGAATTTCGCCACCACTGGTGTCTTTTCCGGTTTTCAGTAGGAGCAAAGCCGCTTTAATGGCGCGCAGGGCTTCCAGTTTTCTTTTGTCTTTTGCCCGCATTGCGGACTTCATATCTTCATTTATTTTTTCAGCTAATCCCATTGTTATGATTTTATCTATTGTCTGTCTATGAAGCACAGTGCTTGATTCAGAATGTTCGAGGTCGAGGCATTCTTGGTGTTGAAAATAAGGAGCTTACTAAAGTAAGTGACTGGTTTCAATACCAAGAATAACGCTGAGATCGGACATTATGGACAAGCGCTATCTAATCAACATTATCATATAAAAATGAATTATTCCTCTTAATTTCAGGGCCTTTATCGCCATCTTCCAGGCTGTAGCGTGCTACCTGCGAATCTGCAGAAGCGGGCGTGTCATCCAGTTGCACATTACGGCGCGCGTATGCGGGTTTGACCTCCATGTCGGCAACACGGTCGGGCGTCAGCTGCATGCTTTTGCCCATGAGCCTTTGCCTGCGTTCTTCCTGTCTGCGGCGCATTTCTTCCAGCTCTTCATTTTCCGTTTCCGGATTTGGTGAAGGCGCTACATGATAAGCAGCTTTTGGCTCATCGGGTTTAATGGCCGGTTTTGTTTTGATTTCAGGGCTTTCGATGCTTGCCTGTGGCGCTGCATCTGTTTTGCTTGTCCTGATGAGCGTAATTTCTGAGATTTCTTCTTTCGGCTCAACCTTTGGTGTGGGCTTATTGAAAGACCCACTTGCTGCAGGTGTTTCCTTTTCTTTCTGGCCGAGGGTATATATCTTTTTACCCGGTTCTTCTTTCTTCGCTTCCACAGAAGTAGCTTTGTTTTTATTGTCAAAGCCGGTGGCAATCAGCGTAATGGTAATTTTTTCGCCCAGGCTATCGTCTGTTCCGTTGCCCCAGATTACATCTGATTCATCACCGGTGCGGTCCTGGATATAATCTGTTATCTCGGAGATTTCGTCCATGGTAACTTCTTCGGAGCCTGAAGCAATATAGAGCAATAAGTTTTTGGCCCCGCGGATATCGTTATCGTTGAGCAATGGTGAGTTGAGCGCCATTTCAACAGCGTCCACGGCGCGGTTTTCGCCTTCACCGATTCCGCTGCCCATTATGGCTGTGCCGCTGTCTTTCATAACGGTTTTCACATCTTCAAAATCCACATTGATGTAGCCTTTTACGGTGATGATTTCTGCAATACCTTTTGCTGCAGTCGTCAATACATCATCCGCTTTGTGCAAAGCTTCCTTCATTTTGAGGTTGCCATAAAGTTCGCGGAGCTTATCGTTATTGATGATCAGCAAAGTGTCCACCTGTTTTTTAAGCTCTTCGATTCCTTTTTCGGCCTGACGGAATCTTCTGCGGCCTTCAAAACTAAAAGGAAATGTTACGATGCCTACGCTGAGGATGCCCATTTCGCGTGCCACTTCGGCAATAACGGGCGCTGCCCCTGTTCCTGTGCCACCGCCCATACCGGCAGTGATGAAAACCATTTGCGTATTCGTGTCAAGGATTTCTTTTAAATTTTCGATGGATTGTTCCGCAGAAGCTTTGCCAACTTCGGGTTTTGCGCCGGCTCCCAAACCGGTGTCGCCCAACTGTATTTTAACCGGTACGGGGCTGTCTTCAAGTACCTGGGCATCAGTGTTGCAATTAATAAAATCAACGTCCTTGATGCCTTGCTTAAACATATGGTTCACGGCATTGTTGCCTCCTCCACCAACACCAACAACCTTGATGATGTTTGATTGCGCTTTCGGTAAGTCAAATTCTAACATATCTGCCATTGTTTTTCTCTCCTTAAAATTATTCAGTTATCTTATTGAATGTGTGTTAATTTTTATGATTTATCAACATTAAATTGTTGATTTAATGAGCTATTCGGGTTCGTCGTCCAGCCATTTCTGCAAGCGGTCAAAAATGCCTCCTTTTTTCTTTTTTTGTTTGGTTGCAGCTTCTTTCTTTTCTTCTTCGGGCTGGATGTTGGCCGATTTGTCTTTTTCTTCCTGCTTTTTGCGTTTTTCCATTTCAGATTCGTAACGCTCCAGGCCTTCTATTACCAGGCCAATACCTGTAGCATAAAGCGGACTGGCCATTTCTTCTTCAACATCCGGGGCTAAATGTTCGTTCGGGTATCCGATCCGCACGTCCATTCCTGTAACGAACTCGGTAAGCTGTGAAATGTGCTTGAGCATGGCTCCCCCACCGGTGAGCACGATGCCGGCAATCAGCTTTTTCTCGAAGCCGGAGTTTTTGATTTCGTAGTTTACGTAATCAATGATTTCTTCCATGCGCGCCTGGATGATATGTGCCAGGTTGCGCAAAGTAATCTCTTTGGGCGGGCGTCCACGTAAACCGGGAATGGCCACAATTTCACCATCACTGTTTTCCTGCGCCAAAGCACTGCCAAATTTTACTTTTAATTCTTCGGCATGTTTTTTAATGATGGTGCAGCCTTCCTTCACATCTTCGGTGATGATGTCGCCACCAAACGGGATGACGGCCGTATGACGGATGATATTATCATGGAAAATGGCAATATCGGTAGTGCCGCCACCAATATCTACCAGCGCCACACCGGCTTCTTTTTCCTCTTCACTAAGTACCGATTTTGCCGATGCGATGGGTTCCAGGATCAGGTCAACAACTTCCAGCCCGGCTTTTTTAACGCAGGTATATATGTTTTTGGCTGCTGCGGTTTGCGCTGTGATGATGTGAAAATTGGCTTCCAGCGATGTGCCCAGCATCCCGATAGGTTCTTTTATGCCTTGCTCGCCATCAATAATATATTCCTGGGCAATAACGTCAATGACCTGTTCGCCGGGATTGACATTCAGGTTGTACATATTATTAATAAGCTCGTCCACATCGGCACGGCTAATGGCTTCATCGCTGTTTTTGCGGATTTTGCTGCCGCGATGCTGCAGGCTTTTGATATGCTGGCCTGCAATGCCTACATTCACGTATTTTATTTTTTCCCCGCATTTTTGCTCTGCTTCCTCTATTGCGCGTTTTATCGATTCAACCGTGTTCTCAATATTGGAAACAACGCCTCTTTTTACACCAATGGATTCTGCTTTGCCATATCCCAGAATGGACAGTTTACCGTGTTCTGCCCTTTGCCCCACAATGGCGGCTATTTTTGTAGTACCGATGTCGAGTCCGACAATAAAAACATTTGATGGATCCATAGCTTATCTTTTTGTGCACACAATTTGATTTTCAATTTCAAGATTGATCTTTTTGTATTTGGACCATTGGTCGTTGCCCGGCCCCTGACTGTAAAAACGCTCCAGTTTCTTTAGCTTTTTTTCTGATTGCTCCATCTTGCCCAGCTCAATCTCCTGCTGGCCTAAAATGGGAATCATGACCAAGGTTCCGTTATTCTCAACAAAAAGCTGTGAAATCATTTTGCCCAATAGGGGCGATTGCTCCAGATATTGGTTGATTTCCAGTAGTTTGTTGAGCGTTGATGTGTCTGTTTCTTTGAAATGGCCGCTGGCAATAATATTCCGGACGGCTTTTCCGCTTCGTGAAGGGATGCGGCTGCCATTGCGCCCGAGATAGAAATCCTTGCTGCCCAAAGGAAATACATGCAGCACAGCTTCCTTTTGATGGGCTTCCAAATGGAGTTTGCCTGTGATGCTGGTGTAAACATGGCATTCTTCTACGCAGGGATTCTTCAAAATATTTTCCTCAATTTTCTTGCAGTCGATTTCGTCATTGGAAATATTTATAAGGCTGTCCGGATTGTTTGTCAGCATGGCCAGGATGTCATTGGGCTTTAAAATACTATCGGTTCCCGGATAGATGATTTTGATATCCACAGCAGAACATTCGGTTTTATTGTGCTGCATTCCTGCAAAACCACTGATAACCAGTAGCCCTGCTGCACACAAAACCAATGCTATAATCCCTATGACTTTTTTAAACTTCAAATTTTCACTTTCTTTAAAAGTTCCTGTTCAACTTCTTTTGTGAGTTTATCAATATCTCCGGCTCCTGCCAGAATAAAAATTTCTTCTTCCTGTTCAGCCAGAAAACCGGCCAGCATTTCCTTGCTGCAAATCTGTTTCTTCATTTCCGGCATCCTGTCCAGTATCATTTGCGCGCTGACTCCTTCAATGGGTTTTTCCCGGGCCGGATAAATGTTGAGCAAAATGCAGTTATCGCATTGCGCCAGCGTTTTAGCAAAACCATCGGCGAAATCGCGTGTGCGGCTGTAAAGATGGGGCTGGAAAACACAGCAAATCTTTTTGCCGGGATAAATTTCGCCCACACTTTCGAGCAGGGCGGCCAGCTCTTCGGGATGATGTGCATAATCATCAATTAAAACAAGCCCCGGGCTTTGGATGCGATAGTCAAAGCGCCGGTAAACCCCGGCATAGCTTTCCATCGCTTTGCGGATTGCGCTTTCTTCAATGCCATTTAAACGAGCCATGGCAATAGCGCCCAGAGCATTCTCCAGATTGATTTTGCCCATCGCTTTCATGCGCATTGCTTTGAGCGTGCAGTCCGGACATTTTATATCAAATTCGTAATAACCGTCTTTGTCAATCCGGTAGTGGCTTATGCTGAAATCCGCTTCAGAATTTGATGGATGGTATGTGAACCTCTTCGTACTTCCTTTGACTTGCAGCCCGTGTTTTACGAGCAAAAAGCCATCATCCTTTATTTTGTTTGCAAATTCATTGAAAGCTTTGAGCAGTTCTTCGTGACTGTTGTAAATGTCGAGATGATCGGCATCCGTGGAGGTAATCAGTGCTGAATGCGGTAGCAGGCGCAGGAACGAACGGTCGTATTCGTCTGCTTCAACAATAATATTGTTGCTGTTATTCCCGGAATGGATGTAATTTCCTTTGTAATTATTGGAAATTCCGCCAATAAATGCAGTGCATCCGGCCACCGAGTTCATGAAAATGTGCGCCAGCATGCTGCTTGTTGTTGTTTTTCCGTGCGTTCCGGCTACCGCGATGCAGTTCCCTGCATTGGCAATTTGCGCCAAAACCTCACTGCGTTTCAGTAATTGAGTTTCCTCATCATTGCGGAAATAATTCAGGATTTTATTGTCGGCAGGGATGGCCGGTGTATAAATTGCCAGTTCAATGGGCCAGGGGCAATCTTCAGGATTGTCGTCGTAAGTTATTTCAATGCCCTCTTGCTCAAGCGCCTGCGTAACATGCGACGGGCTGCGGTCGTATCCACAAACATGCGCATTTTTGGCCTTGAAATATCTTGCCAGGGCGCTCATGCCTATGCCGCCGATGCCAATGAAATAGATATGTGACGCATTCATGCTCATTTTCTTTTTGCTCTTTTTTGTTTAGTGAGTTTAAAAACTTCCTGTGCAATTCGGTCGTCTGCATCGAGGATGCCGTTGCGGGCGATATTGGCCGATAATTGCTGGCGCTGCAGGTTGTTCTCCATCAGCCCGACGACCACTTTGCCCAGTTTTTCTTCAGCTTCGGAATTGCTTACCAAAACGGCTGCATTTTGATCAACAAGTGCTTTGGCGTTTTTGGTTTGATGATCTTCTGCCGCTGTGGGCAGGGGCACAAAAATGCTGGGCTTTCCGGTGGCGCAAAGCTCCGAAATGGCAATGGCGCCGGCACGGCTGATCACTAAATCCGCAGCGGCATAGGCCAGGTCCATACGTTGGATAAAAGCCAGTGGCTTGATGTTTTTGAGCCCTTTTTTATCGATCGCGTTCAATGCTTCCTGAAGAAATGGTTTTCCGGTTTGCCAGATGATTTGCATACCGGCTTCGGAAAGCATGTCCAGGTTTTTCTTTATGGCTTTGTTGATGGCCAAAGCGCCCTGGCTTCCTCCGACAATGAGCAGGGTTTTGCGATGCGCTTCCAGCCCGAAAAAGTCGTAGGCTTCTTCGTTTTTGCCCGCGGTTTCTACTACATCCCTGCGGATGGGGTTACCGGTATAAACAATTTTGTCCTTTGGGAAAAATTTATCCAGGCCGTGATAAGCCACGCAAATTGTACCGGCTTTTTTCGCCAGGATACGGTTGGTGACGCCGGGAAATGAGTTTTGCTCCTGAAGCAATGTTGGTATTTTTCTTTTTCCGGCAGCCCTCAGGCTGGGGCCGCTGGCATATCCGCCTACGCCAACAACAGCATCAGGTTTAAACTGCTTCATGATTTTTTTTGCTTTTCGCAGGCTTGCAATCAGCTTAAAAGGAAAGGAAAGGTTTTTGAGGCTCAGGCTTCGTTGGAACCCACTGATCCAAAGACCTTCAATGGGATAGCCTGCTTCGGGGACTTTTTCCATTTCCATTTTGCCTTCTGCGCCAATGAAAAGTATTTGGGCATCAGGCTTTTGCCTTTTAATGGCATTGGCAATTGCAATGGCCGGGAAAATATGCCCTCCGGTTCCTCCTCCGCTGATAATGATCCTGATATTTTCTTTTCCTTCCATTTTATGCCTTTACTGTTTTTAATTTCTTTTCTGCACGGTCGTTGTTTAAGCTTACGGCCAGTAATAAGCCGATTTGGATGCTGGTAATCAGCAGTGAGGTGCCGCCCATACTGATCAGGGGCAGGGTTTGTCCGGTAACCGGGAATAAATGAACGGCAACAGCCATATTTATAAATGCTTGAAAAGCAATGCTGAAGCTGATGCCAATGGCAAGTAGTGCCCCGAATTTAGATTGGCTGCGCGATGCGATTTTAATGCCCCGGAACAAAAAGATGATGTATAATACGATTACGGGTATGGCTCCCAGCAACAGGCCGTATTCCTCAACAATTATTGCGAAAATAAAATCGGAATAGGGGTGGGGCAGAAAATTCCTTTGCGTGCTGTTGCCGGGGCCTTTGCCTGCAATTCCACCCGAAGCAACAGCTATTTTTGATTGTACGACCTGGTAATTTTCTGCCTGGTCGTCCGCATTATCGCTGGTAAAACTTTCAATACGGTTGACCCATGTTTCGGCGCGGGGCAGCAATTGCGGGAAAAAGCGGCCAATGGACAATGCCAAAACAATGATGATAATTCCGCTGCCGATAAGTCCCATGATATGGCGCATGCTGATACGCCCGATAAACATCATTACAACAGTAATGCCCATGAGCATAACGGCTGTGGAAAAGTTTGCAGGAAAAATGAGCATGGCGATAATTAATGCCGGCACAAAAACCGGAAGAAACCCCTTTTGAAAATCTGTGATGACATCCTGCTTTTTGGACAGCATGCGGGCAGTGTACATTATGAGCACAATTTTGGCCAGGTCCGACGTCTGGAAACTGACTCCCGTTCCGGGGATTACCAGCCAACGGTTGGCGTCATTGATATTAGAGCCCGCCACAAGTGTTACCAAAAGCAGGGGTATGGTGATGTATAAACCGATTTGAGCAAGCTTGCCATAAAAATTGAAAGGTATAAACTGTACGGCCATAATCAGCACAACACCTGTGGCCAGGAAGAAAAGCTGCCTGCCGAGATAATGCGCTATGTCCCCGTTGTAGCGCATAAAAGCCAGAGAGCCAGTTGCGCTGTAAACAGTCATAAGGGAATACGCCGCAAAAAACATAAAGGTAAACCAGATTACTTTGTCTGTTCTCAGCGTGGCCTTAATTGTATGTTCAATGATGTTGCTCAAATCAAAAGCAGTTTAAAGTTTCTTTACGGTTTCTTTGAAGCTTTGCCCGCGTTCTTCATAGCTTTTGAAGAGATCGAAGCTTGCACAGGCCGGAGATAAAAGCACGCAATCGCCGCTTTGTGCAATTTCGTAGGCATAGGCTACGGCTGCTGTCATGGATTCCGTTTCATACATATGTTCCACTGATCCCGAAAAAGCGGCCCGCAATGCGCTGTTGTCTTTTCCCAAACAGATAATGTGCTTTACTTTCTCCTGGACCATTGGGAGCAACTGGCTGTAATCGTTGCCTTTGTCGATGCCACCGGCAATCCAGATAATGGGCTTGCGGATGCTTTCCAGCGCATACCAGCAGGCATTTACGTTGGTAGCTTTGGAATCGTTGATGTATTCCACGCCATGCACGTTGGCCACATATTCCAAACGGTGCTCAACATTTTTAAAATTCGATAAACTTTCTTTCAGGCTTTCCCTGCGCACATCCAGCAAGCGTGCCGTGATGCTCGATGCCATCGAATTATAAACGTTATGTCTGCCTTGTAAGGCTAATTTTTCCAGCGTCATATCAAATTTGTTTAATTCAGTTTCAATAATCATTTTATCCCCCTCAGTCCAGGCGCCTTTCTCCATTTTTTGCTTTAGGCTGAATGGATAAAAAGTGGGCCGTATTCCGCTTTGGGGCAGTCGTTTGAGGATTTCCGGATCATCATGGCAATAAATAAATGAATCCTTTTCGGTCATATTCCGTATGACCCGGAGTTTTGATGCTGCATAGCGTTCAAAGCTGTAGTCATAGCGGTCGAGATGGTCCGGTGTGATGTTGGTAAGTACCGCGATATCGGCCTTGAAATCATACATTCCATCCAATTGGAAGCTGCTGATTTCGAGTACATAGATATCGTGTTTTTCCAAAGCCACCTGTTTGGCAAAGCTGCTGCCTACATTTCCTGCCAGTCCGGCATTAAAGCCTGCCTGTTTCAGGATGTGGTGCGTGAGCAGGGTGGTGGTTGTTTTTCCGTTGCTGCCCGTAATGCAGATATGTTTTGCATTGGAGTAGCGTCCGGCATATTCAATTTCGGAAATCACCGGAATCCCTTTTTCATGCGCCGCTTTAATGAGCGGAACGCTATCGGGTATGCCCGGACTTTTTACGATCAGCCCTGCCGATAAAATGCGCTCACGGTCGTGCCTGCCTTCCTCAAATTCTATTTCAAAATTTTTAAGAACGTTTTTATATTGCTGCCCGATTTTCCCGAAATCACTCAGAAAAACCCGGCCTTCCTTGCATTTAGCCAGGATTGCTGCCCCGGTTCCGCTTTCTCCGGCACCCAGGACAACGGTATTTTCGGATGCCATTTTGTGTGTTTTTATATTTCATTATCTGATCTTTAGCGTTACAATAGTGAGTACGGCCAGCATGATGCCCACAATCATAAAGCGGAGCACGATTTTTGGCTCGGGATATCCTTTTTTCTGAAAATGGTGATGTAATGGTGCCATGAGAAAAATCCTGCGGCCTGTGCCGGTTTTTTTGCGGGTGTATTTAAACCAGCTTACCTGCATCACAACGGAGATGTTTTCTGCCAGGAAAACACCGCATAAAATGGGTATCAACAGCTCCTTGCGGATGATGATGGCAAATACGGCAATAATCCCGCCCAAAGCCAGGCTGCCGGTATCGCCCATAAAGACCTGTGCCGGATAGGAGTTGTACCATAGAAACCCGACAGTTGCCCCCACAAAGGCGCCGATAAAAATGGCGAGTTCGCCCGTATTGGGTATGTACATGATATTCAGGTAATCGGCAAAAATGATATTGCCCGAAACCCAGGCCAGTATCCCCAATGTTGTGGCTATAATTGCCGATGTGCCGGTGGCCAGGCCGTCCATGCCATCGGTAAGGTTGGCGCCGTTGCTCACCGCGGTGATGATGAAAATCACAATCGGGATAAAAACCAGCCAGGCATATTTTGATGCTTTTTCGCCCATCCAACTGATGAGAACCGCATAATCAAATTCATTGTTTTTGACGAAAGGAATGGTCGTTTTTGTCGATTTTACCGATGTTTCCGAAAAATTGCGTTTGGCTTTTTCGTAATTCTCGGCATTCATAATATTATTGCTTTCCACATATTGGTGTGCTTCGTCTTTTTCACGGATCACCACGTCCGGGCTGAAATACAAGGCCGAAGCCACCATCAAGCCGAGGCTTACCTGACCGAAAACCTTAAAACGGCCACGCAGACCTTCTTTGTTTTTCTTGAAAACCTTGATATAATCGTCCAGGAATCCTATAAAACCAAGCCAAACCGTGGTGAGCAGCATCAGTTGGATGTAAATATTATCGAGTTTGGCGAAAAGCAATGTGGGAATTACAATTGCGGAAAGGATGATCAGACCGCCCATGGTTGGCGTTCCTTGTTTTTCCAGTTGGCCATCCAGTCCGAGGTCGCGCACGGTTTCGCCGACTTGTTTTTTTTGCAAATAGCGAATGATGCGGCCTCCAAAAAGCAATGAAATAATCAGGGAAGTAATTACTGCTGCAGCGGCACGAAATGAAATATATTGAAACATCCCCGCGCCGGGCAGGTCAATGTTTTGTTCTAAGTATGTAAACAGATGATATAACATATTATTTCTTACTGATTTTGAGTGCGTTTAAAATAATTTCCCTGTCGTCGAAAGGGTGTTTTACTTTATTGATTTCCTGATATTTTTCGTGTCCTTTTCCTGCAACCAGAACAATGTCGCCGGGCTGTGCCAGCATGACGGCAGTGCGTATGGCTTCTTCGCGGCGGCTGATGCTGATGCTGTTTTGTTTCTGGCTGTTGTTGAGGCCGGCTTCAATTTCATGGATAATGCTGTCGGGATCTTCTGTGCGCGGATTGTCGGAAGTGATGATGGTGCGGTCGCTGAGGCGGGCAGCAATTTGTCCCATTTCGGGACGTTTGCTGCGGTCACGGTCTCCGCCAGCACCAAAAACTGTGATGATATTGCCTTTGTCTGGGCGTGTTTCCTGCAAAGTTTCCAGAACGTTCTTCAAGGCATCGGGCGTATGGGCATAATCCAGGATTCCGGTTACAAGGCCTTCATTGCGTACGATTTCCATGCGGCCTTCTGCCGGATGCAGGTTGCTGATGGCTTCGAGGCATTCCAGCTTGTTTTGCCCGCACTCTATAGCTGCACCATAAATTGCCGTAAGGTTTGATGCATTAAAGCGCCCTGCCAGCCGGCTCCATAAATCTGTTCCGTTGATGTTGAGCTGTAACCCTTCCAGCTGGTTTTCGATGATGCGGCATTTGTAATCGGCCATTTGCCTGAGGCTGTATGTTTTTTTGCGCGCTTTGGTATTTTGAAGCATCGTCAGGCCGTTTTTGTCATCGGCATTGGTGAGCGCAAAGGCTGTTTTGGGCAGATGGTCAAAAAAGGTTTTTTTGGCTTTGATGTAGTTGGCAAAAGTGCCGTGATAATCCAGGTGGTCGTGGGTGAGGTTTGTGAAAATACCCCCACAGAAATGCAGTCCGGCAATGCGTTTCTGATCGACTGCGTGTGAGCTGACTTCCATAAAAACATAGTCGCAGCCGGCATCAAGCATTTCGGCAAGAAGCTGGTTCATTTGTACGGCATCGGGCGTAGTATGTGTTGCCTTTATAATCCGGTCGTTGATGCGGTTTTCTATGGTGCTCAAAAGCCCGCACTGATAGCCCAGGTTTTGAAAAAGACGGAACAGCAAAGTGGCAATGGTGGTTTTTCCATTGGTTCCGGTAACGCCGATCAGATGCAGTTTTTTTGAGGGGTTATCATAAAAAGCCGAAGCTGCTTCTCCCAAACTGAGTGCGCTGTCATTGGATTGGATCCAGCAGATTCCTTCTTTGGGCTTTGCCGGTATTTTTTCGCAGATTATTGCGCATGCACCTGATTCAATTGCTTTTTCAATATAATCATGGCCATCGCTTTGAGTGCCTTTTATTGCAACAAAAAGGCATCCTCTGCTTACTTTTCTCGAATCGAATTCAATTGCTGAAATCGTGGTTTCTGTATTGCCGGAAACTTTGATTTCAGTGAGTTGGGATAATATGTTGTCTAATCGCTTCAAACCTAAATTGCAAGTGTTAGTTTAATTTCGCTTCCTTTTTTTACGGAACTACCGGCGGGTATCGATTGGTTTTTTACTTTGCCAAATCCGGAAATATTGACGCTTAGCCCCAGATCCTCAAGCATATATACGGCATCGCGTGCCATCATGCCCCGGACATCGGGGATGCTGTAGCTCAGTATGCTGCGTTCTGCCATGCTGATGCTGTCGTCTTCTCTTCTGCTGATAACCCATTTCGTATTGTCTGGTAACAGAGGGCAGTCTATGTCGAGTTCGCTGTAAACTTCTTTCAGGTCAGGATAATATGCCGACCAAATAGCAGGGATGCTTGTGTTTTCCTGATTTTCGTATTTTTTTCCGGCATGAATGGCCAGGTCTGTTGCATAAACCCGGTCGGCAATAGAGCGGAAAACGGGGACAGCAAGCGTACTGGCATAGATGGATCCGGATCGTGGCCGGTGAATAACGACGATGCAGGAATATTTTGGGTTGTCGGCAGGGAAATAGCCGGCAAAAGTGGCGTTATAATTGGATTTGTCGTAGCGTCCGTTTATGGCAATTTGTGCTGTGCCTGTTTTTCCTGCCAGTGTATAAGGGCTGTTTTTGAAAGTGCGGGTGGCTGTGCCGTCTTCCACAACACCTTCCAGCAGCTCGCGTGCCAGGGCAATCGTTTCTTCCGATGCAATAGATTTGTCAATTACTTCAGTATCATACTTTTTGATGGTTTTCCCGGCTTTGCGTATTTCTTTTACAATGTGTGGTTTGACCATTTTCCCGCCATTGGCCACGGCATTATATAGGCTAAGGGTCTGTAATGGCGTCAGCTGAAGCTCGTAGCCTATGCTCATCCAGGGTAAACTAACCGCCGACCAGCTTTTGTCTTTGGTGCTTTTGATGTAGGGCGTGCCTTCTCCCGGAATCTCAAAACCAACAGCTTTATCGAGTGAGAGCCTTTTGATCCCACTGATGTATTTTTCGGGATTGTCTTTGTATGAGCGGTGGATGATTCGTGAAATGCCCACATTGGAAGAATGCTGGAAAATAGTCCGTACGGATGTAAACTCATTATCAAAAGCATGATCATCGTACATGGTGCGGTTGGCGTATTTATAAGATCCTTTTGCAGTGTAGATAGTGTCGTCCAGTTCAATTTGGTCGTCTTCCAAAGCAACCAGCATTGATGCCAGCTTGAAAGTTGAGCCGGGTTCGAAGCGCTCGGCAATGGCGAAGTTGTAGTATTCGCCAAGGTTTCCGTTTTTGTCGCGGCTGAGGTTTGCCATGGCCAGGATTTCGCCTGTTTCCACTTCCATTACAATGGCGCATCCTGCACGGGCATTGTGTGCTTCAATTTGCCTCCAGAGCGCATTTTCGGCAACATCCTGAATGTTTACGTCAATGCTTGTGATGACATCGCTTCCGTTGCGTGGCTCAATGTCTTTGCCGTAATTGACGGGTATCCAATATCCGCCCGAAACCTTGCGTACCACACGGGCGCCACTTTCACCTTTCAATTGTTCTGAAAAAGCACCTTCCAGCCCAACCGAAATATTCTCTTTTTCCAGCTCATAACCAATGGTTCGTTTTGCCAGCATCCCGAAAGGCATTTTGCGTTTGTTTTGCTGCAGGGCAATCAGGCCGCCTTTGAATTTTCCCCTGCGGAATATCGGGAATTCACGCATTTGCTTTAATTGCCCGTAATCTACATTCCTTTGGATCAGTAAATAACGGTTTCCTTTGTTGCGGGCATTTTGAAGTATCTGCCGGTATTTTTGTGCCGATTTATCATTGAAAAGACGCGACAGCATCAATGCCAAAGAATCCCGTTTTTTATTGAACAGTTTTGTGCTGATGTGGGGCGATGCGACGTCCATCCGCACTTCAAAAACCGGTACTGTTGTGGCCAACAGGCTTCCGTTGCGTGAAAGGATATTGCCGCGCATGGCTTCAATTTGTTCAATTTTGATTGTCTCTTCCCGGGCTTTTTCCTTGAGCTCGTGCCCTTCGGCATATTGTATATAGATTACCTTGCCAAAAACAATCAGCCCGAACAACAAGCAAAAACTTGCCACCAGATAGGCCCTGCCCATTATGTCGTTTTTGACCTTGTTCATTCGTCTTCAGAAATTATAATTGTTGGTGGCACAGTAGATTCCTTAATTCCGCTATATTCCAGCTTGCGTGCTATATACGACTGCCTTGTGCTGTCCATCAATTGCGATTTGGAACTGATGTATTCGTAGCGAAGCTGGATGAGGTCCTTTTTGGTTTTTTGTATCTCGCGTTTGTTTTTTTCGCTCCAGTAGCTGTTGGTAATATATATGATGCCTAAAATGATAAAGAGCAAAAAATAGGGGAGCATGCGCAGGGTTTCTTCTTTTTCAAAAAAACCACCGTAAATGGTATTGCTCAGGATTTTTTTATTTTTTTTGACTTTGGGCTTTTTTGGAGACTTGGGCTCTTTCTGTTCGCTATTGGTGTTTTTGACGTTTACCTTATCCTTCATACTCGCTCCTTTCTGCCAGCCTTAATTTGGCGCTTCGGGCACGCGGGTTTTCTTTGATTTCATCCGCTGATGGAATCATTGGTTTTTTGTTTATCGGCTTGAATGGGGCCAGCAGGTTGCCATAGAAATCTTTTTCGGCTTTGCCTTCAAAATTGCCGTTGCGTATAAAATTTTTCACCAGGCGGTCTTCCAGTGAATGATAGGTTATTACGGAGAGCCTTCCGCCTTTGGCAATAAGTTGTGTGCAGGCTAAAAGGAATTCTTTCAGGGCGTCCAGCTCATGGTTTACTTCAATGCGCAGGGCCTGAAAAACCATAGCAAAGTATTTGTTTTCCTGATGTTTTGGGGCGCAGCTGATGCAGGTTTCGATTAGTTGGCGGGTTGTTTCTATTTTGCCGGCATCCCTTGCGGAGATGATTGTGCTCACCAATCGTCCAGGGTTTTTTACTTCACCATAAAATTTAAAAATCCGGTAGAGTTCTGTTTCGTCCCAGCTGTTGATGATATCGGCTGCTGAAACCGGATCGTTTTGGTTCATGCGCATATCGAGCGGCCCATCGAAACGTGTAGAGAAACCGCGCTTTGCTGTGTCAAATTGATGGCTGGAAACGCCCAGGTCGGCTAGGATTCCATCAACAGGGATCAGGTTATTTAGCTTTAGGAAATTTTTAATGTAACGGTAATTGTGCGGGAAAAACAGGAAGGCAGGATGGTCAATCAGGTTTTGCCGTGCATCTACGTCCTGATCAAAAGCGATGAGCTGCCCATTGCCTGATAACTGGCTTAGGATGTGCCGTGAATGGCCGCCACCGCCAAAAGTAACATCAACATATCTTCCTTCCGGTTTTATGTTGAGGCCATCAGTGCTTTCGTGCAGCATTACGGGATTGTGATAGCTCATTTCCTGTTTTGTTTTTATTCGTCAAAATCCGGCTCGTCAAATGTCAAGCCGCCCATTACTTCTTCCGTGAGGTCGCCAAAGTCTTTTTCGCTCTCATTGATGCTGGCTTCGTATTTCTCCTTGTCCCAAACTTCAAGTCGGTCAATAGAGGAAGAAATGACTACATTTTTGCTTATGCCGCTGAAAGCCAGTAAGTCTTTGGCTACAATAATCCTCCCGGTACTGTCTGGTGAAACCTGTTTTGCCCCTGCCATGAAGCGACGGATAAATTCGTTATGGGTTCTCTTGTAGCGGTTGAGTTTGCTGATGTGCTTCATTTCTTTTTTCCATGTTGACATAGGGAAAAGCTCCAGGCATTCGTTAAAAGCACTTCGTTTCAGTACCAGACCGTCGGGGGATTCGCTGAGCAGCTGTTTTTTGAGGGCAGCAGGCAACAGGATGCGGCCTTTCGCATCCATCTTGCACTCGTGTACCTCCATGAATTCCAGCATGCTCAATAATTTTGTTCAAATATACACAACATTTTCCCACATTAATGCACTTTTCCCTACAATTCCCCACTTTGTTAATAACTTTTTGTCGTAAATTGTGAATTAGGGTTCTTTAAATTCTTGAAATATAGAGTGTTATGAGGTGGGTGAAAAAATGTTGAATTCACGTCAGGCAGTTGTTTTTGAGGGCAAATTTTTACCAAAATATTTGGAGAAAAATTTGGTCGATTTATCATTATCTTTGTATGAATTATGGAAGCGAATCAAATCTTAAAAGACTATCTGGTGCCGAGGACGAAACCGGAAGATATATCCCCGGATTTTGTAAACGTAGAGCGGGTGATCCGAAGCAAGAACCCTCGTTTGGCCAAGGCCCTTCCCGGCTTTCTTATCCGTTTGATAGAACGGATTATTCATCAAAAAAGGATTAACGATATTATTTACGGAAAGCGCAATACATATGGAGTGCCATATATTCAAGAATGCCTCAATGATTTTGGTATTACATTTGAAGTAGAAGGTTTGGAAAATGTTGATTTAAAAGGACGTTACCTGATTGCTTCAAATCATCCGCTTGGAGGAATTGATGGCTTGATTTTAATTGCTGCAATTTCGAAAGTGCGTCCTGATATTGTTTTTCCTGTAAATGATCTTCTACTTAATGTGCCCCAGCTTCAGCCCTTTTTTGTGCCGGTAAACAAGCATGGTTCCAATGCCCGCAACCGCGAGCTTTTTGATGCAGCCTTTGAATCCGATTATATGGTTTTGTATTTTCCGGCCGGTTTGGTTTCACGCCGAAAAAAAGGCGTAATTCGTGATCCTGAATGGAAAAAAACATTCATCAGCAAAGCAATTTCCTACAAGCGGGATATTTTGCCGGTTCATATTGATGGGAAAAACTCAGGATTTTTTTATTCCTTTGCAAATTGGCGTGTGCGCCTGGGGATAAAAACCAACCTGGAAATGGTTTTGCTTCCGGATGAGATGTTTCGTCCAAGGCAAAAACATTTTCGTATTACAATCGGTAAGCCTGTTTCACACGAAACTTTCGACCGCAGCAGGCGTCCAAATAAATGGGCAAAATTGATGCAGGAGCATGTTTATCGCCTGAAAGATGGCCTTGATGATTTTGAGGGACTTATAAAATAATTTTATGGAAAAGATCATTCCAAAAGTAGACCGCTCGTTGATTAAGAAAGAGCTGAATGATTTACGTTTTGTCCGCAAAACTAATTATGGAAAAAGGGAGATTTATATCATTACGCATCATAATGCACCGAATGTGATGCGCGAAATTGGCCGGTTACGGGAGCTGTCTTTCCGTGATGCCAAAGGCGGTACCGGAAAGGAAGTAGATATAGATGTGTATGATACTGCCCCAAACCCCTTTAAACAGCTTATTGTTTGGGATCCAATAGATGAGGAGATTATTGGGGGTTATCGTTTTATCGATTGCAATGATCTCTCTGTTGATGCAGATGGTACAGTACATTCCCCTACGGGAAAACTTTTTAATTTCAGTCCGCGCTTCATCAAAGATTATATGCCGCATACCATCGAGTTGGGTCGTTCCTTTGTGCAGCCATCCTATCAGGCCTCCTATAATATCCGTAAAGGAATGTTTTCTTTAGATAATTTGTGGGATGGTTTGGGTGCTTTGGTTGTGGATAACCCACATGTGAAATATTTTTTCGGGAAAATGACAATGTATCCGCATTATACTCCGGAAGCCAAACAACTTTTGTTGAGTTTCCTACAACGTTTTTTCCCGGATCCTGAGCATCTGGTAGTGCCACATGCGCATTGTGCCGTAAATGTTGCCGATAGTAGTGTAGCTGAGATTTTTACAGGCAGTTCTTATGAAGAAAATTACCGTATTTTAAATAAGGCCATAAGGGACTATAAAGAGAATATTCCGCCGCTTTTTAATGCCTATATGAACCTTTCACCAACAATGCGTACACTGGGAACTGCTGTTAATAATGTTTTCGGTGCCGTTGAAGAAACCGGTATCATCATTACAATCAGTGATGTTTATGAAACAAAAAAGAAACGTCATCTCGCTACATACCTGAAAGGGCGCATTAAATTAAGTAATATCAAGCTGAAGATCAGAAAGCCAAAATAATGGAAATAAAAGAGGCGAAATTTTTAAAAAGCAGTGTGCAAATCGGTCAGTGCCCACCAACTGATTTACCGGAGTTTGCTTTTATTGGGCGTTCCAATGTAGGAAAATCTTCCCTGATTAATATGCTGACGAACAATAAAAACCTGGCAAAGACATCAGGCAAGCCCGGAAAAACAAGGCTGATCAATCATTTTATTGTTGACGATCGTTGGTATTTAGTTGATTTACCGGGATTTGGCTATGCAAAGGTTTCAAAAAAAGAACGTGCTAAATGGGAGCGGAATACATATCTGTATCTCGAAAAAAGAGAAAACCTGCAAATGATTTTTTTGTTGATCGACAGCCGTATCCCGCCGCAAAAAATTGATCTGGAATTTATGCAATGGCTTGCATCCAAACAATTGCCTTTTGTTTTACTTTTTACAAAATGTGATAAGCTTAAAAGCGAAAAAGTGGATGATAACCTAAAGGCGTATGTGGCAGAGCTTCGTAAGAACTGGAAAGAGATTCCATTTGCACTTAAAACTTCATCAGAAGATAAAACCGGAAGGGACGAAATCCTGAGCCTTATTTCCGGGATGATATAAAAAATCCCCACATGAAGTATGCAGGGATTGAAATATTGATTTCGTATTAGTCTATTCAAATTCGATCAATAAATACCGTTTTGGTATTTTTTGGTTCAGTTCAATATTGATCTTTTTGATTTTTCCACTGATAGGCGATGCAATTTCATTGAGCATTTTCATTGCTTCCAAAACAAGCAATATTTGCCCTTCTTCCACATCATCACCTTCTTTTATCCGGATATCTTTAATTTCACCCGGAATAAAAGCAAACATCAGTTTTTCATTGGGTTTTTCATATTTCACCCTATTCTCAAACTTCTTGGTGTAGGTTGTTTTATACACCGCATCATCTATGATAAAATCCTTAAAATCAGGTTTTTCTTTGCTTGCGCTCATATCAGTTTGCTTTGATTGTCCATAAAAATATTAAGGTTGGCTTAAAATGGTGGGATGCCATGTTTTTTATGGATGGGTTTTTCCGATTTATTATCGGAGATATTTAGTGCGTGCTCAATAAAGTGACGTGTTTCACGCGGATCGATCACAGCATCTACATAACCGTAAGCGGCAGCAACATAAGGATTTGCAAATTTATTTTTGTATTCCTCGATTTTCTGTTGCCTCATGGCTTCCGGATCTTCTGCATTCATGATTTCCTTGCGGAATATGATGTTGGCAGCACCTTCGGGGCCCATAACTGCAATTTCTGCGGTTGGCCAGGCGAACACAAAATCTGCTTTGAGGTGGTGCGAGCACATCGCGATATAGCCACCGCCGTAAGCTTTGCGCAGGATAATAGTAATTTTCGGCACTGTGGCTTCTGAATAAGCATAAAGCACTTTAGCGCCGTGGCGGATCACACCGGCATGTTCCTGGTCAACACCCGGCAAATAACCCGGAAGGTCAACCAGCGTTACCAATGGGATATTGAATGAGTCGCAATAGCGGATAAAACGTGCGGCTTTATCAGAAGAATCCACATCGAGTACACCGGCCAGGACCAAAGGTTGGTTGGCAATAAAACCAACAGTTTCGCCATTGAGCCTTCCAAATCCAATTACAATATTGCGGGCAAATAATTCCTGAACTTCCATGAAGTCGGAATCATCGGTCAGGGCTTTGATTACATCGCGTACATCGTAAGGCTGGCCTGGATTTGCCGGAATAATATCATCAATTTTATAGGTACGGGTTTTGGGGTTTTTCTTGGGGAATTTTTTTGCTTTTTCCAGATTGCTCCATGGGATAAAACTGACGAGTTTCTTAATCTGGGAGAAGCATTCAGTTTCGGATTCAGCGTAGAAATGTGCATTACCTGTAAGTTCGGCCTGAACGCGGGCGCCACCCAAATCTTCTTTAGAGATTTCTTCGCCCAATACGGTTTTGATAACCTCCGGGCCTGTAATGAACATCTGGGAAATTTTGTCCACAACAAACACAAAGTCGGTCAATGCCGGGCTGTAAACCGCACCACCGGCGCAGGGTCCCAAAATCACTGATATTTGAGGGATAACACCACTGGCTTGTGTATTGCGATAAAAAATATCACCATAACCTGCCAATGCGTTTACGCCTTCCTGGATGCGTGCGCCGCCCGAATCGTTGATACCGATAATCGGCACCTTCATCTTCAGGGCATGATCCATAATTTTTGTGATTTTTTTGGCATGTGCATAGCCTAGCGAACCACCGGCTACGGTGAAGTCCTGCGCATAAATACAAACCGGATGGCCTTCAATGGTTCCTGTTCCGGTTACCACGCCGTCTCCGGGTAAAAATTTCTTGTCAAGGTCAAAGTCTTTTCCGGCCTGCTCAACAAAGAGGTCGTATTCCTGAAAAGATTTGGGATCGAGTACCGCAATGATGCGTTCACGCGCTGTCATTTTACCTCTCTGTTTTTGCTTCTCGATCGCTTTGCTACCACCACCCTGCAGAGCGTTTCTCATGCGTTGTCTTAGCTCGTGGGTTTTTTGTTTTAATGGCATATTCAATCGTTTTTGGTTTATTTTAGCACTAACCTATTCTAATATTGAAAATTAGCTGTGCTTTTATACTGCCTTAGCCTTGCAAAATTAAATACTTTTCGCAAAAATGCAAATCTAATTTATTTTGTTTAAAAACATGAAAATCAATTCGTTGTGAAAGTATTCATATTTTTGTATACGTGGGTGCTGCCCGTATTTCGGTTGTTTTTAATAATTTTGTTAGCACAATTTAATGCGCTGAAACACATGAATATAGAAGCTTATCGCGATTACTGCCTGAGTCTGAAAGGCGTTACAGAATCCTTTCCGTTTGATGAAACTACATTAGTTTTTAAGGTCATGGGCAAAATGTTCTCATTATTAAATACAAAAGCGGAGCATTCCGTAAATCTCAAGTGCTTGCCTGATAAGTGTTTGCAGGTCAGAGAGCAGTATCCTGCTGTCAAAGCCGGTTATCATATGAACAAAAAACATTGGAATACCATCCCATTTGATCCTTCTATCGAAGACCAAAAAATACTGGAATGGACCAAAGAATCTTATGACTTGATCGTAAGCGGCCTGACAAAAAGGCTCAAAGCTGAGCTTGAAAGTTTATAGGTGAATTTCCTGATTGGTTATTTGGCGCTTATTTCAGGTGGACTACGGTAATTCCATGCCCGCCAAATTCGATATGTTCATCGGCGGCTCGCTCAACTTCAGGTTTTTTGAGCAACATGTCGCGAATCATCATCCGTAAGATGCCATTGCCTTTGCCGTGGAGTATGCGCACTTCGTGCATGCTGAGCAAATGGGCTTCATCAATATATTTTTCCACAGAAGCCAAGGCATCCTGAGTCCGTCTGCCGCGCACATCAATCTGTAGCTCAAAGTTGGCTGCACGCTTGTTCATGTCATTCATTATATTATGGTAGCGCACGCTGCTGCTTATGGTTTTGGGTTTTTGCCCGCCAAAATATTCCAGCCGGTCGAGTGGTGTTTTTAAAGTAAATGAGTCAAAAGAGACCAAAGCTCCCTTTCCCATCATTTTCACAATTTCACCTACGGCCTTTTGTTGCTTCAGGCGCACCGGATCACCTTTTTTGAGAAATTTGCTGCTGTCTGGGGCTTTTGGGGCAGGTTCCTTTTTGCTTACTGTTGTTTTTTTACTTTGCTTTTGTTCTGGTTTTAGCTCCTTTTCCAGCCTCTTCTTCTCATCCTCCAGTTTTTGGCGCAATGCTTTGGTGCGCTCCTTTTCTGCCTGGCTTTCCTTGATTTCGCGGATGACCTGCTCAATGGTTTTATTGGCGTTTTTTAGGATGTCTGCGGCTTCTTCACGTGCTTCTTCAAGGATCTTTGATTTTCGTTCCTGCACTTCAGTGCTCAGGTTTTGGTATTTTTCAATTATTTCTGAAAGAAAACTATCGGCCACATTCACTTTTTCCATTTTCTCGTTCAGCTCTTTTTTATCTATTTCGAGCTGTTGTAATTGTTGGTCGAAAGAAAGGTGCTTGCTTCCGCTTTTGCTTTCGGCGCGTTTTAAAATTGCTTTTGGGAAGCCGATTTTTTCAGCAATTTCAAAAGCAAATGAACTTCCCGGCTTTCCTGTTTTGAGTTCGTAAAGCGGGTTCATGCTTTTGGTATCGAACAGCATTGCACCGTTAAAAATTTCTTTTCGTTTGTCGGCCAGAAGTTTAAGGTTGCTGTAGTGGGTGGTTACAACGCCTGTTGCTTTTTTGTTGCCCATATGTTCCAGAATGGCTTCGGCGATGGCCCCGCCCAGATGAGGTTCGGTGCCTGTTCCAAATTCATCAATCAGGAATAGGGTTTCCTCTCCGGCAATCCGGCTGAGTTTTTTCATGCCAACCAGGTGACTGGAATAGGTACTCAGGTCATTTTCAATGGATTGTTCATCGCCGATATCTACAAAAAGATCCTTAAAAATGCCGCTGGAACTGCTTTCTTTGGCCGGAACGAGCATCCCGCATTGCAGCATATACTGAAGCAGGCCAATGGTTTTCAAACAAACGGATTTCCCTCCTGCATTGGGTCCTGAGATTACCAAAATCCTGTGTTCTTGGTTAAGCTCAACGCTCAGCGGGACGACTTTTTTGCCGCTTTCACGAAATTTCATGAATAAGAGGGGGTGGCGGGCCTGTTCCCATTTGATTTTGTGCTCATCGTTTAATGAAGGCTTTTGCGATTCGGTTTCGATAGCAAAGCGGGCTTTGGCCCTGATGAAATCCAGCATACCGATAAAGCGCAAACCGCTCAAAAGGTCTTCGGTTTCCGGCCTGATTTCATCGGTTATGCGGGTCAGGATACGGATGATTTCCCTTTTTTCTTCGTATTCCAGTTTGCGCACCTTGTTGTTGTTCTCCAAAACTTCTGCCGGTTCAACGTAAACGGTCTGTCCGGTAGCGGATTCATCCTGCACAAAGCCCTGTATCTGCCTGCGGTATGTGGCTTGCAGCGGAATTACCATGCGCCCGTTGCGGATTCCTGCTTCCGTATCGTCTTCGGGAGTCCATCCCGATTTTTTGGCAAGCTTGATTATCTGGCGGACCTTCTTTTCAGAGTCGGCCAGGGCACGGCGTATTTTTGTGCGGATCTCGGCAAGTTCTGTACTGGCATGGTCGCGGATTTCCCCTTTTTCGTCAACTATTTTTTCTACTTTTCCCGGTAGGGATGCGTTCAGGAAAATATTTTCGGCAAGCTCATTAAGCGCCGGATATTTATTGTCTTCTTTTCGCGCCCTCAGATAATCAAGCATATCCAAAATAGTCATCATGGTAATGCGCAATTCGGTCAGCGCTTCTGTATCCATAAAAGTTCCCGGTGTGGCAATACGCCTTAGTTCCTGATACAGGTCAAATATCTCGCCCGAAGGTTTTTTGTCCTCAAACAGCAAAATTTGACGGTATTCATCGCTTTGTTCCAAACAGCGCGAAATGTGCACAGCGCTTTCTGAAAAGCTCATTTTTTGTGCAAAATGCCTGCCGGAAGCACTGAAACAATAGTCCTCAAGGCTTTGCCTGATTTTGCTAAAGCCAATCTTTTCTTCAAAATTATTTGGGTAAATCACATTGCAAAATTACAGTTTTTAATTTTTAGTTTTCTGTCAATACTCAATTTCAAAATCAAATTTGTATCTTTGAGCAACCTAGAAACAGTAATAGTCCTTTTTTTTACTAAATTTTAAGAATTTTCAGGCTTAAATTGGACGCCGGCCTTATTTTTAGCAATCAAAAAGGAGACAGAAAATTTTTAGCTTTATGGCATCACAACGTATGTTAACTAGTGGAAACTCGCGTTTGGTATTTCAAGCGGGGCAAGATTTGCTTAGAGAAGCAGTTTTGGAATCAGGGGCTTCCGCTGTTTTTGTTTTGGTTGATGAAAATACTGAAAAACATTGCCTTCCGTATTTTATGGAGCAATTGGGAAAGCCTAAAGGTATAACAGTCGTTAAAATGAACGCCGGTGAAATCAACAAAACGGAAAAAAACTGGCTCAGCGTTTTGGCACAATTGCACGATGCAATGGCCGACCGCCATGCCTTGCTGGTAAATTTGGGTGGAGGTGTCGTTACCGATCTGGGTGGATTTGCAGCTGCAGTTTATAAGCGCGGCATAAGGTATATCAATGTCCCAACATCTCTTTTGGCTATGGTTGATGCTTCTACGGGGGCAAAAACAGGCATCGACTTCCGTTATACCAAAAATGAACTGGGCGTTTTTTATGAGCCGGAATATGTTTTTATTGATAGCTCCTACCTGAAAACATTGCCCGAAAGGCATTTTATTGCAGCCCTTGCCGAAATGCTCAAGCATTCCCTGCTAAACTCTGAAGATGCACTAAAGGCTTTTCTTACTGCCAACTTTAAAGATGAAAAGTTGTTGGAAGCGTTGATATTTAAGTCGGTGCAATTTAAAAGCCTTATTGTTCAGCAGGATTTCCGTGAATCCGGTTTGCGTAAGCAACTTAATTTTGGCCATACTTTTGGTCATGCTTTTGAATCATATTACCTCAATACGGAAAAACCCCTGTTTCACGGCGAAGCTGTTGCTGTTGGGTTGATTTGCGCCCTTTATCTTTCCCAATCCTGTGTGCATTTTCAAAAAGATTTATTGAGCAGAATAACCGACTGGATCAAAGATCGCTTTTCTTTGCCCATACCGGATGAAAGTGAATTTGAAGCAATTTTTTCATTGATGAAGCGCGACAAAAAAAATTCCGGGGGCTCTGTTCTGGCGGTTTTACTTTCATCTCCGGGGCATCCCTGGCGCGATAAGAAGATAAATAAAAAACAGGCATATGAGGCATTGGATTTTTATTCCAAAGTAGTGAAAGGATGGCTTTAGTAAGATATTTCCCAACTTCCGCAGAGCTGGTAACTCTTAGGCTGCCGGCTTCTAAGAGTATTGCCAACCGATTACTTATTATACAGTCTCTTTGCCCGGATATAAAAATTTTAGGTATATCCGATGCCAACGATACGCTGATTATGCAAAATGCTTTGAAAAAGCTGTCGTTGCCGGATGATATGATTGATATTGATGTTCAGGATGCCGGTACAGCAGCGCGCTTTTTGCTGGCACGTTTGGCTATTGAAAAAAAGAGCTTTCGACTACATGGAACCGGCCGTATGCACCAAAGGCCGCTTAAATCTCTGGCGGATGGGCTTGAGCAAATTGGGACATCAATTCAGTATGAAAAAAATACCGGTTTTCTTCCGCTAATTATCGAAGGAAAACTAAATCTCAATTCACGGATAAGTTTGGATGCCAGCCTGAGCAGTCAGTTTTTATCGGCTGTGATGATGGTCGCCCCAAAAATATCTTCACCTTTTATTATTGATCTTCAGGGGAAAGTTTCCAGTTGGCCTTATGTGGAAATGACTGCCCAATTGATGCGGAAATCCGGGCTTAAAGTGAATCTGAATTCCGGACAAATACTTGTGGAAGGCAGTTATACGGCAGCTCAAATGACCTGCGAAAAAGATTGGAGTGCTGCTTCTTATGTATATCTTGCTGTGGTATTATCGCCAGAAAACATTTGTGTTGAACTCGAATTGCCCGCGCCGGCAGATTCAGTTCAGGGTGATGCCCGAATTGCAGGGATGTTTGCAGAATTTGGTATCGATAGCATATTTCAAAACAGAAAGCTTATCATACATAAAAGACTTGATTTTCAATGCCCTGCATATTTTGAGGCCGATTTTTCGGATATTCCGGATATGGCGCAAACATTTGCCGTGCTTTGTGCTGCTTTGGGAATAGAAGCAAGGCTCAGTGGCCTGAAAAGTTTGCGCATTAAGGAAACCGACCGTCTTCTGGCTTTGAAATGGGAAATGGAGAAAATGGCAAAAGATATTGAGATATTATCGGATGATGCTATCTATATCCCAGCCGGGAAATTACAAAAGCCAATGCAAAAACTGGAATGCCACAACGATCACCGTATGGCCATGGCCTTGGCGCCACTTGTGATGTTTTTTGAAGAGCTGGACCTTGATCATCCCGAAGTTGTACGGAAATCATTTCCTGCATTCTGGACGGAATTTGCTGCTTTGGGTATTCGTTTATCAGAAGCTTAGTATTGTTTAATAATTTATGATAAAAGTTAAACAAAGTAATTGGTTTGCTGTTGGGTTCATTGTACGTTAAATCAATTACTATGACTGATAATCAATCCATTCGTTTTTATAATCATTCGGGACTGCATACACTCCATGCCAAACAGCTTATACCGGCAGGGATTAATGATGTTTGGGATTTTTTTTCCAACCCGGCAAATCTGCAGAAAATTACGCCGGACCACATGGCCTTTAAAGTTACTTCTCCTGTTTTATCCGAAAAAATGTATCCAGGGCAAATGATTTCCTATCGGGTTAGCCCGGTGCCTGGTGTGCGGACTTCCTGGTTAACAGAGATTACTCAGGTTCGGGAGAAGGAGTTTTTTATTGACGAACAAAGAATTGATCCATACAAAATATGGCATCATCAGCACATTTTTCATCCACATGAAAATGGTGTGTTGATGGAAGATATAGTTACCTATAAAGCGCCTTTGGGATGTATTGGCCGCTTGATGGAAAAATTATTCATACGAAAAACGCTCCGAAAAATATTTCAATACCGAATCAAGCGGGTTGAGGAATTATTCCCCAAACCCGTATAACAAATTAATGCAGCGTGATTGTTAGCAATAGAGATACCGCTTAATTTTTTGAGTAGCGGTTTTTTGGAATGGATCGTTTTGAACAACAAGCATCTGGATGCGTGAGTATTTGTTAAGGCGAGCATTCACGTAGTCTTGCAGTTCACGGCTGAGTTCGTCAATGGTTTCATCTACCTTGCGGGCACATTCATCCATTTGCTCATCAAATTTATTCGAGATTTCCTCGCGCATAGTACGGAGTTTTGCTTCCAGCTCTTCACGGTTGAAATGCACCATGGCCACCAATTTCCCTTTTTTCTCTATAACAAGCGATTCCACAACATGCTTGAAATTGTTGATCATGCTCTCGATTTCTTCGGGATAGATATTCTCGCCATTGGCGCCTACGATGAGGTTTTTGAGCCTTCCTTTGTGGCTTAGCCAGCCATCTTTATCATAAACGCCAAGGTCGCCGGTGCGGAACCAGCCATCAGGGCTAAGCACTTCGCGGGTTTTTTCTTCATTTTTGTAATAGCCGAGCATTACATTTTCACCTTTTGCCCAGATTTCACCTTCACCGGTTTTTGGATCGGGATTGTTGATTTTTACGATGCAGTCTTCAACTTTTGGTCCAATCGCCTGATAACGTGTTTGCGTAGGATTGGAACCTGCCAAAAGAGGGGCGGTTTCGGTTAATCCGTAACCAATGGCATAAGGGAATTTCGCATCACGCAGAAAGCGTTCAACGCTGGCATCCAATTTTGCTCCGCCAATCCCAAAAAACTTGAGCTCACCACCAAAGGTTTGGTAGAGTTTCTTGCCGGCAAGTTTATGAACCAAAGCTCTTGTGGGCTTAAAATTATAAAGGGTACGGCTAAATGCCTTTTTTTGTATCTGCGGAAGAATACTGTTTTTATAAACCTTCTCAATGATGAGCGGTACTGACAGCATCAGCGTAGGTTTCACCTTTTTTAATGCCGGCAATAAAACGCTGGCTGTTGGCGGCTTACGCAGGTATGTTACATTGGCGCCCTTGCTGATGGGCAGGATGAAGCCAATCGTATTTTCGTAAGTGTGTGATAATGGAAGAACTGATAAAAAGCGGTCTCCGGGCAGGATTTCCTGAACTTTGCCCGATTGGATGGCATTAAAAATAATGCTGTGCTGCGAATGCATTACGCCTTTGGGCTCGCCGGTTGTTCCGCTGGTGTATAGCAAAACGGCCAGTTCGTCCTTATGTGCCGGTATGTACATTTCTGTGTCGAGTACGTCTTCCGAATAAATGGCAACTTCCTCCTTGGTTGAAATGATGGAAAAATCATTCAAACGAATAATTGTGGAGACATTTTCGGCATCCACTTTGCTAAGCTTTGCCTCCAGGCTTTGGCTTACAAAAACCGCCTTTGCTTCGGAATGTTTGATAACTGCTTCCAGGTCATGTTCTGAGAATTCCGGCAGTACCGGAACCACAACCATTCCGGCGCAGTGAATTGCGAAATACACAATGCCCCAATTGGGCATGTTTTGGCTGTAAATCACGATCCTGTCGCCTTTTTCCAGACCGAGCTGGCGCATAAAAGCTTTTACTGCATGAATTTTTTTGCCCATTTCTTTATACGTTATGGCTTTTTCATCCACAAATGAAAGGGCGTCCAACGATCCGTATTTACTGATCACATCGGAGAGGAATGTCGAAAAATTAAGCTCTTTGTGTTTGGTCATCCAAAAAGTGTTAAGCTGCAAAAATAAGCATTTGATTTTAAATGAGGGTTTTTTAATCACTGAACTAAATGAAGTAAGCGACTAAAACAGATAATGAACAGCTAAAGAGGGTGTTGTGTTCAAAAGGGCGCTTTAAGATCGTAGCTTAATTTTTTGAAATATAGGTTCTACTGAGAATTTCTTGGGTTCTTATAAAATTTGAGATGAAAAGTATTGAGAAATATGTTCATATAATATTTATGCGAAAAATCTGAGCTCGAACAGATTCCTCCCTCCCGATAACTATCGGGACAAAGCCTTAATCACTTCGTTTGGCTTTGTCCCGGTCGGAATGATACTGTTTAATAAGTGTTTAAGGCAAATGCGGCTTCTCGGCTTAGTTCGGCTTCTCGGCTCCGCTCGAAGACCTTATATTGCGGTGGTTGAGCGGCTTCTCGGCTTAGTTCGGCAAGCTCAGTACAACGCCACAACGCAGCACGGCGCACCACGAGACGCTCGAAGACCTTAATGAACGTTTGTTAAAGGGAGATGAGACCAAGCATGAGGAATTCCGATAGCTATCGGAAGGAGGAATTTGTCCTGATTATTGTGCTTTTCGAAAACAGGAGACTGCCTATCGTTAAAAAGTATTATGTAAAATACAATAAAACGAAGTCATTTATAACTATAGACGGCTTGTACAAAGAATATTGGATAATATTTTGTCTAAATCAGAATTATTTCGTATTTTTAGACAATATTTTATCTACAATGGGGAAATTTAGTATTAACAAATTGCCGTCTGACATTCTAATGTCAACAGCGTCAAAAGCAGCTGCCTTAAGAAAGGAACTAAAACTTACGCAGTTTGATCTTTCAATAAAATCAGGTGTTTCATACGGCAGCATTAAACGCTTTGAACGCAGTGGCCAGATATCTTTTGAATCTCTGCTAAAAATAGCAGAAGCTTTGGATCGCCTCTCTGATTTTGAGCCCATACTGGCATTAAAAGGGAATAAAAAAGTTGAGGATTTATTTAAATCGTATGAGTGATGAAGATTAAACGGTATATAGATTCACCACAAGGGACTAAGTCCTTGAATGTATTTATTCAGTTCTCGAAAGGCGAAATACTTGTTGGTAAACTGATTCTTGAAAACCGGCTTATTTACTTCAAATATGATGATGAATTCCTAAAGCTGCAATTAAACCTTTCTCCTTTCAAATTAAAATTCAACAATAGCATTCAGCTCGCCGACCCGGTCCCGTTTCATGGTATTTTTGGTTTATTTGATGATTCACTTCCTGATGGTTGGGGCATGTTACTGTTAAACAGGGCACTTGAAAAGAAAGGGCTTTCGCTTGACGATATTAACATTCTGGATCAACTTGCTTATGTTGGCGAAACAGGCAAGGGGGCACTAATTTACCGTCCGGCAATTACTGAAGCTGAAAATCTTGGCAATGAAGTTGATATCGATCTCATTAAAACGGCAATGGATGAAGTGTATGAAGGCTCTACTCCGGAACTTATTGATGAGTTAATGTACCTTGGCGGTTCCTCCGGTGGCGCAAGGCCCAAGGTAAATGTAGGTTATAGTCCCGAAACGGATGAAATAATACATGGCCGTTATGCTTTGCCTGATGGGTTCCAGCACTGGATAATAAAGTTCCCAAGCTCTTACGACCCAAAAGATATTGCCAATATTGAATTTGCTTATTACAAAATGGCAAAGGCTGCGGGAATCGAAATGAGCGAATCAAAACTTCTTAAAAGTGCTCAAGGAATACAAGTGTTTGCAACGAAACGTTTTGATCGGATTGGAAACAAACGATTACATATGCATTCGATGGCCGGGCTTACCCACGATAATTTCAGGCTAAGCAATATCGATTACGGACATATAATTGATGTTGCTTATCAGTTGGAAAAAAATGCAACAGCCCGTGAAAAAGCTTTGCGCTTGGCTGCTTTCAATGTATTTAGCTATAATCTGGATGACCATTCAAAAAATTTCTCCTGGTTAATGGATGAAAATGGAAGTTGGCGCATGTCACCAGCCTATGATTTAACCTATTCATCAACTGCCATCAACGAACACAGTACTTTGGTAAACGGAGAAGGAGCAAATCCGGGAAGAAAACAACTTCTGGAATTAGCTGAGATATTTAGCATTAGAAAAGCAAACGACATCATTGAGCAGGTTCAGGATGCAATTTCTTCATGGCCTGATTTTGCTGCAGATTGTGGCGTAAGTAAAGCTTCTATGAATAGAATTCTGAAAAAACTTAAGGAGCTTAGGGATTAATACGTGGGCCATAAGGCTTTAGCTTGTGCTGCTTAAGTGTCTGATAATATAATAGTTCAAAGCTGCACCTTCCACATACTCCTTTGGATTTGTTCACAAAATGAGCTAACTGAAAATCGGTTTTGAAAAATTATCGTAATTGATACTTGCTCTTTATTTTGTTTTTCTCTTCTTCGTTTAAAGAACCCATATACCCTTTCCATCCCGGGCACCAGTTGATGTGCCACCGCCAAAATTTCCCAACAAAGGATTTGGGGTTTTTGTCATGCTTTGCCCTTAACTTACATTCTTCGCAGTTGTGCTTTTTCATAGTGAATTAATTTAGTTTGAAGCAAAAGTAATTTCAAAAACAATTACTTTTGCTAAAGTATCTTAAAAGTAACTGGTAACTTAAATGTAATCTGATTATGGCTTGTACAAAATGTTCGGGAAAAGGAGACTGCGATTCGTTTTTTCTTCCATTGGATGATTTGCTTAGGGTGCTGAACGGCAAATGGAAAATGCGTCTTATTTTGTGTATTGCATCAGAATCAAAACGCTTTAATGAAATGAAAAGGTGTCATGGGATTTCTCCCCGGATTCTCTCGAAAGAACTCAAAGAATTGGAAATGTATGGTATTATTAGCCGCACCGAGCTTAACGACAATCTTAAATCGGTGAATTATGCATTAACTGATATAGGAACAGAACTTGTCCCGATTATTGCGCAGTTTCAAAAATGGGGAACTGCATATCGGGAAAAAGCACTGCTTAAGCTGCAATAGATAAATCACTTCTACTTCAGGGAAATATTGAAAACTACCAGTTCCGGCCTGTTTCCTGTTCGTACCGGAGGTCCCCAAGTCCCATATCCCGATGAGGTGTAAAATGTCGTTTTGCCTTTTTGCATGAGCCCAAAATGATTCTCATATACCCGCTTCGTGATAAACGAAAGCGGCCAGAGCTGTCCTTTATGCGTATGTCCCGACATCATTAAGTCAATGCCCAGCTCCTGTGCTTTATTGTATTCAACAGGTTGGTGGTCAACAAGCAACAAGGGGAGGTTTTGCCTGTTTCCCTGCAAAATTGTTTCAATGCTTTTTCGCTTTTCGCCGGTCATCTGGGTTTTGTCTTTGTCATCACGGCCAATGATTTGCACAGCGCCATCAATTGTAAATACACAATCACGAATAAAGCTGATGCCGTGCTTTTTGAAATAATCGGTTGTTACCTCCGGTTTCCCCATAAATTCATGGTTGCCTGTAATTGCATAAACACCAAGCGGAGCATTGATTTTATCAAAATAGGAGCCCATATCGTATTTCATAACTGGATTTGGGTTGTGATCGACCAGGTCGCCACCGAAGATCACAATATCAGGATTTTGCTCATTGATTTGCGTCACCAGTTTTTGGGCATGCTTGCAGCCTAACATAACGCCCAGATGAACATCGGTGGCAAGCACTACTTTCAGGGAATTGCGCTTTGCATCACGTTTATCGATGCTTATATTAAACTCATTTACAATAGGATTGAGTGCGTTTACAGATCCGCCAAGCGTTACTAATCCTGCAATTGAAATCCCGTAGATAAACAGCGTCTTTCCCGAAAGAATTCCTGTGGTTAGTGATTCGGGAATAAAATGGAAAAAGTGCTGTAATACTCTTACAATATCCACAAAGAAAGCGAATAATAAAAGGTATAGAAAAAAGGCCAGACTTATTGAACCTATTCTGCTTATGGTGATTGCGAACATTCCGGGATTGCCGCGTTCAAATATCTGACCCACAATAAATGTCGCTACGAGTATCCAGAAAGACCAGGAAAAAAATGGCAGCAAAGCATTTCCTTCAAGCGCTTTGGCTCCTCTGCTGTAGATATATCCCGAAAGTCCTCCAATTATAATGATGGCAATTAGTACAAAAATGATCATGGTCGCTTGCTTCATTGCTTTTATTCGTTTGTTGTTATCACCTTGCTTAACATCAGAATGCTGATAATGTTAATTTCTCCGGATTGGAAAGTCCCGTATTCCCGGAAGTAAAGAGTTTTTAAAATTAAATCAGATTACAAAAATAATCCGGCGAGCTTCTCCGGATGGATACATATTACAGATTCTTGTACACTTATTCAGGAAATTGGCTTAGGAAACGGTCATTTGTTAACGTCTACCCTTAATCACCATAATCTAAAAAGACAATTATCGGAATAATATACCGCTAAAAATCGGAATAATTTTGTTTTTCATCGAATATCAGTATCTTTTACTTTCAGGCTTTGGTAAATGATGAGCCTGATTAAATTCTGTTATATTTTAAAATTTTATATGTTCCATTGTTACAAGTTAAGTGCAAAATTATAAAAACATCTTTGGCAGCCAATGTTACTTTTCTTTAACAACAGCAAGCCAATGATGTTGATTTATAAACAAATGTTTAAATAATCAGTCATTTTTAGAAGCGGCTAAATACGTTTTCTCCACGCTGTAGAGGCGGAAAATATTGAGGATATTCCGGTTTAATGGCACTTACCTCATCAAGTTGTTTTATTTCCTCATCGCTTAATACAATATCAGCATGAGCAAGGTTGTTAATCAATTGTTTCTCCTTTTGTGCTCCACCGTAAATTCAAGCAGGCTACCACTATTTCACCCATCCAGTTTGTGAAGATTATGCGGCGGCCCCATTGCTGCGCCACAGCCAGATCGCGGCCAGGGCCATTACAATAGCCTCCACGGCGACCCAAAGCCACTGCTTCGGAACGACGCCATCGACAAGCAGACCGAGTAGGCGCGCCGCCAGGGCACCGGCCATGAAATAGATAATTGCCGTGGGGATGCTCGTCGACCAGGGACGAAGCTCGGTCACTGCGAAGAAGGCCAGGCCCACTCCAAACACCATGCCCCCTCGAACCCGACGCTCGATGGCTTCATAGACGTCGGCAGGTGGCTCGGGTCCCCCGGTGAGGAAACCAAACCAGTCGGGGAAAATGGCAGCAACGACGCCAACCCCTGAAAAAACAATCCCCAGAATGTTAGATACAGACATGTGTGCTCCCTTCTGATGCTGTAATATTTAAAATTTCCATTTTTTTCATCATTTATAAATTTTTCGTTTTTATTTAGTTCCATTCCATTAATACTTCATCCCTGTTAATTCTTCAGATAGGGTCCAAAGCTTCTGCGCCGCGTCGACATCATGTGACCGCTTGCTTGATTCCACCTTAATTGGTGCGCCGTGCAGTTCAAAAAAATCCTTCGGGCCGAAAAAATCACCCGAAGACGCATTCTCGTCTATTGCGGCTCGCAGTGTTGGCAGTGCTCCCATTTCTTTGCTCTGGCCGAAAAATGTATTTAAAAATTTCACAAATCCACGCTGAAGTCCTGATGACGTCCATCCTGGATGAGCGGCTGTAACCATAGGGTTGCCACCTTCTGATTCAAGCCGTCTTTTCAGCTCATAGGCAAAGTAGAGATTCGCCAATTTGCTATCTGCGTACGCCGTAAAATTGCTGTATTTTCGCTTTTCCCAATTCAGATCATCCAAATCGATCTTCGAGGACTTATGAGCGCCGGCCGAAACAACCACCACGCGGGAGTTTGGTGTTTTCTTGAGTGTCTCGATTAAATGTCCAGTCAATGCAAAGTGACCTAAATGATTCGTACCCATCAGAATTTCAAACCCGTCGTCAGTCTTGGCATAAGGACACGCTACTCCTGCGTTGTTGATCAGCAAATCAAGTCTGTCGAATTTTGCTAAAAATTGCGAACTGAACTCTTGAATTGAACGAAGACTGGAAAGATCCACCTGCATAACCGAAATGTCGGCGTCTGGATGGTTTGCCCGTATTTCCTCTGCAACCTTCTCTCCTTTTGATACATTTCTTACAGCAAGTACCACAGTCGAATGTTTCTGTGCTAACACTCTTGCAGTTTCCTTGCCTATCCCGCTCGACGAACCAGTAACTATAGAGACCCTGCCTTTTTGATTGGGTATGTTGTCTGCACTCCAAGGTTTTCCGGACATGTTTTTTTCCTGTGTTTTTTATTTATTTACAAATCAAATAGATGTTTGTATCATTTGAGGTCTTCTACGCGGCCAAAAAAGCTTACTCCACGCGGTATTGGAGGCACATATTGTGGATATTCAGGTTTTAATGCACTCACTTCATCCAACTGTTTCATTTCATCATCGCTTAAAACAATGTCGGCAGCCCCTAAATTATCAATGAGTTGTTCTTCTTTACGTACACCAATTATTGCACTGGTAACACCTGGTTTATGAAGCAACCATGCCAATGCAATTTGCGCAACAGAAGCATTTTTACTTTCTGCAATTTCTATCAGTTTATCTACAACATTAAACCCCTGTTCCTTTTCAACCGGTGGAAATTCAAAATTCCCTCTTCGTCCTGAAGCTTCACCTTCACGCGTATATTTTCCGCTTAAGAAACCTCCGGCCAACGGGCCCCATATTAAGGTTCCCAGTCCTAAATCCATGGAAGCAGGTATAATTTCCTTTTCCAATTCACGACCAACCAAAGAATAATAAGCCTGAACAGAACAAAATTTTTCGGTACCTAATAGTTTTGCCAATCCATCGGCTTTAGCGATTTGCCATGCACTGAAATTAGAAAGCCCAATGTATCTCACCTTGCCCTGGCGAACCAGGTCATCCAATGCTTTCAAAGTTTCTTTAAGTGGTGTTGTCGAGTCGAAACTATGAACCTGATAAAGGTCAATATAGTCGGTGCCTAAACGTTTTAGGCTGGCTTCCACTTCGCGCATTATCGAAAGGCGGCTTGTACCCACGTCATTTGGCCCACAAGTCAGGGAATTATAAAGTTTGGTTGCAATAAGCACATCTTTCCTTTTATTGCCTAAGGCTTTTCCAAGCATAATTTCCGATTCGCCCGAACTATATATATTAGCTGTATCAAAAATGTTAATACCCGCATCCATTGCCAGGTTAACCATTTTTGTTGCCAGTTCCTGTCCGGTTGTTCCAATCATACCGGTGTTACTTCCACCTTCTTTGTCGAAAGTCATGGTTCCGAGAGTTAACTCTGAAACGTATAATCCTGTGTTTCCTAAATTTTTGTATTTCATTTTTTTTTTAGATTTTAAACAAAATTTGATAATGCAAAGAAAAGGCAGACAAGAGCTTTGTGACTTAAACTATTTTATAAAAGACTTAAACTATTTTTTTAGAAGCAAGTTTAACCTGACTAATTCATGAAATTTCGTCATGAGCAATTTCGATATACTCAGTGACCAAGCACAAAACGCAATAAGAGAAAGGGAGCGCAGATTTTTGGCGCACAGGAATAGCCGTAGCTATTTTGAGCACCAAAAAGATAGCATTCCTTTCTATTGCAGCGGTTTGTGCTCGCAATAGAATATTTTGTGAATTATTCAGGTTAAGAGAGAAAGGGTGCAAAAAAAGCCGACCGAAGTCGACTTTTAAATTTATCTTCTTTATTCCTTAATTCATTTCCACACTCTCAACATACTCTTTTGGGCTCATGCCTACTTTCTTTTTAAACAAGCGCGAGAAATACTGCGGATATTCAAAGCCCAACTGATAGGCAGTTTCAGAAATGGAAGCATTGGGGGCAAGCAACAGGTTTTTTGCTTCTTCAATCAGGTAGAGGTTGATTTGGTCAACGGCGGTTTTTCCTGTTTCGGCTTTTATGGTGTCGTTCATGTATTTATAACTGACTTTTAGCTGATTTGCTATCCAATCAACCGGAGGGCTCCCTTTTTCCCGGAACTGATCTGCCTGAAAATACTCATCTAAAATATTTTCAAACCGGGTAAACAGGCTTTGGTTGATCGTTTTGCGGTTCAGGAACTGACGTTTGTAAAATCGATCGGCATATTTTAATACAGCATCTAAATGCGTTAAAATAATTTCCTTGCTAAACTCGTCCTGGTTGTTTTGATATTCGCTTTCAATATTCCTGAAAATTGTCTTTATGGTCTGCTCCTCTTTTGGGGAAAGGTGCAATGCCTCGTTAACGTTGTAATTAAAGAAGTTGTATTTTTTAATCCGCTTCTGGATATCCAGTCCCCGGATAAAATCTTCGTGAAAAGCAATAAACCAGGATTCAGAGCTGATTACGATGTTTTTTACGGTATAAGTCTGATTCGGTGCGGAAAACAACAATGTACCGGTATCGCAATCGTATTTGGTGCGGCCATATAGGATTTCTCCAGATACAATATTTTTAAGGCTTATGAGATAAAAATTGTTTGTGTAACAGACTTCCTTATTTGAAAAATTACATTCTTCAATTTGAACCGCATCTAAATTTTTATGGCCAATACTAAAGAGAGGGTTTTCAGGAGCGGGTAAATTCTGGGCCTGGTTAAACTCGCTTATGTTTTTAAAGATGATTTTTTCCATTCCAGCAAATTTATCAATTTCAGGTTAAAAATTCCACTTTACACCTGTTTCCTTTTCAGATAAATCCCATAACCTTTTGGCTACAGCTTTATCCTTAGCATGAGGTTCCAAGTGGTGTGCTCCAACCGGGCCAACCCAATTGCTGCGACCTGTAGGGCCATAAAAGGCTTTCTGATCTAAGTTTTCTTCAGTGGCACACATCAGTTCTGGATAGGCACCATTTTCGGCGGGTTGTACTAATGGTGAAAATTTCATTAGAGTAAAGATTAATTTCATCATGAAACTACCACTGGTATTTATTAAGTTGGTTCTTGAAGAACCAGGATGGCAGGCATAAGCTTTAACATCTGTCTTCCCTGCTTTTTCCAATCTGTCCTGCAACTCATAAATGGTCATAATTTGAGCCAGTTTGCTCTGGCTATATGCGTCGTTGGGAGTGTAATTTTTAGCCCAGTTCAAGTCGTCAAATTTGATGGTTTTCAATCCCATATTATAACCCATGCTGCCTATGGTCACGATACGTCCTTTCGATTTTTCAATTAACGGAAACAGCAAAGCCTGCAGCGTAAAATGTCCAAAGTAATTCACACCCATCTGGCTTTCCCAGCCATTTTCGATTAATATTCGCTTGGGCACCTGGGCAATAGCTCCATTACACATTAGGGCATCAATGCGCCTGACACTTTCAAGGACTTTTTTGGCGGCTTTTTTTACTGAATCCTGTTCTCCCAAATCCATTTTAATGGCAGAGACATCGATATTGTTGCCAAGCTTTTGTTTTAATTCAGAAATTGTGTTTTCCGACTTTTTTGGGTTACGGTTCAGCATCACTACTTTTGCGCCTTTGGACAGCAAAATCCGTGCTGCTTCAAATCCTGTACCGCTAGTAGTACCTGTAATGACAAATGTTTTCCCTTTTTGTGATTTCATTAATTCCGGGGTCCATCCTTTTTTGCCAAATTCGTTTTTAGTCATCGTTGTTTATTTTTAATTGATGATGCAAAGGTGGTGCAATACAGTGGTTTATGACTTAAACTATTTTGTATTTGACTTATACATTTTTTTGGGAGAGGTTTTTATGAGAGGGCGAAAAAAATCGAGTCAAACCAGCATTTTTTATCAGGTAGGGTCAATTACAAATTATGGGCATCAACATGATTATTGCTTATGTGCCTAACTAAGTAGAGTTCGTCTATAAAGTCTCCCGAAATTTCGGGATTGCTCAAAATCCAAATCCTCAAATACTTGAGTATTATCCGGTTTGGATTTTTCACACGCCTTGAATTTGAACTTTATAGAGCAAACTCTCGACTCTGTGGACAAGCTCTAAGTAGTTTTTGTCCATAATGTCCGATCTCAGCGTTATTTCTTTTGCTGGAAACAGTCATTTACGCCAGTAAACTCCTCGTTTCCAGCAAAAGAAATGCCTCGACCTCGAACATTCTGAACCAAAAACCCGACTTTATAGACGAACTCTAAGTAGATGAGCTCATTGCTATTTTTGTAAATAGTAAAAAATACAAACCACTGAGTTTTTTTATTTTTCCTGAATATAGCATATTGGATGTCTTTTCCGTATTTATTAAAATAGGCGGGTACTTTTCTTGATAATTTTATGTGAAGTGAACCTTTTATGTTATCAATCAGTTCATCAACATAGGCCAGGGCCGATTCTTCAAAACCAAAATATTCCTGTTCATAAAGTATAGTGGTCAATTCATTAAAATAATCAAGAACCTCCGGAAGAAATACTATTTTCATTTGCTCTGATTATAACCTAAATTATTCATAAACCCAAAAAAAATAGGGAAATTTGTGCGATACCTCATTGATATTCAGTATCTTTATGTCGGCAAACAAAAACAAAAATCCCTATGGCTAAAAATACAAAGAATATTTCAAACAGTGGCACAAAACCACAGGAAATTACACAAAAGAGCCTTTTTCCTCTCACCAGTTCAAATGGCAAAAAGGTTGAGGTTAACTTTACTTTGAAAAAGACATCAAGTGATGGCGGCCTATTATTGCTTCGCGAAGTAGAAAAACAGCTTGGTTTAATCGACAGCCTTGCAGGCTGCATTGAAGACCCCCGCAACCAAAGTTATGTCAAGCACAGCACAAAACGCCTTCTAAGCCAGCGTATTATGCAAATTGCTGCAGGCTATGAAGATGCAAATGACTGCAATGCGCTCAGGGACGATGAGGTAGTTAAGGTATGCTGTGAGACTACAGAAAGCCTTTCAGCCCAGCCTACAATGAGTCGTTTTGAGAATCAAATCACGGCTTCTCAGAACTACAAAATGGCCAAGGTCTTTGTAGATAAATTTATCGCTTCCTATGACCACGAACCAAAAATTATTATACTTGATTCTGACGATACAAGCAGCTTAACATATGGTAATCAGCAGCTTACCATGTTCAATAATTACTACGGGGACTATTGCTATATGCCTTTGCACATATATGAAGGCTTTTCGGGCAAGCTGGTAACCACTATCCTCAAACCTGGCCGCCGCAGCAAAAGCCTTGATGTTTTTTCGATCCACAAACGCATCATAAGCTACCTGCGCCAGCATTGGCCCAACACGATGATCATCCTTAGGGGCGACAGCCATTTTTGTTCCAAAGAGTTTATGGAGTGGGCAAGGGAGAGCCATAGGGTTGAATTTATCACAGGGCTCAGTGGCAATTCTGTTTTAAACCAAAAGGCCAAAATAACCATAGAAAGCGCCAAAAAAAACTTCCAACAGTCGGGTACACCAGTGAAACGTTATCATAGCTTTCAATATCAGGCATCCAGTTGGGCTTTTGCCGAACGAGTGGTAGTCAAAGTAGAAGTAAGCAGCATGGGGACAAATGTAAGGTATATTGTCAGCAGCCTGCAAAATGTTCGTGCCAAGGCGCTTTACGAACAAGGATATTGCGCAAGGGGCGCAGCCGAATTGCGTATCAAAGAACATAAAACATACCTTAAGTCGGACAGGATGTCCTGCAACAGCTTTAAGGCCAATCAGTTCAGGTTGTTTTTGCATTCTGCTGCTTATGTCCTGATGCACAGCTTGCAAAGCATGGCGTTAGTAGGGACAGAGTTTGCTAAAGCAACTATGAAAACACTTCAATTGAAGCTGATCAAAGTAGCTGCCCGGGTCAAAGTACTGAAATCAAAAATTAAAATAGAGCTGCCTGCAGAATTTTACAGCGACCGGGTGTTTATGAAATGCTTTAAGAAATTTGAAACCCTAAGGATTTAGGCTAAAATTCGGTAAGCTAATGTTCTTCAACATCTTGATGTCAAATAAAATTTTCAATGGGCTTTACGGGAAAACCCAAATAGGAAAATTATGCTCATAAGTCATGTGATTAGAGTAAATAAATAGAAATTCAAGCAGTTAATTTTGATTCGCAATGCCTGACCCTGCTCGGTTAAAAAATTTTGTCTGTTTTTGGGAGTTTATGAATTAAACAGGATAAAGCCTTCTTATATGTTCTTTTGCGCCCTCTCTAAATTCTTCAAGACTAATGGCTCTGTTTAAATCTTCATCCGGTTCGAGGTATTCTCTTTTCTGTAAAACGAAGGTTTCGTTTTTGCCTCTTTGAATGATTATTTGCTCAGTAGCTGCCAAATCTAGGTATTTCTTCATATTGCCACGTAACTCTGCTGAACTGATGACTCTCATAAAACAATTAAATTTGATGTACATTATAGTGTACAAAGATGCTAAATTTCTTTCTGTAAAATTTAATAGAGGTCAGTATGTAGGTGCAAATTAGTTTTAGCAAATCATAAAAACGATAATGTTTTGCTATTGAGTAACATAGATTTCTCCATCCAGCTCTTCGCTTCGCTATGAGCTTCCTGTCGAAATGACCTTTTGTTGTGTTCAAGTGGCAAAGGCGGCGAGGACACAATAAAAAATATAAAATGAGTCCTCGCCGCCTTTGCCCAAACAATTAATAAACAGTCATTTCGACGACCAGCGGGAGGAGAAATCTATTTATTCACGAGCATAAATCATTCTATGTACTTATCTACTGACCTCTATAATTTAATTCATCCCAGCACTCTCAACATACTCTTTTGGGCTCATCCCCACTTTCTTTTTAAACAAGCGCGAGAAATACTGCGGATATTCAAAGCTATGCTGATTCGAGTTTTCAGCTTTCTCGTTCAGGAATCGTTAATGTGCGAAAACACCTACTTCGGTGCCATGCGGATCATAAAAATGGAAAGCACACCAAAAATAATGTTGGGAATCCAAACAGCAAGCAGTGGGGATAAATCGCCGTAAGTGGCAAACACATTGCTGACTTGCATAAACAGGATGTAGCTAAAAGTAATGCCAATGCCCAGCCCAAGGTGCATGCCAATTCCGCCACGTACTTTCCGGCTCGAAAGCGACACCCCGATCAATGTGAGTATGATGGCGGAAAAAGGAAAGGCCATGCGCTGGTATTTTTCAATATCGTAAAATTTGACATTGCTGCTTCCTTTGAGCTTTTCTTTGGCAATAAAATCACGTAACTGCCAATAATCCATTATCTTAAGATCTTCCACATCAACCGTAAGCTCTTCAGGGCGAAACTGGAATGCTGTATCCAGTGTTTTGCCACGCAGCATGCTTTGCTCCATATCGTTAATGGTGCGGATATAATAACCGCTCATAATCCAGCTGGCAGAATCGGGATTCCATTTGATTTTATCGGCACCAATTTTGGAAAGCATGCGGCCTTCTTCATCAAAAACTTCCCTCGAAAATTTATAACCTACATTATCTATGTTGTTAAAGCTTTCCACGTACATAAAAATGCCGGGCTGAGTCTGCATATGGATATTGCGGTCGCGGTTTATAAAGGCATCTTTGAGGTAAACTTTTTCAAATTCACGCCAGCCACGGTTGGTATAAGGAATCAGGAAATTGGCCAGATAAAAGGAAATTGTGCCGATGAGCAATGCGGAAATAATATACGGGCGCAGCAGCCTGCGGAAACTGACACCGGAACTCAGAATAGCAATAATCTCTGTGCGACCGGCCATCTTGGAAGTAAAGTAGATCACCGAAATGAATGTGAACAGATAGCTGAACAAATTCATGAAATAAGGGATGAAATTGATATAGTAATCGAAAACAATGGCCTGCAGCGGTGCACTGTTCTCTACAAATTCATCCACCTTTTCCGATATATCAAAAACAATTACAATGATAATCAGCAAGGATATGGCATAAAAAAATGTGCCAAGAAACTTTTTAATGATATATCGGTCGATGATCCGCAGCATAATCAGAGACGTGTTGCAACTTTTCTAACCATTTGATCCTTCCAGCTGGAAAACGTTCCGGCCAGTATTTTATTTCTTGCTTCACCAACGAGCCACAGATAAAATGACAAATTGTGCAGGCTGGCAATCATGGGGCCCAAAATTTCTCCGGCAGCAAAAAGATGACGCAAATACGCACGGGTGTAAAAGCTGTCAACAAAACTGTGCCCGTTTGGATCGAGCGGTGAAAAATCATCTTTCCATTTGTTATTTTTGATGTTGATGATGCCTTCGCTGGTAAAAAGCATGCCGTTTCGCCCGTTTCGTGTCGGCATTACGCAATCAAACATATCAATGCCCAATGCAATACTTTCCAGGATGTTGGCTGGTGTGCCTACGCCCATCAGGTAGCGGGCTTTGTCGGATGGCAGGATTCCGCAGCAGAGTTCGGTCATTTCGTACATCATCTCATGGGGTTCGCCAACGGATAATCCACCAATGGCATTTCCGTCGGCACCTTTTTGGGCAATATATTCTGCCGATTTGATGCGTAAATCGCGATAAGTGCTGCCCTGAACAATAGGGAAGAGGCTTTGCTCATAGCCGTAGGGACATTCGGTTTCCTCGAAACGGTTGATGCAGCGGTCGAGCCAGCGGTGTGTTAAATCCAGCGAGTTTTTGGCGTATTCGTAATCACAGGGATAGGGCGTGCATTCATCAAAGGCCATCATAATGTCAGCGCCAATAGTGCGTTCGATGTCCATAACGCGTTCGGGCGTAAATTCATGCCGCGAACCATCGATATGTGATTGAAAAGTAACGCCTTCTTCTTTGAGCTTGCGCGTGCCACTGAGTGAATAAACCTGATATCCACCGCTGTCGGTCAGCATGGGGCGGTTCCATCCATTGAATTTTTGAATGCCGCCGGCTTGTTTTATAATGTCCAGTCCGGGCCGCAGGTAAAGATGGTAGGTATTGCCCAGGATAATCTGAGCCTGTACGTCACTGCTCAGGTGCGGGATGTGCACAGCTTTTACACTGCCCACAGTGCCCACAGGCATAAATATGGGCGTTTTTATCTCCCCGTGATCCGTTTTAATGTTGCCGGCACGTGCCGATGATGCCGTATCTTTTTTTTCGAGCGTAAATTTCATAAAATACTATCTGTCAGTGCGTCGCTAATATCAACAAACGCAGGTGTAAAACTCGGCAAAGATAAGGCTTTCCTGTGATGAAATATGTCTATATTTGGCTCGCACCCAATGCAAGGCAAATGAATTGGCAAGCTATTTTAAATGAACAACTTACATTTGTAATATTTTTGATACTCGCTGCAGCGACACTCTTGTGCCTGCTCATCGACTGGGTTTTGTATGCGCGTTTGGCCTTTTACCGCAACAGTGTTGCAACAGCATTGCACAAGCCTTCCGAAGGCGTTTCAGTGGTCATTGCTGCAAAAAATGAATATGCAAACCTTCAAAGGAACCTGCCGCTTATCCTCGAACAGAGCCATACCGATTTTGAAGTAATTGTTGTGAACAACGGCTCCGAAGATGATTCCATCCATTTGTTGCATATGCTGGCCGAAAAACACAGCCATTTGAAAATTGTGGAAATTAAAAAGAACCTGAATTTTTTCTATGGCAAAAAATTCCCTTTGTCGATGGGCATCAAATCGGCAAAAAATGACCATTTGGTACTTACGGATGCCGATTGCCGCCCAACCAGCAAGGAATGGCTGATGCGGATGCAGCAAAATTTCACGGACAGCTGTGATATTGTTTTGGGTTATGCGCCTTATGAGCCATCGCGTGGTTTATTAAACCGCATCATACGCTATGAAGCTTTGGTTACGGCCCAAAATTATTTATCCATGGCATTGCTGGGGCTCCCCTATATGGGCGTGGGCAGAAATCTGGCCTATAAGAAAAGCATGTTCTATGAAAATCAGGGCTTTACGTCTCATTATAATTTGGCTTCCGGAGATGATGACCTATTTATTAATAAAGTAGCCAAAGCCTCCAACACAAAAATAGAGATCAGTCCGGAAAGCCAGATGCTTTCTCCGTCAAAACGTACATTCGCAACATGGTGGCGTCAGAAAAAGCGGCATTTCAGCACATCTTCAAAATACAAACAGGCACATAAAATGATATTGGGCCTGATCCCTTTCAGTCTGGTACTTCATTATTCCGTTGCTGTATTTTTATTCATAATGTGGCCGGAATTTTGGTTGCCCGTGCTGGTGTTTTTGCTCATGCGCCTTTTTAGCCGCCTCTTTATCCTAAAAAAATGTATGCAGCGCCTGCACGAAAAAGATTTATTGTTAATTTCGCCTGTAATCGAAATCGTACTACTACTTTTGCATACGACGGTGGCAGTCAGTAATATATTTAGTAAACAGCGCCGATGGGACTAGAATCGACGGAACATTTGACCGAAAAAGCACTCAGGGACTATAAGTTAGTTCGCTTGGCACTTGAGCATGGCGATCAGAAAGCTTATGCCGAGCTGATGAAGAATTATCGTGATTCGCTCTATTTTATGCTGCTCAAAATGACCAACGATCCTGTTGATGCTGACGATTTGACGATTGAAGCCTTCGGTAAAGCCTTTAAAAACCTGAAACAATATACGCCCCGTTACGCATTCAGTACCTGGCTGTTTAAAATTGCTTCAAACAATTGCATCGACTTTATCCGTAAACGAAAAAACAATACGATTTCAATCAACCGCTCCTATGGCGAGCACGAAGATGGTAGCGAACTTGCGCAAAACCTTCCTTCGATGGGGCAGGATCCCGAAGAGTGCATGATCGAAAGCCAGAAAATCCGTATGATGCGCGAAGTGGTCGTCCGCCTGAAACCACACTACCGCCGCCTGGTCGAAATGCGCTATTTTGAAGAACTTTCGTACGATGAAATCAGTACTGAACTGAAGCTTCCGCTTGGAACAGTGAAAGCTCAGCTTTTCAGGGCACGCGAATTTTTGCAGAATGTGCTTAAAAATTCCCGGGAAAAAATTTAATCTATCCCGCAATTCCTTTTTATTCAAACGAAGATTCGTAATTTTGGCAATCGAATAACCAAAACATTAAAATTACGGATATATGAACCTCACCGAGTTTCAAAAACTTGTACTTCAGGGTATTCCCGATGAACTCCCTCCAAAAAAAGAATGGGATAAAGACATAAATCACGCTCCTAAGCGGAAAGAAATTCTCAATAAAAAGGAAAAGGCGCTGGCACTTAAAAATGCTTTGCGCTATTTTCCGAAGAAACATCATGAAGTTTTAGCAAAAGAATTTGCCGAAGAGTTGGAAAAGTATGGTCGTATCTATATGTATCGTTATCGTCCGGATTATCCAATTTCAGCGCGCAATATCGAAGATTTTCCGCATAAATCCAGGCAGGCTGCAGCCATTATGTTGATGCTGAGTAATAATCTCGATAACGCCATTGCACAGCATCCTCATGAGTTGATTACCTATGGTGGAAACGGTGCGGTTTTCCAAAACTGGGCACAGTATCTGCTTACGATGAAATATCTGGCAGAAATGACCGATGAGCAAACATTGGCTCTGTATTCGGGACATCCCGCAGGACTTTTTCCATCACATAAAGATGCGCCCCGCGTAGTTGTTACCAACGGAATGGTGATTCCAAATTATTCCAAACCGGATGACTGGGAAAAATTTAATGCGCTGGGCGTTTCTCAATACGGACAGATGACGGCCGGTTCGTTTATGTACATTGGTCCTCAGGGGATTGTGCATGGAACTACCATCACCGTGCTGAATGCCGGAAGGAAAATTGAGAAAAACAACGAAGGCCTGGCAGGAAAGCTGTTTGTGACTTCCGGGCTTGGCGGAATGTCGGGCGCTCAGCCAAAAGCAGCTGTTATTGCCGGAGCCATTGGAATCATCGCTGAAGTGAATCCCAAAGCGGCCCATAAACGTCATGAACAGGGTTGGGTTCAGGAACTTTATGAAGATCTGGACGAATTGATGGCCCGTGTACGCAAAGCCAAAGAAAATAAAGAGGCAGTGAGTATCGCTTATCTTGGAAATATCGTTGACCTCTGGGAGAAATTTAATGAGGAAAATATAATGGTTGAAATCGGTTCCGATCAAACCAGCCTGCACAATCCCTGGGCCGGAGGTTATTATCCGGCAGGCTATAGCTTTGAAGAATCGAACCGCATGATGGCTGAGGAACCTGAGGAATTCCGTAATGCCGTGCAGGAAACCCTCCGCAGGCATGTGGCCGCTGTGAATGAGCAAACGAAACGTGGTATGTATTTCTTTGATTACGGAAATGCCTTCCTGCTTGAATCCAGCCGTGCAGGAGCAGATATCCTCAACGAAGAAGGTGATTTCAAATATCCAAGCTACGTTCAGGATATCATGGGTCCCATGTGCTTCGATTATGGTTTTGGCCCCTTCCGTTGGGTGTGTACTTCATCCGATCCTGAAGATTTGGCCTTGACCGATAAAATTGCGGGCGATATCCTGGAAGAAATGGCCGCAACAGCTCCCGAAGAAATCAAGAGCCAGATCGAAGACAACCTGCGGTGGATTCGTCAGGCCGAAGAAAATAAACTGGTTGTGGGCTCGCAGGCACGCATCCTTTATGCCGATGCCGAAGGCCGCATCCGCATTGCCGAAGCATTTAATAAAGCAATTGCTGAAGGGAAACTGAAAGCCCCGGTTGTTTTAGGTCGCGACCATCACGATGTTTCCGGAACAGATTCGCCATTCCGCGAAACTTCAAATATTTATGATGGTTCCAGCTTTACGGCAGATATGGCCATCCAGAATGTAATTGGTGATTCCTTCCGCGGAGCTACCTGGGTTTCAATACACAATGGTGGCGGCGTTGGCTGGGGCGAAGTAATAAACGGTGGCTTTGGTATGGTGCTCGATGGCTCGGAAGATGCCGATCGCCGTTTGAAATCCATGCTGTTCTGGGATGTGAACAATGGCATTGGCCGCAGGAGCTGGGCGCGAAACGAAGGTGCTGTTTTTGCAATAAAACGTGCCATGGAAGCCGAACCCCGTCTGAAAGTTACTGTTCCGAATATTGCAGATGATAATCTGATTGATAGTGTTTTATAAGAAATACACCCATATAAAAAAGCCTGCCATTTTCCGGTGGGCTTTTTTAATGCATAAAAAAACCGCCCCTTTTGAGGGCGGCTTATTTTCATCGGATTTTTAATCCGGATTATTCTACAATTATTTTGCGTGTTACAGATTTGCTTTCTGCTTTCAGGTTAATGAAATAAACACCTGATTCGAAAGAAGACATATCAATCTGTGTATTTGCGCCAATTTCCTGTTGGTAAACAGTCTGGCCAACGATATTGAAAATACTCAGCTGTGCAGCTTCATCCATATTGAACTTGATATTCAGGTTTGCCTGAACCGGATTCGGATAAATTTCAAATTCAGCTGTTTCTGTATCATTGATGCCTGTATAATCCCAGGGGATATACAATGGGATGGTTTTAGCGTAACCAAAACTTTTCACCATAGGGCAAACGGCTGCGCCGGTATTGTCTGTCAGGGAGAAAAATCCGAGGTATTGTGGGTCTTTCACAAGGCCGTTTCCACCTTCGTCATACATTACAAAAGAGAAGCCGGCAACATCACGGTTTTCCGGAAATTCGATGGTTTCGTTATACATTTGGTTAGCAACCTCGTATGGGCCACCTTCCTGAATAACATTTCCTTCAGCATCGAGCAATGCCCAGTGGTTTTGTTCCGGTGTGTCGTTGGTGCGGAGCAACAGGCTGAGTGGACCTTCAAAAGTTTCAACAACATTGCCAAACTCAACAGTAATAGTATTTGTTTCAGGGTTTTCGTCATCACCACCATTCACCTTTGTGATTTCGATAGTAAGGATATTGTTTTCCAAAAGTGTAAAATGGATTGGATCGAGGAAGAAGCTTTCAGTATGGAAAGGTTCCAGATCGCCGCTCCAGTTGACTACGGTTTCGTTTTCGCCATTAACATTATAAGTTATTTCAGCGGTTGTTGCGTTTGCGTTTCCAAGGTTGATCATCTCAAAGCGTGGCTCAAGGTAACCGATGCTGTTGTTTTCGGGAACATTGTCTGCAGCCATTACAGAAAGGTCGTTTTCGTTCTCAGGAAGGATGGAGGAGAGGGGCATTTTTTGAGCCTGAAGAACTTCTTTTGTGTCCATATCCTGCACAAAAACAATAATTTCTGTGTGCATGATATTCCAAACCATATCTCTTGTAAAGGAGAACTCCAGTTCCTGCTCTTCGCCATTTGCCCAATCAATTGGTGTTCCTTGTGAGCCATTGACCATCAGTCGCTGAACAAAATTGAGGTGGCTCTGGCCTTGCCATGCCTGCTCGATTTCTGATTCAGTAACCACAACAAAAATATTGTTGCTGTGATCGTTCAGGTTTTCGTCGCGGGTAACCGTTGCTTTTATAGTGTATCCCAATCCGGCAACTTCTCCCATAAGATCAAGGTCAATATGGGTTTTGGTATCGATGCGCTGGTTGTACTTAGGAAGGAAAGCAGTATAGAGTGAGTTTGATGCGCTTCCGCCTTCATACTTGAGCAGTCCGTCAAAAATAGATGTTGGATAGGCAGTAACACCGTACCAGTTCAAGCGGTTTCCACCATTGGTAGTTTCATATTCATCGCCGCCATGATATTCAATAACAGCAACGTTTTTTCCGTTTTCGATCAGGTCATCAGCACCCATTGCAGCACCTGGGCAGTAAGGACACCATGTTCCGGTTCCGATTTCCAGCAAAACCATTTTGCGGTCAATGTTTTGCGCGTTAAGTACCAAAGCAGTCGCTAAGATGGAAAAGAGTAAAAATAATCTCCTCATAGTTTTAGTTTTAGAAAGTTAAAAAATCCTGGTTTATTAAAAATTAACATGGCCGGCGGCCTTTTGTTCTGAACGTTTGATGCAAAGATGCGATATTGTTAATAATGCAGCAAGTCGGAAAAGTTGCCTGTTAGCTTAAATATCGAAATATATGCGTATGCAAATATAACTAACTTATTGTTATTGAGAATTTAATGTTTCTAAAATATTGTTAATGATGCAATAAAACTTTTTGTAATTACTAAAAATAGAGTGGAAAATACTACATTTGCTCTCTGTATAAACCAATTTTAGTATTTAAATTAAATCAGGAGTTATGAAGAAACAAGTACTTTTTATTTTTAGTTTTCTGTTTATCAGTGCTTTTGCATTTGGGCAAAGCCTTGTTGCGCTCTCTGCCGAGGGCGAACCGCTGCCTCAGGACAATCATGTGGCCATCAGTGGCGATCCCAGCCATGAATTTATTGCCGACTGTATCATTAAAAATATTAGTGATGCTGAAATTACCGTAGGCATCAAAATGTATGTTGATTATGTGCAGGAAGGTTCTAATTTCCAGCTTTGCTTTAGCGACGGCTGCCTTCCTCCCGGAAATTACAGCACCGACAAAACTGTTGTAATGGCTTCGCAAGCTACAGATAACAGCTTCAGTTGCCACTACAATTATAACGACAACCTGGGGATGGCTTCGGCTATGTTTACCTTTTATAATACGGCAGATGAAAATGATTCCGTTTCCGTATTTTATGTTTTTACGACTAGCTATCTTGCTTTGTTGACTGAAGACGGACAGCCTGTTGAAGGTGGTAATGTTCTCAGGCTCAACACACATCCCGACAGCGGCGAAATGGAAGTGAAAATGCAGGTGAAAAACCTTAAAGATGAAGCTATTGACGTAATGGTTGCCAAGAAGGTGCTCATTGACCTGGAAAACTCCATGAATACTTTCTGCTGGGGCGCCTGCTTCCCCCCAAATGTTGATACTTGCAACAGCCCGCTTACTATCGAAGCCGGTGGTGTAAACGAGAATGATTTCTCTGCGCATTTTAATCCAAATGGGGTAGAAGGAGTCGCTGAGATTGAATATATGATCTACGATGCCAATAATCCATCGGATAAAATTACAATCAGGCTCGCATTCTTTTCTCAGGACAATACCGCAATTAATGATTTGAGCGCTTTTGCCCAAATGAGTACGGTTTATCCAAACCCGGTTGCCAATAGTTTTAACATTGATTATAGCTTTGAGCAGCTTTTTGCGCAAACCGGCCTCGAAATTTATAATGTAACCGGCGCCCGCGTAGCGGCATACGATATCAACGGAATGTCGGGCAGGATGGATGTTGCTGTGGATGACCTGGAAAATGGCGTTTATTTCTGCGTATTGAAAGCAGAAGGTCAGGTCGTTAAAATGAACAAATTTGTAATTGCCCGTTAGGGAAATATAATTTTAATTGATAAACCGTTATCTGTTCTTCAGATAGCGGTTTATTTTTTGGGAAAAATTGTAATTTCGCGCCGCGTTTTTTGGTTATTATTTCGTTAAGTAACTGATAAATAATAAATTAGCATATGGCAGAGGTTTTGTCTTTTGGGCTATTGGGTTTAACATCCTTTATCACCCTGATCAATCCATTAAGTTTGATGCCGGTTTTTATGACCATGACATCCGATTTTGATGATGTGAGCCGTAAACGTATTGCGCGGAAAGCAATCATAACTTCCTTTTTTATGTTGATGCTGTTTGCTTTTGGCGGACAGTTGCTGTTCAGTTTTTTCAACATTTCGGTAAACAGCCTGCGTATTGTGGGTGGCGTGATTTTCTTTTTTATGGGCCAGGATATGTTGCAGGCGCGTCTGGCAAAAGTTAAAGTGCGTGAAGAGGAAATCAAAGCCTACGAAAATGACATTAGCGTAACGCCATTGGCAATACCGATGATCTGTGGCCCGGGCGCAATTACAAACGCCATCGTTTTAATGGATGATGCCGATAGCTTTGGCCTTAAAGCTATATTGGTTGGAATTATTGCCCTGGTTCTGGCGACTACTTATGTTGTATTAATCAGCTCAGGTAAGATCATCAAAATTCTTGGCGAAACAGGTAATAAAGTGATGCTCAGATTAATGGGTTTAATCGTAATGGTGATCGCCGTGGAGTTCTTTTTTGCCGGCCTCAAACCTTTTATTGTTGATATCCTGGAGGCTGTTCATCATTAAATATTGATGCCATAATAGAAATAGAAGCGGCTGCCAATCCATAAAATGATGCCGAGTAAAAGCCAGAAAAAGCGTGATTGAACTCCATTGCGGCAGTAGTTGGGTTTGGTTACCATTTCTGCAGATTTTGGAATCCTGTTGATGTATGCCGGGATGAGGAGAAGCCCCAGAATTACACCATATAGCCAAAATGCAGCGGGAAGGCGGGGGTAGTTTAAAATCAGGATGCCCGAAAATCCTGCAATCCAGGGAAACAGCATGGCCAATCCCAAATAAGCATCGCGGTTATGTGCTCTTATCAGAAGGCTGCAGGGCGAAGCAATATAGAAAAGTGAAGGTATCTGCCTGCCTGCCAGTATCAAAATTAATGAAAAGACTAAAAATATGCTAATCACCTGCGGGCTATACAAGTCGCTCATAAACATCCATTTAATGGCATAAACGAAGCCTGTATTGGTCAGTGCGCCTACCAGATATGACCCCACAGAGAACAAAAGGGAATGGACAAAAGCCCAGGTAAAAAATAAACGGGCAAAATTTCCCCGGAAATAATGGTTCATATAATATTTGCGTATGCCCGTCCCTGTCAGGAAAATCATAATGGGGGCAAAAGCACTGATAAATACTATATTAACGCCTGACCATTCCGAACTAATGGTGCGTAAAGAATAAATGGAAAAGGTATTGTAGAACACCATGTTCAGGCCATACAACTTGGCTGCAAGCAGGGAATAAAACTGATGTAGCCAGAAAAACAGGAAAAAAGACAAGACAAAAGCGCCCAAAGAGTTTAAGGCCATCCCGGGGAAACATTCGCGGGGTGTGCATGTTTTTTTTGCCGCCCATTGGTTAAAAATACTCTTTTCCGATTGAGGGAGTCTCCAGAAATATTTTTTCGTTAAAATAGTGCTCCAGATAATAGAGAGGAAATCATACCAGTCGAGGAAAATATAATCGCGATTTTTTGCTGTCTCATTTTGTTTTTTGAGGCCACGAATGGCCCACATAAACGGAAACCCTCTTTTCTTGATTCTAGTAACAGTCTTTGAATACTGTTTTTTAATTTTATACCAAAATGGCCTTCTTGATTTTTTTTTGGGTGTATGAGATTTTGATTCCTGCTTTCGACTGCGGCTTTTTTTGAATTTTTCCCTTAATTTTTTGTGCTTTTTTCGTCGTTTTTTTTGTTCACGTTCCTCCCGCTTTTGGCGTTTCAGCGATTCGCGCTCCCGACGTAATTTATTTCTGATTTCCGTGTTGCCAAACATTAATGGGATTTTTTGATGCAAGTTATAAAAAAAGCCGCAACATTCAATGATGCAGCGGCTTTTCGTGATTTTAAACGGTTTTATATACCGAAAGCTTTTTTGATTTTATCAACGTAGTCGAGTTTTTCCCATGCAAAGAAATCTACAACTTTAAAGTAGCGTTCCTGGCCGTTAATGGTTTTTGCAAGCGTATGTTCGTCCTGATAATATACTTCAATCTCTTTTGAGAAAGTATCGCGGCCAAAATGTCCGTAAGTTGCTGTTGGAAGGAAAACCGGATTGGTCAAACCAAAGCGTTCGATAATAGCAAATGGCCTCAGGTCAATAATTTCCTTAATTTTTTCAGCAATTTTTCCATCGCTCAGCGTATTGCCGTTTTCGTCTTTCAGTTTGCAGCTATCGTGCGTATCAACAAAAACACTCACAGGTTCGGCTACGCCAATGGCATAGGCCAACTGTACCATAACTTCTTCTGCCACGCCTGCAGCAACCAGGTTTTTGGCAATGTGGCGTGCTGCATAAGCTGCACTGCGATCCACTTTTGAAGCGTCTTTGCCACTGAAAGCGCCACCGCCATGCGATGCTTTTCCGCCGTAAGTATCAACAATAATCTTGCGTCCGGTTAGCCCGGTATCGCCATGTGGCCCTCCAATAACAAATTTACCGGTTGGGTTTACAAATAAGCGGAAGTCCCCTTTGAACAGGTCCGCAATTTGTTTGGGCAGTGTTGCTTTAACTCGGGGAATAAGAATATTCAGCACGTCCTCACGGATGGTGTCCTGCATTTCCTTTTCATTAGCGAAATCATCATGTTGTGTTGAAATTACGATGGTGTCGATGCGTATCGGATGATGATGGTCGTCGTATTCAATAGTTACCTGTGATTTGGAATCGGGGCGCAGATAGTTCATTTGACTACCTTCATGACGTATGGCCGCAAGCTCCTGCAGCAGGATGTGCGAAAGCTCAACCGGCATCGGCATCAGGTTTTCCATATCGTTGGTGGCATAACCGAACATCATGCCCTGGTCGCCGGCGCCTTGTTCTTCTTTTTTGGCGCGTTCAACGCCCTGGTTGATATCGCCCGATTGTTCATGGATTGCAGAAATGACGCCACACGATTGTGCGTCAAATTGATAGTCCGAACGGGTGTAACCAATATCGGTAATGGTTTTGCGGGCAATGCGCTGTACATCAACGTAGCCGTTGGTTTTTACCTCGCCGCCAACAACTGCCAGGCCGGTAGTTACAAAACTTTCACAAGCAACTTTTGAGTTGGGGTCGTGACGAAGAAATTCGTCGAGCATGGCATCTGAAATTTGATCAGCTACCTTGTCAGGATGTCCTTCAGAGACAGATTCGGAAGTGAATAAGTATCCCATTTAATGTATTTTTAATAGTTAGACTTAAATTAAATGGGAAAGACGATTGGTTGTAGAAAAAATACTGGTTTAGCATTTTTTTATGTGGTTGCAATCAATCAAATCTTTCCACGTGGCGGCAAAATTATAAAATTAATTTAAATACTTTTTAAATAAGCATAAAATTATTTTTTTTCCGAAAGGTTTATTTCGTTAAGGGGTTGAAAATCAAACCTATTTTTGTTGGGTCAGTTCATGGAAAACATCTTCCATACTGCGGTTTTCCTGCTGCATCGAAAGTACTTTCACATTATTGGCAACGGCCTGCTCAAAGATTTCTTCGCGTATGTCCTTCTCGGCAGAGCAAATCAATTCAAATTTTTTGTCGGCAATTTCATTTATTTTCTGAACACCTGAAATAGCTTTTAGGAATTTGGGTTTCGTTTTTACGTTAATTTCCAGTGTGATGCGCGTATTGCCTTTGCTCAATGAGGCCAGGTTTCTAGTGCTGTCGTCGGCAACAATTGTTCCTTTGTTAATAATGATAACGCGGTCGCAAATGGCTTCTACTTCCTGCATGATATGTGTGGAAAGGATTACGGTTTTTTCGCTGCCGATTTTGCGGATGAGGTTGCGGATTTCGATAAGCTGGTTGGGATCCAGGCCTGAAGTGGGTTCATCGAGAATCAGGACTTCCGGGTCGTGGATCATCGCCTGTGCCAGGCCCACCCTTTGTCTGTATCCTTTGGACAATGCTCCGATTTTTTTGTGCTTTTCAGGCGAAAGTCCTGTGATTTCGATCATTTCCCTGGCTTTGTCCAAAGGTTTTTTGATTTTGTAGAGGCCGGCTACATGCTCCAGATATTCGGTTACATACATATCCAGATAGAGCGGGTTGTGTTCGGGCAGATAACCCAAACGGCGGCGTACTTCCAAAGAATTTTCCAGGATATCAAAACCGCTTACACTGGCCGTGCCTTTTGTTGGCGGAATAAAGCAGCTGATCATTTTCATCAGCGTTGATTTGCCGGCTCCGTTTGGCCCCAGTAAGCCTACAATTTCTCCTTTTTTGATGTCAAAGCTGGCATCGTTTACAGCTTTTTGTGTGCCGTATATTTTCGTGATATTCTTAACTTCTATGCTCATGCAAAATCCTTTGCGACAAAAATAAGCATTCACCGGACTTGATGCGGGAGGCAATGCTTAAAATTCCTTAAAACTATTTTCTTCCAAAATCTGCGGGGATTTCTCCCCAGTATTCGGTTTGCCATTTTAGAATGGGATTGGAATACTGATTGGTTTTCAGCCAGTATTCGCCTCTTTCGATGAGGTTGAAAATCTTTGCATTGCGCGCAGTTCGGGCCAGTTTGGTGTTTACACGTTTATCGCGCACCCATTTCATCGCCGTGCGGGAATCGGTATAAATGGGGATGCTGCTGTTGTATTTTTTCAGGAAGGCCAATCCATGCACTATAGCCAGGAATTCGCCAATATTCACAGTGCCTTCGGGCAGAGGACCCAGATGAAACAGTTTGCGCCCGCTTTTGGTTTCAACACCTTGATATTCCATGTCGCCCGGGTTTCCGGCACATGCTGCATCTACACTGATTGTGTTCCAGTCGGGCATGCCGATACGTTTTTTGTCGGCTTCCGTCATCACCTTTTTGGGGATGTCTTTTCCGATAAACTGCGAGGGCGATGAACTAAAGGCTTCTTCAGCCATCTCCCGTGAGGGAAAGGATTTGTAAACAGCGCCTTCGAAGCCGGCAATCTGCTTTTTGCATTCATCCCAGGAAGCATAAACTCCGGGCTGCAAGCCTTTCCAAACCGTATAGAATTTAATTTTTTTAGCCATGAACTACTTTTTTGCGGCCTGATCTTAATTGCGCCAGGCTGATGCCGCCCAATGCCAATACAATCCCCGCTATTTTTCGTGCGTCAAAACTTTCATCAACCACCAGCCAGGCAAAAATGGCTGTAAATGCGGGAATGAAATTTGTGAATATCGCCGTACGGCTTACCCCAATGACCCTTGTGCTGTATGTATAAAATACAAAAGCCAGGGAGCTGCCCAAAACAGCCAGCCAGAAAAGCGAACTGATCAGCTCACTTGTAAATTGTGTTTGCAATACATTTTTCCATTCAAAAATGAGAAAGAACGGAAGAAACATAAAAATACCAGCAAGGTTTTGCCACGCAATGACGGAAAAGGGATTGTATTTGATGGCCAGCGGTTTCAATAAAATGGAGTAGGCAATGGCTACAATAACAGCAAAAACCAGGCTGAAAACGCCCAGCCAGGATGCATTTAAACTGTAATCGGGTTTAATGATCATCAGCATCACGCCAATAATGGAAATGCTTAAACCAATGATATTAAGGGTGCTGAGCTTTTCGCGATACACCATCCATGCGGCGATGGGCGTAAAAACCGGGACAAGCGCAATAAAAACAGCGCTTACTGTTGGGGATGAGTATTTTACGCCATAGCTTTCGCCCAAAAAATATAAAAAGGGATTGAGCAAAGCCGTAAGCAATACCAAACCGATGTCTTTTCGGTCGGGCAGCATCCGGATACGCATAATTTTCATCAGGCTGAAAAGCAAAACGGAGCTGATGCTTAAACGGAAAAGCAAGATGCTTACGGGCTCAAGGTATTTGAGGCAGATATCGGTCCAGACAAAAGTCAGTCCCCAGAAGAACATGGCCAGCGTAATGGCTGCATAAACCCTGAGGTTTTGTCCGCTTTTAGCTCCTTCCTGATTCATTAAGTAGATTGGTTTTGTGTTTCAATGTTCTTAAGATCAATGCAATAAGAGCTGATACGCCAAGCGCATAGCTTGAAGGCCGGTTAAAATCAACACTTCCGAACAAAAACCATGAGCGTAGAACATCAATAAAAAAGAATCCGAGCACCGTAGCCAGCACGCCGGAATATTCGCGGCGCAAAACCGAAATAAAGCTAAATGGGATATCGCCTTTTTGGTATTTGGAGAAGGCCGGTAAAAACGCAGGCGCTTTTAAAGACCAATCAAGATATTGCTGGCCGAATTTCCGTTCCAGAAAGCGTTCCTCTGCAAACATAATACGTTCATAATAAAGCCAGTAGGCCAGGGAAACGATAATTACAAAATATATATTGAAGGTGTAAACCACGATACCAATCCACATCAGGTAATTGCCCAGGTAAAGCGGATGGCGCACCATCGAGTAAATCCCTTTGGTGTTCAGACTCATGGCAACTTGTTTGTTTCGGTTTCGCCCGGATGTTCCATGCGGAGTAGTGCCAATTGACCAAGCACGAACGATTTGCCCCATAAAACTCAGTACAATAGCCACAATGCTGACCCAAAAGCGGGCATTGGCATTTAATCCGCCGTTTCCGCTCAAATAAATTACCGGAACAGCGAGGATAAATAAAATCACGGGAATTTGCCCGCGATGACGAAACAGATAATTGCCGCTTTTTTCGAAGGAATGTACTAATGCCATGATTCTTTTTTAAGTGGCGCAAAAGTAGGAATTTTTCAGCGGACATCATTCCTGAATGCCATTGTATGAAACGCTATCCCAAATGTTCCAATGCAGATTGTCATCCTTCCATTTGTCTTTTGGTTTTTCATTTCCGTCAGGAAACCCAATTGGGATGACATTCAGCGGAATGATGTGTTCCGGCAGCTTCAGGGTGTCCGTAACGATTTCCATGCGCTCTTTGGCAGGATACGCCGCTGTCCATACAGCGCCCAGCCCCATGCTTTCAGCTGCCAGCAGGATGTTTTGGGTTGCAGCAGAACAGTCCTGAATCCAGAATTGTTGTTCCCATCCTGGAAGGCTTTTGGATAAATCACCGCAAACGACAATGGCTGCATGTGCTTTCAATAACATTTTGGCATAAGGGAGTTTGCTTCCCAAAGCATCGAGGAGCAGGCGGTCATCAATGGCGATAAATGCCCAAGGCTGCTTGTTCACTGCCGAAGGCGCTGCCATCCCGGCTTTGGCCAAAAGTGTCAGTTGTTCGCGATCCGGCTTAAGGCTGCTGAATTTCCGCACGCTTTTGCGCTTAAGGATGGTTGCGATTGCAGGAAAATTATTTGATTCCATATTGTTGATTATTATTAGGTTAGGCTAATTCATTAAAAATTTTATAAAACATATCTTATAATATATTTTGATATAAATATTTGAGTTTATACTTTTGCTCATCAAAGTTAAATTTAATAAAAAGTAGTCATGCGAAGAATTTTAGTTATTATTTTGTTTCTTACTGTTGCCAATGGTATTTCAATTGCACAAAACCAGTTGCAGGATATTGTATATCTGAAAAATGGCAGTATTATTAAAGGAGTCATTGTGGAGCAATGGCCTGGGCAAAGCCTAAAAATAAAAACTTCAGATGGGAGGATCTACGTGTATCAGATGGATGAAGTAGAGCGCATGGTACGTGAAGAACAAAATGTAGAAAAAGGAGAGGTTCAGACTGTAAAAAAGGAGTCAATTAAAAATGAACCAGTTGTCGAAAAGGAAAAAGCATCAGTAAAGGATTTCAAACAATGGCAACTCGGTGTTAATATTGGCCCTTGTATGCCACTCGGTGATTTTAAAAATGTTTCGTTTGCTTCCACCGGACTTAGTCTTGGTTTGGATTTTGGCGTGTGGTTTAATCCTAATATTGGCCTGATGGTGAGTTATTTTGGGAATGGCTTTCCTTTAAATATTGAGGAATCACAGATTGGCCTGGGGGAAATGTTTGGAGTAAACTCCTACAATGTGCATGTTGCCGAGGCTACGATAGGAATTGGAGGCTTTATGGGGGGTATAGGTGTTGCTAGCGGAGGTGATGTTCGGTTTACCGGACGGCTGCTGGTCGGTGCTGTTTCTTTAACTTATCCCGAACTGGATTATTATATCAATTCCCCTGATCAATGGATTCTTCAAGATGAAATAAACGAAAGCTCTTTGGGTTTGGATTTAGGAATAGGGCTTTCGATCAAAATGTCAGAGTTGCTGAGTTTAGATTTTCACTGTGATTATAAAGCTTCGCACTTTGATATTAAAAATGCCAGAGTCACGATTGCTGGAATGGGCACTCAATATGGTGAAGGCGAAGTAACTTATTCGTCGCTTGATTTAGTTGCATCATTGAAATTTCATTTTTAATTCAATAAAAAAAATGACCCGTTTCTGAGCGGGTCGTTTTTTATCTGATTTAAGCCTTTATCGCTGTATTTTACATAACGGATGATTGTTATTATAATTTTTATTCAGCTAAGGCTTATAGATTTCTCAGTCGGCAATGCCCTCACCCTGCTTCCTGATAATAAAAAATGGTCATTTCGACCAAAACACAAAGCACAGTGGTGTGTTGCCGGGAGAAATCTTATTTTCCCTATAAACTATTGTTAATGAGTGATTTTTTATATAAAATGGATCATAATCGGTGATTTCTGATTATCGAATCCATTTGTGTTTATGCCGTGAATAAACCTACATTTAGAATTCAGCCGCCTTTGTATAATCTACCGCACAAAATTCGTGTACTTCTTGGCTTCCAGTTCCGGTGCTGCTATTTTGCCTTTCCCGTTTTCGACAAGTTTCAATATCCAGGCCATATTTTTTCCTAAAATGCGCATTATCTGAACACCTTCTTCATCCTGATGGATATCTCCGGGCCGGGTTCCGTGTATTACATTCCAGTAATTGGATGTTGCCAGGATCATTTCCGAATAATTAAGATAGTGGTTCAGCTCATTAAAAGTGGGCAGGCCACCTGAACGCCTTACGGCTACAACCGATGCGCCAACCTTATGGCGAAACATGGAATCATTGGCGCCGGCAACATAAAAAGCACGGTCGAGGAAGGCTTTCATATTGGCCGCAACAGCAGAATAATGCACGGGCGAGCCCAACAGAATCCCGTCAGCTTGTTTCATTTTTTCGATCCAATGGCTTACATAATCGGTTTTTATGACGCACTTTCCATCGCGCTTTTTGAAACACTGATTACAGCCCATACATCCGCGGATATCCTGACTTCCAACCTGAATGATTTCCGTTTCAATGGCTTCTTTTTCCAATTCGTCGCATACCAGTTTTACTGCCTGATAAGTATTGCCTTCTTTTCTTGGGCTGCCGTTAAATGCTATTACTTTCATGTGTTTTATTTTTGTTTAATTTATTGTTAATGAATAGCTTGTTGGAGGAATAAGCGGGTTTAAAAAATCTTTTGTGGTTCTACGAAGAATTTCGTGGGTAATCATAAAATTTGAGATTAAAAATATTGAAAAATATGACTTCCAACAGATTCCTCCCTCCCGATAACTATCGGGACAAAGCCTTAATCACTTCGTTTGGCTTTGTTCTGGTCGGAATGACGCTGTTTAACATGTGTTTAAGGCAAATGAGGCGAGGACGTATTTGAGATAAATTATTGTGTCCTCGCCTCATTTGCCCCAAGACTTTTTAAAACGCGTCATTCCGACAAAGTTTTCCGAAGCATGAGGAAGGCTTTGGAGGAATCTGTTGGAGATCTAACTTTTGTATTTCCACGAAATTCCCAATAGAACCTCTTTTGCAAAGGTAGGGCGATTTCAGGTTTTATCGTATTTTTTCGGATTATCTGTTTGTGAGGCCCGTATCCCCACCGTCCAAAAGAAAAAAACTGCCCCGGCAAACAGGACAGTTTTCGAATTATAGAAAAGCAAAAAAGAGTAGATTGAGATTATTCTTCTGGTTCTACCACCATGAGCACATCTCCCTTGGAAACTGAATCGCCGCTTTCGAATTTGATTTCTTTTACGGTGCCTTTAACAGTTGCATCCAGGTTGTTCATCATTTTCATGGCTTCGAGTACTACGAGTGTTTCGCCAACTTCTACTTTATCACCAACATTTTTCTTGAATTCCACGATCATTCCGGGAATCGGGGCAGTGAGGCTTCCGCTTGCCACAACTTCTTTGGCTTTGGCTTCTTTTTTACGTCGTGGGCGGGCTGCGCCACCAACATTCACGGTTGCGTTCGGATCATTGATTTCCACGCTGAACGTATCGCCATCAACCGTAACTTCAAATTCGCGGGTGCAATTGGTGCCATTGCCTTTTGAAGTGAGTTCGCCCGAAAGTGCTTTGCGTACGAGCTCGTCTTCTTTTTCTACCTGAGCCATTGTCTTTGGTTTAAACTCAGAAGGAACAGGCTCTTGTCCGTACTTCCATTTGAGGAAACGCTTGCCGGTAACCGGATAAAGTGCCATCAATACCTGGTCGTCCAGGTCCTGTGCCAATCCTTTGGAAATCTCTTTTACATGATCCATTTCCGGTTCAAGAATGGCGCCCGGACGTTCCGTAATCGGTTTCTGGCCTCGAGGATAATCTGCCAGCGCTTTTTTTCGTACTTCCGGATTGATATCGCGTGTAGTTTTACCGTAAAGGCCGTAGCAAAGGTCTTTTACCTGCTCGGTAATTTGTGCGTATTCGCCTTCTTCCTTATCGAAAAGTACATTGTTTACAGTTTGAACGCCAACAATTTGGCTCGTAGGTGTTACCAATGGAATGGTTCCGAGATCTTTGCGTACTTTAGGCAGCAACCGGAACACTTCGTCCAGCTTGTCGAGTGCATTCATGGCTTTGAGCTGGTTTACCAGGTTTGAAAGCATTCCGCCCGGGGTTTGGTGCAGGATTACGTTGATGTCCGTAATGGCATATTTTGGGTTATTGTCGAGATGCTTATATTTTGGAATGTATTTTTCCATTTCCTCGGCAATAGCTGTGATCTTTTTGATGTCCATGCCGGAATCGCGGTTGGTTCCAAGCAGTGACATAATGATGGGCTCCACAGCTGCGTGCGACGTGCGGTAGGCATATGGCCCGATGCAGGTGTCCACAATATCAATACCGGCTTCGATGGCTTTGAAAATTGCCAGGTCGCCCATGCCTGATGTAAAGTGGGTGTGCAGGTTCAGCGGGATGTCAGTAAATTTCTTGATTTCGCGCACCAGGTTATAAATATCGTATGGCGCAATCAATCCGGCCATATCCTTGATGCAAATCGAATCCACGCCAAAGTCAACCAGTTCTTTGACTTTATTGGTATAATATTCAATATTATAAACATCACCGCCTAAACGTGGCTCGGTAAGTGTATAGCAAACTGTCCCCTGAAAATGTTTTCCGTTGTCTTTAATTACTTTGGCGGCAGTTTCGAAATTGCGGTAATCGTTCAGTGCGTCGAAAACGCGGAAAATATCCATTCCATTGTCAATGGAGCGCTGAACAAAAGCCTGCACTACATCATCGGCATAATTGCGGTAACCCACAACGTTTTGTCCGCGCAGCAGCATCGAAAAGGGAGTTTTTGGCATGTACTTTTTTAAGGTGCGCAGGCGTTCCCATGGGTCTTCGGCCAGGTAGCGGTGCATGGTGTCAAATGTTGCGCCACCCCAGGTTTCAACGGCATTATAGCCTGCATTGTCGATCATTTCTGCTACCGGAATCATATCTTCGGTGCGTCCGCGTGTAGCAAAAAGTGACTGATGTCCGTCGCGAAGGCTTACATCATTGATTTTGATTGGATTCGCGGCAGCCGGACGGTCGGCTGCATATTTAAGTTGGGCCATTTCCAGTACCCCGTGCTTATCGTATGTCATTGTTTTATTTTTTTGTTTGTGTTGTTTGGTGTAAGGAGTCTATCGAAGCGGGAGGCTGCGTCCACGCCTTTGTGCGCGCAAACGGTTCTCCATATTGTTTTGTTTGGCGGCATCACCCCAAATATTATTTACAGCATTTTCATTCTTTGCAACAGCTTCTTTGCTGAGATAATAGGTGACTGCAACAATTGCCGCTTTTTTCTTCTTTTCGTACAAAGTCATTTCAGCCATATTACAATGGGATATTTCCGTGTTTCTTCGGAGGTAAAACTTCGTTTTTATTGCACATGGCTTCTAAGCTGCTAATGAGGCGCCTGCGTGTTTCACTCGGCAAAATCACATCATCTATATAACCACGTTTGGCTGCCAGATAAGGCACATTAAAGGCTTCTTCGTATTCTTTGATTTTTTCTGCCGTTTTGGCAACCGGATCATCAGCTGCTTTGATCTCTTTTTTGTAGGTCGAGATTACTTCTACAGCGCCTTTTGCTCCCATTACAGCAATTTCTGCAGTTGGCCAGGCAAATACCATATCGGCCCCCAGCGGTTTGGAACACATCGCCAAATAGGCGCCACCATAATCTTTGCGTGTTACTACGGTGAATTTCGGTACGGTTGCTTCGGCATAGCTCCAAAGCAGTTTTGCGCCGTGGCGGATGATGCCGCCCAGCTCCTGATCAACGCCTGGAAGATAGCCCGGTACATCCACGAATGTGATCATCGGGATGTTGAACGCATCGCAGGTGCGCACAAAACGGCTGATTTTATCCGAAGCATCAATATCGAGGCAGCCGGCCTGAATCATAGGCTGGTTGGCAATAATACCTACCGAACGGTTGTTGAGGCGGCCAAAACCAACAATGGCGTTTTCGGCATAATGCTCATGAACCTCAAAGAAATCATTGTCGTCGAGAATGTTTTCGATGATGGTTTTCATATCGTAAGGGATATTGGCCTCATCGGGGATGATGCTGTCGAGTTCCTCGCAAATACGTTCGGGATCGTCGCCCATTGGGATCTGAGGTGTTTCTTCCAGATTGTTTGCGGGCAGAAAATCAAGCAGGTCCTTAATGGCTTCTATGGTTTCTTCATCGCTTTCGCAGGCAAAATGTGCATTGCCGCTTTTGGTATTGTGTACCATGGCGCCGCCCAGCTCTTCAAATGTGGTTTCTTCACCGGTTACGGTTTTGATCACATAAGGGCTGGTGATGAACATATGGCTTTGTTTTTTCACCATAAACACGAAATCGGTCATAGCAGGTGAATATACAGCGCCGCCTGCGCAGGGGCCCATAATGGCCGAAATCTGTGGGATAACACCCGAAGCGCGTGAATTGCGCATAAAAATTTCACCATAACCTTTCAGTGCGTCCACGCCTTCTTCTACGCGGGCACCACCTGAATCGTTGAGTCCAACAACCGGAGCGCCGGCTTTAACGGCCAAATCCATAATCTTACAGATTTTTGCAGCATGCATTTCGCCCAAAGAACCTCCACGGGATGTGAAATCCTGAGAATAAGCAAAAACATGACGGTCATTAACTTTTCCGTGACCAATGATCACGCCATCCGAAGGTATCTCAATTTTCTCCATGCCAAAATTTGTGGAGCGGTGACCAACAAATTTGTCGATCTCCTGAAACGTTCCTTCATCAAATAGTAAACCGAGTCTTTCACGGGCCGATAATTTGCCCTTTTCGTGTTGTTTGGCAACTCTTGCTTCGCCTCCCATCTCTTCTACCTTCTCCCTCTTCTTTTTCAAGAGTTCAATTTTGTCTGATACTTTCATAGACTTTTTGAAATGTGGTTAAACCTAATGTGATCATCAAAGGGGCTTTCTTATATAATTAATAAGTAGTCCTTATTTACATATTTAAGAGCGTCCCAAAGCCTTCGTTTAATACAGGATAATAACGATTAACTATAAATTTTATTCTGCAAAATGCTTGTTAATCTTACAATTAACTAAATTTTATAAATATTTATTAGAAAAATCTATGGAAATTTCGTGCTACTACAGGAAAGTGAAATTTTGGCCGGATGTTGGAGCTTAGGCTTTATCTTATTCGTTAGTAGTCAGATAGGATGGGCTTGATTGTCTTGTGTAAGTGATTAAGTTATATTTAAAATAAGTGCATTGTTTAATTTTAACGAGTTTTTAACAAATTCGTTTTTTTGCCAAATTTTTTGAGATTTTTTTGATGGGGCTGAAAAATTTTCTTGAAAAATTGTGGTTTTGCATGAAGGGGTCGATGGTTTTGCGATTTTGCGAAACAGGTTTTTGTCAAGACTTTCGTGTATAGCAAAATACATTGTAATACAATGTATTTTAATTAGAATAACCTTTTCTTGTATTTTTGGACTAAACATCATGTTAATCAGTGACTTGTAAATTAATAAAATCTGTGTAGATTCTATTGCAAAATACAAAAAAATATTGAATGTAGCATGAGGGAGGGAGAAAAACAGTCCTTTATCTAAATCTTAGAATTTCCGTTTTATTGAGAGAGGCCACTGTCCGAACTTCTTGTTTTTTAGCGAATTGTTAATTAATTAACAGTATAAAAAAAGCACGGACATTTAGCCCGTGCCTGTTTATATTTAAGTAGTATGATTATTTTTCCGGATCGTAGTATTTTATTTTTGTTTTCAGCACTTCGCCGATTTCTTTCGCATGCGGGTTAAAAATAGTGCCTGGGACGGTGCTTTTTCTCCTTATCAGGTCGTTCATCTGTTGTTTGTTTTTTATCGTTCCTCCTGTTTTTAGATTATCTGGTTTTGCCCAGGAGCTTCCCTCGTAGGTTTCTTTCGAGCTTTTATCGTATTCACTTACTTCCTGCGTAGTTGACCAGATCAATTTTGCTTTACCCGGCTCGCGCATATCATAGATTTCGATATTTACGACCTGAGTAACTGAGATGCTTTCAGAGACTGTTGTAACTGTGCCGGTATATTTTCTGAATTCTCCGGTCTTAGCTTTTTTATTGGCTTCAAGCCCCAGGGTATAAGTGAGTTTCTTAACTTTCTTTTCTTTCTCATCGGGATATTGCGCAGTATAGCCATATACTTTTTTTGTAGTTACATTTTTGGGGCTTACATAAAATGTAGGCTCTTCTCTTCTTTCAGCCATCACCATTACAAAACCGCCACCCAGGTTTTCCTGTGTGTGTGTTACGTTTAAGTTGGGGTTTGGCTGGAAGAGTTTATATTTTTTGCTCCAGGGGAACGTTATGTAGCTATATTTTTTTGTACACGCCGCTAACTCTTCTGTTGTTTCACCTACACATGAAGCCGCAATAGGGTTTTTATAATTTCCAGCGGTAGTGAAACAGGTTGAATTATAGTAGAATACCCTGACTTTTGCTCGCTTTTTTGCTACTTTCGCAAGTTCTGCCGCATCTTTGTAGTTTTTGACCCATTCTCTGGATGTTTTAAAATATGCGACTGCTTCGGCCTGGGATTCGAAGCTTTTTATTCCAATAGCTTCTTTTCCTTTTGCATAATAGTATTCTGCTCCTTTTTCTTGCAAAGTTTTGTATTTTGCCTTGCATCCACTATAGTCTTCCACCCATTCATTTGCCTTGTTGTATAATTTGAGTGCATTTTTCCATTCTTCCGGCTTATCTGAGGCTGCAAGATTTTCAGCTTCATCGAAATAGAGTTTTGCCATCAAATCAACAATGTCTTTATACGGTTTTTTCCAACCATGCGCTTTCTTGAAAAATTCTTCGCATTTCTTTTTATCTTCATAAGATTTACCCTCTAGCAATATGCGTTTTCCTTCATCATAATAGATCAATGCACAGTGCTCCTTCATCTCTTCCTTATGGGTATCACTGTATTTTCTGGCTAATTTAAAATGGTCAAAAGCACTTTTTTGTTTATTGAAATTGCCTTTGTTCTCATTCATGATTTTTATACCTTCCTGATAATGAGCCTCATTGGCCTTTGTTTTGGCTTCTGCCAATAAAGGTTTGTAATCAGTGATTTCAAAGGTTATAACTTCTTCTTTATAGGAGCATTGATTATTTGGAAACTTGACCAGTGCATCCATCATCTTGATCCATTGCGGAGCAAAATTTGCCACTGCATCATAACCGAATTGCTCTTTATCTGCTTTGCTTTTAATCTCCTCAATTTTTTTAATTGCTTTCGGGTAATTCTCTTTCAGCTTATTAAAGCGTCTCTTTTTAACTTTATTGTGGCACTTTTTAGCAAATTTTGTTGTTTCTGATACGGATTCCTGCCCCCATGCAATTTGGTTGCTAAATAGGAAAACAAGAGTTAATGCAAGTAGAATAGTATTTTTCATTTTTTTCAACTTATGGATTTATGTTATTGTCTTGTAAGTAGTTAGTTGCAGCCTTACTGCTGTTTTGAAAATTATGGATAAAAAAAAGCCGGTGAACGATTTGTTCGCCGGCTTAAAATTTAACCTTTAATGCCTTTTCGTTTCAGCAATGGCTCCAATGAAGGTTCCTTCCCGCGGAATCGGATATAGAGTTTCATGGGGTCTTCCGAGCCGCCTTTTTCCAAAATATTTTCACGGAATGCTTTGGCCGTTTCCTGATCAAAAATTCCGTTTTCTTTAAAAGCCTGGTATGCATCGGCATCAAGGATTTCTGCCCAAACATAACTGTAATAGCCTGATGAATACCCGCCATTAAATATATGGCTGAAATACGGGCTGCGGTAACGGACCACAATTTCCTCCGGCATATTCATTTTTTTCATTGATGCAGCTTCAAATACATCGGCATCCTGAAGCTCTGAGGTTTCCAAAGTGTGCCAGTCCATATCGAGCAATGCGGCCGAAAGATATTCTACCATGGCAAAACCATTGTTGAAATGGCTGCTTTCTTCGATTTTATTGATTAACTCATCGGGGATAGGCTCGCCGGTTTCGTAATGTTTGGCATAGCTTTTCATCACCTCCGGTTCTGTAGCCCAGTTTTCGAGCACCTGAGATGGAAGTTCCACAAAATCACGGGCAACTGCTGTTCCGCTGAGCTCAGGATAAGTGCAATCGGAGAGGAGCCCGTGCAGCCCATGGCCAAACTCATGGAAAAGTGTCGTTACTTCGTCGATGCTGAGCAATGCAGGTTTTCCCCCACTTGGCTTGGTAAAGTTCAGGCAGTTGATAATAACCGGACTTACATTCTTGCCGTCTTTCTTCATTTGCTTGCGGAAAGAATCCATCCATGCACCACTGCCTTTTGATGCACGTGGATAAAAGTCCATAAAAACGATGCCGATATGGTCGCCATTGGCTTCCTTTACTTCATAAACTTCTGCATCTTCATGATATACAGGAATATCGTTGCGCTTTTCAATCTGAAGGCCATAGAGCTTGTTTACAACATCAAATAGTCCTTGTTTTGTGTTTTCCAACTCGAAATATTGGCGCAGTTCTGCTTCGTCCAAATCGTATTTTTCTTTGCGCAGTTTTTCTGCATAATACCACCAGTCCCATGGCTCCAGCTTAAATTTTCCGCCTTCGGCATCAATCATTTTCTGCAATTCATGGGCTTCTTTTTCGGCCATTGGAATTGCAGCCGACATCAGCTCATTTAAACGGGAATAAACATTTTCCGGCTTTTTTGCCATATTTACATCAAGAACAAATTCGGCATGGTTGCCAAAGCCAAGCAATTGGGCTTTTTCATAGCGCAATGCAGCCATTTTGGCTAAGATTTCACGGTTATCGTATTGGTTTCCATTACGTCCACGGTTGATATAAGCTGTAAAAAGCTCCTCGCGTAATGGGCGGATATCGGAATATTGAATAAATGGTATCAGGCTGGGTTTATGAAGCGTAAATACCCATTTGCCTTCCAAACTGCGCTCTTTTGCCGCCTCTGCCGCTGCATTGATTACCGGTTCGGGTAATCCGGAAAGATTTTCTTGATTATCTATAACCAATTGATATTCATTGGTTTCTTTAAGTTGGTTTTCGCCAAACTGAAGGCTGAGCAAACTGAGCTCACCATTGATTTTCTTGAGCTTTTCTTTGTCTTCTGCATTCAGGTTGGCACCGCCACGAACAAAACCTTTATATGTTTCTTCGAGCAGCATTTCCTGTTCCGGATTAAGATTTTCGTTTTCTTTTAGGTCATAAACCTGCTTGATGCGGGCAAAAAGAGCTGCATTCATATTGATATCGTCCGAATGCGATGAAAGTACAGGTGCAATTTCTTTGGCGATGGCCTGCATCTGGTTGTTGGTGTTTGCTTCAAGCAAATTATAGAAAACAGCGGTAGTTTTTTCAAGTAGCTCGCCGCTATAATCGAGTGCGGCAACTGTGTTTTCAAAATCAGGCTTTGCCTTATTGTCAATAATATCCTGGATTTCCTGGTTTTGAACTTTGATGCCTTCGGTAATGGCCGGAACAAAGTCGGCTTCTTCAATGATTCTGAAATCAGGAGTTTGGAAGGGTGTTTCAAATTCTCCGAAAAATGGGTTTTCCATGTTTTTTTCGTTTTTATCCGGGCAATTGCATGCACTGAACATCAGGGCGATGACAGCAGCAAAGAACATTGTTTTTTTCATAATGATGGTTTGGGATTTTAAAAAAAGAGAAAAAAAGTGCCCCAAAGGGCACTTTTCTAGCAAAAATTAGTCTTGATCGAGTAGTATTTCGAGCATTTTAGTAGCACAATCTGAAATTACGCTCCCGGGGCCAAATACGGCATCAACACCGGATTCGAACAGGAAGTCGTAGTCTTGTGGCGGGATAACGCCCCCAACGATGACCATAATGTCTTCGCGGCCAAGTTTTTTGAGTTCTTCAATAACCTGGGGCACAAGTGTTTTGTGTCCGGCAGCAAGGCTGGATACTCCAAGGATGTGTACATCATTTTCTACAGCCTGGCGTGCAGCTTCTTCCGGAGTCTGGAACAAAGGTCCGATATCCACATCAAAGCCTATGTCGGCATAACCTGATGCAACAACTTTCTGGCCACGGTCATGCCCGTCCTGTCCCATCTTGGCAATCATGATGCGTGGGCGGCGACCTTCTTTTTCAGCGAATTTGTCGGCCAGTTCCTTTGCTTTTTCAAAGCTTTCGCTGTTCTTTGATTCTGATGAATATACTCCTGACACGGAACGGATAACGGCTTTATAACGTCCAACAACTTTTTCAATGGCATCGGAAATTTCCCCGAGGCTTGCCCTTTTCTTTGCTGCATCAACAGAAAGCTCCAGAAGGTTGCCTTCGCCGGTTTCCATTGCTTTGGTAATGGCTTCAAGGGCTTCTTTAACTTCCTCGTTGTTGCGGTTTTCGCGCAGCTTTTTGAGGCGGTCGATCTGGGCTTTCAATACAGCAGTATTGTCAACTTCCAGGGTTTCGATCGGGTCTTCTTTTTCAAGACGGTATTTATTGGTGCCCACAATCGTTTGCTTATTGGAATCGATGCGTGCCTGTGTACGTGCCGAAGCTTCTTCGATGCGCATTTTGGGCACACCGGTTTCAATCGCTTTGGCCATACCGCCAAGTTTTTCAATTTCCTGGATGTGTTCCCATGCCTTATCGGCAATCTCTTTGGTGAGCGATTCTACATAATACGAACCGGCCCATGGATCAACACCGCGGCAGATATTGGTTTCTTCCTGCAGGTAAATCTGTGTGTTTCGTGCAATACGTGCAGAGAAATCAGTTGGCAGTGCAATCGCTTCGTCAAGTGCGTTGGTGTGCAGCGACTGTGTATGACCCAGTGCAGCGGCCATTGCTTCAATACAGGTACGGCCTACATTGTTAAAAGGATCCTGCTCGGTTAAGCTCCATCCGGATGTTTGGCTGTGTGTACGCAATGCCAGCGATTTCGGGTTTTTCGGGTTGAACTGCTTCACGATTTTTGCCCAAAGCATACGTGCAGCACGCATTTTGGCGATTTCCATAAAGTGGTTCATGCCGATGGCCCAGAAAAAGGACAGTCGTGGAGCGAAAGAATCAATGTCCATTCCGGCATTCGTACCGGCACGCAGATATTCCAAACCATCGCAGAGCGTGTACGCCAGCTCAATATCGGCTGTTGCACCGGCTTCCTGCATGTGGTAGCCTGAGATGGAGATGGAATTGAAACGCGGCATGTTCTTCGAAGTGTATTCGAAGATGTCGGCAATGATTTTCATCGATGGGAGCGGAGGATAAATATAGGTGTTGCGCACCATAAATTCCTTCAGGATGTCGTTTTGGATCGTTCCGGAAAGCTGGTCAAGGGTAGCGCCCTGCTCCAGTCCGGCAACAATATAAAAGGCAAGTACGGGAAGTACTGCGCCGTTCATTGTCATTGAAACAGACATTTTATCGAGAGGAATCTGATCGAAAAGGATTTCCATATCAAGGATGGAATCAACGGCCACACCGGCTTTTCCCACATCGCCAACAACCCTGGGGTGGTCGGAATCGTAACCGCGGTGCGTGGCAAGGTCGAAGGCAATGGAAAGGCCTTTTTGACCTGCTGCCAGGTTGCGGCGGTAAAAAGCATTGGATTCTTCAGCAGTCGAAAATCCTGCATACTGCCTTACAGTCCACGGGCGCATTGCGTACATGGCTGAGTAGGGGCCGCGCAGATAAGGAGGAATCCCTGCAGCATAATTCAGGTGTTCCAAACCTTTGAGGTCGCTTTTCGTGTAAACAGGTTTTACCGGGATGTTTTCCGGCGTCAACCAATCCTTTTTGATGTCGTTAGCCTTCTCCCATTCCTGATCGCCCATACTTTGCTTTGGGGCAGACCTGAAATCAATATCTTTGAAATTCGGCTTCATTGTGTTTTATTTTTGATTCATTTGAAATTCTAATCCGATTACCAATCTACTGATTTCCTGCGTATCGGCATGGTCATGCAGCGTGCACCGCCACCACCACGCGATAATTCAGAACCATCGATGGTAATTACATATTTATTATCGGTATAATCATCAGGGTTTATTTTTCCACTAAGGATTTCTGTAGCAGGCAATACGCTGAACCCGTGTTTGTTGAGTTCTTCAATGGTATGGACATTTCTGCCATAACCTATTACCTTTCCGGGAGCAACAGCAAAGAAATTGGTTCCGCTGTGCCATTGTTCGCGTTCCTGAATATAAAGGTCTTTTGTGCCTCCGCAAACAACCGGTTCCAGATTCATGCCCAGCTTTTTTAAGGCGCTGAGGATGTTTTTTTCCTCACGGATATTCACAACCTCACCATTTTCAACAGTGATATGTATTGTGAGGAAGCGGCTGGAATTGAGGATGAGCGGTTCAAAAATCATGCACTTATCACGATCCAGGAAAGTGAAGGCCATATCCAAATGGATAAATGATTCCGGTTTGTAAGGAAGTTCTTGAATAATCAGGTGCATATTGCCATTGCGTGCTTTGATGTTTTCAAGGATCAGGTCAACGCCCTGGCTGGATGTCCGGGGGCCTTCACCTATGAGCATAATATCATCGCGGGCAATGAGGATATCACCACCTTCATATTTGACCAAAGAGTCCGGGGCGCCTGTGGAGCTTCCTATGGTTTGGGTGAGCAGTCCGGGATGGAAGTCGAAAATAGATTCCATGATCATGGCTTCGCGTTCACGGACTTTATTGGCCATTCGGCCGATGATGACACGGTCGTGAAAAGAAACAGACGCATCGCGCATATAGAAGAAATTGTGCAGCGGACGCAGGCTGTAGCGTTCCTTGCTCAGGAAACGCGTCAGGTTGTCGCGCTTTAGCTCAACTCCTTCAATCAGGCTTTTTGACAGCATCTCGGGCTGAAGTGCCATCAGCTCATCAAACATACAGTTGATGTCGCCTTCAATTTCATGCTTGCAGATTTTTGCAATAAGACTGCTTTTTACTTTGTCGTTTTCAAGGACTTTAGTGAGCAAATCTTTAACATAAAAGGTTTTTGTCAGCTTCGACAGCACACCGTCCAGCTGATTGTATTCCTGTTCTGCAACGGCGAGGTTCAGAATGTCGCTGTATAGGGCACGTTCGGCGTTTTTTGGTGTCATGTTTTCCACCTCCGGTCCCGGACGGTGGAGTATAACCCCTTCTAGTTCACCGATTTCTGAACGAACGTCAATTCCTAAACTTGTCTCCATAAGGTCTTAGTCAATTATATTGAGTTCTTTCTGGAAAGCTGCTAATGTTTCCAGTACATTTGATTTAACATGGATCATGTGCTTCAGCCCTTTTTCCTGAAGGCTTTCTGCCAGCGCTTTGGGATATCCGGCTAAAACAAGCAGGAATTCTGATCCGGCTTTTTCAATGATTTCGGGTGCAATTTCTGCATATTCATCATCCGATGAGCAGATAACCAATGCGTCGGCTTTTTTTGCACGTGCAGCTTCCAGGGCGTCATCAACCGTTTTGAAACCGTTGTTGTCAATGATTTCAAATCCGGCACAACCAAAGAAGTTGGTGCTGAACTGAGCACGGGCACGGCGCATGGCAAGGTTGCCCATAGTGAGCATAAATGCTTTTGGACGATGATTCTCTTTGGCAAATTTTTCGGTTGCCAGGCGCATCTTTTCAAAAGCAATCGCCCCACGGTATGGCTTGAGCGTTTCAATTTCAGCATCATCGACACTACAGTCCATCGGGTTCAGGATACTATCTTCTACCTCTTTTTGAATTGTTTCCGTGATATTTGGATATTGATTAGAACCCAAAATAACCTGACGCCTCGTTGCAATATTGTGGTCGCGTGTGTTGGCTGTTTCTTTGATGCATGCCTGAATGAAACCTTCTTTCAGTGCGGCCAGATATCCACCTTTGTCTTCTACTTCGAGTAAGAGTTTCCAGGCGCTTTCGGCGATCTGATCGGTTAAGGTTTCAATATAATAGGAGCCGGCAGCAGGATCAACAACTTTGTTGAGATGTGATTCTTCTTTCAGCAGAAGCTGTTGGTTACGTGCAATGCGCTCACTGAATTCAGTTGGTTGCTCATAAATGGCATTGAATGGCAGAACAGTCATACTGTTTGTTCCGGCCAGCGATGCCGACATGGCTTCCGTTGTGGTGCGGAGCATATTTACGTATGGATCGAATAAGGTCTTGTTCCAGCTGCTGTTTACCGAATGGATTTCCATTTGGCAGGCTTTTTCATCTGCAGTGCCATAAGCCTTAACGATTTTTGCCCAAAGCATGCGTGCAGCGCGAAGTTTGGCAATTTCCATGAAATAGTTGGAACCAACAGCAAAATTGAATTTCAGGTTTTTTGCAGTTTCAGCAACATCAAGGCCGGCATCATTCAGTTTGCTCAGATATTCAACTCCGGCAGCCAGGTTGAATGCCAGTTCCTGTGAAATATCAGAACCGGAATTGTGGAAAATGCTTCCATCAACCATCAACGTGCGGAAAACCGGCAGATCTCTGCTTTTTTCAATTAATTCCTTTGCAGTGGCAAAAGCCGCTTCCATTCCTTTGTCGAATTTTCCTTTGAGCGCATAAAGCTTCATTGGGTCAAATTCGATGGCTCCTTTTATTGGAGCAGGATTTTCTTTGCGTTCTGCAATCAGCGCAGTCAGAAGTTCAAGGATTTTTACCGGTTCTTTGCATCCGGAAAAGTTGGTTTCAATGCTTTCCAGGCTGATGCCCTCAAGCAATTGAGAAAACTCTTCTTTACTGATTTCTTTTCCACAAAGAACAAAGCCGAGCGAATCAATTCCGCGCATCAGGATGCCCAGAGCCTTTTTGTTGGCCGCTTTTGCATCTTCAATGCGGATATCCTGACGGATAAACCAATCGTTTTGCTTCACTTTGTCGCCACGCACAAAAGGATATTCGCCGGGCAGGCTGTCCTTTGTGGCAAGCGATTCAATGTCTTCACTTCTGTAATAAGGCTGTGTTTTAAAGCCTTCGATTGTGCGCCAGACGAGTTTTTTCTCGAAATCAGCACCTTTCAGGTCTTTTTCTATCTTCTGTTTCCACTCTTCAGTACTGATTGGGGGAAATTCAGAAAATAAATTCTCGTTTAATTTTTTTGAATCTTTCTGATCCATTTTTCTAAGGGTTTATTTAGACTCATTAATTTTTAACTCCTCAATACCAACGTTTTGCTTTTGGCGCTGCAAAATTACAATTAAATTTCCGAACAGGAATATTTCCTGTGGATTTATTGTGAATGAATTAACAAAGCACTTTGTTAATGGAATAACAATAGGCTTGGAATATTATTTTGTACCTTGCAAAAAAAAAATAGTAATGGAAATATTATTAAGCGGTGCATCCGGTTTTATCGGGAGTAAATTAAAAGAAAATCTCCGGCAAAGAGGCCACAAAGTCAGTGTGTTCAAGCATCAGGATTTTGGCCGGCCAACTTCATATATCATTTCACGATTACAAAATAAAGACGCTGTAATTCATCTGGGTGGATATCCGATTATTAAACGTTGGACAAAAAAAAACAAGGAGCGGATTTACAGCAGCCGCGTTGATTCAACCCAGAGGCTTGCCGATGCCATTAAAAGGATGGAAAGCGGAAAACCGGGCATATTTATTTCTACTTCTGCTGTTGGGATTTATAAGGAAAACCGGAAAAATACCGAAGATAATCCTGCTTTTGCCCGCGGTTTTCTAGCTAAAGTATGCATGGATTGGGAAAATGCAGCAAAATCCATTGAAGAGGAAACGCGCCTGGTGATTTTCCGGCTGGGACTTGTTTTGGGCAGAGGTGGTGCTTTGAAGAAAATGATCCTGCCATTTCGTTTGGGTCTGGGCGGTAAACTGGGCGATGGGAAACAGGATTTTCCCTGGGTTCATGTGGATGATGTTGTGGCAGCCTATACCTGGGCCTTGGAAAATAGTGACGTGAAAGGTGTTTATAATATGGTTGCGCCGCAATATGCAGATAACCAGCAGTTCACAAAAGCCTTGGCCGAAGCCCTCAACCGACCGGCATTTCTGACCGTTCCTGCTTTTGCCTTGAAGTTTATCTATGGTAAAGCCGCTTCGGTTTTGTTAAAAGGACAACGGGTTTTTCCGCTTCGCTTAACACGTGAGGGTTTTGAATTTCAACATAGTGATTTATTAACTGCTTTGAAGAAAACTGTTTAACCTGCCTGAAAAAAAAATATAGAGGTCAGTAGGTAAGCGCATATCAAGATGAGCTTTTATTGAAAATGATTTCAATTTACAATAACCTGATATTAAGTGGATTATCTGGATTAGATTTCTCTGCCGAAGTTTTGGCATCGAAATGACCTTTTCGTGGTTTCAAGAGGCAAAGGCAGCGCACTTCGACTTGGTTCGGCTTACTTCGGCTTCGCTCAGCACAGGACGCTCACCACAGGGCGCTCAGTGACCGTAAGCTGCCTTTGCCTAAATAACTGATTAAAAAGTCATTTCGACGAACAACATGAGGAGAAATCTATTCAAAAAACGAATATTAATAAACTATTTATATACTGACCTCTAAAAATATAATTTGGATGAGAGGGGCATGACAAGCTCCTTTTTTTATGGGTTGGAATTTCCGAAAAAAAAGAAAGCCCACTTCCGTGGCTAATGGAAGGGGGCTCGTGAATAAAGGGAAAGAAATGGAAAACTTACCAGGAGTTAACCTCCTGTTTGTTGGGCTTTAACGGCTTCAATCAGGCCCGGAAGTACCTTGTGGACATCACCCACTATGCCGTAATCTGCGGCTTCAAAAATAGGGGCTTCCGGGTCTTTGTTTATTGCGACGATAACTTTTGATCCGTTAACACCGGCCAGATGCTGGATTGCTCCTGAAATACCGCAGGCGATATACAGGTTTGGTGCAATGATTTTTCCGGTTTGGCCAACATGTTCATGATGCGGGCGCCAACCTTCATCTGACACAGGGCGGGAACATGCTGTTGCTGCTCCCAGTATTTCCGCCAGTTCCTCAATGTACGACCAGTGTTCAGGGCCTTTCATGCCCCGTCCTCCGCTAACTACAATTTCTGCTTCAGTGAGGAGTACTGTGTTGGAGACCACATCTTTGCTTAAAACGTTGCCTGAAGGCGGAATAAAATCTTCGTTAAATTCTTCGGTTTCAATTGCCACCGGATTTTTGGCCGCCTGAAATGCGTTAATATTCAATAATATAACATTTTTCGATGCGTCCAAACGAACCTGTGCAAAAGCTTTTCCTGAGTAAACCCTCTTTTTAAATGTAAGCGGTTGATAAGAAAGCGGTATGTCGGATATGCCCGAAAGCAAACCAGCGCCCATCCTTATGGAAAGCCTCGGGGCAATTGCTTTTCCCGTGTTGTCATTATGGAAAAGAACGGTTGTTGCATCAATAACTGATGCGAGTTTGTCAAGTGCTGAGGCCATGGAGCGGTTATCGTCCGACAATTTTTCCGGCAACAAAAATAATTTTGATATTCCGAATTTGCTGAGTTGTTGAACCGCATCCTCATTGGGTCTGCCGGAGCAAACGGCATAGGCTTCGCTATTGGTTTTATCCGCTAATAACTTACCAAATGATGCAAGTTCAAAAACTGTTTTTTTAAATTGTCCCTCTTTTAATTCTGTATAAATAAGAATCTTTGTCATCTTAACAGGCTTTAAAATTATAAAATTTTTTCTTTGGTCTGCAAATAATCGATTAATTTTTTTGGATTATCTGCATCTATCATCTCACAGGCAGCTTTTGGCGCAGGCATTTCAATGCTTTCAACCGCGCTGTTCAGCATGCTTTCTGCGGCGGTTTCCACTTTTAATGGTTTCCTTCGAGCCATCATAATGCCGCGCATATTAGGGATTCTGGGTTCCTTTGCAATTCCTTTTTGGACGATAGCAAGCACGGGCTCTTCAAAATTCATTTTTATGCTGCCACCATCAATTTCGCTGGTGAATATAAAATTACTGTCCAAATCAATATTACTGACGGATGAAACGCTGGGCATTTCCAAAAGCTCTGCCAGCATCCCGCCTACCATGGAGCTGTTGTAATCACTGCTCTCTATTCCGGCCATTATAAGGCCATAATCATCTTTGTTAATGACTGCTGCCAATGCTTTTGCCGTTTGAAAAGAGTCCTGTGGGCTGAAATCAAGCCTGATGGCATCGTCGGCGCCAATGGCAAGTGCCTTTCGTATAACCTGCTCCGAAGCTTTGTCGCCGGCGTGGATTACCGTTACGGATTTTATTTTTCCCTGACTGCCTTCCTTAAGCTCGAGGGCTCGTGTGAGGGCAAGTTCATCCCAGGGGTTGATGATCCATTGTATGCCGTTTTCATCAATGGATTTTTTGTCTTCCTTGAGTTTAATTCGTGTTGTTGTATCGGGTACAACACTGATGCAAACCAGTATTTTCATATGATTCTTTTAATTTATTCGCGTATTAATGATCGGGATATCACAATTTTCTGAATTTCTGAAGTTCCTTCGTAGATCTGCGTCAGCTTGGCCTCACGCATCAAACGTTCCACGTGGTATTCTTTCACATAGCCGTATCCACCGTGGATCTGAACGGCTTCCGTTGTTACTTCCATAGCAATATCGGCGGCATATTGTTTGGCCATAGCACTCACAATACTGTAATCTTTATGCTGGTCTTTGAGCCAGGCGGCTTTCAGGCATAAGTTGCGTGCATTTTCCACTTTTACGGCCATATCTGCCAGTTTAAAAGCAATAGCCTGATGGTTGGCGATTTCCGTGCCAAAGGCTTTGCGCTCTTTGGAATATTGCACGGCACGCTCCAGGGCGCCGCTGGCCAGGCCCAAAGCCTGACTTGCTATGCCAATCCTGCCGCCATCCAGCGTTTTCATAGCAAATTTAAACCCAAAGCCGTCTTCGCCAATGCGGTTTTCTTTAGGGACTTTCACATCGGTAAACATCACCGAATGTGTGTCCGAACTGCGCATGCCCATTTTATTTTCGTGTGGGCCTAAAGAGATGCCTTCGCTGTGGCGGTCCACAATAAAAGCATTGATTCCTTTGTGCCGTTTCTCCGGATGGGTTTGCGCAATGACCAGATAAGTGCCGGCAGAATTTCCGCTGGTGATCCAGTTTTTGGTGCCGTTGATCAGGTAATAATCGCCTTTGTCTTCGGCTGTGGTGCGCTGCGATGTGGCATCAGATCCTGCTTCTGGCTCAGATAGAAGGAATGCCCCGATTTTTTCGCCACGGGCAAGGGGTTTCAGGTATTTTTCTTTTTGCTCCTCATTGCCATAATGCTCCAGTCCCCAGCAAACCAATGAATTGTTTACAGACATAATAACAGAAACGGATGCATCGGCTTTGGATATTTCTTCCATTGCCAGCACATAACTGATCGTGTCCATGCCGCCACCATCGTATTTGGGATCGACCATCATGCCCATAAATCCGAGTTCGGCGAGTGCCTGCACATGCCGGGTAGGATATTCTGCTTTTTCGTCGCGCTCAATAACGTCTTTAATCAATTCGCGGCTGGCATAATCTCGTGCCGCCTGCTGAATCATCAATTGTTCTTCGGTAAATTCAAAGTTCATAAGTGGAATATTTGCGATTTTTTTGGTGTGAATATTTTTGCACAAATATAATTAAATATTTAGATACTAACATATGTAAGTGCAAAATATATTGTTAACTGTTAAGTATTAATAACAGTTAAATCGCAAAATGGTTGGTGAAAAATTATGAATTATTCCGAAGAAAAAATTCAGTGCTGATCTCGATAACGCGCTTTTTCCTTTCGAGGTGGGGGTGATGCCCGGTCTTTTCCATAAAGAAAACCGTATTGTCTCCTTTGCAGTTTTCCCGAATCAAATCCCATTGTTTCATACTGCCGAAATTATCCTGATCGCCCTGAATAAAAAGAACAGGGCAGTTGACCTGTGGCAGCAAATGCACCATCGACCAGTTTCTGCCTTCCGGGCTGAGCCAGCGTTGTGTCCAGGTATCGACTAATTTTTCAGCTCTGGCGCCATGATGTTTCAACAGTGAATTTCGCAGCCAGCCGTTTTCAAAAGCTTTTACGGTATCTTCAATTCCCTGTATGGAAATATCCTCCAAAAGCACATGGGGTGCCTCAGAGACCAGTGCTTTGATGCGCCCTGTTTGAAAAGCTGCTGCTGCCAGAGCTATGGTGGCTCCGTCGCTGTGCCCAAAAAGGAATATTTTTTTGCCCGGAACAAGCTTGTCGAGCAGTTGTGGCAAAGCAAAACGGGCTTCGTCCAAAAGAAAATCAGCGGATATCATTTTCGTCCATTCATCCGATTTTCCATAACCGAACCGATCGTAAACAATGCCCGGCAAGCCGCAGGCATCGCAAAGTTGTTTTGGGAAGTTGTGCCATTGCGAAATGCTGCCCAGTCCTTCATGCAGGAATACGATGGGCGTTTTGTCGGTCAGGAATAAATCCGGGTTTATCAGTTCGTAATAAAGCTGATGTCCGTTGATGCTGAGATATCCGGATTCGTTCATATCTCCATTTCCTTCATCCGGCTTTTGGCATTTCGAAATTCTGTGATCAGGTTTTCCATGATTTCGGATACGGGAAGGACATCATCAATGAGAGCGGAAACCTGCCCGATTTCAAGTTCGCCTTCCTTCATGTCGCCTTCGAACATGCCTTTTTTCGCACGTCCACGACCCAGAAATGCAGCGATTTCCTCTTTGGTTGCACCGGTATTTTCCATTTCGGCTATTTTCATCGCAAAATCATTATGCAGCAAGCGTGTTGCGCCCACTTTTTTGAGCATAAGTTTGGTGTCGCCTTCTTTTGCATCAATGATTTTTTGCTTAAAAAGCTCGTGGCAGGAAGCCTCAAGGCTGGCCGCAAAACGCGATCCGATCTGAACGCCATCGGCACCCATGGCCATTGCAGCGAAAATGGCGTCGCCTGTGGCAATGCCTCCGGCTGCAATCAAAGGAATATCAATATGTCGCGAAAGGTAAGGGATCAAAGCCATGGTGGTGGTTTCTTCTGTTCCGTTATGGCCGCCGGCTTCAAAGCCTTCGGCAACAACAGCATCAACACCTGCTTCCACACATTTTTGGGCAAATTTCAGGTTGGCAATCACATGTGCAACCTTTATGCCTTGATCCTTAAATTTTTGTGTGTGCTTTTTGGGGTTTCCCGCGCTGGTAAAAACAACAGGAACTTTTTCTTCTTCGATGATGCTGATCAGCTCATCTGTTTGAGGGTAAAGCAAGGGGATATTCACTCCAAAGGGCTTTGAAGTGGCCTTTTTGCATTTCTGGATGTGCTGGCGAAAAACATCGGGATACATGCTTCCGGCTCCAATCAGTCCCAGCCCGCCGGCATTGCTGACTGCTGCTGCCAGTTCCCATCCGCTGGCCCAAACCATACCCCCCTGAATAATCGGGTGTTCTATTCCAAAAATTTCTGTAATGCTATTTTTCATGTGTTGAATTTTTCAAAATATTAAATTCCTGATCGCGCCGGACAGGCACAAATCCGGCTTCGCGAATGGCAAACCGGATGCCTTCTTTATCAAAGCGGAAATTAGCTCCGGCAACGGATACAACATTTTCTTCGATCATGATGGAACCAAAATCATTGGCGCCGGCATGCAGGCAGATTTGTCCGGTATTTTTGCCGACCGTAAGCCACGAAGCTTGTATATTGCTGATATTGGGCAGCATAATGCGGCTCAGGGCAATCAGGCGGATATATTCATTGGCGCTTACGGCTTTTATTTCCGGATGTAGCTTGCTCAATACCGTGCCTTTTCCCTGAAAGGGCCAGGGAATAAAAGAGATAAAACCTTTGCTTTCTTTGGGCTTATCTGCCTGCACATCACGCACCGCAATCAGATGTTCTATGCGTTCCTCAATGGTCTCGATATGGCCAAACATCATAGTGGCTGAAGTTGTCATGCCGATTTTATGCGCTTCCCTCATCACGTCAAACCATTCAGCGGTGGTGCATTTATTGGGTGACAAAATTCCCCGTACCCGATCGCTGAGAATTTCTGCGCCGGCTCCCGGAAGGCTGTCCAGGCCGGCTTCCCTGAGTTTCAATAGGCACTCGCGAAATGAAATTCCTTCAATTTTGGCAATATGAACAATTTCCGGAGGACCCAAAGCATGCAGTTTCAGTTCGGGAAAATAACTTTTGAGCCTTTTGAAAAGGAGCTCATAATATTCCAGCCCCAACTCGGGATGCAATCCGCCCTGAAGCAGCAATTGCCTGCCCCCCAGTTTCCACATTTCTTCGATACGTGGAATGAATGCTTCCAGCGGAGTGATGCAGGCTTCTTTGTGGTTTTTGGCGCGCCAGAAATTACAGAATTTACAGGCCGAATTGCAGATATTGGTATAATTCACATTCCGGTCGATTATCCAGCTTACTTCATTTTTTGGGTGCTTCTTTATGCGGATTTGGTGCGCTGTGTGCATCAACCGGCCGAGGGGGGCATTATGCCACAGAAACAGGGCCTCTTCCCGATCCAGAAAAGCATCTTGCATGGCTTTATCGAGTATTTGAGCACTTTTGTTCTGATTTGCATCTGAAGGATCGTACATATTATAATATAGTGTTCGTTTGATCTCGGTCAATTTCCCTACTTTTGCATGGAAAATTTATTTTTAATTTGCGTCATTCAGGAATGAAGTTTAATGCTTCATTTGCCAAACGCATTAAGCAATAAAATTATGCAAAGATACATACAGTCCGTTAATGATATTCCAAAAGCAGCAGCGCGTATCAGCATCTTCAGTACGGAAGAAGATTTAAAAGCCTATAAGCTAAGCCCTGAAGGATTTTCATTTGCACAAGATTATTTCAAAAGAAACGAATCGGATCGCCTATTGTTTCAGCAAATGCCATATATGCACTTTTTTGTACAGGTGGATGATACTGTTGAAAATTCCAGAAGGCTTGAAAAAATGCGCATTGCCGGAGATAAAACCGCAGCTGGCCTGAATGCTCAATTTGTCAGTCAGGTGGTGATTGAGGGCGATCAGATGGCGTCTATTGCTTTTGCAGAAGGAATGGCTTTGGGCAATTATCAGTTCAATTATTACAAAAGCGAGGCGAAAGCCAACAGCCTGAAAGATATTTTCATCCTGAATGGGGATCAATCAGAGCTGGACAAGAAAAACATTGCTCTTTCTGCAGTTTTTCAAATCCGTGATCTGGTGAATGAGCCTTTGAATAAATTGAATGCGAATCAGTTGGCTGAACGTCTGGTGAGATATGCCGAAGATGCAGGAGCCGGCAGCGAAATATTGGGCCGTAAAAAGATCGAAGCACTGAAAATGGGCGGTTTGCTTGCAGTGAACAGCGGCAGTATTGATCCGCCAACCTTCACCATCCTGGAATGGAAACCGGAAGGACATATCAATGAAAAGCCTGTTGCATTGGTTGGTAAAGGCGTTGTTTATGATACCGGGGGCATGAATTTGAAAACCGGATCGTATATGGATGATATGAAATGCGATATGGGCGGTGCTGCATTAATGGGCACAAGCCTCGCAGCAGCAGCCGAATTAAAACTGCCTTTATGGATTATCGCATTGATCCCGGCAACGGATAACCGCTGCAATGGCAACGCTTATGTTCCGGGAGATATCATTAAAATGTATAATGGAAAAACCGTTGAGGTGCTCAATACAGATGCCGAAGGGCGCCTGATCCTCGCCGATGCCATCAGTTATGCTGAAAAATATGACCCGATGCTGGTGATCACTGCGGCAACCCTTACCGGTTCGGCAATGCGCGCCGTCGGAAAACAGGCTCTGGTAGCTATGGGCAGCAATTCAGCTGAATACATGGCGCAATTGAAAAAATCGGGTGATGAAGTCTATGAGCGTGTGGCCGAACTGCCTTTCTATGATGAATATGCTGAAGAGCTGAAATCTTCCATTGCCGATATGACAAATTTGGGCAGTGCCGAAGGAGGCGCCATCACCGCAGGTAAATTCCTGGAGAAATTTACAAGCAAAGCATTTATACACCTGGATATTGCAGGAGTAGCCTTTACAACAAAAAAATACCAGTACCGCGGACAAGGCGGAACCGGTTTTGGATTAAGGTTGCTGATTGATTTCCTGAATTCGCTTGCCCAAAATACACAAGAACAATAAATTTGCCTAAAAAGTCCTTCAGGGCTTCTAAAATAAATTGATATGAATAAAAATCAGAATTTTCAAAATAAAAAGAACAGGGAACGTATTACCATCGGGATTACACATGGTGATATAAACAGTATCGGTTACGAAGTGATTATGAAATCTTTTGCCCAAAAGGAGATGCTGGAATCCTTTACGCCATTGGTATTTGGTAGCTCGAAAGTGGCATCGTATCATCGTAAAACGCTTAATATAAGTGATGTGAATTTTAATCTGGTAAGAAGTGCCGATTTGGCAAATCCCAACCGTTTGAATATTGTCAATGTGGTGGATCATGAAGTGCATATTGATCTGGGCAAATCAACAAGCGAAGCAGGGGAGTTGGCGCGTATCGCTTTACAGGCGGCTGTCGAAGAATATAAAAGCGGGCATATTGATGCCATTGTAACCGCGCCCATCAACAAGAAAAATATTCAGTCGAAAGATTTTGATTATCCCGGACATACAGAATATTTTGCCAAGGAATTCCACAGTGAGGATTCATTAATGCTGATGGTAAGCAATAACTTGCGCATCGGGATGGTAACAGGCCATATGCCTTTGCGTGAGGTCCCGGATACTTTGTCGAAGGAATTGATTTTGCGCAAATTGGCGATTATGGATCAGTCGCTGCGCCGTGATTTTGGCATTGTACGCCCGAAAATAGCCGTACTCAGCCTGAACCCGCATGCCGGTGACAATGGTCTGCTGGGTATTGAAGACCGCGATATTGTTGCTCCGGCAGTAATGGAATCTTTTGATAATGGGGTGCTTACCTACGGGCCTTATCCTGCCGACGGTTTCTTTGGAAGTGGCCAGTTCAGTAAATTTGATGGCATTTTGGCCATGTACCACGATCAGGGGCTGATAGCTTTTAAAAGCCTTTCTTTTGACAACGGTGTGAATTTCACTGCAGGATTAGACCTGGTCCGGACATCACCTGCGCATGGAACAGCTTTTGAAATTGCCGGAAAGAATCTGGCTTCTGCCGATTCAATGCGCCACGCCCTGAACCTGGCCGCCGATATTGTGCGACACCGTAAGGAATGGGACGAGCTAAATGCTAATACGCTTCCTTTGAGCAATGGGGAGGATGATGACTAGTGCCTACGGTATTACATCAATATAGTGCAGGGGATTTTGCTCGTGCCAGTGGATGTGCAATCCTTCAAAATGGTACGGAAAAATTAAGCTTAAAACATTTATTGATTGATAGCCGCATGCTCATGCAGGCTTCTGGTTCTGTGTTTTTTGCGCTGAAAAGCAACAAAAACGATGGCCATAAATACGTCACCGAACTCTATAAAAAAGGAGTCAGGGCTTTTGTTGTCAGTGATTTCATTTCGGAATGGCCGGAAGCCTGCCCCAATGCATTCTTTTTTCAGTCCAAGGATGTGCTTGCACGCTTGCAGCAATTGGCAGGCTTTCACCGTAAACAGTTTGATATTCCTGTTCTGGCCATTACCGGAAGCAATGGCAAAACCACTGTGAAAGAATGGCTGCGCATTTTGCTTTCAAAAGACAAACAATTGGTTGCCAGTCCGAAAAGTTATAATTCCCAATTGGGCGTTCCTTTATCGGTTTGGCAAATCAATGCCCGGCATGAACTGGGAATCTTTGAAGCCGGAATCAGCCGTCCCGGTGAAATGCAGAAATTAGAGGCTATTATTCGACCTTGGATTGGAATTTTTACCAATATTGGTTCTGCGCATTCGGCGGATTTTGAAAATATCCGGCAAAAAATACATGAGAAGCTCCGGCTTTTTAAAAATGCTTCCACTTTGATTTGCTCATCGCAGAACCGGATGCTGTACCGGGAAATCACTGCTTTTGCAATGGGAAATTCCATCGAGCTGTTTTCATGGGGCAGCCTGAGTTCAGATGATATTAAAATAACAGCTAATACCGAAAGTCCAAAAGGACGCCTGCTTTCCTATGAGTTTTGTGGCGGGAAACATCAGCTGGAGCTTCCTTTCCGTGATGAGGCTTCCGTTGAAAATGTTATGCACTGCCTGGCATTTATGCTCTATCAGGGGCACAGCCCGGAAGAACTGAAGGACAGTATTTTACAGCTTAGCCCTTTGGCGCTCCGACTGGAACAAAAAAGCGGCAGGCAAAATACGGTTGTTATTAACGACAGTTATAATTCAGACCTCGAATCACTGCGTATTGCTTTGGATTTCCTGAAAAGGCAAAAACAGTTTAAAAAGAGAAGCCTGGTGCTTTCTGATATTCAGGAAAGTGGTTTGTCTGAGCAACAGCTTTTTGTTGAGGTTAAAAGGATGCTGGAAGGAATTGATTTGCACAGGATCATCGGTGTTGGTACGGCGATGCAACGGCATCTCAACACTGTTGCAAAAGATGCTCGTTGTTTTTTATCAACCGAAGATTTTTTAAACCATATAACAGACTTTGATTTCCACGATGAGGCCATCCTGCTAAAAGGTGCGCGTTCCTTTGCCTTTGAGCAAATCGGGCAGGCTTTGGAGGCACAGACCCATGAAACGCTTCTCGAAGTGAACCTGGATGCTTTGGTGCATAACCTGAATTATTACCGGAACAGGATTCCTCCCGGGCTGAAAATCATGACGATGGTAAAAGCCAATGCTTACGGTGCCGGAAGTGCCGAAATTGCCGGGCTTTTACAGTTCCATCATGTGGATTATCTGGCTGTAGCTTATGCGGATGAAGGTGTGGAACTGCGCAAAGCGGGTATTCATTTGCCCATCATGGTAATGAACCCCGAAGAATCGGCTTTTGATGATATGCTTCAATATCAGCTGGAACCTGAGATATTTTCTTTTGCTCAGTTAAAGAAATTTGCCGAAAAGGCACGTCAGAAGCTTTTTTACAAATCATCTCTTTTCAAAATCCATATCAAACTGGATACAGGGATGCGCCGTTTGGGATTTGAAACCAATGAACTTCAGGATTTGCCTGCAGTGCTTGCAGAATATCCCTTTATCCGGGTACAAACGGTTTTTACTCATCTCGCGGCCAGCGATGAAGCAGAGCAGGATGATTTTACAAGCCGGCAAATCGGGCGTTTTACGAAAGCGGTGGAATTTTTAAGCAAATCATTGGAATATAAGTTCTTAAGTCATGTCTTGAATACTGCCGGCATCACGCGGCATCCTGCTTCAGCCTTTGATATGGTGCGTCTGGGGCTGGGTTTATATGGAATTTCCCCATTGGATGATGTTCAGAAAGAACTGCGCCCGATCAGTCGCCTAAAGACCCGTATCAGTCAGGTGAAAACGATCCGAAAAGGGGAGTCAGTAGGTTATAGCCGAAGTTTTTCTGCCCGGGATGATATGCGCATTGCCGTGGTGCCTATTGGATATGCTGATGGCGTGAACCGGCATCTGAGCAATAAAGGCCATTTTTTGCTGCATGGGCAAAATGTGCCGATTATAGGAAATGTGTGCATGGATATGTGCATGATTGATGTCACGGAGATTCCCTCTGCGGCAGCCGGTGATGAAGTAATTATTTTTGGCCCGGAACTACTCGTCAGCGATTTGGCTGATGAAGCAGAAACTATCCCATATGAATTGCTTACTGCAGTTTCCCGACGCGTGAAAAGGGTGTACTTCCACGAATAAAGCCGGCTAAAACTCTTCCTCGTATTCTTCTTCCTCTTCAAAAAATCCTTCATCATCCGATTCATTGCAATCAAAATTGATGTCCATTTGGCGGGCGGGAGGGAGGAAATCTTCCTGACTGAGTTTTATTTCCGGATCGGCATAGAGTTTTTGCATATAAAGAGCCCAAATAGGAAGAGCCATATTGGCACCTTGCCCCAGGCTGATATAACGGAAGTGGATGCTGCGCACTTCACCGCCAACCCAAACACCGGTGGTAAGTTTAGGTGTAATGCCCATAAACCAGCCATCGGAATGGTTGTTGGTCGTACCGGTTTTTCCGGCAATCTGGTTGTACAAGTTGTATTTGAAACGCAAGCGGATTCCAGTTCCCGATTCCACAACCCCTTCCATCAGACGGAGCATTTTATAAGCGGTAATTTCATCGATGGCTTCTTCGCGTTTTGGTGTAAAACGATCAATGATATTGCCGTTCTTATCGGTAATTTTCGTCATGAAAACCGGCTCGACAAATACGCCTTTATTACCAAAAGTATTGAAGGCGCCTACCATTTCAAAGAGGCTGATATCGGGTGAGCCCAAACTAATGGCCGGGACTTCGGGTATGGGGCTGGTAACACCCATTTTGCGGGCAATTTTGATCACGGCCTGTGGCGAATAACGTTTGATCAGATAGGCCGAAACCCAATTGATACTGTTGGCAAGAGCCCATTTCAGGGTGACCATTTCGCCTGCACGTTTGGCAGAGCTTTTTGGCTTCCAGAAAGTGCCGTCCGGTAACTCAACACTCACCTGGATATTCGGGACTTCCGTGCAGGGTGTCATACCGCCTTCCTGCATGGCCAGCGTATAAACAAATGGCTTAAAGGTAGAGCCAACCTGCCTGCGGCCTGATTTTACCTGATCATATTTAAAATAGGTGTAATCAGGACCACCCACATAAGCACGCACATATCCGCTGTGCGGTTCCATCGACATCAGTCCGGCACGCAGGAAAAACTGATAGTATTTAATGGAATCCATCGGGCTCATTACCGTGTCTATCGGGCCGTTCCAGCTAAAGACTTTCATTTTCGTTTCCGTATTGAAAATCTCTTTAATTTCTTTTTTGTCATAACCGGCATTGCGCAGCACGCGATAACGTTCCGAGCGGCGCATGGCATTGTCGAGTATGCTGTTGATTTGCTCCCAGCTCAGTTCCTTATCGAAAGGTGCTTTGCTGTAGCCCTTCCAGTGCTTAAAGAAAGTTGGTTGGAGATCCTTGCTCAGATGTTCGCGAACCGCCCATTCAGCATATTCCTGCATGCGCGAGTCGATGGTAGTGTAGATCCTCAGCCCGTCACGGTAGAGGTTATAAGGAGTGCCGTCGGGTTTGTAATGGGTTTTGCACCAGGCGTGGAGTTCCTGCCGCAGGTGTTCCCTGAAGTAGCGTGCAATTCCGGTATTATGGTCACGAATGCCGTAATGCGACATATCGATTGGCAATTGCTCCAATGAATCGGCGGCGCCATCTTCAATGAAATTATATTTTTCCATCTGCCGGATGACCAGGTTTCGGCGGTTCAGGGCGTTTTCCGGATTTCGAACCGGGCTGTAACGTGTGGGCGCATTGAGGATCGCCACAAAAAGCGCGGCTTCTTGAATATTCAGTGAATCGGGCGATTTATTGAAAAAGGTACTGGCAGCTGATTTGATCCCAAAAGAATGGCTTCCAAAATCAATGGTATTCAGGTACATAGCCAGAATTTCGTTTTTGCTGTAATTGCGCTCCAGCTTGATTGCGGTAACCCATTCCTTGAATTTACGCATCACCAGCTGACTGGTGCTCAGGCGTTCGCCACGGGGAAAAAGGTTTTTGGCCAATTGCTGTGTAATGGTACTGCCGCCCCCTTTATGGTTTCCGGTAAGAACTCCGTATGCTACACGGAAAGTGGCACGTGGATCAACACCCGCATGCTCATAAAAGCGGATGTCTTCTGTAGCCAGCAGGGCATGTACCAAATGTGGGCTGAGATCTTGATAATGAACATTGGAGCGGTTTTCGATATAATATTTCCCCAGCAAAACGCCATCGGCAGAATAAACTTCGGAGGCCAGGTTGCTCCGCGGGTTTTCCAGCTCGGCAAAGCTGGGCATCGGGCCAAACCATTCCAGGGAGATACCCGTGAAAAACAATATCGTGCCAACTAAAATGCTCAAGAAACTGATCCAGAAAATCCAGATCAGCCGACCAGCCCTTTTTTTGCTTTTGTTTTCCGGGGCAATTTCTTCTTTTGGGCTTATATCCGATTGCTCGTTATTTGGTTCCATAGGGTTTTGGTTTCTTTGGGTCGGGCAATTATTTTACTTCCGCTTTTTCAATCCTGAATCCCGTTTCCGTTATACCATTCAAAAGTGTGTCGCGCATTCCGTGTGTAATCGAAAAGGTATAGGTTCCGTTCCGGGGAAAAATCACGTGATTCTGAAACGGCAATTGAATGGTTTTGATATCGCCAATCCCTGAACCCAGCCACTTTCCATCAGGCTGTGCCAGGACATAGCTTAGCGTGTCCATAGCATATCGCCCATCGGGCAGATAGCTGGTTACAAAAAGGTGTATATTGGCGTAGGGATAATCATTGTTGTGCCTCAGGTTGATCAGGAAATTATGGTAATTCAGGCTGTCGTCCACTTCAAACTGAAAGAAGATGCTGTCGTGATAATCCCACCGGGCGTTTTCAATGGGCTTAAACTCTTCATAAATTCTGTTGTGATCGCAGGAAACCATCAGAGCAGCAAATAAAAAGGCAAGAACAGGAACCAAAATAGTTTTGGCTATTGCATTGACAGGTTTTCTTTTCATGCTGTTGCGCTTGTGTTTATGTGCTATGCCTGAGATTATTTACTGCTTATATAATGTTTAGGATGACTGTTTATTGTCATCGCCTTCATTTTTTTGAGGTCTGTTTCTGTTGCCGTTATTGTTTTGTTGCCCGTTGTTTGGGTTTCTACGGTTCTGTGGCCGGCGGTTGCGATGATCGCCATTACGACGGTTTCTGTTATCCTTGTTGTCCCTGTTATCCCCGCTGTCGCCCGGGCGTCCAGAATTCCTGGGATTTCCCTGTCGGTTATCGGAGCGCCTTTCATCGCGGTTTCTGTCGTTCCGTGGCCTCGGCCGGTTATCCCTTTGCCTTGATCTGTTTCCGTTCGGGTTGTTGCCGCCCTTTTTGTTCCTGCGCCTGCTTTTTTTGTCGCTGTCGTCCTCATCAAAACGGGTCAGGTCGTCCTGTCCGATCACATTTTCAAATTCCGTTTTCTGTTCTTTGATAACGGCCAGGTCTTCCAGCTTTTCCGGTTTTTGGTTTTTCTTGTTTAATTCAATAATCTTTAAAACCTTATCTAAAGGAATGGCCATTTGGTTCATGGGGTCGTTTTCATAAGAGTACCACATGATCCTTTTGAAAATATCCGTTTTCTGATGGAAAGCCCTGCCTTCTTTGGTGTGCAATGGCAGCTCGTGCGGAGGGAATTCTTTTAAGGCATCTACATAACAATCCTGTTCAAAATTCAAGCAGCATTTGAGCTTACCGCATTGTCCTGCAAGCTTTTGTGGGTTCAGTGAGAGCTGCTGTGTGCGGGCTGTGTTGGTTGTAACGGATTGAAATCCGGTCATCCAGGTGGAGCAGCAAAGCTCCCGGCCACAGCTCCCGATACCGCCAACACGACCGGCTTCCTGTCGGACACCAATCTGGCGCATCTCAATACGAACGCGGAATTCTTCGGCCAGCCTCTTGATCAACTCCCTAAAATCCACACGGTCATCGGCGGTATAATAAAAAATTGCTTTGGTATGGTCGCCCTGATATTCCACATCGTTCACTTTCATGTCCAGCCCCAGTTCTTTGGCAATTTTTCGGGTCCTGATCATAGTGGGATGCTCCGATTCGACGGAAACCACCCATTTTTCAATGTCATTAAGACGGGCGCGGCGATAAATTTTCCTGATTTCCTCGCTCTCAGGCGATCTGTCCATTTTCTTCATTTGAAGTCGGACCGTTTCTCCGGTAAGGGTTACAATGCCAATATCATGGCCCGGCGATGCTTCTACGGCAACAATATCGCCAACTTCGAGATGGGGGATATCAATATTGCGGAAAAAATCTTTTTTGCTGTTTTTAAAACGAACTTCCACACAGTCAAATTCTTCTTGATGCTCGGGAAGCGGAATGTCCTTCAGCCAGTCATAAACATCCAGTTTGCAACATCTGTGGTTGTACAGGTCGTTGTTGCTGTGATAGGCACTGGGCGTTTTGCACATGCCGCGGGTGCCAAATGTTTTGATAATGTTTTCCTGATCGTTTTTTTCTTCGGGTATATTTTGAGTCGTGTTATCGTCCATATATTCAGGTCAGATTAAGCTGGAAAAGTATAAATTTTTTTCCAAACCGCAAAAATACAAAATAATGCGCTGCAAAAATTATTTCATCCGCAGCCACTGACTGGCTTTTAATGAAATATCCAGAAAAAGAATGAGCGCATTGGCGTTGCGTTCGGTTTCATGTATGGCCTTGTTAAATTCTTCGGCAAAATACATGATGTTTTTACCATTGAAAAATGGGCTGAATTTTTTTAAAAACTCGTTTTCTGTTTTGCCCGATTTTATCAACTGATTGTTTTTTAGGTGCAGATGAATGGAAAAACGCACGATTTTTAAGGCATAGGCGTAAAAGGTTTTCTGACGTTCGCGCCCGATTTTAGAAAAGGAAGCTCCCAGCTCATTGATGCCTTTTATGTCGGTTTGAAAACAGAGCCGCATCCAGTCGCGGAAAGTTTTGAAATTATAGGAATCTTCTTCTTCATCGCCCAAAAAATTGCGTGCGGCCGCTATATTGCCATCCGTCATGGCAATGGTGTGCAAAATATGTTCGGGATCGGTTTCTCCTTGCTTTTCCAGCCATTCTTTCATGGCCGTTTCATCAAGCGCCGGGATTTTGACTAATTGTGTACGTGATTTTATAGTCGATAAAATCTGCTCCGCCTGTTCCGTTATCAAAAGGAAAAGGGTTTTTGATGGCGGTTCTTCCAGTATTTTGAGCAGTTTTGGCGCCGCATCATGATGCAGTTTTTCAATCATCCAGATAATTACGATACGGTATTCGGATTCAAAACTTTTATAACTTAAAGCGCGTATAACATCTTGGGCATCATCGGTATATATTACGCCTTGCTTGTTCTCAACACGCATTTTTTCATACCAGGCAGGCAGTGAGATGATGCTTTGGTTTTCCCGGAGAAATTCGCGCCACTCCTTCATATAATCCTTGGCCCCATTGCGCTTGTCGCTTCCGCTTTTTTTAACAGTCGGAAAAATAAAATGAAGGTCGGGATGTGCCAGTTTCTCAAATTGTCGGCAGGAAGGGCAGACGCCACAGGAATCTTCTTCTGTGCGGTTCGGGCAGTTAATGTACTGTGCATAGGCAATGGCCAGCGCCAGTTTGCCATTCCCTTCAGGCCCCATAAATAGCTGGGCGTGGCTTATCCTTTGCTCTTTTATTGTGTTTTTGAGCCTTTGCTTGAGTGCTTCCTGTCCGGGGATGTCTGAAAATTTCATACGCTGCCTTTTTTGCAAAAGTAGGTGAATTTGGATATTGCTCCAAGTGTTATTGAGCTGTTAAAGTCCTTTTATTGGTATTGATCCGGCCCGGATTTTTCGATATTTGCAGAGCAATGCTGAAAAAGGCACTACATATAATTATGGCACTGCTGGTTTTTGTGAGTTCGTCGGGATTCACTTATGTGCAGCATCATTGCCACAGTAGCGGGCGGGTGATGATCCATCTTTCTGATGTTGATGATTTGCACCATGCCGGCCATAGCTGCTGCCTGATTCATGAATCGGAATCCATTGATTCAGATCTGCCGGTTTTGCGGCCAAAAGCTTGTTGCAGCCATATTGATGGCTATTTTAAAAGCAATATTCCGGCGGATGACCTGAAGGTGAAACGTCTTCAGGCGCCTGCTTCCCAAATATTGGTTTTTATTTGTGAAATTCTTGAAAAGCCTCAGTCTGTCTTACTGAAAAAAGCTACAGATCTGAGCAATCCACCTCCTGGGGGGTATTATTCATCTGCTTGTTTTACTTCTTCGTTTTTGCTTTAAAATATAATTACTTCGGATTTTTTTTGTAGTAAATTTTAAATCAAGTAATTATGTTTTTAAGAAAGATATTGTCACTGAGTGTGGTGATGCTCATCCTCTCGGCTGTACATGCGCAGCAGGATCATGGAAAAATCACCGGACAAGTAAAAGGAATGGATGACGATGGGCACAGCAAGCCGCTGCCATTTGCCAACGTGTATTGGTCGGGAAGCTCCATAGGTGTTGTGGCCGACGAAGACGGATATTTTGAAATAGAACCTTCGCATGATCACCATTATCTGGTTTTTCATTTTTTGGGTTACCGTAAAGACAGCCTTCATCTGCATGCTGTGGCTGAAGACATTGAAATTGAATTGATTCCGGAAGTAAAGCTGGCTGAAGGGGTTGAAATCAAAGACCGGAATACGGGCAGTTTTGTTTCGAAAATCAGTCCCCTGCAATCGGAACATATCACGGAACATGGATTGCAGCGTTTGGCCTGTTGTAATCTTTCAGAGAGTTTTGAAAACAATGCAACCGTTGATGTTGGCTTTGCCGATGCGGTATCCGGTGCAAAACAAATCCGCATGCTGGGCCTGGATGGGAAATACAGCCAGATTATGCTCGAAAATATTCCTACTATCCGCGCTTTGGCAAGTAAATACGGTTTAGCTTATGTGCCTGGATCCTGGATGCAGTCCATTCAGGTGAGCAAGGGCTCTTCATCGGTTACCAATGGTTTTGAGTCTGTTACGGGACAAATTAATGTTGAATTGAAGAAGCCGCAACACAGCAATAAACTGCATTTGAATTTATATGGAAACAGTGAGGGCAGGGCGGAATTGAATGTTTTAACTGCCTGGCCCTTAACTGAAAGGCTTGCAACTATGCTTATGGTTGCTGCATCTGGAAACCAAAGCAAACACGATGAAAATGGTGATGGGTTTTTGGATATGCCCATGCAAAAGCAGCTAAATGTGCTGAACCGCTGGGAGTATGAAGTGCACCATAAAGGCCATTTCCAGCTTTTGCTGAACTATTTGCATGATGAGCGGGAAGGCGGTCAAAAAGCTTATTATGATGTTTCAAAAACAGGCTTTTATGGAATGAATGCCACAAGCGACCGCTTTCAGGCAATTGCCAAGGCCGGAATTATGCTGGGCCATGATCATAGTCAGAGTATTGGCGTTCAGCTATCGGGTATTTATCAGCGTGAAGAATCTCAGTTTGGCCTGCGGAACTATCGCGGAGAGCAAAGAAGCCTATACGGAAACCTGGTTTATTTGCTTAAAGCGGATGAAAAGCACCATTTTTCATTTGGGGGCAGCATACAGTTTGATGATTATCAGCAAAAATATAATGATAGTGTTTTTAACCGTCAGGAGCCTGTGCCGGGTATTTATACTGAATACACTTTTAAACCCGTGGAGCAGTTTTCTGTAATTGCCGGCATGCGCTACGATTATAGTGCATATTACTCAAAATCACTGTTAAGCCCACGTTTGCACCTGCGTTATGGCCTTACAGAGCAAACTGTTTTGCGTGCTTCTGCGGGCAAATCATGGCGGTCTGCCGTAATTTTTCCGGAAAATGCAGTTTTGCTGGCCAGTAACCGGACCATTATTATTGCTGAAAAGCCGAATATTGAAGAAGCCTGGAATTATGGTTTGAACCTCACGCAGGATGTCCCTCTGACATGTGATCGCGAATTGACTTTTACCTTCGATTTGTACCGCACAGATTTTCAAAATCAGGTAATTGCAGATGTCGATCAATCAGCTCGTACCGTGGTAATCAGTAATTTGGATGGAAGCAGTTTTGCCGGCAATGTGCAGGCAGGTTTAAGTGGTGAAGTTTTTCGGGGATTGGACCTTACACTTGCTTTCCGTTATTCGGATGTGCAGGCCGATTATCATGGCGAACAGATGCGCGTGCCCTTTGTGAACCGCTACAAAGGCTTGCTGTCGCTTTCCTGGCGCTCCAAACAGGATAAATGGCAGATCGATCTGACCAATCAATTGCAAGGCGATGCGCGGATTCCTTATACCGGCGATAATCCTGTCGTTTATCAAATGCCGGAAAAATCACCCGAATATCTGATTGTTCATGCCCAGTTAACGCGCAGGTTTACAAACTGGAGCATTTATCTCGGTGCAGAAAACCTGAGCAATTATACACAGGACTATCCGATACTGGCTGCTGATGATCCTTTCGGGGAATATTTTGATGCCAGTATGGTGTGGGGTCCTGTTATGGGCAGGATGTTTTATGGAGGGATACGGTTTGATATCCCTTAACCGCTTTATACTCAAATATTCTATTACGAATACAAACCGCTTCAATTAATAAGGGCTGCTTAATTTTTGATGCTCCTTCTCTTCTCTCTATACCATCCGGAAAGAAAGGAAAGAGGAACCTGTCTATAAGATCAATCAAGCTCCGTTTCGGGCAATTTCGAAAAGAACCTAATGCACCAAATAATGACAGTTGTATGTACGTATGCAGTTATTTGAATATAAATACAGCGCTTTTTTCTGAAGTTTATTTTTTCAACCTTAAATAATTTCTCGATATTAATATATATAACAGATAATGAGGCTAATAAAAAATTTGGGCTAAACTAATTTTTTTTGATGTTTATGGATTTATTCTAAAATGTTTCGTAATATTGCAATGATATCTACAAAATGTCTCAGTTTTATTTAAGCACTTTGTGGATTAAAACCGGAAGATAATAGTATTTTGTTTTTTATAGCTCAATCAACTAGATTCTTACTACATTTTAGGCTAATATTTTCTTTCTTGATTTTTTAAAAACGATATACCTTAACTTCGTTTGGAATTTTTAAAAATGCAAAATCACAAATTATGAGAACAGTTATTCAGCTTGTATTTATTATCAGCCTCTCATTTATTGGCTCAGCCCATGCCCAAATACGTGGAGCAGTGCCCGGGGAACTATATTTTTTCTGCCTCTGGTATATTGATTATAATAATGGTCAGGTACATAATGGAATTTTCCGTTCAACCGATTACGGAAAAACCTTAAACCTGCAATATGAGTATATAGAGCAGAGGACACCCGATCAAATGGAACCAGGTATGCTTTACGGGGATGCTCAGGAAGGAACTTTATATAACTATGCTGATAATAAACTATGGAGAAGTTTCGACTACGGTATTTCATGGGAATACCTTGAAGAAAAAGTTTGGGTAAGTTATGCTACAGGATATGATCCTGGCGAAATATACAGAAGAACCGATTATAACCTATATAGTGCCAGCCAGAAAACTATAGGTTTTTAAAATTCACCCAAAAAACAGCGAGTAAAATATGCTCCGAAAGTAGCATCTTGCCTAAAAAAATTAAATTTCATAGTAAATATATAGAAATGTGATCCGGATTTGCCGGCTTATACAGCCCTGTAGAAACAACAAGGCATAATTCACCCCTGTAAAACATCTAATATGCTGTAATTCAATACTTTAAAATTATGCCGCCTTAAAGCGCCCCTCACCTATGTGTTGATCAGCTACTTGCAGCCGGATCAGCTCAACTCCAATCCTGCGCAAGTTGTAAGCTGATACAGCCAGGCCAACATAACGTTTAAAATGTCCATACCCTTTGTCGGGACATCTGTCCAGCCCTCTGTGTTCCAATTCGTTTATGTTTGATTCTATTGCGCTGTGCCTATTGCGTGCCTTTATAAACCAAGGCTGGTGCTCTTGTTGGTATTCCTGCTTGTTGCATTTCCCCTTTTTGGGGAGTACCAAACGTTGGGTGTTTTGCGAGAGCAGTTCTTTATTTTCTTTTTTCCAATATCCTTTATCAAAGCTCCAACTTGCAATGTCTTTGTAGCGCAAGGATATTCTCTGGGCCAGCTGTGGAACGCATTCTGAGTCTGACTGGTTTTCTATGATCTGGTAATCGACAATGAGGTTATATTGGTCAGTGGTTATTGCCGCTTTTTTCCCAAGTTCTACATTAGGCCGCATTTTGCCTTTTTTTATCCACTCGGTGTAGGTTTCAAAAATGGAAAACATTTTTTCTTCATGGGGGATTTCCTCCCCTTTTATCACCCTTCTTTCCAGCAGGTCTATATGTTTTTGCAACAGGGCCATATAGTGGGACAGTTCGGTCAAAACGGGATTGCCATCAATAGTGCTGCAGCCGCATTCTTTCCCGAGCTTGGCGTGAAGTGCTTTCGCTTTTGTGAGGTAGCTTTTAGCGGTTTGCCGAACCCTATCGGCTTTTCCTTTTCCTCCTGAAGCACTTGCCCGCCCCAGTGCACGCATCTTGTTTTTGAGGTCTTTGCGCCAATTTTTATTTTTGCGCCACCCTGCCGGCGGTTGGCCGGGATAAAGCCTGGCAACTATATCGAGGCATTTGCGGGCACAGTCCCACAGCAAGTTATAGTCAGTTGGAAAATGGACATTGCTTTCTACTACAAAACTATCGGTTTTTAAGCACAATGCTTCCTCCCCTTTTTTTTTAAACACGTAGTGGCCAAAATCAGCGATAATACTGTTTAGCTCCCTGACCGATTCATCGTCCAATAATCCTACATTATCTATAATAGACTGATAACCAAACTTATAACTACTCATTCCGTAATCGTTTTCAACACCCATGATTTGGCGCACAAGCCGGTCGTAATTGGCCAGGTAGTGCAGGTCATCGTAGCTTATGTTTTGGCAAAGGCGTACTTGGGAAAGTACAAAGACATGCCATAGATCCATACCAGGACGCCCTGTTTTATTATTCTTGGATAGGATTTTGTCCTCAAGGATGCTGAAAACTTTTTCGTTCCACTCTGGGCTTACAAAAATCTCTTTTAATGCTGCACATAGGCCGGGAAGGGCGCCACTGCGCTTTTTTGTCGGTATTACTACATCTTGAATCAAAGTGCTGCCAATCTTGATCTGCTGTTCGAATCTTTTTCTCATATCTTTCCGTGTTTTGATGTCTGAGGCGCAATAAACGAATCTCAAACAGTTAAAGCACCGAATATCAGCAAAATAACTGTTCTACACAAGAAAATACCACGAAAGATTCAACAAAGTTATTAACAGTAAAATACTGATAAACAAAAAGATATAGGTTTTCTGGCAGTGACTATATAGAAGTATTGATTACGGATCTACTTATGAAATAATGTCCGAATCATTAAGTGAGCCGTTATCTGATGTTGGGACTCAATCAGGACAGATTTATGGTTTTACAGGATGTACAGGAGAAGGGTACTATTTATATCAAAGCTTAGATTATGGGCAGAGTTTTTCAGGATACAAAGTTGATAGCGCAATAGCATATTGGTCTCCCAGTGGACAGCATCCAGAAATAAGCAGGGGCGCTGCTGAAGGGGAACTGTATTTGATATCATGGACACCCGATTATCATTATCATATCTATTATAGTTCGGACTCCGGGCAAAGCTGGACCGAACATTACGAATCCGGCTATAATGATGTTTTTAGGTGGAGTTATTCTTTTACTGCAGGCAGAGAGCCAGGGAGCTTTTATGTGAGCAAAGGTGCTTTTAACCCAGATGGAGACCATATTGTTAAATACATATATCACAGTCGCGACTATGGCAAGAGCTTTCCCGAAACCTGGTTTCACGACATGGACTCAACATTTGTTCATGTTCCGGAAACAAAAATGATCGATACGGAGATTGTAGCAAACCCAAACCCTTTTTCAGGACATACCACATTTTTACTCTCTGCAAACCAAAACTACGAAAACGCATCTATTAATATTTATGATTTGAGCGGGAAGAAAGTTGCTTCCATTCCCTGCCAGGGAAAAGAAAGCATTGATTGGAACGGGAGCGGCAGAAACGGGACAAGATTGCCCGATGGGGTGTATTTCTATAATTTAAGCAATGGAAAATACTCTTCTTTATCCAATAAATTATTAATCCAAAAGTAGTATTATGAAAAACAAAATCTTATTACTCCTTATTATCAGCCTCTCATTTATTGGCTCAGCCCATGCCCAAATACGTGGAGCAGTGCCCGGGGAACTATATTTTTACTGCCTCTGGTATATTGATTTTAATAATGGCCAGGTACATAATGGAATTTTCCGTTCAACCGATTACGGAAAAACCTTAAACCTGCAATATGAGTATATAGAGCAGAGGACACCCGATCAAATGGAACCAGGTATGCTTTACGGGGATGCTCAGGAGGGTATAGTATATAATTCTAGAGGCAGTGAATTTTGGATGAGTAGCGATTATGGTAAGAACTGGGATTCTATAAATAATTTCTATGGTTACCCAAATTTTGCTACTGGTTTTAAAACCGGTGAAATATATAGATGTTGTTCAGACAATGAAGGAACTTATTGGAGGAGTACAGATTTTGGATATACCTTTGATGAAATCGGGGATAGTGTTAAGTTTTGGCTCGAGGTTGGCAATAAAACCGGCGTTGTATATGGGTTGTCTAAATATGTTAGCCCTCCCTTTACTTATTTATTGGCATATAGCGATGATTCAGCTAGGTCGTTTACTTACAGTGATTTAGATAGTGCTATGGTCTATTGGTCTCCCAGTGGACAGCATCCAGAAATAAGCAGGGGCGCTGCTGAAGGGGAACTGTATTTGATATCATGGACACCCGATTATCATTATCATATCTATTATAGTTCGGACTCCGGGCAAAGCTGGACCGAACATTATGAATCCGGCTATAATGATGTTTTTAGGTGGAGTTATTCTTTTACAGCAGGCAGAGAGCCAGGGAGCTTTTATGTGAGCAAAGGTGCTTTTAACCCAGATGGAGACCATATTGTTAAATACATATATCACAGTCGCGACTATGGCAAGAGCTTTCCCGAAACCTGGTTTCACGACATGGACTCAGCATTTGTTCATGTTCCGGAAACAAAAATGATCGATACGGAGATTGTAGCAAACCCAAACCCTTTTTCAGGACATACCACATTTTTACTCTCTGCAAACCAAAACTACGAAAACGCATCTATTAATATTTATGATTTGAACGGGAAGAAAGTTGCTGCCATTCCCTGCCAGGGAAAAGAAAGCATTGATTGGAACGGGAGCGGCAGAAACGGGACAAGATTGCCCGATGGGGTGTATTTCTATAATTTAAGCAATGGAAAATACTCTTCTTTATCCAATAAATTATTAATCCAAAAGTAGTATTATGAAAAAGCAATACCAATTATTTTTTAGCTAAATTTATGCCCATATCTTTATAAACTACAAGCCATGAAAACCAAAACCAACCTCCTCCTTGCCCTTATGCTGTTAAGCTTTGCGCCAATGCTCCAGGCACAGGATTTTTGGGAGCGGATAGAAATACCCGATAGCGTAACAGCAAGCTGCATTGCGACCAATAAACAGGGGCATATTTTTATTGGTGTTGGGAAAAGCGGGGAATCCGGCGGTGTTTACCGCTCAATGGATGACGGGCAGAGCTGGGAATGTGTTTATGATAATCAAAACCATGGCGTGCTGTCCATAGCTATAAACAGTACGGGGCATATATATGTAGGTAAGAATGGTTTTGGCCCTTTTATAAAAAGCACTGACAATGGGGGAAATTGGGAAATACTGGATGTGCCACCGATAGCTGCAGGGAATGTTGTTTATATTTTTTGTGTTGGGGAGGATACGGTCTATGTGGCAAGCAGAGGGTCTATCGGTCCGCGCATAACCTATACATTTAATAACTGGCAGGACTGGAACGTTACCCATGTTACCCAAAACACGCAGGAGTATGTTTCGGATCTGGCCTTTACCAGTACAGGCGATCTGTACGTAAGCCTCAATTGTTATTTCAGGGATCAGGGCGGCCTTTACCGTTCACCGGACTATGGGCGGACCTGGGAATATACGGGACTGCTCAACCACCAGGTGGGAGCCATGGCCATAAACAGCAAGGATGAGGTTTTTACAGGCGATTGGTACGTGATGTACGACTCCCTTGTTTCGGGCATGTATGCAGTGTTCGAAGGGAGCAGTACGCCTGAGTTGACTTTTGAAATGAGAAATTTTACCGATATTCTTATTGATAAACAGGACAATATTTATGTAGCGGCAGCTTATTGTTCTTTTTTGTTTGATGAAGAAGGGCAGAATTGCGAATTATTGTCTGGATCATTTCTTCCCGCTCCAATAGAGATGGTTGCAGCCAATAACGGCCATGTTTATGGGTATAGCTCAAGTTTTATTGTAAAAAGCAGGGATAAAATTATCACAGAAATAGAAAAAATAGAATTTGTACCGGGATGTCCTTCAATAGTTATATCTCCAAATCCGGCCGGTAATTTCATTACGGTCAACAAAGATATATGCGGTATCATTGATGAGAGCTTTGCCCTCCAGGTTTTTGATATTGAAGGCAAACAACTTGCTGGCTTTGAACATGCCCATATTGCCCAGCCGCTTGATATCAGTACATTAAAAGCAGGCCTGTATTTTATCCGGTTCCAGGTCCGGGGCACTGTATATACCGGGAAGTTTATAAAAATCTAATTCACTATTAATACCCAACCAAAATGAAACATCTGCAAAATTTCCTGATTCTTGTTCTGGTGCTGATAATTGTCAGTACAGAAGCGCAAACCAATATCAACCCCGACCCAAATGGGGACCCCTGGTGGGCCGGAGGCGCCATCCCTTTACCGCCCGAAGAGGCTGCATTGATCCCGGAATTGACCTTAAGCCCGGAATCCCTTTTAAGCCCATTGCCTTCCGCTGTCAACAATAGCGATTACCCCTATTTCCCGGACATATTAAATCAGGATGGCCAAAGCTGCATCCAGGTTGCCGAAGTGAGCTATATGTTTACCTACGAAATGAACCGGGTCAGGGGAGTCGAAGCCGGGGATTGGAATCATCAAAACAATAATATGGGAAACCTATATCACTACCTGTTTACCTATAATTTCCTTAACAAAGGCAGTGGGAGCACATTAACACAGTCAACAAGTGGCCTGAGGATCATCAAAGAATTGGGTTGCCCGATGTACAGCACATATTACGACCCTATCTTAACTACACCTGGAGTTGATATTTTTAAGTACTGGATGTCCGGCTATGATAAATACTTGGAAGGGATAGGCAATAAAGTAGATAAGGACAAGCCTGGTCAACATCTTGGTATTGAATATGTACTTTTTAATGAGAACTATGAAAGCCTTGATAAATTAAAGCATTGGTTGTCAGACCATGGCACAGGAGCAGAAAACGGTGGGCTTGCAGTTATCTTGGTATATATGGACTGGATTGACACATATCTTTTACCTGTGAGTTCTCCTCATGCAAATGAGAAACTAATAACACAAATGGGGCCGAACACTTCGGGACAGCATGCTTTTACCATAGTTGGTTATGATGACAATGTTTGCTACGATTTTAATGGAGACGGGCAATATTCGTCCAGCAACAATTTATTGGAAAGAGAGTACGGAGCTTTTTTGATAGCAAATAGTTCGGGAGTGGGCTTTGGTAATAATGGGTTTGTCTGGCTGCCTTATAGAATGATGCCAGGTCAGTTGGTTGACGGGGCCAACTCGTCCTACATCTGCCATGTAACAGACGACACCAAGCCCCGCTTGACCCTGAAGGCCCAAATAGAATATCCGCACAGGGATTCGATAAAAATAAGTGCCGGCTATGCCACAGATGCCAATCAACAGAACTATACCGGTATAAAAAACTTCCGTGCCTTTACCAATAATGGAGGGCCTTATTCAATGAAGGGGCTTTTTACCGGCCCTATTGAGTTGGGGCTTGATTATAGCTGTTTTTTTGAAAATAATGATGTTGGAAAAGTTTTCCTGATTATCGAAGAGGGAGATTTCTATAGCCAATTTACTGGAGAAATAGAATCATTTTCACTGATAGACTATAGGTGGAACGAAGAATTTGAGCTTCCCTGCGACCAGGCTAATGTAACTTTATTGAATAATCAGGAAACCATACTGTCAATCGACTACGACCTCATACCCCACGAAGCCCCGATTACGCAGGACCTAAGCCTTTTTAGCAATATGGTCTCCAGGTTCAGCCCAAACATTGACAACAATTCCACCCTCACTATCGAGCAGGGTGTGCGCATTGATATGTACAACAGCGATATAAATATAAGGAGCGGCAGCTCTCTCGTTATTGAGGACGGTGTTACTTTCCTTGCCAAAAGGGGGCAATCGAAGATTACCGTCAGCGGGGATATAGAAATAGGCGATAATGTCCGCTTTATAGCCGAAGACGGGGCTGAACTTGAACTGGTACTGAGCAGCCCTTATGTGCAGGCCGATATACACAGGGCGGAATTCGACAAAGCATCCTTGGTCAATTATGGCATGGTCCTCAATATAGACAGCTGTACGTTTAACGAAAGTGGCTGTCTGTATTCATACGATGGCGATATAACTGTTGATCAATCTACCTTCACCGATACATGGCTCTATATCGAAGACCGGGGTACATGTCCCGATGCAACATTTTCCATGACAAACTGCACTGTCAATAACCCCAATGTTTTTGTCGGGGCAAACATCCTCAATTACGGTAAATTTTTCATAATCAATAATAATATCACGGCTACGGATGATGGCTTGCGCCTGTATAATTGCGGCAGCAGCAATACAGGCAATCAAAATATCTTTAACAATACAATCAGTAATTGCGGTGGCTCTGGCATTATGGCCTATAATGTAACAGCTTCGGTCGCCAACAACCACATATCCGGCAATGATTATGGGATTCGTCTCCTGAATGGATGCAATGTGGCCTTGTTTGGCGATATCAGTGCACAAACACATGGGGCAACACAGGAGGTAATGGAGAACGATAGTTATGAAATTTATATATCCAGGTACAGCTTTCCATGGTATTTTCGTTATAATTACATCAGCGATTCAAGTAATTTGGGCAACCCAACAGATCCTATGGTCTATTATTCAGTAACAAGCGGAGGCGACATGTCCCAAAAGGATGTACGTTATAATTGCTGGGGAAATGATTTTTCGGCAAGCGAAGACCTCTATCCACCCAGTTATTTTGACTATACGCCCACATGGTGCCCGGGCGGTTCTGGTTCGCAGACCCCAACTGCTGAGCAAATGTACAGCGATGGCCAGGATCAGTTCGCCGCACAACAATATTTCGATTCCAAAGCTACCTATACTTCCCTGATAGATACTTATCCAAAAACTGTTTATGCCGCCTCGGCCATGAAAGAGTTGACTGTGCTGGAACGGTTTGCCGGTGACGATTATTCCTCACTGCAAAACTATTTTGCCACAAACGACAGCATACAGACCGACACCACCCTGCGCAAACTGGCTCTCAAGCTTTGCAATGTTTGCGACATCAAACAAGAAAACTGGCCAAGTGCCATCGACTATTTTGAAAACATTATCAGTAATCCAGAAACCTTGGAAGACAGTGTTTTTGCCCAGGGCAAACGCATCATAAATTAAGAACTTTCATGAGGTAATCATTATCCCATCCTGCCTTGAGGCGTTTGCCCTTAACACCTGATTTTAAGGTTTTTTCGTTTTTCAGTAAGTTAAGTGCTATTTTGCACAGAGTAGAGAAGTTTTGGGCTGAATTGCCTGATCTCTTGCGGCTTGCGTCTTCACCAAATGCAACATCCAAAGTCCAGTGCAAGCTGTTTTCAATAGACCAGTGAGACCTTATGTACTCCTGAAATGCTTTGGGCCCTGCCTTTAGGCTTGAGATATAGTATCTTGTAGCTTTTTCTGTTGGTTTATCACTGTTCTTGAACTCACGAGTGCTATCTATCATGATGATTGTCTTTAAGTTAGCCCATTTTTCACGGTTTTGTACGAAGCCCAGGTCACTTATTGTTCTGCAAACCCTTGTTTCGATCCTGCCATGATCTCCATAAACACTCGTGTCTTCCGCAATATTTTTTGCGACCTTAAACTCGTCTTCAATATCTTCAAACAATTGTTTTTGGTTTCTTTTAACGGCTAAAATATAATCAGCCTTTTTGTCAATAATATTTTCCGCTATTTCTTCTTGACATCCCATAGCATCAATGGTAACAATTGCGTTTTCGAGCATCAATAATTTCAACAATCTTGGGATTGCGGTAATTTCATTTGACTTTTCATCTGTCTTGACCTGTCCTAAAACCAGCTTGTTTTGGGCCGCCCAAGCACTTACCAAATGAATGGGAGACTTCTTGCCATGAGCCTTGGCTCCCCGTATTGTTTTGCCATCAATAGCAATTACTTGTCCATCAGCAAGCTTAACAAGGGAATTGACCCATTCTATAAACACACTCTCAAACTTCTGATTATCAATAGCTGAGAACACTCTATTAAAAGTGTCGTGCGAAGGTATGCCATTTGGCAGTTCAAGTATGGTTTTCAGGAAACCTTCTTTTGCCCTGGCATAATCTTCCATATTATTCCAGGTTTCTGCGCCACAGATGACTGAAATTACACCAATGAGAAGGATGTCGTTTAATTTGTGAAGCTTCGTTCTATCGCTTCTGGGGTCGTCTATCTGCTCAAATAAAGAGCTTAATGATTTAGTCATAAATTATTGTAATAATATTATTAAATTGCTTACAATATACAATAATTTATTGACATAACAACAAGATATTTAAAAAAAACTCTACAAGCTGTTTTTGAAGAAATCAGAAAGAAATCGGTTCATTTTAGATGCGTTTGCCCTGTGTTTTTGCCATCATAGACTTGGGATACGTCTATTTCCTGATGGAAAACAGTGGGTTTAAATCGGCTTATGAAGGCCGTTTTAAAGAATACATTCCAAAAAACAAGCAAAAATTCCGTGAGCACAGGGATTACCTGCTCACATTGCTGCCCGGTACAAAATCAAAACAGCTCGAAATGCCAAATACCGCTTCGGCCAAACAAGCTGAACTGATCGGCAACAGCCCGAACCCATTCAGTGAAAGCACAGTGCTATCCTACAGGATTTTGCAGGAAGGAAATGTGGAAATCAGCGTGATGGATGCTTCCGGTCAGCTAATCAAGAAAGAAAATCTCGGTGCAATGCCCCAAGGCACTTATGAATATTACCTGAACACTGAAGGTTTGTCGATGGGCATGTATTTCTATTCCATTTCTGTTAATGGTCAAACCTTTGACATCAAAAAGATGACGAAAATCAGATAAATTCTTTTTCGTTTAATTCCAAAATCCATAGTTTTATGGTTCTACTAGGAATTTCGTGGAAAGACAAAAGTTAAATCTCCAACAGATTCCTCCAAAGCCTTCCTCATGCTTCGGAAACTTTGTCGAAATGACGCGTTTTACACAGTCAGAGGGCAAATGCGGCGAGGACACAGTAGAATATTTCAAATACGTCCTCGCCGCATTTGCCTTAAACACTTGTTAAACAGCGTCATTCCGAACGGAACAAAGCCAAACGAAGTGATTAAGGCTTTGTGAAGGGAGGAATCTGTTGGAGCTCAGATTTTTCGCACAAATATTATATGAATATATTTCTCAATGCTTTTCATCTCAAATATTATGAGAACCCATGAAATTTTCAGTAGAACCAGTTTTATAATTGTGAAACTATGGGTTTTTGTACTTTTATAAATTCCTGCTAAATTTCCCTAAAGAAGCAAGAGGTGTTTTTCATTGAATGCCGGGTATTCTTTTTCCTACCAGCCTACCAGCATAATGCCGATGGTGTATGGATAGAGCTCCGGTCCTTTATTTTTCTTGAACATTTCAAACATTGAGAAAGTTCCGTAGAGGTTCACAAATCCCCAGCCAACCGTAAGGGTAGCATCCAGTTTGAAAGGTGCCAGATGAAAATCATCGTGTACCTTGCCAACGCGGGTGTCGGGTGTTGTGGCAGTCGCTACAACTTTTCCGCTTACGGGGTCAAGGAGGTTATAATCCTTATTACGTTCATCAAATTTGCGTTTGGTGTGCGATGAGTAACGAATTCCGAAAATTGCACCTACGCCTACATGGAAGTCATTCACTCGGCGGAGGGCATGGGTTTGATATTCAAAAATTAATGGGATAACGAGGTGGTTTACAACCAGTTTATATTTTTCAAAACGTGCGCCATCATTATAATATCCTTTTAAAGTGCTCGAATCGGGGATCAGGGTCACATTTTTGTCGAAGCGGTAATTGTGCCATTCGAGGCCAAGGCCGGTGATGATGCCCCATTTTCCATTTTTGCTGAGCTGGAAATTGTGTTCGATCAAGTTGAGGTTTACGGAAATTGATTTGGCCATATAGAGATCCATATACCCATACTCCTGTGGGAAGTCCATATTCAGGTCTGAATTTACATATCCGTTAATCCCCAGTCCGAAACCGCCCCAGTGGCCGTTAAAGGATTTGCGCACACGGCGGCGGAAGTCCACATTCCCGTCTTCATCAACAATAATCTGATGGCGGCCAATGGATACTTTTACGGAGTCATCGTCCAAAACCTGTACTTCGATTCCGCCCACTTTAACGTTTGTACTGTCGTAATAGTCAGATGTTTGAACTGTAATGGTGTTTCCAATATTAACTTTATGCCTGTCATTGCTGTGCCTCCTGCCCGAATTACCGGTTTTGCTGATGGCTTTAATTGTGGGCTCCTGTATATAGGAGATATTTCCCGATCCGCTTAAGTCTGCGTTCAGCTGATCGCGAACGTCAACGCTTGCATTTCCTGCACCGCTTATGGTGGCTTCAGCTTTTGAGGTGATGAGCCCTTTGGCCATTAGGTCGCCGGCGCCGGAAACATTAATGATATGTGTGCCACATTCTCCGTGGAGTTTTGTTTCGGCAGCACCGGAAGTATTGCTTTTTACTTCTTCGGCTTCGATTTCTAAATCAATACGGGCTGCACCGCTGCTTTCCAATGTGAGTGTGCCGGCTTTTACAGGCTGTTCTGAGCTTATAACGCTTGCGCCATGTGCTTTGATCAGCCTGAGGTCTTTATAACGGACTTTTGCGTTGAGCTCCTTCGGGGATATCTTGCCTTCATAATCGAGCACGAGCGTACTGCCTTTCAGGACAACCCGTACATTTCCAATAAAAGCTTCATCAACATTAATGGTAACTCCTTCGTTTTCGGAAGGGATTAAAACCACATTGAAATTACTTCCGCTTTCAATTCCTGTAAAGCCACTGATGTTGAATTCTTTGTCAACTTTTGCCGGTGTTATTTCGGCGTATAGCTGAACGTTTGCGGCAAAAAACGCCAGCAGGCAGAGCAATAAGCTGCTTTTTTTTGTGATTTGGCTTATTTTTTTCATGGTATTGTTTTTTATAGTGTTTAGAAGCATGACGGCTTCGGCTTCCATTAGTTACACTAGTCTTTTATTTTTTCTTCTTTGTAGTAAGTAAATATATCTGAATCAATGGAGTAGCTCCGGGTTCCTTCGGCCTGGTCTTCTTCGCTGGCAATGCGCAGATCGTCGGGAGCCATGCTTTTGAGCTTGCTTACGCCCCAGCTTGCAATGGTCCAGATGGCAGGCTTGCTTTCCGGGTCATTGGCTTTGTCATGACGTTTGAGAACTTTTTGGGTGAGCCAGTTAAATACACCTTTGGGTTCACTTAAGTCTGTTTGCTGATTGCGTTTCATGTCTTTCTCAAGCTGGTAGGCATAATACATCTCCAGGCTGACCATATCCGGCAGTAGATAAGCGGGGCCGCTGCTTGTGAAAACATCCAGATTGGCGGCACGCTGAGCCATATAGGCCGGAGCGCTTATTCTTTCTTGCGGATTTGAATGGTTTTTTTGAATGAAGGGCTCCTTTTCATAATGCCCAAAAACAGCTGTTGCAAAACGGGTTTCCATCTTCGCCTTTAATATCGGAGCCGAAAATTCAATTGTCCGTGCTTTTTGGTAATTCATCGCTTGAAGATTATTGAAATCTTCACGCATTGAACCACTCTTGCCGGAGAAAAACCATAATCCGCTGATCAAAAGAAGCCCGATTAAAGCCGCTGCATAGCTTGCAAATTTTTTGTTTTGAAGTAGAGGCAGCATGCGGGCTTTTTGATAAAGCTTGTGTTTTTCAGGATACATTATCCTTGGATCAGCATTGAGTCGGGTATTTTGGAATGCGTTAAATTCTTTATTTAGTGCTGGATTTGCCCCAAGGAAGGCAGCAAGCTTTTGTTCCTGTTCCGGCCTGAGGTCTCCTTCAATGGATGCAATAAACCATTCTTTGTAATTGCTTTCGCTGATGCCGCCGCTTTCATTGATTTCATTCTGATAGAGCAAATGCCGGGCAGGAAAGGAGATGATCTCTTTTGTCCCCTCCAGTCCGGCCACTTCCATTCCATCAAATTCGGCCTGTATATCCGGATTATTTGCCAGAAAGCCCTCTACTTCCTTTCTGTGGCTTTCGCTGAGGTTGCCATCGAGATAGTCGATGAGCCACTCTTCATAATTTAGCCTGCTTATCATCTTACACCACATTTTCCGGTTTAACAATATATTTCTTCAGATATAGCCGTGCGCGGTAGATATAAACCTTCACCTGACTTTCGCTCAGCTGGCACATCTTGCCGATTTCTTCATAGCTGTATCCTTCATAATCACGCAGTAACACAACGGAGCGCTGTACTGGAGGAAGTTTTTCGAGTGCTTCGTGCAAAATTTCCTGCAGGTCGCTGTAAGGAAGCCTGTCGCTGCTGGGTTCGTTGTAGTACGATTCTTCGATCGAAAAGCTGTTTTTGTCTTTCCGGATACGGTCAATCATATAGTTATATGCTGTAGTAAACAGCCATGCGCGGGCTTTTTTTGCATCCACATCGCTGCAAACAGACCACAATCGTGCATAGGCTTCCTGAACAATATCCTGCGCACGATCCTGGTCTTTAATATTTTTCAGGACAAAGCGATAGACATTGTCGGAATAATCATCAACACACTGATTGTATTCCTTTCGCGTCATGTACCACGTGGTTTATTAATGGAACGCCCGAAGATATGGGAAAGTTACAGGCCGGGGAAGTTTATTTCCGAAATTCTTTTGATTTTAGTGGTACATACTGTGATATTGGCACATACGAAGCATACTATCAAAACTTGTGGTTTTTGCAAGTTTTGATAATGTTGATTTTTGTGATAGATTATTATTGACTTGATTGCTCATTTTATTATATTATTCTTATGATTGTATTTTATTGATTGGCATTCAATAACCATTCAAATACGTTTTTATGGATAATGCCATTATTGTTTTGTGGAAATGATTCCGTTGAAAGCAGATATTTTGGGTAGTTGTCCTTTATTTTTTCCAGTGATCCAAATTCACGCTTTTCTGTCTCCTCATTTGATATTTTCCATGTAACTTGAAAATACTCTATTTCTCCTTCCTTGTTTTTAGCAATAAAGTCAATTTCTGCATTGCGAAGTGTTCCGGTCCATATTTTGTAACCTCTTCTGAGAAGTTCCAGAAAAACAATGTTTTCTAAAATATGGCCCCTGTCTGTGGATCTTTCCCGACCTGCCAGTATATTTAATAATCCTAAATCGACTAAATAATATTTTTCTTTAGTGGCGAGTTGTTTTTTGCCTTTAAGGTCAAAGCGGTTTACGCAATAAAAAACGAAACTTTGTACCAAATAGCTGATAAATTTCTCAACTGTTGCATGGTGTACCTCTTGTTGATCTGCTTTCAAAGCTTTTGATATACTGCTGGGCGAAACTTGGTTGCCAATATTTGATGCTACAAATTTTGCTACATTGCTAAAGGCACGTTTATCGTTGATCTTGTACCGTTGTGTAATGTATTTTTCAATGATGGTAGTATAGATTGCCTCCAGGTATTCATATATTTTGTCATAGCCTTCTTTTCGTAATTCAACCCCTTTTGGCAGGGATGTTTCGTTTACGAAATCAAAGAAGAGTGCTTCATAATTTAAGTACTTGTTGTGGTAATCTATTTTTCGGAATTTCAAGTACTCTTTAAACGAAAAAGGCAATATCGATATCTCTATGTACCGTCCGCTAAGTAAAGTAGCTAATTCGCCTGACAGCAGGTATGCGTTGGATCCCGTGATATGGACATCAATGTTTTTGTTCGCAAAAAGCCCGTCAACCAGTTTCTCAAAATCAGGTATGTTTTGAATCTCATCAAGAAAAATGTAGTTGTTTGAGTCCGGGACAAGTTTCGACTTTATATCAAAATAGATGGATTCCCAGCTTTTTTCCAGAAAATTTTCAGGCAATTCAAAGTTGTATAATTGCGTTTGTTCAGGTTTTATTCCCGTTTCAATAAGTTTGGTTTTGTATAAATCCAATAAAGTTGATTTCCCTGAACGACGCAGCCCTGTTACGATTTTAATAAGGCCTTTGTCTTTGTAAGACAATAACTTATCAATATACTCTTGCCGGTTTATTAATTCTTCCATAAGACAAAGATACCTTAAATTATCAAAACTTGCAATTTTTGCAGGTTTTGATAATTTGTGTCTTATGGCTATCTGGAATCATGACTGTTTTTTAAGATGCTCTTTTTTCACAAAAAAAACGAGCCCGAAAGCCCGTTTCCGAAAAATATTATGTGCTTCATTCAGATGTTCTGAATTGGCGTTTAGTCTAGTTTCAAGACAGCAAGGAAAGCCGTTTGCGGCACTTCCACATTACCTACCTGGCGCATGCGTTTTTTCCCTTTTTTCTGTTTTTCGAGCAGTTTGCGCTTTCGTGTGATGTCGCCACCATAACATTTGGCCGTAACATCTTTACGCACGGCTTTAATGGTTTCGCGGGCGATGATCTTGGCGCCAATAGCTGCCTGGATGGCGATATCGAATTGCTGGCGCGGAATGAGTTCTTTCAGCTTCACGCACATCTTGCGGCCAAAATCATAGGCGTTGTCGCGGTGGATGAGGGTTGATAGGGCATCCACAGATTCGCTGTTGAGCAGGATATCAAGTTTTACCAAATTTGCGCGCTGATAGCTGGAAGTATAATAATCGAAAGAAGCATAACCTTTGGAAATGCTTTTGAGCTTATCGTAAAAATCAAAAACGATTTCGCCCAGTGGCATTTCAAAAATCACTTCCACACGCTCGCTGGTCAAATAGGTTTGGTTTTTGAGCGTTCCTCGTTTGCCAATGCAAAGGTTCATAATAGCACCAACAAAATCCGATTTGGTGATGATATTGGCGGTGATATAAGGCTCTTCGATATAGTCGAGGTATTTTTGCTCGGGCAAACCGGAAGGGTTGTGCACTTCAAAAACCTCATTTTTAGTTGTGTAGGCTTTGTATGATACGTTGGGAACGGTAGTGATTACGTTCATATCGAATTCGCGGTCTAAGCGTTCCTGTACAATCTCCATATGGAGCAGTCCGAGGAAACCGCAACGAAAACCAAATCCCAGTGCTGCTGATGATTCAGGCTCAAAAGTGAGGGAAGCATCATTGAGCTGTAGCTTTTCCAGTGAGGCGCGCAGGTCTTCATAATCGTCGGCATCAACGGGATAAATACCTGCAAAAACCATGGGTTTTACGTTTTCAAAACCGCTCACAGCTTTATCGCAGGGGTTTTCCACATGTGTGATGGTGTCGCCTACTTTTACTTCGGTGCTGGTTTTGATGCCGGAAATTATATAACCTACATCACCTGCCGAAAGCTCCTTTTTGGAATCCATGCCCAGCTTGAGCACACCAATTTCGTCGGCATGATATTTTTTACCGGTATTTACAAATTTTACATGATCGCCTTTGGCCATTTTCCCGTTCAGGATACGGAAATAGGCAATTACGCCACGGAATGAGTTGAAAACAGAATCGAAAATCAAAGCCTGAAGCGGCTCGTCGGGTTCGCCTTTGGGCGCCGGGACGCGGTCGATAATTGCATCAAGGATGCGCTCAACACCAAATCCGGTTTTGCCACTGGCGGGAATAATGTCGTCTTCATCGCAGCCAATGAGGTCAACAATTTGTTCGCTGACTTCTTCGGGCATGGCTGCATCCAAATCCATTTTATTGAGAATGGGGATGATTTCCAGGTCATTTTCCAAAGCCAGATAAAGGTTGCTGATTGTTTGTGCCTGGATTCCCTGCGTTGCGTCCACAATCAAAAGCGCGCCTTCACAGGCTGCAATGGAGCGGGAAACTTCGTAGGAAAAATCAACGTGACCGGGAGTATCTATAAGATTAAGGCGGTAGGTTTCCCCTTCGCGGGTATAATTCATTTGGATGGCGTGGCTCTTAATAGTGATGCCGCGCTCGCGTTCAAGGTCCATATCGTCCAAAACCTGATCTTGCAAATCACGCTCGGAAACAGTCTGTGTGAGCTGTAACATCCTGTCTGCCAGCGTACTCTTCCCGTGGTCAATATGGGCTATGATACAAAAATTCCTGATGTCTTTCATGGCTGCAAAAGTAGTAATTATTCAGTTTGATTGGAATAGGTATTTATAGCAAAAATCCACGGGCAATTTTCTGTTTTAATTCTGTTATGTCGATTTTGTAACCTTCTTTTTGTAAGGATGTTACAAAATCCTCATGCTTCCGCCCCAGGCGATAGTCGGGCTCTCGTGAAGGATGTGCCAGATAGCGGCCTATGAGTTTGGGATCAATGCCGATATTGAGCACGGCATGGTAAAACCAGCGTTCCGGATGTTTGTACATGGATGAGCCCAGAATTTTCTTTTCGCCTATGCTGATATCGCTGATGCCTTTCTGTCCCAGGTTTTTTACATCCATTTGCTCCAGTGCAGCAATAATTATATTGTTGCAATATCTGAAGAAGTCGGCGGGTTTGCGGTGTATTTTGAAATCGCCGACAGCAGATACGACCAGGCTTTCCGGACTGAGGATCACACTTTCGCCTCCGGAAGGCCGTTTAAAAACCGGAACCTGATCCGCGAGGACATGCTCTATATTCAATGCTTTTTCTGCTTTATTGGAACGGCCCAAAACAATAGCCAGCAGATCGGGCTGCCAGAGGAAAAATTCTTTTCCGGGCTGGTAATGGTTTAAGATGTTGATGTCAGGCAAATCGTAGTCCCGCATTTTAATTTCAGGCTGCATCTTTCCTTTGATTGGTGTGAAAATAAAAGTCCGAAAAGACAGTTTTTGTTTAAAATCTATTCAACAACAACTAATTTCCCATGCCTTCTGCCGTTTTGACCTTTGATTTGCCAGAGATATATTCCTGTTTTCAGAAGGCTGACATCAATTTCAGTTTCAGCCTGATTTGAAGAAAATTGCTGGCTGAGGAGCTTTCGTCCGTCAATAGTGAAAATTTCCAATCTGAAACTTTCATTTCCTGGCCGGGTTTGCCTGATGGTAAATCGATCCTGGCAGGGATTGGGATAAATCAGGATGCCGCTGGTATCATCAACTTCATGTACTTCAGATAACAGGCTGATGGCATATTCCAACTGCACATCGATGCCATCTGTCCACTGTTGGATCAGGCTTTCGCGCGTAAGAGGAACTTTTATGTCGGGCTGTACACCTCCATGCAGCAGGGAATCTGAATCGAGTTGGATTTTCTGGTTTTCATCCAAAGAACGAGCCTGAGCAAATGATATGGAAATATCGAGTGGCAGCAGCACAGGATCGTGATCCACCATCCCAAATGAACCATTTGTGCCCCAATGAGATACAATATGGGCGTTGTCGAGCCGATCAAACATCATGGCAAAACCTTCGCCAGTGCTGACGCAGTTCGGATCAACCAAAACGGCTATCTCTCCTTCAAATAAAGGCTGGAGCGGTTCAGTTTGCAGCATAATATCAATGGCGTAGTCGTCATCATAAGTGCCGGTAATGTATTCGTAAAATGATGGATTTTGATAAAACAATCCCATAGTTACAGCTGCTTGCAAATCATTTCCGCCAAGATTTCCGCGCAGATCAACAATCATTTTTTGTACATCATTATCGTTGAAATACTGAATGGCCTTTTTTACAGTCAGGAAATCTTCGAATTGCAGCATTTCGGCTACAGTCAGGCATTCCGCTGCTTCTTGTGTGATGCGTAAATAGGCAATGTTATTTTCCATCATGCGGTAGGTAACCAAAGAGTCGTTTTCTGAAGACGGTGCCGTATTATAGAATCCACTGATAAAAAGCAGCATATTGTCATCATAAGCGGTCAGGTTCATTTCTGCACCATCATCAAAAGTGAAAGTAACTTCAGTGCCAGCTGCTGCCCGTGTCATCATCAAGCCGCGGCTGAATAACCGGCCTTGCTGCGTTGCGTAGTTAAAATACGGGTTGGTGCATTCCAATGCCGCGATCTCATCAATATTGATTCCGTTTCGTTTCGTGATTATGTCACCGGTGCGCAACCCCTGTGCGTAAGCGGGACTTTCCGGATCAATAATGCTTACCGCAAATGTTCCGTCATCGAGAGGTGTGAGGTTAAAACCGTACGTGCCGCCTGCAATTTCTGATTTGTAATAAGCGGGTATGCCCGAAAAACTATTGTGCCCATCGGGTATGCTGAAAAAATATTCATAAAGGCTTTTTATAAATGCGATGGAATCAGAATTGCTCTGTGCATTGTCAATTTCCGGTTTTGTTATGGAATATTTTTCGTCCCATTGAATTGCTTTCCAATCAGTATATGGGTAGCGCAACTTCAATACGGCATGAAGCGAGTCAAATGCTTGTGTCCAGGGGAGGTCGCTATAGTCAAACTGTGAAGAGATATTTTGTGTGCTTGATGTTGTTTTCGATTCATTCTGGCTAAATGACAGCATGCTGATAATCAAAGCGATGAGAAACAGACTGATTTTTTTCATGATGTTTGTTTTATGGGGATTTTAAAAGCTTTCGTATGTTTTTACACGACCCAAACAGGGATTTGAATAATAGAGCTTCCAGTTTTTCTCTTGAAAATCAAAAACTGTATGGGAAAGTGTGCTGGATCCGTTTTGATCGTGTACACAAGGCGTATATTCACCTTCGTGCGATGACATTAATTCCGTAAAAAGCGCGTCATGAATATCATCTGGTTTTTCACCATAAGGCGCTGCATTGGCGGTTAATGTATCAAAGCGCCCAAAGGAAGAGGGAAATACACTTTCATCCTGTGCAATTTCTTTTGTGGCGTCATCAATAAAGTGATTGGTATGCACATACATGCCTGAAATTTCTTTTTGGCTTCTTACTTCCGGAGCTGCTTCAATGCTTACAATGCGTTTTTCGGTAAAAGAACCGATATTATGCGTCATTGTTTTGGCTCTTTGCGGGATGCTTGCACGCGCAATGGCATCGTCAAGATTTTGGGCATCCATCACCGAGCGAAAATGAAAAGCCGCAGGAACGGATGGTTCTATGTGCAGCCCTGAGATATCGTTGCCACTTTGCACAATTCCTGCTTCGTTCATGCCAGGCGGAACGCCCATGAGCATACCCGGATAGCTTAAGCCGAGAATGTCGGGCTTGCCTTTGACCGACAGTTTTACAAGGTACATGCTGTTCAGAAAGCTGGTAAACAAATCTTCGTTATGCGCCAGGAATAATTTTCCGTCTTTTGAATAAGCCAGCGTGCTACATCCCAGATTATCAGGGAGTTGTACGGCCTTTTTGCCCGATAATTCATAATACAAATAGTAAACCTCCATAAAAATATTGCTGCTGAAAATATCTTTAAAGCTGAGCTTGCAGCCATCCGCAATCCCTTGAATTTCATCAATATAATCCGGAAAAAATTTCTGGCTGGCTTCCAGAAAAGGCGTATAAAATACATCGGGGGCGCTGTCAATAATGGCGTTTATTGCAGTCAAAAGGTCTCGCAAGGCCATTCGTGATGATTGGATCTCTTTGGAAAAATTTGCACCGATTTGTTTTCCAACTTCATAGTGGCTGCCCGAAGCTTCGAGGTATTTGAAAAAAGGGTGGCTTTCCGGTTTTACAGGGATGATTTCAGTATCATCATCTTTCGAACATCCCCATAAGCTTGGAAGGATCACAGCTCCGGTGCCTGCAGCTGCAGCGCGGAATAAGAATTGTCTTCGTTTCATTTTTTGATGTGTTTTATGGCTGGACAATAAATTCCAAATTGGTTTTATTTCTGGTTTTATTGATTTTTTAGGATATCATCAAGCTGATAAAGAGCGGAATACATTTGTAGAAGTTCCGCCATCATATCGTTCATCATAATATTGAAATCCCAGATGTTGGTGTACATCACAACAGTGAGGTCGTTTTCGGGATTGTAACGCGCTACCGTAAAAAATGCCACATGGCCTCCATTATGGCCATAACCCAGATCGGGTGTAAAAACAGTGCCCAATCCGTAATTCTGATGCGATTCAAATGTAGGCAGGCAATCCATCATATAAAAGCGGACATTTTCGTAGTTAATACCTGCTTTTCCGGTATATAGATTTTTTGTCCAGTGGGCCAGATCATGTGGCGTGGTAACCATATTGCCTTCAGCCACATGCATGGAGACATTGTGAAAAGGAACTTCAATAATTTGCCCTTCAACGAAAACCCATGAAGGGGCATAGGGTTCCGGCAGACTGATATCAGTGCCCAAAAATGGGAAATGGGTGTTGTTGAGGTTTAAGGGTTTCAGGAAATTTTCAGCGAGGAACTGATCATATCTTTTGCCCGAAACGCGTTCGATGATCAGGCCGAGCAGCCCCATACCGGTATCCGAATAGTGGAATTCAGTGGTGGGTTTTGAATTATAAAGCTGATGTTTTGAAACGATTCCAGCCGTTTCCTCGATGGTAAATGTGTGATCGGGCTGCTGCAGTATATCCGTTATATAGTCGCAATAACGCATTCCCGCATAAGGTTCGCTAACGGTATCAGGAATATCCTGATTGATAATATCCCACATGCCGGCACGGTGCTGAAGCAATAATTTGATGGTGATATCCTCTTTAAAAGGGATGTCGAAATTTTCTGTTTCAGGTAGATAAGGCTGCTCACTTCCTGGAATATTTGCTGTGATTTTATGGTCTATATTGAGCTTCCCTTCCTGGTGAAGCAGCATAATTGCAGCAGCCGTATAGGTTTTTGTTGTGCTGGCTGCCCTGAAATGCGTATGTTCTGTGGTTTCTGATAAATCGCCGCAAGCTACATAATACTCGCCGGCGGGCGCAATAATTTTTAAGGCATATCCGCCGGGATAATTTTCCTTGCCAGCCACAAAATCATTCCAGGTATTGTCGGTAAGCTCCTGAAGTTCTTGCTGATGATTCGTGATCGGTTTTATTTCGGAATCGGAATTTTCTTTGCTGCAGGAAAATGAGAAGCAGCTAAACAAAAGTATTGCTAAAAAGCAGGCAACATTTGATTTCATGGGATGGGGTTTATTGGTTTGCAATAAATTGAAATCAAATATAGTGTTATTATCTATTCGATTAAAGCTCAGACAAATATTTTATCTGAATATCCCGGTGCAGATTCCTCCCGGCACGCAGTCCGCTCAAATGATTATGGCTTTGCGGTGAAAGGAATCTGTATCAGGTTTAGCCTGATTAATTCATAAATCTTCGTCATGAGAATGCAAAACGCAATAAGAGAAAGGGAGCACAGGTTTTCGGCACGCAGGAATAGCCGTAGCTATTTTGAGTACCGGAAACAGAGCATTCCTTTCTGTTGAAGCGGTTTGCGTTCGTAATAGAATGGTTTGTGAATTATTCAGGTTAGATTGGATGTTTATAAACCAAATGGTATAAGGACATCTCAATGGGTAAGGATATGGTTTCGCTTTAATTGCGATCTAATTTGTGTTATTTTTGATAAAATCATAGAACATCAAATATCATAATGACCGCAGCTACGAGCTGTGTTCCGGCAAAAAGGTATTTCAGGTTTTTGGGTTTTGAACTGAGCGCCATTTTTGCTCCGGCAAAGCCACCGATCATTCCGCCAAATGCCAAAGGGATTGCCAGGTTTAGGTCAAAAAGCCCGGCGCCCAGGTGGCCAAAGAATCCTGCTGCAGCCGAAATGGTGACCAGCATTGTAGAAGTGCCAACCGCTACATGCATGGGAACGCTCATCGTTAAAAGCATTAAGGGGACCAAAAACGAACCTCCGGAAACACCCACCATTCCCGAAAGAAACCCTGTTAGTAACACAATTGGAACGGTGACGGCCAGATTTACATGATAAGTTTCTCCGTTTGAATTTAAAGCGATAATCCATTTGTGCTTGCTCTTTAGCTTCTGTTTAGGCTTTTTCAACATCAGTAAGGCTGCGGCAAACATAACAATGGCAAAAGTTATTTTTAGTGCTTTTTCATTAAAATACTGGCCGAAAAACCCACCAGCAAAAGCCGAGAAAAATATCAAAACCCCTAGAAGTATCGTGAGTTTCCAGTGGTTTTTCTTTTCCTTGCTAAACAGTATCGTTGCCATTAGCGAGGAGCACATCAGGATAAACTGGCCTGTGGAAGCAGCCAGGTTCATTGTAATCCCTGATAAAACTAGAGCCAATACAAAAAAGTTCCCGCCGCCGCGACCGGTCATGGTCATCAAAAAAGCGATCAGCATAATGATGACCGCTAGTATCCATATATTCATAATTTTACTTACTTATTGAGGTGTTTGTAGAGTTTTCCGGGCATAAGGGCTTCCATGAGGGTTGGATATCCGCCCGGTATAATTTTAACTTTTTCATAGCCTTTGCTTTTGAGGTAGGCAAAAATGATTGTTGCGCGGACTCCGGCAGAACAAAAAACACCGATTGTTTTGTCTTTGGGGATTTCGTTCAGTCGTGCGGGCACTTCATGTGTAGGGATTTCCAGCACATCACAATGATGTTTCAAGGGCAGTTTTACGGTTTCCAGTTCTTCCTGTGCCCTTACATCGAGGAGCAGTGTGTTTTCGGCTGCCAGAAATGCTTCCGGGGACATTTTGTGTTGGGCTGTTCCAAAATATTGGAAGTCCATGTTGCTGATTACATTTTCTATTTCATTCATGGATGGTAGTTTTATATTTGGCAAAATGGCCAAATAATTGTATAAAATTTTTATTTTTTATTGATCACTTTAAGGGCGCAGTTCATAAAATCGAGTACACAGGGGATGCTTAATTTGTAGTAGATATAATTTTTAACTTTCTGGCCTTCAATGATTTTGTGCTTTTTTAATATATCAAGATGCTTCGACATAGTAGAAATGTCAACGCCAACGGCCTCGGTGAGTTCTTTTACCGACATGCTTTTATCTTTCACAGCATGGATTATATACAAGCGTGTTGGATGTGCCAAAGCTTTGAAAATGTCTGCTTTTTCTGAAAATTCTTGTTCTATTTCCTTGTTCATATTTATTCCGTTTTATCGATGTCAATGGTTTTATATCCTGCTGCAATCCACCCTTTTATTCCGTCGGTAATGAAAATTATTTTTCCTCCGTATTTCAGTTCCTCTAGCTTTTGTACCAAAATTCCAGCCCTTTTATTGCTGGTGCAATACACAATGATTTCCCTTTTTTCTAAAAATGGAGTGAGCTTTTCGGATACATCTTTTTGAAATGCGTCGATATAAATGGCTCCGGCGATGTGTTTCTTCAAAAACATTTCCTCGCTTCTTCCATCAATGATTACTGATGTGGCCCTGTCTCTGTTTTTGATAATTTCGAGTGCGTCTTTTGCTTTGACTTTTACGGTTTCCTGACTAAATCCACTGTACGCGAACATAAGGCAGATACATGAAATAATGATGCGGTGCATTGTATAGTGTTTTTATATTTGGCAAAATTACCAAATAGTTTTAATAATGCAAGAAGTCTGGCAAAAAAAACGCCCCACCATCAGGCGGAGCGTTCTTCAGAAATATGTTGTTTATTCTTATTTCAGTCCAAGTACTTCCACGCCTTGCTCGAAAACAATATCACGTGGAATATGGGCATCTGAAATGCGGTCGAGGTCGGCTTGCAGCTCAGGACGGATGCTGCCTTTTTCGTCGAGGAGCTTTTTGGCGGCATCATAATTGCCATCACCCTGAATGGTCAGGATCATTTCGGCGAGGTCAATCATGGCCTGCTTCATTTTATCGAAATTCACGCTATAGGTTCCTGTGGTTTCATCACGTGTGAAGGCGCCTTTTTCCTGGAAATAGTAAAAGCGGACCATATTGGCCATGCCGTGCGAGCTGGAAACGCCAAAACGTACTGAGCGGAAAATACCTGCCATAAAGGTTACGAAATTGTCCATCAGGTCTTTGTTCTCGAATTCGCCCATTTCGTTGAGTTTAGTTACAAGATAAAGCCCGAGAATATCGGCTTTGCCTTCTTCAATGGCAGAATAAGTGTCTTTAAGCGCTTCGCGTACACCGCCTTTGCCGTTAATGGTTTGCTTGATGCCCAGTCCGTGGCCTGCTTCATGGAACATGGTATTTTCAAAGAAAGCATCAAATTTGATGTGCTTGCGCTGGTCTTCTGCAATCAGGATTTCGCTGATCGGAACCAGGATTTTATCAAATTTGGCTTTCATGGAGTTTTTCAATTGGAGCTTGCGGCTGCCTTTATCCACGTGGATGCGTGGATCGTTGGGCAGGTTGATGGCGATGGTTTTGCTGCCTGCATTGCAATCTCCGGCATAGTAAACAGCATCATAAACGCCAAGGTCGCTGGAGCTGCCGGGTACTTCTTTTTTATACTCGTCGGCAACGGGAAGTGTGGTTTGCAGCTCTGGAAGCAGGCTGGCGTAGCGCAATACTTTGCTACTCCATTCTTTGTCTTTTACCAAAACAAATGATTCGAATGCGGTTTTATACTGGAACAAATGGTCTTCATAATTCTCAATGGGGCCAACAACAAAATCAATTCCGTTGTTTTTCATGTCCATCCATGCGTTATCACTTGGGTAATAGTCGTCGCTCAGTAATGCATCGGCACGGAGGCTGAGATATTTTTTGAGGCCGGGATCTTCAGCGATTTCAGATGCTTTGCGGATCAGGTCGGCCGCTTTTGTGAGCTCTTCTTTATAAGCTTCGCTATAAGGCACAACTATGAGGTTTCCTGCATCATCGCGGCGGATGAGCGTATAAAGGCTGGTTTTTTCCGGATTGTCAAAAGCCTCAAATTCCTCAACAGTCATGTCTTTTGGATAAAAACAAGCTCCTTTTGGTTTTGGTCCCACACCTTTTACAAAGGGCTTGTTGCCGTTGAGGCGTTCCCATGGGCCGTAATTGATTTCCGCAAATTTTTTCGTCCATGGATCCTGAATTTCAGCCATCAGTTGGGCTTTGTCGCCATAAGCCTGTTCCCAGAAAAGCTTATCCATGATTTGGGCAGCTTCGATCATTAATGGGATCATTTGCTTTTCGCTTTCAGTGAGTTTGCTGACGTCCGTAGTGAGTTTCACGGGGACAAATTCTTCAACTTTCATGCGTATTTCCTCGTTTTCATTTGCGGCAGTTTTTTTCTGATCTGCTGGTTTTGGATTGCAAGAGGCCAGTACAATGGCCAATGCAAAAAGGGAAAAAATCAGTTTTTTCATAAATTGATGTTGTTTGGTTTAGGCGCTGAGCGCTATATTCTAATGGTTAATCTGTTGCCAATTCTTTTGTTGGATCCCAGAAATATTCTTCAAAGTTAATAATTTGATCGTTTTCTACGCCAATTCCTTCGTTTTCGAGTAATTGCTGCATTAAATCGGGGCTTCCGAAATGATGTTTTCCGGTCAATTGCCCATTGCGGTTTACCACACGGTGTGCCGGGATGTTGCGCGGAAGGCTGTGTGCATTGTTCATGGCCCAGCCAACCATTCGTGCCGACCGACCTGATCCCAGATAGCGTGCAATGGCTCCGTAGGATGTTGCCCTTCCATAAGGGATTTGCTCCGTAACAGCATAGACCCGTTCAAAAAAGGAGTCTTTATCCATTGTTTGTTGGATTCAAGCAGAAACGCAGGTACTTTATAAGGCGGCCTTCCGCCAGCCACATGCGTTCATAAAAAGTTTGGATTTCCTTTACCTCCGGAGCGTTTTCTTCAATTTCCGGATCAGTATATACATCATAGGAGCAAATAATCGGCTCAATACCTTCTTCTTTCAGGATTTCCAGGGTGTAATCGAAAAAAACATCGCTATCAGTTTTTAGGTGTATCAGATGATCCTGCGCAAGGATATTGCGGTAGCGCTCCAGAAAAGCGGGATGTGTAAAGCGCTTACGGTGGCGGGGCTTTTCGAGTTGTGGATCGGGAAAAGTAATCCATATTTCGGAAAGCTCGCCGGGCTCAAAATATTCCTGCACATGCTGCACCTGGCCACGCACAAAAGCTACATTGCTAAGCCCATCCTTGATGCTGTCTTTGGCGCCTTTCCAAATGCGGTTGCCTTTTAAATCCATCCCGATATAATTTTTATTGGGATTTTTTTTGGCAAGATTGTACGTATAATCGCCTTTCCCACAGCCAAATTCAGCAATGATGGGGTTGTCGTTTTTGAAATATTCTTTATTCCATTTTCCTTTCAATGGAAAGCCATTGTCTTGTATGTCGAAATAACCTGGCTGAAAAAAGTTTGGGAAGCTTTCTACTTCAGCGAATTTTTGCTTTTTGTTCTTTTTGCCCACTTAAATAAATTTTGCCGCAAAAATAAAAAATCTATTGAGCCAAGTGATTCGTATTGCCTCTTTGGGCAAATTAAAATGTATCAGAATCTTTTAACCTGCTTTATTCATGAAATTTCGTTATGAGCGTTCAAACCGCAATAAGAGAAAGGAAGCGCAGATTTTTGGCGCACAGGAATAGCCGTAGCTATTTTGAGCACTAAAAAGATAGCATTTCTTTCTATTGCAGCGGTTTGGGCGCGTAATAGAATATTTTGTGAATAAGGCAGGTTAAACCAAAACAGCCCGAAAATAATTCCAGGCTGTTTCGTTTTACGACAGTGCCGCATTTAAAATATCGTGCTTAATTCGTTGGCTCCTCCAAAATCCATGCATCCTTACGGATAATTTTCCGGATTTCGTCCAGGCGAAGAGCTGCGGCTTCCTGATCGGTATAATGGGCGCAACTGATGCGCACGCGTCCGTTTTCGTAAGGGCCGAGGATTTGTGCGTCATAGCCCTGATTGATGAGCCTTTGGTAAAATTTGCGGGCTTTGGCTTTGTTTAGGTAGCTACCACAAATGATGTAGTAATCATTTGCCGGGCTGTCCATGATTTCCTCCTGTACTGCCGGAGCTGCTGCCGAAGAGAAATCCGGTTCGGCATTATAGGTGCTCTTGTCTTCGGTGTTTTCTTCAACGATGGTTTCGTCAACAATAGTCTCCCGGGCTTCTGGTTTTTGTTTTCCCGTACCCTCAGTTTGTGTTGGCAAAATGGAAGCCTGTTCCGTTTTTATTTCGGGGATTGTAATCTCGTTTGTTTGGGTAACTGGCTGTTCTTTTTGGGTTATGGGAATAAAGTCGTTGGAGTACTGGCTGGTACGGAAAAACTGGCTGTACACTGTCCACGAAAGTACTCCGATAACCGCTACTGCAGCGGCTGCGGGCCAGATTACGGAATGCCATGATCCGGTGAATGTTTTTTCGGCACGGCGTTGTGCTTTGATCACGCGTTTTTCGGCCTGCAAACGGCTTTCGCGACGGATTGCCGGCGATACGAATGTGCCGAGGCCATAAGCATCATGAAGGAAATTGGCGGCATCATTCGGGATAAAAAGCAGGCGTTGTTCCGCATTGCGTTTCAGGATTCCCAGTCCGGGCAGTTCCTGTTCGTTATTCTGCTTCAAACCGTTCAGGATTGCTACAATTTCTGATTGAACCCATTCTGCTGCTTCATCATAGCTGATGCGTTTACGCCGGGCGATATAATTGATCAGTAAACCGTCGTTTTCGAGCAGTGCCGGATTAAAAACCACTGTTCGTGTGGGCGGTGTGAATGTGTGCTGTACCGGATGTATGCTTGCGCCCTGATATCGCGCCAGAAAACCACCCAAACGGGGCACTATGATGCATTCGTGATCGTATAATAATTCGCTGATAAATGATGTAAGTTCTTTCGCCATGATGAATCAAATTTCACAAATATAGTCCTGATTTTTAGAGAAATCAAGTCTTGTTTATAAGTTTTAACAAGTCGTCCGGACAATCAACCGAAATGCTTTCCCTGCTTGTTTCAGCATAATAAATGCTGTATCCCTGTGCCAGCCAGCGCAACTGCTCGAGCGATTCTGCAATTTCTGCATTTACTGCTTCCAGTTTGCTGATTTCTTTCAGGATGCCAATACGGTAAGCATACATTCCGATGTGCTTAAACCAGTTTCCGTTTTGCAGCCATTCGTCCTTTGGTTTGGAACGCAAAAATGGCACGGGAAGCCGGCTGAAATAAAGCACTCTGTTTCCTGCTCCGGGGACGGCTTTAACGGTGTTCTCATCGAAAAGTTCCGCAGGATTTTCAATCTTTTTGATGAGCGTGGCGATGCCCGCTGAGGCTGAGGAAAATATGCCGGCAACTTTTTTTATCTGCTTTGTGGCAATATAGGGTTCGTCGCCCTGAATGTTGATGATGATGTCTTCTTCGACCGCCCGGCCTTCGCGAAGCAAATGTTCCGCAACTTCTGCACAGCGCTCGGTTCCGCTCCGGTGATGTGCTGCCGTCATGCGCGCGTTTCCGCCATGATGGCGCACATGATTGAAAATGCGTTCGTCATCAGTAGCAATGCACAGGCTTTTGAAAACCCCGCTTTTTTGGGCTTGTTCAAAAACACGCATCACCATGCTTTTGCCATTGATATCAGCCAATGGCTTGCCCGGAAAACGGGTGGACGCAAAGCGTGCCGGTATTATTCCGTGGAAATCGCTCATAGTTTAGAAAAGTCCGTGGATCTCTGCATTGATTTTATCCATAATCATTCCGAGGTCTTCGGGCCTTTTGATGAAATCGATATCATCAACAGGGATTACCAGCAATTTGCCGATATCGTATTTGCTGATCCAGGCTTCGTAGCGTTCGTTCAGGCGTTTGAGGTAATCCAGACGGATGGCTTCTTCGTATTCGCGGCCACGGTTCTGGATTTGGTTTACCAAGGTAGGGACGGTGGCCTGAAGGTAAATCAGCAGGTCGGGCGCCTGGATAAAAGAACTCATCAGCTCAAAAAGTGATGTGTAATTATCAAAATCGCGCGAAGACATCAGGTTCATGTCGTGCAGGTTGGGCGCAAAAATATAGGCGTCTTCATAAATGGTACGATCCTGAATAATGGTTTTTCCGCTGTTTCGGATATCGACAATTTGCCGGAAGCGGCTGTTCAGGAAATACACCTGCAAGTTAAAAGACCAGCGCTGCATATCCTCGTAGAAACTGTGCAGATATGGGTTGGAATCAACGTCTTCGTAATGGGCTTCCCATCCGTATTGTTTGGCGAGCAAACCGGCCAGGGTGGTTTTCCCGGAGCCGATATTTCCTGCAATGGCTATGTGCATGCTTTATTTCTTTTGGATGAATGTTCGGTTAAATGTGCAAAGATAATGACTCTTGCACGAATCATAAAAATGAAATTGCGTTTATTGAAAACTGTAAATATAGAGTGTGCTGTCGTCAAAAAGATAAATATGCCCCGGTACGATGCCATAGTTCATGGCCGCACCACGGTAAAGCGCGGTTCCCGGCAGGGTGGTTTCGTTTTGCTCCTGCGTGATGGGATTATAAAAATTCATCAGCCGGTTGGCAAACCATTGCAACTGTCCCTGATAAAATGTTGCGTTATGAATGCCGCTGATCATCTGCTGGTTCAGAAAATGGCCGTTTTCATCGAAAATCATCAGTCCACCGACGGGGTCAATGGCATAGACGCGTCCTTCGGCAACCAGCAATTGTTTGGGACTGAACATCCCGTATCCGAGTTTCGTAAAAGATTCTGAGCGCTGCAAAACCTTTGTGCTGTGCGCCAGGTGAACCAGCTGCGATTTTGCTGCATCATAAATCCAGTAGCCGTCGGCATTTTGATCATTGCAAACGGCTTCAACATCAAAGCCCAGCTGATCAAAATTTATTGTGTCGCGGATATTTTGAATGCCTTCATCCAAAATGGCCAGCATATTGGCTTCGGGATAAAAGACCAGCACTCGGAACATATCACTGACATCTACTGCGCCAAAATCGGAAAAGAAATAGCTGTCGAATTCGGCAATGAAATTTCCATCCTGGTCATATTTTTTGAGCAGCAGATCATGTTTCAGGTAGAAATTGGCATCCGCATCTGTATAAATTGCAGAAGCTTCTGCCGGGAAAGTGCGGAGCTGTTCGTAGCGGTAGTTTTGCGCAAATATTGTTGTCCCTGCAATGAAAAACAGGAACAGTAAACAGGCTTTATTTTTCATGGAGTATTGATTTTATTTCGTCGAGGATTTTACTGTTGTTGGACAAACGGGGCACTTTATGCTGGCCGCCGAGTTTTCCTTTTATCTTGAGCCATTCGTAAAAAGTTCCTTCGGGCAGTTGCTTTATGTCCGGCGCCTGAAGGATCATATTGCGGTAGCGTTTGGCTTCATAATCCGAATTAAGCGATTTGAGGGCATTGTCGAAAGTTACGTTGAAATAGTCCAGGTCCTGCGGTGCTTTGCGGAATTCAACAAACCATTCATGACGGGCTTTTTGGCCACTGTCTAAGAAAACCGGTCCGCCGGTATATTCTTCAATTACGGCATCGCATTTACGGCAGGCAGTAGCAAAAGCTTTGTCGGCATTGTCCACAATCACTTCTTCACCAAAGGCATTGATGAAACTTTTGGTACGTCCGGTGATGCGTATGCGGTATGGGTTTGTAGAAGTAAACGTTATGGTATCGCCAATAAGATAACGCCACAAACCGGCATTTGTAGAAATGACCAGAGCGTAATTTTCTCCTTTTTCAACCTGATCGAGGGTGAGCAGTTTGGGGTGTTCCTGCCCGAGCTGATCCATGGGCATAAATTCATAGAAAATGCCATAATCGAGCATCAGCAGCATTTCGTCGGAGCCGCGCCGGTCCTGTATTCCGAAAAAGCCTTCGGATGCATTATATACTTCAAAATAGTGCATGCGGTGGCGCTGGATAATCTGGTCAAACTGTGCGCGATAAGGCAAAAAACTGACGCCGCCATGGAAAAAAACTTCCAGGTTGGGCCATACTTCATGAATATGGTTTTTGCCGGTGATTTCGAGTATGCGCCGCAGCAACAGCAACATCCAGGAAGGAACGCCTGAAATATTGGTCACATTTTCCTGACTGGTGACCCGTGCCATTTTTTCAATTTTGCTCTCCCATTCGTCCATCAAAGCTATGGAAAGGTTGGGCGTACGTTTCAATTCAGCCCAAAAGGGCAGGTTTTGCATTAAAATGGCCGAAAGGTCGCCAACAAGATAGGTTTCATTGTTGATGGTGGTGATGTCGTGCGAACCACCAACCCCAAGTGCTTTTCCTTTGAAAATATCGGAATCTCCCACCGCATGATGGTATAATGTGAGCATATCCTTGCCGGTGCTGTAATGGCATTCTTCGAGCGATTCCTGCGAAACGGGAATGAATTTGCTTTTGGAACCCGTTGTGCCCGAAGATTTTGCAAACCATTTTATATCGCTGGGCCACAAAAGGTTTTGTTCGCCTTTCATCAGGCGTTCGATATAAGGCTGCAGGTTTTGATATTCGCTGATGGGCACGCGTTCCTGGAAATCGCGCAGGCTGCGCATGCCGGCATAATCGTATTTTTTGCCCCATTCGGTATCACGGGCTGTAGAAGTCAATTTCTTAAACCATTCGTTTTGTACATCTTGTGGGTATTTTAAGAAGAGTTCAATTTGATGGATCCTCTTTTTGATCAACCAGGACAGTACGGAGCTGAGTATTGGCATAGTCTTTTTTGTATTGCTCAAAAATAGGCAAAATCCGGCAATTATTCCGACGGGATTTTGATCGAATGTGTGTGATAGCTTAAATTGGAAAATGAAATTCTGTATTTTCGTTCAAAATTACTGCGCATGATCACATATCCCGTTTGTAAAATTAATATTGGACTGCATATTCTTTTTAAAAGGAATGATGGATTTCATGAAATTGAAAGCATCATGCAGGAAATCCCCTTGCGGGATATGCTGGAAATCATCCCTGCACCGGATGGGAAATTTCGTTTTAGCTCCGGTGGGCTTCCCGTTCCGGGCGATCCTTCCAAAAACCTGGTGGTGAAAGCCTGGGAACTGATGCATGCACGCTATTCCGTTCCTGCAGTTCATATGCACCTGCATAAAATTATTCCTATGGGCGCCGGATTGGGCGGTGGTTCATCCGATGCGGCTTTTGCCCTGAAAATGCTCAATGAGCTGTTTTCTTTGGGACTTGATGATGAAAAACTGGAACATCTTGCTGCGGAACTGGGCTCTGATTGCGCGTTCTTCATCAAGGGAAAAACACAGCTTTCGACAGGCAGGGGAGAGCTGCTTTCGGAGCTTTCCAGTGATCATCTGCTTCCACTGTATATCCAGTTGATCCGCCCTGATGTGCACATCCCTACTGCGCAGGCTTATGCCGGAATCATATGTGATAACAGCCGGCCTGCACTGAGCGGGTCCTGGGGAAAATCGCCCGAAGAATGGAGATCCGTTTTTAAAAATGATTTTGAAACAAAGATTTTTGAACATCATCCCGTACTGGCAAAAATTAAAGAAGATTTTTATAAAAACGGAGCGCTGTATGCTGCTATGAGTGGCAGTGGATCAGCGGTTTACGGTATTTTTCAAAAACGTCCGCCCAAGCCCGAAAAGGCAAGAGGTTATTTTTGGGAAGGCAGGATCTTTTAAACGGAGAATTTTTTTTCTGAATAATTCCAACCATGCAGGTATTCCTGTGTCAGAATTTTAGAAACCCCAATCAGATTTGCTGCTAAAAAAAGAAGCATACCTAATCCGAAAAAGCCTGAAGGGCAATCAAAGGGCGCAAAAAGAGCTCTTCGATCAGAATATCAACTGTGTGTATAACAGTGTGTTCCGTATTGTGAAGCGGCGCGATTTGGCAGAAGATCTGGTGCAGGAAAGTTTTATAACGGCCTTTGAACGATTGGACGAAATGCGTAATGGAAATTTTGGTGCATGGGTCAGGCGGATTGCCGTGAACAAAAGCCTGAACAGTATCCGCAGCAACAAAAACCTGCTGGTTCGTGATGCAGCCCTTTTGGAAATCCCGGAAGATGATTTTGAACTGCCGGAAGAAATTGACCCAAAGCAAATTATGCAGGCCATCGAAAATCTGCCCGAAGGGGCGCAATTGGTTTTTAAGCTTTTCGCTTTTGAGGAAATGAAACATCAGGAAATTGCCGAACGATTGGATATCAGTGTTTCTACATCCAAAAGCCAATTAAACCGCGCCCGAAAGTTGTTAAAAGAAGCATTATGTGTTTATGATGAAGCTTGATGATTATATAAAAAAGCATAGAACGGATTTTGACGTGCATCAGCCCGATGCCAAAAAAATCTGGCAACGAATGCAAAAGCAGCGGAATGTAAGGAATGGTTCTGCGCTTTTCTGGAAAGTTGCTGCCGTTTTCCTGCTTGCTTTAAGTATTGTACTTACCGTCGGATTGCTGCATCATAAAGAGCAACATGAGCTATTGCTGAGCAAAGCCTATCCGGAGTTTAAAGCGCAGGAGCAGGTTTATGTTGCCGAAATCAGCCTGAAATATACGCAAGCCCAAGAGCTGGCGAAAAGCAGCAACTATAGTTTTAAGGAAATACAAAAAGAACTCAAGGAGATCGATCTACAATATGAGGCTTATATGCAGGACCTTGGCCAGGATTGCTGCAATGAGCAGATTATCACGGTTTTTCTGGATTATTATGAGAAGAAAATCCAATTGTTAAACCGTATTTTATTCGAGATTCAAAAACAAAAAGAACATGAAAATGAGAACATACCGTATGAAATTTAATGTGCTGATACTGTTGTTGCTGCTTGGATCGGCCCTCAGTGCTCAGGAAACCAACAAAATTGTCCGTTCCGTTGAATGCGGCGGCTGTACTACTTTTGAACTCTACAACCGCACTGCCCATGTGGAATTTATTGAGTGGGATAAAAGTGAAATCCAGGTGGAAACCATCATCCGTGAGCTGAAAGGACGTTCTGATGAGGATGAGGCCCTGGTGATGCGCGCCATAAAGGAGTGCAAGCCGGAGAAAGTGGGTTCTGCCATCAAATTAAACACCATTTTTTGGAATGAATGGACCCAAAGGAACAGCAAAATTAAAATAACGCTCACCGATGGGAGTGTGGCCCGATTGTCTGAATTAAAAGTAGAACACATTATTTATTTTCCAAAAAACCTGAACCTGAAAATTATAAACCGCTATTCAACGGTTCAGCTTCCGGATGTTGGCGGTGATCTGGCAATGGAGTTGTATTCCAGTAAGTTGTATTGTGGGCAGGTGGGCGGAAAATATTCGCTCGAAGGGAAATACAGCAAAGTGGAGAGCGGAAATGTGCAGGCCATCAAGGCAAAACTTTATGATTGTGACATTGCTTTTGCAGATTGTGCCGGCAATGTGGAAATTGGCGCAAAATATTCCAAAATTGAAGGGAACAGCTGCCAGGATATTGACATCGACAGTTATGATGATGTGTTCCGTATCAATAACCTGAGCAATATCCGTGGCAAGATGAAATATACTGAAATGGAAGGCGAAAGCTGTGGAAATATCCGTTTTAACCTCTACGATTGTGACTTGAAATTCACCAAAGCAGCGGAAATCGACATCATTTCAAAATATTCCTCTTTCCGCTTTGGCTATTGCACGGATGTGCTTTTTGAAAGTTATGATGATGATTTTCAGGCTAATGAAGCCAATTCGCTGAATGTGCGCGATAAATACAGCGAATGGAAATTTGACCGGCTCAATAAAAGCCTGAAAGCCGAATCTTATTCCTCCTCATTTGATATTGAATTGATGTCCAATGGCTTTGAATTTATCGAAATTGATGGCAAATACGGTTCGGCCAATATTGATTTTGCAAAAGATGCAGCATACAGCATTGATGCAAAGCTTAAATATGGCAAGCTGGATTATCCCGATAAAGAATTTGCTGTGAGCCATGTGGAAAAGAGCAGTACGGAAAAATATATTAAAGCCAAAACAAAGAATTGCGGCGAAAGTTGTTCTGAAATCCTGATCGATACTTATAGTATGAGTTTCAGGTTTCGGAATTTGAGGTAGGGGAGCAGCGATTCTTTTGCCTTTTGGATAAATGCCAACAGGATTTTAGAAAACCGGCATACATCAGTTTGTTTTAAAAAAATTGACTGATGTGTGCCTTTTTTTGCGCTTTATCGTTTGATTTGAGCTGTTCAAACAAAATGCTTTGCTTTATGCTGCGATATTGCCGGGATTCAAGACGGCAATCCAATATGTGTTTGCATAGGATTCAAAAATTAAGTTGGTTCGTGATGTTTTTTTCTGTTTATTTTTGGATGATAATTGCTACATTTGTAAAGTTAAGAAAGAATATTTTATATGTCGAAACGGATAAAACACATAATATCAGAGATTAAGGGTTTCCGTTTTATGCCGTATAACTTACTCAGTTTTCGGTTTGTTGAATAAGCGCTGGAATGGACTCAATATTATAGCTTAATGTGCTTGGTTTGTATTGTGAAATGGTGGTAATTCGTTGATGTTAAATAATTTATGTTGACAAAAGATATTGTATATTATTGTTCTTGTTTTAAAAAGCTAAGAAGAGACCGGAAAAATGGTGGGGCTCCTCATAAACCTATTTTACTGATCAGTTTAATTCAGGCATTTCAACAAAAGATATTTTTGGATGAGAGAATTCCAATTGTACCGGAATTGGTTGGTCTGTTTAAATCAAATTGGAAATTACTTGTTGATACAAATCACCAATGTCTTTTTGCCCTGCCTTTTTATCATATGCATACTGAACCTTTTTGGCAATTGGTGCCAAATGCGGGATGTGAATTATGGGTGCAATCAAAAAACAGCATGCGGAGTTTTTCTAATTTGACTACAGCTGTTCGGTATGCTTTGATAGACAATGAATTAGCAATCCTTTTTCAAAACAAACAGAATTCACAGATTTTGATTGATTTTTTGCTTGAAACTTATTTTCAAGATAAAAAACAGTCTTATTATTCGGGAACGGATAATTATTTGATTGATATTGAAAATCAAATTGTTAATGAGCCGCAAGAAGATTATAAGAAAAGGTTGCTTCAAATACAGAAGACTTTGAATAATGAGGAGTTTCAGGAAGAGATATTTGTCAGAAGCAATGTTTTTAAGAAAGAAGTGCCTAAAATTTATAATTTTACTTGTTGTATTTCAGGACTTAGGGTTGATTCAATCTCTAATGTTTCGATGATTGATGCGTGTCATATTATTCCATTTTCGGAAAGCTATAATGATACTATTACCAATGGAATTGCTTTGTGCCCTAATCTTCATAGGGCTTTTGATAGGGGATTGATTTCGATTTCAGATAATTACAAGGTATTAATGAATACTGGGTTTTCTGAAATAAATGAAACGAGTTATAGTTTAAAGCAATTCGAAGGGAAGGAATTATTATTGCCTTCAAATACTAGGTATCGTCCGTCCCAGGAATCATTAAGGCATCATCGTGATAAATTTGGGTTTTAGTATGCAGGAACATCAAAATATAGAATGGAAAGAAAATTGGCGTGATGAATACCTCAAATGGATTTGTGGTTTTGCGAACGCTCAAGGCGGCAAAATTTATATAGGCAAAAATGACAAGGGCGAGGTTGTTGGATTGAGAAATGTCAAAAGGCTGCTGGATGATTTGCCAAATAAAATAGTGGCCAATCTTGGTATTATTTGTGATATAAATCTCTTATCGGAAAAAGGGAAAAAATATATAGAAATTCACGTAGAACCTTATCCCAATCCAGTTAATTATAAAGGTAAGTACCATTATAGGAGCGGAAGTACGAAGCAGGAACTCAGAGGGGCATCATTGGATAAGTTTCTACTACGTAAATATGGTAAGACCTGGGATAGCGTTCCTGTGCCAAAGATTGGAATTAGTGATCTTGACGATAAGGCTTTTCGTATATTCAAAAAGAAAGCCAGGAACAGTGGGCGAATTGACGAGGACATCTTAAATGATTCTAATCAATCGTTATTAGAAAACCTTGATTTGATCGAGGAGAGTTATATATCAAGGGCGGGTATTTTATTATTTCATTCGAGACCTGATAAGTTTTTCACGGGATCGTTCATAAAAATTGGGTTCTTTGTTTCTGATGATGACTTGCGTTATCAAGATGAAGTGCATGGTAATTTATTTGAGCAGATTGAAAAAACACTTGATTTGCTGAGAACTAAATATTTAAAAGCTGAAATTCGATATGAAGAGGCAAACCGAATTGAAGAATATCCTTTTCCAGCTGCGGCTTTTCGTGAAGCGTTGTTAAATGCGGTAGCACACAAGGATTATAATAGTTCAGTTCCAATTCAGATTAGTGTATATGACAATAAGTTGATAATTTGGAATCAGGGAGAATTGCCACAAAACTGGACAGTCGAAAAATTGAAAATAAAACATCCTTCTGTTCCTTATAACCCGAAGATTTCAAATACATTATTCAGAAGTGGTTATATTGAAGCATGGGGTCGTGGTACTTTAAGTATGATAAACGAATGTGTAAAAAGAGATATCCCAAAACCAGATTTTAAGTATGACTTTTCAGGATTTATTGTTGAATTTATGAATAATGAGGGAGTAAATGAGGGAGTAAATGAGGGAGTAAATGAGGGAGTAAATGAGGGAGTAGCGTTGGTAGTTGCAATTGTGCGTAAATATCCCGGATTAAAAACTGCAGCAATCGCACAAAGGATAAATAAAGGAGTATCAACCACTGAAAGGTATTTAAAGCAATTAAGAGATGCTAATGTTGTTGAGTTTCGCGGCGCTCCAAAAACCGGAGGATATTTTATTATTGATAAACAATACTAAGTTTTGATCAATGATTATTTTTGAATTGAAGTAAAAAAGCCGCAGATCAGAACCTGCGGCTTTTTTTAGATCTAATACTTACCTGGAAAACAACAACTCCCGGTATTTTGGCAGTGGCCAGATTTCATTGTCCACAACCAGTTCGAGTTTGTCGATATGTTCCCGGATTTTGTCTAAGTAGGGGCGGACGTTTTTATCATAAGCCAATGCTTTTTCATGTTCGTTTTCGATACGGTTGGCTTTTTTGCGCTCTTCGATCATTTCTGCAACCAGCTCTTTGATATTGGAAATATGATTGGAAACATTGCGGATCAGTTCGATGCGCCCTTTGGCCATGGATTTGTATTCCATTTCTTCAAAAATTTCCTTGAGCCCTTTCACGTTTTCGATGAGCAGGTTCATATAGTTTACAGCTGTTGGCACAATATGATTGATGGATAAATCGCCCAAAACGCGTGCTTCAATCTGAATGATTTTGGTGTATTTTTCAAATTCAACTTCCACACGTCCTTCCAGCTCTTTGCCGGAATAAATGCCGAGGCTGCGGAAAAGTTCGCGTGAATCATCGTTCAGGTAATCGGTAAGGCTTTCCGGAACACTGTTTTTATTGGTCAGTCCGCGTTTTTCGGCTTCTTTGGTCCATTCTTCGCTGTAGCCGTTTCCTTCAAAGCGGATGCTTTCCGATTCGATGATGTATTTTTTCAGCACCTGAAAAATGGCGTCATCTTTCTTGATGCCGCTCATAATCATATCATCTACTTCCTTTTTAAATTCCTTGAGCTGCCTTGTGATTGTGGCATTGAGCACAATCATCGCGGAAGCAATATTAGCAGAAGAGCCAACGGCACGGAATTCAAAGCGGTTGCCGGTGAAAGCAAAGGGCGAAGTTCGGTTCCGGTCGGTATTATCGAGCAGGATTTCCGGGATTTTGCCAATATTGAGTTTCAGCTCGGTTTTCAGGTCCGGATCCATATGCTTTTCGTCCGGTACTTTCTGCACTATTTCATTGAGCATATGCGTAAGGTGGCGTCCCAGGAATGCGCTGATAATGGCCGGAGGGGCTTCGTTGGCGCCCATGCGGTGTGCGTTTCCGGCGCTGCTGATGCTGGCGCGCAAGAGGTCGTTGTTTTTCTTCACGGCCATCAAAGTGTTGATGAGGAAGGTAAGGAACTGCAGGTTGGATTTTGGGTTGCGTCCCGGCTTGAAGAGGTTTACGCCTGTATCTGTGCTCAGTGACCAGTTGCAGTGTTTTCCTGATCCATTAATGCCTGCAAAAGGCTTTTCATGGAAAAGGATGCGGAAATGGTGCTTGCGTGCAACACGTCGCATCAGCTCCATAATTAATTGGTTATGGTCGTTGGCCAGATTGGTTTCCTCAAAAATGGGGGCGCACTCAAACTGGTTGGGAGCGACCTCATTATGTCGTGTTTTTACCGGTATGCCCAATAAATAGGCTTCCTGCTCGAAATCATGCATAAAGGCTTTGACCCGCTCCGGAATTGCGCCAAAATAATGGTCGTCCATTTGCTGGTCTTTGGATGATGCGTGTCCCATCAGGGTTCTTCCTGTGAGCATCATGTCGGGCCGGGCGCAAAACAGACTTTCGTCAATCAGGAAATATTCCTGTTCCCAGCCGGTATTTGAAGTAACGCGTTTCACGTTTTTATCGAAATACTGGCAAACATCCGTGGCTGCTTTGTCCACAGCGGTTAATGATTTGAGCAAAGGGGTTTTATAGTCCAGTGCTTCGCCGGTATAGGATACAAAAACGGTGGGGATGCAGAGTGTGCGGTCGATGATAAATGCCGGGCTGCTGGTGTCCCATGCTGTATAGCCGCGTGCTTCGAAGGTGTTGCGCAAACCGCCGCTTGGAAAACTGGATGCATCGGGTTCCTGCTGTGCCAGGCGCTCACCGCTGAAGTTTTCTACCACACCGCCAAATTCCGAAAACTCGATAAATGCGTCATGCTTCTCGGCTGTACTGTCGGTAAGCGGGTGAAACCAGTGTGTATAATGTGTGGCACCTTTTTCCATGGCCCAGGCTTTCATGCCGGCTGCTATCTGGTCGGCCAGCCTGCGGTCAATGGGCTCGCTTTTTTCTGCGCTTTGGATAAATTCATCATAAGCCTCACGGTTTAGGTATTTCTTCATCTTCTGCTGGTCAAAAACATTTGCTCCAAAATACTCGCTGGTTACTTTATTGGGCGCATTTGTTTTGATAGCCTCCCTCTTAAAAATCTCCTCTAATGCCTTAAAACGTAATTCTGCCATCTGTTTGAATTTTTGATTAACGAGGCAAAAGTATAATAAATTTTGAAATACCCCCTGTTAAATTTGGGTTAATCTCAAATATTGCTAACAAAATCCTGTAATATTCTTAAAAATATTGAGGTCAAACGTATAATTCTATTGTTAATTGAATAACAGTACGTCTTATTGTTCCGGCTAATATTGAAGTTGATTAAGCAAGCTGTTTTCAAAAAAGTTAATGCTGAGATCGGGCATTGTGGACAAGGACTAGGGCAATGTTTTTTAAAAGACGACATCGATACCAAGACGGCGTTTTGCGACAGTAGTGTTTCCTTTTGCTTCTGTTATAGAATTAATTCCGGTATTGGGCTCGTTGTTTTTCCTTTGTGGATGTATTCATAATAACCAATCGCCAAGCCAGTCTGAAGCGATAAATATAACTGTTTTTGAACGGTTCCCGCATCATAATGGTGGGGCAACAAAGCTAGAAGTCAATGCATTGTTAATGCTTAAATTTGAGCAGTATTAAAATTTTATAAACTTTTCTATATAATGTGCATTTTCGGTCTTAACTTCTATACAGTATATTCCTGCATTGAGATGCTGAATTGATAATTCATTGTTGGGCAGGAATATCTTGTTTTGATATACAATCCGTCCGCTTAAATCAAAAATCCTGATTTTTCCCGCTACAAAAGGTTGTGCTTCAATTCGGATGCATATTTTGTCTTTGGCCGGGTTCGGAGAAATACTGATTTTGTTGTTCCGGATGATTGCTTTTTCCGTTCCAAGGGTTTTGTCGCATAAATAACTTCCGTCGGGATAAATACTTTCATCGTTCAACGAGAAGCATTCCAGACTGTATGTATTTTCAAAAGGCATTTCAAGATATCCCAAATGTCCCAATGTGCTTCCTATTCCTTCGATAATGCTCGCGAAACCTTCCTGGAAAACAGAGCCATTATACCGAAAAGCCAGATTCCATCTTTTTCTGATTGTGCCTCCAGTCTCAATACTGTCTATGCTGGCTACAATAAGGGTGTCTGTTGTGTTGATGTTGGTAACTGTTTTAGGATATGGATTTCTAACGGCCATATTTCCAAAATCATAGAGAATTTGATCCTGACCGTCTTGCCTGATATATACAATTTGATTCTCAATGTCCTGGCGAATGATCGCATAAAGGGATTCTTCATTTTGATAATGGAAGGATGACGGGCAGCCGGGTTCGGGTTGATTAGCTGCATTGCCTGTGCAAACGCCTCTGCTGTATAATCTGTTGTAAATTGTTCCGTTTATTGTGGTGTCGGATTTGTAGTAAACAGGTGAAAGGCAGTTGCAAATGTAGCCATGACAGCCAGCTCCGGGAGGTGTACATGCCCATTTTTCGGAGCTGTTTTCCATCCAAAAAGGATTGTCTTCCGGAAATGGAAAACTGCTTTGGGCCAGACAAAAACCGGCAATAAAAAATCCAATAATTGAAACAATGCTTTTTCTCATGATTATGGCTTTTATTTGATGGTAGGACAAAGATACTGGTTTTTGTTAATTTATCATAGAAAGTTGATGTATTTTGCTTTATGAATGATAAATGTTTGATATCCTCTATCCGGATTGTACGCTATGTTGGTTTGAGAGCAGGAAAATCTATGGGTTTTTATTCGTCGAATCACGTATTACCAAGCGGGTTTTTGCCCTGATATTCAACTTAGAAATGTCTTCCTGCTGATCGATATGTGATAAGACAAGCTGTATGCTTCGTCGGCCAATTTTTTTTCCGGGTTGATGAATGGATGAAAGTTGAGGAGAGCAAACCAGTGCCAGATCGGAATTGCTGAACCCAAGTACGCCGACATCCTCCGGAATTTTATATCCGGCCTTTTTTAAGCCGTTCAATGCGCCAACAGCAACAATATCGCTAATGGCAAAAATGGCATCAGGCGGTTCGGCTAATTGCATAAGGTTCATTGCCATTTGTTCCCCTTCCTGAAAGGTGAATTTGTGGCAACTGATAATCCATTCGTCCCTCACTTCCAGATTGTGCTCTTTCAGTGAATCCATATATGCTTTGCATCGGATATTGGCCAAATCGGATGATGCAAGCCCGCGCATGTGTGCAATTTTCCTGTAGCCTTGCTCGATCAAATGATTGATTCCTTCCTTTGTGCCAACATAATCATTGGAAGAGATCAGAGGTGTATTAATTTGGTCGAAATAAATTAGCCTGTCGATTATCAGGAATGGAATGTCTTTCCGGATGAGTTTTTCCAGGCGGTCTTTCTTTAAAGCGAGCTTTCTTCCGGGAAGAATCAGAATGGCATCTACATTCAGTTCATAAAATTCTTCAATAAATTCAAGTTCCTTTTCTGGTTTATAGTTACTTTCGGCTATCAGGAGCTTGTATCCGGCTTTTTCTGCTTCGGATAACATTCCGCTCAAAATTTGAGTGACATAATAATGTGCAAGCCTGGGGAAGATAACGCCAATACGATGCGACTTCTGGTATTTCAGCGATAATGCCGTACTATTGGGTTTATAATTATACAATGCGGCAACTTCCCTGACCCGGTTTTTCATTTTTTCGCTGATTTCGGGGTGGTCGTGCAAAGCACGCGATACGGTTGCAATTGTTGTATTTAGTGCTTTTGCGATGTCTTTTAGGCGTGCTTTCATTATTGCTGTATTATCTGATAATTAGATGTATGGGCAAATTTAAAAAATTATTAAGAAAGTTATTAACCGTAAACGTTTACGGAAAATTTGCCCTCTTGCATCTTCTGAAATTTCGACTTTTCTTTGTTGCATAATTATTAAAAGTCAACGATATGAAGAGAATTTTTACTGTTTTATTTGTGTTCCTGATGGGTATGACAATGCAGGTGACTGCACAGAATACGATTACGGGAACGGTTAAGGATGCCAAAGGTATTTCTATCCCCGGGGCATCTATTATGGTGCAAAATACCACAACTGGTACGATTAGTGATATCGACGGTAATTTCAGTCTGACCGTGGATAAGCTTCCTGTAATACTGCAGGTAAGTTATGTTGGATTTCAGGCAATTGAACTGGAAATTGCATCGGAAGAACCAATTGAGATTACGCTTAAAGAAGGTCTGGGGCTTGATGAGGTAACCATTACCGGTACGATGACGGTGCGCTCCGAAGCAGAGGCCGCTATGTCGATGACTTCGATGAATGCCAAAGAAATCCAGTCGAAAGCAGCCAACGGACAGGCCGACATCCTGCGTTCAGTTCCGGGTATTACTGCTGAAGGTGGTGGAGGTGAAGTTGCTGCCAATGTATTTGTCAGAGGTTTACCTTCAGGCGGACAGTATGTTTTTAACCCTCTGGAGTATGATGGAATGCCTGTAATCAGTACTTTCGGGCTAAACTCATCTGCACACGATGTGTATATCCGCAACGATTTCGGTTTGAAAACCCTGGACTTCCCTCGTGGTGGAGCTGCAATTATGTATGGCGCTGGTTCTGTTGCCGGTGTGATCAATTACATCTCCAAGACGGGAACAGAAATTCCTGAAAACATCATCCAGTTTGAGACTGCCGACCAGGGACGTCTTAAAGCTGATTTCTTCTCAGGAGGTAAGATTGGTGGAAAAGAATCACGCACTTATTATGCGATTAGCGGTTTCTATCGTTATGACGAAGGCCCCATCAAAACCGGACTTCCTACCGAAGGTTTCCAGCTTCGTGGAAATGTGAAACAACTTTTTGATAAAGGCTCACTCGTGCTTTCAGCGCAATTGATTGATGACCGCGTTCAGTTTTTCCTTCCGTTGCCACTTGATGGCGAAACACGTAAATATGCTATTGGCAACGATGGTGAAGAGGTGAAAACCATCCAAACTGTGCATGCTGCCAATATTTCTTATCGTACGCCAAATGGGGTTTATCATACACCAATCCGCAATGGTGTTGAAACCAAAGGCGGCTACTTTATGGCCGATTATAAATACGAATTTGATAATGAATTGAAACTGAATACGAAAATGCGTTATGCAAGATATCAGCATCAGTTTAACCTCTTCCTGGCAGGAACCGGTAACCCACAATCAATAAACGATTTTGTTGCCGCCATTGATCCTGCTGCAACAGATATTACAGTAACAAATACCGGCACTACCCGCGTAGTACCGAATTCGGATAAGGTGCTTGTAAATACATTGCTCGACCGCGATCGTCCTATGACCGATATGGCCGGCGAAATCAATTTGACAAAAACCTGGATTACCGGTGATCTGGAGCATAATGTAACCGCTGGTGGTTTCTTTTCACGTACAGAAGCCTTTGATAAAAATGTGCAGTCACGCTATATCAGCGAATTTAATGATGAGCCTATGCTTGTGGATATCAGTTATATGTCGGGTGGTGAACAAAAAATCCTGAGCCAGAATGGCATTTATAATCCGGGTGCGGCTTATGCCAATAACTTCATCACCGCCAATAAAATTGCGGGTTACCTTACTGATGAAATGAAAATTGGTAAATGGCGCATCGATGTGGGCTTTAGGGTGGAGCACATCAAAGCTACGCTGGCCCGCGAAGGATCAACTTCCTATTTGATGGATGATGATGCCAGTCTTTCGGCCGATCTCCAAAGTGTAAACTGGGGCAATAATGCTTACCTGACAGGTGATGGTGCTGATACTGATTGGGCCGGTGTTTTGGCAGCAAACTATGCCGTCAATGATAACCTGCACCTTTATGGTAACGTAACCAAAGGCTATTTCTTCCCTCAGCCTCGTGGAATTCAGATTTCTCCTGACGGTACTGTTGGTTCGTATAAAACAGAGAAAATTTATCAGGGAGAATTGGGTGCAAAATATGCCACACAAAAACTGACAACCACAATCGCAGGATATTTCGTAAAACTGGATAACCGTCGTGATGTCCGTTTGGTTGATGACCCCAATAACCCCGGAACAATCATTGAACAGGTAACTACAAAAAGTACACGCACTATTGGTGTGGAAGCAACATGGGCATACGAATTTGTGAAAAACCTGAGCTTTAACGGTAGCCTTACTTATCAGGCACATGAATACACAGAGCAAAAATCCAATCCTGAATATGTGGGTAATAAATTGGCCCGTCAGCCGAATTTTATGTCATATGTTGAGCTGAGATATGCCGACAGCAGGGTAGATGGAGCATTATCTATGAGTTATATGGGAAGCAAATATACCGACGATAGCAATAATGTTGAGCTCGATCCGATTTCTATCGTTCGTTTGGATGCAGGTTATACCATGAGCCTTGGACAAAAAGGAGAAAGCATGCGCATTGGTGCTTCGGTATTTAACCTGACCGATTGCCGTGGCCTGACCGAAGGTAACCCACGAGACCTGTCACAATCAAACGAAGGTGTTTATTTCGTAGGCCGACCGATCCTTCCAAGAAGGGTGTTCCTGCGTGTAACATTTAATATCTAGTCTATTTACAGGGGATTTTCCCTGTTTTAAATGCCGCCTGATAACAGGCAAAATGAAGTTCTTTGAAATCCTGTTGTTCCGTGTTTTATTGATGAAACCTCTTTATCAATCACAAAAGGCAGAGCGGATCAGTGGTGGTGTTCTTTTGCTGGTTTTTACACCGGTAACCGTAGAATTTATTCCGCTCCTGCTATACCGGAGATGGTGTTGAAGGCTTATTATGGGGGGAAGGACAAGACAGGAAGCTTGAGCGAAGGAAATGTGTTGATGAAGTTTCCTGTCTTTGTTTTCCGGTTTGGTGATTTGGCTTCAAAGAATGCATCTGCTTTGCTTTATTCCTGAAAGCTGCAGAAAGATACATGCAGGTATAATGGTTTTGGCCTGCTGTAATGGTTGAGTTTTTATATGGTTAGCTCTGTATGCTTTTGCTATTTTAATGGATGGTATTTTTTGGGTTTGCCAAGGGTATTTGGGTTTCTCGGGATGAGGTTTTATGTCTTTTTTAATCTGCCCGGATATGAATACGGACACAGGATTTTTTTGGTTTATAAATATTAATGACCATAATATGAATTGGTTAGACTATCTGATTGTATTGGTGTATTTCGCGGGTTTCCTTGGAATGGGCTACTTTTTCAAGGAAAATAAAAATTCAACGGATTATTTCCTTGGAGGCAAAAGTCTGGGCTGGTTCCCTTTAAGCCTTTCAACAATGGCGACCCAGCTTTCAGCCATCAGTTTTGTTTCGGCTCCTGCCTTTGTAGCCTTGAAAGCCGGCGGTGGGATGAAATGGCTTTCTTTTGAGTTTTCTGTTCCTCTGGCCATGTTTTTTCTAATGGTTGTGCTCATTCCTCCATTGTTCCGCTCAGGGGTGGTAAGTATTTATGAGTTTGTTGAGCGCCGCTTCGATGCTTCAACACGTATGATCTTAAGTGTAGTCTTTCAAATCAGCCGGGCATTGAGCACCGGAGTGATGGTTTATACCATCGCCATTATTTTGCAGGCTGTACTGGATATTGATTTTATTTATACCATCCCCATTATCAGTATTGTAACTATCGTGTACTCCTGGCAGGGTGGGATGAAAGCCGTGGTATGGGGCGATGCAATTCAGATGATCATCCTTTTCCTTGGATTGATTATTATTTTGGTTTTTGGCTGGATTCTAATGGATCAGAATGGCGGCTCATTATCCAATATCAATCCCGATAGATTACAGGTAATTCAAAATAACTTTGGCCTCAATGGCGGTGAATACGGTATTTGGCCTATGATAATTGGAGGATTTTTTCTTTATGCCTCATACTATGGTACCGATCAAACTCAGGCTCAAAGGCTGCTTTCGGCCAAAAACGAAAAAACAATACGAACACTGCTTTTTGCAAATGGAATGCTCCGCTTGCCGGTCGTGCTTGTGTATTGTATTATGGGATTGGTTTTAGGCGGTTTTATATTGGTAGCCCCTGATTTTCTTAATGAAATCAGCTCGGTTACTGAAAAATACTTTCCACAGGAATTTGCTTCATCAGGAATAAAACCTGATTTAATGGTGCCGGTCTTTATTACCAAATATCTTCCTCATGGCGTAATCGGACTGTTGATGGTGGGCATTCTTTCTGCGGCAATGTCTTCATTGAGTTCAACCGTTAATTCCCTTTCTGCGGTTACTGTTGAGGATTTCTTTAATCGTGGCAAAAAGAAGATCACCGGAAAAAAATACATGATGCTTTCAAAATCTGCAGTGGTTTTTTGGGGTATCGTTTGTATCGCCAGTGCGTTTTTACTGGGGGGCAGCGAAAGCAGCGTCATCGAAATTATAAATGCCATTGGTTCTGTTTTCTATGGACCGGTTCTGGCAACTTTCATACTGGCTATTTTTTCCAAAAAAGTGAACCGGCACGGAATGAAAGTTGGAATCATTGTGTCAGTGCTCGTTAACCTGATTTTTTCCAAAACCATGCAGGAAATTATCGGATTTGATCCGGGAGTGGAAATTTTCTGGATATGGTTGAACTTTACCGGATTTGCACTTTGTGTTATTGTAACTTATGCGGTCAGCCTTGTTTTCCATGATCCGGAAAATAAAACCGGAGTTGTTAAATTCAAAATCAGGAAAGAAGATATCCTGATCAAAGAAACCTATATACTCATTGGTTTCTTTATCCTGATAGTAATTTTTAGTTTTTATGTTCCGCAAATCTTTGGATAAGCTTTTTTAATATGAATATCGCATTATGTCATTTTCGGATTGGTGAAACCGATGGTGTATCCCTGGAGATGCAAAAGTGGGAAAAAGCACTGGAGATGCTGGGACATAATGTGTTATATATTGCCGGAAATGAGGCAGATGTTGATGTGGAAGCGATTCCTGCCCTGCATTATAAAAATCCTGTGAATGAGAAAATCGTTGCCAATGCTTTTGGTGATGCACAAGATTATCCCAATACCGAAGCGCTTCAATCAGAGGTAGTAAAAATGGCTGTTGAAATTGAAGAAGCGCTCATCGGGATCATTGAAAAAAGGAAACCGGATTTAATTGTTCCTAATAATATCTTTTCTTTGGGCTGGAACCTGGCTGCAGGAATAGCCTTTTTTGAGGCTGCTGTTAAAACCGGTATCCGGGTTTTATGCCATCATCATGATTTTCACTGGGAACGTGATTTATATGCTTTTAGCGCATATGATTTTGTGAAGCAAATACTGCTCGATTATTTTCCGCCACGGCATCCAAATGTTAGCCATGTATGCATCAATAAATTGGCGCAAACGGAATTGAAAAGGCGCTATGATATTGAAGCACAGGTAGTGCCCAATGTTTTTGATTTTGATAAAGTGCATTTCGAAACCGATCGTTATAACCGGAATATCCGACTGGATTTTGATATAAAACCAGGCGATATTGTGTTTTTGCAGGCTACACGCATTGTAGAGCGCAAGGCCATCGAAATAGCTGTTGATTTTGTCAGTGTTTTTCAAAAGAGGAAAACTGAATTTATTGGAAATGAGCTATATAACGGGTGTGTTTTTTCTAAAGAAAATCGCATCATCCTCCTTTTGGCCGGGCAGTGCGAATCGGCCGGATATTATAAAAGGCTGAAGGATATGGCCGAATCCAGGGAGGTTGATCTTCTGGATATCAGCCATAGGATTGGCAGAGAACGCAAGGGTGCAGGTACAGGAAAAATTTATTCCTTCTGGGACGCCTATCAAATTGCCGATTTTGTTACCTATCCAAGCATACTTGAAGGCTGGGGCAATCAGCTGCTCGAAGCATTTGCTGCAAAATTGCCTGTAGCACTTTATGACTATCCGGTTTATCGCAGCGATATTGCCCCCTTTGGTTTTAAAGTGGTTTCGTTTGGTAGCAGTTATACATTAAAACATGATTTGGTGCGTGTGGATGCTGATCTGATCCGAAAATCGGTAGATGATAGCATCGCGCTCCTTTTTAAAAAGGAATTCAGGACAGAATCGGTTGAATACAATTACCATATGGCCAATCAGCACCTGTCCGTGAAAAAGCTTTCACAAGAATTGGAAAACATCCTGGCTCATGAATGATTTCAGTAAATATATCGAAAACCTTTATCCGCATAATGTGGCTGAATGCATGGAATCCGTTAGCTCGTTATTGACGCATTATAAAGAAGTGGTCAAGCCGCAGAGCAAGAGGCTTTCAAGCAGTGATATGGTTCTGATTGCATATGCAGATAGTTTTTTGGAAAAGAATAAAACGCCTCTGCAGAGCCTGAAAAGAGTGATGGATAAATATCTTTTTGGCGCGCTGAACAGCATACATATTTTGCCTTTTTATCCATTTACATCGGATGATGGCTTTTCTGTTGTGGATTATAAAAAAGTGGAATCATCTTTCGGCGACTGGGATGATATTGAAAATCTGGGTAATTCGTATCAGCTGATGTTCGATGCAGTTATCAATCATATCTCCAAATCATCGGAATGGTTTCGTGGATTTCAGAATGGTGATGAAGATTATGAAGGTTTTTTCATTTCTGAAGACCCGAATGATGAGCGCCTGAAAAGAGTGACACGTCCCAGAACTTTGCCGCTCTTACATCCCTTTTTGGTCAGAGGCAAAGAAGAATATATCTGGACCACTTTTTCTGAAGATCAGCTTGACCTGAATTATTCTAATTTTAAAGTGTTTTTGAGAGTGCTTGATGTACTTTTGTTTTATGTGGCCAATAATGCGCGTTTTATACGGCTTGATGCGGTTGCTTTTTTATGGAAAAAGCTGGGGACAGAATGCATCCATCTCGATGAAACACATCAGATTATTAAAGCTTATCGGGCTATAATCAATGAATTGGCGCCACAATGTGTTTTTATTACTGAAACCAATGTGCCACATCATGAGAATATTTCCTACTTCGGAAATGGAAATGATGAAGCTCACATGGTGTATAATTTCAGCTTACCGCCTTTGTTGGCGTACAGTGTTCATAAGCAGGATGTTAAAGTATTGGCTCAATGGGCGGAATCTCTGAAACTTCCATCGGAGCATACTTGTTTTTTTAATTTTACGGCCAGCCACGATGGTATCGGACTACGACCACTTACAGGCATTGTTTCAGATGATGAAATCCGTGCGCTGGCTCAAATTGCCCGGGATCATGGTGGGTTTGTCTCTGAAAAATCCAACCCTGATGGCACAAAATCACCCTACGAACTGAATTGCAGTTATATCGACCTGATAACTCATCCAAATGAAAGTGATGAAATCAAAGCAAAACGCTTCTTGCTCACACAATCGGTTATGCTGACTATGCCGGGCGTACCTGCCGTTTATTACCATTCGGTTTTTGGTTCAGTAAATGACCGGGAGGCTGCCCTAAGTTCAGGAATAAATCGCAGGATAAACAGGGCGAAACTTCAGATGGATCGTCTTGAAGAGGAGCTTAATGAGGTAAATAGTTTACGTTCTTTAGTTTACAGGAAATATATAGAATTACTGAAAATCAGGAAATCAGAAGAAGTATTTGAGCCTTATGGTGAAGCAGGCTTTTTTGAAGATGAAGGACTGTTTGTGATCGAAAGGCGATTTGATGAACGGAGTGTTTATTGTGTTCATAATTTCACTTCATCATCAAAAAACATCTCAAAATATCTGAATGGCACAAAAAATATTACTTGTGCAGGTGTACTGGATTCACAGATGCTTAAATCTTTTTCTTTCATCTGGTTAGCTAAAAAATAAATATTATGAAAAAAACGGCGCATATAATTTCGCATACACACTGGGACAGGGAATGGTATCTCAATAGCAAATATACCAACGAATGGCTGATTCCTTTTTTTGACAGCCTTTTTGCGATGTTTGAAAAAGAGCCGGATTACATCTTTGTGCTCGATGGCCAAATGGCGATGGTGGAGGATTATTTCGAAGAGTTGGATAAAAATAATTATAACCTGAGCGAATATAAACGCAAAATCAGGAAGTATGTGAAGCAGAACAGGCTGTTCATTGGTCCTTATTACCTGCAGCCCGATTGGCAATTGCTCAGTGAAGAGTCGCTGGTGCGCAACCTGCTTTATGGGAATTTGGTCGCAAAAGAGTTTGGTGGCTCTATGAACGTTGGTTGGATGCTGGATAATTTCGGACAGATATCCCAAACGACACAAATTCATGATGGCTTTAACCTAAAAGGCTTATATGTTTGGCGTGGCGTGGAAATGGATCCAGAGGATGTTCAGTCTGAATTTCTCTGGAAATCCCCCGATGGTACAGCCCTGCCTTCAATTTATCTGCTCGATAGCTATCGTAATGTAATGCGCCTGGCAGAACATAACGATATTATGAAAGATAGGGTGCATGATGAAATTAAAAAACTTACGCCATTTGCAACAACTTCCAACATCCTGCTGATGAATGGTTATGATCAGGAAATGGTGCCGGATGATATCCAACCCTATATTACAGATGGTAAAATGGATACCGATGAATTTCGGGTAATTCAGAGCAGTCCGCCTAAGTATATCGAAGATGTTATGCAGGAGAAACCAGAACTAAAAACCCTGGAAGGGGCTTTGTATAGCGGGCGGTTTATATCTGTTTTTCCGGGTGTGATGTCGGCACGTATGTACCTGAAACTGCAAAATGATGTGCAGCAAAAAATGCTGGAAAAAAAGGTCGAACCTTTGGCATCATTGGTCTGGTTGCTCGGCGGTGAATACGAAAAGACCCAAATCAGGGAAGCATGGAAAACCCTGCTGAAGAACCATCCACATGATAGTATTTGCGGTGTGAGTATTGATGATGTGCATACCGATATGGAAAACCGCAGCCGTATCGTGAACCAGCTTACCCAATCTCTGACTGAGCAAAAATTACGGGAGCTATGCAGTTTGATTGATACTTCCACGGAAACCAATGATGAAGTGAAATTGGTTTTTAATACATCCTTGTTTCCCCGTTCGGAAAATGTTGACTTCGGGAAACAGAGCATTTTCGTAAAAGATATTCCCGCCATGGGTTATAAGATCCTATGTGAAAATGATCAGCCGAAATCAACAATTAAAGTGGAAGGATTGCTTATCAGTAATGGTTTGATCGATGTCCGTTTCAACGGAAATGGTAGTTTTAATGTTTATCATCATGAAAGCGGCAAGCAATATAAAGAACTCGGATTATTGGAAGATCGCGCCGATACCGGTGATGAATATAACTATTCCTATCCGGACACAGATGTGATTATTACCAGCCGCGATGTGACAGCAAAAATTGATATTGTGCAGCAATCGGCTGCAAAGGTTGTGGTGCGCACACAATTTGAAATGTTGCTGCCAGAATCGGAATCTGATGATCAGAGCACGCGATCAGAACAGATGCGGAAGCTTCCGGTGGTAAATTATTATACTATTGAGGCTGATTCTGAGCTTGTAAAATGTAAAACATTGCTGCGGAATACCGTGAAAGACCACATAATGCGTGTCCTTTTCAAAACAGGTATTCAGTCTGATTTTGCATATGCCGGAAGTCCGTTTGATGTGGTAAAACGTCCTGTTTTTATCGATGATTACGATGAATCCAGTATCCCGCCGGATGTTAAAAAAGTGATTATCGGTGCCCGTGAGGCCAAGCCAAACACTATTTTCCTGAACCGTGAGTTCGTTGATTTTAACGATACTAAAAATGGCATGGCCGTATTTTCCAAAGGTTTGCCCGAGTATCAGGTGATTGAAAGTGATACTATTGCGCTGACCCTCTTCCGTTCTGTAGGATGGATTGCCCGGGAAATTAATTCACGTATAGGCGATGCAGGCCCGGAAATCTTTACGCCTGACGCACAATGTCTCCGCGATATGGAATTTGAATATGCTGTTTATCCACACAAAGGTGATGTGGATAGCGCGAAAGTTTGCCGTTTATCCGATATCTACAATACCGACCTGATAGCCTGCACAACAGATGAACATAAAGGTGTTTTGAGCGGGAACGCTACATTTTTTAGTGCAGAAGATGACCGTAATACAGTGAAATTTACTGCGATTAAACGCAGCGAATCGGATGATGCCATCATAATCAGGGGTTATAATTCCTCGGAAAAATCCAGCAGGATAACCCTCAATGTGGCTATGAGCCTCAATAAAGCCAGTTTGGTAAATCTGCTTGAAGAGGAATTACAGATACTCGAAATAAAAAATAATAAAGTCAGCTTTGATTTGGAAGGTAAAAAGATTTTCAGCCTGCGCCTTGAACTGACACGCAAAAAGTTTGATATCAAAGCAGATTGCGAATTGATCATGGAACAAAACAGGATCCGTGAATCATTTGATGAATATCCTTATGCTCCCTATGTAAAGCTTGAGGATATTGAAAGCGAAATTGCCCGGGCCGAAGTCTTAAAACCTAAATCACATCATCCTATGTGGCGCCGTACTGCCCTGGAAGCACAGCTTTCGGCTATTTTGACACGGAACCGCTTTGATGAGCAAAAAATTACTGAGCTGGGCTATGGTCTGAACGAGGCACGTGTGCAACGCAGGGTTTATGATTATATTAAGCAGTTCAAGAACCCTGATAGCGAATAAAGATTTGTTTTTGTTTATCGTAAATTGCATTTATGAAAGCCAAAATTGTTATCGCACCCGATAAATTTAAAGGTTCTTTGACCGGAATCGAATTTTGCAATATTGTTGAAGAATCTTTGTTGCAATATTCAGATGAATTTGAAGTCCATAAAGTACCTTTGGCTGATGGAGGAGATGGAACAGTCGATGTGATCCGTTATTATACAGAAGGGCAGAGGATTAGGCTTGAAGTGCATGATCCGCTGATGCGAAAAATTGAAGCAGAGTATCTTTATTCTGAATCAGCCCGATTGGCTTTTATTGAGATGTCTGCAGCATCAGGTATCCGCTTGATGAAGGATGAGGAGTTAAATCCTTTGGAAACCAGTACTTTTGGAACAGGTGAGCTGATCCTGGATGCGCTTTCGCGTGGGGCAGGACATATCATTATGGGTATTGGCGGAAGCGCAACAAACGATGCCGGTATGGGAATGGCGCGCGCACTGGGATTTCGGTTCTTCGATAAAGATAAAAACGAACTTCAGGGAAAGGGAAAAGACCTGCAATTGCTGCATTCCATTGATGCCGGTCAGGCTCATCAACGAATTCATGATGTGAAGTTTGAAATTGCATGCGATGTGGATAATCCCCTTTTTGGTGAAAATGGAGCGGCGAGGGTTTATGCACCCCAAAAAGGTGCAGATGAGCAAATGGTCCAAATGCTTGATAAAGGGCTGTGGAATTTTGCTGCGGTAGTGCATAAGAACTTTTCAATAGATCTACAGCAAATTGCGGGTTCCGGTGCTGCCGGTGGCCTGGGTGCAGGCTGTATTTTATTTCTGGATGCGCATTTGAAGTCTGGTATTGAATTGATTAAATCCATAAGCGGTTTTAATGAAAAGATTGCAGACGCTCAGTGGATTGTTACCGGTGAAGGGAGTATTGATAGTCAGACGTTTTCAGGTAAGGTGATTAAAGGTGTACTTGATTCAAGAAGGCAGCATAAAATAGCTGTTTTTTGCGGAAGGTCTGATTTGCCAAAGGGTAGTCTTCATGACAATTCAATAGACTATCTTGCTGAGATTCTGCCGCTTGCCAGTGATGTTCATGATTCTATGCAAAATGCCGGTAAATATCTTAAGATGCTGGCTGATGAATTTGTCCGTTTCGTTTTTTCTCGATAGCACCAGGTTTTGTTTTGAACCGGCTTCCTGAAGTTGCCGGTTTTTTGTTTTGGTATATTCTGCCAATTATTCCTTTCCTGTCTCACGGATTATAAACAGTCTTAAAATTGATTATCTAAATGGTTCTACTAAGAATTTCGTGGGTAACAATAATGTTTGAAAATAATATGGAGATATTTATTAATAAACCATTGATCCCTAACAGATTCCTCCCTCCCGATAACTATCGGGACAAAGCCTTAATCACTTCGTTTGGCTTTGTTCCGGTCGGAATGACGCTGTTTATTAGGCGTTTAAGGCAAATGCGGCGAGGACATCTTTAAAATATACTATTGTGTCCTCGCCGCATTTGCCTCCTGACTCCATAAAAATGCGTCAATCCGACAAAGTTTCCGAAGTATGAGGAAACTTTGGAGGAATCTGTTTGAAATAGCATTCTAATTTCTTTCCACGAAATTCCGTGTAGAACCATCTAAATATCAATATTTTATAACACTTTTTGCTTTAATATAGGTGTTTCGCTTTCATTTTAATAAATATTTGTTGGCAATAAAAGAATTTGCGAATTTGTGAAATCAGGATAAACTGCCAGTTATGCGAATGTTTTTCATATTTTCACACTAGACGAGTTTTTTAATCAATATGTTTTTCAAAACAATAATCATCCTCGTTTAGACAGCGGGCTGGCCAGTCAAAACAGTGGTTCTTGAGCTTGCCGAAAGGCGGGCCGGATGAGGGTGAATTCCCGATACTTAGAATTTCATCAAAGGGCCTTAAGCTTTGCCGAGGCACGAGGCACTACTTTGATTGAAAATTCTTGGTATCGGGAAGACCGGGGGGGAGCTTTGTTTTGACTCGGCTTTTTGTTTCCTTTTGTGCCAAGACAAAAGGAATAAAAATAGCGACCAAAGCTTTCTTTATATTCAAAATCGTAATGTTTTGTTATCACTCAATGTTAAAATGATCGTCATATTCGGAATACACGAAGTTGCTGGTTTTTTGTTTTGGTATATTCTGCCAATTATTCCTTTTTATCTTTGCAGCTGAAACGGCTCTTTATGACGAACTCAAATACCGAAAAAACTGATTTTATCCGCATTAGCGGCATCTCGGAAAACAATCTGAAAAATATTGATGTACAAATTCCCCGCAATCAGCTTACTGTGATTACGGGTTTGTCGGGATCGGGAAAATCCAGCCTTGCGTTTGATGTACTCTACAGGGAAAGCCAGCGCAGGATGTTTTCTGCTTTTTCTTCCTCATCGCGGCAGCTGACATCCAAATTACGTATGCCTCATGCGGAACAGTTTGAAGGCTTGAGCGCTTCGCTGGCCGTGGGGCAGGGGCGTGTCCATCCCGATGATCGTGCGACTTTTGGGACATTCACCGGATTGTACGATAAACTGCGCCTGATTTTTGCCCGCGCCGGAACGTTTCAAAATGGCGAAAAAGCCCACCTGAGCCGCTCCCATTTTTCTTTTAACCATCCTAAAGGGCAATGTGAAAAATGCCGTGGACTCGGAAAAACGGAGTATATCGATCAAAAGAAAATCATTGCCGACGGCCAAAAAACAATCCGCAATGGTGCTTTTGTAATGACCACGCCCTCAGGATATATTGTTTACAGCCAGGTAACAATGGACGTGCTCAATGAGGTCTGCAATGCACATGGCTTTTCCGTGGATATTCCCTGGGATGAGATGACGGAAGAGCAAAAAAATGTCGTGCTTTTTGGGAGCAATCGCCTGAAAGTTCCTTTTGGGAAGCATACTCTGGAATCGCGTATGAAATGGACGGGTATCAAAGCCAAACCGCGTGAAGAAGCTTATTATCCGGGTATTATCACCACCATGGAGGATATCCTGCGCCGTGACCGGAATACGAATATCCTGCGCTTTGTTTCTGCGCGCCCATGCGATGAATGTAAAGGGAAGCGATTGTTAAAAGAATCCCTTTCCGTGCTTTTTAAAGGACAAAACATTGCGCAACTTTCGGAAATGGACTTGTCCGGGCTGCACAGCTTTTTCCTGAAGTGCAGGCAAGAGGCGGAAAATGATCTGATCCTTTCGCTTACCAATGATATGCTGAAGAGCCTGCAAAGCCTGCTGGATTTGGGTCTTGCGCACCGCAAAATTTCCGATGCACTGGAATCCTGCACCCACAGCGAGCTGCAAAGAATGCGCCTTTCACAACAAATGATCAGCGGATTGAGCGGGATGATTTATGTACTGGATGAGCCATCAGCCGGAGTGCATCCTTTTGAAAATGAAAAAATTATCCGTCAGCTTTTAAAATTGCGCAATCTGGGCAATACGATTGTTGTGGTGGAACATAATCTGCAAAACATGCTGAACGCGGATTATCTGATCGATCTGGGACCGGGCGGTGGCACAAATGGTGGTGAGCTCCTGTTTCAGGGAAGCATCCGCGAGGCAATCAATAACAAGCAATATACTTCGCCCAGCCTTGAATATCTGCGGAAAGCAGCAGAGAAACCTCTTCAGACTTCGAAAAAATTTGAAACAATTCCGCTCAGCAAAGCGGGTTTTGATATCAGGCAGAACGGTGTAAACCTGATGACTGCTGAAAATGGCGCTCATTTGCTCCAGAAAATCAGGAAATTGATTTCAGAACCTGATCTGAAGGATATGTTCGGCGATAAAATATTTTTGGTCAATCAAAAACCGATTGGACGTAGCCCGCGCTCCAATCCGGCTACTTATTCGGGTCTTTTTGATCTGGTGCGTAAGCTTTTCAGCAAGCTTGATGATGCCAAAAACCGAAAATTGAGTGCTTCGTCCTTTTCATTTAATACCAAAGGAGGGCGCTGTGAAGTGTGTCAGGGAGCCGGACTCATCGAAACCGGCATGCATTTTTTGGAGAACAGCTATCAAATGTGTCCTGTCTGCAGGGGCAAGCGTTTCCGCGATGAAGTGCTGGAGGTAAAATATTCAGGAAAAAATATTGGCGAAATACTGGAAATGAGCATGGATGAGGCCAGGGAGCATTTTTCCGAAGAGCCAAAAATCCGAAAATACCTGGATTTAATGCAAAAGCTTGGACTTGGATACATACATCTGGGGCAGGCAGCTACCCAGCTTTCGGGTGGAGAGGCGCAGCGCTTGAAACTGGCTTCGGAATTGATACGCAACGAAAAGAAAGCGCGGCTTTTTCTGCTTGAATTTCCTTGCACGGGTTTGCACGTAAAGGATATTGAGCAATTGATTGCAGCTTTGCGCAAGCTCTCAGCTTCCGAAGCAACGTTTATTATCGCGGAAAACAATATGGAAATGCTTGCCCGTGCCGATTATATCATCGAATTACAGGATGATCGTTTTTACTGTGCCCATCCTGCCGGGATGATGGAAATTCCGCAAAGTATTACCGCAGAAATTTTCAGGAAACGGGCAGAACATGATTTTCGAATCGAAATCCAGCCACCGGAAGAAACAGCAGATTTTATTGAAATGAAAGGAATTACTACGCACAACCTGCAACAATTGGATGTGCAAATTCCACTCAATAAAATTACAGCCATTAGCGGCCCCAGTGGCTCTGGGAAATCTTCTCTGGCTTTTGATACTATTCTTGCCGAAGGACGTTTCCGCTATTTGAGCAATTTTAGTTCTTATGTGCGCAGCCGTGTGTCCAACATAAAAAAGGGCGATTTTGAATCCTGCGAACATATGATACCGGCGATCGGTATCGGACGTTCAGCCATGCGTGCCAATGCCCGTTCACGCGTTGCTACACTCAGCGGAATATATGAGTTGCTCAGGCTGCTCTATAGCAGGATTGGCCGTGATGGCGAAGAACAATGTACGCTCACTGCTTCCGATTTTTCTTTTAATTCCGATTTGGGCGCTTGCCCTTATTGTGGCGGATTGGGCTTTTCGCCAAAGGCGGATGTCGAAAAATTGATCAGCCATCCTGACAAAAGCATTTACGGAGGTGCAATATCCGGCAATAAGAATGCGGCATATTTTGGCGATCCCAATGGACAGCATATGGCCATACTTAAAGCCGTGGAAAATGAGAAAGGCCTTGATTTGGGCAAGCCCTGGAATGAATTAGGTAAGGAGTGCCGCGACATCATTATGTTGGGTTGCGGTGCAGAAGAATTTGAAGTAAACTGGGTTTTTCAGCGGGACAAGCGCAGTGGTGAACATCAGTTCCGCTCTTCATGGCCGGGTTTACTGCATTTTATTGATGCGGAATGGGAATTGAGAAAAAATGGCCGTCAGGCTGCAAGCATTGAAAAGTTGCTGACTAATGTCGATTGTGGGCACTGCCGCGCTTTTGGGCTGAAAGCAGATTCCATGCGCTTTAAAGTTGGCGGAATGGATATCGCGGAAATGTGCGCGCTTGAAAATGAGGAAGTCCTGAAAAAGGTGCGCTTGTGGATTGCCAATAATTCTGTTCCGCACCATCCTGCCGGGGATTTTCAAATCGTTCGGAAATTGCTTTTGATGCTGGTACAAAAGCTGGAAGATGTTCAAAGGGCAGGTTTAGCGTATTTGCCCTTATCGCGCCGGAGCAACAGTCTGTCCGATGGAGAGCGGCAGCGTTTGCGGATTGCATCCATCGCCGGCGGAAACCTTCAAAATATGCTGTATGTGCTGGATGAACCTACAGCCGCTTTGCATCCCGATGATGCCTGCAATGTAATTGAATTGGTGAAATCCATCAAAAAGCAATCCAATACGGTTTTGTTGGTGGAACATCACATGGAAATGCTGGCACAAGCAGATTACCTGATCGATATGGGGCCAAAAGGAGGCCAAAAAGGTGGAAGGATCATGGCTCAGGGAAGTCCGGAGGATATTGCAAAACAGAATATTTCGCCGACAGCGCCCTGGTTGTCGCTTCAATATGAAATGCCAAAATTGAGAAAGGACGAGGCTTTTGATGGTAAATGGCTGCACTTTGAAGGTGCTAATGCGAACAACCTGAAAAATATGGAAGCGAAATTTCCAATGCAGAAACTCAGCCTGATTTGCGGGCTTTCGGGCAGTGGTAAAACAACATTGCTGCGCGATGTGGTACTGGCTTCCATGCAAAAGGATAAGGCCGTTCATTGCGCAAAGGCTGAATTTCCAATCAATCCAGTCATTATTGATTCTTTTGGTCAAAGCTTTGTAGGACAGGGAATTGTGGCAAGCGCGGCTTTGCTTTATGATGATATCCGGGCACTTTTTGCCAGTCAGGCTGAAGCCAAAAAACATCGTTTAAAGAAAACGGATTTCAGCATTTTTGCCAAAGGCGGGCGCTGTGAGGCGTGTAAAGGCCAGGGACAAATTGAGGTGAAACTTGATTTTCTGCCGGATGCAGGTATAATCTGCGAAAGCTGTCAGGGGAAACGCTTTAACGAAAATGTTCTTAAGGTGAAAATCAAGGGGAAATCCATTGCCGATGTCCTGGAAATGAGTGTGCATGAAGCTCTGGAACTATTTGTGGGCCATCAAAAGCTTGCACAAAAACTGGCTGTAATTGCAAATGCAGGTCTGGATTATATTATCCTGGGACAGAAGACTGTGAGCTTGTCGAGCGGAGAACAGCATCGTTTGCGGCTTTGCAATGCTTTGTCGGGGAAGGATAAAAAACCGGGTTTTGTAATTCTGGACGAGCCTTCCCGTTCCCTTCATCCTGAGGATGTACAAGAACTGATTGCAGTTTTTAAGGAATTAAGCTTGCAAGGCCACACCATCATCATCACCGATCATCATCCGCTTTTATTTCAAGCTGCGGATTACCTGCTCGAACTTGGTCCGGGAGGAGGCAGCAGAGGAGGAGATTTAGTGCGTTCGGGATTTGTGCAATATGAGTAAGTTGCAAAATTGGGCATGAGCACGGAAGCACATTTTGAAATCTATTTAGTGTTTGTCTATAATGTCGGGAGTTTGCTCTATAAAGTTCAAATTCAAGGCGTGTGAAAAATCCAAACCGGATAATACTCAAGTATTTGAGGATTTGGATTTTGAGCAACAACGCAGAAGTTGGACTTTATAGACGAACTCTATTTGGATTGGATCTGGGAATTTAAATAAAGAGTTATTGGTTAAAACTATTTATCTCATGTACTGATAATCCGGTGGTTTTTGCAATATCTGAAATTGGGATATTGATTTCCAGTAAGTTTTTGGCGATTTCAATTGCTTTCTTTTTTTCGCCTGTTTCGATTCCCTCTTCAATTCCCTCTTCACGGCCTTCATCCCGGGCAGTGTCAATAGAGTTTTTTAAATCACGATAATATTTGAGGCTGTCGTGGTAAGAACGTACCTGCTGAGGATTAAATTTTGCAATCTCTGCAGCTTCAAAAAGGCGTTCAAAGATTTTTTCGCGCAATGGCTCAGGAATACGGTCTAATCGGTTGAGGTTGCGGATCACGTACATCCATTTATCAAAACGGCTTTCTAATTGTTGAATGCTTTTTTTAAATTTGGGCATCTCCAGATAGATGAATGTCAGTTTATCGTAGAATGTTTTATTCGTGTCGATGTCCTGAAGCTTAATGTCATAGCGGAACTTATCCGGTTGATCTTTGTCTTCATCAAAAACGAAGTCCAGAATGCCAATAGTGTAAACAGCCTTAAGATCATAGTTCCAATTGGCTCGTTTTGCTTGTTCCTGAATGGGAAAAGTTGCATAATAAACCATGCGGTCCCTGAAGAAATTTTGTTTGGTTTTTTGAAGCTCCACTATAAATTTCTCCCCCCGCTCATTTTCGCAATACAAATCAAAAATAGCTTTCCGATCCGCTTCGCTATCGCCTAAATGCTCATTCTTCAAATACGTAAGTGAGGTAATCCTGCCTTGCTCTTCTTTGAGCAATTCATTCAGGAAGTCCAATAATAAGTCTTTGTTGGGTTCTTCACCAAAGAGCTTCTTAAAGCCAAAATCAGTGAATGGATTTACATATTTTTCTTCAAAGCCAATCATAGAAATACTTGTTTATCAACAAACAAATTTAATTAAAAATATCTTACGGCTGATTTAATCCCTGAAATTCCAGTTGATCAGCGGAAACGATCGCTTTTCATTTTTGTTCCATAATCCAAATTGAAATCCCTTGAGTTTTATTTTACATTAAACTTATCCATAATACAAGCGCAAGCTGCATCTCCGGTGATATTGAGCGATGTGCGGATCATATCAAAAACACGGTCGAGGGCATAAAGCAATGGCAATCCGCTAATGGGAATGTCTGCCGCTACCAGAACAGCAACAACCAAAAGGGTTGGCCCGGGAACCCCTGCCTGCCCGATCGAACCAACCGTAGCCGTAAGGATTATGGCAATATACTGACTTGTAGTGATTTCAATTCCGTACATCTGTGCGAAAAACAAAGCCACCAATGCATAGTAAATGGCGTTTCCGGTCATGTTGATGGTGGCGCCCAGGGGCAAAACAAAAGCCGAAGTTTCTTTGCTTACGCCAAGACCCTGTTCGCAGGTTTCCATATTAACCGGAAGCGTGGCCATGCTCGAAGCGGTCGAAAAGGCCACAATCTGTGGCTTGGTCATAACGCTCATAAAATGCCGGATTTTTGTCTTTGAAAACAGCTTGAGCGTAAGTGGGAAAAGCAGCAAGCCAATGATAAGTATGCAAAGGATAAATACGAAAAGCAATTCGGCCACCAAGCCCAAAAGGTCGAAACCAAAATTGCCGATTGCTGCGGCCATCAGGCCAAAAACACCCACAGGGGCTGTAAGCATCACAATTTTAATCATCCAGATGAGAGCTTCGGTGATATAGTTCAGCCCGTTCATAATCGGGCGTTTTTTCTCGCCTGATAATGTGCTGATGCCGATTCCCAGGAAAAGCCCGAAGAAAATGATTTGAAGGATATTACCGGAAGTGAGCGCCTCAACAGGGTTTTCGGGGATGATGCCCAGAATGGTTTCCCAGAATCCGGCCGGAGCTCCGTCGCTGGCGCTGAGCTTGGCACTGTCGCCAAGCATGGCCTGTGCTTCTTGCAAATTCAGGCCTTCACCAGGTTTGAAAATATTGCCCATGATCAGGGCCAGAATTACCGAAACAGCCGTTGTGAGCAGGAAGTAAGCTATCGTACCTACACCCATTTTTCCTGCCGATTTGGTTGCACCCAGTGATGCAGATCCGGAAATAATGCTGATAAAAACCAGCGGAACGACAAGCATCTTGATCAATTGGATAAAAACATCGCCCAGCGGCTGAAATATTTCTGCGTCTTTGCCCATAAATGCGCCCACTGCGATACCGATGACCATCGCCAGGAGAATCTGAAATCCGAGGTTTTTCAATAATTTTTTCATGATGCTTGTGTTTTGTATTCTTTTAAAAAAAAGGGGGCTTACATAAAGGTAGCCAATCCTCCGAGGGAAGTTTCTTTATAAATATTTGGTAAATCGTGCCCGGTTTGGTTCATTACTTTTACCACCTTATCAAAACTAACGTGATGTTTCCCGTCTGAGAGAGCGGCATAAAGATTGGCGTCCAATGCGCGGGTCACGGCAAAGGCATTTCGCTCAATGCAGGGGATTTGCACCAGTCCTTTGACCGGGTCGCAGGTGAGCCCGAGGAAATGTTCCAGGCCCATGCTGGCGGCATATTCGATCTGGAATGCTGTGCCGCCAAACAATTGATTGGCCGCAGCTGCAGCCATTGCGCAAGCCGTTCCGATTTCGCCCTGGCAACCTACTTCTGCTCCGCTGATGGAGGCGTTTTGTTTTACCAGATTGCCAACTAATCCGGCAGTGGCCAAAGCACGCAGGATCTTTTTGTCGCTGAAATCTTTGTAATGGTTTTTTAAAACATACATCAGCCCGGGCACTACTCCGCAGGAGCCGCAGGTTGGCGCAGTTACGACTTTTCCACCCGAAGCGTTTTGCTCGGCAACGGCCAAAGCATAAGCAAAAGCAAGTCCGCGTCGTTTCAAACTGGAGCGGTAGCCTTTGGCGCGTACTTCATAGCGTGCCGCTTTTCGTGCCAGATTTAGCCCGCCGGGCAAAACACCCTCAGCTTCCAGCCCTTCTACTACCAATTTCTGCATTACTTTCCACACTTCGTTCAGGTAATCCCAAATATCGTTTTCTTCAAATTCTTCAACATATTCCCACAGCATACGTCCGTTATCGCCTGTCTTTTCCAGGATTTCGGCCATGCTGTTTAATGGGTAAATGTGCTCTTCCCTGCTGATTTCGCCTTCGGTAACAACCTTTCCGCCGCCAACACTGTAATAGGTTTTCTCGCTCAAAAGCTGATCGTTTTCTCCATACGCTTCCAGTTTCAGTGCGTTGGGATGAAAAGGTAAAAAAGTAGTGGGTTCCCAAATGATCTCACACTCTTTGGGCTGCATTTCCTCAATGATGGCCTGATCGGTGAAGTGGCCTTTGCCGGTTGCAGCAAGGGAGCCAAATAAAGTTACGGTAAACCTTTTTGCCCCGGGATTTGCATCGCGAAACCATGCGGCAGCTTTACGCGGCCCCATAGTGTGGCTGGACGATGGCCCATAACCGATGCGGTATATTTTTTTAATAGTTTCCATTGTTTCTTTTTAGGGGTTCAAAGATAATGCTATTGTTTGAGAATGCCCGCTGCCGTCTTGTTTGTGGCAAAGGAAGGTGCTTCTTGGGTTGTGTCCTGGTTGTCAGGGTCTTATTGGCTTTTATGGGCGGCCTTTGCTTTTGCGGAGCAATACCTCCGGGAAAAACAGTGGGTTTTACTGGCGGACAAGGTCCATGGTTTCTACAAATTATATGCAAAAGCAGTTTCTTAGCCTGCTTTATTCATGCTTTAAATTCAGGTCAGATGTGAGGCGTTTAAAGCTGAAGATATAGTCGCCTATTTCAAAGCTTTAGCAACGAAGCAGATGGCCTGATTTAATGCACTAGTAAAATGCAAACAAATTCAATTTTAGGATATAAATTTAATAAACACTTATAGAGGTCAGTAGATAAGTACATAACCTGTTTAATTCATAAACTCCCAAAAACAGGCAAAATTTTTTAACCGAGCAGGGTCAGGCATTGCGAATCAAGAATAATCGCTTAAATTTCTATATATTTACTCTAATCACATGGCTTATGAGCATAATTTTCCTATTTAGGTTTTCCCGTAAAGCCCATTGATAATTTTATTTGACATCAAGATGTTGAAGAACATTAGCTTACCGAATTTTGGCCTAAATCCTTAGGGTTTCAAATTTCTTAAAGCATTTCATAAACACCCGGTCGCTGTAAAATTCTGCAGGCAGCTCTATTTTAATTTTTGATTTCAGTACTTTGATCCGGGCAGCTACTTTGATCAGCTTCAATTGAAGTGTTTTCATAGTTGCTTTAGCAAACTCTGTCCCTACTAACGCCATGCTTTGCAAGCTGTGCATCAGGACATAAGCAGCAGAATGCAAAAACAACCTGAACTGATTGGCCTTAAAGCTGTTGCAGGACATCCTGTCCGACTTAAGGTATGTTTTATGTTCTTTGATACGCAATTCGGCTGCGCCCCTTGCGCAATATCCTTGTTCGTAAAGCGCCTTGGCACGAACATTTTGCAGGCTGCTGACAATATACCTTACATTTGTCCCCATGCTGCTTACTTCTACTTTGACTACCACTCGTTCGGCAAAAGCCCAACTGGATGCCTGATATTGAAAGCTATGATAACGTTTCACTGGTGTACCCGACTGTTGGAAGTTTTTTTTGGCGCTTTCTATGGTTATTTTGGCCTTTTGGTTTAAAACAGAATTGCCACTGAGCCCTGTGATAAATTCAACCCTATGGCTCTCCCTTGCCCACTCCATAAACTCTTTGGAACAAAAATGGCTGTCGCCCCTAAGGATGATCATCGTGTTGGGCCAATGCTGGCGCAGGTAGCTTATGATGCGTTTGTGGATCGAAAAAACATCAAGGCTTTTGCTGCGGCGGCCAGGTTTGAGGATAGTGGTTACCAGCTTGCCCGAAAAGCCTTCATATATGTGCAAAGGCATATAGCAATAGTCCCCGTAGTAATTATTGAACATGGTAAGCTGCTGATTACCATATGTTAAGCTGCTTGTATCGTCAGAATCAAGTATAATAATTTTTGGTTCGTGGTCATAGGAAGCGATAAATTTATCTACAAAGACCTTGGCCATTTTGTAGTTCTGAGAAGCCGTGATTTGATTCTCAAAACGACTCATTGTAGGCTGGGCTGAAAGGCTTTCTGTAGTCTCACAGCATACCTTAACTACCTCATCGTCCCTGAGCGCATTGCAGTCATTTGCATCTTCAAAGCCTGCAGCAATTTGCATAATACGCTGGCTTAGAAGGCGTTTTGTGCTGTGCTTGACATAACTTTGGTTGCGGGGGTCTTCAATGCAGCCTGCAAGGCTGTCGATTAAACCAAGCTGTTTTTCTACTTCGCGAAGCAATAATAGGCCGCCATCACTTGATGTCTTTTTCAAAGTAAAGTTAACCTCAACCTTTTTGCCATTTGAACTGGTGAGAGGAAAAAGGCTCTTTTGTGTAATTTCCTGTGGTTTTGTGCCACTGTTTGAAATATTCTTTGTATTTTTAGCCATAGGGATTTTTGTTTTTGTTTGCCGACATAAAGATACTGAATATCAATGAGGTATCGCACAAATTTCCCTATTTTTTTTTGGTTTATGAATAATTTAGGATAGAATGATTTATGCTCGTGAATAAATAGATTTCTCCTCCCGCTGGTCGTCGAAGTGACTGTTTATTAATTGTTTGGGCAAAGGCGGCTTACGGTCACTGAGCGGAGTCGAAGTGCGCCGCCTTTGCCACTTGAACACAACAAAAGGTCATTTCGATGCCGAAGCTTCGGCAGAGAAATCTATGTTGCTCAATAATAAATCATTATCGTTTTTATGATTTGCCAAAACTAATATGCACCTACATACTGACATCTAAACACTTAAATTTAAGCTGCTTACATTATTTTGTTTGCATTTTATGAATAGAGCAGGTTAGAGAGCCGCTTATTTAACCTACTTTATTCATAAAATTTCGTCATGAGCACATTCGACAAGCTCAGTGACCACGTTCAAACCGCAATAAGAGAAAGGAAGCGCAGGTTTTTGGCGCACAGGAATAGCCGTAGCTATTTTGAGCACCAAAAAGATAGCATTCCTTTCTATTGCAGCGGTTTGGTCGCGTAATAGAATATTTTGTGAATAATGCAGGTTAAGGGCAAAGAACACTTATGCTCATTTCCCGGGCACTTATGGAAAATCCTCCCACATGTTTCAAGCTGCGCTTGATCAAAGCCTTTGCTGTTCGTACTTTGGTTCAAACATTAATAAAAAAAACACCAAAATATCAACCCAATGAAAAACAGTATTCTTTCCCTATTCACAATCGCCGCGCTTCTTCTGCTCCAAAGCTGCAATATGGAGTTTTCTTCTGCATCCATTGATAATTTGCAGACCTGCCATCAACTCGAAGGCAATCTTTGCGATCAAAACGTTGATGTTTTTCACCCAAACTCCCCTCAGATCGTCAGCAGCTGCCAACTGCATTATGCACCACCTGAGACCATTGTAAGCTTCACCTGGAAATATGTTGAAGGTTCGGAAGACATCATTATCGATGCCGTGAGCATGAATACCGGCAACGAAGGCAGCGACCTGGAGCTACATAGCAGCCTGAGCCGACCCAACAATGGATGGCCAGCAGGCAAGTATGCAGTAGATATTATGATCGGAGAGGACAAATCCTCATTGCAAACCATTGAGTTTGAAGTGCGGTAAATTCGATGCTCCTGTGCCTGACCAACACAGGAGCCCTCTTTTTTTAACCAAAGCCCGAAATTATGAAACCACTGGCAATAACCCCCATCCTCCTCCTGTTTCTCCTGGGAAGCTATACGTCCCGGGCTCAGTTTCACGACAGTGAATACAAATTCAGCATTGATATTCCGGCAAACTGGAGTCAGAATTCTTATATGGACGGAACCGATAAAGTATATGATTTCTATTCGCCCGATGAAAATGCTGCAGTACAACTGCGTGCTTTCAAATCAATGGATGGGCTTACCCTTGACTTGCTGACTCAGGTATATGAGCAAAACTATTTACCGGCGGGAACACAAAAGGAGAGTCTGCGAAATCATACTTCTACCAATGGTATTCCAGGAAAACAAGGTGTCTATGTGATGGACTATCAAGGAAATAAGGTAGGCATGAGCTCCTTTTTTATGCTTCAGAATGGCTTTGGTTATGTCTTAACGGCCATTATTCCTATTAGCATGATGGAACAAAAATCACCAGAAGTCAAAAGCATCACGCAATCATTCCGCCTTGATGGCATGGCTCCGGCAGAAACGAAGAAACATGTTAACAATAATCCACATAATCAAAGTACAGGATGTCCGGATGCAAACAGTATTACCTATCAGGGGCAAACCTACCGTACGGTTCAAATAGGCAATCAGTGCTGGATGGCCGAAAACCTGAACGTAGGATCAATGATCGCCCAGCCGGGGTATCCTAAAGATGATAATGTCATTGAAAAATACTGCCCTGATTATAATGAAAGCAAGTGCGCAAAATATGGAGGCCTGTACACCTGGAATGAAATGATGGCCTATTCGAAAGAAGAAGGGGCACAGGGCATTTGTCCGCAAGGCTGGCATCTTCCAACAGAAAAAGAATGGCGTATTCTGGAAGCCTATGCCGATTCCGAATTTAAAAATCCTGATGATCCTACCTGGGAAAAAAAGGATGCCCAACGTGGCAAAGATGCCGCGAAGCACCTTAAATCAAGTAGTGGCTGGCATAAAAACCATATCAATGGCGACCCAAATACCAATGGCACAGATAAATATGGTTTTAATGCCTTGCCTGCAGGTGTAATCCGTGATAACCTTACGTATGCTTTTGAAGGAAGGGTAGCGTATTTTTGGACATCAACTCCCAATCCAACATGGGGCGATCTGGCCAATCGGCGTGCTTTCAGAGAATATACTGATCACCCTGAGCGATCATATAAAGCCAAAAAGTATTTAGGATATTCGGTTCGCTGCATTAAAAACTAAGACTCGCCTAAAAACCAAAATATTATGAAAAACAAAAACCTATTCACCAGTTTAATTCTACTATTCATCACGGCTTCCGTCTTTGGACAGCTTCGAGATAGCCAGTACAAATTTTCAATCAACATTCCCGCCAACTGGAGCCAGAAATCCTATATGGACGGCACCGATAAGGTTTATGATTTTTACAGTCCGGATGAAAATGCAGCCATACAGTTACGCGCGTTTAAATCCATGGATGGCCTGACGCTTGATCTCCTGACGCAGGTTTATGAACAAAACTATCTCCCGTCAGGAGCGAGCAAAGAAAGCCTGGAAGACAAAACCTCATCAAACGGAATTCCCGGAAAGCAAGGGATTTATGTAACCAATTATAATGGCTATAGGGTAGGGATGAGTTCATTTTTTACCATACAAAACGGTTATGGCTATGTGCTTACGGCCATCATCCCGGAAACGATGTTTGAACAAAAATCAAACGAAGTACGCAAAATCACACAGTCCTTTCTTATCGATGGTTTTCAAAAGAAAAAAATGCCTTCAGGGCTGGATGGCAAGAAAAATTTCAACACCGCTTTTAAGATCAACAAAATCGAACTCTGTGAACAGACAAACAAGGCCAATGAAGCGATAAATCCCACGACTCAGTTTACGCCCAACAGCCGTGAAATCAATGCAGTAATCCATTATCAGGGCAAAACATCAGAAACATTTTATGCCATTTGGATTTATAGCAGTCAAAATCATGAAATCACCCGCGATGCATTTAATTTTACAGCAAATGGGGGGGTCGCTATTGTAAGCCTGAGCAAACCAAATAACGGCTGGCCTGAAGGTTCTTATGAAGTACGTTTTGAAATGAACGGCAAAACCCTGCGCAGCATCCCTTTTACTGTGGTTGCGCAGCAAAATAATGGCGGTGACCAAAACAGCATTGCCGGAAGATATAATTTCATTAGTCGTTCGGATGGACAGAGGTTGGTTAGATATCATTATATCGATATCAATGCAAACGGAACTTATACCGAAAAATACGAGCCCAAAGATTCTCCCGGCTATGAAGGCGGCAACAGCGGCACATGGAGGCTGAACGGAAATACACTAACACTGACACACAAAGGAGGAGGCGTGACGGACACCTATGAAGTAAATGGCAATGAACTCTATCGCAGTACCGGTATGGGATTAACCTTTAAATTCAGGAAAAACACACGCTAAACACGATATATATTAATGAATACCTCACTGCAAAAAATATTATTACTAAGTCTATTGGCATTTTTAGCTTGCCATGTGGTTCATGGCCAGTATGATGCTTATGTAGAAAAGGTTATCGAATCGAAGGAAGCCGACTGGGATGCAAAATTCTGGAAAATAGTTGGAAACAAGAGGTATGCTGAAAAATATGGTGTAGATAATGAAGGATGGTATCAAAAACACGAAAAATTCAGGAATAAGGCATATAAAGCTAAACAGGAAATTAAATCCATGGGATTCAATATGAACGAATATGCCAAAGCTAGCTTTCCACCACCAAATTTCAAAAGTAAAGAAGAGTGCGAGAAGTACAAAGAACAGCTTTTAAACAAAATGAAAGAATTAAATGCTCAAAAAGATGCCTATGGTAGCTTTGGTTCTAACCCCTCAAGCGATTCATACCAATATAACAATAAATCTAAACTTGCGCCAACCATACGCTTAACGCTCGAAAGCCAGCTTTATGGTAGCAGATACAGGCAATGCGACTGCTCCGAGCTCCAAAGCATTCCAACTCAAAACAGCACCAATGAGCCAGACTATGAAAAAGAATTCCTGAATGAAATTGCCAGGATTAATGTTGAAATCCGTAATATTAACCAATTGGCGCAACAGAAGGAAATCGTAGCCTCTTTTGCCAAAGCTCAAGAGCTCTGTGATAAGATCAGGATTATGCAGGGGCAACAGTATTTCAGTTCCACATTAAAAAAAATCAGGAAGAAAAACCCTGCTTTCACTTTTAGCATCACTCCTTTGGCAGAGCAGGTAAACCGTAAATACTGGATAAAACTGAGAAACCGGGCCAATATTGCATATCGCCAGGCTATGGAAGCATATTCGGGATGTGTGTATAATGAAGGAATACAGCAAATCCAAAAAGCTGAAATTACCTTCCGTTTTGCCAAAACCACTTATGACCTGTTCAACACTTTGGGCGACCTATTTACGAAAAAGCTGTTCGGCACCATTGGAAAACTGGCCGAACAAGCGATCAGTAAGGATCAGGCGATGAATATGGTCAAAACTGTTTCCGATGATCATTTGGCCGCCAATGAGGATGGCTATGATTGGAAAAGTTATGTTGGCGTTGCCGGAGGTTTGATCTCCGCCTGGGATGGTTATGTGAAAACTTACAAAATGTATGGCGAATACAAAGACCAAAGAGGATTACTGGAAGCCAACCGGATGTCGGCGGGATCGCTTAAGAAAAACGGACGTAAACTATTGCTCGAATTTGATAAATACCGTGCTTATATCGATGCCCATAGCAGTTCCATTGATTGCCTGAACGACAAATTGATGCGTATTGAATTTGATAAAAAAACGGTAAAAGCAGGCCCTGCTTCTATCACCATATGGGGCACAGGCAAATATGACTGGGATGGCGAAGAATTTATCAATATGATCAAAGAGAGTGGTGAGGATCTTAAAAACCAGTATATCTACTGTGAGGATTTCGTAAAAACATTACAGATCGCAATAAACCTGGCTACTCAGGATTATATGCGAACCGAAGAAAAGCTTAGAAACTGTGGTGCTGATCCAAACCAGATTCAGGCTCAGCTCACCTATAATGCAGAAAATGGCGAATGGTTTGAAAACGAATCATCAAGGCTGGCCGAAGAGTATATGAAATATTGCGGCAATCCGGAAAATTCATTCCCTGAAGGAGTAATTGTGGTCAGCACAGATGTGGTGCCGGGCGTGGAGCAGCAGGATGGGAATCCAAACAACCCCAAACCATGGGAAATAGAGTATCCCGATGAACAAACCGCACCTAATGATAACAAGAGTAACCCTTTTGAAGGCAGTACATCGAATACAAATGGAAATAAAAACAACGGGCATTCATCTGCAAAAAATTCCGGCAATGGATGGTCTGCCTATGCCACCACCAGCCAGCCCGATCAGATTGAGATGAGCATCAATCGGGAAACAGGCTCAGGTAAAACACCCACAGGAATTTCTGTTGGCAATAATGAAACGGACATATGGTTCATCAATGAGAACCCTTTGGGCATGACCCATTGGAACCTGGAAAGCTATTCTGATGCCACCAGCCTGCAAAACGGCATAACACAAAGCATGAACCGGGGTCTTTTGCCTATGGGCATTTCATTTACCGAACAAGGACAGCTGTATGTGCTTTATATTCAATGTCAGATTTCGGGAAGATCATGGCAATTGGTAGAGTCGCAAATGAATCTCGATCAGGTAAGCAATGATGTACAAAGTTGGGTCAATCAGGGATTTGTCCCTTGTGGAATAAGCATTTTCAGCGGAATGTATTATACACTTATGGTGCAATTGCCTGATGCAAGCTTAAGCAACTGGGCTATTGAAGGCTACCAGGACAATACAATGGAAATCCGTCAAGGTGTAGAGCAATACATCCAAGGCGGTATGATTCCTTTTGGGTATCTCAAAGAAAAGGGTGTCGTAAACATACTTTATGTAGGATTTTAAAAAAACAAATCATGAAACAAGAAAGCAGAATCAGTCTCTTAATTATCATCAGTATATTTCTTTTTGGAATATCGAGTGCTCAGGCCCAATGGCTTAGCGATACAGAACATAATTATAAAATCAATGTTCCTTCCGGATGGTCGCAAAGCCAATATCTTGATGGTACCGACCGTATTTCCGACCTGGCAAGTGCAGATGGAAATATAGCGATTCAAATCCGAAGCTTTGAGGCAGGGATGGACATTGACGCACAAGCCATGGCCCGGCTCTTTGATGAAGGACTGAAAGGCGAGGGCGCCAACCAACTTGCCCTGAGTGCAGATGAACTGAATGGACTGCCCGGAGTTATGGGCGTTTACACCAATACAATGGACGGGATGGAAATAGCCATTGTTACCTTTTCGGCGGTTAAAAATCAAATTGGATACCTGCTGTTTACCGTAATCCCAACGGCACAGTTTGACCAGCGTGTAAATGAAGCAGATGCTGTTTTAAACTCATTTACAATAACGCAGGCCACTGCGCAAAACAATAATAAGCCTACAGGAGGCCTTGGCGGATTAGGCGGGCTTTCAGGAGGCGGCAAGAAAAGCAGCAATACGCCAACAAACAACAATACTGCCGATAAAAGCAATAATTATGTGACCATAAGCAGCAGCGACCGCAACGGTACATATTATTTTAGCAAGAGCGGCAGTTATCCCATTAAATGGAATTCGGTTACCTGTATCCGTGGCCTGGATGATAGCGGGCATTTGATGCTGGAGGCTTATTTGCGCAATCACAAAGGAACAGGTACATTCCCTCATTCAAACAATAATGAAGGTGTAACTTGTGAAATAACTACTGTGAACGGCTTAAGTGTCAGAGGCGGCGCTGATTCGCCCACCAGTGGCGAAATGGTGATCACCGAATATACCATGGGCGGTAGAATTAAAGGCCATTTCAAAGTTAAAATAGCTGGCCGCGACATAGAAGGAAAATTTGACCTTGCTTTACCTACACCCAAAGATTTTAACGGTGACGACATATAAAAACTAAAAATATGAACACCCATCTAAAATTTAATTCACTTTTTTCACTCTTTTTAATCCTGGTTTTCACAGGAATGGCATCACTTTCCGAAGCACAGACTTTGGGAGGTTTATCCGATCTGCTCAAGAAAAAAGAGAAGAAAGAAAATACCAATCAACAGAAATTACCGGTACCACATACCAACAAAGAAAAATACACACCTAAAAATACACCGGAGCATCACGAGGAGCAAAATTCAGACACACAGGACTATTTCTTTCGTGATTACAGCCTCAGCGACCCCGAATTATCAACAAAAATCAATCAGGACATGTCAGGAGCCGTGACTCCGGTCGGTTTGCAATATTTTGACGGTTACCTGGAAATTATGTACCTGGGAGCAGATGCTTTCCAGATGCAATCATGGTCGGTTGATTTTTTCGAGGGAGCTGAGGCCATCACGAATGGCGTTACAGATCTTATCCAAAACCAGGGGCTGACGCCGCTAGGGATTACCACCGATGAAAACGGCCGCTTTTATTTCCTTTCGATTAAAGGGAACACCCAGGTTACGGCATGGCAGCTGATCGAATCGCAGCTTGATTTGCAGTCCGTTTCACGTGATATTGAACCCTATCTTCAGCAGAATTATATCCCGGTGGGGATTTGCATTTACCAAAACTGGTACTATACCTTGCTGATGCAAGTGCCCAACACTACGGCCAGTTCGTGGAATATCGAAGGCTACAATAATTTTGACAGCATGAAATTGTCGATGGACAATGCTATAAAGAAATCCCAGATTCCATTTGGGTATCTCGACGCCTCGGGCGTCTATAACGTTCTTTATCTTGGTTTTTAGGCGTAAGAAGCCCCGGGTTTTCCGGGGCTTTTGTTTTTTCTTAATATCTGATTAAAACCGCCCCTCTCCAACCTTAAATGCCTTTTCTATCTTCTTCTTGCCCAGCCCATTGGCAATAATAATCATATAATCATCGATATTGATTTTCAGGCTGCGCTTGGGGTTGTAGAGCAATTGATAATGACCATCTTTGCAACGGCTGATGCCGATTACAACCGAATTGAAATCGCGTTTCAGCTCTACAAAAACATTGAGGTAGCTTTTTCCTATAAAAGGATTTCCTTCCACAACTTTGTATTCCAGGATATCATAATCAAACTCATTTATTGCGGTGGACATCAAATCTTCGGTGATATAAGCCACATCGGGCTCAAAAATATAACTGGCCACCAGTTTTGAAGCTATCTCATTTTTTGAAACCGCAAAAGTTACGCCTGCCGTGATGAATGTCTGTTTCAAAGCGGAATTATTCACCGAAACCACATACTTCGGTTTTGGAAACTGCCTGCGCAGATTAATGAAATATACCAGCGCTTCGGTATCGTCGTCAAAGTTCAGGAAAACCGAACTGGCTTCGGCTACATTGGCTTTCTTCAGGTTGTCCAAAATATTGTATTCGGTATAAAGCACAAAAACATTTTTACCATCAAAGGAAGACCGGATTACATCAACCTGTTCTTTTTGATTGGTAATTACCGCCAGCTCATTCCCGGCTTTAACAATTTGATCAGCAACCATATGCCCAAAATCGCCCCAACCGATGATAACGGTATGATTTTCCATTTTTGTTCCAAGAAATCCCAGCTTTTTCTTTTCCATATATTCGTTGATGTTGGAGGTTACATTGCCAATCCAGTAGCCCAGCAGCCCAAAACTGCTCAGTACCAGAATAAAACCGATTATTCTTCCGCCCGTTGTTACCGGCGTCATGTCTCCATAACCTACTGTGGATAAGGTAACTACAAAATACCACAAAGCATCCAGCGGACTATGGATGCTTGAGCCGCCGGCATTTTGCTCAAAAAGCAACAAAGCGGTCATAAGCAGCAGCGGAATGGCCACAGCCAGGATATAGACTTTTTTTTCAATTAAAGATCGGAGAAAATGCGGTTTCATAGAAGGCTTCTACGTCAGAAGTCCCGGTTTTGTTGCACCAAAAGTACTTTAGTATCAGGATTAAATGCAACAAGATTGCCATATCCATCCTGATTTTGTTTGTAAACGCCATTATCGAGGTCGATGCTGGCATAGCTGTCGTTGGCCAAATTAAAACGGATGGTTTGCATACTGACCGGTACATGTCCGTGGATGATTTTTTTATTGCTGCACTTTTCCGGTTCCACAACAAATTCACGGATCCAGAGCATGGATTTATGGTCGGAAAAAATATCCTCTGCGGCAAAATTAAAACCGGCATGCACCAAAATATAATCTTCCAGCTCGATAAAGTTCTCTAATTGTGCCATCCATTCTATATGCTCCGGCGGTATTTGACCGGCACGTTTTGCGCCATAACTTCTCAGTGTGGCATCACCGCCCTGCTTCATCCAGTTTTGCCACTGCTGCGATGCGGGCGCCATACGCTGATACCATTTTTGCGCTTTTTGTTGCGCATGCATCATCAGGCAAAATTCCTCATGATTCCCTTTTAAAAGCCGGAGCTGATATCCGTCCGATTGCATTTTCATCAGATATTCAATCACCTGCCGTGATGCCGGCCCACGATCAATATAATCGCCCAGAAAAAACAGTGCATCTTCTTTCGATGGACGAATCTGCTCTTCCATTAAAGCCCGAAGGCTTTGAAAACATCCGTGTATGTCGGGGATGATCCAGCGCATAAAAATAAAAAATGGCAGATCCACAAGGCAATGTGCATCTGCCATTTGAAATAGAATTAATTATTTTGCTTTTCCTTGGTTTGCAACCTGTTCCATTAATTTCTTAACGGTTTCGGGATCGCCCAGGAAATAATCTTTTTGGAGTTTCATATCATCATCAAACTCAAAAACATAAGGAATTCCTGTAGGGATATTAAACTTCAGGATTTCATCTTCCGACATTCCTTTGAGGTATTTTACAATACCGCGGAGGCTGTTGCCATGCGCAGCAACCAGCACCTGGCCATGCTCTTTGAGCGATTTTGAAATATCACTTTCCCAATAGGGCACAATACGCGCAACAGTGTCTTCCAAAGCTTCGGTAAGCGGCACATCTTCGGCAGGAAGGTTTTTGTAGCGCGGATCGATGCGCGGGCTGCGTTCATCATCTGCTGCCAAAGGTGATGGGGGCGTATTATAGCTGCGGCGCCAGATCAAAACCTGCTCGTCGCCGTATTTTTTCGCTGTTTCGGCTTTGTTCAAACCTTGCAGCATGCCATAATGCTTTTCGTTGAGACGCCAGCTTTTATAAACCGGGATCCACATCTGGTCCATTTCCTCAAGGCATAACCATAATGTTTTAATGGCCCTTTTCAGGAAAGATGTATATGCCAGGGAAAACTCATAGCCTTCTTCTTTCAGCAAACGGCCGGCTTCCTTAGCTTCTTCCACACCCTTCTCAGACAAACCTACGTCTGTCCATCCGGTGAAGCGGTTTTCTTTGTTCCAAACGCTTTCACCATGTCGTAACAATACTAATTTATACATATAACCAAATTTTACTGTAAATCAGCGCAAATATACCACATCTGCCCGAAATGGCCATAAAGGAATTTGAGGAGAATTGATTCTCCTGGGATTCCTCAACAGAGGCAAGTTCCGGATCAGGAATGATACAGCCATTGCGCTCGTTTTTTCCACAAAATAAACCGTAGAACCCAAAAAGAAAATATGCTCCACACAAACCGATTTTCTTTTTCCTGCGCAGGGACGAAAACAGGCTTAAACCTTCAGAATTCTTCAATAAAAAAGCGCCTGTTTTTGAGAAAAGCAGCCAAATGAATGCACAAAAAACCGAAAGGGATCAAGCCATGCGCAATAGCTTTAATGACAATTACTTACAGGTATGGTTATGTAGAGGTTTTAGACTGTTTATAATTTTATAGGCATCTGATCTTCTTTTGATGCGTATGAAAATCATTTTTGATGCGCATGAAAATTAATTCTTATGCGCATCAAAATACTTTTTCACGCGCATGAAAACACCAAAACAACAAGAGCGGTTGAAAGAAAGATGCTTTTGTGCTTTACGGAAGATATTGGTTTGCCTAGCCGGACTCGCTAAGCCACGCGTGAGGACACGCGCGGGAACGGGGAATCAGGCATTTTTGAAAAAACAGGCGGGCTTGTTTGTTTTAATAAACGTTTAAACGATTTTAGACGAATAGCATTTAGAAAGATTTGCAGAAATCATCATTGGAAATTAGACAATATTATCTACATTTGTAGAGAAACAAAGAAAATGTATATGAAACCGGCATGCACCCATACTAATTTTGTTGAAATAGTGGCAGATACGCAAACACCGGCTTCGCACAAAGGCGATGTAATGGTAATTGGGGGTTCTTATATTTGGGAGTTGTGCGGCATACTAGGAAAGCCAACCGCACATTAAACACATTTGGTTTTCCCACGCTCTTTGCTAACACTAAAACCAAAAGAGTTTAATTTTTGCCAACGCATAAAAAAAGAAATATGATAGACTGGAAAAATCAAAACATACTTAAGATCAATAATGAAATTGATTGTTTTAAAAATGATGAAGTTGATGAAGAAAAGGTAAAATTCCTCAGAGGTAAAATAGAGCCTTGGTTAACTGCTATTTTTCAAAGTGAACATTTTTCTTTATTGACAGGTACAGGATTGACAATGGGGTTAACACATTTAGCCAATGTAACATCACAAGGAATGGATAGAATTGATTTCTCGATTTTCAAGGATGAAATAAAGAATTGGTCAGATGAAAGTGCCAAAGTACTTGGTAGAGGGAATGCGAATATTGAAGATGACTTTAGAAGTTCACTAGAATTACTGCAAGGATTTAAAATTCAAAAACATGCAGATGCAGATAAACTTGGGGACGAAATTAATTCAAAACTAGATGATTTTATTAGAAATATTATAAAAACAGAAAAGGGCTTTTTAGACAGCAATAAGCATAATGAGGTCTTGGGTTTATTAAAGTCATTTTTAATAAGTTTTGCTAGCAGAACAGCAACAAGAGAAAGGACTAACATATTTACAACAAATTATGATCGGTTTTTAGAACTTGGACTTGATAGTGCAGGGATTTTAACAATTGATAGGTTTATTGGAAAAATAAAACCAAAGTTTCGTAGCACAAAATTGGAGTTGGATTATCACTATAATCCTCCAGGAATTCGAGGAGAACCAAGATATGTTGAAGGAGTTGTTAAATTCACCAAATTACATGGCTCGGTAGATTGGAAGTTTGAAGATAATTCAATTGTAAAACTTCCTTTAGAGTTTGGAATTGATGAAAAAACGAGTTTGATACCCAAAGAGCCTAAAGATTTTTCTGTTATTTATCCTAACTCTTCAAAAGGTATAGATACGGCATACTTCCCATATTCAGAACTTTTTAGAGATTTTTCTTCTTCAATTTGCAGACCTAATTCAGTAGTTGTAACATATGGTTATGGATTTGGAGATACTCATATAAATAGAGTTTTAGAAGATATGTTAATTCTTCCTTCAACTCACCTTGTTATTATTTCATTTGATAATGCTTCTGGTAGAATTCAGAAATTTTATGATAATAATAATCCTGCACAATTAACCTTGATCATAGGTAATCACATCGGAAGCATTCAGCCTTTAGTGGAAAACTATTTACCTAAAGCTGCAATTGATAGAATACAAGAACGAATGGCAAAAAATCTTGAAAAAAGAAATGTTCCCAATCAAAACACTGATAGCCATGAATAATTTGTATGATTATGATGAAATAAGAAACCTAACTATAGGTACAATTGAATCTATTTCGCCTTCCGAAATTAAAGTGCTTTTAGAAACTGAAGCACCTCAAAGCGTTGCTATAAATACTGGTGTTCCAACACAATTTCCAAAGCTTAATGGATATGTCTTAATTCCTAATGAACAAGGGGCAATAGTTTGTGTCATTACATGGATTGGTGTACAACATTCAAACTACCCAAAGCGTAGCGGATTAAAGGATTTTGACCTAATTGATTTACCTTTTCCTTTGAGAAAAATGTATTTGAATCCTTTAGGTGTTCTAAAAAAGAAACAAGATAACTCCTTTGAAATTGAGCGAGGTGTTTATAGTTATCCATCTGTTGGAGACAATGTAATACTCCCTACAGATAAGCAGTTAACAGCTATAGTTGAAAATCCTGATGGAAAATTTGAAATTGGGAAATCACCAATTGCTAGCAATGCATCAATAAGAGTTAATCCAGATAAATTATTTGGTCGTCATTTAGCAATTTTAGGAAATACTGGTAGTGGAAAATCTTGTTCTGTGGCGGGACTAGTAAGATGGTCTTTAACTGCAGCAGATAAAGAAAAAAAGAATGACCAACTTAATTCCAGATTTATAATATTAGATCCTAATGGAGAGTATTTTGATGCTTTTAATGATCTTGGCGACAAAAAGGTTAGAAAATTTACAATAAAATTAGATGAGTCCAATTCTGAATTTGAGCAGCTAAAAATACCTGCTTGGATGTGGAATTCACAAGAATGGATAAGTTTTTCACAAGCTGCACCAGGAGCACAACGTCCCTTGCTATTACAGTCTTTGTTAGACTTAAAAAGAGGAAACCAGCTTAGGAACTCAAATGTGGTTAGAATACATAGTTTCCTAAATTCAACTAAAAACGCATTAACTACATTTTTAACAAATCTACCAACACCCGCTACCTATGCTCAGTTCATGGGGTTTATTGGTGTTTTACAAAATATATCCACTGATTTAGACTTTCATGTTGACTTGCTGCCTCCTGATTTAGTAGAGCTAACAACAACCTATAATGATTTAAATACAGGTTACAAAGGTATTTTGCAATCAAGATATTGGAATAATGGTACAAGAGAAGGGTTTAATGCCTTTTCCCATCAAGACGTTAGTTCAATGATTGATTTAATTGACAAAGTACTTGAAGTTGTAGACACTCAACAAAATGACATAAGCAATATTAATCCTGATACTCCACTACATTTTGATCTGAATGATTTAATTCCATATTTAGAACAATTAGCCCAAAATCAAGGAGGAAATATTTTGCAATTTGTTCAGATGCTTTCTCTTAGGATGAGATTTCTTTTTTCAGATGAAAGACTGAATGGTGTTGTTGAACCAAAGGAGGATATTACTTTAATTGAATGGTTAAATAATTATATTGGCTCTAACCAAGCTGAAAATGGACAAATTACATTAATAGATTTATCATTAATTCCGTCAGACATTATTCATGTTGTAGTTGCAGTCTTGTCAAGGCTTACTTTTGAGGCAATTCAACGCTATAGAAAAGTATATAAAAAAGAATTGCCAACAACAATAGTACTTGAAGAAGCTCATACCTTTCTTAGAGAATTCAATTTTAATAATACAAATATATGTTTGGAAACTTTTGAACGAATAGCAAGAGAAGGTCGTAAATTTGGTTTATCTATGGTTCTTTCATCGCAAAGACCCTCTGAACTTTCACAAACTGTTTTATCTCAGTGCAACACATTCTTATTACATAGAATTGTAAATGACCGAGATCAAGATTTGGTAAAAAAATTAGTTCCGGATAGTTTAAGTGGTTTGTTAAAAGAGTTACCCATTTTACCTTCAAGAAAAGCAATCTTAGTTGGATGGGCTTTCCCAATTCCAGTCCTTCTTGAAATGAATTTCCTAAAGAAAGAACATCAACCAAGATCAAATGATCCTAATTTTTGGGATGTATGGACAGGTAAGGAGGAAAGAAATATTGATTGGAAATTAGTTACAGATGATTGGCAAGGATTAACGGGTAATTCAGACGAAGAAGAACAAAGTATAATTGAACCAGAAAGTGCATTTACAGATATAGAATCAACAGATAATGATGTTGAAACTTCAAAAAGTGATGATGAAGACTTGCCATTCTAAAGCCATACACATTTGCAATTCGCACGAGCCATCGCTTACTCCAAAAATTGCAAAAGAGTATGCCTCGCCTACCCTGACTGAAGAAAAAGTACGACCGCACAACAATGTGTATAAGTTATTGGGCAGCAAGTGGTAAATTTGAACATGAGTACATTTAATAAACATACCAGCGGTTTGACAGTGAAGTGCTTTGAAATGCCCAACACCTCATACACTCACCGTTAGGCGGCATGCAGAAAAAAGCCAACGATCAAATAGGCACATTTGGGCATGAAAATACCAAGGCAACAAGAGCGGTTGAAAGAAAGATGCTTTTGTGCTTTACGGAAGATATTGGTTTGCTTAGCCGGACTCGCTAAGCCACGCGTGAGGACACGCGCGGGAACGGGGGAATTAATGTAGGCTGGCAGGTCCAACTCTATAGCCTCCTAATAACCAAGCCACAGCATACCAAATAAAGGTTGAAAAATGAAGGAGAATTTTAATTATAAAATAAGAAATGATTTAAAAGAAAGTCAAATTGATCGGAAAGTTATCATAGCTTTTATTCCAATTGCATTTTTCACATATCTCTTTCATGAATTTGGACATTGGGCTCTTGGAGAGCTTTTTGGGAATGAAATGACGATCAGTTTAAATAATTCTTCTCCCCAAAGCGGACATTTTAAAGATGATTCAGGCGCTTTGTGGTCTGCAATTGGTGGTCCGGTTTTCACAATACTTCAAGGATTAGTATTTCTTCTGCTTACGTTCTTAACAAAATCAATATATGCATATGCCGTTACATTTTTTGCTGTATTTTCTAGATTTTTCACAATTGTTTTCGGAGGAATTAATCTGCAGGATGAAGCAAGAATTGCGGCGATGTTGGATTTGAATAAGTATTTAGTTGCAGCGATTGTGCTTTCAATATTATCCTTGATTTTATGGAGAAGCACTCGGATCATGAAGCTTGACACTAAAGCAATTGGATATTTTACCGTTTTAGGGGTTTTTGCGATATTGATTGTAATTGGAGTAAATGAATTTATAATGACGCGATAGAAAAACAACGGGGTCGCAACAATCAAGCGTCCTGATTGTACGCAGCGTAATAAAAAACATTAGAGTTCCATTTATTGTGAAACTTTCATTTATCTTTGCAATTGAAAAAATATAAGATTTGGAGTTATTAGGCAAAAATAAACTGATTAAACTTAAGAAAAAAAACCGCGGGAGTAAAAAATTGATTTCTGCGATTGATAAGTTAATATCAGATATTGAATGTGCCCAATGGACAAAAAAGACAGAGGTTAAAGAAGCCCGACCGGATGCAGATTGTGTGCATAGTGATGGTTTCTGGTTTTTCGATATTAATATTCATCGCACAATGATTTTGATAATCTTTGATGATAATGAAGCAAATGTGGTTTGGGCTGGTTCTCACGATGAATACGGCATAACTTTTAAAGGGAACAAAGACACAATTGTAAGATGGTTACGGAACCAAAATTTGATTTAAAATGGATAAATTTTCAATACAAAATATACAAAGGTTAAATTCATTGGAAAATGAGTTAGATTTAGAAAAAGCATCATCGCTATTCCTAAAATTACGTGTGCTTGAAAAAGAGGATGAATCATATAAACCGATCAGAATGCACCTGCGCAATCTGATAAAAAATTATGAAAAGACGAATTGGACGGATGAAGATTCTATCACAGATAATCAAATTAAAGATAGTGATTTAGCAGAAGCCCTGGTACAAGCTGAAAATTATTTCTACGAAAAGAGAAAAGAACGAATTAAAACAAAATTAAAAGATGCAGGTTTAACTCAAAATGATTTGGCAAAGATTTTAGGTCATCGAAAAAGCTATATGTCGGAGTTGATTAATGGATTAAGGCCGTTTTCAAAAGAGGATTTAATCATTATAAACAGGCTCTTTAAAATAAAACTGGAGCATCTGATTTCTACCTTTATAAAACAAGATCGGGCATCACATATCAAAAGGACTTTAGAGTCATTGTCGCATAATAAAATAAGGCTTACTAAAAAAGATTTTGATTTAATGGTCTGACGATAATATGAATACCACCAATCAATCATCCTCAAAACACGCAGTGCAATTCCGGATGCTGCCTCAAGCCATTCGGGACCTGTCCCGAGCCATTCGGGACCTGTCCCGAGTCATTCGGGAAAACCGTTATTTAATATTACGAGTTTTGATATTTGCGCTTATTTGGCGCAAAGAATCGGCTTTTTATCCCTATCGGGATATAGCATGAAGTAAGCACATCTGTGCCGCAATGGCCTAAAAAACAACTTCCAAAGCTTTCATAAAACTATCTCGCCGGCGCGTGGATACGGGAACTTTTTCTTTATTGTTCAAAACAATTTCACCTTGTGATTTATCGAAAGTGCCAATTTGCCTCAAATTGATGAGGTGGGAGTGGTGCACGCGGAAAAAACCACTGGACACGAGCATTTCTTCCAGCTCTTTCATGCTTTTGGAAACCAGTATTTTTTTATTTTCCTTAATAATTACTTTGCAGAAATTTTCCTGTGCTTCGGCACGGATGATGTTTTTTATTTCCACAAAATGCAATTTGCTGCCGGCATTGAGGATTATTTTACGGTCCAGGTTTCCACTATTGGTGTTTTCGGCAAAAGTATCGAGCTGTGTTTTTAAAAGGTCTTCATTTTCAATGCTTTCCCTGGCTTTGGCAATAGCCCTGATCAGCTCTGCCGGGCTAATGGGCTTTAAAATATAATCGAGGGCACTGAGTTTTATGGCCTGCAGCGCAAATTCGTCATAAGCTGTTAAAAAGATGAGTTTGAAATTGTGCTTGTGCAGTGCTTTCAAAATATCAAATCCGGTTCCGTCGGGCAGGTGGATGTCCATAAAAACCAGATCTGCTTCAGATCGGCGCAAAAGCTTTACGCCACCGGCCACATCTGTAGCTTCGCCCGCAAATTCTGTTTCCGGACAGTAAAACTCAAGCATGTTTTTCAGTGCCTGACGGGCATTGTCTTCATCTTCAATGATCAGGGTCTTGATTTTCATTCTTTTGATAGGTTTAATGGAACGCTTATTACTACCCTTGTGCCTGCACTTTTACCGTCATCGTTCCGTATTTCAGATATATTGAATTTTGTGTCCCTGCCGCTGCGTTCGCTGATAATTTGCAAGCGGTCGCGCACAATTCCTGTTGCCAGTGATTTATGCCCTTTTTTGCCTTTTTTTCCTGAAGTTGCTTCTAGTCCAATACCATTGTCTTCGATGGTAAAAACAATATTTTCATTATCCAGCGCATAGATAATGCGGATTATTCCTTTATGTTTTAGTGTCTTGATGCCGTGTTCGATTGAATTTTCGATAAACGGCTGGGCCAGCATGGGCGGTACAAAGGCGTCTGCATCATAGAGTTTTTGATCCACATGGATTTCGTATTCCATCCTCTCGCCAAAGCGTAATTTCTGAAGATCGAGATACAAACGCGTAGTTTCCATCTCCTGTTCAATGCTAATTGCTTCGAGCCTGCTGTAATTCAATATCATGCGGATAAGCTTTGCGAAATCAGAAAGATATTTTCCGGCAAGATGTGTTTGATTGGAGTAAATGTAGTTTTGAATGGCAAAAAGGGAATTGAAAATAAAATGAGGGTTCATTTGCAGGCGCAGGAGTTTTTGGTTCAACTCCGCATTGTTGAGGCGGAGTTTTAGGGTGTGCACACGGCTGTAAACAAACAAACTTGTGATGCCTGCAAATATTAAAAAAGACCCGGACAGAAACCACCACTCCTGCCACCAGGGCGGCGAAATATTGAGGATGAGCTTTTTGGAGCTTAGAACAGATTTGTTGTCTCGCGAATGTAAACGTATTTTAAAAATATATTCACCGAGAGGGACATTAGTAAACTGTGCCGTAGCAATATGTCGCGGCAATTGTTTCCATTCTTTCTGGAAACCTTCGAGTATGTAACTCAGTGCCAAATCAGGCTGATCGGCAAAATCGCCGCCCATATGAATGGAAAAGAAGTTTTCGCTATGCTTCAAATTATAGCTTTCCTGTGCATTTAATTCATAAAATTTGGGCTGATCAAATACATTCAATTGACTGAAATACAAATGTTGGTAGTGCATGGAAGCTTCAAATGCTTTCTTTGGGTCCATGATTGTGATTCCATTTGAACCGCCCAAGGCAATTTTACCATCGGGCAATAGAGCGGCAGCAGCATTGTTGGCAGTGTATTTCAGTCCGCTTAAACGGTTTATGGATGTCAATTGCCTGCCTTTAAAATCGAGCAGGGCTGTTCCGAAACTGCCCAACAACCAGATTCTGTGGTCATTTTCTGTAAGGACTTTAAACACCCGTTCATCTTCGGATAAAGCAGATAATTTAATTTGCTCAGGCTTATCATTATCCGGTTTCTTGATATACAGGTGCTTTCCGGCAATAATAATGCTTTGGTTTGGTCCATCGGCGATGTCGTAAATCCGTTCATCGGGCAATCCCAATGAGGGGTTTGTTGGAGCAAAATAACTGATGGCAGTATCCTGATCAGGTAAAAAGCAGTGCAAACCGGCTTGAGTAGTGCCTGTCCATAAATTACCGCTTTCGTCAAAATGCAGACATGTAATAAGACGGGCATTATAATACGGATTGAATTTTTTTGCGAGGGATCTTTGGTATTTTTTTTGCGCCGTATCAAAAAGGGTCAGTCCTTTTGCACCCCAGAAACCAAGATATAGTTTTCCTTCCTTGTCTAGGACCAGGTCATTGTACCAATCATTATTTCTGCTGTTGGGATTGAAAGCAAAATTTTCAAAAGTGCGTTTTTCGGGGTCAAGTCTTCCAAAACCTGTTCCCGACCACAAGCCCAAATATAAGCCTCCTCGATTATCTGAAATAAAACAGCGGACATTGGATGATTTCATGCCCGGCACATTGTTTTTGTTATAGTGTTTTATTTTTCCGTTTTGAATGTTGAGGTGGTCTATGCCATGATGTTCTGTGCTGAGCCACAAGCCATTGTTCCCATCACTTGCCAGTTCGGTAATTTTGCTGGAAGCCGGGGTTTCCTCCATGGCCGGTATGTGGAAGTAATTTTGAATGCCCGGCGGCGTAGGCTGAAAAACTGCTAATCCACGGTTGGTGGAAACCCAGATGTTTCCGCTACGGTCTTCAAAAATGCGGTGGATGTAATTGCCGGGCAAGCTACTGGGGTTTTCTTCATTGTGTGGATAAATGGTTAGCTTGCCGCTTGTGCGGTTGTATCGTGCCAGCTTGTCTCCTGCGCCAAACCAGTATTCGCCGTTTCGGCTGCATGTGATGTCCCAGGAACTTACGCCCAAAAAGGGAAGCAGGCTGTCGTTGTGAAGAAAATAAATGCCCGAAAGGCTACACATCCAAAAGTCGCCCAAAGGATCGAGGAAAAGGTCGGAACAATCATTTTTTTGGTCTTTGGCATCAACTTTTTTTATACTGATTTTCGTAAAATAGTGAGCTTTTTTATCTTTTCCCAGAATAAACGGCCCATTGCCCCTGCCACCAAACCATAACTGTCCGCTGCTGTCCGTTTCCAGCGCGTGGTAGAGATAGTAAGGCTGATAGCTTGGGCTGTGGTAAAAATGTTTGATTCGGTTTCTGTTTTTTAGCCGGATAGCTGAAAGGACACCGGCCTGTGCATCAAACCAGATTAAAGAATCGCCTTGATGATTAATGGCCCTGATGTTGAATGTGTCAGATGATTCAGTTTGAATGGATGGGGCATAAAGCGGCTTAAAAATATCTTTCTCCGGATCATAATAGCATAATCCGGCCTTTGTCCCAACTAGCATGCGCCCGTCCGGAATTATGTGCAGGTCATTGATGTAATCCGAAAGAACAGATCCCGGAGTCCAGTCTTTGATGTATTTTTTGGTTTGAAAGCCATCAAAGCGGTAAAGCCCGTTTGTGGTGGCCAGCCAAATATAACCTGTGCTGTCCTGCAGAATATCCGTTACGGTTCCATGTTCCTCATCCGGCCAGTGTTCAAAAAGGCCGAATTTTTGATATGGATCTTCCCGCACCTCATGGATAGGCGGGATATCTGCTGAAAGCCTTAGGGCTGTTGCCAACAGGATTATATGGATCAAAAACCTTTGCAAAAACAGTTTTGGTTCAATAAAAAAGCAATAATCAACTCTTGCCCATCAAAGATAGGGAGATTTACTGAAACAGCAGAAGCCCTTCTGGAGTGATAATAAATGGAGCATGTAGAATGGAGCAAGTCTTGCTATTTCTTGGTTCTGCTTAATTCTGTTTTTGAGAGCTATTGTTAGATGCTATTTTAATATAGAGGCCAAGCCGTGGTATCAGGGACAGGAAAAAACGAGTATCCCATTGGAGTTCACATACATCTGTCGATAGGTCAAAGTCCAAATAAATATTATCATGGATTTTTGCCAACAATCCTGCTCCGGCAACAGCAGTAGTAGTCCCCCATCTTTTGTTAAAGTAACAATTTACCCCAGTATAAATTTTCGGGATAATTTTTTCATATGGATATTGGTACTCAATATATATAGGGATAATATTTGCATTTTCAGTAATGTGGTTAATGGATTCAATAGTAACCCTGAAATATCCTGCTTTTAAATAAAAATTTTCACTTGAGAATGGCAGCCAAACGGCAACTTGTGCTCCGTATATAGCACAACTTGACAAAATTTCCTCACCCAAATCTCTATAATATGGACGTCCAACCATTGGCTCAATAGCCATCCGGAAAGGGTTTTTCTTTCTTTTGAATACCATGCAGCTCCCTTCACCACATATTATGTCGTTATATTCTTTTGTAATCCGGGCCATATTATTTGCGTTGGGCTTGTTCATCTTGTCTATCGTTGCAAATATCTCCGGGCAATCAATCAATTCTGCTTTTATAAACCCAATATGCTTCGTTGACTCCTTTTCATAATATTTTCCGTCTTTTTGGACTATTTTATATTGATACGGAATTTCCCGTAATACTCCTGTTGAATTGCCCAGGAGATAATGGAATTCTGAATTCATTCGATAGCGGTACAGGCTTTTCTTGCCAATAACCATAGCCTCGGCAAAAACTTTTATAGTGTCTTTTTCAGCAATGACCTCCTTGGAGATATAGTATTTTCCATCCTTAAAACGATAACTTTTTATGGTAAAAGGCAGATAGGTTGTGCTGTCATCTCCAGGCTTCACTGCCTGGATCATTTGTGAGTTTGTTTGGTCGTCCACATAATTGAGCATGCAATGAACGGTGTCTCCATCCATCTTGATGAAATATCCATCCCGATAATCGTTTTGTGCGGTCAGCCCAGAGGATATGATTGTTAAGAGCAGTAGGATAAGGTGCTTCATAAAGTCTTTAAGTCTTGTTTAATGTGCGCTTTTTTTTAATATATTTCGTGTTTTGGCAAAAACCTTATTCCATTTTGAATAATGTTTTGAATATACATTTACTGGTATATGGCAAATATTATCAAGGTCTTTCCCATTAAAATGCAAGCGATTTTTTAGTTGTTCAAGGTTTTCTGGTAGTTTATTTGTTGCGTCTTTATCGATTATTTCTAATGCCTTTTCTCTGCTTATTTCATTGTTTCTTATCATATTGCACAACTGGGGCAGTCTTCGCGATACTCCAAAACGCTTTTCCCGTATGTAATTTGTAAATGGTTCTGCCAGGCAGTCGAAATGGCGGGTGTACTCTGAATTTTCCGGTTCAGTCCAACCGATCTCTTTTTTTAAGATATTGCCTATCTCCTTGTCCGTTGGTAAATCAATATAGTATAAAACATTGATTTTGCGGCCAAAACGGCCAATTTTGGTGTAAATGAAACTACTGATGAAATTGAGGTTTGGATAAATAAGAAAACGTTTGACCATGTTTTTACTGATTCCAGGGTTTTGTTTGAAAATCGCTTTCAGGCGTTCCTGGTCGTAAATGTTTTCTGAGGTAAATGAATTGCTTTCGGTAGGTGAGTGTCCCATCAAAATAAGGGGTATTCTGTATGCTTCAGAGATTTTGAGCATGCTGCGTTCAATGCCAATGCCACAAATTCCGCAGATTTCTCCCGATTGCTTTAAAGTAATGCTATAAAGCTCGTCAATCAGGTCTTGGCTGGGTTTTACCCAAATATGGTCGCAGGAACAGTTATTGGTGCTTGTTTCTATGTTTTTTTTTGCGAAATCACTTATAAAACCATTGTCGAATGTATAGGTAAGCACATTTAGATTATATTTCTTGCATGCCAGATAAAGCACGTATGTACTGTCTTTTCCACCACTTAATGGAACTAAAGCATCGTACTGAGGATTTTTCTTTTGGGCATTATTGAATATTTTTTTGAGCTTGTCTTCACCGATAGGTACGAAAGGTTCGTTTTTTCTGCAATATTTACATAATCCTTCGCTGTCAATTTCAACACCAGGTAAACCTGTATGTAGCAGGCATTTTTTGCAGCTTTTAATATTAGGGCTAGGCTTCATTGGAAGTGTGTCCGGGTTTTTTAGGTTTTTATAGGAACAGTTGAGCGTATTAACGGATGATAAGCTTTTTAACTTCCGTTTTGTCTGTACTGATTGCTTTGAGTATATACATGCCCGTTTTAATACCGCTCAGGTCAATTTTTTGTTTTTGGGCGGAAGCATCAATGCTTTTTATTAGTTTTCCGTTTAATGAAAGGATCTCTATTCTGTTGTATTGATGCTTGCCTTTAAAATTAATTTCATGATCTGCCGGGTTTGGATAAATCCTGAACCCAGCCATGTTTTCAGGCGTTTCTTCAATTCCAACAGTTAATGCTGTGCCCCATTCTTCATCGCCTTTTTTGTAGTAAACAAGTTTTCTGTTCATAAATATTGGTGAAGGATCATTTTCGTCATAATAGTAGTAAGTTTCGCCCAGGCCAACGGCAAAAATGTGACCAAAGGTCATATGGTTTATGTCCTGATATTTGGTGCAATAAGGCCTGCTGTGATATTTTTCCGGGTCAACAATATAAGTGCCGGCGAGATATGAATCCAAATATCCATATTCTTTGGTAATTGTATCAATTCTAAGACAGCCTTCCGGACACTCTGACCCTCTGTCTTCTTCAACTTTATATATTTCGTAAGTAACGCTGTTGTTGTCTGTAAGAAAGCTTTTGCCTGTTATTGTCCAGCTGTAATAAGTATGATGACCGTAGCCGGTTTCTTCAAATTGGAAGATGTCTCCAATATTATAGTCATAGATTAATCCCCATTGAATTGAATCCTGTGCTTTTAAAGTACCGGAAATTAAGTATAAAAGACTTGATGCGATGAAAACATGCTTGATGATACAGGTGTAAATTTTCTTCATTTTGTTGGCTTACTATATTAATTGGACAAAGTTGTAAAATTATATCCATGAATGCAATTTTTTTTAGACATTTTTTATATTATGTTTGTAGAATTCTGATTTTGTCTAATCGTGTCTCAAGATTTTTAGTGCCTACTTGTTGATAATCAGTAGTAAATGTGTTAAGTGCCCTTTTGACTTATTTTAATCATTGGCCTCATCGATATGCATTGTCGTTTTTATTATATTTTAACTTTTCAAACTGAAATATGTTTGACAGGCTCTTGATGCATAAAGGACTGGTATAAAATTTTATTACGCTTCCAGGCGTAACGCTTCTGGGCGTAATTATAATATGTTGATAATGAATTTTTTAAAAAATGGGTCGCTGAATACAAAACTTTTTTGATGCGATTCGATGATGCCTTCATCAATTAGTTTCTCCATTGCTTTTTGAATAGAGGAAGATGGGCCGATATTGTATTTCTGTTGTACTTCTTTCGAATAGATTTGTTTTGGCTCATCGCATAATGCAATTAACAGAGATTTCTGCAGGGCCGTATGTTTTTGAAACAGTTCCCAATAATAATCGCTTTTGATGTTAATTACCGTTTGGACAGCGTTTTTAATGTTCTGTACGCTGATGTTTTCTATTTTGTTAAAGCTTTTTTGCCATATTTCGGCTGCAAGAAATTGAATATAATAGGGTATGTTTCCTGCGTTTTCGATGATTTGTCCGGCAATTAATTCATTAATTTTAATTCCACCTGTCTTAAACCTTTCGATCAGGTATTTCTTCGACTCATCGATCGGAATCGGTTTTAAGTGCATCAGGGAAGCCGCATTATAAAAAGCTCTGTTCTTATTGTTAAACATATCTTTAAGCAAATGAGTCCTGCTGCCAAGAAAAAGATAACTTACATTTTGATGGAATTGAATCCTGCTTCGTAATAGCTTCTCAAAGTTTTCGCCATTCAACTGGTTGATTTCCTGGAATTCATCAAAAGCAACGATAATCCTTTGGTTAGGCGATGATAGTTTTTCAGGCAAATCTATAACATCGGTCAATGTTTCATTTGTGTCGGCATTGGACATCCAGGATAAACTGAAGGTAGGGTTGCCGTTCATATCAAATCCGGCAGAAGGGCTTATTCCCCTGATAAAGCCTGAGATTTTTTTTAAAATATCCCGGTATGTCGAATGGGTTGATTTAAAGATGCTTTTGGAGTACAGCTCAATAAAACTTTGTTTCGAGAATATGGCCATAAAATCTATATAAACGGTTATATAGCCCTCTTCCGACAGTTCTGTCAGTACTTTGTGTACCAATGATGATTTCCCATAGCGCCGGGGAGCATACAAAACCAGGTTATTGCCTCCTTTTAGGATGTCGGCAATGTCCCTGCTTTCCTCTACGCGGTCATAAAAATGTTCATCCGTTGCTATGCTGCTGAAAAAAAATGGATTCATAAAGCTAAGGTAATCAAATTTCTTAAAAGCACCTCCAATACAAAAAAAGGAGCCCAAAAGAGCTCCTTTATAAAATGTATCTTCACAGGCTGTTAAAACAGTCCGCCATTTTGGTAAATTTCCAGTTGAACTTCCGAAAATGCTTCGCCCTGAGTGCTTTTGCCTTTGCTTACATTGGTGATTTCGCCGGTTTCAAAGTTCACTTTCAGTGTGTCGCCATCTTGCAGTTCAATGCTGTCAACCTCATTATAAGTAACAATCGGAAATGCAGCATTGATGGCATTGCGTTCATAAATGGCGCCATAAGATTCTGCAACAACAGCCTGAACGCCCAGTGCTTTAAAGCAGTCAACGGCTTGTTGGCGTGAGCTTCCGCTACCGAAGTTTTTCTTCACAACAACAATATCGCCCGGTTTGGCTTTTTTGCTGAAATCTTCATAACCTTCGAGGTTGTCAAAGGTGTATTGGCCCATTTCAGCGATATCGGTAATGGCAAGGTACCGGTTATGGAAAATCATATCGGTATCGATATTATCTTCTTCGATGAACCATGCGCGGCCTTCGATGGTTGTCGGTTTTTTCTCCTGTTCTTGTTTTGCGTAGGCTTTGTCGATGCGTTCCAGCTTTTCTTCCATACTGAAAATGGCAGGTTCTGCCGGGATATCATCTGCTGAAGTTACATATCCCGCAACAGCGGAGGCTGCAACCGTGGCAGGAGACGCGAGGTAAACCGATCCTTTGCCCTGTTTTCCGGGGAAGTTGCGGTTTCCTGTGCTGATGGTTATTTCGCCCGGGCCGTTTTGGCCAACCTGGCCGGCAGCGCATCCTGCACATCCTGCATTGGAAACCAGTGCGCCGGCATCTTTAAATATTTTGATGATGCCTTCATCAAGGCATTGTTGCCAAATTTCATCGGTGGCCGGAACAATTTTTAAAACCACGCCCGGAGCAACATGTTTGCCTTTCAGGATTTCTGCAGCTGCACGCATATCTTCCATGCGGCCATTGGTGCAGCTTCCAATAAAGGCAGAATCAATTTTGGCCTTTTTTTCTTCATTCACATCAACCGAATCATGCGGTTTGCCCGGGCGGCTTACCATAGGTATGTATTTGCTGATATCAATGGTAAATTCCTGATCGTATTCCGCATCGGCATCGGCATAAACACCTTCCACTTTCTTGCCGGCACGTGCTGAGCAATAATCCAGCACTTCCTGATTTGGAGGAAAAAGAATGATTATTACGCCCATCTCGGTGCCCATACTGGCAATAGTGATGCGTTCGTCAAGCGTAAGGGCGTCAATAGCCGGGCCGTACATTTCAACCGAATATTGCAAAAGGGTGTTGGCACCAAACTGGTGCAGTAGGTTGAGTACCACGTCTTTGGCTGTTACATTTTCAGGACGTTCGCCTTCAAAGTTGATTTTTACTGATTTGGGAACTTTGAACCAAACCTTGCCATGTGCAAATGCAGCAGCAATGTCTTTGTCGCCCATGCCTTGCCCAAAAGCTCCAACTGCACCCAGGATATTGGCATGCGAATCGGTTGTTAAGGCAGTTGTTCCGGGATAAGCCAATCCTTCAGAAATCATGGTGTGCGTGCCAATACCATTATCGATATCAAAAACCCTGATGCCATGCTTGCGGGCAAATTGGCGTACAATATGCTGGTTCACAGCGTATTTTTGATCTGATCCTGTAGGGTTGGTATCGAAAGTAAAAAATGTCTTTGAAGGATCATCGATACTTAAATTATTGTTTTCCAAATTTTTCACAACATTTGGGCCTCCAAAATCGCGGGCAGCACGTACATCAATACTGATATCTACAATATCTCCTGCTTTTACACAATCAAATTTGGAGTGTTGAGCAATGATTTTTTCAATGATATTCATAATCTATAGTTTTGGTTTTTCTAATCGGATAAAGCAACCAAAAATATAAAAAGATTGATGATGGGATTGTTGATGTTATTATTTTAACCCATTCTAATCAATATTTCTTAATGGGGTATTTGCGTCTTTTCATTATTTTTACAGGCCAAACCCGATAGTATGAGCAGAATTAAAATTATTTTATTAGTAGTTGTTTTTATTGCACCTTTCTCCCTGATGGCGCTAAATCCTGATAAACCTGCACCTAAGCCGGAAAAAGACAGCCTTCCCGAATGGGTCTATTCCATGGCTCAAAAGGTTAAATTTTACGGGAGTTTGCGAATCAATATTGGTGTGGCAGAAAATGGCCATACAGGTGTTGCGGATAATGCAACGCGGTTTGGGCTGGCAAGCCGTATTCCTGTTTACCGCACTTCGGCTTGCCATTTGGATGCCGTGGGTACTGCAGAATGGGGCGCAAGCCTGGTGGATCGAGATGATGTAATCCGGTTTCGCGGAGACCCGGGTTCGCAGTTTGCGGAAAGAGGGAATGCCTTATACACACGCCTGGGTTTTGTGGGTGTTGCTAATAAATGGGCTTCTTATACTTTTGGGAAACAGTGGTCGGCTTATTCCAAAGTGGCCGGAATGACGGATAATTTTCTGGCATTCGGTGGTGAAGCCTGTGGACAGTATAATGCCGGAACCGATGGAGGTGTTAGTGGTACAGGCCGTGCCAACAGGGCTTCAATCCTGGATATTAAATTTGCAGGTTTTGAATTCGCTCTTCAGGGGCAGGGTCGCGCCATTTCAGTGAATGATAAAAAAGCTTTTGATGCTTACGGCCTGGCTTTGATTTATTCCGTTGCCCGTTTTACGGTTGGCGCAACCTATAATGAAGTGCGAGATGGCGTGGAAGAGCCAATGCCCGACCAGGCTCATAAAGGCGATAAAGCGATATGTGGCGCAGCTTCCTATGAGAACGACCGCTTGCTTATTGCCTTTTCACATGCCCGGCTGCTGAAACACGAGAAAGTGCAGATCAACGACAGTACGGATTATTATTATGATGGAACAGGCAATGAGCTCTATATAAAATATAAGTTTTCGCAATCGCGCAAATGGCATGTGGCAACAGGATTTAATTACCTGCGTCCCGATAAAGATACGCCCGCCGGAGATTTCGACCTGCAATATGCCGTGCTGGAGCTGGCCTATACTTTTTCGCCGGACAGCTATGCCTTTGTGACCACACGCATAGATAACAGCCATGATATTTCAGGCAATCGTAGCGATCCAACAGTATTTGGTGGTGGGCTGAGGTTGAGTTTTTGATATGACATTTGTTAGTTAAAAAATTTCCTGATTATTTTTTGTTGTAGAAAGAAAATTTCTATATTTGCAGCCCAAAACGCGGAAGTAGCTCAGTTGGTAGAGCATAACCTTGCCAAGGTTAGGGTCGCGGGTTCGAGTCCCGTCTTCCGCTCAAAGAAGCCTGAACATTTGTTCGGGCTTTTTTTATTCCTCCATCTTTTTCACTTACTTTGCCTTCCCGAAAATCATGGTTTATGAAATCTCTTTTTAGTACTTTATTGCTCTTCGCGCTTTCCTTTGCTTTAATGGCCCAATCTAAAAGCATTTTTGAAATCCGATATGAATATTTCAATAATGGCAAAAAACAGGATCAAAATTTATCTGTTTTTGCCGATGAAAAAACGGCTGTTTTGGATTTCGGGAGCAAGATGCCTGATGTGATTGATTATCAAGATAAAAAGTGTATCAGTTTCCTGCGGCAGGACAGCTTGCTTTACAAACGGAGCAATGCCTTTGAGCAGTTGGTGCATTTAAAAGCAGAGGAAGGAATGGATACAGTTTTGGGGTTTCCGTGCCGTATAGCCACAGGCAGCCTGCGGTCCAACCATATCCGGATATGGTATGCCGATTCATCCGGAGTTCAGGCATCGCCATCGCAAAATATTTTATTGCCCGATGAAAAAGCATTGATCCTGAGGGTGGTAATGAACGGTTCCTACGAAATAATTGCCAAATCTATTGCTGAAACAAAGAATGATTCTTTGTTTGTGGAGGCTGCACGCCTTATGGCTGAAGCGGAAGCTGTCAGTTCGTCGCGTTTTGCGCGCATGCAAATTGAAAACCGTTTTGACCGGATGGATGTTTTTGTAAATGAGGTGGTTAATTTTACCAATACCGACAGCCTGGTTTATCCGGAAACATTGGATTCAACCTACCGGTACTCCAAGGGGACCATCATCCTGCGCAAGATAAAACTACCCGAAAAGCCTCAGGGCACGCAGGTTTTTCTCAACCTTTCATGCCGCTCTCTGGGCGATGCCTACGACCGTACAGGTTCTGTTTTTATGATTTCCCCCGAAACAAAGATTTCAATGATGGATGCATTGGTGGATGGTATTGCCTCCGTTCCGGTTTTTACCAGCAATCAGGATGAAAAATTTCAGGGTATTGTGCAAAATGGTGATTATCAGCCACCTATTGAGCTGATGCGTTTCTTTTCGTCCTTTGGGGCTGGCCATTTTAATGGGCAATCAAAAATTGAAGGCTACGACTGGCCCGATTCCATTATTTATAATCAGGAAGTTACGGATTTGGTCCAAGCTAAAGGACAGGAAGTTTATATTGGTGTTTTTGTTGGGAATTACGACCGCAAGGGGCATGAAGTGGACCTGAGCCTGAACTTTTATCCCCCCTGGGAAAAGAAGGAAGAAAAAGAAGAATGGCTTATGCCGCTTTTCAATACCGTGAATATTATGGAGATGTCGGGACAAAATTACGGAACGCTTTTCCTGACTGACAGCCTTGAAGTAGCATTTGAACTGCCCGACTCAATCAGCGGTCTGAAATTGATTTATATTTCTACCGGTCATGGAGGCTGGGGCGGCGGCGATGAGTTCAATCCCAAACTCAATGAGATTTTTATTGATGGCAAAAAAGTTTTCAGCTTCGTCCCCTGGCGCAGCGATTGCGGCACATACCGTATGCTGAACCCTTCTTCCGGGAATTTTGCCAACGGCCTTTCTTCCAGCGACCTGAGCCGTTCCAATTGGTGCCCGGGAACATCTACTCCCCCCGAAATAATTCCTTTGCCCGCTTTAAAAGCCGGAAAACATCTGCTTAAAATTGCGATTCCAATGGGCGAACGCGAACTCCAGAGCTTTTCCGCATGGAATGTCTCCGGTGTTTTGGTGGGCGTGAAGATGTAGCCATCAAAAACTTTTCTGCTTTCATCGGTATTTTTCCTGCTTTCACCGATTATCCCTTTCCCGGGCTTGCTCCTCATGTTACTTTTGCTTCATTATTAGTTCCTATCTATAAAGTACTGTGCTTGGTTCAGAATATCTCCCGAAGCTTTCGGAAGAATAATCCAGAAGCTTCGGGAGACATTATGGGCAGGCACTAATTAAAAACAAATTACCATGAGAACACATAATGCAACAAAAAATTTCGTAACCGGAGGCATCATTATTCTTGCCGGTTTGCTTTTCCTGCTTCATCGCTTCGAGATGATCCCACCCGAAGTGGCAGATGTAATTTTCCGTTGGCCTATGATCCTAGTTGCCGGAAGTTTTACGATGATGATCGGACATAAAAACAAAGTGCCCGGATTGATCGTGCTGGCCATTGGCCTGTTTTTTACCATAACGCACCATTATGATGTGCCCGAATATGTGGGCAAAGCATTCTGGCCGTCACTCATTATCCTTTTCGGATTGATGGTTTTAATGCGCCGTCCGTTGCATCGCCGCATGCACCATGTGCGTGATGGAATTAAGAAAGAAGTAAGTAATGCTGATGACAATTATTTTGAAGATGTGGCCATTTTTGGTGGTGGAAACAAATTTTTCAGCATGAACCCTCTTCTGGGCGGAAGGATTACGGCAATTTTTGGCGGAAGCGAAATTGACCTCAGTCAATGTGAACTTCCTGAAGAGGGTGCTGAAATAGAAGTGACCGCAGTTTTTGGCGGATCGGTAATCCGCGTGCCCGTAAACTGGAACGTGCGCATCGATGTAACCCCGATCCTCGGTGGTGTGGAAGATAAACGTGCGCCCCTGCCATCGGACCAACTCGATAAAAAAATGCTGGTAATCAGAGGGACAGTCGTGTTTGGGGGGTGTGAAATCAAGCGCTCATAGAAATGAAGCATCCTTTCCGAAATAACCGCCAGGGAATTGCAATAATGATATTGGTATGGATGGTCGTATTGGCCGTTCATACTTTTGTGCTCTATAATTTCTGGCAAGCAGAAGGCATGTGGCCTTTTTTTGATAGCCTGATCCATATGTTGGTTTTTCTTCCACTGGCCATTGCTTTATGGTATCCGGTCCGCTATGCCTCAGGTCTGGGCGAAAATATCCGTCCCGATTACAGTAATCTGATCCTTGGTATTTTGGTCGTACTGGCTGTTTGGATGGCAGCTTCCTATGGAATTGTCCGTTTGTTTCGGCCTGATGCCGGTTATCGCGGATACTACCATTCATCCCTCATGCTACGTGCCGCTTTTGGCTTGCTGGTTTTTACCTTTGTTGCACTGATTTATATGCTGATAAGCTATTTTGCCGGATATGAAGAGCGATTGGAAGAGCGCAATATGCTTAAAGCTTCCTTTAAAAATGTGCAACTGAGTTTTTTGCAATCCCAAATCAATCCGCATTTTCTTTTTAATGCGTTGAATGGTGTGAACAGTTTAATTATCAGTGATCCGGATAAAGCACAAGAAGTGGTTGTGGAACTTTCGGATTTCCTGCGATACACTCTAAAACAGGGTCATGAGCATTTTCATGAAGTGAAAGATGAAATCCAGAATATGGAGCGCTATCTGGCAATCGAAAAAATCCGTTACGGCAAACGCCTCGATTACAGCATTCAATACGGTGAAAATGTGAGTAAGGCCCGGATTCCCGCATTGATCATGCTGCCACTGCTCGAAAATGCCATTAAGTTCAGCCTGCACCAAAGTACGGCCCACGCAAAAATCAGTTGTGGTTTTAAAATCCATTTGGAATCATTACAAGTTGAAATGTGCAATACCTTTGATCCGGATACTCTCAATGAAATCCACGGAACCGGTACCGGACTGAAAAATATCGAACAGCGTCTGGAGGTTTTGTACGGTAAAAACGGTTTGATCCATTATGAGAAAAACGAAAGCTTTTTCAGGCTAAGGCTGCGTATTCCGCAACATTTGGATGCAAAAGCGCTCGAATATCTTGCCTAAGCAAGGCAAAACAGAGTTTTTTGCTATTTTAGTGGCTGAACAAAAATCTCTATGGTAAAAATTCATGTACTTATTGTGGATGATGAGGAACCTGCACGCATCCAGATCGCTGAATTGCTGGATGGGCGCAGCGAAATTGAAGTCGTGGGGCAATGCGAAAATGCCTTTGAGGCTGTGAAAGCGATTCAGGCGCTGAAACCCGATTTGATGTTCCTCGATATCCAGATGCCGCGCATCAGCGGTATCGAAATGCTGGATATGATCGATGATCCTCCCTACATCATATTCTCTACGGCTTTTAACGAATATGCCGTTAAAGCTTTTGAACTGAATGCTGTAGATTATTTGCTCAAGCCTTATACGCGCAGGCGCTTTAACGAAGCCCTGGACCGTGCGTTGAGCCTTATGAAAATAAAAGAAGGGCAAAAAAAGGATTATGCGCGCCTTCAGGAAAAACTGGAGGAGGAAAAGCAACAGCTCAATAGGGTTGTTGTGAAGAAATCGGGGAGCATGCACGTATTGCCGGTGCAGGATATTATTTGCCTTGAAGCCAAAGGCGATTATGTGCAAATCCAAACCGCAGCAGGGAATTTTATGAAGCAAAAAACCTTGCGTTATTTTGAAAAACAGCTGCCCCAAAAATCTTTTTGCCGCGTGCACCGTTCCTACATTGTCAATCTCGAAAAAGTGAAGAAAATTGAAAGCTGGGGCAAGGAAACCTGGATTGCCCTGCTCGAAGCTGAACGCAAAGCCCTGGTAAGCAAAAGCGGAATGGCTTTGCTGAAAGATGGTCTGGGAATGTAAACTGTAATCATTTTTAACAACAGGTTATTTTGATATGCACTTACCTACTGACCTCTATAACAATATTTATTAGTACCTTGAAAGGGCAGCTTAATATGCTGGATGCTTTGTTGTCAACATTCATTTTATGTGCTATACGACCGCAAAAGTTCGTTTATGAATAAGGCAGGCTGTGTTCGTATTGTTTCTGTCTTCGATTCGCGTCAGAATCCGGATAAGATTACAGGTTTTCAAGACCAGTAGGCTGTTGAGCTTTTCTACTTCATGTGTCAAAAAACATTCCATAATCCAATACTTAATCTCAGCCACCAGTTCTACGGTACGATAATGCGCAAGTTGGTGTTTCGCCTGCTTTATTCATGAAATGCAATCAAAATTTTTAAAAAAAATCTTGAAATTTACTTGCATAATGAACAAATGTTCATTTCCTTTGCAACTTATTATGAAATAATATATGAAATTATTTACATATTTACTTGCTGACATAATTTCATTCGCATTAAAATCCCTCTTGGGTGAGTATGGACGTTATTTTTCTAAATAATTCATTTCTAGGTATTTATAATAATTAAAGCAATGAAGAGTACAAATGTATTAGTAATTGGAAGTAGCGCGGCAGGTTTGGTTGCAGCTACAACAGGAAAAAGACTGTATCCCGATAAAAAGGTGACGGTTGTAACACGTATGCCCAAAACGCTCATCCCATGCGGAATCCCTTATGTTTTTGGCTCTGTAGGAACTACAGATAACGACATTCTTCCCGCAGAGAAGATGTTTGAAAAATTTGGCATCGAAGCCATTCATGATGAGGTGGTTTCCATTAACCGTGAAGCAAAAAGCGTGAAACTGAGCGATGGTTCGGAGATCAGTTATGAAAAACTTGTTCTGGGCACAGGTAGTCTGCCAATTCGTCCGGCATGGCTCAAAGGTGCGGATCTGGATGGTGTTTTTACCGTTCCGAAAAATAAAGTATATCTCGATGATATGCAGAAAAAGCTTGAAGGTTGTAAAAAGGTTATTACCATAGGTGCCGGATTTATTGGTGTTGAGATTTCGGATGAGCTGCACAAAGCAGGAAAAGAAGTTGTGCTTATCGAGCGTTTGCCAAACATCCTTGGCCTTGCTTTTGACCCGGATGTTGCTGTGCGTGCGCAGGAAATCCTCTCCGAACGTGGCGTGGACATCCGCACCGGCATCAGCGTAAAAGAGATCTTCGGCAATGGAAAAGCAGAAGGCGTAATCCTTGATAATGGTGAAAAACTGGAAGCCGATGCAGTGATCCTTTCTTTGGGCTATGTGCCAAATTCAAGCCTGGCAAAAGAAGCCGGATTGCAGGTGGATGACCGTGGTTTTATCCGTGTAGATGAGTATATGCGTACCGAAGATTGCGATATTTTTGCTGTGGGCGATTGTGCCGAAAAACGCGATTTCGTAACACGCAAAAAATGTCCGGTAATGCTGGCCTCAACAGCATGTGCCGAAGCACGCATCGCCGGAATGAACCTCTATAAACTCTATGCCATCAAAACATTCAGCGGTACGATTTCAATTTTTGCTACGGCAATTGGTGATACCGGTTTTGGCGTTGCGGGCCTGACCGAAAGCATTGCCGAAAAAGAAAATTTCGACTATATCACCGGCGTTTTTGAAGGAATCGACCGTCATCCGGGTACATTGAAAGATACCCATAAACAATATGTGAAACTCATTGCCGGTAAAGAAAGCGGCGTGATCCTCGGTGGTGAAGTAATGGGCGGACTTTCCGTTGGCGAGCTGACCAATACCATCGGTATCATGATCCAAAACCGTATGACCATCAACTCGCTGCTTACTGCACAAATCGGTACGCATCCGCTGCTTACTGCTTCTCCGGCAGGATATCCGCTGATCAAAGCTGCAGAAGATGCTTCAACAAAATCAATGTTCAGGCATTAATAGGGCAGGCTTGTTCTCTCTGTTTTTTTAAAATAGCAGGATGAACATTGATAAATAGTGTCTGTCTATAAAGTACTGTGCTTGATTCAGAATGTTCGAGGTCGAGGCATTTATTTTGCTGGAAACGAGGAGTTTACTGGCGTAAATGACTGTTTCCAGCAAAAGAAATAACGCTGAGATCGGACATTATGGACAAGCACTAAATAGAAATAGTTGTATATTTGCTTATGACATCAAAAGTCAGGTTCTGTTGGGCCTGACTTTTTAAAAGCCAGAAAAACATGAAATTGCGATTTGCTTTTGCTGCTTCCGATGAAGGACTGATGAAAAACAGGCATTTTGGCGATGCCGAAAAGTTTTTGATTTATGAGCAATCAGAAAATGGCCTGATTTGTACCGGCGAGATTGAGAACCGAAACAAAGACCTGCCACATGGCGTAAAAAACAAGGCAGAAGTAATTGCCGAAGACCTTGCCCAAAAGGATATTCAGGTAGTAGTCTCACGGCAGTTTGGAAAAAATATAAGCCGCATCAATCATTTTTTTATTCCCGTCATCGTGCAGCAGGATGATCCCCAAAGCGCATCCGAAGTCCTTTTTAAACACTTGCATTGGCTTGAAGATGCATGGAATCATAAAAAAGAAGATGGCTACAAGCTTTTTCTTATTGAACAGGGGATTTTAAAAGTCCCGGTTAAAAAGCTGTGACACTTTTTTGAGTGCGCTATTTTTTGTTTCTCTCAATCAATTGCTGCATCATCCCCAAAAGCTCATCTTTTTTAATAGGCTTGGTTATATATTCGTTGCAGCCTGCATCCAATGCTTTTTTACGGTCATCAGCCATGCCGTAGGCCGTTTGGGCAATGATAATCACATCTTTATTAAACCCACGTATGCTTTTTGCTGCTTCGTAGCCATTCATATCGGGCATTTTAATGTCCAGCAGTATAATGTCTGTTTCCGGATGTTTTTTAATAAAATTAATACACTCCCTGCCGTTTGGAACAAAAGTAATTTTGTTTTTTTCTTTTTTGAAGATGGTTTTAAAAAGCATAATGCTGGTTTCTTCATCTTCCGCAATTAAAATATGGGTGTTTTGAAATGCTGAAGGGCCATTTGGTTCCAAAGCTGGTTTTAATGTTGTTTTTTTGGTGTGTGAGCTCTGATACGCAATGGTGAATTGAAATACAGAACCTATTCCTTCTTTGCTTTCCACCTGAATGCTTCCACCCAGCATTTCCGCATAAGCTTTGGAAATAGCCAGCCCCAGGCCACTGCCTTCATAAACCCTGGAGTCTTCAATATCAGCCTGTTCAAAACGGTTAAAAATGGCATTTACGCGGTTTGCAGGGATTCCGATACCGGTGTCCCGAACGTAAAATTCCAGTTTTTTATGATCATAAGATATAGTGCAGCCAAAGTTTATGGTTCCGCTATCCGTGAATTTTATCGCATTTTTGATTAGGTTGATCAGAATGCCTTCCAGCTTGTGCTTATCCGACAAAATGGTCGCCTCCGTAGCAGTCAGGCTTGTGTGGCTGGTCAATTCAATGCCTTTCCGTTTCGCTTCGGGCTGGAAAAATTCAAATTGATCGTTCAGAATTTTATTTACGTTAAACTCAGTCGATACTACTTCTTCCTGTCCCGATTCTATTCTGGAGATATCAATAATATCGTTAATTGTATTCAGCATCCGTTGGCCGCTTTTTTCGATGATATTAATGTAGCTTTCCTGCTCATCACCCGTAAGTTGCGGTTCTTTGAGCAGTTGGGTGAAGCCCAGGATTCCGTTCATGGGCGTGCGGATTTCATGGCTCATATTCGACAGGAATGCGCTTTTCAGGCGGTCGCTTTCTTTGGCCTTTTCCAATGCATCGCGCAGTTCCTGTTCTTTTTGCTTCATCGCGCTGATGTCTTCCGCAACCTTGATGTAATTGATGATTTTTCCTTCTTTATTGCGGATAGGGGATATGGAAGCGCGTTCCCAAAAAAGTTCACCGTTTTTCTTTTTGTTGTGGAATTCGCCATGCCATTCATCCCCGGCAGTGATGGTTTCCCATAGGTCAACATAGGTGTCTGGTGAAAAATGCCCTGATTTCATGATGCGGGCATTTTGGTGGATGACTTCTTCTGTTTGATAGCCCGTTAGCTCGGTAAATTTTGGGTTGGCATATTCAATATTCCCGGCCAGGTCGGTGATCACAACCACTGCTGGGCTTTGCTCAACGGCAGTGCTGAGCTTGATCAGTTCTCGCTCGGATTTCTTTCGTTCCGTCACATTTCTCAGAACATAAACCATGCCCGTAGGTTTATTTTGGGCATTGCGCAAAACATCTCCGTTTACCGAAATATCATATAGTGTGCCATCGCCAACATGCATTTGGTATTCTTTAAGCCCAAGTGTTTTTTCAAACATCAAACGGGTGTTTTCAGCAACAATTTCTTTGTCTTTGTCTGCGATAAAATCCATCATATTCCGTCCAAGAACATCTTCCTTATTTAAAAATGGGAATGTTCGGCTGATCGCATCGTTCACAAAAACAACTTCGCCATCAAGATTGGTGCGGATAATAATATCAGGAACGGTGGCAATGAGTTTTCGCGCGAGCTCCTCGCTTTCCCTGAGTTGCGCTTCTGCTTCTTTCCTGATGGTGATGTCGATGGCGTTGCCAATAAGGGATTCAGGATTTCCCTGCTGATCGTAAATAACTGCTCGGTTTTCACTAATCCATCTGTATCCCTTAAGGGGGTGTTTGAAGCGGTATTCCAGCGTGCTGTTGAAGTCTTCCAGTTTGTGGTCTATCAGCTTATTTACGTGATTTTCCATTTTCTTTAAATCATCCGGATGTATGTATTCAGCTGCCAGCGCAACGCCTTTTTCGATAAATTCTTCTGCGGTATATCCGTACATATCCTCAACACCTGGGCTTAGGTAATCATAGGATGCAGTTTTGAGGTTGAGGTTGTAAATTGTTGCTATAGAATTATTTAAAACATAGCGGAATTTTTCCTCACTTTTTTGTAGCGCTTCTTCGGCTTGTTTGCGTTGTGATATGTCCCTGATTACCCCAATGGCGCCTGTAAAGCCCGGTATTTCATATTTCCGACCGCTCAGTTCGCCATAAAAAGTGCTTCCTGCTTTACGTTTCATTATAAATTGCAAATTAGTGGCAGGTTTTCCCGTGGCTATAGCACTTCCAAAGGCATTGAGGGCTTTCTCAATTTCAGGTTTTGGTAAATAATCATGAAAATGATTGCCCTGCATTTCTTCTGGAGAATATCCGAATATCCTCAAAGATGCCGGAGATATATAAGTGATCCTCCCATAAAGGTCGCACAGGAAGATCATTTCATCAATTTGCTCGGTTATATTTCGGAATTTTGTCTCGCTTGCTTCAGCGATTTCTTTGGCTTTAACCAATGATTTTGTGGCTTCTTTTAGTTTACTGATATCAGTTAAGGCTACAAGGCTGTTGGCATTACTATCTATGGAAACAACCTGCATTATGGCGTGGATGGTTTCTCCCTTTAAAGTTTGGTATTCCGTCTCTTCTGCAAAGGTGAAATCGCCTTTGGCTATGCTCAGGAGCAGCTTCTTAAATACAGCAAAAGATTTTTCATTGAATGTATCGCCCAAATGCCCGATTAGCTCTTCTTTTGATGCGGCTTTGAACAAGGCAACAGTGGCCTGGTTCACATTTTTAATTACGATATCATTTGCTAATGTGCGCACAAATTCCGGATGCTTGTTCAGATAGGTTTCCAGGGCGTTCACTTCTTTTTTCTTGATGTCCAGCTTGATTTTTACCATCGAAAAATCTTCCTGCCATATACTTACCGGGCTGTATTCAAATAAATTACGAAAGCGGGTTTCATTCTGCTCGGCATAATTTTTGGCGTGCTTCAGCTCATTGTTTTTGATTTCAAGAAATTTTGATGTTTCCTGTGTTTTTTTGAGGAAATCAATTTTAATAAGTGCCAGGTTTACTTGTTTTGCGACTGATTCAATAAATTCAATTTCTGCATTGGTCCATTGTTTTTTATGCAGGATTTGATTCAGCGTAAATACATAAAACGAATCTTTCTCAAAAGCAAAAGGATACCAGATCAGGCTTTTAATCTTAAAAGATTCGTGCAGCATCAGGCCGGAGCCATCTTTTAGAAAATCTTCCTGAATGCTGTCGTAATGACTTGCCAGATGCTTTTTTGTCTCTAATATTTTTTTGAAAGGCTGCTTGAAATGGTTCAGGGAATAAACACCTTTGGTTTCCTGTATGTCTTCATGCTCAGTGCCCAGCCATTCGCAGAGGCCGGTAATTTGGTTATCCGGAAAAGAGATATGGTATATCAGGCTTCTGTCCACTTCCAGGGTTTCACCAATAATCCGGTTGGCACTGCTCAACAGCTCATCGGCATTGTCTTTTTGGATAATGATTTCAGCAATCTCATTCAGTGCCCGTGCAAATTTTAATCGCCGCCGGCGCTCGTGTTCCAGGCGTAATTTTTCAGTGCGGTCGTTGATGTAGGTGATCGCATATAATGGAGCACCTTGCTCGTCCTTTATTAAACTGCTTGAAACTTCGCCATAAATTAGCGATCCATTGCGATGGATGTATTTAATTGTTGTTTTTAAATGCGATCTCTGGCCTTCTTTCCCTTCATTTAGATACTCCACGCTCATATCAATATCATCAGGATGAGTCATATCCATGATATTCATATTTTGGAGATCTTCTTTTTCGTAACCAAATAAACGGCACATTTCAGCATTCACTTCCAATATATAGCCATCAATGTTGATTTTGCCAATTGCTATATTGGCCGATTCGAATGAGTTTTGAAATACTTGATTGGCCTGCCTGAGTTTTTGTTCCGTAGCAGCCTGTTGGCTCATTAGGCGGGTTTGTTTCAGTCGTTCTTCTGCCTGATGGCTGATCAGTTCTGCCAGGCTGCTGATAAACTGCAAGGCAGATTTGAGGTTTTTGCTTTCAATGGGTACCAGGCTTTCAGAGGCTTCCAGGAGCTCGTTTTCGTCAACATCAATTTTTTTTGCGTATTCTTTTATCTCATTGGCATCAAGATCTTTGTTCCTGATCTGGCCTATGGCAAAGTTTGCCAAATGAATGCCTTCAACAATAATGGGCGCTGCAGCGGTTATGGTATTCTGTACAACGCAGCTATGGCGTATCTGGGCTTTCTTTGTTTTTGAAACAAGCTCGACAAGCTCAGCATCTGCATTCATGCAGTTTTGCCTGCCCTTTGCAGTAGAACGCGCCAATGCACAGAAGTTCGTAAATCGCGATGGCTCAGTAATGGGCATGCCGTTCGGTTCATAAATCAATGTTGGGATATTATAACTTTCCGCAAAACCGTCTTGTAGCTTTTGCAGGCTTTCGAGGGATATCAAATCAGTCAAGCAGTAATTGTCTTTAAGCTTTATCGTGCTTGTAGCGTTTTTTTTCATGACTCCTTTTATTCATCTGGTTTTTCAGAGAGGTTTCTCAAAACTATCCTAAAGAATAATAGATCACAGGCAAATAAGATAATACCTATTTGTATTTGTAATCCTTTTTTGTTTTGAAAATCTTGCTTTTATAGTCGTAGGTAAATGTAGTAATTTTTTGGGAAATGCGAGTTGAATGAATCGATTATTCGGTACTACACGGAATTTCGTGGAAAGAAATTAGAATGCTATTTCAAACAGATTCCTCCAAAGTTTCCTCATACTTCGGAAAACTTTGTCGGAATGACGCGATTTGATGAAGGCAGGAGGCAAATGCGGCGCACTTCGACTCCGCTCAGTGACCAGGCCGCATTTGCCTTAAACGCCTAATAAACGCGTCATTCCGACCGGAACAAAGCCAAACGAAGTGATTAAGGCTTTGTGTAGGGAGGAATCTGTTAGGAGTCAATAGTTCATTAATAAATATCTGCATATTATTTTCAAACATTATTGTTACCCACGAAATTCCAAGTAGAACCAAAAAAACTTATAGATTTTTCAGTCGGCAATGCCTTTCAGGCATAGACCTCCATCGAAATGACCATCTTAAGGGTTATTTTGCAGGGGAAGGGCAGATAGCGGGCGTTCCGCACCTGCTATCTGCCTTACCCCTGCTTCCTGACAATAAAAAACGGTCATTTCGGCCAAAACACAAAGCAAAGCGGTGTGTTGCCGGGAGAAATCTAAATTTCCTTATAAACTTATGTAAATGAGTGGTTTCTATATGAAACGGGTCGTGATTCGATATTCTTTGATTATCGGATCCATTTGTAATTGTGCGGTGAATCAACCTAAATTTAGTTTGCAGCCTGATTTTTTAATAGGCGTTATCTCGATTTGTTTTCCCAATATTCTATTAATGTGGCTCCATAAAATCCCATTAATCAGGGATTGCATCGCACGCTTTAATGTGTTCTCTTTGCAAAGTTTTGTTTTTTACCCTCTGCAGATAAGAAAAATGGTATAAAGCATAAAGCGCTTGCGCCCTTGGGGATGGGTGCGTTTTTTGAAATAAGTTAATATTAAAATGACTGAATATGAATTATCCAATTTTAAATTCATCCTTCGAACCTATTCGGAATGTATTTATGAGCAGTTATCTGCCACAGATTATCAATGTAACCATCGAAATGGGCATTTTGGAAAAACTGGCTGAGAAGGAAATGTCCCTGCAGGAAATTTGCGTGACATTTGAACTGGATTGTGCCGTGACCGATGCCTTACTAAAAATACTGTATGAAGTAGGATTCCTTGAAAAGAAAGCAGATAATTATGGATTAAGCTTAATGTCGGCAGATTTTTTGGTGTCTTCCTCACCCATGAACCAGATAAGCCAATTGTCTCGCATTAATGGCAGCAGTGGGGCTTTTGATCATCTTGCAGATGCTTTGAAAGGGAAAAAGGTTGAATTTAAGGGGGAAATGTGGAGTAGCCGTGAAAGTGCCATTTCTATTCAAAAGGGAGCTATGGCCGGTTCGGTGCAAAATGTAATTTCATTCGCAAAAGAACTGCCAGGTTTCGATTCCTGCATCCGTATGTGCGATATGGCAGGGAATATTGGCTATTACTCCTTCGCTCTGATGAGCCAGAACCCCGATCTGCATGCGCATGTTTTTGAGCTTCCGGCTGTTTGTGAACTGGCAAAAGAAATACAATTTGAACAGCCTGCCTTTGACCGGATCCAATTTCATGAATTTGATATGAAAAAAGGGGATGACTGGGGCAATAACTACGATCTTTTCTTTATATCCCATTTTTTATATGAATTTGATATTGAGGATTTAACAGATTTCTTTATACGCGTTAACAAATCAATGTGCCTGGGCGGGATTTTTATTTCGAACCATATGTACGATGGCTTTGGAGAGGGATTGCCCGGGCGACTTTTGTCACAGGCAATTACCGAACTTCAAACACGCCTTATGGGCTATCCCACACATCAGCTTCCGGAAAAAAAGATGAAGCAGGCTTTAACGATAGCCGGTTTTGGAGATTTCCAAAGCAGAAAACCGGATTACCGCCATGCGCATCCATCTTTTTTGCTCTCGGCTGTGAAACTTAAAGAGGCTCAGTAATGCCTGGCCATAAGGTAGGGAAGGGGGGCTTTAAAAAGCTCAAATCAAAAAAAAGCCGCTTTAGAAGGATTAATATTTCCGGAAATATTACTTTACCTTTGTGAAAAAAATAAATTATGTTTCAAAAAAATCAACGGCTTGTTGATGCTCTGGAAATCAATCCATTGATGCTTCTTGTCCTCGAGCGCCTGGGGTTTTATCCGGGCTATCAGGATAAAAAACTAAAAGAACTTGCCAATGAAAAGGAAATGAACGTTGAGGTTCTGATTATGTTGCTCAATCTTCACGCAGACAAAAACTACAAACCTGATTTTGAACTGGTTTTTGATGATGTTGACATTATTATCGAGTATTTGAAAAATTCCCATCGTCTTTATACCGATCAATTGTATCCGGTGCTGAGGCGTAGTGTTCAGGATCTTAAAAACAGCAACCCTTTGCCGGAAATGAAAATGGTGGAGCGTTTTTTTGAAGATTACCTAAAGGAAGCCTGCCTGCATTTTGATTATGAAAACCAAACGGTTTTTCCTTATATCAGATCGCTGCAGGAATGTATCCGCTCGGGAAAAGGATATTGCAAAACAGAAGATTATTCCGTGGATGTCTATAAACAGCACCATGATGATATAGAAGAGAAGTTGGACGACCTGAAAAACTTGCTGATCAAACATTTGCCATCCGGTGATGATTACCCCAAACGGCGGCGGGTGATTTTTGACCTTTTTTATCTGGAGCACGATTTGAACGTGCATACCCGTATCGAGAATGAAATCCTTGTGCCCCTGGTGGAGCGTATGGAGAAAAAACTGGGCAAATGATTTCAGTACAGATACTTATAATTGAACCTTCGGATATATTGCGACAAGGCTTACAGGCCATTTTAAAGCATTTGCCGCTGCCGCATAAAATTACTTCTTACCCTTCCTTTGAGGCATTTATAGATGGGGATGTTGATCCTGATCAAATTGATTTGGTTTTGATGAATCCTGTGGTGTGCTCTCATTGCTCCCAGGTTTTGCCCCGTCTTGGCAATAAATTTGGGAAAGCTTCACTCATTGGTGTGGCCAGTGGAATTTATGAGCTGGAATTTTGCAGGCAACTTGACGACTGTATTTATTTGACAGACAGCGCTAACCGTATTGTTCAGGTGCTCCATAAGCATCTTGAAGAGAAAAAAGAAAACCAAAGGGAAGAGAACCACCAGCTTAGCGAACGCGAAGTGGATGTGGTCAAACTAATGGTTAAAGGAAAATCCAATAAGGAAATTGCCGAAGAGCTTTTTATCAGCATACATACCGTAGTAAGCCACCGGAAAAATATCAGTGCCAAGCTCGGCATCAAAACCCCGGCGGCCATAGCTATTTATGCGGTTGCCAAAGGATTGATCAGCATTGATGATGCCATGAGCGGAGGGATATAAATTTTTTTGGTTCTACACGGAATTTCGTGGAAAGAAATTTGAATGTTATTTCAAATAGATTCCTCCTTCCGATAGCTATCGGAATACCTCATACTTCGAAAACTTTGTCGGAATGACGCGTTTTTATGAAGTCTGGAGGCAAATGCGGCTTGGTCACTGAGCGGAGTCGAAGTGCGCCGCATTTGCCTTAAACACTTGTTAAACAGCGTCATTCCGACTGGAACAAAGCCAAACGAAGTGATTAAGGCTTTGTGAAGGGAGGAATCTGTTGGAGTTCATTATATTTTATTAAGTATCTTATTTCCAAATATCTGCTTAGTATTAAATTTCAAACATTATCATTACCCACGAAATTCCTAGTAGAACCATTTTTTTTACGTTTTGTGAATCACTAAAAATTGGGATTTTTTACTGTTTAAATACACATTTTTGGGGATTGATTGGCCAGCGATCAAAGAGGACTTTTGCATCAATAATTATTTACTGATAAAAAGTACTCCAAATGAATCAATTTAAAAAACTTTTCTGGGCATTGGCGCTGTTCAGCCTTTGCTTTACTTCTTGCAGCGATGATGATGACGAAGATCCTCAGCCACAACCAACTCCATCAACATTTACATCCCTCGAAAGCCCTTACCTGATTTGTGCCAACAGAAATCCCGGTGGCGTGGGCTTTGATTTTTACTATGACGGAAAAGCAGGCGGGGCCAACAATATGGAGTCGCTCACCGTAAATGATTTTAAAGCAGATATGGTGATTCGTACCATGAAAGGTGAAAAACCGGATGGATCAATGGCAGGTTTGCCTTTTATACAGCTTTTCGAGGGCTCAAAAGCTATCAATTATTCGGAGGTTGATTTTAATTGTACGGGTTTGACGGAGTTTTATACGTTGTCAATTAGTGATTTGCCTTCATTGGAATATCAGTCCGATGATGCTTCTTTCACCCTGAGCGGACTGCAAAGCGGAAGCACCGGCAAGCCATTGGTGTCGTCTTTGAACCAGCAATATAAAAAATTGATCATCGGAGATAAATGGAAAGCTGCCGCAATAAATGATATCGAAGGGGATGAACCAATATGGATTATTCAACTGGCTGATGGGAAATATGCTAAGATGATTGTACCTGATTTTCCGGCCGATCCTGCACCAACAGCAACAGGATATATTGATATCCAATGGGCTCTGATTGACTAAGGCATTTCCGAAAATAATTCTTCCCGTATTGTTAACATTATGACTCGTTTAACTATTTCCATATTCCGACATCTTTGTTTTTCTTTCCTGAGCCTTTTGTTTTTCGTTTTTTCATCCAAAGCGCAGGAAACAATCAACCTTAAAGGAATCATTGTAAATCAGGAAACAAAACTTCCTGTACCCTTTGTCAATATATCTGTTTACGGATCGGCAAAGGGTACTTCATCCGGCTCCGATGGCCGTTTTGAAATCCGGGTTCCGTCAAACAAAGAAGTTGAACTTATATTGAGCCATATCAATTTTATTCGGAAAGAGCAGCCCATAACATCCTGCCCTGATCCGGAGCAAATAACCATATTCCTTCAGCCTAAAACTGCCAGCTTAAAGGATGTGGTCATTTCTGCCGCACTCTATGATCAAAAATCAGAATTGCTTTCCAAACCGGCTATGGTCATCCGGCAAAAAAATATTTCAGATCAAATGATGTCTAACTTAACGGATGTGCTGGCCGAAAAGCCGGGAATCAGCCAGGTTTGGGAATATCATTCCCCCATCATCCTGCGTGGGCTCAATTCAAAGCGCATCATCATCATGCAGGATGAAAACCGTAAAATAGGGGATTTTCCGGGGGGGTATTTTGGTCAGGATATGAATATTTATGGCGTGCAGCGCATTGAAATTATAAAAGGCCCGGGCTCGGTGATCTATGGGGGCGGCGCTATTTCGGGCATTATTAACCTGATTGGGGAGGATTTGCTCCAAAAGCCCGATGGGACGCATGCAAAAGTGCTCACCGCCTATGGCTCAAACAATAATGAATTTTTGGAAGTATTCCGGGCATGCCATAAAAAAAAGAATTTTGCCATAGCTGCCAATGGACGCTATCGGAAAACAGGAAATATGACCTATGGCAATGGGAAAGAGGCCGAAAACTCCGATGTGCAAGACCGCGACATGGAGCTGCAGTCCGCTTTGAAAATTTCCGAAAAACATATACTGAACGCTAATATTGATTACCATTGTGGCGATTGGGGAAAACCACGGGGTTTTAATGGCCCTTCAAAATATTTCACCGAAATCCGTAATGAAGAGGAAAGCTTCCGCGCAGCGCTGAACTATAATATTGATTTTTTGAAAAAAGGAGAGTCCCTTGCATTTAATATCTACTATGATCAGGGGCATCGCGATTATTTCCAGTCAAAATACAATACGATAACAGAACTGAAATCCACGCTCGATTTGGTGCATTACAAACATAAATATGGCGGAGGACGCCTTTTTGCACATTTGAAACCATCTGAAAATAATGTGCTTACTGTTGGAACTGATGCCTATATCTATCGCCTCGACAGCCCGGGAGAGATTATTGATTATTATAATGATACGCGGGGCACAGTAGAAGGCAGCAAAGGCGCCGGACAACAAAATGCCGGATTCTTTGTAAACGATGAATGGGACATCAGTGAAAAATATCGCTTAATAGCAGGCTTGCGCTTCGATTTGGCCAGTGTAACCGAAGGCGAAAACCAACGCACTGAAGACCGCAATGCTTTTAGTGGAAATATGGGTGTTGTTTATTCGCCCTCTCAAATTCATCATATTTCCCTGAATTTCGGGCGCGCATTCCGTATGCCTTCCACCGAAGAGCTTTTTACACGTGTGATCAGTTGTAAAGGCACCAAAGAAGGAAATCCCGAACTGAAACCAGAATACAGCAGGGGAATTGATCTGGGCTTTAAAGGGGAAAATACTGCAGGAAACTTTCAGTACGACCTGGCATTGTTTTATAATATCCTGGATAATTTTATTCATGAAACAGCTTCTCCAAAAGAAGATGTGGATTTTACCTTCGCTAATTCCGATGCACGGATCTACGGTGGTGAAGTCAGCCTGCATTATCGCATCCATAGCTTGCTGGCAGCTTCTGATGCAATTGATGTGGATCTGGGCGCAGCTTATGTTTATGGTACTGATGAGTCCGTGCCCGAAGACGACGCACCGCTCTTTGGGATCCCGCCTTTTAAAGTAAATGCGGGCCTTAACTATCATGGACTGATGAACCATGCTTGGATTACAGGCTATAAAATCCGTCTTTTTGCAGAGCATGCCACAGCACAGAACCGTGTGGCTGAAATCCCGGAAGGGACCGATGGCGGCCCATGGGGATATGTTCCGTCAGATCCTTATACAAAACTGAATTTTTCAATACACTTAAACTCCAATGCACTTCCGCTCCGGCCAAAAATAAGGTTTGTGGTCAGCAATCTGCTCAACAATGATTATAAGCCTTTCGGTAGTTATATTCCTGCTATGGGGAGGAATTTTAAAATTGTACTTATATTGTCCTTGTAGAAGGAAAAGAATTGGTTGTTAATTGTATTAGGTTAGAAAAGCCCGGATTGGGTCAGGGCTGCCTTTTGTTTGAGGGTGGCCCTGTTTTCATATTTTGTGAATGAAACAGCTTAATACTTTGAAAAACATTTTTCACCATCAAACGTTGATGTTTGGTGTATTTTTGCCGTGAACTCCAATCAAATGATGCGCAAAAAAGAACTTAAAATAGTTATGCCCCTGCTGCTTTTGCTGCTTTTCCTCAGTCCGCAACTGACGAAAACGCTGCATATTGCTTTTGTGCATCATCACCATCATTTTGAGCATACGCATGATGATGAGCGGTGCTTGAGCGAACATCACCCGCGCTGCCCGATTTGTGCTTTTGAAGTGATTGAGTTTTTTGAGAAGCCAGTGACACAGCAATTTGCTTCTGTTTCCCAAAATTTTTTCCGGATTTCATTGCCGGTTCTTAAAGGATGTACAAAAAGAATCGCTTTACCTTTCAATTTGCGCGCCCCGCCACAGAAATAATATTTTTTATGGATTAATTGCTTGATTATTAATAATTCAGGTATATCTTTTTGTTGATGTTGAGTCCTGCATGCAGTATCAATCAGGATGACCAGCAATTAGGTGTTTTTATCATTTTTGGTTCTACTGGTAATTCCGTGTAGTACCTCATTTTTTTATATTACAAACAAAGACGATGAAAAAAATATTTTTTATGGCCTTGATCATCCTGGCGGGATGTTGGGGGCAGAATTTATATGCGCAATATAGTTTAAGCGGTATTGTCCGCGATAAGGAAGATGGAGCAGTCCTCGCTTTTGCCGGCATTTATGTGCCAAAACTGGGAACAGGAACGCAGACTAATGAGCATGGTGCGTACGAGCTGTCCGGGCTTCCAAAAGGAAAACTGAAAATTGAGTTTTCCTATCTGGGATACAAGAAAATTATAAAGGAAATCTATATAAAAGATGGTGGCAATCAGCTTGATGTGCAGCTCGAACCTACAGCTTTGCATTCGCAGGAAGTGGTGATATCGGGAGGTACGTATTCCACGCAGCACGATAATGCCATCAAAATTGAACTGATCAAAAGCGATGAAATTCTGATGTCGGGGGCATCCAGCCTTTCTGAAGCGCTGACTGAAGTGCCGGGTGTGGCTATGATTTCCAAAGGGCCGGGCGTGGGTAAACCGATTATCCGCGGGCTTTCCATGACCAATATCCTTATGCTCAACAATGGTGTAAAGCTGGAGAATTTTCAGTTTTCGGAAAACCATCCTTTTCTGGTCGATGAATTTGCTTCGGGCGGTGTTGAGGTGATTAAAGGTCCGGCATCTCTGCTTTATGGTTCCGATGCGGTTGGCGGGGTGATCAATGTGCTGCATGAAAAACCTGCCCCAAAGGGAAAAGTTGTGGGCGATTTCGTGCAGCAGTTTCATTCCAATACTTCCGGACTTGTAAGCTCCGTAGGTATTAAAGGAAATACCGGTACTTTTTCCTGGGGTGTGCGGGGAAGCCTCAAAAGTCATGAAGATTATACTGATGGCGATGGCGTGCGTGTGCCCAATACACGTTTTAATGAGCAAAGCCTGAAATTGAATGCCGCACTGAACCGTAATTTTGGGATTTTTCGGATCTTTTACGATTATAACCGCCCAAAACTGGGAATGTGCGTGCCTGCTTCCGTAAAATTAGTTGTCGAAAACGGACGTAAAAATGAATATTGGTATCAGGATTTGACCAACCATTTGATTTCCAGTAGAAACACTTTGTTTCTTGGCGATTTTAAAGTAGATGCAAATGCCGCCCTGCAAATGAACAACCGCCGTTTGCAAACCGATGAAAATACCGCTGCTTTCGAAATGGTGGACATGGATCTGACTACCTTTAGTTATGAACTGAAAACCTACCTGCCTTCCGATTTAAATTCAGATTATATTATTGGATTTCAGGGCGCTGTAAAAACAAACCGAAATCATGAAGCCCCCGAACATGTAATCCCGGATGCCGATGTGCACGATTATTCCGTTTTTGCATTGCTGCAGCATCAGTTTGCTGAAAAACTCAAAGCACAGGCAGGAATACGCTATGATTTCCGTACAATGAAAACCATTGAAAGTGATGAAGAGAATCATGAAAATGAGCATGATCACGAAAGCCTGGAAGTGGATAATAATTATGGAAATATCAGTGGTTCAATAGGCGCTACTTATCAATTGGGACGTGATGTACTTTTGCGGGCTAACCTGGCATCTGCCTACCGTACGCCAAATTTGGCCGAACTTACGCAGGATGGGCAACATGGTGCGCGCTACGAGCAGGGAAACCCGGACTTAAAACCACAACGATCCTACGAAGCCGACCTGAGCATGCACCTGCATTCCAATTGGTTTTTGATGGATGTGGCGGTTTTTTATAACCATATTAACGATTATATTTTCCTTTCCCCAACCAATGATACTACCGAAACAGGCATGGAAATTTATCGTTACCTGCAAAGCAATGCCCATCTCTACGGAGGTGAGCTGGTTCTGGAAGCCCTTCCGCTCAAATGGTTTAATGTGAAAGGAACTTATTCCTATCTTATTGGCGAACAGGATAATGATGAAAACCTGCCTTTTATTCCGCAAAATAAATTCAAACTGGAGCTGAAACTGCAAAAAGATCAACTGGCCTTTTTTAAGCAGGCGTATTTCAGGATTGGCGGTACTTATGCGGCAAAACAGGACCGCCCGGCTATGTTCGAAACCGAATCGCCCGATTATTTCCTTGTGGATCTCGGACTGGGCGCGCAGGTGAAATGGGGAAAACAAAAGTTGATGTTTTCTGTAATTGCCTCCAACCTGCTGGACGAGTTTTATATCGACCACCTCTCAACACTTAAAGGTTTGGGCTATGGAAATATGGGACGGAGCGTCAGTTTTAACCTGAAAATACCTTTTGCCCTGAAGAACTAAACGGGCTTTGACAACGGATCCCTGCCTTTTGGCGGGGATTTTTTTATTCCACACCAAAAATCCGCTCCAGGTCTTTTTTATAACTTTTGCCTACAGGAAGCTGCTTGCCGGCAATTTCGATCATATTGCCCTCCAATGCGCTGATCGATTTTATGGAAACAATAAATGATTTATGGATTCGGATAAATTCGCCGCCCGGCAGCTTTTCTTCCAAATCGCGCAGGCTGGCCAAAGCCGTAATCCGTTTTTCCTTGCTGTAAAAACTGACATAGGCTTTCTGGCCTTCCATATAAATCAAATCTTCATAATTGATTTTATAAAGCTTGCGGTCGGCTTTTATTACCAGATATTCATCGTGGATTTTGGTTTCGCTGCGAATAGGCTGTGGATGCTCAGGGGATGGATTTTGCTCTTTCCCCATCAGGTTATAAACCTTGTTTACAGCCGTTAAAAAGCGGTCGAAAGCAAAGGGTTTGAGCAGGTAATCCGTAACATTGAGCTCATAACCATCCAGCGCATATTCCTTAAAAGCTGTTGTAATGATAACATAAGGAGCGTCGCGCAAAGTTTTCAGGAAATCCAGCCCGGTGATGTCGGGCATCTGAATATCAAGGAAAAGCAGGTCGATTTCGCCTATTTTAACCAGGTCCAGTACTTTCAGAGGGGAATTAAAATCGCCCATCAGCTCCAGAAAAGGAACCTTGCTCACATAGTCCTTCAGGTATTCCCGTGCAAGGTATTCATCATCAACTATGGCGCATCTTATGTTCATGACAGCTTAATTTTAATATGTACTTCAAATGTATTTCCTGCTTCTTCTATTTGGATGCTGTGCTTATCAGGATAAATGAGTTTTAAGCGTTGTTTAACGTTTTCGATGCCCAAACCGGAGCCGGAAGGAACTTTGGCAACAGGCGGTATGGAATTGCTGATGGAAAACCAAAATTGTTTTTTGTTGTCTGTACCCATGCGGATATCAATAAATGCGGAAGGAAATTCTTCGATTTTGCTGTATTTAAAACTGTTTTCAATAAACGGGATCAGCAATAAGGGGGCAATTTGAAGTGTGTTTTTTACCTCTTCTGTTTGGAAATTGATGTTCATTTCTTCCGGCGATTTCATCATCTGAAAAGCCAGGTAGTTTTTTATGTATTCAATTTCTTTTTGGATGGGAACGGTCTCATTTACACAGTCTTCAATAACATAACGCAGCATGCCCGATAATTTCAGGACGCTTTCCGGAGCTTTATCGGATTTCATATAGGAAAGCGAGAAAATATTATTGAGCGCATTAAAAAGAAAATGTGGGTTGATCTGCGCTTTTAGCAGCTTTAGTTCGGTATTGATTTTGTCTTTTTCCAGCTTTTGATGATAGAGCTCCCTTTTTTGTAATCGGTTTTGAATCAGATAGATTGTTCCTACGGCATTCATGAAAATAATCCAGAAAAAGCTTCGTGTGGTCATCGCGAGCAAAGGGAATTTCAGGTGCTCAGGCATGGGGCCGAATGTTTTGGACAGGCTGAGTTCAGTGTAGCCGTGCAGAAATGAAAATACCAGGCTTATAAAGAATATTACAACAAAATATGGTCGGGAGTTCTCCGATTTATAGAGCTTCGGGAAAATAAAAAGCGTGTTGAGATAAAAAATAGCCGCATAAAAAAACAATGAAACCATTGTAATAATCAATGCTTTTTGAAGCGGCATGAAATGAGAAGCGACCCCAATGGTAATGCCAAAAACGATAACCCAAAGACTGATCTGAAATTTTGTATGCTGTTTCATAAAAATCAATTTTATGCCGAAAGTACTGATGCTTTGTCTCCCCTCACAAATGTATTGAACAAATGGCAGCTTTTCATGCATCAATGGCCTTTTTTGTCGAATAACAGGCGTTTTTTTGCCTTTTTTGCCTTAACAGGACGTTCGTTCATCAAAAACCGGCTTTGGTTCATTAAGTTTTATAATGTTCCGGTTTTCTGTGTATTTCGCAATCGGATTTTTGAAAAAGCATCAAAACAAATACACATGAAACGAAAAATTTTAACCATCGGAATCAGCCTGCTTATCATTGCGGCAGCAATTTTTAGTTCCCTGGCCCTGGTCGGGAACAAGGCCGGAGCGCCAAAAAACAATCACGCCCATACGGTATTGAATGTGCTGGCAACAAAAGCAGAAAATGAAGAGCATGAAGCTGTTGTTTCTTACAGCGGGCGTATCGGCTCTTTTGATAATGTAGCCCTGGCAGCAGAAGTCAGTGGCAAAATCCTGCAAGGCGATGTGCCTTTTAAGGAAGGGCAATCATTCCGCAAAGGCGATTTGCTCATAAAAATTTATGAAAAAGATGCGCAGGCCAGTATCAAAGCATCAAAAAGCAATTTCCTGCGCAACCTCTCCCAAATCCTTCCCGATATCAAAGTGGATTATCCGGATGAGTTCCCGAAATGGGAAGCCTTTTTCAATGCAATAGATTTAGACCGGAAACTTCCCGAGTTGCCTACCAGTAACAATGAAACCTTCCGGGTTTTCCTGGCGGCACAGGGTGTGCTTTCAGATTTCTATTCCTTGCAGCAGCAGGAAATCCAGCTAAGTAAATACAAACTCTATGCGCCATTTGATGGCTATTTTAAAAATGTGTACCGTGAAGTGGGTGCCATTGCTGGCGGCAATTCCAGCCTGGCCGACATCATCCGTTCGGATAAACTTGAAATCAATGTGCCGGTAACACCTTCCGATGCCAAAAAAATCAGAATAGGGCAGGAGGTGAGCTTTAGCACGGGAAACAGCAGTGCACAGGCCAAAGTTTCGCGCAAAGCAGGTTTTGTGGACGCGGCAACTCAGTCTGTAAATATTTACATCACCTATCTGCCCACAAAAAACAATACATTCCTCGAAGGCGAATATGTGGATGTGTTTTTTGATTTGAACGAAAACCGGGAAGTGGTTCAAGTGCCCCGAGAAGCCATTTTTGATACAGATCGCGTTTTTGTGGTCGAAAATGGAAAATTGAAACAAAAACAAATAGAAATCAGCCAGCAGCTTGGCGATTTTACACTCATCAGTGGACTGAATGACGGGGAAATTGTGGTGACCGAATCGCTCATCAATGCGAAAGATGGTCAGGAAGTCAGTGTGCGCAACAACTAAAAAGCAGCAGAATGAAAAAAATATTGTCAGCATTTGTTAAATATCCCTTTTACGGGAAAATGTTCATAGTGATTCTGCTGGTTTTGGGTGGGATTGCTCTGATGAACATGAAAAAAGCCACTTTCCCGATGGTAGAATCCACCACGATTACCGTATCGGTGAGCTATCGCGGGGCAACGCCAAAAGAAATGGAAGAAGGCGTGGCTACTTTGGTCGAAAACGCCATCCGGGGCATTCCGGGTATTAAGGAGTTTTCGTCGCGTTCTACCGAAAATATGTCGTCTGTTACCATTACGGCGGTTGCAAATTACGATATGGATGAGCTGCTCAGCGATGTAAAAAATGCCGTGGACGGAATTTCCAATTTCCCTGCAGACGCCGAACGCCCGATTGTTAGCAAGCAGCGGAACAAGGATATGGCCATGTTCCTGAATTTGGTTTCGGAAAACAGCGATTTGCATGAACTGAACCAACAGGCCAACCGGATTGAAGACGACTTGCTCGCAACGGGTTTTATTTCGCAGATTACCATTAATGGGATTCCGCAAAATATGGAGCTTGTAGTGGAGCTTGATGAAACGCAACTGCGTGCCTACGATTTGCAGATGAGCGAAATCCAGTCCGCGATTTCATCCAACAACCTCGATATCTTCGGGGGCACCATCCGGAATCCTCGCGAAGAAATAAAGGTAAACCTGCGTCAACGTTCTGCTGATATTGATGACATTAAAAATATTGTGGTACGCACCAATGCAGACGGTAAGATCCTCACTATTGGCGAAATTGCCGATGTGCGCCTCACTTTTGCCGAAACGCCCAATGGATCCTACAGCGATGGAAAAAGGGCCGTGAGCATCATGATCCAAAAGCTGATGAACGAAGACCTGGAGCAGATTTCGGATTTTGTGCATCAGTATATTGATGAATATAATCAAACGCATGCTACAACAAAACTTTCTGTTACCCATGATTTTATGGAAAATATCAGCACGCAGTTGTCCACTTTGGTAAGTAACGGGATTTTGGGTGTGCTGCTGATTATCATTATGCTTTCGCTTTTGCTGAATTTCCGTTTGTCGCTATGGGTTGCCTGGGGCATTCCGGCTGGTTTTCTTGGCATGTTTATCATTGCTGTGATTTATGGCATTACCATCAATATGATTTCCCTTTTCGGGATGATCCTGATTATTGGTATTTTGGTAGATGATGGTGTGGTAATCGGGGAAAATATTTTTACGCATTATGAAATGGGCAAGAGTCCCCGGCGTGCAGCTATTGATGGAACCATGGAAGTTTTGCCGGCAGTCTTTACTTCGGTTGTTACCACGATGATTGCTTTTATGCCGCTCTTTTTCGTGGAAGGCCATTTGAAAATGATGCAGGATATGGCCTTTGTGGTGGTCGCTGTTTTGCTGATTTCTTTGTTTGAAGCCCTTTTTGTTTTGCCCGGACATCTTGCAAATCCGGCGGTATTAAAACCACTGAACCCAAAATCGGCTTATGGAAAAGTGCGCGGACAGGCAGAGCGTTTCATCCGTTTTTTGAATGAGCGCTTATATCTCCCTGTACTTAATAAGCTGGTGAAAAACAAAAGCATCAGTATCGCAAGCGTTACCGCTTTGGTTATAATAACCGGAGGTTTGTTCCTCAGCGGGAAAATTGCTTTTGTATTCTTTCCCGGTCAGCCGGCAGATCATTTTACCATTGATCTGGCCATGAAACCCGGTACTAATGAGGAGATTACAAAAGAAAGGCTTTTCCGTATCGAAGAAGCTGTTTGGGAAGCGAACAAAATCCTGAAACAACAGGAGGGCGATACCATCGACTATGTGGCTTCGACCAATGTGATTGTGGGCAATGCTTTTAGCGGTACCGAAAGCGGAACGAATGCAGGCATGCTTTATGTTTTCCTGAATTCACTTACAGATACGGATCTGACGGATGATGATATCAAGCAAAAAGTGACCGAACTGACAAAAGGTTTGGAAGGGGCTTACAAATATGCTGTTGGAGCGTCATCGCGCTTTGGCGCCCCGGTTTCCTACAGCCTGCTGAGCTATGATAATAACGAACTGGAAGCCGGCCGCCTGGCATTTGAGCAGGAACTGGAGAAAATCAGCTCGCTCTACAATATCACCAACAACAGCCAGTTGGGCAGTCAGGAAATACGCCTGGAACTGAAACCGGAAGCCTATATCCTTGGGTTCAATAATGCAACACTCATGCAACAGGTGCGCAACGGTTTTTATGGCGGTTTGGCGCAACGTATGCAGGAAGGCAAAGATGAGGTCTGGGTTTACGTGCGCTATCCGCACCAAAACCGGGAAACCATCGGGCAGCTGGAAAAAATGATGATCCACACACAGCAGGGCGATTTCCCCCTGGAACGTCTGGCAAATATCTCCAAAGCACGCAGCCTGAACACCATTAACCGTTATAACGGACGTAGGGAAATCAGGGTGGATGCTTATATGAAAGATCAGAGCGAAAACATTAGCCCAATATTGGAAGATATTGATAAAGTGATTATTCCGAAAATTGAAAGAGAATATCCCGGTCTTACTTTTGAGAAACAGGGACAACAAAAAGACAGTGCCGAGCAAATGGGCAGCATGGTGCTTTATTTTGGCATCGCATTTCTGATTATCGTGCTGATTATCATGATCTATTTTAAATCTTTTAGTCAGGGATTTATGGTCTTGATCATGATCCCGCTGGGTATCCTGGGCGCTGTTTGGGGGCATGCAATCCACGGCGAACCGGTATCTATGATGAGCCTCTGGGGATTTATTGCCCTTTCGGGGACGATCATTAACGATGCAATTGTGTTTATTTCGCGTTTCAATCAAAATATGGTGCGCGGCATGAAACTGATGGATGCCGTTATTGATACAGGAAAATCCCGCTTCCGTCCGATTTTGCTTACCACACTCACCACTTATGTTGGGCTTATGCCGCTCATTCTGGCCAATAATCCCGATGCGCGCTTCCTGGTGCCCATGTCCATCTCGCTGGCCTACGGTATCCTTTTCGGGACAATGTTTATCCTATTGATTTTACCGGTAGTTATGCTGGGATTCAATCAGCTGAATATCGCATATCATAAAATCAAAGGAGATAAGGAAGCCAATGCCGAATCGGTTGAGGTTGCCGTGATCAACCATAATATTGACCTGACCTTGAAAACAAATATGGAAAAGGATTTTGAATAATCAAAAAAGAGAGAAATGAAAAAGATGAAATACATATGGGCAGTGGTGATGGCTTTGCTTACGCTTCCAGCTATGGCCCAAACCGATATCCTGCGCCTTGATGACGCCATCCGCATTGCGCTGCTGAACAATTACGGCATCATCATCCAAAAGAAAAACCTGGAAGAAAGCCAGATCAACAACAGCTGGGGACAAGCAGGCGCTTTGCCAACCATCAGTCTCAACGCCTCCGATGCCGAGGGCTGGAACAATACCATTGATGACGCGCTTACCTCCAACCGGAATGCATCCGTGCAGCTTGATTGGATCGTTTTCAGAGGTTATAGTGCGAAAATTTCCAAATCACGTCTTAATGAGCTGGAAAACCTCTCGGATGTAAACCTGAAGATTACCACAGAGAATACCATTGTAAGTGTTACACTGGCTTATTACAGTGCATTGCTGCAGCTGGAAAACCTGGAATCCTCCGAAAAGATCATGAAGCTTTCCAAAGATTTGTATGATCGCGAACAGCTCAAAAAGGATATTGGAAGCAGCAAAAGCTATAATTTGTTGCAGGCGCAAAATTCATGGCTCCAAGACCGCTCCACCTATCTTTCTGCGCGGGCAAACTATAATAATGCGGTGCGCCAGCTCAATTTCCTGATGGCCGAATCTTCAGAAAAAACCTATGTCCTTGAAAAGGATTTTACTGCCGATACCAGCAGCTTTGATCTGGATGTGCTCAAGGAAAAACTGCTGTCGGATAATTACAGCCTGCGCACCCAATATATTAATATGGAAATGGCCCGGCTGGATGTACGTTCGGCAAAAGGGGCTTTCTATCCGACAATTTCCGCAGGCTTAAATGGTGGATATAATGCCAATGAAACACGTTTTCAGTCCGATTTGATCCCAAACCAATATTCCAATGGCTTTTCCGGCGGGATTACTGCAGGGATTTCCTATACGCTTTTTCAGGGCGGCACACGAAAGCAGGCTTTGAAAATTGCACAAATCGAAGAGGAAATCAGCTCCATTGAAACCGATCAGATGAAAGATGAGCTGGAAAACCAACTGGCGCAGGAGTTTGAGCTTTATGAAGTGCGCAAGGAACTTTTGGCGCTTTCTCAGGAACAATTGAAAGCCGCCGAGCTCAACCTGACTTTATCGCGGCAAAAGTTTGAAACCGGAGCCATTAATTCCTTTAATTTCCGCGATGTGCAGCAGATTTATATTCAATCCACATGGAACTACCACCGCGCTATATACGATGTAATTGAAAGCTATAATGCCTTGCTGCAGCTTACCGGTGGGGTGATCGGACACTATGAAAGCTAAAGAGGAATGACTCATCGGATCGCTCCGGTTTTACTGATCGGATGACGAACAATACCAACTCATCGGGTTCAAATGTCCGCGAAATTTCGGGCAGAACCTATTAACCTTACTCATCGGATGACTTTAATAACTTAATCTCACTCATCGGATGACTCCAAGTCATCCGATGAGTAGGTCTAATTTGCCTCAATAAGTATATTTACAGAATATCTGCCCGAAGCAAGCCCGCAGCAGCCGGCTGCCCGCAAAGTATTTACAGGGACTTGGTATAGCGATGGTATAGCGAAAACCCCTGTGGGGACAATGCGGGTTTTGCGGGGGATTGCCGGAAAATTCGGTAAAAATTTGCCTTATAAAAATGCCGGGCCACGCTTATTATAAATTTGGTTCTACCAAGAATTTCGTGGGTAATGATAATGTTTGAAATTAAATACTAAGCAGATATTTGGAGATAAGATACTTAATAAAATATAATGAACTCCAACAGATTCCTCCCTTCACAAAGCCTTAATCACTTCGTTTGGCTTTGTTCCGGTCGGAATGACGCTGTTTATTAGGTGTTTAAGGCAAATGCGGCCTGGTCACTGAGCGTCCTGTGGTGAGCGTAGCCGAACCAAGTCGAAGTGCGCCGCATTTGCCCCCAGACTTTTTAAAACCCGTCATTCCGACAAAGTTTTCCGAAGCATAAGGTATTCCGATAGCTATCGGAAGGAGGAATCTGTAAGAGATTTAACTTTTGTCTTTTCCACGAAATTCCTATTAGAACCATAACTGCTAAGGTCTTCCTGGATTTACTTCATTAATTAAATTGATGATTACAGGCGTAGAAATAATTTTTGATGCGCATCAAAAACTTTTTTCACGCGCATAAAAAATATTTTTCATGCGCATGAAAATCAATTTTGATGCGTATAAAAATATCAGAGCAACAAGAACTGTTGAAAGAAAGCTGCTTTTGTGACTTACGGTTGATATTGGTTTGCTTAGCCGGACTCGTTAAGCCACGCGTGAGGACACGCGCGGGAACGGGGGGAGAAACGCCGGTAATCCAAAAAAAACAACATAGAAATATAAGTATCAATCAATATTTTCCATATATTTGATGCTTGAAACAAAATAAATGAGGAAGCCCAAAATCACACTGGCATTTGAAGAACACCGCAATCAGGCGGTGGTGAGCCTGTGTTTTGAAAAGGACTCCGCACTTATCGGGAAGGTAAGAACCCTTAAGGATGCCCGATGGAGCCAGAGCAGAAAGTTTTGGTACATTCCAAAAGAAGCATTTGATCTGCATACAGTTTTTGAAATGCTCAACCCGCTTGCTTATTTGGATTATTCGGCGATTAAAGACAATGAAAAAAATACCGGTATCAGGAATAGCCAGGACAATAAAGATACTACAAAAGCACAAGCCACAGAAAGCGGCCACATCATAAAAGTTTTTTGCAACGAAAAGGAAAGTACCTTTTATCTCAGCTTGCCTTTTGCCTTAAAAGAGCAGTTTAAAAAGCTGGAAGGAGCCTGGTGGCACGGCAAGACCAAACAATGGTCGGCACTGGATACACCCGAAAACCGCGACCAGCTTAAGGATATTCTAACAACAGCTGGTCTCAAGCCCGTTTATCATTTAGAGAGCAGGCTGAAAGACAGAAAGGCGAAGAGACCAACACTTATTGATCCTGTGAAGCCGGACGAAGGATTTATCAGGCACTTAAAAATCGAAAACAAAGCGCCAAGCACGATCAAGCAATATACCTGGTACATCGAATGGTTTTTAACGCATTACCGCGACAAGGATTTAACCAATGAAGCGGGCGAACTGGTAAAAGAATTTTTGTATAAACAGGTTTTGGGGCATGGTTATGACAAGTCAGCCCAAAATGCAGCACACTCAGCACTGCAAAATTATTACCGGATTGTATTCAATATTGATCTGCACACTGAAGGGATCCCGCGGCCCAAGCAAAAACGGCCACTGCCAAAAGTATTATCGGTTGAGGAATTTCAGGCTGTTTACCGGCAATTACATTTTCCAAAACACCAAATAATAGTAAAACTAATGTATGGCTGCGGATTGCGCAGGCAGGAAGTGTGCGACCTGGAAACAGAAAACGTGGATTTTAACAGAGGATTAATTTATGTAAAAGGCAAAGGCGAAAAGTACAGGGCGCTGAACCCCGGCAAAAGTTTATTGAACCACCTGAAGGCATATTACGAAAAAGCCTGTCCGGGTCAATACTTTATTGAAGGAAAAAACGGCAAATATACAGGATCGAGCATCGAAAAGTTTGTAAAAAAAGCCGGTGTAAAAGCAGGAATAAAAAGAGATGTTAAGCCCCATATGTTCAGGCACGGTTTTGCAACAACACATATGGAGCGGGGCACAGAGCTACGCTTAATACAAGAGGCACTGGGGCATGCAAGTAGCAAAACCACGGAGATTTACACGAGGGTAAGCAGAAAAAATGTCAAGCGTATGCCCAACCTCTTAGATGACATTGAGCTATGAATGAAATTAGAAGAATAAAAGGGGCTCATTCCGTTTATCGTGGTGCATTTGGATCAATAAACGGAATAACGTTCCGTTTAAAAACGAGTTATCGGCAATTTTTGAGAAAGGACTAACAAAATGATATTCAAAGAAATAATTACTAAAAAGGGAAACCAATTAAAATTAGTTTTCGATGAACTCTTCGAATTGGTTATTAAAAATCAAATTCATTCGGGTGATTTGTTATTGGTAAATGAAAATGGTTTCTATAATCCTGATGTTTATAATTGGAATAATCTTGACAGAAAATTTTTACCATATTCAATTGGACCCAACAAGGAAGGTCATTCTGAAAATGTACATTTTAAATTTATTGATGGTTATCGAAAGACATATGAATGTAAATTGTCTCATGAACAGTACTTAAAGGAAATTAAATGGGATCCTGAGAATAGAGAAAAAATAGAAGAATTCATTTTTCAAGAGGAATTATTAATTCAACTTGAAATGCTTGTATATTTAAAAATATGGGAGGCTGATTCTTTCATAAAGCGATTCTACCAATTAGCAAGATTGTTGAATAAAGAGGAATATGACTGGCATTTTAAAATAGCAGAAAGCAGTAGAGATAGAAATTGTACAGGAACAAGACAAGAAATAATAAGGAAAAAAGTAAGAAACAAATTTGAGAAAAAAATACCAGGTCTTTATTCTGCAATTAAAAAATCCTACAATACTCAGATTCGAAACTCCATAGCTCATTCAAAATATTCCTTTTTAAGCAGATACATTCACTTAAATAACTTCATTGAAAGTGACGTGTCAAGTCAATTAAAAGCTATAAAGTTTGATGACTGGATTGATATGTTTCATGAAACAATGATTCTATATAATGAATATACTCGATTTATTAATAGAACAAATTCTTATTATGCAGATATCGCTCGAAAAAATGACAATCTTGTTGAAATTCAAATAAATATGAAAGAACCAGAAGAGAAAGTAATATACAAGTTTATGGAATATAGGCCCGAATGGAATGATTTTAAAATAAAAATTGAATAAAAAAAGCCGATAACATGCTGTAAATGTAATAGTTCCGCTACGCTCCACTACTACACTTACAGCCGACCGTTATGGGCAAGTTTAAACGACACGCAGTACTAAAAAAAGAGAATTGAAAAAACAATACTTTGACAGTTCTTAAAAAAAAATAGTAATAAAAAGACCAATAAAAAAGTGGAGACCAGTACACACTAAAAAAACGGGGCGGAAACCGAAAAGCCTATGAGTAGGTAATCTTAAATTAATTAAAATGAAAAAAATTAGTAAATTTTTAGGAGTGTTATTATTTATTTTATTCGTTTCAACAAGTTGTAATGAACAATCAGAAGACACTGTTTATAGTATAGGAACAGAGATTGCAGAAGGTGTGGGAACAAGCCTTGCAGTTGGGTTTTCTGAAATTGACCCTGATTTAACATATGAAATTGAGACATCAAATGATGAATTTACTGCACAAGGTCATACTTGGCCAATTATTGATGTGACTATTAATACAAAAAGTGAAGTTTTAAATAGTCCAAAAATCACATTTGTGTTATTACTTGAAATGGATCAGAATGACGGTACCGTTGTTGCAACTCTTAAAAACATAAAAGTTGACGGTGCAGTAGAACCTTCGCTTGAAATTATGAATAATACAATGTATGTTGAAACAGAAGAAGGAACAGAGCAGGTTCAGTTAATAGATGGTGAATTACATTTCGTAGAATATTAAATTATTATAAATCCATAAAAGGAAAGTAAAATGAATAAAATTAACGATTTAGAAAAAGCAATTAAAGAATTCGATTTAAAGTACGTAAACGAGAAAAGCAAAAATATTTATGTGATAAATGCAATAAACGATGAATGTTTAATTAATCATCAAAAAAAATATCTAAAATTGGATAGTGAAGAAAAGCCTCTGTTGGTTTTAAATGGTAAGAAAAGTTTATTAGCGAAACTTATGCCATTTACAGGTTTTGTAGTAACCAACAAGAAAATTCATTTTGCTCTACTTAAACGCTCTTTCTTCACTGGTTTATATCCATTTCGTGAGAAGCCACGTAGCCTAAACTTAGAGTCTATCGATTCTTTCCAAATCGGAGAACATGATTCATGCATGGGTTCAGCTTATGTAGGCCACGATTTAAGGATTAACAATCAAACAATTGGTTTAGTTCGGTTAGGTTTTTCAGTAGAATATGATGATATTGCACTAAAATACATTAACGAATTATCAAGAAACCTCTTTAATAATGGTTTTTTGGCTGATGAACCTAAAGAGTTTAAATGGCAATAAGAACCGTTTTCACTTCTTAATAGTTAATTATGAGCAAGTTAATGAAACGAAATAGCATAATGACAATAGAGCCACCAAATAGTTACTTTGATAGTTCATAATTATTGAATTGTCACCAAGTTGATTGACAAATTTCAATCAAAAAAACATAGCGGAACCGAAAAGCTTTACGAGTAGGAAAACAAATTATTTATAACATTAAAGAATACAAGATTATGTCAGAAGAAATTAAAACTAACGAGCAAAGCAACTCAGGACAAACAATTATTGTTAACCAGCAGGAAAAACAATCAAATGGTGTTGGAACAGCAGGTTTTGTACTTGCTTTAATAGCATTATTCCTTGGTTGGGTTCCAATTCTTGGTTGGGTAGTATGGGTTTTAGGGCTTATTTTATCTTTTGTAGGTGTTTTTAAAAAGCCAAAGGGAATGGCAATTGCTGGATTAGTGATTTCACTAATTGGAATAATTTTACTGCTTACAGTATTTGGTGCACTTCTAGGGGCTGCTGCTGCTTTATAGCAAATAAATTACACTTTCGCTTAAAGGAAAATATGAAGAAAGTTAAATAAGAAAACCAGCCCATAACAATTAAGCGTCCTGGCTGCGCGCAGCGCGAAGTCTGGACGCTGTGTTGAATTAACCGGTGTTGGAAGTTATGGGGATTGATATCAAAAAGGGAGGGATTAAAAAGCTCTACAAAGATTTGCTCAAAACAATTCATGCCCACATCATACGTCAGATTGCTTCAAAACATCCATATTCAAGCTCATTTTTGGCGAAGGATCAGGTTTTTGCCCGGATCAGGGCATAGCGGTTGCCTTCGCCTTTCATCTGGCGTTAAAATAATTGAAGCAAGTAGGATGTTTGTTTGAGTTTTTTAAGGACAATCTGCAAAGGGGGGGCACGTCCCTCAAAAGTATAAAGCGTTTGCATTTGGCTTATGCAGCATTTTGGGCATTGCCTGTGATGGAAACATGCCGCTCGGGCTTCTGATATAAATCTTTGAAACCAGGTGCTAATTAACAAGCCAATTCGATGCGTGTCTTACTTTTTTTTCATAATTTTAAACTTTTGAAATTAACACCCTAAAGGTAGTGAAAAGTTGCGGCTTTAGCTACCTTTAGGTTTAGTTCAACACGCAATATAGCAAAAAGCGGCAAAGTGCTTATTTGGAGCGGAACTCGTCCGCTCCAACTTCACAGAACAAAGAAACTTAATCTCACGCATTCCGCTTCATGCCATATTGCCACCGTTACCATGCATTAGGACACGATAGTAGCAAATTGATACAGAGAATAAAATGAAAAGGATTTATCTAATAGTTTTGACTTGCATAATCGGATTAAACTTATTCGGACAAAGATTGAGCATTGATGATTTCAAGTTAATCGAGAGTTTGCCAGATTGGATAACATATAAAATTGATGACATTAAAACCGAGAAGGATTTAATCCTTGACAACGAAATGAATCCTTTTTATTTGGAGACTGACTTTAATGGAGATGGTAAATTAGATATTGCATTTTGTGTTAAAGACAAATTGACCAATAAAAAAGGTATCCTGATAATTCATGGAGGAGATTTTAAATCACATTTAATAGGTGCTGGAAATAGTTTTGTGCATGTAGGGGATGATTTCAAATTCGTTGAACTATGGAAAGTATACAGAAACAGAATAGTTGAATTAACCGAATTTACTGAAGACGGAGACATTCTTGGAAACAAAGAAATTAAAATAGAAAATGATGCAATTTTAGTTTCTAAAAGCGAAAGTGCATCAAGCCTGATTGCTTGGCAGAATGGTAAATATGTTTGGTTACACACTGGAGATTAAAACTGATGGTTAATGAAAAAATGGATTTTTAGAATATCAATTACTTTTAACATACTCTTTCTGATTGGTTGGTGGTGGACAAGCGTAAATAGACCATCAAATAAAATTGGTCGATTAGAGAAAGATATTGAAATTGGAATTTTTACAAGTGATTCTGTGATTTTTACGCTCCCGAAAGGATTGACTGTTAGAAATGCATCGCAACGTGGATTGGCAGCTGCAGGACAATTTGAGAACGAGCGATTTGAAATTGTAATAACTTCTGATGACTGGGATTTGGTTAACTATAATTTACCCAAAGACAGTTTAAATACATTTAGTAATTTATATTCAGCAGACGTGAAAAAATATTGATGGATATGGAATAACGCATGGTAACAATTAAGCGTCCTGGCTGCGCGCAGCGCGAAGTCTGGACGCTGTGTTGAACATTTATCCCGATACTTTCGCGGAAACCGGAGTTTGATGTTATGGGGATTGATATCAAAAAGACCGGAAGGAAAAAAGCTTTTGGGAGTGGCTGGCTGCATTCTTCGGCATTAGAAGGCTATTTTGGAAGCCACAGGCCGGTTTTCCAATCAGCTACAATAGAAACTGATTTTATTGCAAGCAAAAAATAACATCGCCACATGGCAGATATTTGCTAGTTTTATCACTTCATGACGGCTGGCTGGAGGAAAATGAAGGTTTTTAGACAGCCTGCCCCGATATTTTCGGGGGACTGACGTTAAAGGCAAGCAAGGGTGAAGAAAGCACGTGTAATAACAGAAAATATTGCACGGGTTGATAATAATCCTTATCTTTGTACTAAGGAATTAAAAAAACACAAAGATGAATACTAAACTCACATTGACAATAGAACAAACATTGATTGAAAAAGCTAAAGAATACGCCAAAGGGAAAGGTCGTAGCTTATCCGATATTGTTGAAAATTATTTTAAAGTTATCGTAAAAGAAGAAGGTATTGCAAAAACTAAATCTACTCCAATTACGGACTCTTTGAGAGGTTCATTTAAGGCTCCGAAAGATTTTGATTACAAAAAGGAATTGACAAAAGCTCTAACTGATAAGCATTTATAATATGGACAGAGTTTTAATTGATTCAGATGTAATTTTAGATTCTTTTTTTGACCGAAAGCCTTTTGTGGAATATTCATCTGCTATCCTTGGATTATGTGAATCAGGGAAAATTAAAGGTTATTTGACTCCCTTGATTTATAGTAATGTTTATTACCTTCTTCGTCAAACTGCAAAACATGAAAAGGTAATTGATAAACTAAAACAATTATTGAAAATTACAGATGTTCTCTCAATGGACAGAACGGTTGTGGAAAATGCTTTGAATTCCGAATTCAAAGACTTTGAAGATAGTTTACAGAACTTTTCTGCAATTAACAATGGTAGTATTGACTTGATTTTAACAAGGAACTTGAAAGACTATAAGAATAGTGAATTAGGGGTTTTTACACCAGAAATATATTTAAAGTCAATCAATGCAAGCCGTTAACAATTAAGCAACGTTTTCCGGCCATAGCCGGAATACCCACGAATTACTCGGGGCAGGTGTGCTTTGTGCCTGTCCCGAACCTTCGCGGATTGAACAGCCTGTCCCGAGCCCCTTCGGGAAAACCGGCTTACATTTATATTGGGGAATCAATTTTTGCGGTATTTTCTGCCAAATACCTTAAGGGAAGGGAAAGCAGGCCATTTTCAGCCGAAAAGCTTTGGTTTGCAATAATTCAAATGAACATTTTGTCAAGATCTGATACCATACACAGCCCATTTTGTGGGTTTTTGGCATAATTATATCAGTCTTGCATTGCAGGGGCAGAAGGAAAACAATAAAGCATGTGCATTTTCTCAGCAAGCATCCGGAGCCCTGATTCGCTCATGGAATGATTCGGGGATGATTTCTACGAGCCACCTCCTCCCGCCACAGTGGGTGCAAAATCCCACAACAATGTTCATGCGTGTTTCTGCAATTTCTTCCCAGCCCATTTTCTTTTTTTGCGGCCTTGGCTGGTTAAAATATTCATACAGAGCAGGCAAAGCCTTTCCTTTTGCAGCCGAAGACATACTGAATTCTTCATTAAATAAACCATTTTTGAATAAAATCAATGAAGAACTCTATCGGTAAGCCGTATGAGGGAAAACTTCACAGCCTGTCCTGAGTTATTCGGGACCTGTCCCGAGTTATTCGGGATACGGTTTGATGAAGGGGGTACTGATAGCATACAAATAATTATTAGCTTTACGGAGATTAATAGGAGTATGCTATCAGGCTCTACTCTACGGCCGCATGCCAAAGAAAACCAGAAAAACACTTGTAGTATATACTTTTTTGATATATCTTTGCGGAATACTAAAAAGGTAATCATGAAAAATATATCATTAAAATTAGACGACACGATTTTTGGAGAAACAGAAAAAATTCTCTCGAGAATCAACAAACCTAGGAATAGATATATTAACGAAGCTATTGAATATTATAATAGACTGCAAAAAAGACTATTGCTAGAGAAAAAGCTTAAAACAGAATCGGAATTGGTGAAAAATGACTCTATAAAAGTACTTAAAGAATTTGAGGAGGTCGATTATGTCGATTAAACAATTCGAAGTCTGGATAGCAGACCTTAACCCAAAAATTGGAACTGAACCAGGAAAAACCAGACCCGTTTTAGTAGTACAAACAAATTTGTTGAATAAAAATAATCATCCATCAACTATAATTTGTCCAATTACAACCAATGTTAAAAAAGACTCTGAAATATTAAGAGTATATCTTAAAAAAGGAACTGCAAATTTGCATCAAGACTGTGACATTATGATTGATCAAATCAGGGCAATAGACAATAATAGACTTATGAAAAGAACGGGAAAACTACCAAGAGAAATAAGTGAAATTGTAATTGAAAATTTACAAATAGTATTGGATATTGAAAGAAACACGACGGCCTAACAATTAAGCATCGTTTTCCGGCCTAAGCCGGAAACCCGAATACTCGGGTCAGGTATCCTCAGGCGGGGCAGGTGTGCTTTGTGCCTGTCCCGAACCTTCGCGGATTGAACAGCCTGTCCCGAGCCATTCGGGAAAAACCGGCTTACATTTATATTGGGGAATCAATTTCTGCGGTATTTTCAGTCAAATACCTTAAGGGAAGGGAAAACAGGCCATTTTCAGCCAAAAGCTTTGCTATGCAATAATTACAAAGGGCGTTTTGTCAAGATCTGATACCATACACAGCCCATTTTGTGGGTTTTTGGCATAATCATATCAGTCCTGCATTGCAGGGGCAGAGGGAAAACAATAAAGCATGTGCATTTTCTCAGCAAGCATCCGGAGCCCTGATTCGCTCATGGAATGATTCGGGTATTGATTTTTCCATTTCAAGAGGGTTTTTCTCACAAAAAATCGCCATCTTTGCTATCTGGCGAAGGTAGTTTTCGTGTGTGGAACGCGAGCGTCCGTTGATTACAAGGCGCTGCATAAACTGCTCAGCTCCTTCGGCAAGCTCAGGACGGCGCATGCTTCATCCTGGATCGTTCTTTTTTTCATCCGATAATTTTTTAATTTTCAAAGGTGGGATGAAAAGCATGATGAAAAATAATCATTGTCTTGGGTGTTAATGATTATTTTTATCATGCTTGTTTCATAAGATTGGTTCTACACGGAATTTCGTGGAAAGAAATTAGAATGCTATTTCAAACAGATTCCTCCAAAGTTTCCTCATTCTTCGGAAAACTTTGTCGGAATGACGCGTTTTTATGAAGTCAGGAGGCAAATGCGGCGAGGACGTCTTTAAAATATACTATTGTGTCCTCGCCGCATTTGCCTTAAACGCCTAATAAACAGCGTCATTCCGACCGGAACAAAGCCAAACGAAGTGATTAAGGCTTTGTGAAGGGAGGAATCTGTTAGGGATCAATAGTTTATTAATAGATATCTGCATATTATTTTCAAACATTATTGTTACCCACGAAATTCCTAGTAGAACCAGATTAAATTTTATAAGGTTAATAAATAAAACCTTATACGTAAGAATCAGATCTTAGGTGAAGCTGCCGACCGGAGGGAGGTTTAGTTCAATAATGTGTATAAATCATTGGGCGGCAAGTGGTTAAATTGAAAGTGAGTACATTTAATAAACATATCAGCGGTTTGACAGTGAAGTGCTTTGAAATGCCCAACGCTTCATACACCAACCGTTGCCGTTCATTGAGAAAGAAGACCGCAGTACGAATATGATAAACAAATAATTATTGTATATTTGTAAAAAGCGAAATACGATTTGATTATATGACAAGTAAATCTCAGATAGAAGTTGAAAGTAAGCTTATCTCAATTGTAAAACAAGACGAGCAAGATTATATCAGCTTGACAGATATGGTTCGAGACGAAGATGGTTCAGACCATATTAGAAATTGGATGAGAAATAGGAATACAGTAGAATTCATTGGATTATGGGAAACTTTGAATAATCCGAATTTTAAACCTGTCGAATTCGACACCTTTAGAAAACAGGCTGGATTAAATAATTTCAACTTGACACCGAAAAAGTGGATTGAGGCGACTGGTGCGATTGGTTTGATTTCAAAATCTGGAAGATACGGAGGGACTTATGCACATAAAGATTTAGCATTTGAGTTTGGTTCGTGGATTAGCCCGATGTTTAAGCTGTTGTTGATTAAGGAATATCAACGCTTAAAGGAAATTGAGAGTAATCAGTACAATCTTGAGTGGAATGTAAAACGGATTCTGACAAAGACAAACTATTTAATTCATACCGATGCTGTGAAAGATTGCATTCTTCCTAAAAAAAACTATGACAAGGATAAGGAGTGGCTGATTTATGCGGAGGAAGCCGACTTGTTGAATGTCGCATTATTCAAATGTACAGCAAAAGACTGGCGTGATGCCAATACTGCAAAAGCAAAGAAAGGATTAAATATTCGTGACTTTGCAAGTATTAATGAGCTAGTAGTGCTTGCGAATTTGGAAAATATCAACTCGATTCTAATCCGCAATCAGATTGATAAACCAGAACGATTTAGGCAGGTATGTGAGATTGTTCAGATTCAATTAAAATCACTTGACGAAAAGGATTTTATGAAAGCATTGAAAAAAGTGTCCGATGATATTTACATTGATAGTAAGAAGAAACTGAAATAAACAACGAAACGGCAACAATTAAGCAACGTTTTCCGGCCTAAACCGGAAACCCGAATACTCGGGTCAGGTATCCTCAGGCGGGATAGGTAGTGCTTTGTGCCTGTCCCGAATCTTCGTGGATTGAACAGCCTGTCCCGAGCCATTCGGGAAAAACCGGTGTACCTATATATTGGGGAATCAATTTCTGCGGTATTTTCAGTCAAATACCTTAAGGGAAGGGAAAACAGGCCATTTTCAGCCAAAAGCTTTGCTTTGCAATAATTCAAAAGGCCGTTTTGTCAATATCTATCGCCATCTACAGCCCATTTTGTGGGGCTTTGGCATAATCATATCAGTCCTGCATTGCAGGGCAGAGGGAAAACAATAAAGCATGTGCATTTTCTCAGCAAGCATCCGGAGCCCTGATTCGCTCATGGAATGATTCGGGTATTGATTTTTCCATTTCAAGAGGGTTTTTCTCACAAAAAATCGCCATCTTTGCTATCTGGCGAAGGTAATTTTCGTGTGTGGAACGCGAGCGTCCGTTGATGACAAGGCGCTGCATAAACTGCTCAGCCATTTGGCGAAAGCCTTTCACTTTGAGGCATGCTTCATCCTGGATCGTTCTTTTTTTCATCCGATAATTTTTTAATTTTCAAAGGTGGGATGGAACCGCATGATGAAAAATAATCATTTTCTTGGGTGTTAATGATTATTTTTATCATGCTTGTTTCATAAGATTGGTTCTACACGGAATTTCGTGGAAAGAAATTAGAATGCTATTTCAAACAGATTCCTCCAAAGTTTCCTCATTCTTCGGAAAACTTTGTCGGAATGACGCGTTTTTATGAAGTCAGGAGGCAAATGCGGCGAGGACGTCTTTAAAATATACTATTGTGTCCTCGCCGCATTTGCCTTAAACGCCTAATAAACTGCGTCATCCTATATTTGCATTTTAAGAAATAACGTAAAATTTAATAAATTCGCTGGATTAATAATAAATAAGACGAAGGGAGGGAAGAAAACTACTTGCGTCATTTGTCATCAAGACCGTTCGGAATGGTGGTTCCCCTCCCTCTTCTATTGCTATCTTGGACAGTTCATTAGGCATAAAGCCTGTATAAAGGATAGATAAGAAAACAATAGTTCCGTCTTTTAAAAAACAATAGTCATGGACAAATATATTGGAATTGACATTAGCAAGCAAACATTTGATGCTTATGGGTCAGACCGAGACCATAAAACGGGTTTTTCAGATTTTGAACAGACTACAAAAGGCTTTCAAGCTCTGGTCAAAAAATACGGTAAGGACAAAACTTATGTCATGGAAGCAACAGGGCCATATAGCTTGAAATTGGCTATGTTCCTGTCTAAGAAAAATATTGAAGTTTCCGTGATAAACCCTTTGATCATAAGGCGTTATTCGCAGATGAAGTTACAGCGTGCAAAGACCGATCCAGTATGCGCCAAAACCATCTATGACTACGCATCTACTTTTAAAAAAGTTGATCTATGGACACCACCATCAAAGGAAATCTTTGCTATGCAGCAGTTATTGACAGCCCTGGAACTGATTACTAAACAAAAAACAGCTACGTCTAACCAATTACAGGCTTTCCAGGTAAGTGGCGTATTGACTGCTGAACTCAAAAGATCACTGAAAAGTATTATCGAAAAGTTCAAGCGGGAAATAAAAAAGCTGGAGAAACAACTGGAGGATATCAGCAAAACACACTTTGCCGAGACCCGCAAGCTAATCCTCAGTGTACCGGGATTTGGCAAGAAAGCTGTAGCAGTGCTCATTGCAGCAACCAATAATTTTGAAAAATTCCTGCACTACAAACAGTTTATTGCTTTTGCAGGGACAAGTCCAAGGATATATCAGTCGGGAACCAGCGTCAAGGGAAAGGGTCATATCTGCAAAATGGGAAACGGGCATATACGAAAACAGCTATACATCTCGGCTCTGTCTGCTATGCGCTACAATAAAGGGTGCAGGATATTGTATGAACGGTTGACAGCTAAAGGAAAGCACGACAAGGTGGCTATAATTGCGGTTGCAAATAAACTGATCAAACAAATATTTGCCATAATAGCAGATAATGAACCATATAACGAGGATCACATCAGCAAATTAAGGGTTACTTTACCATAATATTTTTCTTCAAACTGCCTCCAAATAAAAAAAGGTAGTTTGAAGAAAAATATTACACAAAACTCTTGCTTTTTAACACAGTTCATTCCGACCGGAACAAAGCCAAACGAAGTGATTAAGGCTTTGTGAAGGGAGGAATCTGTTAGGGATCAATAGTTTATTAATAGATATCTGCATATTATTTTCAAACATTATTGTTACCCACGAAATTCCTAGTAGAACCAGATTAAATTTTATAAGGTTAATAAATAAAACCTTATACGTAAGAATCAGATCTTAGGTGAAGCTGCCGGCCGGAGGGAGGTTTCGTTCATCAAGGTATAAAATGCATAGCCACCCTGCGGGGTGTTTGCGCCAACTTATGCATTCCCTTGTGCCACAAACATACAGTTGTCTCACTATCTTTAAAGGATAAATGAAAAATAAACGTAAGAAAAAGATTCATAGAGAAAAGAATGGACGTGAATTCATTAAGAGAACATACTTCGTCCGCGGGAAAATGAGAATTGAAAAAATTTATCTAATTGATGGTATTCCAGAAGGTGAATTTTACGAAAAAAATGCGACCGATTTAGATTTCTATATGAATGGGGACTATCATTTAATGAGTAGTGAAAATGTCTCTGACAATTATTTTGATGAGCAAAACAACAAAGATCACAACGCATGAGGAATTCCGGTTTTCGGTAGCAATCGTATGCATTGCTTGGCTTTCGCATATTTTAACAGGGAATTGCCATACTGCCGGTTGCCATTCTTACACTGCGCATTAGCAATAATAAAGTGCCAGATTATTGTTTTACCAACTTCCGCGATGCAATCTGTTTTCCGTTTATCATCAGCTTGCAGAAATAAATACCCGCATTGATTTTTTGTCCCGGAGCGTTGCGCCCGTTCCAATGGATGGTATGTTGCCCTGCCAAAAACTGCCGGTTAGCTAAACTGTAGATGGTCCGTCCCTGCATGTCGCAGATTTTTAGTTGTACTTCTGCTGCTTGTGTGCATTCAAAATCAAAACGGATATTTTCCTTGAATGGATTTGGGAAAACCTGATTCAGGCTACCTTCCGCAGCCAGGACTTCAATGGCACTTGCTCCGGCAATATTGATGCTGATGCTTTGTTCGCTTTGAGCCTTTAAATTTAAGGTCACATAGCAAATATTTTTGCCCTCAGATTTTACAATTTGCTGCAATTTTCCGCCCTGAACATTATAAGAATCATCGCCTGCCGGCATGATAAATTTCACCAATACATGATTAAAATCCTGATTGTGCTGATTGATAATTGTTGCCGAAATACTGTCGTGGCTGCCATTGTTTTCCGCGCTGAAGTCGATGCTCAGGTTTTGCCCCAACCCACGGGTATAAATAGTGTTTTCCGGCCTAAGTTCGTCCTCCTTTACGCGGATAACCCGATAGGCTTCTTCATCATCACAAATATTATTGGTGCCGATATTGTAGGGATGCGTAAAATCATCTGTATCGCTGTGTGTATGTCCCCAGAGTGTCATGTCGATGCCCAGTGCGTTTAGGTCGATCTGGTTTTTAAAATCATAATGGTAGAAAAGGACTTTGGTTTTGTTTCCGGCTGCTGCGAGATCATTTTCCAGCCATTCCATTTGCTGCGGGATAAAGCCCTTTTCGCCGTATATCTCATAGAGATATCCATCGTAATTATCGGAAGCTTCCATGCCTGTAAAATGCACGTTTCCATAGTCGAAGCTGTAGTCATTTACATAGTATTCTTCCTCAACGGGTGGGATTTGCGGCTGTCTTTGACCGAAAAAGCGCCACCATTCCCTGCGCGATGTACCCTGCTCCGGCGGGGTGCTTTCCCAGCCGCCCAAATCGTGGTTTCCCGGTACGATGTAAACCGGTACTTCAAAGGTTTCCAGCAATTTGACCACTTTCGTGTGATGACGCAGGCATTCAAAATCTTCCATTTCGCCTTCATTGAGCACATCGCCTGTAAAAAGTACAAATTCCGGATTGAGCAGGTTGATGTCTTTGATCACTTCGCGGAGGTTGTCCATTTCCGTATCATCGTTTTCATAGCCGGGATCGCCCCAAAAAGTATGGCCGGGCAGATGCGTATCTGTAATATGTATGAAATAATACTGCTTCTTGTATTCATCGATAATCTTAACGGAATTGGCCACCGTATCCGCAATGCCTCCCGAAGCCATTACAATAAGGTCGTAGAGTTCGGTGTAATTTGTTTCGGGAATTGTAGCCTGCATCGTCCATTTTTGTAGCCGGGCATCGTATTGCGGATTAACGATGTTGAGGTCAATGAAAATATCCCCAAACATCAGCTTTGCACCCCAGGAAGTGGTGCCCGCGGGGGCAAAACACTGGATTTCGAGCTGTTGGCCAGGCTTTACAATACTGGGGATGCCCATCAGCGGACGTTGAACCGTGCTTAGCGTATCGGCTTTGGGCTTGTCGCAATCAATAATGCCGCTTTCCAGTATTCCGGCCTGATGCCAGTGAATGTTGTTCCCGTTGATATTTACTGCATCGAATTGCAGCGCTGCCGTGCCGGAACCCAATGCAGAGAAGCGGATTTGAACGAGATTTTGGATATCGCTGCAAAGGGCATCACCGGAAAAACTGAGCCGGATTTGTCCTGCTGTGCTGTAATCGCTGATGTTGCCTTCTTCGGAAATGCTGCCTTCAAGAGAATGTCCTTCATACTGAAAGATCTCATCATCATACATTAAATTCAGCTCCCAGCTATTGATGTTTGCACTTTGCCCGATCAAACTGATTTGAACCGGCAGGCCAAATATTTCGTGATGATCGATTCTTTTATCCTTTGTTGAAATGATGAAAGCTCCTGCGGCAGTTTGAAGATCGCTGCGGAAGCGTGGCAAGAGGCAGCGGCCATAATAATCATGTACCATTCCACGCACAAAATTAAACGGATATCCTGTGAAAAGCGGTATGTTTTCGCCCATCATATCGTACATCCCGCTGCGCACGAAACATTGGCCGCTTCCGTCATCTGCAATCCAGTTTCCAAATTGATCATAAGCTTCGCTTGCCGTGCAATTGTTTATCTCAACAAAAACACCTTCCCAGGCTTCATTCAGAAGTTCTGCACAGGAAATTTCTGCAGCAGCAGGCAGTGGATTGGATGTGCTGACCACATCAAAGGATGTCAGGCTCTTTATTTCTGTCATGCCTTGATATTCATATACTTCACCGCTAATGATGATGCTATCACCGATTTCCGGGGCATTCATATTATCATAAACAAAAATGCCGTTCCATGCGCCTCCGGCAGATGAGGCAATAAAATAGCGCCCCCCATTAAAGTTATTTGCTGTTACAATACCGCCCGTGGTGACGAATTCGCCATTTAGCAGGGAAGGGTAGGAGCCGTCGCCGGCTTCAGTCGTGTACTGAATGTCGTAAATGGAGATTTGTGCAAAAAGGAATAAAGGCATTAGGCTGTATATCAATAAAATGAGCTTTTTCATAAAATCTTGTTTAGATCGTATATTATGGGCAAAGATAGTCAAATGTTGGGCTTGAGTATTTGCTGATAAATTTGTAACGCCATTTCCACAAAATGTGTTGAGCCTTACTTCATAATTCTTGAAGTAAGCTGATGCGCCCGATGGATCATTGATTGCCCAGGATGGATAAAACATTATCTTATTTTTGTCCGGAAAGCTGCATTAAATATGGATCATGAGGAAGCTTTTCAAATTATTTGCTATTTTTACACACTCAAGAGCTAAAAAGGAATTTTCCAATTAGTGAAATTGTTGCTTTCTATGCGTTATGCCCTTTTGATATTTGTTTTTTTGTTTTGTGCCGAAAAATCATCCCTGGCGCAATTTAGTATCCCTAATGGCCTTAGGGACAGCCTCAAATATTATGAGCGGCACTTAATGGATATTGATAAAAATATTGCATTCAGGGCCAATATGGCATTTGCGCTGCATAATACGGTAGACCGCAAAAACCTTGCATTGCTGTATGCCTATAAAATGCTGGATAACAGCACTACTTCAACGCATAGAGCCATTTCATATGAAACCATTGGCGATGTATATTACGTTGCCGGTGAAGCAAGAAACGCCATCATCAATTATGATAAAGGTATTGACGAATTTCGCTTGTCCCATAATCCAAAAGGAATTGTGGGCGTGCTTCAAAAAATGTCCAGGATTTATCTCTACAGAAGCCTTTTTAGCCAGGCCATGGAGAAATTATTTCTTGCCGAGTTCATTTTAAAAGAGGAGGGAGATGATTTCATGCTGGCTCAAAATGACAAAAAAATCGCACGGGCTGCGATGTTGTCAAATAATAAAGAATTGGCTGCAGAATACCTTGCCAGTGCTTTTCAGGCATTTTTATCTTTGCATGATTTTCGAAGGGCAACAAAAGTCGTGATGATGTACATCGAAGTGCTTTCAGATCTTAATCCTTCTGAAAATTCAATAAAATATCTACACCAACTTTCTGAAATAGTGCCCCAGGATGCTTCCAAAGAAGATCAGGCATTCCTTTTTAATGTTTTTGGTTGTTATTATACTTTTAGCCCTAAATTGGATTCCGCCATATATTATTTCCAGGAAGCCCTTCAGCTTTCAGATACGAACAACCTGATTGAGCATTCCGATATGCTCTCCCGTTTGGCACATGTGTACAGCTTGAAAGAAGACTGGGAAAATACCATTAAAATCAATAAACAGGCTTTGCACTATAGAAAAAAGTATGGCTCAGCTGATGCAGTTGTTAGTTCCTGGAATAATATTACCGGCGATTATTTTGAAAACAATGACTTTATAACGGGCAGAAAAATGCTTGACTCTGCCTGGTATTATGAACACAAAACAGAAGGGATGTCTTTTTATTACCCTTATCTGCTCGAAAAGGAAATAGAGTATTATACGCGCCAAAAATTTTATGATTCAATTTCTAAGTATTCCGGCCTTTTAACTGATTATCAAAAACAAAGGCTGCAAAACAAGGCAGCGTATGATGCGGGTCTGCTGCGTTACGAACTCACTCAGCGCAAAAAACACCGATCATACAACTTCGGGCATAGTTCTGGTGTAAACAGCTTTCTTATTTTTGTTTTGATCTTTGCTTTAATCCTTGTCATCGGTGCTGTTGTGTTTCTTGTTTGGCAATTGAATAAAAAGTCGGGAAGCTTCAACGAGCTCCGGGAAAATTATTTAAAACTTAAGACCGATCTCGCCAGGAATAATTTGCTGATTCTGGAAAAGGATAAAAAATTTGATTATCACTTAAAATTGCTCCAAAAATCACCTTTGGCAACAATCTACATGGATTGTGATTATCAGATTTCTTTTTTAAATGATAAATTCATGCAAATTACAGGCATGCATTATCAGGAACTGATCTCAATGGATTTTTTCCGTTTTGTTGCCCGTGCCGATATCAATACTTTTCAAAAATATTTGGAGCAAATTGATGCCAATAAATTCAAAATGCCTGATTTTAACTTTGGGCTCAAAAGAAAAGATGGTACTGAGCGCAGGTTTACCGCCTGCACAACAAAGCTTGATTCCGGACAAAACCAGGGCTTTTTAATTGTTTTCTATGATCCAACTTATTATGATTTGGCACTTAAAGCATTCCGTGATTCACGCGATTCCAGCCGCAAAGAATTAAACGATAGCCTGAATTTACTGAATTATGTACATCATAAACTTTTGGAAAGGCTTATTATTGATTCAGGTGATACGGATGTGCCTGGAAAACTCTTGACCAAAGAATACCGTTTCTATTATTTTCTGCTTAGTTCTTACGCAAAAATACTGGATGCCGATTACCGATTGTCATACGAACTGATGCACTTGCCGGAGCTTTCAGGAGCCCTGAAAGAACAGATCCGCAATATGCCGGATATTAAATTGGAATGGGATTTCTCCAAACAGGGTTCGGATGCCCTTAATTCGATTGGCTTTTATGCCGATAAACAGATGCTGCTGATATGCATGCAAGCCATTTTACAATATTTTTGGGAATGTGGAATGCCGGAATTACGCATCGATGTGTATGAAGAAAACGAAAAACTTCATTTCAATATTTTGTCAACTACAAAAGTGGATACTGCTGCGCCAGATACCGGTAATATGAATATTGCGGATCATCCTATATTATCAATGATATTTTACTTTGGACGGCGACTTGGTGAGCAAATAAGGTTTATTCCGGGGGGGGCAGGAGGTTTTTACCTCAGTATCGGCTTAAAGCCACAATGCCCTGTTTCGGAAAATAAAAGAATTAGGGAAACAGGGGCCTCTTATCCCAACTGGCTGGGAAAATCCATCCTGATCGCGGAAGATGTGCCCGAAAATTACCGGTTGCTGGCTACGCATATTAACAGGACCGGAGCACAACATGCCTATGCAGAAGATGGAATCCGCGCACTGGAATTTTTAAGCAGTGGAAAAAAGTTTGATTTGATTTTAATGGATATTCAAATGCCCGGTCTTAATGGACTGGAAACTTTTTCTGTTCTTAAAATCCTGGGAATCAAAATTCCTGTGGTTGCTATTACTGCATATGCGCATGGAAACGAATCGCAACTCATTAAGGATAGAGGCTTTGATGCTTATATCGCAAAACCTTTCAATGCAGATGAACTCTATGACTGTTTGAATGCTTTTTTATAATCCAATTTTGTTTATAGGAGTTTTTCTATCCAAACAGACATAAATTTTCTTAACTTTCGGGCTTGTAATTCATATGTGGATTTTTCTTAGGCAATGATTCTTTAATCGTGTCTTGTTCTGCTTAATAACTTTTGTGCTTTTTTGAGGGGGCAATAATTTTGTAAAGTGAAAATAAATTTAAAAACATGCTGGCATTTCAAAAACGACTAACAGACTTTTTCTATGTTGTACTGGGCTTACCTGCTACGGCCATGGGTTTTGGGCTTTCCATTCAGATTGCTGTTCTGAGCTGGATTTTGCGGACCAAATACGGACTTGATATTCACGAAATCGGTATTGTATGGGCAGCAGGGCCAATCGCCGGTATCCTGGGGCAGCCCATCGTAGGCTGGATCAGTGATGGTGTTTGGTTTTGGGGCGGACGGCGCAGGCCGTTTATCATCATTGGCGGAGTTCTGGCCGCGCTGTCCATTTTGGCTTTGCCCTATATCGGGCTTATTGATGAAACGCTGGGGATTGGCTCCATTATGGGCGTGGCTATTACCGTAGCACTGACACTGGATCTTTCCATCAATATCAGTTTTAACCCAACCCGTTCCATCATCGCTGATGTAACACCCGAAGGAGCGCCCCGCACCAAAGGATATACCTGGATGCAGGCAATCTCGAATTTTTTTGGCGCCGGCGCATACCTCATTTCTGCTTTGCTTGGCAATTATACCTTGATTTATGTAGGCGTTGCGGTGGTTTTCCTCTTTTCGATTGTGCCTATGTTCTTTATCGAAGAACCTCATGAAGTGGACAGCCTCGAAGAAGATAAGGGGACGGCCACCAAAACAAATTGGCCTGCCCTTATCAAGATTTATGCAGCGCATTTCTTTTCGTGGCTGGGAATACAAACCATGTTCATTTATACTTTTGCTTTCCTGGAACAAAGGCTTAATGCTACAGATGCGGCCAGCCTCGGAGCAAAAATCGGGTGGCTGTTTTTTATCCTTAATGCTGCGGGTGCTGTATTCCCTATCGTGATGCTGGAACCATTATCCAAAAAAATCGGAAAAGTGAAAACACATGCAGCTTCGGTCGCTTCCATGTCACTGGGTTATTTCCTGATTTATTTCTTCGTGCGCGATGCTGTGGTCATGTATGCCATTTTTGTACTGCTGAGTATTGGCTGGGCCGCTGTCGTGAGCCTGCCTTTTGCCATTATGACCGAGAAAGTGAACAAGCACAGGATGGGGTTTTTTATGGGCATTTTCAACCTGTCCGTTGTCTTGCCTCAACTGGTTGCGAGCTTTGTAGTGGGCTTTTTTATCCAAAATGCGGAAAATAAAGGCATTGTTTATTTGATCAGTGCGGTATCGCTCGGCATTTCGGCTTTGCTGTGGACATTCTTAAAGGACAAAAAGCAATAAAGTGTTTTTATTGAGGATTATAAATTTTCTAACGATATATATTATGTTTAAAAACTATCAATTCAGGATGAGCGCACTAATAGTGATGCTTCTGGCAGTTTTTGCTGCCTGCAACCAAAGTGCCAGGACAGAGAACAGTGGAGATACTGAAACAGTTTTAACCGCACCGCCAGATTGGGCCCGCAACAGTGTAATTTATGAAGTAAACCTGCGTCAGTATTCCGATGAAGGAAGTATTCAGGCATTTATTAAGGAAATGCCCCGCCTAAAAGAGCTGGGCGTGGATATCCTCTGGCTGATGCCCGTGCATCCCATCGGTGAGAAAAACCGCAAAGGTACGCTTGGAAGTTATTATTCCGTACGCGATTATCTCGATGTAAACCCCGAATTCGGCACCAAAGAAGATTTTAAACAACTGGTGGATGAAGCGCATAAACTTGGCATGTATGTGATTATCGATTGGGTGGCCAATCATACGGCCTGGGACAATAAAATGATTGAAGATCATCCCGAATGGTACACCAAAGACAGTCTTGGCAATATGATTGCGCCTTTTGGTTGGTCCGATGTTGCGGAGCTTGACTACGACCAGCAGCCACTGCGCGATTATATGATCAATGCACTGATGTACTGGGTGGATGATATGAATATCGATGGATTCCGCTGCGATGTGGCCGGAATGGTGCCTACCGATTTCTGGGAAGCAGCTCGCGACAGCCTCGAAAGTATCAAGCCCGTTTTTATGCTGGCAGAAGCCGAACAGGACGATTTGGTCAAGAAAGCTTTTGATGCCGATTATGCCTGGCATCTGATGCACATCATGAACCAACATGCTGCCGGAGAGCAGAACCTTGACTCCATCCGCAACTATTTCGAAAAGCAGAAAAATCTTGGAGAAGAGCGTGCCTTCAAAATGAATTTTACAACAAATCATGATGAAAATTCATGGAACGGAACTGTTTTTGAACGCTATGGCGATGCCTATGAAACTTACGGAGCTTTAACTTTTATTGCGCCCGGAATGCCGCTGATCTATTCCGGTCAGGAAGTGGGCAATGCAAAGCGCCTGGAGTTTTTTGAAAAAGACCCGATTGAATGGAATGAGCATGAAATTACAGCCGTCTATAAAAAACTGGCTCAAATTAAAAAGGAAAACCCTGCATTGGCCAATGGTGCTTATGGTGGAACCATGGAGTTTATTCCGGTAAACCAGCCGGACGAAGTCCTCGCTTTTGAACGTACCAAAGACGGGAATTCTATCCTTGCATTTTTTAATTTCGGCAATCAGGATGTGTCTTTTATGATTGAAGATAAAGCTTTTAATGCCGCTTATGAAAACCTGATGGATGGAAACGACATCAATATTGATGCCGCAACCGCCATTGAGCTGCCGCCATATGAGTATCTTATTTTAAGAAAGAAGTAGTTTGAAAAAACGATAAGGAGGCCGGAGAATTTTTTTCGGCCTTTTTTTATGGTGCTACACGGAATTATGTGGAAAGAAAAATTATTTTATTTCAAACAGATTCCTCCTTCCGATGGCTATCGGAATTCCTCATTCTTGGTCTCGACTCCGTTCGACCACCTCAATATAAGGTCTTCGAGCGGAGCCGAGAAGCCGTATTTGCCTTAAACACCTAATAAACAGCGTCATTCCGACCGGAACAAAGCCAAACGAAGTGATTAAGGCTTTGTCCCGATAGTTATCGGGAGGGAGGAATCTGTTAGGGATCAATAGTTCATTAATAAATATCTGCATATTTTTTTCAAACATTTTTGTTACCCACGAAATTCTTGGTAGAACCTTTTTCTTTTCAGCTGTTTTTGTAGATTTGTATTTCATCAGCGAAAGCAGATAATCAGCCATTAACTCATGAGAAAAATCCTGATTCCATATTTATTTGTATTCATTGTCTTTACATGGGCAGGCAATAAATCATGGGCACAGGAAGTTGGCTGGTTTGATCGTTCCATGGAATTGATCCGGCAAAAGTATTTTCAAAGCATTGACACTTCGGTATTGCCCCGGATAGTTTTAAGTCAGCTCCTTTCAGATATGGATCCGTATTCTGATTTTATGTCGGACAGCCTTCATCAGCAAAAAATTTCACTGCTCCGCTCGTCTTTTTATGGTTTGGATATGGATTGCATATTTATCCGCGACAGCCTTTTTGTGCTTCAATCCGGATTGGAAAATGTACCTGCAGGAAGTTGGGTTTTAAGCATTGACGGGCAGAAACCGGATGCAACAGAAGATGAGGATTTGCTTTTTTATGCGCCGGATTCCAGAGATTGCCTTTTGGAAATTATTAATTCTAAAAGTGATAAAAAACAGAAAGTTGGCTGTGTACGCACAAAAAAACTGCTGCATACTGTTTCCGGCCCTTTTTTCCCGGAGGGGCTTACAGCTTATTTTCGCATTAAATTTTTTTCGGCCAAAACGGCCAATGAGCTTGGCAATAAACTCAGGGATCTTCAGTCTGGCAAAATCGACCAGCTCATCATTGACCTGAGGGGCAACCCCGGCGGTTTGGTTGAAACGGCTGCCGAATGCTGCGATCTTTTTTTGCCCAAAGGCAGGTTGATCTGCATAATTAAAAATCACGATTCGACTATCAGGCAATTTTACTCGGAAGCTGATCCTGTTTTTCCCAAAGGACGGGTTTTGCTCCTTACCGACAGCCTGACTGCTTCGGCTGCTGAAGTTTTTGCCGCTGCCCTGCAGGATCAAAAAAGGGCTCTGATATTTGGCCAGCGAAGCTTTGGGAAAGGGCTGGTTCAGTACCCCTTTTCCCTTGTACCTTATGGCTATTTATATTTGACAATTGGTGAATATGTGCGGCCTTCAGGGAAAAGCATTCAGAAAAGTTTCAGGTCTGCATTGACATCCTTTGATCAGGGTAGGGGCGGTGTGGCGCCTGATGTCCTTTTCGACCGTCCAGCTTATTTTAATTCATTGGAAATCATGAAAAACAAAGCCCTGTTTGAGGAATGTGTGCTGGATTATTTTAAAGATATCCCGAAAGAAAAGCCCAAAGGGACGGACTGGAACGCCATGCTGGCACTCTTACCTGAGCTGGCCTGGAATCGGGGAATTTCTTTTGAAATGAACCCAAAACTGGAAGAAATTTACCGCAAACAGCTTGAAATGGCTTTCTTCAAACTCAACAATTCCAGAACAGAAGCGGCAAAACTTGGAATAAAAAACGATCCGGAAATACAAGATGCATTGAAAGTTGTTGCCGATGAGAAAGCCTATGTGTTGCGTGCCCTGAGCTATTGATGAACGATTAATTTAGATTCGTTTCATTCAATTAATTCCCTAAATTTGTTTCGCTTAATGATGCGTAAACCACAAAAGCTTATGATTGACATCAGCACTACTTACATGGGACTAAAGCTAAAAAGCCCCATTATCGCCGGAAGTTCCGGATTGACTAATTCGTTGGATAACCTGGTACAAATTGCAAAGGAAGGAGCCGGTGCAGTTGTGTTAAAATCTGTTTTTGAAGAACAGATTAAACATGAAATCAGCCGGGCACTTGCTGCCGATTCATCCAGCTCTGTTTATCCGGAAGCTTATGATTACATCAGTAATTATACTCAGGAACAAAGCCTTGAACACTATCTCAACCTGATCACTGAGGCCAAGAAAAAAATTGATATCCCTGTAATTGCTTCTGTGAACTGTATCAGCAGCACAGAATGGATCAGTTTCTCCAAAAGATTGCAGGATGCCGGTGCAGATGCCATCGAACTCAATGTTTTTGTACTGCCTTCCAATCAGGAAAATACTGGTCAGGAAAACGAAAACGTGTATTTCGATATCATTCAGGAAGTTAAGAAGTTTGTAACTATTCCCGTTTCCCTTAAAATCAGCTATTATTTCAGTAGCCTGGCCAAAACTGCCATGCAGCTCAGCTGGACAGGGATCAGTGGCCTGGTTCTTTTTAATCGCTTTTTCTCTCCCGATATCGACATCGACAAAATGGAAATAAGCCCTGGATTTGTGTTCAGCAAACCCGAGGATATTGGTATCTCGCTGCGCTGGATCGCCATGCTATCCGATAAAGTACATTGCGATTTATCGGCGTCAACAGGGAATCACAGCTCTGAAGCCGTGATCAAGCAATTGCTTGCCGGTGCAAAAAGCGTGCAGCTTGCCAGTGTGCTTTATAAAGATGGCTTAGGTGTTATTTCAAAGATGAATGATGAAATCCGAAATTGGATGGAATCAAAAGGCTTTGAGAAAACAGAAGATTTTATTGGCAAACTCAGCCTTAAAAATGCCGAGAACCCGGCTGCTTATGAGCGCGTTCAGTTCATGAAGCATTTTGCCGGAATTGAATAATAATTTTACGAAATATTTTTTGAAAACCAGCTTTCGGGCTGGTTTTTTTATGCTTCGGATTTTATTGGCTAAAACCTTCTTCCAAAATAAAAAGCAATATAAATACTTAGGAAATAGTGATTGGGATCTTCATATGCCATAAGCGGGATAGCCACCGGATAAAGGTCCAGTATTCCGCCAACTTCTATTGATTTCGGTTTTTCTTTTTGGTTGGCAAATTCAAAGTTGAGCCCAAGATGAAGATAGCCTCCGGGGTGGAAACTGGTATGTTCAATACCATCGAAAAATGGCGCACGGCCATAAATATTGTCTGCAAAATGCTTTTCCGGATCGTAGGCTTCGCTTATTAGCTGGTAATCCGTATTGTCATCATTGAAATTCAGTATGTAAAGATAAATGGGCTTGGCAAGGCCCAATGAAAAACCACCTGTATAATAAACACTGAGCTCAACGCCTCCAAAATAAGGCTTCCGCGTAATTATTTTTTGATAACCAACGCCAAGACGGGCAATGAGCAAGGTATTTAATTTGCCATACACAAAACTTTTGGAATCACCGTAATAGGGATTGACAACACGAACCTGTTTGGTGGGTTTCATCTCAGCGCCCATAACTTCCCAGCCAAGGCGTGTGTAATAAGTTTTTCGGAAAAATCTTCGATACTGAACTCCAAAACCTCCACTGTGCAACATGGCGCCATAGGAACGCTGGTAGAGTTTTCGGGCTGTAATGGCTGTAGTGTCTTCCCTGAGGATATTTTGAGCTTTTACAGGCTTATTGTACACGAAAAACAATAAACCGACTAATAATAGTCCGCATAATTTCCGGTAGCAAAAATCAATTTTTCTAATAGATTTTACAGCCATTTATATCAATTAATGGCTGTAAAATTAATTAATTTTTGATAGCTAACGGCTTTGTTTTTTTCAAAGTCACTAACGCCTGCTTTCCTTTTGGAATTTTTTTGCTTCATCGTAGGCGGCGCAACGTTCATTTGATTTACATCCCGTCAACACCATCCCTGAGATGAAGATCCCTAATAATATAATCGCTATTTTTTTCATAATTTCACCCAAATTTTAGGATAAATATCATCGCTACAAAAATAAGATGGAATTGCTTAAAAAACCTATCAGTTATGAACAATTTAACAGAATCTTATCAACTAAAAGACTTGAAAAAACTGTATTTTCAAAATATTGATACCAATTGGCTTGCTTTTTTAAAGGAAGAAAGCGAAAAAGAGTATTTTTTAAATCTTCTTTCGTTTGAAAATGAATGCCATAAGAAACAGCTTAAAATATTTCCTCCGGTTTCTGATGTATTTTGTGCTTTTCGTTTTAATCCTATCGAAAACACGAAAGTAGTTCTTCTGGGTCAGGATCCTTATCATGGACCGGGCCAAGCTCATGGTCTGGCATTTTCTGTTCCTGATGGGGTCAGATTTCCACCCTCATTGCGCAATATTTTTAAAGAATTGAGTTCTGATGAGGGCTGTTCGATACCGGAATCAGGAAATCTTGAAAAATGGGCCAAAGAAGGTGTATTGCTTTTAAATACGGTGCTTACTGTGGAGGAATCCAAAGCCGGCTCACACCGCAATAAAGGCTGGGAGCTGTTAACCGATGCGGTCATTAAAATGCTCAGTGATTCCTGTAACGACCTTGTGTTTCTCCTATGGGGAAATCCCGCCCAGCAAAAAGCAAAGCTTATTGATGAAGATAAGCACCTGATCCTAAAAACAGTGCATCCTTCTCCTTTATCAGCCTACCGTGGCTTTTTTGGTTGCCGGCATTTTTCCAGGACCAATAATTATTTGAAACAAAAAAACAGGAAAACTGTAGAATGGTGTTTGAAAGATTGATCATGAAGTTACCAATAAAATCCATCTTTACCTGTATTCTCTTTTTTTGTATGCAAAATTTGTTTGCGCAGGAGTCGGGAATCAGTATTTCAAAGCCATCGTCTTTTGATAGTACTTACATCGAAAGCTATGACGACTGGCTGGTGCTTCGCTTATATGGAATTGTTAAGGATTTTAATTTTGGAATCAAGACCACTTATTTGATAGAAGAAGCCGAATTATCGCCTAACCAAAATCTGAATATTGGTTTTGGTTTTAATTATAAATGGCTGGGGATTAATTTTGGTTTTAATTTTCCCTTTATCAATAACGATGATGATCAATACGGCCATACACGGCGAATGGATGGCCAAATGAATTTATACGGGCGTAAATTTATTTTTGATGGGCATTTTCAGCTTTATAAAGGTCTTTATCTCAAGAACCCGTCATCTTTTGTTGAATATGAGTCATCACCAAAAATTTATCCCCAAATGCCCGGGCATAAAGTACTCACGCTTGGAGGTAATTTTTTCTACCTTTTTAATTACAGAAAGTTTTCATCCCGTGCTGTTTTTACAAATAACGAAAGGCAAAAGAAAAGCGCAGGTAGCTGGATGCTGGGTGGGTTCCTTGAAAATATTTTTGTTAAGTCCGACTCCCTGATACTGCCGCCTGTAAATGATGAAGAAATTTTAAGGGCAGAAGACAATTTCAGAAGTGCTTATATTATTAATATGGGTATTAAGGGAGGATACATACATACTTTTGTTATTTTCAAAAATTATTATTTTACCATTTCGGTGAAGCCCGGCTTAGGCATTGGACATACACGTTTTAAGTTTCCCGACGATCATGCAAAAGTCCAATATACGCCTTTTGCCAGTGTGAGCTCACGCCTGGCAATCGGATACAGCAGCAGGAAATATTTTTGGGGCTTTTATGCTGTGAACGAATCTTATTCCTTTGCCCGTGAGGAACTTGTGGTTAATTACGGACTGGGCCACCTGCGTTTTTTCTTTGGTGTCCGTATCCCTGGGTTTAAAAACACCAAAGCAGCTTCTTTGATTCCGTTTTAATTTCGGCTTGAAAAAATAAAATCCGGCTAAAGCCTGCTTTCAGCTTTGATTCTTTTCCTTAACCTGCTTTATTCATGCTTTAAATTCAGGTCAGATGTGAGGTGTCTAAAGCTGAAGGTATAGTCGCCTATTTCAAAGCTTTAGCAATGAAGCAGATGGCCTGATTTAATGCACTAGTAAAATGCAAACAAATTCAATTTTAGGATATAAATTTATAGAGGTCAGTAGATAAGTACATAGAATGATTTATGCTCGTGAATAAATAGATTTCTCCTCTACCGAAGCTTCGGTAGAGGAGAAATGACTGTTTATTAATTGTTTGGGCAAAGGCGGCGAGGACTCATTTTATATTTTTTATTGTGTCCTCGCCGCCTTTGCCTCTTGAACACAACAAAAGGTCATTTCGACAGGAGGCTCAAAGCGAAGCGAAGAGCTGGATGGAGAAATCTATGTTACTCAATAGCAAATCATTATCGTTTTTATGATTTGCCAAAACTAATATGCACCTACATACTGACCTCTATAAATTTAATAAACACTTAAATTTAAGCTGCTTACATTATTTTGTTTGCATTTTATGAATAGAGCAGGTTAACTCTCCTCATCATAAAACAGCTTGTAATATTTTTTGCCGCTATCATCACGCCCCTGTTCCATCATATCTTTGTTGCCGTGCACATAAATATGAAAGTTTTTATCGAGCTTGATGACCGAACGGAAAAAGCGGGATTGCTTTTTTACTGCTGAATTGGATATCTCAAATTGATCTTCAATTTCCATGTCATGTTCATCGGAATGTTCTTTTTTGAATGTGTTGAAGCTTTCGATCACTTCCGATTGTTCAAATACTTCTTCACTGAAATCCTGCATATCAAAGTTTTCATTCTCTTTGAAAAATTTAACAGATTTGTTCAGGAAATCTGCCTGATCGGCTTTGCTTACCTCAAATTTTTCGGGCAATTCCTGCTGTACAAAATCGCGGCAAAGGTTCAGCGTATTTTCTGTTTGGTAGAAAGAGTCCTGCCGCTGACGCACATGAAGAAAATCGTCCATCCAGAAATGGGCTTCACTGCTTTTATTTAAATGATCTACGACCATCAGTACATAGCCCTGCTCTTTTTCGGTATTAAATATCAAACATCCTTTATCTAATTTATTGATATTTATGCCTTTATCCTGGATGATTTCCATATTGTCGCCTTTCGGGAATACTTTCAGGAATGTGTCTTTGTTTTCCGATTTAAAAATTCCAATGGCATCCAGGCTTTCACCATCAAGAATGCAATCCTGAAAATGCACTACATAAAGCTCGCCGGATTTAATTTTGGGATGATTGCTGCTTTCATAAAGGTGGCGTGCAATATGAACCGATTGTTCGTGCAGTTGCTGCGGATCCTCAAAAATAGCAGAAGCATATGAATATATCTCATTCAATTCCAAATCACTTTCATGATATAAATTAAAATATTCCTCGGTTTTAAAAGGGCTTAAGAAATATGCAGACAGAAGTTCCGTTATTTCCTCATCGGGGCGGATGCAATTTTGCGCAATGAACAAACCCTCGCTATTGGATTTATTTCCAACCTTGTGAACTGCCAGACCTGTTATTCCGGATGCTGTAAAATGTGCCATAATAATTCTGATTTTTGGCTGACAAAAGTAGGGAATTCTCAGCCTGCAGGACATATTAACAGAATTTTAGTGCCGGCAGCCGGAACGATTTGCCATATTGTACTTACATTTGCTCAAAATAATGCATCATATACTAATCGGGGAATATATTTTAAGTGTTATCACTGGATTTAATATGAAGATTTTTGTATATTTGATGCAAAAAGAAAGGTAGAATTATGAAAAAATTATGGTTTTTTGTTCCCGTTTTATTCGCACTTACAGCTCTTGTTTTTTGGGGTTGCAAGAAAGATGATCCGGATAATAATGATCCCGTCCCTACCGATGAAGTCGAATTGATAGTGAATACCGATGGCGTTTCAGAAACCCAGAAACGTGTTCATTATATTAATGAACCCCTGTTCGACACAAGCTATCAAAAAAAGAAAAAAGACAGTAGGGTAGTTGGTGCGGAAGCGCTGTTTATGCATGTGGCCGAAGTTGAATCGCCGGTTGTTGGCGATCGCGTGCTCAGCGCAACTCATGTGAAGTTTAATGGTGAATTTGCCTATGTCAGCTATCACTACAATGAACCGAACAGCAGCCCGATGGGTGAAGACCTTTATGAAGGTCATATTGATGTTTTTAATGTCGAAAATCCTTTGTTTCCAACAATTTTAAGTACAGCACAAAACCACAGAGCAGATTTTAACACCATGTTTCTGGATTTTGAGACTACAGGCGCACAACGTCGCCTTTGGATTGGAGCAACTGATTATGGTGTTGGCGGTGCTGTTTTCGACCTTGATTTGACGGATAACGTCATTTTGCCCGGGACAATGATGACCCGTTATAAAACACCTCCCGGAAATTCTGTGAATGGCGTGGTACGCTCTGCCGATTGGCTTTATGCAACAGCAGGCAGGACCGATGGTGGTGTTTTTGTATTTGATCAGGAAACGATGCAACTCGAACCTACGCTTACCAATGAATTTGAAAATGCAAAATATGCTGCTGTAAGCGGTTATGATGTTGGTGATAAACATGTGGTGCTGCGAAGTGGTACAAATGCACAGCTGTTGGTTTATGAAGTAGGTGCTGAACATACTGAAATTGCTACCTATGATATTGGTTCTATTGAACCTGAAACTGGAAAATCGGGTATTTATATTAAAAATAATATCTGCTGGGTTGCTATGGGCTATGCCGGACTTAAAGCTTTTGACCTGAACGATGGAAGCCTGGTGCATACGCTTTCTCCTGAAAATATGGGTGATGCAGCCGTAACCAATGGCGTTTGCCTCGATGATGATTATGTATATGTGGCCAATGGTTCCGATGGCCTTTACCTTTGTGCGATGGTGGAAGGACAACAGGAACTGGAAGTTCTGGAAACTCATAATTTCGGCGCATCGGCAAATTATATTGATGTGGGCGAGGACTTGATTTTTATAGCAAACGGACGCGAAGGCTTGCAAATTCTAAGGCGTATCCCTCCGGGAGATTATACCGTTATTTGTGATTATGATGATGATGGGATCCCCGAATGTATTGAGCCCAACCCATATGATCTTTGTGAAACTCTAGTGAGCGACCTGGCTGTAGCACTTCCTGAAGGTCAGGATGTTTTTGAAAATCATCCCGAATATCTTGATAATCCAAATACGACACTTGAATTGCTCGAACAGGCAACAGTTTATGTTACTTTCATAGATGAAGGAGCCGGCTGGAAAAATTCCCTGGGAACATATCATTATCCCGCAGATTCTCCACCCGAAACAGTTGACGATATCCGTGATACCAAACTCTTAATCTATCCAAACTCATCCAAGCAGGGTTCAGGAGGAGCTTTAACAGCCGGAACTACCATCAAACTTCTTGGGACTTTTCCTGCAGGAACAAATGTGGGCGCATTCCTGGTTGCACGGGGTTGGGCAGGCAAAAGCAGCACTTATCCAAGTGGATTGTCGGAAGGAGCTTATACACATTATTCCAATGATATACTGAATATTGCACAGGCACAGCAAACACTTCTTTTCTATGATGTTAGTTGTGATGCAATAGTACTGGCCATTGAAGACGTGAAAGTAGGTACCGGCGATGACGATTTTAATGACTGTATGTTCCAGATCATTGTTGATCCACCAACTGCCGTAAACACAGACTTATATATTCAAATAGGAGAATAGGCGAATCATCTTTTCGTGGTTTGTAAATTTTGGGGTTAGTTATACACTTATTGCGAAAATTCGCCTTAAAGGAGCCTTCGGGCTCCTTTTTTTGCTTTAACTTTTGCAAATCATGAGGGACTGGTTAATCATAACTACTCATCGGATGACTGTCAGTCATCCGATGAGTAGTTATGAGGACGAACCCAGTCGAAGTGCGCCGCCTTTGCCACTTAAAAACAACAAAATATCATTTCGATGCCGAATTTTCGGCAGAGAAATCTATGTTGCGCAATAACAAATCATTATCGTTTTTGGCTGTAATCTAAATATAGGTTGATTCACAGCGCAATTACCAATGGATTAGATAGAGTTCGTCTATAAAGTCCAACTTCTGCGTTGTTGCTCAAAATCTAAATCCTCATATACCCTAGTATACTGCGGTTTAGATTTTTCACACGCCTTGAATTTGAACTTTATAGAGCAAACTCTCGACTCTATGGACAAACACTAGATAATCTAAGAACATCGAATCACGACCCGTTTCATATAGAGACTACATATTTACATAAGTTTATAAGGAAGTTTAGATTTCTCCCGGTAACACTCCGCTTTGCATTGTGTTTTGGTCGAAATGACCGTTTTTTATCGTCAGGAAGCAGAGGTAGGGCAGATAACCGTTAAGATGGTCATTTCGATGGAGGTTTATGCCTGAAAGGCATTGCCGACTGAGAATTCTATAAGTTTTTTTGAATTATTCAGGTTAACAATCATCCGTTATTTAGAATACAGCTTCGTTATTATGATTTGCCAAAACTAATATGCACTTACATGCTGGCCTCTGTATAAGTTAATATCTGGTTATAAGTGTTATAAGGCTGTGAAATGCAGAACCGTTTAAGCTATGTTTGGCAAATTTGGACACGAAAGAACCGAAGGGGAGGTTTGTCAGCTTAAAGGTATTCCGAAACAATTCTGTTACAGGTCTTTATTAAGTCAGCGGGCTTTGCTTTTGAAGGATATTTGCTTGTTGCATTGATCCACTCAAATTCCCATTGTCGGAGTTCCTGGTTTAGTTTTTTATAATTTAATTGCTTTCGGCTTTTAATAGCTTGTTCGCCTTCATCAAAAAAACGCAGCCAACGGTGATAATAGAAATCGCCGATCATGCCATTCCATTGCTTTGATGCATAATCGCGAAGGAGAGAACCGGAATCGGGCTGCCATAAAGTGATGATGCTGCGGGCATTCAACTCATAGAAATCTTTTTCTTCTTTCGAATTACCCTTTTCTCTGGCATCAGCGATCCATTTTCCCAGAAGAAACATTTCCTGTGAGCCCAGCAACTGATCCAGATCTTGCAAAAGGGTCAGGAATTTTTTCTTGCTTTCCCTGAAATCGTTCAGGTTTTGATTTTCCAGGGCAGTATATGCGTTTGACAGCATCCGGTTTGCTTTTAGAGTGAGTATTTCCCTGAAAATGTGAGTTATATCAAAACGCCAGCTGGCAACAGCCTTGAGCGAATCCGACAAACTTAATAATGCAATGCCTGCCTTAATCAGTTTTTCGGTATCATAATCCACTCCATAAAGACCGCTGTCGGTAATTGATGGTATTCCTGAGCCGGGAGGATTGCATAACGGACTTTCGTTTACTGCTGTACGGTCATAAACCGAAGCGAGCAGCCCGCTCCAGGCATCGGCGGCAATTTGGTTTTGGGTGCCATAACGCCTGAAAGCATATTCCCTGATCCAATTGTCCATTTCTGTATATTCCGGTTCCCAGATTTTGTGTCCGATAAATTCCTGTACCACAGGATTATACCCAAAACCTTCCATCATAACGCCAATCCCGGCCAGTTTTCCTGCTTCGGGATTCGTCATTGCATCCTGTAGGTTTTTGTTCATTTGTTTCAAGTCGCCACTTAGGTTCACTTGTTGTCCCAGATTGCAAATGATATTCCATACCCATTTTTTTCCGTAGAATGCTTTTGTTTTATTCCATACCGGATATTTTTCGCCATAAAGGTCGAGCAATATTAATTTTTCATTTGGAATAGGATCGAGCAAAGCCCTTGCTTGTGGCTCTTTCCAGAAATTTTGCTGCCAAAACAGAAACCAGCCCTGCATCACCCATACAGCATCCGGGTCGGCTTGGGTCATGCTTTCAAAAACCTTCCGGCTTACCTCACCGATGAATACAGTGTCGTTTGTAGGTGGGTTGACTTCGTTGAAACAATCGGCATCGTATAAATGATCGCTTCCGTATAAATCGGTTTGAATTTCAATGAAACGCCTGCCAAGTTTAGCGAAAAGCGGATCATTTGGATTGAGAAAATATGTCCCGGGCATACCGGCCCAGTCTGTTGTTTTTATATATTTCAGTTCAGGGTTTTTATCAATGACCGCTTTGGGGATATGTCCTGTAAATGCTTGTAAAACAGGTTTCATTCCGAAACTTCTTTCGCGTTCTAATATTTTCTTTTGAAGCTTTTTTTGATTGTCGACCCATGTTTGCGGAAGGGGGCCGGCCATGCCGTCAATATTTCCCATCCATCCCCAGGGCAAAAAAGCCGGGCCAACAAGGAAGGCGTCAATTTCGCTTTGAACCAGGCCGTGTTCCAATAATAATTTCTGCCAAACAGCCTCTTGCCCTGTTATGGCGAGCGGCATATTGATTCCGTTCATCGCCATCCAATCAATGAGTTTTTCCCAGCGTTTCCAGTCCCACCAGGCCATCGTATAGCCAAAGGTGCAGTAGTTAAAGAAATTCCGGTATTCAAATGGAGTCCCCTTTTTGATTTGTTTTTGTGGCAACGGAATCTGATCGGGTAAGCCCGGACTGTTGAAATTTATGGAAATACTTGTATTGCAATAGTTCTTGATATACCAATTGAATCCCGATGCTGCTCCAATGCCATTGTTGGAACGGATTCTAATTTTGCCATTGAAACTGTCGATGCAAAAATAATCCTGCTCCGGATTTGCATCTGTTTTTTCGAAAATGAATTCTGCGGATCTTCCGGGAAACCACCGTTCCACCATCGCGGCCATTTGCTGGTGAAAAGCAGATTGTGGTGGTTTTCTGTTGTAGGAATTGCAGGAAATAAAACTACAAAAAATGCAGCTTGTCAGTATGATATAAATAAAACCTGCTGATGTGAGAACTCCTTTTCGCTTCATGGTGAGGTTTTTACTTTTCAGCTTCTTTTTCAAAATTATAGTCCAAAAGCATTTTATCCTGGCGGTCATCTTCGATTAAAAGAGAAAGCTTTTTGTCCAGTTTATTAATGCGCACCATCAGTTCGTCATAGCTAATAACTTTTTCGGAATTCCATATTCTCTCTGAGAATGCAGGTAGCCGTTTCCGCAGGCTGGGGATTTCACTTTCTCCTGCTTGCTCCCAGGCGCACATTTGCGCACCGATAACCAGCGGTGTTTCCTTTAACTGGATCGGTTGGAAGGAAGGAGCTTGAGGAAACCAGTTTTCCCAACGCCACATATTCCAGTTGTAAATAGTTTTAGGCTCCCATTTTTTTTGGTTGACCACATAAAGCGGCTTCCATGATGTATTAACAACTGTGTATCCGTCTTTAACCAGGTCGTTAGGCAGGTAACGGTTTGTTTCAAACTCAAAAACGATGATGTCTTTTGGGATTTTGATGTTCCCTTCCTGCGTAAAGCCTTCCCAAACACACATTTGTTTGCCATAGCTTTTAACGGTTTCGTTGAGGCGAACCAGGAAATAGCGATAAAGTTCATGTATGTCTTCACCTAGTTCATGTTTTTTCATAAACTCCTGGACATCAGGATCTTTTTCCATCATATAAAAAATCGCTTCATCACCACCGATATGGATATAAGGAGTAGCTTTGAAAACGACGACAAGTTCTCCTATAATCTCATCAAGTGCTTTATATACGTCTTCTTTGCCCATATTTATAATCCAGGGATTGTCCTTTATGTTTTTGATGGCAAATATTTCCGGATATTTTTCTACAAATGGACTGGAATGACCGGGAATATCAATTTCAGGGATGATTGTGATACCGCGCAATTGCGAATAATTCTCCAGATCACGCAGTTCTTCATAGCTATATGAACGATTTTCTGTGGATAATTTGGGGAATTTATGGGAGGGGAGGGTGTAAGATTGGTAATCCGAAAAATGGAGCTGCAAGTAACGGATTTTATAGAATGCAGCCAGGTCGATGATTTTTTTTATGGTTGGGATTTCGTGCCAGCCACGGGCCAGGTCGATCATTAAACCGCGATATGATGCATCGGGATAGTCTGTGATATGTACCAAAGGGAACTGAAGGGCGTTGTTTTCTACGTACATCAATTGGATCAGTGTGGTTTTGGCCAGTGTCAGTGCATGGTAGCTTCCTCCACGTACGCGAATGGCTTTATCACAGCTAATTTGATATTCTTCAGCCTTAAGCGTACTGTCTGTTTCAAAAATAATGTCCGAGTCAGCGCCTGGTTCTTTGCTTGTTTCTAAGCCGATACCGTATATCTTTTTCAGTTCCGAAGAGAATAGTTCCAATAAAGGCTGTATTTCTTTCTGTGCCGTATAGAGTCTGGATTTCGCAGATAAGCGTATAGCATAATTGGATTCTTCGAGATGCCTGACCTGAGGTAGCATAAACGCTTGCTCACAGTTTTCCGTAATTGTGCTTGTTCTGTCGCATGAGGTGAGGAATACAAGCAGGAAAGCCAGGGGAAATACATATTTCATAAGGATGTCTTTTGCGGTAAATGTGATCCAAATGTATGAATGTTTCCGGAAAGCACATAACAGTCTGTAATAAAAAAAAGGCAGACAATACTGCCTGCCTTTTGGTTTTTTGAATTGCGCCGTTTAAAGCTCAATGAACTTTGGCTCTTTCCCAATCTTAGCAATACAAGCCTTGGCTTCGGCTAGATAAAAAACCTCAAATTCCGGATTATCAGGCTTTTTATAAATGCTTTTTACCAAAGGGCTGGCATCAAAAACTTTTTCTTTAATGCTGATGTCATTTTTGAATTCGGCCTTTCCGGACAAGCGCAACCATGACATGGGCTCATTGGATGCGCACAGCTCCACCCAGGGATTTTGTCTTAGTTCTCTGTATACTTCCTTTTGATTGGAGGTGCAAAACCAAAGTTTTCCGTTTTTCTCAAACATAAACTGAAATGGCCGCACTTTGGGTTTCCCATCCAGACCGCATGTAGCTAAATACTGCAGGCTGCTTTCTTTTAAATATTCAGTTACCCTAATCATTGTTTATATCCTTAGAGGAGGCACCGCTTTAAACGGTACTTCCTTGTCCTTGCTTTTAAAATTTAGAAATTAAATTTTCCGTTATCATTTTTTGCCTCAGAATCGGGAATAATTTCCTGAACAGTATCCCAATGTTCAACAATTTTTCCATTCTCGATTCGGAAAATATCATAGAAAGCGACCTTTTCTTTCATAAATATACCCTCAGATACGCTCAAAATAAAGTTTCCTTCCCCCAATATAATATGGTTCTTTTCGTAAACCATTGGCATGCCTGCTTCGGCTAATGCTGTTAAAGCTTCTCCCAGACCGGTTAAACCATCTTCAACGCCAGGATTATGCTGAATGTATGCGCCATTTGAAAAATAATCAGCTATTTCCCCAGGATTTGCACCTAATAGAATATCGTTTACGAATCCTTTGACGATTAATTTGTTAGCTTCGGTTTTGTCGATATCCTTAATGGTTGTTTCCCCATCAATTTGGCTTCTTCCCGATGCTGTTTTGTTGACTTTTTCCTGAAGGTTGTCCCAGTGTTCTACAATCAGTCCATCCTCGAAGCGGAAAATGTCAATACCGATTTTCGGGCCGAAAAAGTTGTAATCGGTATGCGCTATTACATAATCGCCATCTTCGAAAATGCGCATGGTATTTACTTTTGCTGTGCCTTCTGGGATTTGCTGCAAGAGTGCTCCAAAGCCAGCCAGGCCGTCAGCAACCGATTGGTTGTGCTGTATGTACTTTTCAGGATTGATGTAGGCTACGGGTTCTGCTGCGCCGGTTTCAATTGATTTTAAAAGTTCTTCGACTTTTTGTTTGTTTGATTTTTTCATGTCGTTTTTATGGGTTTGATTGTTGTCGTTTCCGTCGTTTGCACATACGCCAAGAGTGACGAGGCTTAAAAAGATAATGGCAAGTTTTTTCATCGTGATTTTGGTGTTTAAATTTGATGCTGCAAAGATGCGGTGGCAAGGAAGGCTGGAAAAGGTAAGATTCTGCCTTTTTAGGGTAGATTTACTCTTGCTTTGACGGAAAGAGTTGAAATACAGTAGATTAGTATTTTCCGCGGAAGTCGGTAGGTGTTATGCCGGAATGCTTGCGGAAATATTTGATGAAATTTGTAGGCTCGTCATAACCCAATTCGTAGGCTATTTCTTTGATGCTTTGATTGCCGTGTACCAAGAGGCGTTTTGCTTCCAGCAATACACGCTCATCAATAATTTGTTTGGGCGTTTTGTCCAATAGGCTTGTTGTGGCTTTATGCAATTGTTTTTCAGAAATGCCCATCTTTAAAGCGTAACCTTTCACAGATTTTTCCCTGATAAAATCATTTTCGAGGATTTCCCTGAAATGAAGAAGATCATCCAGAGCTGGGCTGGATTTCATAATCGTAGCCCCTTGTTTTCGGATTTTTCGCTCAGCCATCAAAAGAAAGATGTGCAGCATGTTTTGTAGGATGGGATATTGCTCAATGTCGGGCTGACGTTTAAATTCGCTCAACATTGAATCGATAAAAACTCTTAGCTCAGAAGCATGGGGACTGAATTTTACGGGCGTAATTCCATAAAGATTGTTGAACAGGATACTGGAATGAAGAAAGCGGATATCATCTTCATTTCTACAGAAAAAATGCCTGGTAAAAATGATGGCTTTGCCTTCGTACCTGCCATTCGGATCAAATTTATTAATGCTGTTAAGGGGAATAAATATTAGGCTATGATCTTCTAATTCAATCGGTTTAAAATCAATATAATGCGTTCCGGCAGCTTTTTCAAGAAACATAACATGGTAAAACTGCGCCCGGTGAGGAACGCACATAATATCCTTTTTGATGAGCAGGATTTTTTCCAGGTCAACAATCTCAAACTCCAGAGGGAGGCCGTCTTTGAATTGATATTTTTTAATGGGATCCTGCACGAATAACTATGATATTAGCTTTAAATTGAGCAGTTTAAGCTTATCGCTTAATCCAGTTCTCAATATTAATATTTGAAATTCTGCTGAATTCTTTGATGTTTTCGGTTACCATGGTTAAGTTATTCTCAACAGCCGTTGTGCCAATTAACAGGTCAAAATCACTTATTGGTGTTCCTTTTTTTTGTAGCCGTGCTTTTTCTTTACCGTAGAGGAAAATCGAATCGAAGATTGGTAGGATGATAAAATGGGAAATTAATTCCTTGATCAGTTTGTGGTTTTTTGCCGGATTGCTGCTTTTTTCTGCGCCAAAGACAAGTTCTGCCAAGGTAATTTCTGAAATAGCACAATTTTCAAATCCAACCGACTTAAATTGATTGTTTAGATTATATTGGCCTCTGAGAAAGTGGATACAAATATTTGAATCAAGGAGGTACTTCATTAGAAATTAATTGAATCCGTTTTGTCAATTCGTGATTCGCGAATATCTAGATTAATCTCATCTGTTGTGCGCTTGTCTTCCCATGCGCCGAAAAGCTTATCGATATCGGCTTTTTCTTTGTTTTCTTTGTTTATCGACTCTTTAAGCTTGCTTATTAGTTTCTTTTTCGAAATTATATCCAGTCTTGAAAGAAAACCAAAGTATTTATCTATTGTATTATTTGTTATTACCAGGCTCATGATTTTTTTTCAAAAATAGTAATTTTTATTGAAAAACCATGAGCTTACTGAAAATCAGTGTCATGAATAGTTTTCTTTGTGTCGGGCGAGACGTCCTATGCTTTCCGCACAAATTCCGATTTCAAAGCCATAGCACCAAAACCGTCGATGCGGCAGTCGATATTATGGTCACCATCCGACAGGCGGATGTTTTTTACTTTCGTGCCCGATTTTACCGGTCCGGCAGCACCTTTTACCGGTAAGTTTTTGATTACGATTACCGTATCGCCATCTTCTAATAGGTTTCCGTTGGCATCCTTTACGATCAGGGCGTCTTCATCAGCTTCATTAGGATTCCATTCATGACCACAATCGGGGCAGGCCCATAGTTCATTGCCTGTATTATATCCATAAGGTGAGTTGCATTCCGGGCAAGCTTTCATTTCGTCAGACATGCTGTTGTAATTTTTAGTTTCTAATATTCTGCGCGAAAGTAGGGAGAAAATCCGTTCAGCGATTGTGTATAATCCTTAAGAAATTCTTTGACGATATCATTTTTTTGGTTTCCCATGCTTTTACATGTTCAGTATCAGTGCCAGTAGCATCAGTTTGCTAATCAGTAAGATTGTGTTTATTTTTTGTCTGGTTTTTTCTGTTGTGTTATTTCGATAACTGATTTTTATGTATTTAATAATAGTTGTTGCATTGAAATTTTCTTGGCTTTTTTGTGCTTCCTGAGGAAGCAAATTTCCCGGAAAATCAAAATGACTCTCCGGAAAATATTTGTTTCTGTTTATGAAGGTATAATCCATAGTGATATTTTTTTACTCCAGTTCTCCGATTGACTGCAGGTAGAGTGCCTGCTTGATTTTGTATGAAGTTTTTGCGTCAACGATGCCATCAAGGCTTTGCTGGTTCATGGCTTGTGCTTCGAGCAGGTCGGAAGTGCTGGCAATGCCGGCATTGTAGTTATCATTAACGATTTTCAGGTGTTCTTTGGCTTGCTCACTGGCGTGATTGGCTACTTTTATCTGAGCCCAGGCTTCGAGCAGATCTTTGTAGTATTTCTCCATTTGCAGCATCATCAATTCGCTGTTTTCGCTTAGTTGGTTTTGAGCGATATCAATTCTTATCTGCTTTTCTTTGAGTTTGTGGCTGCCGCCCCACCAGTCGCTTATTGGGATAGTTAAAGTGGCAAAACCAATGGCATATGTATTGTCAGTGTCTTCATAATCAAGATAAAGTCCTTGTAGGCCTGCCGCAAGAGATGGGAGCAGTTTGCCGCGCTCCATTTTTTTCTGCAGCTTGTTAACGTCAACAGCTTTGCTGAGCATCTGGTATTCAAAGCGGTTTGCTAAAGCGGTTTCGGGTGAGCTGAACAGGCCTACAGGTTCGCTGAGGTTAATCTCTGTTTCGGCTATATCCATTTCCCTGGAATAGGGGACGCCCATATGTTGCGCAAGCGTCATGCTCAGGAGCTCTATGCCATTGTTGATCTGTAGCTTTTGCTTGTCGATGCGGCTGAGTTCCAGTTCAACCTTGAGCACGTCGCTTTTATCGATTAGCCCGGCTTCTTGCGAAATACGTACATCCTTAAGTAGGCTTTGCATCAGTTTTTCATACCTGAAAAGGGTTTGCTTTTTTTCCTTCAGGGAAACTATATTCCAATAATAGTTTTCGGTAATGGCAATAACTTCATCTGATCGTAAACTGACTTTTTGCTGGCCGACCTCGGCTCCAATTTGAGCCAGCTTATTTCCATTGCGGATTTGACCACCCATATAAATTGGTTGAATTGCAGTGACAGAAGCCATGTTCAGGTAATCAATCATCTTAATTTCCATTCCGGGAACATAGGCAAACTGTGTCGGTGCAACAAGGTTAGCCGGATTGCCGTCATAAACAGGCAGGTTCATTTCAGGTGTTTCCATTTCAATGAGGTGCTGGCTCATTTTTATTGCTGTTGCATTTGCGTTGAGCACAGGGAAATAATTGGTGAATGCCTGCATTTTTACTTCTTTAGAAGCTTTGAGTTCCAGTTGGGCTTCAATGAGTTTTTTGTTGTTGCGCAATGAATAAGCCTTGCAGCTATCGAGGCTTAAGGTTTGTGCCAATGCAGTGATGTTTGCCGCAAGGGCACAAAGTATTATGATGATTGTTTTATTCATTGTTTTTCGTTTTAATTGTTTTGCAATTCTTCTTTAGGGATGTCGGGACTGTGTTTTTCTTTTCCTATTGATTTCCAATACATTACAGGAAGTGTAAAAAGGGTCATGATCATTCCGGAAATCAGGCCAAAACAAATCACTGTGCCCAGTGGTCCCCAAAGTGTTGATCCACTGGCAATCATTGGCACAACGCCAATGGCGGCAGCCATGGAGGTTAAGAAAATCGGGCGCATCCTTCGCTGTCCGGCTGCAATAGCGGCTTCCTTGAAGGTGTGATCTTCGTGCAGCACCAATTGCATGGCGTAGTCTATAAGGATAATTCCGTTGCGGATGGTAATCCCCATCAAGCCAATGAGGCCAATAAATGCAGTCAGACTGAATGGATATCCGGTAATAAGCAGACCGATTACGGCGCCGAGAAGGCTGAGCAGCATCGTGGACATAATAAGAGACGCACGGCGTAGCGTTTTAAATTGGAATAAAAGGATGAAGAAAATCAGTATGATGCTAACGCCAAGCGAAAATCCTAGCGGGGGGTAGTTTTCTTTCATGCTATCAACCTCTCCTCCATAATAAATTTTCACTCCTTCCGGGAGCTCCAGCTCGTCAATTTCCGGACGGATTTTATTAAAAACACCATTGTAAATAACCTTGGTGCTCATATCGCCCATGACGGTGAGGGTGCGTTCACCATTTCTGCGGACAATGGTGCCTTCGGTCCAAATGGGTTTGAGTTTGCCAATGGCGCGAAGTGGTAAGGATTCTGTGGTGAGCAGTGAAGAAATTTTTAAGTTGTTGAGGTCGCTGATTTCATCGGTCTGCGCGTCTTCACGGCTGAGAATCACATCTACAGGATAATCTTTTTCCCAGATGGAAGTAACCGGAAGCCCATCGAGATTTGCCATCATCGCGGCAGCAATGAGCGATTTTGAATAACCCAGCTTATTGGCCTGATCGTTGTTCAATTCAACGGCCAAAGCTTGTTGCCCCTCGTTCCAGTCGTCTTTAATGCGCAGGAATTCAGGATGCTGCCTCATGATTTCCTTGACTTTTTCAGCCGTTGCTTTCAGGTCTTCTATATTGTTGCCGGCTATGCGTATTTCAATAGGCAGGTCAAAATTCTCCACGGCCAGGCGTTTCCATTTGATATGTGCATTGGGGAAGGAATTCTTGTAACGTGTGGTGTATTCTTCTACGATCTCCGGTGTGGATTTTTCGGAAATAGTGTTTACCATTAACTGACCGAAGTTTTTTGCAGGCATATGAGGCTTATACAATGTGTAAAAGCGAGGAGAAGAAGTGCCTACAAATGAAGCAACATTGGTTATGCGATCGTCACGCAGCAGTATTGTCTCGAGACTGTCGCAAATTTCTGCAACCTGGTCTAAGGAAGAGCCGGTAGGCAGTTCGATTTCCACGGCAAATTGCTTGCGGTCCATGGCAGGGAACATTTTTTGATCTAATTCCCCGAAACCAACTATAGCGGCAACAATAGATAAAACAGCCAGGATTATTGTAATTACAGGATGTCGGAATGTCCACGAAAGCCCTGAATTATAACTATTTTGCAGAAGGTCGAGGAAACTCTTTTTAGTTTTGGTGGCCTTAGGGCTGTGTAGCCCCCTTTTTATATAGATATAGCACATTATTGGAACCAGGAACATTGCAATAATCATAGATATGGTTAAGGCAATGGTAATCGTAAGAGGAAAAGAACCTACGAAATCGCCGGCCATTCCTTTCAGGAAAAGCATCATGGGCATAAAGGCCGCAATAATTGCCAAAGTAGCTGTGAAAACGGGGACAACCAGTTCTGTAGCAGCTTTCCATGCAGCTTCCCAGGGTTGTAAGCCATGATCCAGTTTCTCAACATGATTGTCGATGACAACAATGGCATTATCAACCACCATGCCTAAAACAACGATTAGGCCGGCCAGGGAAACAATGTCGAGCTGAAGGCCGACGGCCTGCATAATGCCCATGGTAATCAGTATGGAAATAGGAATGGTTACCGCAGCAACAGAGGCTACACGGAACGGTAATAATATCATAGTAACAGCAATAACCGAAAGTATGGCTATTAGGAATTCCTTCAAAAAATGCGATATGGAATGATCGACAACTTCAGGCTGGTTCGAAATGATATTTATCTCAACATCATCATCTACTGTGGTTTTGAAATGTTCAAGGCATTCGATAACTTCACGGCCATATTGTACGATATTGTTGCCTTTTTGCATTTCCAGTGAAAGCAGAAGGGAGCTGTTGCCGTTGTTGAGGATATAACTGTCCGGTTCATCGTATTTGCGTTCGATGCGGACGACGTCTTTGAGGCGGATGATATTGCCTTGCGGATCAGAGTAAACCACCAGCTCGGCAAGTTCGTCTTCGTTTTCAAAGCGTGGCGGAAGATAAACAGGCAGGATAATCTCACCATTATCGAGCTGCCCGGCATAATTTTGCGCTTCGTGCAGCTTAAATGAGGCCAGGATGCTGGCAAGATTAATGTTGTATTGGTCTAACTTGTCCTGTTGGATGTAAAGAAATATTTTTTCATCCTGCTCGCCGTAGCGTTTCATCTTTGAAACTGATTCAATTTTCCGTATTTCGGCTTCCAAAAGTTTCATGACGTCTTTTAGCTCGCGGTTTGATTTTTTATCCGACGACATCGTGATGAGTAGCGCAGAAGTGTCACCAAAATCATTGGTTCCAATCAGGGCCAAAACACTTTGCGGCAACTGCATCTTTAATTCATTAAGGCCTAATCGAAGTTTCGACCAGAATTTGTCGGAATTTTGGACGTTGTCGTTTAGTTCTACAAAAATGATCATCTTGCCTTCGCTGGATAAGGAGTATGTTTTTCTTTTGTTTACCTCCTCGAAGCCAAAGATGTAGTTTTCAACGACACGTGTAAGCTGGTCTTCAACTTCCTGGGATGTTGCTCCCGGATAAACGCCTACAACCAGCCCCTGTCGTATCGTAAAATCGGGGAATTCGTTACGGGGCATAGTGGCCAGAGCGTAGATTCCGTAAATCAACAAAACAAGAATAAGTGAAATGATGATCTGGGAGTGTTTCATTGCTCCCTCTATCAGGTTTATTTTGCGTTTCATTATGTGTTGTTTTAGAGGGCTACTGTGCTATTGTCCTGGAGTTTGTGCTGGCCGCGTACTGCAATTAACTGGCCGGGTTTTAAGCCGGATTTTATTTCCAGCATATTGTCGATGAAAATACCGCATTCCACTTTTTGCTTTTTTGCAGTTTTATTTTTAGGATCGATAACAAATACATAGCAGCTTCCGTCCTTGTCCTTTATTACGGCTTGTGATGGAATGCTTAGCCCGGAGCTGGTTTTTGGAACCATGACATCAACATCGCATACCATACCGGGCTTTATCTTTAATTCCGGGTTGTCGAGAAGTATTTTAACTTCATAGGTGCGTGAGAAAGGATCGGCAGAAACACCGATTTTCTCAACCGTTCCTTCAAAATAAGAGTCGCCAAGGGCATTGATGCGTATTTGAGCATTTTGACCAATTTCTAAGAGGTTTATTTCGTTTTCCGGAACGGGTATTTTAATGTAAAGCTGGTCGATTTTATAGAGTTCCATCACATTAATGCCCGGGATGACCGTTGTGCCGATTTCCAGGTTTCGCTGGCCTATCACGCCGTCTGATGGGGCAATCAGCGCACAGTTTTCGAGCTGGTTGCGTGCTATGCGAACCGAAGCCTTGGCTTGTTCCAGTTTAGAGTTTACTTCTACCCATTTTATTTCGGGCAAGCTGCCGTTGTCATATACTTTTTTGAGGCGCTGATGGGCGTCAATTGCCTGCTTTTCCAGTGCTATGGCTGCATCCAGGCTGCTCTGGAAAGATGTGCCGGAGATACGGGCCAGAACGTTGCCTTTTTTAATTTTATCGCCAACATCAACCCTGACCGATTCTACAGATCCGGGAACCTGAAAGCTGAGTTGGGTGCTGATTTTTGGCAAGACCAGGCCGCTGTACTTTAAGGTGTTTTCTTTATTGCCTGTCCCCACTGTGTGAGCTTCTACTTTTATTGCAGCCTTTGTTGGGCTAAGTGCTTCCCGTGTGTCGTGTTTGCACGATGCCATTAATAATAAGGCGCAAATAATGCTGATTACTGGTGTTGATTTCATTTGTTTTTTGTGATTAGTATTTAAAACGATTTTTGTATTTTAGTCGGGTTTTGTTCAAAAAAATGGCTTAGTCCGATTTACCGGAAAAGCCTGGGAATAATTGCATGGGCCGTTCTTTCTAGTTTTTCATGTTGGAAACCCTCCGCACTATTAATGGAATAACGAACGATGCCCATGAATGCTACAATCATGGTTTCTGCAAGCCATGGCAAATCTTCCCGTTTGATGCCTTCAAAATTGAAAGAGTCGTAACCTTCTTCGAGTAATTTAGTAATATATTGCTTTTCGCTTTCAATAATCCTGGTTAAATAAAATCTTTCAATATATTCTTCCTTTAGTTCTTCCTTCAGAACCCTGTAAATATTGGCTTTTTCTATGATTCCCTCATGAAAGTTGATGATGTAGGAAGATAGCTTGTCGGATACTGTTTGCTTTTGGTTGACCTTCTTCTGGATGCTGTTTCTCAGACTTTTTAATTCTTTTAGAAAGACAGCATCAAAAACTTCTTTCTTATTTTTAAAATAGTGATAAAGGGTACTTTTGGCTTTACCGCAGGCTTCTGCAATTTCTTCCATAGTGGTTTTTTTTAAGCCATACTGCCGAAAAATAAGTTGCGCCTGATTAACTATTTCTTCGCGAACGATTTCATCTTTTGTGCGTGTCATCGGATAAATTTTGTGCAAATATAAGATTAAAACTCAAATTTTCGACTAAAATTGTATTTTGGTCGAATTATTTTTGGGAATCAGAAAAGTTGTCTTTAGAATAACCCTGACTATGTTACATGAAATTCGGACATTAACCCTGATTTTGTTACATGTAAACAGTAAATCAACCCTTACTCTATTACATGATATTTTGAAAATAGCCCTGATTATATTACATAAAAACAGTAAATTAACCCTTACTATATTACATTTTATTCGCAAATTAACCCTCTCTTTGGGCAATATTCATGAAATATTATTGTCATGTTCAGAAGGAAAGCTTTGGGTTTTTTGAAGGAATGGAAGGTTTCTGCAGGAAGGAAACCGCTGGTGCTCAGGGGGGCAAGGCAGGTTGGTAAGACCAGCCTGATAAAGCTTTTTGCGGAAGAATTTGATTTTTTTATTTCGGTAAACCTGGAAAGGGACAAGGAGCGGGAAGTATTTGAAAACAGTGCCGATGTGCAGGAGGTTTTTGATGCGCTTTGCTTTTTAAAAAACATTAAGCCAAAGGAAGGCAAGAGTGTGCTGCTCTTTATCGATGAAATTCAGGTTTCATCGCCGGCGGTTAGTTTGTTGCGTTATTTTTATGAGGATATGCCCCGGCTGCATGTTGTTGCTGCCGGTTCTTTGTTGGAAACATTGCTGGATAAGCAAATTCATTTCCCCGTAGGGCGTGTGGAGTTTTATCCGATCCGTCCGGTAAGTTTTATGGAATTTCTCGATGCTATGGGAGAACAGCAGGCAATGGAATTGATTCAGGATGGTAATATCCCCGGATTATTCCATGATCGGCTCATGTCTTTGTTCCGGCAATATACGCTGCTTGGCGGGATGCCAGAGGTTGTTGCCATTTACGCGCGCTCCAGGCAGTTTTCTGATTTGGTTCGGGTGTATGACGGCCTGCTTACGGACTATCTCGATGATGTCCTTAAATATGCACGAAGCGAAGCCCAAGGCAATATTTTGAGACACTGTATCGAGAGCTCTTTTTCTGAGGCAGGGAACAGGATCAGGTTTGTGGGTTTTGGAAAATCCAATTATAAATCACGGGAAATTGGTGAAGCTCTGAGGATATTAGAAAAAACAATGTTGCTGCAACTGGTTTATCCGTTGACATCAACGCAAATGCCGCTTCTTCCGGATAAACGTAAATCGCCCCGTTTGATGGTTTTGGATGTTGGGCTGATGATGCATTTTTCCGGCATCCATAAAGATATGATGCGCACAAATTTACTGCACGGGAATTTTGAAGGGAAAGTGAACAAAATAATTTGTGGGCAGGAGCTTCTTGCAATGAAAACCACTGTTGGGGCAAAAATTAATTTCTGGACACGTGAAAAAAGAAGCTCCGATGCTGAACTGGATTATGTGCATCCGTGGCAGGGGCTGCTTGTTCCTGTTGAAGTGAAATCGGGCAAAAGCGGACGTTTAAGGTCTTTGCACCTGTTTATGGACGAATCGCCACATGATATTGCGGTGCGGGTCTATTCCGGGCCTTTCTCGGTAGAGGATCACCGCACAATCAGCGGGCGGGCCTATCGTCTGATTAATTTGCCTTTTTATTTGTTCAATCAACTCGACCGGGTGCTTGAACGGTCTTATTGATTGTTTTAATCTTGTTTTTGGAGCTATGCCTGTGTAAAGTGGTGCTCGATATACGTAAAATTGTATTCGCCGAACCTATTGTTTCAAATCCTTCACGGCCTCAAGTCCCAGTTCCTTTGCTTTTTCGAGCATAACCTTTTTGGCGTCTTCAAAATTATTGTCGATGTGGCAATCGAGGATGGCCTCGCGGATGGCATTTTTAATAATGCCTACTTCACGTGATGGTTTGATGTTGAAGGTTTCCATGATCATCTCACCGCTAATGGGGGGCTGCCAGTTGCTCAGGCGGTCTTTTTCTTCCACCTCGGCAAGTTTTTGTTTTACCTGCTCAAAATTATTTTTGAAGCGCTTAACTTTTTCCCTGTTTTTGGATGTGATGTCCGCGGAGGCAAGTGTCATCAGGTCGTCGATGTCGTCGCCTGCTTCGAAAAGCAATCTGCGCACAGCCGAATCGGTTACGGTATCTTCAACCAGGGCAATGGGGCGGAGGTGGAGCGACACAAGTTTCTCCACATATTTCATTTTTTCGTTCATGGGGAGCTTCATCCGGTGAAAGATCTTTTTGACCCATTTCGCGCCCAGCACTTCATGTCCGTGGAATGTCCAGCCGGTTTTATTATCGAAGCGTTTTGTGGCCGGTTTGGCGATATCGTGCAATAAAGCAGCCCAGCGCAACCATAAATTGTCGGTATGCGGGGCAATATTGTCGAGGACTTCCAAAGTGTGCTTAAAATTATCTTTATGCGCTTTTCCGCCCCGGTCTTCAATGCCGGCCAGATTTTCCAGTTCGGGCAAAATCAGTTTTAACAAACCTGTGCTGCGCAGTAACCTGAACCCTCGTGATGGATTGGGCGATAAAATAATTTTATTCAGCTCATCATTGATGCGCTCTTTGCTGACAATTTCCAAACGGTGGGTGTTTTTTCTGATTCCGCTGTAGGTTTCGCCCTCGATAGTGAAATTGAGCTGCGTTGCAAACCTTATGGCGCGCATCATGCGGAGAGGGTCATCAGAAAATGTAATGACCGGATCCAGGGGTGTGCGAATAATTCCTTCATCAATGTCTTTCAGCCCGCCAAAAGGATCGATCAGTGCTCCGAAATTTTCTTTCATCAGGCTCAACGCCAGTGCATTGATGGTGAAGTCGCGCCTTTTTTGGTCGTCATCGAGTGTGCCGTCTTCTACAATGGGCTTGCGCGATTGGCGGTTGTACGATTCTTTTCGGGCGCCCACAAATTCAATGTCCCATTCATTGCTGCCGGGAAAATGGATTTGTGCCGTGCCAAAATTTTTGAAATAGTTGACTTTGACTTTGTCCCCCAGACGGGAAGCAACCTCCCGTGCAAATTCGATGCCGCTGCCAGTGGTTACAATGTCAATATCTTTACTTGCACGGCCTATGATAAGGTCGCGAACAAAACCGCCAATAACATAAGCTTCGGTGTTTTTTTCGGAGCAGATGCGGCTGGCGATTTCAAAAACCGGATGTGTTAATTTGTCTGCCAGATTCATATTGTGGCCGCAAAGGTACGAACAAATGGTCGATATCAGTGTAAGTAAGCGATGGCTCTGTATAATGATTTAATGCAAAGCTCATAAAAATGCATCCCTAAAATCAATTTAAATTTCTACTTTCTGCAGGGGATTTCAAGTCGATTTGTATATTTGATGCCTTTATCTGAGAATCAACTAAACAAACGTTATAAGATTAACCCAAAAACTGTCATCATGTCAAAAAGAACAATCGTTAGTATGCCCGGCGACGGCATTGGTAAAGTGGTACTGGAGCAAACAATCCGCGTTTTGGATGCTGCCGGATTTGAGGCTAACTACGTAGAAGGCGATATTGGCTGGGAATTCTGGTGCAAAGAAGGAAACCCGCTGCCACAGCGCACTATAGACCTTCTTGAAGAGCATAAAGTAGCGCTTTTTGGAGCGATTACTTCCAAGCCAAAAGATGCGGCCTTCGACGAGCTTGCTCCTGAACTGAAAGAAAAAAAGCTGGTTTATTCGAGCCCTATTGTTGGCCTTCGTCAGCATTTTAACCTGGATATTTGCCTGCGCCCATGCCGCACATATTCAGGAAACCCACTGAATTTCATTCGCCGTGGCGCCAACGATACCATCGAAGAGCCCGAAGTGGATGTGGCGATTTTCCGTCAAAATACCGAAGGACTTTACGGCGGTGTGGAATGGTCAAACCCTGACGATAAGGTGTATGATGCACTCATGACGCATCCTAAATTTGTGAAAAACTTTGGTGATGTACCCCGCGAAGAACTGAGCGTTTCTACCCGTATATTCACGAAAAAGGCTACAGAACGTATCCTCCGTGCTGCTTTTGAACATGCGAAAAAATATGGCTATAAGTCTGTTACCGTATGTGAAAAGCCAAACGTAATCCGTGAAACTTCGGGTATGATGTACAAAATGGCCCAGCAAATCCAGAAAGCTGATTTCCCTGAAATCGAACTTTGGAATACCAATATTGACGCACAAATGATGTGGCTGACGAAAAATCCTGAAAATTACGGTGTTATCGTTGCAGGAAATATGTTTGGCGATATCGTTTCCGATGGCTTTGCCGGCTTGATCGGTGGGCTTGGATTTGCGTGCTCTGCACAGGTAAACCCGGAAAGCGGTATCGGTGTATTTGAGCCAACGCATGGTTCTGCCCCTAAGTATGCCGATTATCCCGTTTCCATTGTGAACCCGATTGCGATGGTTGAATCAGCTTGCATGATGCTCGATTTCATCGATGAGCAGGAAATGGCCACAAAAATCCGTAAGGCTGTTGCCGAAGTGATCAAAGAAGGCAAAGTGCGTACCTACGATATGATGAAAATGAGCGGCCGCGCCGATGTTGTTGAAAAAGGTGCTGCTTCTACCGCACAAATGGCCGATGCGATCATTGCAAAATTATAAGGAGGGAATATGAACAAACAAGTTATCGAACTTTGGCCTGAGCTGGAATGGATCCAAGATGAAGATCTCCGCGAAAAAACAGCCAAAACATGGGAAATTGCCCTGGAACGTTCTGTTTTAACGCCTGAAGACCTGAACCGGATCCCTTTTACTTTGCTTTGTGGTCCCGACCTGAAAGTTACTTTTATGGATCATAAACGCTCCGTTGTACATATTGCCCGCGATGCCGGACAAAAAATCAATGATATGTACCATGGCGAACTCACATGCGATATGGACGTGCTGATTGCCGGTGCAATCCTGGCTGATGTGGGCAAACTCCTTGAATATGTGCTTGATGAAACCGGAAAAGCCGTTCAGGGCACTTATGGAAAATACCTTCGTCACCCGTTCTCTGGTGTTAGTTTGGCTGAAGAATGCGGCGTTCCCGCTGAGGTTTGCCACATCATCGCAACTCATGCCGGTGAAGGCAATATGGTGAAGCGCACGACCGAAGCTTACGTAACGCATCATGCTGATTTTATGACCTTTCTGCCTTTTAAGGATCGCTTGAAAGTATAATAAATTATCACATTTTATATTATTTAAAGGTTCTGATTTTATAGTCAGAACCTTTTTTTATTTTTGGACAAATTATTTTCAGTGCTATTACTTGATAATTGTTTATTTACTCATTGTTAAACAGTAATTTATGCATTCTTATAACAATAATTCAAATATAGTCATTAGTCCAGATCAAAAGTAATATTCCATATTTTGGAATATGTTTAATATGCTAACAATCAGTTAATAGCAACTATTTGATAATTTTTTGTCTTAAAATTATTGGAAAGAATAATAATTGTGTAAATTCAACTTATCAAGAAGGAGAAGTGCGCAAATTTTAAAAATTTGTTGAATGCTTCTGATTCTTGTTACGCTTGCATAGATTTCTTCGATTTGAAGATTACGGACCAAAGCAATCAGTTTTGAAAAAGAGCAATTATAGGGTTAAATTATGAGGAAACTGATATGCATAGTGATCATTGTGTTTTGTTTTTCCGGACTGTCAGCCGACCATTTGCCTGACGCAGCCGGCAAAGGCGAAAGCACTACAGCTTCCAAATATACTTATGTCAATGCGGCGGTTAGTTCATCGCTGGATGTTACTGATCAGGATGCAGTGCTTGTCCTGTCCTCATTCGAAATAAGCGTTGCCAGTGGGGGAGATAATGCCCGACAGTCCATACTTCGTTTGACCAACACTTCAGAATCCGAATACAGTAATGAAATTATACGCCGCTTGCAGCGGGCAGATGGAGGGGATAAAGGTCTGGGAGGTTTAATCCATGTTTTTGATGTCAGCAGCCAGAGCGGAATGCAAACCTATCGTTTGCAGCATCAAACATCAGTGCAAAATAAAAATAATACAGTTCGGGCGAATGTAGTTGCTATTGGGCTGCGGTCTGCCGGAGGAGAGGACCTTCCCTATAGTTTTTGCCAGATTACAAGCCCTGTGCCTACAACTGCTGTTCAATGGGCGGAAATCCCCGGCTTGACTACAGATTATATAAGCTTGCCATATGCGGGGAGCATATATGTCTCGTCGTCAATCAATGCGCAGGCAAGTACAGGAGGTGTGCATGTGGGTTCCTGGAAACTTCAGTATTACAAGCTTGGCGAAAATACGTGGAATGATTTTGGTAAAGTTGTAACCCGTAGCATTTCCGGAAATCAGGATGAAGGCTTAGGCATGCTGGTGGCACTGTTGGAGTACGTCCCTGCAGGAGAGTACCGCTTTCGGGTTGTTCACTATGCCAATTCTACCAGTGTTGAAACCATGAACACCAATCTGGTGGCTTTGGGTCTTTGCACCAGTGAAGGGACGATTTTTCCCGCTTTTTCCGAATGCTCCGATCCGGGTGTGGAAGCCAGGACCAGCCTGACAACATATACGAATGCTTTAGACCGGCCACTGATGCCCGACTCAACGGCAAGTTTATTGCAACATGCGCAGTTTTCCATGGTGGCTACCGATGTGTCGGATTCACCGGAATACACACTAAATGTTGATAATGGTGCTACAACAAATGTTTATACTATGCGGCAGTATATTTCCGGAAAGGATGATATCCAGGCTGGAAGCATTGTGGGATTAACTGAAGACCTGATCGAGAACCAAAGTTATCTTGCCTCATTGCAGCATAAAAGTACCAGTGGCATTACTTTAACAACTTATGATATCAGCCTTGTGGGTATCATGCTTGCCGACCGTCCTGCACCGGGCTTTTGGCAGGGTTCTGTTAATGATGACTGGCATACTGCGGCAAACTGGTTCGATCGGGAAGTGCCTTCAATTGATGACCATGTTACCATTCCGGATGGATGTACTTATTATCCCGTAGTGGATCAAAATGCAAGCTGCCAGAGTGTTACCATTGAGCCGGGCGGCTATTGCGAATTAAGCAGTGGATTTACTTTAACGGTGGTCAAGGATGTGTATCTGCAACATGGAGCTTCTTTTATCGAAAACGGAACTTTATCGCATGGAGGAAATGTATTTGTGGATATCGCCATGGAAAAACATGTGTACCACTATATGAGCAGTCCGGTAAATAATACGACAACAGCTTTTTCTGCTCTGGATCCAGCATTGAACCTTGCCGAAGGAGATGATTTTTTCTATTGGGATGAAAGTGATTTATCGGGCGATGGCCCGCTTTGGATCAATATCCGTAACAGCGACCTTTGGAATACTTCCGGCTTCGAGATCGGGAAAGGCTATGCGATGAGTTTTAATGAAACAACAGCGGATCAGATTATTACCCTGACCGCAGCAGATTTTAATACAGGCAGTTATACGGTGCCGGTCAGCAGGGTGGCTGATAATACATCCTATTACTACAGCGGCTGGAATCTCATCGGAAATCCGTATCCATCCAATATCAATATTCTGGAGTTTTTATCGCAGAATTCTGCTTCTGTTTGGGGTGCTGCATATTTTTGGGATGAAGGCCCTGACTGGGAATGGCCAAGAACAAGCGATTATGCTTCGATTAATGATTTGGGAGCTGTCAGCACAGGTGGGGCAGGAAATGCACCCACAAACTATGCTGCCGTGGGACAGGCTTTTATGGTCTATTGCTCAAAAGAAGGAACTTCGCAGGTGAGTTTTAATGATAATATGCGCTATGGAAATTCCGCATTTTATTTTAAGGAAGAAAAAGCAGAACACCCAAAAATAAAACTGGCTTTACAACACGAAAAGGCCGGTTATAATGAGCTGCTTATCGGTTTTCGTCCGGATGCTACTTTAGGAATGGATCATTTTTATGATGCCCCGAAGCTGGGCGGTAATCCCAATTTCTATATCTGTATGCTTTCGCCGGAACCAAATGCCGGTCAGGATCTCTGCATACAGGGGCTGCCACTTGATTTTGCTTCATCTGTTCGGGTGCCTTTGATGATTTACTGCAATATGGACGGGCCGGTTTCTTTGGAAATTGTGGAAGAAGAATGCCTGACTGGATTTGCAGAAGTATATCTGGTTTCCGATGATAAAATGATCGCCCTGAAACCCGGCTCAAAAATAGAGCTGGACGTTGAATCCGGTACTTTTGACGAAAAATACAGCCTGTTGTTCCTGAAGTCCAATGCAGTGCAGGAAACAGAGAAGAATCACGGACTATTCTATGCTGCCGGTAATAAGCAGCTTGATTATGGTGGGGGTGAATTTCCTGGAAATATCAGGATTTACAATGTGGCCGGGGCAAAGGTTTTTGATGGAAAATGGAGGGGTGGCATTAGACTTCCGCAAGCCGGCGTTTATGTGATCAGTGCGGTTATAAAGGGCAGGCATTTTGCCCAAAAAGTGCTGATATTATAAAAAAAGGCAACCAGTCGGCCGCCTTCTATGAGATTGTAATTCGGAAAAAATACTAAACAACGGTATGTTTCTTAAAAATCTGATCCGATTTCATCAGTATATCCACATATTGGGCGCGCTTATAAACAAAGGGATCCTTGATTTTTTTGCGGCTGAGTTTGCCTTTAAAATCATCAATTTTTTCATAAGCTTTGCCGTTCATCCATTCTTCCAAATCTTTCAGCATCGTGCTGATATGGTCGATTTGGAATTTGAACAACGCGCTGACTACCTGAACGGCATCTGCGCCGGCCAGCAGCATTTTGATTACATCTTTGCCCTGGTAAATTCCTGTATTGGCGCAAATTGACGCATCCACCTGTCCGGCAAGCAGACCGGCAAAACGGATTGCCAGGCGGTTGTCTTCTTCGTTGCTGAGGTTGTAGGGGAAATGATGCGTCTCGCTATCAATATCGATGTCGGGTTGGAAAAAACGGTTGAACATGACCACGGCATCGGCTCCGGCTTCGCTCATCTTGCTTACAACCAAGGGAATATTGGCATAAAACGGACTGATTTTAACCCCCACAGGAATACTTACTTTCGATTTGATCTCGCGGATAATATCCAGTTGTTCTTTTACAATTTCAATGCCCGGGCGGCTTTCGTTTTGTGGGTTTGCATAAAAGTTGAGCTCAATAGCATCTATCCCGGTTTTTTCAATTTCCATTGCCATATCGCCCCAGCTTTCCCTGTAAACAGCATTGAGGCTGGCAATCAGTGGGATGCTGATGGCTTTGCGGGCTTCTTTCAATTCCATTAAGAAAGCTTTCGGACCACTGTGCTCCAAATCAGGAAATAAGCGGATCATCTCGGCATTGCGGTCTTCAAATTCGCTCATGCCCTCTTCCATCTGTAGGTTTTCCAAATGGATCTGCTCCTCAAAAAGCGATTTATAAACAACAGCTGCAGCGCCGCTTTCTTCCATTTTTTTGAGATACTCAATATTGGTTGCCAGATTGCTGGCTCCTACAATTATGGGGTTTTTTAGCTCTAATCCCATATAATTTGTTTTCAAATCTGCCATGTTGGTGATGTTTTGATTATTAATTTTGGTATTTCAATGCTTAAATTGTTGTGCGTTTATTGAATAATTATACATTGCCTGATTTGTGGATAATTGTTGTTTTTAGTAGAAAAGAATCTTGTAGTCTGAATGAGTTTCGGCAGAATGAATTATTCCAACTGGCTTATAAACAGCCGACAATCTGATTTTGTTTAGGAGGGTTTAAATTAAATTGCTTCTAAATAAGCTGAAATTATGCTTAATTAACAAAAAGGGGGCGCTGAACGGGTGCAAAATTATTAATTTCGCACGGATTTAGGTAAGTTTGAAAATGTAAACTGCTTAAAATAAGGCAAATAAATATTAATGGAATTATGGAAAAGAAAAAGAATTTTATCACATGCGACGGGAACATGGCGGCATCACATTGTGCCTACATGTTCAGCGAAGTTGCAGCCATTTATCCAATTACGCCATCATCTACAATGGCCGAGTATATTGATGAGTGGGCTGCTTTTGGCAGAAAGAACATTTTTGGAGAGGAAGTTAAGGTTGTTGAAATGCAATCTGAAGGTGGTGCTGCCGGTGCTGTACACGGTTCCCTGCAGTCAGGTGCTCTAACTTCAACATTTACTGCATCACAGGGGCTCCTGCTGATGATTCCTAATATGTACAAAATTTCCGGTGAACTCCTTCCGGGCGTTTTCCACGTAAGTGCACGTAGCCTTGCAGCTCAGGCACTTTCGATTTTTGGCGATCACTCCGATGTGATGAGTGCACGTCAAACCGGATTTGCTTTCATGGCTACAGGAAGTATCCAGCAGATTATGGATCTGGCAGGCGTTGCGCACCTTGCTTCGATTAAGTCCAGTATTCCTTTCGTTCATTTCTTCGATGGTTTCCGTTCTTCGCACGAAATTCAAAAAGTGGAAGCTCCTTCTACCGAAGATATGGCTAAACTGGTCGATTATGAAGCATTGCAGCGTTTCCGCGATAATGCACTCAATCCTGAGCATCCCGTAACACGCGGTACTGCACAAAACCCGGATATCTACTTCCAGGCACGCGAAGCAGCAAACAAATTCTATGATGTTGTTCCCGATATCGTTGAAGATTATATGCAGGAAATCACAAAACTGACCGGACGTGAATACCATCCGTTCACTTATTGTGGTGCCCCTGATGCCGAGAACGTAATCATTGCAATGGGTTCTGTAACCGAAACCATCCGCGAAGTAATTGAAGCACGTGTTGCCAATGGCGAAAAAATCGGTCTGGTAAGCGTACACCTTTATCGTCCGTTCTCAGCAAAATATTTCTTTAAGGCGATTCCTGAAACAGTGAAACGTATTGCTGTACTTGACCGCACAAAAGAACCGGGCGCAAACGGCGAACCATTGTACCTCGACGTAAAAGACCTCTATTACGGAAAGGAAAATGCGCCTCTGATCGTAGGCGGACGTTATGGCCTCAGCTCTAAAGATACTACTCCTTCGCAAATTGTTGCGGTTCTCGATAACCTTGCTGCTGCTGAACCAAAGAATGGTTTCACCGTAGGTATCGAAGACGACGTTACTTTCAAATCGCTGCCACTGGGCGAGGAAGTGAGCTTTGCCCCTGAAGGAACATATGAAGCAAAATTCTACGGCTTGGGTTCTGATGGTACTGTGGGTGCCAACAAAAACTCGATTAAAATTATTGGTGACAATACCGATAAATTTGTTCAGGCATATTTTGCTTACGACAGTAAGAAATCCGGTGGTTTCACAGCATCGCACCTGCGTTTCGGTGATAAACCCATCCGTTCTACTTATCTGGTAAATACTCCTGATTTTGTTGCTTGCCACGTTCCTGCATATCTCGAAATGTACGATATGCTCAAGGGAATCAAGCCGGGCGGTACATTCCTTTTCAACTCTATTTGGGATGCAGAGGAAACCAAGAAGCGCCTTCCGGACCATATGAAGAAAACGCTGGCCGAAAAGAATATCAATTTCTACATCATCAATGCCACCAGCATTGCCGAAGAAATTGGTCTCGGTACTCGTACAAATACAATCATGCAATCTGCTTTCTTTAAAGTAGCCGAAATTATTCCTTACGAGCAGGCCGTTGAACAAATGAAGGTTTTCATTAAGAAATCCTATGGCCGTAAAGGTGAGGAAATCGTAAAAATGAACAATGCTGCTGTTGACCGTGGCGGCGATGTAACTAAAGTAGAGGTCCCTGCTGATTGGGCTGATATAGTTGTTGTACCAAAGGAAGAAAGGGATGTTCCTGATTTCATCAAAAACGTAGCGGATCCAATTAACGCTCAAAAAGGTGATGACCTTCCGGTAAGTGCATTCATCAACCGTGAAGACGGTACTTTCCCATCAGGTACAACAAAATATGAAAAACGTGGTGTAGCTGTGAACGTCCCGGAATGGATTTCCGGAAACTGTATCCAGTGTAACCAGTGTGCTTACGTTTGTCCGCATGCTGCAATCCGTCCGTTCCTGCTCAACGAAGATGAAGTTGCCAATGCTCCTGCAAATACAGAAACAATCAAAGCCAATGGTAAAGCTGCTGCCGGACTCCAGTTCCGCATCCAGGTGAGCCCGCTCGATTGTACAGGCTGCGGTAACTGTGCCGACGTTTGTCCTGCGAAAAACAAAGCGCTTGTTATGAAGCATCTGGAAACTCAGATGGATGAAAAAGAACGTTTTGAATATATGGACGAAAAAGTGGGATACAAAGAAAAAGTATTCGACAAAAAGACCAATTTGAAGAGCAGTCAGTTTGCACAGCCATTGTTTGAGTTCTCCGGAGCTTGTGCCGGCTGTGGTGAAACACCATACATCAAACTGATCACTCAACTCTTTGGCGAGCGCATGATGATTGCTAACGCTACAGGTTGTTCTTCAATTTATGGTGGTTCTGCTCCATCTACTCCATACTGCGCCAATTACGAATCAGGTCATGGTCCTGCATGGGCAAATTCATTGTTCGAAGATAATGCCGAATATGGTTTCGGTATGGCAACCGGTGTTGACAAACTCCGTGAGCGTATCGCATTGCGCATGACAACTTCTATGGAAAACGGTATTTCAAATGAACTGAAAGCGGCTTACCAGAAGTGGATCGAAAATATGCATGATGCTGATGGTTCGAAAGCTGCTACAGAAGAGCTGATGCCATTGCTGAAAGCTGCTGATGACCAAACAGCCAAAGAAATCCTCAGCCTTGAGCAGTACCTCGTGAAAAAATCCGTTTGGGTTATCGGTGGTGACGGCTGGGCTTACGATATCGGATACGGCGGCCTCGACCACGTTATTGCTTCCGGTCAGGATATCAACCTGCTGGTACTCGATACCGAAGTATATTCCAATACAGGCGGTCAGTCTTCTAAATCTACTCCGGTTGGCGCTGTAGCGAAATTTGCTGCCAGCGGTAAAAAAGTCCGGAAAAAAGACCTTGGTGCTATGGCCATGACTTATGGTTATGTTTATGTGGCACAGGTTGCAATGGGTGCAAGCCAGGCGCAATTCTTTAAAGCAGTGAAAGAAGCCGAAGCTTATCCCGGACCATCCATCATTATTGCTTATGCTCCTTGTATCAACCACGGCCTGCGTGCAGGTATGGGCAAAACACAGGAAGAAGAAAAGCAAGCTGTGCAGGCCGGTTACTGGCACCTTTATCGCTATAACCCTGATCTGGAAGAAGAAGGTAAAAACCCATTCCAAATCGATAGCAAAGAACCCGACTGGAACCTCTTCCAGGATTTTCTTAACGGTGAAGTTCGTTATACATCACTGAAAAAATCCTTCCCGGAAGAAGCTAAAGAACTCTTTGTTAAAGCAGAAGAAAATGCAAAATGGCGCTATAAACAATACCAGCGCCTTGCTGCAATGGATTTCTCAAAAGAGTAACATAAATCCACATTATATCAAAAGGCGGACTTCGGTTCGCCTTTTTTTTATGCCTTTTGCCTTTGCTTTGCGTCATTTTAGTAATTTGCCGAAAATTTGAACTATGAAAAAAATCAATGGAATTTTATTGTTTGCCCTGGCTTCTGTCTTCATTTTTTCATCATGTATGAAAATGGAATCCAATGAGCAAAAATCTGTAAAACAGGGAATTAACGATTATATGCTGTTGGCAACAGTCTATCAGCAAAATGCAGCGGAAACCCGGGCGCTCTGCTATCAGGCGTTTCATGCCGCAAAGCTTTCGCTGGATGCGCAACTCTCTGAATTTAACAGCGATAAAAAACCATGCGTTGTAGTGGATATCGACGAAACCATGCTCGACAACAGCCCTTTTGAAGTGAAATGTATTTTGGATCAGACCAATTATCCTGTGGGATGGGATGAATGGATCAATAAAGCAGAGGCAAAAGTCATTCCCGGTGCCCTTGCTTTTACGAATTATGCCAAAGAAAAAGGGGTGGAGGTTTTCTATATCACAAACCGTAAGCAGAAATACATGGAGCAAACACTGGATAATCTGCGGAAGCAGGATTTTCCTTTTGCTGATACAGCTCATTTGATGTTAAGGACCACAACTTCCGATAAGCAGGCGCGCCGTGATAAAGTGATGGAAAATTATGAAATCCTGATCCTTGCCGGAGATAACCTGGCCGATTTTGATCAAGTGTTCGTAAACCGGAATTTGGCTGACCGAAAGACTTTGACCGACCAGATGAAAGATGAATTTGGTCATCGGTTTATTGTGTTGCCCAATACCACTTATGGCGATTGGGAATCGGCCATTTATGAAGGAAAGTACGATCTGAGCCCACAACAGAAAGTAGAAAAACTGAAATCTGTTTTGCAGGGGTTTTAAATGATTTGTTAAAAACAAGCCAGGGGCGCAATGCAGCGCACCCCTTTTACTTTTAACCCACAATTACCATGTCCATCGGAACATCCTTATCATCCGCAGGTATTTGATCAAAAAACTGAAAATCAAAACAAATGCCGGTTTTTGTGGCCTTGCTGTTTTTGAGCAGTTTGTCATAGAATGCCTTGCCACGGCCCATGCGGTTGTTATGCTTATCAAATGCCTGTCCGGGGACGACAATCAGATCAATATCTTCAGCATTTGCTTTTAATCCTGCAATGGGTTCCGGAATGCCGTATTTATCGCCGCTTTCCATTTGCTTCAAGCCATCGAAACGCCGGATTTCGATCTCATCACCAATAATTGCAGGGAGGAAAATTTGTTTTTTTGAACTCCAGTCCACCACAAAATCATGGGTAAACACTTCGTCTTTCATCGACCAAAACATCATGATGTTCCGGCTGTTTTGAAATTCGGGGCATTGGCTTAATTGCCTGAGCACTTCCCGTGATTTTCGTTTGTGTTCATTAGCGGGAAATGTTTTAAAAAGGACTTTGATTTGCTTGCGCAATGCTTTTTTTTGTTCAAAAATATCCATGGGAAACAAAATACAAAAAAAGCCGACAATTAAGTTATGCCGGCTTAATTATATTTATAAAACTTAATTATTCAATAATCATATCAAACGGCACCCGCGCCTTAACACGTTCCCCATCAGCAAGATGCTTGATGCCTTTGGCGTATTTGCCATAAGGTCCGAGCAGTTGTTCTGCTTCGATTTTCGCATTTCCCCTAAGGTCGGAAAGGATTTGCTCAAAAGGATCTTTGCGCTCGGGAAGTACATCAAGCTTATAGTTTTCTACGCCAATTTTTTCTGCGGCATAGGCCAGGGCATCTTCCAGATTTCCGTATGCATCCACAAGGCCCAATCCTAAAGCATCCACTCCTGACCAAACACGACCCTGACCAATACTGTCAACATATTCGGGCGTCATGTTGCGGCCTTCTGCAACGTGATGGATAAAGGTTTGGTAAATGTCGTTGACACCTCTTTGCATCACCTCGCGCTGGTAAGGCGAAAGTGGCTTCATGATGCCGAAGTAGTCAGCGTTTTTGTTGGTGCTGACCTCGTCAATATTTACGCCCAGTATTTCATTCATGGCTTTTTGTGCATTGGGAATCAGGCCAAATACACCAATGGAACCGGTAAGTGTGGTTTTGTCGGCAAAGATGTGGTCGGCCTTACAGCTGATATAATATCCGCCCGAAGCGGCATAATCGCCCATGGAAACAATAAATGGCTTGGCTTTTTTCGCCAGTTCTGCTTCGCGCAGGATGATTTCACTGGCCAAAGCACTGCCACCGGGAGAGTTTACGCGTAGTACAATTGCTTTCACTTTGTCGTCTAAACGTGCTTTGCGTATGGCTTTGCTGATGCCTTCCGAACCAATAAGCTGGTCGCCGCCTTTGCCCATCACAATTTCGCCGGAAGCATAAATTACAGCAATGCGGTTTTTGAAATCCAATGTACGCTCAACCGGCCATGGTGCCTTATGGTAATCAGCAAGTGAAACCGTTTTTAAATCATCCGGATTGTCCACTTTTCCTTCTTCCATGAGCATCGCCAAAAATTCATCTTTGTAAATCAGCTCATCAATCATATTCAGTTCTTTGGCTTCTTTGCCGGAAGTTGCAGTGAGTTCATCAGCGATTTTGTTCAGCTCATCAATGCTGATGTTGCGTGCTGTGGAAATATCCGCCAGCATGGCATCCCAAATACTGTTGAGCAGTTTCTCCATTTGTTCGCGGTTGGCTTCGCTCATTTTGTTGAGCACGAAAGGCTCCACAGCGCTTTTGTATTTTCCAACGCGGATCACCTGCATCTCAATATCGAGTTTATCGAGCAGCCCTTTGTAGAACATGATCTGCGCACCCAAACCTTTGAAAGTAAAACTGCCTTCAGGGTTCACACAGATTTTGTCCGTTGCGGTTGCCAGATAATAGGCGCCCTGTCCCATATCGTTGGCGTAGGTATAAATAAATTTACCTGATTCCTTGAATTTCACGATGGCTTCACGGATTTCCTGAATATTGGCTATTCCGCCGCTCAGTCCTTCAACATTGAGGTAAACACCAATGATTTTCGGATCAACGGCAGCTTTTTCCAGATTCTGCGTTATCCGGTCGAGTCCCATGGCTTTTTCGTTCATGCCCGGATAAATCTCCGACAGGTCGAAAGGCATATTCGGTTCGCGGTCAACCACAGGGTTGTCGAGCTTCAAAACCAAAATACTGTTGTTTTCCACTATGGTTTCTTTTTCCGACATGCTTACCATGGCCGAGATCATGGCAAAAATGAAGATAAAAACCAGGAAAAGGGTCACAATTGTCCCCAGAACGGAGGCAAAGAAAAATTTGAAAAATTGCTTCATGATAAAAGTTTTTGGAGTGATTTGAATGCAATATTACTAAGAAAAATTCAAAAACGGAACATGAAAACCTTTCCGTAGGGACATCTTTCAATAGGGATGCTGTTTGGTTTTGGAATACATTACCTTTGTCCCATGCAAAATACAGATGATTATAAACTGGAGCTGATCGAAATGGAAATGGGCGGCTGCCTTCTGTTTGCCGAGGCATTGGCAGGGGATAAAAAATACCGCCTGATGCTCGATAGTGGTGCAAACCGGAGTTTTGTGCATCGTGTGGCTTCGCCCGATGAAGCAAAGGATGATGAGCAACTTACTGCCTCGGGAATTGGCGAAAGCCCTGATTTGCAAATGGCCCGGCTTGAGGAAATCAGCCTGAACGGCATGAAATATGCCGGGTATTATTTGTTTGTGAAACCGCTTGATGGTTTAAACGCGATGATTGCACCTTTTACGGATAGCATGGTTCATGGTTTTCTCGGCGGTGATATCCTGAATGCCCTGAATGCCGTGATCCATTTTGATGGCCGCATCCTTGAGCTGGAAGGAAATCAATTTGATCTGGATATTATCCGCTATCCCGGCAATATGCTGCATTATTTGCTTGAGATGAAATGGAACGGATCAGACCTGAAGCTTATTGTCGATACCGGTGCTTCGCATAGCTTGCTGGATAAAGAAACGATGGAAGGGATTTTTGAGGGAATAGACAAAAAATGGGAAACCGTGGATGTTCCGGTCGCAGGAATGGGCGAGCATGCTCAGCCCACTTCATCCGAACAAATAAACGGCCTGCAATGGGGAAATCTTGATCTGGGCGGACATAAATTTCTCGGATTAGATTTCGGGCATGTGCGCCAACGATTTATAAAAGAAGGGGAAGATGGTCCGGATATTATCATTGGCAATGATATTCTGGGTACTTTTGCCGACGGAATTGATTACCGGCTCCAATCAATTAAATTAATCACCGAATAAACCGTATGAAGGATCTGACCTCAGGTAATGTAGGCCGCCTTATCTTAAATTTTGCTATGCCCATGCTCCTGGGCAATGTTTTCCAGCAATTGTACAGTATTGTGGACAGCATTATCGTAGGGAAATATCTGGGCACGGAAGCATTGGCAGCAGTCGGTGCGTCCTTTCCAATGATTTTTACCCTGATTTCTTTTGTTATCGGAATCGGTTCGGGTTTTACCATTGTGATCAGCCAGTATTTTGGGGCAAAACAAATGGAGAACGTAAAGCGCTCGATTGACACCTTATATATATTCCTTTTGATCGCTTCGACACTTGTTACCCTGATCGGGATATTTTTTGCCAAACCCATATTGGAACTTACGCGCTTGCCCGAAGAAGTATTGCCATTGGCAGTTACTTACCTGCAGGTATATTTTGCCGGAACCATCACTTTTTTTGGTTTTGCCGGAACTTCCGCAATACTGCGTGGTTTGGGCGATTCAAAAACACCTTTGTATTTTTTGGTAATTTCCACCCTGGCCAATATTGCTTTCGATCTTTTGTTTGTCCTTGTGTTTGATTTTGGCGTGGAAGGAGTGGCCGCAGCTACCGTGATTTCGCAAGCCGGAGCCTTTTTTACGCTGGCTTTTTACCTGAACCGTAAGCACGAAATCCTGCGCATCAACTGGCGGAAATATGTTTTTGACCGGCCTATCTTTAAAAAAGCATTAAAAATTGGCGTTCCAACAGGCTTTCAGCAAACTTTTGTTGCCCTGGGGATGATGGCGCTTTTTGGAATCGTCAATACTTTTGGAACAGAAACGGTTGCCGCTTACACCATCGCCATGCGCATCGATGGTTTTGCCGCGATGCCGGCCATGAACTTTGCTGCTGCTTTGGCTGCTTTTGTGGGACAAAATATCGGCGCCAATAAATTCCAACGTGTTCGTTCCGGACTTACGGCTACTTTTATGATGACTGCTGTAGTTTCGCTAGCCGTCAGCCTGATTTCCTTCTTTTTCAGGAGGGAACTGATCGGTGTGTTTACCAATAATGCCGAAGTTATTGAGCTGGGTCAACGTTATCTGTTGATAGTCAGCTGGTTTTATATTATTTTTTCCAGCATGTTTGTTGTAAACGGAGTCATGCGCGGGGCGGGGGATACCTTGATCCCCATGTTTATTACGCTCACCGCATTATGGATCGTACGTGTTCCGATGTCGTATTATTTTGCCGGAAAAATCGGCATTGACGGAGTTTGGTGGGCCATTCCCGCTGCCTGGGGCGTGGGCCTGGGGCTCAGCTATATTTATTACCTCACGGGTAAATGGCGTTCCAAAGCTGTTGTTAAGGCAGAGTGACAGTGTAATCTACGCCCAGAACAGTTACGGTAATAATTTTATCACATTCGCCATCACCATAATTAACGGTATAAGGAATTAAAGGGTTTTGAACCGAAACAGTTCCGCTGACATAGTAAAAACAGCCGATATTTTTCCGTAAGGGACTTGTAATCAGGCGGGCAACTGATACATCTCCAATGGTGCTCACACTGCTTCCTGTAATCAGGTATGCATCATCACGGATATCCAAAGGAGTATCTGCGCCCTCGATCCATTCCCGGTAACGTTCGCCTTCCCAAAATAATTCCACAGAACCATTGGCTTCACTAAAAGTGATATTCAATTCCGAAACCGCACTAAAATGCAAATTTCCATTATCATTTACGCCAAGGTTTGTTAAAAGAATTTCTCCATTGATCAGGTTGTCATTAACAGCATAATCAGATGATGCAATCGAAACCGAACTTCCTGCCATTGTATAGGGGGCAGACAGTACCATATTAATAGCTCCTCTGCGATATTTGCCGTCCAGACAAAGACAATTTGTCTCGCCAAAATCAATGCTGATGGTCATAGGAAACTCAAAGCCACTAAAGTCAATGGAAGCGCATGGGCTCAGGCTCGGAAAATCATCTGCTGCTGATTTATTAATGATACTGATGTGCGCAAAAGCTTCCGCAGCAACTAATTGCATATCGTCGTTATACGTATCAGCCAGCGAAACGCTTTTGGCTTCGGTCAGCTGAGTATCAGGATTGGCATCCGGATTATTATCGTCATTTTCATCATCCTTACAGGCAGAAAATAAAACAGTTAAGCTCAGTAAAAAGACTAGTAGTTTAAATGCGTTTTTCATTTTTTAAGTTTTTTTGATTTTTAGAGGATGTTTTTACTCCCAACCCTGTGCCAAAACATCAATGATGTGCATGGTTTTGATGGGCAAACGTTGCTTTTTGATATAGCCTTCCTGGTGCATCAGGCAGGATAAATCAGTAGAAACAATAAACTCGGCGCCGGTTTCCAGCGCGTTTTCCACCTTTTGTTCGGCCATGGCTGAGCTGATTGCTTCGTGCTTTGCGGCAAAAGTTCCCCCGAAACCGCAACAGGTATCCGTGTCTTTCATCTCGCGCAATTCCAGTCCTTTTACTTTTTCGAGCAGCAGGCGGGGTTCGCTTTTGATGCCGTATTCCCGCAATGCCGCACAGGAATCATGATAGGTTACGCTGTGTTCGAATTTTGCTCCAAGATCCGTTACATGCATCACGTTTACAAGGAAATCCGTAAACTCAAAAATATTTTTTTGAAGCTGTTTGTACTCATTGTGCAATGCAGTGTTGTGGAACAGGCGGTGGTAATAGTTGCGCACATATCCCACACAGGAAGCGCTTGGCCCCACAACAGGACGGTTGTTCGGGAAATCTTTGATAAATTTCGTGCCGATTTTTTTTGCTTCCTCCCAATCGCCACTGTTGAAAGCCATTTGCCCACAGCAGGTCTGTTCGGTATTGTAATGGACGGAAATATCCAGTTTTTCAAGGATTTTAATCATATTCATCGCTGTATTGGGATACAGCTGATCAATAAAACAAGGAATGAAAAGGTCAACGATCATATGCATTATTTGTTCTGCAAAGTTAAGAAATACCTTTTTGTGGCGAAGGATTTGTCCGTTTATTCAGTTTTCGATTTTTCCTTTCTGAAAAGCTCATGTACCAGCCCGTCAACCAGCCCGATTTTCGGTACCACAATACTTTCGGCCTGGCAGTGGTGCATGATAAACAGGAAAATCTGTGCAGCGGGAACGATTACATCGGCGCGGTCGGGTCTGAGACCGAGCTTGTCCACACGGTCTTCGATACTAAAGGAGCGCAAATGTTCATAAGCGCGGGTCAATTGAAACTGGAACAGGGTTATGGATTGCGGATTGCCGTATATTTTATTGATTTTATTGATGTTGCCTCCGGAACCAATGATATTGGCCTGCATTACTTCTTCGCAATGTGCGTCAAGCCAGCCGCTTAGTGCGTCCCATTCGCCTTCAGGAACCTGTTCGTTTAAAATACGAATTGTACCGATTTTAAAGGAATGCAGGTCAATCAGTTTGTCGCCATCGGTCAGGGATAGCTCAGTGCTGCCACCGCCTACATCAACAAAAAGGGAATAGCGGTTCTCAGAGGGTAAAATAAAACCAATGTTTTTTCGGATGATGTTGGCTTCTTCCCGTCCATCAATAATTTTTATTTTGATGCCGGTTTCTTCCTCAATCCGTGAAACAACCGATTTCCCATTGCGGGCTTCGCGCAAAGCAGCCGTTGCTACAGCCTTGAATGCTGCCGGATTATAAACATCGATCAATAGCTTGAATGCCTGCATGGTTTTTAAAAGGATTTCGGTGCGCTTGGCCGAAATTTTCCCTTTTTTGAAAACATCACTTCCCAAACGGAGTGGTATCCGGATGAGGGTAGCTTTCTCAACATGTGCTGTGCCTTCTTTTTCGTAGGCATTGGCAAACATCAGCCTGCCTGCATTTGAACCGATATCAATAGCTGCAAATAGCATGAAATTAGCTGTCTAACTTGTTTTTATAATATTCATATAAAGCAAATTGCGAACGGAACGCCTGCTCGCCTTCAACTGCTTCTTTATAATTATTGCTTTGCTTGTTGTCTAATATCCGGGCTTTCACATTGTCCTTCCATTGGGTGTCGAGCATAAATTTCAGCTCTTCCTGCAAGGATTCATCGTAAACAGGGCAAGTAACTTCAATGCGGTGATCAAAATTTCGTGGCATCCAGTCGGCCGATGAAATGAAGTACAAAGGTTTTCCCTCATTGGCAAAGATAATAATTCTTGAGTGTTCTAAAAATTTATCGACGATGGCAATGGCTTCAATATTTTCGCTTAATCCGGGAATGCCGGGCTTTAAAACGCATATTCCTCTGATAATTAATTTGATGCGCACATTATGCTGGCTGGCTTCATAAAGCTTTTCGGCAATGGCTCGATCAACAAGATTATTGAGTTTAATGAAAATAGAGGCTTCTTTGCCTTTTTTTGCGGCTTCAATTTCCTTGTCGATAAGTTTGATAAAATGATCCCTGATATTGAAAGGGGCAACAATCAGTTTTTTAAATTCCGGGATGGTATAGCGCGATACGAATAAATCGAACAGTTTATCCACATCCTGCGCAATATCCTGATTGGCAGTGAACAGGCTGGTGTCTGCATAAACCCGGGCTGTGGATTCATTGAAATTGCCTGTACTGATGTTGGCGTAATAAACATTTGCCCCATCCTCTTTGCGCCGGATAACCAACAATTTGGCATGTACTTTAAAGCCGGGGATTGTTTCGATAATGCGTACGCCTTCTTCTTGTAACCTGCTGGTCCAGTAAATATTGGCTTCTTCATCGAAGCGGGCCTGGATTTCGAGGAAAACCGTAACTTTTTTGCCGTTCCGTGCTGCATTGATCAGGGCATTGATTAGGTTGCTGTCGTGGGCGGCGCGGTAAAAGGTCATCTTCACCGAGCGCACATTGGGGTCAATGGAGGCTTCACGCAGCAGGTCAATCAGGTGGGTCATGCTTTGGTAGGGGTAGTTGAGCATGATGTCGCCTTTTCTCAAACTCCGGAACAAACTGTTGTTGTTCATGAGTGCCGGGTGGGGCAGGGGCGGGGTTTTGCTAAAATACAAATGCGGTTTGTTGATTTTTGGAAAATCCATAAAATCCTTGAAATTATGATATCGCCCTCCACCTCTTAAACTGTCTTTTTCGGTGATATTCAGGCGTTTCATAATTCTTTTTAAAGCCTTATCGGGGATTTCACGGTCATAAACAAAACGTACCGGCATGCCTTTTTTTCGCTTGATCACACTGTCGCGCATATTTTCCAGAAAGCTCTTGGAAACATCATGGTCAATGTCCAGCTCGGCATCGCGCGTAAATTTAATGGTATAAGCTTTGAAGCGGTCATATCCTAAAACAGCAAAAATATCGTCGAGGCAATAGCGGAGCACATCATCCAGCATAATGATCACCGTTTTGTTTTTTTCGGAGGGAAGGATTATAAAACGGCTGAACTTATCGGTGGGGACCCTGAGTACGGCTGCATCTGAATTGTCGGGATCTGCGGAGTCGTGGAGTGTTACCAAAAGGTTGAGGTCGGCGTCTTTCAGCACATTGAGCAGGTTTTTATTGCGTGCCAGCATAATGGGAAAAAGATGCGGCCGGATGTTTTCGCGGAAAAACCTGCGCAGGTAAATGCCTTGCTTAGAATCCAGCTCTTCTTCATTCACAATGAAAACCTGTTCATTCTCCAGCTGTGTTCTGATTTCCTGATAAATACGTGTAAAATCTTCTTCCTGATGACTGACGATTTCACGGATTTGCTTCAGGGTTTTTCCCGGTTGAAAGCCGGTCTCAATACCTTCCTTTTCTTCAATCCGTGCCAGTCGTTTCATAGTCGCCACGCGCACACGGAAAAATTCATCACGATTGCTCGAAAAAATTCCCATGAATTTCAGCCGTTCAATCAGTGGGTTCCGTTCATCTTGTGCTTCCTGTAGCACGCGTTCGTTAAATTGCAGCCAGCTCAGTTCCCTGTTGAGGAGTGTTTCATTTATCATTTGCGGAGAATTTTTTCTTGATTTTGCCCGTTTCTTTCAGCATCTTCGGAATGATATAAAAACGTGTGCTTGCCTTTGCCGTTGGGATGCCTTCCCATTTGTCTGTATCAAAATCAATGCAAACTATTCCGGAAGTGGGCAGCCAGTCGATGGTGTTGCCGTTAAACTCATTGGCAAAATAGGTGAAAGTTGGGTTGTGGCCAACAATCATCAACTTGTCAATTGTGTCTTCGGTTTCAAAAATAACTTCATAAATTTTGTTGATATTGGCCTCATAAAGGTTATGCACGGATTCTACACGAATACTGTCTCCGGCTGTTTTGCCAATAATTTTTGCTGTTTCGCGTGCCCGCACTGCATGGCTGCTTTTGATCAGCTCGGGCAGGCATTTTTCCCGCTCCAGAAAGCGGGCAATTTTTTTTGTTTTGCGTATTCCTTCTTCGAGCAATGGGCGCTCATAATCTTCTATGTTTGGATAATCCCAACTGCTTTTTGCATGACGGAGAATAAATAGTGTTTTCATAATCCCGTTTTTATTGATTTCGTCTGCTTGTGGTTAAATATCCGGTAAAGTTAATGTTTATACGAGGATATGCATAAAGCTGAGGTTAAAAATTTATAAAATCCAGCTCGTCGGTTTTGATAAAGCGGTTCTACTAAGAATTTCGTGGGTATTCATAAAGTTTGAGAATAAAAATATTTAGAGAAAATTAATAGATTATTTATGAAAAAACTTGAGTTCCAACAGATTCCTTCCTCCACAAAGCCTTAATCACTTCGTTTGGCTTTGTTCCGATCGGAATGACGATGTTCATTAATCGTTTAAGGCAAATGCGGCCTGGTCACTGAGCGGAGTCGAAGTGCGCCGCATTTGCCCTCTGACTTTTAAAACCCGTCATTCCGACAAAGTTTTCCGAAGCATGAGGAAAACTTTGGAGGAATCTGTAGGAGATTTATCAGTTTTTCTTTCCACTAAATTCCCAGTAGAACCGATAAAGCCAAGTGTTGCCATAGGTATTGTTTTCCTGAAGGCTGGGATCGGACATTATGGACAGAGACTAAATTATGCTTCGCACTTTGAATATTAGAACAAGCTGGTTAAATTTGCCCACATATAACTAACTCCGCCCTAAAGGGCGTTAAATAAAATTATTATGACAAAGAAGTTTTTATCAGGATTCGCGATTATGCTGCTCGCGTATTTCCTTATGCCACAACCTGTTATTGCACAGGAAGAAGAAAAGGAAGAAGGCTACGTTTTTGAGATGGTGAAAGAAATTCCCCATACAAGCGTAAAAGACCAAAACCGTTCCGGTACCTGCTGGAGCTTTTCTACCATCGGATTTCTGGAATCAGAACTGATGCGCACCGGAAAAGGCGAATACGACCTTTCCGAAATGTTTACCGTACGCAATTCCTATGCTGATAAAGCCGAAAAATATGTGCGCATGCACGGAGCCCTGAATTTTGGTGGCGGTGGCGCCTGCCACGATGTGACCAATTGCTGGGCAAAATACGGTATTGTTCCCGAAGAAGCTTATAAGGGATTAAGCTATGGCATGGACAATCATGCTCATGGAGAGTTTGATGCGGTTCTTGATGGCTACATGGAAGCAGTCCTGAAAAATAAAAACCGTCAGCTGAGCCCGGCATGGTACGAAGGTTTGAACGGAATCCTTGATGCATATCTGGGCGATTATCCGGAAACTTTCACCTACGAAGGCGTGGAATATACGCCCGAAAGTTTCGCTGAAGAGCTGGGTCTTGATATGAACGATTACGTGGAGATTTCATCTTTTACGCACCAGCCGTTCTATGAAAAATTCATCCTCGAAGTACCCGACAACTGGGCATGGGGCGAAGTTTATAATGTGCCGCTCAACGAAATGATCGAGATAATCGACAATTCACTCGAAGAAGGTTATAGCGTTGCCTGGGCGTCGGATGTGAGCCATAAAGGATTTTCTTTCCGTAATGGTGTTGCCGTTATCCCGGAAACCGATATTGAGGAGATGGACAATTCGGAACGCCTGAAATGGGAAAAAATGGATAGCCGCGAACGCAGCAAAATGCTGTATGCTTTTGATAAACCGCGCCAGGAGAAAAAAATTACACAGGAAATGCGCCAGGAAATGTTCGATAATTACAAAACACAGGACGATCACGGAATGCAGCTTGTGGGTATTGCCAAAGACCAGAATGGTTCAAAATACTATTATGTTAAAAACAGCTGGGCTGATGACAGTAATAAATACGATGGTTATTTCTATGTTTCTGTTCCTTTTGTTGAGCTGCAGACCACCTGTATTATGGTGAACAAAAATGCAATTCCTAAAGAAATTAAAAAGAAACTGGGCATCAAGTAATAACTTGAGAGATCAAATAAAAAGCCACTTGTTTTGAGTGGCTTTTTATTTTTCTGTAGTTTTGATGTACTAAAGTATTGCAATGATCAAAGTTTTGGGGAGCTTTAAAAAATGGAATTATTCTAAATACTTCAGGGAGGTGATTATCCTTTTTGTGATGGCGCTCACATTGATCGCTTTTTACGAAAAGCCGTCAAAGCATATTCTCGCTGATGGCCTGGGTTACTACGAATATCTCCCTTCCCTATTTATCCATCATGATTTTGTCCGAAAAGATGCAGCTAAATCTGATACCGCTTTGTATGCACGGGTTTCTGCACTTGGCGACAGGATTTACACAAGTTATGAAGAAAAATTGGTGACTAAATATCCGGTAGGAACAGCGTTGATGGTTTCACCTTTTTTCGGTCTTGCATCTTTGTACGCTGATATTTTTTTACCGCAATCGGATTTTACAGGATATGAGCTTGTTTTTCAAAATTTTATGCTTTTAGCATCCGCCTTTTATTTGTTTCTGGCTTTGGTGCTTTTTAGGCGGTTTCTCGAAAGCTTTAAAATGAAAAGCAGAACCATAGTCTGGACACAGGTTTTAATGCTTTTTGCTACCTCATTGGTTCATTATGTATATAATTTCCCAACCTACAGCCATGTTTACTCATTGTTTTTAATCAGCGGATATTTATTGTTTTTGCGCAGGTTCTTTCTGTACCAAAGATCAAAGGACTTCCTTTATACAGCTTTGATTTTTGCTTTTATACTGCTTGTTCGTCAGGCAAATGCCATTGTTTTGCTGTTGATTCCTTTTCTGGCCGGCTCGCTGCAAAATATGATTTTTTCGATATCAGGAATATTGCGCAAGCCCTTTATTTTGCTTTTTGCAACATTGATCGTTGCGGCTGCACTTTCGGTGCAAAGCCTGGCTTATTATCTCCAAACAGGTCATTTTTGGGTTTATTCTTATCAGGGAGAAGGCTTTAATTTTTTGGACCCACAGTTTACCAACATCCTGTTTAGCTACAAAAAAGGATTGTTCATCTATACGCCTGTTTTATTGCTTACAGCACCCGGCTTAATGCTGATGTTTAAAGAAAAGCTATATTTCCTGGCGCGGAGCTGGCTGGGTTTCTCACTTTTTCTTATATATTTTCTCTCAAGCTGGTGGGCGTGGTCTTATGGCGGAAGTTTTGGTCACCGAGCCTTTATTGACTTCTATCCGGTTTTATTCTTTCCAATAGCATTTTTGCTCGATAAAGCTCAAAAAGTGCCAGGAACAATTGCTCTTATCTATAGTCTTGCAACTATTCCAATCCTGTTAATCCAATTATATCAGTATCAAAATTATATACTTACGAAAAACACAATGGATGCTCAGAAATACTGGAAAGTGTTTTTGAAAACCAATAGCAAATACAGGGGGCTGCTGTGGAAAAAAACATATGATCTGGATGATTACGCTCCAGATACAGCCTACATCATTGGAGATAAAACAGCAGAAGCAGGGAAATACCGTGAAATATTTGTCGGAGATTGGGTGCCAAAAGACCAAAGCCGTGAGCATATCTTGCGGCTATCATTTGAAAATGATTTTATCGAGGATAATGATGTCCGGATTTTAATGGAGATCAAAAATAATGAGGGTAAAAACATCTATTATTCACTAAAACCCCTGATCCATTATGCAAATAGTGATTTTGGGTACACTCAATCCGGGTTCTGGGATTACAAAATCAAATTGGATCAAGTAAAAAACAAATATGAGATCCGTATATTTTTCAAAGACCTTGATCAAAAAATCACAATACGGAATACAAAGCTGGAGATCAAAACACCGGAATAGTTATTTGCTGAACAAATTATACTTAAAAATACAATAAATAGCCCGCAACCCATCTTTCCAATTGATCTTTTTCCCTTCTTCATAAGTGCGGCCATAATATGAAATGCCCACTTCATAAATCCGGATTTTAGGAATGCGTGCAATTTTTGCCGTTACTTCCGGTTCAAAACCAAAACGTTTTTCTTTAAGCTGAATTGATTTAACGATATCGGAACGGAACATTTTATAACAGGTTTCCATATCCGTGAGGTTCAGGTTGCTGAACATATTGGAGAGGAAAGTGAGAAATGCGTTTCCAATGGAATGCCAAAAAAACAGGATTCGGTGCGGCGCCCCGCCCATAAAGCGCGAGCCATAAACTACATCTGCAACACCATGAACAAAAGGTTTGAGCAGGGCATTATATTCTTCCGGGTCGTATTCCAGGTCAGCATCCTGAATTACAATAAGGTCACCATCTGATTCCGATATTCCTCTGTGCAAAGCCGCTCCTTTTCCCATGTTTTGCGGCTGGGAGTAGAGCTTGATATCTGCTTCGGTATGATTGTTAATATATTGATTTACAGTTCCCACAGTATTGTCTGTTGAGCAATCATCAACAATAATGATACTTTTTTTGATATCATTTAACAGTTCAACTTTTAAGATTTTATCCAGTATCAGGTGAATCGTTTTTTCTTCGTTATAAGCAGGTATAACAACCGAAAGTTTTGTGGGCATTGTGTATTATTTTGAGCCTGCAAATATAGATAAAGCATTGTATTGTGATGCCTTTATGTACGATATATTCATGAAAATTTCAGTGTTTGAGTGATTTCCGATCATGGATTTTAGTGGTAATTTGATTAGGCGTTTGGGATTTAATGTGTTATGGGATTTGCTTTTCGTAAAACAGAAAAATTTTGTACAAAAATGAACAGTATTTAGAATTGCAGCTTCAATGGTTTTGCTAATTTTGCGGCGGAAATTACGAAGAAGTGCGACAACTGCTAAAAAATATACTTGGGCTGCTGCTACTGCCACCTGTGCTTTGGTTGTTCCTTAACGCCAGCCTCAACTGGCACTACCACCGCATGCCCAACGGGCAAATTGTTTGTCACGCGCACCCTTATACTTCCAGTCACAGCGATACGCCCATTGGAACAATCCCGTTTGAGAAGCACCAGCACAGCGATAATGAATATCTCTTCTACGCCTTCCTCGGTGAAATTAGTGTAGTGCTTGCTGCCCTTATCTTGTTTTTCGGTTTCCTGAAAGCAGGCAGGGAACGACTGTTGTTTCCGTTACGGAAATCTTTGGTTTCTGCGCATCAGCTGCTTGTGTACAGCCTTAGAGGGCCTCCATCCAACTATTGATTTTTTTTGAATCCCTTTTTATTCATGTTTAAATCCGGCTCGTTTGATCCGGTAAAAGAGATTTTTTAGAAAAATTAATAGAATAATATGAAACATATTTTCCTGGTATTTGGCATTGTATTTATATGCCTGAATGCGATATGGGCTCAGGAAGCCTATTTCGAAAATGAATTTAAAGTGCCTACAGATGCAAATATTTTTGGGCATGTAACGGATGTAAACGGAGATCACATCCCTTTTGCTACAATAATGGTTGTAGATTCTGACAAAGGAACTTCTGCAGATGCTACCGGACACTATTATTTAATAAACCTACCCGAAGGGAAAATAATTCTACGCGCCCGGGCGGTTGGGTTTAAAGCTCAGGAAAAAGAAGTTACCGTCGAAAAAGGGAAAACCCTTGAAGTGAATTTCCAGCTGGCTCCTGATGTGATCAATGCCGAAGGTGTGGTGATTTCAGCATCGCGCTATGAGCAAAGCCGGAAAGATGCTCCGGTGATTGTCAATAGTATCGGTCCCAAACTCTTTGATGAAGTGCAGGCGCAAACTTTGGGCGATGGCCTTAACTTTACGCCCGGGCTGCGCATGGAAAACAATTGCCAAAATTGCGGTTTCAGCCAGTTGCGGATGAACGGGCTCGATGGCCCTTATTCCCAGTTCCTCATCAATGGCCGACCGATATTTTCGGCATTGAATGGAGTGTACGGCTTGGAAGCTATACCTCCAAGCATGATCCAGCGCGTGGAAGTTATCCGGGGTGGCGGATCGGCGCTTTATGGATCCAACGCTATTGCCGGTACGGTGAACATTATCACCAAAGATCCGATCAACAATAGCTGGCAGATTGGTTCCAATTTTGCCTTTACCGATGCAAAAAAAGCCGACATCTCAGTGAATGCCAATGCGTCGGTGGTCAGCAATGACTATTCGAGCGGATTGTTTGTTTATGGTGTGGCAAGGGAACGCCAGCCCTGGGACGAAAACGGGGATGGTTTCTCTGAAATGACCAAACTGAGCAACCGCACCATGGGCGCCCGTGCTTTCTGGAAACCAGGGACACGAAGCCGTTTTAATCTCGATTTGAATGCAATTAACGATTACCGGCGTGGTGGGGATAAGTTTGATTACCGGCCTTCCGAAGCTGGAATTTGTGAAATGATCGATCAAAATAACCTTATGGGCGGATTGAGCTTTGAAACTTTTTCAGCTGATCTGGCTACAGAGTTGTCCATATACACCAGTGGCCAACAAGTGAAACGAGACAGCTATTACGGAGCGGAGCAGGATCCTTCGGCATATGGTTACACAGAAGGTCTAACAATGGTTGGAGGCGCGCAACTTACGCATCATTTAGCTGATGTGCTCTATGCCCCGGGAACCATTACTGCCGGAGCTGAATATTCCTATGACGATTTGGAAGACAGCAAACTCGGGTATTTTGATGTCGATAGCTTGAAAAATGTGGATAACAGGCTCATCACAGACCAAAGAGTCAATACAATAGGAGCATTTGCGCAATATGAATGGAAATCGGACAATGTGAAATTACTGGCCGGCCTGCGCTATGACCTGGCGCGCGTTTCCAATTTGAAACATGGCGAAGAAGTAGAAGAAGACTATGGTAATCTTAGTCCGCGGGCCAGTGTTTTGATAAACGTGAACGAACATCTTCAGGCGCGTTTGTCATTTGCCCGTGGTTTTCGTGTTCCACAGATTTTTGATGAAGATTTGCATATCGAATCCTCTGCTGCCCGAAGGATTATTCATGTTTTGGGCGATGATCTGGAACCCGAAAAATCCAACAGCTTTACAGCCGGACTGGATTATACGGAAGATCATGGAAAAGTGCAGTTCTATATTCTGGCAGAAGGTTTCTATACCGAACTGAATAATCCCTTTAGCCATGAATATAGTTTTGATGAAGAAACAAAAATCCTGACATCAACTATAGTCAATGCGGAAGATGGTGCGGAGGTTTACGGGATAAATCTTGAAGCCCGTGTAGCCCCATCGAATGGAAAAATCAGTTTCCAGGCCGGTGCAACAATTCAGCAGTCGGAATTTAAGAGCCCTCAGGAATGGGGCGAAGACAGCACCAATGTAACGACGCATATGTTGCGCACACCGAGTATTTATGGTTATTTCTCGACCAATTTTAAAATAACTAAAAAGTTTGCCCTTTCTGTTTCCGGAGTTTATACGGGGCCAATGTATGTGCCTCATCTGGCAGGTGGCGAACGCGAAGATGGTTCAGAAATCACAGAAGAGGAGCTGCTGCACACCAAATCATTTATGGATGTAAATGCCAAACTGACCTATGATATTCCGTTGTCCTGCGAAATGAACCTCCAGCTTTATGGTGGGGTTCAGAATATTTTCAACAGTTATCAGGATGATTTTGATTACGGAATTAAGCGCGATGCCGGATTTGTTTATGGACCGAGCCGTCCGTTTACGATCATGTTTGGTGTCAAACTGGGCAATATGTTTTTGTAGTTGATTGAAGCTGTCCGGTGCAGGAGATGGCTTTAAATCACTGATTGTAAGAGGCTAATGCGTATAATCCTATGAAAAACATTCTTTTGTTTTTTATTTGCACTGGCTCCTTAACAGGCAGGCTTTGACCGCAGATATGGGGAACTTCAGTAATTGATTTGTCCAAATCATTAGCTGTTTCCAACCAAATAAAAAAGGCTGCTTTACAAGATGAAAGCGGCCTTTTTCTAAAAAAAATCCCGTAACTGAAATGAATCAATTACGGGATTTTTAAAAATTATATGAAAAGCGATTAATTTAAGATATCAAGTTTCTCATCCACAATCCTGAAAGTATCCAGTGCAATCATTTTTTCCTCATCTGTAGGAACGATCATCACTTTAACACGTGAGTTTTCTGTCGAAATAACTTCTTCTTCACCGCGGAGGCCGTCATTTTTCTCAAAGTTCATTTCCACGCCCATATATTCCAGTCCGGTCATTGCTTCGGCGCGCGTTACGGAGTCATTTTCTCCGATTCCGCCGGTAAATACAATCACATCCACACCGCCCATGGCAGCTGCGTATGATCCAACATATTTGCGTACACGGTACTGGTACATTTTCAGGGCAACCTGAGCACGTTCGTTTCCGTCGGCTGCTGCATTTTCGATATCGCGCATATCCGAAGAAACACCACTGATGCCCAGCATGCCACTGAATTTGTTGATCAGTTTATTGGTTGTGCTGAAACTCAGGTTTTCCTTTTCGGCAATACGAAGCAGTGCACCCACATCAAGATCACCGCAACGTGTGCCCATAATCAAACCTTCAATAGGGGTCATACCCATGGAAGTATCGAGCGATTTGCCATTTTTGATGGCAGCAATGGATGCACCGTTTCCCAGGTGGCAGGTGATGATTTTTTGCTTGTTAATATCCAGTCCGAGGATTTCGCAGGCACGTGCAGAAACGTATTTGTGGCTTGTGCCGTGGAAACCGTAGCGGCGGATCTTATATTTTTCGTAAAGCGAATAAGGGATGCCGTAGAGATAGCTGTAATCCGGCATGCTTTGGTGGAATGCCGTATCAAAAACGCCTGCCTGAGGAACTTCGGGAAGCAGTTTGTTGATGGCATAAATACCTTCGAGGTTTGGTGGGTTGTGCAGTGGAGCCAGGTCGATACATTCTTCGAGTGCAGCAATTACATCATCTGTTATGCGCACAGTTCCGTTGTATTTTTCTCCGGCATGGACCACGCGGTGCCCCACAGCGTCAATTTCGTTGATATCTTTGATGCTGCCGTGTTCCGGATGGGTCATAATGCCCAGTACATATTCAATACCACTTTGGTGGTCCAGTATTTCTCCTTCCACCTTAAATTCGTGGCCGTCGTTTCTTTTATGCTTGATGGCAGCTCCTTTTAAACCGATTTTTTCAACCAGTCCTTTTGCCAGGACTTTTTTCTCGGGCATATCGAAGAGCTGATATTTAATGGATGAACTTCCGCAATTGAGAACTATAATTTTCATTGTTATACGTTTTTCGGTCGTTTATAAATGCTTTGATTACCTGCCCAGGGTGTTGATTGAACCTTGTTTGATTACTTTCTTATCGCCATCCCAAACGTAAAAACCTTCACCGGTACGTTTGCCGTTGAGGTTGGCGCGTACCATGCGCTTGAGCAGTGGTGATGGTTTGTACTTGAGCGAACCAAATTCGCTGAACAGGTTGTTCATCCATTTCAGGACTTTGTCAAGGCCAATACGGTCGGCCATTTCGAATGGGCCCATATGATGCCCTGTGGCTTCACGCATAATGACGTCAATTTGTTCCACGCTTGCAACGCCTTCCATCAGGATTTCACAGGCTTCGTTGATGAATGGAACCATCATACGCGTGCTTACATTGCCTGGAGATTCATTAACCTGAACCGGTTTTTTGCCAATCATGCGCACAAATTTCTGTAGCATATCAAAAGTTTTGTCCGAAGTACGTACGCAGCGCACTACTTCAACAAATTTTGCATCGGCGACAGGCGCAATAAAATGCAGTCCGGCAGCTCTTTGCGGAAATTTCAGGACTTCTGCCAGGTCGCTGATCATCAATGTGGCAGTATTGGAGGTGATGATGGTGTCTTCAGAAACAACTTCTTCCACTTTGCGGAAAACTTCTTTACGGTTGTGCAGGTTTGTTCCAGGTTTTTTTGTGTTGGTAGTTTCTATGATGATGTTGCAGTCACGCAGGTCTTCAAAATTCGTAGATCCTTTTATACGGCTGAGGATGAGTTTCTTTTCGCTGGGAGTCATGCCCCAGTGGCTGATTACATCATCCAGTTGTTCGTCGATGCGTTGCATTACTTCCTCCACACGTTCGGTGGTAAGGTCAATAAAAACAACATCAATACCAAACTGACTGATCAGGCGGGTAATTTCCTGCCCCATGGAGCCGCAGCCAACAAGGCCAACTTTTTGTATCGTGCCTGAGCTTTTTTTGTTTTCAGTGCTTAAGCTGAAATCTTCTAATTGAACTGACATAAGTAATATTTTAAAGTGCTATCTTTGAGTGATTAACAAATCCTGTGCGAAATTAAAAAACATTGGCATTCGGGAATGATAAATGCCTGAGCTTTTGTAATTTGTATGCATTCTATTTTGTGTCTCCGGATTACATTCCTGCAGCCTGGTTTGCTGTAATGGCTACCAGGTTAACAATATCTTCAACGGAACATCCGCGCGATAAATCATTGATTGGAGCGGCCATACCTTGCAATACAGGGCCAACAGCTTCTGCTCCGGCCAAACGCTGAACCAGTTTGTAGCTGATGTTTCCTGTTTCGAGTGTCGGGAACACAAGCACATTTGCTTTTCCGGCTATTTTGCTTCCGGGCGCTTTTTTCGAGCCAATGGCTTCGATAATTGCTGCATCGGCCTGAAGTTCGCCATCGATCGCCAAATCAGGAGCCATTTTCTGAGCAATTTTTGTGGCCTCAACTACTTTGTCCACCATTTCGTGCTTGGCACTGCCTTTGGTACTGAAACTCAGCATGGCAACACGAGGCTCGATACAAGCAATAGACTTGGCTGTGGCTGCACTGGCAACGGCAATTTCTGCCAGCTCTTTGGCTGTCGGATTGGGATGAACCGCGCAATCAGCAAAGACCATAATGCCGTCATCGCCCCATTTTTTGTCTTTCATGATCATGATGAAAGCACCCGATACCACGCTGATGCCGGGTAGGGTTTTTACAATCTGGAAAGCCGGGCGAAGTACATTTCCTGTGGCGTTTTCCGCACCGGCTACTTCTCCGTCGGCATCTCCGTTTTTGATGAGCAATGTGGCCAGATAAAGCGGGTCTTCACAAAGTTTTGTGGCTTCTTCCATGCTCAACCCTTTTTTCTTCCTGAGCTCATAAAGGATCCCGGCATATTTGGCTTTCTCCGGATTGTTGATGGGATCAATAATGGTGGCTTCGCCGAGATTTTCAAGACCAAACTCCTTGCCGGTCTCCATGATTTTTTCGGGATTTCCGATTAAAATCAACCTGGCAAGTTTTTCCTTCAGGATAATGTCTGCTGCTTTTAATGTCCTTTCTTCTGTTCCTTCGGGTAAAACAATGGTTTTTTGGTGTTTACCGGCATTCTGCTTGATCTGTTCAATTAAATTCATTTGCTTTTCTTTTGTAAATCGAGATATAAATATTGTAAAATTTTCTAAATTCCTTTTGCAAAATTATTAATAAAGGACTTATTTTTTGCTGTTTTAAGGAAAATTAATCTGGAGGGTTTTGCTTCGCCTGAAACCAATAAGCAATAAGCTTGAGCAATAATAATGTATGACTCCATTGTCGGTTTTCTTTAATGTGATTATAATCAATATTTTAAAACTTAATAATTAAGTATGGTTTTCTGTAGGTAAATTTATGCCGATTTTTTAAGATGCACCGGCTTCGGTGATTATCTGGATATTGAACATGGGAAAATACACTGTATGCTTCGGGTTCTTTCCGCAGTATCAATAAATATTATGTAATTTTGCATCCTCAAAATAATATGTCGGGAAGGATTTCTATCAATTATATTTAAAATCGGTTCAATGGATTGGAAGAAAATTTGCTTTGCTGTTTTGCTTACTGCTTTTATGTTTTTTGGCCAGCCGGGAGCTCAGGCGCAGGAAACACGTTATCAATTGCGCTTAAACCCCGGAATGGTTCTTCCGACCGGTGATTTCAAAAATATTGCGGGCACTGGATTGGGTGCCGATCTGGGCTTTTCCATTTACTTGAAAACAAATATCGCGCTAAGCATTGATTTAGGATATTATGCTTTTGACGATAAAGAGAAAAGTGAATTCAAGGAGCCTTTTAAGGGCTTGCCTTTATCATTGACCGGCGACTTCTTATTCCGAAACGATAAAAAGTTCCATCCTTTGGCCGGTATTGGAATGGCCTATCTGAGTTTCAGGCAAACGGTTCATTATGATTATGCCGATGCCACCGAAACGATGGGGAAAGTTGGGCTGGCACTCAAAGCCGGTGGGCTTTATTCCATTGATGAGCAATGGTCGGTTGGTGTGCATGCACGTTATCTCTACGCCGTTGAATACAGCCTTTTGGGTGTTAATGCGTTTGTTGCGCTGAGTTTTTAATGATGACGGACATTTTATGCGCCAAAGCGACAGTACATTAGCAATACTGGAATCGGAAACTGATTCTGCCATAGCTCCTCAGTTGTTTTTCTGGACTGAGCAGCCGGAACAAGAACCGTCTTCCCTTGATGCACCGCATACTGTTGTGCAAAAAACAATGCTTCCGTTTATTGTTTTTGTTTTCGCAATGATTTTGCTGGGCTTTTTGCGCCGTTTGACTGATTTCCGGCTGCGTAGTTTTTTTTCATCACTTTTTTCTCCATCACCTGGCCGCGAAGGGCATGCTTTCAGTGAGTACACTTTGCTTTTGTTTTCTATTGCTGTTTTTGCACTTTCTATCAGTTTTTTCCTGCCCGAAAACTTACCGGATCCCATTGTGGCATCCATATCGCCTGTTATAATTATTATGGGTTTGCTTGTGGTATTTTATGCTTTAAGGTATGCATTGATCCGTTTTATGGCTTATGTTTTCAGGGCATGGGATTTTAGTGGCATGTGGATACAGTTTTCGAGGAAATGGGGCATTGCCGCTGCATTTTTTATGTTGTTTCCACTATTGATAATTTATTATGCCGACCAACAGCTTGCATCTTTTTTTATTCGTTATATGCCTGTTATTGTGTTGGGAATATATGTTTTCCGCTTTTTAAGTTTTCCTGCCCTGTCAAAAGGGCTGCCGAAGCTTTTCTATTTGTATATATTATTGTACCTTTGCAGCCTCGAAATTATTCCGCTGCTGCTGGCGGCAAAATTTCTGGGAATTTGGATATAACCGAGCATGGATTATTTAACCAAAAAACACTCATCAAATTGAAAATTAAGAATATCCTCGTATCACAGCCACAGCCTGCTGAAATTGAAAAGTCCCCTTATTCTCCCTTAGCCAGGAAGCACGGGCTTAAAGTGACCTACGAAAAATTTATTCGTATCGAAGGTTTGTCTTCCAGGGAATTCAGGGATCAACGCATCAATCTGCTTGATTTTACAGGCGTTATTATGACATCCCGCAAATCGGTTGATCATTATTTCAGCCTTGCAAAAGCACTGCGCGTGGAAGTGCCCGATTCCATGAAATACTTCTGTATCTCCGAATCAACGGCTTTCTATCTCCAAAAATATGTGCAGTACCGAAAGCGGAAAATCTTCCATGGAAACCAAAGTGTGCAGGATCTGGTCGATATCCTGAGCAAACATAAATCAGAAAAACTGCTCCTTCCTTGCTCCGAAGATTCACGTCAGGAGCTTGGCGATAAACTCGAAGCAGAAGGATATAACTACCAAAAAGCGATTATGTACCGTACTGTTCCCAGCGACCTGAAGCATTTGGATATGTCAAACTTCGACCTGCTGATTTTCTTTAGCCCCTGGGGCGTGAAATCGCTTTTCACTAATTTTCCCGATTATAGACAGGGAAAAACACTGATCGCTGCTTTTGGTGCCAATACCGCCGAAGAAGTCAAAAATTCAGGACTTGAACTCAATATTGCCGCACCAACCAAAACAGCTCCTTCCATGACAATGGCAATTGAAGAATTTATAGCAAATAACAAGAATAAATAAAATTCATAACAGTAGCACAAATCACTATCAAATCAGTGGTTTGTGCTATTTTTGTATTCCTGCGCCTCTTTTGTGCCTGGCTTTTTATGATGAACACACTCAGTAGAACATATTGCTTGAAAAAAAAGGATATCCTGAAAAGCCGGACAGAAATCATGCATTTGTTTCAAAAAGGCAAAAGGCTGAAAGCATTTCCGATGCATCTGCTGATCCAATGCGTTGAGGGCATGGATCCAAACAGGCCGCCTGTGCAGCTTATGTTCAGCGTGAGCAAAAGAAGGCAGCGCAAAGCTGTGCAAAGAAACCGCGTTAAACGATTGATGCGTGAAGCATACCGGCTGAACAAAGCAAAATTGAATCCTTTAAAAGAGCAGCTCAACGACGGGAAGAAAGTAAATCTTGCCTTTGTTTTTGTGGATAAAAATATGCCCGACTTTGCCGGTGTGGAAAAAAGTATGCTAAAGCTGCTCAATCAGGCAGTAAATATAGGTTTAGAAAATAATAAGGATTAACTTTGTGAGTTAATATTATTGAGCGTGCACGGATACAACTTCACCAGCGTGCTTTAGACCAAAAAAACTCCGTTTATGAGAAAATATACTCTTCTGGCAGTATTCCTGTTCGCAGGATTTTCCATTGGAAATGCCCAGGAAGCCCCGGATAATTTTGAGATTTCCAAAAATATTGAAATCCTTACCCGCGTCTATCAGGAACTCAACAGCAATTACGTGGATGATGTGCAGGCCGGTGAATTGATGAAAACCGGCATCGATGCTATGCTTGAGTCGCTTGATCCTTACACGGTTTATATTCCCGAATCCCAAATTGAAGATTATAAATTCATCACTACAGGGCAATATGGCGGTGTAGGTGCACTTATTCATACAAAAGGCGATTATGTTTATGTTTCGGAACCTTACGAAGGTTTTGCCGCAGAAAGAGCCGGGCTTAAAGCAGGAGATAAAATACTGGAAGTGAATGGAGAAGATGCCAAAGGGAAAAATTCGGACGATCTGAGCAAAATCCTGAAAGGTACGCCCGGAACAGAAATCAGCATTAAAGTGGAACGCGCCGGACGGGACCAGCCTTTGGTTTTTAATCTGAAACGGGAAACAATCAAAGTGCGCAATGTGAGCTATTACGGTATGCTCGATACCAAAACCGGATATATTAAACTGGATCATTTCACACATAAAGCTTTTGAAGAAGTGCGCGATGCCTTTATCGATATGAAAAACAACAAGGGCATGGAATCCCTGGTTTTTGATTTGCGGGGAAATGGCGGCGGACTGATGAATGAAGCGGTGGATATTGTGGGCCTGTTTGTGCCGCAGGGAACCAAAGTGGTAGAAACACGCGCAAAACTCAAAGCGCGCAATCAAGCCTACCAAACCAGTAATAAACCACTAGATACGAAAATCCCGATTGTTTTCCTTGTAGATAACAACAGTGCCTCGGCATCCGAAATCGTTGCCGGTGCCATGCAGGATCTCGACAGGGCAGTAGTGATCGGTCAGCCTACTTTTGGGAAAGGGCTGGTGCAAAATGTTGTGCCCCTGAATTATAATGCACAAATGAAAATTACTATCGCCAAATATTATATCCCCAGCGGGCGATGTATCCAGGCCATAGATTATACCCATAAAAATGGAAATAAAGCCGAAAAAATCCCTGATAGCCTGCGCCAGGAATTTAAAACACAGGGCGGACGTGTTGTGATGGACGGTAAAGGCATAAAGCCTGATATAATCATTGAACCACAGGAATTTAGTAATATTGCTGCCAGCCTGTACGGCGGATATCATATCTTTGATTTCTCTACAGATTACTATAATAAACATAAGGAAATCCCTGTGCCGGCAGATTTTGTTTTGAGTGATGACGATATGGAAGATTTTCGCATTTTCACGCAAACGCGCGAGGTGGATTATAAAACCCGCTCCGAAGCTTTGCTCGAAAAACTCGAATCAGCACTCGAAAGTGAAGCATATAAAACCCTTGTGGAAGAAGAACTGGCTTCACTGCATAAGAGTGTGCTGGAACATAAAAAGCAGGATTTTAACCGACATCTCGATGAAATAGAAAAATTGCTCCGCCTCGAAATAATTGCACGGTATTATCTGCAGGAAGGCCGCATCGAAGCTTCCCTCGATTCCGATCCGGAAGTGCAGGAAGCAATCCGTATCCTTAATGATTACCCGCTTTATACCGATATCCTGGCAGGGAAATCTGTTCCGGACAATAAAAACGAATAGTTCATGGCTGGAATCCTGAAGCGACAATATTCACAGCCGGCATACATCATTTTGCTGGGCTTGCTCATCGCAGCAGTGCCTTTGTCGAAATATGTGATGTCGATGTCGCAAATGGGATTGTTGCTGCTCTGGCTTCTTGATGGTGACCTGAAAGAGAAAATGAAATCTTTTTTCAGGAACAAGCCGGCCGTGGTGGTGAGCAGTATTTTTTTGCTGCATGTGGTGGGTTTGATTTATACTTCCGATTTTAATTATGCCGTGAAAGACCTCCGGATTAAAGTGCCCCTTTTAATCCTTCCATTGATTTTTTCTACCATGCCGCGTTTGTCGAAGAAACAGTTTGATGGGCTGCTCCTTGTTTTTGTCCTCGCTGTTTTGAGCAACACATTTATATCTTCCTGGATCGCGTATTTTGGAGATGTTACAGATAGTCGCAGTATATCGTTGTTTATTAGTCATATACGTTTCTCTCTGAATGTCTGCCTCGCCGCTATGGTGGCTTTGTATTTGATTCAACAAAAATCATTGCCCTGGAAATGGTCTGTGCCGGCACTCATTGCGGTTTTTATTTGGCTGGGTTTTTTCCTGCTGATCCTGGGCGCAATGACCGGAATCGTCATTTTTGTTATCCTGCTGCTGTTTATCGGGCTCTATCTAATCTGGAGCAGGCAGGGGCTTGTCAGCAGATTGGTTTTTGCTTCCATGATCCTGGCTGTTATAAGTTCGCTGGCGGTTTACACCTCCATTACCATAGATGAGCTTACAAAAGTGGAGCCGGTTGATTTAAAAAAGCTCGACAACAAAACGAAGCTGGGCCATAAATACAAACACGATACACTTCGTTTTATGGTTGAAGACGGGCGCTATGTGGGCTTGTATATTTCCTATCCTGAGCTGAAAAAAGCCTGGAACGAACGCTCCGAACTGGATTATGACGGCCTGGACCGGCAAGGCCAGGTTTTGCGATGGACTCTGATCCGGTATCTGGCTTCCAAAGATTTGCGTAAGGATTATGAAGGGGTTTATGCATTGTCGGGAAAAGATATCTATTATATCGAACAGGGCGTTGCAAATCATAACTATTTGACAGATAATCCATTGAAAAACAGGATTCGTCAGGCGATTATCGGTTATAACAATTATGTTTATGAAGGGGAAGCCAAAGGGAACAGCATGATGCAGCGCATCGAACTGTGGAAAGCTTCGCTGCGCATTATTGATAAGCATTTCCTTATCGGTGCCGGCACAGGCGATGTGCCTGATGTATTCAGAAAGGAATTGAAAGCAATGGATTCTACTTTGGCCGGAACAGGAATGCGGTCGCATAATCAGTTTATCTCTATTTTTATCGCGTTTGGAATTATTGGTTTTTTGTGGTTTTTGATAAGCCTTATTTACCCGCTGATCTACTTTCCGCATGCACGTAAATTCCTTTATTTGTCATTCCTGTTAATCGTTTTGATTTCCTTTATAAATGAAGATACCATCGAGTCACAGGCCGGCCTGACCTTTTTTGCTTTTTTTAATGCTTTCCTGCTCTTCTGTGCACCGCTTAAAGAAGATGCCGGAAGGTAACTTTTTGAGCGCCCTGTCGTAAAAATACCGAAAACTTAGCCTTATGAAGAAAACCATTCAATACGAAATAGAAGAATTTGATTCCATCAACGAGCTTTCTGAAAGTGACCAAAAACTGTTGACAGAAGCAGCAAAAGCCTGTGAAAAAGCCTATGCCCCTTATTCTGAATATAATGTTGGCGCGGCTTTATTGCTCGACAATGGAAAAATTATCACAGGCAATAATCAGGAAAATGTGGCTTATCCCTCAGGTTTATGCGCTGAGCGTGTGGCCATGTTCTATGCTTCATCACAATATCCTGATGCTAAAATCCTGACTATTGCCATCACGGCACGCTCCCATAATTTTACGATCAGCCAGCCGGTTACGCCCTGTGGTTCCTGCCGGCAGGTGATGGCAGAATATGAAAACCGGCAACAACAGGCCGTGCGCGTTATCCTTAGTGGTGAAACAGGAAAGATCCAACTCATCAACAATATTGATACACTATTGCCATTGGCATTTCATGCGGCTGAACTGAAAAAACAATAAAAAAACCCGTACCATAGCACGGGTTTCGCATCCATAATTTATCAGGTTTTCGCGCACCTGATTGTTTTTTAATTCATGAAAGCTTTGATGTCGTCTTCCACAGTGGTAATCCCTCCAATACCGAAGTTTTCGACCAGTACTTTTGCCACATTGGGGCTGAGGAATGCCGGAAGGGTAGGGCCTAGGTGAATGTTCTTCGCGCCGAGATAAAGCAAAGCCAGAAGAACAATTACCGCCTTTTGCTCGTACCAGGCAATATTATAAACGATGGGCAGTTTGTTGATGTCGTCCAAACCAAAAACTTCTTTCAGTTTCAATGCGATTACAGCCAGTGAATATGAATCGTTGCATTGCCCGGCATCCAATACGCGTGGAATTCCACCGATATCGCCCAGTTGCAGTTTGTTGTAACGGTATTTGGCACAGCCGGCCGTTAAAATGACGCTGTCCTGTGGCAGTGCTTCGGCAAATTCGGTGTAGTAGCTGCGCTCTTTCATTCGCCCATCACAACCGGCCATCACAACAAATTTCTTAATCGCACCGGTTTTTACGGCGTCAACCACTTTATCGGCCAGTGCCAAAACCTGATTGTGTGCAAAACCGCCCACAATTTCTCCGCTTTCGATTTCGGTGGGAGGAGCGCATTTTTTGGCATGTTCAATAATTTCGCTGAAATCTTTCATCTCTCCGTTTTTCCTGTCGGCGATATGCTTGGATCCGGGATATCCCGATGAGCCGGTAGTATAAACTTTATCGGCATAAGCTGCATCTTTTTTGGGAGGTACGATACAATTTGTTGTGAAGAGGATCGGACCGTTAAATGACTCGAATTCTTCTTTTTGTTTCCACCAGGCATTACCGTAATTGCCTACAAAATGTTCGTATTTCTTAAATTCCGGATAGTAATGGCCGGGAAGCATTTCGCTGTGCGTATAAACGTCAACACCAGTGCCGTCGGTTTGCTTCAAAAGGTCGTCTAAGTCTTTCAGGTCATGGCCGGAAATGAGTATCGCCGGATTGTTGCGCACGCCAATATTTACGGCTGTGATTTCCGGATTTCCGTAAGCCGATGTGTTTGCTTTATCGAGCAGGGCCATGGTGTCAACTCCAAATTTTCCGCATTCCAGCACAAGTCCTGTGAGTTCTTCACCACTGAGTTCATCATTGATGGTTGCCAGAAGTGCTTTTTCCAGAAAAGCGTAAATGCTTTCGTCTTCATGCCCCAGGTTGTAGGCGTGCTCAGCATATGCGGCCATTCCTTTGAGGCCATAGGTGAGGAGTTCCCTGAGCGAACGCACATCTTCATTTTCTGTTTTCAAAACGCCAACCGTTGTGGCTTTGATGTCCATGCCTGATTCAGTGGCATGCCAGTTGGCTGCATCCTGCTTGTCAAAAGGGATTTCCATGCCGGCAGTGCGGGCTTTTCCCTTTAACTCATCGCGGATTGCCAAACCTTTGGCTATGGCTTCTTTGATGGCCGCATCATCAAAATTCGCGTTTGTAATGGTGATGAAGAGCGCATTCATCAAAAAATGGTTGGCACGGCCTTCCGAAATGCCTTCAGAGCGTAGTGCGGATGAATAAATTGCTACGCCTTTGGCTGTATAGATCAGCAAATCCTGGAGGTTTGAGGTTTCGGCTTTTTTGCCACATACCCCGGCAATGGTGCAGCCTGTTCCTTTGGCCGCTTCCTGACATTGAAAACAAAACATACTCATATGCAAATTTTTAAAGGTTGATTATTGTATTTAGGTATTTGAATACGCAAATATAGTTATAATTTTTTTTGCTGCAAGTTTTTTTTGATAAAAAATTATGCGAGCAGGTCTTTGATCGTGTGTTTTTTGAAGTAGTCTTTGATTTGTTTGGTAGTATCGTGTACAATGCCGCCCATCAGGCATTTGTCAAAGGGGCAAACCGGACGGTCGAGCGGGCAATGTCCCACTTCGATGGGCCCTTCGATGCATTCGTATATGTCGAGCAAGCTAATTTCATCCATGTTTTTATTGAGGATAAATCCCCCGGCAGGCCCGCGTGTGCTGCGTACAAAGCCTTCTTTTACAAGTCGTTGCATCACTTTGGCAAGATGATTTCGTGAAGAACCGGTAAGTTCTGCAATCCGGTTTACATTGATGTGCTCCTTAGAGCGGGCGATAAGCACCATAGCATGTATGGCAATGGAGGAAGCTTCGGATAGTTGTACGACTTTCGACATATAATTTAAGTACTTGAATGCGCAAATATCGGCATTATTTTCAGCTTGAGCCTGTTTTTGTGTTTATTTAGATTTATTCTAATTGTAATTTTCATTGAGGTGAATTCACTACATTTGTTTTTTCAGCAAAATGAATGCGTATGAATTTTGATCAACTGAACAAAAGAGCTTGCAATATCCGTTGCAATATCGTTCGCTCGCTCCGGGCTGCCGGATCAGGACATACAGGTGGAAGCCTGGGGCTGGCGGATATTTTTGCCTTCCTGTATTTTTCTGAACTGAAGCATAATCCAAAGGAAGCAAATTGGCCAGAACGTGATCGGCTTGTTTTATCCATTGGGCATGTGGCTCCGGTTTTATATGCCGCTTTGGCCGAATCCGGATATTTCCCTCAGGAAGAATTGCTTAGTCTGCGGAAATTAGGGTCGCGCTTGCAGGGACATCCCGGCAGGGACCACGGGCTGCCCGGACTGGAACTCTCTGCAGGAAGCCTGGGTCAGGGCTTGTCCGTAGCGGTAGGCATGGCGCTTTCTGCCCGGATGGACGCCAAAAACCGGCGGACATTTTGTGTCCTCGGTGATGGTGAGTTGCAGGAAGGCTCTGTTTGGGAGGCGGCTATGAGTGCCGGTCATTATAAGCTCAGTAATCTGATTGCCATCATCGACCGCAACGGCCTGCAAATTGATGGCGAAACCGAAGATGTGATGCGGCTCGAGCCTCTTTCCGGCAAGTGGGAGGCATTCAACTGGCACGTCATCCATTGCGATGGGAACGACCTGCAGGATATCGCCCGCGCCTTTCGGAGAGCGCATCAGATTGATGATAAACCCTGCCTCATTATTGCGAAAACCAAAATGGGCGCCGGAGTGAAAAGCATAGAAAACGATTACCGCTGGCATGGGAAAGCTCCGAATGCAGAGCAAGTAGAAGATTTTATCCAACAAATCAAAAAACATCATGGACTGGATCAATAAATCAGATAAACCTACGCGCATCGGATTTGGAGAAGGAATCCGTGATGCAGCAAAAAAGAATAAACAAGTGGTTGGATTGGGGAGCGATATCACTTCCAGTGTGTCCATGAACCTTTTTGCAGAAACATTTCCTGAGCGCTTTTTTAGTTTGGGCATTGCCGAGCAAAATGCGGTTGGGGTTGCTGCCGGAATGGCTTTAAGCGGTAAAGTCCCCGTTTTCAGCACTTATGGTGTTTTTGCTGCCATGAGGGCTTTGGATCAGATCAGGATATCCTTATGTTATAATAATGTGCATGCCATAATTGGCGGAGCTCATGCCGGAATTTCCGTTGGACCGGATGGAGCCACACACCAGGCTTTGGAAGATATTGCCGTGATGCGCGTTTTGCCCAATATGACCGTACTTTCGCCCTGTGATGCTACGCAGGCCCGACTGGCCGCAATGGCAGCCATTGATAAATGTGACGGGACGGTTTATATTCGTTTCGGTCGGGAAGCTGTGCCGGATTTTACTGCCGAAGATCAGGATTTTCAAATCGGGAAAGCGCAATTAATGTGTGATGGCGATGATGTGAGCATTATTGCAACAGGGCATTTGGTTTGGGAGGCCATCAGGGCTTCAGAACTCCTGAAAGCCAAGGGTATTTCGGCCCAGGTGCTGAATATTCATACCATAAAACCATTGGATGAAAAAAGCATCATCGCGGCAGCCAAGAAAACGGCTAAAGTAATTTGCGCCGAAGAACATCAGATTGCCGGAGGACTGGGCAGTGCTGTTGCGGAAGTCCTGGCAAAACATCATCCTGTAAAAATGGATTTTATTGGAATGAAAGACAGCTTTGGGGAATCGGGGAAACCTGCAGAACTGATGGAAAAATACGAGCTTACCGCGTCATGGATTGCCCAGGCTGCAGAAAGGATTCTATAAATCATTTGGAATGATGCCCCGGAGAATTTCCTCACAGAAACTATCTAGAGCTTGTCCACAGAGTCGAGAGTTTGCTCTATAAAGTTCAAATTCAAGGCGTGTGAAAAATCCAAACCGGATAATACTCAAGTATTTGAGGATTTGGATTTTGAGCAACAACGCAGAAGTTGGACTTTATAGACGAACTCTATCTAGAGTCTGTCTATAATGTCGGGTTTCTGATTCAGAATGTTCGAGGTCGAGGTGTTCTTGGAATTGAAAATAAGGTTCTACCAGTAATTTCGTGGGTAATTATAATGTTTGAAAAAATGACTATGCCGATATTTATTAATAAACTATTGATCCCTAACAGATTCCTCCCTTCCGATAACTATCGGGACAAAGCCTTAATCATTTCGTTTGGCTTTGTTCCGGTCGGAATGACGCTGTTTATTAGGCGTTTAAGGCAAATGCGGCGAGGACATAATAGCTTATCTCAATTACGTCCTCGCCGCATTTGCCCTCTGACATTGTAAAACGCGTCATTCCGACAAAGTTTCCGAAGCATGAGGAACACTTTGGAGGAATCTGTTTTGAAATATAGTAATTTTTCTTTCCACGAAATTCCGTGTTGTACCGAATATAAGGAGTCCCGTACGTACGGTATGCCTGTGCTGGGCTTGCCAAAGTAACTGGTTTCAATACCGAGAATAATCCCAAAGCTTCGGGAGATATTATAGACAGAAACTAATTCGAGGCGCCCACGATATGCACAACCCCCTTATAAGCTTCTTCGCTAAATAATCCGCGGCAATTCAGTACATAATAATATACGCCATCGCCCAGGCCATTGCCGTCCCAGTCGTTCATATAATTTGTGCTTTCAAATACTTTTTTGCCGTAGCGGTTAAAAACAGCCAGTTCGCTGCTGATAAACATATCCTCCAGCTTGGCTTCGTGGTTGTTGTTTTCCACGATTTCAAAAAAGTCGTTGATGCCATCACCATTTGGGGTAAAAACATTGGGAATCAAGAGGTCAACTTCTTTTATGCTTACGTCCATTACTACGCTGGTATCACAACCGTCCGCGTTATTGGCGGTAAGTGTCACCGGGTAGGTGTTTACCCTTACGTAAGTGTGCGTTGCATTATAAGTAGTTGCCTGAGCGGTCGTGTCACCAAAATCCCACAACCAGCCTTCGCCTTCTGTTGAGGTGTTGATAAACTCAATGGTAGGTTTGTAAATGTATCCTGTATCCGGATCGATTTCAAAACTGATTTCCGGAGCGGGGATGATTTCCACAAAATATGAATCATCGTAGGGGCAGCCGTTTCCGTCGGTGATGCGCATTTTTACCTCGCCGGCAGGAAGTCCGTAGCCTACTTGTGTAGTTTGCTTGGGAGCGGTAAACCATAAAAAAGAGTAGGGCTCAACGCCATCCGTAACATTGATGGCTACCTGGCCTTTATCGTCCTTGAGGCAGCCTTTATTGATTTGCGTTAGTGTATAGGTGATGCCCGATTGGAAAATAGTCAGTCCGCCTGCAGTATAGTTGGTGGGTAGATCGACGCCGTCTTTATCTTTAAAATTACTGGCTTCCCATGTTATGGCTGTGTTTCCGGCAGCAATTCCTTCAAATTGCAATTGCAGCAAAATGCCTGAACCAAACATCAGGTCTTCTGCATTGTCCCATTGCATATTGATCGTATTTCCCGTATTGCTTACCTTGATGCTGTCCCTGAAAAAATATGGGTTTTGGTACGACATCGAATCGAATGAAATCAGGTTTTCGTCAAAGCTGATGTTGAGGTCGAAACTGGCGAATGTAGCGTCTTCCAGGATCAGGCTCAGCGCAATGGTGTCGTTTGTGCAAAGCGTACCGTCGGGAAATTCTGCGCCAATTATCTGGCTGTGAGCAGAATGATTTATGGTAAAAAACAGAACGATTGTCAGGAAAACCGGATAGAAAGATATTCTTTTCATGTGCATTTTGGCCAAAAAATTTGAAGCAAAGTTAGCAATATTGCTAAACGGAAAAAATTAAAATTTATTCCGTGGCATTCGGTTGAATTATTCATAAAATATCCCAATACGAAGCAAACAACAATAGAAAGAACGAATGTTTACTGTTTTAGTCTCCAGCTTATTGTTTCTCATGAAAAAATTCATATTAAAAGGAGAATGAAGGTATTGAGGATGTTTTGAAGTATTTTATTTCTTTTAATACAACAATCTGACTCGTTTAGACCGTGCGTTGGCCAGTCAAAACGGCGGGCAAGAAGCGGGTGAATTTCAGACGCTTAGAATTCTATCAATGGGCGTGAGCTTTGCTGAGGAACGAGGCACTACTTTGATGTAGAATTCTTAGCGCCTGAAAGAGCGGGTGGAAGCATTGTTTTGACTTGGCTTTTTGTTCCTTTTGTGCCAAGACAAAAGGAAGAATTTTTAATACAGCAAAGAAGTCCAGGTATTAATAAATCGGCCAGGTGATTCATGGGTGTGGCTGCAAAACCTAAAACTGCCCGGTCGATAAGAGCACCAAAGTACAATACTCATGGATTTCAATTTCGGCATCTTTCAAAAAATCCCTGATTTCCTTATTTTCCGTGCCGGGATTAAGAATAATACGTTTGGGGCGGCTTGCTTTGATTTGCTCAAAGTATTGTTTTTGCAGTTCCGGCCGCAGGTAGATTGTGATGGTATGAATTTCCGTATTTTCAGGCCAATGCGTTTGAACCGGTGTGCCTGCAATTTTTCCTTCTTTGGCTCCTAAGGCAATCGTTTCATATCCTTTTTGACGGAGCATTTGAACAGCTTTAAAAGAATATCGTCCCGGATTTGTGCTGGCTCCGACTACCAGTGTTCTTTTGTTGGGCATAGCAAATATTATTGATTTAAAACACTAAACTGTTTGGAACCACAAAATGTTGTCCCACAAACAACCTGTAAAATATAGTTCCCGCATTTGAAGCCCTCCAAAGATATAATATATTCTTCTGTGCCCTGTGGCAATGGATAAGTGGCCAGCATCCTGCCCAGCAGGTCGAAAATAAGCAGCTCGCCTTTTTGCGGCAGGGCTTCAAAACTAATGTTGATATGCTCTCTGGCCGGGTTGGGTGCTATTTGTATTTTGTTTTCCGGCTTTTTGGGCAGCTCTCCCGTGGCAGTGGTAATGATAAAATCCTCTGCATAAAACTCTACTGCCCCGCTGCTGATGCCGCCCGGGCACCAGGGGTCATAATGGTTGGTGTCGGTTTGCAGGCTGTCGTATTCCAGATCGGAATTGAGTTTGAAAAGTACGGTGGTGGGGATGTTTTCTTCATCAAATTCTGTCGTAAAAAAGAGAAACATATTGTCTTTGGTCTTATTTACATCAGAACTAAGGTTTGGAAGGTTTTTGATAAGGCTTTTTATTTTAATAATACTTCCATTGGTATCCAGCTTTACGGCCAGGCTTTGGTATTCATATTCAATATAGGGTAAAGTGTCCGGAGCTTCAGGGTCTCTGTACCAACGTGCTGAAGCAATTAATATGCTGTCATTCAAAAGAGCACCGGAATAATAATGCGCCGGCTTATATCCATCAAAATGAAAGGATTGATAGTTGGCTGTATTTTGCCCGTTTGCATTATATACATTGAGTGCCGGGCTGCTGTACTCAAATTTGAATTCCCCCAGGCCAATAAATTTTTCGGTATCCGGAAAATTTAAAGCTTTTAAAGCCCCGCCTAAGAAAACAGTATCCCTGATGCTGGGGGCGTCTGCCCAAAGGAATTCCCCATCGGGACTGACACATGCATAGTAGGGGCTTGAAAACCATTCCAGAGAATCCCAACGGTAATAGCATTCCCCGGCACAAATGGTATTGCCCGATGGCAGCATTTCTATATCACGGATTAATGGAAGGATAATATTGCTGTCGCCGGCATAGGAATGCAATGGGCAGTTCCAAATAAGTTCCCCTTCTGGGGAATACTTAAGGATATAGCTTTCCGTTCCCGAAGCATTTGGGTCAAGATAGCGCATTAGGGTTACAATATTGCCATCAGGAGCCAATGCAAGATCAACACCATAATTAAGTATTTCCGGCGAATAATAAAGCATGGCCCATTCTTTTTCGCCACATGCATTAAGCTTTATCAGGAAAGGGTCGTTGTTTGGGCTTAAAGCTTTTGTGCCTCCAATGGAATATATATTGCCATTGTTGTCCTGCTGGCTTTGTACAATATAATTGGAAGTTTCCTCATGAAGCATGTCAAAAGTGTGTATGCTTTTCTCCCAGAGTTTGTTTCCATTAATATCTGTTTTAGAGATAAGGCCTTGATAAGAAAAGCCATTATTGCTTAAATTGTGAGTCAATAGTATTCCATTATCCTGGCTAATGTTAATTTTTCTTGAGCGAGAATTGTGGCTTATTACGGCCTTCCAAATGGAATCATTTTGAGCTTTGATAAGAAGTGAGTTTAGGACTAAAACCAGGGTTAGGGTTATATATAGTTTCATAATTTGATATTGCTTTTGGGTATTATTGAAGCAGTCAGGAAACCGAAACATTTCCCGACTGCTAAAGTGTTAATTATTAATTACATTGAAAGTCCGGGTTCCGATTGAATGGTTTTTATCAGCTAATTTCAGGAAATAACTGCCCGTAGGATAATTTTGCAAATTCAATTTATATTGCCCCATGCCATTGGAAAGCATAATGGCATCCATAATTTTTCCATTGGCATCATATACGGTCAGTAAGGCGCTGTTTTTCAATTCTGAGAAACGGATGTTGAGCTTTTCTGTTGCAGGGTTTGGATAAACGCTAAGCTTTGGTGTGTATTTTTCAGCTATTTCCAGCTTTCTGTATTTCTCAAAAGGGTCTTCTGCATTGCCCGATTTAAAACCTTCATCCTTTAGGTAAAGCGGTTCGGAATATTCTATGGCTTTTGCCGTAAGCAGTATGTTGCGGGCATAGGTAGCCGCTAAACTGTTGGGATCATGGCCAATCTGCATCAGGTTTTGCCGGATGAGGGGGAAGACTTTATTTGATATTATCGGGTCTGTATTCATCATAGCAAAAGTTTAATTTATCACCCCAAACTGCTGTGCTCCTACAAAATCATTCCCACAAACGACCTGCAAAATATAGTTCCCGCTTTTGTAGCCCTCCAAAGATAAAATATATTCTTCTGTGCCCTGTGGCAATGGATAAGTGGCCAGCATCCTGCCTTGCAGGTCGAAAACAAGCAGCTCGCCTTTTTCTGGCAGGGCTTCAAAATGGATGTTGATCTGCCCTTGGGCCGGGTTGGGTGCTATTTGTATTTTGTTTTCCGGCTTTTTGGGCAGCTCACCCGTGGCTGTGGTAATAATAAAATCCTCCGCATAAAACTCTACCGCCCCGCTGCTGATGCCGCCCGGGCACCAGGGGTCGTAATGGTTGGTGTCGGTTTGCAGGCTGTCGTATTCCAGATCGGAATTGAGTTTGAAAAGTACGGTGGTGGGGATTGTGTTCTCATCAAATTCATAACCAAAAAACAGGAACTTATCATCCGGTGTTTTGGCTACGTGCGGCGGTATTCCTTTATTATCATCTATTAGCATTTTGGTTTTAATAATTTTTGCGCTGGTATCCAGTTTAACGGCCAGCCTTTTGCCGTAATATTCAAAATAAGGCAGAGTGTCTGCTGTGGTATCTTTGGGCCACCATCTCCCTGAGGCAATTAAAATGGAATCATTGAGCAGTGCACCGGAATAGTACTGAGTATTAGTGTAACCATCAAACTCAAAACTGCGGTTGTTTTTGATATTGTGCCCCGAAATATCGTAGCGGAAAAGGGTAGGGCTGCTGAAGTTTTGGAACAAATGTTCGCCCAGCCCGATAAACTCATTGCCTTCTTCTAATAATAGGATTTTATCAATATTTACCGGTGAAACCGTATCTTTGGTGCGGGGCACATGATCCCAGGCCAGCCTGCCGGAATTGTTAATCCGTGCTACAAAAGGGCTTCTTTGCCAAAACATATAGCGGATCTGGTAATAACAATCTCCGCCCCCAATAATATCGCCTGAGGGCAGCACCTCTATATCCCTGATGTAGGGTGCGCCTGTATTGGTATCGCTTGCAAATGAGGGCACAGGGCAGTTCCAGATCAATTCGCCCTGGGGGCTGTATTTGAGGATATTGCACTTTGTCAGTGATTCGTCAGGAAAAATGTCGCGCATCAGTGCAATAAGGTTGCCATCTTTGGCAAAGGCAATATCGTATCCATGTGCGTTATAGTCAGGGCTGTCATACATAAGCCCCCATTCTTTTTCGCCCAATGGATTTAGTTTAAAAATGGTAACTAATCAGTCTGCAAATTAGCGATAGTTCCCAAAGCAGGCACAACACTCTGTCCATTCTTGATAATTGTGTCAGTAACTGATCTCAAAACAGCAAAGGCATCCGCTCCTTCGGTCGATCTGAATTGACCTGAAACTTTCTGTTTTACTTTTATGTTTCGGATTGCCCTTTCAGAAGCATTATTGTCTGGCGGGACTTCTGGGTGATATAAGAAGGTGAAGATATAGTCCCTGTATTTGACGAGCCTTTTTTTGAATGCAAGCAATTCGTTGTGTTTTTCCGGCAGTTCTGCTTTCAGTAAACTGTTCAGCCTGTTTTCAATTGCGTTCCTCTTTGGGTTATGTACGTAGCAGCCCGCATTGTCCATTTTTTTCTTCAAATCCAGTGCCGTTTGAAACAGCCGTTTGCATATCCTGCTCCATTTATGCCCATACCTTTCTGACAAGTAATTCAGGTCACGTAAAAGATGTGCCATACAAATCTGGTGCGACAGCGCAGCAGTATTAAAATGGCTCTTCCAGCAATCATGTACCAACACAGAGTTTTTAAACCCATCTTTAAATGTATTGCCAATGCTCCTCTGTGCCCTGTTGTCAGTGATGGTAATGAATGTAGCCTCTTGGTTTTGCCATGTCCATGCCCAGTGCTTATTGCCATCAACCTTAACTCCTGTCTCATCACTTCCTACAGAAAAACAATATCCTCCCGAAAGCAACTTTTGCTTTATTAGGTCATAGGCTGGTTGGGCCTTACGCTTTAGTTTATTGAGCAAATAATGGATGCCCCCTTCGCTTATGGGAACGTGGAAAACATCCCTGAAAAGTTCTTTCATACGCAGAAAGGGCAGGTACTGCCTGGTATGGAAATACCCGATCAAACTTTCAATGTTGTTCCCATAGCTTACCGGGGCATTGGCCTGAGATGGATAATCACACTTGGTTTCATGGCCACAACTGCAAACCTTTTTATATACCCGGTGTTCTGTGACATGTAACTTTATCTCGGGAATATCAAATACCTGGCGTTTACCGGCTAATTGTACGGGCAAAGAAGCAAGGTCTTTTCCGCAACACTTGCAATATGAGGGGATGTGCTTCTCAATAGTGTCAGGCACTTGGGCCATCTTAAGTGTGTTTCCTTTCCGCCCTGCCTGTCCGCCTGGCTTACGCCCTGTCTTTTCCCTCAAACTCCTGCGCTTAGGGCGGTTCTGATCTTGGGAGGGAGGTATTGAGCTGTTGTTGCTGTTTTTTGGTGTTTGGTATTTGGCAAGCTTTTCTTTGAGTTTTTTGTTTTCCAACTCAAGGGCTTCCAGTCTTCTTTCAAGCTGGCCGATCCTTTTGAAAAGCTCTTGTATAATGAAATCTTTGTCCAAAACTTTTTTCTTTCAAAAGTAGTGTAGGTTGGAGGCAAAAGTCAAATTACCAGCGGTTTAGTTACGAACACAGGAAACAGCAAATTGTGAACAGCCAATGATTTTTGAAAAATACCCCAAGGAGAACCCAATATTTAAACCCGAAATCCAAAGGCAAACAAATAGCAAAATCACAGAGCCTTTAAACGCATCAACCCCAGAAAGTTATTCACAAGCCACAGCGAAAATTGTTAATAAGGATTGATTTTTTTCTGACACTGATTAGTTACTAAAAATGAATGGATTTTTATAGGAGGAAGTATAGCTATAGAATGAGCCGATTCCATAAATATTCCCTGCAGAATCCTGTATGCTATTGTGTATGGCGTTTTTTGTTTCCTGGCCGTCTATGGCGTAAATGTGTATTTCCTTTTCCCATAATATATTGCCATTGATATCGGTTTTTGCAATAATACCCATTATGTACTGTCCTTGGCTGTATAGGTTATAAGTAAGCAAATAACCTCCGTCTTTGCATATATAAATATCCTCGGCAGCAGTGCTATATTGAATCTGGCGTTTCCATGTGTAATCCTGCTGGGCTGCTAATAGAAACGGACATGCTATGATAATAAGTATGAAAAATTTGTTCATGATTTGAAGTATTGGAAACAGGGAGCTGTAAGCTCCCTGTTTTGATTGAAGAATTTATTTAATGATGCTGAATTGCCGGGCATCCACCAAAGTATTATTGCAATATAGCTGTACAATATATGTTCCGGCAGGGTAGGTTCCAAGGCTTAAAGTGTACTTATGAGTGCTTTCTGTAATGATTATCCTGTCCATTAACTGGCCTTTTTGATTGAAGATATTCAACTGTTTATCCCCGGGACAATGTTCAAAACTAATGTTTATATGCTCCTTTGCCGGGTTGGGTGCTATTTGTATTTTGTTTTCCGGCTTTTTGGGCAGCTCGCCCGTGGCTGTGGTAATAATAAAATCCTCCGAATAAAACTCCACAGCCCCGCTGCTGATGCCGCCCGGGCACCAGGGGTCGTAATGGTTGGTGTCGGTTTGCAGGCTGTCGTATTCCAGATCGGAATTGAGTTTGAAGAGGGCTAAATAATGTAAGGAATCTTCATCGTAATCCATTCCTAAAAACAGGAACTTATTGTCAGGTGTTTTTGCGGTATAGATAAATGGATTATTCGGGTAATAAACAAGGCTCTTGATTTTTTGTATCTCTCCACTCGTATCTACTTTAACGGCTAAACTTTGTCTGCTATAATCCAGGTATTCCAGTGTGTCCGGATAGTCATAACCAGGCCACCAAACCGCTGAACAGATAAGCGTTTGGTTGTTTAGGGGTACAGCATCATAGAATAGTGCCTTGCTATATCCATGCTGTTTAATGGAAATATTATTTGCAATCCTATTGCCATAATAATCATAGATGTAAAGCGCAGGGCTTGTGCTTATTGAAGTATTTGATTCTCCCAATCCAATCATAATGTTGTTGTCTGGAAATATTACTGAGTTAAACGAACTTCCCATGAAAAATGTGTCTTGAACCTCAGGTAACCAAGTGTTAATTAATTTGCCTGAATTATCTATAAAACAATAGCACGGTACGGAAACATAACCAATCTGTTCGTTCCCATACCATCCATCTCCACAGGCTATTACACCGTTTTCTCCTGTCGCTTCAATTCTTTCAAAGAGAGGATAGAGATACATGGTGTCAATATGTATTCCGGGAATTGGAGTCCTCCAAAGAATTTCTCCACCTTTTGAATATTTGAATATGGAGTAAGTTGCTGAATCCATGAATGCAGGAACATTATTGTATAATGCATAAATAAAACCATTAGGGCTTAGTGTTAAATCTCTACATTGATCGGCATGATTAGGTGTTTGACTGCTTATTGCCCAGATTTTTTCAAATGATGGGCTTAATTTAATCAATAATGGATTTGGATTTGCTCTAGTGTTTAATTGTTGTGTCATTCCTGACATATAGTATGATCCTGAGCTATCTTGATAGCAATTATCTATAATTGTTGTAGCCCGAAGGTCATTCTCATCTCTGGTTATTATTTCTTTCACCCAAAGAGTGTTTCCATTAATATCAGTTTTTGAAATAAATGCTCTTTGCAATGAGTTGCTGTGGTGTTTGTAGGTCATGAGATACCCTCCATCAGGACAAATAGATAGATTTTGTGCCTTTCCATTTTGCATATACAATCTTCGCCAGACGGAATCTCCCTGAGCGTGAATAAGAGAACTGAGAATAAGTCCAAAAAAGATGAATAGAATGTTCTTTTTCATAAGGATACTGTATTGGATATATGTTATAATATTGAATTCCAAAATAATTTTATCGTAAATTAATCCTTAAACTCTCTTTAATGACAATACTTTTGTTGTTGGTATATTTACTTAGACTCTGGTGGGTTTTTGGGGTTGCTTATCAAATGATTATATTTGATCGACCGGAAAAATTGTCATAAAAAATTAGTATAAAACCCATAAAACGGCCATAATGTCATAATAATGAGTGTTTTATATAGCGTCCATGTCCATTTTGTCTTCTTTTTCCTATTGGTTTGCTTTTTGATCTGTGGCCGTATGAAAATTTGAAAGGAGAAGACAAATGAATTTTAATCAATTTACAATAAAAGCACAGGAAGTAGTGCAAAAAGCACAGGAAATTGCTGCTGCACACAATCATCAGGCAATCGAAGATTTGCATATCCTCAAAGGGATTTTGCTGGTCGATGAAAACCTGGTGCCCTATATCATGAAAAAAACCGGGCTGGATCCCCAAATGATCGGCCGCATTGTTGACAGCGAGCTGCAAAACCTGCCTGTCGTTAGTGGCGGGCAGCAATATCTTTCCAATGAAGCATCTGCTCTGCTGCAAAAAGCCCTGAAGCTGATGCAGAAAATGCAAGACGAATTTGTTTCCATTGAGCATTTACTGCTGGCTTTGATCGAGCAAGGTGGAAAGGCCGGGAAAATCCTCAAGGATGCCGGCCTGACCAAAAAAAGTCTGGAAGAGGCCATTGCCCAGGTGCGCAAAGGTTCGCATGTGGATTCGCAAAATGCCGATGATAATTTTAATGCCCTACGTCGTTATGGCAAAGACCTGAACCAATTGGCTGCCAATGGCAAGCTCGACCCGGTGATTGGCCGCGATGAAGAAATCCGCAGGCTCTTGCAGATATTGTCGCGCCGTACCAAAAACAACCCGATTTTAATCGGTGAGCCGGGCGTGGGGAAAACCGCCATCGCCGAAGGGCTGGCACACCGCATCGTAAATGGTGATGTGCCCGATAACCTTAAGTCCAAGCAATTATTTTCGCTGGATATGGGCGCGCTGGTGGCCGGTGCAAAATACAAAGGCGAATTTGAAGAGCGCCTCAAAAGTGTGGTGAAAGAAGTGGTGGAATCCGATGGGGAAATCTTGCTTTTTATCGATGAGATCCATACCCTCGTAGGAGCCGGAAAAGGCGAAGGCGCCATGGATGCAGCCAATATACTGAAACCCGCTTTGGCCCGTGGCGAATTGCGCGCCATCGGTGCTACTACCCTCAAAGAATACCAAAAGTATTTTGAGAAGGACAAAGCTTTGGAACGCCGTTTCCAGATTGTGATGGTGGACGAACCGGATACCCAGTCGGCTATTTCCATCCTTCGTGGATTGAAAGAGCGTTACGAAACCCATCACCATGTGCGCATCCTCGATGAAGCCATCATTTCGGCAGTGGAGCTGTCGCAGCGATACATCACCGATCGGTTTCTGCCGGATAAGGCCATTGACCTGATCGATGAATCTGCTGCGAAGTTGCGATTGGAAATCAACAGCCTGCCCGAGCCGCTCGAAAAAATAGAAAGGCGGATTCGTCAACTTGAAATCGAACGAGAAGCCATCCGTCGCGAAAAGGATAAAAACAAAATGGCATTTCTCAACGAAGAAATTGCCAATCTGAATGAAGAGCGCGATCAGCTCCGGGCCAAATGGCAGTCGGAAAAAGAAGTAGTGGAAGGCATCCAGAAGGCAAAGAAAGATATTGAAGATTTCAAGCTGGAAGCCGAACGTGCCGAACGCGAAGGAAATTATGGCCTGGTGGCCGAAATCCGTTATGGCAAGATCAAGGAAGCCGGCGAAAGGCTGGAGCTTAACCGTAATAAACTCAAAGAGATGCAAGGCGACAGCCCGATGATCAATGAGGAGGTGAGTTCCGAAGAAATTGCTGAAGTTGTTTCGCGCTGGACCGGCATACCGGTGAGCCGTATGATGCAAAGCGAACGCGAAAAACTGCTGAAACTGGAGGAAGAACTCCATAAAAGAGTAGTGGGACAGGACGAAGCCATTGAAGCGCTTTCCGATGCTATTCGCCGCAGCCGAGCCGGTTTGCAGGATGCAAAAAGGCCGATTGGATCTTTTATCTTCCTGGGAACCACAGGAGTGGGCAAGACCGAACTGGCCAAAGCGCTGGCAGAATTCCTCTTCAACGACGAAAATTCAATGGTGCGCATTGATATGTCGGAATATCAGGAACGGCATTCTGTTTCGCGATTGATTGGAGCGCCTCCGGGCTATGTGGGCTACGACGAAAGTGGTCAGTTGAGCGAGGCTGTGCGCCGTAAACCTTATTCGGTGGTACTGCTCGATGAAATTGAAAAAGCGCATCCCGATGTGTTCAATATCTTGCTGCAAGTGCTTGATGATGGCCGCCTGACCGACAACAAAGGCCGGAATGTGGATTTTAAAAACACCATCATCATCATGACTTCCAATTTGGGTTCGCAATTGATTCAGGAAAAACTAAGCAATGGCTCAGAGGCCAATGAAGCGCTCTTTGATGAAACCCGGGAGGCATTGTTTGCTTTGTTGAAGCAGAGCATACGTCCCGAATTTTTGAACCGGATTGATGAGGTGATCATGTTCCGCCCGCTTAGCCGCGAAGAAATTGGTGGTGTTGTGCGCCTGCAGATGAAGCTTCTGGCAAAAATGCTGGAAAAAAACAACATCAAAGTAGAAGTGAGCGATGCAGCCGTGGAATGGATTGCCAAAAACGGATTTGATCCGCAATTTGGCGCCCGTCCGGTGAAACGATTTATCCAGCGCAAAATCCTCAATGAACTATCAAAGATGATCCTCGCCGGTAAAATCCAGGCAGAATCTGAAATCATGGTGGATATGGAAGGAGAGAACCTGGTATTCAGGAATGAATAGTAATGCAAAAGCAGGTGGCACAATTTGGCCCAGTCACTGTACTATTTAGTTTCTGTCTATAAAGTCCGCTAACTTCGTTACGCTTGCCCGAAAAATGCTCATTTACCCCAGTAAACTCTGCTTTTTCGGGCTGCGCAAGCCTCGTTATCGACCTTTCTAGCTCAGAAACCCGACTCTATGGATAAGCACTATTGAATCAATAACATCAGAAAAGATGGTCGCTGAGGCACTCGAAGCGCATCTTTTCTGATTTTTTTACATAAACCGCTCCAATCGAGCCAACTGCTCCTCAGGTACAAACAAAAGATCATCCGAAATCTCATCCTTTTGGGTTTTATCCAAAGGGGTGAGTTTGCTTTTAAAAAGCGAATACGGCTCATAACCTGCAGCCGCCAGCTCCTTTCTGATTTTGATGAGATTATCGCCGCTGGTTTCCAGCTGGATCAAGGGTTTGTGCTGTTTTATGAAATCCATCATCAATGGAATAATATGAATTTCAAAACCTTCCACGTCCATTTTAATATAATTGCAATGCCTGATTTTTGCAAAAAGTTTTGCCGGATGGCGCATTTCTGCCGTAAAACTATGGTCTGCAGCGGTGTTTTCTTCCATCACACGGGTAAGGCCATGCCGGAAATGCGGGCTGCCTGCCGGGATGCCCATCCGGATTTTTTTCCCGTCATCCTCACCCAGTGCAAAAGGCATAATCTGAATATTTTTGTATTTCCGGGTGTTGCATTTCAGGATATCGCGAAAAAGCAAAACAGGCTCCACACTGATGACACTACCGCCTTTTCCACTGTAGCGCGCAAAAAGCTTTGAGTAGTAGCCCACATTGGCGCCAATATCGATAATGGTATCGCCGGGGCGGATCAGGTTTTTCACAAAATAATGAAAATCAAAAGCACGTTTGCGGCGCAGCAATCCGCTGTCGAGCGAAATAAAAAATGCTTTGCTGACCAGTTTGAGGTACGTTTTAACACCGAGTATGGAAAAGAGGGCTTTCTTAACAATCATATCAAATTACTTTGCCGCAAAAGTAATCAAAAGCAGAAAAGGGAAATCATTGGCCTGCTTTTTCTATTTTTGTAACGCTTTGGTGAAAATACTTTTCATGGGCTTTAAACGTTTTGACTTTGAATGGCTCAAATTCATCACCGATTAGCTAAAAATCAGATTATGTCGAAATGCATACGTAAATACACTCTTCTGCTATTTTTGTTGATATTCAGTAAAATGGCTTTCTCGCAGGTCAATTATGAATATTTTCTTGCAGTGGGAAGGCACTCCCTTTTTGAGGGCCGTTATACCGAAGCCATCAGTTTTTTAAATACCGCCATCCGTGTGAAGCCACAGCTTTATGAAGCCTGGCTCTTTCGGGGGATTGCAAAATATAATCTGGGTGATTATCAGGGCGCGGCTGACGATTTTGGGAAATCCCTGGAAATCCATCCGCTCTACGTTCATGCTTTTCATTATCGCGCTATTGCGCATAATAAACTGAACCAGTACCAAAAAGCCCTGCAGGATTATGAGCGGGCAGCCGAGATCGACCCGCTGAACGCAAATATCTACATCAACCGTGGTGTGACCAAACTTTCATTGCACGATTATAAAGGCGCTTTGACCGATTATAACCTGGCTTTGCAGCTCGAGCCTGATAATTACACGGCTTATATGAACCGCTGTGTGGTGAAGGGCATCATCAAAAACTACCAAAGTGCCATCGAAGACTGTAGTAAAGCAATCCGTCTCAACCATTTTTACTATGATGCCTTCCTGCGCCGTGGGATGATCCGCTATGATATGGAGCAGTACGATCTGGCCATCGAAGATTACAATTATGCCTTACGGATCAATAAAGATGATCCGGTGGTCTTTTTTAACCGGGCTCTGGCGCGTTTGAAGCAGGGCGATACACTTTCCGCTTTGAGCGATTATGGAACGGTGCTGGATTTTGATCCCTACAATGCCCTGACCTATTACAACCGCGCCATCTTGTTTTCCAGTATGAAGCGTTTTGACCTGGCGTTATCCGATTATGCCAGTGTGCTGAAAATCAATCCCGAAAATATTTATGCGCTCTACAACCGGGGCTGTGTGCTTTTTGAAGAAGACCGTTATTACGAAGCTGCCGCAGATTTCAGCAAGGCCATCGACCTTTTTCCTGATTTTGCCAATGCCTGGATGAACCGTTCATCATGCAAAAGCCATATGAACGATGCTTACGGAGCGCGAGAGGATTATAACAAAGCCATGGAAATCATGCAAAAACAAGGCGACAATCCCGATAGTGCTTATCTTGCTGTGGCCGATTCGGCCCATTTGCGCAGGATTATCGAATTTGAATCAGATTTCCAGAATGCCAATCTGGTGGATGGCCGCGTGCAGTATCAGCGCATATATATCGACCTGAAACCAAACTATCAGATTACTTTTTTCCTGACGGATAAAGATTATGTGGAAAGCAAACGCAATGAATACTGGGATAAAAGTTTCTCCGATTTCAATAAAAGCAATAAGCTGAAAATGAGTTTTGGAATTACCAATGAGCGCATGCACCACAGTATTGATCAGGTGATTTCCAGCATTGATGATATGTCGGAACTGCCACGCGATGCTGCCCACTCGCCCGAAGCCGCCCTTTTTGAAGGTGTGCTCAACGGCATCATTCAGAATTATAATACCGCTTTGCTGGCCTACGATACCGCCATTGCCCGCGATACCGCATTTGCTTTTGCCTGGTTTAACCGGGCCAATACGCGCTATGAACTGCAGGAGTATATCATTGAGCAGGAACGCAAAGAGCGGATTTCGATCGGTACGCCTGTGGGCGATGAGGATGAAGCCGAAAAGCGTGCACTCGATTATGAAAAAATCCTTTCTGATCTCGATAAAGTGCTCAGTCTGGAGCCTGAATTTGCGCCCGCATGGTTTAACCGCGGAAATATCTATGCGCGCAAAAGAAATTATGAAACAGCCATCAATGATTTTTCTAAAGCCATTGAGCTGGAACCAAATTTTGGCGATGCCTATTTTAACCGTGGCCTGACCCGGATTTTTATGGGCGAAAAAGAAAAGGGCTGCAACGATTTGAGCAAAAGCGGTGAGTTGGGTGTTTCGGATGCATATAGTGTGATTAAACGCCATTGCACGAAATAGAGTTCGTCTATAAAGTCCAACTTCTGCGTTGTTGCTCAAAATCTAAATCCTCATCCCGTAACTACGGGACTGCGGTTTAGATTTTTCACACGCCTTGAATTTGAACTTTATAGAGCAAACTCTCGAGTTTATAGGCAAGGACGAAATAGTTTCTGTCCATAATGCCCGATCTCAGCGTTACTTTGGTATGGAAACCAGTCATCCCGTAGAGACGGGACTCCTTGTTTCCAGCAAAAGAAATGCCTCGACCTCGAACATTCTGAACCAGAAACACGAGTTTATGGACAAGGACGCTACAGGCAGGGTGTCTGGAACCCGAACATGCTGGATAAAAAATTTAATCCAGAATAAAATGAATGTTTTCCTGTTGGAAATGACATTCCAAAAAAAATTGATTCACCGGATGCGTTCCGGCTTTAAAAATGAAATATGATTAGAATTGAAGAAATAAATCTCTTTGTAGGACAAAACAGGGAGCTTTTGATAGATCGGATATGTAAGATCTTTTCCCTTGAACCAGAGGATATCACGGAAGTGCAAATCGTAAAAAAGGCAGTGGATTCCAGGAATAAAAAGCGGATTTTGTTGGTTTATTCGCTTGATGTTTCATTGGTTGATGATGATCAAGTCCTTGAAAAATGGAATGCGAAGGCGGAGAAGGATGAGGATTTTGCTAAAGTGATGCAACGCCACCGTGTGCGCAAAGCAGATGTTTTTCATTTTCAGATTTTAGTGCCCGACCGCAAACCGGAACACCGGCCTGTGATTGTGGGCAGCGGTCCTGCGGGATTGTTTGCAGCGCTTTATCTGGCCAAAGCCGGATTGCGTCCCGTCATTCTTGAACGCGGAAAAAAAGTGGAAGAACGTGGGGATGATGTGGAAGGATTTTTCCGTGGCGGTGAGCTGGATACAGAGTCCAATATCCAGTTTGGCGAAGGCGGCGCAGGAACCTTTAGTGATGGCAAACTCTATACGCTCATCAATGATCCGCGCACAGATTATATTTTTCGGGAATTCCATGCGGCAGGAGCTCCGGCAGAAATTCTCTATGATGCCAAACCGCATATCGGGACGGACATCCTGCGGAAGGTGGTGAAAAATATGCGCGACAAAATTATTTCCCTGGGCGGCGAATTCCGTTTTCAAAGCCAGATGACAGATATCCGCATCAAAGACGGACAGGTAAATTCGGTTCTGATCGGTCGTGAGGAAGAAATTCCGGCCAATATCCTGATCGCTGCGGTAGGACATTCAGCACGCGATACCTTTGAGCTTTTCCATCAAAAGGGCATCGAAATGCAGTCCAAAACATTTTCGATTGGTGTGCGTATCGAGCATGAACGGGAATTTATCGATCAATCGCAATACGACCGTTTTGCCGGACATCCCGATTTGCCCACAGCACGTTACAAACTCAGTCACCGTTTGAAAAACGGGCGCGGGGTTTATACCTTTTGCATGTGCCCGGGAGGTTTCGTTGTAGCTGCCGCCAGCGAAAAGCATCATGTGGTAACCAATGGCATGAGTTATTACGCTCAGGACAATTTCAATTCCAATGCCGCCATCCTGGTCAATGTGCGTCCCGGCGATTTCGGTTCCAACCATCCGCTGGCAGGCGTTAACTTCCAGCGCAAATGGGAGTCCAAAGCCTATTCGCTTGCACGGGGACATTATCGCGCCCCGGTGCAGAAAGTAGGCGATTTTATGAAAGACAAAGTTTCCAAAGGATTTGGCGCTGTAAAACCGACCTATCGCCCGGGAACGTTTTTCGTAAACCTCAAAGACTGCCTGCCGCCTTATGTGACCAATGGCATAAAATCGGGCTTGAAAGCATTCGATCGTAAAATTCCCGGATTTGCACAGGGCGATGCGCTGCTGACCGGCATTGAAAGCCGCTCGAGCAGCCCGCTGCGCATATTACGCGACGATCATTGCGAATCTTCTGTAAAAGGCTTTTTTCCTGCCGGGGAAGGTGCGGGATATGCCGGAGGAATCGTTTCATCAGCTATTGATGGTTTGCACGTTGCCGAAGCCGTGGTGCAGAAAGTGCAGGAGGGAGTGTAAGCCTATTTTTAAAGAGTGTAAAACCGGGCATGTACATCCTGCAAACCGAAAAGGAAGTATTGGATGTTGTTTCTGCTTTTCGGGCATAATGACTTTAAGGTTTGGTTTTGGGTGGTTTTCGTTCTCATTATTCCTGATTTATTCAGAGGGAGTATTTGTTTTTACTAATCAATGGATAGGCTGTCAATTACTGCAATAATGTCTTTCAAATCACGGTCTTTCCATTGATTAATTCTACTTTCCATTATTTCTGCAATATATTTATCTTGGTTTTTAAAAACCAATGTGTTTTTCGCAGATAAATGACCAACTCTTTGTTTGTAGTACTCATATTTAAGCAAATAATACGGAATAGAAGCTGAACGTTTCCAGAAGATATATCTATAATAGAATATAGTGCATAACTGCTTATTGTCTGAAAATATAACTTTATAAACCACTCTGCCTTTGTTGCGACTTATCACTAATATGATAACAAAAAGAACAACTAACTGAATACCTATCCAATGCGTATAAAAAAATGAAGCTCCTTTAGCAATAAAAACAAAATTTACGATTGGCAAGTAGTTCAATTCTGAGTTGTACTTACTGTACCAATAAAATTTTTTTTCGAATATCTTCATAAATCTAATGTTTGCCCGGACTTTTTTTTATTTACTGTATGAAATACTACAATAGTGCTTTCTATGCATGTATCTTAGCTTTTGGATATTCCGGACTAAGCTGACCCACCCGACCGGCTGAAATAAACAGCAATAAAAAGCCATCAAAGACTGCCAATCCGGCGGATACTGACCCCCTAAAACGGAAGAAGGCTCTTCAAGCACCCAGATCCGGGGCATGTTGACCCTTTTTCATGAGACAAGGATGGAGAAAACCGGAGCATGTTGACCCACTTTCAGTGGAGCACTGGCAGAATTCCGGAGCATGTTGACCCACTTTGGAAAGGTGCAACATAAAATTCCGGAGCATATTGACCCTTTTTTTGTCACTTTTTCGTGAAGTTTCGGTATTAGCCAGCTATAACCAACACAAAGAATGCGATGGCCGGTAAACCCAAACCCATGAGTCAGATAAAACAATTATTGAGGATGCACAAGCAGGGCAATAAACACAGGACTATTGCCCGTAACCTTGGCATAAGCAAAAACACAGTAAAGAGCTATTTAAAGAAAGCAGGTGCGCTTAGCCAGAGCACCACTCAGCTACTAAAGCTCGAAGACCCTGAGCTGGAAGCCCTCTTCCATGCAGGCAGCCCTGCTTATAAGGATGAGCGCTACCAGCACCTTAAAGACAGGCTTGGCCATTATGCCCGGGAATTGCAAAAAACAGGAGTGACGCGCCTTTTGCTATGGGAGGAATACAAAGAAACCACAGCTAAGCCATATGGCAAGACCCAGTTCTGCTACCATCTCTCCCAGTACCTGTCGGCTAAAAAGCCATCGATGGTTTTGCACCACAAACCTGCTGAGAAACTTTTTGTGGACTTTACAGGCAAGACCATTTGCTATACCGACCCAAAGACAGGCGAGCTGATCAGCTGTCAGGTTTTTGTAGCCTGCCTGCCCTATTCCGATTATGGCTTTGCCATTGCAGTGCCCAGCCAAAGCAGCCAGGACTTCCTTTATGCACTAAGGCGCTGTTTGGAACACCTGGGCGGGGCCCCACAGGTATTGGTGCCCGACAACCTCAAATCTGCTGTTAACAAAGCAGACCGCTATGAGCCCGATATCAACCGCAGTATGGAAGATTTTGCAAACCATTATGGCTGCACTATATTTCCTGCCAGGGCATATAAGCCCAAAGACAAAGCCCTTGTGGAGAACCAGGTAAAACTGGTGTACCAGCGCGTTTTTGCAAAGCTCAGGGACCAGGTGTTTTTTAGCCTCGATGAGCTTAACAGCGCCATAGCAACAAAGGTAGAACAGCACAACCAGACCCGTATGCAGCAAAAGCCATGGTGCCGCCAGGAGCGTTTCCTTGCAGATGAAAAGAACAAACTGGAGCCCCTTCCACAGCAGCCCTATGAGCAAAAATATTACTGTTCGCTCAAAGTGGCACAAAACAACCATATTTACCTTGGCCGTGACAAGCATTACTACAGTGTGCCTTATCAACATATCGGCCAACAGGCCAAGGTTATCTATACCCGCAATACCGTGGACATATATTTGGAACAAAAGCTTATAGCGGCACACCTGCGCAATTACAAACAGGGCGGATACTCTACCTGCAAGGAACATTTATGCCCCGCCCACAAACACCACCTTGCGCGCAGCCCACAGTACTATCTTGATAGGGCCATGGAGCACAGCCAGAACCTGCACAGGCTCTTTACATTGATGTTCGGCCGCCCTGACCGCTATGCCGAACAGCTCTACAAAAGCTGCGACGGGCTGCTAATGCTTTGCCGTACAAGCGATAAGGCCGCTTTTGAATCTGCCTGCCGCATGGCAATTGACAATGAAGTATTTACCTACAAATTTATATCCAACATACTCACAAACAAAACTGCTGGCCAACAAGGCGGTGCGCCACAAAAAGCACTGCCCAGGCACGGCAATATACGGGGCAAAGAATATTATACAAAACAACAGTTAACCCTTAATATCTGATATTATGATGCAAATAGGACCACAACTTAAAAGCTTGCGCCTAAACGGGATGTCCTCCGCATGGCAGGCATTGATGGAATCAGGCAGGCTAAACGAGCTGAGCTTTGGGGAGGGCATGAAAATACTCCTTGAAGCAGAAAAACAACAACGCGAACAGAACCGTTTTGAACGGCTGCAGAGAAATGCGCGCTTCCGCTACCAGGCATCTTTGCAGGAAGTCAGTACAGACCAGGCCCGCGGGCTTGGCAAAGACTTGCTGGCGAGTCTGGCAACAGGCAATTACCTGCAAAAAGGCCAGTCCATATTGGTCACCGGCCCAACCGGATGCGGAAAAAGCTTCCTGGCCTCGGCTTTGGGGCACCAAGCATGCCTGCAGGGATATAAAGTAGCCTACTATAACATGCAAAAGCTGCTGAAAAAAATTAAAATTGCACGCCTTGAAGGAACGGCCTTTAAATTTTTTGAAACCACAGCCAAAACAGACCTGCTCATACTCGACGACTTTGGAATGGCCCGGCTGGAACAAAAGCAACAAATTGATTTTATGGAGATTATAGAAGACCGCCATGCCCGGAAATCAACAATTATTGTCAGTCAGCTACCTGTGGCAAGCTGGTTCGATATCATTGGTGAAGCTACTATTGCCGATGCAATATTGGACCGTTTGGTACATACTTCCCACAGAATTGAATTAAAAGGAGACAGTTTAAGAAAAATTAGGTAATATTGTCAGGCAATCGCGTTCTTTAAAAACTTTACGAATCAGACGGGTCAATATCACCGGATTGGTGGGTCAGTATGACCGGAATATGCAAGCTTTTGATTTATAAAGCAGTTTTATTAAGCAGGCAATACAAAAAAGAAATGAAATTAATCACGATAAAGGCATAAATTCCAATACTGTAATAAGATGTTTTTCTGTATTGTGAAATATATTGGTAAAGAACAAGACTTAATAAACCAGATGTAAATATTTGTAGGACAACTCCATTTATTGATAAAACAAAATTAATCTCTGTGTTGCACATATTAATGGAAAATGAAATACAAATTAATGCAGCTATAAAAAGTTTTTTTTTCATTTTGATCATTTTTTTATACTCTTTTAACAGTATTGTTTAAGCCAGCAATACATCAGCCGGGATTTTCAGGTCCTTGTACAGGTTTTTGATCATATTTAAGGTTAAGCCCCTTTTGCGGTTTAGTATTTCGCTAACCCTGCTTTGACTGCCCAGATACTTAGACATATCTGCATTCGTCAATCCCATCTGTTCCATACGGAATTTAATGGCATCAACAGGGTCAGGTGGGGCAATTGGATAATGTTTTAGTTCATATGATTCTACCAATGTGAGTAATAAATCCAATTCATCACCTTCGGGACTGTCTTTTAAAGCGCCCCATAATTCTTCAATCCTGCTGATGGCAAGCTGATAATCTTTTTCTGTTTTTATGGGTTTTATGTTCATAATTTAAATTGTTTTTGCATCAATTTTATCGTACTGTTTATGAGTTCCAATAAATCTTATAAAAAGAGCCTGAAAATCATAATCTACTGCAACCACTAATCTGTATTTATTGCCTTTAATATTGAAAACTACCCTGTTGTTACCTATAATACTTGCATTCTTAAACTGATATTTAAGGTCATTTGAGTTTTTCCATTCAGCTGATTTGGCTTCATGATACCATGCTCGCAATGAAACTTCAGAATCAGAATATTCTTGTTTTTCAAAAAACTCACGTAATGTCCTGAAGGCAATAATCCTCATAATGCAAATATACAAAACAAATAAGGGCTTTTCCCAAATTGGGATATTTTTCTGGTGCCTCCATAATATTTACCTCCACAAATTTACTCCTCAATCACTCCTCTGCGATTTTTTCTTCCGCTTTGTATATTCCACTCATCGGATGACCCAAAGTCATCCGATGAGTAACTTAACTTAGAATAAGTGTGGGCGTTTATTGTTGATTTCGTCAGTTTTCTGATTGTAAGGTGGATGCGAAGGATATGTTGTTGGAAGGGTGCTCTGTTCCTTTTGAATAAAGGATTTTTTGCTCACAAATTCAAATACCGGAAACATATCTATTTTAAGAGCAATTTCAATTATTTTTTCAATGCTGAAATTTATGTCCCCATCATTGAGGATTTGGGAAACCCTTCCCTTGCTGATGCCTAAATGACTGGCGAGTCTTGTGCGGTTTAATTTGTTTTGCTCCATATACTGAACAATAGCATTATAAAGTTGCCCGTTTATTCCTTCAATCCAATATGCTGGCTGGTTTAATATTTTCTCCCTCTTATGGTTTATCATCTTGATAATCTTTGATTGTTCGTATAATTGACTTTAAATCAGATTTTTGATCGTCTTTTAATCCTCCGCTTACAATTATTCTGCCTGTTTTTTCTTCATGAAAAAGATAAATTCTGATAATTCCCGATTTAGCTTCATATAGCTTGCAATTTAAGCTGTGACCCTGGATTTCCCTGAATTTATTTTTTGGCCTTCGGTTTAAATTGGAAGTATCTTCAATAATTCTGATAGCTCCAGCTAAATTGTTGAGCAGGTTTCCATCTTTTTCAATTTCATCAAAGAACATTTCGAACAGACTACGATCGTTTTTGCACAGCTCAAATACCTTTATTTTAGTGGTATTTACAATATGCCGGGACAATATTAACGAAAATTTTTTCAAAATGTTTAGTTATATCTAAATTATTTTTTGATTTTTCCAGTTTCTACTTTGTGATTGGGGCATTAAGCCCTACAATTACAAAGATATCAATTATTGCTATTATAGAGGTAATTTCATCCGCTGTTGATCGCGTTGCCGAAGCCGTGGTGCAGAAAGTGCAGGAGGGAGTGTAAGCCTTGTCATTCATCGGATGACTCGAAGTCATCCGATGAATGAGCCCACAACTCAATCATGAAAAATCAACAAAGGGTCCGGCTTACTGTACTCCACCGCCTGCGTGGTATCCGAATTCTTGCAGCCCTGTACATCCGTAACCTCCACAATTACGCTCAGCGTGGTGTCCGCATAAAAGCTGGTGTCTGTTGAACCGTTTTGCCAGAGGTAGGATTGAAAAGACCCCGGCCAGAGGTTTACGCCATAAGCTTCGCAAAATCCGGTATCTGCGGGTAAAAGCAGAACGGGCAAAGGATGGACAAGGATTTCCTGTACGGTTGTGTCGTTCAGGTTGTTGTTATAGCCTATTACACTTACCTGATAGGCCCCGGTGTCCTCATAAATATGATATGGAAAAAAGGAATCCGAATAATTGGCCAAACCACTGGCCGGATCGCCAAAATCCCAGAAAACAGAATCCTGGGAGGCGGTATTTGTAATGACGAAGAAGGTGGTATCCCCAATGCAATGGCCTTCCCATGTGAAGTTGGCTGGGTTGAAGAAGGACTGGATGAAGGCGGGGAGGCCGAGGTAGGCAAGGTGGTTCCCACTACCATTATCCAGTAATACAGCGGAATCTTCAAATCCACATGCGAGCCCGGCTTCGTTTGGAAAATTGATCCTGCATAAGTAAGGCCGGCCTGACCTTGTGGTATAAATCCTTGAGTCGGGGCCTATTTGCAAAGCCCCGTATGGATTATAGGTGGAGCTGACAGAATCTAAAAATACAGCTGAATTTATGATTGCCGCAGAATCAGGCAAGCCTATATCGTATTGCATCAGGATCGTATTCCCCCCATAGTTGTAAGAGCTGAAGTAGAGTTTGCTTTCGTCCGGTGAAAACTCTATGCCATATGCATCATTGTAAACATGACGGGGAAAGGTAAGGGGATTGCTCATTTGAGCTGTTTCATTATTAAAATCAAACAGCTGGAAAGTTTCATCCGGACAAACAGCACAGCATATATAATTTCCTTTTATGGAGGCTTTTAAATAACCTGTTATGCTGTATGCACTGTGCACTGCTCCAATACTGCACTCAACGGGCTGATGGTGCAGGGAGTCTTTGTCTATTAAAAATGACCTGAAAGTATTTGTTTCCCAAATGTGTGTTACTACCCAAAAAGAAGTGTCGTTTGCGTGTTTTACGGAGGTTACCATTTCATGGGTCGGGCCGGTTAATACCTGGCCAGACCCATTGATTACATCGCCAAGCCCTCCATCCAGGTTCATATTGATGATATAGTATGATAAACCGGGGCTTCCTTGCCGCATGGGTACGGTGAACAGATAATACAAACTGTCCCTGCACGGCCAGGGGACAACAATGGCAGACATTGTTGAAGAGGGATGGCCTGTCAGGCCTTTGCCATTGGGCATGGTGTCGTGCTGCGCATTCCAAACAGAAAGTCCGTCCGTATAGAAAAGCAGGTTACCGTTACCGTCCGAAATAGAGGCACAGCCTTCACTTTGGTCAATTTGCCCATCATACAAAGGTTGTGGGCTGCCATTAGCTGTATTGAAGGTAATGCCGGCATTATGCCCAAAATACCAATTATTGGCTTGTTTGTTTTGGGCATAAGTTAGTGTAGCTCCCAGAATGAAGCAGGTCAATGTTATAATATTTGTTGTCCGAAAAGACATGAAACAAATATATGAATTTAATACCTTTGCTTCCAAATAAAATAGAGTTTGGCGATATTATTTTTTGCCCATAAATCAACAATTATTGTCAGTCGGCTACCTGTGGCAAGCTGGTTCGATATCATTGGTGAAGCTACTATTGCCGATGCAATATTGGACCGTTTGGTACATACTTCCCACAGGATTGAATTAAAAGGAGACAGTTTAAGAAAAATTAGGTAATATTGTCAGGCAATCGCTTTCTTTAAAAACTTTACGAATCAGACGGGTCAATATCACCGGATTGGTGGGTCAGTATGACGGGAATATGCACTTGTACGTGGAATCACCCAAGTTGCGGATCATAAAACCTCGCTCCATAATCATATCAGTAAAAATTCAAAGAACTTGGTTAAAAATAATTATTAATTTTTACTCCAATTATAATACCAATTCTTATTATAAGATTCCATATTTTTAAATCTGTTTTTCCAATATTCTGTATAAAGATCTGATTTGTCTTCCAAATAATAACACAAGGCGTTTTCTGATAATTTGAATTGGATAAATCTTCCAATTTTAGGATTGCCTTTTATTTGCATCACGCTTAGATATGAATAATCAATTGGCAAATTGATTGAAAAATATTCGATCAATATACTCTTCAAATGATTTATATAATTCGTTTTCAAGAGAGTATTATCCTCTGTGTGATACATTCCCCTTAAAACTTCTAAATCGTTATCACTTAGTTCCTCTAACGCTGATTCAATTTCTGATTGAGAATAGGGATAATCAACAATACCCAAAATAAAAAAATCACTTAATAATGAATCATAATATTCAACTTTTAAATATTTAGCATAATACTTTTCCATTTCTTTATCATAGTCAAATGATCTAGATGAAATAATGGTTTTATATAATTCTTTGAATTCAATCGATTGATTCAATGAACAAAAGTGATCTATATCAATTCCGTTTTGTTCTTGCTGCCCAGAACAACCAAGAAGTAAGAAAACAATAATATATACTAAGTTTCTCATCGCTTTATTTAAAATATCCTCTGTGTCCAGCAGATATAGCTCGTTGGTCTGCTTTTGAATCTCCGCTCCATGTGCGATTAACAAAAGCTCTCTGAAGAGCATTATGAGTCAAGGATGTAACTGCCTCTCCATTTGACTCTTTTCCACTCCACCAAGCATTTAGATGTGCTCCAGACCTAGAAACTATTTCTCCAAATCCCATTTTTGCCATAGCATTTCCCCATAAATAATTGCCAGCATCATGAGTGTTATAACCTATGCCGTCAATAATATAAAATTTATTATCAGAGAGTTTTGTGTAAAAGTCTAAATTCCCTGCATTACTCTCAGTTGCTGCATATGCCCATGCAGATAAGAAATTTTGATCCCCCGCTCCACTCTCTTCAACCATTTCATTTACATCTCCACTCGACATAAAAGATAATTCAACATCTCCAGACCTTAAATCCTTTTTATCTAAATCAATATCATTGAAAGAGAAACTACTTCCACCTGTATAAGTTTTATTCCCTTCTTCGTCTTCTTCGATTGATTGGTTAAATCCCGTAAACTCTTCCTTCCCATCATCAAGAGTTGTAACATAAACCCCATTTTCAAAAAACATCAAACTATCTCCATTTACATCAATGTATAGTATTGGATTATTAGCTGCATACTGATATTGTGAAATGTCATAATACTTTTCGGCAAATCTATCTTGCGTCATAAATCGCCCTAAAGCAGGGTCATATTGTCGCCAACCATAATCATACCAATCCACTCCAAATTCATCCTGCAATTCCTTGCTGTTGTATTTGTATTTATTCTCAGGGCTGGTGTTGGCAGAACTTAAACCGGCAATGTTCATCCCAAAAGGATAATAGGCATCTTCCTGCAAAAGCGTTCCGTTTTGGCTGAGGGTAATGCGGGTGTTGCCTAAGTGGTCTTTCAGGAAATACTGGTATTCGTATGTGTCCTCGTTTTGCATCATAATGCGGCCTTCGGAATTGAGGATAAATTGAAGTTGGTTGTTTTCAAAGACAAAGTTAGCAATATAATTGGTTTTGGGATTTCAAATCAACTGAATAATTTTCTTCGTTTTCTTCGCCGCCGGATGGTGTATCCGGTGGAGCTGGGCATCTTTATACGCCCAAAATCTTTCTAGTTACGCCCATTCAGTTTTAATTTCTTGCTTTGTGAAAAGCCATTAAACGAGATTATAAATAAAACCAGTAATATTGATAATATTTTTTGCATGCGTTTGAATTTAAAAAGCCTCTCGATCAGGAAGGCTTGAAGCTTATGGCAATTGAAAAATAATCGTCTCTATTTCTGACTTGCTTAAATCAACTTTCGCTGCCGTATATACTGGAGGATCAGTTGTTGTTCCAACGGCTAAGTTATAATTTCTTACTTTGTTTAAACTATCAACAAAATTCATTAATGTTGTATCAGAATAAACTTCTGTAATTGTTTTCCAATTCATTCTTTCAATACTTTCAATATCCCATTTATTAATTAAATCATAAACAACATATTGGGCGGGTTTTTCAATTATTTGTTCATTTGATATCAATACCATTTCCACCTTTTCTCGTTTACTATATATGTTAAGGCTAAATTTGATTATTTTGTCAGCATTCCAAACCATTCCCCAAATAGTAGTGCCAGGGCCACTACTAGTCCAATATAATTTGAAATTAGAAAGAGTATCTATATAGTATTTTGAATTCTTGTTTGATAGTTTATCAAAAACGGTAAAATAAGCATTTTTAATTTTTTCCTTAGCAGCGCTGTCTATTTCGACATCAACTCCTTTATATTTATCCTTATAAAAATTTCTTTCTACCTTGGTTATTTCACAATACACCTTTTCATAAAGTACATTTTTATTGCAACTTATATTGATTAGCACAATTGAAACTAATAATAAAAATTTAAATTGTTTCATATTTTTAATGTTTATGTAATCCATTTGCATCTAATAATGGGATTTTTGTTCCATCTAATAATCTATAATGGCTTCTAAGTGGTACATTTGGTAGTTTGGAACGTATTATATTTTCACGCCTTGTTGCCTGCCATTCATTCATTTTTAAACCATCAACTCTTGTATCGTTCATTGTTCCTCTATTGGCATCTAATCCATGGCCTATCAATTCATGTGCTAAATCCGTTGCTGCATAGGTTTGTAATCCCGATGTAGTCATTAATGATGTTCCATCAGAATTCCACCAGATTGTACCACCACTACCTCCCGGGAGCCCATTCGCTCCTAGTTGGTTTGCATATGCACTTCTGACATTTTGAGGTTTGAAAACACTACCATTATCATCATTTGGATTATCGTTATTTTTTAAAGGATTATCACTTGCATAAGCCGTTTTTATTGTAAAATGATTTTCTGAAGATTGCATTTCATCTAGCCATTCTCCACCACTTTCAGTTCCGCCAATTGTATTTAACGCACTAACTGTTTTACTTAAAAAGCCATATTTCAATTTAACAGAACCATCTTTTTTTGTTTTTACATTTCCATCTTTATCTTTTTTAACACCTGCACCAATATAGCTACTTCCATCGGCATTATATAAATTACCATTTTCATACAGGATGTTATTTCCCTGGTAACTGATCCATAAACTATCCCCGTTTATATCAATATAACGTATTGGGTTATTGGCACCATATTGATATGGAGTCATGCTTAAATACTTCTCAGCGAACCTGTCTTGCGTCATGAACCGCCCGATAGCCGGGTCGTAGAACCGTGCTCCATAATCATACCACTCCAATCCAAATTCATCTTGCAGCTCTTTGCCATTATAAAGGTATTTATTGGGGTCGCTTTGGGCTTCAAATCCCCCGCAGCCCTGCATCAACATGCCAAAGGGATAATATCCGTCCTGCTGTACCAGGCCTTCGTCATTGAAAACAATGCGCACATTCCCCAAATGGTCTTTGAGGTAATATTGGTAATCAAACGATCCGTCATTGTTTATCATAATCCTTCCTTCTGAATGCGCCAGTGATTTTTCCTGGCCGTCGATTAGCTGGAAACTGCCCACATAATCCGTTGTGCTGAGCGTGCCCCCACTGATTTGCGTGTGCTTTTGCAGTTTGTTGCCATCAGCAGTGTAAAGGTAATATATTTTGTTGATGTCCGGTCCGCAAATCCTGTTGATTTTTTGTGGGAGGTTCAAATAGTTATAGTCAACGGTCATGTTTTCTTTGTTCTTGTCCAGGGTCATGTTCCCGTTGGCATCGTAGAGGTATTCTACATTCTGGAAGGAGCCGTTGTCCCTAAAGCCATTGTTCATATAGGCCGCCAGCTGATCGTTGTCATCCACTTTTTTAAGCTGGTTCCCTTCATAAACATAGCTCAGGTCGTCAATGCCCCCGTACTGCCCGCTTTCGTTCTGCCTGCCATTGCGGTTCAGGTGGGTTATATTGCCATTCAGGTCGTAGGCATGGAAGAAAAAGCATAAACGCCAGCCGAAAGCGTCCTTATCAGCCCCAATCCGGCAAAAGATGTGCTTTATGCGCAGCTCATGCTGGAAATGCCGGCCAATGTGGATTTCCGCCTCTTCGATATCAATGGCCGCGACCTGGGCATCCTGAAAAGAAGCTTCCTCGGTGCAGGAAACCACAAAGTGCAGATCAATGTACCGAAGCACATAAAAACAGGCACCTACATCCTGCAAACCGAAACAGAACGGGAGGTGTATTCGCAGAAACTGAATATTGTGCGGTAAATGTTTTAGATTGTTTGCTAATCGTATAGTCGCGATGCAGCGCAACCGTACGATTAGCCTTTGTCCTCTCCAATCATAAAAAATTTCAGTCCAAAATTTCTTTCCCTGCATTGTGCACTTGCGTTTTTTCTTCCGCTTGGTACATTCATCACGAAATCTCACAAATATTTTAGGTTAAGGCACTAAATTTTATAATTTTGCTGTTTTTAAAGATTCTAAATACTATACAATTATGACTCAAGCTCATCAAGCGCAACCAGAAAACGAAAATTTGCTTCCTGGTGTTAAGAATATCATTGCGGTAGCCTCCGGAAAAGGCGGAGTTGGAAAATCTACTGTTGCTGCAAACCTGGCCGTTTCCCTGGCTCAAAAAGGCCATTCTGTGGGCCTGGTGGATACCGATATTTATGGCCCGTCGGTTCCTATGCTTTTTGGTGCTGAAGGTGTTCAGCCCGAAATGGTCGGTGATAAAATGATCCCGATCGAGAAATTTGGCGTGAAATTTTTGTCCATTGGTCTTTTTATTGAGCAGGACAAAGCCCTGATATGGCGTGGTCCTATGGCCGGAAATGCCATGAAACAACTTTTTACCGAAGCCGAATGGGGCGAGCTGGATTTTATGATCCTCGACCTTCCTCCCGGAACCGGCGACATCCCGCTTACATTGGTGCAATCATTCCCCATCACGGGCGCGGTAATTGTTACCACTCCGCAGCAGGTGGCCATTTCGGATGTGCGCAAAGCAGCCAGTATGTTCAAACAAAACCAGATTAAAGTGCCCATCCTCGGTATTGTAGAGAATATGGCCTGGTTTACGCCCGAAGAACTGCCCGAAAACAAATACTACATTTTTGGCAAAGAAGGCGGTAAGAAATTCGCCGAAGAAATCAATGCGTTCCTGTTGGGACAGATTCCTTTGGTAATGGGTGTGAGCGAATCGGGCGATTCAGGCGTTCCTGCCGCCAGCCTTGAAGGCAGCGCATTGAACAAAGCCTTTGCCGAACTCAGGGACAATGTGCTTATGCAGCTCGATATCCGCAATTCATTGTTGCGACCTACTAAAAAAGTAGAAATCGACCCGAATGCGGAAGGTTGCAGCCATCACTAAAAACCAATAACCACTTTAAATATTTTTTTCATGGAAAATAACCAAAACAATACGCTGGAAACACGCGTAAAAAACGTGATCGAACAAATCAGGCCATACCTCAAGCAGGATGGTGGCGATATCGAATTTGTGGAGATTACCAGCGATAATACAGTTAACGTACGCCTTACAGGTGCATGTGGCTCTTGTCCTTTTAGTACAATGACACTCAAAAACGGTGTGGAAGCCACAATGAAAAAGCATATCCCTGAGGTAAAATCAGTTGAAGCTGTAAATTTGTAAGTATCTTAAAATTAAAACCTTCAGGAGGGATTTTCCTTCTGGGGGTTTTCTTTTGCCAAAAAAAGGTTTTATGAAACAAGCATGATAAAAATAATCATTAACACACTTGATAATGATTATCTTTATCATGCGGTTACATCCCACCTATGAAAATCAAAATTATAAACGGATGAAAAAATATTTTTTCCTGCTTTTATTCATGTTTGCTTTGGTGATTTCTGCATCATCACAGGCATTAGTAGAAGAGGATGAAGAACGCGGCATCAAATATCTGGTAGGTGAATGCAGCGATCAGGATTGGGCGAAAGTCGGTTTTGACACTTATCTTGATGATGGTTTTGCCGAATATCAGCCCAATGAAACTTTGCTCGATAGCTTAAAGTTGATGCAAATGCCGGACAGCATTTTGATTGTGCTGGCTACCTGGTGCCACGATTCGCAGGTCCAGGTGCCGCGGTTTTTACGTGTTTTGCAAGATGCCGGCTATCCCGGATCATCAGTGAAAGTGCTTGCAGTTGACCTGAAGAAAAAAGCCGGCGATCTGGATATCAGTGAATTGAACATTGAGCGTGTGCCTACGTTTATATTTTATGATGACCAAAAAGAGATCGGGCGCATTATCGAAACACCGGTGAATACGCTGGAGATGGATTTTTACCAGATTTTAAGGAATAAACGATAAAATGGAACTGATTAAAAAACGCGCGGAACTCGCCGGAATAATTGAGCGTTTGCGCAGCGAAGGAAAGCAAATTGGCTTTGTGCCCACTATGGGCGCTTTGCACGAAGGACATTTATCCTTAATTCGTGCTGCTGCTGAATGCGATGTTGTGGTCTGCAGCATTTTCGTGAACCCTGTGCAGTTTAATGATGCGTCGGATCTGAAAAAATATCCCCGCATCCTGGATCAGGACATGGCATTGCTTTCCACTGAAAAGTGCGATTATGTTTTTGCGCCATCTGTAGAGGAAATGTATCCCGAAGCTCCTGAAGAAAAATACGATTTCGGGGCATTGGAACGTGTGATGGAAGGAGCGCACCGCCCGGGACATTTTAATGGTGTTGCGGTTGTGGTGAAACGGCTCTTTGATATGGTGTGCCCGCACAAAGCGTATTTTGGATTAAAAGATTTTCAGCAATTGCGTATCATTGAAAAGCTTGTGGAAACGGAGCAGATTCCGGTGGAAATTGTTCCTTGTCCCATCGTGCGCGAAAATGATGGCCTGGCAATGAGTTCACGAAACCGCAGGCTCAAAGCTGAGGAACGGGCCATTGCTCCGCAGATTCACCGTATTTTGAAAGAATCGGTGACGCATTATAAAAATGCAGGTGTATCTCAATGCATGGACCGGGTGTATGATCAGATTGGGCAAATCCCGGAATTTCGCCTGGAGTATTTTCAGATTGTTGACCGTAAAAGCTTACAGCCTGTTGCAGAAGGCGATGGAAGCAGGCAACATGTGGGTTGCATCGCGCTGCATTTGGGCAATGTGCGCCTGATCGACAATATTGATTATTCGCAAAGCGTTCAATAATACTACAGAGGATGATATTAACTCAATAATTTCTTAATTTTGCCGCATTATGTTTATTGATATATTAAAATCAAAAATCCACCGGGCCACCATTACGGAAGCAGATCTGAATTATATTGGTTCCATTACCATTGATGAAGATATGATGGATGCTGTTGATCTCATTGAAAATGAGCGTGTTCATATTTACGACATCTCCAATGGCGAACGTTTTGACACATACGTAATCAAAGGCGAACGTGGTTCGGGCATCATCGGGATAAACGGAGCGGCTGCGCGTAAGGTCGCCCCCGGCGATCTGGCCATTATCGTTTCTTATGCTTCCATGGATGCCGAAGAAGCAAGAACTTTCAAACCAAAAATTATCTTCCCCGACGAGAATAACAAAATTTAGGCTTTTGACGAAAAAGATACTATCTGTACTTCAATACATTGTATTCCTTTCACTGGGCATGCTGCTTCTGTGGCTTGTATTCCGCAAATTAAATATTCATACAGTACTGGAAGAAATGCGTGGAGCTAATTTCTGGTGGCTGGGTTTGAGTATGGTTTTTGGGATTATCTCACACATTTTCAGGGCAATGAGATGGAATATCCTCATCGAACACATGGGATATAAAACAAAAACCAGCACAACCTTTTTTGCGGTAATGATTGGTTATCTGGCAAATATTGCTGTCCCGCGTTTGGGCGAAGTTACTCGTTGCGGTGTGCTGAGCCGTAAAACCAAAGTTCCTTTCGACAGCCTGGTAGGCAGTGTGATTTCAGAACGGATTTTTGATCTTTTTGTATTGCTCTTCCTGATCTTCCTGGTGATTGTTTTCCAAATGGAGCTTCTGGGGCAGTTTCTTGATAAATATCTTTTGGTGCCTTTGGAACAGCAAGTGGGGCATAGCTACGGCCCGATTTTATTGATTGTTGGCACAGTGGTTTTATTGGGCCTAATTGGTTTCCTGATCTATCGTTACGTCTTCCCGCGGCTGACCAAATATGTGTTTTTCAAGAAGATTTATTCTTTTCTACAGGGATTGATCAATGGCGCCAAAACCATTTATCAGATCCGGCAAAAAGCACTTTTCCTGTTTTATACTTTTATGGTTTGGCTGATGTACACCCTGATGGTGTATGTGCCGTTTTATTCTCTTGGCGAAACATCCCATCTTGATCTCATTGATGGCCTGACGGTTATGACCATTGGCAGCCTCGGTATGGTGGCTCCGGTTCCGGGAGGTTTGGGCGCGTATCATTTTATCGTAAAGGCAATTTTACTCGAGATTTATAAAGTTCCGGCAGTTGCAGCCGCCTCATTTGCAACACTAACGCATGCTGCACAAACGCTTATGATCATCCTTGTGGGCAGTCTTTCCTACCTTTACCTCTTTCTTATCGGAAAAAAGAAGTAAATTCGGCTGAAAAAACAGCTTATGGCTTTTACCGAAAGTATTTCCACTAAAATCCGGTCGGGTGCTGACTTTGAACGCTGGCTGGCATTTTGCCGCTTTAAATCCAAAAAAATTGTTTTTACCAACGGATGTTTTGATATTCTGCATCTTGGGCATGTGGATTATCTGCGCAAAGCGCGCGATTTGGGCGATGTTTTGATTGTTGGACTGAATACAGATGCCTCAGTGAGCCGGATCAAAGGGCCTTTACGTCCGGTGCAGGATGAAAAATCCCGTGCTGAACTTATGGCTTCACTGGCTTTTGTAGATGCCGTTGTGCTTTTTGATGAGCCTACGCCTTATCATCTGATTAAGCAGGTGCAACCGGATATCCTGGTAAAAGGAAAAGACTATAAAGCTGAGGATGTCGTTGGTTATGATGTAGTTACGGCAAAAGGGGGTGAGGTGGTTACCATCGATCTTGTGGAAGGCTATTCCACATCGAATGCAATTGAGCGCATCATGAAAGCCGAAAAGGAGGATTAAATGGCAAAAACAAAAGTGAGTTTTTTCTGCCGGAATTGCGGCCATGAAAGCCCGAAATGGTTGGGGAAATGTCCTTCCTGTGGCGAATGGAATACCTTTCAGGAAGAGATTATTACGAAATCCAAAGGAAATCAAAGCAGCTTCCGTCCTGAAGATCAGGATAATCATCGGATAAAACCCGTTCCGGTTCAGGATATTGAAGCAACAAACGAAAAGCGCATCAATACAGGCAGTGAGGAGCTGAACCGTACACTGGGCGGAGGTTTGGTGCCCGGATCGTTGGTGTTGGTAGGAGGGGAGCCCGGGATTGGAAAATCGACACTGATGCTGCAGATTGCCCTGAAACTGAAGGGTAAAAAGATAATGTATATCTCCGGCGAGGAAAGTGCACGTCAGCTCCGGATGCGCGCCGAACGCATTGGTATCGAAAATGAAGCCTGTTACATCCTCACCGAAACGCGTACCCAATCCATTCTCAGCCATCTGAAAAACCAGCCTTCCGATTTGGTGGTTATCGATTCCATTCAAACCCTGCAAACGGATTTGCTCGAATCCTCACCGGGAAGCATCAGCCAGATCAGGGAAACGGCTGCCGAATTGCTCCGCTATGCAAAAAGCTCAGGCATTCCTGTCGTACTGATTGGTCATATCACCAAAGAAGGCAGTCTGGCAGGTCCGAAAATCCTGGAACATATGGTGGATACGGTTATCCACTTTGAAGGTGACCGGAACTATGGTTACCGCCTGTTGCGTGCGACCAAAAACCGTTTTGGTTCTACTTCCGAGCTGGGGATTTTTGAAATGCAGGCCAATGGTTTGCGCGAAGTGACCAATCCCTCGGAAGTTTTGCTTTCTCAACGCGATGATGCTTTGAGCGGTGTTGGAATCGCTGCTACGCTCGAAGGTATGCGGCCTTTACTTATCGAAATTCAGGCGTTGGTGAGCAATGCCGCTTATGGCACGCCCCAGCGTTCTACCACAGGTTTTGATGTGCGCCGGCTGAATATGTTGCTGGCTGTTTTGGAAAAACGCAGTGGTTTCCGCTTATCGAGCAAAGATGTGTTTTTGAATGTGGCCGGAGGTTTTCGGGTTGATGACCCCGCAACGGATCTGGCCGTAATTGCTGCAGTACTTTCTTCTTCGGAGGATATTCCTGTAGATCAGAATATTTGCTTTGCTGCCGAAGTGGGACTTTCCGGGGAAATCAGGCCGGTAAACCGTATTGAAAGCCGCATTGCTGAAGCCTCAAAACTGGGTTTTGAGCAGATTTTTATTTCAAAATACGCACTCGATAAAATCGATGCTAAATCCTACAATATTCAAATTCATGCTGTAGGCAAAGTGAATGAGGTTTTTCGGTTGTTGTTTGGCTGATTTTATTTTTGGCCGCTCATTAAATATACAGTTCCTTTCAGATTGCGCTCGATCAGTCCGTTCAGGCTTTGTTCCCAAATGGTGCAGGTGTAGAAATATGTACCATCGGCACATAAACTGCTGGAACCTTCCCTTTTGCCATCCCAGTTGATTTCCGGATCATCGGTTTTAAATACAACATCGCCCCAGCGGGAAAAGATTTCGAGGTCAATTCGTTCTACACCAAGAAAGGGGAATGGGCGTAAATAATCGTTATAACCATCGCCATTGGGCGTAAATACATTGGGCAGACGGTAGTTGAATTCCGGGCAGGAATCGGAAGTGATGCAAATTATGTTGCTCAAGTCACCCTCGTTGCGGTTGGAATCCAATGCGCTAACGGCATAGCATCCGGTAACTGTATTGAACATAAGATGCAGAAAACTTGTGTCCGTCGCGGGGCTTGTTGAGTCCAAAAGCATAAATTCCTCTTCTTTATTCTGCTTAAAGTAAATGTAATATTTCCATGCATCGGAGGAGCTAAAATTATTGGGATTCGTCCAGAAAAGCTGGTTGGCGGATTCATCGCATAAAGTGCTTATAAACAGCTCGGGCGGACAGGGCGGTTCATTATCAAAGGGGAAAGCGCAATGCTCCTGGCTGAAATTAATGATAGGTTCCACAAAACCTGCTGTGCCATAGGATCCTTGTGACTCGATATAGTAGCAATAAGTTTCAAAATTGATCAATCCCGGGTCTTCATAGAAGCGATTGGATGTTTTCTGAATAAAGGAGAAATCTGTTTCGCCTTCATTTTTGCGGTAAATCAGGAAGGTATCTGCCGTCCAGGGGATATCCGCAGCCCAGCTCAGGCGCAAAGCCCTGTTGGCGGGTTCGATACTCAAAAATTCAGAAGTAGCGGAACTGCTTTTCCCGATAAAAAAACGGTCGCCGGGACTGTCGTTGTAGAAATCAATGCGGTATTCCCAACTGAAATCCAGTGTGTTGAGCTGCTTGTTGTCTGTATAAAGCGTGTCGTTCAGATTTTGGGTTGAATCAATAAGTTTAAAGGTGTCTTCTGATGTTTGTTTTCTGTAAATCAGATATTTGTAAGGCCCCGGCGCTTGTTGCGCATCAATCTCGCTGGGCTTGCTCCAGGCGAGAAATACCGATCCATCTGCCGCATCTGTTTTCTGAATGCTTGCATTAGTAATTACCGGTACATCTTTTTTGAGGCTGACACAATACTCATTACTGGCATATCCTTCAGCGCCGTCCGGGGAAATTGCGGTTACGACATAACAGTACAAAACGCCATGGGTCAGACCTTCGCCATGATTATCATCGCGGAAAACCGTATCAACATTTGAAGCGCTTTCATAAATCAGGCGGTAGCCTGTGTATTCCGGAACGCCATTTTCGCATACGTCATGCTGCCAGCCCGATTGTCCGTTTTTACGGAATAGTTTATAGCCGGAAGCATTGGGACAGATGCTTTTCGACCATTTCAGGATGGCGCTTTGGCCTAGTGGCTCTGCCGACAGGATTTCCGGTGCGGGAGCTATGACCCTGATATTAATTGCTTTGGTGTTGGTGAGATTTACCGGGCTTCCGTTGTCGGTAGCTTTGAAATAGGTCTGGTAGGGCAGTCGGCGCACATGTGCACATTCCGTTTGCCATGCAAATTGTCCGCTTACTTCACCTATCCCGATCACTTCTTCGAAGGAAGCAGCTGAAGCGGGCACTTCAAAGGGGCCTCCGGAAGCATTCAGTGTTATAATATCTCCATCGGGATCTATAGCTGTAACCGGAAACTGCAGCAGTTTCCCGGCGGTGACGCATGTGTCGTCCAGGGATTCGATAAGCGGCGGTTCGTGCTGGCAGGCAACAATATTGATCTGCATATCACGGGTTACATAGCCAATGCGGATTCCGTTACGCCATTCTTCCACCAAAATAGAAATATTGTATTCGCCCTGCAAAACGGGGTCTTCCCAGCTTAGGGTTCCGCTAATGGGATCAATTTCAAAAATACCGGATGTTTCAGGATAGGAATAGCCCGGTATTACCAATCCTTCCATACCCCGGCATTTGGTGATTTTGTACGACAGGCTGTCGCCATCAGGATCCCATGCGCCTGTATTGTGGAAAAATGGCTGTCCGGCGCAGCCATCGTCAACCGGAGGGTTTAAAAGCTCCGGAGAATTGTTAATGCCCAAAAACGGATTGATCGTGAGCATGCTTTCTACATAAATCGGCGTGTTTACCGAATTGGGAATATTGAGTACGCCATAATTTCGGTTGGCGTCTTCCATGCTGATTTTGTATGTCCCTGCTCCGGCGTAAGTGTGTCGGGCTGTCGTTGCTTGCAGCTCAGGATCATAGCGATAAACATTGCGGCTAATTTGGTTCGGTAAATTTGTTTTTTCAGTCCGCTGCAGTACGCTGGATGTCCCATCGCCCCATAAAACTTCTAGTTGAGGCCGGTCGGCCGGACTGGGTGTGAATGTATAAGTGACCAGCGTAATTTCGTAGGTGTAGCCTTCGATGTGCCGGAATGTAATTTCGGCTGCCCTTTGGTGTGTTGCATGCAATTTGCTGCAAACCAGCAAAGATGCAATAAGAAGTAAAATGATGTGCAGCCGTTTCATTATTTAATATTTGTATCGAAAAACCAAAATTAAAAAATTACCGCTTCCTTTTTCGGTATTGCTGTTATTTACTGCTCTTTTTCTTTGGGCAGGATGTTATTTTGGCTTAATTTTGTTAACCTGCAAACGTGATGGTATTTAATCGGGGGTGCAGTAATTTAATCAGCTCATGCACTAAAATTTTAAATATGTATCAGATTGATACAGAAGAGGAACGCAAACAAATACTGAAACAATACAGGAAACTTTTATCCGTGTGGACCCCAAATCCGGCCACAGCTGAAGAAGATCAGGATATGGTGCGCCGTGCTTTTAACCTTGCCGTTGAAGCTCATCGCGATATGCGGAGAAAAAGTGGGGAGCCTTATATTTACCATCCGCTGGCCGTAGCACAGATTTGTGTTTCGGAAATTGGCCTGGGTGCTACTTCGATTGTTTGTGCTTTGCTGCACGATGTCGTTGAAGATACCGACTATACATTAGAAGATATTCAGGGACAGTTCGGAGAGAAGGTCAGTAAGATTATCGACGGCCTGACCAAAATCAAAGGTATTTTTGATAATAATAAGGATCAGTCGGCGATGGCGGCGAATCAAAAAAAGCTGATGATTACCCTGGCCGAGGATGTGCGGGTCATTTTGATTAAAATGGCCGACCGTTTGCACAATATGCGCACGCTTGGGGCAATGCCGCAACGCAAACAGTTGAAAATTAGTGGTGAAACTATTTATCTGTATGCTCCATTGGCACATCGGCTGGGCTTATATGCAATCAAAAGTGAATTGGAAGACCTCTCGCTCAAATATACCGAGCCACTCATTTACGAAGGTATTTTTACGAAACTTCAGGCGTCCTTAAAAGATCATAACTCGCTTATCCGTAAGTTTATATATCCCATTAAAAAAGATTTGGGGCAAAGGGGCTATGCCTACGAAATTCAGGAGCGTGCAAAATCGGTTTATTCCATTTGGAGTAAAATGAAAAAGAAGCAGATCCCTTTTGAGGAGATCTATGATATTTTTGCGATCCGCATTATCCTCGATGTTCCCCCTGAGGATGAGCGTAAAGCATGCTGGGAAGCATATACCATTATTACCGACCACTTTCGGCCGAAACCCGACCGGATACGCGATTGGATTACAACGCCCAAAGCCAATGGATATCAGGCTTTACATATTACGGTGATGAGTGATTCCGGAAAATGGGTGGAAGTGCAAATCCGCACGCGTCGTATGGACGAAATCGCTGAAAAAGGATTTGCGGCTCATTGGAAGTATAAAGGCTCAGATTATGATGAGAGTAATCTGGAACATTGGCTTGACCGCATCCGCGATATGCTCACCGGACCGGATTCCAATGCGCTGGATTTTATGGACAGTTTTCAGGGTTACCTGTTTACCCAGGAAATATTCCTGTTTACACCGCAAGGAGAACTGAGGATTTTGCCGGCAGGATCAACAGTGCTCGATTTTGCTTTTGCCATACATACCGAATTGGGCTTTCAATGTATTGGTGCAAACGTGAACCATAAATTGCGCCCAAGAAATACCTTGCTGAAAAGCGGTGATCAGGTTGAGGTATTGACCAGCAAAGCACAGCAACCACGCGAAGAGTGGCTGTCGTATGTTGTGACTACACGGGCAAAATCGGCTTTGCGCCAGCATTTTAAAGAGGCCCGTAAGCCTTACATCGAAAAAGGAAAAGAATTGCTAAAGGGCTATTTCAACGAATTGGGCCTGGAGTTTGCGCATGAGAATATTAAAAAGTTTTACCTGAAGCAATCTTTGCGTTCATCTCATGAGCTATACTACAAAGTTTCTTTGGGTGAAATCGGTCTCCGTGAGCTGAAAAACTGCTGCCAGGAGAATGACAAAGAACGCGGATGGTTCTCGTATATCAATCCGTTTAACCGTGCCAAAAAAGATATCTCCGGCCCGCTTACACTTAGTGAGACTTTTGTGCAGGAATTAAAAAAGCGCAGCAATACCCTGATTCTTAATGAAGAAGAGCGAATCCACTGGGAAGCGGCAAATTGCTGCCACCCTATTCCCGGCGATGATGTGATGGGATTTATTGACTTTGAAAAAGATAAAATCATTGTCCATCGTACCCAATGCCGTCAGGCGCTGGCTTTAATGGCCACTTTTGGGAATAATGTGATCAAGGCCAAATGGTATGAGGATCAGACGCCTTCTTTCCTTGCCGGAATTTCGGTAAACGGTATGGATCGAAAAGGATTGATCAATCAACTTACTCAGATTATCTCTAATGAGTTGAATACCAATATCAAATCCTTTAAAATTGAATCTAATGACGGGGTTTTTGATGGCGAAATTATGCTCTATATCACCAATATCAATCACCTGACCAACATCATATCAAAAATCAAAAAAATCAAGCAGGTTAAAAAGGTTTTGCGCTTGTCGCGCGAAAATCTCTATGAAGACTAAATAAAAATTTGGCAGTTTAAAGCTATTTCCTAAATTTGCAAAATCAACGATTAAATGTTTGATTTAGATGTGATTAATTTGATAAAAAGCGAGTCGCGCCAACTTTTTATCAAATTATTTTTATTTATACTAAATTGATATAAAAAATTAGTACCTTTACAAAGTGATAACGGAAAAAGTACTTGGCATGAAAGAAATTGATAATGAGACCTTTGAGGCCGTACAGGCCATTTTTACCGACTACCTGCAAGGCAAAGGCCATCGAAAAACTCCTGAACGATACACCATTTTAAAGGAGATTTATTCCACCGACGGGCATTTTGACATTGAGTCGCTCTATATCCGCATGAAGCGCAATAAGTACAGGGTGAGCCGTGCTACCCTTTACAACACCATTGAGCTTTTGCTGGATTGTAACCTGGTAACCAAACATCAGTTTGGAAGCAGTTGTGCACAATTTGAAAAGTCCTATAAATTTCAACAGCACGATCATTTTATTTGCCTGGAAAAAGGCGAAGTGCGTGAAATTAAAGAATTCTGCGATCCACGGATACAGGAAATCAAAGCTTCGGTAGAACAATTGCTTGGTGTGGAAATTACGCATCACAGCCTGACTTTCTATGGAAAATGCAGTGATCATCAGGATATAAAAAAAACCGATGAAGTACCTGATTAGTACAAATTAAAATAGTACCTTTGAGGAGATGATTTTAAAACTTAAAATCCGTTCATAACAGCGGGTTTTAAGTTTTTTTGTGTGTTTAGTTTAGCAGAAAATGTTTTTAAAATGAAAGTTGATTTACTTCTTGGATTACAATGGGGCGATGAAGGAAAGGGAAAGATTGTTGATGTCCTTGCTCCTAAATACGATATCATAGCCCGTTTTCAGGGTGGCCCAAATGCCGGCCATACCATTGAGTTTGACGGCAAAAAGTTTGTCTTGCACCTGATCCCTTCCGGGATTTTTGATCCCAAAACCGAAAATATTATCGGCAATGGGGTTATTATCGATCCCTATATCCTCATGGGCGAGATAAAAGGGCTTCGCGCTCAGGGGATTGACCCGGCAAAAAATATGATGATCAGCAAAAAAGCCCATCTCATCCTGCCGACACACCGTATGCTGGACGCTGCTTACGAACAGTCCAAAGGCAAGAATAAAATCGGAAGTACCTTAAAGGGCATTGGCCCGACTTATACGGATAAAGTTGCCCGTATCGGGATGCGCACAATGGATATGTTTGCCGGTGATTTCAGGGAGAAGTACGATACCTTGCGCCAAAAACATATGGATATTGCCAAAAGCTATGGCTTTGATCCTTCAACATTAATGCTCGATAAAATGCTTTTAGAGGCTTATGAAGAAGCCTGGATGAAGGCAGTGGAAGAGCTCAAGGAAATTCCTTTCATCGATAGCGAGTACTACATTAATGAAGCTCTGGCAAATGGCAAGAAAGTTCTGGCAGAAGGAGCTCAGGGTACATTGCTGGATGTTGATTTTGGCTCCTATCCTTTTGTGACCTCTTCCAATACTACTGCTGCGGGATTGTGTTCCGGACTGGGCATTGCACCCTCAAAAGTGGGACGTGTTTTCGGAATTGTTAAAGCATATTGCACACGCGTAGGTAGCGGTCCGTTCCCTACGGAGCTTTTTGATGATGATGGTAAAAAACTTCGTGATGTGGGGCATGAATACGGATCTACAACCGGACGGCCAAGGCGTTGTGGCTGGCTCGATATGCCGGCACTCAATTATTCAGTGATGCTGAACGGTGTTACCGATCTGATTATTACAAAAGCGGATGTGCTGAATGATTTTGATGAAGTGAAAGTTTGTACTTCTTATAAGCTTGAAGATATTGAAACAACGCACTTTCAACCATGCAACAACAACGCTTCAACGCTCTTGACAAGTATCAAAGGATGGAAATCTGATCTGGGAAAAGCGAATAAATACGAAGAACTGCCAGGGGCATTCCAGGAGTTTATTCGTTTTATTGAAGACAAAACAAAAGTGAAGGTAAGTATTGTTTCTGTAGGGCCTGACCGATCAGAAACTATTGTCAGGTAATGTTGAATAAAAAATAAAGCAAAGCCGTTTCTGGTCAGGGACGGCTTTTTTGGGTTATAATGCAAACCGCATAGGCGCTAACACCTTCTTCACGGCCTTCAAAACCAAGCTTTTCCGTAGTAGTGGCTTTAATTGAAATCTGGTCAGCTTCGATTTCCATGACTTCTGCCAAGCGCTTTTTCATTTTTTCGATGAAAGGAGAAACTTTTGGTTTTTGTAATGCTATGGTGCTGTCGATATTCCCGATGGAATACCCTTTTTCTTTCAGTAAACCAATAACTTGTTTGAGCAGGATGGTGCTGTCAATCCCTTTGTATGTGCTTTGGTTATCAGGAAAATGGAAGCCTATATCGCGTAAATTAGCTGCACCCAGCAAAGCATCACAAATGGCATGCACCAGCACATCTGCATCCGAATGGCCAAGCATGGTTTTGCTGTGCGGTATTTCAATTCCGCCAATGGTGAGGGCTTTTCCTTCGCCCAGTTGATGGACATCGAGTCCGAAACCTATCCTGAAATTTTCCATAAAGCAAATAAAACAAAAAAAGGCCATCCGGAAGGACAGCCATTTCAAAATATTTTAATTTTTTGAATTATTCGCCATTGCTTGCCTGCGCTTTGAAAGCGTCAAAGTCGAAAATAAGGGTAAAACGGAGTGTGTTTTCCAATGGGCTTCTTTGGCTTGTAGGAATCAGATAGGCCACATCAAGTCCGAACACATTGTAGCGCAAACTGGCACCCAAGGTGAAATATTCACGTGCGCCTTTCACTTCGCTCTCGTGGAAATAACCACCACGAACCGCAAACTGCTTGTTATACCAGTATTCAACGCCCAATGAGTAGGCAAACTCTTTGAGCTCTTCGCTGAATCCATCGGGAGCATCATAGAAAGACTGGATCATACCCTGAAGAACAGAAACATCTGGATCTTTTCCTTTTTCGATAACAGGGTTGCCACTGGCATCAGTTGAGTCCGGATAATAAATTGGGGGTGTTGGAACCAGTAATTTGTTGAATTCCAAAGTAAATGATAGGCTGTTAAATTTGTCGAGATCAAGGCTGAATGTAGGGCCGAATTTTAAAGTTGTTGGAATGAACGCTTTTTCTGTTCCATTGCTGTAATTGATTTTGCTACCAATATTACAGATGTTCATACCCAGGCCAAGTTGACCTTTGCGGCCATTGGAGAAGCTGTATTCATTACGGTAATAAACCGAAACATCAGCAGCAACACTCACGCCGGCATGTGTTTCGGCTCCCTGCACAAACTGACCTTGCGTAAGGTTTGAGTAGATGAATCGTGCAGCAACTGCACCGGAGAGTTTTGGAGTAAATTTCCTGGAGTAAGTCGCATCGAAGGCCCATTCGTTGGGTTGATAGGTTCCTTTGGATACGCCCTGCTCATCAGTGAACTGAATTTGTCCTAGAGAGAAGTAACGCAGGGATGCTGCAATGGCTGAGCGGTGGTCATCAAGGCGTTTGTAGCCTACCAGATACGCTAATCCGATATCATCTACGAGTTCGCGAAGCCACGGAGAATATGAAATGGCAAATCCCATGTCTTTTTCGATAAAGGCATATTTTGCGGGGTTCCAGTACATTGATGAAACATCAGGAGAGGTAGAAACACCTACGTCACCCATACCGCCACTACGGGCGTCGGGGCTGATGGTTATAAATGGAACTGCTGTTGTAATCGCATTGATATCGTCCTGGGCATAGGTTCTTGTTCCGAAAAGGATGAAAGTGAGCCCGAGTAAAACTGTCGATAATAAACCGGCGTTTCGTCGCATAAACTATTAAGTTATTTGGATAAAATTTTAAGTCTGCAAAAGTAACGAATATTATGTAAGTATAGTATCTGCTACTGAATGCTAATTTTAATTGGTGATAATTATTTTTTGATAATAGGTGCTTTCGTCACCATATTCGTTTTTAATCCGCAGGGCACAAACATAAAATCCCTGTGGCAGTTTGTTGCCATTTAGGCCGGTTCCGTTCCATACAACCGGCTCTATGCTATTGCCTGCGGTATAGGTGGTGCGCTCAAATGCCGAAACCAATCGGCCTTCTATATCATAAACCAAAAAGTTGATATGGATGAGCCCCGGAGGCAGGTTGTGATCAAAGCGGATTTTTGTCTCGGTGCTAAACGGATTGGGTTTTACTTCGAGATTGGTGATGATCATATTGTCACCTTCCACAATCACTTTGAAAGAAATGCTTGCTTCTGATGAATTATTTTGTGTGTCCCAGGCTTTTAACCTGATAATATGAGGGCCTTCGCTAAGCCCTGTGAAAGGAAACCTTATGCTGCCCTGGGTGTAATCACCCTCTTTTTGAACAAAATAATCATTCAGGACAATGGGTGTACTGTTCTGGTCCAGAGTGGCTATGATGTCTTTTCCTATTTGAGTGCCACGGTTAATCCCGGATTCATCGGATAACTCAGCAATCAGAAGCACATCGGTATTTGTATTCGCACCATCAATGAAGTTGTTGTCGTTTAATTTCAGGCTAATCTTTGGCCCTTCGGTGTCGGGTGGTGCCAAAGGATCTGTTCCTCCCAGCAAAAATGTAGTATCAAAACCTTTTGCCTCTGAAGTCTCGCTGAATGCATAGAAAGAGAGTTTCCCTTTGCTTAGGTTGTCGTGCAGCGCATTGGGAATAACCATTTCGGCATCGAAAGAACCTTTGGTTACAATGGCGCTGCTTTCAAAAAGAATATCTTTTTGCAATTGATAATCAGCTATATAGCTATCGTTGTCCTGTCCAAGGGTTTGGTAGGTTTTAAGGTGGTCGTACAGTTGTATTTGAACTGTTCCGTTAAAACCGGCATCGTGCACATTATTATGGTATATTTTCCCTTCCAGCCTGATCTTGCTTCCACCATTGATTTCGGAGGTTTCCTGGCCGGAATATAAGTTGATGATTTTATTGACTTTAATATCGCGTTCCGGAATTGGGAGTTTCAATGCGGGATCTCCTAAAATTACAATATTGAGTAGTTTGTCGATATTACCGTTTTCGTTTTTGCTGAAGCGGAAAATATCTCCGATGCGCAGATCTTCATAACCTCTTTGAGGCGTTAGGATATTTCTGTAAACCGCACGGTTGAAGCCTGAATTTGTTGTGGCATAGGCCAGTCGGGTAGTTGTAAACAGGGCATATCCACCACCTTGTTCCTCCAGAAAGACATATTCTCCTGCGGATTTTAGCGATGGGTTGTCGAAACGGCTGAACTCACAAGTAGCTGTGATAAATAAAGGCATCTTATTAATATTGCGCCAATTGAAAATGTCTGTATTGTCCAGGATGTCTTCTCCGCTCCAGCCCAGTTCGCCTCCATGTCCCGTATAGTTGATTACCAAAGCGCCTTCTTCGACTTGATTTTTAATAGCTGCCTTTGCTCCGGGATTAATGTATCCACTGGTAGTTTTTTCAATCGTGTACGAATCGGTATAAATTTTATTGAGGTTGATGAAAGTACTTTCTTCGGTGATAATGTCCGACAAATACTCTGCTTGCTTTAAATGAAGGTTTTTATCAGAATCATCGGCAACAAGGCAAATGGTATTCCGCCAGATGCCCCGTGTGGAGTCACTTTTTTCAGCAAAGCGAAAAATTTTGTCATTAATCGTTTCTGCTTCCTCCTGTGATGACGCAATTAACCGCCCAATACCAATATCCACGGATTGTCCATAGATTGTATCGCCTTCATTATCATCGAGCAGGCCGTAAAAATCGTCGGTAACATAGGTGTTGGCCACGTTCAGCGAATTGTCTGCCTGTACGGTTGGGATGAAATTATGGTTTGGGCTGATGCGGTTTTTTGGATCATAACTTCCGTCGCCATAAAGGATGAGATATCCCGGTTTACGCGGGTCGTCAGAGCGGTCGTACATCATTTTCATCAGCAGGCGAATCGCCATCGGATCCTGTGAGCCTGAAGAAAATTCATTGTAAATCTGTTGGGGTTCCACAACCAAAACATCAAATCCATCTACATTACGATGGAACTCAGCCAGTTCCTCTGCGTAAGGGCGGAAAAGCGGGTGCGTGACAATAACAATATCCTGAGCTTCGATGCTATGTAAATCCTGATTTGGGACTTCTTCAACAAATTCTGCTTTTCGTGCGGCATTTTCTACATCAAAAGCGAAGAATTCACGGAGCGTATTAGTTTCGGCTGTAAATTCAATATTTTGATTATTAAGGCTATAGGTGATGTTTTTTGGGCGAAGTCGGTCGGTAACGTCCCAAATAGCAAGTTTTTCGGGTGCTGATTCCAGTACAAAACGGCTTACAGAAGTGTCGGAAACGCTTTCTGTATCCCTGAAAAGGAATCCGTTATTTCTGAAAACCAGTCGTTCAAAAACATTGTATTCCACAAAATCAGTCCATGCTATTGCGCTGGCTTCAGGTTGGTCGTAATCGGCTACAAAATCAAATATGCCATTGTCCGTAGTATAATATGTTTGTATATCGTCGTAAAAGGCATAAATAAAGCGGCGCTGATCTGCTTTTAATGCCTTAAAATTAATAGCTCCTATTTCGTTGTTTTCGTGCTTATAGGTAAAGGTACTTGGTTCAAAAGCCCGTGTTGCTGCCGCAGTTCTCATACTGATGCGTTTATCTTTGATAAGATGCGGGAAATTAAAAGAAAAACTTTGTGAAGTTTCGTCAAATAATTCTTTATCAAACCAGAGCTTGCCAGTGTGTGCGAGGTTTAAGTTGTCGCGGTTGTAGCCCTGATAATTTAAAAACTGACGAACTTCGGTATTGGCCGGTTTCAGCGGCTGGGGATCATCCTGGATACGTAGGCCGGGGCCGAGATCTGTTGTTAAAAAATAGTAACTGTAATCATTGTATAAATTGGGATACAGCCTGTAACTTCCTGATTCCAGATATGGATTGAATTCCGGATTGTCTGTGGAAGCAAGGGTTTCGCTTTTAAGTGCGGTTTTTAATTTTTCATAATGAAGTGCCCAGTGATCAGGGCCATCTCCAAAAAACAATATGTAGTCTTCGGGATCAAAAGAACCGTCTTCCTCGCCAATAACCTTAATGGCATTTTCATGAAGGTCGTCATAACGAAAAGCATAATTTGCATGCGACAGCATATCGCCTCCGTTTCCATATAGCCTGATGTTTGCCGGGTCGATATTATCGGGATTTAAGCCGTATTCCTTCAACTCATCATAAGTTATTTTGTATAAACCATCTTCCTCAATACGCAGGCGAAACCATCTTCCATCTTTAAGCACTGAGTGGTTTTTATATGTGAAAGATTGTATTTCTTCTGTTTTTTCGGAGTAGATATCATATTCCAGATCAAGGGATTTTATCAAAAATATTTTCCCGTTTTTGGCGTAAACAGGAAATAATTTGATGTTGGCATAGTGTTTTTTGTTTTCGGTACTGTAGCTGATTTCGTGTTTTGGTTTTAATCCGGAATTTTCCAGATGGGATAATTCCGACGGGTAGCTCTCCGAAACAGTGGTTTTTATGTTGAGCCTGTTTGCGCCAGATGCTAAAGGTATCCTGATCGTTACGAATGGCAATGCCAAGTCCCTGTCGATGAAACCATCCGCGGGCAGCGGGACTTTGATGAGCTTTCCTTCGGGGCTGAGAATGCTTTCTGTACCTTGCCAATTGATGTCAATGCTGCTTTTGTTTTGTGCATTGGCAAAGGATATAACAAAAAGCAGTGAAATCAGGATTGTATATTTGTGCATATTATTTTTTTAATAAAACCATTAAAAATATATTTGGTTGCCTAAGTACATCTATTTTAGGCACAATGCTACAGGGTGCAAAAACTTTAAACGATAAGGAAAGCTTATCCATCAATAATTAATTTGGAGGTTTTTTCGTCGAGATTGCCGTTTTCATCAATTAAACTAAGCCGGTAGATATAGATGCCCTGCTTCAGTTTTTCGCCTGAGTTTGACCTCAAGTCCCATTCGTTGCTGAAGGTGCGGAATCCTTCCGGGATGATTTGTTCGGTGGCATCATACACCAGCCTACCGGTGATATCAAACACTTCTAAACGCATCTGAATTTCATTGCCGGCCTGGTTGTGCTCAAAGATAAAACGTGTTTTGCTATGCGCCGGATTGGGGCCGTTGAGCAGGTTTTCAATACGAATGCTTGATGAGCGTACAACAACAAAATTTGTTTCAGCGCTGGCGGAATTGTTCATTACATCCCAAACCGTGAGTTTTAAAGAGTGGTAACCCTCTGACAGGTCGTGTAATGGATATATTATACTTCCGGTTTTAAAGGTATTCAGGTCGGCCTGATAATAATCATTAATGATCTTAATATCCTGAGTATTGTTGTCAAGCACTGCCGAGATATCGTGACCAATGCCATTTCCAACCGTATTGATACCGTTTTCATCACGGACATAAGCCAGAAGCAGTGGATTTTCACTGGTAATGCTTCCGGGGATAAAGTCTTCATTATTAATAAAGAGTTCTATTTCAGGTGGCGAATCATCTACAGGAGGATCATCACTGAAACCGCCAACTACAAAATTTTCATAGTACCCATTGGCATCATAAGTGTCATCACAAGCATAAAAGGATATTTTTCCATATCCATAGCTGTACACGATATCTCGGGGGACAATGAATGAAAAATCAAATTTTCCGTCTTCCACTTTCATTTCACCTTTAAATATGGCATTTTTGTATATGCTGAACGAAAATGGTGTGCTTTTGGGATCCTGTCCCAGAGTGGATATCTGCGAGGCCTTATCGTAAACCAATGGATAAACTTTACCGTTAAAACCGGATAAACGGTTTCCGCTCTGATCGCAAACTTCTCCTTTGATCTGAACAAGCGAAAGGGCATTTATTGTATCCGGTGTTTCGGAAATAACTTTGTTGTTCATTTCTGTAATTTGAACTTTGTTTTCGGGGAACGCCAGTTTCAGGGCGGGATCACCAAGCAGTACGAATTTTTTGCCGTTGTCGTTGCCGCCATATTCTTTTTTTCCTTTTTTCAGGATATCGCCCAGCGCCCCGTATTGTCCATTGGTTTTGACAAACATATTATTAAATATGGCCTGATTTAAGGCTGTGTTTGAGCTCCCATAGGTTTGGCGGCTGGTGGTGTAAAGTGCTATTCCCCCTCCGGTTTCGCTTAAAAAGATCAGCTCGCCCGAAGCAGCACGGTCGGGGTCATCGTAACGGCTGAATTCGCAGGTTGCGGTAATAAACAAAGGCATATGCGTCAGGTTCGTCCACGAACTGATATCTGAATTTTCCAAAACCCGTTCATGCGCCCAGCCCAGCTCGCCACCATGGCCGGTATAATTCATGATGAGTGCGCCACGTGCGATGCGGTTGTTAATGGCTTCTGTTGCTTCCGGATAACGCTGGCCTCCCGGTGTTGAAATCTGCTCATAAGCATCCAGATAAATTTTATCGACATTGAACTGACGGTAGTTGGTGTCGATATAAGTGGCCAGGTCATTCGCCTGACGGATATGGCTGTTGTTGTCTTCGTCGTCAGCAACAAAGCAAATTACATTGCGCCAGCTGTTTAGGGTTTCATCATTTTTGGAGTAATATGTCCTTACTTTATTTACCGCATTTTTGGCCTGCTCAATGCTTTGTACTGGAAAACGCCCGATGCCCAGGTCAATCACACCTTCAGCATGATAACCTTCTGATGCATCAAAAAGCCCAAAATAATCATCGGTGGCAAAAGAATGTACCGGATGCAACGATTCGGGAGATTGCCATGTGGGGACATAATTTGAATTTTCGCTAAGGATGTCTTTATAGTCGTAAGAAGCATCTCCCAGGAGTAAAAGATAGAGTAATTCCTCATCAGATTTTAGGGATAGTTGCCTCACAAAATCGCGGATGGCAGTGATGTCCTGTGCGCCACTCGAAAATTCATTATAAATCTGTTGCGGTTCCACGATTTCAATATTCAGTTCAGGCCTTTCTGCCCGGTGAATTGCGGCCAGTTCTTCGGCAGCAGACCTGAATTCCGGATAGACTAATATAATATAATGTATGTCTTTTAGGGCATGAAGGTTTTGGTTGCTGATCGTTTTGTCAAACTGTGGTTTGGGCAGGTTGCTGTCGCTAAAAAGAGCAAACTCCCTGATTGTGTCGGCTTTATACCGGAAATATGATTGTCCGGAGGATGTTACCGTACTGATTTGTTTCGCATTAATCGGGTCTTGGACATCCCATACCCTCAAACCGGATTGAAAGTTTGATATTTTAAATTCCTGTATTTGGTTTTTAACGTATGATGTTCCGTTTCGGAAAAGCAAGGTGCTGCCCTGCCAGTTTAGTTTTCGTTTGTAATTGAGCTCAAAATAATCAAGCCAGCCAATACTGCTGCTCAAAGGGCGGTTGAATTCCAATTTTAGTGTGAAATTGGAACTACCAAGGCTGAAACTGCTTTTGGAATATGTTGTCCGTGCATGTACGCTGTTCAGTACATTTGTAATGTTTGATACGGTTTGGCTTAAAATGCTTTTGCCATTAATAGAATAAGTGAATTTTGAACTTGTAAAAGACCGCGCGCACACATTGCTGCTAATGACCAAAGGTTCGCTGGTTAGCAGGTCGGGAATGCTGTAATCGTAGGTTTGCTCTGTGTTTACGTTGAATTGTTCACCAAACCATTGACGTCCGGAAATGATAAGGTTATATAGTTCTTCCTCAAAAAACAAATAGTCATCATAACTGCTCAGGCTGATATCTGCGGTTTCATTTAATGAATTTATTGTGTTAATTCTTTTTCCTATATCGCCATTCAGGTTTAAAAAATAATAGGAATAATTATCGTACAAATGCAGGGTGTGGCGGAATATTTTTTCAACAGGATCGTACTGCCAGGTATTGGGACCTTTTCCATAAAAAACTATGTAATCACCATTATCGAAGGAGCCATCACCGCCATCCTGGATTAAAATTGCATTTTCTTGCAGACCGTCATAGCGGCTTTCGTAATTTGCTTCAGGGAGCATTCCTCCGCCATTTCCGAATAATTGTATATGGTCAGATTTTACATTTCCTAAATTGATTCCCGCTTCTGAGAGCTGGGCGTAAGATATTTTGTAGATGCCGGAACCAGATATTTTAAAGCGATGCCAGCTTCCGCTTGATAAAGGGGAGTTGTCAGGGAAAGTTTCTTTGACCTTGATGTTTGTATTCTGATTATTAGTGCTTTTTGTTTCTGTAATCAGTTCTGCAGAGATGAGTTTTTCAACATTTCCCGTCAGTTTATTTTTCCTAAGTGGTAAAATTTCGACACCAATTAGGGTTGATGCATTGTCGTTCCATTTTTTGTGTGTTATGATAATATTTTCATCAAGGCCAATTTGGTTGGCGAGCTCTGAAGAAAAAGGGATTTCTTCAAAAATTTTGTCCTTCAGCTTAAAATTTATTTCAAACTCAGTAAACTTTACAGGAAAACTGTGTTCATATACTGGCAAGGAATTGGCCTCAAAAAGTTCTTGGACAGCACCCTCGAAAGTGTGATTTAATGGAGGTAGTTGGTGATTGGCATACCAATGCAGCGAAATTTGCGTTTTGTTAACAGAGGCATGTTCGATTTGCTGAGCATAGATACTTGCTGCAAACCAAAAAGTTAAGAGAACAATAACCGAAAATCGAGTCATGGATGATTTATTTAATACATAATAATAACTGATAAAATGCTAAAATATTTTAGCTTTGTAGTATATACAAGCAACTAATTGCTGGCTTTAACTCGGCTTTAACAAATTTTAATATTTTTGCGGTAAAATGTGAAACTTATATGGCTTCAGATAGTATAAGGCAGAAAAGATTAAAAGCATTAGAAAGAGGATAGAGGTCATTTTAAATGTTCAGGGATAATTTCAGATGCCTGAAACACTAAATTTTTTGTTTAAATATTTTTTGTAATATTGTTTTTTGAAAAACGAACCCAAGACCTGATATGATAAAGAAGTTCACAATATATTTTAACATTGCCTTCCTTGTGTTGGTTTCGTTAAAAGGGTATTCGCAAGATCCTTCATTTTCACAGTTTTATGCTAACCCGCTTTATCTAAACCCCGCAATGACTGGTTCTAATTTTACACCACGTCTCACTATCAACTACAGAAATCAATGGCCGTCCCTTGATGTTAATTTTGTGACTTATAGTGCTTCTTACGATCAGTACATCGATAATATCAGTAGTTCTTTCGGGATTATGGTGAATACGGACCGTGCAGGTGACGGCGTTTTGAATACTTCAACTTTTTCGGGTTTTTACTCTTATACCCTCCGAATAAACAGGCATACATATCTTAATGCCGGGCTTCAAGCCAGCTTTTACCAGCGTAAACTCGATTGGCAGGAATTGATTTTTGACGATCAGATTAATCCGGTGCAAGGTGTTATTTATCCAACAAGTGAACGAATGCCGGATAATTTGGATATTAATTTTGTAGATTTCTCCACAGGGCTGCTTTTAGGTTATAAGGATATTTTCTATGGTGGTTTGGCGATCCATCACCTTACAGAGCCTTATGATGGCTTTTATAACGATAACAACAGTAGGCTTTCTTCGAAATTTACATTACATCTAGGAGGAATCATTGATACAGAACGTCGTGGAAGAGCTAGCAGGAGAGAGGATGCCCTGACGATAAGCCCGAATATCCTGTATCAACAACACGAAACTTTTAAGCAAGTTAATGTAGGGCTTTACATCAACCGTTTCCCGTTTGTGTTGGGAACTTGGTACAGGCACAATATAGAAAACCCGGACGCGTTTATTGTAATGGTAGGTTTTAAACAGGAAACATTTCAATTCGGCTATAGTTACGATATAACCGTATCGAAACTTAGGAATGTTACTGGTGGTGCCCACGAAATATCATTTCAGGTACGCTTCAAAAACCCACGGATGCGACGCCGGTCCGTTGATCGGATTCCATGCCCGAGCTTTTAAATTATTTAAAGAGGAAACAGACAAGCAAAATAATGAAATACATGCATAGATATTCAGGAATCGTTTTTGGGATTATTGCCATGTTTATAATAACAGGCATGAGTTCCTGCAGTTTGTTCAATAAAAAAGGAGGCGGAACAAAATCTGATGCAACAGGTTGGAGCTATAATGATGAGGTTTACAAAACCCCACGTACAGTTTTTAAAGAACAGGAAACCGGGCCTAACCTCGTTTTTGTTGAAGGGGGAGCTTTTACTATGGGAGCTACTCAGGATCGGGTTATGTATGATTGGGACAATTTACCAAGAAGGGTTACCGTAACCTCATTTTATATGGATCAGTCTGAAGTGACCAATCAGTTCTACAGGGATTTTCTTCATTGGCTCAAGTATGTTTACTACAGGGATAATAATTCTACAGGGAATACTGCTCAGGCACCTTATGGTTATGTTTATACTATGGCATTGCCGGATACCTTAGTCTGGTTGCAGAAAATGTCGTATAACGAACCCATGGTAAATTTGTATTTGAGGCACCCTGCTTATAATGATTATCCCGTTGTTGGTGTTAACTGGTATCAGGCTCGTCGTTATGCGCAATGGCGTTCGGATCGTGTTAATGAAATGAGGTTGATTGAAGAAGGAATTTTAAATCCTGAAACAGCTATTGATTATAGCCGTGGTGTAATCGGAACCAATGGTGAAGCGCAACAGTTTTCTGTAGATAGTTATTTGTCGGGGAATTTTAAGCCAACTGGAAACGTGATCAATCAAGAGGAACTACCTCCTGATTATACGCAGATTACAGGGGGGGCAAATGCCTCTGCAACGGGAACGCGGCCCGTTCTAATGGAAGATGGAATTTTTCTTCCGGAATATCGCTTACCAACAGAAGCTGAATGGGAGTATGCTGCAAAAGCATCAATTAATGCTAATGTTTATGAAAATATTAAAGAACGAAAACGTTATCCTTGGATAGGTACTTCAACACGATCTGATGACGTTGATGATCGTAACGCTTACGGTATGTTTAACGCAAACTTCAAAAGAGGACGCGGCGATTATATGGGGATAGCCGGTACTTTGAATGATGGATATGCCCGCCCTGCCCCTGTTATGTCTTATATGCCTAATGATTTTGGTATTTATAATCTTGGAGGTAATGTTTCAGAGTGGGTTTTTGATATCTATCGGCAGTTGACTTTTGAGGATATGGATGATATGAACCCTGTTCGGGGTAATTATTTTACTGTGCCAAACAAAGCAGGAACTATTGATGCTGAAACCAACAGGACAAAACAAGTGTCCATTACCTCCAAAAATGACTATAAACTCCATAAAAGAAGAAATTTCAGAAGGTCTGATTACAGAAATTATCTTGATGGAGACTGGCAATCCCTTTCAGCAAGCGCAACCAACGCAGGGGGTGTTGGTTCAGGAAATTGGCAGACATCAGCTAAATATAATACACAGGATCCATTAGATATGAAACCTACGGATTCAAGTTATAGCTATTATGAAACGGAGGCTAAAGAAGTTCCTGATCCTAACAAAAACTATCATACAAGACTGGAAAGCTCTGACCATACAAAACAGATGTACAATACAGGTAAGTATAATGGTTCTACTGTTGAAGAAGAAGCCACTTCTATGGTTAACGATAATGCCCGCGTTTATAAAGGAGGTAGCTGGAAAGACCGTGCTTATTATCTGAACCCTAGTGTGCGCCGTTTCCTGGACGCCGACCTTGCAACTGATTATCTGGGATTCCGTTGTGTTATGGATCGGGTTGGGGAAACGATTCCTGAAGATGGTTATTAGAATTTGTCACAATAATACAAGAAAAAGCTGCCCGATTAAGGCGGCTTTTTTTATATCTTGCTGCTATGGAAATTGAGAAAATTTATAATCGTATCAAGCCTTATATCGAGCTGATCGAAACGGATACCCGCAAGCTTAAAAACAATGGCGTGTTTTTTGCCCTGAAAGGCGATAGTTTCAATGGAAACCTTTTTGCTTCAAAAGCTCTTAAAATGGGTGCTTCTTTTGTGATTGTGGATGAATTGCATGAATTGCCTCCTGAAAATCAGGTGATTTTTGTGGATAATGTCCTGATCTGTTTGCAAAAAATTGCTGCTTTTCATCGTAGTCAAATGTCGGCCAAGCTTATCGGTATCACAGGGACGAATGGAAAAACTACAACTAAAGAACTGATTAAGTCTGTTCTTTCCGCAAAATATCAAGTACTCGCTACGGAAGGAAACCTGAATAACCATATTGGCGTTCCTTTGACTTTGCTAAAGATCAGGCCGAAACATAAAATCGCCATTATTGAGATGGGAGCAAATCATCCCGGAGAAATAAAATTGCTTGCATCACTGGCACAGCCCGATCTCGGATTGGTAACCAATGTGGGTAAAGCACATCTGGAAGGTTTTGGCTCTTTTGAAGGGGTCATCAAAACCAAAAAAGAACTGTACGACCAACTGGCTGAAGAAGGGAAACCTGCTTTCGTTTTTTCCGATCAGAATGAATTGCTGGAGATGTCGGGGCAAATCGCCCAACGTTTGTTTTATTCCCTTGAAGATCAGGAAGCCTGGTGTTACGGAAAATGGTATTCCAAAAATGAAAACATACACATGGAATGGCGTTGCAATGGCGTGGCTTCGGAGGTGGTTTCCCCTCTGTTTGGGAAATATAACGCCATCAATATCCTGGCAGCTGTTTGCATTGGCAATTATTTTAAACTTAGCCCGGAGCAAATTGAGGATGGCATTCGTTCCTACATTCCCGAAAACAACCGTTCGCAAAAATTAAGAACAGCAAAAGGCAACAATATTATCCTGGATGCTTATAATGCCAATCCCGTGAGTATGGCCTTGGCAATTGAGTCATTTTTGGAGCAGCCAGTTAAAAAACCTTGCCTGATTTTGGGCGATATGTTCGAATTGGGGGATTATTCCCGGAATGAGCATGCTGCAATTATTGATCTACTTCTATCGCATAAGGATAAATTTGAAATGGCCATACTTGCAGGAAAACATTTTCAGGCGGTGCAAAAGGATGACCCGCAACTTGTTTTTTTTGAAAGCAGAGAGGAGATTCCGGCGAGTTCCGTATTATCTTCTTTTGTGAATAAAAATATCTTGATAAAAGGTTCACGGGGAATGAAACTGGAAACCTTGCTGAATTATCTGTAATGTCTGAAAACTACTACTGCATAGGATTGATGTCGGGCACATCCTGCGATGGCCTGGATATCGCACTTTGCCGCTTTAGCCGAGATGGTGAAAGATGGCAATTTGAATTACTGAAAACTGTAACCCGTGCATTCCCGGTAAGTTTACAGGAAAGTTTGCTGAATGCACCGAACATGAATGGGCTTGATCTGGCTCAATTGGATATTGATTTTGGGATATGGAGTGGGGAAAAAGTGTCCGAATTTCTCACTCCTGATGATCCAAAGCCTTTGTTTGTTGCCAGCCACGGGCATACGGTATTTCATCGGCCGGATAAATTTTTAAGCCTGCAAATAGGAAAAGGTGCAGCAATTGCTTCTGCCTGTGCTTTGCCTGTTGTTTTTGATTTCCGGCCACTGGATGTTTTGCATGGTGGACAAGGGGCTCCTTTGGTTCCAATTGGAGATGAATTGCTTTTTCCTCAGTATTCACATTGTATCAATTTGGGCGGCTTTGCTAATATCTCAACCCGTTTGGGAGATCGAAGAATCGCATATGATATCTGCCCGGCAAATATTGTTATTAATCAGCTTGCATCTCAGCTCGGCAAAGAATTTGATAAGGATGGAAAGATTGGGCGGAGCGGAAAAATTATTAACAGCTTACTAGTTGAGCTTAATGCCAAAAATTTCTACAAATTGGCTGCACCCAAATCTTTGGGAAAAGAGTGGGTGGATTTGGAATTTCAGCCACTTAATAAAAAGTACCGGGATCTTGCAAGTATCCCTGATCTGATCAGGACTTTTTATGAGCATATAGCTCTTCAGGTTGTCAATGCAGTTGATGATGAAAAAGCTAAAGTGCTCCTGAGCGGAGGTGGTGCCTTCAATACTTTTTTAATTGAGCTTTTTCGGGAAAAGTCGAAAGCAGAGTTTATTGTGCCTGATTCAGAGATCGTTTCCTTTAAAGAGGCTATGGTTTTCTCTTTTATGGGATTGCTGCGATGGCTTCAAAAACCAAACATCCTGTCAACCGCAACAGGTGCCGGACAGGATGTGTGTTCTGGTTTGATCAGTCTTCCTTAGCGGATGATCAGGCGTTCAGTGTATTTCTTTCCATCAATTTCAATAACAAGGAGATAGTTTCCTGCAGGCATCAGCTTCGTGTTGAAACTACGATTTTGCAGGCCGGTGGATTGTTCTGAGAATATTTCCTGTCCGTTTATATTGAATATCTGCAAGCTGTATGCTTTCTCAGAAATTCCACTCATGCTGATGCTGAAATTATCAGTAGCAGGATTGGGCGAGATTTGCAGCTTGTTTTTTTGAGCTTCAACTATTCCGGTACATGCATCAATAGTTACTTTGATGCGGTCATTGGACGAAAGTTCACATCCTTCTGTTTGATATGCGTTTAGGGTCAGATAAACCTGGCCGTTTGTTATGTCTTGAGCCCCTGGAGTATAAGTGCTTGTCAGGATATATGGATCATCAAAACTACCGTCGCCGGATGTCCTCCAGTAAACAGAATCAGCATCTTCGATGGTGGCTGTGGTTTCCAAAACATTGTAGGTGCAGATAAGGGTATCTGTTCCGGCCGAAACCAGGGGCGCGCCCTGAATGCTGAGTTTCAGTGAGTCTATAGCATCTTGCCCTTCCAGGTATCCTTCCGCACTGATATAAAGTGTGACTTCACCATTGATGATATCCTGAGCGCCACGCAGATAGCGGGCATTAAGGCTGTATCCATCAACAAATGAGCCGTCGCCTGAGCTTGTCCATTGAACTTCTTTGATATTTGCTCCGGTAGCCTGTGCTTCAAATGGTTCATTGATGCAAACACTGGCATCATCACCGGCGATAACCCAGGGAGCCAATGGGGGCAGGAAGTTAAAGGAAGCGATTTTTGTTTTCCATCCGCCGCGCATATACTCATTGGTCACCCAAAAAGTACTGTCGTCAACCGGATCGACCGACATTTTGCTGTAATCGCCCCAGCGGTTGATGCTGCTTTGCGAACTTTTGCCGTCGGCGACTTCTATTTCCATTTGATCCAATGTACCTAATGGGGCATTTGCCGAACGGCCAACATATCTTAAAGAGGGATAATCCTGTGAGCCGGAGACGGAAAAACCAATAGCAATTTCTTCATTTCCGTTCATGGCAATACTGCCCATCCAGCGGTTTTGGTCATCAGGCGCATAGGTGCTTTGCTGGCGGATAAACCAACCATTATTGTCATTATCGTTGCGGAACTCATACCAACGGATCCCCGCCAAACCTGCACCATTGGCGTTTACCGTATGGTTCACTACCATGCACTGGTGCGTTCCGAAATTCCTGTATTGCAGGCGGTACATCAAACGCGTACTTAATGCTTCAAGGCGCGTTCCTGTGCCCGGTTGCTGGATGCACTGGGTTCGCGGTGCTTCGCAGAGGTAGGGATTGAAGGGTTCTGTATAAAGTGTAAAAGCGGGTTCAAATGTAGAGTTCGCCGTATTTGCCCAATCCGCATGGAATGCCCAGAAAACAATAGCGTCTTCATTGTCAAATTCATCATCTTTGCCATAAGCAAAATAGTTGGGCAATGTATCCGGAGGCATTGTACCATCTGCATCAGCAGGCATCATACTCCAGGGCGCGCTTCCTTCAGGCAAATCAAATAAAATCATTTGCGCATCAGGATCGCCGGCAAGCATGGCATCACGCTCGAAAGCTGCTGCTGCTACCCGGTGGTATTCGCCAAACATATTGAAAGATGCGTAGTAGCCATCATGCCAGATGCCGAATTTTGGATAATCATTGAATGCCGGAAATTCAAAAGCATATTGATAATATGCACCCAGAGGATCGCCGGTTTCTGAAATGGCAATCAGCTCCCAGTAGGTTCCATTGGATGTGTTTACGGCAAATTGTGACAGCATCCACCGGTCTGCTTCCTCATCATATAAAATAATCGGATCACCATCGTTGGTGCCGGTCCACGGACCAATAAACCCGTTCCAAAGTGTCGAATTATCAACAGGGCCATATATTTTGTTTCCTTGCCTGTCCCAAATGGCAAAACTTAAATTGATCATCTGGACATAATGGTTTAGGCCAATGTCGCCATCAGTGTCCGGAGGATAAACTCCGTTTACATTGGCGATTCCTTCGAAATTGAGCATGGGGCCGCGTTGCCGGTTTTGCCCGAAATCATCCTGTACAACAGGATCATAGCCTTTGGGTAAGGCGTCCGGGTTCATTTTTGAAAAATCTGTTTCCTTATGCCGGTTTTCTATAAGATTGTCTTTCCAGCTACGGTCGCGTTCGCCCGGAAGAATTACAGGCATATGGCGTAATTCCTGCGTCTTGCGGAAATAACTTGCTTTTTTTGTGCTGGATTTTTGTGCAAATGCGGGAACAGTTAAAATGCTCATTATAAGGAGCATCGGGGACAGTAATTTTAAAAATGATTTCATTGGTAAATGCTTCATGGAATTTTATTTAGGTCTGCAATATTAACAAACTTTGTCCAATTTAGTTTGTGTAAAATTGCTCAGCTTTAAGGCAATAAAAAAAGGAGCGCTCTGGCTCCTTGCTTATAATTATTTTTTTTGAAAGATCGTCAGGTCTATGTCTGGATTTTTTCTCTTGGAAAAAATTGTCTTGAGATTCTGTTTTTTGGGTGGATTTTATTCTGGATCCTCTTCCCCGACCATCCAAACCCAATCTTTATCCAAACTTCGGTTGCGGTAATGTCGGTTTAAAAACATATGACTGATGCTTTGATCTGTGATAACTTTTATGCCCTCAGGAACCAGAATATTGATGCGCAAGCTTTGGTCGCGCCAGTGAAATTTCTCAGGTACACGGAAATAGTCACTCAGTTCAATAGTATTGCCTGTTACAAGCATATTATACTTAATGCTTTCAGCAATTTTTAAAGCATGTAAATGGGATTTGCCATCGGATCGGCCGGAATATTTGATGTGTACCAGGCTGTCGGGCGACACATTATATTTAATTCTCGGAGAGCCGATTATCAGGTCTTCACCCTGCTGGCAAATGCGATCATAGTCGCTGGCAAATAAAATGTCTTCTCCATTGGCACAGGGGCTTATCGTTTTTCCTGAAGTGACATATAATATTGTGCTTTCGGGTTTAAAATTTTCTTCATGCAATACCGTGCTTGCAGAATCATTGAAGGAAACTCCTGCCATTATTCCGAGGATTATTCCGCTTAAAGCGGCTGCAAGCCAAATGTAGAGCATGGGAAGCCCGAGGAAGTCGCTGGGCAGTTTTTTGCGGGTCATAAGTCTTAATCCACTCCATATCAAAGCGATAATTGGAATTATGAGAATAATGATGCCCGAAAGCAATGCAAGAAAATACGCTCCTCCTGTGCCGTAAATCATTTTCAGGAATGAAGGCAGGGAGAAATAGATGTATTCATTATCGTTAGGAAATACGCCGATATTTGGGCCAAACATGCCTACAATCAAACCAATAATCAGACTGATTCCCAGTATCATCAATATAAGTCCAATGATAATTTTAAAGGCTTTGAAGATGAGTATCACGCCTTTCCAGATGGTGGTCAGGATTGCTCCTCCTACAGCGAGAGCTTTATCAAAAAAGTTTTTCAATTCCTGATTATCGGAATTTATTCCGCCCAGGTTTTCTCCAATTTGCTGAAATTCATTGCGGAAGCTGGCTTCTATATTATCAATGGTAACTCTTTTTCCACGCATTTCCAGCTTTTCTGCTGTAGTGCGTGCAGCAGGAATTACAAGCCATAGAATAGGATAAAGCAAAAAGCCCAGTCCAAAGAACAGCATTACCACAAAGCCCAAACGAAACCAAACGGGATCCGTTTTAAAATAGGCGGCAAGACCGGCCGCTACACCACCAAGCAGTTTGTTGTCAAGATCGCGGTACATCCGTTTGGATGTAGGTTCGTATGGTTTTTCATGGATATCTTCATCCTCTTCGGAACTGATCTGGTCGGGCGATCCCATTTGTTCAATAATATTGCTGATATCCACAAGATTGACAACCTGCTTGCTGTCCGTGATTTTTTCCTGCATCAGCTCGGCAATGCGTGCCTCGATATCCGCAATTATTTCATCACTGCCGGGATCGCTGCTGAAATGCTTTTTCAGGCTCAGCATATAGGCGTTAAGCCTTTCATAGGCATCCTCATCAATGTGGAAAATGATGCCGCAAATATTTATGTCGAATGTCTTTTTCATCTTTATTCAGTTTTTGATTTTTGGTTTTTCCTGATCTGTTCTATGGAATTGCTCAGCTCGTCCCAGCTGTCGAATAAATCCGAAAGCAATTTGGAGCCGTTTTCGGTAATATTGTAATACTTCCGGGGTGGACCTGATTTGGATTCTTCCCAACGATAGCTGAGGTGGCCATCATTTTTGAGGCGGGTAAGGAGGGGATATAACGTTCCCTCCACAACCAGCAGCTTCGCGTCTTTCATCTCGGCGATGATGTCGGATGCATACGCATCGCGCTTGCTGATCACAGAAAGAATGCACATCTCCAGTATGCCTTTCCGCATTTGTGCTTTTGCTTTTTCTGATTTCATAAGTGATTCGTTTTCATGGATAATTTTTATTAAAGTTTCTGTCCATAATGTCCGATCTCAGCGTTATTTCTTTTGCTGCAAACAGTCATCCCGTACAGACGGGACTCCTTGTTTCCAGCAAAAGAAATGCCTCGACCTCGAACATTCTGAACCAGAAACACGGCTTTATGTACAAGAACTAGGTAATCTGCTGCAAATATAAAACATTTTTATGGTACTATGCAATACATACTACTAAAAAAATTAAAATAACTTGCTAAACCAGATAGTATGTTGTTTTGTTTTTGATTTTAATGTGTTGGTAATTAGTTGGTTGGTATCGTATTTGCGCTTTTTGAGTTCCCTCGTGCTGCGCACTTGGGAGGACGCTCATTTTTCCAATTTTCGAAAATTTAGGAATGGAGCGTCCTCCCGAACACCGCAAAGCGGGGGAGGGAGCTTAAAGGGGTAAAGCTCAATAAAAAAAGCCAGCTCCTGAAAGCCGGCTTGTATTTTATATGTAGATAATCTTACTTCTCAATCCGAATCCGTGCATCCACGGCAACAACCTGCTTTTCGCTTCCAAGCAGTGGGTTGAGATCCATTTCAGCAATTTCAGGGGCGAGGTGTACCAGTGCGGCCAAACGGATTACGCTATCGGCAAACATCTCAATGTTCACGCCTTCCTGTCCGCGCACACCTTCCAGGATTTTGTAGCCTTTCAGGCCTTGGATCATGTCCATTACTTCTTCTTTGGTAAGTGGCGCCAGTCCGGCATTAACATCTTTCAATACTTCAATGAAAATACCACCCAAACCACAGAGTACCATATGGCCAAATTTGGGTTCTTTTTTTGCACCGGCAAAAAGCTCTGTTCCGCTGAGCATCGGTTGCATCAAAATAGCTGTGGTATCTTCGATCTGGATCATGCGATCGAATTCTTTAGCCACCTCTTCATCAGAATTTACATTCAGCACAACACCGCCAACATCCGATTTATGCACAGGTCCAATGACTTTCATTACCAATGGATATCCGAGTTCAGCAGCTTTGCTCACAGCTTCTTCGCGGCTTTCGGCCACGGCTTCTCCGGCACGCTTAATTCCGGCGGCATCCAATAGGGCCTGGATTTTTTCAGGCGCGATATAGCCATCCGCGCATTCGCCTATGATGCTGCGGATTTTATCTTTATCAATATTTTCAGGCAAGGCAATTTCTTCCGGTGCAGGCTTGGCAGTTTTGGCAACTTTCGCCAGTGCATTGCCAAATACTACTTCATCAGGGAAGTTGATGCGGCCTTTGGCGATGAAATGCTCAATTTCATCTTTCACATTAATCACAGAAGGCAAAATGGGATAAATCGGCTTTTTGCAGGACTTCATTTTTTCGTCCAAGAGATCATAAACATCATAAACCGGGAAGAGGCCCGGGCTTCCAAAAATCACGGCCATTCCGTCGATATTATCGAATTTCTGATCGCAATAATCAATAATGTGTCCGAGTTGTTCGGCAGTACCTGTGGCCAGGAAGTCGATAGGGTTGGCAACCGAAGAGCCGGGGAAGAGTTTTTCGAGCAGCTCATCGGCAGCAGGGCCTTCAATATGCGGAATATCAAATCCACCATTCGAAAGGGCATCGGTGAGCATTACGGCAGGACCGCCGGCATGGGTGATGATGGCAATATTTTTTCCTTCGAGTTCGGCGTGCACAAAAATAGAAGCAACGGTTGCAAGCTCTTCACGGCCGTGGCAACGTACAATTCCTGCTTTGCGGAAAAGCGCGTCAACAGCAACATCAGAGCTGGCCAAAGCGCCTGTATGTGATGAAGCGGCACGGCTTCCGGCTTCAGAACCTCCGGATTTGATCGCAGCAATTTTACAGCCTTTGCGGATGAGTGACGATGCATGTTTGAGGAGCATCTCAGGTTTATCAATGCTCTCAACATAAAGGAGTTTGATGCGTGCGCTGGTTTCCGGATCATAGCTTTCGTCCAGATATTTAACCACTTCTTCAACGCCGATCTGTGCGCTGTTTCCAACGGAATAAACACTGTTGAAGCTCAGTCCTTTCGGGATGCCTGATTCCATGATAAAAACCGCAGTGGCTCCCGAGCCGCTGATAAAATCAACGCCACGTTTTTCCAGTTTTGGAATAGGAGTAGTGAAAACACCTGCATAGTTTTGGTTCATCATGCCCACACAGTTCGGGCCGATCAGGGAAGCTCCGTATTTATTTACTGTATCAACAATCTGCTGCTCCAGTTTTGCTCCTTCTTCATTTTCCTCACTGAATCCTGCAGAAAGGATAATGAATGCCCGCGTTTGTTTTTCTTTAGCCAGCATTTCCACGGTCATTGGGCAGTATTTTGCAGCAATGGCCAGGATTGCCAGGTCGCACTGTGGCAATTCAGCAGGGTTTTTATAGCTTTTTATGCCCTGTACTTCGTCCATTTTTGGGTTGGCTACATAAAGCTCGCCGGAATAATTATTGTCAATCAGGTTTTTCAGGACTTTACCGCCGGGTTTATTGATGTCGTTGGAGCCGCCAACAACAACAATACTTTGGGGATTTAAGAGTTGAGGTGTGATCATAGTGGATATTTTGAGTTTCAATTCATTAATTGTTAAAAATATCGGCTAAAATAAAAAATATTTGCTGAAATTTGCCGCCTCATAAACGCATCAAATTCATGGCAGATACATACGGAAAAGCCTTAATCGACTATGCCAATGGCAAAAAGGACGGACAGCTTAAAGTACATTGTAGCATCAGTGAAACGGAAATTCTTGATGTAGCAGTTTTTAATCGTTCCCGGGATGATATGCCCCAAATCGAAAAACATGCTTTGGAGCTTTGTGAAGGCAAAGTGCTGGATGTTGGTGCCGGTGCAGGAATCCACTCGCTTTACCTTCAGGAAAAAGGTTTGGACGTAACGGCTCTGGATATTTCATCGGGTGCCGTGGAAGCGATGAAAATCAATGGAATAAAAAATGCCGTCTATTCCGATTTCTTTGACTTTAAGGGGCAGAAGTTTGATACACTTTTGTTTTTGATGAATGGAATTGGCGTTCCGGGGCGCCTGGAACGTTTCCCTGAGTTTTTTGAAAAAATCAAAGAATTGCTCGCTGATGGTGGTCAGGTGATTTTTGATTCCTCAGATTTGGTTTACATGTACGAAGAGGAAGACGGAAGTTATCTGTTTGACCTGAATGCGGGATATTATGGTGAGCTGGAGTACCGAATGGATTATGAAGGTGAAGAAGGTGAGCCATTTGAGTGGATTTTTGTGGATTACCAAACCATGGCCGGATTGGCCGATATGAATGGATTTAATTGCGAATGTCTTGAAGAAGATGATCATTATCATTATCTTGCCAGAATTACAAAAAAATAGGAGGATAGATTGAAAAAGGAAGATTTTATTTTTGGCATCCATCCGGTGCTTGAAGCCATTGAAGCAGGGCGCGAAATTGAAAAAGTGCTCATTCAGAAAAATTTAAACCCACAAGCTGTTGGTCAGTTGCGCGGAATGCTCAACGAAGCTGATATACCGTTTCAGCATGTCCCTCTGGAAAAACTGAATCGCGTAACGCGCAAAAACCATCAGGGTGTGATTGCTTTTATTTCGCCTATTGTTTATGAAGATATTGAAAAATACCTGCCCGAAGTTTTTGAACAGGGGCGCAATCCTTTTATCCTTATCCTCGACCGCATAACAGATGTACGTAATTTTGGTGCCATTGCCCGCACAGCCGAATGTGCCGGTGTAGATGCAATCATCGTTCCTGCCCGGGGTGCGGCTTTGATTAATGGTGATGCGGTAAAAACTTCTGCCGGTGCCCTGAACCGTATCCGTGTGTGCCGTTCGTTCAAACTGAAAGAAACCATCGACTATTTGAAAATGAGCGGATTGAAAATATTTTCGGTTACCGAAAAAGCCGAGGATGCTTATTATCAGCAAAATTTCAAAGAACCTTTGGCCATTATTATGGGTTCTGAAGAGGATGGTATTTCTCCTGCTTATCTAGAAATGTCGGATGCGATGCTGCAAATCCCTATGGCCGGAAGTATTTCCTCGCTGAATGTTTCCGTTGCAACGGGCATTGTGCTTTTTGAAGCTTTGCGGCAGAGAGGTGTGTGAATTACTGAATTCGTAAAGCACCGTCCCGATCCAGAAAATGAACCTTGCTTGCAGGATTTTTCACTCAGGCTGAGCGTATTTTTTCTGATTTTCGGATTATAAACACCTTATTACCATTGCTTTATAAAAGATGTAACTTGGAAGTTAGGTGTCTCGTTTTGATTCCTGAGGCTATTTGTTTGCAATTTGCGATAATAAATGAAGATACTTTTCGGATATGTAATTTCATAGCTAACGACTTATTTTGCAAAGGCTTCAGTTATTTTTTTGGTCAAAATTCTAAATCAGAATGTTATTAAAACAAGAATCATCCTCGTTTAGACCGCGGGCTGGCCTGTCAAAACAGTGGTTCTTGAGCCTGCCGAAAGGCGGGCCGGATGAGGGTGAATTCCCGATGCTTAGAATTTCATCAAAGGGCAACAGCTTTGCCGAGGTACGAGGCACTACTTTGATTGATAATTCTTAGCATCGGGAAGAGCGGGGGGAAGCTTTGTTTTGACTTGGCTTTTTGCTTCCTTTTGTGCCAAGACAAAAGGAATAAAAACAGCGATCAAAGGCTTGCTTGGTATTAAATATTGTTATGGTTTGTTATCACTCCATGTTAAAAACAGTTGACTTACCCGAAAACAGGGTGATCTGTTTTTTTTCGCTCAATGTTTCCGTAGCGACGGGCATTGTGCTTTTTCAAGCTTTTCGCCAGAGAGGGGCGCGTAAATTTACTGCAAGCTCAAAGCTCCATCCCGATCCAGAAAATGAACGTCACTTAAAGGCTCTTTCAGGAAATTTTGGCGAAGGCTGAGTGTTTTTCTGGCTTCGAAAAAGTTTGTGTTTTTATTTCCTTTGTATTGATAATCAGTTATCAGGAGATGATCTACAGGAAGCGGGTTTTGCAAAGAGTCCTTGAAAAGTGCTTTCCTGCCCTGCAAAAGGATAAGCTGATCCCCGATTTGCAGGAAAGGAGGATCTGATTTTACACCAAAATCTTCAGATTGAGCCACGGTGTTTAAATCGAGTTTTTTAATGCTCCTGATTCTCTTTTTAATATTGTATGCCTCAACCGTATAATCGTATGCTTTGGGATCCTTGAAAAAAGTGGAATCGGCTATCAGTAGTGCGTTTTTCCCTTTAACGATTTCAATAACCGCTGATTTTCTGTTGGAGAACAGAATGCTTTCGTCTTGATTTTGAACCTGATACTCTTCATTGATTTCCAGGATCCCCAAAATCAGTACCAGGCCCAATGCGGCCACAAAGGCTTTCCTGCTTTTGTGCAAGAATGCAAAGCTGCTGAAAATCACAAGTATAGCTAAAACAGCGTATTGCATTGGACTCAGAGAAATACCTTCCAGGCTTGCGCCGGGCAAATTGCTGATAATGGAAGTGATATGGTTGAGCGCTTTGATCATAAAAGTGAGCAGCCAGGTTGTAGCGACAGAGACATAAGGAATCCAACTGGTCAGCAAAAACAATATTCCGGCATAAATGATAAACCCACTGAATGGAATGATCAATATGTTGGTTATCAGGAAATAAACCGGGAATTGATGGAAATAGAAAATGGCAATGGGAAAGGTGCCGATTTGAGCAGCGATTGAAACGCTGCAAATTTCCCAGATTTTGTCAGCGATTTTATTCTTGCAGTAAAACCAATTGTAAATGGGCTTCTGCAAACTGATGATGGCAATAACCGCAGCATAGGAAAGCTGAAATCCCAACTGAAAAATAATCAATGGGTTAAATACAATTAATACCAATGCGCTGGCCATCAAGGAATTATAAACCGATCGGTGGCGTTTCATGCTGTCGCCAAAAATGATAAAAGAAATCATCAGGCTGGCGCGCATTACAGATGGACTGAGTCCGGTAATCAAAGCATAGACCCAGATGATGCACAAGAGTATCACCGGCCGTGCAAACCGCCCCGCTTTGAGCCTTTTTAGGAATCCGAGCATCCACAGGCTGACCAGATAAATGATACCCACATGCAGACCCGAAACGCATAAAATATGCATGGCGCCCGATCCACTGAATTGCGCCCGGGTTTCTTCATCCAGATCGTCATCAAAACCCAAAAGAATGGCGGCACTCACAGCATATTCATCGCCGTCCAGGCCGTGATTTTTAAGAATATCCAGCATTTTTTGCCGCAGTTTTCCTGCCCATAGTTTTAGGCTGAATCCCGTTTTCCCTATTTCGATCCAGGCATCATTTTGAACCAGTGCACGGCCGAAAATATTTTGGTCTTTCAGATATGATTGATAATCAAAGCTATAAGGGTTTAGCGGAGGAGGAATGCTGTCGGGTTTTCCCAAAATCAGCAGTTGTGTGCCGGCTTGAGGTGGCGGTTTCAGGCTGTCTTTCAAAAAATACAGAATTATTTTTCCATTGGCGTGCTGCCAGCCTGAATCTGAATGCACGGCAGAAATACGGGCAGTGGTTTTGTGTGTTTTATTTGTTTCACTGAAGGTGTGATTCAGTTCTGCAATAAAACTGTCGGTTTCCGGAAAATGTGTATAGTGTTCCCGGCTCAATTGATGGTTGTTGAGGTAGGTGATTTGCAGCCCCGTAGCGAAAAACAACAAAAAGCCACAGATCATGCCCAAATTTTGCGCCTTGATGGGATGGATTTTATTTTGATACGACAAAAAAACAAAAACAATCAGGAGTAATAGAATAATTGTATAGCCTGTATTTAGCTGATTATCAAAATAAAACCTTTGGGTAAGAATACCCAGTATTAAAGGAAACAGAATTTTGAGTAGCGGGTGTTGCCGGAAAAAATAGTGCATCAAACCTTTGCTTTAGGCAAATATAGTTTTTTTACAGATGCAGATGAAAACTATTTGCAGTACGCTTCAATAGATTTTTGAGACATATCATTGCCCAATTCCAGCGATTTTTTCCAGTCGGCACAGGCTTTTTCCTTTTGGCCAAGCAGGAAATAAACATTTCCACGGTTGTTGTAGGCCATGTCATATTTGGGGTTCAGCTCAATCGCCTGATTAAAGTCATCCAAAGCTGTATTATAATCTTTGATATTGCTAAAAGCAATTCCGCGGTTATAATAGCTCATGGCCGTATTGGGATATTTTATTAAAAGCTCGTTATAAAGCTCAATTGCTTGCATGTTTTGGCCTTGTTCTATCAGGATTTGACCAATGTTTAAAGCGGCTTTTTCGTGATCGGGCATTAATTCAAGGCATTGGCTGAAATCTTCCTTAGCGCCTTGAAGATCATCGGTTTGCCATTTAATGCTTCCGCGGGCAAACCACACAGCGGCATTGTCGGGGTATGCTTCAATACTTTTGTCCAGTGCCATCAAGGCTTCGGGAAATCTTTTGGCTTTTCCATGCCGTGCCGCTTCCTGAAAATATTTTTTTCCAATTTGTTCCGGTGTGGGAGGCTCATTAGCAGAAGCTCCTCCGGATGTTCCCTGTGCCATCATTTGTTGTAAAAGGGCTTCTTTTTCCTTGCGTTTTGCCGCTGAATCCTGCTCGGGAGTTGTATTTATTTCCGCTTTTTCTGTTGTCGTTGTGACCTTTTGTTCTTTTTTGGCATCCTGTTTTGCATCCTGATTTCCACAAGAACTGAAAAATGTTAGACTTGCTAAAATTGTAAGCGTGAAAATGATTTTTTTCATAATAGTTTGGTTTTTCGACTGCAAAATTAAAATGATTTGCTGAACCTACCGGCAGTGCTCCTCAATGAGTGCTGCGGCATCCCGGTTGCCCCGGTTTTTGGCTTCCTGCAAATCTGCACAGGCACTTTCTTTTTGGTTTGTATTGAATTTGCAAACACCCCTGGCCAACCATGCTTCGGTATAATCCGGATATAATTCCAGGCATTGGTCAAAATCTTTGATTGCCAGTGCATCCATATTGAGTTTCATAAAAGCTAAACCGCGGTTGTGCCAGGCTTCAAAATTATCGGGCGCAGCTTTTAGTACTTTGTTAAAATCCTCAATTGCAGCATAATAAAATCCCATCAATCCTTTGGTAACGCCCCGGCTAAAAAGGAATTCGGTATTGTTTGGATCGAGTGCCAAAGCTTTATCGAAATCTTTTAATGCTCCGGCAAAATTTCCTTTGCTGCTTTTAACCAGTCCACGGTTGTGCAGCGCTCCTGTGATTTTCGGATCTAAACGGATGGCATTGTTATAAGCATTCAGCGCTTCGTTGGCCTGGCCCAAATCATGGTAAGCGCGCCCCAGGCTGAAATAAATGCCGGCATTGGCTGTATCAAGCACCAAAGCACGGCGGAAATCTTTGACGGCAGCACCCAGTTCGTTTAAATGATATTGCGCCAGACCACGATTGAAATGTGCTTCATGAATATCGGGCTGCAAGCCAAGAGCCATGGTGAAATCTTCTACGGCTTCCTTGTTTTTGCCCAATTCCATCTCAACAAGCCCGCGGTTAAAATAGGCTTCGGCATATTGCGGGTTGATTTGTATTGCAGAATTGAAAAGCTTAAGGGCACCTTCAAAATCAAGGTTGCGCGCATAATCAATGCCTTCGCGTAAATAGCCCTGGGCGGGATGTTCGTCCTGCGCCTTAATTAAAGGGCTGATAAACAATATAATAAAAGTGCTTAGTAGGATATTCTTCAGCTTCATTTTACCAGTTGTTTTAAGATTAGTTTTGCGGTCTGTGCCGATGCACCGCTTCCGCCAAGTTTTTTGCGTAATTGCTTGCAGTTTTCGAGCATTTCATCGCGATAGCTTCCTTTTTTGATTAATTGTCCGATTTCTGCTTTTAGGTTTTTGTAGTTGAAGTCGCTTTGAATCAGTTCTTTGATGATGGGTTTGTCCATGATCAGGTTTGGCAGGCCGATATATTTTATGGTAACAATCGCCCGCGCAATGAAATAACTGATGGGGTTTCCTTTATAGCAAATCACTTCAGGGCATTGCAGCAAAGCCGTTTCCAAACTGGCAGTGCCCGATGTAACCGCCGCTGCCCGGGCTGTACGGATCAGGGTATGGGTTTGTCCGTAAATAATTTTGATGTCCTTCCCGGAAGCGTATTTATGGTAATAGCTTTCCTCAATATTGGGTGCGCCGCCAATGATTAAATGGTATTCGGGGAAATCATTTTTTAAACGGCACATAATCGGAAGCATTTTGCTGATTTCCTGTCTGCGGCTGCCGGGCAGTAGGGCAATAATTCCACTCTTATCAAGATTATTTTGTTTCCTGAATTCTGTTTCTGAGAAATCTTTGCCTTCTGCTTCAAGCGCATCTATAAGCGGATGACCGACAAAATCAACATCCACATCATATTGCCTGTAAAAGTCCTTTTCAAAAGGAAGGATGACAAACATACGGTCCACGTATTTTTTGACCTGATGGACCCGGTTCTTCTTCCATGCCCAGATTTGCGGGCTGATATAATAGTAGTTTTTAATGCCTTCCTGATGCAGGAATTTGGAAATGCGCAGGTTAAAGCCCGGATAATCAATGAGGACAACGGCATCGGGCTGATAGGCAAGTATATCTTTTTTGCACAAATTGATATTGCCCAAAATAGTGCGCAAATTGGCCACAACTTCAATAAATCCCATAAAAGCCAGCTTACTGATATGCTTGACGGGCTCCATGCCGGCAGCCTGCATTTTATCGCCACCCCATCCGCGGAATTCTGCTCCGGGATGTTGCTCCTTCAAAGCTTTGATGAGGTTGCTGCCGTGCAGGTCACCTGATGCTTCGCCTGCAATGATGTAGAATTTCATAATTTTCAGGATTTACTGATCGAAACCAAAAAATGCAAAATACGCTGCCACTTCCAGTAGGGTAAGAATAAGGATGCTTTTTCCGCTGGCCGGATATTTTTGGTTTTTCAAAAATATACGCATGAAAATCAGGTTGGGAATCAGCGAAAACATCACCCATTTGTGTTCGTGTGTGACCAATGAATTTCCTGTGCTTTGGATATAAAAGCGGTGGGCATAAAATACAATGGCGAATACCACAGCCGGGCCAATAGTTCCTGCGATAAATCCGGTTAAGGCCGAATCTTTAATCTTCATCAAAATCCCCTTCCATTAATTCCAATGCCTGATAATTTGTGAAATCGGTTTGTACGGGCACAACGGAAATATAATTGTTTTCGAGTGCGTGCAGGTCGCTGCCTTCGGTCAGGCCGTCATGCACAAATTTCCCTTTGATCCAGTGGTAAGGTTGTTTGCGGGGGTCAATGCGGCTATCAAAATCTTCGTCCCAGCGGCCTTGTGCCTGAAAACAGCTCTTGATTCCTTTCAAGGGTTCATTGCTGATGGCCGGGATGTTTACATTGAGCGCGGTACCATCCGGCAGCCCGTTTTCAAGCACTTTTTTTGCGATTTTGTAAATGGGCTCTTTGGCATGTTCGAAGCTGGCATTCCAGCCGTATTCACAAAGTGAAAAACCAATGCTCGGAATTCCCTCCAGAGCACCTTCAAGTGCTGCTGCCATTGTTCCGCTGTATAGCATGTTGATGGATGCATTGGAGCCATGGTTAATGCCGGAAACCAGCAAATCAGGCGTTTCTTTGAGCAGAACTTTCAATCCGATTTTTACGCAATCAACAGGGGTGCCGCTGCACGAATACTCATTGTAAGCTCGTCCATCTGCTTTAATCAATGCGTGGCGGATGGGGTCGTTAACAGTTACAGCATGGGCCTGTCCGGATTGCAAACCTTGTGGTGATATTACAAACACATCGCCGAGGCGCTGCATAATTTCAATTAAAACCCTTAATCCGGGCGCAGAAGTACTGTCGTCGTTGGTGATAAATATAAGTGGTGTATTGTCCATGATTGAATTTTCTTATGAAATTGCAAAAATACTGCTTTTCAACATAAGGATCTCGCTTGATATTTTTCTAAAACAATGAACGGGCTTCAGCTTTCAGTATGCTCATAGCCTTGCTGATGCCCTGGTTATTGCCCGAAATTTCAAGGATTTTCTGTGCCAAAGCCATGCTGTCTGCATCATCTTTGAGCTTTGAGGCTGCTAGGTTGATGTTTTGGATGCACTCTTCCTTTGCATTTTTAATGGCTGTCCAGGATTCGGGGCTGATGTAGATTTGCTGTGAGAGATTGTGGTCAAATTCTTCGCGTATGGTTTTGATCAGCGTAGCCTGCATTTGGGGGGCTGTTGCGCCTGCTTTGTTGGAGCGCATCACCAGATTGGTCAGGCTGATTCGTTCCAAAAGAAGCATCAGGCGTTCATAAGCCTGCAAACGGACGGGCATTATTGTTTTGTATTGCTCGCTGGCAATAATGGCTTTCTGCCGTTTTTCCTCCTGCCCGATAAGCAATTGAGTGGTTTTGAGCAATATCTGGCTGCTTTCTTTGTCTTTTTCGGTGTATTTGCTTAAAAATGCACTGAAAAAATAATAGGCCGTTGCAAAAACCACCAGCGATGGTACTACATACTTTAATAAATCAAGGAGATCAGTCATAATTTGAATTTTTAGCAAATGTACAAAAGAGTAACGATTAGGTGGGTGCGGAATACCAAAGGTGTAGCCATTTTAATATATAGAGGTCAGTATGTAGGTGCATATTAGTATTGGCAAATCATAAAAACGATAATGATTTGCTATTGAGTAACATAGATTTCTCTGCCGAAGCTTCGGCATCGAAATGACCTTTTGTTGTGTTCAAGTGGCAAAGGCGGCTTACGGTCACTGAGCGGAGCCGAAGTGCGCCGCCTTTGCCCAAACAATTAATAAACAGTCATTTCGACGACCAGCGGGAGGAGAAATCTATTTATTCACGAGCATAAATCATTCTATGTACTTATCTAATGACCCCTATTAATATAATTTCATATGCTGATGGAATTGCTGCTGATTAGAGAATGGTTTTGGCGTGTTTTAGGGCGCCATTGTTATCTTTTTCACAAAACAGATTCATTCTAAGTTAAGCTTGTTTTAAATTTTATAAATTTGTCACACGCCATCATCAAAGTCAGAACTATGGATTTTCTCTCGAAACGCATTTACAGTCTATCTGAATCGGCCACACTGGCAATGACACGAATGGGTCGCGAATTGGCCGCTAAAGGCCATGATGTGATTAGCTTAAGCATCGGTGAGCCGGATTTTGATACACCCGAATTTATAAAAGATGCCGCAAAAAAGGCATTGGACGAAAATTACACGCATTATACGCCGGTTCCGGGATTTCCCGAGCTAAGGCAGGCTATATGTACCAAACTCAAAAGGGATAACGGCCTGGATTATACGCCCGACCAGATTGTGGTTTCAACAGGTGCCAAACAGGCGCTGGCCAACGCCATAATGAGTCTGGTAAACCCCGGCGATGAGGTTGTGGTTCCAACGCCCTACTGGGTTTCCTACAGCGAACTGATCAAACTGGCCGAAGGCCGGGCTGTTTATATCCCCACCAGCGTTGAAAGTGATTTCAAATTAACGCCACAGCAACTTGAGGCGTCCATAACCCCGCTTACCAAGCTGATTATGCTCAACTCGCCCAATAATCCTTCCGGAAGTATATACCACCGCGAAGAAATTGAAGCCCTGGTCGAAGTTTTGTTGCGTCATCCAAATGTTTATGTGCTGTCTGATGAAATTTATGAACTGATCAATTTCAGTGGCAAGCATGAAAGTTTTGCCAGCTTTGACGGTATTCGCGATCGTGTGGTGATCATCAATGGCGTTAGCAAGGGCTATGCCATGACCGGCTGGAGGATTGGTTATCTGGCAGCCCCGCGCTATATCGCCGAAGCCGCGACGAAATATCAGGGACAAATAACTTCCGGTACCAATGCCATGGCACAAAGGGCCGCTATTGATGCCATGCTGGCCGATCCTGCAGAGGTAACCGAACTTCATGAAATGCTGGCAGCTTTCAGGGAAAGACGTGACCTGGTTTATGACCGCTTGAAGAAAATTCCCGGTATCAATGTGAACAAGCCCGACGGTGCTTTCTATTTGTTCCCGGAAATCAAATCATATATCGGGAAAAGTTGTAAAGGAGAAAAAATCAATACCGATCAGGATTTGTGCATGTACCTGCTCCGCAATGCCTTTGTTTCACTCGTGCCCGGTTCCGCTTTTGGAAATGGTGATTGCCTGCGCATTTCATATGCCACATCTCCCGAGAAACTCAATATTGCCATGGACCGTATTGAGAAAGCACTGCGAGACCTGGATTAGGATTATACTTACGATAAATGAAAAGACCGGATGTTTTGATAAACCTTCGGTCTTTTTCTTTTATAATTTTCCGCCCACTTTTTAATAAGAAATCCGAATTCCCTACTTTTGCGGAAACATTAATTGCATATGATGGATAAAAATGCTGTTAATCAGCTTTTTGACTCTTTTAAAGATATGAAGGTGCTGGTCATTGGCGATGTGATGATCGATGCCTATTTATTTGGGAAAGTAAACCGTATTTCCCCCGAAGCGCCTGTGCCGGTTGTTGAAGTTACCCATCGTTCGAATCGCCTGGGAGGAGCCGCCAATGTAGCCTTGAATATCAAAGCAATGGGAGCAAAACCTGTTTTGTGCAGCCTTATTGGCCGGGATGAAAAAGCATCCCTCTTTTTTGATCTGCTCCAAGAGGATGATTTGAGTGCCGAAGGAATTTGCCAGAGTGAAAACCGTATTACTACGACCAAATTCCGGATTCTTGGTAATTCGAGCCAAATGTTGCGTGTGGATGAAGAAATGAAGGATGAATTGGAAGAGGATGACCGTGATTGCCTGCTGGAAAGGATTACGCAATTGATCCTCAATCAAAAAATAAATGCAATCCTGTTTCAGGATTATGATAAAGGTGTAATCAGTCCCGAACTGATCAGCGACGTGAACCATTTGGCCAGGAAGTACAAAATCCCGGTGAGCGTGGACCCGAAAAAGCGAAATTTCCTTGCCTATCAAGGCGTAGATTTGTTTAAGCCCAACCTGAAGGAAATGCGCGAAGGTTTAAATATACAGACACATCTCGATCAGGAAGCTGTGCTTTTCGCTGCTTCGGAGACTTTGCGCAAAAAGATGAACGCCAAAGCGGTGATGATTACGCTTTCGGAACGCGGAGTGCTGATCAATGCCCCCGCTGGCGATGAGCAAATTAAAGAAATTGTACCGGCACATATTCGTCAGATCAGCGATGTGTCAGGAGCCGGAGATACCGTGATCAGTGTAGCAACGCTTTGTTTGGCTGCCGGAACCGAGCCCGTTTTTATGGCACGTTTTGCCAATCTTGCCGGGGGCTTGGTTTGTGAAAGCCTGGGCGTGGTTCCCATTGATGCTGAACGCCTTAAAGAAGAAACAATAAAGCTTTTGCTGTTATGAGTAAGCCAAAAATAAGCGGTACAGGCAAAAAAGAAGGGGTTCGGGAGATGTTCAACAGCATTGCCGGGCATTACGATTTTCTGAATCACTTTCTTTCTGCCGGAATCGACCGTCAGTGGAGACGGCATCTGATCCGTAGATTACGCGAATCGCATGCATCAAATGTGCTGGATATTGCGACAGGTACAGCCGATTTGGCCATTCTTGCAGCCCGAAAGCTGCATATACAGGTTGTTGGGGCAGATATTTCGGAGCAAATGTTGCGTATCGGTAATGCAAAAGTGCAGCAGGCAAAATTGGATAGCCTGATAAAACTTGAGCCAGGAGATGCCGAAAACCTACGCTTTAATAATAATTATTTTGATGCAGCCATGGTTGCATTTGGTGTGCGCAATTTTGAAAACCTGCAAAAAGGCTTATCGGAAATTTTAAGAGTGATCAGGCCGGGCGGGAATGCTTTTATCCTGGAGTTCTCCCAGCCCCGCATGTTTCCTGTAAAACAATTCTATAGCTTTTACTCCAAAACTGTTATGCCGGGGGCCGGACGCCTGATTTCTAAAAATGATGGTGCTTACACTTATCTTCCGGAAAGTGTTCAGGCGTTTCCCGATGGTGAGGCGTTTTTGAAAGAAATGAGCAAAGCAGGTTTTGTGAACCTCAGGGAAGAACGCATGACTTTCGGTATTGCAAGTCTTTATATCGGGCAGAAGCCATAAGTTGCAGAAAATAAATATTGCGCTTCTCCGTTAAGAAATCAGGCTGAATTAACTGAACATCTTTTGAAAAAAATATTTTTTATCATTTCTTTTCTGATCATTGTACTGAATTCCTTTGCGCAGTATAATATCCCCAAAGTCCCCAATCTGCCAAAATATGACAGAAATCCGCGGCACTTTGGGTTTTATCTTGGATTTAATCAAATGATGTTCACGATAAATCCCATTGAAGGATTTCAGTATATCACCTATTCCGGTGAACAAATCCCCGATTTGATTGCTGACAGCGCCCGTGTAAATGCAATTACGCCACAGGCCGGCCTTGGATTTACCATTGGAATGGTTTCTAACCTACGTTTGGGCGAATATTTCGATCTGCGTTTTGTGCCGGGCTTGCAATTTGCTTCCCGCGATATCAATTATTCCATAATGCAGTTCCGAAAAACCGATACAAGCTATTATGATATAGTCAAGCAAGTGCCAACAACTTATGTCGATTTCCCGCTTAGGATTAAGTATAAAGGAAAGCGCATGCATAATCTTCGCCCGTATATCTTTTCGGGGATGACGCTTAAAATTGACCTGGCTTCCAGTGCCCAAAAAAAGGAAGAAGCCCGTAACGACCTGAAAGTTAAAATGAACCGAATAGATTATGGCTTTGAGTTTGGTGCCGGATTTGATGTTTATACTGTCTGGTTTAAATTTGCTTTCCAGATTCAGATGACCTATGGGTTTAAAAATATTCTCTATCCGGAAGATAATCTCTATTCTGCTAGTATTGAGTCTGTTCACTCCAAAATATTTCAAATATCCTTTACGTTCGAATAATTTGTATTTTAGCCGTCTTGTTTAAAAACTTTTGCGATGGGAGAAAAGAACCAGCTCTTCAAGAAACTAATTGATAAGGCTTCACTTAAGATTAATGTGTACCGTAAAACCAATCAGGTTTTTAAAGAATTCAAATCAATAATCCGCGAAACGGTTGATGAGTTCAATAAATATCAACATGCGAATTCGGAGGAAACTCCGGTAATTGTACAGTATAAAGACCGGGGCGAATTTGAAATTGAACTAAAATTTGGTGGCGATGTGCTCATTTTTATGATGCATACCAATGTGTTCGAATTCAGCCGTTTCCATCAGGTGATGAAGACCCCTTATGTGAAAGAAGATCCGGCACGTTCGTTTTGCGGCATTATCAATATTTATAATTTTCTTTCCGATTCCTTTAAATACCACCGCATGAATGATATTGGATATCTCATCGGAAGGGTGTTCATCAATAAAGATGAGCATTATTTTGTGGAAGGGAAAAAAGAAATTGGCTTGCTTTACAGTAATTTCAATACTTCCATCATGAACCGTGAAGCAGCCAAACAGATTGTAGAGTCGGCTATTGAATATACCATAAATTTTGATCTGCTCACTCCGCCTTACGATCAGGTGAAAGAAGTTTCACTGCATGAATTCCAGACTACGCTCGACAATATGAAGCTGCGCACAGGCAAACGCCTTGGGTTTAAATTCCAGGCTGATGGTGATGAGATAATTAAAGATTAAAAAAGTCAGCTTTTTCTCAAGAGGATTTGGTATCTTTATCCAAACCTCTTTCTATGCAATCCAATTCATCGCGCCGTTGGGTGGTTGGGGATATTCACGGCTGCTTAAAAACATTCAAGGCTTTAGTCCAAAAAATAGGCTTGCAAAAGCAGGACAAGCTTTATCTGCTTGGCGATTATATCGACCGGGGGAAAGATGGAGCCAGCGTAATTGATTTTGTCATTGAATTACGAAATCATGGCTATCAGCTTTTCCCATTGCGTGGAAATCATGAAGATGATTTGGTGCAAGCGAGTCAAACATACAACGATAAGGATTTGAAAGCCCTGGTAGCGCGCATCAATAAAAGTGCCTGCCTGCTGGATGATGAAGGGAAATTAATTTCTAAATATCTTGATTTCTGTCGAAATTTGCCTTTGTATTTTGATTTGGGCGGTTTTTTTCTGGTACATGCCGGTTTGAATTTTGATTTGGATGATCCCTTGCAGGATAAAAAGGCTATGTTGGTACTCAGGCGATGGACATCGAAAGCTGATATTTCCAAAATTGGAGGAAAAAGGATTGTGTTTGGCCATGAACCCACACCGATAGACCAGATTCTTGCAGCCATAGAAACAAATGCAGATGCGATTCCATTGGATAATGGCTGCTTTTACACAAAACCACATAAAATTTATGATGTAAACCAGTTGGGGCATTTGTGCTGCCTTGATCTGGATCGAATGGAATTGATTCTTCAGAAGAATGTTGAATAATAGAACAACAGATTCATTTTAAAATTGTTAATTTTGAAAATAAAAATATGGAAGCAGTCTATAAAATAAATGCGAATCAAATCAATGATGATTTTCTGCAGTCTCTGAAAAAATTATTCCGTGGAAAAGAAATTATTATTCGGGTTTCGAGTGCTCAGGATGAAACAGAATATCTTAGCTCATATAAATCTAATAAGCAGCACATTCTTGATAACATGGCTAAAGAACCTGCTATTCGTTTTAAAGGTGATGAGTTCGATAAATATGTTGCTGAAAATGATTAAACGCTATGCGTGACCTTGTTTTTAACCTGCTCTATTCATAAAATGCAAACAAAATATTATAATCAGCCAAAAATTAGGTTTTTACTAATTTTATATCCTAAAATTGAATTTGTTTGCATTTTACTAGTGCATTAACTTCAGGCCATCTGCTTCGTTGCTAAAGCTTTGAAATAGGCGACTATATCTTCAGCTTTAGACGCCTCACATCTGACCTGAATTTAAAGCATGAATAAAGCAGGTTAAAGGAAACTCCTTCAATGATTTTAACGAATGGGCACAAATGGATAAAAAGATCTATCGTAAAATTGTTGATTTAATTCAGGAGTGCAGACGAGATCCATTTAAAGGCTCAGGAAAACCCGAAGCATTAAAGCATAGTTTTCGAGGGTGCTGGTCGCGAAGAATTGACCAGGAACATAGATTAGTTTATATGGTTCGCGAAAACTGTGTTGAAATTATTTCGTGTAAATACCATTATCCGAAATAAAATCAAAAAGCACGCTAATCATCGATCAGCGGGCTTTCATTATTTTGGGTTTAATCAGATCTACTTCAATGAAGCAATCTGTTCCTCCAAAATCCGGATACGTTCCATAGCATCGCTTTGTTTTTTGCGTTCCATAGCCACAACTTTTTCCGGTGCATTATTCACAAAACGCTCGTTATTGAGCTTTTTCTCCACCGTCTTGATGAAGCCTTTTGTGTAATTTAGTTCTTCCGTTAGTTTCTTGATTTCTGCTTCTACATCAACTTTATCGCCCAGCGGAACAAAAAATTCCGTAGCGCCTACAACAAAACTTCCTGCAGTAGCCGGTTTTTCGGTGATGTATTCCAGTGTGCTGATGTTGCAAAGCTTAACGATCATATCATCGAAAGAAGTATCCGCTTGCTCGTCCTGGTTTTTGCGTACCAATAATTCAATGCTTTCTTTATTGGCGATATTTTTTTGCGCCCGGATATTGCGAATACCGATAATCACCTCGCGTGCGAATTCAAATTTCTTAAGCAATCCGCCATCAGGTTTGGTAATTTCCGGCATGGCCGTAGTCATAATGCTTGCGCCTTTTCGGTCTTGCAGGATTTGCCAGATTTCTTCGGTAATAAACGGCATAAACGGATGTAAAACGCGCATCAGCTTATCGAAGAAATTTATAGTGTGTTCCAGGGTTTGTGGATCAATCGCCTCGCCATAAGGCGGTTTTACCATTTCAAGATACCATGAACAGAATTCGTCCCACACCAATTTATAGGCGCTCATCAATGCATCGCTGATGCGGTACTTTTCAAGTTGCTCGTCAATTTCAGCAATAGCCTGGCTTAGCCTGTTTTCAAACCAGGCAACGGCAGCTTTGGCATATTGTGGCATCTCGGCATCTTTATTTACATTCCATCCTTTTACCAAACGGAGTGCATTCCAGATTTTGTTGCTGAAATTACGCCCCTGTTCGCAAAGGCTTTCGTCGAATGGCAGGTCATTCCCGGCAGGGGAGGTGAGCAGCATGCCTACACGTACGCCGTCTGCACCAAATTGCTCAATCAGCTTAATCGGATCAGGGCTGTTGCCCAGTGATTTCGACATCTTGCGTCCGAGCTTATCGCGGACAATTCCGGTGAGATAGACGTTTTTGAATGGGATTTCATTGCGGTATTCCTGTCCGGCCATAATCATCCGGGCTACCCAGAAGAAAAGGATTTCTGGTGCCGTAACCAGGTCATTGGTCGGATAATAATATTTTATTTCCTCATTATCAGGATATCGGATGCCATCAAAAACAGAAATCGGCCACAACCAGGAAGAGAACCAGGTATCAAGCACATCTTCATCTTGCTTGATGTCTTCGATTTTTAGTTCGGGCAGATCAAATTCTTTTTGCGCCTTTTCAAAAGCTTCCTCCACCGATTTGGCTACGACCATCTCATTGTTGGGCAGATAATAAACCGGGATGCGCTGTCCCCACCAAAGCTGACGGCTGATGCACCAGTCGCGTACATTTTCCATCCAGTGGCGGTAAATATTTTTGAATTTCGGCGGATGGAACTGGATGGTGTCGTTCATGACCACATCAAGTGCAGGTTTGGCCATTTCTTCCATTTTCAAAAACCACTGCATCGAGAGCTTGGGTTCAATCACAGCATCCGTACGTTCCGAAAATCCAACCTTGTTCACATAATCTTCAATTTTGACCATGTGTCCTGCAGCTTCCAGGTCTTCGCTGATTTCCTTGCGCACATCAAAACGGTCTTTGCCGATATAAAGTTGGGCAGCCTCGCTCATAGTGCCATTGTCATTAAAAATGTCAATGCTGTCGAGCTTATGTTTAAAACCGATTTCGTAATCGTTGATGTCATGTGCCGGGGTAATTTTTAAACATCCCGTACCAAATTCACGGTCAACATATTCATCGAGGATGATGGGCACAGAACGCTCTACCAGAGGGACAATTACGCGTTTGCCATGCAGTTGTGTATAGCGTTCGTCTTCGGGGTGGATGCAAACAGCCGTATCGCCAAGAATCGTTTCCGGACGTGTTGTGGCGATGGTAACCCATTCATCTTCCGTACCTTCAACTTTGTAGCGGAGATAATACAGTTTGGATTGGAGCTCTTTGTGGATTACTTCTTCATCGGAGAGGGCCGTGAGCGCAGAAGGGTCCCAGTTGACCATGCGTACGCCACGATAAATCAGCCCTTTATTGTAGAGGTCGATAAAAACATCAATTACAGATTCGTAAAGTGCTTCGTCCATAGTGAAACGGGTGCGGTTCCAATCGCAGGACGCGCCCAGCTTTTTGAGCTGCTCCAGGATGATGCCGCCATGTTTTTCTTTCCATTCCCATGCATGTTCCAGAAATTGTTCACGGCTCAAAGTAGATTTATCAATGCCTTCCTGCTTGAGCTTATTTACAACTTTTGCCTCTGTGGCAATAGATGCGTGATCGGTGCCAGGAACCCAAAGCGCGTTAAAGCCCTTCATCCGGGCACGGCGTACAAGAATATCCTGAATTGTGTTGTTGAGCATATGCCCCATATGCAGTACGCCTGTAACGTTTGGCGGTGGAATCACGACTGTATAGGACGGGCGATCGTCGGGTTCCGATTTAAAATATCCTTTCTCCATCCAGTGGCTGTACCACTTATCTTCAATCTCAGCTGGATTGTACTTAGGGGCAATATCCATAATTATAGTTTTAAAATCGCCTGCAAAAATAGGAACTTAAATGTAAAATGCCCCCGAAAAGAAAAGTGTTTTTGCCTGAAATGACCAGCTTTGGATATTTGTTTAAGCAGAATATGCTAAAACCATTTCTTTTTTCGGAAATAGATCAGCATGATCAAGGCCATTGCAAGCATGATGATCCATACCAGCGGATAGCCCCAGCGCCAGCTTAGCTCAGGCATGTTTAAAAAGTTCATGCCATAAATACCTGCTATAAAAGTCAGGGGGATAAAAATTGTGGCCACAATGGTCAGTGTTTTCATCACCTGGTTCATTCGGTGCCCTTGAATGGAGAAAAAAAGATTGGTTTTGCTTTCGAGTATCAGTTCCATTTGGTCGCATTCATCCAGTAAAGTAAGGCATAAGTCCTTCAGCTCAAAATAGTATTTGATGTGTTTTTCATGGATAAAATTAAAATTTTCCCGTTCAATTTTCCCGATAAACTCCTTAATCGGAAGTATGGCTTTTTTAATATGGTGCAACTGCTTTTTGCGTTTCTCGATTGTACTGATGATTTCTGGTGATGGATCTGAGGATAAATCAAGATTGCTGATTTCGTTGATGTTTTTTTCGATTTGGGAGAGGGTGATAAAATAATTGTCAAGTATGGATTCGAGCAGCAGGTATAGTAGAAAATCGGTGCCACGCTCCCGCACAATGCCCGTGTTATTTCTCAGGCGATCGCGGATATGGTTAAAATAAGCCGCATTGCGCTCCTGAAATGATACCAGATAGTTTTTGCCAAGAATAAAACTTAATTGCTCTTGCTCAATAGACTCCCCATCGGTAGGGACAAAAGATTTTATCGTGAAAAACCAATAATCTTCAAATTCTTGAAATTTAGGGCGTTGGTTTACGTCCAGAATATCCTGGATGACCAGATTGTGGACATGAAGTTTGTTACAGATGTTCTTAATGGTTCCTGTGTCGTGTATGCCTTTGATATGCAGCCAAAACCGGTTATGATCATTGTCGAAACCTTCAAAATCGGGCTCATTTAAAAGGCTGTTTTCAAAGCAGTCTTTCTCATTATATTGAAAAAGGTGAATATGCACCCGATCCATAATTTGTTTACCCGTAAAAATTGCGGTTGCAGGATTAGTTTTTTTGCGGTTGAGCCTCTTGTGTATCATGTTTGATATCGTTTTTATAAACAATAGTCCGGTATGGGAAAGGAATTTCAATACCTTCTCTGTCAAAACGTTCCTTAACCGATTTTAACAGATCGCATTTGAGGACAAAAGCATCGTCATTATTGGCTGCCCATAGGTAAGCTTTCAAATCCACTGAAAAATCTGACAGGGCAATCACCCTGATAATTGCTCTTGAAGCATTGTCATTTTTCTCCTGATCGCTTCTTTTGTCAATTAATAATGGGTGTTTTTCGGCTTCATCGCGGATTATGGCCATGGCTTTGTTGATGTCTGAATCGTAGCTTATGGAAAAGATAATATGCTTTCGGATTTTTTCGTCCTGAATGTTGCTGTTGATAATGGTTTCATCGCTAATGGCGTTGTTGGGAATGATGATGCGGCGGTTTTCGTAATCCCTGATAATGGTGTGTCGCAGGGTGATTTCCTCAACCACACCTTTTTGGCCATCTTTGAATTCAATAATGTCGGAGATGCGGAAAGGCTTAAAGAAGAGAATGAAAATTCCGCTTATGATGTTCGAAAAGGCTTTTTGAGATGCAACACCGATGATGATGGCGATAATCCCGGCGCCGGCAAAAAGTGCTGTGCCCACGGATTTCAAAAATGGGATTTTGATGAATATGAAAATAACCGCTGCCGTATAAATGAAAAAGCCAACTGAATTTTTTATGAATGAAAAATTGGTGGGGTCGGCTTTAAGTTTAACGGCATACTTTTTAATAAAAATGCCTAATATCTTCCGTAAAATAAAGGCAAGGAGCAGGGCGGAAGCAATGGTTATGCCTATGAGCAGAAAGTAGCGTAAAGTTATGTTATCCATTTTGTTATGTCTTGTTTGTTTTGTGGAATGCTTAAAAATCAGTTTACAATAAACATCGAAGAAAACTGATTTGTAAGCCCCTCCAAAAATAGATATTTTTAAGAAAGGGAAACATGCCTTTTATTATTAGATCATAATTTTGTGTGTCGTTTTCCGGCCTGAACCATCAGTGACTTCCAGCAAGTATATTCCGGTTTTGCAATTGTTGGTCCGTATGGTTCCTTCTGAGAAAAAGTTTTTGCTGCCTGTGATCAATCGTCCGGTGCTATTGAATAATCTTGTAGTGAATTCCTTTTGATGCCAACTAATAATAATTTTTTTGCTGCCCGTGCTGTAAGTTACATGAACTTCCTGCATATGGTTTGGATTGTTTAAAATATCTGATGGGGCGCAAATGATGTTATTGATATAGGTCCAAATACTGTCACAAAATACGACAGGAACATCTCCCTCTCCTGGCGCATCGCCCATGCGCACCATTACCAGGCCATTTGAAGGGGAGATATTGAGAAATTGCCCGTTTTTGCCCAGGGCTGCAAACATATCCCCGGGGGCATTGGGGCAAATGAATCCTTCGAAAGTATATTGAAATCCGGGCATCATAAAGCTTTCTTTTCCATTGAGCCACCATAAGTATCCATATGATTTATTGTATGGCTGAGAAGTATTGACCATTTGCTGAAAATATTCCTGGTCATTCAGTATTTTATCGCCATCCCATTCTCCTTCTGCTTGCATTAAAATGCCAAAACGTGCCAGGCTTCGGGCTGTACTGATGAAAATCCGGTCGTAACCCAATGTGACATAGGCGCCGTCCATACCGCAGCGGTTCTTGAGTTTTTGTTGTGTAAATAAGTTGATGGGCATTCCGCTTGATTCTTCCAAAACCTTGATTAAAAGCGTATAAGGTGCATTGTGGTAGGCCCATCGGCTTCCGGCTTCCGCGAAGCAGTTTAGGCAGGTGTCCAGCGTACAATGATTGTTGTCAATTCCGTCATCCAGGCCTGTGGTCATGCTCAGCTGGTCTTTTATAGTAATGAGATTTTCGTTGGAAGCACTGCAATTTGTCCATCCCTGACCCAAAAAGAATGAAGTGGGATCTTCCAGGTCCAGCATATTTTCTTGTAATGCCAGGCCCGTTAAAAAGGATGTAAGGCTTTTTCCGGCGGATGCCCAATACCATAAGCTGTCCTGCTGAAAGCTGCCAAAATATTTTTCCAGAACAATTTTTCCGTCTTTGAGCAGAAGGAAAGCCTTGGTGTTTTTTTTCTTCCAGAAATTGGAAAAGTGCAGGCATCTCTTCCGTGCACCAGTCAAGGCTTTCAGGATTTATACTTTCCCAATCATCACTGTTTGCTGGCGGAAAATAGATTTGTTGTGCGATTACATATTTGCCAGGCAATACGAATACAATAAGTATCAGTAAGATATTTTTGAATTTTGAATATGGTATCATGGATTAAATATAAAGTTTTTATCTGACATTGTATTAGCTCTACTTGAATATTTTTCAGGTTTTTTTGTATAAACCTCAAGATAGAGCCCGTTTCTGATGTGCGTGTTGAATAATATTAAATACATGTAGGTTTCTGCATGTATAAATATTGTGTTGGTTGTTTGCTTTCTTATTGACAAATTGTTAAATTGCACTTTTAACCAACCTATAAATAAAAAGGAGTATGCGTAAAATTTTACTATTGTGTGCAGGATTCTACCTGTGTATTCAAGCCTATGGCGGATCGGGTGATACCTTGAGCAGGTGTCGTGTCGGATTGTTTTATAGTTACCTCAATATCAGTCAGGAATTAACATCATATTCGAGCTGCAATTGGATTGATGGCAATAAAACCGATGATTATAACTGGACTGATGAGGAAATCGATGACCTTAATACGTATGTGGATATTAACCAAATTTGGTCAATAATTGGTCTTGATTTTGGTGTTGATATTTATAAGCAAAAGGATAAGCCTTTTGAGTTAACGGCACAGATCGGAGCGGGTTATCCCATTTTCAAACATCAGGAAAAGCAGAAATCCAATGGGGATGTTCTTTTTGAAGGCCAGCAGTCGGGGATGGACTTCATCGGTCAAATAGGATTAGGTTTTAAATATAAATACAAATCCTGGATGTTTTCTGCGAACCCTGTGTTCAAAGTTTTATATGTGAATTCAGATAAGGTGGAATATAATTACCTCCCGGAAGGAGGCTATACTACAGTGTATAAGTTTAAAAACACAAGTTTCTATTCGCGATTGGATTTACTGGCTGAGCGCGGATTCAATAATTTTCAGGTTTTTGCTGGTCCCGGCTTTTACATTTATTCTAATACCATTGATTTTGATATTGAAAAATCTTCGCAAAGCCAGGAGTTTAAGGACGAAATCACCATGGAATTTAAATCAACCGAAAATGTTGATGGTGTCGTCGGATTTAAGTGGGATTTCTATGATCGCTTCTCCTGGGGGTCGATGGCGAGAGTAGGGAGTGATTTTAATATTGTTACAGGTATAACCTATAAATTTTAAAAAAGGAGGAATCATTATGAAACTTAATATTTCAACACTACTGATTTTTAGTTTGCTGGCTTCTGCGGCTTTTTGTGATCATGACCGCAGCCCGGTAAAATTTAAGCATAGCAGCCATGAATTATCGGATGAAACCAAAGCCCTGTCTCAATACATAAATTTTCAAAAAAATAAATTTATAAATTTTGATGGTCAGGTTTATTGTCTCAGCTACCACACCAGCCAATATACAGGCGACCCGTACCACTTGATTATTTTCCGTGACCTTTATTTGTATTCCTATGATACTAAAGATAATAATTACTCGGAAATATTGCATCAAAGTTATGATGAAGAGCCCGGAATAATGCCATCAGGCGATCATGCTGCCTTTTTTGGATATGCCGGTTACCTCTGGTATTTTGCGGAAAATAATGGTGTATGGATCAGTCGTTTTAATCCCCAGACCAAAGTGCTGGATCAATTCGAATATCCTTATCCTCAGGGAAATGATAGTTATAACTACTCTGCTGCCTGTGTTATGGACAGCACAATATATGTCTTCAAATACGGAAACAGTTCAATTATCGCGGATATCTATGGCTTTGATGAGGCAAGTCAGGAGTTGGAGTACCTGAAGTCCGAAACAATTCAGTCTGGAATAAGTGAATATAAAGCTGTTGCGTCGGCAGAGGCATTTATGGATAAAGATAATATCCTTAAAATTGCTTTTACAACCTACGATTATCATGATAATAAAGGGGAAGCCTGGTTTTATAATCCGGAGACCCAAAATAGTGGCATGTTTTTCTCGAAAAGCGACCTTGCTGATATAAAACTGGCTTTTGGTTCAATGCAGGCTGAAGGAGAGTCTCAGGCATGGGATGAAGGACAGGCAACTGCTTCAAACCCGAATCGTATGTCCGTGTTTTTCGTGAAAGACGATAAAGAAAAGCACAAGAATAAAGTTTATAATAAACGCTGCCCCATTGGGTTTGTGCAGTTTGTTTATGGTAATGAAAGTTTTCAGCGCCTGACGGATGATGAGTGCAGGGTGGTTTTGCCCAGTGATGATTACTATGCAAAAGGTGAAGACAATGCAAAGATTTTTGTAACCTATAATTATGTCGCAGTTGATAAAACGCTTGCTATTCCCGGTAATGATGGCTGTCAAAAACAAATACTACTGGTTAATGCAGATAAAAAAATGGAGTCTAATTTTTCCTATTTTAATTCGGATATCTATATGAACGACCCATATGACAACCGGCCTTCTACTAATTTTATCGACGAATCTTTTGAGGGCCTTGATGTACGGGATTTCTGGACATTGGTCGGAATTACCGATGGGGCACCACCTGCACCAATTGATTGGGAAGTCTGGGAAGAGAACTACAGCAATAACCTGGAACCTACAGAACTGGAATTGGTCTCCGAATCGGAATCTTTAGTCACAATGGAGATATCTGCTGAGAATTCTTATACGCAAGCAACAAAGATTGAGGCAGAAATGGAAGCGCATATTGTCCCGAAACTTGAGCTCACCGGAGGTTATAGCTCGAAATTTACTCAGGCAAACGAAAATGTTAATGAATTTAGCCAAAAGCTGTCTTATAGTATTACTCAATCCCTGGGACTTAATGAAGCCAGCCAGGAAACAGCACAATATTTTTATTTAGTTCCTGAAATTACACGATATAATTATAAGTTGTATCCCTGGTGGAATGATGCGGGAAATCTTCCGGTGAGCGGAGTAGATGATTATATGTTTAAAACAACGAAGCATCAGCTAAAAGTTGAGCCTGTTGAAATATCTGAATTTCCTCATTCTATTAGTGAACCCAATGATCCGGATATGATGGATTGGCTGCTTCGCGGAGATTCAAATGAAGAGGGTTCTGTGGCGAACTATGCCAAAAATTATGGCGTTTTTCCGGCCAGTGTCGGATGGACCAATAATTCGGCGGGACAGATTGCGGAATTAGTCAAAGAAGATATCAGTATGCAGGAACAGAAGTATTCCTATTCAACAGAGGTTGAATATTCTGCGGGTTTTAAATTTCCCAAGATTTTTGAATTTGAAAAAGAGTGGGGGAATGAATTGGAATACAGCATGAGCAGTTCCGTGGAATCAAGCCTTAAAAAAACTGTTAAGGTAGATTATCATAATATGGTTGAAGCTTCAAAAGGAATTATGTGCGAAGAGCTTAGCGTTGATGCATATCTTTTTACGCCAAACAATCAAGTGGACTGGTGGTATTATGAAGGTCTCCCAAATGGTTTTAAACCCTGGTATATCGCTTATGGAGTGAGTATGGTTTCCAAAGACAAAGCTGTATTGCTTTCTCCTTCAGTTCAACAACAATTTTATAAAAACCAGCATTTTGATTTTTCATGGGAAACTTCTTCGCAGAATTCCGCACTTTTTATTGCCAGTTCTCCCAATATCCGCCCGGAAAATATTGTGTTTAAAGGAAATTACGCAAGAAATCTAAAAGAAAGTTCACCGGAATTGCTGCCTGGAGTATATTATTGGTGCGTTGCAGCTGTTGATGGGGACGGACAGCTGTGTTGGTCCGAAGTGCGCTCTTTTGAAATTGTAGATCAGAATTATTTCAAAGATTTCATGGATAGCAAATCCGGATTTTCTATGAAAATTTTCCCTAATCCTGTTTCTGTAGAAGAAGTATCCGTTTCGTTTGAGGTATTGCAGGAAGGTCCTGTGGAAATCTTCATTCAGGATATGCTGGGACGTGTGGTTTATACTGAAAGCTTAGGTGTCATGCAGGAAGGTATGTTCAGGAAAACTATACCGGTAATTGATCTGAACGGAATGGGAATCGTTTCAGTGCGTACAACAACGGCTACTTCATCAGCTAAGATTATCCGCAGGAAATAATCCGGGAATTCTGTAAAACCACTGTATTTGTTAAACCATCCTTTTGCATTTTATAATCAAAAGGGTGGTTTTTTAGATTGATTGATGTATTTTTGATGAGAAGTAGCTAGCGAATAATTATTTGGAAAAAACTCTATGCTTGCAAAGCATCTTATAAACAGGGCCTTCAAATCGAAAAATGTCAGACCATCTTATATGAAAGGTTTGCGTTTCGCTTTTTTAGTTGCCGTTCCTTTGATTGTGGCTCATCTCACAGCTGATGTTTCAGTGGCCTTCAATTTTGTGTTGGCTGCACTTTTTGCCATTTTGGCCGATATGGGCGGAGTTTCGCGAAGGAAAACGATGCAGAATTTTTTGTTGGCTATTTTGATAAATACCCTGGCTGCTGTAGTGGCTACTTCTGCTGCAGGCACATTATGGGCTGCAGTTGTTGTTACCTTTTTTTGGCTCAGCAGTGCTGCTATGCTCGGTATTCTGGGCAACTCGGGTGTTATGATGTCCATGTCCGGTTCTATAGTTTTTGTGCTTCTGGTGTCCAATCCTTTAAAAACCGGTTCTGCAGTCCTGCTTGCATCCGAATTTATTGGGGGTGGTTTCTGGGCAATGATAGTTGCCCTGTTCATTTGGCCGATTGATGCTTATAAGCCTCAGCAAAAAGCGTTGGCAGCTGCATTTACAGCGCATTCGGCATTTTTAAAGAGCTTTAGCAAGATTCTTCTTGCAGGTGAAACTTCGGATGTAGTAAAACATAAATTACTGGCTAAAGAGCAGGCGTTTACGCAAAGCATTCAGCTTTTTCATCAAATGTCGGCATCAGGAAGGAAAGGGCGTTACAGCCGTTCCGAAAAAGAAAGCCTGTACGTTCTTTTGGCTCAGTCAGTTGAGCGGGATCATCGCGCATGTATCGTAATTAATGATATGATCTTGCTCCAGCAGCAAAAGGGAGAAAGCAAGCTGAATAATGAACTGAAGTCAGGATTTTTTGGCCTGCTTTCTGAATTTCATCAGAAAATGGCAGTCTCAATAAATCAAAAGAAAAAAAGCGAAGATGAGCTGGAGTCACTGCTCGACAAAATGAAGAAGCATGAGTTGATTAAAATTGCGCAACAGGAAGGGCTGACTCAGCTACTGGATGCCTTGAGGCTCTTGCTTACACGGATGGAAGAACAAATTGCCATTGTGCGGACAGGAACAGTGGATAAATCAAAAATCAGCACTTATACAGGACAATTGATCGAAGAGTGGCAAAAAGAAAGGTTTTGGCCTCGATTAAAATCCAATTTAACCTTAAAATCCAGTATTTTTCGTCATGCCCTGCGTATAGGAATATCTTCTGCAATTGCTGTTTTTATTTGTCATCATCTTGATTTTGAGAATGGTTACTGGCTCCCGCTAACTGTTGTTATCATAATTGGGCCGGCTTTTGGTGGTGATTTTTTTATCCGAAGCCTTCAGCGCGCTTCGGGAACGGTACTGGGCGGATTGTTTGCCTATTTGATTCTTCTGGTCGTTCAAGATCCTCTTATCATCGTTTTTATTTTGGTCGTATTAACTGTTTTTGCCATGGCTTTTCAAACCATGAATTACAGTATTTCCGTTTTCTTTATGACGCCAATGGTGGTTTGCCTTTATGGTCTTAAAGGTTCATCTGGCTGGGAAATACCAGTGGAACGGGTTATGGAAACCCTTATGGGGGCAGCGCTGGCCCTGGCTGCCGGATTCTTGATTTTTCCACATTGGGAGAAGGATCATTTTCCGGATAAACTGAGAAGTTTCTTAGCTGGTTTGCAACTGTACTTCAATGCTATTGAAAAACATGCGCAACCTAGCGGAAAGAGTCCTCTTGAAATAATTAAAGCATACCGAAAAACAGAACTTGAAGCATCAAATGCCAGGGCATCTTTTCAGAGGATGCTGAACCAGCCGGGGATAAAATTGTTTCAAATTGAGCAATTCCAAACAATTCTGGCCCTATGTGAAAGTGTTTTTCGAAGGGTTCTTGTTTATCATTACACCAGTATCCGCTTTAAGCAAGAAGAACTGGAGGCATTTCCTGTATCGCTCTTTTCGTCAACCATTGATAATAATTTTCACTGCCTGAAGCAATTAACCGAAAAAGCAAATATTGATTGCATGCAAAAGCAGTTTACTGAATTGCTCAAAAAGGAAAGCCCGGGTAATGACCAAGACTTTTCCGAAACCCAACAAATGTTACCTTTTATGGAGCTGCGCAGGATTATCGAAATTCAGGAAATGCTGGGAACTCAACTCTCCGAAGCCTGCAAAAGCTGAGTTTCGTTTGTTATTTTTTGAAATATTTTTCAGTTTGTTTTATGAGCGCTTCAACCTTATCCGGATTATATGCATCGGAAATAAGCTGGCCATACATGCCGCGGTCATTATCGAAGTATTTGCCGCTAATGCCTTCATGATCTTTGGAAACCGCCAGGTCATAAATGATATTAGAACCCTTATCGGCTGATGAATAATGGTGTCCAAAAGCTTCTTTTACCATTTTCGTGTTCAGCAGAGATCCCGGATTGAGTGCAATGACAGCTGTCGTTTCAAGTTTTTCTGCCAGATAAATGCTCCACATGGCCAGGGCTAGTTTGCTTTGGGCATAAGCGCTGCCTTCTGAAGTTCTGTAGCCGGCATTTAATGCATCCGAAGAAACAGGGGCCTGAGCTGCAGAGCTGAGGTTGATGATGCGGGCTGATGGACTGTTTTCCAACAAAGGCAGAAGCTCATTGGTAAGGAGGTAGGGCGCAAGGTAATTTACGGCCATTCGCATCTCAATACCATCTTTATTGCTTGCCTGTGGACTGTTGTAAATGCCTGCATTATTGATCAGTACATCAATTTGACTCAGTTCGTTTTTAATCTGATTGGCCATATTGCGAACAGATTCCATATCAGAAAGATCAGCGATTAAGCCGTGAATATCTTCGTTTTTGGTAGTTGCTATAATCTCAGCTACCGTTGCAGCAACTTTTTTTTCATTCCTCCCGTGTACATACACATTATGGCCATCCTTCGCCAGCATCAATGCCGCCAGTTTGCCAATTCCGTCTGTGCTTCCGGTGATGATTATGTTTTTTTTCATGATATTGCTTTTGTGTTTAAATTATTATGAAGCTGTTAATTACCAGGAAAATGTGTTCAAAATTTCCTGCGCGCCAACAGGGTTGCTAGAAATTGCATGATTTACCTCATTCAGGAAAGTTGTTTTGTTGGCCGGGAACGATCCCTTGATCGAAACAATGTTATTGCCGTGGTCGCCCCAATAAAAAGTGTTGAAATTCATGTTTTCGAGCAGGAATTTTTCTTCTTCTAGAATTTGCATGGGCGTGGCCTGAACGAAAGCTCCGGATTCAATTTCCTGTGCCAGTTCTGTGCCGGGCTGCACGGCAAGCGCCATAGGTGCAATTTCTTCGGGTTGCAGGATGTTGAGCAAATCCACCGTTGCTTTGATATGCTCCTCAGAGCGTCCGCGTCCGCCCAAACCAAAAATGAAGGAAGCCAAAACGCGTATGCCTGCCTCTTTGGCTTTGGCCGCACCTTCGATGGCCTGCGCTGCGGTCATGCCTTTTTTAACGTTTTTCAAAATATCATCATCACCCGATTCCAGGCCAACATATGCCATATCCAAGCCGGCTTTATGGAGCAGTTTCAGATCCTCTATGGATTTTCTGCGGAAATCATTATAACTGCTGTAGAGCGAAATCTTCCGGCATTCGGGAAAAGTACTTTTGATTTTCTTCAGTATATTTAAGATAAAATCTGTTTTCATGGCCATCACGTTTCCATCAATCAGGAAAAATGACGAAACATGTGGATATAAAAGACGTGCTTCTTCGATATCATTGTAAATGTCTTCCAGAGGCCTGATGCGGAATTTTTTTTCCCGAAACATATCGCAAAATGTACACTTATTGTGTGTACAGCCGATAGTTGTCTGTATAAGCAGGTTATTGGCCTCCATCCAGGGCCTGTAAATTTTGCCTTCGTAATGCATTGTATATAAAATTGTTGTGATAAATGTTCAGGCGATATGCCTAAAGCTATGAAGAGGAAATTAAATCCCCGGATTTATATTTTCCGGGGATTTTGTAATGGTTTTACTGCATTGAGCAATTACACGATTGTCATGATCTCGTCTTCCGCTAAACGCGATTTTGGCGTTTTGTCCGGTGAATTGAAATCGGTTTCAGTGCGATATCCAAGAGAAACTGCAACTACGGAAGTGAAGCCTTTTTCACGCAGGCCAAATTCTTCGTCAAGTTTTTTGAAGTCAATGCCTTCCATTGGGAGTGCATCAATTTTTAATGCTGCTGCACCTAATAAAAGCGTGCCCAGACTGAGGTAAACCTGCTTGTCCATCCAGTGCTGCTGGTCTTTCAGGTCGAGGCGATGAATGTCTGCAAAAAGGTTTCGCGCACCAAAAACCATGTTTTTGATTTCGTCATTCGGATAGCGGCCATCTTTTTCTTCGCTGTCAAGCAAGTGATGCATATACTCAGGTTGAACATCGGTGCGTGTACAAAAAACCACAACATGCGATGCATTGAGCACTTTAGCCTCGTTGAACTGGAAAAAACCTTGCGTTCCTTTGGCTACGCGCTTTTTGCCTTCTTCGGTGCCGGCAATTAAAAAGTGCCATGGTTGAATATTGGTGCTCGAAGGACTCATGCGCAAAAGAGCCTTGATTTGTTTCAGGTTTTCTTCAGAGATTTTTTTCGTTGGGTCAAATTCTTTGGTAGAATAACGCCAGTTTAAAATTTCAGTTACGTTCATTTTTGTTATTTTTATATTGATAAATCATTTTTGTTCAGCATGGATGAGTTACGCGATCTGTGTCATCTCAAAAACAGTGAATTCATCTATAGCGCCTTCTGTAAGCCTTTTGTATTTGGCCAGATGTTCGTTGTTCATATGTTTTTGCCATAACTCACGGTTTTGCCAGTTTTCGAAAAACAGAAAACGGTTTGGGTTTTCATTATCCTGATGCAGGTCGTAATTTATGCAACCATCTTCGGTACGGGTTACGTCAATAAGTTTGAGCAATTCTGCTTTAACCATTTCTCCCTGGCCTTCCCTGGCCAGTATGTTGGCTACTATGGTGAGTTTTTCGTTCTTCATTTATTATGATATTTTTTTTGTCGATGACTAGTGAACTATTGATGATGCAAAACTACAGCATCCAAAGTAGGTGGCTTTTGTATTTATCATGGAAAAAATTGTATGTTTATTGGTTAAAACATGAATATTTCTTGCATTAACGGAATTTTAAGAGATTTTCATTCGTTTTGACTTACTTTTGCACCGAAATACCAATATTTGTACAATGATCACGGAATCGACACATAATCTTTTTGAGATACATATTGAAGAGCTGGATAAATGGGAAAAAAGGCCGCATAAGCATAATTTTTTTGAGATCATTTATGTAGAAAAAGGATCGGGCATGCAATGCATTAATACTCATGAGTTTGAATATCACGAAGGAAACATTTTCCTGCTTCCGCCGCTCGACTGCCACTCTTTCAAAATCAAAGAACTTTCGCGTTTTTATTTTGTCCGCTTTACCGACCACTATTTTCTGCGCCACGATGGTTTGACCGATTATAATGCCTGGTTCGACCGAATCGCATACATCCTGGCGAACTACAATAAGGTTCCCGGTGACATCATAACATCAGAACGTGAACGACAGTTCATCATTAATAATATTAAATTTATGTATCAGGAGCACCTGAAAACTGATGCATACTCTGAAGCGATTATTGCTGGTGTAGTAGCATCTGTTCTCAATATTTTGGCACGCAGCATCGAAAACAAATACGTGGAAAAAGCCAATGAGAGCGACCAGCGCCTTGGCGAAATCCTGCGCTACATCAACACCCATATTTTTGATAATGAAAAACTGCGTGTGCCTGTCCTTTCCGAAAAGTTTGGAATTTCCAAGACCTATTTCTCCGAATATTTCAAAAAGCAGGCAGGTATCAGTTTTGTGGACTATATCCTGAAATCCAAACTAAAAATTGTTGAAACAAAAATCCGCCATACTGACCTTTCGCTCAAAGAAATTGCCTGGCAGCTCAATTTTACCGACAGCAGCCATCTCTCGCGCTCCTTCAAAAAAGTGTATGGCATGACCGTGAAAGAATTTAAAAATGGGGGAGTGGTTTGTGGGGTGTAACCGAACCTTTTTGTTGTTCTTGGTTTTTCTGAATCGCAGTGACTTGGTGATTTCTTTTTGAATACTGGAATCCTAATAGATATTGAGGACATAAAAAAAGGCCATCCCCACCAGGAATGGCCTTTGATATTTTGAGATATATACTTAATCTTCGTACGATTCAATCGGCGCACAAACACAGAATAAATTGCGGTCACCATAAGCATCATCAATGCGTGCAACAGGTGGCCAGTATTTATCTTCTTTCAGGCTTTCAACCGGATAAGCAGCCTTTTGCCTTGAGTATGGCTTGTCCCATTCTTCCGCAGTGAGCGAAAGGTTGGTGTGTGGTGCATTCAGGATGACATTATTTTCCTGGTCTGCCTTGCCTTCTTCAATTTCCCTGATTTCTTCACGGATCTGGATCATGGCATCCACAAAGCGTTTGAGCTCGAAGAGTGGTTCACTTTCCGTAGGTTCAACCATTAAAGTGCCATGAACAGGGAATGCAACAGTAGGAGCGTGGAAGCCATAGTCCATCAAGCGTTTGGCAATATCAATCACCTGAAGGTGTGCACTCATATGGAATTTATTGCAATCCACAATCATTTCGTGCCCCACGCGGCCATTTGCTCCGGTATAAAGAATTTTATAATATCCTTCCAGGCATGATTTCAGGTAGTTGGCGCTGAGGATGGCCATTTTTGTAGCTTCGGTCAGTCCGTTGCCGCCCATCAATTTGATATATCCATAGGAAATGGGCAATACCAGTGGGCTTCCGTAAGGAGCCGCAGCAACAGCTGAAATAGCAAACTTACCGCCTGCTTCAATTACAGGGCTGCCGGGAAGGAAATTTTTCAGGTGTTCTGCAACACCAATAGGACCAACGCCGGGGCCACCACCACCATGCGGAATGGCAAAGGTTTTGTGCAGGTTGAGGTGGCAAACGTCTGCGCCTATATGTCCGGGGCTGGTCAGTCCAACCTGGGCATTCATATTTGCGCCGTCCATATAAACCTGACCGCCATTTTCATGGATGATGTCCATCATCTCTAAAATACCTTCTTCAAAAACACCGTGCGTTGAGGGATAAGTAACCATCAATGCCGCCAGATTATCTTTGTGCTCAATTGCTTTATTGCGGAGATCTTCGATATCTATATTGCCGTTTTCATCACATTTTACAATGACGATATTCATGCCTGCCATATGCGCGCTGGCCGGATTAGTGCCATGTGCAGATGAAGGAATAAGGCAGATATTGCGATAGCCTTCTTTACGGCTTCGGTGATAAGCCATAATCACCATCAGTCCGGTGTATTCGCCGGCAGCACCTGAGTTGGGCTGGAACGACATGGCTGAGAAACCGGTAATTTCACAAAGGTCTTTCTCCAGTTCCTTAATCAGCTCCATATAGCCTTCAGCCTGGTTTTGAGGGACAAAGGGGTGCATGCAGCCAAACTCAGGCCAGCTCAGTGAAAAGAGCTCACTGGCGGCATTCAGTTTCATGGTACAGCTGCCCAGAGGGATCATGCTTCGGTTGAGCGAAAGGTCTTTGTTTTCCAGTTTCTTGAGGTAGCGCATCATTTCGGTTTCGGAATGATAGCTGTTGAATACCGGATGTTGCAAATATTTGCTTTCACGTGCAAGCTCAGCAGGAATGGTGGTAATCAGTTGGCACTCTGCCGGATTGCAAATAAACTCATTGAATTCCATTTCGGCAGCAGCAGCAAATATTTCAAGAATGCCATTAATGTCACTTAAAGAGGTGGCTTCGTCAATACTGATGCCAATGGTTTTGTTATCGATGAAACGGAAGTTCATTTCACGGCCTTCAGCGGCATCTTTGATTAAATTGATGTCCGCATTTTCAGGTATTGTGAATTCCAGAGTATCGAAGAAATACTCGTTGTTTTGCTTGAAACCGTAATGGGCGGCTTGCTGGTTCAGCACACCAGCCAAAATGTTAATGTGGCGTGCTATTTCACGAATACCTTCAGGGCCGTGGTAGGCGGCATACATTGCGGCCATACTAGCCAGTAGCGCTTGTGCTGTACAGATATTGGAAGTGGCTTTTTCGCGCTTGATGTGCTGTTCGCGGGTTTGCAGTGCCATGCGCAATGCAGTATTTCCATTGGCATCTTTCGAAATCCCAATAATACGGCCGGGCATATAACGCTTGAATTTTTCTGAGCTGGCAAGATATGCGGCATGTGGTCCGCCATAGCCCATCGGAATACCAAATCGTTGTGTGGAACCAACAACAATATCGGCGCCCCATTCGCCTGGAGCTTTCAGAAGTGCCAGGCTCATAATGTCGCAGCTAACTGCCAGCAGGATGTCTTTTTCGTGCAGTTGGGCAGCAAATGCTTCGTAATTTTTTATTTCACCACGTTCGCCCGGGTATTGGACAATGACACCGAAATAACTTTCGTCAGCAACAAATTTTTCTGTTTTGCCTTTTACGATCTCGATGCCAAGAGGCATAGCGCGCGTTTCAATAACGGCTATACTTTGCGGGAACAGGTTTTCGCTAACGAAGAATTTGTTCACTCCGGCTTTTATGGCTTTACGCGGACGGGCATTATACGCCATAATCATTGCTTCAGCAGCTGCTGTGCCTTCATCTAAGAGTGAGCAGTTTGACATCGGCATTGCTGTGAGGTCGGAAACCATGGTCTGGAAATTTAGCAGTGCTTCCAAACGGCCTTGCGAAATTTCTGCCTGATAAGGAGTGTAAGCAGTGTACCAGCCCGGGTTTTCGAGCATATTGCGCAGAATAACGCCGGGAGTAATTGTATTGTAATAACCAAGTCCGATGAAAGACTTGTAAACTTTGTTTTTGGATGCGATTTCCCTGAGGTGGGTCAGGTATTCGTATTCGTTCATCCCCTTTTCGAGGTTCATGGGTTTGGGCAGCCTGATAGCAGCAGGAACAGTTTGGTCGATCAGCTCATCGAGTGTAGAGACACCGGTTTTTTCGAGCATTTCGGCGATGTCTTTGCCCCTGGGGCCATTGTGCCGCTTAACGAAATTATCCGTGATCATTTTTAATGCGTTTTAATAAATTTTTAATCGTATCTCCTTCGTGGCGACAAAGGTAGAGATTTTCAAATTCATCGTGAACGGATTAACAATAAAATAGGAGGGTGGTTGATAAAAATAAAAATACAACAGCCTTATAAGCGGGGTTCTGTACCTTCCCGAAGGAAAGCTCCTGTCATTTATCTGGGATCTGCGTCGCCGCAAACCTCAATCAGCCTACCCTTTCCGACTTCCCGAAGGAAACAAAGCGGGCCGCCCTGCTCCAAAAGAATCGGAATATATTTGGCCTTTCAGCCCATAAGGTTTACCCCCGGCCTGTGTCACCACAAACCAGCGTGAGCTCTTACCTCACGTTTTCACCCTTATCCCGAACGTGCCGGGACGGTTATTTTCTGTGGCACTCGCTGTAGCCCGCCGAAACGGACCCCTTCCCGTTAGGAAGTATGGCGCCCTGTGCTGCCCCGACTTTCCTCATCCCGGATATCCGGAACGCGACAAGACAGGCTGTTGTATGGCAGGCAAAATTAGTGCATTTTTGGGCAATCAGGGCTTTTTCTTTATTTTGCACAAAAAATTGTCATGCAGAAAATCGGATTGATTTCAGATACGCACGGAAGCCTCCATCCCAAAATTGCCTCCTTTCTTAAAGATTGTAACCAAATTTGGCATGCCGGTGATATAGGAAGCATGGATGTGGCCGAACAATTGCGCAAAATTGCCCCGCTCAAAGCCGTGCATGGAAATATCGACGGACAGGGACTAAGGATGATCTTTCCGGAACATCAGGTATTTATGTGCGAAGAAGTGAAAGTGTATATGACGCATATCGGCGGTTATCCCGGAAAATATGAACCCAAAGCTTTGAAACGCATCCAAAAAGAAAAACCGCGCATTTTTATTTCAGGCCATTCGCATATCCTGAAAGTAATTAACGACCATGCACATAATCTGCTGCATATGAACCCCGGAGCTGCGGGAAATTTTGGCTATCACCAAAAGAGGACCGCAATCCGTTTTGAAATTGACGGGAACAATATCCGCGAACTGGAAGTATTGGAAGTGCCCAGGAGGTGAAAAAAATTAAGAATTCCTTTAATTTTTTTTGAAATGGTAAAGGTGATATGCTGCTAAAACCCATAAACCGCTTGAAATTAGCAATCCCTTTGGTAGCTCCGACCAAAAAGAGCTTTGTGTATCTCCATGTGCAAAAACATAGGCAATCAGGAGGCTCATGGCGATATAAAGCAGGCTCGTAAATATCAGGTAGGCGGTGATGTTTTTTCTTGTTTTCATAATAAACCTTGTTAATGCTTGATTTTACTGTGTTTTTTGTTTGCCCGCAATAAAGTCCCGACAGCTTAAAATGTTGATGTTATTATGTTCAAAAGAGTCGTGGCCATTGTAGATCAGGAGTTTATCAATTTTTATGTTTGTGTCGGGCAGCTTTTTGAGGTTTTTAAGGAAATCTTTGGTGAATGATTCCCCGGCTTTTATCTCGATTGCACTAATGTGTTGCGGGCTATGTTCGATGATGCAATCGATTTCGTTGCCATTGCTTTCCCGCCAGTAATAGGCCGATGGTCTTTGTCCGTTATGTAACTGTTGTTTGATGATTTCTGCAATGATGAGGTTCTCAAAAAGAGACCCATATAAATAATGCGTGTACAGCATTTCAGGAATCTTTATTCTTAGAAGATTTGATGCTACGCCTGTGTCATAGAAGTATAGTTTTGGTGCTTTGATGAGCCGCTTATTGAAATTTTGATAATAAGGTTGAAGCAGAAAAATGATATAGCTGGACTCAAGCAATGAGAGCCAGTCTTTTGCAGTATTGACTGAAATTCCGGCATCATTTGCCAGTGAAGTTAAATTTAAAATTTGTCCGGTTCTTCCGGCGCATAGCGACAGAAAGCGTGTAAATGTGCTTAATTTTTCAATATTTTTAAGGCTCCTGATGTCCCTTTCAATATAAGTTTGCAAATAAGAGGGATAAAAATCGCTTGGATTGATATTCATTTGCATTAATCTGGGATAAAATCCTTGCCAGATTAGCTGAGGAATAGCCTGGTCTTTGGAGCTGATCTCTGAAAAATCAAAAGGTAAAAGATTACCTGTATAAACCCTTCCTGCAAGAGATTGGGCAATATGTTTATTCAACAAAAAATTTTGTGATCCGGAAAGAATATATTGCCCTGTTTCATTATTTTCATCTGAAAGTACTTGTAGGTAACTGAATAATTCCGGTAAGTTTTGTACTTCATCAATAATGAGTTTGATGCCTTGCGACCTCAAATAGCCCATAGGATCTTCAGAAATGATTTTGCGTAAATCAGGCCGCTCTAAGTTAATGTATTTGTATTCAGTAAATTCATTTCTTAGCAGAGTGGTTTTTCCTGATTGTCTGGGGCCGGTCAAACTTAAGATGGGAAATTGATTAGCAACCTCCTTTAACTTCTTGCTTAGATGTCGTTGAATGTACATTTCTATGTAATTTTGCAGTGTCATTGCAAATTTACATAAAAAATATCAATATCCTAATGTATTTTTGTAAATAAATATCGCTGAAATAGGGCAAAATGAACCGAAACTACAAATTCGGGCTGCTGGGTATATTTTCATCACCCACGCCGCTCCGGTTTACCTGAAAAGCAACATTCAGTGTCCATCGAACACGCACGGGTGCTCCATCCAATGTTGCAGGTTGCCAACGGATTAATTTCAGTAAACGTAATGCTTCTTCAGTGCAGCCTCCGCCCAGGTCTTTTTCCACAATAACATTGCTGCTGTTGCCGCTGGGCTCCACAATAAAACTGAGTTTTACTTCACCACGTATTCCTAACCGGGCTGCTGCATCCGGATAGCGCAACTGTTCAGCTAAAAATGTGCCCAAATTGCCCCCGTTTTCAAATAGGGCTTTGGGTGGCGTTTGCGCCTTCCTGAAAAGTAAAACCTGAAAATTTGTATCGGACTCAGGATTGAAGCCGGGAATTCGATCATAACCTCTGCGTTTTACAAACTTCTTATATTTACGCGGATGAAATTCAATTTCAAAAACCTGTTTGCCCTTTACCGGAGCACCGTTATTTAAAGCCGGTTCCCAGCAGATTTTTTTCATAAGCCGTTCTGCTTCTTTTTCCATTGAGGCTGTAGCGCCCTGACTAACTTCAAAATCAGTGCTTTTCCCGTTTTCATCCACAAAAACAATGAAGCGAACTTTTCCCGAATTTTTTTGCTTAAGATCGCTTTCCGGATAGACCATTTCCTGTTCGATGAATTTTGCCAGCATTTTTTTGCCGTCAATAGGTTTAGGACTTGAATTTTGCGCTAGGGTGCTTGTGGCAATGCACATAATGAAGCAGCATGTGAATAAACTGTATAGATGGACGTTTTTCATGGGGTAATATTTTATTGAATGCCAATATACAAAAATACAAGCAAAGATGTGCAGGCTTTCGTATTTTTGTTGGTTGAAGACAATCTTATGGAACCGACTACTGCTTTTTTTGTATCTCTGCCTTTCGCGGCATTTGTTCTGATGCTGATTCTTTTTCTGAGGCTTCATCTGAAATATCGCCTGCTGCAAAAGGATTTGGATCATAAATCTGCATTAATCCGGGAGCGCGATTCCGAACTCACCGATATTCGTGATCAACTGCGTTTTGAACAGAAAAATGCAGGACAGATATCGGAAAAATTAAAACTGGCGGAGTTCTCAGTGGTCCAATTGAAGGAAGAACAACAAAAATTCAATGCGCAGGTTTCTGCGCTTCACCAAAGTTTTGTGAAAGAGCTTGAATCGCTCTCGGCAAAAATTATGGATCAAAATGCCGATAAACTGCGCAATCGCCATCAGGATGAACTGGACAAAATCCTGAAGCCGCTCAGTAAAAACCTGGATCAGTTTATGGAAAAAGTGAATGCTTCACAGATGAGCGGCGAACGCACGCATGCCGAACTGAAAAACGAGCTGGGGCATTTGCGGGCAATGAACCAACAACTTTCGCTGGAAGCTGATAAGCTGAGCAAAGCGCTGTCCGGGCAAAATAAAATTCAGGGAAACTGGGGTGAAATGATGCTGGAGCGCATTTTGGAACTTTCCGGCCTGCAAAAAGGCATTGATTTTGAAAATCAGAAAATGATCAGTGAAGAAGACGGCCAACGACAAATTCCCGATACGCTGGTGCATCTGCCCGGGAACAAAAGCCTGATCATTGATGCAAAAGTTTCACTGAACACTTTTTTGCAAATGCAATCGGTAGATGATGAATCGCAAAAAGCGGAAATGCTCCAGCAAATGAGTCGCGATATCCGCAAGCATGTGCAGGGCCTATCGGCAAAGAAATACTATTTGGGAACAAAAAACCAAAGCCCTGATTTCGTGATGATGTTTTTTCCTTTGGAGCAGATATACGGCCTGGCTTTGCAAAATGATCCCGGATTACTGGAAGCCGCATGGAAAAAGAATGTGCTGATTGTGCTGCCCTCAACTTTAGCCATTGCACTAAAAACAATCGCTTTTTTATGGAAAACCGAGCAGCAACAGAAAAACATACACGAAATAATCAGGCAGGCCGGTTTGCTGGGCGACCGTTTCCGCGCATTTGTTGAGGATTTCAGGAAAATCGAAAAGCAAATAGACAGCTTGCGTGAGACATATTTTGATGTGCACAAACGTCTGGCTACAGGAAAAGGAAACCTGATTGACCGTGCCGACCGTTTGAATGCACTCGGAGGAAAAATTGAATAATCATGAAAGACACATTATATAATGTATTCAAACTAACTCCGGGAACAATTCTTCTGACGATTTTGCTGCAGGCATGCACAACAGGGGGAAAGCTGAGCACATGGAATTTTGCCGGAGCTTATAATCCGGATTCCAAATTTGAAAGTATGCAGTGCCAGGTATTCCAAAGCCATGTTGATAGCCTGAAAATTTTCTTGAAGCTCGACGAAACACGTTTCGAGGCCAGAGATGAAAGCGAAACAGGCTTTTATGCGGATTATTCGATCAGTTTTCTAAGCTTTTCGGATGAAGGGATGCGTCATCCCATGGATACTTTTCGTTTTGACTTTAACAATATTCCTTTCGTGATGCGCGAAAAAGAAGGCGAACGCATTTGCGCACTTCCATATCATGATGACATAAAAGCCATAGACATATTGTTTAAAGACCGAAACAGTGATTATGAAGATCACCTTGTTTTATATCCGGGGCATCAGGATTTTCTATTCTTGCCGATGGACACATTATATAATGTATTATACAGTCCCCTGAGTGTTAAATCCGGCTTAAGCTATTTTCTGCGAACACTTGTTACAGGGAAGTTCAATGTGGAGTATTATCGGGAATCAAATGAGATTGCATCACCTCCTTTTGTGACAACGGATCGTGTATCCGATGAAAATATGCCTGATTCAGTTTTTCAGATCCGGGTAATGGATGATTCAGTACTTGTTTTCCGGCCTTTTGCCAATGGAATTTATGTCTTATCTCCTGAAGAAAAGCCGGGCTTACGGCAAAAGTTCTCGGTTTTTGGAAAATCATACCCCAAACTGGCAACATCAGAAGAAATGCTCATGCCTTTGAGGTATATCACTTCAGCGGATGAATTTATGAAGCTGGCAAATGCTCCCGTTTTAAAAACAGCAATCGATTCCTTTTGGGTTTTTAATTCCGGTAACGCAGAGAGAGCTTTGGGTTTGCTCAGAAATTATTATAAAAGGGTAGAAGAAGCTAACCGTTTTTTTTCATCAGCCGTAAGAGGATGGCAAACCGATCGGGGATTGATATATATAATATATGGTATGCCCGATGTAGTGTATCGCTCGGCACGTGCTGAAAGCTGGATTTATGGAGAGAAAAACGATTTTAATTCGCTACGCTTTAATTTCTTTCTGAAGAAAGATGCAGGTAATCTACGGGATATGCAGCTTGAACCGCAGACACATTATCGTAGTTCATGGTATCCACAGGCAGATAAATGGCGGCGTTAAAGCCCAAACTGAAAGCCAATACGGAAAATGGGGTTGCTATATACCGAGTATTCATTATCGTTGAGGTTATATAATATCATGATTGTAGCAGCTGCTCTTGGCCCCAGCCATTGCCTGAATCCACCACCAATAAAATAACTGGAAACATTGCGGCGTGTTTTTTTCCGAGTGAAGAAGTCCTGATCCTCATAACTTAGCAGCTCATATTCCGCGTGAGCAAAAAAGTCCCTATATATATAATAGCGGCTAAAGAGCCTGCCTCCAAATATATTGGTACTGTATGTTGGGGTGTATCTGCTGTCTTCATAATACATATAAGTAAGTCCTATGCCGGCAGACCAGTTATTTGAAAGCCTGTATCCCACTAGGGGAGATATTTCAATTGAAGTAAGTGCGCCAAATTGCAAGCCCAGGTTTCCTCCAAAAAAGATTCTTTTGCCAATACTGTTCTCTTGGTTTTCTATTTTAACATCTTGAAACTGAGCACTTAAATTGAGTGCCAGGAGCATTGAGAAAATGACGCTTAAGCTTAAATATTTGATTTTCATGGTCTTAAATCTTGTTAGTGCAAATATAAGCTATTTATAAGAGAGTTCGTTGCCATGAATTCAGCTAATGCACCCCAAAATATAATCTGAGAGACGTGCCATTTGGTTTCCTTGTGCAAAATCTCAAAAAAATATGGGCATTTAAAGTGTTGTTCTTTAATGAGGTATGAATTTATTGCTAAGTAGGTATTAAAATTTCCTACAGATAAGTTTGGAATTTATCAAAAAGGCAGTACTTTTGCAGCCGCAAATGAGGGAACGTCCTTAGACATTATGAACGATTGAGGTGAGCGTTAAGGGGCTCGGTGCATAAAATACTGGTTATCAAGGCATTAATTTTTTTAAAAAAAGTCTTGTCAGTTTAAAAAACATTGTTACCTTTGCACCCCCGTTTAGGACGGGCAACGCACATTGAGATCTTGGTTCCATTGAGGGATCGCGGCGAGGGGTTTGAGCTTTGGTTTTTTTTAAAAAAAATTCAGGAAAAGCTTGCAGGGATCGAAAAGATTCTTACCTTTGCACCCCCGTTTGAGAGGATGGGGTCAACGCACCTTGAGGGAACAATTTTCAAACAGCTTTTTTTTAATAATTTTTTAATAAAAAGTTTGGGCGGAACCAGAAAGTGTGTATCTTTGCACCCCCGTTCACAGTGACGGAGGTTTTAAAAAGAGAACGAAAGTACATTGACATATTGATGAACAGCAACTAGCCATTCTTTGAGGAAATAGAGGACTGTCTCTGAAGGTAAATTTTAATAAGATTAATTACAATGAAGAGTTTGATCCTGGCTCAGGATGAACGCTAGCGGCAGGCTTAACACATGCAAGTCGAGGGGCAGCATTCACTTCGGTGAGATGGCGACCGGCGCACGGGTGCGTAACGCGTATGCAACCTGCCTTCAACATGAGGATAGCTCCCGGAAACGGGGATTAATACTCGATAGCAACCTAAAGCGGCATCGTTTAAGGTTTAAAGCTCCGGCGGTTGAAGATGGGCATGCGTGACATTAGCTTGTTGGTGAGGTAACGGCTCACCAAGGCGATGATGTCTAGGGGTCCTGAGAGGGTAATCCCCCACACTGGTACTGAGACACGGACCAGACTCCTACGGGAGGCAGCAGTGAGGAATATTGGTCAATGGGCGCAAGCCTGAACCAGCCATGCCGCGTGCAGGAAGACTGCCCTATGGGTTGTAAACTGCTTTTCTGCAGGGATAATATCTCTTACGTGATAGGGGATTGAAGGTACTGTAGGAATAAGCACCGGCTAACTCCGTGCCAGCAGCCGCGGTAATACGGAGGGTGCAAGCGTTATCCGGATTTATTGGGTTTAAAGGGTGCGTAGGCTGTAACATAAGTCAGTGGTGAAATACCGGGGCTCAACTCCGGGGCTGCCATTGAAACTGTGTTACTTGAGTTCAGTGGGAGTAGGCGGAATGTGTTGTGTAGCGGTGAAATGCATAGATATAACACAGAACACCGATCGCGAAGGCAGCTTACTATACTTGGACTGACGCTGATGCACGAAAGCGTGGGGAGCGAACAGGATTAGATACCCTGGTAGTCCACGCCGTAAACGATGTTCACTCGCTGTTGGCGATATACCGTCAGCGGCCAAGCGAAAGTGATAAGTGAACCACCTGGGGAGTACGATCGCAAGTTTGAAACTCAAAGGAATTGACGGGGGCCCGCACAAGCGGAGGAGCATGTGGTTTAATTCGATGATACGCGAGGAACCTTACCTGGGCTAGAACGGCAAGCGGCGTTATGTGAAAGCATAATTTCTTCGGACGCTTGTTGAGGTGCTGCATGGTTGTCGTCAGCTCGTGCCGTGAGGTGTCGGGTTAAGTCCCATAACGAGCGCAACCCCCATACTTAGTTACCAGCATTTCGGATGGGGACTCTAAGTAAACTGCCGGCGCAAGCCGTGAGGAAGGTGGGGATGACGTCAAATCAGCACGGCCCTTATGTCCAGGGCTACACACGTGCTACAATGGCCAGCACAGAGGGCAGCCACTTGGCAACAAGGCGCAAATCCCTAAAGTTGGTCTCAGTTCGGATTGGGGTCTGCAACTCGACCCTATGAAGTTGGATTCGCTAGTAATCGCGTATCAGCCATGACGCGGTGAATACGTTCCCGGGCCTTGTACACACCGCCCGTCAAACAATGGAAGCTGGGGGTACCTGAAGTTGGTTACCGCAAGGAACTGCCTAGGGTAAAACTAGTAACTGGTGTTAAGTCGTAACAAGGTAGCCGTACCGGAAGGTGTGGCTGGAATACCTCCTTTCTGGAGGAGAAGGCCTTTAAGGAATCAAAGGATGGCGCTGTTCACAATAATATATACGGGAAGGTAATTTATACCTTAAGCTTATAGTCTCGTAGCTCAGTTGGTTAGAGCACTACACTGATAATGTAGGGGTCGGCAGTTCAAGTCTGCCCGAGACTACGGTGACTGATACTTAAGGGGGATTAGCTCAGTTGGCTAGAGCGCTAGATTTGCATTCTAGAGGTCAAGGGTTCGACTCCCTTATTCTCCACAGAGACGTACATTAGACATAATGACAGAAATGTTTCCCTGTGCCGCGGGGCACACAGGACAAAAGCCAAGGTCAAGGGATCGCATCCCTGGGAAACGGCCAAAAGATCAAAAGATCTGATGGGAGCAAAGCGGGCAGACCGGCCGGTCAGAACGGCAACCTGTTAAGTTTTGTTTTTGTTAAAAGTACATTGACATGCTGCATAAGAAAGAACAATTTTTTTTAGAATCACAAGAAAGTAAATAAGTGCGTACGGAGGATGCCTAGGCTCTCAGAGGCGAAGAAGGACGTGGTAAGCTGCGATAAGCTTCGGTAAGGTGCAAACAACTGCCGACCCGGAGATTTCCGAATGGGGCAACCCAGTATACTGAAGGTATATTATCCCGCAAGGGAGGCGAACCCGCTGAACTGAAACATCTAAGTAAGCGGAGGAAGAGAAAACAATAGTGATTTCCCAAGTAGCGGCGAGCGAACGGGAATTAGCCCAAACCACAGGTGTTACGGCAACTGTGGGGTTGTAGGACTGAGGCATCGCGTAATTATTTATAGCAGAACCGTTTGGAAAGACGGGCCAAAGAAGGTGACAGCCCTGTAAGTGAAATAAATAATGAGCGTATCAGTATCCTGAGTAGCGCGGGACCGGAGAAATCCTGTGTGAATCTGCCAGCACCATCTGGTAAGGCTAAATACTCCTGAGAGACCGATAGTGGACCAGTACCGTGAGGGAAAGGTGAAAAGTACTCCGAACAGGAGGGTGAAATAGAACCTGAAACCGTGCGCATACAAGCGGTCGGAGCCAATTTATTTGGTGACGGCGTGCCTTTTGCATAATGAGCCTACGAGTTACATCTCACTAGCGAGGTTAATGGCCTATAGGTCAGGAGCCGTAGCGAAAGCGAGTCTGAACAGGGCGCCATAGTTAGTGGGAGTAGACGCGAAACTTTGTGATCTACCCATGGCCAGGTTGAAGCTCCGGTAAAACGGAGTGGAGGACCGAACCAGTTGACGTTGAAAAGTCTTTGGATGAGCTGTGGGTAGGGGTGAAAGGCTAATCAAACTGAGAGATAGCTCGTACTCCCCGAAATGCCTTTAGGGGCAGCCTTTATATAGTGTTACAGAGGTAGAGCTACTGATTGGACTAGGGGGCTTCACCGCCTACCAAATCCTGACAAACTCCGAATGCTGTAACATGATTGTAAGGAGTGAGGGCATGGGTGCTAAGGTCCATGTCCGAGAGGGAAAGAACCCAGATTACCAGCTAAGGTCCCCAAATATATGCTAAGTTGAACTAACGAGGTTGGACTGCAGAGACAGCTAGGATGTTGGCTTGGAAGCAGCCATTCATTTAACGAGTGCGTAACAGCTCACTAGTCGAGCGGTCCGGCATGGATAATAATCGGGCATAAGCATATTACCGAAGCTGTAATAGAATTTATTCTAGGTAGGGGAGCATTCCAGTTGCGTTGAATGTGTGCCGTAAGGCATGCTGGAGCGTCTGGAAAAGCAAATGTAGGCATAAGTAACGATAAGGCAGGCGAGAAACCTGCCCACCGGAAGACTAAGGTTTCCTGATCAACGCTAATCGGATCAGGGTTAGTCGGGGCCTAAGGCGAACCCGCAAGGGGCAGTCGATGGACAACGGGTTAATATTCCCGTACCTGCTTGTACTAAAAAGGTGACGGAGGATACAGGGGTACGCGTACAGACGGAATAGTACGTTGAACCGCAAGGGATAGTACACGGAGCCTTCGGGTGAAGTGATAGTTACCTGAGTATCCTTCCAAGAAAAGCCGAAACAAGCAGCCCGTACCGTAAACCGACACAGGTAGTCGAGGAGAGAATCCACAGGTGCTCGAGTGATTCGTGGCTAAGGAACTAGGCAAAATTACCCCGTAACTTCGGGAGAAGGGGAGCCAGCCTCCGGGCTGGCCGCAGAGAAATGGCCCAGGCGACTGTTTATCAAAAACACATGGCTTTGCAAATTTGAAAGAAGAAGTATAAGGCCTGACACCTGCCCGGTGCCGGAAGGTTAAGAGGAGATGTTAGATTCGTCGAAGCATTGAATTGAAGCCCCGGTAAACGGCGGCCGTAACTATAACGGTCCTAAGGTAGCGAAATTCCTTGTCGGGTAAGTTCCGACCTGCACGAATGGTGCAACGATCTGGGCACTGTCTCAGCCACGAGCTCGGTGAAATTGTAGTAACGGTGAAGATGCCGTTTACCCGCAACGGGACGGAAAGACCCCGTGAACCTTCACTACAGCTTAACATTGACATTGGATAAACGATGTGTAGGATAGGTGGGAGGCTATGAATCAGCGTCGTCAGGCGTTGTGGAGCCAACCTTGAAATACCACCCTTTGTTTATTTGGTGCCTAACCCCGATTGTTCGGGGGACATTGTTTGGTGGGTAGTTTGACTGGGGTGGTCGCCTCCAAAAGCGTAACGGAGGCTTTCAAAGGTACCCTCAGCATGCTTGGTAACCATGCGCAGAGTGTAATGGCACAAGGGTGCTTGACTGTGAGACCTACAAGTCGACCAGGTACGAAAGTAGGACATAGTGATCCGGCGGTTCCGTATGGAAGGGCCGTCGCTCAAAGGATAAAAGGTACTCCGGGGATAACAGGCTGATCACTCCCAAGAGCTCACATCGACGGAGTGGTTTGGCACCTCGATGTCGGCTCGTCATATCCTGGGGCTGGAGAAGGTCCCAAGGGTTGGGCTGTTCGCCCATTAAAATGGCACGCGAGCTGGGTTCAGAACGTCGCGAGACAGTTCGGTCCCTATCTGTTGTGGGCGTTAGAAGCTTGAGTGGAGCTGACCCTAGTACGAGAGGACCGGGTTGGACAAACCTCTAGTGTACCTGTTGTGGCGCCAGCTGCACCGCAGGGTAGCTATGTTTGGATGAGATAAGTGCTGAAAGCATCTAAGCACGAAACTCGCCACAAGATTAGGCTTCTTTTAAGGGTCGTTAAAGACGATGACGTAGATAGGCTGCAGGTCTAAAGGTGGTAACATCACAGCCGAGCAGTACTAATTACCCGTAGCTTTGAAGTGAAGTAAGAATTGTTTGAGTATTTTGCAGTGTGTCAAAGATATTTTATGGTGACTATTGCGGTGGTGTTCACCTCTTCCCATTCCGAACAGAGAAGTTAAGCCCACCAGCGCTGATGATACTGCAGCTTTTGTGGGAAAGTAAGTCGTTGCCAATATTTTTTAAACCCAGCCCTTGTGGCTGGGTTTATTTTAAAACATTTTAGTTTAGTTTATTATTTCCTACTATATATCTTTGTTGGTTTTGCGAAAGCCCTGCTCCCCGCGGGGCATTTTTCGTTTTATAAATACTGCAAATCCAACAATTTAACTTTCCCTTAGTACATCATTTGACTTTTTTTTGCAAATTGCACCTCTTTAGGATGATGGGTATATTATGGCTTTTGTAGATACGGGTATTTTGTACCAGCATCACTCTGTGCCATCAATACTTTTTCTTCTTATCAATTTCAATTTTAATACTAATTAGCTACTAATTATTTGAACTAAACTGATAAATTTAGAATAAAACAACTTAATATTTAATTGAATGAAGATGAATAAAATTATTGCTGCTTTGCTGGTCATGATAATCAGTTGCAGCGCAGTAAAAGCTCAAATGGAGCCTGTTTGGGAAGCAAAAGCAGGTACAGAAGTAAAATGGAATAAATTTGCCCCTAACGGTAATTTAATTTGTGGAACAAAAGGGGGAAAAACTGTAGCTTTAGATCCTAAAAGTGGTAAAACGCTTTGGACACTTGAATCAGATCATGGGATGTTCAATATTCTTCCTAATACTCCATACATTTATTATAATACTGACGCTACCGGCCTCTTGGTACTTGATCCTGAAAATGCTAAAGTGCTGTGCGATTCTAAAAAGCTTGGTATCGATAGCCTAAAAGCATACTATCCTATTCGTGCAGGAAACGGTTTCCTTGTATATTCTCAAATGGATGATAAGGAGCAATTCTGGATGATCAGTCTTACTACAGGAAAGTTGCTGTGGAAGCAAGATCTTGATCTCGATAAAGACATTAAAGTTGAAAAAGGAATGTTTTCCCTGGAAATTGAAGAAGATCCTGAAGAAAAAGGCCTGATGTGCGATCCAGTTGGTGATGGTGATGGCGGAGCTTTTGTTGCTGTTCATGATCGCTTGATGCATTTTACCAAAGATGGTAAAAAGGCATGGGATATTCAGTACCCTTCTATGTTTGGTGATCAGGATGGATTTTTTAAGTCTGCCAGCGTAGAATATTCACGTATGTTCCCGGATCAAACAGGTGAAAACCTTTATGTTTTTAGTGGTGCTTACATGAGCTGTTACAGCCAAGATAAAGGGGAACTGTCATGGGATAAGCCCGTAAAGGTTACAGGACCAGTGAAAAATATCATTTTTGAAGAAAATGGAATGGTTTTGATCCCCGCCAGTGATAACAATGCGATGAAAAAGCATAAAGCAAATTTTGTTGATTATAAAACCGGTAAAACGTTCTGGGGCGATGGCATTAAGTTTAAAGGGGGCTTTGTTCAGTCTGCTTTCTGTGAAAAAGGGATTGTATTTATCACAAAGGCTTATATGAACAATGCGCATTATTTCAATATCCTGAATCAGGAGACCGGTGAACTGATGTTGGATAAATCCGAGAAAATTTTCCCGGGGCCATTCGAAATTGAAGAAGTAAAAGGTGGTATCCTTATATCATCAAAGCATGGAGCAAACCTGTTCCGCTATGATTCTCAGGAATTTGCTATCGACAAAGAACTCAAAACCGGTGGTGATGATTATCTGATCAAAATGGATGCCGGATCTAAAGCATTTTTCTATACTTCTGCAAAGGATATGATCTATGTCTTTGATAAAATTACCCTCGAGGCTAAAAAGTTTAATCAGGAAAAAATTAAACTTCAGGGTGGAGATGAAGCTCAGGGAATGGATCTTTTCGAAGACGGTATTGTCCTGCACTCAGAACAGAATATCATCAAATTTGATTTTAAAGGCAATGAGCTGTTCCATAAGTTTTATAAGGCTCCGGGTTCTGGTTTTTTCTCAGTTGCAGGCAACGTTTTAGGAGCCACATTTAAAGTTATGGGCGGTCTTGCAACTGTTGCTGTAGCAGGAGCAACCTCTTATGCTGTTGAAACCCTTGACTATAATACAAGAGTTGGAATGGAGGCTATGGATAAAGCTTATGAAGAGGAGTACGGAGTTGATGCAGACTTGATAGAATACCGTAAGGATGTTCAGGAATACAATGAGGCAATGGATATGGCCAAAGATGAACTTAACACCGAAATGTCAGAAATGGCAACAATGGGAATTCTCAATGCAATGGATATCCAAGATAATATCAAAGCGATTTCTGAGCGTTTTAAAAATGCGAAGGCTACGAAAAAATATGTTATTACAATGATCAAGAGCAAAGAAAATGGCGGTATTGGTCTGGCTGTCATCTCAAAAATTGATGGCGAAATCAAAGGTTTCCTCCCAATGAAACAAAGTAAGGAAGATCCAAATTATACCGTAGATCCCTTTACAAATACTCTGTTCTGGATGCCTTCAATGGATGCAGGAGTAAGCAGCTATGGCAAGTATAAAAATATTGCCGAACTGGAAAAGAAAGGTACAATTTACTCTTACGACCTGAATAGTTTATAACAAACTCTATTAAAAATAAAAAAAGCCGATAGTGAATTTCGCTGTCGGCTTTTTCTGTTCTATTGAGTTGGATTATAATGCTATGGCAGCTTCCAATGCTTTGTCATAATCTGGGTGATCAGTATTTTCTTTTACGTATTCCACGTAACGTATAATGCCTTCTTTATCGATAATTACAATGCCGCGGTTCAGCAGGCGAAGCTCTTCAATAAGAAAACCATATTTTATTCCGAAATCAGCATCTTTATGATCGCTGAGTGTTACTACTTTATCAATGCCTTCTGCACCACAAAAACGGCCTAATGCAAATGGCAGGTCCATGCTGATAGCCAGAATGGCAATATCTTCCAGCTTTGCTGCCTCTACATTGAATTTTCGCGTTTGTGCAGCACAAACTCCCGTGTCAATTGAAGGAGCCAGGGATAAGATCACAGTTTTTCCTGCATAATCGCTTAGGGAGACAGGCTTCAGGTCATTGCCTAAAACAGTAAAATCTTTTGCTTTTTCACCAACACTTACCATATCACCGAGCAGCGTAAGCGGGCCGCCCATAAAAGTTGTTACTCCAGTATTTTTTTTCATTTTTTCAAATTTTAGATTGGGTTAAAAAATCATTGGTATCTTTGAAACAAACAAAGCCTTTTCTGGCTTGTTCATTCAAAAGTAAATAAAATTTTTATGGCATATAAAAACCTTTCTGCATTCATCCAGGCTCTTGAAGAACACAATGAACTGCTGCGTATTCAAACTCAGGTTGATCCAAAACTGGAAATCAGTGAAATAACCGATCGTGTTTTAAAGTCAAAAGGCAAAGCACTTTTATTCGAAAATACAGGTACAGATTTTCCAGTGCTGATGAATGCTTTTGGCTCTGAAGAAAGAATGAGCCTGGCTCTGGGTACGGAAAAACTGGATGCGCTTGCCGGAGAGGTGGATATGCTTTTTAAAGAACTGATGCAGCCACGCAATGGCTTTATTGAAAAATTGCGTATGCTCCCATCTTTGGGTAAAATCGCATCCTGGATGCCCAAAAAAGTTTCAGGGAAAGGCGCATGTCAGGAAGTTGTGATGAAAGAACCGGATCTTAGCAAACTCCCGGTTTTGACAACCTGGCCACATGACGGAGGGCCTTTTGTTACATTGCCCATTGTGCATACCCTTGACTTGCAAACAAAGGTTCAGAACGCCGGAATGTACCGTATGCAAGTCCTCGACAAGAATCATACAGGCATGCATTGGCAATTGCATAAAACCGGGGCGCGGCATTTTGAAGAATATAAAAAAGCAGGAAAAAAAATGCCGGTTACCGTCGTGCTGGGTGGCGATCCTGCATACACCTATTGCGCTACGGCTCCGCTGCCCGATAATATTGATGAATATATGCTGGCCGGTTTCCTGCGCAAAAAGAAAGTGGAAATGGTGCGCTGCCTTACCAACGAACTATACGTGCCCGCTGATGCCGATATCATTATCGAAGGTTATGTTGATCCTGAAGAGGAGTTGATCTATGAAGGTCCGTTTGGCGATCATACCGGTTATTATTCCTTAGCCGATTATTATCCTCGTTTTCATGTTACGTGCATTACACACCGAAAAAATGCTGTTTATCCGGCTACGATCGTCGGTATTCCGCCCCAGGAAGATGAATGGCTGGGCAAAGCCACCGAGCGCATTTTTCTGGCTCCAATCCGCCTGAGCATGATGCCCGAATTTATCGATATGGATATGCCTGTAGAAGGTGTTTTCCACAATATCACCATCGTGAAAATTAAAAAAACATATGCGGGTCAGGGCATGAAAGTGATGAATGCACTTTGGGGCGCCGGGCAGATGATGTTCAATAAAGTGATGATTGTTGTGGATCGCGATATTGATATTCACAATTATAAAGAAGTTTTGCGCGTGCTGCATGAAAATTATGATCCAATGCGTGATACTTTACTTAATCGCGGGCCAGCCGATGTGCTCGACCATGCCAGCCGCGCTTTTGCATTTGGCGGGAAACTTGGCCTTGATGCTACGGATAAATTGCCTGAAGAAGTACCCCCTCGAATTGGTGGAGATCCGTTTATGGCAATAAAAAAGGATGAGATCTTAAAGGCTTTCCCCGAAATTACTTCCGTTAATGATTCATTGCTCTCGCGCGGACTTCTCTTGATGGGACTAAAGAAAAATAAAAAAGGCCATGCCTGCAAACTTATTGATGATATTTGCGCAAATGGATGGATTAAAGGTATCAAACTATGTGTTTTTGCGGAAGCTGTGGCGGATATAGATGACTTTTCAGAAATTACATGGCGCGTGGCCAATAATATCGATCCTGCCACAGATTGTTTTCTTGCCGGTGGTGAAGGTGGTTTCCTTGTGATCGATGGTACGGAAAAACATGCGTCATTTGATGGCTTCCGCCGCGAATGGCCCAATGTGGTTACTATGGACGAAGCAACCATAAAAAAAGTAGATCAACGATGGAAAGAATACGGTCTGGGCGAATTTCTGCCATCTCCATCATTAAAATATCTGGATAAACTCTATCCGGGCGAGGCGGTTGCGGAATTGGAGGAATAAAGGAATTTCTTGAATAAGTTTGATGAATTCACTATTTTTGTTCAACTGTAAGATTGAGATGGATATCAATAAACAAATAAAATATTGGAGAGATAGTGCTGAAGAGGACATTTCTACTGCTGAGATTCTTGCTAATAAGGATCGCTTTCTCCATGCTTTGTTTTTTTGTCATTTATCCATTGAGAAGATTATTAAAGCTCATGTTGTGAAATCAACGAATGAAATACCTCCCAAATCTCATAATCTTTTTCTATTGTCAGAGAAAGCAAAACTGTAGGTTTCAGAGGATGATGAGTTGTTTTTTGGAGTTTTGATGAAATATCAATTGGAGGGAAGATATCCCGATTTTAATCCAGCAACACCAAATAAATCTGTTGTCGTGGGATATTTGTTAAAAACCAAAGCTTTACTAAAATGCCTGATAGAAAAATTATAGATTTGATTCGTAGCTATATCAGCCTTTTAGATGCAGAAGGCTTATCGGTTTATAAAGCATTTCTTTATGGAAGCTATGCTAGTGGAAACCAAAAAGAAGATAGTGATATTGATCTCATGATTGTTTCCGATAAATACTCCTCATCTGATGACATGGTAGTTGGGAAAATGTGGCAACTTACCAAAAGAATTAATACACGGATTGAGCCTTTTCTTGTAAGTAAGAACCAGTTTTATACAGATGATACTTCGCCATTGATTGAATCTGTCAGGCAAAATGGTTTTGAAATAGTCTGATTTTAAAACAAGTATTGTGTCTTTTGTTATTACTGGCTGTTACTGCTTTTGTGAGTGGTAAAACCAACCTTCAGAAGGGGTTATTTGGCTTTTCTGTATAAGCAAAGTCATGCTTCATGGCCGGGCAAGCCGTTTCCTTATGCAAACGCATGATTTGGCGCCGGGGGCTTATGTGTGTACCTTGGTGGCTGGAACGGAAAGCTATAATGAGAAGGTAGTGAAGGAGTAAGTTCTGTTAAATTGTAATGCTAAAAAATATCTCGCGCAAAGACGCCAGGCCGCAAAGAGCAATCATCCCCTTGGTGACTTTACATGAGAAACTCCTCATCAACCAAGCAATTACAGTCATCCCTCTTAGCGCCTTTGCGGCTTTGCGAGAAAAAATATATCAGCAATTAAAGCCAACATCATCCCCTTGGTGACTTTACATGAGAAACTCCTCATCAACCAAGCAATTACAGTCATCCCTCTTAGCGCCTTTGCGGCTTTGCGAGAAAAAAAATCAGTATTTAAAGCCAACATCATCCCCTTGGCGCCTTAGAGAAAACACATCCACATTCATAACCCACATCCCCTCCGCAAGAAAAACATCCATTCTTTCCCGAAGAAAATATTCAACCGTCATTTTGGCAGCCTCCGGCCACTGGCACAGCCTTTGATGTCGCCTTGCCAGAAAAATCTAAAACACTATAATTATGCAAAAAGGAAAGATTAACGTACAAACCGAAAACATTTTTCCAATCATTAAGAAATTCCTTTATTCGGATCATGAAATTTTTCTCCGCGAGCTGATTTCCAACGCTGTTGATGCTACCCAAAAACTTAAGGCACTATCGGCAATGGGCAAAGCGGAAGGCGAACTGGGCGACCTCACCATCGAAGTGCTGCTCGACGACAAAAAGAAAACCCTTACCGTGCGCGATAAGGGCATTGGAATGACTGCCGAAGAAGTCGAAAAGTATATCAACCAGATTGCTTTTTCAGGCGCTGAAGAATTTGTGAAAGAATTCAAAGGCAAAAGCGAAGCTGAATCAGCCAATATCATTGGTCACTTTGGTCTGGGTTTTTATTCGTCATTTATGGTGGCCGACAAAGTGGAAATCAAAACACTTTCCTACCAAAACGAGGCTGTTCCTGTGAAATGGGAATGCGATGGCAGCCCGAATTATTCCCTAAAGGACATCAAGAAAAAAACACGTGGAACGGATATTATCCTGCATATTGCCGATGATTCCAAAGAATTCCTCGAAGAATACCGCATCCTCGATCTGCTCAAGAAATACTGTAAGTTCCTTCCGGTAGAAATCCAGTTTGGAACAGAAAAAATTTCTGAAAAAGTAGAGGGCGAAAAAGATAAGGACGGCAATGATGTGTATAAAGAAATTGAAAAAGACCGTATCATCAACAATACCAAGCCTGAATGGACGCAGAAGCCTGCCGACCTGAGCGAGGAAGATTATAAAAACTTCTACCGCGAGCTCTATCCGATGAATTTCGAAGAGCCGCTGTTCCATATCCACCTCAATGTAGATTATCCGTTCAACCTCACCGGGATCCTCTACTTCCCGAAAGTAAAAAACCGCTTCGAGGTGCAGAAGGATAAAATTCAGCTCTATTCAAATCAGGTTTTTGTTACCGATTCTGTTGAAGGTATCGTGCCTGATTTCCTGATGTTGCTGCATGGTGTGCTCGATTCTCCTGACATCCCGCTTAACGTATCACGTTCCTACTTGCAAAGCGATGGCAATGTGAAGAAAATCAGCAACCACATCATGAAAAAGGTGGCAGGCAAACTTGAAGAAATGTACAAGGACGATCGCGAAGATTTTGAGAAGAAATGGGACGATATCCGTGTATTTATCGAGTATGGTATGATCAGCGAAGAGAAATTCTACGAGCGTGCCGAGAAATTCTGCCTCCTGAAAAACATGGAAGGCAAATACTTCAATTTCGAAGAATACAAAGAGAAAATCAAAGAAAACCAGACCGATAAAGATAAAAAACTGGTTTATCTCTATACCACAAATGTGGAAGAACAGTACAGCTATATTGAAGCGGCCAAGCAAAAAGGTTATGATGTGCTCCAGATGGACGGAATCCTCGACAGCCACTTCATCAACCATATGGAAACCAAGCTGGGCGATGCTTCTTTCGTGCGTGTGGACGCCGAAACAGCCGATAAGCTGATCAAGAAGGATGAAGAAATTCCTTCCAAACTTTCGGATGAAGACAAAGAAAAGCTGAAGCCTGTTTTTGAAGGCAATCTCGATAAAACACAATTTACCGTAATGTTCGAGAATATGTCGGAAAGTGAGCAGCCTGTCATTATTACACGTCCTGAATTTATGCGCCGCATGAAAGATATGCAGGAACTTGGTGGAGGCGGAGGAATGGGCTTTATGGGCAATATGCCCGATAGCTACAACCTTGTTGTAAACAGCAACCACCCCATTGTTTCTGAAATCCTGGGCATGGAAGACGAAGAAAAGAAAGGTAGCCTGGCCAAGCAACTGACCGATCTGGCTCTGCTTTCTCAGAATATGCTCAAAGGCGAAAGCCTGGATAAATTCCTGAAACGTAGCGTGGAACTCATTGGAAAATAAATATTTCCTTATATCTTTGTAAAGGCTGGTTGTGCCTGCGGCTGATGTTGCTGCAGATCAGCCAGCCTTTTTTAGTTCAGGCTTATATAAAAAATCAGATCTTACCGTTAGTGATATAAAATAGAATTAAAATTACCATTAAAATAAAACACATGAAAAAAGGATGCATCATCACCGCTGTAATCTTTGGAGTTATCCTGCTCTTTGGAATTATAATTTATGCCACGGTAAAAAATAAGTATAATAACTTAGTTGTTCAGGATGAGCAGGTTACTGCGGCCTGGTCGCAGGTAGAGAATGTTTATCAGCGACGTGCCGACCTGATTCCCAATTTGGTAAATACCGTGAAAGGCTATGCCGACTTTGAAAAGGAAACCCTGACCGGAGTAATCGAAGCCCGTTCCAAAGCTACGTCCGTTACGATTGATCCTTCTAATCTGAATGCAGCCAATTTGGCTCAGTTTCAGCAGGCACAGGATGGGCTAAGCTCTGCACTTTCGCGCCTGATGGTAGTAGTGGAACGTTATCCCGACCTGAAAGCCAACCAGAATTTTATGGATTTGCAGGCACAGCTTGAAGGAACAGAAAACCGTATCACAACAGAGCGGATGAAATTCAATCAGGCGGTACAATCGTATAATACCATGATGCGCCAGTTTCCAATGAACCTGTTTGCATCTATGTTCGGTTTTGAGACGAAAGCCTATTTTAAATCAGAACAAGGAGCAGAGAAAGCGCCGGAAGTTAAGTTTTAATATCCTAAAAAATTATTGAAAATGAATGCAGTACAAATTTTTTCAAAGGAAGAGAAAGAGGATATTACACAAGCCATCCTGAATGCGGAGCTGGATACTTCCGGGGAAATCAGGGTGCATGTCGAAAATGTTTGCGAAGGCGATGTGCTCGACAGGGCTTCTTATTGGTTTGATAAACTCAATATGCAAAAAACCGACCAGCGCAATGGCGTTTTGTTTTATCTGGCCGTGAAAAATCGGAAATTTGCCGTTTTGGGCGACCGTGGAATAAACCAACGTGTGCCCGCTAATTTTTGGGACAGCATCAAAGATCAGATGCTTGCACATTTTCGCGAAAACCGTTTTGCCGATGGTCTGATTGAAGGAATATCCGAAGCCGGCCTGAAATTGAAAGAACACTTCCCTTATCAGCAAAATGATGTAAACGAATTGCCTGATGATATTTCATTTGGCGAGAATTAATCCAGCAAAGGCTGAAAAAACCGAATTATGAAAAAAACAGCTCCTAATATAAGGCTTCTCTCTTTGAGTTTTTTGATGGCTCTGAGCCTCGCCCTTCAGGCACAAATACCGGAGAAACCCAATCCACCACGGCTTGTCAATGATTTTGCCGATGTGCTTTCTGACGAACAGGAAGCGCGTCTGGAGAAACAGCTGGTAGCTTTTAACGATACAACATCTACGCAAATCGTTGTGCTTACCGTTCCTTCACTTGGTGGTTATGATCCGGCCGGATTTGCCACACAGCTAGGTTTAAAATGGGAGGTAGGACAAAAAGGAAAAAACAATGGCCTCATCGTATTGGTCAAACCAAAAATGGGCACTAATGACCGTGGCCATGCCTTTATATCAGTAGGTTATGGCCTCGAAGGCGTTGTGCCCGATGCTATTGCCAATCGTATTGTGGATAATGAAATGATCCCGTATTTTAAGCAAAACGACTATTACAACGGTATTTTGGCCGGAACGGATATTCTGCGGTCCATTACTTCGGGAGAATATACTGCCGAACAATACAAAGAGCAATCAGAAGGCGATCCGCTTTTTGCTTTGGTTGTCTTTTTGTTTGTGGCTTTTTTCGTGATGATGATGATGGTTCGTAGCAGACGTAATCAGGCTTCATATACCATTGGAAGAGGAGCGGCAAGCAGTTTGCCCTGGTGGGCGCTTATGATGGGCAGTGGATCTTCATTTGGAGGAGGTTCCTCATCAGGCTCCGGTTGGTCCGACTTTTCTTCCGGAGGTGGAAGCTTTGGCGGTTTTGGCGGTGGAAGCTTTGGTGGGGGAGGAGCCGGTGGAAGCTGGTAGCTTCTGTTTATTTTCGTTGTTTTTCTTTCTTCCTATGACTTTTTTCAATAGCTAACTTCAAAATTTTCTATGATTTTTGAATTAAACTGCATGATTTTATATAAATTTGTGCATATAACTGCATGATTTTATATAAATTTGTGCTGTAATTTGTTTTGCTATGATAAAAAGAGGATTATATCGGCGAATATCATCACGATTGTTTAAAGGAAAAGTAGTTGTACTTTATGGTGCGCGTCGTGTGGGGAAAACAACTTTGTCGCAGTCTTTTGTACAAAACATTGAAGGAGCGCGCTATTTTAACTGCGAGTTAGAGCAGAACCGTTCAGCTATAGAAACCACCAATACAGAATTGCTAAAAAGTTTTTTTGGACCCTACAGGCTGATTATTCTTGATGAAGCACAGCATATTCAAAACATTGGATTGATCCTAAAAGTGCTTGTTGATACTTTCCCTGATATGCAGATTATTGCTACCGGTTCATCGAGTTTTGACCTTGGGCAGAAAATCAGTGAACCATTGACCGGGCGCGCCCGCCGGTTTGTTTTGTATCCACTATCATATCAGGAATTAGTTTCGGCAGGTGATCCGATCAGTGTTTATGCTCAATTGGATAATATACTGCGTTTTGGTCTTTATCCTGAAGTCTATGGCAAAAGTGAGGAAGAAGCCATTGAGGAGCTTAATGAAATTGCCTCCAATTATTTGTATAAGGATGTTTTGCAGTTTGAACGCCTGAAACGTTCTGATCTGCTGATGAATTTACTTAAAGCATTGGCTTTTCAGCTTGGAAGTGATGTGTCTTTTCAGGAGCTTAGTCGCTTGTTGGGTGTTAGTGTCCATACTGTTATCCGATATATTGAACTCCTGGAACAGAGCTTTGTGATTTATCGTTTGCATTCCTATAGCCGAAATCCCCGAAAGGAACTGAGCAAATCCCAAAAGATTTATTTCAATGACCTGGGAATCCGAAATGCGGTTATTCAGCAATTTGCACCCTTGAATTTGAGGAATGACAAAGGTGCTTTGTGGGAAAATTTCTGCATTAATGAGCGCATTAAATGGAATCAGGCGCAGGGGAATCATCAGAATATCTATTTTTGGCGCAGCTATGCACAGCAGGAAGTGGATTATATCGAAGAAAGCGATGGTCAACTACATGCTTTTGAATTTAAGTATGCACCAAAATCCAAAGTCAAGGTGCCATCGGGTTTTGCGAAATCCTATCCCGATACGGCTTTCAAACAAATCAATCGCGAGAATTTTGTTTATGAGCTTTTCCGGTAATTCATTGTTATTTATGGATTAAAACAAACGGCTTGCTGGGAGAAAAATAAGTATAAATCAGCAAAAAAAAGAGGCGCAAAATCTACGCCTCTTTCCTAATAACAGCTTTGGTGCTTTTTAATTTTTGCCTTTGATCGCCTTCGGTGAAACCCGACCCGATTTCATGGCCATATGTTCTTCTACTTTTCTGCGGAGTTCGCCATTCTTGCGGTGATGCTCAAGCATAGCACGTATTTCGTCTGTACTATAAGTATTTAGGTTATGTGGCCTTTGCGCTGTTGGCGATGGAGAAGCAGCGTATTTGCCCGGACGCTCAGGTGTTGTGCTCTTGAGATAGGAGCTGGTTTTTTGTGCCATAGAACCCTGTATGATACCATCTTTAATGTAGATTGGATCTCCGTTTTCTTCTGTGAAATAAAAGAAGTTATTGGCTTCATCATGCTCTTTGATCGCATCAAAACCATCCGCGATTAAAACAAGGTAGTAATAGCCTTCCATAACAGGCATTTGATACACCCATGAGAAACTGGCTTCCGGATCGTTATACAATGCTTCGGCTACAGATTGCCCGCCGGGAACGTTGATGTGGTTCCACCAATTCGATTCACCGTAAATCGGCCCCATGTCTTCGGTGAGTTCACCATCTTCGCCATAATTACCATAATCATCGCTATAATAGTCATAAACCAATATACCGTAATCTTCGGCATTATAGGCGTTGTAATATACGTACAAAATATTCCAGTCTTCACGGGCTTCAATGGTTTCGTCGCCAACATTATATACATTGTAGGTAATGGCACGGACTGTCGGGTCTTCCCAGTCGGGATAATCGTAATCGTTGAGTTCCCAGCCGACTAAGTCTTTGGTTCCGTTTACAACGGTATTGCCCGGATCGTAACCTTCCTGTTTTTTGTTTGTGGCAACGAATGCGGCAAAACAAAATTCATCTACAAAGAAGTTGTAATCAACCCAGATGTAACCACGGTCGCCCCAAACAGTATTCCAGGAGTTGATTACGCGGAAAGCTCCGTTAAGCCCCTTGCTATCGTCATAACCGGCCAAAACCATAGCGTGGTAGGCGTGCTGGCCGTTATAATTATAGGAATCGGATGAAAGCACGGCCTCTGAATTCCAGCTCATAAAATTATCACCAAGTTTAGCTCCAATGGCAATCGGGCGGCCTTTGGCCAGATAATCTTTCAGGCTGATCACATTGATGTCGATTTTCCTGTAGTTTTCAATTTTATGATCACCGGCTTCTGAAGTCCAGCCGGATTGAGGAGAGGAAGTGCAATCGCCCAGCCCGTCATAAGGAACTGTTGCCAGTGTGGCAATACCGCGCGACTGAATCACATCCAGGGCGGGTTCAAAACCGGTTCCGTTGCAGTCTGCTCCTTTTAAGTCTCCCGGAATAGACCAAAATAAGTCTTTGGGGCTAAACTGATTGGATGCGGATGCCAGTTGCGATGAACTTAAGCCATTGTCCATGCCGTTGATGGCTGTTTTTAAATTATAACCAACTGCCCAGGCAACACAGGTTCCGTATTGTCCCTGATCGCCAATGGGTGGGAATTTATCAACCAGATCTACACTCGATGGGAATTCAGTATTGTCATCCAGGTCGATGTCATCTTCAATTTCGTCCATGTTTTCCTGTTCAATGCCAATCCATCCCAGAAAAACCTGTACAGTGTCGTCGTCAAAAAATTCTTCAATGTCATCTTCGGTACATCCGTTAAAAAGCAAAGCAGACCCTACGAGAAAGAGTCCGGCAAACCAAAAAATTAAATTTTTCCTTTTCATAATTATCTGTTTAGAAGTTTATTTCAGCATCCTCATTTTCTTTTATAAAATTGCCTGCCAATGGTGAACCCATCAGGTAATATCCGCCCGAAAGCTCGATTTTGGAATACACTTTGACTTCATGGAATTTGGATTCGCCCATAACCTTAATGCTGTTCAGCATGGCTGCTTCATGAAATCCGGTTTTAACAAATTCAAGCCGGTTTTGGATATAGGCGCTTTGAAAAAGAAATTTCCCTGTAAAAGTAGTATAATTCATATAAAAATCAAAGCTTTTTATAAGACTGAAATCTACATTGTCTTCAAAAGAGCATACGTTAAAGCGTGCTTCCCCGTCAAAACGGGCATTCTGAAAGGATGCTATATCAAGGAATTTTGCTTTGAAAAAATCGGCATTGCCACGAAAACGCAGGCGTTGGCATTTTACCTCGCCACTAAAAACACATTGATTAAATACTGCTTCATTTCCATGGATATCAGCGCCTTCAAGGCTAAATGCACTGTTAAAAAAGGAGCCGTTTAATGCAAGGCCGCCCCTGATCGTGCTGCCTTTCAGTTTGAAGGTGCTGTCGAAAGTACATTCCTGAAAAGTGATGCCATAATCAAATATGCTGAAATGGATCATTTTTTCTTCCTGACGAAATGCAAGTACTTCATCCTTAAAATGACATCCCACAAAACAGACCGGCGCCTTTATGATGTGCGCAAACTGTCCAATGGCAACAGGCTGTCCCTCAATGAGCGTGAAATCCAGTTTTCCTTCAATGGTTTTGTCGTGGATGAAGACAGCATCTCCATCTTCGATATCATCAAGAATATCTTCTGCGTCAACGGTATTGCCTGCCATGGTTCCCATCGCGATAAGGATCATAAAAAAAGTGAATAGGGGTGTTTTAAATTGTTTCATGCGATTTATTGTTTTGATAACGTTTTCTCCAAGCCAAAATCAGGCCAAAAGCCATAATCAGCGTGCCCAGCCACATAATATTAATATAGGGGTTTATGGTGGCTTTCATCACGATGTAATCCTGGGTTTTTTCGTAAAGGCCTGTTTTCATTGCATTTGCTTCACCTGAGATGCCTTCAAAAGCCAATCGGATGCCTAGTTCGTCGATATCGCCACCCTGTATTTCTTCCCTGCCATTATGGATGCTGTAAGTGCTCTGTGTGTTGAAAGTTTCCCCATCGGGAAAGCTGAGGCTGAAATATGCGGTAATTCTCAGGTTGTTGATATCAATTGAATCGCTGCTTTTGGGTGCGTTTACACTGTCAATACGGATAATATTAGGCCCGAATTTTATGCTGTCGCCGGGGTTCATTTCCCAGGTTTTCATGGGTTTATAGCTGCCGGGATTCATTTCGGCATAGGTAAGGAAGGTGTAGATATCACGTGTGAGCTGATGTTTGGTGGCCGGATTATATACATCGCCAAAACGGTCATTGCGGTTTACGGAGGGGCGTACCGTGAAATCATGCTCGATTTTGCCCTCATTTTCTTTCATAAACTCAATGGTATAAAAGGTTTCGCTGCCTTCCTGTTCGCGTTGGGTGTAGCTGATCAGGTAGCCCGACATGCTGAGGGTGTCGTTTTTCATCAAAACTATGTTTTCCTGATTGCTTTTTGTATTGCCCAGATCGTATGAGGAAGTGTTTTTAGAGATGGTGTAGGCATTGCTGAAAGTCAGCACAACGCCAATAAGGAAGAGTGCAAAGCCAATATGAGCCAGTCCGGCAGCAAGGCTGATTTTATTTCCTTTGTTCTTGATAACGAATATAATGGATCCAATTAAAGCCATATAAAGTGCGATCAGGAAGAGAACAAAACTTGTTTCCCGCAATGGAATGATGGCTGAAGTGGCCAGTGTAAGGCCAAAAGCTGCCAGTAGAACATAAATTGTTTTCGTGAGAAATTTTTTGACTTCATTTTGCCCGTAGCGCAGAAAATAGGCCAGGCCGATCAGAAGAACCATTAACAACGCATAAGGAAGCTGCCAGCGGTTGTAATAGGCCACAGGGTCATTTGGCGGGCTCATATTCAATCCAAAAAGAGTGTTCCAAACAGGTACAGATGTTACAAAAATAATCTGGAAAGCAGCCAAAACCATGATAATACCGCCTAAAAAGATAAAAAACTCGCGACTTAATAGGCTGTCTTTAATATTAATATTGAGTTTTTTATGGCGGCGTATGAGCAATATCAGCGGCAGTAAAAGGAATACAAGCATATAAATGACCAGCTGGGTGACCATACCGTCATCTCCGAAGCTATGCACCGAAGTTTGTCCCAGAACACCCGACCGGGTCAAATAACTGGCATAGAGTACAAAGAAATAGGCCAGTGTAGTAAACAGGAATGCCAGCATCAGTGCATTATTTTGTTTTTTGCTGATAATGCTGAAATGCAGCGCAGCAACCAGTATCATCCAGGGAACAAGTGATGCGTTTTCGACTGGGTCCCATGCCCAGAATCCGCCAAAAGTCAGCGAAACATAGGCCCACATCCCGCCTAAAAGGATGCCTGCACCCAAAATCAAGGTGCTAAAAATCATCCAGGGAAGAGCGGGTTTCAGCCATTCCTGCCACATGCCGCGCCATAATCCGGCAATGGCATATACAGCGGGTACCATTACGGCAGCATAACCCAAAAAGAGCACAGGCGGATGGGTTGTCATCCAGATGTTTTCAAGCAAAGGGTTCAGTCCATTCCCATCTGTAATGCTTTCCAAATAATTGGGTTGCGTGAAAATTGTATTGCTGATATCGCTGACCGTATTGCGGAGCAGTTCAAAAGGGCTGGTGCCGAGTTTTACCGCGCCCATTTTTATTCCCAGCAAAGCGGACGACAGGAAAACCTGCGATAAAGCTGCAAGGCTCATGACCCATGGTTTCCAGCTTTTGCTGGTTTTTAGCAAAACAAGGCCGATGATAGCCTGCAGAAATGTCCAGGTGAGGAAGCTTCCTTCCTGTCCGGCCCAAAAACAACTGATAATATATTTTAACGCCAGATCCGTTGAGGAATATTGCCATACATATTGATATTCAAAGCGATGCCGCAATATCAATTGCAAGAGCATGATGACGCTGAGCAGCACAGCTGAAAAGTGTACATAAAATGCAATGCTGCCAATGCGTTGCAGGCGGTTTTTGTCTTTTCGGTTCTTTTCAGTGGCCTGATAAAATGCCATAGCAGCCATAGCGGCTGCAAGAAAAGCAATAATAATGCCTGCTTTTCCCAGGATTCCGCTCGTAATTTCTTCGCCAATGTAATTGATGTCCATGGGGTTGTGCCTTAAGTTTGGTTTAAGTTTTTCTCAAGTAAATCTGTATATCAAACAATATGCGGAACAATTTGTTGTTAACTTTTTTATCGTATATTAGCCTGTATAAAATAAACAAACGATTTATGCCAAAGATAGGAATTATCGGTGGTTCGGGACTTGAAAAACTGAATGTGCTGAAAGATGTTAAAGAGGTCTATGTAACCACTCCTTATGGATTGCCGAGTTCTAGTTTCCTTACGGGGACAATGTTCGGAAATGAAATTGCAATTTTGTCACGGCACGGAAGGGAGCATACAATTACGCCCGCCGGCATTAACAACAAAGCCAATATTTGGGCTTTTAAAGAGCTGGACTGCACGCATATTATTGCAACAACCGCTTGTGGTAGCCTGAAAGAGGAAATCGGTAGGGGCGATATTGTGCTTTTGGATCAGTTTATAGACTGGACCAAGCACAGGGCGCTTACTTTTTTTGATGATTTTCATCCCGATGCCATGAGCCATACACCAATGGCCGATCCTTTTTCGGAAGATATCAGGAAAATTATTAAAAAAGCCGCGGATGAAATTAATTGTCCGCTTCATGAAAAGGGAACAGTAGTTACAATTGAAGGGCCACGTTTTTCAACGCGTGCCGAAAGCCATATGTTCCGCATGCTGGGTGCCGAAGTTATTAATATGACCACTGCTCCCGAATGTATCCTGGCAAATGAACTGCAAATCCCTTATGCAGCCATTGCTTTGAGCACAGACTATGACTCCTGGAAAAATGATGAAGAACCCGTAACCTGGGAGGCTGTTTTAGAGATATTTAAGAAAAATGTTGAGAAAGTAACAACGCTGCTTATTAAGAGCGTGGAGCTAATGTGAGAAAGAAAAGAGAAAGTGATTTTTATGTAGATTAAATTTAAGTTAATTGTACTTTCACTTGATTTTCTTATGTTTGTAGTATTATTTTTGTGCGCTTTTTGCACAAATTTGGTTTGTTAAAATTTGAAGTATGGATTATATAGAGTTAAGAAAGAAGGAATTAGTAAATTTGGAATATTCCCTCACCCGGGAAATATTGCGTTCCAACAGGGCAGGAGCTTATGCATCTTCAACAATAATTAACTGCAACACCAGAAAATACCATGGCCTCCTCGTGGTGCCACAGGCAGGAATAGATGACGACCCGCATGTTTTATTGAGCTCTCTGGACGAAACCATCATTCAGCATGATGCGGAATTTAATTTGGGCATACATAAATATGATGGTGAAACTTATAACCCAAAAGGGCATAAATATATCCGTGACTATACCTTGCAACCCATTCCTAAAATAACATATCGGGTGGGTGGCGTTGTGCTTACACGTGAGCTGATTTTGCTCGATAAAGAAGACAGGGTTTTGATCCGATATACTTTGGTTGATGCCCACAGCCCGACAAAATTGAGGTTGAAACCATTTCTGGCCTTTCGGAATGTGCATTTCCTAACGCATGCCAATAATAATGCAAATACTGCTTATGAGGATTGCGAAAAAGGGATAAAAATGCGCATGTATCCGGGTTATTCAAATCTCTATATGCAGTTTAATAAGGATGTTGATTATGTGCATGTGCCGGATTGGTATTATAATATTGAATACCAAAAAGAGCGTGATCGCGGATATGATAGTCATGAAGATTTGCTTGTGCCCGGCTTTTTTGAAACAGAAATTAAAAAAGGCGAGAGTATCGTTTTTTCTGCAGGGGTCAAAGAAGCGAAAAGCAATGGGCTCAAGCGGGCATTTGCAGCGCAGGTTAACCGCCGCACACCACGCAACAGTTTCCAAAATTGCATGAATAATGCAGCTGAGCAATTTATTGTAAAAAAGGAAGACAAAACATACCTTATTGCCGGATTTCCTTATTTCGGGATGTGGAGCCGCGATACATTTATCGCCTTGCCCGGAATTACATTAAGTACCGGAAATGAAAAGCTGTTTTTAGAGGCTGTTGATACAGTTTTGGCAAAACTCAATGGTGCTTTGTTCCCAAGTATTCTCGGCAGAAAAAATGCATTAAATAATTCCGTTGATGCACCGCTTTGGTTTTTCTGGGCGATGCAGCAATATTTGAAATATAAGCCTGCTGCGAAAATCTGGAAAAAATATGGCAAAGCCATGAAGCAGATTTTAAAAGGATTTAAAGAGGGTACGGAATTCAATATCAAAATGACAGATGATGGATTGATTTCTGCCGGTCAGCATGGCGTAGCTCTTACTTGGATGGATGCCGTGATCAACCAGAAACCGGTGACGCCCCGAATGGGAATGCCTGTTGAAGTAAATGCACTTTGGCTAAATGCTGTCTCTTTTGCTATTGAACTTGCAAGTGATGAAGGGGAAAATGATTTTGCCGATGAGTGGCAAACTATTTTGGAAAAAGGTAAGGCCTCCTTCAATGAACTCTTTTGGAATGATGAAAAAGGATATCTTGCCGACTGTATTACAGATGGCAATAAGGATTGGAGCGTTCGGCCAAATCAATTGATTGCCGCCAGCCTGCCTTATTCTGCTTTGTCGGAATACCGGCAAAAGGCTGTTGTTAGTAAGGTAAAGAAAGAGCTGTTGACACCACGTGGAATCCGGACCCTTTCCCCGAAAAACCCTGCTTACAAAAGTGTTTATTACGGTAATCAGCAAACCCGCGACAATGCCTACCACAATGGGATTGTTTTTCCATGGTTGATGTCGCATTTTACAGAAGCCTACCTCAGGATACACGGTAAGAGTGGCCTGTCCTTTATCAAAGACCTGTATGAAGGTTTTGAAGAAGTGCTCTTTAATCATGGTATGGCTAGTATTTCAGAGGTTTACGATGGCGATCCGCCCTATAGGCCCGGAGGAGCCATTTCGCAGGCATGGAGTGTAGCTGCAATGCTCCAAATGAAAGATATAATAGACGATTACGAAGCTTAATTAATAGGAAGAGGATGAAAGTATTAATGTTTGGATGGGAATACCCGCCGCATATTTCAGGAGGTCTCGGTACTGCTTGCTACGGACTTACAAAAGGTTTGAGCAAACAAGGTACAGAAATCATTTTTGTTGTGCCGCGGGCATTCGGGGATGAAGACCAGCGTTCAGCCAAAATTGTGAACGCCAGTGATGTGATGGTCGATTATAAAGACAGCAAATATCAGGAGTACTGGAAACGAATCGAATATATGGAAATTGGTTCCAGCATCATTCCTTATGTCAGCCCGGAAGAATACGAACGACTTGCAGCTATGGAAGAGCTGGATACAGTCCTGGATGAGCAAACAGTTTTGTCGAAAAAGTATGTCTTTAGCGGGAAATACGGGAAAAACCTCTACGAAGAAGTGTCGCGTTATGCTTTGGTCGCATCAGCTATAGCCGCTGACAAAGAGTTTGATGTAATCCATGTGCACGACTGGTTAACGTATCCCGCAGGTATCGCAGCTAAAAAAGTTAGCGGAAAACCGCTGGTTGCGCACATACATGCCACCGAATTCGACCGCACAGGAAGGAACGTGAACCAAAAGGTTTACGACATTGAACGCGAAGGCATGCAGGCTGCAGACAAAGTTATTGCTGTCAGTAATCTTACAAGAAATACAGTAATTGAACATTATGGCATTGATCCTCAAAAGGTTGTAACTGTGCATAATGCCGTGGAGCCAGTTGATAAAGGTGATATAGGTGATGCCAGCAAGGCCGTAAATGAAAAAATTGTGACTTTCCTCGGGCGTATTACCTTCCAGAAAGGGCCGGAATATTTCGTGGAAGCAGCCAAGAAAATTTTGGATCGTGATGAAAATGTCCGTTTTGTGATGGCCGGGTCGGGCGATTTGCTCAACAAAATGATTCGCCGTGTGGCTCAATTGCGCATAGGGAACAAATTTCATTTTACAGGATTCCTCCGCGGAACCAGCGTTGATCGTATGCTGGCCATGAGCGATGTTTTTGTAATGCCATCTGTTTCAGAACCTTTTGGTATTGTGCCACTCGAGGCAATGCGATCAAACGTGCCGGTGGTCATTTCCAAACAATCCGGTGTTGCCGAAATTTTGCGCCATGCACTGAAAGTTGATTTCTGGGATGTTGATGCAATGGCAGACGCCATCTACGGCTTGCTCCATCATAAAGCATTATCTGAAACATTTATTAAATACGGCAAAGATGAGGTAGATAGCCTGAAATGGGAGAAAGCTGCCGTGAAAATTAATGATGTTTACGACAAAACAGTAAAAGGGTTTAAATAGTAGTTATTTAGTTTAAAAAGAATGATTATGAGGTCAATTTGTTTGTATTTCCAGGTTCATCAACCGCTTAGGTTACGTACATACCGCTTCTTTGATATGGGGCGCGACCATCACTATTACGATGATTATCAAAACCGATATATTATTAAAAGGGTAGCCGAAAAAAGTTACCTTCCGGCCAATAAAGTTATGCTCGATCTGATTAAGGAATACGGTTCTGCTTTTAAAGTGAGCTATTCTATCTCGGGAATTGCATTGCAGCAGTTGGAAGAGTATGCCCCACAGGTTATTGACAGCTTCAGGGAGCTTGCCAAAACCGGATGTGTTGAGTTTCTTACCGAAACCAACAGCCATTCGCTGGCCTCGCTCAAATCCGTCGATGAATTCCGTCATCAGGTTGAAAAGCATAGTGCGAAAATAGAGAAACTCTTTGGCGTAAAGCCGGTTACTTTCCGTAATACCGAGCTGATCTATTCTGATGAAATTGGGGCACAGGTGGCTGATATGGGTTTTGAAACCATGCTCACAGAAGGAGCGAAACATGTTCTGGGTTGGAAAAGCCCGAATTATTTGTATTGTAATGCAATAAATCCCCGCTTGAAACTGTTGCTGCGCAATTTCACCCTGAGCGATGATATCGCTTTCCGCTTTTCACAGCAAAGCTGGGGCGAATGGCCGCTGACCGCTGAAAAATTTGTGCGTTGGCTCAACGAAATTGACAAGAACGAAGAAGTCGTGAATATTTTTGCCGATTACGAAACTTTTGGTGAACATCAGTGGGCAGAAACCGGAATTTTTGATTTCTTGCGCAGCCTTCCGAAAACCGTGTTTGAAAATTCGGATTTCAAGTTTAAAACGCCTGCCGAAGTTTCGAAAGAATTGCAGCCGGTTAGTGCTGTTCATGTGCCTTATCCAATCTCCTGGGCCGATGAGGAACGTGACCTCACTGCATGGTTGGGCAATGATTTACAGGATGATGCATTCAATAACCTTTATGCGCTTGAGCCTTTGGTTAAAGGTTCTGAGGATCCGGAATTATTGAAAGACTGGGATTTTCTGCAAACCAGCGACCACTTTTATTATATGTGTACCAAGTGGTTCTCCGATGGTGACGTGCACAAATATTTCAATCCCTACCCGGGGCCTTACGAGGCATACATTAACTTTATGAACGTGGTTTCTGATTTTACGATCCGCGTAAACGAGGATGCACGCAAACGAGGTGCCGACCCTGCAGAAATAATGCAAAAACTTGCCGATAAGCAAAAGGAGATTATCAAAGAGGTTTCTAAAACCGTGAAAGAGAAAGTCAGCAAAACAGCCCGTAAGGGTATTGAAGCTGCCGGCAAAACAAGCAAACAGGCGAAGAAAAAAGTGAAAGAGGTTACTAAGGATGTGGATTTTGAAGCACTCTCCGAAATCAGCAAAACACGCATGAAAAAGCTTGTCCGTGAAGTGAATTCAGAAGATATCGCTAAAGCTCTGAAAGGAGCTAAAGAAGACCTTCAGGAGTTTGTACAGGACAATATGGGCGTGCAAGCCAGGAAAAAATACGAAGAAATCAGTGCAAACCTTAAAAAAGTTACTCAAAGAGACATCAAAGACAGTCAGAAACGTATTTTAAATCAATTTAAGGAACTCTTTAAATAAGATTTAGGGCTGTACTAAAGCTTTTTTGCATTTTTGCAAACCGAGAAGTTCTGTGACAGCCTTTTTTGTGTTTGTTTGAATAGAACTGTTTTGTGCTTATTTTGTTGATTACAAAGTTGTTTGTTGAATATGAATGTTGTTTTCAGGAGGGTTTTCTTCTCCTGTCTTAAATTATAAATTATGAGAAAACCAGATTTTTTGTTTGAAGTGAGTTGGGAATCATGCAACAAAATTGGAGGCGTACACACAGTGTTGACCACTAAGGCTGCTGCTATGAAGCAAGTGTTTGGGGATAATTACATTATTATCGGTCCGGATGTCTGGAAAGAAACTCATAGCAATCCAAATTTTCGTGAAGATAATCAGCTGCTTACATCCTGGCGTGAGATTGCCTCAAATGAAGGCTTGAATATCCGGATTGGTCGTTCTTCAGCTGCTGCTGATTCCATTACTGTTCTGGTGGATTTTACGCCATTGTTTGCGAAAAAGGATGAAATCCTCACACAATTGTGGGAAAAATTTGGCCTGGATTCGCTTTCCGGCCAATGGGATTATGTGGAGCCGGCCCTTTTTGGGTGGGCCGCAGCAAAAGTAATTGAAAGCTATTACCAGTTTTACTGCACAAGCAGGCATAACGTCATCGCTCATTTTCATGAGTGGGTTTCCGGTTCGGGCGTGCTTTATTTGCGCGATCGCCAACCTTTGATTGCCAGTGTATTCTCTGCACATGCAACTGTAATTGGGCGTGGTATTGCCGAAAGGGGATGGAACCTTTATGAAAAGCTCGATAGCTATAATGCCGATTTGCTCTCGCATGATTTTGGTCAGGTAGCCAAAAATTCAATGGAGAAAACATCAGCCAATAATGCAGATGTGCTTACAGTGCCCAGCAGTATTACCAATAGGGAATGCAAACAGTTCCTGGGAAGGGATGCTGACATAATTACCCCTAATGGAATCAGTAAAAGTTTATTGCCTAACGATTCTGATCTGGCGCAGATGCGTATTAATGCGCGTAAAAGGATACTTGAAGTGGCTTCGGTAATGAGCGGTGCTGAGTTCTCTGATGATACGTTTATCCTGGGCAGTGGAAGCCGTTACGAATTTCACAATAAAGGTATTGATGTCCTTCTTGATTCTTTGGCAGCATTTAAACAGCAATATCAGGGAACGCGTAATGTTTTAGCCGTATTGGCTGTAACCGCTCCAAACCTCGGCCCCTGCGATCCGCTTCAACAGAGGCTTGCCGGGCAACAACTTGCTGAGGAGGATGTGAACCCATTCCTAACGCACGAATTGACGGATTTTGATAAAGATCCGATTATCAAAAGTCTGAAAAAGCTTGGCTTTGAAAACAAGCCTGATGATAAAATTAAAGTGATCTTTATTCCGGCTTTCCTCGATGGAGAGGATGGTGTCCTGAATATGGGATTCTATGATTTAATTTCGGCTTCAGACCTGAATGTGTACCCATCTTATTATGAACCATGGGGTTATACGCCACTCGAAAGCCTTGCATTTGGGGTGCCTGCTGTTACGTCCACTTTGAGTGGCTTCGGGCAGTTTGTGCAAAACCATAATTTAAAGCCTGAATCCGGATTGGAAATCATCAAAAGAAATGGCGATGATATACCGTCAGTACAGTTGCTTGTTAGCCTGTATCATGAATATATCAGTAAAGATGGGCAGCAATGGAAAGAATCTTCACAGGAGGCCCGGAATTTCGCAGCTAATTTTACCTGGGAAAAGCTGATTTCATATTTTGAAAAAGCCTATGACCTTGCCATAGCAAAAACCCTTGAACGTACTCCCGAAATCCGGCGTGATGCATTGCGCGAACAACAAACGGATATTCCGTTGCCGCAGAGAGAAAAACCGCAGTGGAAAAAGGTACTGGTAAAACCTACTGTTCCTAATGCGCTTACGGGCCTGCAAAAATTGAGCAAAAACCTTTGGTGGACCTGGAATACCGAAGCGGCTGAGCTTTTTGAAATGATCAACAAAAAACGTTGGAATGAGCATAAATTCAATCCAATTTCTCTTCTTGAATCGCTTTCAACGGAGGAATGGAATGAATTGAGCCAAAACGAAGCGTTTATTTCCAAGTTGCATTCTGTTGTGAAAAAGTTTGATACCTATATGGCCGAAGCCAACCATCAGGATCCAAACAGGATTGCTTATTTCAGTATGGAGTTTGGTTTGCACGATACGATTAAAATATTCTCAGGTGGATTGGGAATGCTGGCCGGAGATCATTTAAAGGAAGCTAGCGACCTGAACCTCAATATGGTGGGTGTTGGCCTGCTGTATCGCTATGGCTATTTCCAGCAGCGGCTGAGCCTGCATGGAGAGCAGATTTCGGAGCTTACGCCTCAGAAATTCAGCCACCTTCCTGTTGAGCCTGTGCGTTTGGAGGATGGCAGCTGGGCAAAAGTGGAAATAGCACTGCCCGGTCGTGTGATGTATGCGAAGATCTGGGTTGCTCAGGTAGGGCGTGTTCCGCTTTATTTATTTGATACCGATATCGAAGAGAACAGTCATGCCGACCGTTTTGTGACACATCAGCTTTATGGTGGTGACCTTGAGAACCGCCTCAAGCAGGAATTACTGCTTGGTGTGGGGGGTATCCGTATGATAAACCTGCTGAACCTAAGCCCAAATATCTATCATTGCAATGAGGGCCACGCTGCCTTTATTGGCTTGGAACGTTTGCGGAATTTCGTACAAAACCGTACGCTTAATTTTATGCAGGCAACCGAAGTGGTGCGTGCTTCAACGCTTTTTACAACGCATACGCCCGTTCCGGCAGGCCATGATGCTTTCCCTGAAGACCTGCTCAGGGCCTATATACCGCATTATGCGGAGCGTTTGGGGCTCAGTTGGGATGCTTTTATGAACCTCGGTCGTTTTACTCCTTATGATAAAAACGAACTGTTCTCAATGAGTGTTCTTGCTGTAAACCTTTCGCAGGAAGTGAATGGCGTTAGTAAGATCCACGGAAGAGTAAGCCGAGAAATGTTTGCGCGCCTTTACGATGGCTATTTTGCCGATGAGGTGCATATCGGTCATGTAACTAATGGAGTGCATTTCCCAACCTGGACAGCCAAAAGCTGGCAAAAACTCTATAAAAAGACTTTTGGTGAGCAATTCCTGAAAGATCAGTCAAATCCTGTGCATTGGCGAAAAATCCTTGATGTGGATGATTCCGTTATCTGGGAAACACGTATGAAACAGAAAGGACAATTGGTCGATTATCTTAAAGATCGTATGACCAATGACCTGCGCCGCCGACAGGAAAAACCTCAGAATATTTTCCGATATACCGAATCACTTAACAAAAATGCATTGATTATTGGTTTTGCACGGAGGTTTGCTACATATAAGCGTGCAGGGCTGTTGTTCGCAAATCCCGAACGTTTGGCGAAAATTGTCAATGATCCTGATCGTCCGGTTCAATTTGTGTTTGCCGGTAAAGCACATCCTCACGATAAAAACGGACAGGCGCTGATAAAAATGATTATAGATTATAGCAAGCGCCCCGAATTTATGGGTAAAATTTTCTTTGTGGAAAATTATGATATCGAGTTGGGTAAATATCTCGTACGTGGTGTTGATGTGTGGCTCAACACTCCAACACGTCCTTTGGAAGCATCCGGAACATCCGGCGAAAAAGCCGTAATGAATGGTGTGGTCAATTTCAGCGTGCTTGATGGCTGGTGGGCAGAAGGTTACAGAAAAGACGCCGGTTGGGCAATCGATGAGGTCCGGACTTATGAAGATCAGGAACTGCAAAATGAACTTGATGCAGAACAGATATTCAATACCTTCGAAGAGGAGATTATTCCGGCATATTTTGAAAAGGACAAGAACGGTATAAGCAAAAACTGGGTGTCGCATATTAAAAACACAATCGCACACATCGCTCCCCATTTTACGATGAAACGGCAGCTTGATGATTATATCGATCAGTATTATACTACGCTCTTTGCTTCAAGTAGCGCGATGCAGAAGGATAACTATGCAAAGGCAAGAGTGCTTGCAGCATGGAAACGCAATGTTTATAAGCGTTGGAGCGGAATATCCGTTAAAGAATTACGCATCCCGCAAAACACCCAGGAACCATTGAAACTTGGTGATTTGTTTGTGTCCGAAGTGCACCTCAATATGAATGGGCTGAACTGTGAAGATATTGGCGTAGAAGTTATTTTTGGCCGCAAAGAAAATGATGTGGTAAACAAAATTATCTATAAACGTGAACTTGAGGGAGAAAAAGCTGATAACGGCACAGGCATTTATTCCTGTTCGTTCCCAATTTCCCGTGCCGGTGTTTATGACTTCACTTTCAGAGTGTTTCCAAAAAATCAGGGACTTGTGCACCCTCAGGAAATGAAACTTGTTAAATGGATTTAAGACAGGATATTACAGGATATTTCTGTTTTAGTCAGTTCTGAATAATCCTTACTCAATAAAAGCCATCCTGATTTTCAAGGATGGCTTTTTTTTTACTTGTTTCTTTTTTTTGGAATTTTTTGATTTGTGGAATCTGTTTATTTTTTGTATGTTTGATGCACTTATAAAAACTGATTAAACACTGGTATGGAAGCTTTGAAAGTATTTGTTGTTGAGGATGATAAGGTTTTTGCAAAAACGCTGAAATATCATCTTGAACTTAATCCAGAATATGAAGTGGAGATATTTTATAGTGCACGTGAGTGTATTGATAACCTCTATAAAAATCCATCGCTTATTACGCTCGATTATGATTTGCCGGGCATGTCGGGGCTGCAGTTCCTGCAATGGCTTAAAGAGCATAATAAAAAGGTTCCCGTGATCGTGGTCTCCGGTCAGCGGGAGGTGCAGGTTGCCATTGATATACTGAAAGCAGGGGCATACGATTATTTGGTAAAGGATCAGGATATCTTTGAGCGTATTTGGGCAGCAATATCGCGCATCAAAGAAAACCGTGATTTAATGCATAGGATTGATGCACTGGAAGATGAACTCGACCGTAAATTTCAGTTTGATAAGTACATCAAAGGCCAAAGTGAATCCATCAACAAGGTTTTTTCACTAATCTCAAAAGCGGTTAAGACCGATATAAGTGTTTCAATAACAGGAGAAACGGGTACAGGTAAAGAGATGGTGGCCAAGGCGATTCATTTTAATTCCAAAAGACGGAAAGGGCCTTTTGTTGCTGTCAACGTTTCGGCTGTTCCTCATGAGCTTATAGAAAGTGAAATGTTCGGACACGAAAAAGGTGCTTTTACAGATGCAAACTCACGCCGCATCGGTAAGTTTGAAGAAGCAAGCGGGGGCACACTTTTTCTGGATGAAATCGGGGATATGAACCTCAATATGCAAACCAAACTTTTGCGTGTTCTTCAGGAGGGCGAATTAAACCGTGTAGGTGGAAATCAATCAATTAAATTGGATACGCGCCTGGTTACCGCTACCAATAAAAACCTGCTCGAAGAAGTAAAAGCCGGACGTTTTCGCGAAGACCTGTATTATCGTATTATGGGGCTGCCTATTAGCCTTCCGCCATTGCGCCAAAGGGGAAATGATGTTTTTATCCTTGCGAAGTTCTTCCTCGATGAGTTTTGTGATAAAAATAATATGGAACATAAGCGCCTGAGTACCGAAGCGCAACAAAAATTAAAAAAGTACAGCTTCCCGGGAAATGTGCGTGAATTAAAAGCTATGATGGAACTCGCTGCTGTTATGGCTGATAATCCGGTGATTGAAGAGAACGACATCTCGATGAACCCTACAAATGAACTGGATAACCTGCTGATGCAGGAAACAACGATGCGCGAATACCATAAGAAAATCATCAAATACTATCTAAAAAAATATAATAATAAAGTACGGGTCGTTGCAGAAGTGCTTGATGTGGGTAAGTCCAGTATTTATAATATCCTTAAAGATGAACGGGAAAGGGGTTATTGACCTGTCCTTAACGTTTTTCAATAACTGTAGGCTTGCCTGAAAGTTTGATTTGCGTTTAATTGATCTGGCTTACACGGGTTTAATCTGAGTTTGTTTTTTCTGACCATACGTTTTGGCCGTTGGGATTTAATGTCGTTATTATTTGTGGTGATAAATCCTCTGACTTTTTCCTCTAAATGATAAAATCATTGTAATTTAGTGGATTCACTATAGCGTGCAAGATGGAACATGATTTTTCATTTTTTCAAAACCATAATAAACGGCCTGTTCTTTTAGTGCTGTTGTTTGTTTTATTTATAATTACAGAACATGCGGATGCCCAAAACGGAAAGCCTGATAATCCGGAGGGCAATTATTTTGAGCGGGTTAATGATGCTTTTCTCATGCTAAGCCGCGACAGCATGTCTGTAAATGCAACGAGAAATGCTGAAACCCTTTTGGATCAGGCGCGAGACCAAACCAAAAATAATGATGAATTATATAACCTTGCTCAGGATATTGATGATAAGGGTCGTCAACTTAGAAACCGCGCCTTTTATCAGCCTTCGCTTCTGTTTCATAATTACGCCCTGAAAATTGGTGAAGATTTGAATAATTCGCTTTTTGTTTCGAGGGTGCTTAATAATATCGGTGTGGTTTATCGCCGTATTGATGACTATCAAAAAGCAATGAACTACCATTTAAGGGCCATGGAAATTGCTGATAGTATTGGTGCCGACAAAGGTACCGCGATATCCTTAAACAGTATCGGTAATATTTATTACTTGATGTCAGATTATCAGAAAGCTATTGAATGTTTTCAGCAAGCACTGCAAATTGAAAAAGATAAAGATAATGTTTTAGGGCAGGCCATTAATTTTAATAATATTGGTAATGTTTATAAATCCTGGGGCCATTTTGATAAAGCACTTGAGTATTACCAGCTTTCCCTTGAAAAGAATAGGGAAATCAACAGCCATAAGGGAATCGGGATTTGCCTCAATGATATTGGTCTCATTTATCTTGAAACAGGGAAGGCTGAAGATGCTCTGTCTTTTTTTCGGGAAGCACTGGCAATCAATTTGCTGCTTGATGATGTACGTTATACTGCCGATAATTATCTTAATCTGGGGCGGGTTTACCTGGCTCTGGATGAACTAGGTAAAGCTCAGGAAAATACAATCTTAGGTTTGGATTTGTCTTTAAAAATTGATGCGAAAAGTCAGGTGCATGAAGCTTATGAAATGCTTTCCATAATTAACAGCCGCCAGAATAACTATAAATTGGCGCTGGATAATTATATGCAATCAATTCAATACAAGGACAGTGTTTTGAATGAAAGCAACCAAAGGGATATTGCGCGTATGCAGGCCCGTTATGAAAGCACCCGGATGGAAAATGAACTGGAATTGGCGCTGAAACAGCAGGAAATACAGGAGCTTAACTTAAAAAGGCAATGGTGGATTTTGGGCATTACAATAATTATACTGGTTCTTGTAATGGTGTTTATTGTTTATGCCTATTGGGTAAAAGTGCGTTCAAACCGCGTGTTGGTGCAAAAAAACAATGAGATACAGCAGGCTCAGGATGAGTTAAAAAAATACGCTGAAGAACTTAAGGGTGCCAAAGAAGCTGCAGAAGCATCGGAACGGGCAAAAAGCGAATTTCTTGCAAATATGAGCCATGAAATCAGGACACCAATGAATTCTGTTTTAGGTTTCTCCGAATTGCTCGACCGGCACATCAGTGATAGTAAACTAAGAACCTTCCTCGAAGCAATCCAGTCCAGTGGTAAGAGTTTGTTGACATTGATCAATGATATCCTCGACCTGTCGAAAATTGAAGCAGGGCGTTTTACCATTAATCCGGATATCAGTGTGTTTCGTCGTTTTTTGGATGAACTTGTACGTGTATTTGAACTGCCTTTGAAAGAAAAAGGTGTTGCACTGAAACTCAAAATTGATGACCAAATTCCTTCGGCCCTGATTTTTGATGAGGTTCGCTTGCGCCAAGTGCTTTTCAACCTGCTTGGAAATGCTGTGAAATTTACGGATAAAGGACAGATTGTGCTGGAAGCAAAGGCGCACAATATCTTAGGAAGCCGTGCGGATATTCTTATTAGCGTGGAAGATACCGGTATTGGTATCCCAAAGCAGCAACAGGAAGAAATTTTTAAGCCTTTTACACAACGTTCCGGGCAAGACAGCAGGAGGTTTGGCGGCACCGGCCTTGGCCTTTCCATCTCCCGCAGGCTGGTTGAAATGATGGACGGAAAGCTGGAAATTGAAAGCGAACCGGGAAAAGGAAGCCGTTTTACCGTGCACCTGAAAAATATTGAAATCGCTCCCGATATTGATTATAACCAAAGCTTTCAGGCTTCTGATAAACTTTTGGATTTTAAAAATGCCCGTGTCCTCGTTGCCGATGATGTGCAACTTAACCGGGACCTGCTTAAAAATATGCTGGAGGAAATGAATATTCAGGCAATCCTTGCAGAAGACGGACAGCAGTGTTACGAGCTTGCTATTGTTCATAAACCGGATCTTATTTTGCTGGATATCCGCATGCCCGTTTTAGATGGTTTTGGTGCAATGGAAATGCTGAAAGTACATCCCACCCTAAAAAATGTGCCGGTTATTGCTGTTACAGCATCAAGCAGCGATGAAGAAAAAATGATGAGCTTCGGTGCTGCACAAATCATACGCAAACCGGTGTCTTTTGATGTGCTCAGCAACCTGCTTTGTGAATATCTCGATTTTTCTGAAATGAGCCTTAAAACGAACACTCCTGATCAAAAACCTTCTTCGGTCACGCTTGATCCATCGCAAATTATCGCTTTAAAACCTTTCTATGTAAAAGCAATACAGTCTAATATGATGGACGATATTAAATTGCTTGCCGAAAAAATGACAGATACGGCTGCAATAAACAATAATCCTGAATTGAAAGCTCTGGCAAAAAACATAAAAACTGCTGCGGAAACTTTTGATATCGAAGAGATTAGTAAGCTGTTATCGTATTTTGAATCTTTTTTGAAACAGAATGAAAATACGGACTCCTCTGCGAAAGCATAGATTTTATGGTTCTACTAGGAATTTCGTGGGTAACAATAATGTTTGAAAATAATATGGAGATATTTATTAATAAACTATTGATCCCTAACAGATTCCTCCCTTCACAAAGCCTTAATCACTTCGTTTGGCTTTGTTCCGGTCGGAATGACGCTGTTTATTAGGTGTTTAAGGCAAATGCGGCGAGGACACAATAGTATATTTTAAAGACGTCCTCGCCGCATTTGCCTCCTGACTTCATAAAAACGCGTCATTCCGACAAAGTTTCTCGAAGAATGAGGAAACTTTGGAGGAATCTGTTTGAAATAGCATTCTAATTTCTTTCCACGAAATTCCGTGTAGTACCGATTTTATTTAATCAGCTTTATTAAGTAATTTCGCTATTTATATTTTAACTATGGACAATCTACAAAATTTAATAGAAGCTTTTAACAAACAATATGGCCGGGGATCGAAGCCTTCATTATTTTTTGCTCCCGGACGAGTCAACCTGATCGGTGAGCACACGGATTATAATCAGGGATATGTGCTGCCCATGGCTATTCATCTCGGTACGTATTTGCTTGTTCGTCCAAACACCGACAGCTTGTACCGTTTCGCATCCCTTAACATGGATCAAACAGCAGAAATTCCGATCAATGCAGATTTATCCAAAGAGGCCAAAGATTGGGTGCGATATCCCGCAGGTATTATTGATGTCTTGAATAAACGTGGGCACAAATTTCCGGGTTTGGATTTTCTTTTTTATGGAGATTTGCCTCATGGCGCGGGTTTATCTTCCTCTGCTTCAATTGAAATCGTTGCTGCCTATGCCCTGAAAACTCTTTTTAATTTGAATATTTCCAAAGTCGAGCTCACTAAAATTGCACGCGAATGTGAAAATGATTTCATAGGGCTTAATTGCGGGATTATGGATATGTTTGCCATAGCTCTGGGTAAGCAGGGACATGCGCTCTTCCTTAATTGCGGCACACTCAATTATGCTTATGTTCCAGTGCATGCCGATGATTTTGTTTTCGTTGTTGCAGATACACGAAAAGAACGGAAACTGAGCGACAGTAAATACAATGAACGCGTTATGGAATGTAAGACCGCCCTGGAATCCATGCCTTTGTATGAACACAAAACGAGTTTGAGCCATCTGGGTATCGAAGAATTCGATAAACTTTCTCATCATATAAAAGATGATAAGGTGCGCAGTAGGGCCCGGCATGTGATTTCTGAAAACGAGAGAGTTTTTTCTGCAGTGAAAGCGCTGAACAATAAGAATATCCTTGATTTTGGAAACCTGATGAAAGCATCTCATCAATCCTTGCGCGATGATTATGAGGTAACTGGAATGGAACTTGATGCCCTGGTTGCTGATGCTTTGGAAATTCCGGGTGTTATTGGTGCCAGAATGACCGGTGCAGGTTTTGGAGGCTGCACCATTAATCTGGTAGAACGGAATAGCTTGCCGGAATTTAAGGAAAAACTTGCTGTTTCCTATAAAAATAAAACCGGTCTTGAAGCCGCTTTCTATGAGGTTCGGCCATCGTCTGGCCCGGTACAGCTAGCCTGATGTTTGAGTTAAATGCTCATTGCTTAAGATTTTAATATTGATGTTTATGCGTATAAATATATTTTTTGGATTTATTTTTCTCCTGATAATTGTTTCATGTAGCCATGATGAAACAGTTTATATTGCCTCAGAAAAATTGTTGGATCCAAGGGCTTTTTACCCGGAAACAGCACCGGAATACCATATGGTTTCCAGTTTTGATACAACCGGAGGGAATATCGACAGGATAAACCTGAAAACAGGACAAACCGCTGTTTTAATGGATCAAAAAGGGCAGGGGCTGATTAAACGTTTATGGATCAGGATCGATGAAACCAACCGTGACCTGATGCGTGGCCTTTTGCTGCGTATGTTTTGGGACAATAACGAAGAACCTGCTGTTTCTGTGCCGTTTGCAGATTTTTTCTCCCTGGGGCCAAATCAGGATGCAGTATCCACAGTTTATACATTTTCAAACGGTACGGAGTTTTTATCACATTTTCCAATGCCTTTCGTAAAAGGCGCCAGGATTGAACTTATTAACCAATCCTCAGAAGAACTGCCTGAACTGTACTATAAAATAGATTATTATACCTTCCGGGATTCGATTCGCCCCGATTGTCCTCGTTTTTATGCAGCGTGGAATAGAGATCACCAAACGGAAAACGATACAGATTATGTGGTGCTGGCAACAAAAGGCTCGGGATTTCTGGCAGGATTAAACCTTAATGTGCACGGGCATAATATAAAACAGGCTTTCATTGCCTCAGACGAACGTATTTGGATTGATGCTGCCCGTATTCCTGCGGCACATGGTACAGGCATTGAGGATCTATTTGATGTACAATCCCAAACTGATGTGTCCGGTGTGAGCGTTGATGATGCAAATACTTTTTCTGCATGGCGTTTTTTTGCAGATGCTCCTGTATTTTTTAATAAAAGTCTTTTGTTTACAATCGAACATGGGCATGATAATCAAGATGTGCTCGATTTCTCCTCAACCGTATTCTGGTATCAGTCGGGCCATGATGTGCATCTTACTGAAATTGATTCGGCTCCCATGCGTAAATACCCAAAGGTTTATGTTCCCTTCGATGCATACGAAGCTGAAAATCTTATTTTTGAATCAAACGATAATATAGAAGTATCCACAAAGAATATGGAAGAGTACGCTCCGGATTGGGGCAATGATGCCATGCTGCTGGTTGCTTCACGAAATCTGAGCCGTTTTTCGCTTACGCTTCCTCATTTGGCCGAAAGTGCCTATAATGTTGATGTTTATATGAATACGGGGCCATACATGGGCAATATTTATGTGAGTCCTGCCGGCAGGCCGCAAAGCCAGTATCTCGATGCATATGCTCCGGCTTATGGCCATGCCCCTGTTATGCACTTTGAGAATGTTCCCGTGCGGGATGGCCGTTTGGAAATGGATTTTCGGATTATGGGAAAAAACCCTTCTTCTGCCGAGTTTTATGCAGGGATCGATGCTGTAAAAATCAGTCCGGTTCGGAAGTTCATCCCAAATTGGTCGCTGTCTCAGCTTTATCCGGCCAAACGTTTATCAGATCACCTGCGCTTCGGCCTGGACAGTTTGTTTGATCCTGAGTTAGCAAAAAATAATGAAAGCGTTTCCGAAGAAGCATATGGTTTGAGGCGTGTTCTTCCTGATGGTGAGGGTTTGCTCAAACATCCGGATGAAAATCAACATAATTACGGTATTTTCTATGCACGCGTCTTCGTGTATGCGCCTGAGAAAATGGAAAAAACGCTCCTTATTGGATGTGGCACGGGGCATAAGGTGTTTTTAAATAATCAGGAATTATTCAGAAACAGTGATTTAACATATGCTGAGGCTGATAAAAACGCAATTCCGCTGCCTCTGGAAAAAGGTTGGAATGAGTTGGTTATAAAATCGGAATGGCTTCGGGGAAATCAGGGCTTTTATGCCCGCATACCGGATGCAGCAAATGAATTGCGCTATAACTTGTATTTCAAATAGATATAAAGTTTATTATGAAGAATATAATTCTGTTCACACTATTATTGTCTTTGCACCTTGCATCCTCAGCACAGCAGCCAGGGAGTTTCTGTGTCAGCGAAGATGAACTGGCTCTCTGGGAGCAAATAAACACCTATCGTTTGAAATTTGCCCTGGATCCGCTTCCGTTGAGCAAGTCACTGAGCTATGTAGCTTATTTGCATGTTCGTGATCTTTATCTGAATCATCCCGATGAAGGCGATTGCAATTTGCACAGCTGGTCGGATAATGGCACATGGAAACCTATTTGCTATCCGGAAGAGCAAAGCCGAAAAAACAATGCATGGAAAAAACCTCTGGAGCTGGCCAACTACAAAGGAAAGGCGATGGAAATTGCGTATTACGAAAATAATGATGCGTTGCCGGAAAATATCTTTGAAATGTGGAAAATGAGCTCGCCTTCCGCCTCTGTTATGGTCAATACCGGTAAATGGAACCGTTATGAGTGGAAGGCGATTGGGGTAGCGATTTACCGTGGCTATGCCGTGGCTTGGTTTGGCGATGCAGAGGATGCATATGATGGTATCCGCGTGTGTAATTCTGATCGTATGATCTTTAAAGAGGAAAAAGGCGAAGAAACGAAAACATTAGCTGAAAAAAGCGATTTAATACCGGTAATTGTGAACCCAACTTCTCAGTTTTATTTAATCTACGGGAGTTTTGATAATGAAATTCAGGCGAAGGAAAAAGCGAAGGATTACAAAACAAAAGGTTTTAAGGAAGTTGCAATCATCAGTGCCGACCGCCGTTTCCGGATTGCGCTTCAGCCTTTTAAATCGGAAGAAGAGGCAAAGGAGGCAAAAACATCATTCCCTGTTGAGTTTCGTTCTGCATGGGTTTTGGAGTTTTAAGTTTTTTTGCCATTATCCCATTTTAAATAATATGCGAGCCATTTAAACGTGTTTTTAAAGGTTCCCATATTACAAATCAATTCTTCTCTCGAGTATTCCGGTAATTTAAATATGTTGTCGTTTTCTAGTTTTGCCAATTGATCCAAACAAACCAAACCCCTACTTGCAATTATTGCAATGAACCTTGCAAATTTCATTTTATTTTTTTGTGGAAAATCTGATTGCTCAATTAGTTTATAGATTTCATTTAGAATTGAATTATAATGAGCGCGGAGGCTTTTCATCGACTTCGTTCTTGTTGCCAAGGTGGATATCTTTGCCTGATAATCTTTATAAATGTCAAAAATATCATTCTCCAGTTGGCCTAACAAACCAATTTTCATTAAAAGCCCGTTTTCTGTTTCGGTGGGCTTGCCATTTAATGCCGATCGATAGAAAAGTATCGAAACGCCTCCCTTTTGTTTGGTGATATGCAAAATATCATCAGAAGACAGCTTTGCGTTTGTTTGTTGTTTGCTTAAAATCTGGGCATTATAAACGGCCTTGAAGCTGCTCTTGATTTGTTCGCCACCTTCTTGTTCGAGGGCTTTTAAGTAAAACCCGACGAATAACTTTTCATGGGCATTTTCGCATATTGCAATAGCCGGATTATTAATAAGCTCTTTAATATGCTCTTCATGCGTGTCTTTTTCATCAAAAAAGTCATCAAATAAGCCTGTTAAGCCACCTAAATAAGTCAGGGTCTTTCTTTCCGGAAGGGTCATTTTTGTTCCTCTCAGAAGGCAGAATATTTCACCGATTATTGGTACGGCCAATCCGTAATATTGCCTGATTTTGGTAAAGTCTTTTTCAGTTAAACTTTGGTCGTTATCCTTGTTAATATCTTTTAAGTCAAGTAAAATGCTTTTTCCCATGAAAATTTTCTGCATCTTAAAACTCTTTCGTAGAAAAAGATACAGCGAGGGTATTTTGATCGTATTGCTTAGGATTTTTAATATCATAAGTTATGGTGTTTGTCGGAGTGCACTCATGAGAATGAATCATTTTACATTAATTTTCAAGTAGCATTCTTATGTCGGTTACAACATTTTGTGCTATTGCTCAAAGATAAAGATTCTCATCATGCGGAAGGTTTTGTTGTCCATAAATGCGTGCACAAAAAAAGGCTGCCTTTTTGTGGACAGCCTCTTTTGCTTTAAAAGCTGTGAAACTACTTGGCGTAGCTTACGGCTCTTGTTTCGCGAATCACAGTAATTTTGATTTGTCCGGGATAGGTCATTTCTTCCTGGATTTTTTTACTGAGATCGTAAGAAAGCTTATTGATATCGTCATCGGTAACTTTATCGGCGCCAACGATAACGCGCAGTTCACGTCCTGCCTGGATGGCATATGTTTTAACAACGCCCGGATAGTCCAGGGCGAGTTCTTCCAGTTTGTTGAGGCGCTGTATGTAAGCTTCAACCACTTCCCGGCGTGCTCCGGGGCGTGCTCCGCTAATGGCATCGCAAACCTGAACCAGAGGAGCAAAAAGTGATTCCATTTCCACTTCATCGTGGTGGGAACCGACAGCATTGCATACGTCTGGTTTTTCTTTGAATTTTTCAGCCAGTTTCATGCCGAGTATAGCGTGCGGAAGATCGGTTTCGTTTTCTGCTACTTTTCCAATATCGTGCAACAGTCCGGCGCGTTTGGCCTTTTTGGGGTTCAGCCCGATTTCCGAAGCCATTGTAGCGCATAAACGGGCGACTTCTTTGCTATGGTGCAGCAGGTTTTGTCCATAAGATGAACGGTATTTCATTCTTCCAACCAGTTTAATTAGTTCCAGGTGCATTCCATGGATTCCAAGATCCATAGTGGCACGTTTCCCGGTTTCAATAATTTCCTGATCCAGCTGTTTCTTGGTTTTCGCAACCACTTCTTCAATGCGAGCCGGGTGGATGCGGCCATCAGTAACTAGTTTGTGCAGCGAAAGGCGTGCAACCTCGCGGCGGATCGGGTCAAAAGAACTCAGGATAATCGCTTCCGGACTGTCGTCAATAATGATTTCAACGCCTGTAAGTGCTTCTAAAGCCCTGATATTTCGTCCTTCACGTCCAATAATGCGGCCTTTGATTTCGTCGCTCTCGATATTGAATACCGAAACAGTATTTTCGATGGCGTGCTCGGCAGCTGTACGTTGAATAGTTTCGACAACAATTTTTTTGGCTTCGCTGTTTGCGGAGAGCCGGGCTTCTTCAATGATTTCCTGAGCTAAGTTGCTTGCCTCGGCCCTTGCTTCATTTTTCAGGCTTTCAACCAGTTGTTCCTTGGCTTCTTCTGCAGAAAGGCCACTGATTGTTTCCAGTCTTTTTACATGTTCGCGATGCGCATTTTCAACCTCTTTTTCCTTGCGTGTCAGCGATTCTTCTTTAGCAGTCAATTCATTTTTAAGGTTGTTGACTTCCCTTTGTTTGTTTTTCAGGTCTTCAAATTTGCTGTTTAAGCTTTGTTCTTTTTGTTTTAGCCTGTTTTCGTTTTTCTGAACCTGGCTATTTCGGTTATTGACCAGCTTCTCATGTTCTTCTTTTAACTGAAGGAATTTTTCTTTTGCCTGAAGGATTTTGTCTTTTTTGATTACTTCGGCTTTTTCTTCAGCTTCTTTTATGATCTTGTTGCTTTTTGATGCTGCAGATTTTTTGAAGTATTGTGCAACACCAATCGCGCCCAGGATCAGTCCGGCCAGCCCGGCTGCTATTGTAAGGATAATGTCCATAAGCTATTAAATTTAATAGGAAAGCCTGAAGCGTAAAAGATACCCGCAGGAGGCCCATGAGTTATGGTAACCCCATAACTGACAGGTTTAGAGTTCCGGACAACCACAAACGTCCACTGCTTCCAAGGAAGATCCCAAAGGGATTGAGGCCTGTTTTTGGCTATCCAAGTTTACTCTGCTGGATAGTTTACTGTTGAGTTTCCAAACTGGTGGACCAATGCGGGTAATATCATTTTATGTGCAAGAACGTAGCCAATGGCATCAGTTGTTCTTCAGCATATCGTCTAAGGAACTGAGTTTTTGAGCGAAGCCTGCCCGTGTATCATGCAATTCCTGCTTGTGATTGAGCGCTTCCGTTGTATATTGCAAGGCAACCATCGCCAGCAAATCTTGCTTGTCGCGAAAGGCAAAACTTGACGCGTACTTCTTGGATTGCTCTTCTATAAGCCGGGCTGCTTCCCGGAAAAGAGCTTCTTCCTCCTCGCTTTCAACGTTAAGCCTGTAAGGGCGGTCGGCTATGGTTACACTTATCTTTAATATCGGCATAAAACTTGTTTTCCCTTATTATGTCTGCTTCAAAACTGTGATGCACTTGTCTATTTCCCGCACCAGTTCGGTTATGTATTTTTTAGCTTCAGCGTTTCCTTTGCTGTTTTTAATTGATTCTGAATACGTTGTTAAATTAAAATTCTTTTTAAGTTTCTTGATTTCTTCATTCTGCTCTTGCATGCTCTGGCTTAACTCCTTGTTGCGGGCAATAAGCCCTTCTTTTTCAATCTCCAGTTTTTCATTATGGTCAATTAATTTTTTTAATCGACTTTCAATGCTGGAAATGAGTTCATCCAAATTGTCCATACATCGTTCAGATTGTATTAAATCAATTAGCAAAAGTACTAAAAATACAAGCTGAGTAGTACTTTTGTTCGATTTAATTTAATTTGCTTGCCTTAAATTCTTCTATTCTTCGCCGCTTTCCTCCTGCAGCAGGTCCGGTCGCCTTTTTTTTGTGCGTTCAAACGACTGCCGGTATTTCCATTCAATTATTTTTTTTTCATTGCCGGATAGCAGGATGTCAGGTACTTTCATCCCCCGAAAATCATAGGGGCGCGTATAAACCGGGGCGCTTAGCAGCCCGTCCTGAAAGGAATCGCTCAAAGCAGAGGTTTCATCGCCCAAAACTCCGGGCAGCAAACGCACCAGGCTGTCGGTGATAACGGCAGCGGCGAGCTCTCCGCCGGACAAAACATAATCGCCAATACTGATTTCACGTGTAATGTATTTTTCCCGAATGCGTTCGTCAAGGCCTTTATAATGACCGCAAATGATCATCAGGTTCTTTTTCGTGCTTAAATGATTGGCAATGTTTTGATTAAATGGCTCACCGTCGGGCGTCGTGAAAATGATTTCGTCGTATGCCTGATTTTTGGTGAGAAATTCGATATTATCAGCGACAGGTTGCGGCATCATCACCATACCTGCACCGCCGCCATAAGGATAGTCATCGGCCTGCTTGTGCTTGTTTGTGGCAAAATCCCTGATATTGTGCAGCCTGATATCAACAAGTGCTTTGGCTTTTGCCCGCTTGATGATGGAATGGCTGAACGGTCCTTCAAACATTTCCGGGAAAAGGCTTAGGATATCTATATTCATAAGTATTTCGTTTTGAATCGCCAAAATTAAGCTTTTCAGAAAACTCCGGGCTATCGAAAAGAAAAAGGGATTCCGTTTTTGAAATCCCTTTTGATCCTAGCAACCCTGACCACAAGGTGCTACTATTCCAATCCATATGGTTTTGATATTCACAAATTCACGAATTCCAAAATGTGACAGCTCACGGCCAAAACCGGATTTTTTTATGCCACCAAAAGGCAGACGAGGATCAGATTTCGTCATTCCGTTTATAAATACACTACCGCTTTCAATGCGGCGCGCCATTTTTTCGGCTTTCGTGATATCGTTACTCCAAATGCTGGCTCCAAGGCCAAATTCGGAGAGATTCGCCAATTTTATGGCTTCATCCATATCTTTTGCTTTGATAATGGGCATCACCGGGCCAAAAGTTTCTTCATCAAAAACAGGCATGCCGGGCTTCACATCTGTTAGAAGCGCAGGCATAAAATAATAACCGCTGCGTTCTGGGATTGTGCCTCCAAAAATCAATTTAGCTCCGGCATCCACAGATTTTAAAACTTGTTGGTGCAATTCATCGCGCAGGTCTTTGCGTGCCAGCGGGCCAATATCCGTTCCTTCTTCTGTCGGATTTCCGATTTTCATTTTCTCTAGCCTGTTTTTGATTAATGCTACGAACTCATCATGCACGCTTTCCAGGACAATAAACCGTTTGGCCGCAATACAGCTCTGCCCGTTATTGATCATGCGCGCAATTATGGCTGTGTCGGCAGCTTTCTTGAGGTCGGCGTCGCAACAAACGATGAAAGGATCTGCCCCGCCAAGCTCTAAAACAGATTTTTTGAGTGCTTTACCTGCTTGTGCAGCAACGGCGCTTCCGGCAGATTCGCTGCCTGTGAGGCTCACAGCTTTTACATTTTTGTTGTTGATTACGGCCTCTACGCCATCGGAAGAAATGATCAGATTCCGGAATATATTTTTTGGGAGGCCGGCTTTGGTAAAAGTATATTCAATCCATTGGGCGCAGCCCTGAACATTGGAAGAATGCTTAAGCAAAGCAGCATTTCCAGCCATGATTGCCGGGGCTGCAAAGCGGTACACCTGCCAGAATGGAAAATTCCAGGGCATCACCCCCAGCACAATGCCTAATGGCTCGTAGGTTATCATGCTTTTAAATGCATCAGACGCAATAAATTCATCTTTGAGCATCTCTTTTGCATGATTGGCATAATACTCACATACCATTGCGGATTTTTCTACTTCTGCAAGTGCTTCAGGGAGGATTTTGCCCATTTCAAGGCAAATAATTTTGGCCAGTTTCTCTTTTTCTTCACGCAATTGTTTGGCGACTTCCCGGAGCAGGTTGGCTCTTTTTTCAATGGGCTTTTCTTTCCAAAGTAACCAATCGGCCTGCGTTTTTTCGATTATCTGTTGAACCTCCTCCGGTGCGTGTTTGGTGTATTCCTGGATTATTTCTTCCGTTGCTGGGTTGATGCTTTTCATGTCATTCATTTTAAGTTATTTGGATATGTTGTTATGCGGATGGCAAACAGCCGATAAGATACGAAAATGTTTCGTAATAACCAAAAAAACATGAAATGGGGCGTATAAGGTTTACCTATTAGCTTAGATAGCGATTGAGTATTTTCTTGAATGCCAGAATGTCGATAGGCTTACTGATGTAATCAGAACATCCACTATCCAGTGCCTTTTGTTTATCGCCCGACATTGCAAAGGCGGTTTGGGCAACAATGGCTACCTCATTATTGGTTTCCCTGATTTTTTTTGCGATATCCAATCCGCTGATATCGGGTAAACGGATATCAAGCAGGATTAGCTTAAGGTCGGCCTGATGCTTTTCAAATAATTCCATCGCTTCAGCTCCGTCATGTGCCCAAAAAAGCTCAACCGGATATTTGCCTATTATTTTGCTGATAAGAAAGTAATTATCTTCAACGTCTTCAATGACCAATACTGCGCTCATAATATCTGTTTTATTCTTGCAATATTAGTGAAAATTGTTCAAAAATTCCAGTAGTTTTAAAGGTGGATATGCTTTTTTTGAAACGAAAAGAGGAATAAACCCATAAAAGTGATCATTCCGTTTATTATAAGTAGTTCAAAGCCAAATTTATAACCGTTAAACCAGCTTTCAGAGTTCAGGCTGATGACATAGCTGATTATTGGGGATGCCAGGGCAATGTAGGGAACAGCTTTGTCCATGCTTTTTCTTTTCGTAAACAAACCAAATGAATAAAGCCCAAGTAATGGCCCGTATGTGTAGCCTGCTGCACGGAAAACCTCATTGATTACACTGTCGTTATTAATGATTTTAAACCCGGCAATAACCAAAAACATAATTGTGGACATCATAATGTGAATGCCCAGACGCACTTTTTTTTGTTTCGTTTTTTCCATTTTGCCGATGTTTAAAAAATCAATGCAAAAGGATGTGGTTAATGCAGTAAGTGCTGAATCGGCACTGGAGAATGCTGCCGCGATGATGCCGAGCAAAAATACAATGCCGGCAAAGGTGCTGAAATGTTTGATGGCCAGAATCGGGAAAAGTGCATCAGTATGACTGTAAGCGCCTTTTCCCGGATCAAACCAAAAGCCGTCTTCCGGAGTAAAAGCTATAGCATTTTGCTGAATATAAATATAGAGCAGTGAGCCGAGCGACAGGAAAAGCAAATTCACCGGAATTAGTGTCAGGCTCATGCTGATCATGTTTTTTTGCGAATCTTTCAGGCTGCGGCAGGTAAGGTTTTTCTGCATCATATTCTGATCAAGCCCGGTCATCACAATGGCAATAAATGCTCCGGAAAAAAATTGTTTGAAAAAATTCCCTTTGGCTCGCCAGTCCCAGTTGAAGGTATTCGAAAATTCGCTTTCGCGTATGCTGGAAACCATTTGCGAAAAATCCATGTTCAGGTCTTTGGTGATAATAAACATGCTTACAATTACCGCCAGAAGCATAAATAAGGTTTGCAGCGTATCTGTCCAAACGATGGTTTTGATGCCGGCACGAAATGTGTAAATATAAATCAGGGCAATGGTGATTAACACGGTGATTTCAAAGGGAATGCCAAATGCATCGAAAAAGGCAATCTGCAATACATTGGCCACAAGGAAAAGCCGGAAAGATGCGCCAATCATTTGGCTAATTAGAAAAAACGCAGCTCCGGTTTTGTAAGAGCGTTTGCCAAACCGAGTGCCTAACCAACTGTAAATCGAGATGAGGTTGTTTTTGTAATAAAGCGGAAGCAGGATGCCGGCAATGGCTGCATAACCAAGAAGATAGCCTAAAACGAGCTGGAAATAACTGAAGCCGCTGTTTCCAACTTCGCCGGGAATGCTGATAAAGGTAACTCCCGAAAGTGATGCGCCGATCATTCCAAAAGCCACAACAAACCAGGGCGATTGCCTGTTCCCTGTAAAAAACGTGCTGTTGCTCCTGTTTTTTGATGTAAAATGTGAGATGATGATCAGGATCAGGAAGTAGGAGGCAATAACGCCAAAAACCAGTAGTGGGCTCATAAAATTAATTTTCGGGATAGAGTAAATAGTTTTTTCTCAGTCGGCCGTATGTTTCCAGATCAGCGCTCCAGCTTTTACGGATATCCTCAATGCTTTCTCCGTTCAGGATTTGTTCTGCAAGTATATCATTGCCTGCCAGCAGGTTAAACCAGCGTTCCCTGCTGATGAAATCCGCTTCCGTATTGATTTCCCTAAGTTTAACAAAAGCCTCGGTCAGATACGAAAGATCGAAAATAACATCCTGTATTTCAGTGAGCCGTAGGTCGGTGCCGTAACATATTTTGTTTTCATGGCGGGGATTTTTGGACATGCCTTCAATGCTTTTTGGAACAAAACTAAACTCTCCAAAACGTTGATCGGGATAGCCGATTACCTGAAAAGGAAAATAAGTGCCACGTCCGATACTGATATCTGTTGCTTCAAAAAAGCAAAGTGAAGGATAAAGCTTGATGCTCAAATGATTAGGTAAATTTGGGCTGGGTTTGACCGGTAAGGGATACTCCATATTGTGCTTGTAGCCTGACATGGGAATAACCGTGAGTTCGGCCTTGGATTTATTTTTTAACCAGCCTTCGCCATTGATCATCAGTGCCAGCTCACCAACTGTAAGCCCATGAACAACCGGAATGGGGTGCATGCCCACAAATGATCGGAAAGCAGTGTCAAGCACGGGGCCATCAAAATATTGTCCGTTGGGATTGGGACGGTCGAGCACTATAAAGGGTATGTTGTTTTCGGCAGCAGCTTCCATCGCCAGGTGCATGGTGCTGATGTAGGTGTAAAAACGTACGCCAACGTCTTGTATATCAAATACCAGGACATCAATATCACGAAGCATTTCCTTGCTGGGTTTGCGTGTTTTACCGTAAAGCGAACGGATTTCCGTGCCGGTTTTGCTGTCTTTTGAGCTGTTTATTTTTTCTCCGGCATCGGCATTGCCCCGGAAACCATGCTCGGGCGTAAAAACAGCTTGCACTTTGAGTCCGGCATTTAAAAGGCTGTCGAGCAGGTGTTTGCCGTTAATTAAACTGCTTTGGTTGGCAATGAGCCCAATCCTTTTGCCTTCCAATAAAGGAAAGTATTCATCGGTTTGATAACATGCCGGCAGTTTTTGGTCTGTGGGCGTTTCCTGGGCCTGGCAGGAAAGCGTAATAAAAACCAGCAGGGCTATGTGGATGAAAATGCTTTTCTTCATAGTTGTTTTTTGCAAAAATAATCCTTTTATGCAGATTGCTTTTGCAATGAGGCGGCGATTCGGAAATTTCAAGGGAACTATTTACCTGAAATCGCTGAAGCCGTCCTCTTCCTTAAACTTTTTCGGTTGAGGAGGCGTATATTCATCTTTAAGCAGGCCATAGCAAAAAATGTCGTAATATTTTCCTTCAAAGTATTTTGCCTGGCGCAAAGTGCCCTCTTTTTTAAAGCCGCAGGAAACAAAAAGTTTTTCGGAAACAGGGTTAAAAGCCACTATTTCAGCTTCAATGCGCATCAGGTTCATGCTTTGGAACGCATATCTTAAAACAGAAGTGAGCGCCTTTTTTCCATAGCCCTGCCCCTGAAAACTCTCAGCAATAAATATGGAAACCATGGCTTTGCGGTTATACCATTTTATGTTTCTCAGGCTGATTTCGCCAATGAGCATATTTTCTTCTTCAATTCGGAAAATCTGTTCGTTGGGCATTTTTTCCGGATATAAGCGTGTTTCGCTGAGCGGACTGATGTCGGAATAATCCGCTATAAGCCTTTCCAGCTCAGGGTCATTGGCTGAGGTGGAAATCAGTTTCAGGTTCTCCCATTGCAGGTACATTTTTATTTGGTTTTAATGATGTTGCAATAATAAATGGCAATGAAAATATATATCTTGTCGTTTGGAATCGGCTTCGGATAAATATCTGACCCAAGGCAAATTTATAAATAAAAATGCTCTGCTTTATGACAGGCGTGAAAATATTTCATCTCAAATTTGATGCTCCTTAATAATAGAGTTAATCTCCTGGGTGAGATCGCCCTTATAAAGCTCAGAGCGCTGAAAAGCAGCAATCAGGTTTGTCTTTGCATGGTATCGGACAGCTTCCTTTGCGTATTTTATTCCTTTGTCATTGCTTGCTGTCGTGATGAGGCTTACTTCGATATTTTCCGGTATTTCTTTGAGGAATGTGCGTATGGCAGGGCTCAGGCCTTTCATCCACACAGGGCCGATCAAGATGAGTTTTGTAACCAGGTTATATGGAATCTCTTCATGCCGGATGTCGGTGTCATTCTTGTTCAGTGCATCCCATTCGTTGCGGAAAAAGCCAAACAAGCCATGACGTTTTTTGAGGTCAATAAGTGGAAATAGCGGAGCAGTAAGCCGTTCGGAAAGTTTTTCGGCCAGAAATCTGGAATTGCCTTTCAATGAATAATAGCAAACAATACTCATATCCCCAAAAGTACGTTTTTTCAGGAGATGGGCAATTCATCTGAATAAAATTAGAATAGCTTATTTCAAAAACCTATTGCAAGCTGATGGACAATGAAAAATAGAATTTCTTATCTATGCTGTTATACACCAAATGGCCATTGTATGGAATGCTCCATTTTTTCGTGATACAGATGCTGGAACTGTATGTAATTCCGTAATTGAAAATCGCAGCTTTATTGGCATACATGCTTTTGGCAGGAGTACCGCCAAGTGTAAGCAGTATGTTGTGCTTACCGCGAAGCAGCGGGTAATTCATCTCAAGATAAGTGGAGTAAAGCTGGTTTTGTTTTTCGTCCATATCAAAACCGCCGATAAAGCATCCGGCCATTACCGAAAGGGGGAGCTTTTCGGTTCCCAGCCAACTTGCCTGTGCTTCAAACAAATGGCGTGTTGAAGGTTTGTCGAAATTAAAGAATTCGTTGGAAGCAGCGGCATCCGACGGGCAATAATAATCGAAAATGCCTATTTGAAAATTCTTCCAGGTATATGTAGCGAATAAATCCAGTTCTTTATAGCTGTTGTCAAAGGCCCATGATGCCCAGGCGCTCACTGCCAGTCCGCCACTGGAAAATGTTACCAAAGGTTCGATACAAGGTGCATCACCGGCAGGCATGGCGCGCCAGATATGTTTGGATGTTAGTGTCGTGCTCAGGTGAAAAGCCGCCGGATTTTTTTGCAGGCTGTCTTTTTCCATTTTATTGAGCTTTACCGGAATGGTAAGATCGGATGCTTCGGCATGAGAATCAATTGCCCAGAGGCAAAGGATTACTATGAATACCTGTGCCATTAGTTTTTGAACAGTGGTCATTTTTAGATGAGGAAGTTTGGTTATCCGAGGTTTACGAACATACTAATCAAAACGAAAGCATAATGTGCCACAATTCCGGCAACGATTCCGCCAATTGTGTGCGACAGCAGTGCTTTGCTGGTCAGTTTGCGGTATCCCAGTGTATCCAGCATCGCGGTATGCGTGCTCAGGTATCCGCTCCAGCACATGCCCATGGCCGTGAAAACCGCAATGGCATTTCCATTGATGATGTTCTCGTCCACAAAAGCTTTTACCAGTGAGAGTGATGCTCCGACCGCACCCAGTGATGTGATGGGGAAGGCGATGAGCTCTGCATTTTCAAAACCGAAAAGGCCATAGAACAGCCAGTCAATTTTCCCGGCAAGATAGGGAAGGAGGGGCACGCCTTCGTAGGCCAGGCCCTGATATCCAACACTGGCATCTTTGGGGCCAAATGTTAGGATCATGATGATGGTACTGATGATCAATACGCCGGGAATAATGCTCAAACCCAGATCGACCCCCGATTTTCCGCCATCGAGTATGGAGTTCAGAAAACGGAGAAAGGTTCCTCCTTCAGATTTGAAAGAAATGTTTTCTTCCAGGTCTTTTTTGGCTTCTTTGCGTTTTAGGTGGGCTTCTTCGGGGAAATCTTTGCTGATGAGCTTTTGCATTATACGGGTGGAAACCACAGCGCCCACAACAGCGCCGAAAAGGCCAACCATGGCCGCTTTGAAATACCCAAAACCCGACATATAGGTAAGCACGATCAGGCCCATGCCAAAAGCAGTACCGAAATTGGTCAGTGAAATCAATTCCCTTTTCAGGAAATATTTGCTGAAGCTTTTATCGTTCGAAAGGCCGATAATGGCGGGATTGTCTGAGAAGAATGTCATCAGGCCGGCCAGTGAAGCCACGCCAGGCAGGTTAAACAATGGGCGCATAAGGGGCGAGAGGATTTTTTCGATGAGGCGTACTACGCCAAACTCAATCATCAGGCGACCCAATGCCCCGGTAAGTACCGTAATGCCCATAATATAAAAGACCGTGTTCATCAACAGGTCCCAGGCTGTGTTCATAATGGTGTTGAGCATATTGTCGATGCCCATTTTTGTGCCCAGAAAACCAAAGAAACCAAAGAAAAGCAGCAGGAATACCAAGGCTTCGTACCTTCTGTTGAGCAGGAAGTTTTTATTCCGAATGGTTTTTAAAGATTTCATTACCAGTTAATTAGTGTGTTTAGACAAGGTTTAAATCTGGCCGCGAAAGTACATTATTTTTTGAAGTGGCAAAGATTGAATCGTTAAAAATAATCATCCCTTTTAAAAAATTTTATGATATTGTAAAAGCTTGTAAACCAATATTTAAGGTTGTATTGAATAAAGATTCGCTGAGTAGAAGGGCTTGTGATGCGTGAAGCTTTTTTGAAATAAAGCGATTGTCTTTGGATCTTGATGTTTCTTGTTGATTAATATTATCTGAGCTGTTTGTTTGTGTTGGTCTAAGAGGGAAAGATGAGTGTGTAAATGCAATTTGGTTTAGAATATATTATCAGTTTCTCATTAAAATAATGTAACTTTATGGTGTTTATTTTTTTAGCCCTCTCCAAATGAAAACAAAAGTAGTCTCTCTGGTATTGATTTTATTGATGTTCCTATGGTTTTGCAAGGAGCTTTCAGCCCAAACCACCCACTGGCTCAATCCCCTCCCAGCTGGCAATGAATTTTATGATATTGCTTTTTTTGACGGGCAGCATGGCCTGATGTGCGGCCAATATGGCATGATATGCGCAACAAATGATGGGGGCAGTCATTGGGAGATTGTTTTTAACGAAGGAAGCAGTTCGCTGAGCCAGATCAATATTGTTGCCCCGGGTCATGCCTTTATTAAAATGGGCAGCAGGCAACTGATCTCCACCCATGATTACGGACGGGTGTGGGCAAAAGTGTGTCAATTCCCGGACAGCATGAGTATAACAAAGTTTAGAATGTTTGATGAGCATTACGGATATGTTCTTTTGGTACACAATGAGTCTAAAAATACATTGATTGGAAATACTATAAACGGAGGGAAAGGATGGAACTTAAGCTATACATCCGAACTGTTAACTAATGAATCGAAAATTAGTGATTTTGCTTTTGAAAACGCTAAGAAAGGCATGCTGTTAAGCCAAGAGAATCAGAGGCTTTATCTTACAAGTGATTCATGTGCCACATTTGAGTACGTGACTTTTTTTCCTGATGAGTTTTATTATAAAATTATTAATCAAAATAATGGGATTTATTATGCCTTAGGTAGAAGAGATGATGATTGGCATGAAAGGATAGCCTCAAACGAAAAGGAGGTGTATATTGACTTTTCATATATAATATTGAAGAGCAATGATGATGGTAATTCATGGCAAAGAGTTTATGACAAGAATGAAATGCCTGATTTGAATAAGATGAAAACTTTTGGAGATTCTTTGGTGTTTGTTTATGGATACTGTAATTATGACTGGCATCCGGAAGGTTGCATAAAGTTTCCAATGCTTGTTTCGAGAGATCAAGGTATAAGCTGGAGTGCTGCACAGGAAAAACCCGACCTATATGGGAAGGGTTTTACGCGGCCTAATATCAGAAGTGTAGGGATTGTTGACCATCAAAAAGCATTTTGCTGTATAACATCTATCAACTATGATTTGGAAGGAGGACGGTCTTCCGTTTTTCTTGAAAATCTTAATATGAGCAATCTCTGGATACCGGCCTCGGACAATTTTATTGAGAAAATCATGGATTTGGAATTTGATGATGAACAAATGATCCTGCTAACGAAAGATGTCGTATTGAATTATTATACACAGGATCGGGTATGGGACAGCCTGCTTTACCCAAATATAAACAATTTGGTTTTTGAGGATATGGATATACTACAGGATAAATCTTGTATTATTGGGCGTACTTTTTTTAGTGGTAACTTATATTGTTATTATTCAGAAGATGGTTTCAATAGCTATTGTGAGGGCATTATAAAATCCTATGAGCTTTATAATATGTCAGTAGATATTCTGGATGATGACCGCGTCTATATCTTTCAACCCTATGAATATGAGTATGGTATAATTCCCAAACTTTTTAAATTTAGCCCGATTGATACCAGTTTGGCAGAATTAGAATTACCTTCGGTAAGCTCTTCGGCTATGATGGATATGGAATCTTGCGATGATCACATATATGTATTTGGTGGTTCCGCTGGCAATGGCGGATACTATGCAAGCACAGATGAAGGCGAAAGCTGGGACTTTACCAATTTGGGGGTGAATAAAATCCTTAAAGCATTTCAAATTAACGACTCCATTTTTTATATAACCAATGGATATACATATGGGGAAAGTGGTAGCCCTGCCGTGTGGCCGGTCAATATCCGAACGGGAGAGCTTATGGAACAGATTTTTTCTGCTGAAAATCTTGCTGTTCTTGATATAGTACAAACCAATGCAGGAGATGATTACCTGTTAACAGGAAATTATATTTACAAAAGAACAGATGGCACATACTGGGAGCGTTTTGGCCCATACCCTGATTTTCAAAGCCTGAAACTTGATCCGGACGGGCAGCATGTATGGGCTTATGGCATAACGGGGCGTATGATGTATATGGGCGAAAAAATGCCGGTTGGCCTTGAACCGGAACAAAAAAGGGCGGAAGGAATGGCCTTGCGTTCCAATCCGGTAGGCCATGCCCTCGAAATAGACCTTAACCTGCAATACTCAGGCAATGCCCTGCTGAGCCTCTATGACCTGAGCGGCAAAACCATGATGCAGCACAAGCTAAAGCTCAACGGAAGCCCAAAAGGATATAATTTCAATGTTGGGCATTTAAAGCCTGGCATGTATATCCTCAATTTGGAATATGGCGGGCAACGGATTAGTGAGAAGGTGGTGAAGAGGTAGGCTTACGGTAGAATCAGAGGGTATTTTAAAATAGTTGGAATTTGGATATAATTTTCATGAATTACTGAAATATTATTAAGCCTGTTTAATTCATAAACTCCCAAAAACAGGCAAAATTTTTTAACCGAGCAGGGTCAGGCATTGCGAATCAAGAATAATCGCTTAAATTTCTATATATTTACTCTAATCACATGGCTTATGAGCATAATTTTCCTATTTGGGTTTTCCCGTAAAGCCCATTGATAATTTTATTTGACATCAAGATGTTGAAGAACATTAGCTTACCGAATTTTGGCCTAAATCCTTAGGGTTTCGAATTTCTTAAAGCATTTCATAAACACCCGGTCGCTGTAAAATTCTGCAGGCAGCTCTATTTTAATTTTTGATTTCAGTACTTTGATCCGGGCAGCTACTTTGATCAGCTTCAATTGAAGTGTTTTCATAGTTGCTTTAGCAAACTCTGTCCCTACTAACGCCATGCTTTGCAAGCTGTGCATCAGGACATAAGCAGCAGAATGCAAAAACAACCTGAACTGATTGGCCTTAAAGCTGTTGCAGGACATCCTGTCCGACTTAAGGTATGTTTTATGTTCTTTGATACGCAATTCGGCTGCGCCCCTTGCACAATATCCTTGTTCGTAAAGCGCCTTGGCACGAACATTTTGCAGGCTGCTGACAATATACCTTACATTTGTCCCCATGCTGCTTACTTCTACTTTGACTACCACTCGTTCGGCAAAAGCCCAACTGGATGCCTGATATTGAAAGCTATGATAACGTTTCACTGGTGTACCCGACTGTTGGAAGTTTTTTTTGGCGCTTTCTATGGTTATTTTGGCCTTTTGGTTTAAAACAGAATTGCCACTGAGCCCTGTGATAAATTCAACCCTATGGCTCTCCCTTGCCCACTCCATAAACTCTTTGGAACAAAAATGGCTGTCGCCCCTAAGGATGATCATCGTGTTGGGCCAATGCTGGCGCAGGTAGCTTATGATGCGTTTGTGGATCGAAAAAACATCAAGGCTTTTGCTGCGGCGGCCAGGTTTGAGGATAGTGGTTACCAGCTTGCCCGAAAAGCCTTCATATATGTGCAAAGGCATATAGCAATAGTCCCCGTAGTAATTATTGAACATGGTAAGCTGCTGATTACCATATGTTAAGCTGCTTGTATCGTCAGAATCAAGTATAATAATTTTTGGTTCGTGGTCATAGGAAGCGATAAATTTATCTACAAAGACCTTGGCCATTTTGTAGTTCTGAGAAGCCGTGATTTGATTCTCAAAACGACTCATTGTAGGCTGGGCTGAAAGGCTTTCTGTAGTCTCACAGCATACCTTAACTACCTCATCGTCCCTGAGCGCATTGCAGTCATTTGCATCTTCAAAGCCTGCAGCAATTTGCATAATACGCTGGCTTAGAAGGCGTTTTGTGCTGTGCTTGACATAACTTTGGTTGCGGGGGTCTTCAATGCAGCCTGCAAGGCTGTCGATTAAACCAAGCTGTTTTTCTACTTCGCGAAGCAATAATAGGCCGCCATCACTTGATGTCTTTTTCAAAGTAAAGTTAACATCAACCTTTTTGCCATTTGAACTGGTGAGAGGAAAAAGGCTCTTTTGTGTAATTTCCTGTGGTTTTGTGCCACTGTTTGAAATATTCTTTGTATTTTTAGCCATAGGGATTTTTGTTTTTGTTTGCCGACATAAAGATACTGAATATCAATGAGGTATCGCACAAATTTCCCTATTTTTTTTTGGTTTATGAATAATTTAGGTAAGATGAGACATAAGCTGGTTAAACATACGCTTTGCTTTTTTGCGGTTTTAATATTTTGCACAGCATCAACCGCCCAAACCACCCACTGGCTCAATCCCCTCCCAGCCGGCAATGAATTTTATGATATTGCTTTTTTTGACGGGCAGCATGGCCTGATGTGCGGCCAATATGGCATGATATGCGCAACAAATGATGGGGGCAGTCATTGGGAGATTGTTTTTAACGAAGGAAGCAGTTCGCTGAGCCAGATCAATATTGTTGCCCCGGGTCATGCTTTTATAAAGATGGGGAACCGGCAACTGATCTCCACCCATGATTACGGGCGGGTGTGGGCAAAAGTGTGTCAATTCCCGGACAGCATGAGTATAACAAAGTTTAGAATGTTTGATGAGCATTACGGATATGTTCTTTTGGTACACAATGAGTCTAAAAATACTTTGATTGGAAATACTATAAACGGAGGGAAAGGATGGAACTTAAGCTATACATCCGAACTGTTAACTAATGAATCGAAAATTAGTGATTTTGCTTTTGAAAACGCTAAGAAAGGCATGCTGTTAAGCCAGGAGAATCAGAGGCTTTATCTTACAAGTGATTCATGTTCCACATTTGAGTACGTGACTTTTTTCCCTAATGAGTTTTATTATAAAATTATTAATCAAAATAATGGGATTTATTATGCCTTAGGTAGAAGAGATGATGATTGGCATGAAAGGATAGCCTCAAACGAAAAGGAGGTGTATATTGACTTTTCATATATAATATTGAAGAGCAATGATGATGGTAATTCATGGCAAAGAGTTTATGACAAGAATGAAATGCCTGATTTGAATCAAATGAAAACTTTTGGAGATTCTTTGGTGTTTGTTTATGGATACTGTAATTATTACTGGCATCCGGAAGGTTGCATAAAGTTTCCAATGCTTGTTTCGAGAGATCAAGGTATAAGCTGGGAGGAAAGCAGGGAGAGTCCTGATCTTTATGCATATGGCTTTCAATACCCTATAATAAGAGGATTTGGTGTGATTGATAAGAATAATGCAGTATGTTGTGTCTCTGCTAAAAATACTGGAATGACCGGCGGTAATCCGTCAGTTCTTCTTTTTGCAGACGAAGAGCAGGTTTGGAGGCCTCTAAAAAATAATTTCATTGATATGTTGCTTGAACTTGATTTTGATGAAAGAAGCATATCTGCACTTTCGCAAAAGTACTATGTGAAAAGGGATTTGTCGCAAGCTGTTTGGGATACTGTCTTTTTTGCTGAAGAAGATGTTAGATTTACGGGTATGGATGATGTTAATAATGAAAAAGTAATTGTTGGTTATGATTCTGATGAGTACTTGCATTTTTATTATAGCAATGATGCAGGAGAAAGTTGGTGGTCATTTCAATTTAATGAGCCTCTTAGGCAGATGAATGTTAAGCTGCAGGGCTTGAATACAATTTATGTATTTAGGGGCTATGAAAATGAAATACCACTGTATCCAAAATTGCTAAAACTTTTCATGCAGGATACGGTATTTCAAGTAATTGATTTGCCTGAGACTTATGCAAGTGCTATGATGGATATGAAATTCACCGATGATCACATATATGTATTTGGTGGTTCCGCTGGCAATGGCGGATACTATGCAAGCACAGATGAAGGCGAAAGCTGGGACTTTACCAATTTGGGGGTGAATAAAATTTTAAAGGCTTTCCAAATCAACGATTCCGTTTTTTACATTACGAATGATTATTCTATTGTGTACTCGGTCAATATCCGAACAGGAGAACTTTTGGAACAGGTTTTTTCTGCTGAAAATGTTGCTGTTCTTGATATAGTACAAACCAATGCAGGAGATGATTACCTGTTAACAGGAAATTATATTTACAAAAGAACAGATGGCACATACTGGGAGCGTTTTGGCCCATACCCTTATTTTCAAAGCCTGAAACTGGATCCGGACGGGCAGCATGTGTGGGCTTATGGCAAATCGGGGCGCATGATGTATATGGGCGAAGAAATGCCGGTTGGCCTTGAACCGGAACAAAAAAGGGCGGAAGGAATGGCCTTGCGCTCAAATCCGGTAGGCCATGCCCTCGAAATAGACCTTAACCTGCAATACTCAGGCGAAGCCCTGCTGAGCCTCTATGACCTGAGCGGCAAAACCATGATGCAGCACAAGCTAAAGCTCAACGGAAGCCCAAAAGGATATAATTTCAATGTAGGGCATCTAAAGCCGGGCATGTATATCCTCAATCTGGAATATGGCGGGCAACGGATTAGTGAGAAGGTGGTGAAGAGGTAGGCTTACGGTAGAATCAGAGGGTATTTTAAAATAGTTGGAATTTGGATATAATTTTCATGAATTACTGAAATATTATTAAGATGAGACATAAGCTGGTTAAACATACGCTTTGCTTTTTTGCGGTTTTAATATTTTGCACAGCATCAACAGCCCAAACCACCCACTGGCTCAATCCCCTCCCAGCCGGCAATGAATTTTATGATATTGCTTTTTTTGACGGGCAGCATGGCCTGATGTGCGGCCAATATGGCATGATATGCGCAACAAATGATGGGGGCAGTCATTGGGAGATTGTTTTTAACGAAGGAAGCAGTTCGCTGAGCCAGATCAATATTGTTGCCCCGGGTCATGCCTTTATTAAAATGGGCAGCAGGCAACTGATCTCCACCCATGATTACGGACGGGTGTGGGCAAAGGTGTGTCAATTTCCGGACAGCCTGGGCTTAAAACGTCTGCAAATGCTGGATGCCAGCAGCGGCTATGCACTATTGGTACACGCAACAACAAAGAAAACTTTGTTGGGGCAGACTTTTGACGGAGGAAAAAACTGGGAAATTGATTATACGGACAACATCCTGAATGATACAGCTACTGTTTCGGATTTGGTTTTTGAAGATATGGCCATTGGGGTATTCCTGACTGCTGAAAACAAAAGGTATTACAGGACTTCAGACAGTTGCCATAGTTTTGAATATAAAAATTATGAGGATGATGAAAATCTATACAGTTTGGCTAGACAAGGGAATGGAATTTTTTATGCTTTGGGTAAAAAATTTCTTGTTGACTATGATAAAGAAGGGAAGGGGTATTCATCTACAATTACAGCCTTTATTATTGAACGCAGTATAGATTTTGGTGTCAATTGGGAAGAAGTTTATTTAAGCGAAAATTTTCCGGCACTAAGAAATATGAAGACTTTTGGTGATTCGGTAGTATTTGCATATGGTTATTGCAATGATCCTGGCGGTTGCCCCCTTTCATTGATAAAATCATCGAATGCCGGGAAAGATTGGATAAACGTCCAGGCTATCCCTAGCCTTAATAATATTGGGTATATGCAGCCAAATGTGAAAGGATTTGGAATATTAGATGACAAGAAAGCATTTTGTAGTATAACATCCGAGCATATGGAGCTGGACTGGGGGCATGTAAATGCTGTGTTGGAATGTGATGAAGGAAATATCTGCAAACCTTTGGAGAATAATATTATTGAAAGGGTTGAAGATCTTGAGTTTCAAAATAATCAAATGTATGTGTTATTGCCAAAGGTTTTAATAAAATATGAGCCACTTGGAAGGGTATGGGATACCGTTTCAAATGAATCCCTCAGTAATCTGGCATTAAAGAGTTTTGCAGTAAATGAAACGAAAATATGTATCCTGGGCCAGAGTTCCTATAGTGACTTACGCCTGGCTTATACAGGAGATTTGGGCAATAATTGGTGTTCTGTTGACCTTAATATTGGCATAGATTATTTTTATTCGCCCGTTGTCCGGTTTTTTTCATCAAACAAGGTGTATTTCTATCAAACATATAATTTTGATATAGGAATAAGTCCTGTTTTATTCGGCTTTAACCCTGATGATACATCTTATTTTGAAATCTCACTTCCAAATGTCAGTGCAAACACCATGTTGGACATGCTTTTGAGAGAGGAAGCATTTTATGTTTTCGGAGGTTCAAACGGAGGAAACGGGGGGTATCATAAATCTACCGATGAAGGCCAGAGCTGGGAATTCGTTAACCTGGGTCTAGAAAAAATTATGCGGGGATTCCTGATAGATAATTCTTTGCTTTATGTGACACAGGGGTTTACATATAATGAAAAAGCCTTGCCTGCTGTTTGGTCAGTGGATGTAAATACGGATCAGCTAATAGAGAAGGTTTTTTCTGCTGAAACAGGTATGATAATGGATATTGTCGAGACAAATAACGACAATCAATATCTCTTAATGGCAATTGCTGAAGAATCGTATATTTATAAAAGAACAGATGGCACATACTGGGAACGTTTTGGTCCATATCCTTATTTTCAAAGCCTGAAGCTTGATCCGGACGGGCAGCATGTATGGGCTTATGGCAAATCGGGGCGCATGATGTATATGGGCGAAGAAATGCCGGTTGGCCTTGAGCCGGAACAAAAAAGGGCGGAAGGAATGGCCTTGCGCTCCAATCCGGTAGGCCATGCCCTCGAAATAGACCTTAACCTGCAATACTCAGGCGATGCCCTGCTGAGCCTCTATGACCTGAGCGGCAAAACCATGATGCAGCACAAGCTAAAGCTCAACGGAAGCCCAAAAGGATATAATTTCAATGTTGGGCATTTAAAACCAGGTATGTATATCCTCAATCTGGAATATGGCGGGCAACGCATTAGTGAGAAGGTGGTGAAGAGGTAGGCGGATTTGAAATTTTTCGGTGAGTGTTTTTCTCGCTAAGCCGCAGTGCCGCTAAGTTTTTTTGCGCCTTTGCGTCTTTGCGTGCCATGATTAATGATTATTTGTTGGTTCGTGTTTTTTTCTCGCTAAGCCGCAGTGCCGCTAAGTTTTTTTTTGCGCCTTCGCGCCTTTGCGTGCCATGATTGATGATTGTTTGTTGGTTCGTGTTTTTTTCTCGCTGAGCTGCAGAGCCGCTAAGTTACTAAGTTTTTTTGCGCCTTTGCGTCTTTGCGTGCCATGATTGATGGTTATTTGGTGGTTCGTGTTTTTTTCTCGCTAAGCCGCAGGGCCGCTAAGTATTTTAGGACCGGTGTAGATGGAAGATTTTACCGCACAGACGGGGAGACGAGGTTTGCACGGACTGTTTTTTTGATGCTGAGGGCAAACCGTATTCTCCAGTATTTCTTAGCGCCTTAACGGTTGGATGAAGTCCGCGATGCTTGAACGTCATTCCGTAGTCATAGGCAAGGCAGGCCTTTGGGTTCGGTAATATACCACACCGAAACAAACACCGAACGCACAACCCCAATCAAAAACCATCATCAAATCCAAACTCCTACGCCCTGCTCGTTAATACAAAAATCCAAATAACCATAAAGGTATTTTTCTATCATTTCCGTATTCTATTCCATCCGCGGCAATAAATGCTTTTTCTTCCGGCCAGTTGGCTATTTGCTTCTGACCTTTGTTTTTACCTCCGATTTCAAACAGAAATTTCTGATCTATTAAAAAATCAGCGGAAGAAGGGTAGTTGAGCTTGTGCTTGTATTTCAGTTGGTTGAGAAAGAAGGTCTCTCGCAAATTTCCAGGGTTTGGATATGCCGGATTTATTGCGAATGCAATATTCGTGTTTTCAAGAAAAATTTTATCGGGTTTCTGCATACGGCTGATGCCAAAGGAGTCTTTGTAAAGATGGGCAATCAGGTCTGCCTCCTGCAGGTATTGCATATAAGCGATGAGTGTTGTTCTGTTAATGCCAATTTTTTGACTCAGTTTACTTATATTGGGAATAAATGGCGCACTTTCAGAAATGATCAAAAGCAGTTGCTTGATTTTGCGGGTAAAACCAATATCTACTTTACGTAAAAGGGGAAGCTCAATATCGATGATCAGATTAATAACTTCTTCAATACGAATATGATATGATTTTGGATCTTCATTGAAAAACGGATAATATCCCTCTCTGAGGTAATGGTCAAAGAATACTAATGGTTTTATTTTATTGACGATGTCTGCGGCAATGTCTTCATGATGTTCGATGAGTTCATGTAGCTCATAAACAGGCAAATCCTTATGCTTTAGTAGTTTTAGATATTCCCTGAAAGACAGGCCTTGTAGCTGGTATGTTAATGCCCTTCTGCTGAGGTCGGCACGTGCATTAAGAATCTCCAATAAGGATGAACCGGTAAAAACAAGATGCAAATCAGGATGGTCGTCATAAATATTTTTAATTTCTTTTGACCAGTCCGGATATTTATGTACTTCATCAAGAAACAGGTACTTGCCTCCTTTTTTTGTGAAAGTATCGGCGAGATCCACAAGTTTGTGTTCGGAAAACCAGATATCGTCGAGACTTACATAGAGCACAGAGCTGTCAAGAGGAAGATGTTTCTTTATATACTGAAGCAAAAGTGTGGTTTTTCCTACACCCCGGGCGCCTTTAATACCAATAAGACGGGCATTCCAGTTGATTTCGTCCATCAGGCTCCTGCTAAAATCTGTAGAAACCAGCTTGATTTTTTTTCTGAATTTTTCAATTAGTGAATTCATTGTTGTTTATTGTAATGAGCAAAGATAGAATAAATTTGCTTACCATACTAAGCAATTTTTTACTGGGGTTTTGGGGAATGATAGTGGGAGAGTTTGAGGATTGCTGAGACGTATCAATTGCGTGGGCATACAGTATTATCCAGTATTTCTTGTTGCGCCTTTGCGTACCATGATTGATGATTGATTGTTGGTTCGTGTTTTTTTCTCGCAGGGCCGCTAAGTTTTTTGCGCCTTTGCGTGCCATGATTAATGATTGGTTCGTTTAAGTAAATGTAAAAGAAAGCATATTAAAATGCAATATAACTGAAAATTCAAGCCTAATCTTTCTTCCTCCCCAAGAACCGTATCGTAATCCCTTCGCCATCATGAAAAGAACCTTCCTTTAAATGGCGTTTGGCTTTTTCGCAATGCAATATCTCCAATCCGGAGAAATCGTACAGGATTTCTTTCTCGGTGTAGAGTAAGTCCGCGTTTTGTGGCCCCATTTTTCTGATGGGCAGGTTGTCCACATCAAAAACTTCCATAATGATCAGTCCGCCGGGTTTGAGGTGTGCAAGTATTTTTTGGTGAAGGTCTTTTCGTTGAGCCGGTGGCAGGTGCAGGAAAAAAGAAGCAATAGCGTCAACTTGTTCCGGCCATTCGTTTTTCAGTACATCAGCAATTTGATAATTGATCGAAACTTTTTGCTCATGAGCCAGACTCAGGGCTTTTGCTTTGCCTTCGGTACTATAATCCATGGCAAGTACATCCCAACCCAATTTCGCCGCGAAAACCGCATTGCGCCCTTCGCCCTCCGCAGGCAAAAAGATGCTGCCATTCTTTGATTTATCCAGACATTGAGCAAACCATTCGTTGGGTCTGGTGCCATAAACGTATTCTTCTGAAGCAAAGCGCTTGTCCCACATTTCTTTCATACGTGTCTAAACAAAAAATCAGCCCGAAGGTTTTGGGATCTTTCGGGCTGTAGTTTAACTTTTTCAATCCTAATCTATGGAAAAGTTTAACCTGAATATTTTGTGAATTATTCAGGTTAAAGGTTCTTTTTTTGCAGATATTGATATACGACTCCCAAATACAGAATGCAATATCCAATGGCAACCAAAACGGGAACCCAACTGACATGGGTTTGTAAAGTAAAGGGCATGTCGGATGAACTGATTTCCACCAGACTGGTATTCGGGCTGGTGAGGATTGCATTCATGGCGTTTACCGGCAGATAAGGCCAGGCGCTTTCGGGAATGAGTTTATATTGTACAATCAGCTCGATAATCAATACCAAAAAGAGCGCGCTGATGGCAAATCCTGTTTTTTTGATGAATGTTCCCAAAAGCAGAGCAAAGCTGAGGTAGGTGAAGATCTCGAGCATGTAGCCAAACAGAAAGGACATTTTCCCAAATATTGCTGCAAGTCCTGTGGTGCTTGAATTCATCAGCCCCAGATAAACTCCGGAAATAATCAGGATGAAAGTAGAGAGCAGCGTAAGCATCACAGCATACATCACTTTGCCCCAGAAAAATTCCGCGCGTGACATGCCGGAAATTATGTTTTGCCGGATGGTTTTATGGGAATATTCCTGGCAAACATGGATGATCATAATCATTCCGAGTATGACTTTAATAAAAAAGCGCAGGCTTCCGGCCCAGGTGATATTTTGCCAGATATCCGGGAAATTGAAAACAAAATATTTCAACAGTTTGAGCTCATTGGAGCGCGTGGTTTCAGAGATTTCTTCAATGATTTCGGGCAGTCCCCAGTTGATAAGGATCACCACAGTGAAATAAATGCCTGTAAGTACCCAAAAGGCTTTAAAATATAATATCTTGCGTAATTCGATGCGTGCTAAGCGTAACATGGTAATTGGTCTTTGTTTTGCGAAAATATTTTACGTCTATTTGGAAGTGATGTCGAGGAAATGTTCTTCCAAACTTTTCTTTTTCAATGCGATATGCTTGAGTATAATGCCCCGTTCAAACATCATTTTGTTGATGGCAGCCGGGTCGAGATCTTCGGAAGCGTGGACCTTTATCAGTCCTTTATCTTCGGTAACAGTGGTAAAGATGCCACTTTCCTCACAGGCTATTTTCAGCAGATTGAGGTTGTCGGCAGCCAGTTCGAGGCTGGCTTTATCGTTGAGCACTTCCTCAACCGGTCCGTCGAAGAGTTTTTTGCCATTGCGCAAAACGCAGACATGTGTGCAGAGTTTTTGCACTTCATCCAAAAGGTGGCTGGCCAGGATGATGGTGATGCCTTTTTCGGCAATTTTCAGGATCAGCTCGCGGGTGTATGCAATACCTTGAGGATCAAGCCCGTTTGTGGGTTCGTCGAGAATCAGTACTTCCGGGTCGCCCAAAAGTGCTGCGGCCAGGGCCAGACGCTGTTTCATGCCCAGCGAATAGGTTTGGAATTTACTGGATGCACGTTCTTTCAGGTTTACGGTATCCAGGACTTCCATAATCTGGCTTTGTGGTGCTTTTTTGATATCGGCGATTACCTGCAGGTTTCTGTATCCTGATAAGTAAGGGTAGAAGAGGGGCTGCTCTAATATTGTGCCGATTTTTTTTCGGTGGTTGTGGGTTGGGATTTCTCCAAACCATTTAAAGCTACCGCTATCAGATTTTACGACATCGGTGAGCATACCAAGGGTAGTGGTTTTTCCGCTGCCGTTTGGGCCGAGAAAACCATAAATATCCCCTCTGTTCACTTTTAAACTCAGTTGATCCACGGCTTTTATGGAACCGAAACGTTTGCTGAGTTTATTAATGCTGAGGATTTCTTCCATAATTGGGTGTTTTTATAAAGAGATCGTAAAGGAAGCCTTTACGGCAAAGTTTTTTGCATCATCGCCATCGAGGTAGCTGAGCCTGTGAATGGCCTGGATACGGAATATCTTTAAAATATTTTCAACGCCATAACTCACTTCCATATAGGGTTTGTCCCAACTTAGTTGCTTGAATTGCGTAAGTGGCTGGCCTTCATATTCAGGGGGCAGCAAACCTTCAGGGTTGTCTTCTGTGCGGATATAGTTTTTCTCGTTATACTGTCCCCACACAAAGTTGAAACCTGCAATAGAACGGAGTTTCAGTCGCTTCATCAATGGTATTCTATTGAGCAACAGTCCATTAAAGTGATGGAGAAAAATGCCTTCTACGGATTCGTCCACCACAAATTCAAAGAAGTTCATCAGGTTATAACTGCGTTCAGAGGCAAATGGGGGCTCATTACCTTGCGGGATATTGGCTTCCGGATAAGGTACTTTTCCAAATACCTTGTTGGCGGCTACGATATAATCGAGACGTCCCCATAATCCAAGTTGCCATTTACGGCGCACGTTTAGGGATATTTTCTGGAAGGTAAAATCACTGCCCAAAACATTTTTAAACCCTAAAGTCAGTTTCGCAGTCCATACCGGAGCCTTGAACATGCCCATGCCCATGCGCCAGTTGTCTTCTACAAGCCAAACCCGTTTGCTGGAATAGCTTGTCATGAGTGTAACACTACTGATTTTGTATTTGTCGTGCACATTTCCATCATCATCATACCAGGCAAAAACATAACCGCCTTGCGGATTAAATTCATTGTGGTTCAATGTGATCTTAGAATTCCAGCCGTGCCAGTGGTCGGTTTCATACCATAAACGGTATTCGTGCGAAAGGCTCATGCGCTGCAAATAACCAAACTGGTTTGAAAGCATAAACATGAAATTAAGGAATACGTGCGATTCGAGGAAGTCGCGGTCGATTCCAAGCCGATCCATATCATAGCGGATATGGCCACCTATTTTTCGCCAGCGGTCGCGGTCGAGGAAGTATTCGGCCTCAGCCAGATATTTGAATTTCTCATCTTTGAAGCCATAGGCACCATAACCTTTTAAAATCCATTTCTTGCTGAAATCAATGGTAGTTTGGGCGGTTGCCTGTGTACGGAAACCTTCAATTTCATTATAACCAAATAAAGTAAACCAATGGCCAAACTGCACAGGGCCAACTGTATAATATCCATCCCAAACCGTACGGATTATTTTGCGCAAACGGCTGATTTGCGGGCTTTGCCGCATGGAATCAATGACCGCATAAGATTGCTCCACCTGTGCAACATCATTTATCATTTTATGGCGGGTGGTATCCCAATAAACCTCATTTTTATTGCGGGCATTGGGATCAATTTCCACATTCTTTTTATAAAAATCAAGGTCATAAGGTTCGTTGATCACATAATCTTTGTTGGAAACATAAAATTTTCCGATAAGCCCAATGGAGTTATCGCTGAGTTCCTCCATGTCCACAAGAATTCTGGAACGGATTGGCATGTATGCACTGTCGCCAACCATATCATAATCCTGTTGGAGCTTATAACGTTCGATGAAGTTGAGGTTTGCAGATTTGCCGATTTCGAGATCGAGCCTGCGAAGGGCAAAGGAAGAATCTGCTATCCAGATATTGCCATAAAAAGCCAGGTCCTGTGGGCGTTTTGGCTTTACTTTAATTTTGAAACAGCTGTCCTGGTCAATCAGGACTGTGTCTATGATATAATATTCATAATATCCAAACCCGCTTAAAGCCAAAGGGCTAACGAAATTTCGGTCGAAAATCCGAACCCAGTTTTCGTTAAAATTGTAATCCTGAAAAGCACGGGCAAGGAATTTTTCAATAATCTGTGTATTATCTAGTATTAGGCCGGTAAGCTTATTGGCGTGTACTACCTGTTTTTCTCGTTTTGGATTTTTGAGATAATAATTATCTACCATATTTTCGCTGATAAAGAATGGGATAACCGCCTTTCCATCACGGCCGGCAGCTACATCCAGACTGTCAAAAATATGTTTGAAGGGCTTCATTGCCTTTGAGTTCTTAAATTTTTCGCTGACTTTATCAATAGATACGTCCACTTTCACGTAGCTTTTGTACTCATAGGCATCAAGGCGCTCCTGATTGTAGAATTTTTTCTTTTTCCGCGCGGCCCGGATTATGGGGTGTGCGGGGTTTTCTCCTGCTTCGATCAGTACTTCGCCAAGTTCAAAAGATGTAGGCTGCAGCTGAAAATTAAGCGTTTGATTACGGTTTTTTTTAATTTTTCGGGCTTTGGTGATATAACCTACAACCATAACTTTCAGCGAATCACCGGCCATTTGGGTGCTTATGCTGTAGTTCCCGTCAAAATCGGTTGTTGCGCCAACCGTGGTGCCCGGGAAAAAAACATTGGCAAAAGGAATTGGCTCGGCTGTTTCCGAATCGGTGATTTTTCCCTTAATTTCCGTAACTTGTGCCAGCAAAGGCTGGCCAATAAGAAGAAAGGCCAAAATAATAAGGCCGTTTGTTAGTTTCTTTCTAAAATTTATTTTTGGCATGAGTTATGCAATTCTTATTCTAAATCTATTTTTGCAAAAAAGATACAAATGTATTCAAAACCTGTTTCCATTGCGCTAATTCTGCTGATGTTTTTTCAGCTAAGCAATCCATTACAGCATGATGACCCACCGCTGTCCGAATCCGATCAGTCACCGGATCGCTTGTTTTATATAGCACGCAGCAAAAATACAAATGTTGTTTGCTATGACGTGCAATATAAAAAGCCCGGACAAATTAATCCGTCCGACCCTATAAAAGTGTACTGGATAAACCGTACTGATGATCCCGGAAAGCGTGATGGGCTGAGCTTTGTCCAAAGGAAATTTGCCTATGGCTATGATTTCGATAAAACTGCCGAAAATACTTTTCAGGTGCATCTTGTTGCTTTCAAAGAACGCTCTCTTACTCTCAAAATGGAAAACAATAAAGCTGTTTGCCGCATCCCGATTAACAAAAAGCCTGCCATTTTGCACAAAATCTTTATCCAATCCGACCCCTCGAGCTTTACAAAAGTACAATATGCTGAATTAGAGGGCGTTGATGTCGAAACGGGAAAATCAGTACGCGAACGGGTATATCCGGATTAACGGGACAAAAAGTATTGTGTACGATGACGGACACTGGTGTTCGCTTTAACTTTCCGCGCTGAGCAGAAATAAGCTTTTCCGAAATTTCACAATCCCGGAAAAGCTTATTTTGTTTAATATTGGTTTTCAGGATACAGCTCATCCCACCACTGGTTTTCACCTTTCAAATAACGGTCGAACCAGGCCAGAATGGTCTTTTGCCACAATATCCTCTTTTTGTAATCTACAATATGGTGGTCCTGTTTGTCGATTTCAATCAGTTCCACCGGGCGGTTGAGCAGTTTCAGCGCGGCATAAAGCTGTCGGCTTTCACCAGGTGGTACGTTTGTGTCGGAATTACCGTGCAGCAGCAGTAGGGGCGTGTGGATTTTATCCGCATGATAAAGAGGGCTCTGTTCCACGTACAATTCTTTGTTGTTCCAAGGGAAACTGTTGGCTGTAGCAGTAGAACTGTAAAGGTAGCCCCAATAGCCTTCGCCCCAGTAAGAAGCAATGGAACTGATCCCGGCATGCGCAATGGCTGCAGCAAATATATCGGTGCGCGTTTGTAATAGCATCGTCATAAAACCTCCGTAAGATGCTCCCATGCAGCCCACTTTTTCGGCATCAGCAAAGGGATGTGCTGCTAAAAATTCTTTCGCGCCTTTAATAATTTCATCCGCAACGGTAATGCCCCAATTATTCACATGCATGGCCGAAAATTCCTGTCCAAAACCGGTGGCGCCGCTGGGCTGAAGCACATATACCAGATAATCCATGGCAGCGAAAAGGTTTTTGGGATAGCGCCCGCCAAAACTGCGGTTCACAGGGCTGGTTCCTCCATAATAATACACAATGACCGGATATTTTTTTGCGGCATCGAAATTGGGCGGATAATAAACCCGGCCTTTGATTTCCACGCCTTTTTTGTTTTTGAAGTTCCAGTCTTCTGTTTTCCCGAATTTTACAAACTGATATTCTTCTTCCCAGGGTGCTGAGATCCTTTGGAAATTATCGGTATCAAGCTGCCCCATAAATGCAGAAGGCGGTGTGCTGATGCTGTTGGCTATACAGGCCAGTTGCCCTTTGTTGGAAACGCTTATTCTTGTAACTACGTCGGCATCAATATTCTGACGTGTATATTCCTTGCTGTTGATGTCGTATGTGTAAACCCTGTCGTAGCTCTCTTCTTCAACAAGGAAAACAATACCGAATTCTTTCCAGTAAGCACGCTGGATGTTGGGTTTAAAATCCTTGCTGATGGCAGTAGCTTCTCCGCTGCCTAAATCATAGATGTAAGCCTGTGTGTCATAATCGTTTGGGATTTGCTTTTTGCTTACGTTTTTGCCCAAATCGCCAAACAGTACCGGGCTGCCGGTAACAAGCAGTTTTGTACCATCCGGATTGTATTGCACGCTGCCGCTGTAGTTTTTTGTCCAGATTTCTTTCAGTTCGCCTGTGCTAAGTGTCATTTCGTACAGCTTTTGCACCGAGTAAGGCCGTTGAGTGAAATCCGGGCTGCTCGTACTGAAAAGGATTTTTGTGCCATCGGGAGAAATATCCTGTAGGCCGGCTGACAAATTGCCATGTGTCAGGCGTTGCTGCATACCGTTTTCGATAAACAAAATGTTGAGCTGATAACGGTTGCGCCACCAGGGCCAGTGGTCGGGCATGCCTTCGAGCTTTTTAAGGCCGCTCTTGTTTTCATCTGCTTTGTCCCGACTGGAAAAAATAACGAAATCGCCATTGGGAGACCAGTTATAGCCGTATATTTCATCGGAACCGGTCGCCAGTTTTTTATAGCTCTGCCATTCGGGATCAAATGCCATCAAATGATGCTCCTCACCTGATTTCTGAACAAAACTGAAAGTATTGCTTTTTGGGATCCAGTTTGTTGATGAAGGCGTATCGGTAATGAAGGCTTCCACCAATTCGTTCGTGGCGGTTTTGCGTATTTCAGACCATGATTTGCTTTTGCCTTCCGGTGGGTACGTCTCGCTATAGCTTACGTAATAATAATCCCCTTTGGGCGAAATATTGATATTGCGTACGTTTTTGCCGTTCATCAGGTGCTCAATATCCATAAAGGATTCAGGATTCAGGCTGATTTCCAGTTGGGCATCTGATTCAGCTGAAGCACGCAGTTTGCCTTCTTTTCGGCCTTCGGGCAAAAGTACTTTTATCAGCAGCAGGTGCTTTCCCTGCATCAGTTTCAACTCTTTGCTTTTGCTTCCGGCATCTAACGTATCGGCTTCGCAACTGTTTTTGCTGAATATTTTTTTGCCATCCACATAAGCTTCCAGCATAAAATGGCTTTCTGCTTCAATGGTGGTTTTCGTAAATTCCGGACAATAAAAATAGCTTGCCAGATATTGGATATGCCATTTATCGCTGTCGTGGCCAAGTAAAATTCCGCTTGAATCCGCAGTAGAAAGTTTTTTCCAGGATAATCCACTGCTTTTGCCCATTTGCATGCTTTTACTGATGAAGGGCCTGATGTCGCTGATTTCAATGAAATCATTGCTCAGGAGGTCTTTATCTTCAAAGGTTTTTTCCTTGATATTTTTTATTGTGTCAAAAGCAGGTTTGATGATCCGGAACTGTTCCGAAATCAGCCAGGAGTTAATGTTTTGTGCTTTGATGCTGCCAAATCCCGCAAATAATGCCAGAATAAGCAGCGAGATAAGGGTGGTGGAATATTTTTTCATAGTAGATGTTTTATCCGGCTAATATAATCTAAATGCCCTTAATATGAAAAAACCGGATATACTGCCATAGCTGAATATCCGGTTTTGTTTTTATTCAAATATTTTGAGGATTACTCAAAAAGTTTGATTTTTTCATCAAGATGATCAATCGGGTCTTCGTTCATAATCTGGCGCAGGGTGTTTTTGAGTTTCACCTGCTGGATGAATAGATCGTGCTCGGGCACAACGTCTTCTGAGTGCATCGGGCTCTTAAAGTAGAAAGAAAGCCATTCCTGGATTCCTTCGAAACCAACGCGTTTTGAAAGGTCCATCAGCAGAACAAGGTCGAGTACAATCGGTGCTGCCAAAATGGAGTCGCGGCAGAGGAAATCGATTTTCATTTGCATGGGGTAGCCCATCCAGCCAAAGATGTCGATATTGTCCCAGCCTTCTTTATTGTCGCGGCGAGGTGGATAATAATTGATACGTACCTTGTGGTAGTAGTCTTTGTAGAGTTCCGGATAAAGCTCGGGTTGCAGGATGCTGTCGATAACGCTCAGTTTGCTTTCTTCCTTGGTTTTGAAAGAACCCGGATCGTCGAGAACTTCACCGTCACGGTTTCCGAGGATGTTGGTAGAAAACCATCCGTTGAGGCCCAACATGCGCATTTTAATCATAGGCGCAATGATGGTTTTTACCATGGTTTGTCCGGTTTTGAAATCTTTTCCGGCAATGGGCATGTGGTTTTTCTCAGCCAGTTCCATGATGGCCGGCATGTCGATGGTGAGGTTTGGTGCACCATTAATATAAGGAACACTTTCTGAGATTGCTGCGTAAGCATACATCATACTTGGGCTGATGTGCTCATCATTTGAACGCAGGCCTTCTTCGAAATTGGCCAGGCTGCTGTGTACTTCGGAGGCTTTCAGGAATACTTCGGTACTGCCGCACCAAACCACGATCATATCTTCGCAATTGTTATCTGCTTTAAACTGCTTGATGTCATCACGAAGCATTTGTGTCAGCTCCCATTTGCTTGGTGCTTGTTTCACCCACTCGCCATCAAGGCGTTTTACGTAATTCTTGTCAAAAACAGCCTTCATGGGGCGTAAAGCCGAAAGCTCATCTTTGATCTGGTCGAGATGTTCGTTGCTGAGAACCTGTGATACTTTGCAAGCTTCATAGAGGTCTTGATCCATGATGTCCCAGCCACCAAAAACAATATCATTTATGTCGTGCAGTGGCACAAAATCCTTGATTTTTGGAAAGTTTTCATCGGTACGTTTGCCGATGCGAATTGTGTTCATTTGTGTCAGTGATCCAACCGGTACAGCATGTCCGTTGCGCACTGAGATGGTTCCTGCAACAAAGGTTGTAGAAACGGCACCGTTGAGCCCTACTACGAGCACACCGAGTTTCCCTTTAGGTTTTTCAGGTATCTTTTCCATCTGTTTAAAATTAAGGTTTACAATATGTTGAGTAATTTTGTTATGTCGTCTGTAATAATATCGGCTGTTTCATTGCCCGACCAGGCTTTCCAGGAACGCCCTTTGAGCCAGATTGTTTTGCAACCGGCCTTTCGGGAGGCTTCAATGTCGCGGGTGTAGGAATCGCCTACCACAGCTGTTTCTTCTGCTTTGATGTCCATTTCGTTCAGCGCCATACGGAATATTTCCGGATCGGGCTTGCTGACGCCAGCCAGTGTGCTGTCCACGATCACATCAAAATAGGGAGTGAGCCCGAATTTTTGCAAAACCGTGGGCATATTGCCATGGAAATTGGAAACCAGCCCCAAACGGTAATTTCTCGATTTAAGCTGCGTTAGGATTTTCCGGCTGTTTTCAATGTTTTCTTCTACTTTTTGATAGCAGAGGTCGGTAATTTTTTGCTGCATCGCACTGATGCTGCCGGCAGTAATTTTTTGGTATTTGGCCAGGCTTTCAAGCTGTAGCCTGATTTGCATGCTGATGGTATCGCGGAAATCAAAATCAGTTTTTACATGGCCTTGTACCAGCTCCTTATTGGCCTGTACATAAGCTTTTTCGTATTCCTGTTTTTCTACATTGGCTCCGCTGGCCATATAGGCGTCCCAGAACATTTCACTCCAATGTATGCCGTTGGTGTCCAGCGTCCCGCCAAAATCAAATAGTATGTTTTTTACCTTTAGTTTGTTCATTTCCTGTGTTTTGTTTATGTGAAATCGCGACAAAATAAGCCCGACCAGAATCCAGAAAAATTCCCGTATGCGTGTAACCAGGCTTACGAATATTCCGGTTGAGGCGGTGAGGCCAAGGCTTTGAAAAACCAGATAAAGCCCGCTTTCGCGCGTCCCCAGTTGAAGGGGGATAAAGAAAAATATATTGGCAATCAGGCTACTGCCCGCACTGATGTAAATTGCCTCAAGGAAACTGACATCAATGGAAATCGCTTTCATGATGAAGTAAAATTCTGCAGAGCTGACGATGCGCGCCAGGTATTCCCAAAAAAGGGCACGGTAAAATGCGCCCCGTCTTTTGTTGTAAAGCTCGATTATGAGTTCATCGGTATGGCGCAGTTGTGCATCATTGTGTTCCCTGAGCCTTGCGATCATCTTTTTAAGGCCGGGAATACTGCCCAGGATTTTCAAAAATAAAAAGATAACACCTTTGCGATGACCGGCATAAAAAAGGATAATCAGGCCGAGGATAATCAAAAAGCTGATGGCCAGTATAATGTATGTTGTTGTATCAAAGGTGCTTACAAAAACAATCATCAATACAGCTGTGAGCCAGAAAAAGAAATGCGACAGCATATGCAGCATATTGTAGAGCACAATGCTGGATGTAGATTTTTCAATGCCGTAACGGTCTTTGATCAGCATCACTTTGTAAGGTTCGCCGCCCAGCCCTACAACAGGTGTAATATAATTGAGGGCAAAACCGGTGATGCTGTAAGAAAACAATTTCATAAAACTGATTTTTCCTTGTGCCAGGATAATCTGCCAGGCGCGGGTGTTCATCAGGTAAACAGGAATCCATGTGGCAATTACAGGTATAAACCACCAGCCGGTTTTTTGGATATTTTCGAGGATGTTTTCCCAGCCAAAATTCCAGGCCATGAGCGCTAAAATCCCAAGTCCAACAATGAATAATATGCCGTTGATCAGTTTTTTGCTCATTATGAATGAAATTCCCTGAGGAGTTTTTTGCTTGTTTTTTCTGTTTTGATGATGAGGTACACCAAAAGGGTATTTAAAACAGTGAGTTCAAAAATCCAGTAAAGCCAGATGAAATTGGTCAAAAGCGCAACAAAAAGTGCAATGGCGCGGGCATTGAACGAAAGGGCGTTGGTAATCCACAGCAGTGGGCTGATTTTTTTCAGGTATGTGTCCCTTACTGTAGCCGGGATATTTCCGTTTTCCCTGATTTTTGCCAAAAGTTTTTGGAAAGAAGGGGAGGCAACTTCCTGCTCTCGGGTATAATTGGTGTACATATTCATGTACAATTTTTCAAAGAGGTTTTTTTTCCAGCTGAGTTTTGCTTCCTGCTGTTTAAGTTTGGCTGCATTTTCGAGCTCACTACCCGATTCTCCATTCAGGAAAAACAAATAGGCATTGCGGTGATAATCGGCCATTTTTGCCTGAAAAGCATGCATATAACCGGTGATGGCGGCAAAAATCCAGATCCAATACGCAACGCCTTCATGACTGAGGCGTAAAACCAATCCCAGGTAAATAGCAAGAAACCAAAAGTTTCCGGCCAGGCCATCGAGGAAGCGGCCTAATCGCGAGCGCTGGTCGGTAATCCGCGCAAGCTGGCCATCGGCACTGTCGAGGCTGTTGGCAAACATGAGGCTGAGGATGCCCAGGATATTGATTGTTAAATCATTGAAATAGAATAAAATTCCTGCTAAAATTCCCCAGAAAAAACTGAATACGGTTACCTGATTGGGCGTGATGCGCAGAAATTTTGCAAACAAGGCCAATTGATAACCAATGGGTCGGTAAAACCAGATATCGATCCATTCTTCGGTTGCTTTGGATTTATATGTTTGGGAAACTTTGCTCATGTTTTTGGTTTTCTTAGTTTTTTTCCATGAATTTCCGGGCTTTTTCATCGATCAGTTTCGCGATATGCACGCAGGCTTCGTTTCTGATTGGTGCGTAGCTGGGCCAGTCGTTCAAGTCGATAATATGTATGCCTCCGTTTTTGTCGATAATGGCATCACCACCAAAAATGTCCACGTTAACTGCATTGGCTGCATCGGCTGCGATTTTTTTAAGTTGTTCGTCATCAAATTGGTGCTGGCCGTTTTTTTCAAGATAATACCAATGAAAAAATTCGCTGCCGCGTACACTATAAAATTTAACCACATCTCCATCTATATGTTCTTGTACCACAGCTTTTTCAATGCCACGACGATGGTATTCGCGCAGAATATTGTCGCGTTCGGCATGTGAATAAACAAGTGTAACATCTTCGCGGTGAATAGCATGCACATCGCCACGTTTTACCCAAATTTTTTCGCCCAGGCTGTCGGCTTCTTTTGCTTTAAATTTTCCGGGATCGGTTTCTACAACATAAGTTGTTGGCGCAGGGACATGATGCTTGGGCAGTAAAACAGCCAGATTAATGCGGTAACAATTGTAGATGGCGTCCACGGAATTAATGATCAGGGCACCATTATTGGCATACTGACGCAGAGTTTCCAAAGCATTGTATCCGCGTATCATATTAAAAAACAAGGTATTACCGCTTTTGTCTTCGGCGAGGTTGTCTTCTTGGAAAACCCGGACTTTATGCCCCATCTTTTCCAGTTCCTCTATGGTTTTATATAAAATCAGTGTGTCGTTTTCGATATGGTTGGGCGAGTACTGATGGCCTCGTTGAATCGCGCTGAAAGAATAACCCATTATTAGTCGCTTTTAAGAATAAATTTAGTCTGTCTGTAAGTCGCTGAAGCTTTCCGTTCTATGTTCTTCTATTATTTCCATGCCTTTTTCAGTGGAAATACCCCGGATGAAGTTTATCGTAACATTATCAAGTAGCTCCTGAATGCTGTGCCTTTTGTTGAAATAAAAATCTTCACGCAAAATGAAACTCAGTGTTTCTACAATTATTTTGGCCGTAATGGTTATATTGATGTTTTTGCGGAAAATCCCTTCATTAATGCCTTTCCGCAATAGTTTGTATATTTCATTATAACGTGTTTCATTTATCCGGTTCATTTCTGATTCCCAGATGTTTGGATAATACTTTTGTGTGTCAAGATAGTAATTAGGGTTGATGTCCTGAAGGATGCGGGTTTGCATTTCTGCTACATTAAATATTGCCATGATAACATTGGCCGATTTTTGAATGATTTGCAGCGAGCCGGACTTTATTTCATTTTCGTGGCCAACAACGCAATCCTGTATGAGCTCTACCTTATCGCGGTATTTTTCGTAAATCGTACGTTTCGAAACCCCTGCTTCTCGTGCAACTCTGTCCATCGTAACGGTTTTTATTCCGTATTTTCGGAAGAGCTCACCCGCTGTACGGGCTATTTTTTCTTTGACGTTCATTATTTTAGGCATTAATGAGCGGCAAAGATAAAAACTTTTTCGGTTTTCAAAGTTTTTTATTCGTCTTTAAGGAAGGACTTTGCTTTTTCTATATCGCTAATGTGGTCAACATCAATAATTTTATCAATAAAGTGTGCTTTGATTTTTAGTTCCTGCTCAACCAAAAACTGCTGGAAATTCCGCATACGGCTGATGCTTCTTTGCATTGCGGTTTCTGCCAACCTAAATACTTCAGGATAAAAGCAATAGATGCCTCCACTGATGCAATTATAATCCGCTTGTGTACCTTGAAAACTCCGAATCATCTGCTGCTTATCAGTTTTTATGAAAAGTGGTTTTTCATCATCAACATATCCGGTAACAGCCATGCAGGCATCAAGTCCCGGCTGATGAGCAGCCTTGATATAGTTTTTATAGTCATTTTCCGGTATGATGGGGTCGACGGTACTGATAAGTATTGGCTGGTTTTGCTCGCAAGCTTTACTCAACTCATAAAAACTATGAAAAGAACTGGGCGTACTTTTGATGATAAAATGGAAATCTTTATCGGGAAAAGTTTTCAGTACATAATCGCGTACTTCTGTTGATTGCTCGTTGATAATGATATAAATTTTATCCATACCGGCTTCGATGCCCAGGCGTAATTGCCTGCTGATCAGACTTTCTTCATTAATTTTAACTAGTGGTTTGGGTAGGCTGATCCCTTCCTGGCGTAATCTGCTGCCTTCTCCTGCTGCGATGATTCCAAGGTTCATTTTTTTTATTTTAATGCTTCGACTTAATTTTGCAAAATTAAACAAAAAGTCCCTGCTCATTTTTTTGAACAGGGACTTTGCATGTCAGGCTTAATTTGGTTTTATTCCATTTGCATCATCATTTGCGACATTTCTTCGGTCGTCATTTTTTTGTAGCCTGAAGGTACGTTCATGATTTCAGAGGAAATATTGGTTTTTTCAGCAGATTTAACTGTGCTCATTGTGGTTTCCATCCCGCCTGTATATTCAATAGTTTTCATTGGATATCCTTTTTGGATGATTTTCATCACATCATCCGACAGGTCATAATTGTCCTCAGCATTATCAGAACCTCCTGCTATACTTTTTAGCTGGTTAGCCAATTTTTGAAATTTGTGTACATCAATTTCGGAAGTAATTTGTACATCCTTTGCCAGGGCTTGTTTTTCTTTAAGCTGCCCATTAACGTAAATCTCATACCAGGTAGTTTTGTAACCGGCGATTTCGGGGCCTGCACCGGCCTCTTTTACATCAACATCCGGCAGCTTGATATCTCCTTTTTGGCTTTTTTCCATGGCTGTGATGGAAGCCTGGATCATTGGTTTATATTCTTCCGGCATTTGCGCCATAGCTGCTTTCATGCCATCAATCGCTGCCTGGATCATTTCTTTAGGTGTGCCTTCCCAATAAGCTTGCTGTGCGTCAAAACACATTTTGAGCGTACCTTTGGAAACATCAAATATCATTTTTTGGCCTCCATCCTGAAATTCAACAATTTTATTGTCCTGAAAATAGATTTTGGAATTAGCGCCGTCATCTTCCTCAGTGATGACCCATCCGGCGAAAGAGGGCATTGCTACGGCCATAATGATTACGACCATAAGGATTTGTTTCAATTTTAAAATCATAAGTTGTTGTTTTTGATTGCTAAAAATTATGTTAGTTCGGGCAAATATAAAAGATTTTTGTACAGAAAGTGAGTGATAATTAAAGGATAGATGGATTTTTTGACTTGTTTTTTGTTTTGATCGAAAAAAAGAATGCCAATGTTTAGGATGCAATGAAAAAAACTATATTTTTGCAGCCTTTAAAAATGAGATTATGGCGAAGAAGAAAGATACTACTGAAGAGAATTTGATGGCTGTTGAAGAAGCCCTGAGTAAGTCAGAGATTTTTATTGAAAAACATCAAAAGAGCATCCTTATTGTTCTGGGAACTATTGTTATTGTTGTCCTGGCAGTGCTTGGATATCATAAGTTTATCAAAGTACCTAACGAAATTGCAGCAGCCAATGAAATTTTTATGGCACAGCGCTATTTCGAGCAGGATTCGCTCAGCCTTGCTTTGAACGGTGATGGTAATCACCTCGGATTCCTTGATATTATTGATGATTACAGTGGTACGCCCAGTGCAAACCTGGCGCAGTATTATGCAGGTATCTGTTATTTGAAATCCGGTGATTTCGAAACAGCAGTGGATTATCTGCGCAAGTTCAGTACAACCGATGTTTTGGTTGGGCCAATGGGTATTGGCGCGATAGGCGATGCCTATATGGAGCTTGGCGATACCGACAAAGCTTCCAGCTACTATCTTGAAGCTGCAAACCATAACGAAAATGAATTTACTACTCCGCTCTTCCTGATGAAAGCCGGTTGGGCTTTTGAAAAAAACGGAGAATACAGCAGGGCACTTAATGTTTATGAGCGTATTCAGAAAGATTATGCAAACAGCAATGAAGGACGCGGTATTGAGAAATATATTGCCCAGATGAAAGCAATGAAATAAGCTGAAACAAATAAAAAATGAAAAGCCTGGATTGTTGTCCGGGCTTTTTTTTTGAATGATTATTTGTTGATGCCTGATTATTTGAGTAGTTTGGCAGATTAAAAATTGAGAGGATAAAACAAAGCATGGGTGAATAATTCGAAACGCGGTTCTTGCCCGATATAATTCCCTGTTTATGTGATGTTCTGTCCGCCATTTGAAAATTAAATAGTAATTGGATGAAAAGTTTGAGAATAGTTTTTTTTGCAACGGCAGATTTTGCAGTTCCTTCTTTAAGTGCATTGGTCGAAAGCCGTCATGATATTCTTGCAGTAGTAAGCGCACCCGATAAACCTGCAGGCCGTGGAAAAAAGCTGCGTCAAAGTCCTGTGAAAGAATATGCCTTAAAAAAAAATATTAAGGTGCTGCAACCCGAAAAATTGCGCGACGATACATTTTTGAATGAGCTGAAATCATTTGGTGCTGATCTTTTTGTTGTGGTTGCATTTCGGATGTTGCCTGAGCTTGTTTGGGATATGCCCCCAAAAGGGACTGTGAACCTTCATGCGAGCCTTTTGCCACAGTATCGGGGCGCGGCTCCCATAAACCATGCCATCCTGAATGGAGAAAAGGAAAGCGGTGTGAGCGTTTTTCAGCTGAGCCATACAATTGATACCGGAGATGTTATTTTGCGTGAGCGTGCGCCTATTCATGAAAATGATAATGCAGGAAGCCTTCACGACAGGCTGATGTTTCTTGGGGCAAAAACGCTCTGTCGTGCCATCGATATGATGGCTGATGATAATTATACATTAACAGCACAGGGGAATTTCGACCCGGAAGTACAATTAAAGGAAGCCCCAAAAATATTCAAAGAAGATTGTTTGCTCGATTTTAATTTGCCGGCAAAAGATGTTCTTTTGAAAATCAGGGCGTTGGCTCCTTATCCTGCGGCCTTTTGCTATATTGAGTGTCCACAAAAAGGAAAACTTCAATTGAAAATATATGCAGCTTCTATACAGGAAGAAATGGGTGATTTTAGTAAAAAAGTTGGCAATATTATTACAGATGGTGAAAGATACATAAATATTATAACAGGAAAAGGGCTGATTGCGTTGAAAGAAGTACAGTTGCAAGGCAAAAAACGCTTGTCTGTATCTGACTTTTTAAGAGGGTTCAGGAATTTTTCTGGTTGCAGTATTCTGCTCTAAAGCAAAAAAAATGCCACTATATGCTTTTTTGAGAAATTGGCTTAAATATTGGCTTATGTGCAAAAAAAATCAGTCATTTACTTGCATTTTTGAATTTAAGGCTTATATTTGCAAAGGTTTACTAAAAATTAATAATCAAAACCGACAAAGATGAATAAAGCACAATTGATCTCAAAAATGGCCGAAGTAAGCGGTTTGTCAAAAGCTGATGCAAAAAAAGCACTTGACGCTTTTATTGATGTTACTAAAGAAACAATCAAAGGAGAAGACAAAGTAACCCTTATTGGATTTGGAACTTTTTCAGTGACTACTCGTTCTGCTCGAATGGGCCGCAATCCCCGCGACAACAAGCCCATGCAGATACCTGCTAAAAAAGTAGTGAAATTTAAGCCCGGTAGTGACCTGATCGCTTCGGTTCAGTAGCTTGCATTAAAATTATTGAAGCCCCGATTTTTAATAAAAAGCCGGGGTTTTTTGTTTTCGCCTATATTGTTGCGTGCTGAGTTCAGCATGTTCGCCTGCGAGGTGTTTTTCCAAGCGCAGCCGAAGTGCATTCACTGGACAGAAACTATGTTTTTTGTATTAGTCTTTTTTCCAAATATACCGCTTCTCCTTATCCAGCTCTACCTTATTATATTCAAGCAGGTATTGAACTACGCGGGCAATTTTATCCGGCTGGGTATTGGAGTGCATTTCTATAAGCTCTGTTAAGCTGTGGCTGTGTGCTTTGAGAATAGGCTTGATGTATTCAATGATCTGGTCAAATTCATAGCGGCTTAGCTCCGCCTTATTCCTGCTAAGGCAAACATCGCACTGGCCACAACGGTTAATGTTGCTTTGTCCAAAATAGCTTATCAAAAGCATGCTGCGGCATTTATTGGTCGATTTCACATAATTAAGCACGGACGAAAGCCTCTGTTTTGCAGCCTCTTTTCGGTTTGCGTAATTTTCCGGGGAAAGACGAAAATTTTCTTTCCCCAAACGCTCTTTTATAAATACAATTTGTGGTGCGTTTTTCCGGGGCACATAGTCAATGATACCGATTTTGTGCAAATAGGCCAGTGTTTGTACAATCCTGTTCTTGTCCAAACCACTGATGCGTGCCAGGTCTTCCTCATTGATCCGGCCGTATTCAGTATATAAGCCCGAATATGTCCTTAAAAGCAGCTTGATAAATTTGTCGTACGATGGCGTTTCAACCTGAAAACGGTACAAATCCGTTTGGTTTACCGTAATCAGGATTTTAGATGGCGTTTCCAGCGCATCCGAAAGCAAAATAAGCCCTTCCTTTTCGATGAATTTTAAAGCATTAAATGCTTCAATGGGTTTGAGTTCATAATTCCGGGCAAAATCTGCAATATCAAAATCATAGGAAAGGTTTTTGCCTCCTCCTACCGGGATGCTCAGGTAATTGCCCAAGGCGTGATATACCTTCGAAATGTATTCTCGGGAAGGAAATGATTGCTCAAAATTATGGGTGATGTTCAAAATATCCGATTGCTCATAAAGGATAACGGAATAGGATTTCTTCCCATCGCGCCCGCCGCGCCCTGCTTCCTGAAAATACGCCTCCAAACTGTCGGGCAAATCGAGGTGCACCACAAAACGCACATCCGGTTTATCGATGCCCATCCCGAAAGCATTCGTTGAAACAATAACCTGTGTTTTATTGTACATCCACATGTCTTGTTTTTTGTCCCGGATTTTTTGCTCCAGCCCGGCATGATAAAAATCGGCAGAGATACCGTTTTCGACCAGGAACTGTGCAATTTTCACCGTTTTGCGGCGGTTGCGGACATATACGATGCCACTTCCCCCGGTATTACGGATAATGCGCAGCAAGCGGTTAAATTTGTTCTCTTCCTGAAAAACCATATAGGCAAGGTTTTTCCGTTCAAAACTCTTTTTGAAAAAATTATGATCCTTTAAACGGAGTTTTTCTGCAATATCATCGCAAACCTTTGGCGTGGCTGTAGCTGTAAGGGCAATAAAGGGACATTGTGGCAAATAGGGGCGGATGTCGGCAATTTGCAGGTAAGGAGGGCGGAAATCATAACCCCATTGCGAAATACAATGCGCTTCGTCAACGGCTACCAAATTGACCTTCATTTGCTTGACAGATGCAAGAAACATCTCTGTCCTGAGCCGTTCCGGACTGATGTATAAAAATTTTATAGCTTTATTGTGGATGCAGTTGTTGTAGATGATTTCTATTTCCTGGCGTTTCATTCCGGAATAAATGGCCCGGGCTTCGATTTTGTGTTTTTTCAGGTTTTCTACCTGATCCTTCATCAGGGCAATAAGTGGCGTTACCACAATACAAATTCCTTCAAGAACCAGGGCAGGTACCTGAAAACAAATACTTTTACCGCCACCGGTTGGCAGCAGGGCAAGCGTATCATGCCCGTCAAGCACCGATTGGATAATATCTTCCTGCAGTGGCCTGAAATCTGGATAACCCCAGTATTTTGTGAGTATTTGCCTGGCTTCTGACATAAAACGAAGATACTAAATTGCACAACGTATTGAGCAATTATTTTAAAAAGTGCTCAATGAATTGTGCAATTTTAAGTTATTATTTTCTCAATAGTCTAATTTATAATGATTTAGGTAAGCAGTGAACCGTCTCAATATGATTGGAATAGCGATGAAGTATGTTCAGATAAACATTAATGGCTTCCCGATAGTCTGCTTTGTAATCTTCATGGAGCTTATTGTTCACAATACTGATCAAACGCTTTAAAATGGTGGCCACTTTTGTGTCGTATTGCGTGAAACATGTGCCAAACAAATCGGATGTCAATGAAAATGGAAAATCCAAAAGGTAGAGCAGCAAATCGGCTTCAAGCTTTTTATTGCTACAGCTTTTGGTGAATTCATTGATTTTTTTCATGCAGGCGGCAAGCTTATTTGCCAATCTCAGTTCCTCCGAATATCCTTTATGGGATTTGTAAAAGGTGGTTTCCAGTTCCGCTTTTGTCCTTTCAAATAAATCTGTCTCGCCAAATTCTTTATCGAGGTAATTTATCACGACAAAGTCATAAACTGATTTTTCTTTGGATGCCAGTTTCAAAACAATTTCCTGCAGCTCTTTCGGCTCCAGTTGCCTGATACGTTCTCTTGTTTCTTTGTCTAATCTGGGCATTATACCTGGTTTTTGGAAGAATTTACGGTGTTTGCCCTAAATATACCTTTCGGATTTCATCAATATCCTCTTTGCTCAATGGGCTGATGCCTCCAATTTGTTGGGCGTCAATGATGGATCGGGCGGTAAATTCAGCAACTTCAAGCCTATCAAAAACTTCAAAGGCATTTTTTCCGCTGATCACTACCGGACCGTTTTGATGCAGGAATGAAACATGCGGACTACTTTTTTTCAGAAAGTCGGAATCGTGAATATCCTGGTTTTTCTGCAAGGGCATATCGCGCAGCATCAGATAGCTTTCGGGAATGGTGTGCGTGGGCATTTCTAAGCCGCACGCTGCAAAAGCCATCAGGTGCATTGGGAATGTACTTGCAATGCTATGGATATCCGTATTGTTGCTGTAAATCCTTGCGTGGGGATGATCGCAGCTTTCAAGGCTAAAGGTGGAGAAATCCTCTTCAGAAGGGAAAACGGAATCAGTTTTCGGTAAGCTACTGATAAAACTGTTTCCGTTTCTAACCGACCAGATGCTGGCCGTTGAAGTGTACAGTCCTCTATTGGCAGCACGCTCTATATATTCCATTAAGCGGCTTTCTCGAAGAGCAGAAATTTCTTGCTTATCAAGCTTGTTTGGTGTTTTCAAGTCCCAATGTGAAATTGCGTTTTTCGAAATTTCCTTCAAGCTTCCAATATTTTGCGCGTTGATGCCGGTGGCGGCGCATAATTCCAGCCATTCGAGTTTGTAAAATGCTTCGGCCAGGTTTTTTCCCAGGCAAATAGTTCCATGTTTTTCCATCATCAGCCAGGAAGTGTCCGGTTCAATGGCATTGGCAATGTTTTCTGCAAGTTGTGTGCTTCCCGGGATTGCATAGCGCGACAATTTTCCTTTTCCAAGCAAGTGGGCAGCTTCGGGCAGAATACCGATCGGCGGCATCTTTCCTGCACAACAATAGCTGACTAAGTTTACCGGATGGGCATGCACAATAGCTTGCACATCAGGCCGAATAGAATATGTTTTTAAATGGAAAGGATATTCCGAAGTAGGTTTGTGCCTGCCTTCCGCCTTCCCATTAGGGTGGATGCAAACAATATCTTCTGCTTTTAGCGTGCCTTTATCGATTTGGCTGGGTGTCATCCAAACATTCCCTTGCGCATCTTTTACCGAGACATTTCCGCCCGAAGGTGTTGTAAGTCTTTGATTATATGTGCGTGTCATGATCTCAATGACCTGTTCTGCCGGAGATAGTTTTTCAAGTTTTTTTGTCCAGTAATTATTTATCATGATAGTGCAAATGTAAGGAATCTAAAGAGGATAGGCGCGTTTTCTGAATATGATGTATTTTTGCCGTGATGAATAAGAACAAACCCGAATTATTGCTTCCAGCCGGGAGCGTTGAGAGCTTTTATGCCGCTGCTGATGGCGGTGCCGATGCCGTGTATCTTGGAATGAAACAATTTAATGCCCGCGGAAGGGCGAGCAATTTCAGCTTTTCACAATTAGCTGCCTTACGCACCGAAACGCATAAAAGGAGCATGAAAATGTACCTTACGCTCAATACGGTCATTAAAAACCAGGAGCTTTCTGATTTGTTTTACAGCCTCACAATGCTGCAGCGTATTGCCCCGGATGCAGTAATTATTCAGGATTGGGGCGTGTTTCATGTCATCCGGACGTATTTCCCCGGCTTGAAAGTGCATGCCAGCACCCAGATGGGAAACCACAATAGCCTGGGTTTGCAATATTCAGATGTAAAAGGATTTGAGCGCGTGATTTTGGCCCGTGAACTCACTGAAACCGAATTGGCGGCGATGCTGAAAAAATCCGATATCGAAGCTGAGGTTTTTGTACACGGGGCTTTATGTTATTCATTTTCGGGTATGTGTTTGTTTTCGAGTTATGTAGGTGGTGCAGGGGCCAACCGCGGATGGTGCAAGCAACCTTGCCGGCGTACCTACCAAAAAGCCGATGGAGCCCATTTTATTTTCAGCCTTAAAGATAATGAGCTGATTGATTATGTGCCGAAAATGGCGCAAATGGGCGTTTCCAGCCTCAAAATTGAAGGCCGTCTGAAATCGGCAGAATATGTCCACCGCGTAGCCAAAGCCTATCGCATGGTGATCGATGATTCGTCCCGCCTTAATGAAGCTAAGGAATTGCTTCAATACGATTTCGGCCGTGAGAAAACCGAATATTTTTATGGCGGAAAAGTTGCCGAGAGCATAACATCAGCACCCAATACGGGAATTTATCTTGGAAAAATTTCAGCAGTAAAGGATAAAGGGAAGAAATTTGAATTGCATACAAACCAACATCTCGAAGAGGGCTATCTGCTCCGTATCCGCAATAAAAGTGATGAATCACAAAATAATGTGAAAATCCGCAGCATTGGCAAAGAGGGCAACTCTTATCATTTGGAAGTGAATAAGGAAGGAGCTGCAGCGAACGATCAGGTTTTCCTGGCGGGTATGCGTGATGCCAAATTTCCGGATAAATTTCCTGAACTGCCGCAGGTGCGGGTGCCTTCGCGTATCCATCAAAAATATGAACGCGCTAAAAAAGAATTCCGCACAAAAGCTCCGGCAAAGGCTCAGGAGTTTTTTGTGCGTATCGACAGCGCAGATTGGCTGCGTAAAATCCGTGTATTCGATTATGCCGGGATTTTCCTGAAACTGAGCAAAAAAGAGTGGGACAAGCTCCCTTTGAAATCACCTTTCTTTCAAAACAATGCTGCTCGTTTTTATGTCGAGCTTCCTAAATTCATCCCCGAAAAAGATGTGGCCTTTTATCGTGATTTATGCCGCAAAATGATGGATGCCGGCATCAGGAATTTTATGCTCAGCCATATTTCCCAAAAAGTGCTTTTGCCCAAAGGAGCCGTAGTGCATACCAATGAAAACGTTTATGCTTTCAATGATGCTGCGGTAAATTATTTGCTGGGAGAGCAGGTGCAAAATTATGTGTATCCTCTTGAAAACGAATGGGAAAACCTTTTTGCCGGGCGCGACCGTGGTGGGATTTTGCCTGTGCATTTCTATCCGGAGCTGTTCTATTCACGTATGCCGGTGGATATTCCTAACAGTAATCCACAGATCCGCGATAACGATGGAACCGATTATATGGAGTATATCCGAGATGGGATACGGATTATCATTCCGCAGCAGCCTGTTTCGTTTTCGCTCTACGCCAAAAAGATTGTGAAAGCAGGATTTCGTTCCTTCCTCTTTGACCTGAGCTATATGCGCCCCAGCAGCAACGTTCCGGCAACGCTTCTGAAACGCTGGAAAAAGTCCGAACAGGTTCAGCCTTCTGTTACTTTTAATTTTAAGAAAGGAATGAAGTAGTTGCCAATCGCTGCAAATATCCTTGCTATACCAATGTATTAATTGGTTAGGTGAAATTATTTGCGATATTCTTGTTGCATAGAATAATTTCGGGGATTAAAAGCTGTAACATACTGTTGGAGATATTCTTATTTAAACGAATTATAAATTACGCCCTATTTCGGTATTTTAATGCACAATTCCATTTCGGTTCTGTTCTTTCTTCATATATTTACACAGTTGCATATGTTTGAGGATTGCTTATGATCTTTAAACAAGCCTGAAAGCCCCTTTTAGGCACAGCAAATTTTGATTTGATTGTATTTGGATGAACAAAAATTTCAATATGGAAGAAAACAAGAAAACTCAGGGAAATGAAGAATCCAGACGGCGGTTTCTGAAAAAACTGGGCCTGGTTGCCGGAGCCGGAGCGATTAGCGTGAGTGGAAGTGCAGCAATTGTTTCGGGCGTGCAAAATGGCGCTGCTGATCCGGCAAACGGGAAAAAAGTGAAAGTGCTGACACAAGACGGGGAATTGGTAGAGGTGCCCGAATCGCAAATGAAGTCAGCACAAACACCTGCTAAAACCGAAGCTGATGATGCCTTGCTAAGCGAATATCAACGTCGTGGCCGCGAAGGCATTCCCGGGAAAAAGTGGGTGATGGTCATCGACCTTTCCCGCTGCCGCAATGCCCGTATGTGTATGGCCGCCTGCCAATCAGCGCACAGGCTGCGTGAAGAGCAACACCATATTAATGTATATCGCATGCAGGATGCAAAAGAAACGGCTCCATATTTTATGCCCAAGCCCTGCTATCATTGCGATAACCCGCCTTGTACCAAGGTTTGTCCTGTGGATGCAACCTTCAAACGCCAGGATGGTATTGTGCTGATTGATAATGAACGTTGTATCGGCTGCCGTTTCTGTATTGCCGGATGCCCTTATTCTGCACGTGTTTTCAACTGGTCGGAACCTAAATATTATGAGGAAGACAAGGAGAAGGTTTATGATGTGGAACTGAATGTGCCGCAGAAGAAGGGAACTATCTCCAAATGCCTCTTCAGTGCCGATCGCCTGCGCGAAGGAAAACTGCCTTACTGCGTTTCTGCTTGCCCGAATGGTGTCTATTATTTCGGCGACCTGAACGAAGATGTGGTAACCAACGGAACTACTAAAGAAAGCGTGCGTTTTAGTGAACTGATCCGTAAAAATGCCGGATATACCGTTATGGAAGAGCTCGGCACTAAGCCACAGGTGTATTATCTGCCGGCCAAAAACCGCTTGTTCCCATTTAATTACAAGGGTAAAACCACAATTGAAGATGAAGGTCATCATGGTTAAAATCCTGCTGGCAAGCACAGCAAGCAATGTTAATTTTAAAATTTGATAAGCCAAAATAAAATCCCGATTATGTCAAAAAGCTTACCCAAAGAAGAAGGAAAAAAAGTCCTGGAAAAGATTTTTTCTGATTTGACCCGACCAATGCTGCGCCACAAAGGTTTTGAACTCTGGGCGCTCTTTCTTGCCCTTGTGGTTATGGTTGGACTTTATGCCTACTATATCCAGCTGCGCGATGGACTGGGCGTAACCGCCATGCGCGATTACAGCTCCTGGGGCATGTATATTGCAAACTTTGTGTTTTTTGTGGCGACCAGCCTCATCGGAATGCTCATCAGTTCCGTTTTGGGACTGCTGGGACAGAAGTGGATTACTCCCGTTGCGCGTATCGCTGAGATGATTGCGCTTGCTTTTGCCATGTGGGCAGGTATCGTAATTGTAATCGATATGGGACGTCCCGACAGGCTGCTCAACGTATTCCTGCATGGACGCTTTCAGTCGCCCATTTTGTGGGATGTTACAGTTGTTTCAACCTACGTGATGATCAGTTTATTGCTTCTGATTCTGCCTTTGATCCCGGATATTGCCATGATCAACCGAAGGATGGATAAATTGCCCAAATGGCAGAAAATGCTTTACGCGATCCTGTCGCTGGGATGGTCGGCAACACCACCTCAATTCCGTATTATCCATCGTTCCATCCGCATTCTGCTGATACTTATTGTGCCCGTTGCCCTGGCCATTCATACGGTTACGTCCTGGCTGTTTGGAGCTACTCTGCGTACCGGCTGGGACAGCACCATTTTTGGACCGTACTTTGTCACCGGAGCATTTGTTGCGGGTGTCGCAGCTGTGATTATCGCTATGTTTATCTTTAGGAACCAGTATCAACTGAAAAATTATATCACCGAAATGCATTTCGATAAAATGGGGAAACTGCTGGTTTTGGTTTCGCTGGTTTACCTTTATTTTAATATCAACGAATATCTGGTGCCGGCCTATAAAATGAAACAGGCCGATGCGGCACACCTGCATGGTTTTTTCACCGGACACTGGGCGTGGATGTTCTGGTTAACGCAATTGGGCGGATTGGTCTTCCCGATTATCCTGCTGCTTTTCAAAAAAATGCGCAAACCGGGACCGATCATGGTTATTTCCCTTTTTGTGATCCTTGGGGCCTGGTTTAAACGTTTCCTCATCGTTGTGCCAACGCAGCTTCATCCGCACCTGCCCATTCAAAATGTGCCGGAAAATTTCCATACCTATCATCCAACCGGAATAGAAATTGCACTTACGCTTTTGCCCATAGCCGGAGCCCTGGTGGTGATTACTATTATCGCGAAGCTTTTCCCGGTGATCAGCATCTGGGAAACAGCCCATGAACGTGGTGTTTCAGAAGATTTACTCAAATAAAAAAGCAGAAAATCATGAAGAAAATATTCATACTGACCGGCATCTTATTTTTTATGAGTTCATTATCATCTTTTGCTCAGGAAGAGTGGATTGTGCCCGATGATGCCAAAAATCTTTCCAATCCGCTGAAAATTGATGCAGCGAAAATTGAAAACGGCAAAAATATTTACCAGAAGCATTGCAAATCATGCCATGGCGATCCGGGAAAAGACAATGGATTGCCTTTGCAGCCCAAACCCATTGATCCTGCCTCTAAGAAGTTTCAGAACCAGACCGATGGTGAAATTTACTATCGGATTACCGAAGGCAGGGGTTTGATGCCTCAATTCAAAAGTATTTTAAGCGAGGATGACCGTTGGTCCGTTGTGGCTTATCAGCGCACGCTCGATCCTAATTATTCCGCCGCTGATATGCCCGCAGAAAAAGTTAAGGAAGTCATGCCGCCCGATGGCCTGAGCGATTTGAAAATTGCCCTGGAACTGAAACCGGAATCGCATGAAATAATAGCAAAAGTTACCGGCATGGATGATGGAAATGAGATTGTTGTGCCCGGAGCCGAGCTCAGGTTTTTTGTGAAACGTTATTTCGGGAATTTGCCTTTCGGGAAGCAAAACAATAAAACTAATGCCGAGGGAATTGCTATTGCCCAATTTCCAACCGACCTGCCCGGCGATACCACAGGAAATGTGGAAATTATTGTTGCACTGGTAGATACCGATAAATACGGTGATGTTCAGATGAAGCAAAATTTAAATTGGGGTAAACCAACCATTCCTGTTAACCTGCTCGAAAAGCGCAGCCTTTGGACGGTGAGCAAAATGGCTCCTATTTGGTTGCTGGTCAGCTTTCTCGGTGTTGTTTTAACCGTTTGGGGCTTTATCTTTTACATTATTTTTCAAATTATCCAGTTGCCCAAATTTGGCATCAAAGAGGAATAAGCCATTATATTTTTTTAAAGTTTTAGCCCTGATTATTCCGGTCAGGCTCCTGATGTTTGATTTATGTCAGAAAAATGTATCCATTGCGGTGAAGATTGTGGTTCGCATCCAGTGATTTGGGAGGACAAGCCCTTCTGCTGCGATGGCTGCAAGGCTGTATATCAAATTATTAATGAAAATAAACTGGGCAAATATTACAGCATCTACGAGAGTCCGGGCGTAAAACTTGAGGCAGATGATGCTGAATTTGGCGATAAATACGCTTTTCTGGATAATGCAGAAATTGCTTCGCGTTTTATCAGTTTCCGTCAGGGGAATATTGTAAAAGCGGAGTTTTATATTCCTGTGATCCATTGCAGTTCCTGCATTTGGCTGTTGGAAAACCTGCAACGCGTAAATCCTGCTGTGGTACAGTCGAGCGTGCATTTTGTACGCAAACGTGTATTTATAACTTTTGATGAAACTCAATTAAGTTTGCGCCGTCTCGTTGAAATGCTGGCGTCGCTGCATTACGCCCCGGATTTGAGCCAGGATGAAAACGAACACGACAAACGCGTAAAAGCCGGCAGGAAATTGCTCTATAAAATTGGGGTTGCGGGTTTTGCTTTCGCCAATATCATGCTGATGAGCCTGCCCGATTATCTCGATACAGCCAATGAGCTGAGCCCCGAATTCCGCCAGATGTTTGCCTATCTGAACCTGCTTTTGGGTTTGCCCGTGTTTTTCTACAGTGCCAGCGATTATCTGCTGTCGGCCTGGAAAAACCTAAAGCATAAAGTGGTGAATATTGATATGCCGGTGAGCCTGGGGATGTTGGCGCTGTTTTCGCAAAGTCTGTACGAAATTATTTCCGGTAGCGGCACAGGTTATATGGACAGCTTGGCGGGGTTTGTGTTTTTTCTGCTTGTCGGCAAATGGTATCAAAACAAAACCTACCAGGCGCTGAGTTTTGAGCGCGATTTTAAATCCTATTTTCCGGTGGCTGTAAACCGAAAATCCGAAAAGGGGGGATGGTCCAGTATTCCGCTCGAAAAGGTGCAACCGGATGATGTGATCCTTTTGCGTAATAAAGAAATTATCCCCGCCGACGGGACTTTGCTGAACGAAGAAGCGAGCATCAATTACAGTTTTGTGACCGGCGAATCGCGACCGGTACAGGTCAAAAAAGGGGAGGAGGTTTTTGCCGGTGGCCGTCAGATTGGCAATGCCATCGAAGTGCTTGTCACAAAAGAAGTGGAGCAGAGCCGCCTGACCCAACTGTGGAATCAGAAAACAGCTGCCGGAAAGCAGGTCGCCCGCTTGCAAAACCTCACCGACAGTATTTCAAAATATTTTACGCTGGTCGTGATTTTTATCGCATTTGTAACCGCAATTATTTGGTATTTCATTGATCCTGCGCGCGCCGTGCTCAATTTTACTGCGGTGCTGATCGTGGCCTGTCCTTGTGCGCTGGCACTAACTTTGCCTTTTACTTTTGGAAACAGCATGCGGATCTTCGGCAAAGCCGGTTTGTATCTTAAAAAATCGGAAGTAGTGGAAAAGCTCTATCGGGCCAATGCGATTGTTTTTGATAAAACCGGCACCATAACACGCAACGATAGTTTTCGGGTTTCTTATGAAGGTACAGCTCTTTCGGAGGGTCAAAAATGTCGTATTCACAAGCTTGCATCACAGTCTGTGCATCCGCTGAGCATTGCGGTTAGCAGGGAAATGAAACCGTTTAGTCCCGGCAGGGATGTCCCTTTTTCTGATTTCAGGGAAATCACAGGAAGGGGCGTGCTGGCAACGGTTGACGGGCACAAAATGCGTTTGGGTTCTGCAGAATTTGTTGGTCTCCAAAATGATAGCTCTGAAGCATCCCGCGTTTATGTTTCCGAAGACGGCCATCAGCTGGGCTATTTTAATATTGCCTCGGATTATCGACCCGGGCTGGAAAAATTGCTTGCTTATTTCCGGAAGCGGAAATATCCAGTTTATGTGCTTACCGGCGATAATGATGCGTCGCGGCAGGAACTGGAACAGTTTTTTGATGCCGACAAGCTCTATTTTAACCAAAGCCCTGTAGAGAAACGTGATTTTGTGCGCAAACTGCAGGATAAAAAGAAAGTGCTCATGTTTGGGGATGGCCTGAACGATGCCGGAGCTTTGGCTGAAAGTTCGGTTTCGGTGAGCCTGGCCGATAATGTTTTCCAGTTCAGCCCGGCCAGCGATGCAATCCTCAAAGCTGATCAATTTGAATTTCTGCCACGTTTTATGGATTTTTCCGGAATCAGTATCCGGATTGTGCGCCTGAGCTTTGTGATTAGCTTTTTGTACAATATTGCCGGACTGTATTTTGCTGTGTGTGGTATGCTCAGCCCGGTAATTGCAGCGATATTGATGCCTTTGAGCTCGGTGTCGGTAGTCGCCTTTGCCAGTTTTTCAACAAGCTTTATGGCTTGGAAAACAAAATTATAGGAATGTATGCGAATAGATTATCTATTTTCATATATAAATAGTTCTTCATATCAAGATATTTTTTGTAATTTGGTAGTCTGATACTTAAATTTTGGATGATGAGTGTAATTTTTTTACTGATGGGCGCAAGTATTCTGGTGGCAGGTGGTTTTTTGGTCGCCTACCTCTGGGCTGTCCGCGACGGGCAGTTTGACGATACTTATACGCCATCGGTGCGCATTCTCTTCGATGATGAGGAAACAGAAGATACACAAATTGCAACAAAGGATAACCCTGATAAAGATAATCAATCATAACCCAATAAATAAACCTGATTTATGGAAGTCCAGAAATTTAGCTACGACAACAAGATCGTGAAATTATTCATCTATGCCACGGTTTTCTGGGGTATAGTAGCGATGATCGGCGGTTTGCTTGCTGCCCTACAGCTTGCATTTCCGGTATTTAATTTTGAATTGCCCTATACTACTTTCGGGCGTTTGCGTCCGGTGCATACCAATGCAGTAATTTTTGCCTTTGTGGGCAATGCGATATTTACCGGAGCCTATTACAGTATGCAGCGTTTACTGAAAACACGCATGTACAGTAGTTTTTTAAGCTATTTCCATTTTTGGGGCTGGCAATTGATTATTGCCGGTGCGGCCATAACGCTTTTATTGGGGATTACCGTTTCCAAAGAATATGCCGAGCTTGAATGGCCGCTTGATATCGCAATTACCATTGTTTGGGTGGCTTTTGGCTGGAATATGTTTGGCACGATTGCAAGGCGAAGGGTGAAACATATGTACGTGGCCATTTGGTTTTATATCGCTTCATTTGTAGCCGTAGCGCTGCTGCATGTGGTCAATTCTTTGGCTCTTCCTGTGGCAATGTGGAAAAGCTACAGCCTTTTTGCCGGTGTGCAGGACGCTCTGGTACAATGGTGGTACGGCCATAATGCCGTTGCGTTTTTCTTGACAACGCCCTTCCTGGGATTGATGTATTATTTCCTGCCCAAAGAAGCGCAGCGCCCGATTTATTCCTACCGTTTGTCTATTGTGCATTTCTGGTCATTGATTTTTATCTATATCTGGGCAGGCCCGCACCATCTTTTGTATCAGGCGCTTCCGGGCTGGGCACAAACGCTGGGTGTTATTTTTTCGGTGATGCTGCTGGCTCCTTCCTGGGGCGGTATGCTCAATGGCCTCCTTACTTTACGTGGGGCGTGGGATCGTGTGCGCGAAGATCCTACCTTGAAATTTATGGTAGTGGCCGTAACGGCATACGGTCTTTCCACATTCGAAGGACCAATGTTGTCGCTTAAAAACGTGAACGCTATCAGCCACTTTACCGACTGGACAATTGCGCACGTGCATATCGGCGGAATGGGCTGGAACGGCTTCCTGACTTTCTCCATGCTGTACTGGCTGGTGCCAAAAATCTGGAATACCAAACTCCATTCCGTGAAACTGGCAAATATCCATTTCTGGATCGGAACGCTTGGGATTTTATTTTATACCGTTCCGCTCTACTGGGCTGCCATTACGCAAAGCCTGATGTGGAAAGAATTTACAGCCGATGGCTTTCTGCGTTATCCCAATTTCATGGAAACCGTGGTGCAGATCCTGCCCATGTATATCCACCGTTCCATTGGCGGCGCTTTATATCTTGGCGGCGCCCTTCTGATGGTTTACAATTTGGTGATTACCATAAAGAGCGGACATCTGGTAAACAATGAGGAAACCAGCGCCCCGGCATTGGAGAAGCAACCCAAACGACGCATTCTTGGCGAAACAATTCATTCATGGCTGGAGCGCAAGCCGGTTCAGTTTTCTGTTTGGGCATTTATCGCGGTAGCTATTGGGGGTGCAGCAGAAATCATTCCATCTATGCTGATAAAATCCAATGTGCCTACCATCGAAACGGTTACACCTTATACTCCTTTGGAGCTGGAAGGCCGCGATTTGTATGTTGCCGAAGGTTGCTACACCTGCCACAGCCAGCAGGTTCGTCCGTTCCGCAGCGAAACTGAACGCTATGGTGATTACAGCAAAGCTGGGGAATTTATTTACGACCGTCCGTTCCAGTGGGGCTCCAAGCGTACCGGGCCGGATTTGGCGCGATCGGGGGTCATCACCGGAAAAATGTACAAACCGGCTGCATGGCATTATCAGCATATGCTCGATCCGCAAACCATGAACGAAGAAAGTATTATGCCGCCTTATCCCTGGCTTATTGATGATGATATCGACCTGGATATGGTGCCGGCAAAAATCCGCGGTATGATGACGCTCGGAGTTCCGTATCCTGAAAATTATGACCAACAGGCAGTTGCAGACCTTAAAAAGCAGGCTCAGGCCATTGCCGATGATCTTAAATCCACAGGAATCGAAGTGGAACCTACGAAGAAAATCGTAGCACTTATCGCATATCTGCACAAACTGGGGCGCGATATCAGCGTGCAGCCCGAAAATTCGGAAGAGATTGTGATTGTCGCACCGGCAATCCTGAACGATGATGTTGCCCTGGCAAACGGAAAACAACTTTATGGAGTAAATTGTGCGGCTTGCCATGGAGCTATGGGCGAAGGAAATGCCATCGGCCCCAATATCGTTGATGAATTCTGGCTGCATGGCGGCTCGGAGAATGATATTTTTAAATCCATTCATAGCGGTATCCCGGCCAAAGGAATGCAGGCATGGAAAGACCTGATGACTGAAAAACAGCTTCAGGAGGTTTATAGTTTTGTGATGAGCATCCAGGGAACCAATCCGCCCAATGCGCGCGATCCGCAGGGTGAAAAATACATCAAAGAATAGCTTATGAAACTGGTACGCTATATACTTCAGGATATTGAATATGTGGATGTTTTTCCACAGATTGCCTTTGTGTTTTTCTTTGTGTTTTTTCTTTTTGTACTCATCTCGGTGATCCGTACAAAACAAAAATATATGGATGAACTGGCAGAGATGCCTTTTGAAAGCAAAGACGAAATTGTTGAAATCCAATCGAATAAAAAACCATAATTATGAGCGATATAGAAAATAAGGACCAAAAGGATGATTTTGACGGAAAACTTATGGCAGATCATGAGTTTGATGGCATACAGGAGCTGGACAACCCGCCGCCAAGCTGGTTGATGTACCTGTTCTATTTTACGGTGTTTTTTTCTGCCTTGTACTGGGTACATTATGATATTTTTGGTCAGGGACCCAACCAGGAGGAGGAATATCAGCAGGAAATGGCACTCGCCCTTGATATGCAGCAAAATAATGCCGATGAGGTATTGCCGCAGGATCTTAAAGCACTGACCGATGAAGCCAGCCTGGCAGCAGGGAAGAAACTCTACGGGGAGAAACTTTGTGCTACCTGCCACGGTGCAGCCGGTGAAGGAAATGCAATCGGCCCCAACCTTACCGATGAATTCTGGATTCATGGGGGCGCATTTGAGGATATTGTGGCGGTCATAAAAAATGGGGTGCTCGCCAAAGGGATGACACCCTATAAAGATCAGCTTACACCGGAGCAAATCACACAGGTTGCCAGCTATGTGGTCAGCCTTCAGGGCAGCAATCCTCCGAACGCCAAAAAGCCCCAGGGAGAAAAATATACACCCTGATTTATGCTCATTATGACGTGCTGATCTAACGGAAATATAGACTGTCAGAAATACTATAATATGCCTTCAAAAGATTCTTTTCGCGATAGTATTGCCACTATGGATTTCCAAAGCGGCAAACGAAAATGGCTTTACCCTAAACTGCCCAAAGGCAAATTAACTGCATACCGGCATATTGTCGGTGGGTTTTTGCTGGCTTTGTTTTTTATCCTGCCTTTTGTGCGTGTTCAGGGTGACCCTTTTATACTGCTCAATATTTTTGATCGCGAATTTATCCTCTTTGGGGTTATATTCTGGCCGCAGGATACTTATTTGTTCGTCATTGCCATGATTTCCCTGGTGATTTTTGTGGTGCTTTTTACCGTGATTTATGGCCGTATCTGGTGTGGATGGGCATGTCCGCAAACGGTTTTTATGGAGCTGATCTTCCGTAGGGTCGAGAAATGGATCGATGGTGGCCCCGGCAAACAGCGTATCCTCAAAGAACAGCCCTGGAATGCCGAAAAGATATTTAAAAGAGCCTTGAAAAGCATCATATTTATCGCCATCATCTTTCTGCTTGTCAATACTTTCATGACCTATTTTATCGGGACAAAAGGCTTGAAGGAAGTGTATGCTTCCGGATTTGGCGTACGGCCTGCTGCCTGGATTTTTATGCTGGTTTCCACAATGATCGGATTTGTAGTTTACTCCTGGTTCCGCGAGCAAATTTGTGTAATGATCTGTCCTTATGGTCGTTTGCAGGGCGTATTTCTCGATAATAATTCCATCATCGTGGCTTATGATTACAAAAGGGGAGAGGAGCGCGCTTCTTTTAGCCCTAATGAAGATCGTGCCGCGGCCGGGAAAGGCGATTGTGTGAATTGTGGCAGTTGTGTGCATGTTTGCCCCACCGGTATTGATATCCGCAACGGCACTCAGCTCGAATGCATCAATTGCACTGCCTGTATCGATGCCTGCAATTCCGTGATGAAACGTCTGGGCATGAAGCCGGGTTTGATCCGCTTTGCCAGCGAACGCTCCATCCGCAAGGAAGAAAAGCTGAGGTTCAATGCACGCATCCTCGCATACAGCATTGTATTGGCGGGATTGCTTGGTTTTCTTGGCTGGATGATGATGAGCCGCACCGATATCGAAGCAACCATACTCCGCACTCCGGGTATGCTGTTCCAGGAACAAGATGATGGACGTATTAGCAATATGTACAGCATCACGGCAGTAAATAAAACCCGCGATGAGCAGCAAATCCGTGTTGAGGTCCTTTCGCATGATGCTGATGTGCTGATCCCTTCCGGAGAGTTGCGGCTTAAACCAAAATCGGATGTGGAAGCTGTCTTTTTTGTGATCATGAACGATGCACTAATTAAACAGCGCAATACACCTCTGAAAATTGCTGTATTTCGTGATGATGAACAGCTTTACGAAAAAGAAATTAACTTTGTGTCTCCGATCAAATAAAAAAGAAACCGAATGAAAAAGCCTCTTTTAAACTGGGGCAATGGTATCGCTATTGCTATTGTAATTTTTGTGCTTTTTATCGGAAGCCTGGTTTATATCAGTTTCCGTCAGAAAATTAATCTGGTGAGTCGTGATTATTATCCGAAGGAGCTGAATCATTCTGCGCATATGCAGAAAATTAAGAATTATCAGGCTTTGTCAGCACCGATTGAAATTGATCTTGATAAAGATAAAAATCTGCAAATTTCTTTTCCGGCAGATTTTCGTGGAATAGATATAAAAGGCAGGGCACAGCTCTATTATTTCGCTGATTTTGAAGAAGACCATTATTATCCCTTGGAAATTGATGCCGCCGGAAAGCAGGTCATTTCTCTGGAAAACCTGAAAAGCGGGCGCTACAAACTGATCCTGGATTGGCTTGCGCATGCCAAAACCTATTATTGTGAACTTGAACTCCAAATCCCCTGAATATGACTGAAGTTTTAATTTCGGCTTTGATGCTTGGCCTTATGGGCAGTTTTCATTGTGTTGGAATGTGCGGGCCAATTGCCATTGCTTTGCCTTTAAAAAATGATTCCTGGTTTACACGGATATTTGGTGGCGTTTTATATAACCTTGGACGCGCTATTACATATGCCCTAATGGGGCTGGTCTTCGGACTCCTTGGACAGGGCTTAAAGCTGGGAGGTTTTCAGCAGTGGGTAAGTATTATTATGGGCGCGGTTATGGTACTTAGTGTATTCTTCCCCTGGCTTTTTCGTGGGCGTGTGAATTTTGATAAAATTGTCGGGAAATATGTTTCCGGGCTAAAATCCCGTTTTGGATATCTTTTCTCAGCGCGAAGTTACCAATCCCTGCTGATTATTGGTTTGCTCAATGGTTTATTGCCCTGTGGACTGGTTTATATGGCCATTGCCGGAGCCATTGCAACAGCAAACGTCGTGCACGGGATCCTTTTTATGTTTGTTTTTGGCTTGGGCACATTGCCTTTATTGCTTTTGGTGAGCCTGGCCGGCAACGTGATCAGCACTGGTTTGCGCAATAAAGTCCGGAAAATAATCCCTGTGGTTATCGTGATTATTGGTGTGCTCTTTATCCTGAGGGGATTAAATCTTGGGATACCTTTCATTAGCCCTCCGGATAAAAAACTGGAACTCAAAACGCATGCGGATGGAGCTGAAAAGCCCTGCTGTATGAGGACAGATGACCATAGTTTTTTTGTTTAGATTTTGTTGATGTCCGGGTTTTGATTCAATTTATTGCAAGCTGAATATACAAGGAAGCAGGGTTTTCTAAATAAGCCCTGTTTTTTTGTGGTTATAGGAAAAAACCTAACTTTGCAATCTGTATTTATTCTAAATAAAATACTGCACTTAAAGCGGAACTGAAATAGAAGGTTTTGTTGAGGTTTCGGGTGCGGGATAATTTGATTTTTGTTATTGAGTATGAGAACCCTTTTAGACCTCAAACAGGGCGAATCCGGCATCATTATCAAAGTAAAAGGACGTGGTGCATTTCGTAAACGGATCATGGAAATGGGCTTTATTGTGGGCAAGGATGTTAAGGTTGTCCGTAAAGCACCATTAAAAGATCCGGTTGAATACGAAATTATGGGCTATAATGTGTCTTTGCGCAATAGCGAAGCCGCACTTATTGAGGTAATGGGCCACCATGAGCAAAGTCATCTGTTCCTCAACGATTATGATGGGATTATTGAGGATGATGCTTTTCGTCAACAAGCCGTCCGGAAAGATAAAATCATTAATGTAGCCCTGGTTGGAAATCCAAATTCAGGAAAAACTACCCTTTTTAACCTTGCTTCCGGCTCCCGCGAAAGGGTTGGGAATTATAGCGGAGTAACCGTTGATGCCAAAACAGCCCATTTCCGCTTTGGCGACTATTTAATTAATGTTGTCGATTTGCCGGGCACATATTCTATTACATCATACACGCCTGAGGAGCTTTATGTCCGGAATTACATCATTGAAGAAGTGCCGGATATTGTTATAAATATCGTTGATGCCGGCAATCTTGAGCGTAATATCTACCTCACAACACAGCTTATCGATATGGATATCCGTGTAGTTGTGGCGCTCAATATGTTTGATGAATTACAAAAAAAAGGCGATCGCTTTGATTATAAAGCCCTGGGCAAAATGATTGGGATACCCATGGTGCCCACTGTGGCTTCGAAGGGCAAGGGAATTGAAGAACTTTTTGAGGCTGTTATCCGTGTTTTTGAAGATCGGGAACCCAGCCTCAGGCACATTCATATTTCTTATGGCCCCATGGTCGAAAAAGCAATTGCTTCGGTTCAGCACAAAATAAAAATAAAGCAGAATTATGAACTGCTCGATAGGGTTTCTTCCCGTTTTATGGCCATCAAACTTTTGGAAGGCGATGAAGAAGAGGAGAAAAGGATTCAGGATCAATGCCGTAACCCAAAAGAAATCCTACGTTGTGCGCATCATCAAAGGGAGGTAATTCAAAAACGGCGGAGAGAAAATGCCGAAACACTGATTACCGATGCCAAATATGGATTTATAAACGGTGCGTTAAAAGAAACGGTGCAACCGGGATTGCATGCCCGACGGCGGAAGAGTGAAATCGTGGATACTTTCCTGACGCATAAACTATTTGCGCTGCCCCTGTTTTTTGTTTTTCTCTGGTTTATGTTCGAAACAACATTCAGCCTGGGTCAATATCCCATGAACTGGATTGACAGTGGCATGGGATTCCTTTCCTCATTCGTTGGCGAGCATATGCAGGAAGGCATGTTGAAGGACATGATTATCGACGGGATTCTTGGAGGCATTGGCGGTGTTATTGTCTTTCTGCCCAATATCCTGATATTGTTTTTCTTTATCTCGTTGATGGAGGACTCGGGATATATGGCACGAGCGGTGTTTATTATGGATAAGCTGATGCATAAAATCGGCTTGCACGGCAAATCATTTATTCCTCTTATTATGGGTTTTGGATGTACTGTCCCGGCTATTATGTCAACACGCATCCTGGAAAACCGAAACGACCGCATGATTACGATGCTGATCAATCCATTCATCAGCTGTAGCGCAAGATTACCGGTTTATATTCTGTTTATCAGTGCTTTTTTTCCGGATAACCATGGCAGCCTTTTATTTTTGATTTATATGACCGGGATCATCATTGCAATTCTGGCAGCACTTATTTTGAAGAAAACCATTTTTAAAAGGGAAGAAGTGCCTTTTGTCATGGAACTGCCTCCATACAGGATACCCACTTTCCGCTCCATTACCAAGCATATGTGGGAAAAAGCCTGGCAGTATCTTCGCAAGATTGGCGGAGTTATTTTAATTGCCTCCATCCTGATTTGGGCTTTGGGCTATTTCCCTATAAATGAGGATTTAAGGCAGGAATATGATCAACGGATATCTGCTGTAGAATTGAACATGCAGCAGGAAATATCGAAATATGACGTGGGCGATAGTGTTAAAATAGCTGATCTGAATAAGCAAATATCTCAGCAAATTGCCGCTCTTGATAACGAGTACAGCCAGATTCACCAGGAAAACTCGTATATAGGAAGGCTGGGCAAAGGTTTTCAGCATGTGATGGCTCCTTTGGGCTTTGATTGGAAAATGAGCGTTAGTATTATTGCCGGAACTGCTGCCAAAGAAATTGTTGTGAGTACGCTTGGCGTGCTTTATCAAGTAGATGAATCCAGCAGCAAAGGAAATCCTACACTCGTAGAGAAAATCCGGACTCAAAAATATACCAGTGGTCCCAAAAAAGGGGAATTTGTATTTAACCCGGTTGTGGCTTTGTCTTTTATGATTTTCGTTTTACTGTATTTTCCTTGTATTGCTACTTTAATGGTCATTATCCGAGAGTCGGGCAGCTACAAATGGGGACTTTTCTCCTTGGTCTATACTACCGTAGTTGCTTGGGTTATGGCCTTCCTGGTGTATCAGGTGGGTATGTTGATTTATGCCTGATGTTGAAGCCTATCTGGAACCGGGCTTTGTTATAAGATAATTCCTCGATTTATAGATTAACATTTTGTTCTGCACGATTTTCCGGGAAAGGATAAATTAGGCAAAGCTTGTAGATTCATTTCCCAGATTATTGATTGGGAAGTAGGATTATATTGGAGTGCAAATTTTTATCGCATATAATTCTATAGAGGTCAGTATGTAGGTGGATATTAGTTTTGGTAAATCATAAAAACGATAATGATTTGTTATTGAGTAATATAGATTTCTCTGCCGAAGCTTCGGTAGAGAAATGACCTTTTGTTGTGTTCAAGTGGCAAAGGCGGCGAGGACATAATAAAAAATATAAAATGAGTCCTCGCCGCCTTTGCCCAAACAATTAATAAACAGTCATTTCGATGACCAGCGGGAGGAGAAATCTATTTATTCACGAGCATAAATCATTCTATGTACTTATCTACTGACCTCTATAATTTTTTATGGACGAACTCAATCAAGAATTGGAGTTTAAAGTCTCCCGAAAATTCGGAAAACTTAATCGATACCTCAAATTTAAATTGTAGGAGCAAAAAAAGGCCACCCCATAAGGGCAGCCTTCTTAATGATAGGAAAGGTATCTTTTATTTGTTGATCACGATTTTTCGTGTCAGTTTCATATTGCTTCCTTCGATATTCATCATGTAAATACCATTGCTTAAATCGTTCATATTAACAATAACACGGTTGTCGCCTTGTTGAATGCTGATAGGCAGTGAAAGTTGTTTCTTGCCAACAAGATCATAAACATTGAGGTAAGCTTCACCTGATGTGGAAGAATTAAATTCAATATTGAGTTCTTCACTTACAGGGTTCGGGTAAGTACTGATTTGGCTGAAGCTGTTTTCTTCAATTCCTGTGCCATCAGAAATAGTAAAGTGACGTGTATCGCTCCATGCAGAAGAATCAGTTACTTTAATAGCACGCACTCTCCAAAAATACTGAGTAGAAAGATCGAGTTGATAAAGTACATTGTATGTAGTTCTTGTACCATCAATCATATCAGTAAATAAGGCGTCGGTGAAAGTTTCATTTTTGGCATATTCAATTTCCATATAGGTAATCCCGGTCATTTCTTCCCAAACCAATTGTGGTTGGCGGGGAATACCAATTGAATCGTTTTGAGGAGCAATTAATTCGGGTTTTTCAATTGTGCTTACGCTGCGTACTTCTGACCAACCGGAAGTGTCTTTGCGATGAATTGCGCGGGCTCTCCAGTAATAAGTCTGACCAAAAATCATATTCTCAAAGGTTGTATCCGGTTTGCTTGTGCCATCATCAAGAACAGTAACTTTAAATGGTTCTGTAAAGTTCTCATTTACATCATACTGCATTTCATACTTTAAGGCACCATCAATAGCTTTAAAGCTGAATTCTTCATCAAGCTGAATGTCAGATTCGCCGTCCTTTGGCTTGTTCAAATCGATTTCATCGATAACAAAGAAGTCATAAACTTCTGACCAGGCTGAATTTCCTTCACTATGATAAGCACGTACTTTCCAGAAAAACTGTTCTCCAAAGCGGAGCTCCGGACTTGTAATGCGGTCAGCACCTTCAATAGCATAAAGTTGTTTCAGGTATGGGCTGTCAAAGCTTTCAGTTGTATCTAAAAGGATTTCGTAACCATCGATTCCTGAGATGGCAACACCACTAAAAGACGCTTTCCAGATTAAGTCAACCACAGGTTCTTCGTCATCAGAACCATTGCTTGGCTTGCTTAATGGAATTTCATCAAAAATAGTAAAGCTGAAAACTTCGGACCAATCCGATTCGTCGCCTGTAACAGCATCAACTGCTTTTACATGCCAATAATAGGTTTGCCCAAACATCAATAATTCAGGAACATAACCGGTGATTTTCTCGACGGTAGCACTTTTCGCGTTGTTAAATGCTTCATTATCTGCGTATTCGACAATATAATTTACCGGGTTTGGATTACTTACACCCAGCCAGCTCATAGCTACATCCGGGTTTTGGTCTTCTCTGCCATCGGATGGTGTATTTGGTGTTGGAGTATAAACCCTTACCTGGGCAGTGAGTGCTACTGCGCAGAGAAGGAATACGGCCATAAATAATTTTTTCATTTTATTTTATTTTTTGTTTATATCCTGAATTAGTCTACTTTGATGAATTTCGCCTGAACATTCTGATTGCCTGCCTGAACATTGATAATGTATGTTCCTGCATTAAGCTTGCTGGTATTCAGTTCAATTTTTTGATCACCAGCTGTCATAGTTCCTGCATTATGGATTTGGAGAAGTTGTCCGTTGAGATTATAGATATATGTGCTTACCTGTTGTGCTTCATTAAGCTTCATTTCAACAAAAGCATGATTTTGTACCGGGTTCGGATAAACATTGAGTGAGGAAACAGAACTGCTTGTAATGCTGCCATCTTCGGGCTGATCCTGAATACCTACAAAGTTTTTAGCTTCCCAGGTTCCGCGGCCATAAGTTGAAGCATAAATAACACCTGTATTAGTGATTCCAGGGTAATATTCCGTTGGATTGGTGGGATCACCAGTTGGGACTTCAAAACCCCACTTTGTCATTGTTTGCTGACGGAGCATGGTAACAGGTACTTTACCCATTCCATTATTCATAGCAACCCATTCGTTAGGTGTTGTAGATGCATAAACTCCAAATTCGGTTCCGATAATGAGGCGTTCGCTATCATTCATTTCGATTAAGCTGGCATAAGCCGGAGCTTTGGGTAAGTTGCCCTGAATCGATTCAAATACAGGCTCTTCATCAAGTGCGTTGAATGTCTCATAAACATAATTTTCTTCACCATAGTTGCCTAAAGTGAGAATAACATGTTCGTTATTTTGTGGGTCAACGGCAACAGAGGTTACTGCTTGATTCTCAGAAGTAAAAATAGTACCTGATGCAATAACAGAAAACGGACTTGACATATCAGCTGTTTCAAAGCTATATGCTTCACGAACGTGATCCACACGGATAAGTTCACCGGATTCCAAACCTACATAAGCACTTTTGCCATCGGCACTAACTGCAATCGCTGTAGGAATACCTTTTGCTTCGGCAAGTTGCCACCATTCAGGTTCTTTTGTGAAATCAAGTGCTTCGCGGCTCATATAAAGTGAATTGCGGATTGCAAGCAGGAAAATACTTGTAACAGGATCCTGAACACGCATGCTGTCACCTTCTTCCAGGGTATGTGGTAGTGTATATTTGAAAGGATAATCGCGGTTGTAGCTTTGAAGCCAAACAGTAGTGTCTTTAGGAAGCAAGGTTCTTGCATTCAAAGTGACGCTATCTCCACTGATATTGTCATTAAAAGATTCCCACATGATAAATGGCTGAACGGCATTTGTTGTGGTCAGTGTTCCTGGGATAAATTCGTTGGCAAAAGAGAATCCCTGGTCTTCTGTGCGGCGAAAGTCAGTTTGTGTTGCACCGGGATTAGTAAGGAACATCACGTCTTTACTGATTTGAGAGATAGCAACATAGCCACCTGTTCCGGCATTATTGGCGCCATTGCTCCAGATTTCCTTACCGAAAGTGGGGCCATTAGTGCCATCGCCAATATATTGCGATCCATTGTTCATGGTGCCGGTAAACACATTTCCAAATTGGTTGAAAGCAATACTGTTGCATTGAGTTGTACTGTAATTTTTGATGATATTGCGGAAGGTCTCCAGATTGTCGCTGGAAATACTGATACCGCCATCTGTACAAATGATCAATGTTTCGGGATGGCCCGGACGGAAGATGTAATCATGGTGCATATAATGCACGTATGTAGAGATGGACAAGAGAGCACCACTTGTATATGGAGCTGTCCCCCAGTCGTAATATCCGTTTGGATCAATTTCCGTTCCTACCCAGAGATTTTCACCTCCAATACAAATTTTGTTGGGGTTATCTGGAAAAACAGCAATTGTATTGGCATGCAAACCTTGTCCTTCATAGATGTCAAAATTATCGTTTTCCGGAAGGATAACGCGCCAGGTTTCACCGTTATCGATTGATTTGAATACACCTTTGAGTGATCCAAATCCTAATTTAGCCATGGTGACATAAATAGTCTCCGGTGCGGAAGGGCTGATTGCAATTTCTGCGCGGCCTACATTGTCAAAAGGAAGTTTGTTCGGAAAATTAATTGTACTGTCGTTTACTTCTTCATACTTTGACTGAAGTTCAAACTGCACAGGATCACTGACTGCAGTGTACACTTTATTGTCAACAATAGCTGCGATGAGTCCGTTTCCGGATACTTTGATGTCAGTACACACGCCGGTAAGTTCAATGGCTGTACCTGTTGAATCAATATAAACTGCGGTATTCCACTCAGTTCCATCGTTGTCTGTATATTTTAAACCAGTATTAGTGGCTGCGAGCAAACGGTTGTTCTGAAGCGCAAGTTTATAAATGAAAGCCCATTCTTTTTCTTCGCTGTTAACATCGGGGATTGTACTTTCGATTACCGTAAAATTATCACCATCTGTTGATTTATAGATTCCGGTACCAAAAATTGTCCCATCGTAGCCGTCGCCAGTCCCGGCATATATAGTGCCATTGTCGTTTTGAATTAAGGCGCTAACATTCAGGTTTGCATTATTGATATTGATTTTATCCCAGGTAAGGCCAAGGTTTTCTGATTTCCATAAACCACCAGTAACACCACCAGCAATGAGTGTGGTCGCGTTGGCATCTTTATTGTCAAAAATCATGGCACGTGTACGCCCACCAACATTGTCGGGGCCTTTGTTTTCCCATGTCAGATCAATTTCAGAGCCATCTTTAAAAAGCAAATCAGCCTGTTGGCTTGCTTTGATTACATCAGCCGGATTGATGGTTCCGGTTTTTTTGTTCACACGGAGCATGTGGTAATATGCTTCCGGATTGTTTTTTATCTGTATCTGGCTTTCGCCATCCCCGTCACTTTGTGGGGCTAGCTGATAGGCTGATGCAGCATAAGTGATGGTGCTAAAGCCTAATACAAACGCTAAAATACTGAATAGTAGATTTTTACCTTTCATATCATTATGATTTATTTATAATAATTTCGGTTACAAAATGGTGGCACAAGTTACAATAAAATTAATTATCATTCCAAACCCCATTTATTCACAAATAATTAACACCTTCCTCCCTCAACGGAATGTCAGGGAGACAAAAGTATAAAAAATAATAATAGCTTAAAGCACATTGGTTTATTGATATGGAGTGCTTGTGCCAATCCTGTTGTTAAGTGCTGTTTAATATCTTTATTTCAGCAGATTAAGCCATATTTTGGAATGGATAAAAATTAATCAATCTTAGATAAACATTAACAGGCTAAATGCCATCACAATCATTCCTGCAATCAGTCCGTAAATAGACAAATGATGTTCCCCGTATTTTTCCGCTGTAGGCAATAGCTCATCAAGTGATATAAAGACCATTATACCGGCAACCGCCGCAAAAATGATACCCATTAAATAAGGATAGCTGCTCAGAAAGGGCATCAACAGAAGGAAACCAACTATAGCGCCAACAGGTTCTGCCAACCCGGATAAAAATGAGAGCCAAAAGGCTTTCCGTTTATTGTCTGTAGCATAATATACAGGAATACTTACAGCAATCCCCTCAGGAATATTATGGATAGCAATGGCAACAGCAATAGGAATACCCAAACCCGGGTCTGAAAGGGCAGCAGTGAATGTCGCCAGTCCTTCCGGGAAATTATGTATCGCGATCGCCAAAGCCGTGAAAAGTCCCATTTTCAGTAATCTTGGGTCTTTTACCCTGGATTTGGCATCCAACTCTTCAACACGATGCACTTCGTGTGGGTTGTCAGCCTCAGGAACTAATTTATCAATGATCGCAATAAATAATATGCCGCCAAAGAATGAAGCTACCGTGATCCATGTGCCCATTTTCAAACCAAATTGTGGCGCAGATTCTGTCCCTATCAGGATGTCCTGTGCTTTTGGGAATATTTCTATAAAACTTACATAGAGCATTACACCGGCACTAAACCCTAGAGCCAGGCTCAGAAAACGTGTGTTTGTCCGTTTTGTGAAAAAAGCAAAGGCGCTGCCAATACCGGTTGAAAGCCCGGCAAAAAGTGTGAGTGCAAACGCGAATAAAATAGTTTCTATGGAATACATAAGTGATTTTTGGTTCACAAATGTAGTTATTTTTACCTTTGCTAAATTATTTATGAACTTCACCTGTTTAATACCGGGAAACCCTTACATTAAAGCCGAAAGCTATGAATGTAAGAGGCCTGAAAGCATCGGTTTTAAGACTTTTTGTTAAAATCTCATGCAGCTTCATGGAATTATTTCCTTGTGTTAAGCAGGCTTAATCATTTAATTTTATGAAAGTTATATTTTTCAGCATCGCATGTCTGTTGATGACAGCTTTTTTTAACCTCAGTGCCATGGCGCAGGTTGATAGCGTTGGGCCTTATGTGTTGAAGCCTGTTAAAAATATTGATGTTACATCAGTGAAAGATCAGGCGCGTTCGGGTACGTGCTGGAGTTTTGCGGCCACAAGTTTTGTCGAAGCGGAAATTATCCGCAAAGGCAATGACAGCCTTGATTTGTCTGAAATGTATTTTGTGCGGGAAGCATATCCTGCCAAGGCTGACCTTTATGTGCGCTATCACGGTTCTTCGAATTATGGCCCGGGCGGTCAGGCACATGATGTTTTGAATGTGATCAGGCTATCAGGCTTTATTCCCGAAGAAAATTACAATGGTTTGGTTTTGGGCGATGATCATCATGTGCATGGCGAATTGGATGCAATTAGCCAGGCATATCTAGATGCCGTTATCAAAAACCGAAATAGAAAATTGAGCATGGTCTGGCCTGAAGCATTCAACGGCCTGATGGATGCCTACCTTGGCAATGTGCCTGAAAAATTTAATTACCAAGGGGAAGAATATGATCTCGGCTCTTTTGTGGATGTAATGGATTTTAATCCTGATGAGTATGTCGAATTGACTTCTTATTTGCACCATGATTTCTACAAAGCATTCGTGCTTGAAATTCCCGATAACTGGAGCCATGATCTGTATTATAACCTGCCGCTCGATGAGCTTATGGCCGTAATAAACAAATCCCTTGAGATGGGTTATACCGTTTGCTGGGACGGCGATGTAAGTGATAAGGGTTTTTCGCACCGCAATGGACTGGCCATCCTGCCCGATCAGGAGCTGAAAGAAATGGAAGGAAGTGAACGCGCACGCTGGGAAAAACTCTCTGAAGCCGAAAAAAGAAAAGAACTCTTCAGTTTTGAAAAGCTGGTGAAAGAAAAAACCATCACACCCGAAATGAGGCAGAAGCATTTTGATAATTATTCTTCAACCGATGATCATTTGATGCACCTGACCGGACTTTATAAGGATCAGGACGGCAAATTTTTCTACAAAACCAAAAACAGCTGGGCAGGAGATTCCAATAAATTCGGCGGATACCTTTTCATGTCGGAACCATATTTGCGTTTGAATACAGTGGCAGTGCTCGTACATAAAGATGTATTGCCCAAGGCGCTGAAGAAAAAACTGAATATTGATTAACGAATCCTTCAATATTGTCTTAAGCCCCAAATTGGGGCTTTTTTTATGGTCTGTGGAGTGAAATCAATTCAAACTTTAGGAAATGCCGTTTTTCATTTTAACCTGATTAATTCATGAAATTTCGTCATGAGCACATTCGACAAGCTCAGTGACCACATTCATACCGCAATAAGAGAAAGGGAGCGCAGATTTTTGGCGCACAGGAATAGCCGTAGCTATTTTGAGCACCAAAAAGATAGCATTCCTTTCTATTGCAGCGGTTTGGGTGCGTAATAGAATATTTTGTGAATTATTCAGGTTAACTTCCTGCAGAACAATTTTTTGTTATAAGATGAAGTCCTATGGTGTTCTTCTATAGCCATGATTTGGCAATGGAAAAAAATCCTCAAAGAAGATGCTTAGGTGTTGATTTGTTGTTGGCAGGCTGTTTCAGAATGAATTAAAATCAGGAACTACACGCTGCCAATTCGGACAATATCATAACTTAATACAATACGGAAAGCAGCAAAAAGGAGGATAGCCAGAATAATGGCAATTTTTGTCAGGCTTATTTTGCGTGGCTCCAGGTCGAAATACATCTCGTTATAAGATTTATAAGTCGCCATAATGGGCATAACAGGTAATATTCCACTGACAAGAATTAAAGCCTCATAAGCTTTTATTTCGGGTAATTTGGCCAGCAGGATGATGCCGGTGCCCAATAAAAACGGCAGTAAAACCTGGCCATACATAAATGCCGGGCGGTTGTGCTCATTAAGTTCGTTGAAATATGTATTTCCGCTGACCATAAACGGGCGTGTGAGGATCGTGCCTGATACCAAAAGCCCGAACAATGATATAAATACCATTGTCATGCGCTCTGTATCAAGGTAGTATAGGTACATAATCACATAGCCAAAACCTTTGTCCAATACGGCTCCAATAAGAAGCGAACCAAAAAAATGAGCCGATCCCAGAAAGACCATCCACAATATCAGCATTTTCAGGCTGCCATTCTCATTTTCAACCCATCTATAGAATATAAAAAGCACAACGCCCAAAAATATACTCACCAAAGAGGGCATGCTGTAGAGGATTTTTACCGAATCAAAAGTCCAGGCCGTGGTTACAATATTATAGTATAGATCGTAATAATATACAATGGTTTGATAATCAAAGTGGAGTGCGACCAAGGCTGTAATAAACTGCATCAGCATATACAAAAGCAGATAGGCCAAAATGTAATAAGCCGTTGAGTTCAAGACAATAACCAAAAACTGATCCTTGGATATTTTGCTCGAAGCAAACAAATTATAGGCCGGACGGATGGGCTGGTTCGGGAAGTTCTTTAAATAAATAATTGTGCGTTGAACGCGTTTCCTGAGTACAAACTTGCTCAGTCGGATCAGGCGTTTTCTCCTTTCTTTGCGGCTTAGTTTATTCAGCGCCTGTTTTCTGATTTCGTCTTCCGTTTTCTTTTCAAAACATTTTTGGATACTCCTTCTAACAATAAATTTTAGCATCCGCCAACGTTTGCGCCTTTTCCAACGGTATTCGGCACGAATCCACCTTTTTTCTTCTTTCCAAGCCCGGCGTCTTTCCATTTCGGATTTATCGGGCTGAAAGTATTTTTCAAAAGTTTTTCTGATCAGAAACCTGAAGATGCGCCAGCGCCTTCTTCTTTGAAAACGTTTCTTCGCCCTTTTCTCCTTTCTTATCCGGCGCCTTTTTGCTTTCTTAATACGCCTTAATAATTTTATTTTCCTGATGAATAGGCCAAATGAACTTTTATGTGGTGTATTGCCGTTTCCGGAGGCGGAAAATGAAACAAAAGATGATAGTAAAACAGCATATAAATAAAACCAGCTTTTCAGGATGAAGGCATTTATCCTGCGATGTTCGGTTTGGTTGTTCACGCTGTTTTTCATTTTTGCAAAAATAGAAATTTATTTGCCGGTAAAAATAAAAAACCCGACAAAAATCGGGTTTATTATATTTTCAAAACTGATAATCTGCAGGATAAATTTTTCCGACAAATTATTGCCTTAAAATCAGTTGTTTAAGCTTTAGTCGATTTTTGGGAGCTCCTGATTCAGATATGTTTTGTCGTCCAGTTTCCCTTTGATCTTGCTGAAACACTCAATAGTGTATTCCACATCTTCAAGGGTATGCATCGCTGTTGGGATCAGGCGAAGTAAAATAACTCCTTTAGGAACAACCGGATACACTACAATTGAGCAGAAAATGTCATAATTTTCACGTAAATCGAAAGTCATATTAATGGCTTCTTTCACTTCTCCGTTGAGCATTACCGGTGTAACAGGAGATTCGGTGTTTCCGATGTTGAAGCCTGCTTTCCTTAAACCGCCCTGCAGTGCATTCACAATTGTCCAGAGCTTGTCTTTGTGCTCGGGCTCGTTTCGCAGCATTTCCAAACGCTTGAGCGAACCATATACCAGCGGCATGGGCAAACTCTTGGCGAATGTTTGTGAGCGCATATTAAAACGCAGAAAATCAATAACTTTTTTATCGCCGGCAACAAAAGCACCGATTCCGGCCATTGCTTTGGCAAATGTCCCGAAATAAACATCTACTTTATCCTGAACGCCAAGGTGTTCTCCGGTTCCTGCACCTGTTTTGCCCATTGTTCCAAAACCATGTGCATCATCAATAAGCAAACGGAAGGGATACTTTTCTTTAAGTGCTGTAATTTCTTTGAGTTTTCCCAGATCGCCCGACATGCCGTAAACGCCTTCAGTAATGACCAAAATGCCGCCGCCGGTTTCATCCGTAATTTTTTGCGCACGCTTCAGTTCCTTTTCCAGGTTTTCGATGTTGTTGTGCGGATAAACAAAACGTTTGCCCATATGCAAGCGAACACCATCAATAATACAGGCGTGTGCCTCTGAATCATAAACAATTACGTCTTTTCGGTCGGTCAGCGCATCAATGATGCTGAGCATCCCCTGATAACCGTAATTCAAGAGAAAAGCGTCTTCTTTTTGTTCAAATTCTGCAAGTTCCCTTTCCAGTCTTTCGTGCAATGTGGTATGTCCCGACATCATACGGGCGCCCATCGGGTAAGCCAGGCCGTACTGTTCTGTACCTTCTGAATCGGCTTTGCGGACTGCCGGTTGGTTGCCCAAGCCAAGATAATTGTTGAGGCTCCAGCACAGGCGCTCCTTGCCGCGGAACATCATTTTGTTTGCAATTTCTCCCTCAAGTCTTGGAAACATAAAGTATCCAAATGCATATTCGCCCCAAATTCCCAAAGGGCCGGGGTTCTTTTCAATCTTATCGAAAATATCCATGATATTGTGCCTTTAAATGTAATTCTGATAAAGCCTGCAAAGCTATGCTATTCAAATTAATGCGCAAAGAAAATTCGCTAAGATTTCATGAGTGCAAATGCTAAATCTTTGATAACCAGACTTGTACTTTGTGTCATTCCGGCCATGCCTTTTTGAATGCCCAACAGAAAAGCAAACCACATGAACGGAAACACATATTTTATAATAAATTAAGAGTCAGCCCGTTTTATTTTTCCGCTTATTTATTATAATTTTGCGCCATGCTAAAAAGTCGGCTTATTATTTTGTATATTACTGTTGCACTGGTGTTTACCGCCTGTTCAAAGCATCAGAAACTGCTCAAAAGCTCGGATAATGACCTGAAATATGAAACAGCCGTTTCCTATTTTAATAAAGGGGATTATAATCGTTCGCTACAATTACTTGAACAATTAGTGTCCGTTTATCGGGGTACTTCAAGGGCAGAAAAAGTGTTTTACTATTATGCTTACAGCTATTACGAGCTGAAAGATTATATGATGGCCAGTTATTATTTCAAACGGTTCGCACAAAGTTTCCCTTCATCCGAAAATGCGGAAGAGTGCATGTATCTGGCTGCTTATTGTACCTATATGGAGTCACCAAAATACAGCCTCGACCAAAGCAGTACCTATGATGCCATTAAAGAGTTCCAGGCTTTCATCAACAAATATCCGCAAAGCGGTAAAGTTGCGGATTGCAATTTTTATATTGATGAAATGCGCGGCAAACTGGAACATAAAGCCTATGAGATTGCGGAGCTTTATCTGAAAATGGAAGATTATCAGGCTGCCATCGTTTCATTTGAAAACCTCATTGATGATTATCCCGATACCCAGTATAAAGAACTGGCGCTTTATGGGATACTAAAGTCCTATTATAATTATGCCGAAAACAGTATTTTTGATAAAAGGAAAGAGCGGCATCAAAAAGCATTGGACTCTTACAATGATTTTGTGGCCTTGTTCCCGGAAAGTGATTACCGCAGGCAGGCAGATAAAATGAACCAAAGTGCTCAGGAAATATTATTGAATCTGAATTAAATTTTATAGATATCCATGGATTATAAAAAAATCAAAACGGAAAGCGAAGCCGTAACACGCCGTATGGCCGATTTTAATGAGGGAACCGAAAACCTCTACGAAACCCTGGCAATCCTTTCCAAAAGGGCAAACCAGATCGGGCTCGACATTAAAAAAGAACTCAACGATAAAATTGAAGAGTTTGCTACGCCCAGCGATAACCTGGAAGAGGTTTTTGAAAACCGTGAGCAAATCGAAATTGCCCGTTTTTATGAAAGGCTCCCGAAACCAACGCTCCTCGCTATTCAGGAGTTTTTGGAAGACAAGGTTTACTACCGTAACCCACATAAAGAACACAGTACCGACGGTTTCTAAAAACGGATATGCTTAAAGGCAAAAAGATATTAATCGGGATAACTGCAAGTATTGCGGCTTATAAAATCCCTTTACTGGTGCGTTTGCTCAAAAAGCAAGGTGCGGAAGTGCAGGTGTTGATGACGCCCGCTGCGCACGATTTTGTGACGCCCCTTACTTTGGCCACTTTATCCGAACGGCCTGTTTTAACAGAACCTTTCGATAAAAAAACCGGAGCGTGGAATTCGCATATCGAGCTGGGCTACTGGGCAGATCTGTTCCTTATTGCTCCGGCATCGGCAAATACTTTAAGTGGAATTGCTGCAGGCAGGGGCGACAACCTTTTGCTGGCCGTGTATCTCGCTGCCCGTTGTCCGGTTTATATTGCCCCGGCAATGGATGTGGATATGTTCCAGCATCCGGCCACTCAAGATAATATCAAATTGCTCCAGCAACGCGGCAACCGGATTATTGAACCGGCTTCCGGACATCTGGCCAGCGGCTTATGTGGTGCCGGAAGGCTGGAAGAACCGGAAAGAATTGCTGAAATTGTGCAGGATTTTTTTTTGAACAGTGAAAAGCTGAAAGGAAAAAAAATCCTGATCACCGCAGGACCTACCCACGAACCAATTGATCCGGTTCGCTTTATCGGGAATTATTCTTCAGGAAAAATGGGCTTTGCCCTTGCTGAATCAGCTGCCGAAATGGGCGCAGAGGTCGTCTTGGTATCCGGCCCCGTTCTTTTGGAAGTCAGCCATCCGAATATTGCCCTTAAAAAGGTGCAAACTGCCGAACAGATGTTTGAGGAATGCAACAAAGCCTTCCCTGATTGTCATGCGGCAATATTGTCGGCAGCTGTTGCTGATTTCCGCCCGGATGGTGTAGCTGATCAAAAAATCAAGAAAGAAAACCTGCCCGATGGCGCGGCGCCTGAAATTAAACTCATACAGAACCCGGACATCCTTCACTATCTGGGAAGCATAAAAAATGATGCCCAGTATTTGGTTGGATTTGCTTTGGAAACCGATAACGAACTGGAAAACGCCCGCAAAAAGCTTTGGCGCAAAAAGTGCGACCTGATCGTCCTCAATTCCATGCGCGATAAAGGAGCAGGTTTTAATACAGATACCAATAAAGTGAGCCTGGTCAGCGATGATGCTGTTCAGGAGCTTGAATTGAAACCGAAAAAAGAAGTTGCCCGTGATTTGATCCATTTCGTTGCAACAGCTTTGAAACGGAAGAGCAAAGCCAATGATATACCAAATGATCAGGGCTGACGTTCTGTAATTGTTTGCTGCCTTTTGTGCAGACCAACAAATTGAAGATTAAGAATGAGTATGATACAAGTCCCGGATTTGACGGGATGGTTTTCCCGCAGCTGTGGGGACATTTGAAAATTAAAGAAAATACGGATGAAAATAAAGATTATCCTCCTTTTGTCCATTGTTTTGTTCTCCTGGGGACTGAAAGCACAGGAAATAAACTGTCAGGTTTCGGTTAGTGCACGACAGGTGGAAGGCTCTGAAAAAGAAGTTTTCCGAACATTGCAAACCGCTATTTACGAGTTTATGAACAACCGTAAATGGTCGCCTTACAGCTTCCAGATTGAAGAGCGTATCGAATGTACGATCCTGATCAATATCACCGAGCGAATTTCTACTGATGAGTATAAAGGTACTTTGAATATTGTATTGCGCAGGCCGGTTTTTAAAACAAATTACAATAGCGTGATGCTGAACCATGTCGATCGTGATTTCCAGTTTTCCTATGTTGAATTTGAACCGCTGGAGTTCAGTGAAACCACTTTCACCAGCAACCTGACTTCGACTTTGGCATTTTACACTTATATTTTCCTCGGGCTTGATTTTGACAGTTTCCAGAAATTTGGCGGGACACCTTTTTACGAAAAAGCACAATCCATTGTCAATGCGGCACAAAATGCAGCAGAATCGGGATGGAAAGCTTTTGAAGGGACAAAAAACCGCTACTGGCTGCTCGAAAACCTGACTAATTCGTCCTATGCGCCCCTGCGTGAATTTCTTTATAAATATCACCGTCAGGGTTTGGATATGATGTTCGATAATGTGGAAACAGGACGCTCCAATATTGCTGAGGCTTTGAAACTGCTCGAAAGGGCCAATCAGGAACGCCCCGGACTTTTCCTTACCCAGTTGATCCTGGAAGCCAAGCGCGATGAAATTATCAGCATTTTCTCCGAAGCAGGACCTATGGAAAAGCCTGAAGTCGTGAATATTCTGAAAGAAATCGATCCGGCGAATAGTAGCAAATACCAGAAAATCATGAGCGGTAATTAATATTTATTGCCATGCTTAGCCGACTCTACGTACGGAATTATACCCTGATCGAAGAACTGGATGTGTCTTTCGAGAAAGGATTTTCAGTGATCAGTGGCGAAACCGGTGCCGGAAAGTCTATTATCATCGGTGCACTGGGCTTGTTGATGGGCAAACGCCTGGAAAATTCCCCGCTTTTCGATCCGCAAAAGAAATGTATCATCGAAGCTGGTTTTGAAGTGCCGGCAGCTGTGGTCAGTACTTTGCTCGCCGAACATGAGCTGGATGAGGAATTTCCGCTTTTGCTGCGCCGCGAAATCAGCCCAAATGGTAAATCACGGGCTTTTGTAAACGATACGCCCGTAAACCTGCGCATCCTGAAACAGTTTGGCGCGCTTTTGCTGCATGTCCACAGCCAGCATCAAAGCATGGAAATAAAAGAGCCTGATTTTCAGCTCTCAAGTTTGGACGCTTTTGCCGGAAACAAAAACGAACTTGCTGCATATCAGGAAATATACCATTCCTTCCGGGCACTGGAAAAAGAGTTGAACCTGTTGAAGCAAAGTGAAGAAAAAGCCCGGAGCGAACAGGATTATTTCCGTTTTCTTTTTGATGAACTGGATGCCGCACAGCTGGATGCCCAAGCCGACAAGCAATTGGAGCAGGAGCTTGAAATGCTCGAAAATATCGTTGATATACGGCAGGCACTGGGTGCTTTTTCCTTTGAAGTCAATGAGCGGGAAAACAGCATATTGTCCACGCTGAAAATGCATGAAAACCAATTTTTGAAGATTGCCTCTTTTAACAGCCGTTTTGAGGAACTTGCACAGCGTTTGCACAGCCTGATTATCGAACTCGACGACCTGGCCACTGCAAGCGGATCGGAACTGGATGATCTCCATCTGGATGAAGGCCGTAAGGAGGAAATCAGCGAGCGGCTGGATATGATCCAAAAACTTCAGTTTAAGCACAATAAAAACTCCCTTGAGGAGCTGCTTGTTTTGCGCGATGAACTCGATGAACGTTTGGGCGCGTTTCAATCGCTGGGACATCAGATCCGGGAGAAAGAGAAGCAATTAAAAAGCATGCAGGAGCAATTGGATGCTGCGGCACAAAAGCTCCATGCAAAAAGGGAAAAGTCAGCGCCAAAACTGGCTGCCGCTTTAATGGACACTTTGCGCAGCCTGGGCATGCCCGATGTGGATTTCCGAGTTCATTTATCCACGATGGACAAATATACTCCAAAGGGCAGTGATGAAATCGTATTTCTATTTTCTGCCAATAAAGGCAAAAGCCCTGAAAATTTGGGCCTTGTGGCTTCCGGCGGTGAGATGAGCCGGATTATGCTGGCCATGCAATCGCTGATCAGCAGCACGGATGCCATGCCATGCCTGGTTTTTGATGAAATAGATACCGGAATTTCGGGCAATACGGCTTTAAAAGTGGCCAGCATCATGAAAAAACTGTCTGAAAAACAGCAATTACTGGCCATAACCCACCTCCCCCAGGTGGCTGCAAAGGCCGATTTCCACTATCAGGTTTATAAGGAATCTGTCCGGGGGCAAACAATATCCCGACTGAAGTGTTTATCAGGATTGGAACGGATCAATGAAATTGCACAAATGATGAGCGGCAGCACAAACGATGAAGCACTGAAAGCTGCTCAGAAATTAATCGAAAATCATTAAAGCTTATGTCATATAACTTACTGAAAGGGAAAAAGGGAATCATTTTCGGAGCCCTTGATGAGAAATCCATTGCCTGGAAAACAGCAATCAAAGCGGTTGAAGAAGGCGCTGAAATCATTTTGAGCAATACCCCAACGGCCATACGTTTTGGTACAATCAACAAACTGGCAGAAAAATGTAATGCTAAAGTGATTGCCGCAGATGCCACTAAAGTGGATGAGCTGGAAAGCGTTTTCCAAACTGCCATGGAACATTTTGGAGGGAAAATTGATTTCGTTTTGCACTCGATCGGGATGTCGCTCAATGTGCGCAAAAAACGTTCGTACAGCGATCTGGATTATAATTACCTGAGTAAAACACTGGATATTTCAGCGATGTCGTTCCATAAAATGCTGCAAGTAGCTTATAAAATGGATGCCATTAATCCCTGGGGCAGTGTTTTGGCGCTGAGCTATGTGGCTGCGCAGCGCACCCTCTACGGTTATAATGATATGGCCGATGCCAAATCCCTGCTTGAATCCATAGCGCGCAGTTTTGGTTATATATATGGCCGCGAGCGCAAAGTGCGTGTAAATACAATCAGTCAGTCACCAACATTGACAACAGCCGGTAGCGGTGTGAAAGGCATTGATGGCTTGATGGATTTTACCAACCGTATGTCGCCGCTGGGCAATGCCTCGGCTGATGAATGTGCGGATTATTGCGTGAGCCTTTTCTCCGATCTTACCAAAAAAGTGACGATGCAGAACCTTTTCCATGATGGGGGTTTCTCCAATATGGGTATGAGCTACCGCGCCATGAAAATGTATAACCGCAGCCTCGATTGTGATGACTGCCCTCCGGTGGACGGTCCAATTGAAGATTAAGGAAAACCGGGTTTTTAGAATAGCAGAAAGCAGTGTGGAACAAAGATTGGTTTCACGCTGCTTTTTTTGCTTTGGAGTATGTTGGGATGATGCTCAAAATCTCCATTAGCGGAAATTGCAGATAGGAGCGTCAGCTCGACGAGTTAGCGAGGAGAGGTCTCATTGGGTTAAGCCCGATTAGTTTTTAATTCAATCTCACTGCTACCCTGTAGTTCAATTGTCTTTTGCTCTCTAATTTTTATAAATATTGTCGCTGCTCTGCAGCTTATATGGAGTTTGGCAAATCCAGCGGCAGCGCCGCGGAGATATTTAAAGAAATGCATTGAAAAAGCGTGAACCATGTGCAGCGCTCCGGTGATCTTTATTCCTTCAGCATAGGCCGGTATGCCTGCTTTTACCGCTGAGACGCTAGGGTTGGCTGGCGCGGGCTGTTTTTTATCCACGAAGATCGCGAAAGGGCGCGAAGGAGTGTGCGTGTTTTTACCGCTGAGGCGCGGAATTTCGCGGAGCTTTTTGCTGTAGGATTTGAGGCACACCAGAGTTTCTCTGCGTCTTTGTGTCTTTGCGGTGAAAAGGATTACCGCTAAGGCGCTCAATGACCACATTAGCGGAAATTGCAGATAGGAGCGTCAGCTCGACGAGTAAGCGAGGAGAAGTCCCATTGGGTTAAGCCCGATTGGTATTTTAAATCTCACCGCTACGCTGTAGCTACAATGCCCCAGCTGCCGCGCGTGTCCTCACGCGCGGTACTGCTTAAGTGTCAACCAAAATCAGGACGCTACAATTCTTTGTTTTGCTGCGCATACCGAAATGTGTCGAGAAGTATGTCTTTGTATTCGATCCTCGTAAAAACATCTATCCACTCAACAACAGCAAAGCTAACAAAACACACACCCTCTGGATTATGAAATTTATAGTTGCGACTCATGGGCTAAAGATAGTGGTTTTTCTGCTAAGCCACGTGTGAAGACACGTGCGGAATCGGGGGAACTGATTTGGTTATATTCATTTTTTCAAATTTTGCATGCTAACTTTAGGTGTTAATCATGAAATATAACTAACGGATCCGGTTTAGGAAATATCCCGAAGTGTGTGGTATCTGTAGCACTACATTGATTGCTATCTGTCACCATTACAGAGTATAGGCCTGCTGTATCTACCTTAATAGCTGTGTCCGTTCTCGCGTCATACCAGAGATAAGATTCAAAATGTCCCGGCCAGAGCGTTGCTGTGTCTCCGGGACATACACTCAACAAATCTGGTAGTTGAGGCTGTGGCAGAGGGTTTATCCTAATGGTGTCCTGCAAGGTATCCGTGAAGTTTTCATAGAAGCTGATCAATTGGATTGGATAATATCCGGTGTCTGCATAGATATGAAAGGGGTCAAACAGGCTGCTGCTGTCGTTATTCCCGCTGCCCGGATCCCCAAAGCTCCAATAGACGGAATCATAAGATGCCGTATCGCAGCTAAAGAAGGTGGTGTCTCCCAGACAATGGTTTTCCCAACTGAATGCTGCCGGCGCAAAGAAGGATTGGATGAAATTTGGAAGGCCTAAAATGCAGCAATGTGTTAAAGGGCTACCATCACTTATATTTACGGCCTCCTGCTCGTAATCACATCCGGTGCCAATGATATTTGGTTTATTAATTCGGTCAATATATGTAGCCCCATCTTGTGCAACGTAAATTTTACCATCAGGGCCTATCTGCAAAGCCAGATTTCGATAATCAGAAGAATCTCCAATTGTATTGGTGCTTGCTCTTATTAAAGCTGTATCGCCTGAGGTAATATCCATTTGTCTTATGTATCGCCGCATCATGTCTGTAACATAAAGTAACTTCTCGTCTGGACTGAATTCAAAACCATATGCGCTGCTAAATCCATCAACCAGAAGCGGATTTGAAACTAATCCGGTTGATACATCAAAATCACATAGTTCAATGCAATTTTCGTAACCAGAGGAAGATTGAATGATCAAACCAGTAACTAACTTATTTCCTTGGGGTGATATTTTCATGCACCTTACTCCAGTCATATTGTGAACGATGCCAGTACTGGATACAACAGGATTACTTGCGTGTAATGAGTCCGAATCCAATAAAAACGAAAAATAGTTATCGCTCCACATAGTTCGTGTAACGATCCAATAAAAAATACCGTTTTTGTGTTTCACGGCAGTAAGGCGCTCCATTGTAGGTGTTAATAAGAAATTTTTTTTAGGATTTATTACTGCACCTAGTCCTCCATTGAGGTTCATATCAACGATTGAATAATACAAAGAACCATATGCAACACTTATGGTGAAAACATAATATTTGTTTTCACCCCCAGGAAATGGAACAATAACACCAGACTGAGAGCTAGAAGTGTGGCCACCAAGTTCAGTTCCGTTTTGCATTGTATCATGTATTGCATTAAAGACAGTGCTTCCATCTGTGTAGAATGGTAAATCTCCATTGGCATTGGAAATTGCCGAGCAACCTTCATGTGTAACCATTGGAGATGTATATAACAAAGCTTGAGGGCTACCGTCCGGAGTATTAAAACTTATGCCTGCTCGTCTTCCGAAAAACCAATTATTGCCCTCTTTTCCTTGTGAAAAGCAATCAAAAGGCAAAACACATAAAATTAAGATCAAAAATAAGATTGATCCTTGCATAAGTGTTTTACTATTTAATTTGAGTACTGTCAATCCTATCGTTCAATAATAATTGTTTCGCTTAAGTGCTGTTTATCGTTTTTCAGGCTTAGTACATATATGCCATTGGCCAGTGCGGCCACATCAATTTCCTGGCAGGCGCCGGTAATTTGACCTGTTGCACATGTCCGGCCTTTAGCGTCAATTATCTGGTAAGCAAAATCAGAATGCTCATGAGGTAATTCTATGGATATGCTTTTGGATGCCGGGTTGGGCCAAATATTTATTAGATTTACTTCATGTTCGTCAATATCAACCATTACATCTATCCAGCATTGACGATGATCAAAATCAGATAGCAGGCCAGAATAATCACACTCCCACAATAGATCCCCGCCTGGACTATGTGCACAGATCATTGTTCCGAAATAGAATGCAAATTGAGAACAACGCATCGAGCCAGTTGAGCCGACACCTTCAATCATTAGAACAGTATTAAAAGCGCATGAAGTTGGGTCATTTAGTTTTATTATTTTTTGATCATTACTATTGGTAATTTCAATTACCTCATATTCATGATAATCTATCGTAATTTTATCACCCAGTGAAAGCTCCATATCATAAATTAAAACTTCATTTTGCTCCTCAGGTGATAATATCCACATTTTACCAGCAATTGTGTCTTCTCTTAGAAAAGCTGATAAATAAAAATCATCCTGTTTATAGCTTCCGTATTCACTTTTAATAGCAATCAATTGCTTATACATCTTTCCGTTCACCAAGGTGTCGCCTTCCAGGATTAAACTGTCCATCTGGTAAAAAAAGTCCGTATAGAAATAATTCCAGCTTTTTCCTTCTTCGAGCACCGGCTGGTATTGTGCCTTGGTAAGGCCAGCCATTAGCAGGGCAATTCCGATAAAGAGTAATTGTTTTTTCATTGGTTTTGTGTTTTTAGATATTCTATCGTTCAATAATAATTGTTTCGCTTAAGTGCTGTTTATCGCTTTTCAGGCTTAGTACATATATGCCATTGGCCAGTGCGGCCACATCAATTTCCTGGCAGGCCCCGGTAATTTGGCCTGTTGCACATGTCCGGCCTTTAGCGTCAGTTATTTGGTAAGTAAAATCAGATTGCTCATGAGGTAATTCTATGGATATGCTTTTGGATGCAGGATTTGGCCATAATTTGATCCCGGGCTCATTTGTATTTTCCTCAATACCTATGGTCACATCCAGCCAACAAGGCCTTAGATAAAAATATTCGAGTAGCCGGTAATCTGTTTCCCAAGTCAGTTTTCCTTCGGGATTATGTGCGCAGATCATAAAACCATTGGAAAAATCCCATAGGAGAAAATGAATGGATCCCGTTGAGCCTATACCTTCTATCATATAGATTGTGTCATGCATTTGCAAGGGATCATCAAGTTTTAGGATTTTCTTTCCGTTTTCATAAACAACATCGAGTACTTCATATTGAGTAGAATGGGGTGAGAACATGTCTCCTTTTTCCAGTGAAATATCATAGTATAAATTTTCCCGATCTGTTCCGGGTGTCCTTGACCAGATTTTGCCAGATGTTGTATCTTCCCTGAGGAAAGCTTTTATTTCAGGGCCAGGGGTCCAGGGCAAGAGTTGATTGCTATCTGATAAAAGGATTAAATATTCCATTCCATCAATTATGGTGTCGCCTGAAATGTACAGGCTGTCCATGTAGTAATGGAAATTCATGTGAAAATAATTCCAGCTTTTTCCTTCTTCGAGCACAGGCTGGTACTGTGCTTTGCTAATGCCTGCCATCAGCAGCATCATTCCGATAATGAGTAATTGTTTTTTCATTGGTTGCGTTAAATTATTGTTTTATGGTTCAAAGATATATTGCTTTTAATTTATAAACAAATAATTGTGCTATTTTTTAATATTGTTTTTGTTTTTTCATTTTAGTATTTGTGTAATATCGTGATATATAATAGTTTAAATGCTATTTTTTTTTTTTTTTTGATAGTGATATTAATTATTGAGTTGTTTTTTGTTGTTCGATTATTATGTGTATTTCATCTTTTGTGTAATATTACGGCTTTAGGGGTGGTTTCGTTTCTGTTTGTATGTCTTAAAGCTTTATGGCATTGTAAGGATGTTGATCTCAAATCTCACAGCTACGCTGTAGCTACAATGCCCTCTCTCTCTTTGGTTTTAATAAATCTCCCCGCGGCTCTGCAGCTTATATGGAGTTTAGCAAATCCAGCGGCAGCGCCGCGGAGATATTTAAAGAAATGCATTGAAAAAGCGCGAAACAGGTGCAGCAGTGATCTTTATTCTTTTAGTTTAGGCAGATGACCGTGTTTTTACCGCTGAGACGCGAAGCTTGGCTGGCGCGGGCTGTTTTTTATCCACGAAGGTCGCGAATGGCGCGAAGGAGTGTGCGTGTTTTTACCGCTGAGGCGCCGAGGCGCTGAGGGCTGGCGCAGGATGTTTGGTTTTCTCGCTGAGACGCTCAAAATCCCCATTAGCGAAAATTGTATATTGGAGCGTCACTTCGACGAGTAAGCGAGGAGAAGTCCCATTGGGTTAAGCCCGATTGGTATTTTAAATCTCACCGCTACGCTGTAGCTACAATGCCCCAGCTGCCGCGCGTGTCCTCACGCGCGGTACTGCTTAAGTGTCAACCAAAATCAGGACGCTACAATTCTTTGTTTTGCTGCGCATACCGAAATGTGTCGAGAAGTATGTCTTTGTATTCGATCCTTGTAAAAACATCTATCCACTCAACAACAGCAAAGCTAACAAAACACACACCCTCTGGATTATGAAATTTATAGTTGCGACTCATGGGCTAAAGATAGTGGTTTTTCTGCTAAGCCACGTGTGAAGACACGTGCGGAATCGGGGTTGATTGATGCCTGGCCTGTGTACTGGGCATAAAGCCCTTGCAGCAGTAGCATAGCTATGCAGAAAGCTGCACTGAATTTTAGTTTTTTCATACTTTTGTACGGTTAAAAGATTAATTATTGATTTTTTAACTACAGGCAGGAGCAGTGATTTAGCGGTTTATGCCCTGCCTGTTTTTTATGAATTTAGCGGTTTGGGTATATTTTTTTGTTTGTATCAGCAAAAGATAAGCGCCTTTTTGGAGGCTTGAGACATCAATTTTTGTTTTGTTGTTTAAGCAGGCGTGTTCACTGCTAAACATGCATTTGCCGTGCATATCATAAATTTTGAGCGTTACATTGTATTGTGGCTGGGGCAATGAAAGCATTATTGAGTTGGCGGCAGGGTTTGGGAAAACACGGAAGCCCTGTTGTTGGGCTAAACTGGCAATGTTCACCGCGCTGTCGATCCGGATATAAACAGGGCGCCTGTATAGGGTCAGCTGGGTGGCCAGTGAATTTCTTGCCATACAGTAATATTTTCCGGTATCGGCATGTGTAATATTGTTGATGAAAAGAGTGTCTGCCTCATGGCTTTGCAATATCAGTTCGTTGTTTCGGTACCAAAAATATTCTGTATGCTCGCCTCCAGTGCCCGAATAAATAAAATAATTGCTGCCCGGGGCAAGGGCCGTATCTATCTGTTTTTCCATTCTGTCCTGAGGGGAATAATTATACCACATATATCCCACAAAATGGGGTTCTATGTCGTCAAATGTCATTTTGTTTTTTTCTATGGACAATTCATCTATAATCCAGCATTTCCAAGGGGGTATATAGGAAAAAGAGTTGCCCGAGAAATTAAAAGAACCGCCCAGGACTTCTTTGTCGCCCCATGAGTGGGGGATAGAATCCGTAAAATTGTTGTTGGCAAGGTATAGGGTTATACTATTGCCGCTATGCAATGAGTTTTTAAAAATATTGCCAAGGTTTTCAGGTAATTTGCCCGAGAGCTGGTTGTTGTCGAGGTTTAATGTAACAAGGCTTTCGCAGTTTCCCAGCTCCTGAGGGATGGTTCCGGTGAGTTGGTTGTCGTGCAAGAAGAGAAACATTAGGCTATCGAGATTGCCTATTCCAGGCGGAATAGTACCACTTAGATTATTTTGGGATAAAACGAGCTGCTTTAAATTGAAACAATTTTCAATGGTATAGGGAATTGTTCCTGTTAAGGAACAATTCCCTATACCAAACCATTTTAGTTTAGTTAGTAACCCAATTGATTCAGGTAATTTACCTGTAATGAATGGATTATTTCCTATTATGAAGGTTTCTACTTCACTTATATTTCCTACTTCTTCGGGTACAGAGCCATTTAAATTATTATCCGAACAAAAAGAAAGTTCTTTAATTCTATTCCCTTCCACAATAACCCCATACCATGTGCTCACCGGTCCTGTAAGCCAGTTGGCATTGTTGTTCCAGTTGGGGCCGCCGGTGCTGTTGTAAAAGGCCACCAGAGCCAGGGAGTCCTGCTCTAAAACCTGAGCAAAGCTGCTGCCGGCAAAAAGCAGGGCGCATATGAGTATAAGTTTTTTCATTGTTTTGTTTTTGTATTGGTTCTTGTTTTGGCTCAGGAGCAGTGATATAGCGGTTTATCCTGTTTTTTATCTGCTTTCAATCTTATTTGTTCCTTTGCGTGATTTCATTTGATATTTCCGGTTTTGCTATTGCTTTCTTTATTCATTCCAATTATTGTTGGTGTATATAATCTCAGGTTCACGCTCCAAATGTATTAGGTTATTTCTTTATATGCAAGAATTGTGTCGTTTTTTTTTTTTTTTTTCATGCTGTTCATGATTTTCTTATTTATCAAACTGAAATTCAGAGATTAATGGGTTTGTATTTTTAGAATGTCTTGTCTTTTTTGGAAAAGACTGTTGTTTTTTTTATTCTATATTGGCTAAATACTTGTAAAAGTGTACTTTGTGTTTTCATGTATTTTTGAGTAGGTTTTATTAAAATTGTGTTTGGGTTTAGATCGGTTTGCAATGATATTTGTGTTTTTTTGATGTTATGCTCTGATTTTGCTTTGGTGTATAGAAATGTAGGACGCCCTTCGGCAAGCTCAGGGATCGCCTTCGGCGGCGTAGAGCGCTGAGGTTTTTTGTTTCGCTACGCTCAACCTCTTTTTTAACCGCGAAGAACGCTGAGGGCGCGAAGCTTGGCTGGCGCGGGCTGTTTTTTTAACCACGAAGGACGCGAAAGGGCGCGAAGGGGTGCTTTAATTTTCGCTTTGCTCGGTGGTTTTTTTCACGCTAAGGCGCTAAGGCGCAAAGGTTGGCTGGCGCGGGCTGTTTTTTATCCACGAAGAACGCGAAGGGCGCGAAGGAGAGCGTGTTTTAACCGCTGAGACGCTGAGGCGCGGAGTTTCGCGGAGTTTTTTGCTGTAGGATTTGAGGCGCACCGGCGTTTCTCTGCGTCTTTGTGTCTTTGCGGTGAAAAGGATTACCGCTGAGACGCTCAAAATCCCCATTAGCGGAAATTGCAGATAGGAGCGTCACCTCGACGAGCGAGCGAGGAGAGGTCTCATTGGGTTAAACCGGATTAGTATTTTAAATCTCACCCTTGCTCTTGCAGTTCATTCTGAGCTTTGAGGATTTTAGCGGCAGCGCTGCAGTGATTTTTATTTCCTTGTGAAGATCTTCTTCAAAGTCCAAACAATATTAATTTTATTTCTTCGTAAATAAATCTAAGGTACAATGCAATCTGTGTTCAAATTGCTGCGAAGCCCTAAAAGACTGTATATTTGTCTGCTAATCTTTAGTAATAATGAAAAAACGGAACATTCTATTTGCTTTTTTGCTGCTGACTGTTGTTGGGATGCTGCTGGCCAGTTGCCGCAAAGACGATGAAATCGATACAAACCCATCAATAAAGCTTGCTTTTTCAGCCGATACCGTGCTGTTTGATACGGTTTTTACAACCATTGGAACCGTCACGCAAACGCTTACGGTTTACAATAATCACGATAAGGCAGTGAATATTTCCCGGATTTATCTCGCGGGTGGCAGCAAAAGCGAATATCAGATCAATATCGACGGAAGCCCGGTTTCCAGTATTAATGATGTGGAAATAAGGGCAGAAGACAGCCTTTTTATTTTTGTGAAAGCAACCATAGATCCTACGCAGCAAAATGCGCCGCTTATCCGTCAGGACAGCATTATTTTTGAAACCAATGGCAATGAACAGGATGTGGATTTGGTGGCCTGGGGGCAGGATGCACATTATTATACTCCTACCAATCATCCGCAGAATTTCCCGGATTATTCCACAATATCCGAAAATACGGTTTGGGAAAATGACAAGCCTTATGTGATCTATGGATGGCTGGTTGTGGATTCGCTGGCTACTTTGCATATCAAGGAAGGTTGCAGGGTGCATTTTCATAACAGCTCCGTTTTAATGGTCTATCGCGATGGCTCGTTGATAGTTGATGGTAAAGCCGATAGCCTGGTGCATTTCAGTGGCGATCGCCTTGAGAGTTTTTATGATGAACTGCCCGGTCAATGGGGTGGGATCTGGTTTTCTGAAGGCAGCAAAAACAACTATATCAATCATGCGGAAATCAAAAATGGTGTGCTGGGACTTCAGGTCGATTTTTTCAATCCCAACAGCCAGAACCCGACTTTAATCCTGAAAAATACTATTGTGAAAAACATGAGCGTGGGCGCAATTGGAGCTTCTGCAACGGTGATCACATCCGAAAACTGTGTGTTTGCTGCTTGCAACGAATATGCGGTTTCGCTCAATGGAGGGATTTATAATTTCAAGCAAACCACAATCGGGAATTATGCGGGGCACGATGGGGCTTCCTTTCTGTTTTCGGATTATTTCAGCACCAGCGATGGCAATATAAAAGTTGAACCTTCAGAGCTTTATATGGGCAACAGCATTGTTTACGGTACGGATGCAACGGAAGTTTTTACCTATATGCATCCCGAAAGCACGGAGCTTGATTTTCAGTTCGATCATTGCCTGCTGCGTACCGAAGCCGAAATCCCTGCGGCGCATCTAACCGAATGTATCATAAACGAAGATCCTCTTTTTGTGGATTATACGCTTGGCAATTACCAGCTCGACAGCTTAAGCCCTGCGCGCAACAAAGGTATTCCTATGGGCGTGGAGTTTGATATTTTAGGAAATCCTCGTCCTGATACACCTGATTTAGGAGCATATGAAACACAATATGATGACGACAGCTATTAGTCCAGCTGAAACAAATCTGAGCTGATCCGGTCGCTTAAAAACCAGAATTCATGTGGGATAATCAAATATTCATCCCTGAAAATCAATTTGCCTTGCTTTAAATATTCTGCTGCATCAGCGAGCATTTTATCGTATAATTCCTTGCCGCCTGTTTTTATCAATGCATGGCTGCAAACGCCTTTTGCTGTCCTTAGTCCCGTCATGATCAGTTCGTTAAAGCGGTCTGTAGGATTCAGGATTTCTTTATTTTGTGCTAATTTACCTTTGTTAATGCCTTGCAGATATTCCGAAATCCTGTTGATGTTCCAGCTCCTTTGTTTTCCGTCAAAACTATGGGCAGAAGGGCCAAGTCCGAGATAGGGCGCGCCCGACCAATAAGCAGAATTGTGCCGTGCTTCAAAGCCCATTTTCGCAAAGTTGGAAATTTCATAATGCTGAAAGCCTGCTTTACGCGCGAGTTGGCGCATTAAGTGGAAATCAGATTCATATTGAGTGTCTTGCGCTGCGCTGAATTTATTCTTGCGTATCAGGTAATTCAGGGCCGTTCCTTCTTCGATGGTTAATGCATAGGCCGAAAGGTGCTGTATGTCAAAATCGCTGAGGCAGTCAAAATTGTATTTCAAATCTGCCCCGGAGCTGCCCGGAAGCCCGTAAATCAGGTCGATGCTGATGTTGTTGATACGCGAACTGTTCAGGATTTTCAGTGCCTTGACCGAGCTTTCTGTGCTATGCTTTCGTCCCAAAACTTCCAGCTCACGATCTTGAAACGACTGTATGCCCAAACTGATGCGGTTGATACGTTCGGGCAGTGCATTAAGATAAGCTTCCGTTATGTCTTCAGGGTTTGCTTCCAGTGTAATTTCCGCATCTGCTGATAAGCGGAACATCTTTTGGGCCTGATCCAGAAATTTATGGTAAAACCCGCCGGGAAAGAGGGAAGGGGTTCCCCCGCCAAAATAAATGCTGTTAATCATTTCCGGATTAATTTCCTTTTGCCTCATTTTAAGTTCTTTGAGCAGAGCTTCCTGTATTTCCGGATGGTTTTTGAGGCTCGCCAGCGAAAAGAAATTACAATAATGGCATTTGCTGTGGCAAAAGGGGATGTGTACATAAATTCCTGCCATATCAGCTGAGTTGATCCAGGTTTTTTAAGGCATCTTCCCCTTCCTCGGTTTTGTCTTCGATAATGAGAAGCAATCTTTCATTGTCCAGTATCACAGAGGAAAGAGAAAGCATATGCAGTGCAGTTTTTCCGGCTATTTTAAGCGATTTGTTAAACAGGAAATTACGTACGCTTTCGCCTTCAAATCCCTGATCGATGATTTTTTTAATGGGACAATGCCCGCAGAAGAAATCGTTGTTTTTTTCTGATTCATGATAGGTGCAGCCCATCAAATCGCCACAGAGTTCTCCGTCTGTTTTTTTCGAAGGCTGAAAAATTTGTAAAAAAGTATTATTAAGAAAAACGACTTTTCTGTCGCGTTTCACACAGGCGAGCGCAAGGGGAAGATTATTGAGTATTGTCAGGTGAAGGCTATTGGGATCGGTATTGTTTTCCATCTTTTAAAACTTCTTTGATTTTGTTGTATAAACGTACCGGCTGCAGGGGTTTTGTGGCGAAACCGTTCATTCCGGCTTCATTGGCCTGGTCGGCAATATCGGTGAATGCATTGGCAGTAAGCGCAATAACGGGAATGTTCCTGTTTTTTGGGCCGGCTTTCCCTTCCCGAAGGGCTTTCGTGGCTGCAATGCCATCCATTTCAGGCATTTGGATATCCATTAAAACCAATTCGTAACTGAAATTGGAAAGATAATCAAGGGCTTCCAGTCCGTTATTGGCAATATCAGCTTCCAGTTTCCATTTTTTTAGGATATTCGAAATAACATATTGGTTGATTTTATTGTCTTCGGCTACCAGCACATGGTTGTGCTCGAAGGGCTCAAAATCAAATTTTAACTCCTGCTGCTTACGGAATTCCTGTTCTTCAATAATTTCGATTGGAATTTGAAATGAAAAAGTACTCCCTTTTCCTTCTTCGCTTTCCAGCCTGATTGCTCCCCCCTGAAGTTCAATCAGGTTTTTTGTAATGGTAAGTCCCAGTCCGGTACCGCCGTATTTGCGGCTGGTGCTGCTGCTCGATTGGGTGAAACTCTGGAAAATTTGTTCCTGTTTTTCTTTGGCAATACCAATTCCGCTGTCTTTGACACGGAAAAATAAAGTGTCACGGCCTTCTGCTTTGGCATGGCTGCAGGATATTTCGATACAGCCTTTTTCGGTAAATTTGAACGCATTGCCAATCAGGTTGTTCAGTATTTGATTGAGCTTAACTTTATCCCCTTTGAGGTAAAAAGGCGTGTTTGCATCGATATCCACAGAAAACCTTAAATCCTTCTCGCGGGCTTTAAAACTAAAGGTATCGCGCAGGTTGTTGAGCATATGGTTTAGGGAAAATGGAATGGATTCAAAAGTGAGTTTTCCTGCTTCTATTTTACTGATATCAAGGATGTCGTTGATGATGCCCAAAAGATTGTCGGCGGAATATTTCACCGATCTGAGCATTTCTTCCAGGGCTTCCTGCTTGTTTTCGGCAATCATCAAGTCCGTAATGCCAATAATGCCGTTGAGCGGCGTGCGTATTTCGTGGCTCATATTCGAGAGGAACGTGGATTTGGCCAGGGTAGCTTCTTCAGCTTCTTCTTTGGCCTGCCTCATTTTAAAGCGTGATTCTTCAATTTCAGCGGTGCGTTCCCTGATGATTGCTTCCTGATTTTCATTGAGTTCGCGCAGTTCTTTATTGGCATAATAAAGCTCAAGCGATTTTTGTTCCATAATCGACTCGGCTTCTTTTCTGGCTTTTCGTTCGCGGTCCAGACTTCTCCTTAAGGCATCTTCCAGGCTCATCCGCTTATTCTTTGGTAAGTTCAAAGCGGACTATGCTGCCGTCTTGGGTTTGATTTTCTTTCCTGATGCTTATTTCTTCTCCAAAATGCAGCGCACAACCTTTGATAAGCCCGCAAGCCAGGTCAGCCATTTTGCGCTCGGAGCGGTAGAGCAGTTCCATGGTGTTTTTGTTGATGATCTTAGCTTCGATAGTGGGGAGCTGGGCATCGGGATAGAGCTTCTTTACTTCTACATGGATGTAGTCTTCAATGCCCATCAGGAAATCAAAGGTGTTTTCCTTGTTTTCAAAGAATACGCCATAAAGTTTTGAGAAGCGTTCAAAAAGGTATAAACCAAATGCTTCGAGCAGTGCCGGGATTTCCGTTTGTGTTTCTTTTGAAAGCTGAACGACCAGTTGCACCATTTCTTCATGCGGATATGTGCCCACACTGGTGTAGCTTCCGCCCGAATCCAGGTTGGATTTGGTAATAATGGCGTCGGCTGTTTCAAAGCCGAATTTTGCTTCGACCATTTCAATAAATTCCGCAAAAACAATTCCTTTCATAATTTCTGGTTTTAGAGGTTTTGAAGCGGTATTGCATGGCAATATTTTGAATTTTGCCAAAGCTTATGCTTTTCGTCTTAACAAATATACGAAATGCAGATCAAAAATGGAAGAATGTTTTTTTTATTCCTCTGAAGGATTGAAAAGTTTGCTTTTATGCAGCGTGATGCGGAATGTAGTGCCTTCGTTCAGCGCCGACGATTTTACAAAGATTTTTCCGTGGTGATATTCGGCAATAATCCTGCGTGCAAGCGATAGCCCCAGTCCCCAGCCGCGTTTTTTACTGGTAAATCCGGGATTGAAAATGGTATTGAACCTCCTGCGCGAAATCCCTTTTCCGGTATCACTGATATCAATATGAACGAGTCTGCCTTCTGTTTTCATTTTAATGCGGATGTCTCCGGCTCCGTTCATGGCATCAATGGCATTTTTGAATAGGTTTTCAATTACCCAGTTGAAAAGTGGTTTATTGAGCGGAACTTCAATAGTTTCGTCGGGCATTAGGGTGTGAAATTTAATTTTCCGCGATGTCCGGGTTTTAAAATAATCAACCGTTTCTGTCAATACATGATTCAGGTTCTCAAGCCGTAGTTCGGGAATAGAACCGATTTTGGAGAAGCGTTCCGTGATAACTTCCAGACGGCTGATGTCTTTCCCGAGTTCAACCAATGCCTGCTCTTTGTTTTCATCACCCATTTTCAAAAGTTCTATCCAGGCCATCATGCTGCTCAAAGGAGTGCCCAGCTGGTGTGCGGTTTCTTTCGACATTCCCACCCACACCTGGTTTTGCTCGGCTTTTCGTGCGGTGCTGAACAGGAAGTAGGCAACCAAAAGGAATATCCCGATAATCGAAAACTGCACATAAGGGTAGAGCCTGAGCTCTGTCAGCAATCCTGAATTCTGATAATAAATATAGCGCTCGCCCTGGCCGGTCAAACGGATAATGATGGGCTCGTTTTCGCTGCGCATATCGGCCAGTACTTCTTTGAGCACTGCCGGATCGTTCAGGTTTTTATCGGGCATATTGCCACTGGCATAAACTTTTGTGCCGAGGCTGTCGGTGATAATAACCGGAACGCTGGCCGTATTGAAGGCTACTTCATCAAAAAAAGATTGCGTCAGGTCATCGAGGACTTCCTTGAGCCCGCTGAATAATTTTGAATCTTTGTAATAAAGATATTGGTTTTTGTCTCTATAATAATTAATAACAATCGGCCGGTAACGTGCAAATTCCGCAAGAAGCTTGTTGTCTAAGTATTTTACGGTGTCCATGCTGAAATCCACATTAATGGCCCAAAGGATTTTCCGGTCTTCATCAGTAATAACTACCGGAATGTTTTTATTGTTATCGATAAAACTCAATGAAAAGCTCAGTTCGGAATCGTCTTCTGCATCAATAATGCGTTTATAGGCATTGGCCAGCATTTCCACCCGCCTTCTTTCTTCTTCGGCAATTTGCTCAAAAAAGCTTTCGGTATAATTGACCAGGCTGGCTTTGCGGTGAATAGCATCGGCCCAAATGCGCACATTGTCACGCTCTTCTTCGCCAACAATACGGATAATGCGGTTTGTATAAAGAAAAGTGGCAAATATAATGAGGACTGCTGCACTGAGCAGAAACCATTTCCAGCGTTGTTTCCTGAGATAAATATCCAATGTCCTGTAGTTTTTTGGAATGTTATGGCCAAAACGTGAAACAAGGGCAAATATTGTTTTTTGCAGCCTGCTAAATTTGATGGAATTGTAGAAGCTGTCTGCCAATTTTTTTTACTTTTACATCACAAAGGTAATTCAACAAAAAGTTTATAAAATAGTTGTATATCTGAAACCGATTTAAAACAGATTATGAAACAAAAAAAGAATTTGCTCTCATTTCCCATTACACGCTTCATTAGCGAAGCTGCCTTAGGTGGTATTTTATTGATTATTGCAACTGTTGTGGCTTTGATTTGGGCCAATTCCGGTGATGGCTCATCTTATGCCGATATTTGGTATAAAACCAAACTGAGTTTCTCTTTGGGCGATTTTGGCCTTTCCAAAAGTTTACAACATTGGATTAATGATGGTTTGATGGCCATTTTCTTTTTTACGGTCGGCCTGGAAATCAAACGCGAAATTATTGGCGGTGAGCTGTCCAGCCCACGAAAAGCGCTTCTGCCTATTGGAGCGGCCATCGGAGGCATGGCAATCCCCGCTGTTTTTTATATGACAGCCATTGGCTGGGATGCACAGTATGCCGATGGCTGGGGCGTTCCTATGGCAACTGATATTGCTTTTGCACTGGGAATTCTGGCTTTGCTGGGAAAACGCGTAAATATCAACCTGAAAATTTTCCTGACAGCCCTCGCAATCGCGGATGATCTTGGTGCTATCCTGGTTATTGCCGTGTTTTATACCGAAAGTATCAATACTACAGCCTTAATCGAAGCTTTTCTCTTTTTGGCCGTGCTGGTGGGGGCAAACCGTTTAGGTGTAAGGCGGACAACTTTTTATGCCGTAGTAGGCTTGGCGGGCGTCTGGCTTTCATTTTTCTATTCGGGAGTTCATGCCACAATTGCCGGCGTTTTGATTGCTTTTGCTATCCCTGCGCGCCCAAAGGTTTATGAAACCGCTTTTATTGATAAATTAGGAAAGCTTCTTACATGTTTTAACAACGCAAAACCAAATGATAATAAATTGCTGACGTCCAGTCAGGCGCATTTGGTTGAAAATATTGAAAAGCTTAGCAATGATGCACATACGCCTCTGCAAAAGCTGGAACACAGCCTTCATCCGGTAGTGGCTTTTATGATTTTGCCTTTGTTTGCACTGGCCAATGCCGGTGTGCGTATTGAGGGCAATATTCTTGATGTGCTGTTCAGTCCGGTGGCTCTTGGGATTATTGCGGGTCTTGTTGCCGGTAAAGCTGTTGGTGTTACGCTTTTTACTGAATTATTTGTGCGCCTCAAAATTTCAGATATGCCCGATGGTGTTAAAAGGAAGGATATAATTGGCGCGGGATTCCTTGCCGGTATTGGATTTACAATGTCGATTTTTATCAGCCAGCTTGCTTTTCAGGATGATGTGTTGCTTCAGGCTGCTAAGGTGGGGATATTTGCTGCCTCATTTATTTCCGCTTTACTGGGTGTGGCAATATTGCTAAAAAAGTGAGTTAATTATTGTTAATGAGCGGATTATTCCATACTTTTGGTATGCCAATTGCTTTTATTTGATAGAATTTTAACACTAACCATAAAACCCAATATTATGAAAAAGTTTGTATTGATACTGTTAAGTGCATTATTTGTGATAACAGGTTTTGCGCAGGAAGTAAGCAAAAAAGAAGCCAGGCAGGCAAAAAGGGAAGCGGAGAAAAAGGAAGCCCACGAAAAATATCTGAAGGCCATGCAACTGATGAAGGACAAGACCTTTATCGTTACGGCTCAAACCATCACCTTTCGCAGTGGCCAGCAGATTTTCCCTGATGAATCCATTAATTTCCTGAAAGTGAATGAAGGAAAAGGCGTGATTCAAATTGCGCCCCGTACAGCCATGAACCCCGGTTTTAACGGACTTGGCGGTATCACCATCGAAGGGGATTTGCGCAATGTGAAAGAGAATGAAAACGAAAAGAAAAATCATTATACGATGAGTTTTACCATTAACGGTTTGGCCGGTTCGGCACAAATTACCGTAAACCTCTATGGCAGCGATCAGGCCAGTGTAATGGTGCAGGGAATGTATTCGGGTGTGAGCTTTACACTTAATGGGATACTTGAGCCCATTGGTGATGCTACAATTTATCAGGGTTCGGACTATTAAAAGAACTGATTTAGAGAAAGCCGGCTCCCATATTGTGGGCCGGCTTTCCTGTTTTCGCGAAATTCGTTTTTTTGCCTGAGGATTTTTCCCGAATTTTGTATGCGGATAATGTTTTGTCCTGAAAAATTCAAATTACTTGTTTATGGTAGCATCACGGGATCAGATATTCAAAGACCTGAAAAATAAAATCTACAAGCCGGTATATTTCCTGCATGGTGATGAGCCGTATTATATTGATGAAATATCGTCCTATATCGAGAAAAATGTGCTCGATGAAACGGAAAAGCAGTTTAACCAGCTTGTGGTTTATGGACGCGATGTGAACCGCCAGACCATCATCAGTCAATCAAAAGCCTTTCCAATGATGGGCGCACATCAGGTGATCATCGTAAAGGAAGCTCAGGATATGCGCGATTTTGTGGGGAATGACAAAAGCCAGGAACCCGACAGATTGGTTGAATACCTGAAAAAGCCGCAACCCTCAACGATTCTCGTTTTTTGCTATAAATATAAAAAACTGGATAAACGAAAGGCGCTGTACAAGGCTTTTAACAAGCATGCGGTGATTTTTGAGAGCAAAAAAATATACGATAATCAGCTTGCACCCTGGATTTCATCATGGTTAAACCAAAAAGGATTTACCATTACACCGCGGGCAAGTGCGATTATTGCCGAACATCTCGGAAACGATCTGGCCCGAATTGTCAATGAATTGAGCAAACTGATTATTAACCTGCCCGCCGGCACCCGAATCATTGAAACTCATGTTGAAGAAAATATTGGAATCAGCAAAGAGTATAATGTATTTGAGCTGCAAAATGCCATCGGCGAAAGGAGCCTGTATAAAGTAAACCGGATTGCAGCATTTATGGCAAGTAATGCCAAAGAATATCCGCTTCAGCGTTTGTTGCCAACTTTAACGCGTTTTTTTGTTAATATCCTGATTTATCATCGTTTGGCTGATAAATCAAAAAATAATGTGGCCTCTGCATTATCTATAAACCCGTATTTTGTGCGTGATTACGAAAAAGCTGCGCGGAATTTTTCGCCCGGCCGTTTATTTGGTATGGTTTCGCTTTTGCGCGAATTTGATCTGAAATCCAAAGGCGTAGGAGCAAATCCAGGCAATATGAAAGACGGTGATTTGATCCGCGAACTCATGGTGAAGCTGATGCGCTAAGGTTTTTTCGGTTTAGGATGCTTTTTCTTTTTTATACCGAATAACTCCCGCAGGTTATCAAAATCGCGCCGATAGGATATACCAACGCCTTGTGTATAAGGAGCTGTTGTGTTGAGCAAATCCACATTATTGGAACGGTTAAAAACTTTTGCCCTCAGTTGCCCGTCATCGGTTATTTTAATCTCAACATTTACATCTCCCACAATATCACTGGTTTGTGAGCTGTACTTCTGACGGTCGGCATAGCCAATATTGCCATCGATGATTACACGGTTATCAAAAAGCTGTGTTGAGAGTGCAACTTCCACTTCCTCGGCCGAAAGTTCATTGCCCGGGCGGTAATTGATCCCGATATCAAAATCTTTACTGATTTGCGATAACCAATTGCTCAGTTGATTGGAAATCAGGCTAAGGGATGATGTGCTGATGCTGCTGGCGATACCCTGGTTGTTGAATTGGAATGAAAAATTATTCAGCACCAATAGTGAGAAAAACTGTTTGGTCATGCTTACTTCATCGGTTGTGTCGAGACGGCTGTAAATCAGGTTTTTAATGTCTTCTTCGACGCCGGGAAAATAAATACCAAAACTGATTTTTGGGTTCATTAGTTCATCTTGCAGGCGAACTAAGCAGTTTACAGGAGTCCGCACGTTTAACACTGTGGAGTCTAAAGGAAGGTCTAGCCCGGCTAAAGTTGTACGCAATTTGTAAGTCGCTGTAAGGTTGATTTTTGCATCGTAAGGATTGCCGTCAAATGAAATGCTGGAGCCCTGGTTGATGTCGAGCATGCGGTTCAAAATGCCCCGCAACCTGATCAGCAGGCTGCCGCTTCGGATAACGTATTCGCCATCAATATCAAAATTGCCTTCTTCGTCAATATTCATCTTAATGTCACCGTTTCCGCGTGCTTTGATGCTGCCGCTTTGTTCGGGCAGGAATATGGTAATATTGGCCTTGTTGTTCAGCCGCATATCCATATTAAGTTTTAAACCGGTTACATTGGCATTGACCCCGCTTTTCTTTGGGCTGTCCGGGTTTGCTTCTTCCGCATTGATAAATGTCACAAAGTTGTTTTCAGAAACATCTTCCGTAGTATTTAATGGAATGTTTATTTCTGTGCCCTCCTGTGTTTCCACATTTACATCCATCAAAACATTATTATCTGTTCCATCAATATTCACTGCGCCGGAAACCAAAGCTGATCCATAAAATGCACTGTTTTGTGTTTTAGTGTTATTTAGGGCGAAAAGATTGTTGGGCTGCAAATTTAAATTGAGCTTGAAGTTATTAAAATAATTATGTCCAATGCTTCCCGAAAGCGGGGCAGGATTTCCCAGGCTATCGTAAAAGATAAAGTTTTTGAAATTGATAATTTCATCACTGATGAATACATCTCCCGTATATGTGTAAAGCGTATTCAGATAATCGGCCCGTGCCTGACCGCGCATTACGGAAAGAGACCCTTCAATTTCGGGTTTTGTGATCAGCCCGTTTATTTTAAAATTGCCGGATGCAAAACCTTCGATATCACTGATTATGCCTTCCATATAGGGCTCAATAATGCCCGCGTCGAGGTTCTGTAAAATGATGTTTGAATGGATGCTGTCGTTTTCAGGGAAATAATTCCCTTTAATATCCAGAGGCGAATATTGATAACCTTCGCCTTTGATGGTGGAAACGATATCAATCTGAATTTTATCGCTGCTATAGTCCCAGCTTGAACGAAGGCTTGCCTGTCCCAGTTTATGATGGTTTAATTCCATGTTTTGGATACGCAAATCCGAAAAAACAAGGGGCTCGTGGTAGATGTTGTTCAGGCTGATGCTACCATCTACCAGTCCGTTGAAATCAATTCCGGCCAAAGCCGTGATCATGTCAAAATTACTGAGGTTCACGTTTTTTAACCCCAAATCAAAGCGGCTTAGCGTATCCTTGCTTAAGGAACCGCTGAGGCTGATTTCTTCGCCGGGCGCTTTTAGGGTGAAATGGCCAAAATGGATTCCAAGCGTATCAAAATCAATGGAATTTGTGGTTGGGATTGTCCAGGTAGTATCATTAATGGTGAAGGAAGATCCTGAAAACCTCAAATTGGTTAGCGGGTAATCGATGAAATTTGCTATGCCCCTGATATTGCCCGAATTATGCAGTTTTTTCTTTTGGTCGTCCCATTTAAAAATGAAGGATATCCGGTTATTGCTGACATTTGAATAAACGGAAAAATCTGAAATGCCAAGGTTCAGGCTATCGGTTTCTCCTTCTTCCCGAAAGACGATTCGGTTGGAGCCCGTAGAAAAAGTCATGATATTTTTGAGCGTGGAACTGTGCAGGAACCATTTCTTAAATTTGATGCCCCTATAGTCGATCTCGTCTGCATTTCCTTTCATTTGGAGCAGTGCTTTTCCTGTATTGAAATTTCCGCTGATACTGGATAAAGGACTGATTTTTAAATCCGGGAAAAACAAATCGGTAAGGGTTTCCGTGTCTTTAAAGAGAACACTGAATTCAAGTTGGTAGTTTTCGTTGATTTCCTCAAGGTGTTCATCGCTTGCCTGAAAACTGGCAATATAATTATGGACAAATTGCCGGCTGCTTGAAGCTATTTTACTGAAATCGAAAGTGCCTTTGATGTGCGCATCGATAAAATCGCTGTAAATGTCGATTCGTTTGTTGCTGTCATTGGTTTTTCGGGCTTCAATAATTGCCTTCTTCATTAGGTAACTGCGTTCTGTTTCGGCGAGGTTCAGGCTGTCTATTCTTATCTTTCCAAGTATATCGTCGAGTTTGTCGCCCCGGAAATTGGCGTCAATTTTACCCGAAAGGACTGCGTCGGGATCGCCAAAGGTTCTCAGGTTCAAGTCGAAAAGACGGGCACTTTTGAGTGTGCTCACAAAATTGAATAAAGGGATTTCTTCCGTATAATCAATCAGCCCTTTAAAATTAAAATCGATGTTTTTGTCCTGGACATTGAGGCTTCCGTTAAACTGTTTGTCCGAGACATGCGCATCAATCAGGATATTGCGGTAGGCGTAATTATTATAACGGATCGTATCAATGCTTCCTTCGAGTTTCATCCGGGCATTTTTAATGCTAAACCCTTTACCGTTGATGTGGGTTTTTAAACTAACATCGCCAAGATTCGGGGCATATCCGGTAAATGTCCCCAGGTCGAAAGATGATGCCGTTAGGTCTCCGGTATATTCGAAAATATCTTCTTTCGGGTTGTATTTTAATTTTATATCTGTTTTAAAGCCTCCTAAACCTGTGTTAAACAGGCCTTTGGAAACAAAGTCATTATAAAAACCGCTAAACTCCCCGCTCATCCTGATAAAGCCCAGATTTTCGATCTGGCTTGGTAATTCCATTCGAATCCTTTGCCCGTCATATACCGGCAGGCTTAAATTGTTTAGATCACGGGCGTTGGTTTCTAGGCTTTTAACATCTGCCAAAATAAAACTTTCTTCAATATCCGGAAGCCCGCTGATGGAAATATTCCCCATAAAGTGCGTGCCTTTCCCATAGCGGATAATAAAATCGGAAGCGTTGAGGTGCCCAATGCGCCCTTTTGCTTTTCCTCTGAAATACAGTGTGTTGTACATGTTTTGTAAACTAGACGAAAAATAACCAATATCGGAAGTGTTTAGTTTGGAATGTGTAATATTGGTTTCAATCGTAACACTTTTTTCGAAATCATTCCAGTCGTTCCACTGGCTGTAAGCGAAATTGTAATCCAAATGCAAATCAGAATAATTAGTATTGATGATCACATTTTCGCCACGAAATGCCTGTGGGCTAAGGAAAAAGTTCCCGCTGAGCTTTTCTACGCCAAATCCACTTGTATCAGTAGTTTTCAGTGAATCAATCATAACAAAAACCGTGTCGTGATTCATGCGGATTTCTGATAAAACCAGATGGCGAATGTCGAGGTTCAGATGATTCCAGTCAAATCCCTGTCGCCTGCGCCTCGTGTTGTTTTCGTAAATAAAGCGGGTGTTCTTTATGCGTAATTTTTTGCAGTGTAGATCAAGTGCCGGTAAGTGAATATCCTGATTTTCGTCAATATCATCAAGGCTGTCGGATTTGCTGTTGAAGGCTGAAATAAGATGATTGTAGTTGAATCCTTCCAAATGTTTTTTATAAAGGCCGACTTCGGCACCGCTTAATGTGATTGATTCCAATTTAAGCTGCCTTTTGAGGTAGTGAAATCCCAAAAAGTCAAGGGTTAAATTTTCAATACGGATAAAGTCATTGTTTTCTGCGTCTTTGATACGTATATTCTTTAATTCCAAATCGAGAAAATATTGGATGCCAAAGCCTTCAATACTGACTTCTGTGCCCAGCTTTTCGCTCAGCCAGCCTGCCGCTTTTCCAGCCACATAGCTCTGTAAGGCAGTACTGCGCATGATGGTAAACAACAGTATCACTAATGCAGTGATAATGAGCGCAAGCCGCAGGATTATCCTTGCTATTTTTCTGATTGTTCTGATAATGTTTTACTACGTTGATTTATATAACAGGTTGCAAAAATAGGCAAATTGCAAAAGCTGCAGGCCGCTTGCAGCCATTCTGTTCCGAAAATCCTCCGGGCATTAATTTTTGGATGGCTTATTTCATTGGTTCCAGATGTTTTATTTGTCTTCAATAAACTTGATAATCAGCTTTTTCTTTCGGATGCCCGATGATGTTGTATAATAACTTTGGTGATATTCAAACGGGTTTCTTAGGTTTACAGAAATAGTGAAGGCTTGTACGCTGATGATGATTTTGAGGATAATAGTGATAAGAAATACGAGGCTGTTTCCATGAAGAAAAAGGCTCAGTACAGGCATAAATCGGAAAATATCAAAAATACAGATCCATCCAAGACGGCTAAACCGCAATGGTTTGCTGAGCCTTAGGTAAAAACTGAAAAACAAATAAAGGAATGGGAAAAAGAAAGTGATTATGGTGCCGGAAATCAAACTGTAAACAGGAAGTCCGCTGGAATAGAGCAGTTTTATTGATTCCCAATCCATCAGGCATAAACCGATAGAAAGTAACACCAGTATAATTCTCAACAGTATTGAGCTTTTCTTAAACCGTATTTTTGTTGCTGGCGCCGGGATTTTTTTCAGGTAATGGGCAATTTCAATTACGGCTCTCCGGTGTGTTTGAAGGTTGATGCCCCATTGGGTCAAAATATTGTTAAAAACCTGGTTCACACCATGCCCGGCAGAAATGTCCTTTCTGATGGATTTTTTGATTTTTTCCATTTCGCGGGATAGCAAACGCATGCTGTCTGTGTTGTATAAGTGATTAATCTGCTCGCACCAATAAATTGCAAAAATAGCTTTCATTCTCCAAAAAAGGAAATCTCTAATGGATTAGATTTGTTAAAAGTATTTAGCAAAAGGATGAATGGAGTATTTTTGCGCAAAATTAGAATAAATGCCTGTTTATATTTTAGGAATTGAATCATCCTGTGATGATACTTCAGCTGCGGTTTTGAAAGATAATGTGGTTTTGTCGAATGTAATTGCCAGTCAAAATGTGCATCGTGAATTTGGTGGTGTCGTGCCTGAGCTGGCCTCAAGGGCACATCAGCAAAATATTATCCCCGTAATCCATAAAGCCATACAGGATGCAGGGATCAAAAAAGAAGATTTGAATGCTGTGGCTTTTACCCGTGGCCCGGGATTGCTTGGGTCTTTGCTGGTGGGCGTGAGCTTTGCAAAAAGTTTTGCTCTGGGTCTGGGAATCCCATTGGTAGAGGCCGATCATCTGCAATCGCATATTTTGGCGCATTTTATCGCCAACAAAAATACGGATGGGAAACCCGAATTCCCCTTTTTGTGCCTTACCGTTTCAGGTGGGCATACGCAAATTGTGCTTGTCCGCGATTATTTTGATATGGAAATCCTCGGAAAAACTATTGATGACGCCGCCGGGGAAACATTTGATAAAGCTGCCAAAATCATGGGCTTGCCTTATCCCGGAGGGCCGGTAATTGATAAACTGGCCAAAGAAGGGAATCCTAATGCTTTCAATTTCCCCAAGCCAAAAATGCCGGACTACGATTATAGTTTTAGCGGCTTAAAAACTTCAATACTGTATTTCCTTCGTGATAATCTGCGGAATGATCCGGATTTTATTGAAAAAAACAAAAATGATTTATCGGCATCGGTGCAGCGGACGATTATTGAAATTTTGATGGATAAACTCGAAAAGGCAGCGAAAGATACAGGGATAAAGCAAATTGCAATAGCCGGAGGGGTTTCTGCAAATTCCGGATTGCGATTGGCAATGGCAGAACGGAGCAAAAAACTGGGATGGAAAACCTATCTTCCCGCTTTCCAGTTCAGTACCGATAATGCCGCTATGATCGCGATCAGCGGGTATTTTAAATACAGGAAAGGATTTTTTGCTGCACAGGATGCTGCACCTTATTCGCGGCAGCAGGGATAGAAATATGTCCGGTTTATCAGGATGAGAATATTCTTCATGGGTTAACCGGACATGTTTATTGCCTTTAATCCTCAATAGCCATTTTGCAATTGTCTCCCGCACAACCACATGATATTTTTTGGGTTATTGGGTTATACACTTCTACACATTCTTTGTTTGAATCATCGCAACTCCCATGGCAGTCAACTAATAAAGTTGATGGAGGTTGTTGAGCTTTTGAGTCCCCATCCTGGTATTTAACTACGAAAACCAAGCTGTATTCATACGAAAAATCATCATTGATAATATAAAATATCCTGACTAATTCGGAGTCTTCATAAAAAGAGTGGCTGAACTCAGTGATTCCGTAAGATTCAGTTTTATGCGTTTTTTTGATATAGTCCAGAAAATGCTGCATCATTTTGGGCATATCAGCTTTCGTAATGGTGTTTTTGTCCGTGTTTGATTTGTCGATCTTCATTTTACAGGGCTCGCATACACAGTGTATTTTGCCGGTATTGCCATTTACTACTGCATAGCACTGTGATCCGTCTTCACAATTTCCTGTACATGTAATGCTTATTGTTCCGGGAGGTTCCGGTAGGCTTTCCTTTAATTCTGTATTCGCTTTTTGAGATTTATTGCCTTCCTGTTCCCTTGAACAGCTATAGGCAATGAATAGCAAAGCTGATAACAGTATGAAGGATATACTGCTGATTGTTAAATTTGTTTTTTTCATGTTTGAAAAGGTTTTAATTATGTTGGTTGGTGTTCTTATTTCCGGAAATGAATCAAACACTATATTAACCACAAATATATAACAATATTGTTGATTATTTTGATATTTTTTTTATTGTTTATGTTGTTGTAAATCAATTTATTAAATTTTTTATCTTGTCCTAATTGTAGCTAAATTGATGTACTTAGAGCTTGTCCACAGAGTCGAGAGTTTGCTCTATAAAGTCGGGTTTCTGATTCAGAATGTTCGAGGTCGAGGCATTCGCAGGGCTGAAAACAAGGAGTTTACCTTAGTAAATGACTTGGTTTCAGAACAAGAATAACGCTGAGATCGGACATTATGGACAGAAACTACTTAGAGTAAGTTATTGGCAGTTTGATAGTTTGCCTATTGTCAATTAAACTGAAAAAATGAATTGATAACAGATTTATGGAATTTTTGATATTGGTTATTGCGTGATATATTGATGAGCTTTTTTCTGAACATTATTATTTGTTCTTCCGGAAACCAGGCTTTGAAATTTAAGCGGGAAAAATCCCAACTCAAGAATTACATCACTGCTCTCTTATAAATACTATTTTTGTAGCACAAAACATAGCTATGACTTACTCTTTTGATGATTGTCCTTCCCGAAAGGGCTCAGCTTCCGTGAAATACGATTTGCGGCAGATGTTTTTTAATACCGATGATGTGATCCCGCTTTGGGTTGCCGATATGGATTTCCGCACGCCTGCTTTTATCATGGACGCAGTGCGCAAACGCGCAGAACATGAAATTCTGGGCTATTCCATTCGCCCTCAGTCTTTTTTTGATGCAATCATCAATTGGAATCAAAAGCGCCATCAATGGAAAGTGGAGAACGAAACCATCCTTTTTAGCCCGGGTATCGTTCCGGCCCTGAATATGGCTGTTGAGGCTTATACAGAAAAAGGCGATGCGGTTTTGGTGCAGCCTCCGGTTTATTTTCCGTTTTTCAATGCGGTGAAAGATTTTGAACGCCTATTGATCGAAAATCCACTAAGGCTGTCCAATGGTCGTTTGAATATTGATTTTGAGGATTTTGAGCAAAAGATCGTCGATAATAATGTGAAAATGTTCCTGCTTTCCAATCCGCATAATCCGGGAGGAACAGTATGGACAGAAGAAGAGCTGCAAAGGATGGGCGAAATATGCTTGAAACACAGTGTGTTGGTGCTTTCGGACGAAATACATGCCGATTTGATTTTTGAAGGGCATAAACATACGCCATTGGCTTCCGTTTCTGAAAAAATTGCAGCCAATACCATCACGGCAATGGCGCCATCAAAAACATTTAATATTGCCGGCCTGGCAACATCTTACATGATTATTTCCAATCCTGATCTGAGGGGAAAGTTTGAGAAAACCATTAATCGCTGGCATGTGGGAAATGGGAATATTTTTGGGAATGTAGCCCTGGAAGCTGCCTATAATTATGGCGAAGAATGGCTGGAGGAGTTAATGGCATATCTGAAGGGAAACATCACCTACGTTCATAATTTTATTGCTGAACATTTGCCCCGGATTAAAGTTGTATTCCCTGAAGCTACTTATCTTGTGTGGCTCGATTGCCGTGGCCTGAAGCTTGGAGATGATCAGTTGCGTGACTTTTTTATTCAGGAAGCCGGATTAGGATTGAATGAAGGCAGAAGCTTTGGGACAGGAGGGAGCGGCTTTATGCGCCTGAACATTGCGGCACCAAAATCCCTTATTGAAAAAGCAATGGGACAATTAAAAACAGCTTACGACAAAAGATTTTAAATATGAAGCAATATCTGAATCTGCTCGACCATATCCTGAGTACAGGACAGAAAAAAGAAGACCGCACTGGAACAGGAACTGTCAGCGTATTTGGTTATCAGATGCGTTTTGATTTGTCCGAAGGTTTTCCTTTGCTCACTACAAAAAAGCTGCATTTGAAATCAATTATCCATGAACTTTTGTGGTTTTTGAGCGGTGATACCAATGTATGCTATCTTCAGGAAAATGGGGTGCGCATATGGAATGAATGGGCCGATGAAAAGGGCAATCTGGGTCCGATTTACGGCTATCAATGGCGTAGCTGGCCGGCTCCCGGTGGCCGACATATCGACCAGATCAGTCAGGTAATTGAATCGATTAAAAACAATCCGGATTCCCGCAGGCATATTGTAAGTGCCTGGAATGTAGGTGAATTGGAGAATATGGCCTTGCCGCCCTGTCATATATTGTTTCAGTTTTATGTTGCCGGTGGAAAATTGTCCTGTCAGCTCTATCAGCGCAGTGCGGATGTTTTTCTGGGCGTTCCTTTTAATATTGCTTCCTATGCCATACTTTTGAAAATGATGGCCCAGGTTACGGGCTTGCAGGAAGGCGAATTTGTGCACACCCTTGGTGATGCGCATATCTATCTAAACCATATTGAACAGGCAAAAACCCAGCTCAAACGGAAGCCTTTTGCCCTGCCGGAAATGATAATCCAACCGCATAATTCCATCTTTGATTATACCTTTGATGATTTTTATTTGGAAAACTATGAAGCCCATCCTCATATCAAAGGAAAAATTAGCATATAATTAATTCACCCTAAGTTCGTTAATCAATAATGAGTTTATCCGTAATCGTAGCAGTTTCATCTAATGGTATTATTGGCAATAATGGCGATATGCCATGGCACATCAGTGAAGACCTGAAGCGTTTTAAAAAGCTGACATTAGGCTCAAAAATCATTATGGGACGCAAAACCTGGGAATCGCTTCCCTTTCGCCCTTTAAAGAAACGGGAAAATATTGTGATCAGCCGAAATCTTGATTATCAGGCAGACGGAGCTATGCTGGTACGATCGCTTGATGAAGCACTGCAAACCTTAAATCCGGATGAAGAAGCTTTTGTTATTGGCGGCGGGCAAATTTATGATCAGGCAATCGGTTTCGCTGATAAGTTGTATATCACGGAGATCCATGCAAGTTTTGAGGGTGATACAAAGTTCCCGGAAATAAAGCAGGAGGAATGGACGGAATTTGAGCGCATAGAAAATTTTGATATTGAGGAACAAATTCATTATTCCTTCGTATCATATCATCGAAAAATAAAAAATTGAAAAAAGGGTTAAGCTATATATTAATTGTGCTCTTCCTGATTGCAGGAACAGTGAGCTGTATTGATGAAGACACCGGTTTAAATGATATTGATATCAATCAGCATGCTGTGGATAGCTATCTTCTGGCGCAGGCAGTTTATGATGATTTTATCCGTGTTGTGGCATTGTGCTATGTGAGCCGGCCTTTAAACCAGCAAGGCGAAGCTTTGATCGATTCCGCTCGGGCATTCAAAATGGAAAATGGCGTAATTATGATCGATTATGGCGATAACTATATTTATGGTTCCGATAGTCGTTTGAAAAAAGGACACTTTACTCTGGAGTTTTTTGGGGGGAGTTTTTTTAGTCCGGGCTCCGGCGCGTATATTAATCTAGAAGATTTTTATATCTCCCAAAACCGAAAAGTAAAAGGCCGGATTACACTTACATGTCTTGATAGCGCTGCTTCTGCTTATCCTGTCTATTCGTACGAGCTGCGTAATGGAATTCTTGATTATCAGAAAGATGGTAAATATGAAATTGCTTATGCGACGGATTATATTTTTTATTGGAAAAATATTGAGCGAAGCCCGGAGGATTTAAGCGATGACAGTTTATTAATTGTAGGAAAATCCAATGGACGTTCCTTTCAGTTCGACCGTTTTTTTAATACAATTCGTGATACATTGGTAAAACCATTTGCCTGTAGATGGATCAATTCCGGGCATGTATTTATGAGCATGCCGGATTTGGACATCAGTTCTGTTTATTTAAATTACAGCTATTCCTCGTCCGGTGACACCTCCGCTTCCCGTTGTGATCCTTCAATTTGGTATAGCGTAAACGGGATGAATAGCAGTGGAGAGTCTCTTGATACCACAGGGAGAAGATCAATTCCTTATTAATTCGTTTTTTACGTTTTTTGTTTTTTCTTCTTGGCAGCAGGGAAGAGGATGTTGTTCAGTATCAGGCGGTATCCCGGTGAATTGGGATGCAGGTTTAAGTCTGTGGGTGGATCGCCAACAAAATGCCTGTAATCTTCCGGGTCGTGGCCGCCATAAAAAGTCCAGGTGCCTTTGCCGTATTCACCGTGTATATATCGGACTTCGTCGAGGTTTTTAGTTTCGCCCATAATCAATACATTAGGCTTTAAGTACTTTCTTTTGAAGGCTGTTGATTGCCCCATAAAGCCGTTTAAAACAGTTTCATGGTTTTGGCACAACATTGTGGGCACAGGATCCCATTTTGCCGAAAACTCGAAAAGTGTAAAAAGGTCGTCTTTTTGGTTGATCCTCCTTTTCATTACATCAATATCAATGGAACTGACTTCGTACTCATAAGGATTTTGGTTTATACTGAAATTCCTGAAAGCCAGGCATTGACTGTAATCCAGTTTTTGCTGAGCGTTCGGATCAGGCGGGTCACCATCAAACATTACATCGCAAATATCCACTCCATCGGCAGCTAGGGCTACATCAAAACTGTCCGGTGCAGAGCACATTGCAAAAAGATAACCTCCGCCCAAAACAAAATCGCGGATATTTTTTACCACAGCCAGCTTTAATTGGCTTACTTTGTTAAAGCCAAGCTCAAGGGCTGTTTTTTCTGCTTCCTTTTGATTTTCAATATACCAGGATGCATTTCGGTAGCGTGCCCAGAATTTGCCATATTGCCCGGTAAAATCCTCGTGGTGTAGGTGCAGCCAGTCGTAAGTTGGTAAAACTCCTTCCATAACATCCTGATCATAAATAACATCGTAGGGTATTTCGGCATAGGTCATGGCCAAAGTTACGGCATCGTCCCAGGGCTGCTTGTTTTTTGGGGAATAAACTGCAACCTTTGGCGCTTTATGAAGTTTAACAGCATCCATATTAGATTGCGGATCAGATATTTCCTGCAATATTGCCGTGGATTGGCTGTTGGCAATAACCGTATAGCTGACCCCGCGGATGAGGCATTCGTCCTCGATGGCTTCGTGAAATTTGCACATAAAACTGCCACCACGATAATTGAGTAGCCAGTCCACTTCAACATCTTGCTGCAAAATCCAGTAAGCTATGCCATAAGCTTTTAAATGATTCTTCTGGCTTCGGTCCATGGGTATAAGCAAATAGGCCGCATGGATTTGCTGAATGGAGAAGAAAATAACGAAAAGAAATATTATTCTGATAAATTTCATATAATGCTGTTTACAAAAAGAACGGTAAATCGGGCAAATTGTTTTGATTCTTCTGCAAGGAAACAATCAGGCTCTAGAAAGGCGCATCATCGTCGTTCATTTTTGAAGGTACCGTATAAGTTGATGGTTGGCCGGAATCAAAATCACTATTGGGCGACATTTCATTGTTTTCGCTATCCATAGCCGGTAGCCCCATAGTGCTGAAATCTTCAGGATCCTGAAAACGTGCATATTTAGCGATGAAATCAACACGGATTTCGCCTAAAGCACCATTACGGTGTTTGGCTATGATGATATCGGCTTTCCCGGCAGTATCTCCTTTTTCATCATTGTCGATCTGGTAGTATTCCGGACGATAGATAAAAATTACCATGTCGGCATCCTGCTCAATGGCACCGGATTCGCGGAGGTCGGAAAGCATCGGCTTTTTAAGGCCGCCACGGGTTTCAACGGCACGACTGAGCTGCGAAAGTGCAATTACCGGAACATTCAGCTCTTTGGCGAGTGCTTTTAAAGACCGGCTGATCAAACTGATCTCTTGTTCCCTGTTGCCGTTTTTATTGTCCATACCAGCCGTCATTAACTGGATATAGTCGATTAGGATGATCTGAATCTTGTGTTGTTCTTTCAGCCGGCGGCATTTTGCCCGTAATTCAAAAACAGAAAGTGAGGGTGTGTCATCAATGTAAATTGGTGCTGATATCAGGTTGTTGATCTTGGCATTGAGCTGTTCCCATTCATAAGCTTTGAGGGTGCCTTTCTTTAAAGTGTCTGCCGAGATTTTGGATTCGCTGGAAATAAGCCGTGTAACCAATTGAACAGAAGACATTTCAAGTGAGAAAATGGCAACCGGAATTTTATGGTCAACCGCGATGTTTCTTGCCATACTCAGTGTGTAAGCAGTTTTCCCCATACCGGGGCGGGCTGCGAGCACTACTAAATCAGATTTTTGCCAGCCATTGGTCATGCGGTCAACTTCGGTGAAACCGGAGGGCACGCCACGCAGTTTTCCATCATGGTTTTTGGCCTGCTCAATTTCATCCATCGATTGTTTCACCAGGCTTTCCATAGTGTCATGCGATCTTCGGAAGTTTTCTTCTGATATTTGAAACATTTTTCCTTCAGCTTTGTCAAGAAGGTCAAAAACATCCGAAGTGTCATCGTAGGCATCATGGATTGTTTCGGATGAAATAGTGATCAATGAGCGCAGGATATACTTTTCGATGATGATTTTTGCGTGAAATTCAACATTCGCAGCAGAAGCTACTTTGTTGGTCAGTTGGCTGAGATAATAAGCGCCTCCTGCCGCTTCCAGTTTTCCATCAGATTTTAATTCATTTGTAACTGTGAGCAGGTCAACAGGTTCGGATTTGGCAAATAAGTTGGCGATGGCTGTATAAATCAACTGATGTGATTCTTTGTAAAAGGCTTTGGCTTTCAAGATGTCAATTACTTGTGTAAGCGCATTGTTTTCAAGCATTAATGCTCCTAATACTGCTTCTTCAATATCAATGGCCTGCGGAGGTATCCGCCCATGATCTAAGGCTGTTTGATGTAAATATTGTTTGGCATTATTTTGTGCCTGTTTCTCGTTTTTCGACTGGCTTTTGCTCAGTCCCTGACTAAAAATTTTATCCATAGTCATGCAAAATTACAATAAATGCAGGCAGGAACTGATATTGTGGATAAAATTTTATGTTACTGATATTCAGGTATGTAATGGGATGTCGATACGGAAAGTGCTGCCTTCGTTTACTTTAGATACTGCAGAAATACTGCAATGCATTAAATCCAGGATTTGCTTGGTAATGGTAAGCCCTAAACCGGCTCCGCGATAATGCTTTATTGTGAAATCGTCTGTTCTTACAAATCGGTCATAAATATTGGGCATAAGCTCCGGGCTAATTCCTGTGCCACTGTCCTGAATCGCTATGCTTATGTAGTTATGCCCCCGAAAATTTGAGTTGTCATCAGTGCTTTCAATGACTTCATAGCGCAGTTCAATAAAACCTTCTTCAGTAAATTTGAAGGCATTGTCCAAAACATTGGCGATGGATTGCCGCAGGCGGTATTTGTCAGATGTTATTTTTAAATTGTCCCATTTACTGTCGGGTAATTTGAGCCGGAACATGAGGTTTTTTTTCATGAGTTTGTCCTGCTTTACCATAAAATCATGATAAATGTTTTGTATAAACTCTTTAATATCAATCTCATATCTTTGAAAAGGAATTTCTTCCGCTTCAATCTTGGAGATGTCCACTATATCATTGACCAGATTCAGCAACTCATTACTTTGCTTAATAATAATGCCTGCAAATTCCCTTTCCTCTTTATCCTCTAATGTGTCATTGAGGAGGTTTGAAAATCCTAAAATTGAATTTAAAGGTGTTCTGATTTCATGGCTCATATTAGCAAGAAAAGCAGATTTTAAACGATCGGCTTTTTCTGCTTTGGTTTTTGCAATTTCCAGTTCTATGGTGCGCTGTCTGACACGGTTTTCCAACTCCTGATTTATTAATTCTGTTTCTTCTTTTTGCTTCTCATACATCCTTTGGCTAAGGAATTCCTGACGGATATAATACTCCAGCGTATAAGTGGTATAAATTCCTAATATGTTCATTGATAGTAAAAAAGAAGCATTTGTGATGATGGTTTTTGTTTCCGTAGAATAGCCATACATAGCAGAAAGTACATAAATGATCCAAATGCTAGTACCTGTGATAAGACTATAAATAAAACCAGTGCGCAAAAGGGATTGCCCACCCGATAAAACGAGCATCAAGCCTGCATAATATAAATCCCTGTCCGGGCTTTCAAGGTAGAAGGGCATTAATATGATGACTAATCCCGTACAGAAAAACCAAAAAGATAGTATTTCCTGCCATAATTTATGGAAGAAATTAGAAAAAGTAAGTAAAAATATAACAATACTTATGGGTAAATAAAATCCAAAGCGTAAAAACCGTAGCGAAAAAATTTCATTAGGGAATAAGTAGGCATCCAAAAAGGTAAAACCGGAATATAATACAGCAGTTACTGCGATGAGGTAGCGTAGGTGATCCTTTGATCTTTGAAAATAATACGACATAAAACCCCGTTCCAATTCGCCCCTGAATTTTAATGTGTAGGGGTTCATTGTTTGATGTATTTTAAACGGCGAAATCCTCATTGTAGAGTGCTTTTTTCAAATATATAAAAAAACTGTTTTCCTTCTTGATTTTTTATTCAATTATTCATAATTTTTTGAAATAATATCCTGGCTAATCATCTCTGAAAATTTATTCAAAAGCTTTTTTATGTTTTGTATTCTATTCAGGGATAATGTTTTAGCATATTTCACCATTTCATTTCTGTTTCCATCTGCTTCATCTTCATAGCGAAAATGTTCCTGTATGGTAATCTCGCTTTTTGGGCTTGATAATTCATCAGAAATAAAAACGTCAATAATGTCGCTTGAGAGCTGGAATCCAAAATCGGATTTATAATATTCAGATTCTTTAATATAGTGATAAACAGTATATTGTTCAATTCCGCTAAGCCCTTCCGGTAATAAGTTGTCGTTGATCCTGTAGTCTGTGATCAGTTTTTGGTCAGGATCAATATTTTGCTTTAGAACGTCTTTTAGTTGACCGATAGGGGAGGACGATGGACTAAAAATGTGAAAACTTTGGATGTTATGTGATTCTATCGCCACGCAAACAGGAACGGGCTCATAGGGCATGCTGCCTGCTATAACGGGAACAGCAGGTTTGTAGGCGATGATTTTTACAAATGCACATTCATTAATATCGATTTCTTTGATAAAGGATTTTATTTGATCTGATAGATAAAACCCTTGTGTTTTCAGGCTGGATAGTAATTCAAATGTTTTGGGTTTTATCAAATCCACTGAGGCTTCAGAAATGTCTGAAACCTTCTTGTACCCGTTTTCCCAGAGGTTCCATTTGTCTTCCTCATCAATCGCCAAATTGTAAATTCCTTTTTGAGATAACTTTTTGTGGCAATGCCCATAAAATTCACAGATATAGGGCTTTGTGCACTGTGGGCCAATTGGAACTGTTGGGCTGGATTTCAAATTAAGTACATCTTTTAACTCCGGAATTTTATTTTCAATAAACCGTGTACGGGCATAGATTTCATCCTTTACCGAATGTATCTTAAACAGCTTATAGAGTTCAGTTTCTTCTCCTCTTTTGTATGTTCCATCAATTGTGATAATTGCGAAGTCCTCAAGTTTTAAGCCGCTTCCTTCAATAACATAATGCTGTAAGCTGGCATCCATCAGGTAAGTTTCACTGATGTTCAGGGAACTTTTTACTTCATAAGCAAACCATTTTCCTTCTTTCTTGTGAAGAATATCCAACATTACAAGTACCCGGTCAAACTGGAAAGTGGCTTCATATATGGTTTTAAATCCCTGAAGGATAAGTTCCTGTGTTTTCTGTGCCGATTTTTGATATTGTGATGGTGATTTCGGGCTTACATCAATTCCTCCCGGAAATAATTGCTGAGCCAAAAACCCAACATTTGATCCTCTTTTAAATTTGGCTTTTTGCTCCTCACTGAGCTTATCGCGCAAATACGGCCGTTTTTTGTATAGGTATAAGAGTTTCGGGCATTGAACTCCTTTGATGAATGTGCTTTTTGATAGCAGATGTTTTTCCATAAATGCGTTTTGGCAAAGGTACAAAATTTGGAAACCGGATTTTTTGGCATGAGAATTGAATTTTATCAGTGAACCCATTAAAATTTATATCCATGAAAAATTTAAGAATAATCAAAGGAATTGGTCGCATAGGGATCCTTGTTGTTTCAATTATTATTTTATTCAATTTGTCTTCCTGTTATGAAGGCAGGCCGGGAAGGGATGGTCAGGCATATATTGCATTAACATGGCTTGATGACGAGCCTAGCTATATTGATCCGGGAACATCATCAATTCCGGCATATTTCCAGTGGGGGCGTTTTTATCGGGCAACACCTGGAATCTATAACTTGTATTATGAGGGACAAATTCTGAGTTCTCATGGCGTAGCACGATATGCCTGGGAAATGGATTACGAATTATATGAAATTGCCGGCGAACGTCCCTATATGTATATTGACGGGGAAGATGGCCCGGATACATATTTTACCCTCGAGTGCAGCCCTTTTGGCCCGTACTATATTGATGAAACGGATTATAAAAGTGCACTTAAAAGTGAAGGCTATGCTCTGATTGAAACCTCAGGTGATGAAACTGTTCTTCAAAAAGAGTCGGGCAATTACGGGATCCGTATCTCTGTGCGTAAAGTGAATCCTCGCGATTAATCCGGGGCTAAATCCTATCCCTCAATAATGCTAATTTCCTCATTACGGATCAATGGTTTGCAGTAATATTTGCGCAGCAATTGGGCTACGCTCAATGTGTCTTTTCTACAATACTTAACAATGCGGCTTAATCCGTTTTCTTCGTAATAGGTTGCATAAACCATGCTTCCGTCAATATCATCTTTCGGCGTGGGGATGTCGAAAAGTGCCGTCAACAGATCCAGAGAAGTGTAAGCTTTAAAATCGCCGAACCTCCATAAATGCATTGTGTCGATATGCTGCACTTCCCAGGGTTTCTTGCCGCGCATCTCCAGGATTTTAGGAAGAGTGATTTGATGGACCAGCATCCGGCGGGCAATGTATGGAAAATCAAATTCAATTCCGTTGTGGGCGCACAAGCGATGATAATCTTTGTTGAATTTTGTATTCATGTGATGGGCAAATTTTTTAAGTAATTCAGCCTCATCATCTCCGGAAAATGAGCGTATTATAAAACTATTGCCTTCAAATTCCCCACTGCATATGCAAATAATCCTTCCAAATTCGGCATAAATGCCTGCACGTGCATAAAGCTCTTTCGAGCTTTCATTTTCTTTTGCAAGTTTTGCTGCTTTTTTATCCCAGAGTTTTTTGAAGCGATCATTGAGTTGGGCATAATTGCGCTCTGCGGGCACTGTTTCGATATCGAGAAACAGTATGTCTTTTTCCTTAATTGTTTCTGACATATTTGTATGTTTTTTCAAATTTACACATTTTTGTCGTAATTTGGGCAATATTTTTAGTAATTAATGTATTATGACAAATCATTTCAAAAGCAGCCTGGTTTTTTTTCTGCTTGCAGGTATTCTGTTTTTTTTATCCTGTAATGATAAGGAGGATGTTGAAGTATTGAAAATTAGCATTTTAAAGCCTTATGATGGTAGTGTTACAAAACAGCTTGACTCTATTGCAGTGCAAATTGAATTTTCATCGGCATTAATTCCACAAAAAATCAGTTTGCAATTAATAAATACCAATATGACACCTGTTGGCCCTATTTCAGAATTTGATATAGATCAGGGCTTGGATGGTTTAGAGGTTGTCTTTGATGCCCAAATTGATAATCCGCTTGAAACGGAATACTATCTGCTTGCAGAAGCTTTTCATGGCGAATTAAGTGATAAAGCCTTTGCAAAAATTAAATACAATCCTGATATAAAAATCGATTATCTGATGTTTTGTGCCAGAAGAGAAGCGGACTCCTTGCAAATGGTTTTGCTCAAGCAGGACGGAAACAGCCTTTTCAGCAGAAACCTATATTGGGGAGATTCATTAGAAACAAAGTTTAATCCGCAAACGAATCAACTGATTATTGCCGGTCAGCAAAAGAAAAATATCACATCATTGCAATTGCCATCACTTGCTGATGTTTGGACTGTGGATCGTCCGCTGTTTTCTCCCTATCGTGTTTCAAACAATAGCCTGGCCATATATAAAAATCAGGTTTTTTCGGCATATGCCCACGATTATATCCGGTCTTATGATGAGCAAGGAGGAATTATTTTTTCAATTCCATTGAGCTCGGGAGAAAAATCTTCCTGCTGTTCAGCTAATCCCGATTATGTGATTTTTGCATATAGCCTCATCAGTGGCGCAAAGCAAGGTATAAAGGCCTTTTATCGTGAAACTTCTGCCTATATGCACGAAATTGAAATCAAGGAAACGCCATTTAAAATTGTGTTTGTCAATCAGGACACGGCTTTGTTGTTTTGCCATCATGATGGAGGAAGCAGTATTTATCAGTATAATATAACGGAAAACCGGCTCACTGGCCCGCTGGTTACAAGTGCTAAACCATTTATTGATGCCTGCCTTATTTCCGAAACTGAATTTGCAGTGCTTGCGGATGATGCTGTATTAAAGTTTGAATATCCACGCAATATTATATATAGCATGTATGAAAAGGAAGAACTTCGCTACATGGCTTTCGATTCAATTCAGTCGTTGATCTGGGTGGTCAGCAATTCGGAAGTGTGCCTGATTGATCCCGTAAATTGGCAAGAGACTAACACCATTGAATTAGCGTTTCGGCCTGATTGCTTTGAACTCTGTACTATGAAATCAAACTAATTTGGTTCTACTTGGTTTTCTGTGGGTAATCAAAACTGAGTTAGAATTGGAGGATAAACTGTCCCAAAGTTTCGAAACTTTGGGAAAGTTTATCCCAGAATAGTTCTCTAAATTTTGATATGTATTTAAAACCGTTTTCCAACGGTTGAATACTTTAAAAGTTTCGGTTCTACTAAGAATTTCGTGGGTAACAATAATGTTTGAGAATAATATGCAGATATTTATTAATAAACCATTGTTCCCTAACAGATTCCTCCCTTCACAAAGCCTTAATCACTTCGTTTGGCTTTGTTCCGGTCGGAATGACGCTGTTTATCAGGCGTTTAAGGCAAATGCGGCGAGGACATCTTTAAAATATACTATTGTGTCCTCGCCGCATTTGCCTCCTGACTCCATAAAAATGCGTCATTCCGACAAAGTTTCCGAAGTATGAGGAAACTTTGGAGGAATCTGTTTGAAATAGCATTCTAATTTCTTTCCACGAAATTCTGTGTAGAACCAAAGTTTCTGCGGAATTCCGAGTAGAACCACTAATATTTTTACCTTTGATCGCTGAGGTGGAGCTGTTCTGCCTATGGAACAAATTTTTAGATTATGCAAAGAGAGATTATTAAAACGGAAGATGGATCTTCTACTTTATATGTTCCGGAATTGAATGAGCATTATCATTCTATTCATGGAGCCATTCAGGAAAGCAGGCATGTTTTTATTGATGCAGGTTACAAACTTTTCAGCCACAGCACTGATACAATCAATGTGCTTGAGGTAGGTCTTGGCACTTGCCTGAATGCCTTGCTGACTTATGAAGAGGCTACAAGGAATTACCGGAAAGTGAATTATGTCGGTATTGAGCCATTTCCTTTATCTCCGGTAGAGCTTAAGCAGTTAAATTATGCTGAACTTATTGATTTTGAAGATTCAGCAAAGGTTTTTATGCAGATGCACACGGCAGCATGGGATATTGTTCCACGTTTTATTTCTGATTCATTTATCCTTCATAAGCTGAAAAAGGGCTTAGCAGAAGCAGAATTTAAACCGGAATCATTTCAGCTTGTTTATTTTGATGCTTTTGGACCGGATGTGCAGCCTGAACTCTGGGAAAAGATACATTTCGATAAGCTTTATAACGCATTGGTACCGGGCGGAGTATTGGTAACTTATTCGGCAAAAGGTTCTGTAAAAAGAGCTTTGAAAGAAGCCGGCTTTGAAGTAGAAAATCTTCCCGGCCCTCCCGGAAAGCGTGAAATGACCCGGGCAAAAAAATAAAGCCAATGAACTTTAACATCCGTGTATATGGGCTGTTCATCGACAAACAAAATAAGATTCTCCTGAGTGATGAGTATCGGCTCAATCGGTTTATGACAAAATTTCCCGGAGGAGGTTTGCAAGTAGGGGAAGGAACAATAGATTGTTTGAAACGGGAATTCCTGGAAGAAATGGATCAGGAAATAGAAGTTTTGGAGCACTTTTATACAACAGATTATTTCCAGAAAACCATTGGCTTGGATCCTCCGATGCAGCTTATTAATATTTATTATAAAGTTGCTTTGAAGGGGACAATAAAGTTTACAACCCATTCAGAGGTAATGAATATCCCTAAAATTGATGGAGCGCAAGCTTTGCGATGGGCTTCCGTAATGGCAATGAATCCGGAAGATTTAAGTTTTCCGATTGACAGGAAAGTTTTGTATATGCTTCAGCAACAACCTCAAAGCCATCAACATTGAGTGGCTCTGTGTTTTTTTTAAGATTGTTGTAAAATGTGCTTAATGTCGTTTAATATCGAACGTAGAAAAATCTTTTAGTGAGCCATCCTCCACCTGAACATTATAAACAATAGTGCCCAGAGGTCCTTTCCGGCACCATTCCAGATATTTTTCAAGTCGCTCTTCTTCTCCTTCAGCTTCAATATAGATCCGGCCATCTCTTTTCCTTCGTACAAAGCCCGAAATTTCATGCTCGTACGCTTTCTGCATGGCAGAAAAACGGAATCCTTTTTCCCTGAGTTCTCCGGAAATTATAATATTTAAGTGTTTCTTCATGTCCTCTTTCTAATAGCTTTTTTTGCCAATGGGCATTCAAATATAAGGAATTATTCGGATCTAACTATTTATTTGAAAGCTTTTTACATCTAAAAATGACGAATCTTTAATTTCTAAATGATCTACACGTGCCCAAACCGGACCTTTTCTGCATGAAGCAATAAAATCCATTATTTGGCCGGATTCCCCTTCAATATGAATAAAAACACTGCCATCATGCTGGTTGCGCACAATGCCTGCCAAATGGAAATATTGTGCCTTTCGCTGGGTAAAATATCTGTAACCGACACCTTGAACCCTTCCGGTCACAACGATGTCATAACTTTCTATCATGGGCTAAGTCTTTTTGTAATTTGTTTTTCTACTAATAAAAATAATTCTTTGGGTTTTAGTCTTCTCCAAGGGAGTTCGTCAAAAATTCCACCAAAGGCTAAGTAGTAATCCAACTTGCCCAGAATAAATTCATCGATCACATGTTGCCTGAAATTGAGGGCAACGATCCAACCGTCTTCTATATCATCAAACCATTCCTGATAATAATCGTCATCACCGTGATGGAAGTTCAGGATATTTTCTCCGATCAGGATAAATTTATTAATGCCGTTTTGATTTAGTGTTTCAGCCAAATTACGTTTTATATACATGATGTCATTATGGACGGCATCATTCCATTCTCCAAAAAGTTCTATGATTGTAAATCCGTATTGATAATCTGTAAAAAGGATTTTGGCATAGAGGGTTGGGGCTCCGAAATAATCCCAATAGGGATGGATATAGTAGTTATAAATGGTGTTTTCGCAGATGTAATCATTATATTTTTCTCCAAAAAACGGACTTTTTGGGTCTTTTGAAGCATCATAAAATTCGATCCATCTGTCGAAAGGTTCAATTTCGTGCATATTATGAACGGTTATTCAGAACGGAACCTGATATAAAATAGCCTGCCCAGGCCAGAGTAATTCCCAGCACATTACTGGCCAGGATATATAAAAAGGCGTGCTGGTGGTTGCCGGAGCTCAATAAATTGGCATTTTCGTGGCTAAATGAAGAGAAAGTGGTAAAGCCGCCAAAAAAACCCGTAAACAGAAACAGCTTAATATTCGGGCTGATTTTAAAAGTGCCTGTAATGCCAAAAGCAAATCCAATAAAGAACGAACCAATCATATTTACAGCAAAAGTTCCCGCAGGAAATTCGCCCGAAAAGATGCGGTTGGTCAGTTCAGATATTAAATACCGTAACATTGTTCCTCCGGCTCCGCCAAGTGCTAAAAATATGAATTTCATATTCAGGTATTTGCTGCAAAGTTAGCATAAAAAAAAGCTGGCCTGCAATGCAGACCAGCCTCAGCCCAAAAAATCACCTAATTTTATTTTACGACATTAATGAAATCAGGATCATCAAAATATTCAATGAATTCGCGATCGTTCTTGGCCTTTTCTTTAAATTCGGGCTTTAACTTGATCGCTTCAGTAAGATTTTCATACATATAAGCTGTGTCACCTGTACGTGCACCAATGATCGCTTTCAGGTAGAGTGTGCCACAATTTGTTTCTGCGCATTCAATAACTTCTTTAGCATTGGCATCATCACCTTTGAGGAGTTGAGCAAGAGCTACGTTATAGTTACACTTCTTGTCGCCCATCAACTTAAGAGCTTCAGCATATTTTCCATGACGAATCTGGAGCGTTCCACGGTTGTAAGCATTGCTTGCGCCAAGTTTAGAAGCTTTATCGAAATACTCTTCTGCTTTTTCGTAATTGCCATTCATTGCATAGATTACACCCAGGTTGTTGATAACTGCTGGTTTATCAGGAGCAATAGTGTTTGCTTTTTCAAAGTATTCGTGCGCTTTTTCTTTGTCGCCCATAGCAAGAGCAACAAAACCGGCGTTATTATATGCTGTCCAGCAATTCGGTTCTTCCTTAATGGCTGCTTCATAAATGCTCATCTTAGTCACATTGTCATCAGTGAGTGTTGCTGCAAAGAGAAGCTCCTTAAGGTTAAGTTTTGAAGGATCTGTAGTGGAAAGCATTGCGATTTCTTCCTCTGTTTTCTTTGGCTCGTAAGCATTCACCGTGATGATCGCACGACGAAGTGGAGGCAGAATTTCATCTTCCAGTTCAGGATATACAAGAATCATATTGCGGATTTCTTCTTCGCGTTTCAGCGGATCAGAGAAATTAACAACATTCAGAATGATGTTTTTGTCCTTAACATTTGAACTCTTAACGTTATTCATGAAACCATTCCAGTCAGGACCATTTCCTTTGATGTTGATAGTGAGTTCATCAACACTTTCGTAACCAACAGTAGCGTTTTTGCCACGAGCAAGACCTTTAAGTTTCCTTGTCAGATATTTTTTTGTGCTTTTGCCCCTGTTTTCAGAGAGGTTTTCATTGAATGTTTCTTCACCTTCAGGAGAAGCCCAACCGTTCAGCTCAATATCTTTAATTGTATAGCCCAGCTTGATGAAGTCGGTCATTTCTTCCAATGCGGCTTTTGCAGCGTCGGATTTGTTAAGGCCAAATCGCCAGTTTAGGTTATAACGGTTTACAGGGAAATATATATCAGCTGATTTGCTGAGGATTGTTTCTTTTTCATAACCATGGGGAAGGATGATGGCATCCTGATCGTTCATGATGTTTTTGCAAGTGTAGATAATACCATCAGCTACTTTGCGGTCACCGAGAATCAGGTGTTCATATTTTTGAATATCTTCAAGGGTGAGTTCGCCAACTGCTTCGTCTTTTGGAGCAAGGAAAGCATAAGGTACAAGGTGCAGCTCACTGTTGTTCATCTTAGGATCGTAAGGAATAGTCATCGTTTTGGAGAAAGTACCACCTGTTTTGTACGCAATAGGTTGGCCTGCGCCTTGTACATCTTCTCCTCTGAACTGAATCGGATCAAGTTTTGTAGTATCTGTTCCGGAAATCAACATGGGAACCATAAGAACCACAGCTCTTTTGTTGAAATATTTTTCAGGGAATACACCATTAACTGTAACTTCAACTTCATCGCCTTTGGCCTCAAGCACATCGGGCTCAGCTTTAAGCTCAACATTTTCAAAATCGCGCTGCATGGATTTAAGGCTTCCACCAAGTTCGCGGCCAAAATTGTAAGTTACACCTACACTAGTGTAGCTGTAAAAGTCTTCTTTAATGGCTTTTGCACCGGCAACAACACCGTCCATACCATCAGTGTCTCCAAAACGGAGTGAAGATTCCAGGTTAATATCTAATTTTTCAGTTACAGCATATTTAAAGCCTAAACCAACCGGAATGCTACCGACCAGGTCACGGTCGTCAATGCCTTTGGCATCACCACCACCTTGATCTGATCCATGGCCACGGGAATTTAAGAGTTTACCGGTGGTTGCATCATACATCTCAGTACGATATTGGAAATTACCTACACCCATAAATGCATAGACACCATATTTTCTGGAGTCGTCGCGCTTGAAAATGTCGTCAATTTCAATGGTTAATTGCAATGAGTAGTCAATAGTATTGCCTTCAAATCGTCTATCATAATAAATTTTGTCTTTCCAGTTAGAACTGGTTGTTTCTCCCGAAAGACTCGCGTACATCAATTGCCCACGAACACCAAATACAGGTGAAAACTGCCATCCAAGAATACCGCCAAACCCTACTTCAAAATGGCTGAAATCGGGAGCCATCTTATATTCAGCAATATCTCCATGGAAGAAGGAAGCACCAACATTGGCACCAATGTACCAGTACTTGTTGAAACTGCTTTTGCTTGATTTTTTGGATTTTGCATCATCCGTTCCATCCTGAGCAAATGCTCCAAGGCTTATGGTTGCCAGAAAGACAACGAGGAACAATTTTGTGAAATTTGAATAAATGTTTCGCATGTCGTAAAATTTAGATTGCTATTTTGGGTATTAATATTTTAATCTGCTTTGTGCAAAAATAAGATTTATTAATGAATTATAGCTCATATAACGTTAAAAAAATGTTTTGGTTTCATTGAATTTTCAGCTTTTTTATTAATTCCCACAATATTATGCCTGCACTAACAGATATATTCAGGGAATGTTTGGTGCCAAACTGAGGAATCTCAATACAGATATCCGATAAATTTAGGGTTTCGTCTTCAACTCCATTTACTTCATTACCAAAAATAACTGCCGGTTTTTTACCGTTTGGAAGTTTAAATTCCTGCAGCATGACTGATTCAGGACATTGTTCTGCCGAAATAATGAAATATCCCTCATTTTTCAAGGTATTTATTGCTTGATGGCAGGACTCGTAATATTCCCAATCTACGCTTTCTGTGGCTCCTAAAGCCGTTTTGTGAATGTCGCGGTGAGGAGGACGGGCCGTAATGCCGCACAAACAGATTTTCTCCACACGAAATGCATCTGAGGTCCGGAAAACACTGCCAATATTATTTAAGCTCCTAATGTTTTCTAAAATGACAACAAGCGGAGTTTTTTTTGATGATTTGAATTCATCAATACTGATCCTTTTTAACTCTTCCTGCGTGCTTTTTCTCACAATAATTATTTATGGCCGGCAAATATAGGCTTAACCTGATTAATTCACAAAATATTTTATTGCGAGCCCAAACCGCTGCAATAGAAAGGAATGCTATTTTTTTGGTGCTAAACCCGAAACATGTATTATAAAATCTATTGCGAGCTGAAACTGCTGCAAAACAAACCTTTGTTGGAATATAAAATTTCTCCATAGCGGTGCTATGTATCAATTTTATATCCCATTGTTTTATTGCATTTTCAGCTCTCATAACGATCTTCTAACACATGTTCCGGGTTGAAATAGCTTCGGCTATTCCTGTGCGCCAAAAATCTGCGCTCCCTTTCTCTTATTGCGTTTTGGCCCCTCATGACGAAATTTCATGAATTAGTCAGGTTAAAAATTTTCAACATCAAAAAGACAGTTCACTGATTATTTTAATTTTGTGCAAAAAAGAAGATTTGGCTACACAAGGGAAAAAGGTAGCGGAAACCCCGCTAATGAAACAGTATAACGCAATTAAACGGAAACACCCTGATGCTTTATTGCTTTTCAGGGTTGGCGATTTCTACGAAACTTTCGGTGATGATGCCATAAAAGCTAGTAAAATACTGGGCATCGTACTTACTAAAAGAGCGAATGGAGCTGCCGCATATGTAGAACTGGCAGGTTTCCCGCATCATTCACTGGATACTTACCTGCCCAAATTGGTAAGGGCCGGGCAGCGTGTTGCTATCTGTGATCAACTGGAAGACCCAAAAATGGTTAAAGGGATTGTCAAAAGGGGTGTAACGGAACTTGTTACCCCAGGCGTTTCTTTTAGTGATAAAATCCTCGAACAAAACGAAAATAATTTTCTCGCGGCAATTCATTTAAATGGCAATAAATCAGGGCTTTCGTTCCTCGATATTTCCACCGGTGAGTTTTTTGTGGCTGAAGGCGATGAGGAATATATGGCAAAACTCATGCAGGGTTTTAAGCCTCAGGAAGTTGTGCTGCAAAAATCCAAACTGTCCCATTTTACAGAGATTTTTGGCGGAAGGTTTTATACGGCTACCTTTGATGAGTGGGTTTTTACAGAGGATTTTGCTTTAGATCTTCTTTTGAACCATTTTCAGGTTAGTTCGCTTAAAGGCTTTGGCATTGATGAAATGAGCAGTGCAATTGTTGCTGCCGGAGCGGCTTTGCATTATCTGGCCGAAACCCATCATGATAAAACCGGGCATATTTGTTCCGTCTCCCGAATCGAACGTGAGCAATATGTCTGGCTCGATCGTTTTACAATCCGAAACCTGGAGCTTATCAGCCCTTTAAACCCAGATGGAATCAGCTTGCTTGATGTTCTGGATCAAACTACATCGCCCATGGGCTCGCGCCTGTTAAAAAGATGGATGGTGCTGCCATTAAAAGATATTGCCAAAATTAAAGAGCGTCAGGGTATTGTGACTTATTTCGCATCTCGGCAGGATATTGCTACTGAAATCAAAACCCAACTAAAACAAATGGGCGATACCGAGCGCCTTATTTCCAGAGTGGCTGCAGCTAAAGTGGGTCCCAAGGAGGTTGTGGCGCTTAAGAATGCGTTATTTGCTGTAGCCGGTGTGAAAAGCAGTTTGGCATCTGTGGATAGCCCTTCCCTGCGGAACCTTGCTGATCAATTGGATGAATGTGCCGATATCCGCGACCGTATTGCAGCAGAATTGAATGAAGAAGTGCCTGCGCAGGTACAAAAAGGGAATGTGTTTGCAGATGGTGTCAACGAAGAATTGGACGAATTGCGCAAGCTTGCATTCAGTGGCAAAGATTATCTTGTGCAGATCCAGCAACGCGAAAGCGAAAGAACCGGAATCCCCAGTTTAAAAATAGGTTATAATAATGTGTTTGGTTATTACCTTGAAGTTACCAATGCGCACAAAGATAAAGTACCACCCGAATGGCACAGGAAACAAACCCTGGTCAACAGCGAACGTTATATTACCGAGGAGCTGAAAGATTATGAACAAAAGATCCTTGGAGCAGAAGAGAAAATTTTAGTGCTCGAAACCCGAATGTTCAATGATTTGGTGATTGACCTGGCAAAGTATGTGCAGCCCGTGCAAAAAAATTCCTACTCAATTGCCCGTTTGGACGTTTTGATGTCCTTTGCTCAGATTGCTGTAGAACGGAATTTTGTGTGTCCGGCCCTGAATGACGGTTTTGTAATTGATATAAAAGGTGGCCGGCATCCGGTTATTGAGCAACAGCTGCCAGCAGGCGAAAAGTATATCAGCAATGACGTGTACCTTGATAACCAAAAACAGCAGATTATCATGATTACCGGCCCGAATATGTCGGGTAAATCAGCTCTGTTGCGCCAAACGGCACTCATTGTCCTGATGGCACAGATGGGTTCTTTTGTGCCGGCAGCCAAAGCCGATATCGGTATGGTGGACAAGGTATTTACGCGTGTTGGCGCCAGCGATAACATCAGCTCGGGCGAATCTACTTTTATGGTGGAAATGAACGAAACAGCAAGCATTCTCAATAATATCAGCAACCGTAGCCTGATTTTGCTCGATGAAATTGGCCGCGGTACAAGTACCTATGATGGCATCAGTATTGCCTGGGCCATTGCAGAATATCTGCACGAACATCCCGGTTTCCGTGCCAAAGTGCTTTTTGCAACACATTATCACGAATTGAACGAAATGGCCAAATCCTTCAAACGGATTAAAAACTATCATGTTACGGTGAAGGAAATCAACAATAAGGTGATTTTTTTGAGAAAACTTTCACGTGGCGGCAGCGAGCATAGTTTTGGGATTCATGTGGCACGCATGGCGGGAATGCCTTCGCCGGTATTAAACACGGCAAACCAGATGTTGCGCCAGCTGGAAGGAGGTAAAGACCGAAAAGAACTGGGCAAAAAATCATTGGATGCGATGGACGATATGCAGTTGAGCTTCATTCAGCTGGAAGATCCACTCTTGCTTCAGATGAAAGAAGATATCCTCAATACGGATATTAACACATTAACCCCTGTAGAAGCTTTGATGAAACTGAATGAAATAAAAAAGCTTATCAATAAATAAGCATGTAATAATTTGAAATTCAGCTTGATTTGGCTGTCCTTAAAAATGATTGGCTGAAAAAAGGCGAAAAAATTTGTGCCGGTGAAAAATTATTTTCTATATTTGCACTCCCAAAAGCGGAAGTAGCTCAGTTGGTAGAGCATAACCTTGCCAAGGTTAGGGTCGCGGGTTCGAGTCCCGTCTTCCGCTCATTTCCCGGGAAACCGGGATTTTTTATAAAAAGACGTTCCGAAAATTTATTTTGTAATTATACATGCCCGGATGGTGGAATTGGTAGACACGTTGGACTTAAAATCCAATGGCCATCGCGGCCGTGCGGGTTCAAGTCCCGCTCCGGGTACACAAAAATGATCCTAATTAATTGTTTGTCAATTAGTTGGGATTTTGTATTTTATGGTTACAACGCTTTTACAACAATTTTCATGTAAATGGAAATACACTTTTCATTTGCATCCATTAAGCAGATTACCTCTATATTAATAAGGTGTAGGGGCTATCTTGGATATCCCGGTCGAAACCGACCCACCACCCCACCGGCTGAAAGAAATAGCCATTTTAAGCCACCATAAACTGCCAACCCGGAGCATGTTGACCCACTGAAAAGGGGAGGGGTCTTAATTCCGGAGGATGTTGACCCGCCCTTAGCCGGTTTTTTGCCCAATCAATTTATCTCAAGAACTCAATCACAAGCCATTATCCTGGCCTCAGCTCCAAAATATAATGCAACAATACGATCCCAGAATTATCCAGTACATCAACAATCCCAAAGATGACATTAGTGTATTGCAACTTGATGAGCCTAAAAGCATGGGTTATACGCTAAAAGCCTTAAATGCCGGAATATGGAGCTATTTTAATGCAGCCTCCTATGAAGAAGGTATTTTGCGTATCATAAACGAAGGCGGTGATGCAGATACAAATGCTTGCATTGCAGGCAGTATATTGGGGTCAAAGTTTGGTTTTAAAGCCGTGCCTGAACATTGGGTTCAGGGTTTACTTAAGCATTCCGAATTAGATTTCATTGCAGGCCAGTTTATTGAAATTATTTCGCAAAATAAATTGGACTGTAATATTTTGTTACAAAAATAATTATTACATTAGCCAAAAAGTGAAAAGCCAAAAACCTTAGACCATGTTTTTAGGAATACGAATAAAAGAATTGAGAAAGGAAAATGCGGAACGAAACGAGTTTGTAGAAGCAGCCGAAATAATGGTAAGTGGTTTGAGTTAAGATATTATGGGTATTAAAGAAATCATACAGCAACCCGAAGGTCGTCGTTTGGAATTTAAAGCCGAATTGCCAACCAATGCTGAATTGGCAAAAAGCATTATCGCCTTTGCCAACGATGCCGGAGGGGAATTTATCACTGGCATACAGGATAATCCTCGTGAGATATTGGGCGTAGATGAAGAAAAGCTAATTGCAATTGAAGAAAAAATCAGCAATATTATTCATGACCAATGCGCTCCTACTATTCTGCCGGAGATTATTTTTCATAGCGTAGATGGCAAATATATCATCCGTACTAAAATTCATAAAGGGAGCCAGCCACCCTATCATTTATCATCAAAAGGCATCGAAAAAGGCACCTATATTCGGGTTGGCTCATCCAATCGTTTAGCTACTAAAGAAATCAGTGATGAACTGGACAGGCAAAAGCGGAATATCTCTTTTGATAAAGTGCTTGTCTTTTCGAAGGACTTTAGCGATGTATTACTTCATTCCTTTGAAGAACTGTTTTTAGAAAAAACAGGAGAAAAATTAACACCTCAGGTTTTATCCAAACTGGAATTAGTTAAAACGGAGCAAGGAAGAAAGCTGCCCACAAACGGATTAATCCTCCTCTCGGACGATGACTTACATCAGGAACTGTTTCCTTATGCTAAAATTGAATGTGCACTATTTAGTGTTTGTCCATAGAGTCGAGAGTTTGCTCTATAAAGTTCAAATTCAAGGCGTGTGAAAAATCTAAACCGCAGTATACTAGGGTATATGAGGATTTAGATTTTGAGCAACAACGCAGAAGTTGGACTTTATAGACGAACTCTATTTAAAGGTACGGTACCCGGTAACTTTATCGACCAGAAAACCATAACGGGCAATGTAGCGCTTCAGGCCGAACAGGCCTATCAGTTTGTGTTACGTCATATTTCGCAAGGTTCTACCGATTATCAGGGCGTTTACCGCAACGACCGCTGGGAATATCCTATCATCGCTATTCGTGAAGTAATTCGGAATGCAGTTATTCATCGTGACTATTCCCTCAATGGGAAAGACATTAAAATTGCCATCTTTGATGATAAAATAGAAATAACCAGTCCCGGTAAATTAATGCCATCCGTTGACTATAGCTTAATGGATTCCGGACAGTCCGACATTCGAAATAAAATACTGGCACCTGTTTTTAAAAAATTAGGAATTATAGAGCAATGGGGCAACGGATTGCGATTGATTGCTGATGAGTTAGAAACATATCCAGAAATAAAACTTAATTGGAAAGAACCGGGCATTGCTTTTCGGGTAACTTTTACGAATACAGTATATCAGCATCAGCAAAATTTTGAGCATGAGTTTATTGAAATTGGGACTAAGTTGGGACTAGGTCGGGATCAAGTCGGCACTAAGTCGGCACCAGGTTGGGATCAAGTAATACAGATTCTCGAATTTTGTTATCAACCCAAATCTATTCAGGAAGTTATGGATGTACTTAATTGGAGTAGCCGAACGAAATTTAGAAACAAATTTATCAATCCATTGCTTGAAACGTCTTTAATAAGCATGACGATCAAAGAAAAACCAAGTAGTTCAAAACAGCAGTACTACACTACCGAAAAAGGGAAAAATGCATTTAACAAATTGAATGAACAGTTGGAGAAAGAATAGATGAGCTGGCAAAGCAAAATATATCATAAATACCTCCTAGACGAGCCTGTTGCTAAAAATATTTCGCTGAGAATGAACATTATGGCCATTAACTATTTAGTTCTTGTCTATAAAGTACTGTGCTTGATTCAGAATGTTCGAGGTCGAGGCATTCTTGGTATTGAAAATAAGGAGCTTACTAAAGTAAGTGACTGGTTTCAATACCAAGAATAACGCTGAGATCGGACATTATGGACAAGCACTATTTAGTGTCTGTCTATAAAGTCGGGTTTCTGATTCAGAATGTTCGAGGTCGAGGCATTTCTTTTTGATATTTCACTATTGTTCGAGCATCATATCAGGAAGTTGCTAAAACAAAGGTTTATGCTTTTCCCAAAAAAAATTCTGTATCCCAAACGGCATATATGAAAACAATATTTATCCTGACGTCGTTATTGATTATGGCAATGATTGTATTGGAGTCTATGATGTGAAGTATAAAAAGTTTGATTTTTTAAATGGCGTTAATCGTGAAGACAGATTTCAGTTAATAACTTATGCTGCCTCATATCTTAGAAAATACAAAATTATTGACAGTGGAATCATATACCCTATTGGTGAATCAAATTGTGATAAAATCAATGCTATAAAACCTCAGTATCTTTGGGTTGGTAATATTAAGATTCCTTTTAAGGTCAGGTTTTATAAAATCAAGCAAGATATTGCTTGGCAAAGGATAGTTGGTAATAATTTTTTGGATAAATTCTTTTGCAATTTGAAAGAAATTACTTCTTCTACGGAAGAGAAATTGATTAATTGAAAAACACCATCTATGTCCCAACAAGGCACCATAAAACGATATACGCTCATTATTGAGAAGATCAATAACGGACAGTTTCCTGGTTTTGAAGAGATCAGGAGCTTCCTTTTTGAACAGGGTTTTGAAGTCAGTAAGCGAACCGTGCAGCGCGATATTGAGCAAATACGCACGGAGTTTGGGCTGGAGATTGTATATGAGCGCCATAGGAACGGTTACTTTATCGACTTTGAGGAAAGCTACAATACAGATGCCTTTTTTCGCTTTCTGGAAATTGTAAATACGGCTGAAATGCTCAAAACAAGCCTCTCGGAGAGCAAAGAAAGCCTGCGCTATATTTCTTTTGATGATGGTGGAGGATTGCGGGGCGTTTCTCAACTGGGACCTTTGCTCAAAGCTGTACGCGAGAAATGCTATATTTCATTTCGGCATCAAAGCTATTTCAGGGATAAAGCCAGGCGATACACCATAAAACCCTATTTGCTGAGGGAGTATCTGAACCGCTGGTATGTTATTGGGCTGATCGGGCCAATGAAAGAATTCCGGACTTTTGGCATCGACCGGATCACCGAACTGGAAGTGAAAGCAAAATCTTTTGAGCCTCATGCCGAGCTGGATGCGCGGGAAGCTTTCCGGAATATTATTGGCTTGGTTTATTCAATGAGCGCTGTGCAATCTGTTATCCTTTCTTTCACCCCGGAGCAGGGAAAATACATTAAGAGCCTGCCTTTGCATCACAGCCAGGAGGTTTTGATTGACGATGAAAAAGAATGCCGCATCAAGCTGAGAGTCATTCCAAATTTAGAACTCAAACAGCAAATCCTGATGCAGGGAGATCGCGTAAAGGTGATTGAGCCTCAGTGGCTGGTGGAGGAAATCAAGGAAATTTTATTAAAAAGCCTGGAACGATATTCCTCAGAATAATTTTGTTTTTCGCTTGAATACGCCATAGTTTGGCGTAGTACAGGGATAATTTTGTCATCGATAAAAATAATATGATGGCAAAAGAAAACAATCAATCAAAACACATTCAACAGAAATACAAAGTCCTTGAGAATGCAAGGCAAACCCTCAAAAAAGAATTCATTGGCATAGATGGGATTATTGATGAAATCATTGAAAATGTAAGTGCCTGGTATTTGATGCCGCAACTTTTGGAGCGTCCGGTTGTGATCAACCTTTGGGGTCTGACCGGAGTAGGAAAAACATCGGTGGTCAACCGTTTGGCCGAACTGCTCGATTATAAGAGTTTATACTACCGCTTCGATTTAGGCGAAAAAGAAAAGGGATATTCATTTGGGAGTACAGTGGATGAAATTAAAGAAAATGAAGAAGAAGAACCCATAATTTTCGCTCTGGATGAAATTCAGCAATGTCGGACAAAAATAGCTTCACGTCCTACTTTTCAGGACAAAAACCGGATGGTTTGGGATTTACTGGATAACGGCAAAATACAGTTTGTTGAATACTCACACGAACTTTGGCGAATTAAAAACCTGACATGGCGGCTCTACCAATTCATATTATTGGGCATCAAAGTAAAAGACGGCATTGTTTGTAGTCATAAGCAACAATATCGGGATGAATTTGATGTGGATGATGATGAAGCGATTCTGCGTTTTATTCCGGAAAAGTATTATACATACATTATCAATCTGGCAGGCGATAAATTAAATTTAAGCCTAAAGCAGGATCTTGAGAAAATCCTTTTGTCTGGAACCGCTGAAGAAAATATACAATTCCTTAAAAAAGTCATTAAAATAGGAAACGGGCCAAAAGTGGCGAATTTTTCAAAAGCTCTGATTTTTGTTTTGGGTAACCTGGATGAGGCATATAGCATGAGCGGCAATTACAGCTCTGATATGGATGCAGATGTTTTCCACCGTCTGTCAATCAAATTAAACGTTCCCAGAATCAAAAGTACCCTGGGCAAAATGTTTCGGGACGAACAGGTTGCCCGCCTTGGCAATATCCATATTATCTATCCGGCACTGAGCCGGAATTCCTATGAGCTGATTATTAAAAAAGAGCTTCATCAGCTTGCTCTTCAATTAAACAAACACTTTAATGTTCTGATCGAATTTAGCGACAGTATTCATCAACTCATCTATGAAGAAGGTGTTTACCCCAGCCAGGGTGTTCGTCCGGTTTTTACCACCATTCATCAGATATTAAAAAGTACATGCAGTAACTTTTATGCGCAGATTTTAGCAAAAAATATAGATGCCGACAAACTTTTGTTTGAGCGTGCCGGCAACAAAATAAGGTGTATCTGCAAAAAGCTGAATCAAAGTGTATTTATACTGGAGTCAACCATAAAAACTTCCCTGGGCGATTTGCGCAAAAACAGAATGGACGATTTACAAGCAATTACTGCTGTTCACGAAAGTGGCCACGCTGTTTTATCCATTTCTTTGCTGGGAACAATTCCTGAAGCTGTTTATTCGGTCAGCTCCGATGCGGACAAGCATGGTTTTGTTTATTTCGAAGATGAATGGCCATTTATACCTCGCAAAGAAATCACGGCACGGGCAGCCGTATTGCTTGGAGGTTTTGTTGCTGAAAAGCTGATTTTTGGTCAGGAAAACCAAACCAATGGTTCCGAATCGGATATAAGCAAAGCAACTCAACTATTGCAATTTGCTTTTGCTAACTCAGGATTTGGAAAGCATCCCATTCAATATGGTTTGCCGGTTTACGAGACGAAGGAAACCTACCATAATTATCAGGAAATGGAGGCTCAGGTCAAGGAGAGCCTGCAGAAATCTCTTCAACTGGCAGAACAGTGCCTCCAAAAGGAGTTTGCCCTCTTGCTAAAAATGTCTGATTACTTAAGTAAAAACAGCGTTCTTTCAAAAGCAAAAATCAAAGAATTAACTGAAAAATACCTACAGGGATCAGGCGCTGAAAATGATAAATGGAACAGCTCTTTTTATCGGGATCAACTAAAAAACAAAATCCGGGAGTACGGAGACGAAGAACCTAACAATAAAGCAGTAGGTAATTCATTGATACTCAATAGCGATAAGAATACAGCCTAAAAATATGCAAGCCAAACTAATACCTTTGAAGAAAGTTTTTGAGAAGCATAATCTTTACAGGCTTTTTGATATTGACTTCGATAAGGCAGAGACGGTAGTGTGGCTATACAGACATGAACAACGTCTTTTCTGTCTCTTTAAATCCAAGGGCAAGTACCTGCTTCTTCATACCGATGGTTACCATTTTTGGTGTCGGGATACTGTCTATTGGGAGTATTACATTTATGATTCCTTGCATGAATCCTTCCGGAACATCAATCAGTTGTTTTACGATAGCATACCTTATTATGGTGTATGTAATCAAAGTAGAAGACAACTGGAGTATTGGATGAATATAATCCCGGTTTGGGCAATATTGAGACCCAGATATTTATCAGTAATAGCCAGGGCGTATATACATGATCGTTTATCAAGCTTACAGGATACACCTAATTCAAATGAAGTGGCCTGGTTTGTGGATTCTGTGTATAAAATTTTCTGGAAAGAGTATTTTTTCAAAAAAAGCAGTAGCCAAATTGCTTCAATTCAGCCAATATTACAGGATTTGGTCATAAAATGTATCGCTAAGAAAAAGTATCATGAAATTTACAAAAAAATTTGCAATGTAAAGACCGGATCATTTGTAATTGACTCTTTTACTTTGATTTATGATGATTGCAGTCAGATAGAATTTGAGATGGAAAGACAAAGATACAAGGAGATGATCAAGATATCGCCGGGAGATTACTCAGATTTTCTGATCAAAGAGGAGCAAATTCGGTCTAGTGACCAATTTTTGAATGAGCTTGAATGTAGCAATGGTGTAAAATTTACAAGTATAAAATTAAGGATTGAATACGATTTGTACATTGATGGTTCGATGGAATTTGAGTACGATCAATACACGAATAAACTTGGTGAAAGATTTCGAGCCATTTATTATCAGATTGTTAAAGAGAAAATAATTGATGAAGATAGTATAGAAAACATGCCCATTTATAAGTTATTGAAGGGGACGTAGCATTGAAGCCCTGCGGGAAAGTGTGTAATTTAGCCCTGTGGGAGTATTCAGAAAAGTGTGTCAGCTGCTTGCCCTGCAACGCCCTGGAGCCTTGGCGGAAGGGCGTTGCAGGGCAAATATAAGCAATTATAAATAGCGGGCATAACGGTCTCCAAATTTTTCGATGAGTTCTCTCTGTATGGACCCCCAATTGAAGGCCTTGCGCTTCCAGCTTTTTTTGTTGTGCATCAATGCTAGATACAGCTGTTTTATCAGTCCTTTGTCGTTGCTCCAGGCTCCTTTGGACTTGGTTATCTTGCGCATAATACGATGCACTGCCTCAACTGGATTGGTGGTGTAGATCATCCGCCTGATATGATGCCCATAGTCCATAAACGCCATCAGTTCCTCCCAGTTTTCCTCCCATTTTGGACGGATGTTTTTGTATTTGCCGTCCCATTTCTGTCCAAATGATATTAAAGCTGTTTCGGCTTGTTGCCTGTTTGCTGCTGTATAGATCTTACGCAGATCAGAGCAAAGAGCCTTCCTGTCTTTGTCGCTTACAAAGCGGGTAGATGTGCGTACCATATGCACTATGCAGCGCTGTACAATGGCTTTGGGATAAACCTGGCCTATAACCCCGGAAAAGCCTTTAAGCCCATCTACACAAAAAAACAAAACTTCCTCTACGCCACGTTCCTTAAGGTCTTCCAGGATCATGCCCCACTGGTTGGCCCCTTCTGATTCGTTTATGTAAAGCCCAAGGATATCGCGTTGGCCTTCAGCGTCTATGCCATAACATGTATAGATGGCTTTGCTGATAATATGACCCGCTTCGCGGACTTTAAAGTGAACAGCATCAAGGTATATGACACTGTAGCACGGAAATAGCAACCGCTGCTGCCATTGGGTAATTTCAGGCCATACACGGTCGGTTACCGAACTGATTACTCCGGCGCTTATTTCAAGCCCATATAGGTGCTGCAACTGGTAGCGCACATCCTCAACTGATTGACCGCGGGCGTATAGGCTTAGGATTATTTCATCTACCCCGTTCCCAAGGTCCCTGTCCCACTTTTTAACCAAAATCGGCTCATGGTCGCCTTGGCGGTCACGCGGCGTGCGTACCTGCAGCGCTCCGGCAGCACTGCGTACTTTTTTCTCCGTATAGCCATTGCGCCGGTTGCCGCTGTCAACCTTTTGGCTTAAACTATGATTTATCTCGCCCTCTAAGGCTGCATTTACCATAGTTTGAAGCATCTCGCTGAAAACACTGCCTTCTCCAAATAAGGATTCTCCACTGTATAAGCGACTTAGTACTCTTTCTCGTAAATGCGCATCTGGTATCAACTCTTCCATGCGCGGGGATTTCTTGTTTTTCTTTCTTGTCATGTGTCAAATGTATTAATTCAGTTCTAATTCCCAAACATGACACACTTTTTTGAACAGCCTCAGCCCTGTACTAAGAAGTGAGACCATTATAACTGTTACTCATTAGGTAAACAAGCTCAATTATTTTCATTTATAATTTAGAATGAGTCAAATCCTTTTTGTGTTAAAACCATGCAAAAAACATGTCTGTCTTCAGTTGTAATTAAATCATTTTCAACCAATCTCTCAATTGCTCTTTCAATCAAAGCATTTTCTTTAGGATTTAACCATTTACTTAAGTTAAAGTTAATCCATCTATAATCGACAACATGATTAACTTTTGAATTAGTATCAGCAAATTGTTGCATAATTATACTACCAATTCTTTCAATTACTTCATCTTCATTAATTGGGTAGATTGCATCAAATCCTTTCTCAGTCAAAACTAAACAGAATCCACTTCTGTCATCGGTTTTTATTAAACCATCATTTACTAAATCATTAATTGCTGGATTAATTAAATTTTGCTCTTTGGCGTTTAACTGTCTTAATAGTACTTGGTTTATCCACCTTTCTTGAATTACGTGCTTGGGTTTTGAATTTGTTTCTACAAACTGATTCATTATCAAATTTGCAATATCATTTTGTGTCATGTTTTATTGTTTTATAATTAATTCTACTTTACGAACTTAATTTTTGTGGTTTAATGGTCTAATTTGCTTTAAACGAGTAAAAAGGGTTGAAAGATGGATATTCCGGACTAAACCGACCCACCCGACCGGCTGAAATAAACAGCAATAAAAAGCCATCAAAGACTGCCAATCCGGCGAATACTGCCCCATTGAAACGGAAAAAGGTACTTCAGGCAAACAAATCCGGGCTATGTTGACCCTTATTTATCGCTTTTTTTTGCCCGGCACGCAATCACAAGTTTGTTAATTTCTTCGATACTTAAGCCGGTGATTTCCTGGATAATATCAATTTCCATTCCTTTAAGGAGCAGATTCCTTGCTAAGGATAATTTTTCTTCTTTTCTGCCTTCTTCCCTGCCTTTAATTAGTGTTTGTCCATAGAGTCGAGAGTTTGCTCTATAAAGTTCAAATTCAAGGCGTGTGAAAAATCTAAACCGCAGTATACTAGGGTATATGAGGATTTAGATTTTGAGCAACAACGCAGAAGTTGGACTTTATAGACGAACTCTAATTAGCCCCTTTTCTTCTGCCCAGTCAATGGAGTTTTTGATATCGTTGAGGATATCCGGATTGAAATTGTATTTTCTCCCGGTCATTGTCTCAGAGTTCATCCTGTAGTTTGCTGATTTCTTCCAGGCTTAAGCCGGTGATTTCCCGGATAATATCAATTTCCATATCTTTAAGGAACAGATTCCTTGCTAAGGATAATTTTTCTTCTTTTCTGCCTTCTTCCCTGCCTTCTTCCCTGCCTTCTTTTCTACCTCTAATAATTCCTTTCTTCTCTCCCTCAATCAGCCCTTCTTGTTTGCCTTCTTCCCTGCCTTTAATTAGCCCCTTTTCTTCTGCCCAGTCAATGGAGTTTTTGATATCGCGATAGGCATTTAGGCTGAACTGATATTCTTTGTACTCCTTTGAATCCAAACGGGCAATTTCTGCCGTTTCAAAGAATTTAAGGAAAACCTGTTCCCTCAGTTTTTCAGGCACGCGGTCCAAGCGGTTTAGGTTTTTGATCACATAAAGCCATTTTTCAAATTTGCTTTCCAGCTCCGATAGCTCCTTGCTGAATTTGGGCATAGCGAGATAAATGTAAGTGAGCTTGTCGTAGAAAATATCCTTGCTGTCCAAATCACAGATCTTCGCATCGAAACGGTATTTGTCCTCCGGGCTCTCGTCGCCCTTAAACACGAAATCCAAAATACCAATGGTATAAACGTGCTTGAGCTCAAAATTCCAGTCTTTGCCTTTGTCTTTTGCCTGCTCCTGAATCGGGAAAGTAGAATAAAAAACAGTGCGATCCTTGAAATACTTCTGTTCTGCCTTTTGCATTTCCACAATGAAACGCTCGCCCTTTTCGTTTTTGCAGTAAATATCAAAAATAGCCCTGCGGTCGCCCAAGGCAATCGGCAGGTTTTCGTTGGGCAAATACGACAGCTCCACAATGTTGCCTTCCTGCTCGCGCAACAGCTCGTTCAGGAAATCCTGCAATAAATCCTTGCTGGGCTCCTCGCCAAACAATCGTTTAAAACCGTAATCCGTAAAAGGATTGATGTATTTTTCTTTCATAGCTAAAGTGCTGGTTCACAAAAATAATACATTATAGGCACTAAAATCAATTTTAGCAAAAGCTTTTTGATATTATGAGAGCACAACAGGCAACTGACCCTTTAAAAGAATAAAGGCACTTCAGGCATCCAAATCCGGGGCATATTGACCCTTATTTATCGCTTTTTTTTGCCCGGCAACCGATCACAAGATGGCGAATGATCAATAAAAAAAACGCTGCAACACTCCTGCAACACATCAACAACATTATTGCACAACTGCTACAGGAGCCTTGCTTATTACGGACACTATGGCAAACGTATCTAAATTTGCTGTTATATTGAATGGATATACTCTCTTGTCAAGCTTACCGGAGGACATTTGTCTCCATTATTGGCAAAACAATAAAAGGAGCAAAATCCATGGTAAAAAAAATCCTTATTCACTCATTAAACGCCTGGGCAGCTGAAAGTGGTCTGGTTTTAGGGCATGTCAAAACGGATGGAAGTCAAATAAGATTACTGCAACTCCAAAATGCTGAATTTACTGATGCTGAAAAACGAAAAACCTTGAAATCAGGAGATAAAGGTAAAGTGCCAGAGGCTGGTTTTATGAAAGTACTTAGTTTCCGTCTATAAAGTCCGCTAACTTCGTTACGCTTGCCCGAAAAATGCTCATTTACACCAGTAAACTCTGCTTTTTCGGGCTGCGCAAGCCTCGTTATCGAACTTTCTAGCTCAGAAACACGACATTATAGACAGACACTACTTAATTAATGATGCGTTGCCTTATTAAAATTGTTCCACCGTTTTGGTAATTCGGTTTTATCCTTTTACCTTTACAAACAAACGAACTCTTATGTCACGAAAGATTGTAATGCTTGTTGATGAGCGGACACTGCCAAACCTGCAGTTTATACATGAATTTGGCGCCGGTGCAGATGAATACATCTTTATAACCACCCGAAAAATGGAAGTGCCGGACGCCAATCGGGTGAACTGGATTATAAAATCTGCTGGAATTGATGATGAAAAATGTAGCCGGCTGGTATGTGACCCTCACGGTATTAGCCAAACTTCCCAGCAACTTTCAGGTTTGAACCTTGATTTGGCTAATGAGTACCTGGTGCATATTACTTGCGGAACAAAAATTATGGCTTTGGCGGCCTATAGTTTTTTCGGTCGTTTCCCGAAAGCAAGGATTATCTTCAGCTTTTTGGGTGAAGGCTCATACCGTCAGCTCCATCCGCATATTACGAGGGCGGAGCATGAATATAAAACCAAACCCTCGCTCAAAGCTTCATTGCTTGCGCATGGGTTAAAAATAGCTTTTGCAGACAGGAAGCTAACAGATGCAGGCATGGGGCGTCATTTGATGGATGAATGCATCAAAAACAATAACCGTCAAAACCATATTCCTGAGATACGAAAGGCCATGAAATGCATCACGCCCGAAGAGCGATCCTATTTTAGCGGAGGTTGGTTTGAAGAATATGTTTATGATCGTATCAAAACTGAGTTGAAACTGGCTGATGATCAGATTGCTATGAAAGTAAGCGTGCGAAAAGCAGAAGTTTATAATGAGTTTGATGTGATTTTCCTCTACCGTGACCGCATTCATGTGGTAGAGTGCAAAGCATATTTTTCACGGCATAACCTCAAAACAAAGGTAGAAGGAGCTTTGTATAAACTGGGTGCTTTGGATGATAAATTTGGCATGAACACCCGATCTTTGTTTTTTACAAACCTTGATTTTGCGCGTGACGATATCCGTTTGAATGAAGTGTTGCGGGCACGGGCCAAGGACCTGAAGGTGCGCTTTGTTGATATGTCGGATATACGGGAAAGGCGCCTGAACCTTTCCGTACATGAATAAAAAAAGCACCTGTAATAGTTGCAGATGCTTTTTGGTGGAATAAATGTCTTGCTTATTTTTTTGCCAGGTAAGATGAAACTCCTTCCTGAGTTGGTTTCATTGCTTCATCACCTTTGTGCCAGTCGGCAGGGCAAACTTCACCGTTTTCTTCGAAGAACTGAAGTGCATCGATCATGCGGAGCGTTTCCTCAACACTTCTGCCCAGTGGCATATCATTAACAACCTGATGACGCACAACGCCTTGCTTGTCGATGAGGAAAAGACCACGATACGAAACGGCTTCACCATCAAATGTGCTCAGGTCGTCCTCTTCATCATAATCATATTCACCGGCCAAAACATCGTAATTTTCTGATATAGTTTTGCTTAGGTCAGAAACCAGGGGAAATTTTACGCCTTGGATCCCGCCTTTGTTTTTTTCGGTATTTAACCAGGCAAAATGGGAAAATTTTGAATCAACGGAACAGCCAACAACAGCTACATTGCGTTTTTCAAATTCTTCTATTTTATCCTGAAATGCAATGATTTCGGTAGGACAGACAAAAGTGAAATCGGCAGGGTAGAAGAAGAAAATGACGTGTTTTTTCCCAATAAATTGCTCCAATGAAAATTTTTCGACGAATTCGCAGCCGTTAATCACAGCATCTGCTTCGAAATGAGGGGCTTTTTTACCAACTAATACGGACATAATTCTTGTAATTTTGTTTTTTATTGATTTTCTGTTCTTTAGATATTACAAATCTACAAATTTATTGTTTTTCCACACTGCATTAACAAGCAAAGCAGTCAGTTGTTTTTAGTTTAACAGGTTTTTTTCATCGAACTCGATGGTGCTGTTGTTTCTGAAGTTGAAGAGGGTCAGCTTTCGCACAGTATAGTAGTATTGCCAATAGGTTTCCAGGGCATTGTAATACGATATTTTTGACCGATCGAAACTTTGCTGAGCTTCGGTAAGTTTAAGCACATCATTAATTTTACCGATCATATAGCGTTTGCGGGTGATTTCATAGCTTTTGCGCGCAACGGTATCGGCTTTGGCTGCGATGGTCAGAAGTTGGTTCTGCATATTGAAATTAGCAGTTTGAAGGTATATATTTTGTTCAAAATCAATCCGTTCCTGTTCAACCCTGATATATTCCAGTTCACGGCCTGATTCTGCCATTTTAATTCTTCCTTTGGATCTTCCCCAGTCCAGAATTGGAACAGATATCCCTACATTTACCTGCTGTTGGTCTAGTGGTTTTTTATATGCATCAGAAAGTTCTTCAGCAGATTGAGTCAATCCGAAAACGGCATAGATATTAGCGTCAAAGCGTCCCTGCATTTTTGCATAATTCAGGCTTTTGTCCGCTTCCAGGAGCCTTCGCTCAAACTCCATGCCGCTGGATGTATTGGTGTGGGCAAGCTCAATGGCTTCTTCAATATTAACCTGAAATGGATTGCTTTCTGCAGGTGGGATGAGCTTTACCTCGAGATTATGGGGCAATCGCAGGAAGCTCAGGAATCTTTGTAACTGGCTGTTGTAATTGAGTTTGGCCTGCTCCAGGTCTGATTGGGCGTTTAAAAGTTTTAGCTCCAAATTAAGTACTTCATCTTCAGAGGTTTTGCCCATATTGTAACGGCCTTTGCCAATAAAAAACAAAGTGTCATAATATGCAACATTTTCTTCCGCAATATCGGTTTGTACCTGTGCGACCAGCAAATTAAAAAAGTTTCTAATGGATGTCAGTGCCACATCCTCCATGTCTTCCAAATATACGCGTTTCGCCTTTTCATATTTTAAAGGCTCAATCCTTTTTGCCCATTTATAATCGTTGTACTGAAAGATAGGTTGGTTATAGCTGATATTGACGGGTGTGCTCAGGTAACTTGTTTGCGTGATGGTATCAAAAATATTATCGGTTCGCCTTAATCCGCTGTTGAGTGATATAACCCCACCGGTTAGCCCAATATTTTGCTGCAGTGAAAGTTGTCCGGAAAAAGAGGTGTATTTCTGTTCTTTGTATTCGATGGTTCCATCCGGCTGCGTAACCTCATTAATTGCCCTGTTAAAATTTGGAAGGGTGGCATCAACACTGAGCAAGGGGAGGTAATTTGCTTTAAAAGTTCGGAATTCCCAAAAGCTTTGCCTGAATGTATGCTTGGCAATCAAAGCAATGTTGGACCTTTGTTGGGCAACTGTTATTACTTCATCAAGAGTAAAAACCCGTTCTTCCTGTGCCTTTACAAAAGGGCAGGAGAGGAGTATGAGCAGGATGGTCAGTATATTTAATATTTTCATTTTAATCTGTTTCTTGGGTTAAATTAAAAGGGATTAATCGTGGCGCAATGAGGTTACCGGATCCTGTTCCGATGCCCTTTTTGCGGGCATATAGCCAAACAATATTCCTACACCGGCCGATACGCCAAACGAAATCACAATGCTTACCACACTGATGATGGTCAGGATACCGGTTATTTTCATAATGAGTTTGGCGAAAATAACACCGAGCAAAATACCGATGATACCCCCAGCCAGGCTGATGAGTGTAGATTCCATCAGGAACTGCATCACGATATCCCGCTTACGGGCGCCAATAGCAAGCCGCACTCCAATTTCGCGGATACGTTCCATCACGGATGCCAGCATAATATTCATAATCCCAATGCCGCCCACAATCAGCGAAATACTGGCAATGGCGCCAAGCACGATATTGAAAATATCTTTGGTGCGTTGTTCTTGCTTAAGCAGAAGCTCGGGAATAGTGATTTCAAAATCCTGTGCCCCGGAATGCCTGCGCAGGATCATCCGGCTCAAAACTTCCGCAGTAGGACTGAGGTAGCGGCTGTCCGTTACCTGCACGGTAATTTTATCGAGCTGGTTGCGGTTGCTCTCTTCGGTAGAAGATGAACTTCGCCTTCGTCCCCTGCGGGATATTGATTCGCTGGTGATCCTGGCCCGGTCATTATATCTGCTCAATACACTTGTCAGGGGCGCAAATACATCATTTTGACTCAAATCCATACCGAGCTCGCTGAGCTTGCCCGATGTGTTCAAATCTTTGATGATTCCGCACACTGTAAACCAGATGTCTCCGCATTTGATGCTTTTCCCAATTGGGTCTTCCTTTTGAAAAAGGCGTGCGCTGAGTTTCTGGCCAATCACACAGACGGGTTTGTCTGATTTCATATGCTGTTCATCAAAGAAATGCCCTTTGATCAGTTCATGGCCAAAAACGTCAAAATAATTTGGGGTAACTCCTTTTAATGTGGCTTTGCTTTTGTTTCCTGCTCGGATAACGGTAGTGTTATAACTTACTTCGGGGCAAACATTTAGTGCTGTGGGCACATTCTGTTCAATAGCAATTGCTTCTTCCATGCTGAGGCCACGGGAAAGTTTGCCCATATTTTTTCCCTGGTCTTCATTGCCTGAATCGGAATCGGAATCAGAGTCGGAATCGGAATTTTCATCATCGCTCCTGGCGTTATCTGTTTTAGCCGAGATAATGATGTTGTTGACACCCACAAGTTTCATTTGGTCGAGGATTTCCTTTTGTGCCCCTTTGCCGATGGATAACATGGCAATAACGGCAGCAACGCCAAAAATAATGCCCAAAGTAGTGAGCAGACTGCGGGTTTTATTGGCGATTACGGCCTCAAGAGCAATCAGGAGGATTTGTATGAAGCGTTCCATATTGTCCTCCTTTTATTGTTTTTTGTTCAGCAATCGTAGTTTGAAATCTTCAGGATCCTGCGGCATCGAAAGATATACGGTTTGGCCTTCTTCCAGTCCTTCCTCAATGACAATTGCATCGGAGTTGCTGGCCCCTGTTATGACTTCCTGCTTATTGCTTTTTGTGAAAACGTACGTCATGGAATCATTGCTGTGCACGCATTCCAGCGGCAGGAAAAGGACATCATCCAAAATATCGGTGATAATGGTGACCTGGGTAGTCATTGCGGGTTTCAGGATGGAATCAGATTCGTTCAGGTCGATGATAACTTCATAAACCTTTGCGGTTGAATTGCGCAATTGCTCGCCGATATTGGCAACGGAAACAACATTTCCTGTATAGCTTTTTTCGGGGAAGGCATCAATGCCAATGGTTGCCTCCTGCTTTTCACTCAGCTTGCTGATATCTATTTCGTTAACATAGGTTTTGGTAATCATCATGCTCAGGTCGGGCAATTTGGCTACGATGGGGTCCCAGGGGCTAACCGATGAGCCGGTTTCAATTTTTCCGCGCCAGCCTTTGTGGTAAATCACCATTCCGGGCTGGGGTGCCATAATGGTGAAATTGGCCATGGCACGCATGTATTTTTCCACTTTGAGTTTTTGTGAGTTCAGGTCGGCCTGTACTTCACGCACCTCTGCTTTGGCTTTGGTGATTTGCAAATCATAATTGTTTTTCATTTGCCTGAAAGCCCGTTGCGATTTTTCCAGGGCAATTTGCGCCTGCCTTTGGGTTGCCGGTGGTTCGTAAATAGACTGTTCCACTTCAATTTTCTTTTCTTCCAATTCAAATTCCTGATTGATGAGGTTGTTGCGCAATTCACGCATCCGCAGCGAAGTGTCGATCATCTTTTGTTCCAGCTGGCTTTCAAGTTTCGTAATTTCATTGTCCAGCTCTTTCATCCGGTTGGCAATGGGTGTTTTGTCGAGTTGGGCAACAAATTCCCCTGAATCTACTACCGTACCTTCTGCAATGAGTTTATCAATTTTAATATCATCATAGAATCCGAGGCTTCGGAGGATATTGGATTCAAAACGGATATCGGTAGAATTTTTGGCTTCCAGTTCTCCGGTTGTACGCACATCAATAACGAATTCGCCTTTTTTAACATTGGTGAAAATGTCTTCTTTCTGGCTGCCGTCTGAACCGCCAATAAGAAAGGCCAGGATTAGGATTACAGCAACAGATGCCAGGATGATCCAGTTTCTTTTATTCATTCCTTTAGTATTAGATTTAAAACTCTTTTATGATTGCGAAAGGGAAATTTAGGTCAAAGTAAGCTATTTCTCTTTATTTTGTCAAATTTTTCTTATTATTTCTTTTGGCGAATATTTTATTTGGACATTTATAAGCCAAAACCACAGGCAAGAGCAAAAAAAAGCTGCCTCCGGAAGAGAGGCAGCCTTATGTTTTTGAGTTGTTTCGGAATTAACCGTCGAGGCCAACACGTTTGAAATTAACTACTTTAAGGTCTTTGTTAACTTCTTTAAGATATTGGCTTACAGATTTTTTGGTGTCTTTGATGAAATCCTGCTCAGCAAGAGTATTGTCTTTGAAGAAACGCTGGAGTTTTCCCTGAGCGATTTTTTCAATAATTTGTTCCGGTTTGCCTTCCTGAATGGCTTGCTCGCGGCCTACCTTGAGTTCACGTTCTTTTACTTCATCAGAAACGCTGTCTTTATCAACGGCAACAGGATTCATAGCAGCAACCTGCATCGCGAGGTCGTGACCTGCTTCTGCTTCCTGCTCGCCATTTTGGTTTAAAGCAACAAGGGTTGCAATGCGGTTACCGTGGTGGTTATAACCTGCAACGAGTTCTGACTCGAGGCATTCCATTGCGCCGAGGTCGATTTTTTCGCCAATTGTACCCGTAAGGTCTGTTACGTGATCAGCGATAGTGCGGCCTTCGATTTCCATTCCCTTAAGTTCGTCAAGGGTTTTGGCTTTATTTTCGATAGATACTGCAGAAACTTTTTTAGCGAAATCAATGAAATCCTGGTTTTTCGCTACGAAATCTGTTTCGCAGTTCAGCATAATAATTGTACCAAAAGTTTTGTCTTCGTTGATTTTTGCGAAAACAAATCCTTCGCCAGCCTCGCGGTCGGCACGTTTTGCAGCAACCTTCTGACCTTTTTTGCGGAGGTAATCGATTGCTTTTTCGAAATCACCGTCAGTTTCAACAAGCGCCTTCTTACAGTCCATCATTCCTGCGCCTGTGGTTTTCCTGAGCTTATTAACTTCAGCTGCTGTAATTTTTGCCATTATTTATGGGTTTTAAACAGAAAATACGTGCTAAGGAACACGTATTTTCGAGGGTTTATTAATTATTTTATAAAATACGATTAGTCATTATTTTTATCTGATTTCGACATCACTTTACGTGGACGTTTTTTGCGCTTGGGCTGGTCATCGTCGTCATCTTCCTCAGCAACTGCTGCTTTCTTTTCTTCTGCTTCCTCCTGTTCGGCAGCTAGCTCGGCAGCCTGGTCTGCAGCACGCTTTTCACGTTCCACTTTGCGTTCGTCAAGACCTTCCTGAATTGCCTGAACCATAATTTTGATGATAATGGCAATGGATTTGCTGGCATCGTCATTGGCAGGAATTGGGAAATCAATGAGTTGCGGGTTAGAATTGGTATCAACAATAGCGAAAGTAGGAATATTGAGTTTCTTTGCTTCATGAACAGCAATGTGTTCTTTGCTGATATCAACGATAAAAATAGCAGCCGGCAAACGGTTTAGGTCGGCAATACTACCAAAGTTTTTTTCCAGTTTCTGGCGTTCGCGCTGAATTTGCAGGCGCTCGCGCTTGGAAAGGTTATTGTAGTTGTCTGTCTCAACCAGTTTGTCGATGGAGGTCATTTTCTTAACAGCTTTGCGGATTGTTGCAAAGTTGGTAAGCATACCGCCGGGCCAACGCTCAGTAGCGTAAGGCATATCCACTTTTTTAACTTCCTGGGCTACGATGTCTTTTGCTTGTTTTTTTGTTGCAACAAACAAAACTTTTTTACCTGATTTGGCTACCTGCTTCAGTGCAGCTGCAGCTTCTTCTATTTTTGCTGCGGTTTTGTAGAGGTCAATGATGTGGATACCATTGCGTTCCATAAAAATATATGGCGCCATGTTGGGGTTCCACTTACGTTTAAGGTGGCCAAAGTGTACACCTGCTTCCAGTAATTCTTCGAAATTTGCTCTTGCCATGTTTACTTTCTTTAATTAGCAACGACCAAGTAGTCTCCTAAAGGAAAGTCTTAACCGTTTAGATGCTAAACATAATTGAATAAAAAGTGAATAATTTGATTAACGCTTGCTGAACTGGAATTTCTTCCTTGCTTTTGGTTGACCAGGCTTTTTGCGTTCTACCATACGTGGGTCACGACGCATCAAACCATTTGCTTTCAGTACAGGGCGATATTCAGGGTCGATTTCGCAAAGTGCGCGGGAAATTGCAAGACGAAGAGCTTCGGCCTGACCTGTGATTCCGCCACCATCGAGGTTGACTTTAATATCGTATTTGCCTGTAGTTTCAGTCAAAACAAAAGGTTGTTCAACAACTTTGTGCAGTGTAGGCACACTGAAATATTCTTTGTAATCTTTCTTATTAATGGTAATCTTGCCTTCGCCCTCGGACATATAAATACGGGCTACAGCAGTTTTACGTCTGCCTAATGTATTAATGTACTCCATTGTTATTGCTTAATTGTACTTAAATCAACTTCTTTTGGTTGCTGACCCTGGTGAGGGTGTTCCGTACCTGCATAAACATACAGGTTCTTGAAGATCGCACGTCCAAGCTTGTTCTTGGGGAGCATACCTTTAATGGCATGACGAAGGATTTCTTCCGGACGGCTTTTCATCAGCTCATCAGCTGTACGGCTGCGCTGGCCTCCGGGGTAACCCGTATGACGGATATACTCTTTCGTTTGCATTTTGTTCCCGCCGAATACAACTTTGTCGGCATTGATCACGATCACATTGTCGCCACAGTCGGCATGTGGAGTAAAGCTGGGCTTATATTTCCCACGCAACATTTTGGCTACCGTTGTGGATAAACGGCCTACCGTGGCATTCTCTGCATTAACAATAACCCACTCTTTTTGAGCAGTTTCCTTGTTTGCACTGATTGTTTTGTAACTTAACGTATTCATTTAACCTCTAAATTTCTTTTTATAATTAGCCTATAAGGGCTCAAAAAGGGCTGCAAAGGTAGATATATTTTTTGATTTAACAAACAGACTCCAAATTATTTGCAGAAATTTTCATCAAAGCATTTTCTACCTGCATACCAGCATAGAAAAAGGCCACCTCGCGGCGGCCTTTTCTGTTGTCCCATTAGGGCTCGAACCTAAACTCTTCTGAACCAAAATCAGACGTGTTGCCAATTACACCATGGGACATCCCGTTTCATTGATTTGGGATTGCAAAAGTACTGCTTTTTGTGAATCATCCAAATGTTTTTTTGGATTTTTTGAAGTTTTTTCCGGAATTCCAAAAGCTGATGGCTCTTAATATTTCTTAAAAGCGAAATCTGCCAATCCTCTTCATACATTTTTTTTTATTTTCGCAGGCATATTCGTATAATACAGCCAGATGATCTGGCTCAATTTTAAAACTGTTTCCCGGAATGAAAGATTTCAAATTCCTTAACAATGTTACCGGTTGGGTAGTTTTTCTTATCGCAACCCTCGTCTATTTTATGACTCTGGAACCTACTGCCAGCTGGTGGGACTGTGGCGAATACATCGCAACGGCCTATAAGCTACAGGTGGGACACCCTCCGGGAGCTCCTTTGTTTCAATTGTTGGGTCGCTTCTTCTCCCTTTTCGCTTTTGGGAATACTGCCAATGTGGCGATGATGATCAATGCGATGTCTGCTTTATCCAGTAGCTTTACCGTGCTTTTCCTTTTCTGGATTATCACAATGCTGGCAAAAAAAGCACTTAGCATTAAAGAAGATAGTTTTTCTTTTGATCAGCAACTTATGGTGCTTGCTGCAGGTGTTGTGGGCGCCCTCGCTTACACATTCTCCGATTCATTTTGGTTTTCTGCTGTTGAAGGTGAAGTCTATGCCATGTCGGCCTTTTTTACAGCACTCACGTTTTGGGCTATACTGAAATGGGAAGCCGTAGCTGATCTGCCGCACGCTAGCCGTTGGCTGCTTTTTATCTCATATCTCGTTGGTTTAACTATTGGTGTGCACTTGCTGAACCTTCTGGCAATTCCGGCAATTGCATACATTATATATTATAAAAAGTATCCTGAATTCAGCTGGAAAGGTTTTTTTGTGACCGGTGCCCTTTCAATTGTTGTGTTGGCTTTTATTATGTATATCATCATCCCGGGAACGGTAAAACTGGCCGGTAATTTTGAGCTGTTCTTTGTCAACAGTATGGGTCTGCCATTTAATTCAGGTACAGTGGTTTTCTTTATGCTGCTTATCGGCCTGATCGTTTTTGGCCTGCACTATACGGTGAAACATAAGCATGCTATGGCCAATATGGTTATCCTCGGATTTACCTTTATTTTAATTGGTTATTCATCCTTCTTTATTTTGGTAATTCGTGCTAATGCCAATACGCCCATCAATGAAAACGACCCCAAAGACGCAATTAGCTTACTGTCATACCTAAACAGGGAACAATATGGCTCCTGGCCGCTGCTCAAAGGGGAGTATTTCAATTCACCTATTAAAGAATATGGCGACAGAAGCCCTATTTACATTAAGGATTACAAAGAAGGAAAATACATTATCACCGATGACCGCAAAAATACGGTGCCAATTTATGATGACCGGTTCACAACCATTTTCCCGCGTATGTGGAGCAACCAAAAACCCGTACATGAGCAGGATTATAAAGAATGGGCTGATATCAAAGGTGTTCCGATTACTTATACAAAACCGGATGGTACTAAAGAGACGGTAATCAAACCTACTTTTGGTGAAAACCTGAAATTCTTTTTCCGTTATCAGATCGGGCATATGTACTTAAGGTATTTCCTCTGGAATTTCAGCGGAAGGCAAAATGATATCGAAGGCCACGGAAGCATTACCGATGGCAACTGGATAACAGGCATTAATGCGCTCGACCGCATGCGTCTGGGCAATCAGGCCGATTTGCCGCATTCCAAACAAAATCCGGCCAACAACAAATTTTATTTGCTGCCACTTTTGCTTGGGCTGATTGGTTTCTTTTTCCACATCAACCGCGACGGGAAAAATGCCTGGGTTGTTGGCTTGCTTTTCCTGATGACCGGTTTGGCAATTGTGGTATATCTAAACCAGCAACCGCATCAGCCGCGCGAAAGGGATTATGCCTATGCTGGTTCCTTTATGGCCTATACCATTTGGATTGGCCTGGGAACACTGGCCATTGCCCGTCAACTGGCTCAACTCATGAATAAAAAGCTTGCCGTAGGCATCACATTCGTTGCCACCTTGCTGCTCGTCCCAGGCCTTATGGCTGCTGAAGGTTGGGACGATCACGACAGAAGCGGAAAAACGGCTGCACGTGATTACGCCATTAACTACCTGAATTCCTGTGCGCCCAATGCCATCCTGTTTACCAATGGCGATAACGATACTTTTCCATTGTGGTACGCACAAGAAGTGGAAGGAATCCGTCCCGATGTGCGTGTCGTAAATTATATGCTTTCCGGTGGCGCCTGGTATGTGCATCAACTACAGCGGAAAGTGTATGATTCTGATCCATTGCCGCTTACATTGCGCCCCGATCAGTATGATAAAGGGATCAACGATGTGGTCCCCGTTATGGATATGAATGCACGCGGTGTTTATGTGCCTGTGAAAGACGCCGTGGATTTTATTGCCAACGATAAAAACAAACGCGACCTGGGCATGGGGCAAAAACTGGCTTTCCTTCCAGTTAAAAAACTTCGCATTCCGGTAGATAGCGCTAAAGTTGTGGACAATGGCACTGTTCCTTTGGATAAAGCCGGCGCTGTTGTCGATCAAATCGACTTCGATGTGAAAAAGCGCCTGCTCTATAAAAACGACCTGATGCTGCTCGATCTTATCGCTAGCAACAATTGGGAGCGCCCGATTTATTTTGCCAACCCTTCAAGCGTTAGCGATGTGCTGGATGTGGATGACTACTGCCACCTCGAAGGTTTTGTTTATCGCCTGAAACCCTATAAAGCCGATCACCATATCCGCAGGTTAGGTGGTATTGATGCCGATACATCCTTTAAAATCCTGACTGAAAATTGTCAGTGGGGCAATCTGGAAAAACCGGATATCGCAGTGGACCGTGAAAGTATGCGCAACAGCATCATTCCGAAACAGAATTTTATGCGCATCGCGGAAGCCCTGATTAAGGAAAACAAACCGGAGCAGGCAAAAGCGATTCTTGATACCTGCATCTATTATTTCCCGGATGAGAAATTCCCCTTTGATTATTTCCTGTCCTCAGTGGCCGATATGTACTACCATGTTGGAGATACTGCCGGTGGCGATTACGTCGTTGAGCGTATCTTCAATAATTATGCTGATGATGTGGAATACTACCACAGCCTGAAAGAACCATTTTTTGAACTGTATTTCCAGGATATGCAGCGTAGTTTGGGTACGGTACAAAATCTTGTGCAGATGACCGAACGCAATAAACGTACCGCACTAAATGAAAAAATGACTGCCTGGTTGGATGAGGAGATCGCCCGACTGAGTGTCATGGGACAATAAAAAAACTGATAAAAAGATTAGAGGTCAGTAGATAAGTACATAGAATGATTTATGCTCGTGAATAAATAGATTTCTCCTCCCGCTGGTCGTCGAAATGACTGTTTACTAATTGTTTGGGCAAAGGCGGCTTACGGTCACTGAGCGTCCTGTGGTGAGCGTAGCCGAACCAAGTCGAAGTGCGCCGCCTTTGCCACTTGAACACAACAAAAGGTCATTTCGATGCCGAAGTTTCGGCAGAGAAATCTATGTTACTCAATAACAAATTCAGCAGTTCCGCATTAAAAAAGCCTAACTCGTAAGGCCGTGAAAATAAAGGGGATAATAATTTAGGTCAGAAATATTTTTCGCACTATTTTTGCACGCAATTGGCCTGACACCTTCAATAACATTTACTAAGGCGTAAGTTGTTGATTATAAATTAGTTAACCACAAACAGGCGAATGACCGCCATTCCTAGGGGATGTGGGTTTCATGTTTTTTTAATTAAAAAACGCCGGGGCTAAGCCACGTATACCGGCGTTTTTGTTTACCGCTAAGATACTGCAATTCAGCGAAATGACCAAAATTTTTATCGTTTTTTTGTTATATTTTTGCAATTATTTTCTATACTTCGTATATTATATAGAAGACGGAAAAATTGAGAAAAAGGGCTAGGTGCAAAGCCAAAATCGAATTGCACCAAATTTTCACCTTCACAATGCAGGTGAGTATAACCATCAAGCGGCATTTCCCGGATTTTTTGAATCTTCTCGCCCAAGTAAGCGATCAGCGCAAACAACCAATTTACAAAGTTGAGGAATTATTGATGGCAGTAGTAGCGATGTTCCTTTTTAAGCGTGGTTCCAGAAACCATGCAGACAACACCGCTAGAAAAGGAAGCTATTGTTTTAATTTTGAAAGGCTTTTCGGTTGTAGGCTGCCCGATCTGGACACTTCCAACAGACTGCTTAAACAACTGGACCCAAAAGAATTGGAAGAGATAAAGCGAAAGATGGTACAGCTGCTCTTAAGAGCGAAAGTATTGAATAAATACAAACTCTTTGGGCTCTATCACCTTATTGGGATTGATGCCACAGGAACTCATAGTTTTGACTACGAACCTTATCCCGAATGTCCTTATAAAACATACAAGAGCGGAAAGCGGACATGGACAGCCTATGTACTGGAAGCAAAGATTATGTGTGGAAACGGATTTAGTTTTTCAATGGCTACTGAATGGGTCAAAAACCCCATAAACCAAGATTATGAAAAACAGGATTGTGAACTAAAGGCCTTTAAACGGCTCAGCAAAAAGATCAGGCAGATGTATCCACGCCTACCGATCGCCATTGCGGCCGATGGACTGTACCCCAACGATAATGTCTTTAAAACTTGCGCTTCCAACCAATGGCGGTTTATCATCACCCTTAAAGATGGCAACCTTCCCAGCATATGGGAGGAAGTAAACCTGCTCAAAAAAGCAGGTGCCCTTGCTACAGAAAAAAACTATGACATCCATGGGCAGCACAAAATCTCCACCGAATATTGTTTTCTTAACAGTATTGCTTATAAAACACACAATATCAACTTTTTGGAAACACAAATTGTCACAACGGCCATACAAAATAACGAGCTGCCTGTTAAAGAGCGTTTTGTCCATATTACTGATTTAGAGGTTACAAACAAAAATGCTAAAACCATAAGTGATTACGGGCGTTTAAGATGGAAAATTGAAAACGAAGGCTTTAATGCACAAAAAAATTCTGGCTATAATCTATCGCACAAATACTCTAGAACATCGTTTTGCGCAACCCAGAATTATTATCAATGCTTGCAAATAGCCCACATGATAAATCAATTGGCACATAAATCCCAGCGCGTCCAGAAAATGATATCAAGCCATGATTCTTTGAAATCCTTCGAGGAATGCATTATAGTTTTATTGATTGCAGGTAATCTTACTGATTTTCCCACGCCAAACTTTAACTGCCAGATGAGATACTGAAACTAAAAAAACAGAGAACCCCTGCTCAGACATTCAGGGCAAAACCTATTAACAAAAAAAGGAGGTAATTTTTTAAGTCATAATGATGAAGGCAACTGGCTAAATGCTGGCAGGTAAAACTATGCCCAATAGTTTCAATGCCAAATGATCTTTCTATGAAAATAACTTCTTGCGGAATTGCTGAACAAATTATTATCGTTTTTGTGATTTGCCAAAACTAATATGCACCTACATGCTGACCTCTAAAAAAGATTTAAAATCCGGTATCTGATGTGCCGGATTTTTTTGTCTATGCTAAAAGCATGCTTCATGCCGCTATAAATTCCTGTATCCATGATTTTAGGAAGTTTTTGTTCCAATTACCCACTTAACAATATCTTAAAGGATGCTGAAAATCGTTTGGTTTTTAAGAAATTGTAAACCCTTTTAACATCCGGGAAACCGGATTACTTTTGTGGCATGGAGCATTATATAACAGGTTTTGTTCTGGGTTTAAGCCTCAGCCTTTCTATTGGGCCTGGGTTCATTGGGATTTTTCAAACGACATTGAACAAAGGATTCCGTTCGGGTTTGAGTTTTGCAGCCGGAATTTGGATCAGTGATCTATGCGTTTTCCTGATAACCTTCTATTGGGCTTATTTATTGGTTGATAATATTGATAATCAAAGGTTTATTGCTTTGGTGGGAGGTGTTGTCCTCCTGATTTTTGGTATGCTTTCGTTTTGGCGCACTCCTAAGCTTGATATTCAACACGGTCAAACTGTGCAAAAGGGTAATCTGAGCTTAATCCGTGGGTTTCTTTTTAATATTGCAAATCCTTTTGCTTATATTTTCTGGTTAGGAATCAGCAGTATAGCAGGGAGTGTTAATGAAGTCCGGGGTATAGGGGATTATTTTATTTTGTATGCGGGGGTTTTTACAAGCGGTTTTGGGGCTGATATTGTAAAATGTGCGCTTTCCGGCTGGATAAGAAGTCGTTTAAAGGGAAAAATGATGCTGCGTTTGCACCGGCTTTCCGCTTTGATTATCCTTATGGCCGGCCTTTATATTTTTCTGTTTAAAGGTCTGCTGTTAACGCCTCATTAAACTCCACGCGCGCCTCCACAGCATAATGGTCGCTCATAAATGACTTTTCAGTTCCGTCCTGATAATCAAATTTCTGAACCTTAAGCTCCATTTGTTTTATCGTTTTCCTCTGGTCCTTATAAAGAATAAAATCAATGGTTTGACTGTAGTCAACGCCATAGGTAAGAGGATTATCCAGATCGTAGGTTATGTGGCTGTCTCCGGTCCAGATTCCGCACTGGGCTTCCAGATCCCGGAGCATTGAACCATAATCCCGGCTATGGTCTTCTGCTGTGTTGAAATCTCCGCAAATGATCTGGGGATATATATTGATATTGTGGCTCTTCAGTAATTTGTTGTTAAGCTCACTTATCTGTGCCTGCCTTATTTCCTGGTCGCCGGTAGCCTGAAGGTGGGTTACTGCCAGCTGAAAGTTTTGGTTATTAAAAATGCCCTCAACAAGCAGCCCGCCTTTACGGGCAATACGCTCTATTCCAAAGGATTTTTTGAAACTAAATTCCTGTATATTGAACAAAGGGAATTTACTGATGACCCAAAGGCCACTGTTCAATAAAAGCGAGCTGTAATTATTCGCCGGACCATAATCAAAAGGGAAAATGTCGCTCAGTTCTTTTTGTAAATAACGCCTGATTTGGCTGTCAAATGCTTCCTGAAATACGATAATGTCATATTTGCTGTTTTTCAGGGCTTTAACGATTTCTTCAGCGCGTTCCGAACCCGAAGTATAAAGCTGGCAGCCTGGAAGCATATAAATATTCCAGCTGAGTATGCTCAGGTAGTTTCTGCCGGGTTGGTAATTGTATGTCTCTCGTGGAATTTCTGCTTTGTGGTTGGTCAATGAAACGGGTTTTTGCCAGAAAAGTAAAAACACCATAAAGAAGCAGAATGATAAGGTTTTTCTTTTGAACATGCCTGTATATCATTGTTTCGTGCAAAAGTATCATAGGCTTGATAAGCGAACTTAAAGCCTCTGTAACTTTTACTTTATCAATTTCAGGGCGATGGAGTCTTATGTTTCTTTTTTTTTAAGCATCTCATTACTCAAAAGAATCATCAGCATTCCTTATACTTTTGTGTACATTATAAAATCTTTATATTCAGGTTTTTAATATTTGGTTATACTAGGAATTTCGTGGGTCACAATAATGTTTGAAAATAATATGCAGATATTTATTATTGAACATTGGATTCCTAACAGATTCCTTCCTACACAAAGCCTTAATCACTTCGTTTGGCTTTGTTACGGTCGGAATGATGCTGTTTATTAGGTGTTTAAGGCAAATGCGGTCTGGTCACTGAGCGTCCTGTGGTGAGCGTAGCCGAACCAAGTCGAAGTGCGCCGCATTTGCCTCCTGACTTCATAAAACCGTGTCATTCCAACAAAGTTTCCGAAGTATGAGGAAACTTTGGAGGAATCTGTTTGGGATAGCATTCAAGTTTCTTTCCACGAAATTCCGTTTAGAACCTAATATTTGTTTTGTCGGCCTGTTATACGCAAAGTTTTAATCCTTCCTTCCCTGAATAATAATCCGGAATGCGGGAACGCATATTATAAGCGGAGGCCATCGACTGGCCATAGGCTCCTGCAGACCGGATCACAAGCCTGTCGTTTCGCTTTAGCTGTGGTATTAAGACATCACGGGCAAAAATATCCGAAGATTCGCAAACCGGACCGGCAACCGTATATCTCCGATTGGCGCCAGATGATCCCAGCTTTTGGATTTTATGTTCTGCACCGTACAAAGCCGGTCGCATCAAATCGTTCATCCCGGCATCAATTATGGCAAAATCGCGCTCCGGCCCCTTTTTGATGTACAATACCTTGCTGAGCAGATATCCACATTGGGCCACCAGGGAACGGCCCGGTTCTATGTGGATTTGCTGTCCCTTTTCCAGATGGATATTGCGGCTTAAACTGCCAATCCAGCCTGCGAAATCAGGAATTGGTGTTTCGTCGGGATTTTGGTAATTCACGCCTAAGCCACCGCCCGCATTGATGATCTGAGGAAAAAAGCCTCGCTCTTTAAAATATTTTTGAATACTGTTGATGTGCTCTGTTAAACCGCTAAATGTATTGATGTCAATAATTTGTGACCCAATATGAAAGTGCAGCCCTTTGAATTCCAGAGATTTTCCGTTTCTGAGAATATCCAAAGCGTTTTCCAGTTCGTCCAGTTGAATGCCAAATTTGTCGTTGCGGGTTGCTGTAGTGATTTTTTTGTGCGTACCGGCATCAAAATCAGGGTTTATGCGCAGCGCTACTCGGGCTTTGGCCCCTATTCCGGAAGCAATATTATTAATGACCTCCAGCTCGTCCAAACTTTCGCAATTGAAGCAGAGGATGTCGTGTTCCAGGGCATATTTTATTTCTTCATCACTTTTTCCTACGCCGGCAAATACAATTTCCGAGGTCCGAAAACCTGCCTCCAAAGCTGTTTTTATTTCCCCTCCGCTGACACAATCTGCACCTAGTCCATGCCCAGAAAGTAATTTCAGAATGGGCGCGTTATTGTTGGCTTTCAGTGCATAGTGCACTTTGATGCCATCTCTTTCCGCTAAATGCATCAAAAGGACTGCGGTTTGCTCGAGCAGCTCCATATCGTAAAAATAAAACGGGCCGGGAAGCATTTCCAAACAGTGGGGCAAATGGCTAATTGCTGCTGATGCAGGATCGTTCTGTATATTGGCTTGTGATTTCATGCAATGCTCTTAGTGTTTTTGTTTTATCATTTTGATCGACTAAAAAGGTGATGCTGTTGTGCGATGATCCATACGAAATCATGCGTACTTCAATAGTGCTCAGCGCATTAAAAATGGCAGAAACTTTTCCCTGATTTTCTTTTAAATGGTCGCCAACAACACAGATGATGGATAAATTATTTCGGAAACAAACAGATCCGTAGGCTTTTAAGTCATGGAGTATGGCCTTTAGCCTGCAGCTTTGGTCGATACTTACCGAAACGCTGATTTCGGACGTACTGACCAAATCAATGGATGTTTGGTGTTGCTCGAAAACTTCAAAAATTCTGCGCAAATAGCCGTAAGCCATCAGCATTTTGCTGCTTTTTACCGTGATGGAAATTATGTTATCGCGTGCAGCAATGGCTTTGATGTCGCCTGTTTGTGTATTATCGGAGATAATCGTTCCTGCGGCATTGGGTCGGAAAGTGTTTTTGAGCAAGACCGGAATTCCGGCTTCCTGCGCGGGCATCAAGCTGAGCGGATGTAAGACCCTTGCCCCAAAATAAGCGAGTTCTGCTGCTTCACCAAACGAAAGCTGCCGCAATGGCGTAGGTGTTTCCACAAAACCGGGATCATTGTTGAGGAATCCGTCCACATCGCTCCAAATCTGGATCTGGTCGGCCTTGGCTGCCTGCCCCAATAAACTGGCACTGAAATCACTGCCTCCGCGCCCCAGATTGCTGATCTGTCCTTTATAATCGCTGCAAATAAAGCCCTGGCTGATGATGAATCTGCTTTCGGGATGTTCCTCTTTCCATGTCAGCAAATTTTTCCGGATATCTTCGGCGCATACTTCTCCTGCTTCATTTTGCTGTATGATGTCCGGAGCATGCATTAGCGTTGCATGGATGTTGTTTTCACGGAGCAAAAGCTGCAGGATTTTGGACGAGATCAATTCCCCCATGGCCAGGATTTCCCTGTGGATGACCTCAGCGAAAACCGCCAATGAAAGCACATCAAGCCGCCTGAAAAAAGTGAGGATGTTTTTTTGCGCTTCTTCGAGTTGGATGCTGCTTTGAAAAACGGCAGAACTAAGCCCGAGATAATAATCATAAAGTTTTTCCTTTTCATTCAGCAGAAGTTCTTTTTGTGTGTTTTTCATTGCCAGGCAAATAGATTCCAGCCTGTCCGTGCTTTTTCCATTTGCCGAAACCAAAACAATCTTTTCTTCATCATTCCCGATGATCTGCAGCACATTTTTTAAGCCTTCTGCCGAACCAACCGATGTGCCACCAAATTTATAAATCTGCATCTTGAAATTTTTTGGCAAACCTATGGCGGCTATGTTTTTGCTGCAAATTTTCTATGCAAGATAAACAATTATAAAACATTTTGTTAAATTTGAAACAAAATTGTGCATATGATCAGTATTCAACAAGCTGTAGATCGTTTGATTTCCTCGCGCCCGTTTATGGAAGAAGCATTGTATGAGGGATTGTTAAACCTTTCATCAGTGGCACGCAGGCTGCAATCTGAACTCGAAGAATTGCTTGGGAAAAGGGTGCAAACAGGGGCAATTGTTATGGCATTGCGCCGGCATGTGCCCGGGAAATTGCATCAGTTGCGCAGCAAAAACCGGAAGAGTGTAAACCGCATTAATAAAATGACTGTGCGCGCCGGGATTTGCTCCTATACTTATCATAATTTTCCTGGATTGATGAGGCATTTGCAAATACTAACCCACGCATTTCAGGAGAAAGATGCAGAGTTTTTTACTTTCTCAATGGGTGTTTTTGAAACTTCGGTTTTTGTGCACGAAAGCGCCGCCAAATTCGTGCAGGAAGTTTTTCACGACAAGGAATGTGTGGCCAGTTATAAAAACCTTTCCTGCATTACCCTTAATCTTCCCGATGATAATGCGGAATCTCCCGGATATTATTATTCTATTTTAAAGCGCATTGCCTGGGAAGGCATCAACATCCGTGAAGTTCTTTCCACCACAAATGAATTTTCCCTTATGCTCGATGAAAAAGATGTGGATCAGGTTTTTGCTGTTTTAAATAAACCGGTGGTTTTGTGATCGGATATTTCCTTAATCAGACAGGGCCTCTCCTAATTAGTGTTTGTCTATAATGTCGTGTTTCTGAGCTAGAAAGTTCGATAACGAGGCTTGCGCAGCCCGAAAAAGCAGAGTTTACTGGTGTAAATGAGCATTTTTCGGGCAAGCGTAACGAAGTTAGCGGACTTTATAGACGGAAACTAATTAGTGTCTGTCTATAAAGGCGGGTTTCTGATTCAGAATGTTCGAGGTCGAGGCATTTCATTTGCTGGAAACGAGGAGTTTACTGGAGTAAATGACTGTTTCCAGCAAATGAAATAACGCTGAGATCGGACATTATGGACAGAAACTAATTAGTGTTTGTCTATAATGTCGGGAGTTTGCTCTATAAAGTTCAAATTCAAGGCGTGTGAAAAATCCAAACCGGATAATACTCAAGTATTTGAGGATTTGGATTTTGAGCAACAACGCAGAAGTTGGACTTTATAGACGAACTCTAATTACAACGGAAAATTGTAATCAGGAGAGTTGTGCATTTTCGTGGCAGGCCATTTATCTAAAAAATTCAGTAAAACCGTATAATTTTTCGACATAGATCACGGAATTGGGTTTAATGCAAAATTCGCTTAATCCAACTCTGGAAGTGAAGTCAGCCCAATCATAAGTGTACCCCATTCTTGTCCACGGCATAGGAGAAGTACCATAATATGAATAAATCAAATTTGAGTCAAACCAGGCTTTGTATGCTGAATCAGCATTCGGTGCTAAATTTTGATATGCTGTTTTGTCATCAATTTCATTGTCTCCTGCAGGACGGAAAAGGTCAGAGCTTTTGATCCACAGCACAGCAATATGGGTGTATTCCTTTTGAGGAGGAAGCCCAAGGAGCTGTTTGAACCGCATGGTGGTATCCTTTGAACTTCCATCGGGATTGAATGAAAAACGCTGGTGTGCTTGCTGCGGAATAAAAACCCAAACATCGCCCCACCAATTTGAGAGGCTGTCAACTTTGTAGCTGTCGGGAAATGCGGTTAAGTTTGCCACTTGCAGGTAGTTTTCTCCGTCTATTTCTTTCCATTTTAGATGAGGATTTGAACTGCTAATGGCCCATAAACTGTCAATAACGTAGCTGCTGTCGGCTGTCATGGCGTTATAGACTGAATTTTGGTATAAAGTTTCTAAATCTACTGTAACAGGTTTGGGTTCAATAGCTTCCTCGTCTTTTTGACAGGACACAAGGACCATAATACAAATCAAGCATAACAGCTGAAGTAATTGTTTCTTTTTCATGATCATAGGTTTTAAATAGGTTTTGAAAAATCAAAATTACTTCCTTTGAATCAGAAAAAGATTGACTTAAGTTAATAAATTTGTAGTCAGCTAAGATTTTGAAATCCGTTTTCGGATGCGGCTCAAGCTTTCCGGTGTGATGCCCAGATATGATGCTATGTGCCTTCCTGAAATATTTTGAACTAGTTTTGGGTTTTGATTCAAAAGCTCAAGATAATTGTCTTCAGGGCTTTGTGTGTTTATCTTTGCGTCTTTATTTTCTGTATTAATAAGTGCAAATTCGATCATTTTCCGACCTGTTTTTTCGGCATTGGGTGCTTGTTCGTAAAGCTGTTCCATAGATTTTCTGGAAAACTGCAGTACCAATGCCGGGCTGAGTGCCTGAAGCGCAATTGTAGAAGGTGTTTTTTGCCTGTAGGATGAATAGGAATTAAAGAACTTTACCGGAAAATGGAAATCAAAGGTGTATTCTTTTGTGCCTTTAAATGTATATTTGCGTACAACGCCCTCTAAAAGGCAGTAAATATTGTTTTCTATCTCATTGATTTGCAGTAAAAACTCATTTTTATTGTAGCTTACAGTTTTAATTAGAGACCTGAAAATATCCCAATCTTTTTCGGTTGTTTGGATGTTCTGAAATAAAGTAGTTTGGATTTTTGTGCATATCGCTTCGGTATCATATTGATTTATTGTTTTCATGTCTTTTTTAGTTTCTAATAAAGTGTGTGATTTGCTGCATGCTGATGCTTTTCATGTCATTAGTAGTTTTGTTTTCTGATTTTTTATTACAAGTAATCAGAAAAATGTGTCCGCTGCTCTTACCGCATGCTCCTTTATGCAGTATTTCATTATGCTTTTAATTTTTGTTCAGACCAATGGCCTGTCTGTTTTTATTCGTCTAAGTTAACAAATTTAAGCCTGTATCATAAAATCCGTTGTTTGAATATCAATTCTGGCCATATCTTACCCTAAATTGGCCATATTTTCCATCGATAACTGCCTTTTATTGCATTTTTTTGCGCAAAAGAATAAATTATGAATTTGCTTGGAATTGATCTTGGCAGCTCTTCGGTGAAAATTGCGCTCATCAATGGCGAAAATGGACGCCAAATTGCTGCTGCCGGTTGGCCGGAAAAGGAAATGGATATCCTCAGCCCGCAGTCCGGATGGGCGGAACAAAATCCTGATATTTGGATGAAGTGCATCTTTCAGGCCGCGCAACAGCTCAAAACAGATTATCCCTTTGAAATGAATAAAGTTGGAGCTATTGGCATCGCTTACCAAATGCATGGGCTGGTTGCTGTGGATCAGGAAGGGAAGCCAGTGCGCAATGCTATTATCTGGTGTGATAGTCGTGCAGTTTTCGTTGGAAATAAAGCTTTTGAAGATCTTGAAGCTGATTATTGCCTGAATCATTTTCTGAATTCACCTGGGAATTTTACAGCATCAAAGTTGAAGTGGGTAAAGGAAAACGAAGCGGAAATATATGCGAAAATCCACAAAATCATGCTGCCTGGCGATTATGTCGCTTACCGCCTGACAGGAGCTATGCAAACCACCGCATCGGGTCTGTCGGAAGGGATTTTCTGGGATTATCAAGAAAATGATATTTCGAACGAATTGCTGAAATACTATGGGTTTGACCACAACATTTTACCGGAAGTAGTCGATACTTTTGCAAAACAAGCCTTTTTAAGAAAAGAGATTGCTGAGGTGATGGGCTTGCCGGCAGGAATCCCTGTGGCTTATCGCGCAGGTGACCAGCCCAATAATGCTTTTTCGCTGAATGTTTTGAATGCCGGTGAAATTGCCGCCACAGCCGGAACTTCGGGTGTAGTATATGGAGTTTCAGAACAAAAATCGCACGATCCGCTTTCGCGTGTAAACACTTTTTTGCATGTCAATAATTCCCTGCAAAACCCACGGCTCGGAATTCTTTTATGCCTCAATTCTGTAGGCATTCTCAATTCATGGGTAAAACATCAGCTTTTGCTACAAAATATCTCTTATGAAGAAATGAATGCCTTGGCGCAAACAGTGCCAACAGCTTCGGAAGGATTATTGGTTTTTCCTTTCGGAAATGGTGCCGAGCGGGTTCTGGAAAACAAAAATATCGGTGCGAATTTTCAGGGCTTGAATCTTACATTGCATCGCATAGAGCATATCCTGAGGGCTTTGCAGGAAGGCATTGCCTTTGCTTTTCAATATGGAATTGAAATTATGGAAGAAATGGGCATGCAGGTTTCTGTAATCAGGGCAGGCAAAGCCAATATGTTTTTGAGCAGCCTTTTTGCGCAAACCCTTGCTGATTTAAGCGGTGCGCGTATCGAGCTTTATAATACCAACGGCGCTGTTGGCGCGGCTCGTGCAGCCGGCTTGGGCTGTGAGTTTTATCATAATCCCGATGAGGCTTTTGTGGGCTTAAAAGTGCTGAACATTATTGAACCAAAGAAAAACCAGATTATAAAGGATGCGTATCTCCGCTGGAAAGAAATTTTGAAACATCAATTGGGTGAAAATTAAAAATTATATAAATACAGAATAGAATGCAAAAAGAATATTTTAAAGGGATCAATAAAATAGAATTTGAAGGAACATCTGGAAAAAACCCAATGGCCTTTCATTATTATGAGCCGGACCGCATTGTGGCCGGCAAGCCTATGAGGGAACATCTGCGTTTTGCCGTAGCATGGTGGCATAGCTTCTGCGCCAATGGGGCCGATCCTTTTGGCCGTGGGACCATCGCTTATGAATGGGACAATATCACCGATCCCTTGCAGAAAGCAAAGGCTCGCATGGATGCCGCTTTTGAGTTTATGACAAAAATCGGGATCAATTATTATTGTTTCCACGATTTTGACCTGATCGATGAAGCTGCCGGCATCCCGGAATCGGAAAAACGTTTGCAGCAAATGGTCGATTATGCCAAAGGGAAGCAGCAAGAAACAGGAAAACAACTCCTTTGGGGCACTGCCAACCTTTTTTCGCATCCACGCTATATGAACGGTGCAGTTACGAATCCTGATTTCAATGTGCTGGCCTATGCGGCTGCTCAGGTGAAAAATGCGCTGGATGCGACTATTGCGCTGGGCGGGCAAAATTATGTGTTTTGGGGCGGACGTGAAGGTTACCTCTCGCTTTTGAATACCAATATGAAAAAAGAACTCGATCATTTGGCGCAATTCCTTGGCATGGCGCGCGATTATGGCCGCAAAAACGGATTTGAAGGCACTTTCCTGATCGAGCCGAAACCTATGGAGCCTACCAAACATCAATATGATTTTGACTCCGCCACCGTGATTGGTTTCCTGAAGGAATACGGCCTGGAAAAGGATTTTAAACTTAATATCGAAGTCAACCACGCTACACTTGCAGGCCATACTTTCCAGCATGAGCTGCAGGTGGCTGCCAACAGTGGGCTGCTGGGTTCTATTGATGCCAACCGTGGCGATTACCAAAATGGCTGGGATACGGATCAGTTCCCGCTCAACCTTTACGAAATCACGGAAGCTATGCTGGTCATTCTGGAAGCCGGCGGTTTGGGCAATGGCGGAATTAATTTCGATGCCAAAATCCGTAGAAATTCAACCGATAAAAAAGATCTTTTTGTGGCCCATATCTCTGCCATGGATCTTTTTGCCCGCGCTTTGCTTGTTGCCGATAATGTTTTGCGTAATTCGGATTACATGAAGCTGCGCGAAGAACGTTACAAGTCTTTTGCTTCGGGAGCCGGTAAGGATTTTGAAGCTGGAAAACTGAGTCTGGAAGATCTGCGCGATTTGGCGGTAAAGAATGGCGAACCTTCACAAATAAGCGGCAGGCAGGAATTTTTCGAGAATATTCTGAATCTATACATTTAGTTGATTATGAATGCTCCATCATACAGTAAAGCTTATATTGCACTGATTACGCTTGTGGCCACTTTGGGCGGATTGCTTTTTGGTTACGACACTGCCGTGATTTCCGGTGCGGAAAAATCGGTGCAGCAATTTCTGATCAGCAGCCAGGGGCTCAGTACTTTGGTTCATGGCCTGACCATTTCCAGTGCCCTGATCGGCTGCATCATAGGAGCCGCTCTTTCCGGTTTGCTCTCATCGGGGATGGGACGTAAAAAATCCATGATGATTGCTGCTCTTTTGTTTTTTCTGTCTGCACTCGGCTCAGCGCATCCGGAATTTTTGTTTTTCGATAAAGGAAAAGCTACAATTGGCCTGCTGTGGATGTTTAATTTTTACAGGATTATTGGTGGAATAGGAGTGGGGCTGGCCTCGGCCATTGTTCCGGTTTATTTGGGCGAAATTGCCCCGGCCGCAATACGCGGAAGGCTGGTTTCCTACAACCAGTTTGCTATTATTTTCGGGATGCTGGTGGTTTATTTTGTGAACTGGGGCATTGCCAAAGGCCAGAGCATCGAATGGATTGACTCCATTGGCTGGCGCAGGATGTTTCTCTCGGAAGCTATTCCTGCCGGTGTTTTTGGCCTTTTGCTCTTTCTCGTGCCCGAATCGCCGCGATATCTTTCGCTCAAAAAGAAAGAGGACGACGCATTGCGGATCCTTGAGAAAATCAACGGCATAGCCCGTGCCCGCGAAATCATGAACGATATCCAAACTTCCTTAAGCGATCGTTCAGGTAAATTGCTGTCGTATGGCAAAGTGGTTTTGGTTATTGGTGTTTTGCTTTCTGTTTTTCAGCAGTTTGTGGGCATAAATGTGGCATTGTACTATGCGCCGCGGATCTTTGAAAGCATGGGCGCAGGCAAAGATGCCAGTATGATGCAAACGGTTGTGATGGGCCTGGTCAATGTTGTTTTTACTGTGCTGGCCATTGCCACAGTTGACCGCTGGGGCCGCAAACCGCTGCTGATGGTTGGCTCCGTGGGCATGGCGGTTGGCATGTTTGCCATTGCCGGGCTCAGTTATTTTGAAGTGATTGGCATCGGGACTTTGGTCTTTATCATAATTTATACCGCTTCCTTCATGATGTCGTGGGGGCCAATTTGCTGGGTGCTCATTTCAGAGATTTTCCCCAATAAAATCCGCGGTCGTGCTGTTGCACTGGCTGTTGTGGCACAATGGGCTTCCAATTATTTTATTTCATCAACTTATCCGTCCATGATGGAGTTCAGTGGGGCTTTTACTTATGGTTTTTATGGCCTGATGAGCATGCTTTCCCTGATTTTTGTTTGGAAAATGGTTCCCGAAACCAAAGGAAAAACCCTCGAAGAGCTGGAAAAACACTGGAAATAAATATTGATTCATCGGACGACGGACAAAGTCATCCGATGAACATCATTGAAACAATATCCTTAACTCAAAAAAAAGTTCTATTATTATGGCTGTTTTTATGAGTACTGATATGACCGAACGTGCATTAGGACAAAATTACTTCTCAAATCCAAATTGCCCGGTGAACCTTAACAGGGTATGCCGGCAAAAGCAGGTCTCGCATGAGCATGACCTGACAGAAACAGAACATTATCACGATTTCGTAGAGATTGTTTTTATCCTCAATGGACAAGGCGTTCAGATTCTTGAGGGTAAGGAGTATCCCGTGGGTATGGGCGATGTCTTCGTGCTTCAGGGAAATCAGCGGCATTATTTTAAGGATGCAGAAAAGCTCGAAATCGTTAATGTGATGTTTGATGCTACAAAAAAAACAAAAATAATACCCCCGGAGATCAAACACCTGGATGGGTACAAAGCTCTTTTTATTCTGGAGCCATCCTTCAGGGCGCGTAACAATTTTCGCAATATGCTCCGTCTAAATCCAAAAGATATGGCTGCTGTTGAATTGATTCTGAGTGTTATGTTTTACGAACAAGAACAAAATGAAGAAGGCAGCACCATTATCCTTGTGAACCGCTTTCAGGAGCTGATCATTCATCTTTCCCGCCACTTCAGCAATATTCCATCTGTAAAAGCCCAAAGTTTGGTGCGCATCAGCAAAGTGATGGATTTTATGGAGCAAAACCTTTCGGAGAACCTTTCTATCGATAATTTGGCACTTATGGCCAATATGTCGAAAAGGAATTTTATGCGTAATTTTAAATTGACAATAGGTCTTTCGCCCGGAAATTATTTGAACGAGATACGGATGAAAAAGGCATGCAGCCTGCTGCGGGAATCCCGGACTACCATAAAAGAAATTGCCTTTCAATGTGGTTTTTCCGATAGCAATTATTTTACGAAATGCTTTAAAAAATCGGTAAATATTACACCTGCAAAATACCGTATGCGGTTTAAAGGATGACGCCTTTTGCAAAGTCAAAGGGTAAGTGCGGCTTCTCGCTTGGTTCGGCTCCGCTTACTTCGACAAGCTCGGCACAGCGGACCATGGGACGCTCGAAGACCTTAAAAAGCGCTTCTTAAGAGGAAATGTGACCAGGCATGAGGTATTCCGATAGCCTACGGAAGGAGGGATCTGTTGGGGATTTAACTTTTGTGGTTCTACTAGGAATTTCGTGGGTAACAATAATGTTTGAAAATAATATGGAGATATCTATTAATAAACTATTGATCCCTAACAGATTCCTCCCTTCACAAAGCCTTAATCACTTCGTTTGGCTTTGTTCCGGTCGGAATGACGCTGTTTATTACTTGTTTAAGGCAAATGCGGCGAGGACATCTTTAAAATATACTATTGTGTCCTCGCCGCATTTGCCTCCTGACTCCATAAAAACGCGTCATTCCGACAAAGTTTTCCGAAGAATGAGGAAACTTTGGAGGAATCTGTTTGAAATAGCATTCTAATTTCTTTCCACGAAATTCCGTGTAGAACCACATTTGTCTTTCCACGAAATTTCGTGTAGAACCTTTTTTATTGAGAAAATTGTACTTTCGAAGCATGAAACTCAAAAGTTTAAATGACAGGTCTGATTTGCAGGGCCGAAAACTGCTCACAAAGAGATTTGCGCAATACCAAAAACTTATAGCCGAACTCAATCAGCGGGAATTGCCGGAAAGCATCATCGGCTTTATCAACCAAAAAACGGACTTCCTTAATGCTGTGCCCAATTATGACAATAGGTTCGGAAAGTACTTGCGATCGGCTTTGGTGCAGATTATTGATTCGCTTGAAAAGGAACTTCAGCTTGTGCCAAAAAATCATTATCAGAACAAATATCTGGCTTTGGGGCTGGTTTTTGGCGTGCCTTTCGGTTTTATTTTCGCAACAATACTCGATCAAATGGCTTTTATCAGCATTGGTTTGCCTATCGGAATGTCCATTGGAATAGCTATCGGTGCTTCCATGGATAAGAAGGCTGCACGCGAAGGCCGGCAATTGGATGTTGAAGCTTTTTATTAGGCTTTTTTTCAGTGGATTAGGCGGTTACGGCTTCTCCCTTAATTTGCTTAACAACCTCTTTGTAATGTCTTGGATAGTTTAGAACAAATCTGCATGAAATATTTTTTCCCTGATATCCCGGTCGAAGCAAAAAAAGCGTATCCTCCGCGCATAAAAAAAGCCGGTCAAAAAAAGACCGGCCTTTAACAAAAAGGTTATCGAAGGTTTACATGTACTCAAACAAAATTATTTGTTGTCATTTTTCTTGTCAGCAAGTTTCTTCAGGATTTCTTCCTGTACCGCTGGTGAAACCGGCATATACTGGTGGAAGTCCATAGAATAGCTGGCACGACCGCTGGAAAGGTTTCGCAATGTGCTGGCATAGCCAAACATCCCGCTGAGCGGAACAAAAGCAAGCAGTTTTTGCGATCCCTTGCGGAAACGGCGCATAGATTCTACCTTGCCACGACGACGGTTGAGGTTGCCTACGACATCGCCGATATATTCATCAGGTGTGTTTACTTCTACTTTCATTACAGGCTCCAGCAGGACAGGGTTTGCTTTCATAAAGGCTTCTTTAAAAGCAATGGAGGCACAGGTTTGGAAAGCCATATCCGAAGAATCTACCGGGTGGTGCTTACCGTCAACAAGTACGATTTTAACATCAACAACAGGGAACTCGGCCAAAACACCACGCTCCATGGTTTTTCTGATTCCTTTATCAACCGATGGGATGAATTCGTTAGGAATAACACCGCCTTTGATATTGTCGATAAACTCGTATCCGCTGCCGCCATTGGGCTCCATGCGGAAAGTAGTTTGTGCAAACTGGCCCTTGCCACCGGTTTGCTTGGAGTGACGGTATTCTGCCCTGATTTCGGACTGAATGGTTTCGCGGTAAGCAACAGCAGGCTCGCCCACGTTTACTTCAATTTTAAATTCGTCTTTAAGGCGGTCAACCATAATTTCCAGGTGCAGCTCGCCCATACCTGCAATCAGTGTTTCCTCTGTTTCTTCATCAAAATGAACATTGAAAGAAGGGTCTTCGATGGAGAGCTTGTGCAGCGCTTCGCCCAGTTTGCCCTGATCTTTGCGGGTTTTGGGCTCAATGCGCAGTTCAACTACTGATGGCGGTACATTAATTGATTCGAGATGAACCGGGGCATCCGGAGCGCAAAGTGTATCACCGGTTTTGGTAACTTTCATGCCAATGAGTGCAACAATATCGCCGGGCATTGCTTCTTCAATTTCCTCACGGTCTTTCGCGCGGATTTTCATAATGCGCCCAATACGTTCCATCTTGCCTTTTGTGCTGTTATACACCTGCATGCCGCTTTTCAGGGTGCCGGAATACATGCGGATAAAAGTCTGCTGGCCAACATAAGGGTCGTTGATCAGTTTAAACGCCAGTGCGGCAAAAGGCTCTTTGCAGCTCGGGCCGCGCGTATGCGTTTTTTCTTCGTCATCTACATCTGTTCCTACAACGGCTTCAACATCAAGCGGGCTTGGCAGATAGTCAATTACCGCGTCAAGCAGCATCTGGACACCTTTGTTTTTGTAGGCAGAACCGCAGAAAACCGGAGTGATATACATTTTTAAAGCTGCTTCGCGTGCCGCTGCTTTAAGCATTTCATTGGAGATGGGTTGCTCTTCCAGGAAAAGCTCCATTAATTCTTCATCGAATTCGGCCAGTTTTTCGATCAGGTTGTTGCGTGCTTCTTCTGCTGCATCTTTCATATCTGCAGGAATTTCAACAATCTGGCGGCTTCCGTCTTCTTCGAAAAGATGCGCTTTTTCTTCAATCAAGTCTATAATGCCTTTAAAATCTTCTTCAGCACCAATTGGAAGCTGGAATGGCGTTGCATTGGCATCCAGATATTCGTCCATTGAGCCAACAGCCTGGGCAAAATCAGCACCGGTGCGGTCCATTTTGTTGATGAATGCAATACGTGGCACTTTGTAACGGTCAGCCTGGTTCCAAACGGTTTCACTTTGAGGTTCAACACCACTTACAGCGCAGAAAAGGGCAACCATACCGTCGATTACGCGCAGCGAACGCTCTACCTCAATAGTGAAGTCAACGTGGCCGGGAGTATCTATGATATTGATATTGTGATCGTTCCATTTTGCGCTGATCGCAGCGGATGCAATGGTAATACCGCGTTCCTGTTCCTGTTTCATGAAGTCCATGGTGGCCTGGCCGTCATGTACTTCGCCCAACTTCCGGTTTACGCCCGTGAAAAACAGTATGCGTTCTGTTGTTGTGGTTTTTCCCGCATCAATATGGGCTGCAATTCCGATGTTCCTCAAACGACTTAAAGACATTTTAAAAATTATTTATAATGATTAGTACTTTCTTCTATAATATGCCTGCTCTCAGATGAAAACATAAAAAAATTGAACCGCTGCAAAGCATATTATGTTCATCCCGGCTTTGCTAAAGGTCCAATTCCTCTTGATCTCACTAATTGCTTTAGGCTGTATGAACGTTAATTTCTTCTTAATTTAAAATTAAATTTCTTATTTTCAGTAGCTTAATATGAATTCTTCTTCTGAAAATTTGAGGGTGCAAAATTAGATTACTTTTTAATACGCGCAACATTAAATTTATATTAATTGGAATTTTTTGGACTTAAATTGTCTTTATCAGCCACCAAAATGCCGGCTGCCCATACGATCAAGGGGTGGGCTAATAAATAATTTTTGAATATCAGGTCTTTGGCGATGTCGCTATTTTAAAATATTATGCGGCATTTATCTGATCCCTGCCCAGCCATTTTGCGTCTGCATACTGTGCGCACCAAAATCCTCAGTCCCATAAACAGTAATCCCATCAACGACAATACCGAAAATACGATTAAAGTGATCACGGAAAATTCGATTACCGTATGCCAGAAATTTGCATAGGCTTCATCCGAATCAATCAAATAGCCAAAGCCTGTCAGCAGGAGCGCCAATCCAAAAATGTAAGGGAGCAGTTTCGTGAATTTCATAAAATGGGGTTTCTTTTTAAACGGCAGATTCTGGAAATTAGTGCGTGCACAATTATCTTTCCAGGCTGTATTCTAAATGGTTCTACTAGGAATTTCGTGGGTTACAATAATGGTTGAAAAAAAATATGCAGATATTTATTAATGACCTATGGTATCCCTAACAGATTCCTCCCTCCCGATAGCTATCGGGACAAAGCTTTAATCATTTCGTTTAGCTTTGTTCCGGTCGGAATGACGCTGTTTATTAGGTGTTTAAGGCAAATGCGGCCTGGTCACTGAGCGTCCTGTGGTGAGCGTAGCCGAACCAAGTCGAAGTGCGCCGCATTTGCCTCCTGACTTCATAAAAACGCGTCATTCCGACAAAGTTTTCCGAAGTATGAGGAAACTTTGGAGGAATCTGTTTGGAATAGCATTCAAGTTTCTTTCCACGAAATACAGTGTAGAACCTCTAATATTAAGGAGTAATTATTGTTATTCAAAATAAAATTATCGTTTAACAATAAATATTTCTTGCTTTTTGATAATTCTTGCCTTATCTTTGCTGCATTAAAAATCAATTGCTATGAAAACACAAAATCAATCTTTCAGTATCAAATTAATTTTTTGGGGCACCCAAATTACGTTTTGGCTCTTTTGTGCCTCCATGCTCGTAGGCGTTTTTCTGTCTGTTGGCTTTATTTATGGTTTCATCCGGCCGGATAACCTGGCTGTAGGTGTTCCGGTTGGACTGGACCTTGCGCAAAACGGCCTGCTGCAAATTGATGGCCACGATATAGCCGTGCGTTTTGTTGAGATGCAGGGCAGAATCCGTTTTAGCGACGGAACACCACAGTTTATTGGGCGCATTTACGGTGTATTTATGCTGCTGGCCATTGCATTGTTTTTCTACGTCTTTTACACCTTTAAAAACTTCATCGGCACAATTTATAAAGGCGATTATTTCAATAAAAGAAATATCGGCCTTCTTAAAAGGATTGCCTATGCTGTTGCTCTTGGCTGGTTGTTTATGCTGTTTTATGCCTATTTTCAGTATTTCTACATTGTGCAGCGCCTCGATTATCCGGTACTCGACAGTGCCGCAGACTTGCAATTTTATCCTGCTGTTTTGCTTGCAGCCCTTTTTATTTGGGTGCTCTCGCATGTCTTTGTAAAAGGCGTCGAATTACAGGAAAATAACGATTTAACTATTTAGTGCTTGTCCATAATGTCCGATCTCAGCGTTATTTCTTTTGCTGGAAACAGTCATTTACGCCAGTAAACTCCTCGTTTCCAGCAAAAGAAATGCCTCGACCTCGAACATTCTGAATCAAGCACAGTACTTTATAGACAGAAACTATTTAATTATGGGTATTATAGTTAACCTTGACGTGATGCTGGCCAAACGAAAGATGAGCCTCACCGAATTAAGCGGACGCATTGGGATCACTATGGCCAATCTCAGCATCCTAAAAAAAGGAAAAGCCAAAGCGGTGCGCTTCAGCACGCTGGAAGCTATTTGCGAAGTGCTGGAATGTCAGCCCGGCGATATCCTGGAATATGAACCTCAAAAAAAACTTTCAAAATGAGTAAAGACAGAACGCCTAAGGAATTTATTGTTGGCCGCAACATCAGGCTGACCTGCCAAATATGTGGCCATAAACGTTTTTATACCCGCAAAACTTTGATGAATACGGTGGCTTTCAGTTTCCTGAATATTGATTGGGCCAATAAAAAAGCCACCAATTATATTTGTGAGCAGTGTGGCTATATCCATTGGTTTATGGAAGAGTGAAACTTTGGATATATTGGCGCCCTCTATAGCCCAGCCATCAAGCTTCCGCTTCAACGGACAAAGCTACCGCGCGTGTCCCAGCTACCGCGCGTGTCCTCCCCAGCTACCGCGCGTGTCCTCACGCGTGGTACTGCTTAAATATCAACCACAATAACATCTTCGGGTATCGATTTTTTTCTGCATAATCCCTGATATTCCGTGATACCTCATATGATTCATAGCACCCATCGGATAACGCTACTCATCGGATGACTCCAAGTCATCCGATGAGTAGGTCTAATTTGCCTCAATAAGTATATTTACAGAATATCTGCCCGAAGCAAGCCCGCAGCAGCCGGCTGCCCGCAAAGTATTTACAGGGACTTGGTATAGCGATGGTATAGCGAAAACCCCTGTGGGGACAATGCGGGTTTTGCGGGGAATTACCGAAAAAATCGGTAAAAATTTGCCTTACAAAATTGCCATAATCCCGCATGCTTTTACTAATTGCTAAGGTCTTCCTGGGTTTACTTCAAGTATTTAGATTGATGATTACAGGCGTAGAAATTATTTTTGATGCGCATCAAAAACTTTTTTTACGCGCATAAAAACCATTTTTCATGCGCATGAAAATCAATTTTGATGCGCATGCAAATTTCAAGGCAACAAGAGCTGTTGAAAGAAAGATGCTTTTGTGTGTTCAGATAAGACACGGCTACTTGGTGAGCGGATCAGGTTTTTTGCCAAATACAGGCGGGCTTGTTTGGTTTATGCCATTAATATGATTGCCCTCCGAAAAACGCGGGTAATCCCAAAAAAAAACATAGAACCATACGTACCAATCAATATTTTCCATATATTTGATGTTTGAAACAAAAATAAATGAGGAAGCCCAAAATCACACTGGCATTTGAAGAACACAGCAAGCAGGCGGTGGTATGCCTGTGTTTTGAAAAGGACTCCACACTTATCTGGAAGGTGAAAGCCCTCCCGAATGCCCGTTGGAGCCAGAGCAGAAAGTTTTGGGACATTCCAAAAGAAGCATTTGATCTGCATACAGTATTTGAAGTACTCAATCCGTTTGCTTATTTGGATTATTCGGCATTAAAAACAAAAGGGGCAAAGCCTGAACTGAATAAAAACGCCAGAAGACCGAAACCTAATCCAACTGATAAATTATCCAATACGCATCAGCATGAACTTTCCGAGTTTCGGGTATGGATGCAGCAGCAGCGCTATGCCACAAACTCAATTAAAATTTATCAGTATTGCCTCGCTAATTTCTTTCGTTTTTACCCTGAAAAGGAAATTGATGAAATCAACAATCGTGATATCGAAAAATTCAATCATGATTTTATTTTAAAAAACGGATATTCCTCAAAAACCCAAAACCAGTATATCAGTGCCATTAAAACCTATTATTTGAAAATGAAAGGCACCAATCATATACTGGCTCAACTTGAACGCCCAATTGAAGGCCAAAAGCTTCCAAAAGTACTGCCCGTTGATTTGGTGCAAAAAATGCTTGAATGCATTTCAAACATCAAACATAAAACCGCATTAACCACAATTTATGCGTTGGGACTGCGACGAAGCGAATTATTGAATATAAAATTGAGGGATATCAGTTTTGAAAGAGATGCCGTAGAAATCCGTAATTCAAAAGGGAAAAAAGACAGGGTTCTGCCTCTGCCCCGTAGTTTAAAGCAACTGCTCACAACCTACCTCCGGCATTTTGAGCCACAGATTTGGCTCATCGAAGGGCAAAAGCCGGAAAGCCAGTATTCGCCTACAAGCCTTGAGAAAATTTTTAAAAAATACCTGGCAAATGTTACCATAAACGACGCTTTTTCACTACATTGCCTGCGACATAGTTATGCAACACATTTATTGGACATGGGGGTAGATTTGCGGATCATACAGGAATTGCTCGGGCATAAAAGCAGCAGAACAACAGAGATTTATACACATGTGAGCATGAAGAATTTAAAAAACGTTAAAAACCCATTGGATCAATTTGGAGGAATAACATGAATACATTTGAAATAAAAACAATAAAAGGTGAACATATCCGCAGTATAATGTTGGATATAGTTACTAAAGGTGAACATATAAGTAGTTATGGGTTATTAAAATTGCAACACATATAAATCAATTTATTAATGTTTAATTTAAAAAAGGAAGTATTATGAAACAATTATTTTTTTTAACTCTAACAATGACAATGTTAGTCGGACAATTAATGGCTCAAAGTGGAAAGATTTATTTTTCAAATGGTAAAACATTAAATTTTTCAGAAATTAATTATTTGCAAGGTAAGCTGACAGAAACTAAAGCCAGTTTTAAAGATGGTAAAATGAGAATTGATTATGAAAATAGTATTAGAGAAGTTCCATTTGACAAAATCAAATCAATTGAGGTGAAAACTTGGAAACCTAATTGTCCGACTTGCAACTCTTTATTTGATGTAAACTTAAATATTCAAACGAAATCAGGGGTTTATATAACCAATACAAATCATACATTGCTTGAATACGTAATTGTGTTTATCAATGACGAACTGACTGGTGAACAAGTTAGACAGAAAGTTTATTTTGGCTCAAGTGGAAAAAAGAATATTAACAAAATTGTAATCTACTAATAACAACCCATAACATTTTGTATAAGTAATGGCAGATATGTGCTAAATTTTAAGGTTCGTAACCTGCTCAAACTGCGTAGTGGTTTGACAGGAAACTACCACGCAATCTGCCACTACTCATACAATTTACCGTTGGCATGCATTGTAAAACGCTTAGACAATAGAGAAAATTTTTTGTAAAAAAGAAGAACCATTAACAAATAAAATCTAATCATTATGAAGCGAATTTCCTTATTAACAATTTTGTTATTTTATCTAGTATTCTTTTTCGGGTGTGAAAAAGAAGAATCCAGTGTTAATCCTAAAGCTAATTTCATGAACTTCAGATTACATGATATTTATTGGTCTGAATCGGTAGATCAAGATTCAGACTGTTTTCCATCAAGTCGTGTTTTAGTGTTTGAAATGTCAATTTCTTGTACGTGCGAAAACAACTTTAATATTAATGTTTATTCTGATAATATTTTGTGTGGCAGCTCTTTAAATAATAGTATAACTGAAAGTAGTTGCAATGGCATGGAACCAATTATTCAAAAGTTTGAGGTTATTGTAAATGACAATAATAAACTTACTCATGATGAATATGACTTTGATGTAATAATAAACTCTAATGGTTTTAGTGAAGATATATGGCCAAACCCGGCAAATTATAATCCATTTTGGTCAGAATTTGTTGATATGTTTAGTGATCAAAAGTTTGAAACTGATGATGAAGAAATTCTTCCGGATGGGCAATGGCTAATTTATGATGATGATAGTTTTGAATCTCAAATGAGTCCAGCCACTATCCCATTGCCTAATATGGGAAATGGTAATATGGCAGTATTCTGGACCAGATTCACAAAACCTATTGAATGGCAAGATTACAATTTAGTAATTAAAAAAGTTAAAGTGTTTAATAAATCTGGGGCAAACCTTCCAATTAATATTGTTGCTTCGTCAGGCTCTGTTTTCCATCATGGATACAATTTTCCAACACATGAAGGTGAATATGGCTCATGGCAAAATATTTATTCTGATAAAGTATGGGATTCAAACACATGGATTGAAGTTGAGACTGATAAAGAAATTAATGCTGAAGATTTTTTTGTTGGTATCGAACATGTTGAAATGTTTACGTTTTTAATTGGTGTTGACGTTCAAAACCAATCAACAGCAAGAAGTGGAATTACCACATATAATGCTGCTTGGAACTTGTTCATGGGAGCATTTAATGATGCTGAATACGGGATTAGGGTATATGTGGAACCAATAGGAGGATGTAATTAAAAGTTTGTGTAAGACTTTATGGAACTTTTACTTAACTCAAATGTACAAAGTTGAAGATGTAAAAACAACGACATGCCAACAATTAAGCAACGTTTTCCGGCCATAGCCGGAATATCCCGTTAGGCGGGACAAGTAGTGCTTTGTGTTGAACAGCCTGTCCCGAGCCATTCGGGAAAACCGGTGTACCTATATATTGGGGAATCAATTTTTGCGGTATTTTCTGCCAAATACCTTAAGGGAAGGGAAAGCAGGCCATTTTCAGCCGAAAAGCTTTGGTTTGCAATAATTCAAATGAACGTTTTGTCAAGATATGATGCCTGCCACAGTCCATTTTGTGGGGCTTAGGCATAATTAGAGTTCGTCTATAAAGTCGTGTTTTTAGTTCAGAATGTTCGAGGTCGAGGCATTCTCGGTATTGAAAATAAGGAGCTTACTAAAGTAAGTGACTGGTTTCAATACCGAGAATAACGCTGAGATCGGATATTATGGACAAAAACTAACCATATCAGTCCTGCATTGCAGGGGCAGAAGGAAAACAATAAAGCATGTGCATTTTCTCAGCAATCATCCGGAGCCCTGATTCGCTCATGGAATGATTCGGGGATTATTTCCACGAGCCACATCCTCCCGCCACAGTTGGTGCAAAATCCCACAACAATGTTCATGCGTGTTTCTGCAATTTCTTCCCAGCCCATTTTCTTTTTTTGCGGCCTTGGCTGGTTAAAATATTCATACAGGGCAGGCAAGGCCTTTCCTTTTGCAGCCGAAGACATACTGAATTCTTCATTAAATAAACCATTTTTGAATAAAATCAATGAAGAACTCTATCCTAAATTATTCATAAACCAAAAAAAAATAGGGAAATTTGTGCGATACCTCATTGATATTCAGTATCTTTATGTCGGCAAACAAAAACAAAAATCCCTATGGCTAAAAATACAAAGAATATTTCAAACAGTGGCACAAAACCACAGGAAATTACACAAAAGAGCCTTTTTCCTCTCACCAGTTCAAATGGCAAAAAGGTTGAGGTTAACTTTACTTTGAAAAAGACATCAAGTGATGGCGGCCTATTATTGCTTCGCGAAGTAGAAAAACAGCTTGGTTTAATCGACAGCCTTGCAGGCTGCATTGAAGACCCCCGCAACCAAAGTTATGTCAAGCACAGCACAAAACGCCTTCTAAGCCAGCGTATTATGCAAATTGCTGCAGGCTATGAAGATGCAAATGACTGCAATGCGCTCAGGGACGATGAGGTAGTTAAGGTATGCTGTGAGACTACAGAAAGCCTTTCAGCCCAGCCTACAATGAGTCGTTTTGAGAATCAAATCACGGCTTCTCAGAACTACAAAATGGCCAAGGTCTTTGTAGATAAATTTATCGCTTCCTATGACCACGAACCAAAAATTATTATACTTGATTCTGACGATACAAGCAGCTTAACATATGGTAATCAGCAGCTTACCATGTTCAATAATTACTACGGGGACTATTGCTATATGCCTTTGCACATATATGAAGGCTTTTCGGGCAAGCTGGTAACCACTATCCTCAAACCTGGCCGCCGCAGCAAAAGCCTTGATGTTTTTTCGATCCACAAACGCATCATAAGCTACCTGCGCCAGCATTGGCCCAACACGATGATCATCCTTAGGGGCGACAGCCATTTTTGTTCCAAAGAGTTTATGGAGTGGGCAAGGGAGAGCCATAGGGTTGAATTTATCACAGGGCTCAGTGGCAATTCTGTTTTAAACCAAAAGGCCAAAATAACCATAGAAAGCGCCAAAAAAAACTTCCAACAGTCGGGTACACCAGTGAAACGTTATCATAGCTTTCAATATCAGGCATCCAGTTGGGCTTTTGCCGAACGAGTGGTAGTCAAAGTAGAAGTAAGCAGCATGGGGACAAATGTAAGGTATATTGTCAGCAGCCTGCAAAATGTTCGTGCCAAGGCGCTTTACGAACAAGGATATTGTGCAAGGGGCGCAGCCGAATTGCGTATCAAAGAACATAAAACATACCTTAAGTCGGACAGGATGTCCTGCAACAGCTTTAAGGCCAATCAGTTCAGGTTGTTTTTGCATTCTGCTGCTTATGTCCTGATGCACAGCTTGCAAAGCATGGCGTTAGTAGGGACAGAGTTTGCTAAAGCAACTATGAAAACACTTCAATTGAAGCTGATCAAAGTAGCTGCCCGGGTCAAAGTACTGAAATCAAAAATTAAAATAGAGCTGCCTGCAGAATTTTACAGCGACCGGGTGTTTATGAAATGCTTTAAGAAATTTGAAACCCTAAGGATTTAGGCCAAAATTCGGTAAGCTAATGTTCTTCAACATCTTGATGTCAAATAAAATTTTCAATGGGCTTTACGGGAAAACCCAAATAGGAAAATTATGCTCATAAGCCATGTGATTAGAGTAAATATATAGAAATTTAAGCGATTATTCTTGATTCGCAATGCCTGACCCTGCTCGGTTAAAAAATTTTGTCTGTTTTTGGGAGTTTATGAATTAAACAGGCTATAGGTAAGCCGTATGAGGGAAAACTTCATAGCCTGTCCCGACTTATTCGGGATACGGTTTGATGAAGGGGGTACTGATAGCATACAAATAATTATTATCTTTACGGAGATTAAATGGAGTGTGCTATCAGGCTCTACTCTACTGGCCAAGCAGGAGAGAACGTGCATGCGGAGAATAACGAGCATAAAAAGCGCATAATTTGCGGAGATTGTTTGATTTGCGGAGAAAAGGCCTTATATTTGCCGCATAAATTGCGGAGATATAGTGATGTATATTCATAATAGAACAAATTGGACAAATTTTACCTGGAACGACAAGAAAGTTTTGTTGAAACTAAGCGAAACTCGAAACTTGCAGGGAAAACTATTAGGGCGAATGGAGTCTCTTGGATTTGATTTGCAAAATGAAGCCATGTTGAATACTTTAACGCTTGAAATAGTCAAATCATCTGAAATTGAAGGAGAAATTCTTGAAAAAGAACAAGTTCGCTCATCAATTGCTCGTAGTCTTGGTATTGATATAGCAGGAGCAATTGAGTCTGAAAGACATATTGATGGCATCGTTGAAATGATGCTTGACGCAACCCAACGCTATGATCTACCTCTCACCAAAGAGAGATTATTTGGCTGGCATTCAGCATTATTCCCTACAGGTTGGAGTAAAATGTTTAAGATAGTCGTAGCGAACTGGAGAAAAGATTCCAAAGGCACAATGCAAGTCGTGTCAGGGCCATTAGGTAGAGAAAAGGTTCATTTTGAAGCCCCTGCTGCAGAACGGATTGACGCTGAAATGGATGAACTTATTGATTGGATTGAAAATGAAAAAGGAGTTGACCCTGTTCTTAAAGCTGCAATATCTCACCTGTGGTTTGTTACCATTCATCCATTTGAGGACGGAAATGGACGTATAACGAGAGCGATTACTGAGATGATTTTAGCTCGTTCTGATAAAAGTGTCAAACGTTTCTATAGTATGTCGGCTCAAATCCGAACTGAAAGAAAACAATATTATGAGGTATTGGAAAAAACACAAAAAGGAGATTCTGACATAACCGAATGGATTTTATGGTTTTTGGATTGTTTGCAAGGAGCAATTAACTCTACTTATGAAGTGCTTCAGAGAGTGCTGGAAAAAGCAGAATTTTGGAAAATTCATTCTACTACTATTTTAAATGAACGACAACAAAAAATGATTAATCGCTTGTTAGATGGATTTACAGGCAAACTTACAACTACAAAGTGGGGCAAGATTTGTAAATGCTCTCAAGATACTGCACTTAGAGACATACAGGACTTGATTAAGAAAGATATTTTGCAAAAAGAAGCTAGTGGAGGAAGAAGTACAAATTATGAATTGATACCAATGCCAGGCTATAACAATTAAGCGCCCTGGCTGTGCGCAGCGCGAAGTCTGGACGTCCCCCAGCTACCGCGCGTGTCCCCACGCGTGGTACTGCCCAGCTACCGCGCGTGTCCCCACGCGTGGTACTGCTTAAATGTCAACCAAAATAACATCTTCGGGTATCCCTTTCTTTCTGCATAATCCAATGCACTACTGAAAACACCAGGCCATCTTCGGCAGGCTTTTGATGAACGTACCTGATTTTTTCCGAGATCACTTCATTGCTCAATAATTCAATCGGTTTACTGTCGTGCCTCCAGAATTGGTGGTTCTTGACATTTGAAGATTCTTTTACAGCTTTTGAGAAACTTTCCAATAAGCATTCCTAATTGCACATGGAGTTGAACTTAAAAAAAACGCACAATTAGGAATTAGGGCAAGCTTGATGCTGCGCCAGTAGGAGAGGCAGTTCATCCCTCGCTTCTTTATGGAATGTTGCCTGGGCCGATAATTAGTTTCTGTCCATAATGTCCGATCTCAGTGTTATTCTTGTTCTGCAACCAAGTCATTTACTAAGGTAAACTCCTTGTTTTCAGCCCTGCGAATGCCTCGACCTCGAACATTCTGAATCAGAAACCCGACTTTATAGACGAACTCTAATTAGTGTTTGTCCACAGAGTCGGGTTTCTGAGCTAGAAAGTCCGATAACGAGGCTTGTGCAGCCCGAAAAAGCGGAGTTTACTGGGGTAAATGAGCATTTTTCGGGCAAGCGTAACGAAGTTAGCGGACTTTATAGACGGAAACTAATTATGGGCTTTCAATACCTGCAACCCAAAGCCTTAAGTCCTTTTAACTTATCCCAAAGTTATTCACAGAAGCACTTTGCAATCCAATTTTATTAATTTTGCAGAGTGAACATGCTAAAAGCACTGAATGAATACACAATATGGTCCAATAGATGAGGAGGAATTCGGGGGGCTTCTGGGGCGCTATGAAGATATGCTGAACCGGAAGGAATCCTACTTCTTTGATGTGGAAGATTTCGAGAGCATCATTAACTATTACCTTGATAATGACATGCTTTCGCGCGCCAATCAGGCATTGCGCTTTGCATTGCAGATTTATCCTTCTCATGTTAGCCTGAAAATTAAACAGGCACAACTTTTCTCTGCCGAGAACAAAGAGGACAAGGCTTTGAACATCCTTTCTCAGGCCGAACAGCTGGAACCCGGAAATTCCGAAATATTCCTTACCAAAGGCGCTATATACAGTAAGCTCAACCGTAACGAAGCTTCTATTGCTGAATTTATGAAATCGCTCAGCGATGAAGACGTGCAGGAAGAAGCTTTTTCGAGCATTGCCCTCGAATATGAAAAGCTGGGCGAATACGGACAAGCAATTGATTACCTGAAGAAATCACTGGCGCTGGATTATGATAATGAATCGGTACTGACCGAGCTGGCTTTTTGCTACGAAATGGCGCAAAAGCACAGCGATGCTATTGGTTTTTACAAGGCTTATCTCGATGAACGCCCTTTTTCTACCATTGGCTGGTTTAATCTGGGTTTGGCTTATAGTGCCCTCGACCAGCAGGAAGAAGCCATTGATGCCTATGATTTTGCTTTGGCCATTGATGAAGAACATGCTTCATCCGTGTTCAATCGGGCAAACAGCCTGGCCAATCTCGGACGTTATCAGGAGGCCATAGAATCGTACAGGGATTCTGCAAAATACGAACCCGGCGACTACCTTACCTATTTCTATATGGGCGAGTGCTTTGAAAAGCTGGGCGATTATGCCAATGCGCTGGAAAACTACCGCAAATCGCTCGAACTCGACAGTTTTTCATCAGATACCTGGCTGGGTATCGGTGTTTGCCTGGCCGAAATGGACCGTCCCTCAGAGGCTTTGCCTTATGTGGAAAAAGCTATTGAGCTGGAACCCAATACCGGCGATAACTGGTTTGTGATGGGCGACCTGCAAATGCGCCTGAATCGTTTTGATAAAGCAGTCGAAGCTTATAACCGCGTTATTTTTCTGGAAAAAGAAAATGCGGACGCATGGCTGGAACGTGCTGCTGCCTATCTGGAACTCGAAAATACACAAGAAGCAATCGCATCACTGCAGGAGGCTTTGATCCATCTTCCGGCGAATCCTGTACTGCATTTCCGACTGGCCGGCATTTTGGCTTTAAGTGGTGATGTCCCAACAGCTCTTGCAGAATTTGAAAAAGGACTGCAAATCAATGCCCGGCTCTTTCATGAAACCTATGTTTATGATGCCGGTCTGGTTGAGAATGACGCTTTCCTGGATTTGCTGGATCAATACGCAGGCGAGGATTTTACCGACGAACAATAAGAACTGGAGCACAGGTTTTCTTTTGTCCGACAGGAGCATTAATAAAAAAGGATATTGCGAAACGCTTGATTATTCACAATTTGCCGATCAAAAATAAAAGCTGATGAATATTTTCCGAAGATTATACGATTGGGTATTGCACTGGGCAGAAAGTCCTTATGGTGCAGTGGCGCTTTTTGTTTTGTCATTTGCCGAAGCATCATTTTTCCCCATTCCGCCCGATCCTCTGCTGATTGCGCTGGTGCTGGGCGCGCAAAACAAAGCATTCCGCTATGCACTCAATGCAACCATTGGCTCGGCTACCGGGGCCATTTTCGGATATTATATCGGCTATGCCATTTGGTGGGGCGCCGATGGTTCCTTCTCTTCCGTGGCCAATTTCTTTTTCGATAATATTCCCGGATTTACCACAGCAGTTTTCGACCGCGTACAGGCATTATACGAACAGTGGAATTTCTGGGTGGTTTTCACCGCCGGATTTACACCTATTCCGTTTAAAGTATTCACCATAGCAGCAGGCGCTTTCAATGTGAACATTTTTATGGTGGTCATTGCTTCTTTGGTGTCACGCGCCGGGCGTTTCTTCCTCGTGGCATGGCTCATCTGGAAATACGGAAAATCCATTAAAGCATTCATCGACAAATACTTCAACCTGCTCGCCATCCTCTTTACTGTTCTTCTAATTGGTGGTTTTGTGGCGATCAAATATCTTTTTTAAGCATGAAAACTTTTGGCCTGATCGGATATCCGCTGGGACATTCATGGTCGGCTGCTTATTTTTCTGAAAAGTTCCGCCGTTTGGGACTTGATGATCATGCTTACCGGCTGTTTCCTCTAAAAAATATTCAGGAATTTACCGAACTCCGGAAAACTCATCCCCGGCTCATTGGGCTGAATGTGACGATTCCTTATAAACAATCGGTAATCCCTTTTCTGGATTTGCTTGATGATGTGGCATCAGCTATTGGCGCAGTAAACTGCATACTAAAAAGCCCGGAAGGGAAATTCAAAGGTTTCAATACCGATGCTTTTGGTTTTGAAAAAGCTTTGCGTCTGAAAAACGGTCATCAACGAAAAAATGTTTTGGTATTGGGTACGGGCGGTGCATCAAAAGCTGTGGTTTATGTTTTGCGAAAGCTCGGAATTTCATATCAGTTGGTTTCCCGGAAAGCATCACCGAATATTCTGAGCTATAATAATTTAGATGCCAACACTTTCAAATGCTTTGATTTGATCATCAATACCACGCCTTTGGGAATGTGCCCCAATGTGGAAAGCTGTCCTGATCTACCCTGGGATGGGGCGGGCAGTCACCAGTTATTTTTTGATCTGGTGTATAATCCGGAGCAGACCGCATTTCTCGAAAAAGCAGCCGCAAGGGGAGCGCAAACCGAAAATGGCTCGAAAATGCTGGAATTGCAGGCCGATGCATCATGGGAAATATGGAATAAATCGCAGCTTTGAACGTTATTCCCTTTTTAACGTTATTTTTGGAGACACAAACATCAATTATTTCAGAGATTTATGTCAGTATTGCTCGAATTTGCTATGTTCCCAACCGATAAGGGAGCAAGCGTAAGTGCTTATGTGAAGCGCATCATTGCCCATATCCGCGATAAAGGATATAACTACAAACTTACTGCAATGGGAACCATTGTTGAAACCGAAACACTGGATGAAGCTTTGGAAGTGGTCAGGGAGTCCTATGCGCAGCTGGAGGAAGATTGCGAACGCGTGTATTCCAGTCTGAAATTTGATATCCGAAAAGGCAGCGAAAACCGCATGGACAAAAAACCGGCCAGTATTGAAGAAAAAATAGGGAAAGTCAGTAAATGAGGATAAAGGATTTGTTTTTATTGGCCTTTTTGCTCTTGTTCACAGTTTCAGCAGCAAAAGCTCAGGACAGTGCTGTGCGCTATCCGGTGCGGATTAATGGGCAATGGTTCAAGGATTTTGGGGGTGATTTTATTCAAACCGGTCTGGCTCCGTTAAAATGGGACGGCAGATCATGGATAAAATTTGGTGGCTTTGCAGCGGTAACCGGCGGATTGATGGTTTTTGATGAAGATATCCATACTTTTTTGCTTGATCATGATTCGCCATTTATCACACAGCAAAGTGAGAATTTATTGAATGATATGTGGTCGTTTCAATATGTGCTGCCTGCCATGGGATTAACTTATGCCGCTGCCCGAATCGGTAAGAATGACCGCCTCGCTTTTACCAGCCTTACTGCTTTCCGGGCATTTATGGTCACCACGGTTTTTACGGGCGGCTTCAAAATGATGTTTCATCGTCACCGTCCCAACGAGCACGAGCCTCCGGATGCTTATATCTGGGACGGCCCTTCATTGAGTACGGATTTTTTATCATTCCCCTCAGGGCATTCTTCGCTTTCCTTTGCTGTGGCTGCGGTTGTAGCCTCCGAATATTCTGAAAATAAATGGGTAGGAGGGATCGCCTACGGTCTGGCAGGGCTTACTGCCATCTCGCGCATATACGGCAATAAACACTGGGCTTCCGATGTGCTTGCAGGTTCTGTTCTGGGCTATGCTATTGGCCGTTTTGTTCATAAACGTGCTTCAGGAAGAATGGATGCCGAAAAGAGGAAATTCAGTTTTGCCCCGGCAATTATGCCCGGTGGAGGTTCGGGTATTGTATTGACTTATAAAATTGGTGGTTAGGACTATTCCCTGATCAAGGCTTTTAAGGCCTGAACATTCAGGATCCGGATTTCTTTTCCATGTGTTTCAATGATTTTATCTTCGCGCAACTCTTTGATACTCCGTGCCAATGCCGGACGGCTAACGCCAAAAAGTACCGCCAATTGTTCCTGCGAACTTTCCATTATTAGGGTTTGTGACCGGGTCTCCCTGCTTTTTGTCAGGTAATAATGTGCCAGTTTCCCCTTGATGTCCTGAAAAAACAGGAATTTGATTTTTTCGGATAAAAATTGGGCCCGGCTGGAAATATTATCCAGGTAATTCCTTAAAATCAGCTCGTTGGCTCCAAGCAACTGCAGGAAATCATTTTTTGGGATATTGAGAACCCGGCTTTCTTCATTGGCAATAATGGAAACCGGATAATGGTTTTGTTTCCCAAACAAAAATGCAGGAGCAAGCATACGTATGGCTTTTATATCTTCAATTTTTATCGCTTTTCCATTGAAGTCCATCATTTCACCGCGTACACTGCCGCTCAAAAGGATCAGTTGGGCAGTGGTTTCATCTCCGCTTTGTGCGATGAGGGATTCCCTTTTAAAACTCTTTTCCTGGTAATAGATTTGACTCAAAAGAAGTTCGATTTCATGCTCTTTTAATCCCTTAAAAAGAATGCATTGGCTGAGATATGCGGCAGTTGTCATAATATTTTGTTAATTTCGGTATTAAAATACCAAATTGTAACTTAGGTTACAGTTTCTAATCTGAGGGCACAATATATTTGTCTCAAAATTAAAAAAATGATACGCCATGGAAAGAGAAATTGTTCATATCGACGAAGAAAAATGTAATGGTTGCGGACTTTGTGTGCCCGAATGCCATGAAGGTGCTTTGCAGATCATTGATGGAAAAGCGCGCCTGGTGAGTGATTTGATGAGCGATGGGTTAGGCGCTTGCCTGGGACATTGTCCGCAAGACGCCATCAGTATCGAAAAGCGTGAAGCACAGCCGTATAACGAAACAGAGGTAATTGCTTTAATGATCCAAAAAGGCCGCAATACGGTTTTGGCACATATGAAGCACCTGAAAGATCATAATGAAACGGTCTATCTCAAAGAGGCCGTAAATTATTTGCTCGAAAATGAAGGAAAAATCGATTTTGATGTAAAGGAAGTCATCCGCGAGGTGCATAACAGTGGCAAAAAACCACAAGCCGTTCAGCAAGTCGCTCAAATGCATCATCACCATGGTGGGGGATGTCCGGGCTCAAAAAGTATGGACTTTGGAAATATTGATCCGGATGTGCCGGCTGCTGCCCTGGGAACGCAGGCCAGCCAACTAAAGCAGTGGCCGGTGCAAATGCATCTCGTGCAGCCCAATGCCAGCTATTTTCAAAATTCCGACCTTTTGCTTGCAGCCGATTGTGTTGCGTTTTCTATGGGAAATTTCCATCAGGATTACCTTAAAGGCAAAAGTCTGGCCGTGCTTTGCCCCAAGCTGGATCAGGGCATAGATTCTTATATCGAAAAAGTGCGCATGATGATTGATGACGCAAAAGTGAATACCATCACAGTGATGATGATGCAGGTGCCTTGTTGCAGCGGTTTGCTCCATATCGTGAAAGCAGCACAGGCGAATGCAAACAGAAAAGTGCCGGTGAAATCCATTATTGTTGGCTTGCAGGGGGAATTGCTGAAGGAAGAATGGGTGTAAATCTTTCTTTTCTGTTTTTTGGATAATAAATAGTCAAAAAGTTAATTATCTTAATATCAATATTTTAATGAGGCTAATGCTTTGAGTTTGGGCGTCTTGATTTCATTTTAATAGCTATTTGTTGGCAATAAAGATATTTGTGCAATCAGGATTATTCTCCTGTTATGCGCATACGTCTATTGATTTTACGTTAGACGAAAATTTTAATCCAATTGTTTTCAAAACAAGAATCATCCTCGTTTAGACAGTGGGGCGGCCTGTCAAAACAGTGGTTCTTGAGCCTGTCGAAAGACGGGCCGGATAAGGGTGAATTCCCGATGCTTAGAATTTCCATCAAAGGGCAACAGCTTTGCCGAGGCACGAGGCACTACTTTGATTGGAAATTCTTGGTATCGGGAAGAGCGGGGGGAAGCATTGTTTTGACTTGGCTTTTTGGTTCCTTTTGTGCCAAGACAAAAGGAATAAAAACAGTGGTCGAAGACATGCTTTATATTCAATATTTTTAGAGTTTACAGATGCCTAAAGTTAAAAACTGGTGTCTTATCTGGAAAACAGGAGGGAGAATTGCTAAAGGAAGAATGGGTGTAAATCTTTCGTTTATATAATCTGCATTGGCCTTGCAATGCTGTTGAAACGGTGTTGCAACGGCATTGCAACGCCAATAAAAAGGTTTTATCGAGACATGAAATCAGCTTAAAAACAGCAGGTACTTCTGAGGCAAGGTTTATCCGCGATAGGGCTCCACCTTAATGTTGAACTCTTTATGCTTGTTCTTGTTTTTGCATTTCGATTTATCCGTGCCTCCGCAGACACAGCCTCCATGTTTCCCTGCACTGTCGTCGTGAGAGCTGCATGACTTGGTAAAAACACCGTTTTTAAACATAAACATCTTAATAGCAATGCCGGCAATGGCAATTCCGAGAAGAACTGTAGTCAGAAGGAGTAATTTGAGCATCTTTTTACGCGTTTCTTGTTTGAGAAATAACAACGCTGCGGCATCTTTGTTTGGTATATCCTGATAATATTTCCTTTGACTATTGTATCACCCCAAACTGCCGTGCTCCCACAAACTCATTCCCACAAACAACCTGTAAAATATAGTTCCCGCTTTTGTAACTCTCCAAAGATATAATATATTCTTCTGTGCCCTGTGGCAATGGATAAGTGGCCAGCATCCTGCCTTGCAGGTCGAAAACAAGCAGCTCGCCTTTTTGAGGCAGGGGGGCAAAACGGATGTTGATCTGCCCTTGGGCCGGATTGGGTGCTATTTGTATTTTGTTTTCCGGCTTTTTGGGTAGCTCGCCCGTGGCAGTGGTAATGATAAAATCCTCTGCATAAAACTCTACCGCCCCGCTGGGGATACCGCCCGGGCACCAGGGGTCGTAATGGTTGGTGTCGGTTTGCAGGCTGTCGTATTCCAGATCGGAATTGAGTTTGAAAAGTACACTGCCCGGTTCGGAATAATCTGTTGTGAAGAAGTAGAATTTATCATCTTTGCTTTTGGCTACCTCAGAATATAAGTTTGGCTCGTTGGATACCAGGCTTTTTATCTTGATAATACTTCCATTGGTATCCAGCTTTACGGCCAGGCTTTGGTATTCATATTCAATATAGGGTAAAGTGTCCGGAGCTTCAGGGTCTCTGTACCAACGTGCTGAAGCAATTAAAGTGCTGTCATTCAAAAGAGCACCGGAATAATAACGCGCCGGCTTATATCCATCAAAATGAAAGGATTGATAGTTGGCTGTATTTTGCCCGTTTGCATTATATACATTGAGTGCCGGGCTGCTGTACTCAAATTTGAATTCCCCCAGGCCAATAAATTTTTCGGTATCCGGAAAATTTAAAGCTTTTAAAGCCCCGCCTAAGAAAACAGTATCCCTGATGCTGGGGGCGTCTGCCCAAAGGAATTCCCCATCGGGACTGACACATGCATAGTAGGGGCTTGAAAACCATTCCAGAGAATCCCAACGGTAATAGCATTCCCCGGCACAAATGGTATTGCCCGATGGCAGCATTTCTATATCACGGATTAATGGAAGGATAATATTGCTGTCGCCGGCATAGGAATGCAATGGGCAGTTCCAAATGAGTTCCCCTTCTGGGGAATACTTAAGGATATAGCTTTCCGTTCCCGAAGCATTGGGGTCAAGATAGCGCATTAGGGTTACAATATTGCCATCAGGAGCCAATGCAAGATCAACACCATAATTAAGTATTTCCGGCGAATAATAAAGCATGGCCCATTCTTTTTTGCCACATGCATTAAGCTTTATCAGGAAAGGGTCGTTGTTTGAGCTTAAAGCTTTTGTGCCTCCAATGGAATATATATTGCCATTGTTGTCCTGCTGGCTTTGTACGATATAATTGTAAGTTTCCTCATGAAGTATGTCAAAAGTGTGTATGTCTTTCTCCCAGAGTTTGTTTCCATTAATATCTGTTTTAGAGATAAGGCCTTGATAAGAAAAGCCATTATTGCTTAAATTGTGAGTCAATAGTATTCCATTATCCTGGCTAATGTTAATTTTTCTTGAGATAGTATTGTATCTTATTACGGCCTTCCAAATGGAATCATTTTGAGCTTTGATAAGAAGTGAGTTTAGGACTAAAAAAAGGGTTAGGCTTATATATGGTTTCATATTTATTTTGCTTTTTGGCATACTTAAAGCAGTCGGGAACCCAGAGGGTTTCCCGACTGCTAAAGTGTTAATTATTAATTACATTGAAAGTCCGGGTTCCGATTGAATGGTTTTTATCAGCTAATTTCAGGAAATAACTGCCCGTAGGATAATTTTGCAAATTTAATTTATATTGGTCCATGCCATTGGAAAGCATAATGGCATCCATAATTTTTCCATTGGCATCATATACGCTCAGTAAGGCGCTGTTTTTTAATTCTGAGAAACGGATGTTGAGCTTTTCTGTTGCAGGGTTTGGATAAACGCTAAGCTTTGGTGTGTCTTTTTCAGCTATTTCCAGCTTTCTGTATTTTTCAAAAGGGTCTTCTGTATTGCCCGATTTAAAACCTTCGTCCTGCAGGTAAAGGGGTTCGGAATACTCAATGGCTTTTGCCGTAAGCAGTATGTTGCGGGCATATGCAGCCGCTAAACTGTTGGGATCATGGCCAATCTGTATTAGGTTTTGTCGGATGAGGGGGAAGGCTTTATCTGATATTATCGGGTTTGTATTCATCATACCAAAAGTTTAATTTATCACCCCAAACTGCCGTGCTCCTACAAACTCATTCCCACAAACAACCTGTAAAATATAGTTCCCGCATTTGAAGCCCTCCAAAGATAAAATATATTCTTCTGTGCCCTTTGACAATGGATAAGTGGCCAGCATCCTGCCTTGCAGGTCGAAAACAAGCAGCTCGCCTTTTTGAGGCAGGGGGGCAAAACGGATGTTGATCTGCCCTTGGGCCGGATTGGGTGCTATTTGTATTTTGTTTTCCGGCTTTTTGGGTAGCTCGCCCGTGGCAGTGGTAATGATAAAATCCTCTGCATAAAACTCTACCGCCCCGCTGGGGATACCGCCCGGGCACCAGGGGTCGTAATGGTTGGTGTCGGTTTGCAGGCTGTCGTATTCCAGATCGGAATTGAGTTTGAAAAGTACACTGCCCGGTTCGGAATAATCTGTTGTGAAGAAGTAGAATTTATCATCTTTGCTTTTGGCTACCTCAGAATATAAGTTTGGCTCGTTGGATACCAGGCTTTTTATCTTGATAATACTTCCATTGGTATCCAGCTTTACGGCCAGGCTTTGGTATTCATATTCAATATAGGGTAAAGTGTCCGGAGCTTCAGGGTCTCTGTACCAACGTGCTGAAGCAATTAAAGTGCTGTCATTCAAAAGAGCACCGGAATAATAATGCGCCGGCTTATATCCATCAAAATGAAAGGATTGATAGTTGGCTGTATTTTGCCCGTTTGCATTATATACATTGAGTGCCGGGCTGCTGTACTCAAATTTGAATTCCCCCAGGCCAATAAATTTTTCGGTATCCGGAAAATTTAAAGCTTTTAAAGCCCCGCCTAAGAAAACAGTATCCCTGATGCTGGGGGCGTCTGCCCAAAGGAATTCCCCATCGGGACTGACACATGCATAATAGGGGCTTGAAAACCATTCCAGAGAATCCCAACGGTAATAGCATTCCCCGGCACAAATGGTATTGCCCGATGGCAGCATTTCTATATCACGGATTAATGGAAGGATAATATTGCTGTCGCCGGCATAGGAATGCAATGGGCAGTTCCAAATGAGTTCCCCTTCTGGGGAATACTTAAGGATATAGCTTTCCGTTCCCGAAGCATTGGGGTCAAGATAGCGCATTAGGGTTACAATATTGCCATCAGGAGCCAATGCAAGATCAACACCATAATTAAGTATTTCCGGCGAATAATAAAGCATGGCCCATTCTTTTTTGCCACATGCATTAAGCTTTATCAGGAAAGGGTCGTTGTTTGGGCTTAAAGCTTTTGTGCCTCCAATGGAATATATATTGCCATTGTTGTCCTGCTGGCTTTGTACGATATAATTGTAAGTTTCCTCATGAAGCATGTCAAAAGTGTGTATGTCTTTCTCCCAGAGTTTGTTTCCATTAATATCTGTTTTAGAGATAAGGCCTTGATAAGAAAAGCCATTATTGCTTAAATTGTGTGTCAAAAGGATGCCATTATCCTGGCTAATGTTAATTTTTCTTGAGCGAGAATTGTATCTTATTACGGCCTTCCAAATGGAATCATTTTGAGCTTTGATAAGAAGTGAGTTTAGGACTAAAACCAGGGTTAGGGTTATATATAGTTTCATAATTTGATATTGCTTTTGGGTATTATTGAAGCAGTCAGGAAACCGAAACATTTCCCGACTGCTAAAGTGTTAATTATTAATTACATTGAAAGTCTGGGTTCCGATTAAATGGTTTTTATCAGCTAATTTCAGGAAATAACTGCCCGTAGGATAATTTTGTATGTTCAATTTATATTGCCCCATGCCATTGGAAAGCATAATGGCATCCATAATTTTTCCATTGGCATCATATACGCTCAGTAAGGCGCTGTTTTTCAATTCTGAGAAACGGATGTTGAGCTTTTCTGTTGCAGGGTTTGGATAAACGCTAAGCTTTGGTGTGTCTTTTTCAGCTATTTCCAGCTTTCTGTATTTTTCAAAAGGGTCTTCTGTATTGCCCGATTTAAAACCTTCGTCCTGCAGGTAAAGGGGTTCGGAATACTCAATGGCTTTTGCCGTAAGCAGTATGTTGCGGGCGGCAATATCTGTCATAGAAAGCAGCCCTGTGGTATATATTTGTTTCAACATGTTTCCCGAAATTTTGGTTGAGGTTTTTGCGTAATATTGAAATGCAAGTATAATAATTCTATCTGGTTTATGCAAGAATTATTTTTGAATTTTTAATTTGGTTTCCGCGAAAGATGGATTTCGATTGCATATTCGTTATGCAATGTCATGTATATCGTTGGTGATTATTCCTCCATCCACCGAAAATATCCTGTGCGCTACTTTGTGGTGTTGGAAAATCCGTTCTACGCGTTCGCGCTGTGTGTCGCTGATGAAAATCTGGCCAAAACCGTCATTGCTCACCATTTCAATAATCTGGTCCACCCGTTTATCGTCCAGTTTGTCAAAAATATCATCCAGCAAAATAATCGGTTTGAAATTTTTAATGATCCGGGTGTGCTTGTATTGTGCCAGCTTAATGGCAATAACAAAGGATTTTTGCTGGCCCTGGGAGCCGAATTTTTTGAGTGGATGTCCCGAAATCCTGAAATTCAGGTCGTCGCGGTGCACGCCGCTTCCGGTATATTTCAGCATACGGTCGCGCTCCAGGTTTTTGCGCAGCAGTTCTTCGGTGCTGTGCTGCAAAAGCTGTGAACTGTATTCTATGCTTACTTCCTCCTGTTGCCCGGAAATAAAACGGTAATAATCCTGAAAAACCGGCGCGAATTCTTCAATAAATTTCTTGCGCACTTCATGGATTTTTTCTCCCAGCACAATCAGTTGCTGATCCCAGGGTTCGAGCAGATTTTGGTCAAATTGCTGCTGTGTGGCAAAATGTTTCAGTAAAATATTTCTTTGCTGTACACTTTTATTATAGCGGATCAGATTGTCCAGATAATCTTTATCAAATTGTGCGATAACGCTGTCCATATATTTCCGGCGCAGCTCCGAGCCATCGTTGATGAGGTCGCGGTCGTAAGGGCTGATCATTACCAAAGGGATAAGCCCGATATGATCGGCCAGGCGCTGGTAGTCTTTTTTGTTTTTGCGGAACTGCTTGGGCTGGCCTTTTTTCTGTATGCACTGCACCAGGTCTTCCTCGCCCGCGCTGTTTTCGTAATAACCATGAATGGCAAAGAAATCTTCCCCATGCTTGATGTTCTGGCTGTCGGAAGGATTGAAATAGCTTTTGCAAAAAGAGAGATAATAAATGGCATCGAGGATATTGGTTTTGCCTGCGCCATTGTATCCCACAAAGCAATTGATTTTTTCTGATAATTCCAGATCTGCTTCCGAGCAGTTTTTAAATTGGGCCAGTTTGAGTTTTTTTAGGTGCATGGCAAAGCTTTGTGCAAAAATACATTTTCCTGAGGTATAAAACTGATTAGGTTTTACCTGCTTTCGGGTCGATGTGGAAATTTTTGCTTGATATCTGCGAGGGAAAATTAGTCGCGCGCTATTAAAGGGTTTTGTTTACCGTAATCAAAAGGAGTTTTTATTTCACGATTAAAATAACTAAGTTTGTATTAAATTAATTGTCAATGGAAAGTTTGAGAGAAAGGGTTACGATTGATGAGAATATCTGTAACGGCAAACCTGTCATCAGAGGTAAAAGGATTGCGGTTAATACCATTTTAGAGTTTTTGAGTGCTGGTGATACAGCGGACGAAATTTTAAAGCAATATCCTTCTTTGGAAAAAGAAGATATTTCGGCCTGTCTTCAATTTGCTGCCTCTCTGATGAATAAAAATTACACGATTAAACCTGTTGCATAATGGCAAAATTTATTATTGATGCCAATTTGCCATACCTGTTTAGTTTATGGAAGGGAGATCAGTTTGTGCATGTTTTCGATATAGATGATTCAATGTCCGATAATGAAATTTGGGATTTTGCTAAAAATAAAGGTCTTACAATTATCTCGAAAGATGCAGATTTCTCTATCAAGGTTCTGTTTAATGACCCGCCTCCTCGGGTAGTTCACCTGAAAATAGGAAATATGAAAATGAAAGATCTTCATAATTTTCTCAGCAGGAATTGGAATGAGATTGTTAATGTATCGACTAAACATAAATTAACCAACGTTTTTTTAGATAGGATCGAAGGTATTGATTAGTATGTTTATTGCTTGGTTCAATTCGCTTTTGTCCTTTAAAAAATTATGAAAAAGATCCACTATCTAAAAAGCCTTCTCAAACAGCGTTTCTGGCTGTTGCTGATTACCTTGATTCTGCAAATAGTCTTGCCGGTAGTTTTATATCAGAATACTCTGATATTAAAAAGTTTAAGGGCTTTTGTGTTTACTTTGTTTCTTTTGGCTTGTGTGAATTTTATCCGGCAGTTCCGCGCATTATTGCAGGGGATCGTTTTTTTGGCCATAGGCGCGCTCCTGCTGCATTGGGTTCAGGTGCAGTATGCTGATTCAAAGCTTGATATCGCCGGAACAGCTTTTAGTGCACTTTTTTTAGTGGGTGTATTTGTTAACCTGATGAAGCAACTTTTTCGCATTCCGGAAGTGGATGAAGATGCCATCGCCGGAGTGGCCTCAGGATATTTATTGTTGGGTTTTATTTTCGCGATACTGAACCACCTGATTTTTATACTCTACCCCAACGCATTCAATATCAGTAGTAGCGGTGAAAATGTTTTTGTTGATTTGACTTATTACAGTTTCACCACGCTGATTACAATTGGTTATGGGGATATTTTGCCACAGCTTACGGCTTCACGGATGCTGGCTATCCTTTTTGGGATTTTCGGGCAGTTTTATGTGGCCATCGTTATTGCATTAATGATTGCCAAGTACATCTACACCATGCAAATCAAAAAAGAAAATCAGGATAAGGAATCGCAATAGTTTAAGAACAAAGCCATTGCTTCTTTTTTTGCATCATCCAGGTCAAAACTGATGGAGCATTGCAAATAATCCACCGCCTGCGCCATGCTCACATTTTCCGGAAGGCGTAGGATGCTTTCGGCAATTCGTTTTAAACCTTCCGCCTGCGCCAAGTCAAACTGATCTTTAAAATCTCCGGGAATAGCGCAATTGGCAGCCCAAACGGCAAAAACAAAAGGCAATCCGGTAAATTCTTTCCAGCCAGCAGCCAGGTCATACACAAAAGGATATTCGGGAAATGCATCAAATGTTTTGTCGCCGATCAAAACCATTGCCTCAGCATCATTAAAATTGTCTGGCTTCTTTTTTTTCCAATCGGGACGGATTTTCCAGTGATATTTGGCCAAAACACGTGCAAGCATTACCGATGTGCGCGAATCACTGTCGAGTGCAATGCTTTTGATCTCATTCAGAGGCTTTTTCGAATAGAGCAAAACCGTTTTTACCGCTCCTTCCGCCCCAATGCAATAATTGCTGATGATGTTGCCCTGTGGGATTCCGGGAAAAGCGGCCACGGGAATCAGCCCGATTTGCGTTTCATGATTTTTGAGCCTGCGCGCCACTTCTGAAGGTACAGCGGTTTCAAAATGCAATCCGTTTTCATCGGGCAGGAAATTTTTCAGTCCGTAAATGAGCGGGTAGGTGTTGAGGTAGGAAACGGCTGTAATGCGGTACATTTAGTTTTGTTTAGGTTGTTGAAAAAGATCCATTTTGCTTTCATCCAGTTTTTTCATGTCGCCGGGCGATGCGGCATTGCGCGCGTCAATATGTTCGTATAATGTCCATTGTCCGTCTCGAAAAACATATCCGTCCACCACATTGGCCGATGGATAATAATATTCGTACTGGCCTTCGAGTTGTGGCGACAGGGGATACAAACGGGTGAAAACAATCATTTGTTCACTCTTCGATTTGCCTTTCATGCGGTCTTTGTCGCTTTCAAAATAGCTTTGCTCTTCATATTTCAACGACATGCTGGTTTGTTCATGATATTCAAAAATCCGGCGCATCCTCATGGGCTGATCTGCAAAGCAGTTTTTCCCGAAAACAACATTGCCTTTTTCATCAAATTGCATGATTTCGATCACTTTTTTATTCGATGTGTTGTTGTTGCCGTTCCAGCCCAGTAAGGTGTAATTGATTCCTTCGTCAGTTTCCTGTGGGATCATCGCATAGTATAATGCGCCAAACCAATTGGAATTTTTGAGCTGTTTGAACTCTGCACCCTCAATTTCCTGCGATTTGTCCTGAAGTTCAATGATGCGGCATTTCTCGCTGCCATTTTTCGGCGCAATTTGAATGATGCCGAAAAATTCCATTTCGCCCCACTTTTTGGGAAGCATCCAGTTGAAAATACGGAAACTGTTGTCGGGCGGGGATAAAACGGACAAATTGCTAATACTGTCGAAAGTCAGCCCGTAACTTTTTGCATCTTCAAGCAGGTTTTGAAGTTCTGCTTTGAATTTCTGATTGGCTGCCTCGCGTTCGCCTGCATCCTGACTGCCAATAATTTTTTGTCCATCTTCTTTTAAAGTGCTTAAGCTTTTATCGGATAAACTGTTTTGCGCAGGCAACAGCATTGGTGCTATAAGTATCAGTATGCTGAAAATCAGTATTTTTAGAATGAAAGTTTTTGATTTTCGTTTATCGGTATAATTATATGTCATATTTTTTAAAGGCATTGCTATGGTCCCGTTTGTTTTATGAAACGTGCTAAATTTGCAATTTATTTTTCGGCTGCTTTGAATGAAGCGGCATAAAATTACAAAAAGAGGAATATGAAAGCGGGAACCGAAGAAAGAATTGATGCGTTTTATAAGCTGGGGCAGCATATCCGGGCTGTTTTGCTTGATGAAACTGAAAGCCTGGATTTTGCTTTTCAGGCATCAGCGATAAAGCTAAAAAGCTTAATTACAGAAAGTTATTATCATAATGCCTGGTTTGTGGAAAAATCTGTGCGTCAGGCTTTGGACGCTTTGGTTTTTATGCTTTCCGATAAAAGAAAGATAGCGGCATGGCGTGGAAATTATCCGGCAGTGACTGCAAATCCGAAAGAAGTGGGGGTGATTATGGCGGGCAACCTTCCAGCCGTGGGCTTTCACGATTTTATGTGCGTTTTGATGAGCGGGCACCGTTTTCGGGGCAAATTGTCTTCATCGGATGGTGAATTAATCCCGGCATTGGCCGATATGCTCTGTGCCGTCCTGCCTGATCTGAAGGAAGAAATCAGCTTTACGGATGGTGCCCTCAAAAATGCCGATGCTTATATCTCTACAGGCAGCAACAACAGCGCGCGCTATTTTGAGTACTATTTTGGGAAATATCCGCACATCATACGAAAAAACCGCAATGCCCTTGCTGTGCTCAAAGGTGATGAAAGTCCGGAACAGCTGCATGCCCTGGGCAGCGACATTTTCAGCTTTTTTGGTTTGGGGTGCCGCTCGGTTTCAAAAATATATATTCCCGATCAGCAATTTTTAATGGGTTTGTTCCCTTATTTTGAGCATTTTGCAGATATCATTCATCATCATAAATACAAAAATAATTACGATTACCGCAAGTCCATATTTTTGGTGAACAAGGAAACGCATTTTGATAACGGGTTCCTTTTGGTGCAGGAAAATGCGGCCATCAGCAGCCCTGTTTCCGTTTTGCATTATGAGGTTTATCAGGATTTGGATCAGCTCAAAAAACAACTTGCATTGCAGGCAGATCAAATTCAGTGTATAGTTGCCAATCATGGCATTTTGCCGGGTACAGTATGTTTTGGAGATGCTCAAAATCCTGATATTGAGGATTATGCTGATGGGGTGGATACGATGGAATTTTTGATGGGTTTATAAAATGATCCAAAGAGTAAAAAGAATTTTCAAAAAAAATAAGATTAGGTTTGCGCATTAAAGGAAATTAAGTACTTTTGCAGTCCTAAAATTTTTAAGACAATATTATAATGAAAAAGGACATACATCCCAAGGAGTACAGAAAAGTTGTTTTTAAAGATATGTCGAACGGTTATAGCTTTGTAACCCGTTCAACTGTAAACACAAAAGAAACAATTAAGATGGAGGATGGTAACGAATATCCTTTGGTAAAGCTTGAGATTTCCCACACATCTCACCCGTTTTACACTGGTAAAATCAAGCTTGTGGATAGCGCCGGACGTGTTGATAAGTTCAAAAACCGCTACAAAAAGCATTTCGACAAAAAGAATCAATAGATTTTTAGTCAAAAATATTTTTCTGACTCCCGTTTTTCAATGGGAGTTTTTTTGTTTGTGGATAAGCGACCGCTTTTTTCTTGCTGAATTTTTGGTGGAGGAAAATTGTTTATGAAGATTTAATGAAAAACAGGGCACTTATTTGCCGGAACAGAGAATCTTTCCTATATTTGAACAATCTCACCGAAAAAGTTCTTATGCAGTGTATAAGGGCTTTTTTTGTATGTGAAACCTAATTGTTGAACCAAAAACTACAGGCATGAACTACATATTATTTGATGACTACGCAAGAAACCAACTTTTGCCATTGACATTTATGCGCCCGGTTGCGGATATTCGTGTCGGCATACTGACAATCCGTGAAAAATGGGAGAAGTATCTGGATGAAAAAACATCCACACTTACAGAAGAATATCTGAATGTTAAATATCCTATTGTCAAAGGCGAGCATAATATTCTTATAAATGGTTCTGTTTTGCCGAACCCGACCCTGGTAGGTGAAATTAAGAACCTTAATCCGGGGGAAGCATTGGTTAATGATGATGTGATTATCGCGCTCCAGGTTGATGCCAAAGATCTGGATAAAATCGGGGAAGGCGATACGGGCGGCATAAAAGAGGTGGCGACACAATCGGAAATTATCCGTATCAGCTTTGCATGGGAGATTGTGGCACAAAATGCCCGTGCAATCGAAGACGATTTCGATTTGATAACAAAAGGCCGTAAATCTGCTGCTATCCCGGAAGGCGTTATGGCAATCGGTGACCGGATTTTCATTGAAGAAGGAGCTGAAATTACACATGTCAGCCTGAACAGTAAAACCGGCGCTGTTTATATTGGTAAAAACGCCACTGTTATGGAAGGTTCTCTGCTGCGCGGCCCCATTGCTTTGGGTGAAAACGCCACTGTGAAAATGCAAACGGTCATCTATGGCGGCACAACCATTGGTCCGTATTGTAAAGTAGGCGGTGAAATCGAAAACTCAATATTGTTCAGTTATTCCAATAAGCCCCATGGTGGTTACCTCGGAAGCTCGGTTATTGCCGAATGGTGCAACCTTGCTGCTGGTACCAATACATCTAACCTGAACAATAATTATAAAAATGTGAAGGCCTGGTGCTATACCAAAGAACGCTTTGTAGATACCGGACTCCAGTTCCTCGGTTTGATTATGGGCGATCACAGCAAGAGCGGCATTGACACTATGTTCAATACCGGAACGGTTGTAGGTGTCAGCTCAAACCTTTATGGTGCCGGATATCACCGGAACTATGTCTCCAGCTTTATTTGGGGAAGTACTGCCGGCTATCAGGGCTACGATATCAAACGTGCCATGGATGTGGCTGAAATCGTTTATAAAAGACGAAATAAAGAGTTTGATGATGTTGAAAAAGCAATTTTAAAGGAAGTTTATCACATTACTTATCACAACAGCAGGATTTAATCCGGGTTTTTCGGAAGATGAAAAACAGGTCTGTTTATGAAAGCAGATCTGTTTTTTTGTGGCACAGCTTTTGAAAAATAATTTTACCTGTTTAAATCGGCTTCCTATTATTTGTTGTAAAATACTGATTTAATAGGCTTTAAAAGCTCGATTCGTTTTATGCTCTAAATTAACCTGACAGAATGGCTGATTTTCCTCAAAATAAATCTGAAAATTTAATTATTAAGATGACAAATATTGCAGATGGGGACACGGATTTTATTCCTTTGATGTCCTCGGATGACGAAAAAAATATGCGCAAGGAAGAAGTCCCTGAAGAATTGCCGATACTTCCCCTGCGCAATACTGTTTTATTTCCCGGTGTTGTGCTGCCGATAACTGTGGGCCGCGACAAATCTATCCGCCTGATCCGTGATTATTATAATGGAAACCGGCGCATTGGTGTGGTTACACAAATGGATTCTTCGGAAGAAGAGCCAGATTTTGAGGACCTCTACAAAGTGGGTACTATGGCGCAAATCCTGCGTACGCTTCAAATGCCGGATGGAAACACAACCGTAATCCTGCAAGGGAAACGAAATTTCCGCATGAACTATCTGGTTTCCAGTGAGCCATACATGATGTCCAATGTTAGCTCTGTGGATACCACGGAATTGCACCTGACTGATATTGATACAGAGGTTTTGATCAGTAGCCTGAAAGATACGTCAATACAGATTATAAAAAAATCGCCAAATATGCCTTCTGAGGCGGAATTTGCGATTAAAAATATCGATAGCCCTCATTTCCTGATTAATTTTATTTCCTCTAACCTGAAGTCCGAAGTTCCCGTGAAGCAAAAATTACTGGAAATGACCGATATGCTGGAAAGGGGCAGGGAAGTGCTTTCACTTTTGGTGCAGGAGATGCAGATGATTGAACTGCAAAATAAAATCCAGAGCAAGGTAAAAGTGGAGATGGACAAGCAGCAACGCGATTATATGCTCCATCAGCAAATGAAAACTATTCAGGAAGAGCTGGGCGATAATCCGCATGAGCAGGCAGTTCATGAGTTCGAAGAAAAAGCCGCAAAAAAGAAATGGGACAAACCGGTGCAGGAAGTTTTTGAACGGGAGCTTAAAAAGCTGCAGCGAATGAACCCTATTGCCGCCGAATATTCCATCCAGCTTAATTACCTCGATACATTGGTCAGTTTGCCCTGGAACGAATGTTCCAAAGATAACCTTGATCTGAAACATGCCCGTAAAGTGCTGGATGAAGATCATTACGGCCTGGAAAAAGTGAAAGAACGCATACTGGAGTATCTTGCTGTTTTAAAGCTTAAGGGCGATATGCGCTCGCCAATCCTCTGCTTGGTTGGCCCTCCGGGCGTGGGCAAAACCAGCTTGGGAAAATCCCTGGCACGCAGTATCGGCCGGAAATATGTGCGCATGTCACTGGGCGGTTTGCGCGATGAAGCGGAAATCCGAGGTCACCGTAAAACCTATATCGGTGCCATGCCGGGCAGGATTATCCAAAACCTGAAAAAAGTCAAAACATCCAATCCGGTTTTTGTACTCGATGAAGTAGATAAAATTATCGGTTCCAATATTAATGGCGATCCGGCATCTGCTTTGCTCGAAGTGCTTGATCCGGAACAAAACAATACTTTCTACGATAATTTCCTCGAAATAGAATACGACCTGTCGCGCATCATGTTTGTGGCTACAGCCAATACGCTTTCAACCATTCATCCCGCTTTGCGCGACCGCATGGAAATAATCGACATCAGCGGCTACCTGATGGAAGAAAAACTCGAAATTGCACGTCGCCACCTCATTCCGCGTCAACTGGAATATCATGGTGTGGACAAAAAGCAATTGAGTATCCCAAAAGCAACACTTTCCAAAGTGATTGAAGACTATACACGAGAAAGCGGTGTGCGCTCGCTGGACAAGGCCATTGCCAAAATTATCCGCTACAATGCGCGTTTTATTGCTGAAGGGGAGGATTATGAGCAGAAAGTTTCTGCAAAGAACCTTCAGGATATTTTGGGTGTGCCGCGTTTTCAACGAGATAGCTCTGTTGCCTATGACCGTCCGGGAGTTGTTACGGGTTTGGCATGGACCCAGGTAGGAGGTGAAATCCTTTATGTTGAGGCCAGTTTGAGCAGAGGCAATGGCCGCCTGAGTATTACCGGGAATTTGGGCGATGTGATGAAAGAGTCTGCAACATTGGCCTATGAATACCTGAAAAGCAATGCAGAAGCTGTTGGGATCAATCCTAAAGTTTTCCGTTACTGGAATGTACACATCCATGTTCCGGAAGGGGCAACCCCCAAAGACGGCCCATCGGCAGGAATTACCATGTTTTCTGCCCTCGCTTCTGTGTTTACACAGCGCAAAGTGAATCCCAAATACGCTATGACCGGGGAAATTACCTTGCGGGGTCGGGTTTTGCCGGTAGGAGGAATTAAGGAAAAAATCCTGGCGGCAAAGCGGGTAAAAGTATCGGATATTGTTCTTTCTATTGATAATCAGAAAGATATTCTTGATATCCGCGAGGACTACATTAAAGGGCTGGAGTTTCATTATGTGCGCAATATGATTGATGTACTTGATTTTACGTTAATGAGCAAGCCTGTTGCCGATGCACTGAATATTGAAAAAGTGTTGGAAGAAGAGAAAAAACCCGAACAGGATTAGTTTGTGCTAGAAGAGAGTATTTTTGAAGTATCTTTTTGATTTTTTGGAGTTTTCTTCAAATTTATTTGGCTTAGAATAGTATTATTTCTATATTTGCAGCCTGAAATCCGGTGAGAACCGGATTTCTTTGTATGAAGGATATTGGCGGAGGGGACAGAGTCCCCTTCTTTATTGATTACGAATGATAAATAAAGATACCATAGAGAAGCTTGTAACGGACGAACTGGAAGGCAGTGCGCACTATTTGGTTGATGTCCGTGTAAGTGCTTCCAATAAAATTTTTGTTGTACTCGACAGCGATGAAGGTCTTACCATTGACGATTGTGTTCGGATCAGCCGCTGTGTTGAGGGGAAATTCGACCGTGATGTGGAGGATTATGAACTCAATGTTACAACATATGGCATTGACCAGCCGCTTCTTACTCTCAGGCAATACCGGAAATATATTGGCCGTGCAGTAAAAGTAGAAATGGAAGACGGCCGGAAATTTAAAGGGGAATTGCTGGCAGTAAATGATGAGGACATCAGGCTGCAACCCGAATTGCCATCTTCGAAAACCAAACTGAAAAAAATGAGCGATGAAGAAAAACAAGAGCAAGTTTTGGCTTTTGAAGAAATTAAAACAGCAAAATGCGTGATTAGCTTTAAATAATGTTTTTAATATAATGCAATAGCCATGGATACTAGAGATTTGGCTCCGATTTTTGCAGAATTTAAGGAGTTCAAAAATATTGACCGGGAAACGATGATGAAGATCCTCGAAGAGGTTTTTCGCCATATGCTCGAAAAAAGGTTTGGAACCGACGAGAATTTTGATGTCATTGTGAATATCGACAAAGGTGACCTCGAAATTATCCGTTACCGGGAAATTGTTGATGACGAAGAACTTGAGGATGATAACCTTCAGATTGCCCTTTCTGATGCTATTAAAATAGAACCCGACTTTGAAGTGGGTGAAGAAGTTTCAGAGAAATTTGAATTGAAGGATTTTGGCCGGCGTGAAATTTTATCTATCAGCCAAAACCTGAAGTCCAAAATTATGGAGTATGAAAAAGCCAATATCTTCAAAAAGTATGAAGAGCGTGTTGGTGAAATCATAACCGGTGAAGTATATCAGGTTTGGAAAAGGGAAATCCTGGTTATCGATGATGAAGGCATTGAGCTCACGCTGCCAAAACTCGAGCAGATTCCTTCCGATTATTACCGTAAAGGAGATACGATCCGCGCGGTAGTTGCACGTGTCGAATTGCGCAACCAAAATCCAATTATTGTATTATCGCGTACATCACCAATATTCCTGGAACGTTTGTTTGAACAGGAAGTGCCCGAAGTTTTTGATGGATTGATTACCATCAAAAAAATTGTTCGTGTTCCTGGTGAGCGCGCCAAAATTTCTGTTGAATCCTACGATGACCGCATCGACCCGGTAGGAGCTTGTGTGGGAATGAAAGGTTCCCGTATCCATGGAATTGTTCGTGAATTGAAAAATGAGAATATCGATGTGATTAATTTTACAGCCAATCCGAGCCTGTATATTCAGCGTGCGCTCAGCCCGGCAAAAATTTCTACAATCACAATTGATGACGAAAACAGCCGTGCCGATGTGTTTATGAAACCCGATCAGGTGTCGCTTGCAATTGGTAAAGGCGGTTACAATATCAAGCTTGCCGGTAAACTGACAGGTTATGAAATTGACGTGTACCGTGATGCGGATAATGATAATGAAGATGTTGATGTACAAGAATTTAGTGATGAAATCGATCAGTGGATCATTGATGAATTCAAAGCTATCGGCTGCGATACGGCCAAAAGCATCCTTGCATTACCTGTATCGGATTTGGTAAAACGTACTGATCTTGAAGAAGAAACAGTGCGTGAAGTAGTGAAAATTCTGCAAGCTGAATTTGATTAATATCAGGATCAGTATCTTATGAAATATCATATTACAACAGGCCGAAAGGTATTTCATACTTCAGATTTTTAGAAATATAGATTTATTATTATAATTTTGCCTGAAATTAATGTTTGGCCGTGCAGAAAAATCGGCTGGTTAATACAAGCAGTCACTAAGAGTTAAATATGTCAGAAGGAAGACCGATACGAATAGGTAAAGCAGCAAGAGAGTTCAATATCAGTGCGCAAACAATCATAGCTTTTTTAGCAAAAAAAGGCCATGATATTGTTGGCGGCTTAAATGCGAAACTGAGCCCGGAACAATATGGAATGCTGGCTAATGAATACGAGTCTGATCGGAAAGTCAAAGAAAAGGCGGAAAGCATTGAACTGGCAGCATTGAAGAATAAAAATGCTGAAAAAGAAGATCTAAAACCTGCCGCAGATGTTGTGAAAGGAGAAAATCAGGAAAAACCGCCAGCAGCAATTGTTTCGGACGATCTGATGATTAAAAAGACAACTATGGCTTCTCCTGCTCCAGCCGAGCCTAAAGAAAAGCCTGTCCCGGAACCAAAACCGGAAAGCAAAAGTGAAGAGCAGGCCAAACAACCTGTAAAAGAAGATGTTTCTGCGCCGCCAAAAACAGAAATTTCTGCAGAAAAAGCAGTTATTAAGGATAAACCTCAGGAAGAAAAACCTGAAAAAGAAGTGGTGAAAGAACAGCCGGCAGAGAAAAAAGAAACTCCGAAAGAAGAGAAAGAAGAGAAAGAAGTGACTGTGGCATCAGAAAAACTGCCTGTTGAACAGAAGCCTGAAAAAGAAGAAAAGAAAGAGGTGGTTAAGGATTCCGCTGAAGATAAAAATCCTGAACCTAAAGCAGGTAAAGCTTCGGTATCCATCAGGCCATCAGAAGATGAAAAACCTTCTGCTGAAATCAAAAAAGCGCAACAAGCGGAGGCTAAAGAAGACAATGGCCCAAAAGTTTTGGGAACAATTGATCTGGCTTCTTTGAATCAAAAGACCAAACCGGCAAAAAAGAGCAGGAAAGAACGCCGTCAGGAGTTGGAAAAAAATAAAAACCAGCATAAACAGCAGAAGCCGGCCGACGATAAGAAAAAGCCTGTAGCACAGCAGCCGGATAAAAAAGAGGCTGTAAAGCCCAAAGAGGAACCAAAAGCAGTAGAAAAGAAAGAAGAAGTTGACGAGAATTTTATCCCTACTGAAGTTAAGAAACTTACCGGACCAAAAATTTTAGATAAAATAGTCTTACCTGAAAAAAAGAAACCGGAAAAGAAAAAGCCTGTTGCCTCTTCTTCAGGGGAAATGAATAAAAACCGTAAGAAAAAACGGAAGCGTATCCGTCCAAACGGCCCAGTAAATCAAAATCAGCAACAGGGTGGACAACAGCAGGGCGGACAACAACAAGGTGGTGGCCAACAACGCAATCAGGATCGAAGAAATCAGCGTAACAGACCGGCACGTGGAAGGAAAAAGGAACAACCTAAAGTGGAACCAACTGCTGAAGAAATCCAGCAAAAGGTACGCGAAACCTTAACAAAACTTACTTCCTCTTCCAAATCAAAAGGATCCAAGCATCGCCGGGCAAAACGTGAACAGGCCAGCCAGGTACGTCATGAGGAAATGATCCGTCAGGAAGAAGAAAAGAAAGTACTCAAGGTAACAGAATTTGTTACCGCTAATGAGCTCGCTACAATGATGGATGTACAGGTGAATAATATTATTAGTGCCTGTATGTCGCTGGGGCTTTTTGTTTCCATTAATCAAAGGCTTGATGCTGAAACAATTACTGTTGTAGCGGAAGAATTTGGCTATACAGTTGAATTTGTTAGCGTAGAGGTTTTGGAAGCTATTGACGGCGTTGAAGAAGAAGAAGAGGACGAAAGTAAACTGGAATCCCGTGCACCTATCGTTACTGTTATGGGGCATGTGGATCATGGTAAAACCAAATTACTCGATTATATCCGAAATGCAAACGTAGTTGCCGGTGAGGCCGGTGGTATTACACAGCACATTGGTGCCTATGAAGTAACCCTGGATGATGGAAGAAAAATCACTTTCCTTGATACTCCGGGCCACGAAGCTTTTACTGCCATGCGTGCGCGTGGTGCTCAAGTGACCGATGTGGCAATTATTGTGATTGCTGCTGACGATAGCGTGATGCCCCAAACAAAAGAGGCTATTAACCATGCTTCGGCTGCGGGTGTGCCAATTGTTTTTGCTATCAATAAAATTGATAAACCCACAGCTAATGTTGAGCGGATTAAAGAACAACTGGCAAATATGAACTACCTCGTTGAAGACTGGGGCGGCAAATATCAAAGTCAGGAAATTTCTGCAAAAGCAGGTATCAATATTGATGAGCTTCTTGAAAAAGTACTGCTCGAATCAGAGATGCTCGACCTTAAAGCAAATCCAAACCGACTGGCAAAAGGGGCCATTATTGAATCCTCACTCGATAAAGGACGTGGCTATGTTTCTAAAATGCTGGTTCAGAGTGGAACCATGCATATAGGAGATACTGTTTTGGCCGGATCGTATTTTGGAAAAGTGAAGGCCATGTACAATCAGTTTAACGAACAGGTAAAAGAAGCAGGGCCGTCAACGCCTGTTTTAATGCTGGGACTGAATGGTGCGCCGGGTGCAGGTGATGCTTTTAATGTGATGAAAGAGGAACGCGAAGCCAAGAATATTGCTACAAAGCGTCTTCAGTTGCAACGCGAACAGGGTCTGCGTACGCAAAAACATATCACACTCGACGAAATTGGCCGCCGTATTGCCATTGGCGATTTCCAGGAATTAAATGTTATCGTGAAAGGTGATGTTCAGGGTTCTGTTGAAGCCCTTACCGATGCAATCCTGAAATTATCAACCGATGAAGTGCAGGTTAATGTTGTACATCAGGCAGTTGGACAGATTGTTGAATCGGATGTGTTGCTGGCTTCGGCATCCAATGCGGTTATTATCGGTTTCCAGGTAAGGCCTTCTGTTCAGGCACGCCGACTGGCCGAAGCAGAACAAATCGATATCCGGCTGTACTCAATTATTTATCAGGCCCTCGAAGAGCTTAAATCGGCTATTGAAGGTCTGCTCGCACCAAAAATTGAAGAGAAAATTATCGGTAACCTCGAAGTACGCGAGATATTTAAAATATCCAAAGTGGGTACAATTGCCGGTTGCTTTGCAATTGACGGTAAAGTACAGCGGACTTCCAAAGTTCGTGTCATCCGTGACGGTATCGTTGTTTATACAGGTCTGCTCGGTTCACTGCGCCGCTTTAAAGATGATGTGAAAGAAGTTATTGCCGGTCAGGATTGTGGTATGAACATCGAGAATTTCAATGATATCAAAGTTGGCGATATTATCGAAGGTTATGAAGAATACGAAATCAAGCGAAAACTATAAAATCACTTCGTGTTTTTTTATTAAGGGAGCCAAATAGCTCCCTTTTTTTGTGCATACCATTAGTGTGCCTGGTCATTCTTTTGTGTGATATTTAAAAAATGACCGCCTATCTGAAAATATATATAAATTTAATATTTAAGTGGTGATAAAATAAAATAATTTGAACGCAGTATAAATAATATTATAATCACCACATTTGTAGCTATATATATTTGTTATAGGAGATAGCATGGGTTCAAAGGCGATAAAATTTTTTCTCTAAACAGCCAATGATAGATGGATAAATGTTGTGATCCTTGAAAAATGGCCGAAAGCTTTACCGTTTTTATTCGCGCTTTTAACGATAATTCCAAAATACCGGCATTTCATTCCGTAATCCGTACTTTTCAGTCCGTTTTTTTTTGTGAATTGTAATCTTCGTTTCTTTGTGGCAGATAATATGCTTATCTACTGCCATAAATTTTAATATGAGATATTGCAGTAATCAACATTGTTTTTTGGTTTTAAAAGTACAGGAGGCATCTGGTCAATGCCTCTTTTTTTTTGATTATTAGAATATCAAGTTATTCAGCTTAAACCTGCACAGCTTGCCATAGCGTGCTTTATTTGAGATGCTGGAGCTCCCCTTACTTACGAACGACCCAGTCTTATAATAATCCGGATTTTTGCTTATAATGGCGATCATCTGTTTTTCATGCTCCGAAGCACGAAAATTATCCCGGCCAATACAAAAGGAATACTCAGCAATTGTCCCATATTAAGCGGTAGGCCGGCTTCAAAAGCAACCTGGTTTTCTTTCACAAATTCAATCAGTATGCGTACGCCGAAAACCAATATCAGGAACCAGCCGAGTATAAGCCCTTGAGGAGTTTCTGTTTTATATTTTTTGTAGATCAGGAACAAAATTCCAAAGATGGCAAAATAGCATAGCGCTTCATAAAGCTGTGCCGGATGGCGTGCTAAAGTTAGGTCGCCCGGGTAAATCGCAGATGGAAACACAAAACCCCAGGGCATATCCGTTGGACTGCCGATAATTTCACTGTTCATCAGGTTGCCCAAGCGGATAAAAGCGCCGCCAAGTGCAACGGGCACAACCAGTCGGTCAACCAGGCTTAGGTATTTCCAGTCCGTTTTGCGTGCATAAAGCCAAAGAGAAATCAGGATTCCAATCGCTGCACCATGACTGGCAAGCCCTCCTTCCCAAATATAAAGTATTTTAATGGGATTGCTCAGATAATAGGAAGGTTCATAAAAAAGGCAATGGCCCAGCCTGGCGCCAATAACAGTGCCCACAATGACATAAGTAGCCAGCTTATCGAGCTCTTTTAAATTGCGTTTTTCGCTTTTGTAAATCCATGTCATGATTTGATAACCAGCTACAAAAGCCAAAGCAAAAAGTAAACCATACCAACGGACTTCATGTCCGAAAATCGAGAAAATAGCAGGATTCGGATCCCATACGATATTAATTGTCATCATAAATTTCGCATTTGAGCTTACGAAAGTAACGCAAAACTTTCATTCCCCAAAAAATGTTCGCATTCGTTGAATCCTTGAGACTCCCGCCGCAATGCAAATCACCTGGTTTTGGAAATTGGATTGTCATCCATAAATTTATTTTTGCCAAAGCTCACGGATTGTTAATGCGAGCCGATTTCAAAAAGATTTTCCGGATTATATAAACCATATTTTTTAATTTCGCAACATGTACACACTTGATGAATTACGCAATCTTTTTCAGCAGGAACTCGACAAAGCCATCTTCCTGCAGGAGCCCCAAAACCTCTACGAACCCATTGACTATACCATGCAGCAGGGCGGGAAACGCATACGGCCTGTGCTGATGCTGGCTGCCTGCGATCTTTTCCGTGGTGAGCCTTCAGCAGCTTTGCCTGCGGCAGTGGGATTGGAGACTTTTCATAATTTCACCCTGGTGCACGATGATATCCTTGATCAATCGCCGGTGCGCAGGGGAAGGCCAACAGTTTTTCGAAAGTGGGATGCCAATACCGCAATCCTTTCCGGTGATGTGATGTTTGCATTGGCTTATCACCATTTTCTGAGCTTAGACCATTACGCAGCTGCGGATATCATGAAAACCTTTAATAAAACCGCGATTGAGGTTTGTGAAGGCCAGCAACTGGATATGGATTTTGAAAAAATGGCCGATGTCGCTGTAGCTGATTATATGGAGATGATCCGCTTGAAAACGGCCGTTTTGCTGGCAGCAAGCCTGAAAATAGGTGCCATGGTGGCAAATGCATCCGAAGAAAATGCGGAGGCAATTTACCGCTTTGGAATCAATACCGGCCTGGCTTTTCAGTTGATGGATGATTATCTCGATACTTTTGGTGATGAAAAAACCTTCGGCAAGCGCCCCGGAAACGACATCATGACCAATAAAAAAACCTTTCTCTACCTGAGCGCCTTGCAATTGGCCAATGAAGATCAAAGAAAAAAACTGGAACAATATTATTCTGCTGATGATTTTGAACGCGAAGAAAAAGTGCCTGCCATTACCGGATTATTTTTAGAACTGGGCATTGATCGGCTTACAAAAAATGAAATGCTGATATACCACAAAAAGGCTTTGCAAGAGCTTGATGATATCCATCAGCCCAATGAGCGGAAAGCAATCCTCCGCGCTTTTGCCAACACATTGATCGAACGGAATTTTTAACCCCAAATAATTTAATATGAATATCTTACGTACACTATCATTTGCGTTTTTGCTTTCGGCTCTGAGCCTTGCAACAATGGCGCAGGACAAAGTCTTTACGGCAGCGGATGCCGCATTTTTGAACTATTCGCTTTATGCCGAGCGTTTGCCTAACCTGCAATGGCAGGCCGAATCGGATAATTTTACTTACCTGGCTTCCAATTACAGGGCAATTATAAAAGGTAATGCCAATAAAGAGGGCCGCGATACGCTTTTTACTTTGGACGATGTAAACGGGGCGCTGAACAAAGCCGGTCTGGATTCCATGCGCTATATTGCCGGTGTGCGCTGGAACGATATAAAACATGCACGCCTGACAGCCAACAATAGCCTGATGCTTTATGACCTGGAAAACAATCAGATGGAAAAGCTGAACTCATGGGCAAAAGATGCTGAAAATGTTGATGTTAGCCCCAAATCTTATATTGCGGCTTTTACGCGTGGAAACAATCTTTTTATCTCGAAATCGGGAGAAGAATTTGCTGTGAGCAATGATGATAACAAAGGCGTTGTTTATGGTCACAGCGATGTGCACCGCAATGAATTTGGTATCGAAAAAGGTACGTTCTGGTCGCCCAATGGTCAGAAACTGGCTTTTTACCGCATGGACGAAAGCATGGTAGCTGAATATCCGCTGGTAGATATTACTACCCGTATTGCCGAAGAAAAACCTATTCGCTATCCCATGGCGGGCATGAAAAGCCATCAAGTGACTCTAGGTGTATATGATGTAAAATCCGCAAAAACCACCTATCTGGAAACCGGTGAACCCAAAGAACAGTATCTGACCAATATCACATGGTCGCCCGATGGAGATTATATTTATATAGCGGTCTTGAACCGGGGTCAGGATCATCTGAAACTGAACCGCTATGATGCGGTAAATGGTGAATTGGTAAATACCCTTTTTGAAGAAAAAGCAAAAACATGGGTGGAACCCGAGCATGGACCGTATTTCCTGAACAATAAAGCAAAAGATTTTGTGTGGTTCAGCGAGCGCGATGGGTTCAATCATCTTTACCTCTACAGCCAGGATGGTGAACTGAAAAAGCAGCTGACAACAGGTGAATGGGTGGTTACTGATATTGCCGGCCAGGATGCCAAAGGCGAGAATCTTTTTATTGCCACTACAAAAGACAGCCCGATTCAGCAACAGATTTATAAGCTCAATATCAAAAAAGGAAGTCTTGAGAAACTGACTCAAGTACATGGTACTCATTCGGCACAGGTGGCGCATTCAGGGAAATATCTGATTGATTCATACAGCAGTACCGATGTTCCGCGCATCATTAATGTGCTGAGCAGCAAAGGAAAAATCGTTCAGAATCTGCTGACTGCACCCAATCCGCTTGAGGATTATAAACTGGGCGAAATGGAAATAGCAACACTCAAAGCCGATAATGGCGATGATTTGTATTATCGTTTGATCAAACCTGCTGATTTTGAAGAAGGTAAAAAGTATCCGGTTTTCCTTTATGTTTATGGCGGACCACATTCGCAATTGGTAAATGATACATGGCTTGGCGGTGCCGGCATTTTCCTGAATTATATGGCTCAACAAGGTTATGTGGTTTTTACACTGGATAATCATGGTACAGCCAATCGGGGATTTGAATTTGAGAGCATGATCCACCGTAATTTGGGCCAGCAGGAAATGAAAGATCAAATGGTTGGTGTAGAATACCTCAAAAGCCTTGATTTTGTGGATGCTGACCGTATGGGCATTGATGGCTGGAGCTATGGTGGTTTTATGACAATCAGCATGGTGCTGAACCATCCGGAAGTGTTTAAAGCAGCCAGCTGTGGCGGCCCTGTGATCGATTGGAAATACTACGAAATTATGTATGGCGAACGCTATATGGATACGCCTCAGGAAAATCCGGAAGGATATGATCAGGCGCGCTTAAGCGATAAAGCCGGTGAACTGAAAACCGACCTTTTGGTGATGCACTGTACTACCGACCCGGTTGTGGTGTGGCAAAACAGCCTCAGCTTCATACAGGCGTGTATCGAAGAAGGAATACAACTGGATTATTTCATTTATCCCGGGCACGAACATAACGTCCGCGGTAAAGACCGTGCGCATCTGATCCAAAAGATTACAGATCATATGAATGATAATCTGAAGTAAAATGGTTCAAAATATTGAAAAAAGGGAATGCTTTGGTATTCCCTTTTTTTATGTCTTTCCCATCTGAATTCCTATATTTGAGGCTCAAAACAAATCAAAGTAAATTATGAAAAACAGGTTTCATTTCATTGTTGTTCAGTTTGTTGTACTCTTGGTTCTCTCGGGTTTTTCTGCCTGCATCCAGCTTAAGGATTCGGTTGTTGATGAAAATGATTATCTGGGAAACCGCAAAAACGATATAAGTATTTATGGAAGCGATAAAAGTAGTGTTCTTCTGAGTCCCTTTAGCCTGAATACAGATAACTGGGGTGCCGGCATTATTGATCGCCTGATGCTGGTGGAATTTAAGCCTTTGGCCAATTATCGTTCCATTGAGTTGCAGATTATTGAAAAGGATGGAATTGAGGGCGCTATGGTCATTTTATATTATGATGGCGAAAGCAAAGCAGATATTTATTTCAGCCCGCGTCTCGCACTTACTCATGAAATGTATGCGCCGGTGCTGAATGAAGTGCAGCTTACTGCTTCAGATTTTGAATATGGTTTTGAAGAAAAGAATGGTTGCCTGATAGCGAATTTATCTATGAAAGATCGTTTTGGAAATTCGATTGTGATGAATATCGAAGAACAGAACCCTCAAATGGCTCCTGCATCCTTATTGGCTCCCATTGGCGGCGAAGCAAAAGAACCGGAATTTATGACTTTGGTTTTTATGAAGCATTTCCGTTTTTTGGCTGCTGATGAGGAAAAAGTTGCTGTGGACATTAACGGCCAGCCGGCAGAATTGATCAAACTTCCGGTTAAGATCAACGGAATTAAAGGCTTGCAAACCAAGTACAGCATGGATCTGGTTTCTTTGAGCTGGAACAAAAATTTTAAAGGCGTTTTAGCAGAAATACCGCTTGATAAAGAGGGTATAGAGGATCAGGGTTTTGAGTTAAAAATTATTGAAAATCAGGGTTTTTATGAAATAGCATCATTGACCGGGCGACAGGATGGCCATGAACTGCGTATTCGTTTTTCACCGCCAATTCCACAATTGAACTGCCTTGCCGGTGATGTAGAAATCGTGGGGCGGTTTACTTTAGGTGTTGATGAAATCGGGGGGATCATCGCAGGAGAATATGAACTGGAAAAAATGGACGGGAACATCTATCTGGAAATCGAACCCAAAGAGGGTTATTCACCGGTTCCCGGAAAAGCCTGGATGAAAAAAATGGAATGGGAAGCGCAAATCTCTGATAAAGATGGTGCATGGCAAATGGAATCGGCCTGGGAGAAGAAATAGATAAGGTTCCAGTATTGACTTTTCATAGGCTTTATGTATTTCTTAACAATCCGGTGGCAACAAAAAGGCAATGGGGCTGTTTACTTCATTGAAAAATAATCAAATGAAGAAGCTCAGCCTTATAATTTCTTTCGTTTTAATAATTTTTTCTGCCAGAAGCTTTGCTCAGGAAGAAATTTCTGTGCTTGATTTTGATGGCTTAAAACCATTGCTGCACCAGCAAAACGATACGGTTTATGTCGTTAATTTCTGGGCTACATGGTGCAAGCCCTGTGTGGAAGAATTGCCGGCATTTAATCAGGCGGCAGAGCGTTTGGAAGGCCAGCCTGTTCAATTTTTGTTCGTAAGCCTTGATTTTGCGCATCATATTGAGAAGCGCGTAAAACCATTCCTCAAAGAAAATCCAATCAATGGCCGGGTTGTTTTGCTCGATGATCCAAAAGCACACATTTGGATTGACCAGGTGAACAAAAACTGGAGCGGAGCTATTCCTGCTACACTGATTTACAGCGCTGAGCAGCGAAGGTTTTATGAGCAGGGCTTTACTTTTGAGGAATTAATGACCGCACTGGATTATTTTATCAAACCATAAATTCAATACAATGAAAACAACATTCTTAAATTTTATCCTGACTGTTTTATTGAGCATTCCCCTCATGGCACAGCTTTCTCCCGGTGATGAAGCACCCGGTTTTAAACTGAAAAATATCGACGGCAAAATGATTTCGCTTGATGATTTTGCTGCCGAAAAAGGCGTCATCCTGATATTTACCTGCAATCATTGCCCGTATGCGGTTGCCTATGAAGACCGTATTATTGACCTGAACGATAAATATGCGCCCAAAGGCTATCCCGTTGTGGCCATCAATCCAAATGACCCGGCAGTAGTGCCCGAAGATTCTTTTGAGAAAATGCAGGAACGTGCCAATGAAAAAGGCTTTGATTTTCCTTATCTTTTTGACGAAGGCCAGAAAGTTTTTCCGCAATACGGAGCCACGCGCACACCGCATATTTTCCTGATACAGAACGAAGGCAAAAAATCTATTGTGCGCTATATCGGAGCCATTGATGATAATTATAAAGATGCCTCCGCAGTGGAAGAAAAATTTCTCGAAAACGCTATTGCAGGTATCGAAAAAGGGGAAACCCCCGATCCGGCTACTACCAAAGCCATTGGCTGCACCATAAAGGTGAAAAAATAGGGGTTTCTACGAAATTTGAATTATTAGCTTTTTTGTACTTTTGGCGCATAAACCTTCTGTGGTTTGATGCGCTTTTTCTTTTAAAGGCCATTGGATAGGTGATGATGTTCCGTTTTTTTACAGGCTGTTCATCAAATAGATTTGCATAAATAAAAGATTGATATATGAAAGAGATAGCAGAAGAACTGAACAAAGAGTTTCGCGGGCAAAATCCCGAAGAGGTTATCAAAGCAATGCTTGAGCGGTTTAAGGGAAAAATTGCACTGGCATCGAGCATGGGTGCCGAAGACCAGGTTTTGACCGATATGGTGCTCAATGCGGATAAAAATGCTGATATTTTTACATTGGATACGGGCAGGGTTTTTCCGGAGACCTATGATCTGATCCAACGGACGAACAGCCGTTATGGTATTAATATCCGTGTGATGTTCCCGGATCACAAGCGCATTGAAGAAATGGTGAACACCAAAGGGATCAACCTCTTTTATGATAGCGTGGAAAACCGGAAACTTTGCTGTCATATCCGCAAGATTGAGCCTTTGCAGCGTGCCTTATCTTCTCTGGATGTTTGGATTACCGGTTTGCGCCGCAGCCAGTCGGTTACACGCACCAATGGGCAGATGATCGAATGGGACGAAAACAACGGCCTCATTAAGTTCAATCCGCTGATCGACTGGTCGGAAGAAGATGTTTGGGATTACATACACGAAAATAATGTGCCTTATCACCGCTTGCACGACAAAGGCTTTCCGAGCATCGGCTGCCAGCCCTGCACCCGTGCCATTGAACCCGGAGAGGATGTCCGCGCCGGAAGATGGTGGTGGGAAAATCCCGAATTGAAAGAATGCGGATTGCATGCACGATAAAAAAAGGGTCGAATTTTCATTCGACCCTTTTTTAATTATTCGATCCGCTTAATCGACCGGATGATTTTCGTGGAATTTTTTCAGGCGTGCTTCCAAATTAGGAAACTGGCTGCGTTGCACCAGTGATGTGCAGGCACGGATGCCTTCGAGGCGTGTGCTGCCCGTTATCGCCAATGATATCGCGCTGATGCCGTAATAGGTCAGTTCGTGCAGCAAATCGGCACCGGAGAAACCCGGATAGCTGAATGTGAAGTAAAATCCATCCGCAACAGGCTTGTCTTCGTCTTTGTCATACACGATTTTAAAACCATTGTCGGTGAAAAGCTTCTTCATGATTTTGGCTTTTTCGCCATATTCCAGAACGCCATCACGATAGTTGAATTCTTTGTTGTTCACGGCTTTCAGGATTGCAGTAAGGGCATATTGTGCCGAATGGCTTGTTCCTGAGCTGAGCGCATACAGTGCGCCAAAAACCATGGCGTGTCCGAGGCTGTCGCTGGCGTAATAGCGTTTCAGGTCGGGCGCATTGGTGTTCCAGAGTTTGTCGCTGATTACCATCATTCCAATGCGTTCGCCGGCATAACTGAATGCTTTGGAGCTGGAAATGAAGAAGATATAATTGTCGGTGTATTTGGCAACTGTGGGCTGGTATGGCGCTTCTCCGGGGATGCTGTAATCTTTACGGAAATCCATGCCAAAATATGCCAGGTCTTCAAATACAACAACATTGTATTTGCTGGCCATTTCACCGATAATCTTGAGTTCTGTATCAGTAAAGCAAATCCAGGATGGGTTATTGGGGTTGGAATACAGAATGGAAGAAACCTTGCCGTCGCTGAGCATTTCTTCCAGCTTGTCGCGCAGTTTTTCGCCACGGTAATCATACACATCAAATGATCGGTAATCCTGGCCCAGGATTTTAATTTGCTGCTTGTGTACCGGAAAACCGGGATCGAGGAAGAGTGTTCCTTCGCGCTCGGCATGCATGCGGTTTACGGTCATAAACGCTGCAAAACCGCCCTGCATGGAGCCAACGGTTGGTAAACAACCAGCGGGATCCACATCCACATCCATAAACAGCTTCACAAAGCGTGCGATTTCATTTTTTAATTGTGGGATGCCCTGGATATCAGGATAAAGTGCAGCGATACCGTTTTTGAGGGCATCAATTTGGGCATCAACACCTTTTTGCACAGGAGGCAGGCCTGGAATGCCCATTTCCATGCGTACAAATTTTTCGCCCGTGGCGTTTTCAATGGTGTCAACGAGTTTTTTTACTTCCCGGATTGAGGATTTACCGACATTTTCCAGGCCGCTTTCTGCAATTTTCTGCGTTACGATTTCGTAGTTGATTGGAGTATCTTTCTTATTCATTTTATCGCGTCTTTATTTTGGATATAAAGATAGTGTTTTCAGTTGAACTAACAGGGCTTATATCAGGATTTGCTCTTAAGCGCTGCAATGGCCATAAACACGCCCAGCACAATTCCGAGGAATGCGGCAAACAGGATTCGATATTCCGGATTGAGCATAAAGGTAACGGTCTGGGCAGGAATCCAGAAGAGGATGATGGTTTTTTTGAAGACAAAATTCCACATCACGCCCCAGTTGAGTGTTTGCATATAATGTCCGAACGGCATGGGTGTGGAAATGAATTTCCAAAAGCTGCCCCCTGTATTGTTGATGTGCTCATCCGTGATTTTGTGCAAGGTCATGAAAAAGGGCGCAAAAAAGAAGTTGAGGGTTGTACTGACCGAGAATGCGGCCAAAACGTGCAGCCACGATGTGGTTTCGAGTATGCTGTGCTTGAGGATGCCGCTCGTGCCACCAAATTGTGCAGGAAACTCAACGCCCATACTAGCCAGCATTACCGGGGCACCGCTGCCAAAAATAGTGAAGCCCATTTTGATGAGGATGCCCAGAAAGCCCCAAACAAAAGCACGGGGCAAAATGCCGAAGCCTTTGCGGTTGTAAACGCCTTCGCGGATGCGCAGCCCGATTACTTCGCCGAGAGTGGCCAGAAGCGCAAACTTAATGTAACTCAGTAAGTAAGGATGCAGCGCATTGGCATCTTTGTAAAATTGGAATAAACTTTCGCAAATAAAAAACGGCCCAAAAAATACGATGAGGCCGAGTGCGAAAAAAATATCTGCTTTCTTCATCTTATGGTTTTTCTGAGGAATGATTTCCTGATTAATTCTTTTTTAAGCTACCGTAAGAATGTGGCAAAATGAGCCTATTCTTTATCGGTAAATTTGGCGACGAAATTAGCAACTTTTTCGGGATACTGATACAGCAAACCATGTCCTCCATCGCTAATTTGGACGAGTTCTGAATGAGGAAGTTGTTTTTGCATCAAAACACCGTTTCCTTTGGGGTTGATGATGTCTTTTTCTCCATTGATGATCAGAACAGGTGTTTTGATCTCGGGAAGGCGTTTAAAAGTGCCGGGCCAATCCGTAATCGCCTGATCCTGCTTTTGGGCAGTGCTTTCGTTGCAAAATGTCTTTGGACGGGGAAATTCGCGGTAGAGCCAGCGGTTTTGGGTGAGCCAGTCATGGCCAAAAAGCAGTTGGAACATGCTTTCTGCGGCTTCTTCGGGGCTTTTTGAGGGGCGGGTCAGTTGTTTGTAAACGTCTTCTTCCGCGGGGATAAACTCCTCTCCACCACAATTGGTGCAGCTTAAAACAGCATGGCTGAATACTCCGGGATGACGGATCAGGGCTTCTTGTGCCGCATAGCTGCCCATCGACCAGCCAAAAACAATGGCTTTTTCCCGGCTGAGCGATTGTGCCAAAGCAGCGATATCATCCGCGTAAAGCGCTATTGAATGCGATGAGTCATCATCACCGCTTCCGGCAACACTCCTGAGATTAAACTGCACCAGCCTGAAATGTCCGGATAAGCATTCGATCATTTTTGGTGGCCATAAATCCATCGTAAAACGAAACCCACCGGCCATGAGCAGTAAGGGGCCGCTTCCGCTTTCACGACATTCAAATTCTATTCCATTGGTTCTGTGGCGAAATTCCTTCATCTAAAAATAAGATTTTGTACAGCTTTCAATTTCTTCGCGGACTTTGTCCATCGCAGCAATAAAGGCAAACTGGGCTTTGCTGCGCACAAGGTTATGTCCCGGATAGGCCGTTTTATAATAGCGGTCATTTTCCAGGAAATCGGTCAGGAAGCGCAGACCCATAATAAAAGTCATCAGGAAGGGCGAGAAGGGCAGGAGCGCCTTTTCTTTTTTTGTCAGGAAATTTCCTGCATAAATTTTATAACCAAAACAGAATCCGCGATACAAATCCATACGGAAGGAAATTTTGCTGGTGTCTTTCTCATCTTCATCAGCCGTATTGCATAAAACACGTATGGCATCCCCAAAGTCGTAATGCACAAAACCGGGCATGACCGTGTCCAGATCAATCATGCACAAGGAAAAATCGTGCTCATCAAAAAGGATGTTGTTGAATTTGGTGTCGTTATGCGTGATGCGCAATGGGATGTCGCCTGAGCCAAGCTCTTGAAAATACGCCTCCATCTCCTTCCTGCGCTGATGCACAAATGTGATGTTTTGAGCAGCTTCTTCTTTTCGTGATTCATCGGCATTGGCCAATGCTGTATCAAAATTGTTAAGGCGGAATTTCAGATTATGAAAATCAGGGATGGGCTCATGAAATCCTTTGGGATTCAGCCCCAGCATATATTTCTGGAATTGCCCAACCGCTTTTCCGCCTTCCATGGCAATATCTTCAAAATCGGTGCGATCGAAGGAGCGGGCATTTTTTGTGAAGGTAAACATCCGCCAATAGCGGCCTTGCCTGTCCACAGCATAATACTGCTTGTCCCAGGTGGGGACAGGCCGCGGGAATTTTGCTGCTTTGCCCGGGTTCGATGATTTTTCCTGGCTTTCAATCAGCCGGAAAGCTGCACGCACTACATTGGATGTCAGTGCGGGAATATTTGGGAAAACATGATGATTGACCTGCTGCAAAAAATAATCCGGAGCCTGTGCATCCGCATTGACACAATGCCACGAGCGGTTGATATGCCCATTGCCCACAGGCTCCAGCTTTTGTATTTTTCCTTCTATTTGAAAATATTTCAGACTGTCCATCATCATAAGTAAAAGTGCATGTCTATAAAGTCATGTTTTTGTTTCAGAATGTTCGGGCTCGAGGCATTTCATTTGCTGGAAACGAGTAGTCCGCGAAGTTTCGGGATGCCTGTTTCCAGAAAATGAAATAATCCCGAAGCCTTGGGACACATTATGGACAAACTCTAATTAGTTTCCGTCTATAAAGTCCGCTAACTTCGTTACGCTTGCCCGAAAAATGCTCATTTACCCCAGTAAACTCCGCTTTTTCGGGCTGCACAAGCCTCGTTATCGGACTTTCTAGCTCAGAAACCCGACTCTGTGGACAAACACTAATTAGTGTCTGTCCATAAAGTACTGTGCTTGATTCAGAATGTTCGAGGTCGAGGCATTTCTTTTGCTGGAAACGAGGAGTTTACTGACGTAAATGACTGTTTCCAGCAAAAGAAATAACGCTGAGATCGGACATTATGGACAAGCACTAATTATGGCCATAAGTTCTCCGGATAAACACCCTCCCCAACCAACTTCTTGATATTGTCCATCGCCAATTGCTTGTCTTCTTTAAAAGTAATGCCAAACCATGAAGATGAAGTGGGCAAAACCTTAACTGTTGCTGTGCCTTTATTGATCAGATTATTCACCTCAGTTGGAATGTAATATTCTGATTTTTCTTTGTTTATGTTCTCATCCAGGAAATCCTTGAAACCTGTTTCGAGATGTTGAAAATATTTTGGCGTAAAGCCCCAGAAATTCATGGAAACGATATCTTCTTCTTTGAGCGGATGTGGTTTTTCCTGTTCATCAAGGTATTGGATGCCGTTTTCTTCGCGCTTGATCTTTGTGCGTTCGGTAACAGTCGTAAGCAGCATTTCATCATTGCTTTCGCAGATACCTCGCGACACATAACCAAATTCCGAAAGCGTGTTTTTGAGCCTGTAGCCCACCATAGCGAAATTGTGGCTTTCGGTATCCTGTTGTTCCAGGAAACGGGCAAGCTGTTCAAAAGAATCGCGCCCATAGAAATCGTCGGCATTGATCACGGCAAAAGGTTCTTTGATTTCCTGAGCGGCCATTAAAACGGCATGACCTGTTCCCCAGGGCTTTTTGCGTTCTGCCGGCAGCTGATAGCCTTCCGGTAGTTTGTCAAGTTCCTGCATCACGTAAGAGCAGGGGATTTTATCTTCAAATTTGCGCATCACCACTTCCACAAACTCTTCACGTATGGCTTCGCGGATGATGAATACCACGCGGCCAAATCCGGCGTGAATCGCATCGTAAATGGAATAGTCGATAATGGTCTCGCCCGAAGGGCCCAGTTTATCGGTTTGCTTGAGGCCACCATAGCGGCTGCCCATTCCGGCGGCGAGTATCAGTAAGGTTGGTTTCATAATGAATATTCTAATGTATGTTTATTATGTTTCAAGGGCAAATGTAGGGAATATGTGCAAAATGCAAAGGGCTCAGTACCCTAAAGGAGCAATTAACAAAATATTAAAGCCGGAAGGACTTAAAAGCAAAGCCTGAGATTTTTAAAAGTGGTGTAATGGCAGCCAATTGGCTTTTTGCCATTTAATTGATTAGGCTTGGTATGTTTTAATCATAATGAAATCTACATGCATAAATCAGGAGTTCATTCTCAATTACTTGATAAACAAGTCTGTGTTCAAGGTCAATCCTTCTGGACCAATAACCGGACAAATCATACTTTAATGGCTCAGGCTTTCCTTTGCCTTCAAACGGCTCTTGTTTTATGTCTTTTATTAAATCGATTATTTTTTTCAAGACCCTTTTATCTGCTTTTTGCCAATACAAATAGTCTTGCCAGGCATTTTCGGAGAATGTAATAAGCATATTTATTCTTGCTCTTTTGGTTTTACAGTTTTGCCCGTTTTCATTTGTTGAATTGACTCATAAAGCCGGTCAGCATTTTTCCTTGAGCTCAATAAATGAATTGTTTCCATTAGGGAGTTATATTCATCCAATGAAATTAAAACAGTTCCTTTGCCGCTTTTACGTTTAATGATCAGTGTTTCATTGTTGTCTTCAACACTATCCAAATATTTTTTTAATTCTGCCCTAAACTCTGAATAATTGGCCGCAATCATAATTTTCTTTTTTACGTTCTTTCTTAAGTACAAAAATAAGTACTTTTATACCATTTTCCAAATTTTTCCGAGCTAAATTTCTATACCCTAAATTATTCATAAACCAAAAAAAAATAGGGAAATTTGTGCGATACCTCATTGATATTCAGTATCTTTATGTCGGCAAACAAAAACAAAAATCCCTATGGCTAAAAATACAAAGAATATTTCAAACAGTGGCACAAAACCACAGGAAATTACACAAAAGAGCCTTTTTCCTCTCACCAGTTCAAATGGCAAAAAGGTTGAGGTTAACTTTACTTTGAAAAAGACATCAAGTGATGGCGGCCTATTATTGCTTCGCGAAGTAGAAAAACAGCTTGGTTTAATCGACAGCCTTGCAGGCTGCATTGAAGACCCCCGCAACCAAAGTTATGTCAAGCACAGCACAAAACGCCTTCTAAGCCAGCGTATTATGCAAATTGCTGCAGGCTTTGAAGATGCAAATGACTGCAATGCGCTCAGGGACGATGAGGTAGTTAAGGTATGCTGTGAGACTACAGAAAGCCTTTCAGCCCAGCCTACAATGAGTCGTTTTGAGAATCAAATCACGGCTTCTCAGAACTACAAAATGGCCAAGGTCTTTGTAGATAAATTTATCGCTTCCTATGACCACGAACCAAAAATTATTATACTTGATTCTGACGATACAAGCAGCTTAACATATGGTAATCAGCAGCTTACCATGTTCAATAATTACTACGGGGACTATTGCTATATGCCTTTGCACATATATGAAGGCTTTTCGGGCAAGCTGGTAACCACTATCCTCAAACCTGGCCGCCGCAGCAAAAGCCTTGATGTTTTTTCGATCCACAAACGCATCATAAGCTACCTGCGCCAGCATTGGCCCAACACGATGATCATCCTTAGGGGCGACAGCCATTTTTGTTCCAAAGAGTTTATGGAGTGGGCAAGGGAGAGCCATAGGGTTGAATTTATCACAGGGCTCAGTGGCAATTCTGTTTTAAACCAAAAGGCCAAAATAACCATAGAAAGCGCCAAAAAAAACTTCCAACAGTCGGGTACACCAGTGAAACGTTATCATAGCTTTCAATATCAGGCATCCAGTTGGGCTTTTGCCGAACGAGTGGTAGTCAAAGTAGAAGTAAGCAGCATGGGGACAAATGTAAGGTATATTGTCAGCAGCCTGCAAAATGTTCGTGCCAAGGCGCTTTACGAACAAGGATATTGTGCAAGGGGCGCAGCCGAATTGCGTATCAAAGAACATAAAACATACCTTAAGTCGGACAGGATGTCCTGCAACAGCTTTAAGGCCAATCAGTTCAGGTTGTTTTTGCATTCTGCTGCTTATGTCCTGATGCACAGCTTGCAAAGCATGGCGTTAGTAGGGACAGAGTTTGCTAAAGCAACTATGAAAACACTTCAATTGAAGCTGATCAAAGTAGCTGCCCGGATCAAAGTACTGAAATCAAAAATTAAAATAGAGCTGCCTGCAGAATTTTACAGCGACCGGGTGTTTATGAAATGCTTTAAGAAATTTGAAACCCTAAGGATTTAGGCCAAAATTCGGTAAGCTAATGTTCTTCAACATCTTGATGTCAAATAAAATTATCAATGGGCTTTACTGGAAAACCCAAATAGGAAAATGATGCTCATAAGCCATGTGATTAGGGTAAATAAATAGAAATTCAAGCAGTTAATCTTGATTCGCAATGCCTGACCCTGCTCGGTTAAAAAATTTTGTCTGTTTTTGGGAGTTTATGAATTAAACAGGATACAACTGATTTAAACCTCAATAGTTTGGCCAGATTAATTGATGTCCTTATTTTTCGATTACAATTTTTTTGCTCAAAATACATACGTTCCCGCTTATTATTTGAATAATGTACATTCCAGACATTAGATCGCATACGTCAATGTTTGTTGTTTCATTCGTTAACATTTGGCTCCTGCATAGCTTGCCTAAAGCCGATCTTATTTTGAGATTTGGCTTTTTTAATAGGATTTCTTTCGGGACAGTGATTTGAAACTTGTATTTTGCCGGATTCGGGTAAATTCGTATTTCGGAGCTATTAAGGTGATAATCAATGCTCAATGTTAAACAGCTGTCGGTTGCTGACAAATTGCAGGGATATTCCGGGTAAATAAGGTTAGTGTCAATATATAAAGCGCATAAATTGCTTCCACCCTCAAAAGCTGTTAATTCTTCAACGATGCCCGTTATGCTTCCAATTCCTTCAATTATCTCTGCTTCACCGTATTGGAATACCAGCTTTTTATGTTGGTTGTTATTGATTAAAACGGAATCAATGAAGGCAACAATTAAGGGTTGGTTCCAGTTGAGATAGCTAAAAAGGGTGTCTCCAGTTTCTAAGTTGAAGTCATAGATGAGGTTTTCTTCTGTCGCGCCTTTTGGAATATAAAATACTTGTCTTTTTATGGTATCATCGCGGATAGCACCCAGATAATCCGGTCCTTGAATTTTGGTGTTTAAACAGAAAATATCATATTCTGTCTTTTCAATTTTCTTGTAATGCCGGTTCGCAATTGTAGTATCACCGGAATAATATGTTTCATAGTAGTTTGTGTATCCATGAACGGGTGGGGGGATTGTTCCGTTATTGTGCAGAATACACCATTTTGCGTTGGAGTCGGGCAATGGAATGTACGACTGCCCGTAAATGCTTATTGTCAATAAGATTGCCAAGGTGGTGGTTGTTAGGTTTTTCATTTTTTTTTTTTTTTGAATTCAATAATAGAGGCAATATGCAGAAGCAAAAATTTCAAAACTCTAACTTGCCAAATCAATGCGATTTAGAGTAAAAGTACAAATTTTAAAATGCATAAACGACTTACTTAGGTATATTGTTTCTTATTGCCAGTTATCATTCATTTATCATTTCTAAAAAGTCTTTCTCATAAAGTATTTTTATGTTACATCCATCATTATTATATTTTATAATCTTATTCATTTTTGATGGGCCAGGGTCTGTTCCTGTAATTACGAAATTTGTCTTTTTTGTAATTCCCGTATCAATATCAGCTCCCATGTTTTTTACTATCTGTGCGGCCTCCAGTCTTTTTATTTTCTCAAGTACTCCAGTAAAAACAACTTTTTTATTATAAAATGGGCTATCTGGATTTGCATTCTCTAAATCAGGTTTTAACACGTCACCTTGTAATCTATCGTGACCGCTTGTTGGGAATGATTGTTTTGATTGTTTTTTAGGTTTAACTTTGGAAAAGTCAGGCGCTTCTCCTTTTTGAACTTTTAAATATAATCTTGCACAAGCCTCAGCGTCGCAGCCAGCATCGTGATGATTGTCTAAATTAATATCGTATGAGGAACAAGCATCGTTTAGTTTTTGTCCAGTAAGTTTAAATGTGCAATCGTAATCAAACTGAGGAATTGCTATATCATAATAATCCAAAGTTTGTCTAAGGCAATCAATGTCAAATTCTGCATTATGTGCAACAATTTTCTTGGAATCAATTATCGGATATATTTCCTTCCAAATTTCCGGAAAGAGAGGTTTGTTTTCTGTCATAGTTGACGAAATTCCGTGGATTTTAGTATTCCACTTAGAATATTCATTATTGGGTGGTTGTATAAGTTCACAAATGGTTTGTTTTATTTCTCCATTTTCAACAATAGATATTCCAATTTGGCAAATACTCCATCTTTTCCCAATTGCTGTTTCAACATCAATTGCAATAAAGTCATGATCCATATTTTCTGCTTTTGGTTTTTTAATAGGCTTTGTTTTAGAGCTAATTGTCTTTACATAATTGTTGATATTAATTCCGCAATCTTTTAACTCGATAGCTAATTCTGAAACAATTAATGATAAGTCATCTTTTAATGTTAGGTCTGAATTAAAATGGTCTAATAAAGAATCAATTAAGTTTGGCAAATCATTTGCTTGAGCAACTTCTCTGATTCTTAAAATTGATATATTGTAATCCTTTATCCTGCTATTTTTTAATAATTTTTCTAATATTTCCGCTTCCTCATCCCAAACGACAACCAAGTTTTTATTTAAAAAATCTCGTACTTCAAATAACTCCCAAATGTCTTTAAAACTATTGTCCTCAATCCACTCTTGTTCAAAGTCAAATAACTCTAATGTTTTCTGAAACTTTTTAGTTTTTACAATCCTTTTTGGAGGGCTAAAGTTATATGTATCGGTGTCAGCAATTTTTTCATTTTGAATAAAACATAAACCGATTTGAAAAGCACTTAATAAATTATCTGTTCCTTTTAAGAATTGAACTCCAATCAAATCGAATGAAGTGCCAAAATAGCCTTTGAAATCTAATGGATTTTTAAACTTACCACTTTTTATTTTTGTTTGAATTGCTTTTTCAAATTCGGGTTTTAATTTCATTCCCCGCTTTTTCATTTCGTTATAAGTTGGTTCAAGTTTATAAACAGGTTCCCATTCAACATATTTATAAAACTTAAAGTCATTTGCTTTTTCAGGATCAGGAAATGATACTTCAAACCTTGTTTTTTGGGATGAATTTGTCTGAACGGAATAGCTTACTCCTTTTCCGATCCATTTAAAGAATCGAACTATTCCCCAAATTGCAAATGCAATTGCTGCTAATATTCCTATTGTTTCAATCATAATACTTGATTTTATCTAATTTGCAGTAACCCCTGCCTATAACCCCACCCCAAATACCATTGCATCCCCTACAGCAGCAGTTTCTAAAAAATCCGTGCTCAAATATAAACAATCTATTTCGAATAGATGCGAAATTGTTGTAAAAGTGCAGGATTTTTAAATTGGTTGTTGGAGTAGAATGCTAGAAATTTGTGCTGTTACTTTTGGCCCGTATTTATTTGGGTTTCCTGTATTTATAGTTTTTTTCTTCTTTTATTTTGGACTGAAGTATGAGTTTATCAAAATCAGAAATGTAATTTTTGTCCTGAACAAGTCGGTATTTATCATATTCAGTTTCTGCTTTCAGTTTGGCCTCAAGTGATGATACTTTGCCTTTATCCAATAGTATAGGATAATCGGATAATTCTAAAAATCTATCCAAATATGACACCCAATCTTTCATGTTCATCACAACTCCCCGGCTAGCTCTGTTTTCAGCTAAGTCTAGATATGCAGAAACCATTCGTTCTAATTCTTTTAGATGTGCCCGGTTAAGGTAATTTTTAGCAATACTTACATCTGATTTTAAGATTTTGCCTTCAGGAGCATTTTTCCAAGATCTTAAACCCATAAAAGCTTTAGTAGCATCCACTTCATTATATATAATTTCTGCTGCAGTTCTTCCTTGAATAGCCCAATGCATTTTATTTTGCACTTCTGAAAAAAAGATCCTAGTCATTTCATCATTTTGGTCATAATCAGCCGACAATGCGTATATGTCGGTTACTTTTTGGTAAAAACGTCTTTCACTCAAGCGGATTTCTCGAATGCGCTCGAGCATTTCATCGAAATAGTCTTGACCAAAATGTTTTATTTGCTTTAATCGCTCATCATCCATCGCAAATCCTTTTACAATGAATTCGTGCAAGATTTCAGTTGCCCACTTTCTGAATTCTGTGGCTCTATGCGAGTTAACCCTATATCCAACAGCTGTTATGGCTCGTAGGTTATAATATTTTGTATTGTACGCTTTACCGTCTGACGCAGTATGTCGGAATTCCCGACATACTGAATTTTCATCAAGTTCAGCATCTGCAAATATGTTTTTGAGGTGTTCGGTAATTGTACTTCGCCCTTTCTGGAAAAGCTCCGACATCGTTTTCTGAGTTAACCAAAGAGTGTCCTTCTCGAAAAATACTTCAACATTTATTTTGCCATCTTTTGTTTGGAAGATGACAAAATTTGATAGTTGCTTTGGTTTTTCAATATTGTTCTTCATATATTCTATTTTTTTACAAAAGTACTGTTATTGGAGATATTGAATTTGTTTTTGAGGCATTATAAATGCAAGAGAGTTTCTTTCAAAAAGAACTTTTATCGACCATTGCATCCCCTTCAGCAGCAGTTTCTAAAAAATCCATGCTCAAAAATAAACAATCTATTTCGATTAGATGCGAAATTATTGTAAAAGTGAAAGATTCACTGAATCTTATTGTGGGTTTTCGAACTGTAAGTCCCGCGGCGAATATCCTGAAAATAAAAAAAGCCCCGGACCTCTCCGGGGCTTTAACCTTAAACCTGTTGCTATCTAATGAGAACTACATAGCCATTGTACGTATTGGTTACACCCCAGGTATCTGTAACCGTAATTACCCATGTGTACAGTCCAACCGGGGCCGGATCGCCATTGAAGGTTCCGTCCCAGGCTTCATTATAATCAAATGTTTCAAAAATGGACTGTCCCCATCGGTTGAAAATCTGGAAGTTATATGATTTGTCTTCAAAATATCTGCCTTGTGGCTTGAAGGTGGCATTAACTCCGTCTCCGTTGGGTGTAAACGCATTTGCAATATGGAAAGTGAGCTCGGGATAAATAAAGACTTTATGCGAGATGGAATCGCGGCAGCCGTTATAATCCTGAACAATTTGTTCGATATGGTAATGTCCTGTATCGCTGTACATATAGTCGAAAGTGCGCGCCAGGGTATCGTATCCGTTGCCCAAGCTGTAGTGCCAGTATTCGATCAGGGCGTCCATGCTTTCCGATTCGTCGGTAATCTGAACTCGTGGGTTCAGAATGCTGATGCTGTCGGAGTAGAGATGGAAGCCGGCAATGGGTTTTCTTGTCAGCTCAATGCTGGCAGAATCCCTGTTGATACAGCCCCATGGCGATGTTACCCTGAGTTTTACTTCGTGTTCACCATAGTAGAACAGTTTGCTAATGAAGTCTTCATCCGTATTGACGAATTCGTCATCATCAAAAGTCCAGCGATAAACTTCATGTTGCTGCGCGCTGGTATCGCGGAAAGTAAAGCGGAGCGAGTCACCGCAGCCTCTGCTTTCATCGGGTACCAGATAAACTTCCGGCAGTGCGTGGATTTCTAAGTTATGTTTTACCGTATCGGTACAGCCGTCGGTGGTTTGGGTTACCAGTTGCACTTCATAAACCGAATCCTGGAAGTAAACATGTTCCGGATTTTGCAGGCGGCTGGTAAATCCATCACCGAAATTCCAGTACCAGCGGTCGATTTCGCCAAAGTCAACGAAGGAGTAATCGGTAAACTCGGTCGGTGCTTTCACACAGAACTTATCGAAATTAAACTCAGACTGGGGCGAGTTGTAAACGGTTACTTCATGGCGTGAAGTATCGCTTACAATACCATTATTTCCTTCGGCACGGATGACCAGTTCGACCATGTATGTGCCCGGAGCGGCATAGGTGTGATAAAGTGTATCCTGCTGCTCGGTATAATAAACCGAATTGCCATCGCCGAAGAACCATTCCCAGTCGAGCATTTGTACATCTTCACTTCCTGTGAAACTGTAATCGCGGAAAGTAGCGGTTTGGCCGTCGCAGAGCACGCCTTCTTCGCCAAAATCAACAAAGAGACATGGATAACGCACGACATCCTGCTGGATGGAATCGATACAGCCGCGGCTGTTTTCGATGATGAGCGTTGCCAGATAAGTGCTGTCCTGCGGCGGATAGAAATGGAATACATCCGGGCTGCCGGGCCATAAAATGGTGGTGTCCGTTCCATCGCCAAAGCGCCATGTCCAGCTGTTTGCCGAATCGCTTTGGTACAGGCTCAGGTCTTCAAATACGGTGCTGTCTTCGCAGCCTGCCGGAGCCGCACTGAATGCCGGTTCGGGCAATGCATAAACCAGGATTTCCTTGGTGGCCGTAGCCGGACATCCATCCTGATTATTGGCCTGCAAGCTTACGAAGTGCATGCCGGGATCATCAAAAATATGCTGCGGGCTTTCTTCGGATGATGTAGCGCCATCGCCAAAATTCCAGCTCCAGTTCATCAGCGAATCACCTGTGGGCGAAAGTACCGAATCGGTAAAGCTGGTCGGCGTTCCAAAACAAACCGTATCAGCAAGGAAGTCGATTTCAAATCCTTTTTTCACATAAACCTGCTTGAATATGGTGTCCACGCAACCGTGCTGATCTTCAATGGCCAGCATCACTGTGTAGGTCATATCGGTTTCAGGATAATAGAAATATGGATTTTGCAGTGGGCTGTAATACTGGTTTGGATAATTGAGATCCCAGAACCAGGATTTTAGCTGAGTGTTTTGCGCTATGGAAGAATCCTGGAAGTAAATCAGGGAGGCTTCGCAAGCGGTATCCGAGAATGTGAAGTTTGCCGTTGGGAGCGGATATACTGTGATGTAATGTTCGGTGTATTCGCTGCAGCCGTTGGTGTCGACCACGGTAAGGCCAACGGTAAAGTTGCCTTGTTCGGTGTAGGTGTGGCTTACATCCGGATTGCCGGGATGATAAATGGTGATGACGGTTCCGTCGCCGAAATCCCAGTGCCATTCGTGTATGGCTCCTCCCGGACTGTACGAGCGGTCTTCGAAGTCGATGGCCTGGTTTTGGCAAGTCGCTGATTCGAAATGGAATTCAGCAACCGGTAGCGGATTCACCAGAACCTGTTGCATGATTGAAGTACGGCATCCATTGGTGTCGGCAACTTCAAGTGTTACATTGAAAATTCCTGCACGGGTGTACCAGTGCTCGGGGTTCTGCAATGTTGAGGTGTCGCTGTCGCCGGAATAAGGATCACCGAAATGCCACAGCCATTCGCTTACTTCGCCTTCCGAGAAGGACAGATCGGTGAAATGTGTGGTATCGCCAAAGCAAACGGTATCGGCTTCAAACTCGGGCAGTGGCAGGTTGTGGATGATGACGGATTTTACCGTAGTGTCCACGCAGCCCCAGGAATTGGTCACTATCAACTGCACATCAAAAGTGTCGGCAAGTGCATATAAATGATATGGGTGCTGCTGGCTTGATGTTGCCCCGTCACCGAAATCCCATTGCCAGTCAACGATCATTCCACTGTAAGTGGATGACAGATCCGTGAAATCGACAAGATAACCCAGGCAGGCATCGGCATAGCTGAAATCAGCAATCGGCGCCGCGGTAATGGACACGTCCTGTGTTACACTGTCGATACATCCGTTCAATGCCTGTACTGTAAGTGTTACGCTGTATGTTGTATCCACATTTGTTGGGTCGTAAAAGTGTATTGGGTTTTGTTCCGTAGATGTTTCTCCATCGCCAAAGTTCCAGTTCCAGCTTACGATTTCGTCCTGGTTAATGGCCGATAAATCAATAAACTCAACGCCTTCATTGGAGCATGCAGCGGAATAGGTGAAGTTTGCGATGGGTTTTGGGTTCACAACAACGGGTTTCAGGATATCGCCCACACAGCCGTTGCTGTCGGTTACGATGAGCAGCACATAATATGTTCCTGCGGTATCATAGACATGAATTGGGTTTTGCAGTTCGCTGGAGTCGGCTGCGCCGGATGATGGCTCACCGAAATACCAGTTCCAGCTTGCAATTCCGGCTTCGTTGCCAATAGACTGGTCGATAAAGAAAGTAGTATCGCCCAAACAAATGGTATCGGAAGAAACCGTGAAATCAGCGGTTGGCGGTTGATGTACATGTACTTCTTTTGTAATTGTATCGGTGCAACCGAGCAGGTCGCCAACAATAAGCGTCACATCAAAATCACCATAATTTTCATAAACGTGCGGTGGGTTCGGAAGGCCGAGTGTGTCGGAGCCATCGCCGAAATCCCATTGCCAGTTTACGATATAGCTGTATTCGGAAGTGGATTGATCGAAGAATTGTGTCGGGTAGCCCAGGCAAGCCGAATCGAAAGTGAAATTGGCAATTGGCAGCGGATTAACAAAGACAGCCTGAACAGCTGAATCAACACAGCCATTGGAATTGGTTACGGTGAGGCTGACCACAAAACTGCCGCCACTGGCGTAATCGTGTGTTGGGTTTTGAACCGTTGCAGTGCTTCCATCGCCGAAATTCCATAGCCAGGAGCTGATGCTGTCGGCATTTGGAATCGTTTGATCGAAGAAATTGACCGAATTTCCGAAGCAAACACTGTCGGAAGTTGTGAAAGCCACATCAGGCAATGGATTGACAATTACTTCATGCGTGATGGAATCCACACAGCTCATCGAGTTGGTTACGCGCAATGTTACCTCATACGTGCCCGGAGCAGTGTATTTGTGCACCGGATTTTCGTTGTAAGAGAAGAAACCATCTCCAAAAGTCCATTCCCAGAGTATGATATTCGGGCCTGTTGAAAGGTTGGTGAAATGCGTGCTGTCGCCAAAGCAGGCGGTATCGAATTCAAACTGCGGAATGGGCAGCGGATCGAAAATCAGCGGTTTCACAATGGTGTCTTTACAGTAATTGGTATTGGTCACGATGAGCTGAACATTGTAGGTTCCGGCTGTTTCATAAACATGCCATGGGTTCTGTTCATTGGATGTATTGAAGAAACCCGAAGCCGGGTCATCAAAATTCCATTCCCGGAAAATGATGTCGGCTCCGCCATCAGAACTGATATCTGTGAAGTAGGTAGTGTCGCAATTAACGATATCATAAACGAAGTTTGCGTCCGGTGTTGGGTAAATCGTAACCGTCATGGTGGTGTCGTCACCACAGCCATTGGCGCCTTCCACGTTAAGGATTACGAAATAGGAGCCCGGTGCGTTGTAGAGGTGGCTGGGGTTTTGCTCGCTACTGGTAAATCCGTCACCAAAATCCCAGTTCCAGTTGGTAATGGCTGTTCCGCCTGCCATGCTCGATGCATCGGTAAACTGAACGGGCAATCCGTTGCAATGCGGTGCGTCATGTGTGAAATTCGCGATAGGCAGATGGTTTACAACGACTTGCTCGGTTTTTTGGCTGATGCAGCCGGCATTATTGGTTACCGTAAGGCTTACCAGGAATATGCCACTGCTTGCATAGGTGTGTGATGGATTTTGGATGGAAGATGTTCCTCCATCGCCAAATTCCCAGAACCAGCTTACGATTGCACTGCCGTTTCCGCTTGATTCATCCTGGAACGTTGTGGGCAAGCCTGCGCAAACCACATCGGTGCTGAATTCTGCGGTAGGCAGATGTATGCTTACCGTTTGAACTACGGTATCCACACAGCCCAGTTCGTTGGTAACAATCAGCTGTACATCATAATCGCCTGCATTGAGGAAGCGGTGCGATGGGTTCTGCTCGGTGCTGAAATTTTGCCATCCCGAAGCAGGATCATCGAAATCCCAATACCAGCTTGTGATTGCGGCATTGTTGTCGATGGTTTCATCTGTGAAATAGGTTGTGTCGCAATCCACCGTCTGGAAGTTGAAATTACCAAATGGTGCGGGATATATCTCAATATATTCTGAAGCAACATCAATACAGCCGGCATCATCAGTGATGGTAAGTGTAATGTAATATGAACCCGGATCATCAAAATAATGCACCGGATTTTCTTCCGCAGATGTGCTGCCATCGCCGAAATTCCAATTGTAGCTGACAATCGAATTTACGCCGGTGGTGTATGATTCGTTTTCAAAATGTATGGAATCGCCGAGGCAGGTTACATCATCATAAGTAAACTGAGCTACAGGAGGATAGAATACATGTACCGGCTTGACTTTATTGTCCTGGCAGCCCAGTGAGTTGGTAATGGTCAGGCTAACGTAATAGGTTCCGGGTTCGTCATAAACATGCGATATATTTTGGACGTTGGCTGTGTTTCCGTCATCGAAATCCCAGAACCAGTCAATAATATTGCCGCCATTCGGATCAGAGATGTCTTCAAAGGCAATGGCCGTTCCAAGGCAAACAGAGTCATCGTTCACAGTGAAATCGGCTTCCGGCCTGATGATGGTGATGATGTCCTGAACGGTATCGCGGCAGCCATAGGCATTGGTTGCAATTAGTGTTACGGTATAATTGCCTTCCTCGTGGTAAGCATGAGTTGGGTTTTGCAGTGTGGACTGGTTATTCCAGATGGATAGCGGATCACCGAAATCCCAGAACCATGCAACAATCGTGGTGTCGTTATCTTCTGAAGCATCTTCGAAGAATACCGTATCGCAAAGGTGTACATTATAGTTAAATCCGGCTATCGGACGTTCGCTGACCGTAAGCAGATGCGATATCTGGCTTGTACAGCCACGTTCGTCGGTAACTTCCAGTGTTACGAAATATTCGCCGGCCATAACATATTCATGGGCAGGGTTTTCTTCGGTGGATGTCGCGCCGTCGCCAAATTCCCAATAGAAGCCAATAAGCGGCATATTGCCTGCGCCGGATGATTCATTGAAGAATTGGATCGAATCATCGAGGCAGCTGGGGTATTCCATGGAGAATTCTGCATCAGGACCCGGATAAATATAAACCGGGAGAACTTTTACATCGGAGCAGCCATAAGCCGTAGTGATGGTCAAACTTACATCAAACACACCGTAATCATTATACGAATGTGATGGATTTGGAGCTGTGGATGTTTGTCCGTCGCCAAATTCCCAGAGCCAGGAAGTGATCACATCACCATAGGTTTCGCTTTCGTCGGTAAAGAAGACTTCTGTATTCAGGCAGCTGCTGTCGCTGCTCATACTGAAATTGGCTTCGGGCCGGTAAATATCAACGTTTTGGAATGTTGTGTCCTGACAGCCCAGTGCATTTGTTGCAATCATCATTACATTATAAGCTCCTGGATTATGGAACACATGTATTGGATGTCGTTCTGTAGAAATATTTTCATATCCGGATGCCGGATCGTCAAAATTCCAGTACCAAGCGACAATCGTAGTGTCAATATCGGTGGAAAGATCGGTGAACTGAACCGTGTCGCAACCGGTGATGTTGTGCTCAAAATGTGCTATTGGTAGTGGGCTGACATAAACCGGTTTTACGAGGTAATCGGGACAGTTGCTGGCATCGTTCACTGTGAGTGAAACATTATAAGTGCCTGATGAGGTGTAAATGTGTCCCGGGTTTTGTTCGGTAGAGGTGTTGCCATCGCCGAAATCCCAGAACCATGAAGTGATCGGCACACCACCATAGGTATTTGTAAGGTCGGTGAAATGGATGCTGTCGCCGAGGCAGTTCGGGTAGCTGTATTCGAAATCAACTAGCGGACCGTGATTGATCTGAACGCTGTGCGTTTCGGTGTCTTCACAGCCCTGCGAATTGGTGACGATCAGGCTGACATAATAATTACCTGCGTTGGCGTAATTATGTGTTGGGTTTTCCTGGGTGCTGGTTGTGCCATCACCGAAATCCCATAGCCAGCTCACGATAAAATCGCCATTGGGGTTGCTGTCGTCATAAAATTGTGTTGCCGTGTTTTTGCAGAGTGTGGCCGAATCAACGGTAAATCCTGCATCAGGCATACTGACATTAACCGTTTTGGTAATGCTGTCGATGCAACCATGGGCACTGGTGACAATCAGGTTGACTTCGTAATCGCCGCCAATAAGGTACTGGTGCACCGGATTTGTGTCGTTGGAAACGTTATTGCTTCCCGACGCGGGATCACCAAAGTTCCATTGCCAATGTACGATTGTGGTGTCAGAATCATAACTCAGGTCGGTGAAGTAAGCACTGTCACAGTTTTGAACGATCCAGCTGAAATTGGCAGCCGGTGGTTCATGGATGTAGATTTCTTCCTGTTTGCTGCCGAAACACCCACTGGTATCATAAGCCTGGAGTGTAACCACATACATACCCGGCAATTCGTAATAATGCTTCGGGTTTTCGAGTGTAGAAGAATCACCATCACCGAAATACCATAACCAATTGTCAACCATATTGCTTCCGGTGAAATAAGTCTCATCGAAGAACTGTATGGAATCGCCAAAACAGCTTGGATCCGTATAACTGAATTCAACTTCCGGATTGTGGTGAACCACAACTTCTTTGGCAATATTATCGGTACAGCCAATGGAATTGGTCACAACCAGCGAAACGATATACGTACCGGCTTCGTCGTAGGTGTGATAAGGATATTGGAGCGTGCTTGTGGAGCCGTCGCCAAAGTCCCAGAACCAGCTGACAATTACATCGTCGATATCGTAGGACAGGTTATTGAAATAAGTAGGGGTGCCTTTGCAGGCAGTATCTGCTTCGAAATCAGCAACCGGAGCATTGAGCACTTCAACCGGTAGGGTTGTGGCATTGCTGCAGCCGTGTGCATTGACAACCGTGAGCGTTACATGATACAGACCGGCTGTGCTGAAAATATGTGTTGGGTTTTGTGCCGTACTGTAATTGTTTGCCCCGGAAGTCGGATCGCCGAAATCCCAATACCAATTGGTGATGTCGGCGCCTCCGCCATTACTGTAATCTGTAAAATGTGTGATCAGCCCGGCACAACTTGGCTCAACCTGGAAGAGGGCGGTCGGTAATGGATAAATGACCACCATTTTGATTTCTGTATTGGCACAGCCGTTGTCGTCGGTAACCGTCAGGCTGACCATATACTGCCCGGAGGTAGTGTAGAGATGCCATGGATTTTGATCCGTGCTGGTATGGCCATCGCCAAATTCCCAGAACCATGAATTGATGGGTGCAGTTGCCGGTACGGATGCATCAGCAAAATAGCTGGTATCGTGCGCACATGGGTTGTTGAAAGTGAAATCTGCATCCGGATCGGGATCAATGGTAATGGTTTGAACCAAGGTGTCTTCACAACCTGCAGAATTGCGGACAATCAGTTCAACCTGATAGTCGCCTTCCGTAGTATAGGTATGTGTTGGGTTTTGCAGTTCCGAAGTATTGTAGATACCGGACGCCGGATCTCCGAAATTCCAGTGTCTATAGATAATTGTGCCTTCAATGGTTGATGATAAATCCGTAAACTGTGTGGTCATTGAGGCGCAGGTTCCTGAGTATTCGAAGTCTGCTTCAGGAGGTGGAGCAATATAAAGTTCATGCGCGATGCTGTTTACACATCCGTTTCCGTCGGTTACGGTGAGTGTCACCAAAATATTACCGCCGGCAGGGAAGATGTGCCAGGGGTTTTGAGCTGTGGATGTTGCCCCATCTCCGAAATCCCACAGCCAGCTGTTGATGCCAGCTGCAGAAGAAGATTCGTCTGTAAAGAAGATGGTGTCGTTGGAGCAGGTCACCGAATTGAAACTGAAAGCTGCAACAGGAAGCGGATGCACAATTACATTTTCGCTGTGATCGCTCTGACAGCCAAATTCATCATTTACAGTCAGTGTGGTATTGAATGTTCCTGAAGAAGCAAAGAGATGAACCGGGTTTTGATCAGTGGAAGTATTTCCATCGCCAAATTCCCAGAACCAGCTGCTGAGGTTTCCGCCGGATGTGCTGAGGTCGGTGAAATGCGTGGAATCGCCCAAACAGGCTTCATCACTGTCAAAATCAACCACAGGCAATTGATGCACAACAACTTCTTTGACTACCGTATCGCGGCAGCCATTGGCGTTGCTTACGATCAACTGTACATCGTAAATTCCGTGTGCAGCATAGGTGTGTACAGGGTTTTGTTCTGTGGAACCGTTTCCATCACCAAATGTCCAGATCCAGGAATTGATATTACTGCTGGTGCTGGATGAATTGTCGTAGAAGTGGGTGGGTTCACCAAAGCAAACGCTGTCGGCATTGAAATCGGGTATTGGCGGAGGCAGGACTTCTACCTGCTTCACAATGGAATCGGTACAGCCATTGCTGTTGCTGATGATGAGTGTTACATCATAAGTGCCGTTTAAGCTGTAAATATGCCAGGGGTTTTCATCGGTGGATGTTGTTCCGTCGCCGAATTTCCAAAGCCGTGATGCAATGCTGCCGCCATTGGGCGTTGAGGCATCGAAGAAGTATGTTGTGTCGTTTTCGCAGGCATTGATGTAGGTGAAGTTCGGTGCCGGCAAATGATAAACCGTTATGGTTTTTGTGGTGTCATTGGTGCAGCCTTCTACATCGGTGACAATCAAATGCACATCATAATCGCCGGAAGCGACATAGGTATGTGTTGGATTTTGATCGTTGCTGGAATAACCGTCGCCGAAATCCCATGACCAGCTTACGATATTTCCTCCGGGAGCAGAGGAGAGGTCGGTAAACTGTGTTGGGTTGTTCAGGCAAAGTGGTGCTGCAGAAAAATCTGCCGTAGGTGGCGGATAAATGCTTACGGTTTTTGTAATTGTGTCTGTGCAGCTGTTTACATTGCTTACAATCAGCTCAACGGTGTAGTCGCCTGCTGCCGCATAATAATGTGTTGGATTTTGATCTGTGGATGTGTTTCCATCGCCGAAATCCCATTCCCAGCTGATAATATTGCCTACCGGTGATGAGGAATTATCGATAAAATGGGTCGGCTGGCCAATACAATTATGTGTCGTATTGAAATCAGCAACAGGAACGGAATAAACCGGCACATCTTTGCTGACCGAGTCGATACAGCCGTTGCCGTTTTCGATAATCAGCCATACTTCATAAATATCGTCATTCAGATAAGTATGACTTGGGTTTTGCTCGGTGGATGTAGTTCCATCGCCAAATTTCCATAATCTACTTGCAATTCCTGGGCCTGTTACCGGAGTGAGGTCGGTAAATTCTGTGGCCAGTCCTTCGCAAGGTGTGGTGTAGTCAAAATCAGGTTCCGGATTGGGATAAACAGGAATGACGTGGTTTACGGTTTTTGTGCATCCCCAATCATCTGTTGCTGTGAGCATTACATTGTAATTTCCTGCCAGCGCATAGGTGTGTACCGGATCTTCTCCGCTTGCTGTATTGCCATCGCCAAAGTCCCATTCGCGGCTTACAATTACCGTTCCGGGGGTCAGAAGCTCATCGTTGAAATGTGTTTCCAGTCCAAAGCAAACGCTGTCGGCTGAAAAATCAATATCGAATGGAGGGTTCATCAGAACCACCTGACTGATTGAATCGCTGCAGCCGCGTGCTGATGTTACGGTCAGCGTAACAGTAAACGGACTGTGGGTTGTGAAAATATGGGTTGGGTTTTGCTGTGTGCTGTAATGCCCGTCGCCGAAATCCCAGTACCAACTGACAATTGGAGAGCCATTGGCAAGAGAAGTGTCGGTGAAATTGATGACTTCATTAACGCATTGATTGTCATATGTAAAGCCGGGGAAGGGGAGGCTGTCCACAACAACATCATGTTGCACTGTGCCTAAACATCCGTTTTCATCGGTTACAGTAAGCTCTACCTGATGTATGCCCCAATTGGCAAAAGTGTATTCCGGATGCTGTTCCGTACTGCTGTTTCCATCGCCGAAATCCCAGCTCCAGGCTACAATATCGGTTGTGATTCCATAGGACTCATCCGTGAAATGCGTTGGGTTGCCAAAGCAGGTTGTGTCGTTTGTAAACTCTGCCACAGCACCCGGATTTACGAGTACTTCATGATAAACGGTGTCTTCGCAGCTGTTGTTGTTGGCTATGATCAGCATAACATTGTAAGTGCCCGGAGCAGAGAAAATATGTGCCGGGTTTTGCAAAGTGGATGTGCTGTCATCGCCGGATGCCGGATCGTCGAAATGCCAGTACCAGCTTGCCAGATTTGCGCTATGCGGAGCACTCAAATCAGTAAATGTTGTGGGCAGACCGTAGCATGCCGTATCAAAAGTGAAATTGGCTACAGGCAGTGAATCTACCACAATTTTCATGGTGGTGTCATCGGTACATCCGTTTAGGTTGATGACACTGAGGCTCACTAAAAATGTGTCTGCAGTAGCGTAGGTGTGGATTGGGTTTTGGAGCATGGATGTGTTTCCATCGCCAAAGTTCCAGTCCCAGTTGCTGATATTTGTTCCGCCATCGTAGGAAAGATCTGTGAAAGCGGTTTCGTAACCGAGGCAGACTTGGGGTGCGGAGAAATTTGCAACAGGCAGGGAATCCACCACAATTTCCTGGCTGATGCTGTCCACACAGCCATTGCTGTTTTCGATAGTAAGCCAAACGGTATATGTGCCGGGTGCTCCGTAGAGATTATACGGATTTGCACCTGTTCCGGTATTTCCGTCGCCAAAGTCCCAGATTTGATTGTTGAGGGCTGGTGCATTGGGCGTGCTCAGGTCGGTAAACCAGGTGGTGTCACCAAAACATGCCTGAGTATAACTGAATGCCGGTTCGGGCAAAGTATCGACCATCACATCCAGGTAGGCGGTGTCCAGGCAGTTGTTTGCATTTCCTACAACCAACATTGTGTTGTATATGCCCGGTGCCGGATAAGTGTGTGTGGGCTGTATATAATTCGGATAGGAAATCAGGGTGTCTGTACCGTCGCCGAAATAGTAATGCCAGCTGTTGTTGAGCGTACCGTGTGAAATTGAGGATTCGGTAAACTGTGTGGCATAGCCAAAGCAAACGGTATCTGCCGTGAATGCCGCATCAGGAATGGAATCGATAAATACGCTGTGCACAACGGAATCGGCACAGCCCATCGGTTTCACCACAACCAGTTTGACATTATAGGAACCGCTGGCGGCATAGGTGTGGCCCGGATTTTGTTCGGTAGATGTGGCTCCGTCGCCGAAATACCATGTCCAGGAGTCAATAGAGCTACCGGTTGGGTCGGTGAGGTCGGTGAATTCAGTTACAGTTCCCAAACATCCACTGGTATAAGTGAATTCAGCATTTGGCAGGGAATCTGTGAAAACGGTTTGAACCACTGTGTCTGAACATCCGTGCGAATTGGATACAATAAGTTGTACGGTATGATTGCCGTATGTGTTGAATGCGTAGGTTGGATTTTGTACCGTAGAACTCCAGATGTTGTCGATGTCCCATTGCCAGCTTACGATTGCGCCGTTATTTGGGTCGCTTTCGTCGTAAAAATGTGTGGCACGGTCGATACAACTTGCGGAATAGCTAAAATCTGCTGTGGGCAATGTGTCCACCTGAACTGGCTGTATGATAGTGTCGGAGCAGCCATGCTCAGTAACTACAATCAGTTGTACATCATAAAGGCCTTCATTGGCATAATAATGTGATGGGTTTTGTATTGCAGCTGTTCCTCCATCGCCAAAACTCCAGTTCCAGGAAGTGATATTTCCACTAACACCAAGGGATTGATCCGTGAAATGAGTAGTATCGCCAATACAAGCTTGAGAATAATCGAAATCGGCTTGCGGTAAAGCGCGAACAAGTACGTTAATTGTTGTGTCGTGCTGGCAACCGTTGGCATTTGTAACGGAAAGTGTTACTGCATAAGTTCCGTCTGCCTGATAAAGATGAACCGGATGTTCTTCGGTTGATGTGCTGTCGTCGCCAAATTGCCAATACCAGGATGTTAGTGCAGCTCCGGAGCCATTGGACAGGCTGGTGAAATGGGTGGAATCACCAAAGCATACCGAATCCGCTTCGAAATTCGCAACAGGCAATGGATATACAGTTACGGTTTGCGTTGTGTCGTCCATGCATCCGAGGCTATTCGTAACGGTGAGTTGCACGGGGAAATCGCCGGAAGTAGCAAAGAGATGTTTCGGGTTTTGCAGTGAGGAATTATCTCCGTCGCCAAAGTCCCAGAACCAGTTGGTGAGGCCGGGATCGGAATGGGCCAGGGAGGAATCACTAAATATTGTGGAATCGCCGAGGCAAGCCAGCGTAAAAGCAAAATTGGCTTCGGGCAGTGAATCCACAATGATTAAATGCGAAATACTGTCGGTGCAGCCCCAGTAATTTGTTGTGCTTAAGGTAACAAGATATTCTCCGGGCGCCTGATATAAATGCTTTGGGCTGAAAAGCGTACTGGTGCTGTCATCACCAAAATGCCAGGTCCAGTCAATCAAATTGGTATCGGCACCATCGGAAAGATTGGTAAATACCGTGCTGTCTCCAAAGCATTCACGAGTCCACTCAAAATCGACATTGGGCAGCGAATCAACAATTACGGTATGTGAAACAGTTTCACTGCAGCCGGTAGTATCTACAATCAGCAATGTTACACTAAACTGACCTGGATAAGGATATTGATGTGTTGGATTATGCACAGAATCCTGAGACCCATCTCCAAAGAACCAGTTGATGGAAGCGATTTGATCGTTAGAAATTACAGTAGTATCGAAGAAATGTGTGCTGTCGCCAAAGCAAACAGTGTCGAAAGTGAAATCAACACCAATGGGTGCGCTGACAAAAACAGAATCGGAAATAGAATCCCGGCAGCCACGGTTGTTGGTCACTGTGAGGCTAACCAGGAAGGTAGTGTCCCATGTTTCGTAATAATGAATTGGGTTTACTTCAGAGCTGTAGTACAGGTCTCCGAAATCCCAGTAATTCGATGCGATGGTGCTGCCATTTCCATTGGATTCATTGGTGAAAGAAACAAAATTGCCGGTACAATTGTCATCATAGGAGAAGTTGGGAACAGGCAATGAATCCACCAGAATCATTTTTGTTAATGAGTCGGAGCAGCCAATATTGTCGGTAACAGTAAGCTGAACTTCATTCAGGCCCCAGGAATCAAAAATATGTGCCGGGTTTTGATCCGCGGAGGTTCCATTGGGGAATTCCCAGCTCCAGTTTACGAGGCTGGCCGGAGCAGAGGCAGCACTCAGATCGGTAAAGCTGGTCAGATTTCCAAAACATGCTGTATCGTTGGTAAAATTCACGACAGGGATATCATTCACGAGAACGGAATCGGCAAGGGTATCTGAAATACATCCGTTGAGATTATGAACTACGAGTCTTACTTCAAATTTACCTGCAGTAGCATAAGTGTGTTCAATATCCGGTGAATCCGGTATAGTGATGAGGCTGTCGGTGCCATCGCCAAAGAACCAGTGCCAGCTGTACAGCCCGGCATCTGTTCCGTTCGAAAGGTCGGTAAGATGCGAAGGATTTCCGAAACATACCGTATCGCTGGTAAAATCGGCAACAGGAACACCGTAATTGTAAATAACGGTATCTGCAGAAGCCATACATGCACTGTCGTCAGTAATATTTAAGGTATAGGTATTTGCATAAAGATTAAAAATGGAGTCCGGATTGGCAGGAAGCACATCACCCGAGCTCCAGTTGTACGAATAAGGAGCTGTTCCTCCTGTTACACTGGCCAAAATCCAGGCAGAGCTGTCTTCCACACAAATGGAATCAGAGCTGAGTGTAAAGCTTATTGCTATTGGATTAGGCTCGGTCAGAGTAACTGTATCATAAGCTTTATAATTGAAGGCATCGGTAACAATCAGGCTGTATGTGCCTGCAGTTAAGTTATTTGCCAGTGCGTTGGTGGAAATAACAGCCGGATCGGGTTCTTTTTTCCATTCATAGGTGTAGGGTGTTGTCCCTCCACTTACAGTAGCTTCAATCCATCCATCGTTAAAACCATTACAGCTGATGTTGGAGCTGTCGATGGTAATCAGGAATTGACCGGGTTCAGTCAGGATAGTGCTGTCTAAAATCTGGCAACCGTGGCTGTCGGTGATTGTGTCAATGTAATAAATCCCTGCTGATAATCCGTTTATTGATGCTGTGCTTGCACCATTACTCCAGGAGTGGTTGTAAGGTGGTGTTCCTCCGGCGGGTGTTGATGTAATTTGACCATCTGTACAGCCAGAACAGGTTGGGTTGGTATTGCTGAAACTGTTAGTAAGCACAGCCGGATCGGTTAAAACAACCGGATTTGAAGCCCATGTGGTTTCACATCCTTCATCATCGCGTACGCGGATGGTATAACTTCCGCTCCCAAGTCCTGTAAAGACAGGGTTGTTAAATTGATAAGATGTGCCGTCATTGATCGAATACCGCAAATCTCCTGTTCCGCCACTGGCCGTGATGGTGATACTGCCGTCGGTAAAACCGTTGCAGGAAGGATCAGTAGCTTCAACATCGGTGATGCTGATTCCGGATGGCTCGGTCAAAACAACCGGATTGGAAGCATAAACAGTGGTACAGTTGTTGGCGTCTTTCACTTGTACGTTATAACTACCTGCCGTGAGTCCGACAAAGGAGTTTCCGTTGCTCCATGTGCTTCCTCCATCTATGCTGTATTGGATGATGGGCGTTCCTCCACTTGCAGTAATTGTAATGATACCATTGGCATCGCCCTGGCAGCCGGTGATGTTGGTGGTGGCCACATTGGTGATTTCCAGTTCTGTGGGTTCGGTAAGTGTGACCTCCCGTATGTGTGGGCAATTTGAGCTGTCCGTAACCGTTAATGTATAGGTGTTTGCGCTCAGGTTGTACACAGAATCAGTTGTATAACCCGTTGGTGTTCCGGGAGCCCATTCATAAGTAAATGGCGATATTCCTCCGCTCAGGCTTGCTTTTATCCAACCGTCATTTCCACCGAAACAAGTGATGTTGGAGGAGTCGATAGAAATCGAAAGTTCTTCAATGATAAAGGTTGTGTCAGTATGCAGTGTACAGCCATTGGCGTCTTCCAGGTGAAGCCTGTAATCCCTTGCCTCAATATTATAGATGGAGTCAGTATCTGATCCGCTAACGGCATGAGGAGTCCAGTGGTAGGAGAAAGGTTCTGTGCCTCCACTAACATCAGCTCTTAGCCAATAACCTGTATTGGAACAATTATTATTGCCGTAAGCAAAATGAACAACGATCGAGTCGGGTTCGTAAATGGTAAATGAGGTGTCAATAAAACAACCCAGTGAGTCGGTTACCAGCAATGAATAAACTCCTGTATCCAGGTTGCTGAGGTCTTCGTCCGTGCTGAAAGGCGCGCCCTGATACGTCCATTGATAATCGTAATGAGGTGTGGGCAATGTAGTTGGCGTGCCTCCTGCAACTGTAATGTTTATGGCTCCATTGGTTTCGCTATAACATTCGATGCTGTCCACTAAAGCAGTAAGAGAAAGCGGTGCTTCAGGTTGCGTTAGAGTGACTATGCGGGATTCCTGCACAGGTGCTGCATCGGTAATGGTTATTTTATAGGTACCGGTATCGAGATTGGATATTGTGGCATCCGTGCCAATAACTACACCTCCTTCAGAAACATTGATCCATTCATAGGTGTAAGGAGTGTTTCCACCAAGTGCATGCGCAGTAATCCAGCCGTCAGAGCCACCAAAGCAGGAAATATTGGATGAATCAATGGAGATGTCCAGGGTCTGGAGCACAACTGAACCCCATGCCTGGCATCCTCGGTTATCTGTAACAGTGTCGATATATGTGTCAGCCAGAAGGTTGTAGATGGAGTCCTGTGTTCTGGCATTTCCTCCAGTAGTCACATTATCTGTCCACCAGTGCGAATAAGGAGCCTGACCTCCAATGGGAATTGCTTTTGCCCAGTATCTAAGGGGTGGTCCCAGGTCTGTGCCGTTTTCGAATGTGAGATAAAGGGAATCCGGTTGGAATATTTGTACACTATCTATAGCGATACACCCATGTGCATCAGTAACAGTGTCGGTGTACATACCAGCTGGCATATCTTCGATGCGTGCGTCAGTGCTGCCTGTTTCCCAGTGATGTGTGTATGGGGTTGTCCCTCCGGAAATTTCAAAATCTGCCCATCCGTCTGACAGGCCATAGCATGTCACGGTATGCTGTCGGGGTGACATAATAATGGTATCCGGCTGGCCGGTAGCAACGGTGTCTGGAATAGCAGCGGAGCCGTTCCAGTTCATTAAACAACCGTTTTCGTCGCGCACCATTATGGGATGATCACCTGCACATAGTCCGCTAATCGTATCATTACTGCTGAAATTGCTGCCACCGGAGAGTCCGTAATCCCCTGAATAATAAAGTGGAATAGTGTCGTTGTCCAGTGTGGAATCACCACGGGCGAAAACGATTATTTTTCCATCGCAATCACCATGACATAGGGCGTCAATGGTTTGCGTGGAGTCGATGATAATATTCGGTGGAGCATATACAAAAATGGAATCGGCAATTTCGGACGGGGAACAAGTCCTTCCAGAACGGATTTCCTGGAAATGGATTTCGTAATAACCGGAATCCAGATTAGTAAAGATATTGGAATCCTGCCAATCGCTTATTGGTGTTGTTCCCTTATATAATCTGTACCTTAGTGTCCCCAATGCACCCGACATATTAATTTGAATTTGTCCATTATGGCTGTAATTACATGGGCTTACATCCTGAACCATGATTGTATCCACAGCAAGATATTCTTCGTCAAATATCCAGTTTATGGAGTGATCATCAATTGATCTTGTTGCCGTATCTGGTGCAATGCCTGTTCCTGCTGGATCGTATGTGTTTTTGGCGTGGATATATCCAATTCTTACATAGATTAGGTTCAATACAGAATCAGAGAAAAGCACTGCCGGATCAGGTGGAGTGCCGTCCATTCCAAAAGTGTCGGCCATGATCACCGTATGTTCACACAGGATGTCTCCAATCAGGTTAAAATTATCATCTTTGATTGATTGGGTGTTGTTCTGTCCGAGGTACATTGTATTGTGTGCATCACCGGGCTGTTGATAACGGTAAAAAGCTACCTCATTCAGCTGGTTGTCTCCTGAATTGATATAACCGTCTTTATGGAATTCAGCATAATTGAGCGTATTGTTATCACCATTGAGTTTCCCTGTGCCATTATAAATTACAGAATCGGCGAGGTTGTCGTCGCCAAAAATGGTTCCGGTTCCGCTATTATTCAAACTGTTGAACTCTACATTGTTGTATGTACAGTTTTCCGTATATATTTTTCCGGTTTTCATGAAATCAATATCATTGTAAACCAGGTTTTCACCGGCATCCATTACGGTATATTCCGGAAGGATACCCCAGAACCAGATCAGTGATGTTCCTGCATCGAGGGTTAAAAGGTGGCTGTTTTCCACTTCCCATGAATCCTGATCTTCACCACCACTTTTATTTACCTGGATTGTAGAACTGCCCATGGTCAGTGACCTTGTCTGCGAACCAACACATTTAAAATAATCGCAGGTTACATATGCCCCATTTGTGTTCAGGTGCCCGTGAAGAAGGTATAATGTCTGATCAACCGTAAAGGCGTCTTGAAGGATCCATTCACCGGGGCCTTCAAAATAGATGTTTCCATAAAAGGTTTTTCCATTGGAACGGATAGTGTTTCCCGGATCATTAGATTTAAAACCGATGCTTTTCACTCCAAAATTAAATTCCATATTCGGGTTCAGAGTTATAGATCCGTATATGTTCAGTGCTTTTTCTCCATAGAAACTGGGGTCGTTTTGTGCACCAGTCCAGTCCATGTCGTGGCAATAAATATCATCGACAATTACCCGGACCTCGTCACCGCCGCTAAATCCCGAACCTGCATCAAAATAAACATTATCAGCACTGGTCGGTACGCTGCCATAGGCTCCTCCTACGCCTCCCGAGCTACTTGCCCAATGGGTTAAATCGTCCCACTGTCCATCACCGCCTACCCAATAATAGTCGTTTTGGGCAAACAAATGAGTGCTCAAAGCTGTTAATAAAGTGAAAAATAAGAGTCTTAATCTCCAGTGCTTGTTCTTGGTCGTAGATATTTTTATCATACCTGTATATTTTACTATTACATACAAAAAGCCGGGCCACTCTATCCGATTGGCCTGGTCAGCAAGCTATGTTTGGCGTCACGCGCCATTTAGGGGAGGACATGTCAAACGCTCTTTTTAACTTTCCTCAGAAATCTGTCTGTCGTTTCGGTCTAATTTTCAGACATCCTCCCTTGTGTCAAGGTTGCATGTGCTGTGCAATTAGAATGATTCAATTTTACGGCAATTCTGCCCTAAAGTTACTCAAAATATGGTTTAAATCTAAATTAAATCTACCTAAGGAGCATAACAGTTCCTTTATAAACTTCTTTTACTCCGTTATTGTCTTCCAAATTGATCGTCCATACGTAAAGATTGGAAGGGCATGGGTCGCCATTAACACTTCCGTCCCATTTGCCTTGCGGGTCGTTGGTTTGGAATACTACTGCTCCCCATCGGTTGAAAATCAGAAATTCATAACTTTTGTCTTCAACAAATAAAGCATGTGGACCAAATGTAGCGTTTACGCCGTCACCATTGGGTGAAAATGCATTGGCAATGTAAAATGATAATTCCGGATAAATGTGTACAATACTGCTGTCGCTGCTTTGACATTGGTTTTCATCGCCAATACGCAAAATAACTTTATAATAACCTGTATCGCTATAGCGGTGGACAGGCTCCATTTCCCAAACTTTTTCATGGTCGCCAAAATCCCAGAACCAGCTTGTAATGGCTCCATCGCCTTCGAGCGAACTGTAGGGGTTGAACTCGATAAGCGGATCCAGCCCGCTGGCACTGTCGGGTTGATGGCTGATTACTGCCACAGGTGGTTCAAATATCCTGATGTCTGTGGAATCAAAAGAGCTGCAGCCGGCCTCGCTGATGCTTTCCAGTTTCACGATATAGCTGCCTGTATTATAAATGTGGTTTACAGTGTCCTGCATTGTGCTGACACTTGTTCCGTCGCCAAAACTGAATATACGTTGACTGATTGAACCTGAATTGATTGATCCTTCATCAATGATTTCAATTACGGATGAATCTCCGCAGGCGAATGGTGGTTTTAGTTTTAGTTCTACGGTAGGCAAAGTGTGGATTTCTATTTCCTGTGTCATGGTATCGCGGCAGCCGGTTTCGGAAATACTGATGAGCGAAACGGGATAGGTGCCGGCTTCGGGGAAGAAATAAACCGGGTTTTCGTCGGTAAGGTATTCACCATTCATAAAATCCCAAATCCTGTATTTTATCTCGCCTTCGCTGATGAAGCTTTCATTGGTAAAATGTGTGCTGTCGCCGGCACAAACATCGGCAAAAGTGAAGCGGGATACGGGATCAGGACTGATTGTTAATGCTTTGGTGATTGTGTCGTGGAAAACATCGCCTTCCATGAGAGCGGTAACCGTGAAAAGTATTGTGTAATTCCCCGGAACCAGCCATTGATGCTGCACGCTGTCTCTGTGTTCGTTATAGCTTAGTGTGTTGCCATCGTCAAAATCCCATTTGTAGGAAATGATTTCAATGGCCTGGCTGCCAATAATGGTTTGATCAATAAAATAAATTTCCTCTTCAGCACAATGATATTCGCTGCTGATGGAGAAGTCGAGCCGGAAGCAGGGCAGGTGCCGCACCATCATGCTTGCCGTGTCTGTGCAGCCATTCGAGTTGCTAACGTGCAGATGAACAAGGTACAGGCTGTCTCCCTGTGGGTATAAATGTGATGGGTTTTGCAAGGCGGAGGTGTTCCAAATTCCACTGTTTGTGTCGCCAAAATTCCATGTCCAGCTATTTATGTCATCTGCGTTAGCAATGCTCAAATCGGTGAAATGTGTGCTGTCCGTGCATGCTGCAGTAGTTGCTTCAAATTGGGCTATTGGCTTTTTATACACGTTTATAATCCGAACTAACGAATCCACGCAGCCTTCACTATCCCAAGCTTTGAGTTTTATTTCAACCGGGCCGCTTTCTTCAAATACAAACCAAAGTGAGTCGTTTTGGGTTTCAATAGTTTGCTGGCCTATTTTCCATTGCCACAATACAGCCGGATCTTCTTCTGCCAGGCTGATGCCCCGGAACAAAGCAGAATCGCCCGGGCAGGCATTTTCAAAATCAAAATCAATATGGAAACCGGCAGCTACGCAAACCGTTTTTGTTACCGAATCGGAGCAGCCTTTGTTGTCGGTAACAATTAATTTTACATCATAGCAGGTGTCTGTAATATCATACACATAATCAGGGTTTTGCCAGATGCTGAAATAATTGGAATCGAGCTGCCATTGCCATTTATTGATAATGGCGGAGCTGTGCCAGGATGAATCGTGGAACTGGACAAAACCATCGTCGCACCAGGTGTTGTCCCAAGTGAAATTTGCTTTGGGAATGTCGAGGACGGCGATGTATTTTTCAATGGTTGCCTTACATCCGTTGATGTCGGAAGCGGTAAGCGTAACCTTATAAACACCGGGCGATTCGTAAATATAATTTGTATCCTGTGCTGTAGATGTATTGCCATCGCCAAAAGTCCAGAACCATGATGTTGTTGTGCCGTTGTTGATTCCGTGGAAATTGGTTGCATTGCCAAAACAAGCCGTATTATATTCAAAATCAACAGCAGGGGCGGGGCGCACAATCACCGGATGTGCCATATAATTGATGCAACCGTTGGTGTCGGTTACAGTCAAACGGACATCAAAAGTGTCGGCAAAATTATAATGATGCAGCGGGTTTTTGCCATAGGTAATTTGTCCGTCGCCAAATTCCCATTTTCGTTCAATGATGGCACCCGAAGTAAAGATTGTGTCGATAAATTGTGTGGTATCACCAAAGCAAACTGTATCGTAGGTGAAATCAACCAATGGTGCATCATGAATAACAACAGTTTGGATTGTGGTGTCATAGCAGCCGCCCGAATTGCGCACAATCAGCTGAACATTGTAATTTCCGCTCAGAGGGTAATAGTGCACCGGGTTGGGAATTGTGGAGCTACTGCCATCATCGAAATCCCATTGCCATGAGGTTATTATTCCCTCATTTGCCTGACTTTCATCAAAAAACTCGGTAAACTCGCCGGAGCACGGCACATTCATCGAATAACTGAAATTTGCTTCCGGCAATGGTATCAGCGCAATATCCTGACTAATGCTTTTGCTGCAGCCGTTGGTGTCGGTTACGGTCAGGTTTACGGTATAATTGAGCAATCCTGCGGTATAAAGGTGTTTGGGATTTTGTTCGCCGGATGTTGTGCCATCGCCAAAATCCCAGAGCCATTCCTCCAGCTGGGACTGGTTTGCAGAAGAAAGGTCGGTAAAGGAAACACTATCGGTAACGCATTGGCTGCTATAGGTGAAATTCGCATTTGGCAACGGATGTATTTCCACGGGTTTCAAAATGTCATCGCGGCAGCCATTGCTGTCGGTTACAATAAGCAAACTGTAATAAACTGCTGCTGAGTCGTAAACATGCCAAGGGTTTTGCAATTGTGAGCTGTCGTTGCTTCCCGATGAAGGATGCCCGAAATACCAGTTCCATGCAGCCAAAGGCGCTCCGGTTGGCGTGGATTCATCCTGGAAAAAGATGGTGTCGCCTTTACAAGTGCTTTCGTTGCTGATGGAGAAATCGGCAATGGGCAGTGGATGTACCCTGATTTCCTTGCTGATCGTATCGGAACAGCCCCACATATCGGCAATGATAAGCTGTACCGTATAATTTCCGGAATCGGGATAAACATGGGGCGGATTTTTGATGCCCAGCGTATCGCTGCCATCGCCAAAATGCCATTCCCAATAAGTTACATAGGAATATTGCGAAGAGGACAGATCAACAAAATTTGTGGGCAGTCCGAGGCAAACTGTATCAAAAGTGAAATTTGCGACAGGATCCGGATTGGCGAAAATAGGTTTCTGCAGGCTGTTTTGACAGCCATTGCTGTTGGATACGCTCAGATTCACAAAATATGTGACTGGGCTGGTGTATGTGTGGCTTGGGTTTTCTTCGGTTGATGTTGCCCCGTCACCAAAATTCCACAGAAAATCTGTAATGGAGGCTGCATGAGGGATGCTCAGGTTGGTAAAATGGACTTCATGCAGCAGGCAGGTGGTGTCCGACATATCGAAATTGGCTTCGGGCAGGGTGTCCACCATCACATTAGCTGTAAAAGTGCTGGAGCACCCAATTTCGTTGGTAACAGTTAAACTCACCGGATTCAGGCCATGCTGAAGGAATGTAAAACTTGGGTTTTGCTGTGTTGAGCTGTGGCCACTCCCGAAATCCCAGCTCCAGTAAATCAGATTTGCTGCCGGAGATGTGTCGTTGAGCTGCGTGGGATTGCCCAAACAAACCGTATCGGAATAGAAACCTACAGCAGGTGCTGCATCAAAGAAAACCGGAAGGCTGATGCTGTCGGAACAACCGCTGGCATTTGTGGCAACCAGCTGAACATTATAAGTGCCGGTTTCCGTAAAAATATGCCAGGGGTTTTCTTCTGTACTGGTATTAAATGCGCCGGATATCGGATCATCAAAATTCCAATCCCAGTAAATAATGTCGGAGCCCATACCATTCGATAAATCCGTAAACCATGTGGTATCACAATTCAGGGTTTGGTGTGTGAAATTTGCCTGAGGATACTGGCTTATTATTACGTTTTTTGTTGTTTGTGAGAAACATCCTTCTCCATCATAAACCACCAGTGTTACGACATAATTTGAAGGAATAATATAAGTGTGGCTGGGGTTTTGCTCCAGGGAATATCCGCCATCACCAAAATCCCAGTACCAGGCAATGATATCAATACTGCCCCCTGTTGCATACGATAAATCCGTAAACTGAATGGTCTCGTTCAAACAGCCAAAATTGCCGCTCATCTGGAAATCAGCAGTTGGTGGGTATTTTACATGATGTGCGATTACTATATGCGACAGGCAGCCCAGGTTGTTGGTAACCGTAAGCCGCACATAATAAGTGCCTGCTGAGGCATAAGTGTGCGATGGGTTTCGGTCTGTGCTGGAGTTGCCATCGCCAAAATCCCACAGCCAGCTTACAATAGCTCCACCCGGCGACCAGGAATTGTCGGTGAAATTGCTTTGCTGCCCCTGACATGGCGAATTGGAACTGAAATCCGCAACCGGACGGTTCACCGTAACGCTTTTGGTTGTCATGCTGCTGCAGCCGGTTTCATTCGTTACTGTGAGGCTTGGCGAATATGTGCCCGGAACATAATAAACATGATAGGGATTGCTTTCAGTGGAATGATTGTGCCATCCCGAAGAAGGATCGTCAAAATCCCATTGCCAGGTAGTTATGTTTGTATTGGGATCGCTTGATAAATCGGTGAACCAGGTGGTATCGCAATTAATGGTTTCTGTGCTGAAATTTGCCTGAGGCTGATCATTGATGCTGATCGTCCTGAGGCTGTCGTCAATGCATCCAAAACTGTTGGTTACCCGCAAGCTGACCTGATAATTTCCGGCATTCAGATAGGTGTGCACGGGGTCTTGCTCGTTGCTGGTGCTGCCATCGCCAAAATCCCACAGCCATTCTGTTATATCGCCTTGCCAGATGCTTGATGAACCATCATAAAAACTGACTTCCTGTTCTGCGCAAAGCAAATTACTGTGATCGAATGCGGCAAAAACGCCCGGGCTGACAAATACAGGCTGTATTTCATTGTCAGTACAGCCATTGCTGCCGGTAACGGTTAAAGTCACAAAATACATTCCGGGCTCTTCAAAAGCATGTTGCGGCGATTGCTCAGTGGAGGTGGTTCCGTCGCCAAAACTCCAAAGCCAGCTGCTGATGCTGCCTGTGCTGATGCTCGAAGTATCCGTAAACTGCATTTGCAATCCGGCACATAAACTGTCCTGATCAACAGTGAATCCGGCTACAGGCTTTTCATCTATGCTGATTTCCTGATTGATTGTATCGCGACATCCAACCGCTGTGGAAACAATCAATTGAACGGAATATGTCCCGGCTTCGGTATAGAGGTGGAAGGGGTTTTGCTCATCGGAAAAATTCATCGGACCGGAATCAGGATCCCCGAAATCCCATTCCCAGTCGGTAATGGCATAGCCGAAGGATTGGCTCAGGTCTGTGAACTGCACCGTATCGCAGCCATAAATGCTGTGGTTAAAATCAGCTGTTGGTAATGCCTGTATCTCAACGATTTTGTCGGTAATGTCAAAGCATTGATGTTCATTGGTGACTTGCAGTGCAACGGTATAATAACCATCGTTGGAATATAAATGCGCGGGTTCCGGATCGCCGGATGTGCTTCCATCGCCAAAGTCCCACTGCCATTGGGTGATGAGGCCGTTGCCCACAGAAGAAGAAAGGTCATCAAAATAAATGCTGTCGCCCAGACATACCGGACTGTTATTGCTGAACGCAGCTACGGGTTTGCCATGGATTTCTACCTGATGAACCACTTGGCTCTGGCATCCCGAGGCGTTGGTAATGCTGAGCGAAACCTGATAGATGCCTGCATCGGTGTAAGCGTGCAGCGGATTTCCGCTTGTTGCGCTTTGTCCATCGCCAAACTCCCAGTACCAGCTTACGATAGCGGTTCCAACAGAAGTGCTGCTGAACTGAACCGGCACATCGGGGCAATAGGAAGGTGCTGTTTGAGTGAAATCCGCCTGAGGATGAGATATTTCTATACTTAGGACGGAAGTGTCGCTGCAACCGGCTTCATTTTCGGTAATGAGCGTTACATTATAAGTTCCGGCAGCATAATAATAATGGTGCGGGTTTTGCTCTGTACTGATGTTGCTTGTTCCGGAAGCAGGATCGCCAAAATTCCATAACCAGAAATCTATGGGACTTGAAGAAGCAATGCTCAGATCAGTAAATTGTGCGGAATCGCAATTGAATATCTGGTAACTGAAACTGCTTTGCGGAGGCAGATGTACTTCAATGGATTTGCTCGTGTCTGCCGTGCAGCCGTTTTCGTCGCTTATTTGCAAATAGGCCGAATAGCTTCCACCGGCATTGTAAATATGCCAGGGGTTTTGCAAATTGGAGGTTCCTCCGTCGCCAAATTCCCAATGCCAGTTCGTGATATCTGCTCCTGTTATGGAAAATGATGCATCCTCAAACCATGATGTATCGCCCTGGCAAACAAAGGAAGTACTGATAAAATCGGCTTGTGGCGATGGCAGGATGCTGATGATCGCTGTAGTGCTGTCGGTGCAGTTTTGATCCGTAGTGATGATAAGTTTTACCGTATAATTTCCTTGATTATCAAAAGCATGTGCCGGGTTCGAAAGTGTTGATGTCAAGCCATCGCCAAAATCCCATAGCCAGCTTATAATCGTCTGCCCCATCGTCAGTGAGGTGTCGGTAAACTGGATCGGGTTTTGCGGACAACTTGTATTGCTGCTGGCCATGAAACCGGCAACAGGTTTGCTGATGTTTATTGTGTTGTAAACCGTATCGCGGCAAAGCAGTTCGTTTTCAACAATCAGGCGCACGGAATAGCTGCCCGTGTTGTCGTAAATGTGCGTGGGGTTTTCTAAAGTGCTGGTATTGGAAGATGAGGAAGGATCACCAAAATTCCAGTACCAATTGATGATGTCGTATTGGTTGTCGTTGGATAAATTAGTGAAATGCGCTTCATTGCACAGTACCACATCATGCGAAAATGAAGCATTCGGGCCTTCTTTAATTGTAATTTCTTTTTGCAGGCTGTTGTAGCATCCGCTTGTGTCGGTTATGGCAAGTGTTACTGTATATGGGCCGGGCACAGCGTATGCATGCTTTGGGTTTTTTTCGGTTGATGTGGCGCCATCGCCAAAATCCCATAACCTGATGTTTACGGCATTCGGCGCAATGAAACTGCTCAAATCATAGAATTGTATGGAATCGCCCGAACAGCCGTTTTGTGCCCAGTTGAAATCAACATCGGGCAATGGAGTAACGAAAATTTCTTTGATGGTGTCGGCATGGCAACCATTGGCGGTTTCCACGCTGAGCGAAACATAGTGTGTGCCGTAGCCGGCGTAAGTGTGATATGGGTATTGCAGTGTAGAAGTGTCGCCATCGCCGAAATTCCAGTACCAGCTTACGATGGGATCGACCGTTGAGTAGGATAAATTGTCAAAATAAGCAGGGAAATCCTGGCAGATGGTATCTGTGAGAAAATCGGCAATGGGCCCGTTATCAATGCTAATGGCATATTGAACAGATGCCTGGCAGCCATTGGAATTGCTAACCGTAAGGGAAACGAGATATTCGCCGCTCAGGCTAAATGTGTGTCCCGGATTCTGCAGTGTTGAGGTATTGGCAGCGCCTGAAGCGGGATCACCGAAATTCCAATGCCAATCCGTAATGTCCCAGCCCGATCCGGAACTTTGGTCAATAAAATGTGTGACTTCATTAATACATCCCGAATAATAAGTGAAATCAGCAACCGGCAACGGCCAGACCTGTACTACTTTGGTAGTGTCGGCAATACAACCGGTATTTTCTTGTATGCTTAATCTTACGGTATAATTCCCGTGATCGGCATAAATATGCCATGGATTTTGTTGTGCTGAGGTATTGCCGTCGCCAAATTGCCACATCCATTGTGTGATGTTGTTTCCGGGATTGGCTGAGCTTTGGTCGATGAAAAAGATGGTGTCACCCAAACAGTCATTATTGAAACCGAAATCGGGATGGGGACGTGGCAATACCGTAACTTCTTTTGAAAGGGTATCGCGGCAGCCTTGCGTGTTTTCAATAATCAGGCGCACCGTAAAAATTCCGGCGGAGCTGAATTTATGCCAGGGGTTTTGCAGGCTGGATGTGTTGTTGCTGCCACTGGCCGGATCACCGAAATCCCAGCTTCGCCAAATAATTTCACCATAAGCGCTATGGGATGTGTCATTAAAATGTGTGCTGTCGCCCGCGCAAGCTAACGAATACTCAAACCCTGCATCGGGAAGCGGATAGATGTTTATGGGCTTTTGAATGCTGTCGCTGCAATTATTGCCATTGATGATGATGAGCTGTACATTAAATATTCCGGCGGAAGAAAAAACGTGTTTGGGGTTTTGTTCCGTGGATGTGCTGCCATCGCCGAAATCCCAGAACCATGAACTGATCGCACTGCCGTTGCCACTCGATAAATCACTGAAACTAGTGCTGTCATTGATGCAGTTTACGGTGTATGCAAAATCGGCAATGGGTAATGGATAAACTTCAATCGGATTGGTGGTGTCTTTCGCGCAGCCTGCCGCATCCGTTACCGTGAGGCTTACATTATAAATTCCTGAAGTAGTGTATAAATGCCTGGTATTTTGCGTATTGCTGCTGTTTCCGTCACCGAAATTCCACATCCAGCTGATCACCGCTCCATTGGGAGAACCGGACTGATCGGTAAATTCGGTGCTGTCGCCCAGGCAAACCTCTGAAAAAAGGAAGGAAGAAAGCGGGAGTGGACGGACGAAAATATTTTTTTCAAGGGTATCATTGCAACCGAAATTGTTTCCGCTGATGAGCCGCACCGAATGAATGCCCGGGCTGTTGAAAATGTGCGCAGGGTTTTGGTCGCCTGATGCGTTTCCATCGCCGAAATCCCAATACCAATAGTTCAGACTGCCACTTGTAGTGCTCGATTGATCCATAAATTGAGTCGGGCTGCCCAAACAGGCGGTGTCAGCAGAAAAACCGGTCACAGGCATCTCATTCATGATGATTTCCTGTATCAAAGTGTCGGAGCAAAGGTGGTTGTTGGTAATGGCAAGCCGTACAAAATAACTGCCTGCAGAAGCATATTTGTGCTTTGGGTTTTGTCCGTTTGATGTGCTGCCATCGCCAAAATCCCACGACCAGGAGATGATGCTGTCGGCTTGTGGCAGGCTGAGGTCCGTGAATGCAACACTGTCGCTCAGGCAAATATTGCTGCCAAAAGAAAAATTCGAGACCGGCAATTGATATACCAAGACATCTTTCGTGATGCCGGCAATACATCCTAAGTTATCGACAAGCTGAAGGCTTACGGGATTGTTTCCGGGAATATTGAAAGAAAATGACGGATTTTGATCATTGCTGAAATTTCCGTTTCCAAAATCCCAAAGCCAGGTGTTTATTCCGCCCAAAGCGGTACTCTGATCCGTAAAATGGGTTGTTTCGTAAAGGCAGACCGTATCAAAAATAAAATCAGGAACAGGCAATGGGGCAACATAAACCGTTTTGATTATTGTGTCGGAACATGCGTTGTTGTTCAAGATGATCAGCTGCACATTATGCACGCCTGCTGTTGCAAATGTGTGGTTGGGGTTTTGGCTGGAAGAGGAACTGCCATCACCGAAATCCCACTCCCAGTTTGTAATTGAGCCAATACTGCCGGAGCTTTGATCTGTAAAGTGGGTAGGGAATCCGAGGCAGGCTGTATCTGCTGTAAAACCGGCAGTTGGAAGCGGAGAAACAAGCACTTCTGCTGTATCGCTACCAAAACATCCATTGGAATTGGTGATGTTCAGCACAACATTATAATATCCGGAACTTAAATAAAGATGTCGGGGATTTTCCAGAGATGATGTTCCGCCATCGCCAAATTGCCAGAGCAGGTCTTGGATTCCACTGGCGTTCAGTTCGCTTTGGTTGATGAATGTTGTTGAATCGCCTAAGCATTCGGTGCTTGCACTAAAAGCAGGTTGGGGCAGGGGATAAATGCCAACCAAATGGGTTTTTGTGGCGATACATCCATTGGTATCGGTCACAGTATGTACTACTGAAAAAGTTCCCGGACTGCTAAAGATGTGGCTTGGGTTTTGCTCTGTGGATGTTGCGCCATCACCAAAATCCCAGAACCAGCTTTCCGGAACAATATCCGTAGAAAGTAATGTATCGCGGAATTGTGTGGGCTGTCCGAAACAAACTGTATCAAACTTGAAATCAGCCCAAAAAGAAGGCCATACCTCTATTGTATCCATAATGCTGTCGGCGCAGCCAATTTGATTGGAAACACGCAGACTTACTTCATAATTGCCGATACCGCCATACACATGAATCGGGTTTTGCAAGCTGGTGTAGGTTCCGTCGTCAAAGTCCCAAAGCCAATGGGTGATTGGATCTGCAACACTATCGCTCAAATCCGTAAACTGTACCTGGCTGCCGGCGCAGGGATTTAAAGCTATAAAATCAGCTATGGGGTTTGAATAAACACGGATTTGATGTTCGATGCTGTCTTTACATCCGTAAATGTCTGATATGCTTAATTGTACGTTGTAATTTCCGTAATTTCCATACAAATGCGAAGGATTTTGGATAAAGGAATTATTGCCGTCTCCAAAGCTCCAGTTCCAATTGCTGATATTTCCGCTGCCCTGGCTGCTAAGGTCGGTAAAGGGGACTTCATTGCCGTTACAAACGCTGTCCCAGCTGAAATCCGCCTCCGGAAGTGCGTAAACATTTACTGATTTGTTGGTAGTATCGCTGGAACATCCTCTTTGGTCAATAACATAATGCTCTGTTTGCCAGTTTCCCGGAGATGTAAAAAGGTGTTTGGGGTTCATCAATGCAGAAATGCTGTCATCCCCGGCAGCCGGATCATTGAAATTCCAGTGGTAGCTGCCGATGGTACTGCCAATTGCTGATGAAATGCTGGTAAACGAACTGCTGTCGCCAAAACAAACCGGCGCAACCGTGAAATTTGATACAGGCGATGGATAAGAAAATATCGTGGCGCTGGCGATTCCCTGACAAAGGCTGTCGTCTTGGATGGTCAAACTGTAAGTGCCGGCCTGAAGGTTGAAAACAGAATCGGGATGGCCGCTCAGTGTATCGCCTGCGCTCCACTGCCAGCTATAATTAAAAGGTGGATTGCCGCCGTTTACATCTGCTTTTATCCAGCCAATATGCTCTTCAGGGCAAAGGCTGTCGATATGACTGAGTGAGATTTGTATCTGATCGGGCTGGCTTATGTAAATATTTCGTTGCAGGCTGTAGCCATAAAAATCCCATACTGTTAGCTGGTACGTTGCAGAATCCAGACCTGTAATCAAGGAGTCTGTCCCGATTATCGCAGCACCGGGAAGTTTTTTCCATTCATAAGTGTAGGGCTTGGTGCCGCCAGTCAGCAGGGCCTTGATCCAGGCATTCGATTGGCCGAAGCATCGCACATTTGCGCTGTCAATCGTAAGTTCAAATTCAGGAGGTTCCGAAATGCAGATTTCTTTTGTGGTGGAACAGCCATGTTGATCCACAACGGAATCGGTATAGCAACCGGCCGTGAGCCCGCTGATTGTGGCTCCGGTCATCCCATTGCTCCAGAAATGTTGATACGAAGCTGTGCCTCCGCTAACATTTGCTGTGATGCTTCCATCCGAACATCCGGCACAGGTGGGATGAATGATATTGGAAAACGCTATGGTGAGGCTGTCTGGCTGCGTGATTGTCCGGGTTTGGGCAATGCCGGAATAGGACAGACAATAATTTGTGTCGCGCACCATCAAGGCATAAGTTCCTGTATCCAAAATGTTGAAAACCGAATCTGTTTGCCAGCTGTTGCCATTGTTTATGCTGTACATAAATGGGCGCGTTCCTCCTAAAGCGTGTATTTCAAAGCTTCCGTCGGCAGCATTATAGCAGGAAACGTCATTGATATCCACTAAAAATGTGATGGTATCCGGATTAATGACTTCAATATTATTGGTGTCAAGCAAACATGCGTTTTGGTCGCTTATGCGGATGTTGTAACTGCCTCCGGACAGGTTTGCAAAATATCCTGTGTCGCTGCTGATATTGCCGGGATTGAGCGTATATGTAAGTGCCCCGATTCCTCCTGTCGCCATCAGGCTGATGCTGCCGTCATTGGCATTATGACAGCTTAGCGGACTTATAGTGTCCCACAAAACCTCAATGGCCGGAGGGTTCAAAATGGAAATTGTTCCCCATTGTGCCTGAGGGCAGTCGTTTGCATCGCTTAAAGTTATTGAATATGTGCCTTCCGGGATGTTGTTGAAAAGCCCGTTGCTGTTGCTGGTAACCGAGTCAGGATCCCAAAGGGTATATGTCAATGGCGTTGTTCCGCCGCCACCAAAAGTGATCATGCTGCCATTGCTTTGGTTGTGGCACAGGATGTCGGTTTTATGTGCGGAATCAATGTGCAGCGTGTCCGGATTGAGGATAAACAGACTGTCGGAATTTTTCAGGCATCCGTTGGCGTCATTAATCTGTACGAAATATCCGCCGGGATTAAGCATGGAAAATGTGCCGCTTTGGTTGCTTTGGGCAGCGGGTTGCAGCGTGTAATTAATGGTTCCCGTACCTCCGCTTGCCGAAATCTCAATTTGACCGTCATTGTAATTGTAACATGTTAGGTTACTGCCGGTTAAGCTATTGATGCTGATGCTGTCGGGCTGGATAATTTCCACCGAATCGGAAATCGTGCAGCCTAAGCTGTCTGTTGCTGTGAGGTAATACCGCCCGGCTGCTGTTGTTATGCTGGCGGTCGTGTCTCCATTCGACCAGGAATAACGGTAAGCAGGGGAAGCAAAAGGTGTTCCTCCGCCAACAATGGCTGTAGCTGTGCCGTCAGTGCTGTCGTAGCAACTGGCCGGGCTGCTGGTGAAACTCAAGCTGAGCGCTGTGGGTTGTGTGATGTAAACGGTGTCGTAATAAAGGCAGTTGTTGTTGTCAGTGACAATTACGGTATATGTGCCCGGATCCAGGTTTATGATGCTGTCGTTTGTGCCGATAATGTCCGGTGCCGGCTCTTTTTTCCATGCAAATGTATATGGCGTAGAACCTCCAACGGGATTCACTTTTGCCCATCCGTTGGCTGCGCCATTGCAAAGAATATCAGAATATTCAAGGCTGCCGTCAAAAGGGGCAACACGGGCGCTGTCGGTTGCTGTGCAGCCCAAACTGTCGGTGATCATGATGTGATAAGTGCCCTGGCTGAGGTTGTAAACAGAATCTTCAGTAGAGCTGAGCGGAGGCAACCATAAATAATCGTATGGCTCCCGGCTTAGGTTTTCATAAGGTGTGCCGCCCTGGCCAATCGCCTTTATCCAGTTACCGCTTGTCCCGCTGCAATTGTCCGTGCCCAGCAGAAAGTTTATCTGCAGTTTCGGTGGTGCGATGATCTCAATGGTTTCAAATTTGGTGCAACTCAGGCTGTCCGTAATTTTAAGTTCGTAAGTGCCTGCTGTTAGGTGAAAAACCGAGTCGCTTCTGCTTATGATTTCAGTGGAGCCGTATTTGGTCCATTCGAGATGATATGGTGTTTCAATGCCGGGAAAACCGCCGCTTATATTGGCTTTTATATATCCGGTGCTGTCGCCATGGCAAACAGGATGAAAGATATTGAAATCTACTTCTATTTCAGGGTTTTGCGTGATTGTTGCTGTATCAGGCTTCTGGCATCCTTTTTTGTCGGTTACGATAAAAATATATTCTCCTGCGGCCTTATCAAAAATGGAATCTGTTGATTCTCCCCCGGGTTGCCAGTTTAGAATGTAGGGGTTTAATGGTGGATCAAGCGGTGTGCCGCCGGAAGCTGATGCTTTGATGAACCCATCCTGCGCGCCATAGCAATCTAAATGGGCAATGGTGTCAAAAATAATTTCTAAATCCGTAGGTTGGGTTATTTCATAGTTTTTTTTGAAAGAACAACCGTTTGCATCCGTAATGCTGTCGGTGTAAATTCCTGCGGGCTGATTTAAAAGCACTGAAGGATTGGTGTTTAACTGGCTTTGCCCACCAGACCAGTAATGCGAAAATGGAGCCGTTCCACCGGAAGCAGTTGCTGTAAGCGTAGCTGTTGAATCGCCAAAACAATTGATGGCCGTTGTACTGAAGCCGATATTAAGTGTGTCGGGCTGTGTGATGCTTTGGTTTTGAGTTTTTAGGCAGCCGTATGCATCATACGTAATTACTTTATAAGTTCCTGCCGCAAGGTAAGGTGCTGTATTTCCTGTGGATATTGTGTCTGATGGATCCAGGACATTCACCCACGAATACGAAAAAGGGGGATGGGTTCCGCTTGCATTGGCTGTAATGTTTCCACTGCTGTCGTTATGGCAAAACAGGTTTTGTGCATTGAAACTGATTATGGTTTCTGCTGGTTGCTGGATTGTTTGGGTACCTATAGCCGGGCCGTCGTATGGGCAGCCGTTGATGTCCCTTATCAGGATATTGCTGTAACTTCCGGGACAAATATTTTCCAGGGTATCGCCGGTTGCCCAGCTTGTTCCTCCATTGAGCGAAATGTCGTATGGCAAGGTTCCTCCGGTGATCTCAAAAATCATCCTGCCCGAACATTCGGAATGGCAAATGGCACTATCGGTGGTGATATTGTTGATAATCAGGCTGTCGGGGCCTGAAATAAGGGTGTCCATAGCGTGTTCGCTGGAGCAAATCTGGCCGGATGCCCTGATTTCCCTGAGAAAAATACTGACCGGGCCTTTTTTCAAATCAGTGAAAACCGGTGAAGGCTGCCAGTCATTGCTGTCGAGGCTGAATTCGATATTTCCTAAACCGCCCGAAGCATAAATGTTTAATACGCCATTACTGTCGTTGTAACATGGACTTACGTCGGTGATGAGCAGGCTGTCGATGTGCATTGGAATAAATGCATCCGGATTGACCCAGTTTACTGTGCCTGTAAGCAGTGAATTATATGCTGTGTCGGGATGTGTGCCGCTACCGGAAGGGTCGTAGGTGTTCGTCGCTGTGATGTTTTCAATTTCCATAAAATTGAGCGTCATCACACTATCGGAAAATAGGACGGCATTTTTATTGGTTTGGGTGCTGGTGATTCTCGTGAATTCGCAGTCGATATCGCACAGCATTTCAATGCCATCTAAAAAGGATTGTGTGCTGTCGGCCTCAAGTGTCATTGTGGTGGGCGTTGTTTGGTCGGTTTGGTATCTGCGCCAGAATGATCGTTTAAACGAATTGCTCCCTTCCTCTATGGTAATGTCGTGGCCAAAAAAGATGCTGTCCAAAACCTGGTTGTTGCGGCCTTCGATTTCTGTTTCGTCTTCAATATATACATTGGTAAAAACATTGTTGTCGCCATAAATCCTCGCGCCACAAGAGGCATCTGTGAAGCTGACATTATTAAATGTGTCGGAAGTGGCTTCCAACTGTCCATACAAATAATGGCTTTCAAACACTACGTCATTATAGCGCAGCCCATGGCCAGCAAGCATTTCGCCGTTCATGGTATGTGTGAAAATTATCGTGGATGTGCCGGCATTCAGCGTCATCAGCTCACTGTAATCAATAAACCAGCACGGATCCCAGCCTTTTCGTATGTAGAAATTTGAACTGCCCATGTTTAATGTGCGTTCGGCTTGATAATCGCTGAAGAAACGGTCGCATTCTACAGCAAAATTGTTTGTGTTGAGGGTTCCTTCGTGAAGGTAAATGTGGTTGTCAACTACAAGGCTGTCGAGCAGGTTCCATTCTCCGCCATCGCCCCGGAAATAAATATGGTTCCTGAAGCGGAGGCTGTGTGTTTTAATAGTATTGCCCGATGTTGATGCTTTAAAATATATTAATCCCAGATATTGGTAATTTTCACCATCTTCGAATGGGATCAGTTGGAGGGAACCGTATATGTGCAAATCATGAGCGCCTTTTAAAATAGGCTCAAGGCTGGCTGATGATGCTTGCCATGACATGGTTTTGCAAACGCATTCCTGGCTGTTGGCATCGGTTATAAAAACGGTGTCGTTAAGAGCCAGAAATGAGTTACCGTCAAAAATAACGTTGTTGTCCGGGCCGGGTGGGCTTGAAGGGTGGTTCGTGCCTCCTGAACTTAAAGACCACATCAGGGTGTCGCCCCAGCTGCCATTGCCTCCCACCCAATAATAGGTTTGTGCCTCGCTAACAACTTGAAAGCAAAGTACTAAAAGAATTATAATTATTCTTTTTAATACAATCCATGATTGTCCTGTATCCCTATGTTTTTCAGTTTGTTCTAGCAAAACAGTTTTATTACGGATGCTTTTCTACGTTAGCTCTTTATCTTAGTTGCTAATATAAAGATATTTATTGAAATACAGACAAATAGTTTTGTAAAATAGTTGTATTGGGAATGTGTAATTTTGTAAATATTCAATAAAAAGGAGCTATAATAAAATATAACTCCTTTTGTTGTATTGGCCTGTTGAAGTTTAATCTCCGCTGATGAGACCGCCCAGCAGCCCTCCGCCAATGCCTGCGACGCCTCTTTTCTCGCCTTTCTGTTGGAATTTTGCTGCGGCAAAAATGCGGTCGGCTAGCCGCGAGAAAGGTAAGCTTTGTAAATAAACTTTTCCCGGGCCGCTCAGGCTTGCCAGAAATAAACCTTCCCCGCCAAAAAGTGCATTGCGGAACCCGCCAATAAATTTGATATCATAATCGACAGAAGGCTCAAAAGCTACCAAACAGCCTGTATCTACCCTCAGGTTTTCGCCGGGCTGCAATTGCTTTTCAATGATAGTGCCACCGGCATGTATAAATGCCATGCCATCGCCACTGAGCTTTTGAAGAATAAAGCCTTCACCACCAAACAAACCTGCGCCTATCCTTCTCGTAAACGCAATATCGATGTCCACACCTTTCGCAGCACAAAGAAAAGCGTCTTTCTGGCATAAGTATTCGCCACCGGTCCGCCCGAGGTGAATAGGGATTATTTTGCCGGGATAAGGGGCGCCAAAAGCAACATGCCCCTTGCCATAACCATTGTGAAGGAAGGTCGTGATGAAAAAACCGTCTCCGGTCAGCATGCGCTTAAAGCCCTTGAAAAGCCCGCCGCCTGTATTGGTCTGCATTTCAATGCCGTCTTCCATATACATCATTGCACCTACTTCAGCACGAACGCCTTCGCCCGGATCGAGCTCTATTTCAACAAGCTGCATGTCATCGCCAAAAATTTTATAATCGATAATGTCTGCCATAAAAAAGTGTTTTGATGAGTTTTTGTAAAACTACTCATTTCGCCGAAAAAAAGAAACCGAATTTTTTTAAAAAAAGTCCTTGCAGGTAATCCAAATTGGATTATCTTTGCACCACTTTTTCCGTAAGGGAAAACGATCTTTAAATATGGTGAATGTAGCTCAGTTGGTTAGAGCACTGGATTGTGGTTCCAGGGGTCGTGGGTTCAAGTCCCATCTTTCACCCATAAAAGCCTGTAAATTACTTATTTACAGGCTTTATTCTTATATGCGTATTTCTGTTGCTTCCCCCTTGCGGTCTGTCCTATTCGTATTTTAGTACCTTGACCGGGTTTTCCCTTATCGTTTTTATGCTGATGATGCTGGTAGAAATTAAAGTGATTCCCATAGTGATGACTGCTGCCAAAATATAAGGGCTCAGGCTTTCTTCGGGCTCATAAGCGAAATTCCCCTGCCAATTATCAATAAAAAAGATTGCGGGCAACCATGCTATGATATTGGCAATGATGATCAGAACAACATATTCTTTGCTCAGAATGGCGAGGAGTTTACCGCCTGGTGCTCCCAACACTTTGCGGATACTAACTTCTTTTTTTCGCTGCTCGGCCATATAGCTTGCTAGCCCGATAAGGCCCATGCAGGCTATAAAAATGGCCAAACCGCCAAAAATGGCAGATAAAACCTGCATGGAGCTTTCCCTGCGGTAGTTTTGATTATAGCTTGTTTCCAGAAACTCAAACTCAAAATTCATGGATGGTATATTCTTTAACCAGATTTTCTCGAGCTTGTCTGTCAGGTTATGTAAATTATTGCTTTTGAAACGAATACATAAATACCGGTAAAAGTCCGGAAAAATATGGATCATCAGCGGTTCCACTTTGTGATGCAGGCTGGCATAATTGAAATCTTCAGTTACACCGATGATGGTTCCGCTTTTGGGTTCTTCCAGACCATAAGTGTACTCAAAAGCTTTGCCGACAGCATCTTCAAATTGTAATTCTTCAACCGCAGCCTGGTTGAGCAGAAATCCGCTCCGCCGGTCGTAAACCGAGCCGGGATGAAATCCTTCTCCCTGCACTGTGTTGATCTCCAATACATCCAGGTAGTCTTCATCCACGCTAAGCACGCGTATTACCCTGTTGCCATTATCTTCTTCGTCAATTCTTTGCTGCTCTGTAAGGTTTGGAATCCGTATTCCAAGATAGGGCACCCTTTTGCCTGGAATATTGTCCATAAATCCGACAGCTTTTACTTCAGACAGGCTTTTTGCTTCCTGTTTAAAATTTTCAAAATCAGCCTGCATTTCGGGTCCGGGCATTCTGAAAACCAATATATTTTCTTTTGTAAAACCAATGTCCTTATTGAAAATAAAGTTGAGCTGTTTGTGGATGGCGATTGTGCTGATGATCAGAAAAGCGGAAATGGTAAACTGAAAAACGACCAGTATTCTCCTGAAACTAAATGTTCTGTTGCAGCCTGTTGTGCCGTTTTTGTTCATTTTCAGTACTTGCTTCACGGGGATGCGCGAAAAAACAATGGCCGGATAAATTCCGCTCAGGCCGCCACTTAATAAAAATATTGCCAGGCTGATCCATATCAATACTGGATTGGAGAAAACACTTTGCGAGATTTCTTTGCCTGCAATTGTATTAAATGCCGGTGTTAGTAATTCGGTGAGGCAGAGGCCGATTATCAAGGCGATAAAGGCTATAATGTAGGATTCCAGATAGATCTGACGGAAAATTCTGCCCGGCCCGGCACCCAGCAGCCTGCGGATTCCTGCTTCGCGTCCACGGATAGTCGTGCGTGCAGTTGAAAGGTTGGCGTAATTGATGCAGGCAATCAGAATAATAAATATGGCGATAATCCCAAATATCCGTACGTACATGATGTCTGAATTTGAACCGATTTCCTTTTCCGCATGACTGTGCAGGTGAATATCTTCAACCGGCATTACAATCAGCTCCGGTGTATTATTGCTTTCTTCGCGGTATTCTTCCCTTGCCGTGATTTCCCAGGCAAATTCATTGATCTTTTTTGAAAAGGCTTTGCTGTCAAAACCTTCTTTTAGCCTGATGTAGGTGTGAAACGCCATGGGTGCACCGGCATTGGGCTGGTTATAACGATAGCCGGCTTCGAGGTACATAATGAGCCCGCTAACAACTTCTGCCCGGAAATGACTGTTGGGCGGACTGTTTTCCATCACGGCGCCCACAGTGAAGTTGCGCTTGCGGTATTTGAATGTCTGCCCGATTGGATCTCCATCGAAAAAACGTTGCGCAAAACCTTCTGAAACTACGGCCATGTTAACTGTATTGAGTGTTTTGTTGGCATCACCTTTCAGTATTTTGAAACCGAAAATGTCGAAAAAACTCGAGTCGGCAAAATATATTTCATCCTGCATGGCACTGAGTTTTTCTGTTTGCACGCTTACAGGGAGTAGTCTCCTGTTAAAACGGCATCCGCCTTCTACTTCCGGAAACATTTTAATCAGCTGATCCAGGATAAAGCCCTGTGAGGCGGCCCAGTGTGAACTCTCGGAAAAACCCTGCTCAATGCGGTATAAACGTTCCGAATCTTTGTGGAATTTATCATAGGAATATTCATCAATGATGAACATAAAAATAAGCAGGGCAACGGAAATCCCAATGGCCAAACCGCCGATATTGGTTATCGTAAAAAAAGGTTTCTTAATGATGTAGCGTAAAAATACTTTTACCTGATTGCGGAACATGATCTATGAATTTGGGGTGTTATCAGTTTTTTAAAGGAAGAACCCGGGCCGTAACCCGGATTCTTTTGGGCTGAACTGTGGTTAAAAGATTGCAAAATTCCGATTAACATACCACAGAACAGCGGCGCATTATGAATATTAAAAGAACGTTGGTTTGTATAAATTGGAGTGTTATTTACTGTTAATTATTGAGCGGATCCATGCTACAGTTTTATCAGGTATTTCCTGGTTAAAATTGTCCTTGAAATATTCCATATTGCGGTTTTTCAGACCGTCTTCATACGATTTTGCTTTCACAAAACTGTGGGTTGTGCCTTTGAATTTTATGTAGCGTGCTTCTCCAGCCGGGCTTTTATTTACTATCTCTACCAGCCTTTTAGGCTCAAATTCAAGGCAGGATTCAAAATCAAATTCGCCATGCATTACCAAAACCGGCACATTGAGCTGGCTCCAAATCAAAGGAAGATTAAAATCATCAATTTGTGCAAGGTATTTCCAGTGCTTTCCCCAGAGCATATCTTTACCGTCGTACATAAATCCGTTTTCCAGATAGGGTCTGAGCTCTGGTTTTGTTTCCAGGATTTCCGCAGGGGATTTTCTTTCGCTCATCAAATGGAATAAAATTTCTGTTGATTTGCGGGCAAGTGTATCTGTTTGCGCATAGTCCATGCCAAAATAGGGCATCTGGAAGCGGATCATTTGCGGCAGAAATTCCTGCCAGGGACGGACTACAGTCCATAAACAGCTATGCCTGCGGGCTTGTAATCCTGGGCCAGCACAGGGGCAATAACTCCACCGAGTGAATGTCCCCAGAGAAATATTTGTGTGCTATCAATAAAGTTATAATTGCTCAAGGAATGCAATCCGGCTTTATGTGCGCCAATTTCATAGTGTAGGTCGTTCTGAGTGCAGTCGCAATAACCTTCGCTGTCGCCCATGGCGGGCTTCTCGGTTTTTACAACCGTAATCCCCGATCGAACCAGAGCGTCAAATAGTTGCGTGTAGGGATGGTCTTCCGGCATCTCAACCGAATAGCATCCAAAACCCTGTATAAAGAAAACTGTGGGGAAGGGACCCTCGCCAAAAGGTTTATAAATAATACTGCGGATTTGCCCTTCATCATACGCATAATCATCATAAATGATTTCGTAGCTGTCCGATTTTTCCAATGGACGACCAGTAAAATGAATTTGGATTATTTCAGGTTTTCCATCTCGCCAGATTTTAGACGAAGCACTATCACCGGAGCGGTATGTGTTTGTAACCTCTTTTAAATCAGTAGAAGAAGCGATGGTCTTGTTTCCAATTCTGATCAGGATGTCGTCTTTTTTTAATCCTGAAAGAGCGGCAGTGCCTTCCTTTTTAATCGTACTCAAAAGCAACCCCTTGCCACTATAGCCCGATGATGTTTTTATTGAATCGCTCAGGGGTATGGACTGAATTCCCAAATAAGCCTTGCGCTTTAAAGCGGCATTTTGGCCTTGCATCGGTAGCTGCAATGAGCATAATATTATTATGATAATGAAGATTCTGCTTTTCATTTTGTCAAAATTAAAGTAGCTCGATCCTTAAAATTCCGTTTGGGTTTTGTGCGGTCAAATTTACCCTGGCAGGTACAAGCAAGCTTGTAATTACGGGTTTGTCATTTTCATTAAAACCTATTTCTTTCAAGAGCTTCAGGTAACCCGATGCCAGCATTTCTTTGGAGCGTTTTTTTATTTCTGTAGTTTTCATGATGCGTGTTTTTTAAGTTCATTATACATGAGTCAATCCGGATGCCAAAGTTTAAAATGCTTATAATCAATATTTTATGTTTATATTTGCTCTGGTTTATGTATAAAAATTACACATTTAACGTTGAGATGTGCACAAATTTTTAATTTTGTTGATAGTTCGAATTTTAAAAAGGATTTTATGGCACGCAATCAGGGACGGATTTTAGTAATAGATGATAATGAGGACATTTTGCTGGCAATACGTTATTTGCTGCAGGGCGTTTTTGAGACTGTAAAAACGGTACGTAACCCAAACCGGATTCCTGCTCTATTACGCGAAGAAGACTGGGATGTTTATGTCCTGGATATGAATTTCAGGGCTGGGCAAACCACCGGTAACGAAGGTATGTACTGGATGCAGGAAATCCTGAAACTCGATCCGGCGGCAGTTATTATCCTGATTACAGCTTATGGCGATGTAAAATTAGCGGTGGAAGCCATGAAAAAAGGAGCGACGGATTTTATTACCAAGCCCTGGGAGGATGAAAAATTCCTCAGCACGCTCCAAACGGCCTATAAACTGCGCAGGAGCAATAAAGAACTGAGCCAGGTGAAGGAGCAAAAAGATGTGTTGCAAGGGCAGATAAATTCGGGCTTCCGTTTGGTTACCGGCGATTCTCCGGCAATGAAAAAGGTGTATCAGATGATTGCCAAAGTGGCAAAAACCGATGCCAATATCCTGATACTGGGCGAAAACGGAACAGGAAAAGAAGTGATTGCACGCGAAGTTCATCACCAATCGGGCCGCTCGGGAAATATTTTTATGCCGGTGGATTTGGGCTCGCTGAGCAACACTCTTTTTGAGAGCGAGCTCTTCGGCTATAAAAAAGGGAGCTTTACAGGCGCAATGGAAGACCGCAAAGGTAAAATTGAAGTGGCATACGGTGGCAGCCTTTTCCTGGATGAAATCGGGAACCTGGATATGGCCTTGCAATCGAAACTGCTCACAGTTTTGCAAAACAAAAAAGTAACTCCAATCGGCTCCTCACAGGCTATTCCGGTGGATTTCCGATTGATCTGTGCCACTAATCAGCCCCTTTATAATATGGTGGATGATGGGGAATTTCGTGAAGATTTGCTCTACCGGATCAATACGATCCAAATTGAGCTTCCTCCATTGCGGCAGCGCCAGGAAGATATCCCTGTGCTTGCGCAGTTTTTCCTGCAAAAATTTGCTTCCAAATACAAAAGGGAAATCCATAAAATTGATGCTTCAGCCATTCAAAAACTTAAAAAGCACAGCTGGCCCGGAAATATACGCGAACTGGAACATGTGATCGAAAAAGCTGTCATCCTGAGCGAAGGAAACCAGCTAACAAATTCTGATTTTTATTTTAACGACCAATCGGTCGATGATAGCCCGGATACGCTAAACCTGGAAGAAAACGAAATCCGCCTGCTGCGTATGGCCTTGCGCAAAAATGATGATAATGTCAGCGAAGCAGCCCGCGAGCTGGGGATCAGCCGCAAGACTATGTACAATAAAATGAAGAAGTATGAACTTTAAAACATTTAATATTAGGGTTATAGTTTATATCATCCTGATATTGATCACTTCATTTGCTTTGGCATGGTCTATCCTGAAAGACCATCTTTATGTTACGCCATTTACTTTTGGTATTTTTTTGCTGATTGAGTCCGTATTGCTCATTCGCGATGTAAACAGGAACAACCAAAAAATCAATCAGTTTTTTGAATGGATCCGAAGCCGTGAAACGGTTCAGCATTTCCGTACCGATGGCAGTCAGGGCAACCTGAGCCAGATGTTGAATATGATTATTGATATTCTGGCCGAAGAAAAAACAGCACGCGAAAGCCAGAAAATGCTCTATGGAAGTATTCTCAGCCATTTGTCCACCGGTGTCCTGGTTGCGCGCAGGAGTGACCTTTCCGTGGTTTTATGCAATGATCATATGAAATCATTACTGGGAATCAGCCGCTTACACTCAATTAACGACCTGGAAAAAGTTCAGAAAGGTTTCTCGCAGCTCATTTTGCATGCGGAAGATGACCGGCCGCGGCTTATAAAACTTCCCGGAGATTATGGAAACGAAAGCCTGAGCCTTAGGGTGGCGCATTTTGTGCTTCAGGAAGAAAACTATATTATTGTGTCCCTGCAAAATATCCGTTTTGAATTAAATGCAGAGGAAACCCAGACCTGGAAAAAGCTGATCCGCATACTGTCGCATGAAATCATGAACAGTATTACGCCGGTGCGGTCTTTATCGCACAGCATGCAACGAAATCTGCATACAGAGGATGGTAATTTAATAAAACCCGATGAGCTGTCAGATGATGATATCCAAAGGCTGGATGAAGGTTTAAAAGTAATTCATAAGCGCAATACCGGCCTGCTGCGTTTTGTGGAATCATACCGGAAGCTGGCGAAAATCCCGGAACCTGTCAAAAATAAAGTTTATCTGCGCGATTTGTTGGATAACCTGATATTGCTGTTCCGTGAAAAGGCTGATCAGCAATCAATCCGATACCGTAAAGTACTGGAAGATGATGAATTGAGTATTCAGATTGATGAATCTCAATTTATGCAGGTCATGATTAATTTAATTGAAAATGCTTTTATTGCAATTGAAGGAGTTGATGAACCTTCCGTTCTTCTGCGTGCTTTTCGCTCCAGTGATGGCCGTGTCCAGATTGAAGTATCGGATAATGGCAGTGGGATCGAAGAAAGTGAAGTCGAGAAAATTTTCCTTCCTTTTTATACTACGCGCGAAAATGGGAATGGAATCGGCCTGAGTTTATGCCGGCAGTTGGTTTATATGCATAGGGGAAACCTTCATGTGGTTTCGGAATTAGGGAAGGGAAGCAGGTTTATCATTCGTTTATAAGTGTTGCCCGATTAGTATATTTTTGTTACTTTTGGGCTCAGCTTATAAAACCATTAACAATTAGTAAAAGGTACTTCCATGGCCTCAAAAATAAGAAAGAGCATTTGGCTTTTCCTGATCTTTCTTTTTCCTCTTATGCTGCATGCAGCTATTCCGGATTCGCTTTTGCTTGAAATCGCAAATAAAAGCGGCGATGAACAGGTGGTCTATATCCTGGAACAATCAAGAAAATTCTTTTATGCCGACCTGAATATCAGTGAAGAACTGATCCGCTCAATTGATACAGTTCAAAATGATTCGCTTGATTATTTCCTGGATTACCATTATGGACTCCTGTACCATTTTAAATCAATGACCGATTCTGCAATCCATTATTATCAGCGCACTTTGACGAAAATAGACAAGAGCGGGAACAAAGCTGTTATCTATAAGCAGGTACTGAATAATCTCGGGATCATTTATGATGACAAAGGACTATATACGGATGCTATAGACTTATACCTTAAATCATTGCGAATTGAAGAGGAACAGGGCGATTCAATCGGTATTGCTGAATCCTATACCAATTTGGGGGTGGCGCATTTAAATATACTCGATTACTCTGAAGCCGAAGAGTATTTTCTCAAAGCTTTGGGCTATTTTCGACGTATTGAGCATAACAGGTTGATAGCTACTAATTTAAATAATCTGGGCGCTTTAGCTAATATCAAAGGAGACTATCTTAAAGGTATTGAATATCTGCTTGAATCTCAAAAATATCAGGATAAAAGCCAAAGTGTTCCCGGGAAAGCATTGTTTTTTGAAAATATCTCTGAAGGATATTATGAGCTGAAGTTAAAAGATAGTTTAATATCTGTAAACCATGAAATTATCCATACATTGGATACGGCAGATATTCTTGTTGCCAAAAAAACTTTCATCGCAAACCAGGGACGAATCGCTGTTCTCAACGGAAAGTACACGCAGGCCATTCAATATTTTGAAAAGGCATACCAACTTACTGTTCAAGCCGGTGTTATTAACCAACAAATTCTTTTTTCACGGGAAATAATGAAATGTTATCTGGCAATGAAAAACACCGAAATGTCGCTTCAATCGGCTGAATTATATTTCGCTTTAAAGGATAGCCTGTGGAATTCGGTGCATAACAAACAAATACACAGCCTGAAGAAGCGCTATGAATCTGAAAAGGAAGAGCGGCAAAGCCAAATGTTGGAAAAAAAGCTGATGGAGGCCGACCTGAAACTGAAAAACCTGCGCACAAAACAAATAGCACTTGGGGGTGCGGTTTTTATCCTTGTCGTTTTTTTAATCATTGTTTTGAGGTATATGCGCATCAGAAAGGAAGCGCATAAAGAAATTAGGGCAATGAACAAATTGATTAAAAATAAGAATTCCGAACTTAATAACCTGAATGCCACAAAAGACCGGTTTTTTAGTATTTTGGCGCATGATTTAAAAAATCCTTTTAGTACAATTTTGGGCTATTCCTCCCTCTTATCCAAAGAATGGGAAAACTATTCGGAGGAAGAAAGGAAGGAGTTTGCCAATATACTTAACGAATCTGCCAATAATACTTTCCAGCTTCTGCAAAACCTGCTCACATGGTCCAGAAGCCAGTCGGGAAAACTGCCCTGCAACCCTCAAAAAGTTGAAATGGCCGGCATCATCTATGAAGTTTTAGGACTGGTTGGTGCAATGGGGCAGAAAAAGCAAATTGAATTAAAAACTGATATTGAAGATGAGTGCACGGTTTTTGCCGATGAAAATATGCTGAGACAACTCTTGCTGAACCTGCTGACCAACGCAATAAAATTCTCAGGGAGAAGATCAGAGGTGGAGCTTTCGGGGCGTTGTGAATCGGATCAATGGACAGAAATAATTGTGAAGGATTACGGAATGGGGATGTCGGAAGAACAAATACAGCAAGCCTTCCGCCTCGACAGTAAAATACATATGAAAGGCACCGAAGGCGAAGAAGGTACAGGTCTGGGACTTATTTTGGTGAAGGAATTTACGGAGCGCCTGAACGGAACCATCAAAGTGCAAAGTAAAGAAGGGCAGGGAAGCTCGTTTATCCTCAAACTTCCCCGCTCGTAAGTTTATATGTCTAATTGCACTTTAAACCCTTTAAACAGTTGAACCATACCATATTGTTTGCTGCCCGCCCAGCTGGCTTCAAAAATTTCTTTGTCAGACCAGCCCATTTCTCTCAACGCATCCAAATCCGTTTCTTCGATTTTTTCGGGCTCAAACATTATTTCTAAAACAAAAAGTAACATCGCTTTTTCTTTGTCGCTCAAACGGACTTCCGCCGGATTGGCAATGCCTTTTTTAATTTCATCCTCTGTAAACCCACGCCTTAGCAACATGCCAGCATTCATACGAATGCAATAGTCGCAGTTTTTGCGTGCACTGATAATCAGGCGTGTCCATGCCGTCAGTTCGGTGCTCAGGGTTTCGTGATCCATAATGAATTTCAGGAAATCCATTTGCCTTAAAAATACATCTTCGCTCGCACTTTGAAACTGCAAAACATTGGGGACCATACCCATGGCTGCTTCAAGATTTTCATAAACTGCTTTAACTTTTCCTTCTGCCTCTTCAGGGCGAATTGATTTTAATAAACTAATCATAATATAAATGTTGTTGGGTTATGCTGTTTTAACGGTTTTGCCGGCAGTTAAATTGAGTGATTGGTAAAATTTAATGATCGATTTATCTTGTGCGGATAATCAGCAAAATATACCATGCTTTTAGCCGTTTTTATTTCTCTGGCAAAGCAATGCTATTTTCATGGTCACAGACTGCCATATTTTCAATAATTTCGCAAAAATTTTTTTATGAGTTCGATGGATAATGATAATTTGCTCAAATCACCACAGGTCAGGGATTTTATGACCGTAGCTGTAGAGTTTTGTGTGTTTACCGAAAAAGCCGAATCCTACAAAAGAGAGGATATTTTGAGCTATTACCAGAAAATTTCTCCGCTTTTGTATTTGAAAGGTGCGGTTTTGCCGCCTCTTATGCCCTCAAATCCAGACGCATTGCAACGTTTTGTAAATGAGCATGATTGGGAACGGGTTTTTAATAATCTCCGTGATAAAATCGGTATTGAAAACGATGCAGTTAAAGTCGCCCGTGCCGATGACGAAAACTCTGGAAATCCTGTTGCAACCATCAGCCTGGCCGAGCAAATCAGCGATGTTTATCAGGATATGAAAGATTGCGTGATGCTGTTTTCGAAAAACACGGACGATGCCCGCGAAAATGCATTATCCGAAATTCATAAACTCTTTGGCGTCCATTGGGGCCCCCGGCTGATCTTAATCATGCAGGCAGCACACAATTTATTATATTCGGCTCAGGATCAAAACGAAAGTTCGATTTTCTAAAAAATATTTTATGCCCCGACTTTCGGTTATTATCGTTAATTATAATGTGGAGTTTTTTCTGGAACAATGCCTGCATTCGGTCGAATCGGCAATGAAAAAAATTTCTACAGAAGTTTTTGTTGTGGATAATAACTCGGTTGATGGGAGTTTGCGCATGCTTCGGGAAAAATTCCCCTGGGTGCACCTGATTGCCAATAAAGAAAATGTTGGTTTTTCAAAAGCCAATAACCAAGCCATACGAAAATCAAAAGGCGACTATGTGCTCCTTCTTAATCCCGACACCATCGTTGAGAACGATACCTTTGTGAAGGTTGTGGATTTTATGGACGCACATCCGGACGGCGGCGGCCTTGGCGTGAAAATGGTCGATGGAAAAGGAAAATTCCTGCCCGAGTCCAAACGCGGCCTGCCCACCCCGGCAGTGGCTTTTTATAAAATTTTCGGCCTCTCACGTTTGTTCCCCAAATCAAAACGCTTTTCAAAATACCATCTAGGTTATCTCGATAAGGAATCCGAACATGAAGTAGAGATCCTCTCCGGTGCTTTTATGCTGATGCGCAAAAAAACACTGGATGAAGTGGGTTTGCTCGATGAGGAGTTTTTTATGTATGGCGAAGATATCGACCTGTCATACCGTATCCTGAAAGGGGGCTATAAAAATTACTATTATCCGGGCACGCGCATTATTCATTATAAAGGAGAAAGCACCAAGAAGAGCAGCATTAACTATGTGTTCATTTTCTATAATGCGATGGTCATTTTTACGCGCAAACATTTCTCAAAAGGCAATGCGCAACTGTTTTCCTTCTTTATTAATATGGCCATTTATTTCCGGGCCTTCCTGAGCATTCTCAGCCGGTTTATGAAACGCATCGCACTGCCCTTTGCGGATGCTGCCATGATTTTTGGCGGAATGTTTGCCCTGAAAACCTATTGGGAACAAATCACATATCCCGAAGGCGGACATTACCCCAGCGAGTTTGTTTTGATTGCTATTCCGCTTTACATACTCGCATGGCTTGGAAGTGTATATTTTTCAGGAGGTTATGACAAGCCGGTACGCCTTGTGAAAATATTTCAGGGGCTTTTTGCCGGCACAGTGATCATTCTGGTGTTTTATGCTTTGCTCAGCGAATCATACCGTTTCAGTCGTGCGCTGATCCTGCTTGGAGCGGCATGGGGTTTCCTTTCGATGACACTGCTGCGCCTGCTGTTGCATACGCTGAAAGTGAGCGGATATGGTTGGAATGGCGAAGAAGACAAAAGGGTGCTTATTGTTGGACAAGCTGCTGAAAGTAAGCGTGTTGCCGACCTGATGCGCAATACCCGTTTAAAAGTGGGCTTTACCGGACGTTTGATTTATGATGGCGATCAAGGCTCCGACGGACAGGATGTGCTTGGGAATATCAACCAACTCGAAGATGTTATCGAAATTTATAAAATCAGTGAGCTGGTTTTTTGCGCCCAGGATATCCCGGCAAACCGTATTATTGATTATATGTCGGGTTTGAGCAAGTTTCATCTCGATTATAAAATAGCGCCACCCGAGAGTATCAGCATCATTGGAAGCAACTCCATCAATACTTCAGGCGATTTATATGTGCTTGATGTTGATGCAATTTCGGATACCCACAATAAAAGAAACAAGAGAATGTTTGATATTCTCCTCTCTCTTGCGTTTCTTTGCACATTGCCGCTCGGGCTGATGTTTGTGCAAAAAAAAGCGGGTTTTTTGCGCAATATTGCGTTTGTTTTGATCGGACGCAGGTCGTGGGTGGGCTTTTACAGGCAGGGAGCGGTTGACAGCCGCCTTCCGGAAATCCGCAAAGGGATTCTGAGCCCCGTGGATGCATACCGCAACAGGCGAATAAACGACGATATCGCAGGGAAACTGAACCTGGTTTATGCACGGGACTACAGGACAATCAACGATATTAATATCATTTATAAAGGATTTAAATACTTAGGCAGAAAATAATGGATTTGAAACTCAGCAGGCCACTGGCCGTTATTGATTTGGAAACCACAGGTGTAAATGTGGGCAAAGACAGAATTATCGAAATATGCATCATCAGGGTACAGCCCGATGGTAGTGAAGAAACTTATCTTAAGCGGATTGACCCCGAAATTCCAATCCCGGAAGAAACAACCGAAATTCATGGTATTTGCGATGAAGACATTGCCGGAGAACCTAAATTTAAGGAACTCGCGGAAGAAATCGCCGCCTTTTTGAAAGATTGTGACCTGGCCGGGTTTAATTCCAATAAAATGGATGTCCCCATGCTGGTGGAGGAATTCCTCCGTGCCAATGTGGAATTTGACGTGCGCGGCCGCAACCTGATCGATGTGCAGAACATCTTTCATAAAATGGAGCCCCGTAATCTTGCGGCAGCTTATCGCTTCTATTGCAATAAACCGCTGGAAAACTATCATACTGCCGAAGCAGATACACGCGCCACCCTCGAAGTGCTGAAAGCCCAGCTCGTCCGTTACGAAGGTGTTGATTATACCGATCGTAACGGAACACTTTCTGCGCCCGTGGTAAACGATATGGGAAAACTGGCCGAATTCAGCACGAAAAACCGCAATGTGGATATGGCCGGACATATTGTGCTCAATGATGAAGGAATAGAGGTTTTTAACTTTGGAAAGCACAAAGGTGAAGCCGTGGAAGATGTTTTTGAGAAAGAACCGGCATACTATGGCTGGATGAAAAAGGCTGAGTTTCCGCGCTATACAAAAAAGGTAATCGACCAAATAATGGATCGGATGAAACTCAGTAAATTAAGCAGTAAATTCGGGAAATAAATTTTTTTAAAAGCAAAGTTAGGTTTTTATTAAAAAGCTGCGTATCTTTGCACCCCTTAAAATAAAAAGGCTAAACAATGGCAAAAAAGAATAAAGAAGCGCGCGTGCAGGTTATTCTGGAATGCACTGAGCATAAAGAAAGCGGAATGCCCGGTACATCACGTTATGTGACTACCAAGAATAAAAAGAATACACCGCAACGATTGGAGATGAAAAAATATAATCCAATCCTGAAGAAGTACACAATTCATAAAGAAATTAAATAGGGATAAGTTATGGCAAAGAAAGTTGTTGCATCACTTCAGAGTAAAGGCAAAGATTTTGCCAAAGTTATTAAAATGGTAAAATCACCAAAAACAGGTGCTTACTCATTTAAAGAGCAGATTGTACCTAACGATAGTGTAAAAGATTATTTCGCAAAGAAATAAGCCCTTTACGCTTACACGAAAATATTCAGCTCTTTTCCCACGTTGGAAGAGGGCTTTTTTACTATGTACCGGATTAATTTCCTAATTTAGCAGAGCGACTCAACGATTATTAAAATATTTTTCATGGGTATATTTTCTGTTTTTTCAAAAAAGAATAAAGAAGACCTCGATAAAGGGCTCGAAAAAACCAAAACCAATGTGTTTTCCCGAATTTCAAAAGCAATTGCGGGAAAATCTAAAGTGGATGATATCGTATTGGATGACCTGGAAGAAATCCTGGTGACATCCGATGTGGGTGTGGACACTACCCTTAAAATTATCGAACGCATTGAAGAACGCGTGGCTCGTGATAAATACCTCGGTACTTCCGAACTGAACACCATACTGCGCGAAGAAGTTGCGGCTCTGCTGGCCGAACAGGACAATGACCAATATGCCGGTTATGATTTCAAAATTAAAAAACCGCCCCATGTCATCCTCGTTGTGGGTGTAAATGGCGTGGGAAAAACCACTACCATTGGCAAGCTTGCCTACCACTTTAAAGCTGCCGGTAAAAAAGTTGTGCTCGGTGCTGCCGATACTTTCAGGGCTGCTGCTATTGACCAGCTCAAAATATGGGCCGAAAGGGTGGATGTGCCTATTGTCGCGCAGAAAATGGGCTCCGATCCGGCAAGCGTTGCCTTCGATACCTGTAAATCAGCCGTGGCGTCCGGTGCCGATATAGTAATTATTGATACCGCGGGCCGTCTCCACAATAAAGTCAACCTGATGAACGAGCTGACGAAAATTAAAAAAGTAATGAGCAAGATCATTCCTGATGCGCCCCACGAAGTTTTGCTCATCCTCGATGCTTCCACCGGACAAAACGCAATTGAGCAGGCCAAACAGTTTACCTCCGCAACTGAAGTTAGCGCACTCGCCCTGACCAAACTCGATGGTACCGCAAAAGGGGGTGTCGTGATCGGTATTTCCGATCAGTTTAAAGTGCCCGTGAAATACATTGGCCTCGGCGAAAAAATGAACCAGCTTCAGGTTTTTAACCGCAAAGAATTTGTCGATAGCCTTTTCTCAAAATAAAAACCTCTTATTGAAAAGGCTCCTGCCAGATAAAGCTATCCAAACCGGAATTTCATAAACGTGAAATTCCGGTTTTGCTTTTTAGGGGCAGCAGATTCGGGTGGTTTTTTTTCTGTCATTTGTCCATATTTCCTATTTTTGTCCCCAAACCTAAATCAATTTAGTATGTGCCGTCCGTTGTCCTTGATATTTGCATTGTTTTTTGCTTTTCAGTCGTTTGCACAGGAATATCCTGCAGATCCTGCTTCATTGGTAAATCCCTTTGCCGGAACCCAGAGAATGGGTCATGTCTTTCCGGGGGCAGCAAGTCCTTTTGGCATGGTGCAGCTTAGTCCGGATACCGATAGCATTCAAATGCTGGTCGATGGGAAATACAATAAAAAAGTTTATGAGTATTGTGCCGGATATCAATACGAAGACTCGACCATTTGTGGGTTTAGCCATACGCATTTTAGCGGTACAGGTCATTCCGATCTGGGCGACCTGCTGATTATGCCCACAACAGGTAAATTACGCCTGAACCCGGGTACGGAAGCGAAACCTGAAACGGGATACCGTTCACGTTTTTCGCATCAGGATGAAGCTGCTTCGCCGGGATATTATCAGGTTTTTCTCCAGGATTATGGCATTAATGCAGAACTCACGGCCACAGAACGGGTAGGTATGCACCGCTATTCATTTCCAAAAACCGAAGAGGCACACATCATCCTTGATCTGACCGCCGGGATTTATAATTATCCGGGAAAAAATATCTGGACTTTCCTGCGTATGGAAAATGATACCCTGCTCACCGGTTACCGGCAGACCCGCGGTTGGGCACGGACCCGTACCCTTTATTTTGCCATCAGTTTTAGTAAAGCTATTCAAAATTATGGCTTTGAGCGTATCGAAAATCCGGCCTACAATGGCTTTTACCGCAAATTTGATGAAGGACATAATTTCCCCGAAATGGCTGCCAAAGATGTGGTGGCCTGGTTTGATGTGGTTGCTTCGGATTCCGAACCAATCATGCTCAAAGTGGCTCTTTCATCTGTGAGCACCGAAGGCGCAATAAAAAACCTGAAAACCGAAATTCCCCATTGGGCTTTTGATGCTGTGGTGCAAAAAGTCCGCAAAAGCTGGAATGAAGAGCTGAACAAAATCCGCGTGGAAATGATGAACGAAGAACAAATGCGCGTTTTCTATACCGCGATGTATCACGCTTTTCTGAGCCCGGTTGTTTTTAATGATGTGGATGGCCAATACCGCGGTCTGGATCAAAATATTCATCAGACCAACGGCTTTACAAATTATACCATTTTCTCCCTTTGGGACACCTATCGCGCTCTGCATCCGCTTTTTAATCTGGTGCAGCCAGACCGAAACAATGATATGGTAAAATCCATGCTTGCACATTTCGATCAGAGCGTGCATCCCATGCTGCCTGTTTGGTCGCATTATGCCAACGAAAACTGGTGCATGATTGGTTATCACAGCGTTCCGGTTATTGCCGATGCTATTGTGCACGGAAATTTTGATGGCGATCTGAAACACGCACTCGATGCCTGCGTGCAAACGGCTTGCTACCGTCCCTACGACGGTATAGGTTATTATATGGATTTGGGTTATGTGCCCGAAGATAAAAGCAGTAGCTCAGTGAGTAAAACTTTGGAATATGCGTACGATGACTATACCATCGCGCAAATCGCAAATGTATTAGGTGACAATGATGTTGCAGAAGCGTTTCAGGAGCGTTCCAAAAATTATGAAAATGTATATGATCCGGAAATTGGTTTCATGCGCCCGAAGCTTTCGGATGGCAGTTTCCGAAAAGAATTCGATCCAATGAATACGCACGGACAGGGTTTTATCGAAGGAAATGCCTGGAACTATGGGCTCTATGTGCCGCATAATGCCGGTAAAATGATCGAAATGATGGGCGGTAAAAAACGTTTTGCAGCCAAACTGGATTCACTCTTTACCATGGAAATCTCTGATGAACATATCGCCCATAATGAAGACATCACGCGCGATGGCATTATCGGGAATTATGTGCACGGCAATGAACCCGGACATCATATCCCTTATCTTTATACTTATACAGATAAAGCATACGGAACGCAGGAAAAAGTGCGTATGATCCTCGATGAAATGTACCACGACGCGCCGGATGGACTTTGCGGAAACGATGACTGCGGCCAGATGTCGGCCTGGTATATTTTTAGTTCACTGGGATTTTATCCTTTTTGCCCGGGAAGTGGCGAGTATGTAATCGGAAGCCCTCTGGTAAAAAATGCCGAAATCCGGCTTAATGACGGTAAAATCTTTAAGATCATTGCGAAAAAACAAGCACCCGATCATATCTACGTCAAGGAAGTCCGCCTGAACGGAAAGAAACTGACCAACTGGATACTCCCTGCTGAAGAAATCCTCAAAGGCGGTGAACTGGAGTTTGTTATGAGCAAGCGGGGGAGGTAATTAACTTTTCCAAAGTTCAAACACTTTGGAAAAGTTAATTACAGACCTTAACCAAAATTTCGAGGACAAATTAAATTTCCTATCTGTTCTTTAAGGTGTATGTATTATGAACCACTATACCCCACTATACCCCAATTTCTATTAAAATCTTTCTGTATTGGGTATAATTGTGTGAAATATTATCTTTTGGAAATTGCGTCAAAATCAAATGGATAAGTATATTATCAACCTTCATTAATAAAAGAGCATGCTGAGGGAAAACTGACGGTTAAAGCCTGCCGGAGATTTTTATATCTGCTGCGTTTTCCCGGATCAGATTTTTCAAATACCAATTGATTGCGGGTTGTAAGCTCAGATCTGCTTAAAAACCAGATAATGGAGATGAGAATTTTTAAAACACCTCTATTAATATTACGTGCTTGGTTTTTGAGAAATAGCCATTTTATAAAAAAAAGAACTCCCACCGAGGCGGGAGTATAGGATAAAATCCTTCGGCATATAGCCTTATTGTGATAAGATGTAAAATAGAGTTTTCTATTGTGTTGAAGGCAAAAGTAAAATAATCTTTTAAATTATGCAAGTTTTTCCGGCATAATTTCGTAAATTGCCCTTTTTAATACAAAAGTAGTTTCACATGGCAAAGATATTAGGACTCGATTTAGGAACCAATAGTATTGGTTGGGCTGTAATCAATGTTATAATTGAGGACGGTAAAGTTGTTAAATACATCTCTATTGATGATACCGGTGTGATTATCTTTCCGGAAGGAGTAGAGCCAACTACTATAGGACAAGGTGATAAAGAACAATCAAAAAATGCTACTAGAAGGGAGCAACGGCAGATGCGGCGCCAGTTTTACCGTAAGAAAATGCGTAAGATAAAGCTACTACAAACATTAATAGATTTAAATATGTGCCCATTGAGTGTTCAGGGGCTTAATCAATGGAGTAGGTGGAATAAAAAGGAAAAAACAGAAGGGAAAAAATTTCCGACGGAGCCTGATTTTATTAACTGGCTGAAATTAGACCCATATGAGTTGAGATATAAAGGCTTATTAGAGGATTTAAGTTTGTTGGAGATTGGGCGTATCTTTTATCAATTTATCCAGCACCGTGGTTTTTTGAGTAGCAGAAAAGGAAATGATGAAGGAGCGATTTATAAAGGTAAAGAGAATATGGTGGGTATTGATATGACCCGTAACTTGATAGGAGACGAAACACTGGGAAAAAAATTGTATGAGATATCATATAAAAAAGGTGAAAAATACAATTATAAGACAGATGACGAGGGAAAGGAGCTAAGAGTGCGGGCACGGTACACTCAACGCGAAATGTATATTAGTGAGTTTATAAATATTTGGGATAGGCAAGCAGAACATCTTGGGCTTGATACAATTGTTGTAAAAACGAATAAAGTACGGTTTATAAAAGGGCAGGTAGACAATAACCGCAATAGAAAGAAAATTGAAAGCTATCTTAAAAAGTATGGTAAGGAAAATGTGTATGTTGAGGGGAATAAGGTTACAACATATGAGCAAGTACCTCTAAAGAATTTTCTGTCTGGTCAGATTGAAACAGGGATGGAAGGAGTGAAGTTTAAAAGTAATGAAAGCCTGCTGTTTTGGCAGAGACCATTGCGTTCGCAAAAGGGCTTGCTTGATAATTGTAGATTTGAGCGTAATGTCCCTGTATTGATGGGCAATGGAGAGTTCAGGATAAAAAATGGAGAGATTGTATGTCGCAGTAAAAAGCCTTGCCCTTTGTCGCATCCTGAGTTTGAACTTTTCCGTGCTTACCAAATAATTAATAATATTAAATACGCAAAAGGGAAGCCCTTGACTGCTGATCAAAAAAAGGTTGCTATTGATGTATTTAATACGAAAGATAACAATTTTAATTTCGAACATATTGCTAAAGCGTTAAACCTGACTTATGAAAAATTTAATTATAATTTTGATCAGAAAGTGGCGGGAAACACAACAGTTAAAAAAATAAAACCCCTTTTCCCAAAAGAGGTGTGGGATCAAAGTTCTGAAGAAATATGGCATTGCTTCTATTTTTATGAAGATAATGATAAGCTATATGACAAGTTGAAAAAGGATTTCAGTTTAAAAGAATCAATTGGGAAAGATAAAATTAAGAATATCCGCCTTAAGGAAGGGTATTCCAATGTTTCGCTCAAGGCTATTCGTAATATTAACCCTTTTCTGGAAAAAGGTTACTCTTATAGTGATGCCGTTGTGCTGGGAGGAATTAGAAATGCGTTCGGACAAAGGTGGAAATTTTTTAATATCCCTGGGATTATTGAAGAATTGGAGCGTAATGTGTTGACAATACTCCATCAAAAAGGTAATAAAGAAGGTGAATCTATTCAGAAAATAAAAGAGTATTTATCTGAACCTTTGAATAATTATGGGTTTAAAATAGATGATCCCGCCTTTACTCACTTATATCATCATAGTCAGGAAATAGAAGAAAAAAAACTTGAAGATTGGGTGCCTCCTGTAATAAACCTGAGGAATCCTATTGTTCAACAAGCTTTGCACGAGATGCGACGGCTGGTAAACGATTTGCTAAGAAAGTACAGAAAAGTCGATCCGAAATTTAGGTTTGACCGAATTCACGTAGAGATGGGGCGTGACTTAAAAAACACCAAATCTAAACGACAGGAATTAAGCTTGCGGATACGTGAAAATGAAAGCAAAAATGAAAATGCACGGGTACGTCTTGCTGAACTGAGCATGCGTCCAACACGAGATAATTTGCTGCGCTACCTCCTTTACGATGAAATTTTAAAAAATACTACCGGACCTGTTTTATGTCCTTATACGGGGAGTGTTATAAAAATTTCTGATTTATTGGGAGGATCGAATACAGTACAGATAGAACATATTATACCCAAGAGTGTATCGCTTGATGATAGCTTTGCCAACAAAACTCTTTGTGAAGCACATTTCAATAACCTGAAAAGAGAGAGGACGCCGTATGAGTTTTATCTAGTAAATAATGATTATAGATTGTGGGGTATTCGTAAGCATAATAATATTGAAGATGGGTGGAGTGAGATTGTGGAAAGGGCATACAAAATATTACCATATGCAAAAGCTAGAAGGTTCGCTTCGAAAAAAGAGTTTAAAGCAGATGATTTTATTGAAAGACAATTGAATGATAGTCGTTATATAAGCCGGGAAGCTGTGGGCTTGCTGTCTTCTGTTTGTCCAAATGTGCGTATGCTACCGGGTCAGGTAACGGCCGAGCTACGGCATTTATGGGGTATTAACAATATACTGAATCCTGTGCACGGTATTCAGAACTTTGAAGTTGAAGTAAGGGGAGATGAGAGGCTTAGTTACTATGTGTTAACCGATGAAAACCGTCAGATAAAAAGTATTCGCCGTAAAAGAAATGACAAGCCCATAACAGGTAAAAATCAATTGGTTTTGAGTGGGAATGTTAATAAAGGTGTTTTTTTATCAAAGTATTTGGCTGTTGAAATTGAAGCACCTCAGGTTAATGATGGAAAATATTGGGTAATAATAAATGTGTCGGAAAAGCAGTCGTATTTTCCGGTTTTTGCTGAAAAGCCAAAATTTGATAAAAACCGCCTGGTGCTTAAAGGGAAAATTGAGAAGGGCTTTTATATAAACGATACTATTGGTAAAAAAATAAAGGCCAAAGAAAAATATGAGGGGGCATACTGGGCAAGCTTTTCAATAAAAGATGTAGAACTTAAAATTGCTGAGAATAAAGGAAAAATTAAAACTACGGGCTCAAAAGTAGCCTTGTTTGGAGAGGTGAAAGATGGCCTTTTTGCTTGTCATATTTATCAATGTAAAACCAATATGCCCAATGGTAAGTACTGGGCGTTTCTACAACTCGAATTTGACGAGGTTGAATTTACACGTGTCCTAAAAATAAAACCGCAGGTTGATCAAAAACAGCTTTGGGGCTATGCTACAATAGACGAAGAGGGTTATATGGTTGCTGAAGTTGACCCCGGTTACTCAAAACAAACCAGCCAAAAAGCAGGCCGCTATTATTGTCGGTTTGATATTGAGACAATAAAAGAAGACTTATATCCCATTGAGAATGATGCACCAAAACCTAAGAAAGGGGAAAAATTAACAGAAGCAGTGATATGGGTGGATAAAGCCACTGGCGAAATTCGATACGATCCTAAGAAGAATAGGGACGACCACCGTCATCATGCCATTGATGCTATAACGGTGGCTTTGACCGAGCAGGGGTTTTTACAGCGTTTAAGTACTTATCACGCAAAAGAAGAAAATAAAAAAAGGAGTCTTGATAATTCCGAGAAATTCCCAATGCCATGGGATGGATTTGAAAAAGACGTGAAAAAATTTGCTGATTCTATCCTTATTTCTCATAAGCAAAACAATAAAGTGTTAACCCGAATTTCAAAGAAAATTGAGAAAAACGGAGAAGTCAAGAGTAGTGTGGGCTTTTCGGCGCGTGGTCAGTTGCATAAGGAAACCGTTTTTGGTAAGCGTAAACCACCAGGACATGAAGAGGGGTATCATATCCGTAAGCCCATTTCGTCATTGAAAGATAAAAAACAAATAGGGAAAGTAGTTGACGATGTCATTAGAAATTTGATACTTGAGCATTTACGCGATAAATGTGGGGTAGATATTTCCAAGGATAAATTCAGTGTGCCTAAAGATGCATTCTTTAAAGATGGTAAACCGCGCTTATTCCTTCCAAACCGTAAAGGTGGAGAGTCTGTGCCGATTAAAAAGGTTAGGATGTGTGAAAATATTGGGAATCCTCAACAATTAAAGTCGTCGGTTAACCAGTATGTTAATCCTCGAAATAATCATCATATACATTTATATTTAAAACCGGATGGGAGAATAGACGAGAAAGTGGTTACTTTTTGGGAGGCCATTGAAATGCAGAAACAGGGAATAGATATTTATAAACTTCCTGCTGGAGGAAAAGAAACCATTGTGATATTACAATCAAACGATATGTTTCTTTTAGGCTTGAGCAATGAAGAGTTTGATAATAATAAAAATAATCCGGCTTTATTAAGTGAACATCTTTATCGGGTACAGAAGATTTCATCAATGTATTATACATTCAGACATCATCTTGCTTCTACTGTTACAAATAAAGATGATGAGTTGAGCATACGAAGCTTTAAAGCGTATCAGGAAATCAATCCGATAAAAGTTGAGATTGATAAGTTGGGAAATATAAAAGCAGCTAATTAAAGTTCTTTGATGGGTTTTGTGTTTGATGAGGAAAAGTGTGCATTACTTGGTTATGGTAAGCTTTCCCAGTAGAATGGGGTGCATTCCCCCTGTTTTGGTGCACTTTCCCGATGGTATTAATTATCTCTCTTTAGGTATGGAGCATCTCCCTGCCGGAATGGAGCGTATTCCTGTCTGTATGGGGTTCCTTCCTGTTGGAATGAAGCGTCCTCCTGCTGGAATATAGTTGAATGCCCTTGGAATGAGGCAGTTTAACCTAGATATACATTAAAGATAGAAAGATTATTATCTGGAATCTGAATTATTTTTTTTAACCAATATTGATATTATGAGTACAATTAAAGCAAGTAAAAAGGATATCCTGCTACAGGCAGGTATGCGCATTAACAACAGCTTAAGCGATGAACAGATTAAAAACCCAACCTAAAACCAACAAAAATGGAAGCTTTACTTCCGGAAGCCTGTTATCATATTTTTAATCACGCCAATGGCGATGAACTGATATTTCGGGAAGATGAGAATTATCGCTTTTTCATCGCAAAGTATAAAAGGTTTGTTGCACCTTTGGTTGATACATTGGCATACTGCCTCATGCCCAATCATTTTCATTTAATGATTAGGCTGCATGATATCAATGCCTTGGAAAAACATTTGGGCAACAGCTCGCTTCTCGAAAGGAATTACTTAAAGCTTCGGGATGATGCAGGGCGCGAAGAATTACTTTCGAAATTTGTTAGCAAACGGCTTTCAAACTTTTTCAGTTCTTATACCCAGTCTTATAATAAGATGTATGGACGTATGGGGAGCTTGTTTATGAAAAATTTTAAGCGAAAGAGGGTTGCTGATGAAAAGTATTTCCTTCAGCTTATTAAGTATATTCATCTTAATCCGGTAACTCATGCTTTTGTTGGAAAGCCCGAAAAGTGGGTTCATTCTTCTTATAATAGTATAATATCAGACGCGAAAACTATCGTTGACAGAGATTTGGTAATCAATAGTTTTGGCGGCTTGGATAATTTCAAATACTGTCATCTGTCTTCGGAAGCATTGGGTAATTATCCGGTGTTTTTTGACCGTTAAACTTTTCCAAAGTTCCAAAATTTTGGAAAGGTTTAACGGAAAAGAACGCCGGATTTCAGAAATGCCTTTGTCCGAAACAGGCAAAAGCGCTTTTGGCTAAATCCATGAAATATATCCTTAAAAGCTATGATAAAACGAACACTCTTCTTTTCAAAACCGTATTATTTATCATTAAAATACAGCCAGTTGGTTATCCGATCAAAAGGCAACGGTGAAGAACAGTCCGAAGATGTCAGTATTCCTGTTGAAGACATTGGCTACATGGTTTTGGAGCATCCTCAGATTAGTTTTTCTATAAAACTGCTTGAACAACTTTGCTCTAATAATGTGGCCGTGGTTTTTTGCGACAGCAAACATATGCCTTCGTCCATGCTGTTGCCTTTGGACGGGCATCATATACAGGGAGAAATGTTCCGGCATCAGCTGGCAGCTACCGCACCTCTAAAAAAGAACCTTTGGAAGCAAACCATTGAGGCGAAGATTATGAACCAGGCACGTATGCTTGAATTTCAAGGTATTAATCCTGTCGGATTAAAAAATATTGCAAAAAATGTAAAAAGCGATGATTCGGATAATCGGGAAGGGTTTGCCGCAAAACTGTATTGGCAGGCATTAATGGGCAATGACTTTGTACGCGACCGCTATGGAGCCCCGCCCAACCATTTTTTGAACTATGGATATATTTTGTTGCGCTCAGCTGTAGCCCGAGCTCTGGTAGGAAGCGGTCTTCTTGCAACTTTGGGCATTCATCACCGAAATCGCTATAATGCTTTTTGTTTGGCCGATGATATCATGGAACCTTACCGCCCTTATGTTGACCGTATAGTTGTTGGTTTAAACCGGAAATATCCCGATGCCGGCGAATTGACAACAGAACAAAAAGCCGGTTTGCTCGGCTTATTTTCCGAAGATGTTGTTATTGGTAAAGTGAAACGGCCACTCATGCTTGCGCTGTCTGTTACAACAGCTTCATTGGCAAGGTGCTATAGCTGCGAATCGCGAAGGATTGTCTATCCAATATTTGAATAATGCCCCAAACCCGTTTAAATGCATATCATATAATGTGGCTCTTTGTGTTTTTTGATCTGCCGGTACAAACAAAAAAGGAGCGGAGGGCAGCTACGCGATTTCGGAAGGACCTCCTGAAAGATGGGTTTAGTATGATGCAGTTTTCGGTTTATAACAGGCATTGCGCCAGCAGAGAAAGCGCTGAGGTACATATAAAAAGGGTGAAATCCTTTGTTCCCGTAAAGGGACAGGTAAGTATTTTGGCTGTTACCGATAAACAATATGGCGATATAATCAATTATTGGGGCAGGAGCAGTAAGCCTTTGCCCGAAGGGCCGAAACAACTGGAGCTGTTTTAACTTTTCCAAAGTTTGAGAACTTTGGAAAAGTTAAAACAGCACCAGACCTCTAAAAATTTTGGGAAAAGGTTAAATATAAAAGCGAATGTTTATTACCTTTGACCAATCAGCCAAAACAAAGCTCTTTGGCATCCTGTTTTAATAAGATAAGATAGAATAAGAAATATTACGATTCGAGCTGCTTCCTGGTAAGCAAAGAACAGTTTTTGCCCGGCGTTTAAGGCTTGTAAAGCAGGCTGTGCAGGGCATTGCGGCTGCCAGGTTGTGGTTTGATGTAAAAAGAGACTGATATTCAACGTATTGATGCTGTGCGCAGAGCAGCGGCAAGTTGTGGTTTGATGTAAAAAGAGACTGATATTCAACTTTGCGCGTAACGTATATCCCTGCGTTGTAGTTGTGGTTTGATGTAAAAAGAGACTGATATTCAACTTTATGGGGAAACCCCTTGCTGTAAACGGCGTTGTGGTTTGATGTAAAAAGAGACTGATATTCAACCATTCAGCCGTGCAGTTGTTATACCTTATTGTTGTGGTTTGATGTAAAAAGAGACTGATATTCAACTCCATCGCGCAAACAGACAGCTCAGAAATTGTTGTGGTTTGATGTAAAAAGAGACTGATATTCAACTTGAAGGTGTATTCGATGAATCCGCCGCGGTTGTGGTTTGATGTAAAAAGAGACTGATATTCAACTGAAAATGATGAAACCGTGGGCGATTATAGTTGTGGTTTGATGTAAAAAGAGACTGATATTCAACGATGTTGCCTACAATGGCACACCAGGCCAGGTTGTGGTTTGATGTAAAAAGAGACTGATATTCAACCGAAATAAATAAGACCGCTTTTTGCTCCTGTTGTGGTTTGATGTAAAAAGAGACTGATATTCAACCTTAAAAAAGATATGATAGACGCGGCGAAAGTTGTGGTTTGATGTAAAAAGAGACTGATATTCAACCGGTTGTCAGGCATGTTCAACGCGCCTAAAGTTGTGGTTTGATGTAAAAAGAGACTGATATTCAACAATTTTTCTATGAAAAGGTTCTTGATCGTGTTGTGGTTTGATGTAAAAAGAGACTGATATTCAACAAAAACAAAATCAAAATCCCTACCTGCTGGGTTGTGGTTTGATGTAAAAAGAGACTGATATTCAACTCGAATCCGGCGCGCATATAGCCGTTTTTTGTTGTGGTTTGATGTAAAAAGAGACTGATATTCAACTGGAAAAAAGGCAACCCCCTGAACAGGTTGTTGTGGTTTGATGTAAAAAGAGACTGATATTCAACACAGTTCCGGCGGTTTGATTGGTAATAGTGTTGTGGTTTGATGTAAAAAGAGACTGATATTCAACACATCTGGAAAACATCAATATTGCCGCGCGTTGTGGTTTGATGTAAAAAGAGACTGATATTCAACAAAACGGGCGGAGTAGGGAGCTTTGGTCACGTTGTGGTTTGATGTAAAAAGAGACTGATATTCAACTTTGTTGCATGAGCAAGGACACTACGCGCTGTTGTGGTTTGATGTAAAAAGAGACTGATATTCAACAACGAAACAAATCTAAGCTATTCGGCCAGTGTTGTGGTTTGATGTAAAAAGAGACTGATATTCAACTAAGGATCATTTGCATGTGTTTAAGCGCTGTTGTGGTTTGATGTAAAAAGAGACTGATATTCAACCAAGCAAAGCCGCTACATTATACGGCTACGTTGTGGTTTGATGTAAAAAGAGACTGATATTCAACCGCCTGGTAATATGAAAGCATGTTTGTAAGGTTGTGGTTTGATGTAAAAAGAGACTGATATTCAACTATTAATCGTCGGTGGCGGCTTTGGTTGTGGTTGTGGTTTGATGTAAAAAGAGACTGATATTCAACTTGCGGAAGGCGTGCTGGAGGGAGCGGGATGTTGTGGTTTGATGTAAAAAGAGACTGATATTCAACAATGTTCGCATTGAATTTTACCGCCGCCCGGTTGTGGTTTGATGTAAAAAGAGACTGATATTCAACAAAAGAAAGAGCTGCAAACAGCCCAAGTAGTTGTGGTTTGATGTAAAAAGAGACTGATATTCAACGGTGTAAATTACGATAGCTGGATTCGTGAAGTTGTGGTTTGATGTAAAAAGAGACTGATATTCAACCAATGTCCTGACGTACGTACTTGGCCAGAGTTGTGGTTTGATGTAAAAAGAGACTGATATTCAACTATGGACTAAAATGCGTGTGTGTGGGCTGTGTTGTGGTTTGATGTAAAAAGAGACTGATATTCAACTTTATCCTCAACTTCTTTGACTTGGCTTATGTTGTGGTTTGATGTAAAAAGAGACTGATATTCAACAACAGCTTTATACCTGCTAACCATTAGCCAGTTGTGGTTTGATGTAAAAAGAGACTGATATTCAACTGTACCGCCACTTTCAGGAATGGAATGACCGTTGTGGTTTGATGTAAAAAGAGACTGATATTCAACACTTCCGAGAACTGGGCATCACAGCCATAGTTGTGGTTTGATGTAAAAAGAGACTGATATTCAACCACATCTGGAAGCATTGCCATTCAGCGAGGTTGTGGTTTGATGTAAAAAGAGACTGATATTCAACTTCACGCTTTAGGGTTAAAGAGCTGCAGCGTTGTGGTTTGATGTAAAAAGAGACTGATATTCAACAGTCCTGCAAACATGGTTAAGAATGCAGCAGTTGTGGTTTGATGTAAAAAGAGACTGATATTCAACTTTATCCAGAATACAGGCAATAGCGGCAGGTTGTGGTTTGATGTAAAAAGAGACTGATATTCAACTTGTTTGTCAATTTAGCCATAACATCACGAGTTGTGGTTTGATGTAAAAAGAGACTGATATTCAACACGTAGCATTGTTGGTAACGAATGACTGTGTTGTGGTTTGATGTAAAAAGAGACTGATATTCAACTAAAGCCTTCATCAAAACAGGGACACTGGAGTTGTGGTTTGATGTAAAAAGAGACTGATATTCAACATCCTTTTCAGGATTATCACGAACCATCTTGTTGTGGTTTGATGTAAAAAGAGACTGATATTCAACATCAACGAACACTTTCACGCGGCCATCAGGGTTGTGGTTTGATGTAAAAAGAGACTGATATTCAACATTCGCTCACGGCATAATATTCATAGCCGCGTTGTGGTTTGATGTAAAAAGAGACTGATATTCAACCCTAAGTTTACGCACCATTCGAGTAAGGAGGTTGTGGTTTGATGTAAAAAGAGACTGATATTCAACGCAATGAGAACATGGAGCAGCTTGTTGTGGTTGTGGTTTGATGTAAAAAGAGACTGATATTCAACTAAAAGAATAAAGCCATGAACCGCACAAAAGTTGTGGTTTGATGTAAAAAGAGACTGATATTCAACATTCTATTGTCGGAGTATGTTGACGTTAATGTTGTGGTTTGATGTAAAAAGAGACTGATATTCAACTGAGGATGAATACGGGCGTCAAAAGGAACTGTTGTGGTTTGATGTAAAAAGAGACTGATATTCAACATACATTCTTTTGGGTTGCAGCGAGAAGAAGTTGTGGTTTGATGTAAAAAGAGACTGATATTCAACTTGTTAGTATATTTGTCCTCTAATTAAATTGTTGTGGTTTGATGTAAAAAGAGACTGATATTCAACTATAATTCAGACACGAAACGCTGGGAGTGGGTTGTGGTTTGATGTAAAAAGAGACTGATATTCAACAAAATATGGTGCTGATGGAATTTGGGGCGCAGTTGTGGTTTGATGTAAAAAGAGACTGATATTCAACCAGCCTGGAAGCCCTTGAGCAGCAAGGAGCGTTGTGGTTTGATGTAAAAAGAGACTGATATTCAACCACCTTCGGGATACACCCGTGGCACAGCCAGTTGTGGTTTGATGTAAAAAGAGACTGATATTCAACGATAATTCCTATAAATACCTGCAATACTCGTTGTGGTTTGATGTAAAAAGAGACTGATATTCAACCCATTTTAATATAAAAGCCATGAGATTAAGTTGTGGTTTGATGTAAAAAGAGACTGATATTCAACTTATCAAAAGGATTATGAATTCTGATCCTCGTTGTGGTTTGATGTAAAAAGAGACTGATATTCAACCAAAACACACGTGGATAACTAAGTTTAATCGTTGTGGTTTGATGTAAAAAGAGACTGATATTCAACGTTGCCCGGTTCAGGGCACTGCCTACTAAAGTTGTGGTTTGATGTAAAAAGAGACTGATATTCAACCATCGGTGGCCGCCGTAAGGATATTACCGAGTTGTGGTTTGATGTAAAAAGAGACTGATATTCAACTCGATTGTTTGATGTGGCAAAGATGAATTAGTTGTGGTTTGATGTAAAAAGAGACTGATATTCAACAGTTCAAGTAGAGCCGAGCACTGGCGCTGGGTTGTGGTTTGATGTAAAAAGAGACTGATATTCAACTGTAAATATAGAAGGATATTGAACTTCCAGTTGTGGTTTGATGTAAAAAGAGACTGATATTCAACCTATGGTCTTTAACATAGCCCAATTTTTCCGTTGTGGTTTGATGTAAAAAGAGACTGATATTCAACGACCCGTAGGGGAACGCCCTATATACGTGCGTTGTGGTTTGATGTAAAAAGAGACTGATATTCAACATGATGAGATAATTTAATCATTGTCCATCGTTGTGGTTTGATGTAAAAAGAGACTGATATTCAACCTATGGTCTTTAACATAGCCCAATTTTTCCGTTGTGGTTTGATGTAAAAAGAGACTGATATTCAACAGCATCTATAGAAAAACCCAGCTTGTTTCTGTTGTGGTTTGATGTAAAAAGAGACTGATATTCAACTCAAGTTCGTCAACGCCGTTTGGGAGCTGGTTGTGGTTTGATGTAAAAAGAGACTGATATTCAACAACAGATGATAATTGGTAAGTAAGTGCCTCGTTGTGGTTTGATGTAAAAAGAGACTGATATTCAACGCGTGAACGGTCTTGACTATGTCTTTTTGGGTTGTGGTTTGATGTAAAAAGAGACTGATATTCAACATGTGTTGGCCGGGATTACTGCCGGATTAGTTGTGGTTTGATGTAAAAAGAGACTGATATTCAACGTTAGTCGCTGAATTGAATGACATATACTAGTTGTGGTTTGATGTAAAAAGAGACTGATATTCAACTCTGGCGTCCTTGGTGCATTAAATCCTCCGTTGTGGTTTGATGTAAAAAGAGACTGATATTCAACTATTGAATTGCGCGTACTTATTCCGCCAGCGTTGTGGTTTGATGTAAAAAGAGACTGATATTCAACTGTCGCATCTCCTGTCCAACCGCAGTTGTTGTTGTGGTTTGATGTAAAAAGAGACTGATATTCAACCGTTATGCGCCAGCCTGCCAGGGAATGGCGTTGTGGTTTGATGTAAAAAGAGACTGATATTCAACAATAAAATCATTCTCGTACACCTCGGTCAGTTGTGGTTTGATGTAAAAAGAGACTGATATTCAACATCCTGGGGGACAAATCTACCGTTTAATGGTTGTGGTTTGATGTAAAAAGAGACTGATATTCAACTATGGATTACGTCAAAATAACTACTCCCACGTTGTGGTTTGATGTAAAAAGAGACTGATATTCAACAAAGATAATACCAGTACAACTTTGACTTTCGTTGTGGTTTGATGTAAAAAGAGACTGATATTCAACGGAAGGCAATAAACTCAAGGCTGCTTTTAGGTTGTGGTTTGATGTAAAAAGAGACTGATATTCAACTGATGCTGCTGCCCGCATGCGCCAGTTAGAGTTGTGGTTTGATGTAAAAAGAGACTGATATTCAACGGCAATGGGTGCGCAATGGCGGATTTTTCTGTTGTGGTTTGATGTAAAAAGAGACTGATATTCAACTGTGCAAGCTTAAATACAGCCGTTACCCTGTTGTGGTTTGATGTAAAAAGAGACTGATATTCAACGTTCAACCATATCGCCAGTGTTAGCGACATGTTGTGGTTTGATGTAAAAAGAGACTGATATTCAACTATTAACCTTTGCTTAATTTCCATCACTCGTTGTGGTTTGATGTAAAAAGAGACTGATATTCAACTCGCGGATTCTTTGGCACAGTTTCGCGGCCGTTGTGGTTTGATGTAAAAAGAGACTGATATTCAACTGTCAAGGAAGGCGATTACACTTCAGGGAGGTTGTGGTTTGATGTAAAAAGAGACTGATATTCAACATAAATTGACCGGACTAAAAATAGAACAAAGTTGTGGTTTGATGTAAAAAGAGACTGATATTCAACAGTACGCGATAAGCCCGGATATTTTCCTTGGTTGTGGTTTGATGTAAAAAGAGACTGATATTCAACCACACGCCTGGATCCTATGTTCCAGCTTCAGTTGTGGTTTGATGTAAAAAGAGACTGATATTCAACATTCAAAGATGCAAGATCAGGCAAGATGCTGTTGTGGTTTGATGTAAAAAGAGACTGATATTCAACCTAAACTTTAAACACCATTCAAATGCCGAGTTGTGGTTTGATGTAAAAAGAGACTGATATTCAACCGGGGCTGTTAAACCAATGTTCCCAGTCTTGTTGTGGTTTGATGTAAAAAGAGACTGATATTCAACCCGAATGCCGTGAAGCCGCCTTTATATCCGGTTGTGGTTTGATGTAAAAAGAGACTGATATTCAACAACTCACCTTTATTGATCTGCAAGATTTTTGTTGTGGTTTGATGTAAAAAGAGACTGATATTCAACCACAGGCTTGTTAAAAGGTTTAAAGCCTTAGTTGTGGTTTGATGTAAAAAGAGACTGATATTCAACGGAGAGGTTTTTACTGCGCTGGGGAGTTATGTTGTGGTTTGATGTAAAAAGAGACTGATATTCAACACAGATTGAAATGCAGCACAAGGTGAATCGGTTGTGGTTTGATGTAAAAAGAGACTGATATTCAACTCTATTTGTGATGCCTTGTAACAAAATGCTTCCGCTTTTCCGTGTACGCTGGGTTGTGGTTTGATGTAAAAAGAGACTGATATTCAACTCTGTTAAAATTTTCCTTGCAAACAGCCGTGTTGTGGTTTGATGTAAAAAGAGACTGATATTCAACTTATGGGTACTCTCCATGGGGAGCAGATGGGTTGTGGTTTGATGTAAAAAGAGACTGATATTCAACAAAAAAAGGGCTGACAGCCTTGCCAGCCCGTTGTGGTTTGATGTAAAAAGAGACTGATATTCAACAGATCAACAGGTCATCGCACATCAGCCACGTTGTGGTTTGATGTAAAAAGAGACTGATATTCAACCAAGTTCCCCTGGAGTGTGTGGCAATTCAAGTTGTGGTTTGATGTAAAAAGAGACTGATATTCAACCGAAATTGAGGAAATTAGTATTAGAGCAACGTTGTGGTTTGATGTAAAAAGAGACTGATATTCAACTTGTTGTAGCATTCCGTTCCATAAGTATTCGTTGTGGTTTGATGTAAAAAGAGACTGATATTCAACTCTTGTACATGCAATAACCCTGCCTCTTGGGTTGTGGTTTGATGTAAAAAGAGACTGATATTCAACGAACACCTTGCCAGCTTCGTCAACTTTAGCGTTGTGGTTTGATGTAAAAAGAGACTGATATTCAACACCATTGAAGCCGATGCCACCAGCGTACTGTTGTGGTTTGATGTAAAAAGAGACTGATATTCAACTTTCTCCGGGGAAAGATATGGCTTGAGTAGTTGTGGTTTGATGTAAAAAGAGACTGATATTCAACTAAATTCTTTTCTGTCTTATGATCAGCCTGGTTGTGGTTTGATGTAAAAAGAGACTGATATTCAACAATGAGCTTGTGTGGATAAGAGAGGCCGAAGTTGTGGTTTGATGTAAAAAGAGACTGATATTCAACCTTAACTTAAAAAGCTACCAAACCAACTGGTTGTGGTTTGATGTAAAAAGAGACTGATATTCAACCGAAATTGAAGAGATTAGTATTCGAGCAACGTTGTGGTTTGATGTAAAAAGAGACTGATATTCAACAGTTCGGGATTTCCATATACGGGTTTTACCGTTGTGGTTTGATGTAAAAAGAGACTGATATTCAACGCTCTGTTTAGCGACATCAGCATATATCATGTTGTGGTTTGATGTAAAAAGAGACTGATATTCAACTTAACCAAAAAGCCCCGGAAATTTATTTTTCCAGGGCTTTTTACTTTTAGTTTAGGTTGAAGATTAAAGTAGGGCTCTTTCAAAGTTCCAAACTTTGGAAAGTCCTATTTCTTCTTATCCAACCCATAATAAGAATCCGGGGGCAGGTAGAGAATTTCTACGTTTACCTGGTTCTCACTGCCGTCCCATTTACGGAGCGTGGCATCAAAACTGAGCTTTCCGAATATCTCGTAAGGATTGCCAAAACCATCTGCATTGCTGAACTGTACACTGTAGTTATCGATATACATACTGCCGTATTCGCCCATGGGGTCGTCGAAAGTGCTGCCCCAGCCGCCCGACATATAAAAGGTGTAATTGCCGTTTAGCTTTCCGCAGAAAACATCACCGGTTTGATAAATATCTTCCAGAAATGTGCCCGGGCTTGGAAAATTGCCCGCACGGTAAAAATTGATCTCTTCCACAACATCGCTCTCGAATAAAAGCCCGTTGACCCTGTATGCTGCATCTTCAATATAAGGATTGGAATCATAGAATACCAGGCCGGGATCTTCCAGTAATTCCCCATTGATATAAACTTTAGCCTTTAGGGTAGGAAATTTAAACTCCTGTGTTTGTGAATCGCTGTTGCCATTATCGTCATATGCAGTGAGTTTTACCCTGAACTTATTTGTGTCGAGCACATGATAAAGCCTTAAACGTTCCGAAAAACTGCTGTTGTAGCCATTGTTGTTTTCGTAGTAAAAATAGTTGTCGTCATCATAGGAAGAGCTGTAGGTGAGCTCCCACTCATAATGTGTGGCATTTTGCGATTTGTTGAAAAATGTAAGCTCTACCTCGCCATAATAGCCGTCATCACCGGTACTTACATACGATCCCGGAATGCGTGCTTCAAAAGCAGCCACAACATTGTTGGTGTTGCCGCCTCCGCCTCCATTCGAAGGGGGCGTGGCAATGGGTAGGGTCAGGTCGTAGGTCTTTGGACTGTAATCGTCCGTATAAAGCGTATAGCTCGAACCCTGCACGGTGATATGCGGGTTTGGGCCTGTCGAACTGTTATACTGAATAAATGTTCCTCCAAATGATCCGCTCACTGTTCCATTATCACTGATCGCATCAATCTTAATCCAGGGAGCAACATATTCACCCTCAATGGTTTCCGAAAGCTCTGGATAAACACCATATGATTCCTCGCTGCCCAAATCCAGATAAAGATAATCTGTTTCTTCACCGCCATAGGATGTTCCCAATGCAATTTCGCCGGTGCGGTATGGGAAATCCATTAAAATGCTGGGATATTCGTTGTCGCCACCGGTGAAAACTTCCACACGTTTGGCCTGGAGACCTTCTATTTCGGAATAGTCCATAAAAATGCCGATACGCTCCGAAATCTCCAATGATTTTTCTGTGCCATTTTGAGTATAGCTGACCATAATAGCATCGCTCGCAGGTGTGTCTGTATTGTTGTCTGGATTGTCTGGCTCATCATCTTTTGAGCAGGAGGCAAAGAGAATTAGACCTGTCAAAATAAAGTAAAACTGAAAAGATATTATTCTGTTTAGCATAGGTTATATTTATTTGGTTTAATTATAAATTAGAACAGTGCATATCTTGAAATTGTTTGGGTTTATTTTAGAATATTTTGTTAATAATGCAGCTTAACCTGCTTTATTCATGAATTTTCTTCATGAGCACACAAAACGCAATAAGAGAAAGGGAGCGCAGATTTTTGGCGCACAGGAATAGCCGTAGCTATTTTGAGCACCAAAAAGATAGCATTCCTTTCTATTGCAGCGTTTTGGGTGCGTAATAGATAATTTTATGAATAATGCAGGTTAAATCTCATTTATCAAAACCTTAACTTTGCACGTAATTGAATCAAGAAATTATGAGAGGGCTAAGAAAGCTTAAAAATATACGCTGGGAAAAGCAGTTGTGGCTATTGAGCCTGCTGCCTTTTTTTCATTTGTTTATGGCGCTGGTGATACGGCGTCACCTGGGATGGATATACTTGTCTTCACTCGATCCGGAATATTTTCATTACCTGGGAGGTATAGCCCTGGCTGATGGAAGGCTGGATACAGGATATATGGATCATCCGGGTACGCCTTTGCAGCTGCTCATTGCACTGGCAGCACGCATGGTGTATTGGTTTTCAGGGGGTGGCTCTTTTTTGGCTGATACAGTGCAAAATCCGGAACTATACCTTTTTGCCGGATTCGCCCTTTTGAGCCTTTTGTTTGTTCCTGCTATGTATTTGCTTGGGAAAAAGGCTCTTGAATACAGTGGCAATATGTGGATTGCGCTTAGTTTGCAAATTGCTTTTTTTGTAAACAGCAACCTGATCGATACATCAGCCCGTATAGTTCCGGAAAATATTATGCTGATTCCGCTCTCCTTTATTGTTTTGCTCGTATTGCATTATATCTACAACGATAATCATAAAAAGCTGAATTATCCCCTCTTGTTTGGATTGTTGGTTGGATGGGGAATTGCATCAAAACTGTCGTTTACAGCCTTTTTTGTTGTACCCTTATTTATTTTGCCAAACTGGCGAAAGCGTATTTATTTTTCTGGGTTTGCACTCCTGTTTTTCTTTGCCTTTGCCTTTCCGGTGCTCAGTAATATGGAGCACTTTTTGAGTTGGAGCGGTAATATGTTTATGCATTCAGGTAAATGGGGCGGCGGCGAATCTTCAGTAATTGACCTGAGTCAATTTACATCCAGGTTTATGCAGCTATACCAATATGATCCTATGGTTTTTATTTTGGCAGGATTGAGCCTTCTTAGCGGAATTACTGCGTTTTTTATGTCAAAAGGAAATGCTGTTGTGCGCCGGATTGCCCATGCTCATTTTGCCTTAAGCGCAGGTTTTATCCTACTTGTGGTTTTTATCTGCAAACACTTTGCTTATCATTATTTTAATCCTGCACTTAGCCTGAAGCCCGCATTTGTGATATTAATTTTGTTGCTGCCTGCTTCATTCATTCATAACAAGATAAATGCAGCAAGAATGCAATTAATCACGCTTGTTATTTCTTTTGTGATGATGCTCATGGCGGTTCATTCCTATTCAGGGCATATGAATCCAAATCGGGCGGATATCCAGCAAAAGCGTATTCTTGGTGTGAATCAGCATATTGCCCCCAACGACCGACTGATAATCAGGGGGTATTACAGTGGGACACCTTTCAATAGCTGGGCATTGGGTAATGCTTATTTTACAGTTGGTCCTGTCGGTAAATATTTTGCTGATGCTCTGAAAAGTGCATATCCTGATCACTATCTGATGTATTCCTGGACGAATAAATTTTTTAATTGGGACGAGTTTGTTTCGCCGACACAAATACTTGAAGATGAACGCCCAATCAAAGTTTATATTGGTAGGGGGCAGGAAAAGTATCTCCAAATCCTGCTGGAACTCTTTCAAAAAGCACATCCCGGATTCGAATTTTATTTTGATCAGTTGTATAACAATCCGGAAGTAAAAGATGCGGTTTATGAATTGCATTGGAAGGGGCAATAAGGCCAATGCCTTCTATCCATCAGAAAACAGGTGAAATTGAATTTTTTTGCTAAAAGCTTGGAATATTGGCTCGCAAATCGTATTTCATGGACTTTTTTTGTATTTTTGAATCATTGAGCCTAATGCTTTTTCAATATGAAAAAAAAGATTGTATTAATAGACGATGATCCGGATATCCTTGAAGGGTTGAAAGATATTCTTTTGGGGGAAGGATATGAAGTTTTTTGTGCCACCGATGGCATTGAAGGGATGGACAGCATCCGTGATTATAATCCCGACCTTATCATTACCGACATCATAATGCCTGAGAAAGATGGTATTACCTTAATGTTTGATGTACGGCGTGAAGTTCCCGGCGTGAAAACAATGGTGATGAGCGGCGGCGGGCGGATCAGTGCCCAAAAGCATCTCGAAGTGGCTAAAAAAATCGGCGTTGACCGGGTGCTAGCCAAGCCTTTTTCTTCCACAGCATTTCTTGATGCTGTACAGGAACTCATCGGGTAGTCTATGAAATTGGATTTTCAGGCGGTGATATGGGACTGGAACGGTACCCTGCTCGATGATGTTGATATCTGTATAAGTGCTATGAATCAAATGCTTGCGGATCGCAGGTTGGCACTTTTAAACCGAAAACGCTACCGCGATATCTTTACCTTCCCTGTTCAGGAATATTACAAGGCCATCGGTTTTGATTTTGAAAAAGAACCCTTTTCCATAAGTGGCACGGAATTTATCGAACGCTATAATCAAAATGTGCCCTCTAAAGCAGATTTGTTTCCGGATGTGCACCAAACGCTGGAATTTTTTGCCAAACATAAAAAGAAGCAGTATGTACTTTCGGCTATGAAACACGAAATGTTGCTGGGTCATCTGAACCACTATAAGCTATTGGATTATTTTACTAGTGTTCAGGGCATTGGCGATGTTTTGGCTTCGGGGAAATTGCAGCAAGGGAAAAACCTGATTGCAAATTCAGGCATGGATGCCGGGCAGTTTTGCCTGATCGGAGATACCTTGCATGATTATGAAGTTGCCAGGGATTTAGGATGTCCGTGCGTTTTACTTGCTCAGGGACATCAATCCGAAGAGCGATTGCAAACAAGTGGGCAAAAGGTTTTTCGTAATCTTACTGAGCTGCGGCTTTTCTTAATGAATCCAGTTTAAAGCGGAAAGCCTTCATATCATCTTCGTTTACAAGGACGCTGCTTGAGTCGTTTTTAGGAAAATAGGTGAAGACCTGCACTCCTTGATTAAAGAAATCTATTAATTCTGTCTCACCTTCTTCATTGAAATAAATCCATAAATCCTGCCGCTTGTTGTTTTTATATTGTCCTTTCATATTTTGGGAACCGTCGGGCAAATATGATTGTGTCGGTCCTTCGAGCAGGTCATTTTGAAATACCACTTCATTTTTTAGCTGACTATTCTCAAAATACTCTTTTTCAGAGCCATGGCGCTGGCCATCTTTCCATTCGGTTGCGCGTACAATAACTTCTGTACCCGGATAAAAGTTCTTCCAAATCCCATTGGGCAGTGTATTTTCATAAACTTCAATACCTAAGGGAAGACCGCTTTCGGTGTCGTACATGGTCCAAATGCTGTCGCGCCTTTTATCAGTATAATAACCTTCGGCCAGTAACTGGCCATTGGGGTTGTAGATGCTTGTTTTTGATTTGTTTCCTTTATCGTAGAAATTACTTTTGGCTTTTACGGTTCCGTTTTCAAAATAGAATAAAAATTCGCCTGTGCGTGCACCATGATCGTAGTGCCCTTTGTATTTGGTTTGCCCCGATTCATATTTTGCTTCCCAAAAACCGTGTTTGTTGCCCGCACTGTCATATTGATTGGTGTCCTGTGCATAAGAGCTTGTAAAACTGATTGTTAATAGGAAAATATTAATGAGGACCGCTGTCAGAAGGCTTTTTTTTGTCATGTTCATTTGCTTTGAAAAAGTATTGTAGCGCGCAAAAATAATACCTTTGTACAACGTTTTGCTGTGGAAAATATTCTTTTGTGGAAATAAATCGGGCAAAACAATGATGAACGAACAACTATGGAAGATTATCCTTCAGTACTTTTGGAGCAGGCTGTAGATGAGCTCTCGCGTTTACCGGGTATTGGCCGTCGCACGGCTCTTCGCCTGGCCTTGCATTTATTGCGCGAAGATGAACACCGTACGCGTCAGCTGAGCGAATCATTAATGCGCATGCGTCAGGAAATTAAATATTGCAAAAAGTGCAACAGCATTTCGGATGCAGATCTTTGCCGTGTGTGCAGCAATCCCATGCGGGACCAGCATTCCATTTGTGTTGTGGAAGATATACGCGATGTGATGGCCATTGAAAATACGGCGCAATATAAAGGTTTGTACCATGTACTTGGTGGCATTATTTCGCCCATCGACGGTGTCGGGCCTGCCGACCTGGATATTGATAAACTGGTGCAAAGGGTACGTAATGAGGATATTACAGAGGTGATTTTTGCGCTTTCACCTACAGTGGAAGGTGATACTACTAATTTCTATATCTACAAACAAATCAGTGATACCGGAGTGAAAGTGAGCAGCATAGCACGGGGTATTGCAATTGGCGATGAACTGGAATATGCCGATGAAGTTACACTGGGGCGGTCGATCACTAACCGGGTGCCTTTTTATGCAGGCGGTCAGTAATACCGCAGGCTATTCCTCAAATAAGCTTAATTGATTGTCAAGCTCTGCAAATAAATCCAGCTGCCGCGGATCAGGTTTTTCCGGTTTTTGACGGTAATTTTGGGTGTAGTCGCGAATCGCATCTTTAATTGCCTGAATGGGAGTGGTATTATTCAAATGGCAGTAATTCTCCAAAGACTTCTTCTGATAAGAAGTGAGCTTGAATTTCACCTGATTGTAACGGACTTTTTTCCGTTTGCTCCTCTTTTTTTGCATTACAGCCATTCCAGCAATTTTTTCTGCTACTAAAATAGAACAAACCCCAGTTCTGATTATCAAGGGTTAATAACTTTTTAATAACTGAGAAATGCAACAGGTCGGCAGATGGGGTATGCTGTATTTATATGCACTGGCAAAATGCAAACTGTATCGTTCATTTTTGTAATTTCGTGCCAAAGCATACGAATTATGGGAAAATGGATAAAAACCTTCCTGCTGCTCTTCATAATGCCCACGTTTACAGTGGCACAAGATGTTGAAGTGAAACTTGATGGGAAGTTTTGCGAGTGGGATGATGTGCAAACAAATTATATCGATACCGAAAATGATGGGAAAGATGTGGACTTTGTGTCTTTCTCAGTGACCAATGATGATGATTTTCTCTATATTTATTTCCGGCTGTCTAAAGAAACTTTGATAAATGCTGCCTATAACTTATATTTGGAAATTGATACCGATAACAATTTCTGGACCGGTTATCGGGTCAATGGTATTGGCGCTGAGCTTGGCTGGTCTTTTGGTGGGAAAAAAGGCTATTTTAATATTGACGGCACGCCCGACATTGTGAAATTTTCTTCGATTGGCCTGCGTTGCCTGCCTTCGGTAACATCACGCGATTTTGAGCTGGCCATAAAAAGGGATGCAAAACCCGACGGAATACAACGGCTTTTCCCTTCCGATACCATTAGGTTGTGTTTTTACGAATCATCCGGCGGCGGAGATTTGATGCCCAATGATGGAGAGTTTTTTACTTATGTCTTTCAGGATAATTCTTTCCCAGTAAAAAATATAGAATTCGATAAAGCCGAAGAGGATATACGTCTGCTTACCTATAACGTATTGAATGATGGTCTTCTGGATGAGCAGCGTAAACTATTTTTTAAGAAAATTATCGCCGAGACCAGTCCCGACATCATTACTTTTAATGAATGCTGGAACTCTAATGCTAAGCAAGTAGAAAATTTTTTAAAGGATGTTTTTCCCAATCAAACATGGAAGTGCCTCAAAGCAGATGAGGGCAATGTTACCTGCTCGGTTTTTGAACAGGAACGTTTTTGGAATGTTTTGCCCGGAGCCCGTATCACTGCGGTGCAATATAAAATTCCCGGCGAAAAACAGAAGCATTTTATTGTAATCAATACACATTTAAAATGCTGCAACTCTGATGATATCAGGCAAAATCAGGCTGATGCGCTTGCGGCCTTCATCCTTGATGGGGTGAACAAAGGCGGAGTTCTTGATTTTCCTGATTTATGCCCTTTCGTAATCAGTGGTGACTTGAACCTCGTTGGTGATGCACAGCAGCTGAAGACACTTCTAAGCGGCGAAATTATGGATACAGCAAAATGGGGCAAAGGCGATCATCCCGACTGGGACAATTCGCAACTTAAAGATGAAATTGCACGTCATACTGATAAGAAAATGGCCTATACCTGGCGCAACGACCAATCAGATTACTGGCCGGGACGTCTTGATTACCATCTGTTTAGTAATAGCGTGATGACAGTGGCCAAATCATTTGTGCTGTGCACCGAAACAATGACTAAAGAGCATCTTGACAAATATCAATTCGATCCCAATACCACTTCCCTTGCCAGTGACCATTTGCCTCGTGTAAGTGATTTCCGCCTGCGCGATGGGAGTTCCCGGTCAAAAGGAAACGGCTTGTTCCGGATAAAAACAAATCCTGATTTGAAACAAATTGATATCTGCCCACAACAAGATGTGGAATTTTGCCGTGTGCACCTGATGGATTCCCGGGCAAACCACCGGGCAGAATTGTATTCCGGAAAAATGAAAAGCGCAGAGAAGATGAGCTTCAGAATCCATGAATTTGAAAAAAACAATATCTCTTCCTGTTACATATTGATCGATCTTGCAAACGAACGATATCTTCAGAAATTTGTTAATTTTTAAAATTAAATGGATGTCCCGATGTTAAAAAAGTACTATTCATTTTCCGTTTTTATTCTCTTGATTTTTAATGCATGTACTATGAAGCAAAATGCAGACCTGATTATATATAATGCTAAAATATATACTGTAAACCCTGATTTCCAGATTGTTCAGGCCATGGCTGTTGCCGATGGGAAAATTCTTGCTGTGGGCAGTGATGATGAAATTCTCGCTGGTTTTAGCACGCAAAACCAAATAGACCTGAATAATAAAATAGTTTATCCGGGTTTTATTGATGCGCATTGCCATTTTTACGGATACGGAGAAAATCTATACCGACGTGCCGACCTCAAGGAAGCTGCGAGCTTTGAAGAAGTGCTTCAGCGCTTAAAAGACTATCATAAAACACATCCCACCGAATGGGTGATGGGACGTGGCTGGGATCAAAACGACTGGCCAGGGCAAAATTATCCTTCCATTGCCGAACTCGATAATATTTTTCCCGATCATCCGGTTTATCTTATCCGTATTGATGGACATGCCGCCCTTGTAAATTCTGAAGCTTTGAAAAGAGCCGGAATTAACGAAAATACACAAGTTGAAGGTGGTGAAATTGTGCTTCAAAATGGGCTATTGGTCGATAATGCAATGGAATTAGTGCGCGAAAAAATTCCGGAATTTGAAGAACATTTGAAAGGAGATGCCTTGCAGCAGGCTGAAAATAACTGTTTTGCCGTTGGGCTTACTTCCGTGATGGATGCCGGATTGGATAAACCGACCATCGACCTGATTGACAGCTTGCAAAAAAGCGGGAAACTGAAAATGCGCCAGGATGTGATGATGTCGCCCGAAGGAGAAGGTTTTGAAGAAATGCTGGAAAAAGCGCCTTATAAAACGGATCGCCTGCATGTGCATTCTGTAAAAATGTATGCCGATGGCGCTTTAGGATCGCGCGGAGCAAAAATGCTGGACGATTATTCCGATGATCCGGGCAATACCGGTCTTGTGGTTAACCCCATGGAATTTTACCGCGATATCTGCAAAAAAGCTTACGAAAAAGGACTGCAGGTAAATACGCACGCCATTGGTGATTCTGCTGTGCGCCTGGTATTGGATGTGTATGCCGAACAATTGAAAGGTAAAAACGACCTGCGTTGGCGCGTGGAGCATGCGCAAATTGTGCATCCTGATGATTTTGAGAAATTTGGGAAATATAATATCATTCCCTCCATGCAGCCTACACACGCAACAAGCGATATGTACTGGGCCGAAGACAGGGTAGGAGCAGAGCGAATTAAGGGTGCTTATGCACTCAAAGATTTGATGGAGCAAAACGCATGGATTCCGCTGGGAACCGATTTTCCAATCGAAGATATTAATCCGCTTTATACATTTTATGCAGCTGTGGCACGTAAAGATTTGAAACAGTATCCCGAAGAAGGTTTTCAAATGGAAAATGCCCTCAGCCGTGAGGAAGCACTTAAAGGTATGACCATCTGGGCTGCTAAAGCAAGCTTTGAAGAAAATGAAAAAGGTAGCCTGGAACCGGATAAATTTGCCGATTTTGTCATTTTTGATAAAGATATCATGGAAATGCCTATTGATGATGTGCCTGTCCTTCAGGTAGATCAATCTTGGATCAATGGCGAAAAAGTTTATCAAAAATAAATTTTATGCTCTTTAAACGATTGCGCCTGATCCGCGAACTGATCGCTGAATCTGACATTTCAGAGGCTGAAAGCGAGCTTGATGCTTTGGGGCAAACTGCTTCGGATGTTCAGTTGGCGGAATCCATACGCAATTGTTTGCATCAAAATCCGCTCAATGCAATTGCTTTTATCAACGATTATCTGAAGAGCAATATGCAGCCGCTTGCACAAGCAGAACTCGAAATTGCCGGGATGCGTACCGAAATCAAATTGCTGGAAACGCGATTGTCTGTGCTTCAGGGGCGTAAAGCCGATATCAGCAAAACCATCAATCGGTTCCGGATCCGACATAACCATGAATTGGGCATGATCATGTCTGAATTGCTGCGTTTGCGCTGGGAAAAAGCCCTGCGCGATTTTGGTGGCGAAAATGAAGAGAAAGTAAACAAAGCGGAAGAGGATTACAAACGCTACCAGCAAAGCAGGAAACATTTTTCGGAACAGAAATCCGTGCCCAATCTCAATAAGAAAGATAAAGAAAAAATTAAGCAATTGTTCCGCGAAGCATCGAAAATATGCCATCCAGATATGGTCGCAGAGGAAATGCAGGAGCAGGCCGAAAAGATTTTCCATGAGCTGAACAATGCTTATTTCTATAATGATATTGCACGCATTGAAGAAATCTACAAAATGCTGAAAAGCGGAAACCTGGACTTTGGAAGCCGCGATATCCAGCTCAATGAAAAACAGCGCCTGAAGAATTATCTAACGAAACTTAAAGCAGATATTTACAGCGTGCAGGCCGAAACCGGCGAAATTGAAAATGCCCCTGTTTGGCTTAGTATTCAACGGATTGATGATTGGGATGTTTATTTTGCCGGATTAAAAGAAAAATTTACAACGGAATGCGAAAGCCTGAAAGCCGAACTGCATGAGCAATAAGCCCATCCGACGACAACTGGAAATTGAACTGGCCGAATCAAATTTTTTGGTGCAGATAACCGATCAATTGGTGCAGCAAATTGATGACGGAAAAGAAATCCCTGCAGCTGTTTTTCGTTGCAATAACCTGAGAAGCGGACATATAAGCGATTGTCTCTTTCAAATACCGGAGAAAGTAAAATGCACTTTTTTCGAAGTCAGCAGCATTTTGAGCAGTCCGGTTTTACATGAAGGAAAACTGTATTTTGGCAGCGAAAACAAGCAGTTGTTTTGTTTTGATCCCTTGAGCTGCTCTGTTCAATGGACTTTTCAGGCAAAGAAAGCGATACGTTCTACGCCGGCTGTACATCGGAAAAATATCTATTTCGGGAGTTTTGATCATCATATTTACGCCCTGAAAGAGGCCAATGGGTTCTGCCGCTGGAAATTTAAAACCGGCGACTGGGTTTATGCTTCGCCCTTTATTTATGATGAAGTTGTGCTTTGCGGTTCAATGGATGGCACGCTATATTTCCTCGGCACACTTGATGGCAGCCTGCTGCGTTCCTTTAAAACAGCTGGCTGGATTGTCGCTTCGCCTTTGGTTTACCGCAAAAGGGTTTTTCAGGCTTCGCGCGATGCATTTTTGTATGCGCTTGATTTTCAAACAGCTGAACTTATTTGGAAACAACAGTTGAACGGAGGCATTCATGCCAGTCCGGCCTCCAATGGCCAGAATCTTTTTGTGGGCACGCTTGCCGGGCGTTTTTACTCCCTGCGGGATGATGACGGAAAAATCAACTGGCATTTTGATGCTGCCGGACCAATATTCAGCTCGGCTGCAATCCGTGGAGATTATGTCCTTTTTGGAAGTAAAGACCGAAATTTATATTGTCTGGATATTCACAGCGGCGGCTTGCTTTGGAAATTTGAATGCGGTCGGGCAGTGCATTCATCACCATTAATTTGCGGAGACTCGGTAATTTTCGGGAGCGACGATAAAAACCTTTATGTTCTGGATTTGGCAAGCGGAGCCTTAAAATGGAAATATGAAACAGCCCATGTTATCAGAAATCAGGCTTTTTGCGAGGATTCAAAACTTTATTTTGCCGGAGATCAGTTGTATATCGCGGAATAGTAGGTTGCTGATCAATCCTCCATCTTCATCTTTTTTTAATTGGCATACGGCAGAGTAAAATAAAATATCGATCCTTTTCCTTCTTCGCTTTCTACGCTTATTTTTCCACCCAGCATCTCAACATAAGCTTTGCAAACCGACAAGCCAAGGCCAACACCTTCATACGCATTTTTGTCTTCGATGTCGGCTTGTGTAAAGTGCTCGAATATAGCTTTGTGCCTGTTTTTTGGTATGCCAATTCCTGTGTCGGCTATTGCGCATTCTATTTCATTGCCCTTCCTGTAGCATTTGAGGGAAATGCTGCCTTTCGAAGTGTATTTAATTGCATTTTTAATCAGGTTTGTAAGAATTGTATCCAGTTTGTTCGGATCAGTATTCAGTATTTTATCGTCTTCAGGTAGTAGTTCTTCTATCTTTATTTTAAGCCCTTTGTTTTCTGCTTCCGGACTGAATTGATTCAGAATATCCCGGGCATGTTTGTTAAAATCAGTTTCTTTCTTATTGATGTCAACAAGACCGGCTTCAATTTTCGACATTTCCACAATATCGTTTACTGTATTGAGCATGCGCTGCCCGCTTTTGTGCACGATATTGATGTAATTTTCTTTTTCTTCGCTGCTCAGGTCAGGTTTCAGTAATAATTTGGTAAAACCGAGTATTCCATTCATTGGTGTACGCACCTCGTGGCTCATATTGGCCAGAAAAGCCGATTTTAAACGATCGCTTTCTTCAGCCTTTTCCTTTGCTTTGATCAGCAGTTCAACATTATTTTTCAACTCAATATTGGCTTCTTCCAACTCCAGTGTTTTCTGCTTTACCTGTGCTTTGAGCAAGATGTTGAATTTTTTCTTTTGATGGTAGATGAAGATAAAAATGCCCAAAACCAGTATCGCGACGATAAAAAGTAAAAGCAAAACGTTTTTTTCTTCTTCTGATTTTGCAAGGTTTAACTCGGATATTTGCTTTTCTTTTATGGCTTGCTCCGTTTCAAAAAGTGCCTGCATTTCACTTATTTGCTCGCTTAACTCACTGCTAAACAGCTCTTCGCTGAGTAAAAAGGATTGTTTGAAAAATTCCAGGGCCTGATTGTGGTCGTTGATGAGAATGTAGTATTCGGTAAATAATTTCAAATTGTCCAGCTTGAGTTCCTTATCCTGAAGTTTCTCGGCGAGATTAATGGATTCTTCCAGATAGGGCAGCGCTTTCCCTGCTTCATTTACAGCAAGGTAGTATTCGGCCATATTGTAGGTTTTAATCGATATTTGCCGTTCATCATTTGCTGCCCGGTCTAATTCCAGCGCTTTTAAACGGTATGGAAGCACCTTGTTCATTTCTCCTTTAGCGAAATATATATTACCTATATTATTGTAAACTTTACTGATATTTTCTGTTTCATGGAGTCTTTCAAGGATTTTTTGAGATTCGAGAAAGAGTTCCAGTGCTTCATCCAGGTTTCCCATAATTGCATGAACATTTCCCAGTCCTATATTCGACCATGCAATTTCATGCGGATCGCCCAAAGTAAGTTTTATGGCGTTCGATTTTTCCATCATCTCTAAACTTTTGGCCGGTTGCCTCAAATAGAAATAGGTTCGTCCGAGCACATCAAGCGAACGGGCTTTCATTTTCAGATCCTTGAGTGCATCGTAAAGAGTAATCGAATTTTGCAAGCAAGAAACGGCTTTATCATATTCACCGGCATCTGTATAGGCCGAGCCGGCAATGTAGTTCGCATAAGCTTCTGCACTTTTGTTATTTTGTTCTTTGGCGATCTCCAGGCTTTTTTGTGCATAATCTAACCTTTCACCGGCAGGTAAGTTCCTGTTGTTGCCTAAAGATGCATAAGCTTCTGCCCTTATTTGTGGGTCTGTGGATTGTGTAAGCAGCAAAAGACTGTCAGTATTCTGTGAGTAAATAGCTGTAAATGAATATAAAACAAGGCATATACCGATTAGTGCCTTCTTGAATGATATACTTTTCTCCATAGGTGCAGATCTTACTTTTATCCTGTGTGTTCTTTATGCAAAAGATTTACAGATGTGTTTTTGCATGTTCAAAAGTACAGTTTTACTTCCTGAATTTCAATTAAAAAGCCCGAAAATGCTGGTTTGTGATTCTCAGATGGGCATTTTTCGGGCTATTATTAATTTTCCTGCTTCATGTTGTTTAGCTGAGGATTTCCTCCAACGTAATAAAATCGCCCACTTTGCCGGTCATTTCTTCTACATGGGTTTGAACAGGCAGGGTTTTCTTTCCGGGCCTCCATCCTGCGGGACAAACTTCTCCGGTTTTGCTGGCGTGTTGCCATGCCTGGATTTGCCTGATGAATTCCTTCACGTTTCTTCCTACCGAATCGGCCTGAACTTCCTGCGCAACGCATACGCCATCAGGATTGAAAAGGAAACGTCCTCTCAGAGCAACGCCTTCTTCTTCAATCAAAACGCCAAAAGCACGGGCAACTTCTTTGGTCGTGTCGGCGCCAATAGTTAGTTTCAGCCCTTTTAGGATGGGCTCGGTTTCCACAAATCTTTTATGCGAAAATTTTGAATCGACCGATACGGGCAACAATTCAACACCCAGCTTCTCGAATTCATCGTAGTGGGCATTCATGGCCGCGATCTCTGTTGGGCACACAAATGTAAAGTCTGCCGGGTAAAAGCAAACAACAGTCCATTTGTCTTTGTAATCTGAGCTCTTCACTGTTTTGTAATGACCTGTTTTTGCGTCAAATGCGTCCATTTCAAATTCCGGCATTTCCTGCCTTACCATTGTTCCGTTCATGGGTTTTTCCTCCTTTTTTAAATTTTCAACTACGTTTTCTTTGTTCTTTTTCTTTTTAAGTGGTTTCACACCGTTAACACATGCCATAATTTTGAGTTTTATGGTTATAAATCGAAATATATATAGATGCTAAAGATATAAAAAATTTATTAGAAATTAAAGGTTAGTGTATTTTTAATTCAGATTTTCCGGATACGACAGTGGCTATACTAGGAATTTCGTGGGTAAAAATAATATTTGAAAAAAATATGTAGATATATATAAATGAACTTGGATCCCTAACAGATTCCTCCCTGCACAAAGCCTTAATCACTTCGTTTGGCTTTGTTCCGGTCGGAATGACGCTGTTTATTAGGTGTTTAAGGCAAATGTGGCCTGGTCACTGAGCGGAGTCGAAGTGCGCCGCATTTGCCTCCTGACTTCATAAAAACGCGTCATTCCGATAAAGTTTCCGAAGTATTGGGAAACTTTGGAGGGATCTGTTTGAAATATAGTAATTTTTCTTTCCACAAAATTCCGTGTAGTACCACAACGGCAAATCATCCTTGATGCAACAGCATTGATACATTGTTGCAGTAAGGTAAAACTGCCGTTGAGGTTTGCGGACAATGAATCTCCGAAGACAAAATTTGTACTGGAACAATATTTTTGCCAAATTGTGCCCCTGAAATATTCGTATGGAACAATATTATGGTGAATTGGCCGGAATAGGCACGGCTTTCTGCTGGACAGCTACGTCCATGTTTTTTGAAGCTGCCGGGAAAAAGATTGGTTCTCTGTCTGTTAACCTTATCCGGCTTTTATTGGCTTTTGTATTTCTGGGAACAGTAAGCTGGATCAGTCGCGGGCTTTTCCTTCCTCTTGATGCCGGCCTGCATAACTGGCTTTGGCTGGCGCTTTCCGGTATTGTGGGCTTTACCATAGGCGATTTATTGTTGTTTCAGGCTTTTGTGGTTGTGGGCGCAAGGATTTCAATGCTGATTATGGCATTGTCACCTCCAATTGCTGCCATTAGCGGATGGATTATTCTTGGTGAAACCATGGATTTGCGTGCTCTAATGGGCATGTTCATTACATTGAGCGGAATTATGATGGTGATTTTGAACCGTCCGGCAAAAGTTGCTGATGGCAAAAAAAACGGGATAAAAAATTGGTTTAACAATCCTTTGGGTTTGCTCCTGGCATTTGGAGGTGCTGCAGGTCAGGCTGTTGGTCTGGTGCTAAGCAAAAAAGGCATGGCCGGTTATGATGTTGTGGCTTCAACACATATCCGCGTGATGGCAGGAGCTGTTGGTTTCATGATTGTGTTCTCTTTTATGAAACGCTGGCATAAGGTTTTTGCGGCAGTCAAAAATAAGCAAGCTATGATGTTTACCGGTGGAGGCGCTTTTTTTGGTCCCTTTCTCGGAGTTACGCTTTCATTGGTGGCAGTGAAATTTACTTCAGCAGGCATCGCGCAAACGCTGATGTCGCTTACACCCGTGCTTATAATCCTGCCTTCTGTTTTGATTTTTAAAGAGAAAGTTAGCCTGCGCGAAATTGCCGGAGCTTTTGTGGCGGTTGGCGGTGTGGCTCTGTTCTTTATCTAAATACTTGATTATTATGAGTGCTTTTAGCGAAAATAAGCACCGGATATTGCAGCTGTATGTAGTTTAGTCCGGTAGATTGTTTTATAGGGATTGTTGTTTTAGTCTCTCAATTCCAATACAATATCACCTTTATTCACGCCGATAATTTCGCTGATTACATGACATTTGGCTTTTAAGAGATAAAAAACCGGCCTTCTGCAATCGGAGAGGGCTTCGTAATTTCCCTGGCCTTTGCTGATAACCATAGGTGCCGTTTTAAAAAGTTCCAGGCAATCCTCATTACATTGGTCTAAAATGAGCCCCGGTGACGGGCAGCCTGAGGATTTAATCTCCGCAACTTCATCCAGACCGGAATCTACTGCATCCTGATAAGTGACATCATTGATCACAGCCTGATCGCGCACGAGATAGATGGTTCTTTTGCCCATTTGCTCAATCAATAAGCGGTCGAAAACACTTTCTCCGGCATTATCGCCGATATAGAGGATCCAATCGCTTTTGTGCAATTGTTTTTCAAAGGCCTTAAAATGATTGATGCCAAAATCTATATCCAGGATTTTGTCAACTTCTTCGAGTATGTTGAAATCAGAATGTACGCCAAGATCGATTATGTTGCCGGCAATGGCCATACGAGCTGCAGTATTTAACGGGTTTTCGGATGCTTCAATTTTTTTGCGCAGATCAGGAAGCAGTTTTATGGCTTCGGCAATGTGTTGCTCTTTTTGCTTTTTATAGGCATCCTGATTTCCACTGATTTCTTTCACGATTTCGTAAACTTTGGCAGCAGTTTCCGGCGGTGTGGCTTCCATCGGGATTTCGCGTATCAGTTCCCCGCAGCGGTTGAGGATTTCTTTTTGCAGCGGTTCACTATCAGTGGCGGCACGTGCAGCACGCAGGGCTTGTTGCATCATGCAGGGCAGGCATTCGAGATATGTTTTCATTTTTTTTAAATTAAAAAGGGTGCCTGTTGACACCCCTTATAATGCAAAACTAACAAAATTTATTTGTTTTTAGCATCGAGTAGTTCCTTTCGGATGAGCGGTTTCCCACATTCGGGGCATTTGATTGTAGTGCATTTTACGCCTTGCTCATGTAACTGTTTGTAGCCACAGCTTGCGCACACGCAATAACCTCCGGGGCCATGCGCTCCGCCTTTGTTGCGCCCCTGACCCCCGGCACGTCCCATGCCGAGACCGGATCCCGGCTTTTTGCCTTTGCCGTTCATTATTCGCCTTTTGCTTTTAATCGGCGGATTTCTTCCTGTGCTGCTTTCAAAGCATCTTCCAAATCGGCAATGCGGTCGTTTTCCGTCTTGATGAATTCTTCATCGCCAAAGCGGAAACGGTTGCGCAGACCAAATCCTCCGCCACCACCGCGTCTTCCGCGTCCGTAGCCCATGCCGCGTCCCTGATTCTGAATCCTGTTGTCTCCACGGCAGTTTCCAAGTCCTCTGCCTGTCATTGGTCCCATTCCGTTGGGGCCTGTATTATCTCTTGCGGGCATAATTACCTCCTTTTATACGTTAATTAATTTGTTGAGGAGGCAAAGTTATGAACATATGTTCATAATGTCAAGCAAAATAGAATAATTTTTTGAGCAAAGGCAAAAAAAAACTGCCCCCAAAAGGAGGCAGCCTTAACCTGAATAATTCATAAAATATTCTATTGCGAGTACAAACCGCTGCAATAGAAAGGAATGCTATCTTTTTGGTGCTCAAAATAGCTATGGCTATTCCTGTGCGCCAAAAATATGCGCTCCCTTTCTCTTATTGCGTTTTGTGCTCTCATGACGAAATTTCATGAATTAATCAGGTTTGATACAATGTATGAAAAGTATGAGGTTACTTGCTAATTGGCTTTAACCAACCGGCCCATTCTGTTCCACAACCGATTTTAGTATCAGCGTCGAAGAATGCGTTTACAGTTGACATATCCATGCCGCCATCAAAAGTCTGTGAAGGATCGTTGAATCCGGTCAGGTCCTGGAGGTGCACATTATCAGAAAGTTCGAAAGGCTTGCTTACTTCAAAAGTTTCGCCTTCATTTGGAGAATACTTGATTGCTACATCAGAAACATTATTGTTCAGGTAAGCATAATCAACATCAAGCAGTTCGTCATTAACATTCTGGAGTGTCTTTGTATTTTCAACATGGATTGTGCGCTTGTCGAAGTTACCACCCACAATCACGTTCATGATCATAGCACCCGTACCACGACGGAGTTTCATACCATAGTTTTCAGCATCACCGGCACCGATCATAGTAACGTTGGAGAAAGTTGGATTGGACATTGGCGTAGCGTTGTTATCAGATTTCAGGTTGTCACCTTCAAAACCACGGTCACCTTCGTTGCCTTGCTGAATGAGGATATACTGAGCCATTCCGCTCCAGCCTTCAACCCAGTCAAAAGAGTCATCGCGGCAAGCCCAAACACGTGCATGCTTGATGTTGCAAGTGCCACCGAAGAACTCGATACCGTCATCAGCGCCAACATAAATATCAACATAATCAATAGTAGTACCAGCACCAACGCCGTACATTGAAATACCGTTTGCTTCGTGTTCTTCGTCAAGTGCAGTACCTGAATATTCAACGCGCAGGTAATTGATTGTGCCTGAGTTGTCGTTGGCATCATCGCCACCGTAAACAGCATTTCCGATTTCAGAGAGACCTGTAGCGCCTGAGTTGATCGGTGCATAACCACACATGTGGAGGCCACCCCATGCACCGGCTTCTTCCAGTTCGGAAGTCATGATAACCGGAGCGTCGGCAGTACCTTCAACAAAAATCTGGCCACCTTGCTCGATAAGCAGGTAAGAAAGTTCGTCAGCATCAGCTGTAACAACAGCACCTGCGCGGAAATAGAGTTTTACACCGTTTTTCACATGTACGGCACCGGTCAGAGCTACTTCACCTTCTACATAACCACTTTCGGTGATATCGCCTTCGAGTGCGCTATAACGTGGAAGTGTAGGATCTACAGAACCGTCATCACCTTTTGTCCAGCCATTGGCCCAAGCGTTACCGGAACCAATTTGAGTATCATTGTCAAACCATGCATCTTCGAGCGACATATCAAAACCGCCATCGAAAGTTGTGCTTCCATCAACACCTTCGGTAAGGTTTTGCAGGTGGAGATTTTCAGAAAGCTCGAAAGGTTTGGTTACTTCAACAGGATCGCCTTCATCGTCAGAATATTTGATTGGCATATCTGTTACCGCTGAGTTGATGTAAGAATAGTCAACATCAAGCAGTTCGTTGTTAACGTTACGGAGTGTTTGTGAGTTTTCAACGTGGATGGTGCGCTTGTCGAAACCGGTTACGATGAAGTTCATAAATTTTCCGGCAGTACCGCGACGCAGTTTCATGCCGTAGTTTTCGGCATCACCTTTACCAATAAGAGTAACCTGCGACATCATCGGCATAGCCATTGGGGTAGCGCTGTGGTCAGATTCAAGGTTGTCGCCTTCAAAACCGCGGTCACCTTCGTCAGTTTGAACGGCCATCAGATACTGACCTTTTCCGCTCCAGCCTTCTGTCCAGTCAAAACTATCGTCTCTACAACCATAAACTTTTGTATGTTTGATGTTTACAGTACCGCCGAAAAATTCGATACCGTCATCAGCACCAATATAAACTTCGATATAGTCAACAGTAGTACCGTTACCTACACCGTAGAAAGAAATACCATTTGCTTCGTGTTCTTCGTCGAGTGAAGTACCTGAATATTCAACACGTACGTACTTAAGAGTACCTGAGTTGTCAGCTGCATCCGTTCCGCCATAAACGGCGTCGCCAATTTCAGACAGGCCGGTTGCTCCAGAGTTGATAGGAGCTTTACCGCAAATATGGATACCACCCCATGCACCGGCTTCCTGAAGATCGGAAGTCATAACAATAGGATTGGCGGCAGTACCTTCCGCAATAATCTGGCCACCTTGCTCAATCAAAAGGTAAGAAAGTTCATTGGCATCAGCTGTGATTGTTGCACCTTCTTTAATTGTGAGGACAACGCCATCTTTTACATGAACCTTACCTTTAAGGGCGATCTCGCCTTCGATTGTCAGACTTTCAGTAATGTCGCCTTCAAGAGTTTCTGTAGGCGTTGGAGTTGGTGTCGGAGTTGGTTCCGGATCATCATCATCGCTACATGCGGTGAATGTCATGGCTACCATGACCATTACGGCCATCAATACCTGATAAATGTTAAAACGTTTTTTCATTGTACGAATTTGTTTTAGGTTAGGTAATTAATTATTAAAGTGAATATTTTAAACTTATTCCGAATGTTAATCCTGTTTTGTACTCATAAACAGCTACTTTGTCAGTGATTTCATCCGGCATGTCGTTATTCTCGTATACATCCTGTTTAATGGTGTATTTGGAATCAAGGAGGTTTTTAATGGAAAGGTCGATGCTCAATTTGTCATTGATTTTGTTTTTAATGATCAGATCGAGTGAATTAAAAGGCATCTGATACTGGTTTCCTACGCCGCTGATACCAACGGAGTAAATTCGCTTTCCATAGACATTGTAAACCAGTGCTGTATAAGTGCGGTGTTTGTCGTCAACACCATATTTGAATTCGTATCCGATATCTGCATTGATCAAATAGGGTGATGCGCCCTGCAACTGACGCTCATCATTTAACTCATTGTAGTTTTCGGGAATCTTCACATTGGTGTAAATGAGTGCTGCATTCAGGCCGGTAAAGATGTTGCCAAATTTCTTGCGTGCTTCAAATTCAATTCCGGCAGCAGTGCCGTGATCGGGGAAATTTTGATAAGTGTAGGTGATATCCGTGCCTCCTTTGAGTTTTGAAACGCGTTCAATTGGCTGGTCGATGATTTTTCCGTAGGCTCCAAGCGAAATGAGTTCGCCGATATTGGGATACCATTCCCATTTTATTTCAATATTATTGCTGTAGGAGTTCTCGAGATAAGAACCATCGGAAGCAGTGCTGTCTTTGGTAAAAGGGTTACCTATCGTTTTGCGGCTTCCCTGTTCGGGAACGATATCGGCAGGTGATTTTTCAAAGAAGCTTGGGCGGGTTACAGTGCGGCTTCCGGCGAAACGCAGGTTCATGTCTTCATTGATGGCGTATTTCAGATTGGCAGCAGGGAAAAGGTCGAGATTATCGTATTCCAAAGCAATCTCGTCGCCATCAACAACGTCCATGTCGGGAGTAACGCTCATTTTGGATGCCTCAACACGTAAACCGGCATTCAGGCTGAACTTTTTACTGAAGTTGTAAACAAAATCGGCATAGGCGCCATAAACATGCGATTTGCCATCATAGCCCATATTATCTTTTGAATTGTTCACAATCCTATCGAGATAATAGTAATCATCGCCGCTTACCTGGTCTTCTGTGGTGAAATAAGCATCGGGATTGTCTAAGTCAACCAGTCCGGTAACGTTTCCGGCCATGGTATTGAATTTATAACCGTAATAATAGGAGCGGTAGTCAACGCTTGTTTGACGTCCCTGCCCACCTACAACGATTTCTCCTTTTTTACCCTCTTCATCAAGCTTGTATTTGAAGTTGAGCGAGAGGTTGATTTCATCCGAATTTTGTTCCACAATGATGCGCTTGGTGTCGTTTCCATTATTTAAGGTCATGTAAACGTATTTGTCCGGAGTGTCTGTTCTTTGGTTGATGTACACAACTTCCCTGCGGTCTGGCACATTGTAGTCAACAATCTGGAAGCTTCCGTTCCAGTCGATTTCCATTTGCTTTCCAATTTTGTGTTTGCCGCCCAATTGATTGGTTAACAGGCGGTAATTGATGTATTGCGCATTGCGGATTACGGCCGTTTTTTCACCACTTGCCCAGTCGGGGCGTGTTCCTGTTTTGTCCGTATAGGCGTCCTGCCCGTTGTTCAGGTAAAGGAAGTTGTATTTGAGGGTGTTTTTATCGTTATGCTCGTAGGTAAGGCTCGCCAGTGATGTGAAGTATGTATTGTAGGAATACTTCTGAGAGATGAAATTGCCATCCTTGATGTTTTGTTTGTTCACTTGGATATCCAGTACGTCGGGATGATATTCGTAATCGTTGTTAAACGAAACATTGAACATTGCGCCCAGTTTTCTTTTTTCATTCAATTGAAAAAGTTTGCCGCCAGAGATAGCAAAATCCAGTGCTGGCATGGCCGCATTATCTGTAAAGCCATAGGAAGCGTAATTGAAATCCGGACCGATTTTCTGGGTTAATTTGTCGGCTACCCAGTATTCCTTCGGTGTGAGGTCTTTGCGCTCGTTTACATCAAAACCGAAGAAACGCAAACCTTTTGCATCAATGCGCATAAAGTCTTTTCCGGTGCTGTTGGTATTGTATTTAGCACCCAGGCCAAAAGCCATAAAAGGATCTTCGGGATAATCCAAAGTGTTGATGTCAATCAATGCTCCGGTATAATCTGCATAATTGCGCACACTGTAGGCTTTGTGCACTTTTAAATATTTGATTACATCAGATTGGAAGATGTCGAGTTTGATGATCTTTTTGGCGGGATCGGGTGAGGCAATCGGCAAGCCGTTGAGCTGTGCCGCATTGTAGCGGTCGCCAAGGCCACGTACAAAAAGTTGCTTGCTGCCCATCATGGAAACACCGGCAACTTTTTTAACGCCGGCAGCGGCATCACCGGCTCCTTTGCGCGAAAGCTCTTTTGCACCAACGCTTTGCGTGATTCCGGTGGCTTTCTTCTGATCCATCAGCAAAACATTTTCAGAAGACCGGTTGATTTTTGCCGTCACTGTAAAACCAGCGAGGGAGATATTTGCTTCGCCCAGTTCAATATTGTTTTCTATTGTAGCACCGGCAGTTAGGCCAATTTCTCTGAAAGCAGTGTCGTAGGATACGAAAGAGAAGCGCAAAAGGTACGAGCCCGGGTCGGCCATAATATTATAATTGCCGTCAAAATCGGTAATGGCGCCGGTTACTATGCTTGCATCTGCAGGATTGAGCAATGCCACGGTAACACCAATAAGCGTTTCCTGTGTTTTGGCATCGGTTACCTGGCCACGAAGAGTTCCTTTTTGAGCCTGCGCCTGGATGAGGATCAGACCGAAGAAGAAGAGTAAGATAGAGATTCTTTTCATACTAAATTTTATCAGCAAAATGATTGTATCTGCTTGTTAGATTGTTGAGGCGAAGATATGCCTCGCCCAACTCCTGCTATGAAAGGAATCGTTAAGGAATGATTAAATAAAGATTTCAAAAACCTTAAATTAATGTTAATCGCTCCGTTTAAATTCCTGTTATTCAGTATTTAAAGAAGTGGACTGTTTTTGTCTGAATGTTAAGAAAATGAGAAAAAATAACAACAGAAGGGCGCTTTTTAGCCCGGCAGGGTCAAAAAAAATGAAGAAGAAGGGACTGATGGCACTTTTGGGGGATGTAAATATTATGGCCTTTTTTGGAGCGCGCTATTTTGAGCATCTGCTGTCAGGATGCTTAACTGATAAAGCAATCGTGCGGCTGTAATGACATTGATTTCGGAATCGCCGGGCGCGGTTTCGCATAAATCAAAAGCGATAATCTCTTTGCCGCTGGCATGTAGTTTGCGCAGCAGGTAAATTGCCTGATTAAAACTTATTCCGCCGGGAACGGGCGTTCCTGTATCTGGGCAAAGAGCCGGGTCGAGGGCGTCGATGTCGAAGCTGATATAAACTTTTTGAGGAAGCCTATTAATAATGTGTCCGCAGATTTGCGACCAGTTTCCTCCTTCAAATAGTTTTTCTGCAATTTGCTGATCATGAAATAATTCGATCCGATCATCTTTTTCAGCACGTTCGGCCTCATCGGCACTTAAATCCCTGATGCCACACTGCACAAGTTTTTTAACAGAGGGGAGTTTCAGCGCATTGTGCATAATGCTTGCGTGCGAAAACTCAAAGCCTTCGTAGGCAATGCGGAGGTCGGCGTGGGCATCGAATTGAAGAATGCCAAATTCGGCATGCTTTTGGGTCAAAGCACGGATTAAGCCCAAAGGTGAACTGTGATCACCTCCCAGCACAACAGGAATTTTTCCTGCTGCCAGCAGCTCTGCACTTTTTTGCTCCAGCCAGAGGTTTAATTCTTCGGAAGCATGGTTTACTTTCTTGATCTTTTCCCGGATTATTGGATCGTTTTCGGAACCACCCTCTTCGAGATGCTGGATGATTTCTTTGGCCAGAGGACGCATTTGCTTATTAAGGGCAGCAATCGGATGCGGAAAAGGAAAAGTTCGGGGAAGCTTTTCCCACGCATTATTTATATAGGTATCGTAGAAATCGAGTTGAACAGAGGCTTCACGAATGGCTTCCGGCCCTTTTGATGTTCCATCCCGATAGGAAGTTGTAGCATCCCATGGAACCGGAATAACGACTACCTGCGATGAAACGGCATCATCAGGCAGGCCGAAGTAAGCGCCATTGCTGACGCCTACATCGCTGAGCCTGTTGTTGTTAGATTTCATTTAAAAGCCTTTTAACATAGGTCGGGAGCATAAATGCTGCCTTATGGATGTCCTGGTTATAATAGTTCAGGTTATGGTTTTGAACAAATTTCCGGATATCATTTTCATTAACTTCCAGTGGGTTTACATCACCTTTTGAAGCGGTTTGAATGCTCCACACGCCTGAAGGATAAGTGGGGATATGGAACAGGAGTGTATGCACTTTGTCTTTTCCGGCCACGTCTTTCAAGCAGGTATTGATCTGGTGAAAGGCTTTCTGGTTGAACATGGGCGATTCGCCCTGAGCAACGATCATTCCTTTGTCTGTGAGTGCATTATAGCAGTCCTGATAGAATTTTTTGTTGAACAGTCCTTCTGCCGGCCCCACCGGGTCACTGCCATCAACAATAATCAGGTCATAACTTCCGGCTTCTGCTTCGGCAACATACTGAATGCCATCGCCAATAATGAGTTCCAGTTTGGGATGGTTGAAGGATTGTGAAAGGGTAGGGAGGTGCAGTTTGGCCGCTTCCACAACATTTTCGTCGATTTCCACCATTACAACTTTTTCAATATTGCTGTGCTTCAATACTTCACGAATGGTTCCGCCATCGCCACCGCCAATAACGAGCACTTTTTTGGCATCATTGAGGCTCATCAGGGCAGGATGCGTAATCATCTCATGATAATGGTATTCATCTTTTTCGGTGCACATTACCATATTGTCGATGGTAAGGGTTTTGCCATATGCGTAAGTGTCGATAACGCGGGTACGCTGAAATTCAGATTCCTTGTCGTAAAGAACTTCGCCGGTATAGCGCAGGCTGAGTGCCTGGTTGTCGTCTTTGTCGGTAAACCATACATCGCGCTTGTACATAGACGATTTCATGCGTTTTTCGGCAGTTTCGCGGCTGTCGCGTACTTTGAAATCAACCCGTTCGAGCAAATTCATATTGCCACGCCACATTTCCAGTGCAGAATAATTCGTTGCACCAAAAACTTCTTTCAGGTGGTCGAATGATTTCCATGGATCCACAGTATCGCCGCAGGTGAAAAGGTCCACAGCAGCATACTGATACTCCGGCCATGTGTGAATGGCCAGGTGGCTTTCCTGGATTACGACTACACCGCTCACACCAAAAGGTGAAAAATGGTGAAAGGTTGAATTGATAACGGTTGCATTGGCTTTCAAAGCCGCATCCACCATACCGGTTTCTATCAAAGAAACATCGTTCATGACTTCCGGCTTACAGCCGAAGAATTCAACAAGAATGTGCCGTCCGAGTGCTGACATTTTTTATTATATATTTTGATTAAAAATAGCGGCGCAAAAATATGCGCTTTTCGTTTTCATGCAAGTAAAAAATGACTGATTCACAAAAAAAAATCCCGACTAATTTAAGGTATTTTCCGGCATATCAGTAAGAAGCTGGCCATCAGTACGGTATTTTTTCTGTCTTAGTGCAAGTTGATGAAGGTTTTTTTATCGACTCAGCATTGCCCGTAGTTTTAATGTCGGAGGCAATCTATGTGGTTCAATAGGTCCTTGCCCTAAAGAAATTGTTGTATATTCGTTATTCCAAATTTCTTCAATGAGCCAGGAAACCGATATGAATATTGTTTCAGGAACAAAAAAATCACGGATTTTTGTTCGGATATTCCTGTATTTATCTGTTTTTTTGGTTCTGGAATTATTGGTTTGGGCCTATATGCAGCATGCTGAGGGCACAGTAAAACAGAAGCATCTAAAGGAAAGTACGCAGGATGCATTGGGGAATTATGAGGCTACTCTTTTTTCCTACCGGAATTTTTCGAAATCTATTTTTGATTCTATCATCAATACGCCTGAGGTTTTGTCGCTTTACGCAGGTGCCGATGGTGCGGATCAAGGCAGGCAAAACGAAATACGTCAGGAACTTTATGAGGAATTAAAATGGCTTTATCAGGTGATTCTTTTTAAAAATTACCGGATTTTCCATTTTCACCAACCGGACGGGAGCAGTTTCCTGCGTTTCCATAAACCGGAAAAATATGGCGATAACTTATTGGGATTCCGATATTCTGTTCAGTTAGCCAATAAAAAAGAGGTTTATGTGGAAGGATTTGAAGAAGGCCGGATTGAAAACAGTTACCGTTTTCTTAGCCCCTTGAATTATCAGGGAAAGCATATTGGCAGTGTGGAAATCAGCATTGCAATGAATGAAATAAAAGAAGAAGCAGCACGGGCAATGGATGCTTTTCCGGTTTTTTTGCTCAATCAGGATATTGTAGATAAGGAAGGTTTTACAAATTCGGATTCAACTTATCAATCTTTTGGCTTTGAGGGTTTTAGCCTTTATAACCGCATGCGGACATTTGCCCGGGCAACAAATAACTGGGAGCAAAGCCTTATTGATTCTATAAATATAGCCATAGCGGCAGAAGTTAATCCAAAGCTGCGCAATGCCAAAAGCTTCTCGGTATCGCTCAATATGTACGGCAAAGACTTTCTGATCCGTTTTTTGCCCATATCTAATGTCAAAGGTGAAGCGGATGCCGCATATTTTGTTTTCTATAGTTTGGACGATAAACTGCAGGTGATTCATGAAGCAACACGTGCCGGATTTTTAAGGATTTCTGCATTTTTGTTGATGTTCTGCTTTTTTATGAGCCTGCTCAATGAAGCAAGATTGCGGGCAATTCAGCAAAGGAAAATTCTTAAAATTGCCCGCGACAGAGCCGAAGTGGCTGCAAAAGCAAAAGCAGAATTCCTGGCCAATATGAGCCACGAAATCCGCACCCCGCTCAACGGAGTAATTGGTATGACGGAAATAGTGGCCAATTCAAATCTGAATGCGGAGCAAATGGAATATGTCAGTATCATCAACCGATCTGCCAATAATTTGCTCGCCATTGTTAATGATATCCTGGATTTTTCAAAAGCTGAAGCCAATAAGATTGAGCTGGAAAGCATAGCTTTTAACCCACGCATGTTGGTCGAAGGCGTTACAGAACTGCTTGCCCTGAAAGCCGGCGAAAAGAAACTGCACCTGATCAGCTGGATTGACCCGGAAGTTCCTGCCGAGCTGATCGGAGATCCACAACGAATCCGCCAGATATTGATTAACCTGCTTTCCAATGCTGTGAAATTTACTGCCAAAGGAGAGGTTCTGCTTAGCTGTTCTTTGATCGAATTATCAGAAAAGCAGGCGAAAGTTTGCTTCAGCGTGAAAGATACCGGTATCGGAATCAGTAAAGAAGCACAGAAAAATCTTTTTCAGCCCTTCAGTCAGGTAGATAGCTCAACAACAAGAAAGTATGGCGGCACCGGATTGGGGCTTGTGATCATTAGCCGTCTGGTTGATTTGATGGGCGGAACAATTATTATTGATTCCGAATTGGGTAATGGTAGCGAGTTTAAGGTGGAAATTCCTTTGGGTTTTTCTGAAAAAGAAAGTGAAAAACAATTCATTGGTAAGGTGCTCGAAGGAAAGCGCTTTTTGGTTATTGATGATAACAATACAAACCGGATTATTTTAAAGAAATACCTTGAGATAGCCGGCTCAGAAGTAGTACTGGCCGTAGATGGTGAACAGGCTTTAAATATTCTGCGAGCAGAAAATAAGTCCTTCGATTTACTTATTATCGATTACAATATGCCCAAAATGAATGGGATGGACCTGGCGCGCTTGATCCAATCCGACCATAAATTGCGGCACAATAAAATGCTTTTGCTTTCTTCGATGACTGATTTGCTGGAACGCACCGATATTGAGGAAGTTGGTTTTAGTGATTATTTCTATAAACCTGTAAAGCAAAGGCAATTGATTCGTATTGTCAGCAGGATCCTTGATATTGATCTGCAAGCGGATGAACAGGAAGATGAAGCGGGCGAAAAGAAAACAGAGAATCTGGAAAAGCATAGCAGAAAATTAAATGTGCTCCTTGTCGAAGATAACCTGATCAATCAAAAAGTTGCCTGGCACAGTCTGCACGGTATGGGGCATACCGTTGAAATTGCCTCCAATGGTGTGGAAGCTTTCGATATTTACAAAAGTCGTCCTTTGGATGTAATCCTTATGGATATCCAAATGCCGATTATGAACGGTCTGGAAGCAACACGGAAAATCAGGGAATGGGAGAGTGTCCATTCTGTTCCTGAAAATGAGCGGATTCCTATTATAGCCATGACCGCCAATGCCATGAATGAAGATAAAGACCAATGCCTCGATGCCGGGATGAATGCCTTTATTCCCAAACCTTTCCGCCAGGAAGACCTCAGGGAGGCCTTGCGTCAGGTAATGAGTTTATGAGCTGATAGTCTTTGCCTTAGAAGTTTTTAGCCCTCAACGGGAGTGCCCTGATATTCGTTTTTCTTCAGCGAATGAAAACAGTATGCCAACTAAAATTGGTTTACATCGAAATTTAAAACCTTTTGCGCTTCATCAATAGTGCCCTTGCTGTTTGATTGTGAAAATACAAAAGCATTGATTTTTAAGTTTGATTGGTCAACGGCTCTGAATTCCAGTATTTTACCGTACAGGCTTTTTATTTCTTCCCGAAGCGCTGCGGATGTTTCCGGATGTTTTGGTATCTCAAAAATAGAGAAACAGTAATTTACATCTTCCCTTCCGTGCCACATTTCGGCATAATCGGGTGTTGTTTGCTCCAGATAATAACTGACCGGATGTTTTCCGGTTATGAAATAATGAATGTCGTTCAGGCATAATCCGGTAAAGCGCAATGGATTTATTTCAATCGGGATAATTTTTTCCTCATCAACCCGGAGCTCTATGTGTACCGGTATGTTATCCAGATCTAAGTATTTGTTTAATTCATTGAAATGATCGCGAAAGATATCGAGGTACTGATCAAAAATGGCCTTATTGGTTTTATAAAACCTGTCGCTTACATCTGTTTTTGAGACGAATGGATGTTCAAAAATATTGACAATAACGGCTTCCTGATTTTTAAAGAAAACATCAACGGCATATTCAGTGCCTTTAATGTACGATTCGATTATAAAGGCGGCTTTTTTTACCACAACATCCGGGAAAAGTGCTGCAAGTTCCGTGAAATTTTGTTCAATATCTTTCAAGGCATTGTCCCAGTCGGTTTTGCTCAGGATTGTATAAACGCCGGCACTGAGAAAGCCTACCGATGGTTTCAGTACTACTGGAAATTTGAGCTTTTGGGTGTCAAATGCAAACAAAGCTTCGTAACTTACTTCCTCGAAAATGAAATCGGGATACATATTCCTGCATGCCCTGCGAAAAGCGGCTTTGTCTTTGAGCAGGTTGATCTGACGGTTGAGTTCCGGATTTTTTATTGTTTCAAAAACATCTTCAAGGGCATATTCCGAAACGGAATACAGCCTTGGGTTTTTGTGGTAAAGCGCCGCAAAAGTATCCCGTTCAATGAGGTTCAGTTTGGGATTTGCAGGAAAAACCTTTTCTGCATATTGATTTTTGAGTACCGGGATATGATGCTCGGTCAGGTAGTTTAATAGTGTTTGGGAAACGTATGGTTCTTCTAAAATAATCATTTCGTAAAATTTTGCTGCAAAAGTAGGCTTTTACAGGCGATTTCATCTTTTATTAGGAAACAGCTTTATTCCAAAATTGTTGGTTTGCAATCAAGCTGCTATATTTTTGAACGGATTCTGTTGATATTCCATCTTGCCACGGCATGCATTCTGATAGGGATTTTCAGGGCTTTATTCAACACGAATTCCATATTTTAAAAGCATGCGTGGGAGATAATCATCAAGGTTATCAATATGTTCGGCGTAAATTTCAATCAGGTTAAGCTCATGCTTTTTATAAATTCCTTGTTTGATTTTGAGTCTTTTGGCGTATTTAGGGTCGTCTTCCATACCCCAAAATTCAATATAAAGTGCCTGGCTGCCGTTTTTTGCCGGGATATAAAAATCGGAATATACGTTTTCTTCAATCGGGATTTTCCTTTCATAAGCATGTGCCAGGCCGTAATCGTAAAGCGCATTATCTATGATGACCTCTGCTCTTGAGCGCACATAATGGCCGTCTTTGGTGCGTAATTGCGCAGGGAATTTTTGACGAAAATTGATTGCCTGTTCGTTGGACAGTTTTTCAATCAGCTGGTTTTCATCCGGATCTTGTTTGAGCGAATGCAGCAGGGCGTTGTTGTTGCAAATGGTTTCAGGCCATAATATGTACAGTGCGCCGCTTTTGTGTTCCATTTGAACAGCTCCGGCCTTTTCGCCCAAAGCGGTCAGTTTCCAGCCTTTAAGTGCTTTTTCTGTCCAGCCTATTTCTGAAAAAATCAGATGCATGCGTTCCGATCTAATAGCAAAAAAATCTGCTATTTTTTTTGTTGATAGTAAGTTGCTTTCCGTTTTTGGCTTTATTTTTACTTCCAGATCTTCCGGCCAGCAAATATATTTTCCAAACTCTTCATGCTCCCTGACCTGTCCGCCGGCATCAATTCCTTTTTGTGTTAATTCCCAGTAATCCTTGAGTCGTATGATATAGCCTGAGTCCCAGAGGTGTTGAAATAAATTCCATCTTTTTATTTTTAGTTTCTCGGCAAGTTTACTTGTGCTTAAGAGTTTCATATCAGTTCTTTATCTAAAGTTTCTGCGGTCGGGGATGATATTTTGCAAACCGATTAAATCGGCAACATCATCGGCGGTAACATTTTTCAAAACATCGGCTTTGCGTTGTTCTGATCTTAAGTGCGCCATGCGCAGATGTTGTGTGCGTGCAATTTTATCGGCAAGTTTTTTCATGATTTGCGGGCTGAGCAGATAATTTTCACGAATCATCCGGTTGATGTAGTCCCAGACTATTTCGCGTGCATTTTCATCTAAGCTGAGGTTGTGGCTGCCGAGTTTCAGGCTGAAAATTTCCCAGATTTCTTCGAGGGAATATTCTCCGAAATGGAGCCTGAGGTCCACTTCCATACCGGGATCGGTGAGGTATTCCATTTCTTCGTTTTCTTCCTGTCCCGCATCGCCACAAATAATGACATACACCCGGTTGCCACCGTATTTTGTGAGGTCGAAAATGCCTGTCAGCATTTTGCTGATCAGTTCATGGTCATGGATTTGTTTTCCAAAATCGACCAGCAGTACACCCCCTGAGGCTTCTTCGATTTTGGGACGGATGTCGTGGATATTGCTCAGGAAAAGGTTGAAATCAATGATATCGTGATGCAGCTCTGTAACATGTTTGCGCTTGATAATGCGCAGCGACTGCAAGAGCCCTGCAAAATAATTGGCTACAGTTGTAATTCCCTGGCCGCTGCGCCCGAGAAACAGGCTGACCCATTTGACTTGCGCACGCACATTTCGCCCGCTTTCGGAATAGTAACGGATCAGTCGTGCAAAATCCCTTATTTCCTTTTTAATTTCCTGTAAACCAATCATTTTGTTGATCTTGTCGATCTGATGGCTGTACATGTCTTCGTCAATGAGATGTGCGGTTGCGAGTTTCTTGATGTCATCAAAAAATGGAATATCTTCGGGCATGACCTCCGATAATGCTTGTTCGCTGAGTGCATCGTAATTTTCGTGTTTTGCCAGGCGCGAGCCCATATGTATCATCATTTTGGAGATGATATTATGCACGAAACGGCCGTTTCCAAAGGATTTGTCGGCATTGCGCACGCTTTCTTCAAAAAGGAGCTGCAGGGCTTTATCTACTTCAGGGCCAAGGATGAGCGATTTCTCTTTGGCTTGCATATGCGCAATTTCGAGCAGCTCTTTACCGCTAAAATCGTTGAAATGGAAATGATTGGGAAAGCGGCTGCGTATGCCCGGATTGTAATCGAGCAATTCGAGCATTTCATCGGTATAGCCCGCCAAAACAACGATAATATCCTGATCATCACTGGAAAGGCGTGTGAGCAATGTGTCCAGGATGTCTTTGCCCGGATCTTTGGGATCGTCTTTTCGGAAAAGGTTGTAGGCTTCATCAATAAATAAAATGCCGCCTTCGGCTTTTTCGATGGCTTGTTTGGTATTGATTTCGCAACTTCCGTAATATTTTCCGATTAATGTGCTGCGTTCTTCCACCACCATATGGCCTTTGCTGAGTATGCCCATGGCTTTATAAATTTTCCCCAGCATCATGGCTACAGTGGTTTTGCCTGTGCCCGGACTGCCGGTAAAAATCATGTGTAAAGGAAACGAACTGTTGGACAGGCCTTTTTCGCCGCGTTTGCTGATAAAATTCACATAGTCTATATGGGCATGCATTTCTTTTTTAAGGTTTTGCAAGCCAACCAGATTATCTAATTGTGCAATGCTTTCCGAAAGCATATTGTCCTCACCCTGAGCCGCTTTTATCTGTTCGGCGATGTCTGTTTTTTCTTTGTCGCTGAGAATTACCTTGCTTAAATCAAAGCCGCCTTCTTCAAAATCATCGGCAACTTCAAAAACGAGATGTGCCAGCTTTTTGCCCATAAAAATCAGGTCTATGCTGTAGAAACCTTTTTTCCAGAAGCCCGGCGTATCTTTGCCGGCACAGGTTTGAACGCCAATCATATGGTCGTCGTATAAATCAGGATCAATTTCTGTATTGATAGTGCTGACGTCTTTCAGGTTTCCTGCAGCATCGCGGTAGATTGCAAACAGCTCCATTTGCCATTTGCTCAGATATTTGGAATAGCCCAGGATTTCGATGCCAATAGAACGTGTGCGCGCTGCGTCGAATTTCCGGTAATAAATCCGGTTGGTGCCATTGCCCATGTCGGAGGCGTCTTCAAACAAACGGATGCTGTCAAAAGTGAACCATTTTTCCTTTTCGTCCAGCGATTCAATGACGTGAAACTCACATTCTTCAACATTTTCGCCATCCAGCCATGCTTCCCATAAATACTTTCCTGCACGCAAAAACGTGCCCTGGCGTGCCCTGCCTACATGGTTCCGGAAATGTACATAAACATCACCCGACATTACCTCCTGTTTGTGGTTAATGCTTGAAATCAGGTCTTTATTATCTGTGCTGATATCGAATAGCTTGAAAACCAAATCCATTGTCCAGTTCTCGGTTCCGTGCATTTTATTGATGACGCAGAACTCCACAAATAGCTCTGAAATTTCAGCGGCATTGAAAACGCTTCGGTATTTACGATGATTTTGGGCAAGATTTTCATCATCAACATAGGTCTTAAGGTAGCGGCTGATATAACGGTCTTGAAGGTTCATTTTAACAGTTTTTTGTTTTTCGGCAGGTTTCGGGTGGCTTAGGGGTGTCTCGGGTTTTTTCTGTCGGGGATCTTCTTTTTTCTGGAAAAAATTATGGAACATGTTTTTAGCGGTATCGACCATTCCATCAATGCCCCGGGATTTGTAGCGTGTAAAAACGGCAAAATCGCCTTCATCGCCCGGACGCAGGATTTCAATTTCAAAGCCTTTGCGCCGCATTTCAGTTATGGTAGTAGAGACCGATTTCTCAACAAGAAAAAATTCCTGTTCCAGAACATCCTCCCGTGGGGACAGGCTGAAATACCAAAACGGATCCATATAGGCAACATGTTTGAGCCATAAATTATGCTGCTGCATGCTGTGGCGGATCATGTCCATGTCGGGCAGTTCCTGTATTTCCAGGCGGCAATCCGGATTGCTGTTTTTGCGAAATAAAACGGCATCTATACCCCATTGTCTGGCTATATCTTCTACCAAAAGCTTGTTTGTGTCGAACTCCTCCCTGATTTCATCTTCTAATTCCGGAATATCCTCCAAATCAAGCTCTTCTTCATCATGGGTGTCGCTGTTTTGGTAGCCTTCAACTTTTTGGTAGTCGGGCTTCTGGACTTCCTGTAGCAATACAATGTACTGAAAATCATGATAAATTATTTTCAGGATTTCTTCATTTTTGTAATCAGTACATTCCGGTACTTCCGAAAAAAAACTATGCAGGCTGATGTGCTGTTTGGGGCAGGCTTTGTTCAGCGGTTTTTCAACAATCAGGTAAAATTCTTCCTCAACATAGTCAAAAGATAGTTCGCGGATAAAATAGCCGGAATTGAGATAGGATATGATTTCTTTGTGAAGCTTATCAAAATCATCGCTATAGCGCCATATTTGCTCCTCGGAAATGAAATTGTTTTTTTGCATCCTGTTGCTTGTTATCGTATGAGCTGTTTTTCCAGCAGATTAAATAGTTTTTGTCCATAATGTCCGATCTCAGCGTTATTCTTGTTCTGAAAACAAGTCATCCCGTACAAACGGGACTCCTTGTTTTCAGCCCTGCGAATGCCTCGACCTCGAACATTCTGAACCAAAAACCCGACTTTATAGACAAACACTAAATAGTGTTTGTCTATAATGTCGGGAGTTTGCTCTATAAAGTTCAAATTCAAGGCGTGTGAAAAATCCAAACCGGATAATACTCAAGTATTTGAGGATTTGGATTTTGAGCAACAACGCAGAAGTTGGACTTTATAGACGAACTCTAAATACAAAGTTAAACATTTTCATGTGCGATTGGCATATGCGTCAAAAGCCTTATTCCAAAAATAACCGATCAGACTGAATTATACAGATAGACCTATTGTTGTTTCCGGTTTGTTTTTTTTAGAGGTATCAGAAATAACTTATCCACCCTTCAGGGCTAATGTAAACGTACAATTCGGGATTATTTTTCCGGATGCTTTCGGAATTGAGACCAGTCACATGTTTTAGCAGGATTTTTATTTCTAATAAGAAGAATAAGCTTCAGTACGTATAGTGTAATACTTTTAAATTGAAGTTTTTAGAGTAAACTCCTGGCATTATGGATAAGCACTAAATGAAATAATATCTATCTTCGACAAAAAATTAACCTATTTATTCAGCTATGCATAGAACTTATTTTGTTTTCTTCTTATTTCTGCTCACAGTTTTTTCCTCGTGTAAAAAAGATGATGAGGCGGATGATCCATACGTGAAACCTGAGATCTTGTCTTTATCAAATTTTGCTTTTTTGCAAACGGATAATCCGGATATGCCAGGAAGCCTTTATTTGGATATCGATGAGGAAAAAATAAGTGGGCGTCTTCCTTATCAGGCTGATATTAATAATTTAACAGCGAATTTTGATTTTGATGGCTCAGAAGTTCGTATTGGAAATATAGTTCAAAAGAGTGGATTCACAGTTAATGATTTTACAGAACCCTTAACATACACTGTTGTAGGAGCAAATGGAAATACAAAAGATTACATTGTGTCTGTCCAGTATTTTACTTCTTTGCCGGTAATATTTATTTATACGGAAAATAGTGAAGATATTGCGTCAAAAGAGGAGTATATCCAGGGAACAATGTCTGTGAATGGTATTGGTTTGTTTGAAGATGTTTCGGGCGATATGAAAATCCGCGGAAGAGGGCATTCAACATGGTTTTTGCATCCCAAAAAGCCTTATCAGCTTAAGTTTGATGATAAAACCGAAGTATTGGGTATGCCTGCGGACAAAAAGTGGATATTTTTAGCCGAATATTCGGATAAATCTCTCCTTCGAAACAGCCTTGCTTTTGAAATGGGTTATCTCAGTAATCTGGAATGGACACCGAAATGCGAATTTAGTGAGGTGTTTATTAATGATGCATATGTGGGAACATATAATATTACCCAAAAAGTGGAAGAAGGGGAAAACAGAGTAAACATTGGGGAAAATGGTTTTCTATGTGAAATTGATACGCCCGATCATTTGGGTGATGATGTATTTTTTAGTTCATCACGTTTTACGATACAGGTTAAAGAACCTGAAATCAGCACAGGAGATGCTGAATATGAATATATTAAAAACCATATCATTCAGTTTGAAGCGACGCTTTATTCCGGAGATTTCAAAGATCCCGTGAATGGATACAGAAAATATATTGATGTGGCAAGTTTTGTTGATTGGTATTTGATCAATGAAATTGCAAAAAATGTGGATTCGAGGGATTACTCCAGCATGTATTTTCATCATGTGCCGGGCGAGAAAATCATAATGGGCCCCCTGTGGGATTTTGATCTGGGTTTTGGCAATGTGGATTATGCAGACAGCCGCTATCCGGAAGGTTTTTGGGTGAAAGATCATCAATGGTTTGGCCGATTATTTGAGGATCCATATTTTGTTGAAAGAGTTAAAGAACGTTTTGCTTTTTATCGGGAAAACACGACCTATCTTCTTCAATTGGTTGAACAGAAAGCGAAATATCTGAAGTATGCCAGCGCAGAAAACGATGATCGCTGGAATTTGTTCGGTACATATGTCTGGCCAAATCCGGTTTTTTATGATACTTATAATGAGGAGGTTGATCATTTAAAAAACTGGTTCATCGCACGCATGAATTGGTTGGATGGTGCTTACGATAAATTATAAGCTCCCTGTGCTAAGGAGATTTTATTCATAATAAACTACCCGCTCAAGCTTTTTCCATGCTCCCCGTGTAAAATCGGGCACTTTTATGGAAGCGCTCTGGTTTTCAACCGATTTCCGCGAGAGTTCAATAATTGACGACCATTCTGCTGCATCATAAACATCCTGATCAAGCGGTAATCCATTGTGCAGGCAGTAGATCAAGCGGTAATCCATAATGAAATCCATTCCGCCATGGCCGCCAACTTCTTTGGCTTTCGCCTCGATTTCACGAACAATCGGATGGGTGTATTTTTCAAGCAGGGAGTCCAGTGCAGGTTCCTGTAGAAAATGGTGTGCATTGGGTTCCAGTGCAATACCTTTTTTTGGATATTTCTGCGCAAAACCCTTTGTGCCACTTACCGTATGCAGCCTGCTGTATGGCCGCGGACTGGTAACGTCGTGCTGCAGCATAATGGTTTTTCCATTCTGGGTGCGGATGAGCGAAGTGTTGATATCGCCTTTTTTATACTCCCTTTTTGCATAATCCGAATCGGCGCCAAATTTGTCTTTTGCGTATGCGCTCATACCAAACTGATTGCTCGACATCGAAACAATATAATCCATTTTGTCGCCACGGTGCAAATTCATAATGTGGGCAATGGGGCCAAAACCATGGGTGGGATAGGTGTTTCCGTCTTCCTTTTCAAGATGTTTCAGCCGCCACATATTCCAATATCCGTTTTCATCGAAATTGAGCCAGCGAAGGTCATGGATATAGGCGCCCTCACAATGTACAATTTCGCCAAAAAGTCCTTTTTGTGCCATATTGAGCGTGGCAATTTCAAAAAAATCGTAATTGCAGTTTTCGAGCTGCATGCAGTGTTTTTGGGTGCGTTCGGCTGTGTTGACCAACTGCCAGCATTCATCAATGGTCAGTGCCGCAGGTACTTCAGTGGCAACATGCTTCCCGTGTTCCATGGCATAAACGGCGATGGGTGTATGTAAATCCCAATGCGTACATACATAGATCAGGTCAATATCATCGCGTTCGCAGATTTTTTTCCAGTCTTCCTCACCGGTATATTCATCTGCTTTTGCCAAACCTTTGTCTTTCAATATTTTCTGGCATTTATCAATATTTCCCTGCACCGGATCGCATAAAACAGCGATATCCACATGATCGAGGAAGGTATAGCGGTAAATGGCTCCGGAACCTCTCATACCCAAACCGATAAAAGCAATGCGAACGGTATCAATGGGTTCGCAACGTAATTCAAGTACGTCTTTTTGTCCTTCCGGGCGCGGAGGTTCAGGAAATAATTCCTGAGTGCTACCTGTTTCCTTTGTTGAATTTTTCTGTTGTTCGTTTGTGCTGCAAGAGCTGAAAATTGCAAGCACCAGCGCTATAAGTAAAATGCTTTGTTTCGTCATGTGGCAGGTTTTGGATTTTGATGATCCAAAAATAGGGAATCTGAAAGAAATCAAGGCCGAAATATGCAAAGATTTCAGGAGTGTTAACGTTTGATAATTTTCTCAAGATGATTTTCTTCCTCTAATTTTAGGCTAAGGAAATATATTCCTGCGGGTACATCCGTGAGGTCCAGGCGATATTCTTCACCCTGATTCAGAATAGTTTTTAAAGATTTCAGTACACTTCCATCCAGGCTGTGCAATTGGATTTCGCAACTTTTTGTACCCGTAGTATTTGTTTTGATGTTGAGATATTCTCCGGCCGGATTAGGGCTTATCGACAGGGAAGATTCGGATGGATCATTTTCTTCCATGCCAACAGGACTACCTTTGACCTCCAGATCATCGATATAGACGCCACCGCCTCCTCCTGATGTGGCTTTGAACTCAATTCTAAATTCTTCATACGGAAGTTGTGGAATACTCAAGAGCTGCCAGTCATTAATAGAATGCAAAACATCAGTATAGGGATGCCCTTTTATTGAAATGATCAAACTGTCTGATTTTCCATCGATTTCCGGTATTTTGCACATAAATTCAATGGTGGGAACAAGGTTTTCTGAAGAATAAAACCATGGACTGTATAAGCATGCTATCGAATTTAATGAATCATCTTTATAGGCAGCGGATTGCGTCGGTGAATAGTATTCATTTTGGTTCAGAAACCATGTGCTGGAACCTTCTCTGATGCAGTTCGCCCATTCCATATAACTTGAATTTAAGCGATCAAAATCTATTTGAATAGGATATTCAACTTCAATGACGATTTTTAAAAGCATAACCGATTTGTCTGATTCACCATCTGGATCCTTATAGGCGGCAGTTAGGCCAATATCAAGATAAGAGTAGAAAGTAGGATAAAGGAAGGAGTATGTCGTGTCTGTAGTTGATTTAATTTTTACCCACTGACAGTTGGGGCCGGCTGATATGTAAACATTATAATGCGAAACGGCTCTTTCGAGTGGCGGAGACCAGTGAAGGTGAACAGTATCATAATCCGGATATCCATAGAAATTTTCCGGCCAAGGAAAATCCTGGCTTTGCACATTGAAAGCCAATATAATGAATGCGATAATGCTGATTGCTTTTTTCATGGTTTTGAGGTGTTTTTGAATTTATTATTTTTATTTCATTATCCAATTGTTTGTTATTGAAACTTCTTAAAGAAAGCAATAAAGACTAAATATTTACTTCAACATTAGTGTACTACAAACCTCCTGTGTACCACAAAACCCTCACAAACAAAGCGCAGCACATAAGTGCCGGGAGGAATTCCTACAAGTTGGTACTCTTTTTCGAACAATGTTGAAATAACTTCGTTAAGCCTGTCGTGCAGCACTTTTTTGCCGCTTATGTCCAAAATTTCAATGTGCCGGATTTTTCGGAGCGCTCCATTGTTCTCGAAACGGATACGGAAATCCCCTTTGTTCGGATTGGGCCATAAACTCAGCCTGCCGTAGTTTTCTGCTCCGTAAATCTCATCTGTTCCGGTAGTTACAATATAAATTCCTGTGCTGTCAACGATATAATCCAGATCAAAAATGCTGGTATCCTGATTGCCCAGGCTGAGATGATACATACTGTCCATCGGCAGGCATGGCAAATCGACCACAATACGGAAATCTCCTTCACTTACCTCTGTAAAGCTGTAATCACCCTGCTCATTGGTCAGGCTGTGCTTTACGATTTTCCAGGGATTTTCATCTTTATCGTCCACATATTTTTGCAGGTACATATCCACATCTTTCAAGGGTTTCCCATTCGGATTTTTGCTGTGGTCATCCCGGGAAACATTTCCATATAGATTTGCCGATCCGCTTCCGCCCAGATAAAAACTCAGGAGCTCGATATCTACATGATTCAGATTTCCATTATTTATTCCCAGACTGGTATCTACTGCTGTGGCAAATTTCCAGAAAGCCGCTTGCTCAAACCATGTGCGCAAACTGTATCCATGGTCTGCAGCATATGCAGAAATGAGATAATCTGCACAGGGGCTGATATTCCGGAATTGATATAAGCCGTTTTCATCCGACCAGGTCGAATCCAAAGCGATCGTATGCTGTCCCGAAATATGCGGATAAATTTTGACCAAAGCATTGGGCACATGCTCCCCGTCGAGGCTGATGGTGCCGCTGATGTTCATTTGAGCGTCATATGAAATCGTAATGGTGTCGGATTTGCTGCATCCATTGGCATTCCAGACTTCTACCCAATATGTGCCTGCTTCCGTAGCGGTGTAAAAGCGTTTGTTGCTGCCGTCCTGCCATGCATAATTTTCGAAATCATCGGCATCAAGCAAGAGTACATCGCCCGGGCAAATCGCGGTATCGTTGCCCAGCTCAATGGCATTCATTTCCAGTACCATGACCTGCATGATGCGGGTGTCCGGACAGCCGTTTTCACTGTAAACCGTTAGGCGCACTTCATGAGCCCCGCTGTTTTGGAAAATATGTATCGGATTTTGTGCATGGGTAATGCTTCCGTCATCAAATTCCCAAAGCCAGTCTGTGATTTCTCCGGCTGTGCTGCTGCTCAGGTCGGTGAAATGTGTGCGTGATCCACTGCAAGCCAATCCGTAGCTAAAGTCAGCTTTTGGCGCAGGTTGTACATCAATGCTTCGCATGCAGGTGTCATAGCAGCCGTTTTTGCTGAAAGCTGTCAGTATAACTTCCTGGTTGCCAAGTTCGTTGTAAATATATTCAGGGTTTTGCTTGCCGGAGCTGCTTCCATTGCCGAAATCCCAGTGCCAGCCTAAAACCTCGCTGTAATCACAGTGGCTCAGGTCAGTAAATTGTATGCTTTGTCCTGTGCAGGCATGGTCAAAAGTGAAGTTTGCTTCAGGAGCCGGGAGGATGTCAATGCTTTCGCTGATGCTGGCACTACAGCCGTTTTCGCAGAGGATTTCCAGCGTAACAGTTTTTTCTCCGCTTTCGCTGTAGCTGTGCAGCGGATCCTGAAGGTTTGATGTTGCCCCATCGCCGAAATCCCAATGCCGGCTTATGACTTCCGAGCCTAAAGTTTCGGAAATATCTTTAAACTGAATGGCCGGGTTTGCGCACTGATGATCGTAATCCATGCGCGCCACCGGGCCCGGGATTACGTTTACTTCTTTCATCAATGAATCCGGGCAGCCGTTGATGTTCTCAATGAACAGCCAGCATTCGTAAGTACCGGCAGCGGGATAGGTGTGCTGTGGATTTATTTCTTCCGAAGTGGCAGAATCACCAAAATACCAGATCAGGCTTTTAATTTCTTCATCAAAATAATTGCTGAATTGTGTGGGCTGTCCGCTGCATGCCGTGTCTGAAGTGAAATCAAAATCGCTGAGCGGAAGAACGCTCATCAGCGACTCTTTGGTGGATGAGCATCCGTCTGCGGAAGTTACCGTAAAGCTAAGTTCATATGTGCCCGGAGCGTTATAAAAATGTGTTGGGTTTTGCTCGGTAGATGTTGTGCCATCGCCGAAATCCCAATACCAACTGATCATTGAAGCGCCAAAACTGATGTCGGTAAAACTGGTCGCATTGCCTTCGCAAACGGTTTCGCTGATAAATGCCGGAACCGGCTTAGGCAAAAGGCTCAGCAACATGCTGTCCGAAAATGTACCGGAACAGGCTGCCTCGCCCGTGGCTGTAAGAATAAGCCATACTTCTCCGTTCTGAACATCATCTTGGCCTAATGAATAAACCGTATTGATATCGTTGGGATTGCTGAAGCTTCCGTCGCCAGAGCTTGTCCAAAGCAGGGCAGATGCGTTTTCTGCGATGGCATTGGTTTGGAAATCCATATTTGCACAAATTTCCTGATCTGTGCCGGCATTGACAGAAGGGGCGGGATCTAACGTAATCTGAATTGTATCTTGAACGGCATCCATGCAGGGTGCAAGAGGGTTTGCCGTGAGCACAAGCGTGGCAGAAAGGCTGCTGATGTCCCCGCTTCCGGGTGTGTAAACAGCGTTTGGGCTATTGGGATTGTCAAAACTCCCGTCGCCCAGGCTTGTCCAATGAAGACTGCTGTAATGCTGCGCAGATCCATTAAGCTGGATGCTGGCATTTTCGCAGATATTGGTATCGGCGCCGGCATTGCTCAAAGGCAGATAAACAACATTTACGAGCATCGTATCTGCGGCTTCGCCCTGACAGGGAGCCGAGGCCGATGCGTTCAGGATAATTTCAAAGCTGCCATTGATCAAATCATTGTTGCCCGGCAGATAATCTGTGCTGAGGTTTTGCGGATCGCTGAAAATCCCGTCGCCTGTTGTGGCCCAATACCAATTGCTGGCTTCGGCAATCTCACCCTCCAGATGAAGGCTGGAATTTTCGCATACAGAAGTATCTTGTCCTGCCCATGCCTGAGGTAGTTTCCCGGCCGGTACAAGTTTGATGATTGTGTCAGAACAGCCATTTAGATTCGTGACAATCAGTTTGGTATCGTAATCGCCCGGAATGGCATATTCGTGTTTTGGGTTGGGTAAATAACTGATATTTGCAGCACCTGAAGTGGGGTCGCCAAAATTCCATATCCATTGATTGATCGCTGTTTCGCTGCTATAAGATAAGTCGGTAAAACTGGTCGAATCGCCCCAGCAGGCTGTGTCGCAGCTGTAATCAGCCACGGGTTTGGCATAAACATGAACCGTTTTTATTGTGTCGCTTACGAGGCCCTGATTATTGGATATGCTCAGGCTTACATTATAATCGCCTGCTGCTGCATAAAGATGTTGCGGGTTTTGTTCTGTTGAGCTGCTTCCATCGCCAAAATTCCAGTTCCATGATGTGATACCGTTGCTGTTCCCTGTGCTTAAATCGGTAAATGTTGTATAATCACCAAAGCAGACTGTATTGGCACTGAAATTTGCCTGTATATTGTCCGATACCACGGCTTCGCCAACATATTGGTGCATACATCCGTAGTCGGTGGTTACGGTCAGTGAAACCTCATAAACGCCAAGAGCTGCATAAGTGTGCTGGGGTTCCTGTAGTGTTGATGAGTTTCCGTCGCCAAAATCCCAATACCAGAAATCAATCTGGCCTTCATTGGCTTGACTGAGATCCTGAAAAACCGATGGGCTCCCTAAGCTTACATTATCTACAACAAAGAGTGCTTCGGGCGTTTCGTAAATGTGAATCAGTTTTATAAGGCTGTCCTGGCATCCTTTGGTATTGCTGACCGTAAGCCGGCAATCATAATCATTTCCAATGCCGTATTTGTGTTTGGTGTTTTGCTCTGTAGATGTATTTCCATCGCCAAAATCCCATGCCCAGTTCGTTAGGCTTCCTTCAACGGGCAGGGATTCATCAATAAAAAGGTTTGAATCCTGCGAGCAGTAATCCAGTATGTGGAATTCTGCACTTGGGTTAAACCAGATTTCTGCCATTCCCAGCGTATCCGAATAGCAACCGGCATTGGAGAAAGCTTTGAGCAGAACGGGCTGGGAGCCGCCATCTTCAAAAGCATATTGCGGATTTTGCAGGCTGGAGCTGTCTGAATTGCTGAATAACCATTCATAATGGTCGATAAAGTAACCACCACCAACGCTTGCATTTCCCTGAAACTGAATGGCGCGGCCTTCACAATCCGGGCTATAGGTAAAACTGACTTCCGGAGAAGGTTTGGAATATCGGGTGGTGTTCAGGGTGTCGTTATTGGGATTGTCGTCGAATACATCGATCAGCCATATTTTGAAGTGGTATTCGCCATCCTGGCTGATATCAATACCTTCGGAGAATGTGTATTGCAAATCGTTACTTATTGAACCGGCTATGGTGTCCTGCACAATGTTTCCGCCATTTACCTGGTAAGCAATTTTAATGTCAGTAAATGGCAGGTCGCCAAACTGGCGTAATTGGATGGTGACATTTTCTATGGTGTCGTGCGCACAATTCAGGTCGGGTGTAATTAATTGTGTGATACCAAAATCCACTTTAAATTCCACGGCTCCGATATCGGGGGCCTGATCATTGCGTAGTCGGCCATCAATATCAATTGGAAGTCCGATTATAGGCAGGCCGGCGCCATTGAGCAGTCGCTGGTAGGGCTGGGGCTCTTCATCAGGCTGGAATAGCGGATCGACATCCAGGGAGTTTGCGTCGCCCAAAATAGCCTGTCCCCAAAGGTTCAGCACATTATAGATCTGTCCTACATAATAGCCGATATTTCCGTTTGGCGTATAATAATTATTGTAGTCAATCTCCCAGGAGGAAACACTTTTGCTGAAGTAGGCCGGTATTCCGTTGTTTTTGCAATTGAACAGGTTGTTTTTAAGGATCAGCTCTTTTGGGATGGAATCATTAAACCCAACCTCAATACTGATCCCGTAAGAATGGTTCTGTGCTATGGTGTTATTCACAGTGTTGTAGTAAATCCTGCTGCCTTTACTGCTTTGCTTTATTATAATCCCGGATTTATAGGGCACACTGCCTTTTATATGTATAAAGTTGTTGGCGACTAGCACACTGTCGGAATCAAGTTCGATGCCGCTGTAGTTTAAACGGTTTGTAATTCGGTTGTTGCTGATTGACAGCATATTGTTTCCTATGGATTTAATAGCCGGCATCGTAGAAACCGTAGAAACAAACTTATTGCTGTCGATGCGGCTGGTGGCGGGTTTTCCGGTGGAATAGATCATAACGCCATCGAGAATTGTATTATGGGCAACAACAATATTGTTATTGGTTTTTCCTGTACTCGCATTGGAATTGATTTTCTTGATGATGTTATCGCGGAATAAGATGGCAGTGTCTTTTTGTTCCAGGCTAAAAACAGGTTCCAGATAGTTTTTGAAAAAGCGGATATTTTTGCAGCTGTGCATTCGGAAATTATAGGTTGGAAGGAATGCGCAGCTCCTTATCGTAATATTTTCTGCACCGATAAACTGTGCAATATAGAAGTTGTTGTTTCTTTTAAAAGTGATTTTGTTGAAAATCAGGTTTTTGGCATTATTGAGCTTGATGGTGTAATCTTTTGAGCCGTTATAGACTTTATTCCATACCGTTACAGCAGATGAATCGCCGGATTCGGATTGAAAGGTAACTGTATTGATTTCGGATGATCCGGGGATATCCAATATTTCAAACTGCTCTAAGTAAACCCCGTCGCGGACGTTAAATACAACAGGACAGCCAATTCCTGCTATGTTCAGGGCTGTGATGGCGTCATTGAAATTTGGAAAATCTCCGTCGCTGCCGCCAATGGTATAGCTTCCGCAAAGCGGTGGAACAAGGTCATTGAGCCAGATGGTATCGTTTACGGGCACCGTATCAGCATGTCCGTTGGGTTGCTCGCACCAAGCTTTAATATGGAACAGATGCGCACCAATGAAATTATAAGCCGGATCAAAAGTGATTTCCTCTTCGTTTTTATATGGCAGGCTGCCTGTCCAGTTGATTGGGTTTTGCAGCACATCATTTACTTCCCATTGAACCTGCACTGAGTGAAGCGTTTCTGTTCCATGGTTCATCAAAATAGCTTTGATGGGCAATGTAACCGAATTCAGGGGATTGGAAGGTTCGGTAAATTTATTGAGCCCTGCATCGCGCAGTGGTGAATTAAATTCAATAACACCCATATCTGTGGGCTGGTTTCGTGTTGTGGAATCAATATCCACATCAACTTCATTATAATATTTTGCTGAATTGTTCAGTAATGACTGATGGGGCAGCCAGGGCAGGTATGGATCCAGATATGGGTTGTTGATGAAGCTGTTGGTATCTCCTTCAATGACTGTCCGCCAGGCTTCCATGTCAGTATATTTCTCACCCTCAAATATCCCTACGGTTTCATCCGGACTGTGATAATTATTATGGTCAATGCGCCAGCTGGAATCTTTTTCTTCTATATCTGCCGGGATTCCCCCATTCGGGCAGCTCAGGATATTGTTTTCGAGTGTAATGCCTGTAATTCCGCTTTCAATGTGCAGTGCTCTGCTTTGGGCAGGAGCTGAGCCTTTAAAACTTACGGTATTGAACAGTATGCGGCATGAGTCTGCCCCGCCGTTTAATGCTATTCCGGCATGATCGTTGCCTCCATTGATAATGCTGATATAATTGTTGGCTGCAACAAGATCCGATGCGTTGATAGCAATGCCGGTGGCAAAACTTCGTGTGCGTATTTTGTTGTTCCTAATTGAGGAAATATTATTGCCATAAACTTCGATTGCAGGATAGTTTGAATTTGATGCTTTAAAGATGTTATTGTCAATCCGGCTGCTTTTGGGCAGACCATAAGCGGCAAGGCTGCAGTATGTTATAAATTCATTATTGATAATCTCGAAGGAAGTGTTATAGGGTTCCTGATCTTTAGAATACAATGAGTTGATAACATTTTCGTTAAAAACAAAATTTGAATTGCCCCTGTCGATATTTATGAATGGCTGGATATCGCAATGGATGAATCGAATGGAATCTGAAGCATTGATGTAGAACTCCCTCCAACTGGTAAAACGGCAGTGGTCAAACAGTATGTCGTTTGCCTGATCCATTTCTGCAGTATAGTAAGTTGCTGTCCGCCCTATTGAAATTTGCTTAAAAATCAGGTATTTCGATTCGGAGAAGTTAATGGTATAGTCATATACATTATCGTCTGCATCATAAAATAAATGAACTGAGAGCGGATTGCCGTTTTCTGAACGGAAAGTTACAGTATTGACCGGAGAGGAACCGGGAATATCATTGATGCTGATCTGTTCTTTATAATCTCCGGGGCGCACCCAAAAGGTAACCGGACAGGTAATCCCGGCTTCGTTAAGCACGGTAACCGCGTCTCTGAAATTGTAGAAATCCGGGCTGTTGCCACCAATGGTGTAGTCGCCGCAAAGTGGCAGGCACAGGTCGTTGAGATATACTGTATCGTTTATTGGAATGGTATCCTGAACGCCATTGGGGTTTTGCACCCAGGCTTTAAGGTCAAAAATACTGCCGTTATTGAAATTATGGGCCGGGGAAATAATAACAGATTCAGTGTTTTTGTAGGCCAGGTTTCCCGTCCAGTTGAAAACACCCTGGTCTGTGCCATTAACTTCCCATTGTATTTCAGCTGATGAGAGGTTTTGCGTGCCGTGGTTCATGAGTTCCACAGAAACATCTGCAGGTGTTCCGCTTAATGGGTTTTGAGGTGATAAAAAGCGGTTTAGCCCGGCATCGATCAGTGGCGATTGGAATTCTTTGGCGCCAATATCCGGTGGGTTGTTCCTCAATGCGGAATCAATATCGTAGGGGACGTCCCCAAAATATAATCCCGCATTGTTTAATAATGCCTGGTTGATGTCCGGAGTGGAATCTGTGAGGAAGTAAGGATTGCAGTCAAAGCTATTGCTGTCGCCGTTGACTGCGGTTTGCCATTCGCTAAGGCTGCTGTAGCTGGTATCGCCAATTATTCCGATAATACCCCCGGGACTGTAATAATCATTATAATTGAGGTCAATATATTCGGGATGGTTCTCAATTTTAATCGGAACAGGCGCTTCTTTACAGTCGAAAATATTGTTTTTTATACTGATGCCTTTGCTGTTGCCATGTTGCGCATACAAAGCATAATTTTGTTTTGGATTATATCCGCTGTGGTTTATGGTGTTGAACAGTATGGAAGAGGAGTCGCTGCCCTGGTCAATAATCAGGGCGTAAAGGTATTCGGCATCACCCTCAATCATGATATAATTGTTGGATACCAGAGTTCCTTTGGATGCAAGCTTAATGCCCGGGCCGTTTCTTCTTTTAATGATGCTGTTCCCTGATATGGATTTTATGTTGTTTCCGCTGGTTTCAATGGCCGGCATTGTGTTGTTTTGGCTTTTGAAAAGGTTGTTGTCAATGCAGCTGGTCCTTTCATTGCCGCTGGCATTCAGCTGGCATAAATCATCAAAAGTATTATTCGTAATAAAAACGTGCTCACTGTTCCCGTTGCTTGAAATTTTGGAGCATTCACAACTGTCGATATGAATATGGTTATTATCGGGATAAAAAAGAAAGTGCGACCGTATATTTGATTTCGTAAAGCTGATATGAGAAGAATTATACAGCCTCAGGTAGTGGCTTAAAGTGGTTTGAAATGCACAACTATCAAAACTGCAGTGCTTGGAATCATAAATTTGTGCTACTTCCAGGTTGTTTTGCCGGTAGAAGCTGATACCGTAAAAATGGATATGTTGCGTGCTGTTTAATTTTATGGTATAATCCTCGGAAGGGCTGTACGAACTGTATCTTAAGCGAACATCTTCATAATCATTGGTTTCAGAGCGAAATGTAATGGTGTTTATTTCTGATGTTCCGGCTATGCTGTCAAATCTTATTTGTTCGTAATAATCGCCGTTGCGTACATAAAATACTACAGCACAGCTTACTCCGGCATTGTGGAGTGCATTGACAGCTTCTGAGAAACTGTTGAAATCGCCATCAAGTCCTCCAATGGTATAATCGCCACAGAAAGCTGCGAACAGGCTTTTTTCCTGTCTGTCATTAAGTGGGTTTTCATCAATATGCCCATTGGGGTTTTCCTGCCATATGGCAATGTCAAAAACTTCTCCGGCAGGGAAATCCCAACTTCCGATAAGCACATCATTGATTTGTTCATCGTATGAAAGGCTGCCGCTCCAGTTTAAGGGTGTTTGTTCCACTCCGTTTACCGTCCAGCGGATGGTGGTGCTTGTAATGGTTTCGTAACCGTAATTTTTCAGGTTTATTTTGATGTCGTGTGTGCCCTCGGGAAATGGCATTTGTGGGGCAGGGATGTCTTCAATTCCCAGGTCATAATCAAGGGGGGAGATTATTTTTATATTGTCGAGTGCCCAATAGTAACTCGAATCGCCCTGCCATACAAAGCGAAGCCGGCTTGCGGGATTATTGCCAGCCCATGCCGATATATCGTGTACTGCGTGTTCGGGGTTTTCTGTGCTGTCCGTATAGGTCTGTATCAGGTTCCAGCTGCCGTCCCAAATTTCTACTTTTCCGGATCCGCCGCGACCTCCGATAAATAAATGATCAAATGCCAGTATCAAATGGTCGCTGGAAGAACAATCTACAAATGGGCTCGTCAGGGCTGCTTCTTCAATGCCGCCGCTTTTCGAATAGCAGTCGCTGTCGAAAATGGCCATCTTTGCCAAAAAAGGATAATTGACGATGCGGCCGCACGGGTTATCAAAATGCCAGAGATCATAATTCTGACCATTTATTGTTGTATTCGACCATGTGGGCGGTGGATTTGTGCTTTGGGCCGAGCTGAAGTCTTCATTGAGTAAATAGGTTTGCCCATATAGTTTTGGTGATATGCTTACCAAAATCAGAAATAAAAAAGCAAAAACAATCTTATAATTTCTATAAATAGGGGAATAAGTATATTGTTTCATTATTCTGCTTTTAATCGTTGGTACAGTATATATATTTGATTAACAGTATTTTAATAAAATATCCGCATCCATTGCAAAATGCAAATATTAAATCAATACTCCTAATAGACGCAGAAGTTTGAAAAAGGCTGCCTGAGAAACAAAAAATATTTTTGGATTTTTCCTGCTTTCTAAGCCTGCTTTATTCATGCTTTAAATTCAGGTCAGATGTGAGGCGTCTAAAGCTGAAGATATAGTCGCCTATTTCAAAGCTTTAGCAACGAAGCAGATGGCCTGAAGTTAATGCACTAGTAAAATGCAAACAAATTCAATTTTAGGATATAAATTTAATAAACACTTAAATTTAAGCTGCTTACATTATTTTGTTTGCATTTTATGAATAGAGCAGGTAAGGTTAGTCTCTTGTGGGTTTAATGCCCGGAAGAAGCAGTTTCAGTCATGATACCGAAACGTCCAAACAAAGTCACAAGGCGGATTGTCCCTGAGCTTTTCCGGAATAAAAATCCGGATGCCATTGCCGGTTTTTTCCCATTTGAGTTTTTTCTTGTATCCCAATAAATGAATATCGCCTTTGTTTGCTTCAAATCCTTTAATATCTATATGCCCGGGCATTGTTTTTTCGCCTTCACCGCAGAGGTAGAAAAGGTATTTGCTGTCGTCTTTTTGCGTCATGCAGATGTTGCCGGATTTGTAAGGAGGAAGGACTTTTGAGCCATAGATAGCTTCTCCGTTAATGTTTATCCATTTTCCATAAGCTTGCAGTAGTTTGTATGCGCCTTCCTGCCATTCCCCTTCGGGAGATGGGGCAATGTTCAGCAGCAGGTTTCCTCCTTTGGCTACAATGTCCACCAGCATTTGTATGGCTTCGCGCGGGTTCATGTATGTAGCATCGGGGGTGTAGGACCAGCCTCCGCCGGAAATGATACAGGATTCCCAGGGGTAGGGCAGGGGCTTTTCCGGTACGCGGTTTTCGGGTGTGAGGTAGTTTTGGTTTTTGCCATGCACGGCGCGGTCAACCACAATCAGTCCGGGCTGTTTTTTGCGGGCTTTTTCAACCAGTAAGTCCATTTTGATATCCTGGTTTACAATGCGGTTTTTCAAGTAGCCATTGTTGGTTTCCTCAACTTTTTTGGCATACCAGTCGCGGATTGTTTCTTTGCTTTCTTTGGCTACCCAGCCGCCATCAAGCCACAGGATGTCAATCGGGCCGTAATCGCTGAGCAGCTCCAATATCTGATTATGTGTGAAATCGGTAAACTCCTGCCATTGTTCAGGATTGGCTTCGGGTTCGTAGTTTACATTGCGGTCGCGTGGTGGGTATTTTGGATCCCAGTAAAATGGGCTGTGCCAATCGGGTTTGGAAAAATACAGCCCGGCCCATAAACCTTCATTTCTGAAGGCGTTCATGATTTCCAGGGTGATATTGCTTTTTGGGTTGTTTGCAAAAGGCGATTTGCTTCCCGTAATTTTGTAGTCGGTGTATTTGCTGTCGAACATGCAAAAACCATCGTGGTGCTTGGTAGTGAAAACCACGTATTTCATGCCGGCTTCTTCAGCAGCTTTTGCCCAGCGGTAGGGGTCAAATTTTGTTGGATTGAAAGTGGTGGCCAGATTTTCATATTCTTCCACATAGGTGTAGTAATCATCCGGATTGCTGCCTTTTTTGCGTTCGCACCAGCCGTATTCTTCCGGGCAAATCGACCAGGATTCCACAATGCCCCATTGGCTGTAAGGCCCCCAGTGCATCAATAAACCGAATTTTAAATCCTGCCATTGGGCAATTTTTGCTAATGTAAGGCTATCGCTTTCAGGAACATATCTGTTTTCTTCCTGGGCACTTAAAATGAGCGGTAATGAAAAAAGCAGCAACAGAAAACTGATTTTAATGGAGGGCATTGTGTTGGTTTTTTAATCAAAACGGTTAATTTGATAATCCAGTAATTTTTCGAGTTTCAGGCGTTCTTCTATAATCAGAAGATATTGTTTTGCGGCCTCTGAGGGTTTGAGCTCCAGGCTTTTCCTTAGCCATTCTTCAGCAGCAGTCAAACTACCGTTGTATTCGGCTACCATGGCCATATTGAAGCATGCTTTGGAAGCCATATTGGCGTTTTTTTCATTGGTGAGCTTCGTCCATTGCATTGCTGCTTCTTCCCAATTGCCTTTGTCCATGGCTTGTTCTGCTGTGGCAAATTCATTTTTCAGGCTTGTATAATAAGCTCTTTGCACATTCAGCCAATAGGGGCTTATGTATTTGGCAAGTTTTTGACCGGCGGCATAGGCGGCATCATCATAAGCGACTCCCCGTGATGGCAATTGTTCCAGAATTTCGTTGCGGTTGTAACCGCTTGCATACCAGTATAATGTGTCCGTAATGCCTTTTCTGAGCAATACATCCCCGTCTTCAGTATCATAAAGGCGTACAGAAGCATGGACAATAATGCGCATTTCGCCAACTATATCATAATCAGTATAAAAAATATCAATAGCATCCTGTGCATCAATCGATTCCAAAACAAGGAGCATATCCGTTTGAATATCGCTGACAATCTGGTTTAATTGTTCTTTTTTGAATTTTTTTAAATGGGGAAAGGAGGAGGTTAGGGGTATTTTTAGTGTGTCTTCAATTAAGCCTAAAGCCGGGCTATCGTACAATATGCTTTTCATGCCTGTAACAAAAGCGCCGGGCAGAAGGGTGTCGATGCGGCTGTCATCTTTAAGGACTTTGTCCATAAATTTAAAATACCGTGTTTTTTTTCCGGGCTTGTTATGTTCCGCTATTGCGATGCTAAATTTATTGTCGGGGGCTTTTACTTCTGCCGGAACCAATATTTCAAACTCTATTTTTCGTCCGGTGTAACATGAGTTAAAAAGGATTGCTATGGTGATGAGCAGAAAAGTTGTAGTATATTTTGTTTTGTTCATAAAATTTAAAACAATTTTATTGGGCTTAGTTGGCTGCCTCATTACAAATTTTTAGTGCTTTATTGTTTAGAAAATCGTTTTCAAAATTCAATTTTCGTGCCATATTCCAGTCGCGGCAGGCGTTTATTGTATCGTGTTCGGAGAGGTAGAGCATTCCGCGATTGTACCAGGCTTCGGCATAAAGGCTGTCAAGGGCAATGGCTTTGCTGAAGTCGAGCAAAGCTCCTGTGGTCTGCCTCAGTTCCTGGCGGTAAATGCCGCGCCAGTTATGTCCTTCGATATGTTCATCGTTAAGTTCAATAACCATATTAATGTCTTCCAGTGCGCCAAAAACATCCGAAAGCTGATATTTTAAGCGGGAACGTCCGTACCATGCGCGCACATAGGAAGGGTTGAGCGACAGACTTCGGTCGAAATCAAGCAATGCGCCTTTTATATCGCTCAGTTCCATTTTTACCCATCCGCGATAGGCAAACACCCCGGCATTGCGCGTATGGAAGCGTGCCGCATAATTCAGGTCTTTCAAGGCTTCTTCGTATTGTCCGGCCAAATATTTCTGTTTTCCGCTGTGGTAAAACTGAATTTTGTCGAAATCACTTTTCCTGCCACAGGATATCATCGCCAATGACAACAGGATGAATAATATGCGCGTGCTTTTACTTGGCATTTCCTTCGGCTCCAATGCAAAATACATTGGAATCTTCGTTTCTGAACAGATTAATAAAATCGCTTTTTTGTTCTTCGGAACCGAGGAAGAATAAAATATCGTTGCCCCGGATTTTTTCCGATTTATCGGGTGATGGCAAAACGCCGTTCTCCCGGCTAATGGCCAGGATGTTGATTTTATGCTGATCGATCAGGAGGATTTCATTGAGACTTTTGTTGATTAATGGGCTGTTTTCGCAAACATGCAGGCTGTGTACCTGTGTCAAGGGGGCTTGCACGCGCAGTCCTGCATCCACAGTGTCATAAATCGACAGGTTGCGGAACATCTGGTAATTGTCATCGCGTATGGAGCCTACAAGATGTTCGATTTGATCATTGGGAATCATGAACTTATGCAGTACGCGCACAAAGATTTCCACACTGGTTTCAAATTCTTCGGGAATAACTTCATCGGCGCCCAGCTGGTACAGTGGTTTCATATCGCTGAGGTAGCGCGCACGGATGATGATATGCAGTTGCGGATTGAGCTGCCGGGCTGTTGCAGTGATGCGGCGTATGGCCTGTGGATGCGGTATGGTGACTACCATCACCAAAGCTTTTTTGATATTGGAATGATCCAAAACAACAGTGTGCGTGGCATCGCCAAAATGGATGGGTTCGCCCTGGCTTTGTTCGTATTTCACGGTTTCGGGGTTCATTTCGATGATTTCGTAAGGGATGCCTGCGGTGCGGGCTGCTGCTGCCACATTGCGGCCGTTTACACCATAACCGATAATAATCAAGTGGTTTTCTTTTTTGCTTTGACTGTCATCGGTGATTATCATGCCGTGTTTCCATTTGTCGGGCATGGGAAGTTTCAGGATGATATCTGCAATATTGCCGGCCCGTTTAATCAAAAACGGGGATGCTGCCATTGATAACACACTGACATTCAGGAAAAGCTGATAATTGTCCTGGCCCAGCAAGCCTTCGCTGAGGCCGAGTGCTGCCAAAATGAAGGAAAATTCACCCACCTGAGATATCGTAATACCGGATTTGAGTGCAATACGTAAGGGGTATTTTAACAAAATAGCGGCAAAAGTTGCGATGATTGTTTTAAGAATAAGGATGCTCAGCGTAATCAGCACAACCGAAAGCAGGTTATTTATGGTGTATTCCAGGTTGAGCAGCATTCCGATCGAAACAAAAAAGAAGCTTGTAAATACTGCCAGAAAGGGCAGGATATTTCCCAGCGCATGATGGCTGTAATCGGATTCGGAAATGATTATCCCGGCAATAAAAGCCCCCAGCGCCAATGATAAACCAATACTGGAAGTAAGCCAGGCTACTGCAAAGGCAATCAGGATGATGCTGAGGATAAACAGCTCATGGCTTTGCGTGCGCGCCACCTGATGCAGTGTTTTTGGAACTGCCCAGCGGGCCAGGAAAATGATGCCGGCAATAAAAGCAACCACTTTCAATATTATAAAATATACGGGTGTGTCTGCCGCGCCATCTCCGCTTGATCCGGCAAGTATGGGAACCAGCATCATCATGGGGACGATCATAACATCCTGGAAAATAAGTGTTGCCAGCGAAATTTTGCCTCTTGGGCTATCTACTTCGCCGGTTTCCTGTATGATTTTCATCACGATGGCGGTACTCGAAAGGGCGACCAAAAAACCAATAAAAACAGACTCGTTCCAATTGTTGCCCATGCTATTGGCAATCAGATAAAATACGCCAATTGTTATGATAACCTGCACGCTGCCGCCAATAAGGACCAGCCGCTTGATGCGTAGGAGTTTTTTGAGCGAAAACTCAATACCAATGGAAAACAACAGGAGGATTACACCGATTTCCGCCAGTATTTCGATGTCGTGGGTATTGGTAATCAGGCCAAAACCGTAAGGACCGGTAAGTATTCCCGTAATCAATAATCCAATAATAACAGGAATACGGAATTTGTGTGCCAGAAGTGAAACAAACACAGAAACAGCGAAAATCAGTACAATGTCGTTGAGTATTGGAATCTCCATAGCAGTATTTTTTTTCAAATTTACGAATATTTTCCTGATAAGAAACGTCTTATTTGACGAGCTCCATGCTTGTAAAGCACAAATATGCCGGGCTTGTTCATCAACGGGTTCCGGAAAAACCGCACATCCACCGCAATGTTGAAAACCAATATAATTTTCTTCACAGCGGCGCATCAATTTAGCGTATTTTTGCAGCAAAATTTAGATCATTATGTCCAAGAGAAGAAAGACTAAAAAACAAATCCGCCTTCTTTCACAGGCTGTTGTAAACGATTGTCTGTCGTATTTAGAAATGCATCCTGAACGTGATAATACAGAGGTTCTGGAGATTATCGATGATGTTCAGGAGCTGGAGCAGGAACTGGTAATGCGCATCAGCCATATTGATGGCGCAGAAAACCCAAAATTGGTGAAAGCCTACTTTAAGAAAATTGCCATCGACTTGCACGAAGGAATTAATGGCGCATTCACTGATCTCAGCGAGATTGTGAAGGAGAAGAAATAAATTACGGGCTATTCCTTGAAATTTAAGCCTTTGAAGGATTTTCGGGTTTAAATAAATTGTATATTTGCAGGCTCAAAATTCAGCCCTGCTGCAGTATTGTTGTTTTTGAAAAGCTGAAGCTGCAGTTGCTTGATTTTTAGATATTTGCAAATTAGAAATAGCATTATAACACAAAATTAATTTCGAATGAAAGTTACACAAGAGAGTACAGGAGACCTTACTGCACGGATTATCCTCGATTTTACTGAAGAAGATTATGCACCACAGGTGACTAAAAAACTGAAAGAAATGGCCCGCAAAGCCAATATTCCCGGATTCCGTCAGGGAAAAGTGCCCGTAGGTGTAATTAGGAAAATGTATGGTCAGGGTGTACTTGCAGAAGAAGTAAACCAGCTGATCTCTGATAGTTTATACAAATATATCGCAGAAAATAAACTCCCGGTTCTCGGAAACCCCATTCCCGCCGATGATCATGAGCCGGTTGATTTCGATGAGCAAAAAGATTTTCAAATGCGTTTCGATATTGGGGTCATGCCGGAACTGAACCTGGATTTTCTCGATGAAATGGAACCAAAGCATTATACCATCGTTCCCGACGAAAAAATGATGGAAGGTTATGTGGAAGATGTGCGCAACCAATTCGAAGAAAAAGTAGATGTAGATGCCTATGAAGAAGGCTGCACCATCGAAGGTGAATTCGTTGAACTGGATGCTGAAGGAAATGAAGCCGAAGGAGGTATCCGCACCAATGGGGCCGTCGCCTTAAAAGATATTACTGTCGAAGATCAGAAAAAAGCTTTTGAAGGCCTGACAAAGGATGCAAGCATAGATTTTGTTCCGGCTGAAATTACCGAAGATGCCCATAAAGCCGTTCATTTTGTATTTGCTCAGCATGGTCAGGAAGATAAGATGGACTATAAATTCCGTTTCACCTGCCGCAATATTGTGAAACATACACCCGCTGAACTTAATGAAGAGCTATTTGAAAAAGCTTTCCCCGGCGAAGAAATTAAAACCGAAGAAGCTTTTATGGAGCGCCTGAAAGAAGAAGCTACCAAAGGTTTTGTGCCACAGGCCGATAATGTTTTCCTGAACGAAACAATGGAAACCATTATGGAAAAAGCCGATGTGAATCTGCCCGAGGATTTCCTGAAGCGCTGGGTAAAAACTGCCGAGCAGGACGATAAAAAAGCTCAGGTGGATGAAAACTGGGAAGATTATCTGAAAACTTTCCGCTGGCAGGTGGTTATGGCAAAACTGGAATCTAAATTTGAAGACCTGCGCATCACGGATGAAGATATGATCGAAGAAGTGAAGAAATTCTTCATTGCGCAGTATTTCCGCGGAATGCCGGAAGAACAGGTGAGGGCTCAGGATGCCATGCTTACACAAATGGCGCAAAATATGCTGAAAAACGAAAAAGAAGCCGAACAGATCCGTTCACAGGTGATGAACAACAAACTTACTGAGGTGTTTAAGCGTGAGCTGAAAATTCAGGAAGAAGAAATGCGCTTCGATGATTTTGTTGCAATGATGTCGCCGAAACAAGAAAGCAATGATGGCCCTGAAGACGCTGAAATCATTGAGGAAGTAAAAGACGAAACAGAAGAAAATTAAAAATATTTTATAATGGACTACGCAAAGGAATTCAGGAAATATGCGACCGGGCATCATGGCATTAGCAGCCTTACGCTCGACCGCTATAATTCAATGACATCAAATTATATTTCTCCAACAATTATTGAGGAGCGCCAGTTGAATGTTGCATCAATGGATGTGTTTTCGAGGCTGATGATGGACCGTATCATTTTCCTGGGCGTACCTATTGATGATTATGTAGCCAACATCATCCAGGCGCAGCTGCTGTTCCTCGAATCTGCTGATTCGCGCAAGGATATACAGATTTATCTGAATACTCCGGGCGGTTCGGTTTATGCCGGACTGGGCATTTATGATACCATGCAGTATATCTCAGCCGATGTGGCTACAATTTGTACCGGAATGGCTGCCAGCATGGGTGCCGTGCTGCTTTGTGCCGGCGAAAAAGGAAAACGTACCGCGCTCAAGCATTCACGTGTCCTTATCCACCAACCGATGGGCGGTGCGCAGGGCCAGGCTTCGGATATCGAAATCACAGCCCGCGAAATCCAGAAGCTCAAAAAAGAGCTCTATGATATCATCGCACGTCACAGCGGACAGGATTATGACAAAATCTGGAAAGACTCCGACCGTGACTATTGGATGACTTCTGAAGAAGCCCGTGATTACGGCATGATTGATGAAGTGCTGGAACGCAATCCGAAGAATTTAAAGAAGTAAACTATTTTAATGCCCGGTCCCTGTGCCGGGTTTTTCAAAAGGAGTACCGTTAATGTCAAAAAAGACCAAAGAATTTTGTTCTTTCTGCGGCAGGGGTCGCGATGAAGTGGATATGCTGATCTCCGGTTTGCATGCCCATATCTGTAACTTTTGTGTTGATCAGGCTGCTGCTATTGTTAAAGAAGAAGCCGGGCATAAAGGCAAATCAATGGGCTTGGGGGAAATACCGCGCCCAAAAGATATCAAGGAACATCTCGATCAATATGTGATCGGGCAGGAGGAAGCCAAACGCATACTTTCTGTAGCGGTGTACAATCACTATAAACGTGTGGATCAGGAAGATTCTGCCGATGAAGTGGAAATCGAAAAGTCCAATATCCTGATTGTGGGCGAAACCGGCACAGGAAAAACCCTGATGGCACGCACCATTGCCAAAATGCTGCATGTGCCTTTCTGTATTGCCGATGCTACAGTGATAACAGAAGCAGGATATGTGGGCGAAGATGTGGAAAGTATCCTTTCCCGTTTGCTACAGGCATGTGATTATGATGTAAAAGCCGCAGAAAGGGGTATCGTGTTCATTGATGAAATCGATAAAATCGCCCGCAAAAGCGATAACCCGAGTATTACACGTGATGTTTCCGGCGAAGGTGTGCAACAAGCTCTATTGAAACTTTTGGAAGGCGCTACCATCAATGTGCCTCCACAGGGCGGACGGAAGCACCCGGAACAAAAAATGATACAGGTCGATACTAAAAATATCCTGTTCATTGCAGGCGGTGCATTTGATGGAATCGATAAAAAAATCGCATCACGACTGCGCACAAACTCAATTGGTTATACCTACGATAAAGAAAGCGAGGAAATTGACCGGAACAATATGCTGCAATATGTCGCTCCTCCCGATATCAAAAGTTTTGGACTGATCCCTGAAATCGTTGGCCGCCTGCCGGTGCTTACATATCTGAACCCACTCAAACCCGATGCGCTCCGCAGGATTTTAACCGAACCCAAAAATGCCATCGTGAAACAATTCATGAAATTGTTCGAAATGGATAAAATCAAGCTTACTATTGATGAGGATGTATTCGATTATATAGTAGCCAAATCGATTGATTATAAACTTGGTGCCAGAGGTTTACGCTCGCTTATGGAAGCGATTCTTGCCGATGCTATGTTTGATCTGCCCTCGGACAGGCGCATTAAAAAATTCCATGTGGACCTAAAATACGCGCAGGATAAACTGAAGAAAAAAGGCAGCAGTGTTTTAAAAGCGGCCTCTTGATCATTTTTAGATCAATAAAAAACGGGATGTACTTTGCATCCCGTTTTTTTATCTGTGATATTTCGTTAATTCAATGGTTCTTGTTTAATCCGGATGCTTCCTTCATTTTGGTTTGTGTGCGCAATAGAATTTTTTGTGAATAATGCAGGCTAAACTGCTCTATTCATAAAATGCAAACAAAATAGGTTCTACTAGGAATTTCGTGGGTAAAAATAATATACAGATATTTATTAATAAACTATTGATCCCTAACAGATTCATCCCTCCCGATAACTATCGGGACAAAGCTTTAATCACTTCGTTTGGCTTTGTTTCGGTCGGAATGACGCTGTTTATTAGGTGTTTAAGGCAAATGCGGCCTGGTCACTGAGCGTCCTGTGGTGAGCGTAGCCGAACCAAGTCGAAGTGCGCCGCATTTGCCTCCCGACTCCATAAAAATGTGTCATTCCGACAAAATTTCCGAAGTATGAGGAATTCCGATAGCCATCGGAAGGAGGAATCTGTTTGAAATAGCATTCTAATTTCTTTCCACGAAATTCCGTGTAGAACCACAAAATATTGTAATCAGCTAAAATCCTGTGTTTGCTTATTTTATATCTTGAAATTGAATTTGGTTACATTTGATCATTGCATTAAATCAGGCCATCTGCTGCGTTATTGCTCAAAATCTAAATCCTCATCCCGTACCTCCGGGTCTGCGGTTTAGATTTTTCGCACGCCTTGAATTTGAACTTTATAGAGAAAACTCCCGACTCTATGGACAAGCACTATTTAGTGTCTGTCTATAATGTCGTGTTTCTGAGCTAGAAAGTTCGATAACGAGGCTTGCGAAGCCCGAAAAAGCAGAGTTTACTGGTGTAAATGAGCATTTTTCGGGCAAGCGTAACGAAGTTAGCGGACTTTATAGACGGAAACTAGTTTCTGTCCATAATGTCCGATCTCAGCGTTATTCTTGTTCTGAAACCAAGTCATCCCGTACAGACGGGACTCCTTGTTTTCAGCCCTGCGAATGCCTCGACCTCGAACATTCTGAATCAGAAACCCGACTTTATAGACGAACTCTATTTAGAATAAAGCCAGCTAAGTTGGGGAATAAAATTTCCCCAAAGTGGTGCTATGCATTCATTTTATATTCCTTTGTTTTATTGGGTTTTCATCTCTTATAACAATCTGCTAACGTATGTTAAAAAAACAAAACCCACAACCCGTCTGCCGGCTTGAAGCCCAAACGCTTCAGGTACTGCTGGTGCTTTGGGCTGCCCGATCCGCTTTCGAGGTACCGGTATCCTTTTTCTTTAAGATAATCAAATAAAAAGCCGGCATTTTTAAAATCGCGGTATTCCGGAGTGGCATAGTCCAGTTCAATATATAATCCCTTTTTGGGCTTTTCTGTGGCCATCAAAACACCGGTAACATTCATATTGCGCAGGATCACCAGGTTGCAAGCATAACCCTCTTCTTTGTTTTCAAACGCAGGGGTGAATTTTATAATGTCGTCATTGTGAAAAGAAATAAAATGCCTGAGGTATTTGTTGCCCTGCTCTACTTCCAATATTTCAAATTTTTCCTTATGCGCGAATATCTTGTAGAGATAATAAATATCCATAACCGTAATGAAGATATTCATAAATGCAATTGGCAGCGAGCCGATCAGAAAACCATAAGCCACAAAAGTGATGGCTCCGATCAGGTTAATAATCCTGAATTTAACAATGGAGCTAAGCGAGAGGGAAATGGCTACTGTTAAAGAAGCTGCATAGCCAATCCATTCGTACAGATCTATCTGTTCAAACATATCTTTTTATTAAAGTTTTTTTATAGTTTTTGTGTTCCTGCTGCGGTATAGTGCAGCAATAACGAGTGAAAGGATAAAACCACCTAGCAGGCTGCCGATAAAGGATTTTATACTGTAGCTTAGCGGATAATCGTAACCTTCGGTCATTTGGGCGGCAAAAATGGCATCATGCCCGTTTTTTAGCAAGTCGGCTTCTACATGGGTTTTTAAGGTGGCCAGATAGTCTGGATTGAGTTCCGTGCAGTATAAATAAATACCAACAAAATAAATGAGTGCAGAAAAAGCACTGATTATTAACCCGCTACGCGTGGCGCCCCAGTACGAAATTTCTCCATTTCCTTGTTTGTATTTTTTTTGGTGCATGCCCAGCGAAATAAAAACAATCGGAATGATTATGGATAGACTGGAGGCCAGAGGCTGCATACCAATATGGCTGTCGTGTATGCCAAAAAGATATTCGCTGAAAAGCCACAGCAAATTTGCCACGCCGGCCATCAAACCATATTTTATTTCAATCTTCATAATATCTTAATTCAAAAGAGCCTGCAAAGTTACAAATGTGTTTTTATTTCGCTATCAATTCTGGAAATAATTCAGCAATTCCGCAAGAAGTTATTTTCATAGAAAGATCATTTGGCATTGAAACTATTGGGCATAGTTTTACCTGCCAGCATTTAGCCAGTTGCCTTCATCATTATGACTTAAAAAATTACCTCCTTTTTTTGTTAATAGGTTTTGCCCTGAATGTCTGAGCAGGGGTTCTCTGTTTTTTTAGTTTCAGTATCTCATCTGGCAGTTAAAGTTTGGCGTGGGAAAATCAGTAAGATTACCTGCAATCAATAAAACTATAATGCATTCCTCGAAGGATTTCAAAGAATCATGGCTTGATATCATTTTCTGGACGCGCTGGGATTTATGTGCCAATTGATTTATCATGTGGGCTATTTGCAAGCATTGATAATAATTCTGGGTTGCGCAAAACGATGTTCTAGAGTATTTGTGCGATAGATTATAGCCAGAATTTTTTTGTGCATTAAAGCCTTCGTTTTCAATTTTCCATCTTAAACGCCCGTAATCACTTATGGTTTTAGCATTTTTGTTTGTAACCTCTAAATCAGTAATATGGACAAAACGCTCTTTAACAGGCAGCTCGTTATTTTGTATGGCCGTTGTGACAATTTGTGTTTCCAAAAAGTTGATATTGTGTGTTTTATAAGCAATACTGTTAAGAAAACAATATTCGGTGGAGATTTTGTGCTGCCCATGGATGTCATAGTTTTTTTCTGTAGCAAGGGCACCTGCTTTTTTGAGCAGGTTTACTTCCTCCCATATGCTGGGAAGGTTGCCATCTTTAAGGGTGATGATAAACCGCCATTGGTTGGAAGCGCAAGTTTTAAAGACATTATCGTTGGGGTACAGTCCATCGGCCGCAATGGCGATCGGTAGGCGTGGATACATCTGCCTGATCTTTTTGCTGAGCCGTTTAAAGGCCTTTAGTTCACAATCCTGTTTTTCATAATCTTGGTTTATGGGGTTTTTGACCCATTCAGTAGCCATTGAAAAACTAAATCCGTTTCCACACATAATCTTTGCTTCCAGTACATAGGCTGTCCATGTCCGCTTTCCGCTCTTGTATGTTTTATAAGGACATTCGGGATAAGGTTCGTAGTCAAAACTATGAGTTCCTGTGGCATCAATCCCAATAAGGTGATAGAGCCCAAAGAGTTTGTATTTATTCAATACTTTCGCTCTTAAGAGCAGCTGTACCATCTTTCGCTTTATCTCTTCCAATTCTTTTGGGTCCAGTTGTTTAAGCAGTCTGTTGGAAGTGTCCAGATCGGGCAGCCTACAACCGAAAAGCCTTTCAAAATTAAAACAATAGCTTCCTTTTCTAGCGGTGTTGTCTGCATGGTTTCTGGAACCACGCTTAAAAAGGAACATCGCTACTACTGCCATCAATAATTCCTCAACTTTGTAAATTGGTTGTTTGCGCTGATCGCTTACTTGGGCGAGAAGATTCAAAAAATCCGGGAAATGCCGCTTGATGGTTATACTCACCTGCATTGTGAAGGTGAAAATTTGGTGCAATTCGATTTTGGCTTTGCACCTAGCCCTTTTTCTCAATTTTTCCGTCTTCTATATAATATACGAAGTATAGAAAATAATTGCAAAAATATAACAAAAAAACGATAAAAATTTTGGTCATTTCGCTGAATTGCAGTATCTTAGCGGTAAACAAAAACGCCGGTATACGTGGCTTAGCCCCGGCGTTTTTTAATTAAAAAAACATGAAACCCACATCCCCTAGGAATGGCGGTCATTCGCCTGTTTGTGGTTAACTAATTTATAATCAACAACTTACGCCTTAGTAAATGTTATTGAAGGTGTCAGGCCAATTGCGTGCAAAAATAGTGCGAAAAATATTTCTGACCTAAATTATTATCCCCTTTATTTTCACGGCCTTACGAGTTAGGCTTTTTTAATGCGGAACTGCTGAAATAATTGTTCTTGAATAGTCAGGTAATTGTTTTTCAAATATTTAGATATGATGCAGTTTGATAATGCAGCTTATTGCATATTTCGCAGCTTCAGTTGTTATTACTGGTGAAGCCTGAGGACTTGCAGAAGCCCGCAAGACTTTTTGCTTTTTCATGACATGGTTTCCGCTGAGATGTTCTGCCGAAGCCTGATTGTTAAGATAATATTAAATTTTTAGAACAAATTTGTCTAATTGACATATTCAGTAGTTTTGCCCACAAAAACTTTATTATGCCCGGAACACTGGTATTTATAGTAAGTTTCCTGACCATCGCCGGTTCATTGGGTTTGTTCCTCTTTGGGATGAAGCTCATGAGCGAATCCTTGCAGAAGATTTCTTCGAGACGCCTGCGTGATGTGCTCAACCAGCTTACGAGCAATATTACCAATGCTTTTTCTTCGGGATTGCTTCTAACCAGCATTATCCAGTCCTCATCAGCTACCAGTGTGCTTGCTATTGGTTTTATCAATGCTGGTATGTTTAAGGTGCGCCCTGCCATTGCGCTGATGATGGGAGCCAATATCGGGACAACCGTAACTGCCTGGCTAATTAGCCTGTTGGGTTTTAAACTGGATATTTTTACGCTGAGTATCGTAATAGTAGGTTTGACTTTTCCGTTGATGTTTTCTTCGCGTGATGATTGGAAACGCTGGGGAGAGTTTTTTATCGGTTTCAGTATCCTTTTTCTTGGCCTTGATTTTATGAAATCGAGTGTGCCGGATATGCGTGCAAATCCTGAAATGCTTGATTTTCTCGTAGGTTATGCCGATCACGGATATCTTTCAATTTTGCTTTTTGTTTTTATTGGGGTTTTGGTTACCGTGATTATCCAGTCATCCAGTGCGGCCATGGCGCTCACTTTGGTTATGAGCTTTAACGGCTGGATGTCCTTTGATTTAGCAATGGCCATGGTAATTGGAACCAATATAGGAACTACTGTTACCGCAAACCTTGCCGCTATTGTTGCCGACCGTAATTCCAAAATACTGGCGCGATCACATTTGCTTTTTAATGTTTTTGGGGCTGTTTGGTCCCTGATCGCCATTAAGGGCATTCTATGGGTCATCAATGATATGAGTGTCGATCTTACGGGCAGTCCGATTGACCAGAACCCCGAGGCTACACCCATTGCCCTGGCTGCTTTTCATAGCTTTTTTAATTTGATTACCGCAATGATGCTCATCGGTTTTATTCCGCAAGTCGAGAAATTGTCGGCAAAACTGGTCAGCACTAAATCCGGTGAAAAGCGGAAGCTTACCTACATCCGTACCAATTATATGAATGTTGATGAGCTTGCAACCGTTCAGGCCCGCAGCGAAATTATTGAATTTGGCCGCCTGATCATCAATTTGTACAATTCATTGCCGGAGCTTTATTACGAAAAAGAAGATAAAAACTACAAAGAACTGCTGACGCATATCTATCAATCGGAAAAGAAATCGGATAAAATTGAAGCTGAAGTTGATCGATACCTCGCACGTTTGTCTTCCGGCCAGCTGAGCCGTAAAGCAGCGCTGCGTGTCCGTGCTATGCAGATGATCGTGAACAATCTGGAAAATGCTGCTGATTTTTGCCTTGATTTTGCCCGCGCTATCGACCAAAAAAACCAGGGGCAGATTTGGTTTACACAGAAAATGCGCGACCATATGCAGGATATGATCGGCCTGGTGAAGCTTTCGATGCAGCAGATGCTCGAAAATATCAAAGAGTTTGAAAATTCAGATTTTTCGAAAGCAAAAAAACTGGAAGAAAAAATAGATGCTATGTATGAGGAACTCCTCAAAAAGCATGTTTCAAATATGGAGAAACAGAAATATAGTTTCGAAACGGGTGCGGTGTATCAGGAATTGCTGATGCTCAACGAGAAAATTGCTGATTGCATTTATCACGTGAGCGAGGCCATTGATCTCTATAATAACCCTCGAAAATATATATAAGATAACTGTATGTAGAACCTTAATCAGGGTATCTGTTTGAAAAATACAGTAATAGGGAGTTGAAACAATTGGTATTATTTGGTAATTTTGGTGTTGAACAAAAGATTATTAACAGAAAATTAAGTTTCAAATAACTGATAAACAATTAATTGCATCTTTATCCCAAATTTAATTAATAATTACTTAATATTGGGCTGTCTTTTTGCAGGATTTGATGCTCTAAATTTGCCGCAGTTTGATTAATTTAAACCCTATGGAAATAGTATTTATCATCCTCATTATTGTACTCTTTGTACTGGCATTTTCTGACCTGATTGTTGGTGTAAGCAACGATGCCGTGAACTTCCTGAATTCTGCTGTTGGATCGCGTGCAGCACCCTTGCGGACAATATTAATTGTGGCCGCTGCGGGTGTGCTTGTTGGCGCAACCATGTCGAGCGGTATGATGGAAATTGCCCGTAAAGGTATTTTTCATCCCGAAATGTTTTATTTCAGGGAAATCCTGATGCTCTTCCTCGCCGTGATGATCACCGATGTCATCCTGCTGGATACCTTTAACACATTTGGGCTGCCCACTTCAACCACAGTAAGTATTGTGTTTGAGCTGCTTGGCGCGGCTGTGGGTATCAGCTCATTAAAACTGCTTGGAGCGGATAAAGGCCTGAGTGAGCTTGGGAACTACATCAATACCGAAAAAGCCATGATGATTATCTTTGGTATTCTGCTTTCGGTATTTATCGCCTTTACTGTAGGTGCTGTTATCCAGTACTTTGCACGACTTGCTTTCTCTTTCCATTACAAACGGAATTTAAAATATGCCGGCGCTGTTTGGGGCGGATTTGCCATTACTGCCATAACTTATTTTATCCTTATCAAAGGAGCTAAGAGTGCTGCGTTCATGACTTCCGATGTGAAAGAGTTTATCCTTGATAATACCTGGGGCATCATTGCCGCAAGCTTTGTAGCCTGGACAGTGATCATGCAGGTGCTTCACAGTCTGTTTAAAGTCAATATATTGAAGCTTATTGTGATGGTCGGCACATTTGCATTGGCAATGGCTTTTGCTGGCAACGATTTGGTGAACTTTATCGGAGTGCCCATCGCCGGACTGAAAGCATATCAGATATTCAGCGGATCGCCAGGAGCTGATCCGGAATCATTTCCTATGACGCAACTGCAGGGAGATGTGGATACGCCTACATTGATTTTGCTCTTTTCAGGTGTTGTGATGATGGTAACCCTGTGGACCAGTAAAAAAGCACGTTCTGTTATCAAAACAACCGTTGACCTGAGCCGTCAGGATGAAGGTAGCGAGCGTTTTGGCAGTACCTACCTCAGTCGTGTCATTGTCCGCTCAGCACGTACAATCTCCAGCCAGATTGGCAGTGTGGTCCCTGCTTCTGTGAAAGCCGGTATCGATAAACGTTTTGAACCCGCACCTCCTCAGGAAAAAGATGATCCAAATATTAAAGGATTGGTCCCTGTGGCCAGTTTTGATATGATCCGCGCTTCGGTTACACTCGTTGTTGCCAGTATCCTGATTGCTTTGGGGACTTCCCTGAAACTTCCGCTTTCTACAACATACGTAACCTTTATGGTGGCTATGGGTACTTCGCTCAGCGACCGTGCCTGGGGACGTGAAAGCGCTGTTTACCGCATTACCGGAGTGTTTTCCGTAATTGGAGGTTGGTTCCTTACCGCGCTTGCGGCCTTTACCGTATCGCTTATAATGGCAGTGATCTTCTATATGGGCGGATTTATCGCTGTTATCGCGATGTCGCTGCTGGCAATTTTTATTGTTTATCGAACATATCGCCATCATAAAGCACGCCAGGCAGCACAAAAAGAAGAAAGTGAAGATGTGAAGAGTATGCGCGAAATTGCCCGTAAAACAATCCGGAAAAATACAGAAGCGGTTTATGACCTTTATACCCGCACCTTTAAAGCTTTGTTCAATGAAGATAACAATAAGTTGTGGAAGATATCGAAGAAAGCACGTAAAGCTGATACCGCTATCAAAGCTGTAAGGGACAATGTGCATCAAACAATTCGTGCCCTTAAATCTGAAAATGTGCAGAATGCGCATCATTATGTTCAGGTTTGTGATTACCTGCGCGAAATTGCACACAACCTTTCTTATATCGTGCAGCCTGCTTTAGAGCATGTGGATAATAACCATAAGCCCTTGATTGCAGTGCAACAAGAGGAACTGAATGAATTGCTGAAGCGTATAGATGGCTTCCATGAGCAGATGATGAACATGATTACTCAAAACGATTATTCTGATTTTGATGAACTGATCAAAAATGAGGTCAAAATCAATAATTATATTGAAAGTTTGAGGGTAAATCAAATCAAGCGTATCAAGAACAGCCAGGTAGGTACTAAAAACAGTGTGCTTTTCCTCGCATTGCTTAATGAAAGCAAAAATATGCTGCTCAATGCAGGCAATATGATGAAATCTATGCGCGATTTCGAAAATCGGGATAATGAGGTATAGTCAAAAATCACCATAACAATCAAAAGCCTGCTCCTCTGAGTGGCTTTTTTTGTGATGCGGTGAATGTCTGAGGCTGTAATCTAAATATTGGTTGATTCACAGCGCAATTATCAATGGATTAGATAATCAAAGAACATCGAATCACGACCTGTTTTATATAGAAACCACTTATTTACATAAGTTTATAAGGAAGTTTAGATTTCTCCCGGCAACACTCCTCTTTGCTTTGTGTTTTGGTCGAAATGACTGTTTTTTATTGTCAGGAAGCAATAGCGGGCGCGGAACGCCCGCTATCTGCCCTACCCCTGCAAAATAACCCTTAAGATGGTCATTTCGATGGAGGTTTATGCCTGAAAGGCATTGCCGACTGAGAAATCTATAAGTTTTTGAATAAAACTTATAATCTTAACAATCATCCTTTATTTCGAATACAGCGAAGCCTGATTATAAAGGGCGAATGGAGCCTTTTCTCACAGAACAGTAATTGATTACAGCCTAATGGTGGATGATAAACATATGGATTCCATTGCCTTTTTGGATTCTTTTTTGTGATGGTGAATTTGTGTTCAGGACAAGCTTCCCTGTGGGGCGTACTTTGGGAAAGTTAGGCCCGTATAGAAGAAAAAAACCGGCAAAAAACCGGTTTAATCCTTAAAAATACTCATCGGATGGCTCAATTCATCCGATGAGTGAATTTCTTATTCAGCCAATAAAAAAGTAAAAGGAATATGCAGGCGCTCTTGCCATGCATTTTCAGAATGGTCTGCACCTTCAAATTTTTCTGTAATCCAGTTTTGGTTAGTATAGCCTTTGCTGCGCATTACTTCGTCTGCTTTCTTTTGGTAAGGCCCATAAAGGGCATCCAATGTTTCGGTTCCGTAATCGAAATAAATTTTATGTGTTTTTGGGTCTGGTAAATTGCGGCGCAAATAGGACAGGAATGCATCAGGAATTGGATTGTTTTCGACATCAAAGGAACCGGGCCAATGTGTTGAAAGGCAAGCAGCGCCACCAAAAACATCAGGATATTCGCAAATAGCGTACCAGCTGATCAGGCCACCCATGCTGCTTCCTGCTACAAAAGTGTTGTCGCGATCTGTTTTGGTAGAATAATGTGCATCAATCCAGGGCTTAAGCTCATTCGTTATGAATTTGAGATAGTTATCTGAATTGACCGGATACTCAAACAAAGCCTGGTTTTCAGCTCTGTTTACTTTGTGCATTAATGAATCCTGCAATTCCAAATCCAGCATTCTGAAGGGGATTTGAGGAAAATAGTCTGCATGCCTTCCCCTTCCGGGATTCCATATGCCGACAACAATGCAGTTGCGTACTTTGCCATCTTCAATCAATTGCCCCATAACTTCATCTACAGCCCATTCCTGTTTGTTCCAGGTGGTGCTGGCGTCATAGAGCATTTGCCCGTCGTGCATATACAAAACGGCATACTCTTTTTCCTGCGAATAATCCTCCGGCAGCCAAACATCCACATTTCGGGCACTAACAAATTTGGAGGGGAAATCAGCAAGCCGTTCCAGTTTGCCACTGGATGCTCCTTCCAGATTTTGCGGTTTGATCTGTGCGTAAAGGCTTCCGAATATCAGGCTTAAGGATATCATACAAATGAGTTTTTTCATTTTGCTTGTTTTTCGTTTTTATTGGCCACTAAGATAATAATTCCAAATGTTTGAGAGGGCTTGTCTGGCAAGAAATTCCAAAATCATTAAATTCCGCTTAATCATTATTTAACCTTGGAGCGCTATCCTTGCAAAAAATTGATTTTATGAATACGGAAAAACAGCAAATCAGTAAAGTACTCAGAAAGATATTTGAATCTGCATCCGATATTTATGTTGATACAAAAATCAAAGAATGTGAAGTGCGCGTAGATATTGATGAGTTTCAGGGCGAAATAGACGGCCGTTTGCACGAAGGGAATGTGTATCTCGAAATGGTCGATTATATCGATATTTATCCCTACAAATACGTTTTCAGCTACCGGACACGATAAATCTTGTTTAAAAAACGGAGCCTGTATCACAAACTCCGTTTTAAAAACTAATCCATGTCCGGAACAAGCAGTACTTTGTCCCGTGTCATAAATTGGATTATTTTTTATGGCAGGGGCAATTCATGGCATTATCCCGTAATTCCAGTATTTGCATGAGAATTGTTTCCTTGCTCAATTCTGTTGATTTTCCACCGGCAATAATATCTGCTGCAAGCTCTGTTGCCGCTTCTGTGCAGTCGATGCCGTTACAATCATATTGTTTGCCTTTATATTCATAGTAGCATTGTGTGCCTTCTTCATTACAGCATGCCTGGATAGTAGCTCCTCCAATTACGGTGCTTTCACAAATAAAATCATCCTCGTCATCGCTGCATGATGTCAGGCTAATAGAGATTCCTCCGATAAAAAGCAAGGGGATTAATAAGAGTAAAAAATTCTTTTTCATAATAGTTAGTTTTTCTTAATGTTAAATAAGCTCAATTAATTTTGTACTGCTATAATAATGGCAAATTTAAAAAGATTTAGTTCATATGCAAATAAATTCATTTTTATTTTGGTAATTATACTTATTTCGGTAAGTTCCTGAATATCCATCTGTGCGCCTGACTATCCTTTATTTGCTCTTCCTGAGTGGAAGCACAGGCATGTGCCCTTTGAAATTATTTGCCCTAAGCATCCCTGCTTTTCTTGTTTGTATTGTGAGGGTAAAGCTTATGATATTTTTTGGATCTTCATGCGTATGATCAATATGATTCTATTTAAAAACTTTTAAATGAAAGGGTTAAGGCAAAGTACTTTTAGCTGATTCAGGTCTTCCTTTTCCGGTACTAAAAAACTTTAGTGGTTTTTCCAGTTTTACCATTATAGTATTTTAAACCTCTTGTTATGATTTAATTAGGAAATTATTTCTAAGCGAATAGCCATGTTCTTATTTATTCAGTATTAGTTCACTGTGTTTTCGATAGCATTTTTCTGGATGAAAAATTCAATTTAGTAAATTAAAAAATTACTTTTTCAATTTATAATGAATTTAATAAATTATAGTAAAATCCATTGAATCAATCGGTTTGCTAATATTTATTGAATATTTTTTCTTAACGCTATTGTTTATTATCAAAATCAACTTATCATGAATTTCCTAACGATTTTCACCAAAAAAGGCCACTTTATACAGAAAACCGCATATTAGCTATAATAAAATTATTTGTAATAATTAATTACAGAATTATTTTCTGTGGACTTAATTTTTAAATTTGCTGGTGAGTCATCACAGTTCCTTTTTTGGAGCTACAGATGATTCGGTAGATTAAGGGCGAAAAAAATTAATTGATGCGTTTAGAAGAAAGTATTAGGGCAAATAATGAATAACAAACAAGGGCTATTATTAACAGGTTTTTTCAGCTGTTCATTATTGCCGTTTCATTTTTAACCGCATTGAAAAAAGATATTGGTATTTAGGATAGGTAGTATAGGAGACGACGGATACAGGCATTCTTACCAAATTGAAAGGTTTTGATATTTTGTTCATATATTTCAAGGTGCAAACTAAGCGGATTATTTTATGAGGTTCGACTTTTTATAGTTCGTCTATAAAGTCTCCCGAAGCTTCGGGATTGCTCAAAATCTAAATCCTCATCCCGTAGTACGGTATGACTTGTTTTCAGAACAAGAATAATCCAGAAACATCGGGAGGCATGATGGACAAAAACTATTTGAGAATAAACGTTCTGTGATTAAATATTACATTTCTCTAACTTAAACTAATTTAAAAATGAAAAGACATTTACTGGTAATTTTAGCGCTCCTTCTGTGTGTAGGACTTAAAGCCCAGAAAAAGGACAACACGGTTCAATCATCCTATGCTCGTAGCTCACTTACTTATCTGTTGCTTGATTTTGAGGGTGATAAGTATGAAGATGATATAAAAAGGGCGTTTGCCCAAACTGAAGTTGCGACCAAGTATGATGATAACAATGCGTTTTTCAGCAACAGGATTGTGGATGCACCTTATAAACGAGTTGAGAAAGAAGAGAATATGCTCGGTATCGGAAAAAAGGTGCAAATCGGTAATGCAGATGCTCAGGATCAGGTTCTTTTAGGGGCGATCAGTGAGTCTGATATGGCTGCCAATGTGATTATGAAATGGTGGCAAATCGATGCAGAAGGTAATTTCCCCGAAAATATGGAAGAAAGCCTTATCGCCCGGCGTGGTGCTTATAACGCAAATGATGAAGACTATAATGTTGCTATGGCCGAAAAACGCGGTATTGCCGAACTTACTAGCTCCGGAGCCGTCCTGATCAATAATTCGTATTTCCTTTTCTTCGACTTTTATAAAGTGCAAAGTATGAAGGAGTATTATGACGAAATGGAAGCCAGTGGGGTTAAGTTGGAACGGTCAAAAAATGGTTATAAAGGCGAAATGTCTGCAACCCTCATCAAAATTCGTTTTGATGAAGAAATTGAATCTGTATTTTTTGATTGCGTAGGCGATGATGGTAAACTGGATCGGGAAGCCTTTAAAGAAAAAATGAAATCATATCCCGATCACATTCAGTTTATTACTAAAGTTGATGTAGATACTGACGGTAATCAGGACAATGAGCTGGGTGAAGGCGTGAAAAAGAAAACCCGTGATGAACTATTCGATGAATTGGTTGAAACAGCTGTTGATAAAGCTCTCTTTAAGATTTGCAAAGCCTATGAGCCTTTCCGTGTAAAAGCAACCGTTATTCATAAAGGCAGCCAGATTGGAGCCAAAATTGGTAAAAAAGAAGGTGTTAAAGGCGAACAACGTTATTTTGTTTGGCGTTACCAGGCCAAATTGGACGAAAATGGAAAACTCGTTGACGGAACCTATAAACGAAAAGGCGTGGTACGTGCAAAATCAGTAGTTGATAACAGGTATTCCAGTCTTGGTGCTACCGATACAACAACATTCTATCAGGTTGCCGGTGGAAAAGTGCGTGATGGTTATATCCTCCAGCAACGTCTTGACCTGGGTTTTGGTATTGCTGCCGGATACCGAATTGGCGAAATTGGCGGGCCTAACGCACGTTTAACCTATAACGCCTCACAACTCCTTAATGGACTTTTCGATTTCCCTCTTACTGCCCTCAAACTCTATGTTGATGCAAGTTTCCAGAAAAAAGAATATGCAATAGGCCTTTCTAATGATGGAAGCAAAGAAGACTATATGTTTATGACTATTGGAGCTGGTTTAGTAAAAGAATTCTATTTTGCCAGAAATTATTCCATTGGGCCTTATGTAGGCTATGCAATGGATTTGGCCAGTTTAAGTGAAGATGGAAATGACCTGAAATTATATACCGGTATGGTGAATGGCGGTATTAGGTTGACTGCTAATGTTACGCATAATGTTCAACTGGTAGGTGGAGTGGATTATTTCATGCCAATGGGCAAAATTACAGTGGATGTCAATGGAACCAAAACAGAATATGATGGCGATTGGACCGATATCTTCAAAGACCGTGAAGGACTTTCATTCAGCTTTGGCTTGCGTTACCAATTCTAAGAGAAAAATTCTATATTTGTGAATTAGGTTTATCGACTCGGGAGCGAAATGTCCTTCCGGGTCGATTCTACATAAAAACTGAGATACTATTTCAAAACTTAAAGTATAAAGCAACAAATTAATGATGATCTTCCATGAACATATTTTTTTGTAAATAATGTTTATGATTGGTTGTCAGAGGTTTATCAAATAAATTAAAAGCAGATGAAAAAGATTTTAAGTTTTTCCCTATTGGCTCTGTTTATCTTCAGCCTGGGAATTCAAAATGCTGAAGCACAAAAGCGTAAAGACCGTAAAAAGTTATGGGCCAGTGATTATAATTATGAAGCACAATGCATTGGCACAGGTGTGGAAGGAACCAAATTGATAAAAGTTTGGGGCTTTGCCAAAAAAGCCGAAGATGCCATTGTTAAAGCAAAAAAAGATGCTGTCGCCGCATGTATTTTCAGGGGCGTGCCTGGTGTGGATAAAGTCGATCCGATTATCACCAGCCCCACAGAAGCGGATAAGCATGAAGCCTTTTTTGATAGCTTTTTTGAAACCGGCGGACGATACCTGCAATATATTTCTGTTACTAACGATGCCAGCGGAAAAGACCGCATAAAGCTTAAAAAAGGCTATAAAGTGGGTATCGTCGTTTCTGTAATGTATGATGCCCTGCGCGAATATCTTGAAGAACAAGGAATTGTTGAGAAACTTGGTGGCGCTATTTCCGGCGCTAAAAAGCCATCCATAATGATTGTTCCTTCAGGCGCTTTTTGTAATGCACACGGTTATACGCAGGAATGGGATAATCAGGGCTCAAAAACTGTAATTCCCGATTACGATAAAGCATTGATGGAAAGTCAGGATCTACGCCTTGTTTTAAGAAAAATTGAAGGCATGATGGCGGACAGGGGCTTCCCGCTGAAAAACCTCGAAGCATCTCTGAAGAAAATTAAAGAAAGCACGGCCAAAAAAAATATGCTGATGAGCAAAGAAAGTGGCCTGATGGTTGCCGAAAGCCCGCTTGATGTGCTCAACCGTACCGCAAAAGCGGATGTCATAATGGATTTGGATTATAAAGTGGTGAAAAAAGGCCCCAAACAATATGTAACCTTCAACCTGGGCGGCCTCGATGCCTATACCAGTAAAGCGGTCGCTACAGCAGCCGGCACGGGCGTTCCTTCATTCACAGCTGCTCCTGAACTCCTGCTCGAAGAAGCCGTACTCAAACATCTCGATAATTTTAATACGCAATTACAGGACTATTTCGAAGATATGGCTGAAAACGGCAGGGAAGTTACCCTTCAGGTGATGGTTTGGGACGGTGCAGGTTTTGACCTCGAATCCGAATACGATTACCGCGGTAGAACCGGTCAGCTCAACCAGATCCTCAATATGTGGATGGCCAAAAACACGATCGACAAACAATACAACCGTTCTGCATCCACAGAAAATCAAATGACATTCGAAAATGCACGCATCCCGCTCGAATATTACGATGAATGGGTCGAAGATAATGTCCCTATGGATACCGAAGCATTTGCCATGCAGCTGCGCAGTTTCCTGAAACAAAATTTTGATATCGAATCAAAAGTTGTTCCACAGGGTCTTGGTGAAGCCTGGCTGGTGCTCGGTGAAAAATAATATATTTTGACTGGATAAGGCATGATTTTTGAATTAGAATCAAGCCTTATCCAGCCCTTTTGTTCTTGTAATTTTAATTCTTTTCATAATTTATCGTCATGAAAATTAAGTCCTTAATCGCTCTCTTCCTGTTGATACAGATGGCATACTGTTCGTATTCACAAAACAATGCCGGTACAATGAATGATGCCGAGCGCATCGCTATTAGCCCTTATGTGTCGTCTGATGCCGGCCTGCCCAAAGCTGCCGAACGTGTGCTGTACAATAAACTCCGCACGCTTGCGGTAAAAAACGGAATGGGCGGCGAAGGACAATCGCCTTTCCTTTTAACAGCTGCCGTAGATGTGCTTACAAAGGATATTACGGAAACAGCGCCTCCAATGGTGAGCATGACGGTCAGTATCAATTTCTTTATCGTGGATGCGCTCAACCGAAAAGTGTTCAGCAATGCCATTGTAGAAGCAAAAGGAGCGGGAACCAACGAAACCAAAGCATATCTCAACGCTTTGAAAAGAGTGAATATTAAAGCACCTGAGCTTAAAATTATGGTTAAATCAGGCAAAGAAAAAGTGCTCGCCTTCTATAATACCAATTGTGATTTTGTGATGAAAAGAGCCGAAACCCTTGCTGAACTCAAAATGTACGGCGATGCCATTGATCTGCTGATGAGCGTCCCTGAAGTGTGTAAGGAGTGTTTTGATAATGCGCATGATAAAGCCAAAGATGTTTATAAAGCCTATCAAAAGGATTTATGCAATGAAAATATGGATAAAGCAAAGGCTGCATGGGCAGGAAAAGATGGCAAAAAAGCATTGGGCTATTTAAGCGAAATTGCACATGACACGCCTTGCAGAAGCGATGCAGAAGCGTTGATGAGCGAGATCAGGAATTTTGAATACGCCAAAGATTTGTCGCAGGCAAAAACAGCTTATGCACGTAGTGATTACGATGCCGTTGCCCGATATGTGGCGCGTATCCCGGCAGGTACGAAATATGCCGGCGAAGCACAAACATTGCTCGACCAGATGAAAAAAGACATGGATGATGAAATGTACGCGGAATTTTTGCAGCAGAAAGAGAAAGAACAAAAATCTTTCCTGAAACAACAGGACAACATGGCTGCAACACAGCAGAAACCCAAAGCAAAGAACCTTTCCTCCGATGTGGAATACCCCGAAATCCCGGATGATCCCAAAGATCTCAGCTGGTTGTTCGAAGGCGAAGGTTAATGTGGAATTTGTGGAATATGCCTTTGCTTTAACTGCATGCGCATAAATTAAATTGAATTTTTAAAACAGAAATATCATGAAAAATATACTCGCAGTTTTATGTCTCCTTTTCCTTATCGGGCAATTGGGCGCTCAGGAAAAAGTCATCGATAAAAGTTCCCGCAGAGCGCCCAAATGGGTGAACGGAATCGAAAAAGATTATATCATCACCGTGGGCGGTGCACCCACCATCGATGAAGCTAAAAAACAGGCATTGATGACTGTGAAAGAGGAAATTGTGAACTCCGTGGCCGTTTATGTGCAATCTACTTCCGACTACAGTTTTTCGGAAACAACAAAAGATAATGTAGTTAATTTCAAAGAGCAGTACAATACCAATTCATCCAGCCAAACAGCTGATATGCCTTTCATTAAAGGCGTTTCCATCAATAAAGTGGAAGATTTTTATTGGGAAAAGGTGCGCAATAAAAAAACAGATGTGGTGATGTGCTATTATCACATTAAATATCCGTTTTCGGAACAGGAATTAAAGCGCATGATGTTGGATTATGAAAAGGAAGAAATGAAACTGAATATGCGTTTGGTCGAACTGGAAGAAATTATGGATAAAACATCTTCGGTTGATGAGCTTACCGCAGCACTTACAGAAACCCAGCAGCTTACCGCAAACCTGATCGACCAAAGGAAAATTTCGGCTGAGGCAAAAGCAACGCAAATCCGCTCTATGATTAAGCAAATCAAAATCATAATTATAGAAGAGCGCGATGGGTTTCTTTCATTTGGTCTGGAATTGCAGGGACGAAAGATGAATACCGCTCAAACTCCCAAAATCAAATCAAATTGTGCTATAGTGGAGTCCTTGAGGCAATCGGGCGATCAGTGGAACCTGGAATTTTCAACCGAAGGCTGCTATGCAGATGAATCCAATTATATCGAAATCCAATTTACCTTTAAAGGAACGCAGTGCAAAAAGAAAATTTTGCTTGATGTAGGGGAGGAGTAAAGGTAGATTTACTCAGCTTAAAAAAATCCGGATAATAATTTTTTGCTGTTCTTTTTACATTTTGTTAAATAATATTTGTATTTTGGTCAAAATATTATGTTCATTGAAGGAAATTATCCGAGCGATTTGATAATAAAATTTGTTTAACCAATACTAAGAAAAATGAAAGCTAAGTATTTTTTGTTTGTAGTAAGCTTCGTAATCGGCGGCCTGATGTTTCAGAGCTGCGGTGGAAGTAAAAAAGGAACCAATCTTTCCGGTAGAAAAAAAATTGATATGCCTTGCCAGGGCGAAGATCAGTCGAGTGGCTCCGTTATCAGGTATCTTGCTACTGCAACCAGTCCAAGGATTGATAAAGTTAAGGGATTTGCGGAGCGCCGCGGCCGTGAGGGTCTGGCTTCAATCATGAGTGTCACCGTGAAGAAACTCAGCGAAGAATATGCAAAACAGTATGGCGACAATACAAACGATGATTTCGTAGGGGTAATCGATGAAATGTCGCGGGAGGTCATCAACCAGAAAGTAAACGGAGCGCATGCCGTTTGCAATGAAATGTACGAAAAGAAAGACGGCGGTTACGAATACTGGGTCGTTATGGAGCTCGATCTGAACGATTTCTTTAATGATATGTCGGGCAAAATGAGCGAAAAGGAAAAGATGTTCATCGAATGGAGCAAAGATAAATTTGCCAAAAGATTCGACGAAGAATTCGAGAACAGTAAGTAATTCTTAATATTTCCAGAAACCCGGTTGCCCTGCATTTACGCCGGAGCCGGGTTTCTTTGTATCTGAAAGTTTTTCTTTCAACTCTTGATGATGAAATTGATCGTTTATCCTAATTTGGTTTGGGTTTTGATCTGTTTTACCCTTCCTTTAAATGCACAAAAAACCAACACATTAAAGGAAGTTCACAGGCAGGAAAATACCGATACGGGGCATTTTGGCAATCATTCTTCTCCTTATATTGCCTTGCCCGATTGGTTCGTGTCATTCGATGCCCAAAATCAGGAGCAATATTATGTGGCCGGGATTTCCGATCCCTTCCTTGATTCGGCAGAAGCCGTAATGCAGGCCACCCAAAGGGCTTGTGCCCTGGCTTCGCTCATGCAAAAATGCCATCAAAGGGAAATGAGCACAATTTTTGAGAAAAGTGAGAAATATTCATCAAAAAGGATACTGGTCCTGGCATCTTTTACCGTCTTTGAAAATGTGGATACCCGTCTGGAATACAATCTGGAACGCATCACGATTCTGTCTTCCGGTGAAGCCATTGTTTTAATTGTTCCGGGCAAAGGCTCCTCTGTTTTTGATTCAAAACTGCGTATCGAATTTATGGCGCGTATGGACGAATTTAACAGTATCTACGATATCACAGCGGCAGCAGACTGGAAGTTGATTTCGCCAGCGGGCCATGATGCCCCGATTGATGAATCCTCTGTGCTGCAATACAATGAAGTGCTGGCCGATAAACAAACCGAAAGGAGAATGAAATATTTCAGCGCAAATGCCCGCGACTGCCTCACTAAAGGCGATTCATCGGCAATTATTCCGGGCTTCCGCACCACAGCGGGGCTTTGGACGGCCTATCTGACTGCATTCCTGAACAATATGATCAATGTGGGCTGGGGAGATGCTAAAGTGAAAAGCCTGCATGATCGTTATAACGACTCTGAAACATCTCTGCTCGAAGAAAGCAGGGAACTTGAACGTTCAGTTTCCATTGACCGGGTCGGATTTTGTAAAAACCATATTTATGTGCATCTTCGTTCTGAAAACAAAAATATAGTTAATCCCAAAAATAATTAATGATGCTACGTCTATCCATAATTTCAATTATTTTCTTTTTCTTCCTTTTTGGCGCGCAGGCGCAAACCCTGGAAGAATACATGAAAGAACAAAAATCTTCCTTCAATAAGTTCCAAAAAGAACAGGAAGAGGGCATGAAAAAGCTTTCCGAAGATTTGAAAAATTACCGGGCGCAGCAAAATAAAGAGTTTGCCGATTACCTCAAAAAGCCCTGGCAAAAAGTCGATATCAAAAAAGCAGAACCCAAACCTCCCGAACCTAAACCGGATGTTGTACCGCCTTTTAAACCGGAACCCCGCGAACAACAAAAACCACCCAAAAGGATTGTCCCAAAAGGAAGTGCAAGCCTTCAGGCTGAAAGTATTCCGCTTGATATTCAGCCGGTAATCCTGCCCGCACAGCCTGTGCTGATTCCGGAAGAAGGTTTTCCCGTGCCTTTTTATGAGCAGGATGTGCAGCTGGGTCAGAAAGCCCTTTTTGATGTGGCACAATTGGACGATGCACAACAGCAAAGCATCCAGCAGTTTTGGGAAAAACATGCCGAAAAGGATTTTGGCCCGCTCATCGGCCGGCTGTGGCAATACAAACAAAAATTTAATCTCAACGATTGGGGCTATTATCTGCTGCTAAAAGCTTATGCAGAGGAAATTTCCGGCGGGGATGGCAACAAAGCACGCCTGATCAGCTGGCTTTTGCTCAATCAATCGGGTTATAAAGCCCGCATCGGTTCTTCTGAGGGCGAAGCATTCCTTATGCTGGCAATCAGCAATAAAATGTATGGCATGCAATTTATTGATAAAGATAGCCTGCGCTACTACATCACCGGTGGAAAACCTACACGCTTAGTTACTTATCCAAAAGAGTTTCCGGCAGCGAAAAGGGTTTTTGATATGAATCTTTATTCTGTTTTGAATTTTGATAATCAAGGAATTGAAAAAGTTTTAAAAGCAGCGGACAGCAGTAGCCTGAGCATCAGCATACCCGAAAATGTCCTGAAGTTTTATAACGATTATCCGCAGTCGCAATTGGAGGTTTATTTCGATGCCGGTATGAGCCCCGGGATCAAAGAACCTTTGCTCGCTTTTCTGGCAGAAAAAACGGCCGAAATGGACGAGCAGCAAAAGGTGTCTTATATTTTAAATTTCGTTCAAAATACATTTGAATATAAAACCGATGATGAGCAGTTTGGCCGTGAGAAATGGTTTTTCCCGGAAGAATTGTTTGAATATCCCTATTCCGATTGTGAAGACCGTTCGGTGCTGTTCAGTTGGCTGGTGCGCAAGCTTTGTGGGCTGGAAACCTGTGCCTTGAAGTATCCGGGCCATGCAGCTACTGCCGTGGCTTTTAGCGGAGATGTGGATGGCGATTATGTGATGCTGGAAGATCGGAAATTTACCGTTTGCGATCCTACCTACATCAATGCACCTATTGGTATGGCCATGCCGCAGTTTGAAGGCGTGCAGCCCGAAGTAATTGTTTTGCGTCCTTTGTATAGCCCGCAAAGTCTTGAACAAAAGCTGCTTAATCGCTTACTGGCAGATGGCGCTTATCCTGCTAACGGGCAAGCATGGGTAAAAACAGCTGACGGAAATATCATTATGGCGGGTTGCTTCGATGGCGATATCAATCTTTTTGGTAAAGATATTTCATCTGTTGATGATTCGCGTGATATTTTTCTGGCTTCTTTTGATGATCAGGAACAAATGCAGTGGATCCGCACATTTGGGGGGCCGGGAAGCGATTTTGTTCAGGGAATCAGCCTGACTGCCGATGGCCTCTTGAGTCTGGCAGGAACTTTTGAGGGAAATATGTTTATCCTCGATAAAGAGCTGGCCGGCGAAGGCGTAAATGGTTTTATCTTTAATACAGATACAGATGGTAATCCAATGAACCTCAGGAAATTCCCTTTGGATCAGCAGTGGGTGGGCGCTTCAGGAGGTTTTGCTGCTCAGCTCAGCAATGGCGAGGTTTCTGTGGAGCAATTTCCAACCGACCGAAAATATCCGGTTAATGGAATGCGCACAGGGAAGAGCGGAGAACAGGTTTTTCTGGCTTCTTTTGCCAATACACCATTGCGTATGGATGCGGCTGCGGAATATGTTGATTTTGTGCCGGCTATGAAAAAGTTGAGTGCGAAATTCAGTGAAAATTCGAGCTCAGAAGCCGCCTGGATGCTGGCCTTTCTGCAGATAATTGCCCAATCGGGCAGCAAATTTGAAGGCAGTGAGCTGCTGGAGGGTATCCGTACCCTGAATCCCGATTTTGAGAAAAAACATGATTGGGTGGCCGAGGCAATCGGTGAACTGTCCTTCCTGAAAAATGATCAGGGTTTGGTAGAAGTGATTATCAGGGATGGCGATAAAATTTCGCTCAGTAATATGAAACTCCAGGATAAAGCACGCTTCAAAGTGAGCATGTTGCCGGGAAGTGGCGCGCGGATTGATTTTTATGGTGGCGCAAAAGTTGGGAAATCCGTCTTTTGGTATCCCCTTAATAATGTTATTATTGAAAACCGGGGAGATGTCGTGTTTGATTATGACGATGACCATACACGCAAACGGATTAATATCAAAAATGACCTTCTATAAAACAATTGAGTTATGAAAAAAATAATCCTTTTTACATTTTTATTCTTCCCGGCATTATGCCTGATGGCGCAGGTAGAACCCGAAGGCCGAAGTGAAATGAAAGGGCGTTTTGACGATGCTTTTACCGAAGTGGAAGATGGCTTGATGACGCTGCGTTTTATCAATTGCGAAAATGGAAAACCTGTGCCGGATGCACTTGTACAGGTAGAAACTTTAGGGGTTTTTACAACAGATGGTGAGGGGAAAATCCGTTTCCCTATAATGAAAGATGGCACCTATCATGCAAAATTCCTGAAAGAGGGTTTTGTGAAAGCGGAAATCCCTTTTGAAGTTGTGGTGGGCACGATTTTTCAAAACCGCTTTTCGGTTTCCCCGATCCTGGACGTAAAATATATGCGCGTGGCTTTGGATTGGGGCAAACGTCCGCGTGATTTGGATGCACATCTCGAGAAAAAGGGTTCGTACCACATCAGCTATCGTGATAAAAAACGCTCTGCCGATGGAACTGCACGCCTCGACCGTGACGATATTGACGGTGAAGGCCCGGAAACCATCACCGTAGAAGACCCACAGGAGAATGCTGTTTATGATTTCTGGGTGCATGATTATACCAACCGAAATGATGCGGCGAATAAAAAACTCTCAAAATCAAAAGCAACAGTCAGCTTGTGGCTTAATAATGAATTTATCGGAAAATATACTGTGCCTACAGGCGTATCCGGAAACAAATGGCTGGTTTTTAGCATGGTAGATGGTAAAATAATCGAACGGAATCAGGTTCAATAAAATAATATCCTATGAATGGCAAAGTCCTTTCTTTAGCAATGATCTTTTTTATTTTCACTTTTTCGGCACAAACCTTTGCTCAGGAAGTAGATAAAAAGAAGAAAGAAAATCCTTTTGACAAGCAATATGAAGAATACAGCCGGCAAAAAGACAGCACCCAACAGGCTGAATTTGAGCGCCTCGATAAAGAGTTAGAGGCATACTACCAAAATGAACGTGATTGGCTGCAGCAAACTTTGGGCGTGGACCGCGATGCAATTCCTGCTAAAGCAACGGGTCGCAGCCTGAAAGGACTGGAAGATAAAAAGGCCAGTGATTACAGCATCGAGAAACGCGATGAAGGCGAAATGGCGCGCAGCGAATACGAAGAAAACAATGCCGAAAAGCTCGTTCCGTCCATTTGTCCAATAAAAGGGAAATACAGAATATCTTCCAAATTTGGCTGGCGGACACATCCCATTCATAAAAAGAAACAATTCCATTCGGGTATTGACCTCGCTGCACCAAAAGGAACCCCTGTGCTGGCAACTGCTGATGGCGTTGTTGTTTTTGCAGGAAAAAATGGCGGCTATGGCAAATTTGTGATTATTCAGCATTCCGATGGGATGAAAACCGCTTATGCGCATCTGAGCAAAATCTTGGTTTCTAAAGGCGATCAGCTTTCCAAAAAGCAGAAAATTGCCGAAGTGGGCAGCACAGGCAGATCCACAGGCGCTCATTTGCATTATGAAGTAATTCTAAATAATAAAAAAACAGATCCTGCTGCTTACTTCCAGGGAGATTAATAATTTGCAAGAAAAAGATGATTAAAAAGTTTTTACGAACAGTTACTTATATACTTTTGATGCTTCTGATGGCTGTTGTAACACAAGCCCAGAGTGTCAAGGAAATAAAAGCCCAGCCGGAAAAATATATCTGGGGCGAAGGAAAAGGAACTACTTTGAAAAGAGCCGATAATGATGCACTTACCTCATTAATCAGCCAAATATCGACAACGGTAGAAAGTGAATACGAAGAGAATTTTTCGCAGATGCAAACGGATGGGGGCGAGGTGAAATACGCCGAAAAGATAAACGATATTGTTCGTACATACTCCAATGCCACTTTACACAATACGCAGCGGCTTGTATTAAATAATGAGCCCGATGCACATGTGTTTCGGTATATCAAAAGGGAAGATGTACGTAAAGTATTTGAATCCAGGGCTCAAAAAATCCGTGATTTTGCCAATAATGCCGTCGAAGCAAAAGAAAATGCCTGTATTGCCGATGCACTGCGCAATAATTACTGGGCACTTTGCCTGCTCAAAAGCCATCCCAAATGCAATGAGCTGGATTTTATGAAAGAAGACGGCACCACAGTTAAGCTGATGAGCTATTTGCCCGAAGAAATACGATCGATGCTTGCCGACCTTTCTTTCCATGTAAAGGATATTCAGGATTTCGAAAACGAAAGGCGCATAATCCTTGATATAAACTATAAAGGCCGGGATATCAGTAACCTGGAATATTCCTACTGGGACGGTCAGGATTGGGGCAACATCATCAGTGCCCGAAACGGCGAAGGTTTTGTTGCCTTTTATGGCGATGATGCGAAAACGAAAGAAATTTTGCGTATCAAAGTGGAGTATATCTTTGAAAATCAATCCCGTGTTGATGATGAACTGGAAAAAGTGATGGAGCAAATCGAACATCAGGTATTTCGGAAAAGTTATTTTGATGTCCGATTGCCCAAAGACGGTGATGAGGGTATTGCCGCGAACGAATCCGGTTTTGAAAGTACAGCCGAAATGATGGAAAATCCCGTAGTGCATAAATTTGAAGGCATTACGATTGTGGAAGATGATAAAAATCTTGAAGATGAGATGCTTCAGGTCCTGCAGTCCATCGATAAACGGGATTTTCAATCGGTTCGGAATCTTTTTACCGATGAAGGCTTTGAAATGTACCAAAAACTGATGGACTATGGAAATGCAAGCATCATCAATCTCGATGAATCAAAATTCCTTTCCTATGGCGATGCGCTTATGTACCGTCCCGTGCGAATGAGTTTTAATTTTCCCAATAATAACCGCCGGTTTGTGGAAGATGTGAGCTTTCATTTCAATAAGGACAAAAAGATTGAAAGCCTGGCTTTTACGCTCTCGAAACCGGCAGTGGAAAGCCTGCTCAGCAATAACGCCTGGCCGGCGCATAACCGTATTGTTTTGATCAATTTCCTGGAGCATTTCAAAACAGCTTATGCGCTCAAACGCCTCGATTATATCGAATCCATTTTTGCCGATGATGCACTCATTATTACCGGACATGTGGTGAAAACCCGACAGGGCGTGGAAAATAAATACAAAAACCATAAAATTGTCCGCTACAACCGGCAAACCAAAGCGCAGTATATCCGCAACCTGAAGTATTCTTTTGATAGCAAAGAGTTCATCAACATACAGTTTGAAGAAAGCGAAGTGCGCAAAGGCGGTACTGGAGGTAATGTATATGGCGTAAAAATAAAACAGAATTATTTTTCGAGCAATTATGGCGATACCGGCTATTTGTTCCTGATGGTGGACCTGAACGACAGCACCATGCCCGTAATCCATGTACGCACCTGGCAACCCGATAAAACCAATGATTCAAGCATTTACCGCTTGTCGGATTTTTAAAAAACCAACAAAATAAATACAAATGGAAACGCCCAAAGAATTTACAGAAAATGAAAAGGGTAAGTTAATTGTTACCCCAACGATGATGAATTATTTGTACAGTATGTCCAAATGGACAATGTTTTTTGCTGTGCTTGGCTTCATCGGTGTTGGGCTTTTGGTATTTGCCAGCATAATGATGATGACCATCTTTTCTCTTATAAGTGATCTGAAAGATTTGCCTACATTTTTGGGGCCGTTTATAGGGGTTGTGTACATTGTTTTGGCGGCTGTCTATTTTTTTCCTGTTATGTATTTGTATAAATTTTCAAGCAAATGCAAGCAAGCCTTGCTTATGAAAAATCAGGATTTCCTCGAGAATGCCTTTTATAATTTAAAAACGCATTTTGCAATCGTTGGCTATATTACGATTAGTGTAATGATCCTTTATGTATTGATCCTTATTGGAGCCGTATTATTTGGAGTAATGGCAGCTTCAATAGCCGGGGCATAATTTCCAACAGTTTAACAATGAACTGTTTGTTGGAATAACAATAAGCTTTATTCCATTTCACTACTTTCAGCTAGATTATGTATATTTGTTAAAAATATGCCATGTATTGGTTCGAAGAAAAATATATCAACCCTTTTACCAATTACGGTTTTAAAAAGCTTTTTGGGGAAGAACCCAATAAAGTAAGCCTTCAGCAAAAGGCATATTGCACAAGCTTTTAAAGCTTCCGTTCTTTGCTGCAAAAAAGCAATATGCAAAAAGAACAAAGAAGAGCAGAGATGAAAACACTGGTGGATCAATGGCATACCAGTGGCCAAAGCAAAAGATCCTTTGCCGAATCACACAAAATCTGCTATCACACTTTCCTTTATTGGTATCATAAATTTGAACAGGAAGAAAGCTTGCCTGATGGCCATGGGTTCATTGAGCTTTCCGGGACTCCAGCTGCAGGGATTATCATCCGTTATCCCAATGGTATCGAGCTCAACCTTCCGGGCAATGTGCCCTTGTCCTATCTCAAATCGCTCACCGGCCAATAATGTTCAGCTTAACAGCCAGCCGCTATTACCTGTACCGCCAGCCCACCGATATGCGCAAGAGCTTTGATGGGCTGTATGGCATTGTGCGCAACAAACTGGACAAAAACCCAATGAGCGGTGATGTTTTCCTGTTCATCAACAAAAAGCGCGACCGCATAAAACTGCTGCGCTGGGAAAGCGGAGGTTTTGTGCTGTTCTACAAAAGGCTCGAAAAAGGCACTTTTCACCTGCCGGACACATCTGCTGCGCACGCCTCCCACCAGCTGATCGACTACCCTGAACTTGTAATGATAATCAATGGTATTTCCATGAAAAATGCAAGGAAATACCCACGTTTTTTCCCACATGAAAATGTTGGTAAATAGCGCTTAAAATATAGTCAGCCAAGAGGTTACTTCCGTATCTTTGCCTCATGGCAAGTCAGGAAAATATAACTATATCAAAAGCGGAATATGATGCAATGCAACAGAAAATATTCCTGCTTCAGCATGAACTTGTCCAGTTGAGGCGTGCGATCTATGGAGCCAAAAGCGAACGGCATATCGCGGCAGACCCCAACCAGGGCGTGCTTTTTGACGTGCCTGCACAGGAGAAAGAGCCGGAAAAGGAGCAGATCAGCTATACGCGCAATAAAAAGCAGTCCAAAAAACAGCCCGTGCGCTTAGAACTGCCCGCCCACCTGCCGCGCCATGAAATCATCATCGAACCCCAAAACCTGCCCAAAGGCGCCCATAGGGTCAACGTAAAAATCACCGAAGTACTTGATTATGTGCCCGGGACTTTTCGTGTGATCCGTTATATACGTCCTTATTATGCCGTAGCAGGCCAGGGCGAAAGCACCCAAATGATTTGTGCAGAACTACCTTCGCGCGCCTTGTTCAAAAGCAATGCCTCAGAAGGCCTGCTCTCTTATGTGACTGTCAGCAAATTTGTTGACCACCTGCCATTCTACCGCCTTGTCAAGATGTTCAAGCGCATGGGGATCGAAATAGCCGAATCAACAATAAACGGCTGGTTTAGCGGGGTTTGCAGATTGCTTGAGCCGCTTTACGATGCCCTGAAAAAAGAAATCATGAGGACCGATTACCTGATGGCAGACGAAACGCCTATAAAGGTATTGACCAAAGACAAGCCCGGGGCATCGCACAAAGGGTATCACTGGGTTTATTACGACCCGCTTAAAAAACTGGCCCTGTTCGATTACCGGAAAGGCCGCGGGCGGGAAGGCCCGGATGAGATGCTGGAAAACTATAGTGGATATTTGCAAACCGATGGCTACACCGCTTACGACAACCTAAAAAACAAAGCCGAAATCACCCAATTGGCCTGCATGGCGCATGCACGCAGGTATTTTGAGAAAGCCAAGGACAATGATGCTGCACGCAGTGAATATGCGCTGGGGCAGATAAGAAAACTGTATGCCATTGAACGTCAGGCAAGTGAGCAAGAGCTACAGCCGGAGGAGGTCAAAGCATTGCGGCAAAAGGAATCAATGCCCATATTGAACGAAATGGAAAGCTGGCTTAAGGAAGAAGTTTATAAAGTAGCGCCCAAAAGCGCAATCGGCAAAGCCATAGCTTACAGCCTGAAATTATGGGGGCGCCTGATCCGTTATATTGAAGACGGAAGGCTGCGCATTGACAACAACCTGGTTGAAAACAGCATCAGGCCGGTAGCCATAGGGCGCAAGAATTACCTGTTTGCGGGTTCGCACAATGCAGCCCAGCACGCGGCTATGATCTACTCCTTTTTTGCCAGCTGCAAAATCCAAAATGTCGAACCCTTCGAGTGGCTCAAGCAAACATTAGAAAAAATCCAGGAACACCCAGCCAACAAGCTCCATCAACTCCTGCCCGGACAGATTTAAAACATTATCCGGTTATATGCAAGATGCTGTTCGCCGTAGGCTTACCCAATAAAGACCTGCTTTTGGATTTCCTGAATGAATTGTTAAAAGAAGAAGGGAAAATTACCGAACTCACCTACCTGAAAACCGAACAACTTGGCGCATCGAAAATATCCGCAAAATCCATCTTAGACCTTTATTGCCAGAATGAAAAAGGTGAAAAATTCATTGTGGAACTGCAAAAAACAAAGTTTAACTTTTTCAAAAACAGAACTGATTATTATTCCACTTTCCCAATTCGGGAGCAGGCAAAACGTTCCGACTGGAATTTTGAGCTAAGGGCCGTTTACACCATAGCCATTTTGGATTTTGTATTCGAAGAAGATAAAAATGAGCCGGATAAATTCCGCTATGATGTGAAACTCACAGATATCGAGTCACATAAAGTATTTTATGATAAACTCACGTTTATCTATTTGGAGATGCCTAAATTTAATAAAACGGTAGATGAACTGGAAAGCCGCTTCGATAAATGGCTTTTTGTATTGCGCAACCTCAACCGTTTGGACCGTGTGCCTGAAAAACTGAAAGAGCAGATTTTTGAGAAACTCTTCGAAACTGCAGAGATCGCAAAATTTACGCCCGAACAGGTACAATCTTACGAAGACAGCCTGAAATACTACCGCGACATGAAAAATTCTTTGGATACAGCACGTGAAGAAGGAAAGGCGGAAGGAATTGAAGAAGGCATCAAAAGAGTAGCCCTCAACGCCCTGAAAATGGGAAAAAGCATTGATGAGGTTGTGACACTGACTGGTTTGACAAAGGATGAGGTTGAAAGAATGAGGTAATAAACTCTAAATTACGTTGAGACCACAAAAACACCCGGCTAAAAAGCACGAATAACACGGACACCTAGATTGTCGTATTTAACGCTGCTATCTGGTAGCCATGACCAAAATTTTGTATTCAGGCATTGTTAACTGATTATTTCATGAAATACCGTCATGAGAATTATTAGCATGCCAAAACAACAAATATTCCTGTATTTTGGCACACTAATAAATAACTAAAAAAATGTTATTACCGTGCCAAATTACATAATTTTTATTAATTTTGGCACGGTAATAACAATAATACAACTACATCATATGACGCATAATATTGCCGGAAGAAAAGATGAAATGCAAATATTGTCCGATGCATTGCACAGCCACCGCTCAGAATTGATTGCGGTTTATGGTAGAAGGAGAATCGGCAAAACCTATCTGATCAGAGAATATTACGACAAACACATTATATTCAGTTTCACTGGATTGAGTACAGGCAAAAGACCGGAACAAATCAAAAACTTCATGCTTAAACTCAATGAAGCAACAAATGAGTTTTCCGGACATAAGCAAGCTGCCGACTGGTTGGAAGCATTTAGTTTGCTAAAAAGCTTTCTTAAAAAGAAAAAGGAAAGCCGCAGAAAAAAGGTAATTTTTATTGATGAATTCCCCTGGGTAGATTCCCATAAATCGGGATTCCTGCCTGCATTTGAGAATTTTTGGAACGACTACTGTACAACAAGAAGGGATTTGATTGTGGTGGTTTGCGGATCAGCGGCATCCTATATGATCAAAAAAATAATCAACAACTCCAAAGGCTTGAGCAAAAGAATAACACAAAGCATCAAGCTGAAGCCTTTTAACTTACAGGAAACCAAAGCCTTTTTTAAATATAAGGGGATTTTAATGGAAGAATATGAGATACTGAAGATATATATGGCTTTGGGCGGTGTGGCCGAATATCTGGAGCATGTCAAAGCCGGAGATTCAGCCGTTACTTGTATTGAAAATTTATGCTTTAAACCAGGTGCCTATTTAGCCAACGAATACAGAGAAGTTTTTAAATCGCTCTTTAATGAAAACTCATTCCATCAAAAAATAATGGACGCTTTGGCCGACAGTCCCAAAAAAGGAATCAGCCGAGACGAAATCCTGGCCAAACTTAAAATATCATCCGGAGGAAAATTTTCCAATTCCCTCGAAGAATTAATACAATCGGGTTTCGTTTTAAAATACGACGCCTATAAAAACAACAGCAAAGCCACGCTCTACCGTATTTTTGACGAATTCTGCCTCTTTTACCTTAAATTTATGCTGCCCAATAAGGGAACGAAATGGGCACAAATCTTCCAAAAGCAGGAATACAAATCATGGTGTGGTTTTGCCTTCGAAACCATATGTCTAAAACATTCCGAAGCGATAAAAAGGGCTTTACGCTGCGATCAGATTGATTCAAAGAATTATTCGTGGCACAATCAGCAGGCACAGGTAGATTTGGTCATCGACAGAGCCGATGATGTAGTAAACCTCTGCGAAATAAAATTCTACAATGATGAATTTTCGATGGATGCCGGATACCTCCAAGAGCTCAGAAATAAAGAAACGCAGTTCCGTTTATCCAGAAAAAGCAAAAAAAGCCTTTATACCGTACTGATCAGCAGCTGGGGGCTGAAGCCAAACCAATATAGCCGGGCTATTGTCTCCAACAACTTAACAATGAGCTGTTTGTTTGAATAAAATCAATCAACTCTTCTGTGAAGTTCATGCATCAAAAGAGTAGCCCTCAAGGCCCTGAAAATGGGGAAAACTATCGAAGAAACCGCCGAATTGACGGGATTGGGGGTGGGGGAGATTGAGGGGGTGAGGTAAGTATACTTACGCGACTTTTTTTTGGAAAAGTTTCTTCAAGACATATTTTTAATTGGTATACGACAAACTTTTATTGGAATAATTCGTTCTGTTTTATCGCCTTCGTAACAACTATCTTTGGTTTGATTGAAAAAGGTATGAGAGGAAGGCTGAAATCACAGCATAATTCCTGCGCCAAATTGATGAAGAGGTTGATAATAGTTGTAGTCGCCATAAATTATTCCATACTTAAAAACAATTTTGTTGCCGATTTTCAGTAGTACTCCTGAGTCTATTAAACTATGCCAACCATAACTTTCAGGTCTAGGAGACTTAGTGTAAGAAGTGTTAACTATATTGTCATAACCATATTCGTATTCATAGATTTCCATTTCATACCCTCCTCCTCCACCTAAATAAACCCATAATGGATAAAATAATTTAAAAGTGATTCCAGTTGAAAAGTAGAAATTCCAGTTAACATGCTTACCAGTGTAATCAGTGTTATAATTGTAATCTTTTTCTGTCCAAGCAAAAAAATCAGTCCAGAAATAATTTGTTTTGATTTTTGCATACCATCCAATATCAGAGGTTTTAAGTAGGCCATAAGTTAAACCAAATCGGCTAAACTTGTCATATGAATAGGCTAGAAAACCACCTCCAGTTTTTTTAATCCTACGTGCCTTAGCTACTGCTTTCTTTTCTTCTTTTTTCTCAATATTATTTATTTTTTTTATCTTATATTTCGCATATTTTGATTTTGATCCATCAGGGAACAATTTTAAATACTGCTCATAGTAATATTTTGATGTGTGTTTGCTAGTTGCCTGATCTGCGTTTTTTATGTAATAGCTTTCGAGAAAGAAGGAAGCTTCTGTGATAAATTCTCCTGATGGATATTCTTGTACGTATCTTTTGTATAAGGATGCATCATATTTTTTCTTTGCTTTATAATATAGTATTCTTTCATTTAACTGTTTTATAAATCGACTATTTGGATATTTTGAAGCATATTCTTCTAACTGGGGAATATTTTTTGAGTTGGAAATACGTTGCCAATCCGTCTGTTCTCCTTCAATTGTAAAAGTGAATGTATTATTTGTATTATCTTCTATTCGAATTATTTTTGTGATATTCTCCTTGTTTTTAGCTTCTAATTTGATAATGTGTTCACCAAAAGATAATATTGTTTTTAGTGGAGTACTTCCTATTTGTTCATTGTCAATAAAAGCTATTGCACTCATTGGATCCGAATATATGTTAACTTCGATTCCTTTAGGAAGATCTTTGTCTATGAATGTAATTTCATTTTTAGTGACCAAAATGGACTGCCTTAATGTGCCATAACCATTTTTCTTCATTTCCAACGTATATTCTCCAATAAGCAGGTTGCGCAATGTCAGTGGTGTTTTCCCTTTCTTCTCGCCATTAATCAAAACTATTGCGTCAAAGGGATCGGAGGCAATTTTGAGGTCGCCTGTAATCGGCATTGGATTTAATTGCAATGATTGTGGCTCACCGCTTATTACCTGAATTTTCCGGCTGTCGGTGCGGTGCTTGTTTTTGCGCGCTTCTATGGTGTAAAGCCCCGGTTCGAGCCTGCCGTTCCAGTTCGTTTTGGCTTTGTATTGGTCGTTAATATAAATATCGGCTTCATTTTCAGTGCTTATGCTAATATTGGCAAAGGCTTCCTTCATTTGGATCTGTATTTCCAGGTTTTGCCCTGATGTAAGTTGAACGGCTTCTTTTTTGGGGATGTACCATTGTTTGCGCAGGCTTATGGTATGCGTTCCGCCGGGGACTTCTTCGAGTGTGCAGGGCGTATATTTTCCGGTAGCTTTATCGTTTAAGAAAACCTCTGCGCCGGATTCAGGCAGGGAGGAAACGGAAATGCTGCCAAAATCGGGTTTTAAGAGGGCGTTGATTTCTTTGCGGCCATCGGCTTCGTCCAAAACAATTTTACCAGCTTCCGGCTGATATAAATTTTTGGAAATACGGTAAGTGTATGTGCCAAGCGGGAATTCTTTGTCCAATGGTGTTTGGCCGATATAAACGGTATCGTCAATATAAACATCGGCTTGTGCCGGCTCCGATTTAAAAATCAGGTATTGGGTTTGGATTTCTGCTTCATGTACAATGGTTTCAACCGTGCCTGTTGTTAAAACCATTTCATAAACAGTAGCTTTATTTATTGGAACAGGATAGAAGTAGTTTCTGAGTACGCCTAATTTCGGATGCATTATTGTCAGTTTTTTCGATCCGTAGGGTACATAAAGCCAATATTCACCTGTTTTATGTTCTGCTTTAACAATGCTGAGCATTCCTGCTTCCCACTTAAAACCTGTTTGGGTTGTAACTACGCGGATCAATGCTGAAACATCACCATTTTGATCAATAACGGGACTGGTTACCCTGGCCGTCATGTCCATGGGCAACTCTTTAAATGAAGCAACGGAAATTCCGCTTTGTGCCTTGCTTAGCGGCAATAGGAAAATGATGGCAATCACCAAGAGTATTAATTGTTTCATCAAACTTATTTATTAGGCTACTAAAGTACATAATATTTTGTAAAACTATGCTGATTTTGTATTGTAATTTTTGTGGAATGAATCTAAATATCGTATTCTGCCAATAAATAGCACTTTGCATATTCGCTTTGTTTGTTTTCTAACCAATTTCCCTACCTTCGTCTGCATGAAAAGGGAAATCCTGCAAAAAATCTTTATCTATTCTGCTCTGTGTTTTGGGATGTTTTCCTGTTTTCCAGATTATAAATAGTTGAAAATTTAATCATCTAAATATCGGTTCTACACGGAATTTCGTGGAAAGAAATTAGAATGCTATTTCAAACAGATTCCTCCTTCCGATGGCTATCGGAATTCCTCATACTTCGGAAACTTTGTCGGAATGAACTGTGTTAAAAAGCAAGAGTTTTGTGTAATATTTTTCTTCAAACTACCTTTTTTTATTTGGAGGCAGTTTGAAGAAAAATATTATGGTAAAGTAACCCTTAATTTGCTGATGTGATCCTCGTTATATGGTTCATTATCTGCTATTATGGCAAATATTTGTTTGATCAGTTTATTTGCAACCGCAATTATAGCCACCTTGTCGTGCTTTCCTTTAGCTGTCAACCGTTCATACAATATCCTGCACCCTTTATTGTAGCGCATAGCAGACAGAGCCGAGATGTATAGCTGTTTTCGTATATGCCCGTTTCCCATTTTGCAGATATGACCCTTTCCCTTGACGCTGGTTCCCGACTGATATATCCTTGGACTTGTCCCTGCAAAAGCAATAAACTGTTTGTAGTGCAGGAATTTTTCAAAATTATTGGTTGCTGCAATGAGCACTGCTACAGCTTTCTTGCCAAATCCCGGTACACTGAGGATTAGCTTGCGGGTCTCGGCAAAGTGTGTTTTGCTGATATCCTCCAGTTGTTTCTCCAGCTTCTTTATTTCCCGCTTGAACTTTTCGATAATACTTTTCAGTGATCTTTTGAGTTCAGCAGTCAATACGCCACTTACCTGGAAAGCCTGTAATTGGTTAGACGTAGCTGTTTTTTGTTTAGCCTGTTTAATTCATAAACTCCCAAAAACAGGCAAAATTTTTTAACCGAGCAGGGTCAGGCATTGCGAATCAAGAATAATCGCTTAAATTTCTATATATTTACTCTAGTCACATGGCTTATGAGCATAATTTTCCTATTTAGGTTTTCCCGTAAAGCCCATTGATAATTTTATTTGACATCAAGATGTTGAAGAACATTAGCTTACCGAATTTTGGCCTAAATCCTTAGGGTTTCAAATTTCTTAAAGCATTTCATAAACACCCGGTCGCTGTAAAATTCTGCAGGCAGCTCTATTTTAATTTTTGATTTCAGTACTTTGATCCGGGCAGCTACTTTGATCAGCTTCAATTGAAGTGTTTTCATAGTTGCTTTAGCAAACTCTGTCCCTACTAACGCCATGCTTTGCAAGCTGTGCATCAGGACATAAGCAGCAGAATGCAAAAACAACCTGAACTGATTGGCCTTAAAGCTGTTGCAGGACATCCTGTCCGACTTAAGGTATGTTTTATGTTCTTTGATACGCAATTCGGCTGCGCCCCTTGCGCAATATCCTTGTTCGTAAAGCGCCTTGGCACGAACATTTTGCAGGCTGCTGACAATATACCTTACATTTGTCCCCATGCTGCTTACTTCTACTTTGACTACCACTCGTTCGGCAAAAGCCCAACTGGATGCCTGATATTGAAAGCTATGATAACGTTTCACTGGTGTACCCGACTGTTGGAAGTTTTTTTTGGCGCTTTCTATGGTTATTTTGGCCTTTTGGTTTAAAACAGAATTGCCACTGAGCCCTGTGATAAATTCAACCCTATGGCTCTCCCTTGCCCACTCCATAAACTCTTTGGAACAAAAATGGCTGTCGCCCCTAAGGATGATCATCGTGTTGGGCCAATGCTGGCGCAGGTAGCTTATGATGCGTTTGTGGATCGAAAAAACATCAAGGCTTTTGCTGCGGCGGCCAGGTTTGAGGATAGTGGTTACCAGCTTGCCCGAAAAGCCTTCATATATGTGCAAAGGCATATAGCAATAGTCCCCGTAGTAATTATTGAACATGGTAAGCTGCTGATTACCATATGTTAAGCTGCTTGTATCGTCAGAATCAAGTATAATAATTTTTGGTTCGTGGTCATAGGAAGCGATAAATTTATCTACAAAGACCTTGGCCATTTTGTAGTTCTGAGAAGCCGTGATTTGATTCTCAAAACGACTCATTGTAGGCTGGGCTGAAAGGCTTTCTGTAGTCTCACAGCATACCTTAACTACCTCATCGTCCCTGAGCGCATTGCAGTCATTTGCATCTTCATAGCCTGCAGCAATTTGCATAATACGCTGGCTTAGAAGGCGTTTTGTGCTGTGCTTGACATAACTTTGGTTGCGGGGGTCTTCAATGCAGCCTGCAAGGCTGTCGATTAAACCAAGCTGTTTTTCTACTTCGCGAAGCAATAATAGGCCGCCATCACTTGATGTCTTTTTCAAAGTAAAGTTAACCTCAACCTTTTTGCCATTTGAACTGGTGAGAGGAAAAAGGCTCTTTTGTGTAATTTCCTGTGGTTTTGTGCCACTGTTTGAAATATTCTTTGTATTTTTAGCCATAGGGATTTTTGTTTTTGTTTGCCGACATAAAGATACTGAATATCAATGAGGTATCGCACAAATTTCCCTATTTTTTTTTGGTTTATGAATAATTTAGGTTAGTAATCAGTTCCAGGGCTGTCAATAACTGCTGCATAGCAAAAATTTCCTTTGATGGCGGTGTCCATAGATCAACTTTTTTAAAAGTAGATGCGTAGTCATAGATGGTTTTGGCGCATACTGGATCGGTCTTTGCACGCTGTAACTTCATCTGCGAATAACGCCTTATGATCAAAGGGTTTATCACGGAAACTTCAATATTTTTCTTAGACAGGAACATAGCCAATTTCAAGCTATATGGCCCTGTTGCTTCCATGACATAAGTTTTGTCCTTACCGTATTTTTTGACCAGAGCCTGAAAGCCTTTTGTAGTCTGTTCAAAATCTGAAAAACCCGTTTTATGGTCTCGGTCTGACCCATAAGCATCAAATGTTTGCTTGCTAATGTCAATTCCAATATATTTGTCCATGACTATTGTTTTTTAAAAGACGGAACTATTGTTTTCTTATCTATCCTTTATACAGGCTTTATGCCTAATGAACTGTCCAAGATAGCAATAGAAGAGGGAGGGGAACCACCATTCCGAACGGTCTTGATGACAAATGACGCAAGTAGTTTTCTTCCCTCCCTTCGTCTTATTTATTATTAATCCAGCGAATTTATTAAATTTTACGTTATTTCTTAAAATGCAAATATAGGATGACGCATTTTTATGGAGTCAGGAGGCAAATGCGGCGCACTTCGACTTGGTTCGGCTACGCTCACCACAGGACGCTCAGTGACCAGGCCGCATTTGCCTTAAACACTTGTTAAACAGCGTCATTCCGACCGGAACAAGGCCAAACGAAGTGATTAAGGCTTTGTGAAGGGAGGAATCTGTTAGGGTTCAATGGTTTATTAATAAATATCTGCATATTATTTTCAAACATTATTGTTACCCACGAAATTCTTAGTAGAACCTAAATATCAAAATTTTATAAAGCCTAATGCTTTAAATTCGGGGGTCTCGCTTTCATTTTACAGGATATTTGTTGGCAATAGAATTATTTAGGAATTCGGGATTAACCACCTGTTTTGCGAATACTTCTAATGATTTTACGATAGACAGATTTTTTAATCAATTTATTTTCAAAACAAGAATCATCCTCGTTTAGACGGCGGGGCGGCCTGTCAAAACTGTGGGCCGGATGAGGGTGAATTCCCGATGCTTAGAATTTCCATCAAAGGGCCAAAAGCTTTGCCGAGGTACGAGGCACTACTTTGATTGGAAATTCTTGGCATCGGGAAGAGCGGGGGGAAGCTTTGTTTTGACTTGGCTTTTTGGTTCCTTTTGTGTCAAGACAAAAGGAATATAAATTACAGCCGAAGACATGCTTTATATTCAATATTTTTAGAGTTTACAGACGCCTAAAGTTAAAAATGGGTATCTTTTCCGGATAACAGGAGGGCATAAAAAAATAGGATTAGCAAACATTCTCTAGTACGATCGGATTTTTAATCCCAATTTCCCTATCTTCGTCTGCATGAAGTGGACTAAGCTGCAAAAACTGATTATGTATTCCGGATTGATTTTCGGAATGCTGTCTTTATTGATGATTGTTGCTGATGCCGTTTTCCCTTTTCGCGTGCCCATGCACTATTCGCCTGTTGTTTACGATCAAAAGGGCGATATCCTACATGCTTCGCTCAATGAGCACGACCGTTGGTGTTTTGAGGCCGGAACGGATGAAATCAGTCCTTTGCTCAAAGATTTCCTTTTGTTTAAAGAAGACCGCTTGTTTTATTATCATCCCGGAATTGATCCACTCGCGATTTTGCGCGCTTTGTGGAAAAATACCGTCGAGGGCGAAATCACTTCCGGAGCCAGCACCATCACAATGCAGCTGGCACGATTGCTGCAGCCTGCCGACCGGACTTATGCCAATAAACTTAAGGAAATGTGGCATGCGCTCCAGTTGGAACTGCATTACAGCAAAGAGGAAATCCTGCTGCTTTATCTGAATAAACTGCCTTATGGCGGCAATATTGAGGGCGTGAAAACTGCTTCTTACTTTTATTTCGGCCTGAAACCCCAAAACCTGAGTGCCGCACAGCTGGCCAGCTTGATGCTGATCCCCAACGATCCTTCGGGTCTGAATTTTCAAAAGCCTGAATATCTGCTGCCTGCACGCAATAAGTGGCTGGCAAAACTGAATGAACATGGATTGATCCACGATGAAAGTTTTCGGGATGCAATTCTGGAGCCATTACCGGAAAACCGTAGCGAGCGTCCTTTTGAAATTTCGCATTTGGCACGCTATCTTAAGCAGAATAATCCGCAAAAAACAGAATTTCATACTTTTATCGATCAGAATATTCAAAAGACACTGGAGGCTTTGCTGCAGCAGGAGATTAAGCGCTTGCGGATGTTTGCTGCGGTAAATGCAGCGGCCATGGTCATTGATAACAGCAACGGGCAGCTTATCGCTTATGCAGGTTCTGCTGATTTTTCGGATGATGTCCATCAGGGCGAAGTAGATGGCGTTCAGGCGGTTCGGTCGCCCGGAAGCACGCTCAAGCCGCTTTTGTACGGCCTCGGTATTGATGAAGGATTGATCACGCCCATGCGCAGGATCCGTGATTTGCCGCTGCGGTACGGGAGTTGGGAGCCGGTAAACTATATGCGCAACTATCGCGGGCGGGTGACCGCTGCCGAAGCTTTGGCGCAATCGCTCAATGTGCCTGCCGTAAAGTTGCTGGAAGAATATGGTCTGGAGAAATTTCTAAATGCTGTTGATCAATTTGAAATAAAAGGGATCAGCGATGCGCGGAACTCTTTGGGGTTATCGGTGATTTTGGGCGGTTGCGGTGCGCGTTTATCCGAGTTGATGAAAATTTATTCCTGCTTAGCGAAAGAAGGATTGATGTATCCGATTCAATATTTTCAAGGTCAATATCCGGAAACTGTACCCGATACGCTTTTGAGCCCTGAAGCAGCTTATATGGTTACCGATATCCTGACACAGCACGACCGTCCGGATCTGCCTTCGGTTTACCGTTCAGCCGGAAATTTACCGCCAATAGCCTGGAAAACAGGCACATCATTCGGACGGAAGGATGCCTGGAGCATTGGTTATAACAAAAAGTACACAGTGGGGATTTGGGTGGGCGATTTCCGTGGAACGAGCATTCCTGCATTGAGTGGTGCCGATTTTGCTTCTCCTTTGCTGTTTTCTGTTTTTACATCCATCGACCGAAACCGTGAAGAAAACTGGTATCTGCCCCCCGGGGGAATCGCTTACCGTATGGTCTGCCAGGAATCGGGCTTGCCGCCCACAGATCATTGCGAAAACCTTGTGATGGATATGTATATTCCCGCTGTTTCGGATATGCACGAATGCGATTTTAAAAAACTGACTTTTGTAAGCAATGATGAATCAGTGAGTTATTGTTCTCATTGTTTGCCATCATCGGGCTACCGCCAAAAATGGTATCCCGATTATGATGCAGAAATGCTGCGTTTTATGGATCACAACGGCATCGCTTATGAGCGTCCGCCGCAGCATAATCCGCTCTGCCGGCATATCGCTTCCGAAAATGCCCCTAAAATACTGAGCCCGCAGGCAAATATGCGCTACATCATACCGGCCAAAGGACAGAAAATTGCTTTGAGCTGCAATGTTTCATCCGATGTGCATAAAGTATATTGGTTTGTGGATGATGTGCTGATCGGGGAAACCGAAGCCGGTAAACGTTTGTTTTACAGCCCCAAAACAGGAAAACAAAGAATTACCTGTACCGACGATCTGGGCAGGAGCAGCTCGCTGATGATTGAGGTGAGAGGATTGTAAAACAATGGGTTAAGATATTGATTTTAGAGTACGCGTTCCGGGAATTATTTATTTCTTTTCAGTTTTGTTGGATTTTGACGTGTATCAAAAACATCGGCCATTTTTATAAAACCAGATTTCCTGTCAATAGAGTATATTAGTTTGTAGTTCTTGTAAATCAGGTATCTGTATTCAATATTCCGTTCAAGCAAATTTTCTTCAATTTGTCCAATTTCCGGCCTGTGGGTCAGTCTGTCCGCTTCATGTATAATGTTTTTGAGGAGTTTGCTTGCTACGGATGGGCTGGCCGATTCCAAATAGAAATTATAGATATTATCAAGCTGGTGCTCAGCAAATTCTGACCAAATAATACGGAATTCCATTATTCGAATTTTTTCAGTAGTTCCTTGCTGCTTTTATAGCGTTTATTTTGGAAATCCGATTCTGATTGATCAATGCGACGGTTTAATTCTTCTAAGCTTAATGGCACTATATTATCTTTGGATGTTGTTTTCCGTTCCCTTTTTAAAAGCTTTTCAAAGCGGCTGATTGCTTCTTCGCTTTGAAGCTTCAGGAACTCCTGGATAAATTCTAATTTTCTGGCCTCCAGATTCATAATTGTGTTTTTTACAAAGATACGCAATTTGCTTTTAGGGGATGTGCGTATAAAGTGAAAATCCATGGTTCAGGGAGTTGTTTTCCTTTGTTCAGCGCAATAGTGAGGAGTGTAAAACATGAAACACTTAACTCAAATAACTAAGATATTTATTGCAGTTATTGCTTTCCCTCAGGCTTTTAATACTCATGGGGTCAATGCTGATATTTATCGGGCAATTGTCATAACCATAGGATTTTATGACGCGCTCTTCTATGGCTTCAGCATCTTTTTCCATAAAATAGGAACCTTCGTATTCCCAATCGTCCATCGGCTCTTTGCTATACACATTGTAGATTAAATATTCATCGTATTGACCCGTAAACAGAATATCTTCCAGACGTTTTGATTTTTGTAGTTCAGAAATTATTTTGATTTCCCCGGGACTAAAAGTTTTTGTCTTCTTTGTTTGCGTCCCGGATGCATTATCTGTAGATTGATTTGCTTTTTTGCGACCAAAAATGCCTGCAATTTTCTTGAATACGGATGTTCTTCCCTTCATTTCTCTTTTGCTTGATTGTTTCTTCAAAGGTATATAATTTCCTGATTCGGTTCTACTAGGAATTTCGTGGAAAGACAAAAGTTAAATCTCCTACAGATTCCTCCAAAGTTTTCCTAAGAATGAGGAAACTTTGGAGGAATCTGTTTGAAATAGCATTCTAATTTCTTTCCACGAAATTCCGTGTAGAACCTCAAAAAAATTAAAAAGACAAAGATTTTAAGTTGGAATGATTTCATTCAAGAAGTGAGATAGAATTAATGTTTGTTCTACTCAAATATCGAGAAATTGATGCGTATGTTCTGAAGATGTAAATCTCAGGGACTTGCTACAAAAATGAGTATATTTGTGTTTCAATAGATCGATTTCATGAGAATTGCAGAACGGAAATATTTAGAGACATATATAAAGACGATTGGAAATGAAATTCCGAAATTAGTTGATGCATATGATTTTTCTGAAAGTCGGGGGGAATTTGAATATTTAACAAAATCTTCTGCTGTTTATTCCTCTAATATTGAAGGGAATAGCATTGATTTGAATTCCTTTATGAATTATGAAATGAATAGGGATAAGTTTAAATCAGGAAAGGATATTGAAGAAATTGAGGATTTGGTTGAAGCATACCAGTTTGCACAACAAAACAAACTGAGCGAGGAGAATTTACTAAACTGTCATAGGATTTTTTCAGATTCTCTATTGATTAGAAGCAAAAGAGGGAAGTACAGGCAGGAGCGAATTGGCGTTTTCGGCAAATCAGGAATGGCTTATTTAGCGGTAGAGCCGGAATTTGTGGCCAATGAAATGAAAGTGTTTTTTCAGGATTTGGATGAATTAATGGTTTCCAGGCTTGATGTAATCGAAGTTTTTTATTTTGCATCTTTGATTCATTTGCGTTTTGCGCACATTCATCCTTTTAGGGATGGAAATGGCAGGGCGGCAAGATTATTGGAAAAATGGTTTGTTGCGGAGAAACTGGGTCGTGATTTTTGGAAAATAGGGTCGGAGGAATATTATAAAGAGAATCAAACTAAATATTATGAAACAATAAATCTGGGAGTAAATTTTTATGAACTGAATTATGACAAGTGCATGGGGTTTTTAGAAATGCTGCCAAATTGTTTGAAATAAATTATAAGTAAATTGGATTTTCTGAAAAATAGTCCATTTGGGCTTAGGCGGACAGCTTGAACTTTCAATCAGGCTTTAAGAAAATACCAGACTTACCCACAATTGCCCCGGTTGCGCCAAGCTCAATTTTGCCAATACTCATAAACCGTGATGTAAGCCAACCGGTGGTGTTTTGGAGATTGTTAGCAATAAGTCAGGTTAATTGCTATCTGCACCAAATAATCCGTTTTCAGGCTCTACCGTACAACAATTTCATCGCAAAACAGCCAGCAATCCAAACCTGCTGCCGGATGCCATGGGGGATTTTTTCTAAGTCCGCGGGCAATGATCTGCAGGCTTTGCAGTTTTTGAGGCTCAAAAGCAATGCTGAATTCCTGCACAACAGTTCCGGTAGTGCTGTCGGGAATTGTATTCACAATTTCTCCAAGCTTTTCCATTGTCGTGTCTTCGAAACGTCCCCAGGCTTCAATTTTACTGGGCAGGAAAATCCAGCTGGCTTCTTTTTGGATAAACTGCATGCTGATACTTCCCACTTCTTTTGGGTGGCGCAGATTGATAATAACATCCATATCCGCGCCATTAAATCCCTGCCAAAACCCATCGGCAAAATCGAAGCCGCCTTTCAGCCCATCGACCAAAGCCGAAGAGCCACCTGCCGGATATTTTGTTGAAAAAGGTACGGCATAATTCACCGTGGATCCGCAGGCTGTATGGAGAAAAATCTCTTTTTTGAGTTCCTGGCCAATTGCTTCACCCTCTACAAAAGCCCGTGCCCTCAGCAGCAGGTCATGTTGCACTACAAAAGGTTGATGGTACTGCGCCCTTTTGGTTGTAGGTTCATCACCATGGGTGCTGTAATGTATACGGGCAAGCGGATTGTCGCAATGGAGCTCAGCCGTTAATTCTTCCTTTTTGCGGTCGTAATGTGTTTGCAGTTTAATGCGGCTGGAAATCTTACCACTGCGCACGCCTTCATATTTCAAAACCTTCATTTGCCTTGCTAATCTTGGAAAGAAATGTTCCCAGCTTTTTTTTGCGGGCAATGTCCAGTTGACTTCTGCCAAAGCCAGTGCGCGCGGCCATGTCATGTATAAAACATGCGGAAAATCAGGCATGTATTCTGTCCAGAGGTTGGCTTGTGCGCCCAGGATGTGCTGTGCTTGCTTTTCGTTCAGTTCATCGGGAACAGGCTCAAAATCATATACTTTCCGTATGGGCGTAAATCCGCCAATGGCAATGGGTTCGTCTTCCGGACCGGCCTGGTAGTAATCGAAATAGCAGTGCGATGTGGGCGTCATCACCACATCATGTCCGGCTTTAGCTGCCGCGATGCCGCCATTCATTCCGCGCCACGACATCACTGTGGCATTGGGTGCCAGTCCGCCTTCCAGGATTTCGTCCCAGCCAATAATGCTGCGGCCTTTGCTGTTGAGGTATTTTTCAATACGTTGAATAAACCAGCTTTGCAGCTCATGCTCGTTTTTCAGCCCTTCGCGTTTCATAATATCCTGGCAAAGCTGTGATTGCTCCCATTGCTGTTTGGGGCATTCGTCGCCACCGATGTGGATGTATTTTCCGGGGAAAAGTTCCATCACTTCATCCAGCACATCCTGCAGAAACTGAAAAGTTTTTTCCGAAGGACAGTAAACTTCTGTAAATACGCCCCATTTAGTGGCTACTTCGTATTGCTCATCTGTGCAGCCGAGCTCGGGATAGGCCGCCAGTGCTGCCCTGGAGTGGCCGGGCATTTCAATTTCGGGTATGATCGTAATGCAGCGTTCCTGCGCATAGCGCACAATTTCTTTTACTTCTTCCTGAGTGTAATATCCGCCATATTCCTTGCTGTCGAACTGATGGGGTTTGTCGCTGTAGTGGCCAATAAGCGTTTCTTTGCGCCAGGCACCGACTTCGGTGAGTTTTGGATATTTTTTGATCTCAATCCGCCAGCCCTGATCCTCGGTAAGGTGCCAGTGAAAACGATTGTATTTGTATTGCGCCATCAGGTCGATGAACTTTTTTACCGAATCGGCCGGATAAAAATGCCTGCCCACATCGAGGTGTAAACCTCTGTAGCTGAAGCGGGGATAATCATTGATGCTGATGGCAGGAATGCTCCATTTTGTTCCGGTTTGCTGCTCTTGCGCATATATTTCGGGCGGTAAAAGCTGCATCATGCTTTGCAATCCATAATAGAAACCCGCTTCATCAGAGGCTTCGATCACCACCTTTTGCTTGTCCACAGTGAGTTTATATCCTTCTTTCGGAAGTTCTGTTTTTGCATTTTGCAGCAGGATTGCATTTTCTTCTGCATCGCTTTTTTGTAGCCTGATGCCGCTGCTTTTTTCGATTTGTGCCGTGATTTGCTCCAAAAAAAGATCCGTTCCTTTCAATGAACTCAGATTGTTGATTTGGGTTTGCCCGTTCAAAATAAAACTTCCTTCTGCCAGGCTATATTCCTGTGGCAATGGAATCAGTGGAATATCTGCTTGCTTGGGCTCTTTTGTATTGCTTGTATTATTGCAGGAAAAGAGGATAAGGAAAAAAGCAAAAAGGATAATGGGGTAAAATTTGTTCATGCTTATGGATTTATAGGGTTGAGGCGTACTTCAAAAAGCCAGGGTTTGAATTTGAGTTGGTATTGGGGATGTGGCCGGGCGCCCCAGCTGTCATCGCCGCCAACACCCATTTGCATATAGTCGATATGGATAAATAACTGGTTTTCTTCTTTCAGGTCGATGGTGTATTTGTTTTTGCTTGTACTGAAATCGAGTTGCTCCATACTGTAGGGCAGGGCACTAAAACCGAAATTGCCATCGGCTTCGATGCCGGTGCCGTTGGAATTGGCTATGACAAGCGAGCGCACATCGGTACGGTAGCCGTTTTCCTGTGGACGGATGTAGGGTGTATAGAGTTCGCCGGCTGTTGCCCGGTACATGCCAATAAAAGCAGAAGTTTTGCGGTCGCAATAGTTTTCATGCGGCCCGCGGCCATACCACATCACATTGCTTTCGCTATTGCCCACAATGCTGAATTTCAGTCCAAAACGAGGTATTTCGGGCACGGCGGCGGCTATTTCCCTGATGCTTGCTGTGATTTTGTTTTCGCCAATACTTTGGATGCCGTTGCGTTCTGCTGTAGCGAAATCAAAAAGCAATAAACGTCCTTGTTTGGGCAGCAAAAGATTGTGCAGGTCTTTTTTGCTGAGTGGCCTGGAATAGAGTGCGGCCAGTTTCAAATCGCCTTCAAACGAGCGGCTTCCATCGGTATAACCTCCCAAAAACTGCTCTTGGGCAAAATTCACTGACGGCATTTCTTTGTAGGCAAAGCTTCCGCATTCTGCTCCGTTTACGAAAGTCTTTACATGGCCATCTTTGGCGCTGTAGGTCAGGGCGATGGTATATTCTTTGCCTTCTTCAAAATCATACTCAAAAACCATGGAAGGCAATCCATGTACGAAAGCATAAAGCTGCCCCCAGCGAAATTCGAGGTGCATGCTGCCGGGCTGCCAGCTTTTGGTGTCCCAAACCGCATATTGTCCATTCATTGCTTCGGGCGTGCATTGCACAATGATGCTAAACTCATTCATTTTTTTCCAGTCGGGATTTCCCTCGAAACTCAGGGAAACCGGTTCTGTTTGGCCAAAATGCAAGCTTTTTTGTCCGGCATCATCTGTTTTTAAATGCAATCCCTGGCGTGGCGCAGGGGGCATAGGCTGAAAGTCCATGCTCACGCGCAGTTCACCAAATTCGTTGATATTGTATTTTATTTCGAGTGTGGACGCAGGTTTTGCCAGCAAATAGGTGGCTTTTGCCCAGGCAGTGCGCCCTTCCTGATTGAAGTCAAATTTTTGTAATTCAAGTTTATCGGCAATGTCCTTCCAAACAGCACAGCGTTTGTCCATGCCATTGCCCAGGTCGTTATCGGTTGGCGCACGCCAGAATTCCGGAAGCAGGGGTGATGTAAGTATTTCTTTTTCAATGATTTCCCATTTTTCCAGATAACCGCTTTGGGCATTAAAAGTCATTTTCCAGTCTATGCCTTCAATGCAGAGTTTATCAATTTTTTTATCCTCATCAAGAGTGAAATTGGTGCTTATTGGCAAACCCTGGCTGATGGGCTCTTCAAAACGGCCTACAAAAGGTTTGATGATAAATTGCTCCGAAGCAAGAATGTGCCCTTTGGGAATTAGCGCATCATCTGTTTTTTGTTTTGCATAGATGTTGAGGATAATCTCCTGTCCTTTATACCTCAGATAGCGGTTTGTAGGCAAGGTGTACTGCCGGGATTGACCGGGCTTTAGGTTTTCTATAACAAAATTACCGGAATCCAATGGCAGGCCGTTTGCGAGGATCACCCAATCAAATGTAAGGTCATTCAGATTTTTAAAATCGTATTTATTGGTGATCTTTATCCTTCCTGTTCCCGGATCGTCCATATGGAATCCTATATTTTGATAAACTTTTTTAACTTCTCTGAGTCCGGGTTTTGGACTGCGGTCGGGCCAAACAAGGCCATTGTTGAGGAAATTTCCATCCGAAGGCGTACCTTCAGGGCCGTAATGCCCACCATAAACATAGTATTTTTCTCCGCTTTCGCTGATTTCTTCAAATCCCTGATCAACCCAATCCCAAATGTTTCCGCCCTGCAATGCCGGGTATTTCCCGATTACATCCCAGTAATCCTGCAAATTGCCGGTACTGTTGCCCATCGCATGTGCGTATTCGCATTGAATCAGGGGCTTTGTGGGATTGGTTTTTGCGTAGTTTTCCATATGTTCAATTGAAGCGTACATGGGGCAGTAAATATCGGTATTATCGCCACCCAGCGCACGTTCGTAATGGATGGGTCGCGAAGTATCCCGATTTTTGATCCACTGGTAGGTTTTAGTGAAATTAAAACCATCTCCGGCTTCATTGCCCAATGACCAGATAATCACTGAAGGATGGTTTTTGTCACGCTCCACCATGCGGATTGTGCGGTCGAGATGGCTTTTTTCAAAAATCGGATTGTTGCCCAGCGTGCGTTCGGGCGAATAGCCCATGCCGTGCGATTCGATATTGGCCTCATCAATCACATACAGACCGTAAAAATCGCAGAGCTGATACCATAAAGGATCATTGGGATAATGACTGGTGCGTACGCAATTGATGTTGTTTTGCTTCATCAGGCGTATATCGTTGATCATCGAAAGGCTGTCCACAACATGCGCTTTTACAGGATCGTGTTCGTGGCGGTTAACACCTTTGATCAGGATGGGCTTGCCGTTGACCAGCAACTGCCCGTTTTTAATTTCCGAGCTGCGGAATCCAAAGGGGATTTCCGTGGCGTCAACAATACTGCCGTTTTTGTCCACAAGCTTGATTTTCATGCGGTACAAATTGGGCGTTTCTGCCGACCATGCTTTGATTTTCGAAATGGGATGGAAATTGATTACTTCAGTATCTTCCGAATGGCCTTTAACAGGATCCAGCTCACGTTCTGTACCGGCGATATTGATGTCCTCAGGATCCATCAGTTCAATCTTCAGGGAATAGTCTTTTTGTGCTTTTCTGTTCAGGTTTTGAAGAGTACAGATGAGTTTTAAGCTGCCATTTTTGTATTCATTGGTCAATCCGGCCTCAATTTCAATATCCTGTATATGGAAAGGCGGTAAAGCAAAAAGATATACATCGCGTTCAATTCCACTGATGCGCCAAAAATCCTGGCATTCGAGCCAACTGCCATCGCTCCAGCGATAGACTTCCAGGGCGATTTTGTTTTTGCCCTGTTTAATTTTGTCGGTAATGCGGAATTCCGCAGGCGTTTTGCTGCCCTGGCTGTAGCCCACAAATTCGCCATTAATCCAAAGATAAAAGGCCGATTTTACGGCTCCGAAATGGATATAAACTTCATCGTTTTTCCAGTCTGCCGGGATTTCAAATTCGCGGATATAGCTCCCAACCGGATTGTATTCGTGTGGAATTTCCGGTGGATTGGGATTGCTGGTCCATTCGTAGGCGCTGTTTACATAAATGGGTACATCATGGCCTTCGCGCTCCCAATTGGAAGGCACCGGAATGAAATCCCACCCGCTTGCATCAAAACTATTCTCAAAAAATGCAACCGGGCGTTCCTGTGGGTTTTTGCTGAGGTGGAAACGCCATTTCCCGTTCAGGAGCTTTACTTTTTCCTTTTGATTATGCCAAAAACTGGCATGTGGTTTTTCTCTGTTGATTTCTACAATATCCGGATTTTCCCATTCTTTAAGTTCCTGAGCACCAATCAGGAGCGGAAACAGAATGAGGAAAACCACAATCGATTGTTTTCCCATGCGTACGTATTTTGAGCCAAATTAAAGATTTAGCTGATAGGTTTGAATCTTTTTATGGATTTTTTTTCTGTCGGCAGCATAAGGACGGGGCGGCATAATCTTGCTCTCCGGTTTAATATTGCTTTCAATGGTCATTTCCATAGATTTGAGTTTTTGCAAGCCAATCTGCCATAAGCTGACTTCAATTTCCCTGTCCGATCCATCTTTTGGAATGCTAATCTCTATCTTGCTGTCTTCGCCTTTTGCCAATGCAACAGGATACCAGGCCCAGACACCTTTTTGGCTTTCTGCCTTGATGTCCGGATCCTGATTGTTCATCCTGATTGATGGAACAGGTAATTCCTGTCCCTTGTATTTGCTTGCGGACCTGATTAATACCGCAAGCTGCCCGTTCTCCTGGTTAACTGTATTGGGCATATTGATGGATACACTGATATCCTTCTGGTTTTCTTTTTTTTGGATGTCGTAAAAATCAACGGAACGGCTGTTGTTGCCCGGGTTGATCCGGTTCAGCTCGCTCAGACCAACGTCTTTCCCGTCGATTGTAATTTTTTTGATGCTTTCCGGATTAAGGATTTTAATTTTCCTGTCTCTTTCAAATAACTGGTAATGACAAGTATTTTCTTTATAATCAATCTGATAGCTGATGCCTGCCAATAGTGGCTTGCCGGCTTTGCTCAACGGATAGATTTCAAAAACTGCGGTTTCAAATCCGTTTAGGTCAATTTCCAGTTCAGCACCGGCAGCATAAAAATCGGGCAGGATTTGATGAAGTGGATAAACCTGCTCCACGACTAGGTTTTTGGCATTGGAGCTTATTCCTGCTTCGGGATCAAGTTTTATTCGGATGCACTGGTTTTCAATAATCGGGTTGCGTGCGGCAATGATGCCTTCATCATCTTTGAAATGCACGTAGGCATATGTTTTGCCGTATTGTGGGTTTCCTCCGCGCATCTCCGTATTCATCAGTATATCAAAGCGGTTGCGCGCCCATTTCAGCGACTGGCTGATGGCAAACCACTCATCATCGTTTAATATATCCGGCGAAATATACAGCTCGTACATGCTCACTCCGCGGGCACAATACAGCAGGGCATTGTCGGTGAATTTATCAAGCGGTTCGCTTTCGCCGCCCAGTTTTTGCAGGTTGCCCTTGATGATGCCGTGCGTCATCAAACTGGAAACCGGAAACCAAAGGTCCTTGATCTGGAAATCTTCCCAAAGGACCATATCACGATAGGTGATTGCGGCATCGCGCGGGGAAACAGAAGGCACGTCGGCATAAGCGAAATCCTGTCCGTCCATCCAGATCTGATCGGCCATTTTTAGCCACCATGGACTGAGCCATGTGCCGCTGGTGATGTTCAGATAGACATCCGGATTGGCTTCACGCACTGCTTCGCACATTTGTTTTGTGGCATCCAAAACCGCCCGGCGGCTGTATTTCCCAACAGCATGCCCGTGCGTTGGATCACTGCATGAAAACTGTATGCCGTCCCATTTAAAATAGCGTACATCATCATTGCGGACCAAGTCAGTAACGCGTTTTTCAAAAAGGCTGCTGTAGTTTTTTCCGGCCAGGCAAAGCTGATCGCCATTGACTTCATAGCCGTTTGCTTTCATCCATTCGATGCGGCGGCTGCGGAAAGAATATCCTCCGGTAGGGCCGAACCAAATGCCCAGATCTGTTTGCGTTTGCTCCAGCCGTTGCGCAATGGGCTTAAATCCATTGGGAAATTGGTTTGTGCGCAGTTTCCAGTCACTGTCGTAAATGTCCCAGCCATCGTCCAAAACAAAAGCGTTGAGCCTGATGCCATGCTTTTGAATCATATTTTTATCGACCAGATCAATGATGCGCATCACATTTTTTTCGTTCATGAAATGCTTTTCGGGAACATTGGGATATTCCACGGAACGCAGGTCGTACCAGCTGTTATATAATGTATAAGGCCGCACCGGTGCATAGCGCATATCGTCGATATAGGCCATAAACTCTTGTTTTACAGCTTTTCCGCATAGCGCGATGACGGTATAATCGGTTGAAATGCCTTTCCGGGGAATCGTTTTTCCAAAATCTTCCTTGCTTTCAATAAAGAATGATGATCCTTTTATTTCCAGTTTGTTTGCGCAGGCGGGATATTCCAGTCCGAAGAAAAAATCGGTATTTTCATAAGTCAGGGCAATTGGCTGGCCATAAGCGGCCGGATGTACGATGTGGACCTGGCTGCTTTTGCGCTCATCGGTGCTTTCCAGGGTAGAATAATCGCTGGAGCTTTCGATGCGTATTGCAGATTTTTTACTTGCCTTGTTTTTTGAAATAAATTGAAAATCAGTGGCATATGCAGCAATGCTTTGTAGAAAATGTCCTTTATCATGCGGATCGCTGATGCTGATTTTTCGTTTATAATAATTTTTCCCCTTGGGCAAAAGATATTCCAGTGTGAGTTCCAGGCCATTGTTTTTTCCTTCGAATTTCATTTTGAAGATATGGAAATCTTTATTGGAAATTTTTTGTGCGCTCAGAAAATGAAAATCTTTTTTGCTGTAAAAGCATTGGTTGTCGCTATTGTTGGCGCGACCCGGGCTGCGCCATGCCGTGCGGAAAACATCAATGCGGAAATCAGCATCATTGATAACGGTATTTTCGCTGGTGACGGCATTATGAAATATTTCAGAATTTAGTATTCCCTTGTTGATCAGTACTTTCAATTCCGACTTTTGATCTGTCAGGCGAAAAGAGGTATCGGTTTGCGCCTGGCTGACTGTGGCCAGCAGGAAGAAGCAAATGATATGGAGAATACTTTTGTTCATAACTATTTCTTAAAGAAAGATGTAAATGCCAGCGCGCCCAGACCTTCAATTATGCCCTGATGGCCCGGATAATGGCAGATTATTTCCGTATGTTCTTTAATGGTTCCAATACTATAAAGATTGAGGCTTTGCATTACCGGTGCCAATAGAAAATCTCCAGCCATACTTACACGTCCGCTGAGGATTACCAGTCCCGGATCGAATAAGTGGAGCAGCATAGCGAGGGCTTTGCCGATATTATGGCCTGCTTCGGCGAAAATAGCAGCAGCGGTTTCGTCGCCAAAATGAAGTGCCTGCATCATCTTTTCGAAAATATTGTCGCCATCGTTCATGCTGATCTGCGGCATACGTTCCATGGCCATTTCTTCGAGTGCCGGGATGGCAGCTACGGTTTCAAGGCAGCCGGTTTTACCGCAGGTACATACTTTTTTGTTTTCAGAAATGCGGAAATGACCAAATTCTCCCGCAAATCCATGACAACCTGAATAAAGCTGTCCATTGATGAAAATACCCATGCCGATTCCTTCATCTATATTGATAACCAGTACATTGTCCTTTTTTAGGGCCGGGCCAAAATATTTCTCGGACAAAGCCAGTACGCGGGCGTCATTTTCAATATAAACAGGAAATTTGAGGCAGTCTTCCAGTGTTTTTGCCAGTGATTTTTCCAGATGACGGAAATGGCTGAGGCTCTTTCCTGAATTGGTATCAACCAGCCCGGGGAGGCTCATGGCTCCGGCCAATACGCGCAGCCCTTTGTGCTTTTTGCACATTTCCTCAACCGCAGTACAGATATTATCAATGATTTCCAGCGGTTTTTCGTTGAGGCTCAGCTTGATGCGACTGACTTCGGAATAAATTGTGTTGTCCAGGCGCAGTACCTGTATTTCGGTAAAGCGCAGTCCGCAATAGATTGTCAGAAAATAACCTCCATCAGGATTAATGGTGTACAAACCGGGTTTGCGGCCTCCAACGCTCTTTCCTAGGCCGTCATTAATGATCAGGCCATCTTCCTGAAGGAGTTGAAGATTGCGGGTAATCGTGGGGGCACTGCTGGGTATATATTGAGTTAGCTCTGCTACACTGGCACTTTTATGCGCATAAAGTGTGAGCATTACTTTTCTCATTAAAGAGTTGTAGTATTCAGCCATTTTTTTGCTTTGGTCATGCAAAGTTAAAATTATTTTAATAAAGCGCCAATACTTTTTAAAATATTTTAAAAAGGTCAGAGAGTTTATTAAAAACTTTCTGTGATGAAGGGGTTTTTAGATTGGTTTTTTCCTTTTGGTAGAAATGATTAAAGCATCGCTTAATAATTCCTGTCTAAATTGATAAATCCGGAAGAAATATTCGGGTTTCTCAAAAAAAATAAAAACCGGAAGCAAACAAAAATGAAAGGAATGATTTTTTATCGAAATTAGCACCAGTTGAAAATTAAAACAATGCACAAAAAATTCAGAAATAAATACCGTATTGCATCGCACCGCAAACCGGGCTGGGATTATTCATCCAATGGATTGTATTTTATTACCCTGCTTACGCAAGACAGGGTTTGTAATTTGGGTGAAATCGTCGATGAGACGCACGGCCGTGCGCCACAAGGCCGTGCGTTTATGCGATTATCTGAATTCGGAAAAATTGTGGATACCGAATGGCAAAAATCGTTTGGAATTCGCGATGAATTATTTTTGGACACGTATATTATAATGCCAAATCATTTGCATGCCATTGTGGTTATCAACACCGATGGTGATGGTGGTGGTGATGGTAACGGTAATGTAGAGACGCACGGCCGTGCGTCTCTACACCCGCAACCACACCCGCATCCACAACCGAAACCATTCCATCGTTTGCCAAAATCCATATCATCGTTTTTGGCGGGGTTTAAATCGGCGGTAAATTCAAAAATCGATGATTATATCGACCAACAAAATTTGAATATTCCCAAATACAACAGACATAATCATTTTTTTGGTTCTACTTGGAATTTCGTGGGTAACAATCAGGGCAAACGCATCATAAATTAAGAACTTTCATGAGGTAATCATTATCCCATCCTGCCTTGAGGCGTTTGCCCTTAACACCTGATTTTAAGGTTTTTTCGTTTTTCAGTAAGTTAAGTGCTATTTTGCACAGAGTAGAGAAGTTTTGGGCTGAATTGCCTGATCTCTTGCGGCTTGCGTCTTCACCAAATGCAACATCCAAAGTCCAGTGCAAGCTGTTTTCAATAGACCAGTGAGACCTTATGTACTCCTGAAATGCTTTGGGCCCTGCCTTTAGGCTTGAGATATAGTATCTTGTAGCTTTTTCTGTTGGTTTATCACTGTTCTTGAACTCACGAGTGCTATCTATCATGATGATTGTCTTTAAGTTAGCCCATTTTTCACGGTTTTGTACGAAGCCCAGGTCACTTATTGTTCTGCAAACCCTTGTTTCGATCCTGCCATGATCTCCATAAACACTCGTGTCTTCCGCAATATTTTTTGCGACCTTAAACTCGTCTTCAATATCTTCAAACAATTGTTTTTGGTTTCTTTTAACGGCTAAAATATAATCAGCCTTTTTGTCAATAATATTTTCCGCTATTTCTTCTTGACATCCCATAGCATCAATGGTAACAATTGCGTTTTCGAGCATCAATAATTTCAACAATCTTGGGATTGCGGTAATTTCATTTGACTTTTCATCTGTCTTGACCTGTCCTAAAACCAGCTTGTTTTGGGCCGCCCAAGCACTTACCAAATGAATGGGAGACTTCTTGCCATGAGCCTTGGCTCCCCGTATTGTTTTGCCATCAATAGCAATTACTTGTCCATCAGCAAGCTTAACAAGGGAATTGACCCATTCTATAAACACACTCTCAAACTTCTGATTATCAATAGCTGAGAACACTCTATTAAAAGTGTCGTGCGAAGGTATGCCATTTGGCAGTTCAAGTATGGTTTTCAGGAAACCTTCTTTTGCCCTGGCATAATCTTCCATATTATTCCAGGTTTCTGCGCCACAGATGACTGAAATTACACCAATGAGAAGGATGTCGTTTAATTTGTGAAGCTTCGTTCTATCGCTTCTGGGGTCGTCTATCTGCTCAAATAAAGAGCTTAATGATTTAGTCATAAATTATTGTAATAATATTAGTAAATTGCTTACAATATACAATAATTTATTGACATAACAACAAGATATTTAAAAAAAACTCTACAAGCTGTTTTTGAAGAAATCAGAAAGAAATCGGTTCATTTTAGATGCGTTTGCCCTGGGGTAACAATAATGTTTGAAAATAATATGCAGATATTTATTAATAAACTATTGATCCCTAACAGATTCCTCCCTTCACAAAGCCTTAATCACTTCGTTTGGCTTTGTTCCGGTCGGAATAACGCTGTTTATTAGGTGTTTAAGGCAAATGCGGCCTGGTCACTGAGCGGAGTCGAAGTGCGCCGCATTTGCCTCCTGACTCCATAAAAATGCGTCATTCCGACAAAGTTTTCCGAAGTATGAGGAATTCCGATAGCCATCGGAAGGAGGAATCTGTTTTGAAATAAAGTGATTTTTCTTTCCACGAAATTCCGTGTAGAACCATTTTTTTCAACCAAATTATTACGACCACATCATCCGGAATGAACAATCGTATCAAAACATTGCAAATTACATCATAAACAATCCGGTAAATTGGACGGATGATAAATTCAATACAACATAAAATATCCCAAAAAAAATAAAAAATGCCCGAACAATTTGGCATCGTTTTCCGGCTTGAGAGGGGAGTGCAAACCGCAATGTGGGAATGGACGTGCATATTATTGGCACACAGGAACAGCCGAAGCTGTTTTGTTAACCGAAGTCAGGCATTCCTTTCTGTCAAAGCGGTTTGCATTAAGTTATTTTGTAAGTAATTCAGTTTAATTCCCTTTTACAATAAACAAGCCATTGCGGTCCACATCTTTATCGCCACGTCCGGAAAGGTTGATGATGCTGATTTCGTCCTTTTTCCCTTTAAGCAGTTTTACCGCCAGCGCCACGGCATGCGAAGATTCCACCGCGGGAATGATGCCTTCCAGTCGAGATAAAAGTGCGAAGGCTTCCAGGGCTTCATCATCGGTGATGCCATGATAATCAACCCTTTTGCTTTCTTTGAGAAATGCGTGCTGCGGGCTGATCCCCGGATAATCGAGTCCGGCTGCAATGGAGCGTGTTGGGCAGGCATTGCCTTGTTCATCCATGATGCAATAAGAATAGGTGCCCTGAAAAACGCCTGCTTTGCCAATGCTGAGTGTAGCAGCCGTTTGCCCTGCTTCTAAGCATTGCCCACCGCCTTCTGCGGCATGGATTTTTACAGTATCATCATCCAGGAAACTGCTGAACAGGCCAATGGCGTTGGACCCGCCACCAATGCAGGCAAAAATATTGTCGGGCAGGCGGCCTTCGGTTTTGAGGAATTGTTCGCGGGCTTCTTTCCCGATTATGGATTGGAAATGTCCGACCATGGCAGGGTAGGGATGCGGGCCAACTTGAGATCCCAAAAGATAATACACATCGGGATTGCTGACATAGTACATCAGGGCAGCATCCACGGCATCTTTCAAAGTTCCGCGCCCCTGATCCGTTAGGTGCATTTCACCACCGAGCAATTCTATTCGTTTTACGTTCATTTGCTGTCGTTGGGCATCGGTTTTTCCCATAAAAATTTTGCACTTTAAGCCCAGTAATGCTGCTGCAGTAGCTGTCGCCACACCATGCTGACCGGCACCGGTTTCTGCAATGATTTCCTTTGCGCCCATTTCGCGCGCCAGCAAAATTTGCCCAATAGTATTATTGATCTTATGCGAACCGGTATGGTTCAGGTCTTCGCGTTTGAGGTAAATACGGCTGCCGCAATATTCGGATAAGCGCGAAGCAAAATAAAGGGGCGAGGGACGGCCTACAAAATCCTGAAGCAATTGATAATACTCCTTTTGGAATTTCTCCGTGAAACAGATTTTTTGGAAAGCTTCATTTAAAGCCTGCAGTTTTGGCTCCAAAACCGGTGGTACATATGCACCGCCGAATACGCCAAAGCGTCCACTGTGATTTTTATACGAATATGATTTTGTGTTTTCTGTAATGATATTTTGTGATGAATTTTTCATTTTAAATTGATTTTTGAGTGAGTGAAAATTATTGATTTATAAAAAGTTAAGATTTTTTGATGAATGGTTCCGAATGTCAGCCACGGGCAATTTTGTTGCCTGCATGAAGCTTAGAACCGGGCGTTCCTGGCAAAAATCGCCATCGGAACCAGAGGTTTCTCCACCAAATTAAATAAATCAGGTTTTTCATTTTATTTTATTGTTTGAATGACCCGCCCGGGAAGTGCAAAATCCGGGCATAAAAAAAACCGCAGGTGAATTTCACCTGCGGTTTTCTCTATTATTTTTGAACATACCGGCTCAGCTACTTCACCATTCGGGGAAATAATTTAAGCCACCACCAGTTGTTCATTAAAAGGGTCATATCAGTTTATTTGATGCAAAAGTACATCAAATTTTAAAATTGCAAGAAAAAAAATTCAAAAGCTGCTCTTTCGGCCTGTTCAAACATATATTTGCATTACAAGGCTTTTGCACTTTTAACAGTAAAAAAATGTTGCAGGATAGGATTAATTGATTACATTTGAACAGCAATATCAACCTATGCTATTTTTTGCAAACGATAAACAATTGTGGAATGGGACAGCTATGTGATCTGAACCTGACCTGATTGATTAGTATTAAGGTGGTGTAAAGAACATTAAGCAATGAAAAAAGACGATAGTAGGAATGAAAGTCAATTGGGGCAGTTAAAACAATTGGACGGGATTCTGGATGTTTTATCGGATCCAACTTCATTTGTCGGAAGGGATTATCAATATCGCTATGTGAACAAGGCTTATTGTGATTATTTTGGTAAAACAAAAGGTCATATAATCGGTCATAAGGTTTGGGAGTTTATTGGTTTAGAAAACTTTGAAAAAAATGTGAAAACTCATTTTGATCATTGTTTGGAAGGGAATGAGGTGCGTTTTACAAATACAGTCCGAAATTCTTCGACCGGGCAAGTTTCCTATTTGCTTATGCGTTATACACCTCATTATGACCTCAATGGAAATGTTGACGGACTGGTTTCTACGGCACGTGATATCAGCAAAGAGGAGGAACTGAAAAGAGACTGGGAAAGAACATTAAAATCTTTGGATGATGTTTTGCTTGTTTTAGATAAAGAATTTACGGTTTTAGATATTAATCAGAAAGGGCTGGATTTTCTTGGTATTGTAAAAGCGGATGCCGTTGGGAAAAAATGTTATCAATTATTTCATGGAACAGAGCAGCCTGTGGATTATTGCCCATTAACAAAAAGCTGTGTCGAAAGGATGTCTGTCAGCGCATTGCGCTATAATAAGAAATTGAATAAATGGTTATCTTATAAATCTTCGCCAGTCTATAATGATTTTGGAGAGATAGAAAAGTATGTGGATCTGATGCGCGATGTTACTGATTTGGTGACGCACGAAGATAAATTAAAGAAAAATGAACAGAGATTGAAGTTGGCCACCAGGAGCGCTTTGTCCGGAGTATGGGATCTCGATCTTGTTCAAAATGTCCTGGTATGGGATGATCGTATGTATGAATTATATGGCATAAGTCCTGAAAATTTTGGTGGCGCTTATGAAGCATGGCAGCAAGGCGTACATCCCGATGACCTTCCGGAAGCGCATCAGCAGGTGCAGAATGCTATTAATGGCGTCAATGAATTTCATACAAAATTTCGTGTGATATGGCCCGATAGGACAATACGCCATATCGAGGCCCATGCAACTGTTTTGCGCGATGATACTGGAAAAGCCATCAGGATGACAGGTGTGAACAGTGATATTACAGAGCAGGTTAGGCGTGAAATGCAAATGAAGAAAGCGAAACAGGAAATCCAAAAAAGCAATGAACAGCTTAAGGAAGTTGAAGGGAGGTTGCGCCTGATGTTTGATAATATGAATACGGGTGTTGCTGTATATCAGGCTGTTGATGATGGTCTGGATTTCCGTTTTATGGATTTTAACAAAGCTGCAGAGCGTGTTACGCGTATAAGCAGGAAACGGGTTTTAGGGACCAGATTGCTGGAGAGCTTTCCAAATATGGATAAAAGCCCGCTTTTTAAAACCTTAAAAGAAGTTCATAGCGATGGGAAAAGCCGTTACCTGGCACCATTTTATTATCAGGATGCACAGCGTGAAGGTTGGCGTGAAAATTATATCTATAAATTGAAAACCGGTGAAATTGTTGCACTGTTTGACGATGTAACCGAAAGCATGAATTACAAAATTGAGCTTCAGGAGACCAATGAAGAGCTGCGTGCAGCAATTGAAAAGGCACAGGAATCCGATCGCCTGAAATCTGCATTTTTGGCAAATATGAGCCATGAAATCCGTACCCCCATGAACGGGATTTTGGGCTTCGCGCAATTGCTTAAAGAACCGAAGGCTAGCGTGGAAGATAATTTGAAATATATTTCTATTATCGAAAAAAGCGGCCAACGGATGCTGAATATTATCAATGATTTGATCAGTATCAGCAGGATTGAGGCCGGAGAAATGAAACTCAATAAACATGCGGTTTCTGTGATTGATGAAATAGGTGAACTCTGTGCGTTCTTTCAGTATGAGGCTGCGAAGAAGAATTTAAAACTGGAATTGATTTCGGAAATCAATGAGCAACAATCAGAAATTAGGGTGGATCGGGATAAATTGATAGCAATTATTACAAACCTTATAAAGAATGCAATTAAATATACACATCATGGCGGTGTTACTGTGCGCAGTTTTATAGTGGAGCATGAGCTGAATATTTGTATCAATGATACGGGAATTGGTATTGCAAAAGATCATTTGGAATCTGTTTTTGACCGTTTTGTACAGGCTGATAACCGATTGGATAAACCCTATGAAGGCGCGGGTTTAGGTTTATCGATTTCAAGGGCGTATGCACGTCAGATGGGAGGAGATATTTTTCTTGAGTCCGCGCCGGGCAAAGGCTCATCTTTTTGTTTGATAATTCCTTTTGAAAATGCACAATTTACTCGGGAACCAATTGAAGATAAACAGGTTTTTAGCCGTCAAACGATAGGTTTGGGCGCATTTAAAAATAAAAGTATATTGATTGCAGATGATGATGAGAGTACAATGATGTATCTTTCTATTGCATTACAACCATATGTAAAAAAAGTTTTTGAGGCTGACAATGGTGCTGTAGCGATTGAAGTTGTAAAGAAAAACAGCGATATCGCCTTGGTGCTTATGGATATGAAGATGCCAGTAATGGACGGATATACAGCCACTTCAAAAATAAAATCCATTAAGCCGGATATTTTTATAATTGCACAAACAGCCTTTGCTATGGAAGGTGATCGGCAAAAAGCCCTGGATGCCGGCTGTGATGATTACCTTAGTAAACCTGTGCGATTGGAAGATTTACGAAAATCAATCCAAAAAATTTCTTAAATTTGGAGCAGGCAACCGGTTTGTCACGAACTGTGTTGGCGATATAATCAAATAGGGGCATAGAGACGAAAGGATATACTATGGCGAAATCTACAGGGTTCCGCAAGTTCGTTTCACCTGAAATAGTGTTTGGAAACGGTTCCAGGAAACTGATCGGAAGATATGCACAGCAATTTCAGGCGACGCGGGTACTTGTGGTAAGTGATGAGGGAGTAAAAAAAGCGGGCTGGACAAAGGATGTTACCGATAGCCTTTTAAATGCCGGATTAGAATACGAGCTATTTATTCAAGTAATACCTAATCCGCGCTCAGAGGAAGTAATGGAAGGAGCAGAAATTTTTCGTTCCAAAAAATGTGACCTTATTGTTTCTGTTGGAGGTGGAAGCCCGATGGACTGTGCAAAAGGTATTGGCATTGTAGGTAGCAATGGCGGGCATATTCACGATTATGAAGGCGTTGATAAAATTCAATATCCAATTCCGCCTCTTTTGTTTATTCCTACTACTGCCGGCACTTCTGCGGATGTGTCGCAGTTTTGTATCATTTCCCGACAGGATATCAAGGTGAAAATTGCAATAATCAGCAAAGCTTTGGTTCCCGATCTTGCATTGATTGATCCGGAAGTTTGCCTAAGCATGGATAATTATCTTACAGCCTGCACAGGAATGGATGCTATGGTTCATGCTATCGAAGCATACGTTTCGGCCGGAGCTGGACCGCTTACCGATTTATATGCACGTGAGGCTGTTTTACTTTTGAATAAGCATTTACTGGAGGTGGTCCGGGATCCTGAGAATATCCTCCTTAGAGAAAAAATTATGCTCGCCAGTATGCAGGCAGGTATGGCCTTCTCCAATGCAAGCCTGGGCGCGGTGCATGCAATGGCACATAGCCTTGGCGGGATGCTCGACCTGCCCCACGGAGAGTGTAATTCTCTTTTGCTTGAGCATGTCGTGCGCTTTAATTATCCTTATGCCGAAAATAGATATCGGGAGCTGCTGGATATTTTTATGCCGGATTGGAAGCGGGTCCAAACAAAGTTCAGCCCCAGAGAAACGCTTGCCGGTTATATCAGTGATTTCAGGGGTAAACTACAGATTGATAAAGGTTTGTCAGACAAGGGCGTTGGAAGTTCCGATATCCACTTGCTGGCCGAAAAAGCCATAAAAGATGCATGTATGCTTACAAACCCCAGAAAAGCTACAAAAGAAGATATTGAAACCGTTTTTCGGGAAGCACTTTAACTTATTTTGATGAAAGAAGAAAAACACAAAAATATTCAAAATACAGATCCTGAGCTGGAAATGGATAATATTATCGGCTTGGGAAGTTTTTCTGCACGTAAAACTTACTATCCGGAACTCCAAAAAAAAATTAAGGAACAGGAAGAACTGAATAATGAGCTTTCCAAACAGAATGAGCAGATTAACCAGGTTAATGAAGAGCTCGAACGAATTAATAAGCGGCTCGAAGATACAAATACGGAGCTGAAAGCGGCACTTCAAAAAGCCGAAGAATCCGATCGCCTGAAATCGGCTTTCCTGGCTAATATGAGCCATGAAATCCGTACACCAATGAACGGGATCCTTGGATTTTCTCACCTCCTCAAGGAGCCGATGACCAGCCTGCAGGAACAAAAAAAATATGTGCAGATTATTGAGAAAAGTGGAGAAAGGATGCTTAATATTATCAATGATTTGATCAATATTTCGAAAATTGAGGCGGGGCAAATGGAGATGGTTCGGGAGCAAACAGATGTGCAGGAAGTAATCGAAGAGCTTTATGTGTTTTTTAAACCGGAAGCAGAACGTAAAAACCTGACACTGAAGTATTCCTCTGCACTTCAGCCTTCAGGAAGCCTTATTGTAACAGATAAAGAAAAATTGACTGCGATGCTGATCAATCTCATTAAAAATGCCCTAAAATTTACTCAAAAAGGCAAAGTTGAATTTGGGGTCCAGCCGTCAGGGGGTTTTCTTGAATTTTATGTATGCGATACGGGTATTGGAATCAGTAAAAGCCGACAAGAAGCTATTTTTGAGCGATTTATACAGGAAAATGCCCGTGTGGCACAGAAATACGAAGGCGCAGGTTTGGGTTTGGCTATTACCAAGGCTTATGCTGAAATGTTGGGGGGCGATATTTCTGTAAAATCTGAACAAGGTCAGGGTTCCGAATTTATCTTCCGGATTCCTTTAGGGCAAAAACCGGAAAGCTTTAAACCGGAAACTGTCGATAATCATGATAGCAGCATAGAGCTAAAATCCTATCTCAGCATGCTGGTGGTTGATGATGACGAAACTGCAAGGGAATATCTAAAAAGTTTGTTGCAAAACGATTTGCGTAAAATGTATTTTGCGAAAAACGGGGCAGAAGCCCTGGAGATGATCAGAAAAAATCCGGAAATTAATTTTGTTCTTATGGATATGAGAATGCCGGTTATGGATGGTTATGAGGCTTCCGCTAAAATTAAGAAGATGCTGCCCCATTTGCCGGTGGTAGCCCAAACAGCTTTTGCTTTGAGAGGAGATCGTGAAAAAGCACTGGCAGCGGGCTGCGATGATTATATCAGTAAACCAATAGATCCCGATCAGCTCTTTAAAATAATTGCGGATATCTGTAAAATATAAGTCTAAAGCTAAAGGATGGAAACGATGAACAAAACGGGACGACCGACTATGGATCTTAATTTTTTCACGCAAATTCTCGGAAGTATTGATGAATCTGTTATCGTGACAGATTTGGCAGGAAAGGTAATTTACTGGAACAAAGGAGCGGAAACAATTTATAAATACAGTGCTGAAGAGGCTCTGGGGAAAAATGTTCTCTATCTAACTGTCGCTGATCCGGATAGTGCCAAAACCAGAGTGGCTATGGATACCCTAAAAGCAGGCGATACCTATAAAGGCAGGTTTTTGGCAAAAGATAAAAACGGGCATATATTTCATGCAAGTATCAGCGATACCCCGCTTTATGATTCCGACGGAAAATTAATCGGGATTATTGGTGTTTCATCCGATATAAGCGCGCAGATTGAACATGAAAAAATTATTGCTGATAAACAGAAAAATCTGGAGGAAATTATTCGTACAATTCCGGATTCCTTTACCATCAGCCGCATGACTGATGGTAAATACCTTTATATTAATGACGAGTTTGAAAAGCTGAGCGGCTATTATGCCGGCGAAACCATTGGCCGCACCTCTATTGAATTAAATATCTGGGCAAATCATAACGAACGGGATTTATGGGTCGGATATTTAAAAATAGAGGGTTTTGTTCAGAACCAGGAAATGGTTTTGCAAAAAAAAGGAGGTGAAAAGATTACGGCACTTCTGTCCTCGCGCAGGATACTTTATGATGGAGAAGATTGTATTTTGACAATGGCGCGCGATATCAGTGAGCGGAAACAACTCGAAAAAGAGCTGCATGAAAAAGAAGAACGGCTCAGGATCTTGATTAACTCCACACCGGATATTATTTGTTTTAAGGATGGCGATGGGCGCTGGCTGGTGGCTAATGATGCTGATATTGAATTGTTTGCACTTCAAGGAGTTGATTACTATGGGAAGACGGATAATGAGCTTGCCGAAATTGGCAATCCCGTGTTTAGGGATGCCTTTATCCAGTGCACGAAAAGCGACAGGGAGACCTGGGAAGGTGGCGAAACCCGTCGTGGGCTGGAAACAGTTACGCGAATTGATGGTGAAACATTAATTTATGACGTAATTAAAGTGCCTGTTTTTGATGATGAAGGCAAACGGCTGGGATTGATCGTTTTAGGTCGTGATGTTACAGAAAAGGAACGTGTAAAACAGAACCTGAAGGATAAAAATGATTTGCTCGAAGGGCTGATGGACAATGTGCTGATCGGGATCAGCGTATGGAGCAAAGAAGGCCAATTGGAGCTTGTCAATAAAGGATTTGAAAACCTTAGCGCCTACACAAAAGAAGAAATCGGCAGCATTGATAATTGGTTCTGCCTGGTTTATCCCGATGAGGAATATCGAAGCAGGGTATTGCTCGACTGGCAAACGGCTCCCAAAGAAAAAGAAGCCATTCGGGAATTCCGTATTTGCACCAAAGATGGCATTTATAAAGAGGTGGAATTCAGAGGCAGTTTCCTTCCCGATGGACGTGCCATTGTGAGTATGACGGATATTACTCAGCGCAAGCTGGATGAAAAAATATTATTTCAGGCCAAAGAAAAAGCAGAGGAGTCTGATCGGCTTAAATCGGCCTTCCTGGCCAATATGAGCCACGAAATTCGAACACCTATGAACGGTATTTTGGGCTTTGCGCAGTTGTTGCGACAACAGAAACTGCACGAAGAAGACCAACAGCGATACCTCGGAATCATCGAAAGCAGCGGGCAGCGTATGCTGGGCATAATCAATGACCTGATCAATATTTCAAAAATTGAAGCCGGGCAAATGGAAGTGTTCCGTGAAAAAACGTCGGTGCTTTATCAGTTGGAATATCTCTATAATTTTTTTAGAGCGGAAACTGATAAAAAAGGTCTGGGACTATCATTTACAAGCAACCTGACCAAAGGGAAGGATTATTTGTTTACAGATCGCGAGAAGCTTTATGCCATGCTTACCAATCTGATCAAAAATGCTGTGAAATTCACTAAAGAAGGAAGTATCGACTTTGGCTGCATGCTCAAAAAAGAGGTGATGGAGTTTCATGTTACCGATACAGGAATTGGTATCCCCAAGGATCGTCAAATAGCTGTTTTTGATCGCTTTGTGCAGGCCGACAGCCGTCTGGCCAGTGCTTTTGAAGGTTCGGGTTTGGGGCTTGCAATCACAAAAGCTTATGCGGAAATGCTGGGTGGGGAAATATGGCTGAAATCAGAAGAAGGTAAAGGGACAAGCTTTTTCTTTGCGATTCCTCTTGCGCAGCATAAAACAACAAATGCACCGCAAAAAAGCAGGAAAGTAAATTCCGGTCAGTCGGTTTTATCAACAAAAACCATTTTGATTGCCGAAGATGATGCCATGACACAATTGTTTCTGCAAGACCTGCTCCGTGTGAAGTGTGGGCGCATACATGTGGCAAAAAATGGGGTGGAGGCAGTGGAATATGTTCAAAATCATCCGGATATTGATCTGGTACTCATGGATATGAAAATGCCATTGATGGATGGCTTTACAGCAACAAAAAAAATTAAAAAACTCCGTCCGGAAATTAAAATCATAGCTCAAACAGCATTTGCAATTCAGGGCGATAAAGAAGAAGCACTGAAAGCAGGCTGCGATGATTATATTTCTAAACCCATCAATGCTACAGATTTACTGAAAAAAATGAACGATTTGTTGTGATGGAAGGTAGTTTGAATAAATATTTGGATCATAATGAATTGCTTAGACGCTTGAGTGATATAGAACAGGAATTGTTTGAAACATCACAGAAGCTTGAGGAAGAACAGGACAAAGTTTGTAAAATCCGACTGACCTATGATTCTGAAGGGAATTTATTAGATGACGTTATTGGCCGGTATAGATATTTGGGTATAGATATAGATGTTTTTAGTTCACGTAAGCTGTCTGACATGCTTGAGCTTTTGGGCAAAAGAATGCGAGTTGATTCAGGAGGTAACGTAGATGGAATATCTCAATTTAATTCCCTGTCGCCTCATGCAAAATATTTTGACTTGACTTTTAAATGCTATAACCTGGAAGAAGAGGGAGATCGTTACGAAATCAGTATTCGCTATTTGCATCATATGGAAGATGAGGTTCGTGAATTTGACTGTAAAATGGCACAAGCTTGTTGTTCTTACTTGTTTACTAATTTGACTGCCGTGGTCAATAGAGGTGTAGGCTGTCTTAATTCCATAGTTTTTGGTTCTATTGATGAAAACGATCTGGAAAATACTTTGGAAATTATTTTTTATAGTGTGCGTGACGCTTATAGTTTCATGATCTCTGATATTTGGCCAGTTGTAAAAAATGCTCCGAAAAAATATATAATCAAAGATGAATGTACGATTAAACCGGAAGCTTTTATTAAAGGCTTCTCCTTTGCCTACGAGCATATTATGGATGTTTTGCTGCAATTTAGAAAAGCATTTGATTTATATCTGCAGGAAGAAAATCAAAAATTTAAGTCTGTTTTTCTGCAAAAAAGCTGGGATCTGTTAAGCGAAATGCATTATCTAATTGGAAAATACCGGATACTTTTAGTTTCAGAAAAAGTCGATTCCTTCCTTGACCCCGATTTTATTAAAGGCTTAAAAAGTAAGCATAACTATAAAGGAGGAAATTGTTTTGAAAAATAAATCTTTGGACAAAATGCTGTCATTGGATGTTATGTTGCGTCTTTTTGAGGCCGAAGATCAAAAAGTAAGTAAAATGCTCAGAATTAAAATTTTGAGTATTTCTGATGAATTTGGTCTGGATATAAGCTCGAAGCATTGGTGTGCTGAAGTTTTGCTAAAAACGCAAAGTGGTGTAGAGCAAGATAAATACAATAGAATGTGCTTGACTTCTGTGTTTCACGAAATCGGCACAGGGATCAATGTGCTCTGGGGTTTTTTGAAGCTTGGCATTGAAGATAATCCTGATGAGGATGAGTGGCAAGAGTTTTTGTCAATAGCTGAAAATAATCTGAAAGCTCCTTTGATATTTATGTATGATTTTCTCGAGGGAATAGAGGTTAAGTTATTTGAAAATAATCACAAAGCTGAAAATTTAGTGACATTAATCTTCTACATAGGTTATTTGGAATGGTTTCGGTCTCTAAAGAACGAAATTAAATCCCTTTTGCCTTTTTTTCAAAAACTCCTTCAAGAAGACAATGATATATTAAGGCACTCACAAAACTTAAGAGTTGCAATACAAGCTGCTGAAAAAATGAACGAAATTCGTTCGAAATATTTCGATCTGTTAAAAACAAATGAAGCCGTTCGGTTTATTGATCCTCAATTTGCAGCGGATTTCAGGAAAAATCTTTAATTATGATACGTTTACTCAAAATTAGTTTATTCTTTTTCGTGCTCTTTGCTTTTTCATTTTCGGCCTGCAAATCATCCGGTGATGATGATCCATCCGACCCAAAACCGCCGACAGCACCAAAAACAGATTTATTAATTGGAGCCGATCTTTCAAAATATTTTGAAATATATAATAATGTCGGAGCGCTTTATTATAGAGAAAACGGTGAACAGATAGAGCCTTATATGTATCTGAATTACAAAGGTTTTAATCTGGCGAGATATCGCCTATGGCATACACCGGTCAGTTCATATGATAATTTTGAAAATGTCTGGAGGCAGTGTGGCTATGCGCAGCACAAAGGGTTTGAGGTTTTGCTCGATATTCATTATTCCGACACCTGGGCCGATCCCGGACATCAGTCTTTACCAAAGGCCTGGGAAGGATTATCCTATGAAATTTTGAAAGATAGTGTTTATCAATACACCCGACGTATACTTTCATTTATGTATATCGAAATTGATATGCCGCTGATTGTGCAAATTGGCAATGAAACCAACAGCGGATTTCTATGGCCACATGGGAAAATAGTAGATGACAGTCCGGAAAGCTGGGAAAAATACACCGGACTTATCGAAGCGGCAAGTAAGGCAGTACGCGATGTGGGTGGAAAGGAAATAGAAATTATGCTTCATTTTGCAGGAATTGAAGGTGCTGATTGGTATTTTAATCGGTTACAGGACTATAATGTTGATTATGATTGGATTGGGTTGAGCTGGTATCCAATGTGGCATACACATGATCTGGACTGGATGGAAAATCAGTTGAAGCAGTTAAAATCCAAAACAGGCAAGCATATTATGATTGTTGAAACAGCCTATCCCTTTACACTTGACTGGAATGATGAGGTAAATAACCTCTGCGGGCTTCAGGAGCAATTGGTTGACGGATACCCGGCCACAAGCCAGGGGCAGGTGGAAATGATGAACCGTTTGCTGGACATGCTTGATGGCTTGCGTGATGAAGATACTAAAAGCGGATTATGCTACTGGGCACCCGAATGGGTCAGCCTAACCCATGTAGGTTCACCTTGGGAAAATATGTGCCTCTTCGATTTTGACCACAGGGCTTTGCCCGTAATAAATGAATTTGATCGGAACAAAACAAAGGATGCCCAAAAATAAAATTTAGAAAGTTTTTTAAGATGCGGCATTATTTAGATTGGCGGATATAAACATCTGATATAATGTAATTTACAAACATTCTTATTTAGAATCCTTATAAATATTTGTTATTTTTATAACAGTGTTAAATTTTTCACAGATAAATTTGGCCAGTATATTGGGGTATGATATTTTTGCAGAAAATTAGGAAAGGAAAAATCTTAATTTTCAATGAAATAAGAGTAATTTTTTCGGAATATATTCAAAGCAAAAAAGAATTATGGCAAAAATTAAGTCTTTGGCTGATTTAAAAAACCTGAAAAACAGTGTTCAGGCTAAGATTGATTTGCGCGAGAAGGGCGACAATGCCGAAAAGCTCGTTCAAATTAAAGTCGGTATGGCTACCAGTGGTATTGCCTCCGGAGCAAAAGAAATCATGAATTTCCTGATCGATGAGCTGGAAAAACGCAATGTTCCTGCTGTTGTGACACAAACCGGCGATATGGGCTACAGCTTTGCTGAACCTACAATCGAGGTGACACGTCCCGGCGAAGAACCTGTGGTTTTTGGTTATGTTGACCGCAACAAAGCCGATGAAATCATCGAAAAATATGTGAAGGCCGGCGAACTCGTTGACGGTATCCTGCCTGCAAATTATGAATCTATTGACGAATAAACCAAGAAAAAGATGTCTAGTATAAAATATCATCTGATGGTTTGCGGCGGTACAGGCTGCCGTGCCTCTGAGAGCGAAGCCATCCAGGATAAGCTCAATCAGGAAATCAATGAAAAGGGGCTCGAAGGCGAAGTAAAAGTGGTTACTACCGGTTGCTTCGGCTTTTGTGAGCAAGGCCCTATCATCAAAGTATTACCCGATAACACTTTCTATACTCAGGTAAAACCCGATGATGCTCAGGAAATTATCAATGAGCATATCATTAAAGGACGTAAAGTGGAACGCCTGCTTTATACCGATCCAAATGAAAAAGAACATATTGCTGATTCCAAGCATATGGGATTTTATAAAAAGCAAATCCGTATCGCACTGCGCAACTGTGGTTTTATCGATCCGGAAAATGTGGAAGAATATATTGCCCGTGATGGTTATGCAGCACTCGGAAAAGTTCTGGGCGAACTCACAGCCGAAGAAGCAATTAAAATCATGATGGACTCTGGCCTCCGTGGCCGTGGCGGCGGTGGTTTTCCTACCGGCTTGAAGTGGAAATTTGCTGCAGCTTCAAAAGGCGATCAAAAATATGTTGTTTGTAATGCCGATGAAGGCGACCCCGGTGCATTTATGGACCGTTCCATCCTCGAAGGCGACCCGCATACAGTGCTCGAAGCTATGGCAATCAATGGGTATTGTATTGGAGCAAACAAAGGCCTTATCTATATCCGCGCGGAATATCCGCTGGCAATCCACCGTCTTAAAATTGCAATCAACCAGGCTCGTGAATATGGTTTATTGGGAGAAAATATTCTGGGATCTGATTTCAGCTTCGATATCGAGCTGCGCTACGGTGCCGGAGCATTTGTTTGCGGCGAGGAAACAGCACTGATCCACTCAATGGAAGGTCTCCGCGGCGAACCTACTGTGAAACCTCCCTTCCCTGCCGAAAGCGGTTATCTCGAAAAACCTACTAACGTAAACAACGTTGAAACTTTTGCAAATATCCCGGTAATTTACCTGAAAGGTGCTGAATGGTTCTCAAGCATTGGAACTGAGCGTTCAAAAGGTACAAAGGTATTTGCCCTTGCCGGTAAGATCAATAATGTGGGCCTTATTGAAATCCCAATGGGTACTACACTGCGCGAAGTAATCTTCGAAATTGGTGGCGGTATCAAAGATGGAAAGAAATTTAAAGCGGTTCAAACAGGTGGCCCGTCCGGTGGCTGTCTTACCGAAAAGCACCTCGATACACCTATTGAATATGATACACTGATCGAAGCAGGTTCCATGATGGGATCGGGCGGTATGATCGTAATGGACGAAGACGACTGTATGGTTTCCGTTGCGAAATTCTACCTTGATTTTACTGTTGAAGAATCCTGTGGTAAGTGTTCTCCATGCCGCATTGGCAATAAGCGCCTTTACGAAATCCTGGAAACCATCACAAAAGGTGAAGGTACCATGGAAGACCTCGAAAAGCTGCGCAACCTGAGCCATGTAATCAAAGATACAGCACTCTGTGGCCTGGGTCAGACTTCTCCAAACCCGGTTCTTTCCACTTTGGACAATTTCTGGGATGAGTATGTTGAGCACGTTGTTGACAAAAAATGCCGCGCCGGTGTTTGTACTGACCTGATGCAGTATGTTATTGATCCTGAAGCTTGTATCGGTTGTACGCTCTGTGCACGCAACTGTCCTGTGAATGCAATTTCCGGTGAGCGCAAGAAGCCACACGAAATTGATCAGGCAGCATGTATCAAGTGCGGTGCTTGTATGGAAAAATGTAAGTTCAACGCCATTTCAATTGTGTAAGTTTTAAGAATCAGAAAAAGATTGAGAATAATGGAAATGATCAAATTAACCATAGATAATAAGCCGGTTGAAGTCGAAAAAGGAACCACCATTTTACATGCAGCAAAAAAAGCAGGCATCAATATCCCTACGCTCTGCTATTTTAGCCTCGATGGCATGAATATGGAAAACAAACCGGGCGGTTGCCGTATCTGCGTTGTTGAAGTAGAAGGCCGCCGTAACCTGGCTCCGTCATGTACTACCCTCGTTGCCGAAGGAATGGTTGTGAAAACCAGTACAATCCGTGTTTTGAATGCACGCCGTACCGTTTTGGAACTCATCCTTTCAGACCATCCGGCAGATTGCCTTGTTTGTGCAAAATCAGGAAACTGCGAACTGCAGGACCTGGCACATCAGCTTGGCGTTCGCGAAATCCCTTTTAAAGGCGAACAATCAACATACCGTCCTGATACATCACCTGCGATTATCCGCGATGTTGATAAATGTATCATGTGCCGTCGTTGCGAAATGATGTGTAATGAAGTGCAAACCGTAGGCGCACTTTCAGCTGTAAACCGTGGTTTCGAAGCTGTTGTTGCTCCTGCTTTCGAGCAAAACCTCGAAAAATCTCCTTGTACTTATTGCGGTCAGTGTGTTGCTGTTTGTCCTACAGGCGCACTCACTGAAGTGGATCATACTCCTCAAATCCTCCGCGCTCTTGCCGATCCAACCAAAAAAGTTGTGGTTCAAACAGCTCCTGCCATCCGCGCAGCACTGGGCGAAGAATTTGGTATGGAAGCCGGTACGCTTGTAACCGGAAAAATGGTTACTGCACTGCGCAACCTCGGTTTTGATTTTGTATTTGATACTGATTTTGCTGCCGACCTTACCATTATGGAAGAAGGTACTGAGCTGCTCGACCGCCTGACCCGCCACCTCAATGGCGATAAAGACGTGAAACTGCCGATTCTCACTTCCTGCTGCCCGGGTTGGGTGAATTTCTTTGAGTACCACTTCCCTGATATGAAAGATGTGCCTTCAACAGCACGCTCTCCACAGCAGATGTTCGGTGCCATTGCCAAAAACTATTTCACAGAGCAAATCGGAGTAAAACGCGAAGATCTGATCGTAGTTTCGATTATGCCTTGTCTGGCTAAAAAATATGAATGTCAGCGCGATGAGTTTAAAACAGATGGCGATCCTGATGTGAACTACTCAATCTCTACACGCGAACTGGCAAACCTCATCAAGCAGGCGAATATGGATTTCGTTGGTCTTGAAGAGCAGGATTTCGATAATCCACTTGGAGAGTCAACAGGTGCTGCTGTTATCTTCGGTGCTACGGGCGGCGTAATCGAAGCTGCTACACGTACTGCTTACGAAGTGCAAACCGGCAAAAAACTTGAAAAAGTGGACTTCCAGGAACTTCGCGGTATGGAAGGCATCCGCAGCGCTACTGTTGATTTCAATGGTTTGGATATCAATATTGGTATTGCTCACGGTCTGGGCAATGCACGTAAACTGCTCGAAGAAGTGCAGTCAGGAAAATCAAATTACCATGCAATTGAAGTGATGGCATGCCCCGGCGGTTGTATCGGAGGTGGTGGTCAGCCGCTGCACCATGGCGATAGCGAAATCCTGAAGAAACGTGCCGAAGCACTTTATCGTGAAGATGCCGGTAAACCAATCCGTAAATCACACGAAAACCCTTATATCGTTAAACTGTATGAAGATTTCCTCGGCAAACCGATGAGCGAAAAAGCACATCACCTGCTGCATACACATTACTTTGATAAGAGCACCAAAGTAGAAATTGACTAGGAAATCAGTATCGAATAAATAAAATAGGAGACGATAAAATGGCAAATATTAAATTATCTCAGGATAGCATCGATAAGATCAAAGAAATCAGTAAGTCCTTTAATAACGAAAAAGGCGAGCTCATCAATGTACTGCACAAATGCCAGGAAAACTTCGGTTACCTGCCCGCAGAAGTACAGGAAGTAGTTGCACAGGAGCTGCACACATCTACAGCGCATGTATATGGTGTGGTGAGTTTTTACAGCTTCTTCACCATGAAGCCTAAAGGAAAACACCCGATCAGCATTTGCACAGGTACAGCCTGTTATGTTCGCGGTGCCGAAAAAGTTCTTGCTGAATTTAAACGCGAACTCGATTGCGAAGTTGGCGAAACTACTCCTGATGGAGAATTTTCGATCAGCTGCCTGCGCTGCGTTGGCGCCTGTGGCCTTGCACCGGTTGTTATGGTTGGTGATAAAGTTTACGGTCGCGTAGCACCAGATGATGTAAAAGACATCATCGCAGAATACAAGAACTAAAATATTCGGGGCTTGTCCCTGAAAAAACTCTCATAGGGCGATTTTTTACCCGGAGCAGCCACAGGTTGCCCGGGTTTTTCTTTTTGACAAAAGGAGTGCACGCATTTGGCTTTACTGTGTACTTGTGATTGATCTATTATACTCTTTGTGAAAGGCTGGCAGCGATACAAACTGTTCAATAAATTATTGTCTGTTCTTCAAGATTTCGATCTGTTCCTCAGTGAGCCCTGTTGCTTTTGTAATATACTCAGTAGGTAAGTTAAGCCTAATCAACTTAATAGCAACTTCTTTAATTCCTTCTTCTCTCCCTTCTTCATAACGTGTTGCCAGGGAGGCTTTCAGGTCGCGGTAATATTTGAGGCTGTCTTCATAGGAACGCACCTGCTCCTGGGTGAATTTTGCAATTTCTGCGGTTTCGAACAGCTTTTCAAAAATACGTTCGCGGAGCTTGTCCGGGATTCGATCCAGACGATTGAGGTTGCGGATCACATAAAGCCATTTGTCAAAACGGCTTTCAAGTTGCTCCAATGTTTTGTTGAACTTGGGCATTTCGAGATAAATGAAGGTCAGTTTATCATAAAATACCTTCTTTGTATCTATGTCCGATAACTTTACGTCATATCTGTATTTATCGGGTTTGTCGCGGTCTTCGTCAAAAACGAAATCCAGAATGGCAATGGTATAAACGGCTTTGAGCTCGTACATCCAATCTGCCCGTTTTGCCTGCTCGCGGATGGGAAAAGTAGAATAATATAGTGTACGGTCTTTGAAAAATTTCTGTTTGGTCTTTTGGAGCTCTACGATAAATTTCTCTCCCTTTTCATTTTCGCAATAAAGGTCAAATATCGCCTTTCGGTCGAGTTCGGTAGTGCCCAAATGCTCACTTTTTAAATAAGTAAGGCTCACAATCCTACCCTGTTCTTCATGTAGTAGTTCATTCAAAAAATCAAGCAACAGGTCTTTATTGGGCTCTTCACCAAACAGGCGCTTAAACCCATAATCCGTAAATGGATTCACATATTTTTCAACAAATTCAGTCATGGCCTTTTCTTTAAAACAAAGATAATGTTTTTTCAGAAGTGCATAGAAGCTATTTTTTTCGTTGGAAAATGATCAGTATAAAAAGGATGGCTACTCCCAAAATCATCAAAACACGAATGCGGCTGTATATCTGTTTTGGATTTTTTTGATTGATGTCGATCCACTTAATGTCCGGGTATTTTGATTTCATCGAATAAGCTATCAAGCAGCTCCAGCATGTTGATCAGGCTTAATGAAATTATCGGGACGGCATCCGCAATTACAATCCCGTTTTTCATCCGTTTATTTTTTAATTTTCAAAGGTTCCCGCACCTGCGGGAGAACTGCAAGATGAAAAATAATCATTTTCTTGGGTGTTAATGATTGTTTTTATCCTGATTAATTCATGAAATTTCGTCATGAGCACGCAAAACGCAATAAGAGAAAGGGAGCGCAGATTTTTGGCGCACAGGAATAGCCGTAGCTATTTTGAGCACCAAAAAGATAGCATTCCTTTCTATTGCAGCGGTTTATGTGCGTAATAGAATATTTTGTGAATTATTCAGGTTATCATGCTTGTTTCATCCTATCTTAGTTTTTTGGAATCATCAATTATATCATCAAAGTTCAGGTTAGATATCGGAGTGTTGTGATCAACAAGAGTGTTTTCAAAATCATAGCGGGATAAGCCCGAAATCTGTGCAGCCTTTCCAATGGTTAGTTTTTTCATTTTGTAAAGCCTAATTGCTAATGATATTTTAAATTTGTTGTTCAAGCTCTTTCTCAGACTCATTCAATGCTAAAAGTATGTCTGATGGGAATTGAATTCTTATTTCATGCGTGTTCATAGCAACTGATTTATTAATTCAAAGATACATAATATTATTTGAATCGCCTCTGCCCAAAAAAAGCCCCAACAAAGAAAGCGCTCCGCAATCGCAGATTCCAAACTTTCTTTGTTAAGGCTTTTTAAAATATTTCCTGTCAGCTAATGCTGTAAAATCCACGGAATATCAAAAATCAAACCGGATTCCCGTAGGGTACGGGATGAGGATTTGGATTTTGAGCAACAACGCAGAAGTTGGACTTTATAATCAAACGTTAAATATGCAAAGCATGATCAATTGCATCAAATCCCGCCTCCATAAAAACTTCTGAAATCGTCGGGTGGGCATGTACGGTGCGTGCTACATCATAAACTGTGCTTTCCACGGCCATAAATGCGCTTGCTTCGGCAATCATATCGGTGGCATTGGGTGCGGCAATCTGTACGCCAAGCACCTGGCCGTATTTCTTCTCGCTTAGCATACGGATAAAGCCTTCTTTTGTGCCTTCTGCCATGGCTTTTCCGTTGGCCGAAAGCGGAAACTGGCTTACTTTATAGTCGATGCCTTCTTCCTGCAACTGCCCTTCGGTACGTCCAATTTGAGCAATTTCCGGATCGCTGTACATATTCAAGGGATATTTGTTGTAGTCCATCGGCTCTTTAATGCCTTTGATGTAGTTTACGGTATGCAATCCCTGAGCGGAACCAATATGCGCATAAAAACTGCGTCCGTTCACATCGCCAATGGCAAAAATGCCTTCGATGCTTGTGCGGTTGTATTCATCCACTTTCAGGAAACCCTTCTCCATTTCAAAATCGAGTTCTGATTCCGGCAGTACGGCTGTGCGGGTTTTCGCATTGATTACCAAATCACAGCTCACTTGCTCGTCACCGATAATGAGACGGCCGTTCTCCAAAGTGCTGGTTTCTGCATTTACTTCTGCACTGGTAATCAGCTTGATGCCGTCTTTCTTTAGCTTGCGCAACATGAAATCGCTGAGGTATTTATCGGCAAGGGGCAAAATATGCTCCGATGGCGCTACGAGGCTTACCGTGCGTCCCGACATTATGAAAAACTGCGCCATTTCCACGGCTACAGCATTTTGTCCCACCACAACAATATTTTGAGGCAGTTCTTTGGTATGCCAAAGGTTTTTGATGTTCATCACCTTATCTTCAGGCAGATTTGCCTTCAGGGCAGGGGATACCGAACCGGTGGCGATCACAATATTTTTGGCGTGCAGCTTACGGTTGGCCACGCTTACGGATTTGTCGGCATTGATTTTGGCTTCACCTTTGATGATGTCCACACCATTCTTTTTCAGAAGGTAGGAAACGCCATGCGTCAGTTTGCTTACAATGTCGTTGGCGCGCCGGGCAGCCTGCTTCCAGTTAAAGCTGATTTTCTCCTGATCCAGGCCGTCCACGCCAAAAGCTTCGGCATCCTGCTTTATTTTGCGGAAAAGCTTGGCGCTTTCGATCACGGATTTGGAAGGGATGCAGCCCCAGTTGAGGCACATGCCGCCCACATTTTCTTTTTCAACAATGGCGGTTTTGATGCCCAGCTGTCCTGCGCGTATGGCAGCAACATATCCTGCGGGGCCTGAACCGATAATTATAAGATCGTAATCCATAATGAATGCGTTTTAGTCAATGATTAATGAAACAGGATCTTCCAGATATCCCATTAGGGTATTCATAAAGCGGGCCACTTCGCCACCGTCCACAATGCGGTGGTCAACCGAAATGCTGAGCGGCTGCACGATTCCTTTCACGATTTCATCGTTTTTGATAATCGGCTTCTTGAATATCCTGCCTATGCCCAATATGGCCGATTGCGGGTAATTGATCACCGGAACGGCAAAGAGCCCACCGATGCTTCCGTAATTGGTGATGGTAAAGGTGCCATCTTTCATATCGTCCATAGTGAGCTTTCGGTCGCGGGCTTTAGCAGCAATTTCAGCAACTTTTTCTGCCAGTTCAAAAATGCTGAGTTTATCCGCATTTTTAATAACGGGCACAACGAGGCCTTCTTCAGTATCCACGGCAATTCCGATATTGTAATATTTCATATACACCATGCGGTTGTTGTCCATGTCCATGCGTGCATTCAGCGATTTATGCTTTTTCAGCGCCATGGCAGTGGCTTTGAGGATAAAGGGCAAATAGCTCAGTTTCACGCCTTTTTCTGCGAATGATGTTTTGAACTTATCGCGCACACGTACCAACTCCGAGATTTCGGCTTCTTCAAACACGCTCATATGCGCTGCGTTATGCTTGGAGTTGATCATATTGCGGGCAATGGCCTTGCGTATCTGGCTAAGGGTTTCGTATTCCTCAACCGGATTTTCAGCTGTGGGCATGCTCGCGCTAGAGCTTACCGTAGCGCTCTGTCTGTTTTGCACATAGGCTTTGATGTCGTCGGTCATTACGCGACCTGCCGGGCCGGTTCCTTTGATATCGTTGATATCTACGTTCAGGTCTTTGGCCATAGCGCGTGCAACGGGTGTTGCCAATGCTTTGCGGCGGGCTTTGGGCTCATTACTGCTTTCTTCGTCGAAACCTTCGTCGGAAGATGGCAGGTAAGCACCGCTTCCGGCTACTTCAAGTGTGCCTACAACTCCTGCGCCTTCTTCTTCGATAGGCTCCTGTTTGCTGGCTTCTTCAATAGCTTCGGCTCCTTCAACGCCTTCTATTTCGATTTCTACGAGTGCGTCGCCTACATTGATGGTTTCGCCTTCTTTTCCGTAAATCGCTACAATTGTTCCGGTTTTTGGCGAGGGAATGTCAGTGACCACTTTATCGGTTTCCATATTGACCAGGGGCTGGCCGGATTCTACCTGCTGTCCTTTCTCCACATACCATTCGGCAATGGTACCGTCTTCAAGGCCTTCCCCAATGTCCGGAAAATTAAATATATATCTCATTTTTCTGAATTTTCGGATTAATAATCAGCTGTGCTGTATTAAAATTTCACGGTTTTCTGGATTTCATAGAAAATCCTTTCGGGTTCGAGCATATAAAAATGTTCTCCACGCGGCAAGGGTACAATTGTATCGAAACCGGTAACGCGGTTTACAGGCGCTTCCAGATGCAGGAATGCTTCTTCATTGGCCAGTGCAGCCATTTCGGCGCCTACACCAAATGTAGTAGGACCTTCCGCAACAAATACCAGTCGGCCGGTTTTGCGTACCGATTTGGCAATGGTTTCGCGATCAAGCGGATAAATCGTCCTCAGGTCAATCAGCTCCACAGAAATGCCTTGTTTTTTCGCCAAAACCATGGCTTTTTGCACTTCACGGATAAGTGCGCCATAAGCAACTACCGTAACATCAGAGCCTTGCGTCAGTACTTTCGCTTTGCCAATCGGGATGCTGAATTTTTCTTCGTTTACTTCCTGTTTGATGGCGCGATAGATGCGTTTGGGTTCCATGAAAATCACCGGATCGTCCGATTCAATTGCGGAGATCAGTAAACCTTTGGCATCGTGGGGCGTAGATGGAATGACTACTTTCAGTCCGGGCACGTGGCCGTACATGGCTTCCATGCTTTCGGAATGGTGCTCCAGTGCGTTGATGCCGCCGCCGTATGGCATACGGATTACAATGGGTTGCTTGTAGCGACCGCGGGTACGGTTGCGCATGCGTGCCACATGGCTGATCATCTGGTTAAAGCCCGGGTAAGCAAATCCGGAAAACTGCATTTCCACAACCGGGCGCAGTCCGTTGGTTGCCATGCCCACGGCAGTACCGATAATGGCCGACTCCGCCAGTGGTGAATCAAATACGCGTGCTTCGCCATGTTTTTTCTGCAAATGTTCCGTGATACGGAATACACCGCCTTCTACTCCTACGTCTTCTCCGTAAACTACTACATTGGGGTCATCGCCCAGTTTTATATCGATGGCATCGTTTAATGCCTGAACCATATTCATTACTTTCATTTCTGCTCCTCCTTCCATTTAAGATACTTTTCATAATAGCGCTGCTGGTCAATCAAATCCTGTGGTTTATCGACATAAAGATGGTCGAAAACATCATCCAGTTTGTAGGCAGGATAATTTTCAGCGGCTTCAAATTGTGCATCCACTTCTTTTTTGTATTGCTTCAGCAGTTCTTCCTCGCCGGTTGCATCATAAAGTTTGTTTTCGACAAGATACTTCCTGAGGCGGTCAACCGGATCTTTGGCTTCCCACGCCTGTTCTTCTTCCTTGGTGCGGTATTTTGTCGGGTCGTCGGAAGTTGTGTGTGCTCCTTTTCGGAAAGTTACGGCTTCGATGAGTACCGGTCCTTTTCCTTGGCGGCAATGTTTTGATGCTTCTTTAAGTGCCGCGTCCATCGCAAAGATGTCGTTGCCATCAACCTGAATGCCGGGAATTCCGTAGGCAATGGATTTAATGGCAATGCTCTTGGCATTTTGCTGCTTGTTGAAAGGCACACTGATGGCGAACTGGTTGTTTTGTACCAGAAAAACTACCGGTGCTTTCCAAACGGAAGCAAAATTGAGTGCTTCGTGGAAATCGCCTGTGGATGTACCGCCATCGCCAACGATGCTGTAAACCACACTGTCTTCTTTTTTGTAATTTATGGCATAGCCAATTCCTGCTCCGTGGATCAGCTGCGAGGCAATAGGTACGGAAATCGGCAGGATGTTTTGGGCATCTTTAAAAACCGTGCCGTCTTCATAGCCCATAAAGTAGAGGAAAACTTCTTTGAGTGTAGCACCTTTGGCCAGCCATGCGCCCAGCTCGCGAAATGCGGGCGTAAGCCAGTCCTGATCGCGCATGTTCAACGCCAGTCCGGCATGAATGGCTTCCTGACCATAGTTGGGTGGGTAGGTGTACATGCGTCCCTGACGCTGGTATGAAACAGCCATCATGTCGGCGGTGCGTGCAAAGAGCATGTCTTTATAGGCTTTCACGAGGCGCTCATTGTCAATCTCAGGCATAAATTCCGGATTGATGACCTTTCCTTCATCATCCATAACCTGAAACAACTGCTCCTTGATTGGATCATATTTTTTAAACATTTTACCTCCTATTATAATTTAGTGTCATTTTAAATAGTCTCTTTTTGTTATCTAAATTGATTCTACAAAAGTCTGCAAGTACTTTGGTATAATCAATTTGCACAAGTCGAACAACCGGTAGGGTCTTTTGTTCAAGGGCATGATTATTGCTTTGCAATTATTTTTTTTGCTGAAAATTGATTTACAATATGTTTTGGTCATATTTATAAAGCTGTATCTTTGAGAGAAGAATTTTGAAATTGAAAAATGGAAATTTTAGGAAGTAAATTTATCCTGCGTCCTTTTCGCGCCGAAGATGCATCATCATTAGCCAAATTTGCCAATGACAAGCGGATTAGCTGTAATCTGCGAGATGCTTTTCCGCATCCTTATACGCTAAAAGATGCGGAGTTTTATATTGAGAATATTGCTTCGTCCAAAGTGAATTTTGTGCTTGCCATTGATGTTCAGAGCCAGGTTTGCGGAAGTATTGGTGTGCATCCTGGCATGGATGTTTACAGGCTGAGCGGCGAGATCGGTTACTGGCTTTGCCCGCTGTATCACCGGCAGGGCATTGGTACAGAGGCTGTGCGATTGATGACGCAGCATGCATTTGAAAAAATGGGCCTGATCCGTCTTTATGCTGCTGTTTTTGAAGGAAATATAGCAAGTATGAAAACTCTGGAAAAAGCCGGTTACAAGCGGGAAGGGAAACACAGAAATGCCGTAATTAAAGAAGGCAGGGTGCTGGACGAAGTGGTTTATGCCTGCCTGAAGGAGGAATGGAATTTTAAAATCCGTAAATAATAAACACTTATGACAACTTCAAACGAACAGATTCTTGACCGGATTATATTGGGGCATGAGCCGGGACGTCAGATTTTTGATGATTTAGGTGATTCTTCCTGGGGGCAGCTTTTTTTGCCCTCAGAAAACGAAAGGACGCAAAATGATGGAGCAGGATTGCGCATTGCTGTTTTTGGGAGTTATTTGATGGGATACAAAGTGGTGGAATACCTGAAGCGAATGCAGCGGGCCAATACCGGAAGGCTCAGTGTTTGTGGCATGGTTACCGATGATCCGGTTAGCCCCGATGCAAAGATATCTGTCAGAAGAAGGATTTGGCGGCTGTTTGAAGAGCGGCAAATGATGAATCTCGAATCGGCTATTGTGGAATCGGGCTTGTCGGGCGGGATTCCGGTTTATACCGGTAAAGTTAAATCCGCTTATTTTCGCAGTCTCCTCAAAGAGTGGAATCCGGATGTGATCTTGGTTTGTGTTTTCGGGCAGGTACTCGATGATTTTATTATTGAATTTCCGAAACGTGGAATTTTTAACTTTCACCCTTCTGATTTGCTGCATCATCTTGGTGCCGGGCCGCAACCATATCAGGATTTGATCAACCGCGATGCAAAAACTTCCAGGGTAAGTATTCACGAATTGACCACAGAAGTAGATGCCGGGCGAATTGTGGGGCAGTCGTCGGAAATTAATGTGCGCATGGAGGATGGCAGCATCACGGATAATGTTTTGATTATTGACGACAAAATGATTGGCCCGATCGGGATCATGCTCTGTATGCTTGTGAAAGCACTGGTGCTGCATAAAGAAGAAGGCTTGGAAGGGCGCATCCACCATATTGATTTTTCCAAACATTTCAGTCCTGAATACAGGGAACAGCTAATGGAACCGATCCATCATAAAACCCATAGTGAGGAGCTCCCGGAATTATCAGGTTCAATTGAGTATTCGATACCGTCCTGATTTTTAATCCTCTTTCCGGTTTCGTGCAATACGGCTTTCAATTGCTGCCAGGGAGCTTGCTGTTATGAGGCTTGCAATCAGTGAAATAAGTGTGCCCCAATAAATGCCTGTTGCCGGAAAAGCCAGCATCGCGCCCAGCGCATAAACCGCAATGGTAATGGAGCCCACAGGAACCATGCGTACCATGGAAGCAAGAAAACGGGGGTCATTGTTCCAATGGATTACGATCATTGATGAAGCTAGTCCGGCTGGAAACATAGCGATTACGCCAGCCCAGAATGGGTTCATGGTTTCTGCCAGTAAACTTACCAGCGATATCAGCGTTCCAACAAATAAAGCTCTGATCAAAAGGCTTTTACGTCCGTAATGATGCGCTTCGACCTTTTGCGCCTTTTTCCTTTTGAGCAGGAAATTTATGGCAATTACAAAAAGCAGGTAAATCGCAATTCCTGCAAGCAAGGATGTGTGCCTGAAAATAATGAAGGGAAGGGCAGCCAAAAGCCAAATGCCCGCGCTCAGGATAAAAGATACAATAGTACTCAGGGTTTTTTGCGATTTGGCGCGTGCAAGTATTCCGGCTATCCGGACATAAACATAAGGATACAGAACAGCCAACCCAAGTGCCGGGATGGATGCAGGGACAATTTGAGCAACTGCTTCGGCAGACTGGCCGTATCCCAAAAAGAAATATCCCAGAATAATGGTGGATGGCAGCGAAAGAACGATGCCTGAGAATTTTGGTGGCAACTTTTCGGCTAAAAGCGACAATACAGATATCAAGCTACCTCCCAGAATAAAGGAGATGATTAATTGAATGAGGAGTTCTGTTTGCATAAGTTGCAAGATAGGGTTTTTATGTATATAATGCCTTTGCCCCAAACTTAAGTCAGGGATAATTTGCCATGAAGGCTCAATTTTTTACCTTTGCGTTATTAATCCACAATAAAAAAAATTAGAACTCATGAAATTCTTATATTCCACATTTGTACTCATTTTCCTGGTAATGATAGTTCCGGTTCAGGCACAGCAAGTTGATGCCAAAAGTGAAGCCGTATTAACGGAAGAAGTTGAAGATATCAATAAAAACCAAAAAGATAATAATGGCCTGAAACAGGGCTATTGGGAGGAAGAAGATAGAGGCGAACTCAGCAAAGGGCAATATGTTGATGACAAGAAAGAAGGACTTTGGAAAACCTACCATCGTCAGGGATTTTTAAAAGAAATGGCTGAATATAAAGATGGTGAGCTGAACGGTACGAAAGTAGTTATCGACCGCCGTGGATATTTGCACAGCGAGGCTATTTATGAGAAGGGCAAACTGGAAGGGCTTTTTGTGGAATATACCTATGGCGGAAGGCCAACGAAAAAAATCAATTATACGGGAGGTATAGAAAATGGAATGAAGCAACTGTTTTACAAAAACGGCAAACTTCAGGAAGAGGGTATGATAAAAAACGGCCAGCGCGACGGTTATGCGAAATGGTATGATCAAAACGAAAACCTGATCGCCGAATACAATTATATTGATGGCGATTTTGATGGCAAGCAAACTACTTTCCATCCCAATGGAAATATAAAATCCCTTGAAGTTTATGAGAAAGGAACGCCCGTTGGTGAATATTCCGAATACTTTGCCAATGGCAAGATTAAGCAAACCGGCCGGTATGAGGATGGTTTGAAAGAAGGTAAATGGCTGATTTACAATCAAGATGGCGAAGTGATCCGTACCAATAAGTATAAAAAAGGGGAGATGAAGTAAAGCAAACAATCGTTTTAAAGATAATATGATGCCTACCCATTTGGGTGGGTATTATTTTTTCTGTTCAGGTATTTTGTCGAAATTGCGCCCATGATTTACCTCCTGCTTCAAAATCCGGGGCACAACTGGGTATATTATACCAGCTCCGACAAACTGGCTCTTGCGGAATTGAGCCTGGCTTCCGGACATTTGTCCGTATCTGTAAACGATATTCAGATAAAAACGATAGAAAATATTCCTTATATCAGCCTGGAAACAGCTTCTGTGCTTAACGAAAAAGATATTGACCTGATTTCACGGCTTTCCTTTGTGTTCGCTGTTTTTCAGCTTGAAGATATTAGTGGAACAAGTATGCTTCGCCCTATTGCAAAAAGCAGTTTTGCGTACATGGATCCGAAAATTTCGTCCGTGCAGAAGTATAAAGGAAAAACCAATGAGCTTTTTACCCGCTTGATGATATCGGTGGGCATGATGAGCACGGATTATGATTATCATCAGAAAATCAGCCTGCTCGATCCGGTTGCGGGCCGTGGAACCACGCTTTTTGAAGGCAGTGTGCATGGGTTTGATTTGTATGGTATTGAGCTGGATGGAAAAGCGGTACACGAAGCGGCAGTCTTTTTTCGGAAATATCTCGAAGCAGAACGCATCAAACATAAGCAAAGCAAACGCCAGGTAGCGGGAAAAAGCAGATCCGAAGCCATAATGATGCAGGAATTTGAATATGCCCTTTCGAAAGAGGATTTTAAATTGTCCGAAAAGATCAAAAAGTTGGGCTTGGTTCAGGGGAATACAGCTCATGCCGATCAGTATTTCAGGAAAAACCACTTCCATTTGATTGTTGGCGACCTGCCTTATGGTGTGCAGCATGGCAATACAGCAGGAAAAGCAAAATCATTTACCCGGAATCCATCCGAATTGCTGCATGCATGTCTCCCGGCATGGAAAACTGTTCTAAAGCCGGGCGGGGCAGTGGTCATCGCCTGGAATTCCTTCCTGGCTTCTCCCAAAAAGCTTGCAGCAATTTTTACGGAACAAGACTTTGAAGTGAAAACGGATGCGCCATACAATCAGTTTGAGCACATGGTCGATCATTCCATAAAACGGGATGTTTTGGTGGCTTTGAAGAAGTGAGTTCTTATCTTGAGTTTGAGCGATATGTAATTTTGGTTCTCCCAATATCCCTATCTTTGCCGGTCAAATCAGTTTATGGCTCAAACCATCGATATAGAAGAAATGCTGCAATTGCGTGATAAAACGCCGGTTGTGGATGTCCGTACGCCGGCAGAATTCGAAATGGCTCATATTCCGGAAGCGGTGAATATCCCTCTTTTTAGCAATGAGGAGCGTGTGGAGATTGGAACACTTTATAAGCAAAACGGAAAGAACAAAGCGGTGATGCGTGGTTTGGAATTTGTTGGGCCAAAGCTGCACGATCTGGCGAAAGCCGGAAAAAATACAGCCCGAAATTCCGATTTGATCGTCCACTGCTGGCGTGGCGGAATGCGCTCACAAAGCATGGCCTGGTTATTTGAAACCGTGGGATTGAAAATAAAGCTCATTAGTGGCGGATATAAAAGTTATCGCCGTTGGGCGCAGAGCTGGTTTCGTAAAAATTGGCAATTTGTGGTTTTGAGTGGATATACCGGTAGCGGAAAAACGGCAATACTGCATGAATTGAAAAAAATGGGCGAGCAGGTTATTGATCTTGAAGGTCTGGCGCATCATAAGGGCAGCAGTTTTGGCGCTTTGGGACAGGAAGAGCAGCCCAGTACAGAAATGTTTGAAAATAAACTTGCCGAGGATTTATCAAAAATGGATTTATCAAAAAGTGTGTGGATTGAAGATGAAAGCCGGATGGTGGGCCATGTGGCTGTTCCGGATATCCTGTTTCAAAAAATGCGCAATACGCGGGTAATCCGAATACTGGAGCCACAGGAAATCCGCCTGAACCGACTGGTAGATGAATATGCGGTTTTTGATAAAAGCCTCTTGCGCGCAGCAACAAAACGGATTGCCAAAAGGCTTGGGGGGCTTCAATATAAAAATGCAATAGAAGCTTTAGAAAATAATGATTTTAAGTCAGTTGCTGAAATTACGTTAAAGTATTACGATAAAGCCTACCTTTTTGGCCTGGAAAAAAGAAATCCGGCATACATCACCGAAGTACATTGCCCTCATGGTGATGCTGCCGAAAATGCGGTTATTGCCCTGAAATCGCTTCAGGAAAATTAAACTATTTTGGGTTCTACACGGAATTTCGTGGAAAGAAATTAGAATGCTATTTCAAACAGATTCCTCCAAAGTTTCCTCATTCTTCGGAAAACTTTGTCGGAATGACGCGTTTTTATGAAGTCAGGAGGCAAATGCGGCTTGGTCACTGAGCGGAGTCGAAGTGCGCCGCATTTGCCTTAAACACCTAATAAACAGCGTCATTCCGACCGGAACAAAGCCAAACGAAGTGATTAAGGCTTTGTGAAAGGAGGAATCTGTTAGGGATCAATAGTTTATTAATAAATATCTCCATATTATTTTCAAACATTATTGTTACCCACGAAATTCCTAGTAGAACCTATTTTGAAGGCGTTGTAATACTGGTTTGGCTTGTGAGCGGAATGTCTTTTATCGGAGAGGAAGCGCCTAAAGAAACATTGGATGAGCTAAATCCGCCATCGGTTCCCGTATAGCCAACAGTACCTGAAACACTCAGGCTTTTACCTGTAAGCAAGGTGCAGCTTGTTTTAAAATTGAAGGTTTTGCCCTTAGCAATGCCATCAAAGCTCAGTGTCCATGGAAAATCAGGATTTTCAAGCGTTTTGCTGGTTCCGTCAGCATCAGTATAGGTAATTACAAAATCTTTGTATGAACTTGCATCGCCATCAGTACGGTCGAGTTGATAGGCGATTGTGTAAGTGACAACTTTAGGATCATCCGGATCGTCGTTTTCATCATCTGAGCAGGAAGCAAAAAGCAGGCTGAAGGCCAGGATTCCAAACAGGAAATACAGAGTGTTTTTCATAATAGGCTGTTTTTAAAATTTGTTGCTAATTTACTGCTTTTCCCTGAAAAAAAAACAAGCCATGATATTGAACAAATAACATGGCTTGTATATGCAAACAGCTATTAATTTATTTGCCCACAACCCGTTTATATCGGGCTTTGGAAATTTCAAAATTTGTTAGGGCACGAATGAGCTCAGTATGTGCCTGCTGCCAGCTTGCCTGGGCATCGAGTACCTGCGTAATGGTGTTCAGCCCGGCATCATAGCCTATTTGGGTTTCTTCCAGGCTTTCTTCGGCTTCCGCTTTGCTTTTGCGTGCAAGCGCAATTGCTTCGATGCTCTCGTCGAGTCGCGTAAGGGCTTGACTTACCTCAAGGCTGATCAGATCGCGTGTATTGGCAAGTTGCACCATGCTTTGTTCTTTTCGGAGCTGTGCCGCTTTCATTCGGTGGCTGCTTTCTCTCCAGTGAAAAACGGGAATGCTTATTTGCCCGGAAATCATGGTATTCCATTGGCCGTCCATCAAATCATTTACTTTGCTGTAGGTATAACTGGCGCCAACGCCTAGCTGTGGCAAATAATCGGCCCGAACATTTTTACGTTCTAACTCATTGATTTCTATTTGTTTTTCCAGCATATTCAGCTCCTGGCGCAGTGATAATGCCCTGTTGATGCTTTCCGACGTATCAGGGATTATAGTTTGTTGCATGACCGTATCACTTATCGTGATGTCCGATTGCACATCCAGTCCAATAATCTGGCATAATTGCATTTTAGCCAGTTTTAGGCCGTTTCTTGCTTGAATCTCATTGAGTTCGGCTTGGTTTTTCTGAACGCGCACCTGCAATAAATCACTGCGGGGCACGAGTCCCAATTCGTAGCTGTCGGAGAGCTGTTCTTCAAGCTCGGTGAGCAGATCAATATATTTTCCTGCCAGTTTCAGGCTTTCTTTTACAGCCAGAACAGTCCAATATGCCTTATCGGTTTGTTCCAGTATCTGGCTTTTATTAAGCTCCAGATTGTTTTTACTGATGCCTACTGCAATATCAGCCATTTTATTGGCATTGCGGATTTTGCCACCGGCATAAACGGCCTGGCTGACGCTTAGATCGGCGGTATAGTAAAGGATTTCGTCTAGCCCAAGAGAAAACCCGGGAAACCAAACATCGCTTTCACCGCTGTAATTTCCAGCCTGAGCTTCTTCGGCACTATTGGCCGTAGGAAGGAAAAATCCCGGCATACCAATATCATCAATATTGGGCAGGTACATCCCGCTGCCGCTTGCATCGAATTTGGGCAGGTAGTTGGTGAATGCTTCTTTTTTATTTGCTTCAGCTTCACCAATTTGTAAACGTGCTTCCTGAAGCTGTTTATTATATTGTATGGCCATGGCCCTGGACGAATCCAGGCTGATGACCTCTTGCGCATTGGCCCGGCCTGCCAAAAGGAGCAGAGCCAGTATCAGGGCATATGTTGCTTTAATATAGTTCATGTTCCGTTTATTTTGAAATTTGTTTGAGGGGCTTAGTGTCAATTCGATATAAAATTGCATATAAAACAGGGACAATGATCAGGGTAATGACCGTACCGACCAGCAGGCCAAACATAATAGCTGTAGCCATACTGGCAAACATATCGTCGAACAGCAAGGGAGCCATACCTAAAACGGTTGTGAGCGATGCCATAAGCACCGGGCGGAACCTTGATACGGCCGCATCGATGGTTGCATGGAGTTTGTCCTTGCCGTTTTTCAAATCTACATTGATTTGATCGAGCAAAACAATGGCATTTTTGATCATCATGCCAATAAGCCCCAGCGAACCGATAATCGTCATAAACCCAAATGCATTGCCTGTTATCAACATGCCCATGATTACACCAATAAAAGCCAGTGGGACCACTGCAAAAACAATGATTGGCTGCCTGAAGTTATTGAAGAGCCCGATTACAATCAGGATCATCAGCATAATGGCCAGAGGGAAGTAGGTCATGATATCTTCGTTGGCCTGTATGTTTTGTTCGTGCTCTCCCAGCCATTCCATTTTATATCCTTTGGGGATTTCAATGGCTTCGATATCTTTATGAAGCTGGTGCCATAAATCCGGTACACTAACTTCCGGTACAGGATCGCATTGTGCTTTTATGGCCAGCTCACTGTTGTAGTGCTGTAGCTGGTTGTCTTCCCATCCAATTTTCAGGCTGTCCGTAACCTGATTGAGCGGAACACTCGAAGCGCCTTGTCCCCAAACGGGAAGAAGTGGAATTTGATTGATTTCCTTCATGGATGATTCATCCAGTTTGAGCATCATCAGAAGCGATTCATCGCCATCCCAATATTGGCCAACCGGCATGCCGTTATTTGCAATGGCAATACTGTTGCTGAGGTTATCACGTGAAATGCCCAGCTGTTTGCCTTTGTTCTGGCTGTAGTAAGGGTTCAGCGTTTTGGTCATGTTTTTCCAGTTATCGGTAACAACGGAAACATTTTCATTTGCCCTCATTATATCCTTGGCTTCTTTGGCTAACTGACGGAGTACTTCGGGATCCGGCCCACTGAATTTTGCTTCAATCAGATACTCGGCAGAAATTGGCTGGTAATTTCTGGAGCGTATCATTGCCTGTGGATAATGCTTTTTGATGTATTCACCAACTTTTGGCGCAAGATCCAAAGCGGCATCATAATCTGTAGTGTTGATGATGATTTCGCCATAACTACTGCTATAGGAATTTACCGGACGCATCAATGTGTATCGTGCAGGGGTTGAGCCTATGGCGGTGGTGATGTCTGTAATTCCGTCCCAATCTGCTATGCTGTGGCTGATTTGGGTGATGTCGCGGTCCACTTCTTCAATATCTGATCCGGCAGGCAGGTAATACTCAACAAAAAACTGGTTGTAAGCCATGGAGGGGAAGAAAATCTGCTTCACAAAGCGGAACGACCACATTGAAAGTATGAAAACGATAGCAGTAATGACAATAACTACTGTTTTATGAAGCAATGCATATCGGATAAGTTGACCAAACTTTCGGTAAAACAGGCCGCTATATGGGTCATCGTTTTCTTTGGCCGTATTTTGATTCTTTTTGCTTTCTTTTTTGTAGAAGAAACGGGCCATAAAGGGCGTTTGAATCATCGCCAGTATCCAGCTGATGAACAGTGAAATGGCCAGAACAAAGAAAAGCGAGCGCAGGAATTCGCCGGCTCCTCCGGGCGACAAAGCCAATGGCAGGAATGCAAGAATGGCGACCAGGGTTGCGCCAAGAAGCGGTATGGCTGTTTGCTTTGCCGCAAAAGTGAAAGGATTCCTGCCCGGGATTTTCCTCTTCAGGTCAACCAAAATTCCATCGGCAACAACAATTGAGTTGTCAACAAGCATCCCCATAGCAATGATAATGGCTGCCAGGGAAACCCTTTGTAGTTGTACATCAAAACCAAACATCATGATAAATGTGCCAAGAATGGTGAGTACCAGACCGCTGGCAATCAGGAAACCACTGCGGAAACCCATGGATAGCAAAAGGACACCAATTACAATCAAGACGGATTCGATCAGGTTGATCATAAAATTACTGATGGCTTCTTTAACACGTACGGATTGGTGGAAAACCGGATTGAATTCCACGCCAACAGGGAAATTATTTTCCAGGTTTTCAATGCATTGGTCAATTTCTTTTCCAACGGTGATGATGTTGACACCACTGGCCGCTGAAATACCAATGCCCAGGGCGGGCACTCCATCGGCTCGAAGCCCACTGGTGCGTGGTTCCATATAGGAGCGGCTTATTTCTGCAACATCGCCCAACAAATATTTTCCTCCCGAAGGAATCTGTATGACCATATTCCGGAGCTCATCAAGCGATTTGAACTTTTCGCCGACATTCAGGCGCATACGTTCTGTGCCGTAAACCAGGCTGCCGGGATTGGCCGGATTAGTTTGGTCGTTAATGAGCTGAACGATCATCATGGGGTTAATGCCCAGTTGTGCAAATTTTTCCTTGCTGAAAATAATGTCCACTGTTTCTGTTCGTTCGCCCATTATTTCCACGTTTTTAACACCATCAATCAGGCTGATGGCCTGTTTTGCTTCTTTGGCATAAGCGTGCAGTTCTTCATATGAGTATCCATCGCCACAAAGTGTAAAAAAGATACCATAAACATCCCCAAAATCATCAAGTACGATAGGCGCCTGTGCCCCGGAAGGAAGATTGTTGCTCGCATCGGAGATTTTTTTGCGCAGCTTGTCCCAGTATTGAGGCAGTTCATCAACACCGACCTTTCCCCAGTCGAGGTTTATGGTGATGTCGCAAAGCCCCGGTAATGAGCGGCTTTGAATATTATCGATATAATCGAGTTTCCGGATGGCTTTTTCCAGTTCAACCGTAACTTCCTGTTCTACTTCTTCGGCAGAAGCGCCAGGATAGATGCACATTACTTTGGCCGCCTTAATGGGTATTTCGGCATCTTCTAGTTTCCCCAGGTTCATATAGGAAATGATACCGCCAATAAAGACCAGAATCAGTGCAAAACTTATAAATGCCTTTTGATTCAGAATTTTATCTAGCATATTGATATTCTATTTGATGAATGAAATTAATTGGATAAACGTACTTTTTGCCCCTCAGTAACAAAATGCGTTCCTGCGGTAAGAATGCGGGTGCCGTTGTTCAAGCCGCTCTCTAAGAGCAGTTTCCCATCGTTGAGCGCCTTTCCACATATTACTTCCTGTTTTTTCAGTGTATTGTTCTTGTTGATTATCCAAACGAAAGATTTTCCTGTTTCATGGAAAACGGCTTCTGCAGGGATAACGATAAATGCATCCGCTAACTCCCTATCGAATGATAAATTGACCGTAGTGCTCATTCCCGATTTAAGCGTATTGTTTTGGTTTTTTACCTGAAGGCGTACTTCGTAAAGATTGTTGGGGTCGGCTTTTTCGCTGATACTTTTTAATTCAGCAGAAATATGGGGCAATTTAGCGTGTTTTACCTCAATTTCAAATTTGGGGTTTTTATCAAAAAAGGCCAGATGTGCTTCCGGAACTTCAAAGATAACTTCTACTTTGCTCATATCCAGCAAGCTGATAATTGGCTGGCCAGGACCTACGGCTTCATGGTTTTCGACAAAAACTTCGAAAACATAGCCTGTAAATGGTGCAAGCAAACGGCAATCGTTTACTGCATTTTGAGCATTTTCATAATTGCTTTTTGCCAGAAGGTATCCCGATTTTAATTTGTCCAAAGTGTTTTCCGGTAGTTTTCCTTTATCATACAACTTTTGATAACGCTCGTATTCGCCTTTGGCTTGTTCGTATTGTACTTTGGCGGCATTCAGTGCCAGGCGGTGGTCGCGGCTATCAATTTGGGCAATCAGGCTTCCTTCTTTGATCAGTTCGCCTTCGGTGGCATTAAGCTTTTCCAATTCACCGCCGGTTCGGAATGAAATATTAACTTTTCGGCTCTCGGCCAATTTCCCGAAGTAAGAATATTCTTCATGGTTCTGATTGTATCCCACAACCATTGATCTCACCAGACGGTCTTCTTTTTTTGCCTCACTTACTTGTATTTCCGAGCACGATTGTACCAAAAATGCAAGGATAAGCATGTTCATTAATACCATTAATTTTCTCATTCTTTTTTTCGTGTTATTTAATTTGTTCTTTAACTCAGCCCGTTTGGGTTTTTTAACCAAAACGCTGCAAAAATACCATGAGCTTTCGCTCCAGTCGTTTATCTGAAAAAGCATAGGTTCTGTTGCCTTGGATGTACTTTTTTGGGTTTTGCTGTAAGATGTTGATTAATAATGTTATGTGCGTTCGGATACATCGGTTGTACTTTTCTGTGGGAGAAATTTGCACAAAAAAAGCCCTCTGAAATAGAGAGGGCTTTACCAAAATATTATTGCAGAAGTTTGTTTTTATTCTTCGTCATCTTCCTCAAAAGTTGGCATCATTTGCTGCATCATTTTGTTCATGTCCTGATACTCTATATTTGGATCAGGTTTGAACATGCCGGATGAAACGGATTTGCCGGGTTCAAATTTCACCATTTCCTCCAGGGATTTTACACCCATAATTTCACCTTTAATTTTGAGTGTGATTCCTTTGTAAATCCATGAACGTGTGCCCATAAGCTCAATAACTTCGCAATCATAGCCCTGATATTTTTCGTTGGGAAGCCTCTGTCCGCCCATTTGGGTGAGGATATCGTCCGAAAGCTTTTTCAGTTCTTCTTCGGTCATGTCTTCCGTCATTTCCTGACCTTCCTGATAATAAGGAGTAGTGCCTTTTTGTGCGTTGTTTTTTACCTGATCAACTACCCAATAGTTTGGCCCGTCCATTATAGTAGTGGATTTAACGATTTTTGTATCTGTAATGCCAAACATTTTGGTTACTGTTTTGGAATCTTCTTCTGTGCGGGTTTTCTTTCCGAAATCATCCCACCAAAGCTTTTTGGTTCCGGTGGCATTTTCACCCAGTTTGTATTCGATATAACCCGATTTAACAGCGAACCTATTGGCTTTTTGGTTTTGGGCCTTTAGGGCGATGACGCATAGCAGCGCCAGCAAAAGTGTAATCGATTTTTTCATAAGTAAATGAATTTTAATTTGTTAAATGATTATTGTTTTGTCCAGATACGTGTATTTAGGTTCATTTCATCAATAAGAATCCTGATAAGTCCAAACATACGGTACATAAATTCCATATCTTCGAAATTAATAAGGCTTTTTGAAATCCGTGGTTCAAAAAGATATTTTTCAAAAGGTATGGCGCAATAGGCATTTTCGCCAATAAAGGAAAAATGAAGGTCAAGTTTATAGGTTTTATGCATATTGACAATTGCTTCCATCATTGCCGGCGTCAGGATATAGCGGGCTTCCTGCTGGCTGCTGCCATAAACTTTGAAATATTTTTCAAATTCGGGATTTTCCAGTTTCACTAAATTGCCGTAATGATGGTCTTTAGATTTTTCGCTTTTGAAAATACCGTGCATGATTTTGCTTTTTTGTGGAAACACAAAGGTCTGCTCATCAATATGTTTATTGAATTCAACAACACACATCAAGCCTTTAAATATTTCATTCCAGTAGGTATGTGTTTTCCCGTCTTCGGTGCGGACTTCCTTCCATTCGGCCAGGAGCTCTGAGAAGCGAAATGCCGTGCGGCCAATCCTGCCACAAACAAAATCATCGCCCCGCACGCGATCTGCCTTTCGTTTATAAAATTTGCTTTGACTGAATTCTTCCAAACTGAGGCTTTTGTTTGCATCATACAGATATTCAGGATTAATCAGATGAATAATCTTTGAAACAACTTCAGTTTTATAGGTTTTTCGGAAATGGAAATATCTTCCAAAAATTTTTGTGCCAAAATATCCCAGGCCGATCAGGCACAGGACAGGTACGGTAATTTGCAGCCAAAGATAATCACTGAAAAGGAACAGGAACATCACCAGAGCAAGCACCGCACAAATATTGCGGTGTAGCCTGATTTTCTTTCGAGTAGATTCCAGAGAAGCCAAAGCAGGCTTTAATTTCTGATCGAACAGCTTTCTTATTTCGTCCGTATTTTGATTAATGTTCATATCAAATCCAGAGTTTATTGTTCAGTTGCAGCTCGTCAACCAACAGCCGGTTGAGTTTAAGCAGGTTCGTTATTTTATTAATCTCCTTTTTGTTCAGCACCGATTTCATCAGTTTGGGCTCAAAAAGGTCTTCCGTCAAGCGGATGGCGAAAAACACCTTATTGTCCACAAAGGAAATGTGAATGGGCATTTCGATGCTTTTGTATATCCGAACAAGACCTTCCATCATACTGGGAGTAAGGATGTAGCGCGCTTCAACCTGATCTGTGGTTTTTACCGTAAAAATCTCAGAAAATTCCTTGTTTTCAAGTTTGGCAAATCTGGATGCTGATCCCGGCGACCTGTCTGATCCACGAAAGGTTTGCGCTTTGTGTTCCAAATCGCCATGAACCAGATAGGTTTCCCCTTTGAAATTTTTGTTGAAACCTGCTACGAAGAAGAAGCCATGAAAAACACTGGTCCACTCGGTTTTTGAATCTCCATCACTATCGGTTGTTCTGTGGCTGTTTTGGCTGTGCAGCTCTGAGCATTGGAACTCAGTATCGCCTATTCTGCCTGTGATCAGGTCATCACCGCCAAAATGTTCATAAGATTGATTGAACAGATTGCTGTTGATGTATTCCTCTTCGGAGATGTGTTTTTTAGCGTCATAATTCCAATCCGGCTCCAGAGCCTGAACCAGCCTCGAAACAACTTTAGTTTTGTAATTCCGTTTGAAAGCAGGTTGCAGTTTTCCGGCAATCCAAAGAATAGTAAGCGACAAAGCAACTGCCAGAAGCATACGGTTAACTATAAAACCTCCGTACTCTTTCTTAAAAGCGACAGTTTCGCCTTCCATTCGGATGATATCATAAAATGTCAATGCAAATGTTATGAAGAAAATGGCTGCGGCAAGCACGGTCATAGCAAGAATCAATTTCCTGCGCGCATCAAGCTTGAGTAGTTCCTTTCTTTGTTTAGATGCTAGAATTTCTTCCATTGTTTAATCTTTTGTCCATAGAGTCGGGAGTTTGCTCTATAAAGTTCAAATTCAAGGTGCTATGCTGGGTCCCGTCTTTACGGGATGACTGTTTACAGCAAAAGAAATATCGTTGAGATCGGACATTATGGACAAAAACTATTTAATCTTTTGTCCATATTCGAGTGTTCAGGTTCAGTTCACTTACAATTGTGTAGTTGACCATAAACAAATGGTGCATTTCTTCAATATCTTTGAAGTTAACGCCTGATTTCAGAATCCTCGGTTCAAAAAGATCTTTGTTCGAGAAAAAAGTACAATAAACACGGCTGCCGATAAAACTCAGGTTCATGCTGCGTTTGTATTCCTTTCGTATGCGCACCAGGGCTTCCATAATGGCAGGCGTGAGGATATAGCGTGCTTCGTTTTGGTCGGTCGAATATACTTTAAAGAGTTTTTCAAATTCAGGGTCTTCCAGTTTTACAAGTGACGCATTGCCACCTACTTTTACCCAGTTCTGACCGAATTTTCCCAATAGTTTTTCAAAGGTATCAGGTTGGACATAAGTTTTTCCCTGGAAATTTTTATTGAAATCGGCATGGAAAAACAAACCTTTAAAAATAGTGTGCCATTCTTCTTTGGTATTTCCGTCGTCGTCTTTCTCGTAGGTTTTGTATTCGGTATGCAGCTCCGAGCTACGGAAATCGGTTTTGTCGATTTGCCCGCTGATCAGGTCGTCGCCACGGTAGCGGTCATAGCTTTTCCGGAAAATCTCACTTTCGCGGTATTCCATTTCACTGATGCGTCCATCTGCCTGATAGGCCCATTCCGGGTCAATGGCATGGACAATCTGTTTTACAACCTTTTGTTTGTATTCCGAACGGTATTTCCTTTGGAGGGTTCGTGCCCAAAAAACCAGTCCGAAACCACCAAGCACAGGAATTAAAAAGAGTGGAAAAGCATTTTGCAGGGATTTGTTGTCACCCAGAGGTGTCAGAAAAAAGATAACGAAGGGTGATATCATGAGCAAAATGGCAACAACATAGATCAACAGGATTTTTTTCCGTTGACCTTCAAGTGCGGCCAGGCGGTCTTTTAAATCACTTTCGTATAGTTTGTGTAAATTTTCTTTATCAATCATCTTTCCGTTTTTAGAAGAGTTTGCTTACGTCAACATTTTGTCTTTCAGTATCCGGAATCACGAAAACTTCTTTTGCTTTCATGTTCATCTGGTTGGCCAAAATATTCCTTGGGAAGGTTTGGATGCCGTTATTGTAATCCGTAATTACAGCGTTGTAGGTGCGGCGGGCGGCGGAAATCTGCGATTCCACTTCGTTGAGGGTGCGCTGCAGGTTCATGAAGTTTTCGTTGGCTTTGAGGTCGGGATAACTTTCAACGGCTACCATAATCCCTTTCATACCGGCAGAAATCTGATTGTCGAGCGCAACTTTTTCGTCATTGCTCAGCTTATCATTGGTTGCCCGTGCACGAAGTTCGGTAACTTTTTCGAGCAGTTCTTTTTCGTGGGATGCATATTGTTTTACGGTAGATACAAGGTTGGGGATCAGGTCGTAACGTTTTTTAAGCTGTACATCGATTCCCCCGAAAGCGTTATCTACTTCGTTTTTGCGGCGGATCAGGCCGTTATACATTGAGATTATACTGATAATGAGTATCAGTACTACTGCTGCAATAATAATAGTTGGTGTCATTTTCTTTTGTGTTTAGATAGTGTTATTTCTTTTTATCAATAAAGTTCTTGAATTTTTCAAAATTTTTGCGTTCTTCTTCCGGTAAATCTTTAAAACGCGGATCATCACTGAATTGATCCATTTTTTCGGTCATTTCCCCAATGGTATAGCTCATATCGCCGGCTTTTTTAATTGCTTTTCTTATTGCCATAATGATGGGCAATGCAATTGCCAATATCATTAAAACCGCAAACACATAGGGCAAAAAATTCGGTGCGTTGGTAGTAATAATATGCGCGTTTGTCGTTTGTTCTTCCTCAAGGCCGAGCCTTTTCCGCTCTTCCTCACGAGCTGCCATGATTTTGTCCAGACGCTCTTTTTCGGCTTTTTCTGCTGCGAGCTGTTCAGGTGTTTTGTTCAGGCTGTCTTGCCGGGCTTGTTCTTTGAGCATCTCCACCAGTTCATCATCCGGGCCGTTGAGCATCATGTCCACAGTGCTGATTGATGATTGCTTGCAAGAACCCAAAAGCAGTGCCAGCATTATGCTGATTACATAAAATTTGGTAAATTTCATTTCTCGTAGTGCTTGTTGAATGATTTTATTCATCAGTTTCTTCTTCGGCAAAGAATTCCTGGTGACGGTTTTTTACCTGTTCCATGCGTTCCTCAAAGCGTTTATACACAAGGTTTAAAGCTTCAATTTCTTCTTCACTGAGCTTTTGTTCCATATTCATTCGCTTGTCGGTGCATTCGCCCCAGCGCGCCATAATTTGTGTCGATTCCATGGCCACTTTTGCCATAGCTGTTGTAAGTTTCAGCTTGTCCATCATGCCGAGGTCTTCCTCTTTCATGCCTTTGTATTCGCCTACTTCCTCAACAAGTTCATCCATCAGCATGGCATAATCGTCCACAACAAGGTTCATTTCATTTACGTATTGAACAGCGGCATCATTGGATTCCAGATTCTCTGGGATTTCGATTTCCAGTTTTCCAAGTTTTTCGTCAGCTTCTTTTTTTTCGCTGCCACCGCAGGAAATGAGCATGCTGCTCATCATGGCAATGTTGACATAAAACAGGATTCTTACAATTTTTTTCATTGTACTTAGTTTTGATTAGTTTTAGATAGTTGATATTAACATTAACTGCACTTTTTCGGGCTCTGCTCCTTAGTGCACACCAAATGCGATCCAAACGAATAATTTGGGGGCGTTCGTTTGGACTGCATCGGGTTATCTCAATAGCTTGTCAGCAAGTGTATAAAAATAAATGTATTTTTAGTCAAATTTCACAAATTCCACGCGGCGGTTGTTGGCTTTGCCTTCGGCAGTGGTATTATTGCCAATGGGCTGGCTTTCGCCAAAACCTTTGTATTTCAAACGGTCAGCAGCGATGCCCATAGAAATGAGCTGATCCATAACAGCTTTTGCACGTTCTTCCGAAAGCTTGAGGTTGAACTGATCATCACCATCTGAGTCGGTATGTCCTTCCACGCTGAATTTCAAATCAGGCTGTTTTTGCATCAATTGGAACACTTTGTTAATAGGCCCCATTGATTCAGGTTTCAGTGTGGCTTTATTTACGTCAAAACGAATGCCGTTACAAACAATTTTACCATCACTAAGCACACGTTTGTAATACTTCACACCACCCTTGGCGATGCGCACGTTTTTTAGGTAAAAAGGCTGGTTATCCTTTGCCGATGCAAAATAAGCCTGGATGGTAATTCCTGAAGGATTAAACTCATAATGGGGGATGTTGATCAGGCGTGTGTCGTCAATATAAACTTTCATTTTGCCTTTGGTGTAGGCAAGGGAAACATGCGTCCAACATCCGTTCTCGCAATAAGTATAATCCCTTGAACTATGCTCAACGGTAATGTTTCCGGGAGCATCAACTCTGATCGGTCTTATTTGAAATTCCTGGCTTTCTGAAGTTCGCTGGTTTTTTCTGTCGGTCAAATATAACTGGAAACGGTTTCCGTCTTTTGGGGTGTACATATCAAATTCAACAGTAAAAACATCGGGAAGATAGTCTTCATTGGAATTTTCAAGATAAGGAATAATCATTGGGCTTCCATCAAGGAACATGATCACGTTTTCGCCATCCACATTGGCAATTTCTACCTGACCACTGACCAAATCCCAACGGCTTGGGAATTCGCCGTTTTCTTCCATGATATCCGGGCCATCTTCAAAAATGACTTCATCACCGGGTACAAAATCAAATTTTGCCCATTGCACATTGGGCTGTTTTGCGGCCGGATCTTCATGTCCTGCAGGTTCTTCGCCTGAGTTTGACGATGCATCAAGATCCTGTTCTGTAGTTTGATCTGTGCTTTGCTCTTCTGTTTCTTCTTTTTTCTTTTTCTTTTTCTTCTTCTTTTTAAATAAGCTACCAATTCCTTCTTCCACTTTATCAAAACCGGCATCCACACCATTATTAATATTTTGGTTGGTTCGGTTTTCTCCTTCATTTTTTAAAGCCTTTTTGGGGTCAATAATTTGAGCTTCAGTAATAAAGGCTGCAAAGAATGCCAACAGCCCCAGAATAAGAATACGTTTCATTTTTTCGCTTTTTGATTTATATTTTTAGACGCCAAATATATGCTAATTTTGTGTTGGCTTCTTTTTTAAGAATGAAAAAATTAATAGTTTTTCAAAAACAATTGATTATAAACGGATTATCAGAGTTTAATTTACATGAGGTTTTTATTATGTTTTCATGAAATCAGCTAATGTTCAAAATTTTAAGAGAGTTCTGCGGTTTATCATCTGTTCGGCTTATCATTTTGTATTTATTTATACATGTTTTTGCTGTCTTCAAATGGCTAATGATGAGATATGCATCAAACGGAACAACATTTCCTGAAATATGCTGGCAAAACGATTATGAATAGGTACTACACGGAATTTCGTGGAAAGAAATTAGAATGCTATTTCAAACAGATTCCTCCAAAGTTTCCTCATTCTTCGGAAAACTTTGTCGGAATGACGCGTTTTTATGAATTCAGGAGGCAAATGCGGCGAGGACGTCTTTAAAATATACTATTATGTCCTCGCCGCATTTGCCTTAAACACCTAATAAACAGCGTCATTCCGACCGGAACAAAGCCAAACGAAGTGATTAAGGCTTTGTGAAGGGAGGAATCTGTTAGGGATCAATAGTTTATTAATAAATATCCCCATATTATTTTCAAACATTATTGTTACCCACGAAATTCCTAGTAGAACCTATGAATAGATGCTCCTTAATTCCATTCCACTTTATATTGTTTCCAGTTTTTTATATAAGATTTGCGAAAAATGCGATACCATTTCGTATCGTTTATGTAAAGGCTCAGTTTTTCTTCGGGATTTTTTCCAATCTCTTGCAATTTGTCCCTTTTTGCAAGTTTTAATGCAATTAACTCCTGATAATAACGGCTTTCTTTTTCTCCAACATTTTGCTGACGAAGAATATCAAGGCATTGCAGACTTTTATTGATATCATTAATATTCTGAAAATAATTCAAACAAAAAAAGCTGAAGGCCGTATCTTGTGCTTCACCTATTGATTCGATTAAGTTAGGAGGGTTGAAATTGAATGTTTTAAGTTTCTCGCGGAGTTTGTCTTCGTCCATCCGGAGCAAAATACTGAGGCTCAATTCGTAATCATTGGTCAATAATGCCATTTCGGCCATCTTTTTTAATGCGGCATAATCCGCTAAAACCTGATAAATGGAACATGTTTTGGCTAAGCTGTTCCAATTTGAATCCGTACAGTAATTCGTGCTGTCTTCATATCTTTTAACTATATCATAAATTCGGGGAAGACTGTTTATTTTTCCGAACGCAACAGCTTCTTCTATCTGTTCTTGAAGTGAATCATAAAATTGGTTTTTTCTTTTGCATATTTCGGATAAGCTTACATCAGAAGTAATTGTTGATGAACTTATTGTGCCAAGGGTATTATCTGTATCGGTCAATTTTGCGCTTAATTCTTTTTCTTCATTACTTTGCCTTAAATCGTCTTTAAAATTTATCCTGATTTCTATGGCTTCTTTTAAATATTTAGCTGAACTGTCACCTTGGCTTTCGTTATAAAACCTCATGCTTTTTGTGATTATGGCATCATATGTTTTGAGCGCTAAGCGGATAATATCCGTATAAAGTTTTTCATCAGTTTTGGATAGCGTATGATATAGATTTGTAGCGGATTCCAATGTTTCCGTCCGTTCATGCATGCTTTCTCCGCTCTCACACATCATGTCCCTGATCAGTATTTTACATATATCATCAGCATGCGACTGCAGAATTATTGTGTTTTTAAATTTTTTCTGGTAATTACGTGCTTTTTGAATAAAATTTTCTGCAAATTCATATTGCTTCTGTTGAATGCTCCGATCGGCGATTTTTAAGTAAGAAAAGTATATCTGGTAACGTGTTTTGGCTATTAACTGATTGATTTTACTGCTCTGTGCATTATCAGGATTACATAGCAAAGCACGTTTGAGCAAAGCCAGTGCTTCCGTATAAGATTTTTCTTTTAGTAATTGTTCTGATGCACGTATGTAGCTGTTTTCCAGGCTGTCATATAAAATATCCAGGAATTTATCGGATTTGTCAACACTTGTTCCATTCAAAAGCAAACGATTAATGTCTCCATTTGTATAAAAAAGACCGTGCCCATCCATCAAATTAATGAGCGCCGTATTATGAAACGGATTCAAATTGTTTATGATTTTAAATAATTTCAGTTCCCGTGCAATCCGGTATTGGCTTAATTGTGATGCAAAATTTATCTCGGATATAAGTTGTTCGCTTTCAATTGCTTTTTCGGCGAGAATCATCATTTGCCAGTACTTTCGCCTGAGCAATTTCAGCGTTTCTTTTAAATTTCGTGGATCCTGCTTTTGTAGGGCGAGGAATTCCCATTGCTCTGCTGTGTTGATAATAATTTCGAGCATGCTCAGATCGGCTAGTAAAGCAGCTGTATTTTTGGCGCCAAAATTGCGCATGTCCTCCGTTTCATTTAAAATTTCCTTTGCAAATTGATCCCAGCCTAGATAATCTTTGACATCCAATAGGAAATTGTCAAAACGCTCTTCTGCTTTTTTTGTGTAGATTAATTTACAACTGCAATATTCGTTTGGGCTGGTGTGGGGCATGATTTGCAGAATGCTGTCAAAAGTGGCATTTTTGTATTGATGCCTCAGTGTGTATTCTTTGTTTTGCCTTCCGGAGCAGCAATATAATTCGACTTCATCCGGTATGAGCACATCGGAAAGTTCAAATCCTGAGTAATAAATATCTCCCTGAAACTGTAAATCATGTAAAAAATAATAGACTAATTCAATGCCTAAATCATTCTTGGTACGCAGGCGGCCGATTTCTACGGTAGTGTTTATCTTAGTGTTTTTAAGTCCTTTAAGCTTGTCTTTTGTGATTTCCCTGATGATATGGCGATCAAAATCACTGCCTTTTCCATCCCATTCGAAATTGTACGAACAGGAAAAAATGGTGTCAACCCGGCTCGACTTTCGCGTTTGGCTGCTTAATGGCAAAACCGAAACGATGTATAGTATGGTAAATAAATATTTACTCATCCGTTTTGATTATCACAGCTTTTATTTCGCTTTTATTGCCGCATAAATCTTCTGCCCGAAATATAAAATGATTAATCCCTTTTTTAAAGAACTTATCCGGTTCATAACTTAAACGTTCTTTCTTTGGGTCATATTCCATTAAAATCCAATGTCCGTTCAATTCGCCTCTGTACTCTTTTATTCCCGACATATCATCTTTGAGCCGAACAATTAGTTTTTTATTAGGATTTAGATATAAACTATCTGATTTTAAGTGATATATGCTGATTTCTGGAGCCAGGCTGTCTATCATCAGGCTATAAGTTCCAAATGACCTTATGCGGTCTTCAATGATATTTCCTTTCCATTTTCCACCAACATAAACCCATGTGTCATCCTCTTTGCGCACCAGAAACGATTTCTTTTTAAGGCTATCTGCAATATTGCTTTCTACTTTAATAACGCATCTTTTGTGTATGGGGGTTCCTGGTCTGTGAATTTTGTACTGTGGCTCAAGGTAGTCGGTACAGGCGCTGTCGATGCTAAAAGTGAAATGAACTGTGTCATAAAACGCATACGAAGGTGCGCTAAATTCAATATTATTTTCTTTAAAACGAAAAGGCTGTTCGGGATAGATCATCAGAAAATCGAGGCTGTCTTTTAAAATTTCCTGATTTGCCATACTGGTATCGCTGAGCAGGATAAAGGAAAGTTTGCTTTTGTTGCCGGCAAAATCAGCTACCTGATATTCAATTTGATGCGCCTTGCCATCCGTGAACCTGTATATTCCATCATTTTCTTGTTTGTGGTAAATTTTAAGCTTATTATTACTCTGTTTCCAGGTCTTTTGGTAACGCCCTTTATCATTTTTATAGCTGGCATAATCAATCAAACTATTGATAAATCGTGTGGTACTGAACGCTAATTCGTCCATGCTGTGATGATACACCAAATTACTGTCAATAAACAATTTAACGTCATAAACACCATTTTTATTGGCAGCTCCGTTCAACTGGTCGTATGTTTTGATCCCCAAATAACATTTACCATAAAGCTTGATGGTGTCAGGAACTTCATACTTGGGAGCTTTACCTTGTACGTCCGGAAAATATCCGTTTTCACCTAAAATGCTAAGTGTGTTTTCTTCTGCGGGATAAATGCCTAAACCTAAGATTGTAGGAGGGCGGTCATCCTTGGGGCCAAAACCAAATTGCATGGGATTTACAGGGTTTTGGGTTGCTGTTTTACGGATTTCAAAATGCAGGTGCGGCCCCATCGAGCCTCCTGTATTTCCCGATATGGCAATGGTATCGCCTTTGCTGAGCTTTATCTCACCGGGCATCAGGTATTTATCCACAGCATACTGTTCCTGGGCATATTGGTATGCTTTTATGTATTCTTCAATTTTGGGATTAAAGCGCTGCAGATGCCCATAAACCGAAGTGTAACCATTGGGATGTGTGATATACAGTGCTTTGCCATAACCCCATGGCGAGACTTTGATGCGTGAAACATAACCATCTTCAATTGTATAAACAATTTTTCCCTCAACCTGCTGCGTTTTGAAATCAATTCCGGAATGGAAATGATTGGAACGCAGCTCGCCAAATGTTCCTGAAAGTACGGGCGTTAAATCTAGAGGCGGATGAAAATCGGGTTCTTTTTTATTTTGGGCATTGGAATTCAGGCTTATCAGCGATATCAGTAAAAATATTAGTGTTGCTCTGCACCACATATTATTTGCTTTTGTGGAATAATGAAAACAGTTCCAGCAAGTCAGTAATGATATAATCCGCTAATGGAAAATCGCCTTGCAGATCATGTTCATTGAAAAAAATCGTTGCCATGCCACTTTTTTTTGCCCCCACGATATCTTTTTCGTACGAATTGCCAATCATGATGCATTCTTCGGGTTTCATCATCATTGTATTGCTGATGCTTCGGAAAAACCGTGGTTCCGGCTTTTCGTAGCGTAGGTCTTTGGAGCTGAAAAATTCATGGAAATACTGATCGGCATCTATGCGCTGCAGCGCTTTTTTCATTGCTTCCGTATCAGATGCACCTGCATTTGTGGCAATTACCAATTTGCGGCGGCTTTGGCTCAGAAACGGCAGGATTTCTGCTGCACCCGGAATGTATTCTACGTGATCCCAGGTGTACATTGGCCCTTCCTTTTCCGGAAAATCGCGCATAACCGTATCGCCCCAATCAAATATAATGCAACGTATCCTTTTCATTGCTTGCTTTTAAACTTACAAAAGTAGATATTCTTTGTGTTTGATCCTGAAAAACTTGTCAACTTGAAATTAACAAATGTCTCGTTTACTGAACAATGCAAGTCAGCTGATGTTTTTACGCTTTATTCTATCTTTGCATTTATGAGCATTAAAACAACACTTAGCCAGGATCAGGAACAAATAGCTCCGGGTGTTTATTTGCTGCAACTCAGCCGTCCTGAATCTTTCAAATTTAAGGCCGGTCAACATATTGCCCTAAGTTTGCCTGGTGATGAAGGCCAGCATCGGATTTACAGTATTGCCAGTGGAGAAAACGAAAAGACGCTTCATATTTTGTATGATGTAAAATCTGATGGTTACCTGACTCCGCTCATGGAACGCCTGAAGAAAGGTGCGGAAATGAGGATATCTAAAGCGACCGGTTCTTTTTTATGGCAAAACAAACCCGCTTACTGGATTGCTTCCGGAACTGGTATTGCGCCGTTTATCAGTATGTTGCGCTCAGGTTATTACACAGGCGCCAAGCTGGTGCATGGTGGCCGCAATCAGAAGAATTTTTATTTTGAAGATGAATTTAAACAGGCGTTCGGCGCTGATTATGTGCGCTGTGCCAGTCGCAATGCCAGTGCAGCTGACTTTGCCGGGCGTGTTACCGATTGGATTCGTGCGCAGAACGATTTGCCCAAAGAACATCTGTATTATCTTTGCGGTCGCGCCGAGATGGTGGTCGAATGCCGTGATCTGTTGATTGAAAAACAAATCCCTTTTAACCAAATCATTGCGGAAATTTATTTTTAGAAATACGGCATAAACGACTAGATATATAATCTTCAGCGTTTTTTGTTTTAAGAAATTGATATGCAAAATAAAGAAGCCCTGTTGGGCAAAACACAAACGGAATTAATTGCTTTGGTGAAGGATCTGGGTATGCCCGGATATGTGGGGAAACAAATTTGCGAATGGCTGTACAAAAAGCATGTGCGGTCTTTTGATGAGATGTTGAACATTTCCAAAGCCAACAAGCAAAAGCTGTCTTCGGCTTTTGATATAGGTTTTTCCGATTATATAAATGTGCAGGAATCTGTTGACGGAACAAAGAAATATTTGTTTAAAAAAGCAGACTTGCAGTTTGTTGAGGCGGCATATATTCCTGAAAAAGAACGTGCTACACTTTGTGTAAGTTCGCAGGTGGGCTGCAAAATGGGCTGCTTGTTTTGTGCTACAGGAAAACAGGGTTTTCAGGCTCAGCTCACTGCCGGTGAGATTATCAATCAAATCCGCAGCCTGCCCGAACGCGCAAACCTGACCAATGTGGTTTATATGGGCATGGGCGAACCGTTCGACAATCTGGATGAAGTTTTAAAAAGCCTGGAAATCATTACTTCCGACTGGGGCTTTGCCTGGAGCCCGAGACGAATTACGGTTTCCACAATTGGTATCATTCCTTCAATGCAAACTTTTTTAAATAAAAGTGAGGCGCATCTTGCGGTAAGTTTGCATACTCCATTTGATGAGGAACGTGCGCAAATTATGCCCATACAAAATGTTTATTCGATCAAAGATGTGGTAAATGAGCTGCGATCGTGGGATTTTGGACGGCAAAGGCGAATCTCATTTGAGTATATTGTCTTCGGAGGGTTGAACGACAGTCCGAAACATGTGAAAGAACTGACCCGCTTGCTGCATGGCCTGCGCTGTAGGATTAACCTGATCCGCTTTCATCAAATTCCGGGATCACCATTACCGGGCACAAATGAAGAGCGCTTGCAGGCTTTTCGTGAGGAATTGAATGCCAAAGGTTTAATTACAACTATTCGCGCCAGCAGGGGAGAAGATATTTATGCTGCCTGCGGACTGCTTTCAACCAAAGAGAAAAATAAAGGATAAAAAAATGCCGTAGTTCTCAGGAAAAAAACTGCGGCATTTCTTGCTTGTTCTGTAATTCTTTTCTAATTCATTTCAGGATAAGTTGGGTCGGGTATGGTTTCGTAAACTTTTCCTTCCACGCGATGTTCGGGTAAGTACCATTCCCAGGGCCACCAATACATCACCCAGTTTTCAAATGCAGGATAATAAGCCTCGCGGATATCCATAAATTCAACAGGATAACGGAAAAGGTTATCACCGGCTTCATCAAAATAAATATCCAAGACCCAAGGAAATTCTTCCTCTGTTTTGTAGGTGAAAAAGCCCATCATCATTTTTGAATCTTTGAAATTGTCAGGATTGAATGCATAAGGATCCGAAGCATCTTTTCCGGTTCCCACATATGATGGATCTGCCAAACCGGTAGGGACATAAGTGGGGAGATGGAGCTCGCGTCCCCGCTCTCCATCAATAATGAGGAAAATGTTATTCAAAGGGAGCTCAACTTCCCACCAATCTTCTGCGGGAGTAGCAAATTCAATGCTTACCTCAAAACGGATTGGATCGCGGAAATCCTGATCAGCAAAAGTATTGTAATAGGGCTGGTGCTCTTCAATATCAGGAATTAATATGTAAGAAGGATACGATGTTCCTGATTCTGCCGGAATAGTTTCTCCGTTTACCTTTACACTGCCAATATCAACCTGGGGAAAGCCATCCCAGCACCAAAAATGTTTAAAGCTTATTCCCAATCCGTTATGGCTGCTGGCGCCACTGGCCCTGAGGTAAAGAACCATGTCTATTCTGCTTACAGTCCAATTATCTACATAAGTGCCTTTGACATTATAGTCGATCAGCACATCGTTGAAATCATAATCTGCCTGATGCGGCCAGGTGTCTTCAAAACAAAGTGTGCCAAATTGTCCTTCAGCAGGAAAATACTGGTAACTTACCGCACGGCCGGATTTGAATGCCGGCTGTTTGCAGGTTATTTCTTTCTGAGCCAAAAATCCATCGGTATTGTTGTAGTCTTCTAACTGAATTTCCTTCAATTGAATGCTTTCCTTTTGACCATCAGGTAAAACAACCACAATGCTTTCGTTACGACTGGCAATTTTATAGCGAAGTGCATAGGTGCCATCATCCTTAGAGATTCCATCAATCAGTTTAGATCCGCCTGGATAGGAAGTGTAGATACTAAATTCAGTACTTACCGGCAGTCCGTCGGCATCCTGAAAATTAAGGTCAAAAACAGTGGGTTTTGATGTGCTCCAGCTAAATCCTTCCGGAACTTTTAAGTCTGTGAATTTGCCACTATCTTCTTCCTCTGGAGCGTCATTAATGATTTCCTGCTTATTGCATGCACTCAAAACTACTAAAAACGAGAGCAATGCAAGAATACTTAATTTACGGAATTCTTTTTTCATTTTTTGCTTTTTTATTTCTGGTACTAAAGTACATTGTATTTAATTCCGAACGAAATCAAGTTTCTATATATGTGCCGTTTGATTAAGTATCTGTGCATGATTATTTTGTAAGTGTATGCTGTTTTTGTTGGTTTTACCCGGTTTTTGTGAGTAATCAAAATTGGTGAGCAAACGGAGTAAAACTTTTCTAAAATTTCAAGCTTTAGGAAGGTTTGAGACGGATCATTTTCTCCAATTATTGATAAGGAAATCAAATTGTATTTGGATCTACTAGGAATTTCGTGGGTAATGATAAGGTTTTAATTTTTTCATTTGTCCATAAAATATAGAGTAGTGCCATTTTTGTTTATCAAACTAAAAGCCTGAAACCTAATAAGCTGATAAAGCGCATCGGCTTGCTGCTAAACTCAAAAGATAAACAGCCTGTAAGACTGTGGCAATTTGTTTTGATGCAAATTGAAATTGCGGCCGGATAGATGTGTTTGCTTTGATTAGTCCGTTAAAAAGATTATATCTTTGCCAAAAAGAATATGCTAATCCAAATAATTAATGGGGCCAACCTGAACCTGACCGGAAAAAGGGAGCAGGATATCTATGGAAATCAATCATTCGATTCTTTGCTGGAAAAATTAAAAGATATTTTTCCGCAACATGAATTTTCATTATTGCAAAGCAATATCGAAGGCGAATTAGTGGATGCATTGCAACAAGCCGACAGAAAAGCGGATGGGATTATTCTTAATCCGGGTGGCTATACTCATACTTCAGTTGTAATTGCCGATGCCGTGAAAGCAATAGACTGCCCGATTGTGGAAGTGCATATTTCCAATATTTTTGCCCGGGAAGGTTTCAGGAAAAATTCATTGACTGCTGCCGGCGCCAAAGGTTGTATCAGTGGTTTTGGCCTTGACGGATATCTGCTCGCGGTACATTATCTTTTAAAGGAAACTAGCATTTGAATTTGAGCAGATCCAGCTCCGTGTATTTCTTTTTGAAACGGAAGAAATGTGCCCCTACAATATTTCCCTGATACATGCAGCTAACTTTTTGGTGCGGAAGTTTTTTCCGCTTAAGCCGGGTTTGAGGTAATCGCCGCATATAGTCCTTATGCGCCCTGATCACAGCATAAAAGTCTTTGAAACCGCCGTCAATCAAGAATTTGCATGCCGCTATTCCGTCCAAAACCAGGCGTGCAAGCATTACTTTGCTCAATCGCTTAGCAGGCAGGTTTTTATACAACATGATATTGTTGTTGCGGATATTAAGGTAAGTTTTCATTGGGTTTTTCTTGGGCAATGTGCCTCCGCCTACATGAAAAACCGTTGATGATCCGCAATACATCACCTTATAAGCAAGGTTCTTAAGCCTCCAGCAAAAATCAATTTCTTCCATATGGGCAAAGAAATCCTCATCCAGGCCGCCCAATTCATGAAAAGCAGATGCGCGCACAAACATGCAGGCTCCGGAAGCCCAAAATACTTCGCAATCATCATCATATTGCCCTCTGTCTTTTTCCATAGATTGGAATATCCTGCCCCGGCAAAAGGGATAGCCATATTTATCGATATATCCGCCTCCGGCCCCGGCATATTCAAATTCATCGCGTTGATAATAGGAACGGATTTTTGGCTGGCAGGCGGCAATGTTTTTGTCTGAATCCATAAGCCGGATTACGGGTTTTATCCAGTTGTTGGAAACTTCAATATCTGAGTTGAGCAGCACATAGTAGGTTGCATTTAATTCCTTTAAAGCCAGGTTGTAACCGCGGGCATAACCGCCATTGTCCGGGTTTTGGATGATGCCAACCTGCGGGAATTTTTCTCGGAGCATGTCAACAGAACCATCAGAAGAGTCATTGTCTGCAACAATTACTGCAGCATCTTCTAAACTGTATTCCAATACAGACGGCAGGAATTTTTCCAAAAAGGATTTTCCGTTCCAGTTCAGGATAACAACTGCGGTTTTTATATGCTTCTGTTCTTTGCTCATAATAAAAAGCGCCGCCTGATCAAATCAAACGGCGCTGCAAATGTAATGTTTATCCTTTTAGATTAATAGGGGTTGTTGTAATATTGTCCGCTTTGCCCACCGTAACGGTCTTCGCCAAAGTTTGTTGGGGTTTCAAATGTGTTTCTTTTCAGTAGTGCTTGCCATTGTGTATTGTGGATTTCACCTTGTGCATCGGAATGGATTAATTCAAAAGCTGTTCCTGCAAGATGCGGATTGTAAAACACAAACTTTTTATCACGTTGTTTCCCGAGTTGATAATAATGCCATATCTGGTAGGGTACATGTCCTCCTTCTTCAATATAGCCCTGTGTACTATTGAGGTTCATTGAATTACTTGCGTCAAATGGCCGGTCGGTAATGGTGTTCGGGGCTCCGTATTTCAGATAAACACGTCCCATATCAGTAGCAAATCCTGGCATGCCTGTTGTGGCAAACATTTTTTCTACTTCCATTACTTGTTTTTTGTATTGGTTCCATGCGCTATAAGGATCGCTGTAGCTCCGCTCAAGCCAAAAATGATAGAAAAAACGCTGCAATGTCTCCAGATCAGTATTTTTTGCCTGATGTGCAATAAAGTCTTTCTCGGGGTTAGAAGCCAAAGGCCAGATGCTGTGAACCCAATAAACCAATGTATCTTTATCTTTGAACTGCTCGACAAATGCATTTTCAATGGCTTGGTTCAGGTATGCATTCATGTCTTTTTTTATGTCGGGATTGGAGCGCTGGAAAAAGATGCTGTTCAAACCAATCAGCTCATTTTGTTTGTCACGTGCTTCAATTATCAGATAATAATTTCCCGACTCGAGTTCTGAAATATCAAAATGGTTGAAAACAACACTGACCGGATCTGTTTTCATCCGTTTGGTTAACTGATATTTTTCCAGCTTCTTTGCTGTTTCATAGGTTTGAATGTAGGAACGAAGCAAGTACATTTGATCCGGCCCGATTTTTTCGTTTGTGTTATAAACTTCGGCGTAATAGCTGAGCTTGTTTTGATCAGGTCCGTAAAAACCAAATATTTTTGGAATAAGGTCGTAACCACTTTTGGTCAGGATGCCGGGTTCAGTGGATTTCGTATAGGATTCAACCAGTTCAATTCCGCTTATCGCCACATCTTTTTTGTTAAAATGAATGCTGAAGGCTTCTTCGTATTCCGATTTTTGATCGGGAAAAGCTGCATCGGCCAAGCTTATTTTGAGTAGGTAATCGCCCACCGGCAGGCTGAAGCGTTGTTGGTCGAGAAAATTAAAATTAATATCCGTTGTATCGTCTAATTCAGGACTGTTTAAACGGATATTACTGAAATCGGCAACTTTTCCCGCCTTTTCAAAAATAATAGTGAGATTAATCGCGGATTGAAACTTTCCGTTCTCATTTTTCGTCCATTTTACCGAACTGCCAATAACGGAAGTGTAGGTTTCAACATAAGGGCCTTGCTCCGGCGAAAAAAAGGTGCTGTAGTAAAAATCAACACCTACATTTTGAGCCTTAACAGATAGTGCACCAATAAAAAGGAGCAACAGAAAGGCTGTTCTAAATGTAAATATTTTGTTCATGGTATGAAATTTTGGTGATTAATCTTCAAAGATAATAAAAATTATAAGATCATTTAAAAACTATTTGCCTGAATCCTAGAACCATCAGTAATACTAACGTTTCTGAAGAGAAAAAATTTCACAGGAAAACTTGCAGGATTCAAAAAAATTGTACTTTTGCAGCGGAGAAATGGCAGAGTGGTCGAATGCGGCGGTCTTGAAAACCGTTGAGGGTCACACCTCCGGGGGTTCGAATCCCTCTTTCTCCGCCAAAATGAAGGACATCCACCACGGGTGTCCTTTTTCTTTACGCCTCTCCTGAAGATATGTTTGGTTTAACCGGGAAAATCATTCCAATATTATTGCTTGTGTTTGGATATTTTTGGATTGTAAAATCGGCTGTTTTGCTTGCTAAAATGAATATATTTCGTAAAAATATACTATCATTTTACCTTTTTTTAAATATGGATAGCCTGACGTTTTTTTTTGAAAAGGATGGTTCTACAAAGATTTTCGTGAGTAATCATAAAATTTGAGATTAAAAACATTGAAAAATATGTTAATAGAATATTTATGCGAAAAATCCGATTTCCAACAGATTACTCCCTCCCGATAGCTATCGGGACAAAGCCCCACTCACTTTGTCTGGCTTTGTTCCGGTCAGAATGACGTGTTTAAGGTAAATCCGGCTTCTCGCTTGGTACGGCTCCGCTTACTCCGACAAGCTCAGCACAGCGCACCACGGGACGCTCGAAGACCTTGATGAACGTTTGTTAAAGGGAGATGAGACCAAGCATGAGGAATTCCGATAGCTATCGGAAGGAGGAATTTGTTTGAGATTTAACTTTTGTCTTTCCACGAAATTCCGTGTAGAACCAAAAGGATTAAGCTCTGTTAAAAATTTATTTCTTTATAGTATTCATAATCAGTGCCCAAGTAGGAATATGTCACTAAATTTTTGATTTGCTTGTCTAAAAAAGAGCCTGGAATATTTGGCCGTTTTAAAAAAGTTGTACTTTTGCAGCGGAGAAATGGCAGAGTGGTCGAATGCGGCGGTCTTGAAAACCGTTGAGGGTCACACCTCCGGGGGTTCGAATCCCTCTTTCTCCGCCAAAATGAAGGACATCCACAACGGGTGTCCTTTTTCTTTACGGTTTTGCCATATCCATTTCTTTGTGCTAAAAAAATAAAATGTTGAATCGCGAAACAGCTGCAGCAGAGCGGTGATATTTTGTGTTAAAGCAGAGAGGAGCCAGGAATTTTAGGGACAAAAAAAGCCTGTCCATCATCGAACAGGCTTGTTATGGAATTTCATGATTTTTTAATCTTCAGGGAATGAATTTACAATAGTCAGAAAATCGTCGGGCTTAAGTGATGCACCTCCAATCAGTCCGCCATCCACATCGGCACAACTGAAAAGCTCCACTGCGTTTTTCGCGTTGCAGCTCCCGCCATAAAGCAGGCTTGTACTGTCAGCGATTTCTTTCCCATAGCGTTCGGCAATGGTTTTACGGATAAATGCATGCATTTCCTGTGCCTGTTCCGGGCTGGCGGTTCTGCCGGTGCCAATGGCCCAAACGGGTTCGTAGGCAATAACAACATCCATAAATGCAGCATTTTCCAGATCAAAAAGTGCTTTTTCAATTTGGTTTTTCACTACTTCAAAATGTGAGCCTGCTTCTCGTTCTTCGAGCAGTTCTCCGCAGCAGAAAATAGGCGCCATGCCATGTTCGATTACTTTTTTTACTTTTTCGGCAAGGATTTCGTCTGTTTCGCCATAATATTTCCTGCGCTCGGAATGGCCCAGGATGCAATAATCAATTTCCATGGAAGCGAGCATAGCTGCTGAGATTTCTCCGGTATATGCTCCTTTTTCATGCTGGCTTGCATTTTGCGCGCCAACAAAGAATTCGCTTTCCGGGCTTAGGTCCGAAGCCATATTCAGGTAGAGCGCCGGTGGGCACAAAACTACCTCAGTATCGCTTTTGCCTTTCTCACTGATACCATCGACAATAGCCGAAAGTAATTCCTCCGCTTCAGAAAATGTTAGGTTCATTTTCCAGTTTCCAGCAACAATTTTTTTTCTCATTTTGTGTGAATTTAATTAATTATGGTGTTTTTCGTGTTCCTCTATTGCTATCCCCGCCCCGGGGAAATCGCGCCAATTCCATTTATTGATCACAATGCCGTCTTTCAAAAGCATAATGCCCGGTCGCGAGCGCACCATGGTTTTCAATTCAATATCGTCAGCATTAAGTATATCATAAGTGGCACTGCTTTTTTCCCTAAACGCATCAATTTCGCTTTTTAATGCCGGCGTAAGCAGGGCTGTATGTGCCTGTAATTCATGAGCTTCCTTGTTCAGTTGGTTCAATAGCGGCCAGATTTTTTCATTTACGTCATCCAAATCCCATGAAATAATCAAAAATTGATATTCGGGATTGCGGATGTAGCTGTCGGTAACATCCTGTCCGTATTCGTCAATCAGTTGCAGTTCGTGCTTATTGGCCAGGTTGGGGTCTTCGGTGCGTTGGGATGTAAATTCCCAATTGGCCAGCCAGGTGGAGTCATTGTAGGGATAATCGGGCGAAAGGTATTCCTTCTGTTCACCGGTTTTTTTGTGAGTATAAGTCAGGTAGTATTTTACCGGAAGTTCTTTTTCGGGGTACATGCTTTTGCCAATTTTCCACTCGCGGAAATCGAGCATGGGCAAATGATAATAGTTATAAACCGAAAAAGCGATAAACAAAGCAGAGCCAATGATTAATATGGCATTTTGTGCAGGTAATCGCAGGGGAGGAGCGGCTTTTTTCCGTGCGAGGTACATCAGCAGTATAATGCCCATGATGACCACATTCTTCCAGAACGTTTGCCAGTTGGTCAGGATAAGGGCTTCACCAAAGCAACCACAATCAGGAACGGGATTGTAAATGGCATCGAAGAAGGTCATGATGGTGAAAAAAGCCATCATCAACACAAGGAAAGGAAAAGTTTGTTTTACCCTTGCATTGAACAAAAGGCTGATTCCGAGCAGAAATTCAAATGTGCAAAGCAAAACAGATAAAAAGAGGGCCGCAGGCATGGCCCATTCTGTTCCATAGGCAATAAAATAATCTTCAATTTTAAACATGGTGCCCATGGGGTCCACGCCTTTTACAATGCCGGAATATACAAAGATTACTCCCAGCAGCAGGCGCGATATTGTACGGATCAGTTTCATGAGTATTTTAGTTTTGTTTTTCTTTTTCCATAATCTTTATTAACGCAAAAAGTGCATAATTGATTATGTCCTGATAATTTGCGTCCACCCCTTCCGATACTTCGGTTTTTCCTTCGTTGTCTTCAATGCTCTTAACGCGCATGAGTTTCATGAGGATGATATCGGTAAGGCTGCTGATGCGCATATTGCGCCAGGCTTCGTCATAATCATGGTTTTTATTTTCCATCAGGGCTTTGGAGCCAAAGATATGCTTGTTGTACAGCGCCAGTGTTTCTTCAGCAGGCAGCTCGATGCGGGTATAATCGTTTAGTTCAAGCTGGATGAGTGCCATAACCGAATAATTTACGATGCCGATAAATTCGGCCTTGATGCCTTCATCTACCTTGCTTTGGCCTTTCATTTCAATACTGCGGATTCGGTTGGCCTTGATGTAGATTTGATCAGTGAGGGATGAGGGCCGCAAAATACGCCATGCCGTACCGTAATCACGCAGCTTGCCTTCAAAAAGCGAACGGCATTCCCCGATTATTTTATCGAATTGTTCTGATGTCTTTGTGTTCATAAATGCTAACTTTGCCTGTTTTAAAGTTAAAATACGAAATGCAGCCAGATTTAAGACTTGATTGCAAAGGTAAAATATTAAGCCTGAAAAAGCCCATTATCATGGGTATTTTAAATATAGGCCCCGATTCCTTTTTTGATGGGGGGTGTTATAATCATATGGGAAAAGCATTGGAGCAATGTGCCCGGTTAGTACGGGAAGGAGCTGATATCGTGGATGTAGGAGCTGTTTCAACCCGCCCCGGGGCAGATGATGTTCCGGAAGCGGAAGAGCGTAAAAGGTTGTCCGAAGTTTTGCCTGCTTTACGGCGTGAATTTCCTGATCTGCCTTTGTCGGTGGATACTTACCGTTCAGAAATTGCTGTCTTTGCAGCAGATCAGGGTGCAGACATAATCAATGATATTTCGGGCGGCACTTTCGATCCGGCAATTTTTGATGTCGTTGCCCGTCACAGCCTGGGCTATATTTTGATGCATATTAAAGGAACACCCCAAAACATGCAGCGAAATCCGCAATATGATGATGTTGTGGAAGAAATTAAATCTTTTTTCATACGGCAGTCAAAAGCTTATTTCGAAGCCGGCTGCAAAAAGGAATCGTTGGTGCTGGACCCGGGTTTTGGATTTGGAAAAACGCTGGAACATAACTACCGGATTTTGTATCATTTGGATCGCTTTGTTGATATGGGATATCCGGTTTTGGCTGCGGTATCACGCAAATCGATGATAAATAAATTGCTGAATGTGAAACCTGAAGCCGCTTTAAACGGTACAAGCGTGGTGCACAGCATGGCTCTTTTGCGGGGCGCTTCCATGTTGCGGGTCCATGATGTGAAAGAAGCCCGCGAAGTGGTGCAGCTTGTGCAGATGTTTCAACAGGAAGGACAATAGTGATGACGGAATGTTTTATGACTGCTTTTTTGCATTTGCGATTTTTGGATATCATTGATATCCTGTTGGTTGCACTATTGCTTTATGAGCTGTACAATTTGCTGAAAGGAACAGGTGCCATCAATATTTTTATCAGTATTGTGGTGATTTTGTTGCTTTGGAAACTTGTTACAGCACTGAAAATGATCTTGCTTTCGCAGATACTCGGGGCATTTATCGGGGTGGGGGTAATTGCGCTCATTGTGGTGTTTCAACCTGAGATCAGGCAGTTTTTGCTTTTCCTGGGAACGCCTCGTTCGATGGGGAAAAATGGAGGACGTTTCCGTTTGTTCCGTTTTAAATCTTCCAATGATGCGGAGCTTCCTGTGGATATCATCGTGAAAAGCTGCCAGAAAATGGGCAACAGCAAAACCGGAGCACTGATTGTAATTGCGGGCGTAAATGGTTTGAAGGAATACAGCCAGACCGGAACAGAGATCCGTGCAGAAATAAGTCAGCGCCTGATCGAAAACCTGTTTTTTAAGAACAGCCCTTTACATGATGGCGCCGTTCTGATTGCAAATAACCGTATCGAAGCAGCAGGCTGCATTTTACCGGTTTCGCGCAATCCGAAAATCCGTGCCGATTTGGGACTGCGCCATCGTGCCGCAATCGGGATCACCGAAAAAACCGATGCCATTGCCATTGTTGTTAGCGAGGAACGCGGCCTGATATCCTACAGCAAAAAAGGCGCCCTCATCCACGATGTAAGCGCCCCTCAACTTAAAAATTTCCTCGAAAAGGAATTTATTCCGGAATAGGATTATTCCTTTCCGTTTTTCTTCATAATTTCTTCCATGATTTCCTCCGGGCTTTTGCCCAAATGCTGAATACTCACTTCGGCGGCTTCACGGAATGGGCTTTCAGGATATCGTTCAATAAAAACTTCGTACGTTTCTTTGGCCAGGTCATATTTCTTTAGATGTTCGTCATATACCCATCCTGTCAGGAAAAGGCATTCCGGCGTGCGCGCATAAGCAGGATATTTTTTGGCAATGCTTTGATACATGCTGATGGCTGAACCGAAATCTTTTAGGTACACAGCTAAATCTGCCGAGCGGAAAAGATACTCAGGTGCCAGGCTGTCGTTGGGAAAACGTTGCGCGTATTCCTGATAGTAATCTCTGAGATTAGCCGTTTCTCCTTGGTCGGGTTGCTGCTTTAGCTCAGCGAAAAGCTGTTTTTCGAGGCTGCTGATTTCTTTCTGTAACTCTTGTTGATTTAATTCTTTTGTTTCGTTTTTGTTAGCAGTATTGTTGCAGGCAGTGCTCAGGAACAATGCTGTCATGGTAAGGACTAAAAATGAGATGCGGTTTTTCATTATTCTGGCTTTTGGTTATTTTTTTCTTTTGAGCTGAGGAAAAAGCATGCGGTATCCCGGATTTACCCGCCCATGTGCAATATCGCTGAGTTTTCTTTTGAGCACCATTTTGCGCAGGTTGCTCAGGTGGTCGGTAAAAAGTATGCCTTCGAGATGGTCGTATTCGTGCTGCACTACACGGGCATTGATGCCTTCGATCCATTCTTCGTGCTGTTCCCAGTTTTCGTCCTGCCAGCGCATCAGTACCTTGGTTTTGCGCACTACATCTTCGTGTATATCAGGAATGGAAATACAGCCTTCCTGAAAGCTGAGGTCTTCGCCTTCTCGCTCCAGGATTTCGGCATTGATAAACAGTTTTTTAAAACCCTCAGCCTCGGGATAATTGCTCACAAATGCCGCGGCATCAATGGCAAAGACCCTTATGGAGCGGTTTACCTGAGGTGCAGCAAGGCCAACACCATCGGTTTTGTACATGGTTTCCCAAAGGTCGTTGATGAATTTGTCCAGATCGGGATAGTCCTTGTCGATCGGAGCAGCTTTTTTTCTCAGTACGGGATGCCCGTAAGCAGTAACAGGAAGTATCATTTTGTGTATTTTTTAGAGTCGAGGTAGGATTGCAGTATGATGCCGGCGCTGATTTTATCAACAAGCCCTTTATTTCTGCGTGCCTTTTTGTTGATGCCGGAATCGAGGATGACCCTTTGTGCCATTACCGAAGTGAAGCGCTCGTCCATACGTTCGATGCTTTTGTCTTTGTATTTTTTTTGCAGCGAACGCACAAAAGGTTCAATAACCCTGGCCGAATCAGAAAGATTATTGTTCATATCGCGCGCTTCGCCCACAACAATGATATCTACCTGCTCGCGCTTGAAATAGTCTTCGAGGTACTGGTAAATGTCTTTGACGTGTACTGTTTCGAGTGGGCTGGCAATAATGCGCAACTCGTCGGTAACAGCCAGTCCAACGCGCTTGGTTCCGTAATCTATGGCTAAAATCCTGCCCATTAATTCAATTTTACGTTCGGGAAAACAGGTCGAATCCCTGATTTGCCCTTTGATATAATTTTTTTGCAAAAGTATAAAATAGATCGGGATAAAATGTTCATTGTGTTTTGCGAAAATGTTTCAGGCTTAGATTGCCCTTTTTGGGCTTACGGATCATTTTCAATAATAAAGCCTGTAGGTTTATAGTTTTCCGGCCTGTATTTTTCGGGTATTGTGATCATATTGCCATCGCGTGCTGCGCGGTAATGCGGCGAAAGGATTTCAATTCCGGCTTCATTAAAACCATCCTGGATATTTTGATGCAGTTCGCTGTATATCTGCGGTGTTTTATCAGGTAAATTGGTGTGGGCATTTAATTGATAGGAAACATAAAAATCATCCAAACTGGTTTGCAAAACAAAAGGTGCTATTTCCATATTGAGATTGGAGGTTTTTTTTGCTGCATTGATTAGTATTTGGTGTACCTGGCGCCAGGGGACATCATATCCAATCGTTACTGTTGTGTGCAGAACCAGGCCGCCCTGCTTTTTGGAATTGCTGTAATTCACTACATTGGATAAAAGGATATTGCTGTTTGGAATGGTAATGAATTCTTTCTTTGGCGTACGGACGCGCGTAACAAAAGGTGTTTTCTCTACCACATTGCCAACTACATCACCGATTTTTATTCTGTCTCCCAACTGAAACGGACGCATATAGGTAATTACAAGTCCGGCAACCATATTGCCAATAATGGAAGACGAACTCAAGGAAAATACAACACCAATAAATACCGAAACACCTTTGAAAACTGCTGAATCCGAGCCGGGCAAATATGGAAAAATGACCACAAACATAAAGGCCAGCACCAGGATGCGCACAATGTTAAAGGTGGGCTTGGCCCAATCGGGATAAAAGCCTGGAAGATGGAAATTCTCTGCCTCAACTTCCTGCGAAAGATAACGGAGAAATTTCAGGATATAGCGTGTTACCGTTACGATAACGATTATTGTAATCAGTTCCGGGATATAATTGATAATGGCCATTGCGATGCTTTTGAGGGGATTAATGGTGTACTCAAAAAGCAATGCGGCCAGGCGCTCGGTAAGCGGAAAAATAGAGAAAACCAACGGTATGGAAATATAGAGCAAAATAAGGATGAGAGCATAGCGAAATAATTTCAGGATAAAGAGAATGGCTGAAGCCTGCTTGTCGGCATTAAATATTTCGTTGTTTCGGATTTTTATGCCGTGAAACCAAATGCCTCTCTTTTTCCAGATCAATACGTTTAGTTTTGCCCGGAAAAACCGGTTGATTAATTTAATCAACAGGATTTGCAGCAAAACAACAAGGACTGCCAGCCCAATTTCTTTGATTTTTTTTAGGATGCTTTTGTCTTTTTTGTATTGGATGATGTCGCTCGAGATTTTGGTTTTTAGGCTGTTTGTCAGCTCAAGATGAGCTCGTTCGTGCCACATTTCATCCATCTCTGTAGTGCTGAGAATGATTTTATCTTTAAAATACAAGGCTGATGACTGGCCGTTATTTACGATTTGGAGGCTGTCGGAAGATGGGATAAAATTTTGATATAATTCATTAAGCCGTGCTGTTATTAATTTAGCCCTTTCCGAAGCCGAGATGGTTCCTATTTTCGTATAAATATAAAAAAGGGTGTCTTTGTGGATTTTGATCGGAAATGCTTTGGCCTGTTTTTTCAATTGCATGATTTCATCCAGCATCTGAACTCTTCTTAAACTGTCTTTTCTTTTAATATTGCCGAGTTCATCTTCAAGGATTTTGCGTTTTGACCGCTCCGTGCTTTTGAGGTTTTCCAGCTGCTTGAGCAACAGGATCCTGTTAATAGAATCCGCCTGAGCAACAGAGTCGAGCCTGCGTTTGAGCAGTACGGCCTGTTCCGCGATTACGGATTGTTCGTCAGTGCTTGCCAGACTGTCTTCCTGAGCTTTAGCGGCTTTGCTGATTGTTCCTGTCAGCAGTATTGTCAATAGTAAAATATATATGCCAAAATTTTTCATTTTTCAGACGTGTTATGCCGGGCACTTCCCGATGCTGATTTTACCCAAAGTTAATCTATTTTGCTTGTCATTGTTCATTAAAAATCTTGTAAAACGCAAAATCGTCATTTTGAAAAATGAGTTGTTGATGCGCTTTCCCGGAATCAATCACATGCCGAACATTTTGGTCAAACATTTTTTTGTTGATCAAAATGTATTTGATTTGATGTTTTTTGTACTGTTCCAATAGCTCTTCTTCGCTGTCCTGGTATTTTGTTCCCATCGCGACACGATTCGTAAACAAAGCCAGTACGCGCGGTCTGATAAAGCTGATATGTTCGTTTTCTTTGGTATTGTTGCGGATAAAAGTAAATGCTTCCTGTGCGCTGTCCTTTTGTGGCCCTTCAACTATTTTGTCTTGTTTGTCGATTATTTTGCTGATGCCCGGCTTGCAGCTGATCAGAAAAACAAGCAAAATAATTACATTGATGATATGCTTTTTTGAACTGATCAACCCATTGATAGCCGTCAGACCATAAAAGAAATATACCATCAAAAATGGGAAAAGCGGCAACAAAAACCGAAAACCACCGTGGTGATATGGGTAGAAAATTATTACACCCAGATAGAGCAGGAAGACAATGTCACTGAATTCTGTTTTCTTCTTGATTTTGAGAATAATCCCCAGGATTAGGGCAAGGATAAACAATGAAGAAAGGATAATATTGAGCGTAAGAGCTTCATCACCGGGCAAATGCCAAAAATGCCTGTGCAGTGTATATGAATAATGCGACAGGCCGGTCATTATGCCTTTGAACGTAAAAGTATCTCCGGAAAACAACAAATAAGAGCTGCTGCTCGAAGATGGGGCAGGAAGTATGATGAAATTGAACAATGCAAAAGTGAGCATGCAGGTAGCAAAAGCCTGTATCTCGGGATGGTATTTTTTAATTTTTAAGTTTTTGATTCCTGTATTCTTTATATCAATTAAAACTGCTCCGGCCAGAGCAAGGGGCAATACAAAGCCTATGCTGCGTGTGATCATTGCAAAACCCATCAGAAAACCTGCCGCAATCATGGTAAAAGAGCTTCTTTTCTTCTGCTGTGTCAACATTATGGAAGCCAGCATCATCACAGCAAAAGGTATGTCCGACATAATTTCGGATTTGAAATTGAGGCTCCAGGGATGATACATGATAATCAGGCTGAGCAATAGGGCCGGCCACTGGCTACTATGCCTGCGGAAAAATAAAAATGAAAGAAAACCAAGCAAAGCCAGCCAGAAAGACTGGAAACGCATTAGCATTTCGAAATTCAGGCCAAAAACCCCGACTACAGGCGATAAAAGGAGCGGAAAACCGGGAGGATAGGAGGGCGGGCCGTAAACCGGAGCAGATTCGTTAAAAATATAAAGGCTTTGGTGAGATGGCTGTCCGGAAGCAATGTTTTGTGCCTGAGCCAGGTACATGGCGAAATCCCCGCCCCAATCATGATTGTTGCGTATGTTGATGAAAAATAATGGGATTGCCATTAGCAAAAGCAAAATAAGGGGTATATTGTCTGCAATTCGATGCTTTTTGTTCATAAACAGCTTGTTTGTAGCAAATATAAGAAAAAGGGTAAAATTGAAATTGTTTCCTTGCATTGGATCGGATTCCGCTAATCTGTTTCTTGCAATTAAATCTCTACATTTGCGCAATTTTAATCCTATGGACTATCAGCAAACTTTAGATTATATGTTTTCGCAGCTGCCCATGTACCAGCGGCAAGGTGCTGCTGCTTATAAAGCTAACCTGGATAACACCTTGGCTGTTTGTAAATTGGTCGGAAACCCTGAAACAGTATTTCCTTCGGTGCATATTGCCGGAACCAACGGAAAGGGTTCTGTGGCGCATATGGTCGCCTCGGTCTTGCAGGAGGCCGGATATAAAACAGGGCTTTATACTTCGCCTCATTTGCGTGATTTTCGGGAAAGGATTCGTATTAACGGAGAAAAAATTCCGGAATCATACGTAATTGATTTTGTGGAACAGCATCAGTCCGGTTTTGAAAAAATACAGCCCAGTTTTTTTGAAATGACTTTTGCGATGTGTATGCGCTATTTTGCTGATGAACAGGTCGATATTGCAATCATAGAAACCGGGATGGGTGGCCGTCTTGATTCAACCAATGTGGTACGTTCCATTTGCACGGCCATAACAAATATCGGTCTGGACCATACCCGGTTTCTGGGCAGCACCATTCCGGAAATAGCCGCAGAAAAAGCAGGAATTATCAAGCCAGGAGTTCCTGTGATTGTTGGTGCGATGCATGATGATGCTTTGGCCGTAATAAAGAATAAGGCGCTGGAATGTAACTCTTTATGTAGTGAGGCTTCGGATCAGTGGAATGCGGTTTTTGATGAAAATCAGTTAAATCTGATAAAAGGGGATATACGATATATTGTGCCTGATTTTCCTTTGCGCGGCAATTATCAGTTGCTCAATGTTCCGCTTGTTGCGGCTATCGTGGGGCAATTAGCCGACTCTTCCTGGAAAATTACTGATGCGCATTTGGTGAATGGGCTAAAAAATGTTGTGCAAAACACAAAGCTGGCGGGCCGCTGGCAGCATTTAAAACATACGGAAAAGCCTGAAATTAAAATACTTTGCGATACGGGACATAATGCCGATGGCCTTGCTTTTGTTATAAAGCAGCTGGCGTCAGAAACATACAACCAACTGCATTTTGTGCTGGGCATGGTGAATGATAAAGATGTTTCTGCTGTCTTGGCAATGCTGCCTGTTGATGCATTCTACTATTATGCCTGTCCGGATATTCCCCGTGGACTGGCTGTGGATATTTTAAAAGATAAAGCTGATGAGGCAGGACTAAAAGGAGGAGCATATCCGAATGTCAATGAAGCGCTATGTGCCGCTGTGCATGCAGCCAATCAAAATGACCTGGTTTTTGTGGGTGGAAGTACTTTTGTTGTGGCCGAAGTAGTGGATTTATAATCCAAAAATTTGATCAACAGGAACATAGGGAGCTTCCTCCAAAGGAAGCATGGCATTGATTAAATATACGCCATCAAAAGATTTAATTTCGTTCCAATGAATTTCCAGTGGGCTGATAATATCTTCATCAAGATAATATGCCCGGCGGCATCCCTCCAAAAGGGGGTGTTTGGGCGTGTATAATTGATTTCCGGCCTTAAAAACCAAATTGCAAAACCATGAATCCGTCGCTTGCTGGTTTTTTATGATGATGATATCATCGGCATGGCCTTTTTTCTCGTAAAGCCGGTTTAAAAAACTACGGTCGGTTGATTTCAGTGCATATTCAATTTCATCATTATGCACGATTTTCAGGCTTTTGATGCAAGGGGTTGCATAGGGAGAGAAGGTGTAGGAACGGATTCCGTTTTGATCGTATATCAGCCTGAATTTGAAATGTCCTTTTTGGGGTTTTTCGATTTCCGAAACTAGTTGATCGAGCAATATGGGTGTTGTTGTGAATCCCAGGGAACGGAAAGTGCGTTCCATGCGCCTTTGGTGATAAGGGAGCAGCGGAAATCGGCCGTTTTGACATGAAATACTCTCAATAAACTGGGACATAAATCTTGTCTTTCATTTCTTCATACTCATAATTGGCTTCGCTGTTTACTGTAATCCCGCCACCGCTTCGGTAAAACAGTTTTCCGTCCTTAATTTCAATAAAACGGATCATCACCCCGCTGTCAAAGCTGGATCCATCAAAATATCCTGTAATGCCGGTATAAAATCTTCTGGCGTGTTTTTCAGCAGCTTCAATAATCTCTATGGTTTTTTCCTTGGGTGCACCGCTGATGCTGCCTGCAGGCAATAAATCAAAAAGTAGCGTTCCCAGCATTGATCTCCACTCTGTTGGCAATTGTCCGCTGATTTGCGAACTGACCTGGAGCAGGTTTTTGTGCGATGTTTTGAGATGGTTGATATAGCGGAACTTTTTAACGCGCACGTGCTCAGCAATTTTGCTTAAATCATTGCGGATGAGGTCCACAATTGTGTTGTGCTCGGCCATTTCCTTGCGGTCGCTGAGGATTTTGTTTTCGGCATCGGGAATGGATGCGTCAATAGTTCCTTTCATGGGGTGGGAGTGGATTTGGCCGCCTGCATCAATTTGTATGAAACGTTCGGGTGAAAAAACTACGAAATGACCGGGAAGGAAAATACGGTACATCGCTTTGCTTCTCATAAAAATCTCTGCCGGTGAAAGATTTGTTTCAATTCCTGTGCGGCAGGTGAGGTTTGTGAGGTATGAATTCCCGAAGTTTAACTCATTTTTTACCAACCGGAAACTTCTTTCGTATTCCTCAAAAGCAACAGGAAAAGTTTTTATAAGCACAGGCTGCTTGCTCGTTTGTTCCTTTTGCTGAAAATTTGATGATTTGCCGATCTGAAAAAGAATTCCATTTTTATGGGCTTCCTCCGGTTCTAGAATTATGCTGTTTTCTGCTTTAAAATCAATAATAAAGAAGAAGGCTTTTCTTCTATCTCCCCATTGGTTCATTTTTTTTATGGCCGCAGTTTTATTCAGATAACTTATGCACATGGGGCAAAAATACATCAAAAGCTTTATTGGTTTCATACGGGTTTTCGTGGCTTTGCCTATTTTTGCGCAAATTTTTGCCGGTGAAGCTACTCATTGTTGATAATCATGATTCTTTTACGCATAATCTGGTGCAAATCATTCGTGAGGATGGCTGGCTGAATTATGATATTTGTTTTCCGGAAGATTTGGATTTGAGTCGATTATCGGATTATAACAAAGTGCTGCTTTCGCCGGGCCCCGGTTTGCCGCATGAACGTCCGGTTTTGAAGGAACTGATTCTTCGGGCAGGGAAAAATATTTCGGTTTTGGGTGTTTGCCTTGGCCATCAGGCTATTGCAGAAGCTTTTGGAGGCAAATTGAGGCATGTGGGGCGCGTGGCGCATGGTGAGGCAGCGGAAATGTATCATACCGGTACATCGCTGATATTTTCTGAAATCCCAATCAAATTTATTGGCGGCAAATACCACTCATGGTGTGTGGATGAGAAAACTTTTCCGGATGTATTGAGGGTTACTGCCCATGATCAGGAGGGTTTGATAATGGCTTTGGAGCACAAAGAGCTTCCGGTTTACGGTATTCAGTTTCATCCCGAATCCATTATGACCCCCGAGGGCGGAAAAATGATCCGTAATTGGTTGGATAGTGCCTTGAAGGATGGATCTGTGGCAGACAAAACGTTTTGAAAACCAAATTACAGTATGTTCCTGCGATTATAACAGGCTGTTTTTTCTGTTCACTGAAACTTTTTAGGATGATTTATTTCAGTTGACTGAAACTTATTGGTTGATTTTATTTCAGTTAACCGAAACTTTTGTTTATTTTTGGTTCTCAATATTAAAAATCATCATGGAAAAGAATAAATTGTTCGGCATACTCAATGACTGGAATTACTGGGATAAACCAGTTCCGGCTTATATTATCAGAGAAAATTATCAGGAAAAGATAAATCACTATCTCAATAGTGGCGAAGTGATTGTTTTGCGGGGAATCAGGCGTTCAGGGAAATCTACTTTGTTGATCAATCATATTCGTGCGCTTCATGAGCAGGGTATAGAAAAAAAAGATATTCTCTTTGTGAATTTTGAAGATCCACGATTTGGAACTGGTTTAGACAGTGAATTGCTGGAGCAGATTTTTGAAGTGTATCGGGAATTTGTGAACAGCGCTACAAAGCCACATATCTTTCTGGATGAGGTGCAAAATGTAGATCAATGGGAAAAGTGGGTCTTGATGGGTTATGAATTGAACCGGGCTCATTTTTATGTGACAGGATCTTCTTCAAAATTGCTGAGCAGGGAATTTGGCACGGCACTCAGTGGGCGGTTTATTGCCATTAATACACTCCCTTTGGGTTTTAAGGAGTATCTCTTGTTTAAGGATTTGCCTTCACCAACAAAAGCGAAATTGATAACTCAGAAATTGAGCTTTAAAAAGGCTTTCAATGATTTTCTTACTGATGGTGGTTTTCCAAAGCTTGCTTCGCTTGATCCGGAATTAAAAAGGCAGGGGATCATTTCATATTACGAAACCATTATCCTCAAAGATATCGTGGCGCGCCATAATTTAAAAAATTATGGTAGCGTTAAAAAAGTGGCACTTTTTTTGCTTTCTAATATTGGTAAACCATTTAATATCAATAAGATTAGGACTTCCTTAAGTTTGTCGTATGAGTTGGCCGATAAATATTTTGAATACTTAAAGGATACTTTTCTTTTGTTTGAAATATTCCAATATGACCATTCCTTAAAAAAGCAGTTTGCAAACCGCCGAAAAGTTTATTGTATCGACAATGGTATGCTCAGTTACATTGCCTTCAGGATTTCTGATGATTATGGGCGCTATCTGGAGAATCTGGTTTTTGTTGAATTGATGCGCAGGGGCTATGAAGTTTACTTTCATCAGCAAAAAAAAGAATGCGATTTTATTATTAAACAAGGTTTGCAAATTACTCAGGCCATACAGGTTAGCCGAACATTGCTCGATGAAAATACAAAACAGCGCGAGATCGCCGGTTTAACAGAAGCCATGAAAGACTATGGACTTGATAATGGTTTCGTTCTTACAGAAGATGAGGAATACGATATGGAAACCGATGGATATAAAATCACAGTAAAACCGGTGTGGAAGTGGCTTTTGGATAATTGAACAGTGAATTCTGAAAAATCTGGATAGGCTACAAAAGGGCAAAAAAAACCCAGGGCCTGGAACGGCCCTGGTAAAACAGTAATCAAAAAATAATTAAGTAAACTTAAGAAAATTGAAACAATTAATAAAAAGTAGTTAAGAGCGTTTGATTTTATTTGGTTTGGTTTGCAATATTCACTTTTTTTATGAGCGTTTGCTCCCTTTATTATGCAAAGGCCGTGCCATAATTTGTAAGTTGCTGAAAAACAAGATTAAAATTTTTTTTAAATGCTTTTAGCCTGTTGTCTCTTATCCGAAAACGATATGGTGTTTTATGGTCAGTAAGGTTAAATTAATGTTAAGTCGTTGATTAATAGGAGTGTAACTAAATTTATATCCGATTTCGGATAATATCCCGTTTCCGTATAATTTAATTTATGGGTTTTCACGCTAAAATGAATTTTTTTGGTTGCGACATTAAAAAGTGAGCTTTTTCTCAAATTTCAAATTAAATTTTTTAATTCTCCTGTCGAGCGATTGATAGCTGATGCCCAGAAATCGGCTTGCCTGTGATTTATTATAATTCGCTTGTTTCAGCGCCTGAATCAGTGCATTTTTTTCAAGCATCTCAAGGTTTAGGCTCATCCCTTCTAAGTTTCCTTCTTCCTGCACCTGGCGCATGAGCTTGTTCAGTTCAAAGTGTTTGGGCAGGAGGCGGTTTCCGTCGCAGAGGATAATGGCTCTTTCTACCATATTTCTCAGCTCCCTGATATTGCCCGGAAAACTGTATTGCATCAATCCTTCATAGATCGAGGGGTCAATAGATGGAGTGTTCTTGTTCATTTTTTGTGCATGATCGGCTGCAAAATGTTCGAGCAAGAGCGGGATATCGTCTTTGCGTTTGCGCAGTGGCGGTACTTCAATTACAAAAGAGTTGAGGCGGTGGAACAAATCAAGCCGGAATTTTTTTTCATCGGTAAGCTGTTTAAGGTTTTGATGTGTTGCCGCTACAATACGCACGTCAATATCGGTTTCCGTAGTTGTTCCAACGCGGCTGATTTTCTTTTCTTCGAGAACGCGCAGGAATTTAGTTTGGAGGTTCATGGGCAGGTCTCCGATTTCATCGAGAAAAAGCGTTCCGCCATTTGCAATTTCGAACCAGCCTGCACGGTCGTCGGAAGCGCCGGTAAAAGCGCCTTTTTTATGCCCGAAAAATTCGCTTTCAAAAAGGCTTTCCGTAATGGCTGAGCTGTTTACGGCATAGAAATATTTGTCTTTCCTTCGGCTCATATAGTGAATGGCACGGGCAATCAGCTCTTTTCCTGTGCCGCTTTCGCCGATTACCAAAACGGATGTGTCGTCACTTGCGGAAACTTTGGAGATGAGATTTGTGACGTTTTTCATAGCCGAGCTTTGTCCCACAATGACCTGACCATATTTGTCATCCAGCTTGCGGCTGATGAGGTCAAAATTATGTTCTGCTTCTTTCAGTTTTTTGTTGAGGTTGAGGAAACGTTTGGTGCGCTCAATCGCATGCAGCACATTGGCAAGTCGAAAGGGCTTTGAAAAGAAATCGGTTGCCCCGTTGCGCAAAGCCTGAATCACACTGTCCATATCGCCGTGTCCGCTGATCATAATAATTTCCGTATCAGGATAATCTGTTTTTACTGTTTTTAGAAGCTGTAAGCCGTCCATTTCCGGCAAGCGGATGTCCATTATAGCAATATCAATCTCTTCTTCCCTGAAAATTTTCAGTGCCTGTGATGGCAATCCGGCTTTAAACACATTAAAACTGTGGTCTGTCAGAAATTCCCCGATTTCTTCCCTATAGAGTTCTTCGTCATCAATGATTAAAATATTCAGTCGGTTATCTTTTGCTCCGTTTTGCATAGTTTTTATTGTTGCAGTTTAGTTTTGTTTGGGTAAAGTGATTTTCATGCAGGTCATTTTTCCAAATTCCGAAAATACTTCGATTTCGCCATGCATTTCTTTTATGATGCCATACGAAATAGAAAGTCCCAGTCCCGTTCCTTCTCCTTCTGATTTTGTTGTAAAAAACGGGTCGAAAATCATTTGCTGGGTTTTTTCTTCTATGCCGCTTCCGTTATCTTCTACTTCTATGGTTATTTTTTCGTTTTGTATTGATGAGCGGATAAAAACAGATGGGACAAAGTTTTCTGTTGTCTCCTTTTCTTTTTGTTTCAACGCAGCCCGGGCATTATTTATCAGGTTTATTAATACCTGTTCAAGTTTGTATTTGTTGCCCAATGCCATTAAGTTGCTGTCGCTGATGTCGGTACGAACCTGTATTCCATGATTTTTTAATTGGGTCCGGGTTAAGGATAGCGCGTTAGAAATGGCTTCGTTAACCGAGAAAAGTTCGGCTTTGTCTGTTCCTTGTGCCCTGCTGAAAATGCGGATATGCTCAATGATTTTATTGATGCGTTCGATATTATTGCTGATTGTAACAATCTTTTCATTGAAATATTGTTTGTCGATATTGTCCTGCTTGAGCTTATAATGCATGTTTTCAATGCTCATGGCAATACCTCCTAAGGGTTGGTTGATTTCATGCGCAATTCCGGCGGCAAGTTTACCTAAGGATTCGAGTTTGGATTTATGGATCAGCAATTGTTGTTGGTACTGGTTTTTTTCGCGTTCCGCTTTAATTTGCTTTTCCAATTGAATGATGTCGGAAACTTTTGTAATAATCAGTTGCAGCTTGTTACGGTCCACAGGTTTTGCGAGAAAGTCGTCCGAATCTACATGCCGTTCCTGCATAAACTTGCGGGGCTGCTCAAAGGCCGACATAATAATAAAGCGTGTATCTGGATTGATTTTCCTGATTTCGTCAATCATGTCCAGCCCGTTCATAATAGGCATGGCAACATCTGTAATAATTAGATCAGGTTTTTTTTCGAGATATAGCTTCAGTCCGTCCTGGCCGTTTTCGGCTATGTATAGGTCGTTGACCAATGGCCCCAGCACGCGTTTATAAAAGCTTACGGTTAAAGGATCATCTTCGACAAAAAGTACACTTATTCTGTTGATGTTCATAGTTTATTTTGTGCTATTGGTAGTTGGATGATTATACGGGTATAAGCTCCTTTTTCGCTCTCAGCCCTGATAGTCCCTCCCATATCCTGAATAATTCCATATACAACGCTAAGTCCAAGGCCGCTGCCTTTGTCAGGACTTTTTGTGGTAAAAAAAGGATCAAAAATATTTTCAATATTTTCAAGCTCAATTCCGGTTCCGTTGTCTTCCAGTTCAATTATCAGGTTATCAGTAGTTAAACGCGAGCCTATTTTAATTCGTTTATCGTTGAAGTCCTGCTTTTCTTTTGCTTTTTGGTTCAGGGCTTCAATTGAGTTGCCTATCAGGCTCAGTATTACCTGTTCCAATCGAAAACGGTTGCCCTTTATACTGAAAGGTTTATCGGTGAGCTGATGCGTGATGGATATTTTATTGTTTTGGATTTCGGATTTAGTGAGCCGGAGGGCATTTGATATGCATTCATTGGGGTTAAAATGGGTTTTAAGGTCATCTTTTTGGATCATGCTAAAGGTGCGGATATGCTCCAAAATATTGTTTATCCGTTTGATATGCTGACTTATGCTCTCCATTTTTGCATTCATGTAGGATGCGTTCAGGGCTTTGTTTTCATTTTTTTGAATGATGTTTTCCAGTGCCATTGAAATACCGCCCAAAGGTTGATTTATTTCATGGGCAATGCCTGAAGCAAGCTTGCCAAGTGATTCAAGCTTTGACTTTTGGATCAGGAGTTGTTTCTGTTTGCGGTTTTCTTCCTGTTGTTTGTTATACTCCTGTTCCATCGATATTTGTTTGCCCCAGTCAACAAGCAAGTTCGATAATTTTTGCCTGTCAACAGGTTTGAGCAAAAATCCTTTGGCGCCTAGTTCAATGGCCTTGATGAAAAACTCAGACTGACCATAGGCCGACATGATAATAAAGCGCAGGTCGGGCTTGTTGAGCTTTATCCGCTGGACCATTTCCAGGCCATTCATTTCCGGCATATTGATATCTGTAAGCACAAGGTCGGGTTTGTGTTTGTTGAAAAGCTCAATGCCATCAAAAGCATTTCGGGCAAAATACACGTGTTTTACATGCCTTTCTGAAATTTGTTCGTAATATACCATCGAAGGTTCATCGTCTTCAATGATAAGTAATTTATAATTAAACCGCTCCATTATTTATTCGTTTACTGTTTATTTAAAGCTGTTTTTCGTTTATTAGCGGAAAAACCACAGTCATAAGCGTGCTTTCTCCGCTGATACTATCGACTTTGATTTCGCCACCCATATCCTGAACGATTCCATAATTGATAGAAAGCCCCAGCCCAGTTCCCGAGCTATCGCTTTTGGTAGTATAGAATGGTTCAAAAATTCTGTCTTTATTTTCGGGTTTTATCCCAGAGCCATTGTCCCATACCTCAATATAACATTTTCTGTCCCGGCAATAATAACGGATTTCAACATTCTTTTGGTATGGATCAGGCCGTTGCAGGCTGTTTTCTTTTTCATTGACCGCATCGCGCGCATTGGATAGCAGGTTGAGGATAACTTGTTCCGTTCGGTATTTGTTGCCAAAAAAAGTGCATTTATACTTCGGATGATCAATAAAAAGATTAATGGAATGACTTTTAAATTGTGCCTTTACCAAAGTAAGTGCATTTTTGATTACTTCGCTTATGCTGACTTCCTCTAGTTTTGCATGTTGCTGATCCCTGCTAAAAGTGCGTATATGGTTGATAATTTGTTTTATCCGGTTAATATTTTCAAATAATTGTCCAATTTTACCCGTTAAGTAATCAGGCTTTAGCTTTCCTGTATCCTGTTTGTATAAAATATTTTCCAATCCCATACTGATGCCTCCAAGGGGCTGGTTGATTTCATGTGCCATGCCTGCAGCTAGCTCTCCTAAAGATTCCAGTTTGGATTTTTGAATGAGGATTTGTCTTTGTTTTTCAGCTTTGTCCAGCTCTTCTTTAACTCTGCGCTCCAATGTTTCATTCAGCTCTTCCAGCTTGTTTTCGTAGTCGATGCGCCGTGTAATATCGAGCATGATGCCAATAATTCCTTCCGCATTCCCGTAGGCATCATAGTAGATGCTTTTGTAAAAAGCCACATCGCGCAATGAGCCGTCTTTGGTCATGCACTTGGCTTCGTAACGTTGGATTCCTTTCGACTTGATCAGGGCCTGGTCTTTTGTGATGTAAACATCTGCTAGCTCTTTAGGGACAAGGTCATGAGGTTTTTTTCCGATGATTTCCTCGCTTTTCAGCCCTAAAAAGTTGATAAACTGTTGATTACAGCCAATGTACTCGCCATCCAGGCTCTTAAAAAAAACAGGACTGGGTATGCTTTCCAATAAGGTATTCAAGAATTGGTTCTGGCGCTTTATTTCCAAAGTAGCATTCCGCGATTCGGTGATGTCGCGTATATGAATTGCAAGCCTTTTATTTTGGTTGTCGTGCGCATGAACGGGATAATAGATGTGTTCAAAGATATGCTTATCGACTTCATCTGTAAATTGAACCCTTTCTCCATTTGTAAAAACCTGTTCAATGTATTTTTTTCGGGTTTTCCAACTTTCTGTCTTAAAACAGCTTTGCAGTTTGTCGCCCTTCTTAAGATTTAGGCTTTTGATCGCAATATCGTTCAAATCCAATATCCTGAACTGATCATTAATCAATAGCATGATGTCGTTGCTGGCATTGAGCAGGGCGTGGGCTTTTTCTTCATTTTCAATGATTTGTAATGTATCTATCTTTTGAAAAAACGAATTGATGATTACTTTGCCCAGCATGCTTAAAAGAAAAATGTCTTCTTTGTGCCATTTGGATTTTTTATTCTGGCTTTCAATTCCAACTGTGCCATAAAGCTCATTTTTGTAGAGCAGTTGATGGTATAATCCGCTGGTATTGTTGTTGTATTTTTTTACAATAAATTTTGTGCGTTGCAATGCTTCCAGAAGTTGATTTTGTTTTTTGTGAAGCTTGTCCGCAAATTCCCTTATTCCGGAAGAACCGTTCAAATGCCATTCGTAAAATGCGTCAATTTTATTTTTTTTATGGTATATTTTGATAAACACATATTGTGCTCCGCTTAGCAAAGCCGTTTTTTCGAGGCTGATTTTAATGTATTCATCAAGCTGTTTGAGGGGTATATTTATGATGTTTCCTGAAATTTCTGTAATTAATTGTTCGGCCTGCGCCCTTTTTTTTAGTAACTCCTGAGCTTTGTTGAGCGAATCAATATTTTCTTTGAGTTCGGCATTGGTTTGCTGAAGTTCTTCTGTGCGCAGTTCGACTAATTTCTCCAAAGCTGACTGATAGCGCTTTTTAATGTCCTCCTGTTTTTTGCGCTGGCTGATATCGCTTATAATACCAAAAATTACATCTTCACCATGGTAGCGGATGTTTTTTTGCCTGATTTCAATTGGAATAATTTGGCCGTTTTTGTGTTTTAGATGAAATTCGCCACTGAGCGCATTTCTGCCTTCTTCCTGCCTTGCTTTTTCGTTAAAGGTTCTTATTATTTCTTGATCTTCAGTAACCAAATTGTTTTGTTTCTTCAGTATCAGTTCTTCCTTTGTGTATCCTGAAAGCTGACATGCGCTTTGGTTGCAATCAATTATTTGCCCGTTTTCCGGTCGGGCAATCATGATGGCGCCGGGCATATCCCGAAATAATATGCGGAAACGTTCTTCACTTTCGCGAAGTTCTTCTTCGGCTTTTTTTTGTTTTTGTTCCTGAAATTTTAATTGTCTTTTTGTGATTATTGATTCGCTCAATTGCTCTATGGCAAGCCATAATTCATTCAAATCGAATGGTTTCAATACAAAGCGGGAAACGCCTATTTCAATGGCCTGCAAAAAATAACTGGTTTCGCCATATGATGTTGTGACAATGCTCAGAACTTCAGGCTGTATTTTTTTTATCTCGCGTAGCATCCTCAATCCGTTCATTCCCGGCATCGCTATGTCAGTGACCACAATATCAGGTTGCGCACTTTTAAATAGCTCCAGGCCCGACTTGCCGTCTTTTGCCGTAATCACCGTCTCAATCCTGTTTTCAAGGTATTCGGAGATGGTTTCCCTGAAAAGGTCTTCGTCTTCGGCGTATAATATGCTTATATCCAGCTTTTTCATTTTAATCGATTACAAAGTTTAAAAAAAATATCGATATTTCTGCACATTTTGGAGCATAATTCTATTTTTGTCCGATATGGCCGGAAAAAATGTTGTCGTTGGTTTAAGCGGTGGGATCGATAGCGCCGTGAGTGCTGTGATACTCAAAGAGCAATCTTATGAAGTAACGGGCTTGCTGCTGAATATGTGGTCCGAAATTTCAAACCCTTTCCTGAAAACCCGATTTGAGCAGGAGCGGAGGGAAGTTGAAAAACTTGCGCAATACCTTGGTATTCGGGTTTTTGTGGAAGATGTTGGCATGAACTTTCGGCAAAAGATCTTTGAACCTTACTTAAACGCAAGAAGTTGTGGAATTAGTCCCTTTCCTTGCATCCCATGCAATCCTTTGATAAAATTTACGTCTTTAATCGACTTTGCCAATGATTTGGGCATAGATCGGGTTGCTACCGGGCATTACGCGCGTATTGGGCAGTATAAAGGAAAATACTTTTTGAAGCAGGCTGCTGATATTGTTAAAGATCAGTCTTTTATGCTGTATGCGCTCGGGCAGTTGCAATTAGATCGCTGTATTTTTCCATTAGGCAATATGATGAAAAGTGATGTGCGCAAATTAGCCGGTCAGAAATTGCCTTCCGGCTTATCAAAGAAAAGGGAAAGCTTTGATCTGTGTTTTGCCGCGGGTTTTCAGCACGATGATTTCATGGCGCAAATGGAACAGCAATCGCTGATGAAACCGAAAGAGTTTAATCTGGTTTTCTCCGAAGATGATCAGACGGGCCAGAAAATGAAAGCATCTGATTATACTTGCGGGATGATGATTAACAGAAACAGTATTGATTATTTTGCAAGCTTTGCCGATTATTCCGGGATGCAAATCCGGGCGGGAAGTTTCTCTGCCGCCCTGTCATGTCAGTTTTATTTGCAGGATATACGGCTCCAAAAGCAGGCGCAATTTGAATTTGTTCCGGAAATGACCGTGAAAATTAGAGGGAAAGACGAACATCATGAAGTGAAAAATATAGAAATGATGGGTTCCTGTTTTAAAATTTCCACGAAGGAAAAACTTTTTGCTCCTGCATCCGGTCAATCAGCTGTTTTTTATAAAGGAAAAGATGTGCTCGCGGGAGGAATAATCGTTTCGGAATCAGAAATAGTGTAAATAACCAATAATTAAACTGTAAGAATTGATCATTACATTTGCAACAGGCGCATTGTTGCCTACCAGGAAATTATAATCTTTAGGATCGGTAAAATTTATGATTTGTTGTACATTGTTTTCTCGGGCAAAAGCATAATTGATCCCGGCAGTAAATCGCGATTTGGGCTTATGGACGACCAGCCCTGTGGAGATATGGTAGAGGTCGATATCAAAGGCCGAAATGAAAAGAACCTCAGGCCTGTCATAATCTACACGTTCGCTGGCTTTAAAATGACTGTGGTCAGTGCGGAAACCTGCAAGCCAGCTTAGTTTATCATTGATTTTGAATTCCGTTCCAAAACTATAATTAAATACTTCATTATTAACGCCATATACGGATAGGAAACGAATGCCCTTCAGGTAATCCGCAAAGGCAGAGTTTTCGGGATATAAAAAAGGTTTTTGGTCAGCTTTCACCATTTCATATAAATCTACTTTGGTGAAATATTCGCAGGAGGCCAGTATGTTAAGCCGCTTACTTATTTGATAGCTGATGCCGGCACCAAACGACCAGGGAAATTTGTAGTGAGTAGGTAAATCTTCCTGCCGGTCGATTAATAAAACATCATCATATATTTCGCCTTCTACGGATCGGTTTAGGTTGTATTGAGAGTTTTCGCGCTGAACATTTGTCCAGCCATAAAGTGGCAAGTTGGGCGTGGTAATGGTGAGGCCACTTTTTAATTTTCCAAAATCCATGCTCAGGCCGATTTTCCAAAGTAAATAAAACTCCTGCAGATAAATGTCTTCATACCAGTTTGTAGATGCAAAATATGCCTCATCGAAATTGTCTTTTGCCATCATGCGTGTATAATAGCTAAACTGGTAATTTTGAAAGCGATAACCAATAAATGTGGATAATCCGATGGCAAAATGCTTGTTTAGTTTCATCCCAGTACCAATACCGCCCCATTGCTCATCAATTTGGTTGCTGTATTCAAAACTGCCGATATATAATTCATTTTCAGGAGAGCTTTCTACCACATTGTAGAAATCCTGATGCCTTAAACGCGTATAATAATTGCTGTGGTTTCTTGTGAATAGAGCATACGACCAAACAATGGGGCTTTCTTTTTTTAATTTCACCGTTCCCGACAAAAACTGAGGATAAATGTTTGGTTGACGGGAAGTTATGTCCACATTTTCGCCGGCGCCGTTGCGGATGCTCATACGTTCGTAACTGTATATGTTCGCATTTAGGTTGAGCGTGCTGGAATCCAGAAAACCAAGAAAGCCCGGATTATAATAAATGCTGCTGTTATCGTCGGCCTGCCCGATAATGCTCCCGCCCAATAGTGCAGCCCGTGCGCCGTATTGCTGGGTCCAATAATGATTGTCCTGTGCAAGATTCGTAAAGGGTAAAAGGAGTAAGGTGAGTAAGATTATATGAAAAATTCTATAACAAAAAAGATATTTCATTTTATGAATGCTTTATTCAAATTTCATAATCTCGATTACAGCATCGCCATGGCGTAGCATTGCCACCTGCACACCTTCGGAAGGCGGGTTTGGGGGGCATAAAACTTCGCAGCCTGATTTTTCGATGGCTACTTCAATATCATCCACAACAAAGGCCACATGCGTGTTTTGCTGCACATAGGGATGTATCTGGCTGTTTTTTTCAAAGCGCATAAACTCTATACCAAACGGGCTTTCGGGAAAACCACAAACAAACATGCCAAATTGCGGGATGTATCGTTCGCCGGGCATGGGCTTTTTCGTTGGAATGCCGGTATGATGGTATTTCCAGCCCCATTTTTCGGTTGCCAGAGGCAATTCGTTTTCTTTTCTCATCTGCAAAATATTTGAAGATTCTGTATCTCCAAAAATACTAAGAAATTCCTGCCTTGGGCGGTTTTTATATTTTATTTGAGGTTCTACTAGGAATTCCGTGGGTAACAATAATGTTTGAAAATAATATGCAGATATTTATTAATAAACTATTGATCCCTAACAGATTCCTCCCTCCCGATAACTATCGGGACAAAGCCTTAATCACTTCGTTTGGCTTTGTTCCAGTCGGAATGACGCTGTTTATTAGGCGTTTACGGCAAATGCGGCGAGGACACAGTAGTATATTTTAAACACGTCCTCGCCGCATTTGCCTCCGGACTTCTTAAAAACGCGTCATTCCGACAAAGTTTCCGAAGCATGAGGAAAACTTTGGAGGAATCTCTTTGGAAATAAAGTGATTTTTCTTTCCACGAAATTCCGTGTAGAACCTTATTTGATTTTATCTTATAATTTTATGTGATTGTTGCTTGGGATATTAAGATGAATTTCATAACTTTGGACATTATTGAGTTTGATTTGTAGTATTAAAATTGTAGCCAAATGAGCCCTTTATTTGCCCCCCAAAAGAATTATGGGAGAATTATTGGATTGTCCCTGTTTTTCCTTTTTTCCATTGTAATCTTAAATCCGAAGTCAAATGCACAGGCCGTTAATGAAACGGATAGCCTCGCGCTGGTGGCTTTATACAATTCTACCGATGGTGCCAACTGGACGGATAATACCAACTGGCTGACCGGGCCAGTGAGTACTTGGTATCGGATTACGGTGAGTGGTGATCGGGTTACACAAGTGACTCTGTCAACGAATGCATTGAGCGGAACACTGCCTTCCGAATTGGGTAATTTAACGAATTTGACAAGCTTAAAATTATACGAAAATCAATTGAGCGGCACCATCCCTTCCGAATTGGGCAATCTAACGAATTTGGATCATTTGTATTTATTCTCTAATCAACTTAGTGGCAGCATCCCTTCCGAATTGGGTGATTTGACGGATTTGACTGATTTGAGATTAAATGGTAATCAACTGAGTAGCAGCATTCCTTTTGAAATGGGTAATTTGACAAATTTGACAATTTTGTTTTTACAAAGTAATGATTTCACAGATATACCAGATTTTAGTAGTATTTCCACATTGAATTATTATGAAATTGATAATAACCATATCGAATTTCAACCCATAGAAGACTATCTTGCGGGAGGAAGTGCGGCTACTTTTACCTATAATCCCCAAAAACTCGTCGATACCGAAGAAAACCAAACAGCCAATACCGGTGAGGAAGTAACCTTTACTACCGATGTCTCCGGTTCTGCAAATCTCTACCAATGGTATAAAGATGGTTCCATCCTCTCCGGAAAAACGGATCCCAATTTGACCTTAAGTAATATCACCAATGATGATGCCGGCGTTTATACCTGCCAGATTACTTCAGAAATTGTCACCGACCTTACCCTCACAACCTACAGCAAAACACTGACGGTTACGGATTATAATATGGAATCCGATAGCCTTGCACTTGTTGCGCTCTACAATTCCACCGATGGTGCAAACTGGACGGATAATGCCAATTGGCTTACCGGACCCTTAAATTCCTGGTATGGGATTACTGTAAGTGGAGATCGGGTAAGCGAAATACGTCTGGAAGGAAACGCGCTGAATGGGACAATTCCAACGGAACTTGGAGGTTTGTCGTCAGCAACATGGATGTCTTTGTATCAAAACACTTTGAGCGGAACGATTCCGCCCGAACTGGGTAATATGACAAGCTTGCAGTACCTCTACCTTTATTCAAATACTTTTAGTGGAACCATTCCACCTGAACTGGGGAATCTATCCAATCTGATCGAATTAAACCTGAGCACCAATGAATTGACCGGTGCAATTCCCACTGAGTTGGGAAATTTATCCAATTTGTCATTTCTGACTTTGTTTACAAACAATCTAAGCGGGAATATACCCACTTCATTGAGTAATCTATCCAGTCTAACATACCTGAACTTAGCGAATAACCAATTGGATGGCAGTATTCCAACAGAACTGGGTAACTTGAGCAATCTTCAAGCGCTTTACCTGGATAATAATTCATTGAGCGGTTCTATTCCAACAGAATTTGGTAGTTATGCAAATCTTCAGTATCTGATTTTAAGACAAAATGACTTAAGTGGAAGCATCCCTTCTGAGCTTGGAAGCCTCTCACAGCTGATGGAACTCGATTTAAGCCAAAACCTGCTCACTGGAGAAATCCCATCGACATTAGGTAATCTGACGATCCTGGATCAATTGAATTTATCAAACAATACACTTAGCGGTAGCCTTCCGGCAGAGCTAGGTAATTTGACGAACTTGCGTTATCTTTATTTATATACGAATTCGCTTACAGGGAGTATTCCCCCAGAGTTAGGTAATATGAGCTCTTTAAAATCCCTGTATCTGGAAACTAATAATTTGAGCGGGAGTATCCCTTCTGAATTAGGTGGATTAACTGCATTGATTGAATTGAAATTAACTAATAATTCCCTCACAGGGAGCATTCCTCCGGAACTTGGTGCAATGCCCAATCTGTATAGTTTGGGCTTGCATGGCAATGCATTGTCAGGATCAATCCCTCCGGAACTCGGGAATTTGGCGAACCTGCAATATTTGGATCTCGGTATTAATGCCTTAAGTGGCAGCCTGCCGCCGGAACTTGGGAATTTAACAAATTTGAAATCACTGGATTTAGCCTATAATAACTTTACCGGAAGTATTCCCACTGAATATGGCGCCCTGGCTAGCTTGACCACTTTAAGTTTAGTAGGTAACAGCCTGGAAGGGAGCATTCCTGCAGAATTGGGAAGTTTAACGGCTTTGCAATATTTATATTTATACGATAATTCCTTCACTAGTATTCCCTCAGAATTAACCGCTTTAGTTAATTTGATTTCATTGAATATTCAAAATAATGAGTTTCTTGATCTGCCCGATTTTAGTTCAATAGCTACTTTGGTGAATTACAGCATCCAATCAAATCATATTGAATTCCAGGATATTGAAACTTATCTTGCTGGGGGTGGCGCGCCAACTTTTGAGTATAATCCTCAAAAAGAGGTCGATACAGAAGAATTTATTGTCGCCAATCCCGGTGGTGAAGTAACATTCACAACCGATATTTCGGGTACGGCAAACCTTTACCAATGGTATAAAGACGGTTCTATCCTTTCCGGAGAAACTGCCCCAAACCTGGTTTTAAGTGAAATCGTAAACGATGATGCCGGCGTTTATACCTGTCAGATTACTTCAGAAATAGTTACAGACCTCACACTAACTACCTACAATAAAACCTTGGAAGTGACCGACCATACCATTGTTTGTGGCAATATTTCAGAGTATGTAACATGGTCAACCGATACTGTTTATGTAAACTGCGATGTCACCATTATGGATATGGGTAAAGTTACCATAAATCCCGGCGTTCGGGTGCTTTTTGCCGGTCCATATAAAATCCGCGTGGAAGGTTGCTTGCAGGCCACAGGAACAGCTGCCGATTCCGTTTGGTTTCGTCCGGTGGATACGGAAGAAGGATGGCGGGGAATTGAAGTAGAAACCTATTCAAGCTCCGAAGAAACATTCTTTCATTATTGCGTTTTTGAACATGGCAAAGCCGGATATCGCAGTAGCCAGGCATACTCAGGTGGCGCATTATTTATTGGCAGCAGCATGATGGAGGTAAGTTGTAAATCCTGTTCGTTCCGTAATAATTATGCCGAAGATGATGGTGGCGCCATATATGCAACCGGCACTATGGTGAAAATAGACCGCTGTAGTTTTTGCAACAACAACTGCCTTGGTGATGGTGGAGCCGTTTTGCTGGGAAGCAATGCATATCCCATTACCATTCTAAATTCATTGTTTGCCAATAACGAATCCAGTGGTAAAGGCGGGGGTGCATGGCTTGAGCTTTCTGCCACAGGATCAGTTTTTTATAATAATACTTTTGCAAAAAATAATGCGGCCTATGGCGGCGGGATTTATTTCTACGAAACTTCCGTCGATGTTTATAATAGCATCCTTTATGCCAATGCTTCAACACAGGGCGGTATCCAGGTAGGGATTGAAACATCATCCAACACCGTTCCGAATTTTTATTATTCTGATATTCAGGCGGGCACAATTGGTTTTTATTTAAGTGGACCTTCTTCTTATGAAGGTACAGCATCCAACCTGCTCGATAGCGATCCATTATTTACCGATCCTGCTGCCGGTCCAGGTACTATGTATAATGGCTGCCTGGCCGATTACAGCCTTCAGGAAACATCGCCCTGTATCAATCAGGGAGATCCTGCAACTTCCTCTAGTCTTATTGGTGATTTTGATATTCTTGGCAACGACCGTTTTGATGGTGCGTCCATTGACCAAGGTGCGTATGAAAGAGGCGGAACAGGAACTTTCTTTGTGGATTCCCAATTCCAATTCCCCGGTCTGAGCAATGGAAATTCCGTTTGGCTCGACTATGATGATGATGGTGACCTGGATATTTTCTATCAGGGTGAAAGCTTTGGGCAATATTCATCATATTTTTATGAAAATACCGGAACAAGCTTTTCACCTACAGAGCTTTCAATAAATGGTGTTATGGGGGCTCAGGCTTCTGTTTGTGATTATAACCTTGATAATCAACCTGATATTTTTATGGTCGATAGGCATGGCTCTGTCACTTTTTCTGCGCTCTATCAAAATACCGGCACGAGCTTTTCTGTTGTAAGTTCAACCGGCATCATGCCATTGCAATATGCAGGCGCTGATTGGGCTGATTTTGATAATGATGGCGATCAGGATCTTGCAATATGCGGTCAGGCAGATGATATGTCCCTACATTGCTATCTCTATAAAAACACCAATGGAAGTTTTGAAGTTTATGATGACCTTTTTGGGATGATTTATTCTTCTGTTTCCTGGCAGGATATCGACAATGACGGTGATCAGGATTTACTTGCAATTGGAAATAATGGGAGCGGTAGCCGTTTCGCAAAATTGTATAAAAATAATGCAGGCGTTTTTACGGAAGTTACTAGTGGTATTGTTGGATTTGATTATGCAAGTGTCGACTGGGCAGATTTTAATGGCGATGGTTATATTGATCTGATTATCACAGGGCAATCTTCTGCCGCAGCAACAATCGTTTATACAAATAATGCCGGAAATGGTTTTGTTGAATATGATGTGGATCTTCCAAATATTAGCGAAGGCGATGCACGATTCGCCGATTTTAACTCTGATGGTCTTGTTGATGTATTTCTTATTGGAACGGAAGGCGCTTCAGGATATGCGATCCAGGGTTTATACCTGAATAATGGTTCAGGTTTCGATAATACTCCATCAGGTGTTCTGCAGCTTACTGCTGCTGATGTGCGTGTTGCAGATGTCAATCAGGACGGAAAACCGGATATCTTTGTTATGGGTGCCGATTATGATGCTTATTCAATGCTATATTTGAATGATTCTGAGAATGCAAACACTCCTCCTTCAGCTCCGGTTAGTCCAATATCCAATATTACTGGTTCGGATGTGGAATTAAGCTGGGGTGCTGGTGATGATACCGAAACTCCTGTAGCTTCGCTGACTTATAACCTGATGCTTAAAGATGAAAGCGGAAACTTAGTGCAATCACCCCTGGCCACAATAGCCAATGGGCATCGGAAAATATCCGGCAACGGATCGAACGATTTGGCTTTGACCAAAACTTTTTCCTGTCTGCCGGGCGGGACATATTATTGGCGCGTGCAAAGTATAGATCAGGGATTTAGTGCTTCAGCTTTTACTGAGGAAGCTAGTTTTGAAATGCCTGACGCAATTAATATCATAACGCAGCCTTCTGATGCTGAAGTTTGTGAAAATGGAGATACCCTCTTTGGACTTGTTGCCGAAGGTACAAACCTGACATACCAATGGCAGGTAAGCCTTGAAGGCTGGGAAGACCTCCAAAATGATGATGTTTATCAAAATGTAAATTCAGATACTTTGCGGATTATTGGTGCAACTTCTGGTATTACAGAGACACAGTATCGTTGTAAAATCACCTGTGATTGTCCGGGTGAAGTTTATAGTAATGAGGTTTCCTTAGTAGTGAATGGATTGCCAACTGCTTTCAATGTCACAGGCGGTGGAAGCTATTGCGCAGGCGGCACAGGTGTGGAAATTGGTCTCGATGGTTCCGAAACCGGAGTTGACTACACTCTTGTGATTGATGGTTCATCGATTCCTCATACCATAAGCGGAACGGGTGCAGCTATCAGCTTTGGAGATCAAACAGTGGAAGGTGATTATACAATCACAGCAGAAAATACGACAACAAGCTGCACCTCCGATATGACGGGAACAGTATCCGTTTCCATTGATGATAACCCAACAGCTTTCAATGTCACAGGCGGCGGAAGCTATTGCGCAGGCGGCACAGGCGTGGAAATTGGTCTCGATGGATCCGAAACCGGAGTGGAATACACATTATTACTCGACGGTTCGCCAACTTCCACAATCGTAAGTGGAACCGGAACCGCCATCAGCTTTGGCGATCAAACTGCAGCGGGCGATTATACGGTTTCTGCATTGAATACCGCAACTTCCTGTTCCTCAGAAATGACCGGAACAGTGGCCGTTACCATTGACGATAATCCAGCTGCTTTCAATGTTACCGGAGGCGGCAGTTATTGTGCAGGCGGCACAGGCGTGGAAATTGGTCTGGACGGCTCCGAAACCGGAGTGGAATACACATTACTCCTCGACGGTTCGCCAACTTCCACCATCGTAAGTGGAACCGGAACCGCCATAAGCTTTGGTGATCAAACCACTGCGGGCGATTATACGGTTTCTGCATTGAATACCGCAACTTCCTGTTCCTCAGAAATGACCGGAACAGTAGCCGTTACTATCGACGATAATCCAACAGCCTTTAATGTGACCGGTGGCGGAAGCTATTGCGCAGGCGGCACAGGCGTGGAAATCGGCCTGGACGGCTCCGAAACCGGAGTGGAATACACATTACTCCTCGACGGCTCACCAACTTCCATCATCGTAAGCGGCACAGGAACGGCCATCAGTTTTGGTGATCAAACCGCTGCCGGCGATTATACGGTTTCTGCATTGAATACAGCAACCTCCTGTTCCTCAGAAATGACCGGAACAGTAGCCGTTACTATCGACGATAATCCAACAGCCTTTAATGTGACCGGTGGCGGAAGCTATTGCGCAGGCGGCACAGGCGTGGAAATCGGCCTGGACGGCTCCGAAACCGGAGTGGAATACACATTACTCCTCGACGGCTCACCAACTTCCATCATCGTAAGCGGCACAGGAACGGCCATCAGTTTTGGTGATCAAACCGCTGCCGGCGATTATACGGTTTCTGCATTGAATACAGCAACCTCCTGTTCCTCAGAAATGACCGGAACAGTGGCCATCAGCATAGACGATAACCCAACAGCTTTCAATGTCACAGGTGGCGGAAGCTATTGCGCAGGCGGTACTGGTGTGGAAATCGGCCTGGACGGCTCCGAAACCGGAGTGGAATACACATTACTCCTAGATGGTTCTCCAACTTCCACCATCGTAAGTGGAACCGGAACCGCCATCAGCTTTGGCGATCAAACTGCTGCGGGCGATTATACGATTTCTGCTGAAAATACAAATACAAGCTGTTCCTCAGAAATGACCGGAACAGTGGCCGTTACCATTGACGACAATCCAACTGCTTTCAATGTTACCGGCGGCGGAAGCTATTGCGCAGGCGGCACAGGCGTGGAAATTGGTCTCGACGGTTCTGAAACCGGAGTGGAATACACATTACTCCTAGATGGTTCTCCAACTTCCACCATCGTAAGTGGAACCGGAACCGCCATCAGCTTTGGTGATCAAACCACTGCGGGCGATTATACGGTTTCTGCATTGAATACCGCAACTTCCTGTTCCTCAGAAATGACCGGAACAGTAGCCGTTACTATCGACGATAATCCAACAGCCTTTAATGTGACCGGTGGCGGAAGCTATTGCGCAGGCGGCACAGGCGTGGAAATCGGCCTGGACGGCTCCGAAACCGGAGTGGAATACACATTACTCCTCGACGGCTCACCAACTTCCATCATCGTAAGCGGCACAGGAACGGCCATCAGTTTTGGTGATCAAACCGCTGCCGGCGATTATACGGTTTCTGCATTGAATACAGCAACCTCCTGTTCCTCAGAAATGACCGGAACAGTGGCCATCAGCATAGACGATAACCCAACAGCTTTCAATGTCACAGGTGGCGGAAGCTATTGCGCAGGCGGTACTGGTGTGGAAATCGGCCTGGACGGCTCCGAAACCGGAGTGGAATACACATTACTCCTAGATGGTTCTCCAACTTCCACCATCGTAAGTGGAACCGGAACCGCCATCAGCTTTGGTGATCAGACCGCTGCCGGCGATTATACGGTTTCTGCATTGAATACCGCAACTTCCTGTTCCTCAGAAATGACGGGAACAGTCGCCATCAGCATCGACGACAATCCGACAGCCTTTAATGTAACCGGCGGCGGAAGCTATTGCGCAGGCGGCACAGGCGTGGAAATTGGTCTCGATGGTTCCGAAACCGGAGTGGAATACACATTACTCCTCGACGGCTCACCAACTTCCATCATCGTAAGCGGCACAGGAACGGCCATCAGTTTTGGTGATCAAACTGCTGCGGGTGATTATACGGTTTCTGCATTGAATACCGCAACTTCCTGTTCCTCAGAAATGACGGGAACAGTGGCCGTTACCATTGACGACAATCCAACTGCTTTCAATGTAACCGGAGGCGGAAGCTATTGCGCAGGAGGCACAGGCGTTGAAATCGGCCTCGATGGTTCTGAAACCGGAGTGGAATACACATTATTACTCGACGGCTCGCCAACTTCCACCATCGTGAGTGGAACAGGAACGGTCATCAGCTTTGGCGATCAAACTGCTGCGGGCGATTATACGATTTCTGCTGAAAATACAAATACAAGCTGTTCCTCAGAAATGACCGGAACAGTGGCCGTTACCATTGACGACAATCCAACTGCTTTCAATGTTACCGGCGGCGGAAGCTATTGCGCAGGCGGCACAGGCGTGGAAATTGGTCTCGATGGTTCCGAAACCGGAGTGGAATACACATTATTACTTGATGGTTCTCCAACTTCCACCATCGTAAGTGGAACCGGAACCGTCATCAGTTTTGGCGATCAAACCGCTGCGGGCGATTATACGGTTTCTGCATTGAATACCGCAACATCCTGTACCTCAGAAATGACGGGAACAGTGGCTGTTACCATAGACGATAATCCGACAGCATTTATCGTTACGGGCGGCGGAAGCTATTGCGCAGGAGGCACAGGCGTTGAAATCGGCCTCGATGGTTCTGAAACCGGAGTGGAATACACATTATTACTCGACGGCTCGCCAACTTCCACCATCGTGAGTGGAACAGGAACGGTCATCAGCTTTGGCGATCAAACTGCTGCGGGCGATTATACGATTTCTGCTGAAAATACAAATACAAGCTGTTCCTCAGAAATGACCGGAACAGTGGCCGTTACCATTGATGATAACCCAACAGCTTTCAATGTCACAGGCGGCGGAAGCTATTGCGCGGGTGGCACAGGCGTGGAAATTGGTCTGGACGGCTCCGAAACCGGAGTGGAATACACATTATTGCTCGACGGCTCGCCAACTTCCACGATCGTAAGCGGAACAGGAACGGCCGTCAGTTTTGGCGATCAAACCGCTGCGGGCGATTATACGATTTCTGCTGAAAATACAAATACAAGCTGTTCCTCAGAAATGACCGGAACAGTGGCCGTTACTATTGATGATAACCCAACAGCTTTCAATGTTACCGGCGGCGGAAGCTATTGCGCAGGCGGCACAGGCGTGGAAATTGGTCTGGACGGCTCCGAAACTGGAGTGGAATATACCTTATTGCTCGACGGTTCGCCAACTTCCACTATAGTAAGCGGAACAGGAACCATCATCAGCTTTGGCGAACAAACCACAGCAGGAGATTATACGGTTTCAGCATTGAATACCGCAACTTCCTGCACCTCCGATATGACCGGAACAGTATCCGTTACCATCGACGATAACCCAACAGCCTTCAATGTCACAGGCGGCGGAAGCTATTGCGCGGGCGGCACAGGCGTGGAAATTGGTCTGGACGGCTCCGAAACTGGAGTGGAATATACCTTATTGCTCGATGGTTCGCCAACTTCCACCATCGTAAGTGGAACCGGAACCGCCATCAGTTTTGGTGATCAAACCGCTGCGGGCGATTATACGGTTTCTGCATTGAATACCGCAACTTCCTGTTCCTCAGAAATGACCGGAACAGTGGCCGTCAGCATAGACGATAATCCGACAGCATTTAACGTCACAGGCGGCGGAAGTTATTGCGCGGGCGGCACAGGCGTGGAAATCGGCCTGGACGGCTCCGAAACCGGAGTGGAATACACGCTATTACTTGACGGCTCACCAACCTCTACCATCGTGAGTGGAACAGGAACGGCCATCAGTTTTGGTGATCAAACTGCTGCGGGCGATTATACGGTTTCTGCATTGAATACTGCAACTTCCTGTTCCTCAGAAATGACCGGCACAGTGGCCATTACCATTGATGATAATCCAACAGCATTTAACGTCACAGGCGGCGGAAGCTATTGTGCAGGCGGCACAGGCGTTGAAATCGGCCTCGATGGCTCCGAAACCGGAGTGGAATACACATTATTACTTGACGGTTCTTCAACTTCCACCATCGTGAGTGGAACAGGAACGGGCATCAGTTTTGGTGATCAAACTGCTGCGGGCGATTATACGGTTTCAGCAATGAATACAGCAACTTCCTGTTCCTCAGAAATGACCGGCACAGTGGCCATTACCATTGATGATAATCCAACAGCTTTCAATGTCACAGGCGGCGGAAGCTATTGCGCAGGCGGCACAGGCGTTGAAATTGGTCTGGACGGCTCCGAAACCGGAGTGGAATACACATTACTCCTCGACGGCTCACCAACTTCCATCTTCGTAAGCGGAACAGGAACGGCCGTCAGTTTTGGTGATCAAACTGCAGCGGGCGATTATACGGTTTCTGCATTGAATACCGCAACTTCCTGTTCCTCAGAAATGACCGGAACAGTGTCCATCAGCATTGACGATAATCCAACAGCCTTCAACGTCACGGGCGGCGGAAGCTATTGCGCAGGTGGCACAGGCGTGGAAATCGGCCTCGATGGCTCCGAAACCGGAGTGGAATACACATTATTACTTGACGGTTCGCCAACTTCCACTATAGTAAGCGGCACAGGAACGGCCATCAGTTTTGGTGATCAGACCGCTGCCGGCGATTTTACGGTTTCTGCATTGAATACCGCAACTTCCTGTTCCTCAGAAATGACGGGAACAGTCGCCATCAGCATCGACGACAATCCGACAGCCTTTAATGTAACCGGCGGCGGAAGCTATTGCGCAGGCGGCACAGGCGTTGAAATTGGTCTGGACGGCTCCGAAACCGGAGTGGAATACACATTACTCCTCGACGGCTCACCAACTTCCATCTTCGTAAGCGGAACAGGAACGGCCGTCAGTTTTGGTGATCAAACTGCAGCGGGCGATTATACGGTTTCTGCATTGAATACCGCAACTTCCTGTTCCTCAAAATGACCGGAACAGTGTCCATTACCATTGACGATAACCCAACAGCCTTCAACCTAACAGGCGGTGGAAGTTATTGCGCAGGCGGCACAGGAGTGGAAATCGGCCTGGACGGCTCCGAAACCGGAGTGGAATACACATTACTCCTCGATGGTTCGCCAACTTCCACAATTGTCAGCGGCACAGGAATGGCCATCAGTTTTGGTGATCAAACCGTTGCGGGTGACTATACGGTTTCTGCATTGAATACCGCAACTTCCTGTTCTTCAGAAATGACCGGAACAGTTGCAATCAGCATCGACGATAATCCAACAGCGTTTAACGTAACTGGTGGCGGAAGCTATTGCGCTGGCGGCACAGGCGTTGAAATTGGCCTGGACGGCTCCGAAACCGGAGTGGAATACACATTATTGCTCGACGGCTCACCAACCTCTACCATCGTAAGTGGCACAGGAACCGCCATCAGTTTTGGTGATCAAACCGTTGCGGGTGACTATACGGTTTCTGCATTGAATACCGCAACTTCCTGTTCTTCAGAAATGACCGGAACAGTTGCAATCAGCATCGACGATAATCCAACAGCGTTTAACGTAACTGGTGGCGGAAGCTATTGCGCTGGCGGCACAGGCGTTGAAATTGGCCTCGATGGCTCCGAAACCGGAGTGGAATACACATTACTCCTCGACGGTTCGCCAACTTCCACAATCGTAAGTGGCACGGGAACGGCCATCAGTTTTGGTGATCAAACCGCAGTGGGTGATTATTCGGCTACAGCTGAAAATGCTTCATCTTCATGTTTTAACAATATGATAGGTACGGTTTCTGTAACAATTGAACCACTTCCTGATGTGAGTTTCAGTGGCCTTGCAAGCTCATATTGTGGTAATGATGATCCGGCACTTCTAACGGGAAATCATGCTCCGGAAGGAGCCTTTAGTGGAAACGGAATCACCGACAATGGAGATGGCACAGCTTGGTTTGATCCTTCGGTTGCCGGAACAGGTTTCCATAATATTGAATACACTTATACCAGCCCTACAGGATGTAGCAACCACCAAACATCCACAACAGAGGTGCTTGAAATTCCTTTGGTTGAATTTACAGGTCTGGATGCTGCTTATTGCGAAAACGCTTCTGCGGTATTGCTAACTGGAAATCAGGCTCCTGAAGGAATCTTTTCGGGGAACGGCATTAGCGATAATGGTGATGGTACAGCATGGTTTGATCCGGGCGTTGCAGGAGTTGGAGGCCCTTATAGTATCAGCTACTCTTATACCAATCCGGATGGATGCTCGGATGAAGATATGCAGGAAGTGACGGTAAATGCGTTGCCAATTGTAAGCTTTACAGGTCTGGATGCTTCTTATTGTCAGGATGATGAGGATGTGCTGCTTAGCGGAAGTGAAGCTCCTGAAGGTAGTTTTACGGGCGATGGTATTACAGATAATGGCGATGGAACGGCTACACTGAGTTTATCTGCATTAATTCCAGGTGCTGATTATCAGGTGGTTTATTCATATTCCGATGGAAACAGCTGTACGGGGACCGATGCGCAATCATGGCATCTTAATACAGCGCCAACCGCTGATTATTCATATAGCGGCGCCTGTTTCAACCAGGAAGTTGAATTTACCGACCTTTCGCTTGCCAATGCCGGCAATATCGTTTCCTGGGAATGGGATTTTGGCGATGGAAATAGCTCTACAGAGCAAAATCCTGTGCACCAGTTTGAAAGCGGAACAGGCCCGGGTTTTGATGTCCAATTAACCGTGGTAAATGATCTTGGGTGCAGCAATACCCTGATGCAGCATATTGTAATTTCAGATCCGCCGGAAGCTGGATTTACTTATGATGTGGATCCGCCTTGTGCCGGAAATGAGGTCTTGTTTACCGATAATTCCATCCCGGGATCAGGTAGCATTACCAACTGGATGTGGGATTTGGGTGATGGAAATTCCACCAACGGCCAAAGTTTTACGCATATTTATAATGATGCAGGACTTTATACCGTTGAATTGATTGTATTGTCGAACACGGGCTGCTCAGATACCATTACACAGAGTGTCGAAATTCAGGCTCTTCCGGATGCTGATTTTGATTATACCAATGGATGTCCGGGACAAATGCTTGATTTTACAGATTTAAGCAGCATCACTCAGGGGAGCATTGCTTCCTGGGAATGGGATTTCGGTGATGGGAATACATCTGCCGATCAGAATGCCCAACATGCATACACAACACCGGGCAATTATAATGTTGCACTGAAAGTGACCAGCGATCAGGGCTGCGAACATAGCGTAACAAAACCGCTTGAAATTTATACGCTTCCCCAAGCTGATTTTAGCTTTGGTTCGGCCTGTAGTGGCGATGATGTGGCTTTCACAGATCAGTCCACCGGAGGGAATTACAATCTGGTTAGCTGGATGTGGGATTTCGGTGATGGCAGCACATCAACCGATCAAAACCCGACCCATGTTTTTGAAAATCCGGGACAATATGATGTAACTTTAACTGTAAGCCATGAATTCGGCTGCTCCGACACCAAACTGATTTCTGTTGATGTGCATCCTACGCCCATTGCAGCTTTCAGTTGGGAGGGCGTATGCGCGAATCATACCTTTGCGTTTACAGACGAATCCGATCCCGCCGGAGGAAACCTTATTTCATGGACATGGGATTTTGGCGATGGAACGTCATCAACCGAACAAAACCCACAGCACAACTGGACAGAAGCAGGTTCCTATGAAGTCAGTTTAACAGTCTCCAGCGAAAATGATTGTGTATCAACGCTTACGCAAACGGTTAACGTGGGTTATGTGCCGGAAGCTTCCTTTACTTTCCAGGGAAATTGTGCCGGAAATGCGACTGTGTTTACCGACATGAGTTCGGTTCAGCAAGGTGAAATCAGCAGCTGGATGTGGGATTTTGATGACGGTATAACATCCGGTGAACAAAACCCGGAGCACGTTTTTGCCAATGAAGGGTTTTTTAATGTTTGGCTGAAAGTTACGGCAAACAATTCCTGTGCAGATTCTGTTCAGGAAATTGTACAGATAAACCCGATTCCTGATTTGAATCTCGGAAACGACACAACGGTTTGTCCCGGAGGTTTTTATCTCGATGCCGGAGGTAGTTACAGCTCCTATATTTGGTCAACCGGAGCCAATACACCCGGGATTTTAATCGCAGAAAGCGGTTGGTATAAACTTAGCGTTGAAGATGAATTTGGCTGCAGTGCAAGCGATTCGATTTATGTGGCTGTGCTGGAAGAGCTTCAGCTTCAGGGGCGTATTACAACGGCAGATGAGGTGGTAAATTCAGGTTTTGTATATCTGTATCGCTACGAAGAAAATGCTGCCAGTGAAAAGATCGATAGCGCTTTAATCGAATACGGTGGTTATTATGAGCTGTTTGGACTGAATCCTTGCGATCGTTTTATTGTAATGGCCGAGGGCGACCCAATGTTCTATCCCGATAATTATCCTACTTATTACCAAAGTGTTGCGCACTGGGAAGAAGCGACTATTGTTGATTCCTCTTATGCTTCTGTAGATGGTGTGATTTCTGATATAGATATCCAACTGATGCAGTATGAGAATATGGGCCAAGGTGCCGGTTATCTGCAGGGCTTTGTGTTTTATGGTGGAGGAGGCGGTGCAATGAAAGGAAGCGAAGAAAGGGGTGAACCGGTGAAAAATACGGATATCTCCCTTGAAATGCTCGCCGAAGATCAGAAAAGTACGGATGCAGATGTCTTCCATACTACACGCAGAACCCAAACAGATGAGGAAGGTTTTTATATGTTTGATTTTCTGCCAACCGGAACATTCCGCATTGTAGTGGAAATCCCCGGTCTGCCATTGGATAGCATGTACCGCCTTACCATTACCGATACCGACTCCGTATTCCTCGACCTGAATTATTATGTGGATACAACTTCCGGTATTTATGTAACACCGGATCCGTCAGGTGTTGAGGATTTCGTTGCACAGCAATTGCAGCTCGCAGTCCGCCCCAACCCAAATAAAGGAAACTTTACGCTTTTCTTCCTCGAAGAACAGCATCAGGATGTTTGGGTGGAAGAAGTGCAGATCATGGATATGACGGGGAGCCTTATCCTGCACGAACGTCTCGGTAAAGCCTGCCGCAGAAATATTGCAGCCATGCACCTGCATGATGTATTGCCGGGACTTTACCTGCTCAACCTGCAAACCGATAAAGGCCGGATGATGGTGAAGATGATTGTGCGCTAGTCTTATGTTTTAAAATATTATTATTCATCGGATGACTTAGGCTTATCCGATGAATTTTTACGTTTTATCGTAGCGCGAAGGAAGAGCATTTTTACAGGTATATCCATCCTGTTCGGTCAAGATTGAATCAGGTGTTTTTATTAATTTTTCTTTAAATCAGAATGTCTCTTTTTAAGAAGAATCATCCTCGTCTAGACCGCGGGCAGGCCAGTCAAAACAGCGGGCCGGATGCGGGTGAATTCCCGATGCTTAGAATTCCTTCAAAGGGCTTAAGCTTTGCCGAGGCACGAGGCACTACTTTGATTGGAAATTCTTGGCATCGGGAAGAGCGGGGGGAAAGCTTTGTTTTGACTTGGCTTTTTGTTTCCTTTTGTGCCAAGACAAAAGGAAAAAAAACAACAGTCGAAGGAGTGCTCTATATTCAATATCGATATGCTTTGCTATCACTCAATGTTAAAAATAAGTGTTAATCCGAAAAGCAGGATTGTGCGCTAAGTATATTGATTTTCTTGTGATAATTCAGCAGATGAACCACTTCATTTGATTAATTTGTACCCTTTTTAGAAGAGCGAAAAATGAGTTTCTTTGCGGGTTTATCCTTCCTGTTTGGCAAGGTTGAAACAGATGTTTTAATCGATTTTTCAGTGTATGCTGAGCTTTTGGATATTAGAAAGAATTTACTACCTTTGTGCCCCTGATTTACCGGAGATTTTAGTATTGATTCATAATAACTTAGTTGTTATTAGTCCAATTTTTTTCAAAGGCTCCTGCCTTGAATTTTGAGTTTTTCCCCTTCGTAAGGGGACAATTTAAATGAAGTCTAATTAAGATTGAGCAATGCATTCAAAGCAAAAAAACATTAACCGACACAAGAAATACGATAAAGTAGCGATCAGTATCCAATCGCAGAAATTACTGAACACATTACTTGAAGAGAATCCAAAACTTGCTGAAATATTGCATAAATCCGAGACCAAAACCGAAGCACTTTTGGGTATCCGGGAATGGGTTCTGGATTTTTTGAAACCAAGAGAAACTGCATACAAATACTATAAAAGGGAAATCCAGGGGCGCAAAGCACTGGATAATATCAATTGGCAGGAAGTGGCGGCCATCAGGATACTTGATTATATCGACAATACCGGCCGGGAATTTGTTGATTTGAACCGTCGCGGAAAAATTACTATATCGCATCCTTTCCGTTTGCTTTGGATGGCCGTTAAAACCGGTACCGGTGGCGGCGAATTTGACTTTTTTATTGATATGCTGGAGCTTTTCCGTCAGTTCAACGGAAAAACTATGCGCATGATCCCCGATCAGAAAAAAGTCAGGGAATGGATGGAACGCCATCCTTCGGGACTTGATCCGGAAATCGTGCATGTGCGCGAGCAAAACCGCAACAGGATTTTAAATGTGATTATAAAACGTATTGACTCGGGCGATATCAACAATCATCGTTATCAGTTTGAAGAAGGATTGTCGCAGGAGCAGAAATTTTTACGTGCCCTGGAATGGTGGACAGAAAGTAAATTCCACTTGCAGTTTGCTATTCGCGAGCCGGAATTGCTGAATGAAATGCTGGACCATTCTCTGGAAAGTAAAACTATGGAAATCCTGCATGAAGCCGTGGAAGCGGGAATCCCGATTTTTATCAATCCCTATTATCTTTCACTGCTTGATACGCGTGTCAATACAAAATACATTGGTGCGGATCTGGCGATTCGCGATTATGTGCTGTACAGCAAGCAGTTGGTCAGTGAGTTTGGTTATATCACGGCATGGGAAAAAGAAGATATCGTAGAGCCGGGCAAGCCCAATGCGGCCGGTTGGATTTTGCCTTCAAACCACAGCCTGCACCGTCGTTATCCAGAAGTTGCTATTTTAATTCCGGATACGGTTGGACGTGCCTGTGGCGGACTTTGTGTTTCCTGCCAGAGGATGTACGATTTTCAGAACGGACATCTGAACTTTAACCTGAACAAGCTCAAACCACGCGAAACCTGGCCGCATAAACTGCAGCGCCTGATGGATTATTTTGAGGAAGATGCGCAGCTGCGCGATATCCTGATTACCGGTGGCGATGCGCTTATGAGCTCAGATGCTTCCCTGAAAAAAATCCTGGATGAGGTTTATAATATGGCCTGCGAGAAAATTGAGCAAAATAAACATCGTGCTGATGGACAAAAATATGCAGAAATGCTGCGCGTGCGCCTCGGGACCCGTTTGCCGGTGTATTTGCCGCAACGTATAACAGACAGCCTGATTCAGGTTTTGAAAGAGTTTAAAGAGAAAGCCAGCGCAATTGGGTTCAAGCAGTTTGTGATCCAAACCCATGTGCAAACATCTATGGAAATTACGCCAGGAGCAGCCGAAGGTATCCGTAAACTTCTGAGTGCAGGTTGGATTGTGTCCAATCAGGTGGTTTTTACTGCGGCTTCTGCCCGACGTGGCCATATTGCTAAATTGCGTAAGGTGCTGAATGATCTCGGCGTGATGCCTTATTATACTTTTTCTGTGAAAGGCTATAAGGAAAATTACCACAATTTCGCTACTAATGCGCGCATCGTTCAGGAGCAGATTGAAGAAAAAATTATTGGCCTGATCGATCATAAATACGACGAAAGGATTCATTCCTTCCCTGAAGATGCTGAAAATATGGTGGAAAATATCCGAAAGCTGCGCGAAGAAGCAAACCTTCCATTCCTGTCTTCCGACCGCTCCGTTTTGAATATGCCCGGAGTAGGAAAAAGCCTGACATACAGAACTATTGGCCTTACACGGAAAGGCCGCAGGATTCTGGAATTTGACCATGATCATACACGCTCACACAGCCCGATTATCGAAAAAATGGGAAAAGTCTCAATTCTCGAATCCAAAACCATGTGGGCTTTCCTGCAACAGCTCGTTGCAATGGGCGAAAACCCGGAGGATTATCAGGGACTTTTTGGTTACACAATCGGAGAAACCGAACCGCGACAGGCTATTTACGAGTATCCTGATTATGATTTCAAAATTACCGATGAAATGACTAATCTCGAAATCGACTAAAGTTCATCTCCGGAAAATAAAGCCTGCTTTCGAGCGGGTTTTTTATGGATCGTTTGCTTTCCTGATTTTATTTTTCCAAAAAGAAAAATCCCAATGCTGGTATTATTGTGATTTTTGCGATTCAAACCGCAAATTTTATATAAATATTGCGATTGAATTCGCAAAATATAATAAAATTCTGCGAATACAACCGCAAATTTTTTATATTTGTTGAGCAGAGCTTAATATTTTGCATATGATTCGACGAAAACTTGAAGAATTAATTAAAGCGGATCTTTTTAAAGGAAAAGCCATAATCCTATTTGGTGCCCGGCAAACCGGAAAAACTACCCTCCTGAAAAAGCTCTTTCAGGATACAGACGATCTTCTTTGGCTGAGCGGAGATGAACCGGATACCCATCAGATTTTTGAACGACCTACATCAACGGAATTGAAATATTTTTTCGCAAATAAAAAGATTGTGGTTATTGACGAAGCGCAGCGTATTGAGGATATTGGGATAAAATTAAAATTGATTACGGATTATATCCCTGAAATACAGTTGGTGGCGACCGGTTCATCGTCTTTTGAGCTGGCCAATAATATCAATGAACCTTTAACGGGCAGGAAATGGGAACATCAGCTTTACCCTCTTTCTTTTAGTGAAATGGTGAACCATCATGGTATGCTTGAAGAGAAAAGGCTCCTGAAGCACCGCCTGATCTTTGGGTCTTACCCGGAAGTAGTAATGAACCCCGGTAACGAAAGCCGGATTTTGAACCTGATTGCCGACAGCTATCTGTATAAAGATATTCTGCAATGGGAATACATTAAGAAATCCGATAAACTGCTGAAATTACTAAAAGCCCTTGCCTATCAGTTAGGTAATCAGGTGTCGTATAATGAATTGGGAAATCTTTTGGGGATTGATAATGAGACTGTTGAAAAGTACATTATGCTCCTGGAACAGACCTTTATTATTTTCAGGTTAACATCACTAAGCAGGAATTTGCGTAATGAATTAAAAAAAAGCCGGAAAATTTATTTTCATGATAACGGTATCCGCAATGCCTTGATCAACGATTTTCGTTTTCCGGACCAACGAACCGATATTGGAGCTTTGTGGGAGAATTATATGATCAGTGAACGCTATAAACATATGAAATATAAATCCTGGTGGAACAATAATTATTTTTGGAGAACGCACGCACAGCAGGAAATTGATTATGTGGAAGATCGTGATGGTCAGCTTTTTGCCTATGAATTCAAATGGAATCCAAAGAAAAAAGCAAAATTACCTGCTTCATTTTCAAAAGCATATCCCAACCATAGCTTTGAAGTGATTACTCCTGAAAATTTTGAAGGTTTTATTATGGATTTTGAAGATTAAAAAGAGATTTTTCTTTTGGGGAATTATGATTTTTGGGTTCTACTAGGAATTTCGTGGGTAACAATAATGTTTGAAAATAATATGGAGATATTTATTAATAAACTATTGATCCTTAACGGATTCCTCCCTTCACAAAGCCTTAATCCCTTCGTTTGGCTTTGTTTCGGTCGGAATGACGCTGTTTATTAGGTGTTTAAGGCAAATGCGGCGAGGACACAATAGTATATTTTAAAGAAGTCCTCGCCGCATTTGCCTCCTGACTTCATAAAAACTCGTCATTCCGACAAAGTTTTCCGAAGAATGAGGAAACTTTGGAGGAATCTGTTTGAAATAGCATTCTAATTTCTTTCCACGAAATTCCGTGTAGAGCCGATTTTTGCGATCCAAACCGCAAATTTTATATGAATTCTGCGATTACATTCGCAAAATTCAATTAAATTATGCGAATACAATCGCAATATTCTTGTTGTTCGGATTTGACCATGTTTAATAAAACTGCATTCTGTAGTAAAATTCATTACGTTTTTCATCGTAAAATAAATACACCATTCCGTCATCCATCCATCGAATACCGGCTTCTTCTTCACTGTCGATGGCCAGGAAAATAGGCATGACATTGCCCTCAATAACAGGTGTTTCATCGCCCTGTATCCATTTTGGATAACCAAAAAGTGCGCTGCCAATTTCCTGTTTGATGCCTAGTTCCATGCAGGCTTTTTGATAATATTTCCATGGGGCATCAGGAAAGCTTCGGGCTGCAATTTTTGAAAGACGTGGCGAAATTCTGTGTAAGCCTTCCCAATCGGGTAATGATTTTCCATGATGATAGCGGATATGGCAAAAATTATCGCCATCATAACCGTAAGGTGGTTCAATTTCCAAAAAATCCATTACATCAATGTCGTCATAGGTTTTTACCAGCCAGCCCTCATCTTCATGCCGGCTGCAAAAGCAATGTGGGCATTTATAAAACTGGATCATCAGAATGTCATCAGGCAAGTAGATCTTGTCAGGATTGGAAGCGCCAATTTGAAGGATAAATTCCAATGCCTGGCCACATCCTTCACAAAGCGGCCATTCTTCACCTTCTTCAAAATAGGGATGGCCTTTGAAATGCGACAGCAAATTAGAATTTTCGTAGGTGAATTTTTTACTTTTATAAGGCTCAATCCGAACTTGTGGTTTTAGTAATTTGCTGAGCTCATCGATATAAAGCTGAAGCAGTTCTTCGTGCGTCATAGCAGCAGGAGTTTTGAATTTTTACTTTTTGCTGCTTTTAGAATGGTCTCACCAAAAAAGCCTGATTTTTCATATTCAGGATGCAAAACGCTTTGAAGGAGATCATTTTGCCCCTTATTCTCATTCGGCCTGATGTTCTTTAGCGTACTTTTGCATTCTTGAAATTTTCCTGAATTTCTTTGAATTTCGGCAAGCAGCACGGAGGGTTTTTCTGAAATCAGGTTTTCGAGTTTTTCCAGATTATCTTGGTACAGCATCTCATAATTTTTCAGCAATTCCCTGATTTTAGTTTCATTGCTCAAGGCATTTCTTAAAATCCGTAAATTGCTTAGGCTCTTAATTTTAAAGATCAGGCTTAGGTATTGGCTGCTTTCGCGGCGTATGTCGTTGATGGCCCAAAGTAGGCGCAGGCGCAAATAGCTTTCCCTTTCGCGCGTATTGCCCAGTCCATCTTTGAGTAATTGAAGGTATTTTTCAATGGTTTCGGTATGCAGGGAGAAAATATCTTCATAATCAATTAAAAGATCCTTAATCATGCTTCGGGGAATACTTTTTTGATCAATATCTTCCGGCCAGAATGCGCTTTTGCACTGTTCGCACTGGGCAATCAATCCTTCATGATCGGACATGAAAAACGCATGGCTGTATCCGTCCGACCAGCACATATCGCCAATCGGAAAAGCTTCCGGCCGGAGCAGGATTTCGTTTTGGCAAAAAGGACAGTCGATCCGTTCAAAATAGTATGTGGTCATAGCAGTGGGGCTTTTTGGTTCTATACACTTAATTCCATAACTACAAAGGTAAGGAAACAAAGCATCATCACAATAACAATACAACCTCCGCTTATTTGCTTCTCGCATATAATTCCGATAAAGGATCGCGGCCAAAAGTAATGAACATATTTTGTTGCGCAGCCAGGACAGAATCATCGGTCAAGCACGGCTTCATGTCAAATTGAAAATTTTCGTACATTCGAGCGCATAAATTTTTAAATGAGCAGAAAGCGATACATAAGCCGGTTTTTGGTTTGGCGGAAAAAGAGCATCAGCGATAAGTATTTCCTGATTTTTCTCAGCCTCATCGTGGGCCTTTTTGCCGGTCTTTCGGCATATCTGCTCAAATCATTCGTGCATCTTATAAAAGACCTGGTGCTTACCGGATTTCCGCATTCCGAGCAGTTATATTGGCTGATTTTACTTCCGCTTATGGGCATTGGAATTACGGTTTTGCTTATTCGTTATCTCATAAAAGACGACACCGAACAGGGTATTCCGCGCATCCTTTATGTGATTTCCCGCTTAGATGGCCGTATGCGCTGGCATAAATATTTTTCATCTTTAATCGGGAGTTCGTTTACTGCCGGTTTCGGAGGGAGCGTGGGGCTGGAATCCCCGATTATCGCTGCCGGAGCTTCCATGGGTTCAACCTTGGGGCAGTTTTTGCGCATCAGCTACAGCCACCGTAACCTTCTGATTGGATGTGGTGCCGCCGGTGCTATTGCATCCATCTTTACCACACCGGTTGCTGCCGTGATTTTTAGTCTTGAAGTGCTGATGCTTGATCTTACAACCGCATCAATTATTCCTTTGCTTATTGCTTCTGTTACTGGTGCGATCACAACAAAAATGCTACTGGCCGATGAAATCCTGGTGCATTTTAAAGTAAATCAGATTTTTGAAGTCGAGGTCTTTTATCTGTATATCCTCCTGGGCATCCTGTGCGGACTGGTTTCCCTTTATTTTCATAATGTGTATGTTTTTATCCAGGACCGCTTCCGCACGATAGTCTCTGTGCGTTATAAAGTACTGGTAGGCGGCCTGATACTCGGGCTTTTGCTTTTTCTTTTTCCACCCCTTTATGGCGAAGGTTATTCGGCGATCCGGGAAATTATCGCCGGAAATGCTGATCAGTTGATTGACAATACGATATTTTATTTTATCCGTGATTACGAATGGGTGATGATCAGCTTTTTAATCGTTTTGGTCTTGCTGAAAGTCGTAGCTACGGCCCTTACGACCGAAGCTGGCGGCATTGGCGGGATTTTCGCGCCGGCTGCCGTAAGTGGAGGTATCACTGGATATATTTTTGCCCGTGTGCTCAACGACAGCGGCCTGTTTGGGAAAGTGCATGATGTCAATTTTACCCTTGTAGGCATGGCCGGGGTTTTGGGTGCTGTGCTGCATGCGCCGCTTACCGCGATATTTTTGATTGCCGAAATGACCAACGGTTATGAACTGATTGTTCCGCTGATGCTCACTACCGCAGTGAGTTTTGTAACGATACGCATGTTTACCCAACACAGCCTTTTTACGATGAAACTGGCTCAAAGCGGTGATTTGATTTCGCATCATAAGGATAAAACCGTACTGACATTGCTGAGCGTGAGCTCTTTGGTGGATAAAGACCTGATCCCGGTTTCCCCGGAAACCACACTTGGTGAACTGACGCAGGTAATCTCGCGTTCCAAGCGTAACATTTATCCGGTTTTGCTTAAAGATGGCACTTATCTGGGCCTGGTCGATCTGGATGATGTGCGCGATGATATGTTTCAACCTGAAAAGTACGAAAATCCGGTTACGGACTATATGATTCAGGCTGATATGCATGTCTCTACCAGCGATTCCATGGAGCAGGTGATGGATAAATTTAATAAAGTAACGCACTATAATTTGCCTGTTATCGATGACGGAAAATATATTGGTTTTGTGAGCCGTGCCAATATTTTTAAAGCATACCGTCAAACCTTGCTGGATGTGAGCGTGGAAGAATAAAAATCCCCTGCTGTTTTTCTTATCTTTGCCTGCGAAAAAACAAGATTATGATCAATTTAAAAGATAAGATTTCCCAATCTATTGATGTTAAAACGAAAATAGCTGAAGATGACAAGTTGCTGAATGCAATAGAGAAAGCAGCCTTGACTTGCGTAAAAACACTGGAAGCCGATGGCAAAGTGCTTTTTTGCGGCAATGGTGGGAGTGCAGCAGACGCGCAGCACCTGGCCGCAGAACTGAGCGGACGGTTTTATTTCGATCGTGAACCGCTTTTTGCTGAAGCACTCCATGTCAATACAAGTTATATCACGGCAGTAGCCAATGATTATTCATACGATGAAGTTTTTGCCCGCCTCACCAAAGCCAAAGCCCGCAAAGGTGATGTGCTTATTGGCTTGAGTACCAGTGGTAACTCAACAAATATCATTCGTGCTTTTGAAGAAGCGCACAGAAAAGGCGCAATTTGTATCGGTATGACCGGCCAAAGCGGTGGCAAAATGAAAGATCATTGCGATTTGCTGATCAATGTGCCATCCGATGATACCCCACGTATTCAGGAAGCTCATATACTGATCGGCCATATTATTTGCGAGATTGTTGAAAATCAAATATTTGCTGATAATGCTTAAAGAAGCTGTTGTTTTGGCCGGCGGTTTGGGAACACGCCTGCGCAATGTTGTACAGGATCTGCCGAAACCGATGGCTCCGGTAAACGGAAAGCCTTTTCTGGAGTATGTACTTGCTTATCTGGAATTGTACGGAATTAAAAAAGTGGTATTGTCCGTAGGCTATAAGCACGAATTGATTAAAGAGCATTTCGGTGATAAGTTCCGCTATATGCAAATTGATTATGCTATTGAAGAGGAGCCTCTTGGAACAGGTGGCGCAATTTGTCTCGCTGCCGAAAAGCTGGAAAGCGATCGTTTTATGGTGCTCAATGGCGATACACTTTTTAAAGCAAACTTGGGTAAACTTCAGGATTATCATCGGATTTTTGGTGCAGAGCTTACAATGGTATTGCGACAGGTGCAGGATGTGAGCCGTTACGGAGCTGTAGAAGTAAATCCCGGAGGCAGGATTATTGGTTTCAGCGAAAAATCCGAAGCAAAAGGCAAAGGCAGCATTAACGGAGGTATTTACTTGATGAACAGGTCATTGCTTTCCGGATTTGAACCTGGCCAAAAGTTTAGCTTCGAGAAAGATGTCCTCCAAAAGAAGTTTGAAGACCATGCTTTCTTTGGAATGTCTTGCAAGCAATATTTTATCGATATTGGCATCCCGGAAGATTTTAAGCGGGCAAATGAAGAATTTAAAGAATTCGCAGATGAGTTTTAAAACTATTGAGCTGGGCAAAAATGCCAGTCTTTTCCTGGATCGCGATGGGGTAATCAACACACGGCTGGTGGGAGATTACGTGACAAATCCCGGGCAATTTGAGCTTTTGCCGGGCGTGGCTGGTTCCATGAAGAAATTCCGCCGGATGTTTGGACATATCTTTGTAGTCACCAATCAGCAAGGCATTGGCAAAGGACTGATGACGCACGAGGATTTGGATGAAATCCACGCAAAAATGATTCAGGAAATGAATGCCGGTGTGGATGTGATTGACCGTATTTATTATTGCCCATATCGCCGAGAGGAAGGCCATATCGACCGAAAACCCAATGTGGGCATGGGATTAAAAGCTCGAAAAGATTTTGGGGTTCAACTGAAAAAAGCTGTGATAGTTGGAGATAGCCTGTCGGATATGGAATTTGGCAGGAAACTCGGAATGCGTACCGTGTTTATTTCAACGGATCAGGATTTGGTACGGCAAAACAGCCGCCTGATCGACTATTGGTTCGCCAGCCTTAAAGATTTTGCGGATAGCCTTTAGTCTGATTTATTCATGAAATTTCATCATGAACGCATTCAACAAGCTCAGTGAACATCTTAAAACCGTAATAAAAGAAAGGAAGTCCAGGTTTTTGGTGCACAGGAATAGCTGCGGCTATTTTGAATGCCAATAAGATAGCATTCCGTTCTATTGCAGTAGTTTGGAAGCCCAATAGAATATTTTGTGAATTATGCAGCTTAGGTTCTACTTAAATTTTGTGGGTTCTTATAAAATTTGAGATGAAAAGCATTGAGAAATATATTCATTAATATTTATGCGAAAAATCTGTTGGAGATTTAACTTTTGTCTTTCCACGAAATTCCTAGTAGAACCTTATTTTAATGCGCTGTGCGACCTCAAAAGCCTGTTTTTGAACAAAGCAGGCTAAAGTTTTAATTTCCTGTTTTTTCGGATTTATAAGTTTTGAAAATAGTGAACATTTTTCTCGGATATAGCTTGCTTCGTGAAATGGGCTGATTGTATTCGATATGATTTTTATTCGGTTCGTTGATTAAATCCCATGATTTGTTGATTGTACTTTTCAAACAGATACCCGTATAATACCTTTGTTTCAGTTAATCGGGATAAAGCATTTTAACCTGCTTTATTCATGCTAAAAATTAAATCAAGATGAAAACAATGAAATCAATTTTGGCTGTAACTTTTCTGCTACTTGGCAGTATTTGTTTTGCGCAAGCTCCGGGAGGCCGGCAACAAGGGCCACCACCAATCCCAAACGATAAAGAAATTACAAAAATGGTAAACAACCTGGCGGAGGAAGTTTCCTTAACGGATACGCAGCAGGCCAGTGTGTTAAAGTTATATCAGGCACATTTTAAACAGGTTAAAGAATTAACTTCAGCTAATGCACGACCCAGAAAAGAAGAAATGGATGACTTGAAAACAAACCTTGACAAAGAGGTCAAAGCTTTGTTGACAAAGGAGCAGAAAAGCAAGTTTAAAGCTTATTTGAAAAAGGAGGAGAGTCAGCGGCCCCGTAGGTAGTTTTATTGCTGATGTGTAGCATATTTTAACGACCAACTGGGATAGCCTAAACTCAGGTCAGATGTAAAGGGTCTGAAGATATAATCACCTGTTTTATTGTTTTAGAAAGGAAGCAGATGGCCTGATTAATCCAATATAAAATGCAAACAAATTTAATTTCAGGAAATAAAATTAGTAAACACATAATTTTTAACCGCTTGTAATAATTTGTTTGCATTTTGTGAATAGAGCAGCCTGGAAGAAAGAAAATTGCTTGATAAGGGATTCGAGCATTGATATGTTGCTGGAATAATCAGAAGGTTCTTTAATGTAATGATTGTATTTTTATTACTTTCTCTTAGTTCATGTTTGTGTTTATGGTTTTGCGCAAACATCCGGTGATGGCAAACAAGGAAGGTGCTTAAACCTTCCTGTCATCCCGGATTAGAAAAAAAAGATACTGCTTTATTCATGCTTCAGATTGATGACAGATGTGAGGAGTTTGAAGCTGAAGACAGGGCCGCCTGTTTCCAATCTTTGGCAACGAAACAAACGGCCAGATTTAATACAATGTAAAATGCAAACAGATTTAATTTCAGGATATAAAATGAGTAAACACACTATTTTCTGTGGATTACAATATTCTGTTTGTGTTTTTTGAATAGAGAAGGTTAAATAGAGTTTGTCTATAGAGTCGTGTTTTTAGTTCAGAATGTTCGAAGTCGAGGCGTTGTGCTGAGCGTAGCCGAAGTTGGACTTTATAGACGAACTCTAATTAGTTCTTGTCTATAAAGTACTGTGCTTGATTCAGAATGTTCGAGGTCGAGGCATTCTTGGTATTGAAAATAAGGAGCTTACTAAAGTAAGTGACTGGTTTCAATACCAAGAATAACGCTGAGATCGGACATTATGGACAAGCACTAATTAGAGCTATTAGGTTGTTCTGATAACCCGAAGATTTGTTGAAAATTACATACGAACACAAAATAGATTAGGATTATGGCTATTAAAAGGATTGATGGTTGCATTGGATGCGGGATATGTGTAAAAACATGTCCAACGGATGTTATAAGCTTAAACAACAAAGGAAAAGCTGAGATTTCTTTTCCGGAAGATTGCCAGATATGTCATTTATGCCGGATGTATTGCCCGGTTGATGCTATTACGATTACACCGGAAAAATCAATACCCGTAATTGTTTCCTGGGGCTAAAATTAAATAAATATGAATAGGAGAAATAAAATGTATAAATGGACTGCTGCGGTTGCGATTTTCTTTGTTTTGCCCCTGATTATTTATACTGCGGGTGATTTTCCGCGGCGCGGCATGCTTAAAGAGTCAATATCAATTATTACCATCATCGCTTTTTTTGTGACATTGCTGCAGTTTTTTTTATCACGGGTAAATAAGCCAATCCTTAATGGGTGTAAAATGTCTAAGGTGATCGTATGGCATAAAAGCTTGGGTTATGTATTTGTGTTTCTTTTGTTGATTCATCCGTTTTTAATCGTCTTGCCCCGGTATTTTGAAGCAGGTGTGGAGCCGAAAGATGCTTTTATGTTGATATTAAGTAATTTAGGACAAAAAGGCTTGTTCTTCGGTTTGCTATCCTGGGCGTTGTTGTTGTTTTTGGGATTGACTTCTCTGTTTAGGAACCTGCTTCCTGTATCGTACAAAACGTGGAGGCTTATGCACGGACTTTTGTCTGTTTTGTTTTTGGCTGCGGCATCTATTCATGTAATAAGTACAGGCAGGCATATCAATTTAACTATGTCATGGCTTATTGCTGTGTTGTCCATTACCGGTATATTTTTGTTAGTTCGTCAATATTTAATTAAGCATCAATATTCATAATAATTTAGTTGCAGGATATTTTATGAATAAGCTGTTGAACCCATAAAAGAAATAAAATGCAAAATAGTAAATATTTATCACGAAGGGATTTCCTCAGGATGTCTGGCACAGCAGCTGTTGGTCTTACGGCACTTTCGGCAATGGGGATTGGAGCAGGTTTTGGTTACAATGAGCCTGAGATTGATTTGAAAGATATGAAGCAGGGCGACTATTATACCGATGTATTGGTAATTGGAGGAGGGATGGCCGGTCTTTTTGCTGCTGTTAAAGCGCATGATGCCGGGGCTAAAGTAATCATTGCATCCAAAGGCCGGCTGGGATCTTCGGGGCAAACGCCTTTTGCAAAAGGGATATTCGAGTTTGATCCGGATACTTCAAAATATTCTATAGATGAATTCGTGGAATTGGTTGGAAAATCTGCTTTGGGAACAAACAACCCGGTTTATACAAGGCAGGTGGCAGAACACTCAAAAGCGCGGGTAGATGAATTGCGCCAATGGGGGTTTTTTGATTCGCCTTTGTATAACAAAGCTTTCAGCAAACCCATAAATGAACGAAAAATACCTTTAATCGAACGGATCACAATAACACATCTCATTAAAGAAAATGGTCGGATCAGTGGTGCGGCGGGTTTTGCCGCCGATGAGCCCAAAATATGTTTCTTTCATTCAAAATGTGTGGTTTTATGTACGGGAGCAGGGGGCTTTAAACCTAATGGGTTCCCGATTTGCGACCTGACTCACGATGGGACTATTATGGCCTATAATATCGGTGCCAAAGTAACAGGGAAAGAATGGAACGATGGGCATCCCGGGCAGTCGGTGAATGCTGCGGCATGTTATGATGGCTGGCATGGTATGTTTGATAAAAAGCCGTCAACAACATCTGTTGAAATCCATCACGATTTGGGCGTTGATATGAATTATCTTGCCTATATTCATGGTAATCCCTTACAAATGGGGCGCCCTGGAGAAATGCAGCCTGATAGTTCAAAAGGTGGGCCGTATCGTCCTGAAGGCTTTAATCAGGAAAGGGGAGGTGGTCGGCCAGCCGGAGGGCAGCAGCCTTCGGGAGAAGGGCATGATAGGCCTGCGCCGCCCAGGGGGAATGGCAGAAAAGAAGGGCCTCCAGGTGGTAGGGGTGTTGTTGTGGGGGGATCTTCTGCCGGAATGGCTATTCATAAATCAGAAGGACTGGTGCCGGTTGACGATTCGTGTGCTTCAAATATTCCTGGCTTGTACGCAGCTGGTGATGCTTTGGGTTCTTATATGTCCGGAGCAATCTATACGCAGATTGGTTCATCATTGGCAGGCTCTGCCGTACAAGGGGCTATTGCAGGAAAAGCGGCTGCTGATTATGCCCAGAATGTTTCTTTTTCTGTTATTTCTGAAAAAGAAATCAAATCGGTGCAGGAACAGATTTATGCGCCTTTGAAAAGGGAAGCGGGATACAGTCCGGCCTGGGTAACCCAAACCCTTCAAGGAATTATGATTCCTAATTTTGTTTTATATATTAAAAAAGAAAGCATGCTTAAAGCTGCTTTGGCTTATATTGAAGAATTACGGGATCATCATATGCCGCGCTTAAGGGCTGCGAATCTCCATGAACTTCGCTTGGCTCATGAGACTGCCAATATGATTGTAAGTGCAGAAATGAAGCTGAAAGCATCACTGTTGAGAAAAGAAAGCCGATGCAGCCATTACCGTCTGGATTATCCGGATATGGATAATGAAAACTGGCAGGTTTGGATAAATATTTTTAAAGGACCGGACGGTGAAATGAAATTTGAAAAGCAGAAATTTCCTGCCTGAGCGTTTAACCTGCTCTATTCATAAAATGCAAACAAAATAATGTAAGCAGCTTAAATTTAAGTGTTTATTAAATTTATATCCTAAAATTGAATTTGTTTGCATTTTACTAGTGCATTAAATCAGGCCATCTGCTTCGTTGCTAAAGCTTTGAAATAGGCGACTATATCTTCAGCTTTAGACGCCTCACATCTGACCTGAATTTAAAGCATGAATAAAGCAGGTTAATTCATTGTCCCTTCTTCTGTACCCTGATTAATTCAACTAATTTCGTCATGAGCGCATTCAATAAGCTCAGTGGCCAAGCTGAAGATGCAATAAAACAATGCTATGTAAAATTGATGCATAGCTCAGCTATGGAGAGATTTTATATTCCATTGTTTTGCAGCAGTTTCGTCTCGTAATAGATTTATAATGGATGTTCCGGGTTAAGCAACAAAAAAAGACAGCATTTTTTTTATTGCAGCTGTTTGGTCGCCTAATAAAATATTTTGTGAATACGGCAGGTAAAGTGACAAAAGAAATTTTTGGTATAGCAGACTGCGTTTAATGTTTTAGTGGATACTTAGGTAGTTTTGTTTTTGATTCTGTAATTGGATCACTTATATACTTTGAGATAAAGATGAGCAGGTCATTTGGTCGTATCGGCTTGGTTACAAAATCATCCAGCTGCGATTGCTGCATAAGTTCAATATCCGATTTAAGTGCATAGGCTGTTTGTCCCAAAACAGGGGTTTGCGGACGGATTTTCTTGATTTCGTTCGTAGCTTCAATACCGTCCATACCCGGTAGCTGTATGTCCATCAAAACGATATCAATTTCGGGATGCTGCATGAATATTTCAATGGCTTCATTTCCTTCCAGCGCACGGATTACCTTTGCTTTGGTTCGCATAAGCAAAGTATTGACGTATTCGAAATTATTATCGACATCTTCCACTACAAGAAATGTAATTTTGCTCCAATCCGGAGGGTTTTCAATCATGCTTCAATACTGTTTGTTACTTAATCCACAAAAGTAGATTAAATTACAATAAAATATCAAGTGTTTTTTAATATTTTTTGCATGATTGAATTATCGCATATCAGAATGATCCGCGTATGCTGAAAATAAAATTCCGGCCTGCTGCTGCAATGCCCGAACTGTAGGGGCGGTAACGGTGATCCAGAATATTTTCCAGCCCCATGCTGAAAGTCAGGTCAGGCACTACCTGGTATTCAGCTTTCAGGTTGAGCGTTGCCCAGGCAGGAGCAAAGGGATTGCCATCATCGTCCGTGGCATACATATAGGTTTTGTCCCTTTCAGAAGGTGCCAGGTTTTCATAGCTGATTTCACCATTGTAGTTCGCATACAGCTCGGCCGTAAGTTTTTTGTAGTTATACATGATGCCGGTGCTTCCAAAAAGCGGGCTCACATGGCGTATGGGCAAATCATCTTCATCGCGTCCGTATTGGTAGGTAAGGAAACTTTTTACAGAAAAACCATTGGTGATATTGGCTTTGAGTGAGAAACTTCCTCCATAAATATAGCCTGTGCCTCCATTTACGATTGCCTGCACTTTGCTTATTTCGCCATCGTACATAATGCTGTCCTGTCCGTTGAACAGAAAATCACGGCGAACCATAATGTCTTCAATATGAGTGTAAAAAACAGTCAGGCTGGCTTCGCTGCTGTGCCCAAATATTTTATTGATGCTCATATCTGCATTATAAGCGTATTCGGGTTTCAGGTCTTTGTTGGGCACAATCACATTGCCCGGTTCGGAATCAAAAATCTTTCCGATATCGTCGAGATTGGGTGCACGGAAACCGCTGGACAAATTCGTGTTTAACTGCCATCCGCAGCCAATTTGCCATGCCGCGCCTAAACTGCCGTTCAGTGCACCTGTGTTCAGCTCAATTTCATCAAATGGAAAATCATAATAAGAATGCTTTTTAAAGCGGCTGAGCATAGAAACATAACTGTAACGGATGCCGCCAATAAGGGTCAGTTTTTCATTGGCTTTTAATTTCATGCTGGCATAAAGTGCAGCGCTCCCGTAATGGTTTGTGCTGTCGGGATAGCGTGCTCCAGTGATTTCTTCGATGCCTGTAAGGATGTCTTTTTCAATGCCTTCGGAACGTACATTGTTGTAGGCTCCGTCGATGCCGTAAAAGAGGCTGATCTTTTCGCTAAACCTTTTGTCCATATCAAGGTTGAGGGTAAAAAGATCAACTTTTTCGGTTCGGCTGCGCAGGTTGGTTTTATTGTATTTGCGGTCGTGGCGGCTTTCTTCAAAATACTGATAGCCCAGTATCAGGCGTGCGCTGCTGAAGAATGCGGTCTCTTGTTTGAGCGTAGAAGTCAGATTATTTTGCATCCATTTTTGCGGGCCGTAATACCATGCACCATATTTTAATTCATCTCCACTATACTGGATCAGGCGGTCGTAGCGTGGCAGATTGGTTGTGCTGCTGTATTGAAAGCTGTAATTGAAATCCCAATTTTGATTGGGGCGGAACCGAACTTTTTGCAGTACGTTCAGTTGTTCGTATCCGCTCTCTTTCTGAATGTTTGGGTTATCGTTAATGAGGGTTGTGTCTTTTCCGTTGATGTATTTCTGGTATTCTTTGCGTTCATAGCTTTCGCGGCCGTTGTTTCCCATGCGCAGATCGGAAAATCCGCTATAGGTCACACTGGTGAGCCCGCCCCATTTTTTTCCGCCATAGGAAGCGTCGATATGAAAAGTGCGCTCCATATTGGCGGTAGAAAAACGTGCCATATAGTTTGAGCCAAAATCGAAGCCATCGGCATTAAGTCCGACTTTCATGGTATGAAAATCCATCACACCGCCCAAAGCATCACTTCCGTACATTACGCTGCCCGGACCGTAAATTACTTCTGCGCTGCCAATGGTATTCGGATCAATGCTGATAACATTTTGCAGGTTGCCACTACGGAAAATGGCGTTGTTCATGCGGATGCCGTCAACAACAATAAGCACAGAATTGGCCGAAAAACCGCGGATCATCGGACTTCCTCCGCCCAACTGGCTTTTCTGAATGAAAACTTCATGGGTTTCGCCCAGCAAATCTGCTGCGGTTTGCGGGTTTTCAAAGTCAATCTCGTTTTTTGTGATGCCCACAATTTGATTCGGTACTTCCGTCCGGTCCTGTTCCCAGCGGTTCGCCGAAATAACAATCTGGCTCAAAGGTACAAGGTTGGGCTTCATTTCAATAGCCTGATTCTTTTTTGTGATGGATGAAACCGCAACAATCAGGGGCTGAAAAGAAGCGTGTTGAATGTAAAGGCTGTCCTTATCCCGGAAATCGTTGAGCAAAACAATGCCCTGCATATTACTGATGGCTGTTTTGGAACGGTTTTGATTATAAATAAAAGCATCCGCAACAGGAGATTTGTCCTTTTGATTGATAAGCCGGATGCTTTTTTGAGCGTGTAGCATCATACTGCTTGCAAAAAGCAGGAAAAAAAGAAATATTATTTTGTTCATGATTGTAAAATTGGGGGTTTCGTTTGAGGAACGGCAAATTTTTCCGGATGTTGTGCGCCAATGTTCCGGTAAAAATCATAGACCTTTTGCAGGTCTTCATCTTTATTGCCTGTGGGATGAAGCACGGGGCCAACACCCATTTCCCGTTTTCGGTAATCGATAAATCCCATAATTACCGGGATTTCAAGATTGCTTGCAATACGGTAAAATCCGGTGTGCCAGCGTGTTACTTTTTTACGTGTGCCTTCCGGCGTGATTGTGAGGTAAACATCTTCTTTTTCTTTGAAGAGTTTTAATAAACGCTGCATAAAAGATGGGTCGCCTGCACGAGGAACAGCAACACCTCCTGTAGCACGCAGGATAAAACCTAATGGGAAAAAGAAATATTTTTCGTTGATGAGGATATAGGTTTTCTTTCGGAAAGCAAAAAAGAACAGCCTGCCCCAAATCCAGTCCCAAAGGCTGGTGTGCGGCGCCATAATCAGCACGGCTTTCTGGATATCGGGAAATTGCCCGATAATCTTCCAACCGGCAGCACGGATAATCATTTTGCTTAATGCACTCCTCATTTGCAATGGTGTTTGAGCCGCAAAAGTACAATTATGGTTTGATTTATGACCGAATACTGGATAAATTTGAAACGCAGGATTTATCTTCTATGCTTGAATTTGTCTTTGATCCAATTTTTAGGATTGCCGATAGTAATCTGATGCTTTTGAAAGGCAATATTTTGTTGTTCAATTAATCTGACAACAACAATTCTGCAGAGACCGGATAGTGATCGCTCTTGCCGGTTCTATGAACCTGATGGTTCGATGCATGCCATTTATCGCAAAAGAGGATATAGTCGATGCGCAGTGCGGGGAGCAGCCCTTTGTAAGTTTTTCCGCTGCCTGAGCCGCTTTGGCAATAGCTGTCGTTCAGGTTTTTACTGATCTGCGCATAAGCGTATGATGCGGGGGTATCGTTAAAATCGCCGCCAACAATCACAGGATAAGGGCTTTGTGAAATCAGTTCCCTCACTTGTCTGCTTTGTGCGGCTCTCTTGCCAAAAGCATCATTGAGTTTACCGAAAATGCGCCAGACTTTGCTTTTTGCTGTGCTGTCGAGGCTGCTGAGGTTGTTGACGCTGATCCGGTTGACCAGATCAATATCATTGGCGCCAAAATGGATGGATTGCAAATGCACATTAAATGCGCGAATGGTATCGCAACCAATCAGTATATCTGTAAACAGGCCAATCCGTCGGTTTTTGTCCATAATGGATTTGCGCCTGATAATGGGATAATGCGTAAAAGTGGCCATAGAGTTGGCATTGCGCCCGTAGGAATTTCCATAGTATTTTTGATAATGGTAGCGGGGCAATTCCGTCCGTTTCGATAATTCTTCGAGTATATTTTGGCCGTTTTTGTCTTCGGATGGAATTTCCTGCAAAAAAAGGATGTCCGGATTTTCTGTGCGTATAAAATTGAAAAATGATTCGTTATTGTCGCTGTTTTTAGTGTTGTAGGTCAGTACTTTAAGGTTTTTTTTATTCTGGGTGTATTGGTCAGAAGAAAATTTGAAATGCCGCTGTATCATTCCCAGAAAAAGGAGCAAAGGCAGGAGGGATAATAAAGCAAAACGTTTCTTTATAAATAGCCAGATGACCACAAAAAGCAAATTGCTGAGCACAATGTAGATGTATGGCAGCCCAAGTAGGGCAGGGAAGGCTATTTTATCGGGAGGAATAAAACGCACCAGACTGGCAAAAATCAGGGCAAGCGCAAACAAACTGTTGATGAGTACCAACAGTTGTACGACACATCCCGGTGATTTTTTATCGGCCAATTATTTTTTGCTCACGTTAAACAGTTTGTCTTTTTCTTCCCGTGTCAGGCTGCTGTAACCCGATTTGGCAATTTTATCCAAAATACGGTCTATTTCCTGCTGCTGTTTTGCTTTATCGTAGCTGTATTCGTCATCTGTTTTGGGGCGTGCATCCTGATTATTACCAGGTTTGGCCTGCATGCGGGGTTTGTAGAACATTTTACGGAACCACTGAAAATTTATCACGTTGCCGAGGTCTTTTCCTTTGCGCAGCATCATCGCAAAAGCAAAGCCATAAAGTGCGCCGCCAAGATGTGCGATATGTCCGCCGGCATTGCCGCTTTTAATCATCAGGAAATCCATAACTAGGTAAATCAAAGCAAAATATAAGAGCTTGATGCGGCCAATAAACAGCAGCTGTATGTTGTAATCAGGCACATAAAAACTGATGGCCGCAACAATGGCCATCACACTGGCCGAGGCGCCCAAAGCCCTAGAAAACGGCAAAACATCATTGAACGCAGGAAAAATATTGAAGGCAAAGATATAAAGTGCTGCTCCTGCCAAACCGCCAATAATATAAGTGTTCAGCAGCTGCCGCTTTGTCAGATATTGAGTAAAAATGCTGCCAAACCAATACAGCCAGAGCATATTGAAGAGGATGTGAAAGAAATCAATGTGCAAAAACATATAGGTGAACAGTGTCCAGGGAGCTTGGATCAGATTGCCCAGGTCGGCGGGAACGGCAAGCCACTTGGTGATAAAGCCATCAATATAGGCGCTTGTGGAGCCAAATAAAAAGGCAAAAACCCCTATAATGGCAATACTGAGCCAAACGATGATGTTGTATGCCATGAGTTTAGACAGCATGCTTCCGTTTTTGAAAAAGCGTTTAATATCATCAAAAGGATTGCGCTGCTGATAGGCTCCGGGATTTCCGAAAGGGTTATTCGTTCTCATAATTGTCTTTTCTTTTTCCAGTAGATGATGAGAAAGTACCCAAAAATCATACCCCCGAGGTGTGCAAAATGCGCGATATTGCTTTGGGAATTGGAAAAGCCTGAATAGAGCTCAAGGGCACCATAAATAATCACAAACCATTTGGCTTTGATGGGGATGGCAAAGTAAACATAAATCAGCGCATTAGGAAACATCATCCCAAAGGCAAGCAGCAAACCAAATACCGCACCCGAGGCGCCAACAATAACCGGTGCGTTCAAAAAATCAATGCGGTATTGATGTGTGAAATCAATGGCCATTTGCAAGGCTTCTGTAGGATTTGTGTGCACTATGGCATTGTATTTCATACGGAACTCATTAAAATTATTCATGATATCGTATGAGCTTACCTGGAAAAAGTCAGAGCGCTGAAACTCAACAAATGCTGGAATAGAGGGATTATCGAGGAACGCATCTATTTGATGTAAAACCGGGCTGATTTCATACCAATAGATCAGGTAGTGAAAAACCGCAGCCCCCATGCCTGTAATCATGTAGTAAGTTAAGAAGCGTTTGGAGCCCCAGACTTCTTCGAGGGTTTTGCCAAACATCCACAAGGCAAACATATTGAACAGTATGTGCATCAGGTCACCATGCAGGAACATGTAAGTGACCAGTTGTATGGGGTTAAATTTTTCACTGGCAAAATAATGCAGCCCCAGGATGTCGTTCAAATCTATGTTGAAAGCCTGCCCCAAACTTAATGTGGCGAGAAAGAACAAGCCGTTGATAATCAATAAGTTTTTAACAACGGGTGGTAATATCCGAAATCCGCCGGGGCGGTAATATTGTTGATTCATAGTTTAATTCAATAAGTCAAATAAATCGTCTTTGCGCAAAATACGTACAATTTTCTTGCCCGACGGGCTAATGTCAGGTGCCTGGCAGGCAAAAAGTTTGTCGATGATATGGTTCATCTCCTGTTCGTTCATCTTTTTGTTGTTGCCAACAGAAAGGTTTTTTGCCAGCGAAGCTGCGATACGGGTTTTTTTATCAATATTGAGATCCGTTTTCTCTGTGCGGTAATTCTCGAGAATGCGTTCCAGGCTGAGCCGGATATCTGAAATTTCAATGTCGTGTGGACTGCCGTTTACGATAATCGTATTCGGGCCAAAATCTGCAATGTCGAAACCCAGTTGTTTGAGCTCGCCGCGGATTTCATTCAGCAATGCAAATTCGTCGGGACTGAGCGCAACCGTTTGTGGAAAAAGCAACTGCTGTGTGCTGATTGATCCGCTGCCCATTTTTTCCAGAAAGTGTTCAAAAAGGATGCGTTCCTGTGCACGTTTCTGGTCAATAATCATTAAACCTGATTTTACATTGGAAATAATGTAGGCACCTCCAAACTGGAATATTTTTTTGTCGGCAAATTCTTCCCGGTTTTCATTCCAATCGGGACGTATGGTCTGAACCGGTTTTTCCAAATCGGAAACCGGTGTTTCATCCCCGATCGAAAAATGTGCGTCATGTTTTTTGTGTGCCAGATCGAAAAGTTTGTCCCAGTTTTCTTCGTTGCGTTCGGTGCGCGGATCTTTTCTGCCGCGGAAATCAGGCTGCTCAAAAGGATTGTACTCCGGATTTACGCTGATTGTTGGCATGCGCACCGGCATTTCGTGCTTTGGTGGGATCAGGCCGCTGTTCACATCTTCCGTAAAATCCAGTGAAGGAGTAATGTTGAATTTTCCAAGTGCTTGTTTAACAGATGAATGCAGGAATGCGTAAACTGATTTTTCTTCCGAAAACTTCACTTCGGTTTTCGTGGGATGTATGTTGATGTCGATGCTGCCCGGATCCACTTCCATATAAATAAAAAATCCCGGAAAGGCTTTGTCGGGCAAAAGTTCCCTGCAGGCATTTTCAACGGCATGGTTCAGGTAGGGCGAGCGGATAAAACGCTTATTGCAAAAGAAATACTGTTCGCCACGTACTTTTTTGGCATGATGTGGATGCACAATAAATCCGCTGATATTCACATCGCCCGTATTAATTTCAACAGGCAGCAGCCTTTTGTTGTACTGGTTGCCAAAGATGTTGACAATGCGTTGCTTCAGCGTTGTTTTATTGAGCTGAAAAACCACTTTGTTGTTATGGTACATATGGAAGGCGACCTCCGGATTGACCAATGCCACCCTTTGAAATTCCTCGATAATATGCCGCAGCTCGGTATTGTTTGATTTCAGGAATTTGCGGCGTGCAGGAATGTTGAAAAAAAGGTTTTTGATGATGATTGTTGTTCCGGCATTACCGGCGCAGGCTTCCTGGCTTTTGATTTCGGCTCCTTCGATGCGGATGCAGCATCCCAGCTCCTCATCATGCAGGCGGGTTTTTAGTTCTACCTGGGCCACAGCGGCAATGGATGCCAGTGCTTCACCCCGAAATCCCAAAGTGCGGATATTGAAAAGGTCATCGGCAGAGCGCAATTTGCTTGTAGCATGGCGTTCAAAAGCCATACGTGCATCGGTTTCCGACATGCCGCAACCGTCGTCGCTCACCTGTATCAGGCTTTTGCCTGCATCGCGCAGGTGCAGTTCCACCAGCTTTGCCCCGCTGTCAACCGAGTTTTCGAGCAGCTCTTTTACAGCGGAAGCCGGACGTTGGATAACTTCACCGGCAGCAATCTGGTTGGCCACAGAATCGGGCAGTAGTCGGATAATATCAGACATAGGCTCTGGTGCTTGCTAAAAGAATTTTCCGGAATAAATCATATAAATAAATGCTGCAATTACCGCAATATAAAGAATAATGCGTGTATTTTGCTGGCGGCGCACTTTGGCTTTTTCCCGTTTTTTCTCCCATTGATAACGCAACCTTGCCCGTATGCGCTCCTCCGAATTCATGTTCTCCGATAAGCCCATCGCTTTACGTTTGGCCTCCATTTCATCCTCTTTCGGATTATAATAGACCGGTTTGTAATTAAACTGCCGCGGCTTTGGGCGGTGGAACATACTGGTTTTCATGCGCTATCCTTTCTTCTTTTTTTTTGATGATGAAAAATACCGAAAAAAAATTTCAGCCAAAGTTCACCAAAATTAAAACAGCCGGAATCATAAACTGTTTCGTTTTTTCTAATTAACGCTAATTTACTGCAAAATTATGATTTTCTGGTGAATTAATCCGCCTTCAAACTGCTGCACTAATCGAAGAATCAATTTCTGATCCGTTCCTGCCACGCAATCCCGCCAATAATCAAAGCTAAGCCTACAATAGTGGCCGGATGGATGCTTTCGCCAACAAATATACTGATGAATATCAGTGATATAAAAGGGGATAGATAAATCAGGTTGCTGATGCGCGCAGTGTGTGTGCTGTATTGCAGTGCGCTCATCCAGAGATAAAATGTAAGCCCCATTTCAAATATCCCAATGTAAATGCTTCCGGATAAGCCATTTAAAGATATTTGTAATGGATCGGCGCTTGCAAGCTGGTAGATTAGTATGTACAACAGGCCAAAGGCAAAGTTGAGGGTCAATTTTCCTGCCGCATCACGTCTGTCTTTCATATTGAAAATCCAGTATGAAGCCCATAACAGCGCACTGATCAATATCAGCACAATGCCCCGGACATTGCTGACGCCTTCCATAACAAATGTGCCTTTAGTGGCGATAACAACCAGTCCGCTGAAGCTGAGCAAAATGGCCAGAAATCGGAATAATGGCAGATTTTCTTTTAAAAAAACAGCAGAGAGCAAAACCAGCATTACCGGCCAAATGTAGTTTAATGTACCGGCTTCCTGCGCAGGCAGCAAGTCATAGGCTTCGAAAAGCAGCAAATAATATAAAAAAGGGTTGATCAGTCCCATGAATGCGCTGCGGAGGATATCGTGCGGTTTTAAGTTTCGGAATATGTCGGTTTTATTTTGCTTTAGGTTTAAAGCCCAAAGGAAAAGAAAAGCGGATAAATTAGCCCACAAAAGCATTTGATCTGCACTGCAATAGCGCAGGGTAATTTTTGTGGCACTGCCAATCGTGCTCCAACAGAGAACTGCAAGCAGTGCAAAAATGAGTGCTTTTTTGTTGTTTTTGGGCATATCGCTTATTCTTCGCCAAATATCGTTAATTATTTAATAGGGGAAAGAATGACGTAGTCGCAGCTTATTGGCTATTTGAAACTTAAAAAGTCCAATGTTATTGGTATCAGTGGACAAGATGGCGTTGGTAAAATTGTAATCGCAATGATTTTGGGTATCGTGGTCAATGTGCTGGGTCTTTTACCCTTGCCATTTACCGGAATTATTGGAAGTATTTTGTCGATCCTCTGCCTGATTCTGCTTTTTATAGGCTGGGTAAAAGTTCAGGATGGTTTGATCGATGCTGCCAAACCTGCATAATAGCATTTGGTTCGCTGATGAACAGAACAGAGATATTACCGCTATCTCTGTTTTTTAATGTCTTGATTTATAGATGTTTTAGTGTGAAAAGAATTGTATTGCAGAAAATTGAAGCCCTTTTTCTCAATGATGCTTTGATTTAATTTTTATTTTTGGATAAACTTTGCACAAGAACCTGTGTTAGGTAATTGTGTGCCAATATTTTGAGTCAGCATCAATTACGTTCTAACAGCAAACTCTTCATTTTATGAAAAAACAAATATTAAGCTCTTTTCTGATCATGCTTTTCCTTTCGGCTTTTGCTCAGGAAGCTAAGTATGCAATCTATTTTACCGATAAAAATGATAATCCCTTCTCAGTTGATAATCCCGGGGAATTTCTTTCCCAAAGAGCAATTGAAAGGCGTCAAAGATTGAATATCCCGATTGACGAATCCGATCTGCCCGTCAATCTCCTCTATATCGCTGGTGTTGAAAGCGAGGGTGCGGTTTTTATGAATGCCTCAAAATGGTTAAATACCGCAACTTTTGAAATAGCTGATGATGCAATTTTGAGCAATATCCTGGCTCTTCCTTTTGTGGAAAAAGCGGTTCTCGTAAAACCCGCCGGTATTCGCTCTGAATTAAAAAATTCGGATAAACTTGATCAGGATGAAATTCGTCCGCTTACTGCATCCCAATATTTTAAAGCTTTTTCATCTGCAAATAATGTTTTTGACTATGGCTATGCAGAAAATCAAATTTCAATGCTTAACGGGATTCCGCTGCATGAAAAAGGCTATGCCGGACAGGGAATGATGATTGCTGTTTTGGATGCAGGTTTTGTCAATGCCGACCAAATGCCTGCTCTTGACAGTCTTTTTGCTCAAAACCGTATGCTGGGAACCCGTGATTTTGTGCTGCCGGGCAATAATGTCTTCGCTCCCGGAAATCATTCCCATGGCAGTTCCGTTTTATCCACTATGGCCAGTTGGTCGCCGGGTTTGATCGTGGGCACTGCGCCTTTGGCCAATTACTGGCTGATCAGAACGGAAGATGGACCTACGGAATACCTGATTGAAGAATATAACTGGGTGGCCGGAGCAGAATTTGCCGATAGCCTTGGTGTAGATGTGATCAATTCGAGTTTGGGATATACAACTTTTAATGACCCGGAAATGGATCATACATACGAAGACATGAACGGAGAAACAACTCCTGTTACATTGGGCGCTACCGCAGCCGGTCAAAAAGGTATTTTGGTATGCAACAGCGCAGGAAACAGCGGGAACGATAGTTGGCATTACATTGGCGCTCCTGCTGATGCGCAACACATAATTACTGTGGGAGCAGTTGACCCTGAAGGTGTTTATGCGCCTTTTAGCTCCGTTGGGCCTACGGCTGATGGACGGATAAAACCAAACATTACCGCTCAGGGAAGCCAGGCAATCGTCGCTTCAACAAGTCCGGCAAACGATACGGTTTATGGTGGTTACGGCACTTCTTTCTCTTCGCCGATTGCTGCTGGTATGGTCGCTTGCCTGCGTCAGGCTGCACCGGATCTTTCTGTTGATGAATTTATTGGCTTATTGGAAGAAAGTTCTTCCTATTACCAAAACCCCGACGATGAATATGGCTATGGAATCCCGGATTTTGAAATGGCGCTGAACCTGTCAGGGATTACAAAAACAGATATGCCGCAGGACAATGCATTCCGTATGGTTTCCAAAAATCCGTTTCAGGATGAGATTATCCTTACCTCCAATAAGTTAAATACTTTGGTTGATGTTCAGATCATGGATGTGAAAGGAAGCATTGTTTATTCAGGGAGTTTCCGCATTGAGTCGGGTGGTCATATCGTGATCAATGGCTTGTCCGGGCTTTCTTCTGGAATATACCTGCTTCGTTTGCAATGTCCTCAGGCTACCGAAACGATTAAAATTATCAAATAGGTTTGAGCCTGGATCAGTCCATTTATTTGCTTGATATCCTGGGAACCCTTGCTTTTGCGATTTCCGGGGCTTTGTCGGGCCGTGATAAATCCTACGACCTCTTTGGGATATTTGTTGTTGCTTCGCTTACTGCTTTGGGTGGTGGTACAGTACGGGATTTATTGCTCGGAATCAGCCCGGTAAGCTGGATGATGCACACCGAATATCTGCTTGTTGTTGTTTTCGGTGTATTTGTTTCTGTTCTCTTCCGAAAATATATCAGCCATTTACGCAGAACCCTTCATCTTTTTGATGCCATTGGAATCGGTGTATTTACCATCATTGGAATTGAAAAAGCTCTGGAAGTAGGCGTAAGCCCCTTTGTTGCTGTGCTTATGGGTACGATGACTGCCGTTTTTGGTGGGCTGATGCGCGATATCTTCAATAACGAAATCCCACTAATCCTGCGTAAAGAGATTTATGCTACAGCCTGTTTGTTTGGAGGAATGCTCTTCTTTTTCTTTGCCTATATCGGGATGATGCAAATCTGGATCGAAATAAGCACGATTATCGTAATTATCCTCATCAGGCTGTTATCGGTTTATTTCAGGCTTTCCTTGCCTGTGATAAGAAATTGAGGTGGTTGGCTGTAATCTAACCTGCTTTATTCATGAATTTTCGTCATGAGCACACAAAACGCAATAAGAGAAAGGGAGCGCAGATTTTTGGCACACAGGAATAGCCGTAGCTATTTTGAGCACCAAAAAGATAGCATTCCTTTCTATTGCAGCGTTTTGGGCGCGTAATAGATAATTTTATGAATAATGCAGGCTAAATATTGGTTGATTCACAGCTCAATTACCAATGGATTAGATAATCAAAGAACATCGAATCACGACCCGTTTCGTATAGAAACCACTTATTTACATAAGTTTATAAGCAAGTTTAGATTTCTCCCGGCAACACTCCGCTTTGCTTTGTGTTTTGGTCGAAATGACCTTTTTTTATTGTCAGGAAGCAGGGGGAGGGCAGATAGCGGGCGTTCCGCGCCCGCTATCTGCCCTCCCCCTGCAAAATAACCGTTAAGATAGTCATTTCGATGGAGGTTTATGCCTGAAAGGCATTGCCGACTGAGAAATCTATAAGTTTTTTTGAATAAAACTTATAATCTTAATAATCATTCGTTATTTAGAATGCAGCCAAGTGGTTTAATTTACTCTTAATCTTTCCTTTGAAGCAGGTTTTATTCATTTTGAACGTATCTTAGCTGAAAATTAATTTGCTTTTAAAATGAAGAAAATAATACTGTTTTTTGGCGCGGCCCTGTTTTTTGCAGCCTGTAATTGCGGCCAGCACACAAAGATGCCGAAATGTGATGATGCATTTTCCTTTGTCTTTATGACGGATATTCATATCGATACATCAAAAGTGTCGCATGCCGGATTTGCCAAGACCATTGATACGATCAACACAATGGAGCTGGATTTCGTGCTCACCGGTGGTGATCAGGTCATGGATGCTTTAAACAAAACCAAAGCCCATGCCGAAAAACTTTATAGCATCTATGATGAAATGAGCAGCAAAATTGCAGTGCCCCTTTACCATACGATAGGTAATCATGAGCTTTATGGCGTTTATGATACTTCTGGAAAAACAATGGAGGATGCATTCTATGCAAGCGGGATGTACGAAGATAAATTAGGCAAACCTTACTATCATTTTGAGCACAAAGGGTGGCACTTTATATCACTTAATTCCATCGAAACTGAAGGTTTTCGTTACTATGGCGGCATTGATTCGGCGCAAATGATCTGGCTCAAACAAACCTTGCAGCAAATTTCCGAAGATGCACCGATTGTGCTCAGTACACATATTCCCTTCCTCACGGTTTGGACCGAATTCTATTTTAACGATCCGCTTAAAGCCAATCCTGATGGCGTGGTGGTAACTAATGCTATTGAGGTTTTAAAAATGTTTGAAGGACATAATTTGAAATTGGTTTTGCAAGGCCATCTGCATTATTATGAGGATATTTTTGTCATGGGCACGCATTTTATCACTGCCGGAGCCGTGAGCGCGCATTGGTGGCAGGGGCCGCATATGGGCACCGAAGAAGGTTTCCTGAAAGTGGATGTTTGTGGCAATGACTGCTCTTGGGAATATGTCGATATTAACTGGTCGCCAAATAATTAGCTTGTACACTTTGGTTGATTTGGAAAAACAACTTTCAAATCATTGGCTTTTTTTTAAATTTGCATTGTCTAAAACCAAATGCCTTATGAAATACCTGAGAGCAAGATTGCTTTTTCTGTTTTCTTTTTTGATGATTTTCCTTGCATCATGTTCCGGTCCCTTAACAATGGACAATAACGGGCAAATGATTGAATATCCGGTCGATACCGAGTTTTTGCTGGAATTGCCTGCACCCGAAGGTGCTCTGTGGCAGGTTGCGGATATCAACAGCTCGGTTGTAAAAGCCATTGGCGAGCCAAAAATTACAATAGATGAGGCAAAAGGCGAGGCTGTGTATGAATTTACTTTTAAAACCGTTGCTCCGGGCGATTCGCCTTTGAAGTTGTTTTGCAAACTGAAAGATGAAAACTCAAGCGTACTCGATAGCTATGAATTGCAAATTATCAGTGGTACTATTGGTCGCATCGAAGCAGAATAGAAAGTGTTTGCAAGGATCAGTTTCTGCCTTATTTTTTTAGCATTTCTGCATTAAAATCCTGAAGGCTTGGTAGTACCCAATCTGCGATCTGAAATTTTGGATTATCGAGATTTTTGTGTTCCGGTACGCCAATTACCTGCATGCGTGCGGCCTTTGCAGCAATAATTCCATTCAGGCTGTCCTCAAAAACAATGCATTCCGAAGCTTTGGCTTCCATTTTATCGGCAACATGCATGAATATTCCCGGATGAGGTTTTCCGAATTTTTCATATTCGCCCGAATGCACAAAATCAAAATACTGTCGTAATTCCAGCCGATCAATCGCACCATTGATAATCCGCATCATGGAGCTGGAGGCAATGGCTGTTTTTAGGCCCAATGACCTGCAAAGTTTTACTGCTTCAACCGCTCCCGGCATGGGCTCTGCTTTTTGGGCTATCAGTTCTTCTACCTCATTCAGCACTTCTTCTTCTAATTGCTCAAAGCTTTTCTTTTCCAGGTTCCAGGGTTTTTGACGGTATATTTCGGCAATGGATTCATCTACGCGAAATCCTTTGAACTGCTGGCACATCTCCAAAGTAACTTCAATGCCGATGCGGGCGAAAACACTCATCTCGGCTTCTTCCCAAAGGGGCTCTGAATTAATCAGCAGGCCGTCCATATCAAAAATGGCAAGTTTGTAGTATTGCATTTTTTAGCTTTTAAAAAAGGGCTGCCCAAAAAGAACAGCCCTTTGATTATCAGAATGTTTGATTATCCTTTGTAGAATGGGAGGCGTACAATTTTCGCTTTAATCAGCTTTTTGCGCACGCGGATAAAAATTTCGGTGTCCAGTTTCCAGTAGCCTTTGTTTAAATAGCCTAAACCAATGGCTTTTCCTGTGCTGGGCGACTGTGTTCCAGAAGTTACTTCACCGATTACATTGCCTTCTGCATCGCAGATTTCGTAATGCTGGCGGGGGATGCCACGATCAATCATTTCAAAAGCTTTCAGCCTGCGGCTTACGCCTTCTTCTTTTTGTTGGAGCAAAAGCTCGCGGTCGATGAATTGATTGTCATCAGAGAATTTAGTGATCCAGCCCAGTCCGGCTTCAATTGGGGATGTTTCGTCGTTGATGTCGTTACCGTACAGGCAATAACCCATTTCAAGGCGGAGCGTATCGCGGGCGCCAAGTCCGGCAGGTTTGATGCCAAACTCTTCACCGGCTTCCATTACGGCTTTCCAGATTTTATCGGCATCTTCATTGGCCATATAAATTTCGCAGCCACCGGCACCGGTATAGCCTGTTGTACTGAAAATGATGTCTTTTACACCGGCAAACGTAAGTTTTTTGAAAGTATAAAATTCCATATCCTCAACGGGCGTATCGGTCAGTTTTTGCATGGCTTTGAGCGCAAGGGGGCCTTGAACTGCCAGCTGTGCAATTTCATCCGAAGCATTATAGATATCTTTGCCAATTTCAAGACCTTTGATCTCGGCTTGTTTCACCATCCAGTTCCAGTCTTTTTCAATATTGGCTGCATTGATAACCAAAAGGTAAGTTTCTGTATCGATGCGATAAACCAATAAATCATCAACAATGCCACCTTTGCCGTTGGGCATGCAGCTGTACTGAACTTTGCCATCGTGCAGCTGTGCAACATCGTTTGATGTGATGTACTGTGTAAATTCGTAGGCTTTTGGGCCTTTTACCCAAACTTCACCCATATGGGAAACGTCAAAAATGCCAAGTTTTTCACGAACGTTATTATGCTCGGCCACCAGTCCTTCGTACTGGACCGGCATGTTGTATCCGGCAAAAGGCACCATTTTTGCGCCCATTTCGATGTGGTAGCGGGTAAAAGCTGTATCTTTCATTTTATAAATCCTTTAAATGGTACAATAATTAGTTTGTAGTATTATTATCAATTGTAAATCTATAATCAGGATTTTCGTATTTCCTTAAATCAATTATTTCGTAGTCTTTTATTTTATAGGCATTCCAATAGGTATTTTCATAACCATTTCCGTGTTCATGCCTGAAATCCAGCTTTGTATGTAGTGGCTTTACCGGTATGCGATTGATGCACGAGCGGAAATCGCGCCCATAAGCTGCACTGGCATAAGCAAAATACATCATATAATCATAACCTTTTATGGCCAGCATATCGGGTTCTGTATTGTAGCGCCCACGGTATTTGATCATAAAGCGCCTCATGGCATCCGATTGATAATCAACCAAAGCAGAGCTTGGAATCTTCACTTTCAGGTTTTGCAGGTATTCCGTTTGGATATTGTCCACATCTTCCCAATGAGGAAAACCGGTGAGCTGGATATCAAAAGTGTCTTTGAGTTCGTTGAGCTGGCGGAGGATTTCCAGAATGAATATTTTATCATCGCTTAAAGTGAAAACTAGGTTTTTCTTTAAAGTGTCGGCTTGCTCGATAAAACCTGTGATGCTGTCGTCCATGTAAATCAGCTCATGGTAATTTTTTTTGTAACCGAAATCATCCTTGCTCCATGCATTGATTTTGTTTTTCAGCTTCAATGCCAGCCCGCTGTGTTGATATTTGTTGCCGCGGACAATAAAAACTTTATACGCGGAGTCGTTATATGGCGGCAAAAGGTCAGTAGCCAGATCTACAGTGCTTTCCACCGATGGCTCAACTTTAAATACCCAAGGGTTTCCATTGATGATTTCCGGGCGTCCCGAAATGGCATTCACCAAAGGAATGCCGTGGCTGCGCGCAAAATCACTGACCAGCTTGAAGTTTTTGGTAAATAAGATGCCGATAATCAGGTTCATATCGGCCATGGCACTTTCCTTTAATTGTGCCTTGGTTTCCTCAAGGTCATGCGATACATTATAAACATGTAAATCAATGTCGATTCCCAATTGGGTAAGGCTGTCCAGGGCAATCATCGCGCCTTCATAAAAGGGTAAGTATCTGAAATTGCGGAAATCTGAAATTTTACTGAATTCATTGATGTTGTGGAAAGTGTTTTCATCATATTGATCTAAGTAGAAAGGCAACATCAGTGCAATATCAATCTTTTGTCCGTTTAAAACCGATGGGGCACATATAGATCTTCCGTCAAAATCAGTTTCTTCTTCCTGGATTTCTTCCTCGGCTTCTTCAACTACACTGAAAATTTCATTATAATCCACATGGCGTTCCTCGAGTGGAATACGGATGCTTTCACCGGTTTTGATCTTTCTGCCAACACGCGGGTTCATGCGCTCCAAACGCTCAACGGAAACATCATACCTCTTGGCTATGTTTTTGACTTTTTCTTTCTTTTCTGCTGTATGGCTGATATAGTCGGGAACCACTGTGCTGAGCGGGAAACGGATAATCTGGTTAATAAAAATATCGTTCGTAAGGGTAGGGTTGATGCTTTTGAGCTCATCAATGGCTACAGCATAAAAACGCGCCAGGCTGTATAAATTTTCGCCTTGTTTTACCTTGTGGTAAACATATAAAGAGTCACGGTACGGATAAACTTGCTCCTGTTCCTGCTCGGTGGATACCGGTTCAAAGCCGGGTTTGGGAATATAGATTTTTTGGCCAAACTTGAGGCCGTTGATCAGTTCGGGATTGAGCGCAATAAGTGTTTCGATGCTGGTATTGAATTTTTTAGAAATTCCGTACAGCGTTTCACGTGCTTTGGCAGTATAAACAAAAACAGAATCTTTGGATTGCCTGCTTTCTGCTTTTTTTGAGCTTTTATTGGATTGGGAAACAGTGGGTTTTTCTTCTTTAACTTCACTGGCAATTATTCCACCACTCACCTTTTTATTTTCATTTTTTTCAAGGCTCCAGGGAATACGCAGCTGGTAATCAATTGGCAGGTCATTTGTTTCTAAGTCGGGATTGGCTTTTTTTATGGCATCAATGCTTTGGCTGTAGATGCGGGAGATGCTGTATAATGTTTCTCCCGGACGAACCATGTGGAAAATATAGGATCCGTCATCTTTCTTGTTTGAAGCAGGATTTTTAACGCCCAAAGGGATATAAACCGCCTGCCCGATGCTGATGCCTTGGTCTGCTCCCGGATTGATACGGTATAACTCTTCGAGGCCAATCTCATATTTTTTTGAAATGGCATACATGGTTTGTTTGGGTTCCACAATATGTACCATGTATTCAATACCGTCAACCATTTCAAGGTCTCCGGTTTTTAGTTCCTGATTTTCAGTAACAACTTCCTGTGCCTGACTGAACAGGCAAAGCAGGCTAAAAGCAATGATTAAAAAAAGCGTTTTGCTCATAATCGTTTTAAGATCTTAAATTATTCCCATTCAATTGTTGCCGGCGGTTTGGAACTGATATCATAAACAACCCGGTTTACGCCTTTTACCCGATTGATGATGTCGCTGCTTACCTTGGCCAGAAATTCGTATGGCAATTGCGACCAGTCGGCTGTCATGCCATCTGTAGAGCCCACAGCGCGCAAAGCAACTACATTTTCGTATGTCCGTTCATCGCCCATAACGCCAACGCTTTGCACAGGGAGCAAAATTGCCCCCGCTTGCCATACCTTGTTATAGAGGTCATTATTTTTTAAGCCGCTGATGAAAATATGGTCAACTTCCTGCAGGATCCGTACTTTTGCGGCAGTAATATCGCCCAAAATGCGGATGCCTAAACCGGGGCCCGGGAAAGGATGGCGCTCGAGTAATTCAGCTTTCATGCCTAAAGAACGTCCAACCCGCCGCACTTCGTCTTTAAAGAGGCTGTTTAATGGCTCAACAATTTTAAGTTTCATGAAATCCGGCAGGCCGCCCACATTGTGGTGGGATTTTATGGTCGCCGATGGGCCTTTTACCGAAACGGATTCGATTACATCGGGATAAATTGTGCCCTGGGCCAGCCAAACAACATTTTGAATTTTATGTGCTTCATCATCGAATACCTCGATGAATGTTTTTCCAATAGCTTTTCGTTTTTGTTCCGGCTCGCTAATGCCTTCCAGTGCTTTATAAAATTGCTCACTGGCATCCACGCCTTTTACATTCAGGCCCATATCTTTGTAGGATTCCAGCACGTCTTCAAATTCATTCTTGCGCAGCAGGCCGTTATCTACAAAGATGCAGTGAAGGTTTTTTCCAATGGCCTGATGAAGCAACACCGCTGCAACGGATGAATCAACACCGCCGCTGAGCCCCAGCACAACCTTATCGTTGCCTAATTTGGATTTTAAATCAGCAACAGTTGTATGGACAAAGGAATCCGGAGTCCAGCTTTGGCTGCAGGCGGCAATTTTCACAACGAAATTTTCCAGCAGCCTTTTCCCTTCGAGGGAGTGGTAAACCTCAGGGTGAAACTGGATGCCGTAAGTTTCTTCATCTTTGAATTTGTATCCGGCTACTTTCACATCGGGAGTGCTGCAGATCAGTTCTGTTCCATTGGGTTCGTGCAATATGGTATCGCCATGCGACATCCAAACCTGTGATCCTTCAGTCATCCCGCAAACGAGCTTGTCTTCATTGTTCAGGTAGCTGAGCTTGGCACGGCCGTATTCCCTGATTTTGGATGGGAGGACTTCGCCGCCAAAATTTTGTGCCAAAAACTGTGCTCCATAACATACGCCCAGCAAAGGCAGTTTGCCTTTTATCTGCGATAAGTCCGGAACCGGAGACTGTTCATCGCGCACAGAAAAAGGGCTGCCCGATAAAATGACTCCTTTAATATCGTTTGAAATTTCAGGTATTTTGTTGAAAGGATGAATTTCGCAATATACGTTTAGCTCGCGTACCCTTCTGGCAATCAGTTGAGTATATTGAGAACCAAAGTCCAGAATCAAGATCATTTCCTGCATCAGCTTGTGTTTTTCATTTTTTTTCGCCACAAAAATAGTCAACTTATTTGTGCTTAGGCTTTTCTGTACCTCCTTTTTATCCATAATATAATAACAATCCGCATTTTTGCGTGCCCTTATTGATTTTCCTGATTTATAAATTAGGATTCATATTGAAATTATTGTCCATATTTTGGATTATTCCGACAGTTGTATTTGCTGGCTTTATTATTTCATTTCGGATTTTTGGTGTCATTTTTTCATTCTAAAATTCGCATTAACAATATTTTAACGGTTTTAATTGACCTAATGCCAACTTATTGTGTTTTTAAAATACGATCTATGGCACAATAATTATAGTTGAGTAGTAAATCGCATCAATGATCCAATCGATAAAAAATAAAAAAGCAGTCCTGAGTTTCTTTAACCATGAATTGCGCACACCGGTTCATGGTATTGCCGGTTTGCTGCGCATGCTCAAGGAAAGTGGCCTGAGTGAAACGCAGATGCTTTATGCCGAAAATCTTGATTACACTTCAAAAAAATTAAGCCATACTGTGAGTACAATATTAGATTATCTGAAATTGACAGATGAATGCTTGAAACCCGATTTACGTCGCCTTGACCTGAAAAAGGAACTCAAAAGAATTTTTGCGCAAAAAGCAATGAGCGAGAGTTTTGGAGATATTTTTCAAGTTGAGATTGAAGCTTTTCCTAAATCTTATCTTGGGGATACAGAGCGCTTGCATTTTATTTTTGAATCGCTTATCAATACATTTTTTATCGGAAGCACGGATAAGGCCATCCGTTTTCATGCCAGTATATTGCAAAAAACGGAACAAAATCATTTGGTCCATTTTCATTTTTCGCAAGAACAAACATCTTTGAACCCGAAAAAAATTAATAAAATTGAGCAGGATTGCCATCTCGATCTCTTTGTTTCCGAGGAGCTTATCAGCATGTTTGGGGGCAAACTTGTTTATGAGCTGGTTGATGGTACTTTGGAGTTGGGCTTTAATTTGAATTTTTCCCTGGCTGAATCAGCCAAATCATACGATTACCTTAAAGCAAGGAAGATATTAATTGCTGAAGATGAGCTTGTTAGTCGAAAAGTGGCATTGCATACTTTACGAAAAATGGGCTTCTCGGTTGATGCTGCCGTAAATGGACGACAGGCCGTTGACTTATTTCGTAAAGGCGATTATGATTTTATTTTAATGGATATCCAGATGCCGGAAATGTACGGCACGGAGGCAACAAAGGAAATCAGGAGCATTGAAATCAAACAAAACCGCGACCGTCGGGCTTACATTGTGGCCTTTACTGCCGACTCGGTGGCGAATCAACGTATCGCCTGTCTTCAATCTGGAATGGACGATTATATGACCAAGCCCTTTAATTTAGAAAAACTTCCTGATGTTTTAATGGAGCAGGTCAGGGGACTTGCTTAACTTTGCCCTCAAAAATGAGGGTATGCAGGCATTAGAAAAACATAAGGATGGTAAGTTTCAATTTACTAATGTGCTGACAGTCAGTTTTGCACATTTTATTCATGATGTTTACAGCTCTTTTTTGGCGCCCTTATTGCCCATCCTGATCGAAAGACTTGGTATTACTTATAGCATGGCGGGCCTGCTCACTATCATCCAAAGAATTCCTTCTTTATTCAATTTTTTGTTTGGAATTTTGGCCGATCGGCTGAAAGTGCGTTTTTTATTAATTCTCGCACCATTTGTTACTGCGGTTTCGATGAGCCTGGTGGGGCTGGTATCCGGCTACTGGATGTTGGCTTTGCTGTTGTTTATAACAGGTGTGAGCTCATCGGCTTTTCATGTGCCTTCACCGGTATTGATAAAAAAAATATCCGGTAAGCGAACAGGCGAAGGTATGAGTTATTTTATGGTGGGCGGTGAACTGGCTCGGGCGGTCGGCCCGATTGTAGTGCTTGCTGCGGTTTCCTGGTGGGGGCTGCCCGGTATCTGGCGCTTGATTCCCGTGGGCTTTGTTGCTTCCTTAATTCTTTATTGGCGCTTTCGCGATATCCCGATTTCTCAGCATATCAACCGTTCCAGCCAGTACGAAGGAATTGGCGCAAGTTTTCGTAAGTACCGCTTTTTCTTCTTGATGTTGACCGGCTATACCTTTTCGCGGGCTATTCTTAAATCTACTTTATCGGCATTCTTGCCAACCTTTCTTACCGAAAACGGTAGTAGCCTGTGGATGAGCGGAATAAGCCTTTCCGTATTTGAAATTGCCGGCGTCCTTGGCGTTTTGGTGCTGGGTCGTTATTCTGATAAAGCAGGAAGGCGCCTTATGCTGATTATCGTAGCAATTTTCAGTCCGGTTTTTATGTGGCTTTTCCTGATTACCGATGGTTATATGCGTTATGCGATGCTGCTTTTTCTCGGCTTCTTTATCTTCAGCAGTACTCCGGTCATCCTGGCTTATGTGCAGGATTTGAAATCTGACAGGCCATCGTTTATGAATGGATTATATATGACCATCAGTTTTGCTACGGGAGCACTCGCCGTTTTTCTTAGCGGCTGGCTGGCCGATATGACCTCAATGACCACAGCGTTTTATGTGTGCATCTTTGCTTCGGCACTGGCAATTCCTTTTGCCTTTTTGCTGAAAGTCAAGAAAGATTAAGCCTTGATGGCGCATGAACGCAAGCCAAAAATTGCCGTGCCAATACGGATCATGGTGCTGCCTTCTTCAATTGCAATCTGATAATCGCCCGACATGCCCATCGAACATTCGGTAAAGCATTCCTGACCGGCGAAATAGTTTTCTTTTAAATGATGAAAAATGCTTTTCAATTGCGCAAATTCACTGTGCACCTGTTCATTGTCTTCCGTTAAGCTGGCCATGCCCATTACGCCGCAAATATTTATATTTTTTAATGCCTTGAATCCTTCCGAATTTAAAAGCTCTTCTGCTTCCTGCAAGTTCAGGCCAAATTTGCTTTCTTCCTGAGCGACATGGAATTGGAGCATCACATTTAATTTTCGTTTGTTTTTAAGTGCTTCTTTTTCAATCGTTTTTAAAAGCTTCAGGCTGTCAACCGCCTCAATAAGGTGCACAAAAGGGGCTATGTATTTCACTTTATTGGTTTGCAGATGTCCAATAAAATGCCACTGGATATCTTTTGGGAGTGTTTCGGCTTTTTCTTTTAAATCCTGTACTTTGTTTTCGCCAAAAATCCTTTGCCCGGCATCATATGCTTCCATAATGTCTTCGTTGGGCTTTGTCTTTGAAACAGCCACAAGTTTCACGTTTTCAGGTATATTGGCTTTAAATTGCGCGAGGTTTTCTTTAATGCTCATTTTAGTTTTCTTTGGTGCAAAATTAATGAGCTTTTATGATTAATGTCAAGCCGGGCCGGCAATTGTTTGATTTTGCTTCAATATTTCTTCCACTACCCGAATCGCATTCTGTGTTCTTTGCTTACCGGTTCCGGAAATGAGGCTATAACTAAAATTGTATTTCCTGAGCAAATCTTCATAAAGCCCGAGCAGGACTTTCCGTTCTTCGGGGTTTTCGCGCAAGGGATCCGGTTCCCAGGGCAAATCCGCATCCATTAAAAGGTAGTGGGAGGGGGCATTCGCTTTCATTTTTAGGTTTAATCCGTCCGAAATGAAATCGTATTTATAAGAAAGCCAAATATTTATAACGCTTAAATCCGTATCGATAAACAGAAGGGGTGGTTTTTTTGCCTGCGCTTCCTTTATAGTAGCCAATTGGATTTCCCCGATTTTAAGGACATCTTCGAGTTCGTATTTTTTTTCAAGTTGGTTTAAATAATCCCGGGCATATTCCTTTATCACGGGTGCTTTAAAATGCGCGCCCAAAACACGGCTTATTTCTGTCTTGCCTGTCGATTCCGGTCCGGTAATGCAAATGCTTATTGTTTTCATAATTATTCGGGGATCAATGCTTGTTTATAGCTCCTGCGCCATTCGATATAGCCCATTATTGCCAATACGAGAAAAATAGTAAATTGAAAACTGGTAAAAACCAGCCCTTTATAAACGTAAAGCGGAATGGAGACTATATCTCCTATGATCCAGAATATCCAGCTTTCGACTTTCTTTTTGGCCTGCAAAAACATCGCTACAATAAAAATGGAGGTCGTGAAGGAGTCGATATAGGGAACAGTACTGTCGGTAAAGTGAATCAGAAGGTAGTTTATGATAATATAGAGCCCGCCGGTAATTGCAAGGTTCATTATCCAGCGCTTTGTGTTCAGTGTGCTGATTTTGAGTTGCTCTGTTTTATCGCCGCCCCGTGTCCAGTTAATCCACCCGTAAACGCTCATTATAAAATAAACCACATTGATGCCCATATCGGCATAAAGCCCGGCACCATAGCAGATATAAACGTAAATCAAAACGCTGATAATGCCAATTGGATAAACAAGGATATTTTCCAAACGGCAATACCAAACGCTCAGTAAGCCGGTAATTACGGCAATAACTTCCAGCCAGCTTGTGGCCATAAGGTTGCTTATAAAAAGATCGCTGAGTTCGTGTAGGTTCATAGTTTCTGATTGACCGACAAAATTAAAAATTCCTGTTTAGCCTGCTGCATTCCTTTTGTTTTATATGTTCCTGATGATGTATTTACAGAAGTAGTACTTTTGCAACATGATTTGGAAAAGCAACAAATATGCGGATGTGCGCAGGGCTTATGAAGACAAACTTCAGCAAAAATATGATTCAGAAGAATCGAAGGCGATGGTTTTTAGATTATTTGAGGATTTGCTATCTATTCCGAAACTGGAGCTTTTAAGCAATCCTTCGGCTTTGCTGAACGAATCCGAAATGCTGCAATTGCATCATGCGGTAAAAAAGCTTTTGCTTGATGTGCCGCTGCAGCACATTACCGGATTTGCTGATTTCTTTGGGCGTAGGTTTTTTGTGAACCCTAATGTGCTGATCCCCCGGCCGGAAACGGAAGAGCTGCTGCTCATGGTTAGGAAGTGTGCTGCAAAAATGGATCGCCCACGAATACTGGATATTGGGACCGGAAGTGGCTGTTTGGCAACCAGCTTAGCTTTGGAGCTGGAAGACGCGCGGGTTTTTGCTTCGGATATATCAGAAAAGGCTTTGGAAACAGCGCGCATGAATGCAGAAAAACCAGGTGCCGAAGTTTGCTTTTTTCTTGATGATGTTCTAAATCCTGCTATGGAGAAATATCCTGTTGACCTGGATATTGTGCTCAGCAATCCGCCTTATGTGCGTCCATTGGAAAAAGCCCTGATGCAGGAAAATGTAAAAGCTTTTGAGCCGGAATTGGCATTGTACGCACCCGAAGGCAATCCATTGGCTTTTTATGAAAGAATCAGTGGATTGGCTTATAAATTACTTAAAACCAATGGTTTATTGTTTTTTGAAATTAATGAAGCCCTGGGCTCGGAAACTGTTGAGCTGGTTCAAAAATCCGGATTTAGTGATGTGCAGTTACATTTGGATCTTTTTGGAAAAGATCGATTTATTTCGGCAAAAAAGAAAGCTTGAACTATTTTTCCTGAAGGCCGCGGCCTTTCTTCTTGATTTTTCCTTCTTCGGTCAATTCCTGGATCAGTCGGTCGAGCATACCATTGATAAAAACGGAACTCTTTGGTGTTGAGAACATTTTTGAAAGGTCGATATACTCATTAAGGGTAACTTTCAGGGGAATTGAATCCATATACATCAGCTCGGCAATGGCCATTTTCAGGATGAGGATGTCCATAATGGCGATGCGGTCGATTTCCCAGTTATTTGCCCTACGCTCAATCATGCCAATAAATTCATCACTGTGCACAATTGTATTACGGTAGAGGTCGATAACAAATTGCCGGTCTTCATTGCGGCCATAATCATCTTTTACCGGTTTGAGAAGTGAGGGCAGGCTGTATATGGTTTCGTCTTTATCCGGGCTTTCCTGCATGAATTTAATCCATTTGTTGATCATAAATTCAACAATATCAATATCATCAACCCAATGGATATTCATTTCTTCATAGAGCGAAAGCAGCGCATCATTGTGCAGGAAGAGCTTGCGGTTCAGTTTACGGACAATCTCAAGGTCTTCATGGAAACCGGTAAAGCGTGCTTCCATATATTTTTTGTAGAGCTGCGAATCCCTTACTTTCAGATATGCCTTACGGATGAGCTCCGGTTCATTTTCCCAACTGATATGCAGTTTCTGCTTCTGCTTTTGAAAAATCTCGTTGTTTTTTAACTGATTGTAAAAAGCGTTTTCGATGAAACGCGTATTTGGATTAAGATCTTCACGGCTGGGCCTCAGCTTGTTTCTGCCTTCTTCGATTTTTTTCTCAGCGAAATAAAAAATTTCTTCAATAAATGAAAGGTGATAAATAAACAGATCGTATATCTGATCTATACTTTTGAGGAATTGTTTTTCGCTCTGCCCCAGATCGTGGCTTCCTGATTGAAAGAACGCGTATAAGCCTTGAACAGCTTTAATGCGTAAGTGTCTTCTGCTAATCATATTTCAATAAATCTCACTTACAAAATTTGAGGCTGCAAAATTAAATTAAATAATCCAATTCCCACAGGCTTTTCTTTGGCTTTGGAAATATTGACCCATTATAAATTGTGCCTTCAGTATCGTAAAAGCCTTTGTTTCACGTAACCTGATTAATTCATGAAATTTCGTCATGAGCACATTCGACATGCTCAGTGACCAAGCACAAAACGCAATAAGAGAAAGGAAGCGCATATTTTTGGCCCACAGGAATAGCCGTAGCTATTTTGAGCACCAAAAAGATAGCATTCCTTTCTATTGCAGCGGGTTTGCTCGTAATAGAATATTAGAGGTCAGTATATAGGTGCATATTAGTTTTGGCAAATCATAAAAACGATAATGATTTGCTATTGAGTAACATAGATTTCTCCATCCAGCTCTTCGCTTCGCTTTGAGCCTCCTGTCGAAATGACCTTTTGTTGTGTTCAAGAGGCAAAGGCGGCGAGGACACAATAAAAAATATAAAATGAGTCCTCGCCGCCTTTGCCCAAACAATTAATAAACAGTCATTTCGACGATACCGAAGCTTCGGTAGAGGAGAAATCTATTTATTCTCGAGCATAAATCATTCTATGTACTTATCTACTGACCTCTATAGAATATTTTGTGAATTATTCAGGGTAAGTTTAACGCTGCATGAAAAAACGAAATGGCCAATAAAGGCTTATATTTTTATTGTGGCTTCTTTTTTTGCATTAATTGTGCACGCAAATTGTATCGGATAAAAGAAGCATAGTTGGTAGGTGAGTGTGAGAATATTAGCGGGAAATTTTGAAAGAAAGGCTGAGTGTTTTGTTTTCATTAAGAAATGTCTAATTTTGTGGGCAAATAAAAATCGGTTAAACAAGCGATAAAATGGAAGATTTTGAAAAGAACGATGCGCGGGAGGAAGTATTCTCAAAATCAGTCCGGGCCGGTAAAAGGACTTATTTTTTTGATGTTAAAACAACACGCAATAATGATCACTATCTGACTATTACAGAGAGCAAGCGTAAGTTTAACAACGAAAACGGAAAGTTTTTTTACGAAAAACATAAAGTCTTTTTGTATAAAGAAGATTTTGAGAAATTTCAAGAGGGCCTTCAGCAGACTCTTGATTACATTAAAACGGTCCAACCTGATTTTGAGGAGTATCGCGGAGAAAAGGCAACCGACCCATTGGATGAAGCAACTCGTATAGACGTGAGTTTCGAAGATTTGGGCGAAGAAAATGACTAAGGTCTGGCCACATTCAAAAACAGTTGCTTCGGCAGCTGTTTTTGTTTTAACCAATGTGAAAGAAGAAATGCCGGCTTATTAATTTTATCAACAGCACGGTGTGTTATGTTCAAAAAGTGTAATTTTGTGGTTTAAGCATAATCTGATTCATGGGAAAAATAATTGCGATAGCAAACCAAAAAGGGGGTGTTGGAAAAACGACAAGTGCTATTAACCTTGGTGCTGCCCTTGCCGTTCTGGAATATAAAACCTTAATCATTGATGCTGATCCGCAGGCAAACGCTACTTCCGGTGTGGGCGTCAACCCCCGGGAAGTAAAGACCAGCATTTATGAATGTATTATCGATAGTGCAGATACGGCAGAAGCTATAATGGAGACGGCTACGCCAAATCTGTTCCTTCTTCCTGCACATATCGATTTGGTTGGTGCAGAAATCGAAATGATTGAGCTGGATGAACGGGAATATATGATGAAGGCCGTTACCGAAAAAATTAAAGATGATTATGATTTCATTATTATTGATTGTTCCCCATCGCTTGGCCTGATAACCGTTAATAGCCTTACAGCAGCCGATTCGGTAGTAGTTCCTGTTCAGTGCGAATATTTTGCTCTCGAAGGCTTGGGCAAATTGCTTAATACCATTAAAATAGTGCAGTCGCGATTAAACCCAAATTTAGATATTGAAGGTATTTTGCTGACTATGTACGACAGCCGTTTAAGGCTGGCCAAGCAGGTCGTTGAAGAAGTACGCACACATTTTCAGCAAATGGTTTTTGATACAATTATCAACAGGAATACACGTCTGGGAGAAGCACCAAGCTTTGGTGAAACAATAATTATGCACGACGCCACAAGCGCAGGAGCTGTAAATTATTTGAACCTGGCACGCGAGATCCTTCATAAAAATGGATTGACTTACCGGGAATTATAGCTTTGTGCTTATTGCTATTTTCCTGTTTGATTTGCGTAATATGCTTATTACTACAGATTTAATTAATTAATTAGCATGAAACAAAAAAAAGGTGCATTGGGAAGAGGACTGGGTGCTATTCTGGAAAGCCCGGAAACGGATATCACTTCCAGAGATATTTCCGGTAAATTTGTAGTTGGTGCCATCGCTGAAATTGAAATCAATAAAATAGAGACAAACCCTTTTCAGCCACGAACCGAATTTGAGGAACAGGCGCTGAAAGATTTGGCTGAATCTATTGAAAAACAAGGGCTTATACAGCCAGTAACTGTCCGTAAATCTGGTTTCGAAAAATACCAGCTGATTTCAGGTGAACGAAGGTTCCGTGCCAGTAAAATTATTGGACTGGAAAAAATCCCTGCCTATATCCGTATTGCTGACGATGAGCAAATGCTCGAAATGGCTCTGATCGAAAACGTGCACCGTGAAGACCTGAATGCTATCGAAGTGGCTCTTTCTTATCAACGCCTCCAAGATGAATGCAGTCTTACTTTGCAGCAAATGAGCGAAAAACTCAGTCAGAACCGTTCTACGATCAATAATTATATCCGGCTGCTGAAATTGCCCGCCGAGGTGCAGGTTGCTGTGCGCGATAACCAGATATCAATGGCGCACGCACGCAATATTGTGGCTCTCGAAGATGTGGAAGACCAACTTTCGCTACTGAAAGATATTATCGAAAAGGATTTGTCGGTAAGAGCTACCGAGCAGCTTGTTAAATCATTGAAAGAGCTGGCAAAACCACAAAACCCCGTAAAAGGCGCAAAGCATTCATCCGGTCTGCCCGAAAAATATGTTGGAATGCGCGACAATATTGCCCGTCATTTATCAGCGGATGTTGCTATGAGCCGTAACCGGCGGGGCAGGGGACAAATTGTTATCAAATTCAAATCCGATGATGAACTTCAACGGATCATTGATTTGATTAATACGGGTGTCGCAGAACCAGAATAATCATTATCCATGCAAGTTTGTTCCGGAAAAGCTTTTTTAGGTGGCCTGCTTATTTCAATTTTTTTGTCCTTGGCAATTTTTCAAGCGAATGCGCAAATTGCGGATAGCCTGAATCTTGATAAAAACATCAAAATACATGATTCGCTGGGGCTTAGGCCGCACTCCCCACATAAAGCTACTCTATATTCGGCTGTTTTACCCGGACTGGGACAAGCCTACAATAAAAAATATTGGAAAACCGGGGTTGTTTGGGCCGGATTTGGCGTTTTTGGCTATTTTATTGTTACCAATAATAATGAGTACAAAAGCTTTCGTGATGCCTACCTGTATGTGAGCAAGGGCGAAGAGGGCGATCCACCTAATGATCTTGTCGATCGTTATACTGAAGATCAGCTTTTGGCTCAAAAGGAGTATTATCAACGTAATTTGGAACTGTCCATCATTTTTTCAGTTCTTTGGTATATTGTCAATATTGTTGATGCTGCTGTTGATGCGCACCTCTATGATTTTAACGTGGATGATAACCTGAGCATTGGAATAAGCCCCCCACAAACACCCATGAATTACAGGGCTTTACCGGCACCTGATTTAAAAACATACAGTGGATTGACTCTTAAAATTAAACTCTGAAGCAAATGAAAATTTCTATCGCAGGATATGGAAGAATGGGCAAGGCAATAGAACAGATTGCGCTGCAACGAAAACATACCGTCAATGCTGTTATTGATAAATCAGAAGATTGGATTACCTACGAGGAGAAAATACGTGCATCGGATGTGGTGATCGAGTTCAGTATGCCCGATACCGTTGTTGAAAACATTAAGAAGTGTTTTGCTCTTTCTGTGCCTGTTGTAGTTGGCACTACAGGCTGGGATGATGTGCGGCGAGAGATACTGAATTTATGTAAGGAAGAAGGACAAAGTTTGTTTTATGCAAGTAATTTTAGTGTGGGCATGAATGTTTTTATGGCGGCAAATGAATATTTGGCCGGCCTGATGAATGCCTTTGATGATTATGACGTTCGTATTGAAGAAACGCATCATATCCATAAAAAAGATGCGCCCAGCGGTACAGCAATCAGTCTGGCTGATCAGATCATTGCAAAAGTTGATCGTAAAAATATATGGGTATGCAACAAAGAAGAAGCCTGTGGTGAATTGCGGATCGACGCACATCGTTTTGATGAAGTGCCGGGGCTTCATGAAGTGTTTTATGATAGTGATGCTGATGAAATTAAATTTTCGCACCGGGCCAAAAACAGAATTGGTTTTGCTAAAGGCGCTGTAATGGCTGCAGAATGGCTGCCCGGGAAGAAAGGCGTTTTTTGTATGAAAGATATGCTGTTTTCTTAGCTTTTCTCCATCATGTTTAGTATTGCCAATGCCTCCTCGCGATTGTTGCCGCAAATAAGTGGTTCCGCTAAAAAGTTTTTGCAAACTTCGGGGCGTTCCTCCTTACCAAATAACCGACATCGGTAATTATTGTCCAAATGGATGCAGCGTATTCCGGCAGGCTTTCCTTTGGGCATACCGGGAATCCTGGAACTTATTGAAGGAACAATGCAACAGGCTCCGCAATTGGGTCTGCAATTCATTTGGTGTGTTTAAATAAAAAAACACCCGTGCTTGTACGGCACAGGTGTTTCAGATTATAAGTTATAATGTTAATTGTTAAGCATCACGGGCATCACAAGCATCAGGATGTCTTCTTCTTCCTGATCACTTTCTTCGCCGGGAAGGATTAAGCCTGCACGGTTCGGTTGTGACATTTCGATGCGTACAATATCATCATCAATATTATTGAGCATTTCAAGCAGGAATTTGGAGTTAAATCCAATGTCCATGTCTTCCCCTTCATAATCACAGCTGAGGCGTTCCACTGCTTCGTTGCTGTAATCAATGTCTTCAGCCGATAGTGAAAGCTCTTTTCCACTGATACGGAAACGTACCTGATGCGTGGATTGATTGGCAAAAATCCCTACACGTTTCAGAGTTGTTAAGAGAGGCATGCGTTCAATACGCAGGACATTTGGATTTTCCTGTGGAATTACCGCATTGTAATTGGGATATTTTCCTTCGATCATTCGGCTGGTAAGCACGAAATTACCGAATGTAAAGATGGCGTGCGTATCACTATAACGTATATTCACTGTAATATCCTGTGCAGCCAAAAGGTTTTTTAGGTTAACGAGAGGCTTTTTGGGAAGGATAAAAGTTGATTCTTCTTCGCCTTTGGCATCGGTGCGTGTATAACGGACGAGTTTGTGGGCATCGGTACACACAAAGATAATGCGTTCCGGGCTGATGTCCCAAAACATGCCCATCATCATTTGGCGCAGTTCATCGTTTCCGGCAGCAAAAAGTGTTTTGTTTACGGAGTTTACGATGATCTGGGAGTTGATATTAAAACTGACGCTTTCTTCAATTTTTTTGGGCAAGGGATATTCTTCGCTGTTATGTCCGTTGAGTTTGTATTTACCTTCACCACTGGCAATTTCAATATTGAAATTTTCCTGATTGATGTTAAAGGTAATTGGAATATCTGCAAAAGTTTTGAGCATGTCCAACAGTATCTTTGCCGGAATAGCTACGGAACCCGCTTCCTCCATTTTTCCCGGTTCCATGGAAACACTCATACTGGTTTCCATATCTGATGCGGTAATGGTCAGCCTTTCCTCATCAAGCTGAAAAAGGAAATCATCGAGTATGGGCAGTGTATTGTTGTTGCTCATAACCCCACTGATAGCCTGCAAATTTCTTAAAAGCGTGGTACTTGAAATAATGAACCTCATATTGCTTGATTCTATTTGTGATTAAATTATATTTTCAGTTTTATTTTGAACATACAATATTACTAAATTTTAGGCAATTGCAGTCGTTTGTAGAACTGAAAATTGGTATAATTTTCAGCTTGTTTTCAACAATTCACTATATGGTTTCTGTCTATAAAGTCCGCTAACTTCGTTACGCTTGCCCGAAAAATGCTCATTTACCCCAGTAAACTCTGCTTTTTCGGGCTGCGCAAGCCTCGTTATCGAACTTTCTAGCTCAGAAACCCTACTCTATGGACAAGCACTATATAGTTTCTGTCTATAATGTCGGGAGTTTGCTCTATAAAGTTCAAATTCAAGGCGTGTGAAAAATCTAAACCACAGTCCCGTAGGTACGGGATGATGTAGCGTCCTGATTTTGGTTGACTCTTTTTTCTTCTTTCCGGGGATCCCCGGAAAGAAGAAAAAAGAGTTTGTTCGACAAATATATTAATTCAATTTTTCTAATGCCACTTCTGGACGCTTTCTGTAATAAGTTTTCCAGCACCTTTTAAGTTCTCCAGTTTTTTGATGAGCCTTCTCTGGGGTCATCATTTCGACACTTCTGTGTGGGCGCTTTGTATTATAGAAGTTTATAAATTGGGGAAGTTCTTTTTTGGCTTCGGCCAAACTACTGAATGATATGGTTTTGTCATTGGTAAATTCTTCTTTTATTGTTCGGTTAACACGTTCTGCAATAGGGTTTTCCAGTGGATCCCCATTTTCCGTCATGCTAATTGCCATACGGCATTTATTAAGGTGTTTGATGTATTTGTCGCAACAATATTGGACGCCCCGGTCTGAATGATGGATACACCCATGTGCATTTAGCCCTCGTGTGGCTTTCTTTAAAGCCCTCAATGCGCCGGTAGCTTCTAATGAGCCACTAACATCAAAACCAACTATTTTGCGAGAATACATATCTGTAACAAGGGATAGATAAGCAAAACTGTCATTGCCCTTGATCCAAACATAGGTTATATCTGAAACCAATACCTGAGAAGGGCCATTGGGAATTAAACCTCTTATCAAATTCGGATACTTGTGATAATGATGATAACTGTTTGTTGTATAAGCCCTGCGCTTTGATTTTCTTAACAACAGACCATGCCTGCGCAACAAATCATAGAAACGGTCTCGCCCTATGCTGATATTGTGGGCTTTTAAGTCTTCTTGCAAGCTGCAAAGCAAGTTCCTGCCACTCCCTTTTTTCCATAACCTTCGTTTTGATTTTATCAGTTCAATAATTATGTCTTCCTGGTAAATAGATTCTTCATTATGGCGAATATTCTTGTAATATGCCTGTTTGCTATAGCCAAGCAGTCCGCAAAGGTCTTTGATTGTTGCCCTCGAACCTTTGTCTGCTTTTAGTTGTTGGACAGCTTGGCTCCATACTTTTTTCTGATATCAATTTTTAATTCTTCTTCTGCTACATCCACCATCTTTTGCCACAGGTCGGCCCTGAGCTGCTCCTTCTTTAACTGAGCTTGAAGGTTCCTGATCTCCTGATCCTTATCTATTTCTTGTTTCTTGTTTTCCATTAGCTCTGGATTTATTTGGGATATGCCCCCTTCTCTGTAATTCGATTGGCCACTAAACTGGCGAATCCAGTACAAAATTGCACAATTACTCTGAATACCGTAAATACGCCGCGCCTCTTCTTTGCTGTACTTACCTGATAACACTTCTTTAACTACACGAAGCTTGAAATCTTCTGGGTAGTTCATCTTTGTTCTTCTCTTCATTTTAATCCTTGATTTAGTTGACTTCTAATTGTAATTCTGGTCAACCTATATCAGGACTATACATATAGTTTCTGTCCATAATGTCTCCCGAAGCTTCGGGATTATTCTTGTTCTGAAACCAAGTCATCCCGTATGTACGGGACTCCTTGTTTTCAGCCCTGCGAATGCCTCGACCTCGAACATTCTGAATCAGAAACCCGACTTTATAGACGAACTCTATATAGGCCAAACGCGTTCAGGCTTGACCGTGAATGTAAAAGCCTTTCTTATATTTTTTTTCGGAGCTGAAAACGTGATTCTTTCCCTTGCAATAGCCTTTGTATGTTTTTGCGGTGGGTAAGCGGAATAAATACGGCTACAGCAATGGCCAGTATTTTTAATGAAAGTACCGGACTTTCCCCAAAAGGGGCGATCCATACGACTACAGGAAAAAGAAGAGCCCCGGTGATGCTTCCCAGAGAAACATAACGTGTGCTCAGAAAAATGAGAATAAACCACGCCAGGATCAGCCAAACTTCAGGGTTATAAAGCGCGATGCCAACGCCCAGAAGGGTGGCAACTCCTTTTCCGCCCCGAAAACCGGCGAAAACCGGGAAAATATGACCCAATACCACGGCTGCAGCGGTGATGATTTGATAGTTGACAGTGAAATCAAGACTGCTGCCTTGTGCAAATAAGGGTGCAATAAATACGGCAAGCCAGCCCTTGAAAGCATCGAAAACTAATACGGGAATACCGGCTTTGGGACCCAATACCCTTATTGTGTTCGTCGCTCCTGCATTTCCGCTGCCATGATCGCGAACATCTGTTCTGTATATTATTTTGCCTACCCATACCGATGTTGGGATGGAGCCGAGCAAATAGGCCAATAAAACGCCTCCAATTAATAGTTCATAGTGCATGATAATGCTGTTTAGTCTTTATTCAATATCGTTGCGGCAAAAGTATGGATTTTGAATTAATAGCTCATAACTTCCGTTCTGAATCTTAGAGCATCATCTTTGGATGCTGATTTAATGCTGTATTCAGCCCGTGCACTGGCCTTGTCTTCTTTTTTCCCTTCTTCTTCGGTTTTATCAAATTTGCCTTTGTTGTCTTTGATTAGGGTCATATACTCTGAATTCGTGCTGTAAGTTTGTAGTTTATTGGAGTTGTCAAATTTGAAATAGTAGTAATTGCTTTCATTAATCTGTATCATTAACTCAAATTCCTGACGCTTGCGCCATCTGAGTATGCGCATCATGCCTTTGAATTTCTTTTTAACAAGTTTGCCACTGGATGACATGATGCCAAAGGGTTTTCTGCAATAAAATACCTGTTCTGTTCCTTCATTATGCCAGTCAAAATGTACATCAGTAAAGATGAAGGGAAACTTTTCGAATGATTTTGGAAATTTTTTCTCATCAAACATAATGTTCATCTGGATTTCGGATGCCTGCTGCATTCCAAGTTGGCTTGCCAGGAAGGGGAGGTATTTCTTTTGTGAGATATCCAAAGGCTCATTGCTTATTGCATTATCTCCGTTTAGGTCTTCAATGATAATATTGGATAGCTGGCGGGGCAGTACAAAATCAAGGAACATATTCACATCAAACTGAATGCTGTCGGTAATTAATTGATGTTCAAATGTTCCATGAGCATAGGTTTTTAAGTAATTTTTGCGGTTTAGTTCGGGGATAAGGCGAATTGCTCCCTGGCCTCTCCGGATGCATTTCTTGGTTTCAAAAACCATTAGGTTATCGGGATGTTGTGCGTCATTGAGCACAGAAATGCTCCCTAATCGGTATTCTGCTTTTTCATTGTCGTATTCAACCAGTCCATTGGCATAAAAAATGCTTGAGTCTTGTAGTAAACGTTCGGTGCCAAGGAAACGGGAGTAAAGTATGCCGCCATTTCTGTTGTAGCCAACACCGCTAAAGACCGGTTTGTTTTCTTTTGTACGGCTGAATTTGCCTACAGGAATACGTATCTGCCCGGATGTCAGCGTGGTGTCAAATTCAATCCAGCTCATGCGTGTAGTGTCGCAATCATAATTAATTTTGAAATAGCCATTATAGCTCATCCACGGATTGTTAGAGGCCAGCTCAACTTTTCCCTGAAAATCAAAGTAAGGGTTAATTTTAAAGCGGGATGTGTCGCTGATGTCACCACGGGCAATGGTGCGCGTTGGATCCTGCATTACACTGATTTCATCAAAAAAGACACTTTGTTTGTTGTTGTATCCATCGACATAATCATATGTTCCCAGTGCAAATAATTGGTTTTTACTGTACACCTGTATGTCTGCATTATAAAAATGGTGGTGGATTGTGTCGTGCTTTGTGACGATATCGGAATGCCGCAGCATGTCCATTTCTGCATTTCTTTTAATGATAATACTGTCTTGTTTGGGAAATACATAAGCGTCAGCTACTTCAATAAACCTGATGTTTTTTGCGTTAATAAGGTGATCTTCAAGTGTATATGTGGCTCGAAACGAGATAAAGTTGAGTGAATCCTGATCCGGGCGGGTGGAAATTAATTCCGGTCCGCGCACTTCATTCAGTTCATTCATCGCAATCACTTCCCTGAAATTCATCCTCTTTAAGGTGTAGTAGTTGTCGATATCGGTTTCTGAATATAGTTCAATTTTATAGTCGTTCATAAACCAATTGAAATTGTACATAGTTGAAACATATTGGTTTAAAGGGAATTGTACTACAGAACCAATATTGGATTGAAAGTCCCCTTTTCGGTCTTCAAAATTGATGTAGGCTTTATAGTTATCTGCCTTAAATGCCACGCCTACGGAGTCTCTTCGGTGAATTTTCATAAAACTTGTATCGGCATCCAGTTCATGATGCTTGAAATGGAAAAAAGGTGATCGTATCTGTGTTTCTTCAAATTCGAGCATTCCTTTTCCAAAGAGCCCATCGGGGCGAAGCATTAAATCTCCTTCGAAAAAAGTGGAGTCGTTGTACACATTCATGGGTGTGCCTAAGTCGCTGATAACCATTTCGTCATCGAGGTGAAACCATTTTTGCGATACATTTTTCCCTTTTGCCATTGGATATTCTGTTCCTGCTACAGTAGGTTCCAGGAAGAAATCTTCTGCCACACCAATCATTGAATCGGGCAGGAAAATGAAATCGGTATCGTCCCAAATACTATTGGGGTCAGACCGTGAAACCGAACCAAGAAACCTGAGTTCGCCATCGCCACGTAGTCCGTTCAGGCTAAGATCGACAATACCGGTAAAGGTACCTTTGCCGCCGTATGTTGGAAAACCGCTGGTTGGAGTTGGGTGCACAAAGCCTAATGAGAGGTCTTTTCTCGTTTTTAATGGCCGCTCGATATCAGGGAAAATACCTCCACTGAGCAGTCTGCCCTTAAATTCAATACTGTCGGTATCAAATTCATCAAGATCGTAAAGGGTGTCGGGATAAAGTGCAAAACGGAACCGGTCTCTGGGGTAAACGCCAGGAACATAGGCTTGATTGTAAAAAACTGAAGAGTAGTTGGTGTCGGTTTCCAGGATCGGGTATTTTAGCTCTGTCCGCTTTAAACCTGCTTTATTGTCGCTTTGATCCACCTTTAGGTTGCCAATGAGGTTTTCCAGTACAGAGCGTACTGGATATATCTCCCAGGAGCCATATTCATTTTGCATAAACACCATAAACCGAATTGCTTTAATTTTTGGCATACGAATATTAAAAGTGTCGTACGAAAAGTAGGCGGCTTGATCAAGGTATAGATCAAACATTCCTGCAGAAGTAATTCCTGAATAAATAAAGTCCCTGTTTTTGAGCATTTTAATTGTATTGTATGCTGGGAGGATATAAACTTGCTGTGAATCGCTTAATGAAATCGGAGGTAACTCAATGTCTTTGTCTTCAGATGTAGGTGGCGAGATTTGGAAAATATCAAGATCAAGGTTGTAAAGGTTAAGCTGGCCATTAAGTTTTGATTCGCCAGAAAGTATTACAAGGTTATCATAATCAACTTCTTTGTTGTTGGCTTTATTGTAGTTGATCAGTTTGTCTTTTATGGTCACAATATCTGTTTCCAGGTCAATGGTCGCAAAACCTTTCAATGTAAGGTCGATCATTGCATTACGGATCAGGTTGGGCTGGTAGCGCACAAAATGTGCCAGTTGGGGGACGAAAAACCGGTTTGTGTCGTAATATTCACAATAATCGTAAGTATAAACAAGAGGGTTGATGGGATCGTAGCGTTGTGGTGCAATGAAGTTTTCAAGTTTAAAAAAGTTGTTGGATTCAAAAGTTGCCGGGGCTTTTTTGAGCACGCCTTCGCGGTAGCGGATTAGGATGAGCGAATCTTTCAGGTTCCATTGCAGGGCCTGTGCGTAAATATCTAATTTGTGGTAAGAATCGAATATTGGGCTAAGCGATAGGGTTTCGTTGGTGCTAACTAAATCCAGAATATTGTTGCGCCCGGTGTAATTCACCAGAAGACCGGGATGAAAAATTGAATCCTGGCCTTTTGTTATCGCAAAAATGGCGCTTTTTGCATGAAATGCCCCTTTGTCAAGATTAAATGCTTCTGAAAAAAGTTTAAGGTTAATATCGTTTCCGGCATTATAGTTCAGCTTTGCTTTGTTGTCCTCTGAGCCAAAGCCTTTAATTTTATCGGTTTTAAGTGCGTAGCCTCCGCTATATTCAAAGCCTGTTTCGTGTAAATCGTTTATAACCAAATCTGTAGAATAGGAGTTAAATGCGGGGTATATATTGCTTTGGAGGTTTTTATCCATTGTGCCACAACTGAATGAGCCTAATATGGTTTTATCCGGGAATGTACGCATATCGGTGAGCAGGCACGAATCTGCATCAAACCTGCTTTTTCTGGTGTCGATAAAATAGTCCCGTAGTTTTATATTCAGGATTTCAGGGTCAATTTTGTATAAAGTCCAGTCAACGCTGCCTTTTTCCCCTTTCCATTCGTACAGTAGCGGATAATATGTTCCTATGGTGTTGTTAATAGTCATCTTGTCCTCATTTTCCACTGCAGTCAAATTCAATTTATCTTTGAATTGCACGATGAAGCCTGAGTCGGTGTTGAACTCAAAACGTTGATTGCTGATTTTCCAGTCCAGGTTTTTATATTCGGCTAATAGGCTGTCATTCAGTAGCCTTTCAGTATAATTAAGTAGGAAACTTAATCTGCGTGCTTCTTTTTGATTGATGTATTTCTTAATCCCTTTGCTCCATTGCTGATAACTGTATATGGATTGGGATGAATTGGTAATGGCCATCAGGCTATATAAATAATCGGGCAATGCCGGATATATTTCTATTCCCGATTGAAGTATCTGATTTGCAGTTTCGTAGATTATTTTACGGTTTTCATCGGTGTATTTGCCCGAATTCCAGTCTGTTTTAAAAGCCCTTATCAATTTGTTCGGATTGTACTTTTCAGCAGCGCGATAAGCGTTTTCCGGATATGATTTCAAAACGGATTCCAACTCTTCGATGAATAATAAGGTGTGCTCCGAAAATTCTGTGATATTTTTTCCGCTTTGCGCCGAAAGACTAATTGGAATACCAATTATTGATATAATTATAGTAATGAAAACCAGATGCCGCATTTTCTTAAGTTTTATTACTGAAAGGGATAACAAGCAAATGGTTTTAATGGCTTGCTTATTATTTGTTTTTTGCATTCAGTAGGTTTGAAGTACAAATATAGGCTTTTATCATGATTTTGTGAAACGCATCATGACCCAGTTATTTTTGCTTTCTTTTTTGCTGAAAGCAAGTTGGTGTTTTTTTGCTTCATCTTCGATGGCTTGCTCATCCTGTGTATAAAATCCCGAGAAAAGTATGAAGGCGTCTTTTTTCATGCAGGCCGCGTAATGTTTCATGTCTGCTAGAAGTATATTCCGGTTGATGTTCGCAAAAACAGCATCAAAACGTTCTTTCTCAGGAAGGCATTCAGCGCCGCCAAGTTTTGCTTGCTGATCCGTTATATCATTTGCTTTCAGATTATCCAGACTGTTATTGTATGCCCATTCGTCATTATCAACAGCAAGCAATGAAGATGCTCCCATTTTCATGGCCAAAATACCCAATACAGCGGTACCGCAACCCATATCCAAAATATTTTTCCCGCTCCAGTTTTCATTTAAAATCTGGCGGAGCATTAAAAATGTAGTTTCATGATGAGCAGTGCCAAACGACATGCGTGGTTCAATTAACAGATCGTATTTTATGCCTTCAGCTTTTTTATGAAATGGAGCGCGCACAATACAGTCTTCGCTGATTTCGACGGGCTCATAGTTCTCTTCCCAGTTTTTGTTCCAATTTTGATCCTCAATTAGTTGATAACTAAAGTCCTGAATGAAAGCCAGCGTTTCAAGCAGCTCTTTCGTTTGCTCCTCATTGTGGAGCGGCTCCTGAATATACGCCTTAAAAAAGCCCTGGTCTTCCATAAAACTTTCAAAACCGTTCTCGCCGAGAATTGCGCTGATAATTTCCTGTCGCGATTCTGTATTTTCATCAAGTTTCAGAGTGTACTCTATGTATTTCATCGGATGTTGATAAGGATTTATAATGCAGCAAAAATAATTGAAAATTTGTTGAACCGGCTGATACGGAAATCAAATACTTTGAAGTCGGTTTGCTTTGTCGATTAACTGATGGCGTTTCTGATCAAACATTTTGTTTTGCACCATCTGATTTTAGCTTTTTATCGAATTTTTCATAGTGCAGGTAGAAAAGCAAAATATTGAAGGCAATGAGCATGCTGCCAATAGTAATGCATGAAAACGCCTCAAGGATATCAGAAAAATATGCTCCGACAAACATTTCTGATGAAAAAACCGTGAGTAAAACCGAACTGAAAAAAATGATGCGGAGTAAACGGTTTAAAGAGGCTTTTAATGAATTTTCAAATTGAAAAATAAAGAGGTAGTTCAGGAAAAAAGCCGGAAATAAAAAGATAAAATATGCTTTCCAGGATAATGGCGAAAGCACAGGGATAATCGTAAAGATAAATGCATATTCCAAAAACGACTTTAAACTGTCTTTTTTGATGAGTTTAACGCGAAATAAATAGATGACCACCGTTGCTGCAGATGCCAAGAGGGCATAGGAAACAAGTTTTACCTGTTCGATGCTCAAGTTCGCTATTCCAATGGATATCTCTTTTTGGGACGCATTGTTGAGCAAAATCATATCTTTGGTTAAAAGGCTGCGCATCATGGAGAAATAAGATTGGTTTTTGTGTCCGGCACTTGCAAAAGGAACCACATTTTGATTGTACCAAAATGCATAATAATCAAGTGTTTGCTCATAGCCAAATACCAAAAACGGTATGATGCTGAAAAGTATGGTAAAAGCGCTTGTGTAGATCACAATTTTATGTTCTCTTTTAGCCACAAAATAGAGAAGCAGGAAAATTGGATATATTTTAATTGAAATAGAAAATGCAAGGATTAATGCTGCGGCCAGGTCTTTTCCTTTTGAAAATAGCCACAAGCTATAGCTCATGAAAAGCAGGATGAAGATATTAATTTGAATGTTGGCCAAATTATCGAGAATATATCGGAATATCAATAAAGTGGGTATTAAAATTATCCAATGGGAAATATTAATATTGAGTTTCGTTATTTTTTTATCTGCTTTCAATGGAAGTGCTTTTAACTTGCGGTTAATACTCATGCGGCTGAATATCCCAGTGATATTGTATATGGCCAAAACGCTGATTATCAGCCATAAGAACCGTACCAGATTTTTGTTGAAATTGTCCATCAAAGCAATGGGCACGCTGACAATACTGAAAAATGGCGGCCATGTGTTGATGACAGGGTCTGTATAAATGTTTTCTCCATCTAAAACCTGGTTGCCCACTAATACATAACCGATAAAGTCTCCCCCTTTCGTGAAAGTGTCCCGTGCAATTTCGAAGACCAAAGCCAAAACGATTAATGATAATATAATTACACTTATTTTATGACTGTGTTTCATTTTTAGTTATTTGAATTGGAACATCATGCATGCTAAACTTGCAGGTTCGTTGAGGTGTTTTTTATCGGAGAAATATTGTGATGCAATAATACAAAATTCGCTTTAAACGGAATCGGTCCTTTACTGCCGTGATTGCTTTGAAGCATTTTGCGCTCGTAATAGAATATTCTGTGAATTATTCACGTTAAAATTCAGTTTGCTTTTTTCTTGCTAAAAAGGCCTTCTTGAAGGCAAAAGCTTGACTTTGCTGTATGGTATCAATTGCCCTTAGCAGAATATTGTCAATCAAATTTTTGCCGATCTTGTGCATCATACCCAAATGAATTAATTAGTGTCTGTCTATAAAGTACTGTGCTTGATTCAGAATGTTCGAGGTCGAGGCATTTCTTTTGCTGGAAACGAGGAGTTTACTGGCGTAAATGACTGTTTCCAGCAAAAGAAATAACGCTGAGATCGGACATTATGGACAAGTTGCGCCAAGCAAAGCCCGTGAAAAGGGGATCAGTATCGTTCTTTGAAACTTTTCATCAGAAGCCAGTAGGTAACCAACCCTACCCGGGAAAGCCTGACCAGCACCCGGAACCGAGTGTTGCGTAGTTGTCAGAAATGGCAGCACGAAGCGTACACAGGGAGTACAAAAGCCGGGTATTAAGCCTCGAAAATAAAGTTAACGACAGGGTTTTCACATTCTTGTCTGTGGGAACAGAAGTACAGTCGCCGCTAAGGTAAGGAGACTGTACCCGTCCGGGGTCGTAGGTCTTGGCAGATGTACAAATGGTTTCTACGGGAACTTGGGAGAGCCTCCCACCTCCAATCGGATAGCGGCAACAACGGGCAAGCTGCAAACAAAAGCCCGGGCCATGTCAGGTACGTATTGCCACCTGACAAGGCGTAAATGAAAAAGGCAATACCGCAATTGGTATCCAAAGCCGAGGGGAACCGAAGGTCAGGAGACGGGTGAAGGCAGTCTTAGCATCCCCATAGTACCGATAGAAACCTGGCGAATTAATCCCATAAGAGCCAGGGAGTAGGGAAGGGAAAACTTATCGAAAAAACCGATAAGGGATGCCTCAATATTGGGTTTGTAGTTTAGAAACATTAAATGTACCAGAGACATGGAAGAAATGTCAACCGTAGAGCTGCAAATAGCAGAACGGGCAAAGAAATTCAAAGGAGAACCACTGACCAACCTAAGTCAGTTTATAACCAGCGAAATGCTGTACAAAGAGTTTATGAACCTCAATAAGTACAGTTCGGCAGGCATAGACAAACAAGATTGGTTTGATTATTCCAGGGAAACGTCCGGGCGCTTGCCGGAGTTGATTAGCCAGTTTAAGTCAGGGCGCTATAAAGCGCCACCTGTAAGACGGGTTTACATACCGAAAGGGAAAACTGAAAAGCGTCCGTTGGGTATCCCAACAATAGAGGATAAGGTACTTCAGTCAGCAGTGCGCCGGGTACTGGAGCCTATTTACGAGGGGATGTTCAAAGACTTTTCGTATGGGTTCCGGCCAAAACGATCGTGCCATCAGGCCATAGAGTATATGTTCCGGAAAGTAAGTTTTGAAGGGATGCATTACATAATAGATGCCGACATACAAAACTACTTTGGGAGCATTGACCATGGCCAGTTGCGGGAATTTCTTGACCACCGGGTGAAAGATGGGAAAGTTCGTAAAATGCTGGATAAATGGCTCAAAGCAGGGATTCTTGAGGATGAAACACTAAGTTATCCAAAAGAAGGGACACCCCAAGGGGGAATAGTGTCCCCACTGCTGAGCAATATCTACCTGCATTATGTTTTGGATGAATGGTTTTCGGAAGTTATCCAACCCCTTTTGACAGGCAAGAGTTTTATAGTTCGTTACGCCGATGACTTTGTACTTGGTTTTGAAAACGCAGAAGATGCAAACCGTGTAATGAAAGTATTGCCCAAACGGTTTTCAAAGTACTATCTGCGTTTGCATCCGGGAAAGACCCGGATCGTAAACCTGAACAAGCCGGAACGGGGAAGCCGTAGTTTTGATTTTCTGGGTTTTACCCATTATATCGGGGCAAGCCGAAAAGGATACCCGGTACTCAAACGCAAGACGAGCAAGAAGAAATACTCAAACTCGCTCACAAGGATAGGTGAATGGATAAAACGCAACAGGCATGAGCGGATCAAGAATATAATCTTAGAGCTGAATGTCAAATTGCGTGGTTATTACAATTACTATGGGATAACCTTTAATTCCCGGAGGCTGGCCAGCTACTACCACCAGGTAAAAGCCATGTTGCATAAATGGCTGAACAGGCGTGGTGGCAAGCAGAACTGGCCATGGGAACGGTTCACCAAGTTGGTAAACGACAGTCAGCCATTGCTTAAACCAAGAATTTATCATTCCTATGTTTCAGCGAAACCAAATTGAGAGGAACCGTATGCGGGAAATCCGCTCGTACGGGTCTGCGGGGGAGCGGCGAAGTAATGAGCCGCTCTACCCGGACACTAATTAGTGTCTGTCTATAATGTCGGGAGTTTGCTCTATAAAGTTCAAATTCAAGGTGCTATGCTGCGATGGACTGAGCGTAGCCGAAGTAAGCACAGCCGAAGTACGTGTGAAAAATCTAAACCGCAGTCCCGTAGGTACGGGATGAGGATTTAGATTTTGAGCAATCCCGAAATTTCGGGAGACTTTATAGACGAACTCTAATTATTTTGTTACTTACTGTTTTGAATTTTTGTATATTAGCTGGCACAACAGAATCAAAATTTTTAGGAAACATGAATAGGGTAGGGTCGGAACTTGATTTTCTCAGAAAAGAGAATCAGCAGCTCAAAGAAAAACTGGATGCCTTGTCAGCCAGTAATAAGAACAAAGATGTCAGGAGTGAAACGTCATTAGCCTCTGCTTTAAGTTATAAAACATTATTGTTAAACCTTCCGGGTATCGTTTACCGTTGTAAAAATGATGCAGACTGGACTATGCTCATCCTTAATGAGGGTATAGAATCCATTACCGGCTTTTCCCGTTTGGAATTTTTGGAAGGTAAACGCAGTTATGGTTCGCTTATCCATCCGGAGGATCGGGATGTTGTGTGGGGGCAAATACAAAAAGCACTGAGTGAAGATCGTTATTTTGAGATTGTTTATCGTATATACAATTCTAAAAATGAGTTGCTTTGGGTATGGGAGCGTGGGCGCAGGCTTATTGGTTCTTCCGGTGTTCAATATTTGGAAGGGGTTATAAATAATATCAGCCCACAAATGAAGGCAGAAATAAGCCTGAAGGAAAATGAAAAAAAGTTTCGTTTGTTTTTTAACCATATTAGCGATGTGCTCCTGGTTTTTGCCTGCACCGAAAATAATCTGCCGGCAAGGCTTATCGAATATAATTCAGCAACCATTGGATTGTTGGGATTTACGGGTGAAGAGCTCTCACTGAAAGTTTTTGCCGATATCTTTCCTGCTTTGTCGTCGCGCCTTTTTACTGAAATAAAAGATCAGCAGCCTATTGTTTTGGAAACAGTAATTCGATCAAAAGAAGGACATGAAATTGAAGTTAAGATTTCTGCATGCAAAATCAATGCTGCCAATGGGAGCGGTCAGATGCTTTTTTCTGTCAGCGATATCCGGCATGAAAAACAATATGTTGAAGAGCTTAAAGATGCGAAGCATAGAGCCGAGATTTCCGATCGGCTGAAATCTGCATTTTTAGCAAACATCTCTCATGAGATCCGTACACCTCTGAACAGTATTATTGGTTTTGCCGATGTGCTTAGCAAAGAGCATCTGTCAAATGAAAAGTCAGCGGCTTTTGCAAGGATTATCAAACAAAGCGGAACACAACTGCTTGATATGGTCACAAGCATTGTGGATTTATCACAGATTGAAAGCGGACAAACCAAAGCGCATAAAAGTCAGCTTTCGCCCATTGATTTACTGTTAGATTTGCTTAGTGAGTACTCCTACCGAGCGCGAAAAGATAAACCAGAATTGAAAATCGTTTCAGATATTGCTCCATCCCTTCCCGACTTTATCTCGGATTCGGTATTATTAAAACGTATCTTGAATAACCTGATTTCCAATGCTTATAGATATACTCAAAAAGGAAAAATTACGATACGGGTTTTTCTTGAAAAGGCAAGTATAATATTTGAAATAAAAGATACTGGCTTAGGTATCCCGGTTTATGAGCGGGCCTATATTTTTGAACGTTTTTATAGAGGGGACAATCATGTAAATCAACGCATAAGTGGAACTGGATTGGGTTTAAGTTTGAGTAAATCATTGGCAGGTGTGCTGGGAGGCGACCTTATTTATAAGCCAACATACGGTAAAGGAAGTGTTTTTCAGTTGAAAATACCTTTTGAACCAGCCAAAAAGCAAATTGATGAAAAGCCAAAATACGGGGAGGAAAACATGAATAAGTTTAAACAATTCAATGTCTTAATTGCAGAGGATTTGGAAGTTAATTATATTTATTTGCGGGAGGTATTGTCAGAACTACCTGTAAAAGTTTTTCATGCATGGAATGGAAAAGAAGTGGTGGAGTATGCATGCAAAGAAGATATTCAATTGGTTCTTATGGATATTCGTATGCCTCTTCAGGATGGTATTGAAGCCTTAAAGCAAATAAAAAAGCATAAACCGGATTTGCCCATAATTGCTCAAACAGCCTATGCGCATGAAGGTGAGCACGATCGCTACATCTCCGGCGGTTTTGATGGTTTTCTCGCAAAACCAGTGCGCAGGAAAGAGTTGCTTGAAAAAATTGGAGAATACATGCGCTCCTATTGAAGCATATGTTTCCTGTATTAATATGAAATGGAATTAGCTGTACGCTGTATTAGTCAATTATAAACCAATCTTTTATACGCGACATTTTATCTTCCGGCTCACTTTTGTGCCGATATTCATTCTTGTGTCGGTTGTAAATATAGTCTTTGCTCCATTCTTCATGATTTTCAGCAACTTGTTTTATGCCCTCAAGAATAAATTCCAAATCATCGTCGGTCATACAGGGGTGAAGGCTCAGGCGAATCCAGCCGGGTTTTTCACTTAAATCACCAAAATTGATTTTTTCAGTGATGGAATGCGATTTTTCATAGCTTACATCGAGCAGAAAATGTCCGTAAGTACCTGCGCAGGCACATCCTCCGCGAACCTGAATTCCAAATTTATCATTTAAAAGCTTTACAACCAGATTGTAATGAGCGCCCTTAATAAAAAACGATATAACCCCCAGCCTCTCTTCGATATTATCAGCCAGAATGTGCAGCCCGGCTATGCTTTTCATTCCTTCAAAACATCTCTTAACAAGCACTTTTTCCCTGTTACGGATGTTCTCCGTGCCCATTTGCTCTTTGAGCTCAATGCTCAGCGCTGTTTTTATTGCCTGAAGGAAACCGGGTGTGCCGCCATCTTCACGTGCTTCAATATCATCGATGTATTTGTATTCGCCCCAGGGGTTTGTCCAGTCAACAGTTCCTCCGCCGGGTTGGTCGGGGGTTTGGTTGTGGTACATGCTGGCGTCAAATACCAATACACCGCTTGAACCCGGGCCGCCCAGGAATTTGTGTGGTGAGAATAAAATCGCATCCAGCTTTTTCATAGGATCATCGGACGGGTGCATATCCATATCGACATAGGGCGCAGATGCGGCAAAATCGATAAAACACAGACCGCCTGCCTCGTGCATGATTTTGGCCATCTCATAATATGGTGTTTCAATGCCTGTAACATTTGAGCAAGCTGTGAATGCACCAATTTTTAAACTGCGGTCTTCATATTTTTCCAGGCATTTCCGCAGGTTGTCCAATGAAATTTTTAGTTCTTTGCCGGGTGGGATCATTACAACATCTGCAATGGTTTCCATCCAGCTTGTATGGTTGGAGTGGTGCTCCATATGGCTGATGAAAACTACCGGGCGGTCGCATTTTTTCAGACATCCTTTTTTGCTCAGCTCTCCGCACATCTTTAAACCCAGAATTCGCTGAAATTTGTTTACTACACCAGTCATGCCAAATCCTGATGTGATAATTACATCATCGGGGCCTGCGTTGACATGTTTCTTGATTTTTTTATGAGCGTAGTGGTAGGCATTGGTCATCAACGTGCCTGTTTCGCTAGTCTCCGTGTGGGTATTGCCCAGAAAAGGGCCAAATGTGTAACTTATGCGATCCTCAATCGGTTTGTATAACCTGCCGGAAGCGACCCAATCGGCATAAATCATTTTTTGTTTCCCATAAGGGGTTTCAAAAATGACATCATGCCCGATTGTGTTTTTCCTGAATTTTTCAAAATACTTCTCCATGCGTAAAATCTCTGGTTTGCGCAAAAATAGGGATTTTTGGATTAAGCCTGAATAATTCACAAAATATTCTATTGCGAGCACAAACCGCTGCAATAGAAAGGAATGCTATCTTTTTGGTGCTCAAAATAGCTACGGCTATTCCTGTACGCCAAAAATCTGCGCTCCCTTTCTCTTATTGCGTTTTGTGCTTTGTCACTGAGCATGTCGAATGTGCTCATGACGAAATTTCATGAATTAGTCAGGTAAGAAAAACCATTCGAATTACATGAGCATGTTTTTGGTGATGACGGAATGAAAGCCTGGCCGGCCTGTTTATCGCGTAAAAACGATTTCATTGCCTTTGCTGAGCAGGTCATTGTAAAAATAGCCCTCTAAATCAAAGTGTTTGAGGTCTTCGGCTTTATTGATCCTGTTTTGGATGATGAACCGGCTCATCAAACCCCTTGCTTTTTTCGCATAAATAGTAATAACTTTCCAGTTTCCATTTTTGTTTTCTTTAAAAACAGGCGTGATTACATTTATGTTTTTGATAAAGGGTTTGATTGACTTAAAGTATTCATTGGAAGCAAGGTTGACGAGGATGTCGCTACCGGATTTATCTAAATCTTCTTTAATTTTATCGGCAATTCTGCTCCCCCAATATTTATAAAGATTATCGCCGGCAGGGTTATTAAACTTAATTCCCATTTCGAGGCGATATCCCTGGATTAAATCCAACGGGCGCAGCACACCATAAAGCCCGGAAAGAATGCGCAGGTGGTTTTGGGCATACTGAAGATCTTCGGATGAGAGCGAAGCAGCGTCAATGCCGTTATAAACTTCACCGTTAAAAGTGAGTAATGCAGGACGGGTACGCTCTAATTGAGGTTTTTCCTGCCATTGCTGGTAACGTTCGTAATTCAAATCTGCGAGTTTGAGCGAGATGCCCATAAGGTTTTGCAGTTCAGCTGGGTTGAATATTTTCAGCAAAGCGGCAAGTTCGTTGGCATTATTTATAAATGTAGCTTTTGTAGATTCTAGTCCTTCGGGGATATTTTTGTTGAAATCCAGGCTTTTGGCCGGAGAAATTATTGCAAGCATGAGGCTTATTCTAATGGGTTAATTTGAAAATTACTGAAAGGATCCGGGCTTAGCCTGAGCGCCGGGTTAAAATTGCTGATTGGTGAAAGTGGATAATAGGGGTAAGGGCTGTCGCCCCGGCTGTAACCAAAACGGGCTTCGATCCGCATATTTTCAGTTGGCCTGTATGATGCCCCGATAATAAAACCGTCGCGATCGTAACTGAATGCCCTGGGATGAACTTTTTCATCCGGATTGTTACTTAAAAGGCTGAATTCTTTAAAAATTGTGCCGCTGATTATTACTTTCGGATTAACTAAGTACGATCCGCTGACATAAATGTTGGAAGGAAGTGCACCGGTATTAGGCAGCCCTTCCGCAGCCTGTTCCGTTACAGAGCTCCACGAAAATGTACCCCCTGTTTGAAGCCGGAAACGATCGCTGATCTGCAATCCGATATGGGGCGCGACATAGGTGCCAAATAAAGATCCGTAGGCTCCATTGTTGATATAATAACTTCCCAGTTCCAGCTTTATATCCGGTTTATTGTCGGGAATAGGATCAAAAACATCGTCCAGTGACTGACCAGAGACTGATGTGCCGAACAATATTCCGAAAATGAGTAGTATGTTTTTAATTCCTTGCATCATCTTTATAACAAAACGCCGATATTAAAGTTTATTGTAATTGTTTTATTGTTGTACCGGATTTATTCCATGGATTTTACAGAACAGTTCAATGCTTGCAATATGATTGCCAGGCAATATGAGGTGATGGTTGCCCAAAGGCGCTTCCTGAAGCATTTTGATTTTGTCTGTTCGGAGTTCAATCGAGATTTGCGTGCGGCAGGCTGTGTCAAAATCATTGCGGCGCATAATCTCACCTTTTGCGAGAAAGAATTTATCCAGACCGGGGCTAAGCCTGAAAACAGTTACTTCCGATTTTTTGAATTTTCCACGTACTGCTGTTCCTATACCTGATTCATAATGTGTGTCGATACGGTAGCTTTCGAGCATGTTTAAAGGAACGGTACAATGGCTGAACATTACATTTTGCCTTTTGAAATTATTGATATTGGCCATCCAGGGGATTTTCCCGATAAGTTTAAACAAAAGCAACATGCCGGTGATGCTGGTGAGATCGCCTTCGCAACCAGCCGGAATATGCAGCCCATTGAGAAATGAATTGCCCAGGCAAAAGGTGGTTTTATGCGAGTCGAGCAGTGGAAAGCACTCAGTAGTAATGGCTTCAGCTTTGTGTTTATCGATCATTTCACGAACAAAAGTACTCAGCTGAGCGGTTCTCTTTAAATCGTCCTCTGCATCTTTTCTGCTAAAATGATTGTAAAAAGATATGTCCTCAGTAAAACTGTTTAGTTTATCTGTTTCTGGCCAGTTTTCTTGAATAATTTGTATATCAAATTTTTTTTGTAATTGCCCTTTGTCAATCATAGATCCAATGAGCCAGGGCGCAGGATTCCCTATAATCAGGATTTTGGCATTTTTAAGTTTTTGTTGTGCAATAAGGACATTGCGATAGTTTTTAAGGGTATTTTCGGCCAGTGCCCTTCGCAGGGTAAGAAGCTGCCCAGGGATTTCCATCATGCGCGATCTGGCAAAAGCTTCCGTAGCTGCTGCATAGCCGTTTTCTTCCTCAAAACCAATAAATAAACGGAATCGTTTTGGTGCTTTTTCGATGATTTCCAAAACGCCCATTTCTGAACCGCCTGTCATGAATATGATGATATCCGGATCCTCATCACTAAAGCAGTAATATTGATTTTTCAGCGTTTGTAGAATTTTTTCTTTTGCGCTGTTTTGCAGATATTCTGGTTTGGCTCCACGATGCCCGGCTACATAGATGCGCAATTTCCTCTCCATATTAAATTTATTTTGGTTTTCTCTGTTGGTCTTCTTTTGAAGTCATCCATTCAAAAAGCCGGTAATGATCTCCATTCATTCCGCTTTTCTCGTACACTTTTATTGCGTTGATATTACTTTGGTCAACATAAAGTCTTATGCCACCATAATTTGGATCGTTTTGAACGATTTCCTGAATATGCTTGTACAGAGATTTATAGATTCCTTTTTCGCGGAATTCTTTGCGCACATAAACCGATTGGATCCAAAGCACGGTAGCGGCGCGCCAGTCGCTCCATTCAAAAGTGGTCATAAGCATTCCGGCAACTTGCCCATTCATTTCTGCAAAATAATACCGGCCTTTGTAGGCGTCGTCAAAAATGGCGCTTATGCCTTTGCGCAATGTTTCGCGATTTAATTGGAGGTTTTCTGTTTCCATTGCCATTTCCATTTGGAAATCAATTATTTGCTCCAAATCTTCCGCTGCGGCTGTGCGAATTTTTATCATTTGTTTTTCTTTTGTTTTGCCAGGCGTTTTTTTGTTTTTGGTTTCATCACTGAAAAACCAAATTTCCCAATCCATTGGCCTAATTCATAATAATTTCCATGCGCATAAACCAGCATACTGTCCCGGCTCAGGTCCAGTGCACCGCTCTTGGGGTCAATTAAGTGGGTGTCGGCATGCACAGCTACAACTTCTGCCATGAACATATCGTGTGAGCCTAACTTGATAATGTCTTTTACCTTGCACTCAATATTGAGTGGTGATTCGGCAATCATAGGGCATTTAACTTTTGTGGCTTCAAGTGCTGTAAGTCCGCATTCTTCAAATTTTCTAAAATCACGCCCCGATTTTACACCGTTCCAATCCGTAATTTTTGCCAGTTTGGGCGTCGTTAAATTGATTATAAATTCTCTTTCCTGTTTGATGATGTTGTAGGAATGTCTTGACTCCCTTACGGAAATGTAAAGCATGGGCGGCTGTGAGCAAAGGGTACCTGTCCAGGCGATGGTAATGATGTTGTAATCCTCTGGCTTTGAACCGCAGCTGACCATCACGGCCGGCAAGGGATACAACATATTGCCGGCTTTAAGTTCCGTTTTGTGGTGTTTGTTACTCATCTGAATTTTTGTTTTCAAAAAAAACCGGAGGAACGTATTTTGTTCTCCGGCTCAATATACAAATTATTCTGTTAGTAGCAGGATGAGCCCTGATTACTGGGCATGAAAGTTTTCAAAATAAGCAAATGAATGGGTGAAGATATTTTCTGCTGTGAAGCCAAATTTTTCATCCAAAACACTGGCGGGCGCTGAATAACCAAAATGTGAAAGGCCATATGCTTTGCCATTACCGCCAACCAAACTGGAAAGTGTACTTGGCAGTCCGGCTGTAAGTCCAAAAATTGGCTTTCTGTCCGGAAGGACTGAATATTGGTATTCGGGGCTTTGATCGCGGAAAACACCCTCCGACATAACACTTACTATCCTGATTTTAAGTTTTTTGCGTTCTCTGAGCAATTCGGCAGCTTCATAAAGTGTGCGTACTTCCGATCCGTTGCCCACAAAAATCATATCGGGTTCGCCTTCATCTTCATTTACAATATATCCGCCTTTTCTGGCTTGCTCTGCAATTTCTTTTCTGCTTTTTTGAGATGTTCCCGGCAAATCGGTTATATTTTGCCGAGAAAGAATCAGCCCCGATGGTGTTTTGGTGTTTTCGAGCGCCATTTGCCAGGCAATTCGGGTTTCTTCGGCATCAGCAGGGCGCAGAACCATGAGCGAACGTTTGCCACTGTGGTTATAAATTTTTTCCATGAGGCGGATTTGTGCCAGATGCTCTACCGGCTGGTGTGTTGGGCCATCTTCGCCAACACGGAATGCATCATGCGACCACACATAAATCACCGGTAATTCCTGTAATGCGGAGAGGCGCAAGGCCGGTTTCATATAATCGCTGAATACGAAGAATGTCCCACAGGCCGCGCGTAAGCCCCCGTGCAGGGCGATACCGTTCATTACAGCAGCCATCGTGAGTTCCGAAACTCCGGCATGAAGGAACCTTCCGCTAAAGTCATCTGCTTTCATGGGCTGGGTGTGCTTCAGAAAACCATCGGTTTTGTCGGAATTGGAAAGATCAGCAGAGGAGACAATCATATTTTGCAAGTGCTCTGACAGGTAGGCCAGGATGCTTGCAGAGGCTGCACGTGTTGCAGAATTCCCTTTAAGCTCAATATTTTCAAAATCCAAATGCTGCATTTCGTCTTTTACGAATGCCAGGAATTCTTTAGCTGCTTCCGGGTTTTTGTCCAGCCAATTGTGGGCGATGTCTTGCTTCTCTTTGGCTTCCGCTTTTTTATTCAGTCGGATTTTTTTATAGTAATCTGCCACATCATCATAAATGCAGAAAGGGTTCTCAGGATCGGCTCCCAGATTTTTGAAGGAGGCTTCAATATCAACGCCTGCCTTGGAAAGTGGTTGGCCATGAGTGGAACATAAACCTTCCATTTTTTCATTTTCCGCATTTCGTGAACCGAGGCCCATAAGTGTTTTTCCAATGATTAAGCAAGGTTTCCCGATAAAATCACGCGCTTCTTTGAGGGCTTTGCGGATTTCGTTTTCATCGTTTCCGTTAATCGTGATAACGTGCCAGCCCCAGGCTTCATATTTTTTTGCAGTATCTTCAATCGAAACCTCATTCGTCATGGTTGATAGCTGTACGTCATTGCTGTCATAAAACATGATCAGGTTGTCGAGCTTTAGGTAACCGGCAATCCGGCCTGCGCCCTGGCTGATTTCTTCCTGGATTCCACCGTCGGAAATGAAGGTATATATATAATGTGTACACCAGTCGCCAAACCGCTCTTTAAAGAACTTTGCGGCAATGGCAGCGCCAACGGCCATAGTGTGCCCCTGGCCAAGCGGTCCGGATGTGTTTTCAATACCACGTTTTATGTCCAGCTCAGGATGTCCGGGGGTGCAACTTTTCCACTGGCGGAAATTTTTCAGATCCTCCATAGTGTAATTGCCCATAAGGGTCAGTTGCGCATAAAGCATGGGCGACATATGCCCCGGATCCAGGAAAAAACGGTCCCTACGGAACCAATCCGGCATATCTGGATCATAGCTGAGAAATTCAGAATATAATATTTGTGTGAAGTCGGCTCCTCCCATTGCTCCACCCGGATGACCTGATTTCGCTTTTTCTACCATCGCTGCTGTCAGTACCCGGATATTGTCTGCCGCCCTTTGGGCAATTGATTTCTTCATTATTCAGAGACCTTAAAATTTTTTGCAAAAATAGCTAAGTTTTTGAAACGCCCTATTATATCTCCAAATCAATTATTAACATGCTTAAAACCCAGTTTTACAAGTGTTTGTGATAGGTTCGTATCTTTTTTTGTTAGCTCAAAGCAGAAATGTTGAAACTCCCTTCGCAGCGGATAGGATGATCTCAGTCTTTCAAATGAGTTAAAATCACTTCTTAGCGCTTCGTCATCATTCCAGATATTATAGGTATGCCGAAATGCAAATTGTAGTGATTCCATGAAGCCAAGTTTGTGATTAGAGATTGTAATAAGCCTTTTTGGGTGTGCAGGAATATTGGAAGCTTTCCAGTTTAAGAGGGGTAGGTTAAAATGGCGTGCTATAGCCTGTACCGACATTTCGGTGCCTTTGGCTTTGCCGTCGGCCGAATAGCCTGCGATATGCGGACTGATAAAATAACATTTTTTTGCCAGTTCCTGCATAATGCGGGGCTCGTTTTCCCATACGTCAAGGGCTAAGGAGAGTTGAGGGTTAGCGTCAAGTGCCCATAGCAAGAGCTCATTTGAAATAACTTCACCTCTCGATGTATTGATAAGCAGTACAGGTCGTCCTTTGAGCAGGTTTAGGTGTTCTTTTTTTAGTAGGTGGTATGTGGGATAACTGCCGTTTTTTGAAAGCGGGACGTGAAAACTGATGATGTTACATTGCCTGAATATTTCTCTTTTTGTGGTGTGCTCAAAGTTTGATTCATTATCCCTTCGTGGTGGGTCGTTAGATAAAGTGTTTACATTCAGTGATTTAAGATTGTATTCTAGTTTTTTACCAACGTTTCCTGCGCCAATAATTCCTGCAGTTACAGTTTTTAGTCCAAGTTTATTTTTAATTATCCATTCAAGGATAATGTTTGTAACATACTGATTAACAGAGTTTGAATTGCATCCCGCTGCGTTTTTCCATTCTATTTCTTTTTCGGAGCAAAACGTTTTATCAATGTGGTCAGTTCCTATTGTTGCTGTGGCAATGAATTTTACTTTAGTGTTGTTTAAAAGTTGCTTGCCTGCTTGTGTCCTTGTTCTGATTATAAGTGAATCTGCATCCTGTACCGTGATATTATTGATCCCTTTTGGGCTAAGGTATTGGGTTTCTGCGTGTTTTTCAAAAACTCCAGAGATATATGGAATGTATTTGTCTATTATAATCTTCATCCGACAAAGTTCGGTTTTTTCCTTTAGCGAATTTATTAAAGAAAGTGCTTAATATCCGGGAAAGTTTCAGGTTAAATTCGTAAGCTGTTTTGGCGGTGGATTTTCTTCCAAAATTCTTGATTTTGTATGTTATTTGGTTTGATAAAGCCTGAAATTGGATAAAATAAGTCCAAAAATACTTGAGATTATTACATAACGGTAAAGGAAGCTTGGAATTTTTGTTATTTCTTTGCAATTTTATTGTAAATAAATTTTGTAGAATGAAAAAGTATTTGGATATTTGCATTGATAGACGATATGACCATTTTTAGTACAAATTAAAACCCAAAAGCAATGTTATTAGATTCATTTGAGGACAAGTATCGTAATTCTAACTTGTCAGACAAGCAAAAGCTCAGCCTCACTATTAACCTCATTGAGTATGTTGTTGGAGAAAAGCCTTTCTTAGATCCAAATTTAACAATCAAGGATCTTGCACAACAGTTCAATACAAACAAGGCTTATTTATCCCAGGTGATCAATGAAAACCTGAAGATGAATTTTTCTACTTTCATCAACAAGTATCGTATCAAGGAAGCTAAGCGTATTCTTGAAGCAAATCGCGACAAGAAAATCCTGATCGAAGAGGTTGCACGTCAGGCAGGTTTTAACAACCGTATGGCATTTTACAACAGCTTTAAGCGATTCACAGGAATGACCCCCTATGAATATGCCAAAGCCGTACGTAATTCGGATCGCATTTCGTAAGACAAAGCATCTGAAAAAGAAGGTGAGCCACTCTATATATATGGGGTGGCTTTTTTGGTTTTTTTTGTTGAAATAGGAATGGATCTGCAACAGCACAGTTTCCACAGGCCTATTGAGCTCGTCTCGAAATCTAAACTCGTACCTTTTTGTAGTTTTGGTATCAGTGGCACGAATCATTACCAATGAAAAATAAATTTAATCAATGTGATTCGGAATCCCATGTTGGAAAGTTTCTGGAACAATTGCCGGTAAAAGCCTTTTTGGTAGAAACCGGAAAGAGCCAAATGAGTGTTAACCTCCTGTTTTATTGTTTTATACAGGAGATGCTGGATCAATGTACACAAAACCATGATTGTCTTTATCGGTATTTTTTGAAGTTTCTGAGCGATCAGAATGAGGTGCTGATTAACAGATATAAAAAGAATGTACAGCTTGTATTTCCTGTGGAATTTCCTCAGGGTTTTTCGGGGATTGTCACACTGGACAAAGCTTTGGTGTCCATTGAAAAAAAGGAGTCCATACTTGGAATTGTGCATTTCGAAAAGCGAGTTGATTTAAAACGTTCGGACGAAATTTGGAAAGAAGAGTTTCGGAAGTTTGGGAATTCGCTATCCAATGAGTTGATACGGCATCCTGCTTCACAGCTTCATTATGGAATTCAGAAGGTTATTGATGAGATGGGCATGTTTTTCCGTGCCGATCGGGCTTATATCTTTGAGTTCGACAAGGAAAACAAATTTATGAGCAATACTTACGAATGGTGTGCACGTGACGTTAAGACAACCAAGTCATTATTGCAATTTTTGGAGATTGATAGTTTTGGTTGGTGGATGGATGCGCTTCGCCGCGATAAAAAGATATTTATTCCTGATGTTTCTAAGCTGGGTGATGATGCGGAGCAGGAACGAGAATATCTCCAGATGCAGGGGATCCGGTCGCTTTTGGTTGTGCCGGTTTTTTCGGGATCGGAATTAATTGGCTTTTCTGGTTTTGATTTTGTGAGCCCACAACCTGAGTTTAGTGAAGACTGGTTTGACCTGTTCCGACAAGCTTCGGATCAACTTGCGGGGGCTTTGATGCGGAAACGATCCGAAGAAGCTTTGTCTGCCAGTGAAGCCATCAATGATGCAATTGTCAATACACTTCCCGATTTAGTATTTATTTTGGATAAAGACGGCACTTATCTCGATGTTCGTTGCAGTACCAAAGAGCACCTCCTATTGCCACCGGATTCTTTTTTGGGTGAAAAATTGTCGAAGTTTTTCAGTGTGGAAATTAGTAGCTTTTTCTTGGAGTTAATCAAGGATGCAATAGCTGATAAGAAGGTTCATTCGCATGAGTATGAAGTGAATATAAAGGGTCAAAAAAAAGCTTATGAGATTAGGTTTATGGCTATTGATGACCAACGCGTACTGACAATCGTGCGCGATATTACCAAAGCGTTTCAATTGCTTCATGAGCTGCGGCAGGCACGTGATGATGCGCAACAGGCAAGTAAAGCCAAGTCTCAGTTCCTGGCAAATATGTCGCATGAGTTACGTACACCTTTAAATTCGCTATTGGGCTATGTGGATATTCTCGAAAAGCGGGTCAGGCAGCCTGGCTTGGAAAAATACCTGATATCACTCCATCAAAGTAGCACCGTATTAGTGGATCTGATTAATAACCTTTTTGAAAAATCAGCTCTTGATTCCGGGAAAATCGTAATAAATAATGACAGTCATTTTAATGCCTTTTCCATGATGCTTGAACTTCAGGCTGCATTTGAAGTCTTGCCCGAGATGAAGAAATCAATTCAGATGATTTTTCATACTGATGCTTTTTGTTATGGCAAAAGGTTTTTTCTCGATGAAGTCAGGATCAGGCAAATATTGACTAATTTAATTGATAATGCCATTAAATATACTGATGCAGGGCTTGTAGAAGTTGTTCTGTCACTGGGTCGGCTAAATGAGAACCTGAAACGGGCCGACCTGATATTTGAAGTTCGCGATACCGGTTCCGGAATACCTGAAAGCGATCAAACAAGGATTTTTGAGGCCTTTGAACAGTTGTCGGAAAAAAGTACGTCATCACGCAGGGGTGCCGGTCTGGGGTTGGCTATTGCAAAGCAAATTGTTGAAGCAATGAATGGCAGTATTTCATTGAAAAGTGAGGTGGGTATAGGCAGTGTTTTTAAAATATCAATGCCTGAAGTAGCTTATGAATATGAGGAAAATCAAGATAAGTATAAAAAGCTTCAACTTAAAAGGAGAACATATAATATTGATTTTAAGATTGATAAGGAATTTTTGCAAAAAGAAAACAAATTTGACGACCTTCCGAAACAAAAAAATCGTATTTTTACATCCTTAGCCTATGAAAAGTGGATTCTTGAATGGGATAAGATAAAGAGAAACAACGACATAGAAGAAATAATCCTTTTTGGGCAAAAGATTTGTCAAGTAGCTAAAGGGGCAGGAGAAAAAAAATTGTTTTCCTATGGTGAATACCTGATAAAGGCTGCTGACAGTTTTGATGTAGGGCAAATTAAACGCCTTTTGCAGCAATTCCCTGACCAAATTGGTAAAATCAGAGACGATGATGATTAATAAATATGATTATCATATACTTATTGTAGATGACCTGGAGAAAAACCTGCAGGTGCTTGGTGCTTTGCTGCGGGATGAAGGTTACAAAATCAGTTTTGCTACCAGCGGCGAAGAAACACTATCTCTTCTGAGTGATAAAATTGATATGGTCTTGCTCGATGTGATGTTGCCCGATATCGATGGTATTGAGGTTTGCAAGCGTATTAGATCAAACGAAAATTACAAAAATCTACCTGTTGTTTTTCTTACGGCAAAAATTGATAAAGATACCGTTTTAAAAGGTCTGGATGCTGGCGGCAATGACTACATTACCAAACCGTTTAACCGTCAGGAACTTCTTGCCCGGGTGCAAACGCAAATATTCTGGATCGATAGGCTCCGTGCGCTGAGCGATGAAAACGAAGCCTTGAAGGAAAACAGGGCTAAAGATGTGGATAAAAATCGCATGAGCCAGCAAGTACTCAATGAACTGGGGCTTCAGATGGAACAATTGGAAATTGCAAAATCTGATTTTATTGATATGGTGACCAGGGAACTTAAAAAACCCCTGAGTGGTGTTATCGGATTTGCAGATATCGTTGAGGAAACCTTAACTAATGAAGATCAAAATACTGCTGTTGCCTATCTGCAAATGTCCGTGGGCCGTCTTAAACGCCTCGTCGATTCAGCCATACTAATAACTGAGCTGCGTTCCGGTGAACGTACGCCCGCTTTAAAAAAAATTCCCATCGATGATCTGATTAACCGTTCGCTTTATGAATCCCAGACTGTCCGAAATGAAAGAAAGGTCTTCATCAATAAGCGTATCAATCCAAAAAAATTAGAATTTATCGGCGATGAGGAACTTTTGGTGGCCGCTTTGACGAAAATCGTAAATAATGCCGTTGCAGCCTCACCACGCACTAAGACAATTAATTTTGTAGTATTTATAGAAGACGGACGACTTTTTATAAAAGTGAAAGACTTTGGCGCAGGATTTAGCATGAGAAAATTAAAGCAGATCAATGAATTTGTTCATGAAAAAAAGAATGATAAGCTGGCAATAGGGCCCGGATTGGGCATGCTGCTCACAAAACTTGTTATTGATGCCCATGGAGGCGACTTGTTGATTGATAATGATTATAAGGGAGCTACAGTTACCATTAGCTTTCCTTATCAAAAAAGCGAATAATTTTTTTAAAAATATTTGGCAGGTTTGAATGGAATCATTATTTTTGCAGCCCAATTAAACGAAAGGATAAAGTTCTAACAATAATGGAGAGGTGGGTGAGTGGCTGAAACCACCAGTTTGCTAAACTGACGTACGGGTAACCGTACCGGGGGTTCGAATCCCCCTCTCTCCGCAACAAGTTGATAACCCGCATTTTGCGGGTTTTTTGTTTTGAAGGCTTTTTGTTTTTTTTGCAATAGCGGCTCCATTTTCCTGATGAAGTTGTTGACCGATTAATTCATAAAATTTCGTCATGAGCACATTCGATAAGCTCAGTGGACACACACAAAACGCAATAAGAGAAAGGGAGCGCAGAACTTTGGCGCACAGGAATGGCCGTAGCTATTTTGAGCACCAAAAAGATAGTATTCCTTTCTATTGCAGCGTTTTGTGTACGCAATAGACTATTTTGTGAATTATTCAGGTTAAGTGCGCTAGATCGATACCCATGGGCTGAAATGCATCGAGATCCATGCGAACTGTGGAAAGCGAACTTTTTTATCCGGCATGCCTTTCAGCCTTTTAAGCAGCTTGCTGCATAAATAAAATGAATAGCCACCACTAATTTTGAAGTTTGGGCTTAAGCTGTATTCCAGCGAAAAATCAGCTTCGCATCCATAGTCATTCCCATATGATCCAATTTTTCTTGATGAAAGAAATTTATGGAGCTCCAGCTTTGTTAGGGTTTTTTTTGTCAGTTTGTAGCTGAATTTCATCATTAGATCGGTTAAACCTTGTTGAGGGGTTTCGCTGAAATAATCCATCGAGCCATAATATCCATGCCTTTTGCCATATAATAAATTAAAAAGACCATTTGTATTGCTTTCGATATCATTTCCCGATAGAAAATCAAATCCGGTGCCTGCGCAAAATTTCCCGGGATTTATTCTTTGTTCAAAGAAAAAAGAAATACAAAAAGCACGGGTCTTGCCCTGCAGTTGGTTCATATTTCTTTGGTAATAGAATGATAGTCGTAATAATGACCGCGTAGAAGTACGGTTTAGGTTTATGCCAAAAGTTTGAAGGAGTTTTAAATCCGAAATGCTATCGTTAATACATTGTCCGCTAAGGAGATAAATTGCTGAGGCTTTTATGCTTTTGGTTTTATACTGCATCCTTAAAAAGCTGATTAACCGTATTTTATCCTGCGGATAGCTCATTGTTTTGTTGTTATCGGCATTCCAACTTGCAGCGAATTGAACAGAAGTTTTGCTGTTGTTATATTCTATTAACGCAGCATCATAGCATAGCTGATGATCGTTCCAGTTGCGGCTTGATAGTATTCTTTGGTCGTCGTATGAAAATGCCTGTCTTCCAACTTTTAAGCTGATAGCAGTGTTGAGTTTTGCTTTAATCCAAGCTTTAAAAAGACTTGTTGATGAGGAATTTCCATAATATCCCCGTACATTGAAAATGTTGTCGTCGCCCCAAATACGGACATCCTGAAAAGCGATTTGTGACGAAAAACAACTGTCTTTATATTCGAGTTTAATCCGGCTGCGCTGGCTGGTGTAAAACAATATGGGGTCGCTCTTGCTTTGAGGTGTTTTGTAACCCGCATCAAGCAAAGGGCGGATGCGAATTTCAATGCCTGCCTTCCATTCTTGTTCCTGGCCGATAGTGAGACCGGAAATGAATAAGCTGGCTAATAAAAATATGGCTTTTTTCATTGACTAGAAATCCAAAAGATTATATAAATCAAATGTATAGGTCAGTAGCAGTGCTAATCCAAAAGCTATTGCAGGAGCGATAATCCACATCAGGAAAAAGCGGTTTACTTCTGTTTTTTTAAAAATATTTTTACAGCCCAATTTGGCGGCGCCAATACCGATTATGGCGGCCACATTTAGTTGTACCAATGAAGTTGGGATTCCTTTGACCAAAGAAGCGGCCAGCAGGAGCGAGGCTGATATAAAAGCGATGATCACCGCCTCAATCCTTCCGAAGAGTACGATTTCTTTGCCGGTGTTTTTTACGATTTTATCGCCAAAAAATGAGCTCCCAATACCAAAGCAGGGTGCAATTATCAGCGTTGCCAAAATTAAGACATGTACATAATTATCTGTGGACATGCCCAACTCGTTAAAGGCCATGCTCGAAATTGGGCCTGTGGCATTTGCGACGTTATTGGTGCCAATTGAAAAGGCAACATATAGTGACATGATGAGTATGAGCCCGCGCAGTAAATAGCTGTCGTTGATTTTTTTGGAAATCGTATAACCTTTCCGGCGTATGGGTTTATAGATGTATTTTCCAATCAGAAAAGATAAGGCAAAAGAAATAAGTGGCATGATAAACCATGTTGGGAGGATTTCTGTGAACAATTTTTCGGTATCAAGCGAATGAAAGTAAACAGCCGGAGCTACCACTGCGAGTACTGTAGATTGGCTTGTGGATTGCGGTATTCCGAAAATGTTGGCAATAAGAAGTGATATCGCGACAGAAAATAAAATGATGGAGACAATGCTGAAGCTCATCATTTGAGGGTCGAGCAATCCTTTGCCAATGGTTTTGGCGGTTTCTTTGCCGCCTATAATCGCTCCTGCAAATACGGCTACCCCAAACATGCCGGGGATCAAACTTTTTTTGATGATGCCGGCTCCATAGGCAGCAGAAAAAGAGGGTGCAGTTCCGCTGCCGCCCATATTTATGGCGAGGAACATCCCAATGACAAAGGGAATTAGAAATGGAATTAACATGATCTTAATTTTGAAGTTACTTCTTCAAAATTACTGCGATATGTACATTTGGTTCAGGGTGTTAATACGCAATAGCTATGCGTGGAAATGCGTATTTTCCCGGTTTTAGATTTCGAAATACCGGTTTTTAATGGCGTAAACAACTAATTGAGCTGTGTTTTTGCATTCTGTTTTGAGCATTATATTCTCACGGTGCTTTTCTACAGTGCGCTTGCTGATAAAGAGGCTTTCGCCAATTTCCTGACTGGACAAGCCTTTGCAGATATTAAAAAGGACTTCAATTTCCCTTTGGCTGAGCGAGCTGTTAACGGGCGACCGGCTTTTTTGATTCAGATGTGAGATTATCGAATGCAAAATTTCCGGAGAGAAATAATTATTTCCCTGATCAACTTCCACAATAGCCCTGCGCACATCTTCAAATCGCGAGTTCTTTAAAAGAAATCCTTTGGCTCCGGCATCAATCATGTCTGAATAGAATTCTTCGTTGGCATACATCGATAATGCGATTATTTTGATGTCGGGATATAAACGGCTGCATTCCCTGCTGGCGTCAATTCCGTTCATTTCGGGCATTTCGATGTCCATTAAAATAATGTCTGGCTGAAATTTTTTTAATTCATTCAGGACATCCCTGCCGTTTGTAGCTTCGTGGATATCTCCGGCAAAATCACAGTTTTGTAAGAGAAATACCATGCCTTCCCTGAACAGCTGGTGGTCGTCGGCCAGCAGGATATTGATTCTCTTACTCATTAGGCAGTTCAATTCGGATATACATTCCTTTCCCGCTCTTGCTGCTCAGTGAAAACTTACCGTTAAGTGCCCGCACACGCGATGCAATATTGGTCAATCCCATGCCGCTGTTTTCTTTGGATTTTGTGTCAAAACCAATGCCGTCATCTTCATAAATCATAACGATATGATCAGGGAAGTTAAATAGGCTGAGCGATGCCTGCTGTGCATCTGCATGTTTGAGCGTGTTATTGAGCAGTTCGCAAAAAATCCTGTAAAGGATCAATTTTATGTCACTGAAGCCTTTTTCTTCTTTTAAATCGGCATAAGCGTGAAATCGAAAACTTGGGTCGGTGATGCTGTCTGCAGCAAATTTTTTGATGGCCCTTTCGAGTCCGTAGCGTTCGAGGATTTTAGGTGTTAAGTGGTTGGATATTTCCTTTGTGGCTGCAATGGCATTGTCGATGGCGTTTTCGGTTTTTTGTAATATTTGCTTGTTCCTTGAATTTAAATTATTGATTTCCAATGCGCTAATTGATAGCTTGATGCTCGATAGAATAGGACCCAACCCATCGTGAAGCTCCTTGGCGAAATGTTTTTTCTCTTTTTCTTCGGTGTTTATAATTGCTGATAGAAGCCTTGCTTCATTGTCAAGCTGCAATTTGTTCAACTGATTTAGGCGTATAAGAATCCTGCGGATATAAAAAACCGCAATAAGCATACTGATGCTGATAATTATGGCCAGCCAGCTGGAAAAAGCGGAATGGTATATCGAGCTGATTCCTTCAAATATTAAAAATAAATCCAATAAACGGCGGAATGCCATTAACATTAGGCCGATGGAAATGCTGATCCAGGCAATATTGAATTTGGTTTTTGGGATCAGGCTCAGGCTGATAATGAATGCTGCAAATTGCAGGACGACCGATATGATTAACCCTATTTGTGTGAACATGATGCAATTTTAAGAATTTTTGATTCATCATGGATGCGTATAAATGCGTAAAATAAGATTTTTTCCGGATTTAATGAATAGAATTTTGAGCGATGGCGGAATAGCCTATAAAGAAGTTTGAGAAAACTAAGGAGCTGGGTATCGTGCTGAATTGATTTCCATAAAAGGTTCTACTAGGAATTTCGTGGGTAACAATAATATTTGAAAAAAATATGCAGATATTTATTAATGAACTATAGATCCCTAACAGATTCCTCCCTCCCGATAACTATCGGGACAAAGCCTTAATCACTTCGTGGGTTTTGTTCCGGTCGGAATGACGCTGTTATTAGCCTGCTCTATTCATAAAATGCAAACAAAATATTATAATCAACCAAAAATTAGGTTTTTACTAATTTTATATCCTAAAATTGAATTTGTTTGCATTTTACTAGTGCATTAACTTCAGGCCATCTGCTTCGTTGCTAAAGCTTTGAAATAGGCGACTATATCTTCAGCTTTAGACGCCTCACATCTGACCTGAATTTAAAGCATGAATAAAGCAGGTTAGGTGTTTAAGGCAAATGCGGCTTGGTCACTGAGCGTCCTGTGGTGAGCGTAGCCGAACCAAGTCGAAGTGCGCCGCATTTGCCTCCTGACTTCATAAAAACGCGTCATTCCGACAAAGTTTTCCGAAGAATGAGGTATTCCGATAGCTATCGGAAGGAGGAATCTGTTTGAAATAAAGTAATTTTGCTTTCCACGAAATTCCGTGTAGTACCCCATAAAAAAAAGGCTTTCGATTACTCGAAAGCCTTTGTTGTAGCGGGGACGAGAATTGAACTCGTGACCTCCGGGTTATGAATCCGACGCTCTAACCAACTGAGCTACCCCGCCTTGCTAAAGCGGATGCAAAGGTAGAAAAATTATTAAAATCTCAAAGGGAATTTCGGTTTTTATCCAAAAAAAAGTGGTGGGATCAGAAAGGCATTGATTTGTTGAAACTTTTATTGGTTATAATGTTCGGGTTTCTTCTAAAATAGGCATCTTTGTGTTTTAAACAGTGTAGTAATATGGCAGCCCGAAATACAAATGAAGAACCATTAAGCAGCGTGATGCTTAAATTAATTGATGCTTACGGTTTTGCGGATAAGCTGGATGAACGCAAAGCGCTTTCCGCATGGAGTATTGTAGTTGGTGAATCTATTGCGAAGCAAACAAGCGATCTTTATGTTCATAAAAGAAAGTTGTTTGTTACCATTAATTATGCTGCGCTAAAAAGTGAACTTCTTTTTGCAAAATCCCGTTTGCTTCAATCGATCAACAAAGAAATCGGGAAAGATTTTCTTCAGGATATTGTTATTCGCTAAAAATTATTGATTCAGCAGGAATGCTTTCAGGAAAGCAGTCAAATCTGCAGATTTTATAGGTTTTGGAAGGTATCCATCGCAGCCGGCCTCAAATGCCCTGTCGCGATCTTCAGGCATTGCGAAGGCTGTTTGTGCAATTACCGGCATATCGGGTTTTAGTTTTTTGATCTGCCTTGTTGCTTCATAGCCATCCATTACCGGCATTTTAATATCCATTAGAACCAATTTTATATCTGGGTTAAGCTCAACCATATCCAGGGCTTCTTTTCCGTTTTTTGCATGGATAAGGTCAAGGGGCAGTTTTTGTAATAATCCATGAATATAAATGTAATTGCTTTCAATGTCTTCGGCAACGAGGATTTTTCCTTTGAGCCCGCGAAGTATATTCATATCGGGCTGTTTAAATTCGCTTTGCGTATCGAGCCGGTTTTCTGGTGTAAATGGCAATCTTACAGAAAACACTGATCCTTTTCCTTTTTCTGATTCTAATATGATGTCACCACCAAGTAATTCGGCGAGGTTTTTGGAAATTGCCAGGCCCAGGCCGCTTCCGCCTCTGCTGTGCCCGTCGTTATTGCGGTCGCTTTCTTGTATAAACCGCCTGAATATCAATTCTTGTTTGTCTTTCGAGATGCCGCTTCCTGTATCCTTGACTTTGAAAATGAAATAGTCGCCCTCAACCCAGCAACTCATCTCAACATGGCCTTTGTCTGTAAATTTAATAGCATTGGCGATGAGGTTCGTCATGATTTGCCGTACGCGTTGAATATCAGAAATAATGCGTTGGTTTTTGCTAAGTTTATGGTTCAGGCGCAGTTCAATTCCTTTGCGGTCTGCATTGGACTTAAAAAGTTGGTGCAGATCAGTGAGCAATGCGGTGAGGTCCATGACATCGCGTTTAATTTTTAGCTCTCCGCCTTCCATTTTTGAGAGGTCAATAATGTCGTTGATCAGATTGAGCAATTGGACGCTGTTGCGGTTCATGATTTTGAGATATTCCATCTGTTCAATACGCGGCATATGATCATCCAACAGTAACTGGCTAAAGCCGATGATGCTGTTCATGGGTGTGCGGATTTCATGGCTCATATTTGCCAGAAAGGCGGTTTTCAGCCGTTCACTTTCTTCGGCCTTTTGTTTGGCTGCACTGCATTCTTTATTGGCTGAAAGGAAATATTCATTGGCCTGCCTTAGCTCTTCATTGAGGATTTCGAGGGTTTCGTGGCGGTTTTTTAGTTCGTTTTGATATTCGATGCGGTTACTGATGTCGGAAACCAATGCAATCAACCCTTGTATTTTGTCGCTGGAGTCGCGGTAAGGTGATAAAACAAGGTTGATGTAGCGGTGATCGTCAATCCTTCTGTCAAAATATGTGATCGAATCGATTTCGAGGAGCTCTCCTTTTAATGCCTTTTGGATTGCCGGCTTTAACTGCATGGTATTATAACCGTGCAATACATCCTGGATAGGTTGGCCAATAACCAGTTCTGCGGGCTTTTCGGCCAGTTTTTCCATGTGCTTGTTCCAAATCTTGATATTCAAATTAGTGTCAACAACAATTAACCCTTGCGATAAATTGCTGATCAGGTTCTCGATAAAGAGTTGTTCGTCTTGCAGGCTTGTTCCGGGCTGTGATGTATTAGCGGTTTTTTGCATTGGAATGGGGGCGTGGCTTTTAAGGCCTGCAATTTTTTTTGCAAAATCCAATAATTCGCGATCTGGATTTTCATTCCGATTGGCTTTGTCTACCAATTTCTGAGCTTCCCGTATATATTGGTTAAACTGCTCTAACGACATTTCTTTTAACAATTGCATTAAACCCCGGTAATCAAGTGTAAAAATACACAAAAAATCCTGAAAATGGATATTCAGGATTAAATTTATTGGTTTTCAGCAATTGGGAAGAAGGTTTAGTTAAAAAAAAGAGCGGCCACCACGCCGCTCTTCACATTACTCAACCAACCGTTTAAAACACATTGTTTTAACACATAGTATCATTAATAACCAGGGTTTTGAACCATATACTGGTTGTTGTTCATTTCGTCTTCAGGGATTGGGAAGAGTTCGTGTTTTCCTTTCACGAATCCAAACTCGCCCAAAACATCAGCAGCCATGTCCCAGCGTACGAGGTCAAGGAAACGTACACCTTCGAAAGCTAGTTCGAGGCGGCGTTCTGCAACGATAGCGTCAAATAGTTCGGAACCGGAAGCGGAAACGGCTTCTAATTGCCTGTTTTCCCTGAGCATATTCAGTAGTTGCAGTGCTTTGCTTTCATCTCCGGCGCGATATTGCGCTTCAGCGTTCATTAAAACGGCATCAGCATAGCGCATCAGGCGGAAGTTTGTACCGTAGTTCAATTCGGTAACTGCTCCGGGTTCTGTACTTGATTCAGCGGAAAAAGTTCCGTATTTCACCTTCAGCATACCTTCGCTTTGGTAAGCATCGGTATTGAAGAATCCGTCCATTGCAGCAAAATCTTCTACATTCCAGATTGTGGCTGCTTTTCTGTATGTATCGCCCATTTCTTCAAAGGCAGAATAAAGCTCGGCACGTGGTGGGAGGAATCCCCAACCGGCAATCATTCCGGAAGTTCCGCCGTCAAAATCACCGGCAGTGATGGAGCGTGGTCCGCAAAGCTGCCACTGTACGTTGCTTTCTACGTAACGGTTCCATGTGAATGTGCCCCAGTCGTAATTTTGTGCGTTTGTCCAGCTTACTTCAAAAATAGATTCTGTACCAAATTCCTGTTCAACTTTGAAAAGTGTAGAGAAATCATCAGTAAGGCTGTATTGAGCGCTGTTCATTAACTGATCAAACATTTGCGTGGCATCGGTCCATTTCTTTTGGTAGAGATAGGCTTTACCTAAGAGGAACTGTGCGCTGCCTTTTGAGAAGCGGAAAACCATGCTGCCATCGTATTCGCTTTTTGTAGGAAGTACAGCAATTGCTTCGGTCAGGTCTTTCTCAATCTGAGCATAAATCTGCGCTGGTGTAGCAGGAGCTTGCTGGTATTCACTTGGTGCAAGTTCTTCGAGGTTCAATGGCACATTGCCCCACTGGCTTACGAGTTCAAAATAGAAGAATGCGCGGAGTGCTTTAGCTTCTGCAATGATTTGCTTGCGTACGTCAGAAACGGGCTCTACATTATTAATAATCATATTACAACGGTATATTGCAAAATAATTTAAACGGAATACACCTGTAATGGCTTGGTTACCTGCTGAGTAGGTAAAGTTGTTCAGTTCCTGGTATTTTGGCTGGTCACCGGCATCGGCGCCACCTGTACCGCTTTCGTCAGAAGGAAGGGTTTTGAGCATAAACGTACTGTTCCATTCCGCACTTGCGTAAGTCCACTGAAGGATGTCGTAAACAGCGATTATGCCATGAAAGGCTTCATCATCTGTGCTGTAATAGTTGTCAACCGGCATTTTTCCAATCGGGTCGGTATCCAGGAAATCTTTTGAACAAGATGACAGGATAAGCAGGATGCCGAATACTGCAAAATATTTTAAAGCTTTATATTTCATTTCTATAATGATTTTCAATTAATAATTATAAACTTAACTGGAGACCAAGTAAAACTTTCTTGGCTGTTGGGTAAACGCCGCGGTCGATGCCCTGGCTGTTGTAATTGCTACTGCCTGCTTCAACATCCATGCCCGGATAATCGGTGATGGTGATGAAATCGTCGAGCGAAATGTAACAACGCAGTTTCTTGAGTTTCATCTTCTTGATGAGTTTCTCGGGCAATGTATATCCCAGCTGGATTTGTTTGAAGCGAACATAATCGCCGCTGAAAACCATCAGGTCGCTGGTATAGGCATAAGGATCGGTGCTGTTGGCACGGAACCAGGTGTTTGTGCTGCCATCACCGGTCCAGCGGTCATCAAAGAAGAATTGCGGACGGTTTGAAGTGGCACGGTCAATCCTGTTGAATCCTAAGATGATGTCGCTGCCAAAGCTTCCTTGTACAAAAGTGTTGAAATCAAAATTCTTGAAAGTGAAATTCAGGTTAAGTCCGAGGATGATGTCCGGATGCGGGTCACCGATATTGGTCATATCATCTTCGTTGATCAGGCCGTCACCGTTTACGTCAACAACGATTGGGTCGCCCGGTTTTGGGTCATAACCTGCAAGACCTTGGTTTTCGGTTTTGTAAGAGTCGATTTCGGCTTGGTTTTGGAAAATGCCGTTGGTTTCATATCCTCTGAAATACCATACAGGCTGTCCTTCTTCCATAGCAGTTGCACTGTGCCATCCTGTTCCGATGTCGGTACCGGGCTGGAATTTGAGCAGTGGGTTCAGGTAAGTGACTTCATTGCTGAGTGTTGCAAGGTTCAACGTGATATCGTAAGTAAGTGGGTTTTCGTAATTGCGCATATTGATGTCGAATTCGAAACCTTTGTTCACAACATCGCCGGCATTGGCGAATGGAGCGTAGTTACCAACAGAAAGAGGTGGTGAGGAAATGGTCAGCAGGTCGATGGTTTTCTTATTAAAGTAATCCATAGAGAAGCCAAAGCGGTCGTTGAAGAAACGGAGGTCAATACCGAAGTCGATCTGGCGTGATGTTTCCCATTTCAATTCAGGGTTAGCCAGGAGTTCGGGTTCAGCGCCGGTGTAGAATCCGCCGTCCGGGCGTGGATAAATAATACCGGAAGTTGTTATGAGTGAGCGGAACTGGTCAACAGTAAGGTTGGAAAGGCTACCGTTTTTGCCCCAACTGGCGCGCAGTTTTGCAAAGCTGATAGTGCTGTTGTCGGCAAGGAAATCTTCATTGCTCATAATCCATCCTGCAGATACAGAAGGGAACATACCCCAGCGGTTGTCTTCGCTGAGCAGTGAGGTTCCATCGCGACGCATTGTAAAATCGATGAGGTATTTGCTGTCAAAATTATAGCTGATACGGCCAAAATAGGAATTCAGTGTTTTTTCACTGCGGTTACCGGCTACTTTACCATCGATTTCAATATCTCCATGTTGGTTGAAATTTTCGTCTTCTAAAAACATACCGCTGGTCCAGGAGTTAAGCCAGTTTTCGGAAATTCTTTGTGCTGAAGTACCCACCATAAATTTGAAATTATGTTGGTCGCCCAGAGTGATGCTGTAGTCGGCGAAATTTTCCCAAAGCCATGTCATATAATTTCCATTATTTACTCGCTTGCTTGGGTTGGTATTGCTGCGTTCGCTATTAAAATAATATGTTGGATACCAGGTGTTTGTGTCTCTGGTCTGATAGTCAATGCCAAAGCGTGTTGTGATATTAAGGTTTTTAATAGGAGTAACAGTTCCAAAAATTGTTCCCTGGAAACGGTTTGATTTGTTTTTGCCTTTTTCAATTGCCAGAGCTGCTGCCGGGTTTACGATTTCGCCACCTACCCATTTTGAGATACCGTAATATTCGCCATCTTCATTTACAACCAAAGGAAGGTCTTGGTTAACAGCGTCCTGAACAAAATCAGGCAGTGTGCCGGTATATGTAACGGGAGTACTTGGGTCAAAAAGGAGTGCATCGTTGATGATACCACCATAAACATCATCTTCTTTAAATCCTTGTTGCTCGGAGTGTGTAAAGGATGCGTTTGTTCCTATTTTAAGCCAGCTTTTAACTTGATGTTCGCCATTAAAACGAGCAGTAATTCTTTCAAAATTGGAAGTTTCCTTCCCAACAATACCATCCTGGTTGAAATAGGAAATTGAAGTAAGATATGTGCTCAGTTCGTTGCCGCCGCTGAAAGATAAATAATGTTTCTGCATTGGGGCTGTGCCGGTAACTTCGTCGAGCCAGTTTGTAGAGATGGACGATGAAGGGATGTCGTAGCCAAGATCCTGTTCATTAATATATTTAGCCCAGTCGTTGGCGCCCATCATTGTGGGGAGTTTGTCGGGGCTTTGGAAGCCATACTGAAAATCATAAGTGATCAGTGCGCCGGAGCCTTTTACGGTTTTTCCGCCTTTTTTCGTTGAAATAAGGATTACGCCATTAGCTGCTTCAGCACCGTAAATTGCTGCGGAAGCGGCATCTTTCAGTACCTCAATAGAAGCAATATCGCCGGGGGCAATGTTGTTGATGTCTGTAGTGCGCATTCCATCAACAATGTAAAGCGGGTTACCGTTACCGTTGGTGCTCAGGCCACGAATGCGGACATTCAGGCCGGCTCCGGGAGCGCCTGAGTTTGCCAGTACATTAACACCTGCAACGCGTCCCTGCAGTGCTTGTGTTGCATTGGAAATTGGGAGTGATTCCATTTGTTCTCCCTCAACCTGGCCTATGGCACCCGTTATGTCAGATTTCTTTTTAACACCATAACCTACAACCATTAGTGCGTCGAGCTCTGTTGATGTGGGTTGCAATGTAACCTGGATGTCGTTGCCGGCTGCTACTTCCATGCTAATGGTTTTATAACCAACGAATGAAAAACTTAGCGTGGCTGTTTGCTTAGGAAGCGTAAGAAGGAAATTTCCGTCAATGTCAGTGATGGTTCCGTTGGTTGTGCCTTGTTCAATAACATTAACACCGGGAATGGTTTCGCCACTGGCATCGCGTACTGTGCCTTTGTAGCTGTGCTGTTCCTGGGCAAATAGTGTACCGGATACACTAATCAGGAACATTATGCAAAGTGCATAAAGACCTTTCCTGGAGAGCTTGGTTTTTTCTAAAGGGTAAAAACTCTTTTTCATGCTTTAAAGTTTTATTTATTAATAGATTGATAGGTGGTTTTGAATAAATTTCTATGTGTTATAAACTAATTTTATGTCTGTGCCTGCTAAGTGTACTATTTACACTTATAAAAGTAGTCTTTTTTTGGTTCCATGCAATTTTTTCTTAAAAAAATTTAAAAAAACCTTAAATTTTTTCATTTTTTGTGAAGTATACATTATATATAGCAGTATTTCAAGGACTTTTTAGGTGAAAAAATATGCATTTTTGGTTTTGGTGATTTCAAAATTAGTGTATATTTGCATAGTGTAATAATGACACATACTTTAATAATACTTGTATTATGGCTTTAATTCCCAATATGTCAGTTGATTGTGTTGTTTTTGGCTTCGATTTTGAAACACTTAATGTGTTGCTTGAGGAAAGAAAGCTCAAAGATCCTCATACCGGTGAGTTAGTTATTGATGACTATACTATTACTGGTTATCATATCCATGAAGGGGAAGCTCTGGAGCAGGCTGCAATAACGACCCTTCAAAATAAAACCGGTATAAAGGATATCTATTTGGAGCAGTTTCACACTTTTGGTGAAGTGGATCGGATCAATAGCCCGAAAGACCGTATTTGGATTGAAAGCCTGGGGCTGGGTATCGCGGAGCGCGTATTTACCGTTGGGTATTTTTCTTTGGTCGACAGCAGGGCTGTAAATCCAACAGCCGAGCATGATACAGCCCGATGGTTTCCCATCGATGATTTGCCCCTATTGGCCTTCGATCATGCGCATATCATCGAAAAAGCCAAGCAAAGCCTTTTGGCAAAAGTGCGCGTTGAACCTATTATTTTTGAATTGCTTCCGGAGAAATTTACCATCTCACAATTGCAAAAAGCTTTTGAATGTATCCTTGGCGTAGAATTGGATCGAAGGAATTTCAGAAAAAAAGTGATGCAGATGAAATATGTTATTCCCTTAGACGAGAAACAAAAGGGGGTAGCCCACAAACCAGCGCAGGTTTTTATTTTTAGCAAAGACGTATATAACCGAACCCGCACCATGAAGCAGGTAATGCTTGTTTGATGGCCGGATTGGATATGCTTATGAAAAATATATAATAGAATTGCCGGGCAGACGGTGAAAAAATTTGATAATGAAGATTAAACTGAAGGAAAAGATCGGGTATGCCTTAGGGGATACGGCGGCAAATATTGCCTGGCGCTCACTCACTACTTTTTTGCTGATTTTTTATACCGATGTTTTTGGTATTTCTGCTGCAGCTGCCGGTTTGCTTTTGCTAATCACAAGGCTTTCTGATGGCATTACAGATATTGCTATGGGGATGATTGCCGATCGTACCCGTAGTAAATACGGGAAATTCCGCCCTTGGCTTTTATGGACTGCCCTGCCTTTTGGCGTTTTAATGGCTTTGACTTTTACAACGCCCGATCTGGGGCCAACAGGCAAGCTGATTTGGGCTTATTCTACCTATATTTTGCTCACTCTGGCATACACTGCCAATAATGTTCCTTATTCGGCTCTGATGGGTGTGATGACTACGGATCATCAGGAGCGTACAAGCCTTTCTTCATTCCGTTTCGCCGGTGCATATCTGGGCGGTATTTTGGTGCAGGGCGGTTTGATCTACCTCGTGGCTTTTATGGGGCAGGGAAATGAAAACCTGGGATACCGAAACTCAATGTATTTCTTTGCGGCTTTGCTCGTGATTTTTTTGCTGATTACTTTTTCAACTACACGCGAAAGGGTGCCTGCTCCTAAAGTTTCGAATTCAAATCTAAAATCTGATTTCAGCGATCTGATTAAAAATAAACCCTGGCTGATTTTACTGGCTATTGGCTTCTTTTTTGTCACATTTAATTCTATAAAGCAGGGGATTACAGTATTGTATTTCAAAAGGTTTATGGATAATGAAAGCCTGGCGGCAGCTTATATGGTGGGCTTGCTCCTGATTTCAATGCTTGCGGCTTTACTTACCGGTCCGCTCGCACGAAAAATCGGAAAGAAAAAGCTCTTTATCTATTCCATGCTGATGTCGGGTGTGCTTACAGGATTAATTTATTTGGCAGGGCCACAGGATGTTACATTGGTTTTTGTTTTGGGTATAGCCGCTGAGTTTGGTGCAGGAATACTGCCTGTCCTTTTCTTTGCCATGCTTGCCGATTCATCCGATTATTCGGAATACAAAACGGGAAGAAGGGCTACGGGCTTGATTTATAGTGCAGGCACATTTGCGATGAAATTTGGTGGCGGAGTTGCCGGTGCCGTAATCGGTTTCGTGCTCAGTAATTATGGTTATGATGGTATGGATGAATCAACCGTAGCGGCTTCACTGCCGGGTATCAAAATGCTTATGAGCTGGATTCCGGGCATTTTCATCTTTATTGCGGTGCTGATCATGATGATATATCCATTGAGTACTTCAATGATGAACAAGATAGAAACAGAACTGGAACGCATTCGCAAAGCTTAGAATTCAATTATTTATATCAAGATAAAACGGAAAGATACATGAAATTTGGTTGTTTTGATGATGAAAGGATGGAGTATGTAATCCGGGAACCCAAAACCCCTTATCCCTGGATTAATTATTTGGGAAATAAAGACTTTTTTTCCATAATGTCCAATACCGCCGGTGGCTACAGCTTCTATAAAGATGCACGCCTGCGGAGGCTGACGCGCTATCGCTACAATAATGTTCCTTTAGACAGCGGCGGGAAGTATTTTTATATCAAAGATGGTGACGATTGCTGGTCGCCCTCATGGAAACCGGCAAAAACTACGCTCGATTCGTACGAATGCCGTCATGGTTTGGGATATACCCGTTTCTTGTCATCCTACAAAGATATTTCTGCTGATCTGCTGTATTTTGTTCCTTTGGAGGATAATGTTGAAATTCAGCGGATAAAGCTGAAAAATAATTCCGGTATGACCCGCAAAATAAAGCTGTTTTCCTTTGTGGAATGGTGCCTGTGGAATTCATTGGACGATATGACCAATTTCCAGCGGAATTTCAGTACGGGAGAAGTTGAGGTAGAAAATAATGTGATTTATCATAAAACAGAATACCGTGAAAGGCGCAATCATTTCGCTTTTTATTCTGTAAATCAGGATATCAGTGGTTTTGATACCGATCGCGACAGCTTTATCGGAATGTACAATGGTTTTGAAAACCCGCAACAAGTGGAGGCAGGTTGTGCTTCGGATTCCATAGCGCATGGCTGGTCGCCCATAGCATCTCATTATCTTGAAATTGAACTGGCTGCAGGAGAGGAGCGCTCTCTGGTTTTTTGCCTGGGCTATGCTGAAAATATTGATAATGAGAAGTTTATTGCTGATAATGTGATCAATAAAAAGCCGGCCTTGGATATTATAAACAAATATAATAGCGAAGAGGCAGTTGAGGAGGCTTTTGATGCATTGCGTTCGTACTGGCTTGAAAAACTATCGTACTTCCAGATTGAAAGCAAGGACGACAAGCTTAACCGTATGGTCAATATCTGGAATCAATACCAGTGCATGGTTACCTATCATTTTTCGCGCAGTGCTTCTTATTTTGAATCCGGAATCGGGCGCGGGATGGGATTCCGTGATTCCAATCAGGACCTCCTCGGTGTGGTGCACAACATCCCCGAAAGGGCGCGCCAAAGGATACTGGATATTGCCGCAACACAACTCGAAGACGGAAGTGCATACCATCAATACCAACCCTTAACAAAAAAAGGAAATCATGAAATCGGTGGCGATTTTAACGATGATCCGCTTTGGTTGGTTCTGGGCGTTGCCGAGTATTTGAAAGAAACCGGCGACTGGTCGGTTTTGGATGAAAATGTCCCCTTCAATAATGATGAAAGCCTGAGCAAAAGTTTGTTTGAGCATTTGCGCCGTTCCATGCAGTTTACCATCAATAATCTTGGGCCACATGCTTTACCGCTGATTGGGCGCGCCGATTGGAACGACTGCCTGAATCTGAATTGTTTTTCTACTCAGCCCGATGAAGCTTTTCAAACAACATCCAATACCACCGAAAATACTAAAGCGGAATCTGTTTTCATTGCAGCAATGTTTGTGATGGCCGGTAAAGAATATGCCGGTATATGTGAGCGCAGCGGTAAAGCTGAAGAAGCAGCCAACATAAATGATGAAGTTCGGAAAATGGAGCGGGCAATCCTGGATCATGGCTGGGACGGTGAATGGTTTTTGCGCGCCTACGATTTTTATGGAAACAAAATCGGAAGCAAGGAAAATGATGAAGGCCGGATTTTTATTGAACCTCAGGGATTTTGTATTATGGCCGGTGTAGGTGCGGAAGATGGCAAGGCTCAGAAGGCGCTCAATTCAGTGGAACAGCATCTGGCCTGCCCCTATGGTATTGTTCTGGTGAATCCTGCATTTACGAAATATCAGTTAAACATGGGTGAAATTACCACCTATCCTCCGGGTTATAAGGAAAATGCAGGGATATTTTGCCATAATAACCCGTGGGTCATAATCGCTGAGGCGATGAGCGGAAACAAAGAACGTGCTTTTGATTATTATAAACGTATTGCCCCGGCTTATAATGAGGAAATCAGCGATTTGCATAAAACAGAACCTTATGTTTATGCGCAAATGATCGCAGGAAAAGATGCTGCAAAACCGGGCGAAGCGAAAAATTCATGGCTGACAGGTACTGCTGCCTGGAATTTTCATGCGGTGAGCCAGTATTTGCTGGGCATACGGCACGAATACGACGGACTTAGGATAGACCCGAAATTGCCGGAGGAGTATGATATTGTGAAGGTGAAAAGGCAATTTCGCGGTATTATCTACCATATAGTTATTCATAACAAGGGAGATGTTTTTGGTCGGATTGAAGTGGATGGAAAAGTGATTAAAGGAAACATCCTCCCCTTGTTTGAGAAAGGTACAGAGCATAAAGTTGAAGTATTTGTATAAGATTTTTTATGAAAAAATTATTGTTAGTAGTGGCTGCCGCCTTCATTTTGATGGTGGGTAGCATGTTGGAATCTTGTCAGGAGGTGAATGTGAAAGAGAGTGACCAAACAGATCAAAGAGTAGAGGAGTTGTTGTCAAAGATGACTCTGGAGGAAAAAGTCGGACAAACGGTTCAGCTTACCAGTCGTTGGGAGATGACCGGGCCGCCACCTGCCGGAAATGATATGCAGCAACAGCTGGAAGAAATCAAAGCAGGAAGAGTAGGCTCCATGCTCAACGTGACTGGTGCCAATGCTACCCGCGCAGCCCAAAAAATGGTGTTGGAAAACAGCCGTCTGAAAATTCCAATGATTTTTGGCTATGATGTCATTCATGGATACCAGACGATGTTTCCTGTTCCACTGGCAATTGCGGCCAGCTGGGAGCCCGAACTGGCTGCGCTTTCTTCGGTTGTTGCAGCACGTGAAGCTACTGCCGCCGGAATTAACTGGACTTTTGCCCCAATGGTGGACGTTTCGCACGATGCGCGCTGGGGACGTGTAATGGAAGGTGCCGGAGAAGATCCGTATCTTGCATCACAAATGGGTGCCGCTTATGTGCATGGTTTTCAGGGTGATAATCTGGCGAATAAAGAAACTATGGCCGCCTGTGCCAAACATTATGCTGCCTATGGTTTCGCAAATGGCGGCCGTGATTACAATAGTGTAGATATTGGAACGAACACCCTTTTTAATCATGTTTTGCCTTCTTTCAAAGCATGCAGCGATGCCGGAGCGGCAACTTTCATGAATTCTTTCAATACCATAAACGGAGTTCCTGCAACAGGAAGCTCGTTTCTTTTGCGCGATATCCTGAAAGGAAAATGGGGATTCGAAGGTTTTGTGGTTTCAGATTGGGCATCAATTTCGGAAATGATTGATCATGGCTACGCTGCCGATCATCGCGATGCAGCTGAAAAAGCCATAAAAGCGGGTTCCGATATGGATATGGAGGGCAATTGCTATGCGCCATATCTCGCTGAATTGGTTAAATCGGGAGCTGTAAGCGAAGATATCCTCGATGATGCCGTGCGCCGTATCCTTAAAGTGAAATTTGAGCTGGGACTTTTCGATGACCCATATAAATATTGTGACAGCCTGAGGGAACAAAATGAACTGCTCAGTCAGGAAAACCTGGAAGCCGCACGCAAAGTAGCACGTCGGTCTTTTGTCCTTTTGAAAAATGAAAATCAAATTTTGCCATTAAGTAAAAATGATCCGAAAATTGCGCTGATCGGTGCTTTGGCTAGCGATAAGGACAGTCCGCTTGGAAGCTGGAGGGCGCGCGCGATAAAAAATTCAGCGGTTTCTGTGTTGGAAGGAATGCAGGCCGCCATGGGCAAAGAAAATAAACTGAGCATTGCCAAAGGACCGGAATACGTAACTAATGATCCTAACTTTCATAGTGAGCTGGAATTCAATAATTCGGATTATAGTGGTATGGATGAAGCCGTTGCCCTGGCCAAGAAAAGCAATGTTGTAGTCATGGTTCTGGGTGAAAATTGTTTCCAGACTGCAGAAGGCAGAAGCCAGGCGGATATCGGCCTTAAAGGTTTGCAAATGGATTTGTTCCGTGCGGTGCATCAGGTGAATAAAAATATTGTCGTGCTACTGATGAACGGAAGGCCGGTAGCAATTCCAGAGCTCGACGAAAAAGCCATGGCAATCCTTGAAGTCTGGCATCCCGGGTCTATGGCAGGCCATGCGGTTGCCGATGTTCTTTTTGGGGATTATCATCCTTCAGGAAAACTGACGATGTCCTTCCCGAGGAGTACCGGCCAGTGTCCGATACATTATGATCATTTGAGTACTGGAAGATCCCAAAATAAGTATAAAACGGTCTTTTGGTCTCATTATACCGACGAATCAAATGACCCGCTCTATCCCTTCGGTTTTGGCCTGAGTTATACGGATTTTGAATATGCTAACTTGCAGCTGGATTCAAAAGAGATGAAAGCTGATGCATCAGTCAGGCTAAAGGTTGATATCAAAAATACCGGTGAACGAGACGGTGAGGAAGTTGTGCAGATGTATATCAGGGATGTGTATGCCAGTATTGCCCAACCAGTCAAAAAGCTAAAAGCATTCCGCAAAGTTTTCCTGAAAGCAGGAGAGTTGAAAACAATCGAATTTGAAATTACATCCAGCGAGCTTTCTTTTTATAACAGTGATTATGAGCCAACTCTGGAGGCCGGAGAATTTGTTGTTTATGTAGGTGGTAACTCAAGGGATTGCCTTAAGGCGGATTTTGTTGTGAAATAAACGGTTTTGCCCTGACGATACAACCGGCGAATATTTGTCGGTATCAAAATGTTTATGGTTTTAATTCTTATATGAAGGTGGGTTTTCAATGACCTGCCTTTTTTGTTCTGAAGGTGCATATTTTGATTGCGTAAGAAAATTTAAGAGTATATTTGCCTACGGAATCCAATAAATTAAGCATGCTTAAGAGTGTCAATTTCACAGATAAATCCATTCAGGACTTTTGTCAGATAACCCTTGACGATAACCATATTCATAATCCGGAATTTATGAGCCCAATGGGCAAGCAGGTGGTTGTGCCCGGGATGTTTATTTTTGCTATTGCTGCAAAAATGGCCGCAGCCAATGTGATGAAAATTAGGAATATACATGTTTTGTTTGGGTCTATGATCAGTAGGGGGGATGCCGTGCGTATTGGATATGAGATGATTGAAGAAGGAATCCGTTTGATTGCAGTAAATGGTGAGGATTGCTTGTCAATCCGCAATGAGCATTCGGTGGCTTCCATCTATGCCAAAGAACATGAAATTTCTTCAGGAGGACGCATCCAGCAGTTGAGAATTGAAGAAAAGCAGCTGAATAAGTTTCACCAGCTTACCGGCGAGGCAGACAAAGCGGTAAATGATTTTCTGTTTGCCGTAGCTTATGCCAGCAAGGCGTTGAATATGAGTATTGGAGAGCCATTTACCGAAACCGAAGCAGAAATTAATACACTGATTGATACAAGTGTAAACCCGGCACGTTCAGCGCCATTTTATCAAACACTGGATCTTTATCTGCCCGACAAAAGTGTTTCCATTCAGCCAGGACAGATTGATTATTCGATATCATATATCCGTGAAAAGAAAAACCGCTCCTATTTGGCGCAGGCGCATTGTAGCCAAAACGGCCAAACAATTTATCATTCCGTTTACCGTATGATTGCCATACCGGAGCGATTGATTTTAAGGATGTTCAAGGATTTGTAGATTTTTATTGAGCCAGTGGCAGCAGGATTTCCACCACTCCTCCGTCATCATCATGATTGAAAATACGGATATCACCCTCATGTGCCTGTATAATCAGACGGACCGTGGCCAGTCCCAAACCTAGCCCTTCCGAATGATGCATCAACTTGTCGCCTGAAAACTTCTTGAATAATACATTCATTACCTCCTCAGAAAAACCTTCTCCAAAGTCGCGAATGGAGATTTTTCCCATGTTTTCCTGTTTTGAGATATTGATCTCAATGGGTCTTTCGGCTGTATTGTGCTGGCAGGCATTTCGGATTACATGCATCATTGCTTTGAGGATGAGTTCATCATCGGCCGATCCCAAAACCGGTATCTCCTGCTTGATTATTGGCTGGCATTCAGGAAATTCTGCTCTAATCCGTATAATAGCTTCTTCTATTACATCGCGTATATTGTGCGCTTCACGACTGATTTGATACGATTGGCTTTCGAGCTGTGATATCAATATAGCGGCATCGGCAAAACGCATCAGTCGATTGGATGATTTGCGCATATAGTCCAGATATTCTTCCTGCTCTTCGTTGAGCGTGGTAGAAGAGAGCATCTCCGAAAAGCCGTTCAGGGCATTCAGCGGAGTGCGCAATTCATGGCTTACAAGGGCAAGAAAATTATTCTTGGCTTCATCCAAACGTTCCAGTTTTTTGTAGGCTTTTTTGAGCTGATGGGTTCGTTCGTCAACTTTTTGCTCCAGATGTTGATTGAGCTTTTTGACTTCCAGGCTTTTAAAGCGAAGGTCTAAGTGCGTGGAAACACGGGCCAGTAATTCTTCCTGCTGGAAAGGTTTGGTAATATAATCTTGTCCGCCGCTATGGAAGCCTTCCACAATGCTTTCCTGTTCAATACGCGCGCTTAAAAAGATGATTGGCGTATCCTGTTCCTTTGGGATTTTTCTTATTTGGCGGCAAGTCTCAAAACCATCGATGCCCGGCATCATGATATCCAATAGGATCAGGTCAAATGAGCTGTTTTCCAAAATGCGCAAGGCTTCTTCACCGCTGCGGGCAAAAGCAACTTTATAGCCTTTGCCGGCCAAAACATTGCCCAAAATCTGAAGGTTTTTCGGAATGTCATCAACAATTAAAATCTGGGGAACTTCCATTCGGTTTATTCGTATTTTGTAAGCGGTTCAAAACAAATATACAAATTATGGGAGATTAAGCCTTGTTTTTTAGCTGTTGTTTTTTCCAGGCAGTAGGCGTAAGGCCGGTGGATTGCTTAAAAACCATATTAAAAGCCGATTTGCTGTTGAAACCGCAATCATAAGCAATGGCAAGCAATGTAAGGCGTTTGTATTCGTCAGAAAGAAGTCGTTTTTTAACCTCTTCCATGCGGTATTCATTAACAAAATGATAGAAATTTTTCCCGATTTGCTCGTTCAGTACCTGCGTAATATGATGGCGGGGAATATTGAGTTTATCCGAAATATCCTGAATAGTCAGGTCGCCATTGAGGTAAGCCTGTTCGTTTTCCATATACGCAATGATTTGCTTGAGGTATTTGTCGGCATTTTCATCCTTTAATCCGGAACGTTGGTATTTTGATTGCTGAACAGGTTCTTCTTTTATGATCTTGGCCGGCTGGATTTCCAGTTGGGGCTTTATTTCTTTCTCCTTAATTTGGTTTACGCGATACAGGAAAATATCTGGTTGTTTAAAGCCATAAAAACTAACTGCATAAGCCAGCAAAATATAAAAGGAAACCATAAAAATCTCGGGATTGATTATCCAGTCATTATAGGTGTTGGTAATTTGAAATGAGATTATTGTTAAAACAGATCCTATAAGAAATCCCCAGGTTAGTACCCTTATCCAATGCAGGGTAATATTTGCATTATTAAAACTGTAATGGTTTTGGATGTTTTTGCGGTGTTTTTTTAGCAGGTAAAAAACAAGGGCCGGATAAAAAGTAACCGAACATAAAAAAGTAATGCCATATGTCATTCTTAACCAAAGCAAACCGTCATTAGCGAAAAAATCTGAAAAGCTGGAAGGGTTGCCCTCATAGGTTGAAAACAGGATCTTAAAGCCAATAAAAGGGATAAAGTGGAGGAAATCTGTGGCTTTAACTTTTGGGTTTTCATTGATGAGGCTGCGGGTATATAGATAGAGTAACGGGCCAAATGTAAATTCCACTTCCATGCCCCGAAATGTTGGTGTGATCAGATGGCTGTAGTCATGGCGGATAACCGAATAAACAAAACTGAAGGCTACCGTATAAAGCCATGCTGCGAGAATTTTATTGCTTAGGGGGACTTTTTTTTGCAACAGAATTATGGTGCCTGTAAAAACAGCCTGTACAATACCTATATATAAAAGTGTTGTCATGGTGTGTGCAAATGTAGCTATTTGATTAAAATGTATCTATAATTTTCAAAAAAAAGGCCGACCCTGGGAGGGCCAGCCCTTACAAACACCAGATGAGCTAAAAACAGGATGACAGGTATCCATGTTTATTTTTGTTCCTCGTACCAGTTGTGAATCAAGTTATTAACCTGATTTATATAAGCTGCGGTGAACTCGTGTAATTGTTCGTATGCATCTGTTTCGGATTTGCTCAGAATGATAACTTCACGCAAAACAGATCGAAACTCTGATATGGAATGCAATTGCCGTTTTAATTGGCCAACAATAAAATCGGGATTTATTTTCCAGACAATAATGTTGTTTTCAAGTTTGGTTTTTACCAAATATCCCTCTGAAGCCAGTTCGCTGAGTGGCTGTTCGGGATTATTTTTTTCCATATCAGTTAAGTACTCCTTTAAACCGGCTGTACTTATGCCGTCGGGATATTCCAGAAATAAAGCAGCAAGCAGGCGTGCATTTTGCCGGTTAAGGCCGTTTTGCTCAAAATAACCAATGGCATTATTGAGCGCAAAATTGTTTTTATTTATAAGATCTTTCATCTGTCTCTTCGTTTAAATTTTAAGCCGGCATCTGATTGTTTGGTGCTGCAAATATGCAGCGATTCAATTCTGCGATCGTGGAAGCCGCATAGACTGTACGACAATGATTGGCCAAAAAGGTTTAATCTTAGCGGCAACGACTTTTAAATTATTGAAAAACAATATATTGAAAATTTGCTCAAAAAGGGCTGTTTCCCTGTTCGTTTTGGGAAAAATAAAGGCAGCTAAGACTTTTAAATGATTTGTTTGTATTGGCCCTATATTTTGATTACTTTTACAATCTGCCAAAAAGCCACAAAATGGATTTTAATACTGTTTATGTCCGCTGTCCGTCATGTAATGGCCTGCACGAAACATATGAAATAATTTCATATACGGTTTCTGCCAGTGGAACACATTATACAGACGGTAAAAGCAGTGCCGATGTGGGTTTGCCATCCGTGCTGGCACGTTGTGCCTTTTGTGGTCATCTGTTTCCAAGGCTCGAAGCAAGAATATCAAAGGAAGAACAGAAGCCGATTGATGATGCAATTGCAGAAAGAAACGAAATAGGAGAAGAACTTCGTTCCGTTTATACTGCAATGCATGAATTTTCTGTTGAAGAATATCTGGAAGTATTAAAAACAATGAAAACCAGAGACGAATTTGAGCTGTATTTGCGGATCGAGCTGGTTCATAAAATCAATGATCATTTCAGGAAAGTTAATTGGTGGTTTTGCGATCGTAAAACACTTTATAAAGCTTTTATCCTGCAAAAATTTTCATGGGTTTTTGCTCAAAATGCTGAAGCCGATAAGTTTGCTGAGCTTCCAGTAGCCAGTGGCTTTCTACGTATCCGTGACAATAACCTGGAGCGGATGCTTGAGCTGCTCGAACGTTTTAATCAGGACGGGATGCTGAACCATATTTATGTGGATTGCCTGCGCAGCTTGGGAAGATGGAAAGAAGCCAATGAAAAATTGAAAAGAAAGCCGGGCAGTCCTGCATATATTTCCCGCCGGATGGAGAAGTTGCAGAAATATCTGATCCGAAAAAAGAACCGTGCCGTATATGGTTATATCCGTATTTAATTTGAAATAAAGGACTTATGACTATTTTAGTGCCTTCTGTAACCAAATGTCCCCATTGTGGCCAGCTGCACAAGGATGTTGGGGTTATGTCGTATAGCGTATTTTCCGGTGTGGAATATACCGATGGTTATTCGATTGATGGCGCCCCTGCTATGGAGCCCTTGGCGCAATGTGTTTCCTGCTATTCCGCTTTTTTAAGGAATGCCCAGCAAATCATGGAATTTGATGAAATTGATGAGGAACTTAAAAAGTTCTTTAAGTCACCTGCCGCATCTCGAGATGATGATATGGACCGATTGCCGGATGTGGAAATAGTCCAAAGTGCCGATATATATAATGAGTTCCTGAAAAATGAAAAAACAGATCCTGAAACGGAATATGTGCTTCGTACGCATTTGCTGTGGATGCTGAATAATCCAAAGCGGATTTATCTGCAAAACAATAAATTGTCTTCGGCAAAACCTCTTAATGCCCGCGCCCGGGAAATGATGTCCGTATTGAAACGCAAAGTACCACATGATGACGTACTGTCCAATATGGAAAGACTGCTGGAAATAATTGAAACGGAAGATCTTTATGTCTCCCCAATGAGAAAAGCCGATCTTTTGCGCAGCCTTGGCCGCTTCGATGAAGCCGGTAGTCTGTTGGATGCCTTATCTGAAAATGATATCGAATTTCAGAGTATTGAAAATATGGCACGGCTTCAAAAAAAATTGATAAAACGAAAAGATAAAGGCGTTTACGGTATCTCTTTCTAACCTGAATAATTCACAAAATATTCTATTACGCACCCAAACCGCTGCAATAGAAAGGAATGCTATCTTTTTGGTGCTCAAAATAGCTACGGCTATTCCTGTGCGCCAAAAATCTGCGCTCCCTTTCTCTTATTGCGGTTTGAATGTGGTCACTGAGCTTGTCGAATGTGCTCATGACGAAATTTCATGAATTAATCAGGCTAAGTGAAACTACTCACGATTCCTCAGTCACATAGTTGTTGTCCCTAAACCACTGTCCCATCACAAAATTAATTTGTTCAGCCTCATTGTGTGATATCAGTGCAGTGAATTTATTATGGATTCTTGTTACTTTCTAATTTGGTCAAAAAAAAGCCAATTCGTAAAAAGCAGCAATATTAGACTTTTCGAGTCCATACGCATATATTAATTTTTTGTTAAGAAAAAATTAAGGGAATATGAACAATAATACCTGTGGGCAGTTGTTATTATCTAAAAGCAACGTTCCTAATGTGTCAGGCAGGATAATTGGACTAAAATGTTCTAAAACTATAATAAACAGGTATTTAATAGGTTAAAGTATTTCCAGGCATTAATATAGTTTAGAGTAATTTTAAATAAGCCCTGAAATTAAATTAATCCTAAGAAAGTTTGCGTGATGCATAAAATTATTGTAATTTTAACACAAAATTAATATTAACCATTTTAAAGGTTGTAATTATGAAAAATCTGATTTTAACATTAGCAGTAATTCTGAGTGCATTTGCAGTATCCGCTCAGGAAGTCGCATTAGTAGATGGTAAGTTTTATAATGATGGTCAATTATATAGTGGATCCTTTTCAGAGTATGATCAACACGGTAACGTTTTGGTTACGCACGAAAAAATAACGAATGGCCTGGAAGACGGAGCTGTAACCTACTATCGCAATGATGGAAACGTTAAAGAAATAAGGTCTTACAAAGATGGACTGAAAGACGGGACATGGATCACCTGGTTTGAAAATGGTAATAAGTCCGGAGAAGCATCATATGCACAAGGTCAGAAAGATGGCGTGTGGTATGTTTGGGACGAAAACGGACGCCTGCGCTATGAAATGTACTACAAAAACGGGCAAAAAGATTCTACCTGGAAAATTTGGGATGATGAAGGTATATTATTGAGCTCTAAGGACTTCTAAAAGGAATTTTGAATTGTACGAACAAAGCTGCTTGTATTTTGCAAGTGGCTTTTTCTATTTTTAGAGGTCAGTAGATAAGTACATAGAATGATTTATTCTCCTGAATAAATAGATTTCTCCTCCCGCTGGTCGTCGAAATGACTGTTTATTAATTGTTTTGGCAAAGGCGGCTTACGGTCACTGAGCGTCCTGTGGTGAGCGTAGCCGAACCAAGTCGAAGTGCGCCGCCTTTGCCACTTGAACACAACAAAAGGTCATTTCGATGCCGAAGCTTCGGCATCGAAATCTATGTTGCTCAATAACAAATCATTATCGTTTTTATGATTTGCCAAAACTAATATGCACCTACATACTGACCTCTATCTATTTTTTAACATATTTTTTTTGGTAGGTTTCCCAAGGCATTTTGAAATGTGCATTACTGCCAAAATACTCCAAAATGGGCTGCAACTTAATTACGTCAAGATATCCCGCCATGCCTGTGATTTTTTGATTGTTTTCATTTAAAATCACATAGCTGGGATAAGACATTTTTCCCTGCAATAGGGCCTGAGCCAGTTCATGGCTGCCACGTTTGCCTTTTGGATTACGGTTAACGAAATCGCGACCCATGAAATTTACCGTATCCATTCTTTCTGCATCCAGCTTTACGGCATAATAATGCTCGTTCATATAACGCACAATGCTGCTGTCGGCAAATGTGCTTGCATCCATCTTTTTGCACCAGCCGCACCAGCTTGTATATACGTCGATGAAGATTTTTTTCTTGGGATACGCTTGGTTTTTTGCAACCGCCTCTTCAAAACCCATCCATTCTATTTTTTCCTGAGCTTGTGATGGTTTATAAATAAATAGACTGATAATCAATAAAATAAGGCTTGTTGTCCAAACGGTTCTAACATTCATATTAAACGCGTATTTTTTTGTTGCGATCCATTTCCCTTTCCGCATCTTTCTTCTTCAAGCTGTCCCGTTTATCGTAAAAATGCTTTCCTTTTGCTAATGCGATGTTGAGCTTGGCCAGACCGCGTTCATTGATAAACAGCAAAACCGGCACGATTGTTAAGCCCTTTTCGGCAACTTTTGTCTTAAGTTTTTTGAGTTCGCGCGCTGTAAGTAAAAGTTTTCGTTCCCGTTTTGGTTCGTGATTATAATGCGTCCCGTATTTATATTCAGCAATATGCATATCGCGTACATATAATTCGTGCTGTTCAAAAGCGCAAAATGATTCGGCAAGGCTCACTTTTCCGTCGCGAATGGATTTTATCTCGGTGCCGGTGAGGGAAATCCCTGCTGTAAAAACCTCCTGAATGTAATATTGATGATAGGCTTTTTTATTTTTTATCTTAATTCCGTTAGACATAATTCTATTTTAGCCTGCAAAATTAATAAAATCCTGACTTTAAAATTGTTCAGTTTTTATAATGGGCTCAGAGATCAAGATATTCCTGGAAAATGTGCTGCACAAAAGCTTTGGCATCCTGAATCATGCTGTCTTGTTGCTCTTTCGGAGGATCCATGCGCCTGAATTTTTCACTTCTGTGGTCGTAGGTCATGGATGTTGTTGGTGTTTTCCAGCCCGTACCGGGAATGCCGGTAAGCTCCCAATAAGCAAATTGTTTGGTGTATGGGTTGAACAGGTTTCGGCTGAAGGGGAATTTCCCTGCATCAAGTCCGAGCTGGTTGAGCAGGCTGCCTGCCAAATCTGTTTGCGATGCAAGGATGCTGTTTTGCTTCCCGCGATACTCCTTTTTCAAAACATCACCATAAAACAATAATGGAATATGCTGCCACTCAGCACTATGGCGCGACCAATTGCGATAGGAATTGTGCGAATGGTCTGCTACCAGGATAAATAAGGTATTGGGATACCAGTCCATTTGGCGTGCCTTTTGAAAAAACTGTCCCAAACTGCTGTCGGCATAATAAACAGAATTTAAATATGATTGCTCTTTGCCGCCCCAGTCAATGGCATCAACTTTTGGGTGGTCGTATGGCGAATGGGAGCTGACCGTGAACAATGAAGCGAAAAACGGTTGCGGATCACTTTGCAGCTCCCGGGCCATGGCATCCAAAGTGTATTCATCATGAATCCCGAGCTTGCCCCGCGGAAGGTCGTTGTCAAAATCATAAACCTCGCGTATGCGTCCAAAACCGTTGAAAATGATATAACTCTTTATATTCCCGTAAATTAGCTGTCCGCCAAAATAAAAACTCGAGAAATATCCTGCCCCCATTAATTCCTGTGTCAGGCTGGGCAGCTTGGGGTATTTGTCGGGCTGAACCGTTACGGACGTAAAGGCATGCGCCGGGAAACCGCTGAAAATGGCCGCCATTCCCTGTTCCGAATGCGATCCGCTGGCATAGATGTTTGTGAACAAAAGCCCGTCTTTTTCCAGTTTTCGGAATTCAGGTGTAATGCCGCCTTCACCACCCAGGCTTTCGATTAAATCGCCACTCCAGCTTTCCAAAATGAGTAAAACAATGTTTGGCCTTTGGGTGGTCAGGATTTGAACAGTGGTGTCTTTTTCGCATTCAAAGAGCGTTTCAGCTCGTTTTTTAGCTTCATTGGCAGTATAAAACTGATAGGGATTTTCGTTTTGAAATTCCCGGTTTTCAAAATAGCTGATGTACAAATTGAACATATTATTTACCGCAGCATGATTGAGTATCTCATGTTTGGAAAAATAGCTCTGACTTTGATTTATAGGAATTTCCTGAAGTCCGCCACGCATCCCCAAAACCATAAAGGGCGGAACAAACAGCAGGAAAATCAAAGGCGACCACCAGTGCTTTGCTTGTCCCGTGGAAGTGTTTGCTATGCGTTTATAAAGATGGTGAAAAGCAAACATCAGGGCAGTTATGATCAGGAGCGAAACAAGGAAAATCCCGGTAGATGCTGAGTTATAAACTTCTGTGGGATGTTCCAGATACAGCAATGCTTTGTAAGAAAGTTTGGTTTTCCATTCGGCATAAAGCCCCAGGTCGCCGCCGAGTGTCAAGGCGTATGCAAAGCTCAGGATGCCTGTATAATAGCGTTTTATACTGCGTATTGCATTGCCTTTCTTAAACCAGGGCTCAATGCTGATGAGCAGAAAAGGAAAGGCAGAAAAATAACAGGCAGTAGCAAAATCAAGTTTGAGTGCCGCAGGAAAAGTTTGCAGGATTTCCCAAAAACCTGCTTCGCTTTGCAGTACCGACTGCCCGTAGAACAGCATAAAAACCAGGCGAACAATTTGAAAAAGCAGCATCCAGTAAAGGAGCATGGCACCCAGTGATTTGATTTGCTTCCACATAGCTTAAAATTTAGTCAGTTCGTACAGCTCATTTTCCTGATCCGGATGAAGCCAATGGTAAGACGGGTTTTTTCGGAACCAGGTCAGCTGCCTTTTTGCGTAACGTCTTGTATTGGTTTTTATTTTTTCGGTGGCAAGCTCAAGGCTGTAATCACCATCGAGATACATGAAAATCTCCTTATAGCCCACTGTGTTCAGGGCGTTTTCATGTCGCTTGTGCGCCAATGATTTTACTTCTTCAATCAAACCGTCTTTGAGCATTTGATCGGTGCGCAGATGGATGCGCTCAAACAATTCCTCCCGCGGGCGGTTAAGCGCGATGAAAATAATATCGAAAGAGCGCTCTCTTTTATTGCCAATGCGCTGCTCCGAATAAGGCTTGCCTGTGGCCAGACAAACTTCCAGAGCGCGTAAAAGCCTGTTTGGGTTTTTTTTATCGACTTGGTCGAAATAGGCAGGATCCGCTTTTTGCACTTCATCCTGCAGCCATTCAATTCCTTCTTCCTGATATTGTTTTTTTAAGTCTTCGCGTAAATCGGGATCAGGATCGGGAAATTCATCTACACCATGGCACAAAGCATCAATGTATAAACCCGATCCGCCTGTGAGGATTACCTGATCAAGGATTTGGAATTCCTGCTCCAAAACGGCAAGGGCATCCTGTTCAAAACGGGATACATTATAATAATCCCCGATTTTCAGGTGACCGATAAAATAGTGTTTTGCAGCCTTAAGTTCTTCCGTGCTTGGTGCGGCTGTCCCGATTGTCATGCCGCTGTAAAACTGCCGTGAATCTGCTGAAAGGATAACAGTGTCAAGATGTTGAGCCAGCTTAATGCTTGTGGCTGTTTTGCCAACTGCTGTAGGGCCGCTCAACACGATTAGCCGTTTATCTTTCTTTTTTTGCATTATCTGCTTGGGTCAGGATTAAAAAGATCACCAAAATGATCTTTCAGGAAATTATCCACATCTTCTATGTCGCTTTCTGAATCCGGATCGCGCAGAAAATCAACCGTTTCGTTGTGGCCATCGAAATCGTTTTCCTTGGCCTTTGGTACATCACCCTGGCTGCCAGCCAGTCTCGGGTAGTTTTTGCCATGCTGTGCGCCTTTTTTTACATTTGTGAGTTCCAGGAAATAGGTTTGCGGATTCAGGAAATCGTATTCATAGAGCAAGCGCTGGTGCGGGTCTTCGATATGATCTTTAAGCGTTTCCTTTTCCATTACAAAAACAGGAAGTTGCCCCAGCTCTTCAGCACCCGGCATATCTTGCATCATGTCCATCAAGGTAAACTCCTTCTGTTTTTCCCATTCAGTATTGGTCATGAAAATGGACGCCAGCTCATTGCCTTCAATGCCCAGGCTTTTTTGGATGATCCGGTGTAAATCGAGGAAACTATTGCTGCTTTTAATCTCAATATCCCGGTAAAAATCTTCATCCTGATCGGAAAGCAGTTTTAAAGTATAGATATAAACCATGAAAATTACATTTTCTCCGGCATTTCAATTCCCAGCAAATTCATGGCTGAGCGCAGGCTGTCTCCGGCAAAATGTGCCAGGAGCAGGCGAAATGCCCTTTTATTTTCGTCTTCTTCTTTATTAATCGGTACTTCCTGATAAAACTGGTTGAAGCCTTTGGCCAGTTCGTAGCTGTAATTGGCAATCAAAGCCGGACTGAAACCCTTTGCAGCTGCTTCAAGGATTTCCGGAAGTTCATAAACCTGCTTCAGGATTTCTTTTTCCTTGGGCAAAAGGCTGTCCGGGTTTTTGATCTCTGCCTGCATCAGATCAATGCCTGATTTGCGCTTGAGCGATTGGATGCGCGCATAGGTGTATTGGATAAACGGCCCTGTATTTCCGTTAAAATCAATTGATTCCTCAGGAATGAACATCATTTTTTTCTTCGGATCTACTTTCAGGATGAAGTATTTCAGCGCAGCTATGCTCACCATTTCATAGAGTTTTTTGGCTTCTTCACTTTCGTGATTTTCCATTTTTCCCAACTCTTCTCCGGTTTTGCGTGCGGTTGCGTACATTTCGTCCATCAGGTCGTCGGCATCCACTACTGTGCCTTCGCGCGATTTCATTTTTCCGTGCGGAAGTTCTACCATTCCGTAGCTCAGGTGATAAATGATATCGGCCCATTCCATGCCCAGCTTTTTCAAAACGCGTTTCAATACATCGAAATGGTAGTTTTGCTCATTGCCTACCACATAAATCATTTTTTCGGGCTGCATGTTTTCATAGCGTTCTGCCGCAGTTCCCAAATCCTGTGTCATATAAACGGATGTGCCATCGGAGCGGAGCAGCAATTTTTCATCCAGACCTTCATCGGTAAGATCAGCCCAAACACTGCCATCCTCTTTGCGGAAAAGAACGCCTTTTTCAAGTCCTTTCTCCACCAGGGATTTTCCACCAAGATAGGTTTGTGATTCGTGTTGAACCATATCAAAACTTACGCCCAAACGCTTGTAAGTAATATCAAAGCCGTCGTATGTCCAGCTGTTGAGTTTTTCCCAAAGGGCGATTACTTCCGGCTCTTTGGCTTCCCATTTGCGCAGCATTTCACGGGCTTCTACAATCAGCGGTGCTTCATTTTTGGCTTCGTCTTCTGTTTTTCCGGAAGCCATCAAGCCAGCAATTTCTTCTTTGTATTTCTTATCAAAAAGCACATAGTATTTCCCGATGAGGTGATCGCCTTTCATTCCGGAACTTTCCGGGGTTTCGCCTTTGCCCCAGCGCAGCCATGCCAGCATACTTTTGCAAATATGGATGCCACGGTCGTTTATGAGGTTGGTTTTGACTACATTATGGCCTGCCGCTTCCAGGATACGTGCTACACTATAACCCAAAAGGTTGTTGCGGATATGTCCGAGGTGAAGCGGTTTATTCGTATTGGGCGAAGAATATTCGATGAGTACCGGATGTGAATGGATTTTTTTGGCTTTGTACGCAAAATTATGCTTTAAAGCATTGACCTTCATAAAATTAAGCCAGTAGGAGTCGCTGATTTCCAGGTTCAAAAATCCTTTGATAACATTAAAACCGGAAATATCTTCGATTTTCTCCTGCAGGTAAGCTCCGATTTCTTCGGCAGTTTGCTGCGGATTTTTTTTGGATATTTTTAAAAGCGGGAAAGTGACCAGGGTTAAATCGCCGGCAATTTCTTTGCGTGTCTTTTGAAAATTAATCAGTTTTTCATCGGGTTTTTGCCCGTAAAGCGCTTCTATGGCGCTCATTATGTGTCCTTTGAGTATTTTCTCCAATGACATAGTTATGCGTCGTTTTATGAGGCCGCAAAATTACATCTTTTCTCTGAGAAAGAAGATTCTTTAGAAGCAGATTAGCGTGATTCCCTGAGCATGTCTTTTACATGTTCAAAATTTCCATCCGTTTCTGCCGGTTCCAAGCCGAGGATATTGGCGATGAGGATATACAAATCTACATTGTTAAAAGTGGGCTGCAGGTGGTTTTTTTTGAAGGCCGGCCCGTAGGCATAGAAAATCGCGTGCATATCGGTGTTTTGATTGTCGTAACCGTGGGTGCCATAACTGGAATACACTTTGCGGTCGCGGGTATTGATGCTCCATGCGCTGTCGGCTACAACATTAATATCGAGTACCCTGGGATTGCTTCCGTAATTCAAATGGGCAGGGATTTCGTCTCTTTTCCATGCTTTGAGGTGTGGCGTTTTGCTGAGTAGCATAAGGATACTGTCCACACATCCTTCTTCTGCCAGAATATTAAAAGCCGGATTGCCGCCTTCGTAGCGATTTATCCATCTTGCAGGAATTACATCATCGAGATAGACCACACTGTCGGGATAAATCTGGCCCATACCATGATCGGAAGTCACAATTACATTGATTTCCTCTGCATTAGGTAATTGGCTGATTTTGTGGTTAAAAACGCCAATGAGGCTATCGAGATAGTAGTTCATTTTGCGGGTTTCCGCTGCGTCGGGGCCATATTTATGACCTACGCCATCGGGTTCGTGCATATACCATGTGATGAGATGAGGCCGCTGATCTTCCGGAAGCTGCAACCAGGAAATCACAGAGTCAATCCTTTGTTCAAAAGGAAAATTATGTTCGTATTTTTTCCAGATGGAAGGCTGAATGCCCTGAATGGGTGTTTCGGAACCTACCCAAAAGTAGCTGGCCGATTTGGTTCCCTGTTTCTCAGCAGTGACCCAAATGGGTTCGCCGGCATAAAACTTTGGATCTTCAACGGATTCCCTTTTGCCCACTGCATAGTTGTCGTCCAGCTCCGGATCATAAAAACTGTTCATTACAATGCCATGATGATCGGGATAAAGGCCGGTGGCCATGGAGTAGTGGTTGGGAAAAGTTTTGGTAGGATAGGAGGGGCGCAGTGATTTGGCTTTTACGCCGGCTTTTGCCATTTTGTCGAGATTGGGCGTGGCAACGCTATCGGGATAATCCCAGCGGAAGCCATCGATGGAAAGCATAACGACATAGGGTTTTTCTTCGGTTTTTTGCGGACAATTGCATGCGCTCAGGAAGAGGAAAGTGAGCAGGATTGCCGGAATAAAGATCTTCGTTTTCATAATGAGCTTGATTGATGCGCAAAATTAATCATTTAGGTAATTGGATGCATTAAATCTGTGCAAACAAAAAAGCCCCCCGAAATGGGAGGCTTTAGGTATATCAGAAAAAATAATTCCTTAGAAATTAACTTTCAGGCTGAAGTTGAAGTTACGGCCCCAGCTCCAGAAACCTTTCTTGAGTGAGTGAACATAAATTCCGTCAACTTCTTTGCTGGTATCTTCACCTTCGATAACTTCTTCGGTGTCGAATACGTTGTAGCAGTTGATCGCAGCATATGAATCCAGACCTGCAATTTTGAAAGCAAAACCAGCGCGGAGGTCAAGTTGAGTATAAGCAGGAAGCTTATAAGACTGTTCAGTATCGTCTGGGTTTGTACGTCCTTCAGGAGTGAATTGTGCATAGTGGTTGTCATAGTAGTTCAGGTTTGCACCAAGGTCGATTTGCTTGGTAAGCTGGAATTTGCCATAAACACCTACGTGAGTTTGAGGAGCATCAGGAACTTTAATGCCATTGGTATATGTTTTGAATGTACCTACTTTTTCAAAAGTAGCATCATCATAAACATCAGCGTTCACATCATTACCATACTCCCAGTTTCCAATACCGGCAAATGCACCAAGAGTCATATAATTAGTTAGACGGGCAGCAATATCTGCTTCGATACCCATGTGTACCTGCTTAAGTTCGTGGAAATAAACGTTATAATACTTTTCTGTTTCAGAACTGTAATATCCTCCCAGTTGAGAAATTTTATCCCAAACTGTATAGTAACCGTTTAGACGAATGTTCAGGAAGTCATTAGTGAAACCGTAACCAATTTCAGCAGCCATAACTTCTTCGTTATTACGGTCTTCGTTTACTTCGTTAACATAGTTGAGGAACATGAACCGGAATTCAGGAACACGACTGTAATAACCGGCATTGAAGAAAATGTTATGATACTCATTAAGGTTATAGTTAGCTCCCAACTTGAAGTTATAACCTACGTCAGAAAGTTGCTCACTTTCGGCTTCAGCTTCTTCCGGTAGGTAAGAGCGGTAGTCGATACGCTTGTTCCAGGTATTGGAAACAGATGCAGCCACAAAACTGGAGAAATTTCCAACGCTGTATTCTGCCTGGGCAAATGCTCCTGCATAAGTTACGATACCATCGTTATGGTATGCAATTTTGTCTCCTTTTTGATAAACAGCACCAAATTTGCTGTCGTACCAGTAGTCGCCGCCTAAGAGGTCACGTACTTCACGATAGTGCTCGCCTTTATAATAACGTGCATCGATTCCTGCCATCAAATTGAGATTGTCAGTGAGTTTATGCTTCAAAGTAGATAGGACACCATACCAAGTATGGTTATTCACGGAGTTACGCATGATGAGGTTTGAGCGACTCATGAAAGAAGTATCGCCATCACTAATAGTATATGCACCAGCGATGCGTGCATTGGCCGTATCAATATTACTTGCGTTAATGTCCACCATAGAAGTCCAATCGTAAATTCCTTCCCAATTGCTGCGCGGTGGATCGTATTTGTATGGGCTGTAACCCAGTGTACCGGAACCACCACCTGTTCCAAATGAAAGGTAAGCAGATGTGGCAAGGAATGTACGGTCAGAAATATTCCAGTACCAGTTCAAAGACATCTGTGGTTTGTGGTAATAATTATTACGGCTGTTAAGGACATCACCATAAAGGTAACCCCAGTTTTTGTTGTACTTTGTTCCATACATATCGTATTCTTCCTCTGTGAGCATATTGAAGCCATCACGCTGACCGTGCTTCTGTGGCGCACCAATGGCAGTAAAAACCAATTGGTGATCACCAAGGTCTTGTGAAACAGAAAGGAAATATGACCATGCATCAACATAAGTTGCATCAATATAGTTGTTTCCGCTGGTACGAGAACCAACAAAAGTTACCGCAGTACCAGATTCCATTTTACCTGTAGAGAGGCTCAGTGTAGATTTTTGACGGCCAAAGTCGGTGAGTTCCTGCTTGAAAGAACCGCCTTTGCGCATGTCTGTTGTTTTGGTGATAATGTTGATTGTACCACCAACCGAGTTGATTGCAAGCTTCGAAGCACCAAGGCCACGCTGAATCTGGATTGTTTTGGTAGCATCACCAAGACCAGCCCAGTTTGACCAGTAAACCCAGCCGTTTTCCATGTCATTTACAGGGATACCGTTGATCATAACCGCAACATTACGCTGGTCGAAACCACGAACATTGATACGGCTGTCACCGAATCCACCGCCTTGTTTTGTTGGGTAAACAGAAGGAGTGTTCTTCATAACTTCAGGAAATTCCTGGCTACCAAGATTTTCTTCAATCTGCTTTGAGCTAATGTTGGTTACAGCAACAGGCGTTTTGCGCTCTTCTGCGATAGAAGCAATAACTTTTACTTCGTCGAGGCCGATAGAACCTGAAACCAGACCAATGATACCCAGATCTTTGGTTTCGCCGTCTTTTACTGTGATTTCCATTTCCTGCGACTGATAGCCAACATAACGGAAAACAAGTGTGTGTGTTCCTGCAGGGGCTTCAAAGTTGAATACACCATTAAGATCAGTTGTAGCACCAATTGTAGTGCCTTCAACCATCACGGTTGCGCCTATCAGAGCTTCGTCAGTTTGTGAATCCTGAATGAGACCTTTTACAGTACCCTGTGCCATTGCTATTTGGCCAAAAGCCATTAATACAGCAATTAACAGAAGATTGAATAAATTTTTCTTCATGTGTTTTTGGTTTTTGATGATAAATTGAGTGAATTAAAATTGTATCGGTTGAAATTTGTGCGTTCATCCATATCCAGGACTAAAACGGTTTCCAGTCCAAATCTTTTCATTTTATTTTCGTTCTCTGTCGTGCTATTTTTCATAGCTGTCAATTCGTTTTGATCAGCCCGGCAAATATACCGTATCCTGCTCTGCAAAATATTAAATTTGTATTAAGCAGTCCAAAAAAATTAAACTTAGTTTAAAGGAAATTGTCCAAGTCGGTTTTGGCAAAATTGAAATTGCTTGTAATTGCTTGTTATGTAATAAATTAATTTGGGCTTCAAGATTATTTATAATAAATCTAAATAAGGCCTGGGCGGAGCGCGGAATCTTTTTTTTGCGAAATGTAGTCATGGGAAATTCGTGCATCTGGTTGCAAGCGGATCAGACTGCCAGTTGCCGGAGTTTTTTCCGGAATAAAATCATGGAAAAGCCTGTAAACAATAAACTGATAAGCAGCATGGCCAATATATTGGGCAGTAGCTGTAACAGGCCGGATGAACGTCCGAGGATATCGTAAAAAGCATCTATAGCCCAGTAATTTACGCTGATGACAGCTATTTTTTGCATAAAGGCAGGTAGTAGAAATAGCGGGACCATACTGCCTCCGATTCCCGACATGATCAGGATTAAAACCGTGCTCATGCTTTCGAGCTGTTTGCGGGTGTGGGCAATAGCGCTTAGGAAAATACCGAAGCTGCTGCAAGTGATGGCGGTGAGCAAAATTGTAAGCAGCAAAACAGGCCATTGTGTGCCAATTTCCAGGCCAAAAACCAGCCGTGCAAATACAAACATAATGATGAGCTGGCTTGAAGCAACAATTGTAGAATATATAAGGTGTGCGCTGAGTATTTCAGTTGTTTTTAGTGGGCTGAACATCAAACGTTTCAGGCTTCCGTTCTCTTTTTCGCTGAGCAGGGCGCTTCCCATTCCGGCAGCACTGAAGAGCAACATCATCACGGCAGTGCCGGCAACAGCTTGTATCAAGCCCCAATTGATGCCTTTTTTTCGGCTAAGGGCCTCAATCACCAGAGGGCTTTTGTCTCCTTTGCTGTCCGAAACAAATTTTCCGGCAATGTTTTTCTCAATTCCTGCAAGTGTTTGTTCGGGCATTCCGGGCCATTCTTCCTCGATATTGCGCATAATACGCTTTTTCATGCCTACGGTATTGATTTCCTTCATCAGTGGGCCGGTAATCATGCCACGTAGCATGCCGCTTTGAATTTCCCGGCTTTTATCAGTGAATAAAAGCAGCGAAACATCCTCCCCATTGAGGAGCTTTTGTCCGTAGCCTTCAGGTATTTGCAGTCCGGCAAGCGCTTTGCCGTTCATTATTTTATCTTTGATTTTTTCAGGATGTTGGGCGTTTACAATGATTTCCGGAATGCTGTCGAGCATCGAAATCAGTTTGGCACTTTGTGCGCTGCTGTCCTGATCGGAAATCAGAAGCTTTACGGGGCTGGCTTTGCTGCCGCCAATGCCGCCATATGCCAGGGCAAAAAGGCTGATGAGCGCAATGGGGAGCAGATAAGTGAGCATCATCGCTTTGCGGTCGCGCAGAAAAAGTACGAAATCCTTATGGACTAATGTGCTGATTTTGTTCATTCCCTGAGGGTTTTACCGGTGAGTTCGAGGAATACGCTTTCCAACCCTGCCTGTTCAAATTCAATGCTTTCGGTTTCGAGTTGGTGCTCTTCGAAAATGCGCAATGCTTCCGGAATAATATTTTGACCATGATCAGACTGAATTTTGATGGAGCAGTCTTTCAAAACGCATTGCCATCCTTTTTGGTGGAGCATTTCCTGAATATCTGCTTCGGGATGCTGCTTCAACTTAAATATCAATGATTTGTGGCATCCGCAGTTTTGGCGCAGCTGATCAACGGTACCTTCGGCGATGATTTTTCCATGATCGATAATTCCGACACGCGAGCACATTTTTTCCACTTCATCCATATAATGTGTGGTATAGATAATGGTGAGCCCATTATTTTGCTGTTCGCGGAGCATATCATAAATAAACAACCTGCTTTGTGGGTCAATGCCAACGGTGGGCTCGTCCATGATCAGGATTTCGGGCTGGTGCATCAATGATGCAGCGATGTTGATGCGCCGTTTCATCCCGCCGGAAAATGTTTTGATCTTGTCTTTTGCCCTGGATTGCAAACCCGTAAGCTGGAGCAAATTTAGGCTGCGTTTCTTTAATTCTGATTTTGAAATGCCGTATAATTGCCCCCAGAACATCAGGTTTTCAAAAGCAGTGAGCTCTTCATACAAGGCGATGTCCTGGGGTACAATTCCAATAGTGGATTTTATTTCGGGCTTTTTAGAACTGACAGCCTGCCCCTTAATACGGATCGAACCGGAATCGGGCGGCAAAAGGCCGCAAATCATATTGACTGTGGTGGTTTTTCCCGCACCATTGGGGCCAAGCAGGGCGTAAAACTCGCCTTTGCTGATCTGCAGCGAGAGATTGTCAACAGCCGGTTTGCTGCCATAACTTTTGCTAAGGCCATCCAGTTCCAGTATCATCTTAAACCGCCATCTTTATTTCAGGAATACTTGCCAGTTCTTTGTATAATTCCCTGAGCGTATTTTCATTGATCAGGGTAACAAAAATCGTGAAACTGATATAGGTCCCCTTTTTTGATAGACTTGTTTTGGTGTCACGGTTTGGGATTTTTAGCCGGTCGAGCACCTGATGGATTTCCTCTTTCATGGCATCCTCACTTTTGGTGTTAGTGGTAATGACTTTCAGCGGATAGCTCACCGGATACTTCACCTTTTTTCCTGCGAAAGGATCTTTGTTCCCGTTTGTTTTTGGTGCGGGCATATTTTAGTTGTTGAAGAGTTTTTCCTGGTATTTTTTTGGTACAGCGTCTTTGTGAATCGTATAACCCATCATTTTCAGCTTCACATAATCTTCGCTGAAGAAGTAGTAACCGAATTCTTTGGCGTTTTCGTCGTTATTGCGCGATCCGCTGCTGCTGTCTTTGATGAGGTAGAAATCTTTTCCGTCCTGCTCCAGCCAGCCAACAAGGTGCATTCCGTGATCGTCGGTAGTGGTTTCGTTGCTGAAACGGAACTGACGGGCTTCTTCATTGATGTATTCTGAAGGGATGTCGAAATCAGGCACAAGGGCAACTTGCGAGCCTCTGCTGAAACCGGCTTCCGAAACATCGCCGCCTATGCTGCAAGTATAGCCATCGCGTATGCTTTTTTTGAGGATTTCCATAAAAACATCCAGGGGTACATTATAATATTCTTCGCTGTTCCACCAGTTGTCTGGGACTTCGTACGAAACCTGCTTCCAGTAAGGCTGCTGCATTACGCTCAGGATTTCGATATAATCGTTCATGTTCAGCTGGCAAACATTTTTCAGGAAATCCTGTGGGCTCATTTTTTGGCCTTCCCATTCAAATTCGGTGGGTGGTTCGCCAATATGGAAATTCATAATGGATTTAATGGTGGCAACTACTTCTGTTTCATTCCATGCATTATCGCGTTTTACAGATTTGAGGTAATCTTTCATTTCACGGTACATTGCAGCATGGGTATGATGCTTGCGGTCTTCGGCCAGGCCATCATAAACGCTCAGGGGCACAATGCCGTTTTTGCGGAAGGAACGGGTTACGGCATTTCCTTCGGAGCCTTGTTCAAAAATAGTTTCCCCGCGCGATTGCACAAAGCCTTTTGCTTTTTCGACATACTCCCAGTAAACGGTGTACATCTCTGAAAGTTTGATCTCTTTGCCGTGCAGCCTTTGGATTTCCGATTCAAAAAAGCTTGTCGTGGAAAAACACCAGCAGGAACCTGTATTGCCTTGACTGAGAGGCTTGTTATGCCATTCCTGCTCGTAAAGGTCAATATTATTGGGCAATTCCATAAGGCTGTGATCCATCAGGAAACGTTTGTCCATTTTTTTGGTTTTGCGCTGTTTTTCAACATTGCGGATGTCTTTAAGAATAGAGTTTTGGTAGTAGCCGGGTTCGTACTCTTTAAAAACGGCTTTGTCTTTGTTTTGTGCAAAAAGGGCAACAGGCATAATAAATGCGAGAGCCAGTGCAAAGAGGATGTTATTCTTCATGATACAATATTTAAAAGTTTTGGTTTCATTTCTGCCGAAGGGCAAATCTACAAAGAAAAAGGATATCCTGATTTGTGCTGATTCGATTATAATTCAGCTGTTTTGCTCATTAGAATAATTGAACCGTGCTGTTTTGTTGAAGATCTATATAAAAAAAAGACCCTGTCGGGGCATGAATCCGACAAGGTCAGGCAGTATATCTGAAAAAGAGAGGTTGTATCTTCTTTATCATACAGACGGTTTGAAACGACAATGGTTGCCTGTTTTATAAAAAATATATGTGCAAAATAAAAGGAGTAGGAAATGATTTTGGGGCAGTTCAGGAATTTTTGATTTCATCAGCCATTTCTCTGACGAGATTTTGTAATTCGGTTGTGCGGAAAGGTTTGGCAAGATAATGATGGAATCCGTTTTCAATAAGTTTTTGTTTTTGGCCGGCCATAACATTGGCCGTAATCGCAGCGAAACGACAATTTCCGTATCCGTTGATTTTTTTGATTTCCTGCATGGCTTCCAGTCCGTTCATATCACCGCCAAGGTTTATGTCCATCAAAATGATGTCAAATAACTGATTATTGCAAGCTTGAATAGCTTCATGTCCTGAGGGAACAGCTTTGATTTTGCAGAAATTTTCGAGGCTGAACATACTGAAACGGCTATTGTGCATATCGTCTTCAACAATGAGCACATTTAAGTCGGTAAGTTTTTCATTGGGTTCTGTATTTTCAAAAGAAACCGGATTAATTGATGGTGCCTTGTAGGACAGTATGTTTTCAGCTCTTGCGATTTGAGGTTCTGTGCTTGTTTTTGTGTTTCGGCGATAAGGCAGCCGGATTGAGAAAACGGATCCTTTGTTTTCTTCGCTTTGCACAGAAATGCTTCCATTGAGCAATTGTAAGTACTCCTGTGTAATACTCAATCCCAGTCCTGTGCCTTCAAACTCGCGGTTTGTTCCTTCACTGGCTTGCCTGAATCTATGGAAGATATGATTTTGGGCTTCTCGTTTTATGCCAATACCGGTATCTTCAATAAAAATGATTACATGGTTTCCGTCTGAACCTGTTTCAAGCCTGTAGCCTGCTTTTACAAAACCAAAATGAGTGTACTTAATTGCGTTGTTAACCAGGTGGTCCAGGATTTTCGACAGAAGAAGTGCATCTGTAATGAGATAGCGCCCTTCTTCGGAACAGTCTGATTGAAGGTGCAGGTTCTTTTTAGCGGCCAGGCTTTCGTAAAGGCGCACTTTTTCATCAATCAGCCCTTTTAAATCCACTTCATCAGCATGTACTTTTATCTGGCTCGACTCCAGCATTGTAAGGTCGAGGATCATATTTAAAGTTTCCAACAGCCTTTCGCCTGATTCAAGAACGATTTGAGCAATATTTCGGTATTCCTCATCCGGCGCATCTGATTTTAAGATGTCGGCAAAACCAAGCAGGGCATTAAGTGGTGTACGCAGTTCGTGGCTCATATTTGCAATGAAATTGGACTTAATGCGTTCCGATTCTTCTGCTTTTTTGCGGCCTTCCTCCATCTCTTCTTCTGCGCGCTTGCGGTCCGTAATATCTTGTATAAAACCTTCCCTATAGAGGATTTTGCCGTCTTCATCACGAATCCATGTGCCATAATCTTCAACCCAGATATATCCGCGTTCTTTGTGTTTCAGGCGATAAATGATGTTGTACCTTGAGTTATCGTCGGATTGCTCTTTCTGGAGGATAAGTTCTGTGTCTTCGGCATGCACAAGGTCAATAAACAAATTGCCTTGATTGAGGAAGTAATCAATAGGTTGCCCTGTGAGGACTTCAATATAAGGGTTGGAGTAAATCAATTCATGTTCTGGTCCGGGTTTGCTGAGGTAGATCATTGCCGGAATATTTTCGGCGAGATGGCGGAAACGCTCTTCACTTTCACTTAGCGCTTTTTGTGAAGTGGTTAAAGCTTGGTTTTTTTTATGGCTTTCTTCAAGCAGCCGTTTGCGAAACTTATTGTTTCTGATGAGCAAAGCCAATAAAACGATGGCAATTACTAAAAAACTAATTGAAATATGCAGGAATAATCTTTGGTTTTTGAGATGCTCTTTTTGTTGTTGAAGTTCCATCTCGTGGATATTCTGCGCATTTTGCAAACGTTCAATTTCGAATCTTTGCTGTTCGGATTCGTAGAGTGCGTTCAGTGCACGCATCTGCTTTTCCGTGTTAATGCCTTTAAGGCTGTCCTGGAAGTTTTTGTATCTCTGATAACTTTTTAGCGCCTCCCGGAGCATATTCCGGCTTTCGTAATACTCAAAATACAGCTTAAATGATTTTTCCAGGAGTTCGGCATTTTTAAATGCATATGCACTGGTTAAACTGTTGTCTAAGATGATTTTAGCTTTTTTAAAGTTGTGCGTTTGTATGTATAATTCTGCCAAACTAATATCCACATAAACAAGGCTAATGGGTTCATTAAGATCTTTTGCCATTTGTTGTGCCTCAGATAGGTAGTTTTTGGCGAGTTCGTATTCGCCTAAGTTGGTGTAAACTTCACCTAAATTAGTGTAACTCAATAAAATAAGTGAGGGTTCGTGGAGATTCCTGTAAATGCTAAGTGCTTTAAGGTGGTATTTCAGGGCTTTGTTCGGGTTGTTTCTTAGCTCCTCAAGTACCCCGTAATTGGTATAATAATCACCTAAGCTATAATCCGATTTGATGTATTTTTCAATATATTCCTTTGATTTTAGAAGAAACTCTTCGGCTTTCGTCAGGTCATCAAGATCCATATATAAAAGTGCAATATTATTATAGGATGTAGAAATTCCATAATACGCATTTGTTTGGAGTTGAATCTGGAGTGCTTTTTGATATGCTTCTATTGATTTGAGGTAATCACCTCGTTCGCTCAATGTGATGCCCAGTAAGTTGTATGCTGAACTAAGCAGCGCTGGGTATTTGCTTAAATTGCTGTCTTTAAGTGAGTTTCTGATTATATTCTCCGGTTCAACGGTATTGCCCTGCATTTGTTTGGTGCTTACAATGTTCAGCTCGCTAAGCAACCTTATACTGTCCTGCCCGAATTGTGACGCGAATATTATTGCCGTGTCATAGGCCGATTCGGCTAAATTGTATTTTGACCGGTAATATTGTACGTCTCCAATATCAAGATAATCAATTGCATATTTTTTTTGCTCCCGCAGATTGCTGTCGATCCTGAGTTTGGTGCGCGCCCAATAGAGCGCATCATTGTATCTGGACTTGTAATAATTAAACAGGAAAGCGGCTTTAGCGAAATCCCGGAATAAATTGCTGTTCTGTTCTTCAGTACTGAATTCGGCTTTTATAAGCTGAACACTACTGTCGAATTCTTCCACGCTCAGATCTTTTGATTTTTCAACGAATTCTTCAATGAGCTGCTTTTGGCTTTGAGTATATTCATCAGTCTGTCCTTTTAGGTCAGGAAAGCAATTCACGCATATCGCAATGGACAGAAACAGTCTGAATAACTTCTTTATCATAATTAATAATCTGTGCCTGAGCGTCATCAAACCATAAGTCCGCTTCCGTAAAAGCTAATTTCTGTTGATTTGATGCAGTTTTATAATAGGTTTTCTGGCAATATGCCTCAGGCAAAGATAGGAAAAAAAAGATGTGTGGGCAATTCGCCTGTATCAAATGAAGCCTTTTTCTGTCAGGCTGTTACTGGCTCTAAAATCCTTTGATTTATTGGTCCTATCAGGAATTTCGTGGAAAGAAAAATCACTTTATTTCAAACAGATTCCTCCAAAGTCCTGCTTATTTCGAAATCCAATTATGATGCTAACTGAATAGCGAAGACACTTTATCTCCTGCAATTGCTATGATGCTCAGAATGAAAAAGACAATTATCAAATAACTGATAATCCGTTTGTATATCTCATCTTCTCTGATCCATTTCATACCGCTTAAACAAGGGGCGCTGAAGAAAGTTTTGTGCTATTATTTTTTTGCATGGCCATTAACAAAGAAATAACTTTTGTATATTTGGAAATAGAAGAACCAACAATATTTTGTTATGGAAGAAACAGCAAAACCCAAAGAAAAGCTCCCTAAAAAATTTTATGAGCATGAATTGCGGAAACTGCAGATTGAGCTGGTAAAACTCCAGGAGTGGGTTAAAGACCAGAAATTAAAAGTCATTATTTTGTTTGAGGGGCGGGATGCTGCCGGAAAAGGCGGTGTGATCAAACGGATTTCAGAGCCATTGAATCCTCGTATTTGCCGGGTTGTAGCCTTGCCAAAACCTACCGAGAAAGAGCGCACCCAATGGTATTTTCAGCGTTATGTGGCCCATTTGCCCGCAGCCGGTGAGATTGTGCTTTTCGACCGCAGCTGGTACAACAGGGCAGGAGTGGAGCGCGTAATGGGCTTTTGTACCGATGATGAATACTGGGAATTCCTGCGTTCATGCCCCTATTTCGAACGCATGCTGATCCGCTCGGGTGTTATCATTATCAAGTATTGGTTTTCAGTGAGTGAGGAAGAGCAGGAACGGCGTTTCCAGGCACGGATCGATGATCCTACAAAACGTTGGAAACTTAGTCCGATGGATATCGACTCCCGCAATAAATGGGTCGAATATTCACGTGCAAAAGATGAAATGCTGGCCTATACCGATACGAAACTCTCGCCCTGGTATGTGGTGAATTCCGACGACAAAAAACGTGCACGCCTTAATTGCATCAGCCATTTATTGAGTTTGGTCGATTATAAAGATTTAACTCCGGAACCGTTTGAGCTGCCTCAACGTGTGGAAACCCATGCTTATGTGCGCCCACCGATGAATGAACAGACTTTTGTGCCGGAAAAATATTGAGCTGGTCAGTTTTTTTTTGAGATGATGCTTTGTGCTACATTTTTCGGTCATCCGCTTTAAAAGCACCACGTTGATGCAATATCCACTGGCTGGTATCCAATGGGTTAACACCGCGGAATGCTCTGGATTGCCCTTTGCCTTCGGGACAAATACTGTAGGAATGAAACCTCAGGCGTATGCTCCCTTTTCCTTTGGTAACAGACTGGAAACGGATTCCATAATCTAAGCATTCGCTTGCCGGGACTTTGCCTTTTAAAAGAAAACGATTGCCGTCAAAAACAGGCGGCTCAAGTGTGGCGCGCATCAGGTTCATGTCGCTTGCAATGGCTCCAAGATATTCTTCATCTGCCCTTATCTCAAATTCCTGAACAGGCTCCAGAAGTTTTGTCCCGGCCTCTTTCAGGGCGCGCATGATGCCCATTGGCGCAGCGAGAATAAAATCGCCCGGGCGTGAATGCATTTCATGATCTTCGCCATCGAGCAGGATAATCTTCGTATCCGTTAATTCCCAGCCTTGTATGGATTGTTTTACGATTTCTGGGATGCTGCTTTCCACTTCATTCTGATATTTTCGTGCAATTTTATCCGTGCTTACGCGGCTTTCGTAGTGTATTCCTGCTCCGTCTGCCAGAGGTTCCAGCCGAAACCGCATTACAGCCCAGCAGGGTTTGGGCATTGTATAACGTACAATGGCTTCGGAGGGTGATGCGATTTTTTCTTTGAAAATGACCTGAGGGGGCTGGAAGAAAACCCGTATATCAAATTCGGATGCAAGGCGTTCCTGGACAATTTCCTGCTGTATTTTTCCCAATATACTGATATGGAATTCGCGTTCATCGCGCAGCCAGGTGAAATTTAAAGCCGGTTCTTCCTGATTGAGCTGAAGCAGAGCCTCCGCCAGTTTGCTGTAGTCTTTTTCATCATCAGCCTTAATTTCAACGGTCATGAGCGGTATATTCAACGGCTCTGAAACAGGAATGAAATCCGGCTTTCCCAAAATATCGCCACATTGTAGCCGGCTGCCACAGGACAGGATGGCCGTATCACCGGAGTGGATTTCATGCGTATCGCTTAATTTGCCCCCAAAGTTCTGAACAATACGGTTGATGCGGACTTCTTCGGCGGAACCGTTTTTTGGCAGTGCGTCACGCACTATTATTGAGCCACTGAAAAGCCGGATATGGGCCAGTAAGCCATCCTGTTTGCTGGCTTCGGTGCGGAAAACAAAAGCCGATACAGGCTCGCTTTTCGCTGCATCATCCTCGTAAATATCAGCAAATGAAATTAATGTGTCCATCAGTTCTGTAATCCCGCTTTCGTACTTTGCCGATCCGCTTAACAGATAACTGAGCGATCCATTGGCCGCCAATTGCTGCGCTTTTTTCAGGATGTACTCTTTATCAGGATGTTCCGTGGAAAGATAGTACTCCATAAATGCATCATCCACATCCGCCATGCCTTCAAGGGCAGCTTCGTGTTCCCTGCGGATTTCATCGGGGAAATGATCCCAGATATTGCCCGTAGCCTCAGTTCCTGCATCCTCATTTTGATGGATATAGGTAGGAAAAACAGACGCATTAAGTTCATTTCGGATTTGTTTGATGCATGATGCTACATCAGCGCCGGGGCGGTCGGTTTTGTTGATGAAAAAAATGACGGGCAGTTTGCGCCTGCGAATAGCTTCCCATAAGCTGTAAGTATGCGATTGAAGCCCTTCCACAGCACTGATCACCATGATAAGCATATCGATACTCCTCAGTCCGCGTTCTGCTTCCGGTGAGAAATCAGGGTGGCCGGGTGTGTCAATGATATTGATCAGGGTATCTTTCCAGAGCATGGAAATATTTGCTGTTTTAACAGATATTCCCCGCTCGCGTTCAATGCTCATGGTGTCGGAATGGCTGCTTCCGTCATCTACTTTCCCTTCCTTGCGCACAGCACCGCTCAGGTAAAGGATTTTTTCACTTATGCTGGTCTTGCCGGCATCGACATGGGCAAAAATACCGAGGTTTATTTTCTTTTGAAGCGTCATCCCGGCAAAATTAGTGCGAATTGCCCAAATGAGCATTTTTTATTGTTTCTAATGCTTCTTCAGGTGTACTTTGTTCAATATCAATGATTAGGATATTATCTATTTTGAAATAGCGGCAAATTTGCCGGATTAAATTTTGGCGCATTACCAAAATGAGCGGGCCTTTGTGTTGCTCTAAAGCCGTTTTTAAGCCCGGGGCCCACACCTTGCCGGAAAGTTCCATAGGGCCAATTTCGTCAATAAATAAAAATGAACCCGACGGATGTTGCTTGGCAAGAATTGTGTTTCCCTCCTGCAAACACAAGCGGTCGAAATAAAATTTATTGATCTTAATGCTGTTGGGAAGAGGCTTTTCTGAACAGCAGAGGAATTTGTTATTATTTTCTAAATCAATGAGTTGGTAAGCGTATTTGATCCCTTTTTGATAAACACCCTCAGCAATAAACCCGCAACAATGAATGGATTGACGATTGGCGATATGCCACATTCTTTTTGCAAAACTTGTTTTTCCGCTGTTTACCTTGCCTGCGATTATCAAAATCTGTGCTTGCATAAAAATCGTTTTGGTTCTACACTGAATTTCGTGGAAAGAAACTTGAATGCTATTCCAAATAGATTCCTCCAAAGTTTTCCTCATGCTTCGGAAACTTTGTCGGAATGAACTGTGTTAAAAAGCAAGAGTTTTGTGTAATATTTTTCTTCAAACTACCTTTTTTTATTTGGAGGCAGTTTGAAGAAAAATATTATGGTAAAGTAACCCTTAATTTGCTGATGTGATCCTCGTTATATGGTTCATTATCTGCTATTATGGCAAAAATTTGTTTGATCAGTTTATTTGCAACCGCAATCCTAGCTACCTTGTCGTGCTTTCCTTTAGCTGTCAACCGTTCATACAATATCTTGCACCCTTTATTGTAGCGCACAGCAGACAGAGCCGAGATGTAGAGCTGTTTTCGTATATGCCCGTTTCCCATTTTGCAGATATGCCCCTTTCCCTTGACGCTGGTCCCCGACTGATATATCCTTGGACTTGTCCCTGCAAAAGCAATAAACTGTTTGTAGTGCAGGAATTTTTCAAAATTATTGGTTGCTGCAATGAGCACTGCTACAGCTTTCTTGCCAAATCCCGGTACGCTGAGGATTAGCTTGCGAGTCTCTGGAAAGTGTGTTTTGCTGATATCCTCCAGTTGTTTCTCTAGCTTTTTTATTTCCCGCTTGAACTTTTCGATAATACTTTTCAGTGATCTTTTGAGTTCAGCAGTCAATACGCCACTTACCTGGAAAGCCTTTAATTGGTTAGACGTAGCTGTTTTTTGTTTAGTAATCAGTTCCAGAGCTGTCAATAACTGCTGCATATCAAAGATTTCCTTTGATGGTGGTGTCCATAGATCAACTTTTTTAAAGGTAGATGCATAGTCATAGATGGTTTGGGCGTCTACTGGATCGGTCTTTGCACGCTGTAACTTCATCTGTGAATAACGCCTTGTGATCAAAGGGTTTATCACGGAAACTTCGATATTTTTCTTAGACAGGAACATAGCCAATTTCAAGCTATATGGCCCTGTTGCTTCCATGACATAAGTTTTGTCCTTACCGTATTTTTTGACCAGAGCCTGAAAGCCTTTTGTAGTCTGTTCAAAATGTGAAAAACCCGTTTTACGGTCTCGGTCTGACCCATAAGCATCAAATTTTTGCTTGCTAATGTCAATTCCAATATATTTGTCCATGACTATTGTTTTTTTAGAAGACGGAGCTATTGTTTTCTTATCTATCCTTTATACAGGCTTTGTTTTATGGCCTAATGAACTGTTCAAGATAGCAATAGAAGAGGGAGGGGAACTACCATTCCGAACGGTCTTGATGACAAATGACGCAATTAGTTTTCTTCCCTCCCTTCGTCTTATTCATTATTAATCCAGCGAATTTATTGAATTTTACGTTATTTCTTAAAATGCAAATATAGGATGACGCGTTTTTATGAAGTCAGGAGGCAAATGCGGCGAGGACGTGTTTGAAATATACTATTGTGTCCTCGCCGCATTTACCTTAAACGCCTAATAAACAGCGTCATTCCGACCGGAACAAAGCCAACCGAAGTGATTAAGGCTTTGTGAAGGGAGGAATCTGTTGGAGTTCATTATATTTTATTAAGTATCTTATTTCCAAATATCTGCTTAATATCTAATTTCAAACATTATCATTACCCACGAAATTCCTAGTAGGACCATCGTTTTAAAAAAAAAAGATCAGATACTTCGCTTAAAGGAGCCGGAAGTTCTGATCTTTTGTTTTTTCAGTGCTTCAAAATGTTCAAAGATTCTTTCGGAAACTAAGGGATGAAACAAATTTGTCCCCGAATTTTATTCGTCATCCTCATCCGCATCATTACCTGTGATATAGTCGCTCATATAATCTACATCCGAGAATTTATCCGAATACGACTCTTTTACATCCTCCTTCAAGCTGCCATCGTCATCATAGTCTTCATCATCACTGATAATTTGCCGGGCTTCCATTTTTGTCATGCGCACCAGATAATATCGGTCATCGGTTTCGAAAGGCAATGCGGAAACCCGGCGTCCTTCACGGTCTTTATAACTGATCAAATGCTCATCAAAACCCAATGGATAAGCAAGTTTTATTTGCTGCTGAATGCCTTCGTCCAGCTTTTCGTAGTCTTTTATTATACGAGGTTTTTGGCTCATTTTCTATAGATGTTTAAAGTCTTTATCGAGCCAAATATCTGTATTTTTTTTATTGAGGCTAACACGATTAGTGATTTTTTATTGAAAATTTTGTTTTGCCGGTTTTTGTGTGCCAAAGGGATGAGATGACGGTGCGGATAAAGTATTGTTTTTGTGTTGTGTTTTGGAATTTTCACCGTAATACAGAGAACATCGCACGGGGCAGCATAAAACTTTGGCTTCCATCTTTCTGAACCATTATTTGATTTCCCAAACAAAAATTATTAAGTAACTATATTCATAAAAAATGTATTTTTGGTGCAAGGTGTAGAAAAAGCAAGACCTTGTTCAACAAAAGAATAGCTCAATTGGTGGATTGTGCAAAATTGAAGTATGGAACATTGATGAAATATTTTGAAGCTTGATGGTTGGAGTTTCGTGTTATCCGGCGTTTCAAAAAAAGGGAAGCTGCTTTGTGCCTACGATTTTAAAGATAAGGACGATAAAAAGATATTGATATGAATTATCAGGAAAAAAGCAAAGAGGACCTTATTAAAGAACTGCATACTTTGGAGGCAGAGAATAGTGCTTTGAAAGAAATACGCGAAAAGTATATTGCGATAAATGAACCACCACAGGATTTGCACCAGAATACACAATCTAATTATAAAGCCTTCTTTAATGCAATTAATGATTTTCTTTTCGTCCTCGATGAAAACGGGGATATAATCCATATAAACGATATTGTTAGTAAAAGGCTTGGATACTCCAGGCAAGAATTTATCGGAAATTCAGTCCTAATGGTTCATCCGGTGGGTAGAAGAGAAGAAGCAGGCCATATTGTGGCAAAAATGTTGCAAGGTGAAGCTGAATTTTGTCCTGTGCCGCTTATCACAAAATCCGGTGCATTAATTCCGGTAGAAACAAGAGTTTCTAAAGGCAAATGGAATAATAAACCAGCTATATTTGGTGTCAGCAGTGATATTTCACGTGTACAGTTATCTGAGGAAAAGTTTTCAAAGTCATTCCATCTTAGCCATACAGCTGGTGGTTTTTCTGATATCAATACACATGAATATATAGAGGTAAATGATGCTTTTTATAAGTTGTTTGGGTTTAACAAAAACGAAGTAATAGGTAAAACAGCAATTGAATTGGGGATTTTGACGGAAGGGCAATCAAAAGCTATTTTGCGAAATGCCGATCACAGAGGCGCCTTGCATAATGTTGAGACTGTATTAAGAGCGAAAAACGGTGATGCAAAACATGTGTTATTATCTTCAGAAAACTTCTTTTTGCAAGACAGACAGTATCGTTTTACTACTGTAAATGACATTACTGAACATAAAAAGGCAGAGCAGTTAATAGTTACTTCAAAGAACAGGTATCAGGCTCTGGTCGAGAGTTCGCCAAATATTATTCTTACGCATACTCTTGATGGGGTCATTACATTTGTCAATAGTAATGGTGCGGAATTTCTTAATACTACTCCCGATGCCTTAATAGGAGAAAATATTTTTAAGATTTTTAGAAAAGAGGAAAGTGAAAATATTTTAATAAATATAAAACATTTGCTTTCTGAAAAATCAAAGCATTTTAAAACAGAAACACTCTTTGATGTAAAAGGCCAATTAAGAATTATGGAGTTAATTGGGGTGTGTATTTGCAAAGAGAATGGTCATGAGGAAATTTTAGTTCAGGCAACGGATGTAACCAAAAGTAAGGAAGCAGATAAAAAATTAAAAGAAAGTGAATTAAGTTTGAGAGATGCACAAAGGATTGCTCATATTGGCAATTGGTATCTCGATTTGAATACGGGTCATGTTGAGATGTCTGATGAGTTATTAAATATTCTCGGATTAAAAAACAGGAGTGAGGCTTCGGATGTTTCGAAACATGAAAAATTATATACAAAGGAAAGTTGGCGGCAATATATGGAAACATTGGATGCAATAATTGGCAAAGGAGAGAGCCGGCAACTGGAATTAGAATTTGCTGATAAAAGCAGGTCCTGCCTTTATGTAATTTCTACAGGAGAACCTGTTTTTGATGTTAAACATAAGGTAATTGCTGTAAGAGGAACGCTCCAGGATATTACGGAGCGTAAAAAAGTAGCTATCGCTCTGAAGGCCAGCGAAGATAAATACCGGAATATAGTTGATGGTTCAATTCAGGGTTTGGTCATTGCTCAAGATAATCCGATGCGCTTGTGTTTTGTAACGAAACCGATGGAAGAAATTACCGGATATACTCCTGAAGAATTAATGAATTTTAATCCAGAGCAGCTGAAGGCTATGATTTACCCTGCTGACAGAACACGATTCCTCGCTAATTTTAAAAAGAGGTTTAATGGTGAATTCACGACTCAAAGATCAGAATACAGGCTAATAAAGAAAGACGGGAGTATAAGTTGGGTGGAGTTATTCAGTTCACTTATCGACTATCAGGGAGAAAAAGCAACGCAAACGGCATTTGTCGATATTACTGAGCGAAAGCTTGCAGAAGAAAAGCTGGTTAAAAGTAATGAAAGACTTCGTTTGTCTCTTGAAACAAATCATGCTACGGTATTTGAAAATAATATGGAAACCGGAGAGATGTTCTGCACTCCGGAAATGTTTCAGTGTTTTGGTTATAAACTGAGTGACATTCCTTCAACAATCGACGAATTTGTAAAACTAGTTCACCCGGACGATATCCCGCTTTTAATGAAATCATTAAATGAACATGTAGGGGGCGGCATAGCGGAGTATTATGCTGAATACCGCATCATGGATAAAGCCGGAAACTATAAATGGATTCATGGTAAAGGAAAGGTGATTTCATGGACTAATAATGACAAGCCCAAAACACTTATTGGTATTTTAAAGGATATCAATGAAAGAAAAATAGCGGAACAGAGAATAAAAGAAAAAAATGAACAGTTCGAAACCATCATCAAAGGATCCAATTTGGGTTGGTGGGACTGGGATATCCCTACGGGAGGTGAAATTTACAATGATATACTTGCCGAAAATTTAGGATACAAACTAAACGAAATAAAACCACACATAAAATGGTGGGAAGATAAAATACATCCCGATGATGCAAAACAGGTTGCTCTGGACCTGCAGGAGCATTTTAGCGGGAAAACGGAGTTTTACAAGAACAAACATCGTTTAAAAACCAAATCAGGTCAATGGAAATGGTTTCTGGATTATGGAAAAGTTGTAGAAAAAGACCGTAAAGGCAATGCCGTAAGAATGATTGGCACCTTAAGGGATATTGATTTTGAGGAAAGAGCCAAAGAAGAATTAAATATTCGCTTGCAGCAAATTAAAGCCATAAATGCAAATACACCAACTGTAATATGGAAATCAGATATTGATGAAGAAGGACGTTTTATAAACACCTACATCTCAGAAGTGGTGGATGATTTTCTTGCTTTGCCCAAAGGAAGCATAGATAATTCGTGGGATAAATATTTTACCTATATCGTACCGGAATATTTGCCATCTATAGACAAGGTGTTCAAGGAAGGAGTTAAAAACCAGAATAAATCTATTTCTTTCGATTATGAGGTAAAAAAGGCAGATGGAAATCCTGCATGGTTCACCTCCAGTGGCAGGGTCATTCAAGAAAATAATAAATTAACGGTTTACGGTTCTACAGTCGATATTACCAAGCAGAAGCAGGCCGGAGAGGCGCTCAAACAAAGTGAAGAAAAGTTCAGGGTATTGGCAGAAACTGCACCAATGGGCATTATGCTGTATCAGAATTTTAAATGGATTTATGCAAATAAGGCTGCGGAAAAGATATCTGGTTATTCCGTAGAGGAACTAAAAAATATGCCATTTCTCTATGATTTTGTAGCTCCGGAATACCAGCAGCTAATCAAAGATAACGCAAACTTGCGGCAGAAGGGTCGGAAAATGGACCAGTTGTACGAATTTAAAATTATTGCTAAAGATGGCGCCGAAAGATGGGTTTTGCTGCGTGGAAATACTATTAAATTAGATGATATACAAACCGGCCTGATTGCTGTTTATGACATCACAGACAGAAAGCAAATCGAGAAAGCATTATTGGAAAGTAAGCAGCGGTTTAAAAACTTTTCCGATCTTACCTTCGAAGGAGTCTTGCTTCATAATAATGGCTTTATCATAGATTTTAATGAGGCATTTACCCGAATAACAGGGTACAATAGGGCGGATGTTATCGGGAAGCAATCAGTAAAAATGCTGTTAGCTGATGGTTATGAGGAAGTTGTATTCAGTAATATGGCCAAAGATATTGCCGAACCCTATGAAGTCCTGGGCAAACGAAAAGATGGTTCCTTCGTTCCAATTGAAGTTCAGTTCAAAAATATAATTTTAGAAAATGAAAAAGTTCGCGTTACTATAATTCGTGATATTAGCAGGCGTAAAGCGGACGAACAGCAACTGCTGGCCAAAAATGAGGAACTAATAAAAGCCAAAGAGAGAGCAGAAGAAAGTGACCGTTTAAAATCAGCTTTCCTGGCCAATATGAGCCACGAAATCCGTACGCCCATGAATGGTATTTTGGGCTTTACTCAATTACTGAAAGAGCCGGATTTAAGTGGTGCTGACAGAGATAAATTTGTTGAAATTATCCGTAAAAGCGGTAATCGTATGCTGGACACGGTGAATGATATTATTGATATCTCAAAAATTGATGCCGGTCAAATGGAAATTTCAAAAGACGCGATTAACCTGAATGAAGAACTTGAAAACCAGTTTGAGTTTTTCAAAGAAGAAGCGAGTGCTAAAGGTTTGAAATTGGTACTGATAAATATGTTGCCGAAACTTTCCAGTAGATTTCTTACAGATAAAAATAAGTTTAACAGCATTATATCGAACCTCTTAAAAAATTCTGTCAAATATACAGATGTTGGCGGTGTCGAAGTTTATTGTGCTAAAAAAGAAGGGCAATTTTTATTAAAAATTTCGGATACAGGGATTGGGATTTCACCGGAGCGTATCGACTCGGTATTTAATCGCTTTGAGCAGGCTGATATCGAAGATGCCCATGCCCGTGAAGGTTCAGGGCTGGGGCTTGCTATTTCAAAAGCTTATGTTGAAATGCTTGGAGGCAGCATTGGCGTGGAATCAGAATTTGGTAAAGGGTCGAGCTTTTATTTTACACTGCCATGGGTCTGGGAAAAGCCGAAAAGTGAAATGCCATCAGCTTTTGGAGCTTCGGACACAGCTTCCAGTGATAGTAAACTTAATATCTTAATCGCCGAAGACGATGACGTAAGTTTTGAGCACCTGAAAATTATTCTTAATCGTAAGCTTAAGAGGTTAGATCGGGTTAATGATGGAGTTGAAGCTGTTGCTTTTCTGCAGAATAATGAGGATGTTGATTTGGTTTTAATGGATATTAAGTTGCCTGTAATGAATGGCTATGACGCCACCAGAGAAATCCGGAAATTTAATAAGAAAACGATAATTATTGCTCAAACAGCCTATGCACTGGAAGGTGACCGGGAAAAAGCACTTGCTGCCGGTTGTAATGATTATATTGCCAAACCGATTGATAAAAAGGAATTACTATTATTACTGCAAAAATACTTTTAAGTTTAACAGAAATTGCTGCTCATATGCTTTGATTATTGCCGCAGGATCAGCTGCTTTGAGTTAATTTAATCCGATCAATATTTTTGGATGCAACTCCAGGATTAATTCCGAAGATTCGGGAGAAATTATGGAAAGAAATCAGTTAGGAATCTGTAAATGGATATATCCTATATTATGAAATTCTAAAGAGTATTTTGAGGTAGATCCACGAACAATCATATAAATTCAATTCACCGTAGAACTTTAGATAGAATCTATTTTTGTGGTTCTACTAGGAATTTAGTGGGTAACAATAATGTTTGAAAATAATATGCAGATATTTATTAATAAACTATTGATCCCTAACAGATTCCTCCCTTCACAAAGCCTTAATCACTTCGTTTGACTTTGTTCCGGTCGGAATGACGCTGTTTATTAGGCGTTTAAGGCAAATGCGACTTGGTCACTGAGCGTCCTGTGGTGAGCGTAGCCGAACCAAGTCGAAGTGCGCCGCATTTGCCTCCTGACTTCATAAAAACGCGTCATTCCGACAAAGTTTTCCGAAGTATGAGGAAACTTTGGAGGAATCTGTTTGAAATAGCATTCAAATTTCTTTCCACGAAATTCCGTGTAGAACCAATTTTTGTAATTTTTTTTGCATAATTATATAATACCCGCAAAATATTTCTAAATTTACGGCGATTTTTATGATATTAAGGATAGTGATCGTAGTATCTGCAATCTGTGTATTTTGATTTTAACCCACAACCAAATGAAAAAAATTTTATCCGTTTTTTCGATTATTATTTTATTATTAGAGAGTCTAATTGCTCAGCAAGGCATAGCTGTGTCTTCTTTTAAATCGCTCCCTACAGATATGACTGCACGAATAACAGATCCTGTAATCGATCAAAATGGTGATAAGTGTGCTCTTGTAAAAGTAGTAACGACACAAAAGGATTTCAAATGGGAAGGAGGAATGCTTGGAATTACAAAAGTAGTTCCTAAAACTGGCGAATATTGGGTGTATATTCCTTATGGTGCCAAAAAGTTAACTATTAAGCATCCTCACCTGGGAGTTCTAAGGAATTATCTTTATCCTGATATTATTGAGGAAGCCAACGTTTACGAAATGGTTCTTACTACCGGTACTGTTCAAACTATTGTTACAAATGCAGAAACACCTACACAATGGTTGATTATAACTTCAGAGCCTGCCGGTGCAGATGTTTATGTTGACGAACAGTATATGGGGCAAACACCCTTTTCAAAAGAATTTGAATTAGGTGAACATAATTACCGTCTTTTGAAAACATTGTATTATCCTGATGCTGGAAAGATTGAATTGACCGAACGTGATGGACGCAAAGAAATAATATCCAGTCTGAAACCACAATTTGGACAGCTTATCTTGCATTCTGTTCCGGAAGAAGGGGCTGAAGTTTCGCTGGATGGCCAACCTTTAAATAAAACTACACCATGTACTATTGATAAAATTGCCAGCGGAAGCCATAGCCTTACTCTAAGACGTCAATGGTATGAGCCAAAAAGGATTGATTTGTTGATCAACGATGGGGATTCATTGGTCAAAACTGTTGAAATGAATGCTGCCTTTGCGATGATGGATATTTTGGCACCGGATAGTGCCGGGATTTTTATTAATGATGAATCCATGGGGCTCTCCCGTTGGGAAGGCAGGTTGATGCCAGGACATTATACAATCGAAGCCCGGAAGCAATATCATCGTACCGATAAAAAACAAGTGCATGTGATAGCAGGTGAGGATCAGCAAATTGGACTGGCGCCACTACCTATAACCGGTGTGATGAAAGTATCTTCACAGCCTTTTGATGCTGATGTTTTTTTAGATGGCGTAAAACTTGGTAAAAGCCCTCTAACAGTCCGTGATGTGCTTATCGGTCCCTATCGTTTGGAAATCAGGAAGGAAGGTTATGCCAGTTTTTACGGCGATATTGAAATAAAAGAAGGGGAAAGCCTGAGTGTTGATGAACGTCTTGCCGAAGGACAGGAAGTAACCATTGCCAGTAACCCAAAAGGAGCAGAGCTGACGATCAACGGGACTGCTTCAGGGACAACGCCCAAAAAACTTAAATTGAATTTTGGGAAAAATACCCTTAAACTTACCAAAGAAGGTTATGGTGATCTCGAACAGGATTTTCATGTAACTGAAAATGATAAGTTTTATGAATTCAAGATGATTCCTGACCGTTATGTCCTGGCAAAGAAAAATTTCGAAAAATATCGTAAATCAAAATATATATGGATGGGAGTAACTGCTGCATCAGCTGGTGCTGCAACTTTTTTTTACTTGCAGGCAGAAAGCAAATATGATGAATACCAGAATGCAACCGGTGATGCGACCGATCTGCACAATCAGGTGGCCTTTTATGATGCTGCCTGGCCTGTTGCCGCAGGTGTTGCTGCTGGAAGTTTAATAATGACATTTATAAAAAGTGGTCAACAGGCCAAAGCAAAAAGTAATATGGAAATGGCTGTAGTGCCTGTCGGCGATGGCGCTATGTTTTGCCTTACGTTCAATTTGCATTAACAAGCCTGTAGAATACTGTTGATTATGATACCCGGTTCTATGAGAAAATTTTTTAGATATAGCTTTCTTTTTGTGCTTGCAGGCATTTTGTTATTTGTTTCCTGTAAACGCGAATGGGATAACCATTGGGATGAAAAAGCAAGCCTTGATCCTGCCAGCTGGGCGCCTGATACTTTAGTGGTTACTGATCAGGAAGTTGGGGTCAAGAAATTGCAATGGATTGCCCCGGAGGAAAAAATCGAAGGTTTTAAAATAGACCGGAAGAAAGGATCAGAAGGTTGGAAATACGCATATGCAGTATTGCCTCAAAGTGCAAAATCATTTCTTGATACAACCATTGTCCTTGATACAGCACTGACTTATAAATACAGGTTATATGCCTATGCCGGAAATTGTAATTCCATGAACTGTGAATTTTCCAGTGGTTTCTCGGATTATTCCCCACAGGATTTCCGTGTAGAAAAGCAAAGTGAGCGAGCATATAAATTGAGCTGGAATGCTGCGGTTGATGGTATTGATGCTTATATAATTGACAGGAAAAGTGGAGAAAATATATGGCAAAAGGAATATGCCATTTTACCAGCCATGCAGCTCGATTTTATTGATACCAATGTGTTCAGAAATTCAAATATTAAGTACCGTATTTATTCAAGGTATAAAGATTTTCAATCAGAAGTGATTACAAGTACAACGGATGCTGTTATAATGCAACCGGCCGCACTGACTAGCTTGCGTATTGCTATTGATGGGATTGAAATCAAATGGAAAGCGGGCGCCATTGGACAGGATGGTTTTATCCTGGAGCGATCCTATGACTCGGTTTATTGGCAACAGCTGGTTAAAACTACCGAAGAAAGTTTTATTGATCGTGATTTTCAGTTGATGGAGGATGTGTATTATCGCATCAGGGCATACATTTCTGATGCTTATTCCAATGCTATCGTAAACAAAGTTTATACCGATGTGCCTGCACCCGATGAAGTGGAAATGGAAGTTGATTCAATAAACGCTATTACATTAAATTGGGAGTACAGCTTGACGGGTATTCAGGAATTTATCATTGACCGGAAAGAAAATAGCGGGAGCTGGGAAAGTGCTTATGCTGTAGTGGATGGAGATTCAGTAAGTTATTCAGATCATAATGTCAATGCCAAAATAAATAAATATGCCTATCGAATCAGGGCAAACCAAAAGGGATATGAATCGGCAAATGTGACTTTGGCGACACCGGATTTTATTTGTGGGGTGCATGAGATCAATGATGAACGCGATGGCAGGGAATACGAAACGGTAAAAATCGGTAATCAATGCTGGATGAAGGAAAACCTGAATGTTGGTGTTATGATAGATAGTTCGGTAGTGCCAACAAATAACGGAATTATTGAAAAATATTGTTATGACAACGATGCGGCCAATTGCGACGAATACGGTGGCCTTTATAATTGGTTGGAAGTTATGAACTATCAATACGAAAACCCAGCAGCTTCTATTTGCCCTGAGGGTTGGGAGTTGCCTGAAGATGCTGATTGGTATGAATTGGAGGATGTACTTGGAGGTAGAGAGGAAGCAGGCGGCAATATGAAGATGATGGGAATAGATTACTGGAGATCCCCTAATGAAGGTGCTACAAATAGCAGTGGCTTCAGTGGGAAAGGTGCAGGAAGGTATACATATATTTCTGGTTTTAGCAGCCTTGTTTGGTACACAAATTATTGGGCATATAACCGAATGGGCGATCAACCTGATAGAGCCTATGTAAGAAGCCTGATATGGAATGGAACTTCATTGGGGCGATCAAATGCACCAATTGAAGGTTATTATTATAGTCTGCGCTGCATCAAAACAGAAGAATCGAAATAAACGAAATATTGAGTTATGAAAATTAATTTCGTTTGTATGGTGAAAAAAGTCAACTGGAAAATAAGCTTGTTTATTTTTTTATGCATCATAGCTTCTTTGTCCTGCAAACGCGAATGGGAAAATAAATACGATGCCAAAGCAGATTTCGACCCGGTGGACTGGGCGCCAAGATATCTTCAGGTAAAGGAAAAGGGACATTTGGTGCGTGAGCTTAATTGGAGCCAAACCGACCTGCTCATTGATGGCTTCCATATCGACCGTAAATCCGGAGATGAAGATTGGCAGATACAATGGAAAACAGTACCCAAAGACATGTTTTCCTGTATCGACTCCAGCCTGCTTCCTGTTCCGGATATGCAGTACTCATACCGGGTTTATGCTTATGCGGGTGAGTTTGCCTCTGCTTCGCAAAAGGATTCAACCACAGTCTCTGATTTTGCTCCCATCAATTTTCAAAAAGAAAAACTTTCTAACAAAAGTTATAAATTGAGCTGGATGAATTATGGCTTCGATGTCGATGGCTTTATTATTGACCGGAAAGTCGGTTCGCAAAACTGGAAAGAAAAATATGTTGTACTGGACAGTGAGCAGAACAAATTTATTGATACGAATATTTTCCGTACCGATTTCATCCAATACAGGATTTATGCCTTCATTGATGACTATTATTCTTCTGCCCAACAAACAGTAGTAGGTGTTGAAGTATCGACCCCATCAGAATTGCTTATCGATCGTATCGATTTTGATGAACTTGAAATCAGCTGGCCAAAGGTAAATGAGGCAGATTCATATGTGTTGTGCCGAATGTTTGATCCCGATGAAAATTGGGATTTGGTAGATACCTTGAAAGTGTTGTTTTATAGGGATAAAGATTTGGAGATAGGGAAAACTGCTTATTATCTACTAAAAGCAATAAATGGTCCGTACGCTTCACTACCGCAACATAATTCCATTTTATTGAATATTCCTTCGCCAGGTTCTTTTACTTTGGAACGCCTGGAAATCAATAAGGTCTCCTTAAATTGGTATTATGCTTACGAAGGGTATGATTTTTTCAGGATTGAACGACAGTATTCCGGAGGTCAGTGGCAGGAAATTGGCACTGCGCAACATACAGCATATATCGATTCAACTTTTGATTTGGATAAAAATATAACCTACAGAATATCTGTTGTATATGATGGAATTGCGTCGGATTATGTTCTTCAGTCTTTTACATCTGCAATCCCCACAATTGAGAATTTCTCAATGGAACAAATTGGTTTGCAAAAAGCTGTTTTGACCTGGGAGTTTCCTTATTCCAATAATGTTGATTATGTAATTGACAGGAAAAATGGATCCAATGATTGGAATGAAATTGCCAGTGTGCATGAGATGTCATATACTGATAATTCCTTTCAGCTCAATGTTGAAGTGCAATACAGGTTAAAGGCTTATTTTGGCCTGAATTCAAGCGATTATGCTACAGCTTCATTTTATCCGCAAGCCAGTGCGCCGGAAAATTTTGAGGCTCAGTGGACGGACTTTAAACGTATTGATTTGAGCTGGGATTTTGATGGACAAGAATGCGATTATTTTATTATCCAAAGAAAGGAATCAACAGGAAGCTGGGAGAACTGGACAAGCTCTGAAACGACTTCAGCAGTGGATGAGGAATTTACATATAATACGGAAATGGTATATCGTGTTGCTGCACATCAAGGGAATTATACTACACCTTTTAGCAATGAAATATCTGTTTCTACGAATCTTCCTGAAATAGATAGTTTTAGTTTTGAGATTAACTCGCGAACTTCTTTATCCTTAAGCTGGCTTGCTGGTTTTAATGGTGTCGACGGGATACGGATTGAGCGAAGAATTAATGTGGGGGATTGGGTGAAGTGTTTTGAAACTTTGGATCTTAATCAGAATGCCTTTGTGGATGAATCAGGTTTTGATATTTACAATGATGTTGTTGAATACAGAATCTTTACTTTTATCGATAGCCAAAATTCAATTGCGAAAAAAATAGAAGTAACAAGGGTTTGCGGACAGATTCTGCTGGATCCCAGAGATGGAAAAGGATATAGAACTGTTCAAATTGGAAGTCAGTGCTGGATGGCTGAGAATCTTGATTTTCATACCGAAACAAGTAGATGTTATGACGATAACTTGACTTACTGTACTATCTATGGCAGTTTGTACGATTGGAATGAAATAATGAATTATCAAAGCAAGGCAAATACAGGAAGAAATCTGAATAAGACTGTTTGCCCTGACTTGTGGCACCTGCCTTCTTTGGAAGAGTGGAGCCAATTAATACAGTATGCCGGCGGTTCGCAGGAAGCCGGTCAAAGGCTTAAAGCAGAAGGTGATCATTTTTGGGATTCATCCAATTATCCGGGTACTGATGAATTTGGCTTTGAAGCAAGGGGTGGAGGCTTCATGGATGAAAGTGGTCAATATAAGCTTGTTAGAAAAGCTGCTTATTGGTGGACTTCCGATTCTGATGACGATGGAATAAACTTTATAGGTTCTTTTTACAATAATAGCCACATGCGTTCAGAAAAGAGCGATTCATATTTATATAATTCTGTCCGCTGCATTCGCGATGAAAATTAAAAAATCATGAAAAATAATTATCCAATATTCTTATGTCTCGCCATAATGTTCGTTTTTCTTTCCTGTAAACGCGAATGGGAAAATAAATACGATGCCAAAGCGGATATCTCACCTGAAAGTTGGGCGCCAATGCTCCATAATGTGGCTTTTGATGGACAGAACATCGTCAGCTTAACGTGGAAAAACAGGGATACCGATACAGAAGGGATTAAAATAGACCGAAAAGCCGGGGACGAAGATTGGGAAATTGGCTGGAAAGTATTGCCATCCGATCAAATATCATATAATGATACATCCTTACTGCAGGATCCCGGTTTGCTCTACCATTACAGAATTTATGCTTTTGCCGGCAGTTTTTCTTCTACAGCAACCGAAGATACAATCCGTATGCCGGATTATCCGCCAAGCGCTGTCTATATTGATGATTTGAGCGATATTAGCTATAGAATCAGCTGGAGTCCACCGATTTATGAAGTTGATGGGTTTCGTGTGGATAAAAGGATCAATAGCGGGGAATGGAAAATCGGATATGCACAAACAGAGTCAAATGTAGATAAATTCATCGATACCAATGTTTATCGTGAGACATACCTCCATTATAGGGTTTATGCCTTTATTGATGATTTTGAGTCTTCTAAAGTCACTGCAATAGCTACTGCTGAAATTCCGGTACCTTCTGATCCGAAACTGGTGCAGACGAATTTAAAATCTATTCGCTACAGTTGGAAAGACAACAGCAGCGGAGCCGATGCTTTTGTAGTGTGGGTGAGCAATTATGAAATTGGCTTGAATCAGCATCCCGATACCGTTTATGATACAGTATATTCACGACAGGATATCAAGCCGTTTTCTAAAACGACGCTTAGCGTGTGTGCTATTATCGGGGAATGTCGTTCATATGGGCTTGAAGAAGAAATTACAACTACAATCCCGGCAGTAGATAATTTTACACTGGAAAAACAGGCCGTGGATAAAATAAAATTAAGCTGGGAATATGAATCTGTAGAAGATGTCCATGGATTCATCATCCAAAGAAAATATGATGATGGACCCTGGCAAGATCTAACAACGACCAAAAAGCTTTCATTTCTGGATGATGATGTGGATGTAAACCGAAACGTTTCTTACCGCATTGCTGTAAAATACAATAATGAACTTTCGGAATATGAAGAACAGCAAACGAATACCATGATCCCAGCGCCAGTGGATTTTCAAATAGTGAAGCAGGACTTATGTAAGATTAATTTAAACTGGGATTGCGCACAAGAGGAGGGGAACAATTTTGAAATATACAGACAGTATGCGGGCGAAGACTGGGCTCTTCTGTGCAGCACTTCAGGTTTTGAATATCTTGATGATAGTTTTGAAATGAATAAAAGTATAAACTATAGGGTTTTAAACCGCCAGGAAGGTTATGAATCCACTAGTGTTGAAAAAAGCACGGATTCCGAAATTCCGCTTGCAGAACTCCTTGATGTTCGCGTGTTATCCGAAATATCTGTGAAACTTTCGTGGGAATATAATTATGAGGATTATGATGCTTTCATAATAGACAGGAAAGTAGGCACTGAAGATTGGCAACTTCAATATACACGCCTCAGCCCGGGTGTTTTCAGCCTCACGGATAATTCAGGGTTCAATTTGGATGAAGTGGCTGTATTGTACCGGATATCTGTTGAAGTTAAAGGAGAAGAGTCCGCATCCAGAGATTTCAAACAGGTGTATAAATGTGGGGCTTTGATGATCGATGAGCGCGATAATAAACTGTACAAAACCACACAAATTAACAATCAATGCTGGATGGCGGAAAATCTGGATTACCGCAATGATGCCAGCAGGTGTTACGATGATGATAATGCCATGTGCGACGAATACGGAAGTCTGTATGATTGGTCAGCAGCACTTAATGGGGAGCAGCCTAGTGGGGCTGTTCCAAGCGGTGTACAGGGCGTTTGCCCTCAGGGCTGGCATTTGCCTTCAAACCTGGAGTGGAAAAACCTGACCAACTATTTGGGTGGTTTGGCCAATGCCGGGGCCAAACTTAAAGAAACCGGAACTGAGCATTGGGACGAACCCAACACTCAGGCTGTTGATTTATTTGGTTTTGCTGCTTTTGGAGGTGGCTGGTCGGGTACAAACAGTTTCAATCAACTGAAAAAAGGCGGATATTGGTACACCAGTACAGAAGTTGACGGAAAAGGGCGCTACTTTTTTGCACGTTATGATGAAGCTTCACTGGATGGTTCCGAATCCGAAGATGTTTTAGGTTTCTCAATTCGATGTTTACGAAATGATTAAAATACTATGAAGAATTTATTGATTTTTTTTGCTGCAGTTCTAATGCTTTCTGTATTTAATTCTTGTAGCCGCGATGATGATTGGGAGTATAAAAAAGATCTTGATCCGGAATCATGGACGCCATTTAATTTGCAGTCTAATCGCCTTTCATTCAGTGAAGTCCAGATTAGCTGGGATCAAAATGATACGGATATTGAAGGTTTTATAATTGAAGGGGCTATGGATGAAACGCGTCACAAACTGATTGCTGATTTGCCTAAAGGTGCGCGGAGCTATATTCTTACTCTTGATGATTTTCTGGGGCACTATTTATCGCTCCGTATATGTGCAAAAGCCGGTGAATACAGATCGGGATATTGCAAAAAATATTTGAGCTGGGAGATCCCCGGGCCAACCTATGTCAGTTCAGATACTTTATGTCCCAATGTTTATCAGTTTAAATGGGAGTATGATAATATCTATGATGCTGAGGGATTTAGAATTGTTAGGGGATTGTTTAGCATGGATTATAAGAATGAGCTGATAAGTACCGATTGGGAAATATTGGCAGATTTGCCTTTAACGACAACTTCATATATAGATTCCGCTGTTTTTCCAAAGAATCATGGGAACTTCTTTTCAATGACTTACTATGTTCGGGCATATAATGGCGACTATACAACAGCGGAATGCAGGTTTTTTGGTGATGGTTTGCAAAGTATAGCAGAACCGCGCAACGCTAAAATTATCCGACAGAATGAGCATACGGTAAATATTGTTTGGAAAACGCCCAGTATTTATAATCATGATATCATTTTCCAGAGATTAGATAGGTCTCAGGATCCTGCTGTGTTTGTAGATATCGCCACAGTGAAAATGGATGATGAAATGGTTCAGGATGATCGTTTTGAAATGAATCAAGAAGTAAAGTACAACCTTAAAACTGTTTCCGGTGAATACTATATGGATCTTCCGTGGCTGTATTTTTATTCCGGTCCGGCAGCCCCTGAATTAACAGTCAGTCATACGGGCGAAAGCACAGTAAGTTTAAGTTGGATTTTTCCTCCCAACGGAATTGATGGTTATAAAATTGACCGAAAAATAAATGAAGGGGATTGGGAATTGGATTATGCTACAGTGGAGGATCCGGAGGACTGTTTTTTTGAGGATATTGCATTGGATTTGAACTCAAACTCATATACTTATCGTGTTTATGCCTATAGTTCGGTTTACGAATCCTGCCGGGCAGAAACCTCTGTTGGTAATAACAAAAAATAATCCTATGAATAAAGGTTTTGTTGTTTTGACTGTACTTTTATTTGTGATTGCAGTTCTTTCCTGCCAGCGCGAGTGGGATAACAAATGGGATCATAAAGGGGAGATGCCTCCTTCTGAATGGGCTCCTTCTAATTTGCAATTTGGTATGATATCCTTCGACAAACTCGAGATAACCTGGACACAACATGATGAAGATGTAAGTGGCTTTCGTGTCGATATATCAGAAGATGGGGAAAACTTTGAAAATATTGCCTTATTACCCGGAGAAAGCAGAAGCTGGATACAGGAAGTTGATGCACTGGAAAGCGCTACATATACTTATCGGATCTACGCTATGGCAGCTCATTTGTTATCAGATTATTATGAAGCGAAAAATTATTTAAAACGTCCAAAACCTCAATTTAGCAATATATACTCACTTTCGCCCAATATATTCCGTTTTTTTTGGACATTCGACAGTCCGGATGGCATTGAAGGGTTCAAAATATATCGTGCACTGGCTGATAGTGATCAAATTGATACCACTGTGGTGAAACCAAAACTAATTGCTACTGTCCCGGCAGTTGATACTGCTTATACTGATTCTGTATTTAATATGAAAACAACTGATAGATTTTATGTCCATTACATTATTCGCGCTTTCAAAGGGAATGTATTATCCGAAGGATGTAATTTTAAAAAAGAATCGGGCCTTAGTACTCCGGATAAGTGTTTTATTCGGCGGATGGATGATCAAAGGGTAGAAATTACATGGGAAAACCCATCAACCTATAATCACGACATTGTTTTGCAGAGGAAGGTGGAAGCTTTATCTTATGAGAACGTTGCAAACTTAAAAATGGATGATGGTAGCTTTATTGACGATTCTTTCGATTCGGATAAAAGCATTGTCTATCGTTTTATAGTTAAAGCAGAACAACTAAACAGCCATGGAAATGAATTTGGTTTTTATTCCGGCATGGCCGGGCCTGTGCTTAATATATCCCCATCGGGCACAGATGAAGCAGTTCTGGACTGGGATTTTCCGGATAAAGATATTGACGGTTTTAAAATTGACCGTAAGGTAAACGATGACAGTTGGCAAGAAGAGTATGCGGTTCTTGAGGATCCGGGACAAAGTTTTTATATTGATAAAGGGCTTGATTACTCTGCAAATATTTATTCTTACAGGCTCTACGCATACAGTTTGCATTATCAGTCGGCCAAGGCTCAAAAAGATTTGGTGCTGTCGTCATTGATTACTCGGGAAATCACGGAAATAGGTGCCAATTATGCGAAAAGTGGTGGTGAGATAATGGAATCTCATGAAGAAATTGATCAGCGTGGTATTTGTTGGGATACCCTCTCGCAGCCTGAGTTAAATGATTATTTTACAGATGATGGAAGCGGCGATGGGGTCTATGTCAGTGAAATGACAGGACTGAAAGTCCAGCAGGTTTATTATGTGCGTGCATATATTATTAAAGGGAGTGATACGGTCTATGGGAATGAAAGAAGCTTTAAAACGCTTATTGGAAATAAGCCATCTGCAGCAGCCTCAGATGCTACGAATATTACGGCAACTACTGCTGTTCTCCACGGCAATGTGGTAAGTAGTGGTGATACACCAGTAACAGAAAGGGGGTTCTGTTGGAAAAAAGGAGATTACCCAAGCATTGAGGACGATAACATTTTAGTGGGTAGTGGGACAGGTGAATTCTCTGCAGAAATAAACGGGCTTGAACAGGATGCCGTTTATAATTTCAGGTCTTGGGCGAGAAATGCTGCCGGTATTGACTACAGTAGCAATTATTCCTTCAGTACACCCGTAGGTCAGGTTCCGGAAGTAAGTACCGGAGAAGTAAAAGATATTGGAATATCTTCTGCCCTTTGCGAAGGAATGGTAATTACAGACGGGGGTGTTCAGGTGACTCATCGTGGCGTTTGCTGGAATCAGACAGGGGCACCCGCTTTTCATGAGAACCATACTTTTGAAGGAGAGGGACTGGGAGAGTTTGAAAGTCAACTCAATGATTTGCTGCCTGACACGAAATATTATGTGCGTGCCTATGCTATTAATGCAGTGGATATTGATTATGGGGAGGAGAAAGTTTTTTTTACACTACAGGCCGGCAAGCCGACTGTAAATACCCTAATGCCTTTTAATATCAGTTCAAGCAGAGCCTGTTGTGGAGGTAGTATTACTGATAATGGAGGCTTTGAAATTATGTCCTGTGGTGTTTGTTGGAGCACGGAGCATAATCCGGATATCAATGATGACCACACCAGCGAGGGTAAAGAATCCGATTCTTTTGAAAGCCTGATGAACGGATTGGAACCCAATACAACTTATTATGTGCGTGCCTATGCGGCAAATCCGTCTGCTGTTGGCTATGGTTCTGAATTTGTTTTTAAAACAGAGATAGCTTGCCCCGCAGTAATGACAGATAATGAGGGAAATGATTACGAAACTGTTTTGATTGGGGATCAATGCTGGATGAAGGAGAACCTTAATATGGGGAGATTTAAAGCATCACATTGGGTTTTTTCAAATGATGGAGAAGTGGAGCGATATTGCTATGATAATAATATTGATAATTGCGAAACTTATGGAGCACTCTATAGCTGGGATGAAATGATGAATTATTCTTCCGATGAAGGAGCTCAGGGTATTTGTCCGCAAGGCTGGCATATACCTTCAGAATCAGAATGGGAAGAATTGCTCGCATATGTTGGTGGTACTACCGCTGCTACAACTAACCTGAGAGACACCTATTACTGGTCGGATGGCGGTGGAAATAATCAAAGTGGTTTTTCTGCTCGCGGAGCCGGAATTTTAAGTGAAAGTAACTCCTTCTATGGTCTTAGATATCAAACGAATTTTTGGTCATCTAGTATGTATTTGGATAAAACGTGTGCCTATGAAATTAGAGACTTTGGCGCTGTTTTGCGAGTTAAAACCGTGAAGCAGCTAGGCTATTCCGTTCGCTGCATCAGGCATTAAAATTAAAAAGATGAAACGAATTCTAATATTTATCATAGTTTTAATGGCATTTTTACTCTCCTGCCAGCGCGAGTGGGATAATCCCTGGGATGATAACACCCGGTTGGGAGATGATGGCTGGGCACCACAAAGCTTTCAAATCTCGGATTCAACGCTGACGAGCCGATTATTGGAATGGACTGCGGATTTTGACAGACTGGATGGATTTCAAATCGACCGTAAAGCCGGAGCAGAAGAATGGGTTTCTCCTTTTGCAGTTCTGCCTCCTACCTCCCGCGAATGGAGAGATACTACAATTATTCCGATTGATGACCAAATATATACTTATCGTATCTGCGCCACCCTTCCGGGAAAAGCTTCTGCATACCTTGAGGTTAATAGTAAGATATATTTTTGTCCACAAAATATCAATTGCAGTATAAACGGATCGGTGGCAGTTTTAAGCTGGGATAAACCTGTGTACCAGATTGACAGTGTGGTTATTGATCGGAATTTAGGGAACAGTGAGTGGGTTATGAATTATAAAATATTGCCGCCAGATGTACTGGAGCTGGAAGATGACTTATATAGAAATATTGGCGTTGAGTATAGATTTACAGCCTGTAATGATGGCCTAAAGTCCATTCCTGCAATTATCAAATCTTCCCGCGTTTTGCGTGCACCACAATATCTGATGACCAGGAGGTTTAATGCTAATGTGTTACGTCTTGACTGGAAGGATAAAAGCGTAGGGGAGGATTGTTTTGTTTTGGAACGAAAAATCACCGGTGAATCAAACTGGGATGAGCTGTGCCGGACAAAGGAGGAGTTTTTTGAGGATACTCTTTTTCCGCTTGATACAGTAATTGATTATCGGGTATGTGCCGTACTGGGGGAGGAAAGATCTGATTATGATGAGCTTAATGTAAGTTCAAAGATATATGAAGTTGAGTATTTTAGTATTGATTATAGTGGAGGAGATAGCGCGGATTTAAGCTGGAAACATCTTTGGACTGATATTGATGGTTTTAGAATAGATCGCAGAAAAAACAATGAGCGATGGCTGGAAAAATATTATTTTGCTGCAAAAGATGAAAGTTCATTTCATGATTCATGTTTGGATATTTCAACCCCCAATACATATTATTACCGTATAAGGGCATATTTGGGAGATTATTCTTCGCCCTGGATTGAAGAAGATATTTCGGTTTGGACCAGCAAAGAATGAAGCTTGCAATATACGATCAGATGTTTGAAAAAACGTTGGGGCACGATGCATCGCGCCCCAACGTTTTTTTATGAAACCGCTTCCAATGCAATTTCAATCATCTGGCCAAAAGCTGTTTGGCGTTCTTCGGCGCTGGTGCGTTGTTCCAGGACAATGTGGTCGCTTACCGTTAGAATAGTCAGGGCTTTGCGTCCAAAACGTGCTGCCAGTGTATAAAGTGCTGAGCTTTCCATTTCCACTGCCAGTATGCCGTGCTTTTTCCATTCGCGGTAGGCGGCTTCCATGTCTTCATGGTAAAAAGTATCGGAAGTAAGGATGTTGCCTACCTGTACCTTCAGTCCTTTTTTTTGTGTTACTTCCCAGGCTTTGCGGAGCAGTTCAAAATTGGCGTGGGGCGCATAGCTCATGCCACCAAATTTCAATAGGTTTTGGTTATTGTCGGTGGATGCTGCCATCGCCAGGACTACATCACGTAAGGCCACATCCTCGCGTATAGCGCCGCAAGTACCAATACGGATAAGGTTCTGGCAGTTATAGCTTTCCATCAGTTCCTGCACATAAATCGAAATGGATGGAACACCCATGCCGGTTCCCTGCACAGAAACACGTTTGCCTTTGTAGGTGCCGGTATAGCCCAGCATATTACGTACCTGATTGTAGCAAACCGCATCTTCCAGCAGATTGTCTGCAATAAATTTCGCCCGCAGCGGATCGCCGGGCAGCAGAACGGTTTCTGCTATTTGTCCTTCTTTTGCTTCTATGTGTACACTCATAATTGTGATTTTTTGTCTTTAAAATAATGTAAGTTCTGGTATGTGTTTTCAGAAAGATTTAAATGTCACGACGATGGTTGCTGCTATGACAAGTCCTGATTTTCCGTTATTGCTATATATTTTGTTTTACAGTTTATCATTGTTCTCATATGGGATTTCTAATGAAAGCCAAGGAATTTGTTATTTCTTTAATTCAATATGAGGTGGGGCGTTATGAATTTCTTTTTCTTCTATTTTGATTATTTCAACATCTTTATAGATTAAATGTAATTCAGATCCTGTTGAAGCCAATTCCAATTTAAACTCTCTGTAATCATTTATTCTTTTAATATTCCAATTATTCATGTATTTCGTAATACGTTCTTTATTGAAGGTGGTTTCTGCTGAATATATCATTTCACCTTCAGACATACATGAAATACCCCATAACATTTTAGAATTTACCATTAAACAGTTTTTAAAAACAACTTTCGTCAACTCTGATACCTGATTTTCATAATCTGCGATTAGATTTAAAAGAAGTATAACTTGATCTAATGAGTTTGTTCTGATGAACGTGATTTCTTGTAGAACACTGTCATGCCAGTTTAAATTGTTTAAAAATTTGTTTTTCATCTAAACATCAACTTTTCAATGAAAAATTAAACCAATATCATAATGTTATTATTGAAAATATTCCCTCTTATGCATGCAGCCGCCAAATCCTTATTTACTTTAAATAATGTCGTCGCTGTATTAAACTCCTTAAAATTACATTTGAATGTAGTTTGCTAAGATAAGGAACTTTTTGCAAGCAAGAGAAAATGGCTGAGATCGGACATTATGGGCAAAAACTATTTACTGTTTAAAATCCACTCCCTGGCCTCCTCAAAAGCTGTCAACCATGGACTTGTTACATCCTTACGCCCTGCCGGATAATGCGCCCATTGCCATGGGAAAACAGCGCGTTCCAGGTGGGGCATCATCGCCAGATGGCGGCCATCTGCACTGCAAATTGCTGCGGTATTGTAGTTGCTGCCATTCGGATTGCCCGGATAGCCGGCATGACTGTATTTTACAGCAATATTCCAGTTGTCTTCACCGCCGGGAAGTTCGTATTTTCCTTCTCCATGCGCAACCCAAACACCCAGTTTGCTGCTGGCTAGCTTGCGGAGCATTACACTTTGGTTTTCCAGGATATCCACATTCAGGAATGCCGATTCAAATTTACCGGATTCGTTGTGCAGCATTTTGGCTTCACCGTTTTGATTGGCTTTGATCAGGCCCAGTTCTACCATCAACTGGCAGCCATTACAAATTCCCAGGCTGAGCGTGTCGGGACGGGCATAAAAAGCTTCCAGGCTTTTGCGGGCTTTTTCGTTATAACGGAAGGCACCGGCCCATCCTTTGGCCGAACCCAAAACATCGCTATTGGAGAAGCCACCAACAAACACAATCATCTGTACATCTTCCAGTGTTTCCTCACCGCTGATAAGGTCGGTCATATGGATGTCTTTTACATCAAATCCGGCTGCATAAAGGCTGTAGGCCATTTCACGGTCGCCGTTTACGCCTTTTTCGCGGATGATGGCGGCTTTGGCTTTGCGTTCCTGGCTTTCATCAAAAATGCCTTTGCCTTCAAAGTCTTCGGGGAAACGGAAATCCAAAGCTTGCTTTTTATAGTTTTCGTAGCGCTCCAGGGCTTTTTCTTCACCGCTTTGCTTTTTATCGAGCATAGCCGATGAACGATACCAAATGTCGCGGTATTCCGCAATATTGAGCGCTGTTATATCGCCTTTAGATGTAATAATAAGATCAGAACCTTCTTTCGGGCTTCCGATTGTGTGATAAGCGATGCCTTTTTTATCCAATGATTTTACGCCATTCTCGCTGATTTGCAGCACAATACCCGGTTGCTCACTGAAAAGGATATCGTTTATATCTTTCCGGCTCAGCTTGTCCAGCTGGATGTCCATTGCGGTATTATTGCTTGCAAAACACATCTCCAGGAGGCTGGTTATCAGGCCACCGGATCCAATATCATGACCGGCGTAAACTTCTTCATTTGCAATGAGTTCCTGAATGGCAGCAAAGTTTTTTGCAAAAGTTTCAGCATCCATCCCATCGGGAGCCTGGCTGCCGATTTTATTGCAAACCTGTGCATAGCTGCTTCCGGCAGTGGCAAACTGCATATCTGAGAAAGGCAGGTAAACAATTTGTCCTCCTTTTGTTGCGTCAATGACCGGACTGACCGCTTTTTTGATGTCGCTTACTTCAGCAACACCCGATATAATCACAGTTCCGGGCGAATAAACCACATCGCCATTTGGATATTTCTGTGTCATCGAAAGGCTGTCTTTTCCGGTTGGGATGTTGATGCCGAGTGCGCATGCGTACTCACTCACCGCTTCTACAGCACGGTAAAGCCGGGCGTTTTCGCCATCATTTTTTGCAGGCCACATCCAGTTGGCACTCAGCGAAACGCCTTTGAGCCCGTGGGTCAGTGGCGCCCAAATGATGTTGGTCAATGCTTCTGCAATGGAGAGGCGGCTGGCTTTTTCCGGATCTTTGAGCCCGGCAACCGGCGCGTGGCCAATGGAGGTAGCAATACCTTTTTCGCCATCATAATCCAAAGCAACAACACCGAGATTGTTTAAGGGAAGTTGAAGCGGACCGGCACATTGCTGCATGGCGATACGTCCTGTTACGGAACGGTCCACTTTATTGGTGAGCCAGTCCTTACAGGCAACCGCTTCGAGGCGCAGCACCTGTTTCAGTGTTTCGGTGAAACTGTTTTTATTTTCAATGGCTGCAAAACCGGCGCTGCGGTCTTGGTCATAGAGTAAAGTGCGTGGTGGATTGCCGAAGAAATCCATCAGGTCGAGGTCGATGGGTTTTTTGCCTTCTTTGTTGGTAAATGAAAAACGTTTGTCGCCTGTCACTTCACCTACTTCATAATATGGTGAGCGTTCGCGCTGGGCAGTTTTTTTCAGGATTTCACGTTTTTCGGGCTGGATGACCATGCCCATGCGTTCTTGCGATTCATTACCAATGATTTCCTTGGCCGAAAGGGTAGGGTCTCCAACAGGGAGTTTGCTGATATCGATTTTTCCTCCGGTTTCTTCCACCAGCTCCGAGAGGCAGTTGAGATGTCCGCCTGCTCCGTGATCATGGATGGAAACCAAAGGATTGATGTCCATTTCGCTCATCGCGCGGATGGCGTTATAAACCCTTTTCTGCATTTCAGGATTGGCACGCTGCACGGCATTCAGCTCGATGCTTTGGCCAAATTCGCCGGTAGCAACCGATGACACAGCGCCACCACCCATGCCAATGCGGTAGTTGTCGCCGCCCAGCAGCACAATGATATCGCCTTCTTCGGGCACGTCTTTATGGCTTTCCGATTTTTTTCCGTAGCCTATACCGCCAGCCAGCATGATTACTTTGTCAAATCCGTGCTTTTTGTTGTCTTCTTCATGCTCAAAAGTGAGGAGCGATCCACAAACCAGTGGTTGTCCGAATTTATTTCCAAAATCGCTGGCGCCATTGGATGCTTTGATGAGGATTTGCTCCGGTGTTTGATAAAGCCACTGACGTTCAGGGATTTGTTTTTCCCAGTCGCGGCCTGTGTCATTGCGCGGATAGCTGCACATATACACCGCTGTTCCTGCAAGCGGCAGGCTGCCTTTCCCTCCGGCCATACGGTCGCGGATTTCACCGCCGGTTCCTGTGCTGGCACCGTTGAAAGGCTCAACAGTGGTTGGAAAATTATGGGTTTCTGCTTTTAGCGAGATGATGGATTCGAGCGGTTTCAGTTCGAAGAAATCGGCCTTATCCTGGCGTTTCGGTGCAAATTGCCGGATGCCGGGGCCCAGGATGAAGGCTACATTATCGCGATAAGCGGACACCAGAAAATTGGGATTGGTTTTCGACGTCTTTTTGATCAAGGCAAACAAGCTCTCCTTTTTTTCTTCTCCGTTGATGGTGAAAATGCCGTTGAAAATTTTATGGCGGCAATGCTCTGAATTCACCTGCGCAAAACCATAAACTTCGCTGTCGGTGAGTTTACGGCCGAGTTTTTTGCTGAGCCCTTTGAGGTAATCAACCTCTTCCGGACTGAGTGCCAGCCCTTCACTTTGGTTGTAGGCATCAATATCGTCGATTTCCTTGATTTTTTCCGGCTCAATATCAATGCGGAAAATGTTCTGGTCCAGTCCATTCCATGCCGCCTTGAGCATTGGATCGAAATCGAAACCGGCATGTTCCTGCGCTTCGAATTCCTCAATACGGATGATGCCCTCAATGCCCATGTTTTGCGTGATTTCTACAGCATTGGTGCTCCAGGGGGTGATCATTTCACGGCGAGGCCCGCAGAACCAACCGGAAATTTTCTGATCATCAATGATTTCGGCATTGCCAAAAAGCCAGCAGAGCTTTTCGGTATCCTTTGCTGTGAGCTGCTTTGACGATTCGGCAGCAATGATTTTGTTATCGGGGAGCCTGAAGAAAAAAATCATAGAAAACGGATTTAATTTCAATTGATATTTCTTTGAGGCTGCAAAAATACGAATTGAATAGCATTGATGCTCTGTGCTTTTTCATAAGTTTTCACTAATTTCGTCAGGATTATGTGCAAAACCCGGCGAAATAATAGTTCGTTTTAATCGTTATTTTGCCTGTTTTATTGATAAATTGTTTGTTTTGATGTTTTAATGAATTGAAACCCAAGTCTATGAAAAAACCTATACGCAACCTGCATTATCAGGATATTGCTCAGATTCTGAAAGAGAATGACCGCAGGATTATTTTTGAGAAAACCAATATTGTTCCTGAAAGTGACGATCTGAAAGCCATGCTGGAAGAATATGTCGGATACCCTGAAATGATGCGTAAATCGGTGCTGGGACTGGATATTTACCGTTACAGCTCTTTTGGGACTTTTGAGCAAACCCTGATTCCGTTTTTGTTTAAAACATTCATTTATAAAACAATACAGCTTTGTAAGCAAAATCATGCATTTGTTTTTCAGAAATACACCGAGAAGGATATCGATGAGCAGTTTATCAGCACAGGCGACGGCGGATTTTTTATTTTTGATACACCTTTGCACTCTCTGCTTTTTGCAACTAATTTTGCTATGGTGCTGCGTGTTTATAATGCATTTCATATGTATCCCAAAATGCGCAAAATCATTGGGGCCATTAATCTGCGCTATGCCATTACTTATGATAAAATATATACATTTGATGGGAATTTTTATGGCCGCGCCATCATCAATAATGCACGCGTCCTTATTAAAGATGATTTGAACCGATGCCTGATCGATGAAAATGTGCATACCTGGTTCATGACCAATATGGAAGGTGTGGAGAACTTGCAAATTATTACCATTGATGATGTTGCAAATATTTATGATTTCAGTCAGAATTATGATAAAAGCATTTTGGATCAACATCCCGATGCTGTATTTGGAAAAGAAAATTCACGAAATGACGGAATTATTAATAGTGATATCCTGAAAATTGGTACGATATCAAGTAAAGAAACGGAATTAAGTATTTACAACCTTCACCTTCAGATTACGCAGGAGCTGCACAATGATGATGACCCGAATCAGAAGAAAATGATTACCATTAGTTTGGGAAATCTGAATACATCGGGTGTTTAACCTGATTAATTCATGAAATTTCGTCATGAGAGCACAAAACGCAATAAAATATTGTGAATTATTCAGGTTAAGTGTTTGGAATTTAGATTAATATTGCTGATTTATTTTTAAAATTAATATTTGGTTTATGAGGATTTCTTTAAAGTTGAGGTTCCTGTCGTTTGTCTTGTTGATGCTTGTTGCAGGAAGTGGGCTTATTGCGCAGGAAAGGGAAATGCTTTCCTGGGAAAAGACGCAAAACGGTCTGAAAATTAATTGTAATGACGGTTTATTGGAACTGGTTTTCTTTACAGTTGATGCCGTAGAATGCAGCTTCATCCCGCAAGGATATGAAAATCCGCCATCCTTTGCCATTGACGCTAAGCCGGGATATATCGCCCTGAAAATTGAAGAAAAAGAAAGTGGGCTCAGGCTAATTTCCAGCGGCTTGAAATTAGAAATCAATCAAAAGCCATTGCAAATCAAATATTTATACGACGATAAGCCGCTTTTTGAAGAGGAAGCCGGCTACTTTGAAAATGATTCGCTTCAAGGCTTCAGGATGAAGATCAGCAAAGATGAAAAACTGATGGGTGGCGGTTCACGTGTGCTGGGCATGGACCGCAGGGGCAATCGCCTGAAACTGTACAACCGGGCCAGTTATGGTTATGGTTTACATGCCGATTTGATGTATTATTCCATGCCGTTGATGATTTCATCGCGCAAGTATATGATTGTTTTTGATAATGCAGCCAGCGGTTTTATGGATCTTGGCGCGACACAAAAAGATATTTTGAGTTTTGAGGCGGTTGGCGGTCGTATGAGCTATATCGTGATTGCCTCTGATTCGTGGCCTGAGCTTAGCAAAGAATTTACGCACATCACCGGCAGGCAGCCCATGCCCGCACGCTGGACGCTTGGAAATATCGCATCGCGCATGGGATATCACACCCAAAAACAAGTAGAGGAAACGGTTGCAGCTTATAAAAAAGATGAAATCCCTCTGGACGCCATTGTGCTTGATTTGTACTGGTTTGGCCCGGAACTGCAAGGCTCGATGGGTAATCTGGAGTGGTATCGCGATTCTTTTCCTGAGCCGGATAGAATGATGGAAAAGCTCAAAAACGAAGGTGTAAAAACTATTTTAATCACAGAACCTTTCATCTTAACAGAGAGTTTTAACTTTCCGATTACCAGTAAATTGGGATTGTTGGGCACAAAGGCGGACGGCAGTCCCTATACCTATAATTTCTTTTTTGGCGAAACCGGCCTGCTTGATATTTTTAAACCCGAAACACAAGATTGGTTCTGGAATGTGTATAAAAAGCACACGCTCAGCGGTGTGTCTGGCTGGTGGGGTGATTTGGGCGAACCCGAAGTACATCCCGATGATTTGTTGCATGTGAATGGTCGTGGCGAGGAGGTGCATAATGCCTATGGACACATTTGGGCAAAAACTATTTATGACGGCTATGCGAAAGATTTCCCAGAGGAACGACCGCTTATTTTGATGCGTTCGGGTTTTGTCGGCTCGCAGCGCTATGGCATGATGCCCTGGTCTGGTGATGTCGGCAGGAGCTGGGAGGGCTTGAATTCCCAGATGGAAATTTCCATGCAAATGGGCATGCAGGGTTTGGCTTATATGTCGAGTGACTTGGGTGGTTTTGCAGGTGCTTATGAGGATGCGGAATTGTATGTGCGTTGGTTGCAATACGGTGTTTTTCAGCCGATCTATCGTACTCATGCGCAGGAAGACGTTCCTGCAGAGCCTGTCTTTTGGGATGATCATACCAAAAATCTGGCAAAGCAAGCCATTGAGCTGCGCTATCGACTGACGCCTTATCTCTATACCATGACTTGGCAAAATGCTACAACAGGTATGCCTTTGATGCGCCCGCTATTTTATATGGAAGATGATGATCAGTTGATCGAAGAAAAATACAGCTACCTCTGGGGCGATGCTTTTTTGGTGCATCCTGTGGTGGATAAAGAATCGGAAAAAGAAAAAATTTATTTGCCCGAACATGCCGCATGGTTTGATTTTGAAACCGATGAACGCTTTGAGGGTGGCAGGGAAATTAAAGTGAAAACGCAGGAAAACTCCATTCCGGTTTTTGTAAAAGCCGGTGCTTTCGTGCCGATGGTGCGCGTCTTTGAAACCCTCGACAAATACAATAGCGACAGCCTGGATGTGCATTTTTATTACGATCCGGCGCAAAAATCATCCGAAGGATGGTATTATGAAGATGATGGCCAAACACAAAATGCCTGGATAGATGGACAATGCGAAATAATCCGTTTCCTTTCAGAAGCTAATGCTGATGGTTCTCTGACTTTGATGATGCAAAATCCACAGAATGGTGATTATGCAGGAAAACCCAAAAAAAGGCATTATCAGTTCATGATCCATAACTGGCTGGCTCAACCGGAGGAAGTTTTGGTTAATGAAGACAAATCAAAACCGGATTTTTTCTATGATGCTGAGAAAAGGATGCTTTGTGTCAGTATTGACGGAGAATCTGCCGGGATTTTGGTACGATAGATTAGTCCTATGACTTATTACAAGATTATTAATTAAAGATATGTCACAAACCAATATAAACCCAAAAGGAGCTTTTGCCAACCAGCGAATGGATGCCTGGCTGAAGAAATTTGAAATTGATGCACTGAATCCCATGCAGTTGGAAGCCGGTGAAGCAATCCGGAGCAAATCGGATGTGGTTTTGCTTTCACCTACCGGAAGTGGGAAAACTCTGGCTTTTCTTTTGCCTTTAATCGAAAAGCTGGATGAGCAATGTGCGGAAATACAGGCTCTTATCCTTGTTCCTTCGCGGGAATTAGCGCAGCAGATTGAACAGGTAGCCCGAAAAATGGGTACGGGATTTAAAGTTAATGCCGTGTATGGTGGCCGTGCCGGACAGCAGGATCGCCTGGACCTGAAACAACTGCCAGCAATTCTGATTGGTACGCCGGGCAGGTGGCAGATCGTTTTCGGCGGGATGGTTTCTCTCTGGATCAAATCCATACCCTTGTGCTGGATGAATTTGATAAGTCTCTGGAAATCGGATTTGAAAAAGAAATGAAGGCGATTGTTGAAGCCTTGCCCAACGTGAAGCAAAGAATCCTGACTTCCGCAACCAATGAAGTGGAAATGCCGGAATTTGTTGGGCTGAGAAATGAACTTACCATAAATTACCTGAGCGATGGTGTGGCAAAGCTTGAAGTGAAAGTGCTGCTTTCTCCCGAAAAAGATAAGCTTAAATCATTGAAAAATGCACTCGGCTTTCTTGGATCACAACCCGGCATCATCTTTTGTAATCACAAAGAAGCTCTGGAGCGTGTAAGCGGATTTTTGCAAAAAAATCAAATAAATCATCAGTGCTTTCACGGAGGTATGGAGCAAAAGGATCGGGAGCGCTCGCTTATAAAATTCAGGAATGGCACAAACCAGCTGCTGCTGGCTACCGATCTGGCTGCCCGTGGACTGGATATTCCTGAAATCAAATTTATCCTGCATTATCACCTTCCCATTCATGAAAAGGAATTTACACACCGAAACGGCCGTACAGCCCGGATGAAACGCGATGGTATTGCGTTCATCCTGCATTTTAAGGATGAGGAATTGCCGGATTTTATTCAGGAAATTAATCCTGAACGCCTGAATATTGAAGATCATCCGAAAATGCAGCATGTTCCGACAATGAAGTGGAAAACCTTGTATATCAATGGTGGACGGCGCGATAAAATATCAAAAGGCGATATTGCCGGATTGTTTTTGAAACAGGGACAGATTCAAAAAGAGCAATTGGGTGTAATTGAACTGAAACAAGATGCTGCTTTTGTGGCTGTGGATGCCACTTTGGCTGAAAAGCTGGCAGCACAGTTAAATAACAGTAAGTTAAAAAAGAAGAAGATAAGGATTAGTGTGATTTAAAACCATCATCAATACATGTCAAAAAAAAGAAAAGAACAGATAAAGCAGAGGCTTCATCCACGCAATAAAAACCGTGAAAGATATGACCTGGAGGCATTAGTCAAAATCAAACCGGATTTGGATGATTTTATTGAGCCCAATAAATATGGTGGGAAATCTGTTGATTTTTCCGAACCGGAGGCTGTGAAATTGCTGAACCAGGCAATCCTGAATTATTACTACGGCATAGAATTTTGGGAGTTTTCGAACCGAAACCTCTGTCCGCCAATCCCGGGCAGGGCTGATTATCTGCACTATATGGCCGACCTGCTTGCGGAGGGTAATTCGGGCAAAATCCCCTTAGGAGACAAAATCACCTGTCTGGATATTGGAACAGGCGCAAGCTGCATCTATCCTCTTCTCGGCGTTTCGGAATATCAATGGAATTTTATTGCTTCCGACGTCGATCTCGATTCCGTTAAATCTGCCCGCACGATTGTGCAAAATAATCCGGCCTTGAAAGACAAGGTCGCTTGTCGGTGGCAAAGCAATCCGGATATTATTTTCAGGGGCATTGTGGATCAAAACGAAAAAATTGACCTGAGCATTTGTAATCCGCCTTTCTATGCTTCGCTTGCCGATGCGCAAAAAGAAACCCAAAGGAAGGCAAGGAACCTTAGGGGGGGTGAAGATAAAAATCCCAGATCCGGCTTTTCGGGAGTGAGCAATGAGCTTATTTACAAAGGTGGGGAATTCGGTTTTATTCAAAATATGATCAAAGAAAGCCGGGAGCTTGCAAAATCCTGTTTTTGGTTTTCTACCCTGGTGTCCAAAGAATCGCTGCTCAAGAAAATTACGATAGTACTGGAAAAATCAGGTGTGCGCAAAGCAAAAGTCATTCCCATGGGCACTGCTAATAAATCCAGCCGCATCCTAGCCTGGACATTCCTTTCGGAGAAGGAGCAGAGGGAGTGGGTGAGGAACAGATGGAAGTAAAATAAGCGGATTTTGATCAAAAAGTGTGTAATTTGAAAGTGAGACTTTCAATTTACACGCTTTTTGCTTATCTTTGTGCCTTATGAAGTATTTGGTTAGAAATACGGAATTGAGGGTACAGGCACTTTTAGAAAATTTTCCTGCTGTAGCTTTATTGGGACCCAGGCAATGTGGTAAATCCACAATGGCCAGGCATATTATTGATGGATATCCAGAAAGTGTGTATCTCGATCTTGAAAACCCGGATGATCTGGTGAAGCTCAATGAACCGACCTTGTTTTTTCGACAATACAGCGATAAATTGATCTGTCTGGATGAGATTCAGAGGAAACCAGAAATTTTTTCAGTTCTGCGTCATATAATTGATAAAAATCAACGAAACGGACAGTTTTTGATTTTGGGTTCGGCGTCTCCGGACTTACTGAAACAAAGCAGTGAAAGTCTGGCAGGAAGGATAGTTTATCAGGAGCTTAGTCCTTTTGTGCTTTCAGAAACGGATGTCTCTCATAAGGATCCATTGTATAAAGATTTTTGGACAAAAGGTGGTTTTCCCCGAAGTTTTCTGAATAATGATGAAATGAGTTTTATCTGGAGAAAATCCTTTATCCAAACTTTTTTGGAAAGGGATTTATCAGGATTGGGAATCAATTATCCGCCGGAAAGCATGAACCGCTTATGGAAAATGTTGGCGCATAGCCAGGGGCAATTGGCCAATCTTTCTACTTTGGGAAATTCCATGGGTATCTCGCACACCATGGTGCGTTCCTATGTTGAAGCTTTACAACAAACCTATATGATCCGGATTTTGCAGCCCTGGTCGGGAAACCTGAAAAAGCGCCTGGTCAAAAGCCCGAAAATATATATCCGCGACAGCGGAATACTGCATGCTTTATTGCAAATACCTGATTTTGATACTCTTTATGCACATCCGGTTGCTGGTGCATCCTGGGAAACAATGGTCATTGAAAATATCATCCAGCATTTTCCGGGTTTTGAGTATTCATTTTACAGAACATCTCACGGCAGTGAAATCGATCTGGTCATTCAAAAAGGTATCAAGACTTATGCTGTCGAAATTAAACTTTCATCAGCACCTGGGCTTTCTGCCGGATTTTACAATGCCATGGACGATTTGAATGTAGAAAAAGCATGGGTCGTAGCACCTGTCGAAAGCGCATTTCCCCTGAAGGAAAAGGTATTGGTAGGTTCTTTGGAATTTGTGATGGGGGATATGGAGAATTTATAGTTAACGCACTCATCGGATGACTCAAAGTCATCCGATGAGTAAATTTTTACCCTGACTGAATCTAAAAGGGCACACTTTTTTTTGCTGAGCAAGTCCTTTGCTATGGCAATTCGGGATGACGGTTTTATCGGGCATAATACATGAAACTATTCCACCGCCTGTTTATTCGCTTTTTCCTCAAAACTAATGCTGCTTTGCACAAGTTTCAGCTCGCCAAAACTGAAGGTCTCACCTAACGCATCCCGAACTTCTTTGAGCCCTTTAAATTCATTTTCATTCATCCAGTCCCTGATAATTGCTTCTTTTTCAGGAGCTATCAGCTTACTGCTCAGTTTAATTTTTCCTTCTCCAACAGCCCATGCCAAATGGCCTTCTATTGTAGAAAGGGTGAGCTCCCTTTCTTCGGCAATTTGTTTGGGACTCATGCCCTTTTGAAAAATCTCCAGGCTTTTGAGTTGGGATTCTCCTTTCACTACTTTCTTTTTCGTCTTTTTTTCTTTGATTTCCGGTAATTCTCTCTTATTCAGGTCAATTTTATTATGAGCACAAAACTGAGCTACAATTTGTAATATGTCCTCTCCATGTGCTTCCAAAGTTTTTTTTCCAACACCTGTTACTGATAGCAACTCTTTTTCATTTTGTGGCAAAATTTGGCTGATTCCTGTTAATGCCTTTTGTGTCAGGATCATGTAGGCCGGCACATCTGCTTCATTGGCCAGTTCGCGGCGCCAGTTGCGTAAAATGTCAAACAGTTCTTCATGTTCTTCGCCTACATATTGTTTTTCTGTTGTGGTTTTTGCTTTTTTACGTTCGCTGGTTTCTGCGAAATCTCCTGCTAAAATATTGGCCCTCAACTTTAAATAGTTCATCACATGAAAGCCGTTCCGGAATTCTTTAAAAGCAAATGATTTTAACACAATAATTTCCTTAATTTTTTCAATGTGCTCATTTAGCCGCTTTTTGATCGCTTTATTATCGGTATCCCATTTAAGCTTTAAGAAAGGCTTTTCCAGCCCTTCTGTAAATTTTGCTATAAACCATTCAGCTGCTTTTGTAATTCTTTGCTGCAATTGCTCATTATTATCAACTTCTTCGGGAGTTTGCAGCAGGCGTTGAACCTGGACAAGGAATTTATTGCCAACCTGCCAGAGTTCTTCCAAAACCGGTCTTTGCATTTGCGCAACCTTTTCATAAAGTTGCCCATGGATTATGCGGTTGTTTTCCCTTGCCGTTCGGTATAAGCCTTCCATTTGATAACGCATCTCCTTAAAACTGAAGATTTCTTCAAGCAGCTTGTAGTGATAATCTTTTTGGGCGTCGATTAAGGTGCTGTTATTAGGTGGATTATCTTCAATTTGCTTGTTGAATGATTGCACTTTGTGGTCGGTGATAATCGAAGAATAGGCAAGTTTGGTGCTCAGTATCAATCCTTCTAAGCTTTTACAGCGGCTCAGCGCAACATAGGTTTGTCCGTGTGCAAATGCTGCTTTTGCATCGATGATGGCTTTTTCAAATGTTAATCCCTGACTTTTATGGATGGTGATGGCCCAGGCAAGCCGCAAAGGGTATTGTGTGAAAGTGCCAATTTCGTCCTCTTCAAGATCTTTGCTTTTTTCATTGATTTTGTAGCGGATATTTTTCCATGTTTCCCTGTCAATTTCCAGAGGCTCAGGCCAGTCGGGACAACTCACTTCAATGTTTAAATCACTTAACGAGGTTATTTTTCCGATTTTACCATTAAAATATCGTTTTAAGGGGTGGCTATCATTTTTAATGAACATAACCTGTGCGCCTTTTTTGAGCTCAAGCTGTGTAGCTGCAGGATGCATATGTTCCGGAAAATCGCCGGTGATACGTGCTTTATATGTAAATTTTTCGCTATTAATTTGATTTAGCTCATCATCATTGATTTGATCCGCTGCATAGTTGTGCGTTGTCAAATTTATATAGCCTTCATCATCTCTGTCGCGGAATCCTTCTTTATGGCGTGCGTTAAGGATTTCCAGCGATTCGCGACTCAAACAATTATTCCTGATTTCATTTAAAACCTTAATAAATGCATTATCCTTTTGCCGATAGATATGCTTCAGTTCCACACTTACTGTAAAGGTTTTTTTAAGTGCATGGCTTCCAAAGAAATAATAAGTATCGTAGTAAGGGGACAGCAATTGCCACTCATCATCCTTAACAACCGGGGGCAGCTGCTGCATATCACCAATCATCAGTAATTGCAGCCCGCCAAATGGTTTGCTCCTGTCGCGGTATCGCCTTAGGATTTCGTCAATACCATCGAGCAGGTCGGCACGCACCATACTGATTTCATCAATTACCAGCAAATCAAGCGACTTGATAATTTTTATTTTGTTTTTATTGATTTTATGAAAGCGCTTTTGCTTTTGATCCTGAACGGCCTTTTTTCCGGCAACGCTTTCACAAAGGATCGGGCCAAATGGCATCTGGAAAAAGCTGTGCAAAGTAACTCCTTTTGCATTGATTGCAGCAACTCCTGTTGGCGCTGTGACCACCATTCTTTTTAAGGATTCCCTTTGAAGGTTATGGAGAAAGGTTGTTTTGCCCGTACCTGCTTTGCCGGTTAAAAATACATTTCGGTTTGTATAGTAAACAAATTTTTTCGCCAGTTCGAGTTCCGCATTCTGTTGCATCTTAAAAATTCTGTTTTTCAATTCTTAAAATGTAAAGATGCACCTTTTTTGTGGATTTTCAAAGTTCATTAGCAATATTGTTTATAATTTGCTGCTTCTTTCATGATTTTTTAGGTTCTACTCGGAATTTTGTGGGTAATCATAAAGTTTGAGATTTAAACCATTCAGAGATATAAATAATAGATTATTGATGAAAAAAAACCGAACACCAACAGATTCCTCCCTCCCGATAACTATCGGGACAAAGCCTTAATCACTTCGTTTGGCTTTGTTCCGGTCGGAATGACGCTGTTTATTAGATGTTTAAGGCAAATGCGGCGAGGACACAGTAGGATATTTTTAAAATGTCCTCGCCGCATTTGCCTCCTGACTTCATAAAAACACGTCATTCCGACAAAGTTTCCGAAGAATGAGGAAACTTTGGAGGAATCTGTTGGAGATTTAATTTTTGTCTTTCCACGAAATTCCTAGTAGACCCCTAAAATTTAAAAAACAAGCGCAACAATTTTCTTCGAAATAAGCTGTAGAACCAAATATATTATCCGATAACATAGTGGTTTATCCATTTCTTTAACCTGACTAATTCATAAAATATTCTATTGCGACCACAAACCGCTGCAATAGAAAGGAATGCTATCTTTTTGGTGCTCAAAATAGCTACGGCTATTCCTGTGCGCCAAAAATCTGCGCTCCCTTTCTCTTATTGCGGTTTGTGCTCTCATGACGAAATTTCATGAATTAGTCAAGTTAAGAATTTTAGTGGATTATGTGCAAAAAATCATCAATAACCATCTCCAATTGGTCGCTTGATTTGCTTTTTGGGATTCCTTTCATCTTCATTGCTTGCTCCATACCCAGACGGATATCCATGTTTTGTTGTTTTTGTGTCGCGGTATTTCCGGCTTCCTGATGCCATAATGCCAATAATTCCTGCTCTGTTTGGCCGGGAGTGGGAATAAACAGTGCCTTGCTGCCGTAAACTGCTAAATCCATCATTGTTGAATATCCTGATCGTGAAATTATTACATCAGATGCAGCAATGAAGCGGTTGATATCGCCGGAAGGAAGGTGCGGATAAACAATTATGTTTTCCGACCATTTTGATGGTTTGTCGTCCAGTTCGGGCAAACCGCGCACAACAACTCCTTTCAGCTGTTTTAGGTGGAGCAATTGCTGTTTTAATTTATCTTCAAAAATGCTCCGTTGTGGTTCAGGACCGCTGATAATGGCGAAAAAATCATAGTGTTTCCCAGAATCATTTAGTTTATTAAGGCGGCTTAAGGTTCCGGTAAATTGAAAAAAAGGATCGCCATCAGGCGGTGTAGATAATGAACCGGAGAGTTTATGGGGAGGTGGCGCATCCGGTATCCAGCATCGGCCAAATTTGCGGATGTATTTATTGTTGAAATAGGCGATAACTTTTTCAAGCATCGGGTGCGGCGCGGCAATGTTTAATTGATGCGACATAAAAACCGTTGGCTTTTGAGGGTGATAAAGCCCGAAGCGATTATCGGAAATTATCCCGTCAATTTGATGCTCGCGCACAATCTGAAGCGTCGCTTTATGTTCTTTGCGGATGTTGGCAAAAATTTTTGGAACCTGCTTTGCCAGATTTAGTGCGAAATTGCCTTCTTTTTGATAATTGATATTGTATCCGGGTAAATTGATGTGCTTGAGTTGCGGAAATTCTTGTTTGAGAAATGCCGCTGCCCGGCCATCAGTGGCTACAAGCACTTCATGCTCTTTTTCAAGCAGTTTGTGTATAATGGGCGTGCAACGGGTTGCATGTCCAATACCCCAATTTAAAGGGGCAATCATGATACGCGCTTTTTTCACCTTAGCTTTGTTTGAGTAAAAGTTGCAGACAAAAGTATAATTTTCCTAATTTTGAATATTAGAAAATTGTTAAATGGATCTTATATATCAAATTTCTTTGAGCCAGATACCGGGTATTGGTGATGTAAATGGCAAGAAACTAATTGCTTATACAGGTGGGGTGCAAGCTGTGTTTCACGAAAAAACATCTGCATTAATGAAAGTGCCCGGCATTGGCAGCATGATTGCAGCAAAAATCAGGGAGCATAAAAGTGCTGCTTTGAAGCGCGCCGAACAGGAAGTGAAATTTATTGAAGATAATCGGATCAAGCCTGTTTTTTTTCTTGATAAATCCTATCCGCGCCGTTTATCGCATTGCGCTGATGCACCCATGATGCTTTATACCCTGGGCAAGGCCGACCTGAACCCCAAAAAGGTTTTGGCTGTTGTGGGCACAAGGTCGCCTTCCCAGGCCGGAGTGGAAATTTGCCAGAAAATCCTCAGGGATCTCGGTGATGTTCAGATTATCAGCGGCCTGGCCTATGGTATTGATTCCTGTGCTCATCAATATGCTGTGGATCATCAGCAGGAAACGATTGGCGTGCTGGCGCATGGTCTCGATCGGATTTATCCGGCAGTAAACCGTGGACTGGCTTCGCGCATGCTGGAAAAAGGCGGTTTGATAACGGAATTCCTCAGTGGCAGCCTGCCCGACCGTGAGCATTTCCCTCAGCGAAACCGCATTGTTGCCGGAATGGCTGATGCCGTGCTGGTCATTGAAACGGCGCGTAAAGGTGGCTCGCTTATAACTGCTGATATTGGTGGCTCATATGGTCGCGATGTTTTTGCCATACCCGGACGTCCCGGCGACCACAAAACCGAAGGCTGCAATTGGCTGATTAAAACCAACCGTGCTGCGCTATGCGAGAACGCACGCGACATCCAATACCTGATGAACTGGCTTCCCGACGATAAAGAAGAAAGCAAGGGCGTTCAAAAGCAGTTATTTGTGGAGCTTAATGCAGAGTCGCAGAAAATTGCCGATGTGCTCAATGAGGCGGAAGGGCAGGAGGCAGGTATCGATTTTATTTGCCATCAGGCAGGAATGCCCCTAAGCCGTGTAGCTACACAATTACTTGATATGGAGTTTAAAGCCGTAGTGAAAGCCCTGCCCGGAAAACGTTATAAATTGCTATAAATAAATAGAGGTCAGTATGTAGGTGCATATTAGTTTTGGCAAATCATAAAAACGATAATGATTTGTTATTGAGTAACATAGATTTCTCCATCCAGCTCTCCGCTTCGCTATGAGCTTCCTGTCGAAATGACCTTTTGTTGTGTCCTCGCCGCCTTTGCCCAAACAATTAACAAACAGTCATTTCGACGACCAGCGGGAGGAGAAATCTATTTATTCTCGAGCATAAATCATTCTATGTACTTATCCACTGACCTCTATAAATAAAAAATCCCGAAACCAAAAGGCCCGGGATTTTTTTTATTATGTTTCGTCTTACTAAAGACCCAATTGTTTCTTAACTAAAGGCATGATATTATCCGAAGGTTCAGAATAAAGGAGCAAGCCTTCTGATGAATTAAAGATATAAGTAAACCCATTGGCTTTTGCTACATCCTGAACGGCTTTTTTCGCACGTTCGATCAGTGGTTGTGTAAGTTCCGCTTCTTTAGCCTGTAAATCCTGTGTTGCAGACATATTGAAAGCTTCAATACGAGCCTGTAAATCCTGGATTTCTTTTTCTTTGGTTTGCTTGATAATCTCAGACATTGTAGCCATATTGGTCTGATAATCTAAAAACTTGGTTTCAAGCTCTTTCTGCATGTTTTCCATTTGGGCTTGCAGTCCACGGGCATATTGTTCGTACAGTGCCTGAGCTGTGTCTTGTCCGGGCATAATGCTGTAGAGTTCAGCGAAATTGATATGACCGAATTTTTGTGCATTTGCATTGCCGGCAAAACCGAGGATAGCTACGAAAAGGATGAGTTTGAAAATATTTTTCATGTCCGTTTAAAATTTGATATTAAAGTTCTCTTTTAAATGAGGGGCAAATGTATTGAATATATTGTTCAATACCTGAATTTTTTTCTTAATAAAATTTAATTATCCATAAAAAAACCACCAAAATTAACGCCATTTCAGTGGTTCAATTGCGCGAAACATAGTTCAATCCATTTACTATTTGTTCCGGCGCGTATTAAAACTGTACCCTAATTCATCGAGCACATCATCGCTTATATCGTATTTGATATTTGCATAGAGCATGGTTACCGAGCCGGCTTTGTCAAAAACAATGCCTAGGTTTCTGCTGGTGGCCAGCTCTTCAATAGTAGTAAATATGCGATCCTGAATCGGTTTGATCAGCTCTTCGCGCTTTTTGAACAAATCGCCATCGGCACCAAAATACTTGCGCTGCATTTGTTTGGCTTCCTTTTCCGCTGCAATGATTTCATCTTCCTTCTTTTGCTTCATTTCCTCCGGCAGCAAAACAGCCTCGGCTTGATATTCTTTGTACATCTTTTCTACTTCAGAAAATTTTGCTTCCACCTCCTGTTGCCATTCTTTGGAAAGGTCTTCAATTTGTGCCTGCGCATCGGTGTATTCCGGGATGTTCTGCAGTATATAATCCGTATCTACAAAGGCAAATTTTTGTGCCGATACGGATGTTGCCGCCAGCATAAAAACGATTGCCAGCATGAAAATACTTTTGAATGATTTGATTTTTGTTGTTGTATTCATAAAAACCTCCTTTAATTTTCGGGTGAATTATCCAATTATTATACCAAACTAATCGAGCGATTGATTAATGGAAAAGTGGAAATGTGCCCCATTGGCATCGGGTATGCCCGGAACTTCGTCAAATCCATAACCATAATCAAGCCCCAGCACACCAAACATTGGCAGGAAGATGCGGATACCCACACCGGCCGATTTATATACATCAAATGGTGAAAACGAGCGGAAATCGCCCCAGGAATTTCCTCCCTCAACAAAGGTCAGCGCATAAATGGTGGCACTGGGATTCAGTGAGAGCGGATAGCGCAGCTCAAGAGTATATTTATCGTAAATGGTACCACCTAAACTGCTGTTGTAGGCATAATTGGGTGTAATTGTTTCGTTACCGTATCCGCGTAAAGCCACGATTTCACGGCCATCAAGATTGTTATAGCCATAGAGGCCGTCACCACCTACATAAAAGCGCTCAAAGGGTGTAACACCGATTTCGCTGTTGTATTTGCCCAAAAAGCCAAAACGTACGCGTGTTGACAATACCAGGTCGCCAACAAGCTTGGTGTAAAAATCGCTCTTGAATTTCCATTTATGGTATTCAATCCATTTGTATTTTTCATCTTCGCTCATTGTAGCATAATCTTTATCGGAAAAGAGCGAGTAGGGTGGCGTAAGCTCCAGTGAAATGGATACATCACTGCCCGAACGGGGATAAATTGGCGCATCAATGGAGGACCTTCCAAAGGCAACCAAATAACTGAAGTTATAAAAATCCCCACTTCCGGAGCCAAAATTGAATATGCTGGTGTAATTGCTCAGGTTGTACCATTGCAGGTTGATGCTTTGGTAGAGGGTGAAAAAGTCATCAGGCCACTGTAAACGCTTGCCGAGACCAATGGTTACACTGTTATTGATAAACTCTGAGCGGAGCGGATCACCTTTATCAAGTCCATTGGAATAGAGGGCGTGGTAGTAGGAAACGCTGAAAGCATTTGGTTTTTTGCCTCCGAGCCAGGGCTCTGTAAAGCTGAATCCGTAGCTGATATAACCGCTTCCGTAAGTTTGGACACGCAACGAGAGTTTTTGGCCATCACCGCTGGGAATAGGCCGCCATGCATTTTTTTTGAAGAAATTGCGCAGCGAGAAGTTGTTGAAACTCAGCCCGAGTGTACCGATAATCCTTCCGTAGCCCCAACCGCCCGAAAGTTCAATTTGATCGGCAGAGGTTTCTTCAACCTGATATTCAATATCTACGGTTCCATCGGCGGGATTTGGTGTATAATCAAGGCCCAGGGTTTCTGCATTGAAATAGCGTAACTGAGCCAGCTCGCGCTGTGTGCGGATGATGTCGGAACGGCTGAACAACTGCCCCGGCTTGGTGCGCAGTTCGCGGATGATTACATGGTCGTTGGTGCGGGTATTTCCCGTAACCGTTACCTTATTAATACGTGCCTGCTTTCCTTCATGTATCCTCAGCTCCAGGTCGATGCTGTCGCCTTCAACATTTACTTCAACCGGTTGAACATTGAAAAACAGGTAACCGTCGTCAAGATATAATGAGCTGACATCAAAGCCGGTAGGGTTGTAGTTCAGGTTGGTTTCAAGGCGGTCTTTGTTATACACATCACCTTTTTGGATTTTCAGGATGGCATTGAGCTCGTTTTCAGTATATTTGGTATTTCCAACCCAATTGATGTTCCTGAAGTAGTATTTTTCCCCTTCATCAACCCATAAGTCGATTTCTATCGTGCGCTCATCAACTTTAAAAACACTGTCTTTTACAATGTGTGCATCTCGATAACCGTTTTCGTTGTATTTCTTGATCAGATTGGCTTTGTCATCCTCATAGGAGTCCTTGATAAACTTGGATCCTTTAAATATTCTGATTTTATAACTTTCATCAATGTAATGATTGAAATCCTTTGAAATTGCATAGAAATCAAGCGCGAAAACATCGCTTATAACATTGATAAACAACGAGTCAAGTTTATTCATCGGACGGATAACGCCCTTTTCTTTTGTGTCTTTAAGCGCGCCTTTAATCTGAGCGTCGCTTAAGTTTTCGTTTCCATGTACATTAATCTTCAGGATACGCACCCTGTCGCCGCGTTCGATATCAATATTAAGGACTACATTGTTCGCTTTTGTAGTATCAATGACTTCCGTAATATCAGCACGGGCGTTCAGGAAACCTTTATCGGTAAAGTAATTTTTGATGGTATTTTCGATGCGCAGGATGAGGTTTTCAGTAACCACATCTCCGGCCATGAGGTGCAGGTTGTCGCGGATATTTTCGGCATCGGATTTTTTCACGCCTTCAATTTTATATTTTGAAAGCCTGGGGCGTTCTTTGAGGTCGATATTCAGGAAAATGAGATTGCCCTGTATTTTCGTGGCATAAATACTCACATTGTTGAACAGCCCTTGTTTCCAGAGTTTTCGGATTGCGCTGGAGATTTTATCGCCGGGCACCATAATGCGGTCGCCAACCGAAAGTCCCGATAACATAATGAGTACATTGTTGTCCAGGTATTTTACGCCACTGACGGTGATTCCTCCGATTTCATACTCTTTGGGGTTATCGTACGAAATATTATTGAGGTTTCCGATCGAGATCTGCGCATTGGAATGGCCAACAAAGATAAAGCTTGTAAGTATGAGCAGTACGAGATATTTTAATTTCATCATTAAAGCCGTGGTTGATTATTTATTCTGCGTTTGGGTTTCACTTAATTGTTCGCTTGTTTTGCCAAACCTGCGTTCGCGTTGTTGAAAGTCCAAAATTGCTTTATAGAGTTCTTCTTTATTAAAATCGGGCCAAAGTACGGGAGTAAAATAGAGTTCGGTGTAAGCAATTTGCCAAAGCAGGTAATTGCTTATGCGGTTTTCGCCGCTGGTACGGATCAGCAGTTCCGGGTCGGGATAACCGGCAGTAGCGAGATGTGCCGAAAAAACCTCATCCGTAATTTTATTTGGATCGAGTTCATTGTTTTTTGCTTTTTGGGCAATCAGCCGTGCCGCCTCGGTAATTTCCCAGCGTGCACTGTAATTCAAAGCCAGTGTCAGGGTCATCCTTTTATTGCCCGAAGTGTTTTCGATGGCTTTTTGCAGCTCATTGCGCGTGTCGTTGCTGAGCTTGCTAATGTCGCCAATGGTTTGTAGCCTGATGTCGTTTTTGTTGAGCGTTTGGGTTTCCTGGTGGATGGTTTTTACCAGTAATTTCATCAAGGCATTGACTTCCATTTTAGGGCGGTTCCAGTTTTCGGTGCTAAAAGCATAAAGCGTAAGGTATTTTACGCCAAGTTCCGCTGCGCCTTCAGCAGTTTCCCGAACAGCCTTTACTCCGTTTTCATGGCCGAAAATCCTCATTTTGCCCCTTTTTTTGGCCCATCTGCCGTTTCCATCCATAATCACGGCAATATGACAGGGTAGTTTATCGGGTTTAATGCTATTTTTAAGACTGCTCATTCGTTTTAACTTTTAAAGCGCTGGCAAAAATACATGATCCCTGCCACAAATAAAAGCGGCAAAAATAATATATTATTACCTGAATACCTTGATATTCTTAAAGTCATTACATCGCGACCTTGGGCTTAAATCTATTTTATAGGTTATGATTATCCCTGCAAAACCATACCAATCATTGTATGCCGGGTTTCCCCTTTGCATGCCTGTATCGTGGTTTTGTGTGGGATCTGACATTATTTCTGCTATATCAATAAATTGAGCCTCCTGAGAATCAATATAATAAGTCTGGCTGATGTCATCTAAGTAATCCGTATAAGTTTTTCTGAGCCCCCATTCTGCTGCGACACATATTTTGTCGGTCAGGCTGTATTTTACGCCAATTCCGAACGGTATCACCAAACTGGTTGTGCTGTACATTTCCCTGTCGGGATATTCTTTGCTGCCCTGGCCTTCAGTCCTAAGCTCTTGTAAACTAACAAGTTGTCCATTATACTCGGCTTCTGGTGAATAAGTAAACATCCCCAGGCCACCAAAAATATAGGGCGAAAAATAATCTTGTTTGCTTCCCGTAAAATAGGTTAGGAAATTGAGCTCGGCAATAAAGGAAATTTCCATAATATTCGACTCAAAACTGAGGTCGCGGTTAAGGACAACCTGGTATTCTGCATCGCTGGCATCGACCTTACCTGTCAGGAAATGAGCTCTTAAGCCCCATCTTGTAGTAGGGTTGTAACGTGCCAGAAAACCAAATCCGGGATTGGTATTGCCAAAATGTAAGCCGGGGTTTATGTCGCCAAGATAGTACATGCCGCCAAGTTGTGGCCCAATCTCAAGGTATTGCCCACGGGCATTTGTGGAAATGATCAATAATATGACTGAAAAATATACCAGCTTCTGCATCTAAAACATAACTCTATTTTGCTGCAATTAGTATTTTTTGCTCCAAATTGCCGCCTTCTTTAGCTTATTTATTTTGTTAAAGTATGTTAAGCACTGGAATGTCCAAAGAATTCGCAGGCAATTTCTAACCTGACTAATTCATGAAATTTCGTCATGAGCATATTCGATATACTCAGTGACCAAGCACAAAACGCAATAAGAGAAAGGGAGCGCAGATTTTTGGCGCACAGGAATAGCCGTAGCTATTTTGAGCACCAAAAAGATAGCATTCCTTTTTATTGCAGCGGTTTGTGCTCGCAATAGAATATTTTGTGAATTATTCAGGCTAAGGATTTTGGACAAAAGGCCTTTTTTAATTGCGGATGTCCAGGCCCCATTTTAGTTTGTTTCGGATGGTTGAGAAGAAATCTTTATTGTTCATTTTAATGAGGTTGATCCCAAATTGTTCTTTTTCGATGCGCAGTTCCATGCTGGAGTCGATGGTTTCAGAACGTGAATCAAGGCTGATGAGGAAGTTTTTGATACGGCCCTCAACGCGAATGCGGATGTGTGATGTGTCGGGAATTACCAAAGGCCGTACGCTGAGGTTATGCGTGGCTATTGGGGTGATAATGAAATTATTGCTGTCGGGTGTGAGAATCGGCCCCCCACAACTCAGGTTGTATGCCGTTGATCCGGTTGGCGTGGCAATAATCAGCCCGTCGGCCCAATACGAATTGAGGAATTTATCGTCAATCCAGGCACTGATCGAAAGCATGCTGGAAGGATAATTTTTAAGGATGCTCAATTCGTTCAGGGCATAATTCAAATCTCCAAACAGCTGGAAATCTGTGTTTAATCTTAATAAACTCCGTTTGTCGTAGGTGTAATCGCCCTGAATTATGGCATCGATGGCGGGCATAATTTCTTCTTTTGAAATACTGGACAGAAATCCCAATCGTCCCATATTAATGCCCATAACCGGTGTGCCCGAATCGCGCACCAAAGCAATTGTGTCGAGCAAAGTGCCATCACCGCCTATGGAAATCAACAAATCGGCCTTGCCTTTAAAATCGCGGTACAGGCTGAATGTTTCTGCTTTACTGTGCAGCTTTACGCGCTCTTTGAGCAAATTATAATAGGACTCAAAAATCAGCAAACTGCATCCGCAGTCTTTGAGCTTGTCAAAAAGCTGCTGCAAATAGGGGATGTGCTCCTGATCAATGCTTTTTCCAAATATGGCTATCTTCATCATTATTTTTTACATGCGCGGGATAATTCATCATTTATACTCGCTGAAAACTATTTTGTTTCAATTCCTTTGCCGCTATTTTTGAACCTGTTATATTGGAGCGATGAAATGAAGGAATACACCCCCTTCGCCCATTTTGTTCACCGAATATTCTACGCGCAGCACTTTATCATAATAGGTCACAAAATCAAGCCCAATGCCGCCACCCAGCAAAAGCTGATCGTCCAGGTCGTTGACGTGCTGCAATTCCTGATCCCACACATGTCCGGCATCAAGGTAAAAATTCATGTAAATAGCGTAATGCACAGTATTGAATTTTTCATTCCTGATGAATCCGAATTTGTGTATATGTGGCTGAATAAGAGCGAGTTTTAGATTTGTTTTTAATAAAGCATAATCCTGCCCGTCGATGACATAATATTCATAGCCCCGCACAAAGTCCCTACCGTAGCCCAGGCCGCGTTGAGCAAAATAAGGTTGCGCCCCTTTGGAGGATATTTTTCCGGTAACACCACTGGCAAAAAACCAGCGCGCATGCAATTTCCAGTATTTTCTGAATGAGGATACCGCATCAAACATATTGAGGTCTTCACTGCCGGGGATGCCTTTTTGCGTCATACGTACATCAAAATACCAGCCTCCCAGCGGGTAATGTTTGTAATCGCGGTGGTCGGAGCGGAACATATAATGCAGCTGGGTGTAATTGACTTCGGTTTTTTGCCCGGGGGAATATTCAGGGTTTAAAATTACCAGCGAATCGGCAAAATGGTTCATGATGTATTTGACTGATAAAACATGCGTGTTGTAGATGCTCCGCCTCAAAGTAAAATCAAAACCAAAGTAGAATTCCTTTTTAACGTTCACATTATCATCTTTATAAAAAAGCTCCTCATTATTGCTATCGGTCATATAAGCTGTTTCGTGATTGAGCTTTGCGCCGGCACTGATTCCCATTCCAATGGTTTGTTTTTTGTTGATGTAGGGATTGTAATAGGAAAGCTCATATTTTTGGTCATGCCCGAACCGCAGCAACAGCTTGAGTTTTTGGTTAAGGCCGAGGAAGTTTTTATGCTCAAAGAAAACACCGTAATTAAGGCGCGAAAAGTCTTTTTTCTTCCACCAGGTATTAAAATTCCGGTCGGCTACTTCAAAAATGGGAAAAGGCCAGATGTACCATTGCTCAATGAAACGAATCGTGATGGTGGTGCAATACGCACATGAGCTGTCAAGGCTGGCCGTGATGTGCACAAAATTGAAAAGCGAAAGGTTGCGCAGGTTTTCGCGGCTTTTTTCCAGACGGGTAAACAGGTTTTTCCCTTCAATGGAATCGCCTTTGCGAAAATTCAGCTCACGCCAGATGACCTTGTCTTTGGTGATCTTATTTCCTTCAAAATGAATGGATTTGATTTGGTAATAGCGTGCGGAATCCTTTTGCGGAATGGTAAAAGTGATGCTGGTTTCATTTTTGATGCTGTCCAATGCCTTTTCCTGGGCAAAGATACCTGAACTACTGAATATCAGTAAAATAACTGGAATTAATATGGGCAGTCGTATTTGTTTTCGCATCGCTAAAGTTCGAGGTATTTCATCAGGGAGTCGTACCTTTCTTGCATATCCTGACTGTAGTCCGATTCGGAATAAGCCGCCAACAGTTTGTATCCGAAGCGGTTGTAGGTCTGGATTAAAGGACTGATTTTGTTTTGATGCAGTTTGATGCTCACTTCCAGCTTCTTACTGTCTTTTTGGCTGTGGATGTCGAGCGCCAGGATTTTGCATTCGTTGGATTCGGCAATGCGCGCAATTTCAGTTAGCGTATAATCTGTGCTGTTTACTTCCATTACGATAACGGCTCCGGGCTGTATCAAAGCGGAATTGGTGCTGAGATAATGCAGGAAATCGACCGAAGTGATCAGTCCGGTAAAACGGTTTTTGTTGTCCACTACCGGGATGCAGGATGTTTTTCTTTCGGCAAAAGCTTTGAGTATTTCCATATGATGCTGATATTCATAGCAAGCAATGCGGTAATTGCTGTTCAGGTTTTGCCGGTTGATGGGCTTTTCAGGATCATAAAGGGATGTAAGGTCATTCTCCCGGAGCATAAACTGGTAGTTGTTTTGTTCATCAACCAAAGGTAGCTCACTAAGCAGGAAATCTTCCATCCGGTCCAATAAAAGAGCGGGCGTATCCTCAGGCCGTGCGGGCAGTATATCGAGTGTCAAAAGGTTTCTTGCGATCATATCATTGGTTTTGCCATTCCTGCATATCAACGTCTTCGTCATTTATAATGTTCAGATAGCCTTCATAGCGCTCAGAACGTATTTTCCCTTCTTCAACCGCTTTGATTACAGCGCATGCAGGTTCGTTGGTATGCGTGCAGTTGTTGAATTTGCATTGGTTCAGGTATTGGAGCATTTCGGGAAAATAATGCGATACTTCCCATTTTTGAAAATCTACTACGCCAAATTCTTTGATCCCGGGCGTGTCGATAATAAATCCACCATTTTTTAAGGGGTGCATCTCGGCAAAAGTGGTCGTATGCCTGCCTTTGTCGTTATAATGGGAAACTTCGGAGGTTTTTAGGTTCAAGCCTTTTTCTGCGGCATTAATTAATGCTGATTTTCCTGCACCGGAATGCCCTGAGAGCAAGCTGACCTTATCGTGGAGCAATTCCCGGAAAACATCAATATTGCTGCCTTCCAGTGCGGATACCAATAAGGTTTTGTAACCGGCTGATTCATAAATATCTTTAAAATGCTCGTAGCGTTTCCGGATTTCATTTTCGTAGAGGTCGGACTTATTAAAAACTATGGTAGCGGGTATGTGATATGCTTCCGCAGTTAGTAAAAAACGATTAATAAAACCCATGCTGGTTTTGGGAAATGCCATAGTAACAATCAAAAGTGCCTTGTCAATATTGGCCGCAATGATGTGATGCGCTTTGGATTTTTTTATGGATTTGCGTATGATGTAGTTATGGCGTTCTTCAATGTGGACAATCATCCAGTCGCCATTCACATTTTCGATGTGCACATGGTCGCCAACAGCAACAGGATTCGTGGTTCGTAGCCCTTTTGTGCGGAATTTGCCCCGGATCCTGCAGTCCAAAACCTGCTGGTCTTCACTGAGCACCAAATACCAGCTGCCCGTGGAGCGCAGCACTGTGGCTTTTTTTGTATTGCGCTCAGTCATCAAAGCGGTAATGTTTCCTGATGGGTGATTGAATGTCCCAAATGCAGGCCAATCCTTGTGGAAAACGGACAAAATCACCCGCCTTTATGTGGAAAGTATCATTTGCTGTTTGTATAAAAGTTTCACCTTCAAGAATGTAACACTCCTCAGCTTGCTCATAAAACCAGTCAAAACGGCTGATCTCTTTTTCCCAAACCGGCCAGGCATCAATGCCCTTTCGTTTCGCCTCTTCCTTGTCGATGGAGTTGATTTCTATTTTATTCATGTTAAATTTATGTTATCCACATATATTCCCAAAAAATACAGCGTAAAAGTAAGAAATTTAGTATATTTGGGTAATAATGCATTTAATTAATTAGCCCCTTTTGAGGGGTCACAACAAAAAACTTGATATAAACCGAATAAAACCAATAAGATATGAACTATTTGTCACTCTTCCTTGCGCCATTGATCGCGATACTGTTTTATTTGTATTTACGGTATAAGTTTCCAAAAGGGGAGCATAAGGTTTTGTTGTATAGCTACCTGCTGGGCTTTGCTGCCGTGATTTTGGTTTTATTGGCTCAATATATAGCAACACTTCTTGATTTTGAAACCACACGAAGCCTGAAGCGGGCAACGTTTTTTGCATTTGTTGTGGTCGGAGGTGTGCAGGAGTTTGTTAAGTTTCTGATATTTAGGTTTTATGCTGTCCCTAAGAAGATATTTCGCAGTCCATCCGATGGAATTGTCTATTCTGTTATGACTTCGCTGGGGCTGGCAACTTCCTGGCTGTTGTGGTGGAATTTCTTTGGAAACCCGGTTTATTTCGACAGCCCCTGGGAAATGCTCCTATATGCACCGGCTTCCGTTATTTTTGGAACAATCATGGGCTTTTTCGTTGGCTTGGGCAAATTGCGCAATAACCGGTTTATCGATTCCATGACGGGTTTGGTAGCAGCCGTATTTTTTCACGGGCTGTTCCGTTTCACCTTCATCACCGACGAAATGGTGCTGTCCGTACTGGCAGCTTCAGGCAGTGCGCTATTGGCGGTACTGTTGGTTTTTAAAGCAGTGAAAATCGGGATGCAGGGCAATAAACTTTAGCCTTCTTTTCCTTCTTCGTACCAGCTGGCGTACATATTGTAGCTTCCTGAAATCCTTTTTACTTCGCCCTCAAGCAGCGATGCGTCAATATCTTTGATTTTTTTTGCCGGAACACCGGCCCAAACTTCACCTGATTTTACCACAGTGCCTTTCGATACCAATGCGCCGGCAGCTACAATGCTATTGCTTTCAATTACTGCATCATCCATGATAATGGAGCCCATACCTACCAAAACATTGTCTTTTATGGTGCAGCCGTGTACGATTGCGCTGTGGGCTATAGAAACATTATCACCAATATTTACCGGCGATTTTTTGTACGTGCAATGAATTACGGCGCCATCCTGTATATTTACATTTTTTCCGATTTTGATATAATGCACATCGCCACGCACAACCGCATTGAACCATACGCTGCAATCATCGCCCATTTCAACTTCACCAACAATAGTTGCATTGTCGGCCAGAAAAACATTTTTTCCGATTTTGGGCGTCATCCCTTTTACAGTTTTTATCAGTGCCATTTTATTTCTTTTTTGGATAATCAATTGAATAATGAAGGCCAATGCTTTCCTTGCGGTCCGTGGCCGATTTGATAATCAGGTATGCAACGTTTATAATGTTGCGAAGTTCACAGATGGATGTGTTTATTATAGACCTGTTGTATAAATCTTCCGTTTCGCGGTAAATAATTTCCAGACGGTCGAGGGCTCTTCTTAATCTTAGGTTTGAGCGCACAATTCCTACGTAGCTCGACATGAGCAGTTGTACTTCTTTGAGCGACTGGGTAATGAGGATCATCTCTTCGTTCATGGCCATGCCTTCAGCATCCCAGTCGGGGATTTCATCACAGAAACTGTTTTCTTTGCATTTCCTGATGGCATCACCGGCAGCACGATGCGAAAAAACCACAGATTCGAGCAGGGAGTTTGATGCCAAACGGTTGGCACCATGCAGCCCGGTTGAAGCGCATTCGCCTGAAGCATAAAGGTTTTGAATGGATGTCCGTCCTTCCAGATCGGTTTTAATCCCACCACAGGTATAGTGGGCAGCTGGAATTACAGGAATCATTTCTTTGGTGATATCGATATTGATGCTCAGGCATTTGGCGTAAATTGTCGGGAAATTCCGAATCAGGCCGTTTTTATCAAGATGACGGCAATCGAGGCAAACATGTTCTTCGCCGCTGATTTTTAGTTCATTGTCGATTGCGCGTGCTACGATATCGCGGGGTGCAAGGGATTCGCGCTTATCGTATTTGTGCATAAATTCCTTGCCGTCGATTGTTTTGAGAATGGCTCCGTAACCTCTTAAAGCTTCGGTAATGAGAAAAGAGGGTTTTTCGCCCGGATTATAAAGCGAGGTGGGGTGGAACTGCATGAATTCCATATGGTTAATGACTCCTTTTGCCCTGTAGGTCATTGCCACGCCATCGCCGGTAGCGGTTTTGGGATTGGTAGTGGTATAATACACATTGCCCGCGCCTCCGGTTGCCAGCATCGTGGTTTTGGCCAGCACGGTATGGATTTCGTTGGTTTTTGGGTCAAGCACATAAGCACCATAACAATTGATGTTAGGGTTTTTCCTTTTTACTTCTTCTCCGAGATGGTGCTGTGTGAGCAGGTCGAGCGCAAAGCAGTTTTCGCGCAGCTCAATGTTTTCGTGTTTTTCAACAGCTTTCAATAAAGCGCGTTCGATTTCCAGGCCGGTGCTGTCTTTGTGGTGCAGTACGCGATGTTCCGAATGGCCACCTTCTTTGCCTAAAGAATATCTGCCCGATTTGTCTTTATCAAAATTTGTGCCCCACTCAATAAGCTCTTTAATGCGTTCGGTTGATTCTGTAATGCAAAGCCTGACCGCTGTTTCGTTGTTCAGATAGTCGCCCGCATTGAGTGTGTCCTGAATGTGTTTTTCGTATGTGTCGGGTGTGTACATAACAGCCGCAATACCGCCTTGTGCATAGCGTGTGGCTGTTTCGTCGGCCTGTGTTTTGGTTACGATCAGTACTTTGCCGTGTTCGGCAACTTTCAGGGCATAGCTAAGTCCGGCAATGCCTGAGCCGATGATCAGAAAGTCAGTTTTAATGCGCATCTTAAAAATCTTTCAAATAAATATGAAAAAGAAAGGGATTTTATTGTTCCCTGTGTTCCAGTTTTTTTGCTTCGTTCCAGTATTGGTCCATTTCGTCCAGGCTCATTTCACTGAGATTTAATTGGTTCTCACGAACTTTCTGCTCTAAATACTGAAAACGGCTTTTGAATTTCCGGTTGGTTTTTTCAAGGGCGTCTTCCGGATTGACGCCAATAAAACGGGCATAATTGACCAATGCAAAAAGCAAGTCGCCAAATTCCATTTCGGTTTTGTCGTGATTGTCTGTTTTTGCAGCCTCATCACGCATTTCGTCCATTTCTTCCAAAACTTTTTCCCAGACCTGTTCCGGTTTTTCCCAGTCGAAACCAACTCCGGCTGCTTTTTCCTGCATGCGATAGGCTTTTACAAGCGGTGGAAGGGAACGGGGAACGCCTTGAAGCACTGATTTTTTCCCTTCTTTTTGCAACTTGATTTTTTCCCAATTGTCAGCAACATCCTTGTCGTTGGATACTTTTACATCGCCATAAATGTGGGGATGGCGTGCAATCAGCTTTTCACTGATCCCGTTGAGTACATCGGTGATATCGAAGGCTTTTTTCTCGTCGGCAATTTTGGAATAAAATACAAGGTGCAGCATCAGGTCGCCAAGTTCTTTTTTAAGTTCATCCAAATCACCTTCAATGATGGCATCCGATAGCTCGTAAGTTTCTTCGATGGTGAGGTAGCGCAGGCTCTCAATAGTTTGTTTTTTGTCCCAGGGACATTGCGCCCTCAATTCGTCCATTATTGTTAGTAAGCGTTCAAATGCTTTGAGTTTTTCTTCCATCTTATTTAATTTTCGCCTACTTATAGCGGGCTTTTGCGGCAAAAGTACATTAATTTGATAGTTTTTTATCCGTAAATGCTTGATGCGAGGTTCTACACGGAATTTCGTGGAAAGAAACTTGAATGCTATTCCAAACAGATTCCTCCAAAGTTTCCTCATACTTCGGAAACTTTGTCGGAATGACGCGTTTTTATGAAGACAGGAGGCAAATGCGGCGAGGACACAAAAGTGTATTTTAAACACGTCCTCGCCGCATTTGCCTTAAACACTTCTTAGACAGCGTCATTCCGACCGGAACAAAGCCAAACGAAGTGATTAAGGCTTTGTGAAGGGAGGAATCTGTTGGAGTTCATTCTATTTTATTAAGCATCTTATTTCCAAATACCTGCTTAGTATTAAATTGCAAATATTATCATTACCCACGAAATTCCTGGTAGAACCATTAAACTATGTATTTATCTGCTGATCTATACAGGATTTTGTTTAGATATTTCAATAATGACCAAGTGCCGATACGATTACGATCGTAATTTTTTCTTCCTCAATTCGGTAAATGAGCCTGTTTTTCTTGTCAATCCTCCTGCTCCAGTAGCCTGATAGTTCGTATTTTAATTGTTCGGGTTGTCCTGAGCCTGAAGTTGGGTGCTGTTGCAGTTCTTTAATGATTTTTTGAATTTTTTTGATCGCGATTTTGTTGCCTGCTTTTTGGAAGTGACGGAAATCTTCATCAGCCTGAGGTAAAATCTTAATCTTATATATCATTCCTCAAGGCTCTTAAAATAATCATCTGTTTTTTCATCGCTGTCCAAAATTACAGAGCCCTTTTGATGTTTTTCGGATTCTTGTATCTTTTTAATGAATTTTGGATCGTAAGTGCTTTCTTTTTTGCTGAAAGGGATCTTAAGTGCTTTAAGCACGGCTTTAATTGCCTCCAGCTGTTCATTATTTTCCGGGTGTATTGTTAAAGCTTCCATATTATTTTTCTTCGTGATTGAGATACAAAGATAAACAAGATTAGGGTTCTGTCCGGGAATTAATATACTTCCCAACGACATTTTAACCTGAATAATTCACAAAATATTCTATTGCGAGCACAAACCGCTGCAATAGAAAGGAATGCTATCTTTTTGGTGCTCAAAATAGCTACGGCTATTCCTGTGCGCCAAAAATCTGCGCTCCCTTTCTCTTATTGCGTTTTGTGCTCTCATGACGAAATTTCATGAATTAGTCAGGTTAATCAGGCTTAAGCTGCTTTATTGCCAATACCTTAGAAACGATGGGGGCGGGTTTATTAAAAAAGTGGCGTAAAATATGAAATGTTTGCCCTGCCCCCTCCAAATAAATCTCCCGCATCTCCGTGGAATTTATATTTTTGCACAGCTTTTATAAAAGCATACAGGTGCCGGTAAACAGCACAGAAAATATTATGTTGAGAAAGAGATTTTGCCTAACATTATTGCTTGCATTATTTGCCTTAAGCGGCATCGATGCGCAGGTAGTGCATTCCTATAAACTTCGGGATAGCCTGCGTTCTTCCTGGAATCTGGGGGTTCGGGCGCAATATGGTTTTATTATTAGCCATCATCCAGAAATGGAAGTGTTTACCAACCGCCATTTCTCTGTTTATCAGATGGAAATAAGTCGCTCAACTACGGGTGAAAAAGCCTGGCAGGAACAGTATAACTATCCATATATTGGTTTTTCTTATCTGCATTCTGATTTAGGCGGCTCCGATATTCTGGGCGGTGTCGATGCTTTTTATCCGTTTATTGATTTTCCCTTGATGCCCAAAGGAAAAGATGGTTTTGTGCTGCGTTTCGGCGCCGGATTGTCGTGGTTTGATACATGTTTCGACCGTATTGAGAATTATAAAAACTCGGCAATGGGTTCACATCTAAACTCTGTGGTGGATTTTGAGCTGATGTACGCTTCTCAGTTGGTACATGGCTGGCGGCTAAAAGCGGGGCTGGCATTTACGCATTTCAGCAACGGCAGTTCGCGTATGCCGAATTATGGCATTAATGTGCTTACGGCTGGTATGTCGGTTACTTACAACATCATCGGGAAGGAAGAGCAGTATGTAACGGGTGTTGAGCCGGAAGAAAAGAAAAAAGGAAGCTTTGAGTACTATTTTTCCGCCTGGGCAGGACAAAAAGAAATTGCGCCCGTTGATGGTCTTCAATATCTTCAGGTTCAGGGGAATTTCAATGCGCTTTATTACTACCGCGAAACCCGCAAGCTCGGACTTGCCCTTGATGTGGTTTATGATGACTCGGATGTGGAATTGCTGAAAAGGCAGGGAGAAGTGCTCGAATATCGTTACGAATACATCAAACCCGGATTGTCGGCAGTGCACGAATGGCAGATTTCCCGTTTTAGTATTGGGCTGCGTTTGGGTATTTATTTATATCAAAAGGAAGATTCCAATGGGATTTTTTATGATGTTGTTTCATTGAATTATTTGGTGGGACGGCATTTTTTGTTGAACCTCAGCCTGAAATCACATTTTGCCAAAGCAGATTGTGTGGGTGTGGGACTCGGATTTAAACTTTAGGCAATGAGGAAGATTATCACGATATTGTTTGTTTTGGCTCTTTTTGCCGCTTGCACAAAAGAGAGCAATTGCCTCAAATCTACCGGTAAAATAACCGTTGAGGAACGTTATACGGAAGATTTTAATTCCATATCGCTCAATGATAATATAGATGTGGTGCTGGTTAATTCCGACAAAGACCTTATTGAAGTACGTGCCGGTGAAAATATCATTGATGGCATCAGTACGGAGGTGATTGATACTGTTTTGATTATCGAAAACCGTAACAAATGCAATTGGCTGCGCGATCTGGATACGGAATTGAAGGTGTTGATCTATCGCGACAGCATACGTGATATTCAGTACAATTCTACGGCAGAATTAAGCACCATGGGGCAGTATCAAACGGCCTTTTTGAATGTTGAGGTATGGAATGGCGCAGGAAGTATCCGTATGGATGTTGATGCGTATGAAATGTCTTTGGCGCAGCATTCCGGTGCTGTTGATTTTCATATGAGCGGCAGTACGCGCTTTCTGCGGATTTATTCGGTTTCCTATGGCCCTTTTTTCTGCGATGCAATGGATGTGGATTATCTGGATGTTGTATCGCGTTCATCGAATGATTGTTATGTGCGTGCTAATTTGCGTCTTACTGCAAGGATTGAAGCTAAGGGCAATGTTTATTATCGGGGAAATCCTGAAATCCTGTCCTGGGAAGATATTGGCGAAGGAGAGCTTATTTATTTGGGGGATTAATTCCTTGTAAATCAGATTTATAAAATCCCTGCCGATTTGAGTATTTCGGCAAGTTTGGAATCGGTTTTTGCATGTTCCTTTAGCGCTTGTTCCAGTTTGTAAATTTTTTCGGTATTCAGTATGGCTTTGGTTTGAACCGGGTTGAGTGCTGTTTTCCTGTCCCACATAATGTATCCCATAAGGAAGAGCATCAGGGCGATGAGGATGCCAAAGCCCCAATAAAGCGTATCGATTCTTTCATTTATTGCATCAAAGCGGGTGTCCACAGCTTCAAACCTGCTGTCCATCTCATTTCTGAGGGAAGAAACTTGTGCTTCCACTTTAATCAGGCGGTCGCGGTCATCAAGGGTATAGGGCACTTCTTTGGTTTGTGCCGAAATTCCATTGAGCAGGGCAATGAACAATATGAAAAACAAAGCTTGTTTCATGATGAATGCGATTTGAATACAAAGATAATGAAAAAGTGGTTCTACTAGGAATTTCGTGGAAAGACAAAAGTTAAATCTCCTACAGATTCCTCCAAAGTTTTCCTCATGCTTCGGAAACTTTGTCGGAATGACATGTTTTTATGAAGTCAGAAGGCAAATGCGGCGAGGACGTGTTTAAAATATCCTACTGTGTCCTCGCCGCATTTGCCTTAAGTACCTAATAAACAGCGTCATTCCGACCGGAACAAAGCCAAACGAAGTGATTAAGGCTTTGTGAAGGGAGGAATCTGTTGGAGATCAGATTTTTTTATAAATAACCTATCAATATATCTCTGAATATTTTTAATCTCAAAATTATACATACCCACGAAATTCTTGGTAGAACCGAAAAAGTTTTGCTTTGAATTATAAAATCCCTGCCGATTTGAGTATTTCGGCAAGTTTGGAATCCGATTTTGCGTGTTCCTTTAGCGCTTGTTCCAGTTTGTAAATTTTTTAGGCATTGAGTCCGGCCCTCATTTGAACGGGGTTTAATGCGGTTCTTCTGTCCCACATAATGTATCCCATAAGGAAGAGCATCAGGGCGATGAGGATGCCAAAGCCCCAATAAAGCGTGTCGATTCTTGAGCTTAATTCTGTGCGCAGGGAATCAATGCGCTCGTTCACTGCATTAAAACGGGTGTCCATCTCATTTCTGAGTGATGATACTTCTGCTTCTACTTTAATCAGGCGGTCGATTATGCTAGGTTATTTTTTTACTTTGCTAAGTAATAAATAGCCACAATCATTCGATGTCTTTTTCAAAGTAAAACTAACTTCAACCTTTTTGCCATTTGAGCTGGCGAGAGGAAAAATACTGTCCCGTGTAATTTTCTGTGGCTTTGTGCTGCAGTTTGAAATATTCTTTGTATTTTTAGCCATAGGGATTTTTGTTTTTGTTTGGCGACATAAAGATACTGAATATCAATGAGGTATCGCAGGGGATTCCTTATTTTTTGGGATTTATGAATAATTTAGTTTAGAATGAGTAGAGATTTATTATTATTTTGAGCGATAATATAGTTGATGGCGCGTATAAAGCTCGGGGAAAACATTAGTTTTATGTAATATGAAAAAATTAATTTTACTATTTTTGGTGCTGGTGTTCGATATCTCTCTCGAAGCACAAAATTACAGGTATCTCCATAAGATTAGCTTTGAAGAAGCTAGTAGTCTCATATATTTTCCTGTAGGGAAAGAAAACATCTGGCAAATTGGAAAGCCGTCCAAAATCATATTCAATCAGGCATATTCCGAGCCTAAAGCCATCGTAACAGATACTTTGCAGTATTATCCGGTAAATAATGTTTCCTCCTTTATTTTAAAATTGCCTCAACAAAGCTTTCTTGACCAAACATATACAGAAATCGTCCTGTTGCATAAGTATGATATGGATAGCCTAACGGATTATGGTATTATAGATGTATCTTATGATGAAGGCAGAAGTTGGTGTCCGGTATCTACTGATAATACATACGAAATTGATTACTGGCGACGTATTGGTAGCAGTATTACTCACAATAATATAATTACGGGTTCACTGCGGGATGCCTGGGCAAAAGAGAATATTGTTTTCATATGGTATTACCCTGTTGAGGGATGCAATTATGAATATCCGGATTTTTTGTGGCTCAGGTTTCGTTTTGTTAGCGATGAAATCCAGCAAAATAAAGAGGGTTGGCTGATTGACGATATCTCTATTGAAGGATCTGTGATTTCAGGATTACAGGAAGAGGCTTCCCTTTCTTTTGAAGTAAGTCCAAACCCATGCAGTAACTTTTTAAAAATTAGGCCGTCATTTGAAAGTGGGAAGGAGCTTACTGTTTATATGTATGATATTTTAGGTAAGCTTGTTTTATATAACAAATATCCGGCTACTAACATTTCTGTTAAAACTGAAAAGCTGGAAAACGGTATTTATTTTTATATAATATTGGATAGAGAAAGCAAAGCCATTGGACAGGGAAAAGTATTAGTCAGGCACTAGTGTTATGTTAACAATTAAATATCACAGCAAATTTTCTTTTCTGAGTTTGCGTTCCAATAAAAAGTCTCTTTTAGCTATGGCTATGCTTGCTTTTTGTTTTCCGCTCCGCCATCATCCATAATATAATGGTATAAGATGATAAAATTAAAAATACCACTCCGGCCAGTACCAAAGCATTTTGCAAGCTGAATTTATCGGAATGCCAGCCCAAAAACGGACCGATAAGTGCAAACATAAAGCGGATGATGAAGCTGCGCACCGATAAAACCGTTGCCCGTACATCAGATGTGGTCAACTGATTGATGTAATCTTTCAAAACAGGTGTGGCAATTCCGCGGATCATATAAAACAAAAACATAAAGCCCAAAGCCCAAAGTGAATTGATCAGCCCAACGGCAATATATCCGCCCGAAATAAGCAGCGCAATCAGGATGATGGTGCGGGTTTTGCCCAAAACCTTTTCAATTTTATAGGCATAGAGCGTCACGACAGCCACCGTGAGGTTTAAAGCTGCCCAGATCAGCCCGATGCGTGAAGGGGAGAAGCCCAATTGCTCCAGATAAGGTTGTATAAACCAGGCAAATGTTAATGTGGATGTGCCAATGATGGACGAAAAAAATATCGTCCTTTTCAGGAGTTTGTCTGTAAAAAGGGAGGATTTGACAATATGGAGGATTTCTTTCAACGTTCCTTTGCGTTTATGCTCAGCAGAAGGCTCCAATAGTGTTAAGGCAGCCGGAACAGCCATTGCAGCAATAAAAATCTGTGCAATGAATGGCGTGCGCAAGCTGATTTCTGCTAAAAAACCTCCGGCTACAGCTGCAATGGTTTCGGCAAAATTCCCAATGGAAATAACACGGCCTTCCAGTTTTACATAATCTTTTTGACGCTTTTCGAGCAAAAGGGAATCATAGAGCAGGGCAGAATCGGAACCTGAAATAAAACTTTGCCCAATACCCAGCATCAGCTCGGCTGCCAGAAAACCCAGAAAATTCCCCGAAAATGCATAAATGATAAAACCCACTGTTCCCATGATGCTGCCAATGATCATGGTGCTTTTGCGTCCCCATACATCGGCAAAATAACCTGAAGGAATTTCGAAAATCACAATGGCCACCGAATAAATGCCTTTCAATAAAAGAACATCGGCCATGCCCAAACCGTTTTCTTCATAAAACAGCACCACAATGGGCATAAAAAGCATAAACCATTTGGATATTTTTATCAGGTACAAACGGGGAATATTGGACATATAGCTTTTTGCCATCGCTGCAATTTTGCGGCAAAGATAGAAATCTGTTGATGAAGAACCACTCATCGGATCACTTACTCATCGGATGACTCAAAGTCATCCGATGAGTAGTGCATGATAGGTTGATGGAATATTTACTATTTAAAAGCCTCAATTTTCGCTAAAGCAAGTGGGGAGCCCGATATTTTTTGCATAGACTTGGTAGGGCGATGGTACGGAGATGGTAGCGCGAAAACCCCTATGGGAATCGACCTGCGTTTTGGCTTAAAAATGCAGGCGTTATGTAAAAATTATTCCGTTTATCTTTCAGACCACTCTTTTTGAGCTGCCCGGCTTCGCTCATCGGATGATTTAAACCCGTCCGATGAGCACTAAACCTGGTTTTTTGCCAATGCTGCTTCCTTTCCCTCATTGCTTCGCATATTTTTGCGGAAATGCCTGCTTTTTTACTGTATCCGTATAATCCATTCATAGGCTGTATTTTATAGAAGTGTTTCTGTTGAACTAACTCAAATAGTGAGAAAACTATGAGGTCTTTTTGTGAGGGGTGTGAGATTTCTGTGAGATCAAAACATTGACATCCAGTATGTTGTGTGGTAATTTAGTGGCATGGAAAATTTAGATAAATCACTGCGCAATGCCAAAAAACAAGCAATGGAAAAGCTGCTCAATGCTTTGGAAAAGCATCCATTATCGCAAAAGGATTTTTTGGATAAGCAAAAAATGCAAAACCAAAAAAAGCGCTGTTCCATCATTGATCTGTACCACCGGATTTGCAAGTCATTGCACATACATATTAACCAATAAAAAAGGAGGATTTATGAAATTAAGAAAAATTACAACAATTGTACTGAGCATGTTTCTGGTCACTGGCCTGTGCCGGCTCGATTTGCATGCTCAGCAATCGGTCAATGCCACGGGGGGCGAGGCATCGGGCAGTGGAGGGACAAGCTCTTCTACTGTCGGGCAAATTGCCAATCAAACCCTTTGGGCCAAAAATGCCTATTTGTCCGAAGGGGTGCAGCAGCCTTACGAGATTTCCATTGTTACGGGAATGGATGAGGCTTCGGATATATCGCTAATGCTAAAAGCCTATCCCAATCCGGCAAGCAAATACCTTGTGCTGGATGTTGGCGATTGCCAAAACAGTTTGATGAGCTACAATCTCTATGACCTGAGCGGCCAATGTGTGCAGCAAGCCGATATTTCCAAAGTGCAGAGCACTATCAACATGGCTCAATTGCCTGCGGGTGCATATCTGTTAAAAGTTGTGGATCGCAACAAAGAACTAAAAACATTTAAAATCATTAAAAATTAGGGGGATTCAACTATGAAACGTATATCTACATTTTTGTTTGCAATATTAATGGCTTACAGCCTTTTTGCCCAGTCACCGGAAAAAATGTCCTATCAGGCCGTTGTGCGTGACATCAATGGGAACCTGATCACGGATGCGACGATAAATATGCAAATTAGTATTTTGCAAGGGTCGGCAAGTGGTACGGCGGTTTATGTGGAAACGCAATCTGTGCTTACCAATAAAAATGGACTTTTGAGCATAGAGATTGGAATGGGCGATGTGCTGAGCGGAACTTTTTCAGCAATCAACTGGTCTGCGGGGCCGTATTTCCTAAAAACAGAGACCGATCCCGAAGGCGGTACAAATTATACCATCACCGGCATTAGCGAGTTGCTGAGCGTTCCTTATGCTTTGCATGCAAAAACAGCAGAAAGCGTAACCGAAACCGATCCGGTGTTTTCAAGCAGCCCGGCAGCGGATGTTACCCAAGACGATATCGTAAATTTGGATAATTTGAGCGGAGTCAATACAGGCGATCAGGATATCGGCGGCATAGCTGAAAATACCCAGGCCATACAGGATACAGCCGCACAGCTCCGTGCTGATATTCCTGATGTTAATGGTTTTATTACTGAGGAAGTAGATCCGGTTTATACTGCCAGCGAAGCAGCCAATATCACGGCAGAAGATATTACAAATTTAAGCAACCTTTCGGGCATCAATACAGGCGATCAGGATATCACAGGCATTGGTATGAACACCCAGGCCATTATGGACACTGCCGCACAGATCCGTGGGGATATCCCTGATGTAAGTGGTTTTATTACTGAGGAAGTGGATCCGGTTTATACTGCTTCTGTTGCTGCCGGAATTACCGGAACAGATACCAGTTACTGGAACAATAAACTCAGTGTGGAGGTTGATGGCTCTGTAAGTAATGAAATACAGGTTCTTAGCATAAGTAATGATACAATTTACCTTAGTGATGGAGGTTTTACTAAGCTTCCGACTGCTGCTATGATCGCAGATGCAGATGGGGACACAAAAATACAATTGGAAGAAAGCGATGATGAAGATATTATCCGTTTTGATGTTGGCGGCAGCGAAAAATGGATGATGAGGGGTTCTGCATTGGAAAATAGAAATGCTGACAGCTCGTTATTTATCGGATATGAAGCAGGCTTAAATGATGATTTGTCTAATAACAAAAATATATTTATAGGTTTTCAATCTGGTTATTCAAACACAAGTGGGTTTTGGAACAACGCCATAGGCTTTCAGTCATTATACAGCAATACTACAGGCGTAGGGAATATTGTAAACGGCTATAGGTCACTATTTAATAATACAAATGGTTTTGGTAATATTGTTTTTGGGAATTATACGATGTATAACAATATTTCGGGGAATATGAATATAGCATTAGGAGATGAGGTATTGTATCATAACACAATCGGAACAGATAACGTGGCTCTAGGGTATGCTGCCTTGTATTCCAATATTTCCGGGGTAGGAAATGTAGCGGAGGGTATGTATGCGCTCCATGACAACACTACCGGTTTTGATAATGTAGCTATTGGGGGTCAGGCGCTGGAAAAGAGCATCAATTCGATTCAAAATGTTGCCGTGGGAGTAAGCGCTCTTCAAAACAATGTTGAAGGACAAGGAAATGTGGCAGTTGGAATGCAGGCCGGTTATGACCCAAATGGGGTTAATTATTATTATTCTACATTTTTGGGATATCATACAAAATTGAATGTAGGGCGTTCGAACGTTACTATGCTGGGCAGTCTCATCAGTGGTGCTCAATGTACCGGAAATAATCAGGTAATATTGGGCAATACACAGGTGCAGCAGATTCGTGCACAGGTTTCCGGTATTACAACATATTCAGATGAACGTTTTAAAACTCAGGTAAAAGAGGATGTTTCGGGCTTGGATTTTATCCTGAAGCTAAAGCCGGTAACTTATGTTGAAAAGCCTGAATTGCTGCATGAAATCTGGGGGACGCCAGATAGCGTGATGCAAATGATGGATCATAGCGGAATGGAAGATGTGCGTTTCATTGGCCTGCTGGCTCAGGATGTCGAAGAGGCAGCAAAAGAATCGGGTTTTGATTTCCCGGGAATTGAAGTGCCCCGAAACAGCAATGAGGTGTACAGCCTGAGATATACCGATTTTATCATGCCGGTAATAAAGGCCGTTCAGGAGCAGCAAGCAATAATTGATGAGCAGCAGCAGAAAATCGATCAGCAACAACTGCTTATTGAAGACTTGCTCAGGCGTATTGAGGCAATAGAGGCGAAGCATTAATGATTAGAATAAGAGATTTTTATAAATTAATAGACCTTCAAGCTTTCAATAAGCTTGAAGGGATTTTTTATACCCGTTTAATTTGCCTTCAGGTAGTCGGTGAATGGAAAAGGCCCGGTGCAAAATTTCATTTACAAATTCAGCAGGATTAGGGTGAGGTTTTCTTCCGGGTTCAGTTCCATTTTTTTACGGATACGGTAGCGGATGTTATCGACTGTGCCGGAGCTGCGGTTGGTCAGCAGTGCAATATCTTTTGTGGACATATTGAGGCGCAGCAGGCTGCAAACTTTCATCTCAGTGGGCGACAGTTTTGGATATTTTAAGGCCAATTGCTGAAAAAACCCCTGATGCACTTTATCGTACCATGCCTCAAATTCACTCCAGGCATGTTCGGGCAGGTTTACTTCGAGATCCTGCATCAGTACATCAAGTTTGTTGGCGTTTTTTTTACTGAGTTCGGGTTTTATTTGTTTGACATGCTTGTGGATCCTGTCGAGCTGCTCATTGAGGTTGGAGACCATCAGGGCTTTGCTGAGCAGTTCCTGGTTTCTGAGTTCCATAGTGTTTTCGAGTTCCCTGTATTCCTGTTGGGCAAGTTTTTTTGCCAGAATGTTTGCACGTCGGCGTGCCAAAATCCATAACAACAAAAGTGTAATTAAAATTCCTGCCAAAATCAATCCGGCCAAAAAGGCTTTGTTGCACAGCTTTTCAGCCAGGAGCGATTCTTCCAGTTCGGCAATTTCACGCGCTTTGCGTTCCGATTGGTATTTCTTTTCAAGCTCCATTACCGTATTTTTTGTTTCCTGACCGGCGATGCTGTCGTTGAGATCCGTATAGAGCTCATAATAATATAAAGCCGAATCGTATCTCTTGAGGTTTTTAAAAGTATTGCTCAATCCGGAATAAAAAGCCGCCTGAAGGTCGGGGATATTAAAGCTTGTTATGGTGTTTTGAATTTCCCGGAGTTTGTTTAAGGCTTTTTTGCTTTGGCCGGTTTCATTAAAGAAAAACCCCGTGTTCATTTCCGTGAGGGCAAGGCCAAAGATGATGTTGTTTTTTTTGCAATAGTATTTGGCGCTGTCGTAATATAATTCGGCTGTATCATAAATTTTCATGTTTTTCAGTAGGTTAGCCTGATTGAGGAATACTCTGGCCATGCTGTATTCATCTCCCGCTTTTCGTGCTCCGGCAAGAGCCAGCCCATAATAGTGCCTGGCTTTTTCAAAGGAGTTGATTTCTTCATAAATTATGCCCAGCTGGTTGTAGTTGCTTTGCAGCCCGGAGAGGGAGTTTTCTTTTTTATTGATTTCAATGGCCTGCATAAGATAATCAATAGCATCGGGATAGTTTTTTAAAAGCCTGTGTTTCATGCCAATGTTACTGTAAACAGTGGCCAGGGCAGTTGGATAATCCTGCTCCTGAAAGAGTTCTGCGGCTTTGATATATTCGGTAATAGCTTGCTCAATCTTTCCTTCATCGGTTGAGATATTTGCAAGGTTGTTGTAGAGGTTGGCCAGGGCGTTTTTATAGTTGTACTTCAGAGCTACTTCCTTTGCATGCTCAATAAGGGCACGGGCACTATCGTTTTGTTTTATGTTTCTATAAACTTCTGCCAAACTTATTAGGCTTTTTACTTCAAGCTTATAATCATCGTTTTTTTGTGCATATGCTAATGAATTTTTGATATATGCTTTGCCTTTTGAAAATTGGTTTTTTTTGAGTAAAATAGTTCCTGCTATATAATTTGCTTTTGCGGCTAAGGATGGCAGTGCGAGACTGTCGGCCAATTGCAGGGCAGAGAGTGCAAGCTTCAAGCTACTGTCGGGATAGTTGATGTCTATTGAATCGGCAAGGGACAATAGGTTTTGGATGGTTTTTTCATTTTTGAATGCTGTTTGCCTGCCATCGGTGTGATTGGCTGCATTGGCAACAATGACCAATGAAAGAAGAAAGCAAAGCAGGTACAAGTTAACTGAGTTCATTATTATTGATATTTGATCTGTTTTAAGTTGGAAGTGAACCAGGTAACGAATATAAGAAAGTTTTGGATAAGAATGCTGGACTTTGTATGATTTTATAACACTAGTGTCCGATAAAAAATAAGAGACGGAAGACAATATTCTAATCTTCCAATCTCTTTTGTAGTTTTGTTTTTACCACAAAACTTTAACTACATGGATAAAACTACACATTTTTTCGGTACCTCGGTTTTCGGACAGCTGATTTCTTTAATTGATTCAAAAATTATATCCAGCAGTGCACAGAAACACGGTTCAGACCGTTATGTGAAGAAGTTTAAAACCAAAGATCACTTGATAAGTATGCTGTTCTGCTCCTTTGCCAAATGCACATCACTAAGGGAAGTAAGCGGTGCTATGCTTGGGTTATCCGGCAAGACCAAACATTTTCAATTGAATCATATACCAAAGAAAAGTACGCTTTCAGACGCTAATAAACGACGTGATGCCGATGTTTTTGGAGATATCTATAATAAGCTTCTAAAAAAGTATGGCCACTTTATCTCGGACAGCAGGATTAAAGATGTGATCAACAAACAAATAGAGATCATTGATAGCTCAACCATCAGTCTTTTTAAGGATATTTTGAAATGTGTTGGACGGAATCCGGAGAATGGCAAGAAGAAAGGCGGCATCAAACTTCATACAGTGATTAATGTGGACGAAGCCGTGCCAAAAATGCTTTGGTTTTCAAGTGCAGCCACACACGACCATTCCTTGCTTGACAAACTCAAACCCGATTCAAACACCATTTATGTTTTTGACAAAGGCTATAACGATTACCTGGCTTTTGAAAAGTTCACCAAAGCAGGTACTGGTTTTGTTACAAGGATTAAGGACAATGCTGTCTATGAAACATTAGAAGATTGTGAGTTGGACGACTGCATACACAGTAGCGTTGAGAACGACGAAATTATTGAGCTTCAGGTAAAAGACAATAATATCACCCGGCCATTAAAACTCCGTAAGGTACAATTCTATGACAGGGTGCTCAAAAGGCGCTTTGAATTTTTAACAAACCTATTTGAAATGCGGGCCGATTTAATAGCCGGTATCTATAAACTACGTTGGCAAATCGAGCTATTGTTCAAGCAGCTAAAACAGAACTTCCCGTTGAAATATTTCCTTGGAGATAACGAAAATGCCATTAAAATACAGATATACTGCGCTTTGATTGCGAACCTGTTGATGACTGTTGTCCAAAAAACGCTAAATAGGCCATGGGCTTTTTCAAATCTGGTCAGCTTTTGCAAAATTCATCTATTTAATTACATTCACTTATTTAGATTCCTGGAAAACCCTGTCAAAGACTGGCAAAAAACCTATGATGAATTGATGCAGCCTACCTTATTTTAGGGGGCTTACTTTTGAAAATCACTAAAACAAAAAATTTATTCAATTGATTATCAGTGCTTTAAATTTTCTAATCATTAATTTTGGATTTTTATCGGACGGTAATGATTTTATAATATAATTGAAATGCCCGACTGATTTTTTGCTCACAGTTAAGCATAAAGAATCACCGGGTGACCGCTTGTTGAACCACTGTTGCAATGCTGTTGCAAGCTCGATGCAATGCTCTTGTGCTGCATCTGATTTAGCGTATTGTTTTGTGTTCATCGGATGACGCAAAGTCATCCGATGAATGAGATTACACCAATAGCCGTTTCGTATTAATCGGCTGATTTTTTCCAGTTCCGAATGCCATAGGCAGCACCCAAAGCCATTAAAACAGCCATTCCGCTGCCAATGGGCGCGCCACCGCCTACGGGATTGTTTCCGGAGCCGGCTTCGGTTGGGTTTGCACCCCCGTTGGGGTGTGGCGGGTCATCGCCCTGGGCTTGCACGCCCAAAAACATGATTGCAATTGCTAGGGTTGTGATTGTTTTTTTCATTTTAATTGGTTTAGGTTTTTCTGATTGTAGAGGCGCACGGCCGTGCGCCTCTACAATCAGAAAAATATTATTCTATTATTATTTTCTTTGTTATACGGTTATGGTCGGTTTCCACTGTAACAAGATAAACGCCAGCGGTTTCAGGTGCGGGGATGCTTTCTGTACTTTTCCAAATGCCCAGCGTCCTCCCTGTGATGTCGGTGAGGGTGATTTGCTGCGGCAGTTGTTCGCTCCGGATGATGATGTTGCCACCGGAAACATAAACATGCAGCTCATTGGCCCCGGTTTCTTGCATGGCAGTAGTGTTCAGGTGCAGTTTAAAGCGTGTTTCATCGTCGGTTAAGCTCCAGTCGAATGGGTAAGCGCCTTTTGTGAGGTCGTGGAAAATATTGAGTTTGCTGTCTTCGAGCAGCAGCTTGCTGAAATCTGTCATTTCATTGATTTTGATGCTGAACGCACCGTTTTCGCCGCAATAAAAACCAAGGGGTATTTCATTGCATTGTGGCCTGCGGTCGATGGAGAGCCTTTTGCTTCCTGTGAAAGAATAGAGCTGCGGCACCTGCTCCGAAGAAGTAAACAGTTTCCATGCGTCATAATGAAAATCGAAAGCTTCGGTGGTGTTTTCGTCGAGTACGATGAAAAGCTGGTCGTAATAGTCGTTTTCGGCATCTACTTGCAGTTCAATGGAGTAGGGGAGTGCTGTTTTGTTTTTGTAGTAGGTGGCACTGCCATTATGTGTACGGTGGTCATTGTTCAGGCTGAATGTTCCGCCGGCAGTTGGTTTGATCCAGAACCCCTGCATTGCAGGCACATATTCTGATCCTGTACCGACAGAATTATTCCAGCTGATATAATTCTCATCATCGGGCACCCAATAATACACTGCGCCATAAGTATCGTCTAATAGCGACCAGTCGATGGGCGATGGGTAAGGGTTACCGAGCAGGTTCCATTCATTGGCTGTAATGCCGTGGCTTTGGTTTCCTGTGTTCGGGTTGCCTGTGAAGCTGTAGGTATCGCTTTTTGCCACGCTCCAGAGCGAATATCCTTTGGCCGGGCTGAGCACTGTTGCCGGATCGGTAATATCGACCCAATCGCCATTATAATATTGCAGATAGTCGCCGGTAAATTGGGCAGCAGTAGCATTGGAAACCGGTGAAGAAATCAGGTGCCAGATATCATTGCTGATGCTGCGCTGCACATTGATGGCTCCGTTGTTTGTAATATTTCCATAGGTAATGAGCGATCCGCCGGGGCTAATGGTCAAGGATGCGCCGGATTGCACTTCCATGCCGAGGCAATTGGCCCCGACACCTTGCGCAATAAGCGGATAATTTCCCAAACCGGTGGGAATAACTGCATCATAATCGGCGGTGGGCAGTTGTCCTTCCGACCAGTTTCCTGTCTCGTTCCAGGCACTGCTGATGTTCCCTGTCCAGGAATATTGCGCCATGGGATCCACGCCATTGGTCCATTCGTATGCGCCCATATCAATGGTAACATCTTGTATGCGTGCTTGCCCACGTATGTCGGTCGCTGTAGCGTTATAGCTGTTGTTGCCACTGTTCACAGCAGGTGAATTGCCCAAAAGCCGGAAATCTTCACTGCCGCTGTTTACAAATAAGGGATTTTCGGTGATGCAATTGACAGGTGTGACATTGCCCGAAATATCGTTATCGCCATTGGCATAGCAGCAATAGTCCAGGTTTGCGGCATTCCTTGTTAATAGCTGGTTGCCAGAACCTACAGCGCTATTGCCCCAAATTATGGAGTTTTTGATGTTTGCGTCATTTGCATTCAGGTCATTATAAATTCCGCCGCCAACTGCAGAAGCTTGGTTGCCATATACGCTGCAATTGATCAGGCTTAGGGTTGCTGAAGCCATCAGGATGCCGCCACCATTAAAAGAGGACTGATTGCCGTTGATCACGCAATTGGTGAGGCTTAAATCTGCCTCCTGGCTATATATGCCTCCGGTCAGCCAGGCAGTGTTGTTGCTGATTTTGCAATTGGTGAACTGGCCTGTACCATGGTTATTAAGGATGCCTCCGCCTACTTCAATAGCAGTATTGTTTTTAATGATACAGTTTTTAATCTCCGCGGCGTTGTATTTATTGTAGATACCTCCGCCATCACTATGCGGAGCGCTGTTGTTTGCATTTCCGTCGCAAATGGTAAAACCGTCGATCAGCGTGGCAGAAGTGAGGCCAAGCCCTTCGGGATGATAAAACACATGATAGCAGTTGTCGCTATTGTCATCGGGAGTTCCGATATCGCCGCTGAGGATGGTTTCATTGCTTTCAAAGTCGCGCAGTGATTTGTCGTAGCTGTTGCTTTCATTGCCGGCAAAACCGCCATAAAGGGCAATGCCTTCTTTCATTTGAAAGGTTTTATAGCGGTCGCCGCTCCCACCTGCTTCGGTAGTGGGATAATATGTCCCGGCAGCTACCCAGATTTCCTGGCAGGCATCATCAATAGCTTGTTGCAGATGGTTTTTATCGTAGGCAGTTTCCCAGCTTGCTCCGTCCTGCAGGGATGCGCCACCGTTTTCGGTGATATGGATAATTAATGGAATAACATTGATTTGCACCACATTTGATGGAGTAGCTTCCGACCATCCGGGAATGCCGCTAACACGTGCCAGTCGTCGGAACCAGGTGGTTTCATTTAAAGCTCCCGGGGCATAGCCGGTATTGTTGCTGTTGTCGATATTTTCGAAGTCCTCAGTTGCGCTTGTGGTGGAATACTGCCATTTGTACTCGAGTGTTCCGAGATATCCGCTTGCCGGAGCGGTGCTGGTAAGTGCTTCGGGCGTGTTGCCTTCGCAAATTGTTTGCTCTGCTGCAATGCTGCCTCCATCGGTAGGGTTGAAACAGTCTTGCCATTGCAAATAGGGATAACCATCATTATAGTTGGGGTCAATGCTCCAGGTATCGGCAAAATCCCAGTTTTCGAATGTGGCCTGCTGCTGCATTTCTACCGTGGTTTTGCCCTCAATTGCGCCTGCACCCTGACCTAATGTTGAACTTTGCCCGCTGCTTTGGGTGTCCCAGTAATTGTTGTTGAATCCGCAAGGACCATTCAGATATCCAATAAAGCCCTTATCTGTAGGGTTCCAGTTATTTCCGGATACGCTTACCGTTGAATAGCAGTTGGTGATTATTGATTCACCAGAAGTGTTGCAAAATCCACCAAAATATTGCCCATCGCCTGAGGTTCTGATAACATCGCCCATAGCAAAGGAATTATTGATTACTATATGCCCATCCATCAAAAGGTCCGAATAACCTACGAATCCGGATACATAATTTGTTCCATAAACCAGAGCTGAAGCGAAGCTATTTTCAATAGTAATATGATTATCAGTTTTACCTATAAGTCCCCCAACAAATCTCAGACCCTGCGCAGTTCCAGTGGTACTGCAGTTTGTTATTTTAGCTGAATACAAATCAGAATAGGACATCTCTCCTGCCAGTAATCCAATAGCGTCAGCGCCGGTGACAGTGCCGTTTACCCTGCAGTTGGCAATTAATTTATTATACGATTTGCCGACAAGTATTCCAACAGCGTTTCCCGCATTGATTAGCGCATCTTCCAGTCTAATATTGGATAGGGTTTGGTTGCCTGTTGTGGTATAGCTAATAAAGCCTGCTGCATCCTGATCCGGTCTGTTAATTGTTAATCCACTGATAGTATGATTATTGCCATTGTAGCTGCTTTCAAAACCATAGCCAGGGTATTGGCTGCCAATCGGGTTAAAGCCATCATTTGTGCCGGCAGATGTAAGGTCGTTGGGATCGTTGTATTTATTGCCGTCATTATTATCGTCCGAGTCATCGAGATAGACAGAAGAGGAAGCGTCAATATCGGCAGTTTGTTCTAAATTAGCTCCCCAATCCCAATAATCCGGGAATTGCGAAAGGAGCAATAAGTCGTTATAGGAGTCTATTTCCGTAAGTTCCGAAACAATAGTGAAGGTCCACATTGTAGCCGCGCAGGGAGGACCCCAGTAAGGTGATACCACTTCAATATCCCAGGAATAGGATTGCCCGGCCTCCCAATATCCCGGGTAATCATATTGGTTTGTTGCACACAATACATGATCCACAACAGTGTTGCCTCCCATGCCGGCTTCGTAAACGGAAATCTTATAACCCGTAGCGCCATAAACTTCATCCCATTCAAAATGTCTATCGTATTTGGAATGATACGCTGTATTTACAGGAGGAACAGGATTTTGCACGCAATTACTTACTGTAGAAAAATATTGTGATGGACCAACACTTGCACCTCCACCATCAAAGGTTTCAACAATTTCCCACTCATAGGTAGTATTGTACATTAAACCGTTTGTCTCATAGCTTTTGAATGCGCCGGCCGGACCATGTGATACTTTTGTTGTATTTCCTGCCTGTCCAAAATAAAGGTCATAGCTTATTGCATCCGGGCTGTTGTGCCAGCTGAGGCTTACACTTAAGGGCATTTCTGTGGCTCCGTCTTCGGGGCTGAGGTAGGTTAAATGAGCGACCGGGTAGGCCTCGGTAGTAAAACTCCATACCGGACCGGCTCCGGTTACTCCAGGATATATTTCATATATTTGCCATTGATATTCCGTGCCATATTCCACATCGGATGGCTGGAAGCTTTTGTTCATGCCGGCAGCACCGGATGCCACTTCCACCATATTGTCGGTTTCACCAAAATATAATTCATATTCCTGTGCATTCGAGCTGTTATGCCATTGCAGGCTAACATCTACGGGCATATCTGTAGTGTCGTCTTGTGGATTGAGATAGGTTAGGGAGCAAGTTGTAGTAAATGACCAAATTGGAGCTGAACCGAAAGGGTTTCCATTTTGATCATATTGCTTTACCTGCCAATTGTATGTGGTACAATCATCCAGACCCGCGCACTGATAATTTCCAGGAGGGCGTGTAACATTACCTTCCGTTACTTTTTGCATATTGCCTTCCGCACCAAAATATAACTCGTATGTACCTCCAAAAACACCTGAATTTGGTTCAAAAATCCAATGTAGCTGAACAGGTGTTAAAACATTAGTTGCCCCATCCGCCGGACGTGGCTCTATGGCCCTGTTTTTTCTTTGGAGGGAAGGTCCGTTATTGTTTGCTGTGGGGTTTATGCTCCATATATTATTGAAATTGAACTGTTTTTGCTGTTCAGCTTTATTGTCCGTAGTTTGCTGGCCGTTTGCTTCTTTGTCCCGGTAGGACGGGGAGCATTTTTTCAGTTCGTTTTTGTTGGCAATTTGGTAAGGATTATCCTTCTTTCCGTTGCCGTTGGAATACGGTTCTGCATTTAGCCGGATGCTGTAGCCTAAAAAGACCATGCAAATGAGTAATGGGAAAAAGTTAAATTTCTTCATAGGTCAGGGTTTTAAATTATTGCTATATTGCTTTGGCTTTATCGGAACAGACATAGTCCGGTTGATTGATTGGCTGCGATATTGTCCGGCTTTTCCCTATCTCCAATAAATATCTATCAAATTTCCTTGAAGGAAATGGGAAATGCAAATTTTCGACCTCACTATTATCTCACAGTAATGAAAAAAGTATCTAACAAAAATCTCACACCTGTTTTTTGAGATACTGTAAGTGGTTTAAAAATAGTATTTTAACAAATTCGATGCTTTTGTCCGCTAAAAGTGCGGAGACGCGGAGGTTTTTTGTTTCGCTGGCGCTCAACCTTTTTTTTGTCCGCGAATAACGCTAAGGGCGCGAAGGGGTTCTTCTTAGCGTTTCTTTGTGTGCTTCGCGGATAATATCCGCTTGGCGGTTTGTTTCGCTGGCGCTCAACTTTTTTTTGTCCGCTAAGGGCGCTAAGGTTAGCTGGCGCCGGTAGTTTTTACTCGCAAAGGCGCGAAGACGCTAAGTTTTTTTTTTGTTTCGCTGGCGCTCAACTTTTTTTGTCCGCGAAGGGCGCTAAGGGCGCGAAGGGGGTCTTCTTAGCGTTTCTTTGTGTGCTTCGCGGATAATATCCGCTTGGCGGTTTGTTTCGCTGGCGCTCAACCTTTTTTTTGTCCGCTAAGGGCGCGAAAGACGCGGAGGGCTGGCGCGGGTGGTTTTTTCACGCTAAGGCGCGAAGACGCGGAGGTTTTTTGTTTCGCTGGCGCTCAACCTTTTTTTTGTCCGCGAATAACGCTAAGGGCGCGAAGGGGTTCTTCTTAGCGTTTCTTTATGTGCTTCGCGGATAATATCCGCTTGGCGGTTTGTTTCGCTGGCGCTCAACCTTTTTTCTTATCCGCTAAGGGCGCTAAGGTTAGCTGGCGCCGGTAGTTTTTTCTCGCAAAGGCGCGAAGACGCGGAGGTTTTTTGTTTCGCTGGCGCTCAACCTTTTTTTTGTCTGCGAAGAACGCGAAAGACGCGGAGGGGTTCTTCTTAGCGTTTCTTTATGTGCTTCGCGGATAATATCCGCTTGGCGGTTTGTTTCGCTGGCGCTCAACCTTTTTTCTTATCCGCTAAGGGCGCTAAGGGCGCTAAGGTTAGCTGGCGCCGGTAGTTTTTTCTCGCAAAGGCGCGAAGACGCGGAGGTTTTTTGTTTCGCTGGCGCTCAACCTTTTTTTTGTCTGCGAAGAACGCGAAAGACGCGGAGGGGTTCTTCTTAGCGTTTCTTTATGTGCTTCGCGGATAATATCCGCTTGGCGGTTTGTTTCGCTGGCGCTCAACCTTTTTTCTTATCCGCTAAGGGCGCTAAGGGCGCGAAGGTTGGCTGGCGCGGGTAGTTTTTTCACGCTAAGACGCGAAGGCGCTAAGTTTTTTTTTGTTTCGCTGGCGCTCAACCTTTTTTTGTCCGCTAAGGACGCTGAGGGGTTCTTTCTTAGCGTTTCTTTGTGTGCTTCGCGGATAATATCCGCTTGGCGCTTTGTTTCGCTGGCGCTCAACCTTTTTCTTTGTCCGCTAAGGACGCTAAGGGCGCGAAGGGGGTTTTCTTAGCGTTTCTTTGTGTGCTTCGCGGAGAGATTCTTCTTGAGTTTTTGTCCGCAGAGGGTGCGGAGGATGGGCGTTTTTGAATTTATATTGCAAAGTGTTGAAACACCGATGCAACACCGATGCAACACTGTTGCAATGCTGTTGTATTCATCCGATGACTCGAAGTCATCGGATGAATGGGTTTTTCGTTAGGACGCGATGCATTGCTTCTTTTATAAGATGGTGATTTTTTTCGTTATGCGTTGATTCTCCGATTCTACAGTCACAAGGTAAACCCCTGCGGTTTTTGGTGTGGGAATGTTTTCAGCATTTTTCCACACGCCCAAAGTGCGGCCTGTAATGTCGGTAAGGGTGATGCGTTCAGCTGCCTGCTTGCCTTGCACGACAATATTATTGCCGTTTTGCCAGATGCGGATCTGTTCCTCAGGGCTTGTTTCATCAACATTTGTGGTATTGCCAATATGCAGGAAAAACCGCCCACTGCTGTTTTCTGCGACCTGTGCAGTGTAGGTATTGTTTTGCATATCGGTAAAAACATCGTTCAGGCGGTCTTCCAACTGGATTTTCCTGTCCTGCATGCCTTCCTGGTGGATGCTGAAAGTGATTTCCTGCCTTTGTGACAAGTCGATGCCCACAGGCACAATGCAGTTTTCCATGCTTTCGGTGGGCAGTGCCTGAATCGCAAAATCGTGGCCGTTGTCTTCTACCAATCGGGTGTAAAGCGCAATATTTGGATTGCCTTTGAATTTTCTGGCATCATAAGAGGGGTCGAGCCCTTCGGACATACCTTCCATAAATGCAATTGTGCTGGTGTTTATAAGGTTTTCCGGACTGCTAGCCGTAAGTTCAATCAGGGGGAAAGTTTGGTCATTCGTGGATTTATAGAAGCTGGCCGAGCCATGTTTTCTGATGCTTACATTAAATTCAAGTGATTCGCTTTCATTTTTTGCAAACACCATAAATGCCTGCCCCGGTTCTGTATAAACTTCCCCGATATTGTTTTTTGCAACATAATCTTCCTGTGTGTCATCCCATAAATAGATTGCCTGTGCATCGTCCCGTAATACCGAAGCATTTTGGGCAATAAAATTATTGGTCGTCTGGGCGTTAGAGTTTATCGCAATATTGGAGCAGAAAGGGTTGCCCACGAGATTGGATCCTGCATTCAATCGTACGCCACTATTAGTGATGGTTATTGTTTTGTTTTCGTTATAAGGAAGACCGCTTAAACTTAAGGTTTTAGCTGTTGTTGCATAGGTAACCGCATAACCCATGCAGGCCGTAAAGCTTTCATTCATTTCATTATTGCTCCCATTGCCTGTTGGGCCGTTTAGGATATCGATCCAGGTGCCGGGTATGCCTTCATATTCAAAGCTTTCATCCCATCTGTAAAAGGAATTCGAAGATGAGCCCGGAGTGCCCAGTCCCATTGTTGTTGTGAAATTATCAGTGATGTTTGTTTGCCCTGAGATATAATGCCATTTATCGGCCGTTAGGAAACGCTGCACGGTAACATTAGCTGAAGTTGTTCCCACAACGATCAGCGAGCTTGTACCCTCAGCCGTGCTTTCCAAAGTAATGCTTCCGCCGTTCGCCACGGTCAAATCCCCGCTTACTGTAAGATATGATGGCGCATCAAGTGTAAGTGATGCATCGGCTTCAATTTTTAAATTATCGAATTGTGTCAGATTGGTAGGGCTGGTGCTTGTGAGGGTAAAATCGTCGTTATCGATAACCCAATAGGTGTTGTCTCCAGAAACAATATAGGCTCCATTATTGTAGATGCCCTGTGCATAAGCTCCAATAACGAGCAGTGCAAATATTTGTGTTATTACTATCTTTTTCATGATTTCTATTTTTTATATTGGATTAATTTCTTTATTTCATCCAATTCCTTTTTCAGCGCATCTATCTCGGTCTGCTGCTCCTGGATCACTTTTACCATTTCGGGAATAAGGAATTTTGTATCAATTGCCTGATAGATTGGTTTTCCGTCTTTATCTACGGCGTCTTTTTCTCCGGTTACGCCATTGGCAAATCCTGCATCGGCCATCTCATGTGCCAAAAAAACCTGAGATGACTGTTTTATTCTGGTCAGAAATATAGTTATACTCCACCGGTCGTAATGACATTAACCTTGATTTGGCTTGATTAATATCGATGTTGACAACATTTTCTTTTAATCGGTAATCGGATGATGTGTTGTAAACCACGGTCAGGCCAGGACCTCTTGCAATACTTCCAATATCTGTTGTAGACGCAGCGTTTGTAAATGTCATATAGTGTCCACCTTCAGTATCATTATCCGGGGTCATTGTTATACCTCCTAATACACCATATCCAAACCCGCCAATATGCAATCTTGCTTCCGGAGTTGTTGTCCCGATGCCGACATTGCCGTCTTGTTCAACTACCATTCTGGTTTGGCTGTTTAGGTTATCCCGAAATTCCAACCTGGCATTTGGTCTGTCATATCTGACAGTCATGTCATTAGCTGTTCCATCTGTTCCTGTAAACACTAAACCTGCATCTGTATCCGACGCACTTACTATTTCTCCATTTTGTACAGTTAATTTGTAACCAGGTGTTGTTGTTCCGATGCCGACATTGCCGCTATTATAATAAATATTGCTTCCTGAGGTAGTCCATTGGGTGGCATCTGTTGCATCGCCAATTTTAATCCATGTGTTATTTTTACAATAATAATAACCCATATCAGCTTCCAGACCGTCATTCTTATATACGATCAAACCATCGGGGAGTGAACCTGTGGCCGGAAGGGAGGCCATTCTTGGGGCCAGAAAACCTTTAGTGGAAGATTTTACATCCAGCATGGCTGAAGCATCAGGTGAGGAGCCATCAGAGTTTATTCCAACACTTTGTGCAAAGCTAACTTGCATTAAGAATGCAACAATAATTGTTGTTAAAAGAATAATTTTTTTCATGATTGTTATTTATTTTGAGCCGTTCCAAAAACTGCACTTTTCAGTGCTTCTACATCTGTTTTAATAGCGGTGTTTTCTGCTTTTAAATTGTCGTTTTGGGCTTTCAGGGCTTCTATCTCGGCTTTAAATGCTTCGATTTCTTTTTGTTGTTCTTGAATAGCACCCACAGCCACCGTAAAAATCATATCGTAGGAAAGTGATTTAAAATCATCAACGGTTTTTGACTTCACGATGATTTCACCTTCGGGACGGAGGTCTTTGGTGGTGTATTTTTGTTCTTTGATGTCGTCGCCGTTTTTCACAAGAATGGTATAGGTTACACCGTCTTCAAAATTTACTTTTTCAAATGGTTTGAGTATCGGCACATCACCTTTCCCAGTGTTAACTGTAACAGGCATAACATCTTCCACTTCCTGAGCTATAAATCCATATTGAAGCCTGCTGCCTTGTTCCACTTTATCAATCTTGTTATAGGAAACAGGTCTTAGCCTGCCTATCAGATCTAAGGAATGATGCAGCACCGTAATATTTTCTTTGACCCTTTTGTCAGACGTTGCTACAAATGAACCATTCGCCACAATATCATTACTGGCATGTATAGACATATTAAAATTGGTTGTAGCTGTAACCAATGCATTACTCGTAGCTCCATTAAAGTACGTTGCTCCGGCATTTATTCCAACAGATCCATTTACATGCAAGGGAGCGTCTGGTGAAGTTGTCCCGATGCCGACATTGCCAGAAGAACCATCAAAAAATGCAATAGTATTTTGTTTACCATTACCTATATGGAAATCCCTATAATAGTAAAAACCATCATTATATCCCCTATGGTTTACATACATAGCACCTGCATCACTAGCATCTCCCGAATTCCATATTTCATTATCGATTCCTAAAGATACTGTGGTTGATCGGATTATACCCTCAACATCCAACAATGCTGTTGGTGTTGTTGTCCCGATGCCGACATTGTCGGAAGTGGTTATAACCATAGCCGGACCAACTTCTTGCCCGGGGCCATATCCTCTTCCAAACAACAATTTATTATCGTCATTATCATCAATCCCTATAAACCAGTTTTGCACACCATCTTTATCCATTAATTCAATTGCAGGACTATAACCTTTAACCGATATTGCGGGTGATGTAAGTTCTCCTAAAGTAGGCATCAATACATTGATACCCTTCGCAGATACTCCTGTGTTAGATTGTTCAACTTCCAGCATTGCATTACCACTTGGGGATGATCCGGTGGAGTTAATGGCTACATTTTGTGCAAAGCCAACTTGCATTAAAAATGCTAGAATAATTGTTGTTAAAATCGTAATTTTTTTCATAGCTGTTTTTTTATGTTATTTATTGTCGGTTAACCGGTAATTTGTTTGCACCAATTTTTTCAGGTCTTCTATTTCAGCCTTAAGCTGGTCGATGCTCTCTGTTTTTCGCGTTAAGATGGCATTTTGGGCTTTTAGTTCATCGATTTGCTTTTGCTGGGTTTCGATGGTTTGTTGCTGTTCCTGGATTGCTTTTGTTAAAACCGGGATCATTTCCAAATAAGAGATTCCTTTGGTTTGAGCTTTGTCATCAGCAGTTTTTACAATCTGCGGCAGCATAAGTTCCAGTTCATTTATATCAAATCCTGTTTTTTTGTCAGTTAAAGTGTTTTTGTTTTTCGGATTGACCACCTGAAATGTAATTGGATTCAGATTCATTATTGCTGGCAGCACATTGGTAAGTTTTTCTTTGTTGGTCAACGCGCCATTTTTTCCATAATCTATGAGTGTGCCTGTATATCCAATATCACCATCAACCAGCAATTCATTACAGGGGTTTGTTGTTCCGATACCTACATTGCCATCATCACGGATAAAAACGTCCATGTTTTGATCCGTTGGATATAAATTCGATGTGTTTGACCAAAAGCCCAGACCATGTGTATCACCGATAAGATCTGGATTTGCCATACCTATACCAAAAAAGTTATAACCATTGGGGTCTTCATATATTGCGATTCTGTTTTGTGAATTGGTGTTGGCCATTCCAAGAGAAAGAAGGCTGTGAGGGCTTGCTGTGCCTATACCGACATTGCCAGAGGGAACAACCAGGCCATGATTTTTTGATGCTCCTGATGCGGAAAAATAAGCTCCATAATTGGTTGTTGCTGCACCTGTAGCACTTCCATATATTCCATATACATCGCCGGATGCTTTGGTTTGAACAACTTCGAGCATAGCCTCGTTACTAGGTGGCTCTCCTGTTGCATTAATGCCAACACTTTGGGCATTTAAAGAAAAGCTTAAAACTAAAACGACTGAAATCAACACTAATTTTTTCATTTTTTTCTCCTTTTATATATTTGCCGTATTATCATTTTTAAAAAGCCCGAATAGCACGAACTTTGTATAAGGTGCTCTTAGTGGCGTTGCTCTGGTCGTTACGGTCGAAGTCATGCCCCCACGCGGAGTTGAAATTGTACTCGGTAGAACTCCAATAGTATTCACTATCAAAACTGCTGCCTCCATTTGCTACTGCGGTAGTATTAATAGTGGCCTTGTTTTGATACATTAAATTCAATTCTTCTTTTGAGGGAAGATACCAATCTCCGTATGTTTTGCCACCTTCGGTAATTTTTAGCTCATTACAAACACGCGCTGCATAAGTACTACCATCATCACCTATTGAAACTTGAGCCGCAATAATTATTGACGTATTTGCTTGACCTGCATATGGTCCATCTCCTTTGGCTTGCGTACTGCCAGAGATGCCTGCATTCCATCTTTCTCCCGTCGTGATTTGGTCTTCTTTAGCGCAAATAAGCCCATGTTCTCCAGTTTCATCTACCCAAAATACGATACCGCCTTGGGCAAAATCGCCTACAGAATATGTGGTTGGACTGCTCCCGCCAATAGGCGTCCACGATGTGCCATTCCAATAGTAAAATCCGGGAGTTATATCTCCGGAAGTTGCAGTGTTGTAAACTAATAAGCTTGTTGCCGGTGAGCTGATGGTGGTAATGTCTGTAGTACCTGTGAGTGCTACCCGTGGAATGAGCATGCCTTTATAAGTACTTTTCACATCAAGCATGGCCGATGCATCGGGTGTCGAACCATCGGCGTTAACGCCTACATTTTGCGAAAAAGCTGCTGCTGAAATCAGTATAATTATGATCGCAAGTTTAATCTGCTTCATTATGTGGTTTATTCGTTTGTGTTTTTCCATTTTTTCGCTGCATAAGCTCCCCCCAGAACTAGTAATAAGGCGATTCCACTGCCAATGGGCGCTCCGCCACCAACGGGATTGTTTCCAGCTCCGGGATTGCTGCCGCCATTAGGTTCTGGTGGGGTTTGTGCGTTCATAGTTAATGCGATGATTGCGATTGCGATTGTTGTGATGATTTTTTTCATATTATTTGGTTTTATTGGAACGCAGATGACGCGGATGCTTCGCAGCGCAGATTAACGCGGATTTTGTTTTGGAAGCATGTTGGTTGTTTGTCATTTTTGTTCTGTTTGTTTTATGCTGATTTTTATTGCTTTGTATTCATCCGATGACTTAAAGTCATCGGATGAATGTTTATTCAGTTATTTTATTCGACAATAATTTTACCTGTTAGCTTATGATTCTCAAGTTCTATCGTCACCAGATACACACCTGTGGTTGATGGTGCGGGTATGTTTTGCCTGTTTTTCCACACGCCCAATGTCCTGCCGGTGATGTCGGTGAGGGTGATGCGTTGTGGCTGTTGGTCACTTTGGATGATGATATTGCCCCCCGCAACATACGCATGAACAACGCTACCGTTGATTTCGCTCACAGCAGTGGTGTTGAAATGCAGTTTAAACCTTGTTTCATCATCGTTTAAACGCCAGTCGAAGCTGTACGCGCCTCCGCTCAGATTATGGAAAATATTGAGTTTGGTATCTTCGAGTATGGCTGTGGAAATATCTGCAATTTCCTTAATGCCAATGCTGTAGGTGCCGGATTCGTTATTGGTGAAACCAAGCTGGATGCTTTCGGTTTCGGGGCGGACATCTACGGCCAGATTGCCATCGGGGCATTGTGACCAGATCTGGCAAATGCCTCTGGTTCCGCTGATGAATTTCCATGCATCTCGCGGCAGCTCGAAGTTTTCGTTTGCGCTTTCATCGAAAACGATATAGAGTACATCGCTGTAGTTTTGGCTGTTTGCCGAAAGTATAATTCCGTTGGAAAGCACACTGGCTTCTTTTTTTGCTGAATTATGTGTGCGCATGGCATTGGTGAGGTTGAATGCTGTTCCGTTAGTGCCTGTAACCACAAAAAAGCCTTCCATGGGAGCGACATAGCGGCTGCCTGCACCATAACTGCCGGTTTGGGTATATGCTTTATATGCAGAACCGTCCCATGTGTATTTTGAGCCGTAGCCACTCACCTGATCCCAGTCTAAGTATGAAGGGTAGGGGTTGCCAACAAGGTTGGCTCCATCGTTTTCTTCGCTATTGTCATGGTAGGCCAGGCTAATGCTTTGATTGCCTGTATTGGGTGTGCCAGTAAAGGTGATATTTCCTTTCGCTCCAGCCGGGCTCCACAAACTGTAGCCTTTTGCAACTGTGAGTGCCTGAGCTACATCGGTAATGTCAACCCATTCTTTTGATGTTTCATCCCAGCTTTGCAGGTACTTGCCAAGGAAAGTATTCGCTGTTGTGCTGTTGTTTGGCATTGATATCAGATGCCATTTATCGTCGTTGGCAATAGAATTTGAAATACTAATCGTGCCGCTATTGGCAATGTTTCCCTCTGTAATTAATGTTCCGCCTGCTTCTATTGTCAGCTCCGCACCAGCCTTAATGCTGATATTATTACAATTTGCGTCAGTAGTTGATGAAATAACCGGATCATTGGCAACATCCGGAATAATAATATCAGTTGTTAGGTTTGGTACAGCATTGTTGTTCCAGTTGCCGGGTGTTGCCCAATCGGAATCTTCAGAGCCTGTCCAGCTTACGCCATTAACTACAACAGTGGCATAATCAATGGTGGTAAATTCGCTGCCATCGCCGCCATATTCAATGATATAATAATAAACATCACTCGTATTACTGTAATCATTCCAATCCCCTGGATGACCCTCCCTACAATACATATGGGCATAATCTTCATTATTATAAGCGTCATTAGGCTCGTCACCAGCCCAGTTTTCGTACATATTATTTACGGCAGATCCTGAAGCATCACCCGACCAGAATAATTCTCCCGCTTCCGGTCCGTCGATCCATTTCCAGAGATCTTCCACTTCTGCATCCGTGGCGCCAATCCAGGTGTCTTCAGAGAGTTTATCGTAGAGGTAATCATTTTCTGTTTCTGAGGTAATAGTTGCCAGATAGCCCTGGGCAAGTCCAAAGCGATTGGCTAGTGCCGCAGCGCGGGCATCTGTCCACGTGATTTTACCTGATTCATAAATCACTTCATAAAAATGCTGCTCCCCATTAATGCTTAACCCAACTCCGTCACCGAGAATAAAATCAATGGTTCGTGTGTCTTCCGCAGCGGAGGATGTTTCAAATTTTACAATGCGCAAAGCTGTTTGGTAATCAGAAGCAGATCCTGTGCCGCTAATACTGAGGATTTTCGTGGAATTGTCCCAGCTTGCTGATAATCCATCGGGTAAATTGCTCACAGAAAGAATATCTCCTGATACTATGGGAGAAATGGAAACCGTGGCATTGTCAATATTGTTTGCGGTGGTAACCGTGGCGTTTGGTGCAAGAATTATGGCCGTGCTGCCTTGTGCATAGGCGTGTACCGGATTTTCGGTTTCCAGAATGGGCGGATTCACTTCTTCTGATTCCATGGCCGTCCATAAGGAAAATGCATCAATGCCTGATAGTGTAATTGTGTTATGGAATGTATTTACACTGCCATTCATATCTGTCCAGTTTGTTCCGTTATTTGTTGACCGGTATAATTCCAGTGATGATGCGGTTAATCCGTTTAATTCGTTATCATCATAATGGAAAACCAGTGTGGCATTTAATCCTGAGTTGTTTGTTGGTACAATATTGTACCTTCTTTCGATACTGGCCGGACTGGAGTTGGCAGCATGAGTGCGTGTAATGGTCGTACTGCCCATATTGGCCGATGTGGTAATTTCAGCGCCGAGGCCGGCTACGTTTTCATCGATATTGGAGAGGTTGCGTGTGGTTTGGATTTGCCCGCTGCTGCCATAGATCCTGCCTTCATCTTCGATCAGATATGCTGAGGTTCCTAAGGATATAGTCTGTCCATTTAGATTGATATTGCTTTCGGTAATCAAATTTCCGGACACGGAAAAATAACCACCTAATGACCAATCTGATGACATATTAACAACAATATTTCCGCCTCCGGCTTCATCGCCATTATCAAAAGTTGGTGTACTTCCTCCTGTATAGGAATATATTCCAATACTTTCTGATACTGGTTTGCTTCCCATGCTCCAGTTTGTTGCTGTGCCCCAGGAGGAAGAAGAAGTGTTTAACCATGTATTGAAAGCGGATGAAGCAACCCAGTCTGAATTGTCCATATTCTGAAGCGCTCCGTTATATCCGTTTCCGCTAAAATCCTGCAAAACTGTTCCTGAAGTATTGTCAAAATTGTAATACGCGACCAATCCACTTTCATTTCCGGTGAGGCTTTTGCACATATTGTTACGGATTTGACTGGCTGTGCGTGCGGTATTCCAGATACGGACTTCATCCATTTGGCCGTCAAGTCTTCTCTCGGTGGTATAGCCTCCTAAAAGAAAAGCCTCATTTGTAGTTGCAATATTTCCTGAAAGAGCCTTGAAGCTATCAAGTTTTCCGTTGATATAGAGTTTCATTTGTGCTCCATCATAAACTCCGGCAATATGATACCATTTGCCTGTTTCCAATCGTGCGTTGGCATCTAATTTTGTTTGTCCGCTTACTGTTACCACCAATTGTGGCATATTGTTAGGCTTATCTCCATCGCCAATCCTTAAACAAACATTCTCATTGCCACTGCGGATAACATTTGAAATATTATAATCAGGACCTGCTGAACCATTAAACGAGTCGAAATAGACCCATGTTTCTACAGTAATTGCACTAAAATCATTTGGCTTTAAATCACTTATACTAATATAATCATTGTCCCCATCAAAATCTATTGCATTTCTTGGTCCAAACATGGCAGGGGAGGTTTGCCAGTCCGAATTGTCCATATTGTTTAGTGTGCCGTTATTGCTTCCTTTTGCATCATCAGCCGTGGTGCCGCTGGTTTCATTCAGCTTATAATAGGCTGCCAGATTGGTTTCACCTGTAGGGTTGGGTAATTCCCGGTACATGTTCTGGCGGATTTCGGTTTCGGTACGGACATCGTTCCAAATGCGGACTTCATCGAGTTTGCCTTGAAAATACCTCTCGGTGAAATTGCATCCACCAATTTGCATTGTTCCACTATTTGTTGGTATTGTTGCTTCTGCTGTTTCACGTGTGCTATATGTAGAGGCTTCAATCCCATTTACATAAATTGTCCCCTGATTTCCGGCACTTACTGAAAATGCCATATGATACCAGGCAGAGGTTGTTAGGGAAAATGAATGAGTTTGACAGTATTTATTTCCATAATCGAAATATATTTGGCTGCTGTTGGATTGATCAATATAAATTCTAAAGTTTTCATTATTGTCTGCAATGGATTTTGATATAACTTCTTTGCCGGAAGAAGATCCTAAATAAATCCAAAATTCAATGGTCATAGATGAAGATAGGTCTAATGAGTTATCATCAGGCACAGAAACATAATCATCCGTCCCGTCAAACTCCAAACAATTGTTTTGAGCAGGGAGGTTTAAGCTTAATAAAGCAATTCCGATAATTAGTATAAAATTTTTCATAGGTTTTAGTTGTTCGTTATTAAAATGGGGTAAACTGAAATTGGTTTTTGGCTATAAGCTCCGGATCATTTATTGCACGTTTTGGCTGCTTTTTGCAGGGCGGAGGCTATGTCTTGGTAAAACCGTTGTCCCGCAAAAGCTGGAAGTTCCGTGACGATAAAGTTGTCAGGTGGCTTTGTGCCTTTATTTGGTTTTAATCCTTTGTATTTTTCCATTTTTTCACGGCATAAGCTCCCCCCAGAGCTAGCAATAAGGCGATTCCGCTGCCAATAGGCGCGCCGCCACCTACGGGCGTGTTCCCTCCAGCCGGAGCTCCGTTGCCGCTATTGGGTTCTGGTGGGGTTTGTGCGTTGATAGATAATGCGATGATTGCGATTGCGATTGTTGTGATTATTTTTTTCATGATGATATGGTTTTAATGGAACGCGGATGACACAGATTGAACTGTTTTTACACGGATAAAATCAGTGCAAATCCGCACAATCTGTGTTATCAGTGTTCTACTTTATTCAATGATTATTTTTTTCGTTAACATTTGATTCCCTGATGCTACGGTTACCAGATACACCCCTGTGGTTGATGGTGCGGGTATGGTTTCGGTATGCTCCCAAACGCCCAATGTCCTTCCGGTGATGTCGGTGAGTAAGATGCGTTCTGCCGGGCTCTCGCTTTGGATGATGATATTGCCACCGGCCACATACGCTTGCACCGCACTGCTGCTGAGGTCTTTCACAGCAGTAGTGTTGAGATGCAGTTTAAAACGTGTTTCATCATCGTTTAAACGCCAGTCGAAGCTGTAGGCGCCTTCGCTCAGATCATGGGAAATATTGAGTTTTGTATCTTCGAGTATGGCGGTGGAAATATCCGCGATTTCTTTAATGCCAATGCTGTAGGTCCCGGCTTCGTTATTGGCGAAACCAAGCTGGATGCTTTCGGTTTCGGGGCGGACATCTACAGCCAGATTGCCATCGGGACATTGTGACCAGATCTGGCAAATGCCTGTGCTTCCACTGATAAATTTCCATGCATCGCGGGGCAGCTCGAAGTTTTCGTTTGCCGCTTCATCGAAAACGATATAAAGCGCATCGCTGTAGTTTTGGCTGTTGGCCGAAAGGACAATTCCGTTGGAAAATACAGTAGCTTCTTTATCTGATGAGGTGTGTGTGCGCATGGCATTGGTAAGGGTGAATTCTGTTCCGTTTGAATTGGTGACCACGAAGAAGCCTTCCATGGGTGCGACATAGCGGCTGCCTGCACCATAACCTTCCACGCTGGTATAGGCATCATATCCGCTGCCGTTATAGGTATATTTGGAGCCATAGGCACTCAAAAGATTCCAGTCAATATAAGAAGGGTAGGGGTTACCTACAAGGTTGGCTCCATCGTTTTCTTCGCTATTATTGTGATAAGCCAGGCTAATGCTTTGATTTCCTGTATTGGGTGTGCCTGTGAAGGTGAAATTTCCTTTCGCTCCAGCCGGGCTCCACAAACTGTAGCCTTTTGCAACTGATAGTGCCTGAGCTACATCGGTAATGTCAACCCATTCTTTTGATGTTTCATCCCAGCTTTGCAGGTACTTGCCAAGGAAAGTATTCGCTGTTGTGCTGTTGTTTGGCATTGATATCAGATGCCATTTATCGTCGTTGGCAATAGAATTTGAAATACTAATCGTGCCGCTATTGGCAATGTTTCCCTCTGTAATTAATGTTCCGCCTGCTTCTATTGTCAGCTCCGCACCAGCCTTAATGCTGATATTATTACAATTTGCGTCAGTAGTTGATGAAATAACCGGATCATTGGCAACATCCGGAATAATAATATCAGTTGTTAGGTTTGGTACAGCATTGTTGTTCCAGTTGCCGGGTGTTGCCCAATCGGAATCAAGGGAGCCAGTCCAGCTTACGCCATTAACTACAACAGTGGCATAATCGATGGTGGTGAAGTTGCTGCCATCTCCGCCGTATTCAACAATATAATATTGAACACTTGGGTTTGTATTTCCGAGGTCATTCCAAACCCCGGCATAACCACTATTGCTACCATACATATGAGCATAATCTTCACCGCTCCCTACGTCATTGGGTTCCCCTGTGTACCAGTTATTATATCTTCCGTTTACGGCAGATCCTCCGGCATCACCGATCCAGAATATTTCATCCGCTTCAGGACCATCTATCCATTTCCATGTATCTTCCTCTTCTGAATCATTGGCACCGATCCAGGTGTTGGCTGTAACTTTTTCTGCTAAATAGTTGTTTTCTGTTGAAGAAGTGATGGTGACTAAATATCCCTGCGCTGCGCCATACCGACGGGTTAAAGCGGCAGAACGGGCATTGGTCCATGAAATACTTCCTGATGCATTCATGACTTCATAAAAATGCTGCTCCCCATTAATGCTTAACCCAACTCCGTCTCCGAGAATAAAATCAATGGTTCGTGTGTCTTCCGCTGCGGAGGTGGTTGCAAATGTCACATTGCGCAGAGCCGTTTCGTAATCAGAAGCAGATCCTGTGCCACTAATGCTGAGAATTTTCGTGGAATTGTCCCAGTTTGATGATAGGCCATCTGGTAGATTGCTCACGGAGAGAACATCTTCCGCCACAATAGGAGAAATGGAAACCGTGGCATTGTCAATATTGTTTGCGGTGGTAACCGTGGCGTTGGGTGCAAGAATTATGGCCGTGCTGCCTTGTGCATAGGCGTGTACCGGATTTTCGGTTTCCAGAATGGGTGAGTTTATATCTTCCGATTCCATGGCCGTCCATAAGGAAAATGCATCAATTCCTGATAGTTTAATTGTGTTATGGAATGTATTTACACTGCCATTCATATCTGTCCAGTTTGTTCCGTTATTTGTTGACCGGTATAATTCCAGTGATGATGCGGTTAATCCGTTTAATTCGTTATCATCATAATGGAAAACCAGTGTGGCATTTAATCCTGAGTTGTTTGTTGGTACAATATTGTACCTTCTTTCGATACTGGCCGGACTGGAGTTGGCAGCATGAGTGCGTGTAATGGTCGTACTGCCCATATTGGCCGATGTGGTAATTTCAGCGCCGAGGCCGGCTACGTTTTCATCGATATTGGAGAGGGTTCGGGTGGTTTGGATTTGCCCGCTGCTGCCATAAATCCTGCCTTCATCTTCGATCAGATATGCTGAGGTTCCCAGTGTAATGGTTTGGCCATTCAAGTCAAGATCGCTTTCGAGGATCAGGTTCCCGTTTACTGTTGCGCCTGATGATAAGGTAAGTGCGGACGAACTGCCCAATACAAAATGATTGATGGTTGGGGAACCGCTCAATGCAGAATTGCTCCCTCCGCTGTAGGAATAAACCCCCACATTATCGGATGAAACAGGAGTGCTGGCCCGGCTCCAGTTTGTTGCTGTGGCCCAGGAGGAAGAAGAGGTGTTTAACCAGGTGTTGAAAGCGGAAGAAGAAACCCAGTCAGTATTATCCATATTCTGAAGTGCTCCGTTATATCCGTTTCCGCTAAAATCTTGCAAAACTGTTCCTGAAGTATTGTCAAAATTGTAATAAGCTAACAAACCGCTTTCATTTCCGGTGAGGCTTTTGCACATATTGTCACGGATTTGACTGGCTGTGCGTGCGGTGTTCCAGATACGGACTTCATCAAGTTTCCCTTCTAAAAGGTTGCTTTGTGTTCCAAATGATCCTATTCTGACTGCTGTTCCTGTGAAGGCAGGAACAGCAGTTGCCTGGTCAACCTGAATTCCATTGCGATAGAGCGTCATTGTTCCACTTGCATAAGTAACGGCAATATGCTGCCATGAGTCAAAGGGAATTTGATTGGGATCCTGTACGGCATTCCAAGCTCCATTATGACCGGCTGAGAGCTTATGGCCCCAACCAGCGGGAATCCAAAAGGCATGTGTTCCGTTTAAAGGGTCTCCAGAGATGACATTATTATCCTTCTCATTTGCTGATGGGATATACACCCAGGCTTCTTTGGTATAGGACGAAGGCATTATAGCGCTGGTACTTATCCAATCATTGTCCCCATCAAAATCCAAACAATTCTTCGGGCCAAACATGGCGGGAGAGGTTTGCCAGTCCGAATTGTCCATATTGTGTAGTGTGCCATCATTGCTTCCTTTTGCATCATCCGCTGTAGTGCCGCTGGTTTCATTGAGTTTGTAGTAAGCCACTAAGTTTGCCTCGCCGGAGGGGTCGGTTAATTCCCGGTACATGTTTTGGCGAATTTCGGTTTCGGTACGGACGTCGTTCCAAATGCGGACTTCATCGAGATTGCCTTGAAAATACCTCTCGGTGAAATTGCATCCACCAATTTGCATTGCTCCACTATTCGTTGGTATTGTTGCTTCTGATGTTTCACGTGTGCTATATGTAGAAGCTTCAATCCCATTTACATAAATTGTCCCCTGATTTCCGGCACTTACTGAAAATGCCATATGATACCAGGCAGAGGTCGTTAGGGAAAATGAATGAGTTTGACAGTATTTATTTCCATAATCGAAATATATTTGGCTGCTGTTGGATTGATCAATATAAATTCTAAAGTTTTCATTATTGTCTGCAATGGATTTTGATATAACTTCTTTGCCGGAAGAAGATCCTAAATAAACCCAAAATTCAATGGTCATAGATGAAGATAGGTCTAATGAGTTATCATCAGGCACAGAAACATAATCATTCGTCCCACCAAACTCCAAACAATTGTTTTGGGCAGGGAGCAGCCCGGAAAACATAAGCATGGTGACTAAAAAAGAAAGTAGCGATTTTCTCATTTTTAAAGGTTTTATAGGTTTTAATTTCATAGATTTCGGCCTGTGCTTTCAGCGATCAAAAAGCTCATTTGGCTTTACCCATTAAAAATACGCCGATATTCCATAAAATGCTTTATATTCGGGCTGTATTTTGTTCTAATTGGTAAAACCGAACAGCATTGACCGTGAAAAATATATTTCAGACAGCAGTTAGATTTTGTTTTTTAGTAATCTTTTTATTGGGTTATTTTTTTAATTTCCAGACTTTTGGGCAGGATATTTTAAGCGAAAAAACGCTCACTGAGCTCAAACAGAGCGAAACCGCGGCCTTCCGGGAGAAAATAAGCCTGTTGTACGATTCCGTGAACCAGCTTCACGAAATTTCCATCCGCACGGCTATAGCGGAACAGCTTTTTGAGCTGACCAAAAACAGGGACGGGCTGGCACACGTCAACTCCCTTTTGTTCCGAAAAATGAATACACTTTTCAGCAATGAAAAGGGGCTGTTCAGGCAGGCGTATCTTTTGGCAGAGGAATCGGGTGATTTTGATGCCATGTGTTTGGTGGAATACAGCCGTGCGCGCTATTTCCTTGCCCGCAAACAGTACGATTCGGCCATGGTCTATCTCTTGCATTACCGTGATATGAACCCCGAAGATATACGGGGCGAAGGTTTTCGGAATATCGTAAACCTGATGGGCGATATTTATTATCATGCCGGCTTGTACGAACAGGCCCGTGATGTGTACCAATCGCTTTATGATCAGTATGTTCAGGAAAACAATTGGGTTTTTTACCGGCCCTATGTGATGATGAACAATTTGGGGCAAATTTGCCTCAAAACAGGAAATATAGAAAAGGCCGGCTCCTGGTTCCGTTTGTCGCTTGAGCGTGCTGAAAAATATTTGCATACGCCTTACCGTATCAATACCATTGCTTATATCCGCCTGAAACTGGCCGAAACAGCTTTGCGCACAGATGATTTGAAGGGTGCAGAAGCTTTTTTGCAAGATGTTGCCGCATATCCTGCCGATATGATCCAGGATGATGTTTGGTTGGATTACCTCTGGCAGCAGGCTTGCTTTCTTTATAATAACGGCAATTATCAGGCTTCTTTACTGAAATTGGATGAAATTTTAAATATTCCCACCGGTGCAGCCGCAGTGCAGGCCTTTGTGCCGGCTATATATCAATTGCTCTCTGATATTTATTACGCTAAAGCAGACTTTGAAGAAGCATTGAATTTCAGTAGGATATATGTGGAAAAAACAGATTCGATACGAGCTAATGAATACCTCGCACAATCAATGATTATCTTGTCAGATCATAATCATACCGTTACCAAAATGGAGCTTCAAAAAACCAAAACGCAATCAAGATATTTATTTTGGGGACTGCTTATTTTAACATTTTTGTTTTTGTTTTTATTATGGGTTTTATATAACCTGCATCGCTCCAAACTGGCATTGGTACGTAAATCTATTGTGCAAAGTATTGAAGATGAGGCCGACAAAAAATTAGAAGAGGCTTCTGCCGATACAGCTTCGGAAACCAAAAGCGATAATGAAGACAGGGACAAGAAACTTTTCAGGGAGTTAAAGTATATCATGGAAACAAAAAAGCCTTTTCTTGATCCCAAATTGAGTATCCTCAGCCTTTCGGAGCAACTCGCAACAAACCGTACCTATTTGTCGCAGGCTATTAACAGCCAGTACCATACAACTTTTCCAAATTACATCAATGAATACCGCATCCAGGAGGCCGTGCGACTTATAACAAGCGGCTATACAGAAGGTTATACACAGGAGGCATTGGCAACGAAAGTTGGCTTTTCCAGCAGGGGAACTTTTATTGCGGCTTTCAAAAAGGTTACCGGTGTAGTGCCGTCCTTTTTCATTGCAAATCATAAAAAATTAGAAGAGCAAGATTAGATTTTAATGGAACACGGATTGTTTGGATTTTCGCTGAATTTTTGGGGAGGTTCTGCGTCACCTGCGGTGTTTGGGGTTTTTGGTGTTAGTGTAATTCATCGGATGGCTCGAAGTCATACGATGAATTGATCCCGATCAGGGAAGGATACGATTGCCTTTACAGGATGGATCAATTTTACTCCCTTTTTTGGGTTCTACTGAGAATTTCGTGGGTTCTTATAAAATTTGAGATGAAAAGCATTGAGAAATATGTTCATATAGTATTTATGCGAAAAATTTGAGCTCCAACAGATTCCTCCCTCCCGATAACTATCGGGACAAAGCCCTAATCACTTCGTTTGGCTTTGTTCCGGTCGGAATGACGCTTTTTATTAGGAGTTTAAGGCAAATGCGGCCTGGTCACTGAGCGTCCTGTGGTGAGCGTAGCCGAACCAAGTCGAAGTGCGCCGCATTTGCCTCCTGACTTCATAAAAACCCGTCATTCCGACAAAGTTTCCGAAGTATGATGAAAACTTTGGAGGAATCTGTTGGAGATTTAACTTTTGTCTTTCCACGAAATTCCTAGTAGAACCCTTTTTTGTTTATTGGAGCAGCCATTTCCAAACCGGGATTACTTCAATGGTAGCATCTCCTTCTTTAATGGTTTCTTCTTCGTCTTTGGTGATAATAAGCATGTTTTTAACGTCCATTTGTTTGGAAATTTTGATCAGTGCCAGGATTTCACGATTCCGGGTCTCGATGTTTTTAAGACTGTAAGAAACCTGTACGGCAAGTTGTGCGGAAGGAACATAAAAATCCACCTCGATGTTTCGTTTATAGTAATAAACATCATCATCAAATAGACGTCGCAATTGAATAGCTACTTGATTTTCAAGAAGGGACGTCAGCGGGTCGAAAAGAAAGAGGTTCAGGATGCCATTGTCGGTGAAATAGTATTTCCTATTTGATATTTTATCCGCTAGTTTTGCATTGATGTTTTCTACTGAAAATATTAGCCATGATTCCCGTAGGTAATCCAAATAATCTATTACTGTATCTGTGCTAATTTTTTTTCCTGATGATGAGACTACGTGGGCCAACCTGTTGAAAGAGGAGGGCTGTTTAACGCTTTCGGACAGTTTACGTATGAGTACCTGCAAGGCAAATGAATTGCGAATACGGTACCTGGTAATAAGATCGCCCAAAAATATTTTTTGATATAAGTTGCTCAGCCAGGCCCTTTTGTCAGAAACCCCAATTAATTCCGGTAATCCACCAAAGCGGAAATATTCCTCATAAGCTTTGATTATTTTTGTGCGATGGTGAAAAATATAGTTTTTGTCGCTTACATCAATATTTAAACCGCTAAGGTATTCAGGAAATGAAAAAGGATAAATATTCTGAATTACATACCGTCCGCCAAGAGTTGTGGCAATTTCGCTGCTGAGCATTTTTGCATTGCTGCCGGTGACAAATACTCTGTAACCTTGGTCAGCAAGCCTGCGGACAAATTTTTCCCAATGATCAATAATTTGAATTTCATCAAGAAAAAAAATCGGTTTACTTTCATACATCTCTTCGTAACATACTTTTATCTGGTCCAGATGAGCAGATGTGAAAGTCGCAATCCTGTCATCTTCAAAATTAAAGTACAATATTTCATTATTTGAATGTCCTGTTGTGGTTAAATGTTGAATTTGCTGATACATCATGTACGACTTGCCTGCACGGCGCAAGCCTGTAAATACATAATTGATACTGTCTTCAATTGCATAATGACGTTCTTGCAGTTGGGTTTCAAGCACTTTTTGTTGGTATTCTGCAATCAATAATTTGATCAGCTCTTTTTCCATGATATGTTTTTTTGTCGAATATAAAAGACAAAAATATGGTATTTTTATCTAATATAAAAGACAAAATTAAAGTGGAGGTGCAGAGGGTGTGCAGACAACTTGTTTTTAGAGCGGCGATGAATTGCGGTGCACGTGATGGAGATTTTTCTATGATCTTAATGCAATTAATTCATCGGATGACTCGAAGTCATCCGATGAATGGTCTCTATTCCTGATAAGGATGCAATCAGCCCTTATGGGATTTTTTTTTCGTTGAGAACCGATTTCTCGCGTCTTACTGGATTGTGATATTTTTCGTTATTTGTTGATTTTCTGGCTCTACTGTTACAAGATACACGTCTGCTGTTTTCAGTGCGGGAATAATTCATGGAAAATTTGTATTTTCTGCCTTTAATTTGTATTTTGGGGTTTTATTTTGATTTCAGTATTCTCACCCATTAAAAAAAAAGCATTATGAAAAAGATTTATTCATGCCTCATTATTGGAGGACTGTTTCTCTTAGGCGGAAAAGATTTACTGGCACAGTTTAATGGAGGAGAGGGGACGGCAGGAAATCCATGGCAAATTGCAACTGCTGCGCAACTTGATGCGATAGATTCTGATGATGCATACCTGGACGACTATTTTATCCAGACTGCTGGCATTGATTTGAATGTTTCACCATACAATAGCGGGAGCGGGTGGAATCCAATTGCCGGAGGAGGTACAGGGAAAAAGTTTACCGGACAATATGATGGAAATGGAAAAACCATATCCAATTTAATGATCAATCGACAATCGACAGCTAATGTGGGGTTATTTGGCCATCTCGGAACGGGCACAGTAGGCAAACCAGCGGTAATCAAGAATGTTGAACTCATCAATGTAAATGTTGCGGGAGCCAGGGGAACAGGTAGTTTAGTTGGCCGTGTTACGGGCAATATCTATACCCTTATTGAAAACTGTAGTGCCTCCGGCTCTCCAAACAGTGTGAGCGGAGATGCCGCTACAGGAGGATTGGTAGGATCCAACAACAGTTATAGAGAAACACCCGGAGGAACTGATAATCCCATTATCTCCAAATGTTGGGCAGATATTGATGTGACTTATTCCGGAGTAGAACCGGGAATCGATCAAAATGCGGAGAAATTTGGTGGATTGTCGGGTTGTAATCAGAAAGGAACTATCTTGGATTCCTATGCCCTGGGAGATGTAACGGCGGATAAAAATGATACTTGGAATGTTCTTAATGTAGGTGGATTGGTTGGCTGTATTCTTTACCGCGGACGGATTGAACGCAGTTTTTCTGCCGGTGCTGTTTCGGGAACAAATGCGACCAATCTAGGTGGACTGTTAGGGAATAAAGGTTCAAGAGGAAATAGTGGAGTTGCCGTGGATTCTTATTGGAATACAACAACTTCAGGACAATCTTCTTCGGCTGGAGGGTCGGGTTTGACTACAGCAGAAATGAAGGTTCAGGCTAACTTTGAAGGCTTTGATTTTACGAATACCTGGATTATTGACGGATCAGGCAACGACGGTTACCCTTATTTGAGAACCGTTTCACCTACCGGATATGTGGAGTGGAGTGGAGCAACATCTACAGCATGGGATGTCGCTGCCAACTGGCAGAATAGTGACCTTCCGGGAGAGCACGATATTGCTGTAATTCCTGAAGGACTGACTAATTATCCCGTAATCAATACTGTCGTAACGAATCTCCCAAAAGGGATTTCCGTTGTTGGAGACGATACCCCTGAAGGAAATGCAAGTATTACGATCAATGCAGGTGGAGGACTCACTATCTCAGATTTGGTTCTTAGTACAGGCGCCTCTGGCATTGTAATTGGTTCTGACGAAACAGGAACCGGTTCTTTTATTGTTGAAGGAACAATAACCGCCGATGTTACCGTAGAACGCTATTTAACATACGATCGCTGGCATTATATCTCAGCTCCGGCAGCAATTACAGGGAATTTCAATACATTGGGCATGGGACTTACAGGAGATGTTAATGGCGATCAGTTTTATCGCTGGGAAGAGTATTTAGATGTTGATCCATATATCGGCTATTGGGTCGATATTTTAAATGGTAATGGATCCGGTACTTTAATGGATGATGAGGGTTTTGTAAGCTGTAAAGGTTATGCCATCAATTATATTACAGTTGACGAAACCTTAAGCCTCGCAGGAGTTCCATACACTGCCGATCAGAGTATAGCTGTTAGCAAAACAACCAACAGTACAAACGAAGGGGCCAATTTGGTGGGCAATCCATTCTGCTCAACGATTGCTATAAATTCTACCGCTGATGCTACGAATAATTTCCTTGCCGATAATAGTGATTTGCTGGATGATAACTATCGGGCAATTTATGTCTGGGATGAGCAGCCTGATTATACCTATGGCGCACGCAGCGATTATGAAGTTATTTGTAATGTTGGTTTTTCCGGAGAGGGCAGTGGATCGCCCTTTGGGAAAGATTACGTAGAGGCCGGACAGGCTTTTATGGTGAAAGTCAAACAAGCCGGTAATATTGAGTTTAATAAGAGCATCAGAAAGCATGGTGATGCACAATTTTGCAAGTCGGGTGAAGAATGGCTCGGAATGGAACTGAAGGTCAGGGGTGCAGACGGCCTGCAAAATTCGAGCATAATTGCGTTTCATGAAAATATGACCAAAGGCCTTGATCCATCCTTTGATGTCGCTAAGCTTAAGGGAAATCCGGATATTGCGCTTTATACAAGGCTCATTAGTGATAATGGCAATGATTTTGCTGTACAGGCATTGCCCATGATCCGGGATGAAAGCTATACCGTAGCTGTTGGTTTGGATATTTCAGAAAATCAAGTGCTTACTTTTAGCGCCTACCATGAAAATATGGATTTTACCCAAATTCATTTGGAAGACCGTGCGCTCGGGATTTTTACCAACCTGAAAGAAAATGATTATACGGCAGAGCTTACCGAAAGTGGGGTCGGGCGCTTTTACCTGCACTTTGGTGATTTGACCGATATCGAAGAACAACAAGCAGAAAGTGCTGTCTCAGTCTGGGCGGCCAAGGGTATGATCAATATTCAAAGCAATCATGACCTGAGCAATAGCCAAATAAGCATTACCGATCTTACAGGCCGTGTTTTAGGTGTTTATGATGGAGTAGAATCTATTGCAGCACCAAAAACTGCCGGTGTGTATTTTGTTTCACTGGAAATTAATGGCCAAGGCGTTATCCGAAAGGTTTTGGTTCATTAATCTGCAGTTCTTGTTTTACAGGATGCGCTTGGGCGAATTATCACTTATAAGGTGGAGCCTTAAAAACAGATATTCATCCGATGACTCCAAGTCATCGGATGAGTGGTTTATATGGTTTTGGCTTTTCCTATTAATCAGAAAACATTATTCTACAATGATCTTCTTCGTTATACGCTTATGATCTGCTTCCACTGTAACAAGATACACACCTGTGCTTGATGGTGCAGGGATGTTTTCAACATTTCCCCAAACACCCAGCATCCTTCCGGCAATGTCAGTGAGCATGAAGCCTTCTGCGGGGCTTTTACTTTGGATGATGATGATGCCCCGGCCACATACACCCGCGCGGCATTACCGTTGATTTTCGGCACAACCCGGGGCCGTTTTCCCCTGCAAAATTTTTAAAGATGGTGTGGGGTCAGTCGGAAAAAATGACCCTGTTTGTCAACATTCTGAAATGTTCGCGCGTCCACAAATCAAAAATCCTGTGGTCTTTGATAAAGGGCTTTACCTCCTCAATTACTTTAGCTATTTCCAAATTGTCAATTTTTGCGTTCATCAATGCGACAAACTTTTTTTTATCCAAATTTTCATTCCTTTCCAGGTCTCCGCTTTCGATCATTCTTTGGCGCAGGTAGTCAAGATTCAGCCTGGCGTTTCTGCTTACGTACCACTCAAAATCGAACCAGTCCCTGCCTTTTACCCTCCTTTTCCACTTTCGGCAAAGCACAGCATGCATTTTTCCGGCATAGAGGTTGGGCAAGGTCATCGAAACGATGTTGAATGTTACCGGCAATAAAAGTGTTTTTACTTCCGTTTGAAAATTCAGTGGTGGATTGGTATCCACTTCCAGCTTAATTTTTAACTTTTTCCCGGGATGAATGCCGCTGAGCAGGTTTCCGTTGTTTTCGGCTATGTCCAGGGTATGAATGGATGTACCGTTTTTTAAAAATGCGGATTCAATACCTGATGCATCCTTGTTTACAGATCGTTTCGTGATGACAACATGTAAGCCAAGGGCCTCAAATTCTTCGATAATGTTTTGGAAATATGGCTCAATATTAAAATCAGGATTTTTTTCGATGAGCGAAAAGTCGAGGTCTTCCGAAAAGCGGCGCGAACCATATAATATCCGTAAGGCTGTGCCTCCATAAAATGCCGCACTGGCGAAAAAGTTTCCCCGGTATAAGCCGAGCAGTACAATTTCCTGAAAAATTTCTTTCAGTGCATTTATCAGGTCATTTTCAGTGTCAATGGCATATTTTGCCAACATTTGTTCGATTATTGTCATAGTGCCGCGATATAATTGTACAACAATTTTATTTTTTTCGATTTTGTGATTTCGTAATAATCCCACATTATTGCAGGGTTCAAATTTTTTATTTCATCATCGTCAATCCTTAAATCATCATTCAAAAACGCATGGATCATTTTTTTGGAGGTGAAGGTGTAATCGGAAATAAAATATATTTTATCACAAAGTGCTTTTTCCTTTCCTGCAATTAAAAAATTGCCTGCATGGGATTTTTCAATAGTGATGCCTAAGCCAAAAATATCCGGTTTGATTTGCCGGTACGAGAACACTCCAATTGTTGTATTAAAGGTTCTGGAGCGTTTTGTGGTCATCGCAGTAAGGGTATAAACTGTTTCCGGAATTAAGCCGTGGTAACTCAGGGCCCAGTCCAAAGAAACGTAAGAGGGTCCTAAAAGGTTGTTGGATATTATTTCCATTGGTATGTTCGCCTGCCTGCCCGGCGGTTTATGTAGGTACATTCCTCTTATTAAGGGCACAAGGACGCCCTTTTCCTTTAGCTTTCTTATTTTATCGTTGATATTTACGTATCCAATGTTGGAGAGAACGCTTTTTAAAGCAGCATGATCCATAAGGCTACCTTGAATCTTCGCCATATTTTCTTCAAAGGCAATATCCATAATTACTAATCTTGCATGCTTAATCTGTAAATTGCATATTAACTCTGCAATATTAGTAATTATTTTGGAATTATTTCCTTTGAATTTGCTGTGTAGTTGCAGGGCGACCGGCCACCGGAATTAGGGCTCCTGGCGGTTTTGGTTTTTCTGATGTAGAGGCGCACGGCCTGCCCCGTTCCGATAGTTATCGGAATCGGGGGCCGTGCGCCTCTACACCATAAAAACATTATTCCACAATGATCTTCTTCGTTATACGCTTATGATCTGCTTCCAATGTAACAAGATAAACCCCTGTGCTTGATGGTGCGGGGATGTTTTCAACATTATCCCATACGCCCAAAGTCCTGCCGGCAATGTCGGTGAGGGTGATACGTCCTGCAGGGCTTTCGCTTTGGACAATGATGTTGCCACCGGCCACATACGCCTGCACGGCATTACCGCTGATTTCTTCTACAGCCGTAGTGTTCAGGTGCAGTTTAAAGCGTGTTTCATCGTCGTTTAAGCTCCAGTCGAAGGTGTAAGCTCCTTGCGTGAGGTCGTGGAAAATATTGAGTTTGCTGTCTTCGAGCAAGGCAGTAGAAATATCCGCGATTTCTTTGATGTCGATGGAGTAGGTGCCGGCTTCGTTATTGGTAAAACCTAGTTGGATGGATTCGGTTTGTGGTCGCACATCCACGGCCAGATTGCCATCGGGGCATATTGAATAAAGCTGACTTACACCATCGTTTACGGATATTATTTTCCATGCATCGTATTTCTGATCGAAATGAACATCAGCCATTTCGTTGAAAATTATCCAGAATTCGTCCGTGTGCTTCTTTCCGGTTGCATTTAATATAATGCCGAATTCGAGTGTTATACCTTCATTTTCTTTTTTGCCCAACGAACCGTGACAGCGTTTGCTATTATCCAGGTTAAAGTTGTTTGAAACGCCGGCGCCTTTATAGATGAAGAAGCCTTCCATGGGGTTTACATAGCGGGAACCTGCACCTGCTCCGGCTTCCGTTCTTTCATCATAATCTGTTCCAGTCCAGGTATATTTTGAGCCATATCCCTCAATATAATCCCAATCAAGGTATGATGGATAAGGATTTCCTACGAAGTTCATCCATTTATTGGTACCTGTTCCATTGGAGGTGATGGCAATGCTTTGATCGCCGGTGTTGGGTGTTCCGGTGTAAGTGAAATCCATCTTTGCCCCATCGTCCATCCACAGGCTGAATCCTTTTGCGGGAGTAAGTTCGGTTTCCGGATTGGTAATATCCTGCCATCCGGCTTCCGGCCCATCGCCTTCTATCCATTGCTGCAGATACATCTCATCAAATAAATCCCCGGCATCTGTGTTGTTGTTGGGCGCGGAAATAAAATGCCAATGGCCGTCTTCGGCGAGGCTTTGTTTTACGTTGATGGTTCCATTGCTGGTAATCGTACCTCTTGTGATGAGTGAGCCGCCGGAATTGATAGTCATCGTGCCAAAATTGTGAAGGTTTATGCCAATTGTTAACTCATCATCAACACTTAAAGCAAAGTTGGCACCAGTGCCCACAACCAGGTTCCTTATATTTGATGCTCCAAGGACGGGCATTGTATTGTCTCCAAAATTATAAATGCTTATACATCTTTTATCACTGGGGAGATCACCAATACTCCAGTTGGTTGTGCTTGTCCAGTTGTCATCCTCCGTATCTAACCAAGTGTAAAAACTTTTGCATCTTCCCCAGGTACAGCCACTTTGAGTTCCGTCAACCGGGGTTCCTACATAAGCGGCATCCGGGACAGTTGTTCCTCCAGGTTGATCAAATTTCCAATACATTTTCAGATCCGTTTCTCCACCGGTAAGGGATAGATACATATTTTCCCTGATCTGTTCGGCTGTACGGCAACTTTCCCAAACCCTAACTTCATCGATATAACCTTTTAAAAAGTAATCAAAGGTTGACGATCCGTCGTAACCAGCCCCAAGTGCCAGATCGCACAAATTGCATGTGCTAGTGGGAATATCATCGGTACAGGTTCCTGTGGCAACCAATATACCATCCACATATAGCTTCATCTGATCACTGGCAGCATTTTTATCATAGGTACCTGCAATATGATACCAATATGTTGGTGATATATCAAAAGTACCAGGTTGAATATAGTGGCCATTGATGGCAAATCTCGGTTTTGGATCGTAATCGCCATCAAATGCGAGTGCATATGCTGCATCGCCCAATCCCACACCAGCACCAGAAGATTTAGGACGATATAATATTCTGGGATAATCACCCCCTCCAACTATTGCTGACAAATATACCATTGATTCTATGGTAATCACATCGGTACTGTTATGCTTATTACCGGCAGGGCAGCTTACATAATCCCCATCACCAGCACCGGAAAAATAAAGGCCATATTTAGTGTCGTACCAGGCAGAAGAGGGATAAGTGGAGGTATTAACAGCTGTTGCGTCGTAGGATGTTGTACCTTCGGCATTGTCAACAACAGTCCCCGAAGTTTCATCCATCTTATAATAAACCTCCAGGCCGGCGTCAGAAGTAGGTGCTGACTGGTACATATACTGTCTGATCTCTGCTTGGGTTCGAATATCATTCCATATCCGGAACTCATCAAGGGCACCATCAAGGTGGCCAGTACCATCTGACCGACATCCAAGATAAATATTGTTGCTCCCTGTTCCTGCAGTAAAAGTAGATAAATTGCCTCCACTTTGTTCAACACCATTAACATAAAGACCCACTTCAGTTTCAGAAGCATCCCAGGTTAATGCTATGTGATACCAAATACCTACTTTTAGTTGATCATTGGTAGATTCTGTATATTCTGTTGTGGAGCTAACTTCTACACCAGCCTGAATATAACCAGTACTTGGTATGCTTATCTGAACAAAACGGTAATCATCTGCGGGATGATTAATGATTTCGAATAGTCGGGTGTTTGTTCCATAAGCCTCCAGATCATCAATTCTGGCCCACAATTCAACGGTAAAATCGTTGTTTTCGATATCGGCAAACAATGCAGGTGCATTATCTGAGTGGACATTACTACTTGAGCCATTAAAATCTCTGGAGTAATTTTGGGCTTCCAAAAACAGAATTGAAAGCATGCAGGCAAGAAGGAGTAATGTCTTTTTCATGATTGTAGGTTTTTGCTTGGTTTTGTGCTTTATTTTTTTGTCAAGTTGAGACGTACCGAAGCTTCGGTACGTCTTTACCGGATTATAATTTTTTTCGTTATTTGTTGATTATCCGATTCCACCATCACCAGATACACACCTGCTGTTTCGGGTGCCGGGATTTGCTCTGCATTTCCCCAAACACCAAGCGTCCTGCCGGCAATGTCGGTGAGGGTGATGCTTTCTGCAGGGCTTTCACTTTGGATGATGATGTTGCTACCGGCCACATACGCCTGCACGGCACTACCGTTGATTTCTTCAACCGCAGTGGTGTTTAAATGCAGTTTAAAACGTGTTTCATCGTCGGTTAAGCTCCAGTCGAAGGTGTAGGCTCCTTGTGTGATATCGTGGAAGATGTTGAGTTTAGTGTCTTCGAGGGTGGCAGTGGAAATATCCGCGATTTCTTTGGCGCCGATGGAGTAGCTTCCGGCTTCATTATTGGCGAAACCGAGCTGGATGGATTCGGTTTCGGGGCGCACATCCACGGCCAGATTGCCATCGGGGCATTGTGACCAGATCTGACAAATGCCTGATGTGCCACTGATGAATTTCCAGGCATCACGGGGCAGCTCGAAGTTTTCGTTTGCAGCAGCATCAAAAACGATATAAAGCGCATCGCTATAATTTTCACTGATGGCAGAAAGCACAATTCCGTTGGAAAGCGCAGTAGCTTCTTTTTTCGCTGAATTGTGCGTGCGCATGTCGTTAGTGAGCATAAATGTATTGCCCGATGAACCGGTTACCACGAAGAAACCTTCCATTGGAGCAACATAGCGACTGCCATCCCCAGCGCCGGCTTCCGTACGTTCATCATAATCTGCTCCGTTCCAGGTATATTTCGTGCCGTAACCATCTACTTCATCCCAGTCAATATAGGAAGGATAGGGGTTTCCTACGAGGTTGGCGCCATCATTTTGTTCGCTGTTGTCGTGATAATCCAGGCTGATGTCCTGATTACCGGTATTGGGCGTGCCGGTGAAAGTAAAGTCTCCCTTTCCACCATCCGGGCTCCATAAACTATAGCCTTTTGCTGGGCTGAGGTCTTCATCCGGCTCCGTGATGTCGATCCATTCTTTGCTTGCTTCATCCCATTGCTGCAGGTACATTCCATTAAAAATTGAAGCTTTCGCATTGTTGGTAGGTGCTGCAATAAAATGCCAGTGTCCATCATCGGCGATAGTTTTTTCTATGCTGATCGTGCCTTCATTGGTGATGGTGCCATAGGTGATCAATGAACCGCCATCCCCAACTGTGAGGCTTGCCCCACTATTGACGGTCAGGTCGTTGATGCTGGCGCCATCGTTGGGGATTTCGGGAGCGTGCGATTTTGTGGCTTCGATGGTAATATCTTTGTGTTCAGTGGGCACGCCCAGGCTTTTCGACCAGTTATCCGGGTCGTTCCAGTCGCTGCTTACGGCACCGGTCCAGTCCATGGGGGTTTCCTGATAGCCCAAAAACGGATAACCATCTTTCACTACTTTTGATTCATCCATGTCCCAGTAATCATCCGTTCCATGTGCTGTTTCACCCACAAAATCCCATCCGGCATTGGTATAGGTCGATAGGGTTTTCATTTGAGCTGTGGTTTTGCCGGTTTCGCCTGATCCTTCGCAACCGCTCCAATCCTGTCCCGTAGTTTCTTCATTCCAGAAATTACCAGAACCACAACTTGATTCAATACCATGATCTTCACCACTAAAACCTCCTACATAATTTGACGCATTAGGAGCATTTACCAAGCCTGTTGCATAAGAATTATAGACTTTGTTATCATTATCCTGATAATATGCCCCAACAAAACCGCCAATACCGTAATATGAAGTGTTTGTAGAATTTGGAGCAGAAACACTTCCGTTGGCATAACAGTTGTTTATTTCACCAGCTCTATTACTATAGAAAGATAATGCACCAGCAAATCCACCAATACGGCCATATGAAGATGTGTTACAGATTACATTTACAGTAGAATAAGATTGATTGATTTCCCCTTCATCAATCCAGCCAACGAAGCCTCCGCAACCTCTACCTGCAGCGGTTAGCGTTCCTTCTGCGCTACATTTTTGTATTATACTATTTCCTGATTTTTCGCCAATAAAACCACCAACTCCGCTATTGCTTCCATCTGCTTCTACTGTTCCGTTAAACGATGATTCTTCAATGGTTCCGATTCCCGACATATAATCATATCCAATGACACCACCAACACGGTAAGTGCCAGACACAGACCCTGTAACATTGCATGAAGAGATATTGGTAGTTCCTGCCAGATAAGCTGCCAGACCACCTATGTACTGATCACCTGATATATCAACATTTGTCAAAGTTATGTTATTAATTGTTCCGTTATTTACATAGCCGAAAAATCCGATATAATCCTGGTTTGGACGGTTTATTGTTAAACCTGATATTGTATGCTTCTGACCATTAAAATTACCGGTGAATTTGGATGAGCTTGTTCCAATAGGACTAAACCCTGCTCCACTATTCCAGGTAGAAGTGGCGCTGGCATCAATATCTGATATAAGGATAAAATTATCACCCCATGATGAATTATTTTCACAAATCCATAACAAATGATCTAAAGTTGAGACTTCTCTTGGGTTGCCTGTTGGCTCAACCCCTGCAGGTGGGGGATCTATGTTTGTTTGCCAGTATAGATACGGATATCCATCATTCTCTGATTCGTCGATGCCCCAAATTGGAGTAGTAAAATCCCATCCGGCATTGGTATAAGTGCTCTGTGTTGTCATTTCGGCTGTAGTTTTGCCCGTTCCGGCTGCACTGCTGACCTGACCTGATGTTTGGGTATCCCAGAATGAATCTTCCACCCAATTTGTTCCATTACCGATCAAACCACCGGTATATGAATTTCCGGAGACACTTCCTTTGGAATAACACTTTTTAATATATTTATATGATAGATCACCGACCAAACCGCCTACATAATCATGGCCGCTTACACTGTTTTGGCTGTAGCAGTTGGTAAGGGCTGAGCCGTGATTGTACCCCACGATTCCTCCTACATAATCATTAATGCCAATAAGGGTGCCGCTGATATAGCATTGTGAAATATCACCATCGTTGCTATAACCAATAAAGCCACCTACGTATTTATATCCTTTGATAAATGCATCCGGTAATCCGAGATTTTCGACAACATTACCAATCGCATCTGATTTGCCCATAAAGCCCACTTCATATTCATGCTCCCTGTTGATCCACAGGCTGCTGATATCATGTTCCTGTCCATCATAAGTGCCTGAAAATTCATCGTTGGCATCACCGGCTCCAAAGGGCAGGAAACCACTGCCGCCACACCAAAAAGTAGTGCCCGAAGCATCAATATCGCAGGATTGGATATAATGATCGTCCCAGCGATCGGTTTTTTGCGAAATCCAGTAGAGGTCCGTAAGTCCGTCCACCACGTAAGGGTCTTCTGTGGTGCCGCTTCCATCCGGTTCTGTGCCATAAAGATCATATTCCTGCCAGCTCAGGAAGGGATAGCCATCATTTACAATGGGGCTGATACCCCATATTCCGCTGCTGCTTTGGGTCATAAAATCCCAATCGCTTTGATATGATTCCTCTGCCCTGTATTGATATTCCATTTGCATTTCCATGGTGCTCAAGCCATGGCTGTTGCCCCCGTCAGTGCTTTGCCCGGAGGCGTTTTTGTCGTAATAACAAGCTGTGGTTGAAGAAGAACTGTAACCGGTTAATCCACCACAATAATCACACGAACCTGTACAGCTTACCTCGCCTACATTATAGCAATAAGATGCATAACCGTATCCGAGAAGACCTCCCACATAGTCCTCCTCTGCACTTACCTGGCCGATATTATAACAATTTTCTGCACTACCATATCCAATGAGGCCGCCAACATATTGAAGTCCACTTATCTGCCCGGTATTGTAGCATTTAATGGGGCTTGTACTGCTGGTTCCAATGAGCCCTCCAATATATTCTGATGTTCCTGTTACATTTGCTGTGTTATAGCAATATTCTACAACAGCTTCGTTTTTGCCAATCAGTCCGCCTGCTTTGGTGTGGGCATCTATGGTCGCTTCATTATAACAGTGTTTGACTTCCGAAGAAGAGGCATTCCATCCAATCAACCCGCCAATGGTTGAACCATCGTGTAGTGTTCCGCTGCTGTAACAGTATTGCACCACGGTTGAGGCCGTTTTGCCGGCCAGGGCTCCGACGTATGCATTGCCGCTAATGTTTGCGTTGGTTATGCTCAGGTTTTCAATAGTAGCCCCATCTGTAGCACCAAAAAGGCCGACATAGTTTTCATCACTGCTATAACTCGCATCACTGCGGTCGATGGTTAAATTGCTGACTGTATGATTGTTTCCTTCATAATGTCCTGCAAAGCCTGTGTTTTCGTTTCCTATGGGGAAAAATCCGGCATTATCATACCAGGATGCGGCTGCCGAAGCATCTATATCCGTGCTTTGTTCATAGTATTTGTCCCATTCCTGTGAATATTGCGACAGCCAGTATAAATGAGGCACCGTTGAGATTTCATAGGGACTGGCTTCTGTTCCGCTCCCTGATGGTGTGACTGCAAATTGATCATAGCCCTGCCATGCCAGGAACGGAAGGCCATCGTGATCAAAGGGGTTAATTCCCCAGATGTTATCGCTGCCGTTGGTGCTTTCGCCCATAAAATCCCAACCGGTAAAAGTGCCCTGCGTTTGCATTTCGCGATTGGTTATTGGATTTGCATTAGCTTGGGTATCATCACAGCCTGATGTTTCTTTATTATAATAATTTCCAGTGGAAGTGCCACTATTCATATTTCCGCAAAAGCCTCCGTAATAACCTAAATGAGGCGATACCCCTCCTGTTGAATAGCAATTTGTAATGCTGCCTCCGTCATAAAAAACACCCACAAAACCACCCAATCCATAAGTGTAGGTGTTATTTGACCCATTTCTTGATACATTACCTGAACTAAAGCAGTTGTCTATTTTTCCGGTGCTTCCGTCGAAATATGCTACCGCACCGGCAAAGCCTCCTGCGCGGCCTTGATTCCCATTGTTGCAAGTGGCACTGCCCGTTGCATAGCATTGGGAAATCAGTCCTGCATTCCAACCCACGAAACCTCCAACATTACGCTCATCTGCAAATGCATTGCCTGTTGCATACGAATTAGTTATAAGGGGTTTGTTGTCGTCAATGTCATCATTGTGATATAACCTGCCGGCAAAACCGCCAACATTATAAGTACCGCTTACTGCTACATCAGCACCGCAATTATGCATTACAGATCTAAGCACTATATTGCCGGCAAGGCCGCCACTATTGTCATCTCCATAAACAGAGCCGCTTACAAAACAATCGTCAATGGTGCCGGTATAAAACGTTCCCGCCAAAGCTCCGGTTTGATTGCTTCCGTAAATTTCAACATCATTCAGGTTTACACCATCGATATCTGCATTTTTAAGGTATCCAAAAAACCCGATGTAGTTGGTTGTACTTCGATCGATATAGAGATTGTCGATGGAATAGCCATCGCCATCGTAGCTGCCGGTAAATGAATGAGAGTGATCATATCCAATTGGAGAGAAACCTTCCTGATCTCCCGCATCCCAATTGGCAGAACCATCATTATCCCAGTCAACAGCAGTTTCATCATCTCCAAAATCAATATTAGCAGTTTGCATAAAGTATTTGCTCCAATCACCAGGAGTTTGTGATAAATAGATTAGATCATTTACCGTGCTTATTTCAATAGGATCACCTGATGTTCCAGCACTCGTATTATCAACATAGCCGGTTACTTGTGCTGAAATAGAACTTGTTACTACTAATAAAACGATTAATATATTTTTCATAAAACAAATATTTTTTGTTGGTTTTCGATATTTGTAGTGTTAAAATGCTGTTTGATGTTTGGAACCAATCCGTTTATTTCTCCATCTTTTTTCTGTACTCCCATACCTTCTTTCCGCCATAAGCCGCGCCCAAAGAAAGCAAAACAGCAATGCCACTGCCAATGGGCGCACCACCGCCTACGGGATTGTTGTTGCCTGGTGTTGGTGCACCGCTACCATTGTTGGGTTCGGGTGGGGCTTGTGCGTTGATTGTTATTGCGAACAGTGCAATTGCGATTGTAGCGATAAACTTTTTCATAGGTATTACTTTTATAGGTTTAACCTGAATAATTCACAAACCATTCTATTACGAACGCAAATCGCTTCAACAGAAAGGAATGCTCTGTTTCCGGTGCTCAAAATAGCTATGGCTATTCCTGTGCGCCAAAAATATGCGCTCCCTTTCTCTTATTGCGTTTTGTGCTTGGTCACTGAGTATATCGAATGTGCTCATGACGAAATTTCATGAATTAATCAGGTTAAATTGCTTTGTTGGATTAAACCCAAATATAAGCAAAATAAATGCATTATTTGTCCAATTGGTGGACAAAAAACTGCACAAAAACTGCACAAAAGGGCGAAAATGGCAGTTTTTTTTGCGTTTTGGGATGTTTTGGGTAGAAAAGGTGATGATTCGGAGAAATAAATTACAAAACGGAGGATCTACTCATCCGATGACCCCAAGTACTCATCCGATGACTCCAAGTCATCGGATGAGTGATTTATATGGTTTTGGTTTTTCTGATTGTTGTAGAGGCGCAAAATCTTGCGCCTCTACATCAGAAAAACATTATTCCACAATGATCTTCTTCGTTATACGCTTATGATCTGTTTCCACTGTAACCAGATACACGCCTGTGCTTGATGGTGCGGGGATGCTTTCTGTGCTTTTCCACACACCCAGCGTCCTGCCGGCAATGTCGGTGAGGGTGATGCTTTCTGCAGGGCTTTCACTTTGGATGATGATGTTGCCACCGGCCACATACGCCTGCACGGCACTACCGTTGATTTCTTCAACCGCAGTGGTGTTTAAATGCAGTTTAAAACGTGTTTCATCGTCGTTTAAGCTCCAGTCGAAGGTGTAGGCTCCTTGCGTTAGGTCGTGGAAGATATTGAGTTTGGTGTCTTCGAGGATCAGCTTGCTGAAATCTGTCATTTCATTGGCTGTGATGCTGAACGGGCCGCTTTCGCTGCAATAAAACCCGAGCGGGATCTGGTCGCATTGTGGCCTGCGGTCAATCGACAGCCTTTTGGTTCCTGTGAAGGAATACAGTTGGGGCACCTGCTCTGAAGAAGTGAAGAGTTTCCATGCATCGTACTGGAAATCGAAAGCTTCGGTGGTGTTTTCATCGAGGACGATAAAGAGCTGGTCGTAGTAATTGTTTTGCGCATCCACTTGTAGCTCAATGGAGTAGGGGAGTGCTGTTTTGTTTTTGTAGTAGTTTGAGCTTCCGCTGTGTGTGCGCTTGGCATTGTTGAGGCTGAATGTCCCGCTGCTTGCGGGTTTTATCCAGAAGCCTTGCATGGCAGGCACATATTGCACACCGGAACCTTCGCCATTGTTCCAGCTTTTGTTGTTCAGCGCTACAGGATCCCAGTAGTAAACGGCTCCGTAGCTGTCGTCTAACTGCGCCCAGTCGATGGGCGATGGGTATGGGTTACCGAGCAGGTTCCATGTGTTTCCTGTTATGGCATGGCTTTGATTGCCTGTATTGGGGTCGCCGGTAAAAGTATAGGTAGTACTGGTGGTTTCGGCCACGCTCCAGAAGGAATAGCCTTGTGCGGGTGTGAGCGTTGTAGTAAGGTTGGTAATATCCTGCCAGCCTTCATCGTAATACTGCAGGTAATTTCCTTCGAACATTGCCGCCGTAGCATTGCTGACAGGTGATGCAATCAGGTGCCAGATGTCATCAGTAATGCTGCGTTCTATATTGATGGTGCCGTTGTTATTGATCGTGCCATTGGTAATGAGCGATCCGCCGGGATTGATGGTGAGTACAGCATTGGCATTGACAGTGAGATTGTTGCATGTTGCACCAACAGCTGAGCTGATTATGGGGTCATTGTCCTCATCGGGGATAAGCACATTGTCTGTAAGTTCGTTCGGTACTTCATTATGAGCCCAGTTGGTGGCAGTATTCCAGTCGGTACTTGTGCGGCCTGCCCAGATGTATTCGCCTTCATCGCCGAAAAACCATCCTGTGTTGTTTCCGTTATCTGTGGAATTGGTCGCATATATCGTATTGCCGCTGTTTTGGGAATCGGTAACATCTGTATAGCTAACATTAGCATTTGTAACATTAATAGATGCAGCATTGCCCGCTGCAGTGGCTGAAATCACCACAGGATTTTCTGAGGTGCCTGTGATATTAAAATAGTTGGAAACAGTCTGGCTTTTGCCTTCTTCTGCATCAAATTTTAATGTTTTACCGGCTGTATTGCAGGTAAAGTTATAAAATCCTGTGCTTCCGCTGATTATTGAAGTGCCTGTCCCATAAAATATTACGGTTCCATCCTGATGTGAATATGTTCCGTTATTGGTCCAGTTGCCGCTAACATTGATGCTTCCATAAGTGTTAGCCCCTTTAAAAGAAGCTCCTGAAGCAATGGTAATATTTCCGGCATACATATTACCTGATGAGTAATCAGAAACAAAACCTCCCTGGTTGATGAGCAGGTTTTCTAAAGTGATGTCCGGGTTTGTCCATTCAACAAAGCCATTGGCAAGAGTGAGTGTGCCCAGCGCATCCGTGCCTCCAATGTCATCGGCTAATTTGATCATCCAATCTGAATTTAGTGTCAAATTACCAGTGCCTCCGGCGCCGCTATTGATCGTGCCGTGGAAATAGATCGCCATATTGGGCGGTGGTCTGTTTCCTTCAACCGTAAGCGTTACGCCATCATTAATCACCAGGTTGTCATAAATATCTATTCCATGAGAGAATGAATTTATGGTAGCATCACCGGTAATGGTAGTCCTGCGGAGTACAATATCACCCGCGGCTTTCGCATCGGAAGTTTGCAATGTGCCCTGCAGGCTTACAGCAGATGGACCCGTTTCCGCTATGGAAATGCCTCCTTCAAAGCTGAATTCATCCGAGGTGGCATCGCCTAAAGTTAGGGTTCCTGTATTTTGAAAATTCACGGCATTGGCAATCGTCGTTCCATCGCCCTTCAAGATTAGATTGAAGTTCTCGTTGGAGGTTGTAAGGCTGTTGGTGATTACAGCATCCGTTGCTGTTTTTGTAGCACCGCCGGAAAAAGCAAGTGTATGATAGGTGCATCCATAAACCGATTGGTCTGCAGTGCCTTTATATTCTGTTGTTCCTGTGCCACAGGTGAATGTGCCCAGGCCACTTACTGTTCCTCCCAGTTCGAGTGCAGCGGCTCCAATAAATATAACGCTGCCTCCTGTGGCGTCGAAAGCACCGTTGGCGGCATATGTGCCCGTGCTGAGCGTAAGGCCTCCGTTGATATCGGTATTGCCCTCTGCTGTGAAATTATTTGCCCCAATAGCGAAGGTGCATGCCCAATCAAGATACAAATCCCCTGAGATGGTAGTGGAAGCACCAAGGGTAAGCCCTTGTTCATTCAAAATCTGTACATTAACACATCCGCTTGCCGGTAATTCATGGGTGGTGGTTGTTTGTGATGAACTTACATCGGAATATATTAGGCTTGAGGAGCTGCCATAGGAAAGGGTGGCACCGCTGGAAACCGTTAATGTTCCACCATCCATATCCAGTGCGCCGTTAACAGTAAGGTCAGTTCCATCGCCATCGGCAATGGTTAATGTATATCCTGAGTTGATAACAAGAGAAGCACCGGATGCAACAATTGTCTGGTCGATTTCCACATCTGAAGCAATAGTTACCGTTGCTCCGTCAACAATTGTCACTAAGGCTGAATTTCCCACAGTAGGTGCAATGTAAGTATCCTCATAAAATCCATCAATGGTTAGGGACCGGGTCCAGGTATAATCAGCAAAATCCACGTCCCATTCACCGCCATCAGCAGTTGATTTATAGTAATATAAAGTGTAGTTTTCTGAATAAGCTCCAATACTGGTATTTTGATTTGCAGCCCGAACTACTCCACGTTGATCGGTATAAGAATCATCAATTAAAGGACTGTTGTTCCAGTTGTTGGCAGGTGGGATTCCGGATGAACTACTTGCAGCTGCAAAGCTTCCCTCAGTAAGTGCAAGCGTTTGGGTTGGACCACCGTTTTCTGCCAGGTTTGCAGATAAGTTTAATGAACCTTCGATACTGCCACCATCATGATTCCAGGTATTTCCCGATCCACTATAAATATAGTTGCTGGCAGCAGTAAAAGTTTTACCAGCTCCTGTAGAACTTCCATCTTGATACTCAACAACATTGTAACCATTGTCGGTCAATGTACCTGAACTATAATAATAGTCATTTTGAGCGGCTCCGTTGTTAATAGTATTTCCGGAAAGGATTGTATTTCTGGCAGTAAGTGAGCAAATCGAGTTTTGAATCCTGATTCCACCACCCGCATTATTCTCGGTAACTACATTCCCGGAGACAGTAGAATTTGATATTGTAACATTGGAAGCATATGTTGCGTGGTAGGAGTCAATCAGGATACCTCCACCACCTGATGTAGCGGTATTTCCATAAATAGTTGAATTTGCAATTTCCGTTGTTGCAACACCATTGGCTGAACCAACAATCATAATTCCTCCACCTTCACCCGAACAAATATTTCCAGAAATAAGAGAATTATTAATGGAGTAAATCCCGCTCCAGCCATATATGCCTCCACCATCATCTGTAGCAACGCATGATGAAACGGTTGAATTGTTTATAGTGGTTTCTACATCACCCGATCTTATAGCAAAAATACCACCACCAAATGCAGCCTTTGATCCTGAAACGGTTACTTGATTTAATACCAATGCCCCTGCTTTATTATAAATACTTCCACCCCATCCTGGTTCTGTATCGCCATGGCTGGAAATATCACCACCTTTGATGGTTAGATTGGAGATATTAATCGTTTTTCCAGTAGCTTCGATCATGAAAACACGGGAATCTGTAGTTCCTGGTGTAGTCACCTGAACAGTTACAGCATCTGCAGATGAACCTGTAAGGGTAATATCATCCGTAAGTTCAACTTCCTGTGCGACCGAAGTAGTTCCATCTGCAAATGTTTTTGTAGCCTCGCTTGAGCTTCCTGAAAAAGATACAATATTATAATCAACAGCTGCAACAGTTTGATTTCCACCATCGTATGTAACAGTTGAAGTTGCCTTGGTAAAAGTTCCCAAGCTTGTGACTGTTCCGCCAAGGTTTAATGAACCTGCATCAGTAAAGGTTAGATTTCCGCCTGTTGCATCGAAGTTGCCATTCGCATCAAGGTTTGCCGTACCAATGCTTAGTGTTCCATTGATATCAAGGGTTCCGTCTGATGTAAGGTCTGTTCCATCGCCATCGGCAATGGTTAATGTATATCCTGAGTTGATAACAAGAGAAGCACCGGATGCAACAATTGTCTGGTCGATTTCCACATTTGAAGCAACAGTTACCGTTGCTCCGTCAACAATTGTCACTAAGGCTGAATTTTCCACAGTAGGTGCAATGTAAGTACTCTCATAAGATCCATCAATGGTTAGGGACCTTGTCCAGGTATAATCAGCAAAATCCACCTCCCATTCACCGCCATCAGCAGTTGTGCGGTAATAGTACTCGGTAACAGGTTGAACAACTGATTGTAAAGTCGGATAACCATTATTAACATCGGGACTAATTTGCCAGACAGTATTGAAATTCCAATTAGTAAAGGTGTTTTGGGTTGTCATTTGAGTGGTGTTTTTAGCTGTTGCAGAGTTTTCTCCTGATGTAGTTTGATTAGAAGCTTGGCTATCGAAGAAGTTGTGGGTATAAGTTGGATAAACTACGTCTTCTCCACAAAAGCCTTTATCATCTGGGTCATCATCCCCAGTATAATAAACACTGCCTATGCTGTAACAATTTTTAATAGTGAGTGACCCACCATCTTGGTAGACATAACCGCAAAAACCACCAAATGTTCCTTCTGACCAATGGGTGCGAGTAACATCTCCAAGTGAGTAGCAATTTTCAATAGTGATTGATTCACCACGTACACGACCCACTAAACCACCAGTCATTTCGTACCCAGATATCACATCACCAGTAGCATAACACTCAGAAATATGTCCACCTGTGTACATATTGCCAACTAATCCCCCAGCGTAGCCACCACCCCCGTCAGTAGCGGAGACATTACCTGTGGCAAAACATCTTGAGATTGAACCATCATTGTAGCCCACTAAACCACCGATATTTTTGCTTTTATAACCATAAACAGTAGCTGATGAATATGAGCTCTCTATTGAACCATGGGATAATCCTACAAGGCCTCCGAAATAATAAAGACCTGAAACATCGGCATTACCTGTTACGTTACCGGAGCTGGAGCAATTACTTACTTCTGATTCGGATGTATTTAGCCTGCCGACTAAAGCACCTACATGTCGATATCCCAAAAAATCACCATTTGAAGTACATCCTGATATGCTTGTAGTGCCAGTACTATATCCTACAATTCCACCTATATAATTAGAAGTACTATAGCTTCCATTAACATATGCATCTACTAAATTAATGTTTGTAAGTGTTGCATTATTAGTTTTTCCAAAGAGTCCTAAATAGCTGGCAGAACTGGTAGATTGCAAGATGTATAGGTTTGAAATTGATTTTCCGTCACCATCATAGGTGCCTGTGAATTCTGTAGTATTGTTTCCGATTGGTATAAATCCTTCTCCGCCATTGTAAAAATCGCCACCTGATTCGAAATCTGCATCGGTAAAAGTGATGTTTGCTGTTTGCTTGAAGTGCTTCGACCATTCACCTGAATGTTCTGACAGGTATTTTAAATCAGTTTTATTGGCAATTTGGTAGGGGTCACCCGATGTGCCCGATCCGCCGCTGTAAGATTGTGCAAATATTAATATCTGAAAAGAAAGGAAGATTGAAATGATTATTAGTTTTTTCATAATTAGATTCTTTAAGTATTTTGATTGTCTTAACTTTTAGGTATAATAATATTCGATGCCAGAAATGCACTTCGACAGCTTTACCACATCGCAGCATAATGAAGATAATGCTTCATTAACCTGAATAATTCATAAAATATTCTATTGCGAGCACAAACCGCTGCAATAGAAAGGAATGCTATCTTTTTGGTGCTCAAAATAGCTATGGCTATTCCTGTGCGCCAAAAATATGCGCTCCCTTTCTCTTATTGCGTTTTGTGCTTGGTCACTGAGTATATCGAATGTGCTCATGACGAAATTTCATGAATTAATCAGGTTAAACCGATGCCTCGGATATTCTGAACCAAAATACTGATTTAAAGGCGAATTTGGATTAATCGTTGAGTTTCTTTAATCTACTGGCATAAATCCTTTTTATACCATATCCTGCGCCCAATACCAGCAGGATACCGATGCCGCCACCAATAGCAGCGCCGCCACCAACTGGGCTGTTGCCGGATCCGGCCTGCGTGGGGTTAACATCGCCATTGGGATGTGGCGGGTCTTCTTGTGCGTTTGCACCAAAAAACATGATAGCAATTGCGAGTGTTGCGATAAATTTTTTCATAAGTTTTGCTTTTTTAAAGGTTATCAATCATTGCTCTTTTATGATAACCAAATGTACAAAATACAGCAGCAAATACTGTCCATATTTTGGACAAAAAACTGCACAAAAACTGCACAAAAGGGCATAAATGGCATTTTTTTGTGTGTTTTGGGTAGAAAAGATGATGATTCGGAGAAATAAATTACAAAGCAGAGGATCTACTCATCCGATGACTTGGAGTCATCGGATGAGTGAATAGCGATCATCGGATGAGTTAGATTTCAACCATCGGATGCGTGAAATAAGGGCAGCTATAAATTTTTGCTGAAATCAAGCAAAAAAGCATGGAGATTGTTTTCACGGTCCAGGCCGAGCTTGTTCCTTAACCTGTGGCGCGCCACTTCCACCGAGCGGCTTGACTTGGATAAAATATCTGAAATTTCTTTAGTGCTCAGGTTCATCAAAATGAGATAGCACAGGCGTTTATCGTTAGTAGTAAGCTCCGGATGTTCCTTGCTGAGTTTTTTGATAAACGAGCTGTTGCCCGACGAATAAAGGAGTTCAAACTCCTCCCAAATATTTCCATTGAGCTGTTGTGCGATTTTTTTTTCAATATGTGTGAGTTCAACCAAGGCATTTTCTGTGTCCTTGCTTTTGTTCAAATGAATCAAATCCTTTCGGATATTCATCAAGAATTCGTTTGATTGCGACAGTGCTGTGAGTTTGGCGGCCAGATGGGCCTCGTTTTTATCTAACTGTGTTTTCAGGGCTTTGCTTTCGGCTTCTTTTGCCTTGAGTTCGAGCTGTGTGTTTTGAAGCTTTAAGGCTTGCGATTCGTTCCGGCTATTTTGTAAATCCTTTTCGGATTTGAGCAGTTTTTTATTTTGCCGCAGGAAATATAAAATAAGCACAAAACCAAGGATCAGAATAATTGCGGCTATGGTCAGCAGACGTGATAAGCGTATCAGGAAAAATTGATCTTCATTAAGGCCGGAAATTATTTCTGAATCTTTGTTATGTTGGTAGTTTAGTATTAATTCTTTTGCAATCAGGTTTTTGAGAATTGCAGATTTGCTGTATTTTATTTTTTCCAATTCAGATTTCATGCGATGTTCCTGAATGCTGTCGCCCATATTTCCGTAAATATTTGCCATAGTTTCAAGGCTGATCGCAGTGAAAACCTCATCATCTTTCTCCCAGGACAGCTTGTGGCATTCTTGGGCGTATTTCAGGGCTGCTTCATAATTGCCTTTTTGATCATAGGCAAAGGCCAGGTTGTTCAAAAGGGCCGGATCACTTGGGAGTTTTGCTGATTTTCGGATCTTTAATGCGCTGTCGAGCTGGATTATCGCTTCATCAATTATATGTTTTTGCAGATATATGCCCCCGGTGATATTTAATAAATTGGAAATGAGAGCAGCATCTTTTTTTGTGCTGATAGCCAACGCATCATGCGCATAATGCTTCGCAGAATCCAGAAATTGGATGTCTTTGTTTTTGTGAAAATAGAGTTCGTAATAAATTGCCGATAGGGTAAAAAATGCTCGTGCTTTTGTTTGGTCATCCAATTGCATAGGTTGTTTTAAAAACGATTGCAGAAAATTGATCCCTTCTGTGTAATTTCCTGTAGATCGCAGATAATCAGCGATTTTTATTCTTGTCCGGGCTTCAGATGCGGTATTGTTTTGTCGGGAATAATACTCGAAAGAATCGAGGAGATTGTGTATGTATTTATGCTCCTCAAGGAAATCCCTGTATTGCGGATCGATCAGGTGCATCCGGCTATCCGCTTCTGCTTTCCCTTTTCTGTGATTTTCTTTGATTCCTGTATGGGTACAAGATGCTATAATGCTTGCAAGAAGTATATAAAAAAATATGTGGCTTAAACTCTGCATTTAAAATATAATTTGTTATGCAACCAAAAAAATATAGTTGGTGCATAACAAATATAGAAAAAAGGTGGGACCTTGTCCTTAAACCCTGGCTTTTTTGTTGACAGGAGGTTTAACCTGCCTTATTCGCAAAATATTTTATAGAGGTCAGTAGATAAGTACATAGAATGATTTATTCTCGTGAATAAATAGATTTCTCCTCCCGCTGGTCGTCGAAATGACTGTTTATTAATTGTTTTGGCAAAGGCGGCTTACGGTCACTGAGCGTCCTGTGGTGAGCGTAGCCGAACCAAGTCGAAGTGCGCCGCCTTTGCCACTTGAACACAACAAAAGGTCATTTCGATGCCGAAGCTTCGGCAGAGAAATCTATGTTACTCAATAACAAATCATTATCGTTTTTATGATTTGCCAAAACTAATATGCACCTACATACTGACCTCTAATATTTTATTACGCGACCAAATCGCTGTAATAGAAAGGAATGCTGACTTTTTGGTTTTTGTCCATAATGTCTCCCGAAGCTTCGGGATTATTCTTGTACTGAAAGCAAGTTGTAGCGTCCTGATATAGGTTGACCAGAATTACAATTAGAAGTCAACTAAATCAAGGATTAAAATGAAGAGAAGAACAAAGATGAACTACCCAGAAGATTTCAAGCTTCGTGTAGTTAAAGAAGTGTTATCAGGTAAGTACAGCAAAGAAGAGGCGCGGCGTATTTACGGTATTCAGAGTAATTGTGCAATTTTGTACTGGATTCGCCAGTTTAGTGGCCAATCGAATTACAGAGAAGGGGGCATATCCCGAATAAATCCAGAGCTAATGGAAAACAAGAAACAAGAAATAGATAAGGATCAGGAGATCAGGGACCTTCAAGCTCAGTTAAAGAAGGAGCAGCTCAGGGCCGACCTGTGGCAAAAGATGGTGGATGTAGCAGAAGAAGAATTAAAAATTGATATCAGAAAAAAGTATGGAGCCAAGCTGTCCAACAACTAAAAGCAGACAAAGGTTCGAGGACAACAATCAAAGACCTTTGCGGACTGCTTGGCTATAGCAAACAGGCATATTACAAGAATATTCGCCATAATGAAGAATCTATTTACCAGGAAGACATAATTATTGAACTGATAAAATCAAAACGAAGGTTATGGAAAAAAGGGAGTGGCAGGAACTTGCTTTGCAGCTTGCAAGAAGACTTAAAAGCCCACAATATCAGCATAGGGCGAGACCGTTTCTATGATTTGTTGCGCAGGCATGGTCTGTTGTTAAGAAAATCAAAGCGCAGGGCTTATACAACAAACAGTTATCATCATTATCACAAGTATCCGAATTTGATAAGAGGTTTAATTCCCAATGGCCCTTCTCAGGTATTGGTTTCAGATATAACCTATGTTTGGATCAAGGGCAATGACAGTTTTGCTTATCTATCCCTTGTTACAGATATGTATTCTCGTAAAATAGTTGGATTTGATGTTAGTGGCTCATTAGAAGCTACTGGCGCATTGAGGGCTTTAAAGAAAGCCACACGAGGGCTAAATGCACATGGGTGTATCCATCATTCAGACCGGGGCGTCCAATATTGTTGCGACAAATACATCAAACACCTTAATAAATGCCGTATGGCAATTAGCATGACGGAAAATGGGGATCCACTGGAAAACCCTATTGCAGAACGTGTTAACCGAACAATAAAAGAAGAATTTACCAATGACAAAACCATATCATTCAGTAGTTTGGCCGAAGCCAAAAAAGAACTTCCCCAATTTATAAACTTCTATAATACAAAGCGCCCACACAGAAGTGTCGAAATGATGACCCCAGAGAAGGCTCATCAAAAAACAGGAGAACTTAAAAGGTGCTGGAAAACTTATTACAGAAAGCGTCCAGAAGTGGCATTAGAAAAATTGAATTAATATATTTGTCGAACAAACTCTTTTTTCTTCTTTCCGGGGATCCCCGGAAAGAAGAAAAAAGAGTCAACCAAAATCAGGACGCTACAAGTCATCCCGCACAAAAGGGATCCCTTGTTTTCAATACCGTAAGCTTTCGGTAGAATGCACTTCGGCAGGCTTACTTCGGCAAGCTCAGCACAACGCATCGACCTCGAACATCCAGAATCAGAAACCCGACTTTATAGACAAAAAAAGTAAGAAATATTTTCTCCGCGAAGCACACGAATAAACGCTAAGAAGAACACTCTTCGCGCCCTTAGCGTTCTTCGCGGATAAAAAACAGCCTGTAAGGCTGAAGCAATTTGCTTTGATTCAGCTTGAAAATACTCATTGAGTAAAATGCGTTTGTCCTGGCAATGAGGAATGGCGATTTGTGGATTTTTGTTATCTTTGTTAAAAGAATCTGAACGCCATGGATACATTAAATCTGGATTTGAACAAGCGTTATACCTATGCCGATTACCTCACCTGGATGGATGATAAAAGGCGGGAGTTATTTGGTGGTTTTATAAAAATGATGACTCCCGCACCTTCAAGGAGGCATCAAAAGGTTTCAACAAAACTGACCAGAATATTGGATACGTTTCTAGATGATAAAAAATGTGAAGTCTATCACGCGCCTTCAGACGTCCGCCTTCCGGAAAATAAAAAAGACAAAAACGATCAAACAATTTATACGGTTGTGCAGCCCGATATTTACGTGGTTTGTGATCTTTCAAAATTAGACGATAAAGGTTGCCTGGGCGCACCGGATTTGATCATCGAAATTGTGAGCCCAAAGAATTTAAGGCGTGATGTGAAAGATAAATTTGAGCTCTACCAACAGTATGGGGTGCGCGAATACTGGATTGTAAACCCCAACGAAGAATATGTGAATGTTTTTGTGCTTGATGAAAACGGGAAATACCGGCTTGTGGGCATGTATCCCGGAGATGATGAAATCCCCGTAAACATATTCAATGGCGAGTTTGCCCTTGATCTGAAGGATGTTTTTGTGGATTAAGCTTGATAAAGGCCTGCAATAGGGAAAGCATAAACCCAATGCTTACCGGATTTTTCACATGGTTTTAGTGTAATTCATCGGGTGGCTCCATGTCATTGGATGAATGGTTGTTTACTGTATAGTGGCCTATCCCTTAGATCTGAACCGAAGCTTCCGCTCAGCTTTACAGTTTTGTAATCTTTTTAATTTGTTGACTATCAAATTCAGTGGTTTTCATTCTCCGTCAAAACATTTTTATCATCAATCCCACAAAATGCTTATCTTTAGCAAAGATTTTATTATGGGCATTAAAGCTAAAAAGCATTTTAATTATGGGGCATTATCTGAAAAAAGAATTATACGAATTGGTTAAGGGCGATGAGAAGATTTTTGATTTCATTCAGGAAGGCTCGCTCGATGGTATTTGGTATTGGGATCTGGAACATCCGGAGAATGAGTGGATGAGTGCTCGTTTTTGGAAAGTTTTGGGCTATGAACCCAATGAAATGCCGCATAAAGCAAGCGCATGGCAGGATATAATCAACCAGGATGACCTCAAAACCGCCTTGGATAATTTTCATAAGCATGTGGCTGATCCGGAGCATCCCTACGATCAGGAAGTGCGCTATACCCATAAAAACGGCTCAATAGTCTGGGTGCGCTGCCGGTGGTTGGCAATCCGCGATCAAAACGGTAAGCCATACCGTATGCTGGGCGCACATCAGGATATTACGGCCCTGAAGCAAAGCCAGGAGCAACTAAAATCTGAAAAAGAAAAGCTTCGGATCAATGAGGAAAAATACAGGGCGATTTATGATAATGCCCCACTGGCTTTTCAATCGCTGGATGCTGATGGAAACATCATCGAAATTAACGCACAATGGCTCAATATCCTCGGCTATGAGAGCGATGAGGTTATCGGTAAATGGTTTGGCGATTTCCTGCATCCCGATTTTGTGCCCCATTTTCATAAAAACTTCCCTGTTTTCAAAAAGCAAGGCTTTATCCATGATGTGCAGTTTAAAATGAAACGGAAAAAGGGGGCATATATTTACGTTTCTTTTGAAGGTTGCATTGGTTTCGATAGTGAGGGGAATTTTAAACAGACGTACTGCACTTTTAAAGATATCACAGTTGAAAAAGCCGCCATGGAAAAGATTATGGAAAGTGAGTCGCGCTACCGTCAGCTTGTGGAAACTGCCTCAGAAGCCATTTATCTGATCAATGCAAAGGGTGTTGTTGTTGATGTCAACCGCCATGCGGAAATTATCCTTGAAAAATCCAAAGAGGAAATTATCGGGCAAACCGTAGAAGTGATTGATCCGAATTTTCCGGTAGGAGCTTTTCTTGAATTTTGGGAGAACGTGCCTTTTGATAAACCATATATTTTTGAAACCACACATATAAACCGTGATGGGACGGAAATTCCCATGGAAATCAGTGGTAAAAAGTTTAAAATTAATGAGGAGACTTTCTATTATGGCATTGCCCGGGATATCAGGGAAAGAAAAAAAGCATCCGAACGTTTACGCGAAAGTGAAGATAAGTTCAGAGGGCTTTTCGAGTCGGCAAATGTGGGGATCGCATTGGCAGATGCTGATGGAAAACAGATAGATGCCAATGCTGAATTTTTGAAGATGCTGGATTACCCGCGTGAGGAATTTTTATTAAAGAATTTTGTGGATTTATCGCATCCTGATGAGCTGGAAAATGAACGGGCGCTTATTGAAAAAATCCGCAATAAGGAAACCGATCATTATCGCATCGAAAAAAGGCTAAGGAAAAAAGATGGCAGTTATTTTTGGGGCGATACTTCACTCACAGCCCGCAGGGATCAGGAAGGCAATGTGCAGGTGTATATTGCTGTGGTTGTTGATATTACTGAAAAAAGAGATGCAGCGCTTAAAATCCTGAAACAAAATGAGGAGTTTGAGGCACTCAATGAAGAGTTGACCCAGTCCAATGCAGAATTAAACGCCACTTTAAAAAGGGAGGCCGAGGCCAATGAACGTTATCAAATGGCTGTGGAAGCTACATCCGATGGTGTTTTTGACTGGAATCTGGAAACCAACGAAATATATTATTCCCCAACATGGAAAGCCATGCTTGGTTATCGTGATGAAGAATTGCCCAACGATTTTTCAATATGGGAAACCCTTACAGAGCCTGAGGATGTCCAGCGCTCATGGAAAATGCAGAATGAGCTGATCAACAGGCAACGCGACCGCTTTGTGATGGAGTTTAAAATGAAGCACAAGGATGGACATTGGATTGATGTTTTATCGCGTGCGAATGCTCATTTTAACAGTCAGGGAAAAGCCGTAAGAATGGTGGGTTCACATTCAGATATAACTGAGCGGAAAAGAATTGAGGAAGCTTTGAAAACAAATGAGCAACGATTTAAAAAAGCTCAGGAAATTGGAGATGTGGGCAATTGGGAATATAATGTTAAAACGGAAGAGTTCTGGGCTTCGGAACAAGCTAAAAGGATTTATGGTTTTGATGATCGGCTGAGGTCTTTCAGTACTGAAGAAGTCGAAAGCTGCATCCCTGAAAGGGAAAGGGTGCATCAGGCTTTGGTTGATTTAATTCAATATGATAAACCATATGATCTTGAATTTGATATAATAGCCAATGATACTGGAGAACGTAAAACCATTACTTCCATTGCCGAGCTGGAGAAAGACAGTGATGGCAAGCCCCTGAAGATTACAGGCGTTATTCAGGAAATAACCCGGCGCAAAAAAACCGAAAACCGTTTAAAGGAAAGTCAGGACCGCCTGGCCATTGCCATTGAAGGCGCAAATATTGGAACATGGGAGTGGGAAATCAATAGCGGGAAAGTATTTACAAATGAATTTTGGGTCAGAAAACTGGGTTATGATCCCAAAGATGTCTCCGGCAAAATTGAATGGTGGCGCGCTCAGGTGCATCCCGATGATCAGGAGTCTTCCAATGCCCAGATGAAGAAGCATTTGGACGGAAAAACAGATATTTATGATGCGGTGGTCAGGGTAAAAACAAAAGCAAAAGATTGGATTTGGGTGCAGGATAAAGCCAAGGTGGTTGAATGGGATGATGATGAAAAGCCGCTAAAAGTGAGTGGGGTACATATCGATATTTCTAAAAATATACTGCACGAAAGGAAAATTGAGGAACAAAATGAGGAGTACGAAGTGCTCAATGAGGAATTGATGCAAACCAATGAAGATCTGGTCTTTGCAAAAGAAAGAGCCGAAGAGGCCAACCGCCTAAAAACAGAATTTCTGCACAATATGTCGCATGAAATCCGTACGCCCATGAATGGTATTATTGGTTTCTCGGGATTGCTCAATGAGCCGGATATGACGGAGGAAAAAAGGAAGTATTTTACGCGCATCATCCAAAACAGCAGCAAGCAATTGCTTCGGATTATTGATGATATCCTCGAAATATCTACCCTGGAAACCAAACAGGAAAAAATACTGGAAAGTGAATTTTACCTTAATGACCTGGTTATGGAGCTTTTCGCTGTTTTTAACCTGAAAGCCAAAGAGCAAAATATTCCGATACACCTGAAGAAAGGCCTGAAGGATGCGCAAAGCCTGATTGTTTCCGATAAAACAAAACTCACCAAAATACTGGACAACCTGCTCGAAAATGCCCTGAAATATACCCATGAAGGTTTTATCGAATTTGGTTATAATATTGAAGGCGAAAACCTGGTCATTTTTGTGAAAGATACGGGAATTGGTATTGCTCCGGAAAATCATGAGCTGATCTTTGAACGTTTTTCGCGTGAAGATAAAGACCTTGCATCCACTACCGGCGGCCTGGGACTGGGGCTGTCGATTGCACGCGAAAATGCCCAGCTTCTCGGTGGCGATATCTACCTGAAATCCGACAAAGGACAGGGCTCCATATTCTTTCTGCGCATCCCTTACCAGCAAGCTGAATCGGTCCGTAGTGCATCAAATGAAGCAGCACTTGAAGCTACAAAAACTAAAATTACGGTGCTGGTTGCTGAAGATGAGGAGATTAATTATCTGTATATAGAGGCGATCCTGGAAAAAGAGGCCGATAAGTACCACATCATACATGCCATTAACGGGCAGCAGGCAATTGATATTTGCCGGAACAATAAAGATGTGGATATTGTCCTTATGGACATCAAAATGCCTGGAATGAGCGGACTGATTGCTGCACAGAAAATAAAAGAGGACCGTCCTGATCTGCCCGTTATTGCCCAAACGGCTTACTCAACCCAATCGGATGTTAAACTGGCAAAAAGTTATGGCTGCGATGATTTCCTGAGCAAACCCATCGCCAAAGAAGATTTACTGAAGATAGTTGAGAAATATTTGGAGGCTTGATGCTGTAGGTGTCTGTGTGTGATTGAAGGGGAAATCAAATTGTATTTCAATTTGTATGGTTTTATCCTCCGTCCCAAAAGGCGAAAAGCAAGATGCAATAGCATTGTTCGATCGTTGCAATAGCGTTGCAACACCAATGCAACAGAGATGCATTAAGCTAAAACGGTATTGACGGTTTTTCTTATTGAGGCACAATACCTCGCTTCCTTACGGTATTGTGACCTGTTTTATTATTTGTTGATTTTCAGACTCTATCGTTGCCGGATAAACGCCAGTTTTTGATGTACCGGGATTTTGTGGTTTTTTTAGCGAAAAGCTGATATTATTTCTCTTTCAATGCCTTAGCCATCCCACAGGCTTCGCGGGTGCTGGTTTTTTGCCATAAAACACATCATCCAGCTTTGCTGCCATGCGCGCAAAATTTGGGAAATACCGGATGCCTTGACGGATGAGCATATGAAAGAAATTGTTGGGATGGGAGAAAGGGCAGGAGATCATGCAGCGGCCACAATCTGTCCCTGTTTTGCACCAATAGTGAAAACATTTTGCATCGTCGATTTTCCACCGGATGCTGCCGTCCTGCTCTTTGGGTTTATCAAAAGGAATGGCACGGGAAGGGCAAACGTCGGCGCATTTGCGGCAATAATCGCAAAAATTGGTCATATAGTTCCGTGCTTTGGGTGCATCAGCTTGCAGCGGCATATTGGTTGTAACTACCGCGATACGCACGCGCGGCCCCAGATCGGGCGTCATCAACAGCCCCATGCGTCCTATTTCGCCCAAACCGGCATCGCGGGCTACCAAAGGACAGATAATATCATATTGCCCGTCGATATGCGTTTGGGCATCATAGCCCAGATGGCGGATAAACAAAGCCAGCTCAGTGGCGAGTGTTCCGGCATGGAGGTATTGCTGTGCCGATTCCATCACCGTAGGGGCGTAGGGCGCATTTTTCATTTTCGCAAAATCCATCTCTACCGTAAACGCAATCCCGTATTCATGTTTCTGGATGATCTCTTTTCCGTAATTTTCGCCACGGCCTTTATGCGAATAAAAATGATAAGACTCCATGCGGGCAATGCCGCAATCTTTTGTGCCCAAAGAGCGCATCCATTTTTTTATAAATTTAGTGGCATCTGTTGCAGGGATCTCTTTAGCTTCTCCTTTTGGCGCTCCATTGCCCATCGGATGAAATGCTTCTACCGCATCAAAAGCAGCATCTGCGGCAGCAAAAACCATGGGCTGGTAAAAAAGGCTGTCCTTTCCCAGCAATCCGGGCTCTTTGCGCCATTCATCATCGGGTTTTTTGTGCTCCGGATTGTCTTTATAATATTTTTCAAAACGCTCTGTACCGGCTTTAAGGCGCAGGCGGGAGAACATAATCCTGCGTTCGTCAAAACGGACGGATGTATTTTGTCGCAGTGCGATATTTTTGTAAAAACGGAAGGGCAAAAACAGCCAGAAGGATGCAAGCAGGATCAAAATATTAAGGCTGAGCATGATGTGAAATCCGGCGAAAAGCCCAATGCTGCCAAAGAATAAAACGCTGATCAACAACAAGGTCAGGCTCATACGACTGGCGCGCTTTTCCTTCTCCAGCAGTGAATAGAACAGCGCCAGTGCAAATGTCAGTACGACAATTCCACTCAGTATAAGGAATATGATTTGATTGCTTTGCTCCACTGTTAATTGGAATGAGAGTTAAAGCGGCTGGAACCGATCAGGCGGTCGTAGCGGTCGCCCGGTTCGCGGTAGTAAACGTATATGCTGTAATCATTGTCGGTGTCAAAAAAACTGCCTTCAATAAAAGTAGCATCGGCCACACCGGAATTGTTGGGCAAAAAGGCAAACACATAATTATAATAGCCCTGTTTCAGGTAAAGCGTGGCTTCGTAGGCTTTTTGCTCATAATTATATTTCATTTTGGCTTCTTCGGTAAAGCGCCAATGGGTCATTTTCCCAAAAACATATAGGCTGCCATCCACCAGCGGGGCATCGTAAGGTAAATAGAAGTTTACATAAGCATATTCGCTTTCCGTGCCGTAATTTGTGCCGTCCACATTTTTGATGATGTAGTTTCCGTTGATGTCGCGCACCGACAGGAAATCTTCAAAAGCCCTGATTTTTCCAGGTTGCAGAAAAACATCATAGTAACGGTCAGGTGATTCTATGCGGGACACATATTCGGTATTGTATTTCAGGCTGGTGATATCGAAATTCCGGAACTGGTTTCCACCTTTAAAGATATTGCCCTCTGTGGGGTCATAAAAGTATTTGTTTTCACGGATTTCGCGGGGCTGCAACCAAATGACATTATCGTCCCTGCCGTTTTGCACGATGCAGGTTTTGAGGTTGCGTTCGGGGAAACTTATTGGATATGACCCTGCATTTACAGCAAACTCTACCTGCTGGTCTGTATCGCGCAGGTTGATGATAACAGGTTTGCGCACGCGGATATTGGTGATGTTCACTTTTTGCTCCAGAATACGGAAGCGCAGGCTGAAGGAAGGCTCTTCCGGCTTGTCTTCATAAACCAAAACGATATAATTCCCTGATAGCATCGGCTTCATATTCCGGTTCGGGAATCGTACTTCATAATGTGTGTATTGCTGCAAGGTATTGTACGACATCTGGTAGGAGCGGATTTCATCGTCCTCAAAACTTTCCATAAACTCTGATGGATCAAGATCGGAAGGGTTCCAGTCGGCATCGCAATGGATCAGCGTATAGTTAAACACTTTTTCGTCGGCATCCAGATCATCAAACGATAAAACCAATTGCTCATTTCCGCTTAGATTAATGACGGGTTCGGCCATTTCCCAGCCTTCAACATAAAGGCGCGCTGTTTTGATATTGTCTTTAAATATCTGATCCTGAAAGCGATTGGCATCAGGGGCAAAATAATCCTGCGCCATAGCAATAATAGGTAAAATGCTCAGGAGAATTATAAGTTGAACTTGATGTTTCATGGGCAAAAAGTAATAAAATTTTTAAAAAAGCTATTGTTATCGTGCAAACAAATATATGAGTTTATCTGTTAGACCGGGCAAATTTCCTGTTGGAAACATGCAAAAAACTGATTTATGTCAGTTTTTCGGATGAGAATACTGTACTTTAAACATAATATGTTAGCAGATAAAATGTTATCTTAGCGATCTGATAGATTTAACAAAATATTGTGTTTTGATTTGCTTTGTAGCATACAGCAAACCGGCCACAATTCGTTAAATTTGCCAGCGATTTGAGAGGGAACACTATTTTCGAAGTTTATTAAACATTGCATAAGCCTATGTCAAACGTTATTACAATCAAGAAGGGGCTTGATATCAACCTGGAAGGCAGAGCTGAAAAGCAAACCCAGGAGTTTCAGGCGGCTTCCTATGCCATTAAACCCCCGGATTTTATCGGGCTGTATCCAAAACTGTTAAAAAAGCCTGGCGATCAGGTAAAGGCAGGTACTCCTGTGTTTTTTGATAAATACAGGGACAATATCCTGCTTTGTTCACCGGTTTCGGGAAGGATAAGTGAAGTGAGGAGAGGTGCAAAACGTGCCATGCTCGAAGTGCGTATCGAAGCAGATGCTACCATTGAGTATGAGGATTTTGGCGCTGCGAAACCGGCAAGCATCAGTGTGGATGAAATTAAGGACAAAATGCTGAAAAGCGGCGTATGGTCGTACATCCGCCAGCGTCCTTACAGTACCATTGCCAATCCAGATGATAAACCCAAAGCCGTTTTTATTTCCGCTTTCGATACTTCACCGCTGGCTCCCGATTATAACTATATTGTTGAGGGTCAGTCCGAAGCTTTTCAAACAGGTATTGATGCCCTGAAAAAACTCACAGGAAGCACAATTCACCTCAATCTGCCTAAAGCAGAAGGAAATTCAAAAGTTTTTACCGATGCACGTGATGTAACAATCAATTATTTTGCAGGGCCGCATCCGGCAGGGAATGTGGGCGTACAGATCAATAAAATCGATCCCATCAACAAAGGCGATATTGTTTGGTACCTGCGTCCACAGGAAGTGATCATCATCGGAAAACTTTTCCTTGAAGGCAGATACCGTGCCGAAAAAACCATTGCACTAACCGGCAGCGAAGTGGAAAAACCGAAATACTGCAAAGTACTGACCGGCGCTTCCATCGAGCCGCTTGTGAAAAATAATGTCAAGGGTTCCAACCTGAGATATATCAGCGGTAATGTGCTTACCGGCGATAAAATCGATGCCAATGGATTTGTCGGGCATTATCATGATCAGCTTACGGTAATTCCCGAAGGAAATTATTTCGAGCTTTTCGGCTGGGCAATGCCGCGTTTCAATAAGTTTTCGTTCTCCAAAAGTTATTTCTCATGGCTCACGCCAAAGAAAGAATACCGTCTTGATACCAATATTAATGGTGGCGAACGGGCTTTTGTAGTTACCGGGCAGTTTGAAAAGGTATTTCCTTTCGATATTTATCCTATTCAGCTGATCAAGGCCATTATGATCGAAGATATCGACAAAATGGAACAATTGGGTATTTACGAAGTTGATGAAGAAGACTTCGCCCTTTGTGAATTTATCGATACTTCCAAAATTGAAATTCAGGAAATTGTGCGTAAGGGCTTAGACCTGATCCGCAAAGAAATGAGCTAATGGCCAATTCGTTAACGATTAAGATAATTTGAATGAAAGCATTAAGAAATTTTATAGATAAGATCAAACCGAACTTCGAAAAAGGAGGGAAGTTTGAAAAACTGCATTCTACTTTCGACGCCTTTGAAACATTCCTTTTTGTTCCGGATCATGTTACCAAAAAAGGCAGTCACATCCGCGATTCCATTGACCTGAAGCGCACCATGTCCGTTGTTGTGATGGCATTGGTTCCTGCTTTGCTCTTTGGTATGTATAATATTGGTTATCAGCACAACCTCGCAATCGGAAATACCGATGCAAGTTTCTGGGAAACATTTTTCTACGGATTCCTGCGCGTATTGCCTGTAATTATTGTGAGTTATGTTTGTGGTCTGGGTGCCGAATTTGTTTTTGCCCAAATCCGTAACCATGAAGTAAACGAAGGTTTCCTGGTTTCCGGGATGCTCATCCCTCTGATTGTTCCTATTGAAACACCATTGTGGATGACCGGTATTGCCACCATTTTTGCCGTAATCATCGGTAAAGAAGTGTTTGGCGGTACAGGGATGAACATTATGAACCCGGCACTGCTGGCAAGGGCCTTCCTGTTTTTTGCCTATCCGCAGGATATGTCGGGCGATAAAGTCTGGATTAGCCTGGGCGATGGAAAAGCTGTTGATGGTTTTTCAGGAGCGACTCCGCTGGGAGAAGCGATGACCGGAAATATCAGCGGGATGTATGCCAACTGGTCCATCAGCGATATGTTTATGGGATTTATTCCCGGTTCGATCGGTGAAACTTCCACGATAGCCATCCTTATTGGAGCAGTGCTGCTCATTGCCACAGGCGTTGGCAGTTTCCGCATTATGGCTTCCGTTTTTGCCGGTGGCCTTGTAATGGGACTTCTGTTCAACCTCTGGGGACATAATGATTATATGGATATCCCGGCATGGCACCATCTGATTTTAGGCGGTTTTGCCTTTGGTGCGGTATTTATGGCCACGGATCCTGTTACGGCAACACAAACACAGAAAGGGAAAATCTGGTACGGGTTCCTGATTGGTGTAATCGCAATCCTCATCAGGGTGTTCAACCCCGCATATCCGGAAGGAATGATGCTGGCCATCCTCTTTATGAATGTTTTTGCACCGCTGATCGACCATTATGTAGTGGAAGCCAATATCAAGAAACGTTTGAAAAGGGCCAAAGCAGCTTAATGAATCATTAACCCATTAAAAGAATTAAAATGAATACCAATAGTAATAAATACATCTTCATTTATGCCTCTGTAATGGTGATCATTGTAGCTGCTATATTATCTACAGCCGCAATGCTGCTGAAACCATTACAGGAGAAAAACAAGCGCGTTGAAAAGATGCAGAACATACTCACTGCTGCCCTTTCGGGTGAAGCAGCCCTGCAGATCAATGCGGAAACTGCCACAGATATGTACCAAAAATACATCACCGAAGAAATGGTGATTGGCCTTGATGGCGAGGTGCTCAATATCTATAATGTGGCGGATCAAAAATTCACACAATCTCAGGGCGCGGATACTGTCCGTGCATTTGATATCGACCTTAAGGTGCAATTAAATAATATTAAAGACGGAAAACATGCCATGCTTCCGATGTTTAAAATGGAAGACCAAGGCAAATTGCTTTATATTATACCTGTTCGCGGCTTGGGACTTTGGGGGCCGATTTGGGGCAATATCGCCCTGGAATCGAATTTCAATACCATTGCCGGTGCCACATTTGGCCATAAAGGCGAAACGCCCGGACTCGGTGCTGAAATTGATACACGCCCTTTCCAGGTGCAGTTTGTCGGCAAGGATATTTTTAATAACAAGGGCGACCTGGTTTCCATCCTCGTAGTAAAAGGAGGTATTGCAACCATCCCCGAAGCGCAGCGCAATCATGCCGTTGATGCTATTTCGGGCGGTACCATTACCAGCGTGGGCGTGCAGGACATGCTCAGCGATTGCCTCGACAATTACAAGGCGTTTTTCAAAAAGCAACTTAATTAGTAACGGAAAAAATCATACAATATGAGTTCAGAAAAAGTACAAAAAGAACCTTTGTTCTCACCAAAGAACAAAAAGTTGATTACCGCCCCGCTTGGGAAGGACAACCCGATTACCGTTCAGGTTTTGGGTATATGTTCTGCACTGGCGGTTACGGTAAAACTCGAACCTGCCGTAGTGATGTCGATTTCCGTTCTGGCAGTGCTTGGCATTGGCAATGTGGTTATTTCATTGCTCCGGAATTCCATTCCGCAGCGTATTCGTATCATTGTTCAGCTGGTTGTGATTGCCGCGCTGGTAATTCTTGTGGATCAGGTGCTTAAAGCTTTTGCTTATGATGTGAGCAAGCAGTTGTCGGTCTTTGTCGGTCTGATTATTACCAACTGTATCATTATGGGGCGTTTCGAAGCCTTTGCCATGGGCAATAAACCCTGGCCGAGTTTCCTCGATGGAATCGGCAATGCCTTTGGTTATGGCTGGATCCTGATTGTTGTGGCCTTTTTCCGTGAACTGCTCGGAAGCGGCACCATCTGGGGATATCATGTGATGCCTGAAGGTTTCTATGAGCTGGGCTACAAAAACAACGGCCTGTTCATCCTGCCTCCAATGGCGTTGATCATCGTTGGTATCATCATCTGGGTACAGCGCTACAGAAACCGTGACCTGATTGAAGAAAATTAATTGTGAACACCTAAGAGATTAAGATATGCAAGATTTATTCAATATATTCGTAAAGTCGGTTTTTATCGACAACATGGTTTTTGCCTACTTCCTGGGGATGTGTTCCTATCTGGCAGTATCCAAAACCGTAAAAACTTCCGTGGGATTAGGTGCCGCAGTAATTTTTGTGCTCGGCATCACCGTTCCGGTAGATTACCTGATCAACAAATTCCTGCTCCAGCCCGGCGCTTTGCAGTGGCTTGGCGCTGATTTTGCCGATGTGGATTTGAGTTTCCTCTCCTTCATTATGTTTATTGCCGTAATTGCATCTATGGTGCAACTTGTGGAAATGATCGTAGAGAAATTTTCTCCGGCACTGTATGCCTCACTCGGTATTTTCCTTCCGCTGATTGCCGTAAACTGCGCCATTCTCGGTGGTTCGCTCTTTATGCAGGAACGTGAATATCAAAATATTGGTGAAGCAACCAGCTTTGCTTTGGGCTCCGGTTTGGGCTGGTTCCTCGCAATTGTCGGTATTGCAGCCATACGTGAGAAAATCCGTTACTCAAATGTACCACCGGCACTGCGTGGACTGGGAATCACATTCATCATCACCGGCCTGATGGGTATTGCTTTTATGAGCTTTATGGGAATTAAACTCTAACAGAATCAAAAACTTAGAAATATGTTATTACTCGTAAATATCAGCACTGTTATCCTGACCAGTATCGTGGTTTTCCTGGGGGTTATCCTCCTGCTGGTCATCATACTTTTGTACGCAAAAAAGAAATTGACCCCACAGGGTGAAGTTACCTTGACAATAAACGGGGAAAAGGAAATGAAGGTGGAGCCCGGCTCGACCATCCTCACAACGCTGAGTGCCAATGGGATTTTTCTGCCATCTGCTTGTGGAGGAGGTGGCACCTGTGGTATGTGCAAATGCCAGGTGCACGAAGGTGGCGGATCCATCCTGCCTACAGAAACCGGATTCTTTTCGCGCAAAGAACAACAAAATGAATGGCGTTTGGGTTGCCAGGTGAAAATCCGCGAAGACATGAAAATTTCCATCCCGAAAGAAATCTTCGGTATTAAGAAATGGGAATGCGAAGTGGTGAGCAACAAAAACGTGGCTACTTTTATCAAGGAGTTTGTTGTGAAACTTCCCGAAGGCGAAACCCTAGATTTCCAATCGGGTGGTTATATCCAGATTGATGTGCCCGCCTGCGAAGTGGATTATAAGGATATGGATATACAGGAAGAATACCGCGGCGATTGGGATAAATTTAATATGTGGGATCTTAAAATGAAGAACCCCGAGCCGATTTTCCGCGCTTATTCCATGGCCAATTCGCCCAGCGAAGGCAATATCATCATGCTGAATATCCGTATTGCTACACCGCCATTCGACCGCAAAACCGGTGGATTTATGAACGTTAATCCAGGGATTTGTTCTTCATACATTTTCTCACGTAAACCCGGCGATAAGGTGACTATTTCAGGGCCTTATGGTGAGTTCTTTATCAAGCCAACCAAGCGCGAAATGATGTTTATCGGTGGTGGTGCAGGTATGGCGCCTATGCGTTCGCATATCTTCGATCAGTACCTGACGCAAAAAACCGACCGTAAAGCCACTTTCTGGTATGGTGGACGTTCGCTTCGTGAGCTGTTCTATGTTGATCAATTCAAGAAAATTGAAGAAGATAACCCGAATTTCAAATTCCATATCGGGCTTTCTGAACCGCTGCCCGAAGACAACTGGACAGGTTATACCGGTTTTATCCATAATGTGATTATGGAAAATTACCTGAAAGACCATCCGGAACCGGAAGAAATCGAATACTATCTCTGCGGACCGCCTATGATGAACCAGGCTGTATTGAAAATGCTGGATGATTATGGCGTGCCGGAAGAAATGATTGCCTTTGATGATTTCGGAGGATAGTATTTCCCCGGGATGTTAACCTGATAAATCGTATAATTATAGAGGAGGATCGAAAGATTCTCCTTTTTTTGTAATTTCGTGTGTTTTAGCTTAAAGGGACAAAATTTGTATTATGAAAAAGGTTTTATTGTTCTTATTGTTTTTTCCTTTGATGTTTATTTCCTGCAAAAGAGAAGCCCGCAAAGTTCAGTTTGCTGGTGAAGCGCAGGGGACGTATTATGCTGTTACTTATTACGATACGCTTGCGCGAAATTTCCAGCGCGAAATAGATTCCCTTTTGAAGGATTTTGACCGGTCGGCATCTATCTGGGTGAAAAGCAGTATTATCTCCCGTTTAAACAAGAATGAAAGCAGGGAAACGGATTCGGTTTTCCGCACAGTTTTTCGCATGGCGCAAATGGTCTCAGAAGAAACCAATGGCGCATTCGATATCAGTGTCGGGCCCTTAGCCGGTGCCTGGGGCTGGGGTTTTGAAGACCGCATGAAGCTGGATTCAGCTAAAGTGGATAGCCTGAAAGAATTTGTGGGCTACAGGAAAATGCGCTTGAAAAAAAATATGCTGATCAAAGAAAATCCCAACAGCCGAATCGATTTTAATGCCATCGCACAAGGATATTCCGTGGATTTGGTCGGAAAATTTTTAGAAGGCAAGGGCATAGGAAGTTATTTGGTAGATATTGGCGGCGAAGTCCTGGCGAAAGGGAAAAAGCCGCAAAATGAAGCCTGGAAAGTGGGCATTGAAAAGCCGCAGGAACATGCCGATAGTCTGGGACGGAGCATTGAAGCCATTATCCGCTTAAGCGATATGGCTTTGGCCACTTCGGGCAATTACCGGAAATTTTATGTGGAAAACGGACAGAAATTCAGTCATACCATCAATCCGCTTACCGGCTATCCCGTGCGCCACAGCCTGTTGAGCGCTTCTGTTATGTATCCTTCCTGCGCTTTGGCAGATGCTTATGCTACATCTTTTATGGTCATGGGTTTGAAAGAATCAAAAGCATTTTTGAAATACCATCCCGAAATACAGGCTTTTTTGATCTATTCAGATGAACAAGGCAATTTAAAAACCTGGTTTACAAAGGGATTTGAGGATATACAGGAAGAAATGTAGGCTCTTCATACATACGCACAGGTGGGGTTAAATGCTGGTTTTTGATTTAAAAAACTGGCTGTATTCTATATGCCGGATGATTGTTGAGATTATAAGTTTTATTCAAAAAAACTTACAGATTTCTCAGTCGGCAATGCCTTTCAGGCATAAACCTCCATCGAAACGCCCGCTATATGCTCCCCCTGCTTCCTGATAATAAGAAACGGTCATTTCGACCAAAATACAAAGCAAAGCGGAGTGTTGCCGGGAGAAATCTAAACTTGCTTATAAACTTATGTAAATAAGTTGTTTCTATATGAATCGGGTGGTGATTCGATGTTCTTTGATTATCTAATCCATTGGTAATTGAGCTGTGAATCAACCAATATTTAGTGTCTGTCCATAAAGTCGGGTTTTTGGTTCAGAATGTTCGAGGTCGAGGCATTCTTGGTATTGAAAATAAGGAGCTTACTAAAGTAAGTGACTGGTTTCAATACCAAGAATAACGCTGAGATAGGACATTATGGACAAAAACTATTTAGATTACAGCCAAAAAGCTTTTCACTTTAATCCTCAAATCTTCCAGAACGACAGGACAAAAAACCATTACCTCCGGAAATTGTGAATAGGAAAGCGTTACCTGAATGAATTCAGGAAACAAGACCGGAAAGGATATCCATTTTGTATATTATAGAAGGTGGGATTCTTTGGATAAATCCTTTTTTACAAATACTTATACCCTAAATAATACAAACTAAATGCACTCAAGATAACAATGCTCACCAAACTGTATATCCGTAACCATTTGGGTGGAATGGCTGCATGGGGCATGCCGCTGCGCGTAACAGCAAGGTGGTTCAAAATGGCCAGTAAGGGCGCGGTAATAAAACTCAGCGTTGTGGCCAGGTCCACCATTTTTTGCATGCTCTGTCCGCTCAATACAATGCATGCACCAATGATGACTACCAATCCCCAAATTATGTACAACTGATTGTTTTTGTTCCATCGCCTTGCCTTGGGAATAAGCCGTATAGTTAATGGTGTCATCACACGCGGATAGGCATCCATGCAGGTGAGTGTGGTGGAGATCATTGTAGTGAGTGCAGCAATGGCAATGACCCAATATGCCCAGGGCCCGATGGCGGTTGTGTACATGCGGATCAACTGTCCGCTAAATGCAACGCCCGACCCGGCCAGTTCCTCTCCGCTTCCATACATCACCAAAGCGCCCAATGCCAGAAATCCCATAGCAAGCAGTGCCGTACCGAAATATCCAATCCTGAAATCGAGCATGCTCTGTTTCATATTGAGCGTACATTTTAGGCTACGGTTTTTTTCTACGGTCCATAAACTTTGCCATACCGAAACATCCAATGGTGCGGGCATCCATCCCGCGAAAGCGATCAAAAATACCAGGTCTGCATGATTGCTCAAGCTGAAATTTGCTGTAAAATCATGGCTGCCGGTTTTGCCTATGACCGAAAAAACAGCAATAAGCGTTGAAAGGGAAAGCAGCAGGATTACAATTTTGATGCTGTTGTCCAAAGCGGCAAAACGTCCGGCAAGCAGAAGGGCATATGTCAAAACCAATATAATCATGCTGAGCCATAAAGGGCTGATGTTCAAGTCGAAGATATGTGCTGTAAGCCCGGCTGTAACGATCGTAACGGCTGCTTGAATGGCAAACATTGTGAGGATTGTGAGCAGGGCAAACATCCAGACTGCCCAGCTGCCAATGCGGCTGTATCCGGTGATCAGATTGTGTTTTGTTGCTGTGGCATAGCGTGTTGCAAATTCAAAAAAGGGATATTTCAAGGCATTTACCAGCACAATCACACCGATTAAAGTAAATCCGTATAAAGCTCCGGCGCGGGTCGATTGCACCAAATGCGAAACGCCCACGGCTGCTCCGGCATAAAGCAGTCCCGGCCCCATAAGTTTCCATAGGTTTTGTGCACGTTGCAGGAAGTTGTTCATTGTCTTAGTTTTTCAAAACAGCATCATAGAGTATTTCCACCGGATGAAAGGCCGTTCTGCCTGTTCCATCTTTGATTTGATGACGGCAGGATGTGCCGGGCGCGGCAATCAGCACTTCTTCGGGTGTATTGCGCACGGCAGGGAAAAGTACCAGCTCACCCACTTTCATGCTGATGTCGTAATGCTCTTTTTCGTAGCCGAATGATCCGGCCATACCACAACATCCTGAGGGGATTTCTGTAATGCTGTAATTTTCAGGAAAGGATAATACTTTGTGCGTGGGCAGGGTAGAGGCAATGGCCTTTTGCTGGCAGTGGCCGTGGAGTTTGATCTTACGCTTTTCCTTAGTAAATTGTTCCTTTTTAATACGTCCGGCCTCAATTTCGCGGGCAATGAACTCCTCAAACAGCAATGCGTTTTTGCCCAATTGGCCGGCTGCTTTTTTCAGGTTATCTCCAACCAGCTCTGGATATTCATCGCGGAATGCAAGAATGGCCGAAGGCTCAATTCCTACCAGGGGCATCTCATCGCTTACCACATCCTTGAGCTGGATCACATTTTGTACCGCCAGCTCCTGTGCTTTGCGGATTAGGCCTTTGCTCAGAAATGTCCTGCCACTGTGCTGATGTTTCGGAATGCAGACTTCATAGCCCAAACGGCGCAGCAACAAAATGGCTTTGATGCCGATATCACTTTCGTTGTAGTTCGTAAATTCATCGTTAAACATCCATACTTTGCCATTGGGATATTGGCTGTCCTTTGCATCCTTTTTGTGCTTTTTGTTCCACTTTGTGAGCGTTTGCTTCGAAAGAAGGGGCAGGCTTCGTTTTTCAGCGAATCCCAGCATTTTTTTTACGGGTTTCATTAGCAAATCGCTGCCCATGATTTTATTGGTCAGGCCGGGCATGATCATGCCCAAAGCGTTGATGCTGCTGATGTAGGCAATGGCACGTGTCCTCAGCGGGATGCTGTGGGCGTCGTAATAATGCTGCAGGAATTCCATTTTAAGCTTGGCCATATCCACACTCGACGGACATTCGCGCTTGCAGGCTTTGCAGGCCAGGCAAAGATCCAGTACTTCATAAATTTCTTTATGGTCAAAGGGGTTTTCCTTGGGACTGTTTGTGAGAAATTCGCGCAGGATGTTGGCACGTGCCCTGGTTGTGGCATTTTCATCGTGGGTAGCCATATAGCTGGGGCACATTGTGCCACCGATTACTTCCGTTTTGCGGCAGTCGCCCGATCCGTTGCAACGTTCGGCAGCGCGCAAAATGCCCATGTCTTTCGAGAAATCGAAATAGGTTTTGATTTCGCGCTCAGGCGTATGGCTTTCAAAACGCAAGGAAGAGTTCATGGGCGGAGTATCCGTGATTTTACCCGGATTGAAGATGTTGTTCTCATCCCAGCAATGTTTCACATCCTTGCAAAGCTGATATACTTTTTCGCCAAGCATCAGCGGAATAAACTCACCGCGCAAACGTCCGTCGCCATGCTCTCCACTGAGCGAACCGCCGTATTTCTTAACGAGTTTGGCATTTTCAAGAGCGATAGTGCGGAAGAGTTCCACATCTTTTTCGTCTTTGAGATTGAGCACCGGACGCAAATGCAGCTCTCCCGTGGCAATATGTGCATAGTACACGCATTCCAAATTATACTGCGCCAGTATTTTGTCAAATTCGGCAATGTAGGCCGGGAGTTTTTTTGGACTGACGGCCGTATCTTCAATTACGGGAACAGGTTTGGCATCGCCGGGCATATTTGCCAAAACACCCAGTCCGGCTTTGCGCAATGCCCAAACTTTCTTTGTGTCATCGCCTAATACCAAAGGAAAATGATATCCATAGCCTTTGCTGCGGAAATCTTCTTCCAGTTTTTTTGCTGCCTGATGGATGTCCGCTTCATCATCAGCAGTAAATTCAACAATCAATATAGCTCCCGGATCACCTTTAACAAAGAAGCGGTTTTTGTTTTGCTCGATATTCTTTTTGGTGAGATCCATGATCTTTTTGTCCATCAGCTCAATAGATGCCGGACTGTGCTCCAATGCAATGATATTGGCTTCCAGGGCTTTCGCAATACTTTCGAGATGGACACAAACCAAGCCTTTATGCTTCGGAGGCAAAGGGACCAGATTGAGTTTTATTTCGGTAGTAAAGGCCAGCGTGCCTTCCGATCCGGCCAGTAATTTGGAAAAATTGAAGGCTTCCTTGCCCTCGGTAAATACAGCGCTTTCGAGCAGGAGGTCGAGTGCATAGCCGGTATTGCGCCTTTCGATATCCGCATCGGGATATTCTGCGCGGATTTCTTTTTTGATTTCATCATCCGAGAGCATGTCCCTGACTTGCTGATAAATACGGCCTTCCAGACTGTCCTGTGCGCATTTTTGTTCAAATTTTTCTTTTTCAATAGCCTTAAAAAGAACTTCGCTGCCGTCGCTGAGCAAGGTTTTAACTTCCAGTGTATGCTCGCGTGTGCTTCCGTAGAGCAGCGAATGAGCGCCACAGCTGTTGTTGCCGAGCATCCCGCCCATCATGCAACGGCTGGATGTGCTGGTCTCAGGGCCAAAAAACAAAGCTTTGGGCTCCAGGAATTTATTGAGCTCATCCAAAACTACGCCTGGCTGTACGCGCACCCAATGTTCTTCTTCATTCAGTTCAATGATTTGATTGAAATAACGCGATATATCTACAATGATCCCATCGCCAACTACTTGTCCTGCGAGCGAAGTACCGGCTGTGCGGGGAATCAATGAGCATTTATTGTTTTGCGCAAATGAAATCAGGAGTTTGATGTCCTCATCAGTTTTTGGGCGCGTAACCGCCTGAGGGATTTCACGATAGGCCGAAGCATCGGTGGCGTACATGAGCCGCGTGGATTCGTCTGAAAAAATATCGCCTTCAAATTGAGGCTTGAGTTCGTGCAGTTTTTGGAGTAAAGTCTGTGCAACCATAGTTCTTTATTATTCGGTAAAATTACAAAATTGTGGAGGATTCTGCCTCAATAATTGTCTTTTCCGGGTTTCTCTTTTTTTTGTAATTACACTTTCCGTATTTTGGAAAATTCTATTTATTGAGATTTTGTCTTTCATAAAGACCAACTTATTGACACATCTACATATCAAGATGTAGCGTTTACTGTTTTTTGTTAGTCTCACCTGAACAAATTACATAATATTGAACTTATTAAAAGGATTATAAGCAAATAATAAATTAGAAATGAAAATAAAAAATTTACTTCAAATTTTGTTAATTGGGATTTTAACAAGCCTGATTTTTTCTTCCTGCATGAAAAAGGAAGAAATTGAAACAGATTCTGTTATTTCAGAAAATATGAAAGACATGCAAGTGAGCCCCTCATTTGATTGGTCAACCACCACCATGCATAGCATTAAGTTTAAAGCCTATGCGCAAAGCCTGGTGAAAATTGCAACTCCTGAAGGAAAAATGCTGAAAGTTGGCATGCTGAGCAATGAAAAAGAAGTTGAGTTGAGCTTTAGTGCACCTTCGTACCTGAAAAAAGTGAACATCAGCTTTTTAGGAAACGATTACGAACTTAAACTGAGTGACAGTAATCAAGTATTTAACTTTGAATAAACAAGGAGGATAATCAAATGAAAAATATGAAAAGTATATATGCAGTCTTTCTTACCGCAATGTTTTTTGCATTCATTGGCTCGGCTCATGCTGTGGTGGTTTGTGAGATTACAAAAAATAATGGCGGTGGATTTACAACAACCATCGAATCGGTTGAATGTCAGAATGATAATTACATCGTAGTGCTTCGCGTCGAATCTGATGGCAGCGGCAAAGAGCTATCACATTACAGCATAGAGGCGGACGCAGGTACTTATTCCAATGTTTCTGTGGACATTATCTCTGGAAATATGAGCTATGGAAATATTGATTTGGGTCCCAATCTGGGCTCTGATCCTTTCAGCGGCTTTAAAGTAGATGATATTTCCAATTTTGGTGATGGTGATCCGGGTGTGTTCACGGTAACCTACACTTTGACTTATCTTCAGGATGAGCAAACATCAGCCAAAGCGGGACAAAATCAAAATTTGAATTCATTCACCGAAGAAGAGTTTGAGGATGTAATGAATTGTTATGGAACGGTTTGTGGTCCTGATCCTGATCCGGATGGTGACGGCTGTTCGGGTGATGAAGATGAATTCCCCAACGATCCAACACGCTGTTATTCAGTGTCCGGTATCAATGGAACGCTTGCCTGGGAAGATTTGTGGCCTAGTCAGGGCGATTACGATTTTAACGATAATGTGGTCTATTACGAAACAACAATGGTTTATAATTCAGATAATGAGCTTGTTGATATCATAACAGACTATACGGTAAAAGCTGTCGGAGCGAGCTTCCGTAACGGATTGGCTGTTCAATTCGATAATCTGCAGCCGGGTGAAGTTAATTCTGTAACAGGTTCTGTAATCACATCCGATTATGCCAGTTTTAATTCCAATGGAACAGAATCCGGCCCCGATAAAGCTGTTTTCTATGTATTTGACGATACTGAAGCCGTGATCAACAGGGCAGGAGGTGCTTTTTTCAATACTTTGGAAAATGGAAACATTGGAACGTCCGAAACGACAACCATCACCATCAATTTTGATCCGGCCATTGATCCTGTTTTGGTGGGCGAACCCCCATTCAATCCTTTCCTGATCAAGGACGGAAACAGGGATATAGAAATTCACCTGCCTGATTATCAGCCAACATCCCTGGCCGATCCAACTTATTTCGGGCAAAGCAATGATGATTCCAATCCGGCAACAGGCCGATATTATAAAAATAAAAACAATTTGCCCTGGGCGATTCATATTCCTGCTTTGCTGGATCATATGATCGAATACATTGAAATTAGCGATGGCTATAACTATTTTGATGACTGGGCCGAATCGGAAGGAAGCTCCTATCAAAACTGGTATCTCGATTTGAATGGATATCGCGATAATTCGAAAATCTGGAATCAGGATTAAAGGTTTTTTTTCTAAGAAATAAATAAGGGCTGCCTTTTGGTGGCCTTTTTTTATGCGAAAAAATAGTTTTGGCTTGTCAGGCGAGGCAAAATCAATTCCCCGTATTGGTTCAAATATAATATGTATATTGCCATTTATATGCCCAAAACCAAAGAAATGCGGATATCAACGATCGTGATTCTTGTTTTTTTGTCTCTGTTTGATGTGTTGGGACAATCTACATTGCCTGATTTTAAAATGTTTGATCCCGACACAAAAATTAGTCCCTGTGATTTTGGGATTTACCTCGATTCCATTACGAATGGAAATTGGGATATTTCTGTTTCTCCAGAAGATTATTCTGCCTGGCTCCAGAGGAAGAGTCCCATCATAAGGGCCACAGCCAATTCTGCTTTGAAGGCATTTTATTATCTCGAAAATGCTTTGACATTGGCCCGATTGAAGAAATATCAGCAGGCATATCCTTTCGTTGATAGCGCATTGGCGGAATTTCCTTTGACTGAATTTCCCGAACTCCATATGGAAATAGCTGCAGTAGGCCACTTTATTACTGGCAAAAATGCCGATTACCGCACACGTTTGCGCTATGATGAAGAGAAATTAAAGGCGGCTGTTTATCCTTCCGGTTCGCCTGTACATATTGCTGTTTTGCTGGATATGGCTTTTTGCCATTGGAAACTGAATGAATACAAACAGTCAATGGAATATTGCCAAAGGGCATATCCTTTTCTGGTGGCAGGAAAAAACATAAAAGACCGTGTAGAAACTCTGCTGTTGATGTACAACAACGCTCATTTTTCTACGCGGGACTCAAGCTTTACCGATTATTTGAAAGAAGCTGAAACTCTGGCATTGGAGCTGGACGATTCGCTATTGTTGGCAAAAGTTTATACCGTAATTGGTTTGTCCCATTACCGGCGATCTCATCATCAGGAGGCACTTAAGTTTTACAAAAAATCGCGCAGCCTGATTCATGAAAAAGGAAGCAGCGAAGAACTGGAAGCTGCTATTTTTCAACAGCTCTGCTACACTCTGATTGATAGTGTGGAACAGGTGGGGACTCTTTCTGCTTACATCATGCGAATGGCTCGCCAAAACGGCTTGCTGAATACTTTAGGGAATGCTTATCGTGCCCGTTCCTGGTATTTTGCGAAAATTAAGAAGAAGGATTCGGCGATTTTTTATATGGATAAAGCCTTTCATCATCGCCAGGGCATGGCTGAGAAGAAGGATGTCAGCCCGGGTTTTTATTACTACCTCTATGAAGTGGCCATGCTTATTCCCGATTATGAAAAAGCAATGGAATACCTGACTTTATATTCCGAACAATTTCGGAAAATTAGCCAAAATACCAATGCCGAGCAGTTGGCAGTAGTGCGCGCAGAAATGGATTATGAACTGCAGAAAGAGAAAATTGAAAAGCTGAAACTGGAAAATAAGCTGGAAAAGGAAAATGCGAAAAGGCAAAAAATTGTAATTATTGCCATTTTGATCTTGTTTTTTACGGGGCTTGCTTTTTTGGTTTTTGCGCGTCTCCGTTACAAGCAGATTAAGCGGTCGTATCAAAGTCTTGTGCGCAAAAATATAGAAATGGACAAACTCAATCAACGTTTGCAGGCAGTTCAGCTTGAGTTTATTAGCAAGAAAAATGAGGCAAATGGTAATTTAACGATACCCAATGAGGATGAGATTTTTGTTAAGTTGGATCATTTGCTCCATCAGGAGAAAATATACCGTCAGGAGGATATTAACCTGACAAAAATGGCCCGTAAGCTGAAAACCAACCGAACTTATCTTTCCAGTATTGTCAATCATCGCTATGAAGACAGTTTTAACGGGATCATCAATAAATGCCGCATCCAGGAAGCGCGCTCTTTGCTGGCGAATCCCAAATACAGCAATTATAGCATCGAAGGGATTGCTAAAATGGTAGGTTACCGTTCGCGCTCAGCTTTTTATAATTCCTTTAAGCAAATCACCGGCCTGACACCCCTTCAGTATATGCGCAATTCGGAAGCAGAAAAGTAATTTGGCAGCAAATTGCTGTTCTCTTGAGAATAAATCTGATTGTGTGTTTTTCTGCGTATAATTTTAAAGCAATCCCTTCTGTTTTGGTTCTACTTGGAATTTCGTGGGTAACAATAATGTTTGAAAATAATATGCAGATATTTATTAATGAACTATTGACTCCTAACAGATTCCTCCCTACACAAAGTCTTAATCACTTCGTTTGGCTTTGTTCCGGTCGGAATGACGCGTTTATTAGGCGTTTAAGGCAAATGCGGCCTGGTCACTGAGCGGAGTCGAAGTGCGCCGCATTTGCCTCATGACTCCATAAAAATGCGTCATTCCGACAAAGTTTTCCGAAGTATGAGGAAACTTTGGAGGAATCTGTTTTGAAATAAAGTGATTTTTCTTTCCACGAAATTCCGTGTAGAACCTCAATTTTAAATACAAACGCTTTGTTCGTTGTGTTTTCTTCCTTATTGTTATAATGTGCTTGTAATAAGAGTTATAGCTGTTAAGTTTGTGTGTCCATATGTGTAAATCAGGACAGCGTTTCCTTGATTTTGGTATATCTTCAGCTTTAATTTTGTCAGAGTTCATTGATGTTTTTGGCCTGCCCATTATGTATTCAGAAGCAGGAAAATCCCGATTCAGGGAAAAGATCATTAGTGGACACAACGATTCAAGTTTATCAATAAAACAATCACAAAAATGAAAACACGAATTTGCAGTCTGGGAATTTTATTGCTGCTGCTGGCTTCCTGCAGCGGCACCGGAAGCGCAGAAAAAAGCCCGTCAAAATGCCTGGAAAATGCCTACTCTTTCTATCTGCAGGAAGATTACCCCGCAATGGTGGCAATGTATGTGGCCAATGACAACAAAATGCTCAGCGAAAAGGAAGCTGATAATCTGATGAGTATGCTGCCCTATCTTGCAAAAGAGGAAAAGGGCAAAGGCGGACTTCGATCCATTGAGCTGACCAATGAATTTATTTCGGATAGTGGCAAAGAAGCCAAAGTTGATTTTAAGAAAGTTTATGGTAATGGCGATACCGAAATGTGTACCCAAAGCCTCGCGAAAATTAATGGAAAATGGTACCTCCATGTGTGGAACAATTAAAAAACAAAAACAATGAAAAACAGAATTATTGCATGTATGGTTCTTTTGTCGTTCGCTTTTTCTGCTCATGCACAGATATTTGGCGATGACCCCGAAATGAAAGTTGAAGGACTGAAAGACAATTCAGTCTGGCAAATTACCGAAATGGCCCTGAACGAAATGGATTTTGGCGTGGGTGATTTTCTTCCCTCCGACAACGTCCTGCTCAGCAATTGGATCCAATGGAATTCCCTGACAATCAAAAACAGGGCACGTCTTCATTTTAAATATTCTGAGGGTGTCCTGAAACTCAATATTTCCGACAGGGCTTACAAATCCAACGAAGGTTGGTCGGAAGCGGTGGGTAAGCTTTCAAAAAAGAACTATAAAAAGTTCGTGAAAGCAACTGCCGATAAAATCAAAGAGATAAATGCTGATCCTGAAATGGTTAAGAAAGCGGTGAAAAGCTCTAAATTGATACCGGCATTTTGTGCCGTGCAAAATACCGGACATCTGGAATGGAAGCTCCTTTCCTTTGAGCCTGCTCCCAACGACCGCCCTGTGATGACTTTTGAAGTGAAGAATGTTTCTGATAAAGTTTTAAAAATCCGTGCAGTAGGGGGTGAATTTAAGAAAGTCAGCGGTATTGGAACAGCCCGTTTTTTCTTTTACTGGGATAATCCCGATGCAGACGACAATAAAATAATTACTCTGAAGCCGGAAGCAACAGCGATAGGTAAATCCCCTGTGGCACAAGGATATAGCCTTGAATCTCCAAAGGGCTACATCATGCAATTCGATTTTATGGTAGATGGATCCCAAAAATCGTTTGAAATGTACAATTTACCTCTTCCATACACTTATACCGAAGGAGATTGATATGGCAGAAAAAGTAAAAAAACAGGATACGCTGATCCGCGAAGATGTGGAAATAACTTTTCCTCAATGGGCAAATATCCGTGATAGCTTTCAGATTATACCCTTTCAGGAAAGCACAGAAGGTGTGCAATTACTGGAGCAATGGAAGCAAAATGAATCTTTTGCAGCGCGGATCAAAAAAACGGGCTTTTATGTGGCCGGAGCTATGACTTTGCTCATTATCATTACCAATGGTTTCGATGATTTTATTGAGGCAGTGGTGTTTGGGGCCATTGTATTTGCTGGCTTTTATATTGCTTATAAAGTGTATCAAAAAACCCTGGTGCAAGCCACTCAGGATAAGTATTTTAAAGCACGGAATAGTTTTACCTGGTCGCTGGCGCAGAATATGTGCGATTATTTCGGGGGCAACTTTTATGTGTTTGATAATGCGTATTTTTTTGTGTTTAACCAGCATATGTGCATTTTTGTGAATGCCAATGAAGGTAGCTGGGTAGGCTATCATAAAAACAATATCAAAAATGTTGAGCTGGAACATGTTGACCTGGGATCCACTACGGTTTCAACAACACAAACCAGCGGATCGGCCTATGCCTGGACCAATAGCTATGCAACTTATTCGGGCACGTCCACAACGGTTTCTGAATCGACACGGCATTATGAATACCGGCTCGATATTTACAGCGATTTTGTTGATTATCCGCATATGACCGTGGTTTTTCCCGGAAACCGCGATGGCGAAGATTTTGCCAAAAAAGCCAGGGCGCTGCTGAGTATCTGAGCTGCATTACGCCCATTTGCTGGCTTAAACATATCATCCCTCGGCGCTTTTTGTGGCTGAGGGATTTTATTTGTGTTGTATGTCTTTAACCTGAATAATTCACAAACCATTCTATTACGAACGCAAACCGCTTCAACAGAAAGGAATGCTCTGTTTCCGGTACTCAAAATAGCTACGGCTATTCCTGCGTGCCGAAAACCTGTGCTCCCTTTCTCTTATTGCGTTTTGCATTCTCATGACGAAGATTTATGAATTAATCAGTCACTCCAAAAGGGGCTTTTTCCTATTATAAAAATACATTAAATTTGAGGACACGTGCAGCACAGGCCGTTTTTAACACTGTTATTTAAATAACCTTAATCAGTCAGGCTCTGGTTGTTGGTGATCTGATAATTGATTTTATAAAATCGTAAGGTAGGCCACCTAAAATAAATTAGACAACTGGGCACGTTACTAAAATAAAAGAACCATGAAAGGAAAAAGCATTAAGAAGAAAAAGGCTAAAAAACAGAATCTAAATGAATTTAACGTCATCAATCCTAACGCAGCAGGTATTGATATTTCAAGCAAGGACAATGTAGTAAGTGTGCCTGAAGATAGGGCCAAAAAACATATCAGGACTTTTGGCGCCTTTACTTGCGATCTACATGAGCTGGCCAAATGGCTTATAAGCTGCCAGATCGAAACTGTTGCAATTGAAAGCACAAGTTATTACTGGAAAGAGCTATTGTTAGTGCTACAGGAATATGGCCTGGAGGTATTCCTTGTCAATTCGCGTCACGTTAAAAATGTTACTGGAAAAAAAACAGACGAGAAAGATGCCCATTGGATAATGCGCCTCCATACTTGTGGACTGTTAACAAATAGTTTTCAGCCACCTGAGGAAGTCCGGACATTACGGGAACTGCTAAGGCATCGCAGTGGTCTAAAGAAACAAAAAACATTAGCTGTCAATAAGATGACAAAAAGCTTGAATAGCATGAACATAAAACTGAATATGGTTTTAAGCGACCTGACTTCAGTCAGCGGACAAAACATCATCCATGCAATTAATCAGGGCGAAAGAAATCCCAGGAATTTGGCACAACTGGTTCACCATAAAGTAAAGGCTAGCAAAGAAGATATAATCAAAGCTTGCGAAGGTGTTTGGCGCACAGAATGCCTGTTTGAATTAAAACAATCAAGCGACAGTTATACTTTTATTCAAAGACAAATTAGCGAATGTGACCAGATGATCGAAGAACAGCTTGAAATAATAACGGGGAAATATAAGCAAGGAGACATAACCGATCTAAAAAAAAAGGCAAGCAAGAGCAATTACAGAAAAAATGATTTTAGGTTCAACCCAATACCATATGTCCAGGCTATTTTAGGTGTAAATGCTTCAAATATATTTGGTTTTTCTGAGGAAACCGTTCTAACCTAAATTATTCATAAACCCAAAAAAAATAGGGAAATTTGTGCGATACCTCATTGATATTCAGTATCTTTATGTCGGCAAACAAAAACAAAAATCCCTATGGCTAAAAATACAAAGAATATTTCAAACAGTGGCACAAAACCACAGGAAATTACACAAAAGAGCCTTTTTCCTCTCACCAGTTCAAATGGCAAAAAGGTTGAGGTTAACTTTACTTTGAAAAAGACATCAAGTGATGGCGGCCTATTATTGCTTCGCGAAGTAGAAAAACAGCTTGGTTTAATCGACAGCCTTGCAGGCTGCATTGAAGACCCCCGCAACCAAAGTTATGTCAAGCACAGCACAAAACGCCTTCTAAGCCAGCGTATTATGCAAATTGCTGCAGGCTATGAAGATGCAAATGACTGCAATGCGCTCAGGGACGATGAGGTAGTTAAGGTATGCTGTGAGACTACAGAAAGCCTTTCAGCCCAGCCTACAATGAGTCGTTTTGAGAATCAAATCACGGCTTCTCAGAACTACAAAATGGCCAAGGTCTTTGTAGATAAATTTATCGCTTCCTATGACCACGAACCAAAAATTATTATACTTGATTCTGACGATACAAGCAGCTTAACATATGGTAATCAGCAGCTTACCATGTTCAATAATTACTACGGGGACTATTGCTATATGCCTTTGCACATATATGAAGGCTTTTCGGGCAAGCTGGTAACCACTATCCTCAAACCTGGCCGCCGCAGCAAAAGCCTTGATGTTTTTTCGATCCACAAACGCATCATAAGCTACCTGCGCCAGCATTGGCCCAACACGATGATCATCCTTAGGGGCGACAGCCATTTTTGTTCCAAAGAGTTTATGGAGTGGGCAAGGGAGAGCCATAGGGTTGAATTTATCACAGGGCTCAGTGGCAATTCTGTTTTAAACCAAAAGGCCAAAATAACCATAGAAAGCGCCAAAAAAAACTTCCAACAGTCGGGTACACCAGTGAAACGTTATCATAGCTTTCAATATCAGGCATCCAGTTGGGCTTTTGCCGAACGAGTGGTAGTCAAAGTAGAAGTAAGCAGCATGGGGACAAATGTAAGGTATATTGTCAGCAGCCTGCAAAATGTTCGTGCCAAGGCGCTTTACGAACAAGGATATTGCGCAAGGGGCGCAGCCGAATTGCGTATCAAAGAACATAAAACATACCTTAAGTCGGACAGGATGTCCTGCAACAGCTTTAAGGCCAATCAGTTCAGGTTGTTTTTGCATTCTGCTGCTTATGTCCTGATGCACAGCTTGCAAAGCATGGCGTTAGTAGGGACAGAGTTTGCTAAAGCAACTATGAAAACACTTCAATTGAAGCTGATCAAAGTAGCTGCCCGGGTCAAAGTACTGAAATCAAAAATTAAAATAGAGCTGCCTGCAGAATTTTACAGCGACCGGGTGTTTATGAAATGCTTTAAGAAATTTGAAACCCTAAGGATTTAGGCTAAAATTCGGTAAGCTAATGTTCTTCAACATCTTGATGTCAAATAAAATTTTCAATGGGCTTTACGGGAAAACCCAAATAGGAAAATTATGCTCATAAGTCATGTGATTAGAGTAAATAAATAGAAATTCAAGCAGTTAATTTTGATTCGCAATGCCTGACCCTGCTCGGTTAAAAAATTTTGTCTGTTTTTGGGAGTTTATGAATTAAACAGGCTAACGCTTTTCTCAGAAGTAGGTGCGGATTTAAGCTGCTTTGGAAACGCAAACAGGTTTGCATCATGGACGGGCTTGGCTCCTAACAATAAAATATCAGGAGGCAAGGTGATCAGTAGCAGGTTACCCAAAAAAAGGCACAAAATAAAAACAGCTTTAATCCAGGCCGCTAACAGTCTTTATCGCAGCGATAATGTTTTCGGGCACTATTACAGAAGATTAAAATCCAGATTAGGGCCAAAAGCGGCTAAATGCGCGATGGCCAGAAAAATGGCTGTCATTTATTTCAATATGGTAACTAAGCAAAAAGAATTTGATCCAAATTTATTTGAGGTTAACCAAAGCAAGTTTAAAGAAAAACGTATAAAATTCCTGGAACAACAATTAGCTCAATTAAAGAGTGTTGCGTAGTTATGTATAAGGTAGGTTAAAGTGAAAATCCAATTCTCTTTATCTTCCATCTGCTCCATCATTCCTGCATCCGGAAATTGAATATCTTTGTTTGCTTTCTGATGAACTCAAATTCTATCGATAATGCCTGAAACAAACATAAAGCCCGGACAAAAAAGCTTGTTGCTGCTCATTATTTTCCTTGCGGGATTTAGCTTCCTGATTTATGAAGTAAGCTGGAACCGTTTCCTGTCGCACATCCTTGGGACAACCGTAACGGCTTCTACCATAGTGCTGATGGCCGTGATGGCCGGATTTGGTGCCGGTGCATGGTTTTTGGGCAATAAAGCCAACCGCCAAAAATATCCCGGGAAACTGCTCGGAGCAATTCTGGTGGGATTAGGGATTTTTAGTCTGGTGAATTATTTCATTATTGGCGGGCTTACATCCGCGCTTTTCGGAACTTTTGAAAGTGCAGCTACCGCAGATGCAGTATTTTTTGCCATTACATTCGTACTGCTCTGTATCCCGGCATTTATGATGGGCGGCGTGATTCCGCTGGTGAGCAAAATGTTGATACTTAATAATAAAGGCGTAGCAGGGAAGTTTGGCGGACTTTATGCCTTCGAAACACTGGGCAGTACAATGGGCGGGCTCTTTACCGGATTTATTTTTCTGGGAAATATGGGGCAGGAGGGAACCATGTTCCTGGCTTCTGCTTTGGCATTGCTCAACGGAGGAATGGCCTTTATCGTTTTTAATAGGTTTGAAGTGCCTGTAACAGAGGGAAATACCGAAGAAAAGCAGAGAAGTAAAATTGCTGTGGATACACAGAATTACCGCCACATCGCATTGGTTTCTACTTTTATTTTCGGGATTGCTGTGCTGAGCCTGCAGCTGATCTGGATACGGATTTTTAAAGTTTATTTTACCAATACGAGCTATACTTTCACGGTGATTACTTCTTTTGTAATTATGGGATTGTTCTTCGGAAGCCTGACCTTTCGGCGATATGGCGATAAAATCATCCTTCACGCCCGTGCAATGTACAGAGCTCTTTTTATTTTCGTAGGATTGGCTTTTCTGGGTTTGATCTTTTCGGTGAAACTGCCCGAAATTTTTCTTTTTCCCTTTGGGGAATCCATTACCAATCCTTATGTGCGCCTGATCGTAGCGCCTTTCCTGGCCTCATTTTTTATTGTGATGCCGCCCTCCCTGGTTTCGGGATTTGCCTTTCCGCTGGCCTGCCGGATGTTTACCCTTGGCCACGCCAATGTGAGCAAAAATGTTGGGAAAATACTCTTTTTTAATACCCTGGGATCCGTGCTCGGTCCCGCTCTCGCTACTTTTGCGCTCATTCCTCTTTTGGGTGCATCACGGGCAATCATCAGCGTGATTTTTATTGCGGTTTTGCTGACTGCGATCATGTCCGCCAAGGACAAAACAAGAAAAAAACTGCGCCAGGGCCTGATGGTCGGATCCATGGTGCTTCTGGGCATTATCCTGCTTATGGAGCCCATTATGATTTTGCCGCCATCATTTAAAAAACTCGACCGCAAAATCCTGTTTTACGATGAAACCGTGGAAGGGACGATTGTGGTGGGCGAAGATCCGGGGCGCGGCTTTTTCCGTAAATCCAGTTTTGTGAACAACAGTGCGGTGATCGGCTCCAATTACGATGCCATCAAAGCCGTGAAACTTGTGGGGCACCTGCCGTTTTTCGCCGGACTGGAAGCCAAAAATGTGCTGGTGGTCGGATTTGGAATTGGCGTCACAACTTCGGTGATTGCTTCGCATCCTTCGGTAGGGCATATCGACTGTGTGGAGCTTGTGCCCGGGCTTACAGAAGCTTCGAAGCATTATTTTGCCTTTAACAAAAATGTGGCCAATGATCCGCGCCTGAACATGATTCCCGGCGACGGACGGCATTTTTTGCAAATGACGGCCAAAAAATATGATATGATTACCTGCGATCCGACTCATCCGGTGCTGGGCTCGGGAAACCTCTATACCAAAGATTATTTTGAGCAATGCCGCGACCACCTGAGCGATGGCGGGATGGTGTCGCAATACCTGCCCATTCACAAACTGCGTTTACAGGATTTGCAGGGACTGATCAAAACATTCCATTCCGTTTTCCCGAATTCTTCGCTCTGGCTGGGACAATACCATGCAGTTTTGTTTGGGCGCAACGACCATCAAAAGATTGATTTTGGGCAGTGGAAAGAAATTGTGGAAGCACAGCCGCAGGATGAGTTTTTCTATTTGCAGCCCTACCACAATGCAGCCTGCATGATCCTCGACAGCGCTGCCATTGCTGCTTTGCCTCAAGATGTACGTATCAATACCGACGATCTTAGCTATACGGAGTTTTTCGATTTTGATTGCTTTAAAGAAGAAAACCTGCCGAAAAACCTGAAATTCCTCAACGACAGCCGTGCGGATATTTCAAGCGTATTTGAAAATATAGATGACGCCCAAAAAATGCAAGAGTTCATCAACGGAAATACACTGCTGAACGGAAGCCTTTATTACCAACACAGCGGCGAGCCACAAAAAGCGATAAATAAACTCCGCGAAGCTATTCGTGCCAATCCGGAAGATCAGGAATTTCCTTTTTTGATGAAGTTTGTTTATGGTGTGGGGCGGTGAGTGTTTGTTCCTAACGCCCGATTTCGGTTTTTATAATTTTTTTATAATGTATTTCTTCTCCACAGGATAATTTGACAATGTACAAACCTGTTTTTAAGTTATCTAGGGCTATAATATTATGGTTATTCGTTATTAGTTTTCTTTTTAACACCTCTCCATTAAGACCTATAAGTTCCATAAGATAAGGGCTATTATTTGAGTATATTTCTATATTGAAATAGTTATTTGAAGGGTTTGGATAAATTTCAATCTTAGTTTTGGTTGTTGCATCAAATGCATGTGATGGATTAGGAAATCCAATTTCATTGTATACGTTCACTCCTTGTGTACCAGTACCGATCCATTTCGAGCCATTTTTATCAACAACAATTGCTTGAACAATATTGCACATTAAGCCGGAATTATCTGAATTATAAAGAGTCCAGTTTGTGTCTTCGATTTTAACCATACCACCTCCATAAGTTCCAATCCATTTTGTATCATTGGGTTCAATAGCAATAGACAAGACATAATTGTCTGGTAATATTGAATTATATTCATGATAATGAGTCCAATTTGTTCCGTCAAATATGACTAATCCTTCCCCGTAAGTTCCAATCCAAATATTATTATCACTATCTATTGCTATTGATTCTATATCATTATGTGGTAAACCAGAATTTGATTCACGGTATATTTCCCATGAAGTCCCATCGTAACTTGCCAAACCTAATACTGTTCCAAACCAAATTACGCCATTATTATCAATAGCCATTGAGTGAACAAAACTCAGTATTGTGTAATTAGTCCAATTTTTGCCATCAAATCTTGAAAGGCCACCATATGTACCCATCCAGATATTCCCTGAAGAATCAGCCAGAACTGAAAATAGATCATTATTTGGTATGTCTGAATTATTGACATGATAAGATGTCCAGTGTTCTTCATCATATTTAACTAAGCCATGTCCATGATTAGAAAACCTGCCTAAAGTTGCTAGCCACTTGTTGTTACTACCGTCTACAGTTATTGCCCATATATCATTATCGGTTATTCCTGAATTATCGGTATTATAGGAAATCCATTTTGTATTGTCAAATTTGCTTAAACCTCCTTTATAGCTTCCTGCCCATAAAACTTCATTGTTGTCGATGGCTAAGGATCGTATGTCATTAGAGTATAACCCGGAGCTCGAAATACTAATTTCTGTCCAAACTGAATTATGATATTTAAGTACCCTTTGGTCATTTGTGACAAACCATTTTATTCCATTATTACTGATTTTTGCCAAACTATTTAGGTTATTCGGGAAATCTGGATATATTGTTTTATATGGAATCCAAATAGAATCGATAAGGATGTGTAATCCTATATTTGACTCAATCCAAATATTTCCGTCTGAATCAGGTGTGATAGAGTATACCTGACATGAATAATAATTAGTATCATACGAATAAGTTGTCCAACTCCCATCTTTATATTTCATTACGTCTCTATATGTTCCAAACCATAAAGCATCATTATTATCTGAGGTTATTGTATTTATGCCCTTTAGTAATTTTAAATCCCAAGTTGAGTCGTTGTATTTATATAAACTACTTATTGTGCCAACCCATTTATTCCCATCTTCATCGATATATATTGACCTAATGTTTATTTCGTATGGACCTCCATTATATAAATTATACACGGAATAGCAGGAGTCTTCAAATTTTATAACTCCAATACTACTTGCAAGCCACTTTGTTTCATTAGAGTCAATTGAAATAGAGTAGATAGATGTATTTGATAAATTGGGGTGTATATCATTGAAATCTGTCCAGCTTGTATCATCAAATTTCGCCAACCCGCCTGTACGGGTACCAATCCATTTCGACCCCTTTGAATCAATTGCAATGGATTGTACAAAGTTATGAGGAAGCTTTGAGTTTTTGGTATTATATATAGTATGAGAGTTTGAGGCCAAGTTATGCTTTACCAATCCACTTGATGTGCCTATCCACAGATTACTATTCTGTTCTTCCATTGAAAATATGTACCCGTTGGCTCTGTAGTATCTCCAATTTGTATCTTGTGCTTGTGTAGTATTTAAAAGACCTAATAAAGTGAAAAATAGAATTAATATATTTGTATTTTTCATGTTTAAGAGTATTTCGGATTGATGTTTTGCGTTTGAAAATTTTCCTACTTCAAATTTATAATAAAAATTCAATTATTGTGATTCTTTTTTGAGTTTTATTGTTTTTCAAGAAAAATAGAACTGTAACTTTTTACTTTAGTTGCGACTAGTATATATATTGAGTCTCTCATCAAGAATACTTAAATTCCTAACGGATTGTCTATTTTAACCAATAAATTGTATATCACTCCCAGCGCCATGCCCATTAATAAATATACTCCATTCCATTAAAATCTTCAGGATCGAGTTTTTCAACAGGGGCAGCTTTCATTCCTTCTGCTGTTTTTTAACCTAAAACGAAATTATAGAAATACATGTCACTGGCGCCCATTCGGATGTCGGTCATAACTATTTTGTCGCCGACCGCATAAACTATATAAAATCCTTTGGTAAACCATTTCAAATGCTCCACATTCCAGTCGCTGCTGATTGGTTCCAAAAGTGTATTTTCGGATGTGTGGGGCGGTGAGTGTTTGGAGGAAGTTGATGTTTGGGATTATCGGTCTCTCCTTGTTTCGCTCGCCGAAAGGACGCCCCATAACCCAATTATAGAAATTTGCAGTATGGAGCGTCCTCCCGAGCGCGAAGTGAGAGGGAGCTCAATGATGCATTTTATGGAACTGGGGAAATTGTCCATTCTTATGAGTGCTTATGTGTAAGCCTTCAGCAAAAGGCATATTGCACAAGCTTTTAAAGCTTCCGTTCTTTGCTGCAAAAAAGCAATATGCAAAAAGAACAAAGAAGAGCAGAGATGAAAACACTGGTGGATCAATGGCATACCAGTGGCCAAAGCAAAAGATCCTTTGCCGAATCACACAAAATCTGCTATCACACTTTCCTTTATTGGTATCATAAATTTGAACAGGAAGAAAGCTTGCCTGATGGCCATGGGTTCATTGAGCTTTCCGGGACTCCAGCTGCAGGGATTATCATCCGTTATCCCAATGGTATCGAGCTCAACCTTCCGGGCAATGTGCCCTTGTCCTATCTCAAATCGCTCACCGGCCAATAATGTTCAGCTTAACAGCCAGCCGCTATTACCTGTACCGCCAGCCCACCGATATGCGCAAGAGCTTTGATGGGCTGTATGGCATTGTGCGCAACAAACTGGACAAAAACCCAATGAGCGGTGATGTTTTCCTGTTCATCAACAAAAAGCGCGACCGCATAAAACTGCTGCGCTGGGAAAGCGGAGGTTTTGTGCTGTTCTACAAAAGGCTCGAAAAAGGCACTTTTCACCTGCCGGACACATCTGCTGCGCACGCCTCCCACCAGCTGATCGACTACCCTGAACTTGTAATGATAATCAATGGTATTTCCATGAAAAATGCAAGGAAATACCCACGTTTTTTCCCACATGAAAATGTTGGTAAATAGCGCTTAAAATATAGTCAGCCAAGAGGTTACTTCCGTATCTTTGCCTCATGGCAAGTCAGGAAAATATAACTATATCAAAAGCGGAATATGATGCAATGCAACAGAAAATATTCCTGCTTCAGCATGAACTTGTCCAGTTGAGGCGTGCGATCTATGGAGCCAAAAGCGAACGGCATATCGCGGCAGACCCCAACCAGGGCGTGCTTTTTGACGTGCCTGCACAGGAGAAAGAGCCGGAAAAGGAGCAGATCAGCTATACGCGCAATAAAAAGCAGTCCAAAAAACAGCCCGTGCGCTTAGAACTGCCCGCCCACCTGCCGCGCCATGAAATCATCATCGAACCCCAAAACCTGCCCAAAGGCGCCCATAGGGTCAACGTAAAAATCACCGAAGTACTTGATTATGTGCCCGGGACTTTTCGTGTGATCCGTTATATACGTCCTTATTATGCCGTAGCAGGCCAGGGCGAAAGCACCCAAATGATTTGTGCAGAACTACCTTCGCGCGCCTTGTTCAAAAGCAATGCCTCAGAAGGCCTGCTCTCTTATGTGACTGTCAGCAAATTTGTTGACCACCTGCCATTCTACCGCCTTGTCAAGATGTTCAAGCGCATGGGGATCGAAATAGCCGAATCAACAATAAACGGCTGGTTTAGCGGGGTTTGCAGATTGCTTGAGCCGCTTTACGATGCCCTGAAAAAAGAAATCATGAGGACCGATTACCTGATGGCAGACGAAACGCCTATAAAGGTATTGACCAAAGACAAGCCCGGGGCATCGCACAAAGGGTATCACTGGGTTTATTACGACCCGCTTAAAAAACTGGCCCTGTTCGATTACCGGAAAGGCCGCGGGCGGGAAGGCCCGGATGAGATGCTGGAAAACTATAGTGGATATTTGCAAACCGATGGCTACACCGCTTACGACAACCTAAAAAACAAAGCCGAAATCACCCAATTGGCCTGCATGGCGCATGCACGCAGGTATTTTGAGAAAGCCAAGGACAATGATGCTGCACGCAGTGAATATGCGCTGGGGCAGATAAGAAAACTGTATGCCATTGAACGTCAGGCAAGTGAGCAAGAGCTACAGCCGGAGGAGGTCAAAGCATTGCGGCAAAAGGAATCAATGCCCATATTGAACGAAATGGAAAGCTGGCTTAAGGAAGAAGTTTATAAAGTAGCGCCCAAAAGCGCAATCGGCAAAGCCATAGCTTACAGCCTGAAATTATGGGGGCGCCTGATCCGTTATATTGAAGACGGAAGGCTGCGCATTGACAACAACCTGGTTGAAAACAGCATCAGGCCGGTAGCCATAGGGCGCAAGAATTACCTGTTTGCGGGTTCGCACAATGCAGCCCAGCACGCGGCTATGATCTACTCCTTTTTTGCCAGCTGCAAAATCCAAAATGTCGAACCCTTCGAGTGGCTCAAGCAAACATTAGAAAAAATCCAGGAACACCCAGCCAACAAGCTCCATCAACTCCTGCCCGGACAGATTTAAAACATTATCCGGTTATATGCAAGATGCTGTTCGCCGTAGGCTTACGCTTATGTTATACGCCCATTACCATATAAATGATTATATTTGTCCAGTATTTTAATGAATAAACTGGACATTTTATTTGATAATTATAAATTTTTTGGTGTGAAAATTACTGATTTAGTGTTATATAAGATAGAAAGGCTTCCCAATGGCTTTGTGTTCACCTATAGTGATTTTATTGATGAGGTGGATAAAAAGGAAGCGATAATTAAAACATTAAATCGACTGGCGAGTGCAGGTAAAATTATGAAGCTTAGCAAGGGAAGGTTTTATAAAGCCGAAGAAAGTCCTTTTGGTACTTTGCAACCTGATCAAAGGCAAATAGTTAAGGATTTATTGGAAAAAGACGGTAAGTTAATAGGGTATATTACGGGTTTGGGTGTATATAACCAGTTGAAACTAAGTACGCAGCTTAGTTTTGTAATTCAGATTGGTCGCAATGTGACCCGGCCTGCAATTAAACGCGGAATGTATAGGATAGAATTTGTTAGACAAAAAAATGTAATTACGAAAGAGAATATTCCGCTACTACAATTACTCGATGCAATACGTTTTATTAAAAAAATTCCCGATACTACCTTAGAAGCATCCTGTAAACGTTTAAAAGCGCTATTGAACGAATTGGATGAGAAACAAAAAAGATCGATTTTGCGCCTTAGTTTAAAATATCCACCGGCAACCCGCGCTTTGCTGGGTGCTTTGCTTGAAGATATGGGACTTCAAATTGATTTAAGTGCCGTTAAAAAGAGTTTAAATCCAATAACAGCTTATCATTTAAATATATCTCCACAATTATTATCAACAAGTTTAAACTGGAATATTAAATAATGCAACTCCATAACAATCACACTTTGTTTGAACAGGCCGTGCGTGCTACGGCGCAGTATATGCAATTGCAGGAAATCTATATTGAGAAAGATTATTGGGTGACCTATGCTTTATATGCAATATTTCATAGTGATATCGGAAAAGAAACGGTTTTTAAAGGAGGGACAGCTTTATCAAAATGCTATGGACTTATTGACCGTTTCTCTGAAGATATTGATTTGGTGGTTATAAAAGCGACTGATGAGACAGCGAATCAATTAAAAAAGAAGTTAAAGGAAATTACTGATGTAGTGAATGCAATAATGCCTGAGACAGAGATCCCGGGTATTACACAAAAGAGAGGGATGAACAGAAAAACCGGACATTCCTATCCAAAAATGTTTAAAGGTAGTTATGGTCAGGTGCGCGATTTGGTAATACTGGAAGCAACATGGCTAGGCTATTTCGAGCCATATAGAACAAGTTCTGTCAGATCGCTTGTATATGATATGATGATAAAATCCGGCCAAATTGGAATTGCTGAGGAATATAATCTATTGCCCTTTAATGTTCAGGTTCTGGACACAAAGAGAACTATTTGTGAGAAAATAATGTCGCTGGTTCGCTTTTCCTATACAGAACAAGCTTTTGTTGATTTAGGCAATAAGGTGCGGCATATTTACGATCTGCACCAGATGTTAAAACAGTTAGATCTTCAGGAATTTTTCGAATCATCTGATTTTCATGCTATGCTTTTGCGTGTAGCACATGATGATTTCGCAAGCTATAGGAACAATAATAAATGGCTGTTGAATCATCCGAATGAGTCTCTGTTTTTTACTGATATTGCTGCATCCTGGCAACAAATTCGTAGTGTATATCATGATACGTTTGCAAAGTTGGTGTATGGAGAGCTTCCTCAGGAACAGGATATTATACTGACATTAGAAAGAATTAAAGGACGTTTGGGAAAAATCGTTTGGGATCTTGGATAGAATAATATACTGTAAAAATATATTATATATATTCGTTTTAAATAATTTATTAATACAACTTTGGGTTCTTTAGGTGAGATACGTATTTAGAACCAAATTTACTGAACTGTGGCCTGACTTTAAAATTCATCCGTTGATTACCCTTACAACTCCACATCCTCATTCCAAATCCTCTTCCAAAGATTTTTTAAGGGTTCCGCACCATTGAATTCTTCAGGATCGATTTTTTCCACTGGGGCAGACTTTATGCCTTCTGCAGTTTTTTGGCCTACAACGAAATTGAAGAAATACATGCCGCTGGCGCCCATTCGGATGTCGGTGATAACGATTTTGTCGCCGACCGCATAAACTTTATAAAATCCTTTGGTAAACCATTTCAAACGCTCCACATTCCAGTCGTCGCTGATGGGTTTCAAAAGCTCATGTTCGGATGTGTGGGCTTTGAAGCGGATTTCTTTTGATTGGTCAAAAATCGAGTAATAGCCTTCAATATACCCGCTTTCGGTTTTGCCGATTATTCTCCATAAAAAGGTGTTAAAAGGAGTGGGGCCGGCCAGGGTTTTGGAAACTTCAATGTTCTGAGTGGCAAGGGATTTCTTAGCAACGGAATAAACATATTGCTGTGCGCCTAAGCTCCATAAAAGATATAAACTACTTATAATCAACCCGATTAGATTAAATTTCAGAGCGAGACGTGGCTTATTACGCAGAAAGAAAAAGGAAGTAACACCCAACAATAAAGGAATGGTGTAAAGCGGATCGATGACAAAAACAGTTCCCCAGCCAAAGGGATGATTTGTAAAGGGGAGCAGTAATTGCGTTCCATATACATTAAAACTATCGAGCAGCGCATGCGTGATGAAAACCAGGAAAACGGCAAAAAGCCAACGAATTTTGTGGGATTTCGTTCCGGGATGGATTTTTGTAATCAGCCAGACAATAAGTGGCGTAGCAAGTGCCATATAGAAAAAAGCATGGCTTTCAGCTCTGTGGTAAGTAAAATCACGGATTGCATTTCCCATGGGAATGAATACGTCCAGATCGGGCAAAGTGCCAATGACAGCGCCCCATAAAGTGGCTTTACGACCCACTTTGTTTTGCATCACTGCTTCCGCTACACTGGCTCCCAATGCTATTTGTGTGAGTGAATCCATGGTTTCATTTACTTTAGTATTTTAACAAAATTATGGAAGGAAAGTTGATTTTGAGTGGTTTTGGTTGATCAATTTCTCTTGCTCTAAGGGTGCTTTCTCATGGTATGTTTTTGCAGCAAGTATTTGGATGAAGGGTTCGATTTATTGGCTGGAATAAAAACAGGTTTTGCATTTTGGAGTCCCATAAATTGAAAAAATCAATGTATTTTTGTTAGAAATATGGATTTTATGAGAAAGAGTCATCTGAGCATAAAACTTGAAAATATCAGGGCAATTAAACATGCTGATATTGCTTTGGACGGCATTACAGTTATAGCTGGAGAAAATGGCTGCGGCAAAAGTACTGTTTCCAAATTGCTCTATCATTTGGTTTATTCTTCTCTGAACTATGATCGTTTTGTTGAAAAAAAGTTGAATGATGATTTTAGAAGGATATATAAAACTTTTGATCAGCTAACTGCTGAATTATCCCAGTTTCTTGAGAAGGATGATTACGATAATATTAGAAATTTATTAAGATTTTCAGAACAGCAAGGATCAAATAATGAGTTGTTTGTAGATTTACTTACAAATGTTTTGGCTTCTTATGAAAAATTCTTTAATCAGCCTTCACTCACAACGTTTGGGGAAGAAAATAAGCTTTCTGACAGACTTCCCAGGATTCGTATGATTCTTGGAAGTGTTATCGATTCTGAGGATTATGGTAAAAAGAAAGTAAGCGAGCTTTTTGCAAATTTAAAGGAATACATTTTTGATCTTGGTGATCGTTCTACGACAATTAAGGAATCCAGACCCCTGGCTATCTTAAACGAACATCTCGAAGATGCATTCTACGATTCACCCCTGCCAGACAGTTTTAATTTGTATGAATATGCTGTTCCAATTATTGATCGGAAAAATAATACGCTCATTCCAATTCACTCTATTGAACAGCTGGCTTATATTGATACTCCAATGATATTTGGTGTAGATGCAAATGGATATCGACCACATTGGCGTGATTTGAATAAGCTTTTATCCCAATCACGTTTTAAAAAAGCAAATGGCGGGCTCGATCAAATTTTAAGCAAGGAGGTACTGCAAGGAGAGGTCAGATATGATGATCAAAAATTATCAAATGAATCCTTCGTTTATAAAAGGGCTGATGGGGAGGAGTTTAACCTGCTTGAATGTGCTACAGGGCTAAAATCTTTCAGCATTTTGCAGTTACTGTACAAAAATGGTTTGTTGAACAGTAAAACCCTGCTCATTATCGATGAACCTGAAGCGCACCTGCATCCGCAATGGGTGGTAGAATACGCCCGTTTGATCGTTCTTTTGAATAAGGTGGCTGGAGTAAAATTTTTGATTGCCAGCCATCATCCGGATATGATCAGTGCTATAAGGTATATCTCTGAGAAAGAGGAAGTTGATAAAACACTGCATTTCTATCTGGCCGAACGCGAGAAAGATTCTTTCTTATATAACTATGTGGATCAGGGTGTTGACATTGAAAATATTTTTTCTTCATTCAATATTGCTCTCGAAAGAATTGATATGTATGGAAAAACAGAATAAATGGCAATATTGTCCCAAAACCACTCAACAGCACCCATTATCCAAAAAGCATCCCGTATGCATTGAGAAAATTCATGAATTGTGCCGTAGGGAAGGATCGCGCAAAACTCCTTTTGAATCGGAAATCTGTTTAAATCTCGATCAAGTAGAGCATAATCTGGCAAAAAGGGAGAGGCGGAGCAAAAGAAGCACAATGGATTTAGCATTTGGTCTGGCTCATAAATCGACAAAACGTTTTGTACTGGTTGAACTTAAGCTAAATATTAAAAGCATCTATAACCTGGAAGGATCGGAATTAAAATCTAAAATTGCTGGCTCCATTGCGTTACTTGGTCATAATCCGCAATTGCTGAATAAGTATTATTTCGTGTTTAAATCCGGTCTTAAAAATCAAGCAGAACGGAATTTAAGAAGACTCTTTGAGAACAAGAGAAATGTGTCTGGTGTTGATTTGCATGATTTAAAAAATGAGTTTTTCTAGATGTCTTCTTTACATCATACACGTTTACTGTTTCGTAATAGGCTTTTGGGTGAAAAACCAATAGTATTTTATTTTTTAAGCGTTATTGTTTTTGCATTAACTTTTTTTGCCTGCCAAAATGATTTTCATAACTCCCACGAGCAAAGCATCAATGCTTATTTCAAAGCCTTGAATGCTCAGGACTTCCGTTTGATTTCCCCTTTGATTTCCGATAGCCTGAAAACTACCGAAATGGGTTATATCCTGACTCATAAAAAGGCGGGTTTTTATGGGCAATTCCAATGGGATTCTGTTTTTCAAGCTAAATATCAAGTGCGAGAAATTAATTTCCATTCGGATAGTGTAGAGCTGGTTGTGTCCAAAATTTGCCGTCGTATCTCATTTCTTCAGGATACGGCCTTGGTTTATCGGGTCTTGTTTGTATTTGACGGCAATCAGATTGCAGAAATCAGCACAACCGGATATATCTCAATGGATTTTGGATTATGGCAAGCACGTCGCGATAGTTTAGTGGCCTGGATTGATCAAGCACATCCTGAGCTCAATGGATTTGTGTATGACCTCAGCCCGGAAGGAGGGGTGAAATATTTGAAAGCCATAGAGATATGGCGCAAAGAGAAGAGTTGGGATTAGTGCCTGGTTTCGCACAAATAAGTGAAGATTAAGTCTGATTTTGCTGCGCTCATAAAAATAAGGTTTTATGTGATTGGGAATTTCTGCACTATTTCTGAGGTGTTTCATTCTGGGCTGCAGCTTTAATTTGTACTTTAGTCCATTCAAATATTATCGTTTGGAAATCAAAATTATATAAGAATGAAACAATTGTTTTTTATCGCGGCATATTTCATTTTTTTGTTTTCACAACTTCACGCCCAAAAGTTATTTCCCCAACGCAGTAACAGCAATAACTTGTATGGCTATACAGATCAAAAGGGGAGCTTAAAAATTGATTATCAATTTGATGATGCAAGCTTTTTTGATAAGAAAACAAAAGCGGCAATTGTGCAGAAAGGGGAAAAATTTTTTCTGATTAATAAGGATGGTATTAAAATCAGCAAGGATTACGAGCAGTCGAGCCACTGGTATCTTCCTTATCTTGAAGATGTTATTAATTTCCCGCTTTTCTTGCAGCGGAATAACCGTTGGTATCCTGTTAATACTGATGGAGAAGAATTAAACGACTCATTCTCGGATATTTTAGAGGATAATTTTTTGATGTTTCGGGATGGTAGTCTTGCAGCGACAGTTGTTAATGATGGGGGAAATATCGGGCTTTATCTATTTGATGAACAAAATCTTTTAGCGGATACATATTTTGATTCCCTGCTGATCACGCCCTTTAATCGTCCGCAGCCTGTTGAAGAACAGTTTTTTAGCCTAATGTTTGAAGATGATGTGAAATTGCTGGTGCAGAAAGGGGGCAATTTTCATACTTTGGATATAAAGGACGGGTTAAGTGCTGCTTTCCAAATTGATAACCGTTTTCCGGCTTATCCGGGAGAGCTTGAGCTTTTTTCTCAAATAATTGTGCGAAAGGATAATAAACTGCACATTATGAAGGTCAAGGAAGGTAGCCTGAGTCCGGGCTTTAACAATATTTTTCAGAGCGCTAATACAATGGGTCTTCTTGCAGAAGATTATGGTTACATCAAGGTTTCTGGTACAGAAAATAATTTGTCCGGCATATATGATATTTACAAGCGGGAGTTTATTTCTCATCCTTTTTATGATCAAATGTCCATCGATGACCAATGGGCCAGTGGTATATTTTTTCCATTTGTGCGTAAAGGTTACGGGCATTTGTATGTTGATGATTTTCCTACGGATTTTGATCCAAAAGCATATTTCATTGAAATTTGTTACGGAGCATTAGCGCATTTGCAGGAAACCTACTATTTCCGTGAAACAAAAAAAGGACTTGAACTCGTTTGTTATGAAAGGGGTGGAGAAGCGCTTACTGTCGATGATTACCGCTTCATTCATTGCGCTGATGGCATTACCTACATGCAGATTAATGTGGATGAAAAAAAATATAGTTTTAAAGAAACGGATATCAATCAATTTTTTGAACATTTAATCTATGCCGAAGATATGGCACGAGATGAGCGGGAAGGTTCTCAAGTACATATACCCGATTATTTGCAAGTCCCTGTTCCGAAAGTACTTCCTAAAAATGATCCGGTAATTCTTCAGTATCATGGGAAGTATGAACTGGTGCCGCGTGATTCCATAAATACTTCTGTTTCATTGCAGTATTTTCAGATGAGGGAAATAAATAAAAAGCGGTATTTGGTCGCAAATGAAAATGGATACCAAGGAATTATCAACGAAAAGGGGAAAATAATTTTGCCCTTAAAATATCAGTTTATAGTAGATGCGAAAGGAAAATATATTGTGCACTCGGATTCTGGCTATGAATTTTTGGTCGATAATGGCAATGATATTATCAATCCATCGGGCATGAGTTTTGATGATTTTGATTATGCTTCTGTAATACAGGAAGATGAAAACTTTTTTCAATATGATGACGGGCTTGAACTATTGGTTTTGAAAGACGGAAAATACGGAAAAATCAACAATGATTTTGAGTTGGTTATAAAACCGGATCGATTCATTTATCTGGAAAACGTGAACAACAATCCAAACTCTATTGCGCTCACGGCTCATGATGGCTGGGCACTTTGCGACAGTACGGGAAAAATCATTACAAAGCAATTTATGCAGGGCATTATGCCATTGGGAGGTGTTTTTCGCTGGGAAAATAATCATAGATATGGGCTGCTTTCCAAAAATGGAGAAATGCTTACTGAAAATATTTATAACTATAAATCTTTTGAATTGGACGAGGCAAACCGTACTATTATCTTGAAAAGTGATAATTTTGGCGACAGAAGTTTTTATTTTGATGAAGACTGGAATATTATAGAAAAGAACTAGATTAAAATGATAATACGAAGTAAAGCTCCTCTCAGGCTTGGACTTGCCGGCGGCGGAACGGATGTAGCACCTTTTAGTGATATTTATGGTGGTTGCATACTCAATGCCACCATCAGCATGTATGCCTATGCCAGCATCAGGCCACTCAATAATGGAAAAATCGTTTTTAATTCGGTAGATAAAGGCGAATATTACGAACTTGATGCTGTTGAGGAATTGGAAATTAACGGGCAGCTTGATCTGCACCGTGGAATTTACAACCGGATTGTACGCGATTACAATAAAAAACCGCTCTCCTTTGAGCTGACAACTTTTGTTGATGCGCCTCCGGGTTCCGGTCTTGGGACATCATCTACACTGGTTGTGGCTATTCTTGGTGCTTTTGCCGAATGGCTTCAATTGCCTTTGGGCGAATACGACCTGGCTCACCTGGCCTACGATATCGAACGTGTTGACCTGGCCATGGCCGGTGGGAAACAAGATCAGTACGCAGCAACTTTTGGGGGCGTGAATTTTATGGAATTTGGCAAAGACGATAAAGTAATCGTAAACCCCTTGCGTATCCGCTCCATGTATTTGAACGAACTGGCTCATAACCTCCTGCTTTATTATACCAAAACCAGTCGCTATTCATCGCGCATTATCGAATCACAGAGCAAAAATGTAACAGAGCAAAAACAGGAGTCGATTGAAGCTACGCTGAAGCTCAAAGAACAGGCCGTGCAGATGAAAGAAGCACTGCTGCGCGGAAAGCTCGACAGGATCGGGGAAATTTTGAATTTTGGCTGGGAAAACAAAAAGAAAATGGCCGAAGGGATTTCCAACCCATTGATTGATGATATTTATCAAACAGCAATGGCCAATGGAGCAACCGGAGGGAAAATTTCCGGTGCCGGTGGTGGCGGTTTTATGACCTTTTACTGCCCGGAAAACAGCCGGACAAAAGTCATTGAAGCCCTCAATAAATTCGGTGGACAGGCACAACGCTATGAATTCACGGAATGGGGTTTGAAAACCTGGATGATTCCATAGCTTGGTTAAAGGGCATCTCGGCTCACTTCGGCTTCGCCATCGCAATACGCCCGATGACCTTATATCAGCACGGCGCTGCCGCTGGTTTTTAAAAAACTCATATTAAGCTGCAGAGCAGTGGAAATATTTTGTTGTGTTTTTTAACCTGAATAATTCACAAAATATTCTATTGCGAGCACAAACCGCTGCAATAGAAAGGAATGCTATCTTTTTGGTGCTCAAAATAGCTACGGCTATTCCTGTGCGCCAAAAATCTGCGCTCCCTTTCTCTTATTGCGTTTTGTGCTTGGTCACTGAGTATATCGAATGTGCTCATGACGAAATTTCATGAATTAGTCAGGTTAAGACTTTTGCCTCTCTGCGCCTTTGCGTCTTAGCGAGCAAAAACAAACCGGCCCTTGCGACTTTGCGAGAAAAAAAACTTCGCGCTCTATGTGGTTAAAACCTAAATCTGTTAGAAAACAGGACAATATTGTTGCAGTTCAGCGATAACATTCCGCTGTATTTTCAGTAATTTTTTGTCTTTCTGCGCCTTTGCGAGCAAAAAAAAACTTCGTGCCCTCCGTGCATCCTTTGCGCCCTTTGTGGTTAAAACCTAAAACAAACTCAACTGGCTGTCCCCTTCATCTTTCTTCTTTTGCCGGATTTCCCTCTTTTCCCGTTCCAGCAGGCTTTCACTGATCCTGCTTAGGAAATAACTCGGCCCGTTTTGCATTTCCCGTCCAAATAAATGTCTTTTGGCAGCATGGCTCAAAAACAGCTTTTCCTTAGCGCGTGTCATAGCTACATAAAGCAGGCGTTCTTCTTCGGCAATGTCGGCATCTTGTCTGAAAAAGGTATATGGCATCAGTTGCTGTTCGAGGCCGGGCAGGAAAACGCTTCTAAATTCCAGTCCTTTGGAAGCGTGCATGGTCATCAGGTGCACATGTTCGCTTTGATGATAAATTTCTTCCCATTTGCTGCCCAGTTGCATATCGTCACTCAAAAGCTGCGGATTGTTATTGTATCGCGCTATGATGCGCACAATCTGGTTTTCTTCGTTTTTCCCGGTTTTTATGCCCATGCTTTTTTGATGCTGCAATATCAGCCTCAGATTTTCGTGCATTTGGTTTTGCGCACTTAAAAAGGGAATATTTCGGTACTCTTCGGGAGTTTGTTCTTCTTTACTGTAAATCCCGATCAGGGTTTCCAATGCTTCTGCAATGTTTTTCTTGCGGAAAAGCGGCAAATCGTTGCTGCTTTTAAAAGGAATGGAATGGTTGTTCAGCGCCTCTGCAATGCAATCAAACTGTCGTGTGGTACGGCACAATATCCCAAAACCGGATAGAGCATGATCGGTATCCAGATTGCCTTTGCTGATGCCGCTGTCCATGCTGAAAAAACGCAGCCCGCCCGATAAATCCTCGATTATCCGGGCAATTCCTTCTGCTTCTGCTTTATCGCTTGCATAATCGCTGATGCTGATTTTGATGTCCCTTTGCATGCCATAGAGGGTGTGGTGGGTTTGGCTTACCTCCTCGCTGAGCACACTGTCGGCAGCACGGATGAAATTATCCGGACAGCGATAGCTGACTTCCAGGTTGAAGATTTCTGCATTGGGATAATCATCGCGAAAGCGGCGGATCAGCCCCAAATCGGCACCGCGGAAACCATAAATCGCCTGATGTGGGTCACCAATGGCAAAAAGATTTTGATGGCGGTTCAGGAAGAGTTTCAGGAAATGATATTGCTGTTCGTTAATATCTTGATATTCATCAATTAAGACATAATCGTATTTTAAGGCCATGAGGTTCCGGAAACCTTCATCTTGCCGGGCCAGCAGCACAGGCTTGCGGATGAGGTCTTCGAGGTCGATGAGGCCGTTTTTTTCCAGGATTTCGTCATAAATCCGTATATCATCATCCATTTCTGGGGATGATTTGCTTTTAGCTGTGGCGATTTTTTCACAGAAAGCATTGGCTTCTTTGCTTGAAAGCCCTAAAGCGCTGGCAATCAATCCTGCTTTTTTACTGTCGCTGATGATGTTGATGTCTTTTTCGGGCATATTTTCCCGAAGCAACATCAAGCCCAGCGCATGAAAGGTGCAAACCATCATTTTGTTGCTGATTTCCCTGCTGAGGCGTGCGGCCAGGCGTTCGCGCATTTCCCCTGCTGCCCTGCGCGTGAAGGTTACGGCAAGGATGCGCACGGGATCAATGTTTTTTTCTTTGACCATCTGCACGATGCGGCCTGTCAGTACATGGGTTTTGCCTGTTCCCGGACCGGCCAGCACCAATGCAGCACCTTCCATATGATCTACGGCTTTTTGCTGCATCTCATTATATAAACGCTTATAGATTTTTTGAGGTTCTGCTGCTAAATCTTCTCTTACCTTCTGATCCTTCATTGCCGCATGATAGAGACTTAGGTCAAAATTCAGTAAAGGACGTTTTTTTGGAGCTGCTTTCCTTTCACCCGAAAAAAGCATATCCTGCTGATAATAAGCTAGCTCGTCGGCTTCAAAAACCTTGATGCTGCCGTATTCACCATCAAAACCTTCTTTGATATGCACACGTCCGCTGCGCATACGTTTAATGGCTTCGGTCAGAAGTTTGCCGCCTTTGCTTTCAATTTCGTCGGGATTGGTTTCGAGCAAAAGGGGCAGTTCTGCTGCAATATTCTGGATGAGTGTATTGTACTGGCGTGTAATTGTTTTGGATTGTACGCCACATTGATAAATTTCGGAGAGTATTTCTTTAAGCGGGATAATGTATTGAAAATCCTTGCGGTTAGGGCGCTCTTCAATGTTTTCACGGTCGGAAAGCTCCACAATCCGGTTGATGACACCCATAGTGATTTTTTTACCGCATACGGGGCAAATCCCTTGATGTTGTGCGGTTTGCACCGGATCAAAACAAATGCCACATTTGCGGTGTCCGGCATAGTGGTATTTTCCTTCCTGGGGATACATGTCCACCGTGCCGCCAAATCGTCCGTCGGGCTGTGCCAATGCCTGTACAATGCTGTCGTAAGAGGCTTCGCCCATGAAAATATTGGCATTGCGCCCCAGCTTGTCTGGGCTGTGTGCGTCGGAATTGCTGAGCAGCGTGAATTTATCGAGCCTGCTGCACATCCAGTTCATCGGCGCATCGGTAGAAAGTCCGGTTTCCACAGCGGTGATGTGCTGGCTGAGATCCTCATAACATTCTTCGATGGAATCAAAACCGGAGCGTGCGCCCAAAGCTGAAAACCAGGGCGTCCAGATGTGCGCAGGGATGAGCAAAATGCGTTCATCTACGCTCAGCAGCATTTCGAGCAGGTCGCGCGAATCGAGGCCGAGAATGGGACGACCGTCGGAAGTAATATTGAAACCGCCTTGCTGTAAGCTCTGCTGAATGCGTTCCACTGTGTGGAAATCCGGTGCCAGCACCACATTATGGACTTTGCGCACTTTGCCGTTCTTTTTGTAAATATTGCTGATTTCCGCCGTAAGGATGAATTGCGGCAGGAAATCTGCATTGATATTGCGTCCTACATCAGGCCGTAGGCCGTTTTTTAAACGGAAAAGGCCATTGTCGAGCGGGTCGAGCTTTTCTTTCATTTCGGCCAGCCATCCCGGATGGGTGAAATCACCTGTGCCTACCACAGAAATCCCTTTTTGGCGCGCCGCCAGATCAAGATATTCAGGCGTCAGCATTTTGGAAGTCGCCATGCTGTAATGTGAGTGGATGTGGAGATCGGCGTAGTATTTCATGGTTTATTGGGTTGAGTGAGGGAATTTATGTCCAGGATTCGACTTCGTCCTTGAGTTTGGAAATTGGGATTAGTCTGCCATTTCTTGCATCTTCTTCGGCTTGATCGATTATCTGGTTTAACATTTTAATGGATATAGGTGATACGTTAGCGTTATTGCTTTTTAACTTCTCTAAGATTGTATTATTTTGCGTATAATCATTATTAAACATATCAATATCTTCCTTGTTTTGTAAGATTAATATAGAAAAAGATTATTTCATAAAATCTTTAAAGAATTCTTTATCAATTTCATAGACGACTTTTGGTTTAAGTCCTAATTCATTTTTTTCAAACAAGTCAACAAGTAGTTCTCCATCAACGAGTTCAACTGGAGGCGCTCCATCTCTGATAGCTTCCTTTTTAGCGTCTTGTGTGAATCTTCCTGTTGTTATTATAATTCCTTTATCAGCTCTTCCTTGCATTGCGCCGCGAAAATCTCTAATCGTTGATGAGCCAACTGTTCCTTGATATCTTTTTGCTTGAAAAAGGACTTTAAAACTCATTAATGGGTTTACTTCTAAAATTCCTTCGCCATCAATTCCTCCATCTCCTGATTTTCCAGTTACAACAACTTTCTTAAATCCAGATTCTCTGAGTAGTCTTTGGCAAATTCTTTCAAATCCGTTTGGTGATAAACCTTGCAGCACAGTTAATAAATCATCTGATAAATTTTCTTCATCTGTAGTTTGTTCCTCAATGTCCTCAAGCTGCGCTTTAGTTTCTTTTGCAGCCTTCTTGTTCTTTGAGGAAAAAGTTGAATGAACATTTTTAAATAACTTTATGGAATCAGCGAAGGATAAGTTTGTACTTGCACCTTTTGTCGTAAGACTCCAAATTCCTCTTTTTGAAGAATCATCAAGAAGTCCGGATTTGACTAAATAAATTCTTGCCCAAGCAATTTGGTTTCTTACCCTGGATGCACCACTTTTAAGTCTCTCTTCAAGCTCAGATTCTGGAATATCCATTTTTTCGACTACTAAATCTTTGATCTCACTTGAATTTCCCGAGCCTCCAAGCTCATTAAGAACTTCTAAAATTGGATTGAAAAACTTTATGAATTTGGGTCCTTTATTGCTACTCATGTCTGCTTTTTTTGATTATTGTCAGTTTATAAAAGAAAACAAAGATATAATAGTTAATCTAACAAGTATTGTATTTTGTTGTTTAGGGTTTGTTAGTTGATAGCTTTAATCCCAAACAATCTAATTCCACCGCTCTTTCCTCTCAACTGATGCTCTCCCAGTTCAATTTGTTCAAAACCTTCGGGAACATTAGTTCTGTAAGCAATGTATTCCGAATATACCAGCTTTTGGTTCAGGCGCTTGCATTCGCCTTCGATGCGGGCGGTGGTGTTGACTACATCGCCGAGGAAGGTGATTTCCTTGCGGAAATAGCCCAGCTCGCCCGTAATGGCAAATCCGCCATGCAGTCCGGCTTTGAACTCAGGGACGATTCCAAATTTTGCCGTGTAAAATGCCTTTCGCTTTTTGATATTGGCATCCATATCAATAAAAGTTTGCAGGCAGGCGGCTTTTTTAAAGGCTTCCCGGGGCTTCCAAACAATAATGATTTCATCGCCCACATATTTGTAAATCTGGCCTTTATGTTTCGAAATGGCTTTGCTCATATCTTCAAAAACCGCATTGAGCAAATCGAGGAAACGTTTGTGCCCCAATTGCTCGGCAATTGTTGTTGAGTTTTTGAGATCGGCAAACATAAATACGCGCTCCACTTCATGTGCTTTGCTGTAGCGTCCCAAAACCAGGTTGATGAGGTTGCGCTGTCCAAAAAGCTCCGAAATGCTCAGATAAACATTAATTGCAACACTTAGTGCCAGCCCGAAAATCATGCCCTGCTGGATGGATGGGTTTAAAAGGGTATCGCGCCAATGCGCAAAAACATATAAAATACCATTTGGATTGACCAAACCAATGATAATGATAAGGTTGATATAAATCAATAAAACAGAAACAACAGAATTGATCAGAACGGAAGCATAAACCGGCAGGTGTGGCCGTAGTTGTGCATTGTAAATAGCTGAATATAAATAGATGCTGGTATAGCACATCATGCCCATCAGGCAAAAGAGCAGGAGGGAGGCAAGGGTGCCATCGATGAAAACATATACAAAAGTTCCGGTCAAAACTCCCGACAAAAGGAAGGGAAACAGCGAGCGTGAAATATGTTCTTTGAGCATGGTGCAGGGGTTTTATTGGCTCTCAAAGGTAGGTAAATTTTGTTTGCTGAAGCTAATCCTGTTTCAGGTATTCATGGTTTTAAACTATATAAGTAGCTTACTTTCAGAATGTTGTTTTAGGCTTTGCTGAATACCATTATTTGTTATCTTTGCAGGTCTTAAAAAGCGAGAAAATAAGCGATAATATTAAGAATATATGAGTTTAAAAATTGTTGTTCTTGCCAAACAGGTGCCCGACACAAGGAATGTGGGGAAAGATGCAATGAAAGCCGATGGCACAGTTAACAGAGCAGCTCTGCCTGCTATTTATAATCCGGAAGACCTCAATGCGCTCGAATTTGCTTTGCGCGTGAAAGATCAGGTGCCCGGATCGGAGGTGATTATCCTTACTATGGGGCCTTACCGTGCCAGCGAAGTGATCCGTGAATCGCTCTACCGTGGCGCCGATAAAGGTTATCTGATTACCGACCGTAAATTTGCCGGTTCTGATACTTTGGCTACCAGTTATGCACTTGCTTTGGCAGTGAAAAAACTTGGCAAAGTTGATGTGGTTGTTGCCGGACGTCAGGCTATTGATGGCGATACAGCTCAGGTTGGCCCGCAAACAGCCGAAAAACTGAATATGCCGCAGGTTACATATGCTGAAGAGCTTGTAGAAGCCACAACAGAAAAGCTGACCATTAAGCGCAGGCTCGAACGTGGTGTGGAGACCGTTAGTAGCGCAATGCCTCTCACAGTTACCGTGCACAGCTCAGCCCCTGATTGCCGACCGCGCCATGCCAAACTGATGATGAAATTTAAACACGCCAGAACCGTTACTGAGCTTCAGAGCGAAACCAAAGACTATACAGAACTGCGTCAGCGCCCATATCTCAATATAGAGGAATGGTCTGTGGAAGATATCCTGGCCGATGTGGAGCAGCTTGGTCTATCGGGTTCTCCAACCAAGGTAAAAGCCATCGAAAACGTTGTCTTTAAAGCCAAAGAAACCAAAGTGCTTACCGATAGCGCAGATGATATCGACCTCTTAATGAAAGAATTAATTGCAAGCCACGTAATCGGCTAATAACTTAAAAAAGAAGAAAGTGAATAACGTATTTGTATATTGTGAAGTCACAGAAGAGAAGCATATAGCCGACGTAAGCCTCGAACTTCTTACAAAAGGCCGTACGCTTGCCGACGAATTGAACGTAAAACTCGAAGCCATTATTGCCGGTACAGGCATTGAAGGCATTGAAGCAGAAGTATTCCCTTTTGGCGTTGATGTGGTGCATAAAGCCGATATGGCAGGGCTTTTCCCTTATGCTACTTTACCGCATGCAGCAATTGTGCGTACTGTTTTTGAGCAGGAAAAGCCGGAAATTGCACTTTTTGGAGCTACATCAGTAGGTCGCGACCTGGCACCACGTATTGCATCTGCATTGCGCTGCGGCCTTACTGCCGATTGTACCAGCCTGGTGATTGGCGAACACGAAGACAAAAAAGCGCAAAAGCATTATCCGCAATTGCTCTATCAAATTCGTCCTGCTTTTGGTGGGAACATCATCGCGACCATCATCAATCCCGAAACCCGTCCGCAAATGGCTACGGTTCGCGAGGGCGTGATGAAGAAAGAGATTGTTTCTGAAAGTTATAAAGGCGAACTGAAGACAATCAATGCTTCGGAAATCCTGAAAGATGAAGATTTCGTAGTTCAGATTATTGAACGCCACATCGAGCCCCCAAAAGTAAATATTAAAGCTTCGCAGGTTATTATTGCCGGTGGATATGGCGTGGGCTCCAAAGAAAATTTCAACCTGCTCTACGAACTGGCCGACTTGCTCGGTGGTGAGGTAGGAGCATCGCGCGCAGCTGTGGATGCCGGTTTGGTTGGCCACGAGCGCCAGATTGGTCAAACAGGTGTTACCGTTCGTCCAAAACTCTATATCGCCTGCGGAATTTCCGGCGCGGTGCAGCATCGTGCAGGAATGGACCAGTCGTCCAAAATTATCTCCATCAATAATGATCCGGATGCGCCTATCAACGCTATTGCGGACTATACCATCATTGGCGATGTGGCTGAAATACTGCCTAAAATGATCCGCCTTTATAAGAAAAATACCAAGTAATCAATTTAGACGATTCAAAAAATGGCTAATTTTTATACCGATAATAAAAACCTGAAATTCCATCTCGAACATCCCTTGATGGAAAAAATTGTAGCCCTCAAAGAGAATGGCTATGAGGATAAGAAGAAGTACGACTATGCTCCGCAGGATTTTGAAGATGCACTCGATAGCTACGATAAAACTTTGGAAATTGTAGGTGAAATTTGTGGTGATATCATCGCAGAAAATGCCGAATCAGTGGATCATGAAGGACCAAAAATCGTAAATAACGAAGTGATTTATGCACGCGGTACGCAGGAAAACTACGATGCACTGGTAAATGCCGGCCTAATCGGGATGTCACTGCCGCGTAAATATGGCGGTCTCAATTTTTCCATTGTACCTTATGTAATGGCGGCGGAAATTGTGTCCCGCGCCGATGCAGGATTCGCTAATATCTGGGGATTGCAGGACTGTGCGGAAACCATTCACGAATTTGGTTCTGAGGAAATCAAAAATGAATTCCTGCCACGTTTCGAGAAAGGTGCAACGGCTGCAATGGACCTTACTGAGCCGGATGCCGGTTCCGACCTTCAGAGCGTTCAGTTGAAAGCAACTTATGATGCTGATAAAGATACCTGGTTCCTTAATGGTGTAAAACGTTTTATCACAAATGGCGATGCTGAAGTTTCGCTCGTTTTGGCACGTTCCGAAGAAGGGACCAGCGACGCACGCGGACTCTCTTTGTTTGTGTATGATCGTGCAGAACAGGCGGTTACCGTGCGCCGTATCGAAAATAAACTGGGGATCAAAGGTTCTCCAACTTGTGAGCTGGTATTCAACAACGCCCCGGCAAAACTGATTGGCGACCGAAAAATGGGCCTGATCAAATATGTAATGGCTTTGATGAACTCCGCACGCTTGGGCGTTGGTGCTCAATCAGTAGGTATTGCCGAAGCTGCGTATCGAGAAGCATTGAAATATGCAGAAGAACGCGAGCAGTTTGGTAAAGCGATTATCAAATATCCTGCGGTTTACGAAATGCTCACCATGATGCGCGTCAAAACTGATGCTATTCGCTCACTTCTTTATGAAACAAGCCGTTTTGTAGATGTCTATAAAACCTATACGCATATTCAGGAAGAGCGCAGGCTGGAAAAGGAAGAGCGCATGGAAATGAAGAAATATCAGAAACTGGCAGATATCTTCACACCGCTGCTCAAACTTTTCAGTAGTGAATATTCCAATGAGATTGCTTATGATTCACTGCAAGTGCATGGTGGAACAGGTTTCATGAAAGATTTCCCGATTGAACGTATCTACCGTGATGCCCGTATTACAACTATTTACGAAGGAACATCGCAACTACAAGTAGTAGCTGCTATCCGTGGTGTTGGTAATGGCGCTTTCCTGAAAGCAATGCAGGAATATCAGGCAATGAAAGTAAAACCCGAACTGGAATATCTTATCAAAACACTTACGGATCTGAGCCTGCAATATGAACGTATCGTCAAATTTGTTCAGGAAAAGGAAGATTCAGAGCTTTGGGATTTCCATGCCCGCCGTATGGTGGAAATTGCCGGATACATCGTTATGGGACATCTTTTGGTTCAGGATGCCAACAGAACAGATGATTACAGCCGTTCAGCCGGAATTTTCGTCCAGTATGCAGGAGCTAAATGTGCCGAACACCTTAAGTTTATCGAAACTTTTGATGATAAAAGCTTAGGTGGCTTCAAATTTTGATTAGATTTGCTTGGCAAATAAAATGGTATCTATGTTTTGGTTTGATCAGTTTATAGTACGTTTGTTCAAAGGCACTTATAGCTATGATTACGTGCAGGTTCATAAGGACTACAATCGGAGAAGTCCTTTTAAGCCCTGTTATGAGGATGATGTCGTGATGCATTTTATTAAGTTTTTTGAGAATCGCGATAATCTTCCCGTATTTAAAACCAAACAATCCATTAAGTTTGCCTCTTCTGACTTTTTCACAAAGTACAAAAACCTGCTTCGGCTCAAAGGGAAACCCAATTTTTATTCAGTTACGAAAGAACAGGAAGTTGAAATCAAAGCCTTTGGTTACCTAACAGAGTTTTTCTCTACAAAAACAAAGGAGAATTATTATTTTGTGGATAATGAGTTTTTTATGGGTGAGTATTATTTCTCCGATGCCCGTAAACTTGATAGTGAGAAGTTGTTTTCTTCCTTATTGGAAAAATATGGCGTTTCCTCAGGAAATGACAATCTTAAGGAAGGTAAATTTTTTATAAAGGATAGCAATGGTGCCGTGCTTCATGCTGAACATACCGGTTTTGCCGTTGCTATCCGGTATTTTAACCAAAATGAGTCAGTAAAAGGAAAATTAGATGCTTTTTTAGAAAGTGGCAGGCTTAAAGCAAAGTCACGTTTTTCGGGTTATCTTGCTGAAGAAGATTTTAACCGCCTGTAAAGAGGTGGATATGGACTAAATATTTTATTTATGGGTTTTCCGATGATGTTAGCTCTCGGTGCCTTGGCCTTGTTCTTGATTATTGTTGTACTTAATTACCGTTTCTTTGCCCTTTTAATTGTCAGGTTAGTCAAAGGGCGTTATAGCTTCGCTTATGTAGCTGTTTTTAAGTATTTTTTTAAGAAGAGTCCCGGTTCCGTTGCAATTAAAGATGATGTGATTAACCACATCTATATGTTTTTTGATGAAAACGGCTGTGAAAAACAGAAGACTTTGAAACCGATAACTTTTGAAAATGCAAAGTTTTTTGAGAAAAAAACGAAGGTTTTAAAAAAGTTGGGCAGCCCTGATTTTCATTCTGTTTTTTTAATGAATGATAACATTGGTGAGGTGTTCGGTTATTCAGATCTTCTTTTTGGAGCTAATGTCCGTATTTTGTATTTCTTTCTCGAAAAGCGCTTTTTCCTTGGAGAGTATAGTTTTGGGGAAAAATCAGAGGTTGATGCAGCATCGGTTATTTCAGGTTTAAGACAAAAATATCTTGGGAATAATCAAGTTGATTGCGATTCAGCTTGCATCATTTCGAACGAGAAGGATAATACAAAGCTGTATTACCTGAATGATGGGTTTTCGTTCCGGGTTGTTTATTTTGACCAGAGCAATGAAGCTGTTAATGAACAAATCAGGGATTTTCTGATGGGTAATAAGAATAAGAAAAGCAAAGCATCGGCCGAATACGAACTCGAAATGGAAAGATTATAGTATTTTATTTCTGGTCAAAAAAAAGCACATAGTTTATCGGCTATGTGCTTTTTTTGATTGATCTATATTTTAGTTTTTGTCAATAACACCTGAAGTACTTTCAGGCAGTTTAGGCTTTTGTTGTCCCTTTTTTATCTTCACGCGGACATCTTCTTTTTTATCATCATAATCAATCTGGATAATATCTCCTTCACTCAGGCTCGACTTAATAATTTCCTCAGCGAGATTATCTTCAATATACTTTTGAATTGCTCGCTTGAGCGGTCGGGCGCCAAATTGTTCATCATATCCTTTGTCGGCAATAAAATTCTTTGCAGCTGCCGAAACTCGAATTTTATAGCCCAAAGTGTGAATGCGATTATACAGTTCCTGAAGTTCAATCTCAATGATTTTTTGGATATCATCACGGCTTAACGAATTGAAAATCATCACATCATCAATCCGGTTAAGGAATTCCGGTGCAAATGATTTTTTCAGTGCATTTTCAATAACACCGCGTGCCAGTTCGCTGCTGTTGCTATGGCGTGCACTGGTGTTAAAGCCTACGCCTGTTCCGAAATCTTTCAACTGGCGCGAACCAATGTTTGATGTCATGATGATGATGGTGTTTTTGAAATCGACTTTTCTTCCGAAACTATCAGTCAGTTGGCCATCATCAAGTACCTGCAGCAATAAATGGAATACATCCGGATGCGCTTTTTCAATTTCATCGAGCAAAATGATGGAGTAGGGCTTTCGGCGTACTTTTTCGGTAAGCTGACCACCTTCTTCGTAGCCCACATAACCGGGAGGCGCTCCCACCAAACGCGATACGGCAAATTTTTCCATGTATTCACTCATATCAATACGGATGAGGGCATCTTCTGTGTCAAAAAGATATCGTGCTAAAACCTTGGCTAAGTGGGTTTTACCAACACCCGTTGGTCCCAGGAAGATAAAAGTTCCAATTGGTTTATTGGGGTCTTTAAGCCCGGAACGGTTCCTGCGGATGGCTTTCACCACTTTTTTAATAGGTTCATCCTGTCCGATTACACTGCCTTCCAGCTCTTCTTCCATTTTTAATAAGCGGTTGCTTTCGTTTTGGGCAATGCGCTGAACGGGCACACCGGTCATCATGGCCACAACTTCAGCAACATTTTGCTCGGTAACGGCTTCGCGGTTGATTTTGGAATTTTCTTCCCATTTTTTCTTCTCAATATCCAATTGTGCCAGGCATTTGCGTTCCGAATCACGGAATGCAGCGGCTTCTTCAAATTTTTGGCTTTTAATGGCACCGGTTTTTAAATGACGCAGGTTTTCAATGTCTTCTTCCAGTTTTACAATTTGCTGCGGCACCCTGATATTGGTAATATGAACCCTCGAACCGGCTTCATCAAGTGCGTCAATGGCTTTGTCCGGCAAGTATCGGTCACTCATATAGCGGTTCGTCAGAGAAACACAGGCTTCTATGGCATCGTCATCATATTTGACCAAATGATGGTCTTCATATTTTTCCTTGATGTTGTGCAAAATGGTGCGGGTTTCATCGGGTGATGTAGGCTCCACCATAATTTTCTGGAAACGGCGTTCCAGTGCTCCGTCTTTTTCAATAAACTGGCGGTATTCATCAAGTGTTGTGGAACCGATACATTGAATTTCGCCACGTGCCAAAGCCGGTTTGAACATATTGGAGGCATCAAGCGAGCCCGAAGCATTTCCTGCACCCACAATAGTATGGATTTCATCAATAAAAAGGATGATGTCCGGATTGTTCTGCAGTTCATTTAAAACAGCTTTCATTCGTTCTTCAAACTGCCCGCGGTATTTTGTACCGGCAACCAGTGAGCCCAGGTCTAATGCAATAAGCCTTTTGTTGAAAAGGGCCCGAGAAACCTTGCGTTCTACAATATTTATGGCCAAACCTTCGGCAATGGCCGATTTGCCAACGCCGGGTTCACCAATAAGAATCGGGTTGTTTTTCTTGCGACGGCTCAGGATCTGTGCAATACGTTCGAGTTCTTTTTCTCGGCCAACAATTGGATCCAAACGTTTTTCTTCCGCAAGGCGAGTAATATCGCGGCCAAAATTATCCAAAACAGGTGTTTTCGATTTCGGGTCGCCACTTTTGCGCGTTTTACCCGATTGCTTTCCTCCTTCGGCTATATCACCTTCATCGTCGGCAGTGCCACCGCCCCCTATATCAGCCTGGGGGAATTCCTTCCGGACTTCATCGCCGGAGCCTATGTTGCTAATAGCTTTTAATTCTTCCATAATGTCGTTATATCCAATCTTAATCTTTCCCAATGATTGGGAAACCAGGTTGTTTTGATCTTTAACTATAGCCAGCAGCAAATGCTCTGTGCCAATAAGTTCACTTTTAAAATATTTGCTTTCAAGATAAGTGATTTTCAGGGCCTTCTCAGCTTGTTTGATTAATGGCAGGTTTTCGGGCGCAATACGTGGCTCGCCGGAAGTAGGGACGCTGTTTTCTATTGCTTTCTTGATTGATGCCAGGTTGACATTCAAATTGTTCAGGATTTTCACAGCAACGCCCTGGCCTTCGCGCAAAATACCTAAAAACAGATGTTCTACCCCAATATATGTATTGCCGAGACGTACAGCTTCTTCCCGGCTGTATTGTAAAACATCTTTTACCCTTTGACTGAATTTCGCTTCCATATTAATAATTTAGCCCCTAAATATCTATTAATGAACACTTAGATAAAACCTTAGATTGAAACTAAAGTTCAAAACATAATTATTGTTTTGAGTTGTCCAAAAATAGCTTTCATCATTGGCTTACTATCAAATAATGTGCCTTTTTTTTCAACATGCTCATGTTAGTAATATTAGAAGGCTTTACAGGCATATAAGACTGAAAAAAAGCGTATATTCGTGGTCTTATTATGCTATTTTTAACTAATTGTTTTTGAGAGATTTAAGTTTTAAAATATGAGTGAAGGCGAAAAAATAGTTAAAGTCGATATTGAAGATCAGATGAAGACTGCTTACATTGATTATTCAATGTCAGTTATCGTATCCCGTGCCTTACCCGATGTACGTGACGGTTTGAAGCCGGTTCACCGCAGGGTGCTCTACGGAATGTACGATTTAGGAATCCTTTCCAACCGTTCCTACAAAAAATCAGCCCGTATCGTTGGTGAGGTGCTGGGTAAATATCACCCCCATGGTGATACTTCCGTATATGATACCATGGTGCGTATGGCACAGCCCTGGTCGCTGCGTTACCCCATGATTGATGGTCAGGGAAACTTCGGTTCTGTTGATGGCGACAGCCCTGCAGCAATGCGTTATACAGAGGCGCGCATGCAGAAAATTGCAGAAGAAATGCTGGCCGATATTGACAAAGATACAGTAGATCATCAATTGAATTTTGATGACTCACTTAAAGAACCTACGGTGCTTCCGGCGCGTATCCCAAACCTTTTGGTCAATGGTGCATCAGGTATTGCCGTGGGTATGGCTACCAATATGCCACCCCATAACCTGAATGAAGTGGTTGATGGCTGCATTGCTTACATTGATAACCATGACATTACCATTGATGAGCTGATGAAATTTATCAAAGCTCCTGACTTCCCGACAGGTGCTAAAATTTATGGCTATGATGGTGTGCGAGAGGCTTATGAAACCGGCCGCGGCCGTGTAATGATGCGTGGTGTTGCCGAAATTGATGAAGATGACAACGGCAGAAGCCGCATTATTGTCACATCTATCCCGTATCAGGTCAATAAGGCAGAAATGATTAAGAAAACTGCCGATTTGGTTAATGATAAAAAGCTCGATGGTATTGCCGATATTCGTGATGAATCCGACCGTAATGGTATGCGGATTGTTTACGATTTGAAGCGCGATGCTATGCCGGATGTAATCCTGAACAAGCTTTATCAGATGACCGCTTTGCAGACTTCCTTCAGTGTGAACAATATCGCACTGGTGCATGGTCGTCCGATGATGCTTAACCTGAAAGACATTATCAGGCATTTTATTGATCACCGCCATGAAGTGCTGCTGCGTAAAACCCGTTATGAACTGGCTCAGGCCGAAAAACGGGCGCATATCCTCGAAGGACTGCTCAAAGCGCTCGACCATATTGATGAAATCATTGCCCTGATCCGTGCTTCCAAAACGCCCGAAATCGCCCGGGAGGGATTGATGGAGAAATTTGAATTTTCGGAAGAACAGGCCAAGGCGATCCTTGCACTCCGCTTGCAGGCCCTTACAGGTCTGGAACGTGATAAACTGCAGGCCGAATACGATGAACTCATGAAAATGATTGAGTATTATAAAAGTGTATTGGCCGATGAAGCATTGCGCATGGAAATCCTGAAAGACGACCTCCGCGATGTGAAAGAAAAATTTGGCGATGAAACCCGTACCGAAATTGAGTATTCTGCACAGGATTTCCGTTTGGAAGATACTATTCCCAATGAAGATGTTGTGGTCACTATTTCTAAAATGGGATATATCAAACGTACCGTGCTTCGTGAATATCGCGTGCAGGCAAGGGGAGGAGTGGGTGCTACCGGTTCCAAAACCAGGGATAAGGATTTCATCGAATATATCTTCCATGCGCAAATGCACAACTTTATGCTTTTCTTTACCGAAAAGGGTAAATGTTTCTGGTTACGCGTTTTCGAAATCCCGGAAGGGGTCAAAACATCCAAAGGCCGTGCAATCCAAAACCTCATCCGCATCGATCAGGATGATACGGTACGCGCATTTATCAATGTGAAAGACCTCAAAGATCAGGAGTATGTAGATAATAACTACATCACGCTCTGTACGCGTAAAGGCATTATTAAGAAAACTTCGCTTGAAGCCTACTCGCGGCCAAGGCAAAACGGTATCAATGCCGTTACAATTCGTGAGGATGACCGCTTGCTCGAAGCCCGCATGACTACCGGATCCAGTGAGGTAATGCTGGCGCTGCGCAGTGGCCGTGCCATCCGTTTCAGTGAAGATAAAGTGCGCCCGATGGGACGTAATGCTTCCGGTGTACGCGGTATTAGCCTGGCGAACGAGAAAGATGAAGTTGTTGGAATGATCTGTGTTGAAGATAATGAACACAACATTCTTGTGGTTTCTGAAAATGGCTACGGCAAGCGTTCGCTTTTGGACGATTACAGGGAAACCAACCGTGGCGGTAAAGGTGTTAAAACCATCAGTATTACCGATAAAACCGGAGACCTGATTGCCATTAAGTCGGTGAAAGATGAATATGACCTCATTATAATTACACGTAATGGCACACTGATCCGGATGAATGTTGCGGATCTTCGCATTATGGGGCGGGCCACTCAGGGTGTCAGGCTGATCAATTTACGTGAAGGCGATGCTATTGCAGCCGTGACAACGGTACCCCGTGAGGAGGAAGAAGAAAATACCGAAGTTCAGGATACCGAAGAAATAGCTACTGAAAAGCCGGAAACTGAAGAGGTGTCTTCTGATGAAACTGCTGAGAATCAAGAATCTGATACGGAAGAGACTGAGGGAGAACCCGAAGCTTAAAAAGCGTGGATAATATTTTTTCAGGCTTTGAATCAGATTTAATGAAAAGTTTGGCAGAAATATTGCAGTCATAAGGTGCTTAAATATTATATTTGCCGTTTTTAGGATGGCATTAAACAATTCAAAACATAGACAGAAATGAAGAAAATAGTTTTTATTATCGTCGCTTTGCTGGTAGTAAATGTGACTTTCGGACAGAAGTCTTCCCGCACAAGTGCATACAATGCGATGCGCAAAGACAAGCTTGCTGATGCTGTGAAATTCATAGAGCCAACAATCACACACGAAAAAACCATGAACGATGCAAAAACATGGGTTTATCGTGGCGAGATTTGGTTGAAAGTAGCCATTAGTGAAGATCCGCAATATGCTGACCTGAAAAAAGGGGCGCTCGAGAAATCGCTGGAATCTTACCAGAAAACCCTGGAGCTGGATACGAAAGGCCGGCATAAAGTAGATGCCTTTAAGAACCTTAGCTTTATTGCCAGTCAATATTATAATGAAGGTGTTCAAAATTATAACAACAATGATTTTGGTGCTGCCGCTGATGGTTTCCTTAAATCTGCTGATGTAAATGCCCTGCTTGGCAGTGTGGATACTTCCTCTTATCTGAATGCAGCTGTTTGTGCTGAAAAAGCCGGTCAGTTTCAAAAAGCCCTCGATATTTATGGCCAGTTAATTGAAATGGAATACAACGAACCGGGCATTTACGGATCTATGGCCAATGCATACAAAGGACTTGGCGATACTACCAAGGCTTTTGAAGTTATTTCCGATGCACGTGTACGTTTTCCGGAAGATTTTAGCATCCTGATTGCACAAACAAACCTTTTCCTTTCTGCAGGAGATAATGAAGGTGCACTGGCAAACCTCAAACAGGCAGCCGAACAGGATCCTACAAACCATACCATTTTCTTCGCACTGGGTACAAACCATGAAGCGCTAGGAAATCTGGAAGAAGCTGAGCAGGCATACATTAAAGCAATTGAAATTAAAGATGATTATTTCGATGCCCTTTTTAACCTCGGCGCAATCTATTTTAATGAAGCTGTTAATGTGCTCACCGAAGCCAATAACCTCCCATTGAACGAAACCGATAAGTATGATAAACTAAAAACACAGGCTGATGAAGCTTTTGGTAAAGCACTTCCTTATCTGGAAAAAGCGCATGAAGTGATGCCTGAAGATCAAAATACCATGATTTCCCTCAAAGAGATTTATACCCGTTTGAAAATGATGGACAAACTCAAAGAAATCAATGCGAAAATGCAGTAATAAAGAAAGTCTTTTATAATTTTGTGGGGTGCGTTGCTTAACGCACCCTTTTTTGTTACCTGGCTATCATATCAATTAATCAAGAATTAACCAATGGAAAAGAAATTGAACTTGTGCATTCTGGCAATAATGTTCCTGTCAGTAATCGGCCTTAATGCGCAGCAAAAAGAAATGGAAAACTACTTCAGTGAAAACATCGAAGCTTATTTTAAGTTTGATGTTGCTGAAGATCAAAAAACACCCGAGCTGGCAAAAAAGATTTCTATCGACAAGGTAGAAGGAAATACGGTTTGGGCTTATGCAACAATGCCGCAAATGCAGGATTTTCTGCAAACGGATATTGAATTTGAAATTTTGACCCATCCGGGGAAACTTATCCCCAACCCAAACATGAAAAGCAAAGTCAATATCAGGGAAATTGAAGCATGGGATTTTTATCCTACCTACGATGCTTATCTTGATATGATGTACCAATTTGCTGCCCAATACCCTGATATTTGTGAAATTGTAGAAATTGGAGAAAGTATTCAGGGACGTAAGCTTCTTTTTGCCCGTATTTCGGATAATGTGGGTGTGGATGAAGCAGAAAGTAAAGCCATGTACACAGCCACAATGCATGGCGACGAAACTGCTGGCTATGTTTTGGCACTCCGCCTGATTGACTATTTCCTCACAAATTATGGAAATTCAGACCGCATTACAAATATGGTCAATACACTGGATATCTGGATTAACCCACTGGCCAATCCCGATGGTACTTTTGCAGGTGGCAATAATAGCGTGTACGGTTCAACACGCGTAAATGCAAATGGCGTTGATTTGAACAGGAATTTTCCCGATCCTGAAGATGGCCCTCACCCTGACGGTAATGCATGGCAGGTGGAAAACATTGCCATGATGGATCTTGCAGCAGAGCAAGAGTTTGATCTTTCTTGCAATTGGCACGGTGGCGCTGAGGTCTGTAACTATCCATGGGATACCTGGCAAAGACTTCATCCGGATACTGACTGGTGGGAATTTGTTTGCCGCGAATATGCCGATACCGCACATTTATATAGTCCAACAGGTTATATGGACGACCTCGATAATGGTGTTACCAATGGATATGCATGGTACACAACATCAGGATCACGGCAGGATTATATGAATTATTTTCATCAATGCAGGGAATTTACCCTAGAGCTTTCCAATACAAAAATATTGCCTGAAGCAGAACTGGAAAACCATTGGGAATATAATTACCGCTCACTATTAAACTATATAGAACAGGCTGCCTATGGTTTTGAAGGTATTGTGACTTCAGCTAAAACAGGAGACCCATTGGTAGCAGAAGTTTTTGTTGTAGATCACGATCTGGTACAGGATAGCTCATGGGTATATTCCAGTTTGCCTTATGGCTACTATAAACGGATGATTTATGAAGGAACTTACACGATACGTTACTCAGCTCCGGGCTATATCACCAAAAATATCCAGGCAAACATTAATAAGTACCAAACGAAAACAATTGATGTTGCACTTAATCCGGATCTTCAAGTTGATTTTGAAGTTAATAACGACTACCTCCTCACGGGGTCTTCTGTGAATTTTATGGATATCTCCAATGGCGATCCACACAGTTGGGAATGGACATTTGAAGGGGCATCACCGGCAACATCAAATGAACAGCATCCACAGAATATCAGCTATGAAACACCAGGTGTTTATACAGTAACTCTTACCGCTTCCAATGATTACCACACTTTTACTATAAGTAAAGAAGCGTACATTACTGTTGGAGCCCCTTTTGCAGACTTTCAGGCCGAGCCTTTGGTGGCCAATGTGGGTGAGGAAATCCAGTTTACGGATTTGAGTACTCAAAATCCAACTGAATGGCACTGGACATTTGGAGACTGGGAGACTTCGCAAGAACAGAACCCAATACATGCCTACCAGAATGCAGGCATTTATACCATAAGTCTGAAAGCTTCCAATGAATATGGCGAGCAAATTAAAGCCCGGCAAGCTTATATTACTATAAATGCAGCTCCTGAAGCTGATTTCGAAGCATCACAATTAATTGTTGCTATCGGAAACAGCATTGATTTTACCGACATCTCAGCTGGTCAGCCAACATCCTGGCAATGGACTTTTGAAGGTGGAGAACCGGCATCATCCACGGAGCAAAACCCTCAGGGGATTTTGTACTCTGGTAGTGGTGCATTCGATGTTGAGCTGACCGTTAGCAATGAATTCGGTACCAATACAATCTTGAAAGAAGATTATATCCAGGCAGGAGAAGCGCCCGCAGCGCAATTTAGTGCTGATGTTACGGAAATTATCGCAGGCGAAAGCATTGTTTTTACTGATGAATCTGCTGGAAATCCCGATACATGGGCTTGGTATTTTGAAGGGGGTACACCCGAATTTTCAGAAATGCAGCTTCCGGATGCCGTATTTTATAATGAAGCAGGCACTTTTGAAGTAAAACTGAAAGTTAGCAATATGTTTGGATCAGATTCCCTCACTTTGAGTGATTATGTACAAGTTGGCGGTGTAGGTATTGAAGAACAAAGAACTAATGACCTTGGTATTCATCCCAACCCGGCCCTTAATTATATTCTGATTTCCGGTGCTGATCGAAACATAGAATGGCAACAAATCCGCATTTTTGGCCAAAACGGGAAGGAAGTCATGAATATTAAAAATGCCAGGGCACAGAAAATTGATGTTTCCGCATTGGCTCCCGGGCTTTATACCCTCGAATTGATCAACGGCCATAAGCGGCTAAGCAGCTTATTTATCAAGAAGTGATCCTGATGCTTAAATTTTGAAGAAACTGAGCATGTATTTTGTCTAAAAAAATTAAATTTGCGGACAATACACGATACTACAAACGTATTTCGCTAAAACACTTGATCGTATGAACAATTCAATGTATTTTTTTGAAATGCCGGAAAACGAACCGGTAAAAGGATATGTCAAAGGATCTCCCGAGCGTGAAGATCTCCTGAATGAAGCAAAAAGACAATCAGAGCAGGAAATAGAAATTCCGCTGATTATTGGTGGGAAAGAAGTGCGCACCGGCGACCTTGGTGATGTTGTGATGCCACATAATCACAAGCACGTACTTGCCAAATATCATAAGGTAGGTGAAAAAGAAGTGAAAATGGCTATTGATGCAGCAATGGCTGCTCATAAGGAATGGTCAAACTTTTCTGTTGAAAAGCGCACGACAATTATGCTGAAAATAGCTGAACTGCTTACCGGCAAGCATCGCGACCTGATCAATGCTGCAACAATGCTCGGACAGAGCAAAACCATGCACCAGGCAGAAATCGAAGCTGCTTGTGAAGCATCTGACTTCCTGCGCTATAATGCACATTACGCCAGCCAGATTTATGCCGATCAGCCAAATGCCGGAGCAGATCACCTCAACCGCCTCGAATACCGTCCGTTGGAAGGCTTTGTTTTTACTGTAACGCCATTTAACTTCACTGCAATTGCTGCCAACCTAAACCTGGCACCTGCTCAAATGGGTACAACAACTGTTTGGAAACCAGCCACAACGGCCTTGCTTTCTAACTATTATCTGATGGAAATCTTCAAAGAAGCAGGTTTGCCTGATGGCGTAGTTAACTTTATTCCCGGACGTGGTTCGCTCATTGGCAAAAATGTTATGGCCAATAAAGATATGGGCGGTATCCATTTTACCGGATCCAATAATACATTTAACCACCTCTGGCAGGCTACTGCTGCTAACCTCCCTAATTATAAATCGTATCCACGTATTGTTGGTGAAACCGGTGGTAAAGATTTCATCTTTGTACACGAATCTGCAAATGCAAAAGCCGTTGCCGCCAATGCAATTCGTGGCGCATACGAATTCCAGGGACAAAAGTGTTCTGCCGCATCACGCATGTATGTTCCTAAATCACTTTGGAACGACGTGAGGGATTATATGCTCGAAATGCTCCAGGAAGTGAAAATGGGTGATATCACAAATCCGGAAAACTTCATGGGCGCAGTAATTGATGAAACTTCCTTTGACAATATCATGTCGTACATCAATTTTGCAAAAGAGTCTTCTGAAGCTTCTATCGTGGCCGGTGGTAATGGTGATAAATCGGTTGGTTATTTTGTGGAACCAACTATTATCGAAGTTACTAATCCACGTTTCAAATCAATGGAAGAAGAGATTTTTGGCCCGGTACTTACTGTTTATGTATATGACAACAACAAACTGGACGAAACCCTTGAACTTTGCGACACAACTTCACCATATGCATTGACCGGAGCTGTATTTGCTCAGGACAGCTATGCCGCTGATAAGATTACGCAACGTCTGCGCTACACTGCCGGTAACTTCTATGTAAACGATAAACCGACAGGCGCTGTAGTTGGTATGCAGCCCTTTGGTGGTTCGCGTGCTTCCGGTACAAACGATAAAGCAGGTTCTTACCTGAACCTCATCCGTTGGACCAACCCGCGCAACATTAAAGAAGTTTATGATCCTGCCGTTGATTTCAAATATCCCTGGTTGGATGTATAAAATTTGTATTTAGTATATTAAACTTAAGCCGTCCTCAAAAGGGGCGGCATTTTTTGAGTTATAAACTACTTTTTTTTGTCTTATTGATCTACTTATCAGTTATTAAATTGTTTTATTTTAATTCTGTATTTGTTTGGTTTTTCGGTTCTACACGGAATTTCGTGGAAAGAAATTAGAATGCTATTTCAAACAGATTCCTCCAAAGTTTCCTCATACTTCGGAAACTTTGTCGGAATGACGCATTTTAATGAAGTCAGGAGGCAAATGCGGCGAGGACGTCTTTAAAATATACTATTGTGTCCTCGCCGCATTTGCCTTAAACGCCTAATAAACAGCGTCATTCCGACCGGAACAAAGCCAAACGAAGTGATTAAGGCTTTGTGAAGGGAGGAATCTGTTGGGGATCAATGGTTTATTAATAAATATCTGCATATTATTTTCAAACATTATAGTTACCCACGAAATTCTTAGTAGAACCGGTTTTTCAGGTAATTTTTTTGATTTTGTATAAAAATTCATTAGCTGGTATCCTCTTCATAGATTCTGGTTTTACAAAGCTCATCCCATATTTAAGCATGTATTATTGATGAAAATTTAATGGAATATTAAAATAATTTGTAATTTGCTTGCTCAATCACTAAAAAGGCTGTACTTTTACAGACTTATTGGGAAAATAACAAATAAAATATTACGATATGAATATAGATCTGCTTGTATTAAAGTATTATCATGTTTTGACATATAAACTAATGATGCTTGGTGGAGCCGAAGAGAATCCTGAAATTCAGGAAGAAGTGTTGGCGCTTGAAGAAGATATTTTTGAAAATTTCAGTATCATCAATAAAGACCGGTCTCGCGAAATTATTAGGGAATTTAGTCATAAACCCTTGTCTAATGATACTATAAATGAAGCGCTTATACGCTTAAATAAAGAAGGCCGCACCATAACAATGGGTACCTTGAAACCGGATAAAGAAGATAAAATTGTAAAAGAAAAACCGGTAAAGAAAAGTGTGACCACCCAAAAGCCTGTAGCGTCAAATAAGATCGTCGATGAAGAATCTTCGATAAAAATTTTGGAAGAGGCACGCACACAAAAACTAACACGAAAACAGGTTTTTAAAAAGCTAGGTATTAATGATATGGTCTATACTGAGTTTGTTTATAGCCGTTTGTACTTGAAGGAAAATGAAGATGTGAACAAGGTTTTGCATGATTTGCGTATTGCTACAGATAGTGTAATGCAGCTTGGTTCATTGGTTTTTACTACTGGTGCAGAAAAGTATAAAATATTTAATGAGTTAAAGCAAAAAGGTTTCAATTTCTTTGAAAAATTTGTAAGGGAAAATAACCTGATTGGATAATAGGAATAGCTTTCCAAAAAAAATGAACCCGCTTTTTGCGGGTTTTTTTGTGCTTGCCTGATTTGTACATGAACTCGCCCGAAGCCTCAATAACACATGCCAAAATGCAATATAAGAAATGGAGCATCGCTATAGCTAATGTTTTGAGCAATAAAATTTGGTACTACACGGAATTTCGTGGAAAGAAAAATTACTTTATTCCAAACAGATTCCTCCTTCCGATAGCTATCGGAATTCCTCATTCTTCGGAAAACTTTGTCGGAATGACACGTTTTTATGAAGTCAGGAGGCAAATGCGGCGCACTTCGACTTGGTTCGGCTACGCTCACCACAGGACGCTCAGTGACCAGGCCGCATTTGCCTTAAACACTTAATAAACAGCGTCATTCCGACCGGAACAAAGCCAAACGAAGTGATTAAGGCTTTGTCCCGATAGCTATCGGGAGGGAGGAATCTGTTAGGGATCAATAGTTCATTAATAAATATCTGCATATTTTTTTCAAATATTATTGTTGCCCACTAAATTCCTAGTAGAACCTAAAATTTGTGCATCTCATAATAATGAGGCAATGAACCTCCAAACTAGAAAAAATTGTGAATAATGCCCCGGTGACCCAACCTTTCAAAAAAAAGGGCTGTCCTAAAAAGCAAGGTACCAATAATCATGACAAGGCGTTGCAGATAAATTGGCAGGACAGCCCGTACAAAAATAGGAAAGCTTTTTCAAACAGGAAAAATAAATCTTAAATATGTGTGGGCGATACATTCTCGTACAAAAGGTGGAAGTTCTTGAAAAGCGCTTTAACTGTGCTTTTCAGGATGCTTCCGCCTATGTTCCTTCCTATAATATTTCTCCCGGCCAATCTGCGGCTATACTTACATACGAAGATGGAAATACCCTCCGGATGTCCCGTTTTGGGCTGACACCTTTTTGGGCAAAAAAAAATCAGCTCTTCATTAATGCTCGCTCCGAGGGCGATAAGAACAAGGAAAACAATCCGGAATACACCGGAGGGTTGGATATAATCAACAAGCCTGCTTTCCGGAAACCAATCCGGTCGCAGCGTTGCTTGGTTATTGCCGATGCCTTTATCGAAGGCACGATTACGGAAAAGCTCAGTAAGCCATTTTTGGTTTATCTGAGAAATAAAGTCCGGCCTTTTGCTATGGCAGGAATTTGGGACATCTGGAAAAATCCCGAAAGCGGGGAGGAGGTCCATTCCTTCGCAATAATTACAAGTGTGGCAAATCAGTTGATGCAACGCCTGCCACACCATCGGAGCCCGGTTATTCTGCCACAACAGTGGGAACAGAAATGGATACATCCCAAAACGGCACTAAGCGATATTACTTCCATGCTGCGCGCATACCCATCCGAATTGATGAATGCCTATCCCATCAGCCCTGAAATAAAAAACCCACGAAATAACAGCAGGGAACTGATCCTTCCAGTTGCCCCTCCGCTTGATCCGGAGGAAGACATTCAGGTGAGCAGAAACCTAAGATTGCAGGGGATGGGCAATCCTAAAGTAAAGTAGTTCATGCTTAAGAAAATCCTTGAAAATAGCCGGAAACCCAATTTATTCCGTATTTTTGAGCAGTCTAAATAATTATTGTCTGTAAAGTCTTGCGCACCAGCTAATAAACCAGCTGATGGAGATGAAGCTTATGCGAGGTTGAAGCAGCGGGCTATACAGATGAAACCTTAATGCTGATTGTATTATGACAAAAAAGCCCCGTTTATCTTTTTGGCAAATCTGGAATATGAGTTTCGGATTTTTGGGCATTCAATTTGGTTTTGCCCTTCAAAATGCAAATACTTCACGGATTTTTGAAACGCTAGGTGCCTCCATAGAGGATATCCCGATTTTATGGATTGCCGCACCGGTTACCGGTTTAATCGTGCAGCCAATTATTGGACATATGAGCGACAAAACCTGGTGCAAGCTTGGTCGTCGGAGGCCTTTTTTCCTCATTGGAGCAATCCTGGCTTCGCTGGCCCTCATCTTTATGCCGATGTCGCCCACATTATGGATTGCCGCAGGTATGCTTTGGATCATGGATGCGTCCATTAATGTTTCCATGGAGCCTTTCCGTGCATTTGTTGGGGATATGCTGCCCGATGAACAACGCACAACGGGTTTCGCAATGCAGAGTTTCTTTATCGGTATTGGGGCTTTTGTTGCATCCTACCTGCCGTATGTGCTCACCAATTGGTTTGATGTTGCCAATACTGCTGCCGAAGGAGAAATCCCGCTATCGGTACAGCTTTCCTATTTTACAGGAGCCGCTGTGTTTTTTATCGCTGTATTGGTTACGGTTTTTACCTCCAAAGAATATCCTCCGGACAAACTGGAAGAATATCAACGTTCGGAACATCCGGAAATGGAAGCCTTAGAAGACGAGCAAACAGATGATCCAAAGCCTTTTATGGGACATTTTTATCGTACAGGCTCCATCGCGCTCCTGATTGGCCTCCTATTGAGTTTCCCTGTGTTTTGGTTCGGCCTTTCTGCGGAACTCTATATTGTTACTGTGGGCATTGCTGTTTTTGGCCTGGTTCAGTTGGTCAGTGGTTATTTGACATCAATTAACCGCTCCGACAATGGTTTTGTGCACATCCAGATGGATTTGCTCAGAATGCCAAAAACAATGTCGCAACTTGCTATTGTGCAGTTTTTTAGCTGGTTTGCCCTTTTTAGTATGTGGATTTATACAACAGCAGCGGTAACATCGCACATTTATGGTACAGAAGATACCGCATCACAATTATATAATGATGGCGCTGATTGGGTAGGCGTTATGTTTGCCTGGTACAACGCTTTTGCAGCGGCTTTCGCTTTTTTATTGCCGGTTATTGCCAAAAAAACCAGCCGGAAAGTAACGCATATGATATCCCTGATTATCGGTGGTATCAGCCTTATTTCTGTTTATTTTATCCAGGATCCCAATTATCTCATTTTTTCCATGCTGGGAATCGGACTGGCCTGGGCCAGCATTCTTTCCATGCCGTATGCAATTCTTACCGGTGCTTTGCCGGTTCGTAAAATGGGTGTTTATATGGGGATTTTTAACTTTTTTATTGTCATACCGCAAATGCTGGCTGCCAGTATCCTTGGATTTCTGATTGGAAGTGTTTTTGGTGGCGAACCTATTTATGCGCTCATTATCGGAGGATTTTCCATGATGGTTTCGGCAGTTACCGTGATGTTTGTTAAAGATACCACAGATAAAAAATAATAAATATTCTAAGCAGGTTATGCACACTATGGAACAGGATATGAAAAGATACAGCGGAATTTTAATGCACCCCAGCTCGCTTCCGGGAAAAGAGGGGATAGGCACCTTAGGTGCAGCAGCTTATAAATGGATTGATTATCTCGAAAAAGCCCAGCAGAAATTGTGGCAGATATTGCCATTGGGGCATACCGGCTATGGCGATTCACCTTATCAGTGTTTTTCCACTTTTGCAGGAAATCCCATACTCATCGATTTGCAGGATTTGGTGGAACACGGATTGCTCCGGCATGAGGATATTCCCGAAAATCCATCCTCAGATCCATCCAAAGTGGATTTTGGCCCGGTCATCGAACAGAAGTATAAAACATTGCGCAAAGCCTATCAAAAGTTTACCGAGCATGACTTTACAGACTTGAAAAGCGGCTATACTGAGTTTAGCATGCAGTATGTGGCATGGCTTGATGATTATGCACTCTTCCTGGTTTTGAAAGATCATTTTGGAGGGAAGCCCTGGTTTGAGTGGACGGATGCATACCGAATGCGCCACGAATCTGCAATGGAAAATATCAGGCAGGCGAAAAAGAGTGAAATAGAGTTTTATAAATTCTGCCAGTTCCTCTTTTTTAAGCAATGGAGAAAAATCCGTGCCTATGCCAAAGAGAAGAATATCAGCATAATAGGCGATTTACCGCTATATGTGGCTTTGGACAGTGCCGATGCCTGGAGCCGTCCTGAGGTTTTTCAGCTCGATGAAAACCGCATGCCAAAAGCAGTTGCCGGTGTGCCGCCGGATTATTTCAGTGCAACGGGTCAGCTTTGGGGCAATCCGCTATACGATTGGGATGCCTTGAAAAACCGAGGATATGACTGGTGGGTTGAGCGGATTCTCGCTTGTTTCGACCTTTATGATATCCTTAGGATTGACCATTTTAGAGGTTTTGCAGCTTATTGGTCGGTGCCATGGGGCGATGAAACCGCAATGAACGGGAAATGGATTGATGGCCCCGGCTATGACCTTTTCCGTGTGGTGGAAGAAAAACTGGGCAAACTGCCGATAATCGCCGAAGATCTTGGCGTGATTACGCCCGATGTGGAAGAATTGCGCGATCGCTGCGGCTTCCCGGGAATGAAAGTACTGCATTTTGCATTCCACAGTAAAGATGGAAATCAATATCTACCACATAATTATGTGCGCAATGCAGTGGTCTATACCGGCACACACGATAATAATACAACCATTGGCTGGTATAACGAAATTGAAGATTTTGCAAAAGATAATGTGCATACCTATCTGGCCACCGACGGAACCGATATCCATTGGAAAATGATCCGTTTGGCCTGGTCATCTGTTGCAAAATATGCAGTTGTTCCTTTCCAGGATATCCTTGGGCAAGGCGAAGAAGGACGCATGAATATCCCCGGAACTTCCGGAGGAAACTGGCAATGGCGCTTTACCGATAGCGGCTGGGATGAAAGCAATGCAGATATCCTGGCATTTATGACCCGCCTTTTTGACCGGTAGGTTCAAAAAAAACATCTAAAAGATTTCTGTTTATGATGGACTCATCCGATGACTCAAAGTCATCGGATGAGTGAATATTGAAACTTAGAACAGTATAAGCTTGGTCTCAAGCTACCTCCAAAAAGCACGATTGGGAAATTTTTCAATTTGATTTTCAATGCGCCCGGGCAAAGCAGGAAAGAAATCCAGTCCGCTTTGTTCTTCCAGGCTATCGATGCTTATGCTGAAATTCATGATATCTGCTTTGCTCTTTTCATGGGGCACAAGAAAGCCGATGGCTTCGATATGCTGTTCGTTGTTTATTAAAAGGGCTTTATAAAAAGCAAAAGGAACACAGACTTCATTTGCTCCAATGCGCCTGCAGGTATCATGGCATAGCGGCCCGGAAACAATATAAACACATCCATGCTGCCCTGCCATTTCCCGGGTGAATTTTTCCAGCTTCTTCCAGATGCCCCGGTTAAACGATGCCGATTGTGGGCTGATATTGCTGTAATAGAAACTCTCGTCCATAGCGGTCTGGTTCCAGCGCATATCTGCTGCCGGCGCAAGATGCCCCCGGTCAAAACCTGATTTTTTGTAATCTGAATCCGAAGCTGTGCCTGTCAAGACCAAGGGATCCTCCACAAAACGGTGCTTTCTGCGCACACGGTTTTCCAGCTCTTCTTTTTCCAATGCCCAGGCCACCCATTGCGCCTGCTCCCATTCTTCATTGTATTGCAGCGAATAAGCAAAATGTTTGCAGTATGTACCCTCCTCTGTATGAGCAGGTTCTTCAAGTAATCCGCTCATTTTGTTGGAGCAGGAATGCAGCAGGAACAGCATCACGACGAAAGGAAAGTATTTTTTAAGCATAAAAAACGGTTTTTTCGGTAGCATGGACATCAGTTCTTTATGCAAAAGTACGCTATGCAGATATAGGATTCGGGCTATATGCTTGGAATTGTTTGTTAGCACCCGAATACTTAACCTGCATTATTCACAAAATATTCTATTACGCGCCCAAACCGCTGCAATAGAAAAGAATGCTATCTTTTTGGTGCTCAAAATAGCTACGGCTATTCCTGCGTGCCGCAAACCCGCGCTTCCTTTCTCTTATTGCGTTTTGTGTGCTCATGACGAAATTTCATGAATTAATCAGGTTAAAAAATGGCGATGAGAGAAACGCAATATGCCCTGGATTTGGATGCCTGAAGTGCATTTATTCTTTTAAAGGGTCAGTATCCTCAGGATTGCCTGTTGTGCTCTTTATACCAAAAAGCTTTTGATAAAGATTGACTATTGAGCACATAAAGTATTATTTTTGTGAACCAGCACTTTGTCTATGAAAGAAAAATACATCAATCCTTTTACGGATTACGGTTTTAAACGATTGTTTGGCGAGGAGCCCAGCAAGGATTTATTGCAGGATTTCCTGAACGAGCTGTTGCGCGAGCAGGAAGGAAATATTGTGGAGCTGTCGTATTTGCCCAACGAAAACCTGCCGATTGCATTGGGCGACCGCAGGGCTATTTTTGATATTTACTGCAAAAATGAAAAGGGCGAGCGTTTCATTGTGGAAATGCAAAAGGCAGAACAGAAGTATTTTAAAGACCGGACGGTTTTCTATTCAACCTTCCCGATTCAGGAGCAGGCAAAAGACAAAGGCAAAGACTGGAATTTTGAGCTCAAGCACGTTTATACCATTGGTATTCTGGATTTTGTGTTTAAGGGCGACGAAAGCCCGGAAGATAAATACCGTTTCGATGCGAAGATCTGTGATTTGGACAGCAAGGATATTTTCTACGACAAGCTCACTTACATTTATCTCGCTATGCCCAAATTCAGCAAGGAGCTGGCAGAGCTGGACAGCAAATTTGAAAAATGGCTTTATGTGATCAAAAACCTAAACCGGTTGGACCGTGTGCCTGAAAAACTGAGGGAACAGGTTTTCCTTAAATTCTTTGAAACGGCAGAAATTGCCCGTTTGGATTCAAAGGAGTACAAAGAATATCAGTTCAGTTTGAATGCCTACAGAGATATCAAAAATTCCATTGACTGGGCAGAAGAAAAGGGGCTAATTAAAGGCAGGGAAGAAGGCAGACAAGAAGGGCTGATTGAAGGCAGACAAGAAGGGCTGATTGAAGGCAAACAAGAAGGGCTGATTGAAGGCAAACAAGAAGGGCTGATTGAAGGCAAACAAGAAGGGCTGATTGAAGGTAAACAAGAAGGCTTGATTGAGGGTGAAAAGAGAGGTTTAATTAAAGTAGCCAAAAGACAGCTCTTGAAGGGTACAGAAATTGAAGTTATCCGGGAAATCACAGGCTTAAGTACCGAAGAAATTAACAAAATCAAGGATGAACTCCAGGCCAATGGCTGAGAATGATTTCAATCCGGATATCCACAACGATATCAAAAACAGCATTGACTGGGCTGAAGAAAAAGGCCATATGAGCGGCAAACAAGAAGGATTGATTGAAGGAGAAAAGAGAGGCATAATTAAAGTAGCCCGGAGCCTTCTCCTCAGTGGAATGGATATCGACTTCATTGCAAATGCAACAGAACTTAGCATTGAGGAAATCAATAAAATCAAGGATGACCTCTGGTCCGGTGAATCTGGAAAATGATTGACCATTGAAATTATGTCACCTGTTCAAGTGGGATCAACATCTCTTTCAGCAATGCTCCTGCAACAGCAGTGCAATGATGTTGCAACAGTGTTGCAGATGCGATGCAGTCTGCATCTCCGGCCTGCCTTTTTTTGTATGGGTTTGAAGTATTGAAGGTAGGAATATGCCACATGCTAAACTAATTCCTGTTAACAAATGAGGCTGCCCATTAAAATTACGGACAGCCTCTTTTTGGTAGGAATTTTACATTTCCTTTACAGGCATACAGATATCGAGAATAAATTTTTTCTCGGGATGTTCTTCCTGATTGTTGTGGTAGAGTTCATAAGGAAAAGCATCCGCAGGTTGGTAACCGCTTTTGGTCAGCCACAGGCACATGCTGTCCCAGGCATCCTGAAAACCGTCCACGCCGATTTCGAAGCGGCCTACAGCATATTTCCCGGATGGAATTTCCATATAGCCGATTTCGCCTTCGGTTTTAATTTTTTGCTCAACGGTAAGGCAGGCGCTTTGGCGAACTTTTTCCATTTCCGTAACACCCGGATCATCGTGATATACGGTCACGGTTTTTTGCACGGGTGGCGATTTTATCAATCCTCGTGGCCCGGCCCAACGGAACAGTTTTTCGTAAGCTCCTCCGATCTGGTCGAAGGCCCCGGTATGACGCATATAAATCAGCTTCAATTCCGGCATTTCTTTGATTTCGATCTTGTTCATAACAAATCCTCGTTTTTTAAGTGAATTAACACTGCAAACGTAGGCTTCTTCCGGGCTTATCGTTTTATCAATCTTGCTGTTTGATTGACCATTCTTGCTATTTGGATCATAGTCTGCCTTACGAAAATCCCCCGCACTGATCCCGTAATGTTGTTTGAAGTTTCGGCAAAAAACCGGAATGTTTTTAAAACCTACATAAACAGCAATGTCCGAAATGCTTTCATCCAAATCTGCACGCAAAAGGCTGGCGGCCTTCTCAATGCGGATGCGCCGAATATAATTGTTGAGGCTTTCGCCCATTATTGCCGAAAATATCCGGTGAAAATGAAAGGGGCTAAAGCAGGCAATTTCTGAAATTTTGTTCAGATCGAGTTCTTCATAAAAATGCTGATCGATATAATCAGTCACCTTATTAATGCGGTAAATATACTCTTTCTGATGCTTGTTCATGTGTTTTTGGCTATTCGTACAGGAATTTATAAATGATGCGTCTTTGGTATAATTTGCCGGCTTTTAATTCCTGGCTGGGAAATGATGGCTCATTGGGCGCATTTGGAAATCCCTGACATTCAAGGCAAAACCCTGATCTATAGCCGTAAGTGGTATTGTTATGTCCGGTCTGGCTTCCGTCTAACCAGTTTCCGCTGTATAGTTGTATTCCGGGCTGATCCGTGTAAACTTCCATTTTCCGCCCACTTAGCTCATCAAAAACTTCAGCGGCAAGTTGGCATGTACCATGGTTTTCCAGCACAAAATTATGATCGTATCCGCGTCCCAGTATTAATTGCTCATCTTTTTGATTGATGTCTGCTCCGATCTTTTTAAAGGCACGGAAATCGAAAGGGCTGTCATCAACTTTCTGGATTTTACCCGTTGGAATAGTGTTTTTACCGATGGCACAGAAAGCTACGGAATTGATTTTAAGTTTATGGTCCAGAATATTGCTTTGACCGCCATCACGTAAATTAAAATAACAGTGATTTGTTAGGTTGATAATCGTATTTTTATCACTTCTAGCCTCAAAATCAATGATTAATTCATTCTCGTCTGTCCAGGCATACTGAACCGTCACATTTAGTTCTCCGGGATAGTTTTCTTCCATATCAGCACTTTTATAGTGCATTTTGATGACCTCTTCGTCTTCATTCCATTCGGCATCCCAATACTGACTTTCGAATCCATTATTGCCTCCGTGCAGGTGGTTCGGGCCGTCGTTTAAAGCCAATTGATACTCTTTTCCGTCCAGTTTAAACCGGCCATTGGCAATGCGGTTGGCGTAACGCCCCACTGTTGTACCAAAATACGGATCGCCATTGATATAAGATGCAGCATCATCATAACCCAAACTTATATTTCCCATTTTTCCATTGCGGTCAGGGATTTTGATGCTCATAACTTTTGCTCCGTAATTTGTTAGTTTGATTTCGTTGCCTTCAGCATTTCGTAGGGTAAATTGTTTCATGTCTTTCATCATTCTTGTCTTTCTGCACAGCAAATGTAGTGAGTTTCGCCGGAAATCCCTGCTTGCAAAAGCACATAAATATTAAAAAACGGGAACAGTTTTTCGCTATTCCCGTTGATGCATTTTAAAATGCCGCCTTCAAACTAAAACTAAATGTCCGGCCAAAGGACCAAAATCCACGGAAACTTTCCAGATTGTGCTTTGCGCCGTCCTCTCCACGAACGATATAGGCTTCATCCAAAAGGTTATCGCAATTTGCGGAAGCGTAAAAACGGATTTTGCCCCAATAAAAGGGATAACCAATTTGCATGTTTACATGCGACCAGGCAGGAAGCTGGTAAGATTGACTTTTATCATGGGCATCATTTCTTCCGGCAGGATCAAAGTCGGCATACATGCGGTCGAAATACATCCAGCCGGCATGTAAGTCTATGCGCCTTAAGATTTTTACATCGGTGTAAATACCGAATTGTGTTTGTGGTGCATCACCTACTTTCAATCCGTCGGCATATACCTCAAGTGTATCCACCGCAATGTTTTCATGGTTGAAAAGCACGGCATTTACATTGTTTTTCCATTCCCAGTTTCCGATACTGGCCAAGGCGCCAATACTAAAGCAGGGCAGGGGTTTCCAAACGGCTTCCAGCTCAATGCCCATATGCTCTGCATCCAGCCCGCTGATCATGGCACGGGTCTGGCTGTTGTCTTCCAATTGCAGGTATTCGTTGGTCAGCAGGCTTTTGTTTTTCCATTGGCTATAATAAGCATTGGCCTGCATCCGGAATTTTTCCCTACTCAAATCAAAACCCACTTCTGCGGTTGTGATACGTTCGTTTTCGCGATCAGCAGCCGGATTGTTGTTATAATTCGGAAAAACAAATTTATAATAGGGTGCGCGTGAGAAATATCCTCCGTTGGCCCATACAGCAAAACCATCCATAAGGCTGTAGCGCAAACCTGCTTTTGCATCAAATCCAGCCATGGAAATCGTTTCGCTTCTTTGATTATCAACGTATTGGTAGCGGTCTTCACGCGCATACCAATTGTTGGCTACTGAGGCGGAAGCAAAAGCCATAAAGCGTTCTTTTTCAAACTGTAGCTGTGTAAAAGCCTGTGTATAGCGTACAATGGCGCTGTTGTCCACACGGGTGATGTCGCCTACTTTTTTGAGTTCGTTCCTTCCGGCAACACCATCTGCCGCCCAGGCGTAATTATCAATCCAGACTTCTGCGCCAAGAAGGTCGTTTACTTCTTCTTTGAGCCATGATTTAAAAGTACGGGCATGGATGCCGCTTTTCATACTGAGATGATCGTTGAATTTGTGGTCCAAGCTGCTCAAAATACCGGCCCAGTAGTGGTCTGCAAGGAAATGTGTGAGGATATTCCGTGCATAATTACGAATGGTATCGCCTGTGCTGATGACGTAATAATCATCATTGTCCGCATTATACTGATAAATCCCGTCCCAGTCGATCTGTCCGGAAGGGTTACGGAAACTGAATACGTTTTGGGTGTTCCAATCGAAGGTTTCATTCCATCGGCCTCCGCCATAACCAAATGAAAAATAAGCCGATGTGGCCAGAAAATTGTTTCCGTTGATTGTCCAGTAGTGGTTCAGGGCCAGCTGTGGTTTATGGTAGAAGTTTTCTGAAAGGTTCCGGATTTCACCATTATAACTTCCCCAGTCTTTATTGAATTTCAGGCCATGCTCATCAATTTCCTGCTGAGAAAGTTTCAGGTTTCTCTGACCATGTTTTTCGGGGCTGCCCAATCCGGTGAATACCAGTTTATGTTTGCTGCCAAAGTCTTTGCTGATGCTCAGAAACCACGACCAGGCATCCACATAAGTGGCACCCACATAGCCCGGGCCACTGCTGCGGCTCCCGATAAAACTAAAAGCCCAGCCTTTTTCGGTTTTTCCACTGTTGAGGCCCACAGTTACTTTGCTGTTTCCATAGCTGGTGTAGTCGTAGCGCAAAAAGCTGCCTTCTATGGCTTCAGTACCTTTGGTGATGATGTTTATGGTTCCGCCCACGGCATTCATGGCTGTTTGTGATGGAGCGAGGCCGCGCTGGACTTCAATAGCAGCTGTAGCATCGGTAAGCCCCTGCCAGTTCGACCAGTAAACAAGCCCGTTTTCGAAACTGTTCACAGGGACACCATTAAGCAAAAGGCTTATGTTTTCCTGCTTGAAACCGCGCAGGTTAATCGCCGCATCACCATAACCGCCGCCAGTCCGGCTGGCATATACACCGGGCGTTTGCTGCATAATTTCGGGGAAAGCCTTTGTCCCCAGGCGTTCTTCAATTTGCCTGGAACTGATTTTATTAATCGCGTACGGACGTTTATCATCATCCGACTGGGCCGCAATGATGCGCACTTCCTGCAATTGCTGTTGCTGTGGAAAAAGATAAAAATCAATTACTTCAGATTGAGAAAAATCCTTTTTTTGAACTTCAAAGGTTTTGCTTTCAAAACCCAGGCTGGAGATTGTAATTTGTTGTTCTTCAGCTTTTAATTCAATTTGAAAACTCCCTGCTGCATCGGCTGAAGTGCCACGGTGGTTTTCTGTGACCCGGATGCCGGCATAGGGAACGGCTTCTTTTGTGATGCTGTTCAAAATGCGTCCGCGAAGAATTTGTGCATTGAGTTGTCCTATTGCAAAAAGCAATAGACTGAGTGTGAGTAGAGTTTTTTTGTTCATCATCATTATTCGCTTAAAATGCAAAAGCCCTGAAAAATGGTATTCTTCAGGGCTGATGATGTACAAAATCCAAATATTTGCACAAAAGGGATTAATCCTTATATGAGCAAACACTTGATCCATTTTGGAAGTATAGCGTGCATGAACTCCAAAACGAGATATATTTTGATTTTTCTTCTACCATCCAGACTTTACTGTCGGCACCTGAATTGCACAGGTTCAGTCCCGGAAACAACATCCGGGAGTCGCGGACTATAACCGCCGGTCGGGAATTTCACCCTGCCCCGAAGAAAATATATTTTGCAGAACGTATGCTGTTGTTATTCGGCTGCAAATGTAACTGCTTTTTTGAAATTTCAAAAATTATTTCTCCAAACAGCTCCTGTTCTAGTTATTCACTTTTACGACACGGAAGCCTACATCTGCGCTCATGCTTTCTTTGGGTAAATGGTTTCTTTTGGTGCAGCGGCATTGATTGGCATCATCTTTATAGGAGCCTCCACGTACAACAGCTTCCGATCCAAAGGTGGGTCCAGTAGGGTCTTTTGATGGGCTAACCGAATAATAATCAGCGCCATAATAATCCATGCACCATTCTGCAACATTGCCACTCATGTCGTAGATTTGCAGTTTGTTCTGCAGTTTTTCGGATATCATATGCGTTTTTCCAGAGCTGTTGCCTGCATACCATGCACATTCATCAGGATCGTCGCTGCCGGAATAAATATAATCAGAGAGCATCTGGCCATCCCGCGATGCATATTCCCATTCGGCTTCAGTAGGTAAGCTCCAGTCATAATGCAAGGCATAAAAATAAGCTCCGTACCAACTGACAAATGTTACCGGGTGGTCTTCCAAATGCAGTTTTGGGATAAATTGATTATTTGAATATTCAATAGGGCAGTCCATATTGCTGATATCCAGATATTGGTATCCATCAATGATACAATCTGCCGGGCTTTCAATTTCATTAAGGAATTGGGCATATTGATACGCTGTGATTTCATATTTCGAGATCTGATAATAGCTTAATTTAACAGGATGTAGCGGTTTTTCGTCTGCATCGCCCTTTTCGTTGCCCATTTGAAATGTGCGCGAATTGACCGGCATAAAACCGGTTGTGGGATATGTGCCTGGCAGTGTGCCTACATAAATAATATCGGGTGAATAAACCGTATCAGAGCCATAATCGTTCATGACTTTGAATGTTACGCTGTAAACTCCGTTTTCCTCAAAAGTATAGAGCGGGTTTTGTTCCCGGCTGTTTTTACCATTACTGAATATATAGATCCAGCTTGTTGGGCTGTTTAGGGAGGTGTCTGTAAATTGCACCTGCAGTGGGGCCATACCTTGATCAGGTGTGTATGTAAATCCTGCAACAGGGGGGATGCCGGGCGGGATGACCTTTACCCAAACGCTGTCGGTAGTAAAGTTGCCCAGATTATTTATACTGGAAGCCGTAAAGAGGTGCATGCCCAGGCGTTCATCATTTGAAGCCTTCCAGGTATGGATATAGGGCGCCATATCATCCGTGCCAATCAGATCGCCTTCGTGATAAAATTCAATTTTGCGAACCTCTCCCACATAATCAGTTGCATTGACAGTAATTGTGAGCCTGCCGCCGGTAACAACTTTGGAATCGAGCCCCGGATTGGTTATCATGCAGGTGGGATAATAATTATCCGGATCGTAATTATAGTTGTCGTCCTCTTTTGCGCAGGAGTAGAGCAATATAAAAGATATAATAAGAAGTATTCCTGCTTTCCATAAATGCGTAATGAATTTCATTGTATGCTGTGATTGGTTTTTGTAAGCCTAAAGGTACAAAAAATTTTTAATGAACAGCTGTTTGTTGCATAATTTATAGTAAAATTTATTGGCAAGTATTTCCGGTGATTTTTTTGTGATGATGAATATTTAATTTATACTATTACATTATATTGTTATAAATATCTGTAGTATAGTAATTTATAAAGATAGCTTTCCTGTTGAGGCAGTTTTTTTCCCGGATGGCCATCCTGTAATACAATTTTATTTCCAAATATTAGTTTAGTTTGCTGTAAGGATGAAGCAGGAATAGAGTGGGGATATTGTTACCGTCTTATTAAAGTCATGTAATATGAATTCGGGTAAATAGATACGCATACATCAATAATTAAAACAGCTATATGAAAAAATCAGCATTTTCACTTTTAATGGGGCTTTTTGTTGTGATGAGCTCTTTTGCGCAGGAATCATTTATGCGAAAATTTGAGAATGAGGGACAGCAATGGCCCTTAACTCTTGCTTCAAAAGGCGACTTTTATTATTATACTGAATATATTCACAATAAAAGTGACAGTATTTATGGTACGAAGGTTTATTTGATTGATTTGTTTGGGCAAGTAATAAAGGAATGCTTTTTAGAGGGTGAAAGCTCAGCTTTTTTTCCGTTCAATATCGATAATGAAATATATTTAATTGGTACTGAGAAAGATAATGACACATCATTTTATTATGTTCAGAGGCACTTGACCTAAATTATTCATAAACCAAAAAAAAATAGGGAAATTTGTGCGATACCTCATTGATATTCAGTATCTTTATGTCGGCAAACAAAAACAAAAATCCCTATGGCTAAAAATACAAAGAATATTTCAAACAGTGGCACAAAACCACAGGAAATTACACAAAAGAGCCTTTTTCCTCTCACCAGTTCAAATGGCAAAAAGGTTGAGGTTAACTTTACTTTGAAAAAGACATCAAGTGATGGCGGCCTATTATTGCTTCGCGAAGTAGAAAAACAGCTTGGTTTAATCGACAGCCTTGCAGGCTGCATTGAAGACCCCCGCAACCAAAGTTATGTCAAGCACAGCACAAAACGCCTTCTAAGCCAGCGTATTATGCAAATTGCTGCAGGCTTTGAAGATGCAAATGACTGCAATGCGCTCAGGGACGATGAGGTAGTTAAGGTATGCTGTGAGACTACAGAAAGCCTTTCAGCCCAGCCTACAATGAGTCGTTTTGAGAATCAAATCACGGCTTCTCAGAACTACAAAATGGCCAAGGTCTTTGTAGATAAATTTATCGCTTCCTATGACCACGAACCAAAAATTATTATACTTGATTCTGACGATACAAGCAGCTTAACATATGGTAATCAGCAGCTTACCATGTTCAATAATTACTACGGGGACTATTGCTATATGCCTTTGCACATATATGAAGGCTTTTCGGGCAAGCTGGTAACCACTATCCTCAAACCTGGCCGCCGCAGCAAAAGCCTTGATGTTTTTTCGATCCACAAACGCATCATAAGCTACCTGCGCCAGCATTGGCCCAACACGATGATCATCCTTAGGGGCGACAGCCATTTTTGTTCCAAAGAGTTTATGGAGTGGGCAAGGGAGAGCCATAGGGTTGAATTTATCACAGGGCTCAGTGGCAATTCTGTTTTAAACCAAAAGGCCAAAATAACCATAGAAAGCGCCAAAAAAAACTTCCAACAGTCGGGTACACCAGTGAAACGTTATCATAGCTTTCAATATCAGGCATCCAGTTGGGCTTTTGCCGAACGAGTGGTAGTCAAAGTAGAAGTAAGCAGCATGGGGACAAATGTAAGGTATATTGTCAGCAGCCTGCAAAATGTTCGTGCCAAGGCGCTTTACGAACAAGGATATTGCGCAAGGGGCGCAGCCGAATTGCGTATCAAAGAACATAAAACATACCTTAAGTCGGACAGGATGTCCTGCAACAGCTTTAAGGCCAATCAGTTCAGGTTGTTTTTGCATTCTGCTGCTTATGTCCTGATGCACAGCTTGCAAAGCATGGCGTTAGTAGGGACAGAGTTTGCTAAAGCAACTATGAAAACACTTCAATTGAAGCTGATCAAAGTAGCTGCCCGGATCAAAGTACTGAAATCAAAAATTAAAATAGAGCTGCCTGCAGAATTTTACAGCGACCGGGTGTTTATGAAATGCTTTAAGAAATTTGAAACCCTAAGGATTTAGGCCAAAATTCGGTAAGCTAATGTTCTTCAACATCTTGATGTCAAATAAAATTATCAGTGGGCTTTACTGAAAAGCCCAAATAGGAAAATTATGCTCATAAGCTATGTGATTAGGGTAAATATATAGAAATTTAAGCGATTATTCTTGATTCGCAATGCCTGACCTTGCTCGATTAAAAAATTTTGCCTGTTTTTGGGAGTTTATGAATTAAACAGGTTAAGGAATGACTTGACGATTGATGGGGTGCATCGGATTAGAATTAAAGAGCCCTGGGTTTATGAGAGTTCTGAATTTCCTCCTTACATCAACCCGGACGGAAGTATTGGCTCTGTGATAATCTACAGATATTCAGTGCTTTCTGGTTCGACTGGATATTTTGATGCGGCTGAATTTGTCCGGTTCTTTCCGGAAACTGATTCGATTTGGAGCTATCCGGTTATTACAGATTCATCATGGATGCAGGTTCCCCGCTATTTCCTTCATGACAATAACAAGAACTATGTCTATGGTGCTTCAAAACCATACTCAAATAGTTCGGTTGAACTTGTTGGCTTCGATGAAAATATGAATGTATTTAAAAGTTGTAAATTAGATGGTACTGGGGATAAAAAGATTGTAAACCCGGCAGGAATGATATTTGATGCTGAAAGAAATATTTTAATTGCAGGGACACATTCTTTTTATTCGAGCTCTCAAGTTGAACAAAATCACCTATATGTAGGAAAATATAGTCCGGATATGGATTTAATCTCAGAGAGGATGATTTATAATGTTATGGATTCTTCAAGCTATCCTGCTTATATTCAAGCTATAGTGATGAATAGCGAAGGAGATATTTTTATGGCCGGCCAACTGCATCATGACTATTTTTTTGGAAGTAGAGCCTTTATTATTAGTAAGTTAGATGGAAATCTAGATGTTTTATGGACGTATTTTATCCAAACCGTAGAGGGGTTGAAAATTATGGCACACAGCGTAAACCCAACATTAGATGGTGGATTTATATTAACATCGAGTGCGACCTATACTTCTCCCAATGCAAATTTTTCTGTTCTTTTCAAAATCCCCAACCAACCCATTACCACAAGTATAGAAGATGAGTACCTGAAAATTTCCCCAATCCTGATCAGCCCTAATCCCGGGCGCGGGCAAATGCGCATCGATCTGGGACCGCAGCTTGGTGCTTGCCAGCTCGAACTTTACGATATGGGAGCAAAGCTGGCTATCCAAACAGAAGTACAGGGAACAGGCAATATCATCAATACCTCGGCTTTGCCTGCCGGCACTTATGTTTATAAAATTTCCAATGCAGCAGGTTTTGCTGAAAGCGGGAAATGGGTGAAGGAGTAAAAAAGCTAATTTTGATTGAATTTTACTTGTATATGTGTAATATTTATGTAGATTTGTAATCAGCTTATTACGGAACTCAAAATTCAAAAAGATTTTAGAAGTGAATAGATCCGGTTTTATGGTATATAAATATCCCCTCCTCATTGGTTTAAGGGAAAATACAAAGGCTTTTCAGCCGGTTTTACATAAGTTGGTCTAGAATAGGAAATATAAGTAAATCAATTAAACAATTCAAAATCAACATAATGAAAAATAAACTATTTCTATACGCAATTATTTTAATAGCAGGATTGAGTTCCTGTAAGAAAGATGAAATACAAAACACTACAGAACCATTAAGTAAAGAAGATTTAAATACAGAGGCCTTGATACTTGGGTTTAAAGATAAATTGCAGAACAATAACTTTAAATCAGGAGAAACAATGAGCCTGAACGATGCCGTTTGGAATATGGAAGCCAGCCTGAATTATGATTATGCCCAGGCTGATGCCCAGCACGAAAAGACCCTGCATTATACCGACTATTTTTACCTTCAGTTAAACAGTTCACAGGAAGCCGAACTGGATGAGATCAATGACGTACTGAACCAGATGGCAGATCAACTCTCCGTTCATTATCATGCAATAGGTGAAGAGAACAAATCCTTTATAGTTGGTGATGTGGGTTTGGTCATTGTTCAAAACAATATAGCGCAGCTAAGTATGGGCTCTGTTTTTGGTATTGATCCTGCAGGCAATTGCCCTCCTTTTGAAAACTGGGAGTGGTGGTATGCCTGGAGTGATGGGATATGCAGCGGCCCTAACCAAGGACAGTATTTGGACAGGAATGGAATGACCGAGCTTGAAAGCAGGTTGAACTCAAGTGATGGAGGTACTTTGCCTCCCGGAATGCACATATACTATACAGATGTAGATTCCACTTTGATTGATGCAGTTTGGTATAACCTAATTGATGATGATGGAAATTACAGGATGTGGGTAAGTGAGTATAATCAGTGGGATCCTAATACGATTATTAACGATTGCTGTTCGCCGGAAACCTGGCAGTATTATCTTGATGAAGCAGACCTTATAATTAACAATGAATTCAGGCCATATGGCAAAGTTTTTATTGATGTGGATGTCTCTTATACAACAACTACTGTTGGAGGCGTGTTTGAAATGAAAATTTATACCTATAACCCTAAATATGGGATTAAACATTATGGAACACACCCTATAATCATTTTATAATCAATTCAAATTGTTAAATAATCCGGGATGACAATACTTTTGTCGTCCCGGAAAATCTGCTATATCTATGAAAAAATATTTTTTCTTAATAATTATAATTTGGTTTATTTTGTTTTCTGCTAAATCCCAAAACAGTTTTATTAAAAAGATTAAAGATAAAGATTATGTTCAAGGAATAGTAAGCGCTAATAGTATTGGTGATACATATTATCTTACAGAAGGATTGGCTGAGTATTATACACTGACTCGAACTTGCCGGGTATATCAGCTGGATCAGTTTGGGGAAATATTAAATATGCGCTGGTTTCATGATGGCCATAGTGCTTTAGAGTCATTTGTTCGGGACGGGCAATATTATACGGTGGGGGTGTTGATTAAAGAAGACAGTAACTCATATTATTGCATCCGGCAATATAATGAAAGTCTGGAAGTTGTTAAGGAATATCTCTATCCGGCTGTTAAGTATTACGGCTTATCAAAAATGAGCAGTCCGAAATTCTTAAAAGATGGTAGCCTGGCTTTTGTTGCATCGCTGGAAAAAGATTCAACGAATATTTTAGGAGAAGTTGTATTGGATTTTGTTGTGATTGATTCGGCATTAGCTGAAATAACAAAAAGGAAAACTTACGATCCTGATCGTTTTTGCAATGCACAGGATTTTATTGGTTTTAATGATAATCTGCTTGGTATCGTTACCGGGTTTCCTGATGATTCACTCCTGGCCAACCGTACAAAAACAAAAATAATGGTTTTTGACAAGAACCTCAATCTATTGGATACCCTGGGTTTTTATGGTGTTGAAAGACCTTATTTCAGGTATAACAATTCTATGGTAGCTCCAACAGAAAACTCTGTTTATATGTCGGGTCGGCATATGGGTGGGGCATGTCCTCATTCCATTTCTGTTCTTAAAATGAACACTCAATACGAAATTATTGATGAGGCGGATATTTATTGCGCCACGGTTGATACTTCCGTTTTTACTGCTGGGTTTAATAGCCTGGACAGCCGTGACCCAAAAGAGCTATTTGTTGGAGGTACATTGTTGGTAGATCCTTATTTGCCCGGGCGGGCTGTTTTGGCCAAAATAGATTCGTCTTTGAATATTGATTGGATGTATTTTTATTGCGATGGAGGGGAATTTGTTGTGAGGGACAAACATGCAACCTCAGATGGGGGTTGTTTAATGGCATTGGTCTATGATTTGAATGAAAGGGCATGTAACAGCCTAATTATCAAAGTTGACAATAACGGCCTCATCACCTCCCTCCACGAAGCTGAGGATGGATTTTCGATCTCCCCAATCCTCATCAGCCCCAACCCGGGAAAGGGGCAAATGCGCATCGACCTGGGGCCACAGCTTGGCGCTTGCCAGCTCGAACTTTACGATATGGGAGCAAAGCTGGCTATCCAAACAGAAGTGCAGGGAACAGGCAATATCATCAATACCTCGGCTTTGCCTGCCGGCACTTATGTTTATAAAATTTCCAATGCAGCAGGTTTTGCTGAAAGCGGGAAATGGGTGAAGGAGTAAAAAAGCTAATTTTGATTGAATTTTACTTGTATATGTGTAATATTTATGTAGTTTTGTAATCACATTAGTACGGAATTCAAAATTCAAAAAGATTGTAGAAGTGAATAGATCCGGTTTTATGGTATATAAATACCCCCCCCTCAGTGGTTTAAAGGGAAATACAAAGGCTTTTCAGCCGGTTTTACATAAGTTGGTCTAGAATAGGAAATATAAGTAAATCAATTAAACAATTCAAAATCAACATAATGAAAAATAAACTATTTCTATACGCAATTATTTTAATAGCAGGATTGAGTTCCTGTAAGAAAGATGAAATACAAAACACTACAGGGTCATTAAGTAAAGAAGATTTAAACACAGAGGCCTTGATACTTGGGTTTAAAGATAAATTGCAGAACAATAACTTTAAATCCGGAGAAACAATGAGCCTGAACGATGCTGTTTGGAATATGGAAGCCAGCCTGAATTATGATTATGCCCAGGCTGATGCCCAGCACGAAAAGACCCTGCATTATACCGACTATTTTTACCTTCAGTTAAACAGTTCACAGGAAGCCGAACTGGATGAGATCAATGATGTGCTGAACCAGATGGCAGATCAACTCTCCGTCCGGTATCATGCAATAGGTGAAGAGAACAAATCCTTTATAGTTGGCGATGTGGGTTTGGTCAATGTTCAAAATAATATAGTGCAGCTAAGTATGGGCTCTGTTTTTGGTGTTAATTCGGCTAATGATCCAGATCCATTTGAAAGTTGGGAATGGTGGTATGCTCTTGGAGAAGAAGGTATTTGCAATGGGCCATGCGTTGGTCAGTTTATTGGCAGAGACGCTACAACTGAGTTGGAAAGTAAATTAAACCCAGTACATACTGGTACTTTGCCTCCGGGAATGCATATTTATTATTCTAATATTATTTCTGTAACTGTAAATGTGTTCGCGGATGATTTATTAAATCCAAATGACCCTACACCGGGTGATAATATAGTAGATTATAGAGCTTGGTGTACTATTTCTGATGCAGCTGGAAATTATCCTGATTGTGTTTCTCCAGTGGATTGGAATTTTTATTTGGAGCAAGCACAAATATTTATCGATCAAAATAATCCGGGAGGAGGCCGGATTTTATCTAATTTTGATGTTGAGCATGAACTTATGTATCTAGGTACATTAGAATATAAAATGAATGAACATCTTTACACCATAAAATATGGGGTAAAACATTATACCTATAGCCCTATAGGTGTCTTGTAAACAGTTTTGATATAATTAACAGGCCAATTAATTAAATGTGTTGGCCTGTTCTAATCGTAAAATAATGAAAAAAATTGCAATACTTTTGTTTTTATTAGTCAAGGTTTTATATGCCCAAAACAGTTTTATTTCCAGTATTGTTGATCAGGAGAATATAATCAGAGGCGTCAGCCTTACAGAATCAGATGGAAATTACTATTTAGTAGTAACTTCTAATAATATTGAGTCTGGTGAAGGGACGCATGGTTTAATGCAATTTGATGCTTATGGCGATCATATAAGTTCATCTTTTATACCTGGTGAGTTTCCGTTTAATGTTTTTAAATATGAAGGCCGGCTGTGGTCTCTTGGCTTTGCAACTATAAATGATAGCGTGTATTATCTTTTAGAAGAGAGAGATGATGATCTGAGCGTTTTAAATCGGTACAAGTTTTTTACTGATCTTGTTAATGTAAATTTTGTAAATCAGTCCTGTCCGAATATTGGCCAAAATGGAGAACTTATTTTTTGCTCTATTTTTGATTTGGGTCAAAATGAGTCCTTGGATTTCAATTTTTTAATTGATTTGGTGCGTATACCCAAAGAGCAGGATACAGTTTTTCATAAACAATATTATGACAGTAATTGGCTCTTGGCAGCTCCAAAAGATTTTAACTGTATAAATAATAAATATTTGACTTGTGGCGCAGGTTTTCCTGACACTGAATGGGTAGCACAAATCGGTGTTTATGATTCTTTGTTCAATCCATTGGATACGTTAATCTTTAATGGATTAGAACTGTTAGAAGTTAAACATGATAACATTATCAGGGAGAAAACCCCTAATGAAGTAATTATGAGCGGAAGAATTTGGGACGAGGATAGTACAGGTATGGGGAATTCAGCGTATTCAATTGGTTTTGTATGCCTTGATTCATTGCTAAATTTAAAAGACAGGCGTATTGTTTATAAGAATTTAGATACAATGAGCTACACTGCCGGGTTTAAAAGTTTGGACATATCGGATGATGGCTCGTTTTTTATCGGAGGAAATATAGGCGCAAATCCAACAAAAGCAACGCGTATTACTGTAAGCAGAATTGATTCGGACTTTAATACGGAATGGACCTATTTTTATGGTGGCGATAATTATTATTTGCTATATTGCATTGCGGCTACAGATGATGGGGGATGCATATTGTCAGTATTAGAGAATGGGTATAATCATAATATTTTGCTTATCAAACTAAACGATCAGGGCCTCATCACCTCCCTCCACGAAAATGAAGATGGATTTTCGATTTCCCCAATCCTCATCAGCCCCAACCCGGGAAAGGGGCAAATGCGCATCGACCTGGGGCCGCAGCTTGGTGCTTGCCAGCTCGAACTTTACGATATGGGGGCTAAGCCGGCTATCCAAACAGAGGTGCAGGGAACAGGCAATATCATCAATACCTCGGCTTTGCCTGCCGGCACTTATGTTTATAAAATTTCCAATGCAGCAGGTTTTGCTGAAAGCGGGAAATGGGTGAAGGAGTAAAAAAGCTAATTTTGATTGAATTTTACTTGTATATGTGTAATATTTATGTAGTTTTGTAATCACATTAGTACGGAATTCAAAATTCAAAAAGATTGTAGAAGTGAATAGATCCGGTTTTATGGTATATAAATACCCCCCCCCTCAGTGGTTTAAAGGGAAATACAAAGGCTTTTCAGCCGGTTTTACATAAGTTGGTCTAGAATAGGAAATATAAGTAAATCAATTAAACAATTCAAAATCAACATAATGAAAAATAAACTATTTCTATACGCAATTATTTTAATAGCAGGATTGAGTTCCTGTAAGAAAGATGAAATACAAAACACTACAGGGTCATTAAGTAAAGAAGATTTAAACACAGAGGCCTTGATACTTGGGTTTAAAGATAAATTGCAGAACAATAACTTTAAATCCGGAGAAACAATGAGCCTGAACGATGCTGTTTGGAATATGGAAGCCAGCCTGAATTATGATTATGCCCAGGCTGATGCCCAGCACGAAAAGACCCTGCATTATACCGACTATTTTTACCTTCAGTTAAACAGTTCACAGGAAGCCGAACTGGATGAGATCAATGATGTGCTGAACCAGATGGCAGATCAACTCTCCGTCCGGTATCATGCAATAGGTGAAGAGAACAAATCCTTTATAGTTGGCGATGTGGGTTTGGTCAATGTTCAAAATAATATAGTGCAGCTAAGTATGGGCTCTGTTTTTGGTGTTAATTCGGCTAATGATCCAGATCCATTTGAAAGTTGGGAATGGTGGTATGCTCTTGGAGAAGAAGGTATTTGCAATGGGCCATGCGTTGGTCAGTTTATTGGCAGAGACGCTACAACTGAGTTGGAAAGTAAATTAAACCCAGTACATACTGGTACTTTGCCTCCGGGAATGCATATTTATTATTCTAATATTATTTCTGTAACTGTAAATGTGTTCGCGGATGATTTATTAAATCCAAATGACCCTACACCGGGTGATAATATAGTAGATTATAGAGCTTGGTGTACTATTTCTGATGCAGCTGGAAATTATCCTGATTGTGTTTCTCCAGTGGATTGGAATTTTTATTTGGAGCAAGCACAAATATTTATCGATCAAAATAATCCGGGAGGAGGCCGGATTTTATCTAATTTTGATGTTGAGCATGAACTTATGTATCTAGGTACATTAGAATATAAAATGAATGAACATCTTTACACCATAAAATATGGGGTAAAACATTATACCTATAGCCCTATAGGTGTCTTGTAAACAGTTTTGATATAATTAACAGGCCAATTAATTAAATGTGTTGGCCTGTTCTAATCGTAAAATAATGAAAAAAATTGCAATACTTTTGTTTTTATTAGTCAAGGTTTTATATGCCCAAAACAGTTTTATTTCCAGTATTGTTGATCAGGAGAATATAATCAGAGGCGTCAGCCTTACAGAATCAGATGGAAATTACTATTTAGTAGTAACTTCTAATAATATTGAGTCTGGTGAAGGGACGCATGGTTTAATGCAATTTGATGCTTATGGCGATCATATAAGTTCATCTTTTATACCTGGTGAGTTTCCGTTTAATGTTTTTAAATATGAAGGCCGGCTGTGGTCTCTTGGCTTTGCAACTATAAATGATAGCGTGTATTATCTTTTAGAAGAGAGAGATGATGATCTGAGCGTTTTAAATCGGTACAAGTTTTTTACTGATCTTGTTAATGTAAATTTTGTAAATCAGTCCTGTCCGAATATTGGCCAAAATGGAGAACTTATTTTTTGCTCTATTTTTGATTTGGGTCAAAATGAGTCCTTGGATTTCAATTTTTTAATTGATTTGGTGCGTATACCCAAAGAGCAGGATACAGTTTTTCATAAACAATATTATGACAGTAATTGGCTCTTGGCAGCTCCAAAAGATTTTAACTGTATAAATAATAAATATTTGACTTGTGGCGCAGGTTTTCCTGACACTGAATGGGTAGCACAAATCGGTGTTTATGATTCTTTGTTCAATCCATTGGATACGTTAATCTTTAATGGATTAGAACTGTTAGAAGTTAAACATGATAACATTATCAGGGAGAAAACCCCTAATGAAGTAATTATGAGCGGAAGAATTTGGGACGAGGATAGTACAGGTATGGGGAATTCAGCGTATTCAATTGGTTTTGTATGCCTTGATTCATTGCTAAATTTAAAAGACAGGCGTATTGTTTATAAGAATTTAGATACAATGAGCTACACTGCCGGGTTTAAAAGTTTGGACATATCGGATGATGGCTCGTTTTTTATCGGAGGAAATATAGGCGCAAATCCAACAAAAGCAACGCGTATTACTGTAAGCAGAATTGATTCGGACTTTAATACGGAATGGACCTATTTTTATGGTGGCGATAATTATTATTTGCTATATTGCATTGCGGCTACAGATGATGGGGGATGCATATTGTCAGTATTAGAGAATGGGTATAATCATAATATTTTGCTTATCAAACTAAACGATCAGGGCCTCATCACCTCCCTCCACGAAAATGAAGATGGATTTTCGATTTCCCCAATCCTCATCAGCCCCAACCCGGGAAAGGGGCAAATGCGCATCGACCTGGGGCCGCAGCTTGGTGCTTGCCAGCTCGAACTTTACGATATGGGGGCTAAGCCGGCTATCCAAACAGAGGTGCAGGGAACAGGCAATATCATCAATACCTCGGCTTTGCCTGCCGGCACTTATGTTTATAAAATTTCTAATGCAGCAGGTTTTGCTGAAAGCGGGAAATGGGTGAAGGAGTGAAAATGGTTTACATTTTTTTCGTTAAGATGGGCTCTGATTCCTATATCTGTTTTAGCCTGCTTTATTCATGCTTTAAATTCAGGTCAGATGTGAGGCGTCTAAAGCTGAAGATATAGTCGCCTATTTCAAAGCTTTAGCAACGAAGCAGATGGCCTGATTTAATGCACTAGTAAAATGCAAACAAATTCAATTTCAGGATATAAATTTAATAAACACTTAAATTTAAGCTGCTTACATTATTTTGTTTGCATTTTATGAATAGAGCAGGTTAGAGGTCAGTAGATAAATGCATCATGATTATCCACGAAATTACCCCTTTTTTTAATATGTGTTAGGTGCATACCACAGTTTTTTTATTTTTCGATAGCTGCACGATGACGGCGCATCCTAAAAAAATTGTAGCTTTGACAATGGATAATTTCGAGGAATACATAAGGCAGGGAGAACCGCGTAAGGCCAGTCGGGCAAAAGTTTGGAAAACGGCAATCGGATTACAAAAGGTTGACGGATTGGAGACCTCTGCTTATTTGTTGGATACGGCCAGACAAAATATAGAGGGCTATATTTCCATCGAAGAAGTAAAAAGAAGAATTGATCGTTATTATCAGGAGCAACCTGCAAAGAATGCAGTAAGCCGCACCGAAGAAGCCGACAAGGTTTCTGCACGCATAACAGAAATATTGGGTGAGGAAACATTTGCACTTTCACCAATGGAGTATCTCGGTATCCATCGAAGGTTATTTGAGGGAATTTATAAGCATGCAGGTAAAATCCGTGATTACAACATCACCAAAAGGGAATGGGTATTGAATGGCGAATCAGTTTTATATGCCACCGCTGAAAACCTGCAGGCAACTTTGGAGTATGATCTGCGACAAGAAAAATTATTTAGCTATAAAGGATTGAGCCGGCAGGAAATCGTAGAACATATAGCACATTTTATCTCGTATTTATGGCAAATTCATGTATTTGGAGAGGGCAACACAAGAACAACTGCAATTTTTTTAATTAAATACCTGCGTAAACTTGGTTTTAAAGATGTCAATAACGATTTGTTTGCCGCGCATTCATGGTATTTTCGCAATGCGCTGGTTCGGGCAAACTTTGAGGATTTATCTAATAATATTTACAAAACAGAAGAATTTTTAATCCGTTTCCTGCTTAATTTGCTCAATTACGAAAGTTATTTGCTGAAAAACCGTGAGTTGCATGTCCAATATAAATGCATCATTGATACTGTAAATGACACTGTAAAAGCTCAAAATGACCCTGTATTTAGTTTAATTGAAGAAAATAAAAGCATTACCGCCTCTAAAATCAGTGAGCGATTGAATATAAGTTTGAGTACTGCAAAACGGAAGGTCAAAGCTTTAAAGGATAAAGGAATAATTGAACGTATTGGGAGCGATAAATCGGGTTATTGGAAAGTGTTGAAAGATTTGTAGGAATGGCGATGAATTAATTGAGTTAGAAGTTAGTATGTAAGTGCATATCAAGATGACCTGTCGGGAGTGTTCAGAAAAGTGTGACAGATGCTTGCCCTGCATTGGCCTGGAGCCGCAGTTTGACTTTGCCAACACGAAATTTACGATATGGGAGCAGATCACATAATCAATAAATCTCCTCAAATTTATACGCATCAGAGCACCGGGATGTTTCCCAGCAGATCATAAAGGGGTAAAAGCGCAGGCTGAACGACATTTGATGGTAGTACTCAGGGTTTTGTCCGCGGACATCAATGTCATAGCTAAAGGCCACATCAATTGCTTTTACTTCCTTTTCATTACCAAAAAAGAAACGCAATCCGGTGGACAAGACCAAATGGCGGCTGGTTTTATAGTGAATCCCAAAACGCAAACGGTCAAAGAATATTTCGTGCTGCCGCAATAAAAGCGTTAATCCTCCATTAAATTCTCCTTTTCCGTTGTAAGTGTATAATGCGCGGGGAATAAGCCCAATAGCGCGGTTAACTTTAATAAGGTATCCGGCATGTGCATTGATCGTACGGGACGGAAACAGTACGGTATCTTCGGAATTATTGAAATCCTGTAATAAATGATAGCCAGAAATGCCCATTTGAAATTGGTAATGCTGGTCATCTTTCCAGCAGCTCATTGGGTTTCGGCTGTAAATAATCCCAAAATTGAAATCGGGGGTGTATTCGCCTTTTATCAATGCGGGCTGCAGACTATCGGCAAGTCCCGGAACGGAATCAGGCTGATAGTCGGATGTTTTGAAAACCCCGCCCTGAACTCCAAAAGAGATCATTGCCTGTGGTGTCATTTTATGATAAGCAAATGTCAGGTAATCACTGAAATATGTATAGCGATAATCCGATGACCACCTTCTTTCATCATGAATGCCAGCCCCGAGACGGTAATCCCTTTCGGTAATGATTTTAAGACCGTAATAATTTTTAGCTTCCGAGAATTTAAAATTCAGATGAAAAGACGCGCTGTTTGTGAAAAAGCTAACACTGTCGTTGAGCTGAGTAATTGCCAGGATATCATTAAAGACCCATTTTTCGTGGGCAATACCTACGAAAGCCGGGTTCAGGCTTAGCTCACTGTCATAAAAGCGCGAAAAACCTCCGGTTCCCTGACCAAAAGCGAGAATTGAAAAGAAAACTCCCAGAATGAATAAAAGTTTCGTTTTATGCTGCATCTCAAGGCTTTCAATATATAACGCTTTTATGCCTGAAAACGTACCTGAGAACCGAAACGGGCAAAAAGATTATTTTTTGTTGTCGATTACAGCTTTTACAAAGCGCACAAATACCGGATGAGGACGCGCTACCGTACTTTTATATTCGGGATGGAACTGCACGCCCAGAAACCATGGATGGTCTTTAAGCTCAATGATTTCTACCAGATTTTCTTTGGGGTTCAAGCCGCTGAGTTTCATGCCGGCATTTTCGTATGCAGCACTGTAATGGTTGTTGAACTCATAGCGGTGCCTGTGCCGTTCGGCAATTTCAATGGTATTATAGGCTTCATATGCCAGGCTGCCTTCTTTCAAATGGCATGGATAAGCGCCCAGTCGCATGGTTCCGCCCATTCCGCTGATTTTTTTCTGCATTTCCATGATGTCGATTACTGGATTGGGCGTGCGTTTATTAAACTCAGTCGAATTGGCATTTTCGAGTTTCAGCACATTGCGCGCAAATTCGATAACGGCACATTGCATGCCCAAACAAATGCCGAGGAAAGGGATTTTGTTTTCACGTGCATAGCGCACGGCTTCAATTTTTCCTTCAATGCCACGGTTTCCAAATCCGGGTGCTACCAAAATACCGTCCAGATTGCTGAGCATTTCTTCTGCATTTTCAGCATTTACCTCTTCGGAATGCACCATCTCCAGTTTAACCTTGCATTCATTGGCTGTTCCGGCATGTGTAAATGATTCTATGATAGATTTATATGCGTCTTTTAGCTCAACATATTTGCCCACCAGGCCAATGCGCACTTCCGTTTTTGGGTTTTTAAGTTTTGTGAGGAAATCTTCCCAGCGTTGCAAATCGGGATAAGTATCCAAAGGCATTTCACATTTGCGCAGCACTTCCTGATCCAGTCCTTCCTGACGCATTAGCAGAGGTACTTCATAAATCGTTGATGCGTCAATGGATTCCATTACCGAAGTTTCGTCCACATTGCAGAAAAGGGCAATTTTACTGCGCAGGCTCTGGTGCAGGTGATGTTCGGTACGACAAACGATAATGTCGGGCTGAACTCCGCTTTCGAGCAATGTTTTAACGCTATGCTGTGTGGGTTTCGTTTTTAATTCACCGGCTGCCGAAAGGAAGGGCACCAAAGTGAGGTGCACAACAACGCAGCGTTTGCCCAGTTCCCAGCGTAACTGCCTGACAGTTTCCACATATGGCAGGGATTCAATATCACCTACTGTTCCGCCGATTTCTGTAATTATAAAGTCATAATAGCCTGTATTTCCCAGTATTTTGATGCGGTATTTAATCTCATCGGTAATGTGTGGGATAACCTGAACTGTATTGCCGAGATAATCGCCCCTTCTTTCTTTATCAATAACCGACTGATAGATTCGTCCTGTGGTTACATTATTTGCCTGACTGGTAGGCTGGTTCATAAAACGTTCATAATGACCTAGATCCAGATCGGTTTCTGCGCCATCTTCAGTTACAAAGCACTCGCCATGTTCGTAGGGGTTGAGTGTGCCTGGATCGATATTGATGTAAGGATCCAGCTTTTGAATGGTAACACTGTATCCTCGGGCTTGCAGCAGTTTGGCCAGTGACGCTGAAATAATCCCTTTTCCCAGTGAGGAGGTTACGCCTCCTGTAACAAAAATATAGCGCGTTTTCGACATAATGCGGTCATTTTATTAAAGCGCAAACCTACAAATAATCATCCTAATATGGTATCCTTTTTTTTCACAGGAAATTAACGCCCTTTAATGCTCATTTTCATCGGGTAAGGGGATGTTCTCTTCTTCACATATTTCTTTGAGCTGATGGAGCGACCATGTTTTGCTGTAGTCGTAAAGCGCACCATAGTTCTTTTTGAGCTGCTTGTAGAGTGATGCTACTTCTTTACAATCATCTTCGGAAGATGCTTGTTCGATGGCATCCCAGTTTTTGCCGGCAAGTTTTAGTGTGATGAAGGTGCGGATATTATTATTGTTGATTTCAATATCCCACAAACCTTCATTCAGGATTTTTGAACGGGCACGGTTTATATGTTGCTCGCCAACTTCATAAAGCACCTGGAGGTATTTTTCGAAGAGCACGCTTTCATTGAGCAGAAAAGCGATCTCGGTTTCATTCAGTGCTTTCCAGAAGGGAACAGGATGCCTTTTGCTGATGAACCTGCCGAGCATAAAACTGCCTGCCATAAAGCCTTTTATATCACGTTTGCGGCAAATGGGGATAATTTCTTTAAAAAAGCGCACCTGACGTTCCGTTGTCAGGTAATTATAAATACGGTTCTGATCCTGATGCGATCCCAGTTCGCTCTTCAGGATTTGCTCTAAATAATGTTCTTTATTGTCATCAAACCAGTTGTTTACAAATGATTTGGCTTTATCCGGGTCGTCCCTTAGGTCGTTGCGGATAAGTTTAACCAAGTCGCTCAATTCTACGATATCACCGGTTTCAAGCGAATTGACAATTTCCATATATTTATTGTAAGCCAATTTCAATCGCGTAAAAACATTTTCTTCTTTTGGGTTCATTTCGAGCCGGGCGCCTTCCAGATATTTTATAAAACGGGCCGGTTTAAATTTCGCTTTGCCTTGCAGCAATATTTGGTGCTTGCTCGATAAAGTAACCCATTCGCCTTCAGATATCCTCACACCTTTTTTATTTTGAAGCTGTCCTTCTTTAAGCTGGACGCCAAAGTTTTGCAGGTTTAAAAATGCCGGGATGCCATAACCACGACAGGCTGTAACTACGTGAATTGCAGCAGGGTTTAAACTGACAATAGCGTCCATTTCGCCAAGGATGATGGTGTCTTCAGGTACAAAACGGTCTTTGCACAGGCATACTTTTTCGCCCTGCCGTTTGGCCGCAATAGCTGTACTGGCACTAAAATATATTTTTGCAGAAACAGCCGAGCGGGGCAAAATGCTAAAAGCTTTGCTGAATACCTGCATGCTGTTGTAACTTCGGTCATCAATACGTTCGCTAAAAATCTGCCGCAGATGGTAGGGGTGGATAAGTTCCAGGACGCGCTGTTTGTCAATGATGCCTTTTTCGAAAAGATCCATCGCGGAAAGCAAAGCCGACCTGCCCGTAAGCTCCGATTGGTTCAACTGCAATACGGCAAATAAACTGGCGTGGCCACCAAAAGCCTCTGCTGCAAATTCGACTGTTGCCGGTGATTTAAGTTTGTGTTCCAGCATTGGCAGTAATGGATGTGCATGATAAACAGCAGGATAGGTCTCTTTTATTTCTTCCCTGTCGAAATACTCGAAATCCTCAGAAGTAATATTTCCGGTCATAATATCTTCTCCGAAAATATCGCGCACGCTTTCAATCTGAACGCCTAAACCGGTACGGCTGTGCCGCGAATAGAGTACGCCGGGATAACAATCCAGATTCCCGACTGTCCAAACCATTTTCTGGAAAATAAGGGAAGGATACGCATGCACACCGTTGAGAAAAGTGAAGAGTAAATCTTCATTGCGTTTAAAAAAATCATGACTTTGATGCACAAAATAGTGACACTGATAGCGCGCATCTTGTAAAAGCTTGCTGTCTTTTTTATTAATGGCACTTTCCAGCCACGAAATGGCTTCCCGGCGGTCTTTTGCCTGATGTGCAAAGCATGGTGCCAGCTCATCAGGCACGGAAGAACCCTCATAAAGGAGGTCAAAAAGGCTTTTCAGTGTATTGATGTAAATTTTATCGGCTTTTTCTTTTTTGTGTTTTTTGGTTAAACCCTGATGAACAGCAGCGCTTACGCCCACATTGAGGTAGGTGGGCATCAAACCGGGTATATATTGAGGCATGGCTGTGCGCAGGGCAAAGATCAGTGGGTTTTCCGGATTTCCCATTTGCTGCCCGGTGAGTTGTTCCAGATTGCTGATCGCATCGTCGATGAGTTTATTCCTTGTTTTTTGATTTTCGAGAAAGGATTTAGCTGTCAATATACAAAAATCAGGCACGGGATACCCTTTCTGTGTCAATTCCAGCAGCATCGTGCCTTTATGGCTGATGCTACGGTTTGTGTAATTTCCCCTGCTGACAGAAGGAACAATAAAATCATTTTCTATGATCTCTATTTCGTTATAATAATCCGTTCGTTCCTTGAGGTAGGCAAGGTTAATCTTGGTCAAACGTTTTGCTGTTTCTTTATTGCCGTTTTTGGCTGCAATAATCATTGCCAGATATTCTTTTGCCTGTTCCGCTTCGGCGCTTGCTAGAAAATGGCTGTCGAGAAGCCTGAGCCTGAGTTTTTTAAAATTCCCATCCGGGCTGTCCCTATATTCAACTTCAGGTGGCAGATAACCTTCAAAGGGTATTTTTTCTTTGTGCTGGATTTCCTGATCTACAAGAAAACGGATAAAGGTAAAATTGGGATAATTGGCTCGTACGCGGTAGTCGTAAATGTGTGGTAGGCTCATAGCTGGCTTCGTTTTGAATTATGGCTAATATAGGAAAAATGATGGAATTGGATGGGTGTTTTCTTTTCTCCAAAGAGGATTTTAAGGGTTCTACTAGATTTTCTGTGGGTAATCAAAATTGAGTTAGAATTGGAGGTTAAACTTTTCCAAAGTTTCAAACTTTGGGAAAGTTTATCCCGAAATAGTTCTCTAAATTTTGATAGGTATTTAATTTCCAACGGTTGAATACTTTAAATGTTTCAGCGGAATTCCGAGTAGCACCATTTACAGCCTCAAAGGTACAAATGCCGTGGCGATTTTTTCTGCGCAATTCCATAAAACCGTATAAAGCTGGCTTTTTGGCTCAGGATGTGCGTTGCTTTTCCTTTACAGGAAACATGGAGTCCCGTCCGCCTTTACGGGATGACTGTGCTGAGTTTGCGGAAGTAACTGTTTCCAATTCCGAAAGCTTTCGGAAGAAATAATCCCGAAGCTATGGGCGCCATTATAAACAGTAACTAAATATGGTATTTAAGGATCATATCATAAAGCTCCGCCAACCTAATCGGTTTGCTGATATAATCGTAGCATCCGGCTTCCAGAGCCAATACTTTATCGTCTTCAGACGCAAAAGCCGTTTGTGCTATAACAGGTAAATTGGGTTTTATGTCGCGGATGCGCCGGGTGGCTTCAAAACCGTCCATTCGCGGCATTTTAATATCCATCAAAACCAGCTGGATGTCCTCATTGCTGCGCACTATTTCAACGGCTTCTATTCCGTCCAGTGCATGCAGGCAGCGCACATTGTTTTTGCTTAAAAATTCATGCAGCAAAAAGTAATTGTCCTCATCATCTTCTGCAATTAAAACATTGATGAGCTTTTCCGATGTTTTGATGCTTTGCTCCGAATATTTTATACTGTCCGTTTGTGGTATGGGTTTGCAGGGAAGCTTCAGATAAAAGCAACTGCCTTTTCTGGGTTCTGATTCCAGTTCAATTTGGCCTCCCAGTAATTTTGCATAAGCCTGGCAAATACTTAAGCCCAGGCCGGCGCCTTCGTATTGTCGTGCTACACTTATTTCGGCCTGGCGGAAGCGTTCAAAGACTTTGGCATGCAGCTCTTTAGGTATTCCTATTCCGGTATCTTTTACATAAAAAGTGAGCAGGAAGTCATCTTTTTTGCAACCAATTTCTATTTTGCCCTGATGGGTATATTTGATGGCATTTTTGATCAGGTTGGATAAAATCTGATTGAGTTTTGTTTTATCGGTAATAATGGTGCAGCCTTCTTTAGGCCATTTATTTGTTAATTTGATTCCTTTGTTTTTTGCCTCGGGTTCAAAAAATGTAAAGAGGTCAAAAAGCATTTGCCCTGTATTGGTTTCTTCTTCATGGATTTCGGTGGATCCGGCTTCTATGCGGCTGATATCGATCAAATCGCTGATGATATTGAGCATTCTTTTTCCGCTTTTTCGGATCACATCGAGATAAACATCCTGCTCATCGCTACTGAGGTTTGGTTGGCGGAGCAGTTCGGTAAAGCCCATAATCCCGTTCATTGGCGTACGGATTTCATGGCTCATATTGGCCAGGAATGCCGATTTCAGGCGGTCGCTTTCTTCTGCTTTATCACGCGCTTTAACCAATTCGTGCTCAATTTTTTTGATATGGCTGATGTCCTGGAAGTTTTCAATAATGATATCTGTGCCTTCATATTTAAAGCGGCGGCAGCTTTTTAAAACCGGCACAAAGGTTCCATCTTTTGCTTTTACTGTTGTTTCATCATTATCAATTTTCAATTTGCCCAAATCAAAAACAGGGCATTTATGCGGGCCTTTCGGACAAATGATGTCGCACCTTTGTCCAATCAATTCTTCTCTTGAATAGCCTGTTATCCTGCATGTTACTTCATTAACATCTTCGATGATATATTGATTGTTTACCTGCAGGCTGGCATTGGGCATATTGTGGTACAGTAATTCCCATTTGGCTTCGCTTTCGCGGGCAATATTGCGCGATTGTAAAATTTCTCTTTCATCCTGCACCTGTTTGCTTATATCACGCGACACAATTACGGCTCCGGTTAATTTCCTGTCGATGATGGCCGGATAAACTTTTCTGTCCAGTACCGTTCCGTCAGGGCGGTGGCGCAAAGCAGTTTGAATGGTTTTTGTTTTGAGGGTTTTTTCTGCCGGACAATCGGGGCAAATGGAATCACGGCCATAGAGCAGTTCGTAGCATTTGCGCCCTTCAAACTGATAAAGCGGTATGTTTAATATTCTTGCAGCGGCATGGTTTGCAAGCTTGATCGTGTAGTCAGGATCAAGAAAAAGCACGACCTCATTAATACTGTTCAGGGTTGTTTTCAGTAAGTGCTCACTGTGTTCCAAACGGTCTTCGGCATATTTTTGGGCTGTGATATCCGTATTGAAACCAATAAAGCGTTCGGGTTGGCCATCAGTGCCTCTTACAAATTTGCCCCGCCCCTTTATCCATTTATAGTGCCCGTCTTTGGTTTTCATCCGAAAAACAGATTCATATTTGGAGTTTTTCCCACTCAGGTAGTCATTAACTTTTTGATAGGCATATTTTATATCATCGGGATGCAGAAGCTGGCTCCAGGCTTCGCTGGTATAAGGAAGTTCATCGGGTTCAAAGCCAAGCATGCGCGCAAATTGTTCGGAATGAAATGCTTTGTTGGAATTCAGGTCCCAGTCCCATAAACCGTCAAGCGTTCCTTCAAAAGCTACTTTCAGGCGTTCTTCGCTGATTTTTAACGCTTTCTTTGCTTCGTTTAGCTCGGTAACTTCTGTAACAGATACAATAACACGCGAATAATCATTTTCAAAACCGGGTTCTGCCCTCCAGTGAAGAATAAAGGATCTGTTGGTTTCATCTGTTGTGCAGCTGTATTCAAAGTGGCTTTGCGTTTTGCCTTCATAAATCGCCATTACCTGACCGGCAAAAACCGGCAATACTTCCGGCTTCAAAAGGCTTGCCAGGTTTTCGTTCTTGGAATTTCTATCGATTTGTTGATATGCTTCTTTATTGCATCTAATGATTTTTACTTTGGAAGAAAGCTCATTAAGAAGATTGACGTCATTATTTAGGATTTCTAAACTTAGTTTTTTGCCTGTTTTTTTGGCGCCTTCAGTAAATTTCCAAACTTCTGAAAAGTCTTCCTGCCATAAGGCTATAGGTTGATTGTCAAATAATTCAATATACTGTTTTCTTTCTCCTTCTTGTCTTTTTTCTTCGGAAATATCTTTATGACGCCCAATTATCCGGATAATTTCTCCATGATTGTTTCGCTCTGCAACAATGCCAATGGATTGAATCCAGCTGTAAGTGCCGTCTTTTCGCCTGAGGCGGAAGGTGTTTTCATAATGTGATGTGCGTTTTTTGATCCATTGGTCTGAAATATCCAGCGCTTTCTGCTTGTCATCCGGATGGATCAGGTTTGCCCAACTGTCAAATGTTGCTTCAAATTCCCCGGCCTCATAGCCCAGCATTTTGTAGTACTCATCACTGTAAAGTACATCATTATTTGAGAAATCGAGAAACCACAGACCGTCAGAAGCTGACTCAAAGCTAATTGTGAGATTTTTATTGTTTCCTGTTCTTTTTTTGCCTGTAATATTGTTTCCGGTTTTTATTTCTGTGAGCAGGTAGTTTTCATTGTCATCTTTTTCAATTAAATAAAGATCATCTTGAAGCCGAACGGTACTTTCATTAAATTCTTCGAGTTCTTTGATACCATCTTTTAATCTTTTCCATTCTTTTTTGTCAGGCGTAATCTGATCATCAAAATCAGTGGTTTTTCCGTTCTGAGGAATAATTTTGAAGATGCCGGTTTTGGGATCATTTAAAACGACAAAATGTGCTGCATCAGCGTTTTCTGTTGATTGAGAATATGTGCTTTCAGTAAATATCTTATCTGTGTCCATCGGTCATAGGTTTAAGGCAATTACAGTTTGACTGATGTTGGTGCTTTCCGGTATCATCAAAAATACAAAAAATACAGATGTAAATACGAAAAAAAATACGCTATGCTGATTGGATAATACAAAGCAGCTTGATTATTCGGGAATCGGGCGTTCTGCCGATGCGGTCAACTGATTTGGGTTCAGTTGCTGTTTCATTTGCTGCGAAAACAAAAAGCACGATAAAACAGAAATTTATCCGCTTTATCGTGCCTATTTATACCAGAGATTTACGGCTACATTTTCTTTTTAAATTCCAGCTCCCCGAAATCAAAATCGGGATTGGGAATATCAATGATCAGTTCGGTTGGTTTTCCTTTTTCATTGATCAGGAAGTTTATTGTCCCTCCGGGTAATGATGGAAAACCTTCCATACGGATGCTAAATGCATTGCAATTGAGGTGTTCCAGTGTAGATTCAAAACCTTTGGTAGGTAGCAGGTCGATATAAAGTTTGCCCTCTTTCATCTTTACTTCAGCATCGCCATAAATATCGCCACCATAGGTTCCGCAATAGTCTTCGAGCGGCAGGCTGGCCGGGATTGCTTCTTCTTTCTGAGCTTCTTCTTTTTCTTCACGGCCTTTCTGCCATTTCAGGAACATTTCGCTCCAGTCGGTATCATTTCCCCCGATGAGCATGTCCATGGTTTTGTATTGCAATGGATAATAGAGTGATGCATTTTTATTGGTGAGGATGACAAAACCCATATTAAGCTCCGGGATGAGTACGGTTTGTGAAATCATGCCGTCATATCCGCCATTGTGTGTCACGATTTTTTTACCAAGGTAATCATATACCTGCCAACCCAGTGCATAGCCTTTGAGGTGCGTGGATGGCCAGAGGCGCTCTGCACCGGCACTGATAGGCAATGTAGTAACCGGCGACCACATTTCGCGCTGTACTTTTTTGCTGAAAATCGTATCCTTTTGATAAACGCCATTATTGAGCTGCAAACGGATCCACTGCGCAACATCATTTACAGACGAAATAATGGAGCCTGCCGGTGCGATATTGTCCCAGTTCAGGTAGGGGATTGTGATGGTTTTTTCCTCAAATTCAGTATGAGGCTGGGCGACATTTGTGAATTTATCGAGTTCATTGGTTGTGGTGATGGTGCGTTCCATGCCCAGCGGTTCGAAAAAGCGATAGCGCAGGAAATCGTCCCAGGTGGTGTCGGTTACGGCTTCAACAATCTGGCCGGCAGTAAGGTACATAATGTTGCTATAACCAAATTTTGTGCGGAAGTCATAGGTGGGCTCCAAATATCTCGCTCTGCGGATTACTTCATCTCGATCGTAATCGCTGCCATACCACAAAAGGTCTCCGGCAAAAGTTTTCAGGCCGCTGCGGTGGGTAAGCAGGTCGCGAATAGTCATATTTGCACTCACATACGGATCGTAAAGCTGAAACCAGGGAATATAATCCTGTACGCGGTCGTCCCAGTTAATTTTACCTTCATCTACAAGCAAAGCCAATGCGGCAGATGTATAAGCTTTTGTGTTAGAGGCAATAGCAAACATTGAGTTGGCATCAACTTCCTCTGTTCCGTTGATGTCCAGTAATCCATACCCTTCTGCAAAAACCACAGAATCGTCCTTTACAATGGCTACGGCCATACCGGGAACTTCCCAGTCACTGAGCGCTTTTTCGTAGTATTTATCGAGTTCTTTTAAAGTTTTTTTAAGCTTCTTTTCCTGTGCTGATGCCAGAAGAGGAATGATCAGAAGCATCAACAGGCTGATCCTGAAAAAGGATTTTTTTGTCATTGTGTTTGTTTTATGGGGTTTATAAAATTATATCCTGAGCAAATTCTTTTAAATTCATTCCATTGAAATTTCCACTGCTCATCAGCAATAGAACAGATTTATCGCCAAATTGCTCACGCACGTACGCCTGCATTTGATCAGAATCATGGAAAACATGCAGATTGTCCTGATCAAAGCCTTCGCGCACATCCTCATCCGAAATTGCCGGAAGTTTTTTGTGCTCCAAAGCATGCGGGTTATAATAGGCCACAGCAACATCCGCAGCTTTCATGCAGTTTTTATAATGGCTGAGGAATTCCCTGCTCAAACTGCTGAAGGTATGAAGCTCCATGCAGGCAATCAGCTTTCGTTCAGCATATTGCTCGCGTACCGCCTTGAGCGTGGCTTCCAGCTTTGATGGCGAATGTGCGAAATCCTTAAAAACGGTTCTGGAATTTTGCTCAGCGATCTTTTCCAAACGGTTGGCTGCTCCGGCAAAGCTTTGAATGGCTTCGAAAAAATCTTTCGTGCTGATGCCGAGTTCGTTGCAAACATTACAAGCCGCATTGATATTAAGTAGATTATGTTTGCCGAACACCTGAAGTTTGAACTCCTGACCATCTATATGCACAAAAGTATGGCCATCTTCAATTCGATAGGAGGGCAGGCTGTAGCAGATTTTTTTGAGATGCTCCGGTGCTTCATGGGCTACTTTCACAACTTCCGGGTCATTGTCCGGGTAGATCAGGCAGCCGTTTTTTTCAATAAGTCGGGTGAAGATGCGGAACTGTTCCACATAGTTATCGAAAGTGGGAAAAACATTGATATGATCCCATGCAATGCCGCTGATTACAGCCACATGCGGATGATAGAGGTGGAATTTTGGGCGTCTGTCGATGGGCGAAGTAAGGTATTCATCGCCTTCAAAAAGCATGATAGGTGCATTTTCGGTGAGTCGGACCATTACATCAAAACCTTCCAGTTTGGCACCAACCATAAAATCGAAATCCATTCTTTTTTGCTGCAAAACATGCATTACCATTGCGGTGATGGTCGTTTTTCCGTGGCTGCCGCCGATGACGATGCGTTTTTTGTTTTTCGCATGTTCATAGAGATATTCCGGATAGGAAAATATTTTGATACCCAGTTCTTTGGCGCGCAAAAGCTCCGGATTGTTTTCGCGGGCGTGCATGCCGAGGATAACCGCATCCAGTTTGTTGGTAATTTTTTTCGGATCCCAGCCGGTTTTTTCAGGCAGGATGCCGTGTTTTTGCAGGCGGCTTTTTGAGGGTTCAAAAATTTCGTCGTCGGAGCCGGTGATCTTCCAGCCTTTGAGTTTCAGGGCAATCGCCAGATTGTGCATGGCACTGCCCCCAATAGCGATGAAGTGTATGTTCATAAAAGGTCTTTCTTACAGACAAAGGTAGTAAATGTTGGTGGTTTGGGAGAGGATGAATGCTAAGGCTGCAGATTTTTGGTTTAGCTGGATTGTTTTTTTTACCGCAGAGACGCTGAGGCGCAGAGGGATGCTCTCTCACTTTGCTTTGGCCTCCGGATTTTCTCAGGGAAATCTCTTTTCTGAAACAGCAACTACCCGGTTCTTTTGCCTTTATCCTTTTGCCATTATCCTTTTGTCTTTTTAACCACAAATAACTAATGCGTTTTAAGGTCACCGCTACTCTGTAGCTGGATTTTAGTTCCTTATGCTGTTTTTACAAATATTATCGCTGCTCCGCAGCTTTATGGAGGAAGGAAAATCCAGCGGCAGCGCCGCGGAAAAATTTATGAAAAAGTGGTTCTACTAGGAATTTTGTGGGTAACAATAATGTTTAAAAAAAATATGCAGATATTTATTAATGATCTATTGATCCCTAATAGATTCCTCCCTACGCAAAGCCTTAATCACTTCGTTTGGCTTTGTTTCGGTCGGAACGACGCTGTTTATTAGGTGTTTAAGGCAAATGCGGCTTCTCGACTCCGCTCGAAGACCTTATAATGCGGTGGTCGAGCGGAGTCGAGACCAAGTATGAGGAAACTTTGGAGGAATCTGTTTGAAATAAAGTAATTTTTCTTTCCACGAAATTCTGTGTAGAACCGAAAAAGTAATAGAGCCAACTCCCCATTAACCATTAACCATTGATGCGCTTCGCGCGTTGTCCGTTCTCAGTTGTCACGTTATCTTGAGGTTTTACAAAAAATATTAGAGCTAACTCCCCATTAACCATTAACCATTGATGCGCTTCGCGCGTTGTCCGTTCTCAGTTGTCACGTTATCTTGAGGTTTTACAAAAAATATTAGAGCCAACTCCCCATTAACCATTAACCATTGATGCGCTTCGCGCGTTGTCCGTTCTCAGTTGTCAGGTTATCTTGAGGTTTTACAAAAAGTATTAGAGCTAACTCCCCATTAACCATTGATGCGCTTCGCGCGTTGTCCGTTCTCAGTTGTCACGTTATCTTGAGGTTTTACAAAAAGTATTAGAGCCAACTCCCCATTAACCATTGATGCGCTTCGCGCGTTGTCCGTTCTCAGTTGTCACGTTATCGTGAGGTTTTACAAAAAGTATTAGAGCTAACTCTCCATTAACCATTGATGCGCTTCGCGCGTTGTCCGTTCTCAGTTGTCACGTTATCTTGAGGTTTTACAAAAAATATTAGAGCCAACTCCCCATTAACCATTAACCATTGATGCGCTTCGCGCGTTGTCCGTTCTCAGTTGTCAGTTGTCACGTTATCTTGAGGTTTTACAAAAAATATTAGAGCCAACTCCCCCATTAACAATTAACAATTAATCATTAACAATTAATCATTACCCATTAATCATGATAAATCGTAGTAGGAGGGGGATAAGCAAGCGAAGTGCGCACGACCGTATCTGAATTTCTGCAGCCATAATCATCCCATACTTTTACCCAGATTGTTTCTGAAGTTGGACTGTCGTAGGTAGCATTGGTGCTTCCATCAAACCATAAATAGGAATTGTACGTGCCCGGACTAAAGGTAACCACATCTTCGCGGCAGGCAGCTGTATCCGGGCCCAAATTGGGCGTAGGATCGGCACGCCAGCCCAAGTGGATCGTATCAGAAGGCATACACATTTCGTAGGTGACCACGCAAAAGTAAGTTCCTGTATCCCATACATCTATGGCTTGGTCTGTACTTATCACTGTATATGGTGCATCATTATCATACCAGCGGTAGGTGTCCATGTCCGGGCCGGCATCCAGGGTCACCGTATCGCCTTTGCAATAATCAATATCCGGACCCAGGTTGAGGCTGGCAAAATTGGAGAAAAAGCCATAACGACAGTAATGACTGGTTTCGCCATTAACAATTCCAAGGTGAAACAATCCGGAAGTGTTCTCAATTACCGATGCCACACCAACAGGGATTTGTCCAGTAGTGTATTGTTCTTTTGCGTACTTCCAGTCGCCGCCTGTTCCGGGTACATCATGAAAGTCAGATCCTTGCAGTAGGCTGGTGGATCCCCTGAGTATGAAGTCATCTTCATTGCCTGACTCGGTAATGACCATCAGGTAAAAGTCGTCTGCTTCGGATCGCGTAAAGGCAATAATATCTGAACCCGTACATTCAATTGGAGGTAAAACAGCTGCCCCCGGTTGGCCGTTAAAGCCCGACATATGATAGACCAGAACGGGTTTGTTACTTTCGATATACGTGCTTTCTTCACTTTCTAAAAACTCGAAAGAATAGCTTGTTCCTTTGTGAATATTGGCAACAGGAGCCGCATTTCCATCACGGTACACCAGAGTGTTGTTTTCTGACCCAAATATATAAACTCTATCGCGTGTTGTAGAGCTTCCTTCTCCAATATTTCCCTGAACAACAATATAATTTTCACCTAGACGGTTGTTAGGAATCGTCTGGTCACCCATTAAATCGGGGGCATAAGGATTTGCAGAGTCGTCATTCACAACAATGGCAATATCCTTATTGGATGTTACCTGGCTGCCTCCCAGATGGTTGGCAGCTGTGCGGCCAATAGCAGTAGCAACATATACTTGTCCTGCATTTAAGGTCACAGTGAACATTTGCCCGGCATTATGCCCAACAATAGCCTTTTTGGGGATAATTTGTACCTGTGTGTTATCTTTGGTAGCTATGACATAAAAAGAATTTGGTACGCTGGTATTATACTGCTGTTCAAAATCAAGTTGGCTGGGGACAATGAATGACCGCCCAATAGCATTTCTTCCTTTAAGTGTGTAAATATCCGGGTTTGAAGGGCTTGTGTTCTCAAAATAAGCTGTAATCGGGCTGGAGGATTGTATTTGCAGACCATAATTAACAATGGTATTGGCTGGTTGACATTCCAGGATATTTTTATAGGATGTCATATTTTGAGTTATGGTGTTGTTTGCTGTAACGGTTAGATTTATGGGTGTAAAAGAGGGATTGGCCGGCTGGCTGATGGTGATATTGGCACTCTGATTAAAAGAAGTAAAGCGGAATTTTAGGGGTTCGTCTCTAATGTTTCCAGATGATGGAGCATGCACATTATCCGGTGCGGCAAACCAAAATTCGGTATCGTTTTGAGCATGGCTTTTGGTAAAAACAATAAATACGAGTGCAGTAATTATTATGGTAAGACGATAAGGTGGCATTTGATGCATTTTAGTGAGAATTAATTCGTTTCAGTACCCATTCATGACAACAGACAAAAATACGATAAAAATGGTTTAATCATGATAAACAGGAATAGGCGGCGGTTTCGGAAAATTAAACATCTCCACGGAATCAATTTTATGGCAGCCGTTATTGTCGAAAACTTCTACCCAGATAATGCGTGCGGTATCGCTTATAAAAGTAGGGTTGCTGCTTCCGTCAAACCAGCTATATCCTGCAAAGCTTCCCGGGTCAAAAGTTACCGGAACTTCAGGGCAAACGGTGGTGTCGTTACCCAAATCAGGTTGGGGCACAGGATGCCAGGCCAGATGTATGGTGTCGGATGGAGTACACATTTCATAGGTAGCACAGCAGAAGTATTTGCCGGTATCACCAACCTTAATAGCTTGCTCGGTACTGATGGTATCCAGAGGAAAATCATAATCGAACCATGCGTAGGAATCCTGTCCCGGACCGGCGTCCAAAACAACAGAATCGCCTTTGCAGTAGGTTTGGTCGGGCCCCAGGTTGAGCGATGCAAAGTTGGAAAAGAAACCGTAGCGACAGGAGTTGTCGGCACCTGTGATAGTTCCCAGGTGAAATAATCCTGATGAGTTTTCAATAATATGGGGAGCATTGGCTGTGATACTGTTCAGCATTTTATTTGCTGCTTTCCATCCTCCCCCTGTACCCGGTACATCCTGAAAATCGCTGGCCTTTAATAAATCGGCATTACCGTCTATGGTGAAATTTCCTTCATTGCCTTCTTGTGTAAATACGATTATCCCAAAATCAGATTCGGGGTCTTCAGATCGGGTAAAGGCTATTATATTTGATCCAGTGCATTCAATCGGAGGTATAACGGCACCTCCCAACTGCCCCCAACCTGTCATATGATAAACCAGTACCGGGTAGTCGCTTTCTAGAAATGTGCTGTAATCCGTCAGGCTGATCCTGTGGAGGCCGCCTTTGTCCAATCCTGCAATAGGCGTAGGATCGCCGTTTCGGTATAGTTTGGTGCCATCAACCGTGCCAAAAACATAAACAAAATCTGTATTTAAAAATCCTTTTGTTACGATATATAATTGACCAAGCATTTCATTGGGAATTGTTTGGTCGCCCATAAGGTCAGGTCCATTTTGACCATTTCCGCTGCCAGTTTTATTTACGGAATCATCATTTACCATGATAACAATATCTTTATTTGCACTTACAATGCTTCCATAAAGATGATTTGCTACCATTAAGCCTGTTCCTTCCGCAACAAAAACCTCACCCTTTTGGAGTGTTACTGAAAACTCAACATCAGCCGGATGTTCACCTTTTAAATCGCTGGTAGGTGTAATCAATACTTCAGTATCATCTTTAGTGGCGATAATGAGAAAGGTATTGGGTACAACATTCCAATTCCAGGTTGTCATTTGATCAAAAGTATTTTGTGCAGGGATAACAAATTCCATACCCAATGCATTTCTGCCCTTTAGAGAGTATATATCCGGATTAGCTCCGCTGCTGTTTTCAAAATATGCGGTAACCGGGGCAGTGGATGACAAACGAAATCCATAGGGTGATATTCCTCCTCCTACAAATTTGCATTCAATGCCCTCAAGCTCTGCTTGTGAATTTGCCAGTGTTATAGTTTCAGTGCCATTGGGCGGAATGTCTACAATAATGGGTTCAAAATTTGAATTGGCCGGCTGGCTAAGGGTAACTTTGGCATTGGCATCAAAAGAGGTGATACGCACCAAAAGTGGGTGATCCCTAAAACCATCGGAACCATGATCCATTGGAGAATTATCCGGTGCAGCAAACCAGAATTCCGTATCACGTTGCGCATTTGCATTAAAGCTAAGCGCAGCGATGCTTATAGAGAATAATAATTTTAAAAAGCCTTTCATGCCATTCCATTTAGCCCACAACAAAGCTGTTTTCCTCTTTTTGCCTGTAATCTGACAAATATAGGAATAAATTGGTTGTCAATCGTGATAAATTCCTATGGGGGCGGGTTTTGGATGGATGATGACTTCCATAGTGTCCCGTTGCTCACAGGAAAGGTGGTTTACTTCCAAAACAATCAGGTGAGCGGTGTTGGGGCCATCCGGGAAATCAACTGTAACAGAGGGAAGGTTAGTAGCAGAGATGGGCGTAGCATTATAAAACTCCCAGCTATAGGTATGCGCCCAGCCCAGATTGTTTGTTGTAGCATAGGTTTCGCCGCTGGTAAAACCGCAAACAGGCGAGATGCCGCTGATTACGGGCTCGGGTAAGGGATAAATGATGAGTTCCAGGTCGGCGCAATTGCTGTTGCTGCATGAGTTTTGCCAACGGGCGTAATAATATGTGGTGTCTTCGGGAGAAGCTACGGTAAGGGAATCGCCATAACCTAAAAATATTCCTCCGCATGATTCTGAAAACCAACTGATAGTATCTCCCCAGCCTCCGTAAACACGAAGTAACAGGCTGTCGTATGTGCCTTTGCAATAACTATTATAATTTACGGTAACGCTATCAGGTTCAACGGCAGAAAGGTGAACAAAAGCAATGAGTGTATCACAATCTGAGGTTCCGCAAAATCCTTCATAACGCGCATAATACGTTAAAGTATCGGTAGGTGCTGGTGGGTATATAGTATCGCCAACTCCGATTTTTCCGCTTCCGCAACTGCCGGTGTACCAAACGACCGAATCGCCGCTACCTCCATGGGCAACCAATTCCAGTGGTTGGGGGTAGTTATCGCAGAAATAATTGGTATCCGTGGTTAGGCTGTCCATAACAACCGGCAGGGGTTTTACATGAACCATATGCGTCATACTGTCCTGACATGTCAGGTAATCGGTCATTACCAGTTTGACTTCATACACACCCACATCAGCATAAGTATGCGAAGGATTTACTTCTGTACTTGTATTGCCATCCCCAAGATCCCAATCCCAGGAGACGATATTCGCAGGAAAACCGGCACAACTGAGGTCAACAGATTCATAATTGGCAACATCGCCGTCGCAAAGCCAATAATCCGGTGCGCCTTCTACGGTGAATTCCGTTGCGAGTGCATAATTGAAGTTGCTATAAGTTACAGCCTCCTGCGAGAAATTATAAAAACCAAAACGCCCGGGCTCATAGCAGCCATCTACGTTGAAAATAGTATCCGAATTAACGGAAACAATAATTTTAGTAGAAGTATAGGTGAGTTCAAAATTATACACCTGATCATAGTTCCAGCCCAAAGTGTTTCCATAATCCTTTCCTAATATTTCCACTTTTGGAGGATCGGGGTCATGCTGCCAGAAATTCAAATAGACATTGCAGGGGTCGTCAGGAATACTGGTATTGTATTTTGCTAAGGTGAATCCTTCATCACCGACTGAATTACAGTAAGTCCAGCCCAGTGCCTGATAGTCTTTCTTCCAATCAAATAAATAAAACTCATATTGATTGTTGCTTGTGTTGGTGTTGGGACTGTGATATCCAAATACAAAGCCCACAAAATCATTATCCCCATTCCAGCCTACTTCAATCTGACCGTAAAGGCGCACATTCATAAACGTATCCTGGCTAACAAAAAAAGTGGGATTGGCATTCTCAGATTGTACTACCGATAAGCCATCTGCTGCAACAGTCCATGTGCCATAGGATTCAAATCCTTCCTGAACCCAATCGTGGAAATCAACTTCAAATACACATTGTGCATTTGCTGTATTGAATAAAAAGAAAAGCGTTAGAAAAGCCGAAAGCCTGAATTTATCCATTTCATTACCCTTGATGCAAAAAGCAAATATAATTAAAATCCGACAGGCTGTAAATTTATTCTGAATTTTTGAATAAATTTTCGGGATACCTTTAACTCACTCATCGGATGACTCAAAGTCATCCGATGAGTAGAATCAGGAACTACTTGTTCAGATAAGCATCAATGCGTGTTTTAACGTTTTCTTTCAGGTTGTTATAAAAGAATTCGTAATCGTGCGCATGATAAACGCCATAAGGGAAATCGGAAACACCTTCGGTATAGTAGTCGTCGGGATTGGGTTTATATACAATCAGGGCGCCATCTTCGCGCACCCGGGCATCGGTAAAATGCGGAATTTCTTTGGTGATGTTTCCTTCGCCATCAAGAAAAGCAGCGCCGAGGTGCAGGCTGTCGGATGCTAATGTCGTATCTGTTGTCCAGCTTAAGGGGTTGATGCAAAGTGCTCCTTCGCGCAAAACCGGAGAGCCTGTTGCTTCGGGCGATTGTGTGTTATAAACAATAATTACGCCCAGGTCGTCTGCTTTTTGTGCCAGTTTCATCCAGGGATATTTGGCTGCGTCATCTTTGGAAAAAGTAAAACCGATTGTATATGCAGCAACAAGCTGATTTTGAAGTTTTTCATTATTAAATTCTTCTTTCATTAAATCCAGCAGGATCTCGGAGCCCTGACTGTGCCCTGCAATGATAAAAGGCCTTCCCTGATTGTAATGCTCCAGATAATAGCGGAAAGCGCTAATTACATCGGTTAGGGTAACTTTATATGTCTCCTGAAAAGTTTGTGCGTCCAGGCTCAGTATTTCAAGTGACATTTGCTGGTAGATGGGGGCATAAAGGTTTGCATACTCACTATAAACACTGGCCTGCTGGTTCATTACGGAAATGGCTTTCTGTCGGTTTTTTTCATTGTTGATGTCCATCAGCAGCGTATCCGGATTGGTATAAATCGTTGGAAATACATAGAACACATCAACAGCTTTGGTATTGCTATCGGGAAGGTTTATCCAGCTTTGAGGCTTGGAATAATCAGTAATGTGCTGGCATTCTTCGGATTTATTACAAGAAGCAAAAGCCATCAAAAAGATAAGAAGCAGTGGGAGACAATAGTTTTTCATGATTGAGGTTTTTTAAAAAAAATGCCCGCTGATGCGAGCATTTATTATGTTTTAGAACGAAATTACAATTCCAATTTTCAGATCCATATAGGATAGCTGATCAAATTCGAGTTCATTATAAAAAATATAGTTGTAGCTATACTTTGCTTCGAGTCCCCATCCGGCATCACCGAGTGGCACAACGACACCAATTTCGGGGGTAATGCCCATGCGCCAGTCGTTATTGTCAATGCCATAGAGGCCGAGATCTGTTTTGCGTGTATTTGAAAATACGCCAAATCCTAAACCCACATAGGGCTGTACCGGAGCATCTGCAAGGGGGAAATAGTTTGCAACAGCTTGAATAGGAACGACGTACATATAATTGAAAACGCTGGAGGTAACAGCGCCTCCGGGAAATTCATAAGTTGTGCGGTCGAATTTCTGGTAAAAACCCACCCAGCCGAGGCGGCCTCCAACAGCAAAATGATCGCCAATTACGCGTTTGAGTTCGATGGACATATCGCGGTAGCTGGTTTCTCCGTCAAGGAAATCGCTGAGGTCGCCGGCCGGCATGCCCACGCCAAAATTGATGTTCATCAGCCATTCGTCGAGCCAGCTTGAGGCTTTTATTTCTGCAAATTCTTCGTTTTGTGCATATGATGAAGCTGATAGGAAGAGGATACTGATCAGGATGATATAATATTTTTTCATGATTGTTCAGTTTTATAAATGAATGATTTTATGGAATTATTTGTGCAGATAAGGTGATTGTTCAAAAGCTTCATTGAATCCACGTTCGGCACGGTCGGTATTGTAATCGGCTCCGCTACCAAGAACACCTTCAATCAAACATTGCCACTCAAATTTTAACGCCGGAACATCTGCCGGATCAGCGTCTTTAATTTGTTGCGCTGTATGAGTATCCATCCATTCTCTGTAATCACGCAATGAATTTCCGTCAATCATTTCCATCATCATTGTGCCTGTTTCATAATTATAGTATGAATAGCCCCAGGGATACCAGTATCCGCCACCCCAGCCGGGATAGCCCCAGTAGTTGCCCCAGTAGCCATCATAGCCGCCATACCAGCCCCAGTAATCTCCGTAACCGGGTCCCCACCACCAACCGGGATAGTATGTTGCTCCGGTATATTGCATCAGGCTGATGAGAGGATTGATGGCGAAATCAAAGTCTTCATCAGAAGCTACAAGGGTATAACCCAGGCTCTTAAATTTATCAATAATGATTTGCCTCAGTTTATCGGATGTTCCGTTTGTATAGAAATCCTTTATCTCTCTTTTGGTGAGATAATTTGATTTCAAAATTACGGAATCACGCACATAAAAGGTTTTGTACTGATCGTAATTGAATGTTGTGTCATAATAAGTAAGTGTCATGTCAATATCGTCTAAAGTAGTGTCTTCTACTGACTTATAACATGATGACAGCATCAGGGCTAAGATCATACTGCCCATGAATGTAAAAAGTGCTGATTTTTTCATTGTAAAAATTTTATAGTTATTCATCGTTTTAATGCTCTTATCGGCTTGAGTGTTTGTGATTTTTACTGTACAAATGTAGGAAAATTACAGTCACTTAAAACGATTAATGAAGATAAATTAATCAGTTAAAAGGCGAATAACTTAAATTTACGTATGAGGAATTATTCAGGATAAGTTAAAAAAGCAGTGCTCAATATTTTTTGGGGATGGTGAAGCAAAATGTGCTGCCTGCTCCTTTTATGCTTTCCGCAAAAATCCGGCCACCGTGCCGCTCTGTAAATTCTTTGCTCACAATGAGTCCGAGTCCTGTGCCTTTTTCATTGCGGGTTCCTTCGGTTTGGATATTGGAGTCAATTTCAAATAATTGAGGGATTTTCTTTTCGTCAATTCCTGTTCCCTGGTCGCGCACACTCAGGCAGCTTTGATGTTCATCTTCAGAAAATAGAATTCTGATTTCCGAATCGGGATAAGAATATTTGATGGCATTACTGATCAGGTTGCGTAAAATTGTTTCAATCATATTGTAGTCGCCGATCAGAGTAATTTGCGCAGGAATTTCATTATGTATATTGATTTTTTTCGACTGGGCAACATGGTCAATTCCCGAAATTACTTCATCGCAGAGATTTTTTATTTGGATTTCGATGGGATTAAATTTCATTCGTTTGCTTTGCGAATTGGCCCAATCCAGCAGGTTGTTCATCAGAGCGTATGTTTGTTCGGCGGATTGGTGTACCATTTCTGCGTATCTCAAAGCATCCTTATATTCTTCATTTTGCATCATTTCGTGAAAAACTTCAGCAAAACCGAGGATCGCATTGAAAGGGGACCTGAGGTCGTGCGCAATGATGGAGAAAAATTTGTCTTTGGCTGCATTGACTTCCTCGAGCATTTGTTTGGTTTTGCGGAGTTCCAGCTCTACTTCCTTGATGGGCGTTATATCTTTTGAAATTCCATATGTGCCCACAATGTTGCTTTCTTCGTTAAACAGAGGCATTTTAGTGGTACTTGCCCAGGTGATGCGCCCGTTTTTATGGGTTTCTTTTTCTTCGGTAGATATTGGCTTCCCGTTTTTAATAATATTTTGTTCGTCATCCCAGGCTTTTTGAGCATGTTCTTCAGTAAAAAGATCAAAATCTGTTTTGCCCATAAAATCAAAATAGGAATAACCGAATTTTTTGGCGTGTAATTGGTTGGTCAGGAAAATGCGACCCTTGATGTCTTTAAAATAAATGGAATCGGTAAAATCCTTCAATAGTAGCTGGAAAAGGTGTGAGTCAGATACTTCCGGTCGAAACGGATTATCAAGTTTTTCGGCTTTAACCATAACCAGTTGATAGCAAATATCCCTGTCAGCATCCTGTTTATACAGGCTTAAGTTGAACCTAAACCTTAATGAATTACGTGTGCTATCAGACCCATAATAGGCTACCAAACGAAGTATCCCGAACTTCTTTTGGAGATTTTCTTTGGGCTTGCTGAGTTTTTTTTGGCTTTTTAAGCTGAAATCAAAGCATTTTTTGATATCGCAATTCAGGAGCGCCTCTTTTGGGATATTTGTATATGTTGAAAATGCTTTATTTACATACTGAACACATAGCTCTTTGTCAAGAAGCAATTGGCCAAATGGCTCTTCAGTAGTATGGATTTCAGGCATATGTTTATCTAATTATGATGGTGAAACAAAGCTAAAAACTTTTTTGTAAAATGGAATTAAAATAGAGGCCTGATTAAAAATTTTTTTACTGTTTTATCCATCTTGTTTGATGAACATTTCCGTCAATGTCCAAAAGGCGGAGGATGTAGCTGCCTGATTGTATTCTGCTTGTATTTATTTGTTTTACAGGGTTTTGTGTGCTGTAAACTAATCTATTGTTCAGGTCGGAGATTTCTAATAGCTTTATTTCCTTATCATTGTTTAACGTCCAATGAATAATATCTTGCCCGGGATTAGGAAAAACCTGAATTTCCCCGACCTGAATGATATTTTGTTCACCGATCGAGGTAATTACTCCTTCCGGATTGACCCGCATGATGATGTTGTTTCTTTTGTAAGTTCCTGAACCTGTTGCGTAATGTGTGCCAGCCATTAGGATATTTCCATCATCAAGGGGCTCAATTATATTGAGTGTATAAAATGCATCGCCACCATAGAAATGCTCCCACTCAATATCATCGGGAAAAGTGTTGAATTTGACCAAATGGATCCAGGAATTATTGTCGGAGTATATATTTCCATTGTGGTTGGATGTGGATCCGGCAATGATTTTCCGGTCGCTTGTTAAATCCACACAGCGCACTGAAGCCGGTCGGTCGTTGGTGTCGCCGGGTTTTCCGAAATAACCCATATTTTGTAATTCCAGGTCGCTTTTTCGTAGCATCAGCGCCATATCGCGCAAGGGTTCGTGTTGTGCGGCAAAAATGAATTTTCCATTATACAGATAGCGCAATGAACTGGGAGCCGAAATGCCCTGATCGTCTAAGTCAAGGCTTTGCGTCAAATTAAATTCTTCATCCAGTTTGCTGATTTGTATGGAGAAATTGTATTCCGGCCACAAAATCGCTGAAAGCAAATATCCACTGTCGGCTTTAACAAAACTATAGGCTTTGCAACTATGGTCGGGGTCATAAACTTTATGCTGCAACAGTCCATATCTTTTGTTGATTTTAATAAAGCTCATCTGGTAACGCAATGCGGCTCTTTGGTGCAGCGAGCTTAGGATCAATTCGTTGCCTTTGTTGATCAACTGAGGTTTTGTCATGTCGATCATACGGTATGGCCCAAGAGGAATCAGCATAATCCTGTTTATCACAGCATCTGAATTAATTCCATAAATTGCCAGGCTCTGTTGTTCCGTGAGATTTTTTTCGTTTCCCAGAAGTAACAACTGTTCGTTGAATATGCTGAAATTATAAAAAAGCCGATCGTTGTCACGTTTAGGAAATCGCTGTGCTACAACCTTTCCGTCGATGTCGAGCACACTGATGCGGTTGTGCCCTTTGGTGAGGTCGGGGGTTTCGTATATCCACTCCAAAACATAAATGTGCTCATCGAAAAAGGCAATATCTGCTATGCTCTGATCATCAATAAAAGGCAGCAGCGTAGTAAACGGGCTCTGTGCTTTGAGTGAAAAAATGAAAGAATAGAGGAACAGAAAAAAGATAAGGTATGGTTTTGCTTTCATAAACGGCATTATTTGAAGCTTTGTAAGCTAAACAGTGTCTGTTTTAAATGGTTGCTTGTGATTTCATTTTTCTTGCATATTATTCCATTTGGAAAGGGATTAAATGCAAATCGCAATACCAAAAACCGTATTCTTTTGGAGTGCCTGCCTTTTCTGATTTGGGGGCCGGATAGGAGCGGTATATAATTTCCCCTTTTTTAAAAGGAATTGGCTGCTTGAAAACAGGGCCATCAAAACAAAATGTATGGAATTCGCCATTTTCGCCACAGGGATCCACATCAGCAGGAATATCATTCAGAAAAGATTCGTCCACCAGCCGGCCACAAAAACTTTTGTCTAACTTATCGGCCATACAGGAAACCACTACAGCTTTGAAACCGAGCTTAATAAATTCTTCGACCAGCTCTTTAGTGTTTCTTTTCCAAAGAGGAAAAATGGCCTTAATGCCTTGGGTTTCCAGCATTTGCTCACGGTATTGCCGCAGGTCTTCCAGGAAAATATCGCCGAAGACGCTGTGCGTAAAGCCTGATTGCTGCATTTTTAGCATTTTTTCGCGCATCAGGTCATTATACGATTGCATATCTGGATTTTTGCCTACAGAGATAATTTCCAATGGGATTCCCAGGGATTTTGCCTGAGCTTCAAGCAGCTGAAGCTGCACGCCATGCATGCTAACACGCTGGTATTCTTCATTGATGCTCGTGAGTAAGCATTCAATATTAATTGATTTATTTTTGCGCAATTCAAGCAAGGCCATAGCGGCATCTTTTCCGCTGCTCCAGTTTATAAATGCCTTATTTTGCTTCATTGTTGCTGTATTTCAGGATCATTGACTGAAAATCACTGCCGCGTTCTTCAAAGTTTTTGTAGCGGTCGTAACTTGCTGCAGCAGGGGAGAGAAGGCAGAGGGCGTCTTCCGGGCTTTTCGAAAAAATGTGTTGTACAATTTCGTCCAGGGTTTCAAGCCAATGAACAGAAATAGTTTCCGGTAAATTGCATTGAAAAAGCTGCATCATCCTTTTTCCGGCTTCGCCCATGTAATATATTTTCTTTACGCGGCTTTTGGGCAGGAAATCAGCAAGGATCTGGTAATTGATGCCACGGTCGAATCCGCCCAAAATAAGGCTATGCGCATCGGGAAGGGCCTTCAGGGCAGCAATAGTCGCCTCAGGAACGGTTGAAATGGAATCGTTATAAAATTTTATCCCTTTATAGGTTCCAAGATATTCCAGGCGGTGTGCCAGTCCGCTAAAGCTTTTGATCGATTCTGTAATTTTTTTTGCATCAATATGGAGGAGGGAAGCAGCTTTTGCAGCGAAGAGCGCATTCAGGAAATTATGTTTGCCCGGGAGCTTCAGCTCGTCGGAGGTGAAAGCCGGAGCCGCATTTGCATTGGCGTTGATAATGTGTTGCAGGGCCGGAACATTTTTTATGTTTTTTAGTTCTTCGGGAAGCAAAAGATGATCCCGGGCATCCTGAAAGCGATAAATATTGCATTTTGCATCATGATAGGCTTTGGTGGAGCCGAAATAATCGAGATGCTCTTCAAATAAATTCAGCAAAATGGCAATATGCGGACTGTGCCGGCAAAGCTCAAGCTGATGTGCCGAAAGTTCATAAACCACTATGCTGTTTTTTGCGACCAGCTCAATGCAATCAAAAATTGGTTTTCCGATATTTCCGGCGAGGATGCTATCCCGGCCGGCATCATGCAAAATGTGGTAGATCAGCGAGCTGGTGGTGCTTTTGCCTTTTGTACCTGTAATCCCGATGCATTGTTTGTGAAAGAATTGCATAAAAAGCGCGGTGAGGCTGCTTAATTTTGATCCGAAAAGCTTTTTATGGTTTAAATCTAATTGCACCCCCGGCGATTTGATGATTAAATCATAGTTTTCAATGCCATTCAGGTAGTTTTTACCTGATTGAATGCTGATCAAAGGATTGGTTTCCAGATACTCAAAAGTTCCCTGTTGTGCATCGGCAATGCAGATTTTTGTTTTGGGCAGATATTTTTGCAGGAGATGCAAAGCGGATTTTCCTTCCCGGCCAAAGCCTAATATGGCAATACTTTTGTGCTGTCCGAGGTGTTTGATGAGTGCTTCAATCATACATTGAGTCCTTTGATGGCTTTTTTGATTGTTTTTTCATAATCATCCGTGAGATTATGCTCTTTATTAAATTCCTGCAAAAATATTTCAGGATTTTGAATTTCCGGAGATTTTATCCCTTGCAACAGTTTTCCTTTTTTGTTTCGCATTTTATTGATTGTACTGATGGTAGCCTGCACTTCGGAAATCGTCCCGACGCATTCAAAGGGTTTTTCATCATCCAGACCTGCAAGCTGCAAGAGGATTCCTTTGAGATTTGCGTCATCTTCAAGATTTTTTCCGAAAATCCGGATTAGATTTTCGTGATTAAGGAAAGGAGCCAGCATCAGCCAGGTGAAAAGGCATTTCGGGCAACTTCCGCACCAGCGGTTCTCTTTGCTGCCCACATTGCAGCTCCTGAAATCACTGTGATGCCAAACGAATCGACTGAAAATACCTGCAATCTGTATTTCGTTCAGAGGGCGCAACAGGCTGAAATAATTCGTGCTTACAGGCATAAAATCCCGGACATAACTCCTGAAATCATTCTCAAATTCGATGCTTTTCGAGTACTGGTGGTTGATATTGGTGCCGGGAATTGTAGCTTCGTTGGCGCTGGCCTCGTTTGAAAGCGCTACATCCTGAATGCCACTCCAGGCTGATGCGAGCAAAGTGCTGAATGCCAGAAGGGATGAAAAAGGTGTATGCCCGTTCAGGTAGCCTTCGGCGTTCAGGTGCAGCATTTCCTTGTCGAGTGTACGGTAGAAAAATATGGCATCATCTTCAGGAATGCCTGCATTGCGAATGCTTGCCCGTATTGCTTGCGAGGGATTGACCACAAAAGGCACGCACTTACGCCCTGATGCTTTCAGTAATTCTAGGCTTACAATGCTGTCTTTTCCTCCGCCTATTGGGATGATGGTGCTATCAGAGCTGTTGTTTTGGATGAAATTTTGCGGAGGAAGGTGCTCTCCGATACATTCGATTTTTAAAAATGAGCCAATGTCTGTTTTAATTGAGTTTATATGAAAGAACTCACCTAAACCATTGTAATATAGTTTTTTCCAGAATGCAATCTGTTGGTCGGCCAGCATTTGATGGTGTATCATTACTTTAGGCGGACATGCTGTTTTCCAGTAGCTGATCAGCTCAACCATCCCGATTTGGAACGCCAGTTGTTCTAAAATGGAAAATTCGGGCAGTTTGTCAGCGGTTAAATGCTTGTTAAACGCTATGCGCATCTCCGGATAAAAGTCCGGCCCGTTTTCCAGGCTAAAATGCTGCTTGATCTTGATTTCAGTTTTATCTATTTGAATATCAGTTGATAAAAAATGAAAGCAAGTATGTTTTTTTCTTAAACTTTCATAAAGGTACTGGTTCTGTTTATGCGGCATCATGAATTGGTATCATTTTTGGATATACAACTTCTGCACTAAATTATCGTTCTTTCTAAGGGCAATATCCCTTAAAAAGTTCCAAAAGTATAAATTTGATTCAAAACATGGAGGATTAAGTCATGCACGATATCAATAATTACTTCAAAGTTGAGTATAATAATGTGGTACCCGAAGCCGGTAAGATACTGATTGCCGAGCCATTCCTGGGGGATTATTATTTTAAGCGTTCCATTGTTTTGCTTATAGAACATAACGATGAAGGATCCTTTGGCCTGGTTTTGACCAAGCCCCTGCATGTGCAGCTTAAAGAGATGCTGAATGATTTTCCGGCATTTCAAGCAGAAGTATATTTGGGTGGACCGGTAAAAACCGACAATTTATTCTACATACACACATTGGGCAATGAGCTGGAAGGAAGTAGCAAAATCATTGATGGTTTGTACTGGGGCGGAAATTTGGATCAGATAAAGGAATTAATTCTCCTGAACCGACTGAAACCACATAATATACGCTTTTACGCCGGTTATTCGGGTTGGTCGGAACTGCAACTGGAAGGAGAACTGAAGCGCGACAGCTGGCTGGTTTCAGACATGCAGAGCCCGGAAATTATGCACGCACCGCCTGCTGAACTATGGAACAATGCCCTGCAACGATTAGGCGGCCGCTATGCCAACTGGACACGTTTCCCGGTTGATCCTTCACAAAATTAGAACCTTATATGAATTTATTTGCCAATCCCGACTGAGCGATTGCTGTTTTTTCCTAATTTTGTCGCCGTAAAAACAATTTATGCGTAATTCATTTTCCAGTCCGTTAGTGGATCGGGTGTAACAGATAGCCAATAAGCCAGGCTATCATCCTTTCAAAACTTCCCGGGAGTTCTTCCGGGGCATTTTTTATTTTATTATTTTAACAGACCAATGAGGTCATTATAACTGTTCCAAAGGATTGGAGCGAAAATGAGTTTACAATGGAAATTTCAATAAGACAAACAAATAAAACAGAGTTTTTCCAAACCGAAAACCTTACACGAGAAACATTCTGGAACCTTTATGAATCAGGCTGCACGGTACACCTTGTTTTGCATCAATTGCGCAAAAGCAGCGATTATATTCCCGAACTCGATCTGGTTGCCTTATATGATGGGCAAATTATCGGGCATATTATTGCCACAAAGGCTTATGTTGAAGATAATGATCAGAATAAAAGTGAAGTGCTTTGTATCGGGCCTTTAGGTATTGAAGGACAAATGCAAGGCAAAGGATTGGGCCACCAACTCATGAAATACTGCATCAGCAAGGCTACGGCTATGAATTACAAAGCCATCATGCTATTCGGTAACCCGGCCTATTATCATCGATTTGGCTATCTCGATGCCCAAAACTACAGGATAAGTACCCGCGATGGTAAAAACTTCCCGGCTTTTATGGCTTTGGAGCTAAGGCCAGCAGCACTTAAGGGAATTCAAGGCCGCTTTCTCGACAGTGAAGCCTTTATTACGAGCGAAAAAGATTTGAATGAATTTGAAAAGCTTTTTGCTCCAAAAGAAAAAGGTGAAGCTAAGGTTAAAATAAGTATATAGTTCATAATCAAGCACACAGCTACCGAAATCAAAGCTGTGTGCTTAAACTTCTACACAATGAAACTAGAAAATTTAGGATATACCACAGATTTAGAGAGATTAAGGATTGAAAACAACCTTCAGGAATTTGAAATGGGACGCATTATAGCAGAGCATAAAGAACGCTACGAGGTGATGACCGAAAACGGATTGCTGGAAGCTGAAATCACCGGAAATTTGCGCTATTCGGCAGCGAGCCGCGCGGATTTTCCGGCAGTCGGCGATTGGGCAGCTCTTATAATGTATGATGCCTCATCGGCAATAATTCATCAATTGCTCCCGCGCAAAACGCTTTTGTCGCGCAAGGCCGTGGGCCAAAAAGGGGAGAAGCAAATTATTGCTGCCAATATTGACTATGCTTTTATTGTTCAGGCTGTTGACAGGGATTTTAATATCAATCGACTGGAACGCTACCTCACAATTTGCTATACTTCGGCTGTTGAACCCATCATCATCCTCTCCAAAACGGATTTAATCGATGAAGAAAGCTTGTTGCAAATTGAAACAAAGCTTAAGGACAGGCTTCCTGCTGTGCCGTATTTGGCGATAAGCAGCGAAAGGGAAGATGGTTACAATCAGTTGCAGGAATACCTGGAAAAAGCGAAAACTTATTGTTTGCTGGGTTCTTCCGGAGTTGGAAAATCAACATTGGTAAACCGGCTTTCGGGAAAAGACTTCATGAAAACAGGCGAAATAAGCCAAAGTACCCAGCGGGGAAAACATGTGACAAGCCACAGGGAACTCATTGTGCTCGAAAATGGAGCGATTTTAATTGACAATCCGGGTATGCGCGAGCTGGGCATTGCCGATGCTTCCGAAGGCTTGGAAAAAACTTTTGAGCAGATTCATCAATTGGCGGAAAACTGCCGTTATAAAGATTGCCGCCATATTTCAGAAACAGGCTGTGCTGTACTTGAGGCATTGGAGCAAGGAGAAATCGATGATAAATCTTACGAAAACTTTCAAAGGATGGAACGCGAAAAGGATTTCTATGAAGCCAGTAATGTGGAAAAGCGCAGACGCGATAAGGATTTTGGGAAGATGTTTAAGAATTTCAAGAAAGATATCAAGAAACTGAAGGGGTAATTGACCTGATATTTTTTGAGTAAAACTTTGTAGAAAATGTTAACTTTGTGCTATGGAGGCAAAAAATGATTTATTGCAGAAAATTCGGACGGTAGTTCATAGTAAATTCCCTGATGCAAAATTGATTCTGTATGGATCCCGTGCTAAAGGTAATGCCCGGCCCGATTCGGATTGGGACATATTGGTTTTGCTAAATGAGGATAAAATAACTCCTGATATTGAAGAATCAGTAACCTATCCATTATATGATCTTGAGTATGAATTAGGTGAAGTGATCAGCCCAATGGTTTATAGCTTAAGTGATTGGAATTCAAAGTATCATGTGACTTCTTTTTACAAAAACGTAATGTCGGAGGGAGTGAGAATATGAGTGAATTCAGTTATAAGGACTATGCTAATTATCGGATTGAACGTGCCATGGAAACAATTGCTGAAATTGAGAAGCATATTGAGAATAAATTCTGGAATACAGCAATTAATAGGATGTATTATGCTTGCTTTTATGCAGTAAGTGCTTTGCTAATAAAAAATGGTATTTCGGCATCAAGTCATTCGGGGATTCGATTGCAATTTGGAAAGAATTTTATTAAAACAGGACTCATTGATAAAACACATGCGAAAACTTATTCTGATTTGTTTGAAAAAAGGCATAAAGGGGATTATAACGATTTCTTTGATTATGACGAAGAAACCGTAAATAGATTATATCCGAAAGCAATTGCTCTTATTGAAGTAATTAAACAAGCCTTGTGCAATTAATTGAGTCTTAAATATTTTGCTTCACTCCACAACAATCCCATATTTATCCAGCAATCCCACCACATCAGGTAGTGAGAAACGTGCTCCTTTAATATTATTGTTTTCCGGGTCGATGCTGTAATGGATGGATTCCAGCAGGTCGGCTTTGGAAAGCTTTGTCTGATCAAAAACGGCATCATGCAGATCGCAGGCTCTTATTGTGGCCTTGCTTAAATCGCATTGAGCAAAATCAACTTCTATGAGCTTGCAGTTTATAAATGAAGTTCCACTCAGTTTCATTTTATAAAACGAAGAATGTGATAACTGACAATTTTCGAAGCAGAATGAAAGAGCAAAATCGCGACAATCCTCAAAACGGAGACCGAGCATTTTGCAGTCTTTGAATTCAATATCCTGTAAAGCAGTGCCCAACAGCTTTGCATTGCTGAAGTCGCACTGTAAGAAGCTGCATTCCGTAAAGCGGATTTCGGACAGGTCAACCTCTGCAAAATTGCAGTTTACGAATGCACAGACTTCAAATTCAGTTGCCGGCAAATTATTGGTGCGGAAATCAGTATTTTCAAAATTTTGTTCTTCGATATAACTCATTGCATGTTCATGTTACTCATCGGATGATTCACTCATCGGATGACTCAAAGTCATCCGATGAGTAGATTAAATATTTCTGATTTCAATCGATATATTATTCCCCCCGGCAAATTCTTCCAATAAAGAGGAGGAGCGATCCAGAAAATGCTGCAGGCATTCATCTGCACCAAAATCAAAGAAAACCATCAACATTACTTTGCAGTTTTCTGTGATGCTGGTTCGTTCGGAATCACTCGTAGGGCAGCCAAAAGCAGATACATCATCCGAAAGCAGTGGCATGTTCCCGATATTAAGCTTTCCGCGTCCCAGTCCGAAATACTCTTCATTTGCTTTCCCTTTACGGAAACAAATGTTTCCCTGGATTTTATCCAGATCATATCCGCCGATACTGAAACCACTTTCAATAGAAATGATATTGATGATTTCTACTGCATTGTTGATGGTGTAAAGCCCGCGTTCTTTGGTAATGCGCCGGTGCAATGAATCAGCCGAAGGGCGGTAACGGTTGGCATCTTTACCGAGCGTTTTGTAGGCGGCACGCGCCTGATTAATGGTTTCAATTTCACGAATAGCCGGAAAATCAGCTCGGGCTTCGCTTTCAATACACTGATCCAGTGCTTTTAATAATGCATCGCCGGATGCTTCAACTATTACGTTGGCTTGCAGCAAACCCAGGCGCATTTGAGGCAATACATTTATGATTTCAGGATCGGTTTGGATATCAATCTTGCTCATATTAGTTTTTTTTTTTTTTTTTTTTCATTTTGAATACTTTATAGTCCCATTCGCCCATTTCTACAGGCAAGCCGATATTGAAAATATCCTGCGCATCGGCTGATATGGAATTTCCCGGAGCAAAAACATCTTCAAACAGATAATCTCCAATAGCCACTTGCCTCATTTCGCCAAAAGCATGTTTCGGGATCCGCACTTTAACAGATGTTTCCTGAAGGCCAAAACTGCATACAAAAAGGTATTGCTCTTTTGCTGTAAAGCGCAGGAAAGCATAAGCTTTGTAAGTGTTCATTTCCTCGTTTTCGTAATTGGCGTACATCAGGTCATAGAAATGACCGGAGCGCACAGCAGGGCAGGAGAGGGCGAATTTGAGAATACTGCGGTGATGGTTGAGGAGCTTTGTTTCATCAGCATTCAGTAGCCCACCATCACATTTGCCGTCATTATACCACTTTAAGTGAGCCGGAACCTGCCAGTAATCGAAGATTGTAGTACGGCCATCGTCACCGGCAAAACCACTGGCTCCCTCTGCTTTTTCGCCGCATTCCTGACCAAAATAGGTCATTACCGGGCCACGCTCAATGCAGGCGGTAATCAGCCAGGCCGGCAGTGCCTTAAAAGGATCTCCTGCAAAAAAGCGGGATGCAATGCGCTGTTCATCATGGTTTTCGAGGAAACGGAGCATATGTTCGTCCTGCCCATGTAAATTCATCCAGGCATCACTGATTTGAGAAGCATTGGCTTTGCCTTCGATTACGGCACGGAGGATGTCGTATAAGCCTACTTTATCGTAAAGGTAATCAAAGCCGCCTTTTTCGATGTAATTTTGATACTGATCGGGTTGATAGATTTCCGCAATAAAAATGACCTCCGGAAAATCTTTTTTTACCTGCGCGATTGCCCATTGCCAAAACTCCACCGGAACCATTTCTGCCATATCGCAGCGGAATCCGTCAATATTTTTTGCAGCCCAGTATTTCAGGATGTGCAGCATTTTTTTCCAGATATCCGGAATTGGATCAAAATGCTTTTGCATTCCGTTGTGATAATCCACACCGTAATTGAGCTTAACGGTTTCATACCAGTCGTTTATTGATGGGCTGGCCGTGAAGCAATCGTTTCCTGTTGCTTTGGCAGGTATTTCAACGTAAGCAGGTGAGTCTTCAGCAGGCACACCCTTCCCAAAAGGGTTTAAACCGTCCGGTCTTTGGAAAGATTCGCCAGGGATGTAGTAAAAATTGTTTTGTGGATCAAAAGCTTTTTGCTGATTATCTCCAGAACCAAAATTTGCTGCACCTGAAACTTCCACATCAGAATGGTAATCGCGGGCTACATGATTGGGTACAAAGTCGATGATGGCTTTCAGACCGGCTGCATGGCTCCGATCGATCAATTGTTCAAATTCCTTCATCCGCTGTTCGGGATCATTTGCCAGATCGGCATTAACATCATAATAATCGCGTATTGCATAGGGCGATCCGGCTCTTCCTTTAATAATGAACGGATTACTTGCCGCGATGCCGTCCTTTTCATGGCCTGTGGCAGTCGCATGCTCAATAACACCAGTGTACCAGATATGGGTCATGCCCAGATTTTTGATTGCCTCCAAAGCTATCGCTGTGAAGTTGCTGAATTTTCCGCTTCCGTTTTCCTCGATGGTGCCGCCAAAAACAGGATTTTTCGTTTGATTACCAAAGAGCCGTGTAAAGACCTGATAAATTGAAATTTTATGGGACATGATTTCTGGAATTAAAAAGCCGGAAATTTCTTCCCGGCTTAGGTTATTTTTATTTGGGGATTTTAAGCTTCGCGCACATCAAAATCCGGGCTGATAATTAAATCTGCCGTAGGGCGCAATGCCTGCACCATTTGATGTTCCTGCTCCAAAACCGCCCAGCGATATTCATTTTGTGGCTCTTTTCCACGAACGGATTGCGCTTTTTTGGTTTCATGATAGGTGAGGTCGATGAAAACGCGCACATCCACATCATTGGTTTTGATGGCATAAAGCCCATCAATGATCAGCGCTTCGATATCGGAAAAATCAGTCGTGAGCTGGTCCACCTGTTCTGTAACCAAGTCAACGCAAGGCATTTGTGCCGATGTTCCTTCTTTAAAAGCTTTGATGTTGCTGTAAATGGTGTCCCAATCGTATTCACCATAACCGACGCACTCTTTAATGCCGTTTTTCTTGCGCCATTCCGTGCGTTCCAAAGGCAAAATACGGTAGTAGTTATCGATATGGATTACTTTGGTACGGATACCGCCTTCCTTATTCATTTTTCGTGCCAGAGTGTGGCTCAGCTCGGATTTTCCTGATCCGGATTCACCGCTGATCGCAATAATCATTTTCTCCTTTTTGTTCTTTTGAACAAAATCATAAATTCCATCAGCAGCTTTGTGATGTTTTTCCGTGATCAATAAAACGTCTCCTAACATAATCTAATTCAAATAATTATAAGTGAAAAATCTCTAATGAACTATCATAATCAACATAGAAGTCTGCCTTTGGCTTTAGTGCCTGCACTACTTTATGTTCGCGTTCAAGAACTTCCATCCGGAATTCATTGAGCACTTCCTGTTCAGAAAAGAGCTGAAATTCGCGGCTGTCTTCATAAGTCAGTTCAATAAACACTTTCAGGTTGGATTCATCCAGCTTGATGCTGTACAGGCCGTCAATAATGAGTACGTCAATATCCTTGAAATCGGTATGCAACTCATCTACCTGACCTGTAATGAGATCAACAAAAGGGAGGACAGATTTTTCATCATTCCGGAAATTTTTTATCACCTGATTGATTCTGTCCCAATCGTATTCATTTGATCCAACAGCTTGTATTCCATGCTTTTTGCGCCATTTTGTCCTTTCTTTCGGAGGGATTTTATAATAGTTGTCCATTTTAATGGTTTTGGACGAAATACCTCCTTTTTTCAGGATTTTTGCAATGCAAAGGGCAATGGATGCTTTGCCTGTTCCGACTTCGCCCGATATTGTAACCAGATATTTGGGCGTTAGCTCGGAAATCATTTTTTCAACAATCGTACGGGCAGCTTTTTTGTGTTTTTCTTCGATAATGACAAGTTCGTTGTTCATGTTGTGAGTTTTATAATTAACCGGTTTATAGGTCGATGCAACTTTCGTCCTCACCGTTTAATTGGTGTTCTTTTCCATTAACGTACAATAAGCTTGTCGTGTTGTGGTCGGCAATCAATTTTAGTTTGATCTGTTTCGTATCAATTCTGATTTGATATTCGCGTCCTTTAAAGTTGAGTTTGAAGGACATGGCTTTCCATGCTTTTGGAAGTTTTGGATTGATTTGCAGATGTCCGCGTCGGAGGTCTATTCCTGCAAATGTGTTGAGCGCAATCATCAGGGTGCCCGCCATAACACCTGCATGAATGCCTTCGGCAGTTGTTCCGCCCTGAATATCTACAAAATCCGATTCCAATGCCTGGGAATAAAGTTTCCAGCTAAGCTCTTCGTCTCCGGTCATGCTGGCCAGCTTGGCGTGCACTACACGGCTGAGCGTTGATCCGTGGCTCGTGCGCTCGAGATAATACACCAGATTTTTCATCAGGTAATTTTCCGGCATTTTGTAGCCCATTTGCTCCAGAAGGTCTGTTACCGTATCTTGATCCAGATTATAGAATGTCATCAGGGTATCCGCCTGTTTGGCAACTTTGTAGCTATCGGCCGATTTGCCTTCGGCCTTTAGCAGTCGGTCCATACGGTAAATATTTCCATATTTATTGCGGAAATAATCCCAGTCAAGTTCTTCCAGATCAAAATAACCATCAAACTGTGCGATAATACCGTCCTCATCAATAATCAGGCTGAGTTTATGGCGGATTTCATCCCATTTGTTTATTTCCTCATCTTTGAATTGGATTTTAGCAAAAAGTTTTTCCTTGTCTTCACTACTGAGTTTTTTGAGCAGGCCAATACTTTGCTCGAACAGCCATGCCACCATTAAATTGGTATAGGCATTGTCTTTGAGACCACCTTCATCACTGCCCGGCAGATGTTCGTGAAATTCATCAGGACCCATTACATTTTTAATGGAATAGCGGCCTTCTTTATTTTTATAGGCTTTGCATGCCCAGAAACGGGAAATTTCCAGCAGCATTTCCATTCCGTATTTGCTCAGGAAATCAGTATCTTCAGTGATATGGAAATATTCGATGATATTCAGTGCTATAGCCAGTCCTACATGCCGTTGGAGGCTGCTGTAATCATCGCCCCATTTGCCTGTAAGTGGATTTAAATGTACGATTTGGGTTTCCTCACGGCCGTCGCTTCCGCTTTGCCAGGGGAACATAGCGCCGGTATAATTGTGCTCTTTGGCGTATTCGCGTGCTTTGTCGAGCCTGCGGTAACGGTACATCAGGATGGAGCGGGCAGCTTCTTTGAAATGAATATCATAGAAAGGCAAAATAAAAAGCTCATCCCAGAAAATGTGGCCGCGGTAGGCTTCTCCATGCAAGCCGCGCGCAGTGATGCTGGCATCAATATGTTCGTTATTGGGCGATGCACTGACCAAAATATGATAAGCATGCAAACGGAGCAGGCGCTGACTTTTGCGGTCGCCTTCCACTTTGATGTCTGCTTTTTGCCAAATACCCTCCCAGGCTTCGGAACTTGCAGCCAAAAGCGAAAAATAGTCCATGCAATCTGCTATTGCTTTTCGGGCATCGTCCAAAGGTGTTTTGCTGTCATCGGTTTTGCTGGTATAAATGGCAACAGTTTTTTCGAGTTTCAGCCGGCTTCCTTCTGCAATATTTTGTTTGTGAACAACATAGATAGCTTTGTCGTGCTCTTCAATAGTGGCGTCCATTAATACATCACCATTGATGCGATGTTTCATCACCTGTGCAATGCGGATTTTACTTTGTGTGGTTTCGGCTTCCAGCCAGATGGTGTCTTTGTCGCTGCCGTGTGCTAAATGCTGTATATGTTTTTGATTTAAAGCGCGATAACGTGCAACACCATCATTGATGATATCGGCATCAATTCCTGATTTAATGGTGATTTCTCCGGAGAAATTTAAAGGCGTTATCACATACTTTAAAGCGCCTATGTGCATTTGATCCATGCTGGCAAAACGTTCGGTACGGATACGGAAAATATTACCTTCTTTGTCTTCGCCAATTATGTTGCGCTCATAAAGGCCGTTTTTCAGGCAAATTTCTTTGGTATAGTCATGAATGCTGATATTTTCAGGGGTGATCCATTGGCCATCATTGATTTTAAACTGAATGGGCAGCCAATTTGGAATATTTACGAAATCTTCGTTTTCAATCTGGCGATCACCTACGGGGGATTTTAGTCTGTTATATAAACCTGCTATGTATGTGCCCGGATAATGCCATTCTCCTGCGGGCATTTCTTCCATCGTGCCGCGTGTTCCGAAATATCCGTTCCCAATAGTTAATAGCGATTCGCGTGACTTTTCCTTTTCATGTTCCAGACTACGGTAACGGATACGCCAGCTGTCTTCATCTTTCTGGTTTTCAAACCAGTTAATGATGCCTTCCATTCCATTGATATCGGAGATGTCGCTAACAACAATATCGGCTCCATTGATGAGCAATTCGCGATGGTTATCTTCGCGTGCAATGCCCAGTGTCAATCCGAAATTGCCTTTTGCTCCTGCCTGAACGCCACTTACAGCATCTTCTACAACAACAGCCCGGTCGTATTCGATGCCAAGGTTGTCGCAGGCAGTTGTAAAGATATCGGGTTCCGGTTTTCCGTGAAGTCCCAATTCTGCTGAAACAACACCGTCAACCCGTGTTTCAAAAAGATCAATCAGGCCTGAGGCTTCCAGAACAGTTTTGCAGTTTTTGCTGGAGCTGGCCACACCAATTTTTTTGCCGGCAGCTATAAGTTCATGCAGCAAATCAACCGTACTTTGGTAAACTTTAACTCCTTCGGTGTCAAGAACTTCATTGAAAGCCTGATTTTTTCTGTTTCCCAGACCACAGGCGGTTTCCATTTCCGGGCTGTCATCGGGCGTACCAAAAGGAATATCAATATTCCTGGATTCCAAAAAACTTGCAACGCCTTTATAGCGGGGCTTGCCATCTACATAAGGAAGATAATCATCCTGATGCGTAAATGGCCGGTATTTTTCGCCGTATTTTTTTTCTCTTTGCTGCAGATATTCGTTAAACATCTTGCTCCATGCTGCACTGTGAACAAGTGCTGTTTGGGTAATCACCCCATCAAGGTCAAAAATGACCGCATCAAATCCCTTCATATTCCAAAAATTTGTTTAACGTTTTATTGTAATAAGTTTAATAACAGTATGATATATTAAAATAGCAGAGCTGTTATAGCCCACAATTTCAGCGTAAAATTAAGAAAAATGATGGTAAATTGAAGGGTTTTGGGCGAAAATCAGGGAGTAAATTAAAATTATTGTACCAAGGGGATCGTGATTGTTACGCGTGTACCACAGGCTTGGTTTAAGTCGTTATATAAATCTTTGATTTCCAGAAGTATATTATTCTTGTGCTGCAAATTGAATTGATTTAGCCTTTCAATAGTAGTGTCGATGGATCCGGATTTTCCCAATGCAAACCTGTTCCTGTCCATTTTTTTTGATTGATCCCTGCCAATACCGTTATCTTCGATTATATAAAAAAGTTTGTTAGATGCAATGCGAAATTGTACTGTTATTTTTCCTTTGGTTTTACGACCTTTAAACCCGTGTTCAATTGAGTTTTCGATAAATGGCTGTGCAAGCAATGGAGGGATCATTAGATGATAATAATTGTTTTTTTCTTCAATAATTATCTCAAAATCAAATATTTCAGAGAATCTAAGTTTTTGCAGGCGCAAATAATGCTTTAAGGCTTTAATTTCGCGTTCCAGGGATATAAGTTGTCTATTGGTATTATCCAACATGATGCGCACGAGCTGTGCAAAATCGTTGAGATAGGCCGAAGCCTGCGGTTTATCATCTTTGTAGATAAAACTTTGAATAGCGATAAGGGTATTAAAAAGGAAATGCGGGTTCATTTGGAGCTGCAAGACTTTATTGCGCAGGCTCGACAGCTCTTTTTCTGCTGCCATACGGCTGTACGTTTGCTCTTTTAATTCCACACCCCTTTGATAAACAGCATTTTCCAGTTCTTGTTGATATATTGCAATTTTATTTTCCATGTTTTTTTGGGGACTGATATCGCTGAATCCTGCCAGAAAACCATGGACGCCATTTTCATTGTTAACCAGCGGCCGGATATTCATCTTGAACCATTTGTAGTGACCTGATTTTGTCTTCATCCTCCATTCCAGATGACCATTGGTTTTGGCACGCGTGCTGCGCAGGCAGTTCGACAGGCTTAGCATGTCTTTGTGGTGGGCGTAATGATGAAACGGCATATCGTTGAACTCGCCAAGATCATATCCTGTAAGCTTTTGAAATGTATCTGTTGCCCATACAATGCGTGCGTCAATGTGACCTTGTTTTATAAAATTTGCCTGAATCACAAAATCAGTAATCATATCAACAACCTGACGATAGCGCCTTTCACGCTCTGAAAGATCAATATGTTGTTGTTGAAGCATGGTTTCCAAACCCTCTGTATAAAGCGCCGCCGATTTTATCTCCTGACTGCTTTGTGTTTGATCTTCAATGCTTAATATGAAATATTTTTTGTCAATTTCTTCTATACAAAATGCTTCCTCACGAAACCAGTAGTTTTTATTATCCAGCTGCAACGGAAATTCCAGAATTCTTTCCTGGAAAATTTCGGGCTCAATACTTTGTTTCTCTAAGGCTGATGTAATCAGTATATTCCCTTCCATCTGCTCTTTAATCAATGGGCTCATTGATTTAAACAGTGGCGGGATATTTTGAAAGCAAATTTCCCCTTGATTGTCCCAGGCACAAACCAATCGGTTTTGACGCTTGAGCAATGCATGCAAGAATGTATTTTCCTTCTGCAAATTATTCACTTGCCCCTTAATTGAATTGTTTATGCCGTTTTTGAAACTTTTTGGGTTTCCTTTGTCTATGATCATGATTACTGTATAACGACGCTCAAAAATAGAAAAAAATCTGATAGTAAAAGAAATTGGCATAAATTATTTCAGTTTTTCTCTAACCTACCTTATTCATGCTTTAAATTCAGGTCAGATGTGAGACGTCTAAAGCTGAAGATATAGTTGCCTATTTCAAAGCTTTAGCAACGAAGCAGATGGCCTGATTTAATGCACTAGTAAAATGCAAACAAATTCAATTTTAGGATATAAATTTAATAAACACTTAAATTTAAGCTGCTTACATTATTTTGTTTGCATTTTATGAATAGAGCAGGCTAAATTTTTTTTTTTTGAGCTAATAAACAAAGGGGATAAATTTCCAGGTTTTGTTCATGTAGAGTGAATAATGAAGGCCGAAGTGCTCAAGGAGGCGTTTTTCTTCAAAATTTAACTTTATTAAGAGGCCGGGAATGAGCGCAATAAAAGAAACAACCCGTAAATAGGAGGGGGATTCGGCTAAAAGTGGGCTGAAAAACAATAAAATAGACAAGTACATCGGGTGGCGTAAGAACCGATAGGGGCCGTTCTGTATGAGATTACTTCCTTTTCGGACACAGGGTGTGATGTTCAACCGGCTTCTGCGCATTGTCCAAATGGCCCAAGTGCCTAAAAATATACCGGCAATTTGTACTAATAAACCGACAATGTGCTGGCTGAACCATGGTCCACACAGCAAAAAAGCCATCAACAAACTATATTGCCAAAGTACCAGGCCACCAGCAACTAATTGGTTTTTATTTTTGTCGCTCATGCTAAAGGAACAATATTTTTATCTTTTTGTTCCTGTGCCTGAAGACAAAAAAAGCCGGGATGAACCGGCTATTGTGAATGTGTTTTGTGGATCTATTTTGCAGCGTAGCGATAGATCGTGCCATAATCACCTACGGCAACACCAAAGTTTTTGCCTACAAACATCAAATCGCGCATGTGCGCATAGTATGGCATTGGAGTTTCCAATACGCCTTGCCAGCTTTCACCGCCATCGTTTGAGCGATAGATACTGTATTCAAGGCCACCCGAGGCAATATAGCCTTCGGTACTGCTTACAAATTGTACGGTATAAACAAATGGGGTGGACATGTCGGTAAGATTTTCCCAGGTGTGGCCGCCGTCTGTAGTATGATAGAGGAAACCGTTGTATTCGCCAAATAGGCCGCCGGCAGCCCAGCCTTCGTCTTCGTCAATAAAACTAAAGCTGCTGACCGTTGATTCGTTATCCGTTTCGGGAAAGGACAGGAATTCCCAGTTTTGCATACCGTCAAAAGTGGCAAAATAATGTGCAGGTTCGTTTTCGTTGCCCATGCCGCCGATAAAGCAACTGTTGTTTGAAGGCATACAAACATCCTGAAGGGGAGCGGCATCGGCACCGGGCAAATACCAAATGTCGCCGGTCTGACTTTCCATTTCCGGTAAATAGTATTCAGTCCAGTCAGAGCTCAGCGCAAAACGTACCCATGCACTGTAAAAGTCATTTATCAGGACATTTCCATCTTCATTGGTGCCCACTCCATAGGCAAAAATATTGACTTCCTCCCATGTTGTTCCTCCATTGGAGGTAGTGAGCAAATGGTTTCCGGCTGTGGCATAACCTGTTGATGGTGAAACAAATAATATGTCCATAATGTCGGAATCATAATAAAGGTCTGGGATATTTTGCTTTGTCCAGCTTAGGCCACCATCAGTTGTTTTAATAATGAAAGGGCCATGAATCCCGTCATCTCCACCGGCAGCCCAGCCTGTTTCTGTATCGTAAAAATATACACAGTTTATATCGTCAAGATTGCCCAATACATTTGAAACATCGATTTTTACCCATTGCGCATCGGAAATTGAAATCTCAATAGAAGAGCTGGTCATGCTTTCATCAAAATAAGCTTTTGCTTCAAGCTGATGCGTGCCCGGGCTTAATGGTTCAGTGATGGTGTATTCGAAAGGTGCAGTTGTACTTTCAAGGAGATCGCCATCAATATAATATTCCACTTTATCCGGCGTGCCACCTGATGTTGTAACCCTGATTTCGATCGGTGCTCCGGGCGCAAAAGATTGACCATTAGTTGGCTGGATAAATGAAACAGATTCCTCAATATTACCGTTTTCAAGATGGTAGAGGTTTTCGTCAAGGTCAAAAATATCCCAGCTTTTGTCCAGGACACTCATGCCGAGTACTTCAATTTCGGCACCGGCCTGACCTAAAATACCGCCCCAGAGGTCGATATTATATTTGTCATTGTTTTGCGTGGCAGTCAATTTTCCATAACCCAATAAGCTGACATAGGGGCCGGCAACACCATAAAGTTTCAGGCTTGCTTTGGGGCCGGCTTTTAAGGTGAAATTGGCACTGCTTTGTAAATCAGGTAAAGCGTAATCGAAATCTGCTTCGTTTACAAAAATTTCTTTCCAGCTACCGTCGAATTTAATCCCAACTTCACCTTCGTAACTGTCGCTTACAAAAGTATTGAGATGTGCACTGATTTGTCCTTTGGCATTCAAATCAAAAGAAATTTTGGGTACAAAAACAACGGGAATCGGGCCAATATAAAATACCCACGGATTAAATGTCAGGCTACCAAGCGGGAAACTTTCATTCATGCTGTAATTGTAGTTTGATTCTACAAAAATGCTTCCGCTTTGCTCGGCATAAACGCTGGTTTTGAAATATGTAAGGTCGATTTCCAGTTCAGTCAGGTCAACTTCCCAGCTACATCCAAAATTGAAACCTGCATCAAGATAAAGGTGTCCCCAGCTATGCACATAATCATCGCCTTCTTTGTAGGGATATTCATCATAATCGATTTCAAAGCCAAGACCATCGCCGGATTTTGGCTGAACCAGTTTTATGCCATCTTTCAGTTCGTTTTGGGCTACATCAGCAAATTTTAATCCCTGATTCTCGAACTCAATGGATCCTTTTGTAATGGCTTCGGGTAGTGTGGCTTGTGTTGTTTCTACAACAAGTGCCGGGCCATCGGTGCTTATCATTGTGATTTTCCGGATACATCCATAGGGTAAATCATCTGAAACACCTGCAACAAGGATATCATTAATGTTAAGGCTTGATAATAAGGTGGTTGCTTTTTTGAAACGAAATGTGAACGTTGATGTATCAACCATATCAAGTTCAGTTAAGCTGCCTTCATCCAAAACTTTTGTTGTTTCAGGAATGATGATTTCCGGTTGTGGTTGCGGTTCGGGATTGTCGTCATCATCGTTTTTGCAGGCATTTAGAAATACACTGAATGAAAGGAAAAGCAAAAGGATTGCCCAAATTACGTTCTGTTTTTTCATTTGACTAGGTTTTAAAAATCAGCGGCCAATTTACAAATTATTCAGGTTAACCCGAACTGCTGGATTTATAAATCACGATAACATCTGTGAACAGATTATAAATATTTGGTTTTGATTTTACTTATTGATGATCAGTTTTTCATGAATAATCACGCCATCTGAAAAAATTGCTTCCAGAAAATATATACCCTGTGGGATTTGATCCAAGGAAATTTTTGATATATTTTTATAAAGATATATTAAATTTCCGTCCGAATCAAAAAGCTTCAGCTGCAGTTTGTTTGGGTTACTGTATTTAAGGAAAAGATTGTTTTTCGCGGGGTTTGGATAAATGATGAAATCGTCTGATGATCGTTCTGTTAGGGAAGTAATTTGGGAAGTGCAAGCTTCAAAGCCCTGAATATTATTCCAGAAATTGCATTTTTCCAGGCGTAAGAAATTTTGAGTTCCATTGAGTGGTGCTTTGATTTCCAGACAATTGTCTTGGCTGGCTTCGTATTGCGGCCAGTATTCAAGACCTGGTCCGTTTGGATTTCCGCTATGCGCAAAATTGGTCCAGTATTTTAAACAGCTCTCCTGAATCAATGCGTCTTCGTTTGTGAAATATTGATTTGCATAGGGTGAATTTTCCCAATTGTTAAAAACGTAAAAGAGGTCAATCCCATGGTATGCACCGTAATCTGAAACCAGAGGGTGTGATTGCTCATGCGAAAAGAAATACCGATAAACAGCTTCTTCCTGATTCAGGGAAATACATTCCGCTGCCCGTTTAACTTCGCTGGTAAATTGCATGTCGGTAAGTAGTTGTATATAACTACTTTTAGCCTGTGCCGCATCTCCATTTGGATATAAGTTATAACACGCCTCAAAGTCGGTGGTTTTGATAAACCGGGCAACAAGTTGATCGTAACTTTTTGGGCTGATACTGGCAGGGGAAGGCAGAGACATTTCATCGGAGGTGCTGCCTATGATTAAAGGCATTTTGTTGAACAATCCGTTTTTTACAGCTTCCCAGCTTTTGTTTGTAAATATATAATCGTCTTTAACAGGCCCCCATGATAAATTAATGATCCCATCTTTTAAAGGAGGTAAATCTTGTTCAACTAATTTTTGTGGACTTTGCGCCCTTAGAAAAGCAATTTTAACAGTATCCGACATCCTGTCGCGAAAAGTGCTGGAGAATTCCAGGCATTTCTCCATAGTTTTTTGATAAACCGCCAGTAATGGGTATCCGCTTTGGATGATAGCCTTATGAAATAAGCCTTTAGCTTCAGGAGAAAGCATGAGTACTGCGGTACTTTGTCCTCCGGAACTCTCGCCAAAAAGAGTAACATTGTTTTTGTCGCCGCCAAATGCGTCTATATTGTCTTGCACCCACTGTAGTGCAAAAATCTGATCCATAATACCATAATTTCCGGATGTGTGCTCGTCGTTTTCGTTTTCCAGATCGGGATGAACAAAATAGCCAAAAACGCCCAGTCTGTATTGTATCGTGACAACTACAACATTTCCGCGTGCAGCCATGTTATGTCCATCATAGATATTTGTACCGGCCTGAACTAAGCCTGTGCTGCCAGATTGGTTCCCTCCGCCGTGTATAAATACCATAACGGGTAATGAAGCATCTGTGTCAGGACTCCAAACATTAAGGTAAAGACAATCCTCTGTGCCTTCAATTTTAAATGAAGTTTGGTTTTGATCGTATATTTTTTGGGCGCATTTATCAGGAAATTCTTTGGTGCTTAAGGGAAACTGCCATGAATCCGGTGCTACTGGAGGGCGCCACCTTAATTCACCTACAGGCGGGCTTGCATAAGGAATGCCCAAAAAATGGGATATATTATTGTTAACATAGCCTTCAATGGGGCCATATTGTGTTTCAACAATGCTGTTTTGGGCACTTAGTAAGCATGTAGTAAGGATTAGGCATAATCCTATTAGTAGTTTTTTCATCTATCTTTTACCTTTTATTCAATGTGTAAAACAACATTTTCGGATAAAGTTGCCAACTAAACTGTTAAAATGGCAAATAGTAATATCCGATGTTCAATTTTTGAAGAAATTGAAGCGGGTTGTGAATGAATAAAAGGGGAGAAAAAAACAGAAGATGCAACCACATCCGGCACGGCAACAGGCCTCAGACCAAAACCATCACCACTACAAACATACCTGATGACCGGCCGGATATTTTGTGGTTTGCATTCCTCTTATGATCGTTATTTTTGAATCAGGCTGAGGGCAAAACCTCCGCCCGGAGCTAAATGTATGGGAAGTACACTGTTGCCCGTAATTTCAAGTTCTTTAATTTCGTATGCCTGGGGATTGCGATCCCAATGAGCATCAGCAGCATCGCAATACAATGTGGCTTTATATGTTTTGCCTTTTGGCAGAAAATCAAATTTAATTTCCATTTCGCGTTCGTTCTCATCGGTAATACCGCCAACAAACCAATTGTTCGTTCCTCTTTCCTGACGTGCAATGCTTACAAAATCGCCCACTTCACCGTTCAGTACTTTGGTTTGCTCCCAGTTCACAGCAACATCTTCAATGAATTGGAAAGCAGGGTGACCATCATAATATTTAATGAGATCAGCGGCCATTTGCACAGGAGAGTTGATTACAACATATAGGGCCAACTGGTGGGCAAGTGTAGTATTAACCTGATTATTCGCTTTATAAGGATCGAGCTTTATATTGAAAATTCCGGGTGTAAAATCAATCGGGCCAGCCAGCATTCTTGTAAAAGCAATAATTGGCAGGTGCTCCGGAGGGTTTCCGCCATCCTGCGACCATGCGTTAAATTCCTGTCCACGCAAGCCTTCCCTGGCAATGGCGTTCGGGTAGGTTCGTCTTTTTCCGGTAGCTTTAATGGGTTCGTGCGCATTCACTGCGATATTATATTTAGCGGCATTTTTTAAGACGCTTTCATAATGGTCAACCATATACTGCCCGTGATGATATTCTCCTTTCGGAAGGATTTTTCCAACATATCCGGTTTTCACGGCATTGATGCCCAGGCTTTTCATAAGCTTAAAGGCAGTGTCCATTTGTTTTGTATAGGTTTCGGTGGCTGCGGAAGTTTCGTGGTGCATAATGATTTTTACACCTTTTTCTTTGGCATATCTTGCTACTTCTTGCAAGTCGTAGTCGGGGTAGGGGGTAACAAAATCGAAAACGCCTTCACGGTCTTCAAATCCAATCCAGTGTTCCCAGCCGGTATTCCATCCTTCAACCAAAAGACCTTTAATATTATGTGCTGCTGCGAAATCGATCAGTTCCTTTGCATATTCAGTTGTTGCGCCATGATTGCCGCTGGCCATATCCCAGCTTTTGGTTCCCAGATGCATGTCCCACCATATTCCAATATATTTCATGGGTTCAAACCAACTCATATCTTCTATTACAGAGGGTTCGTTCAGGTTGACAATCATATCCGATTCAATAAGTCCGGCTGCGTCATCGGATACCTGGATGGTTCGCCAGGGCGTCACAAAGGGTGTTTGTGCAGCGACTTTGTAATCGTGATTATCTGAGCCAACCAAACATGATTTAAAGGAATAATCAGCCGTATCCACCAAAAGCGTCATTCCTGAATAATTGCTCAGGTTTGCTTCGTGAAAGCTCAGGTGCAGGCCATCATCTGTAATCAGCGTAACGGGTGTGTTTACAGCATTGTTCGGAATATGTGTTTGGGCTAAGGAATTATGATTGCGCCATTGAATGGCATCAATTTCAGAAATTTTAGTGGTCTTATATAAATGCTCGTAAATGTCCCAGTCGCCTGGAATCCAAAAACATTTGTGATCGCCGCTCAGATTGAATTCCGTATTTTCTTCGAGAATGAACACTTCACTTAAACTGTCTTGTTCAGGGAACTCATAACGGAATGCCAAACCGTTGTCAAAAAGGCGAAAAACAATAAAGAGGGAACGTCCCGGGGCTTTTCTTTCCTTCAAACCTACTTTCAGCTGATTGTACTCATTGCTGACTTCCCTCTTCTCGCCCCAGGGCATTTCCCAATTCTCTTTAACTGACTCTTTATCAACGCTTACAATGTCAATGTTCCCTGCGAGTTCCTGCTGGCCTTTGATCAAAAAGCCGAGCTCCGATTCCTGGATAACGGATTTGCCATTATAAAATAAGGCATAGGTCGGAGCCTCATTCCCCACAATTTTGAAATCAAGGCTCAATTGCCCGTCCGGAGATTTCAAATCTTCCAACTGCACTGGCTTTTTCATGCACGCGCCTGCCAGCAGGACGACTACCATAAACAATAACAGGGAACGTTTTGACATTGCTTCGCGATTAAAAATGAATTACGATGCAAAACTACAGCATGATTATGCCCTAAGTCCAGACATCCTTGAAAAATCAAGATGATTTTTGATAGTATTTGAGGTCAAAACATTGAATTACAGTAAAATATCTAATGTTAAGATAAGGTTAAATCAAGATGGAATATCAGCTTTTTTATCTTGATTTTTGTGAATTCCGGGAAATGGAATGGATAATTTGATGAATAAATATCCGAAACTGCTATGTGATTTTCAAAATTGCGCTCTTATTTATATTTGGCTAAACACTTTTGATTTCCATGATTTTTTCATCGAAGTGGTCATTAGGGATCAGGGAACGGTTTTTTTCACGGGTTTTATATGTGTAAACCGTGTTGATGGAAAGGTTCAGGATGTTGGCTATTTTTTCATTCTCTTTTACGCCAATGCGAATCAGTGCAAAAATTCTTTGAGGTGTTGTTAGTTGCTTGGTCTCTGTGTTTTTTTGCTTCTCTTCATCTTTGAACAGTTCATTATATTTATTGATGAAGTCAGGGAAAATGCTCAGGAAAATTTCGTCGAAGTTGTGCAGCAATTTTTCCCGTTCTTTTTTTGGTTTGATATCGCGGACAAGCTTATTGACCTTTTCAATATCGTTCTGTATCAGGCTGTGGTTTATTCGTTGTTTCAATTTGTCCAGTCGTTCAATAAAGCGGGTGCTGATGCTGAAATAATACCCGATGTACTGGATTTTGATCGTATTGGCTTCGTGTAAGTAATTATAAGCTTCCTGAATTTCATGCCTGGCATTTCGTAACTTCCTGTATTGTAAGAAAATGGAAAATGTAAAGCCCAGTATTGCCAATAAAAGCAGTGCGGTAATGCCCCACGACCATAGGAACTGTTTCCTTTTTTGGTCAATTAGGTACAAGTGATCGCCTTCGATTTGCGGAAAAATCATCCCGACTTGCATTTTTCGTTGGTTTGTGCCATAGAAATCAGCATTCTCTTTTGATATAAGGATGTATTTATATGCCAAATCAATTTCACCCTGTTTGTAAAACTGTTCAGACAATTTGCGCAGTGCTGTGGTCTCCTTAATATTATTGCGTAAATCTGCAATGGCAGATGCAGCAAAGCAGTTAATGGCTTCAATGTCTATTCCATCGCGCATATATAAATCCCCAAGAGATGCACTTAGGCGGGCAAACTCATGGTCGCTTATTGAAAATGACCGCAATACATTGATAAATTCTTTGCGCGCAGCAATGTTGTTACCCTCGAGGTCCTGCTGTACTCCGCTATACTTGAAATGCCTAAAATCTTTTTTATCAGTATTGAGAATCAATGAATCACAGTAATTAATGGATAATGCCCGGTACATCGGGCTGTATAGTTTATCTGATGAAAATTGTATCAGCTCCATGTAGAGGGCCAGCATATATTCATAATATTGAAGACGGTCTTCCTGGTTTAGTGAATTTTGGTTTACATGCAGGAGACTATCTTCTGATTCTTTGTATAAGCCTTTGATCGTTAATAATCTTCCCCATCGTAACCGGCTCAGGTTTTGTTCTTTTTTGCTGAGTTTTTTGTAGGCCAGCCGCGATTGCTTTAGGGCATAATCGGCAGCCAAATCAAAATTGTAATATTCGTATTCGCTGATCAGTGAATCATATAGCGCATAAAGCTCAGCGTCCGACCGTGTACTGCTGATCTGTGCTTTGAGGCTGTTTGTCCGCTGATTTTTTTGCTCCATAAATTGTTTCCTGATACCAATATGATAGTCGAGCCTGTTTAATAGGCTGTCGGGAAGTGAAGCCGAGAGGGGATTGATTGAAAAAATCAGTGCAGCTATTGTTAGGAAGCGGATTGCTTGAGAATTCATTTTTAATAATTTGAATGCCAAAATTACGAAAATTGGTTAAATGATTTGATTTGCTTTGAAAGTGAACCTCTCAATGTTTTTAATCCCAAACGTAATGATTGCCCAAGAAATTCATAGTGGAACCTGTTTTTTAAAGCCAGTTTCATTTTTCCTCGATGGGAAATCAAAGTAAATGTTTTGCCATACAGGAAAAATGCTTAATTTTGAGACATATAATTAACCATATCTAAAAATCAGTAATTATGGCTGCAAAAGATGACTATATTGTATTTCATGATACCATAATGGTACCAACAGATTTTTCGGAAGTTTGTAATAATGCCGTTGATTATGCCGCGCAAATGGCAAAATCACTAAATTATAAACTTGAAATCTTACATATAATTAATAAAGAGACTAAAGCATACCTCGAAGAGCATAATCTCAAAGAGGCAGCAATTTATGATCAACTGAAAGAGATGTCGGGCGAATTAGCTGATGAGCACGGGATCGATGTTAACTTTATTGTTCGCGAAGGTGGCGTTTATAAGCAAATTGGCGAAATTGCTGCAGAAATCGGAGCCAGGCTTGTTGTGATTGGAACTCATGGAAAAACCGGTTTCCAGAAAATAACCGGAAGCCATGCCCTGAAAGTTATCGAACATTCCCCCGTCCCGGTAATCGTTGTTCAAGACCGCAAATTTGATCTTACAGAGAGTTTTAAGAACATTATGCTGCCTGTCAGCCTTTATGCTCAGGTGCGCCAAAAAGCTTCGTGGGCAGCATTGATCGCACGTTCTTTCCCTGGTGTCCGAGTGAATATTTTTCTTTTTTATGAAGAAGATTCAGGAAGGGATTACAGCCAGAATGTCGTTACAAAGCAAATTACTGAGTATTTTGAAAAGCATAAAATTGATTATGATATTAAAATTGCACAGCAGGACATTAAATATGGTGAACAGGTTTTGAAATATGCCGATCATATCGATGCCGGTTTGATAATGATTATGACAACACAGGACCGCTTCTTTAATCTTGAATACGGCGATTATGACGAAAAAATGATGTTCAATCGTTTTAAAATCCCTACGATGTTCATCAATCCGAAGTTCTATGACCGCATTAAGTTTTCTGCAGCATGGAATGAACGTTAAAATGAATTTTTCTATTTTTGCTGGCGCTGATTATGTTCAGCGCCTTTTTTATGTCTTAAATTTTGCAAATGGATTTTCATACAAAACAAGCCTGGAAAGAGTATCTTTTTCAATTTATTTCCGACAGTAGAAAACAGAAGTTTGAGGATGTTGTGGCCATGAGAAGCCGGCATATCACTGTCGTGCTCGAAGATATTTTTCAGCCACAGAATGCCAGCGCTGTATTGCGCTCCTGCGATTTGACCGGAGTACAGGATGTTCATATTATTGAAAATAAAAATACCTACACACTTAATCCCAATGTAGCGCTGGGTTCGTCAAAATGGTTAAACCTTCATAAATACAGTGAAGCCCAAAACAATACAGAGGAAGCTTTTAAAGCTTTGCGTGCCAAAGGCTATAAAATTGTTGCTACAACACCACATACAAAAGATGTGCTGCTCCCGGACCTAGATGTGAGCAGGAAAACTGCATTGGTTTTTGGTACAGAACTGGAAGGGCTAAGCAATTATGCAATTGAGAATGCCGATGCCTGGGTTAAAATACCTATGTTGGGTTTTACAGAAAGTTTCAACATCAGTGTTTCCGCTGCAATTTGCCTGTACAGCCTCAGTTCAAAACTCAGGAAATCAGATGTTAACTGGATGCTTAGTGATGAGGAACGACTCGATATCCTAATCCAATGGGCCTGCAATACAGTGAAAAATCCGGAGCTTCATGAACGTAATTTTCTGGAACGACTAGAAAAGTAAATGGAATTCATTAAATTTGCACAATAGAATTGAAAAATTCTTTTTGGCGCTATTAGCGCATATTTGAACTATCATCTGTGGAAAAAAGGGAGTTTCGGCTCCCTTTTGGTTTTATGGCATCCGTTTGACCAATTTTTAAAACTGCCTTATTTTTATCCTCTTAAATTTCATTAACATTTGATTTTGGACAACTTTACTTACTTTTGGGGTTCTATTAACAGTTAATTAATCAAGCAATATCTGCAAAATCAGACTTATGAACAAGATTCTACTCTCACTTTCTCTTAGTTTGCTGCTGGCATTTACGTTGGTTGCACAAATTCCCGAAACCTATGATTTGCGCAATGTCAATGGCGAAAATTTCGTTACCAGCGTAAAATCACAACAGGGCGGTACTTGCTGGACACATGGCGCAATGGCTGCTATGGAAGGTAATTTGCTCATCAACGGAAACTGGGCGGCCAATGGCGAAACCGGTGAACCGAACCTTGCCGAATACCATCTTGATTGGTGGAATGGCTTTAACGAACATTATAATGCCGACCTTGACCCGCCTTCAGGTTCTGGCCTGGAAGTGCATATGGGTGGCGATTATCTCATCACAACAGCATATCTGGCCAATGGTACTGGTGCTGTGCGCGATATCGATGGCCAATCCTTTGATAACGCTCCGGATATGTATAATGAAGGCTGGCATTTTTATGCACCGGAAAAAGTTATCTGGCTTACTATGGACGAAAACCTTAATGGTATTGATGAAATGAAGCAGGCCATAATCGACTATGGCGTTGCCGGTACCTGTATGTGCTATGATGGTGATTTTATTAATAGTAATTATACTCATTATCAACCTCCTACATCTTCTTTGGATCCAAACCATGCCATTGCCATTGTGGGCTGGGACGATAATAAAGTAACGCAGGCTCCCGAACCGGGCGCATGGCTTTGCAAAAACTCCTGGGGATCAGGTTGGGGCCTTGGTGGTTATTTCTGGATTTCTTATTACGATAAGCATTCCTGCCGCAATCCTGAAATGGGATTTATTTCTTTCAGGGGTGTGCATCCTGTTGAGCCCGAAATCGTGCATTCACACGATTATCACGGCTGGCGTGCCACTCTTGATGATGTGCATGAAGCCTTTAATGCCTTTACTGTAAGTGGTGAAGAAATGCTGCAGTCGGTCTCTTTCTATAATACTGCCGATTTTAATGCTTATATCTTAAGGGTTTATACACGTTTTGAAAATGGAACGCTAAGCGGTCAGGTTTTTCAGGATAATGGAATTTGTAATGAAAAAGGATACCATTATGTTCCGCTGGGCGAATCGATCCATATGCAGGACGGCGATCAGTTTTATGTATATCTCAAGCTGATCAATAGTGGTCAGGCGGTTGACCGTACCAGTGATGTTCCGGTACTGCTCGGAGGCGGATCACGCACCATTGTTGAATCCACAGCCAATCCGGGTGAAAGTTTTTACCTGAATGCAGAAAGTGTTTGGACTGATCTTCAGGAATATGAATTCGATAATTCATCATTCAATGGAACAGCTAATTTCTGCCTGAAAGCTTATGGGCAATCCGTACCGGAAAATGCAATTTATGACCTGAGGATGGTGCATGGTCAAAGTTATGTTACTTCCGTGAAATCCCAGCAGGGCGGTACTTGCTGGACTCATGGCGCTATGGCGGCTATGGAAGGAAACCTCCTGATGACAGGAAACTGGACCGCCAATGGCGAAAGCGGCGAACCGGCACTCGCAGAATATCACCTCGATTGGTGGAATGGTTTTAACCAATATAATAATGATGACCTTACACCTCCTAACGGAGCTGGTCTTGAAGTACATCAGGGAGGCGACTACCGCGTAACATCAGCATACCTGAGCAGGGGTGAAGGCGCCGTGCGCGATATTGATGCTCAAAGTTATGCCACTGCACCGCAACGCCATGAAGACAGCTATCATTACTATTATCCCATGCATATCGAATGGCTGACTGTAGGCGATGACCTTGAACGCATTGACCTTATCAAGGAAACCATTAAGCAAAATGGTGTAATGGGAACCTGTATGTGCTATGACGGAGGCTTTATCAACGGAAATTATGTTCATTATCAGCCACCTACAAGCACTGTTTTGCCAAACCATGCCGTAAGTATTGTGGGTTGGAACGACCTGATGCAAACACAAGCTCCGCTGCCGGGCGCCTGGTTAGTGAAAAACTCCTGGGGCACAGGCTGGGGCAATGATGGCTATTTCTGGATTTCTTATTACGATAAATGGGCTACCCGCGAACCCGAAATGGGCGCAGTTACTTTCCGTGATGTGGTTCCAATGCCTTATGATAATTTCTATTATCATGATTATCACGGCTGGCGCGATACACGTGCGGACATCAGCAAGGCAATGAACCTTTTTACCGTGGAAAATGATGAAATCCTGAAAGCCGTAAACTTCTTTACCGCTACAGATGATGTTCACTATATTATCGATGTCTATGCTCAGTTTGAAGATGGACAGCTTTCGGAGCAACTTATCAGCAAAGAAGGCAATATTGAGCGATCAGGTATGCATACACTTGAGTTTGATGAAGAAATTAACCTGACAACAGGTCAACAGCTGGCTGTTTGCCTTGAACTTTCTGATGGAGGTCAGGCTTATGACCGTACTTCTGAAGTTCCGGTGCTTTTGGGCTCAAAATATCGTACACTGGTCGAGAGCTCTGCAGCTCCAGGTGAAAGTTTCTATATGGAAGATGGTGTTTGGAAAGATTTCTATGATCTGGATGATCCGTCAGGATACCAGAATACGGGCAATTTCTGTATTAAAGCAATTACCAACAATGCTCCGGTAGGTATTTCAGACAATGAAATCCGGGAAGCAAGAGTTTGGCCAAATCCTGCCACAGATATGATTAACATCCATGTTGGTTTTGCGGCTGATAACATGCAAATTGATCTTTATGACATCAATGGCCGTAAGGTTTTCAGTCAGCAACTGGGTGCTTCATCAGATCTTTATCAGATTATTTTACCGGAAGAATTGCCGCAGGCCGTATATTTTTACTCACTGCAATCTGCTGAAAAGCATATCGCTTCAGGTCGCATCGTGAAACGATAGTTATTTTCAAAATATTGATTTTTAAGACCCGGGTTTTGCCCGGGTTTTTTTGTTTATAGTTTCATACTTACATATTTTTATATCTTTGTGGCTGGCTAAGGCTTGCTAATATTAATTATCAGATATTTATTAATTTGTTCAGCTTTGAATTTTATTATCTGATTTGTTTGTATTGTATTTAAAATCAGTTTGTTATAAATTAGTTTAGTGTGTTTTAAAATTTAAGAAATGAAAAAAATTAGTTTTTTAGTTGCAATTATTCTGTTTTGTTTTGCTTATAGTGGAGAAGCGCAAGATGTCACTACTGTAGAGGCAAAGGACAGTGATATTAGCGAAAACCTGGATCTGGAGGCTGTGGCATCAGTTTTTGGAGAAGCAGAAAATCTGGAAGATTTCGAAAAGAAACTTAATGATCCCGAAAAACAGATTTCTAATCTGGATTTGAATGAAGACGGCGAGGTAGATTATTTGCGTGTACTTGAGACTTCAAAAGGCAATACCCATCTGGTAACAATACAGGCTGTAATTGGTGAAGATCAGTTTCAGGATGTAGCAACGATCGATGTTGTTAAAGAGGATGAGGAAGTGACCTCCGTGCAGGTTGTTGGTGATGTTTATATGTATGGACCAGACTATGTAGTTACTCCTGTTTATGTTCATCCTCCTGTTATTTTTGTTTGGTTCTGGGGCCCATTATACAGCCCGTGGCGATCTCCGTTCTACTGGGGTTATTATCCGCCATATTATCATCCCTGGCGTCCTTATCCGCCACATCGTTACCGCACTAATGTACGTGTTAATGTTAATGTGAACAATTCTTATAATTATACTTCAGTCCGTCGCAGCAAAACAGCAGTTGATTTACAGAAGGATTCCCGTAGAAATGACTTTGGAGCTAAACATCCCGACAGGTCTTTCGAGAAAAGAAACGAAGGAGTGAAGAACCGTTCAGACTTGAAAAATGGAAATAGAAGTGGGCTAGAGGAGAAAAGAGCGGCTGAAGCAAAAGATGTTTCCAGGCCTTCAGAGGTTAAGAAATCAACAGGCAGAGAAGTGCAAAAAGACTGGAAACCTCAATCAGAAAGTGATGGCAACCGGAGCAAAGTGAAAAATGACAAAGTTTCTGTGCCGAAAGAAAAAGTGAATAAGCGCCCTGAAACCAAGCCAACAAAGAATAAGGCAATAACACCTGCTAATAAGCCGGCACGAACACCTGTCCAAAAGCCCAAACGTACACCACAAAGAAGCCCAAAGAGGAAATAGAGACATTGAGTATTTGGTTTTAAGTCCCGTTCAGTAGCATATTAGCAGTTCCTGAACGGGATTTTTATTGTGATTTGAGGATGTGCCTTTGAGATGTATGCGATTGAATACTTATTTTTGCCGAAATGAGAACGGGCAGTATGAAGCGAAGGAAAAATTATATTGAAGAATTGATAGAGCAGGGGGAACACGATCAGCTTGATTTTAAATTTGCTGTAAACGATGCCCGCAAAATTGCCCGTTCATTGGTTGCTTTTGCCAATACCAAAGGAGGCCGTTTGCTTATCGGGGTCAAAGACAATGGTAAAATTGCCGGCGTGCACAGCGATGAAGAATACCATATGATCGAAGCCGCCGCTGCTATGTACTGTAAACCTGAAATCAAATTCGACTATAAAAGCTGGAATGTGAAAGGGAAGCAGGTGCTGGAAATTTTTGTGGAAGCTTCGGATGAAAAGCCCTTTTACGCACTTGATGATGAGGGGAAATGGCTGGTTTGGCTGCGTTTTGAAGATCAGAATATTCTGGCGAATGCTATTTTGATCAAAGCCTGGAAACTTATGAAATCGCCTCAGGGTGTTGTTTTTCGGTATGACAATGAGGAACAGGCATTGCTGCGTTTCCTTGAGGAAAAGCCCGGTCTTGATTTTAAAACAATCAAAAAGCAAACACTCATTCCTTATAAGCAATTGCTTGAAATGCTTGCCGACCTGATTGCGATGAATGTGGTGAAAATGAAAATTACCGATAAGGAAATTACCTACAGTCTTGATCCTGCCGAAGCTTAAAGGCTCCAGATTAATCCTTGGAAATTCATATCTTTGAAAAAAAAGGATTATGGATATTCAATTGAAACAACAGTTTTTATCGAACTGGGAAAGGTTTTTCGGGAATCAGGAAATTCCTATGGTGTTTTTCTTCGAAGATGAACCTTCGGGCGAACTTCAGCAAAAGCCCGCAGGCCATCTGTGTATGATTTGCCCATTGAATAAAGTGCGCAAAGGCCGTGCGATTAGTTTTAATGCAGCATCATTGGGCTGCGGCGGAGCAGGAATGTATTGCGGGTTTCATGGAATACGGCCCGATTTGCCTGAATTTCTCAGCACAGGCTGTGAACGCTATATTGATACGCCAGATCATGCCGCGCAGATGATAGCTCAAATTCCACATTTTAAGGCGCCAAAGCCTTATATCACTTTTATGCCTTTTGATCAGCTGGAAGCCCATCACAAGCCTGATGCAGTCATCTTTTTTGGAAATGGCGATCTTTTGTCGGGCTTGTTTACCTGGACGAATTTTAGTGCAAACGATATTAATGCAGTTTTTAGTCCCTTTGGTTCAGGATGTTCGCTGATTATAACATATCCCAAAGATGAAAATTCCAAAGAAAAGCCACGTGCGGTTTTGGGGATGTTTGATGTGTCTGCGCGACCCTGTGTAAAACCGCAGGAACTTACATTCGCTATTCCATTCCGTCGCTTTGAAAAAATGATTACCGAAATGACCGAATGCTTTTTTATCACTCCTGACTGGGAGCGCGTGAAAAAGCGGATCAACAAGTAAGGGGCATAAAAAATTCACTGTAAACGCGACATAAATGCTGCGCCGCTCGCTGCAAATACTATTCCCGTTCTTGTTTCACAGTCATTGGTGAAAAGTCGTTTAATGGGTATTGGGAGAAGATAAATCTTTTTAAAGGATTGAATATACTTATATTTTGTTGTTATCCATTTAAGATGTTGAAGATTGCATCTGGCTGTGCAGTTTTTTGAAGCTCAGGCTGTAAGCCTGATACGTATTAACCTGATGCAACGCATCAGGTTAATGCCAAGCTCAAGCGATAAGCAGCCTGTAAGGCTGCCACAATTTGCATTAATGCAGCTTAACAACACAGCCTTATTGAGAAGGGTTTGCCCAGAAAAAAAATTCTTGGCATGCCGGGCAAGAAGAATCTTTTTTATATTTGCAGCCCAATTGCGGATGTGGCGAAATTGGTAGACGCGCTAGACTTAGGATCTAGTGTCGCGAGACGTGGGGGTTCGAGTCCCTTCATCCGCACTGACCTGTTGAATTTCAACAGGTTTTTTTTATGCCTGCTTTTCGTGATTCCATTATATGGACAATTCCTGATGCGGGATTTCTGCTCATACATCATTTCTTAACAAACGATCATCCTCCTTAATTTTGTATCTATTATTATTGTAAATAATTATGTTAATTACTCAGGGGTTTACAGAAAAATTCCAGTAAATGGACATATTTTCAAATAGGCTTGCATGATGTAGACTTCTATTTGTTCCGAAATAGGTGTTTTTTACTATGGATATTGCTACGAATACTTGGTTTTTAGCGACACTTACGAACAATCGGCCTTAACAAATGTTAAGTCAGTGAAAAAGCTTGACATGGCTTATTTCTTGCAGTACTTTTGTCAAAAATAAACTACGGATATGAAAAAGTCAATGATAAAACCAGGAGTCATAACCTTATTGCTTTTTGTTATGGCATTTTATGGTTGCAAAAAGGATCAGGTTGAAAATCAGGATCAAAAAAGCATGGAAAATGAAATGGTACTTGATGTTTCTACAAATGGCGAGAAATTAACCCAGGATAGAATCATCTATTATCATGAGCCCTTATTTGATGATTACTACAACAGCTTTCTGGATGGAACAAAATTTAAAGAGAGTAATGAGGTGATAGAAGGAGATATGTTTATGCTTATTGCTGATGTGGCTTCGCCTGTTCGCAGTGCTTCACGGGTATTAAGCGCTACGCATGTCGCTGTGGATGCGAATTATGCCTATGTTAGTTACCATTATAATGAGCCTAACAGTGCGCCAATGTCTGCGGATCTTTATGAAGGCCAGGTTGATGTGATCAATATCGAAGACCCCACGATGCCTGTAATTGAGATGTCGGGGAGTACGAACCGTGCTGATTTTAATACGATGTTTTTGGATTATGAAGGTTATTCTCCGGAGCGCAAATTGTGGCTGGGTGCATCTGATTATGGTGTCGGTGGTGCTGTTTTTGAGCTAGACCTTATGGATGGTGTTATTCCTGTAGGCGGTGAGCTGGAGCGGTTTAAAACTTCATCTGGTAGTTCGGTAAACGGTTTGGCTAAGGCTGGCGAATGGCTCTACGCAACAGCAGGAAGAACCAGCGGAGGTAGTTTTACTTTTGGTGCTGAAGAGATGGATCTGCTGGGAGTCAATGAATATACAAACGCAAAATATGCTGCAGTTAGTGGTCCTCAAGCATGGTCAAAACATGTGGTTTTGCGTAGTGGTAACTCTGCCGAGCTCCTTGTTTATACTGCTAGTGCAGGTCACGAACTCGTCAATACTATTGATGTTGGATCAATTCAGCCCGAAACAGGTAAATCAGGAATATTGCTCAAAGATGATGTTTGTTGGGTGTCAGCGGGCTATAACGGCCTTAAAGCTTTTGATCTTGAAAGTGGCGAATTGGTGCATACGCTTTCTCCTGCTTCAATGGTTTCGGAAGCTGTTGTTAATGGTGTTGCCATGGACAATGACTATGTATATGTGGCAGCCGGTTCTGCCGGAATGTATATTTGCGAAATAGTACCTGGAGAAACTGAACTTCAAATAGTTGAACGCTATGACTATGGTGCGTCAGCAAATTATGTTAATGTAGGCAACAGCTTGATTTTTATAGCCAATGGTAAAGAAGGATTGAAAATTTTGCGCCGCATTCCTCCGGGAGATTATGATATAATCTGTGATTATGATGAAAAAGGAGTTCCGTTTTGTATTGAGGAAAATCCTGATCCGCTTTGTCCGGATTTAATGGGCCACCTCGATGTGGCACTGCCCGAGAATCAAAATGCAATGATTGCCCACCCGGAATATTTTATTTATCCCAAAACTTTGGTTCTCAATGAGGAAGCCACAGTGTATATCACGTTTATTGATGAAGGTGCCGGATGGAAAAACAGTCTGGGAACATATACTTATCCTGCCGGCGACCCGCCCGTAAGCACCGATGATATTAATGATAAGCTTCTCGTTTATCCAAATGCTTCGCGCAAGTACAAGGGGGGCGATTTAGAGCCGGGTGCTACAATGCGTCTTCTCGGAACTTTTCCTGCAGGAACTGCTGTAGGTTCTTTCCTGGTGGCAAATAGCTGGGTTGGTCTGGAAAACGCTCCAGGAGGCTTGAATGAAGGCTTCTTTACCCACTATACCAACGAAAATCTAAACCTCAATGGACTGCAGCAAAGCCTGATTTTCTATGATGAAAGTTGCGATGCAATTATCCTGACCTTCGAGGATAATAAAATCCCGGCAGGTGATAAAGACTTTAACGATTGTATTTTTAAAGTTATCGTTGATCCTCCATCAGCGGTTGATGTGAGCCAGTTCATCCCGCTTGGTGAATAGGTCGATTTTTTACGCTAAATATGAAAAAGCCTTGTTGTCCATATTTTGGAAAACAGGGCTTTTTTCATGGGCTTGCCCAAATGAGAGCTTTGAAAGGTTTTGCTAATCCAAAATAATTTCAGTTTCCCATCCGTCATATTCGCCATTTAGTTCCGTTGCTCTGGCTGATAAATCCTTTATGAGCTTATCAAAATACACAGGAGTAAGTGGGTCAATGCGTGAAATGATTACGCAAAAAGGAAATTCCTTACCGTCATAATGGCCAATTCCTTCAATTTTAAAATCATGGTCTATTGCAAATTCAATAAGAGCTTCCCTGTTTTCTTCGTCCTTCAAATAAAAATAGTGCCGGGTGGTTCTGTCTTCGATCAGTTCATCACCAAAAGTGCGCATTAAGCGGCGTATTCGGTTATTTATAAATTTGTACATGACACCTTAATAGATTTATCGGTTATTAGACCTTATTGGCTTCTGTTTCTCTTATAAATTCCCAGCAGATCATTGCTTTTCGATGCATAATGGAATTCAACTGTTTCGTTTTCCTGTAAATCATTCCATAATTGCTGATCCACTTCATAACGTGTTTGCTCAATAATGAAGTAATAGTTCATCTTTGAGCTTTGGCCTGAATAAAGCGGAGATTTTTTGCCACTTGTTGAAATACCAACAGAACTTCCTGCCGCATAGCTTTCAATGGATTCTTTTTTTGCTACTTTTTTATAGATGATGTTTTTTTCATTGATTTTCAGATCAATCCACCACTTTCGGTTGATGAGCCACCCGATAAGGAAGGCCGCGGCCAAAGCGGGCAGAAAAAAGTAGAAGGGAATATCTTTATCGAAAACAAAAACAGTAGCGAGATACGTCGCCAGTGTTGCGATTAGAATCAATGTGCCCAAAAGATATCCTGTTCTGGTGGCATATTTTAGTTTCTTCCGATCGGGGGGCGTGAGTTTTCTTTTTTTCATAAATTGCTAAAAATTAGGGTTTACGCCTTTGCTGCTTGCTTTTCTGAATGCTTCGATGGAATGAAAAAGACCTTCGATGAAATCTTTTTCCAAAACCCAGCGTAGTGGGTTAATGATGGCGAGATAAGATCTGTTTTGTAGTTCGGGCACAAAATCCAGATCAAATTCATTGATGGATATTTTTAAAAACTCTTTGTTATTCAGTGCTTTGAATGTTTCTTTCTGTATTTCACTATTTGAAAACAAGCGCTGAAGGTGCATAGTGTCGCTGGCTTCGATCACAAATTTTGAATCAAAAGAGCTGGTGCCGGTTTTAAAGCTGTTCTTTTTGAAGCTCATATTATCCATAAAATCACGTTTTCGAATGCTGGCTTTGATGTTTTTTGGTATTGAAACGGGAATGAAAGCACCGCAAAAAGAACATGGTACACCGATTTTTTTGTACGGATCATTAAAAAACACAAAATAACTGCTGCCTTCTGAATTATTTGGAATATAGGCAATTGTTCTGAATTTTGGGATTTTACGTATGCCTGAAACGGGATATTGTTTTTCTTTGAATATCAGTTCGCGTCCGCTTTTTCGTGCAAAGTCTTTCAGTACTTCCTGATTGGTTTTTTCTGTCATTTTTGGTGTGGGTTTAAGATGCGGAAAGATAAGGATTTTTCCAAACAGATGTACTATTAGAAATCATAAGCCAGGTCTGTGGGATATTCTTTTTAAATTGGGCTTTTTTTTCGCTTAGAGCGGATATGGCCTGATTTAAATGAGGAAAATTATACACATCGACATGGATTCTTTCTTTGCTTCCGTAGAGCAAAGGGATTTCCCTGATTATCAGGGTAAGGCGCTGGTAGTTGGCCATAATGGGCCGCGTTCGGTTGTAGCTGCTGCCAGCTATGAGGCTCGCAAATTTGGCGTTTATTCAGCCATGCCGATGGCGGTAGCTTTGCGAAGATGTCCGCATTTGATCATCACACCACATCGCTTTGAAGTGTATCGCCGGATATCCAACAGTATTCGTGATGTTTTTTATGAATATACCGATCTGGTCGAACCACTTTCGCTGGATGAGGCTTTTCTGGATGTTACGCATCCAAAGAAAGGGCCGGAATCAGCTTCACTTATTGCAAAGGCGATAAAACGCAAAATCCTGGAGAAAGAAAACCTGATTGCTTCTGCAGGTGTTTCCTACAATAAATTTCTGGCAAAAATTGCTTCCGATATGGATAAACCCGATGGCTTTTATCTGATTAAACCGGAGGAGGCTGAAAGTTTTCTGGAAAACCTGGATGTTGGATTGTTCTTTGGCGTAGGTGAAAAAACCAAAGAGCGTATGCACAAAATGGGGATTTACAAAGGCCGCGAGCTGAAAAAGCTCAAGCGTCAGGAGATGATGATGCATTTTGGAAAAGCAGGAAGGTATTTTTTTGATGCCGTGCGCGGGATCGACAATCGCCCTGTTGTTTCTACGCGTGAGAGAAAATCGGTGGGCGCGGAAAGGACTTATGAAAACGATATTTATGATATCGAAGAGGTGAAGTCCAAACTTCAGGAAGTGGCGGAGATTATGTGGCAGCGCTGCCTTCATAGCAAAATGATCGGGAAGACATTGACCCTGAAGCTGCGTTTTTCGGATTTCAGTACCATCACACGTTCGCATACCTGCCTGAGCCCATACTCCAAAGAAGAAATGATGCAGCAACTGGAAGAAATGTTGCCTTTGGATGATATTGCCCTGAACGGAATCCGTCTTTTGGGATCCACCATGTCGAATTTCCATACCGAAAGCCGGCAGTATCCGGGGCAGTTGGAAATTGAATTCGACTGGGAAGAATAAAAACCTGTGAAAAGAAAACTTTCCCAAAGTATTTACACCATGGGAAAGCCTTTTCTATTGCTCCTGTAGATTTTTCAACAGTTTTATTACTGAATAATCATTTTATTCATCAGGTTTTCTTTGGATGTATGCAAAATGCATATATACAGCCCTTTCGGACGATTACCTGCTTCCCATACGATATTGTGTTCCCCGGCAGCTAAGTTGCCGGAAAGCAAAGTCTCAATCAGCATCCCGTTTTGATTATAAATGCTTAGTGTAGTTTCGCCCTCTTCGGCAAGAAAAAAGCTGATGGTGGTGTGCTGATTAAAAGGATTTGGATAATTATGGTTTAATTGGGTGGATACAGCTTCCTGTACTGCATTATCAATCACTGTAAGGTAATTTACATTCACTGCTTCAAAGGTAGGTAGCATTTCAATAAAATCACCATTTCCATTGGGGAAGCGACCCATGCTTGTGTCTGCTTTTTGAATTCCAAAGCTTACTTCATCAATCAAATTGCCTTCGGTGTCCGAAAGGATAATCTGTTCGCCATCGGCAGATAATTTAAAGCTGGCATGCAGTCCTTCCTGATCTTCATCTTTATCGGCCCAAACAATCAGGTAGCCACCTGCAGCAATGGAGGTGTCGGGAAATGACCACTGGTCGGGCTCTGCGGCATCATCTGAAAGAAAAAAGCCGTTCAGGTTAATGCGCTCCTCACTGTTGTTATAAAATTCAATCCAATCGTCATAATCGCCTTCCGGATCAGTAACAGTACTTTCGTTATCGGCCATAAATTCGTTGATAACCAGTGCTCCGCTGATTTTTATTTCGTAGAATTCATATTCAGCACGTACCGGAGAAAAGGCTGCCGCATTTTCATTTTCTGCATAAACGTAATATTCGATATCTGTGCTTCCTGCCCGTATGTTGATGCCATAAATGCCATCATTCGCTGCGGCATCATTGTGTTGCCCGTCGTCATACATTTCGGTTTTTGTAAAAAGGCCGTAATGTGTCGTTCTGTATGCCAATATTACGTTATCCACATCTGATACTTCTGCCAGAAAAATAATGTCACTTCCGGCCTGTGGCTGTTCAGGACTGTGGCTTACTTCATTTATCTGTGGTTGGGTATATTGGAAATCTGTCAGGTTTTCAAGATAGGAAATGCGTGTGTCCATCAGTTGGCTGATGCCAATTATCCCGCCCATCGGGCCGCCGCCAACCGTATTGTAAAGGTTGTCCGTGAAATTGCTATATGTGTAAAATTTATTTTGATCGGCCTGAACGTCGCTGGCAATGATATCCTGAATTTCCAATGCACGATCAAGGTACTGATTGTCAGAAAAGTTTTCTTCAATCATGGTTTTCATATGAGCTACGTACATTCTACGGTATGTATCATTGCTGAGAATTTTGCTGATGTCCGGGAAATTGCTTGCATTCAGATTGGCGAATGGACTTAATGTTTGTAGTCCGCTGGTATTTAGGTTTCCTAATGTTTGATGGCTTGTAAAACCCCCAAAGCTCTCATTCAAATCCCAGGGAACCGGATTAAACCTTCCATTATCGTCTTTGTACAAATAATAATTCTGTGGATTATTGATGGGGCCGTCCAGGTTGACCAACAGGTTTGAAAATGCCAGGAACCATAAATGGCGGTCAATATTTAAAACCTGATCTACATAATCATTGTGGTTGCTTAAAGTATCCAGAAAATTGATGAGTTCCTGCCATCCATAATCTGATTTCATGTCGTAATAGCTGTAATAATCGCTGGAATCCTGGCCGAAGTACTGCCAAACGCCGCCAGTTGGAGGGCCGTTTGTGGTTATTTCACCTTTTATGCGGGTGTTTTCATCACTCCCAAAAGCGTTCTGCATGAAGAATTTATCAACACTTTGATCGCTGGTATATAATCCGAGATGGGTTCCGTTGATATACACATTGGCATAATTGGACTGGCTTGCAGGAAAATATTTCCGGGCTATTTCGTAGCCCAAAACTTCGCGCACAAAACTCGGATCTTTATAGACATTAGCGAGTTTAACCGTTCCATAACCTTCAATAAGCTGGTCATCAATTATGTGGTCGAGCTTGATGTTCAAAGGGTTTTTAACCTGGTTGGGCTGATATGTACTGTTGCCTTTATAACGTACGCCAACACTGTCATAGGTTACGCCATTTATCACGATCGTGCCTACCAGACGTTCTTCATCTCCGGCAGCATAAAGCTGATCCAGGATGTAGTCCCAGTTTGATTCCTCAAAAGTGATTTCAATGGTGTTGATGGTGTTGATGTCATAAAAATCCTGGCTAAAGGCTTTTGCCTGAAACATTAAGACGATACTGATTAAAATAATGATATTCTTCATGACTGTAATATTAGGTTTTTAAAGATTTGTTCTTTGAGGTTTTTATTAATAACGGGGACTTACGAACAGGTTTGGTCAGTACCTCTTGTTTGATTCTGCCCCGTTATATTTATTTATGACATTGGTTTTTTGGTTTGGTTTAATCAATATCCCTTACAAGCCGGACGTAGTTATAATAACGTTCGCCGCCTTCGCCCAATGGTCCACCTTCGTATTTGGTGTCGAAACGAACGCCGCCCGCGCCATGGAAATCAAGGCCTTCACCGTTTACTGCCATGCCAAAGGCAACATACCAGGCGTAATAATAAGGCTCTCCACTGGTGAAATTGGCTGATGTAGATGTCCAATAGTATGGATAGTCATCGTTTCCTGCTTCATTGATAATTGGCGTACAGCTAAACATAGGGTTAATGGCCGGCCCCACTTTCGATGCATCGGTAGCACTGGGCGAGTATCCATAATCCACAATTCCTTGCAATTCTTTCACGTTGGGCAGTCTCCAGTCTGTATAGCCTGCAATTTCACTGTTTACGGCATATTGCAGTGCTGCCGCCCAGTCCAGCCCTTCGCCACTGTCGTCTTGCATCCACATCAGGCCACTGGCATTGTCCGAAATGGTGCCGTCTCCGTTATCGGTATATTCATTGATGCCGTAATCATCACCGCGCACGGCACGGACGTATTTGCCCCCAACAGGTCCCATAGCCGTTGCCGAATATGCCTTTATGTGTCCGGTTACATGATTTACACCGAAGGCAGCGCCATTTTCACCACCTTCTACGGTAATGCCCACATAATAATCGCTGGCCCAGAATTGTTCGTCTTTTGTAACCTGACCACTGGCCAAACTAAAATAATTAGTGTTGAGATAAGGCCACCCCAGACCAAAATCACTGATAGAGTATAGTTCTTTGCAGGATGGCATTCTCCAGTCTGTATAGCCGCCCAGTTCCAGGTTTTCGCAATATTCTACTGCATCGGCCCAGGAAAAATCCTCAGAAGTGGGTACTTGCTGCCAGACAAGCCCGGTTTTTAAATCCGTGATCGTACCATCGCCATTATCCTGATAACTCATTGCTTCGCCTTTGAGGTAATTGGCATCCTGGCCGTAAAGGGCATCGCCCGTGTTTACGTTTGTGAGCACATTGCCGTCAAGGTCGTAAGTGTTGACCTGTCCTGAGGCAACCATCAAGTAGTTGTTTACTATCGGGTTTTCTGTGCTGGCTGGCTCGTTTATATCGTTTTCTTCCTCATCATCGCTGCAAGAACTGAAAAGCACTGCTGTGCTGAACAGAGAGATAGCGAGTAAAAGCATCATTCTTTTTGTTGAAACAAATGAATTTTTCATAGCCGTTAGATTTGATTTTTTGTTCAATGCAAAACTATATTGGCTTTCAGCTTCGTGCAAAATGAATCTACGAATCAGCTTATTCTATCAACAGAATGCCTGGTTTATTCGGATGAGTTTTTAGGTGATTTGGAGTTTTTTTGTCAAAATCGGGCTGTTTCGTTTGATTTTAGGTTCTACTCGTTTTTTTGTGGGTAATCAAAATTGAGGTAGAATTGGAGGTTAAACTTTCCCAAAGTTTCAAACTTTGGGAAAGTTTGTCCCGGTTTAGTTCTCTATATTTTGATAGGTATTTAGTCCCTGCCAGAATACTCATATCATTTTGTTTATCAGTATTTTACTGTTAATAACTTTGTTGAATCTTTCGCGGTATTTTCTTGTGTAGAACAGTTATTTTGCTGATATTCGGTGCTTTAACTGTTTGAGATTCGTTTATTGCGCCTCAGACATCAAAACACGGAAAGATATGAGAAAAAGATTCGAACAGCAGATCAAAATTGGCAGTACTTTGATTCAAGATGTAGTAATACCGACAAAAAAGCGCAGTGGCGCCCTTCCCGGCCTATGTGCAGCATTAAAAGAGATTTTTGTAAGCCCAGAGTGGAACGAAAAAGTTTTCAGTATCCTTGAGGACAAAATCCTATCCGAGAATAATAAAACAGGGCGTCCTGGAATGGATCTATGGCATGTCTTTGTACTTTCCCAAGTACGCCTTTGCCAAAACATAAGCTACGATGACCTGCACTACCTGGCCAATTACGACCGGCTTGTGCGCCAAATCATGGGTGTTGAAAACGATTACGGAATGAGTAGTTATAAGTTTGGTTATCAGTCTATTATAGATAATGTAGGATTATTGGACGATGAATCGGTCAGGGAGCTAAACAGTATTATCGCTGATTTTGGCCACTACGTGTTTAAAAAAAAAGGGGAGGAAGCATTGTGCTTAAAAACCGATAGTTTTGTAGTAGAAAGCAATGTCCATTTTCCAACTGACTATAACTTGCTGTGGGACTGTGCCCGCAAATGCCTCGATATAGTTGCCAGGCTTTATCCCGGCCAACCGCCGGCAGGGTGGCGCAAAAATAAAAATTGGCGCAAAGACCTCAAAAACAAGATGCGTGCACTGGGGCGGGCAAGTGCTTCAGGAGGAAAAAGAAAAGCCGATAGGGTTCGGCAAACCGCTAAAAGCTACCTCACAAAAGCGAAAGCACTTCACGCCAAGCTCGGGAAAGAATGCGGCTGCAGCACTATTGATGGCAATCCCGTTTTGACCGAACTGTCCCACTATATGGCCCTGTTGCAAAAACATATAGACCTGCTGGAAAGAAGGGTGATAAAAGGGGAGGAAATCCCCCATGAAGAAAAAATGTTTTCCATTTTTGAAACCTACACCGAGTGGATAAAAAAAGGCAAAATGCGGCCTAATGTAGAACTTGGGAAAAAAGCGGCAATAACCACTGACCAATATAACCTCATTGTCGATTACCAGATCATAGAAAATCAGTCAGACTCAGAATGCGTTCCACAGCTGGCCCAGAGAATATCCTTGCGCTACAAAGACATTGCAAGTTGGAGCTTTGATAAAGGATATTGGAAAAAAGAAAATAAAGAACTGCTCTCGCAAAACACCCAACGTTTGGTACTCCCCAAAAAGGGGAAATGCAACAAGCAGGAATACCAACAAGAGCACCAGCCTTGGTTTATAAAGGCACGCAATAGGCACAGCGCAATAGAATCAAATATAAACGAATTGGAACACAGAGGGCTGGACAGATGTCCCGACAAAGGGTATGGACATTTTAAACGTTATGTTGGCCTGGCTGTATCAGCTTACAACTTGCGCAGGATTGGAGTTGAGCTGATCCGGCTGCAAGTAGCTGATCAACACATAGGTGAGGGGCGCTTTAAGGCGGCATAATTTTAAAGTATTGAATTACAGTATATTAAGTGTTTTACAGGGGTGAATTATGCCTTGTTGTTTCTACAGGGCTGTATAAGCCGGCAAATCCGGATCATATTTCTATATATTTACTATGAAATTTAATTTTTTTAGGCATGATGCTACTTTCGGAGCATATTTTACTCGCTGTTTTTTGGGTGAATTTTAAAAACCTATAGTTTTCTGGCTGGCACTATTTAAAACTGTATTCCAAACGTTGAATACATTAAAGTTTCCACGGAATTCCGAGTAGAACCTGATTTTACTTCAAAAAAACAGGCAAACCATCTGGTCTGCCTGCATATTCTGTTGGTGAGGGAATATATTATTTTTTAAAGCCCAGAAATTTTGGGGCTTTTGCTTTGTCAAAATTACTTTTACGGAAAGGGTGTGCTTCGGTGTTGAAGATGATTTCCTCAAAATCGTATCCGTTTGTTCCACTGGAAAAAGTTAAATAGAAATATTTCAGGGTTTCTGCAAAAAAGAATGTGGGCATATAATCGCGCTTTTCCATGGTTTCAACATTCTCCACAGAAGTGAAGGCCACTTCAGTTTTGCAGTATTTCTTGATGTCGGACCAATATTGTTCATTCATTTTATGGTAGAGGCTGTCGTTGGTGGTGTTAAAAAGATAGTATGCCGATTCAATGATTTCGGGATTCAGGTCGTAAACCGGATAATTCGGATTGCCGCTTTTATAATCGTAAACCATGGGTTCCAAACCGTATTTGTTCCATAGCCAGTCCCAGCTAGTTTGTAGCTCCTTGGCACGTTCTGTATCACCGGAAAGGCTTAGGATTGCAGGAAAAAATGCGTCATATAGGGTGATGACAGAACTGACATGCTTTCCTGTTTCCATATCTACGCGTCCATACCAAAGTTTGTTGTCGTAAGTTTCGGCCATATATTCGTTGATAAGGCCAATGCTTTCTTTCCACATAGCACCAAGCTCTTCATCGCCAAAAAGCAGATAGCTTTTAAAGAGATACTCGTAATAGGAGTCAACTCCGGCGCAGATATGGCTGTGTTTGGAAACCCATTCGCCGTTTTCCACATCAATAACATCGCCAATTAAACCGATTTCGGAACGGCGGTCGAAAATGGCTTTGGTGGCCTTTTTGCCTGCCTGATAGTATTTTGGATCCTGCGTATAATAGCTCAGGATGCCCATTTCAAAGGTGTAAGATGCTGCTTCGGCAACATTTACGGTATCGCCACGCGCAACCCCGGTTTTCAGGTTGACCCAGTACTTGGGAATACCGGTTTTCGTGTCGAAAGCGGGCATCATCCGGTCGGCAAAATCTTTGGCTTTGGCCAGAACATCCGGGTTTTCCGATAGTTCATACATGGATAATAATCCACCCAAAATGCGAATATTCACTTCGAAAATCTTGGCATCCAAATCTTTGTCAAAATCCAGTGAATCCACAACATATCGCTCTATTTCTGCAGCTTCGTCCTTCATGCCCATGACATATAAAGTGCTGTAGGCGTCAATGGGAGAGATGTAAAGTGGCTCTTTGTACCAGTCTTTGAACGATTTGGAGAGTGGTGCCAGCACATCATGTCCCCATGCGTATTTTTTATAGGCATCCCAGGAGCGCTTGGTTTCCGATTTTACGTCCTGTGTTAATGGCGAAAGTTCTGTTTCTTCATTGTCTTGCTTGCCGTTTTGTTTTGAACCGGGACCTGAACAGGATGCAAGGGTCAGGACAATAATAGAAAAAATGATGAATCTTTGCATTTTTGCTTGATGTTTGATGTTGAATTAATGGATTCAGACGATACTAAATCGATGCAAATATAGGAAAAACGGTTCTACATGGAATTTCGTGGAAAGAAATTAGAATGCTATTTCAAACAGATTCCTCCAAAGTTTTCCTCATACTTCGGAAACTTTGTCGGAATGACGCATTTTTATGGAGTCAGGAGGCAAATGCGGCGAGGACACAATAGTATATTTTAAACGCGTCCTCGCCGCATTTGCCTTAAACACCTAATAAACAGCGTCATTCCGACCGGAACAAAGCCAAACGAAGTGATTAAGGCTTTGTGAAGGGAGGAATCTGCTAGGGATCAATAGTTTATTAATAAATATCTGCATATTATTTTCAAACATTATTGTTACCCACGAAATTCCTAGTAAAACCGGAAAAGCAATCATTCCAGCGTATTTTTGCTTTTTCAAAAGTAAAAGAGCGTATAACAAAAAAAAAGCTGCCTCTTAACTCATGAAAAAGCGTTGTCCTAAGTTTATATCTTTGCTACATGAGTGCGAATCTAAGATACACCCGTTTCAAAATAAATGCGCTGGATTTCATTGTTAAAGCCGATGAAGGTGGAATAAGTGAGATCCTGATAAACAAAAGCTATGCAGTAATATACTTGTCGGATGAATGGCAGGAATCTGATGAATATTTCGAAGAAGTAAAGCGGCAGCTTACTGAATACTTTGAAGGAAAGCGAACGCATTTTGATTTAAAACTGAATCCAAAAGGTACTGAGTATCAAAAAAAGATATGGAATGCGCTTTTGCAAATACCTTATGGCGAAACGCGTTCGTATAAAGAAGTAGCCGAAATGTGTGGAAATCCAAAAGCTCCACGCGCTGTAGGACTTGCAAATAACCGTAATCCAATTCCCATCATTATTCCTTGTCATCGCGTAATTGGCAGCGATAAAAGCCTTACAGGATATGCTATGGGCATGGAAATGAAACAATATTTGATTCATTTTGAAAGAATAAACCTGATTTTCGGCAAGCTTAAAAAGCATTTTGGTGATATTTCGAAGCCGGCATGGGGCGGACAAAAATCATGGTGGCCATCGGAAAAACCTTTTGATATTATGCTTGGAGCCATTTTGGTGCAAAATACCAATTGGAATAATGTGGATCAAGCGCTTAAGGCATTGGGCGCAGAATGTAGTCCGCAAAAAATACTCGGACTATCCACAGAAGAACTGGCAGCATTGATCCGTCCGGCAGGTTTTCAAAATCAAAAAGCGGAGAAACTCAAGGCTTTATGTTCCTGGATGGAGCAATATGAGTTTTCGATGGATGCGCTGGCAAACAAGACGTTGCCTGAGCTTCGGGAAGAATTGCTAAGCGTGCATGGAGTGGGAAAGGAGACCGCTGATGCAATCCTGCTTTATGCCTTGCGTAAAACCTCTTTTGTGATTGATGCTTATGCGCGCAGAATCTTTGGCCGTGTTGGTATTGAGGTGCCCAAACATTATGAAGCCTTTAAGGCCATGATCGAAAGAGCGATTCCCACCGATGTTCCAACCTATGATGCATATCACGGCTTGATCGTGGAGCATGCAAAGGCATTTTGTCGCAAAAATCCGCTTTGTTCTGATTGTCCGCTGGAAACCATCTGCCAAAAATCAGGTGTAAGTGCGCAAATGAGCCTGGAATTTTGACAGGCATTTTATAAGCTATGCAGAATGAAATTAGGGTTTTATTGCATTTTATCACTTATAGCTTATAAAATTTGTATGATTATTCAGTATGCGATTCGTAAATTTATCTCAAGAGAAATATTCAGATGAAGTTGCGCAAACTAAAAACACCCTTTATAAATCCAGGCTTAAAGGAGCTCATGAAGATTATCTCTTGTAATTACAGTACATTCCTCTATTTTATATTTTTTTACAAAGGAAGGAGGGAGTTTTTTATTGATCTTTTTCGACCATTTGAATTCAAAAGCTTTCAGTTCTGTCCCATTCTGTTCCAGGAGATCAATTTTCGCTCCATCATAAGTACGCCAGAAAAACAATTTGCTGTTTAAGCCTTTGTTATGACTTTGTTTTAAACGTTCTGATACACAAAAGTTTTCCCAAATTGCCCCACTGTCTTTTCTGTTCTCTGGAAAACGAAAATCTTCGATAATAGCATTCAATATTCCATTGTCATAGAAGTAGTATTTTTTGCTTTTCTTAATTTCATTGCGCATATTGGAGCTAAAAGCATCCAAATGAAAGATTATGAAGCTTTGCTCAAGGATATCCAGGTACTGTTCGAGCGCATAGCGATTTATTCCGAGCATATTTGATAATTCGTTATTGGAAACCTGAGAACCAATCTGCAGTGCAAGTGCTTTCAGTAGTTTGCGCAGTAATAGTGAATTCTTTATCGAATGCAGGGCAAGAATATCTTTGAACAAATAATCTGAGCTCAAAGATCGCAAAAGCTTTTCCCGTTCTTCAGCTGGTCTTGAAACAATGCCCGGATAGAAGCCAAATATCAGTAGATGCTCCAGGTTATTGATTATCCATAGGTAATCATTTTGCTGTTGTAATTCAGTGAGACTAAATGGAAACAGTTTGTATTTGATATTTCTGCCTGTTAATGGTTCGCCGGTTTGTTGTGCCAAATTAAAACTGCTCGATCCTGTAGCCAGGATTTTGTATTCTGGCATCTCATCATAGATAATTTTAAGGATCTGGCCAATTTCTGGTATGCTCTGCGCTTCATCCAAAGCAATAATTTCATAAGAAGAAAATAGCATCTTAATTGCTGCTATATTTTTTGAGCTTAAAACTGATGAAACTGATGGAAGCTCACAGTTCAGCAATAGTGTGTTTTTTGTTTTGCCTTTTAGCATCTTGATTAATGTAGTTTTACCTACTTGCCTGGCGCCAAACAAAATCACTATCTCCGGTTTTCCGAGCTCATTTATCAGTGATTTTTCTATTTCCCGTACAATCATAAACTTTGGTTTTTGCAAATTTAAGCCAAATTTTGCAAATTTTTTAGCAAAATTCAGCCTGATTTTGAAAATCCTCAGCAAAATTAGGGGTTAATTGTTGTTTATTTATCTTTTGGTTGATTTGTATAAATGCCTTCAAAGCCGTTCCTCATATCCCAACGAAGCATCAAAATTTTCATCAAAATCTATCCAACCGCAGCCTGCCCCCTTAGCGCCTTTGCGCCTTTGCGAGAACAAAAATTGAGCGAAGCGAGAAAACCCCTTCGCGCCCTTAGCGTTCTTCGCGGATAAAAAAGAGTTGAGCAACTTGTAGTGCGATGTGCTGAGCCTGTCGAAGTAAGCGTAGCCGAACCAAGCGAAACAAAAACCTTAGCGCCTTTGCGAGAAAAAAAACTCCTGAGACAGTTCGCGTCTTTGCGGTAAAATTTACTTGGCAAATCCCTCCAGAAAATAATCCCTCTTTTTCTCTTTCTTCTCCTTTCCGGTAATATTATACACAAAGCTCAAAATGAAATACTGCGATTCATTTTTCCTGCGGTTGCTTTGGTGATACACATATCCACTTTCTGCAGTGCCCGTTAAATCAAGCCCGTACCGCCATGTGTCAAAAACATCCGAAATCTTGAAAATCAGCTTGCCTTTGTCTTTCAGGATTTTTTTATTGATGGCAAAATCGGCATACCAGCGATCAATATAGGTGCCCATAACATCGGGCAGCTCGGAGCGGTAATAAAATGTGAATTGCATCCCCATTTTCCAGGGCAGTTTGAAACTATTGCTCACATTCCCGGTCCAGGCGGTGTGGGAGCGGTCGATCAAATTGGGACCATAAGCGCCTTTTAAATTCGTATGGAATATATTGGCATTGGCGCCCATTTGCCACCATTTTGTGGGGCGGATGTTCAGCGAAAGCTCCGTGCCAAGCAATTGTGCATTGTTTAAGTTCATAAATGTGACCAGCAAAGCGCTGTCGTTCGAAGCAGATTTCACGCGGCTGATGGCCTGGTCAATATTGCGGTAATAAACCGAAACACTGCCCGAAACTGCTTCCGAAAAGAATTGCGCACCGGCTTCTGCGCTGTTGACATACTCCGGCTTCAGGTCGGGATTGCCGATGTGCATATTCAAAATGTCGGCATATTCGTTGGTGTAAGGATTGATCATTTTCAAAACCGGACGGTTGATGCGGCGGTTGAAACTCAAAAACAAGCGGAGATGTTCGCTTATTTTCCGTGAAATCTGTAGCGAAGGAAAGAAATCGAGATAGTCGTCTTTGGGTTTGTTGAGCAGTTCGTTGGTGGTATATTCGGCGCGCAGGCCAATACGCAGATCGAAGATTTTTAGCTTCCAGTTGATTTCGGCATAAGCAGCATGAATTTGCTGTACATAATGAAATGCATTGTTCAGCGCTGTATCGCTCTGCCATTCCTGCCGCTTTGCATCATAGCTTTCCGAACTGAAATCATTGCGCAGATCGCGCTGGCTGTAGCGATAACCGCTTTCCAGCCTCAGGCTGTCGCCAAATGGATGCACATAATCCACCGATAGGTCACCGATTTTATTGAGCTGCTCCGAATTGGTATTTTGAAAAGCGCGCTTTGTGGGTGCAGATTTCGGATAGATTTCATGTGCCATTTTATGCGATTGGTCGAAATAATTATAATGTGCCGAAGCCCGCAGCTGCCGGCCTTTTCGCGCAAAGCGATAACGATAATCCAAAGCGCCGTCCAGAGAATAATTGTCCAGGTCAATGCCGATTTCTTTTATGGCGTCATAAGAGCAGTCACCGCTCTTTTCCAGTGTTTTATAATTGATGCTGCGGTCGGCTGTATTGAATTTTTTCGATCCGTTGACATCAAAAGCAATCTGTTGCCTTTTTCCGAGGGAATAATCAAATCCACTGTTCAGCATCAGGTTGTTGAGGGTTTCGTCCTGGCGGTCGTATTGGTAATAATCGGGCGTTTCGACCGCGTCATTAATGCGCATATGTTCTTTGGTCTGAAAGCGCGTTTTGTGCGCATAGCCGCCATTTACATAAAAATTGCCTTTTTCCGTAAAGCCGCTGTAGCCCAGGTTGCCGCCAAAATTTTCCGGCAGGCCACCATAAAGCGAAACACGGGTTTTTTGCCGGTTTTTGCTGCCCTTTTTCAGGATGATGTTGATAATGCCCGACATGCCATCGGCTTCGTATTTGGCCGAAGGATTATTGATGATTTCGATGCGTTCGATTTGTCCGGCTGGGATCTGATCCAGTGATTTCACCAGTTCGGAACGTTTTCCGTTGAGCAAAATCGTTACGCGCTGGCTGCCGCGATAACTGATGGCGCCGTTCACGTCAATATCCACCGATGGCAGGCTTTGCATTACATCTATGGCATTGCCACCGGTCAGGGTGCTGTTTTTTGCAATATTGACCGTGTTTTTTTCAATGCCCTGTTCCTGCACCTGGCGCTCGGCGGTAATTTCAACACCCGCCGCCTGAAAGCTTTTCCGGCCAAGTGGCACATTCACTGCCATCTTACGTGCACTCAGCTCAAATGCACTTTCGTGGCTGTTGTAGCCCATATACGATGCCTGAATACGGTAAGGCCCTTGCGGGATGTCGCTCAGCTCATAAAAACCGTGGATGTCACTGATCGTGGCTCTGGCGAATGTCGTATCACGCAAGGAAGTGATGAGCACATTGGCAAAAGCCAGCCCTTCACCCGTACGGTCGTCCAGCACCCGGCCAGATATTTTTCCCGTGCCTGCTTCCACGGCAAATGCCATTTCCGGGCCGGCAAATATCATTAAAAGCAGCAGAGCTATTTGTAGCAATTTGAGTATCCTTCCATTCATTCTGCAATCTTAGGGAATTTTGAGGGAATGGGGGAGGATTTTGTAAGCACCAATCCAAATATCGTTTGCGATAAAACAATTGAATTTTTGAAAAACTGAAATATTTTGGTTTTACCATGCGCATTGGGTTAGGATTTTTGGTTCTACTTGGAATTTTGTGGGTAACAATAATGTTTGAAATAAAGTAATTTTTCGTTCCACGAAATTCCGTGTAGAACCATAAAGGAAAGGTAATCTTGAAATTGCACAAATCGTATTAGAGACGAAATGTCGGATTGAAATTTTTTCAAAGAAGATAAGCTGCAATGGCGAATCAATCTGCCCGTTTGCTCAACAGGTTCTGCACCGGACGAAATTCCCTTCGGATTACCGTCCAGCGGTCGGGGAAACGTTCCATTAGGCTGATGATGCGTGTGCCGTGTTTTTTGAGTGCGTCGGTAATGGCGGGAGCGGAGATAGGAGTGGAGCAAGCTTTGCCCACATTGCCACCCGTTAAGCGGTTTTGTTCCTGTTTCACTTTTTGGGCAGCATCTTCCAGTTTTTCGAGCAATTGATAAGAACGGATATAGCGGCTTTCCACAATTTCTTCCTGTACCGGACGATCTGTATTTTCAGTTTGCGGCAGGATCAGGCTCCATTCGGGTAAAATGCCATCACGGCCTTCTTCCAAAAATTCAACGGTTTCAATGGCTTGTTTGAGCACTTGCCGCATCTCCGAAAGCTTTAGCCCGGCATTTAGTATTTTTTGTATCCCTTCACCGGTAAGCTTAAATTTCTGCGGACTGCTCAGGTTTTCAAGGATTTCCCGAATGTAGCTTTTATGCTGCTCCCGAAAAAAATCTTCAGAAGAATCCGTTTGGCGAATGTTGGCAATAACTTTTCGGGCTGTGGATTTAAGCTTTTTGTTTTCTGTTTCAAAAATCCTGCAAAGGCTGAGCATTGCCTTAATTTGATGATAGGCAATAGGGGCGAGCCAGGCTTTTACGCGCGTGTCGATTTCGTCATATTTAAATGTCATGCGGATGCCCTGCGGGTCGAAATGCAGGAAAATCAAATCCTGCCGGCCATCGGAAGGGCTTTTAAAACGGAGCAGCAGCACGAGCATCTGGCTTTCCGTAAACAGGGAAATATCATGCGCCGCCGGACCATTATCTTCCTTAAAAGGCAATCCGGCTTCCTGGTGCCATTCATAATTGGCTTTTTCGGACCGTAAATTCTGTAAGATTTTCCGAACGGACGAAATATCGATGGCTTCCGTAATTTTTTCGCCGGCTTCCTGTACATAGGCTTCAATGCGGTCGGTGTATTGATGATGGAAGACGATAACGGATTTACGCAGATAGGGGTAAGCCTCCGGAAGTTTATCCAGCAAAGTCAGAAAAGGATGTCTGTTTAAATCCGTTTGAGCCATCTTTAATTCAAAACTTATTATTTTGTGCGCAATCGTAATTTGTAGAAGCCTAAGAATAAAGGCGCTGCGTTTTCTTTATATCAGCAGTATTGATCCTGCTAAATTAAGCACTTAAAACAAATTAAGCAAGACTTTATTGAAATTAAACAAACTTAATTTTATTAAGTGCTTGTTAAGTCGCTTAATTAATTGGATTATCACTTAATTATTGTTTTAAATTGCTTAAAATGATTGACTTTAGCTTGTTTGAACATTTATTTTTGCAATATCAGAATTTGAGCTATATAACATTATTAAGAATAATTAAGCAAACCATTATGAATATCATACAGCAAATCAGGGAAAACAGGGAGCGTTATTATGATCAGCTTTATAGCGAATATGTAAAAGCCAATGATTCAGGCAATGAAGCAGTTTTTGAAGAGAAAAGCAGCGAGCGTGCTGCCCAAGGTGCCCCGCAGCAGCTATCCCGAAAGGAGGCTGTCCGCGAAACAACTGTTTTTAACAGCATACGGGATGCCATCAACGATTTTTTTAATACGGAAGAAAATCCGGAATTTGAGCTTGAAGCCGATCGCCGCATTGTGGGGTAGGCATTCCTCTTGTAGCCCTTGATCCGGTATTTTTATGATGCGATAAAGCCTGATGATTCAGTCAATTGGATTTCATTTGTTTTTCTGTCCGGCGATTTCATTAAAAATCCTTAAACTTGCAAAACAAAACGTATCGCGCGCTATGCCCCAATGCAGGAGCATATCCCGCATGAAATCTGAACCCTGACTTATGAATTTTAAGAAAATAATAATATTTGTACTTGTTGGCCTGATTGCCCTGTTTTTTATTGTGGCTTTGATCCTGCCATCTGCTTTGAATGTTTCTGAAAGCAAAATAATTAAAGCCGACGATAAAGTTGTGTACCGCCAGGTGAATATCCTGAAAAACTGGGAGCCCTGGTCGCCTTTTCTTGAAGCAGACCCCAGCATGAGCCTGGAGTATCAGGGTGCTGAAAGTGGAATAGGCGCAAGGGTTAGCTGGACAAGCAACAATATCGATAATGGAATGCTTGAAATTGTAGGTGCAAAAGTTTTCCGGCATTTGAAAATTGATGTTCAAATAGGGGATCATCATGGCGAAATGGCCTACGATATTGAACCTTATGGCGACAGCACTGGGATTGTATGGAGCTTTACGATGCCTTTGTCGTATCCCTGGGAGCGATATCTTGGGATTTTCATGAAACCTCAACTCCAAAAAACCTTTAAAGATGGTTTGGTAAATCTGGCTTATATCGCCGAACAATTTGAAACAACTTTGATTGTGCACCAGGGCAGCCTTGAACCGGCTTATGCCTTATCCATTGTGGATTCCGCTTCTTTTGACAATCTTCAGCAAGTGCAGCGTATTGCATATCAGGAGATTGCGGATTATGTGAATGCTAATGGGGCTGAGATAATCGGTCCGGCATATTGTATTTTTTACCGTTATAACCCAAAAAACACAGTCGTTTTTGAAGTGGGATATCCTGTAAATCAGGTGATTGACGGAAAAGAGCGTATCCATATGGTGAATACGCCTTCGGGCGGTGTGGTATCGGCCAGCCATTTTGGGGCGCATACGGGTTTGATGGATGCGCATTCAGAGATTCAGAAATATATCCGACGGAGCGGCTTGAAATGGAATGGCCCGCCATGGGAAGTTTATGTAACCGATACCCAGTTGGAACCGGATACAAGCCGCTGGCAAACAAAAGTGTTTTACCCAATAGAAGAATAATAATTTTTAATATGGATCAGATTACCTTCGGTCCGGTGCCATCGCGCCGGCTCGGACGGAGTATCGGTATCAACAATATCCCGCCCGAAATCAAAATTTGCTCATTTTCATGCGTTTACTGCCAGCTAGGGCGTGAATGCCGCATGAGCCTGCAGCCGCAAACTTTTTATCACCCTTGCGATATCAGCGATGCTGTGGAACAAAAACTCAATAAGCTGAAAAAGTCAGACGAAACAGTTGATTACCTGACAATCGTTCCCGATGGTGAACCCACGCTGGATGAGAACCTTGCGGAAACGGTACGCTTGCTGAAACAATTTGATATTCCGCTGGCCATCATCACCAATGGTACACAATTGAAACGCTATGAGGTGGTGGAAGTGCTCAATCAAATTGATTTGGTTTCCGTAAAAGTGGATGCCGGTTTTGAAGAAAGCTGGCGTAAAGTGGACCGTCCGGTTAAAGGTATTGAATTTCAGGAACACTTGAAAGGAATAAGAGATTTTGCCGTTCAGTTTCCCGGAATGTTGATTACCGAAAGCATGCTCATCAGGGATATGAACACAGCAAAAGAAGAGCTCACACAAATGGCCGGGTTTATAGCGAATCTGGAACCGGCAACGGCTTATATCTCCGTTCCAACACGACCTACTGCCATTGCTGAAGCTTTGCCTCCAACTGAAAATCAGCTTAATATGGCTTATCAGATTTATTCTGAAGCAGGTTTGAATACTGAATTGCTTAGCGGTTATGAAGGAAACGAATTTTCTTCTACAGGCAATGTTCATGATGATATTCTGGCGATCACGGCAGTACATCCCATGCGCGAAGATGCCTTGTTTCAGTTTATCAGTAAGAACAATGGGGATGGCTCGCTTGTTAAAATGATGCTGAAGCAGGACGAACTGCGGTGTTCCGAATTTAACGGAAAAAAGTTTTATACACGTAAACTCAAAAAGATCAGTGAGTAAAACTCAAATGCATTATTGCCCGGAATGCGGCTATCTAAACTGGCAAGAGTTGGGTACACCGCCTGATGACTGCCCGGACTGCCGTGCGCCGATGCAAAATGCACATGAGAAAGCTGTTCCGAAAACCGGAAAAAAGAAAAAACCGGAATGCCTCTGTGCACTGCCTGAAATCCAGCAACAAAAATGTACGGCCTGCGGTATATGTATTGAGCTTTGCAGCTTTGGTGCAATCCGGCAGGATGATGGTGTTTTTTGTATCCTTCCTTCGCTTTGTGTCCAATGCAGGATTTGCGTGCATAAATGTCCATCAAGAGCTATAACTTAATGTCAATTAAATAATTATAGTTGTTAACTAATTTATAAGTTTAGATATTATGAAGATCATTTGCATCGGTAGGAATTACGCAGAGCATGCGAAGGAACTCAATAACCCACTGCCCGAAAAGCCGGTTTTTTTTATGAAACCTGAAACCTCTTTGCTGCTTCGAAACCGTCCTTTTTACTATCCGGATTACAGCAATGACATCCATTTCGAAACCGAACTAGTGCTGAAAATTAGCCGTAACGGAAAGCATATCCAGGAGGAATTTGCCCATCGTTATTATGATGAAATCGGTATCGGCATTGATCTTACAGCCCGCGACCTTCAAAGCGAATGCAAGAAAAAAGGATTGCCCTGGGAAATTGCCAAAGCCTTTGACAGCTCCGCACCTTTAGGTGAGTTTGTGCCCAAAGAAAAGCTCAACCTGGTTGATGGCATACGTTTTCGCTTGAATATCAACGGGGAAACAAGGCAAAGCGGAAATTCTTCCGATATGATTTTCTCTTTCGATAAAATCATTGCGTATGTTTCCCAATTTGTAACTTTGAAAATGGGCGACCTCATTTTTACCGGCACACCCGAAGGCGTGGGGCCTTTGAAGCAAGGCGATCTGCTGGAGGCGTTTATCGAAGGGGAACAATTGCTGCGTACACGTATTAAGTAATTGATTTTCAATAATCCGAAATGTTTCTGAATGCACATACCTATTTTAGCCTGCGCTTTGGTGTGCTTTCGCCGGAACATTTTGTCGAAGAGGCCAAAAAGTTTGGTATCCGCTCCTTTGTTCTGAGCGATATCAATAATTCCACCGCTGTTTTTGATGTGCTGCGCTTCTGCCGCAAAGCAGGTATCAAAATGATTCCCGGAATTGATTTTCGCATTGACGGGATTCAAAAATATATTGGTATTGCCCGTAATGCAGATGGTTTTCACCAACTTAACCATTTTTTGAGCGATATCAATATCCAAAAAAAAAGGCTGCCGGATCGCGCTCCTGCTTTGCCCGGCGTTTTTTTTGTCTATCCGGCCCAAACATTCCCTTCCGATTTTCGGGATGATGAATTTTGCGGCATTCATTATGATGAGCTAAACCGGATCGATTATCGTTTTAAGCTAATTCCTTATCATAAACAGCTGATATTGCATACTTTGCTGTTTTCTTCGGAAGAGGAACATGAATTGCACCGTCATCTGGTTGCCATCGATCATAATACTTTGCTCACCAAAGTCCCGGAAGATTGCCTGGCAAAAAATGACAGTTTTTTTATTTCTGAGGCGGATTTGGAAAAACGATTTGCATCAAAGCCCCATTTGATTGAAAATACCCGTAAACTGCTTTCGAATTGTGGCTTTGATTTTGATTTCCAGGGATTAAAGAATAAAAAATCTTTTACCCAAAGTATTGAAGGGGATCACAAGTTGCTCCGTGCATTGTTGGAAAAAGGTTTAAACAACCGCTATGGCAGCAACAACAAAATCGCGAGGGAAAGAGCCTTTCGGGAGCTTAAAGTAATTCAGGATTTGGGCTTTGCTGCTTATTTCCTGATTACCTGGGATATTGTTCAGTTTTCGATGAAACAGGGATATTATCATGTGGGGCGGGGCAGTGGCGCAAACAGCATCGTGGCTTATTGCCTGCGGATAACCGATGTGGATCCCATCGAGCTGGATTTGTATTTTGAGCGCTTCATCAACAAAGCGCGTTCCAGTCCGCCCGATTTTGATATTGATTACAGCTGGAAGGAACGTGATGAAGTACAGAAATATATTTTCCGGAAATATGGCGATCATGCGGCTTTGTTGGGCGTAAATTCTACTTTTCGTTCCAAATCCATTTACCGGGAACTGGGTAAAGTGTATGGTTTGCCCAAAGCCGAAATTGATCAGTTGGTCGAACATCCCGGGCGGGAGGAAAATAAAAATGATATTACTTTCAAAATTCATAAAATTGCGCAAAAGCAGGCCAATTTCCCCAATATCCGCAGCATCCATGCAGGAGGGATCCTGATTTCTGAAAAACCCATCACTTATTTTGGTGCATTGGATATGCCGCCTAAGGGCTTTCCGACCATACAGTGGGATATGTATCTGTCTGAGAGTATTGGCTTTGAGAAGCTTGATATTCTTTCTCAAAGAGGCATCGGCCATATTCGCGATGCGGCGGCTTTGGTGAGGGAGCGCAAAGCTGTGGATGTTGATGTGCACGATATTCCCCGTTTCAAAACAGATAAACATTCCATAGAGCTTTTGAAGCAAGGCGAGACCATTGGCTGTTTTTATATTGAAAGCCCGGCAATGCGCGGTTTGTTGCGCAAGCTCAGGTGCGCGGATTATATCACATTGGTGGCGGCCAGCTCGATTATTCGTCCGGGAGTGGCGCGTTCGGGCATGATGAAGGAATACATCCGCCGCTTTCATCATCCCGAAAGCATTCAGTACCTCCATCCGGTGATGAAAGAACAGCTCGAAGAAACCTATGGCGTAATGGTTTATCAGGAAGATGTGCTTAAAGTTTGTCATCATTATGCGGGCTTGGACCTCACGGACGCCGATGTTTTGCGCCGTGCGATGAGCGGGAAATACCGTTCAAAAAAAGAATTTGAGCGCATTGTGCAGCGTTTTTTTGAAAAGAGCCGCGGACTGGGGCGTCCGGAAGCGGTTACGCGCGAGGTTTGGCGGCAGATTGAGTCTTTCGCAGGTTATTCCTTTAGTAAGGCGCATTCAGCTTCTTATGCGGTCGAAAGTTTTCAGAGTTTATTCCTGAAAGCGCATTATCCACTGGAATTTATGTGTTCGGTGATTAATAATTTTGGTGGTTTTTACCATTCGTGGGTATATTTTAATGAAGCGCAAAGGCTGGGAGGAAAGGTGGAGCTGCCATGCGTAAACCATTCGGAAAAGCTGACCACTTTGCATGGAAATGATTTTTATATTGGCTTTACGCATATCAAAAGCCTGGAAACGCAGCTGGCTCATGATATTGTTGCTGAACGCGATAAGAATGGTTTATTCCTTGATCTCTACGATTTTATACGGCGCGTGGGGGCAGGGAAGGAGCAAATGGTCATCCTGATCCGCTCGGGGGCGTTTCGCTTTACAGGGCAAAACAAACCGGCTATGCTGTGGGAAATGCATTTGCATGAGCCATCGCGCAAAAGGCGGAAGCAGCCTGAGCAGGAGCTGTTTGAAGTTCCGGCAAAGCGTTATCGCCTGCCTCCTTTGAAATCGGATGTGCTGGCATATGTTTATGATGAAATGGAATTGATTGGCTTTCCGGTGAGTATGAGCATGTTTGAACTGCTGCAAACCCGATTTCGGGGTGAAATTATGGCCAACGATATGATGAACAACCTTGGGCAGAAAGTGCGCATGCTGGGACGTTTGGTTACGCTAAAATACGTAAAAACAGTAAAGGGTGACTTGATGCATTTTGCCACTTTTGTGGATGTGGACGGTCAGCTTTTTGATAGCGTACATTTTCCACCTGTTTTGAAAGAATGGCCGTTCAGGGGCTATGGTATTTATTTGATTTTGGGTAAAGTAGTGGAAGAATTTGGCTATCCTATGCTGGAAGCAGAAAAGCTGGCCCTGATGCCATTGAAATCTGATCCGCGTTCAAAATAACACTTGACTTTTTCTGATATATTGTTTCCATTGATTAAATATGCATGATGTAATCGCTTCTATCATAGTTTCATTTACCATTTTGAAAACAATGGTATCTCCGATAAAAAATATTATTAGCTCTTTTGTTGAAATATTTTAGATAGTAAATTGCCAAAATAATGCGATAGTGGCATTATGCACATACTAATTTTTTCATTTTTGTGCCGATTAGGAGCATTTCTTGCGTGTACTTATGCACCATGGCAACTGTCCCTGCTGATTGGTGATAAGCAATACCGGCCCGATACTTACACATAGGAGAGAGGGTAAATGTTCCTTCTTTTGGGCTGATAAAATATCTCCGGGCATAACAAATATTGTTTTTGATGATGCCATAGAGTTGTCTTTTCAGAAATTTAGCCCGGAATCAATGCGCTTTTAACGAGCCGATAATCTGTGCTTCCTTTCATCCTTCAAACTTATTGCTTTTTTGTTTTGGTAAAATGCCCGTCAGTTTGAATTACTGATTCCCCAGGACTGTTCAAGTGAGAAAAAAAAGTACAGTTTACAGCCTGACATTTTGTCAAATTGATATAGTTATAATTTTATAAAATAAATAAAATCAGTTTGTAATATTATTTTGTTAAAGTGAATTATTGGTTAACGAGAACAAACTGATTTGGATTTAGCAGGACAATGTCTGTCGAAAAATCCCCAATCGACCGTGTGATTTTTTTGTGTTCTGAGCAGGAGTAATTCCGTTAAACGCCTTTATTTAAATCAAAAAAAGCGTCCTTGAACAAAATGCTTTATAAGGTGACAATAAAATTATAGGTGCAATTAATTTTTTGTGAAACTCCTCCATCTGTTTTTAACCTGAATAATTCACAAAATATTCTATTACGCACATAAACCGCTGCAATAGAAAGGAATGCTATCTTTTTGGTGCTCAAAAGAGCTACGGCTATTCCTGTGCGCCAAAAATCTGCGCTCCCTTTCTCTTATTGCGTTTTGCGTGCTCATGACGAAATTTCATGAATTAATCAGGTTAAAAAAAACGCATCAGGTTTTTCGCTCCGGCTTTTTATGTATGATGAATATCGCGCCAATCATTTTGTTTTTCTTGCTGCAACAAGCTCCTGCGACTCCATTCCTTTAGTATGTGTCAAAAAAATTAATGTAAGTTTTAAAATTTATAAATATTATTATATCTTTGCTGGAACATAAAAGTTGAATTTAAAACCAACCAAATTTTTGTCTTTATTATGAAAAAGTTATACCTGCTGTTTCTCCTGTTTATCAGCCTCAGTGCCACTGCGCAAATTTCAAACTGTTTAAGTTTTGATGGTGCTAATGATTACGTTAATATTGGAGATATTAATGATTTGGGCACATCTGATTTTACACTGGAGGCATGGATAAATATATTAGATCCATATTCCGCTAATAAAATTGTTAATAAAGGCTTGACATCATCAGGGACTCCGGAAAATGCTGGTTATGCATTAAGGGCTTCATATTATACTCCTTTTGGGGTTGAATTCCATATGGGTGACTCAAGCGGGGTCTACGCCAGTGTTCGATATGATGGAGTTATTCCTGAAAAATGGTTTCATCTTGCGGGGGTTCGGGAAGGAAAAAACATGTATCTGTATCTTGATGGAGAATTGGTGGCGCAGGATTCTACTGAATTTGTTTACAATACTAATACCAATATACCGCTAACTATTGGTGCAATGTATAAGATGGGTGGCGGAAACTGGGACTGGGAATATTTTAAAGGCTATATAGATGAAGTACGCATTTGGAATGTGGCAAGAAGTGCCGAAGAAATTATGGAGCATAAATCCTGTGCCATTGATGAGCCAACTGACAATTTGATAGCAGTATATAATTTTAATCAGCAGACAGGCCGTGTAGCAATTGATGCAAGCGGGCATGAAAATCACGGTGCTTTTGTCTATGACCCTATCTGGATGAATTCTCCGGTTGCACCACATTGCAGTGCGTCTTCAGTGGAAGAAGATAGTTTTGTTACTGATGTGTGTCTGTTTCCAAATCCAGTTCAGGACAATCTTCATATCGAAGGCTTAGCTCCGAATACCAGAATTAAAGTTTATAATTCGAGTGGTATGTTAGTGCTTGAAGCCATGATGACAAATGATAAAATTGACCTGAATTATCTTGAGCCGGGCTTATATGTGGTTTCGGCTATTTTGGATAATAAGGTGGTGAACTACAAGATTGCTAAAAAATAAACCGGATAACAGGATTTGATTTTTTTGCCCAGGGTTCTGTAAGGTATTCCATGCAGAACCTTTTTTTTGATGATTTCAAAGATTTCTTTCTTATCTTGCATAAAATTATTCCGCATGCAAAGAAGAATACCTTTTCTATTGATATGCTTATTGTTGGCAAGCAGCAGCTTTTCACAAAGTCGCCAGGTTTTGAACCTTGAAGATTGGAAATTCCACAAAGGCGATATAAAAAATGCCCAAAAAACTGATTTTGATGATGCGGCCTGGAAAAAAGTCTCCGTTCCGCACGATTGGGCTATTTACGGGCCTTTTGACAAAGAAATTGATAAGCAAACTGTTCTGATTGAGCAAAATAACGAAAAACAAGCTACAGAAAAAACCGGACGTACCGGAGCCTTGCCTTTTGTGGGTGTCGGCTGGTATCGCACAGAGCTTAATCTTCCGGATGATCTGGGGGATAAAAAACTGCTTCTCACATTCGATGGAGCCATGAGCAATGCACAGGTTTTCCTTAACGGTGAGCTGATCGGTGGCCGCCCATATGGATATTCTTATTTTTATTTCGATATCACGGATAAAATTAAAGCCAATCAGAAAAATGTCCTGGCCGTCCGTCTTGAAAATCTGTCTTTTTCATCACGCTGGTATCCGGGTGCAGGACTATACCGTAAGGTTCAGTTGATTATCAAAAATGATCATAGTTTTGAGCATTGGGGGAATTATGTCACCACAAAATTGATTGGTGACACCCTGGCGCGCGTGCAAGTCCGCTCCAAAGTGCGTGCAGACAATCCAACACTCACAGCTCATTTATTGGATGAGGATGCTAAGTTTGTAACCGGTGCTACATCCGTCAATCGCTATGGCGATGAAATGGAACTGGATTTTGCGGTTTACAATCCCAAATTATGGAGCCCGGAAGATCCATACCTTTATACATTAAAGCTCGAGCTACAGGAAAACGGACGTGTAATCGATGAGGAAAGTATGAATCTCGGAATTCGTTCCATCCGCTATTCGGCAGAAGATGGTTTTGAATTGAATGGGAGAAAGACAAAATTTAAAGGGGTTTGCCTTCATCATGACTTAGGGGCATTGGGTGCTGCGGTGAATAAATCGGCACTCCGGCGGCAATTGCAGATTTTAAAAGATATGGGATGTAATGCAGTCCGTTCTGCACATAATATGCCTTCTATGGAGCAATTGGAGCTTTGTGATGAAATGGGATTTCTCTTTTTGGCTGAGAGTTTCGACGAATGGCATAAACCTAAAGTAAAAAACGGTTATAACCTATATTTTGATGAATGGGCTGAAAAAGATGTGGTGAACCTGGTACATGCTACACGCAATCATCCCTGTATTGTGATGTGGAGCGCTGGAAATGAAGTGCCCGACCAATGGGGCAGCGATGGGGTGAAGCGATTGCGCTGGCTGCAGGATATTTTTCACCGCGAAGATCCAACACGGCCTGTAACAGTTGGAATGGATCAGGTTAAAGCGGTAATGGAAAACGGTTTTGCTGCTATCCTTGATGTTCCCGGATTTAATTACCGCGTTCATCTGTATGAAGAAGCTTATGAAAAATTCCCGCAGGGTTTTATCCTGGGCTCAGAAACGGCTTCGACCGTAAGTTCACGCGGTGTTTATAAATTTCCGGTGAAGAGCGGTTTTGATAGCCAATATGATGATGGCCAATCGTCTTCTTACGACCTCGAATATTGCAGTTGGTCGAATATCCCGGAGGATGATTTCTGGATACAGGATCAACACGATTGGGTATTGGGTCAGTTTGTCTGGACAGGATTTGATTATCTGGGCGAACCCACGCCTTATGATGAATACTGGCCCTCACGAAGTTCGTATTTTGGTATCTGTGATTTGGCCGGACTACCGAAAGACCGCTATTACTTATACAGAAGCCTTTGGAATGAAAATGAAGAAACCCTGCATATTCTGCCGCATTGGAACTGGAAAGGCAGGGAAGGGGATACCACACCCGTTTTTGTCTATACCAGCTACCCGGCTGCTGAATTGTTTGTGAATGGCAAAAGTCAGGGTGTGCGAAAAAAGAATCCGGATTCAAAAATGGAGGCATACCGTCTAAAATGGATGGATGTGCTGTATGAGCCGGGTGTTGTAAAAGTAGTGGCGCTGGATGAAGCAGGAAACTCCATGGCAGAGAATGAAATCCGTACTGCCGGAAAACCGCATCATTTGAAACTGGAAGCTGATCGGGGCACAATTTTCGCAGATGGAAAAGACCTGTGTTTTGTAACAGTGAGCATTTTGGATAAAGATGGAAATTTATGCCCACGGGCAGATAATGAACTGGAATTTGAAGTCAGTGGAAAAGCTTCATTCCGTGCGGTTTGTAATGGGGACCCAACATCACTGGAGATGTTCCATTTGCCGCAAATGAAAGCCTTTAATGGAAAACTCGTTGTGCTGGTACAGGCTGCTGAAGAAGCAGGTGCTGCGGAATTGAAGGTAAATGCCAAAGGATTGAAGTCTGGCCGAATTAAACTTCAGACTATTTGGAAGTAATTTTTTAACAATCTTCCTTCAGGTATTTTTGCCTTTTGAAAAACCAAATTTGCACAAGATTGTTCTCTTCCTATGCTTATTGGATTAATCAGTATTTCCATCTTCTTCCTTATTATGGGCGCCATCAGCCTCAGGCGTCGGAAACATATTATGGCTGTATTGTTTTTTATGCTGGGACTTTTTGGAATAGCAGTAGGCTTGATTGCCGTTTCCCTATATCCTTATACTTTACCTTTTTAGTGCCACTGATAGTTTTTACTCAAGACTATTTTAACCTGATTAATTCATGAAATTTCGTCATGAGCACATTCGACATGCTCAGTGACCACACGCAAAACGCAATAAGAGAAAGGGAGCGCAGATTTTTGGCGCACGGGAATAGCCGTAGCTATTTTGAGCACCAAAAAGATAGCATCCCTTTCTATTGCAGCGGTTTAGGCACGTAATAGAATATTTTGTGAATTATTCAGGTTAAAGCATTTTAGCCGATAATAATTGCTCAGCAGAATTTTTGTGCTCTTAATCATTTTTCACAGGAAAATATCCTTATTCATTAGTAAAAATTTATATCTTTGCTTTTGATTGGAAATGTTCAGATATTTAAAGAACCAATAGATAAGTGAGGATATTACTATGAAAATCAATTATTTAGTATTAGTTTCTTTTATTGTTTTTTGCTCTGTTGTAAAAACTTTTGCCCAGACTGTTATTACGGAAGGCTATGTAAATGGTACATGGACAAAAGAAGCCTCTCCTTACCTTGTTGTTGGGAATATTGAAATAAAAGATAGTACGGTTTTAAAAATTGAAGCGGGAGTTCGTGTCGAATTTCGTGATTCCTGTCATTTGAGTGTCAAAGGTGTTTTGAATGCTCTGGGTGCAGAAGGAGATTCTATTTTGTTTACCAATGCGGATACTTCGCAGTCATGGTGCGGAATTCGTTTTATCGATACTGTATTACGGCATAATCCTTCTGTTATTAAATATTGTATTATTGAGAATACTCAACCAATTGCCGGACTGGCAGATACGATCAGCTCAGGATTGTATTTTAAGCATATTGCACAGCTTGATTTATCTCATTCGCGTATTTCAAACTGCCATAGCTCCAATATAGGCGGAGGGGTTTGTTGCCTAAATTGTGAGATGGTTCTCCATGACCTTTTAATTGATCATTGTTCAGCACCTGAGGGAGGAGCGTTGACATGTTGGGACAGTAGGATTGAACTCCTGAATTCAAAAATTACGAATAATTCGGCAACTTACGGATTTCCTGCGTATAAAGGATCAATAGTTTTGAACCGAGGGTCCAGTTTGGTTCAAGGAAATATCATTCATAATAATTCATTTGGTATATCTGGCGAGGCTCACTATGATAGTTTAGTTATTATTGAGAATGATTTTTCATACAACGATAGAATTGTGATTATAGCTAATGGAGCGAAAATACTGAGAAATACGATTTCAAAAAATAGTGGTGCTGTGATTATGGAAAATTGCAGTGAGTTCAAATGGAATCAAGTTGTAAATAATAATTCTTTTGGTTTGTCCATTTGGTGGGGGCGCACTATAGTTTCGGGGAATATGTTTGTTGGGAATAAAGGAAGTGCTGTTTATGTTGTTGAAGGAGGTTCTGAGATTATAGGAAATGTATTTGCTTATAATGAAGCGAATAAAGGAGCAGCAGTTCACATGTCTTATATTATTGGTAGTATTTCGCTTTACGGAAATTATTTTTATAATAACAAGGCTGTTTATGGGGGGGCAATTTATTATCACCCGTTTACTGGTGGCATCCCTGCATTATATAGAGGATGGAGTATAACGAATAATATAATAGTTAATAATTCAGCTGAGAAAGGTGGTGGTGTATGGATTGTTGCTTCAGGAGAAGATATTAATTTTTCTAATAATACAATTGCTTTTAATGAAGCCATAGATGGAGGTGGTTTGTTTGGGAGTATTCAGGATTTTGAGTTTTGCAATAATATTTTTTATAAAAATCATGCTGAGAATAACGGAAATAACATATTTGCAACTATATGTGATACGGTAAGTTTTTACCATAATGTAATTTCATCACTTGTAGATTCTTCCGTGTTTTTACCTGAAGGTGCGCTAATTGAAAGAAATGAAGGAAACCTTTATACAGATTCTCTTTTTGTAAAACCATCGGAAGGATATGGGTATTTGAATCATGCAGATTCGGCAGATTGGTCATTGAAACCATCGTCACCGGCAATAAATGCAGGTTATATGGCCATTGATACCTTATTGCCCGAATTTGATTTCGCTGGAAATCCAAGGATTTTCGATGAAATTGTGGATATTGGAGCACTTGAGTATCAATATTATTTATCAATTTCTGAATATCAAGATAAAAATGATATGATGATCTTTCCAAACCCCGTACAGGAGAGTTTGTATCTGAAAGGAATTGATCAGGCGGAATGCGATATTATTAATTTAGCAGGTAGGCGATGCGGCCGAACAAAAATTACTGATGGACAAGCTATTGATGTTTCGGGATTGAGCAATGGGGTTTATTATATAATTATCAAATCAGAAGGAAAAAGGATAGTGCGGAAGTTCATTAAAATATAATTAATTGGTTTTTGCTTGTTTTATGCTCAGAAGTGTTTTTAAAAAATACGGTTCTACACGGAATTTCGTGGAAAGAAATTAGAATGCTATTTCAAACAGATTCCTCCAAAGTTTCCTCATTCTTCGGAAAATTTTGTCGGATGACGCTTTTTTATGAAGTCAGGAGGCAAATGCGGCGAGGACGTCTTTAAAATATACTATTGTGTCCTCGCCGCATTTGCCTTAAACACCTGATAAACAGCGTCATTCCGACCGAAACAAAGCCAAACGAAGTGATTAAGGCTTTGTGAAGGGAGGAATCTGTTGGAGATCAGAATTTTTTTATAAATAACCTATCAATATATCTCTGAATATTTTTATAGAGGTCAGTATGTAGGTGCATATTAGTTTTGGCAAATCATAAAAACGATAATGATTTGTTATTGAGTAACATAGATTTCTCCATCCAGCTCTCCGCTTCGCTATGAGCTTCCTGTCGAAATGACCTTTTGTTGTGTTCAAGTGGCAAAGGCGGCGAGGACTTATTTTATATTTTTTATTGTGTCCTCGCCGCCTTTGCCCAAACAATTAACAAACAGTCATTTCGACGACCAGCGGGAGGAGAAATCTATTTATTCTCGAGCATAAATCATTCTATGTACTTATCTACTGACCTCTATATTTTTAATCTCAAAATTATAAATACCCACGAAATTCTTGGTAGAACCAAATATAATTAATTGGTTTTTGCTTGTTTTATGCTCAGAAGTGTTTTTAAAAAATACTATCTTTATTCACTCAAAATAAGCTTTATGAATAAAGGAATTTTTAATCTAATAGTTTCACCTCTAATTGGCTTCTTGATTTTCTTACCTTTTTTATCTCATGCACAAGTGCATACCACCTACCTCTGGCATATGCAGCAGCCCAACTATTGGCCGGAGAAAAGCATCTGGAACCCATATCATTATCAAACAGTCCGGGAGTCGCATGAGCTGAAAACCAGCGGGAATCCACAGAATATTTATAGCGATGGTAAAAGTCACCCATTAAATGATTTGCAGGAGATTTTCTCAAAGGATGATCGTGTTGCAGCTTATCAATACCGACCAAAAGATGCGGTTCAGGGCATTTCCGGATATGCTGAAGGCGGTGCTCAGGTCAATTATTCAGGCTGCCTCATTGAGAATGTAAATTCACTGGCGGAAACCGGACAATGGGGCTATTCCGGAAACTGGCATAATCATTTCCGTACAGCCCGCTCCTGGAAAACGACGGGAGGAAATACACGTATGGATCTTACCGGTTTTACCTTTCATCATGCTTTGTCGCCATTGCTAAGTGATGAGGTTTTACGCAAGCAAATTCAGGCGCATCGTTATATCTACGCGCAGACATTTGGCAATAGCCCGGAATATTCAAAAGGCTACTGGCCTGCGGAATGCGCTTTTAGTGAGCGGATTATCAAGGTGTTGGTTGAAGAAGGTTTTGAGTGGAGCATTGTGGCCAACAGCCATTTGGCGCGCAGCCTCAGCGATTACCCTCTGAATTATGGCACCAATGGCTGCAATATAGATCCGCCAAATCAGGCTGATATCATACCTGCAACTGGAAATAATTGGTGGAACGGCCAGATTGATGGCCGTGGCGGAACATTTGCTGCGCCATTTTGTTATCAGGCGCATAATGCCAAATATGTGGATCCGGCAAGTGGGGAAGAGTTCATCATCACGGTAGTGCCTATGGCTGATTTGTTGAGCTACAAAGATGGCTTCAGTCCAATGGGAACCGGTGATATTGACGCAAATATTGCTCCCTATGACGACCCTCAGCATCCCTCATTGGTTTTGCTGGCACATGATGGCGATAATGCCTGGGGCGGTGGTTATGATTATTATCATAATGCCGTGCCCGGATTTTGCAGCGCAGCAAGCAACAAAGGCTATGTGCCCACCACCATCCAGCAATTCCTTGATGACCACCCCGTGCCATCAGGCGATTTGGTGCATGTGGAAGACGGAGCCTGGGTGAATGCAGCCAACGATTGGGGCCATCCGCAGTTTATCAACTGGATTTGGCCATTGTACGATCCTTCGGATTATTCTTTTAATCCTGATGGATGGACGGAAGATGTGCGCAACTGGGCCGTGCTTGTAGCCGCAGAGAATTATGTTCAGATGGCTGATGACATCAGTGGTGGTTGCGATATTGCGGACATTGTAAGCCCATCGGCATCTAGCTCTGCAGCAGAACGGGCATGGCATCACCTTTTGCCCGCTTATACCAGCGGATATATGTATTATGGTACTTCGCTCGATATGGAGGTGAAGCAAAGCCTGGCCGGAAATATTGCCATTGGTTTTGCCGGCGATGTGATTTCTGCTTATTATGGTCCGGACGAAACGCCGCCAACGATTTTTATTCCGCAGCGCTATCCGTACAACCCGGGCGGTACAGGATTTGGGCCGACCTATGGATATCAACAGCATGAGAATTCCAGCGATTTCCATGTGTGGACGCTTGCGTATGATGTGAGCGGAATCAGCTCCGCAAAACTTCGCTACCGTTGCGATCTGAACGGTGAAAATCCACTGACCGACAATCAGAATGAAACCTATTCCGGAGGCAGTGGTGTTGGCCCCTGGGCTTTTGTGGAGATGTCGCATAAAACTTTTCCTGCCGGGAATATCACCGGAAATCCGGAAGTGGACTTTTTTATTATGCCGGAAGCCATTGCCGGAATATATTGGGCGGAAATTACTGGTCTGAAAGATACTTTGGTGGATTATTTTGTGGAAATGACCGATAATTCAGGGAATGTGATCCGAACGCCCATTCAGCATGTTTATATAGGCAGTAATGAAGGTGGCGGCGGCGGAAATGAGCGTATCAGCTGGTCACCTGAACAGCCAACTAAAGAGGATATTATTACTGTTACAGTCACCGATGCCGATGCCAACAGCTGGTTGCATTGGGGTGTGAACAATCAGGGCAGCAACTGGTCTCTGCCTGATGAGGCTTATTGGCCAAACGGCTCACAGGTGCATAGCGGAGGTACAGCCCTGCAATCACCATTTAGGGATGATGATGGCGATGGTGTTTTTACCGTCGGGATTGGCCCTTTTAACAATCCTGCACAGATGGTCGAAAAAATTGCTTTCGTGATTTGGTATGGTGGCGATCATTGGGACAATAATAATGGAAACGATTATCACATCCCTGTTTTACAGAATGTTGGTATTCAGGATATTCCTTTTGCTGATTTTGATGTAAAGGTATTTCCAAATCCTTCACCGGATGAGGTATGGATACAATTGCTTGGAAACCCGGAATCAGAACAGGATGTGAGAATTTTTGATCTGTCAGGGAAACTACTTTATTCTTCAGTACATAAAACCGGACTTGTAAAATTGCCGGTATCTGAATGGCAAAAAGGTGTTTATCAGGTTCATGTGGAGAACAGGCAGTCTAAAAAAAGGAAAACGCAACTTTTGATTGTTCAGTAGAACCCGATGCTTTCTTTCTTATTCCAATCCGCTTAAATTCCAGGGATAATTTTCCCGTGGGACTTTATAGGTTCCTTGAGTGGAATCGTTTAAGTTGATCTGAAACTGTAAATTGGGTTCATCAGTCAAATAAGGCTCATTAACGGTGATATCATATGTGCCCAATGATATATTGTTTATTGCCATCTCTAAATTATACAGGCATAAACAGCTACAAAGTGCTTCCTTTTCAGATTCGGTTATCCTAATGGTGTTTCCTTCATAAAGATAGCTTGCCGATAATGCACCCGGGCAGCAATTAAAAGCTGTGTTGATGTGCTTGAAAACAAGTTTCTTTTCCTGTGCGTAATATTGGAAATTAATTGCTGAATAATCATCTGTGCTGCCATCTTTCATATAGAGACATTCACTGTTGTAAGTAACAATATTGTTGTTGTTTTCCTCCTCATCTCCGCAGGAGGCAATAAATATAATAAGACCAATGAGAAAAAATAACCTTAACTTTTTCATGATTTCTGATTTTTACTACAAAGCTAACAACTTGATCCTCAAAAAGCAAGTAAAAATCGTGTTTTTTCTTTGTGTACTATTGGAAATGAAGGTTTGTAGTGATGCCAGCAAAATGCTGTGATATTTTTTAGTCTGCGAGAATTCCGTCTTTGATGACCAGTAGCCTGTCGCTCATTTCTGCAAGCTCTTTATTGTGCGTTACGATAACAAATGTTTGTTTGAATTCATCGCGCAAATCGAAAAAGAGTTTATGCAGTTCCAGGGCATTTTTGGAATCGAGGTTTCCTGATGGCTCATCAGCCAATACAACAGCCGGATCGTTAACCAGCGCCCGGGCAACTGCCAGCCTTTGCTGTTCTCCTCCGCTTAGTTCTGATGGTTTGTGTGTGCGACGATCGCTTAATCCAAAAAACTCAATCAGTTGATCTGCTTTTTTTATGGATTCCTTCCGGGATACCCCTTGGATCATCGCGGGTATGGCCACATTTTCTGAAGCATTGAACTCAGGAAGCAGATGATGGAACTGAAAAACAAAACCAATATGCTGATTACGAAATGCAGAGAGTTTTTTAAAACTCAATGAAGAAACATCAATACCATTGATACGAATACTGCCTTCATCAGCATGCTCGAGTGTGCCCAGTATGTGCAGCAGTGTTGATTTCCCTGCACCGGAAGCGCCTGCAATTGCAGCGACTTCTCCCTTTTCGATTTGAATATCTACAGATTTTAGAACATCCAGATTTCCGTATTTCTTTTTTATCCCTTTGCCGCTGATCATATTATCCTTCCGATTTATGGCTTTGTTTGTCTTTCTTTTTGATAATTTCCTGATAATCGAGGTAATAGAGGATTTTTACGCTGATATTGTTTAATTTTGGCGCTTCTAAGGTTTGCCCCAGGTTATCCAGCCAATTGCCTTCGTGCTTTTCCTCATCGCGTATAACGGAATTTTTCCAGACCAGCGAAAAATTGCTGCCCGGAGCAAATTCCCAGTTAAATTTCAGGTCGATATTGAAAGCATTGAAATTAAAATCATTATTTGGGTCATCGGGTTGCGCCTCGCTGCTGAGGTAGCCGTCCTGCTCAAGCGCATAATATTTTTCGTATTGACCTGTGTACCAGTAATAGCGCATCCAGATTCCGAGCGAAAGGTTATTGCGGAACATATATCTGGAATTAATTACATTCTCGATCCCCTGAATTTTTCGTTGCCCAAATATGATGTTATTGCTACTGTCCGTTTCCACATAACCTCGGTCATTTTCAATGAAATTGAAGTCAATTCGGTAATCGAAAAAGAGCTTGTCGCTGAGGCGGATGCGCGGTGAAAATGATACGTAGGTTTGCTGGTAATTGCGCTCGTCAAAATTCACACGCATGCTGCCGTCAAAGGCAAGCGGATTGCGGTAATCTGAGCTAATACCCATATAAGTGCCCCAATAGGGTGGTTTGATGTAAAAACGTCCATCAGTGCGGGCTTCGTAAAAATCATAGCGTTCGAAAGGCGAAAGATATAATCGGTACCAAATGCTGAAATAGTTCTTGGTTGTGGTATTAAAGCCAAATCGCGCCACGCTTTCAATGTTTTTGTGGTTTATGTGGTGATTTTTATTTTCCAATTGCAGGAAAGAATAAAAATTCCTTACCTTCCAGAAAGGTTCAAAAATATTGTATTTCAGTGTAATACGATTAAAATCTTCATTATTTCGTTGAGATACACCAAAATCATTTATATCAAAGCTGTCGTTATAAACCCTGCGGTAGGCATTGTATTGAAAATTGCCACTTACTTTCCCTGCAAATACTTCATAATGATAACCGTCTGTATTTTCAAAACCTTCGGCTTCAATATCCGAATCATCAATGTTCAGGGCGTAAGTGCCTTTCAGGTTAATATTGAAACGGTTGTTTTTATCATAAAGCGATAAACCACTGCCTGTAACATTGGCCTTATCAAAACTGCCTTCGCGCCATACATTTGTGTTTATCAGGTAAACCGATGAATTGTTTTTGAGTGCCTGGTCCAAAACCACAACATTATAATTTGTAGCAGGTTCCGTCGTGATTTTTTCTTCATGGCCGTCCGGATAACGTATTGTAGCTTCTGTGCGGCGAGTAACTGCGTTGAGGACACCAATACCAAGTCCATTATTGGTTCGTCCCGAGAGTTTTACGGCGTTGACCAGTTTGGCATGCGCAGGATTGTCATGAATAATCACACCACTGTCCAAATCATCATCTACGGCATAAAAGCCGCTGGGGGTGCGTCCAATCCTTCTGCTATAAAACAAACCTCCTTTTTTGAACAGATCCATATTTTCAATGAAAAAAGGTCTGTTTTCGCCATAAATAGTTTCAAATGCGGAGAGGTTTTTGACTTTATTATCGGATTTTACCTGCGAAAAATCGGGCAGGAGGGAAACATCAAGTGTAAAGCTTTGATTGATACCGTATTTTAGATTTGCACCGCCGGAAAAGGCATAGGAATAATTACTGATGCCTTCTTCTTCATTGGGATAATGTTCCAGGGCTGCTGATAAATACGGTGTAAGACTGAGCCTGAGAGGGGCCTGGATATTTTGAATCCCATGAAGTTTCCCCCAAAAAACCTGTTGGTTGGGTTCTCCTTTGGGAATCAAAGCCCATTGGTCGGTTTCACGCTTGCGCCTGATGCTTCGTTCAATTTGCAGCCCCCATTGCTGGATGTCTTTTTCGGGGAAACGGATTGCAGAATAAGGAATCCTGATTTCAGCGATCCAACCATCTTCAGTAATATGTGCGGCACTTTCCCAAACGGCGTTATAGGTCCAGTCGCGGAACCTTCTTTCTGTTTGCACTCCGGAAGCATAAAGCCGGAAAAAATACGCATCGAGTTGGTTGTCGTAGGTGTCCAGGCTGATGGCGAACCAGTCGGCATTCAGGCTGCCATCGTCGCGGTTGCCCAATTGGCGCAGAATGCTGTCGGGCGAACTGTCGTACATTTTTGCAGCTATATAAATAGCCTGGTTATCGTAAATGATATGAACTTTCATTGGGAAAGTGGCTTCAGCACCAAAATCAGGATTGCGCTGGTTGAATCCGCTTATTGTTTTTGCATCATGCCAGCAGGCATCATTCAAAAAGCCGTCTATACGAGGCTTTTCATCGCAAAAAACCGCATGAGCAGAACGTAATGTGTCAGGACGGGCAGCATAAATTTCGGGTCGCGTAATTGAAAGAAATAAAATAAAAATTAACAGTCTCTTGAACATCTTCTCCTGGTAAAGGTTAGCCTTTTATGATTTGCGAAAATAGCTATTATTATTTATATGGCTTTGATTCGTTTTATTTTTTTGAGAAAGGGTTTTTAAGTTCCCTTGAAATGTGCTAATTTTGAAACCTAAAAGTATTTATATAATTAAATATGTAGTCTATGAATCTTCACGAATACCAGGGTAAAGCCATCCTGAAATCTTATGGCGTTACTGTCCCTGAAGGGATTATCGCATTTAATGCAGAAGAAGCTGTTGCGGCAGCAAAAGAACTGCAAAAAAAGACCGGAACCGATAAATGGGCTGTAAAAGCTCAGATCCATGCCGGTGGACGAGGTAAAGGAGGCGGTGTGAAAATTGCCAAAAGTATTGAGGAAGTTGAAAAATTTTCCGGTGAAATCATCGGGATGCAGTTGATAACACCGCAAACCAGCGCCGAAGGAAAACTGGTGCGCAAGGTGTTGATTGAGCAAAATATCTATTATCCAGGAGATAATCCGGTTCAGGAGATATATATGAGCGTGCTGCTGAACCGCGAAACAGGCAAGAATATGTTTATGTATTCGCCGCGTGGAGGTGTGGATATCGAAAAGGTGGCAGAAGAAAGCCCGGAAGATATTTATACGGAAGAAATTGACCCGGCAGTGGGTATGCAGGCATTCCAGGCAAGGAATATCGCTTTTAACCTCGGATTAAGTGGAGCAGCATATAAAAATATGGTCAAGTTCGCTATGGCACTCTACAAAGCATATCAGGGTGCCGATGCCAGTTTGTTTGAAATCAATCCGGTAATCAAAGCGGCTGACGACAGGATTTTTGCTGCAGATTCGAAAGTAACTGTTGATAACAACGCTCTTTACCGTCATGCGGATATCGCCGAAATGCGCGACTTCCACGAAGAAGACCCCATGGAAGTGGAAGCCGGAAGGCATAACCTGAATTTCGTAAAACTCAATGGTAACGTGGGCTGTATGGTGAATGGCGCAGGGCTGGCTATGGCTACAATGGACATGATTAAAATGTCAGGCGGCGATCCGGCCAACTTCCTCGATGTAGGCGGTACGGCCGATGCCAAACGCGTGGAAGCTGCTTTCCGTATCATCCTGAAAGATGAAAATGTAAAAGCCATTTTGGTGAATATCTTTGGCGGAATTGTTCGTTGCGACCGCGTAGCTCAGGGCGTTGTAGATGCTTATAAAAGCATCGGTGAAATTAAAGTACCTGTGATTGTTCGCCTGCAGGGAACCAATGCAGAAGAAGCCAAAGTCCTGATCGATGAATCGGGCCTGAAAGTTCAGTCGGCCATCCGTTTGGAAGATGCTGCAGAACTTGTGAACAAAGCGGTTCAATAGTTTTTCAATTTTATCAGAAAAAGGCTGTCATATTTATTTGGCGGCCTTTTTGGTTTAAAATCCTATTATCTTTGGATGTAAAATTGAAATATGCAGGATCAAAAGCGTATAGCACAATGGATTGAAGGAATACTGGAAGGATTGTCTGGCCGGGGAGAAAAGGAAGCGTTTTATATTTTGCGCAAATGTGGAGCAGACTGTTGCAGAAGGTCTGATTTTTATAAAGGAGCTTCTGAAATACAGAAGAGATTTGGAGGAAAAGCAGGGCATAAGCAGATATTTGAAGCATTTAAAAAAGAATACAGCAACATAGATAAGCTATTTCTTGAAAACGGACGGATTGTTTTGATTTTCGACGAGTGTACCTGCCCAATACATAAAATTGGCGTCAAAAATCCAACTTTATGCCTTTGCACCACAGCTTTTACCAAAGAGCTTTTTGAAACTCTTTTTGGAATGGAAGTGGATGTGGAGCTGAAACAATCCATTTTGCGTGGAGATAATTGTTGCAGGCAGGAGGTATTTATATAATATAATCGCGCCTTTCGTATTATTGCCTGTCTTATCTACACATTTCGCCTTTTTGTATATTCAACTATTTTGCTTCATTTATTAGTACTATATTTGAATGTTTTTCAATATAAACCTCATGCGCTCAAAGTCCTTTTTTGTCCTAATGCACATCTGTGTATGGGCAGTGATTTTGTTTTTTCCGTTTTTATTCGATTTTCGTCCGGATTCTCCGAGATATGATAGTTTTGGGCCTCCGGAATTTCTCCGGGATAGATTTTTTGAATTTAACAGTATCCTGCGCTTATTGTCATTAATGCCATTGTTTTATATCAACGCGTACTATCTTGTTCCGCACTATTTTAATAGAAAAAGGTGGGTATTTTATATAGTCCTTCTGACCCTGTTGTTTGTAGGGCTTAAAAGTCTGGATGGTCTTATCAATTGGTTTGTAACCGGTCGTATCGGATTTCCCGGTCCTCCACGGATTTTTATTTCGTTCAATGGTTTTTTCCTTATGGCAAGTATTGCCTATGGACTGATTATGCAAAACCTAAAACAGGAAAATAAAGTGCAGGAAAAAGAAGCAGAAAACATGAAAACGGAACTGGCTTTTTTACGTTCTCAGATTAACCCGCATTTTTTGTTCAATACCCTGAATAATTTGGTTTCCCTGGCTCGAAAAAAATCGGATAGATTAGAGACATCACTGCTCCAGCTATCTGGTTTGATGCACTATATGCTCTATGAAACGGATGATTCAAAGATCAACATCTTTAACGAAATTGAATATCTGGAAAACTATATCGAGCTTCAAAAGTTGCGCTTTGGTGAGGAGCTGTCAGTCTCTTTTATTAAAAATTTGCCCGAAGATTGCAGCATGGAAATTGAGCCTATGATATTGATTTCCTTTCTGGAGAATGCTTTTAAGCATGGTATTGCAGGCCTTGAAAATCCAGAAATTCAAATAGAGATATCGGTTAGGCATAATCTGTTTTATTTTGAAGTACGCAATAAATACATTACCAAGTACGGTCCTGATCAACGTATTGAGAAGATTGGGCTGAACAATGTGCAAAGAAGATTAAACCTTCTTTATCCAAAAGGCTCTAACAATCCTCTTCGCCTTCTGATAGAGCAACAAGAAGGCTGGTATGTTGTGAAACTTACAATTATGCTTTAATGATCCATTGTGTAGCTGTTGATGATGAACCTCTGGCACTTGATTATCTCGAAGATAATATCAGGCAGGTGCCCTTTTTAAATCTGATTAAAAAATGCCGTACAGCTATTGATGCTGCAGAAGTACTTCAGAACCATAATGTTGATTTACTCTTTCTGGACATCCAGATGCCAGGCATTACTGGCCTGCAGTTTGTACGTTCCCTGAAAACAAAACCTATGGTTATTTTTATCACGGCATATAAAAAATATGCTTTGGAGGGCTATGAGCTGGATGTAATTGACTATTTACTAAAACCTGTTTCCTTAAATCGTTTCGTAAAAGCAGTTAATAAGGCTTCTGAATATCATCAGCTCAAAGCTGGTATGCAAAATGAATCTAAAAAAGAATTTATCTATGTTTATTCGGAATACAGTCTGGTGAAGATTTCTATCAGTCAGATTACTTATATCGAAGGCTTGAAGGACTATGTAAAAATCTGGCACGATGCTGCGCAAAGACCCGTTATAACTCGTTTGAGCATAAAGGCACTGGAAAAACGATTGCCAAAAAGCACTTTCATCAGGATTCATAAATCTTATGTCATTTCCGTTGAAAAGCTTAAGTCCATTCGCAACAGCCGTGTGCTCGTTGGGGATAAGGAAATACCCCTGAGTGAACATTATAAAGAGCCCTTTTTTAATTTGATCGATAAAAACGGAATAAGGTTCTGATCTATTATCTTAATGTTGAATGGGGTAGATAGTCTTCTTCTTAATTCCCCTTTTCATCTACACAATCTCCCAATTTGTATATTAAGTTTTTTAAACCCATCACTATCATACATTTTTGTGGCTTTAATGTCTGTCGGGGAAGGTGAACACTCAATTTTAGCTCATCAATTCTATGCCCTGGTACCTTTCTCCGGCAGGCTTTATCTATAAAGACTATGATGATAACTATTTTGCGCGTTATGTTGCTGAGCTTCCTACTGTCTTTTTTTATGCCAGTTTTGTCTTATGGACAAAAGGTTTTTGAATTTAACCGTCCTAAAAGCCGCTGTTATTTCAAATACATTAATTATGCCCCTAATAATGATCTGAGAAACAGGAAGCGTCCCTATATTTTTGTGCTGGCTAAAGAAGGATCCTCAGCACAAGAAGCTTTTGATGCAGATTCAATAAAAAATTTGCCGCAATTTCATAAATATAAATTCGTGTACGTGCCTAATAAAGGTGGTTCTGTTGCAGCACGCCTGTACTGTTTTTATGCATTTGTGCGTCACAGCACATATAATTTTACTTGTGGCAAAAGCAATGTGTTTCTGTATTCTTATGATACTTCAATTAAAGATTATAGTTATCTGACCAGTGGTTTGTTCAAAGTATTCAATACAGTGCAAGTAGTAGAGCCGGTTGGCGAAAACAAAGCAAATGATTATGGTAAGGAGCTCGCAAAGACATTTAAAGAAAATCCTTCTGAATACAAATTAAAGAAGATATCAGAAGAAGATGAATATGGGACTTTCTATACGGAAGAAAATGAATTTTTAGAAGAAGATGCAGCTTCCTCGATACCGTTAAAGAGCTATTTTGGCCCGCCCAGTGCTTTCGCCTACACCTTAAGTGGAATTGTTAAGGATAAATCTTCAGGAGAGGCTTTGCCTTTTGCAGCAATTATTGTTAAAGGCAGTAATATTGGAGTATCTTCGAATGTAGATGGCTATTTTACAATTCCTTCTGTTCCAACGGATACAAGTGTGCTTTCTGTATCCTATGTTGGTTATGCACCTCGTAATATTTACCTTTCTCCTTATTTGCCACATAATGATTTTGTAATAGAGCTTTCGCCGGTTTCAAACAGCCTTAGTGGCGTAACAATTATTGGAAAAAAAGAAGATGCGGTTTTATCAAAAAAAGAAGAGGTGGGTGTGATGAAGCTTACGCCCCGTCAGTTGGAGAAATTTCCCAGCTTTGGGGAAAAGGATGTGATGCGTTCTTTCCAGTTGATGCCGGGGGTAAGCGCTTCACAAGAGTCGTCCTCAGGACTTTATGTGCGCGGCGGAACTCCTGATCAAAATCTGATACTTTACGATGGATTTACTGTGTATCATGTCGATCATCTCTTTGGCTTTTTTAGCGCCTTTAATTCTAATGCGCTTAAAGATGTGCAACTGTATAAAGGAGGTTTTGAATCCCGTTTTGGCGGAAGGTTGTCATCGGTGACCGAATTGACTGGAAAAGACGGCAATCAGAAGCGTTTTAGAATTGGTGGCGAAATTAGCCTGCTTAGCTTGAATGCTTTTGCCGAATTGCCTGTTGGCAATAAGTTTACTTCTGTCATTGCCTATCGCAGATCGTATAAGGGCTTGATCTATAATGCACTTTTTGATAAATTTATTACAAGTGAAGGAACAAAAATTACCCAACCTGAGGGTGGAGGGCCAAATCGGTTTACTCAGGAATCTGAGGCAACGAATTACTTCTACGACCTGAATACTAAATTGACGTACCGCCCAAATAAGAGAGATATCTTTTCGCTTTCTGTTTTCAATGGTACCGATAAATTGGATAATAGTTCGTCCTTTAGTATGCCTTCTATGGGAGGAGAAAGCACCGATATCAGCAATAACTCAACGGATCTTACAAAATATGGAAATATTGGGAGCAGTTTCAAATGGTCACGTAAATGGACTGATAAGTTTTATGGAAATACTAATGTAAGTTATTCGAATTATTATAGCAAAAGGGATATGTCGCGCGAACGAATTTCAATAGATGACGATGGTGAAGAATTGTCTTCCAATACGGGCATTTTTGAAGACAACGATTTGAGGGATTATAGTTTGAAGTCAGATTACCAATGGAATATCTCTCTTTATAATCAGCTGCAGTTTGGTGCTTTTGGAACTGATTATGATATCGAATATTCATATGCCCAAAGTGACACGCTTACAATACTCGATAAGAAAAACCAATCAGTGCTGGCTGGAGGATACTTGCAGTGTAAATTTAAATTCGTAAATAGCAAGCTTGTGCTCCTGCCGGGTATCCGAGGCAGTTTCTATGAAATGACAGAAAAAGCTTATCTGGAACCACGGGTTTCTTTATCATACAGTTTAACTGACGAATGGACGCTGAAGACTGCGACTGGCCGATATTATCAGTTTGCCAATCAGGTAACACGGGAGGATATCATGTCGGGGAGTAAAGATTTTTGGTTGCTTGCCGATGGGGAGCAGATTCCAGTAAGTTCATCTGATCATTTCATAGCAGGAGTTTCCTTCGAAAATATAGATTATCTTTTTAGTATTGAAGGCTATTATAAAAATGTTTATGATCTTACGGAATATTCATTGCGTTTCAATCCCAGTCCAGATGGTGTTGTATATGAAGAAAGCTTCTATTCAGGAAAAGGATACGCCACAGGTGTGGAGTTCCTGGCACAAAAGCTGGGAGGAGATATTACCGGATGGGTCAGCTATACGCTTGGTGAAGCAAAAAGTCGTTTTGATGTTTATTCCGATTCTTATTTTTACGCCAATCAGGATGTACGTCATGAATTTAAAGTTGTGGCTATGTATGACTATAAACGTTGGAATTTTTCTGCAACATGGGTATATGCAACAGGCAGGCCATACACTGCGCCCGGTGGAGCTTATACTGTTGAACTGTTGGATGGGACTACAGAAGATTTTTATACCGTTACCACGAAAAACGGTTTACGCTTGCCCGATTATCACAGAGCTGATGTGTCAGCCAAGTATAAACTCCTCGGTGGACGCAAAGGTGATTTAAAACGAAGAGAAATCGGCCATGTCGGACTCTCCATCTTTAACCTTTATAACCGTACGAATGTTTGGTATAAAACCTTCTCCATTGAAGACGGAGCTGTAATTGAAACCAATGTCAATTATACAGGTTTTACCCCTAATCTTTCTGTATCATTAAAACTCTGGTAAATAAGTTGTTATGAAAAAATTGATTGTTGTTTTATGTGTAACCGCATTGCTTTTTGCCTGCTCAAAAGAGGAGGGTTCCGAATTTGTGGATTCACCGGTTATAGAAGCTTTTTTGGTTTCCGATGAAATATTTAAAATGAACATATCCAGACAAATACCTTATTCTGAGGATGTAGTCTTTTCTTCTGATTTGATAGATGAACTTAATGTTATTATCGAAACGAAGGGACAATCATATACTTTATCACCAGCTGGTGGTGGGCTTTTTTATGATAGTTCGCTGATGATGGAAGTTGGCAGGATCTATAATTTGTCCTTTATTTATAATTCAGAAAGAGTGCAGGCATATACTTATATACCATCCAAACCAGATAGTGTTTCTCAGTCAACAACTTCTATATCAGTTGACCGAATTGATTCCACAGGATCCCCGGGGAGTGGTGGAATGCCTTCTATGCCCGATCCTGTTGAAATAAGCTGGTATAATCCAGATAATTCCTATTATATTGTCGTTGTGGAGAATGTGGAGGCCGTTTTGGATCCAATTCGTGAAATTAGCGAAGATGAAGATGCTCCTGAAAATATATTTCGTAATACGCCCACCACAGGAAATATAGCTCAGCTACGTGCTATGGAATTCGAGTACTTCGGTACCCATCGAATCATACTTTACCATGTTTTGCCCGATTACGCCGATCTATACGATCAAAACAGCAGCAGTTCTCAAAACCTGACCAGTTCCTCAACCAGTATAACGAATGGTTATGGCATTTTTACTGGGATTAATTCGGATACGCTTTGGCTTGAAGTTAAAGAAGCAAAATAAATATTTAGAGGTCAGTATGTAGGTGCATATTAGTTTTGGCAAATCATAAAAACGATAATGATTTGCTATTGAGTAACGTAGATTTCCCTGCCGAAGTTTCGGCATCGAAATGACCTTTTTTTGTGTTCAAGTGGCAAAGTCGGCGCACTTCGACTCCGCTCAGTGACCGTAAGCCGCCTTTGCCCAAACAATTAATAAACAGTCATTTCGACGACCAGAGGGAGGAGAAATCTATTTATTCACGGGCATAAATCATTCTATGTACTTATCTACTGACCTCTATAAATATTTTAATGATCAATATGTGGTTCTACACGGAATTTCGTGGAAAGAAATTAGAATGCTATTTCAAACAGATTCCTCCAAAGTTTCCTCATTCTTCGGAAAACTTTGTCGGAATGACGCGTTTTTATGAAGTCAGGAGGCAAATGCGGCGAGGACACAATAGTATATTTTAAAGATGTCCTCGCCGCATTTGCCTTAAACGCCTAATAAACAGCGTCATTCCGACCGGAACAAAGCCAAACGAAGTGATTAAGGCTTTGTGAAGGGAGGAATCTGTTAGGGATCAATAGTTTATTAATAGATATCTGCATATTATTTTCAAACATTATTGTTACCCACGAAATTCCTAGTAGAACCCAATATGTAACCTGCTCTATTCATGAAATTTCGTCATGAGCACATTTGAGAAGCTCAGTGACTAAGCACAAACCGCAATGGAGAGGTTTTATATTCAAACAAAGGTTTGTTTTGCAGCAGTTTCGGCTCGTAATAGATTTTATAATGCATGTTCCGGGTTAAGCACCAAAAAGATAGCATTCCTTTCTATTGCAGCGGTTTGTGTGCGCATTAGAATATTTTGTGAATTATTCAGGCTAAACGCACCGGGAAACGCTCGAAGACCTTATAAAGCTGGGATCGTGTGGAGTCCAGGTCAAACTTGAGGAATTCCGATAGCTATCAGCAGGATGAATCTGTTTGAAACACAAAACAAAATCTTTCCACAAAATTCCGTGTGGAACTTCGAATATTGGTGTATTTTCGCATAAATAATTGATTTAGATGAATCTGGAAACTGTTTTTACTTCAGCAACGCCAGTGGAGTGCCACATCATGAAAGGACGCCTTGAAGCAGAAGGGATTCCCTGCTTTGTTTTTGATGAAAATATTGTTTGGGCCGATCCTTTTAAATCTGTTCTTGTTGGTGGAGTAAAACTCAAGGTTCCGGCAGATAGGGTAGAGGATGCTCAGAAAATTATAAAATCGGTTGAGGACGGAGAATTTCGCAGCGAAGCACGCGAAGACGAGCCGGAACAGGAGGCTGTTGAGAAAAATAAGGAAATTCCCCAAAAAATCCTATGTCCATATTGTGGCTCCGAAAACGTCCGCCGGGGATATGCTATCGACAATAAATGGAATCCACTCTATCTTATTCTTACTGTTTTGATGATGGCGCCATTTCCGCTTTTTCGGAAAAACTATCATTGTTTTGATTGCAAAAAGAGTTTTAAGGGAGATTAAAGATAATGGTATTAACCGAGTAAATCTCAAATCTAAATTGAGATTTACTCGCTTGTTCAAAATAGTATATTTACACAATTCTGCTTTGTCTATACACTCAGATAGTTTTTTAAGAATATGGGAAGGGAACATACCCGAATGTTTTCCGCTATTTGAAAATCATCCGAATCGGGTGTGATGATGAAATTGTGTTCCGCCCCAATATCCTGAAATGAATATAAATTGCCTTTGGTAGGTTTGGGTGTGCTGGAGTATTTGATTTCTATGGCTATTTTAGGCTTGTTACCTTGTGCTAAAACCAAATCACATTCGGCTCCATGCTGTGTTCTGTAGAACGAAGCCTGGTATTTGTTTTGGGTCATCTGTATGATTTGTTCTACAACAAAGCCTTCAAAAGAATTGCCTTTCATCGGGTGGCCTTGCAGCATTTTCTCATCCTGTAGAAATAGCAAATAATGAAGTACACCGCTATCGCGGATAAAAATTTTGGGAGACTTGATCAGCCTTTTCTTTGAATTGCTAAAGTATGGATGTAATTGCCTGATCAGAAAAGCTTCTTCCATAAAATTCAGGTATTTTTTGACCGTTGTTGCGCTGAACCCTAAGGATTTACTTAAACTACTGTAGTTGATGATATGGCCATGCATATGGGCAATCATCGACCAAAGATTTTTTAAAATAGTGGGTGATACATCAAGGCCAATTAAGGGCAGGTCTCTTTCAGTATAGGTTCTGATAAAATTTTCCAGCCATTGAAACCAGATTTCGTTATCGCCGGATAAATAGGCATCAGGGAAACCGCCTTTAAACCAAAGTTTGTTTAATTCGTTTACCTCTAAAATGTTAAATCCGCTCAATTCAATATAGGCAATCCGTCCTGCCAAAGACTCTGATGTTTCCCTGATAAGCAGGGGAGAAGCAGAGCCGAGTAAAATAAAACGTGAGGGTAGCCGGTGGTGGTCAACCATTGAACGGATTACAGGAAACAGATCGGGCTTGAGCTGAATTTCATCAATAATAATGCATTGATCCATATTTGCTTCGAAAAATAAATTGGGATCACTAAGCTTTATAAGATCTCTTGGATTTTCGAGATCAATATAAATACTTTGTTTATCAATGATTTTTGCCAGATGTTTGGCGAGCGTTGTTTTCCCTACCTGCCGTGGCCCTAAAATACCAGTAACCGGAAAATGGTTTATGGTTTTTAATAGCTTATGTGTTATTTGCCGTTCAATCATGTAGCAAATATACAAATAAACCGAGTAAATCTCAAATTTAAATTGAGATTTACTCGGTTTGCAAAAATTGAATATTTACATTCTCTTTTTCGTTAAACGGCCTCACCCCAAAAACATCGCAAAATGCAGCGCAATAATTTTCCCGTCCTGAAAGTACTGTGTTTGTGGGTCGGCAGACAGGATAAACGATTGCTTTAAAGGCTTTGTCAGTAGTGTCTCCAGATTGCGCAAATGACGGCCGTCGGTTTCATTTACCTTATCACTTTGTTTGATCTCAAAAGCGTAAAACCCATCTTCCATTTCAATCAGCAGATCAACTTCTTTTCCATCATGTGTGCGTAAATGGAACATCTGCGCCTGAACATGTTGGTTTTTGATTTGCTTGTACATTTCTGTAACCAAAACACTTTCAAATTCAGTACCGCTCATGCCGCCCCTTTTTTGCATTACGGCCTGTAAAACGCCATGGTCCATAAAATGGATTTTGGGCATTTTGGATAATCTTTTGTTTGGATTTCCCGACCAGGCAGGTAAACTGAAAAGCTGGTAGCTGATTTCAAAATACTGCAAATACCTTTGCGCAGTTTTGCTTGTTAAGCCAATGCGTTTTCCAATTTGTGATGCATTGAAAAGTGAAGCGGTACTGTTCGCAAAAAGCTTTTGTATTTTTATAAAAGGCTCCAGATCACGATAATTGGCCAGCTCACGGACATCCCGTTCCAGATAGGTGCGCACATAATTATCAAGCCAGCTGTAGCGGTCTTCGTCATCCAGGCTTTCATCTACCAGGGCCGGATATCCGCCAAATTTTTTGAAATGATCCCATGCACTCATTATTTTTGAAATACCCGGGTGCATCAGGAATGAGGGCAGGAAATTGGTTTTCCCTTCCTTTAATAAACTTATAAAGGCCGATGTTTGTACCGCGTCACCCCACGATTTTGTGGCCAACTCGGGCAGAGTAAGCGGGTAAATTTCAAATATGCTGACCCGTCCGGCAAGACTTTCTTTGATTTTTTGGAGCAATAACAACTGACTGGAACCCAAAATGATATATCTCGGATCGGGCCATTGGTCGTAAACCGATTTGATGCTCTCGATCAGTGATGGCTCTTTCTGTATTTCATCCAGTATCGCTTTGGGATACAAATCTTTCCACTGCCGGGCATTGAGATTTGCAAAACCTTGCCTCATCACCGGATCTTCAATGGAAATGTATTCGAAATCATCAAAAGCTTTGCGGGCAAGAGTGGTTTTGCCGGTTTGCCGCGCGCCGGTAAGTGCGATAATGCGTCCGGTTTTCTTTTCGGATTTTTCAATAATATACTGCCTGACTGATCGGTTTCTCATGATTATAAATTTTACATCATATCAGTTTGCAAATATATGATAAAAATCCAATAATTCCAAATTTTACGCCGAATTTTGGAATGCTTCTCCAAATTTCACGCCGAATTTTGGAATGCTTCTCCAAATTTCACGTTTTAATAATAAATTGATGCTATTTGAACCCTATGTATTTTGTTGTTTTAGTAAAAATTATTCACCCTTAAATTCGGGTTTCCTTTTTTCAAAAAAGGCATGAAGACCTTCTCTGTAGTCAACGCTGGTATAGCAATCCTGGCGCAAGCCCTGGATTTCTTCAAAATCATCGGGTGTGAGCGCCGGGCTGTTGGTGAGCTTGCGCAATTCGGCTTTTAGCAGCTTTACGGTGAGCGGTGCACGCGAGGCAATGGTTTTAGCGAGTTCCATTGTTCGCTCGAGCAGTTTTTCCTCCGGGACCAAATCGTTGAGCAGACCAAACTGGTATGCTTTTTCCGCCGACAATGCCTCGGCAGTAAAGAGCATTTCTTTGACGATATGCAGGGGCAATACGCCCAGAAAATGCGTCAGGCCGGCAGTATTGTATGCAATCCCGATTTTTGCCGGGGTAATGGCAAAACTGGCGTTTTTTGTGCCAATCACCAAATCGCAGGTAGCGGCCAAATCGCATGCACCGCCCCATACGCTGCCGCCAATCATGCCAATTACCGGCATAGAAAGTTGCCTAATGCGGTGAAGCAATTGCTCAAAAGGAGTAGTGTAGGGCAGGGGATCGTGACCGCCATCCCGTGGGAAATCACCCAAGTCATGACCTGCAGAGAAAATTTTTGCCCCTTCATATGCCCGGATGATGATTACCCTGCATTTTTGTTCTTCAAAATAATCAAAAGCTTCCATTAAGCCACTGATTACTTCTTTGCTTAAACAGTTGGCTTTGTGTGGGTTATTTATTGTTGCGGTGCCAATATATGCGTCCAGCTCTATTAAAATGATTTGATTGTTGTTTTGTTCCATAATAATGAGGTTTTATGTTCAAACTGATTTTACGAAATCAACCATATCGGCTGCTTGTTCCGGCTTCGTTGGATGTATTGCAAAGAACTCATATTCATTGCATTGATAATAAGCATTGGAAATTAATATCCTTTCGCTTTCTTCATCAAGAATAATGATCATTTCTTCATATTTTCGGGCTTTGATATTTGTCAAACCGATTCCTCCGTCTAATACCATAAATCCTTTATTGGGAAGCTTAAAACCAATAAGCCCGTCATTGGAAGGGATTTCTTCCAGTTTAAAGAATGTATTTTCAGCTACTTTTCCAAAATCCCGCATCATGAAATAGCTCTGCGTTTTTTTGTTGAATACGACCAGATGTTCGTAAACAGGCTGTGCTTCCCATTCCGCATAGTCGATAAATTCGCCTTCTGCAATAAGGTAAAATTGTGATTCATTGGGCTTTGACCAGATGTGCGTAGCCTCAAAATCAAATATTTGGGCTTCGCGGAAATCCAGATCGTCCGTGCTTTGATAGGCTTCAAGAAACAGCCATTTCCGGCTTCCTTCGTGATAGGCCAGGGCGTTATCGTCAACTATGGCAAGTTTGGTTTCCGGCGCCAGTGGCTGGTCTTCCCAATAAATATAATAGGCGTCTTCATCTCTGTACCAGATTGTATGGTTTTGGCTTTCGTTTTGTTCGGCAGCAACAATTTTTTTGTCCCCACCCGTCAGCCTGATGATGTAAAAGGAATCATCGGCATTGCTCCACATCATCATGAGTTCCTCATTTATTTCCCTGACATTGCATTCTGCCGAAATATCTTCATTATCCTTAATAATAAACAGGTCCTTAAATCCATCAAAGCTGATCAAAACAATCCCATCATCTGCTTCAACCCATTCTATTTCAATAGCTTTGTTGTACTCCGTTTTATCTTTAGCAGGCAGCAAAAAATACCTGTTGTTACTTTCTTCCCATGCGAGTTGATAGCCTTCGCTTAAATCGTTGATAGCAATTTGGTCAGAGATATCTTTCGTTCCTATTTGCAGGCGGAATGAATTTTCGGGCTCTTCAAATATTTCATAAAGGACTTTGGTGTGCACAGTATTTTTTTGAGATTTCTCCAGCGATGTATTTTCGTTTTTTTTATTGTGGAAAGGATTGGATATCATAATTTTACAATAGTTTGATGCATTTTGATTTTTCAAATATAGGGATTTTTGAAAAGCTGCAATTGATTATTTTTATTGGAAATTTTACAGGAAACGTCCTTGTTTTTTAAAATCTCTTTACCTTTAATGCCTTATAAACCTTGCATAAAATCATGAGATTTTTGGTTTTTGCATGGTTTTGATTTTTTTTTGGATGATTATGCCCAAACCAATAAAATTTTGCATTATGAAAAGCTGCATCCCTTTCGCCTTGATTATCATTGTATTGCTGTCTGCATGCAGCAACAACAAACTTGAAGTTGAACTAAAGCGTACCAATCTGGAGGAGCTCAGTGGTCTTTATGATCCCCTGCTTTTTGAATTTGATACGGATGTTTTTTCGGATAGCCTGCCACAGGCTCAAGTGGATTATTTCAGTTTTGAGCCTGCGATTCAGGGACGATTCCAGTGGAAGAATGCAAAGCAATTGCTTTTCTATCCCTTAAACGGCCTGAAACCTTTTACATCCTATGAAGCAAAACTGGAGCGCGATGCATTTAAAAAACAGGGCGTTCTGACCAAAGATTGGCATCAAACCTTTGAAACACAATCTGTGCTCCTGGAAGATGCCCGTGTTTTTTGGGATTTTACTGGCGAAGATGGAAAATTAATGGCGGTTTTGAGCTTTAATTATGAAATGAAACCAGAGCAGCTTAGCGCGCTAATTGAAATGTACAACGGTACTACAAAGCTCAAATGGGAAATGCTTACCGATAAAAAATCCACCGAATTTTATTTTAAGATACTCGATGCGTGGGAAGGGGACATAAGCCGAAAGTACCCACTTAACGTATTGATCAATCCGGGTTTGGGTTGCGTGGAATGCGGTTTAAAAACGTCTGATCCCATCAGCAGGAAAATTGATATTCCCTATCCGGGCAGGATGGAAGTAGTGGACGTAAAAACGCTATTTGAAGATGGTATGGGTATTATCATCGTGAATACCAGCACGCCGGTAGGAAATCCGGAGCCGGATAAGCTGATAAAAATATCCCCCTGGGTGCCTTTTACCGTTGTCAAAAATGCCAGCGGCCTTACCATCAGCGGAAATTTCCAGGCCAATACGCGCTATAATTTTGAACTATCGGATAAAATGCAATCGGCTTCCGGTGAAAAACTACAGCAGACCTATTACGATGATTTGGTTTTTCAGGCCAGCGCCCCATATATCAGCTTTCACGATCACGATGCTTTTTACCTGCCTTCCAAAGGCAATAAAAAACTTGCTGTTCAGATGATTTCCATCAATGAGGTCCGTTTGCAGGTTTTTAAAGTGTTTGCCAATAACCTGATGGACTATTTCCGCACCGGACGTGATTGGGATTACCGTTACGAAAACGGGCAATATCATGGTTATGAGGAATATCCGCAAAATCAGTATGCAGGAATGAAAATCGTGGATACAAAAATTGATGTATCACAACTGGAACATGAAGGCCAGAATTATTATCTGGAAGTGGCCGACAGCCTCTTGCAGCATCAGCGCGATTTTAAAGGAATGTACATAATTAGTTTAAGCCATCCTGAAAAATCATGGATACAGGATGATGTTGCGCTTTCCTGTTCAGATCTTGGCATCATCGCCCGACGCGGAACCAACAGCCTCAGTGTTTTTGTGCGCTCTATTAAAACTGCAGGGCCTGTTTCAAAAGTGGTTGTTACCGTGATTTCCAAATCCAATCAGGAGGTTTTTCGTGGAGGTACAGATGATAAAGGTATGATGAAGATTCATAACCTGAAAGAAGCTATGGGCGATTTTCAGCCGGCAATGATCATAGCCGAATCGGGCAGCGACATCAATTACCTGATGTTTGATGAATCGGCTGTGCCCATGAGCCGTTTCGAAGAAGGCGGGCGACGTGTTGGTGCTTATGATGCGTTCGTGAGTGCGCCGCGTAATATTTATCGTCCCGGTGATACGCTGGATTATCAGATTGTTGTACGCGATAAAAGCTGGAACGTGGCAGATAAACTGCCTTTGGAAGTGAAAATAATGGCTCCGGATGGCCGTAAATATAAATCCTTGCGCCATGTTACAGGTGATCAGGGAGTTGTGAGCGGAAATCTGGCCCTGCCACATACATTGCCTACCGGTGGATGGTACCTTGATGTTTATTCGGGCAGCGGATTGCTGCTTAATTCCTGGAAATTCCAGATTGAGAGCTTTGTGCCCGATCGTATCAGCGTGTCGGCCAAGCTGAACGCGGATGTTTTTTATTCAGGTGATGCCTTGATTTTGGACGGAACCGCCCTCAACCTTTTTGGGCCTCCCGCAGCCGACAGGAATTATGATCTGCAGCTGGAACTGAATCCCAAGCAGTTTCGTGCGAAAAACTATCCGGATTACATTTTTGGCCCTGAGAATCAATCGCCTTTTTATCTGCAAGATAATTACCGCCAGGGGAAAACAGCTGCTGACGGCACGTATAGCCAGGTTTGGGAACTGCCCAAAGAGACCAATAAAGGCCAGTTTGAAGGCAGGCTGTTCCTGACTGTTTTTGACGAAAATGGCCGTCCGGTTTACAACAATACCAATTTTACTTTTTACACCCAGAAAACCTTTTTTGGATTGCGCCTGCCTGCTTACTGGACAGGAACGCGCCAGCCCTTCAACTTTAAAGCCATTGCTGTGGACGTGGATGGCAAAGAGGTGAAAACCAGTGCGAATGTTAAAATCTACCGGATTTATTATGAAACCGTGATGCAGCAAACCTATAGCGGTTATCAATATTCCAGTGAACAGCGTAGGGAATTGCTGGTGGACAGCGAAATTGAAATGGACGGCGTGCATGATTTGAGCTTTACACCTACCAAATCAGGATCCTATTCCGTTGAAATTGAACCGAAAGATGGTGGTTCGCCCACAATATCAACTTTTTATGCCTACGGATGGGCAGATACTGATTATTCTTCTTTTGCTATTGACAAAGATGGCCTGATCGAGATAAGCACCGATAAGGAAGATTATGAATGCGGTGATGTGGCTCGGTTACTGTTTTCTGCGCCCTTCGACGGAAAAATGCTTGTAACAATTGAGCGAGATAATGTAATTGATCATTATAACCTCGAATTGAAAGATAAAACGGCAGAATTAAAGCTTCCGCTCGATGAAGGCTTTTTGCCCAATATTTTTATTTCTGCTACTGCATTTCAGCCATTGGATGAGCAAAATATGCCGATTACGGTTGCTCATGGCTATAAAATGTTGAAAATAAGTGATCCTGACCGTAAAATAGCAATCAGTATTGATGCAGTGGAAAAAAGCCGTTCGGGCCGCAGCCAGACGGTCAAATTGAAAACAAAAGCCGGAGCCAAAGTATGGCTTTACGCTGTGGATGAGGGAATTCTTCAGCTTACGCGCTACAAAAGCCCCGATCCCTTCAATTGGTTTTATGCGCCCAGGGCTTTGCAGGTCAATGCTTATGATTTGTATGCGCGGCTTTTCCCGGTGGCAGGCAAAATGCAACAGGCTACCGGCGGTGGCTTCGACACGCAATTGGCCAAGCACCTGAACCCTTTTGGTAAAAAAGATTTCCAGCTGGTGAGCTATACTTTTGAACCGCAAACAGCGGATTCGAAAGGACGTGTCGATTTTAAACTCAATATTCCCGATTTCAGCGGGAAAATCCGTTTGATGGCCGTGGCTGCCGATGGAAACAAATTTGGTTCGGAAAGCCAATACATGACCGTAGCCGATCCGCTGGTTATCAGCATTGGCGACCCAATGTTCCTTTCTTTTGGCGATAAACTCGATATGGCCGTGAACCTTACCAATACCACAGATAAGAACATGACAGCAGAACTCAGCGCCGAGAGTGGAAACCTGCTGGCAATGGATGGGCTGGATGACAAAATTGTAATTGGGCCAAATTCGGAAAAAGCTCTTACGCTTAGGATTACTGCGGGCAAAATTCCCGGTGATGCTCATATACTGTTTAAGGTCCGGGCCAATGGTGAGCTTTTTGAAAAAGCCGTGCAGATACCGGTTCGTCCCACAGCACCAAAAATATATGCATTCCGTGGAGGAACAGTTGCAGTAGGAGCAGAGGAAAATATTGAAATGGATGATGATTATATTGCTGCTACAGCTGAGCGCAGCATCAAAGTAACCGCTGAATTTTCGGCAGCCTTCGCACAGCGTTTGGAACAATTGATCGATTATCCTTATGGCTGCCTGGAGCAAACTGTTTCCAGGGCTTTCCCTTTGCTTTATTATCGCGAGATGGCGAAAATGACCTCATTTGCAGGTGAAAACGATTATAATCCCGATTATGTCATCAGCACGGCTATCGACAAGATTTACAGCATGCAAAAACCGGATGGCGGTATGAGCTACTGGCCCGGTGGTGCCCGTATAAATTACTGGTCAAATATTTATGCAGCTCATTTCCTCACAGAAGCAGGCAAAAACGGTTTTTCTTCCGATCCGGCAAAAATGAAAAAGCTGTTGAGCTACATACGTAAAATGCTCAAAGTGCAGCATGCAGGTATTGATGCACAGCAGGAATACAATGTCAGCGACGGAAGGAAATTTATCAGCGACCAGATTCCTTATGCGCTCTACGTCCTGGCATTGAACCATCAACCGGAAATTTCAATGATGAACTATTATAAAAACCGTTTGCACCTTATGCGCACCTCCGGTCAGAGTTTGCTTGCTGCGGCTTTTGCAGCTATTGGCGATGCATCGGAATTTCGTCAGATGCAGCTGGAAATCAACGAAGAATTTATGAATCCGGATGCGGAGGACAAAACCTTTGGCAGTTATACCCGTAATCTGGCATTGAGCCTGATGGCGCAAATTGAAACGGATGATGCATCGGCCAGTGTTGCGACACTTGCGCATAAACTGATTACTGTGCTCAACGAAAAACAATACCTAAGCACGCAGGAACTGGCATTTTCATTCCTGGCGCTGGGTAAACTGAGCAAAACCCTCCATCCCGAAAAGGCAAAAGCTGAGATTTTAATTGACGGAAAAACCAAAAAACTGGATGATGGGAGTTTTGCGCAAAGCGGTCTGGCAAAAGGGCAGGAGATCACCATAAAAAATACCGGTGGCTCCGATTTGTTTTATTTCTGCCAGTCGAGCGGCATAAGCAGTAAGCCCATGGACGAGGCTGTTTTCAGTGGATTGATCCTGAAGCGCAGGTATTACGACCGTGAAGGCAGGGAATTGGATCCTGCTGCATTGAGGCCTGGAATGCTAGTCGTTGTGCTGCTGGAACTGCGCACTGATGGCAGCCCTTGGGTAGAAAATATTGCGCTTACGGAAATGATTCCGGCATGCTTCCAGGTGGAGAATCCCCGTGTAACGGCGCAGGCAGGCTTAAAATGGCTGCAACCCTACGAATGTGTTTCTGCCGAACATGCCGATATCCGCGACGATCGCATCATTTATTTCCTTGATGCCCGTGTTAAAAATCAGTATCTCAGCTATATGGCGCGCGTAATCAGTGCAGGCGAATTTACTGCAGGTGCTGCCAGTGCGGAGGCTATGTACGAAGGCTCTGTTTATGCACATACACCGGCCATAAAAATAATATCAAAATAGCGGGGCAAATAGTAACTTTGCAGCATAATTTTTGAACTATGGAATTACTGACCAAAGAAACGATTTATAAGATTCCCAAGGCGGAATTGCATTGCCATCTCGATGGATCGCTGCGGCCTTCCACCATTATTGATATCGCAAAAAAAGAGGGCGTGGAACTGCCATCCTATGAGGAAGAAGAATTAATTAGCGAAGTTTGCGCCAGCGAAAATATGCAAAGCCTGGAAGAGTATCTCGAGCCTTTTACAATCACAACCAGTGTTTTACAAAGTATGGAATCGCTGGAACGGGCCACTTTTGAGCTTGCAGAAGATTGTGCATCGGAAAATGTGCGCTATCTCGAAATCCGCTTTGCTCCGGTTTTGCATACGCGTAAAGGTTTGAAACTTACCGATGTGGTGGATGCTGTCCTGGCCGGAAAACGAAGGGCTGAAGCGGCTTTTAATATTACAATTGGTATTATCATCTGTAGCCTGCGGCACAATGATCCTGCCGAATCCTACATGGCTGCCGAACTGGCTGTGGGCTATAAAAACCGGGGAATTGTTGGTTTTGACCTGGCAGGAGCAGAAAAAGATTATCCTGCAAAAGACCATAAGGAAGCCTTTTACCTGATTGTGAACAACAATATCAATACGACCGTACACGCCGGAGAAGCTTATGGGCCGGAGTCCATCCATCAGGCGCTGCATTATATCTCCGCCAACCGGATTGGCCATGGAACGCGCCTTCGCGAAAGCGGTGACCTTTTCAATTATGTGAACGATCACCGTGTGCCTTTAGAGATGTGCATCACCAGCAATATCCAAACCAAAGCGGTGCCCGACTGGGAAAGCCATCCCGTGAAATTTTATATGGATATGGGATTGCGTGTTACCCTAAATACGGATAACCGTTTGATTTCCAATACAACACTTACTGATGAGTATATGATCGCCATCGAACGCTATGGCTTCCGCAAAGATGATATCCGCGAAGTGGTGCTCAACGGTTTTAAATCGGCCTTTTTGCCCTACCACGAGAAAAAACGAATGATAAAATCTGTATTGGAGGAATTGGAAGTGCTGGGTTTTACCGGAAATGGGAGCTATTTTTAAGAAAAATGGTACTACACGGAATTTCGTGGAAAGCAAAATTACTTTATTTCAAACAGATTCCTCCAAAGTTTCCTCATTCTTCGGAAAACTTTGTCGGAATGACGCGTTTTTATGAAGTCAGGAGGCAAATGCGGCGAGGACACAGTAGTATATTTTTAAGACGTCCTCGCCGCATTTGCCTTAAACACCTAATAACAGCGTCATTCCGACCGGAACAAAGCCAAACGAAGTGATTAAGGCTTTGGGTAGGGAGGAATCTGTTAGGGATCTATAGTTCATTAATAAATATCTGCATATTTTTTTCAAATATTATTGTTACCCACGAAATTCCTAGTAGAACCACAAAAATAAATGAAACAACAACATATACGCCGCCCCGACTGGTTAAAAATTAAACTGCCGGAAGGGGAAAATTTCCGCTTCGTCCAACAAACCGTGCGTGAGCATAACTTGCATACTATTTGTCAAAGCGGACATTGTCCGAATATGGGCGAATGCTGGGGCAATAAAACAGCCAGCTTTATGATCCTGGGCGATATCTGCACACGCGCATGCAGGTTTTGCAATACAAAAACCGGAAAACCATTGCCAGTTGACCCCAATGAGGCTGAAATGCTGGCCGATAGCATCCATAAGATGGGATTGAGGCATGCCGTAATTACTTCGGTAGATAGGGATGACCTGCCTGATGGCGGTGCGCAGCATTGGGCAAATTGCATCAAGGCCGTGCATGCGCTCCAACCAAAAGTAACACTGGAAACACTTATCCCTGATTTTGATGCCAATGAGGATCATATGCACCTTATTGTTCAGGCCAGACCGGAAGTCCTTTCGCATAATCTGGAAACCGTTAAACGATTGACTCCACAGGTGCGCTCCAAAGCAAAATATGAAGTCAGCCTGAAGGTAATTCGTTATTTTTCGCAGCAGGGATTGAAAACTAAATCAGGTTTGATGCTTGGCCTGGGAGAACGCTTGGATGAAGTTCAAGAGGCTATCCGTGATCTACATGATGCAGGATGCAAAGTGCTTACTTTAGGACAATATTTGCAGCCTTCCAAAAAGCATTTAGCTGTGGAGCGCTACGTGCATCCCGATGAGTTTGAAGCCCTGAGGCAATTTGCGCTCGAAATTGGTTTTGAACAGGTGGAAAGCGCTCCATTGGTGCGTTCGTCTTATCATGCCGAAAAACATGTATAATGTTGGTTTGCAGTGTTTTTGATTTATCAGTAAAACTTTGAGGGATAACAATTAATTATTCATCCAATTTGAACAATGAAATTTGAAGACTGGGGTCTGATCGATTATAAAAAAGCCTGGGACAGGCAGGAAGAAATTTTTAAGGCCGGAATTGATATGAAACTTGGCAAAAGCGTTGCAGAAGCGTTTCAGAGCCGTTTCATTATGTGCGAGCATCCGCATGTTTATACTCTCGGCAAAAACGGGGATGAAAACAATCTGCTGATCCGTGATGAATTTCTCAAAAGTATCGATGCCACTTATTACCGCATCAACAGGGGTGGGGATATAACCTATCACGGTCCGGGGCAAATTGTGGGCTACCCAATCCTTGATCTGGAGGAGTTTGGTTTGCATGTTAAGGAATATGTTTTTCGTTTGGAACAGGTTATTATCAATACTTTATCGCATTTTGGTATTGAATCTGCCCGGCTGGATGGCGCTACAGGGGTTTGGCTGGATGCAGATCAGCCCGGAAAGCAGCGAAAAATATGTGCCATCGGCATTCGGGCAAGCCGTTATATCACCATGCACGGATTTGCCTTTAACGTCAATACCGAGCTGAATTATTTTAATCACATACATCCCTGCGGCTTTGTGGATAAAGGCGTGACCAGCATGCAAAAAGAGCTGGGGCGGATGCTTGATTTTGAGGATGTAAAGGAAGTACTGAAGGAGGAAGCAAAGCTTCTGTTCATTGCATCCCACTGATTTTTAATCGTGAAATATGGAAATAGGAGCAGGTTTGGGATAATGGAACAGTTCCATACTGTCGCGATGGACGCATTGATTGGTGTCTGTAACTTCACACCAATAAAGTCCGGTGTTCAATACGGTAATCAGACTGTCGTTGGAGCCGGTATTCCAAACATACGCCCAGCTTTCATTATATGTGCCCTGCAAGTTGGTTGCTTGGTTTGGACAAACAGTAGTGTCTCCACCAAATTGAAAATCGGGCAATGGCATAACATCAAAACCAAAAACCGTATCCGCAGAACAGCCATAATCATCCGTAACCAAATAATTGTATTGCTGATATCCTGTATTGTTCAGAGCAATTAAAGTGGTGTCTGTATCAGTATAAACAATATTGGGGCCAATGATACCGATGCTGTCGGTGCCTACCGAATACGACCATCCGGGAGGCAAAAGGCTTTCGTCTAAACTTAAAGTCCATTCAAAAATATAGCCATTGTCAATGGCAAGCCTGTCGGTTATTTTTATGGTCCATAAACCATTTAATGGGCAGCCAACCAGGCCGTTAAACGATGAATCAGGAACAAAATAATGCTCATTAATGCTTAAATAAGTGGAATCGAGCTGGTTGTTGCCAATAATATTGCCTTCGCTCATCGTGCCTACGCTGGGGTATATTTCCGACCAGCAGTAATTCCAGCCTGTGCCCGCAGGATTATAGGAAGCAATGCAATTTTCTTCGTCATCATCCAGCGCCCGTGGATTGGGCATTCCTGCCGGTTCACCCATAATATGGTTGAGTTGGCGGAATGTTTTGAGCATAACTGATTGGCCATTTGGACAGATCATTTCAAAAGTGAGGTCGCCCATATAGCTGTGTTCCATATTTACGCATACACTCAAAATATCGTTCGGAGAAGTGATTAGCTGGTCGGGCAGGAAGGCATTGAAAACCACATCGGTAAAATAATAACCGGGCGGACAATCCGGGCCGTCGGGTAGGAATCGGACGCTTTCAAATTTTTGTACGGAAGTATGTTCGTAAGCATAAGGTGTTACCTGACCAAATTCAGAAGTGGCCAGCAACAGGCTGTCGTTCAGGCAATAATGATCGTTTGTGCCTATGCCGTTTATCGGGCTGCCGGCAATACGAACACGTGCAATAGCTGTATTGCTGTTGCAGTTGTTGGTATCCGTCATGCTGATACTGATGTCGTAACCACTGACTTCATTGTATTGAAACCAGCAGAAAGTGTCGCCTTCGGTAATGATAAGATCATCTTCGGTAAATGTCCAGCGAAACGTATGGAGGCTATCGTGTTGTGTGTAACCTATATTGTTTTCGGGATATTGGGTTTGCGCAACTAATTTCAGGCTGTCGTTTTTACAGAGGTTAAAGTATAAAAATCCATCCTCAACGACTGGCTGGGGAATGCAATGTGCAGTATCAAAAAAGATTATGGATTCCTGGCAGGCTACGGTCTGGGCATTTATATGCAGATGTGCCAGTACAAATATGAATATAAGCGCATATAGGATTTTCATTGAAGCACCTTTTGGGAATTGCTTCAAAGGTAAAAAAAATCAGGAAAATTGCTGAATTTTTTGCGCTAATCGTGATAAATGATTGGTGGTGCTGGCCGCAGGTTCATAATTGCTGTGGTGGTGTCGCGCGATGAGCAGCCTTCGCCACTGGTTACTTCACGCCAGTAAATACCGGGCGTTGCGACATTTATTTTTGAGCCGGTTTGTCCGGTGCTCCATAAATAAGTGCAGGCAGCGCATTCGCCACCATCAATCTCAACGCTTTGGCCGCTGCAGAATTCAACAGATGCAGGCATCACCAAAGCCGGCAAAGGCGTGATATAGAGCTGGATTGTCGTGTCCCAGCTGCATCCAAAAGAATCTACAGCATAAATTGTGTAGTCTTGTATGCCGGAAAGTTGTGGCGCAAACAACATGCTGTCGTTTTCCACGCTGATAATCCCCGGGCCTTCAATATTACAGGAGTCTGATCCAACTGAATAAAACCAGTCCTGAGGGAGCAGCGACGGATCCAGATTAAGCGTCCAACTCCAGATATAGCCGTTGTCGATGCCCAGGTTGTCTTTTATTTCAATGGTCCAGAGTCCGTTCAGTGGGCAGCCAATTAAATTGGTGTAACTAATCAGTCTGCAAATTAGCGATAGTTCCCAAAGCAGGCACAACACTCTGTCCATTCTTGATAATTGTGTCAGTAACTGATCTCAAAACAGCAAAGGCATCCGCTCCTTCGGTCGATCTGAATTGACCTGAAACTTTCTGTTTTACTTTTATGTTTCGGATTGCCCTTTCAGAAGCATTATTGTCTGGCGGGACTTCTGGGTGATATAAGAAGGTGAAGATATAGTCCCTGTATTTGACGAGCCTTTTTTTGAATGCAAGCAATTCGTTGTGTTTTTCCGGCAGTTCTGCTTTCAGTAAACTGTTCAGCCTGTTTTCAATTGCGTTCCTCTTTGGGTTATGTACGTAGCAGCCCGCATTGTCCATTTTTTTCTTCAAATCCAGTGCCGTTTGAAACAGCCGTTTGCATATCCTGCTCCATTTATGCCCATACCTTTCTGACAAGTAATTCAGGTCACGTAAAAGATGTGCCATACAAATCTGGTGCGACAGCGCAGCAGTATTAAAATGGCTCTTCCAGCAATCATGTACCAACACAGAGTTTTTAAACCCATCTTTAAATGTATTGCCAATGCTCCTCTGTGCCCTGTTGTCAGTGATGGTAATGAATGTAGCCTCTTGGTTTTGCCATGTCCATGCCCAGTGCTTATTGCCATCAACCTTAACTCCTGTCTCATCACTTCCTACAGAAAAACAATATCCTCCCGAAAGCAACTTTTGCTTTATTAGGTCATAGGCTGGTTGGGCCTTACGCTTTAGTTTATTGAGCAAATAATGGATGCCCCCTTCGCTTATGGGAACGTGGAAAACATCCCTGAAAAGTTCTTTCATACGCAGAAAGGGCAGGTACTGCCTGGTATGGAAATACCCGATCAAACTTTCAATGTTGTTCCCATAGCTTACCGGGGCATTGGCCTGAGATGGATAATCACACTTGGTTTCATGGCCACAACTGCAAACCTTTTTATATACCCGGTGTTCTGTGACATGTAACTTTATCTCGGGAATATCAAATACCTGGCGTTTACCGGCTAATTGTACGGGCAAAGAAGCAAGGTCTTTTCCGCAACACTTGCAATATGAGGGGATGTGCTTCTCAATAGTGTCAGGCACTTGGGCCATCTTAAGTGTGTTTCCTTTCCGCCCTGCCTGTCCGCCTGGCTTACGCCCTGTCTTTTCCCTCAAACTCCTGCGCTTAGGGCGGTTCTGATCTTGGGAGGGAGGTATTGAGCTGTTGTTGCTGTTTTTTGGTGTTTGGTATTTGGCAAGCTTTTCTTTGAGTTTTTTGTTTTCCAACTCAAGGGCTTCCAGTCTTCTTTCAAGCTGGCCGATCCTTTTGAAAAGCTCTTGTATAATGAAATCTTTGTCCAAAACTTTTTTCTTTCAAAAGTAGTGTAGGTTGGAGGCAAAAGTCAAATTACCAGCGGTTTAGTTACGAACACAGGAAACAGCAAATTGTGAACAGCCAATGATTTTTGAAAAATACCCCAAGGAGAACCCAATATTTAAACCCGAAATCCAAAGGCAAACAAATAGCAAAATCACAGAGCCTTTAAACGCATCAACCCCAGAAAGTTATTCACAAGCCACAGCGAAAATTGTTAATAAGGATTGATTTTTTTCTGACACTGATTAGTTACAAATTGGTGAATGATTCTTCAGGAATATAAAAGTTGTCCAGACCGTATATATCTGTTGAATCTACTGAGTTATTGTAAGCTGTATTCCCGTTGTTAAGTATTCTAAAGGCGGGATAAAATTCAGACCAGCAATAGTTCCATCCGGTTCCGTGTGGATTGGTAACAGGGTCACATTTGTCTGCGCCATTATCATTTGTATTGGGTATGCCCAGGTCTTTTCCACCACCGCCTTCGCTTTTCAAAAGTACATTGCTTCCGTTTGGGCAAATAAGCTTCATATAAAAATCTCCAATATACGTATGCTCCATATTCACGCAAACACTGAGGATATCAGACAAGCTGCTTATTGTTGCTCCGGGTGCAAAGGATTCAAAAACCACATCAGTATAATAAGTATCTCCAAACCCACAGTCAACGCCATCAGGCAGGAAGGTGAGGCTGTCGTATGATTCGCTGGCATTGAGCTCATAAGTGAAAGGCACTGTTTCTATTATGGTTTTAATCGAAATGGAAACCGTATCGTATTGGCAATAAACGCCCGAAGTATTAATTTCAGTTATGGGATTTCCTGCAAGGCGCACACGGGCAGCCAAAGGATCTGATGAGCAATTGTTTTGATCGGTTGCAGTAATATTTATATCGTAGCCTCGTATTTGGCTGTATTGATGGTCTGTTAAGGGGATTTTCTCGGTAGCCTGATTCGTCCCGTCTCCAAAATCCCAAAAATATTTATTTAAGGTGTCATGCTGGATATAGTGCGTCCCGTTATCAGGATAAACCCCATAAACTTTGAGGTAAAGTGTGTCTTCAGGGCATAGATCAAAATAAAGGTAACCGTCTGCTCCGCTAACAGGCACAGGAGTACAATTAAGTGTATCAAAATATAGTTCAATATCCTGACAGGCACGGCTTTGGGCATCAGCTTCAATAGTTAAACCTATTGTAATTAATAATGGAATGAAAATATAAGTATACAAATATCGGATCATTAATTCAGCCTTTGAGAGCAGACAGTGCAGAGCTGCTTATGGTTGATTGAAAGAGCGGTTTATGCGGCAAAAATAAGCGAATCTTTGAGAACTGCTTGGCCTGTAAATGCTTTTTGATCAAAAATTTCAGGCTTTGTCGCATATTTGTTATTGCCGCTTCATGTTGAATTGAATTATTTTCTTATCTTGCATGATGTAAATGCTGATGGGCATTATGATTTGCCCGGAAGTTTATTGTTATTCATTTTGGGAAGCTATGAACAACTACAGGCAGTATGCAGGATCTGAATAGTATAATTGTAATCCTTGTTATTATTTTTATCGTCATATCTCTTTATTTAGAGATAGTTGGCGCTGCATTTACTTTTATTATCGGTGTGCTTGCTTTGGGGCTTTTTGGGATTTTAACACCTAATGAAATCTTAAGCGGATTTGCCAATGAGCAAATTATGGTCATCCTGATGCTTCTGCTTATTGGTGAGGTAATCCGAAAAACCGGTGTGCTAGAACGAACATTCGATCGTCTTTTCTATAAATCCAGAACCTACGGGAGCTTCATGACCCGAATGGTTTTTGTCGTTTCGATTTTTTCTGCATTCCTCAACAATACGCCGCTTGTTGCCATAATGATGCCCTATGTAAGCAGTTGGAGCAAAAGGCATGGAATCAGTGCTTCCAAATTGTTGATCCCTTTGAGTTTTGCGGCAATCCTGGGCGGTTGCGCCACACTTATCGGTACTTCAACCAACCTTATAGTTAACGGTTTGGTAGAAGCACAAACGGTAATTCCGGGATTTAATTCGATTGGGATTTTCGATTTTGCATGGGTGGGCGTCCCGATGATTTTTATTGGATTCATTTATTTGCTGCTTTTCAGTAGAAAACTATTGCCCGACCGTGGAAATGCCTTGAATACGCTTTCGGAGAAAACCCGGCAATATCTGGTTACAACGCGCTTAAAATCCAATTCGAGCCTTGCCGGAAAAACCATCCAGGGTGCGGGATTAAGGAATTTGAAAGGACTGTACCTCGCAGAAATTATCCGCGGGCAGGAGGAGATAAAACCCGTCCATCCAAATGAAAGGCTGCAAAAAGATGATACACTGGTATTTGCCGGCGAAACAGAAACCGTTGTTGAGCTGGTAAATACTACCAATGGCCTTGAACTTTCCGAAATTGGGATGTACACCCGCAAAAGCCGCACTCAAGCACTGGAAATCGTGGTGTCGCACAATTCATCACTCATTGGCCGCACAGCAAAAGAAGCGCGTTTCCGTAGCCGCTACGATGCCGCAGTTATTGGCGTGCACCGAAACGGAGAAAAAATTACCGGGAAAATCGGTGCACTGAAACTTAAAGCAGGGGATGTGCTGCTGCTGATTGCCGGTGATGATTTCCGCCAAAGAAGCCGTGATACACAGGATTTTTATCTGATCAGCCGTATCCGTGATTACCACCGCCTGAGGCCCGTGCAAACCTGGCTGATTCTCGGCGGACTGGTATTGGCGATTGTTTTGTCGGCTTTTAAACTGGTTTCCCTTTTTATGGCACTGGCTATTCTGCTGGCTTTGCTGATGATTTTTAAAATCCAATCGCCAAAAGAAGTTCCAAGAAGCCTGGATTTTAACCTGGCCGTCATCATCGCGATGTCGCTGGCTTTGGGAACAGCAATGCTCAAGACCGGTGTGGCCGGGCATATCGCCGGTTTTATGATAAAATTCCTGATTCCTTTGGGTAATTTTGGATTGATGGTAGGCTTGTATGTTATCACGGCAATCCTGGGTGCAATTGTTACCAATAAGGCCGCTGTTGCACTGATTTTTCCTATTGCGATCAGCATCGCCGCACGTATGAATATAGACCCAATGCCATTGGTTTTGGTCTTGACTTATGCCGCTGCAGCCAGTTTCCTCACACCGGTGGGCTACCAAACAAACCTTATGGTTTATGGTCCCGGTGGCTACAATTTCAGGGATTTCCTGAAGATAGGCGCTCCGCTCACATTGATCTACCTTGTGGTATCGGTTTCTATCTTATATTTGCTTTACTTCGTTTGATGATGAAATTAAAATTTGTAATTAAAATTAATTAAAAAATATATTATGCTTCAAACTACAATTCAGGCCGCAATAGCTGCCGGTAAAAAAATCCTGGAAGTGTATCATTCCGATGATTTTCAGGTGGAAATGAAAGGCGATAACTCACCATTGACCAAAGCCGACAAAAAATCCAATGAGGTTATTATGAGTTATTTAAAACGCTTTGATATTCCTGTTTTAAGTGAAGAAATGGCTCAGGCAGATTATTCCGAACGCAAGGGTTGGACAGAATGCTGGATTGTTGATCCTCTGGACGGAACAAAAGAATTCATCAAACGCAATGGTGAATTTACAGTAAATATTGCCCGCGTACGTGATGGCGTGCCGGTCATGGGTGTGATTTATACACCCGTCAGTGGCGAATTGTTCTATGCGGAAGAAGGAAAGGGTGCATTTAAAACGACTTATACAGGAGAAGCCGATCAGGCTATTTTGGAAGATATCGATAAACTGGCCACCGCATTACCGGATGCTTCAGCAAAACCTGAAAAATATACTGTTGTTGCCAGCCGCTCGCACCGAAATGACGAGACAAACGAATTTATTGCTAAATTGCAGGATGATCATCCGGATCTGGAATTATTTTCAAGGGGCAGTAGCCTGAAAATTTGCATGGTGGCCGAAGGTAAAGCGGATATTTATCCCCGTTTTGCCCCAACAATGGAGTGGGATACCGCTGCAGGACATGCCATTGCAAAATACGCAGGCTGCAAAATGACACTTACTGATATGGAAAATGAATTGAAATATAATAAAGAGAACCTTCTGAATCCATGGTTTGTAGTAAAACGATAAAATTATGATTATACCAGAAAACATTCATCCTGTATTTGATCAGATTCTTAAACGGGAACATAAGGAAGATCTTTTGAACCAGCATTCGAAAGTTGTTTGGTTTACAGGACTTTCAGGTGCGGGCAAAACCACCCTTGCCAAAGGGCTGGAAAAAATGATGCACAATACCGGCTATCTGGCGCAAGTGCTCGATGGCGATAATATCCGTACGGGCATCAATAACAATTTGGGTTTTACCGAAGAAGACCGTATGGAAAATATCCGCAGGATTGCAGAAGTTTCCAAATTGTTGATGAACAGCGGTATTATTACCATCAATAGTTTTATCAGCCCGACTAACGAAATTCGGGCTCTTGCGCGTGATATTATTGGCGCTGAGGATTTTGTGGAAGTTTTTGTTAAAGCGCCCATCGAAGTTTGCGAAGAACGTGATGTGAAAGGCCTTTATAAAAAGGCACGTGCCGGAAAAATCAAAAACTTTACCGGTATTGATTCGCCTTTTGATGAACCGGTAGATGCTGATATCGTAATCAATACCGCAGAAAATGAAATTGAAGATTCCGTGAAAAAGATTTACGATTTCTTGCTGCCAAAAATCGAATACAAAAAATTGGAGGAAAAATAATGGATACATATAAACTGAATAACCTTAAAGAGCTTGAGGCCGAAAGCATCCATATCATACGTGAGGTGGCTGCCGAATTTGAGAACCCGGTGATGCTCTACAGTATTGGTAAAGATTCATCTGTAATGGTGCGCCTGGCCGAAAAGGCTTTTGCTCCCGGTAAAGTGCCCTTTCCGCTCATGCACATTGATTCGCTCTGGAAATTTACTGAAATGACACAGTTTCGCGATAAATACGCTGCGGAAAAAGGCTGGGACCTGATCGTGCATTCCAATGAAGAAGGCCGTGCAAAAGGAATCGGGCCGTTTACACATGGTAGCAAAGTGCATACCGACCTTATGAAAACTCAGGCGTTGCTGCAAGCTTTGAACAAATACAAATTTGATGCAGCTTTTGGTGGTGCGCGCCGCGATGAAGAAAAATCACGTGCCAAAGAACGGATTTATTCTTTCCGCGATGAATTCCATCAGTGGGATCCAAAAAACCAACGCCCCGAACTTTGGAACCTCTACAATGCCAAAGTGCATAAAGGTGAATCAATCCGTGTTTTCCCCCTGAGCAACTGGACCGAACTCGACATCTGGCAGTATATCCGTTTGGAGGAAATCCCGATTGTACCTTTATACTATGCCAAAATGCGCCCGGTAGTAGAGTTTAATAATGCGCTCGTTTTGGTTGATGATGACCGTATGCCGAAAGATCTCGCAGCTACGGCTGAAATGAAAATGGTACGTTTCCGCACCTTGGGCTGCTATCCGCTTACAGGAGCTGTGGAATCCGAAGCCGATACAATCGAGAAAATCGTTGAAGAAATGATGACCGCAACAAAAAGTGAGCGGACTACACGCGTCATTGATTTTGACCAGGATGCCAGTATGGAACAGAAGAAACGCGAAGGTTACTTCTAAGCCGTATTATTTTTTTTAATTCAAAAATAATTTGTTATGACACAACCAAATTTAGATATAAAAGAATTTCTTGATCAGGATCAGAAAAAAGACCTTCTGCGTTTGCTTACAGCCGGAAGTGTGGATGATGGGAAATCAACATTGATCGGACGCCTGCTTTTCGATAGCAAAAAATTATATGAAGACCACCTGGCGGCTCTGGAACGCGATAGCAAACGTATCGGGCATGCCGGTGAAGAAATTGATTACGCATTGCTGCTCGATGGGCTTAAAGCAGAAAGGGAACAAGGCATTACCATTGATGTGGCCTATCGTTATTTCTCAACGAACAAGCGGAAATTTATCATTGCAGATACACCCGGCCACGAACAATATACGCGCAATATGGTTACCGGAGCCTCAACCGCCAACCTTGCAATTTTGTTGGTCGATGCCCGCAAAGGTGTTATTACACAAACACGCCGCCATACATTTATTGTGAGCCTGTTGGGAATCAGGCACGTTGTTGTTGCTGTAAACAAAATGGACCTCATGGATTATAAAAAAGAGGTCTTTGATCAGATTTGCAGCGATTATAAGGATTTTGTTACCGGACTGAATATCCCTGATATTGAGTTTATTCCACTATCAGCTTTGAAAGGCGACAATGTAGTGGACCGCTCCGATAAAATGCCTTGGTACCACGGTGAAAGCATGCTGGAATACCTCGAAAATGTGCATGTGGGCAGCGACCGTAATTTTGCCGATTTCCGCCTTCCTGTCCAGTTTGTGAACCGTCCGGATATCCATTTTCGTGGCTTTTCCGGAAGTGTAGCATCCGGTATTGTCCGTAAAGGTGATGAAATTACAGCATTGCCCAGTGGAAAATCATCGAAAGTAAGCCGTATTATTGGCTCAGAAGGTGACCAGGATTATGCTTTTCCCCCACAGGCCATTACCCTTACGCTGGAAGATGAAATCGATATCAGCCGCGGCGAAATGATCGTACATCCTGATAACCAGCCCCGGGCCGAACGCCATTTTGAAGCAATGATGGTTTGGATGGACGAAAGCCCAATGGATATCTCAACCCAGTTTTACATCAAGCATACTACCAACGCTACCCGTGCACGTATCGACCGCATTAAATATCAGGTGGATGTAAATACACTCGAACGCGGCGAAACAGATTCCTTGAAACTCAATGAAATAGCTCGTGTTGTCCTGACTACGGTCAAACCGATTTTCTTTGATCCCTATGAGAAGAATCATACAACAGGTTCATTTGTGCTGATCGATCCTATGACACACAATACTTCCGCTGTGGGGATGATCATCGATAAACTGGATGAGAAGAACCTCTACAGCCGGATTACCGATACGGATCTCCAAAAAATTCAAAGGGGCGAAAGCCTGATTAAGGATGAGGAACGTGAAGAACGTTATCAGCAGAAAGCTTCTACCATCTGGATTACCGGCCTGCATGGCTCTGGAAAGAATAAACTGGCTTATGCCCTTGAACGTCAATTGTTTGATGAAAAGAAAATTGCTGTTCTCCTCGATGGAAGCACGGTGCGTTCCGGTCTTTCGCGCGAACTGGACCACAGCCCTGCAGATCGTGCAGAGCACCTTCGCAGGGTGGCTCATGTGGCACGTTTGCTTAACGATCAGGGAATTATAGCCATTTGTAGTTTTATTTCGCCCAGCGAAAGCATACGGACGCAGGTTGCCGAAATGATTGGAAAAGAACGCTTCCATTTGGTGCATATGGATGCCGGCCTGGACTATTGTAAAAGCAATAAACCCGAACTGTATAAAAAAGCTGATGAAGGACTGCTTTCCAACCTCCCGGGTGTTGATGCCCAATATGATCCTCCTGTAAATGCAGAATTTACCGTTACACCGCAGGAGATCGAAGAACGAATTGGTGAAATTGTTGAAAAAGTGCTCGCGGGAAAATAATTCCTGAATGAGATAACTTAATAAACCGGGATGGCTTGGGCTGTTCCGGTTTTTTTTGTGATGCGAGGCAGTCACAAAAAAACCGGAAGAAAATATCCCTCCGGCTTTTTGATAGGTTGAATGCTTTTTTAATAAGCGCGTGCAAACAAAACCCTTTGTTTTGAAGCTTTCCCTGAATACACGCAAACACCTTCTTCCATTTCGTTATTGAAAGGAATGGCGCGAATAGTTGCTTTGGTTTCGTTTTTGATTTTTTCTTCGGTTTCTGTGGTGCCGTCCCAATGTGCGAGGATGAAACCGCCTTTTTCTATTTGCTCCTTAAAGCCATCCCATGTATCCACTTTATAAGTGCTGCCTTCGCGGAATTTCAGGGCGCGATCATAAAGGTTTTGCTGGATTTCTTCCAAAAGCTGTTCCGCTTTTTCGGCTGCGTCTTCCAGTTGGATAACTTCCTTTGTCAGTGTATCGCGGCGGGCAATTTCAATCGTGCCGTTTTCCAGATCGCGCGGGCCGAGTGCAAAACGTACAGGAACGCCTTTAAATTCGTATTCGTTAAATTTCCAGCCGGGCTTAAAGGTGTCGCGGTCGTCAAATTTCACACTGATGCCTTTGGCTTCGAGCTGTTTCTTGATTTTATTGGCTGCTTCTGAAATCTCGGCCAGTTGTTCGCTTTTGCGATAAATAGGAACGATTACAACCTGGGTGGGAGCAAGTTTTGGAGGCAGTACAAGTCCGTTGTCGTCGCTATGCGTCATAATGAGCGCGCCCATCAGGCGTGTAGAAACGCCCCAGCTGGTTGCCCAAACGTGTTCCAGTTTATTTTCTTTGTTGAGGTATTTTACATCAAAAGCTTTGGCGAAATTTTGTCCGAGGAAGTGGCTCGTACCGGCTTGCAGTGCTTTTCCGTCCTGCATCAGGGCTTCAATACAATAAGTATCGAGTGCACCGGCAAAACGTTCGCTTTCCGATTTACGTCCTTTGATTACCGGAATGGCCATCCACTTTTCGGCAAAATCAGCATAAACATCAATCATTTTTTGCGTTTCTTCCAGTGCCTCTTCGCGGGTAGCATGCGCCGTATGGCCTTCCTGCCAGAGGAATTCGGCTGTGCGGAGGAACAGGCGTGTGCGCATTTCCCAGCGGACTACATTGGCCCATTGGTTGATGAGCAAGGGCAGGTCGCGATAGCTTTGGATCCAGTTTTTATAAGTGTCCCAGATAATGGTTTCGGATGTGGGGCGAACAATCAGTTCTTCTTCGAGCTTTGCTGCCGGATCAACCACAACGCCACCGTTTTCCTCATCGTTCTTCAAACGGTAATGCGTAACTACCGCGCATTCTTTGGCAAATCCTTCTACATGGTCGGCTTCACGGCTGAAAAATGACTTTGGAATGAAAATGGGAAAATAGGCATTCACATGTCCCGTATCTTTAAACATCTTGTCCAGTACGCCCTGCATCGTTTCCCAGATTGCATAACCATAAGGTTTGATTACCATGCATCCGCGTACCGCAGAGTTCTCTGCCAGATCGGCTTTAATGACCAACTCATTGTACCACTGTGCATAATTTTCTTCTCTTGTCGAAAAATTCTTAGCCATAATTGAAAAATGGTATGATATTTGAATTTGTTTAAGCACTTATTAGCGCCGAAAGCGGCAAAAATAATAAGAAAGAACGAGAAAAATGCAAATATGAATTTAAATACGGAGGTTATCATGAGATCACTTATTTCCATCACCATTATATCATCGCTTCTGATGTTGGGCTGTACTTCCACTTACACAGCTTCAACACCATATGATGATGCTTACTATTCGGTAAGCAATGCGCAAAGCCATCCAACCGCAACGGATGCGAAAGCCTCTGAGCAAAAATCATCTGATCTGGCGCAGGAGCCGCAGCAAGTTAAAGTTGTTGAACGCCATATTTACCAGGAACCCGAAAATGATTATCAGTATCAGGAACCTGAGCAGCGTTCACTGGCCAGTGATATGCGCCAGTACAGCGAATACAGCCAGGCTCCACAAACAAATCCCGATGAACCGGTTTACACTACAACAGAGGAGTTTACAGATGATGACGGGCAAGCTTACGTCACTAATAATTACTATTACGAAACGGATGATTTTTCATTCGATGATGATTATTACGATTATAGCTACGCTGCCCGCATCAACCGTTTTCACCGTCCTTACAGCGGATTTGGTTATTACGATCCCTGCTACACCGACCTGTATTACTATACCTATGATCCATTTTATTGGGGAACAAGTATTTATGTAGGCAATAGCTGGGGCTGGCCTTATTACGGTGGAAACTGGGGCTTTTCCTTTGGTTGGGGCTGGGGCTCAATAGGTTTTGGCTGGGGATATCCCGGATGGGGCTATCCCGGATGGGGCTATCCCGGATATGGCTGGGGCTACCCTTACTACGGTTATAACAGCTATTGGAACGGTTACTGGAATGGCTGGCATGACGGCTACTACTGGGGTGGCGGTGGTCATCATCACGGAAATGCTTCCGGATATTATTACGGACCACGTCGTGGACGAGGCAATACCGATGGAGCCCGTTTTGCAGGAACAGGTGCTACACTTGGCGACCGCGCATCATGGGCAAGGGGAGGAGCAAGTGCAACTCCACGAACAAAGGACGGCTCATCTTCCATCAGCGACCGTGCTGCCGCCGTAAACTCTGATCGTGCTGCACACGCAAGAGGAAATGCTTCCGTGACTAAAGACCGCACAGGCGTATCCGCTAACGACCGTACTGCATCTGTAAGCAATGAAAGGGCAAATGCTGCCCGGGCCAACAGGGCTGATACTCGTTCTGATGTGGCCAAAACAAGCCGTGAAAATACCGCACGCTCAGCCAATGCGCGCACAAGCCAAAATACAGACCCACGTACTGAACGTTCACAGTCAAGGTATTCGCGCAAGTCAAATGCCGGTTCCGGAGATTACAACCGTTACAGCAGGCAAAACCGTATGAGCGCTTCAGATTTGTCGCGTGCACGGTCTAATCCCGCATCTCAAACTAAGCGGTATACACAGCCGGGAAGCAATACGCGCCGCTCAAGTACAGAATATACTGCACCCTCACGTTCGCCCATTGTTCCCAACAGGACATCCAATAATAACACCAGGGTAAACCGCTACGACCGCTCTACGCAAAGCAGGCAGGTTCGTCAGACGGCGGCACCTTCAAATAATACGCGTGCCACAACAACACGTACTTATTCAAAACCATCCCGGATATCATACTCGCAGCCGGCAAGCCGAAGCAGCAGTAGCACACGTACCAAAAGCTATTCCAGCCCGTCGCGCAGCAGCAGTTATTCAAGTCCGGCACGTTCTTCCTCATCACGTTCTTCAGGGTCATCTTATTCCAGTCCGTCCCGTTCATCAGGTTCGAGTGGCAGCAGCAGGAGCAGTGGCTCTTCCGGCGGAGGCCGTCGTCGATAGGGTGCTTTTAGATTCGGTGTCTCCAGCTCATTGAATAATTTACCGGAACATCTTTAAAGGCGATAGCAACATAAATTTCAATGACGTATTGCCTGAAATATTTAATGTTAACAGATAGAAAAACGAATAAAATTATAATACCATGAAAAAACTAAATATCCTCATTGCGCTGATATTGCTTTCTGCAGTTACATTTGGCCAGAATGCAGTGGATGCCTTACGCTATTCAAATATAAACTACAGTGGAACAGCACGCTTTTCAGGTATGTCGGGTGCATTTTCTGCCGTTGGCGCCGATTTCAGTGTGCTCAGTACCAACCCTGCCGGTATGGGCCTGTTCAAAACATCGGATTTTACAGTTACGCCTTCGCTTTATTTTTCTTCAACAGAATCGGAGTACTTTGGAAACCTGCGATCCGATGATAGCTATGCCTTTAATTTCAATAATTTGGGAGTGGTTTTAACCATGACTTATCCCAATCGTCTCGAAGAAGCAGGCTGGCGTAATGTGCAGTTTGGGTTTGGAGTGAACCGGATCAATGATTTTCATGGACGTATGTTTTTTGAAGGCTTCAATCCCAATAATTCTATGCTCACTCAAATGGTAGCCGATGCCAATGTGTATGGGATTCAGGATGGATCGATTACCGATATGGCTGAGAAAGCCAATCTCATTTTTGAAGATGGGGGCGAGTACTTTTCGGATATGCAGGAAGGAGATGTTTATCAAAGGCAAACATCCGAAACAAGCGGTGCCATGAACGAAATGGTCTTTTCCGTTTCGGGGAATTACAGCGATCGCTTATATGTTGGTGTTACATTGGGCATGCCCATCATCCGATATTATTATGATGCTGTTTACACAGAAGAAGATTCAGAAGGAAAGAACCCTTATTTTCAATCCATGCAGTTTACCGAAAGCATAGAAACCCGGGGAACGGGGATCAATGGTAAATTTGGCTTGATATTCCGCGCAACAGATTTCCTTCGTTTGGGTGCTGCAATCCATACACCAACTTATTTTGGAAGTATGCAGGACCGCTGGCGGTATAGTATGAGTTCGGCTTTTGATAGCCTGTACGATAATCAGTATGTGGACAGCCCATACAGCGAATACAATTATGAAATGGTAACCCCTTGGCGTGCAATGGGTGGTCTGGCACTCGTTTTTGGAACGAATGGAATGCTCTCGGCAGATTACGAGTATGTGGATTATTCCGGGGCAAAACTACGTCCAAGTGGAGAATTTTATGATCAAAATCAGGCGATTAGCGATACTTATACTTCGCAGCACAAATTGCGCGTAGGTACTGAATGGCGCTATGGGCCGTTCAGCTTCCGTGGCGGTTACGCTTATGAAACAAGCCCTTATAAAGATACTGAAGTAAATGATGCTGCTGTCAGCAGTTTTTCGCTTGGCCTGGGCTATCGTTATCAGCAGTTTGCAATGGATCTTTCTTTTGTGCAGGCCAGTTCAACACAAAAATATTATCCGTATTACGTAAGCAGCAACCGTCCGGTAGTTACAAACGATATTTCAAATACAAGCATCGCTTTGACATTGGGTTACAAATTTTAGAAATGGCGTATGCGTTTACCGGCCTTCCATCTTTTTAGATGGAGGGCTTTTTTTTGTTTTTTGCTGTAACAATATATGCCGGATGGACGTTTAGTATTTGAATGGCTTTGTAAGCTCCTTTGAATCATTAAAATGGTATTCTATGATAAGGAAGATTTACTTTTCTGTAGTTTTGATCTTGTTCCTGCTTTGTGTTGAAACAGTCAGGTCGCAAAGTATTGACAGCCTGATGCAACAGGTCAATAACAATAATTATGTGGAAGCCATCGTGGGCAGCAGTGAGATGATTGCCGGCGGCCTTGTCAGTGCCGATTTGTTTTTTATCCGGGGATATTCTTACTTTCAGTTAGGCCGCTTTGAGGATGCGCTTCTGGATTTGACCAATACCATAAAAATTAATGAGAATTATGTTCAGGCATACATATATCGCGCAAAAACAAAGCAGCAACTGGGCTCTTACATCAGTGCCATGGCCGATTACAGCGAAGCGCGAAAACGCGATCCGTACAAAACAACCGCAGAAGTAGTGAAGTCGTTTGTGGTTTCACTTTTTTCAAAAAAAGGGGATTGAGCCTCTTTCAATTCAAACAACAACTACTGTTTAATAAAAAATATCATAAAAAAAGCCCGGCATTTCTGCCAGGCTTCGCTGTTGTTGTACTCCGTAGGGGATTTGAACCCCTGCTACCAGGATGAAAACCTGGCGTCCTAACCCCTAGACGAACGGAGCATGAACTGTCTTGGTACTCCGTAGGGGATTTGAACCCCTGCTACCAGGATGAAAACCTGGCGTCCTAACCCCTAGACGAACGGAGCATTGTTCTTTAGTTCATGATAAGCACAACAACATTTAAAGATCTTTTTTCCCGAATGGGGATGCAAAAGTACTACCTTTTTTTAAATAACCAAACTTTTTAGGAAAAAATTTTAGCTTAAACAGCTGATGAGATGTTAAATGCTTGATTTTGAATAAACTGATTTCTTGATTTTTTTTGAAATTGATTTAATGGTAGTCAGAAAAGATGAAGTTTCCGCGCAGTAGCTTTTTTGGGGGACTCATTTCATCATCTGTTTCGGATTCATAAGGCTTGATTAAGATGCATTTGCCTTGAATTTTTTTCTATTCTATATTTGTGCACATTAAAAAATAGTGTAATTTTGCAACCCGTTTTAAGAATTTAGTTCTAATTATTTAAAAATCAAAGAAATGCTTAAACAGTACGAAACCGTTTTCATTTTAACTCCCGTTTTGTCTGAAGAACAGATGAAGGAAGCGGTTAAAAAGTACCAGTCGTTCATCACAGAGAACGGTGGTAAGATAGTGCACGAAGAGCACTGGGGCATGCGTAAACTGGCATACCCGATCCAAAAGAAATCATCAGGATTTTATCACCTGATTGAGTTTACTCATGAAACAGGTGCCATGATCCAGGATATGGAACTGGCTTTTAAACGCGATGAGCGCGTTCTTCGCTTTTTAACCGTAAAACTCGACAAGCATGCTGTTGCTTATAACGAGAAAAAACGCAAAGCAGCGAAAGCCAAAAAAGAAGAAGTTCAATCCTAAGAATTAAAACGAAAAGAAAATGGCACAACAAAATTCAGAAATCAGGTATTTAACGCCAATTGCAGTTGATACCCGCAAGAAAAAATATTGTCGTTTCAAAAAAAGCGGCATTAAGTATATCGATTATAAAGACGAAAACTTTCTGATGAAGTTTGTAAACGAGCAGGGAAAAATTCTGCCCCGCCGTCTTACCGGTACTTCCACAAAATATCAAAAGAAAGTTGCACAGGCCATAAAAAGGGCACGTCATATCGCCCTCATGCCTTATGTTGGTGATTTATTAAAATAAGGAGGACACGAAATGGACATTATTTTAAAACAAGATGTTACAGGTGTCGGTTATGCTAATGAAATCGTAACCGTTAAGGATGGCTTTGCACGTAATTACCTCATTCCTCAGGGAATGGCTATCCTCGCTACAAAATCTGCACGTAAAGCACACGAAGAACTGCTGCGTCAGAAATCATATAAAGAAGAAAAAATCCGCAAAGAAAGTACTGCTCTTGCAGAAGCTCTTGAAGGCCTTACCGTTCGTATCGGTGCCAAAGCTTCCAGCAATGGTAAAATCTTTGGTTCTGTAAATGCCCTGCAAATCGCTGATGCACTGAAAGAACAGTTTAATTACGATGTGGATCGTAAGAAAATCTTTGTTGATGGCAGCTCTATTAAAGAACTCGGTACCTATAATGCCGATGTGAAACTGCACAAAGAAATTGGTGCAAAAATCAGTTTTGAAGTTTTTGCTGAATAATGCTACAGCATAAAATATTTAAAGCGCCCTGTTTTTCGGGGCGCTTTTTTTTTATTGTGCCGCTGATTATTAACTTTGTCCCATGGCTCTTACAAAAAATCAAATAAAACACCTGCAATCACTGGCGCAAAGGAAATACCGCCAAAAACTGGGTTTCTTTATTGCTGAGGGACCAAAGGTTTGCCTCGACCTTTTACGTCATACCTGGGATTCATGCGAACTTTATGCATTACCAAAGTTTTTAAATCAACATACTTTTCCTTCCTGGGTGCAAATTTTTGAAGTGAATGATATCGAATTGGGAAAAATATCTAATCTTAAAACGCCCAATCAGCTGCTTTGCGTGTTCCCAATCCCGGAGGATGCCATCGGTGTTTTTCCGGAAAATTCTGAAAAACCTATCATTGTCCTCGATGGAATCAGCGATCCGGGCAATATGGGAACCATCATCCGGACGATGAACTGGTTTGGTTTTGAGGAACTTGTGATGACCAATGACTGTGTTGAACACTACAACCCAAAAGTAGTGCAGGCCACAATGGGCGCTTTGCGTTCGGTACGATGCCGTTATGCTCCGGCAGAGGAAATCGCAGCTCAGTTAAAAGGCTCCAACTATACCGCTTTCGGAACATTTCTTGATGGTGAAAATGCTTTCAAATGCAATTTTCCATTACAAACTGCTTTGATAATTGGTAGCGAATCGCATGGCATACGGCCTGAGCTGGCAAAGGCAGTGAACCGTAAAATAAGCATCCCGGCACAAAAAGGGGAGAAAATGGCCGAATCGCTCAATGCCTCTGTGGCGGGTGGGATATTGATTGCAGAAATGTTCCGTAAAATTATATTTTAAATCTATGGCTTCAGAATTTGTTAATATTTACCTGGAAAAAGTGCGCGCTTTGCTCGAAAAGAAATGTGATTATTATAATCATTCCTCTTTTATTGAAGACGATCCCATTAGCATACCGCATTCTTTTAAACGTAAGGAAGACAAGGAAATATCGGCTTTTTTCAGCGCTACCATTGCATGGGGCAACCGTAAAATGATTGTTGCCAATGCACAAAAGTTGATGACTTTGATGGATCATGCGCCTTTTGATTTTGTGATGAACGCCGGGGGCAATGATTTAAAAAATCTTGAACATTTTAAACACCGTACGTTTCAATATCCTGACCTTTTGTTTTTTGTTTCAGCGCTGCGCTATTTATACGTGCATCATGGCGGACTGGAAAAAGTATTCAGCGGAGATGATCCTGAAGAAGAGGTTTACAGCCGCATTAACCGTTTTCGGGAATTGATGATGCAATCTGCACACGAGCAGCGATCGGAAAAGCACATCTCCAGTCCGGCCAAAGGCAGCGCAGCCAAACGGCTGAATATGTTTTTACGCTGGATGGTGCGCGACGACGATAAAGGCGTGGATTTTGGATTGTGGAAAAATATTTCGCCATCGGTTTTGATGTGCCCGCTCGATGTGCATTCCGGAAGGGTGGGCAGGCAGCTTGGACTCTTTATTCGAAAGCAGGATGACTGGAAAGCTGTGGAGGAACTTACATCTTCTTTGCGGATATTTGATCCGGCCGATCCGGTACGCTTCGATTTTGCCCTTTTTGGAATGGGCGTGTGTGAGAAGGCCGTAATTTTGTAATTTAGTGCATAATTCCAAGGATACCATGATGCAGGATCAAAGAAAAAGCCTTAAAAACCGGATTTACGAAATAATTTTTGAAGCAGATACACCTGCCGGAAAGAATTTTGATGTAGCGCTTTTGTGGCTTATCTTTATCAGTGTGCTGATCGCTTTGCTCGATTCGGTGCCTAAGATTCATGCTCAGTACCACGAATTTTTGCTCTTCATCGAATGGGGAGTCACATTGATTTTTACTGCGGAATATGTGCTGCGGATCTACTCTGCCCGTAAGCCTTTGCGCTATATTTTTTCCTTTTTTGGGATTATCGATTTTTTATCAATATTGCCTACATATTTAAGCCTGTTTTTGGTCGGCTCTCATTATTTAATCGTAATTCGGATTTTACGCTTCCTGCGGATATTCAGGGTGTTAAAGATGGCGCGCTACATCCGTGCCAGTGCTGTTCTGATGATTTCCCTCAGGGCCAGCAGCCATAAAATTGTGGTTTTCCTCGAAATTGTGATTACAATCGTTGTTTTGATGGGTTCCCTGATGTACATTATCGAAGGGCCGGAAAACGGTTTTACGAGCATCCCGCGGGCAATTTACTGGGCAATCGTAACGCTTACTACCGTGGGTTATGGCGATATTTCCCCACAAACCGCTCTGGGTCAGGCATTGGCGTCCATTATCATGATCATTGGTTATGCCATTATTGCCGTGCCTACGGGTATCATCACTTCTGAGTTGACCAAACATCAAAAAGCAGCTGAAAATACGCATGTTTGCAAAGAATGCCATGCTTCCGATCACGATGATGATGCGGTTTATTGCAAAAAATGCGGCGCGAAATTATAGTATTTGTTTTATTTCCCTGCAACGATCGCTTTCACCCGCTGCAACAAAGTGGGATGCGAAAAATACACAAAGACATAGGCCGGATGGGGTACCAGATTGCTCAAGCTGGTTTTGCTGAGCGTTTTTAAAGCATTGATAAGCGCATTGCCTAAATCGTATTTTGCTGCAAAGGCATCGGCCTGATATTCAAATTTGCGCGAAAGTACATTGCCGCCCAAACCGAGAACCATACTTACCGGGCTGTACAAAATACCGAAAGCCAGAATGCCCAAATGGAATGATGCCGGAACTTCATTACCGCCTGCAATGGCAGTGGAAATAGCTGCAGAAATACCCGAACCTTTTTGAATGAAGAGCGAAAGCAAAAACAACAATAATCCGGTTTGCAAGATGCCGGAAACCAGCCCGAAAAGCGTGTGCTTGTGCTTATAATGCCCAACTTCATGGGCCAGGACAGCCACAATTTCGTCTGTACTCAGCCCATTGATGAGCGTATCGTACAGTACAATACGTTTTTTGGGCCCCAATCCGGTGAAATAGGCATTGGCTTTTGTGCTGCGTTTGGAGCCATCTATGGTGTAGATATTTTTGAGCTTAAATCCGGCTTTTTGTGCAAAGGATTCAATCGCATCGCGCAGCTTTCCTTCTTCCAGCGGTTTTTGTTTGTTGAAAAGCGGTACAACCAGATTGGAATAAAAGAGCATCATAAACAAACTGAATGCTGACATCACAATCCAGGCCCAGATCCAGAACAGATCACCGCTGATTTCAAACAGCCAGATGATGAGTGCAAAAAGCGGCGCGCCAATGATGATGCTCAACAGCCATGATTTAAGCTTGTCCAAAACAAAGATTTTGGGTGTGGTGCGGTTGAAACCGTATTTTTCTTCGATCACAAAAGTGGAATAGAGCGCAAAAGGAGTGGAGAGGATATCGGCGGCCAGGCCCAAAATTCCAAAGAACAAAAGGCTGACAATGATTTCGTTACCACTGAATTGGCGCACAAAACCATCGAGCCATCCAAAGCCTCCAAAAACCAAAACGCAAAGTGTGGCTATAAAACTGATTCCGGACGAGAGCATGCCAAAGCGGTCTTTGTCGTGGCCGTATTGCTGCGATTTACGGTATTTTTCATTGTCATAAATGCCTTCCAGCAGTTTCGGGACAGGCTTGCTGCGGTAGCTGCTGTTCAGGGCAGAAAGTATGCGTTCGAGCACAAATTCAAAACAAAAGATTCCGATGATAATCCAGAAAAATGTTGTAACCATAGTCGTTTGAGTGTTTTAGTAGGAACCGAAACGCTTGCGTAAAAACCATTCAGATGCCAGCCACAGCACAATTACAGCGGCAATCCACCAGAAATTAGTCAAAGGTTCGGTTTTTTTGCGGTAGCGTATGTTTTCCTGTGCGGGGATATTTTCCCTTATCGCATTTTGCAAAGCCTGCATTTGGTCGGGATAAAACATCTGCCCCTGGTATTTCAGTGCAATTTGCTGCATCAGCTGGTGGTTGGCTTTCAGGTTGAGCTGTTCCAATTGCAAGGAACTGACATTGATGTTGCCGTTTTCTGTGTATCTTTTATTGCCCAACTGAGTGCCGGCTGTCCAGCGGTAGGAACCTACCGGAATTTGTCCGGCCCGCAATTTGTAGCTGTTGCCCTGGCGTGAAAAAACAAAATCAAAGGAATTTCCGCTTAAGTCGTCCTGCAGATTGATCTGTAAATCAGGCTGGTTGACGGGTTCGTTGGCGTCATTGAGCAAAATGGCACTTCCTGTAAGCTCTTCGTTTTCCGATATTTCATCCGGTAGGTCGATGCGCAGCTTTTTCTTATTTTCATTGAGCGAAAGATAATGTACCATCCTGCGGATCAGCTGATCAAAATCCTGATGTGTTTCATTGTTTTTGTAATTGCTGATGCGCCATCTCCAGATGCCTTCTCCGGCAATAATGCCGGTTTTTATATCATTGAATGTACCAAAAGTAATGAGCGGGCGTGTTGTTTGGATACGTCCAATTTTTTGATTTATCAGGCTTTGGCTGTTGCCTGATGTTTGATAATTTCCAAAAGCTACACGCAGCGGTGGCCAGTTCTCCATCTTTTTGCTGAGTCCATCTTCCAGCGTAAACAGGCTGAAGCTTTCGTTCAGAAATGGATAGGCTTCGTCAAAACTGCTCTTGGTATTGTTTTGCTGAATCTGACAAACAGCCTGCATTTGATTGAAATTTTGTATATCTGATTGTCCGCCAAGTATGTAAAGCGTCGGGATTTTCTGATCAAGAATGCTTTGCGCCAGTTTTGCCGGATTGTTTCCTTGGGCAGGAAGCTGGTGCAGAATTAGTAAGTTGCATCCCAAAATGCTGTCTTTGAGCTGATTATAGTTTCCAGCGGTAAACTGATAGTTCAGGTCGCTGCTCAGGGCATTTCGCACAGCCGCAACATCAGGATGCGGGGCATCATAAATCAAAACGATTTTTTTCTTTTCCGAAACCACTTCAAAATATGCATTGGCGGCATTGTTTTGTTTGCTGATTTCTGCAATATCGCTTTGGATCAGCTCTGCCTTGATTTTCCGAAAGCCTTTTTCGTTTGCTTTGAGATAAACCAGCCTTCCGGCAGTATAATTCGATGACGGAACAATAAAATTTTCTTCATGGAGCAGGCTGTCGGCTTCGGTAATGCGCAATTGTACCTCTTGACCTTTCATGCCTTCTGCCTGCACAATAACTTCAATGGGGAATTTATTGTTCAGGAAAACCCTTTTGTTGTAATTTATTTTTTTGAGTACAAGATCGCGTATGCTGCTGCTGTCGCCCAATGCGATGGTATAAACTTTGGCAGGATGCAGGGCAGTGGCATAAAGCGGATTGCTGCCACGGGTGAAACGCCCGTCTCCGGCAAGGATTATCCCGGCAGGCATGCGGCCACGGTAAAGGTTTTTGATATAGGTGTTTACCTCACTGTAATCAGAAATTTCTTCATTAAAAGTGCCTATCGGCTGATTTTTCACTTTGTTTCCGAAAGTAAAAAAAGCCGTATCAAATTCTTCGGCAAAAGATGCTGCCATCTGATGGATTTCCTTCTGTGTTTTCCGGAGTTCGGAAGAATCGGAGCGCAGGGCAATGGATGAGCTATTGTCAGTAAAAAACAGCAGAAGAGGTTTTTGTATGATTTTTTGGTTTCCGCTGATCATCGGCCCGAGCAGCAAAAAGAATAGGGTAGAGGCCGCCAGAAAGCGCAAAGCAGCCATAACGAAAAGGGGCAAACGCCCGAATTCATTTTTGCGGTCGCGGAAATACAGGGCTGCTGCAAACAACAGCCCTGCGATTATTGCGACCGGTATCAGGATTTCCGGATATTCGGTTTGGATGTTCAAGCTGGATTACATTTTCATGCCGCCACAAACATTGATCACCTGTCCGCTTACGTAGCTGCTCAAATCGCTGGCCAGGAAAAGGGCAACATTGGCCACGTCTTCGGGTTTGCCGGAGCGGCGCAAAGGAATGTCCTGGATCCATGCATCGCGCTGTTCGTCCGTGAGTTTTGCCGTCATTTCCGTTTCGATGAAACCCGGGGCAATGGCATTCACGCGGATATTGCGTGAGCCGATTTCCTGTGCAATGCTCTTGGTAAAACCAATCAGGCCGGCTTTGGAAGCACTGTAGTTTGCCTGTCCGGCATTACCGCCAACACCAACCACAGAACTCATATTGATGATGCTGCCAAAACGTTGCTTGAGCATGGTGCGCTGTATCGCTTTGGTCATATTGAAAATCGACTTGAGGTTCACTTTGATTACCAGATCCCAGTCCATTTCGCTCATGCGCATCAGGAGGTTATCACGGGTGATGCCGGCATTGTTGACCAATACGTCGATGCGGCCAAACTCTTTAACAACATCAGCGATAAGCTGTTCGGATTGCTCAAAAGAGCTTGCATCGGAAGCAAAACCTTTGGCCTGAACACCAAGGGCAGCAAGTTCTTTCTCGGTTTCTTCCATCACTTCATCGCGTTTCAGGTCCGTGAAAGCAATATTGGCACCTTCCTGTGCAAAACGAAGTGCAATGCCTTTACCGATTCCGCGCGCAGCACCGGTAATCAGAGCTGTTTTTCCTTCCAGTAATTTCATGCGTGTATTTTTTAATTAATAATTTGCTTCGACAATTTTTTCGGCCACAAATATAACAATTTTGTTGCGGCTTTGGTTTTGGTGGGGATTACGATGGATATTCCGGACTAAGCTGAACCACCCCACCGGCTGAAAGAAACAGCTATACATAACCCCACAAAATGGGTATTGGCAAAACGTCCTTTAGAATTATTGCATAGCAAAGCTATCTGCCGAAAATGGCTTGTTTTCTTTATGCTTAACGGTATTTGGCAGAAAATACATCAAAAATTGATTCTAAAAAATATTTGTACTCGGTTTTTCCCGAATGGCTCGGGACAGGTCCCGAATGGCCCGGGACAGGTCCCGAATGGCTCGGGACAGGTCCCGTGTGATTCTCGGGACAGGCACAAAGCATTAACTGCCCTGCCTAGCGGGATATATCGGCTTTGGACGGAAAACGATGCTTAATTGTTGGGCTTAACGAAGTGGCGTTTTAATGAAACACAACGGTAAATTGTATGTTGCGTATGGCGTTTTAAGCACTTTCCTGTCAGGCTACTAAGTAGCCGAAGCACAGGTTTGACACCTACGAATTAGGTACGCCGTCGAAGCTGTGCTTCGGCGGTGCTGAAAAAAGATAAAATGCTCAAATACGCACTTTCTGCCCAGTGCAATATACAAAATGTTACAGCTCGTATTTTAAATTTCAATCGAGATATTAACTTTCCCACCAAGCCCTTTTTCTACAATGTCAAATAATGTTTTTAAAGTCAAATTACTTCCATTATTCTCAACTCGTGAAATGTAGGTCCTTTTTTTATCTAATTTATCGGCTAATTGACTTTGTGTCATATTTTGAGATTCACGAGCTTCTCTAAGTTTTAATCCAATCTGAAAAGCTTCGAAATCTCTTTCTAATTCATCTCGTCTTTCTGAGCCAATTTCTCCGTAAACTCTGTCTTTTATTTCAGTCCAACTTGTTGTATTCATTTTTTATCCTCCTTTTGCTTTTCTATGAAATATTCAGACATTAATCGAGTTGCTTTATCAATCTCTTTTTTAGGCGTTTTTTGTGTCTTTTTTTGAAATCCATTCAATAGGACAACAAGTTTTCCTTCATCGAAGAAACAGAATACTCTCCAAATATCTGAACCTAATTTAATCCGTGCTTCAAAAAGTCCGGGCGTTCCTGAAATGTATTTAAGGTATTGAGTTGGAATTCTCTCGTAAGATTCAATAATTTCAATGACTTTAAAAATCTTGTTTTGAATCTTAATCGATTGTTGTTTGAGAAAATCCTCAAAATAATTCCGATATGCAATTACCTCTCTTACTTTTTTCATATGACAAAGGTAATTTATAAGTTTCTCTTTTCAAAGTCTAATCTGTTGATATTTCGCGGAATTAATATGTGCCCTTACGGTCACTTGTAAGTTGTCGTTGCGGATTTCGGAGAGCGTTCCTGTCCGGCAGGACGGAACGATGTTGCGAGAATCCAGCAAACGACACACCACGAACCCCGCAATGCAATTTACAGTTTGTTAGCACCAGTTTTTTAACCAAATATACCACCATATACATTAGGATTTGTCATAATATTTGCAACAATATTTGTTAGAACATCGCTTCCTAATCCTTTTAATTTGTCAAAAAGTTTAGACTTTGTTTTTTCAGGTTCTCGTTCATAATTCTTCAAAATCTCTTTCAAAGCTTTATAATCTTTTCCTGTAATTTCATCTTTAATTGCTTCAGTAAATAGGTTCACAACAACCTTTTGAGTATTGTTTATTGTAATATTTGTACTTCTATTCTCTTTTATTGTCGGTTCTGGTTCTTCAGGAAGCAATTTAATTGCCCTTAAGATTCCCATTATCTTTTGATGATTTGATGGGGAAAGTTTTTTTGTCGCGTCTTTAATATCCTCCAAATCACTTGGAAAGTATGTTTTAATAAATCTTTGACATGCAGATTGCCAATTCTGATATTTTTCTTTTTTACTTGTTGTATAAACGGAAAATGTTCTAATTATTCCTGGACTTGAAGGTACAAAGCTTATTGTTTGAGTTAGTTGTTCTCCTTCAGAAATTAGGTTATCTAAAATTTCAGTTTTGGTCATTTTTATTGTTTTATGTTAGCGAATTTTAAAATAAAGTCCCAAGCTGTGCCCTTTAAGAAGTGCATTATAGTTACTTTATTCTCGGGTGTAATAGTTAATTCTTTAATGTCTTCAATATTTTTATAGTTTTCTGTTATATTAAAAATAAATACAAATCCTCCGAGTAGAAATGTAATTAAGGTTTTCTCAGGTGTTACAGATTTTATCGGTTGAAAGATTAAGTCTGTCGGCATTGTTTCGTCATTCAGATAACTTAGAGTTATAATTGGGTATTCATTTATTTGCCCAGCATCATTATTTACAAGCATTAATCTTATTTTCTCAATGTCTGAGTCGTTTATTTTTGCAGCGTTAAATACTTCTCGATTTGTTATGCAAGCTCTCCATAAAATTGATAATAAAAAGAGTTTAAATTTATTGTAATCCACATTATCACAAACTGAATATTGAAACCCATCATTGGGATTCATATAGTTTTTACAATTAATCTCTTCATTTTTCGAAAGTCCGCCAAACAAGACTTTGCTCCCATAAGATTCTAAATTTCCAATAAGTTCATTATCACACTCTTTGCATAATATACCACCATCGTAATCCCCAGTAGGCACAAATCTGACTTTATTTGATTTCATAAATTCCTGTGTCTCAATCTTATGTATTTGGTGCTTTTCGTTGTAAACGCCAGATTTTTCATAAAAGAAATCAGGAATTATATGTGATTTCTTTATCAGTTTCTTTTCTTTTTGACAGAGTGTACATTTTGGCATTTGGTTTCTATTTAAAATTGGGCACAACGGCTACGTATATGAAACGTAAGGGATTTAAAACGCTTTCCTATCAAGTTTGCACGTAGCCAAATTTGCGTTTTGACACAAATTTAAAACATTTAACAAACTCGTCAAATCGCAGATTTGGCGGGCTTGATTAAATGCACAAAAGCTCCGTAAACCACTGTCTCCCTTATGTTTTATATACTTTGTTGTGGCACGTAATTCCTTGTCAATTCTACGATTCTTGAAGTTTTCTATAGGCATTTTCATACCAATCTGCTTTGTCAATCGTAAAGTGATATTCAGTTGTCGGAGTATCAATCTCAACTATTTTAAATTTAATCTTTCCACCTTTCATAAGTATGTTATGAACTTTTCTTGATGAAGATTTGTCAAAACTCAATCTGTCAGACCAATTAGTTGCTGTTAATTTATATCTATTTCCAGCGTTATCTTGGATTAACACTCTATAACTTTCCGAAGAATAAGCTTTAACAGGATTATTATTTGCGTATTCATATAACATAATAGAAATGTCATAGGAATTTGAAATCAAAAATTTAACATTCAAGGCTGAATTTTGAGTTGCTGTATTACTAAATTGTCCACTTATGTAGTTTCTATTTTTAATATATCCTTCTTTTGTCGGTTCGCCAAAATCATCAACGTAATAACTAACAGTCCAAATCCCTGTGTTATTCAAATTTTCAAGTCGAATACGTTCCTTTTCTTCCGCTTCTTTTCTCTTTTTCTCAGCTAATTCTTCTTTTTCAATCTTTTTTAGAAGAATCTTAAAGTCATTATTTTTCGGTGATTCAGGATGTTTTTCATAAAGAAGTTCAATGTTTTGTCTTGCCGCTGAATAATCTTTCTCAGAATAGGCTTTCTCAACATTTGCAATCAGTTTTTCTGCACCATGCATACATTCTTCCAATTCAGCTTTTAACTTTTCATTTTCTGCAACAACTTTGTCATGGTCAGATTGCGATACACAACCTGTAATCAAACTTGCAACAACAAGTCCATAAATTATTTTTCTCATATCATTTAATTTTTATGTAGGTTCTTTCGTTTTTATGTGCCACAACTCATTTATAATCCCACATTTTGTCGGTTTATTAAACCAAATAAACCTTGATAAACCGACATTGCGTCTTTTATTTATTTGATGTTTTATCATATTTAAAATCATCAGGCAAGTCTGGCATTTTCTTTATATTTGCCGGGCTAATCCTTGTGTAATTCTCAAGGGGGCTTTCCTTTTTTTTCTAAAAATTCTTTATGAATCTAAATCCCAAAAACTTACCCAACAAGTTCAATACGATATACCTTGCCTCTGACCAATAAAATTAATGTTCATCCATCTGGTTCAAAAATTTTTTTCAATCCGATCACGCCACGTATTAGCTTTTTATTTCCTCCAATTTGCTTCATAAACCAATTTTTGTACGATTAGGACATCACAAATATAGGATAATTATCTATATGTAGTAAATACTGTGATTAAAATTTTGTCTTATTCTCAGTTATATACGATCAGGAGACCTGCATGTGCTTTGCCGAAATATGCAGATTTTTGTATATAAAATACAGATCATGGGCTGTAAATTCCTGATTGTTTGTGATACATGCGGGTTTGTGGCAATGAAGTGGGTGATTTGGGCGCTTGAACCACAAAGAGTGCGGTTGGGTTTTATTCACGAAGAACGCGAAGGACGCTAAGGGATATTTTACCATTGAGGCGCTGATTGCCCGGGTTTTTTCTTTGCGGCTTGGCGTCTCTGCGAGAAAAACTCAATGATGCTTCCGCCCACTAAATCAGAATCAAAACTACAATTAGAGGGAAATGGTGGTGGGTTTTTTTGGGGTTTCTCCTCACTACGCTCGTCGAAAGGACGCTCCAATCCCCAATTTTCGGAAATTGGAGTATGGAGTGTCCTCCCGAGCGCCAAACTTGGGGACTCAACGAGCTACCGCTCTCTATGCGTTCAACTTTATCGTTGCTTCTACATCCAAAGCATCTGCCAAAACAGAAATCGGGTTGTGCACTTTCGCTGAAGTGGACATCTCGATCTGCCATTTGCAGGTTTCGCAATCGGTGGCCACAAAGTCGGCACCGGAGCTTTCAATGGCATTAAAAAGCGGCTGTCCAACACCTTGTGCTGTTTCGTAGTTTTCCTTTTTAAAACCATAGGTTCCGGCAATACCACAGCAAGTCGATTCGAGCATCACAAAATCAACACCCGGAATCATGCGCAGCAGGGAAGTAGAATATACCGACCAGCCCAGCTTTTCCATATGGCAGGGCGTATGGTATGCAATGCGTTTGGTATAATCCTTTTTAAATGCCAGCTTCAGTTTGCCGGAATCGATCAGGCGGAACAGGAAACGTGTGGCCAGTTCGGTGTCGGTGCGGATTTCATCATTTTCAACACCCAACAGGTGCGGATATTCATCACGGATAGTAAAGGTACAGGTAGATGAAGTGGAAATCACCGGCATATTTTTATCCACAATGGATTTCTTTAAAGAAGCCACATTATGTTTCGCCTGTCTGGTGGCTTGCTTGATCAAACCATTGGAAATGAGGGCAACGCCACAGCATTTTTCCTTTTCGAGCAAATGGACACCATATCCGGCTGCATTCATAATTTTTACAAGGTCTTTGCCGAGTTGCGGGAAATTATAATTTACATAGCAACCGTGGAAATAGCTCACATGCTTTTTAAAGGCATCCTGCTTTTTGGCGGCATGGCGTTTAAACCATGTTTCGAAACGCAGGCCGGAATATTTTGGAAATACCCGGTGATGATCGATTTTTAACACACCGTCCATAATGGAACGTACCGGTTTCAAAGCTACTGTCGTGTTTACAATAGGCGCAAAAGTGCTGGCCATTGTGCCCACGATATCCGTATTTGCCAGGATCATATCGCGTAATTTCGGCTTTTTCTTGCTGTATTTGATGCGCGCAGCCTGTATGATGTCGCCGATTTTCACGCCATGCGGACAAACCACTTCGCAGCGTTTGCAGTTGAGGCAAAGTTTCAGGTTTTCATCGAAATAGGAGGGATCTTTCAGGCGCATGCGTTCGCCATCGGGACCGGATTGCTTCGGCCCCGGATAATCGGGATTTACCGCAACGACAGGGCAATAAACCGTGCAGATGGTACATTTTACACATTGCTCGAAATTGTTGTCGCTTATATTTAAAGGGTTAAATTTATCCTTGTTCATTGCACTGATTTTAAGAGTTTTTCAGCTACATAAAGTGATGTTAGTAAGCTTATTCCGGCTCCGCTGCCTTCTTTCAGGGCATTGGCGCCCCCCAACACTGAACCGGCAACAAAGAGGTTATCAATGGTTTTTCCATTGATCGTAGCGCGGAAATTTTTATCCGCTTTTACTCCATATTGCATGAACGGCTGATTGTTGAATACTTTTTCGTCAAACCAGTCTTCTCGTTTGTCCGAAGCATCGATATCCAAACCAAAAATGGGTTCATAGATCTTCTCCGGTGTGGCTACCAGGCCTTTGCTGTAAAAGCTTCCGGTGGCCAGGATAAACTGGTCTGCTTCCATTTTGATGTCGCCGTGATTGGTCGTATGGATTTCTTTGAGCTGATTTCCTTCAATGATGCCATCATTCACATTATCGCCCAGAAAATACAAACCGCCCAGCTCTTCAAAGCGTTTGCGGAGCAGGATCTGGCTGCGTATGCCGGGAACGGAAGGAGGGATGGCCGGAAGCAGCAGCAATGGCTTTTGGATCATACTTTTCAGCTGCCTGGCCACATCATTTTCAAACAGGCCAAAAACAGCCGGTAAAATCACTACTTCGGTATCATGGCTCAGCTCATTGACTTTTGCGGCAAATTCGTTCAGCGCATCGCCCTGATCAAAAACTTTGGCGATATTGGATGAGCGCATTTCGCTGGGATTGCGGCGGATGGCTTCAAATTCTTTCATAGCGATATCGTGAATATCAGCAGATACGCCCATTTTTGCCAGTCCATCTTTTACAAATAATGTATGAAAATCCAGAAAGCCTTTAAAATTCATGATTTTCGTTTTCTTCCATGGAAAATCTTGGCCATTTTCGAATGTTGTAAAATCATCCAGCGTAAGCCAGGTGGGCTTCATTCCGCCCATGGGTGTCATTACATAATGATTTTGCTGTGCAGAGCCCCGGAATTTCAGCTTGGCGCGTTCCAGCAAAGCCTGTGATTCTTCGGCCAGCCGTGCGCAGTTTTCTATGCCTACACGTTTATATGGGTGATCTTCAGGGAGTAGTTTCATTGCCGCTAAAGGCTGACTTACTGCATCATCGCCTATGGCAGATAAGAGATCCAAAGAGCCTGAGAAAAAATGAATTGCACTCTGACCCGATGAAATGATGGCGCATTTACGGCCTGCTTCAGCGAGACGGATCCCGCAGCTGAGTCCTGTCAATCCGCCGCCTATTATTATATTATCAAATTTCATGATTTGTCTTATTTTTTCGTTTGTACATCATGCCTCGACATGGAATATTCCGAACAAACGTATAAAGGTTAAAATGCATTAGTTCTGTTTTTCTTTCAAACCATAGATTCCCTCATAAATCCAGGAGGTAAACTGAATCTCGTTGATGGTTTCGCCCCAGGCAACGGGATACATACCTTTCCAGCGTTCCTGCAGGAAATCGGCCAGATCGTCCTTGGCTTTTCCGGTTTCTTCAAAAGCTTCGCAGAGCATTCCTGCGGCACGGCAGGCGCAAAGCTCGCCCTGGCAAGTACCCATGCCCACACGTGTGCGGCGGCGCAGATCCACCAAATTATTGACATGCAGTTCCTTAATGGCGTATTTTACTTCACCAATGGAAACGCCTTCGCATTCACAAACCAGGGATTCATCGCCATTGCCTTTTTTAATATCCGGCGCCAGCGAACCATGGCGGTGCACTGCCGATTTCTGTGCAATGCCCGAATAAATCTTTTGTGAGGCATTCTTGATATTAAAATCATCTTTCTCCGAACCCGGCAGCGGTTTTTCTGCTGTTTCGCATGATTTTTCTACAGATAGTTTTTTGCAGATCAAATCGGTAGTCCATTCCGCCATCAAACGATAGGTCATCAGCTTGCCTCCGGTAATGGTGATGAAACCCGAAAGTCCATCGCGCTCCTGATGGTCGAGCAGCACAATGCCCCGGCTGATATTGCGACCGCTTGGATCGTCATCAGCAGCAACCAGTGGGCGTACGCCGGCATATGCACGCAAAATCCGTGTAGAAGCCAAAGTAGGAGAGAGCTTTTCGCCTTCACGGATGAGCACATCTACCTCATCTTTGGAAACAAACATATTATCGATCTGATCGTAAGGAATGCGGTCGGAAGTGGTTCCTATGAGGCAAATGGTATCTCCGGGAACCAGGATATCCGCATTGGCGGGCTTACGGCAGCGGTTCAAAATCATATTGTTTACACGATGACCAAAAATCAATAAAGATCCTTTAGCAGGAAGCATATTGATGCGCACACCTGCCAGCTCCGCAATATGCTGACCCCAGATTCCCCCGGCATTAACAATGATTTTCCCATGAAACTGAACCATTTCCTTAGAAGCGTGATTGTACAGCTCAACTCCGGTAATTTTTTCCTGCGAGCGGATAAAACCCGTGATTTCGTGCTGTGTCAGCAAATCGGCACCGTGGATTTTTGCATCCAGGGCATTGGACATGGTAAGGCGGAAAGGATCGACCGAACCATCGGGCACTTTTACTGCGCCAATGAGGTCGGGATTTACGGAAGGCTCCATTTTGCGGGCCAGTTGGGGATCAATTACTTCAGTTGGAATACCGGCTTTGCTGCAGGCATCAACAAACTGAGATTGATATGAGAGATCGTCATCGGGCAAGGTGATAAACAAACCATCGTTTTCTTCCACGCAATGGCTGGCAATACGGCGCAGGATCATGTTTTCCTGAATGCATTCCGTAGCCGATTCATGGTCGGTAACCGCATAGCGTGCACCAGAGTGCAAAAGGCCGTGGTTTCGCCCGGTTGCCCCGGTAGCAAAATCATGGCGCTCAACCAGCAAAACGCTCAGTCCGCGCATGGCGCAATCGCGTGCCGTTCCGGCTCCTGTAGCCCCGCCACCAATGATAATCACATCATACTCTTTGTTTTTGAACTCGTTCATGATGTTGGTGATTTTGATTAATGAACTTAATAATGTAAGAACTTTTTTGAAAGTAAATGGTTTATTCCTAAACAAAGAATCCCCCGAATCTCATTCACTTTTGAAGGAAACAAAGGTAATACAATTTTTCAAAATTCCAAATTTTATTTGTATTTCACTGATTATAAATTTTTTATAGTAAAAATACATAGCCAAAAACTAATACCTAGTATTACAAAATATTAATGTAAAGTTTGAGGGTTTATAAAAAGATACTTAAATTCTGGGGCAAACAAAAAAGCCGTGACGAATTTTGATCGTTACGGCTTGTTAAAAGGGCTTAGCCTGATCTATTCATAAAATCAGGCTATATGCTTCGTTGCTAAAGCTTTGAAATTGGACCGATCAGTTTAGCTTGTTTTTATTGAGTTAATATTGTTGCCTTACCTTTTGATAAACTTTCGGCACAGCAATTCCTTATTGGTTCGTACCCTCGCAAAATACAGCCCAACAGGCAGGTGGCCTAAATCTAATCGCATTTTGTCAGAGGATATAAATGTTTGTTTATAAACCTCTCTTCCTTCTGAATCAATAAGTTCGACATAGATTGGTTCGGTATTTTTATGCCCAACGATAGCAAGGTTTAAATATTTGCTAATTGGGTTGGGATAAAGACTCAGTATCTGATCTTTAAAAGAGTTTCCGTTTTCCTGCACGGCGGTAATCACAGGCTCTGTGCTTTTTACAATAAAAGAAGTGCTATATCCATAAATATGACCGTTTTCAGCGAATACCATTTCCCTTGCACTTGACTGAAAAGGTTCTGCCAGCACGGTAAAAGATTGGCCATTATCATAAGAAGCCAATGTCCAATAATAAGCGGTCATATAAATATCATCATTTTCAGCAATGGCAATGTCGGTTATTTCCACGGATTCCATGATCAGCTCAAACGTATCGCTGCCCTCATACATGGCATATACACCTGAGATTTGGGAATGACCGCTTGACGCCGACCAGTCGCCGGTAAACACTTCATTGTTTGAATTTACGGCCACAGCGTTTACCTGATGGTTTACCAAACCGATATAGTTCCAGCTTTTGCCCCAATCTTCTGATTTATAAAGCCCGCCATCACCACTATAATACCCATGTACCCCGGCATATAGACATCCGTTATTATCAATGGCAATATCACTGACATAGGGCTCAAGTTGAGCTGCCATGTAGGTTGAATCCCAATTTTTTCCCCTATCATAGGAATAAGCCACGAAAGGCCCTTCGCTAGCCCATTGGCTAATAAAAACAGTATCGACGCCCACACAGAATATTTTAACAATATTGACCTCTAATGGCGGATGTAACGATATCCAGTCCTCTCCATTGTTTTCACTGTATATCAATACATCAAAACCATTTTTCCCCACATAGATATGCCCCTTACTGTTCATGCCTATGGACAGCACGCCATGGTTTTGATTATCATATACACATTCCCAACTCTGCCCGTCATCCCTAGAGCGGTAAACCCCGCCTGTTTCACCATGGCATCCCGTACCCACAAAAATATGGCCTTGCTGGTTTAAGGCCATACATCTAATAGTAACACTGTCGGGGAAAGCTATCCGCTCCCAAAAATCCTGTGCATGGAGCATTGGCGCAAAGCTTATCAGCATAAGGGCAAGGAGGAGGCTGGTTTTGGTTTTCATGCTTTGTAGTTTATAAAGATATGGGCATAAATTTAGCTAAAAAATAATTGGTATTGCTTTTTTATAAGGTTCTACTAGAAATATCGTGGGTAATGATAGTGTTTGAAATTAAATATTAAGTAGATATTTGGAAATAAGATATTTAATAAAATAGAATGAACTCCAAACAGATTCCTCCCTTCACAAAGCCTTAATCACTTCGTTTGGCTTTGTTCCGGTCGGAATGACGCTGTTTAAGAAGTGTTTAAGGCAAATGCGGCGAGGACGTGTTTAAAATATACTATTGTGTCCTCGCCGCATTTGCCTCCTGACTTCATAAAAACGCGTCATCCTATATTTGCATTTTAAGAAATAACGTAAAATTTAATAAATTCGCTGGATTAATAATAAATAAGACGAAGGGAGGGAAGAAAACTACTTGCGTCATTTGTCATCAAGACCGTTCGGAATGGTGGTTCCCCTCCCTCTTCTATTGCTATCTTGGACAGTTCATTAGGCATAAAGCCTGTATAAAGGATAGATAAGAAAACAATAGTTCCGTCTTTTAAAAAACAATAGTCATGGACAAATATATTGGAATTGACATTAGCAAGCAAACATTTGATGCTTATGGGTCAGACCGAGACCATAAAACGGGTTTTTCAGATTTTGAACAGACTACAAAAGGCTTTCAAGCTCTGGTCAAAAAATACGGTAAGGACAAAACTTATGTCATGGAAGCAACAGGGCCATATAGCTTGAAATTGGCTATGTTCCTGTCTAAGAAAAATATTGAAGTTTCCGTGATAAACCCTTTGATCATAAGGCGTTATTCGCAGATGAAGTTACAGCGTGCAAAGACCGATCCAGTATGCGCCAAAACCATCTATGACTACGCATCTACTTTTAAAAAAGTTGATCTATGGACACCACCATCAAAGGAAATCTTTGCTATGCAGCAGTTATTGACAGCCCTGGAACTGATTACTAAACAAAAAACAGCTACGTCTAACCAATTACAGGCTTTCCAGGTAAGTGGCGTATTGACTGCTGAACTCAAAAGATCACTGAAAAGTATTATCGAAAAGTTCAAGCGGGAAATAAAAAAGCTGGAGAAACAACTGGAGGATATCAGCAAAACACACTTTGCCGAGACCCGCAAGCTAATCCTCAGTGTACCGGGATTTGGCAAGAAAGCTGTAGCAGTGCTCATTGCAGCAACCAATAATTTTGAAAAATTCCTGCACTACAAACAGTTTATTGCTTTTGCAGGGACAAGTCCAAGGATATATCAGTCGGGAACCAGCGTCAAGGGAAAGGGTCATATCTGCAAAATGGGAAACGGGCATATACGAAAACAGCTATACATCTCGGCTCTGTCTGCTATGCGCTACAATAAAGGGTGCAGGATATTGTATGAACGGTTGACAGCTAAAGGAAAGCACGACAAGGTGGCTATAATTGCGGTTGCAAATAAACTGATCAAACAAATATTTGCCATAATAGCAGATAATGAACCATATAACGAGGATCACATCAGCAAATTAAGGGTTACTTTACCATAATATTTTTCTTCAAACTGCCTCCAAATAAAAAAAGGTAGTTTGAAGAAAAATATTACACAAAACTCTTGCTTTTTAACACAGTTCATTCCGACAAAGTTTCCGAAGTATGAGGAATTCCGATAGCCATCGGAAGGAGGAATCTGTTTAGGATAGCATTCAAGTTTCTTTCCACGAAATTTCGTGTAGAACCAAAATTAATTGGCATTGCTTTTTCATAATACTACTTTTGGATTAATAATTTATTGGATAAAGAAGAGTATTTTCCATTGCTTAAATTATAGAAATACACCCCATCGGGCAATCTTGTCCCGTTTCTGTCGCTCCCGTTCCAATCAATGCTTTCTTTTCCCTGACAGGGGATTGAAATAAGATTTCTGCCTTTTAAATCATAAATATTGATAAAGGCATTCTCATAATTATCTTGTCCATATATCTTGAATGTGGCGTTTTCTGACATGGGATTGGGGTTCACATTTAAAATATTCTCAATATTTTGATAATCATGAACATGGGTAATAGTTGAATCCAATTCATGGAAGTAAGTTTCTGTAAAAGTTTTGCCGTAATCACTACTATGATCAATATAAAGCCATATATGCTGCCAATCCGGACTAAATGTCCCCCTATATCTATAAAAGCTTCCGTCTTCCCGTCCAGCAGTAAAATGGTAGCCCCAACTAAATACATGACAGTAATCAGATTCAAAATGCTTGGTCCAATTCTTTCCCGAATCAGAGCTGTAGTATATATGATAATGAAGATCCATTGTCCAGGCTATCAAATACAGTTCCCCTTCAACAGCACCTCTGGTAATTTCCGGATGCTGACCGCTTGGAGACCAATAGACCATAGCACTATCTAAATCACTGTAAGTAAAGGATCTAGCTGAATCATCGCTATATGCTAATAAATAAGTAAAGGGAGGGCTAACATATTTAGACAACCCATATACAACGCCGGTTTTATTACCAACCTCGAGCCCAAACTTAACACTGTCTCTTATTTTATCAAAACTATAACCAAAATCTATGCTTTTCCAACATGTTCCTTCATTATTATTTAAGTTTCGATATATTTCACCAGCTTTAAAGCCTGTAGCATAACTTGAGTTTCCATAGAAATTATTTATATTATTCCAGTTCCTACCATAATCGCTACTCATCCATAATTCGCTACCAGTAGAATTATATAATACACCATCCTGTGCATCCCCTAGTATTGTTCCTATTTCCATTTGGCCAACAGGCATCTGATCAGTTCCTTCATAATGCAGGCTCAATGTTTTACCATAATCCGTTGAATGAAAGATGCCCGTGTGTTGCTTCCCTGTAATATCCAAATAGAGTCCTATTTTAACATAAATCTCTCCCGCCTGTGTTCCGCGGGTAATTTGAGCGTGCAATGCTCCAAATAATGAAAAACTCATGAGAAACAATAAAACAATTCTTTTCATAATTTTTGCTTTTACGTTTTCTGCTTTAAAAATATTAACCTATAAAAACCTATCGTATCTTGTTCTCAAAACTATCGACAAAAAAAACGAGTATAAAATGTAGTAAGATCTTGGTTGTTTGAGCTATAAAAAACAAAATACTATTATCTTCCGGTTCCAATCCATAAAGTGCTTAAATAAAACTGAGACATTTTGTAGATATCATTGCAATATTACGAAACTTTTTAGAATTATGTGCTACTTATCAAAAAAAAAAAAAAAAGGTAGTATTTACCAAAAAAATATTTAAAGTGCTAATAATCAATATTTAAACACAATATGGAGTAATTATTTAACACTTTCTTAAAATTAAATGCAAAAAATATCAATTTTCATATGTAATTTCCTAAATATACTGAACAATAGGTATGATTATAGTATTATTATACCTGATATTGCAATGAGTAATTTGCGGAAAAAGTTTGATTTCGATCTTTCCTACAAATTAAAACCATCCTAAATTATTTTCCGGCACAGCTTTTTGAACAGATCAATCCAATTCTTTCTATTTTTGAAATTGGAATACAAACCAAAATTTAAATACATGCCTGGAAAAACTTTTGCTGAGAAGATTTTTGGAGCCGATGCGGGTTCCATCGTTTTTAGAAAACCGGATATCGTTCTAACGCACGATAATACCGCCAGTATCGCCGGAACATTTCAAAAAATGAATGGCGAAAAGCCTTTCGATCCCAATCAGTTATTGATTGTTCTGGATCATAACGCACCACCAACCAATGCCAAACTGGCCAATGATTATCAAAAAATCAGGGAGCTGGTGAAAGAATACGGTATCACTAAATTTCACGATGCCGGCAAAGGGATCTGCCACCAGATCATGTCGGAATATGCCCGTCCGGAGATGGTGATTGTAGGCAGCGACAGCCATACCTGTACTGCCGGAGCTTTCAATGCTTTTGCTGCGGGTATCGACCGCACGGAAGCCGCCGGACTCTGGAAACAGGGCGAAACATGGTTCCGCGTGCCCGAAACCATCAAAATCACTCTTCATGGCGAGCTGCCACAAGGCGTTTATGCCAAGGACATCAGCCTGTGGATTATTGGCATGATCGGATCGAGCGGAGCCGATTATATGAGCATTGAATATCATGGCGAAGGCGTTAAAAGCCTGACCGTACCACAACGCATGACACTTACCAACCTGGCATCGGAAATGGGCGCTAAAAATGCGGCTTTCCCGGCAGATGAAGTGCTGGCTGAGTTTTTCGAGGGCGAAGAAATCAAAGGTGTTTGGGCCGACGATGATGCGGTTTACGCCCGTGAAATCGAAATCGACCTAAACGAGTTGTATCCGCTGGTTGCCGTGCCACATCAGGTAGATAATGTAAAAGCACTGGCCGAAGTAAAAGGCACAAAAATCCATCAGGCACTCATCGGAACCTGCACCAATGGCCGTTTTGAAGATTTGATGGAAGCCGCTTTGGTATTGCGCGACCATAAAGTACATCCCGATGTGCAAATGTTGATTGTACCCGCCTCACAAAAGATTTACCTGCAGGCATTGCGCGAAGGGCTGATCGAAGTATTTATGGAAGCCGGAGCCAATGTGCTGGCAGCCAGTTGCGGACCATGCCTGGGAACAGGGCAGGGGATTCCCGCCGACGGATTCAATGTGATCAGCACGGCCAACCGGAATTTCAAAGGCCGCATGGGCAATAAAGAGAGTTTCGTATATCTGGCCAGTCCGGCAGCGGTGGCATGGTCGGCTGTAAAAGGCGAGATTACCGATCCGCGCCATGAGCCTGCAAACGAGAAATATCCCTATAAAGTGGAAAAAGGCGATACCGTTGATATTGCCGAAGGCGACGACCGCTATATCAAAGGTGTTTGGAATTATGCCGATGCCGACAATATCAATACCGACCTGATGTTTGCCGGAAACCTCACTTATGCGGTAAAAAGCTCTGAACCGGAAAAAATCATGCCCCATCTTTTCGAAGGCTTTGATGCCAGTTTTAAAGAGAGGGTAGGCGAAGGCGATGTTTTGGTAGCCGGAGCAAACTTTGGCTGTGGCAGCTCACGCGAGCATCCGGCTGTTGGTTTGGCCCATGCCGGCGTGAAAGCCGTTATTGTAAAGTCGGTAAACCGTATTTTTTATCGTTCGTCTGTAAACCAGGGACTTCCGATTCTGGTACTACCGGAAGCTGTTGACGCTTATGAAGCCGGAGCTGAAGTGGATGTACAACTCGATAGAGGTATTGTGCGCATAGCCGATAAGGAGTTCCGCTTTAATCCACTGCCCGAGCAGCTGATGAATATTTTTAATCAGAAGGGATTGGTGAATTACATAAAGTCGAAATAGAGTTCGTCTATAAAGCTCAACTTCTTCGTTGTTGCTCAAAATCCAAATCCTCAAATACCCAAGTATTATCCGGTTTGGATTTTTCACACGCCTTGAATTTGAACTTTATAGAGCAAACTCCCGACTCTATGGACAGAATCGAAATAATTTCCGTCCAGAAACCTGATTTCGGACAAATACTAAATTTGTAGTCTCTTGATATATTGAATAAGCAAAGCCTTCCATTTTGGAGGGCTTTTTTTTCCAATAGGATGACGCTGTTTATTAAACGTTTATGGCAATGCGGCTTCTCGCTGAGTTCGGCTTCTCGGCTCCGCTCGAAGACCTTTACAGCCAGAGTCCCGTCTCCGCTCGAAGACCTTGAAGAATGTTGCTATAACGCAGTGAAGACCAGGCATGAGGAATTCCGATAGCTATCTGATGGAGGAATCTGTTTGAAATAAAGTAATTTTTCTGGTTCTACTAGAAATATCGTGGGTAATGATAATGTTTGAAATTAAATATTAAGTAGATATTTGGAAATAAGATATTTAATAAAATAGAATGAACTCCAAACAGATTCCTCCCTTCTCAAAGCCTTAATCACTTCGTTTGGCTTTGTTCCGGTCGGAATGACGCTGTTTAAGAAGTGTTTAAGGCAAATGCGGCGAGGACGTGTTTAAAATATACCATTGTGTCCTCGCCGCATTTGCCTCCTGACTTCATAAAAACGCGTCATTCCGACAAAGTTTCCGAAGTATGAGGAAACTTTGGAGGAATCTGTTTGGGATAGCATTCAAGTTTCTTTCCACGAAATTCCGTGTAGAACCATTTTTCTTTCCACGAAATTCCGTGTAGTATCAGTTTGATTAAAAAACTGAATATTTCCAAAAATATCATACCTTGCGAAATTATTACTGGAACTGTTAGAATCGTGAACAAAATAATTAAAATCATCAGCGGAGGACAAAGCGGGGCAGACCGTGCTGCACTGGATGCCGCTATGGAACTTGGCATTGAGACAGGAGGTTTTTGTCCCAAAGGCCGTAGGGCAGAGGATGGAAGTATTCCGGAGCATTATCCGCTAATAGAGTTGAAATCGGGCGAATATACAGACCGGACTTTAAAAAATGTTTTGGAAAGCGACGCAAGTTTGATTTGCTATAAGAAACAAATGGATAAAGGAACGGAGCTTACAGCTGTTTTTTGTGAAAAGAATAACAAAGCCTGCCTCAAAGTGTGTTTGGACCGGCAAAACAGTATAGAAGATATTATGGACTGGATTGACCAAAACAAAATCCGTGTGCTCAATATCGCCGGACCGCGCGAAAGTTCGGAAGAAGATATTTATGAGGTGGTTAAGCCTTTTTTGATGAAACTTTTTTCCGAACTCATTAATCAGCCAAAAACGAAATATGCAAATTAAACCCAATGAAAAAACTCTACACCTTAATCATTTTAAGCATCTTCATTATTCCATCCTTTGCACAGGACAGTACGGGTTTTTCCGTAAGTTTTCAGATGGGCATCAGTTTTTCAAATTTTGTGAACCGCGATCCGGCTTTTCGGAATCTTTATAAGCCCCAGCAGTATATTGTGCATTCAGTGAATATTGGTACCAGTTATATTGATGATGCTCAAACCGAACCTATACTAGGGTTTGATGCTGAATATCATATTAATGCAAAACAAAGCGTTGTATTAGGCTTTTATCTGGAAGCAAAAGGCTATGACCAACACCTTGATTCCTGCTGGACAACACCTTTTGGATCCTATAATGAACTTGAATTTCAGAGGAAAATAAACAATGACTACCTGGTCATTCCTTTGGTTTACCGGCGTTATTTCCTGAAAAACCGCAGATTGTTTCTTGAAACTGGCATTTATGGTGGAATTTGGTTAAAGAGTTATGTTTCGGAGGCAGAAAATTTATCCATACTGTATGAAGGTGAAAGTAGTCCATGGAAATCCCATATGTTCTTCTATCATGAGGGCATTGAAAACCATACCACATCCTATGATTATGGACTGGTTATAGGCGCTGGATATAAATACAGGTTTACAAACCAATTTGGAATTAATGCGCGCCTCAGGTATAGTTATGGACTTGTTAAAATTGATGCACTCAATGAAAATAGCTGGGAAAAAATCATGCCAAATTTTCCCTCTGTATATAATCTAAAAAACTACTATGGTATCAGCTCGGATGCACGCAATACCAGCCTGAGCATTACGATTGGTATTTCCTATAAAATATAAACATCTTAAAATCAATGAAAAAACTTTGCACCTTAATCATTTTAAGCCTTTTAATTATCGCGTCCTATGCACAGGACAGCACAGGCTTTTCCCTTAATTTTCATTATGGCCTGAATATCTCAGGCTTTATAAATCGTGATCCCTTTTTTGTGAAAACGAATCCGTTCGATTCTCACTATAATTTTCTTTATATCAGTCCGAAATATGAAGGAGAATCATATAAAGGATTGACATTTGGTGTTGATGCCGAGTATCATTTGGATGCCAGGCAAAGTTTTTTGGTGGGTTTTTATTTTCAAACAAAAGGCAATAATCTGAAATACGATACAAGCTGGACAAGCGATTACGGAAGCGATCAACATTACAGCTATCTTAAGAAACTAACAAATGATTATTTAGTAATCCCTGTGGTTTACAGACGTTATCTGCTAAAATCAGCCCGCATTTTTTTAGAAGCGGGTTTATATAGTGGAATTTGGCTGCGAAGCTACATCTATGTTGAAGAATGCAGATCGTGGATGGATGCCGGGGATGACCGACCGATGTGCAATTGCTGGCACGATATCCCCGATGCCGCTCCCGGACATACCACATCATTCGACTATGGTTTGCTTATTGGCGGGGGATTCAAGCAAAAAATAAGCGGGAGCATAGATATTATTGCACGCTGCAGGTACAGTTACGGGCTTGCAAAAATCGACGCACTCAACGCGAATACATGGATAAATATTCCGGATTCCCCGCTTGTACGTGAGCTCAAGAACTATTACGGCATCAGCTCGGATGCACGCAATACCAACCTGAGCATTACGCTTGGGGTTTCGTATAAGTTTCACGGAAAATAAGAAACCAAGATCTGTATCATAATTATTGAAAAACAAGCTTATCAAAGCGGGAAAAAATAAGCCTGAGCCGGATATCTGGCTTTACAACTTTTTTAGATTACTGAAGATTTAACCGCTATTCGAAAACGAAGGGATTATTTGATATGGTTCTACTAGGAATTTCGTGGGTAACAATAATGTTTGAAAATAATATGCAGATATTTATTAATAAACTATTGATCCCTAACAGATTCCTCCCTTCCGATAACTATCGGGACAAAGCCTTAATCACTTCGTTTGGCTTTGTTCCGGTCGGAATGACGCTGTTTATTAGGCGTTTAAGGCAAATGCGGCGAGGACATCTTTAAAATATACTATTGTGTCCTCGCCGCATTTGCCTCCTGACTCCATAAAAACGCGTCATTCCGACAAAGTTTTCCGAAGAATGAGGAATTCCGATAGCCATCGGAAGGAGGAATCTGTTTGAAATAGCATTCTAATTTCTTTCCACGAAATTCCGTGTAGAACCTTCAATATTTTGCGGAGCTGAACGGATTGCTCACGCTTTTCTTCATCTTCCGGACTGGCCAAAACTGCTTTTCAGAGCCTGAGATTTTTAAACATAAAATGTTTTTTATTACGGAAGTGGAGACTTACCTCCATGGCGTTAGCCCAAAAACAAAAAACGCAGACGATCCTGAAAAAGGCTGTTGCCGGCATTCATAATAAACTAAGAATGCTTCCTGATGGTATCTTTAGGTACTAAACAGCGAATGAAATTCTAATCAGCGGCTTTTCGATGCATGAATCATTCCCCCAAACTGAAGATATCGTGCAGTTCTTTATTACTCAGGTTTCCAATCCAGTTTTCGCCTGTTGCAACAGTCATTTCCGCCAGTGCTTTTTTCTTATTGATCATTTCATTGATCTTTTCTTCAAAAGTGTTGCTGGTAATAAAGCGGTGCACCATTACATTGTTTTTCTGGCCAATACGATACGCCCGGTCGGTGGCCTGAGCTTCCACAGCAGGATTCCACCAGAGGTCATAATGAATCACATGACTGGCAGCAGTAAGGTTCAGGCCGGTTCCGGCTGCTTTTATGGAAAGGATGAAAATTTTATCGGCGCGGTTGTTTTGGAAACGATCGACCATTTCTGCACGTTCTTTGATGGAACATCCCCCGTGATAATATAAAGGTTCATTATGATAACGTTCACGGATAAAATACTGCAGGAGTTTACCCATCTCGGCAAACTGCGTAAAAATAAGAACCTTTTCACTGCTTTCGGTGATGCTGTCGAGTTTATCGAAAAGCAGATCCGTTTTGCCACTCAAAGAAGCGTCCATATTACCATTTTTTAAAAACTGGGTAGGGTGGTTGCAAATTTGTTTCAGAGCCAAAATCATTTGCAGTACCAGCCCCTGACGTACAAAAAGTTTTTTACTATCGTCGGTTGGTGCTTTTTCAATGACTTCCATTGCTTCTATCAAAGTGCTTTGATACAGGCTGGCTTGTTCTTTGTTAAGCGATGCGTAACTGTCGATTTCAATTTTTTCGGGCAGGTCGGAGATAATGCTCTTGTCGCTTTTCAGCCGCCTCATAAGGAAGGGAGAAGTGACCATTTTTAACTTATCAGCTGTATTTTTATCATTAAGCTGTTCGATCGGATTAGCATAAGTTTCAGAAAATTCTTTTTGGCTGCCCAGAAAACCACGATTGCTATAATCCATGATACTCCAAAATTCGCTAAGACGGTTCTCGACCGGCGTTCCGCTCATCGCGATAAAAGTATCTGCTTTGATGGATTTAATGGCTTTGGTTTGGGCAGTCCTTTGGTTTTTGATATTTTGAGCTTCATCGATGACCACTGCCTGCCATTTTTTCTTTTTAAGTTTATCGGCATCGCTACGAGCAATTCCATAGGAAGTCAATAAAATATCCGATTGGTCGATACAATCCAGTTTACGTTGCGCGCCATGATATATGGCTGTTTGTAATGAAGGGGCAAATTTTTTCACTTCAGCCTGCCAGTTTGTGAGCAGGCCGGTTGGGGCAACCACAAGCGCTTTCTTTTTGTTTAGCAGTCCTTCTTCTTTGAATTTCAATATTGTAGCAATTACTTGCAGGGTTTTTCCCAGCCCCATATCATCGGCTAAAACAGAGCCAAAGCCTATTTGCGCATTACGGTAAACCCAGGAATAGCCTCTTTTTTGATAGGGACGTAGTTTGGCCAGTAGATTTTGAGGAAGATCAATTTCCTTGAAGTTTGTCAATTTTTCAATGAGCTTTTTTACTTCATCGCTCAATGCAACCCGCGCTCCATGATATTCGCCCGAAAGTGCTGTTCGGAGCATCTCAAAAGCAGACATTCCTTTGGACTGATGAAAATGTTTATACAATTTCTCAATATCTTGCTGTTCAGCGTAAATATAATTGCTTTTGAATTTTATCAGTCCCGATGATGTCCTAAGTAATCTTCTGAACTCCTCTTCGCCCATGACCGTATCGCCGATAGCAACCTGCCATTCAAAGCTCATCAGGTCATTGAGTTTTAGGAACCCTTGTGTAGTGTCGTTGGCTTCAAGGCGCACACTGGCTTTTGGAGTCAGGATATCTTTAAGTGATTTGGGCAGCATCACCGAAATATCGAGCAGACGAATTGCAGGGATCAGCTCCATTAGGAAAGGCGCAAAGGCAATATTGTCCATGACAATTTCCTGTTCTCCTGATGTATTTATATACTCATCAAGGCCTTTGATGAAACTACTCAGTTGTGCGATAGACTGGAGTATTTCATAACGAATATGGTTAAAAGTTTCAGATATGAGCACCTCTTTTAGGGAAAAAGGCAAGCTGTTGCTTTCTCTGGAATTTTCTATTTGAATATTGACTCGAAATGTCTCATTTTCCAATTCTTCAACCAGAAGCATAGGTTTATAGTCGCCCTGAGTAATGTAGAATTTTTGCAACCAACTTTGTATTCCTCCAGCCAGTTCTTCCTCTCCCGGCTTATTGAAAGGATAGCATACCGATTTAAAAAAGAGGCTTTCAAAAATATCTTTATCTGCTCTAAAACAGGCTAATTGAACAATTTCAGAGATAAATAACGACAAAAGATTCAACGCCCTGTCTTTGCTGACTTTTCTTTTGCGTTTTTCTTCCTGCCACACAAAAAGTTCCGGTGGAAGCATTGTTTCCAGTTCGTCAATGAGTTTTTTGACGTCTTTGCTCAAAATGGCAGGAAGCCAGCGTATAGTAAAGGATTTTCCCGGAATCTGAACAATTTGGGGGATAATTGCTCCATTGGCAACCAATTGCACAGCGAAATGCAAAACGGTATGCAGTGAGGCCGTAGAAGGCTGATAATCTAATGTTTTTGAACCTTGTATCTGTGATAAGCTGCTTAAAAAATCTCCAACGGAATAGGATTGATCATTTATAAAAACCCTTGCTTTAAAGCTATTGTCCATTACCAGGGTATTCTCAGAATGATATCCTAATCCTGAATGACCCGAATATGCTTCTTCAAAAAAAGCTGGCAAACTGATTTTACCTTTAGCAACTTTCTGTACATTTTTCACTATTCGACGAAGATGTCCTTTGTATTTTTCCCGGAAATCAGATTTTGATGCGGTATAAAAAGGAGGGAAGGGTGTAAGCAGCGAAGCAAGCGCCTCATTTATTGGCTTTAGCTTGGAAAATGATAATTTTTTATACGCATCATCCGGATTATAATCCCCAGCCATTTTGTCTTTTTGAAAGTATAATTTCCGGAGCTGTGGAATTTCTGTATTTTCTTTCTTGATCACAATGCCCAATTTCTCCAATTCAGCCAGTAAATCAACATTATGAAGCGAAAAAACCAGAAATGGGTTATTATCAATTTCGGCAGAAACTTTGTAAATAACACTTGCCAGATGTTTGCAGGGGACAGCCCAATCGGGGCAGGAGCAATTCATTTTCAGGTCGCTCCATTGCTTTGGAAAAACTTTTAAGTTGAATTGTTCGGCGAGGGACAGCACAGCGGGATCGAGCTCCCTGTTGAGCATTTTAGAGATTATGGCGGGCCTTCGGCTAAGTTCTTTGATAAAATTGCTGAGTTCCGGATCAAAAAACGGGGGCATAATAATATCAATATTATAAGGACGCACACGTGTGCCCTGAACTTTTGCAGCAATACGGTTTCCTTTGATACTGATCTTTTTGACAGCACCTTTACGCGCATAAGTTGCTCCCCGGGGCAAACGGTTGCTGTAATCAATATTGTTGAGTGAGTTTAGCCATTGTTCTCCCCACCATGTTTTTCCGAAAGATGACATAATATCTTGATTTGTTCAAAAAACTTAAACCGGTTCAAAATTAGTTAACAGCATATTATTGTTTGATGAAATTTATCAGTATTTATTCACAAGAAAAATGAAGAGTATTTTTGCTGCCTACAAAGCACCAGATATATTTAAAATCAAAAAAGCCTGCCAGAAATCTGACAGGCTTTGTGAACCCGAAGGGATTCGAACCCCTAACCTCCTGATCCGTAGTCAGGTGCACTATCCAATTATGCTACGGGTCCTGCAAGCTTGACTATTGTGTCATTTGCGGCTGCAAAGATAGAAAGAATTCCTGATCTGTCAAGTGATTGCTGTACTTTTTTCTGAAAAAAATTGAGCGTTATGTCCTATGTGAACTTTAAAGCCTTCATTAACAATATTTAATGAAGGCTTTATTCTAATTTAACAAATCATGGCGTTTGCAGTTTTTTGGCATTTATCCCAGGTTAACGATCATCCGCTCCAGCTTCCTAATGCTGTCGCCCATCAAATCGATGAAATGCATTGCTATTTCCGGGTTTTGCTGCATCAATAGTTTGAGCTTTTCATTATCTACTTCATAAAGTGTAATACCGCCTAAAATCGCTTCAGCTATTACAGCAGAGCGTTTATTGGCTGTGAGGCTTTCCAGTCCGAGCATACCGCCTTTTTGGCTCAGGCCAATGGTGCCCAGCCATCCGGTAGCCGAATGACGGCTCAGTTCGGCATATCCATCTTCAATGATATTAAGATGGTCGGCTTTTTCATTTTCCCAGAGCACATCTTCGCCTTCTTTGTAGTATTTGCGCCGCATAATGGGAGCCAGGGCTTCGGCAAGTTCTTCACTGATTTTTCCGAAAGGATTTTCCTGTCGCATAAAGGCCAAACGTTCTGCCAGAGCCTGAATCAGCATTTTACGCAATAGTGCTGCATCATTTGCAGGCCAAACAAAACCCAGTTTATGCAGTACGAAGTCGGTGCGTTCCGAAATGATATGTTCAATAGTAATTTCCTTCAGCACTTCATCCGGACGTGCATTCAACAAGTCAATCCAGCCCATATGCAAAAGCAGCTTTTCGATATGTGGTTTAAATGCCGCTACATCATAAAGACGGGCAAGATAAGCCGCAAAACCTTCAAAATCCATGGGTTCTATGTTCAGATTGAGCTTTTCATCGGTCAGCACATCGGCCAGCTGTATTTTGTTTGTATTCCACAGATGCCAGCAGGCGTTGTTGAGCGCGCTTTGTTTTGAAAGCAACACGATGGATGCAGCAAGTTCATTCACCCAGGCAAATTCCACTTCATTAAACTCCTGAGGTACAGCGCCTATATTCACATAAGCTTTCAGCACGCTGTAAAACGCATTTCCTTCCACATCCGATTGCAATTTGCCGGTTCGGCTGTTAACAGACACATTTCCAATGCGGTATATACTGGTGTTCAGACCATTACTGCGTGCGTCCATTACTAGTTTTTCGGCTTCAAATTTGGTTTGTGCATAATAATTTCCGGATTGCTGTCCGCTATCGTAATCATCTTCTGTATAAAGCACATCATGCTGACCTTCCACGCTTCCATTAAAGACTGAAAGTGTACTCACATGATGGAAGTCTTTTTTACGGCCTTTTTGCGCCAGATCAAGCAGAAAACCAACAGCTTCCACATTATTTTTGCGGAATACTTCAATATCTCCATAATGTTTTACCAAAGCTGCCGGATGATAAACGGCATCAAGTTTTGTGGCAAGATCATGATAAAGATCAGCGCCCAGACCCAGATCAGGTTGTCCCAGATCACCGCAGAGCACATGCAAACGTTCTTCATAATCGTGGCAATAATCACGGCCAAAATAATAGGAAGTATGCCTGCTGAGCCGGTTTTGAGCGTCATTAGTATCTTTTCCACGCACCAGAACATAGATTTCTGTAGTGCCACCGCTGAGCAGTTCATGCAGAAGATGAACGCCAAGATAACCCGTTGTGCCCGTTAGCAGTATTTTGCGGTAATCATTATCGTTGCGGGCTTCGAGCTGATCGTAGCGGCTAAACAGCTCACGATATGCCTGCATGCGTTTTGTATAAGCTTCGGATTCTTCAAAAGCGATGGATCGCGCAGCCTGGCTCAGCAGTACTTCAGGGATTTGTGCCAGTTTTTGACTGATGTCCAGTGTTTTCTCCTTGATGTTGACAGCGAGCTTTGCGATCGTACGGTATTCAAAAATATCGTTTACACTCACTTCAAAATCTTTTTGAAGTTCAGCTACCAGGCTTACGGCACGGAGGCTGTGCCCGCCAATATCAAAGAAATCGTCTTCAATGCTCACTTCCGTGATGCCGAGGATTTTCTCAAAAGCCAGGGCGATTTTCTTTTGTACTTCATTTTGAGCTGCAACAAATTCTTTACCCGTTTCAATGTGCTCATCGGGCAAAGGCAAGTTCTTTCTGTCAACTTTTCCATTGACGTTCATCGGGAATTTCGGCAGGCAAATGAAATAGCCCGGAATCATATAATCGGGTAGGTCTTTACGCAAAAATTCTTTGATATCGCCTACAGCGAGATGAGCTTCAGTTTCCAGATAGGCAACGAGGTATTTATCGCCATGTTCGTCATCACGCGCCAGCACAATACATTCATGAACATCAGGGTGGGCGAGGAGACGGTTTTCAATTTCGCCCAGTTCAATGCGGAAGCCCCTGATTTTTACCTGAAAGTCGATGCGGCCGAGATATTCCATTTCACCATTGGGCAGCATACGTGCCAAATCACCCGAACGATAGATTTTTTCATTGGGCAGATAAGGATTGGGGATAAATCGGGAGGCCGTCATTTCCTGCAATCCGAGATAGCCACGTGCCAGGCCATCGCCGGCTACGCAGATTTCACCCGGCGCTCCAATGGGCATCAACTTTTGACGCACATCCATTACATAAGTACGTAGGGTCGGAATGGGCACACCAATATTGGAAATATTGTTCTCAATTTCGTAATCTCCTATTTCCTTGAAAGTTACATGCACCGTTGTTTCCGTAATGCCGTACATATTGATCAGTCGGCTATCCGGATATTTTTTGTGCCAGTCGGCCAGCAATGCGGGTTTAAGTGCCTCACCACCAAAGGTTACATAGCGGATAGCGAGATCGTGGTCTCCAGTTTTCAGATCTTCTTCGATCAGGTTATAAAATGCTCCGGGCGTTTGGCTCAGAATGGTCACTTTTTCATCTTTCAGCATCTGCAAAAAGCTGGACGGATTGATAATCACATCCTTGGGAACAATAAGCAATCGTGCGCCGTAAAGCAATGCCCCGAAAATTTCCCAAACAGAAAAATCGAATGAAAAGGCATGGAACATACTCCAAACATCCTTATTATCAAGTTTATAAGGCATTTCGCTATTGATAAACAACCGCGTGATGTTGCGGTGCTCCAGCATGACACCTTTAGGCTTTCCGGTCGAGCCGGATGTGTATATTACATAGATCAGGTCGGAAGGCTTGTTGATATGTTCCGGATTTGGCATATCTCCTTCGAAGACCTGAGGATCTGATACATCAATAAATTCACCATTGAATCCCAGCGCTTTTTCCTGATAATTTTTCGGACAAACCATAAAACGGGCACCACAATTTCCGAGCATATAGCGCACACGGTCAGCCGGGAAATCGGGTTTCATAGGCACATAACAACCGCCGGATTTTAAAATGGCGAGAATGGCAACAATCATTTCCACGCTGTTGTCCATCATAATGCCCACATAATCATCAGGTTTTACGCCCATGCCGCGCAGTTTATGCGCCAATTGGTTTGCTTTATGGTTCATCTCGCCATAGCTCATCTGCTGATCGCGGAATGTAAGTGCGATATGATCCGGATTGTGTGCTGCATGCTGCTCAATAATATAATGCACGCATTCCGTATCCGGCCAGGAAGCTTCCGTTTGATTGAAATCATGCAGCAACATTTGCTCTTCAGTAGGTGTAACTATTTCATATTCACCAATTTTGGTATTTGGATCATCCAGGATATTGCCCATCAGCTGAACGAAATGCCTGCACATGCGCTCAATGGTATCTTCGCGATATAAACTGCTACGGTATTCCCAGTTGAGTCGGAACTGATCGCCTTCTTCCACGACTTCCAGCATGATGTCGGCATGAGCTGACGGAGCAGGAAGTTCCTCAGCGGTAAGTTGAAGGCCGTTGATATTGCGTTTTGGAAAACCCATGCTTTGATATACAAGGGCGACATCATAAATTGGATTACGGCTGGAATCGCGCTCGATCTTGAGTTTTTCAACCAGGCGTTCAAACTGATAATCCTGATGATCAAAAGCTTCGAGGAAGTTTTGCTGCACTTCCATCATAAAGTCCGTAAAGCTTTTTTCAGCAACAGGCTGATTGCGCAGCACAATGGTGTTTACAAACATTCCGATCAGGTTTTGCACATCTACATGGGCACGCCCGGCCATACCTGCTCCCAGAACTAAATCGTCTTTTGAAGCGTAACGCCCTAATAAACTGCTAAATACAGCTACAAAAAGAGGGTAGAGGGTAATTTGGTGTTCGGTGGCAAAAGTATGTATGCCTGCCGACATTTCTTTCGAAAGCAAAGTGCTGTAGGTTTTGCCTGACTGCTGCAAAACAGCAGGGCGCGGATAATCTGTAGGCAGATCCAGAACAGGGACTTCATCGCGGAAAAGGTTCATCCACCATTGCTCGTGTTCCTGCATCATATCCGAAATATGAATACGGTTCTGCCAGTCGGCGAAATCACGATATTGCACATGGAGTGTTGGTAAAACCTTGTTTTCCAGTATTGCACACAATTCATTAAAGAATAAGAGGAAGGAGCTGCCATCAAATATTGCATGATGGAAATCCATGAGCAGACAATATTCATCGGCTGAAAAACGAAGCAAATGAATACGGAAAAGAGGTGCTTTGCGTATATCAAAAGATTGGACAAAATCTTCTATATATGCATGAAGCTCCGTGGGTTTTATGTCCTTGATTTTCTTTTTAAAACGGAGATTGTCATGCACAATCTGCACCGCTTCACCATTGATGATGTCAAAACTGGTGCGCAAAGATTCGTGGCGTTGAATAATCTGGTCGAGTGCCGAGCTTATTTCGGATTCATTTACTTTTCCTTTAAGCTTGATAATCAACGGGATATTATTCATTAGTCCGGCATTGCTCATTTCTTCCCAGAAAACCAGGCGTTTCTGAGCAGAGGAAACCGGATAGTAATCGCGGGCATCCAGGCGTTCGATGGTATCAACTGAGACTTTTCGGGCTGATTTGACCAGTTTCGCTTGTTCGCGGATGTTGGCATGGGCAAACAATTGCGAGAAAGGGATATCCGCATGGAAAAAGTTTTGTATTTCAGACTGTAACTGAGTTACTTTCAGGGAGTGCCCACCCAAATCAAAGAAATTTTCCGTAACTCCGATTTCTTCCAGGCCCAGGATATCCTTCCAGAAAGAGAGCAGCTTTTCTTCCACACCATTTTCTGCCGGGACAAGCTCTCGCTCCACAGTGGGTTCACGCAATAATTTACGGTCGATTTTCCCACTGGTGGATATTGGCATTTGATCAAGTTGGATCAAAAATGCTGGGATCATATAATCGGGCAGTGCTTTTCCCAGAAAATCAGTGAATTGTTTCTTTTCAATTTTGCGTGAGGAAGTAAAATACCCACAGAGATAGGCTTTGTCATTTTTGTCCTTTCGGGGCACGACCACCGCCTCGCGCACATCCGTAAATTGGAGCATAACACGTTCTATTTCACCTGGTTCTATGCGGAATCCACGGATTTTTACCTGAAAATCGATCCTGCCCAGGAATTCGATTTTTCCATCCATCCGGTAGCGGGCCAGATCGCCAGTGCAGTACATTTTCCCGCCCTCGTGGAAAGGATCGTTGATGAATGCCTCTTTAGTTTTTTCGGGCAGGTTCAGGTATTCCATGGCCAAGCCTTCCCCGGCAATACAAAGTTCACCTGCAATGCCTTGAGGGACAAGATTTTGATTTTTATCAAGAATATAAACACGTGTATGCTTCACCGCATCACCGATCGGAATATTATCTTCCAGATGATCTACTTCATGGCAAGTGGCATAAACGCAAGCCTCTGTTGGGCCATAAAAATTAAATACCCGATAGGAGCTTTTAGTAAACCGTTGAAGTTTATCGCCGCCTGTATAAACAATTTTCAGGCTTCCCGGCGCTTTCATCTCCATAAACTGTTCCAGGAACTGTGTTGGCAGGAAACTTTTTGTTATCTGATTTTCAATCGTATAATTAAAAAGCTCTTTTACATTTCGCTTGAGGTCATCATTTAGTATATGCAATGCAGCTCCGGAGAGGATAGCCGGAAAAATTTCAAAAACAGAAGCATCAAATCCAAATCCTGCAAATTTGGTAAAATGGTCATTTTCATTAGCTTCGATACGGTGCAACATATCGTCCATGCGATATCGCAGTGCACGGTGGCCGATTAATACGCCTTTGGGCTTTCCTGTTGAGCCGCTCGTATAGATAATATAGGCCGGATCGTCCCAATTCGTGCTTTCTGCTTCCTGTGGCTCAATATTTTTGGGAAGATGGTCTAAATCAATAATTTCGCCATCAAAATCACTGAGGTTCTCGAGGAATTTATTACGGCTCAGGATAAAGCGGCATGAAGAATCTTTGAGCATAAAAGCCACACGCTCAGCTGGATACTGATGATCAACAGGCATATAGGCACAGCCGGCTTTCAATGCTGCGAGTGGTCCGCACACCATTGCTATATCCGGATCGCTGAGCACGGCAATGATTTCACCTTTTTGCGCTCCTTTTTGTTTGAGCAAAGCAGCAATGCGCTCGCTTATGGCATCCAGTTCAGCATAGGTGATCTGCTTTTCATCGCAAACAAGTGCTGTGTTCTGTGGGTATTTTTGTGCTGTTTCGCGGAATATATCCACCACGGTTTTTTCATCCTGCAATGGGTTCATGCTGCTTGTGATCTGCTGCAGCAAAGCTTCTTTTTCGGCTTGCGGACAGAAAGGAATGGCGCCAATCAGTGTTTCCGGTTCATCAAGTATCGCTTTAAGTAAAGCTTCTAACTGATTATTAATATGCTGTATATCCTGACTGCTAAAGGCTTCTTCAGGATGAACATAGAGCAAGCGGAAACCACCCGGGCTGTCGTTAAAAAACAGGTTCAGGATCAACTGGAAGGGTGGTTGTTCATAATCCGGGAAATGGATTTCTGCCTTAAAAAGCTCTGTGCTGTAGTCGCCCTGACCGATCAGCATATAATTCATCAGATTGTGCAGCTTATCGTGCTTTTTGCGCAGATCGTCCATCATAATATCCAAAGGATAAGCCGAATGGTTTTTCAGGATATAGCGGTAATCGTCATTGGTCGATTTCAGGAAATCAATGGCTTTCATATCCTCCAAAGGTGATGAAACAAAAGGAAAAGCATTGACGAACATCCCGGCCATTTGCTTCATTTCCGGCCGGTAGCGGTTGTGCGTCATACTTCCAATGGCAATTTCCTCATTGCGGCTTACTTTGCTCATATAAATACTGAATACACCCAGCATCAGATTGTAGTAGGAAATTTTATGAATATGGCAGAATTCCAGCACATCGCGCCCGGTTTGGTCATCCAGCTTCAATTCCCTGTGTTTGACCTTAATATCTGCTTTTGTGGAGCGGATCATGGGATGGACCAGTTCGGGCGGCAGTTCTTCAAAACAGCCTTCCCAATAGGCTTTATCGCGCTCAAATGCGGACGATTTCAAATATTCTGCCTCAAAATCAAGATATTGCAAATGCGAAGGCGTCCCGGGCAAATCGGTGGACGCACCAGCAACACATTGTTTATAAACGTACTCCAATTGATGGATTAGCAGATGGAAAGTAAACCCATCGGAAAGGATATGATGTACATTCAGGAAAATAGCGTGTTCATCGTCCGGTAATTTGAGGATGGCAGCATAAAACAAACGGCTGTCGGTAAAGCGGAAAACATGGTTGCGTGCTTTGTCGAGCCACTGATAAAAGCGTTTGCGGCCATAATTATCCGAAAAATCGAGATAATCGGGAACAAAATCCTGATAAGGAGCAACATACTGATAAAACACACCCTCTTTTTGTGTAATTTGCGTGCGCAGGGCATCGTGTGTTTCTACTATTTTAAGCAGTGCGGTTTCCAGATATTCTGCTTTTGCAAGTCCCTTAAAACGAAGCAGAAACGGATTATTGGCAAATGCTGTGGCGGGATATAATTGTTCGGTAATCAGCTCCCTTTGTTCCGGATGGGATAGTTTAAATAATTCTGTTTTCATATGCGCTCTGTTGCTTGGAATTGATTTGGAGTAAAGTTAGGGAATTATTGCCAAGTAGGCGAAGATTGGAGCGAAAAACTTATGGTGATAAATGAAAAGGTGTACCGAACAGCAAAAGTGACAGGGGCACTTTTGTGTTCAGCACGTATTAATAGGTTCGATAACAGAAAATTTTTGCCGATAAAACAAGAAGAAATTAGTACAACAAAAAAAATTATATTTGTAGAATAAATATCAGCTCATAAAACGAATGATTGATGAAAAAGATATACCTTATACCCTTGTTTTTTTTATTTCAACAGTCATATGCACAATTACTTGAAGCAAAAATTGACAATGAAATTTTAGATTCGGTTTATTATTTTGAGTCTGATCAGAACGACTATGTGCTAACAGATAAGTACTACATTACCGCAAGAAATGAAAATGGCCATCCCATAAATGCACTCCAGTACAGATATGACCCCATACAGAATGAATGGCAGAACCGCTATCTGGATTCAATAAGATACTATCCTGATTTTACCAAAAAAGAATACGTAAGAAAATACTGGGATGTGGACAATAACATTTGGGTCGATTGTGAATATTCGAAATGGAATGAAGCGGGAAAGCTTGTTGATACATATAGCATCTTCAGGATTCATGGGATTCCAAATGCAACATATGGTAATAGGGCTATTAGTATTTATGATGATAACGGTAATTTAAAAGAGCACATTGAGAAGGTGTGCGATACTCATTTAAATTGGAGTATTTCCAGTACCCAGGAATATCAATATGATGAACTTAACAGGTTAAAGACCTATATCTTTGATTCGATAACAAAATGGGAATACCTCTATAACGAATTCCATCAGAACGACGAAATTTTTATCTCATTGCTTAATTCAAATCAGAAATGGGATACGAGTTGGTATCATGTATTGTCTTATTCAAATGATAGCTTAATTGAAGATTTGACATATCGGTACGGAACATCGGATAAAGTAAGCAGAAATACTTATGTATATGATTTTGAGAACAGAATAAGACTGAAAAACTTTGATGATTGGGATACAATTGCTCAAAATTGGCATACCAGCGTCATCTTGAAGCATAAATATAATATTGATAATCAACTACTTGAATATGCACACATGGATCGTTTTTCCGGATATTGGAATTTCTTCAGGATAATATATGATTATGATGAGAAAGGTAATCTCGTCGAAAATAGACGGCAGAGCGGTGATAGCTCAAACATTCTCGACGAATGGAGGTATTCTTACGTTTATAATAATTTCAACAATTTGCATGAAAAAGAATTTCAGACCTTTGATGATGATAATCATATGTGGATCAATGAGACAAAACAAATATTCTATTACTCAATTATTCAAGATGTTTATGAAAGTAAAACAGACAAAAATTATTTGAAAATATTCCCAAATCCAAGCAGGGACATCATAAACATTCAAGGAGATCCAAACATGAAAATAACTGTTATTATTTATGACTTAACAGGGAAGCTCTTAATTTCAGATGAATTTATCGGTAACAGTTTCATCATTGATATGAGCGATTTTCAAGATGGTTTGTATATGCTACAGCTAAAATCAATGAAAGGCATTGATAAACAATTGATAATCAAAGATTAATTTTCTTTTGAAACTTTTTTTCTTAAAAGTGCAGGAGGCAATTTTGATTGGATCAAATTTATTACAAGCTGAAGCGTAGTCCGTTTTCCAGTTCCAGATCGTATTTTACATCAACAATTTCCGGTCGGCTATCGTATTTATAGTGTACCACCATCTGCAAAAAGAGCCTTTTTAAAACTTTAACTTCCAGGACTGCGTCGGCCATAAAGCGAAAATCAGAAAAATTGCGCACCAAAGGCTGATAATAAAACACTCCGGCAATATTCACCGTTTCGGAAAGATCATAATCAACTGACAAATAATTCGTTGAGCGTGCATCTGTATTGAAGTTCAGTCCCGATTCGAGATTTTGATATTCTTCATCTTCGTACATCATACCGATGCCAATATGAAAATTCAGTTTGCGCAGGCTGTCTGGTTTATCGCTCGCATTCATCGGGTTTAAACGGATTCCGCCACCCAGCAACAGCCTCTGATTTAGATCAATAAATTCATCGTATTCGAGCTGTGCAAAAGCTTCTGTTGAAAAAACTTTGCTCAGTTTCCTGATGGCGCGAAAATGGGCAAAACCTTTGTTCTTTACTTTTTCTTCGTTCGCATCTTTATAATCAATACTTCCTACCAGAAAAAAGTTGTACTTGACCATATTGTAGTCAAAGCGGATTTTGGCTTCAGTGGTCAGGTAATTGGAATTACCTTTTTCATAGCCAACATTCAGCCCGAGATTGGTGTTAAAACCGGGTTTTGTTCCGTATTTGCGGTATTTTTCAGTATTCACCTGAGCAATAGAAAACAGGCTGTAGAGCAGGATCAGTGCCGTAAGGAATAATTGTTTCATAGAAGCTTATAAATTTGATTTTTTCTAGGATGTAATTTACTGGATGTCAATTCTTAATCAGTAATTCTTCAATTTTATCGATCAGCGCATCAAACTCTTTTTCGTCGAACAAGCGGGTAAGGAACACGATTTTGCCTTCCCGGTCGATCAAAACATTGCGCGTAACACCTGCCTTGTGATGCGCGTAGAGCTGAAAGATTTCGGCGGCCGGATCAAGTGCCAGCGGGTAAGTGATGCCGGTTTGTTCCGCGAAATTTTGTACTGTTTCCAAAGGTTCATCGCGATCAATACCTATAACAACTACGTCTTTATCCTTGAATTTTTGCCAAATCCTTTTTTCGATATGCGGCATTTCCTTGCGGCATACGCCACACCAGCTGGCGGTGAACTGCAGCATCACAATATTGCCTCTTTGCTTTTGAAGGTCGAATTGCTTGCCATTATCGAGCTTTGCTGCAAAAACAGGGGCCTGATCGCCCACTTCAACAATATAGCCGCGGTCTTTGGGCGTATTTTGTGCCTGAAGCTGATGCCCATATCCTAAAAACAGCAGAAAAACAGATAGTGTGGTTATGAAAATTTTCATCGAAATTCTTTTTGTCATTCCGGTTTTGTTAGTGATATATTCGTAAAACCCGCCAAAAATAGGAAAAAAATAAAGCTCTGCGTAAAGGCAGATCAGGCTTTTTACGTAACTTGCCCTTCAATTAAAAAGGAATATCAGCATGGCAACATATCGTTTTTTTAACCGTGACATAAGTTGGTTGTCGTTTAACCATAGGGTATTGGAAGTTGCTTATGATGAAGGCCTTCCTTTATACGAACGCATCAAATTCCTGGCAATTTATTCCAATAACCTGGAGGAGTTTTACCGCGTGCGCGTAAGTTATTACCGCGAACTGGAACGTAGCCTGGATCCGGAACATCCAAAATATAAGAGCGTTAAACCGGATGCTTTTATCCGCGAGATCAACAAAATTGTATCGCGCCACCAGATTGAGTTTAATGAGCTTTTTTATAACCGGATCATCCCGAAGCTGGAAGAAATCGGCATAGAGCTGCCTGCCTTTGATGCCCGTTTAAATGCTGAACAGGAAGCCCATGCCCACAGCATTTTTTCGCATGAAGTTTTGCCGGCGGTGCAGCCCATCCTTTTGGTGAAAAAACGTATCCGGCCATTTTTACGTACAGGTCAGATTTATATCGCAATCCAGCTCTATACCAAACAGAAAACGCTCGGGAGCATTAAAGTACGCACGCCGCGTTATGCTTTGCTGAAACTGCCGACCGATCATGATATATCGCGTTTTATCCAGCTTCCGGTGCGTGAAGGCCGTCATAGCGTGATGTTCCTTGAAGATTTGATTATGCGCTATGCCCATGAAATTTTCCCGGGTTTTCATATCAATAACTGGTACACCATTAAAATTACCCGCGATGCTGACCTGGATTACGAAGATTACGACAATGAAGATCTGATCGAGGCCATTGAACAGCTCGAACAAACCCGCGCAGTAGGACGGCCAAACCGCTTCCAGTTTAATAAGGAAATGCCCGAGAATATGTTGCACTTCCTTTTGGAAACACTTGATATATCGCACGATACAATTGTAAAAGGCGGGCGGACAAATAATTTCAGGCATTTTTTCTCCTTTCCAAACCCTTTTCATCCGCAACATGAGCTGGAGAACATAAAACCGATTAAACTGCCGGTTTTCGAAAACGCAGCCTCAATGCTTCAGGTCATTGAAAATCAGGATGTACTTTTAAGTTTTCCATACCAAAGCTTCGAGTATTTTATCAGCTTTTTGCAGGAAGCCGGTCATACCGACGATGTAGAAAGCATTAAAATTACGCAATATCGTGTTGCTTCCAATTCTGCGGTGGTCAACAGCCTGATTCGTGCTGCACTCAACGGAAAAGATGTTACCGTTTTTGTGGAGCTGAAAGCCCGTTTTGATGAAGAGGCCAACTTGCAGTATGCAAGGGAAATGAAGCATTCCGGGATCAAGATAATCTATTTTCTGCCGGGCTTAAAAGTGCATTCAAAAGTTGCACTTATCAAAAGAAAAGCAGGGCCGAAGGGCGAAAACCGTGATTTGAGCTTCATCGGAACCGGAAACTTCAACGAAAAAACAGCCCGTTTGTATTGCGATCATGGATATTTTACCGCTAATGCGGATATAATTTCCGATCTGAACAAACTCTTCAGCTATCTGGAACATCAAACACCCCCGGAAAAATTTGATAAAATCCTTGTGCCCAATTTCAATATGACCGAAACTTTTAAAAAGTTGATTGACAAGGAGATAAAACAGGTTCAGAAGGGAGATAAAGCATATATTATAATAAAAGTCAATGGTTTGGAAGATCCGAAAATGATTTCTGAACTCTATAAAGCCAGTGAAGCAGGTGTGAAAATCGACTGTCTGGTACGCGGCGTAAACTGTTTGATTCCGAATAAGAAATACAGCAAAAATATCCGTATTATCCGTATTGTGGACCGTTATCTCGAGCATGCGCGCGTATTTTATTTCTATGCCGGTGGCAAGGAAAAAGTTTATATAGGTTCTGCCGATTGGATGAAACGGAACCTTTACCGGAGAATTGAATGTGTAATACCCATTCCTGATAAAAAACTAAAACAAGAATTAATTGACATTCTTAATATACAACTGAACGACAATGTCAGTGCCCGACTGGTGGATGAACATAATGTGAACCAAATAATTGAAGGTGGCAAAAAGAATATACGCACACAGTATGAGCTGTTTAAATATTTTAAAAACAAGTACTTAAGCTCACGACCCGAAGAGAAATAACTTTTATTTCACAATGAGTACTGATTAATCTCGATTATTAAGACTATTTTTGCACGCTCAAATTCAGAAGTATGCAAAAAATACGCAACATAGCCATAATCGCACACGTGGATCATGGCAAAACAACCTTGGTTGACCGGATCATCGAAACCTGCAAAACACTTGACAGCAGGAAGGAACATACGGAGCTTTTGCTCGATAATAATGATCTGGAACGCGAAAGGGGCATTACGATTATTTCGAAGAATGTTTCTGTTCAATATAAAGACATTAAAATCAACCTGATAGACACTCCTGGTCACGCTGATTTTGGTGGGGAAGTGGAGCGTGTTTTAAAAATGGCCGACGGCGTTTTACTGCTTGTGGATGCTTTTGAAGGCCCTATGCCGCAAACACGTTTTGTGCTCGGAAAAGCCATCGAACGTGGTTTGAAACCCATTGTAGTCGTAAATAAGGTAGATAAGGAAAACTGCCGTCCGGATGAAACGCAGCAAGCCGTGTTTGATCTGATGTTCAGCCTCGATGCTACCGAAGACCAGCTCGATTTTGAAACCGTTTTCGGAAGCTCCAAGCAGGGCTGGATGAGCGACGACTGGACAGAACCTACCGATAATATCCTGCCATTGCTCGATAAAATAATCGATATTATTCCCGAACCTAAATATGTTGAAGGCCCTACGCAAATGCAAGTGGCCAGCCTTGATTACAGCAGCTTTGTGGGGCGGATTGCCATTGGACGTGTTTTTCGTGGAGATATTGTTGAAGGCCAGGAATATGCACTCTGCAAACGCGATGGCTCAACAAAAAAAGTGAAAGTCAAGGAACTTTATGTATTTAAAGGCCTGGGACGCGAAAAAGCCAAACAGGTGAGCTGTGGCGATATCTGCGCTTTGGTCGGCATCGAAGGTTTTGATATTGGCGATACGGTAGCCGATCTGCAGCAGCCCGAAGCACTGCAACGCATCCAGGTGGACGAACCCACCATGAGTATGCTCTTTACCATTAACAACAGCCCGTTTTTTGGCAAAGAAGGCAAATACGTTACATCACGCCATCTGCGCGACCGCCTGATGAAGGAAATGGAGAAAAACCTGGCCCTCAAAGTAGAAGAAACAGACTCCGAAGACAAATTTAATGTGTTTGGCCGCGGAATCCTCCACCTTTCCATCCTGATTGAAACCATGCGCCGTGAAGGTTACGAACTGCAAGTGGGGAAACCCCAGGTAATCCAGAAAGAAATTGATGGCCAGAAATGCGAGCCTTTCGAATTGCTGGTCATTGATTTGCCCGAGCAAATGTCGGGAAAAGCCATTGAGCTGGTTACCAATAGAAAAGGGGAGATGCAGGTGATGGAACCCAAAGGCGATATCCTTCATCTTGAATTTGTTGTTCCTTCCCGTGGCCTTATTGGGATGCGTAATCAGCTGGTTACTTTAACATCCGGTGAAGCCGTAATGACACACCGTTTCCTTGAATACGGCCCGCTGAAAGAAGAAATTATTTCCAATCAAAACGGTTCGCTGGTGTCCATGGAAACCGGTCAGGCACTGGCTTATGCAATTGACAGGCTGAAAGACCGCGGACGTTTCTTTGTGGCGCCCGGTGAGCAGGTGTATAAAGGACAAGTGGTTGGAGAACATACCCGCAAAATTGATCTGCCACTCAACGTCATCAAAGGGAAAAAACTTACCAATATGCGTGCATCCGGCTCCGACGACAATGTGAAGTTGCCACCAAAAATTGAGTTTACACTCGAAGAAGCCATGGAGTATATCCGCGATGACGAACTCCTCGAGATCACACCACAGAGTTTGCGTCTGCGTAAAATTAGTTTTCGGGGATAGATGATTGTTAATGAGCTTGCTAAAGAATGATTTTAATTCTTTAGCAGCAGCCTTTTTAATCAGGAAATCCCGCAGGAATTTTCTATTTCCTTAATTTTTTTAGTGACGCTTGTGGTCATTTGGGCGTTTTTACAACAGAGGCTTGGAGGAATTCCGGTAGCTTTCGGAAGGAGGGATCTGTTTAAATGCCATTCAAACTGCTTCCCGAAAAATTAGGTATAGAAACATATGTTCTTCCCGAAATAAAAAAAGACAGCCCATTGAGCTGTCTTTTCTGTATAAATCAAATGTGATTTCTTATGCGCCAAGTGTAGCAACCATCACCGCTTTGATGGTATGCAGGCGGTTTTCGGCTTCGTCAAACACGATGGATGCAGGAGATTCGAAAACTTCCTCAGTTACTTCCATGGATTCGATGCCAAATTTCTGGTAAATTTCTTCACCAATTTTGGTTTCCCTGTTGTGGAAAGCGGGCAGGCAGTGCATGAATTTTGCGTCCGGGTTTCCGGTAGCGTCCATCATAGCTTTGTTTACCTGATATGGCTTCAGCAGCTCGATACGTTCTTTCCATACTTCATCGGCTTCGCCCATGGATACCCAAACATCTGTATAAATAAAGTCGCAGCCTTTAACGCCTTCTTCGATATTGTCGGTAACCAGAATTTTAGCGCCAGTTTCTTTGGCGATTTCTTTGGCTTCGTTTACGAGTGTTTCTTCGGGTTGAACGCTTTTTGGAGCAATAGAACGGAAGTCCATTCCCATTTTGGCAGCGCCGATCATCAGTGAGTTGCCCATATTGTTGCGTGCATCGCCCACATAAGCAAAAGTAACATTTTTCAAAGGCTTGTCAGAGTGTTCCATCATTGTGAGGAAATCTGCAAGGATTTGTGTTGGGTGGTATTCAGTGGTCAAACCATTCCATACCGGAACGCCGGCATATTTACCCAGCTCTTCAACAACATCTTGTCCAAAGCCACGGTATTCGATGCCATCATACATTCTGCCCAAAACGCGCGCAGTATCTTTCATCGATTCTTTTGCACCGATTTGAGAGCCTGAAGGGCCTAAATAGGTTACATTGGCACCCTGATCGTATGCTGCTGTTTCAAAAGCACAGCGTGTACGTGTAGAGCTTTTTTCGAAAATCAAAGCAATGTTTTTGCCTTTCATAGTCTGTTGCTCTGTGCCGGCATATTTTGCTTTTTTCAGATCTGCTGACAGATCAAGCATGAATTTGATTTCTTTGGGGCTGAAGTCTAAGAGCTTCAGGAAATTGCGGTTTCTCAGATTGTAAGCCATGATGTGATTTTTTTAAAAATTATATTTCGTTGTGATCTTGGTTTATCCTTTAATAATTTGTGTTCCGGAGCCTTCATTATCCAGTTCTGCAGCCGTTGTGATGATACATTTTTCACCACCGTTTTTCACGAATTCGAGGGCTGCTTTTACTTTTGGCGCCATACTGCCGGGAGCAAAGTGTCCTTCTTCGAGATATTGCTCTGCTTCGCTAACAGTAATTACATCCAGATCTTTTTGGTTGGGTTTGTTGAAATTGATGCAAACCTTGGGCACATCGGTTAGGATGTAGAACTCATCGGCTTTGATTTGTGTTGCAAGCATACTGCTGGCCAGGTCTTTATCAATAACAGCATCAATGCCTTGCAGTTTTTTCTCTTCTACTTTAAAAACCGGGATTCCGCCACCACCAACTGTAATTACAATCTGACCGGAACGGGCAATATTTTCGATGGTTTTTTTGTTGTTGATGCTTACCGGACGCGGGCTGGCCACTACTTTGCGGTATCCTCTTCCACGGGGATCGGCTGCAAATTGTGCTCCTGCTGCACTGGCATATTTATTTGCTTCTTCTTCGGTATAAAAGGGACCAACCGGTTTTGTGGGGTTTTGGAAAGCAGGATCGTTTTTATCGACCATCACTTCGGTGATAAGCGTAATAACATCGCGCTCAATGTTTTCTTTCATTAATACATTGCGCATTTGTTGCTCGATCATATAACCAATCGAACCTTGTGTTTCTGCTACACAAAAATCAATGGGCATTTTGGGAATACCAAAAACCTTCTCACCGGCTTCGTGTTGCAAAAGTACATTGCCGACCTGAGGACCGTTACCATGGCCAATCACCACATTATATCCGCGGCGAATAAGTTCGAAAACATGGCTGCAGGTGTCAAAAACATTGGCTTCCTGCTCGTCGATGGTGCCTTTTTGGTCGCCTCTGAGTAGTGCATTTCCGCCAAAAGCTATTACTGCTAATTTGTTCATAATAGTTTAAGGTTAATGTTATTTTTAGATTATGTGGGCAAATCTAAGCAAATTTAATAAAGCTTTTATACCCTAAATAAAACTTTTTTTTAGCTTATTGTATTTTTATTCAGCTATTTACGTTTCATTGAATATTTATGAATCTTTTCCTGGCAAAATTGGAAATCCGGTTTAAGATTGTATCTTTGTTTGAAAATTTAAAAGCATAATTATGGCACAAGATGAATTAAACATGAAACGCGTTTTGCCCCTCGCATTATTACTGGGAGCAGTTATTGTCGTGGTAATTTTCTGGAGCAGTATTACCGTAACCATTGAAGCCGGCCACGGTGGTGTGCTCTTCCGTACTTTTGGTGGCGGAATTGATACGACTCAAACATACGGTGAGGGATTTCATTTTATCGCTCCCTGGAATGATATGATCATTTATGAAACCCGTCAGCAGGAAGTTGCTGAAGATATGAATGTACTGTCTTCCAATGGATTGGAAATCAAAGTGGATGTTTCTGCATGGTATCGTCCTGAATTTGCTAAACTGGGCATGCTGCATATGAATATCGGCCAGGACTACCTGCGCAGGGTGGTTATTCCAAGTTTGAGGGCTTCGGCCCGTAGCGTGATCGGCCGCTATACCCCGGAACAGATCTATTCGACAAAAAGAGATGCAATCCAGGATGAAATTTTTGAAGAAACAGAAAAAATCCTGGAAAATAAGTTTGTAACCCTGAACCAGATCCTGATCCGTTCTATTGTTTTGCCTCCTACCATTAAGCAGGCAATCGAAAGCAAACTGAAGCAGGAACAGGAGTCGCTGGAGTACGAATTTAAACTCGCAAAAGCAAAGCAAGAAGCAGAACGCCAGCGTATTGATGCTGAGGGTAAGGCAAGGGCCAACGAAATCCTCTCGGCAAGTATTACCGATAAAATCCTGAAAGAAAAGGGAATACAGGCTACACTCGAACTTTCTAAATCACCCAATACAAAAGTGATTGTGGTAGGAAGCGGAAAAGACGGCCTGCCTATCATCTTAGGAAATAACTAATATTTTCGAAAATATCCCCTGCATAAAATGATGTGGGGGATTTTTATATCTGCTTGTTATGGAAAAGATTATGATTGATGTGGACATTTGCGCCAGTCTGGGACAGATAATCAATAAACTCGAATTCCGGCCTGAATTTTACGACCGGCCTTTCCTGAAAATGAAAGCCAGTGCGGAAAGCCGCTTCCGGGCGTATTTCTTTTCTGTGGCCATTTGCCATCAAACCTATGCACTTAAAAATGAAAAACTGAAACTTTTTGGCTGGGAATATCTGGAATATGCTTTTACGCAACTGGCTCAAAATGAGTCGCCACTCCTGGATCCCGGTTTCATGCTCAAAGCAGGGCAGGAGAAGCTTATCTATTTGATCAAACCTTTATTTGCCGAAAACCGTGATCCGGAAAGCTGTACTTTGGATCGCCTTGAGGAGCGTGCAGGGCTGATGCTGGATGCGGCTGCATTTTTGATAAAGCAATTCCCGGGTGCTGTGGCGGATTTGTTTTCAAAAGACCATCAGCAATTAAGCTGCGATGAAATATACCAGCGCTTATCTCAAATGCGAGCCTTTGCGGATCCATTGCATAAAAAATCTTCATTTCTGATCAAATTACTTGAAGATGCAGGCCTTTTTCAAGTCTCCGATCCCGAAAATCTGGTTCCGATAATGGATTACCATATGCAGCGGGTACTTTTGCGTTGCGGAGCTGTTGAAATAGTGGATCAGAAATTGCGGCAAAAGCTTCAAAAGCGTATTGTTTTGGAGTCAGATGAGGCGATTCGGTCTGCTTGTATTGAAGCGATAAAGCTCATTGTGGCGCAAACAGAATTCAATTCCTTAAAAATGAACGATATTTTTTATCTGCTGGGACGGAGCTGCTGCCTGGACGAACCGCTATGCCGCTCAGGGCGTTGTGCAAAAAATCCCTGTTCCTTGAGCCTGGCTGTTCAAATCGGCGATCACAGGCATTGTATTTTTGAAAATGTATGCAAAGCAGTAAATGATGATGCTTACCTTTCCTTTTGGCAGCCGGTGGTTGAAACGCATTATTATTAAACATTTCCAAGGTTTCTAACTTTGGAAATGTTTAATAAAATAATTAAAAACCCGGTTCTACTAAGAATTTCGTGGGTAACAATAATGTTTGAAAATAATATGGAGATATTTATTAATAAACCATTTATCCCTAACAGATTCCTCCCTTCACAAAGCCTTAATCACTTCGTTTGGCTTTGTTCCGGTCGGAATGACGCTGTTTATTAGGTGTTTAAGGCAAATGCGGCGAGGACACAATAACATATTTCAGACGCGTCCTCGCCGCATTTGCCTCCTGACTCCATAAAAATGCGTCATTCCGACAAGGTTTCCGAAGTATGAGGAAACTTTGGAGGAATCTGTTTGAAATAGCATTCTAATTTCTTTCTACGAAATTCCGTGTAGAACCAAAAACCCAGCCATCAGCTGGGTTTTAGTTTTTACGAAATTTTAATGGTTTTTGGTGGTTTTTCTTTGGCTTCTTCTTTTTTCGGAATGCTGACCATCAAAACGCCATCCTTATGATTGGCCTTGATCTTTTCGTGATCTACGCTTTCCGGCAGTGCAAATGAGCGCTGAAAACCAAAGTAATTAAACTCTTTACGAATGTAATTGTCTTTCTTTTCTTCTTTTTCGGCCTTTTGCTCAGTGCTGATACTCAACACATTATTTTCTATTTTGATGTTGAAATCTTTTTTGTCGATACCCGGAGCAGCTACTTCAATATTGAAGCTGTCGCCATCTTCCCTGATGTTCACTGCCGGCATAGTATCGGCAAATTCACTGTCGAAAAACCGGTTTACATTGTTTTTGCCAAAAAACTCATCCCACAAACTGGGTACAAAACGATTTTTTAAAACAGGTAACATAACTTATCCTCCTATTTTTAAGGTTAATAATTGATATAATCGCATTATGCCTTTCAAATGATGTGCCAGCCGAAAATGGAGGAATCCGAAAGTTAAAATTAATTATTTGAATGTCAATATGACCGAAAACCTGAAAGATATTCAATAATCCTGACATTGTGGCGCTTTATTCATTTATCCCTTCGTGCTTTTCCCTTTCCTTAAGCAAATCCGAGCTGGGGAATTTTTGGGTTTTCAGTTTTTTGAATAAAAACAGAGGTACAGGATCATATCCGCTGGTGCCCCAGGGCTGGCAACGGGCAATGCGGTTTGTGGCGATTTTCCCGCCTTTTATAATCCCATGACGCTCCACGGCACTTATCGCATAGGAGGAACAAGTAGGGTAGTGCCTGCACGAAGGCGGCGTCAGCGGACTGATGATATATTTATAAATATAAACCGGAAGCAGGAATATTTTTTTGAGCCATTTCATCTATCATCCTTTTTCAATCTGCAAAGATACCTAATAATAGATCTTTTTCGGCAAATCAATATCAACCTGGAATATCAAGGCGAAGCCACGCTCCAACTTACCGATATGAACGGAAAGATTGTCCGTCAAAGCAAAATCATGCTGCATAGCCTGGCAAGCCGTTTCCTTATGCAAACACAGGATTTGGCGCCGGGGGCTTATGTGTGTACATTGGTGACTGGGGGTAACAGTTTCAGCGAAGTAGTAGTAAAAGGGCTGACTTCCTTTTAATCGAGTCAATCGCTTCGTGGAGCTCAGTGCAAAAGCTAACCATCTCCTTTTTTTACATGGATTGAGATTTGTTTTTATACATTTACAGTCCAATGCTTAGCTTCACACTGCCATAAAATTGCCCACCTACCGAACGCAGGCTGACCAAATGAACCCCTTTCGGCACTGAATTCAGTTCCACATCTATTTGGTTTGCACCTTTTTGGATGCTTTTGTGCCATTGCTGGCAAAGCCTGCCGTCAATACTGTAGAGGCTGATCTCTATTTCACCGGAAACTTCTGAATCAAACTGCAGGGCAGCTGTTCCTGATGTTTTTTGATATATGCTCAGGTTTGCCAACGGGCTCTCTTCAGAAAGCCATTCGTCCATTCCCTTTTCTTCGCCAAACAAATCGCGGGTTAGCTCAAACTGACGGGCAGCCAAAGTACTGTTGCCTCCAGACTTTAGGTTTCCCTGTGCAGCAACAAGTTCTTCAACATACTGCTTGTCAAGTTCGGCAAAAATTTGGTCCGGATAATCAAAAGGATCGGCAATGATCTGGTTGAAACCCGAAAGGGCCTGGTGCAGGCTGCCGCTTTTTACATCGCACCAGCAAACCATCGACCTCAGCAACCTGAACATGCGCGCCGTGTCTTCGGTAAGTTCTAATGTGGATTGGAAATATTGCTTCAGGCCTGTATAATCACTATTGTGTTTTGCCTGCATTTTATAAAGCACTTTTGTTGCGCTGATGGCTTCTTCGCCTTCGGGATAACCGTCGATGATCCCTTTCAGGATATTTTCAGCCTGTGCATAATTCCCGTTTTCCACCAGTTCCATGGCTTGCCAGAGCATGTCCTGTGGGCCGGATTCTTTCAGCATATAGGAGTTTGGCGTCCATACCGGGAACCAGTCATAGGCTGCCGATGGATAAAGGTGCGATGAAGGGTTGAAATTGCTGCCCCAGTAGTTGTTGCGCACATCAAGCGATGCAGGGGTATAAAAACCTGCCGCATACACATAAGGGGACGAAGAACCATAAATGATATTGTGCTCAAAGGTATGTGGGAAAGAGGATGACGTGGCATATACCTGGTATTGCGAATTGCCGGTAATGCGCTGTGCCAGGCTGGCAACTGAGGTGTGGCCGGTAAGCAAACTGCTGCTGCTGTTGAGGCTGGCCACGCCAATGCTGTTCCCGCTGATGGTATTATTGGTGATATCTACATCTGTTTGATAGGCAATAACGCCATAATGTGTGCCCGAAGTGGCCGAACATATTATGTCGTTATTGCTGACATCCTCCATGGAAATACCGCCATGTCCGCAATAATACAGGCTGATGCCGTCGCCGGAAGAATAGCTGATGTTATTGTTGGAAATATCAAAATCCTGATAATCGCTCAGGTAGATGACATAATCTTCGTTGGTGCCGTCAAATGAACAGTTGTTTACCTCCAGTGTATGCAAGGAAGTGGCTACATTGGCATAGATGGACGAATTGGTGAAATTGCACTGGCTGAAACTGCTGGTGCTGCTGCGCAGGCTCACATGGGCATCCTCGAAGGCGCAGTTACTTACCGTAAGCCTTGCCGAGCCATAGATACCGCAGTGGTCGAATTCTATTCCCTGCAAGCTATAGGATGTGGTCATGGCATCAAAGTCCAGGCCTTTCCAGTCGTGGCCGTTTTTGGAACTGAATTTGACGTTGTTGCCAAAGCTAACATTTCCCCGGATAATTATTGCCGAATGCGATGGGTCGGAAGTGCCATGCGGATCATCCAAGATAAACTCCACATTGTCGCCAATTACTAAACTGGCGCCAGCTTCCACGGTGATTTTTGCATCGTTGATAAAATGCACTTTGGCCTTATCGTAGAGCGTAAGGGTTTGGCCGGGCATAATGCGCACATCTTTTGTTACGCCTATGATCCCCCGATGGCTATCGGTGATGGTGATGTCCTCGAACATCAGGGTAGGGAAACGCAGGGAGGTGGTGGAACCTATTGAACCAAGGTCAGACATAACCGGAGTTTCAATAGTGGTTTCATGCGAAACTTCCCAGGCGTAAGCTTCATAAACACTTATGCAATTATCATTATTAAGATCTGCATTTGATAAAGGCTCATTGTTATAGGTGGTAACACCTTCTAAAGGTGTCTCTCCATTAGTTGAAGAATACATATGGAAATTGAATTCACCGTGATGGTAAGTAACTCCGTTTCTAACTTCATTTTCGACACCCGGATAATCATCAGCTCTCCATGCCGTGTCATCCGGTAAGCAGGCTGAATGGAAAAAAGAATTATTTGCTTCCAATTCGTCAACAAATCCACCTGAACGACATTGCTGCATCCAGAATACTTTCTTACCTGCCTGTATAGGATCAACCAATGCTGCAAAGTCATCATCACTTATTGGAAGCTCATGTAACATTAAGGAAGAATTCCCATTTGAGCCTATTCCATGGCCATGAGACCAAACAAAAAGGAAATCATCTTGGCTTAATTGAGGGAAACCATTATTTCCAGTTGCCATGCCGTTAAAAACAAGCTCCAGCTTATTTCGGTAAGCAGAATAATCAGTTACTGTTTTTGAGCTTCCAGGATCATACCGATCATGTATAGTAAAAAGCCGACAATAATCAATTCCACCAGCATAGAGCACGTAAACATTTTCCTCAAGAAAACCTTTTCCTCCTTCACTAATAGGTTCTGTTAGCATTTCCCACATTAAATAAATATCGTTCCAAAACTCATCATTACCTCCACCTAGTCCCCCATTCTATTGGCTGCTCAATGGTAATGGATCAGTACTTTTTGAGTAATCCCCCGCAATAAGCACGGCATATTTTTCCTGTGCCACAGCCAGATTGCTTATACCCAGGATCATAAAAAACAGAAAGAAAGATCGAAAGTAATTCATAATTTTTACTTTTGTAATACCAACCGGTTAAAGGGGTGCAATAAGGCCTTTGTTTGCGAGATATCAGAGTCTTTTGCCCCCTGCTCCCGGTCAATATCGGTTTAACATTATATATATTTACCTGACAATTTCCACCGGGCGTGCTGTAAAATACCTGCCGGCTTGCAGGCGAATTAGGTACAGGCCGTTTTTTACCTCCTTTCTGTTTTTATCTGTACCGTTCCACTTAATTTGATACCTGCCCGCAGTCTGTCTTTTGTCCAGGATTTTATCTATCATTTTTCCATTGAGGCCGTAAACCTCTATGAGTATTGGAGCCTCTTCTTTGAGGGTATAATCAATGGTGGTGCTGCCCCTTGATGGGTTGGGATAAAGCCTGAAGGAATCAAATGCCTGTAGCTTGCCCTCCTCCACAGCTGTTGTTATTGCATATTTTCTGAAAAAAATAGATGAAAATACTTTTGTGTTTATGATGGTATCGGCCTTGCCATTGATTAAATACAAAAAACCATCGTGGTTAATAAGCTTATTATAGTAAATTCCATAAATACTGCTGTCCAAAAGCTCTCCAATCCATTTGCCTTCTGTTAACTGGTAATGCATGAGCCTATAGCCATTTCTCATTTCTTCATTATCAAGGATATGAACACTATTGCAATTATCAATGATTATCGCTTGGGCATTAGCGTTTTTGGCTATCAATTGTGGATCCCTCCAATTAATGCCATCTAAATATGAATAATTAGTCCCATTTTCAGGGGGAGCCCCATCATCCAGAGACTGTCTCCAGGCTAAATGGGGATAACCATAATTATCCAAAGCTATATCAATTCCCACCCATACCCCGAATCCGGAACTAACTTTTGTTAGCTCTGACCAATGCAAATTATTATAGGTTGTATAAGTAGCCGTGTGATCTAAGGGTGATTGCCATACATAATGATGATACCCGGCACAATGGACTACATTTGCTGAATCTACAATAGCCCGTTCTATGAAGAAGCTATTGCTACTATCATAAACTTCAATTATTTCGCCCCATTGTCCGTTTTCCAATACTCTGAAATATGCATTGCCATAGCTATTACCAAGAAACCAGAAACAAAACAGCTTGTCTTCATTGTCAATAGCAGGCCTGTTATCACGCGCTCCCGCACATCCAAACGAAACCGTATCCAAGTCACTCCAGTTTTCACCATCAAAATAACGATGAACTATATTGGGGTTTATACTTCCAACCCGGTGATCATAGAAGACATGCAGATTGTTTTTTGAATCAGAAAGGATATGTGGATCTTCCATCCACATACTATCATTTTGGGATATATCTTCCGGTTCGATCCAGGTCTGTCCACCATCTGTTGATTTGCTATAATAAATAATCCTATGAAATTGCAATATCTCATAGCTCCATACGCAATGAATCGTGCCGTCATTGTCTATGCAAAAATCAGGATATCTATTATACCCTTCTCGTGTGCTTATTTTAACCGGCTCCGTCCACTGCTGGGCAAAGCCATGGGTAAATAAGAAGACAAAAACAATGCTAAGGGTTATTCTGTTTTTTTTCATGCTTTTTTTATAAGAATATTTCTAATGGTTGTTGCAAATGCTGTATCAAAATTAATAAAATAACTCTGAATAATGCAAATTGATTGATGAATTTGTATTTATTCATTGTATTGTTGTGTGAACACTATCTTTTTCTGTGTGAATGAGTTAAGTGCTGTTGTTTGTAATTTTAAAAGGTATCACGCCAAACCGCCTGCTCTACCTCGGCGACGGCCTGCCCGTAGGCATCGAACCCATCCAAAGCCATGTAGAACAAGAAGCTTTCGCAGTTGAAGGCAACCCCTTTTCCAACAGCCTGCAAATCAATATCAAGCTGGAATTTCAGGGAGAAGCCATGCTCCAACTAACCGATATGAACGGAAAGATTGTCCGTCAAAGCAAAATCATGCTGCATGGCCGGGCAAGCCGTTTCCTTATGCAAACACATGATTTGGCGCCGGGGGCTTATGTGTGTACCTTGGTGGCTGGGGGCGAGAGTTTCAGTGAAAAAATTATAAAACAATAATGGGAAGTTAACAAAAAAGTTACAAGACTTCCTTGCTGTTTCATATTAATTACATACTTTTGTTTCGTAGTCATTGGAGATAAACAAAGATTTTCTCCATTAAGCCCATCGCAATTTTCTTGTTCTGTTAATTATTAATGCATTATAATATTAACCCGTATTAACCAATTTTTAAAACTTAGAAAATGAAAAACAACAGATCTCAAAACAAATTGAACAATTGGTTTTCAAACCTAAAAGCCGTAGCTTTAGTAGTAATTTTTGGTTTCTTTTTTAATGGGCTTACCATTGGACAAGTAAATCGGTATAAGGCGGTTATTGTATATAAAGATGCTTTTAATCAAAATTCGAACATTAGTCTAATTAATAATGTAAAGGCAAAAGGATTTAATACGGTTTTTCTAAAAGTTGAACAGTATTATGGTGGGGATCCTAATCCTCAAAATTTAGGGCTAAGGTGGTCTGCAACATATAGGGATAAGGTTGTTGACTTTTGTCATGTGGCTGATTCTTTAAAAGTGAAGGTTTTTGCATTTATTTTAGAATACCACACCGATCCCGAAACATGGGAGGATCCTGATAGTTGTGTTCAAGACGGTATGGAACGATCCCTTGATAGGATGTGGAAAATTGCTTATTATCAAAAACATGTTCGGAGTACTCCAAATCATACTGAGTATTGGGACAAAAATGCGCATTTTCATGGTGTTGTTACGAATCTTGAGCCTTGGGCTTTGCATAATTGGAGAAAAGGTGAGGGTGGACATATGTGTAGCTCATCAGATAGGGCAATTAATGATTCAATTTTAAGAAACCAATTGGATCTCACAGCTCAGTTATACGAGGTTATGGAAGACAGCGGTTTTTTTATGCCCGAATATGATACCAATAATTATTCTTTGCAAGATTTAGATAATATATATATGGGGACTGTTCATTGGAATTGGCATTATTTTTCCCAATTTGATCCTGACAGCTTTCCTCATGGTAACTTTAATAAATGGGTAGGAGTACATAATATTAATGGGCAAGATAAACACTATTTTGATATTATAATGCCTGAAACCTACTGTCCACAAAAAGGGAATACATGTATGAGTAAAGATTGTGTTGATAATGCTGTTGTAACCCTGTGTACCACAGATACCAGTTATGAAAATCAAGAAGCTGTTGGTCAATGCTATGATTGGTTTGAAAAGCACTATTTTACTGACGATATGTTTTTGTCCAGTCATACAATACCTATAGATGCTGCACCAATTCTGGTTGGACATGGCTGGCATATGTTTGATACCTGGGTAGAAATGAGGATGGTGATGTATGAGACCTATTATCGGCAGGTAAATTGTTTTTTGGAAAGCAATTACAGGGGGTATTTTGCGTTTCATTATGATTCCTTAATGGCAATCCCTCACGGCCTGGGAGCCTATCAACCCATCTACTGTGGAGGAGGGGCTATAGATAAATCCATGACTGATACGACAAATATAAATGTTCGTGAAATTCTGTTGTATCCCAATCCGGCTGATAAAGTAATAAACCTGAGGGGCTTGTGGGATGGAGACCAATCCATAATTTACGACATGAACCAAAATATCCATATCATATCTCAGGAAAAAACGATCGACGTACATATGCTTAAACCGGATCAATACATCCTTTGTGTAGTCGATAATAACGGTAAGATCGTGAACAGGCAGATTTTCTTGATCAAGCGCAATTATTAATTCAATGAGAGGATCAATACTATGAAATTTCGAATAATTATTGCTATATCATTTTTGTTTTTCAATTTCCTGGGATCGGCACAGCAAACACACTGGGCCAATCCCAGGCCTACAGGAATAGAAATTAATGATATTATGTTTTTTGATAGTGAACATGGATTTATGACTGGAGTTTATGGAACAGCTCTTGTAAGCAGCAATGGAGGTGTTTTATGGGAATCTGTAGAAACAAATTGCATTGAAAGTTTATTGAGGATCTATCCGTTGGGAGGAGGTGAAGCACTTGTAAGCTCATCAGTCAACCTTTATCGTATTAATGATTTCGGGCATTCGTGGAGCTTTATTTCGTCACTATCTGATCTACATAATTTGAGGCCAACATCCATCGACATGATTGATGCACAAATCGGGTATGGGATGAATAGTAAAAACCTCTTAAAAACTATTGATGGTGGCAATTCCTGGTTTGTGGTGCAAGGCGATCTGGCGGATATCCTGCAAAGCGAAGAAATCAGGGGATTAGATTTTGTCGATGAAAATACAGGACTTATTTTTAGCTGGAGCGACAACAATAATGACGGACGGATATTCAGGACAGTGAATGGAGGAGCAAACTGTGCGCCATTGGAATACAGTTTTAAAAATAAGGTACAAAAACCCGTAAGCATAGCAGGACTAAATGACAGCACCTACTTGCTATTATGTAGTACTTTTAATGGGAAAAATACTGATATTACATTTGGTACTGAGGTTATTAAAACAACCGATTTTGGAGAAAACTGGATTAATACTTTTAGAGGGATTGATCAAGGTTTGTATTTTTTGCCTGAACGGATGAACGTGTTCTTGGATTCTTTGATTTATGTGTGCGGAACCATGGGGCAGGAACAAGACAACGTAAAAATGATTTCTTCTTTTGATGTGGGCAATACATGGGAATTAAACACCTCTGTTTTGTTAGAGCAGTATGGCAATTATTCAATGAAGGCTGTAGAAGTTGTTAATACGAACAAAGCTTTTGCGTTTTACGAAACAAACCTCAGTCATGATCTGCCTCCAATTTTCGTAACTACCAGCAATCATCTGAACTGGGAGCCGGTTTACAGTAATTATAGAGGAGACATTTATAATGTATTATTTAGTAAAGATGAAATGTCTGCCCTTACACAGGATGGTATTTTGTTTAGTACTGATTATTTTGAGAGTTTTGATGAAATCAGTCTTCCTGAAATTTCGTTGGATGTATCAGGTCAAAGTGATGCTTTATCTGTTATTGCGATATCCGGAAATGATAGTCTTGGTTTTTTGATTGCCAAGAATAACGTGACCCAATGGAATAAATATAATACTGATATTGTTGGTTTTAAGCCAGTGTCTATTGAAGTTCCAAACGACAGGTGCTTTTATGTATTTGGTGATAGAGACGGTTATCTGCAAATAATATTTGTGTATAATTTTAATTCAGGAAATGTATCTGTTAAAGAGATTAACCTGCCTGATGGAATTGGTGATATTGAAAATGTATCCAACTTCTGTTATGAAAATGGGACGATTTATGTTTTTTATAAATATTTCGGATATTATGCTTCTTCAGATCATGGAAAAACCTGGGAGAATAAACATTTGGAATTTTTGGATTATAAGCTATCTAAAGGTCTGGTAATGGATGACAGCATGGTTTATGTGTCAAACTATAATGAAATCTTCAGGTTCAAAGATGGAGATCCTTCTACCGCTGAACAGATAATCCCGAACTGGCTTCAAACAGGTTTACAAGATATTGATGAGTTTATTGTGCTGGATGACGGAAGGGTAGCAGCGATTGCAGCTGGTTATTGGGGTGTATATTATCTTTTAACAAAAAATAAAAATGATGAATGGAAAAAAATTGGGTTAAACCAAAAAATGCAAAAATTATGCTATGACCCTTTTTACGATGCTGTTTGGATCTATGGCGGTAATTGCCTGCTCTACCTCGGCGATGGCCTGCCTGTAGGCATCGAGCCCATCCCAACCCATTCGGAGCAAAAAGCTTTCTCAATAGAAGGTAATCCCTTTTCCAATAGCCTGCAAATCAGCATTAACCTGGAATTTCAGGGTGAAGCAACGCTCCAACTTACCGATATGAACGGAAAGATTGTCCGCCAAAGCAAAATCATGCTGCATGGCCGGGCAAGCCGTTTCTTGATCCAAACACATGATTTGGCGCCGGGGGCTTATGTGTGTACTTTGGTGGCTGGGGGCGAGAGTTTCAGTGATATAGTTATAAAACAATAATTATGAAATATTTACATATTCTGTTCTTTTTGTTTTTTACTGTTTGGCTTCCCGCCCAGCAAATCCATTGGGCCAATCCACTTCCCTATGGCGAGATGGAGCAGGATATGGCATTTTTCGATAATGCTAGGGGTATAATTTGTGGAGACCTTGGATGGATCGCATATACAGAGGATGGGGGTAATAAATGGCATTGTGTTAAACCAGTTGCCAATACGAAATTATGTGAAATTGATATTGTGGGCAGTCGTTCTGCTTTTGTTTGGTCGGACAAACAATTACTCCATAGTAATGATTGTGGCAGGACATGGAGTTTGAAATATACTCTGGATGAAGCTTTTGTATTTTTGGATATCGATATGCATGACAGTCTCCAGGGAACAGCACTTTTGTGGAGATATATTCCCGGATATAATAAACATGCTATCCAAATTGGCAAAACAATGGATGGGGGGCTTCATTGGGAGTTTATACGTCCAGCGGGTTTGTCTGACAATTGGAGTGCTCCTGAAGGAATTATTGCATTCGAAGATAATGATAATGGTGTTTTTATTGATCAGGAGTTTCGGATAGCATATTATACTGTTGATGGAGGTCAAAGCTTCCAATATAAATATGATCCGAATTTTAGTGACCTATGGTATTTGAACGATATTAGCTATTTTAACGGACAATATATTGTTGCCGGAGGTTACTACGATGGGGGCAAATCGGATAATAATGCTGTAAAAAACAGGGCATATGGAGGAGCTTTGGTGATTAATTCAATAGATGGTGGTGAAAATTGGGATTTTATGTTGCATTCCAGTGAGTTTTACTATGAGTTCAAGCGGATTAAAACCATAGGGGATTCAACACTCATCGCTTATGGGGATTGTGGCAGCTACGAAGATGGGTGTTATTCAATGCCTCTCGCTGTTTCTGAAGATTTTGGGCTAAATTGGGAATATACTTATTTATCGCCAGATATGGGAACATATACTGATATGCCACATATCAATGTATTGGGTTTTAAACCAGACAGGAGTGCCCTGGCAATAATAGATCCGGGCTGGTACAGGGACTTTTATATTGAATCCCAAGAACTAATCAATTGGGAGTTTAAAGAGAAATATCCGGTTTGGAATGTTTCTGATATCTTCTTTTTGGATGGCCTAATGTATTTCCTGTCGGAGAAATCTATTTATACGGCAGGTTATGGCCTTGGATCTTTTGAATTAGTAGAATCTTTTGAGGATGTCGGTATGCTCAATAATGTGGCAACCTATAGTGGGCAAATGGCCTGTGTGAGCAGCCTTAGTTCTCCTTTTACGTTTTTTGTTACAGATCAAGATAATAACTGGATCAGGAAAGCCTCACAAATTACAGAATTTCAAGCGAGTGCAATAAGCTATCCTAAAAGCGACCGTATTTATTTTTTCGATAAGGAAACAAAGCAATTATTTTGCTCTGAAAATCAAAATGAAGATTTAAAGCAGATTAATACCCCAGAAGAAGATTGCATTTTAAATGATATGGTATGGGGCAACTCAAGTAGTTATTTGGTTGGGGGATTATCTGGTAATTCAGGAGGTTATTTTAAGACAATCAATGAGGGCGAAAACTGGGACTACTATAGTTTTGCGACTAAAACACTGCATAAAGCTTTTCTGATTGATGACCAATTGATGTACGTTGCCGACAATGCCGTAATTCCAAATATTTGGGCGGTCGATTTGCAGAATGATGAAATCACGGAACTTATTTTTACCGCACCAGATACAGGTTCCATCATTGATTTTGCACAAACAGCTACGGGAATAAGTACAATACTTTTCCAATCTAAAGAAAAACGATACATGATTTCTCAAATTACCAGTTCCTATGTATGGGAAATTATGGATTACTGCCCAGGTTTTAATGCTTTATGTGATGACCCTTCAGGTAAAGTCATTTGGGCTGGAGGTGATTTTGGCCGCCTGCTCTACCTCGGCGATGGCCTGCCTGTAGGCATCGAACCCATCCCAACCCGTGATAAACAAGAAGCTTTCTCTGTTGAAGGCAACCCCTTTTCCAACAGCCTGCAAATCAGCATTAACCTGGAATTTCAGGGTAAAGCAACGCTTCAGCTAACCGATATGAACGGAAAGATTGTCCGCCAAAGCAAAATCATGCTGCATGGCCGGGCAAGCCGTTTCCTTATCCAAACGCATGATTTGGCACCGGGGGCTTATGTGTGTACTTTGGTGGCTGGGGATGAAAGCAAAAGCCTGAAAGTGGTGAAGCAATAAAAGAGATAAAGCCCTTTTTTAAGATTGGCTGAGCGGTTTGATATTTCCTGCCGATTCCCTACATTTGCTCATTATGACTGATCCGCTCAGTATTTTATCAAATGCTTTCAATTCCATCAGCCTCGAAGAAATGCAGGAGGTGCGTTTGATGGACCGTATTGACGTGAAATACGTCATAACGCGCAGGCAGCTTCCGCTCATTCTGGAAGCTGTGCAGAAGCATTACCGCGTATTTTCGCAGCAGGGCGTGCTTCAGCAACCTTATGCTACGCGCTATTTTGATACACCTGATCTGCAAATGTATCTGGCGCACCATAACCGCAAGCTGCACCGGCACAAAATCCGTATCCGGCAATACAAGATTACAAATGAGTTTTTTCTGGAGGTAAAACATAAATCCAATAAAGGGCGTACACGAAAAACCAGGATTCCGGTAAGGGATCAGTTTTCTCTGGAAACGGAGGAGGCAGAAGCTTTTGTAAGCAGAAGTACACCCTATGATATTGCTTCGCTGCGGTTTTCTTTGGATAATGATTTCAGTCGAACAACTTTGGTTTCCAATAGTATGGATGAACGTATTACTATTGATACAGAGCTGGGATTTAGTTTTGGACAGAAATGCGTTAAGCTTGATAATCTTGTAATTATTGAATTGAAAAAAAGCGGGCGGTCTGCAAAGTCGCCATTTCAGGAAGTTTTATTTGTAAAAGGCTTGAAACCCAATAGGTTTAGTAAATACTGCACGGGCATCTGCCTGATGCATGACAATATAAAATACAACCGTTTCAAGCTGCGTTTCAAAAAATTGAATAAATTGCTTCAAAAAGGAGGGTATCCGTATGTTTTTGACTTTAAGTAATTTTTTTGATCCCGGGCAGGTCAATTTTGGTGACCTGAGCCAGTTTGCGATCCGGTTTATATTTAACCTCTTGGTTATCATTATTATCGTTCGATATATTTACTACCGGAGTTCGCGGCGCAAGGATTATCTTTTTACCTACCTGCTGATCAGTATGACGGTGTTTATGATCACAACTGCATTGGAAAGTGTCACCATACAGCTGGGTTTTGCACTGGGACTTTTTGCTGTGTTTGGCATCATACGCTACCGGACCGACCCTGTCCCCATCCGGGAAATGACTTATCTGTTTGTAGTAATTGGTGTGTCCATCATCAATGCATTAATTGGAGGAAAGGCCGGTTTCTGGGAAATATTTATTTTAAATGTGATGATGGTGCTGGTGTGCTGGGGCGGAGAATATTACTGGACTTATAAGCATATTTCGAGCAAGCGCATCATCTATGATAAAATTGAACTCATCAAGCCCGAAAACCAGCAAAAATTCATCGAAGACCTTGAAGACCGCACCGGCTTGACAATTAGTAGGGTAGAGGTTGGAAAAGTGGATTTTCTGAAAGATATTGCGGAAATCACTATTTACTATTTTTACAGCAAACGCAAAACAAGCATCAAAGAAGAAAAAGCATATGAATCGTATCAAAAAACATTGCTTAAGGATAATGAATAATAAGCTCTGCTGGGCATTATTGGTTTTTTTCCTGATGTTCCATTTTGCTTCAGCGCAAGAGGAATTACCGGCGGGCTTTTTTCAAAGTGATGAGCCCCTCGAAGTTACAATCTCTGCACATTTTGATGATTTGTTGAAAGACAGGGAAGGCGACCGGCAATATCATCCCGCCAGGTTTATTTATCAAAACGCGGAAGGGGAAACCGTATCCCTGAAAATCGAGATGAAAACCCGCGGAAATTTCCGCCGCAGGAAAACACAGTGTTCCTTTCCTCCTTTGTTCGTCAAAATTGAAGATGAACGTAAGGATGTAACTATGTTCCGCGGGCTCAAAAAAATGAAATTGGTCACGCATTGCCAGAAAAGCCAGCGCTATGAAGATTATATTCTGCAGGAATATCTGATTTACAAAGCCTATAATATCCTGACGGACAAAAGCTTTCAAGTGCGCCTATTGAAAATTAAATATTTTGATGAAGATGATCAGGATGTTATCATGGAGCGCTATGGCTTTATGATTGAAAATCCGAATAATATGGCCGAACGCCTGAACGGGCAAATCATCAAGTCATCAACGGCCAAACAACGCATGCTCAACGATACAGTTACCAATCTGATGGCGGTTTTTAATTATTTCATTGCCAATACCGATTGGTCGGTTTCGGAAATGCACAATCTCAAACTGGTGCTCACCGGTCCTTTTGCCAAAGCCTTTCCTGTGCCTTACGATTTTGACTGGAGCGGTGTGATCAATGCCCGCTATGCCGTTCCGCACCCTCGTTATGATATTTCGTCAATTGATGAGCGTCTTTATCTCGGCATTTGCCACGAAAAAGAGCTTTTTGACCATACATTTGAACTATTTAACCAAAAGAAAGATTCTATATACCAGCTCTATCGGGATTCGGATTTTCTGGATGAAAAACGCGTAAAGAAAATTCTGGAATTCTACGATGATTTTTACCGCATTATCAATGATCCCGAAGAAGCTAAAAAGGAGATTTTTGACCAATGCCTTGAGCCTTAAACCCTTTGCTATGTTTGAAATGAAGAAAAATACTCGTTTGCCTGCTTTTACTCTTTTGCTGTTTTCAATGATTATAGCCCTGCCATTTTCATATGCTCAAACGAATAAAGAACTGGTAAAGGCTATCCGAAAAGGAAATGTGGAAATTGTTGAGCAATATCTGAAAAATGATGGAAACAGCAATGTGTGGATCAAGGATTATGGTTGCACTCCTTTGTATTATGCCGCACGCTACAAACAACATCATATTGCTGATATATTGCTGAAGAATGGGGCCAATCCGGATATTTCCTGTAAAGACCAAACTCCACTGACTATGGCCATCCGAAAAGGCGATATCTGGATGATACGCAAGCTTTTATGGTGTGGAGCCAATGCAGATTTTGCTGCGGCCGATGGGAAAATGCCTTTGGCTGAAGCCGTAGAATCGGGGAATATTGCCTTTGTGAAAGAGCTTGTAGAGCATGGAGCAAGTCTGGATATTCAAAATGAATATACGCTGGATATGATTGGTTTGGCGAAACAAAACGGATATAAAGGTATTGCCAACTATCTGGAAAATTGCCGCTTAAATGCGGACAGCCTGCGCATTATGCCCGATTTTTATGATGGGCCGCATATTGTAAAGATGAATGAAGATAGCCTTTGGGCTTTTTATTTAATACATAAACGCGAAGGTAATAAAAACTACCGTAAAGACTCCTTGCTGCTTATGACGGGCGACAGCCTGAGTTTTTCGGCTTTTGGCCCGGACAGCGGTATGCATTATACAATTTACCGCGAAAACCTGACACCACCTACTGAGCTTTGTGAGGATGCCCCTGTTTTGGCCATCGGTGATGTACACGGAAAATTTGATGCCCTGATCCCACTTTTGCAGAATAATGGAATCATCGATGAAAATCTGAATTGGAGCTGGGGCAATGGCCACCTGGTGTTTCTGGGCGATGTTTTTGACCGCGGCTATAAAGTTTCACAGGTTTTGTGGCTGGCCTACAAGCTCGAACGCCAGGCAAGGAAAGCCGGCGGTAATGTTCATTTTCTCATTGGAAACCACGAAGTTATGATCATGCTGGGCGATTATAAATACCTGAACATCCGCTACCGCTTCCTGATGAATTATTTTTATATGAACTATGCCGGACTTTATACCGATCATACGCTTATTGGCGATTGGATCCGCAGCCGGAATACCGTAATGCGCTACAATAATATATTGTTTTCGCATGCCGGTATCAGCCGTCCGGTAATAGATCAGGGTTTATCGCTGGATTCGATGAATATTAAAATACGGCAGTTTTTGAATGTTTATGAAGATACGGTTTTTAGTGCGCACGAACAATTGCTTTTCCTCGCCGATGGCCCGCTCTGGTTTCGTGGCTATGCCCGCCCAAGCTGGAATAAGAAAACAGTAAGCCAGGCGCATGTTGATAGCGTTCTTGCATATTATAAAAGTGATTATCAAGTTATTGGCCATAGCCCGGTAAGTGAAATTACACCGCTTTATCAAGGAAAAGTTATTGATATTGATGTGCCTTTCGGGCGTAAGCATATTTCTGATCAGGCTATTTTGATCGAAAAAGACAAAATGTACCGCGTATTTTCAGATAAGAAAAAAGAATTTTTAATGCATTATGTCAGAAAAAAAGAACCTAAGCCTTAGTATTGTTGGCTTGTTTTTGTGTATTACGCTTTTTGCTCAGGAAGAGGAGAAAGAATACAGGCCGCTGCCTCTTTTTGCAGCTGAGGAGCTATTAAACTATAAGCTGCTTTATGATTTTGATGAGCTGGAATCTGATCGGGGCAAAAAACGAGTAGAGCATGATGCTTTGCTGGTTGATCCGCGAACATCAGATACCTTCAAAGTGGAAATAAAATCAAGAGGCGGTTTCAGAAGGAAACCCGAAAACTGTACGTTCAGCCCACTGCGGTTTGATTTTAAACCGACTGATAATGAAGGAACTGTATTCCAGGATGTGAACAAAATCAAATTTTTTGCGCAATGCCAAAAAGGGGAAGAATACCTGAAGGCAATAAAAAATGAATATCTGGCCTACAGGATTTATCAGGAACTTACCCCATACAGCTACGATGCACGTTTATGCAAGCTGAAATTGGTCGATATTACAGATCAAAAGGAGGAAATTGAAATTTATGGTTTCTTTCTGGAACCCGATAATATCCTGGAAAAAAGGCTTGAAGGTAAATTCCTTGATATACATCATATTGATGAGTTTATGCTCAGCGAATTCGAGACAAATCTGGTAGCATTGTTTGAATTTATGATTGGCAATTCCGACTGGATGCTCTACAATGTGCATAATGTAGCACTGCTATCGTTGAAACTGCACCAACCGGTTCCTGTACCCGATGATTTCGATTGCTCGGGATTTGTTAATGCACCTTATGCCGAGCCTGCTCCGGATACCGATTTAACAGATGTGAAAGAGCGCTATTTCAGGGGAGCCCGTATGAAGCATGATGAATTTGATACGGTCTATAATCATTTTATTGATAAAAAATCCGTAATTATCGACCGAATCAATTCTTCCGGTTTTTTGAATGATGAGCAAAAAGAAATTCTTGCACAATATCTCGAATCCTTTTATGAACTGTTAAATGATCCCGCTTTTTGCAGGGAAAATTTCCTGATTCCTGAAGAATAATTTCCTTTTGCGTAAATAACCGCCTCATCCTTTAATACGCTTTTATCTTTCGTATCTTAAATTATTGTACCTTTGAATGGTAGCACAAAAATACAGCTGTTTCATAATGCAGATTTTTGAATAGAGCAATCAGGAAGACGATTTAAAGATGATGAATAAAGATAAAAATAAGGGGAATAAAGGGATAAACCTGGCTATAGCTATATCCCGAATAGCTGTTCAGGCAGCTGATGCGGCGGTTTTTTTGAACGAAAGTTCGAAATTGCTTTTATCCGAAACATCTTGTACCGGAGTTTATTACCTGAAAGCCACTGACACTGATTCATACGATTTTATAAGTTTTGGAGATATTCCTGTTCAAGACAAAGAAACACTGCTATCAGGCAATAAAAGCCTTGCCATCCGGGAAAAATTAACGCTCGTAAAGCCAGAACCTTTTAGGAAAAGCATTGTACAATATTATGTTCAGGATTTAACAGCAGATAATACATCTCCTCTTTTCACCGGCATTTGTTTTCCTAAAGGAGAAAATCATGCATTGGAAGAAATGTCGCTCCTGTTGACAGAGATTGGTTTTCATTTTAATCATCTGGAGCATTCACAAAAACCGGAAATAGGAAAGAAGCCGCTTTCTCAACTGGTATTAACCGATGATCTTATTGCCGATAAACTGCACGAATCGCTCACGATTTATGACAAAAATGGTTTGGTTCTTTTTGCCAATGAGCGTTCGGCAATGCTTTTTACAGGCAAAAAAGATGTTTCCTTAATAATAGGATATCACCTGAACGACTTTCTGGATACAGCAGACGAAAACAATCTCATAAAAAAATGTGCCCGGGTCATTGAGGAAAAAAAGACCCTGCGCCAGGAGATGCGGCTTAAATTAATAAATTCAGAAAAATGGATTCTAAACAGTTTGCAACCAATTGTTTATCAGGGGCAAGATGTGGTTTTATCCCTTTCCGTAGATATTAGTGAAGAACATAAAGTTCGTGAGCAGGCACGCCAGCACACCGAGAGCTTTAAAAACATGGTGGATTCCCTGCGCGACTCTGTTTTCATCCTTCAGCATAATGTAATCCAATATGTTAATAAAGCCCTTTGTGACCTCTCCGGTTACACAAAAGAGGAACTGATCGGTAAAGGTTTTGAACGCTTCATCCATCCGGAAGAGCGCCCAAAGGTATTGGAATATTATAAAGCCCGCATTACAGGAAAAAATGTTCCCGAGCAATATGAGTCCATTGCACAGGCAAAAAATGGTGATAAACTCCATGTTGAAGTTACCATTATTCCGGTTTATTACGATGGCCAACCCGCTTTTCAGGTTGTAATGAGCAATGTGACCGACTATAAAAAAGTTGTGGATGACCTCCGACTGAGTAATGAAAAATCGGAATTTTTGGTTAAATCTACTTTCGAAGGTATAGTGGTGCACAAAAAAGGTTTTGTGGTTGATGTTAATGATTCTTTCCTGAAAATGACCGGATACAGCCGGGAGGAAGCAATTGGAAAAAACCTGCTGAGCTACCTTTCTCTTTCTGATAAGGCTAAAGTGCTTAAAAATATCATTAAACCCAAAGCAAAACCCTATAATGTTGAGGCGCGCCGAAAAGATGGCAGTAGTTTTATAGCCGAACTGGAAGCTAAGAATGTAAAACATATGGGGCAAACTGTCCGGATTGTTGCCCTTAGGGATGTTACCGAGCGCAAACGTTTGCAGCAAAAAATACTTGAAAGTGAGGAACGTTTTAAAAACCTTCTGGCAAACCTGCCGGGTATGGCTTATACCTGCGAACTTGCTGAAGATTATAAAATGAAGTTCGTTAGCGAAGGCTGCTACGAATTTACAGCTTATCGCCCGTTGGATCTTATTGATAATAAAACGCTTAGTTATAATGACCTGATCCATCCCGATGATCGCGGGCGCATATGGCAGGAAGTACAGATTGCTGTAAATGCATATGACTATTTTGAACTGGAATACAGGATTATAACGGCTCATGGACAGGAAAAATGGGTATGGGAAAAAGGCAGGAAAGTTATCAGAGACGGTCAAGAGTTTCTTGAAGGTTTTATAGCCGATATCAGTGAGCGGAAAAATGCCCAACTCCGGGTAGAGCAGACTTTGAATGAGCTCAGACAAGCTCAAAAGCTAGGACGGATAGGGAGTTATACCATTGAATTACAGACTGGTCGTGTGCATGGTTCCGAACAAACCCGAATAATTTATGGAATTGATACCGGAACAGTAATGACATCAGCTGATATTCAGGAATTTCATCTGCCCGAATATCGTGGCCAGCTGGAAATGGCAATGCAAAACCTGATACAACAACATGCACCTTATGAGCAGGAATTCCAACTGAAAAACCGCAAAAGCGGCAAAATTCTCGATGTACGTTCCATTGCTGTATTTGATAAGGAGCATTCTATTGTCCGCGGGGTTATACAGGATGTGACAGAACAAAAACAATCGGAACAGGAAATAAAAAAAACGCAGCAAAACCTTATAAAATCAGAAGAAAAATACCGTACGCTTTTTGATGGAATCGCTGATGCTGCTTTTGTTCATCCATTTAAAAATGAAGGTTATGGCAATTTTCTGGAAGTGAATGATATTGCCTGCGAACGTTATGGATATACAAGAGAAGAGTTTTTACAGAAAGGGCCAATGGATATGTCGCCTGAAGAGAATACATTAAAACATGGATCCCTTGAAGGCCGCAAAAATCTTTTCGATAATAAATACTCCGTACTTGAAACTGCTCATAAAACAAAAGACGGGAAAATAATTCCGGTTGAGATCAGTTCCCGCATTTTTGAAATTGAGGGCCAGCCCATGGTCATGTCCCTGGCAAGGGATGTTTCCGAACGCAAAAAAGCGGAAAAGGAAATAATTGAAAGTGAAGCGCGTTTTCGTTCCATTTTTGAAAATAAAGGTGCTGCAACTGCGATACTTGACGATTCGGGGAAAATTATAATGGCCAACAAAAAATGTGTTGAACTTTCCGGTTATCCCCATGATGAACTGATCCAAATGAGATGGATGGACATGACGCATCCGGATGATTTAAGCAAATCACTGGAATACCAGAAAAAGCGAAAAGACCAAACAGAATCAGTGCCCAATATTTATGTAACACGTTTTGTGGATAAATACAAAAATGTGAAACATGTTCTTTTAAATATTGGCCAATTGGGTAATACAAATTTCAGAGTGGTTTCCTTAATGGATATTTCCGAAAGGATTAAGGTTGAGGAGCAATTGAGAAGAAGTGAAGAACGATTCCGGAAATATCTGCAGTTTGCGCCTTACGGTGTTTTTGACCTTACACGCGATGGATCTATTAAAGGCGTAAATCAGGCAGCCTGTGAAATGACTGGAAAAACTGAAGCAGAACTTAAATCACTGGCCTTTTATGATCTTTGCTTGCCTGAAGAACGCGAACGGTTAAGGGAAGTATGTGCTGAAATGATTGACGGCACCAAAACATTGAGCGATGAGTTTATTTTTATGCCTCGCGAAGGAAAAAAAGTAAACTGGCATCTCCGTGGGGTTAAAATTGACGATGAGACATATCTTGTTTTTGCACAGGATATTACAAGTAGGATTCGGGACGAAGAACGGTTGAAGGAATTATTGCACGATCAGCAGATTATCCTGGATAATGATCCAACCTTTATTATTTTTAAAGATACCGGGAACAATATCTTGAACATCACCAAGAGCGTAGCACAAATGACCGGAATTCCTAAGGAAAAAATGGAAGGTATGCATTCCTCCTTGATTTATCCTGAAATGGCAGATAAATATTATGAGGATGATTTGGAAGTAATACGGAGCGGGAAACCCAAAATGGGCATTGTTGAGCCGCTTTATTCTGTGGGCGGCGATGTTAAGTGGTTGCTTACCAATAAAATACCTTATTTTGATGAAAACGGGAAAATTGTGGGCATTATTTTGTTTTCAACAGATATCACTGATTTGAAAAAATTTGAAGATGAGCTTGTTGAGAAAAATAAGCAATTAGTACAAGAAAAGGAAAAAGCAGAAGAAGCCGACCGTTTAAAAACTGCTTTCCTGGCCAATATGAGCCACGAAATCCGTACGCCAATGAATGGGATCATCGGTTTTACGAATTTGCTGAAAGAACCGGATCTAACCGGAGAAGAACAGGAAGAATTTATTGAAATTATTCAACGAAGCGGTACCCGGATGCTGAACACAATTAATGATATTGTGGATATTTCGAAAATTGAATCGGGACTGGAAAAAGTGGAAAAAGATGAAATCGATCCTTTGGATTTTATTCTTGAGCAGTATAATTTTTTCCGTCAGGAGGCTTCTGCTAAAAATATTAAGCTCGAATTTACCACAGGGGTGGTTCCTGAAGGCTTCAGGATGATTACTGATTCGGGTAAACTGAATTCCGTTTTGATCAACCTGATAAAAAATGCATTGAAATTTACCCATGAGGGAAGCATAAAAATTGGATTGGATGTTATTGGAGAACAAGTTCGCTTTTATGTTGCAGATACGGGTATTGGGATACCGGAAAACCGGCAAGAGGCTGTTTTTGATCGTTTTGTGCAGGCCGATATAGCCGATACCCGTGTGTATGAAGGGAGTGGGCTTGGCCTGGCGATCTGCAAATCCTATCTCGAGATGCAGGGGGGCAAAATATGGCTCGAATCGGAAATAGGGAAAGGTACTGTGGTATATTTCAGCCTTCCGCTTCAAGAAAATCCATCCACCATTAAGCAAGAAAAAAAAGTGGAGAAAATTGAAAAATCTGAAATTCAGCTCAATAAACTGCGCATTCTTGTTGCAGAAGATGATGAAGTGTCCAGGGAGCTTATAAAATTTAGTTTGTCGCCTCTGGTGGCTGAACTTAAATTTGCCGTAAATGGCGAAGAAACATTACGGGCTTTTCAGGAAGATCCAAGGGTTGACCTGATCCTAATGGACATTAAAATGCCTAAAATGAATGGTTTGGAAGTAACGCGTAAAATACGGTCTTTTGATCAAAATATACCCATTATTGCACAAACAGCTTATGCACAGCTTGGCGATAAAGAAGAAGCATTGGCCGCAGGATGTAATGCATACATTTCAAAACCTATTGAGGTGGCTTCGCTAAAGCAAATGATTAAAAGTATTTTTTAAGTTTCATCCTATATGAAAATAAAGTTATTCCATTTGGTTTGTTTGGTTCTTCTTCAGTTGCCTTTTTACAGTATTGGAGATGATCGCGTATTGCTTATCAGTTCTTATAATTCAAGTTTTCCAACTTTTTTTCAGCAAATTGATGGGGTACAGTCTGTTTTTGATACGGCTGGTATTAAGGTAGATGTTGAGTTTATGGATGCTAAGCGATTTAATAATGATGGAAATTTTAAGCTTTTTGAAGCCAATTTAACCAATAAGCTCCAGGGGCCATTTCATTATAAGGCTGTACTCGCTTGCGATGATCATGCATTTAATTTTGTATTGGATCATGCCGATAGTCTTTTTAATGATTTGCCCTTGATATTTTGTGGTGTAAATAACCGTACAAAAGCACTGGATCAAAACAAAAACCCTCAAGTGAGCGGTGTGCTTGAAGCTGTTTCTATGAAAGAAACAATTGAATTGATGCATCACTATTTTCCAGCAAGCAGAAATATTTATGTGATTGCTGATGATACTCCCGGAGGATTGGCTGATTTAGAAACATATTATATGCTACAGCCTGATTTTGAACAAATTATTTTTCATCATATTTCGTTAAGCAAATTGACTTTTGCTGAATTTGCCGGCTATCTCCAAAAAATTCCGGACAATGTCCCTGTTTTGTTACTATCTGCTTATCATGATAAAAACGGTAATACTCTGGATTTTGATGAAAGTCTTTCATTGATCAAAAAAAATCTGAAATCACCGCTTTTTCATTTATGGTATCACGGTATTGGCAAAGGAATTTTTGGAGGGAAAGTAATTTCCCATTTTGAACAAGCTAAGCAGGCGGCTTTAATGGTGTATCATATCCTGAAAAATAAAGCCTGCAATGAATTTCCTGTTGTTGAGGAAAGCCCAAATGTTTATGTTTTTGATTATGATGAACTTGCAAAATATGGCCTGCAGGACGTATCACTGCCCGAAAATTCAATTGTGTTCAATAGACAATACGGTTTCTTCCAGAAAAACGGACGGTTGTTGATTTATTTCAGTAGTATTTTATCCTTTTTGCTAGTACTTATATTTTTTTTGATGAGGATTATCAGAAGAAGTAAAAAATTAGAGAAATCGCTTATACTGAAATCCAATAATTATAAAAAACTCAATGCAGGATATTTGAAACAAAATGCTGATTTAACAGTTGCTAAAGAAAAAGCAGAAGAAAGCGAACGTTTGAAAACATCTTTTTTGGCAAATGTTAGTCATGAAATCCGCACTCCTATGAATGGGATCCTTGGTTTTGCCTCGCTTTTGTCTGAAGAAAACCATGATCCGTCTGAGCAAAAAGAATATATTGATATAATTCAGCGGAGCGGTAAAAGGATGCTGAATACAATTAATGATATAATTGATATTTCAAAGATTGAGTCGGGATCTGCCAAGATCCAAAATACAGAAGTAAAGCCTTGTGCGGTTTTAGAAGATCTCTATAGGTTTTTCTTGCCTGAAGCAGAACGCAAAGGCTTGAAATTAAGTCTTGTATGCCCCAAAAATGAAAACAGGGGATTATTGCTGGATTTGCCAAAATTCAATTCTATTATCAATAACCTGCTCAAAAATGCAATTGTTTATACCGAAAAAGGGGACATTAAAATCGAGATGCAATTTTTGCAGGATGATAAAATGCAAGTCAGGATTTCGGATACGGGAATTGGAATTGAAAAAGAACATCAAAAATCTGTTTTTAACCGTTTTGTGCGGATTGAAGGTTCAGGGGACAAAATTATTGATGGTACCGGACTGGGGCTTTCCATTGCAAAATCCTACACAGAAATGATGGGAGGGGAAATACTTCTTGAATCGAAACCGGGCGTTGGTTCGGTTTTCTCGCTTGTGCTGCCTTGTATATTCTCGCATATGCACCAACAGCACATTAGCCCAATTAAGGATGATAAGGCAATAAACTGTTATGGGAAATTGAAGATTTTATTGGTTGATGATGATGAAGTGTCTCAAAATTTGATGAAAATTGGTTTAAAAGAGGTTTCAGATAATCTTCTTTTTGCACATAATGGCAGAAACGCCCTGGATGTTTATAGAGAAAATCCTGATATTGATTTAATTTTAATGGATATAAAAATGCCCGAAATGGATGGATTTGAAGCAACACAGCTTATCCGGAAAATCAATCAATCGGTTTTTATTATTGCTCAAACCGCTTATGCACAGCTTGGTGATGAAGAAAAGGCTCTTGATTCGGGTTGCAATGCATACATCAGCAAACCAATCGACATAGAGTTATTGATACAGATGATCAAGGGGTTTCTTGAAAAAAAGTAACTTAACAATGAGGTACTACACGGAATTTCGTGGAAAGAAATTAGAATGCTATTTCAAACAGATTCCTCCAAAGTTTCCTCATTCTTCGGGAAACTTTGTCGGAATGACGCGTTTTTATGAAGTCAGGAGGCAAATGCGGCGCACTTCGACTTGGTTCGGCTACGCTCACCACAGGACGCTCAGTGACCAGGCCGCATTTGCCTTAAACACCTAATAAACAGCGTCATTCCGACCGGAACAAAGCCAAACGAAGTGATTAAGGCTTTGTGAAGGGAGGAATCTGTTAGGGATCAATAGTTTATTAATAAATATCTCCATATTATTTTCAAACATTATTGTTACCCACGAAATTCCTAGTAGAACCAAAAATGAAAAGCTCATTATTCAGAAGCGAGTTTTTCTATCTTTTCGCGAGCTTCTAAAATGATGTATTCTATTTGGTTTAAGCCCTGTTCTTTGAAACCATATTTATGATCATGCAGATAAGTTACAGCTTCCTCGATTTCTTTAAGTTCTTCGGGCGTTGGAACGTTCTTGTTGTTGAACAGCTTATCGTTTATGAGTGCGATTTTTTTCCCAAATACTTCGTATAGTTCTTTCTTTTGCATGAGCTTATAATATCTCCAATGGTATTTTTACTTGAAAACGAGTCCAAACTCCGGGCTCTGAATCTGCAATTATTTGTCCCTGATGCTTTTGCACAATCCAATAGGTAAGGAACAGCCCCAAACCGGTTCCTTTCCGGTCTTGCATGCCTTTTTGGTTTAAACGGCTGAATTTTTTGAACAGCTTTTTGCTTTCTTCTTTTGTAAAGCCGGGGCCGGGATTTAAGGTGCAAAACACCAGATGCTTGTCCTGAACCATGGCTTTGACTTCAATTTCTGAATTGTCGGGACTGTATTTTACCGCATTATCAATTAAATTTACGGCAACAATACGCAACAGGTTTTTATCACCATCCATTACAACTTCATTGTCAGGAATCGTGAGGCTGATATTGCTCCCTTTTTTCTCTGCGCGTATTTGCACGGTTTCAATCCCGAATTTGAGTACTTCCTCAACAAAATGAAGACCGGGCTCCGGGCTGAATTTCATTTCACCTGACTCAATCTGGCTCAGTCCCAGATAATTGCTTACAAGGCTGTGCATGTATTCCAGCAAGCGGTTCACGCCCGTAGCAGCTTCATGTCCGGCTTCGTTCACATCCCCAAAATAGCCATCGAGGTAGGTGTGCAGCATGGTTTGTGCTGTGGCCAGCGGACTTTTCATTTCATGCGCTACAAAGCCCACAGTGGTCATATAGCTTTTTTTGACGCGTTCCAGCTCAGCAATGCGCCACAAACGTTCCAGCGTATAACTAAGCGTTTGAATTACGGCCAGCAATAAATTGGCATGACGTTCTTTAAAAACATCGACCTGCCTGCTGGAAAAAAAGATAAATCCAACGCATTTATCCTGAACATTCAGCGGCAAAGTGATGCTGCATTTTACGCCTTCCTTTAAAAGCAAAGCAGTATGCGTGGAGTAGGGGTGTTCAATGCCGTATTGTTCTAAGTTGGGAATGATACGGGCAACCATTTTCTCGCGCAGATGACGTAGGCTGGAACGACCAAGCCCGCCCGAATAGTCAACTCCCATGAAGATTTCATCATAAGAAGTCTTGAGCAGGTGCGAGCTTAGCCCTTCACCGTTCTTGTCGATAAATGCAATCCCAATCCGGTCGTGTGGAATAATCCCTTCGGTCAGTTCCCATAATTTGTCCATCAAATCATCGGGATTTCCTGTTAGGGGAATTTCAGATTTTAAGCGCTCAAAAGCTGTTTTTTCCGCTTTATTGAACTGAATGACTGCTTCGGGTGCGACAAGGATTTGTGTCATCGTTTTTATTTTTTAAGCCATAATGTTTCGTAGGCTTTCATTTGTATCGCTTTTCTTGCATCAATTTTTCGGCCACTGAGCAAGTCTGTGTAAACGTCTGCTTCCTCCAGTACCATTCCGGTAGTTTTATCCGAAAGGTTCTGGACTACAGTAATGTTTTCGTCTTCGAAACTGCGTTTATAGGTCAGGATGTGCCTGATTACAGCATTTGTGATCGTTTTGGCATTCATAGGTTCAAAATTCCCACGGCTGAACGCTTTATGCTGATTACGAACAGAAATCAGATTACGGATCAGCGCATTCACACGGCTTTCGAAGCTGTTTTCATCGCCCAGCATTTCGTCAACGCTTTTCCAGTCAATGGGGCCACGAACAAAATAACGGGCATCATTGTAGCCGGTTTCTTCCATGGTTTTTTTCCAATAGGCTTCGTCATTCCGGCGGCCAAATTCATCTCCATAATAAACCAAAGGCGTGCCGGGGAGTGTCAGCATAATGGAATAGGCCAGCGCAATTTTTTCAGCTTTCTCGTCCAGCAAATTAGCCAGGCGTGCTGCCACGCCTTCGCCTTCGCGGAATATCCAGCGCGGATCTTTCAGGTAAAAACTATTGATGATGTCGCGCTCGTCCTGCGTCACCATTTCCAATGTAAGCTCATCGTGCACCCTCAGGAAAGTAAACCATTGTGCGTCATCAGGGATTTCCGGTGTGATTTTTGGGCTGAGCACATCAAAAATGGGCTGAGCATCCTGTGTGGCCAATGAAATAAATACTTGCGGCATCAATGGGAAATGATATCCGGCATGGCATTCGTCGCCGTTTCCAAAATATTTAACGACTTCTTTTGGGGGCTGACAGGCTTCTGCCAACAGCAAAGTATTGGGGCGTGCATATTCCGTTACGGCCCTGAAAAACTTAACAATGCTGTGTGTTTGCGGAAGGTTCTCACAATCAGTGCCTTCTTCTTTCCAGAGATAGGGAATGGCATCGGCGCGGAAACCGTCCACACCCTGGCTTTGCCAGAAAATCAGGTTGCGGCACATTTCCACCAACACCTTTGGGTTGCGGTAGTTCAGGTCGGGCTGAAATTCGAAAAAGCGGTGGAAAAAATACCAGTTTCCATCAGCTTCCCAATTGCTGGGGCACATGCCTTTAAACAGCAGGCGCGTTTCCTTATATCGGTTTGTGTCTTTATTCCATATGTAGTATTCCCTGTAAGGGTTGTCTTCGCCTTTACGCGATTCCTGAAACCAGGGATGTTCCATGCTGGTGTGGTTCATCGCAATATCGAAGATCACTTTCAGCCCGCGTTTATGGGCTTCATCGAGGAAGTTACGGAAAACTTCCCTTTGCTCTTCCAAACTTGCATCTTCGGCCAAACCCAGCAGCTCAGCGCGGATGCGGTCATAATTGCGGATATCGAAACCGGCATCTTTCATCGGTGAATCCAAAATTGGCAACAGCCAGATACAGCTTACACCTAATTCTTTCAGATAATCCAGTTTTTTTGTAAGTCCTTTAAAATCAGAATTAAACAAATCTACATAGAGCGAATAGATGATCGCATCCTTGTACCAGCCGGCTTCCTGTGCAGGCAATGCTTCATTGGCTTTTTTCTGTTTTTCGAGTTCACTGATTAAATCATTCAGCAAATCTTTTTCTTGCCCCTGATAGAGCTCGTCCCATAATCTTTCCAGTTTTTCCTTCATATTTTCCATCAGTTCGGGTTATTAAAAAATGAACGGAAAGCCATTTTTAAGCAAAAATTAACTTTCCGTTCCAAATTTATTAAAATTCTGTTTAAAACAGTTGAACTAGCCTGTCAAAACAGAGATTAATACTCAAAGAGCATTTCTTTAACTTCTAATCCGCCAATTTCATCCAAGCGTTTTTGAAGTTCGTTTTGTTCTTCTTCGCTGCCGGTTAAATGCAATACAATGATGCCTGTGCGGGAGCAAATATCATCCGAAACTTCATGAAAACCAAGTCGTGAGCTGATAATCGAAGAAAATTCGGAGAGTGCTTTCTGTGTTCTGCCGGATTCCTTGATGCGGTCGCGGATCAGAAGTCCTAAAATTCTGGTTCTTTTCATTGCTGCTGATTTATCGGTTAAAAATACAGGTCGCGTTCGCCATTCTTAATGCGTTCAATGCGGTTTTTGATTTCATGCACATTTTGAAAACCTTCCACTTTTTTAAGATTTGCTTCAATTGCTGCCCAGCCTTTTTCCCGGCTGCTTTCCGGTGCATAATCCACCAGATATTCAGCGAAAGTTAAAATGGCATTTGGTGTGCAATAGCGTTTGATGAATCCGGGTACGGAAAACTCCATGAAGTGCTCCCCGGTGCGGCCCAATCGGTAACAGGCGGTGCAGAAGGAGGGGAGATAGTCGTTTTCAACCAGCTCGTCAATAATCTGATTCAGCGAACGTGAATCATTGATCATAAATTGTTCTTTATTGAGATCCTGGTCTTCATTGAGCGAGTCGGCATATGCGCCCAGTTCCAGTTTAGTGCCGCCATCTATCTGAGAGACACCAAATTGCATTACTTCGCGGCGTACAAAAGGATTCTCACGTGCTGTGAGGATCATACCGGTATAAGGTACTGCCAAACGCAGGATGGCCACCAGTTTCACAAAAGTTTCGTCGTCCACAATGTATTTGCCGTCAAAATCGAGCATACTGGCATCCTGTATGCGTGGAAAACTAATGGTGTGCGGGCCAACATTATAGCAAGCCTCGAAGTGGTTGGTATGGCGCACCAAACCCATAACTTCAAATCGCCAGTCGTATAATCCGAAAAGTGCTCCGATGCCCACATCGTCGATTCCGGCCTCCTGGGCACGGTCGAGCGATGTTAAACGGTAGTTGTAATCGCGCTTTTTGCCGCCGAGATGGTAGCGTTTGTAAGCTTCCGGATGATAGGTTTCCTGGAAAACCTGGTAGGTCCCGATGCCGGCATCTTTCACAATGCGGAAACCGTCAATTTCCAAAGGTGCTGCATTGATGTTTACGCGGCGGATTTCACCGTTTCCTTTTTTAACATCATAAACCGTGCGGACCGTATGTGCAATGTATTCCGCATCGTATTCGGGATGCTCACCATACACGAGGATCAGGCGTTTTTGACCGTTATCTTCCAGTGCTTCAACCTCTTTGATCAATTCCTGATCGCTGAGCGTTTTGCGGACCGCTTCTTTATTGCTGGCACGAAAACCGCAATATTTGCAGTTGTTGATGCACTTATTGCCAATATAGAGCGGCGCAAAAAGGACGATGCGGTTTCCATAAACCTTTTTCTTTAACTCCTTGGCGCCTTCCTTGATTTCCTCAACGAGTTCCGGATCTTCTGCATTGATCAGTACTGCGGTGTCTTCAAGGGTAAGACGTTGCTTGTCAAGTGATTTGGCAATAACCTCACGCACCCTTTCTTTGGTTGCTTTGGTATTGTTGATGTAGTTCCAAATCTCGTCAGGATCAATAAAAGGTTTCATCCTTTGGTCCTTGATGCTGCATTTTTCGGGTGAAAATATCATTTACAATAATTTTTAAACGAATAATAAAATAGTGGTGCAGGAACGGATTCCTTTATCACGAATAATTTCCATGCTTCTTCACAAAGTAAGCAACTTTTTCAATAGAAGTAATCATATCGTATTCCTCGAGATAGATATGAGGAGGAACATTCAAGGGTTTTGGCGTATAGTTGAGTATGCCTTTTACACCGGCCATTACCAGCCTTTCGCAAACAGATGGTGCCTTTTCGGCGGGTACGGTGATAATTCCTATGGCAATATTTTTCTCTTTGACCATATCGTCCAGCTTGTCGATAGAATAACAATGGACGCCGGCATAAGTTTTGTCTATTTTTTCCGGATTATTATCGAAGCCGGCAATGATACGCAACCTGGAGCGTTTTCCGTTGAAATAGCCAATTAGTGAGCGTCCGAGGTTTCCAATGCCGATGATGCCCACATTTAAACCTTCCTGAATGTCCAGAATATTGCCAATCAGGTCGATAAGCTCTTTTACATCATAGCCTTTGCGCAAGGTTCCAGTATAACCAATGAGCATAATGTCGCGGCGCACCTGAACGGGTGTAATATGGTGTATATGAGCAATTTCGTGCGAAAAAATATGTTGTTTCCCTTTGGCCAGACAGTTCAGCAGGTTTCTTCTGTACTGGCTGAGCCGTTCAACGGTTTTGTCGGGTAAGTTTTTCATTTTTCTAATTATTAAAATCAATTGATGGTCAGTATTTTTTTGCTGATCCTTCTGTCGTATTCTTAAAGATTATTATTTAGCGGTAGGTTGACCGTAAAAGTAGTTCCGACATCCGGTGTGCTTTCTACATTCACGTCGCCGCCATAGGTTTGTGCCAGTTTTTTAAGGATTGACAATCCTAAGCCGCTTCCGGTGATATTGCGCGTTTTGGAATTTTTGATGCGCACAAAGTCCTGAAACAGCCGTCCCATTTCTTCTTCTGTCATCCCAATACCGGTATCTGCTACCCGGATCAACAGATTGTCGCCCTCAATCAAGAGGTCGCAATCCACTTTTCCACCATCGCGGTTGTATTTTACAGAGTTGGATATCAGGTTGTTGAAAATAATTTCCATTTCACTGGGATCTGCTTTGTATTTGATAGCGCCTTCTGCATTCAGATTGATGGTAACCTCGCGTTGAATGGCATAGGGCCTGATGGTGTCAATCGCAGTGCGGGCATATTCGGCAACATCAAGCTCCTTGACTTCTTTTTCTTTTTTACCGGATTCCAGACGTGTCATGTCGAGCAGGTCGAGAATGAGGTTGCGCATGCCTTTGATACGTTCCAGGCTGCGGTCGATCACCGCTCCGTAATCATCAATATTATGGCCCAGCTGATGCTCTTTGATCATCTTGATATATCCTTCCACAGCATTGAGCGGGGCTTTCAGTTCGTGTGATAAAACTGAAAGGAACTGGAAGCGTATCTGCTTGCCATCATCCGACATCTGTTTGGTCATCCGTACCAAAAAAACATGCTTTGTGATGCTTTCAATTGCAGATTTAAGCTCCTGGGGCGTAAAAGGTTTCGGGATAAAATCATGTGCCCCGTCGCGTGTGGCTTTAACGGCCAGATCCAGGGAAGCATAGGATGTAATCATAATAATGACAATATCATATTGCCTTTTGCGTACATATTCCAAAACCTCAATACCTTGAATTCCAGGCAGTTTATTGTCGAGTAAAATAATGTCGGGCTTCTTTTCTTCTATACGTTCAATAGCTTCCTCACCTGTGGCGGCTTCGACGATGTTGAAAGTGAAAGCTTCCTCCATAAAAGGATAATCCACCCTGAAATTGCGCAGGATCCGGTTGATCCCCGATCGGATAAAAGGTTCATCGTCAACAACTAAAATATCAAGTACTGCCATAATTTAAGTGCTTATATTAATTTTTGAATTTCACGTTTGAGTTGTGCCGGCTGCAATCCTTTTTCCAAAAACATATCGGCTTTGATCCATGGTCGGCTATCGTCTTCTTTGTCCTGAAAGTCGATGCCCGTTTCCGAAGCAACGGCGGTCATTATAATAATGGGGACTTCGGGATATTTGCGCTTCATTTTGAAACTCAAAACAAACCCACTGTCGTCGTTTTCCATCATTAGGTCCAGAATCGCCAGGTCGGGACGGAATTTTTCAATAATGTTTTCGGCATCGCGCTGGCTTTCGGCCTGCACCACTTCATAACCCCAGTTTTTTAGCAAAAGATTTAACTGAAAAAGCTGGTCAATATCATCATCGGCAATAAGAATTTTCTTTATTTTTTTGCTCATAAGGCTTAAGCATTTTGTTCACTTTTGCGGGGCAGGCTAATATGAAAATGTGTTCCGGTTTGCCCCTTTTCCGGATCATTGTTTGATGTTACGCTGATTTTTCCCCTGTGCATTTTAACAATGCCGTATATCAATGGTAAGCCCAAACCGGTACCTTTTCCAACGCCTTTGGTGGTAAAAAAAGGTGTGAATATTTTTTCCATATTTTCTTTGGAAATTCCTGTACCGGTATCACTGATTTTTATTTGTACTTCATTGTCTGAACCTTCCAGGTAGATGCTGAGGGTTCCTCCGTCAGGCATAGCTTCTACAGCGTTTTTTTCCAAATTGGTCAGTACCTGCATAAACTGATCCTGATCAATCTCGGCCATTGGATTGTCAATTTCCTTAGTGAGTTTTATGGAAATATTATCGGGATGGATGATGGACGCAATGCTGCGTTCGGTAAATTGAACCATATCGGTTTCGATGGGATTTACCTGGTTTTTGCGCGCAAAATTGAGCAGTCCGCTCACAATTTTCTTGCAGCGGGCTGTTTGTTCCACAATCAATTCCAAATCTTCACGAACAGGATCATCTTCTGCTGCTTCTTCCTTTAAAATATTGGAATACATCGTGATAACGCCCAAAGGATTGTTAAGTTCGTGCGCAATTCCAGCCGAAAGCTGCCCCATATGTGCCAGTTTTTCGCTTTGCTTTAAAGCTTCGCGGGCAGAGGCCAGTTTGTCGTTGCTAACATTCAGGTCTTCAATGAGGTTGTGGAGCTTTTCGATATTGTGCGGAAGGCACATTTCCACTTCGGCAAAACCATTGGCAATGGCAATCGCATGATCTTCACAGGTATCGTAACCACAGGCACCACAATTTAAATGATCCTGCAATTTGTATTTTCCCATCGATTGCAGGATTTTCTGGATTACCTCACGGCTGGGCGCAGGGAAACGACGATCTTCGGGCATAAAGTCCTGACTAAGATCCAGTTCTGAAAATTCGTCTATATCTTTTTGCCACTGTTCTTCATCCAGCGTACGTAGTTTCTCATGCGTATAATTGGTGATCCTGCTGCGGCGTGCATAGCGTTTTCCACCTTTGGACATGCCCGGCCCCATAATACAGCCTTCGCAGCAAAGTAGTTCCAGGTTATGATCACGGATAAGGCCGTTTTCAAATTCCTTAATGGCATCGCGGAAATTTACCCGGCCTTCAGCTACGATAATTCTGCCATCCGATACATCTTCTTTGATTCCACTGGCCTGCAACAATCCCCGGCTCACGGGAAATACAGAACCTTTGCCGGCTTTTGGCGGATCAAAATCGGTTGGGTCGGTCATGGACGACATTATTTTCTGCTGACGGAACAAATGTCGGAGTTCTGTAAATGTTATGGCTACATCTACTTCCTGGCTTTCCGCTTTTTTCGCAATACAGGGGCCAATGAAAACAATTTTCAGGTCATCGCCGTATTTTTTCTTCATCACGCGGGTCATGGCTACCATTGGCGATGCAACAGGAACCAGGTCGGCCACAAGATTGGGGTGATAATGCTTCACATAAAATACTATAGCAGGACAATCGCTGCTGATTTCCCCTTTTTGGTTTTTGCGCTCAATGTGCCGCTTATGATATTCTTTCGCAACCAAATCGGCACCGAAACTCACTTCAGTTACGTAATCAAACCCCAGCGCGCGGATCATACCGACAAAGATTTTAAAATCATCTATTTCGTTAAATTCAGCAGGAAAACTCGGCGCGACAATAGCTGCTACTTTGTCGTCCGATTCCAGTAAGCGGTTGACATAGTCTTTGGTGTCGAGGAAATATTTTGCATTCTGGCTACAAACCTTCACGCAGTTTCCACAGCCAATGCAGCGCTCGTTCATTACCATAGCCTGTCCGTTTACAATACGGATGGCTTTTACCGGGCATTCCCTGATGCAGGTATAGCAAACGCGGCATTTATCTTTTTGTGTAAATACCAGTTGATTGTTATATGCAGTGCTCATAGGTTTGCTCGTTTTTTGAAAAGCGGGCGCAGGATTTTGTCATTGTCGCCATGGCCTTTCATGTTCAGAAATTTATCATACAGTTCAACGACCTGTGGATTTTTGTACGCAAATTTTATTGAGTCTTTTTCGTCTATTTCATAAATGGATTTCGTGCGGGCTTTGAGGTCTTTTTCAGTTCGTCCAATAGGCTGGCCGCCACCATTGATGCAACCGCCCGGGCAAACCGTAACTTCTACAAAATCAGCCTTTAATTTGCCGGTTTTAAGCTCTTCAAGGAGTTTTTGCACATTCCGCATTCCGGAAACGACAATACAGTTGATTTCTTTCTTTTTGATTTTAAATTTATATTCTTTCCGTCCATTACCGCTGCGCAGGGGCGATATTTTGAAGTTCATCAGGTCTTCTCCGGTCAAAAGTTGGTGCAGGCTGCGCAGTACAGCTTCTGTCAAACCACCGGCAATAGCAGGAAGTTTGCCTGATGAGCTGCGGATTCCAAAGGGATAGTCGGCCAGTTCGGGTTCGGAGCTGTTCAGGTCAATGCCGTGCAGTTTGATGAATTTGGCCAGTTCGCGCGTGGTCAGCACCATATTGGTATCGGGATTGTTGTCGGTGAACATTTCCTCGCGTACGGCCTCATATTTTTTGGCGGTGCAGGGCATGATGCTTACCGTATATATGTTTTCTGCGCGTATTCCGCTCTCGCGGGCATAATATGTTTTGACAACAGAATTCAATACCTGCTGCGGTGATTTGATATGTGCAAGATGGGGCAGGATATCAGGTTCAAAATCTTCGGCATATTTTACCCATGCAGGGCAATCGCTGCTGAAAAGCGGCATTTCCACCGATTCTTTATTGAGCCGTGTTTTAAGTTCCCGTGCTATTTCTGTGATCACGATGTCCAGGCCAAAAGAAGTATCGAATACCTTGTCGAAACCGGTTTTTCGCAAAGTAGTGTTGATGACGCCATTGAGGTCTTTTCCGGCCTTAATGCCAAATTCTTCTGCCAGCGAAACAGAAACCGTTGGGCTGATTTGCGCCACTACATGTGTTTTTGGGTTGTGCAGGGCTTCCTGAAGCGAACCGGGACGCGATTTTTCCAGAAGTGCGCCGGTAGGACACACCATAATGCACTGGCCACATTCAATGCAGTTTACACGGTTCAGGCCTTTATTATAGATCGTTCCCAGGGTCATTTTTTTGCCACGGTTCACAAAATCAATGGCCGACATACCGATGATGTTGTCGCAGGTGCGCACACAACGTTCGCAAAGGATACATTTTTCCGGATCGCGCACAATGGAAGGGTCCACGATATCTTTTTTATGCTGGTGCTTATTGCCGGAAAACCTTCTTTCGCGCACATTAAGCTCTTCGGCCAGATCCTGAAGTTCGCAATTGCCGTTGCGCTCGCAATACAGGCAATCGTCGGGATGATTGGCCAGCAGGAGTTCCACAATAGTTTTGCGTGCTTTGATTACGCGTGGTGAATGCGTTTTTATTTTCATCCATTCTTCCACAGGCATAGAGCAGCTGGGAATCAGTCCATCGCGGCCTTCCACTTCCACAACACAAAGGCGGCAGGCGCCTGTTGGGAGCTGGTTGCTCATATGACAGAGGGTCGGAACGCGTATTCCGTTGCGCAAGAGGGCTTTAAGAATGGTTTCGCCCCTTTTTGCCTTTATTTCCTTGTTATTGACTTCAATATTAAAAATCATGTGCTTCCTCTGTTGCTTTTAGTGAATGTAAATAGCGTTGAATTTGCAGGATTCATAGCATATCCCACAGCCAATACATTTATCCTGTACGATAAAATGCGGCTGGCGCTGTGAACCGATAATAGCATTAACGGGGCATTTCCGGGCGCAAATGGTGCATCCGGTACATTTGTCAATATCAATGATAAACTCGCGCAGCCCTTTGCAGACATTCGCGCGGCATTTCCGCTCAAAAATATGCTCTTCGTATTCTTCCCTGAAATGCTTTAAGGTGCTGAGTACCGGATTTGGCGCTGTTTGTCCCAATCCGCAAAGGGAAGTATCACGGATAATCCCGGCCAGTTCCTCGAGCATCATCACGCCTTTAAAACGCTCTAAGCTTTGATGCTGCTGCGCATCTTTGGGCTTTTGTGTGATGTTTTCCAGAATCTCCAGCATTCGCTGTGTTCCTTCGCGGCAGGGAATACATTTTCCGCAGCTTTCGTTGGAAAGGAACTGGATGAAAAATTTAGCCACATCAACCATGCAGGTATCTTCATCCATCACAACCAACCCGCCGGAACCCATCATAGCGCCGGCTTTTACCAGCGATTCATAATCTACTTCGATATCCAGCTTATCGCCTTTGAGGCAGGCACCCGATGCACCACCTATTTGAATGGCTTTTATATCTTTGGCATTTTTGATCCCTCCGGCAATATCAAAAATGATTTTATCCAGGGAGGTGCCCATTTCAACTTCAACCAAACCATTATGCACGGTTTTGCCGGATACAGCAAACACTTTAGTGCCCTTGCTGCCTTCGGTTCCGATGGATTTGAACCAATTAGGGCCGTTTTTGATAATTGCGGGCACATTGGCCAAGGTTTCTACATTATTCACCACGGTGGGCTTGCCATACAAGCCACTCACAGCAGGGTAGGGCGGTTTCGGACGGGGAATTCCGCGCTTGCCTTCAATGCTGTTGATGAGTGCAGTTTCTTCGCCACAAACAAAAGCCCCGGCGCCCACGCGGATAATCAAATATAAATTGAATCCACTGTCGAGGATGTTTTCTCCGAGCAGGCCATATGCTTTGGCCTGATCAATGGCCTCGCGCAGGCGTTCCTGTGCCAGATTGTAATCTGAGCGGATATAAATATATGCCTTGCTTGCTCCAATTGCATAGGCCGCAATGGCAATGCCTTCGATGAGTTTATGCGGATCGCCTTCAATTACGGCACGGTCCATAAAACTTCCGGGATCGCTTTCGTCGGCATTACAAATCAGGTATTTTTGGTCGCTTTGCGTATTCCAGGCAATCTGCCATTTTTTTGCAGTAGGAAAACCTCCGCCGCCACGGCCACGTAAGCCGCCTTTTTCAATAATTGATGTTATTTCGTTGGGCGCATAATGGCGTATTGCCTTTCGGAATGCCGCATAGCCTCCGTTGGCAATGCTTTCCTCAATGCTCAGCGGATTGATGAGGCCACACTGATCGAGCACCAAACGTTTTTGCCCTTTAAAAAAATCAAGTTCATCAATAAAAGGTGTTTTCTCCCAGCTGACAAGATGTTTGCCACGGAATTGACCCAGGATATGATCTTCGTTTACCCGGTTATTGAATGTGTCGTTCAGTACGCTCTGCACATCTTCCTGATGCACATTGCCGTATGCGATGCGGTTTTTGCCCGGCAACTGGATATCCAGCATGGGCTCTGCCGAACACATCCCGATACAGCCGGTTTCGACAATCTCGGCATCAATATTTTTGTCCCTCAGATATTGTTCTACAGCTTCTTTGGTTTTTTTTGCTCCCGCGATAATGCCACAGGTTCCCGATCCAATGAAAATGCTTGGACGGCTGATTTTTTCACGGCGCAGCTGAAGGGAGTACTCCTTGCATTCGGGCGATAACTCCTCGTTGTCGGTTTGCAATATGCTGGAAATAATATTATTGGGCTGATATTCCATTTTATTTGCTTCTGTATTCTTCAATAATTTGTTTGATGCGGTCGGGATTGACTTTTTCAAAGTATTCTCCGTTGATGCTGATAACCGGTGCGAGGCTGCAAGCGCCCATGCAGGTGCTGACTTCAATGCTGAACAGGCCGTCGCGGGTAGTTTCTCCGTCTTTGATGCCCAGGCTTTTTTCCAGTTCGGTTACAACATTCAAGGAGCCGTTAATGTGACAGGCTGTTCCGCGGCAGGCCCGGATGTGGTATTTTCCTTTGGGCTTGAAACGGAATTGGTTATAAAAGGTAGCAATGCAATATATCTTGCTGGTGCTGATATTCAAATATTCAGAGACTTCATGAATATTTTGCTGGGACAAATAACCAAATTCTTCCTGAATATCTTGTAAAACAGGGATCAGGCTGCCTGCATCAGGATTGGTGTATTTATCAAGAATTGCTTTAATGCCTTCGCTCATATTTTGCATTTTTCAAAAAACAGTATCATTAGTTCTATGGGACTCCGTGCCCTAATGCCTCAGTGGGAAGGTCGAATCAGCAAAAAAAATCAATTTGTGCAGCATTCTGATTCGAGTAAAAACCTTCCCCTTTTATTTTGATCCTGATGTTAATAGCATATATCGATATTAAAATCAAACCAATTCGGCCTTACAAAAGTAATAAAAATATCCTACTGTTACCAAAATAACAGTGTTAATTTAATAACATAGCGTTAAGGCATTAATCGCGTAAAATCAGCAAGATAGCCTGTTAATATTGGCTTTGATGAAAAAATGCATGCACAGCAAATTGGAATTTACTGCGAAAAACTGATGAATATCAACCGAAAAGACCTCAGGTAATTGGTTTCAGACGGGCAATATCCTGTCCCAAAATCGATAATTCTGTTGTGGCGACTTCCAATTGTTTTCGGATTTCGTTCATTCGCTCCTGAAAAGAATCAAGTGTACTGCCAAAAAGCTGCTCGTAATATGCAATTCCCTTTGTGAGATTTGCATGAAATCGCCGCAGGTATTTCATTTGGAATTTATCCGCACTGCCATCAAGCTCAGCAATTTTCTCTTTCAAAAAGTTGATAAAGATATTCAGCTCATTGATGAAAACATGCGGACGGTCGTCGCGCTCAATCATATTGTCCCGGCCGTAAATATGGTCGCACATATTTTTAAAACTCATCCTGCGGGAGAAATATGCCATGTTTGGACCGGGACATAAAGAAACGCCCTGACCTTCTTTTTCGAGGCTCAGGCCATTCCTTTTCAGGATACTGGTGCCCAAACCGACACAAATACAGGATTTTTCAGTGATTTTATTAAAAGCTTTGCGGTAATCTTCGGCAGTTAGGTTCTGTTTTTTTAACTCTTCAATTTTGGCTTTTTGGTACTGCCGTGATGCCGGGCAAATTCCTTCTTTTGTAAATTCGAAATTCAGTGCAACATATTTTTTTTGGCATGGGCTTCCGGGTTTTCCGGCCTGGATCAGTTGCTCTTTTTCCAGATCTTTTGTGTTGCCACGCACCGAGTTAAATGGAATTCCAAGTGGAGAAATATTGCTCAGGTAAAGGTCTTCTTCATGGGCATTTTTAAGAAGTTCGATGCTTTCATCATCCACATTGCTGATTTCGGGGACAAGCATAAAAGGCGTGCCCCAACCAACAGAGTCCAGTTCGTAATGCGAAAGGAGGAATTCATGCTCCTCTGCCGTTCCGACACCACCTTGTCCGGTCAGTTTAAAATCAGGGTCCCGGGCGGGTTTTGTTTTGTTTTTGCTTTCAAGTCCCTGATAAAAAAGCTCCAGCAATTCCCCGCGAAGCTTGCTGCGGTTCTTTTTAAACTCTTCCAAAACCGGCCCCATTAAAAGCCCTTCTGCGGCAAAAGCATGCCCGCCGCAATTTAAACCGGATTCAAACCTGAATTCAGAAACCCATAAACCTTTCTTGGCCAATAATTTGCCTTGAATTAGCGCAGAACGGTAATCGCTCACTTTAAGGATGATCTTTTTCCCAAAATTGCCGTCCACATCCGGATAAAAGCAATCGAATTGTTCCGTATATGAAAAAAGGCTGGGGTTCATTCCGGCAGAAAATACAATGGATGAAGATAAATTGCTTTCTGCAAATCCTTTGAGCGCTGTGTGTGCATCATTGTTTTGCGCAGGCAGTTGCTCGCCGTTTTTATATTGCGGTTTATCTACCTTTGTCATAATGTTCACGTCCACACTGCCAAATTGCAGGTTTTCTTTGAGCCAGCGTTTCGATTCCTCAATGGGCAAATTGCGTTTGACCAGTTCAAAAAATTCTTGCTTAACACTGGCGCTATCAGGCAATGTTGAAAAATATTCTTTTAGCTCCCGGCTTTTGTCCAAAGCGGAGTTTTTCATTTCCTGATATTTGTCATCCAGCAGTTTATGGATCAGGTTCAGGTAGGAAGTAATCCTCTTTGCCCTGAAGTCTTCCGTTTTTCGGCTGATGGGCTTAAATGAAATATCGTTGAGCTGGCAGTGCATTTGCCTGAGCCGCTCAATCAGCATATCATCAACCAATGAAATAACCGTATCAACACCATAAGGCGCTGCGGTAAGTGCTGCATCTGCTGTAAAACCGATTCCCATAACGGGTATATGAAAGCTGTGGAATTTTGTCATTAAAATGAAGTTTGTTTGTACCCTTTGGCATTTTTTCTTCGCGAATTTCGCGTAGAATCTTTAAACGGATTTTTGCCAAAAATATGATACATAAGGTGTTCGTGTTTGTAAATTGCTGTAATCTAAGTTTTTGTACTTATTATAAACTTGTGACTTATTTTGTCCATCCTGTCCAGAGGTCAAAGGTAATCAAATTGGGATTCTGACAAAATGCCTAAAGAGGAAAGATTGCATTTTGGTAAAGTTTTCCAAAAGCATATGATAATCAGGAAAAGAGGGGCTTGTACAATGCTTTTGGTTTTGTTTGCTTTGTAAATGTCTGTCAGGTAATTAGATGCTGATTTTCTGAAATTCTGGTTCTACACGGAATTTCGTGGAAAGAAAAATTACTTTATTTCAAAACAGATTCCTCCAAAGTTTCCTCATACTTCGGAAAACTTTGTCGGAATGACGCGTTTTTATGAAGTCAGGAGGCAAATGCGGCGCACTTCGACTCCGCTCAGTGACCAGGCCGCATTTGCCTTAAACACCTAATAAACAGCGTCATTCCGACCGGAACAAAGCCAAACGAAGTGATTAAGGCTTTGTCCCGATAGTTATCGGGAGGGAGGAATCTGTTAGGGATCAATTGTTCATTAATAAATGTCTGCATATTTTTTCAAACATTATGGTTACCCACGAAACTCACAGTAGAACCGGAATTCTTAATAAATTGAAGCGAACACATGCTTATTTTCAAAATAGTCGTAAATTAGCTACGCCTATGAGAGAGATGAGATTCGCTTCCCTTTTCCTTTTTTTGTGTTCGCTGGCCAGCCTTCATGCGCAGAACCCTGTTTTGGACAGCCTTTTAAATCAATTGCACAATCATAAATCAGAGGATATTGTCCGGGCTAATTTGCTCCATAGTATTGGTTTTAAGTATTATACGATTGATGTTGATCAGACTATGCTCTATGCTGACCGTTTGGAATCGCTTGCCTTAAAACTAAATTACGATCGTGGTTTAATTAATGCTTATAACCTGAAAGGCTTGTTTTATGATAGCAAAGGCGACTATCCACGTGCATTGGAGTTTTATAAAAAGGCACTGAACCGGGCGGTTTTAAGTGAAAATAAAGGCGGTATGTCTATGGCTTATAATAATATGGGCATGATTTATGAAATAACCGGCGAATATCCCAAAGCTCTGGATTATTATCAGAAATCGCTTAAAATTGATGAAGAACTGAATGATTCATCGGGTGTGGCAAATTCGTATATGCAATTGGGAAACATCCATGAACTCCTGGGAGACACTGCAAAAGCCATGCAATATTATACGCAATCCAAAGAAATGGCAGAAAGGCTGGGAGATAAGATGTTGATGATTTATAGCTCCATGAATATTGGTTATATTCTAGAGAATCAGAGCTTTATGGAAGAAGCTTATGATGTTTTCCTGAAAGCGCTGCAACTCTCTGAAGAAATTCTTGAACAGGAAGCCATTTTGTTGTCGAGTATGATGATGGGAATTATTAATTGTGACCTGGAAGAATATGGTGAATCAGAATATTACCTTACCAGAGCTTTGAAACTGAGCAGGGATTTAGGTTCTACTACTCATGAACGCTATGTGAACCATCATTTGGGAGAACTGTACTTTAAAAAAGGGAATTATGCGAAAGCCTATGATTTCTGCTTAAAAGTTTTGCACCTCGATGAGGAGGAATGGGATGACAGCCTGCTTTCCAGTTGCACGGAGCTTCTTTCCGAAATATGTGCTGCCAGGGGAATGTACCGTGAAGCTTATGAATATCATGTGAAGCACAAAAAACTACAGGACAGCCTGTTTACAAAAGAAAATTACCGAAAAATTGCTGATCTGGAATATAAGCTCCTTTATGAAAATGAAAAACAAAAAATTGAACTGGAACAACAGCAGAAAAACCTGATCAGCGAAGCAAAGCTGGAACGCCAGAAAGTGAAGCAGCAATATTTTATCATTATGATCGGTCTGCTGTTGATCATCATTGTATTCATTATCAGGAATAATTTTTTGCGAAAATCAGCAAACAAAAAACTACAGGAACAGAAAGATCAGGTTCAACGAATTGCGGATGAACTGAAACGTGCCAATTCTACCAAAGATAAATTCTTTTCAATTATCGCCCACGACCTTAAAGGGCCTTTCGGTACATTATCCTCTCTGATCGGACAATTTATTGAGAATTATGACGAAATGACGGATCATGACCGGCTTGAATACCTGAAAACAGCAGATAAAGCCGGGAAAAATACCTATAACCTTTTGCTGAACCTGCTGGAATGGTCGCGCCTGCAGAGAGGGACGATAAAATATATGCCCACTGAATTTAACCTCAATGAAAGCCTTGATCAGATAGTTTATCTTTTTAAGGAAAAAGCTTCGATGAAAGATCAGGCGTTGAAATGCCGGTCTGAGGTAAATTTTATAGTTAAAACGGATCCAAGCATTTTATCAGCTATCTTGCGTAATTTGGTAGGAAATGCCCTGAAATTTACTCCACGTGGCGGCACGGTTGATGTGCTTGCCGAAAAACGTGATGACGGTATTCGCATCATGGTCCGGGACAATGGCATTGGAATACCCGCAAAGGCAATTGCAAAGCTTTTTAGCATTGAAAATGAATATCAAAGCAAAGGTACTGATAATGAATATGGAACAGGCTTGGGGCTGGTGCTTTGCAAAGAGTTTGTAAGCCTTTTGGGCGGCAGTATCCGGGTGCAAAGCCAGGAGAATGAAGGAAGTACCTTTATCGTGGATCTTCCCGCCGTTCTTTCTGATTAATCTTATAGAGGTCAGTAGTGTTTATCTACTGACCTCCATACTTTTAATTTGCCCGTGGTTTTTACTGGCTAATCTGATTTTATATCACTACCAAATTACTGCATTTGCCAGGCTTCCTCAAAAAATTGCAATTCAAGATTTGTAGCCCTTTCGAAGGACTGGATCATTAAATCCTGAACAGCTTTTGGTGCAGTGTTGCCCAACTCTTCCACAATTTCTACAAAACGGGCAACATAGCCTTCGTATTCATTGCTTTCGTAGGTTTCGATCCACTTTTTATAGGGATTATCCGGTACAGCATTTTCTATAATGTGTTTTCCTACACTATGATAGACCCAAAAACAGGGCAAAAGAGCTGCTGCCCCGAGCGGGTAAGAGGCCTGCTTTACAACCTTCAAAAGAAAGCTTGTGTAGGCTTCAATGGCCGGACTCTTTTCCTCTGCTTCCTGAACCTGAAAATACTCAAGGTATTCACGGTGCAGGGCGCGTTCAATGTCGTAGCCATCATTTGCCAGTTTAATCAGAAATGATTTCTCTAATTCATTTAGCGCTTTATCAGCAAGGATTTCAAGTGCTTTTGAATCATCTTTGATGTAGAGGATATCCTGTGCCAGATAATGCTCAAAACAAGATTTAGGTAAATCGCCATTTGCCAGACCTTTGATAAAAGGATGACGGATGAGCATGTGATATACAGGCCGAATCGATTCCCAAAGTGTTTCACTGAACATCCCAAGGGGCTTTACCGCTGGTTTTGTGCTGATTAAGTCATCGGTCAAATCCGTCCAGAAAGCATGAAAGTGTTTCACGGGGCCATGTCCTTCCCCGGTTTTGTATTGAGCACCCTGGCTGATGGCCTCATGGATATAAAGTTTGGCCATGGATGCGGCTTCATCGGCTGAAAAGCCATGTGCCAAATAGGATGCCAGGGCACTGGAAAGCGTACAGCCGGTACCGTGTGTATTTTTGGAATACAAACGTCTGGATTTTAGTTCTTTATATTCTCCGCTTTCTGCATTATAAAAAATGTCAGTTAGTTGGTCATCTTTCAGGTGCCCGGCCTTTAGTAAAACCGAAACATTGCCATAAAGCTGTGATAACTCTTGAGCGTATTCGGGCAGCTTGGCTTGTTCTTCAATTTTTTTGCCCAGTAGGATTTCCGCTTCCGGGATATTGGGCGTAATAACACGCGCCATGGGGATCAGGATTTTTTTCAGGCTTTCAATGGCTTCATCCTGTAGGAGTTTATTCCCCGAAGTGGCCACCATTACCGGATCGAGCACAATATTGCTGATTTTGAATTCCTTCAGGCAATCATGTACAGCCTGAATTGTTTCCGAATTGTGCAGCATCCCGATTTTGATGGCATCAGTGCCAATATCTTCCAAAACAGCGCGGATCTGTGCTTTCAGGCTGCAAACAGGAACTGGATGGATGTCTGTGACGCCCAGAGTGTTTTGTGCCGTTATTGCCGTGATGGCTGATGTGGCAAAACATCCGCAGGCAGAAATAGCTTTGATATCGGCCTGTATGCCTGCGCCTCCGCCTGAATCGCTGCCTGCTATGGTCAATACGCGTTTGTAGCTTTTCATTTTTTTTGTTTATGCAAAATGATCAAATCCGGAATTATTGCTTTTAAGTATTTTTCCATCCTGGAACCATTGAATCCCAATTTTTCCCTGGCGGATTTGGCCAATGGGAAAGATGGACTTGTCAAACTCGTGGAAATACGCTTTTTGGATCAGTTCAAATTGATCAGCTTGTATTGTAAAAAGCAGCTCGTAATCTTCACCGCCGCCTGTTGTCAGAGCGTTGATGTCCCATTGATTTTCCGTTGCAGCACGCTTCAGTTCTTCACTTGCCGGGATTTTTTCCAAATCAATTTGAGCAGCTTTCCGGGAAGCTTTCAGGATGTGTTTCAGGTCGGAAGAAATACCGTCTGAAATGTCCATCATGGCATGGACAGCGCTCTGTTTTCCGAGCCAAAGCCCTTCTACGATACGTGGTTCCGGTTTGTAGTGTTTTTTTATCAGGCTTAGATGATCCGATGTAATGTGGAGATTGTCCAGCAAGACTTTCAGGCCGCCACCGGAATCGCCCAAATTGCCGCTTACGCATATGATATCCCCATCACGGGCATCAGAACGAAGCTTTAAATCCGCTTTAGATCCAATCCCGATTACGCCAACATTGATTACGAGCCTATCAGCTGATTTTGTCGTATCGCCGCCCATGAGCGGACAGTTGTATTTGCCTGAAAGCTCAGAATAGCCATCCATAAAACGGTCGAGATAGGCTACATCCGTGTTTTTGGGAATGCCGATGGATAAAAAAGAATAGAGCGGTTTGGCGCCCATAGCAGCAATGTCGCTCAGGTTTACCGCCAGTGATTTATAGCCCAGCTCCTCCGGGCTGATGCGGTCTTTCAGAAAATGGATGTCTTCAATCAGCAAATCGGTGGAAACCACATGCGCTTCCGTTTCGTTGATGGAGAGTATGGCGCAATCGTCACCGATTCCTTTATCCTGTTTTTGGATCATTTCATTAAAACGGCTTTCAAAACGCCCGATAAATCCAAATTCGCCTATGTCGGTCAGTTTCATCACATCTTGATTTTAGATTTTAATTCCCTGGCAGCTTTCGTCGGTTCATCGGCAGAAACAATGGCGGAAACCACGGCAATTCCATTCGCGCCGGCCCGGATGATGTCAGCGGCATTATCGCTGTTGATACCACCGATGGCTACACTTTTATGGCGCGAAAAGCCGGCAATTTCCCGAATTCCTTCCAATCCGAAAGGTTTTTGGGTGTCGGTTTTTGTAGGCGTGGAAAATACCGGGGAAATTCCAATATAGTCCACATCCAAATCGTTGGCCATCCGTGCCTGCTCCATATTTTCAACGGATAAGCCAATAATTTTATTCTTTCCCAGTAGTTTACGCGCAACTTTATAAGGCAAATCGCTCTGACCGATATGCAGGCCATCAGCATCAACGGCCAAAGCAATATCGAGGCGGTCGTTGATGATCAAAGGCACATTGCTGCCTTCCAAACTTCTTTTTAAGCGAATTGCCAGTTCATAAAACTCCCTGCTGCTGGCCTCTTTTTCGCGCAGTTGTACCATTGTTACTCCGCCTTTAATGGCTTCAGCAACAATATACTCGTGCGAACGCCCTTTGGAAAGGTGGCGGTCGGTGACCAAATAAAGGCTGAGGTCAAGATTATTCATGCTTTATCTTTAAACGTGCTTCAATATCCGATGCATTGAGATGGTACAAAACATCCAGGAAATTCATTTGCAGCGAACCCGGGCCATTTGATTTCTCTGCGGCTATTTCACCCGCGATGCCCATAACCGCCATGGCAGCTGTTCCGGCAATCAGCAAATCTTTTTCCACACCGGCAAAAGCGCCCACGACTGCTGTTGCTGTGCATCCCATACCGGTAACTTTCGGCATCAGTGCATTCCCATTGCCAATCGTAATTACGCTTTCACCATCGGTGATGAAGTCCGTTTCACCACTGATGATGACAACAGCATTGCTTGACCTGGCAAGGCTTTTGGCCGAATCCAGCGCAGAATTGGAAGAATGCGTGCTGTCCACACCTTTGGTTTGGATATTGGCATTGCTAAGAGCCATAATTTCGGAAGCATTGCCACGGATAATTGTGGGCTTACATGTTTCAATGATTTTTGCTGCTGTTGCCGTACGATAAGCTGTTGCACCAACACCAACCGGATCGAAAACAACCGCCGTGCCTTTTGATGTGGCCTTTTTGCCGGCCAGCATCATGGCTTCGATCCATTTTTCACTTAAAGTGCCCATATTGATTACCAGAGAGGAAGCAATACCGGCCATATCTTCCACTTCTTCAACGGCATGTGCCATTACCGGCGATGCGCCCAGCGAAAGCAGAGCATTGGCAGTATTGTTCATGACCACATAATTTGTGATGTTGTGTACCAATGGCGCATTTTCGCGCACTTTATTTAGCGCATTGATGATTTTATCTGTATTCATTGGTTCTGTTTTTTACTTTTTTAAAGCTTTAATGGCTACATAATCCCCACTGTCATACCCCTCAATTGGCTTTTCGGCCATATTGTTCGAATATAGTGGATGTTTGGTCAGAGTCTGTGCAAACTCCAGCTCCGAAAATCCTGTTGCTTTGAGCAAATTGATTTTTTCCTTTGTAGTACGCCAATTAGCGGTTTTAACAAATTCGATAGGGTAAGGTGCCGGAGGATGGACACCTTCCAGAAGCGGATGATCCCACGTGCCAAGAGTCATGGCCAGATTGTACATTGTGGCATAACTTCCTTCCTTGGGCACATCAATCACGATGATTTTGCCACCCTTTTTCAAGGCATTCCAGGCTTTTACAAAAACAGCCTTTAAATCAGTGATATAGCTTGGCGTGCCATTGAAAAGTAAGGTATCATATTGCTCTGTTCCCAGATCGGCATTTTCGGCAGTAGTAACATCAACAGCCATTCCTCTTTTACGGGCAATTTCGGCCATACCATCGCTGGGTTCCAGACCGTATTTGATCTCAATGCCGTATTCCTTTTTCAGGATGGATTCAAAAAGGCCGCTGCCACAGCCAACGGAAAATGTTTTTCCGGCATCTTTCAGAAAATGAGCCACAAGCCGGACTTCTGAGGTCAGCAAGTTCATATTGTCGAAAAACCAGGCATCGTAGGCGCCGGCGTACTTGTCAAAAGTTGTTTTTTTATCCATTTCTTTAAAATATAAAAGCCGTTGCGAACTGCTGTCCGAAACGGCTTATGAAAAATCGATCATAAATAACCATTTCCCTACGGTGCGATTATGCACATCAGGTTCGTGGGGTATCATCTCAGCCTGTAGTTTGAGGCACCCCCAACAGTTTGTTGGGCAAAATTAGAAAATTTTGGGGTTTTTGGAAATATCTGGGCGCAGGCGGTGCGTTTGACATGCAGTATCAACAGTCGATCATCGTATAGCGGTGATTTTTTAAAGTGCCCCTTTAATCCTCAATATCCGGCTTTCGCGCTCAAAACTATAGGTTTTTCCTTTGATTTTGATCAGCTCATAAAGCTGCAATGCTTTTTCCAGATAGGCTTTTGAGCTATCGCTTTTATCAGAAAATCCCATTTGGGCAATGCGTTCGGCGAGCTGCTCCGTATTTACAATATTGAAGCCTTCAAAGGATTCGAGATACTGATTGCTTTCTTCCATATTGAGTTTTAGGAAATGGTCCAGATCAAAATGCAAATCATTCAGGAGCATTGCTTTGGCTTCTGCTGTTTCTTCTTCACTGAGCAGGGCCGTATTGTCCTTTCCGCCAAAAATATTCCGGCCAATGGCACTCATAATGGCGCCAATTTTCTCGATCTGCCGCATCAGATAATCTCTTCGTTCCATGTTTGTATGCTTTAAAACCTGCAATAAAAACGGCTTAAATGTAGTAAGTTTTTTTGTTTTGGATTTTCCCGATGCAATTATCCGCCTGTTCGATTTTTAATACCTTCGCAATCAGAATTTCAAAATATGCAAGATGTCTGAAAAAGCAAAAATCTGGTTGTCCTCTCCGCATATGGGCGGAACCGAACTCGATTATATCAAGGAAGCATTTGATTTAAACTGGATTGCCCCGATTGGCCCTCATGTCAATGCTTTTGAACAAAAACTGGCCGAATATACGGGAGCGAAACATGTTGCCGTTTTGACTTCCGGCACAGCAGCTTTGCACCTTGCGCTCATCATGCTCAATGTGCAGGCCGGCGATGAAGTCTTGTGCCAGAGCATCACTTTTTCCGGTTCTGCCAATCCGATTGCCTATCAATCTGCAAGGCCCGTTTTTATTGGCAGCGAAGCGCAAACATGGAATATGGATCCCAATGCTTTGGAAGATGCCATAAAAGACCGCCGGGCAAAAGGGAAGAATGTAAAAGCGATTATTCCGGTGCATCTTTATGGCATGCCGGCGATGACGGATGAAATCATGTTTGTGGCGCAGAAATACGATATTCCCATCATTGAAGATGCCGCTGAATCTTTGGGTGCCACTTATAAAGGTCGTCATACCGGAACTGATGGACTTATGGGCATTCTTTCGTTTAACGGAAATAAAATCATCACTACAAGTGGAGGAGGAGCGCTGATGAGTGATGATGAAAAGCTGATTCAACAAGCGCGTTTTTTAAGCCAGCAGGCACGCGATAATGCCGTGCATTACCAGCATTCGCGTATCGGGTATAATTACCGCATGAGCAATGTGCTGTCAGCTATTGGCATGGGGCAGATGGAAGTCCTGGATCAAAGGGTTGCGCGAAAAAGGGAAATCCATAGCTGGTATGAAAATTTGATGAAAGATATTCCGGGAGTCCGGTTTTTGCCTGAACCTGAGGGCTTTCATGCCACACGCTGGCTTACGTGCATCCTGATTGACCCCAAAATTGCAGAGGGGAAAACAGCTCATGGATTTTTTGATGCTTTGCAGGATGCCAATATTGATGCCCGTCCGCTTTGGAAACCGATGCACATGCAGCCTGTCTTCGAAGGAATGCCTTATTATGGCGCACGATTGGAAGAAGAATTGTTTGCCAATGGCCTCTGCCTTCCTTCCGGAACGAATATGTCGGTATCGGATAAGTCACGCATCGAAAAAGTTATTCGTTCCTATTTCGCTTGATTTTTTTTTCGCTGGATCATTTGAACAATTTTTTGATTCTGTACGTTTTTCCTGCATTAATTTAATGCAATGGTATTATGACTGCAGAACAGATTTTCAACCGTTTATGGGATATGTACATCACTCAAACCCCCGATGCAAAAAAAGTTTATGACCTTTTTAAAGCACAGGGCGAAGAAGTAGTAAACGACCATATCGCCTTTCGTACTTTTGATGATGACCGGATTAATGTGGATGTCCTTTCAAAAGTTTTCCTTAAAGCCGGATATGTCGAAAAAGGGCACTATAAATTTGAAGCTAAAAAATTGTTTGCCAAACATTTCGAGCATCCTGAGGAAGGAATGCCGCGTGTGTTTATCAGCCAATTGATTACGGCTGAATTTAGTGAAGAACTGCAGGAGGAAGTGCGCAAATTCGTTGATGCCATCCCTGAGGATCTTTTAAAATCGGACGATCTGATTTTTAGCGGACGTCCTGAACCTGCCGGCAAGCCATCCTACGAAACCTATAATAAACTGCGATCCGAGTCGGAATATGCCGCCTGGCTTTATATTTATGGTTTCCGCGCAAATCATTTTACGGTAAGCGTAAACCACCTCAAAACAATCAAGGGAATTTATGCCGTAAATGATTTTTTGAAAGAAAATGGATTTATGATGAACAGTTCGGGAGGAGAGGTGAAAGGAACGCCCGAAGAGCTTTTGGAACAATCATCTATTAAAGCCGGTATTGTTGAAATGGATTTTGTAGAAGGGACTTATTCTGTTCCATCGTGCTATTATGAGTTTGCGATGCGCTATGCAGATGCTCAAGGCGAACTTTATAGTGGTTTTATCGCCAAATCAGCCGACAAAATTTTTGAGTCCACTGATTTTTATAAGAAATAAGAAAATCCGGAAAAGGCTAAAAACGAAAAAACCTTACCGAAGTGGTAAGGTTTTTTTTGTGGGGAGAGGAGGATTCGAACCTCCGAAGGCTTCGCCAACAGATTTACAGTCTGCCCCATTTGACCGCTCTGGAATCTCCCCAGAATGGTGAGCCGATGGAGGGATTCGAACCCCCGGCCAGCTGATTACAAATCAGCTGCTCTGGCCAACTGAGCTACATCGGCATAAGAACTATTGCTTGAAAGCGGCTGCAAAAGTAGAAGCTTTTTTGAAACTACAAAATTTTTTTTTCAATAAAAATATGATGTTATATTGAACTTATTGAAAACCAATAACTAAAAATTCAATTTTTTTTGCTCCGCTTTGCATGTGATGAGATTTAAATCAAATTATTCAGGATTAACATTAAATTTGTTTGCAGTAGAAGTAATAAGAGGAATTAAAAAAATCCGATGAAAAAACAAATTCTATTAGACCTGCTGTTCTATTTGGCTGTACCTTTAATCATCTGGAATGTCTTCAAAGAAAGCTTAGGCGGTTATTATGCTATACTCTATGGTATGCTGCCCGCCGTGGTTTATACGCTTGCAATGGCATTTATTAAAAAGGAATGGAATGTAACAGGGATCTTTTTCCTTTCCATTATCTCCCTGAATTTTATTTTTAATGTAGTTTCCCACACCGCCGAAGAAGAATTATGGAATAGCGTGTATATGAGCATTATCGCTATAGTGTTTTATTTACTGACCATAATTGTCCGGAAGCCCATTGGCATGTATTTTTTTATAGATTATGCCTATGCAAAGGGCATTGACCGTAAAGCCTCAAAAGAATTGTACTGCATTCCTGAAAATTACCGCTATTTCATCTGGTTTACGCTATTTCTGATGCTTCGGGAGCTAGTAGTTGGTGGTGTAAAATCTGTTTTGATTGTAGAAAAAGGAATAGGGTCTTTTAATACGATCCAGCTCACCAGCTCTGTATTAGGATATATTTTTACCGGATTGACCGTCATTTTTGTGCTTTACATTATCAGGAAAATCAAACAATCAAAGATAAATCATCAGTAAGTCAAGAGGGTAGGGGGCTGATGTTATAAGAGCAATCACTCATCGGATGATTTTAATAACTTAATCTTACTCATCGGATGACTCCAAGTCATCCGATGAGTAGGTCTAATTTGCCTCAATAAGTATATTTACAGAATAAGCGCCCGAAGCAAGGCCGCAGCAGCCGGCTGCCCGCAAAGTATTTACAGGGACTTGGTATAGCGATGGTATAGCGATGGTATAGCGAAAACCCCTGTGGGGATAATGCGGGTTTTGCGGGGAATTGCTCCTGAATTTCGTAAATAGATGGCTTATAAATTGCTTGCTTAAAACCGCTTATCATTGTCCCTTAGCTTCCAATCCCTGCTGTGCTCTTACACCTGCCCGAACCTGAAAAACCATAATTCCCTGTGTTTTTTTGGGTAGAAAGCTCTTGATTGATTTTCTATAAGCACAAGAAACTATTATCATGCGCATGAAAATATCAAGGCAACAAGAGCTGTTGAAAGAAAGCTGCTTTTGTGCCTTGAGGAAGGTATGTGTTTGGGATGCCGGACTCGCTAAGCCACGCGTGAGGACACGCGCGGGAACGGGGGGATTTATACTCATGTAAGCACCAAAGACCTTGGGCGGATAAAAAGTCCGGGAGATTTATTGGACATTTAGTTGAAGATTAGAAAAGAATATCTATATTTGTTGGGAAACAAAGAAAATGCATATGAAACCGGCATGCACTTATACTAATTTTGTTGAAATAGTGGCAGATACGCAAACACCAGCTTCGGAGAAAGTTCATTACCAGTATTCATGCGCATATCATTTGTGGAACACATATTATAACAAAGATGTTTTTTATGTTAGAGGCGATGGATATGTATGGACAAAACAAGGTTTTTTAACTGCATCAGATTCAAGTTTTAAGACAAATATTCAAGATATAAGTTCTCCATTAGAAAAAATACGAAAACTAAAAGGAGTAAAGTATAATAAGAAATATACTGTACACGAAATAGATACAATTAATGAATCCACAGGAAATATAAATATAATTGAGAAGCAAAAACTAGAGCCATTGGAGTATGGTCTAATAGCACAAGAGGTTGAAGAAATAATTCCTGATATTGTACATACTATGCATGATTCAACTAAAGCAATTGAGTATACAAATTTAATACCTATCTTAATTGAAGCCATTAAAGAACAGCAAATCCAATTAGAAGCATTACATATTATAATAGAAGATCATGAAAAGGAATTAATAAAACTAAATGAATGCTGTAAAAATAATAATTCAAATAAAAAAAGTGCTTCAATGGATGAAGACCAGGATGAACAGAAAGCAAAATATAATGTTTTGTATCAAAATACACCAAATCCATTTTCTGAGGATACAAAAATTGAATATTGTATATTCCAAAATTTTCAAAGCGCAAAAATTTATATTCATAATTTACAAGGAAATGAGTTAAAAGCATTTAATCTTGACAAATCTGGCCAAAATTATATTACTATTAAAGGTGAACAATTCAAAGAAGGTATGTATATTTATACATTGGTCGTTAATGGTGATATAATTGACTCAAAAAGGATGATATTAACGAAATAAAAATAATATGAAGTCTATTTATCTAGTAACACTTTTTTTATTATTATTTGGATGTAAAAAAGATGATCCAATTAAACACGATTACAGAGAAAATTACCTTGGGACATTTAAATTTAGTTCAATTAAATCTCATTTGGTAATGTGCTATGATACAATACCTCCTTGTATTAACGGATGGAAAATTGTTTCAAAAGATTCTTGCTTTTATACCAACAAAATTGAATTAATTGATTCAAATAAAATTAAAATCGATATTTGGAATGATATTCTGGGGTACGATGTATATGATAATATTATTTCTCAAACATTTTTACCAGTAATCTCAAAAGAAGGGATTATATCATTTGTTGATAGTATTAATATTTGGAATATAGAAGGTTATTATATAGGATATGATACTCTAATAATGGAAGTAATATATAGACCCGGAATTGGTGGCTATGAAACATTTAATATTAAAGGTGTAAGAATAAAATAATGTACTGGCTATAACAATTAAGCAACGTTTTCCGGCCATAGCCGGAATACCCACGAATTACTCGGGGCAGGTGTGCTTTGTGCCTGTCCCGAACCTTCGCGGATTGAAGAGCCTGTCCCGAGCCATTCGAGACCTGTCCCGAGCCATTCGGGAAAACCGGTGTACCTATATATTGGGGAATCAATTTTTGCGGTATTTTCTGCCAAATACCTTAAGGGAAGGGAAAACAGGCCATTTTCAGCCGAAAAGCTTTGGTTTGCAATAATTCAAATGAACGTTTTGTCAAGATATGATGCCTGCCACAGTCCATTTTGTGGGGCTTTGGCATAACCTTATCAGTCCTGCATTGCAGGGGCAGAAGGAAAACAATAAAGCATGTGCATTTTCTCAGCAAGCATCCGGCGCTCTGATTCGCTCATGGAATGATACGGGGATTGATTTTTCCATTTCAAGAGGGTTTTTCTCACAAAAAATCGCCATCTTGGCTATCTGGCGAAGGTAGTTTTCGTGTGTGGAACGCGAGCGTCCGTTGATTACAAGGCGCTGCATAAACTGCTCAGCCATTTGGCGAAAGCCTTTCACTTTGAGGCATGCTTCATCCTGGATCGTTCTTTTTTTCATCCGATAATTTTTTAATTTTCAAAGGTGGGATGGAACCGCATGATGAAAAATAATCATTGTCTTGGGTGTTAATGATTATTTTTATCATGCTTGTTTCATAAGATTAAATTTTAAAAGGTTAATAAATAAAACCTTATACGTAAGAATCAGATCTTAGGTGAAGCTGCCGACCGGAGGGAGGTTTCGTTCAACAATGTATAAAAATAATAGCCGAGACAGTAGTAAATTCAAGGGTTGTAGCCCGCTCCAACTTTCTTGTAACTTGACAGGAAAGTGCGACGCAGTCGGCTACTATTATTATACTCACCGTTAGCTGCAACCGAAAAAAATTTGCATCACATACCAACAATTGGTATCTTTGTGAAAAACTATAATAGTTATGGCTAAGAATACATCAATATTATTAGGCGATTATTTTGATAATTTCATTAACAAACAGGTAAATACTGGTAAATTCTCATCCGCAAGTGAAGTTGTGAGAGCTGCACTCAGACTTTTTGAATATGAACAATCAAAAAAATCTGAGTTAATTAAAGAATTAAAAAGAGGTGAAAAATCAGGTTTTGTAAAAGATTTTGACCGTACTGTTTTTCTAAAAAATATCCACGAAAAACACTTATCGGAATAATGAAATATAAGTTAAGCCTCTTGGCAAGCCAAGACCTAGAAAATATTTGGCTATATACTTTTGAAACATGGTCCATTGAACAAGCTGACAGATATTTCAATTTGATTATGGACGAAATAGAATATGTAGCTCAAAAGCCTGAATCTGGATTTGATTTCAGTTCATTAAGGAAAGGATATTATCGTACAAAAATCAAATCACATTTAATTTTCTACAAAATCGATAAAAAGAATGATATTGTTGAAATTATCAGAATTTTACACCAACGAATGGATATAGAAAATAGACTAAATGATTAATAAATGGCAGCAGCTAACAATTAAGCAACGTTTTCCGGCCTAAGCCGGAATACCCACGAATTACTCGGGGCAGGTGTGCTTTGTGCCTGTCCCGAACCTTCGCGGATTGAAGAGCATGTCCCGAGTCCTTCGGAGCTTGTCCCGTGCATCACACGGGAAAAACCGGCTTACAAATATATTGGGGAATCAATTTTTGCGGTATTTTCTGCCAAATACCTTAAGGGAAGGGAAAACAGGCCATTTTCAGCCGAAAAGCTTTGGTTTGCAATAATTACAAAGGGCGTTTTGTCAATATCTATCGCCATCTACAGTCCATTTTGTGGGGCTTTGGCATAACCTTATCAGTCCTGCATTGCAGGGGCAGAAGGAAAACAATAAAGCATGTGCATTTTCTCAGCAAGCATCCGGAGCCCTGATTCGCTCATGGAATGATTCGGGGATTGATTTTTCCATTTCAAGTGGGTTTTTCTCACAAAAAATCGCCATCTTTGCTATCTGGCGAAGGTAGTTTTCGTGTGTGGAACGCGAGCGTCCGTTGATTACAAGGCGCTGCATAAACTGCTCAGCCATTTGGCGAAAGCCTTTCACTTTGAGGCATGCTTCATCCTGGATCGTTCTTTTTTTCATCCGATAATTTTTTAATTTTCAAAGGTGGGATGGAACCGCATGATGAAAAATAATCATTGTCTTGGGTGTTAATGATTATTTTTATCATGCTTGTTTCATAAGATTAAATTTTAAAAAGTAAATAAATAAAACCTTATACGTAAGAATCAGATCTTAGGTGAAGCTGCCGACCGGAGGGAGGTTTCGTTCAACAATGTATAAAAATAATAGCCGAGACAGTAGTAAATTCAAGGGTTGTAGCCCGCTCCAACTTTCTTGTAACTTGACAGGAAAGTGCGACGCAGTCGGCTACTATTATTATACTCACCGTTAGCTGCAACCGAAAAAAATTTGCATCACATACCAACAATTGGTATCTTTGTGAAAAACTATAATAGTTATGGCTAAGAATACATCAATATTATTAGGCGATTATTTTGATAATTTCATTAACAAACAGGTAAATACTGGTAAATTCTCATCCGCAAGTGAAGTTGTGAGAGCTGCACTCAGACTTTTTGAATATGAACAATCAAAAAAATCTGAGTTAATTAAAGAATTAAAAAGAGGTGAAAAATCAGGTTTTGTAAAAGATTTTGACCGTACTGTTTTTCTAAAAAATATCCACGAAAAACACTTATCGGAATAATGAAATATAAGTTAAGCCTCTTGGCAAGCCAAGACCTAGAAAATATTTGGCTATATACTTTTGAAACATGGTCCATTGAACAAGCTGACAGATATTTCAATTTGATTATGGACGAAATAGAATATGTAGCTCAAAAGCCTGAATCTGGATTTGATTTCAGTTCATTAAGGAAAGGATATTATCGTACAAAAATCAAATCACATTTAATTTTCTACAAAATCGATAAAAAGAATGATATTGTTGAAATTATCAGAATTTTACACCAACGAATGGATATAGAAAATAGACTAAATGATTAATAAATGGCAGCAGCTAACAATTAAGCAACGTTTTCCGGCCTAAGCCGGAATACCCACGAATTACTCGGGGCAGGTGTGCTTTGTGCCTGTCCCGAACCTTCGCGGATTGAAGAGCATGTCCCGAGCCATTCGGGACCTGTCCCGAGCCCTTCGGAGCTTGTCCCGTGCATCACACGGGAAAAACCGGCTTACAAATATATTGGGGAATCAATTTTTGCGGTATTTTCTGCCAAATAGCTTAAGGGAAGGGAAAGCAGGCCATTTTCAGCCGAAAAGCTTTGGTTTGCAATAATTCAAATGAACGTTTTGTCAAGATATGATAGCATCCACAGTCCATTTTGTGGGGCTTTGGCATAACCATATCAGTCCTGCATTGCAGGGGCAGAGGGAAAACAATAAAGCATGTGCATTTTCTCAGCTTGCATCCGGCGCCCTGATACGCTCATGGAATGATTCGGGGATTGATTTTTCCATTTCAAGAGGGTTTTTCTCACAAAAAATCGCCATCTTGGCTATCTGGCGAAGGTAGTTTTCGTGTGTGGAACGCGAGCGTCCGTTGATTACAAGGCGCTGCATAAACTGCTCAGCTATTTGGCGAAAGCCTTTCACTTTGAGGCATGCTTCATCCTGGATCGTTCTTTTTTTCATCCGATAATTTTTTAATTTTCAAAGGTGGGATGGAACCGCATGATGAAAAATAATCATTGTCTTGGGTGTTAATGATTATTTTTATCATGCTTGTTTCATAAGATTAAATTTTATAAGGTTAATAAATGAGGTTCTACTAGGAATTTCGTGGGTAACAATAATGTTTGAAAATAATATGGAGATATTTATTAATAAACTATTGATCCCTAACAGATTCCTCCCTCCCGATAACTATCGGGACAAAGCCTTAATCACTTCGTTTGGCTTTGTTCCGGTCGGAATGACGCTGTTTATTAGGTGTTTAAGGCAAATGCGGCTTCTCGGCTCCGCTCGAAGACCTTATATTGAGGTGGTCGAACGGAGTCGAGACCAAGAATGAGGAATTCCGATAGCCATCGGAAGGAGGAATTTATTTGAAATAACATTCAAATTTCTTTCCACGAAATTCCGTGTAGAACCTTAAAAAAACGTAAGCCTGCGGCGAACAGCATCTTGCATATAATCGGATAATGTTTTAAAGCTGTCCGGGCAGGAGTTGGTGGAGCTTGTTGGCTGGGTGTTCCTGGATTTTTTCTAATGTTTGCTTGAGCCACTCAAAGGGTTCTACGTTTTGGATTTTGCAGCTGGCAAAAAAGGAGTAGATCATAGCCGCGTGCTGGGCTGCATTGTGCGAACCGGCAAACAGGTAATTCTTGCGCCCTATGGCTACCGGCCTGATGCTGTTTTCAACCAGGTTGTTGTCAATGCGCAGCCTTCCGTCTTCAATATAACGGATCAGGCGCCCCCATAATTTCAAGCTGTAAGCTATAGCTTTGCCGATTGCGCTTTTGGGCGCGACTTTATAAACTTCTTCCTTAAGCCAGCTTTCCATTTCGTTCAATATGGGCAGTGATTCCTTTTGCCGCAATGCTTTGATCTCCTCTGGCCGCAGTTCTTGTTCACTTGCCTGACGCTCAATGGCATACAGTTTTCTTATCTGCCCCAGCGCATATTCACTGCGTGCAGCGTCATTGTCCTTGGCTTTCTCAAAATACCTGCGCGCATGCGCCATGCAGGCCAATTGGGTGATTTCGGCTTTGTTTTTTAGGTTGTCGTAAGCTGTGTAGCCATCGGTTTGCAAATATCCGCTATAGTTTTCCAGCATTTCATCAGGGCCTTCCCGTCCGCGGCCTTTTCGGTAATCGAACAGGGCCAGTTTTTTAAGCGGGTCGTAATAAACCCAGTGATACCCTTTGTGCGATGCCCCGGGCTTGTCTTTGGTCAATACCTTTATGGGCGTTTCATCTGCCATCAGGTAACCGGTCCTCATGATTTCTTTCTTCAGGGCATCGTAAAGCGGTTCAAGCAATCTGCAAACCCCGCTAAACCAACCGTTTATTGTTGATTCGGCTATTTCGATCCCCAGGCGCTTGAACATCTTGACAAGGCGGTAGAAAGGTAGGTGGTCAACAAATTTGCTGACAGTCACATAAGAGATCAGGCCTTCTGAGGCATTGCTTTTGGGCAAGGCGCGTGAAGGCAGTTCTGCGCAGATCATTTGGGTGCTTTCGTCCTGGCCTGCTACGGCATAGTAAGGGCGTATAAAACGGATCACACGAAAAGTACCGGGCACATAATCAAGTACTTCGGTGATTTTTACGTTGACCCTATGGGCGCCTTTGGGCAGGTTTTGGGGTTCGATGATAATTTCATGGCGCGGCAGGTGGGCGGGCAGTTCTAAGCGCACGGGCTGTTTTTTGGACTGCTTTTTATTGCGCGTATAGCTGATCTGCTCCTTTTCCGGTTCTTTTTCCTGTGCAGGCACGTCAAAGAGCACTCCCTGGTTGGGGTCTGCTGCGATATGCCGTTCGCTTTTGGATCCGTAGACCACGCGCTGTAATTGGGCAAGCTCGTGCTTTAAAAGGGATATTTGAGCGTCTTTTTCGGCTATTATCTGCTCAAAACCTGCTTTTAATATTGCTATATTTTCCTGACTTGCCATAAGGCAAATATACGGAAGTAACCTCTTGGTTAGCTATATTTTAAGAGCTATTTACCAACATTTTCATGTGGGAAAAAACGCGGGTATTTCCTTGCATTTTTCATGGAAATACCATTGATTATCATTACAAGTTCAGGGTAGTCGATCAGCTGGTGGGAGGCGTGCACAGCAGATGTGCCCGGCAGGTGGAAAGTGCCTTTTTCGAGCCTTTTATAGAACAGCACAAAACCTCCGCTTTCCCAGCGCAACAATTTTATGCGGTCGCGTTTTTTGTTGATGAACAGGAAAACATCACCGCTCATCGGGTTTTTGTCCAGTTTGTTGCGCACAATGCCATACAGCCCATCAAAGCTTTTGCGCATATCGGTGGGCTGGCGGTACAGGTAATAGCGGCTGGCAGTTAAGCTGAACATTATTGGCCGGTGAGCGATTTGAGATAGGGCAAGGGCACATTGCCCGGAAGGTTGAGCTCGATACCATTGGGATAACGGATGATAATCCCTGCAGCTGGAGTCCCGGAAAGCTCAATGAACCCATGGCCATCAGGCAAGCTTTCTTCCTGTTCAAATTTATGATACCAATAAAGGAAAGTGTGATAGCAGATTTTGTGTGATTCGGCAAAGGATCTTTTGCTTTGGCCACTGGTATGCCATTGATCCACCAGTGTTTTCATCTCTGCTCTTCTTTGTTCTTTTTGCATATTGCTTTTTTGCAGCAAAGAACGGAAGCTTTAAAAGCTTGTGCAATATGCCTTTTGCTGAAGGCTTACAAAAAAACAACGAAGGCACAACAATGAAGCATCTTTTTCCGGCCCTAGCCGGTAAACCTGAAGGCTCGGGTCAGGTATCCTCATATAAGGCAGGACAGGTAGTGCTTTGAGCTTTTAAAATGGGATAAATATATGAACAAGAAATACGATTGAGTTTTTGGGATTAGTTGCACAGGTAATCAAGCGTAGGGCTATCGCCCGGCCATGCATGGCGCATCCATAATATGACTAAAATCCAAAGCCATTTATGGTATGGTTAAAACCCATATTATTGATACACCACAATCTTCCGTACAAATTCCCCTTCCGGATTGCTGAGCTTGATCAAATAAATACCTGCAGCCTGCCGGCTCATGTCCAGCTTGAATATTTGTTCATTTTTTGGATTAATCTCTGAGATTATTTCATTTTGCAGGTTCATGACCTGGATTTTATCTGTTCCTGCAATTTGCCGGCAATCAATATAAAAAATACCGCTGGACGGATTGGGGAATATGCGGATAAGCTCATTTGCTTCCATTTCATCCACAGAAGCACAAACATTAATGGTGATAAAATCCTCCTTTTGTATTGTGTGGGATTGTGTGCCCACAGAAACTTTCAGGCTGACATCATAAGTGCCCGGTTCTTTATAAAGCACAGCGGGATTTTTTTCAAAGGATGTTTCCGGTGTCCCGCCTTCAAACATCCATTCAAATGCTACGGCATTATCGGATGAAGTGCTGTAGAACTCTATGCTTTGATCCTGACAAATTTCCTGAGCAGATGAGGTGAATGCAGCTTCAAGGGCTTTCGGGATGCCGAAGAAATTCAAATAGCGTTTCATTAATTCCTTGCGGCTTGAAGGTACATCACCCTCTTCCAGTCCACCAAATTCATGTGCTGCACCAATGGTTCGGTATTGCTGTGCATCATACGCTACTGCAGTATTGTATGCAGGGCTTTCGTTTTCGAAAATCAGGAAAGCCGGCTCAATGGCTTCAATATGGTCGTACCATGCGCAGTCGCCGGAATATTCAAAGGACATACCTTCGGTGAAACTGCCTTCAATTCCCTTTTGTTTGCTCATATCATCAGCGCCATCGCTTGTGCCATCGATGCCAAAAAGCGGGTGCACAGAAGTAGCTACATCATAAAACCAGGTTTCTCCGCCTTCCATATAAATATTGCCACCTGCATTCAGATATGCCTTGAGCTGGTCGCCTTCTTTAAAGGTCAGGATATGGTTGTCGGGATAACCTCCCAGACAAATGAACATAGATTCATAATGCCTGAGGTCTTCCGGAAAACTGTTTCTGCTGTCATAGCTTATCTCATTCTGTTCCAGCGCTTCGGCAATAGCCGGTGCAGAATTGGCATTGCCGTCCAAATCAAGAACTAATGCATTGAAACGTCCCATTGGGACATAAAAACTGTTTTGTGAATGAATGCCTGCTTCTGCATTCAGCTGAAGGTTTATCCGGGCTAAGTGGCCAGTGGGACAGGCGGCATCGGCTAAAACAGAAAAAGCAGCTAAAGCTGTATCACCAGCTTCAAGATTACCAAAATCAACAGAATTTTGTTCTGTACTGAGCCATTCTGATTCAATATCAATCGTGCCAATAACACTTCTTGCTTCTGAGGTGCCCGGGTTGCTGACTTTCAGGATGATTTCTGCCCTTTCGCCTGCTTCAAGTATATGGTTTTCGTTGCCTGCAGCATCATCAAGCTCATAGGTGGCGAATTCCGTTTTCGCGGAATGTATGTGCAGTGAAAAATGGCTGGTCCAATGCGCACTACCATCATCGGCGGTAATTTGAAAATCAGCTTTATGGCCATCAGGGCTGTCGTTGGCAACATCGATTGCAAAAGCATCGCTTGCATCAAGAACGACACCGCCAGGTAGCCCATTGATGTCCTCATTTGCATCTGTTATACTGATGTATTCGTCTGTAGATGATAATTCCAGATGGAGATTTTCACTCGATTCATTGCCAATATTCACCATCCTGATGCTCAGTTTGGCTGTTTCGCCATAGTCCAGCAGCCCGTTTATGTTGGGGTTTCCGTCGTCATTGACCATAACGCTATCGCAAATTACATAAGCGCCATTTGCAGCTGATACAGGCACTAAAACACTGTATCGAAAATGGTTTTGTTTGATGACCGTAATGCGCATTTCAGTTCCGGCTTCCTGTGCTGCAATCTGTATGGGCGTAAAATCACCGGTACCTGCTGCACGGCCAATAATTTCATCATTGATGCAAAGGGAAATCAGGGCTCCTTCATCTGCGGATACCTGAAAAGAACGTGCTCCGGCAATGAGCTCCTGTGCATGCTGAATGTTCAACTCCTGCGGTATTTCTGTGTACATCACCGAATAGGCATCGCCATGATGATGAAACACATTATATGTAGCTTCCTTTTCGTAGAAATTATAAGGCCAGGAAGATGATTCCAGAAAATATTTTCCATAGGTGCTGGCAAATGCAGGCATAGCCATTTGGGTTTCCCTTTCATTTTCATAATCGGGCATAAATTCGGGCCAGAGATAGTCCATAAGGCCCCAGTGATACACTTCATTGACCAATTTGTAAGCAAGTTCTGTAGAGGCAATAATTCCCAATGCGCCATATGGCTGGCGGTGAAAGGCTTCGGCAAAACATTTGGGTTGATGGTCGAATTTGCCGGTAGAACATCCCAGTGAAAACACAAAAGTGGGCTTGTCGTTATACAAGCCGGCTGCCTGTGACATACTGAAAGGAGGGCAGCCCCAACTGTCAATGTTGCCATGATCGTCGTATAAGGTCATAAAAGCCCCATTGCGTATGGCATCGCTGATGTCGGAGGAGGAAGCTCCGTTCCAGCTGAGTGATGACGGGTTTTCAGGAATATAACCCAAACCTTCAGGTCCGAAATAATCCACCAAAGCATCTGTTCCGGGAACAGTTGCCCAAAGTCCGGCATTTGGATTTCCACTGAATATTTTATTGATCCGTACGACATCTTTGCCAAGTTCTTTAGTTAAAAAACCAGAGGTTGTTTCACTTCCCAGCTGAAACCAGCTGTAATCTTCCCAACCACATATAACTACCGGGTTCTGGTAATATCCGGCTTCTGTGGGTGGGTTTTTCTCATAATTGATAAACTTGGAGATCATCTCCGAGAGCTCGCTTTCATCGCGGGCTGTGATACGTGCCATGGTAATATCGGGCAATGCATCCCCGTCCACATCGGCATATTTATTGTCGGATATGCATGTTCCGGCATAAGGGTGTGGAACTGTTGGGCTGACAATGGACAGCTCATCTGTTCCGTGATCGCCAAGCAGAAGGACAGCCGCAGGAGGGATGCTCCAGTTTTGCCAGGCATTATCGATGAAACTTTCAATGGCATCGGCATTGTTGCCGCCAATTTCTGCTAAAGTAGCAATATCGGTTTTAATGCCCTGATACGTTCTGAAAACCTTTATAGAATCGGCCCACTGGATGAACTTTTCATCATCCGGACAAATAATCAGATACTCACAGCCTTCGCCGGAGCGGACTGCATAATTGGTTTGGTCAAGCACATCCGGGTTCAGGACCAGCTGTTGCGCCATAGCATCCCACCAGGGATTACGCAGTCGTGGATCACCAAATTGACCATTACTGCAGGGAAACTTAAGTTGGATAAGGATTTCTGACCTCAGTTGGAGTTCGTGGCTTTGCGGGTTGTATTGAAAGGGCGAAACACTGATTTTGACCACATCAATGCCCCGGATTTTCATATTTTGAGAGATCATTACCTGCTTTTGTGGATAAAGGCAGTTTTTGGAATAAATGCTTTCATCTTCCTTTTGGTTTTTGGGCTCTTTCTCGTTTTGTAAAACTAATGGAAATGATGGTGCAATATTCAAATCGGAAATTTTATCTGTCTTGCCTTCAGAAACAGTCATCTCAATTTCTGCATTTTGCGGAACCGCAAGGAAACAACTGATGCAGGGCAGGGCAGGGGCGCCTTTTTTGTTGGGCAGGAATGAGCCGGGAAGAGATATTATGTCAAAGCTTTCATTATTAATCCTTTGCTTGTGGATTTGATAATCCTTGATCTGAAATCTAATATCAATTTGGTGATTATTTTTTTGATCAATCGAAAAATATTGACCGCTGTTTTCATGGTTTTTGGAATGCGGAGAAATTGCCTGTGCAGAAGTGGAAGAAGTATAAACTGTTAATAAACAGAAAAATAAAAATACTTTGCTAAATTTTGGCATGGGGTGAGTTTTGAATATGTTTTGTGGCTAAACTACAAAAAAAAGATATGGATATGGAAATTTTATTTGATAATTCTGAACGTTTCAGACTTCTGGATCGTGTTTCTGGCAGAATTTCCTTAACCAATTACCCGTTTTTTAAAAAATTGGTTCTACCAAGAATTTCGTGGGTAATGATAATTTTTGCAATTTAATACTAAGCAGATATTTGGAAATAAGATGCTTAATAAAATAATATGAACTCCAAAAGATTCCTCCCTTCACAAAGCCTTAATCACTTCGTTTGGCTTTGTTCCGGTCGGAATGACGCTGTTTAATAGGCGTTTAAGGCAAATGCGGCCTGGTCACTGAGCGTCCTGTGGTGAGCGTAGCCGAACCAAGTCGAAGTGCGCCGCATTTGCCTCCTGACTTCATAAAAACGCGTCATTCCGACAAAGTTTCCGGAGTATGAGGAAAACTTTGGAGGAATCTGTTTGAAATAGCATTCTAATTTCTTTCCACGAAATTCCATGTAGAACCGTAAATGACTTGTTTTTAGAACAAGAATAACGCTGAGATCGGACATTATGGACAAAAACTAATTATTGTATTTTTGCGGGTTGCAACAATTAACGATAGAGACTAAACATGAAAGCACTTGCTATGATCTTACTTTGCTCATTGGCCGTGATCAATTCCTCCCCGGCACAGGATTCCTTTCCATTTCAAAATCAGGAATTGGACAGGGAAGCACGTATTAATGACCTGATTTCGCGGCTGACAACCGATGAAAAAATATCTTTGATGGTGTTTACTAGCCCTGCAATTGAGCGGCTGGGCATACCGGAATATAATTGGTGGAACGAAAGCCTGCACGGAGTAGCCAGAGCTGGTCAGGCAACGGTATTTCCACAAGCCATTGCATTGGCAGCTACCTTTGATACAAATCTGCTCTATCGCGTGGCTACCGCTATTTCGGATGAAGCACGGGCAAAATACAATGCTTTTCAGAAAAAAGGCGTGCGGCAGCAATATGCCGGATTGACTTTTTGGTCGCCCAATGTGAATATTTTCCGTGATCCACGCTGGGGGCGGGGACAGGAAACCTATGGAGAAGATCCTTATTTGACAAGTCAAATGGGCCGGAATTATGTGTTGGCGCTTCAGGGTGATGATGAAAACTATCTGAAAGCGGCCGCCTGTGCCAAACATTTTGCCGTACACAGCGGTCCGGAAGAAAGCCGTCACAGCTTTAATGCAAAACCCGATGAATTTGATTTGTACGACACTTATCTGCCTGCTTTTAAAGTGCTTTCTGATGCCGGTGTGGAAGCCTTTATGTGTGCGTACAATCAGGTAAATGACCATCCCTGCTGTGCCAACGATTTCCTGATCAATGAAATCCTCCGCGGCAAATGGGGCTTTAAAGGACATATTGTAAGCGATTGCTGGGCGATCAGTGATTTTGTGAAATTCCAGGATTATTCCGAAACAGAGGCAGAAGCCGCCGCCGCCGCTCTTCTTGCCGGAGTGAACCTGAACTGTGGCTCAACTTATCCGTTTTTGACGGAAGCCCTGGAGCAAAAGCTCATCACCGAAGAAGATATTGATAATGCCTTAAAGCCGCTTTTGCGTACCCGATTTAAGCTGGGCATGTTCGATAAAACAGGAAGTACTCCCTATGATAATATTCCTCCCGAAATTATTAATAATCAGGAGCATATTGATTTGGCACGGGAAGCCGCGCAAAAATCAATCGTGCTTTTGACTAATAAAGATAATGCCCTGCCTTTGGATCGGAAAGAGGTGCATAAACTTTTTGTTACCGGCCCTTTGGCTGCGGATAATATGGCTTTACTGGGAAATTACAATGGATTTTCCTCCAATTTGGTCAGTCCGCTTGAAGGAATTATCGGTCAGGCCGGAGCAGATGTCGTTATTGATTACAGCATGGGCACGCAATTAACAAAAAGCGATAAATTCCACGGGTTTTTTCAGGCACAGGGAGCGGATGCGGCTATAGTTTTTCTGGGTTTTAACCTGCTGCTCGAAGGTGAAGATGGTGATGCCATGCTCAGCGATCATGGAGGCGACCGTGTACACATTGAGCTTCCCGAAAATCAAATTGAACTGGTGCGCAGGCTGCGGGAAGAAACCGATGTGAAAAAGCTTATCGTTGTGATTTCCGGTGGCAGTGCCATTGCATGCCCCGAAATTACAGAACTGGCTGATGCGGTTTTGTTCAATTGGTATCCGGGCGAGCAGGGCGGTAATGCCATTGCGGATATTTTGTTTGGCGATGCAAACCCTTCCGGCCGCTTGCCTTTGACTTTCTACAAAAGCACTGACGACCTGCCTGCTTTTGATGATTATTCTATGAAAAACAGGACGTACCGCTACTATAAAGGCGATGTGTTGTTTCCATTTGGCCATGGGCTGAGCTACAGTACCTTCGATTATGGCAAAGCGAAATATGAAGTCGATGAAAAATGTGACCTTATCCGTTTGAAACTTGATATTCAAAATACATCCGACAAGGACGGTACAGAAATCGTTCAGGTTTACGCCCGACCGGAGGAAGACAATCCTTCAGGGCTCAATAAAAAGCTTGTGGCTTTCTGTCCAGTTGCGATCAAGGCCGGACAGAAGGAAACTCTGGATATTGAAATCCCATTGGAAAATCTGCGTATTTATGATGTTGATTCCGAAACATATAAACTCCCAAAAGGCAAAGCGGCACTTCAAATTGGGAGCAGTTCGGAACGGATAAAAGAGGAATTGCAGATTGGATTGTAAAATTGGAGTTTTGGGAATTGAAGATAAAATATTTGAATCCTTATTTCAGGGCTTCGGTAAAAGACGCTTACGCTTTAATGTATTTTTATGAAAAAAATATTGAAATACTTTTTGAAGATACTGAACGATCGTTATTAATAGCTACACGCTGAGCAAGGGTGTTACAAAATGAATATGCAACCAGCATAAGCTGATTACAATAACTAATTGCTTCAAATCAACAGGAAGGTGTAAGGTGGAGCTTGATGGCCAGTTTTGGCTATATCTTACCCAGTCATGGCCATATTTTCCATAGATTTTAGCGGTATATTGCATTATTTTGTTGCTCCATAGAATTAAATGACCTCAGCGATGAAAAAGATTCCTTTTGCTCTGTTTTTATTTATCCTTATTGCTGGATGCACCAACAGCCCCAAAGAAGCACTTTATAAAGACAAAAATGCAGACACGGATGCCAGGGTGTCCGATCTGCTGTCGCGGATGACGCTGGATGAAAAAATCATGCAGCTGGATATGTACCATGCCAATCATTTGATTACCAATGGCCGGCTGGATACCATAAAAGTAGATACCATGCTGCGTGGCCTGAGTGCCGGGTCGGTGCATGATTTCTATCCCGAAACAGCTCAGGCCAGCAATGAATTGCAGGAATACATCATATCGCAATCACGACTGGGTATTCCGGTGCTTTTTATCGAAGAGGCACTGCATGGCTATCAGGGCAATAAAAGTACCGCCTTTCCTGTTCCGATTGGCCTGGCCAGTATGTGGGATACTGCATTGATGCGCAAAATCGGTCATGCCGTAGCTGCCGAAGCACGCTCCGTTGGTGTGAACATGGTTTTGGCGCCAACGCTCGGTATCGGTCGTGAGCCGCGCTGGGGACGCGTGCAGGAAACCTACGGCGAAGACGCTTTTCTGACTGCACGCAATGCCGTGGCCATCATCAAAGGGATGCAGGGCGATGACCTTACTGCCGATGATGCCATTGTTTCCGAGCCCAAGCATTTTGGTGTCCACAGCATCCCGGAAGGAGGAAAAAATACCGCTCCGGTATATATTGGCGAGCGCGAAGCGCGTACGCATTTTCTCTATGTGTTCGAAAAGGCTTTTACCGAAGCCGGAGCATTGGGCGCTATGGCGGCATATCACGAATGGGACGGAGTGCCTGCTGCTGCCGATCCCTGGCTGCTCAAAGACCTGCTCCGCGACGAATGGGGCTTTAAAGGCATGGTGATTTCTGATCTGGGTGCTGTGGTGCGGCAAACGGTGACGCATTTTACAGCCGAAACACAAAAGGAAGCTGTGGCCAGTTCCATCCGCGCTGGACTGGATATGCAGTTTTATGATTATACACATCCCGATTATCATAAGGCCATCAAAGATGCGCTGGATGCAGGATTGCTAAGTATGCAGGATATCGACAGGGCCACTGCTGCGGTTTTGTATGTGAAATTCCGCCTCGGACTGTTTGATGATCCTTATATCGATACTACGCTCAAAGCCAAAAGATATCATTGCAAGGCGCATCAGGAGCTGGCACTGGAAGCTGCAGAAGAAAGCATGGTTTTGTTGCAGAACAATAATGATGTGCTGCCTTTTAAGCCGGAAGTAAAACGCATTGCCCTAATTGGCGAGTTGGCCGGAAAAGCGCTGCTGGGCGGTTATTCGCCCAAAATGGTGGATGGCGTTTCCATTATCGAAGCATTTCAGAATACGGATTATGAAGTGGATTTTGTGGATATCAGCATTCCGGACAATAGCTACCTGGAAGTGGTGGATGAACGTTATTTCCAAAATGAAAAGGGCGAAAAGGGTTTAAAGGCCGAATATTTCGATAATACAGATTTTGCCGGCGATCCGGTTTTGGTGCAGCAGGAAAAGGATATCGCCAACTACTGGCATAACCTCAGTCCGGCGCCGGGACTGCCCGATGATTATTTTTCGGTGCGCTGGACAGGCTATATCATCCCGCCTGTGGATGGTACTTATGAATTTGGGATATTGGGCGATGACTACCTGCGTTTCTATCTGGATGGCGATGTGCTGGTGGAGAACTGGAAGCCGGAAACCCGCGCCAAATGGGTCACTAAGAAAATCCGCCTGGAAGGAGGGAAGAAGTACAAACTGAAATTTGAGCATGTGGAACTGGAAGATGAAGCCGGGGCTTCGCTGTACTGGCATATCACGCCCGATGAAAAAGAAAAAACCAACCGCTACCAAAAAGCCGTAATTGCCGCAGCTAAGGCCGATGTAGCCATATTGGTGCTGGGCGAAAAAGACGAAGATGGCGAAGGCAAGGACAAAACCGACCTGCGCCTCAGCCATGCCAGCCGCCAGTTGGTGGATGAGCTAAGCGCCGTGAAAACACCCAAGGTGCTGGTGCTTCAAAACGGCAGGCCAATGGTGCTCAGCGGCATTACCACAAAAGTGGATGCCATACTCGAAACATGGTATGCCGGGGAGTTTTCCGGTGAAGCGACCGTAAATATCCTGAGCGGCAAGCTAAACCCTTCGGGCAAATTACCGATATCTTTCCCGCGCTCGGTGGGGCAGCTGCCGATCTACTATAACCAAAAAAAATCGAGCAATGGCACTTATCTCGACAACAGCAATAAGGCGCTTTTCGCTTTTGGGCATGGAATCAATTACAGCACTTTTGAATATTCAGACATGCGTATCCAAAAGCCGGTGATGGGAAAAGATGAGGAACAGCAAATCCATATGAAAGTACGCAATACCTCCGCACGTGCCGGAACGGAAATCGTGCAGCTGTATATCACTGATGTATTTAGCTCGGTTGCCACAGCCCGTATGCAGCTCAAGGGCTTCAGGCGTGTTGCCCTCGCTGCCGGAGAAGAGAAAGAGCTGAGTTTTACCCTTAAGCCCGAAGACCTGAGCCTTTGGAACAAAGAAATGAAAAGGGAAGTGGAAGCCGGGGAATTTAAGGTGATGTTGGGTGCGGCTTCGGATGATGTGCGTTTGGAGGGGGTTTTTAGGATTAAATAGAGTTCGTTTATAATGTTTCCCGAAGTTCGGGATTACTCTTCCGAAAGCTTTCTGATTTGAAACCAGTTACTTATGGCGGAAAAATGAATTAGATATGGCAAATAAATAATCGTTTTAGAAGTCAGTAGATATATAACTCATCGTATGACGAACGCCTACCGACTCATCGGATGACTCCAAGTCATCCGATGAGTGGTTAACAGCCGACTCCAAGTCATCCGATGAGTGGTTAACAGCCGGTTGCGTTCATCCGATGAGTAGTTTTGAGGACGAACCCACTCATCCGATGAGTGGCAAATGGAGTCAAACTATCCCAAAGTTTGAAACTAAGGGAAGTTGGAGCCGGGTCATTTGCTCCAATTATTGATGAAGGAAGCAAATTGTATTTCAAGGGTTCAAATGTCCGCGAAATTTCGGGCAGAACCAATTAACCTGACTCATCGGATGACCTTAATAACTTAATCTCACTCATCGGATGACTCCAAGTCATCCGATGAGTAGGTTAAATTTGCCTCAATAAGTATATTTACAGAATAAGCGCCCGGAGCAAGCCCGCAGCAGCCGGCTGCCCGCAAAGTATTTACAGGGACTTGGTATAGCGATGGTATAGCGATGGTATAGCGATGGTATAGCGAAAACCCCTGTGGGGACAATGTGGGTTTTGCGGGGAATTACCGAAAAATTCGGTAAATATTTGCCTTATAAAAATGCCGGGCCACACTTATTATAAATGTTTGCCAATTCTAATCCACGCCTGTGCTGTTCTACCTGCCTGATAAAGAAATGCCATAATCCGGCATGCTTTTAATAATTGCTAAGGTCTTCCTTGATTTACTTCATTAATTAAATTGATGATTACGAGCATAGAAATAATTTTTGATGCGCATCAAAATATCAGGGCAACAAGAAGTGTTAGAACATAGCTTCTTTCTTGCCTTGCGGAAGGTATGGGTTTGCTTAGCCGGACTCGCTAAGCCACGCGTGAGGACACGCGCGGGAACGGGTTTGCTTAGCCGGAATCCGGCATTTTTTCCAAAGACAGGCGGGCTTATCCGTTTTAATAAACGTTTATATCCGGTTATAAGCGTTTAATAAAACGGCTACGAATGCTATTTTGGATAAATTCAGGTGTTTTTTAAGGTTTTTAGCTTACGTGCATTTTATAGTGCACATGGGCCAAGCAGAACAGGAACGTGGCATTTTTATGAAATATGCTCGTTTCACAAGCAGCATGGTTTAGGCTTCATTTCGTTTCGGGCAGGGAAGAAGCCAACAGTGCAGCTTATTCGTGTGTCAAAGCAAAATACTTTGCGTGGAAAAAATGAAAGATTTGTAGAAATCATCCTTGGAAATTAGACATTATTATCTACATTTGTTGAGAAACAAAGAAAATGTATATGAAACCGGCATGCACCCATACTAATTTTGTTGAAATAGTGGCAGATACGCAAACACCAGCTTCGGACAAAGGCGATGTATTGGTAATTGGGGGTTCTTATATGCAGAAGTTAGGGGCAAGTGTGAAAAAGAGACATCGACAACCTGAAACGACAATAATAAAATTAAAATAATGGAGGATTTAGCTTTTTTGATAGGACAGTGCAAATTTGAGGGAATTTATTTTTTTTTTCTCCCACCCGCAAAAGGAGTCTGAAACCCCAAACCACATTGCACACATTGGCAAGCCCCACTGCCTGCCCCGACCATTCGGGGAGCCGACGCTCAAACCAAAGCTTACCAAAGAGTGCAATTTTGCCAACGCACACGGAGCTAATTTGAAGCATTATCTGTATTTTTAAGGCTTTTAAAAAATTAAAATGATTGACAAAAAGAAATTATCGGAAAGAGATATATGCACAAAGTTTATTACTCCTGCAATTAAAAAAGCTGGCTGGAATACTCAAACACAACTGCTTGAGGAAGTCTCTTTTACCGATGGAAAAATATACGTTAGAGGTAAATTGACTGCCCGTGGAGCAAGAAAACGAGCTGACTATATTCTTTACTACAAACCGAATATTCCGATTGCAATTGTTGAAGCTAAAGACAACAAGCACTCAATAAGTGCTGGAATACAGCAAGGACTTGAATACGCAAAAATATTAGACATTCCGTTTGTTTTCAGTAGCAACGGAGACGGATTTTTGTTTCACGACAAAACCCAAACCTCTGGAAACATTGAAACTGAATTAGACAATGAAAGTTTCCCAAGTCCCCAAGAACTCTGGACTAAATATAAAAAATACAAAGGGATAGAAACTCCCGAAGCCGAAAAAGTAGTTGAACAGGATTACTTTTTTGACGGCAGCGGAAGGACACCAAGATATTATCAGCAAAACGCCATAAACAGGACTCTTGAAGCTATTGCAAAAGGGCAAGACCGAATTATTTTGGTTATGGCAACGGGAACAGGAAAAACTTACACAGCTTTTCAAATCATTCACAGACTTTGGAAAAGTGGAACAAAAAAGAGAATACTGTTTTTAGCCGACCGAAACGCTTTAGTTGACCAAACCCGAAGAGGCGATTTCAAACATTTCAAAGATAAAATGACGGTGGTTAAACACCGTATGATTGATAAAAGCTATGAAGTTTACTTGGCTTTGTATCAAGGTTTGTCGGGTGCTGACGAACAAGCAAATGCATACAAACAATTTTCTCCTGAATTCTTTGATTTAATCGTAATTGACGAGTGCCATAGAGGTAGTGCAAAAGAAGATAGTGCTTGGCGTGAAATATTGACTTACTTCAAAAAAGCAACTCATATCGGTTTGACTGCTACACCAAAAGAAACCAATGAAGTTTCAAATATTGAATATTTTGGCGAACCAGTTTATACTTATTCTCTAAAACAAGGAATTGACGATGGTTTCTTAGCTCCTTACCGTGTTGTTCGTGTAAACCTGAATGTGGATGCCGAAGGTTGGCGACCAGAAGTAGGAAAAAAAGACAAAGACGGAAACGAAGTTGAAGACCGTGTTTATAACCGAAAAGACTTTGACCGCACTTTGGTAATTGATGAACGGACACAAATTGTTGCAAAAAAGTTGACCGAATTTATGAGCGGTTTTGACCGTTTTGCAAAAACAATTGTATTCTGTTCTGATATTGACCACGCAGAAAGAATGCGTACTGCATTATCAAATCTGAACAGTGATTTAGTGGCGGACAATTACAAATACATTATGCAGATTACAGGCGATAATGACGAAGGAAAACGGGAGCTTGATAATTTTATAAATCCTGAAGAACGTTATCCAGTAATTGCAACCACATCGGAATTAATGACAACTGGCGTTGATGCTCAAACCTGCAAAATAATAGTTCTGGACAGCGAGATTAAATCAATGACCAAGTTCAAACAAATTGTTGGTAGAGGAACACGGATAAATGAAGAATTCAATAAGCTGTATTTTACAATTCTTGACTTTAGAAATGTAACGGACTTGTTTGCCGACCCTGATTTTGACGGAGACCCAATTCGTGTAAAACCAGTTGCAGAAGATACCGATTTGAGCAATATTGTTGACGAAGAAGCTTACGACACTTCTCCAATCGTTGATGAACTTTCGGGAGAAGAAATCGAAATTGAACCTGAAATTCGTTATCCTGAACCACAAACAACTACCGATAAAGTAAATGAACCACGGCAAAAGGTTTATGTAAATGGTGTTGACGTTTCTATTTTGATAAGTCGTGAAATGTATTTCGACAATGACGGAAAACCAATCACCACAAGTTTAAAAGACCACACTAAAGAATTGATTAAAGGGCAATATGCTTCGTTGGATGATTTCCTGAATAAGTGGAACAGTTCCGACAAAAAAGAAACAATCATAAAAGAACTGGAAGATCAAGGTGTTTTGGTCGAAGCTTTGCGAGATGCAGTAAACAGGCAATGCGACCTTTTCGATTTAATCTGCCACGTTGCTTTTGACCAACCACCGCTCACAAGAAAAGAACGGGCAAACAAGGTAAAAAAACGAGATTACTTTACGAAATATGGTAACGAAGCCCGAAAGGTTTTGGAAAGCCTGCTTGATAAATACGCAGACGAAGGCGTTACCAATATTGAATGTATGGATATTTTAAAAGTAAAACCTTTAACCGATTATGGTTCTCCAATGGAAATCATAAAACAATTTGGAAGCAAGGCGAAATATTTAGAGGCGGTTAAAGAATTGGAGTATGAACTTTATAATACAGGTGCATAATGGCAAGTGATATTATAAAAAACCGAGAGCAGGAATTACTCAGTAAATTATCAGAACTAATTGAGTATAGCAAACACAAAATAAGCTCGCAAGCCAATAGTGTTTTAACAATGTTGTTTTGGCAGATAGGCAAAGACATTAACGAATTTGTACTTGAAAATAAGCGTGCCGGGTATGGCAAGCAGATTATGTCGACAGTGTCGTCACATTTAACAGAAAAATACGGCAGAAACTTCGAGCTTCGTAATTTGCGAAGAATGAGACAATTTGCAGAGCAATTCACCGACCTTGAGATTGTGTCGACACTGTCGACACAATTAAGCTGGTCTCATTTTGTAGAATTACTGCCGATACAAAAAGATGAAGCTAAGCTTTTTTACGCCCAAAAATCAGCCGAGGCAAATTGGGGAGTAAGAGAACTACGAAATCAAAAAGAGAAAAAGCTGTATGAGAGAACTATTGTTGCAAATAATCAGCTCCCTACCCAAATACAAGAAACCGCAAATATGTTCAAAGACCCATATTTACTGGATTTTGTCAAGCTACGAGATGATTTTATTGAAAAAGACCTGGAAGAAGCCATTCTTGCTGAATTAGAGAAGTTCATTCTTGAATTGGGTGTTGGTTTTACGTTTGTAGAACGCCAAAAAAGGATGATAATAGATGGTGAAGATTTCATTCTTGATTTACTATTTTATCACAGAAAGCTAAAACGACTTGTGGCTATTGAATTAAAAGTTGGCCGTTTCAAAGCCTCAAATAAGGGACAAATGGAGCTTTACCTTAAATGGCTGAACAAATACGAAAAACAGGATGGCGAACAACAACCAATAGGTTTAATTCTGTGTACTGAAACAAGCAAGGAGCAAATAGAACTGTTAGAAATGCACAAGGACGGAATTATGGTGGCAGAATACTGGACAGACTTACCACCAAAAAATGTATTGGAAGAAAAACTGCATCAGGCAGTATTAGAGGCAAAAGAACGATTAGAAAGAAGAAAACTAAAATAAATGGCAAATTTAAAAGGAATACTGGACAGCATCCGCAAAATAATGTGGACAGATACTGGGCTGAATGGTGATGCTCAAAGAATTGAACAGTTGGGTTGGATGCTTTTCTACAAAATATTTTCCGACAAAGACAAGGAGCTTGAATTAATGGACGACAATTATGTGAGTCCAATACCAGCCGAACTGCATTGGGACGAATGGGCTGGCGATGATGAAGGAATTACAGGCGATGAACTTCAAAGCTTCGTTGATAATAAACTGTTCAAACAATTAAAAGATATTCAACTTTTACCATCGGAAGATGTAAAATACAAAAGAGCCTTGATACTTCGTGAAGTTTTTGAGGGTAACAACAACTATATGAAAAGCGGAACAAATATCCGCAAGGTGTTGAATAAGCTTAACGAAATTGACTTTAATACAACCAAAGACAAACACGCATTTGGCGAACTGTACGAAACCATTTTAAAAGAGTTGCAATCCGCTGGTAAATCGGGCGAATTTTATACACCAAGAGCCATTACCCGGTTTATTACCGAAATGATAAATCCGCAATTGGGCGAGAAAATCCTTGACCCTTCTTGTGGTACTGGTGGTTATTTAACGGCGGCAATCGAACACTTGAAAAAGCAAGCCAACAGCGTTGAAGAACGCCAAAGCATTGCAAAAAATGTAATTGGCTGGGAATACAAACCCTTGCCGTACTTATTGGCAACAACCAATTTGATATTGCACGACATGGAAGTGCCAAACATTACTTTCCGTGATAGTTTAGACCAACCATTGAGCAATTACACCGGGAAAAACAGGGTAAACGCAATTTTGGCAAATCCGCCTTTTGGTGGTATTGTTGCCAATAATAACGAAAACAATTTTCCACAGAATTTCAGAACAAAAGAAAGTGCCGACCTATTCCTAATTTTAATGATTCACTTACTAAAACAAGGCGGACGGGCAGGGATTGTTTTGCCTGACGGTTCACTTACCGGCGATGGTGTAAAACAAAGAGTTAGGCAAAAACTTTTGGAAGATTGTAATTTGCATACAATTATCCGTTTGCCAAATTCTGTTTTCCAACCTTATGCAACGGTAGCAACCAATTTGCTGTTTTTTACCAAAGGCGAACCCACCAAAGAAATCTGGTATTACGAACACCGTTTGCCCGAAGGACAAAAAGCATACAGCAAAACCCGCCCAATACAGGAAAAAGAATTTGCCCCAATTAAAAAGTGGTGGAACAAGCGTGAGGAAAGTGAAATCTGCTGGAAAGTAAGCATTGACGAAATAAAAAAACGCAATTACGACCTTGATATTAAAAACCCCACCAAACAGGAAGAAGAAACTATATACAGCAGTACCGAACTAATGCAAATGCTTGAAAGTTCGTTTGCTAAATCTAATGATTTGTTGAATAAGTTAAAAGAGGCGGTGAAATGAGTTGGAGAGTAGTTGAAATAAAAAATTTTCTTAAAGAAAGAAAAGGAAGGTACAAACCAAATGATAAGGAAATTTCAGGATTACATAGAATTGAAAAAATTGATTTTTCTGGAAATATTTTTCTATCGGATAAGCCTTCAAAAACAAATATGATATTAGTGAAAAATGGGGATTTAGTAATTTCAGGCATCAATGTTGAAAAAGGAGCTATGGCTGTTTATAATGGAAATAATGATGTTAAGGCGACTATTCATTATTCTTCTTATGAATATGATAAAAATAAAATTGATTTAGATTTTTTAAAACACTTTTTAAAAAGTGCAAAATTTAAAGACGCATTAAAAGAACAAGTACCAGGTGGCATTAAAACAGAAATAAAACCTAAGCACATATTACCTTTAAAAGTTTTTATTCCAACTGAAATTAATGAACAGAAAAAAGTTGTTGAATATTTAAACGAACAAAATTCTTTAATTGAAAATCAATCCACCGAACTCACCCACCAACTTTCATTAGTAAAACAACTCCGCCAAGCCTTTTTGCGTGAAGCCATGCAAGGTAAATTGACGAACGAGTGGCGAGCAAGTCACCCTGAGCTTGTCGAAGGGTCTCACTCTGCAACAGAACTCCTTGCCAAAATAAAAGCCGAAAAAGAGCAATTGATTAAGGAGAAAAAAATCAGGAAACAAAAGCCGTTACCTCCAATTTCAGAAGATGAAATTCCTTTTGAAATTCCAGAAAGTTGGTTATGGTGTAAGTTGGGAGAATTGTGTTTCAAGATTACTGATGGCTTTCATAATACACCACCTAAAGTTACAGAAGGTTTCCCATACATTGCCGCAACACATGTAAAGACAGATTCTATTGATTGGAAGAATTGTCATTACGTGGCGGAAAAGTATCACAGAGAATTATATAACAAAGCTTATCCCCAAAAGGGAGAGTTACTAGTTGTAAATATTGGAGCTGGATGTGGAACTCCCGCAATTATTGATGTAGATTTTGAATTTAGTTTCAAAAACACTGCTATCTTAAAGTTTAATCAACAGTTGTTTTCAAACAGATTATTGAATTACTATTTCGTTTGGAAGAGGGATGAAATCTATGATGAACTTACAAAAGGTGGTCTACAACCATTTTTAAGTCTTACAATCATAAATAACATTAACATTCCATTAGCCCCTCTCTCTGAACAACAACGCATTGTAGAAAAATTAGATGAATTAATGGCTTATTGCGATAATTTGGAAGAGAGCATAAAAAACAGCAAAGTACAAAACGAAATGTTTTTAGGCCAGGTTTTAAGGGAAGCTTTGGAGCCTGAAGAAAAGGAGCTTGTTGTATGAAAAGCCAGCACACAGTCGTAAGCACATCCCGCAAAACGCTCGAAGACCAAGCCTGCAATCCGAATTTTGCGGGAAGAGCTTCCGCCTCTCCAGACCAATTAGCCCACAGGGCTTTAGAGTTTGCCGACCCACAAAAAAACAAAATAAATTTGTGCTTCGTAGGTAGGTTTATGCGGATTGATAATGGCAATAAAATAACAGCTAAATAATTGATTGACAGATAGAAACGAATGAACACCAGCCCCTAACAATTAAGCAACGTTTTCCGGCCATAGCCGGAAACCCGAATACTCGGGTCAGGTATCCTCAGGCGGGACAAGTAGTGCTTTGTGTTGAAGAAAACCGGGTTACATTTAATTGGGGAATCAATTTTTGCAGTATTTTCTACTAAATACCTTTTGGGGAGGTAAAAACAGGCCATTTTCAGCCTAAATGCTTTGGTTTGCAATTTCTTCCCGTAAGTATCTAATTACCAAATAACTGTTTCGTATTTAGTTTCAATCATTATCCTTGCCCACGAAATTCTTTGCAGAACCTTGATTTTATACTTCCTGCATTTGACGGACTTGTTTCAGCAGCATTTTTTTGGGCATAAAAGGAATCATGGCCATCATCATTTTCTGGCTGCCTGTTAATCCGGAGACAACATCGAGTTTTCCTTTCAACATGCCATTATAGCCATCGAGTGCTACTTTGCGCGCAGAGGCCGTTTTTTGAAACATACTGGTTTTGTCCATGCCTGATATTGCTCCAAATTCCGTTTCGGTTGCGCCGGGCAACAGGGCTGTAACGCTGATGTTACGTCCGTGCAACTCCTCTGCAAGGCCATTGCTGAATGAGGTGACATAGGCTTTGGTAGCAAAATACACCGATTGAAGCGGCCCGGGCATAAGACTGGCCGTAGAGGATACATTTAAAATACGTCCTGAATTCCGTGCAATCATTTGAGGTAGAAATAAATGCGTCAATGCTGTAAGTGCCGTGATGTTCAGGTTGATCATATTAATCTGGCGGTCGAGGGGGATTTCTTCAAATTTGCCCAAAGCGCCAAAACCGGCATTGTTGATCAGATATTCTACTTCAATACCTGCCGCCTTTACTTCTTCATAAACTTCCTGCACTGCTTCCGCTTTTGTTAGGTCTTTGGCCATGACCAAAACCTTTACAGGATATTTCTTTTCGATATTGTTCTTGAGCTCTTTTAACCTGGGTTCGCTACGGGCAATAATGATCATATCATGGCCTTTTTCGGCATGGATTATTGCCAGCTCTTTGCCGATTCCTGAGGATGCTCCTGTGATTAATGCTACATTCTTCATCATGTTATTATTAATTATGTGAGTACTTACTTACTATGTGTTTAAAAAAATTATACATTATACTTATTCTTCAGGAATGCAATCATTCCTGCAAGATCGAATTGATCCATTAAAAAATACCTTGTGGCCAGGCCATCGAGGGTTACAAGCAAATGAACAGCTTCCATTGCGGATTGTTCATAGCCCAGTTTTTCAAAAGCACCGGTCAATGCCGATTGCAGAGCCTCCATTTTGTGTTCATTGTACATTTCCAGCTCCCACTTTATTTTATATTGTAACTTCCAGTATTCCAGTTCTTCTTTAGGGAGATTGCTGTTTGAAAAAGTGTCCAGTGTTTTGCTGATAACTTTTTTGGGGTCGGTTTCAAAAACGATATTGGCAAAAAGGAGTTTGGCGCGTTCTTCGCCTTCTTTAAAAATAGCGTCCAGCAAACCTTCTTTGTTTTTAAAATGCCTGAATATCAATCCTTCACTAACACCGGCATGTTTGGCAACTTTACTGGTTGATGTTGTTTTAAATCCTTCGCGTGCAAAAAGCGCTAAAGCCGATTCGAGTATTTTAATTTGTTTTTCAGTCATAATAAAGTGAGTAATCACTTGCAAAAGTAGTCCTATTTTTTGAATAAGCAAGTTTGGAAGCAGTTTTTTGTTCCATAGAAATGCAGATGCAGTATGAGCAGTTTAAAATAATTGTAGCTTTGATATTGAATTATCTTGATATTAAAAAAAGGATAAAGTGCTCACATTCAATAAAAAATACTTCATTCTCACTGTCCTTCTTTTCATTGTAGAAGTGCTCATCGCTCTTTTTGTACGCGATCGGTTTGTGCGGCCTTATGTGGGTGATGTGCTGGTCGTGATGCTGATTTACTGCTTTCTTAAATCCTTTTTTAGGATCGGTATTGTTTCGGCTGCGGTAATTGTGCTGCTTTTTGCTTTTAGCGTAGAAGCCATGCAGTATTTCCGTTTCATTGAGCTGATCGGCTGGGAACATAACCGCATTGCACGCACGGTTCTGGGCACACATTTCACCTGGAATGATATTGTGGCTTATGTTGTGGGGATTGGGATTGTTCTGGTGGTGGAATACTTTTGGAAGTCCCAGAATTTGGGAGATAAAGCATAGTTTGCTAAGCATCCTGTCATTAAGGTTTGATGAAAATCCTTATTTTCACAGCATGAAAAAAGCTATATCCATTATTCTGATTGCATTGGTAATTATCAGCTGTAATCAAAATCAAGAAAAATCAACAAGCATGGCAAATGAAAAAAAACAAACCGAGAAATCAGCAGTAGATACCGAACCAAAAGTAACGGGAATAGGAGGGATCTTCTTTTTTTCTGATAATCCGGAAGATACCAAAGAGTGGTACGCCAAAAACCTGGGGCTGGAAGTAAACCAATGGGGCAGCAGTTTTGAATTTCGGAATGCACACCGTCCTGATGAAATCAATTATCTGCAATGGAGCCCTTTCAAAAAAGGCAGCGAATATTTTGAGCCTTCCAAAAAGGAATTTATGATCAATTATCGCGTGCAAAATATTGAAGCACTGGTCGAAAAGCTCAAAAACAATGGCGTTATCGTACTCGACAGCATCGAAAGCTACGACTACGGCAAATTTGTGCATATCATGGATGCCGAAGGCAACAAAATAGAGCTGTGGGAGCCGGTTGACAGTGTTTTTACGGCGATGGGAGGGGCAACGACCAAGTAATATTTACGCAGGAGCCGGAGCCTAAAATGAGTTTAAATGATAAATACGGGGGGCCATCGCTACACCAAGGCATTGCAAAAAGCCTGTTTCTTCCTTTATGAATCCTGACATATGCCTTTTTGAATATATTGGGCATTCGCTTATGCAGGTGGTATTTTTATATGAAAGGTATATTTTATCAGGATTTATTTGCAATATTTGCAGCTACAGCAGAAGTTGGACTTTATAGACGAACTCTAATTAGTTCTTGTCTATAAAGTACTATGCTTGATTCAGAATGTTCGAGGTCGAGGCATTCTTGGTATTGAAAATAAGGAGCTTACTAAAGTAAGTGACTGGTTTCAATACCAAGAATAACGCTGAGATCGGACATTATGGACAAGCACTAATTAAAGTGTTGTTAATGGCATCTCTCAAATCGGGCCTTACCTTTTGCTCTTCAGCAAAGCCGTTCCAGTTTTTCACTATCTCATTGATCTGATTAATGATGTTTTTTGCTTTTTTAATGTTCACTAACTTTGCTACATCCAGCAGATCAGCTTTTTGTAAATTCTTCCGTTTTCCGTTTATGCTGATATTATGTTCATCAACCCAATCGCTATCCGGATTATAGGCATGACATATATCGTAAGCCGGAGCTAATTCCCATCGTTCTCCTTGCTTCAAACGAAACGCAAAGTTCTTTGTATGGTCATCACAATTTCGGGCTATTACATTAAAAACCATTCGCCGAAACATTTGCTCAGCCTGGGGGTAGTCCAGGCGTAAAATCCGCATCGTCTGAAAAAGCTGTTCATAGCTGAAGTAACCTTTGGATTTAAAATCAAAATGCTCGATTCCGCACCAGCTTTGTATATGGTGTTTTATCGAACCGCCTTCACGGTCAAAACGTTTGGTCATAAAATGTGCGCGATCATTTTCTTCTTTTAATTCGCAGGGCATCATATCTATTTCACAGGCTTTGGCCATTTCGTAGTAAGCCATTTCAACCCTGCCATAGCCTTTTGATTCACCAAACTGGGCTTTATCAACTCCATCAAGTTTGATCAGGTAGTGCTCAAATCCTTGAGGCGCTTTCGTTTGGCCTGACCTTAATTCTCCGGTTTTTTTGTTATACGCAATAATGGCTTTGGGACGGGCTCCACCAGCAGATGTTCCTATTCTGAGAATGTCTTTCATCGCATTTATATCATCCTTCTTGATATTGGTTTTAAACTCTTCCCGTTTATTCAGCATCTTTTTGGCCAGTTCAACCAAACTGTCAAGCTCGACTTTATAGGTGTTTTTTCCTGATTTTAAGGTGGCCGGCTCAAACTCCAATGCTCCCATCCCGCGTGTACCTATGAAAAGAAGTTTCTCAACCGGCGTCATGCTTCCAATTGCACGCCCTTGTTCTGCAAGCCATTTGTTTATCAGGGCATTACCATAATCATCAGGAAGTGAATCAGCCAATAAGCCGGGTAAACCATTGAAGGTTTTTGTGCCTGTAAGTTCAGGGAAAGAAAAAACCTGCCCTCCTTTTGCCAAAGGCATTTTAATTGGAGATAAATCCCATTGGTTTTGAAGGAATTTAGAGTCGTATTCAAATAGTCCCATATTCTGTCCGGAATTCCATGTGATTGCGCCAACCGTTTGTCCCCAAAGTTTTACCTCTGCTACATCATATATTACCATCCTAAATCTTCTTCATGATTAATTTCCTTGTTCGCATTGCGGGCTCTTAGCCTTTTATTTTTTTTGAGCTTTAAATATTCCATCGGGCTTATTTCGTCTTTTACCCTGAACACATTCATAATATTGAGTTGATCGAGCACCCTTAATACCTGAATCAGAGTTGACAGGGTGGTTTTTTCACCTTTCTCCAATAAACTCAATGTTGAGCGACTGATGTGAGCACTCTTGGCCAATTGAGTTTGTGTGATATTTTGTTCTAAGCGGTGGTAACGAACAAAATTCCCTACAGATTGCAACAATGCCCCATCCGTCATTGAAGCCCAATTTATGTCTGACATATCATTCATAAACTTAATTTTTCAGGGTTAATGATTGAAATTCACTACAAATATAGCATAATAATCTACAACTATATTTAATAATTTGATAATTTGAATGACTTATCATTCATTAAGGTTGAAATTAGCTTTTATGACTGATAATTCATACAATATGGTTCTACAAGGAATTTCGTGGAAAGAAATTAGAATGCTATTTCAACAGATTCCTCCAAAGTTTTCCTCATACTTCGGAAACTTTGTCGGAATGACACATTTTTATGGAGTCAGGAGGCAAATGCGGCGCACTTCGACTCCGCTCAGTGACCAGGCCGCATTTGCCTTAAACACCTAATAAACAGCGTCATTCCGACCGGAACAAAGCCAAACGAAGTGATTAAGGCTTTGTGAAGGGAGGAATCTGTTAGGGATCAATAGTTTATTAATAAATATCTGCATATTATTTTCAAACATTATTGTTACCCACAAAATTCCTAGTAGAACCTACAATATAGCACGTTTGAGTTACTGTTTATAAGTAAATTTGACTATTGCTCAGATGTTTCTTGAGCCTTTCTTCAGTATTGTTTGTATGCCCCAAATAGAATTTATCCAAAGCGTCGGACTTGAGAATGTAGAAGTAATATTTCATGCCTGTTGATTGGTTGTGTTTGATTTCATCAGCTTTATGGAGGTTTTCATAGATTAGCCCTGCTGCAAATAAAAAAAGGAGCTGCAAAAACAACTCCTCTTCTTTGTCGGGGTAGCAGGATTCGAACCTGCGACCTTCCCGTCTCTATGAGCCGGGACGCGATGAAGTGCTTTTGCTGCAAATAAAAAAAGGAGCTGCAAAAACAACTCCTCTTCTTTGTCGGGGTAGCAGGATTCGAACCTGCGACCTCCTGCTCCCAAAGCAGGCGCGATGACCGGACTACGCTATACCCCGTATGATTTCAGATCGTTTATCGCTCAAAAGCGGCTGCAAAGGAAAGAACTTTTTTCGGAATAACAAAAACTTTTTTGAGGAAAAAATGATCTTTCATGAAAACAGCCTGACAGTCAATCAGAAAATGTTTGAAATTTCTTTTTCAGGGATTCAAAAAAAGCCCGAAACCTAAGTCCCGGGCTTTATTCTATAGTGGAAACGCTTTTAATTTGCTTTCAAAATCTTGTGGAAATGATTGCCGTCGGGCTCACGTAATTGCAAAATATAAAGTCCGTTGGACAGAGTTTCGGTATTGATCATGCTGTTTCCTGCGGGCATTTTTCCTTTCATCAGGCATTTCCCACTCAGGTCGTGGATGAAGTATTCTGCTTCGATATTGCTTTCTATGTTCAGGTGATTACTGAATGGATTGGGATATACGTTTAAGCTTTCCAAACCGGTTTCATTCAGCTCTGTTGTAATCCTGCGAAAAGGTGGAAATATGATATAATCGATCATGCCCACATCAAAACCTGCAGAAGCATTATAATCCTTTTCAAAGTTCCAGCTTAGCTCGTGCAGGCCGGAACTTACCGGAAAGCTTACCCATTCCCATTCTGTTTTTCCGGACCACTCGCCGAGCACTTCATCATCTATATAAAACCGGAGTACGTCTTTGGGCTCGGAAGATGTTTTTGCATAAAAGCTGATTGTGGTGTCTTTCGTAACATCGATTTCGATGCTGAGCTTGCTGTAGTCATTATCGCCAATCGAGCCGGATTGCGCATAAAAATCGCCTTCAACGGGTGTTTTATAGCGTATTTTCCAGTCTTTGCCTTCCATTTTCCAGTCAAATTTTTCAAAAGATTGGGATTCAAAATCTTCGACTTGTAAGCCTACATAAACGAGCAGATCGTAGGTATGTGTATAAGCGCCTGCATTAATTTGAAAATGAACGGTTCCGCATTCACCAATTTGCATTTGCTCACTGATGGTGAATGTGAAATATGCCGTTTGGGTGCTTAGTGCATTCAGTTCGCTGATTTGTGCTGTATTTTCATCCAGTGTGATATATGGGCTTTGGCTTTCTGCCTGTACTTCGATATCGCGCAATGTGGCATGTCCTTCATTATGAATGGGCAGCTCCAGTATCAGGCTTTCGCCCGGATCGGGCTGATTGTTTGCATAGGCCGAAGCTGCATCATTCCAGCGCACGGGCAGTTCGCCCGGAATGGGTGCGTTTACATTGCATACCACTGGGCAATCCCACTGCTGGGTTTCGCTGCTGAACTGCATCATAAATTTCATTTCATACTGATCGGGAAGGCTGTCGGAAATTTGGACAGCGCTGCCAAAAGTGGTAAAATATATCTCTTCGCGCGGGCCCAAATCTTCAAAAGTCCACTGACCGGTAGTGCCAATATTCTGTGCATATATACAGCTGTCGATCAGTTTCATGCTGATGTTTGTAGCGGTTTGGCTGCCGTAATTATAAAGGTGTACGGCAATATCTACGAGTTCGCCATTATCAATACTGTCGTTGGCATAAGGGTTGGAAGCGGATTCGAGGAACATAGCTTCGGTACTGACCAGGAATGGCCCGTTATAAATCACTTTAACGGTATCGCGCAGGATCAGATGGTTGTGGCCACTGATAAACACTTCAATGTCCATGGGCGTTTCCAGTTCTTTAAAGAAACTGAATTCTTCCACTCCATCGCTCGAGCTTCTTCCTCGGCCAATAAGCTCGCCATTTTGCATGAGGGCAATGCGTGCATTTTCAAATCCGGCGCCGATTTCTATTGCTAAATCTTCGTAACCAATACTTTCAGGTATTACAGCATTTGTAATTTCCTGCGGAGTATTTGTCCATACATCCATCGAGGGATCTCCAAAAAGGATAATCTCCAGGCCGCCCCAGCGCATATAATCATTGTCTTGCATCCAGCTGGCCAGTTCATGTTTGCTGTCGTCATTCATTCGTCCGATTTCATAAATATCTTCCCCAAAGAGTGCGTCGAAAAATTCGCGGTCGAAAAACTGGCTGATGCCGTCGGTATTGGACGGGCTGTACCAACCGTAGCGTGAGTTAGACAGACTGGCGACCATTCCGCCGGGCATATTGGTGATGTTTTCGGCGAAACAATCCACGGTATAAGCAGCAGGAGAGGTGAGGCGGTTATCGAATGAACCGTTGTAGCAGCCCTGGGAAAAACCGATCACATAAGAGCGGTTGATGCCGTCGTTGTGAATGCTCATGGTGCTGACATCGGAATTGTTCATTTTCATATTGTAGGTGGTATTGGAGTGGCCGAGATGGTTGAGTATGTGCAGTCCTTCCGTATTGAAATGCTGGAAAACACTGCTTTTACTCCAGACTTGTTCGCGGTCGTATAAGCGGCTGATAGTAAACTGCTCCGGGAAACCGGCGGTACTAATTCCATGGGCATTACTACCGGCAGCAACATCGTCTTTGGAATCGCCGCCCCAGGTGGGATCGTCATCGAGGTTTTCGCCCAGCATCAATGCTTTGGTGATGTCTGCAATAACGGGCTCGGTGCTGTAGCGGATAATTTTTTGGAGGAAAATACGTGTATCTTCGATATTGTCGGTGCAAATCCTGCCTACGCTTACTTCCATGAAATAATCCACTTCGTTGGCTTCGCCCCAGCGGTTGTTGCCGTTTTCATTCCAATTGCCGTCGAGGCCGCCATAGTACATATCGCTGGGCAGGTCAGTTTCGTCCATAATGCCGAGGTAGATGCCACGGTGGGGAATGATGTTGTTTTGAGGGTTTTTAGGGTCACTGTCGCCGCCTAAAACCACATAGCTGATGCCCTGGTTTTGATAATAATCGATGATGCAGTTTCGGATTTGCTCCTGCTTGTCGATACCTGTATATTGGTTTTCAATTTCTTCGGTGGTGATGATGCCGCTGGCCAGACCGAGCATTTGCTTGGTTTCCAGAAATTCATCAAAAGCGGGTGCCATTTTTTCGTTGGTGATTATGAGCAGATCCAGGCTTGATTCGGTGCGCATCTTAGGGTAGGATGCCAGATTTTGCACATTGTCGCAATAGCGGCTGAGTAATTTCAGGCTTTCTTTATCGTTGCGCAGAAAGGCAGCACGTTCGTTGGCATTGCGCGATTTTTCGCTATGCACAATCAATCCGATTTTACGAATGACACGGATTTTTTCGTCAATAGGCTGCATGCTGCAGGGCATGATGCTGAACTGCGCCAATCCGTAGCCACGGAAAGCGGATTCGTTTTGATGCAGCAAAGGACTTTGCGGATACCAACTGTTTTTTTGATAGATATCGGCACGAACCTGAGGTTTGTAGCCTTTTGGTGCGCCAATGCTGATCGGAAACTGTGCCGAAGCCGGCGCGGCCAGTCCATTGATTTCCTCATCAAAATATTCAGTGGTGATGATTTCAATGTTTGTCAGGCTTTCGCCACAGGGCAGTAAAGCAGTGAAATCGCGTGCAGGAAGCTGTGGCATGCCTTCCAGACCGTTCATAATACATCCGTCCATTTCTACACGAATCATACCATCCTCGTTTTGAGTAATTTGAGGAAAGCTGAATTCGAGATAAATGGTATCGTTGGCTGCCATAGACAGCATTGATGAAAAAGCAAATAAAATAATTGCAATGAAAGTAGTAATTCTCCTGGTGTTCATATGGTTACATTTGGTCAATAAAACCTGGCGAAGATACAATTTGCCAGTGCACTATAAATGCGGCTAAATGGGTTTAGTTGCTTGGGGAATCTCAATCAATTTCTTTGTACAAAAAGCAAGGTACTGATATAAAGCGTTTTATGACCTTATTTATATAAGCAACAAATAACGAGGGTTTTATTCACTTAAAATCTCAATATGTGCCAAGGCTGCGGCAACGGCTGCGTTTGGCGTATAGCCACCTCCGGGAATGGAGACAATCGGGCAGTGGTGTTTTTTGCTTTGTTCAACAGCAATCCTGCTTAAAGTGCGGAAATCATCGGTAGTAAAATTGGCCACACCGGCTCCGCAATCTTCAATATGTGCATCATGTCCGTCGAAAATGAAAATGATATCGGGTGCAAAAGGAATTTGTTCCAGTTCCATTTGCAATTGTTTGATGCAATTATAGTCGCGATAAATTGCTCCGGTCATTTCCAATTCTTCATAGTAGAAACTTTCACTCATATCTTCGGCAAGAACCGGAATATTGATATGCCCCATAGATTTGCCATATTCTGTTGTGCCCAAGTGCAGCACTTCCTGTTTGGCCATATACATGTCCACCGCGCTGTGGATGCTGATTTGGCATACGTTTTTGTCGTTTTCGAATATTGTTTGCGTTCCATCGCCATGATGGTGGTCCCAATCGAGAATCAACACTTTTTGAAATCCAACACTTTGGGCATAACGCACCGAAACCGCCAAAGTATTGAGCAGGCTGTAGCCATGTCCGTGATCGGGATAGGCGTGGTGGCTGGCCATACTAAAGGCATAAGCGCGGTCGAGCACTCCTTTTTTCATTAAATTGATGATGGAATATAGCCCGCCCAAACCGTATTCGTAGCCCGGAACAGCATAATAGAGATTATAGCATTCACCGCTGATGGGCATATTTGCTTCGCTGGAACCTTGCGAAGCCCGCAGAATACTGTCTATGTAGGCATCGTCATGCACTTTGCGATATTCTTCAATAGAAACGGAATGGAGTTGGATTGCCTGTTTGGGATTTAGAGATTTGTGTATTTCGTGCCGCAGCTTATTGTAATAGGGTAGGGAGTAGCCCACAAATTCCAACTGTTCCATCGGAATAATGGTTTTTATGGTTTCGGGATGGAAGTAATGGGCAAAGGTCATGGCGTTTGTTATTTGGTTACTGCTTAAGGGCTTTCTTTCAAATGCTTAAAATAAACACTCAATTTTTTGAATACAATTTCTTTGTCTCTTTCTCAAAAGTACAAAATTATGTATTAGGACAGGAAGCGGGTTTAGGATAAGATGCTTTCACTCATCGGAGACTCTGGGCCATCCGATGAGTGATTAAGAATAAAAGGTTCAACACGGAATTTCGTGGAAAGAAATTAGAATGCTATTTCAAACAGATTCCTCCTTCCGATGGCTATCGGAATTCCTCATACTTCGGAAACTTTGTCGGAATGACACATTTTTATGGAGTCAGTAGGCAAATGCGGCGAGGACACAATAGTATATTTTGAAGATGTCCTCGCCGCATTTGCCTTAAACGCCTAATAAACAGCGTCATTCCGACCGGAACAAAGCCAAACGAAGTGATTAAGGCTTTGTCCCGATAGTTATCGGGAGGGAGGAATCTGTTAGGGATCAATAGTTTATTGATAAATATCTGCATATTATTTTCAAACATTATTGTTACCCACGAAATTCCTAGTAGAACCGAATAAAACTATAGAAGCAGGCTAATTCCGTTCACAACAGATCCATTAAGCGCTGCAAAACTCTTCAAATTTCAAAATTTTCCCGGCGCGAATGCCTTTGGGTGTTTGTTCTAAAGCGCAGCATTCGTTGTAAAAATCATGCTGGAACATAAGTGTATAGTTGTGCTCAACTGCTTCCTTGAGAAAATTTTCTTTTTCTTTCATGCTCAGCAGGGGACGGGTATCGTAGCTGGGAATATAGGGTAGGGGAATATGTGCTGCGCTGGCAATGAAATCGGCAGTAAATACCAGTTTTTTGCCGTGATAATCAATAATGGGAATAATCTGGCCGTCGGTATGGCCGTGCATCATGCGCAATTCAATGCCCGGGCAAAAAGTACCTTCATCTTCGATAAATTTTAATTTACCTGAATCTTTCAGTGGCAGGATGTTTTCGGGCAGGTAAGAAGCTGCTTCGCGTACATTTGGTTCTGTAGCCCATTTCCATTGACGTTCAGAAACCCAGTGTGTTGCGTTTTTAAAAGTGAGTTCAAAGCCTTTATCGGTTTTGCGCACAGCGCCTCCGCAATGGTCGTAGTGCAGGTGGGTAAAAACAACATCTGTAACTTCATCAAATTGGAAACCGGCATTTTTAAATCCTTTTTCCAATGATTCATCTCCAAAAATATAACGGAATTTAAAAAATTTATCGTCTTGCTTATTGCCCATTCCGGTATCAAAAAGGATGAGGCGGTCGTCGGTTTTTACCAGGAGGTTTCGGTTGGCCACATTGATATTGTTGTTTTCGTCGGCCTGCACAAAGCGCGACCAGAGTTTTTTAGGCACAACGCCAAAAACAGCTCCGCCATCCGATTGCCAGTTTTCTGTATTTATTGCAAATAGTTCCATATTAGGCTATGTAAATTTTAGACATAATTATCTGAGGGGAATCTCCACAGATTTCCGGCAATAATAACAAAAAAGGAAGAAAGGTAGTTCAGAAAACGATTAGGCTTTTCCTGTGTATTTAGCGATAATTCTGTTTAACTCCTGCGGAATGAAGGGTTTGCTGATAAAATCCGTCATACCTGCTTCCAGAACAGCATCTTTAACTTCTTTGTGAACGGAAGCGGTTAGTGCAATTACTGCAATATCCTTATTGTATTTACGGATTTCCTGGCAGGCTTCAAACCCATCCATTTCAGGCATTTGCAAATCCATTAAGATTATGTGGTGGAAATTAGGGTCGAACTTTTCCAATGCTTCCGCACCATTGCCGGCAATATGTACGTTGGCGTTCCAGTTTTTGATAAATCTTGAGGCAATCATTTGGTTCACAGCATTATCCTCAACCAAAAGGACTTCCAGGCCGCTTAAGTCTGCAAATTCCTGTAGTTGCCGTGAATTTTCAAGCTCGGAATCGCTGATGATGCCAAAATCAAGTGCAAAATAGAAATCGGAACCTATTCCTTCTTTACTGTTCAGTCCAATTGTTCCGTTTTGCAGTTCGATGAGTTTTTTCGTGATGTTCAAACCCAGTCCGCTACCGCCGTATTGTCGGCTGATATTGCTTCCGGCCTGTGTAAAGGCATCAAAAATTCCTGCTTGTTTTTCTGCCGCAATACCGATTCCATTGTCTTTGATATTGAATCTTAAGCGCAGTTTATCCTCATCTTGCGCAATGATACAGCAAGTGATCTCAATTTTGCCGTTTGAGGTAAACTTTACGGCATTACTGAGCAGGTTTGTTAAAATCTGGCTCAGGCGGGCCGCATCTCCCAATACAATTTCGGGTAAATTTTCGGGAAACACAGATGTAATTTCCGTATTGCGCTCCGAGGCTTTATAGGAAAATATTTGTTTTAGGTTTGTAATCAGCTCCGAAATCCGTATCGGGCTTTGTTCGAATTCAATTTTATGAGCTTCTATTTTACTGAAATCGAGTATGTCATTGACCAAAGAGAGCAAATGGTTGCTTGAATAATCGAGGGTTTGGAGGTATTGTTTTTGATCTTCCCGTGGTTCTTCATCGAGCAATAATTTTGTTGTGCCGATAATCCCATTCAAGGGCGTGCGGATTTCATGGCTCATAACGCTCAGGAAGTTCATCCGTGCCATACCGGCTTCTTCGGCCTGCTGTCGTGCTTTGATGAGTTCCAGTTCTTTGCGTTTGTGGTCGCTGATATCGCGCAGGATAATCAATCCAAGATGATCTTTACCGGACTGCAGGGAGCGCACAAATATTTCCAGGTTCAGGCATTCCCCATTGTCCTTTTTGATATCAAATCCGGATTTGATGAACTGCTGATTGCTTTGCCGGATACAGTCCATTGCCTCTTTTTGCTGCTTTTGCGGGAATCCTTTTAAATTGGAGAGCTTGGTCCCGGTTTCGATTTCATGTCCCAAAAACGTTTCGCTAAGTTGGTTTCGGAAGCTGATAACGCCATCAGAAGAGGTAATTATAACGCCTTCACCGGCTTGTTCCGAAATTGATTCCAGTATTTTGCTGAGCTGTTTTTCCTGCTTTCTGATTTGCACAAAACCGGCATGCCTGTGCAGTTTCTCAAACAGTTTTTTGCGGTCTATAGGCTTTAATAAAAAATCATTGACACCAACATCAATGGCACGAATAAAATAATTTGCATCATCATGTGCCGATACAACAATACTGGTGATATCGGGATCAATGGCCTTGACTTTTTGAATCAGTTCCAGTCCATCGAGACGGGGCATTCTTATATCAGTGATGATAATATCGGGACGGAAACGTTCGAAAAAATACAAGGCTTCCTGCCCGTCTTCCGCAACAAGCAGTTTTTCAACACGCCTTTTAAGCATTTCCACCATGGGCATCCTGATCATGAGGTCATCCTCAGCATAAAGGACATGCACAGGGTACTTGGCAGGTTTTTGTGTATCGTTTGTCATAGGCATTGAATATCTCAGCAAAACTTATACTTCCGTTAGGCAATAATGTTACTTTTGGGTTTTAAAATTATCAAAAATAAGCCTTTTTCATCTAAAACCCTGAATGATAAGGCGTATTTTCGGTCATCGGAGCCGGGGCGCAGATTAATTATGGTGTTGTTCTCGATTCCGTTTCGGATGATGAATGAATCAATCCAGGTGTTATTGTTCCTTCCGGGATAATCGAATTGCTTTCCTTCAATAGAACGAATAAAATCAATCAGGCTTTTGTAATTGTTCTGTTGAAAATCTGCTTCGTTAAAAAAGCCGAAGAAAGCAAGAAATTCATCATTAAATGAGCGGAATGATTTTATTGGGGCGCTGATAACGATATTTGATTCGGTATCGAGCACAATTTCTAAAAGCTGATTATTTTGATCGTAACTTTTATAAAAAAGGTGGATATGGTATAGATCTTCCAGTGCATCCACAATCGCTTTCCTTTTAATAGGCTTTACAAGATATTTGTTGATTCCCAGTTCGATGGACTTAAAAAGCAGGTCGCGGAATTCAAAGGCAGTAGTTACAATTACCGGTGTTTTATAGCCTTCATTCCTGATTGTTTCCACCATTTCAAGCCCGTCCATTTCCGGCATTTTGATATCAGTAACAATCATATCGGGTTTAAATACGCGGAATTTTTTCAATCCTTCTTCACCGTTTTCGGCAGTGATGACGGTTTTTACACGCCTTTCCAGCATCTCTGCAAAAGGCTCCCTGGTGTATTGTTCGTCCTCTACATAAAGGACGGTCATATTATATTTTTCGGCCGGTAGTTTCATTTACTGGTATTTCAATAGTAAAACAAGCTCCATCACCTTGGTTTTTGGCGATGATTTTTCCATTCATGTTTTTTTCGATAATCATTTTTGACATATAGAGCCCCAAACCTGTCCCCATTTCCTTGCTTGTATAATAAGGTTCAAAAAGATGGTCAAAATGTTCGGCATCAATACCGCCGGCATTATCTGAAATGTTCAGCAGGCTTTTGTTTCCCTCAATTTCCAATGATATTTTTACATTCGCTCTTTTGAGGGAGCGTTCGATTACAATATCACGCGAGTTCATCAAAATATTCAGGATTACCTGGCTGAATTCGTTGGGATAACCTTGTACAGTGCAGTCGCTTTGTATGTCGATATCAATATTGATGTTGGCAGCTTTATAAGCAGCTTCTATAAGTTTTACCGATTTATCAATGACGGAGGCCAGTCCAAAGCTTTCAACGACTTTGTTTGGTTTAAAGAAATTCCGGAAATCATCTATAGTTTGCGACATATATTGCAGCATGTTCATTATCTGCAAAACCTTTTCGTTCAGGTATTTTTCATCCAGCTCGCCAAATTCGTAGGCGTCTTCAAGGTTTTGCACCAGCACGCCAATGCTGTTAAGCGGTTGCCGCCATTGATGTGCGATATTACCGATCATTTCACCCATTGCAGCCTGGCGCGATTGCTTGATAATCAAATGGTCTTTTTCACGCAATTGATTGATGCCTTCAGCAATTTTGCTTTCCATTTCCTGATACAGGTTCTGGAGCTCGGTGGTCATGATATTGAAATTTCCGCTCAATTCATCCAGTTCACTGATTCCTACTGCCTGCAAACGAGCTTCCATATTTTTGAGGTCGGAAGTGATATCGGTGCTGGCTACAACCATATAATTTAGTGGTTCACTAATTTTATCGGCCATTTTGCGCGATTTGCGGATCAGGTAAACAAAGAAAGGAATGTAAAATCCCACGAGAAACACAATGGCTGCATAACCCAAGCCTAAACCGGTTTTATATAAATCATAAACGGGTTCAAAAACAATATTTTCATCAATTAAAAAGAATAAATGCCAGCTGGTTTCCGGGATAATTTCCTGAGAAACGATATACACCTGATCTTTCAGTTCTATTTCCTGAATGGCTTCTTTGCTGTGGAACAATTCCTTGATTCGCTGCGGGATACGCTTGTTTTTCAGGATATTAAAATCATCGGGTTTATATGTGTCTTTTTTAATCGTATTGTCATAATTATGGCCTTGCAGCTCTTTTAAATCGAGCAGTTTCTCAACGCCCTCGGGCATTGCCAGTATTGTGCCGCTTTCGTCAACCAAAAACGCCTGGCCATCCCATGGGACTTTCATATTGAGGATATTTTGCACAAAACGGGCTATTGTAACATCAATGCCCGTTACGCCTTCGAGGAAATCGCCCGTATAAACCGGTACAATGCACGAAGCCATCCAGCCCATTCCGGCAGGGTCGAGATAGGCATCTGTCCATACGGGTTTACGCTCCGGATTATGTTTTTCATCTGCGAGATAGTAAAAATTAAAGTCGGGAATATTCAGGTTTGCTTCATATTGTTCCCAGACTTTTGGGATAAAAGGGTAGTAGCGGTTTACATTGTCCCAAGTATTGATGTAGATGGCCACAATCAGGTCGTTTTGATCTGTAAAGTCTTTGAAAAGAGGATCCATTGCTTCGCTATACGCAAGCTTTTTCCATAGAGCCGGCGTTTTTTCCTGATGCGCACTTACAAAAATACTACTGCCGCCATTGTCATTCTCTTTATAAATTACGCCATTTTCCCATTCTTTGAATACCGGTTTTTCATCAGGTTTTTGCACCAGATCAGGACGTTGGAAAACGCGCTGGTTGTCGTTTTGCAATATTTTTGCAATATCACTGATTTGCCTGAGTTCAAAATTTATTTTGGCCTGCTCGCGTGCACTGATTTCCTGTATGTTCTCCTGAACTTCTTTTAAGAGCGTATTGCGCGTTTGAAGATCTTTATAAAAATTAATACTAAAATAAAGTACTAATAAAAGTACTTCAATAACCGCAATAGGAATAAGTGCAGAGCGCACAAACTCCTTTTTTATCAGTGATCGTAAGGATAGCTTTTGTGGCATAGGCTGCTTGTTTTGTTCAGCATCAAATCATGTGCAATGGGCTCAATAGTCTTTTATTGTGGTAAAAGTAGGAAATTGGAACAGTATATACAAGGTATTTCCTTCCTTTTTTTCATTGATGCGGCCACATTCACATTTTTTTGTGATATGAATCGCCCGATCAAGAAAAATGCGTGAAAGCTCGCTTAATTGCTCTGCTGCACAAGAGAAGCCAAGAGTTAATGAATTGCTTTCCTGCTCCATTAAAACCGAGATTTCCCTTGTATTTTGAAGAGAAGTTTTTTCATCATTGATGGAAATTGCCTGAATTATATTCTGAAATATTTTGGCTAAATCATACATGGGTATTTCTGAGCATGCACTTTCATCAATCTTCCCTTTAAACTTAATTTTTAAAGAAGGGATTCTTGTATTTAAATATTTTATCGTTTTATTTAAAACATAAAATACTTCCGCAGGCTCTTGTCCCGGCTCATTATTGTTCAGGTTTTCAATGTCAGTGACCAGAGAGTTGGCTTCTGAAATTGTTTTATTAATTTTATCAAAAAACAGCCCAAATTCCTTTACATTAATTCCAGTATCATTGTCCAGTTTATCATACAGATTATCAGCCAGAAGCCCTATTGCGGTGATGGGCTGCCGGAACCATTTGCTGAATTGAACAAATTGTTCTTCCGTTTCGTGGGTAATAGCAAGGCAGAGGTCATCATCATTTTTGATAATTAATTCATTTTCAAACTGCTGCATTGATTCTGTTTGCCTGATCAGATCCAGGTCTGATTGCATTTGCTTTTCATTGCTAATGTCTCTTCCAATACCCAAAATATTGATTTTATTGTTTTCCCGAAAGCTGATAAACTCCCACCAGCACGGAATGAAATGAGCACCGGAGCGTATGTTCAATTCCAAGGCAAACATGCCCGGAGGATCTTTAATATTTGCGAGATAATGATTGAAAAGTGCAGAATCCGAAGGGTTTAACAGCTCATTGAAAGGATTAAAAAGCATAAATCGCGACCTGATGGAAGTCAGGTTTTCCATTGAAGCAGGGAAATCGGTAATTTTTCCCGATTCATCGAGCCGAACCGTTAGGTGTACCCCGGATTTACGCAAACCAATGTAATCATCTTCCTGCAATTCAATATTCAGCTTGCTGATTTTCCATGAATGAATATAAACTTTTTCGCAGCCATCAATAAATACAGGCTCACAAAAACTATCAACAGGATGTGTTAAACCCGTGGAAGAGTGATGATAAGAAATAGATACTTTCTTATTGCTGTTTTTGCATTGAAGGCTTAAATCGGGTAGATATGTATTTGATTTATCATTGATTTCCTCAAGAAAATGCCCTTTAAAATCGCTAATCCCTGTAAATAAGCTGCAGTAGTATCTGTTTACGGAAATGATACTGCAATGATGGTCGAGCAATACCGTGGCATAGGGTATGTGTTCTACTATTTGACCGGCAAACATTAAAAAAATAGATGAAGCACTTATATCCAAAACTTTATTGTCATGGTTTTGTGATATCAAATCTTCCTGAAAAACAATGATGCAGAGGTCAGTATCCGCAATTTCTTCTTGTTTGAATGTGGCTCTAATTTCATCATCATTAGCCAAAATAAGAATTCCGGATCCTTTATCCTTATTGTTTCCCGGTTCACTTATTTGAAAAATATCATTGAAGGACAATTCAATTATTTCCAATGGATTATATTCAGTCCACATCAAAAATTCATCGTTGCAAAACATGATGTCATCTTGCGTATTTATGATGATAGCCGCTCTGGGAATCAAGTTCAGGAATGACAGCTTATCCTGTTTCATTTTAAAAAAGAGTTAATCGTTTCAATTTTTACGAAAATACAAAAAAAGGGAATACCTGCTAAGCTTTTCTATGGTTTTTTATAAATTCGCTGGAAATAATGTTAAACACCTTCGTATGACACACAAAAAATATTGGACGGGCCTTTTGCCCATGCTGCTCAGTACCATTTTACTGGCGGCATTTACCTCCTGTCAGCAAAAAGCTCAGCAACAGGAAACCACCGAAAACATCATCGGAAAAAATGAATTGAAACTGGATTCAAAAATTATGACGCCGGAAGTGCTGTGGGCTTTTGGGCGTCTGGGTGATGTTCAGCTATCGCCGGATGGCAAAAAATTACTGTATGGCGTATCTTATTACAGCGTTGAAAAGAACAAAAGCAATCGCGAACTTTTCATCATGGACATCGATGGAAACAACAAAAAGCAGTTGACACAAACAGCAGGAGGAGAGTATAATGCCCTTTGGCTTGATAATGAAACAATTGCCTTTTTGGCTGCTGCCGATGACGGCTTGCAGATGTTCCGCATAAAAATTGATGGCAGTGAAAAAACACAAATCAGCTATGTGAACAATGGTATGGGCGGATTTAAAATTTCGCCCGATGGAAGCCGCGTTTTGTTTATCAGTGATGTTCCCGTGCAAAAACCGATGCAGAAACTTTATGAAGGTCTGGACAAAACTACCGGCCGTATTATGGACGACTTGATGTACCGCCATTGGGATCATTGGGTAGATCATTACAGCCATGTTTTTGTGGCCGATTTTGCCAATGGACAAGTTTCCAATCCAAAGGACATCATGGAAGGCGAGCCCTGGGAATCGCCACTGGCTCCTTTCGGCGGAATGGAACAGATCAACTGGACGCCCGACAGCAAAAACATCGCATACACCTGCCGCAAACTGGAAGGGAAAGCTTATTCGCTCAGCACAAACAGCGATATATACCTTTATAATATTGCCAGTGGAAAAACCAAAAACCTCACGCCCGGCATGATGGGTTATGATGTAGCCCCGGTTTTTTCGCCCGATGGCAGCAAAATGGCCTGGGAAAGCATGGAACGCGATGGTTATGAAGCAGATAAAGTACGCTTGTTCGTCATGGATATGGCTACAGGCGAGAAAAAAGATATGAGCGAAGGCTGGGATCAGAATGCGCACGGGCTCAATTGGTCTGCCGATGGAAAATCCATTTGGTTTATCAGCGACATCCAGGCAACGGACGAAATTTTCCAGCTAACATTGGCCGATGGAAAATTCCGCCGTGTTACCGATGGCATCCATAATTATCAATCATTGATCCTTGCCAACGACCAGATTATTGCCACACGCGTCAGTATGTCTAAACCTGCCGAGATTTATTCTGTAAATCCGCAAAACGGGGCATCAAAAGAGCTTTCGTTTGAGAACAAACATCTGCTTGATCAGCTTGAACTTGCCAAAGTAACCAAACGCTGGGTAAAAACAACCGACAATAAAGATATGCTGGTATGGGTAATCCTGCCTCCGGGCTTTGATGAAAGCAAGGAATATCCTGCATTGCTGTATTGCCAGGGTGGTCCGCAGGGAACAGTTAGCCAGTTTTGGTCGTATCGCTGGAATTTCCAGATGATGGCCGCCAACGGATATGTAGTTGTGGCACCAAACCGTAGGGGATTACCGGGTTTTGGCCAGGAATGGAATGAGCAGATTTCCGGCGATTATGGCGGACAAAATATGAAGGATTATTTCTCGGCAATCAACAATGTGAAGCAGGAAAGCTGGGTGGATGAAAACCGTTTGGGCGCCGTAGGAGCGAGCTATGGCGGTTTTTCTGTATTCTGGCTGGCCGGCCACCATGATGGTCTTTTCAAAGCATTTATTGCGCATGACGGTATGTTCAACCTCGAATCCCAATACCTCGAAACCGAAGAGATGTGGTTTGTAAACTGGGATCTTGGTGGCGCTTTCTGGGAAAAAAACAATAAAATAGCGCAACGTTCCTATGCCAACAGTCCGCATAAATTTGTGGATAAATGGGATACGCCCATTTTGATTATTCATGGTGAGCTGGATTACCGCATTGCTTATACTCAGGGCATGAGCGCTTTTAATGCGGCTGTGCTGCGCGATGTCCCTGCGGAATTCCTGTTTTTCCCCGATGAAAACCATTGGGTATTGCAACCGCAAAACGGAATCTTGTGGCAACGTGCCTTTAAAGAGTGGCTCGACCGCTGGTTAAAATAATATTGAAAACCCTGAAAATCAAAAGCCATCCCGCAAAGGATGGCTTTTTTGGTTTTGGTTAAGTAATGGTTGGTAGTAGTAATTACTTTGAACGTGCAATATACAAAAAGGTTTGGAAAATTTTAATTATAGGTTATTTTATTGTTAGTTTTTTGGAAATTTGCCCATGGCCCTGCGAATATCGCAGTATATAAAATCCTTTTGGCAGATGTGAGAAATAATGGACATTTCCCTGATTTGCAGAATATACCCGTTTTCCACTGATATCGTAGAGCTCAATTCCACGGATATTTGTGGATTTTATTTCCAATTGCTTCAAGGCGGGATGATACAGGATGTTTGCTGTTTTATCAAACTCTTCGACACCCATGGCAAACCCATCGCAAAAAGCTGTTGTGTCATAATCCGATTCGCGACCACCATTATAAACTGCTGTTACAAAAATTTCAAAATGTTCGCAGTTCAAAAAGCTTAAAAAATCAAGGGAGTCAACGCAAGCGCCCGGAGCACAGTATAATTCCGTTTTCGTTTGAAACTGATAGAGTTCGGTATATCCGTCTAATGTCGATCGGTAAATATTATAGCCAATCAAACTGTCGGCTGATGGCTCGGGAGGCAGCCAGTTCAGCGTGTAAAAATTATTGGGGCATTCGTACCAATGTCTGAAATACAGGTCTCTAATCGGGTTGAGTTGGGCCTGTGCAGTATAGTATAAAGTAAAAAATACGATTATGGTTAGGATACGTTTCATAATATCTATAATTTGATTAATTTTCTGTAGTACAGTAATTTATCGTTACTATTAATACGAAGGAAATAAAAACCGGAAGACAGTTCTTTGCAACTGATCTCAATAAACGATTTGTGATCATTAGTCGAAAAAACCATCAGACCACGGGCGTCTGTAAGCGATAAAAAAACCGATGATTGATTGGGGTTAGATATCCTGATTTCACCTTGAACAGGATTTGGGCTGAGCAGTTTAATGCCCATATTCTGTTGCGCTTCAATTCCTACTGTGTTAAAATAACAATCATCACTCAGATGAGTATTTTTGTAAATCAGCTCATTGTCTGTGCTGAAGCAGTTCAATGTGTACCAATAATCAAAAATATGCGACTGAAAAGAAGAAAATGGCAATCCGAACAGGCAGCCGATTCCTTGAACCCAAACTTCGTGATAGCCATACTGATCGCTCATAAACTGCCGTTTGCGTAAAGTGCCGTCCAGTATTTCTGCAAAATCGGTCGAATCGCAGTAAAATTCTGTTGAAGTGCCGTGAAATACAGTGATAACCGTATCACCGGCTTCCATCGAAAAATCATAAACAAGTTCTTCTTGCTGTGCATAATCAAAGCGGAGTTTTTGATAAACTTTGCCCAATCCGTCTTCTCTCCATGCACTGTAATAATGCCAGTTTGTGGGTGAATTTGCTTCACTTTCGTAGAGCTTGCTGTAAATGAGGCCATTTATCGTTGTATCACCGGAAAACCGGTAGCTTATGGTATTTTTTGCACCGAAATTCAATTCCGTGACGACATTCCATAAATTACTTTCGCTCAATATATTCTGCGCTTTAGAGCTGCTGATGGCGAAAGATAAAATGAAAAATAGGAGTATCTTCTTCATGCTTTTGAATATAAAAGTTCTGCGTATTGACTTCAAAAATACAATGAATTTCAGCTTCAAATATAAGCAGAATTTTTATAAATCAGGAAAAATAAAATGTTTTTTTATTGGTTCTATTAGAAATTTAGTGGAAAAGACAAAAGTTTAATCTCCTACAGGTTCCTCCAACCGATAGCTATCGGAATTCCTCATGCCTGGTCTTCACTGCGCTTAACCAAAGTTCTTCAAGGTCTTCGAGCGTGTTCCCTGAGCGAAGCCGAAGGAAGCCGAGAAGCCACTCGACCACCGCATTATAGGGTCTTCGAGCACAGGTGTTAATCTATTCAAATTGCTAAAAGCAGGTCGCCTAATAACTTAAACACTGTAAATTAAGCTGAATTGCCTTCCGGTAGGCTGCCTCATTATTTGCCTTTTTTACTGCTTTTAAGGCCTTATGCGGATCTGCACATGATTGCGACAGATATTCCCATAAAGCAATCATTTTTAAGTGAATATGATGGTAGCCATTATATCGTTCGAGATAAAATTCAAAACTGTCCATAAGAAATTCTTCAAGCCTGATTTGATGGTTTGCAGGCAGCTGATCACTACCGGCTTTTATCATTTCCGGTAGAAAAGGATTGATCAGGAGCCCACGGCCAATCATCCACTTATTTATATTAGGAAACCGTTCTTGAATCTTTATAAAATCTTGATAATGAACAATATCGCCATTGTAAACCAATTCATGTTTTGTAAGTTTCTGAAATTCAGAAAAATCATCATGCGACGCTTTGCCTTTGTACATTTGATCGGCAGTACGCGGATGAATGATAATTTCCTTCAGAGGATATTGATCCAGCAAAGGCAGCAGGTTCTTCAGCTCCCCGCTATCATGCAAACCGGAACGAACTTTCAAGCTGAGCGCACATTTGGTTTTTGGCATTACTTCATCCAAGGTTTCGCAAATTTTATCCGGGTGGGGCAGCAGTCCGGCAGCCAGTCCCTTTTTTGTGAGCATAGGGTAGGGACAGCCTAAGTTCCAGTTCAGTTCGCCGAAGCCTTTTTCATGGAGCAATTCCGACATTTGAAGAAATTCATGCCCATTTGAAGTGACAATTTGCGGGCAAAGTGGTTGTGCAATATTGAATTCACTATTGATTTCCTTTTCGAATTTGCGGGCAAAATTCTTTTTCGAATTGCGGATCCAGGGCGTAAAAAATAAGTCAATTCCTTGAAAATGTTTTGAGTACAGCCCTCTCATATGGACATCAAAAAGGCTTTGCATCGGTGCCTGGTATATTTGGTTTGCTTGATTCATCTTTTTTTTGCGGCAATTTACGAAATTGAGGATTTCCCGAACCAATAATTTATTGAGCTTATTTATCCACAATGGAGGTGTATAAAAATAAGTATGCATCTTGTTGAACTGCATAAATTTTCTTAATTTAGTGCTCAAACGATAATACAGCCTGGCATTATGATAAATGAATTAAGGGTCTTGATGCATTCAATGGGCGTTCCTGAAAATGAACTTATGTTTTGGAATGCACCGAAAAGAACACTCTTGCAAATTGATTTTGCTCCTAAATATACTGATAAAGAGTTAATTAACAAAATTGAAAATATTTTGTTAAAGGAATTATCATCTGACAACAAAGCGCAGACATTTACTTTAAAGCACAGTAAATCAGTTTATAAGCTCAAAGCTTTTCCTGAAACTATGGGATTGTACCCGCTTCGCTTACAGGAAAAAACGGAATCTGCGGAAGAATGGAAATTTGCTGAGTTTGTTGGCCGCGACCATTTGGAAAAAATAATGGAATCGGTTTACCTGATTTCGGGCATCCCGGCACAAATCAGGCTTACAAGCGGTGAAGCTGTACATGCCGTTCGGGAAAAAGAAAAATTTTGCCTGAAAGAAAATTGCTCCTATTATCTGGAAACCAATTGTTTGTTTGACGAAAAACAAAACTTGCCATTGGAGGAAGCCGAATCACTCATGAACCGATCATCTGAGTTTCGGGATAATTTTCAAATTCATAAACTTGTACACAAAAATAAATCCTATGGTTATATTTTGCTCGGCAGATACACTATACAAAACAGTATGGATGATAACGAACGCAACCATCTAAACAAAGTTTCACGCTCTGTTGAAACTGTTATTGAGATGATTAACCTGTTTCGTAATCAATATCTTGAGCAAAGCAAGCACATCAGGGAACTAAATCAGCTGAAGGAACAAATATATATCGGCAGCAAAAAGTACCAACAAATTGTTGACAACAGCCCTTTGGGCATATTTTCATATACTAAAAATGGCAAAATTATTGAAATGAACCAGCTTTTTGTCGATATGGTTGGTTCTGATAAAGAATCCTTGCTGAATTTTGGCATGATGGAACGTTTGAAGGATAAAGACCTTTTAAACGCATTAAAATCATGCCTCAATGGCGAAATGAGTGTTTATAAAGGTACATACAAAAGCCTGACTGCCAATAAATCGACACCGGTTCGGGTTTATTTTAATCCGATTTTTGATAATGATAACCAAGTCTTCGGTGGCGTTGGTATCGTTGAAGACATCAGCCAGCTTGACGATACAGAGAAAAAAATCCAAAAATTGAATGATGTATTCCTGCAAATCGGATCAAATCCACGTGAAAATATCGATTTGATTCTGAAGCAGACACACGAATTGCTCAATGGCGCATGTTCCCTTTATAACCGTCTTGATGATGAGGACAAATCATTGGTCACCTGGTCCGATCATATGGCTCCACCTGATCTCGACCGCTCCGACCGCCCGCAAGGCCACATATGCTATGAGGCTGCAATTAAAGGTTTTAACAAACCCATTGCCATTGAAAACCTCATGGATACGGTATATAAAGATAGCGACCCTAATGTATTGAAATACAATTTAAAATCATATCTGGGATATCCTGTTCAGCTCAAAAACAAAGCCATAGGAAGCCTGTGTATCGTAGATGTGAATGAACGAAAATTTTCTGATCTGGAAATTCATATTATCTCCACACTGGCCAAAGCCATCAGCCTGGAAGAAGAACGAATTGAAGCCTATCGTGTGCTTGGCGAAAGTGAAGAAAAATTACGAAGGCTCATTGAAAATACAGAAGATGCCGTAATATTATACGATGAAAAAGGGCAACTTAACTTCGCCAATCCGGCAACGCTTCATATTACAGGCCTTACGTATGAAGAATTTCAAAATGAGCCGCATCTGCTTCAGAAAATTGTACATGAGGCAGATCAACCCGAACTGAAACGAAAGTTAAACAGCCCTGATTTTCAGGAAACAGGAAAGCTGAGCCTGCAATACCGCTTTTGTATGCCTGATAATACGACAAAGTGGATTTGGCACCGATCGTTTAGCGTTCGCAATGAGCAAGGTAAACTAATAAATCTTATTACCGTACTGAGCGATATCAGTAGTCAGAAAGAAACTGAAAAAGAACTGATCAAAGCAAAAATACATGCACAGGAAAGTGACCGCCTGAAAACAAATTTCCTGGCAAATATCGGACATGAACTGCGTACTCCAATGAATGCCGTTTTAGGCTTTGCCGAAGTTCTTAAATCTGAATTGGAAGATCAGGCAAGTAAGGATCAGGCCGATATGATCATTTCCAACGCCAACCGCCTGCAGGGCATCCTCAATGATATTATTGATGTGAGTTTGCTGGAATCCGGAAAGCTGGAAATTACCCCACACGCTTTTTCTGTAAATGAAACCATCCGCAGCCTGCATAAAGATTATTCTTATGACAATAGTCTGCGCCAGAAAAAACTCAAGCTGCTCTACCATTGCGACCGTGAAGACGGGCAGGATATCATGGTTTCTGACGCTTCTCGTATCCGACAGATGATGAGTAACTTACTTAATAACGCCATACGTCATACAAATAAAGGATATATTGAATTGGGCTATAAAATCAACGAAAACGACATCAGTTTCTATGTACAGGATACCGGCTCAGGCATCAGGGAAGACCGGCGAAAAAACCTTTTCGAACGCTTTTATTCCGAAGATGATGCATCTGAGCAACAACTGTCCGGTCTTGGCCTGGGGCTTTTTATCGTGAGTGAAATTTCCCGCATTATTGGTGGGCGCATAGGTTTCGAAACAGAATCAGGTCAGGGAACACGCTTTGAAATAAGTATTCCGTTTTTTAAACCGGTCTCAATTGAAAAGGCCAAACCCAAAAAAGACTCATTAGATTCAATAAACAAGTCAATTCTGATCGTGGAAGATGTGGATTCTAATTTCCTCTTGCTGCGTCAATATCTTAAAAAGCTGAATTACAAGATTATCAGAGCAGAAACAGGTTTGGAGGCGATTAAAAAATTCCGCATGGAGCAACCTGATTTGGTTTTGATGGATATCCGTCTGCCCAAAATGAGCGGAATTGAAGCTATGGAACAAATCAAGGAAATCAATCCTGATGTGCCTGTAATTGCCCAAACGGCACATGCAATGGCCTACGACAGGGAAAAGCTGATCAATAATGGCTTTGATGACTATATCGCAAAACCCATTAAGAAGCAGGAATTGCTGGACATTATTGAAAGGCTCTTTGCGGGACGATAGCTGAAATCTACTTTATTTGATAATTATAAAATATTGTTTTATAATCTTTTATGTTTTTTGTTTCTCAAAAATCTGTGCAATAATAATACCGGCAAACATCAGGCTGCAGCCGATGGCTGAGCGCAGGTCAACAGTTTCACTCAGGAGCAGCCAACCGCCCAATAAAGCAAAAACAGATTCGGTACTGAGGATCACGGCAGCAATGGATGGATGGGCTTTGCGCTGCCCGATGACCTGCAAAGTGTAAGCTACGCCCACTGACATTATTCCTCCATATAAAATTGGGACAGTAGCATCGAATATTCCGTTTATGCTGTTCTGCTCTGTGAGAAAAGCAGGAAAAAAGCTAAAAACAGAACAAACTGCAAACTGAATTGCAGCAAGCTTTATAGCATTGGCACGTCCGGCATAATGCGAAATCAACAACATATGCGAAGCCCAGAAAAATGCACTGAAAAATACATATAAATCACCCTTTTGGATTTGCAGCCCTTCCTTCACACTGAGCAGGTACATGCCTCCCAAAGCCATAAGAGCACCAATCCAAATGCCCAGTCCGGTTTTCTTGCCAAAAAATATCCCAAGCATGGGAACAATTACCACATACAATCCGGTGATAAAGCCTGCATTTCCGGCTGTAGTGTAAACAACACCAATTTGTTGCAGGGAAGCCGCAATAAACAGTGCCAGCCCAATAAACAAGCCTCCAAACCATAAAGTTTTACTGTCAAATTTTGCTTTGTTTTCTTTCTTATCCGGAAACAACCAAATCAATGGCAGCAAACTGATACTACCCAATGCAAAACGGATGGCATTGAACATAAAGGGACCTGTATGCTCCATCCCGGCGCGTTGGGCTACAAATGCAAAACCCCAGATCATAGCGGTGAGCAGGAGCAATAAATCTGATTTATAAGATCTTGTCATAAAAAGTTTTTCATTGAAACAAGGCTGAAACGGCAGTGCAACAGTGTTGTTTTATTGTTGCACCACCGTTTCAACATGGTTTCGTCAGGCCCAGACTTTGAATTTGAACTTTATAGAGCTTTATGAACAGGCACTATATGCCTTGTTTGTTATTGGTATATTTTGTAATAAGCCTGATCCTTAAATCTTTAAACATTTTATGGATGTTTTCCATACGCTCAATGGTGAGGGTATTGAGGCGTTCGGCAGCAAGCTTTGGATCCTCTTTGAGTAATTCCTGGATTTCTACATCGAGGGCGGCCTGCTCATCAAAAAATGCTTGTTCGATCGGGTCGCGCATTTCGTGCAGGTCTTGCACAGCATCCTGCCAGCGCAGATAAAGCAGATTATCCACAAAATCAACGCACCAGCGGATTGAATTATCGTTATATTCCTCAGGGTCATAAGCTTTATAGCATGCTGCGATTTCGGTATTTCCGCTGTAAATTGGCACGTATGCACTAGTAAATGCATTATCCACATAAAACCAGTAAACACCACCGATTGCATCAGGCAGCCAGCCTCTTAGTTGGGCAATCATGCCATATTCACCACGTGCACGGGCCACATTTCTACGCCTGTTAATTTTAAGCAAACGACGCATTTCTTCGCGGGGAAATGGAGTTGCCAATGGACTCCGAACCATTTGTCCTTCTTTTCCGGGATAGAACCAGCCCGGCGCATTTTCCTTATCATAAATCGTTCCGCTAAATGTTGAACGCTGAAATGCCATGATATCCTGCACCTGCATTTTTTGTTTTGGCTGTGCAGAAAAAGGGTAGATGCTCAAAGGCTCAACATACTGTGTGTATTGATTTTCTCCGGCAAAAGGATTGGTAGTATAGCGGTTTGGCAGATTGGGCAAATCCGGGCAGAACGTACTGTAAAACAGCCAGAAACGGCTGGTAGCCCATTCGCGTGGGACAGGGGCGTAGGCATCCTGCCAGATGAATGGCATGCCTGAATCAGGATCATACCACCCGTGCTCAATGGCAACATCCTTATAGTTTTTCGAAACACGGAAATTCTTTTTGTCTTTTGGGTTGATTTGCTTGATGATACTCCAGTTGGGAATGATGAGCACATGATCATCCGGAACGCGCTGAGCAGCCCATAAAGCGCCTGGCTTGCCGCTATCAGGTGTCCAGTCGTTGCCCACGCTATAAACTTCGAGCACCCAGGCTTCTTCTGTATCGGCAATTACAAGTGATTCTGATTCACCCACACATGATGGACGAAAGCCATATTTGTCAAGCAAGGAAGTGATGAGTTCCAGCGCATCTTCAGCTTTTGTGCAGCGCTGCAAAGCAAAAGCCTGTGCCTGCTCAATGGTCATAATCTGGGCGCAGCTTTCGAGATCAAGTTTGAGTTCCTCGCGTTGTGAAAGTGTGCTTTCACCTATAGCCAGTTGGTGTTCATTCATCTGAGGATAAGCGCTTTGGAAATACCCATAAGTTTCGCGAACCTGCGGTATATGCCCCAGCACTTCGCCATAATCGCCCAACGGACGGCCACTTTCGACCATGCCCCAGTAAATGGGTGCTTTGGCCCCTTTATCGAATTTTTGTCCGGGCACAAAATGTACGCGGCAATCCGGGCCGGCATCTGTATGTGAAACAATAACACTACCGTCTTTGGTGGCATTTTTTCCTGCAACGATTACCGTGCAGGCGTTTGATGATAATCCATTGAGGATCAATCCAAAAGCGATAATAATTCCAAAAATATTTTTCATAGATTTATTTATTTACGGGGATTTCCATTTCAAGCCATTCCGAGAGTTTTTTAAATACTTGCTGTTTTTGTTCTTCGGGTAAATTCCGGATGCGTGTGGCATGGGAACCGCCTTTTTTTACGATTTTCAGGTGATCGGTTTGATCGCCGGGCACGGCGGCAGAGGCCGACCAGGGATCGTATTCGCCATAGATATAAAGGATCCGGTTACCATGATTTTTAATGAATTCATCCACTTCAATCATGCTTTCCGGGATATATTCCACGGAATCGCCCACAGGACTAAATATCTGAAGCAGATATCCTTCTGCATCAGGAATGCTCAGTTTGCCTTCGAAGGGTTTGGTATCGTAGCCGTAATAGCCCAATTCGTGTGCTGCCTGATAAAAGAAAGGTTCTGTGGGCTTTTTTGCTTCTATGGCGAAATAATCCGGGCCACTTACTTCGAGCAGATGATCCAGAAGCTCCTGAACGACATCGCCTTGAGGCACTTCTTCGCAATCGTGTCCCCACTGAAAAAATGCAAATGGATATTCCAAAACACAATAATCCAAAACGGCATCCATGGGGATATTAAAGGTATAATTCTTTTCTTCACAGTATTTTTTGAAGCCGGGCATCAAATAATCCCTGACTGTCAGTACCATATGCTGATAGTCGAGAATCCGTTCGCGGCATTCTTCGGTAGCCACATTACGCAGGAATTCTTCCTCGCGCGGATCTTCCACAGCAAAATTGATGGGCGCAACATAGGGAATGCTCACATCCACATCATTCGGATAATGTTTGCGGTGGTAAATAGTGGTTTGTCCTCCTTTGCTGATGCCGGTATTGATCCATTTTCCCTTATAAAGATTTTTAAAAATCTCAGTGATTCGGTGATGGTCACCAGCGGCATTTTCGACAGTCAGATATTCCCAACCGGCATGTTCAGGGCGTGATTCCGCAAAATAACGATGTTCCACGACAATTTCGTTACTGCCCAACATCGGACTTAATTCATTGATATAGCGCGGGTTTTTGGCATATCCGGCCTGATAGCCTTCGGTGACCAGCAGGGCAGGACGGTCAAAACCTTTATGAAATACAAAAACGCGTTGTTTGAAACTGCCCTTTTCGGGATGTTGGTGATCCAGCGGCTGTTCCACACGAATTTCGTAAATTTTCTCGAAAAAATCGTTTCCTTTGATTTCCTGAACATCAGAGACATAAGGAAGCGATGCGAGTACTTTGGCAAAATTCTGGTTTTGATCCACCGTAATTTTTAGCGGATTAGCCTGTTTTGCTGTTTTTTTGGTTGTACCGCAAGATGCGACAATCAGTGCCAGCAGTACGAATAAAATTTGTAATTGTTTTTTAATCATAAGGTTATGGATAGTGAAGTTTTTGTATAGGTGAATCAAAATTTCAATATGTCAGGGTTTCGACGGCAATCCCAAAGTTTTAAAACAACAATTTTGGCTGTTTCTATACGATAAAATATAATATAGTTTTTAATGATCAATCCCCTAATATTATGGTATTTAGTTCGTTTTCCAATATCAGGAGATTTAGCGATAAGCTTTAGCTCTTTGATAAATGATTTATACAGCTTTTTAGAATAGTTTGAGCTCCTGTTACGCTCGTTGAAGTATTCCAGAACGCTGCGTAAATCATTAATGGATTTTTCAGTCCACTCTATTCTTCGCCCAGCCATTTATCAACTTTTTCATCCAGCTTGGCCTGAGAAATGGTTTCTCCGTTTGAAGCCTGGATACTTGCTTCCAATAACTCCTTTTCGATCTCTGGTGTCAACTCAATAATATTTTCGTCTTTTCTAAAATCTAAAAGGGTTTTAAGAGCATTTAGAAGATCAAAATCATTTATGTTCGTTATGCGATGAATTAATTCCTGTTTAAGGGTCAATGTGTCCATAATAGCTCATTTTAAAAATCACAAAATACAAAAAATTAAAATTCGGTCAAAAATATTCTACCGAAAAATAAACCCATCTTTCAAGCCATCTTCCGGATCAAAATAGAAGCGGTGCTGACCTGTTATGCTGGCGGTTCCGGCAACTTCGGGCACAACGGCATCATGCGGGCCATAAGTTGTTAGTTCTTTGATTTTTACATCCATCAAAGTGCCTAAAATACTTTCTATACGGATGCTTTCACCTACCGGCAGATTATCCTTGAAGCGGTGCAGGGCAGCACGCGCGCTTACTCCTGATCCGGTTGGGCTGCGATCTACTTCTCCTTCGGCAAAAATGCATACGTTACGGCTGTGATGCATTGGGTTAAATGCTTTTCCTGTGAAGATTGTGCCGTATAAAAAGCTCAGATCTTCCTCAAAAGGATGTTTGATTTCAAATTGTTCCATCACCGCATATTTTATCCTGCGGCCATATTCAATCAGGCGGTTATAATCGCTGGCATCCATTTTCAGGCCAAGTTTTTCAGCATCCGTAAAAGCATAAAATGCACCTCCAAAGGCTACATCAAAATCTATCGTGCCAATTCCGGGGACATCCACTTTCTGATCGTGCAGCAGCACGAAAGAGGGAACATTCTCAAAAAATACCTGATCTACCTTTCCATTTTCTTTGAAAGTAGCATGGGCTGTAATCCGGCCCGGAGGCGCATCAATACGGATGTATGGATCATCCTTGCCTTTTTTGATCAGCCCGGTATCCAAAACCAATGTTACCAGGGCAATCATGGCATGACCGCACATGGTGGAATATCCTTCGTTGTGCAGGAAAAACGTTCCGAAATCGCCATCTTTGGAGCAGGGTTCGGTGACCACCGCACCATACATATCGGCATGACCACGCGGTTCCCACATCAATCCGGTGCGGATATAGTCCAGATGATCACGGAAAAACCTGCGTTTCTCCAGAATGGTATTGCCTTTAATTTCCGGCAAGCCGCCCGTAATTACCCGCAAGGGCTCGCCACCGGTATGCAGGTCAATTGTTTGGATTTCCAGCCAATTGTCAGGTTTTTTCCAGTTCCAGCCCTGAAATATATTTTTTGTCATTTTAAAGTTCTATTTGTGTACCAATTTGTTTGTTTTTGGCATTCAGATAAGCCAGTTTCGCTGCAAAAAGATCAAACAAGGCCATGCCTACAGATTTGACCAGGGTAGTTTGGTGCTTATCTACAAAAGTTTCTCCGGCGATCAGCTCAGAGAGCGTATAGATATTCCGTCCGGAAATCCATTTTTCCTTCACAGGAACCACCACATCGCCGCATTCGTGGCGCGCAGCCGGTGTGTCGATAAAATACTTGCTGATCATGCGGAAAAGTACAGCCGGCATTTCCTGCATGTCTTTTCGGAAAGAACCAATTCCTATAAAATGTTTTCCTTCCAGAAGCTCAGCATTATCAGGTAAAACAGGTTCATGCGAACTGGTAGCCGTAACAATAATATCGCTTGCAGCAACAAGCTGGCGTACATCGTGCACCATTTCCAGTCGGATTTCCGGATTGAGCTTTTGAAGGTTTTCTTTAAAGCGGATCAGATTATCTTGCTGATTATCAAAGACAAAAACTTTCTCCAGATGAAAACAGGCCGAAATCATAAAAGCCTGGTAAACGCCCTGTATGCCTGCACCTACAATGCCCAGGAATCGGGAATTTTCCGGTGCTGTAAATTTTGCGGCCACAGCACCTACGGCACCGGTACGCAAGGCTGTCAATGCGCTGCCGTTCATCAAGGCAAGTGCTTCTCCGGTATGACCATCATTCAGGAAAACATTGCCGTAAATTGCCGGACGGCCTTTGGCGACATTTTCCGGGAATACACTTACCAGTTTGGTTGTAAAATACATACCCGATGCACTAGGCATTAAAAGCACCGTATTGTTCTTTCCCATATCCATGTGCATACGGTCGGGCATTACAAAATCTCCTTTATGAAAAGTCCGGAATGCCTTTTCCATAGATGAAATAAGCTCCGAAGGTGGTAAAACCCGGTGAATATCCTGTTCGTTTAATGTAAGCATAGGCGTTTTCTGCGAAAGATATTGAATTTTACGGGATTGGGATAATTAAATTTCCAAAGCTCAAAAATTTGGAAATTTAATTATTAGGGTCAAACATTTTTCATCGCCTCAACATCCTCCGGCCGCTTCGGAATAGGCTTGCCCAGCAATTCATAGCCATCTTCGGTAATTACGAAATCTTCTTCATTGCGGATGCCGCCAAAGTCTTTGTATTGTTCAATTTTATCGAAATTGTAGAATGCTGCATTATGTCCCTGAGCTTTCCACATATCAATCAGTTCGGGAATAAAATATACGCCCGGCTCAATAGTCAGGACAAATCCAGGCTTGAGTGGCCGCGCCAGGCGGAGGCTTTTCAACCCAAATTGCGTGCTTTTGGCTTTGCCTTCATAACCAACATAAACCTCGCCCAAATCTTCCATATCATGCACATCCAGACCCATCATATGGCCTAAACCACAAGGAAAGAAAAGCGCATGGGCTCCGGCTGCCAGGGCTTCTTCGGTATCGCCTTTCATAAAGCCAAGAGCTTTCATATCGTTGATGATGCTGCGCGCGGCTGATAAATGGACTTCTTTGAAGGGAACACCGGGTTTCAAAGCTGCAATGGCCGATTCGTGTGCATTGAGCGCGACATGATAAATTTCCCTTTGCCGATCGGTGAATTTTTCAGAAACAGGAATGGTGCTCGACATATCTCCGGCATAATGCAGTGGCGTTTCCGCGCCGCAATCGAGCAGGAACAGATCGCCTTCTTTCAGTGTATTGCCGTGATAATGGTTGTGCAGGGTTTGCCCATTAATCGTAGCGATGATCGGAAAGCTGATATTTCCATTGGCAGCCAAAGCGATTTCGTGCACGCGTGCTGCTACTTGCGCTTCGGTCATTCCCGGACGGATCATGCGCATAGCTTCCAGGTGCATATCGGCAGTAATATCCACGGCTTTATGAATTTCGGCAATTTCTTCTGCAGACTTTACCGCACGTTGTTCCACAACTGCAGTGATAAATTCTTTGGAAACATGATTGGCCAATTCATCGGGATGGATATCAAGCCACTTAAAGAGTTGAATTTTATTATCGTGGCGGTAGGGTGGGAGGTAGTGGATTTTGCGGCCTTTGCTGCGCGCTTCCTTCAAGAGTCCTTCCAGCTTTGCGAGGGGACGAACATCCGTAATGGCGTATTTTACAGCACGCTCAGCTAATGTTGGCTGCGAACCCATCCAAACAATGGAATCGATGGTGAGATCGTCGCCAAAAAGGATTTCTTCACCGCTGTCGATGTCTATGGCGGCGTGAAGCCCCGGATAGTCCATTCCGAAATAATACAGAAAAGTACTGTCCTGACGGAAATGATAGGTATTGTCGGGATAATTCATGGGGCTTTCATTATTGCCGCAGAAAAGGCAAATCCCTGACGACATTTCATTTTTGAGTGCTGCTCTTCTTTTTTGGTAGGTTTCTTTGGTAAACATATCTTTTGGTTTTAAATTTTCCGGTAAATGTCCCCCAACATATTGCCGGGGGACAAACAACCAATAAAAAATAGATGAAAAAAATTACAAATTTTCGTGTTCTGTACGGCGGATGATTTCATTTTGGAGATCTTCGCCCAAATCATTGAAATAATCGGAATATCCGGCTACGCGCACAATCAGGTCGCGGTATTTTTCCGGATGTTTTTGCGCATCACGCAAAGTGGAAGCGGTAACCACATTAAATTGAATATGATGCCCATCGAGGCGGAAATAGGAGCGCACCAGGGCAGAAACCTTGGCGATGCTTTCTTCGTCTTCGAAGAAATCGGGTGAAAATTTCTGGTTGAGCAAGGTACCGCCCGTGCGCAGGTGGTCAATTTTTGCAGCAGATTTAATCACAGCTGTGGGGCCGTTTTGATCGCTGCCCTGCACCGGGCTGATCCCTTCGCTCAGTGGTTCTCCTGATTTACGCCCATCGGGCAAAGCCTGGCACACACTGCCAAAATACACATGCGATGTGGTGGGCAGCAGGTTGATGCGGAATTTACCGCCGCGAGCCGTTGGCCTTCCGTTGATGCTGTCATAAAAAATATCGAAAATACGACTCAGTTGTGCATCGGCATAATCATCGTCATTGCCGTATTTCGGTGTCTCGTATATTAATTGATGCCGTAATTTTTCGTGACCTTCAAAATTGTTTTTCAATGCCCGGACCAGTTCATCCATGCTGAAATTCCTTTGCTCAAAAACGTGGTGGCGGATTGCTGTGAGGCTGTCGGTAAGGCTGCCCGTGCCAACGCCTTGCACATAGGAAGTGTTGTAGCGCGCACCGCCATCATTGTAATCTTTCGCATTTGCAATACAATCATCAATGAGCAGCGAAAGAAAAGTAGCGGGCAGGTTTTTGGCAAACAGTCGCTCAATAATCACATTTCCCTTGATTTTGATATCGGCAAAATGCTGTTCCTGGATTTTATACGCCTCCATCAACTCTTCAAAGCTTTCAAAATCATTTGGATTACCGGTTTTTGGCCCGATTTGCTTTTGTGTTTTCGGATCAAATCCGTTATTGAGGGTTATTTCGAGGATTTTTGCCAGGTTAAAATATCCCGTGAGGATATAGCTTTCCGTACCAAAAGCACCGGTTTCCACACATCCGCTGGCGCCGCCATTGCGTGCATCTGTAATGCTCTTACCTTGTCGCACGAGCTCCTGAATTATGGCATCGGTATTAAAGATGCTGGGCTGGCCAAAGCCCGTTTTCGTGATTTTTACTGCACGCCGGATGAATGAATCGGGATTTTTCTTGCTGAGCTGCACCATGGAGCTGGGCTGCAGGATGCGCATTTCTTCAATCACATCGAGAATGATGAAAGAAAGCTCATTTACGGCATCGCTGCCGTCTTCTTTCAGGCCGCCTAAGTTGATGAGCGCAAAATCGGTATAGGTATTGCTTTCCAGTGCTGTAACGCCTACTTTTGGCGGAGCCGGATGATTGTTGAACTTCACCCAAAACGATTGTAAAAGCTCGGTGGCGATTTCTTTATTGAGTGTGCTATTGGAGATTCCTTCTTCCCAGAAGGGAAACAGGTTTTGATCCAATCTGCCGGGATTAAAACTGTCCCAGGGGTTGAGCTCGGTGATTACTCCCAAATGGATAAACCAGTAATGCTGCAAGGCTTCGTGGAAGTTTTGGGGCGCATGGGCTGGAACCCTGCGGCAGATGGCAGCCATTGTTTTGAGCTCTTCGGCTCTTTGTACATTTTGCTCAGCAGCAGCCATTTCCTCAAGCTTATCTGCGTGACGTTCCGCATAGCGAATGATGGCGCGGGCACTGATTTCCATACCTTCGAGCTGGTCGCGTTTGTCCAAAGCCAGCGGATCATTATAAAAATCGAGCTTTTCGCGACTGATGCGGATGTCTTCGATAAAATCGAGCATACCTTTTTGGAATACTTTTTTTCCGGCAACGGTATGTCCGGGAGCGCGTTGTTCCTGAAATTCCGTAAACATGCCGGCTTCATAGGCCATCAGCCATTGCGGATCCATATTGGCCATAATGCGCTCACGGTTCGAACGGCCTTTCCAGAATGGAATGATCACCTTTTCGTAAGCATCGCGGGTTTCTTTATCTACTTTGAAGCTTACTTTTTCGCGGGCATCCAGAATGTCCAGATCCTGCAAGGAGTGCAGGCTCACTTCCGGATAAGTGGGACATGCTTTTGGCGCCGGACCGCGTTCACCAACAATCAATTCGCCATCATTGATGCAAATATGCTTGTGCTCCAAAAGATGCGCAAATGCCATGGCTCGCTGCACGGGAATTGATTTTCCGCGACATGCTTCGCTTTTATAGAAATCTGTGATCAGAAGCGCACGTTCTGCCGAAAGCCGGTTTACCGCTTCTAAAGTATTGGTCCTGAGTTTTTTTATACGATTGTTTATCATTGCTTTGTTTTTTTTGTTCTTTTTAAAATGATGTCCTTTTAGATTTCTCAGTCGGTTTTTATTCTTCAACGGAATATAAATCCTTATTTCGAACTGCTAGGATTAATGTATTGCTGCGCAGTGGTGAGAAATCTGAAGTGTGTATCATTTTTTAATTTTTAAAATCATAATTGCATATTGCGGCCTAACCACCAATTTTTGTTTTAAATCCGGCTGTCTCGAATCGGGATTTCAGCCCTTGCACATCGTCTTTGCTCATTGCAGCCAAATCTTTCAATGCGTATTCTTTGCCAAATTTATCGTATTTATGTTTTGCAGTATCGTGATAGGGCAGGAGGTTGACCTGCTCTACAATCGTGCGGATTCCATCAAGGAAATCCAGAATACTGCCGATGTTTTTCTGAGTATCTGTAATTCCCGATACGATTGGAATCCTTATCCAGGATTTTTTCCCGGTCTCGTGCAGGTATTTCAGGTTTTTCAGAATAGGGTCATTACCGACTGCTGTATATTTTTTATGCAAATCGGAATCCATCAGTTTCAGATCGTAGAGGATCAGGTCGGGCAGCACGGCAATTTCCCGGAAAAGCTTTGGGTTGGCAAATCCACAGGTGTCCAGCGCAGTGTGGAAACCTGCTTGATTGAGCTGCCGGAGTACTTCGCGCAGAAAACCGGCTTGCATCAGCGGTTCGCCACCGCTGAGCGTAATGCCACCGCCGGATTCTTCCATAAAAACCCGGTCTTTTTCCAGCTCAGTAAGAAGTTCGGAAGCACTGATTTCACGACCGTTTTGCCGCTGATGGCTGAATGTCTGCCCATCGAGTTTATGCTGTTCTTCGAGCTGTTCAATGGCTTGATCCTGGCTTTCGGGATTATGGCACCAGATACAGCTAAGCGGGCAGCCTTTAAAAAATACGGTTGACCGAATGCCCGGGCCATCGTGCACAGCAAAGCGCTTTATATCATAAATTATTCCCTTCATGATGGAATACAATTATCCTTTGATTAGAAAATAAAATAAGAAAACAAAAAATGAACAGGCCAGAAAGTTATCCAGCCAAAAAGAAGGGAAAAAAATTAATAGATCCAGCATTCGTAAAGCCCCTTGCCTTCACACTTATAGAGATTTGATATGACGATCTTGCTTATCACGATGACAAAATTAAAAGGAAAAAGCATAATGTCAAGGGTTTGGAGAGGGAGTGGTGTTATTTTTACAGAATATAAATAACTGATAGCCTTCGAATCAAAAAATTTGTTTTTCAAAGGTATTAACATTAATTTTGTTTTAAAATGAAACCCATGGCTTCGATTATAATAAAACCGAAAACTCTTGAAGAACGTTTGTTTTTGATGGACTTGCTTAAGCGGATGAATATTACAAGCACCTTGGTCGAGGAGCCTGAAATAAATTACGAGACAAAAAAAGCCATAAAAGATGTTGTGGACGGAAAAGTGAATAAAGTCAGTAATTCGGATCAATTGTTTGATGAACTGGAAATTTGATGTATCAAATTGATTATACCAATCGGTTTAAAAAGGATGTCAAAATCCTGAAAAAGAGACACTATAATTTAAATCTCCTAAAGGAAATCATTCAAACACTGGAAAAAGACGGCGCACTTCCAAACAAATTTAGTCCACACATTTTGTCCGGAAATTATAGCGGATTTTGGGAAGCTCATATAAAATCAGACTGGCTAATTATCTGGCATATTGATGTTCATAAGGATACAATTAGCCTTGTGAGAACGGGCACCCATAGTGACCTGTTTTAAAGGCTTTTTAGCCGCTGTGCGGCTTTTCTGAAAAATTGTTTTTTGAAAAAGAGATTACTCCTCACTACGCTCGTCGAAAGGACGCTCCAATCCCCAATTGTAGAAAATTGCAGTATGGAGCGTCCTCCCGAGTTCCAAGCGAGGGAACTTAATGAGCTTCCGCCCTCTAAATCAGAATCAAAACCACAATTAGAGGGAAATTGTGTTGGGGGATGTTGGGGTTTCTCCTCACTGCGTTCGTCGAAAGGACGCTCCAATCTCCAATTTTCGGGAATTGCAGTATGGAGCATCCTCCCGATCGCCAAGCGAGGGAACTCAATGAGCTTCCGCCCACTAAATCAGAATCAAGGACAATGTTTGAAATAGTCAACAATATTGTCTTTTCCTAAATTGTGTGCTTTCCGGAAATCGGCGCAGGCTCCATCATCATTTCCCATGTATTTCTTTACCAGTCCACGGTTAAAATAGGCATCTGCATAAGTAGGCTTCAGCCGAATGGCTTCATTGTAATCGGACAGCGCCTGATCAAAATCTCCAATATCAGTGTAGGTGTTTCCCCTTTGATACCATGCTTCGGCATTCTCCGGATCAAGCTCAATCGCTTCATCGAAGAGCTGCCGCGCTCCGGCATTGTCGTTTTTATAGACCATTCGCACGCCTTCGCGCACTTTATCAAAGCTGGCTTTTTTCTTGTCCTGGCAACTGCTCAACAGCAGGCTGAATATAAAAAGGATGGGAAGTATTCGAAAAAATTTTCTCATGGTTCAAATTTTAATCTGCAAATTTCGGAATTTTTTTCTTCTGACAAAGCGCTGCTGATAATGAACGATTGCTTTGATTATATGTTATTTAGATTAAATAAAAACAACTGTCTATAATTGCAAAACCGGACTTATGGAAATGAACGAAATTCTGAAGCGCTTGCCAAAGCATTTGCAAAATATCATTATCGATCAGCCCTATAACGAATATACGGAGCAGGATCATGCGGTCTGGCGCTACATCATGCGCCGTAATGTGGATTATCTGCCTAAGGTGGCACATAAATCCTATCTAAATGGCCTGAAAAAAACCGGTATCAGCATTGATCGTATTCCTCATATGTACGGCATGAACCGCATTTTGAAAGAAATTGGCTGGGCTGCCGTAGCGGTGGACGGCTTTATTCCTCCGGCTGCTTTTATGGAATTTCAGGCGTATAATGTTTTGGTCATCGCGGCCGATATCCGCCCAATTGATCAGGTTTTATACACGCCTGCACCGGATATTGTGCATGAAGCTGCCGGACACGCGCCCATTATTGCCGAGCCTGAATATGCCGGTTACCTGGGCCGCTTTGGCCAAATTGGTTCCCGGGCTTTTTCATCAGCGGTTGATTATCAGCAGTATGAGGCAATACGGCATCTGTCCATTCTCAAAGCTGATCCGTATTCGGATGCAAAAGATATCCGCAAAGCAGAGCAGAAACTTGCCGGAATCGAAACCCTCATGGACGGTATGAGCGAAATGGCGCGCATTCGTAACCTGCATTGGTGGACGGTAGAATATGGTTTGCTGGGCAGTTTGGAAAAACCCCGGATTTATGGCGCCGGACTGCTTTCATCTATTGGCGAGAGTTTTTCTGCTTTGCAGGATGATGTGAAAAAACTGCCATATAATTTGGATGCTGCTTTTCAGTCGTTCGATATCACCACCCGTCAGCCGCAGCTTTTTGTAACGCCCGATTTTGCGCATTTGAATAAGGTTTTGGATCAATTTGCAGATACTATGGCATTACGCCGGGGCGGTGTTTATGCCTTGCAACAGGCCAAAGCATCGGAAAATCTCGCCACTGTTGTTTGGTCTTCGGGCTTGCAGGTTTCGGGTGTTTTGCACGATTTCATCGCGAAAGAGGGAGAAGCGGTTTACCTTTCCTTTAAAGGAGAAACGGCGCTTGCCAGGCAGGATGCGCAGTTGGAAGGCCATGGGAAAGGCTATCATAAGGATGGTTTTGGATCGCCTGCCGGCATGTGGGCAAACTCGCCAAAACCGCCGGAAATGCACACTAAGGAAGAACTGCATGCACTGGGAATGAAGCTCGGGCAGCCCGTTGAACTGGATTATGAATCGGGTTTGAGGGTTTCGGGCATTTTGAGAAATGCGCTCTGGCGGAAAAATAAATTGCTTTTGCTTAGTTTTAGTGATTGTAGGGTGAAATATGAAAACCAGCTGCTTTTCCAGCCTGCATGGGGCATGTACGATATGGCGGTTGGCGCAAATATTTCATCTGCTTTTTCGGGTCTGGCCGATCCGGAAAGCTGGGGTTTTGCTTTTCCGGTGCCCAATGAAAAAACGCATAAAATTGTGCATGACGAGGCTTCAAAAAAATTGCACAGGCTTTATGCCCAGGTCCGTGCATTGCGGGAAAATACAACTGCGCACATGAAGCTGTATGAAATCTGGGGGGAATTTAAAAATGGGTCATTCCAAGATTGGCTCCTGCCTCTTGAGATTTTGGAACTGCTGGCAGAGCGGGGAGGAACAGAACAGCTAAAATCAGAAGTTGAATCCCATTTGCAAGTGTTGAAATCCGAAAGCCGTGATTGGCAGGAACTGATCCAAAATGGTCTTGAACTCATCGGCACAAGGGGCGGCTAATTCTGCCCAAAAGTGTATATTTGCCTCAATAAATCATTAACATTCACAAAACAAGCACTATGAAACGATTACTGTTGATTAGCAATTCGACCAATCATGGCGAAGCTTATTTAGGCTGGCCACGTACTTATATCTCTGAATTCCTGCAAAATACCGGAGTAAAAAGGGTCTTGTTTATCCCTTATGCCGGCGTTGGCCTGAATCCCGAAAGCATTGAAAAATCTTATGATGTGTATGAAGAAAGAGTAGCTGCTGTTTACAAAGAACTGGGCTATGAAATTTACAGCATCCATAAAGAAAAAGATGCAGTGGAAGCGGTAAAACATGCCGAAGCTATTGCTGTGGGTGGTGGCAACACTTTCCATTTGGTGCGCGAAATGCAGTGCAATGGCCTGATGGAGCCAATCCGCCAGCGTGTTCTGGAAGGCATGCACTATATGGGCTGGAGTGCCGGAAGTAATGTGGCTTGCCCTACTTTGCGCACAACCAATGATATGCCGATTGTAGAGCCGGAAAGTTTTAACTGCCTCAACCTGATTCCGTTCCAGATCAATCCGCATTATCTTGATAAACATCCTGAGGGTCATGGTGGTGAGACCCGCGAGGCGCGTATTGAAGAGTTTATCATTGTAAACAAGGACATGTATGTTGCCGGATTGCGGGAAGCGAGTCTGCTGCAAATCGAAGGCGACCATATGGAGCTTAAAGGCCGCAATAAAATGCGTATTTTTAAATTTGGAAAAGAGTTTTATGAGATTGAAGTGGGTGGGGATGTGAATTTCCTGCTGAAAGCATAATTTGTGCTTGCCCATAATGCCCGATGCTAAGGGCAAACATTATTAAGGAATAGTTTTTGTATTCAAAAAGGCAATTTGCTAATCGGCATTTTGCCTTTTTTATTAAATTTACATCATGAAAATCAACATTTTAATCCGTAACCTGTCTTTTGCCTTCCTGCTTTTTTGCGGAATGGCATTTACATTAAACGCCCAGGAAAGGGCAGGGGCGTACAAAAAATTCATGGATGAGGGGCGCCAATTGGCTTTGCAGGGCAAATATCAGGAGGCCATCGGGCAATTTGATAAGGCCATTGAAACGATGCCTTATTATTATCTTTTGTACCAAGATCGCGGCTACGCGGAAATGCAGTTGAAACAATATGATGCTGCAATTGCTGATTTTTCAGTGGTTCTGGACAAGAAGCCCTATATTCAGGAATCGCGTTACCTGCGCGGTATTGCGTATTTCAATATAAATGAGCTGGCAAAAGCGCAGCGTGATCTGGAATACCTTACGCGTGAGCCCAATCCGCCAAAGGAAGTTCCGGTTTATTTGGCAAAAATCAGGGAATTGCAACAAAAAAATGAGGCAGACAAGCAGGCGGAGCATCATGACTGGGCCAGAGAACAGCAAAAGCTTGAGCAAGAACGGATTGAACGCAGCCGCAGAAACGAGCAAATCATCTGGGGAACCGTTGTGCCGCTGGCATTTTGGACAGCAGTTTTCCTGAGCTGGTAATTTTTTTTCATTTTCTCTTGGAGGGAAAAATTTTTTTGTATATTTGCACCCTCAAACGAGAAGCCCAGGTGGCGGAACTGGTAGACGCGCATGGTTGAGGGCCATGTTCCGGTTACGGAGTGCAAGTTCGATTCTTGTCCTGGGCACTGAAACCTCTGCAAAAGCAGGGGTTTTTTTATGCCCACATTTTCCTGTTGATAATTCCTTTAAATTGTTTTCACAAAGGCTTTAATTGATCGTAATTTTAGCAGAAATTTCATTATTATGTTAAATAGGTTGCTTTTTATTGGCTTGATGCTGTTATGCACACAACTGTCGGCTCAAAATATTGTGTACAAACGTTTTGATGGCTATATCGGTAATGGCAGTTCCATTCAGATGAACCTGACACACAAGGGGACTGCCTATGAAGGTAATTATTTCCTGAAAGCCGTGGATACCGTGAGCAGTAAACTACGTACTGGCTATCAATGGATTAAAGTGAGAGGAAAACGCGAAGGGAATACTTTGATCCTGAATGAGTTTGATGGAAAAGGGGCACAGTTTACCGCCGAATTTGCCGAAGAAGGGGAAGCTCTGAACGGCAGCTGGCAGGACGGGAGCCGCAAGGAAAGCCTGCAGTTTAATATGCGCATTTCGTATCCGGAAGGCAGCATGAAATTTAATTACTTAAGCGAAAAAATTGATGCAAAGCTCTTTGATATGAGCCCGGAGCCTTCGATGGAGATTTATCTGGCTTGTCCGGTACCTGATTTCAGTTTGCATGCTGGTAATGTAGAACATGCTGTGGATGAACAAATTGCTGAAATGTTTTATCGCAATACGGCCATGAAAACAAATACACCGGCAAATATGCAGGAGTATGAACGTGCGCTGATCAGGGCTTACCGCGAGAAGAATGACGCGAATTTCACCAAAGAGCGCATGGATTTTTTTCAATGGAAGAAAAAGCAGGAAATTGATATCGTGTTTAATTTTGGATATGTGCTGTCGCTGGGCTTGCGCAATTTGGCTTATAGCGGCGGTAGCCGTTCGATGGAGCAGAAGCAGTATCGCGTAATCAGCTTGAAAAACGGCAGGCAGATTAATTTAAATGAGATTGTGGACAGCACGCAAATGAGAACGCTCAGCCAGTTGATCGAAAAGCAGCTCCGCGAAAATTACGAGCTGGATGAAGATACACCCTTAAGCAAAGCAGGTTTTTTTTCCGATAGCCTGCCCGTGACCCAAAATTTCTACGTGACCAATGCCGGAATTTGTTTTGTGTATAATCTCTACGAAATTGCCGGCCATGAAAACGGCATCATCGAAATTAATGCCTCCAAAGAATTCCTGCGCAAAATCTGTTTGCATGCGCCTGCAGAAATTCTTGCGCTGTGGTATTAGCGCTATAATTAACGATAACCCAATACTTTTACAAAGATTCAAAAAACATGGTTCTACACGGAATTTCGTGGAAAGAAATTTGAATGCTATTTCAAACAGATTCCTCCAAAGTTTCCTCATACTTCGGAAAACTTTGTCGGAATGACGCGTTTTTATGAAGTCAGGAGGCAAATGCGGCTTGGTCACTGAGCGTCCTGTGGTGAGCGTAGCCGAACCAAGTCGAAGTGCGCCGCATTTGCCTTAAACGCCTAATAAACAGCGTCATTCCAATAGGAACAAAGCCAAACGAAGTGATTAAGGCTTTGTGAAGGGAGGAATCTGTTAGGGATCAATAGTTTATTAATAAATAGCTGCATATTATTTTCAAACTTTATTGTTACCCACTAAATTCCTAGTAGAACCAAAAACATTATAAGAGTTTCCTTTTTTTTTGAAATTTAAAAACTGCATGGTTTTTACATTTTGTAAATTTGCCGACAGAAACATCATTAATTGTTCAGGATGAAAAAACTAATACACCTTTGTTTTGCCTTTATTGCCCTTAATTTTACTGCCTGTAACCAGAATGGAAATAAATTCCCTGAAAACCAGGAAATTCAGAAGATCAGGGTTGGTGTCTTTGATAAAAACGGCGACAGTCCATACTGCATAACTGACGCTTTGGAGGCATTGCGCATTGATCCTGCTATATGTGCTAAAAGCATTTCTGCTGCAGATATCGTATTGGGCAGAGCTGATTCGCTGGATGTAATCCTGTTTCCCGGCGGAAGCGGTCGGGCAGAAACCGGCAGTTTAGGTGAAATTGGGCAGACAAAAATCCAAAAACTCGTCATTGAAAAGGGGGTTGGGGTCATAGGAATCTGTGCCGGAGCTTATATTCTGAGCGAAACGTCTGGATATCCTTCTCTGGGCTTAAGCGGAGCTCAGGCTATTGATATTGAACATGATAACCGGGGACATGGATTGGTACAATTCAAACTGACCGAAGAAGGAAAGAAATTATTCCCTGAACTAATTTCGCGCGAAATCAATTTTTCACAATATTACGAAGGTCCGGTTCTGATTCCTGCGCAAAATACACAATATCCTTATAAAGAGCTCGCAACAATGCTTAGTGATGTACATACTGTTGAAGGTAGCCCCGAGAATATGACAAATAATCGCCCTTTTATAATTGTGACCCATGCCGGAAACGGGAAAACAGCTTCGGTTGTTGGACATCCGGAATGCAGCCCGGGTATGAGGTGGATCATTCCACGTCTGGCCAGAATTGTTAGCAATCAGGAAATCATTTCATATCCAAAACAAGTAGTACGTCCGGAGATTTATAATCAGGAAATTCTTTTTACAGACCAGCAAAGAAAAGTACAAAACAATGCTTATAGCAAGCTCCTGGGCACAAAAATAGAAAAGCTTGAAGCAATGCAACAACTCGTGGATATGTGTGCATGGTCAGCTAAGAAGTGGATTCCGCCGATGCTCCGTGACAATGATTTTGATGTTCGCCGCAAAGCTGCCGAACTTACTGTTTTTCTGGAACGAACCGATGCTATAAAAGATTTGGAAGCCGCAACGAAATGCGAAACAAACCCAGATCAAAAAAAGATTTTGGAGGATTATCTTCATGCGCTTTTAAAAATCCGGGCAGCAAACTAAACCCCTCATATTTTCCATATTTCCGCCATGGAGGGTGAATTTGCAGAAATATTAAAAAGAGCGGGCTTTAAGTGATTTATATCTAATTTCCAAAAATACCCATAAAACAAATTGAGCAAACAGAAGAATACGGTACCGAGCGGATTGTTTTTGTGGAGCTATATCACAAAAAGGATAAAGCGATGGAAAACCGGGAAAGAATTTTTAAATACTTCAAGTGATTATGAGAATACCAACTGATGCAGGAGTATATTTTCAGTATTTCTCTTGAAAATTCAAATTCCACCTAAATATAAAAGATATTGGTGATTAAAGGCAATCGATAAATCCTTCTATTTAACATAATATCAGAGACAAATGCATTTGAGGCATTTTCTTATAATTTATATTATGTTAAATAGGAATATGGGATACTGCCCTTTTGAATCAAATCTGCCAAAATCATTTAAAATTCAGGATTTAGATCTTCCAGGGATTTGTGCTAAAAATTTGAATTGAATTTCTCCTACTTTTGCCGGATGTCTCTCGAAATAATTTATCAGGATGATGATCTGGCCGTGATCAACAAACCGCATGGACTGGCTGTTCATGCCAGCACCATGATCGGCAATGCGGATACTTTCGCTTTGCAAATGCTTCGCGATCAATTGCAGCGGCATGTTTATCCTGCACACCGCATTGACCGCAAAACCAGCGGAATCCTGGTATTTGCTTTGAACAAGGAAATGCTTTCTGATATGGAAACGATATTCCGTGAACGCCGCATTACCAAAACCTATCAGGCACTCGTTCGCGGATTTACTGAGGATTCAGGACGCATAGACCATCCACTCGAAAATAGTTCCGGCCAATTACAGGAAGCGATTACAGAATACCGCAGCCTGGAAAAATTTGAGCTGCCCCTGCCCTTTGGCAAACATCCCACATCACGATATAGTTTGCTGGAAATCAATTTGCTTACCGGGCGAATGCACCAAATACGCCGCCATATGAACCATTTGCGCCATCCGATAATTGGTGACCGTCCGCATGGCTGCAATAAGCAAAACCGCCTGTTTAAAGAGCATTTTAATCTGGATGTAATGTTGCTGCATGCCTGGCGGATGAGTTTTATTCACCCAAAAACACAAAAGGAAATTCGATTGGAAGCATCCCATTCGTCTGAATTTGAGAGGATACTTGATGTTCTGGGAAATAGTTCCAGATTTTAGTTTTTTCTAATCGAGCATTTATTAAATCTACTCTCCTTTCTTATTCATCGGTAAATCAATCCCTTTTCCATGGCGGGCATCATCAAATTTCAACATCAGGGCAAAGAGGAAGCCCAGCAGGCTTAATCCGGCGAACATCATTAATGTAGAGGTATAATCCAGGTTTTGAGTTTTGCCGTCATTGCTTATATCAAGGATATATCCGGCAAGGAGCGGAAAAGCCCAAAGGCCAAGGTTTTGAATGGAATACATCAGGCCATAGGCCGTCCCGATCTGCTTCTCCTCCACCAAACGCACGGTAGAAGGCCACATGGCAGCAGGAACCAGACTGAAAGCCAGGCCCAGCATCAGCATAGGCACAACAGGCGAAATATGCGTAAAAGCAAAAATGGAATGCACGGCCAGAAGTACCAGCGAACCAAAAATCATGGCTGTGGCCGAACGTCCGTAGCGGTCGATCAGGAAACCAAATAAGGGTGTGAAAATCAATGTAGCCAGTGGAAGATAGGAAGCAATTTCCCCGCTTTCCACGGCACTCAGACCAAATTTATTGGCAAAGAAATCGGGAGCAAAAGCCAGGAATGGAAATACTGCCGAATAGAATGTCACACAGAGCAAGGCAATGAAAATATAGCTGCGGTTGGTCAGCAATGTGACAATATCGCTTATACGGAATCCTTCATCTTTTTCTGCCGTTTCTTTAACTTCCTGAGAAGCTTTTTGCTGTTTGTCGTAAGCCAGGTCCATCAGCATATAAATGCAGAATACCAACAAACCGATCATCACCAAAATAGCAGCAAACCAGATAGCGATATTAAGCTTATCTTCGGCCAGCACCGGCGAAAGGCGTAATGCAAGGAAAGTTCCCAGCCGTCCAAAACCTACTTTCAGACCAAATGCCAGAGCAAGGTCTTTGCCTTTGAACCACTTTACCAATACTTTGGAAACCACCACAATACTGGTTTCAGCACCTAATCCAAAGAAGAATCGGCCCAGCAGCATCATTTTCAGTTCGGGCGAATAATTGGGCAGGAATGAGCTCATCAAACCATAAAACATTCCACCTTCACGGTAGGTATCCGAAGCGCCATAAGCGGTGAGCATGGCACCAAAGGCCATAAAAAACACGAAAAGAAAGCCCGTACGCCGAATACCCAGTTTATCGAGGATGATGCCGCCAATCACAGCCATCAACAGGAAAGTATTGGGAATGCTGTAGAAACTCACAAAAAGTCCGTAATCGGTATTGCTCAGGTCAAATTCCCGGAGCAATTGCTGTTTCAATGTTGAAAATGCATCGTAAAAATAATAGTTTGTTGACAGTACAAATCCCACGAGCAATAATACCAGCCAGCGCAGCCAGGCTTTTTCGGCCATAGATTTTTTGAGCGTTTCCATAATTCACATTTAAGGTGCGAAAGTACGGAAAAAACATTAGCCTCCTCTCCTACCCTGGCTTACAACAGTTTGATTTGATGAAAAATATAATGCTGATGGCGTTAAAAAATATCGTCCTTAAAGAAAACGAAAATGCTGAGCTTTCAGATTAAAATTGCCATATTTTAGATAATAAGGTACAATTGAGGCAACTTCACGCAAAAACAAAGGTCTTTTCTACACATCCACTGCAATTAAATATTATGAAACAGACTTCACCCTATACCCCAAAACGATTTCAGCATTTTGTTGATCAGCTCAGAAAAAACAATGTTCCGCATAAGATCATCTTTTTTACATTGGGGATTATTTCAACAGCATGGTTTCTTATACGCGTCATTCCCAAGCCCAGCCGGGCTGCTTATCCCTGCATGCAGGCAACAGCACCTTATATGTCGGCCTTTGTGTTGTGGCTTAGCGGCTTGGGAGGAGGCATTTTCTCCTATAAAAAAATGCAGGAGAGCTTTCAGCGCTCCAACTACCGCCTTGCATTAGTTTTTCTCCTGATATTTAGTTTTTCTTTTGCAGTGTGGCAATATTCGGGTTCCTTAGACACACGGGCATCGGGAAGGCAACAAGCAATAATGGCTGATTTTGAACCAAATAGCCCAATTGGTGAAGCCAAAGGAATTTTTCCTGGCAGGGTATGTTGGCATTGGAACGACAAGGCAACCAATGAAAACTGTGACAATTCATCAAATTTTAACGGCATCATCGATGAGGGGGACAATGCATGGTTTATGGCAAAAAACAATAATTTAAATGCCATTGACAGCATGCTGAATGAATCCTTAAAAAAGTTAACGGATAAAAATGACACTAAAGCCGCATGGGATGCCATCTTTCGCTATTACAATGAAAGTCATGGCCTGGGAGACAAAACCTATACTGATGATGAAATTATTTTCATCAAAATAAATGCCACAACAGCCTATGGCGGTGTAAGCGCTGAGCGATATTATGCAGACCTGAGCAGGAACGACAATACGGAAATCAATCCTTTTAGTGCAGAAACCAATCCCTTTCTGGTACTTGCCATGCTCCGTCAGCTCACGGAAGAAGCAGGTGTTCCACAAGACAAAATCTTTATAGGTGATCCGGCCCGCAATATTTACAAAGAGTTTTTTGAATTATGGAAAGCACAGTTTCCGGAGGTGCATTATTTGGGCAATAATCTGATAAACAATGAACTGGAGATTGAAGCATTGGGAAGGTTTGCGGTTGCACATACGGATTCAGACCTAATAAAATACAGCGATCACGGCACAGTTATGCAGGAGGCCATTGCGGACAAACTGTTCACTGTTTTTGAAGAAATGGATTATCTGATCAATATCCCAACAATGAAGGCGCATGCATCTGCAGGCATCACACTAAACGCTAAAAATCATTTTGGCTCACTGCCCCGCACCTGGGCCATGCATGTACATCCCGGCCTGATGTCGGTCAGTGGAGATGACCCACAACGGCTGGGCTATGGGCTTTACAGGGTGCAAACCGATTTGATGATGCACAAATTGCTCAGTGGCAAAAACCTCCTGATGATTGTGGACGGACTGTATCCCGGTGAAGACGCATTGGGAGTACCTGAAAAATGGGCAATGACCCCTTTTAATAACGATTGGTGCTCCAGCCTTTTTGTCTCTCTTGATCCTGTAGCTATTGAATCCGTTTGCCATGATTTTCTCCGCAGCGAGTATAATGGGCCAACGATAGCTGAAAGCCGTCCAAACTGGCCGGGCGTAGATGATTACCTCATACAAGCTGCCGACTCATCTTACTGGCCTGAAGGAATTATTTACGATCCGGATGATGACGGAAATCTGATCGCATCACTCGGTGTGCACGAACACTGGAATAATGAATCATCAAAAGAATACAGCCGAAACCTGGGCATTGGCAATGGCATTGAACTGATAAAAGTGCATGAGCTAATCAGTGCGGTTGAAGAAAAAGAGAAGGAAGAATTCCTGGTTTTCAGCCCAAATCCGGTAGTGAAAAATGCGCTGATCAAAAACAATTCAAAGGAGCCTGCGAATTATCAGATTATTGCAGAAAACGGGCAAATCCTGGTGCAGGGCAATATCAACGCCAAATCAGATATAAAACTGGATTTGAGCCAACTAAATACGGGGATCTATATAATTACAGGCTCATCGGCACGGCAAAAATGCAGTATTAAATTCATGAAAAAATAAAGAAAGCGAAATCCTGTTGAGCTTTCGTTCAATAGACTTTTTTGTAAATGATCATTGCGGCACAGACAGGCTCAAATGCAATTGCATAAATTGAAACTTGCCATCATCTGTTCTTTGGATGAGCCCTGAAAAAGGAATGCCGTCCATGGATCCATCAAAACCTTCGGATTCATAATCAAAAGAAAGCATGGCAGAAAACCTGAGCAAACCTTCTGATTTTTCTACGATATAAATTTGAAGTTCATCCAAATGAAATTCCGGTTGTTGATAATGCCTGTAAAATGCATCGAGCACCACTTTTAGCGAAGAATGATCCTTGCTTCCAAATCCCGGCATTATCAAAACCGAGGAAGAATCAGGAACAAACATCGCCTCAATGGCTCCTGAATGTCCCTGATTTATTTCATTTAGAAAATTTTCAATAAAATTCTGTGCCTCCAACTTTATTAGAGCGGTATCCACTTTTGGTGTACAGGCGGTAAGGAGCAGAAAAACCAGCAGTCCGCTCAGAGATAAATTGCGCATATTATTGGTTTATGAGTGTCCACCCACAACAATACGCATAATTTTTATATTGAGCACTACAAAGCGGTAAAATTGCCAAATCCATAAGCGGCGCCAAATCTTTGTTGAATTGGTTGGCATGGGCGGATAAGCTTCTTCATAATAAGCCCTTGCCTTAGTGTCGTGATGGGTAATTTTGTCCATTTTATATTTTTTTGTTGATGATTCAAATTTTATTATTCGGGAAGCAGCCACCAGAACGGATAGCCTTTAGCTTTGTGCAGGAACATATAATGCATGAACCACTTGGCCCAATGTCCAGCAAGACCCGCTTCACCCATGGTGTAATTCAGGTTGCGGCCCCACTCGGGATATTTGTCCCAATCGGGAACAATGGGATAAACAGTCATTGTTGCAGCATTTCCTTTTGCCAGACCGTAGCCTGCTGAAACAATACAAGCAGCGCCCATTTTGCCCATAGAAGCACGGTGTTTGAAATCTGTACGCCCTTTTTTGATCCAATTAACAATATTGAGGGCTACAACTTTCCCTGCAACTCCCGATGGCATTCCTGTACGTGGAGGTGCCGGAAAAATTGGGTTGCCGTTTTTGCTGGTCATCGGTTTTGAGATAGAATGCGGTGGAGCAAAAGCGATGCCCGGTGCAAAAATATTTCCGTAGGTCGGGTTTTGATAAGTTTCAGGCCAGTCTGTAGCTTTCCAGTCTTCGAAAGACTTTTTCGTATAATCGGCATCTACTTTCATAAAGCCATTCGGAGCAAAAAGCACATCGGTTATATCCTCATCGTTTTTGCCAAAGGCTTTGATTCCTGCGCCGGCAAATCCCGGAATTAACATCGAAAAATCGAAAGGCTCTGTTTTGTATTCACCATCAAGTGTTTCGTAATGAACCAGATTAGGTTCCACTTTGGTGACGCCGGCACGTTTTATCCAGTTGATACCGTATTCGATAAACATAGATTCAGCAACCACTTTGGTACTGACCACATAGCCACCACGCTTAATGAAAGCACCGCCCATTCCGAAATCGCCCAGTTCAAATTCATTGGTAATCCATGTGATATCGGCAAGATGATCGAGTTTTCGTTTTTTCAGTTCAAAAGCAACATTCAAAATATACTCAAAAGCAGCACCCTGGCAAGTTGCCATTGGATGGCCGGTACCAATAAGGATACGCTGTCGTTCACCATTTTCAAGCTTTTTGATCACTTTCTGGAATTCTTCCCAGGCTTCAGCGGCATGGCTGTATGCACAAACGGAAACCGTATTGCCGCCCGGTCCCATGCCCGGTGTTGCCTCAAAATTCAGTTTTGGCCCGGTTGCATTGACCAGAAAATCATAATCAATATCCTCGTTTTGGCCTTTGCGCTCATCGGCAACATACTCGATACGCACAAAAGGCCGTTCAGAAGCTGAATTCCCTTCCGGATGAATGGAAACTGCTTTCGCCTGACGATAGTCGATTTTCCAGCGATCATAAACCTTCTTCAGTTTAAAACGCACCTGATCAACCGTCATTTTGCCCACTCCCACCCATATATTGGACGGGATCCACTGGTAATAGGAATTGGGGCTGACAACCACAACTTCGTGTTTTTTGCCCAGCTTTTTCTTGATAAAGGCCGCGGCCGTATGTCCGGCAATGCCGGCTCCGAGTACAACAACTTTTGCCATGTTTTATATCATTTAGTTTTCTGAATTTCGGTGCTTTATGGAAATCACTTCATATCTACATACAAAACTATATAAATGTTCACAATGTTATTTCGATAACATTACAAATCATTCATTAACAACTAATTAACAATTCAAAACTTTTTTAAGGACTAAGGATAATTCATAGGGTTTAAAGGGCTTGCACAGATAATCATCAATGCCGGCCTCAAAATATCTTTGGCGGCTTTCTTTGCGCGAATAAGTCGTAACGGCAATAATCGGCACATGGCCTCCGGTCGCTTTTTCTTTTTGTCGAATGATTCGGATAGCTTCTTCTCCGGTCATTTCGGGCATCAGAATATCCATCAGGATTACATCGAATTTCTGTTTCTCAAAGGCTTCAACTGCTTCTCTGCCGTTATTTGCCAGGCTGACTTTGTATCCAAAATGTTTCAGGATGTTCAGGGTGAGTTTACGGTTTACATCATTATCTTCCGCAAGTAGTACATGCAATTGATCAATAGGGGAATCAGTCGTGTTGGTCATGCGCATCTGGTTTTTAAAAGTACCACAATTTACAAAAAAATCCGGAACATGGAAATCCTTAAGTAAAAAGCCAAATAAAATTATCCACTGGAGTAAGCGAGCTTTTCAATATCCCAAAAATGAGTAAATTTGTTTTAAAATTTCATTTTATGGGCAACAGGAATTTAATACGGTTTGATTGGGCAATTAAAAGGCTATTAAGAAATAAGGCTGATTTTACTGTCCTTGAAGGTTTCCTTAGCGAACTACTTAAGGAAAACATCAGCATTGATTCTGTTCTTGAAAGTGAAAGCAATCAAAAGTTTAGTCGTGATAAATTTAACAGGGTTGATATACTTGTAAAAAACTCAAAAGGAGAAATTGCAATTATTGAAATCCAAAATGAAAATGAATACGACTATTTCCACAGAATGGCCTATGGTACATCCAAAGTAATTACTGAATATATTGCTGTTGGCGAACTTTATAAAAATATTAAAAAGGTTTACTCCATCAATATTGTTTATTTTGACTTAGGACAAGGAGCGGATTATATTTACCATGGTAAAACAGATTTTATTGGCATACATAAATCCGATAAACTTAAATTATCAACGAAACAAAGCGAGCTGCTGGGCGGTAAAACAGAACCCTATCAGGTATATCCCGAATACTATGTAATAAAAGTTAACAACTTTGATGATGTTGCCAAAGACACTCTTGACGAATGGATTTATTATCTGAAAAACAACGAAATAAAAGAAAATTTTAGTGCAAAGGGGATTGAAGAAGCAAAAGAAAGGTGGCGCGTTGACAATCTGCCTGAAGATGAGCGAATAAGTTATCTTAAGCATATTGACAATCTGCATTACAGTGCAAGTATGAGCTGGTCGGTGAACATTGATGCGGAAGAAAAAATACGGACAGAAGAACGAATAAAAGAAAAATCTCTTATCGCTAAAAGGTTGAAAATCAAAAAAATTGATATTAAAACTATAGCAGAAATCACCGGATTAAGTGAAGATGAAATTGAGAATATTTAATGGTTAATGGTTAATGGTGAATGGTTAATGGTTAATGGTTAATGGTTAATGGTGAATGGTTAATGGTGAATGGTGAATGGTTAATGGTGAATGGTGAATGGTGAATGGTTAATGGTTAATGGTTGTCCGATCCTAAAATAGGTTGCACTTATTTATTTTTTGAGTATTTTGGCTTTGAATACAAAACAGTTAAGGTATGAGGGAAAATATCGTGAAATCAAAGAGTTTTGGTTTTGCAGTTAAAACCGTTAATTTGTATAAGTATCTGTGCAATGACAAAAAAGAATTTGTTTTATCGAAGCAATTGCTGCGCTCCGGCACTGCCGTAGGAGCATTGGTTCGTGAGGCTGAACATGCAGAAAGCAGGGCTGACTTTATTCACAAAATGGCTATCGCACAAAAAGAATGCAATGAGTCAATTTATTGGATTGAACTTATAAAAGAAACATTATACATTGATAATCAGAAATTTGATGAAATAAACACCGATGCAGTTGAAATTTTAAAACTTATCACAAGCATTATAAAAAGCACGAAACGAAATCTTTAAGAGTAATGGTTAATGGTTAATGGTTAATGGTTAATGGTTAATGGTTAATGGGTAATGGTTAATGGGTAATGGTTAATGGTTAATGGTTAATGGGGAATGGTTAATGGGTAATGGTTAATTGTTAATGATTTATGAAAGCTTCCAATTAATAATTAACCATTGATAATTAACCATTGATAATCAATAATCATCCGATTACATTAATCAACTTCCCTCCCTGCAAAACCGGAACTACCGGACAGGAATCCATTTGAAAAGTGTATTCTAGCACATCATCAACACCGAGGTGCTTTAAACGATGACGGTGCATTGCTTTTTCCACATAGGCCAGTGGGTCGGTTTTGCCTGTTTTCCACAAATCCAGGGCTGCTTCTGCAGAATCGCACTGATTTTCAAAACCTTCCATTCCCAGAAGACGTTCGCATAGAGCTCCGGCAAAGAAAGCATCTTCGAGACTGAATTTATTTTTCCAGCCGGCACAAAGAATAAGGACATCCTCGGTTTGCCGGCAGAGCCATTCCGATAAAGCACTGATATTCAAGAATGAACCAACAATTACCTTTCCCTGATTACGGGTTATTTCTATAGCATGCGTACCATTGGTTGTGCTGTAGGCTATTGATTTTCCAATTATTTCTTCCTGCATAAAATCAAAAGCAGAATTACCATAATCAGCAAAATCCAGTATTTTCCCATCCCTCTCGCAGGCAACAGGATACCCAAGGGCTTTGTATTCTTTCACTTTTTCAATGCTTGAAACCGGAATAATGCTCTCAACCCCATGCTGAAAAGCAGCGCAAAAGGACGTTGTGGCACGAAGTATGTCCACCACAACAATATTCAGATTATCGCGCAAAATCCTGTGTTCGAACAATGCAGGAGAAAAACAGACTTCAATTTTTTTCATAAGGAATGGTTTCGGGAAGATCAAAACGATTCCGCTTTCTCAAAGATCACGATAAAAGTAGCGCCATCTCCGGGTTTGGATTCGCACCATACTTCGCCTTTCATGGCTTCAACATATTTTTTAACGATAGACAGGCCCAGTCCGGTAGATTTCTCTCCGCCCGTTGGCTGGGCGCTCAGCTTTTGGTAACGTGTAAACAAAATTTTCATGTCCCGTGGTGCAATTCCCGGACCTTCATCGCGCACTTCAAAGCGGATAAACCCTTTATATTCAAATAGTTTAATATAAATATTAGCTCCTTGCGGAGAAAACTTCACTGCATTGGAAATCAGATTTTCAAAAATTTGGGCGGTATAACTTTTATCTACTTCCGCATGAAGCGATTCCGTAATTAAAATTATACTGATTTTCTTACGGTTGGCCACTTCTCTAAAATGCTGGTGCACTTCTTTCAGGATGGCAGATAAGTCATGACGGGCTGTATCCAGCTTCACCTCTTTCTTTTCAATAACCTGATTATCAAGTATTTTATTAATGATGTCGCTCATACGGCTCACCGAGCTGTTCATCAGTTTAATATACTCTTGCTGATCAACGCTAAGTGTTTCCATTTCGCCCTGCATCATTTCGATAGCACACCTATTGCTTGTAAGCGGGTTTCTCAGGTCATGCGCAACGACATCAATCAGGTAATTTTTCTCCAAGTTTAGCTTTTTCAGTTCAATATTCTGCATTTGAAGCATCTGCTTCTGCTTTTCAATCTCATCTTTTTGTTTCTGAATTTCGCGATAACTTGAGGCCAGTTTTTCCTCGAGTTCGTTCATATGCCGGATACGGCTGGTCAATGCACGGGTAATTCCGCGCACAATATTGATGTTTTCGTGGATCAACTGGTCAAAATCAGCTCTTTTCAGCTCAAGCAGCACCGAATTGTCCATACAGCTCACCGAAGCAGAGCGTTTTTCTTTATCAAAAAGGGCATATTCACCAAAAATATCCCCTTCAAAAAGCTCACTGAACGTATAATCCCCATCGTGGATGCGCACGCGTCCCTCCTGAATGATGAACATACTTTCGCCTTCATCGTTTTTGCGGAATAAAGTAGTTCCTGCGCTTACTTCCCTACGGATCAGTTTTTCTGCAATAATCTCGAGGTTTCTTTCACTGGTTTGCTCAAAAATCAGTACATCCCGGAGAAAATCCAGGCGCCGGTCCAATATATCTTCTTTTAAGCTCATTTGCTTTTTTTTCGTGCCCTGATGTTACCAAGGTTCAGATTGATGATGCTGAATATCATTATTATAGCTGCGATCCATTGTACCGTTCCAAGCTTGACCTGATTAAAAAAGTAATCAAAGATTATAGCCGAAATTGGAAAAAACAACTCACAAATTGTTGCTACAATTGCTTTAACCTTATTTAAACCAAAATAATAAAGAAATATTGCCCCGGAGCCGGTTGTAAGGCCAATAATCAGAAAGATCAGCATATGGGTGCTATTTACATCGGCAATACTAGAGAAACCACCTATTATAAACACATAAACCAGCATGATCAAACTGGTAAGTCCATACCGCCAAAAAGTAGCTGTCTGAAAAGCAATCCCTTCAAGCGCTTTTTTGGAAAGAACGGTGGAGCTGCCAAACGAAAAAGCGGCCAAAAGGGCAAACAAAGCAGCATAAATGGTGTTGGCTCCTGTATCAAGATTAGGCACATGCAGGCCAAATGTCATAAAATAACCTGAGATGATTGCCAAAGCAGCCCATAAAAGAAAATTTTGACGCAATTTTTCTTTCAGAAACAATGCAGCCAATGATATTGCAAAAACAGGCTGCAGCTTCTGCAACAAAACGACAATAGTAAGGTGTTGGAAATTCACTAAAAACAATGCCTTGACAATAGCCAAAGTTCCTGCTGCACCGCCGGCCAAAGCTATTAGAAATAAAACAATCCACTGTTTTCTGGTAAATTGTGCCGATTTTTTCCATGATTTCCACAAAAAAGGCTGCATCAATACAAAAGGCAGGGCATGCAGGATTAGCACAACAAAGCCAACATCCAGCGAAAAAAGCCGCGGCGTGAGCACAACACCGTCGAGCCCCCACAAAATAGCTGCTGTACTGATGGCGCTTGCACCGATAATTATATTCCGAATGGATGAGTTTCCTGTTTGCATATTCTTCATTGTGGCAAATATAGGAAGTTGCGCGCAGCTGATTGCAAAAATCCGACAAATTTAAAACCCAGACTATAAGTAAAGCTCATGCAACTTTGAATTTTGCAATAATATGCCCACCTTTACAAAATGAAAACCAACTTATGATGGAAGCTTTACACTGGATCGCAAAGGAAAATTGGAGAATTGAATGTATTTTATGCCCTCACTATTGCAAGTTAAGCAACGGACAATCCGGAATTTGCAAAGTTCGAAAGAACATTAACGGGAAACTTCACAGCCTGAATTTTGCTCAAATTAGCGCCCTTAACAGTGATCCGATTGAAAAAAAGCCACTTTATCATTTCTACCCCGGTAGCCGGATTCTTTCAGTTGGTTCATGGGGATGCAATATGAGCTGCAATTTTTGTCAGAACTGGGAAATATCGCAAAATCCTGTGCCAAAAACGACAAAAACACGACTCAGTCCTACAGGCTTAGTTGCAGAAGCCAACAAAATACCGGGCAATATTGGCTTGGCTTTTACTTATAACGAACCCACTGTTTTTTTTGAGTATATGCTCGAAAGCGCCCAGTTGGCTGCTTCCAGTGGTCTCAAAAATGTCATGGTAAGCAATGGATATATCAATCCAAAACCGCTGGACGAACTCCTGCCCTGCATACATGCCTTTAATATTGATTTAAAAGCATTTAATGATGATTTTTATCGAAAAAATGCCGGAGCTGCAATGCAAGCGGTTTTGGGCAGCCTGCGCATTATTGCTGCCTCGGGCCGACATCTGGAAATCACTTTCCTGATCATTCCGGGTCTGAATGATAATTTTCAGGAATTTGAAAAAATGCTTGATTTTATCCGCAACTATTGTGGAATTAATACGGTGCTGCACCTAAGCAGGTATTTTCCACGGTATAAGCAAGAAAGAACGCTAACACCAGCTTCAACACTCAACGATTTTTACTACAGGGCAAAAGAAGCCCTTAATTTCGTTTATGCAGGCAACTTTTATCATCCTGAATCGGTCAAAACACTATGCCCCAAATGTGGCGCATTATTGATTGACCGCTCCGCAAAAGGCCATGAAATCTGTCAAGCCAAAATTGAAGGTCATGATTATTATCGTTTAGAATGCAGCAATTGTGGTTTCAAACTCAACGAAGCTATTTAATGAAATATCGTAAAAATTTACTACCTTTGTATAAATGCTTGATAACAAGATATTAATAAAAATATTTTTCATTTTCATTCTCCTAAGCAGCTGTTTTTTAGCTGTCGGTGCAGATGATGAAGATTTTTATGCATCCCCTAAAACAGGCATCTATTTCATTGAAAATAAAGGACAATGGCATGAGGATGTACTTTTTAAAGCGCAATTGGCGGATCATCTCAGCGTTTTTTTTGAAGCCGATGGATGGACGATCAGTATTTTGGACCCGGAAGATATCAAGCATTCACATGCGCATCACAACGATCATGAGCACCACCATGATTGCCAAATTCATGGACATGCCTTAAAAGTCAAACTCCTTGATAATGAAAGTGCGATGGTCAGCGGGCAAGGCCAGAAACCATTGATCAGCAATTTTTTCACCGGAAACACGCATAGCAACAGCTCAGGCGTGCGCTCTTTTTCCGAAATTCTCTATGAAAACGCATGGCCCGGCATCGACCTCAGGTTTTATACCAGCGAAGGTCAGCGCCTGAAATATGAATTCATTATAAATGAAAATGCTGATTACAAGCAGATTCAACTGCAATATAAAGGACAGGACGATCTGAAAATTGAGCACGGCCATCTTATTATCGGGACAAGTCTTGATGAAATCAGTGAATTAAGCCCGGTAGCATGGAAAACCAAGGATGGCCAGCAAGATTATATCCAGTGCGAATTTCGGCTAGATCAAAATATTCTCAGTTTTGCACCCAAAGGAATCAAAAAAGGAGAAGCTTTTATCATTGATCCCGAATTGATTTTTTCTACCTATACCGGTTCTCTGAGTGATAATTGGGGTTTCAGTGCCACGGACGACCTCGAAGGCAATGTTTATTCGGGCGGTATCGTGAGCGGCCCGGGTTATCCGGTCAGCCCGGGTGCTTTCCAGCAGGACTTTGGCGGCAACTGGGATATTGCCATTATCAAATACAATCCCACAGGCACAGAGCGACTCTATGCAACTTATTTAGGCGGAACTTATGCCGATCTGCCCCACAGCCTTGTAGTAAATCAAAACAATGAACTTTTAATTTTTGGCACAACCGGATCGCCCGATTTTCCAACTACAAATAATGCCTGGGACAACAGTTTTAATGGAGGCACCAGCATTTATTACGATGGCGTCCTGAGCTTTCCGCAGGGTGTCGATCTTTTTGTGGCCTGCCTGAGCAGTGACGGCAGCATGCTGGTTCATTCTACATTCATCGGCGGCAGCGAGAATGACGGCCTTAATTACCGTAGTCGTTACGCTCCCTACCTGATGCATGGAAACGACAGCCTGTACTATAATTATGGTGATGGCGCCAGAGGAGAAATTATTACGGATGATCAAAACAATGTTTATATAGGTTCCTGCACTTTTTCGGACGATTTTCCTGTTACGGCAAATGCCTTCCAGACATCAAACAATGGACTACAGGAAGGCGTGGCTTTTCGTCTGGACCCTGCTTTGAGTCAGCTGGTATGGAGCTCTTACATTGGTGGCAGCCTGGATGATGCGGTTTATTCCGTAGATATTGATAGCGAGGGCAGGTTATATGCCTCCGGCGGAACTGTTTCGCAGGATTTTCCAATGACTTCCAATGCCTGGCAAAGCAGTTTTCAGGGCGGCAGCACCGATGCTTTTGTTTGTGCCTTTAGTGCGGATGGCAGTTCTTTAAGTGGATCAACTTATTATGGCAGCGATGCTTATGATCAAGCATATTTTGTGCGCTGCAGTCGTGATGATGATGTTTTTATTTATGGACAAACCGCAGCGCAGGCTTCCCAATTGATTATCAACAATCCTCCCTACGCGCAGCAAAACAGCGGCCAGTTTATCGCAAAATTTCCTTCAAGCATGGATCAGATTTCCTGGTCCACTGTTTTCGGAACAGGCAGCGGAACTCCCAATATCAGTCCAACAGCTTTTGGTATTGATATGTGCAACCGTATTTATGTTTCCGGCTGGGGAAGAATATGGGGCAATTATACGATAAACGGCCATCATTATGCCTGGGGCGATGATTTTGGGACGGTTGGCATGGAAATCACACCCGATGCTGCTCAAAGCACAACGGACGGTCAGGATTTCTATATCGCTGTATTTGAAGAGGATATGAATGGAATTTCCTACGGAACCTATTTTGGGGAACTTCATTACAGTTCTTGTTATTACAGTGGCCACGATCACGTGGACGGCGGTACCAGCAGATTTGATAAAAGAGGCTATATCTACCAATCGGTTTGTGCAAGCTGTGGAAACTGCCAGCAATTCCCAACATGGCCCAATCCGGGCGCATGGTCAAATACAAATAATGGCGGAAACTGCAATAATGCCGTTTTTAAGATCCATGTGCAGTCCGATTTTGCTTTGGCTGACTTCAAGCAACCGGCACCCGGCTGCTCAGCATATATCGTTGAATTTGAAAACCTGGGGCAAGGAAGCAGTTTCGAATGGAATTTTGGTGATCCCTCATCAGGAAGCGCCAATACTTCCACCGAAGAAAATCCCGTGCATACTTATAACCAGCCCGGAATTTTCAGCGTGCAGCTGATCGCTCATATGCTTAATGGATGCTACCCAACAGACACCATTATCCGCAACGTACTGGTAATGAGCGACACCTCATACTATTTGCCCGATACAGCCATTTGCAGCGGATCACCCATCCAAATAGGAATTGAGCCTGTACCCGACACTGGCATCCATTATCACTGGAATCCAACAAACGGGCTGAGCGACAGCACTATTGCCAATCCCATTGCCTCGCCCGGGCAAAGCACACTTTATACCCTTATCGTTTCCAATGGCTTTTGTGCCGATACAATACGCCAATGGGTTTATGTTTCGGAGCAATATGCCTGGGGTGGGCCGGACACCGTAATTTGCCATGAAAGCTGGGAACTGATTGCCCAAGCCCTGCCCCCACCCGATTATTTCCTTTGGTCTTCCAATCCGGCTTTTTCCGATACGCTCAATAATTATCCCGATGACAGTACCGCTTTAGTAAGCGTGGTAAACAGCCAGTCTTTTTACCTCAAAGTAGGCAGCCCGGAAGGATGTGTTGTTTTTGACACCGTAACCATAACTTCCTCACAGGCAGCAAGTGACTTGGCTTCCGATACCAGCATTTGCCGTGGCGACAGTATTCATTTGCAGGTCAATATCACTTCTACAAGCGGTATTGAATCGATTATCTGGCAACCAGATTCACTGATTATCAGTGGTCAGGGAACAGAAAACATCCTGATTAAAGCGCCACTGGATTTTGTGCTTCATCTGCATATGACCGATTCCATTGGGTGCAGCTTTACTGACAGCATGGCCGTCCATACTTTTTATCCTTCCGGAAAGCTGGAGCTGAAAAACGTCAGTTGTTACGGTCAGTGCGATGGGACAATTGAATTATTTCCCTATGGAGGACTGGCTCCCTATCAGTTTCAATGGTCGAATGGTGATACCACTGCAATTGCCGACAGTTTATGTGCCGGGACGCATTCGGTTATTATCAATGATGCGGCAGGATGCAGCCAAAGCCATAGCTACGAAATCAATGAACCTCTGCCCTATTTCATTATTTCCTCCATAAGCGCTCCTGGCTGCTTTGGAAAACCCGACGGAAAAATCCAGGTGGATGTCAGTGGCGCCACTCCTCCTTATACCTATTTGTGGTCAAATGGCGCAAGCGGTCATGTCATTGATAATTTGTTGCCAGGAATTTATGAGCTGACGATTTCAGATTCACTCAATTGCGATACAACTTTAAGTTTTGAAGTGGAGCAGGCCGGACTTTTCCTGATTACAGACAGCCTGCACCCGCCCCGATGCGCTTACAGCAATGATGGTTTTATCACTGTAAATGTCAGTGGTTCACGGCCACCTTATCGGTATTTCTGGGATGGAGTTGAAGGAATGGATTCGATAGGCGGCCTGAATGGCGGAACATATGAGCTTCATATTGTCGATGAGGGAAATTGCGATACTACGCTATTCTTTGAGCTGGAAGCGCCCGAAGCATATCAAATTGAAGCGCAAATTCAGGATGTAGCCTGCTATGGTGATTCTAGCGGGAGCATACAACTCGAGCTTAGCGGAGGAACTGCACCCTACGAAATTGAATGGCAGCATGGCGAAAGCGGCAGTTATACCGGCAATTTGCCTGCCGGAATGTATCAAGCGGTTCTCAGTGATGCAAACGACTGCGACACAGTTCTTTGGTTTGAAATCCTGCAAGCCGACAGCATTTGGCTTGAAGCCGATATCACAAATGTATCCTGTTTTGGCCTGAATGATGCAGCCATAAGCGTTCGCACACATGGAGGAACACAACCTTACTCCTACCTCTGGGGCGGTGGTGAAACGGATTCGGTGCTAAACAACATCCCGGCAGGTACTTACAGCCTTTTGTTGCGTGATCAAAATGAATGCACGATTGAAGAAAACTGGTTTATTCAACAGCCGGAAAAATTTAATATTCAATCAGTTATTAAAAATCCATCCTGTAACGGCAGCAACGATGGCAGCATCAATATTGAAGCATCGGGCGGAACGCCACCATACCAATATTTATGGTCCAATGGAGAAAGCAGCGCCGAAATCAACAATTTACTGGCCGGATCTTACGAATTGCAGCTCAGCGATGCCAATAATTGCGATACAAGCCTGCTTTTTGTGCTCACGGATCCGGAAATAATAAACCTTACGGCAGAAATCGAAGAGGTACACTGTTTTGGAGGCAGTGACGGCCGTATTGAAATTCATGCGCAGGGCGGCACAAAACCATATACTTTCCTATGGACGAATGGCAGCACAGACAGCATAGCATCAGGTCTCACGGCCGGTTTTCATGAGCTTTTGCTGAAGGATGCCCATGATTGCGACACAATATTTGAATTTGAAATTCACCAACCTCAAACGCCCATTACGTTGGAGACAGAAATAACAGATTGCATCTGCTTTGGCGATGAAAGCGGCAGCATCACTACCACTGTCAGCGGAGGAAGCCCTCCCTATACCTTTGAATGGTCGAACGGCGAAACCGGCAGCAATATCAGCAATTTATCCGCTGGCAGCTACAGCTTGAGCATCAGGGATGCACAGGACTGTGATACCGCTTTCTTTTTCGAAATTGGCCAGCCAGAAGAAATCATCATAAACGCAAGTATCAGTGATGCAAGTTGCTATTCAGGCACTAAGGATGGCAGCATTGAAACACAAATAAGCGGTGGGCATCCGCCTTATCATTTTCTGTGGTCAACAGGTTCGGAAAGTCAGGATATCCGGGATCTCCCCCCTGGGAATTACCAGCTTAGCATAACAGATTCGGCTCATTGTGTGCAAGCAGCTGATTTTTATGTTGGTTCACCCGATTCTATTCGTTTCAATGCCGATATCGTATCGGTCCGCTGCTATGGCGATGAAGATGGTGCTATATATTTGAATCCTATTGGCGGAACGGAGCCCTACAGCATCATTTGGGATGACGGCAGCACAGGAACGGAACTGCTTTTGTGCAAGGCAGGCATGTACAGTGCCGAACTCACCGATAAAAACGGCTGCAATGCACTGGAGAGCTTTCTGGTAAGCCAACCCAACAAGCTTTTGCTTGATTTTGATATTGAGCCGGTTATCTGTATCGGACGATCCAATGGCAAGATAGAAAGCCACGTAGATGGAGGCATTGAGCCCTATAGCTATCTATGGAACAATGGCAGCATTGAAGCTGATTTGTTTGATATTCCTACCGGTACCTACAATCTCATTGTAAGTGATAATAATTCCTGTCAAATTGAAAAAGAGATTTATTTACCGGAAGAAGGATGTCCGCTAACAATTCCAAATGTTATAACACCTAATGGAGATGGATATAATGATTACTTCAAGATAATAAACATCCAATATTATCCGGGAAATAAATTATTGATTTTCAATCGTTGGGGAAAAGAGATTGCATCCTTCAGCAATTATCAGAACGACTGGGACGGCAAAAAAAATGATGGCAGCCGTGCTTCAGACGGCACGTACTATTTCATACTTCAAATACCCGGAGAAGAGCAGATTCAGGGCGTAATCAGCATCTTACACTAAATACGAATAAAATCTTAGGAAATATTCAATCAAAAGCCTATCTTTGTTATTCATTAACACTATTTTTGCTTTATCTAACACTTAAATATGTAAATGATGAAAAAAGTTTTAGTTGCTACCGAAAAGCCCTTTGCCCCCGCTGCCGTTGAAGGCATCAAAAACATTGTAGTAAAAGCAGGTTACGAATTTGCACTTTTGGAAAAGTATGCCGACAAGCAAGACTTCATTGATGCAGCAAAAGATGCTGACGCAATGATTATCCGCAGTGACAAAGCCACCCGCGAAGTAATTGAAGCATCTGAAAAGCTGAAAGTTATTGTTCGCGCCGGCGCAGGATACGACAATATCGACCTGGAAGCTGCTACAGAAAAAGGCATTGTTGCCATGAACACACCCGGTCAGAATTCCAATGCTGTTGCAGAACTTGCTATTGGCATGATGGTTTTCCTTGCACGCAATGAGTTTAATGGTAAAGCGGGTACGGAGCTTCGCGGTAAAAAAATCGGCATCCATGCTTATGGAAATGTAGGCCGTTATGTGGCCAACATCGCCAAAGGTTTTGGTATGGAAGTTTTCGCTTTCGATCCATTCGTAAAGAAGGAAGATATTGAAAAAGATGGCGTTAAGGTATTGGAAACAGCAGAAGAGCTTTATGCAAACTGCCAATACATCAGCCTCCACATCCCTGCCAATGCCAAAACAAAAGGCTCGATCAATTTTGAATTGCTCAACAGCATGCCAAAAGGCGCCTGCCTTGTAAATACAGCACGCAAAGAAGTAATTTGCGAAGAAAGCCTGCTGAAAATTTTTGCTGAACGTGCCGATTTCCAGTATATCAGCGATATCGCACCGGACTGCAAGGATGAGATTGCAGAAAAATTTGCCGGAAGGTTCTTTTTCACACCAAAGAAAATGGGTGCCCAAACATCTGAAGCAAACATCAATGCCGGACTTGCCGGAGCAAACCAGATCATTGCTTACTTCGAAAACGGTGATACTACTTTCCAGGTGAACAAGTGATAAACTAACCCACTAAAAATAAGCCCTATGAACGATTTTGAAAACGAAAGACACGGCACATTCTTCCGCTTTGAAGAATTGCGCATTTACCACAAATCCCTCGATTACATCTGTTGGGTGAACCAGCATCAGGCATTGGCCGATGACAAAAGCCAGGTGCTGATGGACAAATTTCAGACTGCCGCTGTGAATATTTCCATTAATATTGCAGAGGGTTCTGCTAGGAACAAAAGCCAGTTTATCTACTACTTAAAAATGGCCAAGAGCTCCATTCGCGAATGCGTTGTATTTACAAGCATTGCCTTTCAGCTCGGCTATCTTTCTGAAGAAGAAGAACAGGAATCACGCAACCAGCTGATGGAAATGACCAAAATGCTGGGCGCTTTTATCGGTTCCCTGCAGCGTAATCAACGTGATGGAGATTCATTAGATGACTAACAAAATAAATTAACCGTACACTACTATGGCAATTTTCAAACCGTTTAGGGGGCTTCGCCCGCCAAAAGAGCTGGCCAGTAAAGTGGCCTCAAGACCGTATGATGTGCTTAACTCAGAAGAAGCACGAAGAGAAGCACAAGGCAATATCCACTCCCTGCTTCATATCACAAAATCCGAAATAGATCTTGATCCGGAAGTTGATATCCATTCTCAGGAAGTGTATGATAAAGCTGTAGAAAATTTCAAAATGTTCCAGAAAAGGGGCTATCTCCTGCAAGAGAGAAAATCAAAATTCTACATCTACGCACAAACGATGAACGGCCACAGGCAATATGGACTGGTAGGCTGTTCGCACATTGACGATTATATCAATGGAGTTATCAAAAAGCACGAGCTTACACGCAAAGACAAAGAAGACGACCGCATGATCCATGTGCGCATCAACAATGCCAATATTGAACCGGTTTTCTTTACTTACCCTGCTGTAAATGAAATTGATGTAATTGTAAGAAGCATCGTAGAAAATGAAGCACCTGAATACGATTTTACCAGCGATGATGGCGTAGGCCACCACTTCTGGGTAATTAATGATGAAATTGTAAATCACAAAATCGTTGTTCTGTTTGAGGAAAAAGTTCCTTATACTTACGTTGCAGACGGGCACCACCGCACTGCTGCTGCTGCACGTGTTGGCCTTGAGCAAAGAGAAAAGGACAAATACCCAACTCCGGTAAAGGAATACAACTATTTCCTCAGCGTGCTTTTCCCCGACAATCAATTGCAAATTATTGATTATAACCGTGTTGTTAAAGATTTAAACAATCACAGCAAGGAAGAACTGCTGCAACTTCTCGAAAAACATTTTAATGTTCGCGAATTTGGACCGGAAGTCTTTGCCCCTCAAAAATTACATCAATTCAGTATGTATCTCGATGGCAAATGGTATATCCTTGATGCCAAAGATCATACTTATGATGACAATGATCCGATTGGCGTACTTGATGTTACGATCCTGAGCAAATATGTTTTGGATGAAATGCTCGACATCAAAGACCTGCGTACCTCAAACCGTATCGACTTTGTTGGCGGAATCCGTGGATTGGGCGAATTGGAGCGCCGGGTTGACAGCGGAGAAATGGCTGCTGCCTTTGCGCTTTATCCGGTGAGCATGAAGCAACTGATCGATATTGCCGACAGTGGAAACATCATGCCTCCCAAAACAACCTGGTTTGAGCCGAAACTGCGCAGCGGCTTGGCCATACATAAACTTGATGAAATCGATGACGAATAAGGTTTTATTAAATAATTGAAAAATGGTCACCAATTTGGTGGCCTTTTTTTTTGCCCGGCCCGCTGGAAAAATATCAAAAAAAAGCATTTGCTGAGAATTACTCAACAAATGCTTTTGCTGTAGCCAAACAAGATTGGGAAGAATATTATTTCTTTAGAAGTTCGGCCATTTTTTTGCCAATATCAGCAGGAGAATCCACCACATGGATTCCACAATCGCGCATAATTTCTTTTTTGGCTTCCGCAGTATCCGCTTTACCGCCAACGATTGCTCCGGCATGTCCCATGGTGCGCCCTTTAGGAGCGGTAGCCCCGGCAATAAAACCAACTACGGGTTTAGTGCCAAAATCACGGATATATTCGGCGGCTTCGGCTTCCATGCTCCCCCCGATTTCACCAATCATAACAATTCCCGTTGTATCGGGATCGTTCATCAGCAATTCCACGGCTTCTTTTGTAGTAGTACCCGGAACAGGATCGCCACCAATACCAATTGCCGTTGACTGGCCAAGGCCGGCTTTTGTAAGCTGGTCAACTGCTTCATAAGTTAAGGTCCCTGAACGGGAAACAATTCCTACGGTACCTTTTTTATGGATAAAACCCGGCATGATGCCCACTTTTGCTTCATCAGGCGTAATAACACCCGGACAATTGGGGCCTACCAGACGGCAATCTCTTTTATCGATATAATTTTTCACAGAAACCATGTCCTTCACAGGAATACCTTCTGTAATGCAAATAATCACTTTAATACCGGCATCAGCGGCTTCCATAATTGCATCAGCGGCAAATGCAGGTGGAACGAAAATCACAGAAACATCTGCTCCGGCTGTTTTTACAGCATCTTTTACGGTATTAAAAACCGGTTTTCCGAGGTGCTCCTGACCTCCTTTTCCCGGAGTAACGCCACCAACGAGATTAGTGCCATAATCGATCATCTGTGCAGCATGAAAACTACCTTCTTTTCCGGTAAATCCCTGTACAATCACGCGGGAATCTTTGTTAACAAGAACGCTCATAGGGTCTTTTTGATTTGGATTATTAATTCGATTTTAAGCAAAGATACTGAACTAATATAATTATCTACATATTTGTTCAAATTAATCCTCCATTTCAATAATTTCGAAAGGTAAACCGCTTACATCCTGATAATCCTCACCGGTTTCCATCATTTCTTCATCGTCCTCATCATAATACCATTCCACAACTACGCTTTTTGTGACAAAGTCGGTAATTGGCCTCAATTTTTTAAAAATCTCTAAAATAAACTTGGAAGAGCTGGTATTAAAATATTCGAGATAAACTTTCACCCGCGTTTCTTTGGCGGGAGATTTTGCATAGGATTCCACCCAATCGACAACAGGCTGATAAAAACTAAAAGTATCTTCCGGTATGGAACGTCCACTGATGCCTAATACTCCTGTTTCCGCATTAAAATCAATATCAGGATGTTGTCTGTCGCCTTTAAAAATATATGTGCTCATAAAATGTTTCAGTCGCAAATTCAAATTACAGAATAATCAATCGGATGGCAAAAGTAGTAAAATTAAAAATGAGGGCACAGGACGAAATAAAAAATTAATTGTTATTAATTTTCAGTACATATTTCTGTATATCAATTATTTAACGGGCTTAAAACTTTCCTCCGATAACCAAGACATCATCGATTTGATCATTTTCTCCGCGCCAGTCATCAAATGCGATCTTTAGTTTTTCGGGAATTTTATTGATTTCATCTTCGGAAAGCTCTATGAGGAGTTCGCGGAACCTTTTATTTAAAAATTTCTTGCCTTTCGGTCCGCCAAACTGATCGATATAACCATCTGTTGTCATATAAAAGCGGTCTCCCTTCCTGAAATCCAATTCCTGAGCGTTGAAAGGGTTTTGATCTTTTGTGGAAGTTCCAACGGGCATACGGTCGCCTTTAATTTCCATCAGGTTTCCAGTTCGGCTTGCATTTTCGGGAATATCATGATCTTCCAGTCCCTCCCTGAACAGATAAAGCGAATTGTACGCACCGGCAAAGCGTATGCGCTGTTTTTTATAATCAATAACCAAAAGTGCCATATCCATCCCTTCTTTGGTGTCTCCTTCCCTGCCCTTTTGTTGCAGCACGCTGATCAGGTTGGCACGCAGCTGATTCAATATTTCAGCGGGTTCCATAATTTTCTTTTCATTCACAATTTCATTGAGATAAGAAATGCCGATCATGCTCATAAAAGCGCCGGGAACACCGTGGCCGGTACAGTCTGAAGCAACAATAACAGAACTTTCGTGTTTTTCGCTAAACCAGTAAAAATCGCCGCTTACGATATCGCGGGGTTGATAATAAATAAATGAGTCGGATAGAATTTTTTTAACTTCATCTGCAGGACGCATAATAGCTGCCTGTATCCGGCGTGCATAATTAATGCTATCAGTAATATCTTTGTTAATCCGGGCCAGTTCAATATTTTTTTCTGTAACTTCATGCGTGCGTTCGGCAACTTTGGTTTCGAGAATTTCTTTTTCAAGTTTTAGCTGGCGCTCACGTAATTTTATATAAATATAAATTGCCAGTAAAACGAGCACAAAAGAACCCAGCATAAACCACCAGCGCTGCCAGATCGGAGGTCGGATACGGAATGAATATGTGAGCGGTTCGGGCGTCCAAACGGATTGGTCATTTACCGCTTTGATTTCCAAAGTATAATCACCCGGAGCTAAAGAAGAAAAACTAACAAAATCCTGAGAAGATTCAGGGCGCCACTCATTATCAATTCCTTTGAGCCGCACTTGATATTTAACAGCCTCCGGATTGGTATAATTCGGGCTCACAAAGCGGAAATAAAAAGAATTTTTCCCATAAGGAAAAACAGTTTTTTCCGATGGTGCTTGCTCTTGAAGGTTGACCAGCATCTGTGTTAAAAATACTTTTGGTTCGGTTTTCTCTAAATCCATATAACGCTCATCAAAACCCATAAGGCCGTCCACGGTTCCAATTAAAACCATTCCATCATCCAACTCACAAACAGCATTGTTTTTTACTTCAATGCCTGTAAAACCATGTTGCTTACTAAAAGAAAACAGCCCGGTTTCTTTTGCATCAATGATATTCAGACCACGGTTGGTACCAATAAGCAACGTACCTGTTTTTGTCCGGTGCAGCATAGTTACATAATCCGAAAGGAGTCCATGACTGCTTGTAATCGTTCTGACTATTTTATTATCTTTAACCACTATAACACCCTGACCTTCTGTACCAACCCACAATTCATCATCAAAATACAAAAGGCAAAGAGGTGTAAAATCCTGATCCAGATTAATTGTTTTAAAATCTCCTCCTGATTTTTTATATCCAATCCCCGCTCCAACAGATCCTAACCACAGATTGTCTTGATCATCAAAATAGAGTGCGCTGATATTATTTCCCGGAATACCATCGCGCTGGGTATAACGTTTACTTTGTTTCGTAGTGGGATGAAAGCTGATCAATCCATCAAAGGAGCCAATCCAAAGCTTTCCCGTTTTATCAGTTGCCAGTGCGGTTACCTGAGGTACGGCCCTAAAATACCGCCCTAAAGACGAAACTGGTTTAAACGCATCATCATCAGGATGATAACTTAACATTTGCTGTTCCAAAGTACCGCCCCATATCTTAGCGTCATTATCCTGCACCAAAGATCTGATTTTCTGAATCTGATGTCCAAGAAAATAAGGGGCATAAATTTTAACATCATCCCTATCCCTATCCTCTTCTTCTTTAAGCAAATTCATCCGAATGATGCCTTTATTGCTTGCAAACCAATAAGCTTTTTTATTTTTAACTATTGACCATATTTGGTGGTTATCCAGTTCGGGAATGTTCGAATAATCAACAAATTGCTGACCTCTAAAGATAAACAGGCCGGACTCGCTGGTTCCCATCATTACATTACCTTCCCGATCCTGGATCAGGCAGCGGATCTGATTCGATTGCAGGCCGTTCTCCTCATTAAAAAATACATCACTATTTGTATTGGAATGAAAAAGGCCCCGGTTCCAGAAACCAGCCCAAATGCCTTTGTTTTTTTTATCACGCATTATTGCAGAAACCATTGAGCGGCCAATATTCAGGTTCGTTTCGATTTTTTTTACGGTATTATCCGGATTATAAAAAAACAATTCGGATTGCGCACTACCGAGAAGCAGCCCATTACCATCTTTGGCTATTGCAATCAATTGTGCATTTGATGGTAAGCCTTCTGGTTTCAACAACTTAAAATCATCTTCCTTCCGGTTATAGGAATAAATTAAACCCACACCCCCTGTCAGAAAGTAAACATGATCATCAACGGCAAGTACTTTCAGCACCAAATCACTCAAACCTTCCTGCCCACGGTAAACTGAATAGTCGTTTTTTGGTATGGTATCCGACTCAAAATTCCGGATACAAATTGCACCATTGCCCATTGTTGCAACCCATATATTTCCATCAGAGTCTTCGCTGATGGCAGAGATATCTTTTGATAACTCTAATCCTTCAAAAGCCAATTGATGAAAGGCTTCATTGAGCCTGCAACTCAATCCGCCCTGATAGTGGCCGGTCCAGATTCTGTTTTTTGAATCGATAAATACAGATTTCACAACATTGGGCGCCAGGCCATCGGCAGACGTATAGTTCTGAAAACCATGACCGTTAAAAGCCGACAATCCGCTTTTAGTCCCCAGCCACAAAACCTCATCCTGATCAAAGGCCATATCATTGATGCGGGAGTCGGGAAGTCCCTCCTGCAAGCTGTAATTAGCAAAATAGTACATCTGAGCGGATAAAAAACCCGGTAACAAAATCAAAAGAAACAAGAAGAAAGCAAAGTATATTGTTCTGGTATTCATAGCTCCTGAAAAAATATTTCAGGTAAAGGTAAGCAATATTATGGTTCATGCACCGGCAGAAAAAAGTGTAATGACGATTTTACACGAAATTGCGCAACCTACAGCCTTTGAAACATCATTTCCATTAATTTGGACTGTAAAACAATCCGGCATCCGGCCCCAGTGGGATTCCAAAATAAATCCATGCCATCAACAGGATTGTCCAAAGAATAAAGAAAACGAATGAGTAAGGCAACATGGTGGAAATAATCGTTCCAATTCCACTTTCTTTGTCATATTTCTGGAAATAAGCGATGATCAATGCAAAGAAACTCATCATGGGCGAAATAATATTTGTAACGCTATCGCCAATACGGAATACTACCTGAGACAATTCCGGTGAATAGCCCATCAACATAAAAACAGGAATAAAAACCGGCGCCATGATGGCCCATTTTGCGGAAGCACTTCCCATGAGCATATTGATGCTGGCTGCAAAAATGATAAACAGGATCATGAGCACATAAATGTTCAGGTCGGCAGCCTTCAGTGCGGCAGCACCTTCAACCGCAGCAATAATCCCCAGGTTGCTTTCTTTGAAGTAAGCCACAAACTGAGCGGCAAAAAACACCAAAACAATGTACATCGAAAGAGTTTTCATGCTTTCGCTCATGCCTTTCATCACATCGGTATCATTTTTAAAAACGCCCACCGTAAAACCGTAGGCCATTCCGCTCAGTCCGGCAGAAACAAAAAGCAGGGTTACTACACCTTCAAGCAGTGGCGATTTCAATACGGAACCATCGGCGCCCCTAAAAAAGCCATCGGCAGGGATGGTTCCCCACAAAATAACGCCAAGCACACCGGCAATCACCAAAGTAGCCCGGATAAGACCTTTTTTCTCAAGTTTTGTGAGCGGATGCACTTCCTCCACTTCAGTTTCTTTATACGGATGAAGCTTGTTTAAGCGGGGTTCAACAATTTTTTCCGTAACCCATGTTCCTGAAAATGAAATCAAAAAAGTGGAAGCCAGCATAAAATAATAATTGGCGGTTGGGTTTACATGATACGACGGATCAATGATGTGGGCAGCTTCTTCTGAAAGCCCGGCCAAAAGCGGATCGATCGTTCCCAATACCAGATTGGCGCTAAAGCCACCGGACACACCTGAAAATGCAGCCGCCATTCCGGCAACCGGATGACGTCCTACAGCCTGAAAGATTATTCCCGCCATGGGGATGAGCAGAACGTATCCCACATCACTTGCCAGATTGGAAACAATTCCGGAAAAAACCAGTACGAATGTGAGCAGATGTTTGGGGGCAGAAAGAACCATTTGCCTGATAACCACTGCAATCAGACCACTGCGCTCAGCAATCCCGATTCCCAACATGGCCACAAGCACAATCCCTAAGGGAGCAAAATCCGTGAAATTAGTGACCGTATGTTCCAAAATAAAATGCAATCCTTCTGTAGAAAGCAAATTATGCACGCTCAGCTCCTCACCGTTTCCGGGATGCTTTACTGCCCAGCCAAGCATACTTCCAATCCAACTGATTATCAAGGTTGCTACTGCAAACAGCAGGAACAAAGTTGCCGGATGCGGCAAAGCATTACCGGTCTTTTCAACAATATTTAAAAATTTCTGGAAAAAAGATGTTTTTCTGGCCGTTTTTGCGGTCATAGCAGTCTGTCTTAATTTTGGTTTGTTTATCTCAGGAAAAGTAACAGCCTTATCAAGAGTTTGTTTAAAAACATTGGTTCTCAAGAAAATTTTAGCCCATTCTCCAAAACATTAACCTCTTGAAATGCAATTTGATTAATTGATCAAAATTTAGAAAAGCCAGGTCTCCTGTTACGCTATATTATTGACTACCAAATAATAACCGAGCAGGGACCCCATATATTTAAAAAACTGCGGCAGCGATTTTCTGTACATTATCCGATTTTCCCATTGTATAGAAATGCAAAGCAGGGACACCCGCAGCAATCAGCCCTTTGGCCTGAGCAATGCCCCATTCAATACCCACCTGCCGTATTTCCTTATTGTTTTTACATTGTTCCACAGCTTTTACCAATTCAGTGGGTAAATCAATATGGAATGTTTGCGGCAAAATACTCAATTGTTTGCGTGTGCTCAAAGGTTTCAAACCCGGCACAATCGGAACATCAATTCCCAAAGCACGGCATTGATCCACAAAAGCAAAAAATTTGTTGTTATCATAAAACATCTGAGTGACAATATAAGCTGCACCTGCATCCACTTTACGTTTTAGGTTTTCGATATCCTTTTCCATATTAGGCGCTTCGGCATGTTTTTCAGGATATCCGGCCACACCGATGCAAAAATTGGTCGGATGTGAATTAGCCAGATTTTCATCCAGGTACAGCCCATTGTTCAGCTTCACTACCTGCTCCACCAGCTCAGATGCAAAAGTATGTCCATCGGTTTCCGCTTGAAAAGATTTTTGTCCTTTCGGAGGATCGCCTCTCAAAACCAGTAAATTATGAATGCCGAGAAAATGAAGGTCAATCAGTGCATTTTCAATTTCAGCCTTCGTTGCACCCCCGCAAATGATATGCGGCACAGCCTGAATGCCGGTTTTAAACTGAATTGCAGCCGCCGTGCCCACCGTCCCCGGGCGTTTGCGCACCACATTTCGGGCAATACTGCCATCGGGCAAATGCGCATACTCCACTTCGGGTTGATGATAAGTGATATTGATGCAAGCCGGATTAAATTCCAGCAAAGGCTTCATGCCCTCTTCCAGCTGTTCAAAATGCTCCCCTTTCAAAGGAGGGAGCAATTCAAAGGAAAAAAGGGTTTTATCGGTATTTTTATAGGTTTCTGCCAGGTTCATCGTCTAAATATTGGTATTGAGTAGTTTGCGAACATGTTCTTCACTGATGTCCTTTCGTTTTGCATAATCCTGAATTTGATCGTTGAGCACTTTGCCCAAATTAAAATATCGGGCAGCCGGATGAGCAAAATAGTATCCGCTCACCGCTGCGGCAGGCGTCATAGCATAGTTTTCTGTAAGATTAATGCCCGCTTCCGGAGCATTGAGAATATTGAAAATCACTTCTTTCTCGCTATGTTCGGGGCAAGCCGGATAACCTGGGGCAGGACGGATTCCCCTGTATTTTTCTTTCAGCATTTCTTCAGGGCTCAGCATTTCATCCTTGGCGTAGCCCCAAAATTCCCTGCGCAAACGCATATGTAAATATTCCGCGAAGGCTTCCGCAAGGCGGTCAGCCAGTATTTTCAGCATAATTTCGCTATAATCATCGTTATTGTTTCGGAATTCCAAACCTTTTTCATCTGCGCCAATACCGGCTGTTACGGCAAAAAGCCCGATATAATCTTGTTTTTTGCTCGTTTCGGGCGCAATAAAATCAGCAAGGCACCAATTCGGGATCCCATCCTCTTTTTGTTCCTGATTACGCAGGAAACACAAGCGCTTTTTTTGGCCATTATGCCCAATAAGCACATCATCGGCATGAGCCACAGCCGGAAAAATACCATAAACAGCATTCGCTTTCAGCCATTTGCCTTCGATAATTTTTTCCAGCATCTGCCGGGCATCCTCCATCAATTTGCGCGCTTCCTCCCCTTTTACAGGATCATCCAGCAAAGCCGGATAGCGCCCGTTCAGCTTCCAGGCATGGAAAAAGAAAGTCCAGTCAATAAAAGGGATCAATTCCTCCAAAGGCTGGTCTTCGATCAGGAAACGCCCTGTTTTTGCAGGTGCATTCACCTCATATTCATCCCAATAGGTTTGGAAAGCATTTTTTCGTGCATTTTCCATGCTGATATACTTCTTGGCCGGAACTTTGGCCGCATGTTTGTTTCGCAGCGCTTCATAACGCTCCAATGCAGCCTCTTTAAATTTGTCCTTGCGGTTTTTGTCGATAAGCTGCGCAACAACGCCGACACTTTTAGAAGCATCGCGCACATGGAAAACCCCAACCGGATATTCGGGCGCAATTTTCACAGCCGTATGGATTTCGGAAGTTGTGGCACCACCCACCAGCAGCGGAACATCGAAACCCTCTGCTTTCATCTGGGCTGCCACGATGGTCATTTCCTCCAAAGAAGGCGTAATCAGGCCACTAAGCCCAATAATATCCACATGATTTTTGCGTGCTTCCGAGATGATTTTTTCCACAGGCACCATCACGCCAAGGTCAATGACCTCATAATTATTACAAGCCAGCACCACGCCCACGATATTTTTACCGATATCGTGCACATCGCCCTTTACTGTTGCCAGCAGGACTTTCCCGGCAGAAGTAGGATTTCCGGCATTTTCTTCCTCAATATACGGCTGGAGGTAAGCCACTGCTTTTTTCATCACACGCGCCGATTTTACCACCTGCGGGAGGAACATGCGCCCATCGCCAAAAAGCTCGCCAACTACATTCATCCCGTCCATCAAAGGGCCTTCAATTACCTCCAGTGTACGCGGCAGATGTTGGCGCATTTCGGCGCAATCTTCCTCAATAAAATCACCAATACCTTTTATAAGACTGTGCTGCAATCGCTCACGCACAGGCAATTTGCGCCAGTCATCGCGCGATGATTCGTGCTGCTGCATCGAAAATTTATCCGCGAACATAAGCAATCGCTCCGTAGCATCTTTACGACGGTTCAATACCAGGTCTTCGGTCAATTGCAGCAAATCTTTCGGAATTTCATCATAAACCTGCAGTAAAGCCGGATTGATGATTGCCATATCCAAACCCGCCTTGATGGCGTGATACAGGAACACGGCATGAATAGCCTCGCGCACCGCCTGGTTTCCCCTGAAAGAAAAAGAAAGGTTGCTCACACCGCCGCTAACTTTGGCATGCGGCAGGTTTTCCTTAATCCAGCGGCAGGCTTCAATAAAATCGACCGCATAATTATTATGTTCCTCCATACCCGTTCCAATAGTCAGGATATTGGGGTCAAAAATAATATCCTCAGGAGGGAAATCCGCCTGATTGACCAACAAATCATACGAGCGTTTGCACACATTGATTTTTTCTCCAAATGAAGCTGCCTGACCTTTTTCATCGAAAGCCATCACCACCGTTGCGGCACCGTAATGACGAATTTTTTGGGCCTTTTCAATAAAAGCAGTTTCGCCGTCTTTTAAGCTGATACTGTTCACAATAGCTTTTCCCTGCACACATTTCAGCCCGGCTTCGATCACCTCCCATTTGGAAGAATCGATCATCACCGGAACACGTGCTGCATCGGGTTCAGCCGCCAGTAAATTCAGGAAGCGCACCATTTCTTTTTTCGCATCAAGCATTGCATCATCCATGCAGACATCAATCGCCTGAGCGCCATTTTCGACCTGCTGCACCGCGATGCTCAGAGCTTCATCGTGTTTTTCTTCCCGAATCAGGCGAGCAAATTTGCGCGATCCTGCCACATTGGTACGTTCGCCGATATTGATAAAATTACTGCCCGGAAAAACCAGCAAAGGCTCCAGTCCGCTCAGTTTCAATTGATGGTCATCTTCGATCAGCTTACGTGGAGCAGCATTTCGTGCCCCTTCGGCAATGCGTCGGATATGGTCCGGAGTAGTACCACAGCAGCCACCAATAATGTTTACATGACCACCCTGAATAAATTTATCCGTTTCAATGCCCATTGCCTCAGGATCCTGATCATAGTCGCCAAACTGGTTCGGCAAACCCGCATTCGGGTGTGCACTGACAAAGAAAGGCGATTTGGACGCAATATTTTTAAGCCAGGGCAGCATATCATGCGCACCCAAAGCACAGTTCAAGCCGATGCTCAGCAATTTCACGTGCGACAAACTTGTAAGGAAAGCTTCCGGAGTCTGGCCACTCAAAGTACGGCCACTGGCATCAGTGATAGTGCCCGAAACCATCAAATAACGCTTTTCATTGCGTTCTGCCAGCAATTTTTCAATCGCAAAAAGTGCGGCCTTTGCATTCAAAGTATCAAAAACGGTTTCTACCAGAAAAATATCCACACCTCCATCGAGCAAAGCGCGGGCCTGTTCATAATAGGCATCCATCAAATCTTCGAAACCCACGGCACGGAAGCCAGGATCGTTCACATCTGGGCTCATACTGGCCGTTTTGTTGGTAGGTCCCATAGAGCCCGCCACAAAACGCGGTTTATCCGGATTTTTGAGACTATACTCATCCGCAACAGAGCGTGCAATTTCCGCCGCGGCTTTATTAATGTTATACACCTGATCCTCCATGCCGTAATCCGCCTGCGAAATCACCTGCGCATTAAATGTATTGGTTTCGATGATATCGGCACCGGCATCCAGAAACTGCGCATGAATATCACGGACAATCTGAGGTTGTGTAAGGCAAAGAATATCGTTATTACCTTTTTGCGGCATAGAATGACCGGCAAATAATACGCCACGGTAATCCTCCTCTTCCAGTTTGTAGCGCTGGATCATTGTACCCATAGCGCCATCAAGGATTAAAACACGATTTTTAAGAATATCTCGGATATCCTTTTGTTTGTTTATTTTTTGACTCATAATTTCAATTTAAAGGCTGAACCCGCTTTCCCATATCGGCGATAAAAATTTTATCTTCCCTAATGTATGTAACAATAAACCTTAAATGCTCAATATCAGCCGTTACAATCAAATAACCCCTGTCGCTTTGATGCGCAGCGGGAATAAATTCAACTTATGAAAAGGCTTCAGTTCATCCTCATTTTCAGCGCGAATATACAGCAAATGTTCCTGCTGGTCAATCGAATTAGCTATTACATTGATATTTTCAAACTTACGGTAATTGAATCCCTGAAGCCACAAGCTGATATCGCCTGCAGCAGCAAGCGCTGTAGGATGGCCGTTATGCATAAAAACATAGTGTGATATAAATCCACATTCTATCAAAAACCGACTGCGTTTTAATGTATTTATCCGATTTTAATCTCAACTTTTTCCTGATTTTTGAAACCAATAGCAAAATGCAATTATCCTAAATATGGAATTTTCCTGAAAAAAGACAAATTCCATACAATTTGAACCCGCATAGTATTAAAATTTTGTCGATTCCAACGCCCTGCCACTCCGCAATCATTGCTCATACAATAATACCGGGAGTTTGCTTTAGAAAGTTTAATTCATGGAGTGTATCCAGATAGAGAATGGAATCCAAACCGGATAATAATCAGGTATTTGAGTATTTGCTTAAGAGCAATAACGCAAAAGTTGGGCTTTATAGGCCAACGCAAATTAATCTAATACTATGCCCAACAGCAAGAGCACAGAAACAATAAAAGCCCAAATAATCGCCCTGCCCTGCATGGCTCTAGTGCTTTTTTTCCTATATTTAACGCTTAAAACCAAAAAGCACAGCTAATGAGAATCGGGATCGAAGGACAACGACTGTTTCGCGAAAAGAAACACGGAATGGATATGGTAGCCCTGGAGCTTATCCTCAACCTGCAAAAAATCGACAAGGAAAATGAGTATTTTATCTATGTGAAACCTGATGTTGATGAATGCCTGCACGATACAGATAATTTCACAATCAGGCAAGTAGAAGGCGGCGCCTACCCTATTTGGGAACAAAAAGCCCTTCCAAAGGCAGCTGCAGCCGACAATCTGGATGTTTTGCACTGTACCAGCAATACAGCTCCTTTAAAAACATCCATGCCCCTGATGATCACGCTCCACGACATCATTTACATGGAGCACAGCATGCTGAAAATCCTGCGCAGCAGCGGAACGGCATATCAGCGGTTTGGAAATATCTACCGCAGATACGTTGTGCCTCGGGTGATGAAAAAAAGCGACATCATCATCACAGTGAGCCATTTTGAAAAAAAGCGCATCGACGAATTTTTTGGCATGAAAGATAACCGTCTGCGTGCCGTTTATAATGGCGTTGGCGAACATTTTAAGGAAGTTACTGATGAAGTTGAGCTCAAGCGCGTTAAAGAGCAATACAAACTCCCCGACCGCTATTTTTTCTTCCTGGGCAATACCGATCCCAAAAAAAATACACCGGGCGTATTAAAAGCTTATTCCGATTACCGGAAACAATCGGGATTGGACATCGAACTGGTAATGCTGGATTTTGATCACGATGAACTGGTGAAAATGACCAAATCGGTGGGCGATGAAGGCCTGATCAACCATATCCATCTCACGGGCTATGTCAAAAACACAGATCTCCCTGCCATTTACAGTCAATGCGAAGTATTTCTTTACCCCAGTCTTCGCGAAAGCTTCGGAATCCCTATCCTCGAAGCAATGGGCTGTGCGTCACCCGTGATCACGTCCAACACTTCAAGCATGCCCGAAGTCTCCAGCGGTGCGGCAATTTTGGTAGATCCTTACAAACCCGAAGAAATTACTGACGCCATCCATCAGTTTATGACGGATGATGAAAAACGCAAAAAGTACAAGGCCATGGGCCCCGGACAGGCAGCAAAATTCAGCTGGAAATCAATGGCAGAGCACGTTTTGGAACTTTACACAGAAATCTATAAAAACCACAGGCATGAAAAATAAAGATATAATCGTTGTAGGAATACAGCCCTATGATATCCGCATTGGCAGCAACTGCAAAAATATTGCGGATGTGCTGGCTCGTGATAACCGCGTATTGTATGTTAATTTTCCACTCGACCGAAAAAGGAAATTCGTAAAACGCAAACGTGAAGACGTGCAATACCGCATCGGGGTTATCAAAGGGAAAAATGAAAAGCTGGTCAAGGTTGGCAACACCATGTGGAATCTCTTTCCCGATTATCTCGGAGAACCTTATAATTGGATTCCCATAAAATCATTGCACCGATGGGCCAATAAAAGGGAAAGCAAACGTTTTGCTGCTTGCATACAGGAAGCAATTGATGAACTGGGCTTCAAGGATTTCATCATCTTTAACGATAGCCTGATGTTCCTGGGTTATTATTTGAAAGAACTTTTAAACCCAAAAGCTTACTTGTACTATATTCGGGATAATCTGGTTTCCCAACCACATTTCAGAAAGCACGGCTTGGAAATGGAACCTGAGCTTATTGCAAAAGTTGATGCCGTTGTATCCAATTCCGTTTATTTGGCCAACTATGCAAAACCATATAATCCAAATAGTTATATGACGGGTCAGGGCTGTGATGTTACGCTTTTCAACGATGACGACGGCACAATGCCCTTACCCGACGATATCAAAGACATCCCCAAACCGATAATCGGATATGTAGGATGGATGGTCGCAATAAGGCTTGATATTGAGGTGATTGCCCATATGGCCAAAGCACGCAAAGACTGGAGCATCGTTTTGGTTGGCCCTGAAGATGAAGGTTTTCAAAATTCAGAACTGCACAACATTGATAATGTATATTTCCTGGGAAGAAAAAAAGGCGACGAGCTCCCAAATTACATCAAAGGATTTGATGTGTGCATTAACCCTCAGCTTGTCAACGACATGACTATAGGAAATTATCCGAGAAAAATTGATGAATACCTCTCCATGGGAAAACCCACTTTGGCAACACCAACAGAGGCAATGGAATATTTTGCCGAATACACCTATCTGGCTCCTACTAAGGAAGATTATGTGAAACTGGCTGAAAAAGCATTAGCCGAGGACAGCCCGGAAAAACAAGAAGCACGTAAAGTCTTCGCACGGAGCCATACCTGGGAAAATAATGTTAAAAATATCACTGACGTAATCGAAAAAATAATAGCATCATGAACGAAACCACACCATTTCCTTACCCCGATTTTATGATTATTGGCGCCGGAAAATCAGGCACCACTGCATTGGCAAATTACCTGGCAGAACACCCTCAGGTTTTTATGTCAAAAATCAAGGAACCCGACTTTTTTGCATTGGAAGGACAAAGCCGCGTGCCTCTTGAAGAAGATCCGGAACGCCTGTATCATTACCCTCAGGCTGTTTATACTAAAGAAGATTACCTAAAGCTTTTTGAAGAAGCTGAAGAAGGCATGAAAACCGGCGAAGCATCAACCATGTACCTGTATAAACCCGGTGCTGCCGACCGTATCAAAAAGTACCGTCCCGACGTGAAAATGATTGCGATTTTCCGCAATCCGGCCGAACGTATTTATTCCCGTTACCTGCATCTTGCACGCGTAGATGAACTGCTAGACCCTGAATTGGAAAATATGTTCGATAAAAGCACGATTTGGTGGCGCAGGCACGATCTGGTCTTTGAAGGATTCTTTTATCAGCATTTGAGCAAATTTTATGATATGTTCCCAAAAGAGCAAATCAAGGTATTCCTTTATGAAGACCTGCGCAAGGACGATATCGCTGTAATTCAGGAGATTTACCGCTATGTTGGCGTGGACGATACCTATGTGCCCGATACCAGCATACGCTACAATCAGGGCGGCTTTGTGAAAAACAAATTTGCTGATTCGCTGATTGGAAACCGTTCGATATTGCGCAAATCGGCACAAAAAATTGCACCGGCATTGCTCAACAAAATGCGCAAAAGCCTTACCATGCAAAAAGCCATTAACGAAATGCGCAAAAAAAACCTCGACAGGCCACCTCTGGACAAGGAACTTAAATCACGTATTATCAATGATATATACAGAGAAGACATTCTGAAATTCCAGGATTTGATCGGACGGGACCTGTCGCATTGGCTTAATGTATAGCACTGATTTACTAACCAAAACAACAACCCGATTATGCTAACACTTAAAATAATCTTCTGGCTGTTTTTGTTTATCATTTTCTATGCCTACCTCGGCTACGGAATATTATTGTATCTTCTGGTGAAGATCAAGGAAACATTCCGTTTGGGACGAAAACCACAAAAAATCCCCGATTACGAACCTGAGGTTACGCTTTTTGTAGCAGCCTATAATGAAAAGGACTATGTGGACGAAAAGGTCAAAAACGGATTTGAACTGGACTATCCACGTGAAAAGGTGCGTCAGGTTTGGGTTACCGATGGGTCGGATGACGGTACGCCCGATATCCTGAAAAAATATAAAGATCAGGGTGTTGAAGTGTACCATGAAGATGCCCGGGGCGGAAAAATCGGAGCGATGAACCGTGGGGTAAAGTTTGTTAAAACGCCCATTGTAATCTTCTCTGATGGCAACACTACTTTGGGAAAAGAATCCATCCGCAGGATTGTGGATATGTTTGCTGATCCGAAAGTTGGCTGTGTAAGCGGTGAGAAGCGGATCTATCAAAAAGACAAAGATGCCGCTGCCGGAACGGAAGGAATTTACTGGAAATACGAGTCCACGCTTAAGAAATGGGATGCACGACTGTATTCCGTTGTAGGTGCAGCCGGAGAGCTATTTGCAGTGCGGCGGGAATTGTTTGAGGAAGTTGAAAAAGACACCCTGCTTGATGATTTCATTGTGAGCCTGCGCATAGCCAAAAAAGGCTATACCATCCAATACGATCCGGAAGCTTATGCCATTGAAACCGCATCGGCCAATGTGAAAGAAGAACTAAAGCGCAAAGTGCGTATTTCTGCCGGTGGTATTCAGTCGATTATCAGGCTGAAAGCACTGCTGAACCCATTCAAATACGGCCTATTAAGCTTTCAGTATATCTCACACCGTGTTTTGCGCTGGACATTGGCTCCATTAGGACTGTTGCTTATACTGCTCGCCAATGCAGGCATCACGGCAATGGAAGGCTTTCTCAATTTCGAAAGTATTTATACCTGGCTTTTTTGGGCGCAAATCCTATTTTATGCAGCAGCTTTAATTGGTTGGGCTCTGGAAAACAGGCAGATAAAAATCAAACTATTGTTCATTCCCTATTATTTTTTCATTATGAACCTTTCGGTTTATATGGGTTTGAAGCGTTATTTGAAAAAACAGCAAAGTGTAAACTGGGAACGCGCAAAAAGGGGAAAATAATGATTACTCACAGAAAATATATCCTGCTGTTCCTGCTCCTGCCCCTGAATTTCAATTTATGGGCAAAAAGTTTCCCTGTTTATGCCGGTCAGGGAGATTATCAAAAAATTGATGGAACAGATTTTTCGGATATTGCACCCGGCGATACGATTGTTTTTATGTCGGAAGTTTATCCGCAACTCGATATCCGGAATATTTTTGGTGACGAGCAGGAACCTGTATATTTTCTTTCAAATGGTCAGCAAGTTATCTTCACAAGCACTTCTTTTTACAACATACGATTTTATGGTTGCCGCTACATCCGTTTCTCGGGACTGAACGATGAACATGATTATGGTTTTATGGTCTATGGCAGCAGCGGAAATGGTATTTCTGTAGATGGTAAAAGCAGTGATATCGAAATTGACCATTGCGAAATTTATGAAGTGGGCATGGCAGGCATTATGGCCAAAACTGATCCTACATGCAATGATTTTTCGGCTACCCGCGATAAGTTTTGCATGTACAACATCCGCCTTCATCACAATTATATTTACAATACCGGAATGGAAGCCGTATATTTGGGGCCATCGAGTTTTAACGGAATAATTTTGGAGTGCGACACAAAAGACACCATTGTTTTTCCGCATTTGGTCAAAGGCGCCTGGGTACACAACAACATTTGCGAATATAATGATCTGGACGGTCTTCAGGTTTCAAGTGCTGTAGAAAACTGTTTTATTTATAATAATATAGTACGGTATGACAGTAGGGAAATGCGCAAAGACCAAATGAGTGGGATTCTTATTGGCGGAGGCACACAATGCGCTTGCTACAACAACATTATTTCCGATGGATATGGCAGCGGCATTGAAATACATGGAGATGGCGGACGGTTTTACAACAATCTGATTATCAGGGCAGGAAAAGATTATAAACCCAACGACCATTCCGATTCGCCACGACATGGGATTTTTGTGGGCGGAATCCAGTCCAATACGCAATTGCTTCCATTTTTGTTGTACAACAACACCATTGTGGAGCCCAAGACCGATGGAATCCGGTTCAATAGCACAAAATCTTCCGGCGACATTTGTTTTAACAATGCCATAGTGCAGCCCGGAGCAATACATTATTACGACTCTATCGGAATACCGCCTGCTCGTGCTTATATCAATTTTACTTTCGATGGCGTAGAGCTGGATACATTGTACAACAAATTTGTTGAAATTATTGAAAATGCAGGTTTTACAGAACCGCAAGAAGATGATTTCCAGACTAAATCAGGTTCTGTTTTCATTAATGCCGGAACAAATGTTGATGATTTATTGCCAGCCCTGGATTTAGCAGAAAACAACCGGATCGTTGGAACGGCACCCGATTGCGGTGCTTATGAGTATCAGGGCGCTTCCGGTGTTGAGGCGACTCCAAATGCACAAAAAAATCCAATCATTTATCCTAATCCGGCTATGGATAAATTTATTGTAAACCTCCCCGAGGCTTTTCAAGGCAGATCAGCATCCCGTTTTTATTTATATCGTGCTGATGGAAGCCTGGCCATCTCAACAATAATTTCCAAAGAATCGGACATTATTAATATAAGCAAATTAAAACAAGGGATTTATTTATATTCAATAATATCCGGCGATGCAAAAACAAGTGGTAAACTTTCAATTGTACGACTATGAGCGATGCATTATTCAAATTTATAAAAGCTATTGTAAAGCCATTGATTCCGTTTCAGTTAGGCGTAAAACTCCGTGGCGGTTGGCAAAAACTCATGGCTTGGTTTTACCGGGGCAGCAAATATTATTGTCCTTACTGCAAGCAAACTTTCCGAAAAATGCTGCCGGCAGGTGAACGTCCTCCAATTAATATAGAGAAGAAAATTATCGGGGCAGGATATCGCCAAAATGTGCTATGTCCCAGATGTTATAGTACCGACCGTGACCGCCTGATTTGGATATGGTTACAGGAATACACCAATCTGGGCCGTGACGAAAAAGTACTGCTACATATTGCACCTGAAGGAAGTATCAGGGCCTATTTAAAACAAATCAATGGCATTGAATATCATATGGGAGATAAATTTGAAGAAGGCTATGATAAATACTATTACGACCGTGCTGTTGAGCAGATGGACATCCTGGAATTGCCCTATAATGATGATGTTTTTGATCTGATAATATGTAATCATGTTTTGGAACATATTGATAATGACCATAAAGCAATGAGCGAACTTTACCGCGTATTGAAGCCCGGAGGTAAAGCCTTGCTACAGGTGCCCATTTCATGGATAATTGATAAGACTTATGAAGATGCATCCAAAACGACGCATAAGGAACGGGAAGATGCTTTCGGCCAGTACGACCATGTACGTATTTATGGACCTGATTACCCAAAGCGGCTGGAGAAAGCAGGATTTGAAGTGGAAATCATTGATCCGAACAAAAAAGATTGGATGAAGAATTATGAAGATTATTCTTTAAACCCTGATGAAAGAATATTTATAGCACACAAAAAATGAAATTCAAGTCAATCCTTCTCTGCCTTTTAATAATTTCCTCAGCCATTCTTTCTGCCAATAATGTGGATAGTTTGCGCAAAGCTGCGGCACACCAAACAGGTGAAGAAAAGTTCAGGAGCCTGGATCATTTGGTATTCCGCTTAATAAAATCATCTCCCGAAGAGTCTGTGCAGTATGCAATGCAGGCACGGTCTTTAAGCCGTGAACTTGATCCATGCATTCAGGTAAGAGGCTACCTGCTATTGGGTGTGAGCCAACTTTTTGCAGAACATCGCGATAGCTCCATCGCTAACCTGAACAGAGCATTGATGATTGACTGCATTGATACGATTAGCGCAACATATGCCAGTATTTATAATAATATTGGAAATCTCTATTATGGAAACGGTTTATATAAAATAGCTCTGGATAATTATCAGAAAGCACTATATATTTCAACAAAAATTTCAAATGAAATTCAAATACCTATAATTTTAAATAATCTCGGCCTCTGCTATTTATTTGATGGCAATAGTAAAAAAGCGGAAGAATATCTTTGGAAAGCAGCTTTGATTAAAATAGAAGGAATTAGCCGCGAACAGGTTTTTTATCATTCTCTGGGTGAATTATATTTTGAAATTGGTAACATTCGAAAAGCGGATAGCTGCTTTAATATAGCGCACAAATATTGCCTGCTCAATAATGATTTACATACGCTCAACATTTGTAATATTGATTTGGCAGAAATTGCCATGGAAAAAGGCGAATACAGATCGGCTCTTAAAAAGCTGGATCAGAGCATTGATGTGTCACGAAGTCATGGTTTTTTAGTCTATTTGGCCGAATCATACAATATTAAAGGAGAACTTTATATGCTTTTAAATATACCTGATTCTGCCAAATATTTTTTCGAGAAATCATTATTGCTTGCAGAAAAGATTAAACGCACAGACGTAATGATCATAGGATTGGAAAATTTAAAAAACTTTCACATCAAAAATAAAAACGCGGAAGAAGCCCTGATGTACCTGCAACGTTTGAATGCAATGCAATCTGAATTACATCAAAAAGAATACAATTCGGCGGTTAAGGCTTTGCTTGCATCCAGGAAAGTATTGATTGAAAATATGGAAGATGGAAAAAACGAACAACGGACAACTTTTTTAAAACATCAACGGATATTTTTCATTGTTAGCGGACTTCTGTTACTGATTGTAATTGTTCTAATATTCTTTTTAATAAGAAAAATAAAAGTCCCACGGCTAGCTTCAGATAATAATGTTCCCCTACCTCCTACTTCTCTGCAAACCAATCTTCCGCAAACCCCAGATATTGAACAGGCGGTTCAAGAACGCACAGAAAAGCTCTACCGTCAGGTTGCAGAACATTCGGAAGAAAGCCTGGCCTTAAAAAAGGCACTGAAAAAAGCTGAAGATGCCAACTATTTAAAAAATGCCTTTTTAGCAAATATGAGCCATGAAGTGCGTACACCGCTCAACGCGATTATTGGTTTTAGCAATCTTTTGCTCACCGAGCTTAGTATGCTCGAAAACAAAGAGTTGTACGAATTCGCCGAAGGAATTCAGCTCAGCGGTGAGCGTCTTCTGCATTTGCTCAATAATATCATCGATATCAGCCGAGTAGAAGCCAACGATTTAAAAATAGCGTTAGTCCCGCTGCAATTGAAACCTTTCGTCAAAAAGATAGCAGAAGAACACCTGTCAAAAGCTAAAGAGCGAAACCTCAGGCTTAATGTATCATTGGAAAATGTGCCTGAAATTGAAGCCGATGAAAAAAGTCTGCGCAAAATCTTAAACGATATCATTGATAATGCTTTCAAATACACTGAAAAAGGTTTTATCAATTTAAGCATTAGTTATTTAAGTGATGAAAAAAAGATTGTGATACGTATAAAGGACAGTGGTATCGGAATTGATACAGCATATCTGCCGCATATTTTCGAGCCCTTTCGCCAGGAAAGTTTGGGCTATACCCGTGAATATCAAGGCGCAGGTCTGGGCTTGCCATTGGCAAAAAGGTTAACGGAAATGATGAAGGGCGAAATTGTGGTTGATTCAGAAAAAACCAAAGGTACCAGTGTAAGCCTGGTATTCCCGGAATATAAAACAGAATCCTATTCCGAAAAATCCGAAACCAAAGAATTGATTACCAATACTATTGAAAATCGAACCGAAAAGCTGGATATTTTCATTATTGAAGATGACCGAATGAACAGGCTTGTTCTGGAAAAAATGCTCAAGCGTCTTGGAAATATCAAAACTGCAATAGATGCTGAAGAAAGTTTCAAAGTAATTGAAAATCACTATAAAGCAGGAAAATTGTTTGATGTACTGTTGGTGGACATCAATTTGCCGCCGCCACTCAATGGTTTGGAAATTATGCAGAAAATACGGCAAGACTACCCGGAATACAGAAAAATTCCATGTATTGCCCAAACTGCCTATGCAATGGCGGGCGATAAGGAATGGTTGCTTGAAGGAGGCTTCGACGATTACCTCCCAAAGCCCATTAACAAAAATCAGCTTATCAATTCTATTAGTAAACAGCTGAAAATACGTAATTTAATATGAGCAATGAGAATATAGACATTCCCATGAGTGAAGGTCAGCTAAGAAAAGAGTACGAAATCCTGCAAGCGAAATACAGGGATCTTTTAAAAGCGGACAACCTTTTCCGAAAAAATATGGAAGAGCGGCTGATGAAAGCGCGGGAGGAAACCTCCGCCAGCAACAAAATGACTAATTCGTTTTTATTGAAGATAGGGCAAAATCTTAAAATTCCGCTTAATGGACTGATAGGAATAAGCGACCTGATAAAGCAAACAGACCTAAATGCAGAGCAAAAAGATTATTTAAACATCATCAATAATTATAGCTCAAAACTCCAAAACAAACTAAATGATATGCTCGATTTAGCCCGGATTCTGGGCAAAGATGGCGCAGAGAACAGCAAAGTGTTTAGTTTATCAAAACTACTAACGGAATTGGATGCTGTTTTTCGGCATGCAGCTATAAGCAAAAGCATTGATTTAAAGTTTAATAAAGACGATGAAATACCTGATATGCTGATCGGTGCCGATGAATGGATTAAGCTGATATCTGCCAAACTATTGCAAAACGCATTGGATAATTCCTCCAAAGGAGCGCTCTCATTTAAAGTTCGTTTACATAAATATGATCAGCTTTCGGTCGATTTAACTTTTGAAGTAAGGGACAGCGGCGCAGGAATTAATGAACGTAAAGCTGATGAGATTCATCACCTACTTGATTTGAAGGATGAAAACCAGGTTCTATCAAGTGAGTTTAGTGGACTGGGACTAATTTTTAGCAAAATTCTCTGCGACAAAATGAATGGCCAATTAGGATTCCGTCCCAATGCCGACAAAGGGACTACTTTTTGGCTCAATTTAACGCTTTCCATCGCAGAAGAATGCAGGCTTGAAAAAACCGTGTCAAAAGTAGAGCAAGCAGAAGGATTGAGGATTTTATTGGTAGAAGACAATTTGCTGAACCAAAAATTTGCAATGGCAACTTTGCGCAAAGGAAAACATAAAGTAGAAATCGCAGAAAATGGAAAAATAGGTCTGGAAAAATATACTTCCTCCACTGATGCTTACGATATTATTTTAATGGATGTGCAAATGCCTGTAATGGACGGAATCGAAGCGGCACAAAAAATCAGGCTCTTTGAAAAAGAAAACAAAAAGAAAAGCATCCCGATTGCCGCCGTTACAGCTTACGCTCTTGATCATGATTACGAGCGCTGTATGGATGCAGGTATGGATGCTTTCCTTGCCAAACCTTACCGTCCCAACGAATTGATTGAAACGATAAATAAATTATTGGGCTAAATTATTGTACATCAACGATTTCAACATCAAATACTAATGTTGATCCGGCAGGTATCGGGCCTATAGCTCTTTGTCCGTAGGCCAGTTCCGGGGGAATAATCAAACGGATCTTCCCTCCTTTTTTTACTAAGCACACACCTTCGTCCCAGCCTTTGATTACCTTGCCCTGGCCTTGTGGAAATGTAAATACCTGATTCCGCTCCACTGAGCTGTCAAATTTTTGCCCATTTTCTAAAAAGCCCGTATAATGAACGCTCACAGTTCTGCCAAAACCTGCTTTTGGCCCATTTCCTTCTTCAAGAATGATGTATTTCAATCCCGATTCCGTTGTAAGCGTATCCCTTCCGCTCACATCAAATGGCTCTGCCGTTTTCATTTTTTGGACATTGAGCAGTTCAACTTCAAAAATTAAGGTAGAATCAGGTGGAATTACACCCAAATCCTGATTTCCATAGGCCAAATTCGGTGGTATAACCAGTTCTGCTTTACCGCCTTCGCGCATAAGCAGCAGGCCTTCATCCCATCCTTTTATCACCTGACCAACGCCCACTTGAAATTTAAGTGGACGGCCACGGCCATGCGATGAATCAAAAACGCTATCGTTGCTTAGTTTCCCGGTATAATGCACATTGACCAGGTCACCCTGCTCAGCTTGAGCACCATTACCTTCTGTAATCATTCGGTATTTTAAACCACTTTGGGTTGTCTTCCAATCACTATTCGCCATGTAAGTATTTGTTTTACAAGAAATTAATAAAAAAATCAATATAATGGGCAATGCCCGGGCGGCTCTGTTCATCTTATTCCATATCAACCAGTTCCACATCAAAAATCAATGGCGCATAAGGAGGAATTGCGCCACTGCCATTTGGACCGTATGCCAATGCCGATGGAATAATCAAGCGTGCTTTGCCGCCAACACGCATCAAAGCCAGGCCTTCGTCCCAGCCATCGATAACACGTCCGGCACCTAAAACAAATTCATAAGGTTGACCGCGATCCAGGGAAGAATCGAAAATAGTACCATCGAGCAACATTCCTGTATAATGCACTTTTAATTTGCGCCCGTTTTCAGCCATTGGCCCGGTCCCCGGCTCCTGCTCAACAAAGTATAAGCCGCTTTCACGGGGCTGTTCACTAATGTTGTTCTCGCGGATATATTCCTGAATCTTAACAGGTTCCTCTTTTTTTGCTTTCTCCTTGTCGATTTCCTTTTTCTTTATTTCCGCATCCCTCACTTTTTTCAATTCCTTTTCGGGGATGATCTCCAGAACTTCAATATCATAAAGCAGAGGTGTATATGGAGGAACCATTGTGCCACGTCCTTCCTCACCATAGGCCATGGACGACGGAGCTACCGCATGAACTGTAGCGCCTTTCGACATCATTGAAATAATTTCGGAAGCTGCCGGCGTATCGAAACGCTTGCCCAGAATAATCTCCCAAGGCTTTCCTTTCTGACGGGAACTATAAAGCAATGAACCATCAATCAAATAAATATCCAGATGCAAATTAACCTGATCGCCCACATGCGGACGTATGCCATTGCCTTTCTTTTTAAAATGAACATAAATACCAGAAGCAGTTGGGCCTTCAGTAATTTTTTCCTTTTGGATATACTCCTCAATGCGTCCTTCTTCCGAATTTTTCAAACTTTCTACCCAAATAGCTTTTTGGGCATTCATTTGCTCCTCGGTTTCAATATTATGCATTTTCACATAAAAATACATCATATCTCCGCTTTTAAAAAGCTCAGGCAAACGTTTCACATTGCCCGTTTTCAGGAAAAAAGAATCAGCACTGGTCAGAAAAACCATACTATCGCCTTTGTGCATCATTTTTAAGCCTTCATAAACATCATTTTTATAGTTAGATGGCATCAAAACCATGCGCATCGGGTGCATCCCCTTTTTTTTGCTGTCGTAGATGATACTGTCGGCAGTACCATATTTCATATGAACACTGAGGATATCCGTTTCTTTTGGTAAAGTATCAGCTGGATATTCCGTGATTTTCTTATACCACAGTCCACTTTCATTTTGCTGAAAACCCGGATAAGGGCTCTTTTCGCTACATGACTGAAAAAACAGAAAGGCAGTAAGTACTGCCAATCCGTTAAATGTTAAAATATTTTTGAGAAAATCCATATATCAATTATTAAATTAATTCTTTTCCTATAAACATCATTTTTAAGCTATAAGACAATTTATCATATAGTTACGATTAACAGAGTAGGTTTCCGGCCAGTTAAAAACGGAAAACATTTTCGGGAAAAGTACTGATAGATTATCAACAGAAACTATTTAATATCAACAAGTTCCACATCAAAAACTAAAGTCGAATACGGTGGAATGCCGGGTCTGCCCTGTGGTCCGTATGCAATAGCCGAAGGAATGATCAATGTAGCCATTTCTCCTTTTTTCATGCGTGCAATGCCTTCGTCCCAACCTTTGATGACCATACCCTGTCCGAGCGTAAATTCAATAGGTTTATTCCGGTCGCGTGACGAATCAAACTTCTTTCCATCCAGAAAACGACCTGTATAATGTACACTTACCTTATCGCCGGCTTTAGCCTGACGGCCTTTACCTTTACGCTTATTGATGAAGTACATCCCATTGGCCAGGGGTTCTTCCGTAATATTATTTTCTTCAAGGTAATTTTGCAGATCAGATATTTCTTTTTCCTGAAGCTCAGCAATACGTTTCATTTCTGCCGCCTGAAGTTCTTCAGCAGTCTGAACATTATCAAGGCGCAAATTAAAATACAGCATACTGCCACTATCCACAAAATCAGGTAGTTTCCTCAATCCACTGGTACGCAGGAAAAAAGAGTCTGCAGATACGATGAATGTTGCCGAATCGCCTTTGTGTAGTAATGAAAGTGCATCAAAAATATCGCCTTTAAACTGAGGTTCAATAAGTTGAATAGGGTTTTTGTTTGCCCTGTTATCCACAATCATACTATCTTTTAAACCATAAGTCATGCTCATTGTCAGAAAATCACCTACCTGAGCCTTTTGTGCATCAGGGTTACTTTTGTGAAATTTGGAGTAAACACCGTTTTCTTCTTTGGTAAAACCTGGAAATTCAGAATTTCCGCATGAGCTCAGCAGTAATGCTACTGCAAAAATTGCCAGATAAAAATTTTTCATTTGCTTAGTTATCGTTAAATTATCAATTTCAATATAAAATGTACAGGCTAATTACTATCAGTATCAATTTAAAGGTTTTGCAACCTTAAGAACCTGCAAGTCATAGACCAGTGTTGCATAGGGTGGAACCCTGTCGCCATCACCTGCCACCCCAAAAGCAAGATGCGAAGGTATAATAATTTTTGCCTTATCTCCTTCACGAAGCAATTTTAGTGCTTCAAGCAGTCCGCTGATCATTTCCCCATCGGGCATAATACTTTCCATAGGATTTTCATTTCCAACAGAATAAACTAAGTTTCCATTAAGAAAACGTATGTCATACTTATACCTGATCTTCGTTCCTTCCTGCACTTTGGGTCCATCACCTTGCTGATAAATATAATAGCGCAAACCCGTACCTGTTTCCTCAACAGGCCATTTATAACGGCCTAAAAAATCTATAATTTCTTGGTTTTCATAGCGAACATGAGCTTTATTCGACTCTTTTAAAGCCGTTCTCAACTCCTTTTTGGAAATCTTGTTCCTCTCGTCCTGCTGTGAAGTACAAAAGTTCAACAGGAAAACCAGAAAGACAATGAAACAAAAATTAAGCAGGAATTTAATCATTACGTAATTCCTCAGCATAGTTTTCCAATATATCTAAAAATTCTGTAATTGTCTCATCCATAGATTGATACGAATTACCACCAGCAGCATTTTTATGTCCTCCTCCTTCAAAATATTTGCGGGCAATATCATTCACAGCAAAATCACCTTTTGACCGAAACGAAAGCCGTATCAAATCCTCTCTTTGTACCAGCAATACTGCAAAAATAACATTTTCCATGCTCAGGGCATAATTGACTAATCCTTCTGTATCGCCCTTTCTATAGCTAAAACGCTGTAAATCATCACTATCCAAAGAAATATAGGCCGTCCGGTAATCCGGAATAACAGTAAGGCAATTGTAAAGTGCATGGCCTAAAAGCTTTAATTGCGATTCTGACTTGGAGTTATACACCAAATCATGTACATGTGTAACATCCAAACCTTTGGTAATAAGGAAAGCTGTAATTTCAAAAGGGGACGGCTGTTTACATCCGTGAGCAAAACTGCCGGTATCGGTCATTACCCCTGTAAACAAAGCTTCCGCTATATGCTTATTTATCAATTCTTTATCTCCAGCTTGTTCAATAAAACGAAAAACAAGTTCTGCAGTAGCTGAAGCCTCAGTATCCGACCAAACAAAATCAAATTCATCAACTGCTGGATTAGGGTGATGATCAATCATAAATTTGGATGCATTGGCTTTACGCAGATCATCCTGCATTCCCTCTGTGCGTCCTAAGCTATTGAAATCGAGGCAAAAGATACAATCGGCTTCCCGTAAATATTTCCTGCAACGGCTTTTTTGAGTAGAATAATCAAGGATACGTTCAGCCCCATGCAGCCATTTAATGCTGGGTGGCAAAGCATCGGGCATCATACAGTGTACCTGATGTTTTTTAAGAAATAAGTAGTGATAAAGAGCTAATGAAGAGCCTACGGCATCGCCATCAGGATTTTTGTGACCAATAATTACGACCTTTAATTCCTTTTCGTTCAGTAATTTATAAAGATTATCCAGAGTCAAGGCTATTGTTTTTTTTGATGAATGGCAAAGATAATAATTTTGATGCTAATGCCCGGTATTATCTATCCATAGGTTGAACATATCCAAAAATTGAGGGTTAACTACATGAAAATCACATCAAAATTTTGTATATTTGATCACATCAAAATGAAACTTATGGCAGGAAATTCAACTTTTACAATGATTAAGCCCAATGCAGTTAAAAACAAGTGCATTGGTTCAATACTTAAGATTATCAACGACAATGGTTTCCGCATTGCTGCAATGAAAATGGTACGCTTAAGCCGCAATGAAGCGGCACGCTTTTATGAAGTTCATAAGGAACGCCCTTTTTACAATGATTTGGTCGAATTTATGACTTCCGGGCCTATTATTGCAGCTATTTTGGAAAAACCCAATGCCGTTGAAGAGTACAGGAAACTGATTGGCTCAACGAACCCAAAAGAAGCCCAGGAAGGTACGATCCGCTATTTGTGCGGCACAAGCATTCAGGCCAATGCGGTGCATGGCTCGGACAGCGATGAAAACGCTTTGTTGGAAGCAAGTCACTTTTTTGCTGGTTTTGAGCAATTTAGAGACCCTGACTGGAAGGGAATAGCTCCTGAAAACTGTTGTCTTCATAAACAAGAATAATCCTTTTGATAATTCTCCTATCGGAAGATGGAGAAACTTTTTCATCATCAATTTTTTGCCTCTTTTCTTCGGGAAAGGGGCTTTTTTCATTAGCTGATGCCGGTCTGGCCAGATATTGTGCCGGCTCTTCGTCTTTGACTAATGAGGTATTTTTCTCTTCAATTACTTGATCTTCAGAAAATAAGTCAGCTTTGCCCTTTTGCTCAACATTCGTTTTGGCCTGCTCTTTGTTTTGATCCCCTTTGTAGATCGATCCTTCGCCCATCAATACCCAGGATGGGTTCAAATCGGGATAGGCTTTGAGCATTTTCTGAACGAAATCTAAACTGGGACGGTTTCGCCCACTTAGGATGTGGGAAATACTACTTCGCTGTACACCTACTTCTGTTGCCAGTTGAGAAGCGCTCAGATTTTTTTCCTTTATGATTTTGTTGATACGTTTTATCATAGCTCCTAAATTTGTTCACAAAACTAATCAATTCCAGGAGAAAAGGCAATAGAAAATTTCTTGTTCACAAAACAAAACATAATGCGCTGATGTTACAGATGTATCCATGAATACTGTTCATTCCGCTTGGTAAAACTATATTTTTTTAATAGATATTACTTTAGATAACCATTTTATAATATTGATTTAGTGTTTTTTAAATCAATGCAATTACTTTGTCGATTTTCAGCTTTACATTAGTGCTGATGCCTTGCTTTTTATGTGGTGTTTACTTATGTAACGAAGTGGTTTTTGATTACATTTGTATGTCGGATATACGGATGTAAATCCATCATGCAATATGTTCTCTTTCCTTTTTCCTATTCACTTTTGCTTTTTAACTTGCCCTATACAATAATTTAAAAGCTGAAACGTATATTGTCAGTAATAAGAATATATGAGGGACTTTTCTTTTTCTGCCTGTGGAGTTTTTTCCGCACTCAAATGGTTTTTGCCTTTGAAGTGCATTTTGGTGTTTGCCTTCATATTTTTTTTAGGACTTCTCCCCTTCTCTGCCTTTTCTCAAAATGCAGCTTTCGAAAAAGCTCTTTCATATGCTGACAGTGTGTATGCGTTAAATGAATATGAAAATGCACTGGGTGCATACAAATATGCTGCTCGTCTGAATCCGGATCATGCCGGTATCAAAAAAAAGATGGCGAAGATAAATTCCATACTTGCGCAAGGTGAAGCCAGGGAAAAGGAATTCACGGATCTGATTGCGCAAGCCAAAAAAGCACTTTATGAGGATGATCTCTCAAAAGCACGCTCCTTACTGCAAAATGCTTTGGATATAAAGGAGGATGATGCGTTTGCACTCAAAAAAATCAAGGAAATTGATGCTACAATTGCCGAAAATGAAGCTAAAGAAGCTAAATATCAAGATTTTATAAGCAAAGGTGATAATGCTCTTTCAAAGGAAGAATTTGAGCAGGCCCGTGCGTTTTTTAATGATGCTGCTGCTCTTTTTCCGAAACGACCCGATCCTCCTGCACGTCTTAAGCTCGTAGAGGCTGCCGAACAAGCCAAATTGGATAATTTTGAAACGCTTCTTGCACAGGCTGATGAGCTTTACCGCTCGGATAAAATATCAGAGGCCTTGCCCATTTATAAGCAGGCTTCTGAAATTTTCCCGGATGATGGCAGGCCAAAACAAAAAATCCACCAAATTGAAATGATACTGGCCTATGAAGTTGAGGACCAAAAAAAATATGATGCTTTTATCATTGAAGCGGATGCTTTATACGACAACAAAAGCTGGCAAAAAGCTTTAGATAAATATCAACAGGCTTTGGATGTTAAACCAAAAGGTGAACACGCACTTGATCGAAAGTCTGAAATCGAGGGTATTCTTGAACAATTGGCTCAAAAGGAGCAGGATTATAATACTAAAATCGCTGAGGCTGAAACTTTTGAAAAGGACGAAGATTGGCAAAATGCACTGACTTCCTTTCAAGATGCCAGTCAAATCAAACCGGAAGAAGATTACCCAAAAGGGAAAATAGCAGCATTGGAAGAAATCCTCGAACAAATTGAGGCAACAGAAAAGTCATACAACGAAGCAATTGCCCTGGCCGATGCTGCGTTCGGAAAAGAAGAATGGCCGGCAGCAAAAACCGCCTACCAGAACGCGCTGGGTATAAAAGCGGAGGAAACTTATCCACAAGAGCAAATCCAGCTCATAGACCTGAAAATCAAAGAACTGGCCAATCAGGATGCTGCTTATGAGGACGCGATTGCCTTAGCCGATGCAGCGTTCGAAAAAGAGGAATGGCCCGCAGCAAAATCCGCCTACCAGAACGCGCTGACTATAAAAGCAGAGGAAACTTATCCACAAGAGCAAATCCAGCTCATCGACCTGAAAATCAAAGAACTGGCCGATCAGGATGCCGCTTATGATGAAGCGATTGCCCTGGCCGATGCAGCGTTCGGAAAAGAAGAATGGCCCGCAGCGAAAACCGCTTACCAAAACGCGCTGACTATAAAAGCGGAAGAAAGCTATCCACAAGAGCAAATCCAGCTCATCGACCAGAAAATCAAAGAGCTGGCCGATCAGGATGCCGCTTATGATGAAGCGATTGCCCTGGCCGATGCAGCGTTCGGAAAAGAAGAATGGCCCGCAGCAAAAACCGCCTACCAGAACGCGCTGACTATAAAAGCAGAGGAAACTTATCCACAAGAGCAAATCCAGCTCATCGGCCAGAAAATCAAAGAACTGGCCAATCAGGATGCCGCTTATGAGGAAGCGATTGCCCTGGCCGATGCAGCGTTCGAAAAAGAGGAATGGCCGGCAGCAAAATCCGCCTACCTGAACGCATTGGGCATCAAAGCGGAAGAAAGCTATCCACAAGAGCAAATCCAGCTCATTGACCTGAAAATCAAAGAACTGGCCGATCAGGATGCCGCTTATGAGGAAGCGATTGCCTTGGCCGATGCAGCGTTCGAAAAAGAGGAATGGCCCGCAGCGAAATCCGCCTACCAGAACGCGCTGGGTATAAAAGCAGAGGAAACTTATCCACAAGAGCAAATCCAGCTCATCGATCAAAAAATCAAAGAACTGGCCGATCAGGATGCCGCTTATGAGGAAGCGATTGCCCTGGCCGATGCAGCGTTCGAAAAAGAGGAATGGCCCGCAGCGAAATCCGCCTACCAGAACGCGCTGGGTATAAAAGCAGAGGAAACTTATCCACAAGAGCAAATCCAGCTCATCGACCAGAAAATCAAAGAGCTGGCCGATCAGGATGCCGCTTATGATGAAGCGATTGCCCTGGCCGATGCAGCGTTCGGAAAAGAAGAATGGCCCGCAGCAAAAACCGCCTACCAGAACGCGCTGACTATAAAAGCAGAGGAAACTTATCCACAAGAGCAAATCCAGCTCATCGACCTGAAAATCAAAGAACTGGCCGATCAGGATGCCGCTTATGATGAAGCGATTGCCCTGGCCGATGCAGCGTTCGAAAAAGAGGAATGGCCCGCAGCGAAATCCGCCTACCAGAACGCGCTGGGTATAAAAGCAGAGGAAACTTATCCACAAGAGCAAATCCAGCTCATCGATCAAAAAATCAAAGAACTGGCCGATCAGGATGCCGCTTATGAGGAAGCGATTGCCCTGGCCGATGCAGCGTTCGAAAAAGAGGAATGGCCCGCAGCGAAATCCGCCTACCAGAACGCGCTGGGTATAAAAGCAGAGGAAACTTATCCACAAGAGCAAATCCAGCTCATCGATCAAAAAATCAAAGAACTGGCCGATCAGGATGCCGCTTATGAGGAAGCGATTGCCCTGGCCGATGCAGCGTTCGAAAAAGAGGACTGGCCCGCAGCGAAATCCGCCTACCAAAACGCGCTGGGTATAAAAGTGGAGGAAACTTATCCACAAGAGCAAATCCAGCTCATCGACCAAAAAATCAAAGAACTGGCCGATCAGGATGCCGCTTATGAGGAAGCGATTGCCTTAGCAGATGCAGCGTTCGAAAAAGAAGAATGGCCCGCATCGAAATCCGCCTACCAGAACGCGCTGACTATAAAAGCAGAGGAAACTTATCCACAAGAGCAAATTCAGCTCATCGACCAAAAAATCAAAGAACTGGCCGATCAGGATGCCGCTTATGAGGAAGCGATTGCCCTGGCCGATGCAGCGTTCGAAAAAGAGGACTGGCCCGCAGCGAAATCCGCCTACCAAAACGCGCTGGGTATAAAAGCGGAGGAAACTTATCCACAAGAGCAAATTCAGTTCATCGACCTGAAAATCAAAGAGCTGGCCGATCAGGATGCCGCTTATGAGGAAGCCATTGCCCTGGCAGATGCAGCGTTCGAAAAAGAGGAATGGCCGGCAGCGAAATCCGCCTACCAAAACGCATTGAGCATCAAAGCAGAGGAAACTTATCCACAAGAGCAAATCCAGCTCATCGATCAAAAAATCAAAGAACTGGCCGATCAGGATGCCGCTTATGAGGAAGCGATTGCCCTGGCCGATGCAGCGTTCGAAAAAGAGGAATGGCCCGCAGCGAAATCCGCCTACCAGAACGCGCTGGGTATAAAAGCAGAGGAAACTTATCCACAAGAGCAAATCCAGCTCATCGATCAAAAAATCAAAGAACTGGCCGATCAGGATGCCGCTTATGAGGAAGCGATTGCCCTGGCCGATGCAGCGTTCGAAAAAGAGGAATGGCCGGCAGCAAAATCCGCCTACCAAAACGCGCTGACTATAAAAGCAGAAGAAACTTATCCACAAGAGCAAATCCAGCTCATCGACCAGAAAATCAAAGAACTGGCCAATCAGGATGCCGCTTATGAGGAAGCGATTGCCCTGGCCGATGCAGCGTTCGAAAAAGAGGACTGGCCCGCAGCGAAATCCGCCTACCAAAACGCGCTGGGTATAAAAGTGGAGGAAACTTATCCACAAGAGCAAATCCAGCTCATCGACCAAAAAATCAAAGAACTGGCCGATCAGGATGCCGCTTATGAGGAAGCGATTGCCTTAGCAGATGCAGCGTTCGAAAAAGAAGAATGGCCCGCATCGAAATCCGCCTACCAGAACGCGCTGACTATAAAAGCAGAGGAAACTTATCCACAAGAGCAAATTCAGCTCATCGACCAAAAAATCAAAGAACTGGCCGATCAGGATGCGCCGCTTATGAGGAAGCGATTGCCCTGGCCGATGCAGCGTTCGAAAAAGAGGACTGGCCCGCAGCGAAATCCGCCTACCAAAACGCGCTGGGTATAAAAGCGGAGGAAACTTATCCACAAGAGCAAATTCAGTTCATCGACCTGAAAATCAAAGAGCTGGCCGATCAGGATGCCGCTTATGAGGAAGCCATTGCCCTGGCAGATGCAGCGTTCGAAAAAGAGGAATGGCCGGCAGCGAAATCCGCCTACCAAAACGCATTGAGCATCAAAGCAGAGGAAACTTATCCACAAGAGCAAATCCAGCTCATCGATCAAAAAATCAAAGAACTGGCCGATCAGGATGCCGCTTATGAGGAAGCGATTGCCCTGGCCGATGCAGCGTTCGAAAAAGAGGAATGGCCCGCAGCGAAATCCGCCTACCAGAACGCGCTGGGTATAAAAGCAGAGGAAACTTATCCACAAGAGCAAATCCAGCTCATCGATCAAAAAATCAAAGAACTGGCCGATCAGGATGCCGCTTATGAGGAAGCGATTGCCCTGGCCGATGCAGCGTTCGAAAAAGAAGAATGGCCCGCAGCGAAAACCGCTTACCAAAACGCGCTGGGTATAAAAGCGGAGGAAACTTATCCACAAGAGCAAATCCAGCTCATCGACCAAAAAATAAAGGAACTGGCCGATCAGGATGCCGCTTATGAAGAAGCGATTGCCTTAGCAGATGCAGCGTTCGAAAAAGAGGAATGGCCCGCAGCGAAAACCGCTTACCAAAACGCGCTGGGTATAAAAGCGGAGGAAACTTATCCACAAGAGCAAATCCAGCTCATCGACCAAAAAATAAAGGAACTGGCCGATCAGGATGCCGCTTATGAGGAAGCAATTGCCCTGGCCGATGCAGCGTTCGAAAAAGAAGAATGGCCCGCAGCAAAATCCGCCTACCAGAGCGCATTGAGCATTAAATCGGAGGAAACTTATCCACAAGAGCAAATCCAGCTCATCGACCTGAAAATCAAAGAACTGGCCGATCAGGATGCCGCTTATGAGGAAATCATTGCCTTAGCCGATGCAGCGTTCGAAAAAGAAGAATGGCCCGCAGCGAAAACCGCCTACCAAAACGCGCTGGGTATAAAAGCGGAGGAAACTTATCCACAAGAGCAAATTCAGCTCATCGACCAAAAAATCAAAGAACTGGCCGATCAGGATGCCGCTTATGAGGAAGCAATTGCCCTGGCCGATGCAGCGTTCGAAAAAGAGGACTGGCCCGCAGCGAAAACCGCTTACCAGAACGCGCTGGGTATAAAAGCGGAGGAAACTTATCCACAAGAGCAAATCCAGCTTATCGACCAAAAAATCAAAGAACTGGCCGATCAGGATGCCGCTTATGAGGAAGCCATTGCACAGGCCGATGCCGCTTTCAGCAGAGAAGATTATGAAACTGCTTCAAGATTTTACCAGAATTCATTGGAAATAAAACCCAAAGAAAACTATGCTCGACTTAAACTACAGGAAATCAACAGCATACATCAACAAAAACTACAAGCAATTGAAGATGCCTACAAACAAGCACTTGCAGATGCAGAAAAGCTTTACCTTAACAACAAGCTGGAATCGGCCATCGGCTATTATGAAAAAGCCATAGAGCTGAAGCCGGGCGATGAATTTGCACAGAGCCGCATTAAAAGCCTGCAGGAGATGATTGCAGCGCAAAAGCAGAAAGAAAATCGTTATGCAAATTTCATCCTTCAGGCCGACAAATATTTCAGAAATGAAAACTGGCAGGAATCCCTTATCAATTACGACTCAGCCCTTGCGGTAAAGCCAAAAGAAGAATATCCACAAAACCAAATAGATAAAATCAATGATATTCTGGCCGAAAAAGCGGCTACTGATGAAGCCTACAATCAATTCATCAGTCAGGCCGATCAGTTTTTTGCCGATGAAAACTTCAGGCAATCCATCGAAACCTACACTAAAGCCCTTGAATTAAAAGCTGATGAAAAATATCCTGCGGAGCAGATAACCAAAGCAAAAAACCTAATTGCACAAAACAAAGAATACGAATCCTATATCTCAAAAGCTGATAGTATGTTTGCTCTGGATCAATGGGCTGATGCGCGCAAAGATTATGAACAAGCACTTTCGGTAAAGCCCAATTCACAATATGCACAGGCACAAATCCAGAGGATCAGTGACATTGAATCCGAAATCGCGGCCCGTGAAGCAGAATACATTAAACATATCACCGAAGCAGATGCACATTTCGCCGCACAGGACTGGGCCCATGCCGCAGATGCTTACGAAGCAGCATCAGCAATAAAACCGGAAGAACAATATCCCAAAGAGCAAATCCTCAAAATAAACGACAAACTTGCAGCCATTGAAGCAGAACGAAAAGCCAGGTTTGAACAATTAATGCTTCTGGCACTCAATCATAAAGAGGAAGAACAATATGAAGATGCGCTTTCCAATGTCGTTTTAGCCCTGGAAATTTATCCGGGAAAAAGTGAAGCAAGCGCCCTCAAAAATGAAATCGAACAAATTATTGCCGACATTAAAGCACGTGAAGCCCGATTTACATCATTTGTTGCACAAGGTGATGATGCCATGAACCGTGAACTGTGGGATGAGGCCATAAGGGCGTTTAGGTCCGCACTGGAAATTAAGCCCGATCATACCAACACTCAAAGCAAACTCGAGTTGTGCCTGCAAAAAGCTGAGGCAGCCCGTTTGGCACAACTGGAAGCAGATTACAAATTACACATCGACAATGGCGACCAATTACTTAAAAAACAAGACTATACAGAAGCACTCAAAGAATATCAGCTTGCATCCAGGCTCAAACCAGATGAGCTTTATCCGCAAAACAAAATAAGCTGGCTGGAAAATTTATTGCGTGAAATGCGTGAAAAGGAAGAAGCCTACAGGGAATCGATCGCTAAAGCCGATGCCCTATTTGATGAAAAACAATATAGGGAAGCAAGAATGGAGTACTACAATGCAACCACCATAAAACCAAACGAAAGCTATCCACGCGATCAGATGAAAAAACTCTATGAATTGCTGGCATTTGATCCCGCGAAAATCAGAAAACTTTTTGATGAATATATCGAAATCGGCGACACATATTTTGAAAAAGGAAAATATGCCAAGGCCAATTACAATTATCAAAATGCCGCATACCTGATCCCTGAAGAAGAGTATCCTTACCAGCAAGTCGAACGCATCAACAAACTGCTGATGAGTGGTGAAATTAAAGCATTAAGCCAAAACAGCATCACAATTCCTGCCGACAGCTCAGTGGCGTTTACACTCAAAGATTACGAAGGTTTTGAGCCTGGGGGGCCACTCTATCTTGTTGTAAAAGTTAACTATAAAGCCGGGATCAAAGCACATGAACTGGTCGTGAATTTTGGCCGGAGCGGAATGGTTTACGGGGGAACAATATTAAATGTTGAAAACAACCGAAGGCTACAGACCTATGTTATTAATCTAGGTACGCAAAGCTATTGGATGGAGGCAAATGTAAATTGGATTCGTTTACATTCTGAACTTGAAAGCACCGAAATACAATATCTTATTCTAGGTGAAACACCTTAAAAGCCAATTATTCCGTGTATTAAAATTTACTAATTTTCTATTAATATCATAACTGGTTAACAAATACTTTATACTCAGCCAATTAAAAATTTCAGAAAATTTTGCCGAAAAAGTTCCAAAAAGTTATGCACAATCCGTTCAAAAAAAAATCATTTTTCCGAATTTCTATAAACACCTATAAATGATCACTTAAGAGGTTTAACAAACGTATAAATATTTATTAATCAACATATTAAACTAAGAGCTTCATTTAGAGGATAAAACGCATTTCTTAAAAAGTCAAGTGAAAAACCGCTTTTTTTTTCACGAAATTAATCTGATATTTGTTGAAAATTTAAAAGTCATATTTAGATTAGTTAGTTCAGGTCTATTGAAAACAGCTTAGAACCTAAAATTAAATTTTTGTTAAGGCAAAAGCAAAAATTATTTAAAAGAATGCAGCACAGACAAGAAACACACGAAGTCGTATGGAGCAGATGCTTGGAAGTTATCAAGGATAACATTCCGCCACAAGGTTTTAAAACATGGTTTACCCCTATTAAACCGGTAAAGCTGGATAAAAATATTTTAACGATCCAGGTTCCCAGCCAGTTTTTTTATGAATGGCTCGAAGATGAATACATTGATATTCTCAAAAAGACTATCCGCAGGGAACTCGGTGCAGAAGGACGTCTTGAATACAGCATTGTTATGGATAAAAAAGAACCGGCACATACAGTTAAAGTACCTACAGGCAATAAAAATGCTACAGATAACCCTTCTGTTAATATGCCGGTCAATATTAACAGCGGTGGCAGCAAAGACATCCCCAACCCTTTTATAATTCCCGGGCTCAAAAAATTAAAAATCCAATCCCAACTCAACGAAAACTATAGCTTCGACACTTTTGTGGAAGGCGACTGCAACCGTTTAGCCCGTTCAGCAGGATTTGCCATTGCTGAAAATCCCGGAAAGACAGCCTTCAACCCAATGTTGGTTTACAGTAAAACAGGTTTGGGAAAAACACACCTGACACATGCAATCGGGCTACAGGTCAAAAATAATTTTCCCGACAAAACTGTCCTTTATGTACAAACGGAACAGTTTATGCACCAGTTCGTTGAGGCATCGCGCAACAAAAATCAAAACGACTTCGTGAATTTCTATCAGATGATTGATGTTTTGATCCTCGATGATATCCAATTTCTTGCCAACCGTATTAAAACCCAGGATGTTTTCTTCCACATTTTCAACCACTTGATTCAGCGCAACAAGCAAATTATCATAACCTCCGACAAACCGCCTGTTGAGCTAAAAGGAATGGAAGAGCGCTTGCTCTCGCGCTTCAAATGGGGTCTGGCAGCCGATTTACAGGTACCTGATACTGAAACACGAAAAGCCATCCTGAAAAGCAAAGTCTATAACAACGGCCTGGAAATCCCTGCCGATGTGCTTGATTATCTTGCCTACAGCATTAATAACAATGTGCGCGAACTTGAAGGGGCACTCATTAGTATTATTGCACAATCATCGCTCAACAAGAAAGCAATAACGCTGGACCTGGCCAAAAAACTCATCGATAAATTCGTAATCAGCACCAGCCGCGAAATCAGTATTGATTATATCCAAAAAGTAATTTGCGATTATTTTGGAATCCCGATGGAAATCCTGAACAGCAAAACCCGTAAACGCGAAATTGTTCAGGCCCGTCAGCTCGCCATGTATTTCTCAAAAGAACATACAAAAGCTTCTTTGGCAACCATAGGAATGCACTGTGGCAATAAAGACCATGCAACGGTGCTGCACGCCATACGAACCGTTAACAACCTGAAAGAGACAGACAAACAATTCAAATCATATTTCAAAGAATTGGAAAAAAAGATTAAAATCTGATCAAATTAAATCAAATTTATTAAAAAGCCTGTCATTAACCCGACGGGCTTTTTATGTATTTTTGTAATACCTAAGTCAAATGCATATGCAAAAAATATTAATGGTGTGCCTCGGAAATATATGCCGGTCGCCAATGGCAGAAGGAATAATGCGCTCCAAAATAGAGAAATACAAACTGCAGGCAGAAGTTGACTCCTGTGGCACAGCAGCTTATCATGTTGGCGAACAGCCCGACCGTCGGGCCATGGCAAAACTGCGGGAACACGGCATGGACATCAGCGACCTGAGCGGAAGGCAATTCGAGCAAAGTGATTTCGACCATTTTGACATAATTTATGTAATGGACAGCCAAAACTACCGAAATGTACTCCGTTTGGCCCGAAATGAAAATGACCGCCAAAAGGTAAGCATGATCATGAACGAAGTCTATCCCAACGGCCAAATTGATGTTGCAGACCCCTATTACGGGGGTGTCAGTGGTTTTGACGACACTTATCAAATGCTGGACATAGCTACAGAAAAAATAGCTGAAAAGATACTGAAAAACAATGACTAACATCACAGCAAACGACATCCGGCAAGCCGCCGAACGCATTGCGCCCTATACACATCGCACACCGGTTCTATCATCCGAATGGATAAACCGGATCAGTGGCAGGCAAATTCATTTTAAATGCGAAAATTTCCAGAAAGCCGGTGCTTTTAAATCACGTGGCGCATGCAATGTGGTGTTTTCACTCAGTGATGCCGTTGCCGAGAAAGGCGTGGCCACACATTCAAGCGGAAACCACGCGGCAGCATTAGCCCGTGCTGCTGCTTTACGCGGATTCCCTGCTCATATTGTGATGCCTGATAACGCCCCAAAAATCAAAATTGCAGCCGTAAAGAGTTACGGTGGCATGATCCGTTTCTGCAAACCTACGCTCGAGGCACGGGAACAAACACTGCAAGAAGTAATTGCCGAAAGCGGCTCAATGGAAATTCATCCATACAATAACGAAAGCATAATATGCGGCCAGGCAACAGCGGCTAAAGAGCTGATTGAAAGCTTAGATGAAAAACCGGATGTAATCCTGGCGCCTGTTGGTGGCGGCGGACTGCTCAGCGGAACTGCACTTTCGGCACACTATTTTGGAGGAATACCTGTAATTGCCTGTGAGCCATTAGGTGCAGATGACGCCTACCGAAGTTTCCATTCCAAAAAATTTGTTCCGTCCCAAAACCCCAAAACCATTGCTGATGGCTTGCTGACTTCATTGGGCAGCATTACTTTCCCCTTAATCATGAAATATGTGGAGGACATCATATGCGTTGAAGAGGAATCCATAATAAAAGCCATGCGCTTGATTTGGGAACGCATGAAGATAATTGTGGAACCCAGTTCAGCGGTGCCCCTTGCAGCAGTGCTCGAAGAAAAAATTCCTCAGAAATATCAAAAAATCGCCATTATCCTTAGTGGCGGAAATCAGGATTTAAACAACTTACCATGGTAAATCATTGCGCTAAAAGCGGTAAATTATATCTGATTCCGAGTGATTTGGGATTTGTTGCACCGGACAGGCTTTTTCCTCCCTACAATCGGGAGGTCATAATAAATTGCAAGCATTTCATTGTAGAAAACATCCGGTCGGCACGTCGGTTTATCAAGTCTGTAGACCCTTCGGTCAATATAGATGACCTAAGCTTTTATGAGCTCAACAAACGCACTACGGAGCAACAGGCACTTGAATATATTTTGCCCATGATTTCCGGAACAGATATGGGCATGATTTCGGAAGCCGGCCCACCATGCATCGCCGATCCGGGCAGTTTCATCGTAAAACTCTGCCACGAAAACAACATATCTGTCGAACCGCTCATCGGCCCCTCCTCCATCCTGATGGCACTGATTTCATCCGGTTTTAACGGGCAAAATTTCTCATTCCACGGATATCTTCCCATCGATAAAAAACAAAGGCTCAATGCGTTGAAAAAACTGGAACGTCAGGCAAAACAGAGCGGACAAACTCAAATGTTTATGGAAACACCCTACCGCAATATGCAACTGCTCGAACAAATAGTGCAGCACTGTGATCCTGCCACAATGCTCTGTATTGCAGCCAATATCAGCCATCCCGATGCCTTTATTAAAAGCAGATCGATTAAAGACTGGAAAGGGAAACTCCCTTCAATCCACAAAAAACCAGCAGTTTTCCTTTTATCTTCGTAAAAACACAAAACACCTTCAAACAACTCTTTTCCAGTTATTTATATAAATATCATCTGTTTTTATTAAATTCTTATATTTGCAGGCTTGATTGTATTAAAACAATCAGAATGGGACATCAAGTTATTAATTTGAAAAACTTTAAATGCGACCATTACAAAAAAAATTAGCTAAATATGACCTTCCACAACAAGCCCAGAAACTGGGTGTTTACCCATATTTCAGGGTAGTGGAATCAGATCAGGATGCCGAAGTGATTATCAACGGCAAAAAAGTGCTCATGTTCGGATCCAACTCCTATCTTGGGCTTACAAATCATCCAAAAATCAAAGAGGCTTCAAAAGCCGCCATAGACAAATATGGTTCGGGATGCGCAGGTAGCCGTTTCCTGAACGGTACACTGGACATCCACATCGAACTGGAAGAAAAACTGGCAAAATTTGTCGGAAAAGAAGGCGCATTGGTTTACAGTGCCGGTTTTTTAGTAAACGTTGGCGTAATATCTGCGATAACAGGACGACAAGACTATATTATCCTTGATGAGCTGGATCACGCCAGCATCATTGAAGGACGCAGGCTTTCGTTTTCAAGTGCCTATAAGTACAGGCATAACGATATGGCCAGCCTGGAACGCGAGCTAAAAAAATGCGAAAGCGATAAAATCAAACTGATTGTGGTTGACGGCGTTTTCAGCATGGAAGGAGATATCGTAAAACTACCGGAAATTGTAGAACTGAGCAGGAAATACGGTGCCACTGTTATGGTTGATGATGCCCATGCTTTGGGAGTTATTGGTAAACAAGGAGCCGGTACTGCATCACATTTTGGCCTTACCGATGAAGTTGACCTGATAATGGGCACATTCAGTAAATCCCTCGCATCTATTGGAGGGTTTATTGCCAGTGATAACGAAACCATTAATTTCCTGAAGCACAACAGCCGTTCCTTGATTTTCAGTGCCAGTATAGCACCAGCTTCTGCCGCCAGCGCCCTTGCTGCGCTTGAGATTATTCAGCAGGAACCCGAGCGCATCGAAACACTTTGGAAGCATACGCATTACGCTATTAATAAATTCAAAGCGCTTGGTTTTGACATTGGTATCACCGAAACACCCATTATTCCGGTCTATGTGCGTGAAGATGCCAAAACGTTTGTGTTCACAAAAATGCTGATGAACGAAGGTATTTTTGTAAACCCGGTTGTAAGTCCTGCGGTGCCAAGCGACTCGACACTGATTCGTTTCAGCCTGATGGCTACACATACCAGAGAACAGATAGACAGGGCTCTAGATACCATGTACCGTATTGGAAAGAAACTGCACATTGTAGAATAAAAGCTAAAAAAATGTCTGTTCAAATAAAAGAAATCAACACAAAAAAAGAGCTGAAGGAATTTGTTTCCTTCCCCTTTGCTCTTTATTCAGATAACCCGTTTTGGGTGCCACCTGTGATTGATCAGGAAATGAATGTGTTTGGGGATAAAAACCCCGTAATGCGCAATTGCGATATCAAGCTTTGGATCGCAGAAAAGGACGGAAAAACTGCCGGACGGATTGCCGGGATTATCAATAACGAATACATTGCCAAATGGGGCAAACGTCATGCCCGTTTTGGCTGGTTCGACTGTATTGATGATGTTGAAGTAAGCAGGGCGCTTTTCAGTACTGCGGAAAACTGGGCTGTTGCCAGCGGAATGGAAGCAGTGCACGGACCATTGGGGTTCACTGATTTTGATACAGAAGGCATCCTCGTAGAAGGCTTTGATCAATTGGCAACAATTGTGGAACGCTACAATCACCCTTATTACGAAAATCTCATACTCGACAGTGGTTATCGAAAGGATGCGGGTTGGGTTGAGTATCGCGTGCGCATACCGGATGAAATTCCGGCGAAAATAAAAAGGGTGGCCGATTATGTCCGCAATAAACATCAACTACGTCTGGCAAAACTGGAAAAACCTCAGGACACCCATAAATACATCCCGGAAATTATCAATATGATCAATGATGTATATGGGCTGCTCTATGGTTTTACGCCTATCACCCAGGAAATCATGGATTTCTATGTAAGCCGTTATATCAACTATTTGGATACGGATTTGGTTACTATTATGCTGGATCAAAATGATCGCGTGGCCGCTTTTGCTGTGACGATGCCCTCAGTTTCAAAATTCCTGCAGAAATCAAAAGGAAAAGTTGATTTCCTCAGCCTGATCAAAAACCGTAAGGAAATCCTGAAGACAGATGTGCTTGATATGTATTTCATCGGTGCACGCCCGGAATATATTAATAAAGGCATCAGTGCGGTATTGATTGATGAAATGGGCAAGAATGTCCTTGCCAAGGGATTCAAATATGCCGAAACCAATATTGAATACGAAAGCAACCAGGAAGTGCAATCTCTTTGGAAAAACTTTGATTATGAACTCCATAAGCGTCGTCGTTGCTATATGAAACTTTTGCTGGGGCGTACACGCAAGGAAGATAATATTTAGCGCTTGTCCATAATGTCTCCCGATGCTTCGGGATTATTCTACTGAAAGCTTTCAGTAGAATGCCTTGAGCTTGAACATCATGAACCAGAAACCCGACTCTATGTACAGGCACTGCATAGTCCAGAATTAAGGGACAAACACAATTAAAATTATGAAGCTGAGCATCAAAGAAGTCAAGAGCAAGAAGGATTTAAAGGCTTTTATACGCTTTCCTTTGGAATTGTATAAAGACAATGCATACTTTGTTCCTTCCATACTCATGGAAGAAGCAGAAACATTTAATCCCAAAAAAAATCCTGCTTTTGAATTCTGTGAAACCAAACTTTGGATTGCCCATAATGAAAACGGTAAAATTGTTGGTCGCATTGCCGCAATCCTGAACCACAAAGCAAATGAAGCATGGGATCAAAAATACATGCGTTTCGGTTGGATCGATTTTATCGATGATTATGATGTATCATCTGCTTTGATGCAAAAAGTGGAAGAATGGGCAAAAGAAAAAGGCATGGAAGCAGTAAACGGGCCTTTGGGTTTCAGCGATATGGACAAAGAAGGCATGCTCATCGAAGGGTTTGAAGAAGAAGGCACTATAGCCACAATTTACAACCATCCCTATTATCCGGAGCATATGGATAAGCTGGGCTACGCCAAAGATGCCGATTGGTTTGAATATGAGGTGATGGTGCCCGAAGGTGTGCCGGATCGCGTGCACCGCATTGCAGATATCGTGAAGAAAAAATTCGGCCTCCGCATGCTGAATGTCAAAAAAGCTAAAGAACTCCTGCCCTATGCCGATCAAATTTTTGATGTGCTCAATCAGGCTTTTAAGCCCGTTTATGGTTTTGCCGGACTATCAGATCGACAGAAAAAATATTATACCAAAAAATATTTCAGTTATATCAAACCCCAGTATGTGCCGGTAATCATGAACGATGAAGATCAGGTAGTGGGATTTGGGATTACCATGCCATCCATGTCGAAAGCTATGCAGAAAATCAAAGGCAAACTCCTGCCATTCGGATGGTATCATCTGCTTCAGGCCATGAAAAAACGTGATACCATCGATTTTTACCTGATCGGTGTATTGCCCGAATACCAAAAAAAAGGCGTTAATGCAATTTTATTCGACTACCTAATACCCATTTACATCAAAGAAGGCTACCGCAAAGCGGAAACCAATGTTGAACTGGAAAACAATGAAATGGTGCGTCGCCAGTGGGAAGGATATGATTACCGTATCCATAAAAAAAGGCGTGCATACCTGAAAAAAATCTGATGAAAAACATCCTCATCACTGGCGCAAACGGCTTTATTGGCAGTTTTTTGGTTGAAGAAGCCATCCGAAAAGGATATAAAGTTTATGCTGCCGTGCGCCAAAACAGTGATCTCAGCCAGATCAGGGATTTAGATATTGAATTTGTTTACCCAAATTTGTCAGATCAACAGGCCCTGACAGAATTTTTTAAAGATCAAAAAGCTGCAGGACGAACATTCAACTACATCCTGCACAATGCTGGTGCAACCAAAGTTTCAAAAAAAGAAGACTACTTCAAAATCAATACCGGATTGACCGAAAACCTGGTCAATGCATTGAGGGAAAGCAATTGCATCCCGGAAAAATTTTTGCTGATGAGCAGTTTGGCAGCCTGTGGACCGGGCGATCCCAACAGCTTACAGCCGATTCATATAGATCAGGAATCCAAGCCATTAACCTCCTATGCCAAAAGCAAGCTGGAAGCCGAAAAATATCTGGAAACAACCGGCAACTTCCCTTGGATTGCTCTAAAGCCAACAACAGTATATGGCCCCAGGGAAAAAGATTTGCTGGTTTTCATGAAAATGATCAATAAAGGTTTTGAAGGATATATCGGGCTCAAAGAGCAGCACCTGAGCTTTATCTACGTCAAAGATCTCGCCCGTGCCGCCATGACCGCTTTGGAAAGCAGCATTATACATAAAAAATACCTGATTGCCGATGGATGTTCCTACACCAATCATCAGCTTGGCGAAATGATACGAGAGCGACTCAATAAAAAAACTTTCCGTATAAAAGTACCTTTATTTATAGCCCATTTAGCTGCATGGCTTTCTGAAACCGGAGGAAAAGTCAAGGGTGATTTTCCAATTTTCAATAAGGAAAAAATGAACGAACTGAGCAGCATAAACTGGCTGTGCGACAGTAATCCGGCAAGAAACGAACTTGATTTTTTTCCACACTACAATCTCAACAGCGGCCTTTCAGAAACTATTGAATGGTATCTGGAGCATAAATGGCTGTAACCATATTATTAGCAAGCTCAAGCGAAAAACTTAAGCTTAATTTCCCTACTTTTGCGCCCTGAACCGGATATTAAACCAGAAATATCCTACAAACAAAAGATGAGCGAAAAAATATATCTAGACAGGAACGAAAACCATTTCGGTCCTGCCCCAAAATGCTTTCAGGTTTTAAAAAAGCCGAATTTCAAAAAAATGAGTGCTTACTCCCGCGATTTCGCACGTGGAGTAAAAAGCAGGTTAAGTGAGCGTCTCTCAAAAGATTACAATATCCCGGAAGGGCAGCTGCTACTCGGATACGGCGGGGAGGACATCCTGAAACAGGCCGTACATTGCTATCTCCGCAAAGAAGACACAATCCTGATCCCTTCACTTTCGTGGTGGTACTATAAATCCATTGCCGCTGAAATGAAAGGCAAACAGCTGGAATATCCCATCGTTGAAGGCGAAGATGAATTTATCTATGATGTTGACCGCTTAATTGAGCTTTATCAGGAACATAAACCCAAAATTATCCTGATTGCTTCACCCAATAACCCAACAGGAAACATGCTTCAAGCCGAACAACTGGAAAGGATATTGCTCTCCTGCCCCGATTCGGTTATTGTACTCGATGAAGCCTACAGCCTTTTCAGCAATACGGATAAAACCTATATCAGCCACCTGATTCAGAAATACCCAAAACTACTGATTATTAGGACATTCAGTAAATATTACGCCCTGGCAGGGCTCCGAATTGGATATGCATTCATGGGTGCTGAGCTGGCACATTTTGAGAAGTTCAGCGCACGCTATCTGGGGTATAACCGCCTTTCAGAACGCATTGCCCTTGCTGCCCTGGATTCGGATGATTACTATAACGATATGCGTTCTAAAATGAATGCAGATATCCAGCGCTATTTTGATGAGCTCAATATGATTCCGGGTTTCAAAGCTTATCGTTCCCATGCCAATTTTATCCTGGTAAAAATACCCGAAGAGGTAAAAGCCCCTTTGAAAGAATATTTGGAAGGCAAAAACTTGATTATCAAGTTTATGAACGAAGAAATCCTGAACACCCACCTGCGCATCAGTATTGGTACGCCCAAGGAAAATGCCCGCCTCATAAAAGCAATAAAGCAGTTTGCCAAAAAGCATATGTAAATGAGTTGGCTGAAGGAATATAAATCTTCGCTCAAAAATATTGAGACCGAAGAGCTATTGGATCTGATCCTTTACAGGCCCATGGGTTTCCTTTTGGTCAAACTGGTATTGCCTTTTCCGGTAACGCCGAATCAACTCACGCTTACGGCCCTTTTCTTCGGGTTCTGGGCCGGAATTTGCTATGCGGTTGGTAATCAGGTTTACGTTTACGCTGCTGCCGGATTGTATTTTCTGTTCAATGTGTTTGACTGTGCCGACGGCATGCTGGCACGCATCAAACGCAACGGTACGCCAACAGGACGTATCATTGATGGCGTAGCAGATTATTTCAGCGGAATTTTCGTCTTTGGCGGTATTGCCATAGGTTCCATTCCCCAAAGCCATCATACGCTATCATTTTGGCTGGTATTTGCCGGCGCAATCGTGAGCATCGTCTTTCACTCGATGAATATTGATTTTTATCGTGCGCGCTTTATGGATATTGCCAACCGTAGGATACAAAATATCAACGAAGAACTGGAAGCCTTCCGCGAAGAGATGAAAATGCTCAAGCAGCAAAAGAAACGTCCTTTCTCGCGTTTACTGATTAAAACCTACCTCCGCTATGCCGGCCTGCAAAAAGGAATGACAGGCAAACAAAAGGAAATCAAGGAAATTTTGGAAGTTTGCCCGGATGCGTTTTATCGCAAAAACCGAATGATCATGCGTTTCTGGACCTTTTTAGGCCCTACAACACAAATCAGCGCCGTGATTGTTTTCAGCATCCTGGGACGGCTCGAGTTGCTTTTTTACTGGTATCTCATTCCCATGAATGCCTATTTCCTGATCATTAAACTCATACAGTTCAGTATCGACTGTAAAATCAAAAAACAAATCCATGAAAGCCGTAATATTAGCTGCAGGAGTTGCGCGTAGATTAAGGCCGCTCACTGATAATACACCTAAATGCCTGCTTGAAGCCGGAGGAAAAGCAATACTCGGACATATGGCCGATCAGCTTATCCGGAACAATATCACGGAATGGGTCCTCGTTACCGGATATTTGCATGAGATGATCGAAAATTATCTAAAAAACAATTATCCGCAACTGAAGGTAAGCTATATCCACAACCCGGTTTTTGAAACGACCAACAATATCTATTCGCTTTGGCTGGCAGCACCGGAAATTCGTGGCAAAAATTTCATCCTGCTCGACAGTGATATCGTTTTTGATTACCGCATTATCGAAAGGCTCCGCACATCAGGAAAAGGCAACTGCCTGGCCATGAACAGCCATTACAAACTGGGCGAAGAAGAAATTAAAGTTACCTGTAATGCTGACGGGCTGATCCGTAGTATTAGTAAAATAACTGATCCAAAAACAGCAGCCGGGGAATCTATTGGCATTGAAATATTTGATGAAGAAGGCTCTGAATTATTGTTTCGGGAGATAGCGCCTCTTATGGAAACTCACGAAGGGCAAAACCTTTTTTATGAACGTGCTTTTGAAAATGCCATTGATAAAGGATTGTTGATGTACGCATTGGACACCAGTGATTTACCTTCAATGGAAATCGACTTTGTGGAAGATTTTGAAAAAGCTGCTCAAGAAATTATTCCCAAAATCTGTACCTGATGTCCGAAAGCCTCTTTACCCTTTCCATTGCCGGACTGATTGCCGGATTTATTTTTTCGGTGCCTGTTGCAGGGCCCATCAGCATACTGATTACCAGTAATGCGCTTAAGGGAAGGCTTCGCTATTGCCAAAAGGCTGCTATCGGAGCTTCTTTTGCCGATTTTGTTTATGTTTTTATCGCTGTTCTTGGCCTGACCAGCCTCTATAATGTGTATCGCCCGGCAATTCCGTATATACTTGCGGTAGGTGCACTGTTTTTACTGGGGCTAGGCATTAAGATTATCCGAACCAAGCTCAGCCTTGAAAGCATGGAAGACGATTCTTTCCTTAAGGACAAGCTCAAAAACAAAGGGGGCTTCCGCACCGGTTTTCTCATTAACTTCCTCAACCCCACCCTTTTTCTCGGGTGGCTGACCAGTTCATTCTTTACCATTAGTATTGTGGCTTCTTTGGGCTTTAATACCGGTGGCCTGCAGCAGATATTGGATGAAAACGTAAAAGCCATCAATCAGATTGAAGCTCAGACTCCGGAGGCTGAAAAAATGGACATTCAGGAAAATGCCCGTATGATCCAGCAGGAATTTATGGAATCTTATAATGACAAAGAAAGTCCGTGGAAGCTAAGCATTGCATATGCGTTTTTTCTGAGTTTGGGCAGCATTATCTGGTTCCTGCTTTTTGCACGTTTTTTGGTTCGCAACCGCAAACATATCCGAATAAGCATTATCAACCGCATTATCCATCTATTGGGTATGGCTCTTTGCGGATTCGGTATCTTTCTGGGCTATAAAGCCTACAGCATGATTTCCATACTTCTTTAAAGATTGCCCGTTCTGTCTCCTTTTCTGCCTATCTTTGCAGCGAAAATCCAAACAGACAATATGAACACTTTAGAGCAACTTAAGCAATTTACTACTGTGGTAGCAGATACCGGTGATTTTAATTCGATCATCAACTATAAACCACAGGATGCAACAACCAATCCTTCATTGATTTATCAGGCATCTTCGGATGAACGCTATGCCGCTTTGACCCGTGATGCTATACAAAAGGTCAAAAACAGCAGCATTGCAGCCAACAAACAAGTGGAAGCAGCGATGGACCAACTTGCTGTGAATTTTGGGCTGGAAATCCTTAAAATTGTTCCCGGACGTGTGAGCACCGAAGTAGATGCCAACCTGAGTTTCAGTATGGAAGGCAGTTTGGAAAAAGCCCGCAGGCTGATTGCTCTTTATGAAGAAGCCGGGACGTCGCGCGAGCGTATCCTGATCAAACTTGCAGCTACCTGGGAAGGCATAAAAGCCGCAGAAATCCTTGAAAAAGAAGGTATTCATACCAACCTTACATTACTTTTCAGCCGTGTGCAGGCCATTGCATGCGCAGAAGCCGGTGTACAACTTATTTCTCCTTTCGTAGGACGAATTCTCGACTGGTACAAAAAAGACCGCGGTGTAGATGCCATTCCAGCCACAGAAGATCCCGGTGTACTTTCCGTTGGCTCTATTTTTAACTATTATAAAAAATTCGGCTATAAAACCGAAGTAATGGGTGCCAGCTTCCGCAATACCGGCGAGATTATTGAACTGGCCGGATGCGATCTGCTCACCATTAGCCCGGCACTGCTCAGCGAACTGCAAAATTCGGATCAGAAAATCGAAAGAAAACTGGATACAGAGGATGCCGCAGGCATGGATATCGAGAAAATCAGCCCCGATGAAAAAATGTTCCGATGGTTGCTGAACGAAGATGCTATGGCTACTGAAAAACTCGCCGAAGGCATCCGTAAATTCAATGCCGACCGCCTGAAACTGGAAGAACGTATCCGCAAAATGATGCAATAAACGCAACAATGGATTACCAGAAAATCATTGAAGAAGTTAAAGATACAATCTGCCGGGAGCCCGCTTATGGCAAACCGGCAGATTATATCCCTGAGCTCTCAAAAATTGATCCGTATAAATTTGGAGTACATCTTCAATTTACTGATGATAAGATCTTTAGCACAGGCGACTTCAATGAACACTTTAGCATTCAGAGTATCTCAAAAGTCTTTAGCCTGAGCCTCGCATATTCCATTTTGGGCGAAAAAATATGGGAACGTGTGGATGTGGAACCATCCGGTGACCCCTTCAATTCATTGGTTCAGCTCGAATATGAAAAAGGCATTCCGCGCAATCCGTTGATCAATGCCGGCGCATTGGTCATAAGCGATATGCTGATCAGTGAATTGGAAAATCCTCTCGAAGATTTCCTTGCCTTTGTCCGAAAAATCAGCGGTGACCCAACCATCAATTTCGATCTGAAAGTAGCACAATCCGAATGGGAACATTCCTGGCGCAACGCTGCCCTGACCAACCTGATGAAATCCTTCGGGAACATCCATAACAATGTGGACGAGGTACTCAACTTCTATTTTCATCAATGCGCGCTGAGCATGAGCTGCAAGCAGTTGGCCAAAGCCTTCCTGCTTTTTGCAAGGCGTGGACTGGCTCCGGATCATGAGCGTATTTTAAGCATCTCACAATCTAAAAGGATCAATGCGGTAATGCAAACCTGTGGCTTTTACGATGAAGCGGGCGAATTCTCCTTCCGTGTAGGACTTCCAGGCAAAAGTGGCGTTGGCGGCGGTATAGCGGCCGTTTTGCCCGGCGAATACAGCATTGCGGTCTGGAGTCCACGCCTCAACAAAAACGGAAATTCCTGCCTTGGCATGAAATTTTTGGAGCTGTTCACCACCAAAACAGAATACTCTGTTTTTTAGCAGGCTGAAAATTTGATTATATTTACCCCATAATCAAAAGCAATCTTCCATGAGAAGCAAAATCACATATTTGAAGCGGCAATCATTTTTTATTCTTAGCTGCCTGTTTTTCTTTTTAACAATAACATCCTGTAATTCAGATGTTAAAAACGAAGACCAGAACATCCGCAATAACAATATCCTCTTCAATGAAAGTGTGGTGAAATCATATGAAATCTTTGCAAAAGCCAGGGAATTCAGCAAACTGGACCGCCAGCTGAAACGTGATGAAGTACAGGAGATCCGTTTACTGGCAGGAAAAGCCCTGGAATCGGGCCGTGGCGTGAGCACAGATTTTATGAAATCACTCGATGAAGACCTGGCCGGCGAATTCCGAATGCACCTGCTTCTCTCCTGCCGTTTGTATGAGCGCCTCAATGCCATTCATGGTGACGAAATCACCGAAACAGAAGCCTGGCAGGAATTTGCCATTTGGGATAACTACTGGAACAGCCACGCAAAAGAAATCAAAGCAAAAATGCTGCTGCCCACAGACTATACGGTACGCTCCTATGGACTTTTTGCCATGTACGGCATTATGCTTATGGCGGCAGCAGGATTATTATTCCTGATCCTCCGAAGCCTGATCAATTTGTTGGTAGTGATCATCGACAGAAATGAAGGATTTTTTGCCCGTGCATTTGGGGCTGTATTCAAAATATGGTTTATGGTGATCTGGTCAGCACTACTGGCCACAATGCTGCATTTTTATACTTTCCGTCCGGAAGCCAGCTCCTGGTTATACTTAGTTACCGGATTGGCTTTTAGTGTGCTGCCTGCCTTTTATTCCCAACAGGAAGCCGAAAAGGCTCAAAAAAAGAAAACAGCAGAAGAAGCGCCTGATCCTAAAGATTTTTACGGGCTTTATATGCTTATTTCGCTGGGAGCTTTTCTAATGCTCTACTATTTACCGGAATTCTTAAACTGTGGATTGATCAATTTTGCAGGGAGGCTAATTTTTCCTTCTCTTTTTTAAGAAAGAGCTGAGCCCGCAAATCCATATTCCCTTTAATATTCAGTGCGTAAAGATAGCTGTCCATAAAATGCAGGTTTCCATAGGGAAACAGCTCCTTCAGTGATTCCTGATAACACTCATCGGGATTGACATCGGCACAAATCAGATAATGTTGATCGAGCACAGTGGATGTGTAATGCGGAATGGTATCGAATTGCTGTGTTTCGGCATTATATTTCAACAAGCCTTTATGCAAACTTGCCGGAGCAAAAGTAGTATCGGTTTTCCAGTTCAATGGATTGATTCCCACAGCCGAATACGCCATAAGCGGTGATTTTGCACCAATGTTGGTCAATGAATTATAAAGGATGATGCAACCCAAATCATCCTCTGATTGCGCTGGGATCAGCTGATGTTTATATTGCTCCAAATCGCCCTTTGTAATCTGATAGCCAAATAAATAGGCTGCAACCATTTGATTGCGCTGTTCATTGGTCATATGGTCTTTCAGCAACTCAATAAGCAATTGCGATCCCTGGCTGTGGGCAAGCAGAATAAATGGTCGCCCATTATTAAAATGCTTCCAGTAATATTCAAATGCTTCTGTGATATCCGTTTCCGGAAGCTTCGCTTTTTCAACCACCACAGCACTGTCCATAAAGTACACATCCAGAACCATTTGGCGGTAGTAAGGCGCATAGAAATTAAAATCATCCGCAGCATACACGGTTTTGTTAAAAGCCTGGTTTCCATGGGCCGCATCGCGTTCCCTCTGCTTGTTGATATTTGTATAAAGAAGAGCATTCCCTTCATCATCAACAGGATGCGTTCCCAAGGTAGGATAAACATAAAAAATATCCACGGCCTTTGGAGCAGGATTGTCCGGTAAATCATACCAATAAACCGATGACGCATAGTCAGGAGCAGGCAAAGCCGGATTGCTTTCTTCCTTACCGGAACAGGAAAGCAGAAAAGTGAGAAGCAAAAAAAAGGACAAATGGTGCAATTTCATAATAATAGGTTTAACGGTCACAAGTTACAACAATCATTAATTCCATCAAAACTAACATATCCACAATAAAGACACATACTAATTTCAATATTATTTCATATTTTTTTTAAAATTATATAGCCATTAACGCACATAATATTAATATATTTATTACCTTTGGAAGAATTTTAACAATTAAAAGTAGTATCATGAGGAAATATATCATTACCGCAATCCTGTTTGGATTGCTATGTGGGTATTCTTATGCCCAAAGTACACTGAAAGGGACCATTTCTCCCAAAGCGCTTCGCAATGGAATCCACCCGTTTTGCCTGAACTCCAAAACATCATCATATGGAGTTTGTTCCGCGACGGACAGCACGGGAAGCTTTCTCTTTGAAAACCTCCCCGAGGGATATTATAGCCTGGCCACAATGAGTCCGGGTTTTTATTATTACGACACAAGCTTCCATGTGCGTGGTGATGATGTGGAACTGAATATTATATTAACAGAAAACCCTGATTTTAGAGCCCGAAAAATTTCTAATAGAGAATATACGGATAATATTAGCTTGATATTTGGCTTTAACTTTCTGAGCCCTGATATCAGCGATGACGACAAGCTTTTCGGTTCCATTTATTCTATCAATTTTGGAATAGAATTGCGGTTTTTGCTTACAAAAAAACTCAAAATTGGATTCCGTTGGGAAATGCTTCAGGCAAGCTGGATGAATATGGTCAAAGAAAGCTTACTGGATGGTAATAAACTTGAAAAACAACGATATGTAGAAGTTGGAACCGGCCTGAAAACCTTCTTGCACTACGATTTCGTAAAAGTTAAAAACATAAGACGAAACACATTCTGCGATCTGGGGTTTGGTTATTACCTACCCTATTCATTTGATTATAAAGGTTTTAATGCACAAGATGAATATTCGGGCATTCAAGGAATCACAAAATACAATGACTTCAGGACCTTCTTCCGCTTTGGTTACCGTCACTATGCAATAGCAGCCACCTATCGTTTAACGGATATAATGAAAAATGGCTTCCCTGAGCCGCCAAAGCTCCAAATTGGAATCGAATTCCTGTTGCCTTAAAAGCTTATTTTAGCTTATTGATCAGTTCATGCACTTTATCTGAATTCCAATCGGAGGCGCCGGTTTCCCTTAAGACAATTTTACCATCAGGAGCGATGATGTAGGTGGTGGGAAGTTGCTCCACAGGAAGGGAGGCCGGCACTTTGAATAAATTTTGATAGACCGGAAAATCATAGTCCTTATCCTGCATAAACTGCAATAATTTTTCTCTTTTTTCGCTCGAAATCATTACAAAAGCAACAGACTCATCGTCGCGGTAAGCATCATAAAGCTTTTGAATAGAGGGCATTTCGGCCACACAAGGTGGACACCATGTCGCCCAGAAATTAATAAATACTGTTTTGCCCCGAAATTCCTTTAGGCGTAGGGCTTTCTCATCTTTCATAGCAGTAAGCGGCCAGCCATAATCTGCCCTTGCAAGGCTGCCCAAGTCTTCACGCACTGCAACATTGGGCGAAAACAGAACCTGCCTTTTGATAAAAGCCACAACTTCAACTCGTGTGGCCGGGATCAATATCAAAATCAACAGAATAAAAAACAGGGCATCACCTATTAGTGCAAATGGCTTCCTTGTCTTAAAATAGTTTTGGATATAGTTTTTCATTGCGACATATTAAACTTCAAAAATAAACAATTAGCACACGTACAACATCCGTAGCTTAAAATTGTTTCCATAAGGTTTTGGAGATTTTCCAAAGGAAAGCTTATCTTTGAAATCGATTGATTTAAAGAAAACAGACATGGCAAAAAAAGTACTGCTATTTCTTGCACAAGGTTTCGAAGCCTTAGAGGCTGCCGTTTTTACTGATGTTATGGGCTGGAGCCGCGAAGAAGGCTTGGAAGCCGTTGAACTGGAAACCACTGCATTGCACAATGAGATCAAATGTACCTGGAACCTGATTGTACGGCCGGAAATTGCTTTTTCCAAAATTAATCCGGCTGAGTACGATGCATTGGCCATTCCGGGTGGTTTTGAAGAAGCCGGATTTTATGAAGATGCCTATGATGAGGCATTTCAAAACCTGATCCGCCGCTTTCATGATGACGGAAAGATCATAGCCAGCGTTTGCGTGGGCGCAATGCCGGTTGGAAAGTCGGGCATACTGAACAGCTGTGATGCAACTACTTACGATTTGAGTGGAGGCCATCGCAGAAAACAGCTCGAAGAAATGGGCGCCATTGTACTGGATCAAAGCATTGTGACGGACAATAACATCATCACTTCCACCGGGCCGGCCACAGCCATGGACGTAGCCTTTCTTTTGCTGGAAAAGCTCACCAGCAAACAGAATGTTGAATCGGTAAAAAAAGCCATGCGGATTGTGTAATACCGTTTTCTTTAAACGCGGCCATACTCTTTACAGCTTCATTTGAAACAGAATTGCAAATAACAAAAAAAGCCCGGACAAACCCGGGCTTTCGCTTTTATAATGAAGAAATACTATTCCTGCGCAGACAGCCATCGTTCCGCTTCAATAGCAGCCATACAGCCACTTCCGGCAGCGGTAACTGCTTGACGGTAAATACTGTCCTGAACATCACCGGCAGCAAAAACACCTTCAATATTAGTTTGTGTTGTGCCCGCTTTTGTTTTGATATATCCACTTTCATCCATATCAATTTGCCCATTCAGAAAATCAGAATTTGGTTTGTGGCCAATAGCAACAAAGAAACCATCGATATCAATTTTCTTTTCTTCCCCTGTGAGCACGTTTTCAAGAATTGCACCGTTTACGCTTTTCATAAAACCTTCTTTTTCACCAACAATTTCTTTTGTTGTATGATTCCAGAGGATTTCGATATTTTTGGTATTTTTAACGCGGTTTTGCATTGCTTTTGAAGCCCTTAGCTCATCTCTGCGGTGAATCAGATATACTTTTTTCGCCAGTTTGGAAAGATAATGAGCTTCTTCGGCAGCAGTATCGCCTCCTCCTACAACAGCCACATCCTTGCCCCTGTAGAAATATCCATCGCAAGTTGCACAGGCCGATACACCTGCGCCGTTAAATTCTTTTTCCGAATCCAGTCCCAGCCACCTGGCAGAAGCCCCTGTAGCAATAATAACTGTTTCGGCTTCAATGGTTTTGCCATCATCAGCAGTTGCGATAAACGGGCGTTTCGATAAATCAATTTCTTTAATAAAACCCCAGCGCACATCAGATTCAAACCGTTCGGCCTGCGCTTTCAGCTCTTCCATCATTTTTGGTCCCTGAACGCCATCAGGATAACCTGGAAAATTTTCTACTTCTGTGGTAATGGTCAGTTGTCCACCGGGTTGCATTCCCTGATAAAGAATCGGTTTCAGATCAGCCCTTGCTGCATAAATTGCCGCAGTATATCCGGCAGGACCGGAACCAATGATAAGGCATTGGGTTTTATCATTCATTTCTGACATATCAGTAAGTTTTAATTTTATGTTTGAAATTCATTTGTCATAAACAATGCCAAAGTTAAAAAAAAACATGAGCCCGGCGGCATTCGTCATAATGACACTTCTATATATGACAATATGACAAGGAACAGATTTTGCAATAAACCAAACAGCCTACGAAAAGGGAAAGAAATTTAGTTTTTAATTGCGAGAGGTAAGATACTTTTAGTACTTTTGTTGTCCTTTTGCTGAAACGTTCATGAACAGGGGCTGATTGGTTTTGACTGCAAGTAGAATGGGTATGTAAGCATGCCGGGCATTGCAGATACGCCTGTGATATTATCTGTAAACCTATAATTGGCGAAAATAATTTTGCTCTCGCTGCCTAACCGAAGCACAGTAGGTTAACGGCTTAATTGCGATCAAAGTGGTTGCAACGAGACGTTCTCCGGATGGATCTGCCTGATTCCGGTTCGATAAGGGGACGCATCATAAATTCAGGCTGGATTTACTATTGTTCCGATAGCAAATCGAGAAAACAGGAACTACGGGCGGGCTTAGGGTGCTGATTCCCTTTTCCGTCCCGACAACCAATAACCAGATAAGCATGTAGAAAGCATATTGGTTCCTTGTTTGGACCCGGGTTCGACTCCCGGCAGCTCCACAAAAAATGAACCCGGTTTATAAAGCCGGGTTTTTTTATGCACAAAAAAACCCACAGGAAATATCCTGCAGGTTTGTATTTTGGGTTTGAGTTTTTTATTCTTTTTCAAGAATCAGCAGACCACCATCACGCTTGTTATTGGTATTGTTTACACCAACTGCGAGGTAAATCAGGTCGCCTTTTACATCAACAAAGTTGAAACTTCCGGCTTCATCATACTGACCAACAAATTCCATATCTTTATTGAGAACGATCAGGCCAGCCTGACCATAAGCGATATAAACGTAATCTTCGTCAACGTCAACGGCGTTTGCATCACCTTTACCAAGGAAAGTATAGCTATCAAAGCCAGGAGTTTGACCGATGCGTACTTTGCGTACACCTGCATCACCAAGAGCAACATATGCCCAGAAACCATCAATTACCAATGAGTTCTTACCATTTTCAGTAACATCTGCATCCAGTGCAATTGTACGCAAGAACTGAGGATATGTCGGTGAAGTTGTATTGTTGAGTTTATAAACATCAAGCATAGCTACTCCGCCTTCACTGTACAAGAATACGCCATAATCTTCACTGGCAGCAAAATGACGTCCGTTTTCTACTTCGTATTCTAAAATTGGCTCTTCTGGATTTGGATCAGTAGTGTAAGTAACTTTCAGACCACCGGTATGACCATCAATTGTGTTACCTGCAGAAGTCATCCAGATTGTTCCCGGATTAGTTGCGCCACCAGTTACGCGTGTAACAGAATTGGCATCAGAAGCAGGCAAATAAGCTTCCCAACTGATTTCACCTGTGGGAACCATTCCATCAAGGACATAACGTACTACTGTTGCAGGATAAGGCTGATCATCGTATGGACCATCAACATCATTACGGCCACCGGCTACATATAAGTAACTACGTTCCTGACCGAGCATCAGATCATTAAAGTCCATATCAACATCCTCAGCGGAGAAAAGGACAACATCATTTGTGCCGGCAGGACGAGGATAACCAGTAGCTCCGATATTAATCAGTTCCTGAGCATCGAGGGCTACTATTTCGCCACCATAAACATCCCCGCGAACGTGGAAGCTTACGTAAACCATGTCATTGTACGCATCAACTGATGTGGCACTATAGTTTGTTCCGGCAGGATACAGATGACCAATTTTGTCGAAAGTAAGAACATCGTCAGTTCCTTTAAATTGGTTAACCAAACTCACCTCTTCGCTCAATACTTCAAAGCGAGCGCCTAAGTCAGCCTGATTTGTGTTAACTTGAAGTCCGTATCCTGCATTTGTATCAGGAGTCGGATTAATATCAGCGTCATCTTTCTTACATGCTGTAAACAAGAGAGCTACAACTGTTACTAGAGATAAGATCTTCTTCATATTCATTAGTTTTTATTTTTCTACTTACTATGAATCAATAAGCGTGCCAACACACATTTTGTTCAATTTTGAACTTCCCTTTCTTGAGCAAATTTTTAATAAACCACTTATTATCATATTTTTAAACATAATTTTTAAGCATTAAAATAATGATTAACTCATAATAAGCTTGTCCAAAATCAGGAAATCATCCCCATTGAGGATAATATAAACTCATTTTGATCCTTTTTTTCATTTTGAAATTAATAATTTATTAATCTAACTTTTGCTTATATATCAATAAGCTGAAATTCAATAGTTAACACTTGATTAAACAAGTTTTTCACACTTTTGTTGATTCATCATGTTTGAAGGAAAAGTAATCCATAATCTAAAAATCAGCGATGGGCTGCACCTTTTGCGCTTTGAGCGGTTGATCCGGGACTTTATCCCCGGGCAGCATATTGAAGTTTCCATTCACGGCAAAAGTATGCGCAGAGCATATTCCATTTGTAATGGAGCCAAAGACCCCTTTATCGAAATTCTGATAAAACGTGTACCCGGAGGGCAGCTAAGTCCCGGGCTATGTGACTTAAAAACAGGAGATTCAATTTTATATTCAGATGCAACTGGATATTTCAGACCAAAAGAAAACAATAAAAAACATTACTTCATAGCCAATGGGAGTGGCATTGCACCTTTTTTGAGTTTTATCAAATCAAACAAAGATTCTGAAAAGTTCGATTTTCAAATCATACACGGACTGCCGACCGTATATCAATATGATAAAATATTGAAAATCAACTCTATACCTATTGAAAAATATATTAGCTGCACATCAAAAGATCAAAGTGGTTACTTTTCCGGTCGGATTACAAAATATCTGGAGCAAAACAACTTACCGTCTGCCAATTATTACTTATGCGGAAGCATCGGGATGATCTATGAAGTTATGGATATACTCAAAAATAATAATATAGACGACGAACAAATTTTAACCGAAGTTTATTACTAATCCGAAACAGGCACGGTAAAACTAAACGTACTCCCCGCTCCTTTCACAGATTCGAGATCAAGGCTGCCCCCGTTTTTCTCAACAAATTCACGGCAAAGGATCAAGCCCAAACCTGTGCCCAATTCATTTGCAGTGCCGGTAGTGGTATAGTGGCAATCGAGCCTGAATAGTTTTTTTTGCACATCTTCGCCAATACCCAAACCTGTATCGCGCACAAAAACACGTAAAAATCCTTCTTCCTTTTTTACACTCAAATAGATTTTATCTCCCTTGCTGCAATACTTGATCGCATTGCTGATTAAATTTCGTAAAACACTGGATATCATATTAATATCCACATAAACCTTATAGGATCCTTCAACAGAATCTACCAATTCAACACCTTTATCTTCTGCTGTTTTGCGGTATGTCAATAATACTGGCCCTATCACTGAATTAAAACTATGCTCTTTCGGCTCATAAGGTATTCGCCCTTGCTGCGAACGGGCCCATTCGAGCAAACCATTCAGCAGTTTTAGATTATTATGGGCTACTTTATTCACATCGCCCAGCAATTCAAGAATTGTACCATCATCAAATTCCTCCAGGTCAGAAATCAGCATCTCCGAAAGTGTGATTAATGTTGCTGTAGGGCTTCTTAAATCATGCCCGATAATTGAAAAAAATTTGTCTTTGGTGGCATTTAATTTTTCGAGCTGTTTTTTTTGTTCGATAACTTCCCGGTTTTTACGTGCAAGCTCTTCCTCAATTACATTCATATTACGCAAACGTCCAACCAAAAAGCGCATTACCCCCGCATCGACACTGGTGTAATTTCCGGTAACTTTTTGAAAAAGCTCCTGTGAGACGAGCATAATTTCCGTTTTGCTATAGGCCACAACATCAGCCGAATGCGGACGGGAATCAATCAGATAATACTCACCAATTACATCACCTTTTTTCAGTCTTGAAAAAACATGTCCCTGATCTGTAACAATCACTTCTCCATCAAGTATGATCATTAAGGCTTCACCAACCGCCCCTTTTTTAACCAGCACATCACCTTTACCATATTTTATTAGCTGCAGGTCGTCTGCAAGCTGTTCCAAAATATCCTGACTGACCTGACGGAACATTTCGACATTTTTTAAGATGTTGATGCGCTCATTAAGATTCATAGCATTAAAAATTTATATATTCATCAAAGATAGAATATTATCGGTTAACTGTTTCCAACTGTATTTTCGTTTTTCATCAAGTATTCCTTCTAAAAAGCGGTCCGGTTTTCCTTCATTAAAAAAACGGTTCAAAGCTTCAGCAATATTTTCAGGATCAGGAGCTGTCACATAGCCCACTTTTTCGTGCGGCACTATTTCCGGCAGCCCACCTACATTGGTCACCAGCATGGGCTTTTCAAAATGATATGCAATTTGCGTTACACCGCTTTGCGTAGCACTTTTGTAGGGCTGTGCAATGATGTCGGCAGCGGAGAAATAAAAACGAACCTCTTCATCGGCAATAAAATCATTGCGCAAAACCAGCTGGCCTTCAACACCTTCTTCTTTAATAATCTGTTGATATTGCGCTGCATTATTGTAATATTCTCCGGCAACGAGCAGGCGGACAGGTTTATTTTTTAATCCGGTGTTGTTCATGGCCTTAAGCAGGATATCCAGCCCTTTATAATCGCGGATAAAACCAAAAAAGAGGATATAGCGGAAAGCAGGATCAAGCCCAAGTTTCTCCAAAGCTTCAATCCGGGAAACACTTGCTCCAAAATTATCAAATAGTGGATGAGGGCTGAGTTTACGGGGCTTTTGCCTGTCAAATTGCCCCAGATCATCCATTACAGACTGTGACATTGCAATAAACCCATCGACCTGTTTCACAAACATTTTGGCCAGAAAAAAATCTCCCGGACGTTTTTCGTGTGGGATAATATTATCGAGCACACTCACGACTTTAGTATGTTTGTTTTTGCGCACAATACGGGCTATAGTCGAAAAGCAGGGCGCCATAAAAGGCAACCAGAATTTTATAATAAGCAAATCCGGTTTCTGCGTTTTGATGCGCCTTCCGATTTTGAACCAATTTAAGGGATTAATTGAATTTACCGAAGCACTAATCTCCAGATTTTCAGGTTTTGGAGAATCGGAATACTGCGTTTTGCCCGGAAACAATATAGAAGGGTACTGCAAGGAAAATGTTTCGATACGAACATCATGCCCCTGAGCGGCAAATTCCCTGGCCATACGTTCGTTATAGCTGGCCAGTCCGCCACGCAAAGGCCAGGCACTTCCCAGTATGGTGATTTTTAATTTTCGCGACATTTTACTGGAGCAATTTTTCCTGGCTGCCGGCTGCTTTAAGCCGCAGTCTTTGCTTAATCAGGTATTTATTTCTTTCTCCGGAATTCCGGGATACCAGCTCTCCGATAAATCCGGCAAGGAACATTTGTGTTCCAAGAATGATGCAAACCAATGCATAATAAAACAGTGGACGATCTACCATGCGGTATTCAAGCAAGAATACTTTGGCATAAGCCAGGTAAGCTGCGATACCAAATCCGACCATAAAAATCAAAGTGCCCCAAAGCCCAAAAAAGTGCATGGGCCTTTTGCCGAAACGCCCCACAAAACTAATGGTCATCAAATCGAGGAAACCATTAATGAAGCGTTCCATCCCAAATTTGGTTTTTCCGTACTGGCGTTTTCGGTGTTGGACTACTTTTTCGCCAATATTGTAAAATCCTGCCCATTTGGCAATTACAGGAATATACCGGTGCATTTCACCATACACCTCAATACTCTTTACGACTTCATTTTTATAGGCTTTGAGCCCGCAGTTAAAATCGTGCAGTTTCAGGCGGGAAGCTCTCCGTGTGGCATAATTGTAGAGCTTGGTAGGGATTGTTTTGGTGATGGGGTCATAGCGTTTCTTTTTCCAGCCCGAAACCAGGTCAAAACCATCTTCACGGATCATGCGGTAAAGTTCAGGGATTTCATCCGGGCTGTCCTGCAAATCGGCATCCATCGTAATAACCACATCTCCCCCACAAATCTGAAATGCTTCGTTGAGGGCGGCAGATTTCCCATAGTTCCGCATAAAGCGGATCCCTTTTACCTGCTCATATTTTTTTGAGAGCTCTTCGATAACTGCCCAACTGCCATCGCGACTGCCGTCATCAACAAAAATGAGCTCAAAAGAAAACTGATTGGACTGCATAACACGTGCAATCCAATCAGTTAGTTCGGGAAGTGATTCCTCTTCATTTAAAAGCGGAATAATAACTGATATATCCATTCAAATATTTTATTCTTCGTCAACGGGTTCGTCAAACTGAACCGGAGCTTCTTTTTTCAGGAAAATTGAATAAATGAGTGACATTATGAATCCCCAGAAAACATTGCCAAAGGCTCCCATCACGGCCATAGCACCGGGGTTCATCATTTTACGTGTCCATGACAGAGCCATTTCAGCTTGCTCTGAGGTAAGATCGGGATTTTGCTCATACATTTTTTGTTCTGTTGTATCAAGAATATCCTGAATCATGCCGGGATCTATAAATTTTAAGAAAATGTAAGTATAGATTGCAGCTAAAATCCCGCCATAAAGAGCAACGAGTGTACCCGTTCCAAGCCCCTGCCCATAACTCAGGTTGCCATCATTATGTTTATCGCGCCAATTTGTAACAGCAACGATACTCATAATTAATAAGATTAAAATGCTCGCGTATTGTGCGCCGCTTTGCATATCCACATCAAGAATATAAAGGATGAGTGAATAAACAATTAAGAGCATTCCTGTGATCAGACCATAACGCAATGCGTTTTTACCAAGACTTAATTTATTCATAAGGAGGTTGATTTTTGGGTTAATCCTGCAAATTTAGGGAATTAGCGCAAAAAGTGTCATTTTTTTTAAGAAATATCTTGCATTTCAAAAAAGATTTCTACTTTTGCAGCGGGTAAGTCTTGTACGACCAGCTCCCGCTGAATTCCCCCAGGACCGGAAGGTAGCAAGGGTAGGCGGTTGTAGCGGTGCGATGCAAGTAGCTTACCCACTTTTTTTATCCCCCAGTTTATGATCTGGCAACAATACTCCAATAGTTTTAAAGCATATTTGCAACTTGAGAAAGGCCTCAGTGTCCATTCTATTGAAGCTTATATTTCTGATCTATCGAAATTTGCAGGATTTTTTACTTCAGAAGAGCACAAAAAAAAACCCGTAAGTATCCGGCTCAGCGACCTTCAGGAATACATCGCCTTTATCAACGAATGTGGACTGAGCGACAAAACACAGGCCAGGACAATTTCTTCTTTGAGAGCTTTTTTCCGCTTTCTGCGACTGGAAGGCATCATTACTGATGATCCTGCCCTATTACTTGAAGCCCCAAAACTGAGCCGCAAACTTCCCGACACGCTATCGGAAGATGAAATCGAAAAAATAATTGAACAAATTGATCTCAGCTCCAACGAAGGCCACCGCAACCGCGCCATCATTGAAGTTTTATATGGATGCGGATTAAGGGTAAGCGAATTGATAAACCTGCGCATTTCGGGATTATATTTTGATGAAGGTTTCATTCGCATCATCGGCAAAGGCAATAAAGAAAGATTGGTGCCCATCGGAAGCCAGGCCATCCATCAAACGCAAATCTACCTTAAAAACTATCGCAGCAAAACAAATATTAAAAAAGGCAATGAGGACATTGTTTTCCTAAACCGTAGAGGTGCCGCATTGACACGTGTTATGATTTTTACTATTGTAAAACAATTAGTTAGCCAGGCCAATATCAACAAAAATATCAGTCCGCACAGTTTTCGGCACAGCTTTGCCACCCATCTCATTGAACACGGAGCTGATTTAAGGGTAGTACAGGAAATGCTGGGACATGCCTCCATTACAACAACCGAGATATACACCCACATTGACCGTTCTCATTTGCGAAAAGCACTTCATGAATATCATCCACGGGAACAAAAAAACATAGAATCATAAAAATATGCTAATTTCGCGCCTTTTACAGGCAACTTTGTTCTTGTTCAATGCTTTAATAAATGAGTTGTTAATAAGGGCTGAAGCTCATTTATCCTTAATTTATAATCTCACAATATAAACCTATTAGCTAAGAAAACGTTAAATATTTTATACAAAATTTATTATGAAAAGATTATTGGTTTTAATGTTGGTGATGGCATGCTTTGGGCTAAGCATGGCACAAAACACCGAAGCAATCGTGAAAAAAGCTGCGTATTTCGCTAAAAGCAAGCCCATTTCAGAACTTCCTATTGTAATTGCCGGAGAAGATGCACCTAAATCCAAAAAGGAAAAGCTTAATATTTTCCCTGAGATGCAGCCACAAGGTATTGATGTGATTGATGCTGTAGTTCAAAAAAACAGAGGAGGCATCAAAACCCGCGGCCCCATCCGGAGCATTCCTGGTCAGGATGGCGGTTATCCTCCTGACACACAAGGCGATGTAAGTCCTGATCATTACATTCAAGTAGTTAATGTAAAATTGAAAATTTGGGATAAAGCAGGTAATACTGTTTATGGACCGGTGAATATCAGCACATTTTGGAATGACCTTACAGGGCCATGGACAGGCACTAACGACGGTGACCCGATCGTACTTTGGGATGAAATGGCCAACCGATGGATCCTTACCCAATTTGTTGTATATGCAGGAAACGGCAAATACTATCAGCTTTTTGCTGTTTCAGAAACATCCAATCCGCTTGGAACCTGGGCGCAATATGCTTTTGAATTTGATAATTTCAACGATTATCCAAAATTCGGTATTTGGTCAGACGCATATGTAGGCACATATAATATGTTCAACAACCACAATGATGCTGTATTTATGGGAACAGGACTCACCCTTTTTGATCGTCAGAAAATGATTGATGGCGACCCTGATGCTGAAATGGTGTACTTCCCTCCCACGCACGTTTATTTAAGTGGCAAATACAGCAGCCAGCCAGCCGATGCCGACAATGCCCCGCCTGCCGGAGCTGAACCTGTAGTGGCTTATCTGAAAAAAAGTGGTTCGCAGCGTATTGAAATCCTAAAACCTAATGTTGATTGGGACAATCCACAAAGCTCCAGCCTTACGCTCGACCAAACCCTCAGCGTATCTGCATTCAGCACCTATTTGCAAGGCTCCAGCCAACCAGGCACCTCACTCCGTTTGGACCAGCTCCAGAATATGATGATGTACCGCTTGAATTACCGCAATTTTGGCACACACGAATCCATGGTGTTTAACCACACCGTTAATGTGAGTGGCCACGCAGGTATCCGCTGGTATGAGCTGCGCCGATCCAATGGCGGTGACTGGGATCTTTATCAGGAAAGCACTTATTCGCCAGATGATGCAAACCGCTGGATGGGCAGTATGGCCTTAAATGAAAATGGAGATATCGCACTGGGCTTTTCGGTTTCCAACAGCTCCGATATCTACCCTTCAATCCGCTATACAGGTAGAAGGGCTGATGATCCTAGTGGCCAGATGACTATAGAAGAAACAGAATTAGTTACCGGATCAGGATCGCAAACAAATATCCAGCGCTGGGGCGATTACAGCTGCATGAGTGTTGATCCCACCGATGGCACAACATTTTGGTACACACAGGAGTATATGCGCGGACAAAACGACCACAGCACTCATATCAACTCCTTTGATTTTGAACCGGTTAGCGGACCAAGTTGTGTTGCAGGTCAGGATACTGCTGTTTGCTTCACAGAGTTTTATACTACTTCCGGCACTGCTACTGCAGCGAAAAGCATTTTATGGACTACCAGTGGTGACGGACGTTTTCTTGATGAAAATGCACTCCAAACAAAATATCTGCGCGGCTCGGAGGATATGGCAAACGGCGGTGCAACCCTCACCCTAAGCGTTGAAGGTTTTATCCCCGGAACAAGCGCAGTTGATTCGCTTAGGCTCAGCATCAACCAAAACCCTGTAGCAGATGCCGGCAAGGACACTACAATTTGCAAAGGAGAATCAGTGATGCTCAATGGCTCTGTTGAGTTTTCCAACAATTTTGTTTGGACTACCAGTGGAGACGGCTCTTTTGATGATGCGGCAAGCCTGAATGCAATTTACACACCCGGCGAAAGCGATATTCTCAATGAAAGCGTAGATCTTCAACTTACCGCAAACCCTCTGACCGGCTGTACTGATATCAATGAAGATGCCGTTTCTATTGGCATTTTTAACTGTACGGGCATCAATGAACTCAACGACATTCAAAGCATGCTCATCGCTCCCAACCCTACCGAAGGCGTTTTCCGCTTTACACTGGAAACAGAAAAAAATATGACACTGAAGGTTCAGCTTTCCGATATGGCTGGAAAAACCATTTTTAAAGGTGATCTTCAAATGAGCAATAACACTTATACAAATACCCTCGACATTACGGCACTGCCAAACGGAATTTATTATTTGACCGTACAGGCAGGAAACAGCACCAAAACTCAAAAAATTATCAAGCGATAAAATTTTGGTGTGCATAAAAAAAAGGCTGTCTTTTTAGTAAGGCAGCCTTTTTTGATATCAAAAATCTTATTCCTCCAATGCAGACCAGCTAATGGTATTTATCTTATTATTTTCAAAATAGAAATCAATGTTCAGCTCTTCACAGCTAAGCCGGGTTTCACCCCATGATTCCTCATTTTCTGTCAAAGCTTCAATTTCCTGCTTATTTATCAGGTTTTTAAGTTGTGAAATGTTCATTTTCATTACATCCTTTTCAAAAAAGATTACGCTTTTTGCATCGGTCTGAATACCGGTCATAATTTCTTTACCATCCACATCTTCAAGGAAAAAGTAAAGGCACAAGTCCCAGTAATTCAGGCTTCGCGCTTTTATTCCGGCTTCTTCATCATCCAGGTTTTCTTCATCTTCGGCCTCGCCCAAGAGGTCAATAATCTGATCGGCTGTACTCCCGAAAGGTATTTTCTCCAAACCAATTCCGGGCATAATTTCAATCTTTTTCAATTCAGTCTTGCTCATCTTTATTGATGTTTGTGATTAATATTTTCTAAAAAACCCGACTTTATAGACGAACTCTACTTAGAGTTTGTTCATAGAGTCGGGTTTCTGAGCTAGAAAGTTCGATAACGAGGCTTGCGCAGCCCGAAAAAGCAGAGTTTACTGGGGTAAATGAGCATTTTTCGGGCAAGCGTAACGAAGTTAGCGGACTTTATAGACAGAAACTACTTAAAAGGGCTGTCCGGCTCCTTCGCCATATGCTTATACACCATTTTATCCAGCATTTTCGGGAAAAATTTGCTTAAGCAAACAGTTACTTTTCCTTCCACAAAAGTCAGGATAATTTTCCTTTTTCGCTTATCAATTGCTTTGGCAATGTGGCGGGCCACTTCATCGGCGGTCATCATTTCAGATTCGTTGCGCGGCGTTTCTCCTTGTTGCCCACCGCCGGCATTCAATGCTGTTTTCCTGATTTCCGAAGCCGTAAATCCAGGAGCAGCAACCAGCACATGCAATCCTTTTTTAAGGTTTTCGATGCGCAGCGTATCCAAAAAGCCACGTACAGCAAATTTTGATGCCGCATAGCCTGTACGTGCTGGTAAACCGACATATCCTGCAATGGAAATCACGCCTACCAGACTTCCTTTCGCCTGAAGCAGCCAGGGCAAAGCATATTTACTGCAATATACTGTTCCCCAAAAATTTACGTCCATTAAACGACGCAAAACATCCAAATTCAGATCTTCAAAAAGTGCACGCATGCTGATGCCTGCATTATTAATCAGGATATCAATACCGCCAAAAGCATCAACTGTACTGGCAATCAAATTCTTACAATCATCTTCCTTGCTCACGTCCGTTTGAACAGCCAGGAAATGAGCTGTGGAATCTTTTTTCAAATCACTGATAATCAATTCCAGCTCATGCAATCGCCGTGCAGCCAAAACCACATTAAATCCTCCTCTTTGTGCGTATAATTTTGCCAGTGCCTTGCCAATTCCGGAAGATGCACCGGTAATAATTATGGTTTTATTATTGTTCTTCATCCTAAAAATCTAATTTTCTTTCACGTATTCAGTTATTTCCGGCCAATCATTTTCATGTCAAAATAAAATCATGATTATCCTTTTCTGCGACGGTAAAATTAATTAATTTTGAATCGAAGAATAGACAATATGATCTCGAACAGCAAAATATTTTACCAAAACCTTGGGCTGCCCTCTGATTTTCCACTGGGAATTGAAATCAGCCGCGCCGAAGGTATTTACCTCTATACTCCTGAAGGAAAAAGATTTACGGATTTAGTTTCCGGTGTTTCAGTAAGTAATGTTGGCCACTCACATCCCAAAGTAATACGCGCGGTACAGGAGCAGGTCGAATGCTATATGCACCTGATGGTTTATGGCGAAGTAATTCAAAGTCCGCAGGTGCGCTATGCCTGGGCTTTACAAAATGAACTTCCCGATCCACTCGACAGCGTATATTTTGTCAATAGCGGCTCCGAAGCTACGGATGGCGCTGTGAAACTGGCCAAGCGATATACGGGCCGCTATAAAGTAGTTGCCTATAAAAATGCCTACCATGGCAGCAGTATGGGCGCACTGAGCTTTCTGGGAAATGAAAACCTGAAACGGAATTTCCGTCCCCTGATGCCCGGTGTGGATTTCATCGACCTGAATAATTTTGAGCATTTGCAAGAAATTGATCATGAAACGGCATGTGTAATCCTGGAACCTGTACAAGGTGAAGCCGGCATTGTAGCTGCATCGAAGGAATATCTACAAGCATTGCGCAAACGATGCAATGAATGCGGCTGCCTGCTCATATTTGACGAAATACAAACTGGATTTGGCCGCACGGGAAGCATGTTCCGGCTTCAAAGCCAGGAAGTAGTGCCCGATATTTTATGTTTGGCAAAAGCTTTGGGCGGAGGAATGCCCCTGGGAGCATTCATCTCCTCGCGGGAAATTATGCACAAACTCACCCATAATCCCATGCTTGGCCATATCACTACTTTTGGTGGCCATCCGGTAAGCTGTGCTGCAGGTCATGCTGCATTTAATGTGGTGAAAAATGAAAATCTGGCTGAACAGGCCGAAGAAAAAGCAGATCTGTTCCGCCAGCGCCTTCAAAGCCATCGCATTGTTAGCGAAATAAGAAATGCAGGGCTCATGATGGCTGTAGATATTCAGGATGCGGAAACATTTGAAAAACTCTTTGCCGCATTGACCAAGGAAGGCATTATGACCGACCCTTTCCTGTTTCGCGAACAAGCCTTCCGCATTGCGCCACCACTGACAATAAGCAAACAGCAAATCAATGATAGCTGCGATATTATTCTTAATGTAATGGACAGTTTATGATCACGGATCCGGTAACAGAACGATATCTTATTTTAGTATTTGGAATTGTTATAATTCTGATGCTCATCCTTGATTTGGGTCTGTTTAACCGGAAAAACCACCGCATCAGCACCCGCGAAGCTTTGATCTGGAGCTTTGTTTGGATCGCCCTGGGACTGGGTTTTGGCGGAGTGGTGTACCATTATCTGGGCAAAACAGCCGGCACCGATTACCTCACGGCTTATATTATCGAGAAAGCCTTGTCGGTCGATAACCTCTTTGTTTTTATTTTAATTTTCGGTTATTTCAAAGTGCCACCGGAATACCAGCATAAAGTGCTCTTTTGGGGCATTATCGGAGCCATTGTCTCACGTGGGATTTTCATCTTTTCCGGCGTTTGGCTAATCCAGATGACTTATCTCCCGCCCTTCAATTTATTTGGGCACGAAACACATTTGAATGTGGTGCTCAGCATTTTTGGACTGTTTTTGGTTTATGCCGGCTTAAAATCATTCTGGAAAAATGAAAATACCGAAACCGATTTCTCAAAAAACATTGCCGTTCGGCTGGCACATAAATACCTGAAATTCAGCAAAAATTACGATAATGGCAACTTTTTCACGATACAAAACGGCAAACGGCTGGCCACGCCCTTATTGCTTTCCGTTATTGTGATTGAGGCGACCGATATCGTTTTTGCCGTGGACAGCATTCCGGCCATTTTTGCTGTTACCAAAGACCCATACATTTTATATTCGTCCAATATTTTTGCTATTTTGGGATTACGCACACTCTATTTCCTTTTGGCCAATTTCATGGATTTATTTTCTTTCCTGCACTATGGAATGGCGCTTATCCTGACTTTCATCGGATTAAAAATGCTGCTGACAGACTTCATCCACATCCCTTCGCCCCTTTCGCTCAGCATTGTTGGCGGAGTATTATTGCTGTCGGTTCTTATTAGCCTGATCATTAATATCAATAAGAAAAAAGTCCAATAAAAACAAAAGCCTGAAAGAAAAGCCACGATCACCATTTTATAAGGAATTTCTAACTTTGCCAAAAAATTAATGACTATGGATTTTAATGCCCTTGATGCAATCTCGCCCGTTGACGGCCGCTACCGTTCTAAAACTGAAAAACTTGCGCAATACTTTTCTGAAGCAGCACTGATCCGCTATCGGATAAAAGTGGAAGTCGAATACTTCATCGCACTGTGTGAAATCCCATTACCACAACTCAAAGAAGTTGATTATAAGAGCTTTAAAAAATTACGTTGCCTGTACGAAAAATTTGATGCCCAGCAGGCGATCAGGGTAAAAGAAATAGAAAAAATTACCAATCATGATGTTAAGGCAGTTGAGTATTACCTGAAAGAAGCTTTTGATGATTTGGGTTTAGCGGAATTTAAAGAGTTTATCCACTTCGGGCTTACCAGCCAGGACATCAACAATACGGCTATGCCCCTGATGCTCAAAGATGCTGCATCCTTTGTGGTATTGCCAAAAATAAAAGAAGTTTTGCTCACGCTCAACCAGCTTTCGGAAGAATGGATTGATGTTCCTATGCTGGCACGCACGCACGGCCAACCCGCCTCTCCCACCCGTCTGGGAAAAGAAATCCATGTATTTATCGAACGCTTGCTGGAGCAGTTCGACTATTTCCGGATTATTCCCTATGCTGCGAAATTTGGTGGCGCCACAGGTAATTTCAATGCCCATAAAGTTGCTTATCCCAATATCAACTGGATCGGTTTCGGAACCCAGTTTGTTGAAAACATCCTGGGGCTTTATCGCTCGCATACCACTACACAAATAGAACATTACGATCATTTGGCCGCATTTTTCGACAATCTGCGCCGTATCAACAATATATTGCTTGATTTAAGCCGCGATATGTGGACTTATATCAGCATGGACTATTTCAAGCAAAAAATCAAAAAAGGAGAAGTTGGCTCATCGGCCATGCCGCATAAAGTCAATCCTATTGATTTTGAAAATGCCGAAGGAAATATCGGTATTGCCAATGCGCTTTTTGATCATCTTTCCAATAAACTGCCGGTTTCCAGGCTGCAGCGCGACCTTACCGACTCGACCGTTACCCGTGCCATCGGGCTGCCTGTTGCCCATAGTTTTATTGCTTTTGAATCGCTGCTTAAAGGGCTGAACAAACTGATAATCAATAAAGATAAAATTCATCAGGATTTGGAAAACAATTGGGCCGTGGTTGCCGAAGCCATTCAAACAATCCTCCGTCGCGAACTATATCCCAAGCCTTACGAAGCCCTGAAAGAACTTACACGCACCAACACAAAAATCACAAAAGAAAGCATCAGTAATTTTATCGACGGACTGGAAACCAGCGATGAAGTGAAAGAAGAACTCAAACGCATCAGCCCGCATAATTATCTCGGAATGTTCTACCCGAAAGACGTGGAGTAAAACACCTATATTTTTCACAAGACACTGATTATCAACAAAACAGACTGTAAAGGCTCATCTGAAAGCTCAACAGTCTGTTTTTTGTTAAGACAACGAACAAGCTGAAGGATACAAAAGGATGAACCTGATGCAGGATTCCACTCAATTTTGTCAATCGTCAATTGGGAATTATTGTTATTTTTGCCCGAATTTAAAAGGAAATATATGGATTTAACTGAAATTTTAGCTATTGCCGGTAAACCCGGACTATTCAAACTCCTCACACAAACATCCAAAGGAGTGGTCATTGAGTCCCTTTTAGACCAGAAAAAGCAGACCGTATTTGCTCATGAGCGGATCAGCTCACTCGAGGAAATCAGTATCTACACCGACGGTGAAGACATGCCCTTAAAGGATGTATTCAAAGCTATTTTTGATAAACTTGATGGTGGTGCAGCACTGAGCCACAAGTCTTCTGCAACCGAAATGCGCAGTTTCATCAAAGAAGCCGTTCCGAATTATGACGAAGAACGTGTTTACACTTCGGATATCAAAAAAATCATCAACTGGTACAACATCCTTCAGGCTGCCGGATTGCTCGAATGGACTGAAGAGGAAGCAGAAAGCGAAGAAACTCCTGCCGAAACAAAAGAAGCTTCAGAAGAATAGTTTCTCAAGCAAACAATACGAAATAGCGGAATGTCAATTAGATATTCCGCTATTTTTGATTTGCGCTCCTTTTTGCACTACAATTTATAAGTGGCAATTTTTTATCGTAATTCTTTCCTGAAAGATATTTGGCAGAAAACAATGCAAAAATAGATTCCCCAGTATATTTGTAAGCCGGTTTTCCCGAATGGCTCGGGACAGGCTGTTCAATCCACGAAGGTTCGGGACAGGCACGAAGAACTACCTGTCCTGCCTTATTTGAGGATAGCTGACCCGAGTACTCGGGTTTCCGGCTATGGCAGGAAAATGATGCTTAAGTGTTGTGCCGTCGTAGTTTATTTCATTTTTTCATTTAATAAATCAATCAAGCCTTTTCTTTTAGTTGAGTCAGGATAATTAAGAGCAATATTCAAATAAAAATCTTTCTCATTTCGTGTCATATAATCTTGATATATTATTCCTTTTTTAGTTTGAAATTCAGTATGAAATGAGATATAGTTTTTTCCTGAAATAACTATCGTATCAAATCCGCTTGAAAATTTCATTGGTAATTGATATCTAATCATTTCTTGTTTTGTCCTTTTTAAAAAGTCTAACTCTGATGAATATTCATTCTTATTTAGAGGTTTCTCCGCATTCAAGATTATTGTCTGTCGTGCAAAAGTCGAATCAGCAATTGATTTATCCGAAAACATTAACAAATTCAATAAAACATTTTCAGATTCTTCAACGGTCTCTTTGGTTTGATTGTATTCCTTTCCCTTTTCAGAAAATGAGTTATAATATTCTCTGGGGTATACATACCAATCATTCGGAATAGTCAAGTTTATACTAAAATATTCATTCGTGTAAATTGAATCAGTTAAGGTTCCAATAGAATTTTTCTCATTAGTTGACCGATTTCCATTTTGGCATGAAGTCAATAAAACGATAATTATTAATCCAAAAAATCCTATCATCTTTAGTTTCATTTTAGTAGGTCTCTCTTTTTTGCTATGCGGCATAACGGCAGTCCGTCTAAAAACCTTCGTTTTTCTCCGTCCAGCCGTCATGAAGTGCTAAAATTAGCAAATATCTGCCATGTGACGATCTTTTTTTTGTTTGCATTATAAATCAAGCTCTGTTTTAGCTGTCCGAAAAACCGGCCTGTGGCTTCCAAAATGGCCATTATATGACCGAAAAAAGCGGCCAGCCACTCCCCGAAAGCTTTTGCGCCCAGAATATTGATCAAACAACGTAAATTATAAGAAATAAACACCAAGCCAACATCGGCACTGGCTCGTTTTATACCCTTTTTGGTCATAATATATCCAAAACCCCACTACCTTTTTATTGTGCCGTATGGGTGCTCCACTATGGCCTGCCGCTTTTTGTAAGCCCTCTCATTGTTGATCATCCTTTCTTTGTTGGCTTCTATGTTTTTGGTGAATTCGCTGCGCTGTACTATTTTCCCATTAATCTTTGATTTGGTGCATAAATGCTGGGCAGGACAGGTTTTGCATTTAGGGGTCTTGAACTGACGGAAGCGGTAGGCTTTCTTGCTGGCATAATACCAGGTGCCATTTGAATAGAGCTCTTGCCCCTGAGGACAGGTGTAGCAATCTTTGCCGGGACTATATTCAAAATTTTGTACATCATATTCGGGGGTTGGTGCTTTCGATGCCCCGGAAATGGCCGGGATGGCAACAAGGGTTTGGATGCCCAATCGGTCGGCAATGGCAAATTCGCTTCCGGTATGGTATCCTTTATCGTAAAGGGCATAAAATCATTGTGCCCGATAATGGCTTTGGCACGCCTGAGCATCGGCCCCATGGCCTTGCTGTCGTTTTGGTTGGTAACTTTATAATCAATGGGAAGCTTGTTTTTTTCGTCAACTGTTGTCTGGATGCTGTAGGCCACTTCGGTTATGTTGTTGCGGGTGATCATTTGCCGGCTTTCCGGATCGCTGGTGGAAACTTGTGGCTGACCGCTTTCATCCAGTTGCTGTTGGATATCGCGGTAAAACTGTTTGCGCCCTTCTTGCTTTTCTATCTCTGCCTGGATTTGTGCCTGGCTGTCGCCATCGGCTTCGGACAGTTGCTCCTGGTACTGATCCAGCTTTTTTTCGATATACTCCAGGTGACGCTTCACTTTCTTCTGGTTGTAGTTGTTCTTTTTGCTGTTCTGGGCGCGGACTTTGGTGCTGTCGCCTGCCAGTAGCTTTCCCCCGATCAGATCAAAGTTTTTGGCAATACTTACTGTTTGCCGGAACACTTCCCTGATGGCCCTGGGGTTGTCGCGCCTGAAATTGGAAATGGTATTGTGGTCGGGGGCAAGGCATTTGACAAGCCACATGAGCTCAATGTTCCGTTTGCATTCTTTTTCAAGTTCTCGCGAAGACCTTGTGCGGTTCATATAGCCGTATATGTAGATCTTCAATAGGTCCTTGGGGGGGGGGGATGCCGGCCGGCCGTTTTCCTGATGTCCGGTCCTAAAGCCCATTTCCTCAATATTGAGGCTGTCCACAAAAAGGTCAATAATGCGCACTTCATTATGTGGCTCAATGGCTTGGTCGAGCGATACCGGAAAAAGGGCGGTTTGGCTGCGGTCTGTTCCTTCGATATATTTCATGATATGAAGATACTAAATAACACTGCTTTATACTAATTATCGACTTCGTTGTTTTCAACAATACTGCATGAAGTTATCAAGGTTTTTAGACAGTCTGACGGTAAATTATATGTTGTCGTAGCGGATTGCGGGTGATTGTCTGTCCGGCACAGACTAAGACAATCAGGCGGGAATCCGAGCTACGCACACCACAGAAACCGCTATGCAATATATAAAGTGTTAGCCTTAGTTTTTTATTTTTTTAATCCATATATTTTTAACCATTTGGCTTTGTCTCCTAACAAATCTATTAGTCCAATAAATGCTAAGAATATCAAGGATAATACAATCCCTATTTTACCACTTCTCGTTTTTAGTCCAAGCTCATCGATATAGTTTGTTTCAGGGAATTTAGTATTAACTGAAATCTTAATTTCTTCTTTATTAGACGGAAGCCTTTCTTCTATTATTTTATTTATAACAGTTCTGTTTCCATTATAAATCTCTTCTTTAAATGCAAAAGAATATTCAATCTTTGTTGATTCCTTTTCTTGTGGAATAAATTTAATCTCAGTGGGTTTTACTTGTTTAATTTCAAATATGTTTATCCATGCATTTCTTAATGTTAGTTCTCCAATTGCATGAATAAGCATGCCGCCCCAAAATATATAGCCAACAATAAAGAAGAATCTTAAAAATTTCATTTGTTTTTGTTATTTAAATAATCTAAAAATGGTTGTGGATTATTTCCTCTATAGTTAAAAGAGGAAACAAATCTGTCAAAAACCGATTGATATTTTTCATAAGTTTCTTTAGTCATTGCTGCAAATGAAAAAATTATAAATGATTCGTCGGTCTCAGCATATAAAACTTCTTCTTTATATCTGTCTGTTAGATTTGAAAATGAATACATTGTTCCATTTTTTAAAACTCCGTCAAATCCAATAGAAATTGAGTCATATTTTAACTCTGGATATTTCTCTTGAAATTTTTTTAAATCAGCTTTTATAAAGTTCTCTAACGTTTCGTTTTGATTTTCCTTGTCAATACCGTTTGCATAGAAATAGTCTTTTTTTGAGTTGCCAATTTCATCTATAGGATAAAAGAAACATACTAATCCGATTTGCTGTGCAAATTCTTTGTCGTTAATAAAGAAGTCTGGTGTTTCAATTGTAAAAATGTGCTTCTCTCCATAAACAACATTTATCTCTGGTGTTTTTACATTTTGTCCAAATACTTTTTGGTTTAAAAATCCAGCTAGGAATATCAATAAAATCAGAGCTTTATGTTGCATTTTGCGTTTTTTTAAATTAAGGCTAACTTCTGCATATAAGAACCCCCAATTACCAATACATCGCCTTTGTCCGCAGCAGGTATTTGCATATCTGCCACTATTTCAACAAAATTAGTATAAGTGCTTGCCAGTTTCATATGCTTTTTCTTTGTTTCTCTACAAATTTAGATAATATTGTCTAATTTCCAAGGATGATTTCTGCAAATCTTTCATTTTTTCCACGCAAAGTATTTTGCTTTGACACCCGAATAAGCTGTACTTTTGGCTTCTTACCTGCCCGAACTGAAACGATCATATCTCATAAAAATGCCACGATCCTGCTTTGCTTGGTTCATGTGCATTATAAAATGTTACGTAAGCTAAAAACCTTAAAAAGCACCAAAATTTATCCAAAATCGCTTTCATAGCCGTTTTAATAAACGCTTATAACCGGATATAAGCGTTTATTAAAACGGATAAGCCCGCCTTTCCCCCCCGTTCCCGCGCGTATCCTGACGCGTGGCTTAGCGAGTCCTGCTAAGCAAACCCATACCTTCCGCAAGGCACAAAAGCAGCTTTCTTTCAACAGTTCTTGTTGCCTTGATATTTTCATGCGCATCAAAAATTATTTCTACGACTGTGATCATCAATCTAAATACTTGAAGTAAATCCAAGAAGTGCTTGTCCATACTGTCGTGTTTCTGAGCTAGAAAGTTCGATAACGAGGCTTGCGCAGCCCGAAAAAGCAGAGTTTACTGGTGTAAATGAGCATTTTTCGGGCAAGCGTAACGAAGTTAGCGGACTTTATAGACGGAAACTAATTATAAAAAGCATGCCGGATTATGGCATTTCTTTATCAGGCTGGTCAATTGGCACAATGGGAGGGGAAAAGCGGCACACATTTAAAATAAGTGTGACCCAATATTTTTATAAGCTAAATATTTACGAAATTCAAGAGCAATTCCCCGCTAAACCCAGATTATCCCCACAGGGGTTTTCCTGCTACCATCGCTATACCATTCGCTGCAATTACTTTGTGGGCAGCCGGCTGCTGTGGAGATGGTTACTGCCGTTTTCCTGTAAAGATACTTATTGGACGAATGGGCTTGTCCTTTTATCCACTCATCGGATGACTGGGAGTCATCCGATGAGTAGGTATTGTTCGTCATCCATTGAGTGATTGTTCTTGTCAGTTAAATTGGAATTATAATCAATTGGTTTGGAATCCTGCTTGTCTTCGCAAACATTTTGCCTGCTTCAGGGCGCATTTATAAAAGCTTTTCACACAAGCCCAAAAACCTTAACTTTGCATCCCGAATGACAAAGATGAAACAAGTCCTGCTTTATTCGGGACGGTTTCATCCGACATTTGAAAACCAAACAATAAACGGATGAAAAAACGCATCGAAGACTTTAAAGTGGTGGAAAACCGCCGTTTGAACCCTACGCATTACATTTTAGCTTTGCAGGCAGAACAGGAGCTTCCGGAGATGCTGCCCGGGCAATTTGCCGAAGTACGCATCGACGGACATTCCGGTGTTTTTCTACGCCGGCCCTTCTCCATCCATGATGTGGACTACGAAAAACGAATCGTTTTCCTGATGGTACAGGAACTGGGCAAAGGAAGCCGCAAGCTATCTGAAATCGCCTTAGGTGAGCGCGTCAATATGGTTTATCCGCTCGGAAATTCCTTCGACACTTCAGATAATATCAAAAATCCTTTGCTGATTGGCGGCGGCTGTGGCGTAGCGCCATTGCTCTATCTGGCAAAAATTTTCAATAAAAAAAACATCAAAGCCAGCATCATTGCCGGAGGGCGCAGCAAAGAAAACCTGCTCGAAGTAGGGGCATACAAAAAAGTGGGCGCTTTAGTTTTGACAACTGAGGACGGATCTGCCGGAGAAAAGGGATTTGTAACCGACCACAGCATCTGGGAGCAAGCAACAGAATTTGATAAAATATATACCTGTGGACCAGAACCCATGATGAAAGCCGTTGCGGAAAAAGCTGCTTCTTTGGGCATCCCCTGCGAAGTTTCGCTCGAAAACACTATGGCCTGCGGAATCGGGGCCTGCCTGTGCTGCGTGGTTGATACACATAAAAAAGGCAATGTGTGCGTTTGCACCGAAGGACCGGTTTTTGATCCGGCAAGCCTGAAAGACTGGGGTAATATGAATCAGGACACGGAAACCTGCAAACTTTAAACTATGGCAAATCTGAATGTAGAAATTGGCGCACTCAAGCTGAAAAATCCGGTTATGACTGCATCGGGCACCTTTGGATATGGCCCCGAATTTGAAGATTTTTTAAACATCAACGCTTTGGGCGGTATTGTAGTAAAAGGTACTACAGGAAAGCTCCGTCAGGGCAATCCATACCCCCGTATGGCCGAAACGCCATCAGGTATGCTGAATGCCGTTGGGCTGCAAAATAAAGGTGTTGACCAGTTTTGCGCTGAGATTTATCCGGCAATACGTCATTATAAAACCAATATCCTGGTCAATGTAAGTGGATCGACCGTTGAAGAATATATTGATGTGGCAGAAAAAATAAATGAGCTGGACGACATTCCAGGTATTGAGCTGAACATCAGCTGCCCGAATGTGAAAGAAGGCGGAATGGCATTTGGCACGAGTTGTCCTTCAGCGATTGCTGTCACCAAAGAAATACGCAAAGTTTATCGCAAAACACTGATTGTTAAACTATCGCCCAACGTAACCGACATCGCAGAAATGGCCAAAGCTGTTGAAGGTGCCGGTGCTGATGCGGTGAGCCTGGTGAATACTTTTTTGGGCATGGCCATAGATGCGGAAAAGCGCAAACCTGTTTTATCGACCATTACAGGCGGACTGAGCGGCCCGGCCATCAAACCGATTGCCTTGCGCATGGTTTGGCAGGTTTATAATGCGGTTAAAATACCTATTGTAGGTTTGGGAGGTATTATGGATGCGACAGATGCCATTGAGTTTATGCTTGCCGGAGCTACGGCGGTTGAGATTGGAACGGCTAGTTTTATTGATCCGGCCATCAGCGAAAAAATCGTAAAAGGCATTGACCAATACTGCGAAAGGCACCAAATCAGTGATATCAACCAACTGATTGGCGCCCTTCAAAACCAGGCATAGACAAAAGCCTGATTATTTCATCATTACAGCGATTTCATTCGCAATACGCTGGTTGTATTCAAAGGCCAGCTTTTTGTGGTTTACAAGGTCCACTATAGTACCGATCAGGCAAAGTCCACCGGTAAAAAGGTAAAGGATACCCATACCGATTTGTCCGAGGATAAAGCGGTGCACACCGGCCACAATGACCAAACCAAGCAATGCTGTAAGCAAGATCAATTGAGGTTCCTTTCTACGTGTGCGGTAAATTGTCGCAAAACTCCTGAGTTTTTCATCATCAAAGTCTTTTACAAGACCCTGAACATACATTAATTCATCACCTTCCAGTTCCGGAAGTAATTGGTAAAGATTTTGTTCCATTATGATATAATTTGATTAGTGGGTAATTTTTTCTAAAAATATTAAAAGAGCGCCAAAGCAGAATGATAACCGCAGGAATACCAAGCGGGTGCATATCAAAACTGGCTTTAAAATAGCCATGAAACAGCAAGGTGATTGATCTTCCAAGACCACAGCCGGGGCAGAAACTCAGGCCCAGATTATGAAAGGGGCATAAGCTCAGGTGCTCTTTTCCATCGGGCAGTGAACCGAAAGCCAAAACCACAATTGCTGTAATCCAGATAATTGCTTCGAGGTTAATGCGGATAAAATGATAAGCAAAAAGAAGAGGCGTTTTCATGGGGCTTTGTTAATTCAATAACAAATGTACTGAAAAAATGAGTTCAGCAATAAGAAAAGCCTGATCAATTCAAAGAATAATGACTTCGGGCTGGAGGTTGATTCCAAACTGATCAAAAACCGACATCCGGATTTGGTCGGCAAGAGCATGAATCTCTGCGCCTGAGGCAAGGCCATAATTAACCAAAACAAGTGCCTGATGCGGATAAACCCCTGCATCGCCCTGCCGGTATCCTTTCCAGCCACATTGCTCCACCAGCCAACCGGCAGCAAGCTTTACCCCATTCGTTTGCACATAGTTGGGCGCAGTTGGGAACTCCCTGATGAAAGATTCGAAGAATTCCTGATCCACGACAGGGTTTTTAAAAAAGCTCCCAGCGCTTCCAAACTCATTGGTCGAAGGCAGCTTTGATGACCTGATTTCGCAAATGGTATCAAAAACATCCTGCAGGGAAGGCTTCTGGATGTTCTTTTTATTCAATGCAGCACGTATTCCACCATAGGACAATTCTGCTTCAAAATGTTTCTTCAGCAAAATCTCGACAGAGGTAATCACCGCCTGCCCTTTTAAGGCATGTTTAAAAACCGAATCGCGGTATCCGAACTGACACTCATCCGGATTCAGCCGGAAATTTTCTCCATTGCGCAGGTACAATCCTTCCACAGCATAAAAAACATCAGCCAGCTCCCGTCCGTAGGCTCCAATATTTTGCACGACCGCTGAACCAACACTTCCCGGGATCATTGCGAGGTTTTCGATGCCACAGAATCCATTGGCAACTGTATATTTAACCAGGTCTTCCCAGGTTTCCCCTGCTTCTATTTTCAGTTTTATCCGATCATCGGAATGCGGCAGTATTTCAATGCCTTTATTTTCGGGATGAATGATTAAACCATCAAAATCCTGGGTAAAAAGCACATTACTGCCCCCGCCCAACATAAAGCATGAGGAAGGCCGGCATTTGCGTGAACGAAGGAATTTTCGTAATTCCAAGGCATCGCGAAATGAGAAAAACTCTTTTGCTTTAGCTCTTATTCTGAATGTATTATACGGATATAAATCCTTAAACTGTTCGAACATAAAATCGCTTTTAAAGGGCTGCTGTGGGCAATTGCAGCAGTCGGTATTAAGGGCAAAGTTAAGCAATCCGCTTATAAAAAAGAAGCTCCGGCGGGGAACCGGAGCAAAAACAGACGACTAAAGAGAAACACAGACTAATAGGTTGGTGGGTATTACTATTAGTAAATCTAATAATGAAACACAGCGGTTACATAAAGTTGCCTGATTTATGAAAAAAAACTTATTTTTTCACGAAAACACCTTTGGCATTAAACCCTGAAGATGTAGTAATAATATAAGAATAGAATCCCGCTGTTAAATCGTGAACATCAAATTGTAAAGCGGAGGATGATCCGGCCATTTGCAAGTGTTTAACCTGCTGTCCAATCGAGTTTACAATAACAATTTGGACGGAGGCAGCATCGAGTTCTTTTGCTGCAATATTAATGTAATCGGTAGCCGGATTAGGCCATGATTGGAGATGCTGATAAGAAGTCAGGTCATCCCTGATATAAGTAACATCTTTATAATTGATTGTAATCTTTAAATCATCTTGAGTCATTTCTTCCGGGATTAACTCTACATACAGTGGATGTGTAACTTTTCCAGGCACTTCGGCATAAACCCAATAAGAGCCTTCCCCCACAGCATCGAACGCAAAGCTACCGTCTTCATAACTCAATTCGGCTTCCAGAGCGTTGTAATTATCATTGAGCAGGAAGATTTCAACACCTTCAGCAGGCAGACGGAGCCCCTCGGTATAGAAGACGTCTCCTTTGATAAAACCTACGCCATTAGCGAACTGTTCTTTAGGCAATAGCGAAATATCAACTTTAAAATTATCCTGATTAAGGTTCAAAACCTCTGCATTTTCCCAGTTGAAATCGGCATCATAATAAGCAGCCACAAACTCATCTTCGTACGCATTTTGAGGACGCGCCCTGAGCAGGTACTCTCCGGCAGGAGCCTGATAGAAATAATAAATTCCATCCTCATTTACAGCACAAGTATCAATAGTAATATAATACTCTTCGTATTTTCTAATCAAATATACACTGGCATCGGCCGCAGGGAAAAATCCTGCAAAAACCTGACCGGCAATATTGTAGGCCAATGATGGCACGTATTCCGGGACAACAATATCCTTACAAACCTTATCTTCACAATAATCGGAGATAATGGTCAGGCAGACCGTATAGGTTCCTGCCTCTGCATAAATATGTTCCGGATTATCCTGCCGACTATCAAAACCATCACCAAAATCCCAATAGACTTCATCGTAGGCCCCTTCCGACAAATTGGTAAACACAGCTTTAATAAACACGTCTAAAGTATCCATTTCTGCCGCAAAATTTGCCACACAATGCGCAGGATCAATCGGGATGTCTTTTTCCACGATACTGATACATCCCAGACTATCTGTGGCTGTAAGTTTTATGGTATAAGTCCCATTTGTTGCATATAAATGACTTACCGACAAACCTTCCCCTATGTGGCCATCGCCATAATCCCATTCAAAATCAACAGCGTATGGTGATTCACTGGAAGCTTCGAGGCTTAACAGGAAGCCATCCACAGTGTAGGTAAAATCGGCCTGGCAATAGTTTTCAGGGATAATGATATTATCACAATATGAGCTTTCGGCGCCATTATCACTGTTTGTAACACTAAGACAAACCTGGTACACACCATCTTGCTCAAAGTAATGTTCCGGTGATATTTCGGTAGCATGGGTTTCGTCACCAAACGACCACATTACCTGATCAAAGGAACCACTTGTTTGATTTGTAAACAGTATGCCCTTCTCAGCACCTGCGATATATTCCCAGCTAAATAAGGCTTCAAGATCAGACTGTGTGCTGACCTTGACCAATTTTTGAATCTCAGAATTGCAACCCAGGCTATCTACAGAAGTAAGCACAACAGTATAATCACCGCTTTCAAAATAGCGATGCGACACTTCAGCACCTTCGTCCTTGCTGCCATCACCAAAATCCCATTGATAGCTTACAGGATAAGGGCTGTTGTTCAAAGCAGCAAAATCAACCAGGAGGGCATCCGATCCGAATGTAAAATCGGCATTGCAGTTATAATATGGTGAATAAACCTGCTGGCAATGGGAATCTTCACAACCCGTCAGTGTATCAATAGTATATATGCAAATATCGTGGTCTCCGGCCGGCAATATAATGCTGAAAACACTATCGGTACTAATTATTATTTCATCCATCATCCAGATTCTTTCCGCAACATCGCCTTCAGAGACATCGCTAAAGGTAAATTTCTGCAGCAAACTTTCATCCTGAACGTAGGTAAAATCAGCATTGCACATAATTTCATTGCGCACCACAACTGTTTTGGTTGTAGAAAACATACAATAATCGTCATCAACGGTAGTAAGCGTTACTTCAAAAGCACCTTCAAAGTCATATTGATGGAATACAAGCTTTCCACTGTCAACTGTTCCATCGCCAAAGTCCCAAAAACATGAAGCAGAAGTATCGCTCAATACAGCTTCAAAGTCCACGGCACAATTATCCAGCAAAATATAGTCGAAATTGGAATTACAATTACTTGGTGTTTTAATAGAGATATTGGCACAATATTGATCTTCACATTGTTCTTCGGGATTGCTAACGGTAAGGCAAACCGTATAATCTCCCGGGGCATAATTATGTGTAGGATGAACATAAGTACTGGCATGTCCATCGCCAAAATCCCAATAAACTTCGGTAAAATTTTCGGAGAGGTTATTAAAATGAATCAATTGTTCATTGAATGCATCATGGGAATAGATAAAAAAGGCTTCGCAATCATTTATAACCGGGATTGTTGGAAGATAGAGTGTTACATAAAAATTTTGTGCAGAATCGGGATAATAAAACACGGTAGTATCGATTGTTTCACCAAAGAAACCCTGTGTTGAGATATTTAGGCTTCCACCCTGGTCGCTATCACCTGACGGGATTTTAACCAGGAAGTTCCCTTCACTGTCACTTCCGGAAAAAAGCGTCCAGAAGCCCACCGAAGTGGAATCCTTTCCCGTAATTTCCACAGAATGGTAGGAAACCGGTTCGAGTTGCGTAGTAACAACCCGGCCGATTATATTAATATAATCCACGGTATCCTGCGCATTTATATTAATGGCTAGTGTGAATAATGCCAGGGAAAGCAAGAACCGTTTAAAAAATTTCTTCATCAATTAAAGTTTAATAAGTAAACCCATGCGCACGCCTACCGCATAAGGATTTTCATCCTGGCCCGGCAGAGCGTTTTCATATGCGGAACGCAGGAAATACCTGAGTTCCGGTTCTAATTCAAAACGGAACCGATCAGACAAACGGTAATTGGCGGCTACTCCAAAACTGTATTGCCATTGGGTTCGGTAACGGCCCGGAGCGATATTGTTCGTATTCAAAACAATATCTCTTTGATCAGAACCGATATAGTTGCTTACATTTTTTTCGAGCTGCATTGCCATAATAAAACCTGTTTTCAGCAAAAAGCCAAAACGGCTGGAGGCTGAATTAAAACGGTATCCCGCCATTATGGGCAATGAAAAATAAGTATAAGTCGTATTACTGGCTTCGTTGATGGTTAACACAGCTGTATCATTCACATCTTCATTTGATGTGTGGTACACAGGCAGCACTTCATTAGTAACAGGATCAACGACAAAAGTCATGGAATCCAAATCATTATAGCTGCCAATGTATTCGTGCATACTTACTTCCCAATCGGCTTGTGCAGTATTGGTTGTAATTCCCAGGCCGCTTTGTACAAAATAATTCCCAGCAAAGGAATAGCGCACATAAACATCTGTATTATAAGCCATTTGATCGTTTCCATCAACGGTATTAAACCATTTTTGTAGCATAAACCCTACGCCCGCCTCAAAATATTTTGATTCTTGATCCTGTGCAAGCGTACCTGCCGGAAGTTTCGCATCCTGGCCGTCAAACTCATATGACTTTTTGCGCTTGTTTAATTTATTGCGCATTTTGTCGTGGCGTGCTTTACGGTCTTGTTTGGAAGCGGCAAAATGAGGAAGGGGGAATTGATATTCAGCATCCACTTTCTCATAGTGGGGTTTTTCGGGGATAAATCCAGGAATCGGTTTTAACCTGCCCAGTTTCCATTTTTGGATATCGTTACTGGTGGCAATATCATTATTTTTTACCAGGCTCGGGTTATTTATTTTAGGAACGGTGGTGGCTGCCTCCACATTACCTGTGCTTGCGTCGGTATTTGTAGTGACAGGTGTTGCTGGCGGGGCTGCAGCTGCCACTGCAACAACTGTTTCATTTTCCTGATCTTTGCCGGAATCAGCAATATCTGCTAAAGAATTCTTGCTATCCTCTTCTACTGGAGCAGCTACAGCATCGTTTGGAGAGGCTTCTGCATCGTCTCGGCTAAGGATTTGCTCTGCCAAAACAACATTGGTATTTGCATCTTCCTCTTTTGTTGTTGTCGGTATTTCCTGATTCTTCGTAGTTTCTAAAGGCTTATTGTCATTTTGGATATCAATAGATTTGATATTATCCTGTGGCAGGGGCTGGGAATCGGCAAGGTCTTTTTGAAGCGGGGGCAGATATTGATTTTCCAGCTCAATATTTTCCGATGGACTAAGAGTAAACCACAAACCGCTGCTAACCAAAATGAGGGCAGCACAAACTGTAGTAATATTTTGAGGACTTACGAAAGAAAAGTTGATGAATTTACGCCAAAACACCTTGTTGTGGAGTTGTTGTTTCAATTCCACAGGCGCTTTGATTTCCTGTCCAGCAAGGGCAGAAAAGATAAAGTCATCTATATTATTCTTATCGTACATCAGCTTTTTTTGGCTTTTTCAATTTTAAGTTCATTGATTTTCTTTTGCAGGTATTTTCTGGCCTTCAACAATTGTGTTTTTGATGTATTTTCTGAAACACCTAACATATCGGCAATTTCTTTATGCCCATATTTTTCAAAAACAAAAAGGTTAAAAACACTGCGATAACCGGGTGGGAGTTCCTGAATCAATATCAGGATTTCCTCTTCCGTAACGTGCACTTCATCATCCTGGCTGTAGTCATCGTCGCTTTGATCGCCAATCCTTTCTTCAAGGGCGTCGAAGTCAACGGTATCGCGCCGTGCATTTTTTTTACGGATATGGTTTAGGGCAGTATTTACCATAATACGTTTCATCCAGCCTTCAAAAGAACCTCCTTCGATTTTCCTGAACTTTTTAACGTTAAAGAAAATCTTTATAAAGCCTTCCTGCATAATATCCTGGGCTTCCTGGCTATCAGAGCTGTATCTCATACAAAGCCCAAGCAAAACCGGAGAGTACTGATCGAACAGTTTGTCTAAAGCCTTGCTTTTGCCTTTGATACAATCCCTAATAAGCTTGTCATCCAGGGTCATTATGCAATGTATATGGTAAACACCGTATTTAGGTCAGGTTGCCTGCAAATTTTATTTTTATTGCAGTAAACCCAAAATTTATAATTTGTGGATACAGGATTAAGTTTTTCTTTTCAGAAAAATGCGTAAAAAAGAAATCTAAATCTCTCTTTGCAAGTTGACCCAACAGGCATAATGCAAAAATAAATCCCTTAACAGCAAGGATTTACAATGGAGAGAGAGATAAAATTTCAATCTTCAATATTCAGCCAAGAATATTTCTGCTTTCTTAACAAGAATATCTTAATTAGCCTGGCTCCACTTTATTAGCGCACAAATATAACAGAATAGCTGGAAATTACACCATCCTGATGCAATAAACTTATAAAATATTGTCCCGGTGCCAGCGGGGCATCAAGCTTTTGTATCGTGGGGACATTTGCTTGCAGTCTTAATTCCCTGCTCAATATACGATGGGCACCGGCTGAGTGCAATTCGAGCTGAACCGTTTCAGAAAAATCGGGAACGATAAAGATATTAATAAACTCCTTTGCCGGATTTGGGTATAACAAAACATGGTGGTAAAAATCTTCTTCGCCTACCGATGTAGGATTGGATTGCTTATAAATCCGCACACAAACGGTATCTTCGACGGGCCTTTGGTTATTAAGGTACACATCCGGATTAGACGAAATGTATCCGGGTTGGCTGTAGAACAGTTGGTATTCACCCATTCCCAGCTGCGAGAAAACAAACGCACCTTCATCATCGGTAATCCTAAAACCTACAATATCCTCCTGATGAATCAAAAGCACCATTTTACCGGCAGCAGGCAGCCCGGGCTGTGGCACATCCTGCCCAAAAATGAGCGCTTTTCCATCGATAACACCATTACCTGCCGGTGGTTGGTTTAGCTGTTTAAGATGTATATCCGAATGAAAACTATTGCTTTGTGTCAAATCAATAGTTTGTGCGTCTTTCCAGTCCAGACTGTTTTCAAAATATGCAGGAAGGAAATCGCCATATGCGTTTGAATTCTCTGTAAGCGAAGCCCGTACAGCATAAATTCCCCTGATCAGTCCCGGGAAAAAATAATAGCCCAATTGATAATAAAAGCCGGTATCCACTTTTACCCAGTGATCGTCGTTTAGTACTCGGTACAATTCGAGCAATGCCGTATCATTTTCATGGACAGGATTGTTCATGACTTTATTCCCCAAAAACAAGGAGCCGCCCAGGTCGAAATGTTTGTATGTATAAATCGTTTTGGTCAGGCTGTCTGTTATATAGATATTTGGTGGCAGATAATCTGTGACCTTTAATTTTACTTCATAGCTTGCCTGCTGGTTTAGGTATTGATGTTGCGGGTTTGTTTGCCTGGATGAATTCCCATCGCCAAAAGTCCAAAGCCGGCTTTTTATCTGATTTCCTTCCGAGCGGTCGTAAAAATAAAACTGGTTCACCTGCCCGGGAGTTGAATCATGCACAAAATCAAAATCTACTTTTAAATTTTGAAAATCAAGTTTTATTTGCCGGCTCACAGAGTCCTCACATAATTCGGGATAATAATTATTGCGGAGCATAAGCGATACGACATAATTTCCTGGCGCTGCATAGGTATGTGAAGGCTGGTATTCGCTTGATGCAGTGCCATCGCCAAAATACCATGTAAAATCATTGGCAGAGCCTGCAGCCGTTGGCGAAAAATGCACCAATGAAGGGTAATTTTCATCAATCGCATACTCAAAAACGGCAGAACAATGCTGCAAATCAACATAAATTTCCTGTGTTACACTATCCATACAATATTCATTGTAGCCGCCACACCAGGCCAGAAGCTTAACAGTATAGGTGCCTCCCTGGCTATAAATATGATCCGGGTTCTTTTCATCAGAGGCCGTGCCATCACCAAAATCCCATTGCCAGTTATCTATTGCATAGCCGGTTTGCGCATTAAAGGCAAAAATAAACGGGCGCAAAGGATCAATCTGATAATCAAATGCAGCACCGCAGCCCATATCAGCCAAAAAAACCGTATCGCACCAGGTATCTTTTAAATTGGGGTGCTCTGAATTTCCGATGCTCAAACAAACCCTGAAATCATTTTCAACGATAAACAAATGTTGCGGATTTTCCAGCTCACTGGAATTACCATCGCCAAAATCCCATTCCCACGTATCGGCAAAATCAGAAGATTCATTGATAAAGGCAATTTGTCCGGGATATGGCTGGCCATACTCAAAGGAAAAAGCAGCTTGAAAGGGAGGCTCGTCGATGTAAAGCGTATCGTAATGAATATCATTGCAGTGCTGGGGATACTGTGTATTAAAAGCTTTCAGGCTCACATAATAATGTCCGGTATCCTGATAAACATGGAAAGGATTTTCTTCCGTACTGAAATTGCCATCGCCAAAACTCCACAAATAAGTATTTGGAAGTCCTTCCGATTTATTTTCAAAGGCGATACGGTACGGATCCACAGGGTTTCCCGACCAGTTGAAATCGGCAAAGCAACCGGGAAATATAACTTCTACGCTATCAATTAACATATCATCGCAATAATCAGGATATTGAGAATTCATAACCCTTAGGCTCACCTGATATTTCCCTGCTGTTTCATATTCGTGAACCGGTTCAAAAGCAAAGGAACCGCTCCCATCGCCAAAGCTCCAGATATATTTATCAGCATGTGGTGATGAAAAATTGAGAAAACTGAATTCAAAATAATTATTGGGATTCTGCTCATACGACCAATCCGCAATACACTCGGGAAAAACGACATACACAGAATCCTTGTAAATATCATAGCAGTAGCCGGGATAAAATGTGTTCATTGCGCGCAGTTGCACGTAATACCATCCTGTATCGGGAAAAGTGTGCACAAGATTCCTTGAGGTATAGGACGTTCCATCACTGATATTCCACAAAAAACTATTGACCATACCGGTGGAAGTATTCTCAAACTGATAGGTAAAAACCCCGGACGGCAGCACAATGCTGGAGAAATCCGCAATACAAGGCTGAAAAACAATATGCACGCTATCGCGTAGTGTATCACGGCAATTGTAAGGGTTGTGGGTATTCCAAACGATCAAATCGACATCATACCAGCCCGTATCAGCAAAAGTATGGAGAAAGCTCTCGCTGAAATACATTGAGCCGTCTTCTATCTGCCACTGCAAACTATCATAATGCCCTGACGAAAGAGATTGAAAATGAACATCAAAAGGTTGATCAGGAAAGATAGAGTATGTAAAGTCAGAATGGCAATCATTTGGTTGTGGCACCATAACCGAATCGCAAAAAACATCCACATTGCTCTTCACGGCATTTCCAACTTCGAGACAAACATAATAATGGCCCGGGGCAGCGTAGGTATGTTTCGGATTAGGTTCGAAAGACTGGTTTCCATCGCCAAAATCCCACACCCAATAAAACACAGGCCCGGTGGATAAATCCACAAAGTGAAAATGCAAATCGACTGCTGAATCCTGATAATAGGTGAAATTTGCAACACAATCTTCTCTGCCCACATTCTGTGAATGAGCTGATTGCGGCATTAAAAAAAATAATGCCAACCAAATATAAATCACTGATAGAACCCCTGTCGTTTTCATTTCTAAGCCTAAATATTTCAGCACTACGGTAAAGGTTGAAGCCGGAACCGAAGCAACAAAAATAGCAAAAGAAAATTTAAAAAGCATTTTTGCGCTTCATTTATTGTTAATATTATTAAAATGGCTGCAATTTAATTCGACAAATATTCTTTCCAATTAATGGAATTTATTCAATATCGCACTATTTCCTTCTCAAAAGCACACTCAAAATTTCAAACTTCAGAGACAAAAATCACAATAATTATAATTAAAATCAATCTAAAGAAGAATTTGATTGATAAATTATTATACATATAGCCCTCATATTCTGTAATATATAATTGGCATGATTATTGTTTTAGCAATATTTTTTCCATTATGAAGAAACCTTTTGTTCTGTTCTGGTATTAAGCAGTAAAAGCACTCATAATGACGGAGACAAACAAGAACCATATTCATAAGTTAATTATCCTGCTGCTACAGATAATTCCCGCTTTTGCATTTGGGCAATTAACGGTCAACACGACTCACTCAAACCTTACGGCCACCTCCGTCACAATTTCTGCTACATTTACGGGCGGAAGCAGTTCGCTCAATGTATCAAACTGTATATTAAGCTATGGAACCAGCAGTGGAAATTACGGAAGCGGACAAACGGAAGGGATACTTGAGCTGGTCAGCAGTAATGGAGGAATCAACATCTTCCAATTGAGCAACCTCAGCCCATCAACAGATTATTACTATGTTATTGACTATACATATCAGGGCAGCGATTACGAATCCCAAGAAAATTCATTTACCACAGCAGCACCAGAACCGGCAATTGTTATCACAGATTCCACTAGCGAAATCAGCCCTTCGGGTGTACGGCTAAATGCAACAATTGAAACAGGCAGCATCCTGCCCACAGACCAAATCCGTTTTGAATGGGGCGCTTCAACTTCTTATGGCAATAGCACAAATGCAACGCCCAATTCCACATCCTTCAACACAAACGCCTCACTCTGGATTGATGCGGCACAGCTTAGCTCAGGCACAACATACCACTACCGAATTGCGGCCCGCGATCAGTCGCTGGGATCATACCAAACGCTTTACGGGGCGGACAGGACATTCAAACTCTACAATACACCTGTTGCACAGAGCGCTACCGACCTCAAACCTTATAGCTTTCAGGCCAACTGGAGCTCATATAATAACGCCGCAACTTACATTCTTGATGTAAGCAGCTCTGCCACATTTGATTCATACGTAAGCGGATATCACGGACTGGAGATTGAAGCTCCGGCCACTTCCTTCCTAGCTTCAGAAAACCTGACGCCAGGAACAATTTATTATTACCGCATCATGGCAAAACTTCAGGGCAGCAACAATACAACCGCCAATTCAAATACAATCAGCCTGCAACTTCCGGGAACACTTACATGGACCGGCCTGCAAACTGCCGACTGGCACACTACCGGCAATTGGGACATGAATACTGTGCCCGATGAAAACCTGAAAGTTGTAATTCCAGGAAGCCTAAAAGCTCATTGGCCCATTATATCTTCCAACGAAAACATTGATCAGCTTGAGATGGAAGAAGGCTCGCAATTAACAATAAACAGCGCCGCAAGCCTGACGGTTAACCAAAACGGCCTGCTCATTCCTCCGGATGCCGCTTTAATCCTGAACAACGGCAATCTGATCATAAATTCAGGAAACCTCATGATTGAATCCGAAAGTTCAGGTTCAGGCGGACTGGTTATACAAGACGATGCATCCACAGTCAGCCTTACAAATGGCAGTAATATCATGGAACGCTACATCAGCGGAGGCACCTGGCATGCAGTAAGCACTCCAGTTGCAGGAGCGTTGGCAGGGCAGTATTTCTTTGATCATAATCCGGTGGTTTATTTGCTTCGCCATTTTGAATCGTCGAGCTGGGATGGCAGTACGGAACCCTGCGAAGATTGCTGGGACTATATCGAAGATCTCTCCACCCCACTCACCAGCATGAAAGGATATTTCTATTGGGCTGATGCTGCAGCAGCTACTATTGATTTCAGCGGCACTTTCCACAACGGAAATATAAGTTTTGATCTTACTGATCGCAATACGACAGCAGATGCAGACGGCTCAGGCTGGAATTTTGTGGGCAACCCCTACCCCTCTCCTTTTAACTGGGACAATATTAGCATTCCTGCCGGTTGTGATGATGCCATATATTTTTGGCAGCCCGGTTCTGGCGCGGATGGCGATTATAAATCGTGGGTCAATGGCGGTGGTGGAAGCGAAAATGCTATCGTTCCGATTGGACAGGGGTTCTTTGTTCATGCTACCGATGATAATGTCAGCCTACAGCTCACCAATAGCAGCCGCGTGCACAATACAAAATCATTCTATAAAGAAGAGATCAGAAATGAATTAAAAATCAGCATAGGCGACTATTTGAAAGATGAAATGTTCATTCGGATTAATGATGAAGCCAGCGAGAATTTCGACAAAAGCTACGATGCCTATAAATATTTTGGCACCAACATCCCTCAGGTTTATACCATAAGCCCGAAAAATGAATTACTCGAAATACAAAGTCTTCCAAAAGACAAAGGCTGGCTGGAAGTACCGATCAGCTTCCGTTTCAGCGAAGATGGAAATTACGAAATAGGTTTTGAGCAAACGGAAAGCTTTGATGCAGAGACCAACATATACTTAAAAAATAATGAAACCGACGACCTTATTGATCTGAGGAACAAGAATTCTGTAGAATTCTATTTCGAAGCGGGAGTTCATGAAAATCCATTTAGTATCGTGATTACCGAAAGCTCAATGAGCGTTGAAGAAGATATAAAGGATGATTACAGCATATACAGCAATGCAGGGCACATCATCATAAAAAGACGAAGCAAAAGCATGCGGAGTGATTTTAGATTTGCAGTTTATGACCTGACGGGCAGAATTATTAAACAGGGGAATCTGCCCGGCGGTCAGGTCATCATTGACATGAAAGGTCATGCCCATGCATGCTATATTGTTCAGGTTACCGGTGCAGAGAGAATAAGGCAGAAAAAAATCATGTTCTAACGAACTGAAAAAAGGAGGTAATCATGAATCGATGGATACGCAAAACAATAAACGTTCTTTCGATAATTCTGATTGTTTTGGTCAGCAAGCAAGTAACAGCTGATGGGCCGCCACCACCGCCGGGAGATCCTACGGGAGCCGGAGGCGGAGCACAAGGAGACCCGCTGGGGGGCGGAGCACCTGTGGGTGGCGGCACAGCGCTGTTAGTGATTATGGCCGGAGGCTATGCCCTTGTTAAAGCCAACAGACAGATGAATCGAAATACGTTTCAAAATATAACAGGTAAAAAGCACTCATCAAACACGAGTGCCTGACCCAAAAAGACCTCTATCCCTATCTACTGCTTTTTATTGCTTTCCGGGGCACGTTCCAGTGCCCCGGTTTCCTTTAACAGCATTATTTTTCCGCAGCAAGCCACGCACAGGAATGTGGCGGCATCTCAATTTCCAGCTTTTGTCCTGCTTGATTAACTGCCAATGCGTTTAAAATATCACGATATTGTTTATCCTGTTTCAGCGGAATTTCAAGCTTTTGCAGCTGATCCGAATTATTAAAAACAGCAATAATTTCATCCTGTGCATCAAAGCGGCTATATGCCAGAGATTTCTTTTCATCATCAACAATCAGATATTCCAGTTCTCCATTGGAAAGCACGGGATTTGCTGTGCGCAAAGCGATGAAGTTGCGGTAGATATCAAAAAGCGCATGATTAAATTCCACTTTATCTGCAGGACGTTCAAGCCCGGTAGGATGTGTTGTTTCTGTTTCAAATTCATAATCCGGCCAAATGAGCGGTTTCCGGGTTGAAGGGTCGTCAGCACCCCACATGCCCATTTCATCACCTGCCCAGATATGCGGAGCACCCACAAAACTGAATTGCTGTGCCAAAAGCATTTTCAGGATATCATAGGTTTCTTTATCCGGCTTATTGATTTTATAATTTGGATCATCGGCCGGTTTTGCATGCATTTTATACATATTTTTATTGTAGAGCGATGTGGAAACCCTGGGCGCATCATGGCTTGCCGTAAGGTTCATCATAGCATAATTGCTTGCTTCAGGAAGGTTGGAAGCAAATCGTTTCAGACTGTCCACAAACTCGGAAACAGGAATCTCATCGGGCGATTGGTTAAAGAAGTGGCGTGCTGCGCGATACCAACGATAATTCATTACGGCATCAAACACATCCCCTTGCAGGAATGGTTTTGGGTCAAGCAATTTATCAGGCCATGCTTCCCACCATACTTCTCCAACAAGGTATGCTTCGGGATTGATTTTACGCACTTCCTTACGGTAATCGCGCCAGAAGCCCAAAGGAATTTCAGCCGCAACATCCAGACGGAAACCGTCCACACCGTCCGAGGGGTCGCCATCGCCATTGGGATCAAGCCAGCGGCGCGTTACATTCATGATATGCTCTTTGGCTGCCGGATCATAGATATCGCCTTCCATCACCCGGATGCCATTGCTGTGATCGGCAAATTGGGTTTCACGGATTTCGGGCAGGTCGTACACGCCAAACCATCCATGATATTTGAATTCGTTTTCAGGGGTTTCGGGATCATCAAAAGACTCTACCCAATACCAATCTTTAAACTGCGACTCCTCCCCTTTTTCCACCACATCTTTCCATGCCCAGCAGGTGTGTCCTGTATGATTCCAGCTGAAATCCATAATTACTTTCATTCCGCGTTTATGCATTTCATCCACCAGCGCAACAAACATTGAATCTGCCGTGGTCATTTGCCATGTTTCTACATTGGCCGGTTCTTCAGCAGCCATAATTTCAATGTCCCTGTCCGGATCTGGCCCAAAGTTACGGTCGATGTGCCTCCAGTGCCGTGCATCATATTTATGCAGGGAAGGCGCATCATTGAGCGGATTGAAATAAATCGCCGTTACGCCCAATGAGTCGAGGTAATCGAGCTGATCGAAAACACCCTGCAAATCGCCACCATAGCGCCTGAGCTGCGATTTCTGCCCAAAATTGGTAATGGGATTTCCTGTAAAATCTTTTCCCCCTTCGGTTTCCGGAAACCACGGATCATCTTTATACCAATCATGCGTCCAAGGCGTTACGGTCCAACCATCGGGCACAAAACCGGGATAACAGCCTTCAATATCCTGAGGGCGCGGATCGTTAGTTGGATCACCGTTTCGGAAACGTTCCGGAAAAATCTGATACCAGACTACCTCTTTTGCCCAGTCAGGCACTTCGGCAAGCTGCTCATCAATGACTACTTCTTTTGTTTCTTTTTGCACCTGCTGCTTACACGAAGCCAGCACAAAAATTCCTATAACAGACAACAAAATTATTTTCTTCATAATATAATTGTTTATCCGGTTGAAAGCCGGTATTTTAAAATTAAACGAATTACCAAAATACCGTGTACAATATAGCAAGAATAATCAAAACAGCATAAGATGCAATGGTATATCCCTTATCTGTATGGAACAGTTTATTGGTAATCTTAATGGCTTTGGGATCATCATCATATGGATTCGTTGCCAGGCTTACAAACACAATCACCACGAGGGTAATCAGGAATGTATAGAGCATCTGGTCCATCCAGGGCATATCGAATGGAGCAAGCTTCAGGATCAATGCAACCGGAATTGACGCCAGCACACCGATAACCGCACCTTTATTGGTCGTTTTCTTGTAGAACAGACCCAGCATAAACACAGCCAGAATGCCCGGGCTCACCAAACCTGTATATTCCTGGATATACTGAAAAGCCTGATCGATACTTCCCAGCGCCGGAGCAACCAACACACCAATAGCCAAAGCCACAGCACCGGCAATCCGCCCAACGGCAACTTCTTTTCCGTTTTCCTTATTCTTTTGCAGATAAGGCTTATAAATATCCATAGTAAATATCGTGGAAGTGGAATTGACCATACTGGCCAAAGATGAAACAATTGCTGCCGCCAATGCAGCCACAACCAGACCTTTTACACCCGTGGGGATAAAACTACCAACCAGCCACGGAAAAGAATTATCATAATTCATTCCGCCATCTGCCTTTTGGAATGCGCCCTGAACCCCATCCACAATTGCCGTACCTTCGGGCTGGGAATACATTACCCAGGCGATGATTCCGGGAACAACCACAAAAAGCGGTACCAAAAGCTTCAAAAAAGCGGCAAAGGCAATACCTTTTTGTGATTCGCGCAGGCTTTTCGCCGCCAGGGTCCGTTGGATAATGTACTGGTTAAATCCCCAGTAATACAAGTTGGCAACCCATAAACCACCAATCAGAACCGCGATGCCCGGCAAGTTCATAAATTCCGGATTGTTTTTATCGAGGATCATATGGAATTTATCTCCGGCTGTTTCATAAACATGCTCCAGACCGTTTATTATGCCGCCATCAGGTGTTACATGACCCAAAGCAATCATGGATGTAATAACACCGCCGGCAACCAGCAGAACTACCTGAATCACATCCGTCCAGGCTACGGCAGCCAGGCCACCATAAAGTGAATATGCCGCAGCAAAAAGTGCCAGTCCGATGATATAATACATGATATTGCTTCCGTCACCGGAGCCCAGAACGGTATCCAGTGCTTTTCCTCCCAGGTATAAAACCGATGTCAGGTTTACGAATACGTAAAGCGACATCCAGAAAATGGCCAAAATCGTTTTCAGGTTGGTACTGAAACGTTTTTCAACAAATTCGGGAATGGTAAAAATGCCTTTTTCAATAAATATCGGCAGGAAGAATTTTCCCACAATAATCAATGTGAGTGCGGCCATCCATTCGTAGGATGCAATAGCCAAACCAATGGCCATGCCCGATCCCGACATCCCGATCATTTGTTCTGCCGAAATATTGGCAGCAATCAATGAAGCACCAATTGCCCACCAGGGCAATGATTTTCCTGCCAAAAAGTAGTCTTTTGCATCTTTCTTATGTCCCTTCTTCCCTCTCGATACCCACAAACCAACGCTTAAAATCACGATGGCATACGCAATAAAAACTGCATAATCCGCAATAGAAAATCCTGTGTTCATTTAGAAAATTTTAAAATGATTAGTGTATAAAAATTCAAAATCACGCAAATATATAAACTCCTGAGTGATTTTAAAACTGTGCAGGAAAATTTGCACTTCAGCAATAATCTTTTAATATGCTGTAGTTCAGCCTCCAAATAGTTCAGAAAAATTATCCCGCAATTTTTGGACATTAAAAGCAATTTGCATTGAAATAATGCCCCGGTCAGTGCGTTTATTTTAAAAAACTTAAGAGCCATGTTAAACTACTCAAAACTCATACTGACACGCGTTAGTTTTAATTACGCGCTTTTTAAAAAAGAACTGCACAAAGCCATCAAAAACGTGAACAAAGAGGAGTTAATCCTGCTGAGGAACTGGTGCCTGCTGATGTTTGGAACAAGTTACGGCCACCTTATTGCTGAAGCGTTTAAAAATGCCGGTTTAAACTAAAGCAGATTCACCGCTCAATATTTTTGCATCTTCCCAAAAGGTATTAGCTGCGATGCCTAAAATTGATTTCCTAATTTATTCAGGAAAAGGTTTTTCTGGTAGAACCGAAACAGCATATTTTTATGAGCTGCGCTGTCAGTACGTTTATGGTTAAGGGTCAGGAATTTTATTGCTTGATAAATTTTATTTTTAGAGGTCAGTATGTAGGTGCATATTAGTTTTGGCAAATCATAAAAATCTAATGATTTATTATTGAGTAACATAGATTTCTCCACCGAAGCTTCGGCATCGAAATGACCTTTTGTTGTTTTTAAGTGGCAAAGGCGGCGCACTTCGACTTGGTTCGGCTACGCTCACCACAGGACGCTCAGTGACCGTAAGCCGCCTTTGCCCAAACAATTAATAAACAGTCATTTCGACGACCAGCGGGAGGAGAAATCTATTTTATTCACGAGCATAAATCATTCTATGTACTTATCTATTGACCTCAATTTATTTTTTTTGGTTCTACACGGAATTTCATAAAAAAATTGGTATTTCAAACAGACTCCTCCTTCCGATATACCGGAATTCCTCATACCCGGGCTTATCTTCCCTTAGCAAACGTTCTTTAAGGTCTTCGGGCGTCTCGTCTCACTCACCCCTTTTAATAAATGTCCTCAAATAATTCTTTTCATCTTTAGTAATCCGTAATTGGTACATCCCGGGCAACAAAGATTGCGTATTGACCTCTACCGGAAATGATAATGCTTTAATTCTCAGGACTGTTTGTCCGTTGGCATTAATAAGGCTGATATTGGCAGCGCCTTCCTCTTTGTTGAGTTCTATTTTGATGCCGGTGCTTGCGAGATTGGGGTAGATATTTAGATCGCCCTCCAGGCATACTTCCTCTTCAACGGGTGTGAGCAAACGACAAAAGCAGCGATTGCATTCCGGATTTTCCAGATAAACGACTGTATCCATATACTTAAAACAAACCAATTCGCAATAAGATCCAATAATATAATCCCTTATTGGATGAAAAAGGCCGCGTACACTTCCTATCCCTTCGATCCAATAGTCGAGCCCTCCGCCTTCAATTTTGAAACGCTTCCGGAACTGATTATCATGCATCTCAATCGTATCAATATCTGTAATTCTACATCCCCAATGTAAATCCCCTTCCGGATATTCAGAATGAGGCATGCTGTCTCCAATTTTAAGGGAAAAATCATAGATCAAAATTTCCTCATCCCAATCCTGTATTTTAATAAATATCTGTTTGGATTCATTTTCACGAAGTGCGGCATAATAGGTCATATGCTCCTGACTTAGAACCGTATCATCTATAATGCTATATATCTTATTGTAGAGTATTTCATTAATCAGGGTATCTCCTTTAATACCGAACCTTTCCCTGAAATCTGTAGAATAGCCATAATAAAAATTGTTCCAAATAGCATTGGAATCCGGGAAAGGGTGATAATCCTGTGCTGTGGCGTCCTGCATCGTGCTGCTCAGGATGATTCCAAAAATAACAATCATTTTTTTCATTGCATCTGTTTTTAATTCATCTCTTTTGGCTAATAACCATAATATCAAACATCTTATAAATAATGGGACAATGATGAGGTTAATCATTTTTCTTTATAAAAGTCCTGATATAATTACGTTCATCTTTAATAATCTGGATTTGGTACATCCCGGGCGACATTCCCTGAGTGTTCACCTCCACCGGAAATGATAATGCTTTAATACTCAGGGCAGTTTGTCCGCTGCCATTAATGAAGTTGATGGTGGCAGCGCCTTCCTCTTTGCCGAGTTCTATTTTGATGCTGGTGCTTGCAGGATTGGGGTAGATATGAACAGGGTCATCCGCTTGATGTTCGTTGATGTCAAGCAAAAGTATTTCTTCACAGTCTTCATGGTTCCAGTTGTGCCAGGGATAAAAACTGCTCATATATAAACCGGTAAACTGGTCTTCATAGCAGCGCAAAGGACCATCATATTGCATATCATGGCTTGGGAACATATAATAAGCATTTCCAATGCCATCGATAACGTTTCCGCTAAATTCATTATACAAACCATCGTTAGTGGTGACATACTGCACTTTACGTTTTTCATTGCCAATCATAATGCTGTCTGTAGATTCCACATAAAGCGTAAGTTTTTGCTGCATGGGATTGGTATAATAATCCAGCACAACAGAATCTCCGGCTACAGCCCCAAAGTCATAAAGCAGATGAAAATCTTCAGCAGCATAGAAGAACAGGCTATCGTTGCGACGGAACATATAATGGATTTCCTCTGTACTGCTTTCATAATCATATTTTGTATGCAACAATTTCCTGCAGGATATCCCTTGGATAACGGTATCCTTTAAGGATTCAAGTTTGGAATAGCTGATATAATCAAGGTACATCGTATAATGCGTATAATGCCATACTGCACCTATGGGGGCAAAATCCTGTGCAAAAGCAAACTTACTGAATACTATCACGAGAAAGATCATTCCGGCTTTTTTCATAATGGTTGGTTTTGATACACGTTCAGGGCAGCTAAAGTATGCAATTATTTTATAATAGTCAATATTATTAAGTTATATTTTTGATTAATAATTACTCATTTATTTGAATACACTTAGGCTTTATGCACAAAAAGGATATGCATGTAAAAGGCGCGATGATATTTTTCTGTCAAGAAGCCATGGGTTCTGCGCCCATCTGCGGAATCTGCGGGAGTAAGAACGGGCACTAAGATTTTTGTTTCTCGCTAAGGCGCTAAGACGCTAAGGATACAATGGAAACTTCTCCCACTGATCACGCAGATTTACATGGATGTTTTCTTTGCGGCTTTGCGCCTCTTCGAGAAAAGCTTTGTGTACTTTGAGAAAACCTTTGTGTTCTCTGCGGGTAATGGAGCGTCACTTCGATGAGTAGCGTGAGGAGAAGTTCACTGGGGGTAAACGCATGAATGGAAGAAAACACCAAGGGCACTAAGATTTTTGTTTCTCGCTGAGGCGCTAAGACGCTAAGGATACAATGGAAACCTCTCCCACTGATCACGCTGATTTAGGTGGTTGTTTTCTTTGCAGCTCTGTGGGAACCCTGCGTTTACTCAATAAAAAAAGGGACAGCCCACCAAACCAAATTCGGGCTGCCCCAAGCGGAAATCAAACGCTGAGCCTTAATTATTTTCAGATCTTATCTGATGTTTTGATTCAAAATTGAGCGCTTTCCCGAAATTAAACATCCGGGAAAGCACGGGCTTTAGACATTAATTGTCCTTTTCTTCCAAAGCAGATACGCGTTTCTTCCAGGCATAAGCGGCCGCCATGCCCATCATAATCATTACGCCTCCACCGATAGGAGCTCCGCCACCCGGTACAGGGTTATTGCCCACACCACTGCCGTCACCATTCTCTTCAGGATGCGGCTGTGCCGAAAGGTTTAAACTGGCTGCAAGCAAGAAAACACCAATAATATATGCTAATTTTTTCATGATTCTGTGTTTTTAAAATATTCTTCTAATTAATAAACAATAAGCTTTTTGCTGATAATAAATCCTTCCATTTGCAATTGCATCATATAAACACCAGCAGGAATATCTACAGGCAGGTTCACCATGCCATTGTGCGGGTTCAATGTACCGTCTTGGAGGATGCGTCCGCCCATATCGAGCAATTGATATGATTTTGCGCCATCATTTTGCAGATGGATATAGCCATTGGCATAATAAGCATGGATATGGCTTCCCTCCTGCTCCATCACCGCTGTTGTTGATTTAAGGTGGATGAAGAATCGGTTTTCATCGTCCATGCCCGGAACAAAGACATAGTTCATTTGGTCATCAATTTCAAATAACTGAGTTAAGAGCTTATCTTCGAATGTTGCTTCAAAGCTGCTGTTATCCGACAAGCTGAAATCGATTCGACATTCATCTGAATAACTGCTTTTTACTGCCAAAGGAATGGTAAGCTCACCTTCGTTCACAGCTACAGCACTGATGGCCAGCGGTTTTCCATCATCGCTTTTGGCATAAATCTGTGCTGCGTCATCCAGCATCAATTTAAAGGCATCTTCTTTACCGCTAAATGCATCATGATAGGCATCACCCTTCCTGATGAGCAGTTCATCAGTAAAGGCATCCTGCTGCAATTTGATACGGAGCGCCGATGACAGTTCTTCTTGCTTGAAACTATTTGCGCCATTATGAACCATAGCATGCGTGTTCAAACTCAAGCTTCCGTTTGCTGAACCTTCAGATACTTTTACAAAGAAACCCTGACCTGCTGCTGCATATTGGGTTTGTCCATTAACGCCACCTGTTCCAATGGTATAGGTTTGATAAGCTCCTAGTCCACCATTAAGAACCGGATTCCAGAAATACAAGGTATTATCCACATTGCTAAGTAAATTCTCTGCATGTTCCAGATCAACAGTAGCAAGATGTGGGTTACCTGTCAGGTTAAAACCACTACTATAATTAAGCCCGGCAGGGTTTGAATTGGTCAGTGCAGGTTCTAAAATGAAAGCATCAAAATTCCCTTCGTATGTTACTACGGTGTTTTCAGGGGCACAAACCGATAATCCCTGATAACGCTCCAATTCTTCATTGGGATTTACAATTTCTGCCCAATCTTGTGTTGGCTCGGTATATTCATTTACGAGAAATCCTGTAAAAGTTGAGGCTTGTGCATTATCGAGCATCGGCGTAAGATAATGCCATTGGCGGTTTACCGGATCGAGGCCATTTCCAGAGATATACTGCTGAACCTGAGGATTGGAAACATGCAATGTCCCCATATGATAAATAACTTCACCCCGACCGGTGGCATCTGCTTCGATTAAGAGGTTAGAAACATTAATGCTTCCGGGTTCCAGAGCAGTAAAACAAGCATTGGGTTCTACCGTCAGTTTAAGGATACTCTGGAATCCATCAGTGGCAGGATAACGACCAGAAGCTACTTCAGGAATAAGGACGTGCGCATCATCTGGTGGAGGATTATCTGTGGACCAATTCCCTTTATTGAACCAATCCGTATCCTCAGCACCTGTCCAAACATGGATAATGGGCGATAAAACAGCATTGAGCGTAGTAACTTCCCCAGCTGTGAGCTGTACATTGGCCACATTTTTATCCTGATAAGCCGCGCTGCCGCTAAAAGTCACACCGTATGCACCCGGAGGAATTGCTTCAATCAAATAAGTACCATCCCAACCAGTAGTTGCTGTCAGAGCAGTACCATCAATACTTACTTCTATTCCATGAACATTTGTGCCGGTAATTTCATCGCTTACCAGGCCACTGAGGCTTCCCAGGTTATCCGGCGTCATTTGGAAATCCAGAGTGGTAGTTTGCGTACCTACAATAGCCACATGAAGCACGGAATCGGTTTCATATTCATTTTTTGAGAAACGGATTTTATAATTAGCATCCGGGATAAGATGACCGATATAGTATGTGCCGTCCATTGTGGTTACCGTACTGCTTTCGGTAGGGCCAATAGCTTCTACGGTAACACCTGCCAGCGGATCACCTGAGAAAATATCCGTCACAGTTCCGTCTATTGCACCTAAATCCATAATCGTAACAATAACCGTATCCTGCGCCTGGCAACCTTCTGCATCAGTAACTTCTACGATATATGTAGTGGTTTCGTCGGTTTCCACTTGAGTTACATTAGAATTTGGATCCGACAGTCCTTCTTCTGGAGTCCAAACATATTCGTAAGGTTCTTCACCATTATCGGCAGTTGCACTCAGCCATGCTACTTCATTTGGGTTGAGAAGCTTATCCTCACTAGCCTCAATGGTCAGTTCGCATGGGCAAGCTTTCAGGATAAAACCCTGATCTACATTAAAGTAGCCACCATTTCGGCCATTGCCTGTAAATTCGTTTTGATTGGCACTTTGCATACTTGAAAAGAAAAACTTGATTGGGTGTGGGCCGCAGTCCTGAATAAAAGCAGCGGCAATTTCCTGAGCTGCGTCAGAGCTTGCTCCGCTAAGGTCCTGCACATGCGTAAAGCCTGTTTCGCCTTCAATATCATCAGTACTTCCCTGCCACATATGGTAATAGATATCCATCTTAAAAAAGGGCATATCACCACCGAGCATTTCTTCACCATTTAGTTTAATAGAATATGTGCCCCCTGTATAGATACGCCATTCTTGAGCCGCGACCTCGTTCATTTCCCAGTCTTGTCCGCTGATATCATTGCCCAGGGTCATCATACCAAAGGAGATTTCCAGGTCGGCAGTTGTTTTACCGTTATTGGCAAGTGCCTGGTTAAGAGCCGGCCAGTTTACTGCATCGCCATTTCCTATCATTGCTTCATCGGAATCAGGGTCGATATTGCCATAATCGCGCGAAGCAAGGAAATAGTAAGCCACATCAATAGATGCGGGCGGCATTGGCAGGCCATGTCCGTCGATATCCGGTTCCGGACCCGTTCCGTTTGCATTCCATGCTGCTGCTCCCCTGTTATCATTTTCATTACCTTCAAAAGGGATATAAGCCAGACAACTGTCCATACTGGCAGAAAGCAGCGTAACCCATTTGGTTACGGAGCTGCTTACCGTACCATCAGAAACAGTCAGTGTTACAGGATAAGCACCTCCGGTTACCCACTGGTTCACAGGGTTCTGAAGATTGGAATCTTCAACGCCATCATTATCAAAATCCCACGACCAGGAAGTAATTTCCGTACCATCGGCAGTGCTCAAATCAGTAAAAGATATATCTGTTAAAGCCGGCGCCAGCATGGGGTCAAATTCAAAATCGGCCGCGATATCGACAAAATCGCCAAAAACATAAGCCGCACCCCGACCTTCCAATGGGATATCGTGCCCAATAGCTCCGATAAACGCCCTGTTGTCATCAATAGAAACCCTGTAACCAAACAGATCGCCACTGGCACCGTCAGAAGCAAAAACTTCCTGGAGGAAATCCCAGTTTCCGGTATCTTCATTCAGTTCATAGATAAATGCCGCACCAAGCTGATCCCAATCATCATTATAATAATCTTCATCGCCCACAATGATATGATTTCCTTTTATATCAATAGAATAACCATACTTTTGGGGATTATTCTCGGTCAGTATCTGAATTTCCACCCATTCATCATCATCGTTTTTCTTAAAAACATAAACTTTGTCCCTGTTTTCTGTACCCACGATTGCATAATCGCCATCAATGGCCACACTGAATCCGAAATGAGCGCCGGAATTAATATCGCTGGATAATATTTGCTGTTCCAGATTCCAATCATCGCCATCGAAATGATACAGAAAAGCAGAACCATTATTGCTCATGCCATCATCATCGGTTTCATAAGCACCGACAATGATCCAGTCACCACTGACACCGACACTATATCCAAAATAATCAAACCTTTCAGGGTCGTCCAGATGGAGGTAAGCTTCCTGTTCCCAAAGGCCATTGGCATCGTTATAATCATAAACAAAGGCGCCTCCTTCGTAATTGCCATCGGTAACACATTTCCTTGGTGCCCCGGCAATGGCTTTATCGCCATCCATATCAACCGATTGACCAAAATATTCTGTATTATGGAAATTGGGATCGGTTACCATTTGCATGCTTTCCCAAAGATTTCCGTTCTTCTTATAAAAAAATACAGTTCCTGATGGACCTGCCTGATCATCACAGTCGGCATCCCATCCGTATGCACCAACCATAACAAAATTGTCGTTACCGGACAATGCGTAACCATAGAGAGTACTTACTGTAGAAGGACCGCCACAGGTAGGGTCTTCGTTGAGCTGATCCACTTCCACCCAACTTTCATCTTCAAAGTGGTAAACCCTCACCTTTCCTCCGATTCCGCTTGTCTGTAGTTCACTGGCTACAAATGCATAATCGTTGTGAATAAAAATCTCGGAACCGAAACTGATATAGGTTCCGGCAACGATATCGGGAGACAGCTTTGTCTCGACCAACTGCGCTGAAACACCCATCACAAAGAAGACGGGCAAAATGAATAAAAAGTGTTGTACAAACCATTTCATAACCTCAAATTTTAATTGTTCGAGACCAAAAGTACAGCCCTATATAAGCAAAGAAAACCCTCTCTTTAAATCCGGTTCTAAAAAACTTAAAAGCGGTTTTGTCCTATTTTAATTTGGAAAGCTTATATTTGCAAGGAGCAGGCAAAAAAATTCAAATATCAGGTCAAAAAATCTAAAACATGCTGCGAACAATAATAATAGATGACGAAGAGAAAAGCAGGCGTTTATTGAAAAACCTACTGAAATTATTACCCTACAAGATTAACATAATAGATGAAGCCGATGATGTTGAGAGTGGCATTTCAACGATTGAGAAAAATAAGCCTGATCTGGTCTTCCTGGATATACACTTACGGAATGGCCTGGGTTTTGATATCCTTGAAAACATCAAAAAGAAAAACTTTAAAGTTATTTTTACAACAGCATACGATCAATACGCTATTCGCGCCTTCCGTTTCAGTGCCATTGATTATCTGCTAAAACCCATTGACCCTGAGCTTTTGGCAGAAGCTCTCGATCGAGCTCAAAAGTTACATTCCAGTGATAGCATGATCGATGAAAAGCTAAAAATAGCACGCAACAAAGGCGCAAATTTTAACCGACTGGCCCTTAGTACTTCTGAAGGGATACACTTTGTAAATACAAAGGACATTATATACTGCAAAGGTGAAGGAAGTTATACCAGCTTCTTTCTTAATAATGATAAGTCTGTAATTATTTCCAAAGGGATTAAAGAGTATGATGAGCTGCTCAAACCTCAGGGTTTTTACAGGACACATCAATCCTTCCTTGTCAATATCAACCAAATTGATCAATTTCTAAAAGAAGATGGCGGCACTCTCCTAATGAAAAACGGAATCAAAATAATGGTAAGCCGCCGAAAAAAGGAAAAACTCATCGAAATTCTTCTTAATCACAATTAAAAAAACATGAATCCAAGCGTCCAACAGCTTCGTAAAATCCCCTTTGCCTTATTACTTCTCTGGGTATTTGTTTTATTTACTCTTTCAGCTAATTCTCAAATTAGAGATACCGATACGACTTTGTTATATCAAAGGTATCTGGAAAAAGCAAAAAAACATTATAATAGCAATAGCGACAGCATGTTAGATTATTGCGACAAAGCTTATTGTATTGCTGTTGAACAAGATTTAAAAGAGGTTCAGGCTCAATGTTTAAAGCTAAAAGGATATTTTTCCCGCAAACAACGAAAATTAGATACCGCTCAAATATACCTTAGACAGGCCGCGAATTTATATCTGTCATCAGGCCATCAGGCAGAAGCCGGTGAAATATTCAGAAATCAGTCTATTATTTATGAGCAAATTGGCAAAATTGATAGCTCCATAATATTTATTGACAAGGCAATAGAGATATTTACAAAAGCAGGAGATTCCAGTAGCCTTGCCAAAACATGGCTTAGCCGGGGTAGTTTTTTTGAAGCCAAAGGAGATTACGAACAAGCTTTGAAGGATAAAAATTATGCTTTGGAGATTAATCAATCAATACAAGATACAGATGGAATCGCATCGGCCTATAATAATCTGGGTGTTTTGTTTTTTTATATGTCCGATTACAAAAAATCAGTGGACAACCTCCTCAAATCGGCTCGAATTAAAGAAGAAAACGGGGATAAAAGCAGCCTGCTATCTTCCTATATTAATATCGGTTCCATTTATCAGGTTTCGGAAGATTTTGATAATGCGCTGGTTTACTACGATAAAGCATTGGAGCTTGCCAAAGATCTGGACGATTTTTACACACAAACGTCTGCATTAAACAACAAAGCCCTTGTTTATCAGGAGTTAAATAAAAATGCAGAAGCAATTTCATCTTTTAAACAAGCTATCACCATTGCCCGCGCGCATCATTTTCAGAGAAACCTTTATGTAGCCTTAGGCAATACCGGTTTAATATATGCCAGCGAAAACAAGCACGCAGAAGCAATAAAAACCTATGAACAGGCGCTGAAACTCAAAAAGGAATCAGGAGACAAACGCGAAATAGCCAAAACCCTGGTCAATATCGGTGAAAGCCTGCTGAAATTAAATAAACCACAACAAGCAATTGTCCGTTTTCGTGAAAGCCTTGAGCTCTCCAAAAGCATCGATGACCTATACACACAATTTGAGGCCAGCATAGGACTCAGCGAAGCCCTGAAAGCCAGCGGTAAATACAGGGAAGCATTACGTTATTACGAGTTGTACAGCCAAACAAAAGATTCGGTTTACGATATCGAAAGCCGGCAGGAAATAGCGGAATTACAGACTCAATACGAAACCGAGAAAAAGGAGGCACACATTAAAGAACTGGAACAAGAGCAAGAAATCCGGGACCTGCGCATACACAAACAGGAAAGTGAGCTTACCAACCAACGGCTGATTTTCGGCTCAATTGCGATTGTGCTGGTTTTCACAATCTTAATTGGGATACTCCTTTTTAGCCGTTATCGTTTAAAACAGCAAAGCCTGCGCAATGAGCTTGAAAAGAAGAAGCTCGAAATAGAGCAACGCTTAGTCCGATCGCAAATTAACCCGCATTTTATTTTTAATGCACTCAACTCCATTCAATCCTTTATGGCGGATAACAATACCATGAGCGGTTTGTCGTATTTATCGAAATTTGCACGCCTGATGCGCCTGATCCTGGAAAATTCACGAATGCCATATGTAGGACTTGATGCTGAAATCGAAAGTCTTAAGCTAAACCTGGAACTGGAAAAAATGCGCTTTGAAGACCGCTTTGAATTTCGAATTGACATTGATGAAACGATAGAGACCGACTTCATCGGGATCCCTCCCATGGTTGCACAGCCTTTTGTAGAAAATGCTGTACTGCATGCTTTTCCTGATAAATTAAGCGGAGGCTTGATTGAACTAAAATATGAACTTAAAAACGAAATGCTCCGCTGCATCATCCGTGATAACGGAATAGGCCGGAAAGCTTCCTCAAAGGGCAAAAAGCCTTCAGGAAAAAGCTCACTGGGCATGCAGCTTACTACTGAGCGCCTTGAATTGATGCGGCAAAATACCGGACAGGAAGTCAGCATTCAAATCAATGACCTGAAAGACAGCCAGGGCAAAGGCTGTGGAACAGAAGTGATTTTGGATTTACCTGTTGCCGAGGTATAGCTTTGAGGATACCCGCAGTAATTTGTGATTATTTCTCTTTCGCTTTATGATATTCTTGTGGGCTGCATTGGTATAAATGGCGGAACATACGCGAAAAATAGGCCGGATTATTGAAACCACTGGCATAGGCTGTATCCGCAATATTTCGAAAGGCGCCTTTTTCGAGCAGGGTTTTAGCATACTGCAGGCGGATTTGGCGGATAAATTCAACAGGCGACAAATCAGTCAACTCTTTGATCCTCCTCCTGAGTTGGCGTTCACCAAGACAGGCTTTGTCGCTGAGTTGTGCCAGGCCGTAGGCACTGTCCGAAATATGCTCCATCACATCATCGCGCAGCTTTTTAAGAAATTCCTGATCTTCGCTGGCTACTGTTGCTTTTTCGATATCCAGCTTCAGGATTTTCCGGGCAAATTTCTCTTCAAGATGTTTGCGCTTTTGAAGGAGATTGCGTACCCTGACTTTTAATTCATTGCTGTTAAAAGGTTTTGTAATGTAAGCATCCGCTTTCAACTCATAGCTTTTCAGCCGGTCTTCATCCTCATTTTTTGCCGTAAGCAACAGAAACAACAAGTCTTCAGTTTCTTTATGCTTTCTGAGCTCCTGCAGAAGGCGCAAACCGTCCATTTCAGGCATCATTAAATCAGAAAGCACCAGATCGGGCATTTGCTGCCGAACCGCCTGCAATGCCTGCTTCCCGTTTATTGCAGTGCGCACATGGCAAATATCCGAAAGCTCTTTCGCGATATAATCACGCATCTCATCCTGATCCTCAACCACAAGCACGGAAAAAGCATTTTCCGTATTATTTTGACAATCTGTTGACCATTCAAATTCATTTTGCGGAGGAAGCTCATTATTTTCGCGTGTGCCTTGCTTTTCCTGTAGCAGGTCCTCCTCGCTGAAATGTTCTTTTCCTTTTGGAATGTGCACCGAAAAAACGCTTCCTTTCCCTTCCGTACTTTCCACGTGGATGGCGCCTTTATGCAGTTCCACCAGCTCTTTGCTCAACTCCAGGCCAATACCACTGCTCCCCGATTCCAAAGATGAGGTGCCGGCACGATAAAAACGGTCAAAAATATGCGGAAGGTCGCTTTTAGAAATGCCACGGCCTGTATCGCTTACACTGATGCAAACAAAATCATCTACATCTTGCAAAGCGACAACTATCTCCCCCTCCTCATCAATAGCTTTAATGGCATTGGAAATCAAATTATTGAATACGATTTCCATTTTTTCGGCATCAAAATACAAAGGACAATGATCAGGTTTTGCCCGTAAATCCATGCGGATATCCTTCTTGCGGCTGAGCCCGGATTGAAAAGAGAGCATTATTCGTTTTAGAAATGCAATACTTTCATGTTCAGAAACTTGCAGATGCACTTTCCCTGATCTCAGGCGTGTAAGGCTCAAAAGTTCATCGATGAGCAATTGAAGTTTTCGGGTGTTTTTTGAAGCCAGTTTCAGCCGGAGGTATTGTTCCTCAGGCAAATTATCGCCAGCATCTCTCAAAAAGTCTTCCAAAGGTGCTTGTATCAGCGTAAGTGGCGTACGGAACTCATGTGCGATATTGGCAAAAAAACTGTTTTTGGCCTTGTCGAGCTGTTTGAGCCTGGTATTTTGACCTTCCAATGTCAGCTTCTGCTGTTCAATTTGCAAACTCTGTGCTGCCAGTGCTTCATTTTTCTTTTGCAGTGATTTTGATAAGCGGAATTTCATGCGATATGCATAAAACACGATGGCCGCCAAAATCAGGAGGCCCAGGCCAAAGAAAAGAGACCATTGGCTTTTCTGACGGTTGCGCTCCGCATTGAGTTGCTCCATTTCTTTTTCCTGCATCAAGCGGTTGATGCGGCTTTCATCCTGTGCTTTCTGATAACGTAGTTCCGAAGCTGCAATGCGTTCATCTGCTTCAATGGATTTCAGGCTATCGCTGATATGGCTGGCATTGCGAAAGTAGCGCAATGCCTTATCAATATTTCCGGTTTTTTCAAAATATTCCGACATTAGTTCATACACATGGCTCAGCTGATGCCGGTTGCCACATTCTACAAAAATATCGCGGCATGCTTTCAGTTTCGGAAGCACCCCTTCCATTTTACCCTGGCGAAATTCCGATTCCGCAATATCCAACTGCACATAAGCCACACTTTCTTTTGCTCCCAATTTTTCATTGATTGCCAAGGCTTTATTCAGATACCCAAGTGCATCTTTTGTCTGTCCAAGCGAAAGCAGGACATTCCCGATCTGGGCATAAACCATAGCTTCGTTGGCCCGATCTTTTTTATCGATAAAAATTTCCAAAGCCTGATAAAAATGCGGCAATGCTTCTTCATATTTTTCCTGCATATTGAGGGCATTCCCAATATTTGCCTCACAACTGGCAATACCAAAGGCATCCTTGTTTAATTGCCGGATTTTTAATGATTTATGATAATACTCCAATGCTTTATCCAAATTTCCCAAATTAAAATACACAATACCGATATTGCTCAGGGTCAGCCCCTGCCCTTCCTGGTTGTTATGTTTTTCGTGCAATGCCAATGCCTCGAAATAATAATCCAGGGCATCGCGGAAATTACTCATTGAACTCAGTGCCAGCGCAATATTATTAATCAAAACAGCCGCCCTGGCTTCCTGGTCCAAATCAAGATAAATTTGGTATGATTTACGGTAGAAGTGCGCTGCTTTTTCAAAATCTGTCAGATACCAAAAAACCGTCCCGCGCGTATTGTAAACAGCGGCCATGCCCGTGCTGTCACCCAGCATACGGTTGTATTTTTCAGCAGTATCCAGATATTGTACCGCCTGATTATAACGTGATGTATTTTTAAATACAATGGCTTTATAATTTGCAGCCCTTGCAATACCTTTTATATAATCAATTCCACGGCTAATGCTATCTGCTTCAGTTGTAAACCTCAGGGCTTCGTCCGGATTTTGGTAATTAAGTTTGTATGCAAGCTGGTTCAGGATATCCACCCTTTCAATGCCCCTGGAACCTTCAAGGGTGAGGCGCAAACTGTCCGTATTTGCCTGACTATTGTTCATCAGAAAAAACAACAATATCAGCCAGGGCGGAATTCTTAAGTTCATATTCGTTGGTTTGGAAAAACGAAGATAAGCATAATTGCCGAAAGGTTTTTATTCTCAAGATGAGGATGTTAAAAAAAATACCGCAGAAGCAAAAGCTCCTGCGGCGGGGCAAAGTATCAAAACGGTAAATGATACTTATCTTATCAGTATTTTCTTACTAAATACATTTTGTTCTCCATAAAGCCGGACAATGTAGCATCCTGTTCCGTTTATTTTCAGCTGGTCTGTGCCAGTATGAAGTTTATGAAGAAGAACCAGCTGTCCGGAAGTTGACAAAACTTCTGCGTGGGAAAATGCATCATCTTGCTGTTGAATATAGACATGATCACCAAATGCATAAACAATTGGATTTATGGAAATCAAATCATCCACAGAGGTTAATTCCTTAAAATGAATCCTGAAACGCTTTGGATCATCATCCGGCAGGTGGGCAAATTCATAAGAAGGATTTAAACGCAAATCAATCAATACTTCTTCTTTACGGTCTTCCAGGATAATTGGCCGGGATGTATCAAAAGTTTCCAGACCCGAGAAGCGGAGCATCATAAGCTCCTCTTTCTCCAGGATCAGTTCCAAATCGAGCCAATCGGGCAATTGAGGCAAACTGTTTACTGCAAGTTTATTATCTGATGATGGAATATAAATAAATGGTGTTTCCTCGGTAAAAGGCTCCAGGCGGTAAACATCCAGCATTGGGTCAAATTCTTTCGTAGCATCATCACGAACTCGAATGCTGCCTTTGCTGCCGGTATATCCATCCAGCTCATAAGTCAGGCAATTGCTTTGTGCGTCCTGTTCTTTGTAAAATGTAGCCGATTGTGTACTCATGGCATCAGGCGTGAAAGTCAGAGTGCCACCATCGGTATGATTACAATGCACCATAAATCCCTGTGCCAAAGCAACGTACTGAGATGCTGTATTGCTTCCTCCTCCGGGCAAATAATACCGATAATCATTGATATCCGGATCCCATAAGTAAATCGTCGCATCCAAATTGGCAGGAATAATTACCTCATCCCAATCCAACACGCATGGATAAGGATTTCCGGTCAAATTCCAGCCAAAATCATCCGCCGGCAAATTTCCACTCCACACAAAATCAAAAGATTGCGTCCCTGAATTGGGCGTCCCTTCAAATTCGGCCATCACGTAGCCGGATGTTACTGCCCCCAGGGAATAGCCCTGCATCACATTCAGAGCTGTTGCCGGATCTGTAATATCATGCCAGCTGTTATCGCTTTCTGTATGATATTGCAGGTATTTTCCCTCAAAAGTTGCTGCTGTGGCTTCCTGTACCGGCGATGAAACAAAATGCCATTCATTTGACGAATAGCGTTGTTGTACCTGCGCCTTTCCATTGCCTCTTTTTACCACTTTTTGCTTCGGGATGAGCTTCCCAGTTTCCGTTTCGCCTACCTTCACCTTGAGCAGGGCTGTTTCTTCCAAAATCAGGCTGTCGTTTACAATGACCGATTTTCCTTCTTCGATATCCAATTCTGCCGTGCTTCCGTTGGCCTGCCCAATGAACAGGTTTCCGGTGGTTACGATATTGCTGTTGGCCGTAAGTTTACCATTCATAATTTTCAAAACTGCAGCATTCAATTCATCCTGAATATCCACAATGGCATTCCCATCCTTATCGATTATAACTTCAGGTAAAATATTATTTCCTGTTTTCATGCTTCCAGATGATGAATTTTGCAGCACCAAACGAGTAATATCTTCGATACTGCCACCCGAAAGGTCAACGGCTTCGCTAACGCGCAATTCATTATTTCCCAAATCGGCCGTACCACCCAAAAGTGTAAATGTTTTGACATCGACATTATACAAAAAAAGGACTTTTTTCCCATTGGCTTTATTAATAGTTATTTCGAAAGCCCCGCCACCGTTCAGGTTTTCGTGCTCCACAAAACGAATATCCACATCTCCAACAAAATTAATTGCTCCGGGATTTTCAACAATCTCAGATTTGGAAATAAAATCTCCTGAGACATCCATTTCCTGATTGTTCATATCAAAACCGGCATCCTGATCCAGGAAAATGTCTTTACAGTAAATATGGTCTGGCAGTTTGCAATCATGTGGATTTCCTTTCTGAATAATTACACGGGCATCATTGGGGTGCGGTACTTCCCCTTTGCTCCAGTTGGCCGCGTTATTGTAGTCGTCGCTAACTGTTCCAAGCCACACATTGCAATCGGACGAAGTTGCACCCGGCGATGTGGTTGTTTCGCCTCTTTGGAGCATGTATAAATCTCCTGATGCTGTGGCCATTATCGTTGACACCGAGCCATCCAGGTCTTCATTGGAATAAACCGGAACATCCGACCTGCTGAATTGTGGATCTGCTTCGGTAGAAGAGCCATCCAGTCCGGAGGCAGATTCCCAGGCTGTTTTTGAATCGCAGTTTGTCGATCCATAAACGCCCCAGGGACCTGTCCAGCCCGAAGATGTCCAATCGGTAAAATAATTATTGTAGTTACATTCGGTCAAGTAGTCGTTTACGGCAGCAATATGCGACAAGTAAACCGCTTCTCCGCAGGAAACAAACATATTATTTTTCGCTTCTATATTGCCATAGGCCGCATTAGTTGTATAATAGTTTAAGGACATTGCAGCATTGGCCCCGCTTCTTCCCAGCCCTTCTTTGCCTCCTGAAGCATAAATATTTATGGTATTCTGATAAAGCTTTTGCTGCCCTGAATGCATGATCCCGATCCCTTCGGTACTGAAGGAAGCTTTTTGAAGGCTAATGAAATTATTAATAATCAATCCGGGCTCCAAAGCTGTTCCAATGCATGAATTCAGCAAAATCCCGTAATTCTCCACCGGACTGGCCAGAAACACCTGATTCCGCCGTATTTCACAGCCACTATTGCAATTTTCCAAAACAATCCCGTTTTCAGAGTCGTTGGTGTTTTTCCCAAACAATTCATTATCAATAAGCTCAACCGCATCTTGAAATTGCAGGTATATTCCATAACGGTTAAAATTGCTGATACTGTTATCCTTAAAACAATTATCGGATTCCAGGTTATCCACATCATATCCTGAAAAATAAACACCATAACTTCCGTTTTCAATATCATTATCAACAAGTTGGAAATGAGTGCATTGGTCGGCCGCCGTACCCTCTGCAAAAAGCACAGCAAAATCATTTCCAACCTCAGTGGTATTTACCCCAATTAATTTACAATCCTGAATTCTGATGTTTGTGGATTCGCCTTTCAATACCATCACCCGCCCATGTGGTGGGCTACCATTGGTTTGCATAGTGATATTACTGATATTCAGATAATCCGTACCATTAATTTCCCAAACAAAATTATTGTTTTCATCGGGTGTTGCCTGTAAAATGACATCATCGGCATTGCCCGAAGTGGAAGTGAAACTAATGCTGTCATTTGCTGAAACACCGCTCACTTCCTCCAAAGTTAACTGCTCGGTATAAATCCCAGATGCTATTGAAAACACCACATTGGCAGAGATCCCAAGATTATTCAGATCGGCTACCGCACTGCTAAAATCAGGATAATCGCCACCGGAAGCAATGCTGTATGTGCCTGCAAGTGCTGCGCTCAATGTTCTGGAACCCTCCGGAGCTGAGTTGTCAGGCAGCTTGGTTTCTCCTGATATTTCCACTGAGACACATTCAGCATCAATTACATCTCCTGTTTCTGCTGTTGATTTCGTATCCACACACAGCCAGAAATAATTATTTCCTTCTGCTAATTCCTGGCTACCGTTCATTGCAAAATCTGTTAAGCCAGGATTAGCATAAGTACTTCCAAATTGATTAACAGCACTGAAAATATTGGTTGTGCCGGTATAATAAAGTTTTGCATTTTCGAGATTATCGGACAAAAGGCCATCCGACCCGTTCATATTCAGCACAAATTCCGTAACAGATAGAGGTCTCGCGCTTCCCGTTGTGTTAACCTGGATACCAATTATTTGCTGATCCTGACGGCTTTTTGCAATATTATCTGTGTTTTGGCTGCATCCAGCAGAAGAATACAACATTTTACCGCTTAGGAAAATATCATCCATTTTATAATCCTCATTTGCGCTGTTGTTGTAAAAAACTACTTTTAAAACAACTGTATTGGCTGCAGGAATATCGGCAGAGAAATTTATACTGCCGAAACTTCCCACCAATGTATGGTTTTCATCACCGAGGTTATTATAATTGGCGATGCGAACAAAATCCCCACTGTTTAGCTGATAATATACATCAACATAATCGCTGCTTTCCAGGTATTCATCCCCTTCCAAAGAGATTTGAAGCAGGCTTCCGGATGTATAATCAGAAACATCAATGGGCTCGCTTTGCCAAATCGCCGGGCCATCGATATCTACAGCCCAGAGTTTTTTGGCTACATAGCGCGTTTTAATGTAATCACTTGAATTACTAAGCGTACATCCGCTTACATCCAGTGTCCATTTGCTCACATTATCCGGATAATCCCCAATATTAACCGGCCCGGCATCGGATCCTTCCACACCGGTATTCTCCGCATAATCTGAAAAATCCTCTGACCAGATTTGTGCATTCAGATGAATGGACAAAACCATAAGAAGTATTGTCAATCCATAAATTCTTTTCATTTTCCCGTTTTGAAATCTTTTTGCCCTTTTCATGAATTACTCCTCTCTTTTTTGATATTTCACCACTGTATATGCGGATGCAAAAAGGATCATCAAAGCTGTTCCGCAACCAATAGGCGCTCCACCGCCAACGGGTTCATTTCCTGCACCAACACCCGATCCGTTATCAGGATGTGGCTGGGCGTCCAGGTTTTGATTTTGATTGATGGCCATCAGGAAAAAGATAGCCAGCATAATGGGTTTCAAATTTTTCATAAAGCTGTTTTTTGTGATTAATGATGCTCAAAACTAAATCACAAAAAACTGAAAATCAAGACATACAAAGCAACATATCCGAATTGTACAAGGATATGTCCGATTCGTATGCCATACAGAAACGACTGTACTTCGAAATAGCCCGGGGAGAAGAGAAAATCCTTATAATTTCAGTTTTAGTCCCAGATTCAGACGAAAGGTATTATAGGTCACATCCTCAAAATTCTCATAATGCGAATCCCTCAGATAAAGGATTATATCCGATTCAATGGCAAGTTTTTGGTTCAGGGCAAACTGAAACACGCTTTCAATCACTTGCATACGGGTGTTTCCTTTCACGCCTTGCACATCCAGATAATGCAAATCCCCGGTTTCCCAATAGATGTCGCTCACTTCGTTTACCCAGGTATATAAATCCATCAAATGATAATTGAGCTTAAACGTAAAGCGATCCGGTATCACCAGTTTTGTATGTACTTTAACAGAGAAACCGCTGCCCAGATTATAGTCACGTTCGATTACGGAAAAATAATCCGAATGTGTTCCGCCGAGGATGACCACATTGGTATAAATTTCGGTTTGCAAACGTATTTTCCGTTCCAGTTCAGGGAACCTGTATATAATACCGCCACCGACTACTGCTGCACCGGAAAACTGCACAGGAACACCAACTGGTGAATTATCAAGCGTATCGGAAGCGATATAGTCGAAATGCTGGAAGATACCGGCAAAAAGCTTGTGCCCATTAGCAGGCTCCACATGTTTTCCCCAGATGGTTCCAATCAGGTTGACATTGCTCACGCCAAACTGACTGCCGAAATTAAATCCAGCTGTAAAATCAAAATAATCGTATGGATGATGGTACGGATCATCAATAGGATCGCCCAAACGCAGATGTACTTTCCCGTATAAATTTGTGATTCCGTTAAAAAGATCGCCGCTGGCTGCCAGATAGGTTGTCCCCAGGGTCAGATCGCCGCTCAAACGTGTCCTTTGGTGGCTTTCATAAGCATCCATCTGCTTGACTACCCACCAGTCTCCATCAATCAGGCGGTTGAGTCCACGCATAGGCGATATGGCGGTAACGGCCAGTTCGTTCCAAAACCTGGGCCAGCCTCTTTTTCGCGGATCCAGCACCATTCCGGATAAACGGTAGGTCATTTCACCTAATGCTATACCACCTAATGTTGTAGCAAAAATATCATTGATTGATGGCGGTTCGGTTTCCATAAAAAGCTCCCACATCGTGCTGCCACCCAAAGTATAAAGACTGGAATACCCAAAAGACATCCCGTTGCAGCGCGCACTGTTGTAGTAAAGGTTTCCATGGTATGGATGCGAAAACATATTCGTTGTAAACAAATCATTGTCCCAAACAAAACCTGTTTCCAAATTCTTTTTGATGCTTGCCCAGGAGATATTGGCAAAATCTTCGTTCATCACAAAGTGATTAAAGCCCCAAACGCCAATGTTTAAGCCAACCACCTCGGCTCCGGCTTTCCATGGACGCATTTTTAAGTCCGGCGGCAAAGGAATTGTATCGTTTTGCTGCTGCGCCTGAATTCCTAAAAATGATAAGAGTAATATGCTTAGAATTATTTTTTTCATGATAAGGGAATTAAAAAAGAACTACACCAAATTCAAAAATCACTTTATTTTCAAAATCAACGGATTTATAGGATTTGCTCAACCATTGATATCCGGCTGCAGCATAAACTCCAAACCAATTATTGATATCATATTCGAGTCCCGCCCTGGTTTGCAAAGCGAATCCCAAACTATAGTCTAACTCATCGGTATCGTATTGCATCAGGTGCAGGAAACCGGCATCTGTAAAGGCATGCAATTTTTCTGTAAGGCTGAAATAAGCCCCATAACGATATGATAATGAACCTGTATATTCTTCACTCAGCTCAGGAATTGGAGAACCGATCCCAATTTGTGAGTAAAATGATTTATTGAGAAAACGCACTGCCAGGCTTGAATAGGCCGCATTACCTCCGCCAACGAGCATTTGCGTTTTTGTTTTCCCGGACAAGTTGACCAAACCGATATTTACCCCTGAAAAATCCTTTGAATAATTGACCAGGCCAATTTGAACACCTTTCACTTTTGAAGCAATATTGGCCAATCCGAATTGCACTCCATGAAGATCTCCGGAAAAATTAAAAGCAGCAAGCTGGAGCCCACGATATTCGGAAAGACAGAGGTTTGCCCCTGTAGCAATCTGATATCCGTTCATTTTACCATTACTGATATTCATCAGTCCTGTAATTTGAAGTCCTTTGAATTCACCGGCTGCCATATTGTAAGCCGAAGAAAGCTGAACGCCTTTTCCCGATTCTGCAACAAAATTATTTAATGCAGCAATTTGCAGCCCTTTCATCTCATGGAAACTCATATTGGCCAGACCGGCAATAAAAATCCCCTTCTGCGCTCTTAAAGAAATATTAGCTAAACCACTAATCACAAGTCCTTGAGCAGAAGCCCCTGAATATGATCCAATTAAAGAAATCTGTATTCCTTTTGCAGTAGAATCATATAGTTGTAAACCTCCACTGAGCCCAAAACCTCTTAATGAATTTTGATGGCTATGCAATACAGAAATATTACAATTGATCTCTTTCTTTTGCTTAGCTGTTAGGCTTACGGGTTTGATTAAAGAAAGATTCAGGAACTGATCTTGCGCTGATGCATACTGAAAAAGCAGAAATATCAGCAGAAATAGGGCTGCACTTTTTCTCATAATTATTTTTTGTTGCTCAAATGACGTGTTCTATAAACAAAAATACACAGTATCATTTAATTAGCAAGAAAAAATTTGCATTATGCGGTCAAAAATAGATTGTATTTATATGGTTCTACTGTGAATTTCGTGGGTAACAATAATGTTTGAAAAAATATGCAGATATTTATTAATGAACTATTGATCCCTAACAGATTCCTCCCTACACAAAGCCTTAATCACTTCGTTTGGCTTTGTTCCGGTCGGAATGACGCTGTTTAATAGGTGTTTAAGGCAAATGCGGCGAGGACACAATAGTATATTTTAAAGAAGTCCTCGCCGCATTTGCCTCCTGACTTCATAAAAAAGCGTCATTCCGACAAAGTTTTCCGAAGTATGAGGAAACTTTGGAGGAATCTGTTTGAAATAAAGTGATTTTTCTTTCCACGAAATTCCGTGTAGTACCATTTATATTTTCCCAATGAGCAATAAAAAATTATATCCCAGTTCAGCTATGGAATAAAGAAACCGGTTGTTAATACGCTCCCACCTACCATAATTAACGAGTTCTCCTCCAAATTTCATTTTAAAATCACGCACGCCATAAGTGCGATCGGGACGTCCAACACCCATAAAATCAAATACAGGGATATTGTTCTGCCGGCCGTAATCTATTGCTGCCCAGGTAGCCAAAACAGAAGGGTAAATCCCTTTGCAACTGTATTCGCGGTCCAGTCCGCAAACATACCACTCATAAATGGCACGTCCTTTGGAAACCGGGCTCAGAATACCCCCAATTATTTTGTTTTCAAAACGAATTAAACGGATGACACCGGCCTTGTTTTCACCCTCACGATAGAAATTCAGGAATAAATCCAGACGCGGCAAGGGTTTTTTCACCCTGTTTTGATACAGATCCTGCAAAATGGCATAAAAGTCATGGATTTGCTGCTCATTTTCCGGCGCAATGACCTCTGCCCCATTTTGCAAACTTTTCCTGATCTGCCTGCGCTTAGAGCTGCTCATCTGTGCAAATATCTGTTGCTCGCTATCCGATGGCGTGAGCAGGTTTAGCCTTTCTTCAAAGTGAAAACGGTTATTTTCAAATACGTTCTTGTATCTGCTTAAATCCCGGAAATTCCTGAATTGTATAAAAATGCTTTTATTGCGAACCTGCCTGATAAGTGCTTTTAGAATAACATCCACAAGCAATTCTTTATCTGCTGCATCAGGATCAATTACCGGACCGCCATAAGCCAAGGTACGCTTGCTGAAATAGCCTTTCAAACCTTTTGATTCCTGAATGCTTACGCTGTGCAGGACGGCCAGAAGCTTTTCGTTAGAGTACACAGCTGTTATGTATGGTTTAAAAAAGCGTGTTTTTTCAAATACCTGATACATCTCCGGAGACTGAAAAACGACCGGATAGTGCACTTTTTCAAGCAGCTTTTTCCAATCATCAACAGAAATATCCTCTATTCGTTTCTTTATCGTATAATCAGGCATAGCAAAACAAGCAGATCAAATGGTTTAGAAACCAATGTTAAATCCGGCAGACATTGTAAACTGGTCTCCCTGGAAATACGCTGGCGTATATCTATCTAAATAATATTGCGCCGGTTTATCATCCACATCAAATCCCTGTATATCGCTTTTGATCAGTTCGGCAAATATTGTTGTGTTATTGAATATCTCGTAACGTACTTTAAAAGAAATAGTTGTGTTTTCCCATGTTATATCCTGAAGTACAGGGTTTTTATCTACATCATCACCTTCGTAATAATAATCGTTTCCATGACGCGCTTTAAATAAAGCAGCCTGCAGCCATAAGCCCCGCATGGGTTTATAATCTAAAGCGAAATACATTTCATCGGAATTTCCTCTTAAATAATGTCCCAGGTTATAATCGTTGCTGGTGAATGTTGTGGTGGAAATCCTATGTGCATAAGTCAATGGATTGGTGCGTGTGTATTCTGCTGTGAGGGCAAGGTTCCGCACCGGCCAGCCACTAAGGCGTGCGCCCCCTTTACCACTGATAAAATTATGTTCATCAGATTTGGAAATTCGGCTCACCTTCAATTCATCAATAAATACTGAAGCATACAGGTGGAGGTATTTAATATTGCGGCTGCTGATGTCCAAAAACATCTGGGAATTCTGGCCGTTCTCTCCGCCCGAATTTGTATTATTCAAAGTATGATCGACTGATTTATAGAAAAATACCGGAATCAAATAGGCGGGATGGATATTATCGGCACTGTAAATCACGGAATTCCCAATCGAAATATTCAATTTTTTAAAAGGAGTAATTGTCAGCATATTAGCTGCGATATATTTATTAAAAAATACGGAACGATAAACCGATTTATCCCAATATGAACGGGCACTATCAACAACATCTGACACTAACCAGCCGTGAATATAATTAAAATCGAGCCATTTAACAGGTTTTATATGCAGTTTGATATGGGCAAATGATGGCGTGCGACCGGAGAGGATATTGCTTCCGTGGTAATTGCTTCCCCATTGGAAATGATCTTTGATAAGCCCAAATTCGCCCCAATCCCATGAATAAACGATACCACCACGCATTTCGGAATAATCTACACCTCCTTCGGGATTTCCTTTTACCGGCACACCGTATCTTTGATTGAAATATTCCGGTGCAATCAGGCGGTCTTTTTCGTGATTATCGCGCAAACTGGCATAAGCCGACCAGTTATCGCCAATATAGGAAAACACTTCAGCGCCCCACCAGCGGTGCATATTGGAACCATTATCGTTGTTCCAAATCTGAGCGCCAATAATTGGCTGCACCTGCAAACGAAAAAGATCATCTTCCCAGCTTAAAGCCAGCGGGTTAAGACTTGTTGCAAGCTCAGGCTGTTTCTTAAATATATCAAATTTATTGTCCAGCGAAACTTTTCGCTCCAAACGGTAGTCTTCAAGAAAAAAGACCAGGTCTTTCTGTTGCCTTGGGCTTAACTGATCCTGTTTTTGCTGTGCCTCGAGGAGCTTGTCTGCAATAAACATACGGCTGTATGGCTTTACAGCAGAATTAATGCTGATGACCTGTTCATTGGCCAGTTCATCAAGAAAATCGTATATGGCAGCATTGGTAACATGTTCATAAACAGTTTGCCCATATGCAAATGGTGCAATAAGGACAAAAAGGATAAAAATCTTTAACTGTTTCATTTATTGCGTTTTAGTTTTATTGTTTCAAATAGTGCGTCCGCAAAAAGCAGTCTCTTAACTTTCAAAGGCAGCAAATTTAATCTTTTTATTCACAACTGATTGTAATGCAAAAACAAATCCCCTGACTTGAGACCGCGCAGTTTAAGGTGTAGTACTCGAAACCGGGAGCACTTTTCCATTAAAAAATTTTCTTCCGGTGATACAGAAATCAGCGATCCACTGCCCCATTTCGATTGCATTGAGCGGAGGTTCGTATCCGGGAAAAGCATCCTGAAGCATTTCGGTTTTAACCGCGCCCAATGCCAGTGCATTTACACTTATTTCCTTATCTTTCAGTTCTTCAGCCAATGCTTCTGTTAGAATGCTCAAAGCTCCTTTGCTGCTGCTGTATGCGGCCAGACCGGGAAACTTCACGCTGCCCTGTACGCCGCCCATACTGCTGATATTTACGATATGCGCATCTTTCTGCATCATGGGTAAAAAGCCCTGAATCAAAAAATAAGGCGCCTTGATGTTTACAGCAAACATTCGGTCGAATTCCGCTTCAGTACTGTTTTCAAAAGCTGCGGCTTTGAGGTATCCGGCATTATTGATCAGGATATCCACTTCAAGACCTAATTGCGCCAAATGTTTGAGCAACTTCTTGCGGGGTTCGGATTGAGCTATATCGGCTGCCACAGGAATGAACTCCGATGTATGATCTCCAGCATCGCGTTCCAGTTCATTTTGCAATGATTTCAGCGCTGTTTTATTGCGCGATATACCAATGATTTTCATTCCATCCATGGCAAAAAAAGCTTTTACCATTTCGCGTCCAATTCCTCGGCTGCAGCCGCTTATGATGATTGTTTTCATTTTACAAATAATCTGATTTGTCCTGTTCCAATTGTATAAATGGCGCAACGGCGCGGTGATAAATACCATGTACCCAAGCAATTGCCATACCGTAATTCGTTACCGGAATTCCGGCATCCACAGCAGGTTTCAGGCGGTTCATTACTTGTTTTTTTGTCAAAACACAGCCGCCACACTGAATCACAATTGCATAATCATGAATATCGCGGGGCAGCTTATTCAATCCGCTGACCACATCAAATTCCAGCTTTTTACCCGAATAATTGCTCAGCCAACGGGGAATTTTCACCCTACCGATATCGTCACAGCTCACGTGATGCGTGCAGGATTCCAAAATCAACACACGATCGCCACCTTTCAGCTCCGCCAGCTTTGGTGTTCCTTTGATGTAATTTTGGAAATCGCCTTTATGCCTGGCCAGGATGATACTGAAACTGGTCAGGGGGATTTCCGGCGGAACAGACGCATCAGCCTTTAAAAACACCTGACTATCGGTTACCACCAGTTTAGGTTTGGGCTGCATCTTGCGGATATATTCATCTACTTCGCGTTCTTTTATGACGACCGCCGCACTGTCGTTATCCAGCACATCGCGGATCAGCTGCACCTGCGGCAAAATCAAACGGCCTTCCGGTGCTTCGATGTCGATGGGCGTAATCAGCAAAACCGTATCGCCATAGGAAAGCAAATCGCCAATAAGGCTGTTGCTCTTGTAGGCCGATTCCGGGATGGCTTTTCTGAGCGCATCAATCAGCTGATTATGATTATGATGCGTTAAACCGGAATAATCCAGCGGCTGCGATTTGAATTCCTTTTGGATTTTTTCTACAAAACTTTCATCCAGCGGCTGCAAATCACACTTATTATGCACAATCACAAAGGGAACGGCAAAATCCTTAAATTTTTCTGCCAGCATCCGCTCCGGTGCACCAAAAGTATTGTTGGTAATTACAAGCACCGCCAGATCAATGGTTTTGAGCGCCTGAATGGATTTCTCGATCCGTTTTTTGCCCAGTTCGCCTTCATCATCAATTCCGGCAGTATCAATCAGGATTACGGGACCAATTCCGCCAATTTCCATGGATTTTTTCACCGGATCGGTAGTTGTTCCGGCAAAATCAGAAACAATAGCAATTTCCTGCCCGGCCAAAGCATTGATCAAAGAAGATTTTCCATTGTTTCTTCTCCCAAAAATACCGATATGTGGTTTCGCGTCTTTTCCTTTCATAAAATTTCTTTAAACAATATCTCCGAGTGAAAAACCTGTTTTCAGCAGATTTTCTGCTTTCAGGATTTCTTCCAGTTTTTCCGCTTCGATCATTTGCAAAGCCTGATTAGCCTCCTGAATGCTGCATTGGTTTTCTTTAATATAATTGGCCAGTTCAGCCGCCTTGTGATAGCCTACATACGGGCTCAAAGCTGTAGCCAAAACCGGCGATTTCATTACGATTTCATGGCTTTGCCCTTCGGCAACTTCCATCCCTTCAATCAGGTTTGTTTTCAATGTTTTGGAAGCGGCGATCATCAGTTTCATACTGGAAATCATGGCATGGCCAATCATGGGGAGATAAGCATTGAGTTCGAGGCAGCCCTGGGCTGAAAGCCGCGTTACCAGTCCGTCGTTGGCATAAACCTGATGTGCCGCAGAAACAACAAATTCAGGAATCACCGGATTCACTTTTCCGGGCATAATACTGCTGCCCACCTGTTTATTCGGGATTTTCAGTGTTTTTGAACTTAAATCCGAAGCCAGAAGGCGCAAATCGTTTACCATTTTCTCCAAATTCACGGCAAAGGATTTCATTATGGCATGCACTTCCACAAAAGGATCCAGATTACTGGTTGCATCCGGAAGGTTTTCGCTTCGGGTAATCGGCAGACCAGTAAGCCTGCGCAGTTCGGGTACTACTTCCATGATAAAAAAACGCGGCACGGCAATCCCTGTTCCAACCGCACTGCCACCCAGGTTTACCACTTTAATTCGCTCAAAACACTTGCTCACACGCCACCAATCGCGCGATAAGGCTTCACTGTATGAACTAAAAAGTTTTCCGAATGATGAAGGCACCGCTTCCTGCATCTGCGTATATGCCGGACGAAGGGTATTCCTGTACTGTCCTTCTTTTTTCTCGATCTCCAGCCTCAGATCATTGATGGCCGTTTCCAGATCGCGTAAAAGAAACATCAGAGCAAGTTTTAATGCTGTAGGAACTACATCATTCGTGGATTGATAAATATTCGCATGATTAAAAGGATCAATATGGTGATAATCACCGGCTTCCATCATCAAGCCTTTTAAAGCCAGATTTGCAATTATTTCATTGACATTCAAATTAATAGAAGTCCCTGCCCCACCCTGAACAGCGGGAACGATGAAATCTTCAAAGCCGTCGCCCCTGCTTACTTCTTCGGCAGCATTTTGCAGGGCGATGATGATATCTTCATCAAAAAAGTGAAAAGGGAGATCATCCGCACTGAATTTCTGCAAAGCAGTTTTCTTAAACGAATCGTAGGCATTGTAGCAGGCCCGTTTCACCCAACCCATTGCCTGATACCATTCTTTATGAAAAGGGGTTTGATCCGGAAAATTCTCCTTAGCGCGCAGGCTGTGGATACCATAAAGCGCATTTTCAGGAATTTTCAGTTCACCTAAGAAATCTTTTTCGATGCGGTAATCTTTCATATCCAGTTTTTAATCAGCACGTAAGCGGTTAAACAATTTAAACAGCACAAATGTTCCGGTCAGGGCAACCGCCAAAAGCAGCGTACCTTGAAGCATTTCTTTATAAACAAAACTTCCGATGGAAAAAAGTGAAGTATAAATTACTACAATGCCCACAAAAACACAAAGCAGCTGTACGGGCATTTCCCAGGGTTTTCCCTGATCTTTATCATCGACCGGATCACCATCAGCACGGGCTTCTTCCACCACTTTTTTCCAGCCGGGGCCACCGGGACGGGTAAGCTTATAAAAACTGCGCAGGGTTTCTTTATTTTCCGGTTTCGTTAGGAAAGTTGTTACTAACCAAGCAATTGTTGTACCACATAAACTGATCAGTAGCTTCACAGTAAAATCGTCCAAAACGCCATAGGACATATCGCCTTTTACGAACATCACCAGAACCACAGCCTGCACAGTAGCCACAATCATGGCCACAATTTCTGTCCAGGCATTGATGCGCCACCAAAACCAGCGCAGCAGATAAATCGCTCCGGTTCCTGCCCCGCTGAGCAGCAGGATATTGAATGCCTGCGTGGCATTATCCATGATGGTCAGCGACATCAGCCCGGCGACAAACATCAAAACAACGGTGCTGATACGTCCGGTCAAAACCATCTCTTTCTGACTGGCATCGGGTTTCACAAATCTTTTGTAAAAATCATTGACCACATAAGACGAACCCCAGTTGAGATGCGTACCGATGGTGGACATATAAGCAGCAATGATGGAAGCCACTACCAATCCCAGCCAACCGGGATTCAGCTTGGAAAGCATAACCGGATAGGCAATATCATCTTTTAGATATGTATCGTTAATCGCCGGAAAATCAGCTTTTATAGAAGCCAGATCGGGATAAATGACCATAGAAGCCAGAGCCACGATAATCCAGGGCCAGGGACGTAAAGCATAATGAGCGAAATTAAAGAGCAATGTTGCGCCTATTGCGTTTTTTTCGTTTTTCGCCGAAAGCATCCGCTGGGCTATATAACCTCCGCCACCGGGTTCTGCACCGGGATACCAAACCGCCCACCATTGCACGGCAATAGGGATAATGAGCAAAGGAACCAACATAGACGGGTTGGAGAAATCAGGCAAAAAGCTCAACTTATCCTGCAAAGCCGGATTGGAAAGCAGATTGCTCAAACCACCCACTTCAGGCTGGTTTACAGCAACTACAGCGGCATAAACCGCACCAAACATCGCAATGGAATATTGAAAAAAATCGGCCCAGATCACGCCTTTCAAACCGCCAATCGCCGCATAAATCACGACGACCAAAGAAGCACCCACAACGATAACCCAAGGTTCCAGCCCCAGCATTACACCACCAATCTTGATGGCTGCCAGCGTTACTGTAGCCATAATCAGGCAGTTAAAAAACACTCCAAGATATAAAGAACGAAATCCGCGCAAAAAACCCGCAGCTTTTCCGCTGTATCGGATTTCATAAAATTCCAGATCGGTCAGCACGTTGGAGCGCCGCCAAAGTTTGGCATAAATAAAAACAGTGACCATTCCGGTAATCAGGAAAGCCCACCATGCCCAGTTTTTGGCCACACCCGATTCACGCACCATTCCGGTTACCAGATTGGGCGTATCGGCACTAAAAGTACAGGCCACCATACTAATCCCAAGCAGCCACCAGGGCATTCCCCTACCGCCGAGAAAAAATTCCGAGACATTTTTCCCTGCCGTTCGAGAGGCGATCCAGCCAATGGAAAGAACAATAACAAAAAAGACTCCGATAATAATCCAGTCGATACTCTGTAGTAAATTTTCTTGCATATGTAGTGATTTGCGAACAAATCTATGAATTTGACCGCTACAATCCGCGATTTCTATCAATTTTTAAGACGATCTCATCGCGTGTACATGATATTTTTAACATTATCAGTCCAGTGCAAAGAATAATTTTACGATATTTGTGGTGCTAACAATAACGGAAAACCTATATTATTGAGTAAATTAAGATACCATAGCATCATTTTAGCCGGAATATTATTTCTTCTGGCCATTCCTTTTTATTCGGGGGCGCAAAACTTTGATTATTTGAATCTCAAAGAATATCATTACGACGGCAATGATGGCCTGCAAAATGAATTGACCAAGGCCATTGTGCGCGATGATTTTGGTTTTATTTGGATTGCCACTGATAACGGACTGATCCGCTTTGATGGCAACAATTTTATCCGTTATGATCAGGAATTGCCTTCCGTGGTCATTAAAGACCTGCTTTTGCACAGCAATGGAATGATTTATGTCTCCACAGATCTGGGCTTATCTCAAATAAAACCCTCAGCGCAGGAACCTGCATTTAAAACAATATTCCATGGCCTCACCCATGCCTCCGACACTGCTTTATGGTATCCAAAGCAGCTCTACGAAGATGATCAGGGCGATCTTTGGATCAGCGACAATAATTCCGTTTGGGAAATGCATGGACAGGATTTCACCCAATTTCGGTTCAGGCAAGAAGATATCTGCAGCAATGTGCAGCGCTCGTTTGAAATAAGCCAGGATTTTAAAGGGAATTTCTTTATTGTATCCCCTGTAAGCAACATTTATTATAGCACAGATGGGCAAAAATTTGATAGCCTTAGCTGGGCACATGAAAATTCCGGGCTGCATTTCGCTTCAGCGGAAATTACACCCGACAAGCTGATAATCAGCAATGAAAAAGGTGTTTTTATCCTCAGTACTTTCTTTGTGCTTGAAAAAAACATGGAAATCCTGCAGAAAGTAAACGAACTTTTTGACCTAAGCTGCATGCTTCCCTTAGACCAAAATAATTTTCTGGCCGGTAGCTGGACACAAGGCATCAGGCATGTTCAAATCAAAAGGGGCGAATTCATCTCCGCCACAGCTGTGAAAGGCATACACCAAAACAATATCAATGCTTTAACACTGGAAGACAATCAGTTGTGGATATCCAGCGACAATGGCATCATTATGGCGGAAAGTCCTTTTTTCAAAGGGGTTTACGGTGATTTAAGCCGTCAGTATATCCAAAATATCAGCGAAGGCCCTTACGGGAACATCTATTTCACCGATGGCAATACACTTTTTAAAATCAACAGTAAAAACGAGGCAATTCCTTTTTACAAAACAGACGGTTCTTCCATTATATTAAGGATCATCACAGGACAAAAAAACATCAGCCTGTGCATGAACAGCGGACATCTGATCAAAATCAATTATACAAATGGCAATGAAACAGACCGATTGGATTTAAGCAGTTCCGGATCAGCTGTATTTAGCGGTATTGAAGATAAATCGGGAAATTTATGGCTTTGTCAGGATGGCTATGAAGGCCTCATTTCGATTACGCGCGAAGGCAGGATAAAATATTATAACAATGATTGGGGGATCAACAGCAGGATCGTTTGCGTTGCTGAAGCTGCTGACGGAAGCATATGGGCCGGTGGCCTGCACGACAGTGCTTACCTTTTCCGTAAGGATAATGATTCAAAATCTTTTAAAAACATCAGCAAGGGCATCCCTTTTTTCCATAATACCGATCTGAATATCAACGAAATAATTCCTACGGAAGATGGAAATGCATGGCTGGCAAGCTCTTTTGGCCTGGTTCATTTTGAGAAAGATTCCCTCCAAAGGATTCATTTGGGACAGCATACAGAAACAGCCATTAAAAGTTTGGTAAAAGGCAGGGACGACAATCTGTGGATGGCCGTGAGCAATGGCGTTATCAGAATGCAGGAGGACGCTCTGCTGGAGTACAACGAAAATAACGGACTGCCCAGCAAAACGGTAGGTTACCGCGATCTTTTTGCAGACTCCTATGGCCGGATTTGGGCTGGCACCGTTGAAGGACTGGCCTTTGCTTACGATACCAAACCCGATACGTGCCGTCCACCGGTGTTGATTGGAGCTTTCAGGAACAGAAACCCTGAAATTACTATAAATAACACAATTACAGCAACTAACAAAGATTATCTAAAGTTTAATTTTTTCACACCCGAATATCCGGGCAATGCCATAAAATACCAGTATCGGATACGCAGCAAGGAAGAGTTATCCTTAGATTGGGTCGATGCAAGCAGCCAAATAGAAATTTATCCCGATGAGCTCCCAACCGGAGAAATCACTTTTGAAATCAGGGCGCGAAAGTCCGGGAATTTCATTTGGAGCCCACCCTTTCAACTCAAGCTGAACATAAATTATCCATGGTATCTCGATATTGTTTACTGGTTTTTTATCCTGAGCGGGCTCGCCCTGCTTATTGTCATTATTATACAACTGAATTCCATCCGAATGAAAAGGGAGCAGCTGCGTTTGGAAAATATTATTACCGAAAGCACGGAAGTATTGCGGAAACAAAAAGAACAATTAGAAGAGCAGAAAGAAATGATTTCCCGGGCAAATGAAACGCTGAAAAAGAAAAATCACGAATTAGTGATTGCCAATGAAAAAGCCAACGAAGCTGCCCATTCCAAATCTCTCTTTTTAAGCACCATGAGCCACGAGCTCCGTACTCCTATGAATGCCGTTATCGGCCTGGCGTACATCCTCTTGCAGGAAGACCCCAAACCATCGCAGATACAGAACCTTAAAACATTGAAATTCAGCGGTGAAAACCTACTGGCTCTGATCAATGATATCCTGGATTTCTCAAAAATTGAAGCCAATAAAATCCAACTCGAAGAAGCAGATTTCAATATAAGGGACTTATGCCAGAACCTGAAAAATGTTTTCCAGTTTAAAATTGATGAAAAACATTTGAAATTCACACTCGAGATCGATAAAAACATCCCGGATTTTCTCGTCGGCGACCCTACCCGCCTAAATCAGATTTTGTCGAATCTGCTGAGCAATGCAGTAAAATTTACCGACAAAGGAAAAATAGACCTGATTATTAACAAAAAAGAAGATACAGGCCAAAGGATTACCATTGGATTTTGTGTACGGGACACCGGTATTGGCATAGAAGAAGAAAAATGGGAAGAAATTTTCAACAGTTTTACTCAGGCCAGTTCATCAACAACACGCAAATACGGTGGTACCGGCCTTGGACTGAGCATCACCAAAAAACTGCTTGAGCTGCACAAGACCGAAATATCCCTCGATAGTGAACCGGGCAAAGGATCGCGCTTTTATTTTGATATTAACTTCCGCAAGAGCGAAAAACCAGGGACGTCAGCCCCAACATCTGATGAATCTTCAAAACTCATTCAGTTTAGGCAGGAAAAAGTACTCTTAGTTGACGACAACCAGGTAAACCTCATTGTTGCGCGCAAATTCCTGACGCAATGGAACCTGGAAATCACCATGGCCAGAAACGGCAAAGAAGCTGTTGATCTGGTCAGCAAAAATACTTTCGACCTTGTGCTCATGGACTTGCAGATGCCCGAAATGAACGGATATGATGCAGCTAAAACCATCAGGGAAATGAATGGCAGTTATTATAAAAATTTACCCATAATCGCCTTAACTGCCTCTGCCCTGCTCGAAGTCAAAGAGAAAGTCCGCAAGTACGGAATGAATGATTCTGTAACGAAGCCTTTTGTACCGGCCATTCTCAATGCAACTATAGCACGCTATCTGCATCAAGCATCTATGGACAAACTCTAAGCATAAATTTTAAGCCGTTTCTTTCCCAATCAAAAACCTTTTGTAAAACAAATCAGTTCATACAGAAACCAAAAACAAATAGTTATCAATTGAAGGTAGCCACCAAATAATTTTCACCTATATTTGTGCCTTCATATGCATTTAGAAACAAATTTTTAAGAAATGAAAAACAAAGTACTTAGTACGATCATTCTGATGATGAGCCTGTTTTATTTTAATGCACAAGCAGGTAATATCAGCATCGAAACGGCAAAAAAAGCCGCACAAAATTATATGCAGGGGCATATCCTTTCTGACGGCCTGAAATCACTGGATATCAGCGAACAATTTACTATCAAAGTAGAAGGTGAAAACGTATATTATGCATTTAATTTTGCTCAGGGCGGATTTATCATTATTTCTGCAGAAGATGCTTTCAATCCGGTAATTGGCTATAACCTCAGTGGTTCTTATGATTCTGAAGGTAATAACAAAAACTACCAGAGTTTTATGCAATCGTATAAAGAAGCAATTCTTACAGTACGCAACAGCAAGACAGAAGCAAGCCCGGAAATTGCAGCAAAATGGAACGAACTCCTCAGCGCTGATGCCACGAGAGCTATACGCGATATCGTTGTTGAGCCACTGGTGCCCTCACGGTGGAATCAGGACGATCCATACAACTATTTCTGCCCGGATGATGCTGCAGGACCCGGAGGCAAAGTATATGCCGGCTGTGTGGCTACCACGATGTCGCAAATTATGTACTACTGGCGCTGGCCTTGGGTCGGCGAAGGAACAAGCACATATTACCTCTATCCTTACGGAACCCTAAGCGCTAATTTTGGCGATACCGAATATGATTTCAATGGAATGGTAAATTCCTGCGATAATTCAATCTGCGAACCTGTTGCATTGCTGATGTACCACTGTGGCATCGCTGTTGATATGGGCTATGCCCCTGACGGTTCAGGCGCTTTCTCCGGTGATGTACCTCAGGCTCTTGCCAATCATTTCAGTTATCCCAATGCACAATACAAGCAAAAAGATTATTATACCAACACTCAGTGGATCAATATGCTGAAAGCTGATATTGACCAGGGATATCCGATTTATAGTTCAGGCCGCAATTCTTCTGACGGTGGCCACGCTTTTGTTTGCGATGGTTATGATACCGATGATAAATTCCACTATAATTTTGGATGGAGCGGGTCCGGTGATGGTTATTATGCAATTACTGACGTAGGCGGGTTCAATATAGGACAAGCTATTGTAAGCAATTTCATCCCCGGCAGCGGCTACCCGAACTATGCCGCAGGTTTAACCGAAGTAAAACAAATGAAAGGAACTCTCGAAGATGGTTCCGGTCCTGTTGCCGTAACTCAGCTCAATGCGGATGCTGCATGGCTAATCAACCCACAAACAGAGCATGACTCTGTAGAAAACATTACTTTAAGCTTCTATCGCTTCGACCTAGGCAGCGGTGATAAAGTAAGTGTTTATGATGGCGAAGACGACAATGCCCCACTGTTGGGCGAATTTACGGGAAGCACAATTCCTTCTGCAATCAATTCTACAGGCAATAAGATGTACATCCATTTTGAAACCGATGGCGCAGGCAATGGCCAGGGATGGTTTGCAGGATTTACTGCACATCAGCCCGATTATTGCTCCGGTATGATCGTAATGGAAGAGCCTACAGGAACATTTAACGATGGCTCCGGCGATGTATTCTACTATAAAAACGGTACAAACTGTATGTGGCGTATCCAACCCGAAGATGCAATTAATAACACCTTGAGCTTTAATTACTTCAAAACTCAGGCAGGCAAAGACAAACTCACAATTTATGATGGCGCAAACAATGCTAAGCTTGCCGAATATTCAGGAATTTATGAAGATGGCGATGTGCCGGATCCTGTTACTTCCGAAAGCGGTCAGTTTTTCATCACTTTTACCTCCAACTCAATGATCAATGAGCTGGGATGGGAAGCCGAATACCAAATCGGAAACATCAGCGTGGAAGAAAATCAGGGCATTGGCAGCCTCAAAGCATGGCCAAACCCGGCAAAACAAAACCTGAACCTGAGCTTCGCTACGGACATCAACGCTTCTTATGAAGTACATATGTATTCGGTTAGCGGCCAGCTGGTATATAGCGAGCAAATGGATAATTTCTCTGGCCACTACAAAAATTCAATCGATATCAGCCAACTTCCTGCAGGTATTTATATGCTTAAAGTAAGTGGTAACAATCAGCAGCTTAACCAGAAAGTTGTGGTTGAATAGAGTTCGTCTAAAATATTTCAAATGAAAAGCTGTCCTATATGGGGCAGCTTTTTTTTGTTTAAACAAACCGAATATCAATCACACAGCACCTAATATCAATTTTTAAGCACCGAATTTATTTTTATTGCGTATTATTCTGAAATTTAATTGTTTTTTTTGACAATATTATTATTTTTGTTGTTGATCGAAACCCTTGATAGTGAACTCACTGATATGGACTAAACAATCGAGCAGAAAAACTGAAACAATTAATTATGAAAAAACATCTACTCCCGCTCCTGTGGGTGCTTTGTGTTATTATGGTTCAAAGCAAGAATCTAAATGCAACGACAAAGACAGACACAGAAAAGCCGCAATTCAATACTCAGGACTTAACAAATCACGACAAAGATTCTAAAGCTACACGGGCTGCTGATATCTATGTGGATAAAGATGCTACTACTGGTGGTAACAACGGTACATCCTGGGCTGATGCCTACACAGACCTGCAATCCGCTTTGGCGGCAGCTGCTTCAGGTAACCACATCTGGGTAGCTGCCGGCACCTATAAACCAACTGCCACAGCAAGTCGTGATATCTATTTTGAAATCCCGAATGGCGTTGAACTGTATGGAGGTTTTGCGGGAGCAGAAACCGACACCAGCCAAAGAACGGATTATGGAGCCGGAGGCGCCAATGAAACCATTTTGAGTGGGGATATTGGTACTGTAAACGACACAACGGACAATTCATACCATGTCATCTTTATTGAGGATGCATCCACCACCATAAAGCTTAATGGGTTGACGATTTCTCATGGTTGTGCTGATAATTTTCTTTCTATTATACAACATGAAAGAAAGGGAGGAGGCATATATTATCAAGGCACTGAAAACCAAGATAGTTATCTAGATATAAGCGATTGTATATTTAGTGAAAACGATGCATACACAGGCGGAAGCGTATATACGACAACGCAATTAGGACTCATTACGACAACATTTACTAACTGTACATTTAACAATAATTCTGCTACAAATTCGGGAGGGGCCGTTCATTGTATCGGAAAAGACGATGGGATCGATTATGATTTTATTAATGTCTCCCACTTTAATTCCTGTACATTCACCAACAATACAGCAGGATATTATGGTGGAGGAGGCGCTCGTATCCAGTATGGATGTGAAACTTATTTTACAGATTGTGAATTTACATTGAATCATGCTGTCAACATAAACACTGATACGGATGGCGGTGGAGCCATTCATGTAACTTCTTACGGAACAGAATCCGTATTTAGCCTGACATCCTGCGACATCAACGGAAATTCTTCCACAGCCATGGGTGGTGGGATTCTATATAGGCCAGGGAACGGAGAAACTAATTTATCCATCACTGATAGCAAGATTAACAGCAACACTTCCACAAAATCCGGTGGAGGAATCAGTATCCTGTTGGATGGAAATGAATCTCATGACTACTATTCCGCTTCGATTAGCAAAACGGAAATACGGGGAAATCTATCAAATGAAAATGGTGGGGGACTATACGCCCAATATTGGAGTACATTATCTTCACTTAGCATAAACAATTGCCTGATCACTGGCAATAAGCAAACTGATAATACGGATGCCGATGGCGGTGGTGGCGGAATATATATCTATTCAGAAAATGATAATACTAATTCATTGGATATCATAAACTCAACTATATGCGGTAATTATGCTGCAAACAGACAAGCTCAAGGTGGTGGAGGTGGAATTTTCATCTATGATAACGACAACCTTTCAACCGACATAAAAAACACCTCTATTTATGGTAATTCCAACTATACCACTTATAGTGATATTCGCTGCCCCGCTGACAATACCCCCTTTACTAATTGTATCATACACATGGGAACTATCGACCTAACCGGAACAAACATTATTTATCTCGATCCACGTTTTACTGATCCGATTGATGATGTTCAAAATGATGCACCAACAACTGATGGGGATTACAGCCTTTTAGCCATCTCGCCCCTTATCAATGCAGGCACAACTACAGATGCTCCTGCCGATGATATCAATGGCAATGCGCGCCCATTACCTGCCGGTACCATGCCCGATATTGGCGCCTACGAATACAGCCAAATGGAAACAACTGCTCCATCAGGCTCAGGAACATCCGGCGACCCATATCAAATCAGCAGCCTCGCAAATCTGGCCTGGATGCAATACCGCTTTTGGGAACATGATGACTATTATAATCTAACGGCAGATATCGATGCATCTGCAACAGCCGATTGGAACGATGGTTACGGATTTAGAAGTATTGGATATGCAGGCGATCATGCGAATGGCTATCCAGGAAAATTTTCAGGAACATTCGATGGAGCTGGTTATATTATCGATGGTCTATACATTAATGACCTATTAAAAAGTAATGTAGGGCTCTTTGGTTTTGTCAATGGGGCTAATATCATGGATTTTGGTTTAACCAATGTAAGTATTATTGGTGGAGGTTCGACAGGTAGTGCTATTGGAATACTATTGAATTCAACAGCGTCAGATATTTACGCAACAGGGAATGTCAACGGGACTTCCAATGTTGGGGGATTATGTGGAAATGCCTATGTAGATATAGATGATTTGGGCTCTATTACAGACTGTTACGCGGACGTAGATGTTATCGCCAATGATGACTATTCCGGTGGATTTATTGGGATCAATACCAATTGTCATATTTCAAAATCGTATGCTTTAGGCGATGTGAACAGCACCGGTAAGTATGTTGGAGGTTTCGTTGGAAAAAATGATGTTAGGTCGTTGGTCACTGATTGTTTTTATATAGGAACAGTTACAGCTACAAATCAATCAATTGCAACCTATGCTGGTGGTTTTGTTGGTTATAACAGTAACAGTGCAGACGTATCAAGATGTTATAGCGTTGCTGATGTAAATTCAACGGGAACAGATGATTATGGTTTTTGTGGTGCTAATGGTTGTAACCCGGGACTCAATTCCTGCGTTTGGAATACAGATCTTGAGCCCTTGGGAGTTGGTGCTGGTTTTGAGGGCGATGCTTCAGGTAAAACCACAGCGGAAATGAAAACGGAGAAGACATACACAAACATGGACTGGGATTTTGATGATACATGGTCAATAAGCAGTGATATTAATAATGGCTTTCCATACCTACAAGATATTGATGCGCCTGCATCTCTATACACCTGGACCGGCAACGAAAGCTCAAAATGGAGCAATGCAGCCAACTGGAACCCAGAGCAAGTTCCGGGCGAAAATGATGATGTATTAATACCCCATACAAGTGAAGACCCACAAGTTCACCAATACCCCTTGAACATAAATACCGCGAAATGCAAAAACATGACTATTGAAATGGGGGCTGAACTTATCATCACCGACGGAAACGCTTTTTCAATAACTGGTATTCTGGAACAAGAAGAAGGCCGTCCTTCCCCCGGTTATATCAACATCAATGATGGCGGCTCCCTTATCATCGAAGGCCAGGCAGATGGAAATATACTTTTTAATAAAGAGCTCACCACTGGCAAATACCACTACATCTCCTCTCCTATCGATTATTCATCAACTGCATCAACTTTCAGTAATTTGAACCTTGGTTTAGTGGCCGGTGACCAGTTCTACCGCTGGGAAGAAAATTATTCCTACAATGGAAATATTGGAAACTGGGTGGATATCCTCAATGGAGAAGACGGAACAGGCAGCAATACGCTAATGGATGATGAAGTTTTCCAGCAAGCAAAAGGCTATGCTATTTCTTATAATTCTTCCAGCGAAACAATTTCACTTATGGGTGCACCCTACGACCGCAGTATGAGCATCAGCATGACGCGCACAGAAAACAGCACACGCGAAGGCTGGAACCTGCTGGGCAATCCTTTTACTGCTGCACTGGCCGCCAACAATAACGCCTCGGCCACAAACCTTGTTTCGGTCAATACAGCAAATTTAAATGTGGCCAAAGCTGGTATTTATGTCTGGAACGAACAGGCCAATTACGAAGGAAACCGAAATGATTACCTCGTCATAAGTGATTTGGAAACCGCCAGCTATGTTGCACCCGGACAAGCATTTATGGTTTGTGCTGCAACCCATGGGGCAAGCTTTGAAATTGAAAAAGGCATGCAGCAACACGCCACAGCTACTTTCTATAAATCCACAGATGATATCGCCCGCTTTTACTTACAAGTCAAAGGTCCTGAAAAAGACCTGAACGACATCCTGATCGGTTTTGTTGAAGGCAAAACAAAAGGGCTCGATCCAAGCTATGATGTTGCTAAAGTTAAGGGCAACCCCAATATTGCGCTCTACTCCTATTTGATCGAAGATTATAACAATCAGGAGTTTGCACATCAGGCTTTGCCGGCTTTTGAAGAAGATTATGATGTACAAATCGGGCTCGATGCCTGGATTGAAGGCAAATACACATTCAGGACTAAGGAAATGCAAAACATCCCGGAGCATATCGAAATCGAACTCTTAGACAAAGAAACAGGAATCCGTACCAATATGCGGGATGTGGCTGAATATACATTCCACATCAGCAATCCCGAATCGCTTACTGATCGTTTTGTACTTACTTTTAAGGCAGCCACAGGCATCGCCGAAGGGCAAAACACCGATTTATTTTCAGCTTACAGTGTCGGGAGTAAAATCTACATTCAAAATCCGGAGGCTTTATCGGCTGATGTCAGGATTATGGATATTTCAGGAAAAACCATAATGGAGTTTGAGCTGAATGCCAATACTTTGCAGGAAATGGAAACTAATCTGCATACTGGTGTTTATCTGATTCAAATTACAAATGGCAGCAATGCCTACAACAAACAGATATTAATTCAGTAAGAGAAGATGCAGTAAAAGGCAAACACAATTTGAACAATAAAAGATTTCAGTTTTAAAAGCTGTCCGATCTGGGGCAGCTTTTTTTGTTTAAACAATTTAGCAGTAAGGATTTTACTCTTTTCCAAAAGGTATTTGGCAGAAAATACCGCAAAAATTGATTCCCCAATATATGGTACAAGGTTTCTTCCTAATGGGTTCGGGCACAGCCTGAACCGAGTATTCGGGATTCCGGCTTATGTTGGAAAACGAAGATTAATTGTTGGCAAAATGTGCCTACTGGATTAATTGGTAATCTCTAATCAACAAATTCGCTGATAAATTCAATCGAATCGCCAACTTACGGATCATTTCGACTGTCAATCTACGCTTACGATTCAAAATCTCAGATACTCGACTTTTGCCACCAATCTCAGGAATCAAATCCACTTGTTTTAAGTGCATTTCTTCCATTCGTATCTTTATCGCTTCAATCGGGTCTGGTGCTTCAATCGGATAATGCTTGTTTTCATAATCGTCAACCATTAATCCAAGTATTTCTAGCTCGTCACTTTCTGGAGTATCAACTTTGGCATCGAAAATCTCTTCCAATCTTTTCAATGCTGCCCTGTAATCCATTTCTGTTTTAATCGGTTTTAATTCCATATCCACCAATTTTAAATATTGTTTGCATCAATTTTATCATAATCCGAGTGAGTACCAATGAATCGGACAAAAGCCAATTGATGCTCAAAATTAAATTTAATAACCAATCGATATGAATTGCCTTTAATATTAAAGACAATCCTACTGTCCTTTAGAATACTTGCATTAGCGTAACTTTGTTTCACGTCATTGGGTGTTGTCCAATCCGAATTCATTGCCGTATCATACCATGTTTTTAAATATTGTTCTGAATCGGGATGCTTTTCCCAAAATTCTCTAAGCGTACTTTTTGCAAATATTCTTTTCATAGTTCTCTATCCGGGAACAAAGATAGTTTAAAATTCTCAATTCGGGAACTTTTTTCTGTACAGAAAGTTTCTCAAGGCATTTTTGCGTAGAGTAGAGCCTGATAGCACACTCCATTTAATCTCCGTAAAGATAATAATTATTTGTATGCTATCAGTACCCCCTTCATCAAACCGTATCCCGAATAACTCGGGACAGGTCCCGAATGTGCCGAGACAGGCTGTGAAGTTTTCCCACATACGGCTTACCGATAGAGTTTCATTGATTTTATTCAAAAATGGTTTATTAAATGAAGAATTCAGCATGTCTTCGGCTGCAAAAGGAAAGGCCTTGCCTGCCCTGTATGAATATTTTAACCAGCCAAGGCCGCAAAAAAAGAAAATGGGCTGGGAAGAAATTGCAGAAACACGAATGAACATTGTGGTGGGATTTTGCACCCACTGTGGGGCCAGGATGCGGCTCGTGGAAATCATCCCCGAATCATTCCATCAGCGTATCAGGGCTCCGGATGTTTGCTGAGAAAATGCACATGCTTTATTGTTTTCCTTCTGCCCCTGCAATGCAGGACTGATATGGTTAGTTTTTGTCCATAATATCCGATCTCAGCGTTATTCTCGGTATTGAAACCAGTCACTTACTTTAGTAAGCTCCTTATTTTCAATACCGAGAATGCCTCGACCTCGAACATTCTGAACTAAAAACACGACTTTATAGACGAACTCTAATTATGCCTAAGCCCCACAAAATGGACTGTGGCAGGCATCATATCTTGACAAAACGTTCATTTGAATTATTGCAAACCAAAGCTTTTCGGCTGAAAATGGCCTGTTTTCCCTTCCCTTAAGGTATTTGACTGAAAATACCGCAAAAATTGATTCCCCAATATATAGGTACACCGGTTTTCCCGAAGGGCTCGGGACAGGCTCTTCAACACAAAGCACACCTGCCCCGAGTAATTCGTGGGTACCTGACCCGAGCCTTCGGGTTTCCGGCTATGGCCGGAAAACGATGCTTAATTGTTGTGAGCTGAATTTTATTCAATTTGATTTATCCAGTCTACTATCAATTCTAATGTTTCGTTTGAAACTGTACCTTCAATTTCTTTGTATTCAGATATTTTCCCTGTTTTGCATTGTTGAAAAATATGGTTGTGATTTGTTAATTTCACTACTTTGAAATTTTTACATTTCCCATTTTCAAGGCTTAATTGAATTGCAGGTAAATTAATATCTGCAACTACTTGCACATCTTTATCTCCATTGATAGCTAAAACTGGACATTTAATTTCCGACAATGTCTCAGTTGGGTTATACAGGAAAAAATCAACTACATTAGGATGGTGGTACATATTATCAAACATATACTCAATGTTCTTTTCCAAAAATCCAAAATCTTGTCTGCTTTCAATATCTATGTATTCCCATAATTGACGTAAGTATCTAATACCTAAATCTCTTTCACTTCTGTCGATATTTTTTTTAGAAATTATACTCCAAAATTTGAGATACAATTCATTAACTTTCGCTAAATCAGTTGAGTCATGACCAGCTGCAGAAGATAATGCTAATTGTGAAGAGTAAAACAATTCAAATGGTTGAACTCCTGCACCAGCCATCATAATAATAAAATCAATTTCGTTGCTTTGAGTTGCCATAATTGGTGTTAAAATCCCACCTTGACTTAGTCCAATTGCACCAATTTTGTTTTTATCTATTTTTTCAATTGTTTTTAAAAATTCAATCCCCGCAATTCCGTCAAAAGCAAAATTATCCATATCGTATGGTACGTAGTTTCCCTCGGATTTACCAACACCACGCTTGTCATATCTTAAAACAGCTATTCCATTACTTGATAGATAATTAGCCATATCCTTAAAAACTTTATATCCACCCAAAATATTTAGGTCTCTTTCGTGTGGTCCTGAACCATGTACTAAAATAACTGCTGGAACATTGGTCTTCGAATTTGGTAAGCTTAAAGTTCCTGAAAGCTCAGTCCCATCTTTAGAACTTTTGAAAACTACTTCCATTTCGGAATAGTCAATTGCTGAACATGAGCACAAAGTAATCAGAATAGTAAATATCAAAATTTCAAGTCTCATATTATTTGTCATTTGCAATGTGAGTTATTTAATTTTGCCCAGTAGAGTAGAGCCTGATAGCACACTCCATTTAATCTCCGTAAAGATAATAATTATTTGTATGCTATCAGTACCACCTTCATCAAACCGTATCCCGAATAACTCGGGACAGGTCCCGAATAACTCGGGCAGGCTGTGAAGTTTTCCTTTATACGGCTTACCGATAGAGTTCTTCATTGAGCTTTTGCAAGGGTTTTCAAACGCGCATACTTTTCCAGATCAACAGCCCCTTGCCTTTGCCAAAAGTGCTGTATGGCCGTTGGCGTAACTGCTTGTGCGCTTTCCTTCCTTTGCTTTTCAACCACTTGAACAGTTTATAGTCCAGGTGTTTGATAATAACTTTGACCGTTTCCCAAATGTGGGTTACCTTGCTTATCGAAAAATAATTCAACCAGCCTATCAACAATGAGTTCAGTTTATAAATCATCGGCTCTATCTTCCAGTGCCGCCGTTTGCTCATGAGCTCCCGGATCTGGGCAAATAGTTTAGACCTTGATTTCATGCTGGGGCGGACATTCGTGTAATTCTTGCTGTTCCACTTAAATTTGGATCGGATTACCCTGAACTCGAACCCAAGAAAATGCAAACTCTTTTTGTTGATATGCAGCAGGGATGTCTTTGACTTGTTTATGGTCAGTCCCATCCTCCCCATCAGTGAATCCAAATAGTTCAGGATGTCCCTGCTGTAATAATAATTCCCCATTAGCACAAAATCATCAGCATAACGAACTATGCGGATATTTGCCTTCGCAAATTTGCTTCTGGGGTTACTTACAATGCGGTCAAATGCGTGTAGGTAAATATTGGACAACAGGGGCGAGATTACTCCTCCCTGTGGGGTTCCTGCAACTGATTTGACCAGCTCCCCATTGCGCATTTGCTTTGGGGCTGTCAGCCACTGTCCGATAATATCCAGAATACCCTTGTCCCTGATGCGTTCCTTGAGCATAATAAATAGCTTGTCATGGGGTATGGTGTCAAAGTATTTCGACAAATCTGCATCGTATATGAACTGATACCCCTCATACAAGTTCTTCTTGATCTGCTTAATCGCATCTTTTGCTCCTCGTTTGGGGCGAAATCCATAGGAGGTCTCGATAAAATCGGCTTCCCATAAGGGCTCTATCAGCATCTTTAACGCCATCTGGACAACTCTGTCCTTAATGGTTGGGATGCCCAACATCCGATATTCACCTTTCTTCTCTTTTGGAATCTCAACATTCCGTACTGCGGAGCAGCGATAGGTATTGGTGCGCAATTCGGCTTGTAGTTCAGACAGAAATTTGTGTATGCCGCCTTTCTCAATATCCGAAAAACTAACTTTATCTACACCCGTCCCTTTTGAGTAATTCTGTTTTACACGCCGCCAGGCTTCTACCAAAACATAGTCCAGACATAGCTTGTCTTTTAAACTATAGGCTTTGAAGCTTTTGTCTTGCTTGGCCCTAATGTATAGCTTCCTTTGAAAAACACGAACCTGCTCATCGGTCAATGCTGACGATGGACTTACTAATAGATGCTCATCAATATAGGTCGTTCTGTCTTTCATGGTTGCTCCTCTAAAGTAAAGCCCCTTCCCTAACCAAAGGTTTTGTTGTCCTCTGGGTCTGTTCAGTACTATGGGCTTCTCCGACTTCTCTTGTTTCCCTTCCAAACTTCGCTATGCTTATATCGGTAGGTTTGGGCTTGCCATGGCCTTGAAACAAGAGACCTCCCACAGCCTGTGCCGTTTCATTACGGCATTCCGTATTAATCCATCTATAATCACGCCACCCCTATGACTCCGGCAGTTTACTAAATTTCATACGGCTGTTATCCACTTAGTATGGCAGGGTTCGAGACCGTCAAAACTCTCCCCAATTCTGCTGATACACTTCTCGAAGCTACTTCAGGTTCACGCTTGCGCATTGCGGCTTGATTATTTGAAAGAACGAAGCTTCAGCATCCTCCTCACAGAGTTATCTGTCCGGCTTTCTTCAGGGTGAACAGCCAATTGCCCTGACAGGATTTACACCTGCTGGATTAACACAACTTCGTGGCACACTAACGTTCAGTGTATAATTTCGTAAGGGGTTGCGGACTTCAAACCTACCAAGTTACCACCCAAAATTGATGCGGGCGATAACGCTCGAAAACCTCTGAAACCCTTATGAATTATACACATTGTTGTATGCTGGCGTTCATTCACCTTTGTTTAATTACCAATCTCTTAATAAGAGATTAATGTTTGTTTCAAAATCTCTAAGCTGGCTACGGAACACATATTTATTTTATTTTTTTAGCGTTGACAAACCCAAATGCCCTATGGGTAAATTGGGCTGGTTTTGTAAGCTTTTTGGCAAGCCTTTGAATTAAGCGTTTGCTAGTGGGGACTTGCCAATGTGCTTACAAATTGGATAGGTTATTCAACCAATTCCACATCGGGCATTACAAAGCTCTTATCCCAAAAAGCCTCGTCGGGGCCATAAAGTCGTAACCATACATAGTCCCTGCCAGAATACTCATATCATTTTGTTTATCAGTATTTTACTGTTAATAACTTTGTTGAATCTTTCGCGGTATTTTCTTGTGTAGAACAGTTATTTTGCTGATATTCGGTGCTTTAACTGTTTGAGATTCGTTTATTGCGCCTCAGACATCAAAACACGGAAAGATATGAGAAAAAGATTCGAACAGCAAATCAAAATTGGCAGTACTTTGATTCAAGATGTAGTAATACCGACAAAAAAGCGCAGTGGCGCCCTTCCCGGCCTATGTGCAGCATTAAAAGAGATTTTTGTAAGCCCAGAGTGGAACGAAAAAGTTTTCAGTATCCTTGAGGACAAAATCCTATCCGAGAATAATAAAACAGGGCGTCCTGGAATGGATCTATGGCATGTCTTTGTACTTTCCCAAGTACGCCTTTGCCAAAACATAAGCTACGATGACCTGCACTACCTGGCCAATTACGACCGGCTTGTGCGCCAAATCATGGGTGTTGAAAACGATTACGGAATGAGTAGTTATAAGTTTGGTTATCAGTCTATTATAGATAATGTAGGATTATTGGACGATGAATCGGTCAGGGAGCTAAACAGTATTATCGCTGATTTTGGCCACTACGTGTTTAAAAAAAAAGGGGAGGAAGCATTGTGCTTAAAAACCGATAGTTTTGTAGTAGAAAGCAATGTCCATTTTCCAACTGACTATAACTTGCTGTGGGACTGTGCCCGCAAATGCCTCGATATAGTTGCCAGGCTTTATCCCGGCCAACCGCCGGCAGGGTGGCGCAAAAATAAAAATTGGCGCAAAGACCTCAAAAACAAGATGCGTGCACTGGGGCGGGCAAGTGCTTCAGGAGGAAAAAGAAAAGCCGATAGGGTTCGGCAAACCGCTAAAAGCTACCTCACAAAAGCGAAAGCACTTCACGCCAAGCTCGGGAAAGAATGCGGCTGCAGCACTATTGATGGCAATCCCGTTTTGACCGAACTGTCCCACTATATGGCCCTGTTGCAAAAACATATAGACCTGCTGGAAAGAAGGGTGATAAAAGGGGAGGAAATCCCCCATGAAGAAAAAATGTTTTCCATTTTTGAAACCTACACCGAGTGGATAAAAAAAGGCAAAATGCGGCCTAATGTAGAACTTGGGAAAAAAGCGGCAATAACCACTGACCAATATAACCTCATTGTCGATTACCAGATCATAGAAAATCAGTCAGACTCAGAATGCGTTCCACAGCTGGCCCAGAGAATATCCTTGCGCTACAAAGACATTGCAAGTTGGAGCTTTGATAAAGGATATTGGAAAAAAGAAAATAAAGAACTGCTCTCGCAAAACACCCAACGTTTGGTACTCCCCAAAAAGGGGAAATGCAACAAGCAGGAATACCAACAAGAGCACCAGCCTTGGTTTATAAAGGCACGCAATAGGCACAGCGCAATAGAATCAAATATAAACGAATTGGAACACAGAGGGCTGGACAGATGTCCCGACAAAGGGTATGGACATTTTAAACGTTATGTTGGCCTGGCTGTATCAGCTTACAACTTGCGCAGGATTGGAGTTGAGCTGATCCGGCTGCAAGTAGCTGATCAACACATAGGTGAGGGGCGCTTTAAGGCGGCATAATTTTAAAGTATTGAATTACAGTATATTAAGTGTTTTACAGGGGTGAATTATGCCTTGTTGTTTCTACAGGGCTGTATAAGCCGGCAAATCCGGATCATATTTCTATATATTTACTATGAAATTTAATTTTTTTAGGCATGATGCTACTTTCGGAGCATATTTTACTCGCTGTTTTTTGGGTGAATTTTAAAAACCTATAGTTTTCTGGCTGGCACTACATAAGGTTTTTTCCCTTCTGTAGGTACCCAGTTTGATTCTAGTCCTTCTGGAGCAGTGGGACCAAAGTATACATCCACACTGCCATCTTCGTTCATTGCCATATCGGGTACGTTAAACTGTCCGAGGCCGGAGCGCTCTAGTTCATTATCAATAAATGCCCAGGTAGAATCGTCATAGACGGTAATAGACCAAAATTGCTTGGCCGGTATATTTTTAGGGATGTTTATTTTGTACAGTTTCCCAGTTTCAAGTGGTCTTCCTTCTGTGTCGGCCATCGGTGCCAGGTAAACGGTTGCCGGGCGTTCGCCCAGTTTTTGTGGATAAAGGGTGAAAAAGCTCCAGGCTGCAGCTCGTGTATCGAGTTTTATTTGGGTTTCGGTAATATAATCGAAACCGCCAGCTTCATCGGCACGCATCACAAAGCTCCAGTGTCTGTTCTCCCAATAAATACTACCATTATGGTAGTCGGTTACCAGATTATGCATGTAGTCATAAGCATCTATAGCTGCCTGGTTAAAAATTGCTTTTGTACGCTCATCTGGCTTAAAATCTTTTCCCGGCTCTATGCCAATGCTGGCCAACATACCCATCATTACCTTATCACGCTCTTTAACCGGCTCTACGCTAAAAATAGCATGAATATCTTCTAATGCGCGGTAATCGTAGCGGGGGAGTGTTTGCAGAGGATACTGTAAGCCATCGACAAAGCGTGTTGGTTTTTCTCCGTCGTTTAAATAATACATACCCAATGTTTGTGTATACTCATAAGCATCCTGGTCGGTTGCATTTTTACCTCTGATTGAGCGAAATACTAAGGATATTCTATAAGAAGTAGAAGGCACCACAAAATAGCCTTCGGGAATTTCTTTATCGTATCCCGGTGGAAGAAAAAGATACTTACCTCCTTTGCCCTGGTCTTGACCGGAAGGGCCAACACCTGCAATGGTCGACTGCCAGGCATCAACAACCTGACCGTATAAACTGGCCTTTTCCGAAACGGCCGGAACATCAAGTACTACTGGTCCGTTGCGCAAATCGGTATAAGCCGTAATATAGGGCGTAGCTGTATTTGCTGTAATGGCTTTGTGAATAGACAGTGCCGGAGCCGAATAGGCAACAACCACATTATCTTCTACCCCGGGTAATGCTAAAAAACCTTCGCGCAGTCGGTAAATAGCAGTAGCCGGCATGGCCCATACAACAGCCTCGAAAGCGCGTTGGCAGGTAACTTGTTCTTCCAGAGTGAGGCTCGCTTTAAAGCTATTCTCTTGTTTTAGTTTTGTTTCTGAACAACTCATAATTACTGCTATTAGCATAATTAAGGTTGTTAGATGAATAATACGTTTCATAATTCTCTATCTAATTACTATGGTTATAAATTTCTAAAATACTTCGTTTAAGCCGAGGTAAAATCCTTGTGCTCCGTATTTTCCCCAGGCAAAATCGAAGTTTAAGTTGGTTCTTGATTTTTTATCAATCATTATTCTTAAACCAAGCCCATAGGCTAAATCGACGTATTGAAACAAATCAATGTTGTTTAACCTGCTGCTTGCCGATGTGGCGTTAACAAACAATACTCCGCCAAATGTTTCTTTGTTTTTTTGCAAGGGGAAACGATATTCTGTTTCGCCATACCAAAGGTCTTCACCCCGAAAGCGCCCCTGGGTATATGCACGACCCGACCGTCCGAATTGGTCCCAACCAACAGCGGGTAAATCTAAATAGGGCACTTCGCCCGAGGTAACAAACCAGCCATAGGTCCAGAAACCCAATAAATGCCTTGGACGCTCCTTATTAAAGTGTATATAGTCGCGGTATTCTAACCACAATATACTCGATGATTTATCGCTTCCAAGAAACTCCGGATTTATCTGGTATTTTATATAAGCATAGCGGCCCGAATACGGATTAATGGTATTATCGCGGCTATCGTACATAATGTTTAAAGAAACACCTGAAAGAGTATATGAGCTGGCAGAAATTCCAATTTCTGTTTGGTATAAATAATGGCTCGTTAAAACCGGGGGAACTGTATCGGTATCTAAAAGGTTATCGTTAATACTTGAGTGTATATCTATATGATAACCTAAACCAAAAAACAAGCGGGAATCCTGATAGCGTTTAAGCACCGTTTCGTGAAAGCGAAAAAAGTTAAACTCCATCATTTGACTTGCTTCTATTGCTTTGCTAAAAAGCCCCTCGTCGTATTCAATTCCTGTACTGGTAACTTTATTGGAGTTGGGGCCTGTACCCAAACCATAGGTGGGTTGAGAAGTTATAAAATACCTCCAATCGCCTAAAAAATTCCATCCATCGCCTTCCAAAAACACATTTGATTTTGCAGTAAGTATTAATTGTTTATTGGTCGTGTAAATAACAGAACCTAAACCTGAAGAAATACTTGTAGTACTCTTGTTACCCATATACCAATTTGCCCCGGGAGCCACACCATACATTATTCCATTCGTAGGATTGGCTGCAACAACAGGCAACGGAATAAATGTAACCTTTTTTTCTTTTTTGGTTCTTTTATCCTGATTATTTGGTATGGTATCGTTCTGAGCATTTATAATACTACATGATAGGGATAAACAACAGAGTAGTGAAATTAATTTTGTCATTACATTTTATTTAATTGTGGAAGCTGATATTCTAAGCTGATTACTTCTTCGTGCGGCTCATACATGCGTAAAATCAAATAAAACCCACCTTCCGGTGCAGGCAACCAGTTGTCTGTGTTGTCTGGTTTTTGGTTTTGAATAAGAATCTCAAAAGAACCGTCATCGTTCATTTTAAGACCTTTCGATTCGCGACTAAACTTATAACGGTTGAGCTCGTTATCGTAGAACAACTTGTTATTGGCATCGTACAGAGTTAAGGACCAAAATGAATTTACTGGTGGTTCTTCATCGAAAACAATTTTGTAGCTGTTTTTGCCTGCCAAAAGATTATTGTCACTATCGGTAAATCGAATTGGATACATTGCTTCAAGTTCCCCCTGACCACCCAAATATGGCCCGGCAATTAAGGAACGGAAAGAATAATCGTATCCATAGTTATCGAGCTTTAAAGCAATATTCCACCCATTATTTATAAATGAAGAAGAATACATCGAGGCTAAAATAGCCATAGGGGCTTCTAATGCGGCTTCTTTAAGTGCTTTAATCTGTGTATTGCTTAATTCATCCTCGTTAAACGAACCATCTTTTAAGCCAATACGTTCAAATTGTCCAACAAGCGACTTGTCGTCAGCCAATACCGGGTTTTGACTCATGGCAAATGCCAAATACTTATAGAATCGAAGCGAATCGCTTACCGGGTAGCTGGGCATTTCTGGAAGGGTTTTTACTACAGTAGTTTCCATGCCACCATTATAAACAGTTAAGGACTTTAATGAAAACTGGTCTTGTAAAGCATGCACTTGTTCCACATCTTCGCCTTCAAGTACATGTATGCGCCCCCACAACCAGGCTTTTGGGGTATTTATAATCACCTTTTTGTCAATATTGCCAGGTAAAGAGCCTTCCCATCCGCTTGGTACTAAAGCAACCGTTAAAGCCTCTGTGCCCGTATTGCGCTTACCAATATATTCGGTAAGCGTGTGGTACATATCAAACACATTCACTACAAAATAGCGTCCGTTTGTATTGGGTGTTTCCAATATAAAAGGTTCGGTAAGTTCCACAACGGCACTCATGTAATAGGTGTCGTTGTTGGCTGTTGGCATATCGGTATCTTTTGCCGTTGGCAGCCGCCTTGCCCAGCCAATTTGGTTTAAAGGAGCCCGGTAACTGGTTTCAGGCTTGGGATTAGGTACATCAATATAATCGCGCATGGCCTGTTCCATACGTACCATGGCATAACCCCATTCATAAGCCAAAGTGGCAACAGCTTTAGCATCGTAGTAATCACCTGCTGCGGCAATCTCAGCTGAAGGAGCCACGCTAATAATAGGATCTTGCTGTTGAGCGATTGTATTTAATAGTGTGTCGTTTTTATTGTTGTCAGAAGACACTGGGGCACAGGCTGCGAGAAGCAGAACCGCACCAATAATTATAATTGTTATTTTTTGAACTTTCATAATAAATAACTTTTATCTATTCATAATTAAACTAATTAATATCTGCGGCAGCATTCAGCTGTTTCATTATAGGAGCTATTCCAATACCTGCACCCGCTTGTTGTGGAGGGTATTCTTTTAAACTCTTTGCGAATTTGAGAATAGGAGGGCCAAATAGAGGAAGTACCCAGGTTCTTTCTCGCTGCCAGTTAAAATGCCCGGGAGCCTCTATTGTTCTTTCGTATGGGTCGAGTTTTATATCAACCAACAATCCGGCAGGTTGTACTTCGGCAGCTCTTTCCCATTCGTCTTTTATTGAAAAGTATACTTTCCAATGGTCGTAACGCACAGCCATTAAATCTGTTTCGGCATAATAGAAGAATTCACGACGCATCGATTCTCCATTATTTGTGAGCATTTCCGTTTGGTTATAGCCATCAAGGTGAACATTGTATTCGCGTCCATTTACAGTTTTCCCTTCCAACAACTCATCCTTAATGTTTTCCTCACCAACTGCAGCCATTAAGGTAGGCAACCAATCTTCTACAGACATTAAACCGCCTGAATACGAGCCGGGTTCTACTTTTTCCGGCCATTTTATCATCATTGGTACTCTGTAAGCGCCTTCCCAACTTGTTCCTTTTTCGCCTCTAAATGAAGCCGTTCCTCCACTAGGGAAATATCTTAAGTTAACACCGTTATCTGAAGTAAATAGAACAATAGTATTCTCTGCATGTCCTAAACGCTCTATTTCATCCAGTAATTCTCCAATAATAAAGTCTAAGTGCAATAAAGCATCGGCATATTCACCGTGGCCGCTTTTCCCTTTCCATTCATCGCTAACAAATATTTTTTGGTGCATTCGGGCAGGACAAAACCATAAAAAGAAAGGGTTATCTTCTTTATCTACCTTATGTAACCAGTCTATGGTCTTTTCTAATACTTCATCATCAAAGGTTTCCTGGCGCTTTGCTCCAAGCTCACCACAATCAACAATAATTTGTTTACCCACTTTACCAAATCGAGGGTCTACTGTATTATCATTAACATCGGAAGTATAGGTATGCAGCACATTTCTTGGGCGGCCAACAAAGTTTGGGTCTTCTGGAAACTCTGGCTGCTCTATCATATCCATCATGTTCAGATGGTACAATAAACCATAAAATTCATCGAATCCGTGCACTGTAGGTAAATGTTCGTTTCGATCGCCTAAATGATGTTTCCCGAACTGACCTGTGGCATAACCTTTATCTTTTAGTAGCGTTGCTAAAGATACGTCATCTGCTTGCTGGCCTAATCTTGAACCGGGCTGACCAACAGAGGTTAAACCGGTGCGAATTGGATATTGACCGTTAATAAAACCAGCTCGACCTGCGGTACAGCTTGGATGGGCATAAAAATCGGTAAGAATCATACCCTCATTTGCAATGCGATCCATATTCGGGGTTTTAACAGCACCTAATCCCCTATGATAGCAGGATATGTCCATGGGTGCTACATCATCGGTGGTAATTACTACGATGTTTGGTTTTTGAGAATAGACTGCTGTTGAAACAATCGGTAAATTGTATGAGTAGTGGCAGATTGCGTGGTAGTTTCCTGTCAAACCGCTACGCAGTTTGAGCGGGCTACAAACCTTGATATTTACCACATTGCCTGCCATTACTTATACAAAATGTTGGCATTTCGTTGTTTATAACTTGGGAGTAATTTCTAAAATATCCTGCTCTTTACTTTTTTCCATGGGTATATGTGAAATTTCATCACCAATCTTTGCAAAATCAATTTTCTTCAAATCAACCAAACGCACTCTTCGGTTATGCTGGGTGTGGTAATTAAAGGTTAAGTCTTGCAAATTCCATGCAGTGGTCCAAATCGTAGTTGAACGCATCAATTCAGGATTTTCGCTATGCCCTGAGCCTTCGCCTCCATCAGGTCCCTGAGGTAGGTTGAAATTATCCAAAATTCTAAATGTTTCGTAAATTGTTTCTTTTGCAGTTTCGGTTGGACGAGCTGTTTGAGTCCATGCAATGGCTCGTACAAAACGAGATGGAGGTGTGTTGTCACCAGGTAAGCCAATCATTCCCGAACCCGCACCTGTAGGTGAAAACTTAATACCATCTAACGTTTTGGGTTCCAATGAAAACATCGACAGGTTTAAGTAATTGCTCAAGTTGGTCATGTGCCAATCGTAGGTTGGTGCGTTGGTTATTACTCCAAGTGGCGCATCATGAATTACTAATTTACCTTTTGTATATTCAATAACAATAGACTCTCCACTTTTATCGGTTACCATCCAATGTCCCTGAACAATTATACCAAGAGCTTCTTCTATTACACCAACAACAGTTATATTTGATAAGTTATCCCTTACCTCTTGTACCGTAGCAAACGTCCCTAATATGTAATTAGGAAGTTCCTGAGCAGAAATACAATTTTTAGCATTCGCCTTATTATATTCTGGATAAACTGCATAACCGGGATGATAAAACAAACCAATTGTTAATCCTTTTTCATTCATTCCATCGCCAATCAAGTCTTTTCCTAACATGTCAAGACCTACAATCCCATATTTTGTAGAATATACTTTCCCATTATGTCCATCAGGTGTTAATCCTTTAAATGTATATCCACGTGGTACTATTGCAACACGTGAATTTAGGTCGAAGGCTCCCCATTCCATACTTCGTCCATAAACTACACCACCATCTTTGGCTTTTAAACGAATACCTGTACATGCATTTGTTTCTATGTTTCCTGTTACCAATAATATCGTAACAATTAATAATTTGATTGAATTTTTCATATTTTTCTCCAAAGTTAATTATAATGCGTCTAGTGTTTTTCAATGAATGCCAACGGTAAATTGTATGAGTAGTGGCAGATTGCGTGGTAGTTACCTGTCAAACCGCTACGCAATTTGAGCGGGCTACAAACCTTGACATTTAGTATATTACCTGCCATTACTTATACAAAATGTTGAACGAAACCTCCCTCCGGTCGGCAGCTTCACCTAAGATCTGATTCTTACGTATAAGGTTTTATTTATTAACCTTTTAAAATTTAATCTTATGAAAAAAAGAACGATCCAGGATGAAGCATGCCTTAAAGTTAATGGCTTTCGCCAAATGGCTGAGCAGTTTATGCAGCGCCTTGTAATCAACGGACGCTCGCGTTCCACACACGAAAACTACCTTCGCCAGATAGCAAAGATGGCGATTTTTTGTGAGAAAAACCCTCTTGAAATGGAAATTGATGAGATAGAAGCATATCTCTACCATGTGGTGGACCGCGACACCGACAGCCAAAGCTCTTTCAAGCACCTGGTCTATGGCCTGCGAAAACTCTACAAACTCTTCGAAAAAGACGAGCTGCACATTAGTTTGCCCAGCATCAAACGGCCGCAAAAACTGCCTGTAATCCTTTCCTGTGGCGAAGTGAGGCGATTGCTCAAAGCGCCCAAAGAACTGCGCAACAAAATTTTATTGGCCTTAATCTATGATACGGGCATGCGCATCAGCGAAGCAAGCAGCCTTTTGATACAAGATGTTGACCTTGAACGGCGACAGCTGTTTGTGCGCAAAACCAAAAGCAAACGAGAACGCTGTGTGCCCATTTCAAAACACATGGCAAGGGGCATTGCAAACTACCTGAAAATAGACCGCCCAAAATATTTCATGTTCGAACGCAGCAACCAGCACCGTGGGCTGCCCTTGAGCCACACACGTATCCGGGGCATCATGAAGGATGCCCTCGGTGTTGCCGGTATCAACAAAAAAGTCTGCATCCACTCTTTGCGCCACACTTATGCAACCCACCAGCTCGAAGCCGGGCAGAACATCTACGGGCTGATGAAGCTTTTGGGACATGCCGATATCAAAAACACTGAAATGTACCTCCATCTGGCCCAGCTGCCCCAACGGGCATTTTTCGGCCTGCTTGATAAGCTGTACCCAAACAAAAAGATATGAAGGCCGATCTGGCCTTGGTTGCAAAAAACTTTACGCACATACTGGAACAGAAAAACAGGCTGACTTACCATCAATTGCGCTGCCTGCGCGCTTTGCAGGCTTGCCGCACAGAAAAAATGGGCGGACGGATTGAGCAATGCAGCTGCTGTGGGAAGCGCAAGGTTTTTTATAACAGCTGCCGCAACCGGAATTGCCCTAAATGCGGCGGACTGGAACGCGAAAAATGGCTTCTGGCACGTGAGGCCGACCTTTTGCCGGTCAGTTACCTGCACATGGTCTTTACCATACCCGATAAACTGAACAAGCTGTTTTTGAACCACCAAAAGGACTGTTACAACATCCTGTTCCGTACTGTAAAGCGCGTAATGGACTGTTTTGCAGATAATCCGGATTTCCTGGGGGCACGTATTGGATATACTGCCGTGCTGCATACCTGGGGGCAGAACCTGCAGTACCACCCACACCTGCATTTGGTGGTGCCTGCCGGGGGGATCACAGCCAATGACAAATGGCTCCCTTCAAAAGGGGACGGAGAATTTTTGTTCCCGGTAAAAGAAATGAGCAAAGTGTTCCGGGGCAAAATGGTGGCAGCTCTGCGCCAATGGGCAAAGGATGAAGAAATACCGACCAGCAACCGTATGTTCAACAGCCTTTTTGAAAAACCCTGGACAGTTTATGCAAAACCTCCCTTTGCCGGACCGAAACAGGTGCTTGCTTATCTGGGCCGATACACACACCGAACGGCAATATCCGATGAGCGCATTTTGCAGGTGGACAACAAAACTGTGGCTTTCCGCTGGAGGGATTACCGTGATGGCGACAAACAAAAAACAAGCATGCTGCCCGGGGAAGTGTTCCTGCAAAGGTTTTGCCTGCACATCCTTCCGCATGGTTTCACCCGTATCCGCCACTATGGCTTTATGTCTTCGGCTGCAAAAGGAAAGGCTTTGCCTGCTCTGTATGAATATTTTAACCAGCCAAGGCCGCAAAAAAAGAAAATGGGCTGGGAAGAAATTGCAGAAACACGCATGAACATTGTAGTGGGATTTTGCACGCACTGTGGCGGGAGGATGTGGCTCGTGGAAATAATCCCCGAATCATTCCATGAGCGTATCAGGGCTCCGGATGCTTGCTGAGAAAATGCACATGCTTTATTGTTTTCCCTCAGCCCCTGCAATGCAGGACTGATATGGTTATGCCAAAAACCCACAAAATGGGCTGTGTATGGTATCATATCTTGACAAAACGTTCATTTGAATTATCGCAAACCAAAGCTTTTCGGCTGAAAATGGCCTGTTTTCCCTTCCCTTAAGGTATTTGGCAGAAAATACCGCAAAAATTGATTCCCCAATATATTTGTAACCCGGTTTTCCCGAATGGCTCGGGACAGGCTCTTCAACACAAAGCACATATTCCGGCTATGGCCGGAAAACGTTGCTTAATTGTTAGCTGGCGTAATTTGCTCATTCTAAGTCCTTAAGTTTCTTTTTTGCAAAATCCATATCAGGGTTGATTTCTAAAATTTTTCTGTAATGTTCTCTTGCAGATTCTATTTGTCCAGTTTTTTCATATTGAACCGCAATGATATTATGAAGCACCTCAGATTTAGGGTAACATTTTAGTCCATTTGTTAAAAGCTTTATTGCGGTTTCAAAATCTTTATGCTTCTCACAATTTATTGCATTTCCTATGAAATACCCTTCTGAATAATCGAAAACTGTGTTGTATTTTGTTTTTTGAAAATCAGAGTAAGATATGAATTTATCAAACGAAAACTTTTCTCCACGTGCTGGTATATATGCCCAGTCTTTAAATGCTAGTTTTAATCCATCAGGTATATACCGATAAATTATAGAATAGTGTCCTTCGTCAATATATTCATTGCTTACAGTTTCTAGATTCTTTGTTGCTGTCTTTTCAATCTTAGCAAATAAAGAATCCCAGTTTGACTTTTCCTTTTCATTGTCATCAAGACCATAAAATGAATAAAAATATTTCTTCGTATTAAAATTATGCATAGTTGAATCAATATCTGTTGCAAAGAATAAATCAGAATGATAAGGAGCACCTGCTAAAAAAATATCAAAAGAATCAGGGTTATTAAACAACGTGTTAACTATAAAAGCCCCAGTTGTAGAATGCCCCCAAATAAGCCGTGAACTATTTGTCCTATAAGCACTGTCAATAAAAGGAATCAATTCTTTGGTTAGAAAATTTGCAAACTCGTTTGCCCCAACTCCTGGTTTAAAATAATATCCTCTTTTCACACTTTGTACCCCAACTGTAATGCACTCAGGAATTTCTCCTTTTGTAAGCATATCTGTAACACCATAATAATAGGAGAAAACAATTTGACCATCTAATACATAGTGTACTGGATAATTGCAGTTGGACTGATGATATTTGTTTGGTAACCCAACATATAAATCAATTGGTCCCTTTAAGTTCTCCGAATTGTAAGAGTATTTGTTTCCAATTGACAAGTCGGATATCTGATTCTTTTGACCGTACCCAATGGTTGAAAACAAAGTGAGTAAAATAATTGCAAATCTATTCATATGATTATAATATTAGCGGTTAATTAATTATTGATTAAAGGTTTCATTTCTCTAATTTTAAATCCAACTATTGATTCGTCTGAGGTGTTAAACTGTATATCCTCAATAATTTCCACATTGAACTTAATATTGTAGTACCTTTGGTCTATAAACATTTTTTGATCTGGTTTTTCTACGGAATATCCTTCTCCTATCATTTTTATGGGATAATATGTTTCTTTATTTATATAATATGTAGTATTAGAAACCATTCCATTACTCTCCTTAAGTTTACTAGCAAATCCTGGCATTGACATTTTATTCTCAAGGCCTACTTGAATTTGAAAACATGGAACATTATCAACAAGTGTATCGTTTAACTTGGTCAGTGAGTACGAATCTAAATTTGATAGAATGAACTTAAATTCATATTGCATTCCGTATAATGTGTTGTGACTCCAAAAATGTTTCTTCCTGAAATCAGGATGTTTTTCTAAATCAAATATCAATGCAGAACTATCGCGATTATTTATTCTAATTAGCCTATTACCATCGTATATATCTTCAAAAACAACATTTATGGTGTCATTTAAGCACATATACCAGTGCCCATTGACACCGACTATTGAATCACTTCTCAATCGTTTAAAGTACATCTCTCGAAAATTATGAATGGTATCATTTAAATTTCTAGGATTAGTCAGTACCATTTCTTGTTTGAAATAAATAGTTTCGATTGTATCAATGGTGATTATTGCCCTTTGCAATATGTCTTGAGCAGTTTTAACCTGCCCCATTAAGTGTCCGAAAGCAAGAATGTTTAAGACACAAGAAAAGAATATCAGTTTCATTTTTTTTATATTTTTTTATTGCTTACCTCTCAAGATGTAATGTTCGATTTTATGCCAGCTAACGGCTCGAATATGCGTAGTGCGGGATTTCAAGGCAATTCACTTTCAAACCGCTATGCTGTTTATTAAATGCTTTAATGTTCAAATTTACCAAATTGCCCCGCATTACGTATATTTATTGTTGAACGAAACCTCCCTCCGGTCGGCAGCTTCACCTAAGATCTGATTCTTACGTATAAGGTTTTATTTATTAACCTTTTAAAATTTAATCTTATGAAAAAAAGAACGATCCAGGATGAAGCATGCCTTAAAGTTAATGGCTTTCGCCAAATGGCTGAGCAGTTTATGCAGCGCCTTGTAATCAACGGACGCTCGCGTTCCACACACGAAAACTACCTTCGCCAGATAGCAAAGATGGCGATTTTTTGTGAGAAAAACCCTCTTGAAATGGAAATTGATGAGATAGAAGCATATCTCTACCATGTGGTGGACCGCGACACCGACAGCCAAAGCTCTTTCAAGCACCTGGTCTATGGCCTGCGAAAACTCTACAAACTCTTCGAAAAAGACGAGCTGCACATTAGTTTGCCCAGCATCAAACGGCCGCAAAAACTGCCTGTAATCCTTTCCTGTGGCGAAGTGAGGCGATTGCTCAAAGCGCCCAAAGAACTGCGCAACAAAATTTTATTGGCCTTAATCTATGATACGGGCATGCGCATCAGCGAAGCAAGCAGCCTTTTGATACAAGATGTTGACCTTGAACGGCGACAGCTGTTTGTGCGCAAAACCAAAAGCAAACGAGAACGCTGTGTGCCCATTTCAAAACACATGGCAAGGGGCATTGCAAACTACCTGAAAATAGACCGCCCAAAATATTTCATGTTCGAACGCAGCAACCAGCACCGTGGGCTGCCCTTGAGCCACACACGTATCCGGGGCATCATGAAGGATGCCCTCGGTGTTGCCGGTATCAACAAAAAAGTCTGCATCCACTCTTTGCGCCACACTTATGCAACCCACCAGCTCGAAGCCGGGCAGAACATCTACGGGCTGATGAAGCTTTTGGGACATGCCGATATCAAAAACACTGAAATGTACCTCCATCTGGCCCAGCTGCCCCAACGGGCATTTTTCGGCCTGCTTGATAAGCTGTACCCAAACAAAAAGATATGAAGGCCGATCTGGCCTTGGTTGCAAAAAACTTTACGCACATACTGGAACAGAAAAACAGGCTGACTTACCATCAATTGCGCTGCCTGCGCGCTTTGCAGGCTTGCCGCACAGAAAAAATGGGCGGACGGATTGAGCAATGCAGCTGCTGTGGGAAGCGCAAGGTTTTTTATAACAGCTGCCGCAACCGGAATTGCCCTAAATGCGGCGGACTGGAACGCGAAAAATGGCTTCTGGCACGTGAGGCCGACCTTTTGCCGGTCAGTTACCTGCACATGGTCTTTACCATACCCGATAAACTGAACAAGCTGTTTTTGAACCACCAAAAGGACTGTTACAACATCCTGTTCCGTACTGTAAAGCGCGTAATGGACTGTTTTGCAGATAATCCGGATTTCCTGGGGGCACGTATTGGATATACTGCCGTGCTGCATACCTGGGGGCAGAACCTGCAGTACCACCCACACCTGCATTTGGTGGTGCCTGCCGGGGGGATCACAGCCAATGACAAATGGCTCCCTTCAAAAGGGGACGGAGAATTTTTGTTCCCGGTAAAAGAAATGAGCAAAGTGTTCCGGGGCAAAATGGTGGCAGCTCTGCGCCAATGGGCAAAGGATGAAGAAATACCGACCAGCAACCGTATGTTCAACAGCCTTTTTGAAAAACCCTGGACAGTTTATGCAAAACCTCCCTTTGCCGGACCGAAACAGGTGCTTGCTTATCTGGGCCGATACACACACCGAACGGCAATATCCGATGAGCGCATTTTGCAGGTGGACAACAAAACTGTGGCTTTCCGCTGGAGGGATTACCGTGATGGCGACAAACAAAAAACAAGCATGCTGCCCGGGGAAGTGTTCCTGCAAAGGTTTTGCCTGCACATCCTTCCGCATGGTTTCACCCGTATCCGCCACTATGGCTTTATGTCTTCGGCTGCAAAAGGAAAGGCTTTGCCTGCTCTGTATGAATATTTTAACCAGCCAAGGCCGCAAAAAAAGAAAATGGGCTGGGAAGAAATTGCAGAAACACGCATGAACATTGTAGTGGGATTTTGCACGCACTGTGGCGGGAGGATGTGGCTCGTGGAAATAATCCCCGAATCATTCCATGAGCGTATCAGGGCTCCGGATGCTTGCTGAGAAAATGCACATGCTTTATTGTTTTCCCTCAGCCCCTGCAATGCAGGACTGATATGATTATGCCAAAAACCCACAAAATGGACTGTGGCAGGCATCATATCTTGACAAAACGTTCATTTGAATTATCGCAAACCAAAGCTTTTCGGCTGAAAATGGCCTGTTTTCCCTGCCCTTAAGGTATTTGACTGAAAATACCGCAAAAATTGATTCCCCAATATAAATGTAAGCCGGTTTCGTTCAACACAAAGCACATATTCCGGCTATGGCCGGAAAACGTTGCTTAATTGTTAGCGGCTGACTTTTTTATCAGGTTTCTTATATTTAATGTCAAGTTTGCCAATCTTCAAAATCTGTTTTGTTTTAGCTTGTTCTTCATCTTCTTTAGCTTTCTTTAGTTTTTCTCCGAATGTATTTTCCCAATCTTCTTTCATTAAAGGAATCAGGTTTTCTCTCTTAAATATACTTATCAAACCGTCAAAATTCTCTTTAAAATCAGGATTGTCCCAGTCTTTAGGTACAAATCCAGCGCAATGATTGCCGAAATGTACATTACCTAAAAAATAATCTCCACACATTTTTGCCTCTCGCTTTTCATCAATTAAATCAGAGTCAAATGTGTAAAAGGATTCAATTACTACGTATTCAATATCATTTCCTCTACCTCGTTTTTTTTCAATCCATTTAGTCATGGGCAAAACTCGAAAGAAGAATCCATTATAAATCCCCTCAAAATATAAATCCTCATGCAATGTGAAATTTTGTTTGTCAAGGAAAGCATATTTATCTGAATTCAAATTCTTAATTTTCTTTTTTCTTTTGTAATATTCCTCGCTAGTAAATCCAATTCCTATCCAGATAGCAATAATCCCAATCCATGTAGACAATCCGAAATATAAAGAGTTCAAAGCACTATTATTTGTCAAGGATAGTAGAAACACTAAAATTCCAATAATCAGACCTCCGCTAAATCCATTTGTCCAATAATCTTTTATGGCTCCTTTTCTTATTATTGGTATCTCATTCATTAAATTCTCTTTTTATTATATGCAGTGTCGTTTCTTAAGTTTGCCGCTAACTTCTGCATATAAGAACCCCCAATTACCAATACGTCGCCTTTGTCCGCAGCAGGTATTTGCGTATCTGCCACTATTTCAACAAAATTAGTATGGGCGCATGCCGGTTTCATATACATTTTCTTTGTTTCTCAACAAATGTAGATAAATTTGTCTAATTTCCAATGATACTTTCTGCAAATCTTTCATTTTTTCCATGCAAAGTATTTTGCTTTGACACCCAAATAAGCTGCACTTTTGGCTTCTTCCCTGCCCGAACCGAAACAAAATGAAGCCTAAACCATGCCGCTTGTGAAACGAACATATTTCATAAAAATGCCACGATCCTGCTGTGCTTAGCCCATGTGCAATATAAAATGTACATAAGCTAAAAACCTTTAAAAAGCACCTAAATTTATCCAAAATCGTTTTCATAGCCGTTTTAATAAACGCTTATAACCGGATATAAGCGTTTATTAAAACGGATAAGCCTGCCTGCCCCCCGTTCCCGCGCGTGTCCTCACGCGTGGCTTAGCGAGTCCGGCCAAGCAAACCCATACCTTCCGCAAGGCACAAAAGCAGCTTTCTTTCAGCAGCTCTTGTTGCCCTGATATTTTCATGCGCATCAAAATTGATTTTCATGCGCATGAAAAATATTTTTTATGCGCGTGAAAAAAATTTTTTATGCGCATCAAAAATTATTTCTATGCCTGTAATAATCCACTAAAATCCCTATTGAGAATCCAGGAAGACCTTAGGGCAAACGCATCATAAATAAGTCCACATTCATTGACCAAAACAAAATGTCGCAGCCTTACAGGCTGCATATTTGTTGCGATTAGCACAAGCTGATGCGCTGCATCAGCTTGTTACGTATCAGGCTTACAGCCTGAATATCAAAAAACTCCATTATAGAAAACCAAAGATTGTTCGATCTGACAAAAGTTTTACCAGCCTGAAAGGCTGATACATTAGAAAACGGGGCAACGCCCCGTTTTAAAGCAAACAAACAATATTCAGCCTGTAGGGCTGACACCTAAGCATACGAGTAATACTTAGCGTTGAAAAATAACAACACAATGCATTAAGCTTGTAACACACCATATTACCTTAACTTCTAAAAGGAGGGTTATATATTATCAAAAAGCTGCGTAAATTATGATGCGTTTGCCCTGAGGAAGACCTTAGGAATTATAAAAAGCATGCCGGATCATGGCAATTCTTTATCAGGCAGGTAAATTGGCACAAAGGGAGGAGAAAAGTGGCACACAATTATCATAAGTGTGGCCCGGGCCTTTTTATAAGGCAAATATTTACGAAATTCCGGAGCATTTCCGCTTAAAACCCACATTGTCCCCACAGGGGTTTTCCCGCTACCATCGCGCTACCATCGCGCTACCAAGTCGCTGCAAATACTTTGCGGGCAGCCAGCTGCTGCGGGCTTGCTTCGGGCGGATATTCTGTAAATATACATATTGGGTGGTTTCAGAATAACTCATCGGATGACTTGGAGTCATCCGATGAGTGGGTCATTCGAAAATTGGTTCTGCCCGATCTTTCGCGGACATTTGAACCCTCGAAATACAATTTGCTTCCTTCATCAATAATTGGAGCAAATGACAGATCCAAACTTCTCTTTGTATGAAACTCGGGAAAGTTTGACTCCATTTGCCACTCATCGGATGACTGAAACCGGCTGTTAAAACTCATCGGATGACCGGGCGTCATCCGTTGAGTAGGTAATTGTTCGTCATCCGATGAGTAATAACAAACACAAAACTTCAGGCAAGCTCCGAAATTCCGGGTACAACCGTATTTTCAATCAAACGGAATTGTTTTAATTTTCACGAATAATTCTATATTTGCGTAAACTAAAGTTCATAATACGCAAAATCATGAAATCCAAAATAGCTATTACCATTTCGTTTTTATTCATCTTATTGACGCACAGTCCATGCTCTGCGCAGCTCATCGATAAAAAAGCGGCTGAGGGTTATGCGCTTGAACTTGCAGAAAACCACATGGGCATAAAAAAGCCCACAATTGATCGGCTTCTCCCCTGGCCGGATGAAAAAAACGTTCAGCTTTATGCGGTTAATTTCCGCTATGGTGGATTTGTGCTTTTATCTGCAAATGCCAATTACGGCCCGCTCCTCGCCTACAGCAAACATGGCCATTTTCATCCTGATCAGCTTCCCGAGCAGGCCAAAGCCTTGATCAAGCATCAAATGAAAACGGCATCCGCCTTTGCCGACAGTCCTGTTCAAAATTTGGCTACAACATCAACAAAACTCCTGATAAATGCAAAAGAAAACCTTGTGCAACAAGCAGCTGTTGCACCTTTATTGCGCACCATCTGGGGCGAAGATTTTCCTTACAATGCATATTGTCCTGAAGACATCAACGGTCCTGGCGGACATGTATTTGCCGGATCATCGGCGGTAGCAATGGCGCAGATTATGTACTACTGGCGCTGGCCTTTGACCGGACAGGGCAGCAAGTCCTATACCGCAGAACCCTATGGCGTTTTGAGTGCAGATTTTGGCGCCACACATTATTTATTTGATGCCATGATGCCCAATCCGGACCCCAATTACGATGAAATTGCATTGCTTCTGTCCCACATCGGCATTGCATCGGAAATGCATTATAGCCCAACAGGTTCCAGTACGGATGCCGCTTCCCTCATTCAGGCGATGACGGCACATTTCAGGTATTCGGACAATATCCTCGTGCAGCAAAGGGCCAATTTCAGTGATGAAGATTGGAAAAACCTGATCAAATCGCAGTTGGATCAGGATATTCCTGTATTATTTGGCGGTTTCGACACCACAAAAGTGCACACCTTCGTTTGCGACGGTTACGACAATCAGGGGCTTTTTCATTTTAATTTTGGCTATTCGGGTTATGGCGATGGCTATTACCTGATTGATGACCCCTTGGGGTTTGCAGCAGAACAGGCATGCAGCCAGAACCTTGTGCCTAATGAAGAATATCCGGCATATGCCAGCGGGCACACACTCCTTGATTTTTCCCGGGGCACTTTCAGCGACGGCAGCGGTCCGCTGATGCCCACGCAAAGCAATGCGGAGGCAAGCTGGCTGATCAGTCCGCAAACCGGTGTTGATTCCGTAAAAAGCATCTTACTGGGATTCCACAGTTTTCAACTCGGTGCCGGAGATACCCTCTTTGTATATGATGGCGAAAACCGTGAAGCGCCCCTCCTGCATTATTTTACGGGAGATAATGTACTTTCCGGGATTTCCTCCAGCGGGAATAAAATTTTCGTTGCTTTTAAAACCAATAGCGAAGACAATGGCAAAGGTTGGCTGGCCTTTTATGAATCACTTGCACCGGATTATTGCATTGGAGGCCAACATCATATAAGCTCTGAAAGCGGAACTGTAAACGATGGCAGTGGAACAAAATTCAATTATCAGAATAATTTTGAATGCGAATGGATTATTGAACCCATGTGGGGCACAGGCATTACGCTAGGCTTCAATTTCTTTGATACCGAACCGGGCAAAGATGTGCTCAAAATCTTTGAAGGCAAATCGAATGTGCTGCTGGGTACCTTTTCAGGTATTTACCTCAATGGCGTGCCACAGGATGTTTTTTATTCACGAAACGGAATCCTGAAATTGCAGTTTACCACGGATGAAAGCATCACAAAACCCGGCTGGGAAGTCTATTATATGGCTGATAATGTGGGGATTAAGGATCAGACAGACAAAACCATACTGAGCATTGCCCCTGTTCCGGCACAGGATTTTATAGAAATCAGCCTCAAAACAGGATTTCCAAAAGATACGCAAATCGAAATTTATGATGCCCTCGGAAATCCCTGCGCCCGGCACAGATTACCAGCTCATCATCAAAAATTAAATATCGACATCAGTGCACTAAACAGCGGCATTTATTTCCTGAAAGCGGGCAGTTTACAGCATAAAACCAGCCGGCGCTTTATAAAACTTTAGTAGTTTGGAAATTAAAAGCTTATATTTGTTTCAAAACCAATTCCCTTAGCCATGAAAAACTTTATCCTTATTATTCTTTTAGGGGCACTTTTGCTCCCCTCCTCTTTTGCGCAGGAATCTATCGGCAAACAGGAGATCCGCAAAGCCGCACAACAATTTATCGCTGCGCATTTTCAGGCTGAAGCGAATATCATTGAAATGCGCATGTATAACGAAAATCCGCACATCAGCCTGCTTTTGCTTGAACCATCGGGCTACCTTCTGATGAGCACAAAAAAGAACACGCAAGCCGTTTTGGCCTGGTCGGAGCATTCCAAAGCTGATTTTGTACGTATTCCGCCGGCTTTCAAAGCATGGACAAATCAATACGAAAAGCAACTGGATTATCTCGAAAACAATCCGGCTGCCTCTTTGAAAAACGCTTCTGCACAATGGGATGCACTGCTTTCGGGCAATACCTTAAGCCGGGAAAATATGCGTGCTGTTGAGCCTATGTTGTTCAGTACATGGGATCAGGGCTTCCCTTACAATATGCAATGTCCGGCAGATCCGGAAGGGCCATCAGGCCACTGCGTTACCGGCTGTGTAGCAACTGCTTTGGGACAATTGGTGAACTATTTCAGGTTTCCTCAAACCGGAGAGGGTGAATATGCTTATTATCTCTATCCTTATGGCACAATATCGGCTGATTTTTGGGCAACCACCTATCATTGGGATCAGATGAACAATCATCCTACAGAAAAAAATCCTGCCATTGCCCAACTGCTCAGTCATTTAGGCATTTCGGTAGATATGCAATACGGTCCGAACAGTTCAGGAATGAACAACCATAAAGGCGCTTATACCCTGCGGACTTTCTTTCGCTATTCCCCGGAAACGGAATATCTTTTCCGCGACAGCACTTCCTTAGACTGGAAAGCCATGCTGGTGCAGCATCTCGATCAAAATATCCCGCTTTACTATGCCGGATGGTCGGAACCCAATGTTGTGGGGCACGCATTTATTTGCGACGGCTACCAAACCGAAGATTACTACCATTTTAACTGGGGCTGGGGTTCCAGCTGGGATGGCTATTTTTATGTGGACGACCTGGTTGTGGGCGGAAACAACTTCAATCTGGCACAGGAAATCATCATCAATGCCTTTCCGGATACAGTGAACAATGAATACCCCTACTGGCCTGAAAATGAAAATATAATTACCGCTTTTTCAGGCAGCTTAGATGATGGCAGCGGCCCGGTTTATCCTTCCAAAGAAGGCATGGACGTGAAATGGCTCATTGATCCGCAAAACGAATTTGATTCTGTTTCTTCCATTCATCTCAGTTTCCATAAATTCGATATTGAAGAAAATGTGGCTCATCTGAAAATTTATGATGGAGAAGATACCAATGCACCTCTCCTTGCAGAGCTTACAGGCGACCTGGGCACTGCTTTGCCACAAATCAGCAGCACAGGCAACAAAATGCTGCTTCACTATACCACAAGCACAAGCACATCATGTAAAGGCTGGCTGCTTTCTTATGAAAGTGAGCGTCCGGAATGGTGCCGTAGCATGGAGATGATCAATGAAAATGCAGGAACGATCAGCGATGGAAGCCAAAACTTTTTCTACGAAAACAATACACTTTGCAAATGGAACATAAACATGAACAGCCCTTTCGGCATGATTGATTTTATGTATTTTGAAACCGAAGAAGGCCACGATGTTGTGAAAGTTTATGAATTTCCCAGCATGGAATTGCTGGCAGAACTATCGGGCGATTACAGCGGACAACAAACTCCGGGTCCCTTCTACACAACTACTGGTTCATTCTTCATCACCTGGCAAACCAATAACACAAATCGCGCGCAAGGCTGGAAGGCAGAATATTCAAATTTAGACGGAACAAACGACCTGCCAATTGAAAAGGGCATGCGCGTTTATCCCAATCCGGGAAATGGAGCTTTTTATTTAAGCAACTTACGAAACATCAGTAAATTAGAGGTTTACAATATCGCTGGACAATTGATTTTGGAACAACAACCCAATAAAAACATGGCTCCGTACAAAATTGATCTTTCAAACCAAACCAAAGGAGTGTACTTTCTGAAAATAATTCAGGATGAGAAAAGTATAATGAAAAAGCTGATTTTGAAATAAAAAATCAGGATTCAGGTTAAAAGACTACTTTTGCAGCCGTTTAATGTGAAATTTAAAATGCGGCAGTTTTAGACGAACTGCCGCATTATTTTATTATAAATATATGACATTCGAAGATTTAAAACTGATCTCTCCCATACTGAAAGCACTCAATGACGAAAATTATGAAGAGCCCACTTCCATTCAGGCACAGTCCATTCCACATATTTTAAGGGGATCGGATGTATTGGGAAGCGCTCAAACCGGCACTGGAAAAACAGCTGCTTTTGCCATTCCGATTCTCCAGCTTTTATATCAAAACAATGCACCACAAAAAGGAAAGCGCAAAATTGCTTCGCTCATTGTAACGCCTACCCGCGAGCTGGCGATCCAAATCGGGGATAGTTTCAAAGCCTACGGCAAATATACACGCCTGCGCCATACCGTAATTTATGGCGGTGTAAACCAGGGATCGCAAAAAGATGCACTAAGGAAAGGTGTTGACATCCTTGTTGCTACACCCGGAAGGCTGCTCGATTTGATGGAACAAGGATATATCAGCCTGCGCGATATCAAGTATTTTGTATTGGACGAAGCCGACCGCATGCTGGATATGGGATTTATCCCCGATGTTAAAAAAATCCTCGCCAAACTTCCGCAAAAAAGACAATCCCTCTTTTTCTCTGCAACACTTCCACAGAATATTGTTGCCCTGTCGCGGCAAATCCTGAATTCACCCAAAAAGATTGCAGTAGATCCGGTTTCCTCAACCGCCGAAACCATCCAGCAATATCTGTATATGACCAACCGGGAAAACAAAAGGGAGCTGCTGCTGCATATCCTCAAAAACCGCGACATCAGGCAAGCGCTGCTTTTTTCACGCACCAAACATGGCGCCGACCGCATTGCACGCAACCTGAAAAAAGAAAGAATCAATTGTGCGGCTATTCATGGCGATAAATCACAAAATCAGCGACAAAAAGCCCTGAGCGACTTTAAAGCCGGTAAAATCAGGATATTGGTAGCAACGGATATCGCTGCACGAGGCATTGATATCGACAAGCTTCATTATGTGATCAATTATGATATCCCCAATGAATCCGAGACTTACGTGCACCGTATAGGCCGCTGCGGAAGAGCCGGAGAAGCGGGCATATCCATTTCCATTTGTGAGCCGGAAGAAAATGCCTGGATCCGTGATATCGAAAAACTCACCAAGCAAAAAATCCAGATTGTGGACGACAATCCTTTTCCGCAAACTGACAAACCCATGAATGCCGCCCAAAAGAAAGAATGGGAAAAAGAAAAACTGCGGAGAAAAAAAGAATTCTTCGCCAAACGTAAGCAAAACAAAAGTGACGGACAAAACAGAGGAAGCAGACAAAACAGGAGGTTTCAGGGAAAGCGGAAAAGCAAATAAGGTTGGCTGTATTCTAAATAACGGATAATTTCTAAGATTATAAGTTTTATTCAAAAGAACTTATAGATTTCTCAGTCGGCAATGCCTTTCAGGCATAAACCTCCATCGAAATGACCATCTTAAGGGTTATTTTGCAGGGGGAGGGCAGGTAGCGGGCGTATAACGCCCGCTACCTGCCCTCCCCCTGCTTCCCGACAATAAAAACGGTCATTTCGACCAAAACACAAAGCAAAGCGGAGTGTTGCCGGGAGAAATCTAAACTTCCTTATAAACTTATGTAAATAAGTGGTTTGTATATGAGACGGGTCATGATTCGATGTTCTTTGATTATCTAATCCATTCGCAATTGTGCTGTGAATCAAACAATATTTAGATTACAGCCATAAGGTTTTGTCCTTTCCAGGCCACAAAATGCTAATCCTTCATATATCTTGCTTTTTTCGCCCGGATCATATCAGAATACTTTGCCCTGCCTTGCTCATTGGGCAAGCAGCACAGGTATATTTCTGTACCGTCCTCCCTGAACCAGGGATCATCAATTGTTTCGACCAGCTCCACGCGATCAAAAAGCGGATCCAGTTCTTTTGTTTTATCAAAACCACTGTTCATTCTGGAATGCACATACAGCAGATAATCAGCTGATAAACTATCCGGCGCACAGAAGATAAAGCTGCCGTTGGTTGATATCGGCTGTGCAATCCCCTGCCCTTTTCCATAAAACATCACTGCTCCGGCCTGTCCGTAATGCTCGCAAAAAATAGCGCAGTTTCCCTTTATTTTTTCCGGATGATTCCGGTAAATATCAATCACTGCCTGTGCCAGCTTGTCCCAGCCGCGCATATCGGCCATATCCTGCGGAATATCGTAATTCTTTCCGTCCTCCCAGCGGAACGCATCTTTTTGGGCAATTTTTTCAGCCGTCATAAAAGGAATACCATCAAAAGAGAAGGAAAGCCAGAGCGAAATCATCATATTGGCCATTAAAAAAAGGAAAAGCAGCGCAAAGTATTTCTTCACGTATTTTTCAAAGAAGATTGCGCCAAATACAAACATCACCGGATAAACGCCCAGCGTATAATAGCCTTTGCCGCTGCCCAGCATAATCAGGAGGATGACAAAAATAAATGCAAAGGCAAACAGCCTGTATTTCCGTTCATTCCTAAAAAACAACAATCCAAACAAAGCCATAAGCCAGATATAAATTGCCTGCACATTCATCAAAAGTTGGGACAGCAGGAAATCGGAATAGCGCACATGAACCAATTGGCTGTCCCTCAACTCTTCCATATGCATGAGCACAGGCCAGTTGTGGCTGTATTGCCAGTAAATATTGGGCAGGATTATGATAAAACCGATGAGCACAGCCCAAAGGAAGTATTTCGTAAAAAAGAGCTTTCGCCAGGGTGAAAGCATGAGCGCAAGCACAAAAGCAACAGCAATAAATGCCATGGAATACTTATTCAAAAAGCCAAAAGCCGAAACCAGGGCAATCCAAATCCAGTATTTTGGGTTTTCCCGCCGGATCATAACAATCATCAGATAAGAAAAAAGGATCCAGTAAAAATGATTGAAAGCAACGGGCTGAAAAAGAGTATTTGTATGCAGATATGAAGGCGAAAACAAGTATGCGAGACAAGCCAGTGCCAGTGCTTTTTTCTGTCCGCCCAGCTCTTTTACCGCCAGTGCTATAAGGACAATATTGACCGCGCCAATCACTGCCGGAAAAAAGCGCAAAGCAAATACTGTATTTCCAAAAAGGGAAACAGCCAGTTTCCCTATGACGGCAATGGACGGAGGAACCGCAACAAAACCCCAGGCAAGATGCTGACTTTGGGCATAATACAAATATGCATCGCGATGCAGGCCGTAATTATCGTAAGTTAAAAAATGCACAGCCAGTTTAGCAATGACAAAAAGCAGAATCAATGTCCAGGTGGATGATAATATAGGGGTTATGCGGTTAAAAAATGCCATTACACAGAAATTTATTAAGCGTCGTTTCCTTTGTACTGTTCAAGCTGAGCAATAAGCAAATCCGGGCTGCAGAGATAACATTCTCAAAAGGGTAGCTTTGCCTTTCCTTCCTGGTCATCACTATTTCCGGACTTCTTTGGCCAGTTTTTCAAAATGGGCCTTTATTTCCTTCTTGTCAGAATATTCTGTATAATCATCCAAAAAAAACGTAAAATGCTCATCCTTAAGGTTATCAATCTCAATGGTTTTAAGTTTAATATCAATATTTTTAATTTCTGGCTTAACTTTAAAATTTCTTTCACACATACGTGATTTAAAACTGAAGCTATGCTCCTCGAATTCAATGTATGAGCCCGATATTAATGTAAGCTGCTTAGATGTAGTAATATACGAATATATTGCGAGCCCAAAAAAGATAAAGCTATCCAGCAAACGCCCCACATCCTTTAAACTGTTGAAGTCTGAAAAATCTTTAAACAAAGCCAAAACGATAGCAAATGCAGCCAAAACGATAGAAAAGCTTCGTAAATAGCGGAGTTTTTTTTCGAGTTTCGCTGTAGTAAATAATTTTTTAGTCATTTTAGTATCAATTATATCTGGTTAGAGGAAAAATACTCAAGATCACATCGGCAATAAATAAAACAATATCCTTACTCATTCCAAATCATTCAGCTAATAAACGAGCTTTTGTGGTTATTCTTTCTTCTTACAAATATAATAAACCTATCCTGATTTTGTCTTTTTGGGCGTTTTAAAAATAAGAAATTATAAATTCGGAAGAAACTACAATCGGCCAAAAAAAAATCCCGGCCATAATGACCAGGATTTTGGCGATCGCGGAAGGATTCGAACCTTCGACCGACGGCTTAGAAGGCCGTTGCTCTATCCCCTGAGCTACGCGACCAAAATTTGCGGCTGCAAAAATACATAATTATCTGTGCAACCGCAAAAGATTTTCCGCGATTATATTTTAGTACCTGAAACTGCTGCCCCATAAAAATTCCCGCAATAAGGATGTTGGTGGAATTTCCTTATCGGGAATGGACTCAAAAAAGGACAAAAACTTGGCCAAACGGCTGGCTTCGCTCCGCTCCTGCTCACTTTCGGGTACGGAGTTCAGCAGGGGAACAGCAATTTTTTTGATGACGCCCAGCTCATAGAGCAATGCGGAATTAAACATCACATCGGCATTTTCCTGAAATGGGAAAATATATTTTTCTTCTCCTCGTCGCACGCTGGGCCAGCGTTTCAGGGTTTCCCCGGCGCTGTATCCCCGATAACGGGCATCACGGATAATGCGGCGCAGCAATCGGTTATCCGTAGTGGGTATATAATTTTGATGATCGATGCTGATCTGGGTAAGCGCAGAAATAAAAATCCGGTATTTATGCTCATCGGCAATATGGGCACTCAATTCAGGGTTCAAACCGTGGATTCCTTCCACAATAAGCACATCCTCGCGGCCGATATGAAGTTTATCGCCATTATAAGTACGCTGCCCGCTGGCAAAATCAAATTTGGGCAAAACTACTTCTTTGCCGTCCATTAAATCGAGCATATTCTGATTAAACAACTCTGTATCAATTGCTTTAATGGTTTCAAAATCATATTCGCCCTTTTCGTCCTTCGGATTGTCTTCGCGGTTTACGAAATAATTGTCGAGCGAAAGTGCGTGCGGCTTCATTCCCGCCACCATTAATTGCACCGATAATCTTTTACTGAAAGTTGTTTTTCCGGATGATGACGGCCCTGCAATGAGAATCAATTTTACATCTTTTCGTTCGGAGATTTCCTGCGCAATGCTGGCAATCTTTTTTTCGTGCAATGCTTCGGCCACTTTAATCAGGTTGCTGGCTTTATTGTGTTTCACCTGCTCGTTGAGCTGCCCCACATTAGAAGCTTCGATCAGGCGCGCCCATTCTTTATGTTCCCTGAAAATATTAAAAAGCTTGGGCTGGCGTTCGATAGGCTCTACTTTGGATGGGTCTGCCGGATCGGGCATACGAAGCAGCAGTCCGTCATAATAAAGATCCAGATCAAAAACCTCCAAATAACCTGTGGATGGCACCAGATGTCCGTAAAAATAATTGATATGCTCATCAAGCTTATACACAGAAGTATAAAGTCCTTTACGGCCTTCAAACAGGCGCGATTTATCACTCAGCCCATTATCGGCAAAAAGTTTTATAGCCTCTTTGGTCAGCACTTCAGCCCGGTAAAAAGGCAAATCTGCAGCAATAATTTCGTTCATCCGCGCCTTAATGCCGGCAGCCATTTCTTCATCGGTGGGATGTCCGTTCTCCACTTCGCAATAGATTCCTCCGGCCACAGAGTGATCAATATTCAAAACCGCATCGGGGTAGAGGTCGCGCACGGCCTTAAACATCACGAAGCTGAGGGAACGGAAGTACATACGCCGCCCGTCGGCTTCCGTAATATCGATAAAACGAATGGTCTTGGGCTTAAAAATTCTGTAATCCAGCTCTTTGAGCTTATTGTTCACATAAGCCGCCAAAACGGGATAATGGAGTTTCACTTTCTGTTCCTTCAGGATATCGGAAAGATAGGTCCCGAAAGGATAATATTTAATTTCACCTGTATTTTCACAGGTAATCTGAATATCTTCGCTAAAATATCTGTTCATTTTGATGGTATTTTATCAGTCCTTCAATAGGTTTTTGTGTGATGTCACCGCCCTTCAGACCCGCTTTATTGAGGCAACTGAGCAGGATATCAGAGAAATGAACGGCCACAGAACCGGAAAAGTGTATGTTCGTGGTGCAATCCGGACGGTATGGAAGCACTTGATAATGCAAGAACTTCTCAAAAGCCTCCCGTACAATATTTTCCATAAAGGGATGATGGATATGGGCGCCCACAAAACGGCTGAATTGCCCCAGAAAACGGCCCGCACCTTCTTTGCGATAAATGTTTCGGATAATATCATCGTATTTTAATGCGTATTGTGCTTCAAATACGTCATTCAGCTCCTGCGGGCATTCCTTCAACAAATAATGATGTATAAAGCTTTTGCCGATAAATGTCCCGCTGCCGTAATCAGCCAGAATCCAGCCCAGGCTGGGCACATTTGCCGTGATTTTTTCACCATCGAAGGCGCAGGAATTAGAACCTGTACCGAGGATGCAGGCAATTCCGGCTTCTTTTTGGCAAAGCGAGCGGGCTGTTCCCAGGAGGTCGTGCTGCACTTCAATTTTCGCAGCAGGGAATTTCTTTTGCAGCCTCTCCCCGATCATCCTGCGATTCTCCGCAGCTGCGCATCCCGAACCGTAATAAAAGAGTCGGGCAATTGTTATATGGGCTGGGAGTTTCAGTTCTCTTTCCAGAATCTCGTCCAATCGCTGCGGTGTAAAATAATTTGGATTGAATCCCTGGGTATAGAAATGTTGCGGTTTTTCTGCAAGGAGAACCCAATCGGTTTTGGTTGTACCGCTGTCGGCAATAAGGATCATAACAGGTTTATTTCAAAAAAATGGGGCACGAAAACCAGCAAACCCACTGCTGCGGATGCAATTGAAAACACCAAAACAGCTGCGGCGGCGATATCTTTTACTTTGCCTGCCAAAGGGTGATATTCGGGCGAAACCAGATCAACAAGATGCTCAATAGCGGTATTCATCAGCTCGGCACCAATTACCAGGCCGATGCACAGAAAAAGCGCAATCCATTCCCCGATAGAAATATGAAAATAAAAACCAAAAACAATCACCAGTATTGCAGCTACCAGATGTATCCATATATTCACCTGATTTTTAAAACCATAGCGCAGCCCCTTGAAGGCGTAGCGAAAACTATTGATCCGGCTTTTGGGTGTTAAACTACTTTTTTGCATCATTTCAAAGCTAAAAATCCTTTTCTTTGTTTAGATTTGATGACGAAAGTACAAAATCCCTGAACAATGGGACACTGATGAACAATAAAAAACGATAAAGCTATGCGCAACAATACTGCCTTTTATATCCTGTTGGGAATCTGGGGACTGATGTGGGCAACGGGTTTATATTTTGAGCCTCAGTTGCCGGAGCGGATGGCCACGCATTGGAACAGTGAAGGAGTTGCCGATGGATTTATGGGCAAAACCGCCGGGATTGTTTTCCTGCCAGTGCTTTGTATTATATTTCTTTTTATGCACCGCATCATCCCAATGGCCGATCCGAAGAAATTTGCCAAAGCCAGCTTTTCAAAATATTTCCACCTGATGTTTATTGTACTAATGCTGTTTATGTATGTCATTTACCTGTACGGTTTGCTGTATAACATTGGTTATCAAATTGATATATCGAAAATCATGCCTCTTGGCCTGGGCATACTGATGTATGTAATTGCACTGATGGTACGGCATACGGAACCCAATATCCCCAATCCGGAGAAAGCTGACCCGTGCAAAGTGGAAGCTTTTCAAAAAAATATAAGTATGGCCTTTAAGCTCACGGCAATTTGTGTCAGTATGGGATTTTTCTTCCCGGAATATATGATCTGGCTTACACTGATGCCTATTGGGATTACAACGGTTTTTACCGTATTTTCGGCTTTCAGGCTGTGAACCTCAAAGCAAAATTCCTGTTTAATATTAAAATATAATAAAGATGCTTTGTATATACCTTACGACTACCGAACCACAATTTAATTTAGCTGCCGAGGAATATTTCCTGAAACACAAACACGAAGACTGCTTTATGCTCTGGCGCAACGGCCCCAGCATCATTGTGGGCAAGCATCAAAACACACAGGCAGAAATCAACACCAAATATGTTAAAGACAACAATATCAATGTGGTACGCCGTTTAACCGGAGGCGGGGCGGTTTTCCATGATTTAGGCAACCTTAATTTCACCTTCATCAAAAGTGGCGGAGAAGACAAGCAATTGATTGATTTCCGCAAATACACCCGCCCGATTCTGGATGTACTGCAAAAACTGGAGATCAATGCTCATTTTCACGGGCGCAATGATTTGGTGATTGACGGAAAAAAGTTTTCGGGCAATGCAGAGCATGTTTTCAAAAACCGAATCCTGCACCACGGCACATTGCTCTTTAGCAGTGAAATGGCCGATTTGAGTGCCGCATTGAAAGTTGATCCCCTAAAATTTAAAGACAAGGCCGTGAAATCGGTGCGCAGCCGCGTAACCAATATTTCGGAGCACCTCAGGCAAAAAATGGATGTACTGGAATTCAAAGGCCTGATCATGCAGCATATTGTCGAAATGTATCCCGATGCACAAGCTTATAAACTTACTGATGAGGACATTGAAAAGATCAATGAAATCAGGAAGGAACGTTACGACAAATGGGAATGGAATTTCGGTCAGTCGCCCAAATACAATTTGCGCAAACTGGCAAAAACAAGCGGCGGTTTTGTGGAGTTTGATATGAATGTAGAAAATGGAATTATCCGCGAAGCAAAAATATTTGGTGATTTTTTCAATCATGATGACCCGCAGCTCCTCGCTGATGCATTGAAGGGCCAGCCCCACGATTATGAAACGGTTAAAGAAAAACTCTCCGCCTTCAATATTGATGATTTCATCAAAAACACAAGCATGGAAGAATTACTGGATGTGATTTTTTAGATTGCCTGCGCTTCGCGCGTTATCCGTTCTCGGTTGTCACGTTAAATTGAGGTTTGAAGAAAAATGTTAGAGCTAACTCCCCAACCGACAACCGATAACCGACAACAGTAAATGCGCTTCGCGCGTTATCCGTTCTCAGTTGTCACGTTAAATTGAGGTTTTAAGAAAAATGTTAGAGCTAACTCCAAACCCCATTAACAATTAACCATTAACAATTAACAATTAACAATTAACAATTACTCATCACCCAACAAAAGCAAACCCAGCGGCTTAGGCGGCGCAACAAAATCAGTGTTTTGAGGAGGATCAATAAAAGAGCTGTCGGGATAATCAATTTTAGTTAGGAAAAGGGCACGTCCCGGAACGGAAAGCCCGGCAGAGGAACGGTCTTTTTTTTCAATCACCTGTCTGAAACCGTCCACATCCATTTTACCTTTTCCTACTTCGAGCAATGTGCCCACAACTGCACGCACCATATTTCGTAAAAAGCGATCGGCTTTGATTGTAAAAACCCAATACGTGCCATGTTGTTCCCAACAAGCTTTGTCTATACGGCAGTTATTGGTTTTCACTTGTGTATGAAGCTTTGAGAAAGAAGTAAAATCTTTATAATCAAATAAAACTTTGGCAGCTTCATTCATTTTTTGATAATCGACATTTCCAAACAAATGCCAAGAGTATTTGGGGGCAAAAACATTTTTTTCGGGGCAAATAAAATATTGGTACGTACGTGCCGTAGCATCGAAGCGGGCATGAGCTTTGGGCTGCACGGCATATATTCCATAAATACGAATATCCTCTGGAAGCACTTCATTAAGCTGATGTACCATCTCATGCTTTTGGGCTTTATCCAGGTTTTGCTTTAGATCAAAATGAGCCCAGAAATCGGAAGCATGCACTCCGGTATCTGTTCGGCCAGCACCCATTATGGGAACCGGCTGCTGACATATTCCTGCCAAAGCCTGCTCAATGGTTTCCTGTACACTGACCGCAGATTTTTGCACCTGCCAGCCATGATAATCAGAACCATCATAAGCAAGCCTCAGGAAATATCGAAAGGCCATAATTCCGATTAGCTGAAAATCATTTTTTGTACTTCCACACCTTCAATTGCCAGGAGTGAAGTTTCCAGTTTTGCTGCTTCATCGGGCGACCCGGTAAGTTCCAGGATAATCAGTCCGTTGGTAGAGCAGTGCTCTTCAACAACTTCATGTAATCCCAAACGTGTGCGGATAGAACATCCGTATTTGGTCAAAAGATCCTGAACGACAACGGCATCCTTCACACGGTCAGTAATGCGGACACCCAATATAATAATCCGGTTCATAGCAATTAATTTAGAGGCTAAAAAGCCATGTTTTATAATTATGCACAAACACAAAAAGACACAGAAAACTGTGTCTGAGGGTTGGTGCGAAAGCCAAAAATAGCAAAAAAAATAAAGCCGGCCGAAAAATATCGGCCGTGCTTTTTGCCACTAAACCATAAAAATCTGTGTTTCGCTTTAATGTGGCTTCATCAAAGCGGGATTGTTGTCAATCCTGTCTTAACCTATAAGCTTACTTATTTCTTCAAGCAATTTTTGTGGTTGTACCGGCTTGTCAAGGAAAGAATCCACTGGCAGCCATTTTTTGTCTTTGGCCATATCTTTGAGGTTCAGGCCTGAAATACTGTCCACACTGGTCAGCATAATAATCGGAAGTTTTTCAAAATTAGGGTCTTTGCGCAGGGCGCGTGCCATTTCAAAACCTTCCTGATCAGTGGTCATCATCACATCAAGGATTGCCAGATCGGGCTTTTCTTCTTTAGCTTTGATCATACCTTCGTGGCTGTCGCCGGCAGTCACTACATTGTATCCTTCTTTTTCAAGAATAGCTTTCTGAATGAAGATGAAATCGACATCATCATCAACCAATAATATTTTTTTTGTGCTCATATTCTAAAATGCTTTAAAGTTCATATTAAAAACCCTCAGGCTACCGGATTATTATTCCGGCAGCCATTTGGGCTACAAATCTAATATCTTTCTCTTGGTTTGTAATGCGTATGAAGCAATTCGTGCGAACGATGTCCGAGTGGCTCACCAAGGAATTCTTTGTAAATCTGTGCAATTTCAGGGTTATCATGCGATTTCCTGATGGGCAGGCCTTCATCTTCTGCGTAAATTGCTTCAGCACGCTTTTCGCGGATGGCCGGGCTGGTTGGAATTGGTTGTCCACCACCACCGAGGCATCCACCGGGGCAAGCCATTACTTCGATGAAATGATATTCTGCAGTACCGTCTTTCACAGCCTGCATAACTTTTTTAGCATTGGCAAGGCCATGCGCTACGGCAAGTTTCAAGGTAGCACCTTCGAGGAAGCTCCAATCAGGAACACAACCTTCGACAGTTACACTTGCTTCACGAACACCTTCCATACCACGAACAGGAGTAATGTTCAGGTTTTCGAACGGCACTTCGCGGCCTGTTACAATTTCGTAAGCGGTACGCAGTGCGGCTTCCATTACACCACCGGTAGCACCGAAAATAACGGCAGCACCGGAAGAATCGCCCATAAAACTATCGTATTTTTCATCAGGCAACTTCATGAAATCCAAACCGGCCTGCTTGATCATAATGGCCAGCTCGCGTGTTGTGAGCACATAATCCACATCCTGGAATCCACTGTCGCGCATTTCCGGACGGTTGGCTTCGTATTTCTTGGCAGTACATGGCATAATAGAAACAGAAACCATGTCTTTTGCATCGATATTTTTCTTCTGTGCGTAATAAGTTTTTACCAGCGAACCAAACATCTGTTGTGGTGATTTACAGGTAGAAACATTAGGAAGGAATTCCGGGAACGTATGCTCGATGAACTTGATCCAACCCGGTGAGCAGGAAGTAGTCATTGGCAATGCCACTTCTGTATCCTTGTCAACCAACGCTTTTTTGAGACGTGTCAGCAGCTCTGTACCTTCTTCCATAATGGTAAGGTCGGCAGTAAAATCTGTATCAAGAACGGAATCGAACCCTAAGCGGCGGAGTGCAGCAACCATTTTTCCGGTTACGCGTTCGCCGGGCTCAAATCCAAGGTCTTCACCCAAACCAATACGTACAGCAGGTGCAGTTTGAACAGCAACATGTTTTGTAGGATCGTAAATAGCATTCCATACTTCTTCGATATAGTTGCGTTCAACGAGTGCACCTGTAGGACAGCGGACGATACACTGACCGCAGTTGGTACAAACCACTTCGCTCATCGGACGGTCGAGGAAGCTGGAAATCTTCATTTCAAAGCCTTTGTTAGCCACTGCAAGGGCGCTGACTGCCTGCAATTCAGAGCAGGTACGCACACAGCGCTGGCAACGGATACATTTGCTGTCGTCCTTCATAATGGAAGGAGAAGACATATCGATACTGTAGCCACGGCTTTCGATCAGGTCGAGGAATACATGGTCGCCTGTGCGGTATTCATTGGCCAGGTTTTGCAGCTCGCAATTACCGTTCTTAAAACATTTAGTACAATCAGCATTGTGTTCTGAAAGCAGCAGCTCAATGATATGCTTGCGTGCCTGGCGAACTTTCATGCTGTTGGTCAGGATTTGCATATTATCGCGTACCGGAACGGCACATGAAGCCTGCAAAGTACGTGCGCCTACCTGTTCCACAACACATACGCGGCAGTTTCCTGCAACGCAAAGGTCTTCGTGGTGGCATAAAGTAGGGATGCGTACATTAAGTTGGCGTGCTGCTTCAAGGATGGTTGTTCCTTCTTCAACACTTACCGGGATATTATTTATAGTTAAATTTACCATTTTTGCCATTGTGTAATCTCCTATATTGTTGATTAATAAACGATTTCTTCCCTGAAGTTTTCAATAATAGAGATGAAGGCATTGCCAACCGATTGCCCCAGGCCGCATTTTGAAGCGAGGCGCATACTTTCAGCCAGTTTTACCAGTTCATCAAGATAAGTCTGAGGGCGTTCTTTGCGTTTCACGGCAAGAATACCTTTGAGCAGCTGCTGCGTGCCCACACGACATGGCGTACATTGACCGCATGATTCTTCTTCGAAAAACTCGAGGTAGTTGTGCAGTACGTTGAACATAGAACGTGAACTGTTGAAAATCTTCATGGATCCGCCGGTTGGGATACCTTCGAAACCAATGATGGTTTCAGCGAATTTTTTGCGGGGCACACAAAAACCTGATGCGCCACCTACCTGAACAGCTTTGGTATCGCCATCGCCAAATTCCTCAACGAAATCGGCTACAGTCATGCCCAGTTCCAGCTCATATACACCTTCTTTGGAGCAATCGCCGGAAACAGAAAAAAGTTTGCTTCCGCGAGAATCGCTTGTACCCAGTTTTTTGTACTCATCAGCACCAATTAATGCAATAATGAGGGTACTAACCAGCGTTTCCACATTGTTGACTACAGTTGGTTTTCCGAGATAACCTTCAGTAACCGGGAACGGTGGCTTATTGCGTGGCTCGCCACGTTTACCTTCCATTGATTCGATGAGCGCAGTTTCTTCACCGCAAACATATGCACCTGATCCAAAGCGCATATCCAGTGTAAAATCGAAATCCATTTTTTTAAACTCTGCATTCAGGTTATTGATTACCTGACGGAGTTTTGGAACGAGGAATTTATATTCTGCACGCAGATAAATATAACCTTCTTTAGCTCCAATGATGTGGCCGCAAAGAGCCATTCCACAAAATACTTTTTCCGGAACCTGATCGAGGATTTCACGATCTTTAAAAGTACCTGGTTCGCCTTCATCGGCATTACAGATCACATATTTGGTATCGCCTTCTGCATCTTTGGCGAATTTCCACTTAAGCCCTGTGAGGAAACCTGCTCCTCCGCGGCCTTTCAGACCAGAGTCCATAAGATCCATGATGAACTCGTCTTTATCTTTTTGCATGGTTTTGCGCAGGATGTCGGCGCAATCTGCATCCTTTTTGAAGATATAATCTACTCGTCTAACTTTGCTTTGCATTTGTATAGTTTTAATATGAATAAAACAATGAATTAAGGCAGCAACCTATTTGTGCATATACTCTTCTACGATACGAATGGCCTTTTCGGGCGTGAGTTCTGTAAAGACATCATCGTTAATCAGCATGGCAGGGCCTTTATGGCACCACCCGAGGCAGTTTGTTGCCAGCAGCGAAAATTTCTTATCTGCTGTAGTTTGGCCAACTTTGATTTTCAAAGTATCTTCGAGCGCATCAATAATAGCCGCTTTCCCTTTCATATCGCACACAATCGTGCGGCAAACGCGGATCACGTATTTGCCCAGTTCGCGTGTTTCTATAAAACTGTAGAATGAAGCAGTACCATACACTTCGGCAGCCGAGAGATCGAGCTCACGGGCCACATTAACAACTGTTTCGTCCGAAAGAAAATTTCGGGCTTCAACAATTTCCTGCAGAATAGGCATCAGGCTTTCGCGTTTGCGGCCGTGCTTATCTGCCAGGTCTTTCACTAATCTTTCTGTATTCGACATGTAAACCTCCGTTTAGTTTAGCTAATAATTTCTTAAATTCTATTAATAAATCCTTGGTTTATCAGGTAAGAACGCGTCTTGTTAATTGATTAACAATGCTGCCAAAAGTATAATATAGCCTCATATGCTTTCTGCAAAAATTTTCAAAATTTCTATGATAATTTAGTATTTATATTTAGTCTAAATTCTATTTCCGCCCTAAACACTGTATTTCAAGTGGTTATTCTTACAATCCTAAGCTTTTTCCCTTTCAGTATTTAGTAAATATTCACTTATTGTTATTCCAATAACACTGTTAATTTATTCACAAAAAGTTTTGTTAACTAAAGATCATGCCTTAAATTTGCACGCTAAGCCCGGCTTTTGAAGAAAAATACTATTTTAGTAGCTAAATTACATAACACAAAATGATGAACATCCAGCAGATACAAAAAACACTTGACTGCCATTTGCAGTACAGCGATGACAGCTTGAAGGAGATAGAGTTTGCTTTTGCATCCGATTTGATGAGTGACGTGCTTTTTGTTGAGGCGCCAAAAATGCTCCTGATCACAGGACTGGCCACCACCCAATCGATACGCACGGCAGATGTTGCCGATATCGACTGTGTTGTGCTGGTCCGTGGAAAAAAAGCGAGTCCCGAAATGATTGAACTGGCAAAAGAATGCCGCATCAGTTTGCTCGAATCCGAAATGTCGATGTTTAAAGCTTCCGCAATGCTTTATCAGGCAGGTATCAAACCCATTTTCTGATGTTGGAGCTCGATTTTAAAGTTGAAGGCGGTGATTTTTCAACCGCAGGCCTGGCTTCCGGTCATGTCAAAAAAGTTTTGAAACAGCTCAATGTGCCGCCTCCGGTAATCCGCCGAACCGTTGTTGCCCTCTACGAAGCGGAAGTGAATATTGTTGCGCATGCATTCCGTGGCGAAATCAAAATCTACATCAGCCCCGAAAAAATAATTATGGAACTTAATGATGAAGGCCCCGGCATCCCGGACATCAACCTGGCTATGACCGAAGGATACTCCACAGCCTCGCCCAAAGTACGCGAAATGGGCTTTGGCGCAGGAATGGGCTTGCCCAACATCAAAAAAAATGTAGATACACTCAAATTAAACAGCACCGTAGGACAGGGCACTCAACTAACACTCGAAGTAATGCTGAAATAAAATAATTATGAGCTATAACGCAATCCATCACGCACTTAAAGTCAATAAGGATGTTTGTATCGGCTGCATGCACTGCATGAAAACCTGCCCTACAGAAGCCATCAGGATACGCTCGGGCAAAGCCAATATCCTTGCCGACCGTTGTGTGGATTGCGGCGAATGCTTCCGTGTTTGCCCCGTAAATGCCATTTATATCGAACAAGACCCTTTCCGCCAGATATTCGATTATAAATACCGTATTGCTCTGGTGCCCGCAGTTTTCTTTGGACAGTTTCCCACCAAAATACACACCCGACAGGTGTACAGCACCCTGATGGAACTGGGTTTCACCAATGTGTTTGAAGTAGAACATGCCGGCGAATTCCTGCTTGAAAACCTGCTGGAGTATATCAAAAAACCAGACATTCCCAAACCGGTCATTTCCTCTTTTTGCCCTGCCGTAATACGCCTGATCCAGGTCTCCTTCCCTACCCTTACCGATCATATCATGCTGCTGAAGCCTCCGGTGGACCTGGCAGCAATTTTCTACCGCAAAAGGCTGAACGATATGGGCGTGGATGACAAAGATATCGGGATATTTTATGTAACACCCTGTGCAGCAAAGATTGCAGCGGTAAAAAGTCCTGTTGGAGAAGAAAAATCCGACATCACCGGAACGCTTAACATGAGCCTTGTATATAATAAGGTATATACGGCCATCAAACAATCGAAAAATGCCAGCTGCATTGTGCCCGGCATCAAGCAAATCAGCGATACCAGTGTGCGCTGGAGCCTTACCGGTGGCGAAGCCTGCAATGTGCCGGGACGCACTTTGGCCATCGACGGTATTTATAATGTAATCGATTTCCTCGAAAAACTGGAAAATGAGGAAATCAATGATATTGATTTTCTGGAGCTGCGTGCCTGCGACCAAAGCTGTGCTGCCGGCGTGCTGAATGTACAAAACCGATTCCTCGCAGTGGAACGCCTCAACAGAAGAGCTGAAAAATTTAAAAAACGTAAAGACGACCCCCGATATCAAAAGCTAAATCCGGGATTGGAATGCTATAAGGAATACCTGCAGGACAATATAAATATCGAACCGGTACATCCCCGTTCGATGATGAAGCTCGATGAAGATATGAGCAAGGCCATGGAAAAAATGATGGAAGTAAACCGCATCATGGAAATACTGCCCCGGGTGGACTGCGGAACCTGTGGCGCACCGAACTGTCAGGCTCATGCCGAAGATGTGGTGCAAGGCATGGCCGAACTCAACAACTGCATATTCCTGCAAAGAAAAAAAGCAGAAAATAAAGACAGCCTCCGCAATATCTGGGGCGATGATAAAATCAAAAAACATTAATTACGAAATTCACATTAATCAAATCTTATACATTATATCAATATGACGGTAAAAGAATTAGTTGATCAGCTTGGGCTGAAGGTTTTCAGTGGAGAAGCAGGGCTTCAGAATGAAATTGAAGGCGGCTATGTTTCTGATTTGCTCAGCGATGTGATGGGCAATTCCAAAGCCGGTCAGGTGTGGATGACGCTGCAAACCCACAAAAACGTAATGGCCATCGCCTCCCTGAAAGACCTGGCAGCCGTTGTGCTGGTCAAAAACAACGAGCCCGACGAAGATACGCTGGCGCAAAGCAATGAAGAAGGCATACCCGTTCTGGGAACTTCCGACGAATGCTTTGAAATCAGCGGAAAAATCTGGTCACTCCTCAAATAAAGCCTATGCGCGATTTCCGTGCCGACCTGCATATCCACACACTGCTTTCGCCCTGCGGTAGCCTGGAAATGAGCCCCGCTGCCATTGTTCAACTGGCCAAAGCGCGCAATATCGACATCATCGGGATTACCGACCACAACCACAGCGGGCATTCCGCCCTGATACAAGAACTGGCTGCGGCAGAAGGGATTTTTGTGCTGCGTGGATTTGAAGTTACATCAAAAGAAGAAGCCCATTGCTTGGCTTTTTTCGAAAAAGAGCACGAAATCAAAGCTTTTCAGGATTTCATCGATGACCATATCCTGAAAATTGATAATAATCCCGATAAATTTGGTTATCAGGTGATTATTGACAAGGATGAGATGATCACAGAGGAAATCCCCTGGTTGCTCATCAACGCCATTGACTATGATGTGGATAAACTTGCCAGGAAAGTGCACAGCCTGAACGGATTATTTATTCCTGCCCATGTAAACCGCGAAGCTTTCAGCCTGATGAGCCAGCTGGGATTTGTTCCGCCCGATATCAAAGCAGATGCACTGGAAATCAGCCGCCATACCACCAAAGAAAAATTCCTGAAAAGTCAGTCCTATCTGTCTGGTTTCAGCTTTATCCAAAGCTCCGATGCGCATTATCCCGAAGACCTGGGGCGGGTATGGAGCATTTTCCATATGGAAGAAGCTTCCTTTGCGGAAATCCGTAAAGCATTGAAAAAAGAAGACGGCAGAAATGTAAAAACTTTAGCTTAATCCCATGAAAGACATCTCGCTGCATATCCTGGACATCGTACAAAACAGTACGCGCGCCAAAGCCACCGAAATAGAAGTACAATTAGAAGAAAAACCGGCTGAAGATCAGCTCATCCTGACTATTAAAGACAACGGTAGCGGCATTGCGCCCGAGATGCTCAAAACAATCACTGATCCCTACACAACTTCACGCACCAGCCGCAAGGTAGGCATGGGATTATCGCTTTTAAGGCAAAATACGGAACTGAGCGAAGGTGATTTTTCCATAAATTCCGAATTAGGCAAAGGAACGGAACTCAGCGCCGCTTTTGGGCTTTCGCATATCGACCGTCCGCCTTTGGGCGATATCGAAGGCACAATGGCGCTCATTATCAGCTCACATCCGGAAATCAACATCATTTACAAACATATCTGCCCCGGAGGTGAAGTAGCGCTCAGCACTGCAGAACTCAAAGAGCAACTCGAAGGCGTTCCCCTCAGCCATCCCGAAGTAATCCGTTTTATCAAAGAATTTCTGAAAGAGAACTTACAGGAAATCAAAGCCGCACGTTAAAAGCATATGCCCCGAATGCAAATCCTGCAACGGCTGTGCAACGGGTTTGCAACGGCAATGCGCAAAAACACTCCCAAAAGGGCTGAAAGCCCGACACCGTAAGAGGGCTGTAAGCCCGGCACCGTAAGAGGGCTGAAAGCCCGACACCGTAAGAGGGCTGAAAGCCCGGCACCGTAAGAGGGCTGAAAGCCCGGCTCCGTAAGAGGGCTGAAAGCCCAGCCCAGAAACCCTCCACACGAAGCCTTCACGGAGTATGACGATTACCAATCAGCACATATACAAAATACGTATCTTTGATCAATAATCAAAAAATACAAAAAATGTCACAAAGTATCAGCACCAACATCAATCACATCGTATTCTCAACCAAATACAGAGAACACCTTGTAAGCGAAGAAATCCGTCCAAAAATGCAGGCATATATTATTGGGGTTTTATCCAAAAAGGGATCCTACGTGCATGAAATCTATATGAATCCTGACCACTTACATGTATTATGCACACTGCCAAAACCAATGAGCATTCCGCAATTAATCTCTGCCATCAAAATACCCACATCAAAATGGACTAAAAATAATGGCATACCAAATTTTCGCTGGCAAGATGGTTATGGCAGTTTTTCTGTGAGCAGATGGGATATTGATATGATCTCAAATTATATCAGAAACCAACCCAAACATCACAATAACATTAAATCTGATTTCAAAGAGGAATACCGGGGTCTTTTGAAAAAGCATGAAGTTGAATTTGATGAAAAATATGTTTGGGATTAAACCTAACGAATGAATCAACCAAAGGGCTGTAAGCCCGACCTTGTAAGAGGGCTGCAAGCCCGGCAATGTATATGCGCAGGTTTTGAGCAAAGCGATAAACCTGCGCAAATGTCCTCCAAACCTCAGAGGGCTGTAAGCCCGGCTCCGTAACCATCCATACCGGGTCGCCACTTTCAGGGCTATATCCAGATAGCAGCAGCAATGCGCCCTATGGAACTGCAAGCGTTTCACAGGGCGCATTGATACGGGTGAGCCTTACAGGCTCGGCAGCAGATATCCTTCAACCTCACAAAGGGCTGTAAGCCAGGTCCCGTAAGATGGCTGAAAGCCCGGCAATGTACATGCGCAGGTTTTGAGCAAAGCGATAAACCTGCGCAAATGTCCTCCAAACCTCAGAGGGCTGTAAGCCCGGCTCCGTAACCATCCACACCGGGCCGCCACTTTCAGGGCTATATCCAGATAGCAGCCACAAGGCGCCCTGTGAAACTGCAAGCGTTTCACAGAACGCCTTGCTACGGGTGAGCCTTACAGGCTCAGAAGCAGATATCCCTCAACCTCACAAAGGGCTGTAAGCCAGGTCCCGTAAGAGGGCTGTAAGCCCGGCAATGTATATGCGCAGGTTTTAAGCAAAGCGATAAACCTGCGCAAATGTCCTCCAAACCTCAGAGGGCTGTAAGCCCGGCTCCGTAACCATCCACACCGGGCCGCCACTTTCAGGGCTATATCCAGATAGCAGCCACAAGGCGCCCTGTGAAACTGCAAGCATTTCACAGAACGCCTTGATACGGGTGAGCCTTACAGGCTCGGCAGCAGATATCCCTCAACCTCACAATGGGCTGAAAGCCCGACCTTGTAAGAGGGCTGTAAGCCCGGCAATGTATATGCGCAGGTTTTGAGCAAAGCGATAAACCTGCGCAAATGTCCTCCAAACCTCAGAGGGCTGTAAGCCCGGCTCCGTAACCATCCACACCGGGCCGCCACTTTCAGGGCTATATCCAGATAGCAGCCACAAGGCGCCCTGTGAAACTGCAAGCGTTTCACAGAACGCCTTGATACGGGTGAGCCTTACAGGCTCGGCAGCAGATATCCCTCAACCTCACAAAGGGCTATAAGCCCGTTACCGTAAGAGGGCTGTAAGCCCGGCAATGTACATGCGCAGGTTTTGAGCAAAGCGATAAACCTGCGCAAATGTCCTCCAAACCTCAGAGGGCTGTAAGCCCGGCCCCGTAACCATCCACACCGAGCCGCCACTTTCAGGGCTATATCCAGATAGCTGCCACAAGGCGCCCTGTGAAACTGCAAGCGTTTCACAGATCGCCTTGCTACGGGTGAGCCTTACAGGCTCGGCAGCAGATATCCCTCAACCTCACAATGGGCTGCAAGCCCGGCTACCTTTCGGTTCGGGTTTCCCTTTTTCCGCTTAGATTTACTGAAACAGCCTCCAACACAACCGCATGTGTTGGACAACACAACCGTATGTGTTTGCAAAGACATAAGGGCGTGTTTTGAAACAGCGCTGCAACGGCCCTGCAACACTTCTGCAACGGTAATGCGACCTCAGCCAAACCAACCAACAGAAATAAATTCAAAATGTAGATAAATATTTTTTGGTGATTGTTTGCACAGAGAATGATAAAAATTTATCTTTGACGAAGTTTGATCTTTTAACACTAATGAATATTTTAGGAATTTATGCTATTAAAGCAATTGAGCAAATTAATAATCAATGAAAAGAGCCTTTTATTCTGAAAGTTTAAAGAACTTTCTTACGGAAGATAACAATTCAATTCTTGGAAAACTAGCCACAAATAGTGGATGTAATCTGGACCAAAGCCATGCATGGCAAGAGCAAGTTACAGTTTTAAAAAATACGCTTCAAGGTTTTGATGGCCGCATCCTCTTCGAATATATTATCCCAAGAATGGGTAAACGAGTCGATGTTGTTTTACTAATTCAAGACTCAATTTTCGTTATTGAATTTAAGTCTGGGGAATATAACTACCAATTTTCTGATGTAATACAAGTATGGGATTATGTGCTTGATTTAAAAAACTTTCAAGAGTACTGCGAAAAGCCATTAATTGTTCCCGTTTTATGTGCCACAAATGCACCTGACACTGAAATTTCAATAGAAGAATCCATCCACAATGACCACACAATCAAACCCTTAAAAACTAATAAATACATACTTCGAAAAGTTATTGAATCGATTATTGACTGGAACCCGTATTCGTTATCTTACGATATAAACACCTGGGAATATGGGAGATATTTCCCAACACCTACAATCATCGAAAAAGCGAGCAAGCTATATTGCAATAATGCAGTAGCAAATATTGCAGAAAAATCTTCAGATGAAGCTACATTTACAAATACTACGCTCAAAATATCAGAAATAATTGAACACACCCGTAATAACAAGGAAAAAGCTATATGTTTTGTTACTGGAGTACCTGGTGCTGGAAAAACACTTGTCGGGCTCGAAATTGCAGCCAAACATCTTGATGCAGACCGAAGGGAATCTAGCGTTTATTTAAGCGGAAATGGCCCTTTGGTGAAGGTATTGCAGGAAGCATTGGCCTTGGATCACATTGCAACATTAAAAAAGGAAAATCAGATTATTACAAAAACTGAAGCGCGCTCAAAGGTTAAACTATTTATACAGAATGTTCATCATTTCAGAGATGCTTGTCTATTGGATTTACGACCTCAACCAGAACATATTGCAATCTTTGATGAAGCTCAACGTGCATGGAATTTCAAACAAACCGTAGATTTCATGAAAAGAAAGAAAAACAAAGATGATTTCAGCGTTTCGGAACCTGAATTTCTTATTTCGTGCATGGATCGGCATCCGGATTGGTCTGTTATCCTTTGTCTTGTTGGTGGCGGACAAGAAATTAATATAGGAGAAGCAGGTATCAGCGAGTGGATTGATGCAATAAACCGATCATTCGATAACTGGAAAGTATATATTTCGGAGCAGCTGAATGACAAAGAATATGCTGCTGGAGAAGCTCTTTCATTATTTAAAAATCAAAATAATATTACGAAACTTAAAGATTTACATTTAGCTGTTTCAATGCGATCCTTTAGAGCTGAAATGGTTTCTGATTTTGTCAAACAACTGCTTGATGTGAGGCAACTTGAAGCAAGCTCCTTGTATAAAAAATTTCAATCAAAATACCCCCTGGTTATCACAAGAAACTTAAGAAAAGCTAAAAGCTGGTTAAAACTAATGGCTAGGGGTAGCCAGCGCTATGGCATAGTAACTTCTTCCAAAGCACAAAGATTAAAGCCTTTAGCAATTGATGTACGATATGAAACAAACCCAGTACACTGGTTTTTACATGACCGTGATGACGTCCGCTCATCATTCTATTTGGAAGATGTCGCCACTGAATTTCAAGTACAAGGGCTTGAACTTGATTGGGTTTGCCATGTCTGGGACGCTGATTTCAGGTATTCGGAGAATGGTTGGATTCATAAAAATTTTAGAGGTAAGAAATGGGTCAATATTAGAAGCCTTGAAAATCAAGCATACCAAAAGAATGCCTATAGAGTATTACTCACAAGAGCAAGGCAAGGAATGATTATTTGCATTCCGGAAGGCGATATAAATGATTCAACCAGGAATCCAGAATATTATAATTGTACATATAGGTACCTAAAATCAATTGGCATTCAGGAAATTTAGTCTATATATTTCGAAATGCCCCAAATTAATCCAACCCTACTCTCTTAACTGCCAAATATCCATCGCCAAGCGGAAACCGATACGGGCGCTGCCTGCTTTTTGGCTTTTGATGGTTTTTGTTCCCGGATTGAGGTACACTAAAGGATCGGCCCAACTGCCTCCTTTCACCAGGCGCGGGTTTGTCATTCTTTCATAAACATCCTTGTCGTGCAGGTAGTTCGCTTTCAGTTTTGCGCAGATCTCTTTGAGTTTTTCTTCTTCATGATTATGATAAAGCCTGTGCTCATGATTATCATACTGCTTCTTCACTTCAGCCAGTTTTCTTCTGACCGGAAAAAATGACCCGTAAGTTTTCCCTTCGGGCTTCGGGAAACCGCTCTTTTTATCGAGGCTATCCATATGAACCGGACGTCTTTTGCTTATGGTATCAATATTATCAGGTAAAGCAAAATAATTTCCCCGCACAGGATGAATCATTTCAACATCTCTTATTGTATTAAAAAACGCAATCTGATCTGCCTCAATGACACTTAAAAAGGCTGTATCAAAAAGGGCACAAAGCTCCATAAGCTGATAATTGCCAATTCTGTAATTTCCTGCCGACGACCGACTGCAAATATCAAAAACCCATTCTGCCACATTTCCTGCCATATCATAAAGGCCGTAATTATTGGGCTGGTAGGATTTTACAGTAGTACAGGCAATTGCGCCATCATCACCATAGGCTTTAAGCTGCAGGCCGTGCTGATCCCAAACCGGGCCATAATTGGCATTATATCCGCTCAAAACAATATTGCTTTTAAAATCCTGAGTTTCGGTAAGAGGGTGCACGGCTTCGAAACAGTAATCCTTCTGTTTGTTCTGCAGGTCTTGTTTTTGTGCTTTATCCAGCTGTTTTGCATTTGCTTTGCTCTCTTCTCTTTTTTGCTCTTTGGGCATGGCTGCATAGGCCCATTCCGCTTCGGTGGGCAGACGAAAACCGGGGAATAATTTATAGTCCTTCCCCTCTTCGCGCAATTGCTTTTCCAGGCTGTCGATTTCCAGAAAATATGAGGGCTTGTCCAGCAAATCCTGTGCAATAAGATACTGTTCGTTTAAGCGGTCGGAGCGCCAGTCGGCATAGATTTTGGCCTGCTCCCAGCTCACGCCCACCACCGGATAATCATCATATTTGGGATGCCGGAAATAGCTTTGGCAATATGTGTCCATATCCCATAATTTCAGCTTATTCCAGGCGGCCGTATCCGGATATACTGCTATCCCTTTATAAATCAGCTTGCGTGTATCTATTTGCGGTTTATTGTTAAACATATTACGGTTGGGCAGGAAGAGTTGATTTATGATGGCCGTGTCTGTCCAGTTTATGGGAACGCTTTCATCAATACTGCCATCGGCACGGAGATATTTAGCGGGATAAGCTTCGGCCAGCACTTCATAAACTGTGCGTAATTTGACCCAATCCACAAATGCGCGGTATTCGGCATTGGTCACTTCATGTTGGCACATAAAAAATGAAAAAACAGTCACCCTGCGCCATAAATCACTCATGGTCAAGAGCGTGCTATCAGATTCCGTAAAAGACCCAATTAAATTATTGCCCATTTTCGTTGGACCTCCTTCGATAAAAACGAAATCATCCGCATATTTTTTAAGCTCTTTCGCTTGTCCTTTTACATTGATATCGGTGCGCCTGGAAGATTTATTGCCTGGATTATCATAAACAGCTTCTTCGGTATAATCCCAACGCACCGGCTCCTGTGCTGCCATATGGGATACCAAAAACAGCATGACTGTAAGGGAAAGGAAGTTAATTTTCTTCATTTTCAGTGTTTTACTTAATTCTTTGCTTTGGTTTACACTGGCTAAGATAGGTAAATTATGATTCTACGCGGAATTTCGTGGGATGAAATTTGAATGGTATTTCAAACAGTTTCCTCCTGCCGATCTACCGGAATTCCACATGCCTGGTCTCATCTCCCTTTAACAAACGTCCATCAAGGTCTTCGAGCGAAGCCGGGCCTCTGGCTGTATAGGTCTTCGTGCGTGTTCCCTGAGCGAAGCCGAAGGAAGCCGAGAAGCCGAACCATTTCATACATTATTATTAGCCACGAAATTCCAGACAGAATCTATTTTCTATTCTTATCGTAAAATTAATCTCTGCCCCACGTGCTTCGTATGTCAATAATTCGTATTATTGTAAGGCAGGAAAATATAAAACTGTTCTTAGCCTGTGCCTTGCCCATTGAAGATTTATAATTTGGCCGTAAAATCTATAACAACGAACGTACATTCATAAAACAAACACCAACCCAATGAAAGACAAAAAAAAGCTTGGCCTGATCGGAGCCATATTTCTGATCGTTTCCAGTCTGGCAGGTAGTGGCGTAATTGCCCTGCCACAGCAATTGGCACAAACCGGATCCATTACCTTAATTTCTTTTATCCTGGTCACCTTCGGGGCTTTGTTCCTGACGCTGGTTTATGTCCGGGCGGGCAACCGTTTCGATGATCCCAGCCCCACAGCACTGGCCACTTATGTAAACCCAATCCTGGGAGCAAAAAGTGGCTTCTTTTATGTATATGGCAACCTGATTTCCAATGTTTCCATCCTGATTGCCGGCCTGGGATACCTGGAGATGTTTATGCCACAATTAAAACACCCGATTATTCTGGGCATTACCGTTATTGCCCTGATATGGGTTTTTATTGGAATGTCGCTGCGTGGTGTAGGCATCATCACCAAAGTGGTTTCCATCACCGTAACGCTTTTGCTTATTTCGGTCATCACTACGGCTGTTGCCGGATGGCTCGATTTCGACCCAACGCAGTTTAATGAAAACTGGAACGTATCGGGCAAAAGCAGCGGCATGGCTATTATGTCGGGTTTTGCTATCCTGATTTTCTCTTTTGTGGGTGTGGAAAGTGTTGCCACCAACAGCGCCCTGATTTCCAATCCTAAAAAGAATGTCCCGATTGCGACTATTGTTGGTTTTGTGATCGTGGCCATTATTTATATTGCCTCCACCACCGTTGTGGAAGGTATGTTCACAGCTAAAGAACTGCAGGAAGCTCCGGCATCTTTTGCCCTTTCGATGCAAAAAATATTCGGTGATTCGGTAATTGTTGCCGATGTGGTTTCCCTGGTGATGTCCATTGCCTGTATTGCCAGCTTCCTGGTATGGAACCTTTCATCGGCCAGTGCCGCCAAAACCAGTGCCGACAACGGATTCCTGCCCAAAGCCTACTCCTATACCAATAAATACGGCATCAACAGCAAAGGACTGGTTATCAATGGTATCATTATGACGATTCTGGAACTTGTGCTCATGAGCCTCGGCAGCAATGTGGCCGCAGCCTTTAATATTACCGTAACTTTATCCGTACTGCTGCTGCTCTTCCCTTATTTCTGGTCGGGTATTGCATTGATTAAAAAAGACCGCGACGACGGTATAAAAAGCTGGACAACACGCATTATCGTACTCATTTCCAGTATATTTATCGTTTCCGCTTTTGTTTCCGCCAACCTGGACGAGCTCTGGCTGGTAATTGTGCTGGTCATGGTGATTATGGCCGTTTACAGCATCACGCTGAGTCCGAAGAAAAATAATAATAACAATTAAAAACTTTATCAGATTATGAAATCGAGTAAACACGAATGGCCGGTACTGATTGTATCGGGTGAATTTAATGCAGACACAGACGAAGGTTACCGTCTGTCAGAATTGGTTGAGGAACTGGAAGAAGTGCAGGGATGCTCGGTTGTTCCTTCATTTACTTACGAAGATGCGGCTGAGGCCATCCACTCGCGCTCCGATTTAGGCGCTGTTGTAGTGGACTGGGACCTGCCCGAAGAATACGAATGGGAAGAAACCACAGCCACCGAGCTGATTGAAAAAATCCGTTCCCGCAACAAAAAAATTCCGGTCTTGCTTCTGGCAGACCGCCTCGACACCGAAGACATACCCGTGAACGTATTGAAAAACATCAACGGATATCTCTGGAAAACAGCAGATACCATCGAGTTCCTTGCCGGAAGAATCACTATGCACCTCGAAACCTATCTGGATTCCATCCTGCCCTCTTTCTTCAAGATGCTGATGAAATATTCCAATGAGTTCAAATATGCCTGGCACACCCCGGGACATATGGGCGGCGAAGGCTTCCTGCGCAGTCCGGCCGGTGTGGCTTTCCATAAATTCTTTGGCGAAAACACCCTGCGTTCCGACCTCTCTATTTCTGTTCCCGAGCTGGGAAGCTTGCTCGATCACGAAGGCGTAGTAGGTGATGCGGAGAAAAATTCAGCACGCGTTTTTGGTGCAGACCACACTTATTATGTACTCAACGGAACATCCAATGTAAACCAGATCATCTGGCGCAGCCAACTGGTAAACGATGATATTGCCTTTGTGGACCGCAACTGCCACAAATCGCTGAACTATGCCATGGTAATCACTTCCGCCATACCGATTTATATGGTGCCGCGCAGAAACAAAAGGGGCATTATCGGGCCGGTACGCCTCTCGGAATTCAGCCCCGAAACCATCCAGCAGAAAATCCGCGATTCCAAACTGGTCCCCGCGGAGCGCAAGGAAGAAAAAGCCAAAATGTCGGCACTTACCAACTCCACTTATGATGGCGTTTGTTATAGTGTGGTACAAATCAAAAAAGAGCTGGAACGCACGGTAGAAAACCTGCATTTTGATGAAGCATGGTATGCTTATGCGCGCTTCCACCCGGTTTATAACCACCACTTTGGCATGTCGGACGATGACCTCAACAAAGAACATCCACCCATTTTTGTATCGCATTCCACACACAAACTGCTTACAGCGCTTTCGCAGGCTTCCATGCTGCATGTACGCAATGGCAGTAAAGTAAAAATCGAGCACGACCTTTTCAACGAATCATATATGATGCACGGCTCCACCAGCCCACAGTACAGTATGATTGCATCGCTGGATGTGGCCACAAAAATGATGGACGACAATGGCGAAACCATTATGAACGACACCATTGTAGAAGCCATTCATTTCCGCAAGAAAATGGCAAGCATCGCCAAAGAGCTGAAAGAAAATAATCCCAACGACTGGTTCTTCGGCATGTGGCAGCCACAGAAAGTTGAAATCGACGGAGACACTTACGATTTTGATGAAGTAGATGCGCAAACCCTGGCCAATGAGCAAAATGTCTGGGTAATGAGAAAAGGCAACCCCTGGCACGGTTTCCACGATATTGAGGACGATTACGCCATGCTCGATCCGATCAAACTTACCATAACCACACCCGGTTTGGATGATAATGGCGTGATGGCCGATGAAGGCATCCCGGCATCGCTGGTGACCAATTACCTCATCGACAAAGGCATCGTCTGCGAAAAAACAGACTACTATTCTTTCCTGATGCTCAATTCATTGGGAACAACACGTGGCAAACAGGGCACTTTGATGGCCGAGCTGTTCAAGTTTAAGGAACTTTACGACCGCAATGCCCCTATGGCCGAAGTTTTCCCGGAAATGGTAAAATCATATCCCGGACATTACGAAAACAAAGGTTTGAAGGACCATGCCAACGACATCCACAAATATTATAAGGAGCATAAAATCCTCGACCGCATGCAGGAAGCCTTCCAGATTATCCCCGACCAGGCGATGAAACCTGCCGAAGCTTACCATGAAGTAGTGCGTAAAAATGTGGAATACGTAGAGCTCGACGATATGATGGGACGTATCCCTGCCGTGATGATCGTACCTTATCCTCCGGGCATTCCTGTGATGATGGGCGGCGAAGAACTCAACGACAAAGCACATCCGATCTTCGATTACCTGAAAGCACGCCAGGATTTTGAAAACGAATATCCAGGCTATCAAAGCGACATCCACGGTGTGGAGCGCAACGAACGCGATGGCAAGAAGTATTTCAAAACGCTCTGCATTAAAAAATAAGACTTCTGCTTTTTAGCGTTTTAAATTTTAAACTTTTCCAAAGTTATAAACTTTGGAAAAGTTTAAAATTGGAAAAGTTTATTTCTCAGATATAGACTACAAAGAAAATTATGGCAAACGAACACACAAAAAAAGTCGGGCTGCTTGGTTTAACAGCCATTGTTTTGGGATCGATGATCGGAGGCGGAGTTTTCAACCTGCCATCGAATATGGCCGATGATGCCGCTCTGGGCGCAGTCATAATAGCATGGATTATTACAGGCTTTGGCATGTATTTCCTGGCGATGAATTTCAAGCGTTTAAGCGATCTGCGCCCCGATCTCAGCTCGGGCATTTATGCCTATGCTGCGGAAGGTTTCGGAAAATACACCGGATTTAATTCTGCCTGGGGCTATTGGCTCAGCGCAGCTATTGGCAATGTATCCTTCACCGTTTTGCTTTTGCAGGCTTTGGGATTTTTCTTCCCGTTTTTCCTCGATTCAGCCAGCTGGCAATCGCTTGTTGGCGGCTCGGTCTTTATTTGGGTGATGAATGTGCTGGTACGCCGTGGTGTTAAAGAAGCCACACTGCTCAACCTCATCTCCACCATTGCAAAACTGGCTCCACTGGCTCTTTTTGTGATAATCCTTTTGTTTTCCTTCCACTGGGACAAGCTCAGTTTCGACATCTGGGGCAAAGTAAACGGACTGGGCAGCATCAGCGGTCAGCTCAAAAGCACTATGCTGGTAACGCTCTGGGCTTTTATTGGCATTGAAGGCGCTGTGGTCATCTCCGGAAGGGCGAAAAAATCATCGGATGTAGGCAAGGCCACTATGATTGGTTTTGTCAGTGCCGTAGCCATTTATGCTGCCATCAGTATTTTTAGCTTTGGCGTAATGCACCAGGCCAAACTTGCCGGTCTGCCCGACCCTTCCATGGCATACGTGCTCAAAGCCATTGTTGGCGACTGGGGCGCTACGGTAATCAATCTCGGTGTCATCATTTCCGTGCTTGGTGCATGGATTGCCTGGACCATCCTCACTTCCGAAGTGCCATCATCGGCAGCCAAAGAAGGCGTTCTGCCCAAAGCATTTGCCCGTCACAACAAAAACGAAGCCCCCGTTTATGCACTGACGGTCACCAGTATCATTATGCAGCTTACATTATTGTGTTCTGCATTTGCCAAAAATGCCTTTCTTGCCATTATCAGCATTTCCGGTTCCATGATCCTGATCCCTTATGCGCTCAGCGCGATGTTCCTGCTGAAAATGGCTTTGAGCAAATCAAAACCACTGCATGAAAATATCCGCAAAAAAGCCATGATGACGGCAGGTATTGCCACATTGTATTCATTCTGGCTGATTTATGCTGCCGGACTGAAGTACATCCTGATGTCGAGCATCCTCTATGCGGTTGGTATTTTGGTATATCGAAAAGCCATCCGCCAGCGGCAAAAAGGCCGGAAGAAAAGGGTCTTTACCAAAGCGGAACAAAAAATCGTTACCGTATTGTGCATACTCGCAGCCATTTCGGTAATTATGCTGTTGAGCGGTGTGCCCGTGGTAGAAGAAGCTGCGCATTGGTTTAAACTACACGTTTTGTAAGCGTCGGTTTTTGCTCTGGAAATACAAAAGAGGTGACGGTTCAGCAGGCAATAAAAGCCTTCAAAAAACCGCCACCTCTTTCTATTTTAAAATATTACAAGCAAAATCACAAGCAAGCATTTCCATTACGCAATTTTGCGTTACGCAGATATGCGTAATGATATTACAAACGCTTCAGCCAGATACTGAAAAAAGGATCAACGAAATGAAATCCGGCTGCATCTTTCTCAATCATATCATCGCTTTGTAATCGTTCCAACGCTCTTTGTGTTGAGGAGGCAGATCTCAAACCAAAACTGCTTCCGAATTCCAGAGATAAAACTTTTTGCCCGTTTTCATTAACTGCCAAAAGAACTTTTTGCTGATAGGCAGTTAGGTTGTCATACATGGCGTAAAAATAATCCTGCTGATTAATCAAAATCCGGTCAACCGCCTTTGCAAGCAATTCAAGAGAAATTATGTTATCGGTTTCCTTTGCTTGCTCCCAAAGCACCGAAGCCATATACTGCACATAATGCGGAATATTTTGGGTTAAATCAATTATCTGATCCGGTACTTCTTCAGCAATCTGAATATCTGTTGCAGCAAAGCGATCCCTAATGTATTCTTTTATGGTTTCCTGATTTATTTTTTTCAATTCAAAAATGCCTGCAAACTGATAAAAAGCGCGCCGTTTTTGCTTAAACATATTCAGGAGCATATGCATTTGCGAGCCCATAAAAATGTAAGAGACTTTGTCGTGGTGAATTAAGGATGCACGCATTTCTTTCTCGAAAGATTCCCCATTCAGTTTATTAATATCCTGAAATTCATCAAAAACAACGATCCAGGGCTTATCACCGGCAAGCTTTTGCGGAATATCAAACACTTCGGTTATATCATACGTTTGTGCATTTGCCTGCTGCAATGCGAAGCTTGGGTTACCCATAGAATCGAGGCTCATGCCCGGCCTGAGTGATTTCAAAAAACCACTAACCTGCCTTAGCGCCTTTTCCCACGATGGCAATGCCGACATTATTCCGTTAAAATAAAGTTGGGTAAATTTACTTCTTGAATTCACTTTAAAAAAATCCAGATAAACCGTTTGGTAGCCTTCTTTGCGAAGCTCTTTTAAAAGCCGGAGCACCAGAGAAGTTTTTCCAAATCGCCGCGGTGAATACATAACCAGACTCTGGCCTCCTGTAAGAACAGCTTTGATGTCATTCGTTTCCTGTTCCCGACCCACAAAATATGGATCATCAACAGCTATTCCGTATCTGAATGGATTTTTCATTTTAATCACTTTAAAAACAGTCATTAACAAAATTACGCAATTTTGCGTTACGCAGATGTGCGTAATGGGAAAAACATTTCATTTTAAGGCAGATTCTGCTAGTTTTCACTACATTTGGGCAACAATTAAAACCCATGCCCTATGACGTACACCATCAGTCTGGCCATTTGTGCGGCCTTAGCCCTGTTTTTGTCATTCAAATTCGGCAATACCAAAAGCCTGATCCTCACCATTGCAATGGTAATTGGATTAATCCTTGTTTTTATCCCGGCTGAAGGAATGGCAACAGCCGGTCTGAGCATTTATACCATTAGCTGTGCCTTTGCCCTGCTGTATGTTTTGATAAAAAAAGGTTTTAAAACGATGGAAAAAACGACAAGCCTGGCCATTATTGTCCCGGTTTTGCTCTTTTGGAGTTTCAGCCTTTTACACCTACAGGGCGCAAGGATGATCGCCTTTAGCACAATCCTGTCGCTGATTGGGGCTATTGTTATGATCGCTAAAATATCGCGTTTCCGGGCTGAATCCGGTTTTCTTCTACTGATTATCGCAGATGCGCTCACGATCCTCTTAAGGATTGTAAAAGCCCTGACGGCCTAACGGTACAATACAAAACCCGTATCCACAATCAATTCCGGCTGAACGAGTTTGGCAATCTTCTCCCATCTTACCATTTTAAAATTCTGTGGTACTGCCGTTCCATTTTCGTCTTTGTTAAAACCATCCTGCACCACGAAAAGGCCATATGGATAATCCTTTCCAAGCGGACGGTTGCTTACATCCAGCCCATCGGTTTCTTCTGCTCCATCGAGGGCACCATCAGAAATTTTAAAACTAAAAAGGTATTTGTTATTGCCTTCGCGTTCAAAAACTGCATAGCTGTAGTTTCCCTGGCTCGAAGCAATCAGGTAGCCTTTGCCATTGGCTGCATAGTAAATACTAAGCCCTTCCACATCAAATTTTATAGTCGGGTTGTTTTCGTCCGACATCAACAGCTTACGCCGTTTTTTGCCATCTTCCGGTTCGGCGCCGTATTTCCAGATGCCGCCACCTTCTTCCCCAACATAAAGCTGTGCTGTTTCCGCATCGGCAACCATACCTTCTACCTGGCCGCCCACATCGAAAGAACGCAGCATTTGTGCATCAATTGCACCTTCTTTTGCAATCAGTTCCCATTGTTCCACCTGTCCGTCTTTGCTGTTGATAAACGCATAGGCTGTGCCGGTTTTGGGGCTGCGGTACATGCAAAAACCATAAACCGCTTTTACAGCAGAAACAATATCCCTGGCCTGAACATCTTCAAGGCTTCGGTTGGTTTTGTTTACTTTCTTCAAGCCAACAGAATTGATTTTCCTATTGGAAAAACCAACAAGATCAACAGTATCATTGCCCAGAACGTAATCATAGAGCACATCCACATTATTGATGTTGCCCATTTCATAGTAGAAAAGTTCTTTACCGCTGAGATCGTAAACGGCAAGCCCACCTTTTTTATTCGTACCGATGATGGTACTCAGGGCACTGTTCCCGGGATGGATCCATATGGCCGGATCATCGGCGGCATCTTCTCCCTGCGCTGCTCTGATCAAATCGGTTTCGCCATTGGCTGTTACATTTAGCTTGATGTTTTCATTATCTACTTTTTGCTGGTTTTTGCAGGCTACAAACGCCAGTACCAGCATAAAGCCAAGAATTTTGATACTGTTTTTCATGATATCTGTTTTAGGTTCGCAAATTTAAAATTTGTTTATATAAAAAACCAAACCAACTTAAAAATATTAATAGCCAGGTAAAAACAGTATCAAATTATTATATTTGCCGTCAAATCCAGAACAAAACGTTTTTATAATTTTTAAAATAACTCATCACATGAACACAGCAGAAGTACTGCAAAAACTTGGAATAGAAGCTGTTAATTACGGTGCCACAACCGGAACCAACTGGCTGCAAACCAACGGAAAAGAAAACATTTCCGTATCACCTATCGACGGAAAAGAAATTGCACGCGTAAAAACTGCGAGCGTTGAAGATTACGAACACATTATGACCAAAGCTCAGGAAGCTTTTAAAGTATGGCGCAATATGCCTGCTCCTTTGCGCGGTGAAATCGTTCGTCAGATCGGCAACAAACTCCGCGAATACAAAGAAGAACTCGGTTATCTGGTTTCTCTCGAAATGGGAAAAATCTATCAGGAAGGCTTAGGTGAAGTACAGGAAATGATCGACATCTGCGACTTTGCAGTAGGTCAGGCACGCCTGCTCAACGGTTTTACGATGCACTCTGAGCGTCAGGACCACCGCATGTACGACCAATATCACCCCATTGGAACCGTTGGCCTGATCACTGCCTTCAACTTCCCCGTTGCTGTTTGGGCATGGAACAGTATGCTGGCAGCAGCCTGTGGCGACGTTGTTGTTTGGAAACCAAGCTCTAAAGTTCCATTAACAGCTATTGCAACACAAAAAATCATCGAAAGCGTACTGAAAGAAAACAATGTACCTGAAGGCGTTTTCAACCTGATTATTGCAAAATCGAGCGTAGTTGGCGACAATTTCGCAGCCGACAAGCGCATCCCATTATTTTCTGTTACCGGATCAACAGCTGTTGGTAAACGTGTTGGCGGAATCGTTGGTGAACGCCTCGGACGTTCTATCCTCGAGCTGGGCGGAAACAATGCCGTAATCATTTCCAATAACTCCAACCTGGAAATGGCCATTAAATCTGTAGTGTTTGGCGCAGTGGGTACTTGCGGACAACGCTGTACTTCCACCCGCCGCATCATTGTGCACGAAGATGTATATGATACAGTAAAAGACAAACTCCTGACTGCATACAAAAGCGTAAAAGACGTGATTGGAAATCCTTTGGATGAAAAATATCTTGTTGGCCCGATGATCGACAATGGCGCGGTAAGCATGTACACCGACGCAATTGAACGCGCACAGAAAGAAGGCGGCAAACTGCTCTTTGGCGGCGAAGTAATGAAAGGCGAAGGATTTGAATCAGGAAATTATGTTGTTCCTACCATCATCGAAGCCGAAAACCATTTCGAAGTGGTTCAGGAAGAAACATTTGCCCCAATTCTTTATATGATCAAATACAGTGGCAATATTGATAATGCCATTGATATCCAGAACGATGTTCCTCAGGGACTTTCTTCAGCAGTATTTACCGAAAGTCTTCGTGAAGCAGAGAAATTCCTATCAGAATGTGGTTCGGATTGTGGTATTGCCAACGTAAATATCGGTACTTCAGGAGCAGAAATCGGCGGCGCATTTGGCGGCGAAAAAGATACCGGCGGTGGACGCGAATCAGGTTCTGATGCATGGAAAGCCTATATGAGAAGGCAGACCAATACGATTAACTATAGCGAAGATTTGCCATTGGCACAGGGAATCAAGTTTGATTTCTAAATCCTTTAGCAAATAGCATAATTCAACTCCTGCCTTTTTTGGGTGGGTGTCCAGCTCCACTCTTAACTGCATTTTATTAGTAGTTTGAGTGGAGTTGTTTTTTCATCAATTTTTGTATATTGCAGAAAATCATTTAATCATGAGGACAATCGACATTTTAAAAGAAATCAACAAATTACCCCTCTCTGAGCGACTTTATATTTTGGAGAAAACCATACAATCATTAAAAGGTAATGAAGAACAAAATCAGATGATGATTGCTTCTGAAGCATTGGCTGAGGAGTATAAAACCAACAAAGAACTCACTGCATTTACAAATTTGGATATAGAGGCTTTTTATAAAACAAAATAAATACAACAAAACTTTAAATTTCTTTATAAAACCGAAATATAGCTGGATCTGCCATTCGCATACTCATCCAATAAACTTTCAGTTCAAAAAAAGCAGTGTCCGCATTCTGAAAAAAATTATCCGTGCCTTGTTTTCAAATAATTGATTATTTTTGGGCAAAACCAAAGACAATGCTGAAAGAAAATCTAATTCGGATGTATCATCAGGCATTCCTCGAAAACTGGGAACGCCCCTGCCTCATCAATTACCGCTCTGATTCCAAAAGCTTTGCAGAAACAGCAGCTGACATACACTATATCCATGAGCTTTATCGCAAAAACAACATTAAAAAAGGCGATAAAATTGCATTAAGCGGAAAAAGCAATATCAACTGGGGAACGGTTTATCTCGCTACATTGACCTATGGCGCGGTAATCGTACCGATTTTATCCGATTTTATTGCCGATGATATCCACCATGTGATCCAGCATTCCGAATCCAAACTCTTCTTTTGTTCCAAAGCAATCCTCAAGAATCTGAACACAAAAGAAATGCCTGATTTAGAAGCTATTATCCAGCTGGATGATATGAAGCTCCTTGAGAAGGATAAAATTGACTGGCCAGAAGAATTCAAATCCGAAGCCATCACGAAAGAGCAAGTAAAATTTACTGAGATTGACAATTCAGAACTGGCCACTATTCAATATACTTCAGGCACTTCGGGTTTTAGCAAAGGCGTGATGCTGAGTTTCAACAACCTGATGGCCAATGTAAAATTTGCCCGCGAAAACATGCCCTTGGTAGCCGGTGATGCCATTGTTTCTTTCCTGCCCCTGGCCCATGCCTATGGCTGTGCATTTGAATTTCTGTATCCACTGACCCTGGGCTGTAATATTACATTCTTTGGTAAAGCCCCCACACCACAGCTGATTATTCAGGCATTCAAAGAAGTAAAACCCCGCCTGATACTTTCCGTCCCGCTCATTATCGAGAAAATATTCAAAAAACAAATTGCTCCGGCCATTCAAAAGCCCGCCATGAAAATAATGCTGGCAATTCCCGGTCTGAACAAAATCATCCATAAAAAAATCCGCGAAAAACTGATCACCTCTTTTGGTGGCAGGATGCACGAATTTGTTATTGGTGGCGCACCGCTCAACCATGATGTGGAGATTTTCCTCAACAAAATCAAATTCCCCTATGCTGTGGGTTATGGCATGACCGAATGCGCACCACTGATCAGCTATGACGGCTGGAAAACCAGTGCGCGCTTTTCTGCCGGCAAACTGGTGGACACTTTGGAGATTAAAGTAGTAAATAAAAACCAGGAAGGTTATGGCGAATTTTGCGTTAAAGGCCACAATGTGATGATGGGCTATTATAAAAATGAAACCGCCACCAAACAAGCTATTGATGAAGAGGGCTGGCTGCATACGGGCGACCTGGGCTATCTGGATGAAAACGGCTATGTTTTTATAAAAGGACGTTCAAAGAGCATGATCCTGGGTCCTAACGGGCAGAATATTTTCCCCGAAGAAATCGAAGCGCGCATTAATAATATCCCCTGCGTTGCTGAGAGCCTGGTAGTGGAGCGCGATGGCAAAATCCACGCCATGATCTATCCCGATGCCGAATGCATCAATCCGGACGACCCCATGGAAGACCGGGTAGAACATCATAAAAAGGAGCTCAACAGCCAGCTTCCGAAATACATGCAAATTGCAAAGCTGGAGATACGACAAGAAGAATTTGAGAAAACACCTAAAAAATCCATTAAGCGATATAAATATCAGTAAAATCTCAAAGTCCGAAACCATCCGTGATTCCTCGGAGACATTCTTTTCCGGCGATATATATGTACGAAAAATTTACTGTTTTTCTGCTGCAACGCCTTTGCAACACCTCTGCAACGCCTGTGCAACACGAATGCAAAGCAGATGTAGAAGATTATAAAAAATAGGTTCTACTCAGTTTTTTTGTGGGTATTCAAAATTGAGGTAGAATGGGAGGTTAAATTTTCCAAAGTTTGAAACTTTGGAAAGTTTGTCCCGGATTAGTTCTCTAAATTTTGATAGGTATTTAAAACTGTATTCCAAACTTTGAATACTTTAAAGGTTTCCACGGAATTCCGAGTAGAACCGTTTATTAATAGAATCATTCTGTATTATCCATAAATTAATCAGGTTAAAGGTCAACCCACTCATCCGATGACTTCGAGTCATCGGATGAGTGAAATCACGAGCCGTTCTGCAAAAACCTTATTTGGACTTATGCATTTCAGAAGATACATTCCAGGGCTGAGCCCGACAAGACTGAGAGCAGTTTGTTGTGATGCGGCATCAATATCCTGCGACAAGATCATATGCCCATCTATTGAATAAAGAACAAGCTTTGCTCCAGCAGGCATTAAGTCCGGAAAATCAATCTTCACTTCAGTACTAGCAGGATTGGGGCTTAAAATCATCCGGGCAGGATCATACTCTTTTTCATCCAGAGAATTAATATCTTCCTGATAATACTGTTGCACCTCCTCATATTTTAACCCGTAATCAAAAATACGGACATCATCAAGCACACCACGAAAATTATAATCCGAAATTCCGGCGATATTGCGCCCCATAACCAAATCGTTGCCTGAAGTATTTATCATACCCTTGCAAACTGCAAAGTTTTCCATTTTAGCATCAACATAAAGCTCCAAAGTAAAAGCATTATAAACTGCTGCAATATGGTAATAACGGCCAATTTGCAAAGCAGTTTCAGAATCAACATCTGTTATTCCTTCTGTACTGTTCACGGTAAAACGCAGTCGTCCGCTTTGGGTTAGCGACAATTTCCAGCGCTCTTCCCAGCTACCATGAGAAATCACAAACATTTCCCTGTCATACAATGCTTCAGGACTTAATACCATGGTCAGGCTCAGCCCATTCCTGAAATTCAGTTGTTCGTTGTTCGGGATGTCAATCCACGCAGCAGAAGAGGGCAAATACACAGCCTCTTCGTCCTTTCCGTGCATATCCGCCACCCAATCACAAGAATATGCAGTGCCGCTATGACCGTTTCCGCTGAAGTCATAAACCGATCCTGAAAACTTATACCAGGCAATTAGATCGCCTTGTGGCTGGCTGTTTGGGTCATAAACGATGAGTGCGATACTATCGGCAACAGCCATCTGATCCTCATCGGACACGCGGCATTTAATATAATAAACGCCTTCATGCTCCGGGGCTGTGTATACAATATCAGGGCCATTGCCCTCCAACAGACCCTCTGTTGCTGACCAAATATAAGTCAAAGTGTCCCCGTTGGGATCTGATGCGTGGCAACTCAAAAGAGCCTTCTCCCCTGTTTTGACTTTAGGGGGGGCAGCCTGCATCAGTTCAATTTCTGGTGGTTTAGCAACTTTTTCAACAACTTCCAAAAACAGTGTTGCTGTATCACTGCGCTCATCCTCATCAGAAATCACACAAACCACCTTTTTTTGCCCGATCTGGGAAAAGGACAATAAAAGCTCCGAACCTGCTGTGTATGGCTCACCGTTTACTGTCCAACTGTAAGCGAGCCCTGTTGCCGGGTTTTCCTGGGCTGAACAGAATATCTTAACTTCGGACATCATTTGGACACTGTCGTTTTCAGAGGCAAGGGCTTTAATGCGTGGCGCGGGATTTGCGGTACTTAAACCTTTATTGTAATCGATCACAATTCCATTACAAAGGGTCATATTATTGCTTGAAATAAGTTCAGCATTTTGTGGCAAAACGATGGCTACAATTGTTTTTTTTGCTGGAATGCTGATATTTATTCCTCCATTTCCACTAGCGATGATTTCATTGGAAAGGGCATCATAAATTTTCACAGCTTCTGTGCTGTGCACCAGCATTACATCATGGTTTTGCGCAAAGGGATTATAAAGGAGATAAGCCGGAAAAATGTTCTGTGCATAATAATCTGTGGCATTAAGATCCAGTTTTAGTATTCCACGGACATTTGTAGTATCGATAATTGCGCCAAAAATCCCTACATGTGAAGAGCCGTAAAGACCGAGATTGGTCTCTGCCCATCCTGCAGCCATAGCATCACCGGTAGCCACAGGCGACAGGTTATTTTCGATTTCTTTAAGCCCTTCATAGGCGATACAGTTATGTGGATCATAATTTTGCAACCAATGTGCATTGCTTTGATTTTGTTCCGGTAGGTATTTCCCGTAAAACAAACGACTTGCATTTGCGATGTTCAAACACCATTTTCCCAATGCTGTAGCAAAGCGTTCATCATATTTTAATGCAGGAAGCAGTGCTCCCATTTGTTCAAAGCCGTTCATAGCAAAAGCATAATCACGCACATTATTTTTAGCTTCGCCAATGAGGCCCGAAATATCATAATTGTTCCAATTCCCAAGGATAGCGCCCCAATCCCGCAAGGAACCCACATCAAATGCCCAGTTCATCATTTTGTTTATATCGTACTGGGTCCCTATTTCGGCATTCATGCGCGCGGCAGTATATATGCCATAAGGCAACATAAGTTCATAAGAAGGATTTGATTCCTTGTTTTCAAGGAATTCAAGGCAAAACTCCGCCCCTTGAAGATATTTTTGGTTTTGCGTTTTTGTCCAGGCATTATAAAAAATCCACGCCATTGCCCCTGCCGCTTCAGGTTCGGGCACACCGCTTTCGAGCGGACGGCCACTCAACAGGTCAAAAGCCCGGTAGTTAAAATCAGGAACAGCCCAAGGCGTTGTGCTCCCTCCGAGAGCATACACAGCTTCCAACCATCGATCAGCGACTTTTATAAACTGGGCGTCAAAATCACCTATATGCGGATAAAGATCATTCAACTGATAGAAAAAAATATTGGGCATCAAATCATACCACCAATCATTTCCGGAGCTTGAAACCGGTGCATTCAGATAAACCATTTGTCCGTTTGCCCGGTTAAAAAATTCCTGTGCAGCAAGCACCCAGTCAAATCCATTCTGATTGCTTTTATCAATACCACAAAGCGATGCCCCGATCAAGGCGGGCAAAACATTTATAGCTTCCAGTCCGGAACCCTGATGCCCCACATAGGATTGAATACCAAAATAAGGATGAGCGGGATAATTGACACCTGAGCTATAAACTTTCACCAAGGGCATATATTCGCCTGTGGCAAGGGTATCAAAAACCAGATTATCATAATCAACAGCCACCTGATGCCAGTCCCGCATTTCATAAGGCTCTGGAAATTCGGGCATTTGATCAATACGTTGGATATTGATTTGCTGTGCAGCAGCAAAGGCAACCGTAAAATATACCCCAATCAGAAAACAATTTGTTTTTAACATTATCTTCAATTAAAATGGTTTAAGTGATAATCCTCTGAAATAAAGCTTGCTTCGATTAATTATCAACCGTAAACTAAACTTAATCTCCTGTTTTCAGTTTAATATTCTATTACGGGCACAAACCGCTGCAATAGAAAGAAATGCTATCTTTTTGATGCCCACATTAGCTACGGCTATTCCTGTGCGCCAAAAATCCGCGCTCCTTTTCGCTTATTGCGTTTTGTGCTTGGTCACTGAGCTTGTCGAATGTGCTCATGACTAAATATCATGAATTAATCAGATTAATATTTGTAGTTCATGAGCATCAATTAAAAACAAATACTGATGAGAGCTCCAGTAAAAAAAAGACTGCCCCAATACAAGGCAGTCTTTAATAAGTTCACGACCAAGTATTATTCCTGTACATTTTCTTTTTCGAAACTATAAATAGACATTACCTGAGCATCGGTAAGAGGGATATTATAGAAACGAACATCATCCATAGCACCTTTGAAGAAACCACCCCAATTTACATAGTAAGGAGAAGCTTCGTCTGTTGAATAAACTCCTGTAGGCAAGTCAGAGCCAAAAGTAAGGTCAATATTATCGGCACTAACAGGTGTTCCCGGAGTATTGTCCCATGTTTTAACGAGTTCACCGTTTACATAGAATTTCATTTCGCCAGGTGTAAAGGAAACGGTTACATGTGTCCACTCATCTGCTGAAATAGTGGCCGGGTTACTATCTCTGTCATAATAAACAGGCTCTTCACCGCCTTCATCAGCTTTAACTGTGAAGAACAGGAAATTTTCAGTTTGCAGGTTCAGTTTATAACCATTCCAGCGGTTCATAGAAACCATATAGTCGTTATTGTCCTGTTCTTCCATTTTAATCCATAGGGAGATAGTCATACTTGTAGGATTAAGGGCAGTACTGTAAGGCACTTGGATATTGGCACCTTGGTTCAGGTAATAGCAATAGTCGGCATTACCAAAACGGTCGGAAGTAAGGGCAGGAATACCGGCGCCCCAGTATTCATGGCCTGTCATTGCGGTACCGTTATTGCCGTTTCCGGTAATATCGTCGGCATTTCCATTAAAAGTCCAGTGACCGACCAGTGCCTCGGGTGCGATATTGGTAATCAATTTTGATTCAAATACCCCTACTGCCTGTTCCAGGCTAATATTGGCATTATCCACAGCAGTTTGACTTACGCCAGTCATATCCCTTACGGCGATGGCCTGATCGATAGCGGCCTGAAATACTTCTTTTGAACCTACTTCATACTGTAAAGGCTCAGTCCCTTCAACTGCGTTGTCATGAAGAACCTGTGCAGCTTCGATTGTTGCATTCAGTTCTGTCAAATTTGCTGGATCTACAACAACATCGTCATCATCATCGGAACATCCGACGATAAGTGTTGGAATAAATAAGGCAACAAATGCCCATGTTAAAAATTTTTTCATGTGATTGAATTTTAAGGTTGATAATTGGTTGTTTAAAAATTATTTTAGTTCATGATTTGTATCCAGTTCACTTTGCGGATAGGGAAAAAATTTATTCTGATCGTAATTAAAGGCCGTTCCTTCAAAAACTTTATTGGCATACAGCCGTCCGTATCGGATGACATCAAAATAACGGTGCATTTCAAAACCCAGCTCTACCCTTCGCTCATGGCGCACAGCATCGCGCACAAGGGATTGGTCGGTGCTTTTTATGTCGGGCAATAACCCTTCAGGAACTGAGCCATAATGATCAAGGCTTTCGTCATAAAGAAAAGAGTTGCGCGCCCTCTCCCTGACCTTATTAAGCCACACTAAAGCCTCAGAAGTCTGTCCGTTTTCATTCAGGGCTTCTGCCAGTATGAGATAAATCTCAGAGTACCGCATAAAAGTATAATCGATATCTGCATCAGCTTTCAGTTCTTTAGGGATTTCGCTAAGGGGCTGAATAAACTTCTTTTGCATATATCCTGTTGGCGACCAATCCGGATCAAACATCTGGCCGTCAGTCCATATATGTCCTTCCATTCCTACGGTATATGTAAGGCGTGGATCAACGATACCATCCTGATTACTTTCAAATGCATCCACAAAAGCCTGTACCGGAACATTAAAGCCATACCCATTATTTGCACGAGGGGCAAACCACTGGTTCAGTGAATTGCCCAAAGCCGGATCCTGCGCAGAAAGATGCTGTACAGTAAACACTGATTCGGAATTATTACTATAGTTAACATTAAAATTATGGCTGTATATATCTTCCAATCCATATATGCCAAGATCGACCACTGCCTGAGCCGCATTTGCAGCTTCTGTCCAGTTTTCCATGAAAAGGTATGCTTTGGCCAACAGTCCAAGTGCAGCACCAAGCGTTGCCCTACCCACATTTGTTGAACCATAAGATACTGGCAATGAATGGCTTTGGGTGATGGCTTTAAGGTCTGCAATAATCACATTTTCAAATATATAGCTCCGTGAAGAAGCTGATATTTGCAATTCATCCGGATTTTTGGGTTCCAGAACAACAGGCAAGTCACCATAAACATTAGAAAGCCAAAAATAATAGTATGCCCGCAGGAATTTGCACTCGGCAATATACCTGTTTTTGAGGTTTTGGTCCATGGCAACATTCCGGATACCATCAATTACAAAATTGGCACGTGTAATACCTTCATAATAGAGTGCCCACAGCATTTCCAGATTTCCGTTATCAGAATCAATGATAAAATCATCGATCAGTTGGATGTCAGCCTGATCGCCGGCAATACCACCTTTTACAGCATCATCAGAGGCTATGGTAGCAAAGACCCAATTACGGTTATTGGTATTGGCATAAGTGAGGCAATTATAGGCTGCCGTAACAGCCAGTTCCACATCGGATGCTGAACTCAAAAATTCGGTAACCGGATAATCTCCCTGCATTTCTTCATCAAGGAACTTCTCACAGGAGCTGACGACAATCAGTAGTAAGAAAGCAAAGGCTGTAAATATTATCTGATTTCGCTTATTCAATATTCTTTTATAAATTTCTTTCATTTTCGTACCTCCTTATCTTATAAATTCAGGTTAATTCCCAGAGTATAAACCTTTGCAACCGGGTAAGTTCCCCAATCGATACCGGCAGCCAGATCGCCTCCGTTTACTTCAGAATTCAGGTTGTCGCTTACGGTCATTTCAGGATCCAGACCGGGATATTTCGTAATGGTAAGCAGGTTTTCCCCACTAAAATAAATACGGAGACCACTGATTTTTAACTTTTTAACAATATTATCCCCAAAACTATAGCCGATCTGTAGATTTTTCAAACGGAGATAGGATCCATCTTTAAGGAATCGTGTTGATGCCTTGTTGTTATTGGCGGAGCTCATCCAGGAAGCCCTGGGGTATTCATTACTGGTACCTTCGCCAGTCCAGTGATTTTCGTAAACTTCCTCTGTAATGTTAAAGGAACGGTAAAAACCTTCAATATCCTTGGCAATCTGCCAGTAGATTTTATTTCCATACACCCCATTCCAGAACATTGAGAAATCCCAGTTTTTATAAGACATATTTACATTAAGACCGTAGGTAAATTTAGGGATTGCGCTACCACAATGAGTACGGTCGTATTCATCAATAATACCGTCGGGCACCCCATCAGGGCCACTTAAATCCCTGTATTTGACATCACCGGGCTGCACATCCTTGCCCTGATATGGGCTGGTAAAAATATCCAGTTCATTCTGATAAATCCCATCCATTTCATAGAGGTAAAAGGAACCAATGGGATAACCTTCTTCGGTAAGGGTAGCATAAACACCATTATCGATACGACCAGCAGCAATAGGCACACCGTCGCTGAGGGAAACTACTTCATTATGAAGGAATGCAATGTTTCCACTCACTTCATATTGAAAGTCGCCTTTGAAGTCGCGCCAGTAAACTTCCAGTTCAAGGCCGGTATTCCGCACCGATCCTGCATTCAGGAAAGGAACACTAGCTGTACCACCAATAGCGGGCTGAGGCACCTGAACCAGCATATCATCCGTAAGGCGGTTGAAATAGTCGGCAACAATAATCAGCTGGTTATCGAGCAAGCCTATATCAGCACCCAAGTCGAACTGAGTAGTGGTTTCCCAGGTAGTATTTTCATTGCCGCGCATATTCACGGTGTAACCATAGTTTGCTGTCCCCCCGAAAGGATAATCATAACCACTTCCCACTGTAGATTCGTAAGAATATGGATTTACTTCCTGATTTCCTGTTTGGCCTAGGGTAGCCCTGAGTTTAAACTGACTGAACCAACCCAAATCTTTCATAAATTGTTCTTCATGCATATTCCAGCTTAAGGCACCACTATAAAAAGCGCCCCATCGTTGGCCGGGAGCAAAGCGTGAGGATCCATCGGCACGTATCACCGCTTCAGCAAAGTATTTGCTTTTGAAGTTATATCCTACTTTTCCAAAATACGAAAGAAGCGACCATGCCGTTTCTCCGCTATAGGTTCTTTTGATGCCCAAACCATTGCCCAAATAACGCATATTGTTAAGCTGGTCGGGAAAATCACGGTCATTGGCCGACATATACTTATTGCTATTGCGTATTGCTTCCATACCCAGGAGGAAATTTGTATTGTGGTCCTTATTAAAAGTATGGCGATATGAAAGCGTATTGTACCAATCCCAGTTCACCAAATTGTTTTCTCGTTGTTCCAGTGAATTTGGACTGTTGATACGTCCGTTTGTCCCCCAGTTTTCATTAAACCTTTTTTCGGTTGAGTTACCTGCATCCACACCAAAATTACTTCGGAAAATAAGTTCATCGATTATACTTGCTTCAAAATAAGCGTTTCCGAACAAACGCTGTGACTTGAGCGTCCAGTCAAATTTCTCAGCCAAACCAACAGGGTTATATCCATCACCGAAATATCTGGAAGCGTCATACATTTCACTCAAACTCCCATCAGGATTATATACCGGAACTGCAGGCATATCCTGATAAGAACCGTCCGGATTAAAGACAGAAGTTGCCGGCGTCCTGAAATACGCATAACGTATTACGCTTCCTCCGTTGCCGCCGTAACCATCACCCGACGCACCTACTTTATTGGTTTTTGAATTACTGTAATTCAGATTTAGTCCAACTTTGATATGTTCATTTAGCTGAGAGCTAATATTGGAACGGATATTCACTTCATTATAATCTGAGTTAAGGATAATCCCGTCCTGATCAAAATAAGTACCGGACACATAGTAGCGTGTTTTATCATCTCCTCCGCTAACATTCACCTGATGGCTTTGCATCATAGCTGTCCGGAAAATCTCATTCAGCCAGTTTGTATTGGACAATTGTGCGCCTTCGGGCAGTGATATTGGATCACGTCCATCATTCAAAGCTGCTTCGTTCCACATGTCCATGTACTGTTCCGTATTAGCCATAGGCGTAAGATTCCCATGGGACTGGATTCCAAAATATCCGTTATAACTTACTTTAGGAGCACCCGGACTGCCACTTTTGGTTTTCACCAATACGACACCGTTTCCTGCACGGCTACCATAAATAGCTGCCGATGCTCCATCTTTTAATACTGTCATTGATTCAATATCATTGGGACTTACCACATTATTGATACTTTTGGTAGGCACGCCATCCACAACATAAAGCGGATCGTTGTTATTGATCGTACCCACGCCCCGGATACGTACCGAGACATCTGCTCCCGGAGCGCCTGTTTCTGTAGCGATGGTGACACCCGGCACTTTTCCCTGCAGCGCCTGATCGATACGTGCTACCGGGATGCTTTTGATTTCTTTGGAATCCAAAACAGTAACAGCGCCGGTTACATCGCTTCTTTTTTGGGTACCGTAACCTACAACTACAAATTCTTCAAGGTTTTGAATATCTTCAATCAAAACAATACTGATTGTACCTTTGGCGGGGATATCAGCTTTTTGGGTCACAAATCCGATAAAAGAAAAAACAAGTTTCTTTTCCATATCTGCATTAGGTACATTTAAAGCAAACTGGCCCGAAATATCAGTTACTGTCCCAATTGTTGTACCTTCCAGAAAAACATTCACACCGGGAATAGTCTGCCCCTGAATGTCTTTAACCATTCCTTTGATGGCTGTACCTTGCGCAAATAACAGCTGAACCGTAAAGAGCAACACAAATACAAGCACACACTTAAGTAAATATTGATTATTATACATAATTTTAATATTTAATTACAATATCGTTCACATAGGTTTTACCATGATTTTGCATGATTTTGCTTCCAGCAGGAAGAGCGACAATAAGACGGCAGCTATTTGCGGGGATAAGAAAACAGCTTTTTGCTCCTACACCAGTTGCAATAGTTTCATTTGTAAGCACATCAAAAAGATCCGTTTTATTTCCATTATTGATAAAATCTATGCTTTTTTGTTCATCAAAAGGGTTATAATACAAATAAGTAGGATAAGCCTGATTGCGGTAAAAATCTGTTGCCAGGCAATCCAACTGCAAAATCCCTTCAACATTGGTTGTTGAAATAATGCTACCAAAAATCCCAACATGAGCGGAGCCATAAATGCTGAACATTGAAACATCGGGTTGATTTACTACCCAATTAGGCCCGTCGCCCAATGCAACCGGACTAACGCCTTTTAGCCGTTCTTTTTTATTGTACGGGTCAGTTTTCCTGATACCTTCGTAAGCTATAAGATTACGTGTAATATATTTGTATTCAGGAATGTACTGATTAGAATCCGGAATTTCATAAGGATAGAACAAGCGTGCAGCATTGGCTGCATTCAGCATCCATTTTCCAACTGCCCGAGAATATTCCGGGGCATACCGCACCATCGACACCAAAGGCCAGGCAAGATCAAAAGTATTCATCAGAAAAGCATAACCACCTCCATCCGTAGTACTTCCTTGCAAGCCACTGATATCATATCCGTTCCAATTGCCAACAATTACACCCCAACCCTTTCGTCCTTTATCGGCATGGCAGCCATCAAATGTCCAGTCGAGAATTTTCTGAATATCATAATCTTTATCAAATTCAGCATTTAAGCGGGCAGCTGTTAATGCACCGAAAGGCATCAAGACCTCATAATACCGGCTTTCTTTTTGAGAAAGGAGAGCCTCAATTGCAGACATTGCTGCATTCAGATATTTCGGATTCTGAAACTTATGATAAGCCGAAAGCAAAACCCAGGCATGGCCGGCAGCCGCATCTTCCTGTGGTGGAATGTGGTTCGCTTTTCCTTCCATGGCTGCATAATCAAAATAGCTCCAGGAATAATTCCCACTAAGGGCCGAATCAGCCCTGTAAAACTGATCTGCAATGCTGCGCTGGATCATTCCGGCATTTTCCTCCTCTGAAAACAAATCGCAAATGGCATAATAAAGCACATTGGGATAAACATCGTACCACCAGTCGCGGCCATATCCCCCTCCCAGGAGGGCCACTTCCGGGCAGGTATTGTTCATCATAATATCCCATTTGCTTGCAGAATTGAAATAATTCTGAATCATTTTCACATAATTATGGCCATCCTGATTGGTTTTATCAATACCCATCAAACCTCCGGTCATCAGGGCGCCCATGCTATTTATAGCTTCATGGAATTCCCCTTTGTTCACATCTGCCCCCTGGCGCACATCACCAATGACAGTATAAATTCCGAAAGTCTGCTGTTTGAAATTCCTCTGATTATCATCAAACCAAATGAAAGGCAGATAATCCCCGTTGGCATTCAGATCAAATACCATTTTATCAAAGCTTTTGGCTTTCTCCTTCCAGTTCAGCATTTTATAAGGCTGAGGAAAATCCGGCATCAAGTTTATCCGGTCAATATCTTTTTGTACCACAGGTGGTTCATGAGCTGTCTGGCAGCTAAAAAAGAGCAGCAGAATACCTAAAAATAGTGTTATGTACAGAAATCGTCTATTCATCGATACCTTGTTTAATTTCTTCCTGTCTGGTTCTTTTCGTGATGATAACAGCAACAGGAATTGATAGTGTTTGCACTATTGCAACTATTAAGAGCGAAAATTTAAGTGAAAAAATTTCCGAAATATAAAAGAAAAGTATTAAAAACAAACCCAATCCCAATATACGGCCGATATAAAGGCCGAATTCATGGTGAAAAATATATGAAAATTCATTGCGATTTTCCTTTTTGGAAAGCACATCTATTACTCTCATCTGGATAGGGAAATAAGCCAGATCGTGCAGCGGCTTGAACAAAACTGTAGCCAACATAAAAACAATTACACCTGTTGCCGAAAACATAATTGCATTTGCCAGTGTACCCAGCACAAACACGAGAAGGCCAGTGGTAAAGATTGCGATCCTGTGTTCGGGGCGCGAGAACCTGCCCAGAAGGTATAATATTATGGCGGTCAGGATGCCTGATATGGACTGAATCAGCCCCAATGAGCCTTCATCGCCCACCAGCCTCATTACCAGAATGGCCGGAGCTGTAACGAGATACCCCTGTACCAACCCTTTTAATGCAGCCAAAAAGATCAGTTTCCACCACAGTTTATCAAATTTTATATATAGAAAACGATTTTTTAACGGATTTTTAAAATTGCCTTTATGCACAACAATTGAAGCCAGTATGGTCAAAATAAAAACCATCAAAGTAACCACTTGATAAGCACCGGCAACCACACCCCCAAACCAATTGTTATTACGCCAGGCCATTAGGAACCATCCCACGACAAAAGGCACTACGATGGAGGTGATTGTATAAAAAAAAGTTTCAAATCCGTAATAGTAGTTACGATTATTATTATTGGTTGTATTCAAGGCCAGAAAATCTCGGTTAGCCCAGAAAAAACCAAAAGAAGCACCCATAATAAAACCTGCATATGCCACTCCGTAATAATCCAGCTCACTAAGGCTCATCATAAAAATCATAGATAATCCGCTAAGCAACATACCAAAACTGTAAAGCCTTGATATTTTTATTTTTGAAAGCAACAAGCCATTGATCAGAAAAGTAACTGGAATTCCGGAATAAACGGCTAGTTGATAAACAGCAACCATAGAAGGGTCATTAGAGCTGCGCATAATATACGCACCAACAAAAATATCGATAACAGGCAGCACAAACGCGTATATCATATTGGTTTCCAATAAAATACGCATATCACGATTATGTGACATGAAATATTTATACTCGCTAAACGGTTTTTGCAGCAGTTTCAATAGCTTCTTCATAGGTCTTAATCTAGTGAGTTTAGCAGTTCTGTAACAGAGAATTTAATACCACAAATTACTTCATCGGATGCACCATAATATACATAGAGTACATCGTCCTTACGGTAGTGCCCATTAGTAAAGACCACATTTCCGAAAAAACCTGTTTTCTCATAATTCTCTGAAGGAACCATTACCGGCTGTTTGCTTCGGGCCAGCACTTTGGCAGGATTTTGCAGATCAAGGAGCAATAAACCCAGGCAATATCGGTTGTTTTCATCTGCTCCATGATATATTTCAAGCCACCCTTTGCTCGTTTTAATAGGTGCAGCACCAGCTCCAACGCGCACACCATCCCAGTGCCCTTTTCTTGTTGCAGCCACCAGCTGATGGTTGCCCCAGTGCAGCAGATCGGGCGACTCAGCAATCCAGATGTAATTTCCACCCAATTCAGGGCTACTCGGGCGATGTAGTGCATAATATTTTCCACCAATTTTCTCTTCAAAAATAGCACAATCTTTATTATGTGGGGGGAAAATCATTGTACGGCCTTCAAATTTCTTCCAGTTTTTAGTAAACATATAACCTACTCCTACCGCATAGGGAGATACTTTCGTATAAGTCAGATGAAAACCATCGCCCATTGTTGCCACACGGCAGTCTTCAATACCAAAACTTTCCTGGCTTCCCATGCCTGTAAGAGGCAGATATCCATCTGGTTCATAAAAAGATATGCCATCATCACTGCATACCAATCTAAGGTGCGATAAAGTAGTCAGGTAATCTTTGCCTTTATAATGGATCACCCGAGGATCGGAAAAATCAAGGTCTTTATCACCGGTATCAATTGAAATAATTTCAATGCTACCATCATCTTTATTAATTGGAAAACTGATTTTTCCATCCTGTTGTTGTGGCCTTTCAGCAACGCGCAACAACAGCCATATTTTTCCACGATACCGAAAAACCCCGGGATTCAGCAAGCATTCTATTTTTGCTCCCTGAATCAGGGGTTTCAAATCCTCCGGTCTTAAAACCGGATTACTAATAAACCGTTCACCTAAAACCATCATAAGTATAATTATGAGTACTTTTATTTTAAAATTCGTGAGTGTCCTTTCAAAAACCACACATAGCAAAACTAACATCAGCAGGCAATTTCCCTATCCACCAGGCTGTTTTGTTTGTACACTATCTTGCAGAAAGGTGGAGATTATAATATTGTACACACATCTGGAATCTTGTGTACATATCTTTTCCAAAAAAACAAAAAGCCATACCACATTGCAATTGTATTTTAACGAAATTTGCAAAAGTTATTCAAGTTTCTTTCAGGCTCAGGCACTTATTTATATGACACGCTCCTTTAATATATCCACAAGATATTTCATCATTTTGCTGATTACTTTTTTTCAAATAGTTTCATTGGCAAATAATCCTCATTTATACCGCCACAGGGTAATCAATAATTCGAATGGTTTGTCCAATGGTGCGGTTACATGCATTTTTCAAGACCATAAAGGTTATATGTGGTTTGGAACATGGGACGGACTTAACCGTTATAATGGAAGCGAAATAACAGTTTTCAGGCCAGGGCATTTAAAAAAAGGCAGTTTAAGCAACAATATTATACGTAATATTTTTGAGGACGGGAACAAAAACCTATGGATAGTCACTGAGGACGGCCTGAACCGTTTCAAGCGTGACCCCGAAAATTTTCAAAAATACCTAACTGGCCTAAACGCCAAACCCTTTATTGAAAACCGATTTAAAACCACATTATTATACGATTCCATTGTGACCTGTGCCGTATATAGGCATGGGTTGTTCCTCTTCGATGGAGATGATTTCAGGAAGCTAAAATCTGATACAGTTTCCTTGGACAAAATTTTGGGCATTTATTCCTATGCACATAAAATATATACACTCAACGAAGACAATACCCTAGCTGTTTTCAGTTATGAAAATGACAGCCTGAAACTGATAAAAAGCCATCTGCTTTCGGAAAAAATACCGGGCAACAGCAGTTTTATAAAATTTATTGTTTATCAAAATGAATTATGGCTTGCTGCTACTGGCGTAAAAAACGAATTACTCCTCATAAAGGCAGAAAGCGGAGAGCTCTATAAAATAGGCAAAGAAAAAACCGGATCTCTTGTAACTGCCATTTCGGATTTAGATGATGCGGGAAAAATATTGATAGGTACTGATGCCGGTCATATTCTCAGCCTTGATTTAAACGACAAGGCAAGAATTACCGATCTGTCAAAGCAGTTTCCGGAGACAACCAAGCCTGCTGTAAAAATTTGGTGCATTAATAACAGCAATCCGGATATTAGCTGGATAGGCACTGATGGTTATGGCATTATGGAGTATTACAATTCCGGCAAGGATTTCCGCAATATCAGCAGTGGCGACGGTAAAGAAGGCTTGCTCAACCATAAAATTATCCGGGCCGTGCTCGAAGACAAACAAGGCAATATTTATGCAGGAACAAGAGGTGCAGGACTGAATTGTATCAGAAAGATGGACGGAAAAACCATTATTTATGATAAAAACAGAGGTTTATCGGACAATGCAGTTTTATCGCTTGCAGAAGATGGATACAATAACCTATGGATAGGTGTGGATGGAGAAGGCATTGATATGCTGGATATTAAGACCCATAATATTCTTCATTTCCCAAAAGACTTCAGCAACAGTACGGCTCTGGAATTCGGGCATGTTTATTCAATTTGCAAAGATTCTTATGGCGACATCTGGCTGGGAACAAGTGGCAATGGGGTTATCCGTTTAAATATTAAACGCCAAAAAGATGGCACTTATCAATTAGTTCAGTGTCAGCAAATTTTAAGTAGTGATAACGGATTGCAAAGCAACATTGTGTACAGCATTGTAGAAGCGGAGCCGAATGTACTGTGGATCGGGACACGGGGCGGTGGCGTACAGCGTTATAATACCTTAACCGGCAGTTTCGAAATATTCAGGGCTCAGGAAAACAAAGAATCCATTCCCAATGATGATGTACTGACCCTTTTTATGTCATCGACCCAAAAACTTTGGGTTGGCAGCAGCGGCGGGCTCACCTTGATCAACCAAAGTTTTACGCCATACAAATTTGTTCATTACAACCATTCCAACGGCCTGCCAAGCAATACAGTTCATGCAATACAGCAGGATGATAATGGCAAACTGTGGATTAGCACCAATAACGGCCTCTCGCGTTTAGATCCGGAAAAGAACGAATTTTGGAATTTCAATAACAGCGATGGGCTTACTAATTATGAATACTCTGACAACTCATCCTGTAAAGGGCAAAGTTCGGGACAGCTATTTTTCGGAGGGACCAACGGCATAGACATTTTTCATCCGGAAAGCATCAAACTGTCCGAAAACATACCCCCTCTGGTTTTTAAAGGCTTTTATCTCAATCAGAAAAAGCAAGGTGTAGGTGGTTTATTAAAGCACAATATCGATATGACAGATACGATTATGCTGGAATACGACCAAAATTTCTTTGGATTTGACTTTACCTCACTGAATTACCACAACAAATCAAAAGCTTCTTACGCCTACAAACTAGAAGATTTCAATAAGGAATGGGTCATAATAAATGGAGAAAATACTGCATTTTTCACTAATGTACCTCATGGACATTATGTTTTTAATGTCAGATGTACCAATGAAGACAATATATGGAGCCAACAGACACGAAAAATCCACATCATAGTGAACCCGCCCTGGTGGAAGACCTGGTGGGCATATTTGCTTTACTTTATTATTTTCCTGATGATTACAGGCCTTGTTATTGCCACCATCCTCTACAGGCATAAAATTAAAACCAACATCAGAATCAAGGAAATAGAATTAAATACTGCAAAACAGCTACATCAATACAAATTGCAGTTTTTCACCAATATAGCCCACGAATTCCGTACGCCATTGACCCTAATCATGGCTCCTGCCATCCAATTGCTCAGCCAACAAAAAAAGATGGACGCAACAGTGCCATATCTGCAATCCATTCACGAAAACTCACGCCGCCTAATGCACCTGATTGGCGAACTCACCGAATTCCGGAAAGTTGAAAGCAGCACCAAAAGCCTGAAAATAGCTGAGCAAAACATCTTTCAATTTACCGAGCATATCTACAAAACATTTCTCTACTATGCACAAAGCCACAATATTGCAATGGAGTTAAAACAGGAAGGGGAAAATCCAATAGGCTGGATCGACAGCAATGTTATCGAAAAAATACTTATAAACCTGATATCCAATGCTATTAAATTTACCCCTGCAAACGGGAATATCCTAATACACATCAAAATAACAGACAATGAAAAACTAATTATTGAAGTTAAGGATAGTGGCGTAGGCTTTCCAAAACATTTGGAATCCAAAATATTCGACCGTTTTTTTTATATGTCAAACGAGCAAAACGCCCCTAAAAACCAAAAAGGCAGCGGTGTCGGACTGGCATTGACCAAAAGCCTGGTTCAACTACATAAAGGCACGATATCGGTCAACTCCCAACCAAAGAAAGGCAGTACGTTTACCGTAGAGCTTCCCATTGGGAAAGACCAATATCCAAATGAAAAAAAAGACAGCGGACCAGCTTTGATATCAGAAGGACTGGAGCAAAAAATCTCAGATGAATTTGTTGCCAGCGAACAGCTGTTCACTTCCAATGAAAGTACGGAGGATAATCAGGGCCGAAAAGCCAACATCCTAATTGCAGATGACAATCCTGAAATCCGACATCTGGTAATCCGACTGATGGGAAAAGAATATAATTTTATAGAAGCAGAAGACGGCCATAAGGCTCTCGATCTTATCAAAAAGCAAGACGTTGATTTGGTTATTTCCGACATCATAATGCCAGAAATGGATGGAATGAACCTATGCAAAAGCATTAAAGAAGGATTTGATACATGTCATATTCCTGTCATCCTACTAACAGCCAAAGGGAAGCTCGAAGACCGTATTGAAGGAATAAACGTTGGTGCCGACAGCTTCATCCCAAAACCATTTGATCCCAGGCATTTGAGGGCGCGCATCAACCAGCTTATCGAAGTACGTGAAAAAATAAGGTCTCAAATCAAAGATTGCCCGGAAGACAGTGGCAAGCAGCTGCGCGGCCTGGACAGCAAAGATGCCCGTTTCATGAAAAAGCTCCAGGATTATATCAATAAAAACCTTAGCAACCCTGAGCTCGATGCAGATATGATGAAAGATGAACTCGGATTAAGCAAAACACTATTATACACTAAAATTAAAGCTCTTACAACACTCACTCCCCATGGATACCTAAAGCATTGCCGGCTAAAAAAAGCCGGACAGCTACTCTTGCATTCCGATGCCAATGTTTCCGAGATAATTTATGATATAGGCTTTAATAACCGTACTTATTTTTATCGGGCCTTTAAAGAAATGTATTCCTGTTCACCGAAAGATTATCAGGCAAGGCATTTATAACAACCTAGAAACACTTTTTCGAAAAACATGAGCCAGATAATGAAACAGATAATCCTATACATATTGCTATTAGGCACAATCTTATCCTGCAGCACTTCACCTAATAAAAACCCACAAAAAATATGGTGGAAAGAATGCGTCTTCTATGAAATTTATATGCCAAGTTTTAAAGACAGCAACGGAGATGGCTACAGCGATTTTAAAGGAATGAGCGAAAAACTGGACTATATACAGGAGTTAGGAGTTAAAGGCATCTGGCTTACACCTTTCCTCCAATCGCCCAAAGTTGACAATGGTTATGATATAAGCGATTATTTCACTATTGATCCCCTGTACGGAGATATAGAAGATTTTAAAAAATTTATACGGCAAGCACATAATCGCGGTATCAAAATCATTATGGACATGGTGGTTAACCATACATCCACAGGGCACAAATGGTTTCAGGAATCGCGGAAATCAAAAAGCAATCCCTATCGCGATTATTACATCTGGAAAGATGTGCCCAATAATTGGGAATCGTTTTTTGGCGGCCCGGCCTGGGAATATGACTCTATAAGCGAACAGTATTATTACCATAAATTTGATGTACGCATGGCCGACCTGAACTGGCAAAACCCGGAAGTGCGCAAGGAAATAAAAAAAGTTTTGCGCTTCTGGTTGGATTTGGGTGTAGATGGTTTCCGAATGGATGTGATCAATTTCCTAACTACCGACGGTATTGGAGCTGACAATCCCCTTGATGAAACTGGGAACCAAAAACATCAGTTCGACATCGGCCAGGCTGGTGTAAAACAAGCTATGCGCGAAATTAAGGAATGCGTAAATGAATACAACATGCGTTTTATTGTTGGCGAAATTGGTAGTGATAAAATTGAGATCCTGAAGCAATATCAGAGCCCAGACCTGCTCGATGTTGTCTTTAATTTCAACTTCGGCAGCATCCCTGACTTTTCTGCACAGCGCATCTTTGATGAACTTGTGAGCATGGAAAAAAACATGAGCAGCTATCCCACACTTTTTTTTGGCAGCCATGATATGCCCAGGCTAATGAGCCGGTTGGCTTCAAACAATAGCGAAAGGGCACTCGCACTTGCTGCTCTGACTTTTACAGCAAAAGGCGTCCCTTTTATTTATTTTGGTGAAGAAATCGGAATGAAAAACCACCTGGCAAACAACTTGGATGAAATCCACGACATCCAAGGACGTATTCAGTACAAGCTCGCATTGGAAGAAGGCAAAAAGACTCAAGAAGCCCTTATCGAAGGCAACAAACACAATCGCGATAAATCACGCAGCCCCATGCAATGGGATACTACTGCCCTGGCCGGTTTTTCCTCCTCCAAAAGCTGGATAAAACCTAATCCGGATTATAAAAACATTAATGTTGCGCTCCAAAAAGAACAAAGCAATTCAATATTGAACAGATACCGGCAACTTATAGCATGGCGAAATAATTTGCCCGTCCTGCAATACGGAAATTATGAGCTGCTTGAGTTTTTTGATGATTGTATCCATTTCCGCAGAAAATACAAAAATCAGCATATTGAGGTGTATATCAATTTTGGAATACCTAAGTCTGTAAAAATCCCAGAGGATGCTGAAATTATTTCTGGAAATATGAAACTAAAAACCAATTCTTATCTGATTTTCCTGTAATTGTATTTGATTTCCTGCTTTATTCTTAACCTGAATAATTCACAAAATATTCTATTGCGAGCACAAAACGCTGACAGAGAATAGAAGCGTAATTTTTTTACAATCGAGTTGGCTCAGCATGTCAGCGATACAGCTTAACATATTCACAAGACGATACTTGAACAGAAGAATTGAACCACTTGAGCATTATTATAGAAGAAAACTGAAAACGTTGCAGAAACAATATGAATGCAACATTAAATTTTGAGGTTCTACTAGGAATTTCGTGGAAAGACAAAATTAAATCTCCTACAGATTCCTCCTTCCGATGGCTATCGGAATTCCTCATACTTCGGAAAACTTTGTCGGAATGATGGGTTTTAAAAAGTCAGAGGGCAAATGCGGCGCACTTCAACTTGGTTCGGCTACGCTCACCACAGGACGCTCAGTGACCAGCCGCATTTGCCTTAAACGCTTAATAAACAGCGTCATTCCGATCGGAACAAAGCCAAACAAAGTGGTTAAGGCTTTGTCCCGATAGCTATCGGGAGGGAGGAATCTGTTGGAGATCAGAATTTTTTTATAAATAACCTATCAATATATCTCTGAATATTTTTATAGAGGTCAGTATGTAGGTGCATATTAGTTTTGGCAAATCATAAAAACGATAATGATTTGTTATTGAGTAACATAGATTTCTCCATCCAGCTCTCCGCTTCGCTATGAGCTTCCTGTCGAAATGACCTTTTGTTGTGTTCAAGTGGCAAAGGCGGCGAGGACTTATTTTATATTTTTTATTGTGTCCTCGCCGCCTTTGCCCAAACAATTAACAAACAGTCATTTCGACGACCAGCGGGAGGAGAAATCTATTTATTCTCGAGCATAAATCATTCTATGTACTTATCTACTGACCTCTATATTTTTAATCTCAAAATTATAAATACCCACGAAATTCTTGGTAGAACCAAATATAATACTAAACTTTTTTTGAACCCTTACTCATCCGATGACTTCGAGTCATCGGATGAGTAGTGAAAGAACTTAAAACAATATCGCTTCTAAATTCCCCTTCCATTTCACAAAACCATTGATCAGGTCGGAATAATCGTGGATGATGCGTTTGTACTGGTCTTCAGTGGATGTGATATAAGCTGTTTTTCCCTGCACGCGGATGGTATTGATGACATCTCCTACCCTTTGCAGCTTGCTGTTCAGCTGTTTTTTGTTTTTCTCGCATGGCCAGATGTAGGTCGCTTCGCGTGTATTCAGGGTTTCCCAAACGATATGCCAACGGGTTTCTCCTTCAAGCAAAAACAAAAACGAAAAAGGCTTTAGTATAAAACGGATTTTCATGCGCATATAATCATGGTTTTCGGCCAGGAACATCAAATTCTGATAATGTTTCGTGTTTTTCATTTTGAGCATATCCTGAAAGAAATCCTGTTCATCGCTGTAAAAGGCATTGGGGTTCATTTTTTGCTGGCCGGGCTCTTCAAAAAAATCATCCATGGTAAACAGGCTTTTGTGCACATAATTTTTTGCCTGTTTCCTGATTTCGTCCTGCAGGTAATTAAAGCGCATTGTTTCGATATGCTCACGGCTGATTTGCGAAATTTGCTTGCTGTTGGCCGAAATGGAAACAGGTTCAGAGTTATGCCAGGAGATGTTCAGGTCAACATCAATGCTGCGCCGCAGAAGGATCCTTGCAAAATAATTTTTCACCACTTCAAATTCGGGGCGCAAAAGCTCATTGGCCACAAAAATGCGCATGGGTTCCGGAAGACGCTTGTGCTGGTATTCAAATTCCACACCACCGAACACAAAACACAGCTTTTGAAAACCCACTTTAAAATGATCTACCGTGCTATCTTTATTTAATTCAGCCTGTTTCGGCTGTACAGCTTCCATTTCCGGTGTTTCCGCTTCGGCTACTTTAAAAGCTTGCACTTTGCTTTCGACCGGAAGGCTCCATAAAAGTTTTGCCGTATCCAGGCTGCGGAAACGTATTTTCCTGATATTTTCAAGATCAGTGCGCAGTGCACATTGCTCACTGTCAAAATTTTTATTGCCTTGGTTATAGCGGAACACATCCACAAAAAGACTCTGTTTATCAGGATTATAGCTTATAACCTTTAAAAGCCAGCATGCCTGGCCTTCAAATTCGAAAGCCCATTCGGGCAGATCAATATCCTTAAGGGGAATTGCTTTGCTGCGGCACAAATATGCCTTATTTTTATAGAAATTGAGCAGTAATTCTAAACCCTTCATGGCAAAATTGCTATAAGACAGACAAATATAGCGAAAAAGAGAGATATACGTCTCTTATATAAAAATTTAACCACTGGTTTTTCACCCCCATCTATCCTGCTATGTTTATAACGGTCATAAAAAAAGCCCCCAAAACAGGGAGCTTTTCATTTTATACAATTAAATGAAAATCTTATGCGTTTTTCACTTCGTATTCTTTCATTGCAGCGATGAGCGCATCAACGTCTTCCATATCGCAGGCATTGTAAGTAGAAGCACGGAAACCACCAACAGAGCGGTGACCTTTAATGCCCATGATGTTGCGTTCTGCCGCAAATTTGATGAAATCAGCTTCTTTTTCTTTGTAAGCTTCTTCCATAACAAAGCAGATGTTCATAATGGAGCGGTCTTCTTTAGCAACAGTACCAACAAACATTTTGCTTTCGTCGATAGCATTATACAGTTTGCCGGCTTTTTCGAGATTGAATTTCTCCATTTCTACCAGTCCGCCAAAGTCTTTGATCCACTTAAGTGTTTCGTTTACAACGAAAATAGGTGTTACAGGAGGCGTATTGAACATGCTGCCTTTATCAATATGTGTAGCGTATTTCAGCATTGTTGGGATGGGACGGTCGGCTACTTTTTCGATCATATCGTTGCGGATAATAACGAAAGTAACACCGGCAGGACCCAGGTTTTTCTGTGCACCCCCATAAATCATGGCATATTTTGCCACATCTACCGGGCGGCTCATAATATCCGATGACATATCGGCGATCAGAGGCACTTTGCAATCAAAATCGGTACGGATTTCGCTTCCGGCAATAGTGTTGTTGGTTGTAATGTGGAAATAATCAGCATCCGTAGGGACTTCGTATCCTTTCGGGATATAGCTGAAGTTTTTATCTTCTGAAGAAGCAACAACATCTACCTTTTCCTTACCCCAAAGCTGTGCTTCCTTGATGGCTTTTTTCGACCATGTACCAGTATTCAGGTAAGCCGCTTTTGTTTTGAGGAAGTTATAAGGAATCATAGCAAATTGTGTGCTGGCACCACCACCGAGGAATAAAACAGAATATCCTTCAGGAATTCCCAGCAATTCTTTCATCAAAGAATCTGCCTGATCGATCACCGCCTGAAAATCCTTGCTGCGGTGCGATACTTCCATAATGGAAACACCCAGTCCATTCAAATCGAGTACTGCTTTTGCAGTGTTTTCGAGTGCGGGCATAGCGAGTTTACAAGGGCCGGCATTGAAGATATGCTTTCTCATAATTATTTGTATTTAAACTGTTTAAAAATAAGTTATTAGCTTTATAAGTTTGCCAACAAAGTTATAACAATTTGGTATAAAGCAGGGCTTTTTCACAAAAGAATAAATTAGCTTAACAAAAGCGGCCAAAAGAAAGACCGCAAATGAATTTGTAGCTCCAAACAAATAGTTATAAATTTGTGCTGACAAAATTTGCACATGAAATACATCAACACAACCTTAATGGAATGGCTTCAATCGATCGGATTAAGCGCTGAAACCAGTAAAACCACACTCGATTTTATGTGGTTTACCATACTGATTGTCCTTGCTTTAATAAGTTTTTATATCACAAGGCGCGTATTGCTTGAAGCTGCGAAGCAATGGGTCAAAAACAGCAAAACGAATTGGGACGATGTACTGGTAAAGCACCGTTTTTTCCGCAAGCTTTCACTTGCAGTACCGGTCATCATCATCAATTATATCACACCTTATGTGCTGGAGGATTATCCGCTGTTCACGAAATTCATCCAGACGGTATGTAATATCTACATCATTTTTGTGATGATTTTTGTGCTCAACAGTTTTTTCAGGGCGGTTGAAGAGATATACAACAGCACAAAAATGGCACGGCGCCGTCCGATTAAAAGCTATTTGCAGGTTGTACAAATTGTCATTTATATTATAGCGGGAATTATCATCATCAGCTCGCTGCTCGATAAATCGCCAACGGTATTGCTTGGAGGTTTAGGTGCAATGTCGGCTGTGCTGATGTTGGTATTCAAAGACAGCATCCTGGGCTTTGTTGGCGGGCTGCAACTTTCGGCCAATAAAATGGTTTTGCCCGGCGACTGGATCAGTATGCCTCAATTTGGCGCCGATGGTGTGGTACAGGAAATCACCCTGGTAACCGTGAAAGTACAAAACTGGGACAAAACCATTACCACCATCCCGACTTACAACCTCATCACCGATCCTGTGACCAACTGGCGCGGTATGGAGGAATCCGGTGGCCGCCGCATCAAGCGATCTTTGATGATTGATATGCAAAGCATTAAATTCTGCACTCCTGAAATGTTGCAAAAATTCGGATCATTTCATCTGCTTAAATCTTATATCACTGATAAAGAAGAAGAAATAAAAAAATTCAACGAAACGCACAAGCTTGACGACAATACCGTTTATAATGGCCGCAGGCAAACAAACATTGGCGTGTTTCGGGCATATCTGGAAAAATACCTGCGCAACCGCCAGGACATCCATCAGGATATGACATTTTTGGTGCGCCAGCTGCAACCTACCGAAAAAGGGCTTCCCATGGAAATTTATGTTTTCAGCAAAATACAGGCATGGGCAGAGTACGAAGCCATTCAGGCAGATATTTTCGATCATATTTTGGCCATTTTACCCGAATTTGAGCTCTCGGTTTATCAATATCCTACGGGAAAAGACCTGGCAGGAGTAGGGAAAGTTTTGGGAGCTGAATAATGGTTAATTGATAATGGTTAATGGTCAATGGTTAATGGTTTGTCCGATCCTAAAATAGGTTGCCTGTAAGTTGATTTTGGTGGTTTTTGGATGGTTTACGTTGCACCCGTGTTGCAATGGTGTTGCATCATTGTTGCAACAGAAATGCTGCCCCTGCTTTGGTGTATATCATCAATAGCGGTAAAATCCTACAAAAAAACAACAAAATATCCAAATATTTACAATAAATCGAACATCTCTGCCCAAGAGCAGGCTTTTCCCCTGAAGGGGTTATCGCGCTACCAAGTCCGTACCATCGCTATACCAAGTCTATGTAAAAAATATCGGGACAGCTCTGTGCTTCAGATAAAATTCAGGCTTTATATGCGCAATATTCAGTAATGAATCAAAAACAAAGCAATACCCTTATGAGGTCATACAATTTCAAAAATTCACCAAACATCTCTTGATTTTCCAGCATAACTTACTATCTTTGAGGCACAAAACAGCGCCTGCTGTTGATAAAACATTTCTAACCAAATTGAAACAAAATGAAAAAGTGTATCCTTTTTGCAGTTTTTGCTGCTATTGTGCTCGCTTCATGCACACACAATGATCCAAACCTGGTAAGCATATCAGGAACCATCATCAATCCTTTAAATGACAACGCCTCCTTCCGCCTCAAAGACACAACTTATACTGCCAGCCTGCTGGATGACGGAAGCTTTCAAATCAGTTTTCCGGTTGATTCGGCAACTTATTTGCAGTTTATGCACGGAGAAGAAGTCAGTTCCATGTATGTGCATCCGGGCGAAACAATCACAATGAGCATTGATCCTCAAGAGTTTGATGAAACCGTTAGCTGGACAGGCAGTCCCGGAAGCTCTTATCTGGCGAAAAAATATCTAATCCGGGAAGATTTCGACTTTTGGGGAGAACCATTTTACATGAAAAGCCCCAATGAATATGCAGCTTATATTGGTGCGTACAAAACCAATTTAGCTGAAGAGCTTAAACTGCTTTCTGATAGCGTGTTTATTGAAAACGAATTGGCAGAAGCGGATGAGATGATCGATATGTTTGCAGCCCGGCAGGCCCGTATGCAGGAAAATTTCAAAGATTATGGCGATGATGTGCGCATGTATCTTTTTAAAAGCTCTGAAGCCAGCAGAAATTATGATTTCTATGGAGCTGTGGCTACAAAAGACTCGACACATTTTTTTGCAATGCTGGATGATTTTTCATCAGAAATGAATGCTTTGGCCGAAACCGTGGAAGATCAGGAATTTGTCGATAAAGCAAGAAATAACATTGAAAGACAAGTTGATAACTGGAAAGAAAAGAAGCGCGCAACCGACAATGTCCCAAAAGAAGGTGAAGACGCCATCGATTTTACATATTCCGATAAAGATGGCAACGAAATCTCATTGTCTGATTTTAATGGCAAACTCGTGTATGTTGATACCTGGGCAAGCTGGTGCGGCCCATGCGTGGCGGAAATACCTGCCCTCAAGCAACTTGAAGAAGATTATCATGACAAGGATATCGTTTTTATGAGTGTATCCGTGGACAATAAAAAAGACGATTGGCTCAGGATGATGGAAGAAAAGCAGCTCGATGGCATTCAACTGTGGGCCGATGGTTGGAGCCAGATTACCAAAGACTATGCGATTTTCGGTATTCCGCGCTTTATGCTATTTTCTGCCGACGGCAAGGTAATCAGCACCGATGCGCCCCGCCCCTCCTCTACCGATATCCGCGATTTGATTGACAAAAACCTTTAAATCCGGCTGCGTCCCGGAAGTTGGGCTGCAAGCCTAGAAACAACAAAATTCATCGGATGAATCGGTTTTCATCCGATGTTTTTTTAAAAAAGGAATCAGATCACCGGCTTCTTGTCCCAAACCGGTTTGCTAAAACGTACAGTTTCAAAACCAAGAAATGCCGGGATGGTTTTTCAAGGTACTCTGCTTTACACCAAAAAACGAATATTTATCACAGCTAACTGATAAAAATCCATTTCCGGCGAAAAAGGACATCCGGCCTAATGCAAAAACAATCCTATAACAAATTGATAAACAACATCATAAAACTTTAACAAAGAATTAAACCTACTCCGTATTTTTTTGTTAAATTTGCACGTTTATTACAACGCTCATAATAATCCATATTTATATAACTAAAAAAGGAGAATAATTAATGGCAAATCAAGGAAATGCCGAGAAGTATGTTTATACTTTTGGCGACAAGAAAGCAGAAGGAAATGCAACGATGAAGAACCTCCTCGGAGGTAAGGGAGCGAACCTTGCTGAGATGAACCTGATTGGTGTTCCGGTTCCTGCCGGTTTTACAATCACTACAGAGGTATGTACCCTCTACAATCAAAAAGGTAAGGATGCTGTTGTGGAGCTGATCAAAGCTGATGTGGAAGCAGGTATTGCTGATACAGAAAAAGCGATGAATGCAAAATTCGGCTCAAAAGGTGAAGCATTCCCTCTCTTACTTTCTGTTCGTTCGGGTGCACGCGTTTCTATGCCGGGTATGATGAACACTGTTCTGAATCTGGGCATGAACGACGACGCTGTTAAGATTCTTGCTGAGAAATCAGGTAATGCACAATTTGCATGGGACTCTTACCGCCGTTTCATCCAGATGTACGGTGATGTGGTAATGGGTGTTGAGGCCGAAAACGGCGGACACGATCCATTCGAAATTGTACTTGATAAAGTGAAGAACGAAAAAGGATATAAGGCCGACAACGAAATGACGCTTGAAGACCTTCAGTATGTTGTTGAGCAATTTAAAGAGGTAGTAAAAAAGGCTGCCGGCCAGGATTTCCCAACTGATCCTTACGACCAGCTCTGGGGTGCAATCTGCGCTGTATTCGATTCATGGAATACCGAGCGCGCCATCCTCTACCGCCGCATGGAACACATTCCTGAGGAATGGGGAACAGCCGTTAACGTTCAGGCCATGGTTTATGGCAATATGGGCGAAAACTCTGCTACCGGCGTTTGCTTCTCTCGCGATGCTGCTACAGGCGAAGATATTTTCAACGGTGAATACCTCATCAACGCACAAGGTGAAGACGTTGTTGCCGGTGTACGTACGCCACAGGAAATCACACTCGAAGGTTCACGCCGCTGGGCTGAGCGCAACGGCACACCTGAAGACGTGCGCAAAGCAAAATTCCCTTCACTGGAAGAATCGATGCCTGCAATTTATAAAGAACTCGACGATGTTCAGCAGAAACTCGAAGATCATTACAAAGACATGCAGGACATGGAATTCACCATCCAGGATGGTAAACTCTGGATGCTGCAAACACGTAACGGTAAGCGTACTGCTGCCGCGATGGTGAAAATTGCTGTAGATATGATGAACCAGGGTTATTTTGACGAAAAAACTGCCCTGCTCCGTCAGGATCCCAACAAACTCGACGAGCTCCTCCACCCTGTTTTTGATAAAGATGCCATGGCCAAAGCTAATGTTCTTTCCAAAGGCCTTCCGGCTTCTCCGGGTGCGGCAACAGGTAAAGTTGTTTTCTCTGCTGATGATGCTGAAGAGTGGGCTGCTAAAGGCGAGAAAGTAATTCTTGTACGTCGCGAAACTTCTCCTGAAGACCTCAAAGGTATGGCTGCTGCCGAAGGTATCCTTACCGAACGTGGCGGTATGACATCGCACGCTGCTGTTGTTGCCCGCGGTATGGGCAAATGCTGTGTTTCTTCTGCTGCCGGCATCACGGTAGATGGCAAGAACTTCACAATCAATGGCAAGCGAATTGAAGAAGGCGAATATATTTCGCTCAACGGTTCTACCGGTGAAGTTTATGCAGGCGAAGTAGATACCATTACGCCATCACTCGAAGGCAACTTCGGTAAAATCATGGAAATGGCAGAAAACAACAGCCGCATGTACGTAAGGACAAACGCAGACACTCCTGCTGATGCAGCAACTGCACGCGAATTTGGCGCCAAGGGTATCGGCCTCTGCCGCACAGAGCATATGTTCTTCGAAGGCGACCGTATCTGGAAAATGCGCGAGATGATCCTGGCAGAAGATGTAGAAGGCCGTAAAATTGCCCTCGAAAAACTGCTCCCGATCCAGCGCGAAGACTTCTACGGAATCCTTAAAGCAATGGACGGATTTGGCGTTACCATCCGCCTGCTCGATCCACCACTCCATGAGTTTACTCCAAATGACGAAGCATCGCAAAAAGAAATGGCTGAAAAGCTGGGCGTTGATGTATCTGTTGTGAAAGAAAAAGTAGAATCACTGCACGAATTCAACCCAATGCTTGGTCACCGTGGTTGTCGCTTGGGCAATACCTATCCTGAAATCACTGAAATGCAGGCACGTGCTATTATCGAAGCTGCCTGCGACCTGAAGAAAGAAGGATTTGATCCAAGACCAGAAATCATGGTTCCGCTGATCGGTACTGTAAAAGAACTGAAAATGCAGGAAGAAATCATCCGCGCAACTGCCGAGAAAGTATTCGAAGAAAAAGGAATGAAGGTTGATTACCTCGTAGGTACTATGATTGAAATTCCAAGGGCTGCACTTACTGCCAACGAAGTGGCCGAAGTAGCTGAATTTTTCTCATTCGGTACAAATGACCTCACGCAGATGACTTTCGGTTACTCACGTGATGACGCAGGAAAATTCCTCCCGATCTATCTCAATAAAGGCTTACTCGAAAAAGATCCGTTCCAGGCACTTGACCAAACAGGTGTTGGACAATTGGTAGAAATGGCTTGCGAAAAAGGCCGCGCTACACGCCCCAATATTAAGCTGGGTATCTGCGGTGAGCACGGTGGTGAGCCAAGCTCTGTTGAGTTCTGCCACAGGACCGGCCTCGATTATGTAAGCTGCTCTCCATTCCGCGTGCCTATTGCACGTTTGGCTGCAGCGCAGGCTACAATCCGCAAAAAATAGAAATCTTAAAATAAGATTTTTCATAAAAACAAAAACCGCCTCTTGGGGCGGTTTTTTTGTTTGGGCAACTTGGCCCGATGTAACGGAGCAGGCAATGAAACTTAGCTTGTCTTGCGCCGGCGGCAAGCTATGCTCTATGAACCAGTGTTGTTTTTCGCTGTTTATTCGTCCAGCTCCTTACTATCATTCATGCTTTTATGTCCGAGTTCTTTTGCATTTAAGGGTGAAACAACGCTCTTTCCCGTCTTTTCTTCAATTTCTTTTCTTGTATTTCCTGCAATCGTACCGCCTTGATTAGCTATTTCCTTGTTTTCTAAAAATGTACCTGGCTTCTTTTCTTTTGAGGTTCTACACGGAATTTCGTGGAAAGAAATTAGAATGCTATTTCAAACAGATTCCTCCAAAGTTTCCTCATACTTCGGAAACTTTGTCGGAATGACGCATTTTTATGGAGTCAGGAGGCAAATGCGGCGAGGACACAATAGTATATTATAAAGATGTCCTCGCCGCATTTGCCTTAAACGCATAATAAACAGCGTCATTCCGACCGGAACAAAGCCAAACGAAGTGATTAAGGCTTTGTGAAGGGAGGAATCTGTTAGGGATCAATGGTTTAATAATAAATATCTGTATATTATTTTCAAACATTATTGTTACCCACGAAATTCTTAGTAGAACCTCTTTTGAAATTTCTGTTGTTGTAGCTTCAGCAAGCATATTCAAGACTAATTCCAAGTTAGTCATATTGTCCCTTAAATTTTCCCTTTTCAAATCTTTAAGTTTTTTGTATTCCCTTGTAGTTTAGCCAGCCCAAGCTTTTGTTATCTCATCGGTTAATAAGGCATATTCTAATCCTTTTTTTTACTCCCCGCAATTCCCATTCGTCCGTTAATTCCTTACGAACTTCTATGCTTTTCAATCGTTGATTTATCCAATTTGCAGAATACCCTTTTTTCAAATAGGTTTCCATTGCTCGGTCAAAAGCTTTTTCCGGATCTTCTGTTTCCTCAATTCTTTCATAACCAACCTTCGCCAACCAAATTTTAAATGGTTCTGCTTTAGGAGAAGGAATGGACTGAATCAATCGCAATAATTGCTCTGTATCAGCAACATCTGTCATTCTCATTTTTCCATCAATGGCTTGCATTTTCAAACGGCTACAATTTGTAGCCACTTCACTACCTTCCTTTTTTAACCTGGCTTTCAATACACTCCAATATTTCCTGGGATTTTCACTTCCTGATAAAACCCCAATTACGTCTATTATTGAGAAATACCATTTTTCCTGGTCAGTATCCCATGCAACACGAACTCTTTGGTCTTGAAATAATTTTATTGCGGATTCTTTTGTCATACTATCCTATCCTATTTCAGTTATAATTCCAAAGATACACAATCTTCAACTTAGCTTGAATAATTCACCAAATATTCTATTACACGCTCAAGCCTCTGCAACAGAAAGGAATGCTATCTTTTTGGTGCTTAAGCCGGAACATGCATCATAAAACCTATTACGAACCGAAACTGCTGCAAAAGAAACCTTTGTTGGAATATAAAACCACTCCATAACAATGCTATGCATCAATTTATATTCCATTTTTATTGCATTTTCAGCTTGGTCACTAAGCTTGACGAATGTGCTCATGACGAAATTTCATGACTAAAGCAGGTTAAACTCAATGGGTAAATTAAATCTGCATTTTACTGCTTTTCCTCCCTATTTCGCCGGAATCCATTTTTGGCTTCCCGACTCCGCTCGAAGACCTTATATTGTGGTAGTCGAAAGGAGTCGAGACCAAGAATAAGGAATTCCGACAATTGTTGGAAGGAGGAATCTGCAGGAGATTTAACAGTTTGTTTTTCCATGAAATTCCAATTAAAAATATATTGCTTCTACTCGTTTTTTTTGGGCAATCAAAATTGCTGCGCAAATGGAGCAAAACTTTCCCAAAGTTTGGAAAATGGGAAAGTTTGATCCGGGTCATTCGCTCCGATTATTGATGAATGAAACAAATGTATTTCATGGGTTAAATTTGTCCACGAAATTGCGGGCAAAACCACTTTTGCTTTCATGTTAGCTGTATGCTTCCATCAAGCTTTACCAATAAGATTTTCCATCAAACGCAAGCTACCTGCCCTGTTGCCACTTATAGACAAAAAAATAGTCGCGGTAGGCAAGCGACATCCCCATGCGCACTTTTATAATCAAATATTCGCCTTTTAATTTGGCCGGTGATTCGGGGCCTTTTATAGTAACCAGCTCACTTGCTGTGGGTATATCCTTTTTGGGATCGGCAGAGGTAGTCGCTTTAACCGTTAATGTGCTATGGCAGTAGGCCATGTTCCCTTTCATATTTTCGATGGAACCGGAAGAATACCAGGACACAAAACTCATAGTGACAATGGGCGAAAAATGGCTTTTAGGCGGTTGAAACTCTTCAATCTTCATCTGTGCCTGAAAGTTTGCTTCATCATTAGGATGGATGATTTCGGGAAGAGGCGCCCAGCTCCCTTTTACGACCAACTTGCTGTGCGTGCCGTTATCATAGGTATAAACCAAATCGCCTGCTTCACCGGTAACTTCCCGCGAAAGCTGCCCACTTACCTGCATTTTGTTATCGGTTTCGATCCGTTCCAGCTTCCAATAGCCGGTTTCCTGGGCAAACGACCCCAAAAAGCCCGACAGGAATACAATTACAAAGAGGGAGCAGAACCTTCTAAATATCATTGTTGTTTTCATAATAATACTGATTTAGCGTTCAGGAAATTTTTCTAAAAATAATGCATTTCTGAGTTTTGTGCAAGTATTCTTTTGATCGATAGCACAATACAAATAGTTAATATCACGAACAATCATGTACGGGGCAAAATAGACCAATTGTGGACTAAATTCGTTTATTGCAAAGCCTTCCTCTGCTTATTGCAGCTCAGATGCCTGCCGGACAAGACCTGCGCAACGATTCTATTTGCTTTTGCGTATCAGCGAATAAATATCTGTCCTTCGGTCTCTCAGGTTGCGCACGCTGCCAAATTGGTTCAATTGGCGCAGCATATCAATATCCACATCCGCTATTAAAATCATTTCTGTATTTGGCGTAGCCTCTGCTTTGACGCCATTGGTTGGAAATGAAAAATCGCAGGGCGTAAACACCATCGACTGCGCATATTGTATATCCATATTATGCACTTTGGGGAGATTTCCGACACTGCCGGCAATGGCAACATAGCATTCATTTTCGATTGCCCGCGCCTGAGCACAATTCCGAACCCTTGAGTATCCGTTTTGCGTGTCGGTCAAAAAAGGTACAAACAAAATATCAATACCGTCTTTTGCCAGCAATCTGCTCAGTTCAGGAAATTCGATATCGTAGCAGATCAATACGCCAATTTTACCGCAATCCGTGTCAAAAGATTTGATTTCCGAACCGCCCTGAAGTCCCCAAACTTTGGTTTCATCGGGTGTTATGTGCAATTTTTCAAAACGTTCGATTCCGCCGTCCCTTTTGCATAAATAACCGACATTATACAGGTCGTTATTTTTTAATTCGGGCATACTGCCGGTTATAATATTGATATTGTAGGTTATTGCCAGTTCCGAAAAACGGTTTTTAATCTCTGTGGTATAATCTGCCAGTTTTCTGATCGCTTCGGCTTCGGACAAGTGGTTGTAATCCGACATCAGCGGAGCATTAAAAAACTCCGGAAACAATGCAAAATCGGCACGGTAACCCGAAACGGCATCCACAAAGAACTCTGCCTGCTGCATCAGTTCGTTGAGGTCTTTATACAAGCGCATCTGCCATTGCACCAGGCCAAGCCGCACAATGGATTTTGTTGCGACCACTGCGCTTGTTTCTTTCTCGTAATAAACATTGTCCCATTCAAGCAGCACGCCATATTCCTGCGAGTCTTTGTCGCCCTCCAGATATCCTTTCAAAACGCGCACCGGATGAAAATCGTTCGACATCTGGAAATCCAGAACCGGGTCGTGAATTTCTTTGTTCCGTACTTTATCAATGTACTGGCGCGGTGAAATCTCTGAGGCATATTCATGGTAGTTCGGGATGCGGCCACCAAAAACGATCCCTTTCAGGTTCAGCTTTTCACACAGCTCTTTCCTGTAATCGTATAATCTCCGTCCCAGACGTAAGCCCCTGAATTTAGGCCGGATAAATATATCAATACCATACAGTTTGGAGCCTTTTGAAGTATGCGTATTAAAGGTATAGTCCCCCGTAATTTCTTTATAAGTGTGCTTATCGTCAAATGCGGCATAGTCAACGATAATGGACAATGCACAACCCGCCAATTCGTCATCCACTTTAATGCCTACCTGACCTTCCGGAAATTTTTCAATTAATGCATTAATGTGCTTTTTGCTCCAATAGGCCTCAGGCAGGCCGGAATAGGCTTCTTCCATTGATGTTTTGATCTCTTCATAATCCTGCATGCTAAGGAAAACGATTTCGATATTTTCAATGGATTGTATGTCTTTTTTATCAGTCATTTGATTTTTTGTTTCAGCGTTTATTTATTGGAAAGAAAAATACGCATAATCTTATTCGTTTTCTTCAAAACCTTTTGAAGGATTAGAAATAGGACGAAGCAGGAAATTTAGAAAAACTCCTTAATTCCGTTTAATATGCTTTGCGCGGCATAGGAAGCCAATATCAGACCCATTACTTTACTGATGACAATAATTCCTGATTCACCGATCCGCTTTTGGATTGCACTGGATGCCAGCAATAACCCACATGTAATAAGCATAACAAGCAAAAGCAATAAAGTAGTAACCAGCTGCTGCGAAAGGGTATAAATATGATTGTCGGTCAGTAAAACAACGGCCATAATTGCCCCGGGCGATGCAAGGGAAGGAACTGCAACAGGGAAAACCGTAACGTGTTTGTAATTTTCGATCAGGTTTTTCTCCGTTTCGGGCTTGCTCTCGCCAAAAATCATCGTCATAGCAAAAAGAAAGAGGATCACCCCGCCTGAAATCTGAAAAGCTTCGAGCGTAATGTCCATCCCCTCCAGGATTATCTGCCCGACAACAATAAAGAACAAAAGCACCAAAAATGCGGTAATGGATGCATTTACAGCTATTTTCCTCCTGTGTTTTGAATTGAATTTTTTGGTTGCTTCCAGATATACAGGAATGGACCCCAATGGGTCAATTACAGCAATCATGAGCAAAACCGTGTTAAAAATATCTCCCATATCAATCATGAGTTTCCAGTCCACGTGTTGTAAATGACAATCCTTGCTGGCCGTTGGTCGAAATCATGACGGCTTCAAACAAGGGTGGCGTTTTTCCTTTTTTTGTTACCCAGTCAAACACAAAGTTTGCGCCTGACCCACCTTCATTATCCTGCTCCCGAATTACTATTTCAATGGTCTCCAGAGGGTTCATGTAAATCGGCTTTTTCACGTACTGCCGTATATTTTCGCCAATGGTATTAAAATAGTCGGCTTTTAAAATATAAACCGTATCGCTGGTGGACATATTACGGATACTGACCGTAATTGTAAGGTCGAAAGTGCGGTGTTCGTGAATATGATAAATATGGGAATACACCGGTAGATAAGTTGTGCCCCGGGCATACTGATCCATGTTCCCAATATGAACTTGCTTTGATGTCCAATCCGCTTGTTTCACCGGATAATCATCAATCTTCTTTCCGCTACAGGCGCTGATAACCAAGCCGATAAACAGTATAAAAAAAGTATTCTTCAATGACATAGGCTTCAATTTTTATTTTCTAAAATTACAACAATTTTGGCACAGCACGGTTTACGGCAGTCAATCAAATCATGAATTTCATTGGAAAATGTTTGATTGCTCTTTCCAACAGATTCCAAAATCCGGCTTGTAACAGGAAGCCATGATGGTCGTTTTCTTTGTTCAGCAAAGGGGCTACAAGCCGCACGAATCAGTACTGATACCCCAATTCTTTTTTGAGATGCTCCATTACATTATAGACAATGGGGCATATTTCGTAATGTGAAATCATAAAGAGTGTCCTTCCAATGAACCGCTCTTTATGTGTATGCGGATAGGAGCGGCAAGCTTCAGGGCGGTCATCATAAATGGTGCAGATTTTCCCTTTCAGGTATTTACAGGGCATATCTTTCAGATAAAGCTCATCATCAAATTCATCTTCTTCCATATATTTCCGGATATAATCATCTTTCGGAATCTGCTCCAACTGAGCAAGGTGTTCAATTTCCTGATCATTCAGGCCGGGACGCAATGAATGGCAACAATTGCCGCACTCCCTGCAATCGATTTGTGGAATAATTTCTTCATTCAGCCGCCGCACAATCTCATCAACTTCTTCATAGTCAAGTCCTTTTAGATAAGTACGGAATTCAACGTTCTCCAATTCCCTCTTTTCGCCAAAACGCGCTATTTTTTTCAGGTCTCGTTCAATATATCTCATAATCAAAATGTTGCTATAAATTTTTGTGTAAATTTAAAAAATAAACACAAATACACGATTAAAATCCGGGCTGCAAATTTGCAAAAGACAATACGCCACAAACATAAAATGCGTATTTTAGACCGACGAAATTATGGAATCCTACAAACCAGACCGGCACTTAAAATGAAGAAAAAGACACTCCATTTATCCATCCTGCTCAATATTGCTTTGATCATCGCCCTTGCAGTATTCATCCAAAAAAGCGGCGGAATAAGTTCAATCGGTCAAAAAATTGGGTTTTCCTCTGCGGACATGCCATCCAGATTACAGATTGCACAAAAAACCAAACAAAGCATTTTTGAAATCATGCCAAAAGATTCTACGGATATCCTCTTCATCGGCGACAGCCATATCGAATATTGCCATTGGGCGGAACTTTTCCCTTCTGCAAAAATTAAAAATCGCGGACTGGCCGGAGATGTCATCCAGGGAGTTAGCGCTCGGCTGGATGAAGCCCTCGCCCCTATGCCTTCAAAAATATTCTTAATGATCGGGACAAATGATTTATACTTTGGGCATTCGGTCGATCAGCTTTTGGAGGATTACGAAGTGCTTATCCAAAAAATCAAACAAAAAGCACCGGAAAGCAGGATTTATATCCACAGCATTCCCCCTTCGCTTGGGCAAACCCAATTGAGCAATAATGACATCAGATACTGCAACGACAAACTTCATGAGCTTGCTAAATATCATTCGCTTGTCTTTATCAACATTTTTGATCTCTTAAAAGATCTGGACGGAAAGCTGAACGCAGAACTGACTTATGACGGACTGCACTTGAATGGTAAAGGATATCGTATTTGGAAGGAAGCTTTGGAGAAACATATCGAGAAGCAGACTGGGAATTTTTGATATCAATCTCTATAACATCCAACAGCTGTTTTCTTATAGGGCTCGAGGCAGGCATTCAATCCATATAGAATCTGGACACTGCCTGTCCCGGGTAATTCGTGGAAACCGAACCCGAGCCTTCGAGTTTCCGGCTTAGGTCGGAAAAGGTTGCTTAATTGTTGTGCAGCTGGCTTTTTTGTTTCATTGTTCTAAAAAATATCTTTGTCATTTCCGTCAATTCTATGATTCAGTTTCTGTCCCATACCTGGGGTAACATAGCCTGCAACCTGTTCTTCTTTTCTTTGACCGTCAGATAAATAATCAACAGATATTGAACAGTCTCCAGTTATAGAAACCCAAATTGCCTCACTTTCTCCAACTTCTAAATTGTCAATATGACCTCCTCCACAACCAACAATATTAATATCGGTAATTTTCTTTCCTGTTTGATTAGTAAAAGTAATTCTCATTGTTCCAATTAAAATCATTGCAATCCAACAATAAAGAATCATAATGGGGATATTTAGAAGCATTATTCCACAAGTCCTTAAAAGACTTTTCCGATTTTCTTTGTCATTTAGCGCTTTTAGCAAGATTGAAATTAAAATCTCAATGTTAACCAAACCTGTCAAGACGATGAAGCCATAACCAACGAAAAGAAGATTCGAATCAGAGGTCAAATAATATAGTCCGAATATGGTTGATCCAAGCAAGAAAGAAATTAATGCTGTAATTAGTCCTAGTCTTATGTGTCTTTTTGTTTTCATTATAAGCTTGGCGTCAACAGTTTGGCGGCTATAAGGCCATGGGCGCTTGCCCATGCCTTTTAATCGCTGTTATGTGCTGTTCTTCTTTTGTTTTTTGCTCGTCAAATTTATTGATTGTTTTCTTGCAAATTTCTTCATTTGGAAAATGTCTTGCGTAATTAACCGCTTCGGTCAGTGGTTTCCGATTTACAATTTCTAGAATTAGAGTTCGGTAATTGTCGTCTATAAGTCGGTAAAATTTTCCGTAATTAAGAATGTATAAAGTATCAAGGTTATCTTCAATGTCTTTTCTTTGCATGGAGTAGTCACTAACTTTTTTGAAAAACTCTTGCTCAAAAACTGTCGCAGCTTGTTGCAACATTGTGTCGTTGGAAATTTCCTCTTTATGGGTGTAAAGTAAATTTAGGATGTCAGTCCATTGCTCTTTAAAAATGAGTTGATATAAATTTTCTTGGTTTAACATTTATCTTCTTTCAATTTAATGCCTGTTCTGTTACCTAGGGTTGCACGCCAACGGTAAATTGTATGAGTAGTGGCAGATTGCGTGGCACTTTCCTGTCAAACCGCTACTCAGTTTGAGCGGGCTACAAACCTTGATGTTTACCACATTCCCTGCCATTACTTATACAAAATGTTGGCATTTCGTTATTTCATCAACTTGTCTACCAAAACACATACACTAGTACCCAATTCTTTCAGCAAACTATTATTGTCTGTTGGAAATCCATTAGCTCTTTGAATTGCATCTTTTATGCCTGCCTCAAAATTCTCAATTTGAGATTCTTCTTGTTGTATCCACCGAGAATTACAGAAAGCTCTTTGTCAATAAACCTGCGTGTTTTATTAACTTTTTCGTTATTTAATAAATCTTCCTTTGAGTATCCTTTCAAGTCATTTACATGCATTAGTAGCCATAATTCAAAAGTCGGATTTGAGAGAGCAAGATTATAGCCTTCTTTTTTGCATTTATCTATAATTGCGTTTAATTGTTCTTCGCTAACATTTTGTTTATCTCTATCAACAACCATCCATAATTCATTAGCTTCAATTCCGTGTTCTTGCCAGTATTCTTTTCTTTCATCAAGAAGCTCGATTACATGATTTGGGTGGCTTTTCGTATCTGTCTCGTCCTCTTTTTCTAACCTTTCAACTTTAATTATCTCTGAATAATCTAAATCATGAATACCATCAAAATATTGTTCTTCAGTTTTGCCCTCACTTGCAATTGAAATAAGATAGACTTCTTTTGTATCTTGACTTTCCGATTCAATGGCTCTTTTACCGAATTCATTTATTATTCTCAATCTTCCTGCCATAATTAGAAGTTTAAGTTTTTGAAGCTTTTGAAAATTGGAATTGCACCATATCTTCCCAATAAATAATCTTTTCGAACTATCTTATCATTTCGAACTTTGAAAGCATCCAATGAAAACAATCGTGATTGATTTTTAATCTTTTCAACAAACCAAATTTCATCTCTCCTCAATAACTCTAAATCAAGCAAAAGGGATTCATGAGTTGTAACTATTAATTGACTCTCATTTTGTTTTGTTAATTCTAAGAATATCTCAAAAATTCCATAAGTGAGTTTTGAATGTAAACTTCGGTCAAGTTCATCAATAATAAAAACGGAGTCCGTTTTTGTCATTTCATGAAGAGCTGGAATAAAATCAAAAAGTCGTTGAGTTCCATCTGATTCATCTTCAATATCAAATACAATTGGTGTCCTCTGGTTATCTAAATGTTCTAATCCGATTTTTTTTACTTTGTATTCATTTTGCTCGTTCTTTTTCAAAGAATATGTGATTCCATTAATTTCAAAAATTATAGACTTTGCTTTCTCAATATTCTTCGTTAAATCTTCCTTTATTTGTTTTGGAATATCAAAACTTTCAAGGTCTATTTCTTCTGATGTAACATTATGGATACCCGTTTGGAAAACATTAAGGAAGCTATTAAATGTCTCTGACATCTCATTGTCGTCTCCAATAAAATTTAGTCCTGTAAACTTTGACTTTGGAAATACAACAGTTAGTCTTTTCTCGAACCAATCATATACGTTCTTAAAATCAACTGCTTCAGTAAAGTCTTCAATACTTTTTCTGTTCATTTCACTCAGGAAGAGGAGATTGTCAGAGTTGACAAAATCTTCCCTATACACATCAAACCTTTTTTTTGCTTTAGGACTTAGCGGAATCGCAATATCGATTTCATGCTTGTCTGCATCGTTTAAAAATCGGTCAAATATTTTTTTATCCTTTCCTTGTCCAATTTCATAAAGCCATTCTTCAATTATCTGATTATCTTTTAGCTTTAATGCAAATCCATATGAATAGTATTTACCACCAGACCTTATTTCGTATTGGAAAATAGTTGGAATTAAACTATTTCCTTCTTTTAAACGAAAGTGGCAATCAACAGGATTAAGTTTATCAATACCATTAACAATGATTCTTCGAGAAAAGTCTATCGCTTTTACGAAATTGGATTTACCTGATGCATTAGCACCATAAATAACTCCTGACTTTAAAATATTAATTCCTTTTCCTTTGTAATAATGAGATGAAAGTCTTCTTTCCTTGTTTGCTATTAATGAAAACTCTGATTTTTCATTAAATGACAAAAAATTCTCAACATTAAATCTAATTAGCATGACATTTTCTTTAAATTCTCTTCAAATTAACGAAAAAATCTCATATCAGTTGCAATTTTTGCTATTTTTCTATTGACGCAGGAAGTTTTTATAATGAATGCCAACTCCTGCAGATAAGAACCTCCCGTTACCAATACATCTTCTATAGCAGTAATTAAAGATTCATAATCATCTCAATATCCAATAGTTAAATATTTTTACTTTCGAGCATGTGCTTTGAAACATCAAATATAAATATTCTATTTTGAACTGCACAAAATAAGGCAGATTTATTTGCGGTAGCACGCATTTAAACAGCAAGGAACATCAAGAAAAATGGCCACAAAACCCATAACTTACAGAAAACCAATAAAATCACTTAAGCTATAAACGCACAAATACCCGGCTTTGAACAGAATCTTTAAAATGAAGCTTCAGAAAATATGAGCCTTTTGGCAATGCGGAAACATCAATGGCTGTTGTTGTTTTTGGCGATTCCAGGCTTATAAGCAGCTGTCCGTGCGCATCATAAACTTCAATCCGTTCCGCTTGTGGTTCCGATTCCACAAACAACTGATTTTGAACCGGATTTGGATAAATACGGATATCATCACTTGATTTTACCTCATCCGCTACCGCGGAAGTAAAATCCGGGGAAAGAATCAAAACTTCTCTGTTTCCCATATGCGAAATTTGCATTTGGCTCATCGCATCCACATCGAAAGAGCGCATTTCGCCGCTCATCAAATCAAGGAAAGTATTGCTCCCCTCCTGCAAATCACATGCTGTAACATCCACGGTCAGGTTTTGCAAATAGGCATCTGAGCTATTGATCAACACCAAAGCGGTATCCTCATCCACATGGCGCAGAAAAGAAAAAACTTCTGTATGACTGCAAGCCAGATCTGTATAACGTCCTGTTTGCAATGCCTCAGAGCTATTGCGTATGCGGATCATCTTTTTATAATGGTTCAGCAGTGAATTTGGGTCGTTGCTTTCGGTGGCCACATTATGGCTTTGATAATTGCTGCCCACGGAATTCCAGGGAGAAACTGTACTAAAACCCGCATAGGCCAAAGCATCCCACTGCATCGGACGGCGGATGTTCATATGGTCTCCGGTTCCAGTCATCCCGATCTCTTCTCCATAATAGATAAATGGCGCTCCGGGAATTGTAAGCAAAATACTGGCGGCCAGTTTATTCCTTTCCTCCGACATTTCGAGCTGTTCCAGCACACGGTCCATATCGTGATTGGTCAGGAAACTGCCCCATTGGTTGTGCGGATAAATATTATAAACCATTTGTGCTTTCTCGCGCAAAGCTGTTGCCGCGCCATGGTTGGCCGCATGTAGGATATTTCCGGCCAGTTCAAATTCAAAACAGTTTCTCAAGCCGCCATCTTCCACATATTTCAGCACAGTGGGAGTATTCGTCCAGGCTTCGCCCACAGTATAGGCACCCTCTTTCACGCTTTTGGTGTGCGCTGAAAAATCCTTCCAGAATTCGATGGTTTTGGGAAGGTCTGACATATTTTGCCCATCTTCAAAAATCCCACCGATGGCATCGAGGCGGAATCCATCCACACCAATCTCGTCCAGCCAATAGGTAGCATATCCAAACATGGTATCTTTCACTGCCTGTGTATGGTAATTCAGATCCGGCATCCCGCCCCAAAACAATCCGTAATAGTATCCGCTGCTGTGCTGATGCCAAACCTGCTGTCCCCAGGCTCCTGTATAGCCCGGATTTGTAGCCGACCAGCTGTAAAAATCGCGCTTTTCGTTTTGCGCATTGGAGGAAGCCTGAAACCAGGGATGCTGGCTGCTGGTGTGGTTCATCACATAATCGAGGATGACGCGGATGCCCCGTGCATGGGCTTCTTCCAGAAATTCCTTAAAATCGTCCATGCTGCCGTAATCGGGATGGATGGCCGAATAATCGGTGGCATCATAGCCATGATAGGAAGGTGACGGATGGACCGGCATCAGCCAAATGCCCGTAATGCCCAGATCGTCATCAGTTTGCGGATCTCCATCGTTGAGATAATCCAGTTTTTCGATAATTCCTTGGAAATCACCAATTCCATCTCCATCGGAATCATAAAATGAACGCACGAATATTTCATAGAAAACGGTATTGTTCCACCATCCCATCATGCTCTCATCGCGTTCGTTCACCTGGATATAATCTTCAAGACGAAGCGTATCATTGTTTTCTTCGCCATAGGCAATCAGCTGCACATCAAAAGTTCCGGCATCTGTATAGAGTACGGAAGGATTTTCTTCGGCAGAGTTTTGTGGATTTCCTCCTTCAAAATACCACATCAGGCTCAACACATTGCCCATTGAATGGTTTGTAAAATCTACGCGCCCACCTTCTAAAAGTGATGTTAGATTACTGTTCAAACCCGCTACCGGAGGACCGTTTGCAGGCAATTCATCGTTATACCAATAATAAAGCGAATCGTATATTTTTTCGATATTGTAGGTTCTGTTTGCCCCGCCACCGGGAAATTCCTCGCTCCCATCCCATTGGCCGTTCCTACGAAATTTAAACTCGATATAATCACTGGTCAGAAAGCCAGTCAGCTCAATCTCATAGATACTATCATTATCCGGATCACTGAGCGGAGTCAGCTCCTCGCCCCAGTTGTTGAAGGTTCCGGCGATATCCACAAAGTCATTTTCCGGATCAAAATTACCGGCTTCAATCTGCCAGGACATATTCACCTGAAAAAACAGGCGGGCTTCATCGGCTTTTATTGCAGCAATAAAAAATAGTACAAAGCATATTGAATGAATACTTTTTAAACTCATAATCAATAATTTGCTGCAAAGATAGCAAGAATAAAACAGTTTATTAGCTGAAATACCTCCTATTGTTTTCCGGATATGGCATCCATTTTTAACATTGAGTGGTATCAAATTAATAATGATAATGGATATTAACCACACCTTCGCTTATTGTTTTTATTCCTTTTGTTTTGGCACAAAAGGAAACAAAAAGCCAAGTCAAAACAAAGCTTCCCCCCGCTTTTCCCGATGCCAAGAATTTCCAATCAAAGTAGTGCCTCGTGCCTCGGCAAAGCTTTAGGCCCTTTGATGGAATTCTAAGCATCGGGAATTCACCCTCATCCGGCCCGCTGTTTTGACTGCCCAGCCCGCGGTCTAAACGAGGGTGATTCATTTTTCGAAAACATCCTGGTTTCAGCAATACGCAAAAACCACGTATTTAGTGTCCATCCCTAATACAGAGTGCTTCAATCAGAATACTCAAAATCAATGTGTTATAGTGCACCGTGCTACGATGTTCTGAGCTTGTCGACGTAAGATTGCCGAACTAAACCAGCCGTGGTAAAGTTTACAATAAAAATAAATAATCCCAAAAGCTCAGAAGACATTAAGGGCAGAAACCAACTAATGTGCCCTGTAAAATCCACCGGAACTACTATTCAACATATCACCTGTAAAACCCCCAAGTTGAAACTGCAGCAAACATTCCTCCCTTTCGCCGACAGAGGGCAAATTTTGGCCATTATAACAATCATGAATACGCTCATATTCAAAAAGATAAAAACTCCATCCATATTCTGTGGGATAGCTCATGGAATAGTGTTCATCGGATGTAAAACGCTCATTATCGACTGCATAAGTGCCGGAAAAGATTTTTTGATATTCGAAAAAATCAGGACGCGAAAAGCAGAAGGAACTGAGCAAACAGGGATATGCGGACATAAACGACCATTCGGGCACATCAAAATTCCGTGATATAATTTTAAGCTTCAGGTCGATAACATCACCTTTTTTAATCCGACACAAGCAAAGGCTATATTTTACCATATCCTTTCCGGATGTTTTTTTATTTATATCCTTCTGTTTGATTTTTCTTTTTCTGATTTTCCCATCCTGATTGCTCAAGACGAAACCTTTCAAAAAGGAAATCTTTTGCTTCTCCCCCTTTTTATCGCTGAGCTGATACTCAAAAACATTAAAATCTTCAGGAAAATCTTCCAGTACTTTGATGCGAATATGCCGATTTAAGCCCAATTCAAACATTTGAACTTTTAATCCCGGGCTTGCATAATCTGAGTCGGTCATATTGTCTTTCTGCACAATTTCGCATTTCGCTGCATCAAAGATTATCAAAGCTTTGGCGGAGCTGTCAAATTCGCAGGCGGTAATTGCCCATTCTTCTTCGGAAATTTTCCCCAATAGCCTGCTTTGTCCCCTGCTATTCCCGAAAAACATGACCATCAAAACGAGGCCTAACCTAAATTATTCATAAACCAAAAAAAAATAGGGAAATTTGTGCGATACCTCATTGATATTCAGTATCTTTATGTCGGCAAACAAAAACAAAAATCCCTATGGCTAAAAATACAAAGAATATTTCAAACAGTGGCACAAAACCACAGGAAATTACACAAAAGAGCCTTTTTCCTCTCACCAGTTCAAATGGCAAAAAGGTTGAGGTTAACTTTACTTTGAAAAAGACATCAAGTGATGGCGGCCTATTATTGCTTCGCGAAGTAGAAAAACAGCTTGGTTTAATCGACAGCCTTGCAGGCTGCATTGAAGACCCCCGCAACCAAAGTTATGTCAAGCACAGCACAAAACGCCTTCTAAGCCAGCGTATTATGCAAATTGCTGCAGGCTTTGAAGATGCAAATGACTGCAATGCGCTCAGGGACGATGAGGTAGTTAAGGTATGCTGTGAGACTACAGAAAGCCTTTCAGCCCAGCCTACAATGAGTCGTTTTGAGAATCAAATCACGGCTTCTCAGAACTACAAAATGGCCAAGGTCTTTGTAGATAAATTTATCGCTTCCTATGACCACGAACCAAAAATTATTATACTTGATTCTGACGATACAAGCAGCTTAACATATGGTAATCAACAGCTTACCATGTTCAATAATTACTACGGGGACTATTGCTATATGCCTTTGCACATATATGAAGGCTTTTCGGGCAAGCTGGGAACCACTATCCTCAAACCTGGCCGCCGCAGCAAAAGCCTTGATGTTTTTTCGATCCACAAACGCATCATAAGCTACCTGCGCCAGCATTGGCCCAACACGATGATCATCCTTAGGGGCGACAGCCATTTTTGTTCCAAAGAGTTTATGGAGTGGGCAAGGGAGAGCCATAGGGTTGAATTTATCACAGGGCTCAGTGGCAATTCTGTTTTAAACCAAAAGGCCAAAATAACCATAGAAAGCGCCAAAAAAAACTTCCAACAGTCGGGTACACCAGTGAAACGTTATCATAGCTTTCAATATCAGGCATCCAGTTGGGCTTTTGCCGAACGAGTGGTAGTCAAAGTAGAAGTAAGCAGCATGGGGACAAATGTAAGGTATATTGTCAGCAGCCTGCAAAATGTTCGTGCCAAGGCGCTTTACGAACAAGGATATTGTGCAAGGGGCGCAGCCGAATTGCGTATCAAAGAACATAAAACATACCTTAAGTCGGACAGGATGTCCTGCAACAGCTTTAAGGCCAATCAGTTCAGGTTGTTTTTGCATTCTGCTGCTTATGTCCTGATGCACAGCTTGCAAAGCATGGCGTTAGTAGGGACAGAGTTTGCTAAAGCAACTATGAAAACACTTCAATTGAAGCTGATCAAAGTAGCTGCCCGGATCAAAGTACTGAAATCAAAAATTAAAATAGAGCTGCCTGCAGAATTTTACAGCGACCGGGTGTTTATGAAATGCTTTAAGAAATTTGAAACCCTAAGGATTTAGGCCAAAATTCGGTAAGCTAATGTTCTTCAACATCTTGATGTCAAATAAAATTATCAATGGGCTTTACGGGAAAACCCAAATAGGAAAATTATGCTCATAAGCCATGTGATTAGGGTAAATATATGGAAATTTAAGCGATTATTCTTGATTCGCAATGCCTGACCCTGCTCGGTTAAAAAATTTTGCCTGTTTTTGGGAGTTTATGAATTAAACAGGCTAAGACGATGTACCCAACTTTTTTCATCCGTTAATTATTATATTTTCATTTATTCCGCAATTCAGGCAGGCTTTTCCAAAAATATCAATACTTAATTCAAACAATTCGTTTTCGTCAGAGCTACATACAAACAGGACAAATATAGAAACATTATTAAAACAATAAAACAAAAACGAACAGTACTATTAAACATGAGCCGCGACTTTTACTGCTTAACAAATAGTTGTCGATATATTCAAATGAGCTTAACTCAAAACCAAATAGGTAGAGATAAATTTGCCATCCAATTAATTAATAAAAAAAGCATGAAAAAATTTACACTTTTTGTTATTTCAGGCCTAATAGCCTGCATGTTTATTGGTAATATTCAGGCGCAAGACATTAAGATTGCGGTTATTGCCGATATCCATTATTTTGATCCGGAGCTGATCATCAATGACGGTGCTGCTTTTCAAACCTACGTTTTAATGGATCGCAAAATGATTCGTGAAAGTGAAGCGATTTTAAATTCAGTTACGGATTCACTTATCAGCCTTCAACCGGACATTGTTCTTGTTCCCGGCGACCTGACGAAAGACGGAGAATACTCAAGCCACACAAAAGTAGCTGCTAAATTTCAGGAAATGGAAGATGCCGGAATACAAGTTGTTGTTTGTCCCGGAAATCACGATATCAACAGTCCGTCTGCTTTTGCGTATGATGGCGCCGATGTTATTCCTGTGGCAAATGTGAGCCCGTTTCAATTTGACAGCATTTACAATAATTTTGGTTTTGGTGAAGCGATCGAGAAAGATCCCGCATCGCTGAGTTATCTCATTGAGCCCGTTGATGGCCTGCAGATCCTTTCACTTGATGTTTGCAAATACGAAGGAAATGATACGCTAGACCACCCATTTACCGGAGGGGAATTCCGTCCTGAAACCTACATCTGGGCAAAAGAAAAGATACAGGAAGCCAAAAATGCCGGAAAAAATATTTTTGCCATTCAGCATCATAATATGTTGGAGCATTATGCCGGTCAAAAAAGCCTGTTTTCCGAATATGTAATCGACAACTGGGAAACAGCTTCCACAGAATTAGCTGCACTTGGTCTCAAGATTGTTTTTACCGGCCATTATCACGCTCAGGATATCGTGCGGAAAGTGACCAGCGAAGGCCATGTAATCTACGATATTGAAACAGGTTCCACGGTAACCTGGCCATCGCCTTACCACATTTTGAGCCTTGACGAAAACAACCTCCTGACCGTTTCCGGCGATAGTATTCAGAATATTGATTACGATCTGGGTGGGGTTCCCTTTCAAACCTATGCACATAATTACCTCCAAAGCGGACTTCCGATCCTTGTAAATTATATGCTCACACAGCCTCCTTACAGCCTCGACTCAACAATGGCCGCTCAGGTAGAACCCGCTATTACAGAATCATTTATGGCACATTATCATGGCAATGAAGGCACGCCAAGCCCACAAACACAGGCAACCATCGAAATGTTGCTCGGAACACCATACGCAGCTATCGGAATGATCCTGCAGTCTATGTGGAACGACCCAACACCCGACGACTGGCAGGTAAGCATCGACCTCAACGAAAGTTATGTTGGCACCAACAGTCAACTCACCATAGGTCAAATTAAAGTTTTCCCCAATCCGGCAAACAATTTCCTCAATATTCTCCTCCCGGGAAATAATCAAAATATAGATATTTCCTTGCTGGATATCAATGGAAAAACAATACAAACGCAAATCTCCAATCTGCCCAACACCATTATCGATTTAAGCAATGTTGAAGCAGGAATTTACATTCTGAAGATTCAAATAGCTGATACGGTATTAAGCAAAAAAATTACGGTAAAATAAATTTGCTCCAGAAATAACGAAAGGAATCCGGTTCTTTAAAATGAGCCGGATTTTTTATTTCTGGTTCTACACGGAATTTCGTGGAAAGAAATTAGAATGCTATTACAAACAGATTCCTCCAAAGTTTTCCTCATACTTCGGAAACTTTGTCGGAATGACACATTTTTATGGAGTCAGGAGGAAAATGCGGCGAGGACGTCTTTAAAATATACTATTGTGTCCTCGCCGCATTTGCCTTAAACACCTAATAAACAGCGTCATTCCGACCGGAACAAAGCCAAACGAAGTGATTAAGGCTTTGTGAAGGGAGGAATCTGTTAGGGATCAATAGTTTATTAATAAATATCTCCATATTATTTTCAAACATTATTGTTACCCACGAAATTCCTAGTAGATCCTTATTTCTCATAAAAATTTCCATAGATTTTTGAAAGAGGATTTTGTATCTTGCAGCAATAAAATATCCAAATCATGAAAAAAATTGCCGGCAACGCATTAACGATCATCTTTTCCCTGATGATCATTTTCCATATCCTTGTGCTTTTTAAAATCATTCCCTACACAGTGGTTTGGGGCGGCAACCTGCAAAGTCCCTTACAGATGTATATTTATGAATCCATCACACTGGCTATCAATTTATTATTTCTTACAGTTGTACTGATGCGCATGAAAAGATTGAAGGCCTTTCTGTCGGTTTCGGCACAAAACATTTTTCTGGGATTGATGGCAGCACTTTTTCTGCTCAACACCATTGGCAATTTTTATTCAGAAAGTTTTTGGGAAAAGGTGATTTTTACACCTGTAGGTTTCGTGATGTCGCTGCTTTCGCTCATATTGTTGTTAAGCCGCGATCCAAAAATCAGAAAACCGGAACAGCCGATAGCTGAGGCCGAAAAGCCCGCCCAGGAATAATCCACTGCATCTATTCCGAATAATAGCTCAACCTTCTCAGTACCATTTCTTTATAACTGCGCCCAATGGGCAGTTTATCGCCGGCAATCCCTACCGAAGCGGGTGACAAACTTTCAATTTTGTTTACGGAAACGATATAGGATTTGTGAATCCGGATAAACTTTTCCTCCGGCAGCTCCTCCTCTATTTTGCTGATGCGGTACTTCACAAACATTTTATCACCACATGTATTGATGCGCACATAATCCTTCAGGCTTTCGATATAGCAGATATCGTCCAGCATCACCTTAATCATGGTTTTATTGCGCTTTACAAAGATATATCCCTTGTCATTACTTTCATTGACCTGCACATTTTTCGGGCTTTGCTGTTTTGAGATTTTTTGTGCATGAAAACGGTTAATGGTCTTTAAAAAACGGCTGAATGAAATCGGCTTCAGAAGATAATCCAGCACATTAAGGTCAAAAGCCTCTATGGCATAATTGCGATAAGCCGTGGTAAAAACAATGGCCGGAGGATTTTCCAGGCTTTTTAAAAACTGGATTCCATTGAGTTCGGGCATCTGGATATCAAGCAAAACCAGATCCACTTTATGCTTGCGCAGCAACTGAAAAGCATCCAGCGCATTACTGCACGTAGCCACAAGTTCTACATCATCCAGTTTTTCAACATGCGATTGGATTACCCGCAAAGCCAAAGGTTCATCGTCCACAGCAATACATTTTATTTTCATGATTCCTCCTCTTTTAAGTCAATGATTCCCAATGGAATTATAAGTTGGATGGCAAACTCATCTTCACCTGAATGCACATTAAGGCTATAACGTTCAGGATAGATCAGGTCAAGTCGCCTCTTCACATTTTTTAGTCCAATTCCTTCCGTATAGCTTTCTTTTTCGTGCAATTGCTCTGCCTGATTGTTTTTTACTTCAAAAAGTAAATTCCCTGCATTTATCTTCAGGTCAATTTTCACCCAGGGCTTGCTGATCTTTCGGCTCATACCGTGTTTAAAGGCATTTTCCACAAAAGGAATCAGCAAAAGCGGCGGCACAAAAATATCGGGCAGGTCTTTTTCCACTTCAATATCAATCTGAACGCCATCCTGATAACGGATTTTCTCCAGTTCTATATAATCGCTGAGCAATTGTATTTCTTTGCGCAGCGGAACTGCACGCGCATTGCAATCGTAGAGCATATAACTGAGCAAATCCGAGAGTCGCAAAACGATTTCCGGAGCTTTCTCCGATTTGTCCAGCGTTAAGGCATAGAGGTTATTGAGCGTATTAAAAAGAAAATGCGGATGGATTTGTGACTTCAGGAATTTGAGCTCTGCATCCATTTTCTCTTCCTTTAGCTGCTGATTACGCCGCTGGTTTACAATCCAGTATTCGACCAATTTTACCACGGCAAAAATGGCCGGCATAGCATATATATTAAAGAAAATATACACAAAATTAAACCGCCAGAAAACCAATTTACTTTGATGCTCCGGGTACATAATTCCGTATAATCCATAAATATAAACCACCCTTTGCAGCAGAATAAAAAACGCAGCACTCAGCAAAAACAATCCCAGAAAAGCCTTATACCTTTTCTGTAAGAGATAGCGGGGAATTAGAAAATAAACCGTAAGATAAGCCACCAGAATATCAATCCAAAATGTGAAGGAATACTGCATAAGGGCTTTGGGAAAATTCACTGACTCATAAATCAGGTAATAAAGGAAGGCATACGCAAAAAGATAGGCCAACCACAATGCTGCATGAATGAGCGGTCTGTATCGCCTGTAACCATTCCATCCGGTGATGTCGGCAAGATTAACTTTTTCGAACTCAATATTTGTCATCGATTCAAAAATACATAAAAGATTGGCCGGAAACTAAAAAGAGTGCGCAACAACAATCGCCAATCGACAAACAACAGCCTGTACATGTCCAACGCCATTCGTAACTAACACAAATCAATTTAGATGCCGCTGCAGGGATTTGATCCACTTAATTTGTATTGAGCCTCTTATGCAGATAATTTGGTCTCAAAATCATCGAAAAAAAGAATATCATGAAAAAACAGAAAACATTATACCCAAAGCAGCCTAATGGCATTCAGTTAGTACTGATCCTTTTTCTTGTTTTGGCTTCTTTTGCTCAGGCACAAACGCAATTCAAGAAAAAAGACCTGAAAACAAATTTCAAAAACGGCTGTGAAATACAGGCATATGATATTAATCAGGACGGTTATCAGGATCTTTTATGCGCCGGGGATGGTTATGGGAAATCTGTCATCTGGTTTGAAAACCTGCACGACCGCAGCTTTGAAGAACACATCATCAGCAGTACTTTTCCGGTTGCACGTTCGGCTCGTTGCGCTGATTTCAATCAAGACGGACTAACAGATGTTATTGCTGCCTCCGTGCAAGGCAATATGATTTCGATTTGGCAGCAAGGTACTGATTTTGAATGGACAGAGCATAACATTACTGTTAATTTCACAGGAGCACATACGGTTTCCATAAAAGACATCAACGAAGATGGCCTGCCCGACTTTCTCTGCTCCGGTTTTGATTTCGAGGGGCATGAGAGCGATATCGCCTGGTGGGAAAACAAGGGTGGTTTTGATTTTGAAAAGCATCATATTTCCGACCGTTTTCAAACATCGCCATTTATCGAGGCCGCAGATTTGGATAATGACGGAGATGAAGATATCCTTGCCTGCGGCGAACTTGATGACGAAATCCTGTGGTGGGAAAATGATGGTGAAGAGCATTTCACCGAACACATGATCGACAGCACTTTAAACGCTCCGCATACTGTGAGCGCCCGTGATGTGGACGGAGATGGCGATATGGACTTATTGGTCGCTGCCTGTCTCAGCAGTAAAATGGCCTGGTACGAAAACAAAGGCTACAACCATTTCAAGCGTCACAATCTGGAATTAATGCCCGGCGCTCTGTGGTTAGATGCAGCTGATATGAACGGAGATGGCCTTACCGATATGATTGGAGGAGGAATGGGTTCACCACGCATCGCTATTTGGCATCAGGATGAAGAAGGAAATTTTAACCGCAGTTTCCTCGATGATATTTTCCAGGGATTATTCTCGCTCAGCCCCTCAGATTTAGATAATGACGGCGATATGGATCTGGCGGCAATCAGCTACACAAAGCATACTGTTTCCTGGTTTATGAACCAAACCACCGATCCCGATTACATCAACAAACCCGAAAGTATCGCCTTTGACCATGAACGCGATCGCTATTTGGTAAGCAATTGCGGCGGAAACAACATCCTCGCCATCAATAAAAAAACCAAAGAGCAGGAAATTTTTATCAGCGGCATTGATTCGCCCTTAGGAAACTGCATTTGTAACAATGTACTGTATGTCAGCAGTGGAAAGAAAGTCTTCGGATATTCCCTCGAAAACGGAAATCAGGTTTTTGAAATTGAAATTGATGCTTTTGCACATATGGACGGAATGACATCGGATTCCGATGGCTTTCTGTATGTTATTGACACAGGCGGCGGCATCTATAAAATTGATCCCGGCAACAACAGCAGCGAATGCATCGTAAACAGCGGCCTGGCGCAATATGTGCAGGATTGCATTTATGATCCGTTCAATAACCGATTGCTCAGTGTGGCCTGGTCGCCGGCAGCACCGGTTCAGGCTATTGATCTGGAAACTTATGAAGTTACCACCGCAACGGAAACTACTTTTGGATATTACGATGGCATTGCTATGGATCAATATGGCAACGTTTTTCTGGCTTCCCATGGCGGAACCGGCAGGATTATCAAATACGAAGCCGATTTTTCCGATTATGAAATTATTTCTACCGGGCACAACGAAGCCGCAGGACTGGATTACAACCCATGGGACAATGTGCTGGCCATCCCGAATTTCGGCGGACACAGCATTGATTTTATTGAATTTTCGACGACGGAAACAGGACATCTCAACAAAAAAAATGAACATCTGAACATTATGCCCAACCCCAGTAATGGACGGTTCAAAATCAACTGTACGCACGAATGTTCAGGCAATGCGTATGTGGACATACTGAACAGCCGTGGGGCAGTAATCGTCAGTTCCTATCCGCTGGATCGCTTTGAAAAAGACAAATGGGCCGAAATGAATTTATCACATCTACCGAAAGGGGCGTATATACTGAGCATCAGAAACGAAAAAGAGAAATACAACAAAAAACTGATTATTCAGTGAACGAATAAAGACAAACATTCGATTACCCCAAATTACAAATCACTGCTAAGCCCGGAAGGAATTCCGGTTTTTTTAATATCTGCGTGGAGCAGCCTCTAATTATTTCAAACAATCGAAAACCCGAACAAAAATCAAATTATAAAAATTCAACTTTGCATCATCAATTTTTCTATCTTTATAGCCAAATCAGCCAACATGAAACTGCAAAAAGCTTTTTATTCGTATTCTCTTCTTTTTGTTCTCCTCCTGTTTTTGTGCGCTTCCTGCAAAAACGACAAAACCCACCATAAAATAGCGATCACCCAAAAAGGGACATCCATTTATAAAGCAGGTAATGCCGTTAAACAGCAGGTTGAACTATACAGTCCCTATCGTTTCGAGCTTGTTGACACAACCACAGGCTCATACGAAAATCTTAGTTTGCTGGCCAGCGGTGCATGCGATTTTACCATCATCCAAAACAGTTTGGATTATAGCCGCTGTGGATATTCCTCTGAAATACTGGATAAAAACATACGGACTATTATGCCGCTTTATATGCAAATTGTTTTTATCATCCATCCCGACAGCCTGAAATACGACAAGCTTTATGATCTTGTAAAAGGCCGTCGTGTTGGAATGGGTCCCGAAACCAGCGGAACGGCCTGGCTCGTCAAAAAAATCTTTCATGAGTTTGGTCTTAAGGATGATGATTATACCGCTGTGCATACGCCATTCAATGAAAACACCGTCAATGAAAATATTGATATCAGCTGCTCTGTAACCAGCTTCAACAATCCTCGTATTATTAAAATGCTGGAACAGGACAATCTCCGCTTGTTTTCCCTCGACAAGCCATCAACCATCGAAATTGAAGGCTCTGCCGTGCACGGGATCAGCATGAAAAACCTCACCATCGAACCTTGCATCATTCCCCGCTATACTTATTCCGACAAACCCGAAACGCCGGTACTTACAGCTGGAACTATGGGACTTTTGCTTTGCCGCAGCGAAGTACCTGAGGATGTGGTTTATGAGATTACAAAAACAATCATTGAACACAAGCCCCTTCTGCTCAATGAAGACCCGATTTTTAACGGCATACGCGAAGCCTTCAATACCAACATCCTGCGTTTTCCCGTGCATCCGGGAGCAAATATGTATTACGAAAGGGCTTTGCCGGGATTTCTGGAAAAATATGCCGAAGTAATTGCACTTATTTTTACCGTTTTGGCTCTGCTTGCCGGTGCAATAACTTCCATCAGCAACTGGCAAAGAAGAAGAAAAAAGAACCGGATTGACGTTTATTACAAAGAAATACTCAATATAGACAACCAAATTAGCCGAATTAACACTCAGGAAGAAGTCGGCCAAACCGAACAAAAGCTACTCAAAATCCGCAACGAAGCCTTCGAGAAACTCATACACGAAAAGCTGATGGCCAATGAAAGTTTTAATATCTTCCTGAAAGTTTTGGAAAACACACAACAGCATCTTGCAAAAAAAGCTTCCACAATGCAATAGCGCCCGCTTGTTAAATTTTGCGTACTTTTGAAGAGTACTGAACAAAACAGCTTGTTGAACGCTGTTTGAAAAAAAGATATGGCTGAAGAAATATTGACTACAAGCAAAAAAGCATTGCGCATCAACCTTACGGATGATATTTACGGCACTTTCGCGGAGATAGGTGCAGGCCAGGAAGTTGCACGGCAGTTTTTCCGTGCCGGTGCTGCATCAGGCACGATCGCCAGCACAATCTCAGCTTACGATATGGCATACAGCGATGCACTTTACGGATCCCGTGCCGACCGCCGTTATGTTTGCCGCGAACGACTGGAAAAGATGCTTCAGGTAGAATTTGATAAAGTGGTGTCAATCCTGGGCGAGCAACGACCGAAAAAGACCCGCTTTTTTGCATTTGCCAATACGGTTACCACCATCAATTTCAAAAAAGACAATGAAGGGCACGGCTGGATTGGCTTCCGCTTTCAGCTTGATGCGGATCAAGGCCCCAATCAGGTTTTGCTGCATGTGCGCCTGCTTGAAAACGACAGCCTCCTGCAGCAAAGAACATTGGGAATCTTTGGCGTGAACCTGATGTATGCCTGTTATAAACATTGGGAATATCCAAACACATTTATTCAGTCGCTTCTCGATAACCTGGGTCGTGACCAGCTCGAAATCAATATGATCCATATGGACGGCCCGGAACTCGGCTATGTGGACAACCGTCTGCTTGCCGTTCAGCTGGTCAAAAACAAAATGGCCCCGGCCATCATGTTCGACCGCTATGGCGAAGTGCAGGAACCCGGCGATATGGTCTATAAGAAAAATGTGCTTGCTTTCCGTGGCAGCTTCCGCCCTATTACATATGTGGGCATTGATATGATCAAATCCAGCTATGCCATTTTCAAAAAAGACAAGGATTATGATCGCGATAACACCATCGCTTTATGCGAGATTACGCTCAACAACCTGCTCGAAGACGGTGATTTTCATGAACGTGATTTCCTGGCACGTGTCGATATCCTCAACGGAATGGGACAAAATGTGATGGTGTCTAATTTCAGGGAATATTTTAAGCTGGTAAACTATCTTTCGAGATTCCGCATCATGAACCTGCGCATCGTAATTGGTGTGCTTACATTCATCAAGGTACTCGACCGGAAATATTATACGCATCTGAAAGGCGGAATACTGGAAGCCTTTGGCAAGCTGTTTACGCAAAATATGAAACTTTATGTGTATCCGGCACTAAAAAAAGACAGCGATGAACTGCTCAGCTCTAAAAACCTGGAATTACCCGAAGATATTGAATTGCTATATAAACATCTTGTTTCCTGCAAAAAAATCATCGATATTAAAAAGGTAAACCGGGAGCGGATGAATGTATTCAGCCATCAGGTTTTGGAAATGATTCAAAATCAGCAGGAAGGCTGGGAAGAGCTTGTTCCGAAATATGTTTCGGACATGATTATCAAAAACGAATTATTTGGCTATAAACCAAAATTATAAATGCCTGTTTACCAACTCAGCGACGAACATTATGCTTTTCCTGCACCGGAAAATGCCACACAGGACGGCCTCGTAGCTATTGGCGGCGACCTGGAACCGGAACGTTTGCTGAATGCGTACATCAATGGAATTTTTCCGTGGTACGAAGGCGATACCATTATGTGGTGGTCGCCCGATCCGCGCCTTGTGGTTTTTCCCCGGGAAGCCAAATTCAGCAAAAGCCTGCGCCAGACGGTGAAGAAAAAACCTTTTGAAATCCGCTTCGATACTGCTTTTGAAGACGTGATCCGTTCCTGCGCCGATAGTCCCCGCGCCGGGCAGGAAGGGGGCACATGGATCACAAATGAAATGATTGAAGCCTATACGGCATTGCACAATTATGGATTTGCCCATTCGGTCGAAGCCTGGCATAATGGAAAACTGGTGGGCGGATTGTATGGCCTGGCCATTGGTAAAGTGTTTTTTGGTGAAAGCATGTTCCATAAAATGACCGATGCTTCCAAAGTGTGCTTTTATCATTTGGTACAATTCCTTATCGAAAACAAGTACAACATTATTGATGCACAGCAGGATACACCGCACTTACGGACTTTAGGCGGACGGCTTCTTAAACGAAATGATTTCCTCGGCATAATCAATGACAGCCTCAAAGGAGATTTGCGCGCAGGAAAATGGTCACCGACAAGCGAAATTGTGAAAAAAAATCCATAATCGGGACTATCCTTTTATTATTTTTGTGGGTTCATTGAAAAAGCAAAAAGAAAGAACTATGTCACAAGAAATAACAGGAAAATTGGTACAGTTGCTGGAAGAGCAAAAAGGAGAAAGTGCACGTGGGCCATGGCTCAAGCAGGAATTTGTAATTGAAACCGAAGAAAAATTCCCAAAGCAAATATGTTTGGCAGCCTGGAACGAACGTGCTTCTGCCCTTAAAAGTTTTCAGCCTGGTGAACGCTTAAAAGTTGCCTTTGATATCGAATCGAGAGAATTCCGTGGAAAGTGGTATACCAACCTTAAAGCGTGGAGTGTGGATCGGGATACAGCAGGTGCAGCACCAGCAGGCGCTCCAGACCCGGCTCCGCAAGGCTTGCCACAGGCACCACCTCACAGCCTTCAGGATATTCCACCCGAATCAGATTCGGATGATCTGCCATTCTAAATGTATGCAGTGAAAACTGATGAACTGATTTTTCTCAATGGCCGGTTCCAGCATGGATCGCCTTCCACTGAAATCCACAGTCGCCGTATCTACGAAGTATTGCGTGTTGTTGATGCCTGTCCTCTTTTCCTCGAAGAACATCTTGCACGCCTGGAGAAATCCGTGCAACATGCCAGCCTTTGCTCCTACCCTGGAAATAATAAAATCAGGCAGTATGTGATTGATTTCCTTAGTCAGTGCCATATGATAAACGGGAATTTTGAGATTTGCCTGATTTATTCTGAAGGCAATCAGCATGATGTGCAGATACAGGAGTTGCCACATCACTATCCCGGAGAAGAACTCTACAGGCAGGGTGTGGTATGCCAGCTGCTTTTCGATGAGCGGGAAAACCCACAAATCAAAGAGCAGGGACTGGCCGTCAGGCAAAAGGCGGACAAAATCCTAAAAGACAAAAATATATACGAAACTGTTTTGGTAAACCGAAACGGCCTGGTCACAGAGGGAAGTCGTTCAAATCTTTTTTTGATAAAAGGAAAGGAAATTTATACTGCCCCCGAAAAATTGGTTTTGGCCGGAATAACACGTCAAAAGATCATAAACACCATCCGGTCAGGCCCTTATGTCTTTAAAAGCAAAGCGGTTCATTATCAAGAGCTCCAAAGCTTCGACGCAGCATTTATCAGCGGGACTTCACCAAAGGTACTGGCCATAAACCAAATCGACAGCTTTTTCTTTGATCCGATAAATCCATTGATCCGGTGGTGTGCAGAAGATTATGAGCACATCCTGCAAAAGGACATCAGGAAATACCAGCAAAACCTAAAATCATGAATAATAAGTTCTTTCCCGCCATTCTGTTTCTGATCATCTGTTTTATCCTCTACGGACGCAGCATTAATTATGAATTTGTGCTCGACGATTCCTTTGCTGTCGAAAACAACGCTTTTGTACAGAAGGGCTTAAGTGGTTTAGCGGATATTTGGTCGCATGGCTATTTTTATGGCTACAATGAAAACAATGCACAGCTCTACCGACCATTGACACAAACGGTTTTGGCAATAATCAGTTCCGTGGCAGGAATGAATCCCGGCGCTTTTCATTTTATCAATATTATTGGCTATTTCCTGATTGTTTTATTGATATTTAACATCCTAAAACCATATTTCCCCGATAAAAGAGCCTGGGTTCCCTGGTTCGTTGCCTTATTATTTGCCATCCATCCATTGCACATTGAAGTGGTGGCCAATATAAAGAGCTTAGATGAAATTCTGGCCATGCTGTTTGGTCTGGCAGCCCTGCAAAACGGCTTAAAATATTATGCATCAAAGGAAAAGAAATACCTTTGGTTTGCGCTTTTATTCCTCACTTTGAGTGCTTTCAGTAAAGAAAGCGGTATAATGTTTGCCCTCATAATCCCGCTCACTGCACTTTTCCTGATCACAGAAAAAACTTCCAAAGACCTACTGAAGAAATCCTTGTTTTTCACTGTTCCTGTTGCGGCTTATCTGATTGTGCGCATATTGGTCATTGGCAGTTTTGACAGTGGAGAAAGTATCGACCCGATCAACAACAGCCTTATAGCCGGAAGTTTTGCCGAACAATTTGCTACAGCCATACAGATCATCGGGCGCTACCTCATGCTGTTGCTTGTGCCTTTTAACCAAAGCTGGGATTATTCCTACAACCAGATTCCATTGGTTGGGCTTACTCATTGGTCGTTTTTGCTTTCGTTGGCAGGCATCATTGTATTAATATTTTTCGCCTTCAGGTTGCGAAAAACACAGCAATTATTCAGTTTGGGCGTTTTTTGGTTCTTTGTGATGCTGCTGCCGGCATCCAACCTCATCATCCCCATTGGTGCAACTATGGCCGAACGCTTTGTTTTTGCCCCATCGCTGGGCTTTATTATGGCTTTTATTGCTTTGGTGATGATGCTCAGTGAAAGGACAAAAACGCCATCAAAACAACTGCAAATCCGTTATGCAATTCCTGCACTTTTCGCGATGATCTACCTGATTTCCTTCTTTTCTTACAGCCCGGCATGGCAAAATAATTTTACCTTGGCGAAAGCAGGGGTAAATCGTTCGCCAAACAGCGCCCGCGCACAACTGGCCTGGTCGGTGCAGCTGAAACAGGAAATCAACAAAAGTCAAAATCAGGCGCAAAAAGCCAGCCTGACACGGCTAGCCATGAATGCTGCACAAAAAGCCCTCAGTATTTATCCCGATTATACCACAGCCGCCTTTGAAACCGGTGATTTGTATTTTCTTCAGCAGGATATGGCCAATGCACGCAAATATTTCAGGAAATGCCTGAAATCGGAACCACAACATGTGCGCGCCATCAATAATATTGGGGTTAGCTATATTCAGCAAGGCCGCAACGACAGTGCACTCTTCTATTTTGACAGGGCATTGCAGATCGATCCACAACATCCCGATGCACTGGCCAATAAAGGACTTTACTACTACCAAAGCGGACAAAAACAAAAAGCTGTTGACTTTTGGGAAGAATCCCTAAAATACAAAGCACATGAAAAACAAGTCCTCATCAACCTGATGCACACCCATAACGAGCTGGGCAATAAAGATAAAGTGCGGTTTTATCAGCAAAAGGTGATGCAGGTGGGAAAGTGAAATTAGTTATTCCTGGGTGCATTCTTCTAATCCTCTAAAGAAAAGTCCGTTGTTTTATACATTTTTCAAGTTGAACTTGAAAAATGTATAAAACAATTATCGACATCTATATAAACCAGAAAATCAACAACTTAAAACCAAAAAAAATTATACCAAAACCCAAGACTGCAGAAATTATACTGCATGAAAACCTCCGTCCTGCTCTTTGTTCCAATAAGTAAATTTGCCCGGCTAGCTATAAATTATGATTCTACTAAGAATTTCGTGGGTAACAATAATGTTTGAGAATAATATGCAGATATTTATTAATAAACCATTGATCCCTAACAGATTCCTCCCTTCACAAAGCCTTAATCACTTCGTTTGGCTTTGTTCCGGTCGGAATGACGCTGTTTATCAGGCGTTTAAGGCAAATGCGGCCTGGTCACTGAGCGGAGTCGAAGTGCGCCGCATTTGCCTCCTGACTTCATAAAAACGCGTCATTCCGACAAAGTTTCCTCATACTTCGGAAACTTTGTCGGAATCTGTTTGAAATAGCATTCTAACCTGTTTAATTCATAAACTCCCAAAAACAGGCAAAATTTTTTAACCGAGCAGGGTCAGGCATTGCGAATCAAGAATAATCGCTTAAATTTCCATATATTTACCCTAATCACATGGCTTATGAGCATAATTTTCCTATTTGGGTTTTCCCGTAAAGCCCATTGATAATTTTATTTGACATCAAGATGTTGAAGAACATTAGCTTACCGAATTTTGGCCTAAATCCTTAGGGTTTCAAATTTCTTAAAGCATTTCATAAACACCCGGTCGCTGTAAAATTCTGCAGGCAGCTCTATTTTAATTTTTGATTTCAGTACTTTGATCCGGGCAGCTACTTTGATCAGCTTCAATTGAAGTGTTTTCATAGTTGCTTTAGCAAACTCTGTCCCTACTAACGCCATGCTTTGCAAGCTGTGCATCAGGACATAAGCAGCAGAATGCAAAAACAACCTGAACTGATTGGCCTTAAAGCTGTTGCAGGACATCCTGTCCGACTTAAGGTATGTTTTATGTTCTTTGATACGCAATTCGGCTGCGCCCCTTGCACAATATCCTTGTTCGTAAAGCGCCTTGGCACGAACATTTTGCAGGCTGCTGACAATATACCTTACATTTGTCCCCATGCTGCTTACTTCTACTTTGACTACCACTCGTTCGGCAAAAGCCCAACTGGATGCCTGATATTGAAAGCTATGATAACGTTTCACTGGTGTACCCGACTGTTGGAAGTTTTTTTTGGCGCTTTCTATGGTTATTTTGGCCTTTTGGTTTAAAACAGAATTGCCACTGAGCCCTGTGATAAATTCAACCCTATGGCTCTCCCTTGCTCACTCCATAAACTCTTTGGAACAAAAATGGCTGTCGCCCCTAAGGATGATCATCGTGTTGGGCCAATGCTGGCGCAGGTAGCTTATGATGCGTTTGTGGATCGAAAAAACATCAAGGCTTTTGCTGCGGCGGCCAGGTTTGAGGATAGTGGTTACCAGCTTGCCCGAAAAGCCTTCATATATGTGCAAAGGCATATAGCAATAGTCCCCGTAGTAATTATTGAACATGGTAAGCTGCTGATTACCATATGTTAAGCTGCTTGTATCGTCAGAATCAAGTATAATAATTTTTGGTTCGTGGTCATAGGAAGCGATAAATTTATCTACAAAGACCTTGGCCATTTTGTAGTTCTGAGAAGCCGTGATTTGATTCTCAAAACGACTCATTGTAGGCTGGGCTGAAAGGCTTTCTGTAGTCTCACAGCATACCTTAACTACCTCATCGTCCCTGAGCGCATTGCAGTCATTTGCATCTTCAAAGCCTGCAGCAATTTGCATAATACGCTGGCTTAGAAGGCGTTTTGTGCTGTGCTTGACATAACTTTGGTTGCGGGGGTCTTCAATGCAGCCTGCAAGGCTGTCGATTAAACCAAGCTGTTTTTCTACTTCGCGAAGCAATAATAGGCCGCCATCACTTGATGTCTTTTTCAAAGTAAAGTTAACCTCAACCTTTTTGCCATTTGAACTGGTGAGAGGAAAAAGGCTCTTTTGTGTAATTTCCTGTGGTTTTGTGCCACTGTTTGAAATATTCTTTGTATTTTTAGCCATAGGGATTTTTGTTTTTGTTTGCCGACATAAAGATACTGAATATCAATGAGGTATCGCACAAATTTCCCTATTTTTTTTTGGTTTATGAATAATTTAGGCTAATTTCTTTCCACGAAATTCCGTGTAGAACCTAAATTATTTCCAAAACCCGGCTTTTCGCAAAACAACATAATTTTTTTAGTTCTCTTCATTGTGAACTAAAAAAACTTTCGTACTTTTGTCGCGTTAAGAAGAAAGATTATGCAAGAAAGAAGAAGACAACTCATTGAAAAGGTGGGAATTATATTTGAAAAGCAGGGAAAACCTGCAGTTAGTGGACGGATTATGGGACTTTTTCTAACCAGTAACCAGGAATACCTCACTTTTGATGATATCGTGGAAGAATTATGTCTGAGCAAGAGTGCTGTGAGCAACGGCATCAACCTTTTGTTAAACCTAAGGCATATTGATTATATCAAAAAAACCGGCGATCGCAAGCGCTATTTTAAATATGTGCACCATAACCTCTCCGATCTTTTCAATGATTTCACAGAAAATTTCATGCGCTTTAAAAATATATTGGAAGAAATGGCATCAGAAAATGAAATGGGCACAAAAGAAAGCAAAAAACACATTGATGAAATGCTTATTGGTTTGAATATCTTTATGAGCTATCTGCCCAAAATGATGGAAGACTACGAAAAAGCAATTAAACAATAATTTTTTTAACCGTTTAGTTCTTTTAGTTCAGAACCAAAAAGTTAACAATAAAATAAAAATACCATGATCAAGCGAATCCTGAAAATAATGGGCATCTCCATGATTTTTGCCTTTCCCCCACTCAATTTTGGGCAAATCTATGATGATATTTCATATTTTTTAAACGAAAAAAGGGACAGCATCATCATCAACAGCCCGCAAAATCTGACCATACGCTCCACTTTTGAAGGTATCATAGAAAGTGTTGCAATGAAAGCGGGCGACAAGGTAAAACAGGGAGACATTTTGTTGATTTTTGACAAAAACGAACTCATTACTCAAAAACAATTGCTTCTGACCCGAATTGGAAAGCTCAAGCTTCAGGAAATGCAAACTGAAGCAATAAATGAAGCCCGTTTGCAGCTGCATTCAATCAATAATCAGATTGAAACCAGCGTAATCCGCGCACCCGAAGACGGAAAAATAGTGCGTGTTTTTTATCATCAGGGGCAATATGTCAGCAAAGGCGATGAGCTTTTCGCAATCCGTTCCGATAAGAAAGCCAAGACTTTAGCCATGACGCCAAAAACGTACTAAGTTTTTTTTACTTTTGGTGCTGAATAAATCCGGAAAACAATTTTTCGGAGTATTTCTACAAAATCAAGAATCATGCACCGATTAGCGATAATATTGATTTTTATTTTTACTAGTACCCAGCTTTTTTCTCAAAGCACAGACGAGCGGGGTATTTATTTTTCAAAAAAAAACTATCAAGCAGAGCAAATCCCACTGTTTTCTGAATCAAAAGAACAACTGCCCTTCCCTGTATTGGAAGAAAATCCGGAATATCTGGAAATGTACTGGAAATGCTGGGAAATTGCTTTTGATCATTTCAAAAAGCCACCCGAAGGTTCGCCTTTTGTTTCCAACATTTTAGATGAAGCATTCAACACCAATATATTTCAATGGGACATGATTTTTATGGTGATGTTTGCCCGCTATGCAGACCATCTGTTTCCAGCCATAAATTCTCTGGACAATTTTTATTGCAGGCAGCACAAAAGCGGATATATATGCAGGGAAATCCAGGAGCAGGATGGTGAAGATTTTGTTTTCCTTGGAGAAAGAAAACACACAATCAATCCGCCACTTTTTAGCTGGGCAGAGATAGAATCCTTTAAAAACACAGGTGACACTTCCCGTTTTGAAATGGTACTGCCCGTTTTGGAAAAATATGTGGAATGGCTTAATAAAGATGGTGATCAAACAACAGCAAACGATGCAACAAACTGGAATAATTACGGCAGAAAGGCGAAAAATTCAGTGCATCAACTATATTGGAACACCGGTTTTGGCTCCGGCATGGACAATACACCGCGAGGTGGAAATGGCTGGGTTGATATGTCATGTCAGATGGTCATACAATATAACAATCTGGCCGAAATTTGTGAAACACTAAGCAAATATAAGAAAGCAGGATTTTTTAGAGCGGAGGCAAAAAAAATCGGAGAAAGGATTAACCGGTTTTGCTGGAGTGAAGAAGATGGGCTTTACTATGATGTGGACAGCAAAGGAAAACAAATAAAATGGAAAACATCGGGTTGCTTTTGGCCTATGCTTGCAGGTATTGCTTCCCCTGCGCAATGTGATCGCCTAAAAGCCCACTTAACAGATACCGCTTCCTTTTGGCGAACGATGGTTTTCCCCACTCTGGCAGCAGATCAGCAAGATTATAGTCCAAGAGGAGATTACTGGAAAGGTGGCGTTTGGGCTCCAACAAACTATATGATTATTAAGGGACTAGAAAAAAACGGATATGAAGATCTGGCTACAAAAGCAAGCATAAAATACTTAGATGGAATGTATTGCGTCTATGAAAAAACAAATACCGTTTGGGAAAACTACAGCCCGGACGGCTGCGACAGGGGCTATCCCGCCAAGGCTGATTTTGTGGGCTGGACAGGCATTGGTCCGATTTCTCTGTTGATTGAAAATATTTTAGGCATCCGCATTAATGCCAATAGCTCCGCAATTAGCTGGAGGATCAATCGCACTGATAAACATGGAATTAAAAATCTGAAAATTGGAAATGCAACTGTTGATTTAATTTGCAAAAAAAGAGAGCATTCAACTGCTCCTTTGGAATTATCAATAAAATCGGACAGCAAACTGGAATTGATTATTATTTGTGAAGGGATAGACCAAAAATATTCCATCATTCCCGGTAAGCAGGAAATATTTGTCCAGTAAATTTAAAAAATACGTTTATTACAATTTCATCTTAAACACAGCAGGACTGATCCAGGATTTTTAAACACAAATTGTTATTTTATTTTATATTAAAAAATCCGGTTCTTCTAGGAATTTCGTGGGCAACAATAATATTTGAAAAAAAATATGCAGATATTTATTATTGAACTATTGACCCCTAATAGATTCCTCCCTACACAAAGCCTTAATCACTTCGTTTGGCTTTGTTCCGGTCGGAATGACGCTGTTTTTTAGGTGTTTAAGGCAAATGCGGCCTGGTCACTGAGCGGAGTCGAAGTGCGCCGCATTTGCCTCCTACCTTCATAAAAGCGCGTCATTCCGACAAAGTTTTCCGAAGTATGAGGAAACTTTGGAGGAATCTGTTTGAAATAATGCAATTTTTCTTTCCACGAAATTCCGTGTAGCACCAAAAATCCTAACTTTGCGAAATCAAAAACAATTAAATATAATACTATTATGAAAAAAATCATACACACAGAAAAAGCACCAAAGGCTGTAGGACCTTATGCTCAGGCCAATGAATTTAATGGCACTTTGTTCGTAAGTGGCCAGATCCCGGTAAATCCCGAGACAGGTAAAATTGTAGAAGGAGGAATCAAAGCACAAACCGAGCAGGTACTCAAAAATATGGACGCCATTTTGGAAGAAGCCGGCTACAACTTTTCTAATGTTGTAAAATGCACTTGCCTATTGGACAATATGGACAATTTTGCAGCGATGAATGAAGTATATGCAGGCTTTTTCCCGGAAAACCCTCCGGCACGTGCCGCTTTCGGCGTTGTGAAACTTCCACTGGGCGTGATGGTTGAAATCGAATGTATTGCTATGAAATAGAGATTATCACATCTCAACAATACATTACCTATCCCCCCTTCCCTGCTTCGATCAATGACATGTAATAAGGTCTGCACACGGAGCAGGGAAGTTTTTTTTCCAGTAAACATAATCTGAGGTCAGTATTCATGAGCTTCCTGCCGAAATGCGCTGCACTGGCCTTTCAACATGTTTTTTTGGTTCTTCTAGGAATTTCGTGGGCAACAATAATATTTGAAAAAAAATATGCAGATATTTATTATTGAATTATTGACCCCTAATAGATTCCTCCCTACACAAAGCCTTAATCACTTCGTTTGGCTTTGTTCCGGTCGGAATGACGCTGTTTATCAGGTGTTTAAGGCAAATGCGGCGAGGACACAATAGTATATCTTAAAGACGTCCTCGCCGCATTTGCCTCCTGACTTCAAAAAAACGCGTCATTCCGACAAAATTTTCCGAAGAATGAGGAAACTTTGGAGGAATCTGTTTGCCTAAATTATTCATAAACCAAAAAAAAATAGGGAAATTTGTGCGATACCTCATTGATATTCAGTATCTTTATGTCGGCAAACAAAAACAAAAATCCCTATGGCTAAAAATACAAAGAATATTTCAAACAGTGGCACAAAACCACAGGAAATTACACAAAAGAGCCTTTTTCCTCTCACCAGTTCAAATGGCAAAAAGGTTGAGGTTAACTTTACTTTGAAAAAGACATCAAGTGATGGCGGCCTATTATTGCTTCGCGAAGTAGAAAAACAGCTTGGTTTAATCGACAGCCTTGCAGGCTGCATTGAAGACCCCCGCAACCAAAGTTATGTCAAGCACAGCACAAAACGCCTTCTAAGCCAGCGTATTATGCAAATTGCTGCAGGCTTTGAAGATGCAAATGACTGCAATGCGCTCAGGGACGATGAGGTAGTTAAGGTATGCTGTGAGACTACAGAAAGCCTTTCAGCCCAGCCTACAATGAGTCGTTTTGAGAATCAAATCACGGCTTCTCAGAACTACAAAATGGCCAAGGTCTTTGTAGATAAATTTATCGCTTCCTATGACCACGAACCAAAAATTATTATACTTGATTCTGACGATACAAGCAGCTTAACATATGGTAATCAGCAGCTTACCATGTTCAATAATTACTACGGGGACTATTGCTATATGCCTTTGCACATATATGAAGGCTTTTCGGGCAAGCTGGTAACCACTATCCTCAAACCTGGCCGCCGCAGCAAAAGCCTTGATGTTTTTTCGATCCACAAACGCATCATAAGCTACCTGCGCCAGCATTGGCCCAACACGATGATCATCCTTAGGGGCGACAGCCATTTTTGTTCCAAAGAGTTTATGGAGTGGGCAAGGGAGAGCCATAGGGTTGAATTTATCACAGGGCTCAGTGGCAATTCTGTTTTAAACCAAAAGGCCAAAATAACCATAGAAAGCGCCAAAAAAAACTTCCAACAGTCGGGTACACCAGTGAAACGTTATCATAGCTTTCAATATCAGGCATCCAGTTGGGCTTTTGCCGAACGAGTGGTAGTCAAAGTAGAAGTAAGCAGCATGGGGACAAATGTAAGGTATATTGTCAGCAGCCTGCAAAATGTTCGTGCCAAGGCGCTTTACGAACAAGGATATTGCGCAAGGGGCGCAGCCGAATTGCGTATCAAAGAACATAAAACATACCTTAAGTCGGACAGGATGTCCTGCAACAGCTTTAAGGCCAATCAGTTCAGGTTGTTTTTGCATTCTGCTGCTTATGTCCTGATGCACAGCTTGCAAAGCATGGCGTTAGTAGGGACAGAGTTTGCTAAAGCAACTATGAAAACACTTCAATTGAAGCTGATCAAAGTAGCTGCCCGGATCAAAGTACTGAAATCAAAAATTAAAATAGAGCTGCCTGCAGAATTTTACAGCGACCGGGTGTTTATGAAATGCTTTAAGAAATTTGAAACCCTAAGGATTTAGGCCAAAATTCGGTAAGCTAATGTTCTTCAACATCTTGATGTCAAATAAAATTATCAGTGGGCTTTACTGAAAAGCCCAAATAGGAAAATTATGCTCATAAGCTATGTGATTAGGGTAAATATATAGAAATTTAAGCGATTATTCTTGATTCGCAATGCCTGACCTTGCTCGATTAAAAAATTTTGCCTGTTTTTGGGAGTTTATGAATTAAACAGGTTTGAAATAGCATTCTAATTTCTTTCCACGAAATTCCGTGTAGAACCGTTTTTTTAAACTTCTTAGCATGAAATTCCCATTCGTTTCTGAATAAAAAAAATAATCTACAAAAAAACAGTATCTTTACCAAAATTTGTTTCTCATATACCTTCTCATAAGCTTGTTCCCAGATTATTTTTAACAAATTGACTATTTCACTGTTCGTAATAACATCAACTAATTTGATTTATGAAAAAAACACTACTAGCATTTTTTATTATATTCCTCTCTCTTCAAAATATTGACGCACAAACCGCCAAAGCAAGCAAAAACTCCTATGGTGTATTATTTATGGCCGGTTTAAGGTATGACGATTTACGCATGTGTGCTGCCAGCCCTGCCGGAGTAAAAGGCGGATCAATAGCCGATATCATGTTTATCATGAAACACCAACTGAATAAAAATAATGCCCTAAGCTTTAACCTACCGGTGATGCGCCCGATCCTGTTTGGCATTGCTTTTAATATGCTGCAGTTTGAGCCGGAACTAAGATATGAACACAGCAAAATGATAAACGAAAAAATTGATTGGGTTACGGGAGGCGGCTTAGGCCTCAGTTTGCATTATGGCCCTGATTATCAATCGAGCGTAAAAGATCCCGGCCCATCTTTTTTTGCCATGGGGCCTTTGTTTAGCCTTCAAACCGGAATTGCATTTAAAAAGGAAATGACGGCAAAAAGTCTCCTTTCCTTAAAAGCGTTTTACATTCCTCTTTTTGCCAAAGACAGAGATACAGGAACCGTTCTGGGCGGAACAGTTTCCTATGCTATTTATTTTTGATCTGTTTTTTTCATCAAAAAAAAAGGATCAAAAGAAATAGTCCATAAACCCTTTCTTATGCTGTTAATGGTTTATCAAATCGTTTTTCCCACGCATTGTTTTTCTTCAAATTGGAGTTCCAATAAAAATCTGTAAGGCCGAAAAGTTTAAAGAAACGAAACATCGCCCGCCTTGCTGCTCCCAATTGATAAGGGCTGGCCATTTTCGCAAGCAATTCCGGATCAAAACTCCCTTTCACTGCAAGGTTTTCTCCCAGGCCTTCCATTTGACGCAACAGCTTTTTGGTCATCCAGGCCGGCATCATTTGTATTCCTTCAACGCCTCCTTTAACTGCAATTCCGGCAGATTCAAAACCGTAACGTTTTGTGAATTTATCGAGATAACGCGCCACAAAAGTGGAATGTTTCGCTTCAGGAAAACCGCTTTGCACAATGAAACCCAGCCGTTTGCCTTTTTGGGCTTCCTGTTTCGCGATGTCCTCAAGAAATTCTTTAACAATGGCCGGCATACAATCCACATAAAGCGGAAATACGACAATAAGGGTATCTGCATCGCGGAAAGCCGCCAGGTGCTCTTCCCTTTTATGGCGGGCAGCAAGATGAAAAATCCCGATATCTGTTCCCGTATCTAAGCGCCGGTATCCGTTTTGCAGATGATGCAAAAGCATCAGGGAATTGCTTTTTTTGTTGCGCGGCGAGCCGTTATAAAGTGCTAATGACATGGGCTACCTCCTCAGCTTTATGTTCGTCAATACATTTCACAAATTCTATTTTCGAGCTGAAATTCAAAGCGATACGATCATAAATATCGCCAATTATTTCAATATCTTCTGCATCGGTCAGTTCTTCCTTTTGCAGCAGAACAGCCAGCTTTGGTGTTTTTTCATAGCGCATATAATGATGGCTTTCATTTTGGACCATTTTGATATAAGGCAATGCCAAAATCACAAAGCGATCGGTAATCATCTTAAGCAATGCGGAAGTAAAACCGGCAATAACTGGGGAGGCAAAAATCATCAAATCAGATTCGATGACCTTTTTCAGGATATTTTCAGCATCATCTTTTACCGCACAATGGCCGGGCGTTTTCCACCAGCAATTCCAGCAGCCGGTACAGCTCTTCAAATCCAGCGCGCAAAGCTGCACAATTTCAAGCTGATTTCCGGGATTCACTTTTTGTTTCAGCTCAGAAAGATAATCCGGGAATGCTGTATTTTCCGAAAACGGATTACCGTCAAGTATGAGTATTTTCATAAAAAGGACTGTTCATTGGGATTGCAAAATTAGCAAAACAACTACTTGACAGACTGGTTAATAATAATTTAACACAAGCCTCCGTACCGGAAATTTGATTCGAAGAAAGGCCAAAGCAGTTTTTTTTTACAAAAAGTTAAATCCAAAATAGTCGTATAAATCCTACCAATTTTCCGACATTTGCTGCATGAAAATGCTAGAAACAATCCGCAAAATACTCAGGCCAAAACTGGCTGCAGCCCTTTTCTGGATATGGCTGGTCACCATCTTTGTTTTGTCGTCCATACCCAAAATCCCAACAGCAAAACTTAAAACTGATCTTTTTGAACTCCGCCTGGACTATATCCTACACTTTGGTGTATATGGCTTGCTCTCTACACTTTTCTTCTTTTGGAAAAGCAGGGATGACGGAAAATTCAAAAAAACCGAACTTTTCATTTACTTGGTCCTTGCCAGCATTTTTGCTGCATTGGAAGAAACGCATCAGCTTTGGGTTGACGGGCGCACCTTCAATCCTATTGATATGCTCAGCAATATTCTCGGTGTTTTTGTTGGGATTTGGGCATGGAAGATGCTTAGCCACATCAGCCTTCAAAATCGGTAAAATTATTGATTTGCTGCACTTTATTCACAATAATTTTATCGAATCGGGAGTGAATAAGCGGATAAACCCTTAAAAATCTTTGCATCTCGTCTTCCGGCCCGGACAAAATCACCATAGGGCTCAGGTATTTCCCCAAACGGTACGAAAGGCTTTCCGGGGCTTCATTGGCCGACATCATTTTGGTGGCCGATTTATCAAACAGCTCGGCATTTTGCAAAAGCAGCACTTTACCCTTTGCTTTATCAAAAGCATCAATAATTTTTTTCGCCGTTTGGCCAATGAACTGGCTAAACAGGTCAGAACTATCAATTACCAAAACTTCCTCAATTTGCAACAAAGCAAAATCGAAACAAACTTTTGCCAGCCAGTTTGCAATCTTCTCATCAGTACCCTGAGGAAAATTGATAAAAACAAAGTTCCGTGTCCAGGCAGAGGTTCCTGCTTCACCACTCGCAATCGCTTGTGCCACTCCTGCAAATTGCCCGGGCATGGCCTTCAGTTCCTGAAATACATCATCAGAAAGTTTCATTTTTTCTAAGGCATCAAGATGTTCCTGAATTTTTTCCTGGGTATTCATTTTATTGGTTTTTAGTTTACTCTACAGAGGTCAGTATGTAAGTGCATATTAATTTTTGCAAATCAGAAAAACGATAATGATTTGTTATTGCACAACATAGATTTCTCTGCCGAAGCTTCGGCATCGAAATGACCTTTTGTTGTTTTCAAGAGGCAAAGGCGGCGAGGACTCATTATCAATTTTTTATTGTGTCCTCGCCGCCTTTGCCCAAATAGTTCCTTAACAGTCATTTCGACGACCAGCGGGAGGAGAAATCTATTTATTCACGAGTATAAATCACTCTATGTATTTATCTACTGACCTCTATTACTCTATTTTTGATTTAACATGCAGATCCAACTGTGGAAATGGAATCGTAACATCATTTTCAATGAATTTGCGGTTGATGTTTTTACGGATATCCGATTTTACGTTCTCGATCCGGAAGATGTTTTTACTGAAAAACAGCAGTTCAAAATCGAGGGAACTGTTGCCAAAATCAAGAAAACGGGCCATTACTTTGGGTTCAGATTCAATTTCAGGATGTTCCAAGGCACTCTCTTTGAGCAATTTTTCCACAAGTTCAACATCGCTGCCATAAGCCACGCCCACTTTGATGCGAAAACGGGTTTTCTGCGATTGATGACTCCAATTGATCACTTTATTTGCGGTTATCACGGAATTAGGAATGATAATACGGATATCATCGCGGTTTATGGCATCGGAAGTCCGAAGTCCGATATTAAGGATTTTAATGACATCACCGTCGATTTCCAATACATCGCCTACTTTAATAGAACCTTCAAAAAGCAGGATAATACCCGAAATAAAATTATTGAAGGTATTTTGCAGCCCCAGTCCGACACCCACCAGCAAGGCTGCAGAACCTGCGAGCAATACGTTCAGTTTTAATCCTAAAGTATCTAAAATCAACAGAATAGCCGCAACCCAGATTATATATTTAATAATTTGGAAAAGCGCATGCAGGTTTCCCATTTTGCTTTCATCGAGCCGTGCCGGACGAAACATTATCTTACGGACCAACCACAGCAAAACACGGGTTACAATTAAAATAATGATCGCAGCAAGAACCGTTTCCAGTGTAAGGGCGTAGGTGCCAATCCGAAAAATTTCCGTATCAATAAATTCGTTTATTTCATCCATAGGAACAAAATTATGAGCCATCCAAAGGTATTAAAAATTATGGCTGTAATCTAAATACAGGTTGATTCACAGCACAATTACCAATGAATTAGATAATCAAAGAACATCAAATCACGACCCGTTTCATATAGAAACCACTTATTTACATAAGTTTATAAGGAAGTTTAGATTTCTCCCGGCAACACTCCGCTTTGCTTTGTGTTTTGGTCGAAATGACCGTTTTTTAGTGTCAGGAAGCAGGGGGAGGGCAGATAGCGGGCGCGGAACGCCCGCTATCTGCCCTCCCCCTGCAATATAACCCTTATGATGGTCATTTCGATGGAGGTTTATGCCTGAAAGGCATTGCCGACTGAGAAATCTATAAGTTTTTTTGAATAAAGCTTATAATTTTAACAGTCATCCTTTTTTGAGAATGCAGCCAAAATATCATTCTTTATAGGATCCTTTGTGGTATATTTCACTTTTTCATTGTCTTCACCCCGAAAACAAGCATCAAACTTAGTAAAAAAATGGATAAAAATACGGTTCTGCCCTATTTTTTCTGTATCTTCGGTAATTAATTCAAAACCAAAGGATGATCAGAAAAAAGGATATCTTTCTCCTGGCAGGACCTGCATTGGCCTTCCTGATATATTTCACATTAGACCTTCAGGCAGGAAAGCCTGCCGTTACTGCAACAGCGGCCATTGCGCTCTGGATGGCTTTCTGGTGGATTACCGAAGCCGTACCCCTTGCAGTCACTTCGTTGCTTCCGGTAGTATTATTCCCTGCTTTTGGGGTGATGAACGGCCAAAGCGTTTCCAGCGCATATTTTAATCATGTCATATTCCTTTTTATCGGGGGCTTTATCATTGCGCTGGCCATGCAGAAATGGGATGTCCACAAGCGCATTGCCCTTAAAATTTTACTGATCAGCGGCGCATCGCCCGGAAGGCTGCTGCTTGGTTTTATGCTGGCCACGGCTTTTCTCAGTATGTGGATTTCCAATACCGCTACCGCGATGATGATGGTACCGATTCTTATGTCGGTTATTGGCCAGATGCGCGAGAAACTTCCAGCCACAGCAGTAAAACGTTTTTCCGTTGCCCTTTTGTTGGGCGTGGCTTATTCTGCTTCCATTGGCGGAATGGCCACACTGGTAGGAACGCCGCCCAACCTCAGTTTTGCCCGGATTTTCCAGATCTATTTTCCCGATGCTCCACAAATCAGTTTTGCCCATTGGTTTTTCTTTGCACTGCCCGTATCTGTTTTGTTCTTTATCATGGTTTGGACCTATCTTTATTTGATTTTCCGGCCAAAAACAAATACGGAATGGATGGATCAAAGCATCATCAGGGAACAATACAAATTGCTTGGCCCTGTAAAACGACACGAACGAAAAATATTGAGCATCTTTTTTGCCACAGCGCTTTTATGGCTTTTTCGTGCCGACCTTGATTTTGGTTTCATCCGCATTCCCGGATGGTCCTCGTTCTTTAAAGAGCCCAAATACCTCAACGACGGAACAATAGCCATAGCCTCGGCCATATTGCTTTTTATGATACCGGCCAGCAAAACAGGTGATAAGCTTATGGACTGGAAAACAGCCCGACAGCTTCCCTGGAGGATTGTCTTGCTTTTTGGAGGTGGTTTTGCCCTGGCAGGAGCTTTTAAAGAAAGTGGTTTATCTTCCTGGTTTGGTGAGCAACTGGAGTGGATCGGCACTGCAAATCCCATCCTGATTATCTTCTGCATAGCCCTCTTGACGACTTTTTTGACGGAACTCACCAGCAATACAGCAACAACAGAAATGCTGTTGCCCATACTCGCCGGACTGGCTGTAAGCACGGAAATAAATCCCCTCATGCTGATGATCCCGGCTACTTTATCGGCCAGCATGGCATTTATGCTGCCTGTGGCCACACCGCCCAATGCCATTGTTTTTGGCAGCGGCGAACTGAGTATCGCGCAAATGGCACGCAATGGACTATTAATCAACATTCTGGGAGCAATTATCATCACATTGATGAGCTGGTGGTTCGGGCGCTTCATTTTCGGGATTGATCTGTCCGTTTTCCCCGATTGGGCGCATATCCCATTGCATTAAAAAATAGGTTCAACACAAAATTTCGTATAAAAAATTTTGATAGAGGTCAGTAGAAAGTACATAACCTGCTCTATTCATAAAATGCATACAAAATAATGTAAGCAGCTAAAAATTATGTGTTTACTAATTTTCTATCCTAAAATTGAATTTGTTTTCATTTTACATTGCATTAATTCAGGCCATCTGCTTCCTTGCTAAAGCTTTGAAATAGGCTACTATATCTTCAGCTTTAGACGCCTCACATCTGACCTGAATTTAAAGCATGAATAAAGCAGGATAGAATAATTTATACTCGTGAATGAATAGATTACTCCTCAACCGAGGCTTCGGTATCGAAACGACTGTTTATTAAAATTTAGGCAAAGGTAACTTACGGTCTCTGAGCGGCCTGCGGTGCGATGTGCCGAGCGTAGCCGAGGTGAGCGCGTTCCCTGAGCGGATTCGATGGGAGCCGTACCAAATCGAAGTATGCCGACTTTGCCACTTGAAAACAACAAAAAGTTATTTCGATGCCGAATTTTCGGCAGAAAAATCTATCCTGAATAATTCACAAAATATTCTATTGCGAGCACAAACCGCTGCAATAGAAAGGAATGCTATCTTTTTGGTGCTCAAAATAGCTACGGCTATTCCTGTGCGCCAAAAATCTGCGCTCCCTTTCTCTTATTGCGTTTTGTACTTGGTCACTGAGTATATCGAATGTGCTCATGACGAAATTTCATGAATTAGTCAGGCTATATTGCGCAATAACAAATCATTATCCTTTTTATGATTTGCCAAAACGAATATGCACTTACAAACTGACCTCTGAAGTTTGATATGCGTTTCAAACATTATCATATCTGAAACAGTTGATTTTCAAGCCTGCGATGTGTTGCGGGTTTTGTTTCTTTAGGTTTATTTTATTGCCGGATGATATTTGCAGCCTGCCTGCCTTCGTTTATTTCCAGCAAATACTGAGCTGAAGGAAAATTGCTCAGATCAATTTCGATTGATTCAGAAGGAACGTCTATCAGAACTTTTAAAAGCTCTTTCCCATCAACTGAAAGCAGTCTGTAAGATGAAATTTTCTCATTGGAATAAACGGATGCAATACTGCTTACCGGATTGGGCTGCACTTTGATGTTGTTTTGCATGCGGGCTTCATCAACCCTTTGCGGAGCACTTATTTTTGCTATAAAGAAATTCATATCGTATTGATGTTCAGCTTCTAATTGGATATCGCCAAAATCCGCATTTCCGGAATACCAGCCCGAACAAAGGATATCTCCATTTTGATCAAATGCAATAGCTGACGCAATATCCACATCCAAACCGCCTGCCTGCAATGCCCAAAGAGGCTCAGCTTGTGATGAATACTCCACAATGAGGATATCTTCTGCTGCCGCGATGTATCTGTCCTCCAAAAAAATCAAGGTATCTGTAAATGAGGTCGCTGTGGCCAGACCCTGATTTGGCTCTTTATGTGCAGCCACATCCCGGTTACGCACATTTCCATGGCTTTGAATGGCAGCAACATAAGACCATACTCCTTCGGTTCCGGCTGCGGCAAGATATCCGTCATCGGAGCCTTCAAATGTTGTGAAAAAATAATCACCAAACTGTGCCGTGTCGGTCATTCGTCCGGCCGCCCACGAATGTCCGTAATCATCGCAGGCAATCTGATTAACCCCTGCCCTTTCACCATCGCTGATCCAGGCCAATGATTTATCGGGATTAATTTTAGCGACATACATGCCCGGGATTTTAAAAAACTGCTCTGAACCATAATTCCACTCACCTCCCCCAACACCGGTTACATAGGCGTTATCATAAGCATCGGCGGCAATTTTATAGCCATAATCCACACTTTCGCCGCCAAAATTCTGTCCCCAGACCACGGCACCATCAGAATCCAGTTTGATCACGAAAGGATCGCTGGAGCCATAGCAGTAGAGCGTATCCGCATCAGTCAGGGCCAGATAATTCTGAAACCAGCCCGTGCAATAAATATGGTCTTCACCGGATACCGATATGCCATAGCCAACTTCATAGCCATCACTATGCGGCTGATAGAACCAACGGAAATTACCGGCTGCATCATAACTCACCACAAAAACTTCCCAGCTTTGTGGCACATACATTTCGCCCGCAACAAACAAAGTATCTGTAAAATAACCTATTGCATATACATTTCCCTGTGAATCGCAATCAACACCAATTCCGATTTCCTCTCCTTTTCCACTGATATTCCGTGCCCAGTTTACTGCTCCGTTTTCATTGAAACTGGCAATAAAAAAATCTGCCTGGCCTGTAAAAGGCAGTTCATATTCACCAATCTGAAAATCACCTGAATAACGTCCGGTTAGCACAATATCGTTATTGCCACTCAATGCCATATCCCAGCTTCGATCCATTTGGTTACTTCCAAAGCCAACAGCCCATTCCCAGTTTTGCGCATCAGCAAACAGTACTGCAGCCAGCAAAACGAATATCACTACAATTTTCTTCATAATCGCAAGATTTAAGCTGACAAATTTAGAATATTCCGATACAGTCCGCATTTCAAAGATGTATTTTTAAGCAATACAAATAAAAAGCCCGGCTCCATAAAAGAACCAGGCTTTTTATCTCTGTATTTCGGGGCAATTATTTTCCGAAATTATAATACAGTCCAATGCCCAACACTTCTTTAAATTGGGTACGTGGGCCTGTCTTTCCATCACCATCTGTGATCATGATATCATTATCATACACTAAATTGGTATTGATGGAGGCATTCATAAAACTATTGATTTTCATATCCAATGCCAGTTTCCAGTCCACATCAATATTTTGTGGGTCTTCGAGATAATTGGAAAACAATACCAGATTGGATGTCAGCTTCACATTTTCGAACAGGTCAAAATTGATGTCCATATTGATATTGCCACCAAGCTCAAATTTCATTTTATCGCCGGGATCTACACCAAAAGCGCCTGCATTTGACAAATCATCGTCCATCACCATAAGCAATCGAGCTGCAGCCGGGCTGATATTCATAGAAAAATGCGGACAGGGCACATATTTCATACCGGGGCCGAAAGTTAAATAAGCAGGAGCCAGAAAAGTAGATATTTTGTTGGTGCTGTCCACTTTATAATCGTATCCATTGGCAAACTGGGATTTAAAACTCAGCATAAGGCTGTAATACCAATGTTCAGTAGCCTGATGTCCATAATTTGAAGAAAATTCCAACTTATCATCTGTTTTCATCACATCAAAATCGCCGGTTTTCATAAGCCCGTAAGCCATGTCGAGTTTATTTTCCCACAACACTTTACCTTTGGTAAAATTACTGTGTAGGTTTAAAGTACCTGTTCCGCTGAGGGCATTGTCACCACCGGCTGACCAGTTTGACAAATAGGTTTGACTAAAGGTCAAGCCTATTTTTCCACCTGTTTTCCAGTAAGTGGTATCATTCTGTGCGGAAAGCGTCAGCACAGCAAATGCAAAAATTAAGCTTAGGGTAAAACGAAAATTCATTTTATAAGTTTTTGGTTAATATTTCTTTTAAAATCAAATATTGCTAGTCCATCTTTTGGACATGGACATCTGTTTGTGGATAGGGGATAGAAATATTCTGCTTATCAAATTCTTTCTTCACCATCTCGTTCATATAGAAATGTACATCCCAGTAATCGGCTGCATTGACCCAAAGGCGTACCGCGAAATTCACGGAGCTGTCGGCCAGTTCTTTAACGGCTATAAAGGGCTCCGGATCGGTCATCACTTTATCATGGCTTTGTGCCACGGAGCGGATGACCTCTTTTGCCTTGTCGATATCATCATCATAACCGATACCAAAAACAAAATCAACCCGACGCTTTTCCTCTGACGAATAGTTAACCATGGATCCTGTTGAAAGCCCTCCATTGGGTATGATAATTATACGGTTATCGGGCGTTGCCAGAATGGTATTAAAAATCTGAATTTCCTTTACGGAGCCACTGTATCCCTGTGCTTCGATATAGTCGCCAACTTTAAAAGGCTTAAAAACGAGAATCATAACACCTCCGGCGAAATTCTGCAATGTTCCGGATAATGCCATACCAATAGCGAGGGATGCCGCACCAAGAATAGCGATAAAGGACGTCATCTCAATACCGATCATCCCGAGAACGCTGATCACCAATACAGCTTTCAGAAGGATGGACAGCATGCCTTTTAGGAAGGGACGCAAACTCACATCCATGCCGTTTTTATCCATAAGCTTTTCCATTCCTCTGGAAACCAGCTTAATAAGACGTAAACCGACAATAAGGGTAATTACCGCAAGAATTAATTTTGGTGCGTAAGCAATGGCAAGTTCATAAAACTTTTCCAAATAAATGCTCACTTGATCTGTGTTAAATTGTTCCATAGTCTTTTGTCTTAAAATTTATATGTTTCGCTCATTCTCTTAATTTGGTAAATTTAATAAAAATATCTGTTTTATCAACTGCATACAAAGCCCATCATCAACATAAAAACTACCCTTATTGTTCAATCTTTATTTTGTCTGCGATGCCGGGGAATAAATTCTACAATCTGATCCGTAAGAATACGTTTGGCGATAATATTTTTTTCTTTATCCAAGACATACATCACCGGAGTACTGTGCACATCATAGGAATCATGATAATTTCCGGTTAAACTGCGCGGGCCGTTTACATTGATCCAATCCAGCTTTTTTTCCTGTATGTAATTTTTCATGAGTTTCATGCTGGTATCGGCACAAATCCCGAAAACTTCAATATTGAGGCTGTCTTTTTGTTCGTCATAGAATTTTTTGAGCTTTGGCGTTTCCCTTTTGCAGAAACCACAGTTTGTATCCCAAAAGAAAAGAATGGTGTAACCGGCACGCACGGAATAAAGCGAAACCGGGCGCATAGCCGTATCCAGCATGATTAGATCGGGAGCAGGTTTGCCCAGCAAAAGCGGTCGCAACGTTGTGGCACGTTCCACAATATTCTTTTTCACCTGATCGTGCACCCAGAAATCCATTTCGCCTGTAGCAAAATAACGGTCGGCCAAATGCACAAAGGCTTTGTCCATGCCCATTACCTGTGAGCGTTCGGCAAAATTGGTCAAAAACCAAACTGTATAACGATACGTTTCTTTGTTGTTTTTTGCCTGATTGATAATCCATTCGGAAGCTGATATAACTGTATCAGGTACATGAATCACCATTTTTTCTATGTATTGATTCAATTTTTTATGATAAACCGGTGAACGCAGCAGGGCTTCGTCATCCAGCGGCAGATTATCAAAGAAATGCTTACGATAATATCTGTATTGGAAGGAAGAGTCTTTGCGCCCGTTTTCCAGCACAGGAGTTTCAATAATTTCAATTTCCTGCTGCGCCTGCAAAAACCGCATCGAAAGATGACCCTTATTTTTATCAAGAAAATCTTTGGTGAAGGCAGCTACTTCTTCGTTGACTTTCTCCATTTGCTTTTCATAAAAAGCCAAAGAATCTTTATCGTCAGACTCCTTGAACGCCTGCATCTTCTTTCTGATAGGGTTAGCATCTTTCTGCCTGCTGTTTATATAATTGATATACTCATAAAACAGGCGGTTTCCTTCAGATTTTTTCACTTGCAGGCTTGCCAGAAGATTATTTTTATCGGCGGTAAAACTATACTGCTGCTTGTCATTATCGACAAAAAACTCGAGCAAGCGGCTTTTATTTTGGCCGGCAATGATGTACATTCCTTCGGGCAGCAAGCTATCAGCCTCAAAAACAAAGCTTCCGTTTTTTTGGACAAAAGCCGTATCATCGAGATAGGTTTTATCTCCATAATAATGGGCCAGATAACAAACGGAGTCGGAATTATTTTCCAGTTTAAGGCTGAAACGAAATCCGTCATTTCCGGCAAAAATAGTTTGCACAGCAAGCAAGAAAGAAATAAGGGCAAAGTGTTTTTTAATCATGTTTCAATATTTACAGCACAAAAATAACAATAAAGAGGGCAATTAGGTTGCATGCTTTGAGCTTTCTATGGGAGAAAAAAATAAAACTTCATAAAACCAGCCCATAAACTCGCTCATCACAGTGCGGGCGCCTTTGCTGGTATTCCACCATTTTTTTTCGTCGTAGCGCAGTCCGTCCAAACTGATCACACCAATCGGGATACCGCTTCCCTTGAAAGCTTTTCGGAAGAGAAAAAATGAGCGCCTACCGTGCGCACCCTGCGTCAGGATATTGATGCCTGTAGGTTTGATTTTAAGCGAATCAACAAAATACCTGACTGCCAGCGCAGAACGATACGTACGTTGCCGCAAGCAGTAGGGTGCGGATACAGCAGTAATTTTATTCGGAGGGAAAGCTTTCTTAAGAAATGTGGCTTCGGCAACCTCTGCAGTGGATGTATAATTGGTAAGCAAAGCGCCCAAATCCATTACCGGACCGCTGGTGATGATTTGCCGGTATCCATCCTCATCGTACATTCGGATGGCCGAGTCGATGATATTATCATGTACAAAACCTTCAACAATCAACAGATCAGCTTCTTGAACCGGCTTAACCGGAGACAGAAACCAAGGCAACAAACTGATAAACAAGTAAAACAACACCAGCACCAGCCCCAATAAGATGAATCTTGCCGGCCAGGTCAAAACCCTTTTTTCCTTAATCCGAGTCCATTTCATACATTGAAGTCTTTATTGAAATCAAGCAAACTTACGAAATTAAAGGATGCAACAAGAAACCGGAACAACCGCCCCTTTTGACAATAAAAATCCAATTAACCTTAATTTAATAAGGGCTTAACATTCATTTCCTTTTAACTTAACTTTAAGATTATGCTTAGCCCGTATTTTTGTGGCATTAAATAATCAACTGATAATCATTGGATTATAATTGTCCAAAAGCAAATTAAAAAGATAAAATACATGAAAATCAAATCATTCATTTTCCTGCTTACCGTCTTCTTTTTCAGCACACAAATCAGCTTTGCTGCCCTTGAGAACAATGGAAACGAAACAGCCAAAACCAGCAATACTGCATCTGTAAAAGGTCAGGTGACCGATGCCAAAACCGGCGAAGCACTTGTTGGCGTCCTCATAAAAATTGATGGAACCGATCAAAGCACTTATACTGATTTTGATGGAAATTTCTCCATCAGCAACATCAGCAAAGAAGAGCACAAAATCAGTGCAGAACTGGTTTCCTATAAAAAATGTATAGGCCACAAACTTAATATACAAAGCAAAGGAAGCATCCAGATTAAACTGGAACAATTGGATTAAAGAAATATCAATTTATTATTTCCGCAATGACCTGATACGCAATGCAGTACGTTGCAGCACTTCTTTCAGGTCATCAATTTTAAATGGTTTGCTCAGGTAATCGTCCATACCGGCAGCAAGGAAGCGTTCGCGTTCGCCTTTCATGGCATTGGCTGTGAGCGCAATAATCGGGATATGCGCATTTTTGCCTTCGAGGGCTTCCAGTTTCCGGATGGCTTTGGTTGCTTCCACGCCACTCATCGAAGGCATTTGTTCATCCATAAGGATTGCATCGAATCTGCCGGTTTTAAATAGCTCCACGGCAAGCACTCCATTTTCGGCCAGTTCGGCATGATGTCCCATTTTATTGAGATTGATCATGGCGATTTTCTGGTTTATGGTATTGTCTTCAGCGAGGATAATATTCAAGGGATGTTTAATATCAGCACGTTTTTCTGCCTGGCTTTCCATAATACTTTGGTGGGGCTCAGTAGATTTCTCCATCCGCACAACAAACCAAAAAGTACTTCCTTCGCCTTCCACGCTGTCGCAACCTATTGTTCCATGCATTAATTCCGTCATGCGCTTGCTGATGGCCAGTCCCAATCCGGTTCCGCCATATTTTCGGGTAACGGAAACCCCTGCCTGCTGATAATCGCGAAACAGTTCTTTCTGTCCTTGCGGGCTGATGCCAATGCCTTCATCTTTTACGGCACAGCGCAACCAAACATATTTTTCATCTTCTTTCTCAAAACGGACGCTCAGGTCAATGGTGCCACTTTCCGAAAACTTAATCGCATTGTTCATCAGGTTTATAAAAATCTGTTTGAGGCGAACAATATCCCCTTTCAGGAAACGCGGCACTTTTTCGTCGATATGCTGACTCAGGCGCAACCCTTTGTCGCCGGCTTTATACTGAAGCATGCGCACTACATCATTTACCAGATTATGCATATGGAAATCAATGAATTCGAGCTTAATCTGACCGGCTTCTATTTTTGAGAAATCCAGGATATCATTGATAATGGTCAATAGGTTTTGCGCCGATATTTCAATAATACTGAACTGTTCCTTCTGTTCATCATCCAGCTTTGATTGCTTGAGGATATCGAGCATGCCCACAATCCCGCTCATCGGGGTACGGATTTCGTGGCTCATACTGGCAAGGAACATCGACTTTGCTTTGGTAGCGCGTTCGGCAGCTTCTTTGGCATCCCGCAATTCCTTTTCCACTTTTTTACGTTGCTCTATTTCTTTTTCAAGCGCTTCATTTTTATCCGATACGTCAACCAAAGCCTCTTCGAGCTGGCGTTCCACTTTTTTCCTGAGCTCCAGTTCGGCTTCCATCTCCATAGCCTGAAACCTGAGTTTCAAGTGGGTACGCACGCGTGCAATGAGTTCGGGGCTGTCAAAAGGTTTGGTTACATAATCCACACCGCCCACTTCAAAGCCTTTTACAATATCTTCGGAAGCTGTTTTGGCGGTAAGGAAAATCACCGGGATATCACGCAGTTGTGGATCCTTTTTCATGATTCGGCAAAGCTCAAGACCATCTGTTTTTGGCATCATGATGTCGAGCAGCACCAAATCAAATGAATTTTCATGTAGCCATTTCATGGCATCCTCTGCGTTCTGCGCAAATTCGGCCAAAAAACCTTCTGCGCGCAGCAAACCTCCAATAAGCTGGATGTTGCGGCTTATATCATCAACGATAAGAACTCTGGCGTCTGTTAATTCCATAAAACCCCCTGTATTTTGCTTTTCTTTGCTTCTCTCAGACAAATATAGGTAAAATCATGATTCGCTCAGACTGGCAATGCGTTCAATTAAAACAGGGAAAGTATTTATTTTGAAGGAAAGTTTATCGATATCAAATTGATCGATGGAATCCATCAGTTCATTTCCATATTGAGTCAGCAGCTCAATCTGGTATTTCTGCCCTGTTTCCAGGATTTTTTCGGCAAACTGCTGTGTCCGTTCCATTGATTGACGCTTCAAAATATCTTCCCAAAGCATCATTATTTCTTTTTCCAGCCGGTCGAGCAGTTCGGGGAGCGCCTCAACCTGCCCCGGGCTTAGTTTATGTTGTTCGCTTTTTTGCTCCTTACTCGCTTTTTTATCGCTGTATTTCAGGAATTCGCACATCTGACGGAACATTTCCGAACGGGATACCGGCTTTTTCAAATAGGCATCAAAGCCCGAATGTTCAATAGCTTCCAGCTCACGGATCAGAACACTGGCGGTCAGTGCCACCACTGGGATATGCCGCGTGCTTTCATCATTTTTGAGCAATGCCGTTGCCTCATGGCCGTCCATTACCGGCATACGGATATCCATCAAAATCAAATCCGGGAAAAACTCCCGCGCCATGATCACGCCCTGCTGGCCGTTTTCTGCTTCAAGTATGGATATCTGCGTATCTTTAAAAACCTCACGTACCAGATCACGGTTGGGCTTCACGTCATCCACAATCAGGATTTTCGCAGGCTCAAAAACAATATCGCGGAAATTGAAACTTCCTTTGCTGCTTATACTGAAATCAGTAATTCCGATCGCAACCGAAGGCAAAACAATCCGAAAAACAGAACCTTCTCCTACTTTGCTTTCAAGCTGTATTTCACCCTGCATTAATGCCACCAGACTTGATGAAATACTGAGTCCCAGGCCGGTACCTCCATAGCGGCGTGTGCTTTGCCCTTCCCTTTGGGTAAATTCCTTAAAAATCAGCTGCTGATCCTCTTTCGGGATGCCCATACCGGTATCTTCAACTTCAATTATTAAATCAACACAACTGGCATCTCGCTCATTTTCGGCATGTTGCACCTTTATTCCAATATGCCCCTCTTCGGTAAATTTCACCGCATTGCCCACAAGGTTAAATAAAACCTGACGCAAACGGTTTTCATCGAGAATGAGGCTTTCGGGCAGGTCTTTGCTCACCGAAACAAAAAACTCCAGGTTTTTTTCCAGCACCCGTCCAAAAAACACCTGACGCACTTCATTGACCAAGGCAAAAAGATTCACAGAATCAAGCTTCAACTCCAACCTGCCGGCATCAATACGGCTCAAATCAAGAATATCATTGATCAAGCTCAGCAAACTCTTTCCGGAAGATTTTATGGTTTGCAGATAATTCTTCTGCTTACTGTCCATGCCCATATTTTCCAGCAGCTCGGTAAAACCGATAACCGCATTCATGGGCGTACGGATTTCGTGGCTCATATTGGCCAAAAACTCACTTTTTGCACGATTGGCCGCTTCTGCTTTTTCACGGGCAGCTACCAGCTCCTCCTCGGCTTTAATGCGTTCGTCCTGATCCAAAATCAAAGCAAACAGTATTTTTTTTCCATCATCATTGCTATCAAAAATACTATAGCAAATATGCACATGGCGATCCCCCGAAGCCGTGGTCAATTGACGTTCAAGCCTTTGGAATTGCCCCCCTTCATTGATATTATCTTCCAATGAAAGCAAAGGGAGGCATCATCATTAATCAGGAAATCATGCCATGACAGGCATGCTTGTGATGGATCGGAAATAGAGAAAAAATCGCGAAAGGCTTTGTTGCACAAAATAAAATCTCCCTGAACCCATTTATAAAAAGCAGGAATGGCGAGCTTACCGATGGACTTCTGCAAGAAGTCACGCTCAAAAATGCAGGTTTGTTGATCATCCGCTTGATTTCCATTTGCATGACCATTTGTCACACGACTGACAGGGCGGCCTAATACAGCGATGGTTTTATTTTTATCGTTGTCCGTGCCAATAAACTGTAAATGGAAATTATAATCTATTCCAAAAAATGGTTTATAAAAAGACAAGTCCAGGCTTTCACTCACATCCTGATAAGCTTGCCGCCAAAATGAGCGGTTTTCATTGTCCAAGGTAGCAAAAAGGGCTGTTTCCCCTTTGTGGAGCTTAATTCGGGAGGCATTGGATACCCGATGCTCCAGACCTTTATTAAAGGATAATAAATTGATGTCCCCATCAACAGTCCAGAATAAGTCAGCCTCATCAACAGCCATGTCCACTAAACGGTGATAAGCTTCCTTCATGCTTGCCAGGCCCTTATGCTGCGATTCGTTTAGCTGAACGACAGCCTTATACAACTTCCGATTGCGGTAGAGCAGCAGGATTATCAGTAAGGACAATAAGGCCACAATCAAAAAAAGCAAATCCGGGAATAGCTGAAAAAAGCATAAGGACATCCATGTGAATAAAAACATAGTAAACTGATTATCAGTTATTTAATAAAATATTGCAGTGCGTATCAAAACAATACAATACGCAAAATTTTCGGTTCTACACGGAATTTCGTGGAAAGAAATTAGAATGCTATTTCAAACAGATTCCTCCTTCCGATAGCTATCGGAATACCTCATTCTTCGGAAAACTTTGTCGGAATGACGCGTTTTTATGAAGTCAGGAGGCAAATGCGGCGCACTTCGACTCCGCTCAGTGACCAGGCCGCATTTGCCTTAAACACCTAATAAACAGCGTCATTCCGACCGGAACAAAGCCAAACGAAGTGATTAAGGCTTTGTGAAAGGAGGAATCTGTTAGGGATCAATAGTTCATTAATAAATATCTCCATATTATTTTCAAACATTATTGTTACCCAAGAAATTCTTAGTAGAACCAAATTTTCTATCATTGCGACCAAAAATACAGAATATTCAAACAATAAAATGAACGGCAGCAAAAAAACAAGACATTATGACATATATAGAAATCTACATGTGTATGGCATGTTTCTTGCCAACAAAAACGGCAATTAGCTGTTAGTTTAAAAATACTGAACTGATTTACTGAATAAATAAAGTATTTTGAATCATATAGAACAAAAAAAATGACTAAAATCTTAAAATTAAGTTCCTTCGTACTCATTGCTTTTTCAATGGCTTTGGCATCATGTTCGAACGGAAGTGAAAAGGCAAAACAAAAAGAAACAGCTGCTGCCCCTGTTGAAAAATCTGAAGTACAAAAAATCACTTTAGAGGAATTTACTGCGGATGTATGGGATTTCAAAAACAGTCCGGAAAGTTTTATCCTCAAAAATGATTTACCTGTAGTGGTTGATTTTTACGCTGATTGGTGCCGTCCATGCAAAATTACATCACCTATTTTAGATGAGTTATCAAAGGAATATGCAGGCAAAGTACAATTTTACAAGGTAAATACAGATGAACAACGCGAACTGGCATCTGCTTTTGGCATCAGGAGCATACCGAGTTTTCTTTGGGCACCAAAAGAAGGCAAGCCGCAAATGACCTCGGGAATTGCGCAAACCGAAGAAGCAACCAAAGAAATGTTTCGGAAGCAATTAGATGAATTATTATTGAAAAAACACTAAATAAAATAATATGAAATTTTTAAAATCAAATCTGCGTCTTTTTATCCTGATCCTGCTCGCTGCCGGCATCAGTAGCGGTCTTATGGCGCAGGAAAAAAAGTACACCAAAAACCTCAACAAACAGGAGTTTTTAGAGAAAGTATTTAATTACGAAAAGAACAAAGACACCTGGGTTTTTGAAGGCGATTTGCCTGTTATCGTTGACTTTTATGCAGATTGGTGCGGTCCCTGTAAAATGGTTGCGCCCATCCTGGAAGAGTTGGGACAGGAATATGAAGGCAAAATCAGGATTTACAAGGTCAATACCGACAAGGAGCGCGAACTTGCCTCCGTTTTTGGAATCCGCAGTATTCCTTCCGTCTTGTTTGTCCCAATGAAAGGCAAGCCGCAAATGACTTCGGGCGCTTTACCGAAAACCACTTTCAAGCAAGTAATCGATGAATTCCTGCTTGAAAAGAAGCCCGAATCAAAATAAATTAGTATCTTGAATTTTAATAAATTACACACATAATAAATTGTATTATAATGGAACATCTAACTAAAGAAACTTTTCAGCAGAAAGTATTTAACTACGAACAAAATAAAGAGTGGAAGTTTGAAGGAGACCTTCCCTGCATCATTGATTTTTATGCAGATTGGTGTGGCCCGTGCAAAATGGTAGCCCCCATTTTGGAAGAACTTTCGGAAGAATACAAAGGAAAAGTTAATATATACAAAGTAAATACTGAGCAGGAACAGGAACTTGCTGCCGCTTTCGGTATCAGAAGTATTCCCAGTATCCTGTTTTGCCCTGCCGATGGTCAGCCACAAATGGCTCAGGGCGCACTCCCAAAAGACAGCCTTATCCAGGCGATGAATGACGTTTTCTGGAAAAAAGACTAAAGCTTAGCGCTTAAAAGCATGATTACAATGCCATAGCGGTTTTGAAATCACATAATCATATTGCTAAAAACAGCCCTCTATTTTGGAGGGCTATTTTTTTTTGCCTGTAGCACGCAAAATCTTAACCTAAAAACCGGCATCAAAAACCATAGCAGATTCATATTATAAAATTGCTGATGCTGCTTACGGGCACTTAATATTTTTTGTATATTTGAAAATCACCGGATTAATAATTATACAAGCAAAAGCGAGCAATGATATCCGGGTACTCAATCAACGAACTAACGAAAAACACACCAATATGTTTACACAAGCAGACATAAAGCAAATAAGAGAACGAGGCTCTGATTTACAGAATGTTGAGCAGCAAATCAACAACTTTATCAAGGGATTTCCTTATGCCGGCCTCATTGCTGCGGCAACTCCTGCCAATGGGATCATCCGCTTAAAAGAGGACGAAATACAGTCTCTGGAAAATTTTTATGAACAGGAAAGCAAAGCACTGCTAGTCGTTAAGTTTGTTCCTGCATCCGGAGCGGCATCGCGCATGTTCAAACTTTTGTTCGAATTTATGCAGGATTTTAATGCGACACAAGGCGACCTGGAAAAACTCTTTACAGATACTAAACTCAAACCGGTAAAAGAATTTTTCGATAAAATTCATGATTTTCCGTTCTTTGATGACCTGGCATCCACCATGGAACGCGCCGGCTTGAATATTGAAGACCTGCTGTGCAGCAAAAACCTTGTGCCCGTACTTGAATATCTGCTTCTCGACAAAGGGCTGGGTTACGCCAAACTACCCAAAGGACTGCTTCGATTCCACGCCTACAAAAATGGCGACAAGCGTCTGAGCATTGAGGAGCATTTGGTGGAAGGCGCCATTTATGCTGCTGACGCACAGGCTGATGTACGCATGCACTTTACAGTATCCCCCGAACATCTCGAAAAATTCAAAGAGGCAATTGAAGCAAAAAAAGGAGCCTATGAAGAAAAATATCAGGTGCGCTACCACATCAGTTTCAGCGAGCAGAAAGCTTCTACCGATACCATCGCTGTAAAGCCCGACAATTCGCCCTTCCGCGAAGATGACGGCAGCCTGCTGTTCCGCCCGGGAGGACATGGTGCGCTTATCGAAAACCTCAACGACTTGAATGAACCGCTTATCTTCATTAAAAATATCGACAATGTTGTGCCCGACAGCCTGAAAGCCGATACTTTCCGTTTTAAAAAAGTTATTGCGGCGTACTGCTCAAAACAAAAAATCAGGTGCATCACTATCTGAAAGAACTGAAAAACGGAACTCCGGAAGAAGCAAAGATCAATGAAATAGCCAATTATTGCGATGGTACATTATTCATGAAACTTGATGATGGTTTCAATAGTTTATCATCCGCAGAAAAATGCAAACAGCTGATCAACAAACTTGACCGCCCGATTCGCGTGTGCGGCATGGTCAAAAATGAAGGCGAACCCGGCGGAGGGCCTTATCTCGTAAAAAACCTGAAAGGGCACATCAGCCTGCAGATTATCGAATCGAGCCAAATGGACAGCAAAGATGAAGCGCAGATGGAATTGGTCAAAAACGCAACGCATTTCAATCCGGTGGACCTGGTATGCTATACCTATAATTACAATGGAGAAAAATTTGACCTGACCCAATACGTTGATCCTGCCACAGGTTTTATTTCAGAGAAATCAAAAGACGGAAAAGAGCTGAAAGCTCAGGAACTGCCCGGTTTATGGAATGGCGCCATGGCACGCTGGATTACACTTTTTGTTGAAGTGCCAATTATCACATTTAATCCGGTAAAAACAATAAACGACTTGCTCAGGAAAGAACATCAGGCAGGTTAACAAGCCCAAAATCCCTTTTATTTCCGGATTTTCCAGTGGAGAATCCGGTTTTTTATATGTCAAAAACGTCCCCATCTTCCACGAGCACACTTTCCGGAAATACGCTGCGTGCCTGCTGCTGCAATGCGCCCGCATCATCTTTGTAGCGTGCGCTGATATGGCCCAACAACAATTTGCTGCAATGGCATGCTTTGGCCTGACGTGCAGCCTGACGTGCTGTGGCATGCATTTTTTCAAAAGCCTGATCCTCGAGATGATCGGCGAATGTTGCTTCATGATACATCACATCAACTGCGCCAATTTGTCTGCAAAGCCCTTCAAAATAGCGCGTATCGCTTACATAGGCATAGGATGCAGGCTTTTCTGCTTCGTAAGTGATGTCCTGATTGGCGAAAAAGCGCCCATCCCCTGCCCTGTAATCACTTCCCGCTTTGATGGCTTTAATTTCTTCGTAGGTGATGCCGGGCTGATTGTTCAAAAAAGCTCGTGAAATATTGCGCTCTTTGGATTTTTCACGAAAAACAAATCCACAGGTTGGAATGCGGTGTTCCAAAGGAATGCTTTCAACACGCAGCACTTTGGAATCCAGGATAAGCTTGGGTTTGCTGAAGTTATGTGGATGCAAAATCCATTCATAGGAAAGCACTGAACCCGCCACATCCAATTGAATCTGAATAATATCCCTGATTTCCTCCGGGGCAAAAATATTCAAAGGCTTCTTTCGGCCCATCAGGTGCATACTGAACATAAGCCCGATCAGTCCAAAATAATGGTCTCCATGCAGGTGAGATATAAAAACATGATCGATACGGCTCATTTTCAAGCCATTATCTTTTAAGCGAAACTGGGTTCCTTCGCCACAATCGATCAAATAATTCCGCTGGTTGAGTTGCAGCACCTGGGCACTCAATCCCCTTTTTTCGGTAGGAATAGCCGCGCTGCTTCCCAGTATATAAATTTTAAAAGCCATATACAAAAGTATATAAAAAGGCTCTTCCCAAAATTTCGTGGACAAATTAAACATAAGCCCTTGGGATACAATTTTTATTACCTCAAGAAATCAGGCAGAACGCATAAAAAAAGCCCGGCACAATACCGGGCTTCTATATAAAATAATGATTTGTTCAAATCCTTATTCAGCAGCTTCACCTTCTTTTTTGTCTTCAGCTTCGCCTTCAGCTGTAGCTTCAGGCTTTGCTTCTTCTTTAGGTTCAGCTTTTGGCTCTTCCTTAGCTTCTGGTTTGGCCTCTTCTTTTACTTCAGGGGCATTTCCCATAGTGCGCTTTGACATAGCTTCGAGCTTTGCACGTTCTTCTGATTGCATTTCCTCTTTGAGGTTTGCCAATGCTTCCAGATCGCCAAGAGTAGTTTTCTCAAGACTGTCTTTCAGACGCTTAACAGATGCTTTGTTGCCTGAAGCCTTCTGTGCTGTTTTAGCACGTTCTTCGCGTTTGGCAGCAGCTGTGGCATCCTGATGGATACGTGCATGCGAAAGGATGATCTTTTTATTTTCCTTATTGAATTCAATTACTTTGAAATCAAGGGTTTCATCCATTTTCGCATTGGAATTGTCTTCTTTCTGCAGGTGACGTGTAGGAGCAAATCCTTCCACACCATAAGGCAGTGTTACAACAGCACCTTTATCGTTGATGGTGTTGATGGTACCTTTATGTACAGAACCTACTGAGAATACAGTTTCGAATACATCCCATGGGTTTTCTTCGAGTTGCTTGTGACCGAGGCTGAGGCGGCGGTTGTCCACATCAACATCAAGAACAACAACTTCGATTTCTTCACCAATTTTTGTGAATTCGGCAGGATGCTTGATTTTCTTGCTCCAGCTCAGGTCAGAGATATGGATCAGTCCATCAACACCTTCTTCGAGTTCAACAAAAATACCGAAGTTTGTGAAGTTACGAACAGTGGCTTTGTGGCGGCTGTTCACAGGATATTTTTCTTTGATATCTTTCCATGGATCCGGGATGAGCTGCTTCATGCCGAGGCTCATCTTACGCTCTTCGCGGTCGAGGGTCAGGATAACAGCTTCTACTTCGTCGCCAACTTTCAGGAAGTCCTGAGCGGTACGCAGGTGCTGTGACCATGACATTTCCGAAACGTGGATCAGGCCTTCTACGCCGGTTGCAATTTCGATGAATGCACCGTAATCAGCAATAACAACAACTTTACCTTTAACTTTATCGCCAACCTTGAGGTTTTCGTCGAGTGCATCCCATGGATGAGGAGTAAGTTGTTTGAGGCCGAGGGCAATACGTTTTTTGTTGTCGTCAAAGTCGAGGATAACCACTTTGATTTTCTGGTCGAGTTCAACGATTTCTTCAGGATGGTTGATACGTCCCCAGCTCAGGTCTGTAATGTGGATCAGGCCGTCAACGCCACCGAGGTCGATGAACACACCATAAGAAGTGATGTTTTTAACAGTTCCTTCGAGCACCTGGCCTTTTTCGAGTTTGGCGATAATCTCAGCTTTTTGCGCTTCGAGTTCGTCTTCGATAAGGGCTTTGTGCGATACCACAACGTTTTTGTATTCGTGGTTGATTTTCACCACTTTGAATTCCATTGTTTTGCCTACGTAGATGTCGTAGTCGCGGATAGGTTTCACATCAATTTGTGATCCGGGCAGGAATGCTTCAATACCGAATACATCAACAACCAAACCACCTTTTGTACGCCATTTAACGTAACCTTTGATGATTTCATCATTATCGTAGGCATTGTTGATGCGTTCCCAGGAGCGCAATGTACGTGCTTTTTTATGCGAAAGAACGAGCTGGCCTGTGCCATCTTCCTGGCTTTCAACATAAACTTCAATTGTGTCACCGGCTTTCAGGTCGTCCTGGCGGTAGCGCAGTTCTGAAAGTGGGATCACACCGTCCGATTTGTAACCAATGTTCACAACTACTTCACGGTTTGAAACCGCAACGATAGAGCCATCAATTACTTCGTGATCTGTAATTTCGCTGAGCGTTTGATCGTAAAGTGTTTCCAGTTTTACGCGCTCATCATTTGAATAGTTTTCCTGCTTTTTACCAATAGCATCCCAATCGAATGCTTCGGGTTCGGCAAAAACAACTTTTCTTGATTTTTTTTCTTCAGGAGTTTCAACTTTTTCTGCTTCAACTACTTCAGCCTGAGGTGTAACCTCTTCTTTTGGTTCCGTGTCGGGAGTGACAGGATTTTCTTGTTCTGACATTTAAATCTAAATGTTGTGGCAGCTCGTGCCTGGGTTAAACGTTAATTTATTAATCTTAAATCAATTGCAAAAAGCAAAACACCTTTCGAATTGGCCTGCAAAAATACAGTTTTTTTTGAAAATCAAAATAAAACTCTATGCTTTTGTACTAAATTTTAAAACAATATTGAGGAAGGTTTTCATTGGCAAAAAAAAATCATAATGATGTTTTGCAATTTTAATTTTTTTTACTATACTTGTAGACGGTAATCAATACAGTCAATTCCTTAAAGACATTACGTTAACTGATTGTAAAACAAGACGAAATTATAAAATTTTTAAATAACTTAAGGCATATGCAAATCATCCGACCATTAATCTGTTTTTTGTTGATTTATATATCATTTTATGCTCAAAGTCAATCATTTATAGTTGACAACACACCAAAATGGGTCAAACATATTGAAATCCCGAAAAAGTCAAAATTTTCCAAATACGATATATCAGCGGGCTATTATCACACATTGCTTTCTCAGCAATATAATTTAAGCGAAAATATATCTTATATCAGGCAGGTCAGAAATGTATTGTCTCATAGCGGGATAACCAATGCATCGCAATTAAGTATTACCCTGGATACCAGTTATCAAAACTTAGTGATTCATCATTTATATATTTTGAGAAACGGAAAAAAAATTGACCGCACCAAGGATTTGGATTTTGAGATAATGAATAAGGAAGATGAACTCAACGTTGGAATATACACTGGACTTATTACTGCCTATGATATTTTGGATGATATTAGAAAGGAGGATAAAATCGATTTCGCATATTCACTAGAAGGAGAAAATCCAATTTTTGATAACGAAAAACACAAACAAATAAAGCTGGTTTCTTCAAACCCAACTGATTTGCTTTCCGTCATTTTTGTCTTCAATAGAAGTGGCGATTTTCAAAGCAGGTATTATGGGAGCGACAGCTCTTCAATCAACAGATATGATTCAAGCGAATGGCATTATATTGAAATATCCAAACCTAGCTTAGACGCAACAGTTTATGACAGATATGTTCCTGAATGGTATTTACCGGAAGAGCGAATCACTATTTCCAGCGTGGATTCCTGGGCGGATGTCAACGAATGGGCTGAAAAAGTGTTCAAATTGGAAGAAGTCTTTGAACCAAGTCCGGTATTTGAAGAAATCCTGCTTGGTGGAGAATCCCAAAACGAAAAAATCAACAAAATAATAGACTATGTACAGGATGAAATCCGTTATATGGGCATCGAAGGAGGCATCGGCAGCATCCAACCCTTTCATCCCAACACGGTTGTAGCTCAGCGTTACGGCGATTGCAAAGACAAATCTCTTCTTTTGGTAAAATTACTCCATGCTATTGGTATAGAAAAGGCTTATCCGGTTCTTGCGAATACCATTACGGGTAGGTATTTAAAAGAATCATTGCCCGGAAATCAAGCCTTTAATCATGTTATCGTTTCTTTTGAGCTTGATAGCACAGTATATTGGATTGACCCTACGATAAGTCAGCAAGGTGGCGATTTTCAGAAAATATATACCCCAGACTATAAATATGTTCTGGTTGTTGGCAATGAAAGTGACTCCCTAACAGAAATGAATAAGCTAAACAAAGCAGGGATCGTAAGAGGTCATGAAGTAATAGAGATAACCAAAATTGATAATCCCGCAAAAATATCAATAACAACTCAATCCAAAGGATTCTTTGCCGATAAGGAAAGATCCATTTTAGACTATTTACCCAAAGACGCCATTGAAAAAAGAATAACGGACAATTTGAAACACATCTATCCAAAAATAAATCTAATATCAGAAACAAAAATCACGGATAAACCAGAAAACAACAGCTTCACTATGCAATATTTTCTGGAAGGTGATGACTATTGGAAAGAAGAAGTAATTGAAGGGGTTTCTTATACTTATTTTTGGTACACACCCTGGATTCTATCATCATATTTATATACTGCTTCCTGTTCTGAAAGAGAATATCCTTACGAAATTCAATATCCGAACAGGCTGGAATACTACATCGAAATCCATTTACCCGAAGAAGTATTTTATCTCGATTCCTATGACTGCCTTGACAATGATTTCATTTTATTTGAAGAAACAATTGAACAGTTCGATCTTAAAACTATTCATGCACATTATAAATATGAAGCCAAACAAGATCATATCGATGCAGATCAATATGAAGCAGTTTGTGAGGAAATCAATGAATTGGTCAAAACATTATCAATCGGTTTTTATTTTAAATAACTTACACATTATGAGATTATCGTACATATATTTTATATTAGGCATGCTGCTCCATTATGGTCTTTTTGCTCAAAATGACACTATAATAAGTTATTACGACAAAGACTGGAAAATCATAGACAGCAAAGCAAAAGCAGAATATTACAGGATTTCATTTAAACAAAACGGTCTTTGGCAAGTTCGCGATTATTTCATTAATGATTCGCTTCAAATGTCAGGAGCATTCAAAGGAAGAAGCATGAGCTTTGAGCACGGCCCTTTTGTTTACTATCATGAAAATGGCCAGATCTCTGAAAAAGGCGTTTATCACGTAGGAAAAAGAGTTCACAAATGGTTTGCATGGTTCGATAACGGTCAAAAAAAATATGAGATAGATTTTGATGCTGGATTACCTGTTGGGCTGGCAAAAACATGGTATGAAAATGGTAATCTGGAGAGTATTGGGAAATTTAACTATGGATTAGAATATGGTATATGGGGATACTATTATAAAAGTGGCGAAATTAAAGCTGAAGGGGAATGGGAAAATGGCCTAAGAAAAGGTTTATGGAAATACTATTATGACCTTCCAGATCATCCTTACAAACTATTGCAGGTTTATGAAAATGGTTACCTGATTGCAACTACTGCGCTATGGAAAAACGGCAAAATCCATATTGAAGGCAATTTCCTGAAAGACAAACGGCATGGAGCATGGAAAAACTACGATGCCTCGGGAAAACTAATCTTCGAGGGAAATTATAAAAATGGGCTAAAAAAAGGTGAATGGATAAGATATTTTAAAACCTCAAAACATATCTATGAATTCAAAAACGGAAAACCCTTAGAACCAATTGATGGGATTGTCATCAGAAGCAAGGATATCTTACAATAATTTAGATACAGTAGACAGTTATGATAATCAATCTTTCATAACAAACATCAATTATTTCCAACTATATTTGTATTTTGGTAAATAATTAAGCATTTATTACACCAGGTTTTACGCTAATTTTATGAATATCAAAACCAACAGAAAGAGTTTATGAAAGCATTTAGCCCACTCCTCATCTTAATACTCTGTTATATTTCATTTAAGCTGCCGGCACAATCAAATTACTGGCTAAACCCCATCCTGCAAGGTCAAAAAATGAATGATATTGCCTTCTTTGATGAATACACCGGACTGGCCTGTGGAGAATGGGGTCAGATTTACCGCACGCAAAACGGCGGAAAAAGCTGGGAGCTGGTTTTCAATGATGGTTTTAACAGCATCAGCGAAATCAATATTATTAATCAGCATCAGGCATTCCTTAAAAAGGAAGATGGTGTTATAATCCACACCTCCAACAGGGGAATCAGCTGGGCAAAAAGCTGCCAGATTGCCGACAGCCTCAGCTTACAATCCTTCCAAATGCTGAACGAAAAAAACGGCCACATGGTGTGCCGGAACAAAGCCACGGGTGAATATAGTTTTTGGAGAACCAGGGATGCCGCAAAAAACTGGAAAATTATTAATAATAGTATTTTTGAAGAAGGAAAAACCATTGCTTCCTTTTCGTTTAGCGATATGAAAAATGGCTTTCTGATCATGCAAGATCCTGATGAATTCATATCCTCAAAAATATATAATACCAATGATTCGGGAAATACATTTCAACATCTGAGCGATTCATATTTTACCGAGGAATCATACCGTAAAATATACCTCCTGAAAGACAGCAGCATCTTTTTAATATCCGAAAAAGCAACCTCTAAAGGGAGGAGCCGCTCCCCCTCCTGGCGCCGAAGCAATATAAAGCGCAGCACGGATTCAGGATATAGCTGGACCACCGTGCTGGCCAATATAGAAACAGCATACGGCAGGATAGAAAGCCACAATGATTCCATATTGTACTTATTTGGTTCCTGTCCGGCAAACGGGGGCAATGGATGCACAGATTTATTGATATGGAATTCAACAGATTACGGCCAAAGCTGGCAGAAATGTAATTCCAAGCCCCAATTATACGACTATGGATATCAATTACCACATGTCCGTTGCCTGGGAATACGTAACAATACTCAAGCCATAGCCCTGGTAGAAGGATCAGGGAAATATTTTTTTGATACGGAAAGCCCCTATTGCCTCATCGAAACCCAAAACAGAACCAACTGGCGTCCGGTTTCCGAATATTTTGACAGTTTTAGCAGTACACTTTTTTTAAATACAAAAATGTATATCTCTTATGCCAGCCATCTGCTCAACTATACCATTGGCAGCCAGTTTAACCCAACGGAAATACTTAAAACAGATGGAAACATTACGAAAGCTTGTGCCTATAAAAATGAAAAGGCCTGCTGGATCAGCCGCAAGGCAAATGCACGGTCGAATATTTATTTTACGAAAGATAATAGCAGCCAATTTGATTCCATTGTTTCCAGTAGTATTTTAATGCCAACAGATATGAGTTTTTCCGGTGCAAGGCATGTATTTGTTTTCAAAAACTGGCGAGACTATGATATTCCTCTGTCCTTCTACTCAATAGACCTTGAAAACAAAAATATTGAAAGCATTGAAATCCCGGTAGATCCGGAATCTTATCAGGTAAATAGTATGGCAGCTGTGCCCGAAGCTGTTTTTCTGTTTGGGCAGAATGGCAGTAAACAAGGCTATTATAAATCAGAAGACATGGCAGGATCCTGGGAATTCCACGAACTGGAATTAGATTGGGTCAGAAAAGGTTTTGTTGTAAACGACAGCCTAATGCTCATTGAAGAAGTTAGTACAGATGATGTTACAGGAGCCGTTTTTTCAAGGCTTTGGAAAGTTGATCATATCCACAATGAGTTGGATGAAATTATTTATGAAAACAATACATCTGCCCGGATTGTTGATGTAGCCATAGATCCAAAGGGCGAATTGTATATCCTGCTCAAACAGTATGATAAATCATGGATAGCCCTAGCAAACGAAGAGGGAAATATGGCAAAACACGGCCCCTTCCCTTTGCTTGATGGCATAACTGCTGACCCTGAAGAAGGAGGATGGGCTTTTGGACATTCGGGCAGGCTACTATATATCCGGCTGGATAATCCGGTTTATGTTGCGCCCATTGAACATGATGAGGAAGTTGGTTTTACAGTGATTGGAAATCCTTTTTCCGATAAAATCAGTATTGAGCTTGATGCCGAAACCCCTTTCACAATACGCTTATTTGACACAAATGGCAGAAAACTATTTGAAAGGGATTATTCTTCAAACGAAAAAAAAATAACAATCTCAAATTCAATAAAAAGCTTAAAAGCCGGGATATATTTTATATCACTAAAATCAGGGCAGACACAGGAAACCAAGAGAATAGTAAAATTCTAGAACCATATACATCCTTGAAAGCAAATACCGTTGCTGGCTTGTTTTTCGGAATCAACTCGGATGACACCCCCTATTCCGCCAATTGTTTCTGCTCAAGCAAATGAAATTTCTTGTTGAACTTCAGCTTTACGGCCGGTATCATCCCGATTTCTATTTCCACTTCAAACATTTTGTATTTACCGATTTTCATAGTCGATTGCAATGAGGATGCTTTAAAAAGGGATTTCAATACCAGGCGTATCATTTTATTGTCTTTGGTACGTTCCAGCAGTTCTTCCTTTTTCTCTTCGCTGATAGTCTCCAGAAAAACATAATGGCTGATCACTTTTGGAGGCAGGCTCAGCTCCAGTTCAATTTCATCGAGCTCATAACCGGCCTCTTTGATCAAACCGGAAGCATTGGCCACTTCCTCAAAAACAGCCTTAAGCTTGTCTGTTTTTTGATTTGATGCTTCGTCTAGTTTTTCAGCTTCCGCATCATTCATCAATCCATGTTTTGAAGCAGCTTCTTTTGCAGCATCTTTAAGGCTTGCTGCGGCTTCTTTTGCCTTGTTCATAAAATTACCAATAGCCATAATTTATTCTTTTTGGTTAGGATCATCCAAAAGTAATCTTTTAAAAAACATTAATCAAGTAATTTTCTGCTGGGAAACACCCCCAAAAGCAGAAATCACTTTTGGAGGTGTGCAGGTAAAAGTATGACACGGCAAAAAGGGGATAGAAAGGAGGTGCCGTGTCCTTTTGATTGAATTATCGGGTATATCCGGGCTGATGGATATAGCAAAACCGTCCCGACAATGATTAGTAGCAAACAAGCTTGTTTTTGAAAAAAACGCCTGATTTTTAGGGCAGCTTATGCTAAAACTCTATCTTATAGCTGATATTCGGTATCATGAGCACATCTTCGTCTTTTTCGATTATATTTTTAACAGAGTTATAATCGTAGCCGTTAAATTCGGCCTGACCCAATGCATTCAAAACAGACAACGACCAGGTTCCTGTATATTTCTCATGGTTGTTGCGATAATTTACCGAGAAGCTCAGGAGTTTGGAAAGAGGTTTTTGCTCTTCAAATGCACGAGTTTCATCATACACAATTTCTTCTGCTTCCATGGATTCATCCCAAAGCAATGGATCATAACGGTCTCCTCCCATAATTGTCAAGCGCGCGTTGACACCAAGGCTTTTGTTTTTGCCTTTACCCAGCATCCATTCTTTTCCTGCAAGCAGGTTGAGCACATAATTTTTATTGAAACGGGCATTGCGCCAGATTTCATCTCCTCCTTTGTATTTTGAATCAAATAAAGATGCAGTAGCCAAATAGTAAAAGCCATCAGAAAGGAAACGCTCCAGCGTTATGTCCACACCAAAATTTTCTCCTTCGCCTTCATTGACCAGTTTATCATTGATGATCCACTCTTTTTCGATATTTTGAATCGAATACGGACTATTGGGTTTCACCGGGATATCAAACAGCCGCTGGTAGAAAGCTTCCACCTGCAAGCGGGTATGTTCGTTCAGCATCAGCTGATATGCCAGCACAATATGATGTGCTTTTGAGAAATCCATATCCTCATTTGGATGGACAATCATACCGTCTTGTTCGCTTTGAGCCAGATAAAAGCTAATCAATTCAAGCTGGGCATGAAGTCCGTAAGCAACTGCCAGAGATTGCCCCGGTTTAAAATTCCACTTCAGGCTGGCACGGGGCTCAATGGTATAATTGCCATTCAGAGCAAAGTATTGTGCATGAAAACCGGGTTTAAATTCCCATTTCTTCCCGATTTTAATATTGGATTGCGAATATATCTGGTACAAATATGAAAAACCATCGTCTTTGGCAACGGTAAGCAGTGGGTCATGATAAGTTGCTGCATGTTTCATATCTATATCATAATTTAGCCTGCTAAGCGTAAAGCCTGTTTTATTGGTATGACGTGGCCCGAATTTCTTATTTACATAAGAGCTAAGGCTGTAATTCCAGGTGTTGCAAAGTACATCTTCTTTTGTTTTGTATGTCAGGGAATCGCTCAGGCGCTTTTGATTCCAATCCATACCATTGCCCGATACAGCCAAAGTGGTTTTCATGAAAGCCGTTTTACTAAGGATCATATTATGGCTAAGCCCTGCTACCCCCATAAACAGTTTCGTACGAAGCTGTTCCCTGTCTGTATTATCTTCCCATTTGGATTTATCGCTTTCGGCATCGCGTCCCTGATAATCCAGTGCCCCTAAACCCCAAAGCGTAAATGTTCCGGCTTTTTTTGTCGGAAAGCTGGTTTTAAAAGACAGATCCTGATACTCAAGTACGCCTGCCTCTTTTGGCAACAAAGGCGTTAGCAAGGCAAATGTGGAATATCGATAGTTAAAAAGGTAGCTGGCTCTTTTTCCTTTAACAAATGGCCCTTCGGATGAAAAATCGAGCCCGATGCCACCGGCCTGAAAAGTGTATTCGCGTTTATCCGGATTACCGGTGCGCATACTCAGGTCAAACACACCGGAAAGTGCATTGCCATATTCACCCGGAAAAGCGCCCGTAAAAAAATCCGAATTGGCCAGAACCTGACTGCTCAAAGCCGTAATTCCCCCTGCCCCAAAGGCCGCATAATTTGCGAAGTGGGTAGGGTTTGAAATCTGAACACCTTCCATTTGCCAAAGCATCCCTTTGGGAGCGTTGCCACGAATAATGATACCATTATTGCCCAAAGATTGGGCTGTACCCGCAAAACTACCTGCCAAACGGGAAGGGTCATCAAAGCCACCGGCATAACGGTTTGCCTCTTCTACAGAAAGTTGCCGGGCACTTAAGCTGGCCATTTGGTTGATAGGCTGGTCTTTTTGACTGGCAGCAGTAATCTCAACAGCTTCCAGATCGAGCAAAGATTCTTTCAAGGCTATATTTAAAACGACTTCCTTACCACTACCCACCATCAGTTCATTAATTTGTGCCGGTTCATAACCCACATAAGTAAAACGCAACTGATGACGTCCAACCGGAACATTTTCAATACGAAATTCACCATAAACATCCGTAACACCACCTTTTGGCGGATCAGTACCTATAATTAATACTGTTGCACCAATCAGGGGCTGACGGGTATCCTCATCATATACCTTACCTTTAACAGTCTGAGCAATATGCTGACTAAAAACCCAAAATGGCATCGTAACCATTAAGAAAATCAATACCTTTGTTCTCATCGTAACTTTGTGTTTTGGTAAAGTCTTCCTTTGTTTAAGGAATCCCTTTGTTTTAGAATGCAAAAATCAGCAGGAACCTAAAAGCAAACAATACTGATAAATCAGTAATTTTTATGAGCAATTTTCAGGAAAAAACATTCAAGGAATATCAAGAACTTTTTGACATTCAACATTTTAATATAGAAGACCTGGATTATTCCCTATTACATGACCACATCCGCCAGCTGGCAAATATCCATGTAATGAAAAACGGGTCAATAGCGATATTTGATTTATACAAGAAAGAGCATGTTTATATCTCTTCGCAGTATGAAAGTATCTTAGGCTATGGCTCAGATGTTTTTCTACGAGACCCTAAACTACACCTGGTCAGCCTGGTTCATCCGGAAGACATCGGGATGCTTTATTATTTTGGCGTCCGTTTTTTCCGTTTTGGGCTGAATATGCCCTTGGACAACAGGGAAGAACTGAAAGATTACAAATACATCACCGATTACCGTATAAAAAAGAAGAATGGGAAATACACCCGAGTAATCGAGCAACACATTGTTATTGAGCTAGATAAAGCAGGAAATCCCTGGCTGGCATTAAGCATTATGGATTTAAGCCCTGAAGAAGACCTTGATACGCCCTGCCGCGCACGTGTGGTAAATTTGAACAGCGGTGAAGTTTATAAAATACCTTTTGAAGCTAAAAATAAGCCCAGGCTCAGCAAAAGGGAAAAAGAAATCCTCAGCCTGATTGCGGATGGAAAAGCCAGCAAGCAGATCGCAGACGAACTATGCATCAGCACGCATACGGTAAACACACACCGACAGCGAATCATCGAAAAAATGAAGGTGAGCAATACAGCAGAAGCAGTGCGCTATGCAGGAAAAGTAGGCATATTGGCTTGATTTTGTTGACAATCGCACATAGCTTTCACCATTTATAAAACATCAGTCATCAGAAAATCTGTGATGTAGAGGTGTTTAACTCCATCGATCGATTCTTTCCAAAAATCATCCATTGTGACAACGTATTTAGGATATTGATCCGAAATCAGGAGCAATGGGGAAAATTCCCGATCAACCGTTTGTTTGCTCTCTAATTTATAAGACACCTGCAAATAGACTTTTTCTCCTTGTTTTTCGGCAATAAAATCAATTTCTTTTGAATCAAATTTCCCGATATACACCTGATATCCCCTACGCTTCAATTCCAAAAATACAATATTTTCCAGTAATCCGGATATCATGCGATCACGATAACCCATTGTAGCATAGATCAATGAAATATCTCCTACATAAAATTTCTCCTGAGTTTTAAGGATTTCCTTTCCTTTGATATCATAACGTGGAACCCTGAACAAAACAAATGCCCCTTCAAGGGCATACAGATAGTTGTATATGGTATTCACATCAATTTTACGGTGCTGATTTTTAAAATAATCTGCCACATTTTTACCTGAGAACGTATTTCCAATATTATCAAAGGCGTACCGAATCACTCGTTCAAGCAATTCCACATCTCGTATTTTATTGCGCTGAATTGTATCCCTAAGAATGACAGACGAATATATATCACGAATTATTTTGTAAGCCGTACCTTCATCATAATCAAATGTATGCACCACAGGAAAACCTCCTTTACGCAAGTATGCAATAAAAGGTTTATCGTTTGGAATCTCACTGGGAAAATACCCTTTTCGGAAATCTAAAAACTCCCTGTAAGAAAGAGTAAAAACAGATATTTCAACATAACGGCCTGCAAGGTAAGTTGCCAGTTCGGAGGACAATAAATGTGAATTTGAACCGGTTAAATAGATATCAACATCAAAGTCAACTGAAAAAGAATTTATCGCCTTTTCCCAACCTTTAACTTCCTGTATTTCATCGAGAAGCAAATAAGTCTTTCGTCCGGTTATAATTCTTCCTTTTACGAACTCATATAATTCATGCGCAGTTGTATAATCCGAAAAAACAAAACTCTCAAAATTGATCAGGACGATCTGCTCCTCTGCCACACCGGATTCCAACAACATTTTTTTGAGCAAAGCCAAAACTGTAGATTTCCCCGAACGTCGTATTCCTGAAATAATTTTTACTTGAGGCTTGTTAACAAACTTCGCTATCTCTTGTATATAATTTGGTCTGTCTATCATATTGTTTTGCATATAGGCACAAAAATAATACAATTTTCAGAATTATTTTGGATATAAGCATAAAAACTTAAGATTTTTAAAAGTTTTTTGGGTATAAGCACAAAAACTTATTCAAAGGTCAGTTGACAAAATGCATAGTATAGCAACACTAGATTATGAATAGGTTTCTCCCTATAAGTCTGCTCACTGCATTCGCTCAACTGCTTTTTTTATCCGCGAAGAACGCTGAATGCTTTTTGTTTCGCTGGCACTCAACTTTTTTTTTATCCGCGAAGGACGCTAAGGGCGCGAAGGTTGGCTGGCGCGGGCTGTTTTTTATCCGCGAAGGACGCCAAGGGCGCGAAGGTTGGCTGGCGCGGGCTGTTTTTTATCCACGAAGGACGCTAAGGGCGCGAAGAGTGTTCTTCTTAGTGTTTATTCGTGTGCTTCGCGGAGAAAATATTTCTTGCTTTTTTTTCTCGCAAAGGCGCGAAGGGCGCGAAGGGGTGCTTCTTAGCGTTTATTCGTGCACTTCGCGGAGAAAATCCTTCAAATCAGAAATTCATAAATGGAAATCAAGTTTTGCTGACAGAAAAAAGCCCGGCTTCAAAAAGAAACCGGGCTTTGTGATCCCGCAGGGGCTCGAACCCTGGACCCTCTCCTTAAAAGGGAGATGCTCTACCTGCTGAGCTACGGAATCATTATCGTTTGTACGTTGTCACCCCAAACGGGAGTGCAAAATTAGAAAGTCATTTTTAAAATACCAAATGTTTTTTGCCAAAACCCGGGAAAAACCAGCATTAATTGAAGTTTAAGCCTTCGTTAAATTCTCAAAAGAGCATTTTAAAACAAAAAAAAAAACCGATTTCAAAGGAAACCGGTTTTTTTGTGATCCCGCAGGGGCTCGAACCCTGGACCCTCTCCTTAAAAGGGAGATGCTCTACCTGCTGAGCTACGGAATCAAAAAATGCTTGTACATTCTTTTCCCAAACGGGAGTGCAAAAGTAAAATTTGTTTTCTAAACTCACAAGGATTTTAGCCGTTTTTTCGAGATAAATTTATTACAAACTGAAAATCAACAGGATAAAACTCATTTCTTCAAATGAACTGCCAGCCAAACAGCATTTTCATCGGCAGAAACCTCCTCTACCCTATGCTTTTTACCTGCCGGGATAAACAGAAAATCTCCTTTTTCCAAAAAAACATCATCATCTTTTTCAAAAGAAATCCGTGCCGTTCCCTGTGCCAGCATCACCCATTCATCTGTATCCTGCTGATACCAGAATCCTTCGGGACTGGCCTGCCCATTACTTACAATGCGTTCAATAAAAGCATTTTCCTGCTCCGTAAGCAGTTCAATCTGCTCGGTGCGCCTGCCTTCGAGATGCGCAAAATCAAAAAAATTAGCCTTCTTCATTTCAATAAACTGCTATTTTACCAAATATCATCAACGGCTCCCTTGCCTTCGCGGATAATTTCCGGTTCGTCGGATGTGCAATCAATAACAGTAGAAGGAACATTATCGCCATAGCCGCCATCAATCACCATATCTACCAAATCACCGTATTTTTCATAAATCAACTCCGGATCGGTAGTATATTCAATGATTTCATCGTCATCATGTACCGAAGTGGACATAACCGGATTGCCCAGTTCTTCGACCAATGTGCGGATGATATTGTTGTCGGGCACACGGATCCCAACGGTTTTCTTTTTGGATTGCACCAAACGCGGAACATTATTGTTTGCATTCAGGATGAATGTATAAGGCCCCGGCAGCACCCTTTTCATCATCTTAAAAATAGTGTTGGGCAGCGGCTTGGTAAAATCAGATAACTGTGAGAGGTCGTGGCAAATAAAGGAAAAATTTGCTTTTTGCAGCTTAATTCCCCTGATGCGCGCCACACGCTCCACAGCTTTGGGCTGGGTAATATCGCAGCCAATACCATAAATTGTGTCGGTTGGATAAATAATTACGCCGCCATTGCGCAGGCATTCAACCACTTGGTGCACCAGGCGTGGGTTTGGGTTCTCGGGATAAATCTTCAATAACATAATACAGATCTTTTAGCGGGGACAAAGGTAGGGAAAGTTGGGAAGTGGGGGGAAGTGCAAAAGTTGAAAGTGCGAAAGTGGGAAAGTGGAAAGTGGGAAAGTTGAAAGTGGGAAAGTGGAAAGTGCGAAAGTGGAAAGTGCGAAAGTTGAAAGTGGCCCCTCGACTCCGCTCGGGGACCTTGAGTAGGAAAGTTGAAAGCGGGAAAGTGCGAAAGTGCGAAAGTGGGCTTTTTTCTTGATGTCTGCTAAAAGCTGAAGGTCCTGAGGGAGGCTGCGGAATGACGCTCAATCATCGCCTGCCCCACACTTCGGGATTTGCTCAATCCCCTACATTACAGAAAATTGAGTTATGGAGCTTCATCTCGACGATCCCGAATTCTCGAGAGAGAAGAGAACCACAGAAGCATACGAAATCGAAAGCCACAACAAAAAAAAACTTCGCGCTATCAGCGTTCTTTGCGGATAAAAACTAGCCCGCGCCAGCAAGCCTTTGCGCCTTAGCGCCTTTGCGAGAAAAAAAACACCCGCATCAGCCAACCATAGCGTTCTTCGCGTTCTTCATGGATAAAAAAGAGTTGAGCGTAGCGAAACAAAAAACTCCACGCATCTCAGCGTCTCCCCTTCTCAGCGGCCAGTTCTTTCTACCGAAGAGACACAAAGGCACAGAGATATGCAAGAAAACATCAAGTCCCAAAACAAAAAAAACTTCGCGCCACAAGGGTTCTACGTGGATATAAAAGAGTTGGGCTGCCTGTGGTGCGCTGTGCTGAGCGTAGCCGAGGTAAGCGGAGCCGAACCAAGCCGAAGGGCCGTCTCTAAAGTCCCTCAGTCTCTCAGTCTCTAAAGTCCCTTCGTCTCTCCGTCCACAAAATCCCCCCTAATTCGAGCGTGCTTTCTTAATCAAAATATTGTAAAAAGCAGCCCAGAAATACCGAAAATCTGTAAGAAAAGGGCTCTTTTGGTAAGCTTTGAGGTATTTCATTTCGGATGCCTGGATTTCTTCCAGTGTTTTGGGCATATCGGCATAGAATGGCGGAATGAGCCCGGGCTTTGTTTTCACACGTTCTTCCTGAAGCTCTTTGGAATACAAACCAAAATAATGGCGGCTCAGCGGACGCACTCCCACAATTTTTAAATCGCCGTTAAGCAGGTTGATCAGCATTGGAAGCTCATCAATCCACAGCTTGCGCATCAGCTTGCCCAAAGTGGTGATACGGAAATCATCTTTAAACTTCCCGCCTTCCTGCAAAGCATTCTGCTCAAATATATAAGCTTGCAGGTATTCGGAATAAGCATGCATGGTGCGCATTTTATAAACACCGATGAGCTTTCCGTTTTTCCCGAAACGTCGCAGGCGGATCAGAGGGCCATAAGTGGGATGGTAATCAAAGGCAGGTTCTCCTTTTTTGCGGGCAACAACGTAGAGCTGATTGTTGATAAATGCTTCATCGGCAACCTCAAAACCGCAGGAATAAAGCCGCCCCAGGGCTTCTGCTTTGGAAAGGACACGGTTACGCCCCCGGGTAAAGGCAAAGTAAATCCGTTTGGTTGGACCGAACTTCGGGAAAATCCTTTTAAAAACAAAATCAAGCGTATAAACAATATAATTGATGCCCGGCCAGAATTTATTGAGTATCCTGCGCTTGCGGAGCGTATAGGTTTCCACACCAATAATAAACTTCCCTCCTACCGGGAGCTTGGTATTTACGATCTCAAAAAATTTATTGATCCTGCGCACATCATTAATGCGCTTGAGGTTCACCAGATTTTTATAATAATTATCGGCAATCCGCTGCACATTAAAACGCGTAGTAGTGGAAAGCACAATATTTTCAGGATCGGAAGTATCGATATGATTGCTGATAAAACGATATACTGCTTCGCCGCTTTCTTCCACTATGGCAGGGCGCATGTCCACACGCTGGCCGGCTACCGGAGGAACAAAGTCCTCTACTTCCCTTTTCTGGTCAGAACGGAAACGCTCGGCAGATTCTTTTCGCGCTTTCGGTTCCTTCTTCACAGCAATATCATCTGCTGCTTCGTAAAGAAAACTCCCTTTGTTTACCCGCAGCAAATAACTATGGATACCGCCCATAATCAATTCGAGGATGGTAGTAAGGCCAATAGTACCAAAAACAATAAAACGGCTCAGGTACATATAGTTAAAAAAATAAACCATAATACTGAGCACTCCGGTAATGGTAAAATTTGTGATAAATATAGGCAGCAGGGATTTATACCAGCTCAGCTGATGGCGGAAATTATATTTATCGAAAACAACGGAAACAACGATCCAGATGAAAGCAAAATACAGGAAAGGCTCAAGATATTCCGGCAGTACTTTAGCAATCGTAGCCGGTTTAAGCCATGCAAAAAACAAGAATGAGACTGTCAGTAAGACAAAATCTATCAGAACATATAAAACCCGTCGTCTGTTTTTAGTGCCCATAAGCCTGTTTCAACCTTTAATATGCCTCTAAGCAATGACAGCAAACCAAAGCAATTCGTTGCAAAGAAACAAACGGCTGCAAATGTACGGAATTTTTTGACCCTTCGACTATGCTCGGGGTAGGAAAGTGCGAAAGTTGAAAGTGCGAAAGTTGAAAGTGCGAAAGTGGCCCCTCGACTCCGCTCGGGGACCTTGAGTGGGAAAGTTGAAAGTGCGAAAGTGCGAAAGTGCGAAAGTTGAAAGTGGGAAAGTTGAAAGTGCGAAAGTGCGAAAGTGCGAAAGTGGCCCTTCGAATTTAAGACGGTATCCCGAGACTGTTCAAAAAAGTGTGTCAGATACTTGCCCTGCATCGCCTACCCAGCTCTGTGGGATTTACTCAATCCTCTACATTTCAGAAAATTGCGTTATGGAGCGTCATCTCAACGACCAACGAGAGTAGATATCCCAAAGAAGCTAACGAAATTAAAATAAAAAACCTCCCTTCGTCTCTCTCCAAGGTCCCTGAGCGGCCTGTGGTGCGATGTGCCGAGCGTAGTCGAGGCAAGCGTAGCCGAAGTAAGTCGAAGGGCCGTCTCTAATGTCCCCAAGGTCCCTGAGCGGAGTCGAAGGGCCGTCTCTCCGTCCCTTCGTCTCTCAGTCTCTTCAGTCCCTCCGTCTCTTCGTCTCTCCGTCCCTTCGTCTCTCAGTCTCTTCAGTCCCTCCGTCTCTTCGTCCCTAAAGTCCCTCCGTCCCTCAGTCTCTTGTTCAGTGTTCGGTGTTTGTTGTTCGGTGTTTCCCTTCGATTTGTAATATTGCTTAACACCTATGGGATTCCTTGCCGTTGGCTGCGGAATGACGCTCATTCATCGCTTCGGGATCTACTCAATCCACTATCTTTCAGTAAATTGCAGCATGGAGCGTCATCTCGACGACCGCAGTGAGGAGAGATCCCATAGAAGCTAACGAAATTAAAATAAAAAACCTCCCTCCGTCTCTCTCCAAGGTCCCTGAGCGGCCTGTGGTGCGATGTGCTGCGTTGTGGTGAGCGTAGCCGAACCAAGCGTAGTCGAGGTAAGCGTAGCCGAAGTAAGTCGAAGGGCCGTCTCTCAGTCCCTCCGTCTCTCCGTCCCTTCGTCTCTCAGTCTCTTCGTCCCTAAAGTCTCTTCGTCCCTTCGTCTCTCCGTCCCTAAAGTCTCTTCGTCTCTCAGTCCCTCCGTCTCTCAGTCTCTAAAGTCCCTCCGTCCCTCAGTCCCTTGTTCAGTGTTCAGTGTTCGGTGTTTGGTGTTCAGTGTTTGGTGTTCAGTGTTTGGTGTTTGGTGTTTGGTGTTTTCCTTCGATTTGAAATATTACTTAACCCAAAGGGATTCCTTGCCGTTGGCTGCGGAATGGCGCTCCATCATCGTTTTTCCATCACTTCGGGATTTACTCAATCCACTATCTTTCAGGTAATTGCAGTATGGAGCGTCATCTCGACGACCGCAGTGAGGAGAGATCCCATAGAAGCTCACGAAATTAAATTAAAACACCTCCCTTCGTCTCTCTCCAAGGTCCTTGAGCGGCCTGTGCTGCGATGTGCCGAGCGTAGTTGAGGTAAGCGTAGCCGAAGTAAGTCGAAGGGCCGTCCCTCAGTCCCTTCGCCTCTCAGTCTCTTCGTCCCTAAAGTCCCTCAGTCCCTTGTTCGGTGTTTGGTGTTCGGTGTTTATTGTTTGGTATTTCCCTTCGATTTGTAATACTGCTTAACCCCTATAGGATTCCTTGCCGTTGGCTGCGGAATGGCGCTCCATCATCGTTTTTCCATCACTTCGGGATTTACTCAATCCACTATCTTTCAGGTAATTGCAGTATGGAGCGTCATCTCGACGACCGCAGTGAGGAGAGATCCCAAAGAAGCTAACGAAATTAAAATAAAAAACCTCCCTCCGTCTCTCTCCAAGGTCCTTGAGCGGCCTGTGGTGCGATGTGCTGCGTTGTGGTGAGCGTAGCCGAACCAAGCGTAGTCGAGGTAAGCGTAGCCGAAGTAAGTCGAAGGGCCGTCTCTCAGTCCCTCCGTCTCTTCGTCTCTTCGTCCCTCAGTCTCTTCGTCCCTAAAGTCTCTTCGTCCCTAAAGTCTCTTCGTCCCTAAAGTCTCTTCGTCTCTTCGTCTCTCAGTCCCTTCGTCCCCACCCCCCCTCATATCCTAATATAAAAATCCAAACATCCAAAGAGGAATAACATGGGCATGACCTGTTTCAATATCATCTTTTGCTACAAAAGAATTTTCAATATCCCTTATTTGGGCTTTGCCTTTGTTCTTACCGCCGACTTCGAACGAATATTTGTCATCTACATAAAAATCAGTAGTTTTTGGATATTGTACGGTAGATACGTAACGCACTTGATTCAGAAAAAATGTTTCCCGGATTGTGCCCGGATTTACAGATTGCTTATCAATGGCATGCATCAGGTTTGTATTATTCAGATATATTTTTGCAGGTTTATTCAATATTTTATTACCCACTGCACGCGCACCTAATGTTGTGATCAGTTCAGCCTTCTCAAGATAATTAAGATAAGCTATCAGAGTTCGCTGATCCGCAATATAAAGCTGTGATGACATATTGCTCAAATTGGGCGCATAAGGAACCGTGGACGAAACAGCGGCAAGTAATTGTTTGATTTTATGCGCTGTTTCCTGAGTTATTTCGCTTACATAAGGGATATCGGTGTCTATTATCACATTGATAATTTCACCGAGACGTTGATAATAGCTTTCGGGCGATTCATTATAGAAGGGATAATACCCGCTTTTTAAATAGCTTTGAAATTCGGGCAGAATTTTTATTTGTGAGCAGATTTCTGAAGCAATCTCGCTGTGGTTTTCAATAAGGTCTGATAAACTTAACTTATTAAAACCACCTTTTCGGTTGTAAATCAGGTATTCACGTAGCGATAAGCCATTCAGCACCCAGGATATTTTCCTTCTGCTCAGATCCCCTGCACTTTGGTAAAGCTGAAGTATTGAAGAGCCTGAATAAACTACTTTTAGATCAGGCATTGCATCGTATATATTCTTTATTTCCTGCGCCCAGTCATTCCGCTTTTGTTTTTGAGGATATTTGTGCACCTCGTCAATAAACAGGATCTGTCCCCCATACTTCCGGAAACTGTCAGCAGTGTCGAAAAGTGTATTTTTATAGAAAAACGGCAGATCAGCCGAGCAATACAAAACATTATGTCCGTTCTCCCGGTCTTCCTTCGCTTTTTGAAGCATCAGGGTTGTTTTTCCTACCCCTCTTGAACCCTTAATTTCTATGAGGCGGTTGTTCCAGTTTATATCAACATAAAGCCCGCGCTTAAACTCAGAACGTACATTTTGAATTAAGCGATTACTGATCTCAAAAAGTTGATCCATTATTTTTTCTTCAAAGATAGTATTTTATGTAATCCACTACAGGATTTTATCCGATATTATGTAATTAACTCCAATTAAAATCAAAACACCCCCCTCCGTCTCTCCGTCCCTTCGTCCCTTCGTCTCTAAAGTCCCTCAGTCTCTCAGTCTCTCAGTCTCTCAGTCCCAAAAGGTCCCTGAGCGGAGTCGAAGGGCCGAGTCTCTCAGTCCCTCAGTCTCCCCGTCTCTCAGTCTCCCCGTCCCTAAAGCCTCTTCGTCTCTAAAGTCCACAGGGGGCTTAGTGGATGGTGTTCGTTTCAGGATAAAACTATGTATTTCGATCAAGCTTCAGATTTCCAGTATCCTGTCGGTTGTCAAAAAATGTGAGTAGGTAAATTCTTTTGTGTTTTTTGTCAACCTGATAAAAAAATGCATTATTTTTATCTACGATGGCCCTGTGGATGTTTTTATGTCTGATTGTGCTGGCAAAAATTTGGGGATTCTTCTCAATCGCCCGGATGACTTGTTCCGTTTTCCTGTTAAACTGAATTATTTCTGATTTACTCCAGTTTTTTTCCAGATAATCCAGGACCACAAAAAAACTTAGCCGGGCTTTTGCCGTCCAGATTACTTCCATTTTACAGCCCGTATTTTTGTTTGGCTTCCTGCATTATGTGATCGTGCAAGAAAACATTTCCTTGCTGCGCATCATCCATTCCTTGCAAAATTGATTTTTGCACTTCCTCAGGGAGCTCATCCCACCAATCTGTATTTGATTCTTTTTGCAGGATTTTGTTGATTTCGATCAATATTGCGGGCTTTTCAATATTAATAATTTTTGAAACCAAATTTAATTTTAGTGTTTGAATGTCCATTCTATGCAATATTTGAGGATAAAGATACGACTTTCTGATGATTTCTCGTTCAGAGGCGGGAGTATTCAGAAAAGTGTGTCAGCTGCTTGCCCCACATCGCCTGCCCAACATTTTATAAATTACTCAATCCACTATCTTTCAGAAAATTACGTTACGGAGCGTCATCTCAACGACCAACGAGAGGAGATATCCCACAGAAGCTAACGAAATTAAATTAAAACACCTCCCTTGACCCTTTAAAGGTCCCTGAGCGGAGTCGAAGGGCCGTCCCTTGTTCAGTGTTCAGTGTTTGGTGTTCGGTGTTTGGTGTTCGGTGTTTGGTGTTTGTTGTTCAGTGTTTGTTGTTTGGTGTTTGGTGTTCAGTGTTTGGTGTTCGGTGTTTGGTGTTTGGTGTTCGGTGTTTGGTGTTTGTTGTTCAGTGTTTGTTGTTTGGTGTTTTCCTTCGATTTGTAATATTGCTTAACCCCTATAGGATTCCTTGCCACACTCTGCGAAATGACGCTCCATCATCGTTTTTCCATCACTTCGGGATTTACTCAATACACCCTATTTCAGAAAATTACGTTATGGAGCGTCATCTCGATCCCGAATTCTCGGGAGAGAGGAGATATCCCATAGAAGCTCACGAAATTAAAATAAAAAACCTCCCTTGACCCCTTAAAGGTCCCTGAGCGGAGTCGAAGGGCCGTCCCTTGTTCAGTGTTCAGTGTTTGGTGTTCGGTGTTTGGTGTTCGGTGTTTGGTGTTTGGTGTTTGGTGTTCAGTGTTCGGTGTTTGGTGTTCAGTGTTTGGTGTTTGGTGTTTTCCTTCGATTTGTAATATTGCTTAACCCCTATAGGATTCCTTGCCACACTCTGCGAAATGACGCTCCATCATCGCCTACCCCACTCTTCGGGATTTACTCAATCCTCTACTTTTCAGAAAATTGCAGTATGGAGCGTCATCTCGATCCCGAATTCTCGGGAGAGGAGATATCCCAAAGAAGCTCACGAAATTAAAATTAAAACACATCCCTCCAGTCCCTCAGTCTCTTCGTCCCTTAGTCCCCAAGGTCCCTGAGCGGAGCCGAAGGGCCGAGCCCCTGAGCGTAGCCCTTAGACTATATATTGAACTACTCGCTGAAAAAAACTAAACTTATACTAGTATTTCCATAATAATAATTGTACATTTGTCTTTCTATCAAGATTTTAAAGCAGAGCAAAACCCGTTTACCTCCGGACCACTCAAAAAAACATAAGTTATTAATCAGGCATTTTGCCCAAATGATTAGGTATGTCTTTGGATGTGAAAATACCCCAACGGAAAGTAATTCCTCATAAGGAAGATTATATTTTTCGTTCTATCCATCTGTTTTCCATAAAAACATTTGAGCTGAGCCTTTGGATTTTACTTCCCGGCATTATCCTGCTCATACCCACAAAAAAACCAAATGCACAAAATATTAATTCCTTAACCCCTAAGCTGCATGAAAACGGCCTCTGCGAAATTAGAACTGTAAAGACCGACAGTTTCCTTTACGCCTCATTCAGCAATCGGGAATACCGTTGGGATGTTGCTGCACTTCAAAAAGCAATTGATATAATCCACAGAACATATCCAACGAAAAACCTGAATCTATTGCTATGCCATCAGGGAATAAGCGTTTTAGAAACGAAACTTATTCCTGATACGGCCTTCACAGGCGCAAAACATAAGGTTAACAATAGCTATAAACTTATCATTGAAAAACCTCGTGAGGCTACGATTCAGCTCCTGCAAACATCACAGACCAAATACCAGGACAAAGCACGTTTTCAATTAATCATTTATCCTGAGTTATATCTCAAAAACACGAATATGAACCGGATTTATGAGATCCAGGCTAATGTCGCTCCTGCATTGCATAGCGATCTGTGGCGGGGCTTCAGGTTTACGGCACAAATCGTTTTCCCTTTGTATTCAGATCCGTTATATTATAAGGAGAAAGGTATCAGGCCGGGATTTCTTACTATATCACAAAGGTTCAGGCTACGCAATAATTACAACTTCTGCATTACTCTGGGAAATTTTAATATGCACCGTTATGGCGCCGATATTGAAATGCATAAAGATATCTTTGAACAAAAAGGATCCATACACTTCAGGGCTGGCCTAACAGGAAAATCTCAATTTTATGAAGGAGAATGGTACAGAAATCAGATCAACACTCTAACCTAAATTATTCATAAACCAAAAAAAAATAGGGAAATTTGTGCGATACCTCATTGATATTCAGTATCTTTATGTCGGCAAACAAAAACAAAAATCCCTATGGCTAAAAATACAAAGAATATTTCAAACAGTGGCACAAAACCACAGGAAATTACACAAAAGAGCCTTTTTCCTCTCACCAGTTCAAATGGCAAAAAGGTTGAGGTTAACTTTACTTTGAAAAAGACATCAAGTGATGGCGGCCTATTATTGCTTCGCGAAGTAGAAAAACAGCTTGGTTTAATCGACAGCCTTGCAGGCTGCATTGAAGACCCCCGCAACCAAAGTTATGTCAAGCACAGCACAAAACGCCTTCTAAGCCAGCGTATTATGCAAATTGCTGCAGGCTATGAAGATGCAAATGACTGCAATGCGCTCAGGGACGATGAGGTAGTTAAGGTATGCTGTGAGACTACAGAAAGCCTTTCAGCCCAGCCTACAATGAGTCGTTTTGAGAATCAAATCACGGCTTCTCAGAACTACAAAATGGCCAAGGTCTTTGTAGATAAATTTATCGCTTCCTATGACCACGAACCAAAAATTATTATACTTGATTCTGACGATACAAGCAGCTTAACATATGGTAATCAGCAGCTTACCATGTTCAATAATTACTACGGGGACTATTGCTATATGCCTTTGCACATATATGAAGGCTTTTCGGGCAAGCTGGTAACCACTATCCTCAAACCTGGCCGCCGCAGCAAAAGCCTTGATGTTTTTTCGATCCACAAACGCATCATAAGCTACCTGCGCCAGCATTGGCCCAACACGATGATCATCCTTAGGGGCGACAGCCATTTTTGTTCCAAAGAGTTTATGGAGTGGGCAAGGGAGAGCCATAGGGTTGAATTTATCACAGGGCTCAGTGGCAATTCTGTTTTAAACCAAAAGGCCAAAATAACCATAGAAAGCGCCAAAAAAAACTTCCAACAGTCGGGTACACCAGTGAAACGTTATCATAGCTTTCAATATCAGGCATCCAGTTGGGCTTTTGCCGAACGAGTGGTAGTCAAAGTAGAAGTAAGCAGCATGGGGACAAATGTAAGGTATATTGTCAGCAGCCTGCAAAATGTTCGTGCCAAGGCGCTTTACGAACAAGGATATTGCGCAAGGGGCGCAGCCGAATTGCGTATCAAAGAACATAAAACATACCTTAAGTCGGACAGGATGTCCTGCAACAGCTTTAAGGCCAATCAGTTCAGGTTGTTTTTGCATTCTGCTGCTTATGTCCTGATGCACAGCTTGCAAAGCATGGCGTTAGTAGGGACAGAGTTTGCTAAAGCAACTATGAAAACACTTCAATTGAAGCTGATCAAAGTAGCTGCCCGGATCAAAGTACTGAAATCAAAAATTAAAATAGAGCTGCCTGCAGAATTTTACAGCGACCGGGTGTTTATGAAATGCTTTAAGAAATTTGAAACCCTAAGGATTTAGGCTAAAATTCGGTAAGCTAATGTTCTTCAACATCTTGATGTCAAATAAAATTTTCAATGGGCTTTACGGGAAAACCCAAATAGGAAAATTATGCTCATAAGCCATGTGATTAGAGTAAATAAATAGAAATTCAAGCAGTTAATTTTGATTCGCAATGCCTGACCCTGCTCGGTTAAAAAATTTTGCCTGTTTTTGGGAGTTTATGAATTAAACAGGCTAAGTTGGGAAGCCGGCATTGATTATTATTACCCGAAATACAATCTTTTATTCGCAATTAACATCAATAAATTCATCAATCATGATCATGGACTTACATTCAAATGCACACGCTATTTTAAAGAAACCGCCATAGGATTTTATGGACAGATCAATGAAAATCAAAACAATGGGGGTTTTTATTTCAGCATCCCCCTACCCGGAAAGAAAAGGCGAACCAATAAAAAATTCAGCATCAGCATTCCCCGCTATTTCGAATGGACCTACAATGCTGCTACTGAGTTCTATTATGGTCAAAATTATGACAGCAAACCAGATCAAAACAATATTGAATACTGGTATAATCCGAATTATTTTAATGAGTACCTCAAAACCAGATAAATGAAAAATAAAACACATCAAAAAATCCAGGCATTTGCAATAGCTATATTGCTTTTGCCCCTGCTCATGGGTTGTCAGGAAAATGTAGATCCTATTCCCGACGACTTTGAAAGTTTTATCGTAAAAGGATATATTCTCGACATTGAAAGCAGTGATGGAATAGCCGGAGCAGACATTGAATATTATGGACAAAGTACTAAGAGCAATCCTGACGGTAGCTTTTTTCTGTATATCAAGCAAAAACCGGAAACACCAGAACTTATTTTTATAAGCAAAGATTCTTACGCCCCAAATGCTTTCTACCTTCCCAGCCGTATCGAAAAAATCAATATCATCCAGCTACGTAAACTTAATCCGCCCATTACAATCGGCAGTACCGGAGGAGAAATATCTGTCAACAGCATAGAGAACATCAATCCTTCCAACAATAAAATTGCCCTCAACATCCCAGCTGGTGCACTCAATAAGAATGAAAACATTTCAGCAACTTATTTGAATAATGGCGTAGCTCCCGGAAAACCTGCTTATCAAAGCTGCGGACATCATATTGCTTCCTGTGTTCAAATAGAACCCACCGCACTTAAACTACAAAAAGAAGCCAGCCTTGCTTTTCCCTTACCGGTTAAAATGGATAGTGGTGTTGAATTGCCTCTTTTGCAGTACAACGAAAAAACCGGTATTTGGAACAAATCAGGCATTAAAGGAATTGTGGATGAAAGTGGATTTAATGCCGTAGCAAATATCACTCAATTAGGTATTTTCGCCATCGGAATTGAAGGAAGCTATACAGAAGAATTCAAGGGGTATTCCATATCCATCGAAAACTACCAGCAATCTCTTGACAAATCTTTAATTGTAAGCCAGGAAGACAGCCTGACCATTACATGCGAAGACGATACTATTCATTATCCCGATGGATTTCCAGGCGATGTTTTTTCTATCGACTGGGCCTTTAATGCTGTTTCTCAATCAACTACTGCCGCAGGTGGGTTAATTCTCGATGAAAGCTGCTTCTACAGGGATTGCGATTACGTTTGCATGGCAGATTGTGAGTGTCCGCCATTACCTCCTCCTCCCGATTGTGATGAATGCTACTATGCCGATACGGAAGATTACCGAATATATTCTGTTGTTTATGAATATCTTACTATTCGGTTTATTACCGGAGAAGTATTGGTTGAACGACATCTTTTCAATATCATTTATGATGAATATTATATCACATGCCCCAGGTGGATTTGTGTTTTTGATCCTTATTGCCATGAAGGAGGTGGCGGAAATAAAAAATAATCATGAAAAAATATATTTTAATCATAGCACTATTGTTTGGGCTGAACCAGGCTTTTGCCCAAAACAATAACCCTTCACAGGAACGAGAAGGAAGAGGCCCGGAACTGATCAGTTTTAACTTTTGCCTCGGATATGGCATGCCTTCCATGGATTTCTGGAACGACTATTACTTAGACAGGAACGGAATCCATGAAGATTTCACCGGTGGAATAAAATACGATCTGTTTGTGCAGTTTAAACTTTCCCCTGAAATATATGCACGCACCGGATTAGGTTACTGGAGCGAAAAAGTTAAAGGAACTGATGAAAGCACTTTTCGCTCTGTTCGAATATCGTTCACATCCTTGCTTATTGGAGCTAGCTACGAACCTGAATACATTCAGCTCGGCCCGCTTCAGCCTTATATTGGCCTGCAAAGCGATATGTATTTAATCTACAATAGTTTCCTGGACAGAAACAATGAAAAAAGCACGCATAATGGTGAAGATATTTCCTTTGCGGGATTTTTAGGTTTATCCACCGAATTTAATCGTGTTTTATTAGGAATTGGCTAATTCGGTTCGTTTTGTGCCACTGATTTCGGAGTATCTGTGCCAGGCATTTCGGTTCAAAATGTGCCACTAAAACGACTCCTGCTTTCGGTTCGTTTTGTGCCAGTTTCGGTTCGTTTTGTGCCAGTTTGCCAGAGATGCCCCCTTTGAAAGATCAAGTTTAACCTGTCTTATTGTTGTACTAGAAAAATACAGCAATATGGCCAATACACTTGATCCTATGGATTTAAAACAAATTATCACTTTGCACCTCGATGGTGTCACCAACCGTCAGGCAGGAAATGTCTTGGGAATTTCCCGCAATACAGTTAACCGCTACATGCAGCTTTTTAATGCCAGCGGGCACAGTTTGCAAGACCTGCTCAAAATGGACACTGCCAGTCTGGAAAAGCTTTTTCCGGGCACAACCACCATTGTCAACCCGCGTTATGACCAGCTAATGCTCTATCTCGATGGGATGAAAAACAAGCGGGAACAGCCCGGTTTTACCTTTCAGTACCATTACAGGATCTATGAGCAGCAGGCAGATGATCCATACAGCTATACGCAGTTTATAGAACACTACCACCGCAAATATGACAAACAGAAAGGCTCCATGAAGCTCAACCATATTGCCGGCCACGAAATGTTTGTGGACTATACAGGAAAGAAGCTCCGCATTTATGGCCGTGAGACGGGACAGGCTACAGAAGTAGAGGTTTTTGTGGCTATCCTCCCATATAGCCAGTACACCTATGTGGAAGCCTGTGCCAGCCAGAAGCGGGAAGATTTTTTTCAGTGCATGTCCAATGCCCTGCTTTATTATGGGGGAGTGCCCAAGGCAATTGTATCCGACAATTTAAAATCAGCGGTAACGCGTGCCAGCAAGTACGAAGCGGTTATCAACAAAACATTCAAGGAATTTAGCCTTCACTACAGATGTGCCATGAACCCCACAAGGGCATATAGCCCACAGGACAAGGCGCTTGTAGAGAATGCTGCAAAACCTGGCCTATCAGAGGGTTTTTTACCCGCTTGGCGAGATGAAGTTCTTTTCCCTTGATCAACTGAACGCAGAAATAGGCAAATTGCTGGGGCCCTACAACGACCTTTTGTTTGCGCGCAAAGAAACCAGCCGCAGGGAACTGTTCCAGTCCCATGAGCGCCAGTATTTAAAGCCTTTGCCCCAAGGGCGTTTTCAAATGAAAGAATATAGGCGGGCAAAAGTGCAGAAAATCGGCTACATATACTTCTCGCCCGATAATACATATTACAGCGTGCCTTACCGCTATATCGGCAAACAGACACAAATCCAGTACACGCAATCTACAGTGGAAGTTTACTGCAACAACCAGCGTATAGCTGCCCATAAACGCGAAAAAGAGAAAGGCAAATATATAACCGTCAAGGGGCACCTCAGCAGTCAGCACCAGGCTTATTCAGAATGGAGCCCTGATTATTTTAAAAAAAAGGCTGCTGTTCATGGCGAAAATGTGCTCAATTATATCAGTACCATCCTTTCCTTTGGAGACTATCCTGAAACCCAGTACAAAAGGGCCATGGGAATTATACAGTTATCTAAAGGTTACGGTTCGCAGAGGCTGGATGCCGCTTGCAGGATGGCACAAGAAGCAGGGGGACATTCTTATTCATTCATCAAAAATATCCTGAAAAACAGGATGGACACCGCCTCTACAGGGCAGCAGGGGGAACTGGAGTTTGAACCGCATATCCCCGAGCATGAAAACCTTCGTAAAACAGGAACATATAATTAACCTTAAAAACACACACAAAATGAACAACAACCCTACTGTTGAAAAGCTGCGGGATATGCGCCTTACGGCCATGGCACAAATGCACCTGCAGTACGTCAAAAACAACCAAGCCAACGGCCTGACGCCTGATGAATACCTGGCCTTACTGGCTGACCATGAATGGGAAGACAGGCAGAACAAAAAATTTGAACGCCTGATCAAAAACGCCTCCTTCCGCCAAAAAGCGTCGGTGGCAGACATCGATTATGCCACAGTGCGCAACCTGGACAAAAATATGTTCCAGAGGCTGGGCAGCCTGGACTTTATCAAGCGCAAAGAAAACATCATCATAACAGGCGCATCCGGTGTCGGTAAAAGCTATCTGGCTCAGGCGCTTGGCAACCAAGCCTGCATAAACGGTTTTAAAACCATATACGCCAATACCGCACGGCTTTTTGCACGACTGAAACTCTGTAAGATAGACGGGACCTACCTGAAAGAACTGAAAAAACTGGAGAAAACAGACCTGTTGATCCTGGATGACTTTGGAATACAAGCCTTTGACAACAACGCACGGGAAATGCTAATGGATATAGTTGACGACCGATATAACAATAAATCAACCATTGTATCTTCACAGATACCGGTATCGGTTTGGTATGATATCATTGGTGAAGGGACTATTGCCGATGCCGTACTGGACAGATTGGTTAATTCATCCCACAGAATAGACCTCAAAGGAGAATCACTAAGAAAAGGTTTTTTAGAAAATGAATGATTAAATTTTTGTACTATTGTAAGGTCTTTCAAAGTGGCACTGTTTGACCGAAATCAGTGGCATAGTCTGGCCGAAATAGCCAGGAATTGAACTTAAATACAGGTTCGGTGCATACATACAAGAAGTAAGGCGTATCGAAAATATCGTAGAAGAAAAAGTATCCATAGCCGGACCGGAGATCTCATTGAGAATTGCTTATGTGTTTTGATGTGACATAGGACATCTTCTGAAGGATATAGCAAAGTCAACAGCATCACAGCTCGAACATACGATACCTTAATGAAAGCTAATTATTGTAAATATGCATTAATTCTTCTGGCCGCTCTTATTCAAGGGGTGAATTTGCAAGCGCAGCAGGTCATGGGCAGCCATGGCTTGCTGAACACCCCTGACGCACAATTCCATGCAGATGGAAGTATGGCATTTGGCATTAATTATATTCCTTCGGAAATTAGTCCGACGGTAATCAAAGAAAACAGCATGAATTATTATGCCAGTATAAGCTTCCTCCCATTTTTGGAACTGACATATCGTTGCACTATACTTGATCCCGTAAAGACAGACCACTTCTTCGAACATCAGGACCGATCGATTGGCGGAAAACTAAAAATCCTGAACGAAAAACAGTACTTGCCTGCAATTGCTATTGGTTCAGATGATTTCTATACTACTGTAGGCAAAGGAAATAAACATTTTAGAAATGCTTATATCGTTGTCACAAAAGGCAACTGTATTGGAAATTATAATGTGGAATTGAGTTTGGGATATGGATTTTTTCCCGGGGAATCCTATAAACTAAAAGGATTTTTTGGAGGGATGGCCTTAAGCCATAAGAAATTAAAACACCTAAGCATCATGATAGATTATGACAGCAAAAACCTGAATACCGGAATGGGGTTCCGGCTTTTAAAACATATAAATTTATATGGCTTTTTTTATCAGATGAAGTATTTGACGGGTGGAATTGAGCTAAGGTTTTCGTTGGGAGAATAGGAAAAGGGGAACGCTACACTCGCTTTTTCTTCCTACCGCAGAGGCACAAAGGCGCAATGGAGGTTCGCAGGACTTGCTTTTATTTTCTCGCAAAGGCGCTAAGACGCAAAGGAGCAAGCGGACGGAGAGCCCAGGATGGTTGGCTGAAAATACAAACTGATCACTCTTCACCGATTACTGATTACAATTTGGGGTTCGGTGTTCGGTGTTCGGTGTTTGTTGTTCAGTGTTTGTTGTTCGGTTTTTTCCTTCGATTTGTAATACTGCATACCCCCTATAGGATTCCTTGCCACACTCTGCAGAATAAAACTCCATCATCACTTTTCCATCACTTTGGGATTTACTCAATCCTCTACTTTTCAGAAAATTGCAGTATGGAGCGTCATATCGACGACCGCAGTGAGGAGAGATCCCAAAGAAGCTAACGAAATTAAAATAAAACACCGCCCTTTGTCTCTTAGTCTCTAAAGTCTCTCCGTCTCTCAGTCTCTTCGTCTCTAAAGTCCCTAATAACTCCACTTCTCAGGCCGCAGCGCCATATTGACTAATTTCCCAAGGATATTGTCGTATTGTTGGAATAATCTCTGATAAGTACCTTCATCTATATACTTGCATGACAATGAGTAATCAAGCCAAACCTGCGTTTCTGCTGCTTCCGCTTCCGAATCTGATAATTTCGCAATAAATGACTTTGGATAAATCCTTTTCCGGAATGCCTCAGCCAGATTCGCAGAAACCGACCGCGATGAGCGTCGAATTTGATCTGTCAGCGAATACATCTCTTCTTTCGGAAAGCCTTTCGTAATTTCAAATATCTCCATACCAGCCTCAAAAGCCAACTTATAAGTATCCAAATCCTTATGCGACCTAATTTTCATAATCCATTCAATTTTTATTCAGAAAACATTATTATAAAACAATCAAAACCCAAAAAACAAACCCAATCCAACACCCCACATCTCTCCGCCCCTCCGTCTCTCCAGACTCTCCGTCCCTTCGTCTCTAAAGTCCCTTAAGTCCCTCCGTCCCTAAAGTCCCTCAGTCTCTCCGTCTCTTAGTCTCTCCGTCTCTTAGTCTCTCCGTCTCTTAGTCCCTCCGTCTCTTAGTCACTCCGTCCCTAAAGTCCCTCAGTCCCTCAGTCCCTCCGTCCCTCAGTCTCTCCGTCCCTAAAGTCCCTCAGTCCCTCACCCCCCTTCATCCATTAAAAAACCTCTCAAATGATTCAATAAGGCTTTTCATTGCAAGAAGCTCAAGGCTTTTGTCCCTTGTGCTGAGTTGCTTGAGTTGTGGCCAATGGTTCAGACAGTGCAGGATCATTGCCAAGAGATCACGGGATTTTACTTTGAGCAGGTCCGATTGTGTGATTTTTGTTTTTTCATCCTGGATGCTCTCGCCTTCGAGGTATTTAAGCATGTTTAAATTACGTTTATAGGCTGCTTCAAAAGTATCTTCGGATAATTGGCGCTTTAAACATGCGGGAACAGACCTGAAGTGGCTCCATATCAGAAAGTACAACTTCATGAGTTCATCAACAGTGTGTAAGGGATGTTTTTCCTGAAGACTGAGCATAATGGCCAGCACAAGGGGCTGATATTTATTAAGTTCATCAGACAATTGAGTGATGAGACCTATGTCATTTTGTTCCAGACGTTCGCGTGTTTTGAAGAGGGAGTGCTTCATGATGAAATGTTATTGTTGAGGAATATTTGTTCTTTTTATCAGATTAATAATTTCAGCTGTTTGGTGTTTTGCTTCGATTTAAAATATTACCGGGTTCAATAGGATTCCTTGCCGTGGGCTGCGGAATGACGCTAATGCATCATTTTCTCCTTCTTACTGAAAAGGCACAGAGACATAAGGAATGGCTCGCGTTGCTCGCTGGGTTTTACCGCGGAAAACACGGACAGGAACAAATCTAATAAAACTCTGCGTTACTTAGCGTCTTTGCGGTTAATTTTTTCTATCGTGGAAGCGCGGAGGGGCTATGATGGCTGGCGCGGGTTAGGGGGGCTCGCTACGCTCGCTGGGTTTTACCGCAGAGGCACAGAGACGCAGAGGGGCGCAGAGTAATAGAAAAAAAACTTAGCGATACTCAAAGTCTTGGCGTCTTTGCGGTTAAGGCTGCTGACTAAAGAGACACAAAGTTACAGTGGGGGGCTCGCTACGCTCGCTGGGTTTTACCGCAGAGGCGCGCAATGCAGTTTAAAAAGAGCTCAAAGAAACTTAGCGGCTTGGTGTCTTTGTGGTCTTAGATTTCTGAATTAGTGGGGGGCGCGCTACGCTCGATGGTTTTTTTTACCGCGGAGACGCGGAGACGCAGAGGGGCGCAGAGTAATAGAAAAAAAATTAGCGAAACTCAAAGTCTTGGCGTCTTTGCGGTTAAGGCTGCTGACTAAAGAGACACAAAGTTACAGTGGGGGGCTCGCTACGCTCGCTGGGTTTTACCGCGGAGACGCGGAGGCGCAGAGGGGCGCAATGCAGTTTAAAAAAGAACTCAAAGAAACTTAGCGGCTTGGTGTCTTTGTGGTCTTAGATTTCTGAATTAGTGGGGGGCGCGCTACGCTCGATGGGTTTTACCGCGGAGGCGCGGAGACGCAGAGGGGCGCAGAGTAATAGAAAAAAAATTAGCGAAACTCAAAGTCTTGGCGTCTTTGCGGTTAAGGCTGCTGACTAAAGAGACACAAAGTTACAGTGGGGGACTCGCTACGCTCGCTGGGTTTTACCGCAGAGGCGCGGAGGCGCAGAGGGGCGCAATGCAGTTTAAAAAGAGCTCAAAGAAACTTAGCGGCTTGGTGTCTTTGTGGTCTTAGATTTCTGAATTAGTGGGGGGCTCGCTACGCTCGCTGGGTTTTACCGCGGAGGCGCGGATGGACGCAGGTGCTTAGCACGGGTTACTCTGCACGGTTGCTCTGTATGACGCAGCGCATTTTGGCGGGCTTACTTCGGCATGGTTCGACATGGTTCGACAGGCTCACCACAGGGGCTCAGTTCATTTCGACAAGCTCAATGCATCGCATCACAATGCATGGTGGCGCGATGATCTTTTGACTCCGCTTACTTGTATTATGGTCTCACTTCTCAGGACAAAGACGGGAGTTGCAAGCTGCAATCCTTGATCCCGGATCAGAAACTGAAGGGAGAGCGCGAGAGTAAAAGACACCGGATTATATCGCTGGGTGTGCTTTATGATCCGGTGCCTGTTAAAGTGAACTTATGACTTAACGATTATGCCCAACTTTTCGAGATATTGGGCTTCGTCATCGAGGAAGATAAGGCGACCCAGCCTTTTGACTTCTTCTGCAACTTCATGTAGCTGATCCATTTTTGCATTCCGTTCTTTAATGGCGTATTGCGCATCCCCGCTTTCTTTTTCCCTTTGGCTGCGCAATTGATCCAATTGATCCACCTGTTGCTTCATTTCTGTGAGCATATCACTAGTATAGCCGAAGGCAAGTAGTTTTTCCTGAGCCTCTTCAGAAAGTAAAAGTTGTTCATAGAAATTCTTAGCGGTTTGGACAAAATCCGAATAGCGGGAAATTTTGTCGGAATAAAGACCCAAGGTCACAGCCAAATCTGATTTGGCATCGTACCAGAAACGTAGCCTTCGTCTAAGGAGGTTAAAACCATCTTTAGCATCTAACAAGCTATTGTTAAATGTATTGCTGGCATTTTCCCATTCGGCATGTTCCTGTTTGTTTTGCGCAATCAGTGCCAAAGTGTCGTTATACAATTGTTTATTAGCCTGGTGCTTTGCCTCATCGTACCCAAATGGCAACATCCTCTGGTTTATAACTTCATCATCTGCTGCATTAAAAATAACCATACGACATTCTTCCATGAAGTCATTAATACTCTGATTTCTCATAAAATTTAAATTTTTAGTTTATAATGCAGACAATATAAATAATATTTTTGAAAATACGCAAGTATCCAACAAAAAAATGAATGACTAATCTTAACAAAAGTGCTGGGCTTATATGGTAATTCGTTGAAAAAAAGATAAGGTAAGACACAGAATTCCTCATGATTCAGCTTGCAGAAAGGTTTATATAGGTGCGCTTTGCCTCCTCAAATCCGTCATACATCAAAATTTTCAAGATAAGACTGTGTGAATTAAGCTAAGTTTACTCCAATAGAGGTTGAGGTCTATATATAGCTTTGGAGGGTATCTATTGAACTTTTTGGGCTATCTATCGCACTTTGGAGGGTATTTACTGAACTTTTTGGGGTATCTATTGATTTTAGCAGGATATCTATTGGACTTTAGGAGGTATCTATCAGGCTTTTTGTGTGTTCTTTGTTTGGGGTACCCTTGGGCTGGGCTCAGGGCGGGTGTTGTTTTGCTTTGATTTGAAATAATACATTGCCATATGGGATTCCTTGCCACTGGCTGTGGAATGCCTCTGAGGCATCACGTTCGTGTTACTACCGCGGAGGGGCAATAGTGGCTGGCGCGGGTTGGTGGGGCTCGCTTTGCTCGCTGGGTTTTACCGCGGAGGCGCGGAGACGCAGAGGGGCGCAGAGTAGTAGAAAAAAACTTAGCTTTACTCAGCGGCTCTCCGTCTTAACGGTTAAGGCTGCTGACCACAGAGGCACAAAGTATTAGGGGACCCGCTTTGCTCGCTGGGTTTTACCGCGGAGGCGCGGAGACGCAGAGGGGCGCAGAGTAGTAGAAAAAAACTTAGCTTTACTCAGCGGCTCTCCGTCTTAACGGTTAAGGCTGCTGACCACAGAGGCACAAAGTATTAGGGGACCCGCTTTGCTCGCTGGGTTTTACCGCGGAGGCGCGCAGACGCAGAGGGGCGCAGAGTAGTAGAAAAAACTTAGCTTTACTCAGCGGCTCTCCGTCTTAACGGTTAAGGCTGCTGACCACAGAGGCACAAAGTATTAGGAGACCCGCTTTGCTCGCTGGGTTTTACCGCGGAGGCGCGCAGACGCAGAGGGGCGCAGAGTAGTAGAAAAAACTTAGCTTTACTCAGCGGCTCTCCGTCTTAACGGTTAAGGCTGCTGACCACAGAGGCACAAAGTATTAGGAGACCCGCTTTGCTCGCTGGGTTTTACCGCGGAGGCGCGGAGACGCTGAGGGGCGCAGAGTAGTAGAAAAAAAAACTTAGCTTTACTCAGCGGCTCTCCGTCTTAACGGTTAAGGCTGCTGACCACAGAGGCACAAAGTATTAGGGGCTCGCTTTGCTCGCTGGGTTTACCGCGGAGGCGCGGAGACGCAGAGGGGCGCAGAGTAGTAGAAAAAAAAACTTAGCTTTACTCAGCGGCTCTCCGTCTTTACGGTTAAGGCTGCTGACCACAGAGGCACAAAGTATTAGGGGGCCCGCTTTGCTCGCTGGGTTTTACCGCGGAGGCGCGGAGACGCTGAGGGGCGCAGAGTAGTAGAAAAAAAAACTTAGCTTTACTCAGCGGCTCTCCGTCTTTACGGTTAAGGCTGCTGACCACAGAGGCACAAAGTATTAGGGGGCCCGCTTTGCTCGCTGGGTTTACCGCGGAGGCGCGGAGACGCAGAGGGGCGCAGAGTAGTAGAAAAAAAAACTTAGCTTTACTCAGCGGCTCTCCGTCTTTACGGTTAAGGCTGCTGACCACAGAGGCACAAAGTATTAGGGGGCCCGCTTTGCTCGCTGGGTTTTACCGCGGAGGCGCGGAGGCGCAGAGGGGCGCAGAGTAGTAGAAAAAACTTAGCTTTACTCAGCGGCTCTCCGTCTTAACGGTTAAGGCTGCTGACCACAGAGGCACAAAGTATTAGGGGGCCCGCTTTGCTCGCTGGGTTTTACCGCGGAGGCGCGGAGACGCAGAGGGGCGCAGAGTAGTAGAAAATAAACTTAGCTTTACTCTGCGGCTCTCCGTCTTAACGGTTAAGGCTGCTGACCACAGAGGCACAAAGTATTAGGGGGCCCGCTTTGCTCGCTGGGTTTACCGCGGAGGCGCGGAGACGCAGAGGGGCGCAGAGGGGCGCAATGCAGTTTAAAAAGAGATCAAAGAAACTTAGCGGCTTGGTGGTTACGGCTTTAGCCTATAAATTATTCACGAATCGTTTAAAACCTTTCTTTAAAACAGGTACATTGAAGTTGATCAAAAGCCCAAGTTTTTTATCTGCTAATTTTAAATAGGATATTATCTGAGCTTCGAAAACAGCACGCATTTCTGCTACCGATTTTGTTTCAATAATGACTTCATTCTCAACCATGAGATCAATAGAGAAGTTTTTTCTCAAACGTTTTCCTTTATAGTACAGAGGTAACTCATATTCTCTCTGTACAAATAAACCGCGGCTTTCCAGTTCTTCTGCGAGGCAATATTGATAGACAGACTCAAGTAAGCCTGGCCCCATTTCTTTGTGCACGTGGATTGCAGCATCAAGGATTATCCCTGATAGTTCGTTTAATTCTTCTTTTGTCATAATTATAATTTTTACCGTTGTGGCACAGAGAATAGCTCGCCTTGCTCGCTTTTATTTTACCGCAGAGACACAGAGGCGCAGAGGTACGCAGGAATATAATAAATCCCACAGCAACAAAAAACTCAGCGAAACTCTGCGGCTTAGCGTCTCAGCGGTTAAATCTTTATGCATTAGAGGGTGGCTCGCTTTGCTCGCTGTTTTTTTACCGCAGAGGCACAGAGGCGCAGAGGTACGCAGAAATATAATAAATCCCACAGCAACAAAAAACTCAGCGGCTTAGCGTCTTTGCTGTTAATTTTTTTTACCGCAGTGGCACAAAGTATGGCTCGCTTTGCTCGCTGTTTTTTTACCGCAGAGGCACAGAGGCGCAGAGATGCGCAGGAATATAATAAATCCCACAGCAACAAAAAACTCAGCGAAACTCTGCGGCTTAGCGTCTCAGCGGTTAAATCTTTATGCATTAGAGGGTGGCTCGCTTTGCTCGCTGTTTTTTTACCGCAGAGGCACAGAGGCGCAGAGATGCGCAGGAATATAATAAATCCCACAGCAACAAAAAACTCAGCGAAACTCAGCGGCTTAGCATCTCAGCGGTTAAATCTTTATGCATTAGAGGGTGGCTCGCTTTGCTCGCTGTTTTTTTACCGCAGAGGCACAGAGGCGCAGAGATGCGCAGGAATATAATAAATCCCACAGCAACAAAAAACTCAGCGAAACTCAGCGGCTTAGCGTCTCAGCGGTTAAATCTTTATGCATTAGAGGGTGGCTCGCTTTGCTCGCTGTTTTTTTACCGCAGAGGCACAGAGGCGCAGAGATGCGCAGGAATATAATAAATCCCACAGCAACAAAAAACTCAGCGAAACTCAGCGGCTTAGCATCTCAGCGGTTAAATCTTTATGCATTAGAGGGTGGCTCGCTTTGCTCGCTTTTATTTTACCGCAGAGACACAGAGGCGCAGAGATGCGCAGGAATATAACAAATCCCACAGCAACAAAAAACTCAGCGAAACTCAGCGGCTTAGCGTCTCAGCGGTTAAATCTTTATGCATTAGAGTATGGCTCGCTTTGCTCGCTGTTTTTTTACCGCAGTGGCACAGAGGCGCAGAGGTACGCAGGAATATAATAAATCCCACAGCAACAAAAAACTCAGCGAAACTCAGCGGCTTAGCGTCTCAGCGGTTAAATCTTTATGCATTAGAGGGTGGCTCGCTTTGCTCGCTTTTATTCTACCGCAGAGGCACAGAGGCGCAGAGATACGCAGGAATATAATAAATCCCACAGCAACAAAAAACTCAGCGAAACTCAGCGGCTTAGCGTCTCAGCGGTTAAATCTTTATGCATTAGAGGGTGGCTCGCTTTGCTCGCTTTTATTCTACCGCAGAGGCGCGGAGACGCAGAGATACGCAGGAATATAATAAATCCCACAGCAACAGAAAACTCAGCGGCTTAGCGTCTCAGCGGTTAAATCTTTATGCATTAGAGGGCGGCTCGCCTTGCTCGTTTTATTTTACCGCAGAGGCACAGAGGCGCAGAGATACGCAGGAATATAATAAATCCCACAGCAACAAAAAACTCAGCGAAACTCAGCGGCTTAGCGTCTTAGCGGTTAAATCTTTATGCATTAGAGGGTGGCTCGCCTTGCTCGCTTTTATTCTACCGCAGAGGCGCGGAGACGCAGAGATACGCAGGAATATAATAAATCCCACAGCAACAGAAAACTCAGCGGCTTAGCGTCTCAGCGGTTAAATCTTTATGCATTAGAGGGTGGCTCGCCTTGCTCGTTTTATTTTACCGCAGAGGCACAGAGGCGCAGAGGTACGCAGGAATATAATAAATCCCACAGCAACAAAAAACTCAGCGAAACTCAGCGGCTTAGCGTCTCAGCGGTTAAATCTTTATGCATTAGAGGGTGGCTCGCCTTGCTCGCTTTTATTTTACCGCAGAGGCACAGAGGCGCAGAGGTACGCAGGAATATAATAAATCCCACAGCAACAAAAAACTCAGCGAAACTCAGCGGCTTAGCGTCTCAGCGGTTAAATCTTTATGCATTAGAGGGTGGCTCGCCTTGCTCGTTTTATTTTACCGCAGAGGCACAGAGGCGCAGAGGTACGCAGAAATATAATAAATCCCACAGCAACAAAAAACTCAGCACTCCTCAGCGTCTCCCCGTCTTAGCGGTTAATTCTTCCTACCGCAGAGGCACAGAGGCGCAGAAATGAGCTCGTGTTGTTCGTTGTTGCGTGTACGTTGTTGGCTTCGGTTTGGCATATTTCATATCCCCTATGGGATTCCTTGCCGTTGGCTGCGGAATGACGCTTTATCATCGCTTTTCCTGCACTGCGGGACTTACTCAATACACAAGCTTTCAGGGAATTGTGTTATGGAGCGTCATCTCGACGACCGCAGTGAGGAGAGATCCCAAAGAAGCTTACGAAATCAAAATTTACAACAAGCTCCGCAACAACTATTTACTGCGCTTTATCAGTACTCTTTTCACCTGGTTTTTAAGATTCTGAATTAGGAGCTCCTTAAACCAGGGTATGGCTTTGTCGTTCCAGCGTTGGGAATGAAAGGTCATCATGATTTGATTTAAAGTCCTCTTTTACTTCATTTGCTCCACCCTTCATTGAAATTTTCTAAAAAGAAGCTTTTTGTCACTATAAAAAACCGGAAACATTATACAGAACTAAAAACTCTATACTAACTGATCATTGATCTATAGATCTCCGTTAGCTATCGCTGTTTCCAAATTGGTTTTCTTTTATTCTTGAAAGCATCAATACCTTCTTTTGCATCTTCGGTTGTACATAAACCTGCAAATACTTCATTCATAAATTCAAAGGCCTTATTATACTCCAACTCATTTGCAGAATAAAAGGAACTTTTTGCTATTTGTAGCGCTATAGGGCTTTTCGCTGCCAATTTATTTGCCCAGAGCTTTGTTTCTTCTGCAAGGTTTTCAATGGGCACAACTTTATTTACCAAACCTATTCTATAAGCTTCTTTTGCATCTATTAATTCACCGAAGAACAAGAGCTCTAGAGCTTTTTTTCTTCCCACAGAACGAGAAACAGGAATAACCGGCCCAATACAGTTTAAACCCACATTTATTGCTGTAAGGCCAAAACGTGAATCTTCAGATACTATTGCCAAATCCGCAGCGGCAACTAAACCAGCACCATTGGCCGCAGCAACACCATGTACCTGAGCTATTATTGGTTTTTTGATTTTACTCATAGTAACTATAGATGCCTCCATCTGTTCAATCCATTCTTTATATTGAACGATGCTTTTTTGAGAAAATTCATTTAAATCAATTCCTGCACAAAAATGTTTCCCTTCACCTTTTAGAATTATCACTCTTACTTTATCATTGGCATTAAGAGCGATAAAGGACTGGTTCAGTTCAAAAGCAAGAATACTATTAAAAGTATTGAGTTCCTTAGGCCGATTTAGTGTAATAATTCCAATGTATTCATCTGTGATTTCAACTATAATTTCTTGATATTTCATTATTAAAGTAATTTTTATTATTATGGCATGCTTCTATAGGATGATATTCTTTTTCGTTTAATGATAATCTTTTTTATTTGATTTTTAAGATTCTGAATTAGGAGCTCCTTAAACCAGGGTATGGCTTTGTAGTTCCAGCGCTGGGGATGAAATGTCATCATGACCCTCTGAGGGAGTCCCCCCTCCTTTGCTGCTTTAATGATATCCTGTGTGCTATGAAAAACCAAACCTTGCTTGACCCATTCCTCCTGTTGCGGAACTTTATCGCGCACGCTGGTTTTCCAGCCATCCCAGCGGCGACCGGTATCAGTGAGGTAGAAAAATTCATTAAAATCCATATCATAATATGGCTCACCAATAATCCCCAATTTTTTATAATCGTATTTCTCCCAAATAGCTTTATTATCGTATTTAGAGCGTGGGCTGCCGTGCATACAAATGGTTTTCACTACTGTTAATTGCCGTAGCTTTTTCAAGTTTTCTAGGAAGTTTTCATATGCTAAGTCAATGTGGTTTTCCGGGGCGGAATATTTTTTTTGGGGTGATTGGTGATTGGTGACTAGTGACTGGTGATTAGTGATTGGTGACTGGTGATTCTGTGTTCCGTAGGTTTTGCTTTGGGCTATGTTTAACGGATTATAATTAACAGCATCCATATTCTCATAATGATAGCCAATTTCATGCCCGAGTGCTGCTATTTCCTTTATAACTTCCTCGTCCCAACTTTCAGGTACGGCACGGAAATAGTATGAACCTTTGATACCCATAGAGTGCTGGATTTTAGCAAAACGGAGGCTGTGGCGGGGTAAGAGATCTACGTCGTGGCGAAGAATTATTTTGCGTGATTGCGTGGTCGGGTGGTTGCGTGATTGCGTGATTGAGTGGAGGTGTGATTGCGATTCAGGATTTTTAATTGTTTCCTGTGAGAGGTACTCTTCAAAAGTTTGAAAAAAAAAGCCTGCGGATTGCAAGCTTTTCAGGAGTTGGGTGTATTGGGTTATTGTGAAGTCCATGTTATTTAAAATTGTATTGGTAATCTGGATTAACTTTTAAAGTTTTAAAACTCGTGGGATAATTAAGTATAAACCAAAAAAGAAAACTTGTATAATCAATTTTTGAGTTTAAAAGATTTTTTCTATTATTAGCCATTCTATCGTCTAGTTCCGAATCGCACATTAATTCTTCTATCTTTTGAAGAACACCAGTCCCATTTCTAAAATTAAAGACAGTTCCAAATTTTTCCTGATCTTCATTATATGACCTAATTAACGAGTTAATATATATGGAAGGAGTACCCAAAACACCAGCTTCTGAAGCCATTGTTGCCCCCTCACTAACAACAAGTGAGGCATAATAAAGTGCATGATGCATAAGATGTGGAGGTATTTTGATCTTATATTTATCATACTTGTCACAGTTTTTAATTTCTGATGTTATAAAAACACGATATCTTTTCTCCAAACAATAAATTATGTTATCCTTCTCTTCTTCACTTAGACCTTTATGTCCAATATCATGAGAGGCATTCCAAGAAACAAACCTAACAATACAAAATGGATCCTCCTTACTACAACCCAAATAATCATACACGTCAGTTGATGGACGAAAATATTTAGGCAGCAAATACGCTATTTCATGAAAGGATGCAATATTAATCTGTTTTTTACCCAAGTCTATATTTAAAGTATCAGGGATTAGCACAGCTTTAGTAAATGGCAAATAAAATCTTATTTGCTCCATATTCCCATTATTCTCTAGCGAAATATGAGGTTTTCTCAATAACATCGAAGATATTGCTGCATATGGAGAACCATGTGAAAGAATTATGTCAGGATGAAAAGCAATTGCAGATATAAATAAACTATAAGTAAATCGAGCCAGTCCCCAAAATTTTCCAAATAGATTTTTATAATGACTACCTAATGAACAATAATCAAAGTTATAAGCTTCTAACAACTGTATAGTAACTTCTTTATTTCTACAAGTAAAGAAAACACTATGTCCTTGATTTAATAAATTTTTAGCTAAATTTTTAAATAAATGAACATGGGCTGGGTGACCAATATCAATTAATAGTTTCATTTTTCGCAATAATTGTTGATTTTGCATAAACTTGATCATGTAATTCTATACAAATTTTATAAGATGTTGGTATAATTAAATCGACTTGACTACCAAATCTAATCATACCAAACCAATCACCTTGATTAATAACTTGTCCTACCTTAATATACGAATCAATTCTTCTAACCAAACGAGAAGCTGTTTGGACAATACCAAATTGTTGACCATTATCAGTTCTAATAACTAAAGTATTTCTTTCATTTTTAATTATTGCTTTTGGATTTTTTAAGGATAAAAAAGATCCTTTAATATGTTTATTAAGAATTACTTTCCCGCCAATTGGAGCACAATTTTTATGAACATCGAAAGGGGTCATATTTATACCAATTAGCCATACTGGTGATTTAATTAAGTCTGTATCTAATATTTCATCAAGTTTAGCTGAGAGACCTTTTTTTATACTAACTGGTATCTCATTAGATTCATATTTCTTTATATATAAAATATTTCCATCAGCAGGAGAAATTATATGATTATTATTTTCAACTAATTTTCTATTTGGTATTCGCCAAAAACGAATCATAGTTATTATAAAACTAATCAAAGCAATGTTAAAGGTAAGCGCGAGGAAATCAATTAAAACACAATCAAAATTAAATAAATTTTTTATAACAATCAATAATCCAAAACTCATAAAAATGACCAAAATATTATCAGAATACAAAAATTTAATATTGATTCTGGTTTTTCTTTTTAAAAATAAGTACCATAGCGAACTAATTAATGATGCACACAAAAATAAAAAAACTAAATGATTCATCTCTTTAGGATTAAAATTGGTAAATAAAATAATTCAAAAACAGCAGGCAAAATATCTTCTCGTGACCATACAGCATGTTGTGTTCCTAATGAAGGATAGCTCTGATAGATACCTTTAAGTTTATATCTAAAAATCGTAGGCAAATCAGTTATAAGATGCCTAAAACATGCAGACTTATTATATGAGCTATTACACAAAGGATTATGACCCAATAATAACTCAACATAAGAAGGTAATAATGGTATTTCGGCAGCTTCAGTGATTGAATGCCATTTCCAAGTACGTGGATTTATTTCTAATAATAAAAATTCTTTTCTAATTTGATCATACTTAAATTCAACCTCACAAACACCGTTATAATCAATTTCTCGAAGAAATTTTAACGATTGTTCAGTCATAATTTTAATATGACGATCATTATTACTCATAATAGCAAATGTAGTAGCATTACCAAAATCAGGCGGATGTTGGCGCGCTCTTTTTCCAACAAATGAAATGTAATTAAATTTTTGAACATACAGAAAACATGCTGAAAAGAGATTATCACTGCTACCCATAATTATTTCCTGAATGATAATCTCCTCTTTTGGTATAACAGTTAACGCTATTTCATAATTCTTTAAAAGTTCTTCGCTATTATTACAGACAAAAACCTTTTTTTTAATTTTATCAAAAAAGGAATGCATTACTGCAGGCTTAATTATTATAGGATATTCTAATTTTAAATTAGATAAATCATTTAAATCTTTTGGCATCCATGTTTTTGGATATGGAATGTTTAAATTCTCAGCAATATTATAAGTATTCCTTTTATTATAACACTTACTGAATGGTTCGAAATCAGCTGTAGCAACAATATAGTTTTCTGATAATTTAATTTTATGCTTACTCAGTATATATGCATATTTATCACTCGTAGGAAAAATTATATTGCCTTTATAAGTATCCTTTTGCTCTAATAAAATAGATAATAATTCCTTTTCTCTAAAAAAAACGAATTTTTTACAGAATTTACTCCATCTAGTCAAATTGTATCTTGTGTCATCAAACAGTACTATTTGATATCCCATCTTTCCTAAAATTCGGCAAATACCAAGACCTTGAACATGGCCTCCTATAATGATAACATTTCTACTAAAACTCATAATACTTTTTTAATGATTTTATGTAAGGTCTTGCATAATCTTTCACAGAAAATTCATCAATAGCACACTGTTTCCCTCTATTACCTATTTCTTTTCTAAGCGAAGAATCGCAAACCAATTTTTTTAAATTTGAAATGTATAAATCGAGATCGCCGATAGGAGTAATAAATGAATTATACCCATTTTTTAAATAGAGGCTCAAATCACTAAACACAGTAGTGATAATAGGAGTCCCTGAATAGAGATATTCAGCAGTTTTACCAGGAAATCCAGAATTTGCTGTTTCCTTCCCTTGCTCTGGAATAAACAAAATATCTGCTCTTAACAACAATACTGGTAATAAATTTTGATCAACAGGATCAAAAAGCAGACATTTATCAGAGATACTATATTTATTAATTAATTCTTTAAGATCTGAAATGTTTTCATCTATAATTGCAAAACAAACATTAAAGTCAAATACTATTTCACTAGCAAGAACATCTAAAGCGTGTAAAAAAAAATTTATTCCATTTAATCTTTTAGCAGTTCCTGCATAGAAAAAAATTAATTTAGTATCACTATCAAAAGATAAATATTTATCCCCTAAAACATCTGTTGCTTTTAAGTCACTCAAGATTTCAAATTTTTCAAAATCTACAGATGTCGGGATAGACATAGTTACTTTATTGTTTGGATACTTATTTTTATAATAATTATAAAGTGAAGATGATATAGTAAAAATTTCATTAGAATGCTTGACAACAAAATAGTCAAATAATTTTTTATTAATAATTATTATATAATCATACAAATTTTTGTTTATTTTAAAGGAACGTCCAATAGTATCCACCATATCAACTAATAGAGGAATGTGAGCAAATTTACAATAAATCGGTATTGTAAATAACTCAATAAAACCACCATTCGCAAGCAAAATAAAATTTGGTCGTCTTTTAATTAATGCAGCAAATAATAAAAAAGGAGATAAAAAGTAACCTAAAAAATAAGGCAATTTAAACGGCAAAAGATAGATAATTTCCTCATTCTTCGTAGAACTATAAGTATCAATTTTGTTTGGATTGCAAGGATTTGCAGTTAAAACATCGGCTTTAATATCATGCCTGTCAAATGACTTTTTCCAATGAATAACCCTCTTTCTCCATGATGCATCATTTTTTTTTAACCCATTTCTAATAATAATTCCGTGTAAAATTTGCATTTTCATAATTCCCTTAATGAATGAATAACAATTTTTTCTTACAAATCTCTAAATTTAATTCCAAAATTCCCCCAAATTAAAGAGCTATAAAAAATCATCATAAAAATAGGCGTTTCGGCATAAGTCTGAGAAGATAATACAACCAATAAAGCTAAGAATGCCCCTATAGCAAATCTTGGAGGGTGTGAATACATAATACAAAACTGTTTAATTGAACGATAAAAATAAAATAGATAAAAAAGAAATCCAATTATCCCTATACGAGCTCCAAAGCTTAAAATACCATAAGCTGAATATTCAGATGAATCAACATTAGCCTTAGTATTAGCAGTTAACCCTCTTCCTAATGGATATTTTTTTATAACATTAAGTGATTTTCGAAAACCTACAAAACGACCAGTAGTTTCCTTGTTTAAATCAGTATTTTGTGCAATTTGATATTGATCTTGTATTTTATCATTTAAAAATGGAGTTTCTAAATATATGTATGTAAAAAGAGGCAAAAATACGAGCATAGTCAATATATCACTTAATCTAATTAGTTTCTTTCTACCATAATAATATGAAAGAAAAGCAATCATTAACCCTAAAATACCAGCAGTTGAAAAGGTTGTTAAAATGGCAAAAATCATAATCAAATTCTTTCTATCAAAAAAATTATGTGTAATCATAGTATTGAAAACAATTGCCAGCAACAAAAAAACACCAAAAGCACCTGGCTCATGAAATGGTCCAGGATTCCTGATAATACCAAATGTTTTTGCAGCTTCATAAGTGTATAAAATAAACTGTTCAGGTTTTCCTTGGTACAATTTATCAGGATCAATAGGATGTGTGCCAAGCAAACCAGCAAATCCAGAGGTTAAATTGTGAAAACTAGGTGAAATATTGGATACACTCCAAAAAATCAATGATATTATACAGTAATAATACATAATCAAAACATAGAACCTAGGAAAATTAATTCCCAAAACTTTTAGAAATAAATAGGGAAGAATTCCAAAATATATTATACTACCGATAATAAGTGCTATATTCATATTCCACATAATCGCTTGCCCAGCCAAAATAATTATTAAATATAGAATCACAAAAAATATTCCTATATCTATTCTTTGTCGATACATTAAAAATAGCGATACAAAAGTAATGGAAATAATTATTCGAAATAAATCTTGCTTAAAAAATGCTAATGCACTAAAAACAATAATAATATAGGTCAAAAAAAGTAGAATTTTCTTGGATAATAAGCTACTCCCTATGTACAAATGACTAATTACTTTACTCCTCAAAACTAATATAGAGTTTAACGTTATACAATATCTTATTAATGTTAGATAAATTAAAATGCCTTAAGAATAATTTGTGAAGATTACTATTCAACCGTCTATGCCTTTTATGTAAATTTCGAATTCTTAGATCAATTAAAGTTGAAGTATTATTATCATTATTGATTATTCTATTCATTTTATACAATGACAGTGTTTCTATTTGCTTTTCAGTAATATATAAACTAGAATTTATTGCGCTTAGACCATCTATAGATTTGCGATAAATTGACATAACCTCATCTATATAATAAAAATCGCCATGTTCTGCAACAATTAACTGAAGTGCTAAATCACCATTATATATTTTGAGAAACCAACTAGGAAGACAGTTATTATTTAAATTAGCCCTAAAAACTATACTCGAAGTAGGAACGAACCAATTATTTATTACATCTGTAATATCTGACTTGAGATTTTGATTTTTTGAACAGAAATATTTTGGAGGTCGATGTTTGTCATCCCACATTATCAATGCATTATGAAAACACAGGCTGTAATTATGATTAGATTCTAAAAAGTTTACTTGCTTTTGAAGCTTACTTGGATCTATCCAATAATCATCACCATCTAATAGAGCTATATAGGAACCTTTGCAATTTTTAATTATATCATAAAAATTATAAAGCCTACCATGCTTTTTGCGATTTAGATAATATTCACCTCCAATTGTACGCTTAAGAATTCTAATATTTACAGTATTAGTATCTTTGTATGACCTAATTATATTAAGAGTATTGTCAGTTGAAAAATCATCACCTATAACAACTTCAAAAGCAAAATCAGTTATTTGCATTAAAATACCATCTAATGCTCTCTTAATATATTTAGCATGATTGTATGTTTGTAACCGAACACTTAGTTTTGGTTTATCACTATATTGCATATTCAAAGTAAATTAATTCATCTTCTGCAATTTTGTTAAAAAGTTCAATCTGCTCTTCTGTTAAATCAGTCCGATACCTTTCAATTTTTGTAGGATCTGGTTTCTCTCTAGTCTTTATTTTCCAATCGAGAGTTTGTAAGGGTTCCTGTTTTCTAAATTTATGGCTAGTGTAATAATCAAGCATACTAATTTCGAAATCTATTCCTAAAAAATCAGTAATATTTTTTAATGTTTTTTGCGTATCTATAATTAGATCTTCATACTTAACTAAAGAATAGTTTTTCCCCTTTTCTGTAAGCAACTTAGCTATCAATCTATTATTATTTATCCACTCTTGAGCAATCTGAGTAATAGCCACAGGTAATTTAGGCTTGTAAGGGGAATGCGTTTCTAAATGATATACATCCATGTATGAGCAGGCTACATCTCTTCCATCTCTGACTAAATGAATAAACTTCGCATCAGGCCATATATTCTTAATCAGGGGTATATGATTAATATAATAATTATTCTTATCTACAACAACACCAATACTTTCAGGTTGCAAATCGTATGTTAAATATACGCATTCCGCTAGAGCCCCAAAGTTTTTAGGTTTATTGTTTAAAATATAATGCTTAAGTTTATTCCTATCCAAATCCCAAGTTTCAATTTTTCTACTCGAAAAAAGGTCATTTAAAAATAATTCAAGCTTCTCATTAAAACAATCCTGTTCTTTCCAAGATTTATATTTAAAATGCCACCATTGCATAAAACCGCATTCGGGAGGAGCAACAATTTCAGTATGTTGATTTAGCATTAACCTCAAAAGAGAAGTCCCTGAACGTGGATTGCCAAGAATAAAAGTTCTAATCATAAATATATTTTTGAATTTACTATTGATGCATTAAGATACCTCTCTAAAGAAAGAGGACGCGCTGCGCGCATGGTTTTGACCGCAGCAAAGAAGCTGACCAAAGCAAGATAGAAAGTATGGTCAAAATGTTCGGCAGGGCTATTTCTTATGGGATTAAGATCGATTATGTCTTAATTGACAGCTGGTTTACCTGCGAAGCAATCATTGATGCCGTAACACAAGTCAAAAAACAAACCGTTCATTTAATTGGTATGTACAAAATCGCCAGGACCCTGTTTGAATATAATGGCCATAAACAAACCTATAGCCAAATAAGAAACCGACTTGGAAAACCCAAACGCTGCCGTAAGCTCAGGCTCTATTATTTGCAAGCAAGGGTCCAATACAAAGGCCACCAGCTCAATTTGTTTTTTACCAGGCAGGGCAAAAATGGCAAATGGAAAGTACTGCTGACCACTGATAAATCGCTTAGTTTTATACAGATGGTCGAAATTTACCAGACCCGCTGGACTATAGAAGTGTTCTTTAAAGAGTCGAAACAGTTGCTGAGGATGGGCAGTTGCCAATCAAATGATTTTGATGCCCAAATTGCAGACACAACCATTACCATGATCCAGCACCTGCTTTTGACCTTGCGCTACCGCTACGGCACTTATGAGTCGAAAGGAGCATTGTTTGAGCAAGTGAAGGAAACCACTGCCATGCTGAAACTTAATGAACGCTTTTGGGTTTGTTCGTTGAAATTCTACAAATATTGGAATGGCTGTTTGATGTCTAAGACGAAATGACCATTCTTGAACGCATCATAAACAATAATCATGCATTAACTCAGATAAAAAAACTATTTGAGTTGGGGGTAGAAATGGATAATGCGGCTTGACAGAAAATGGAATTTATAAACAACTGAATAATAAAATAGTAGAATAAAGCGAGTATCTTAACTTACATTATTCCTTAAAGTTAGCGGAAGTGCAAAACATGGGAATAATATTTAAAAGCTATACGTCAGTGCTTTGAAATTATGTCATGTAGTTAGTTAGCTACAAATCTAAAAAATTTGGTATCTTGAACTAAGGGCATAGCTTTTACTAACGTTTGTGACCAATAAATTGAAAAAATAATACAATTTGCAAACAATTTATAGTTAGTTCAGATACTCATAAATTAATCTAATAATTTTTTGAATAGCGTCTATATTCAGATCTGGATATATTGGCAAACAAATCACGCTTTCAGCCATTTTTTTGGCATTGTGTAATTTTTCGGTTTTTGCAGATTCCAATCCCCTATAAGACGGAAAATCACTGATCAAGGGATAAAAATACCTTCTTCCGTGGATACCATTCTCTTTAAGATAAAAATAGAGGTCATCTCTGGAATTACCATAAATTTTTTCATTTACAAACACAGGAAAATAACTATTATTGTAGTTAGTTAGTTCATTTGGATGCTCTAATAATTTAATGCCTCTTACATCCTTTAGTCCACTTTTATAAAGCTCTGCAATCTGCTGTCTTTTTTCAACATTTCTTTGATGATGCTTAAGCTGTATGAGTCCTAAGGCCGCTTGCATTTCATTCATTTTTGAGTTTATACCCGGAGCCATTACTGTAATTTCATTAGCAAAACCAAAATTTTTAAGATAATCTATTCTTTGTTTTGTTTTTTTATCATGACATACAATTGCACCACCTTCCATCGTGTTATATACTTTCGTAGCGTGAAAACTTAGTGTAGATAAATCACCCCAGTTTAAAATGGACTGACCTTTGTAGTTGTTGCCAAAGGCATGCGCGCTATCATATATCACTTTTAATCCATAAACATTAGCAATCTCCTGTATTTTTTCAACATTACAAGGATTACCATAAACGTGTACTGGAAGAATGGCAGTAGTTTGTGGTGTTATTGCTTCTTCAATCCGGTTTGGGTCAAGGTTTCCATAAACAGGATCTATATCAACAAAGACCGGCTTCAAATTATTCCACCACAATGAATTTGTAGTAGCTACAAAACTATAGGGTGTTGTAATTACTTCACCACTTATTTTCAAAACCTGCAAGGCGGTGAGTAATGCTAAAGTACCATTAGCAAATAGGGCTACATACTCTACACCCAAAAATTTAGCCATTTCTTTTTCAAGCTGCTGATGGAATTGGGAATTATTTGTTAGCTGTTTACTTTTCCAAATTTTATTTAAATATGGTAAAAACTCTGTAATATCAGGTAATACTGGTTGAGTTACAAAAATATTTTTTTTGACCATGTCTATATTTTTATCCAATTACTATTTATCCTATTACCACTTTCATAGCTATTTTGTGCTTTTTTATTAGTATACCAAATCTTTGGTGCAATTACAATCTTATCCGGGTTACTATTCAACCAGGCTCCCCACCAACTAAATGTACTGTTTGCGATTATATTATGATCACAGGCGGCCATTAACATCAGATCCATATAATCAGATATTTCGCTATTTATATCAACAAATTTAACGTCACAATTAAAAATTAAATTACTTTTCACCCATTGCAAATCGTCTGAAAAAACATAAAAAACAACATCTGAATAAATCTTCAAAATATAATTTAAAGAGTTTTGATAATAATCTATTGTCAACTCATTAAAGTATCGGTTGCCAATATAATCGCCTCGTCTAACGTGTACACTTACAGACCCTTTAGATCTAATTTCATGATAAACTATTTGATTCTCTTTGTTAAAGCCATCTTTTAGTATTATATCCTTTTTAAGTTGCTCTTTAGCTGGTTCAAAGTATTTGCTATCAGCATAATATCCTGAAACATAAAAATCTCTAATTTTGCTTAATTCTTCTATAGAACATTTATCTATTCGGTTATTATCAAAATGATATTTTTTATTATAGTATTCAAAACCAAATAACTTTGTAAAGGCTCTAAAAAAATAAGATGAATTTCTACTTTTACGCTTCAATTTTTTTATAATACTATCATCAGCAATCTCAACAGTTGTATTAAATTTATCTAGACGATATACGTCTTTTCGATGATAGTTATCAAAAAAAGATAAATCAAAATATACATCTTGCTTTAGCTGTTTAGCTAACGCTTTAGCATGAGCATATTCAAATAATTGGTTTCCTAAACCACCATACAATTCTATTATTATCATTATTATTTATTTATTCCAAACTCCATTTGCAGATCGAGAAATTATTTTATTATACTGTTTCAAAAAAACCAAAAAACTCACAATTCCATATAATATGTTAGGAATAACCATACTTGATAAGCCTAAGTCCATTGAATAGAACAAAAATACCATAGGGATAAACAAAATTGCCTGAAATAGTTGCAAATAAATTTGTAATCTTATTTTACCAATTCCATTTAAAAATAATGTATAGGTATTCCCAAGAGTGCTAATAATTGCTGAAATTGCCAAAACAATTATTAAAAATTGGGGGACAACTATTTTACCTCCAACCCAAAGTTTAAAAAACCACGGATAAATAAAAACTGATAGAACTATTGCAAATGAAGATAAAACCCAAAAGATTCTAATTTTACTAATTGTTTTTCTTATCCAAAATAATTCATTTTTGGTATAAGCTTCGGTAAAAGCGGATAAGTAAGGAGTCAAAACCATAATATACAGCATTGTAAATACTGTCATGTACTTTTTTGCAATGTTAAAAATAGTTACATCCTTCGGGCCAAAAAATTGAATAACTAAAAAAGATGATGAATGATTTAGAATTAAAAATAGAATCTGTCCAATAAAAAACCACACACCCAAACTCATTAAAGGTAAAGCTTTTCTAAAATTTATGTACTTGAACCTAGGTTTTAAAAAGTTTAGTGAAGTTGAAAATAGAACAATACTTGCAACTAGTAAAACAAAAGCTAGCTTACTTCCGTAAACAAGACATAAATAAAAAAGAGAACTATCAGTAGTCCTTGTTAGCATATATATTACTACTAAACCCAATATTTGAGCTAAAACCCCAAGAACATCATTAATAGCATATTGCTGCAAAGCTTGAAGGATTGATGATAAGATTTTCATTATAAAACCTAAGCAAAAGAAAAAAAAGACAAAAACTACTATATTAAATAATTCATTATTAGAAACTTCAAATGTATTCAACACTGAATTCCATGAAATTGTAGTTGCAATGATAAGAAATGCGATAAACAAAACTGATGCAATTATAGTAATTAAAGCATATGTTGAACTAATATAGATTCGGGCTGTCCTCAAATCATTCTTAGCTAAAGCTTCTGCCAATTTATTTCGTAACCCATTTCCAAGTCCAATATCAAAAAAGGAAAACCATGAAACAATTGAAGCAATAGTCAACCATATTCCATATTCAGTTTCTCCTACATAACCCAAAGTTAGAGGAACAATTACAAATCCTATCAAGATAGTCAAACCTTTACAAATAAAAGAAACTATTATATTCCTTTTAGCTCTGATTGCTCTCGCATCACCTTTTGCAAAAAATGAATTAATCCAATTTATCACAATTTCACGGTATATTTACTTTGCAAAATAATCTTTAATGCAATCTGTAACATAATCAATTTCCTCATTAGTTAATTGAGCAGATGAAGGTAACCATAATCCTTTTTCACCAACAATGTTAGAGACTGGATGTTCTCCCTGAACGTTATAAACTATTTGCCTATTAATTGGAGGGTACATTACGCGTGTTCCTATACCATTTTCTTTTAAGAATAGCTGCAGCTCATCTCTTCTTTCAACTAATATATCAATAAACCATGGAGTGGTATATTCAAGGTTTTGATTAAAAAATTTTATTTTTGTAATTGAACTTAAGTTATCTCTATATCGCTTATAAATTTCCTTTTTTCTATCAACACGCCATTGCAGTTTTTTCATTTGCTCAATTCCTATAACCGCCTGAATATCGGTAAATTTGAAATTTACTCCAAAAGTATCATGAATATCTACACCTCCTTCTTCTCTACCAAAATCTTTAAACTTTCTTATTTTGTGTGCTAATTCATCACTATCGGTAATCAATGCTCCACCCTGTCCAGTAGATATTATCTTTGGTGCAGAGAAGGAAAAAGACCCTACTAGTCCCTTTCGTCCAATATGAGTTCCATCTGGATATCGTGAGCCTAAAGCCTGTGCACTATCTTCTATTAATACTAAATTATTATTATGTGCAAATTGTACGAATTTATCCACTCCTTCTTTAGGAAACCTACCATTGGCAGAAACCAATACGATTGCCTTAGTTTTACCCGTTATTGCATCCTTCATTTTTGAAAAATCCATGCACAAGGTTGATTCCTCCACGTCTACAAATACAGGATGTGCCCCTATTAATCTAAAGGAATTTGGTGTTGCAATCATAGTAAAATTAGGAACAATTACTTCATCACCTGCTTCAATTCCAATTGCAGCAGCAGCTAAGGTTAAGCTTATTGTCCCGTTATTAACAGCAATTACATGTTTTGCATTAACAAATTCTTTAATTTGAGATTCAAATTCTTCTGTTTTTTTGAACTCAGTAATCCAGCCTCCCTGCCCTAAGTAATCATTCATAGCTTTTTGTTCTTCTACTCCAAACCATGGCTGCATTTGTAATATATTTTTCATAAATAGTAGCTTAAATAAAATACAATTTTTTTAATTATTAATCTTAAATATAGAGTTATTTTGACTATCAGCCTTCTATTTCTTTTACGATATTGGATATCTTGCTGCAAATCCTTCCAATACTCTTTGCTTCTATCAATTTTGCTAATAACTTTGGCGGGGTTGCCACCTATTAAAGAGTTCGGAGGAAAAGACTTTGTAACTACAGCTCCAGCTGCGATTATTGAATTTTCTCCTATTGTAACACCAGGTAAGATAATTACATTCATTGTAATCCAAACATTATCATTAATGTGTATTGATTTAGCTCTTACAATATTAAAATTATCAGTCTCATGCCAACTTGTAATTAGCTTTACATCTGGCCCAATAGTTATATGATTTCCAAAATAAATTGGTGCATAATCTAAAATATATGTATTAGTAAACCAAACTCTCCCCCCATAAAGTTTCCCAAAAGCACACTTAAAGCCAAAATCAAAATGAATTGATTCCATATGTTTAAACTTACGTTTCAGCCTTTCTTTCTTAGCTTCAGCAATATCTGAGAAAGGCCAAGGCAAATTATAGTATCTATTCATTTTATTGGCCAAACTTCCAAACTCATTATTTAAGTTGGGCAGTTCAATAATCTTCCATTTGTATTCATCGATTTCCTTCATTCCTATACATACATTCAAACCTAATAATTTTTTTTTTATCCCTTTTTTTTATCTCGCGCGCGGGAATGCCTGCATATAATGTCCAAGTACACAGATCATTTTTGACTAATGATAAAGCTCCAACACATGCACCTTCTTCAAAAGTAACATTTGGTAAAATTACTGAATTAGCACCAACAATTGAATGTCTTCCAATAATAATTTCACCTATTTCTACATTTCCTTTATATTTTAGTGGCACCATTGGAGTCGCGATTCCTCCAACATAGTCATCACTCCCTGCTGAAACAACTACATTAGGGGCCAATGTACTAAACTCCTTCATCTTTACATAAGACTGTTTGCCTCCAATAATTTTAACCCCGGAAGAAATATGCACATTATCTTCAAGTGTTAAAGCTGTAGAAATGTATGTAAAATCATCGATAATTACATTATCCCCTATTTCAACAAACTCAGGATAACGAATTCGAACAGTTTTCCCAATAATGACATTCTTACCACAGGATTTTAAATCATTAATATCGAAAAAAATATTGCTCATTAAAACTTAGTTTTATCTGTTTCAACATCTACAAATGGCCCATTTTTCGCTTCTATAATTTTGGTACCATCTTCCAGTATTTCATACCCATGGCCTCCATAAGCAAATACCGCTAAATCACCTTCATTAAGAACAAAATCTTGTAAATAGTTATGCTCTTCATCGTATAAGAGCACCCTCATGGAGCCTTTTTTCACAAAAGTCATTTCTTGTGTACGCATGGCTGTTCTTTCAAAATCATTATGCACATGAGATTGTAATTTCCTTCCTTTATCATACCACCAAGAGCCAACCTGAACAAAAAGCTCATTAGGTGTGATAAAGTTTAGTCCTTCTGTCCAATCATTATCCCTATAGATTATTGCTAGAATTTGGTTATTGTGTTTTATTGTTTCCATAATTATTTATCTCTATTTGAAAGTACTGGATTTTTAATTGGCCAATTGATATTAATTTCAGGATCATCCCATTTAACAGAAAATTGTTGATCTGCATCAATATAATCTCCTTCATATGCAAGCTTATAGTGATAGACTGCTTGCTCACTTAAAACTAAAAATGCATTTCCGATCCCTGGAGGCAACAGAACAGATTTCTGCTTAACACTACTAATTTCAAAAACCTCGTGTTCCATATATGTCGGTGAATCTTTCCTGCAATCTACTGCTACCTGAAATATTCTACCATACACCGCTGTTACAAGTTTCCATGATTTATGGTCTCCATGAATTCCTCTTAGTACATTTTTATGTGATTGACTAAATTTATCATGTTTAAAATCAATGTTTTCAGGAATATAGCCTTTAAAAATATCATTATAAAAGCTTGTAAATAAAGTTCCTCTTAAATCTTCAAATACTGATGGAGAAAAAGTGTAAACCCCATCAATTATTTGTGACTTTTCTATTTTAAAATTTTCTGCTACACTTCCCATATTTATACTATTTCTTTTCCACCATAATCATTATACTTCAGATCATACTGTACCATACTCTCAACTAATTGTTCAAAGCTTATACTTGGTTTCCAACCCAATTTCTCCTTTGCTTTGCTTGGATCACCCCATAATAAATCTACTTCTGCTGGCCTAAAATATTTAGGATTTACTTCAACAACTACTTCCCCTGTCGCAATATCAATTCCTTTTTCGTTTACCCCTACTCCTTTCCACTTTATCTCTTTACCAATAACTTTAAATGCCTGTTCCACGAAATATCTAACTGTATAAGTTTTTCCACTAGCAATGACAAAATCTTCTGCTTTGTCATGTTGTAACATTAACCACATGGCTTCAACATAATCTTTGGCATGCCCCCAATCTCTTTTCGCATCCAAATTACCCAATACTAATTTTTTCTGTAATCCTTTATGGATATTAGCCACTGCCTTGGTAATTTTTTTGGTCACAAAAGTTTCTCCTCTTCGTGGTGACTCATGGTTAAAAAGAATACCATTACAGGCAAATAAATTATAGGATTCCCTGTAATTCACTGTAACCCAATAGGCATACAGTTTTGCAGCTCCGTAAGGTGATTTGGGGTAGAAAGGAGTTTTTTCTGATTGAGGAGCAGTATGGGGTAGCCCACCAAAAAGCTCTGAAGTTGATGCTTGATAATATTTACAATTGAGTCCGGTATCACGTATCGCATCTAAAAGCCGGATAGCTCCTAATGCATCAACCTCACCTGTATATTCAGGTACTTCAAATGAAACTGCTACATGTGATTGAGCCCCCAAATTGTAGATTTCATCAGGTTTAATTTTCAAAATTAATCGATGTAAATTACTGGAATCAGCCAGATCACCATGATGAGTATTAAAGTTATTATGACTCCAAATTTCAGATCTTATCCTTTGTGTTGTAAAAACAGATGACCTGCGAATAATACCATGAACTTCATATCCTTTTTCCAGTAGTAACTCCGTTAAATATGAGCCATCTTGTCCCGTAATGCCAGTTATAAATGCTTTCTTCATTTTATTTTTAGTGTCCTATTTATAGTACTTGCTTAATGCTTATCATCGATTACTTGTTTACCGGAATGGAACGCGGATAACGCAGATATTACGGATTTGCACGGATTTTTATCTGTGGTCATCTGTTTGATCCGTGTCATCTGTGTTCTATTTCTTGGAACACGGATGACGCAGATTTTACGGATATTCACGGATTTTTATCTGTGGTCATCTGTTTGATCCGTGTTATCTGTGTTCTATTCCTTGGAACACGGATAACGCAGATTTTACGGATTTACACGGTTTTTTATCTATGGTCATCTGTTTATCCGTGTCATCTGTGTTCTATTCCTTGGAACACGGATAACTCAGATTTTACGGATTTGCACGGATTTTTATCTGTGGTCATCTGTTTGATCCGTGTCATCTGTGTTCTATTCCTTGGAACACGGATGACGCAGATTTTACGGATTTGCACGGATTTTTATCTGTGGTCATCTGTTTGATCCGCGCTATCTGTGTTCTATTCCTTGGAACACGGATAACGCAGATTTTACGGATTTGCACTGATTTTTATCTGTGGTCATCTGTTTTATCCGTGTCATCTGTGTTCTATTCCTTGGAACACGGATGACGCAGATTTTACGGATTTGCACGGATTTTTATCTGTGGTCATCTGTTTGATCCGTGTCATCTGCGTTCTATTCTTCACTCCAGACAGTTCTCTTAATATAATCAGTATAACTTAGAATAATCCGCACTACTTTATCACTAACGTTTGGCATGCTATAGTCTGCTACCGGGCGGAAGTGGGATGAGTCGTGATTCGTGATTCGTGAATCGTGATTCGTGGAGCGCGGTTCTGTATTTTGATATTGCAGTTGAACTATACCCTGCATAATTCGCTCAGGATTTAGGCCAACCATCATTACGCTTGCTTCTTCCATTGCTTCGGGACGCTCGTGGGCATCCCTTATATTTAATGCCCTGAAATTCATTATCGAGGATTCCTCCGATATCGTTCCACTATCTGATAATACCGCATAGGCGTTAAGCTGTAATGCGTTGTAGTCGGAAAAGCCGAGGGGTTTCATCCATTGGATGTTGGGATGAAGATGGAACGCAGATACTTCGACTTCGCTCAGTACAGGTGACGCAGATTGAACGGATTCGCGCGGATTATTTATTTGTTCGAGTTTTTTACGGGTACGTGGGTGTGTAGTGACTATAATGGGGTAGCCGTATTTTTCGGCGATTTGGTTTAAAGAATCCAATAAACCTTTAAAATTCTTCTCACTATTGATGTTCTCTTCACGATGCGCAGAAACAACAAAGAATTTTCCTTTTTCGATTTTTAAACGCTCCAGCACATTTGAAGCCATAATCTGTGGCATATAATAATCCAGCACCTCTTTCATTGGGCTGCCTGTTTTGATGATACGGTCGGCAGGCAAGCCTTCCCTTAAAAGATATTCGCGGGCAATAGAGGAATAGGTCAGGTTTATATCCGAGATATGATCAACGATTTTACGGTTTGTTTCTTCAGGCACGCGCTGGTCGAAGCAACGGTTCCCTGCTTCCATATGGAAGATGGGGATGTGGCGCTTCTTGGCGGGTATGGCACAAAGGCAAGAGTTTGTATCTCCCAATACCAGGAAGGCGTCGGGATTTTCTTTCTCCAAAATCGGTTCAATATTGATTAAGATCTGACCAACGGTCTCCGTAGCTGTTTTTCCGGCAGCATTAAGAAAATAGTCTGGCTTACGGATGCCGAGGTCTTCATAAAATATCTCGTTAAGTTCGTAGTCGTAGTTTTGGCCGGTGTGCACGGTGATGTGTTCGATGGCTTCGGATTCATCGAGTTTCGCCATAACGCGGGAGAGGCGGATGATCTCGGGGCGTGTACCGACTACGGTTATTACTTTGAGTTTTTTCATATATGTTGATAATGGAACGCTGATAACACAGATTAAACAGATTAACGCGGATTTATTTTTTTGGATAACCTTCAGTTATTGGGATAGTCACTGATTTTCATCTGTGTTAATCTGTTGCATCTGTGTTATCTGTGTTCTATTTTTTTTGGAACGCTGATGACGCGGATTTGACAGATTTACACTGGTTTTTTTTGGATAACCTTCGGTTATTGGGATAGTCACTGCTTTTTATCTGTGATTATCTGTTGCATCTGTGTTATCTGTGTTCTAATTACACTTTTTCGAAATAGGTATCTGTATCTTCAGGATTGAAGTTTTCATTAATCCAAAAGATTGTATAAAGCTCTTCCTCTCCTATATTCGTGATGTTATGGGTGTACCATATGGGCATATCAACGAATGATGGTTGTGTGCCATCCAATTCAAATGTGAATACTTTATCGGTTCCAATTCTTCGCAATTCTATTCTTGCTTTGCCTTTAATCACTGCGAAGCGTTCTGCTTTGCGTGTATGGAAGTGATTACCTCGGGTGATGCCTGGAACGGTTGTACTGAAACTCACCTGTCCCCCACTGTTCAACTTCACGGTTTCTACAAAGCTACCTCGTTCATCAGAATGCAATTTCAACTTATATGGGAAAAAGCTTTCGTGATCGATATAGCAAAGGAAAGTATTCCAGAGATTACGGTCAAAAGCAGTATCCAATGATGGAATCATGCCTTTTTCGAAGTAGTTTTCTTTGTAGGATTTTAATTTTTTGAGTAAGGAGGAAACTTTGATGGATGATGTATGCTCGATGGAACACAGATTACACGGATTAGACTGATTTTCACGGATTTGATCAGTGGTTATCTGTTGAATCTGTGTCATCTGTGTTCTTAAAATCTCATCTATTATAATCGTTACTAACTCTCCCACATAGATTAACTTAACCTCTCCATCTACTTCAATTTTTGGCGTTTCGTTGTGCGTGAGTTGATGGCAGAAGGTTGCTACAACGGAATTGTAATAAGGATGTCCGAATGGGCCAAAAACATTTGGAATCACAAAGCCGGTAAATGAAGCATCATTTCGTACAGCCCACGCTTCAAACATTTTTCTTCCTTCCTTTTTTGATTTGCCGTAGAGGTTATCGCGTTCTTCCTGTGTGCTGGAAGAAAAGAGGATATGGGGTCTTGAGTTTGTTGTTTCACAGGCTTTGATGAGCTGTTTCACCAATCGGATATTTGTATCGTAAATCACTTGTGGGTCGCCATGACGGTTCATTGCTGCTAAGTGAACGATTGCATCGCAATTTGCTACAAAGTCGTTCAGTTTTGCTTCATCCTGAAAATACGCATCCTCAAAGGAAATCCTTTCAAACTTCTCGGGTTGTAGTCCGAGGGTGTTAAAGAGGTGTGTACCGACGAATCCTGCTTGACCTGTGATTCCTATTTTTATCATTTTAATAGAACGCAGATAACGCTGATTAACCAGATTTTCACTGATTTTCAAGTCACATGCTTTTATTGATTTGTGAATATTTTTCTTTTAACTTGGGGCTTTTTGCCAAAATTTAACAGAAGCCCTATTTCTTTATCGGTTGCCTTGAGATAATTAATCAATTGTAGCTCATTCTCTTCACATAATGTTTCAGCAGCTTTTAACTCAAGAATGATTTTGTCTTCTACAATCAAGTCTGCAAAATATTCACCAACTACTTTATCCTTATAATAAACTTTTATTGGTTTCTGCCTCTCAACGTTTAGTCCCTGATTTTCTAATTCAATTTTCAGAGCATTTTCATATACTTTTTCTAAAAAACCAAATCCTAACTTATTATAGACAGTATAAAAACACTTAATAATAAGGGACGTTAATTCTTCGTGTAGGTATTGCTCTTCCATTTTTAATCGAATATAAATCAGTGGTCATCAGTTAAATCCGTGTCATCTGTGTTCTAGTTTCCAGTATTCAGTAGGAAATCGATAATCATCCCTCTCCGATTCTTCAAGCAACATATCTGAAAATACCATCATTGTTGAATCCGGTTCCAGAGCTTTAAAGCCATTGGCGTGTCCTGGAGGTACGATCAGGAGTTCGCTTTCGGATTCTTTTAGAATTTTGCTATTGACATTAAGGTTTTTCGAGGGATTATCCCAATTATCAATCTCAATCCAGTTAATCAAAAAGCTACCCTTTGTCACAAAGAAGTGCTTCGTTTCCCGTTTATGTCCCTGCCATGCACGGATAACAGATGTATCCGGATGGGTTATCGTATAAAAACGCTTTATTCCTTCAAAGGTGAAGTCGTTAACGAAGCGGATTATGCCTCGGGGGTCTTTATGTTGATTACCTTTGATTATCATAAATGGCACGCAGATGACGCTGATTATGCAGATTTACACTGCTTTTTATCTGTGGTTATCTGTTTGATCAGCGTTATCAGTGTTCTATTCTTAGTCCGGATATTGCACAGCCTCCATATCCCCCAGCACATCCCTACGTATCATCGGGAGTTTGAGCAATAGTTCTTTCATGCCTTCAATATCAAGCCGATGCGTATTGTGCGAATGATACTCTTCGAATTTTGTAACATCCTCAACGCCTTCACTGTAATAGCGCTCGTAGTTCAGGTCACGGTTGTCGGCAGGAATACGGTAATAATCACCCATATCCTGCGCCTTCACCATATCTTCACGATTTACCAGCGTTTCATAGAGTTTCTCTCCGTGGCGCGTACCGATTATTTTGATTTCATTTTCAGACTGATATAATTCCAGCAAAGCTTTGGCCAGCACCTCAATTGTCGCTCCCGGCGCTTTCTGCACGAAAATATCACCATTATCGCCATGCTCGAAAGCATATAAAACCAGATCAACAGCATCTTCCAGCGTCATCATAAAACGCGTCATTGCAGGGTCTGTGATTGTTAAGTCTTTTCCTGCTTTAATCTGTTCTATAAAAAGTGGAATTACCGAACCACGCGAAGCCATAACATTTCCATAGCGAGTACCACAGAAAACCGTTTTTGCTCCATCAAGGTTACGGGAACGGGCAATCATTACTTTTTCCATCAAAGCCTTGGACATTCCCATTGCATTGATTGGGTAAGCCGCTTTATCCGTACTCAAAACAACAACCCGTTTCACACCGAATCGTTCAGCTGCTGTAAGCACATTATCTGTCCCCAGGATATTCGTTTTCACTGCTTCAACCGGAAAAAACTCACAGGAAGGCACCTGTTTCAATGCTGCTGCATGGAAGATATAATCCACACCATTCACAACCATATCTACAGATTTCGGATCACGAACATCACCAATATAAAACTTCACTTTAGGGTTATTCAGGCGCTTGCGCATATCATCCTGTTTTTTCTCATCCCTTGAAAAAATCCGGATTTCCGCAAAACGATCATCATTGATAAAGCGATTAAGTACCGCATTTCCAAAAGAACCGGTACCTCCGGTTATGAGTAGTTTTATGTTCGTCATTGGTTTATATTATTGGCACGCGGATGACGCTGATTCGGCGGATGTACACGGGTTTTCTATCGGTGACCATCTGTCCAATCCGTGTCATCTGTGTTCTGTATTCTACTTCAAATTATCGTAATACCATTCACAAGCCTCTTCAAAACCCTTCTTCGCATCGTATTTCGGAGCGTAGCTGAGGACAGCTTTTGCTTTATCCACGGAAGCCATGCTGTGGGGAATATCTCCCTGTCGTTTTGATCCTATAATCACATCAATATTGGCAATTGCCGGATCGTGTTTGGAGAGATTTGTTTTCAGGGCATCGTAGAGCTGGAAAAGAGTTGTATTTCCTCCAAAAGCAACATTAAACACATCCATGACTACTTTGGGAGGATCTATTTGTATGCCTTCTTTTTCCTGCAAGTCGGAATAATATGCTTTGAGCTTTTCTATAATTTCAGCCTTTGTTGTAATCGCAGCAAGCTCATTCGCCTGGATTACATTATCTATATAAGTGAAATCGCGGCTGTAGGTGCCATCACCATTAATGACAGGCTGCCGGTGGTTAATGAGGGCTTTTACCCATAATGGTATTACGGCTGCATAAGCTCCGTTGGGATCCTGGCGCTTGCCAAAGACATTGAAATAGCGCAGGCCAATGGTTTCGATACCATAGAGTTCGCTATACACCTTGGCGAAATATTCGTTTACTACTTTGGTAATCGCATAAGGGCTGAGCGGCCGGCCAATGCGCTCTTCAATTTTGGGCAGTTCTTTGCTGTCGCCATAAGTGGAAGAGCTGGCAGCATAGATGAAACGCTTCACTTCTTCATCGCGTGCGGCGGTAAGTACATTTAAAAAACCATCGATATTCACCGAATTGGTCGTTACCGGATCTTTAATAGAGCGCGGCACAGAACCCAGGGCTGCCTGGTGGAAGACATATTCGCAGTCGCGGCATGCGAGTTTGCATATATCGAGATGGCGGATATCTCCTTCGATGAACTGGAAGTTTGGGTGGTCCATGAAGGGCGCGATATTCTTTTTATGTCCGGTAGATAGGTTATCGAGGCAGATTACTTCGTTGTTGTTGGCGAGGAAGTATTCGACGAGGTTGCTACCGATGAATCCTGCTCCGCCGGTGACGAGTACTTTTGAGTTTTTTAGTGTTGTCATTTACCGCTGAGATGTTTATTTCATTGATTTCTTTCCGCTAAGGTCTTTTGTTTCGCTTGGTTCGGCTTTTTTTTTGTCCGCTAAGGGCGCTAAGGACGCGAAGGGCTTCTTCTTAGCGTTTCTTTGTGTGCTTCGCGGAGAAAATTTCTTGAGTTTTTTGTCCGCTGAGGGCTTTTGTTTCGCTTTGCTCAACCTTTTTTTTGTCCGCTAAGGGCGCTAAGGACGCGAAGGGGTTCTTCTTAGCGTTTCTTTGTGTGCTTCGCGGAGAAAATTTCTTGAGTTTTTGTCCGCGGAGGGTTTTGTTTCGCTTCGCTCAACCTTTTTTTTGTCCGCGAAGGACGCTAAGGACGCGAAGGGCTTCTTCTTAGCGTTTCTTTGTGTGCTTCGCGGAAAAAATTTCTTGTGTTTTTTGTCCGCGGAGGGTTTTGTTTCGCTTCGCTCAACCTTTTTTTTGTCCGCGAAGGGCGCTAAGTTCGCGAAGGGGGTTTTCTTAGCGTTATTCGCGTGCTTCGCGGATAAAATATTCTTGTGGTTTTTGTCCGCGGAGGGTTTTGTTTCGCTTTGCTCAACCTTTTTTTTGTCCGCGAAGGGCGCTAAGGACGCGAAGGGGTTCTTCTTAGCGTTTCTTTGTGTGCTTCGCGGAGAAAATTTCTTGTGTTTTTGTCCGTGGAGGACGAGATGGCTTGGTAGCTTGTGGTGCAGTAAAACCTATAAATCGCTATTTGATAGTATAACTCGCTTTTTCTGCAACAACTTGCTTCCAAAATTTATTAATAAAGCTAATTCAAATCCTGTGGCTTTTAGGTAATTTAATGCCTGCGCTTGATCAGAATTACTGATTTCTTTTATTGCTTTGGTCTCGACGATAATATTTCCATAACAAACAAAATCAGCGATATAGCTTTTTTTTAGCTCTATTCCTTTATAAAATATATTGAGTTGTTTTTCTCGTTCAAAGGGGATTCCTTGTTTTTGGAATTCTATCGCTAAGGCTTCTTGATATACTGCTTCTAAGAATCCGGCACCTAATTCTTTATGCACTTCAATTGCTGCTCCAAAGATCTCATATGCTTCATCTTTATGTAGTAAATCCGCCATAATTAATTTTTGTTTCGCTCCGCTCAAATTTTCTTGTCCGCGAAGGGTATTGTTTCGCTTGGTTCGACTCCGCTCACCACAGGCCGCTCAACCTTTTTTTATCCGCTAAGGGCGCGAAAGGCGCGAAGGGGTTTGTTTCGCTCCGCTCAATCTCTTTTTTTTGTCCGCGAAGGACGCTAAGTTCGCGAAGGTTTTTTTCTTAGCGTTATTCGCGTGCTTCGCGGAGAAATTCTTCTTGTGGTTTTGTCCGCGGAGGGTTTTGTTTCGCTTGGTTCGACTCCGCTTACTTCGGCTACGCTCAGCACAGCGCACCACAGGCCGCTCAACCTTTTTTTATCCGCTAAGGGCGCGAAAGGCGCGAAGGTTTTTTCTTAGCGTTATTCGCGTGCTTCGCGGAGAAATTCTTCTTGTGTTTTTATCCGCGGAGGACGCTAAGTTCGCGAAGGAATTATTTCTTAGCGTTATTCGCGTGCTTCGCGGAGAAATTCTTCTTGTGGTTTTGTCCGCGGAGGGTTTTGTTTCGCTTGGTTCGACTCCGCTTACTTCGGCTACGCTCAGCACAGCGCACCACAGGCCGCTCAACCTTTTTTTATCCGCTAAGGGCGCGAAGGTTTTTTCTTAGCGTTATTCGCGTGCTTCGCGGAGAAATTCTTCTTGTGTTTTTGTCCGCGAAGGGCGCAAAGGGGTTCGGTGTTTGGTGTTTGGTGTTTTGCTTCGATTTGAAAGCCTGCTTACCCCCTATCGGATTCCTTGCCACTAGCTGCGGAATGACGCTCCCGTATTCCCAGGAGAGGAGATATCCCATAGAAGCTCACGAAATTAAAATCAAAACACCGCCCTCAGTCTCTTCGTCCCTCCGTCTCTTCGTCTCCAAGGTCCCTGAGCGGAGCCGAAGGGCCGTCTCTCAGTCCCTCCGTCCCTCCGTCTCTTAGTCTCTTAGTCTCTCAGTCTCTCAGTCCCTCCGTCTCTTCGTCCCTAAAGTCCCTCCGTCCCAAGGTCCCTGAGCGGAGCCGAAGGGCCGTCCCCAAACTCCCTCGCTCCATGCTCATCACTTTAAGCCCATTCACGCATATGCACATATTCAATCGTCAAGGCGATATTATCTGCCAGTAGCCTGCTGTATTTCAGCATTTCAGGCACCAGTTCGGCAATAGCCTGAGGCAGGTATTCATGCGCAATCTGGTTACGGATATCCCTGATGGTGATCATTGTTTCGGCATCCCCGATCAGGCTCAGCTTTTCGGCTTTATTCATCAGGTCGATAAAAGGCGCAAAGGGTTCATGAAGCAAAGCCCAAACAGAACGTAAAACTTTCTGCGTATAGATATCCGAAGCCCGCTTAAATTTGGATGTCAACGAATCAAAAGACTCCATTTCCTCGAATGAATAATCATCTTTTCGCCCGATTTTCCTGCATTTTTCCACAGAAAGCATCAGCGTATCCACAGCATTTTGCAGCAGCGCAATTTCTTCCTTTAATAATTTCAGGGTCAAATGATGTTTCATCCAATTATAAATTATCTTTCAAAGGTGGGATGGAACTCCGCATGATGAAAAATAATCATTGTCTTGTACTTCGACAAAACGCAGCATAACTGTTTCTTAAAATTATTCCGTCATGCTCCGTTTCATTTCAATTGAATTGCCTTCTCCAGTGCAATTTTCTTAAAAACCGAAGTATCTTTAAATGTATAATTAAGCAGGTCAAGCTTTTGCCATCCGAATTTCTGAAAAAACCCTGTTCTGAATTTCCTGATTTTATCCATAGGGATTTTCTCTTCCGAAAGCAGTAATAAATCGATATCTCCTCCTTTGGCGTGATTATCTACTCTCGAACCGAAGAGGTATAATTCACAGCCATCGAAAAGAAGCTGTGCTTGCTTGATTAAATAGGTTTTTACTTCGGGTTTAAGTCTCATATATCGGGGGCTGGGCGCTTTGGCCACGAAGTTCTTTTTTATCCGCAAAGGACGCTGAATACTTTTCGTTTCGCTTGGTCTGGCTCCGCTTACCACAACGCAGCACAACGCACCACAGGCTGCTAACCACAACGCACCACAATACAGCTCACGAAATTAAAATCAAAACACCTCCCTCAGTCCCTTCGTCTCTAAAGTCCCTCAGTCTCTAAAGTCCCTCAGTCTCTAAAGTCCCTTAGTCCCTAAAGTCCCTCAGTCCCTAAAGTCCCTCAGTCCCTAAAGTCCCTCAGTCCCTAAAGTCCCTCAGTCCCTAAAGTCCCTCAGTCCCTAAAGTCCCTCAGTCCCTAAAGTCCCTCAGTCTCTAAAGTCCCTCAGTCTCTAAAGTCCCTCAGTCTCTAAAGTCCCTCAGTCTCTAAAGTCCCTCAGTCTCTAAAGTCCCTCAGTCTCTAAAGTCCCTCAGTCTCTAAAGTCCCTCAGTCTCTAAAGTCCCTCAGTCTCTAAAGTCCCTTAGTCTCTAAAGTCCCTTAGTCCCTTAGTCCCTTAGTCTCTTCGTCTCTCAGTCCCTCAATCCAAGGTCCCTGAGCGGAGTCGAAGGGCCGTCTCTAAAGTCTCTTCGTCTCTCAGTCCCTAAAGTCCGCTCACCACAAATCGCTCAACATCTTTTTTGTCCGCTGAGGACGCTAAGGGCGCGAAGTTTAAGTGTTTACGATAGTCTTGCCTACATGATTAGCTATTCACTAATCTTTAATAATCCTAAAAAACTCCTCACGAGACATTTTTAAATATCGAAGTACCTGTTTAATAATAAACTCAGGAACCGGATCAACATGTGTTTGAATTGTAATGGGTCTGTCCAGGTCGGCTCGTGACCATTTTTCATGCCCTCCCCTGCCTTTAGACGTTTTAATAAGCTTAAGTCCTTGCTTTGAAAGGAAACCCCTGAAATCTGATAAAGATATGTTTGATAATTTCCGTGTTGACATCCTGAGGTCTTACGCCATAGCAGGTAATTCAACTTCCTGATGAAATGTTTTGGCTATATGATTATCAAAAATATCAGAAACATGTTTATTTTTTGCTATTACTGATGTAATACTGGGGGCTAATATTTTAGGATATTTTTTAGACTTTCCTTTCACTTTCCATCCGAGATCTGCAAGCACTTTCTGTAATGTCTGTTTATTTGTGGTATAGTCGATAAAATCCTCCAAAACTATGTTAAAAGATTTTTTAGCTTCACGCAAAGTATATCCATATCCTGTAATATCCAGATGAGGTGAAAACACAAAATGAACATTGCTTTCATCCTGAAAATGAATCAAAAACAAATTGACCCTTACTTTTGATTTAGGATTGTTGATATCAGCAGAATAAATATAATTTGCCATAAGCCCGAATATTATGATTACAAATATACTATTTTATTGGCTCTCAGATGTATGTTGTTTGCGTTAGGCTATTATTTCCGACTCTTTTCTTGTCCGCTAAGGCCACTCAACACTTTTTTTTCTGAAGGGCGCTAAGATCGTTAAGGAGATTCTTTCTTAGCGTTTCTTTGTGTGCTTCGCGGAAAAATTTTTCTTGTGGTTTTTTCTCGCAAAGGCGCTAAGGCGCAAAGGTGTTCGGTGTTCGGTGTTTTGCTTCGATTTGAAAGCCTGCTTACCCCCTATCGGATTCCTTGCCACTAGCTGCGGAATGACGCTCCCGTATTCCCAAGAGAGGAGATATCCCATAGAAGCTCACGAAATTAAAATCAAAACACCTCCCTCAGTCCCTCTACAAGGTCCCTGAGCGGCCTGTGGTGAGCGGAGCCGAACCAAGTCGAAGGGCCGTCCCTCATCTCTCAGTCTCTAAAACCTCCAAGGTCCCTGAGCGGAGTCGAAGGGCCGTCCCTCAGTCTCTAAAGTCTCTTCGTCTCTCAGTCCCTCAGTCCCTAAAGTCCCCCCCAAACACGCTTCCGCCTCGTAAGTCACAGCGCTTTCTCTGTAACTGATTTGTTTCAAACACTTTAGCTGCCTTATTTTTTTGCAGCTTTTTTCGGCAAAACCGGCTTTTTTTTAGCCTTGCTGCCAGAGCAGGAGATAATCTTCGCTGTTTTTACCATTAAGGTAATTGCCGGCCTCTTCTTCGGTGAAGGTAAGGTAGCGCAGTTTCCTTTTGATCATCTTCTCTGCTTTGTCGATCAGTTTTACCAAAAACTCTTTGTCAATGGCATTGCCCACAAAAATCAGGTCGATTACCTCGCCGGCAGTGCCGTGGGCATAATCGCCTGTAAGATAAACCATCTTGATATCGCCCAGGCCATCAACTACACGTTGGATGATTTGGTCGAGGCCAAGATGTTTTAATAAAATATTGTGGATGTCTTTGAAAAGAGGGTGTTTACGATTTGCCTGAAAGACTTTTTTATTTCCATCCATAGCAGAATTGATGAGTCCTGCTTTTTCGAAACGATTGAGTTCGAGACGAATAGCGTTTGACGACTCACCAAACTCACTTTCCAGCCCTCTTAAATAAGCCCTTGCGTGGCTGTTTAAGAAGAACTTGGTCAGGAGCTTGACCCTTGTCTTGGATGTTATTAATGCGTCAATCATTTCTATTGCAAACTGAGTAGCAAAATTACTCAAAGATTTGAATCAAGCAAGTTAAATCAGGAAAAATTTTTTGTTAAGGGAAGGTTTTTTTTGGTGAACAGTGATGAGTGATGAGTGATTAGTGAATGGTTAATGGTTAATTGTTAATGGTTAATGGGGAGTTAGCTCCAAGGGCTGTAAGCCCGTCACCTTAAATGCATAGGCTGAAGCAAAGCGAAAGCCTATGAAATTGGTAGTTATATTTATAGGGCTGTAAGCCCGACCCGGTATGTTATGAGTGAACAGTGATGAGTGATCAGTGATTAGTGATCAGTGAATGGTTAATGGTTAATTGTTAATGGTTAATTGTTAATGGTTAATTGTTAATGGTGAATGGGGAGTTTGCTCTGACATTCCTCCTAAAACCTCAAAATAACGTGACAACTGAGAACGGACAACGCGCGAAGCGCATCAATTGTTAATGGTGAATGGTTAATTGTTAATGGGGAGTTAGCTCTGACATTCCTCCTAAAACCTCAAAGTAACGTGACAACTGAGAACGGACAACGCGCGAAGCGTATCAATTGTTAATGGTTAATGGTTAATGGGGAGTTAGCTCCAAGGGCTGTAAGCCCGTCACCTTAAATGCATAGGCTGAAGCAAAGCGAAAGCCTATGAAATTGGTAGTTATATTTATAGGGCTGTAAGCCCGGCCCGGTATGTTATGAGTGATCAGTGATCAGTGATGAGTGATTAGTGATGAGTGATGAGTGAATGGTTAATGGTTAATTGTTAATGGTTAATGGTTAATGGTTAATGGGGAGTTAGCTCCAAGGGCTGTAAGCCCGTCACCATAAATGCATAGGCTGAAGCAAAGCGAAAGCCTATGAAATTGGTAGTTATATTTATAGGGCTGTAAGCCCGGCCCGGTATGTTATGAGTGATCAGTGAACAGTGATGAGTGATGAGTGATCAGTGATGAGTGAATGGTTAATGGTTAATTGTTAATGGTTAATGGTTAATGGGGAGTTAGCTCTGACATTCCGGGAGTATTCAGAAAAGTGTGTCAGCTGCTTGCCCTGCGTCGCCTGCCCAGCACAGCGGGATTTGCTCATTCCTCTACTTTTCAGAAAATTGCAGTATGGAGCGTCATCTCGATCCCGAATTCTCGGGAGAGGAGAGATCCCAAAGAAGCTCACGAAATTTAAATTAAAACACCTCCCTCTCCAAGGTCCCTGAGCGGAGTCGAAGGGCCGTCCCTTCGTCCCTTCGTCCCTTCGTCTCTTCGTCCCTCCGTCCCTCCGTCCCTCCGTCTCTTCAGTCTCTTCAGTCCCTCCGTCTCTCAGTCCCTCCGTCTCTCAGTCCCTCCGTCTCTCAGTCTCTAAGTCCCTCAGTCCCTCAGTCTCTTAGTCCCTAAAGTCCCTCAGTCTCTTAGTCTCTTAGTCCCTCAGTCCCTATAGTCCGCTCACAACATTCGCTCAACCACATTTTTTATCCGCAAAGGCGCGAAGCGCATCAATTGTTAATTGTTAATGGTTAATTATTAATGGGGAATTTTTCGTACTACCTGTATTTATCGTGTCAAGGGAGATCGTTTAAGGCGCTTCTATAATGATTGGTGATGGGTGCACCCCTAGCTTGCACTATATTCCGCTATGTTCGTTCATGATGCGGATGAGTTCTTCGCGGCGGATGGGTTTGGGCAGATAGTCGTTGAAACCGAGGGCGCGGATATTGCGTTCTTCATTGGCCAGGGCATAAGCCGTTTGGGCGATGATCACCAATTCAGGACGGAAGTCCCTGATTTGTTTCATGGCTTCGATCCCGTTCATGGCCGGCATCTTGATGTCCATCAAAACCAATTGAATATCAGCATTATTACGGCAAATTTCCACTGCTTCCAAACCGGTCCTTGCCCGAAATACGTTAAAATTCATATCCGCAAAAATTTCCATAAGCAGGGCATAATTGCTGTCATCATCTTCGGCGATGAGGATTTTCAGGTTTTCATCCTCAATAATTTCCTTTGCCTTTGCTGTGGAAGCACTTGCATCCGTTTGCGCCATCACGTTTACGGGCATCCCGAAATAAAATACAGAACCTTCCCCGGGCACTGATTCCATGCTGATTTTTCCCCCAAGCAGGCGGGCATAAGAATTGGCAATGGCAAGTCCCAGGCCGCTACCGCTCTGAAAGACTTCCTTTCCGGTATTTCCCTGTCGGAAGCGCTCAAAAACAATCTTTTGATCCTCTTTACCAATACCGATCCCCGTATCGCGCACATAACATTTTATCCAACCCTCATCAATGGAATAGCCATAACGCACCGTACCTTTGGGCGTATATTTTATGGCATTGGAAAGAAAAATCACCATAATTTGCCTGAATTTCACATCATCGGTTTTGATGCGCATTTCAGCTTCATTGCCATTTTCATCATAAATAAGCTGCAAATCTTTTCCTGCCGGGATGCTCTGCCGTACCTCAGCACCGAGCGATCGCATAAGATACTGCAGATCAACCGAATTGACGATCGTTTTTACCTGACCGGCATCAAGATGGGCCATTTCGATGATATCGTTGATAATCGCCAGCAAATAGCGTCCTGAAGAATGAATGGATTGGATGTAACGGTTTTTTTCGTCATCAGTCAGGTCATCATCGCGCAGAAGGTCCGAGAAACCCAGAATACCGTTCATGGGCGTACGGATTTCGTGCGAAAGATTGGCGAGGAAGGCCGATTTCAGGCGGTCGCTTTCCCTGGCTTTATCCAATGCTTTGCCCAGTGCTTTTTCGGCTTTTGTTTGTGCGGTGATATCGTGGATGGTAGAATAAACAACCGTATTCCCATTGATATTGATATGACCTGAATAAACCTCAACATCGCGGATATCGCCGGTAGCCAGTTTATGCTGAAATTTAAAATGCCGTTTCCCTGAGGCCGCCAGATCGAGTTTTTCCCTGATTTCATCTGCAGGCAAAATATTAATCTGACCAATTACCATCGAACGCAGAGTTTTCAGCGTATAGCCATAAAAATCCACAGCAGCTTCATTGGCATCGATAATATCGCCGGTTTGCGGATCGATCAGCAACATAACAGAGCTGTTTTCTTTAAAAAGGCTGCGGTAACGTTCTTCGCTCTGGCGCAATTCATCCATAACGCCTGTTTCGCGGGTAATATCCTTAAATGTACAATATGTCTGGCGGAAGCTCCCGTTCGGGTCCAGTCCAACACAACCTTCAAAAGAAACAATTAAAGGCTTTCCATCTTTACGAAGCATACCGAAGCGTACATCATGCACATAGCCACGTTTTTTGAAAGCAGGGAACTGCTGCTCAAAATGCGCCACAAAATCTTCCTGCAGGAAATCAGAAAACTTTCTGCCGGCAACTTCATGGCGCTCATATCCTAATGTATTAAGCCACATTGGATTTACATCGATAATAACACCATTTTCATCCAGCGACTGATAAGCCAGGGGAGCAAATTCATAAAGCGATTTATATTTTTCGGCAGATTGTTGCAACTTATCCTGAAGGCGCATATTTTTTTTCCGGTAATTACGGACAAGCAAAAGCAATAAAAAGGCAGTGGCCACCACATAAAAACTTCCTTTTACTGATTGGATCAGGCTCAAAGTTTCGGCAGGAAGCGAAAATCCGGTCAGGGCCGCATCCGAAAAGAATACCCACAACAACCCCAGGATCAGGTAAACTAAAGTCACAACATATTCAAAACGAATGGTTTTCATAATAGTTTCAATTTTAAAATATTGCCCGCACCAAATTAAAATATCAAATCCTTTTTAAAAGCAAAAGCTGAAAAGTAAAAGGCATGGACAAATATATGAAAAAGAAATATGAATATCAAGTTTGTTAATGGTTAATGGGTAATTATTAATTGTTAATGGGGAGTCAGCTCTAATATTTTTTATATTTTTCTTATCCGCTAAGGGCGCTGAATGCTTTTTGTTTCGCTGGCGCTCAACGCTTTTTTTCTCGCAAAGACGCGAAGGCGCGAAGGTTGGCTGGCGCGGGCTGTTTTGTATCCGCGAAGGCCGCTGAGAGCGCGAAGAGTTGGCTGGCGCGGGTAGGTTTTTCTCGCAAAGACGCGAAGGCGCGGAGGTTGGCTGGCGCGGGCTGTTTTGTATCCGCGAAGGACGCTGAGAGCGCGAAGAGTTGGCTGGCGCGGGTAGGTTTTTCTCGCAAAGACGCGAAGGCGCGGAGGGGTTCTTCTTAGCGTTTCTTTGTGTGCTTCGCGGATAAATTTTTCTTGGTTTTTTTATCCGCGGAGGGCGCGGAGGGGTTTTTGTTTCGCTGGCGCTCAACCTTTTTTTGTCCGCGAAGGGCGCTAAGGCGCGGAGGGGTCCGGTGTTTTACTTCGATTAGAAAGCCTGCTTACCCCAAATGGGATTCCTTGCCACAGGCTGCGGAATGACGCTCCATCATCAATTTCCCAGCACTTTGGGATTTACTCATTCCTCTACCTTTCAGAAAATTACGTTATGGAGCGTCATCTCGATCCCGAATTCTCGGGAGAGGAGAGATCCCCTAGAAGCTAACGAAATTAATATTAAAACACCTCCCTCTCCAAGGTCCCTGAGCGAAGTCGAAGGGCCGTCTCTTCGTCCCTTCGTCTCTTCGTCCCTCCGTCTCTTGTTCAGTGTTCGGTGTTGCGTGTTCGGGGTTCGTTGTTATCCTTCGATTAGAAAGCCTGCACCCCCCCTATGGGATTCCTTGCCGCTGGCTGCGGAATGACGCTCCATCATCGCCTGCCCCACATTTCGGGATTTGCTCAATCCACTCTATTTTAGAAAATTGCAGTATGGAGCGTCATCTCGACGACCAACGAGAGGAGAGATCCCATAGAAGCTAACGAAATTTAAAATTAAACACCTCCCTTGTACCCTTAAAGGTCCCTGAGCGGCCTGTAGTGCGATGTGCTGCGTTGTGGTGAGCGTCCTGTGCTGCGATGTGCTGAGCCTGTCGAAGTAAGCGAAGCCGAAGTAAGCCGAACCAAGCGTAGCCGAGGTGAGCGTAGCCGAAGTAGGTCGAAGGGCCGTCCCTTGTTCAGTGTTTGGTGTTCGGTGTTATCCTTCGATTTGTAATACTGCATACCCCCCTATGGGATTCCTTGCCGCTGGCTGCGGAATGACGCTCCATCATCAATTTCCCAGCACTTTGGGATTTACTCATTCCTCTACCTTTCAGAAAATTACGTTATGGAGCGTCATCTCGACGACCAACGAGAGGAGAGATCCCAAAGTAGCTCACGAAATTAATATTAAAACACCTCCCTCTCCAAGATCCCTGAGCGGAGTCGAAGGGCCGTCTCTTCGTCCCTCCGTCCCTTCGTCCCTCCGTCTCTTGTTCAGTGTTCGGTGTTGCGTGTTCGGGGTTCGTTGTTATCCTTCGATTTGAAAACCTGCTTACCCCCTATGGGATTCCTTGCCACAGGCTGCGGAATGACGCTCCTTCATCGTTTTTCCATCACTTCGGGATTTGCTCATTCCTCTATATTTCAATAAATTACGTTATGGAGCGTCATCTCGATCCCGAATTCTCGGGAGAGGAGAGATCCCAAAGAAGCTCACGAAATTTAAATTTAAAACACCACCCTCTCCAAGGTCCCTGAGCGGAGTCGAAGGGCCGTCTCTTCGTCCCTTCGTCTCTTGTTCAGTGTTCGGTGTTGCGTGTTCGGGGTTCGTTGTTATCCTTCGATTAGAAAGCCTGCACCCCCCCTATGGGATTCCTTGCCGCTGGCTGCGGAATGACGCTCCATCATCGCCTGCCCCACATTTCGGGATTTGCTCAATCCACTCTATTTTAGAAAATTGCAGTATGGAGCGTCATCTCGACGACCAACGAGAGGAGAGATCCCATAGAAGCTAACGAAATTTAAAATTAAACACCTCCCTTGTACCCTTAAAGGTCCCTGAGCGGCCTGTAGTGCGATGTGCTGCGTTGTGGTGAGCGTCCTGTGCTGCGATGTGCTGAGCCTGTCAAAGTAAGCGAAGCCGAAGTAAGCCGAACCAAGCGTAGCCGAGGTGAGCGTAGCCGAAGTAAGTCGAAGGGCCGTCCCTTGTTCAGTGTTTGGTGTTCGGTGTTATCCTTCGATTTGTAATACTGCATAACCCCCTATGGGATTCCTTGCCGCAGGCTGCGGAATGACGCTCCATCATCGCCTGCCCCACATTTCGGGATTTGCTCAATCCACTCTATTTTAGAAAATTGCAGTATGGAGCGTCATCTCGATCCCGAATTCTCGGGAGAGGAGAGATCCCAAAGAAGCTCACGAAATTTAAATTTAAAACACCACCCTCTCCAAGGTCCCTGAGCGGAGTCGAAGGGCCGTCCCTTGTTCAGTGTTTGGTGTTCGGTGTTATCCTTCGATTTGTAATACTGCTTACCCCCTATGGGATTCCTTGCCGCAGGCTGCGGAATGACGCTCCTTTATCGCTTTTCCAGCATTTCGGGATTTACTCAACCCTCTACTTTTCAGGAAATTGCAGTATGGAGCGTCATCTCGATCCCGAATTCTCGGGAGAGGAGAGATCCCAAAAAAGCTCACGAAATTAATATTAAAACACCTCCCTTGTACCCTTAAAGGTCCCTGAGCGGAGTCGAAGGGCAGTCCCTCAGTCCCTAAAGTCCCTTCGTCTCTTAAGTCCCTCAGTCCCCCAGTCTCTCAGTCCCCAAGGCCCCTGAGCGAAGTCAAAGGGCAGCTCATCCCCAAAAATCAACAGTTCATCCGGTTTTTCTTGTTTTAACACAGCTCTGCATCGGATATTTGCCTTAAAAACACGCCATGAAAAATATTCTCCTCATCCTTTTCAGTCTCTTAATCTGGCAGTTTGCATGCGCACAAAGCACGATCAGCGGAACGGTTTTGAGCAAAACGGGCGAAAAACTGCCGGGCGCCAATATCTATTTTCTAGGCACTTATGATGGTACAAGCAGCAATGCCGACGGAAGCTTCAGCCTTCAGACCAGGCTCAAGGGCGAACAAACTTTAGTAGTAAGCTTTATTGGTTATGTGGAAGAACGCATTGCCCTTGTGGCAAAAGATCATAAAGACCTGGAAATCACCCTCTCCCCTATCGAAAACAAACTCAATGAAGTAGTGATTGCTGCCGGAGCATTTGAAGCCGGAGACGAAAAACGTGGAGTAGTTTTGAAACCGCTGGATATCCTGACCACACCCACCGCAGAAGGCGATATATATGGAGCGCTGAAAACTTTGCCCGGCGCACAAACTGTTGGCGAAGACGGACGTTTGTTTGTCCGGGGTGGCGACCATTACGAAAGTTCCACATTTATTGATGGCATGCTGGTGCAGCAGCCCTATTTTTCCACTACCCCCGACATTCCGGCACGGGGAAGGTTCAACCCGCAACTGTTTACAGGAACGCTTTTCAGCACGGGCGGTTTCTCTGCGGAATACGGCCAGGCGCTATCTTCCGCTTTGATCCTCAATACGCTTGACCTGCCGCAGGAAAGCTTCACCTCCATCAGCTTGCTGAATGTGGGCGCAGGCGCAGGACATACCCAAAAATGGGACGACAAAGGCGCGCTTTCGGTGAGCCTGGACTACACCAATCTCAAGCCCTATTTTGCGCTGGCACAACCTGAGCAGGAATATATACACGAGCCTGAGCTTTATGGAGGAACAATCAGTGCGCGTAGGAAATTCGGCAAAAGCGGCATCTGGAAAAGCATGGCCACATTTTCGCACGACCATACAGCTGTTTACTATCCCAATCTGGCAGAAGCCGATGGCGACCTGCCCTATGACCTGCTCAATGATAATGCCTATTTCAATACAGTGGTGCGCAATACGGTCAACAGCAGCTGGATGTATTATGGCGGCATATCCGCCGGATGGAACCGCGATGATATCAAGCCCGGAAAAGACCATGCACTGGTGGAAAGCAAAGCCATGCAGGCCAAATACGGCATGAAATATTCGCCTTACAGCGGTATGACATTGAATATAGGTACTATTTACAGTTTTGAAGATTACAGCAGAAAATTCAAGGAATTCCCATCACCGGAATTTCAATCGGCAGGTTTTGAGGAACATAATCCGGCAGCATATATCGAAGGCGAATGGAGCTTTAGCGGAAAATTTGCTTTAAAAAGCGGATTTCGTGGCGAGTACAGCAGCCTGAACAAGCAATTCAGCCTGGCGCCCCGTCTGGCACTGGCGTACAGCGTAGGCAAATACGGACAGTTTTCTGCAGCCTACGGACGGTTTTACCAATCGCCCATGGATGAATATCTGGCCTTTGCACCCGAGCTGGATTATGAAGAAGCACAGCATTATATTGTCAACTACCAATATCAGCAGGAAAAGCGCATCTTCCGCGCCGAAGCCTATTACAAAGATTACGAAGGGCTCACCAAATTCAATTTGGAGAAAGCCGCATGGGATCCGGAATATTACACGAATGAAGGCCAAGGTTATGCCCGGGGAATCGATATTTTTTACCGCGATTGGCAAAGCATCGACTATCTCGATTTCTGGGTTTCGTATAGCTATATCGACACCAAACGCGATTACCGTTATTATCCCGAAGAGGTGCAGCCCTCATTTGTTGCCGACCATCAGCTCAGTGTAGTAGGAAAATACTGGGTAAACGGCATCAACACCCAGTTTGGCGCCAGTTACAGTTTCACCAGCGGCCGCCCCTATGAAGACCCAAATGAAGCCGGGTTCATGAACCAAAAAACCAAAAGCTATCACAACTTAAGCCTGAATATCAGTCATTTAATGGATATATTCGGGAATTTCACCATCATTTATGCATCCGTGAGCAATGTTACCGGAGCGGACCACACCTATGCCTACCGCTACCACCAAAAGCCCGGCATTGACGGGAAATATCTGGCCTATCCGGTTACTGATGGGATTAAGAATTTTGTTGTATTGGGAATTTTTGTGAATATAAATTAACATCATTAAAATAAAATTGTTACATCTTTAAAAAACACATTATCATGAAAAAATTCATCATCATTTTAAGCATCGTTTTTGCAGCACAAAGCGGCATCAAGGCTCAGGCGCAATATATGCAGGCTATGGGCGAAAATCTGGGGAAAATCGGACAAGCACAAAGTCCGGAAGAACTGCAATCTGTGGCAGCAGCTTTTGAGCGCATATCCAATGCGGAAGCCGATAAATGGGAGCCTGCATATTGGGCTGCCCTTTGCTATATCAACTCCAGTTATATGGTTGACGGTAAAGACACTAAAGATGCCGTGCTTGACAAAGCAGAAGTTTCGGTTGAAAAAGCATTGGAAATCGCAGCGGAGGAATCTGAGGTTTTGGCTTTGGAAGGCTATTTATATCAGGCACGCATTGGCGCAGATGGCAGCCGGGGCATGACAATGTCACAGAAAGCCGGCAAGCGCATCAACAAAGCGCTGAAGCTCAATCCTGACAACCCGCGGGCACTCTTTTTGAAAGCACAGAACACTTATTACACTCCGGGATTTTTCGGTGGTGGCGCAAAAAATGCTTTACCTATTTTTGAAGAAGCCGCTGAGAAATTTAAGAGCTTTCGCTCAGATAATCCATTTGCACCGGTTTGGGGTGAAGAGTTGAATCAGAGCCAGTTGAAGAAGTGTAAGGGGGAGCTGGCGGAGTGACGTCCTTTTTATCCGCGGAGGGCGCTGAATGGTTTTTGTTTCGCTGGCGCTCAACTTTTTTTTGTCCGCGAAGAACGCTAAGGGCGCGAAGAGTTGGCTGGCGCGGGTAGGTTTTTCTCGCAAAGACGCGAAGGCGGGCTGGCGCGGGCTGTTTTGTATCCGCGAAGGACGCTGAGGACGCGAAGAGTTGGCTGGCGCGGGCTGTGTTTTTTCTCGCTAAGGCGCTATGGCGCAAAGGCGGGCTGGCGCGGGCTGTGTTTTATCCGCGAAGGACGCTGAGGACGCGAAGAGTTGGCTGGCGCGGGCTGTTTTTTTTCTCGCTAAGGCGCTATGGCGCAAAGGCGGGCTGGCGCGGGCTGTGTTTTATCCGCGAAGGACGCGAAGGGGTTCGGTGTTTTGCTTCGATTTGAAAGCCTGCTTACCCCAATGGGATTCCTTGCCGCAGGCTGCGGAATGACGCTCCTTTATCGCTTTTCCAGCATTTCGGGATTTGCTCAATCCACTCTATTTTAGAAAATTGCAGCATGGAGCGTCATCTCGACGACCAACGAGAGGAGAGATCCCATAGAAGCTCACGAAATTAATATTAAAACACCTCCATCCATCTCTTCGTCTCTTCGTCTCTCAGTCCCTAAAGTCCCTCAGTCCCTCAGTCTCTCAGTCCCTAAAGTCCCTCAGTCTCTAAAGTCTCTCAGTCCCTTAAGTCCCTCCGTCCTTCTTAGCGTTTCTTTGTGTGCTTCGCGGAGAAAATCTTTCTTTTTTTTGTCCACGAAGGACGCAAAGGGCGCGAAGGGCGCAGCGAAGAGCTGAAAATTTAATAATTTAGACCGAAATTTAATGAAATGAAGGAACATCCTAAACGTAAATATCCAATTATAAGTCATTTACGCGATTTATTGATCGTTGTTTTGATTGGCCTGGGAATCACATTTGCTTTCAATGGCGGCGAAAATTTCTGGGAAAATGCGCATATGATGGTCACTTATTCCCTTTTGATTGGCGGAACGCTCTGGAAAGGCAATGAGCTGATTGGATATCTGATGACAAAATACCTGCCCTGGGATGAAAAACCGGGCCGCACCTACTGGCTCAGCTGGGCGGCGATGCTGGCATTTTCTTTTGTGGACATCCTTCTGGTCAATGCGTTTTGGAACGCCATATGGGTCAAAACGGAATGGAGCAATTTTTTTAATGCTTTCCGCATGACGATGTTTGTAGAATTCCTGGTTTCCATGGCCATTACCGGCTTTTTTTATACGCTGGCCTTTTTCCATCATTATAAAAAAGCGCAAATAGAAAAAGCACAAATAGAGAAACAGGTAATTGCCGCGCGTTATCAGGCTTTGCGCAACCAGCTCAATCCGCATTTTCTTTTTAATTGCTTCAGCACGCTGGATTCGCTCATCCACATCGACAGCAGTAAAGCTTCAGATTTTGTACAGAAACTCAGCCAGATGTACCGCTATGTCCTGGATCAGAAAGAGCTTGTGCACCTGGAAAAGGAGCTGGAATTTGTGGATACATATATCTTTTTGGAGAAAATGCGTTTTGGCGATAAACTACGCATCGAAAAGGACATCCGGCAAGCAGATGATGTGCAGGTTCCGCCCATGTCGGTGCAATTACTGGTGGAGAATGCCGTGAAACACAATGTGATTTCGCATGAGCACCCACTTGTGATCCGGATGGAACGCCGTGGAGACCGGATGGTCATCAGCAATGCAAGGCGCAGCAAAAGCCAGAACTCTGCAGGGACAGGCACCGGGCTGAGCAATTTGGGTGAGCGCATCCGTTTTCTGAGCGGGCATGATCTGGAAATAGAACAGAGCGGTGAAATATTCCGCGTCAGCCTGCCCCTTATTTCCTTAAAAGCAAAAGAAGCCTGAAATGAATATATTAATTGTAGAAGACGAACATTTTTCGGCGCAGCATTTGCGCGATATGCTGGCACAAATTGTTCCGGGAGCTCATATTAGCGGTCCGCTTGATTCGGTCAGCTCCATTAAGCGTTGGTTTTCGGAAAATCCGCAGCCCGATCTGGCCTTTTTCGATATACAACTGGCCGACGGTCTAAGCTTTGAAGCTTTTGAACAGGCAAAAATCCATTGTCCGGTGATATTCACCACCGCTTTCGACGAATACGCCATCAAAGCCTTTAAGCTCAAAAGCGTGGATTATTTATTGAAGCCCATTAATAAAACAGAGCTGGAAAATGCGGTTGCAAAATACAGGAATATTTTCGAAAAAGCGGCATCCCCTGCCCCATCGCGCCGCGTGATGGAAGAATTGATTGCCGGTCTTCAAAAGAAATACAAAAGCCGTTTCAGCCTGCGCGTGGGCGAACATCTGATCAGCCTGAGGAGCAACGAGGTCAGTTATTTTTACAGTGCCCATAAAAGCAGTTTTTTGTGCAGCATGCAAGGCAGGCATTACGATCTTGACCAGAGCCTCGACCAATTGGAAGATGTGCTCGATCCTCAGATGTTTTTTCGTATCAGCCGCAAATTTATTGTGAACATTGACGCCATAAAAGATATTCTGGTGCATAGTGGCAGCCGTTTGAAGGTTGTAACGCATCAAAACAGCGAAGAAGAGATGATTGTGAGCCGGGAGAAAGTGAAGGGTTTTAGGGAATGGCTGGATGGGTAGGTTCGGCTTCGCTCACCTACCAAGGTTCGGCTACGCTCACCACAGCGCACCACAAGTCGCTCAACCTTTTTTTTAACCGCTAAGGACGCTGAATGCTTTTTGTTTCGCTGGCGCTCAACCTTTTTTTTCTCGCAAAGGCGCAAAGACGCGAAGGGGTTCGGGGTTCGGGGTTTGGTGTTGCGTGTTTGGTGTTCTTTGTTTTGTGCTTTACTTCGATTTGAAATAGTGCATACCCCCAATGGGATTCCTTGCCGCAGGCTGCGGAATGACGCTCCTTCATCGCTTTTCCAGAATTTCGGGATTTGCTCATTCCTCTATATTTCAATAAATTACGTTATGAAGCGTCATCTCGACGACCAACGAGAGGAGAGATCCCACAGATGCTCACGAAATTAAAATTAAAACACCTCCCTCTCCAAGGTCCCTGAGCGGAGTCGAAGGGCCGTCTCTTAAGTCCCTCAGTCTCTCAGTCTCTCAGTCTCTCAAGTCCCTTCGTCTCTTAAGTCTCTCCGTCTCTAAAGTCCCTCAGTCCCTAAAGTTCGGTGTTTGGTGTTCGGTGTTTGGTGTTATCCTTCGATTAGAAAGCCTGCTTACCCCCAATGGGATTCCTTGCCGCAGGCTGCGGAATGACGCTCCATCATCGCTTTTCCAGAATTTCGGGATTTGCTCATTCCTCTATATTTCAATAAATTACGTTATGGAGCGTCATCTCGACGACCAACGAGAGGAGAGATCCCATAGAAGCTCACGAAATTAAAATTAAAACACCTCCCTCAGTCCCTCTCCAAGGTCCCTGAGCGGAGTCGAAGGGCCGTCCCTTGTTCGTTGTTTGGGGTTCGGTGTTTTGCTTCGATTAGAAAGCCTGCTTACCCCCAATGGGATTCCTTGCCGCAGGCTGCGGAATGACGCTCCATCATCGCTTTTCCATCACTTCGGGATTTGCTCAATCCACTCTATTTTAGAAAATTGCAGCATGGAGCGTCATCTCGACGACCAACGAGAGGAGAGATCCCACAGATGCTCACGAAATTAAAATTAAAACACCTCCCTCTCCAAGGTCCCTGAGCGGAGTCGAAGGGCCGTCTCTTAAGTCCCTCAGTCTCTCCGTCTCTTAAGTCTCTCAGTCCCTAAAGTCCCTCAGTCCCTCAGTCCCTCAGTCCCTAAGTCTCTAAAGTCCCTCCGTCCTTCTTAGCGTTTCTTTGTGTGCTTCGCGGAGAAAATATTTTTTGGTTTTTATCCGAGGAAGGCGCGGAGTTTTTTTTAAAAACCAGGATCCATTATTTTGTTTAAAATAATTCTAAATAAGTTGAACAAAGCATTCAGCCGGGGGTTTCTTTTTAAAATACTTCATAATGAAGACGACTACACAGACAACAGATTTGGAAATAAAACTACAGCAAGGCTTTAGCAAAAAAAGCAGGGATGAAAAAATCAGGAGCCTAAGCAAAGAACTGGAATTGCCTCATTTAGAGGATGTTTTGAAAAACTTCCATCATCCTGATATTTCTATTCAGCGCCTGATTGAAGAGTTTAGCGAAAATACGCTCTCGAATTACTATTTTCCATTCAGCATCGCTCCAAATTTCCTGATTAACAATAAATTATACCATGTTCCCATGACCATTGAAGAAAGTTCGGTGGTTGCGGCGGCATCCAAAAGTGCCAAATTTTGGGCATCACGCGGTGGATTTCATGCTGCCGTAATTTCAACTACCAAGATTGGGCAGGTACATTTTATCTGGAAAGGAGATGTTGACCGCCTGAAGCATCATTTTAATGAGCTGAAAGAAAATCTGCTTACAGGAACCGAACACATTACAGCCAATATGGTAAAACGCGGCGGTGGGATCAAAGAGATTTCCCTAATAGATATGCGCCATGAAATGCCGGATTATTTCCAGCTCAAAGCCGAATTTGAAACCGTGGATTCCATGGGCGCGAATTTTATAAACAGCTGTCTCGAAGAGTTTTCCATCATCCTGAAAAGCTGGCTGAACAATAGCGGTCATTTTCATGGAACTGAGAAAGAGGCTGATGTGATCATGTCCATCCTTTCCAATTATACGCCCGATTGCCTGGTGGAAACTTCGGTATCCGCTCCTCTGCAGAGCTTCGCACAAGTGGACAAGGATCTGACGGCCATTCAGTTTGTGACCAAATTTGCCCGTGCAGTGGAAGTGGCACGTATTGATCCGCATCGCGCTACCACGCACAATAAGGGAATTTTTAATGGAATTGATGCCGTTGTATTGGCAACAGGAAATGATTTCCGTGCTGTGGAAGCCGGCGGACACACCTATGCTGCCCGTTCAGGAAAATACAGCAGCCTGACCTCCGTGGAAATTGAAAATGATATTTTTACCTACAAACTTAAAGTCCCGATGTCCTTGGGAACCGTAGGCGGACTGACCCGTTTGCACCCCATGGCCCGTTTATCGCTGGAAATCCTGCACAATCCCAATGCGGAAGAACTGATGCGCATTGCCTCTGCGGCAGGGCTTGCCAATAATTTTGCTGCCATTAAATCATTGGTAACCAAAGGGATTCAGTTGGGACATATGAAAATGCACCTGCTGAATATCCTCAATTCCTTTAATGCGTGTTCTGAAGAAAAAGAATTGGCGCTGCAGCATTTCGAAAAAGAAAAAGTGAGCCATACAGCTGTCCGGAATTTTATTGAAACCTTACGCGAGCAGAAGTATGGCAACTAATTTCGAATATATTTCACGGGCCAAGCTGATGTTGAGCGGTGAGTACAGCGTAAAACTGGGGGCAACGGCTTTAGTACTTCCCTTGAAACGTGTACAGAAAATGTCCGTGGAAGAGGAAATAGAATCCGGGGACATCCATTGGATTTCCGGCGATTTTTATTCTTCCTGGTTCGAGGCGGAAATAAAGTTGCATGATGGCGTACATATTCGTTCGCAAAATGCCCAGGCATCCGCTTTTCTAAAAAGACTGCTCGAAACGGCTATCGAAATGAAGCCGGGTTTTTTGCATAAACTATTGCAGACCAATACGGTTCGGGTAAATAATGACTTCAGCAGGCATTGGGGCTGGGGAAGCAGTTCGGCAATAATCTCGAACATAGCGCAATGGGCGGAAATCAATGCATGGGAGTTCCATCAGAATGTTTCCAATGGTTCGGGCTATGATGTAATCGCAGCCCAGGCCGACAATCCATTCTTTTACAGGCTGCAAGAAACGGCCTATCAGCAAAAGGATGTCGCTATGGATTTTCCCTTTGCTGACGATCTTATTTTTTTCTATCAGGGCGCAAAACAAAATTCCGAAGCTGCAATAAAAAAGTTTATCGAACAGAAGATCATTAATAAAACCGATCTGACAAAAATCAGCCGCATTTCTATTGATTTGACCAAATCAAAGAATATACATGAGTTTATCGAATTGGTGCATGCACATGAAGAAATTACCAGCCGGTTAACAGGAATGGAATCCATTCAGCGGATTAAATATCCCGATTATAATGGCGTAATAAAATCGCTCGGCGCCTGGGGCGGGGATTTCGCCTTAATGGCCGGCAAGGATGGCATTGAATACAGTGAAAATTATTTGCATGACAAAGGTATTCGTACATATTTTAGTTGGAAGGATATTGTGTTATGATTGATATACAAAGTTTTAAAGGTCAAAATACAGAGCAAAACCAGCATAGCAAATATACTGCCGGCTGGGAAAGCCCAAGTAATATTGCATTGATTAAATACTGGGGAAAACATGGAATGCAACTGCCCATGAACCCAAGCCTGAGTTTTAGCTTGTCTGAAGCGAAGACACAGACAGAAATTACATTTATTCCGAATGGCTCAGCGAGAATACGTTCTTTCATTTTTGAAGGAAATCAAAATGCATCTTTTATTTCAAAATTGGAAGAAAGCCTGAAAAGGATGAAAGGCTTTATTCCCTGGATACAGGATTTCGATCTGGAAATAAAATCCGCGAACACATTTCCACACTCTGCAGGCATTGCATCATCGGCCAGTTCGATGAGTGCATTGGCCCTTTGCATTATGGATGCAGAACAATATTACACCCGAGCGGAGACGGATGTGCAGTTTTTTATGGAAAAAGCTTCATTCTTGGCGCGGCTTGCATCGGGCAGTGCCAGCCGCTCAGTTTTTGGCGGCTATGTTTTATGGGGATCATACCATCAATTGGGAAATGATTTGTTTGCCCGGAAACTAGCTCTGGATTTTCCCTCAGATTTCCACAAGATAAATGATTCTATCCTGATTGTAGATGGCGGTAAAAAAACCGTTTCCAGCACTGCCGGACATGCCTTGATGAACGCACATCCTTATGCGAAAGCCCGTGAACAGCAAGCACATCAAAATATGCAAAAGCTATTGCCTGCAATGCAATCCGGTGACTGGAAAATCTTTGCTGAAATTGTTGAAAACGAGGCAATGAGCCTTCATGCTCTTATGATGAGCTCATCTCCATCATATATTCTGATGAAAGCAGAAACAATCGTGATTATTGAGAAAATAAAAGAATTCAGGGAACAAAGCGGCGCAAAGCTCTGTTTTACCCTGGATGCCGGCCCAAACCTGCATCTTTTATATCCTGATTCGGAGAAAAACAGGATCATTCAGTTTCTGCAAAAAGATGTATCGGAGCTATATCCGCAGATGCGTATCATGCACGACAGGATTGGTTCAGGGCCTTCACGCATTAAAAATTAGGTTAAAATGAAGAGATCAGATATATTTTACGCAAAAATTCTTCTTTTTGGAGAATATACTGTAATGTTTGGATCAAAAGTTTTGAGTATTCCTTTTACGCATTATCAGGGAAGCCTGCGCTTTCTGAACAGTGAAAACTACACAGATTATGCCTATGCCCGCAAGAGCAATTCAAATCTGCGCGATTTTCAGGAGTACTTATTAAAAGCGAACAATTCTATAACTTCCTTGTTTGATATGGAAGGTTTTGACAAAGACCTGAAATCCGGTCTCTATTTTGAAAGCTCCATCCCGCAAGGTTATGGAATAGGCAGCAGTGGTGCTTTGGTTGCAGCATTTTACGCGCAATATGCATTTCGTCCGTTGCGTAGGATTGCGCACCTGCCTCAAAAAGAAATGACTGAAATCAAGCAATTGTTTTCGCTCTTAGAGTCTCATTTTCATGGCAAAAGCTCGGGCATCGACCCATTGAACGCGTATTTTGCACAACCTTTGATTATCGAAAATGATGAGATCAACAGAACGCGTATTCCACGTCCGTCTGATTTTAATAAAGGAGCCATTTTTTTGGTGAACACCGGGCGTATTGGAAAAACAGGGCCACTGGTTACCCGGTTTTTAGAAAATTATGAAGAGCCGCAATATCAAAAGCGTATCAATGAAGAATTGATTCCGGTAAACAATAATTGCGTTCAGTATCTTGTAAATGGTCAGCTAAAGGAATTTTATAAGGAATTGCGTTCATTGAGCCGTCTGCAACTGGAGCTTTTTCAGGAAATGATACCCGAAGGTTTTGCGGAATTATGGCAAAAAGGTCTGGATGAAGACAGCTATCGTTTGAAACTACTGGGATCGGGCGGTGGTGGCTACCTGCTCGGATTTACCGGAAATTACGAGAAAGTTTCCAAACAATTTGAAAGTGCCGGGCTGGAGGTTTTGCCGGTTTATGAGCAATCAAGGAATTAAAAAAAAGGTTCTACACGGAATTTCGTGGAAAGAAAAATTTCTTTATTTCAAACAGATTCCTCCTTCCGATAGCTATCGGAATACCTCATTCTTCGGAAAACTTTGTCGGAATGACGCGTTTTTATGAATTCAGGAGGCAAATGCGGCGCACTTCGACTTGGTTCGGCTACGCTCACCACAGGACGCTCAGTGACCAGGCCGCATTTGCCTTAAACACTTCTTAGACAGCGTCATTCCGACCGGAACAAAGCCAAACGAAGTGATTAAGGCTTTGTCCCGATAGTTATCGGGAGGGAGGAATCTGTTAGGGATCAATAGTTTATTAATAAATATCCCCATATTATTTTCAAACATTATTGTTACCCACGAAATTCCTAGTAGAACCAAAAAAAAAAGAAAAATGGGAAAGAAAATAAAAATTTGGGCAGCTCAAACACGGGCAGATTTTTTGGTGTTGAGCATTGTATTGGTACTAATTGGCTGGGCATTGGCCTGGGGGCAATTAAAATCAGCGGGAATGGAGTTTCCCTGGCTTGATGCCGGGCTCCTGATGTTTGGGGTAATTCTGGCACATGCTTCTGTGAACCTCTTTAATGAGCATTCAGATTTTGTGACCGGAATTGATTTCGATACACTAAGAACGCCATTCAGTGGAGGCAGCGGAATGTTGGTGCAAGGCAAAACCAAAGCGGTCTCTGTTATGCTTGCTGCGGTGGCCAGTTTGCTGCTTTCCGGTGCTATTGGCCTATACCTGGCATTGCAATCGAATCTTGCATTGCTCTACTTCATTTTGATTGGAGCCTTCAGCATTACTTTTTACACCGGTTTTCTGGCAAAAATTATGCTCGGTGAAATTCTTTCCGGTCTCACTCTTGGCTCAATGGTAGTCGTCGGAAGCTATATCGCCCTAACTGCTACAGCCGGCTCAACACTCCAGGAAATGTTTCCGGCGCATGTGGTGTGGATCAGTATCCCTCCCGGAATTTTAACGGCATTGCTCTTGTTTATCAATGAGTTTCCCGATGCAGATGCGGATAAAAAAGGCGGAAGGAAACATCTCGTCATCGGGCTGGGCAAGAAGCGTGCTGCTTTGGTATATGCCATCAGCCTGGCATTGGTTTATGCCATAATTATAGTGCTGCCTTTTCTGGCTTTGGCTTCGTATTGGATTTATCTGAGCCTTCTGACATTACCCTTTGCCTTGAAGGCCATGATAACCTTACTCAAAGATTATCAGGATTTTGAAAAAATAATCCCTGCACAGGGGAGCCATGTTGTTACGACCCTTAGCCTTGATTTCCTTTTGGCAGTGGCAATATTTATCGAAATATTTTAAAAAACTTCTTTTGCCGTTTAAAATAATTTTCTACTTTTGCAGCCGCATTGCCCAAGTGGCGGAATTGGTAGACGCGCTACATTCAGGGTGTAGTGAGCTTATGCTCGTGAAAGTTCGAGTCTTTTCTTGGGCACCCAAACAAAAAAAACCTCTGTTCGATTGAGCAGAGGTTTTTTGTTTTTTAATCAATTATTGATTTACTGAACAACGAATTTAGTCAATTTCACCTGCTCATTCAGCTCCACTTTTAAAATATATGCTCCACTGTTTAAGTTGCTTAAATTCAGTGAGTGGGCGCTGATCGGAAGTCTGACTTCTTCCTGATAAACAACTTGTCCCAAAAGGTTTAGGATGCTGAGCTGAGCAGAAAAAGCGCTCTCTGTTTTTATAGAGATATGTGCATAATCTGACACCGGATTTGGATAAACACCGCTGATTTCCAGTAAATTGTTCGTTTCACTAATGGAAGTTGTTTCACCAATGGCCAGGATATCATCGATATGCGCTGTGGCAACAATATTATCGCCCTGAGCATCGGCTTCCATGCTGTGCAAAATCCTGATTGTAGCAACATTGGCCATAACATCAGCATAGGTGCCATTCCCTGCAACCGTAACCATATCTTCTTCCTTGATCATAAATGCAACTTCTTTGTCCATTTCACCGGCATCTACAATGATTGCATCTTTTGAGGCAAACCAATCGCCTTGTTTTGGGTTGCTGCCTGTACCGAGGGCAACCCGCATATGCAATGCCTGATCACTGGCGTTGCTGATTTTGGCACTAATGGTATGAACGCCGGCTTCAAGATAATTTCCGGCAAACTCATCCTGACTGAAGGTTACCAGTTTTCCCTGGTTTCCGCTGCCATCTGCTGTGATATGGAGTTTATTTTCAACTACTTCACCCCGCTGCCAGCCATGATTGTTGCCGTCGGTAAAGTCATGGAGCAATCCATGATAAATCTGACTGTTTGCAGCAAAGGCAAAAGTCACCGATAATAGAATTGAGAGTACTGTTTTTTTCATAAATTTTGAATTTTGTTGTTGTTTAAAATGTGGTTGAACCCTTTAATTTATTGATATATAAACAACAAGGTCAGGATTTTGTTCGGAAGGAGCCATACGCTTGAGGCTACTATTTTTTCAAAAAAGAAGGCTGGCTATTTTCATCCACATAAAACCAAGCTAACATTAATTTGTTAATTTTGGCTGTTAATTCAAAAAAACAGATATGCTAAAATCTATTAATCCCACGAAGACAGAGAGTTGGAAGAAATTGCAAAAGAATTTCAACCATGTGCAGGCATTGCATTTAAAAGATTTGTTCCGTTCAGATGAGCAAAGGTTTGAGCGTTTCAGTATGGCTTTTGGGCCCCTGATGCTGGATTATTCCAAAAACCTGATCGACAGCGAGACAATGGAACTATTGAACGATCTTGCCGGGCAATGCGCATTGAAGGAAGGGATTGAAGCAATGTTTTCCGGAGAAAAAATCAATGAAACAGAAAAACGTGCGGTGCTGCATATTGCCTTGCGCAATTTGTCAGATCAGCCAATAATGCTTGATGGGCAGGATGTTATGCCTGAAATCCGGAAAGTCCGTGCTCAAATGCGCGATTTTTCGGAAAACGTGCGCTCGGGCGAATGGAAAGGCTTTACCGGAAAGAAAATCCGGGATGTTGTTAATATTGGCATCGGTGGTTCAGACCTGGGGCCGGTAATGGTATGTAAAGCACTGGAGCACTACAGCCACGAACGCCTGAACATGCATTTTGTGAGCAATGTGGACGGTGCCCATATGCACGAGACGCTCAAAAACCTCAATCCCGAAACCACACTTTTCCTGATCGTTTCCAAAACTTTTACCACACAGGAAACCATGACCAATGCGCATACAGCGCGCAATTGGTTCCTGAACAGTGATGCCACCGATGCAGATGTGGCAAAACATTTTGTGGCCATCTCGACAAATACCGAAGCTGTTGGAGAATTCGGAATCAGTGAAAGCAATATGTTCCGCTTCTGGGATTTTGTCGGGGGACGTTATTCCCTCTGGTCGGCAGTTGGGCTGAGCATTGCCATTTCAGTGGGCTACGAACGCTTTGAAGAGCTGTTGCGTGGTGCCGAAGCAATGGACAATCATTTTAAAACAGCTGATTTTAAAGAGAATATGCCTGTTATTCTGGCTTTGCTCGGAATCTGGTATGCCGATTTCCATAAAGCAGAAACCGAAGCCGTTTTGCCCTATGATCAATATCTGGATCGTCTTCCGGCCTACCTCCAGCAGGCGGTTATGGAAAGCAACGGCAAATTTGTTGACCGTGCCGGAGCAGAAGTGGACTATGCTACCAGCCCGGTTGTTTGGGGCGAACCGGGGACAAACGGCCAGCATTCTTTTTACCAGTTGATCCATCAGGGTACCAGCCTGATTCCTTCTACTTTTATGGCAGCCGCAAAACCGCTGAACGAGCTGGAAGATCATCACCGGAAACTGCTTTCCAATTTCTTTGCGCAAACCGAAGCCATGATGAACGGGAAATCAGCCGAAGAAGCCGAAGCAGAATTGCGTGCACAGGGAAAATCAGATGCGGAAATTAAGAAACTCCTGCCGTTCAAAGTTTTTAAAGGGAATATCCCAACCAATTCGATCATCTATGACCAACTGACACCGGAAGTGCTCGGAATGCTCATTGCTTTGTTTGAGCATAAAATTTTCGTTCAGGGCATCATCTGGAATATTTTCAGTTTTGACCAATGGGGCGTGGAACTGGGAAAACAGCTTGCACGCAAAATCCTGCCGGAACTGGAAAATGAAGAGACCGTAAAAGACCATGACGTGAGCACAAATGGATTGATTAATTATTATAAATCAAGACGTTAAGATGATTGTAATTGGAATAACAGGAACACTCGGCGCCGGAAAAGGAACCGTAGTGGAGTATCTTATTGAACGCTATGGATTTAAACATTATTCAGTACGCGATTTCCTGACAAGAAAACTGAAAGAGCAGGGGCTTGATGTAAACCGTGATACCATGACGGATCTGGCAAATAAACTCCGCGCAGAACACAGCCCATCCTATGTTACTGATTGCTTATATGATGAAGCTGCTCGAAGCGGTAAGAATTGCATTATTGAAAGCATCCGCACACCCGGCGAGATTGAATCACTCAGATCAAAAGGAGCATTTACCCTTTTTGCCGTTGATGCCGACCGGAAGTTGCGCTATGAGCGGATTAGCCAACGCAAATCCGCAACAGACTCGGTGAGTTTTGAAACTTTTGTGCAAAACGAAGAACGCGAAATGGAAACCAATGATCCAAACAAACAAAACCTGCGCCGCTGCATCGAAATGGCTAATTATGTGCTTTATAATAATAATTCGATTGATAAACTTTATGAACAGTTAGGAAAAATCCTTCCTAAAACCATTACCTAAACCTTCAATCATCATCAAAACCTTCAAGGTTTTAAAAACCTTGAAGGTTTTGATGGTTGAAGGTTTTGATGATGGTTGATAAAGTTTTTTAAAACACCCAATATGATCTATCTACCTCTGGCACTGCTGTTTTCAACAATGATTTTGGTGACCTTTAAACTTTTCGGCAAATGGAAAGTGGAGTTGATGCCGGCTGTTGTAACTAATTATTTTGTAGCCGGAGCATTGGGTTATCTTTCAGCCCCCACATCCTTTACTTTTACCGGACTGCCTGAAAATATCTGGTTTCCATTTAGCTTGCTTACGGGATTTACCTTGATTTTTGTTTTTCTGTTTTATGGTACTTCGGCACAAAAAGTTGGTGTGGCCCTAACTACGGTAACCAGCAAAATGTCGGTGATCATTCCTGTAATGCTCGGATTTTTGATTATTGGAGACCGGGTCAATCTGTTAAAAATTATTGGCATCCTGATGGCTTTACTGGCTTTCTACTTAACTTTCAAAAAAGAAGAAGGCTACAGCTTCGACCGCAGGCAAATCCTGTTCCCGGCTCTTTTGTTTCTGGGCAGTGGGGCAAACGATTCTGTAATGAAATATGCTGAGCATCATTATATTGGCAATGACCTTGTGCTTTATCTCGCTACGGCTTTTTCGGTATCAATGGTCTTTGGCGTGTTGATCCTCGGCGGGATGTTGCTGCTGAAAAAGACAAAAATAAACTGGAAAAGTATTGTTGGAGGAATAGCATTGGGGACATTTAATTGGTATTCTACCATTTTTTTCATCAATGCACTCCGTCATATGGACGTTAGTTTTTTTATCCCTGTGTTTAATGCAGCATTGGTTACTATCGCCGCATTGGTTGGTTTTATTGCCTTTAAGGAAAAACTACGCACCATCAACTGGATGGGAATCGGACTGGCTGTTGTTGCCATTGTGCTGATTGCTTTGGCTTGATTTTTTACTTCCCTTTAAACCTTCCGTTACATTCATAGTCATAGCTGCATTAATAATAAACGACTATGAGAAAAACAATCATTTTATTCTTCATGCTGGCTGCTGGTATTTCGCTGTCAGCTCAGGAAATTACAGAGCAAAAAGCCGCTGATAAGAAGCCGGCAAAACCTGGTATGGAAAATATGCTGGATGAGTTAAAAACAGTACTGAAACTCAATGAGCAACAAACTGCCCAAATGGAGATGATCAAAGTGAAATATGAACCCGCAATTAAGGAAATCAGGGAGAATACCAGCCTCAGCCGCGACAAAAAGAGAAAGCAATCGAAAGAGCTATTTAAAAAGATTGACAAAGAAATTGAAGAAATGCTCACAGCAGAGCAAAAAGAGCTTTGGGCAGAATATAAGGAAAAACGGATGCAAAACCGTCCGCGTGATGCACGGGGTGGAAGAGGTAAAGGACAAGGTCGCCGCGGGGGAGGAGGTTATGGCCGGTAGAACATATTGATTTTCCTTTCGGATATTTGCCCGGTCTTTTGGCTCGGGCTTTTTGTGCTGTTTGGGAGTCATATGCGCTTGTGAAGTAGGGTAACGCCCCGTTTTGTAAAAAAATAGTCCAGTAATCAGCCTGAAGGATTGACACATTAATTGCTCTTGCAATAAAAGATATTAGAGGTCTGTAAATAAATACATAGTTTAATAACATTCTTCTATGAATAACTCTACCGAAGCTTCGGTAGAGGAGAAATTTAATCTATATAATTCACTTAATATCAATCTATTTTGATATGTACTTACATAATGACCTATAGAAGAAATTATTGCTTTGCAGTTCTTCTCTTTAACCTGATTGATTCATGAAATTTCGTCATGAGGGCACAAAACGCAATAAGAGAAAGGGAGCGCAGATTTTTGGCGCACAGGAATAGCCGTAGCTATTTTGAGCACCAAAAAGATAGCATTCCTTTCTGTTGCAGCGGTTTGGGCACGTAATAGAATTTTTTGTGAATTATTCAGGTTAAATGGTTTATTATTAGTAAAAGCAAAACTGATAAAAGCAAGATTTTCAATAAGCAGTTTAAATAATGCTGCGTTTACCCTGATATTAATGTATTGAAATTTGCATTTGTGTGGAAAAAAAATTTATCTTTGCAATAACATGCTTACCCCGCTTCTCATTAGAACAGCGCGCTCAGGGTGAGCTTTTTATTTATAGACAAATGAGTAAGGTGCCCTATCAAAAATCGGTGCTTCAATATGCAGAGCAACTTCAGAAAGTTAAAGAACGAGGCTTAATTGTGCGTGATGAAAAACGTTTCCTGAAGCTTGTTGAGCTAAAGAGTTATTATCGTTTAAGTGGCTATTGGTATCCTTTATTAGAAGATAAGAGGAATCATATTTTTAAATCTGAGGCAAGTTTCGATGCAGCAATGCAAATGTATAGCTTTGATTCTGAGTTAAGGAGATTAATGAATCAAGCATTAGAAAAGATTGAAATAGCAGTTAGAGCTAAAATGATTTACATTATGGCTCACTCATTTGGTGCATATTGGTACATGGATTCGAATAGGTTCAAGAATATTATTTCCCATTCGCAAACCATTCTTAAAATTGCCGGAGAATACAATCGAAGCGATGCCAACTTTATTTCTGCTTTTAAACAAAAGTATTCAAATGAATTGCCGCCATGTTGGACAGCCTTCGAAATTATTTCGTTTGGTGTGTTATCGAAATTATATCAGAACCTGAGACATGGAAAAAGTAAAAGGGAAATATCGAATTGGTTTGGCCTGGATGATAAAACTTTTAGTTCCTGGCTCCATAGTTTTGTGTATGTAAGGAATATATGTGCTCATCATTCACGATTGTGGAATGTTGAACTAAGGATACAGCCCAGATATCCAGATCGCCCTTTTAATGAGTGGTTGATGGAGAAAGTAGCCCAAAATAACCGAATGTTTTTTGTTTTTTCAATGATTATTTATTTTTTACAGACCATTGATGGAAATAAAATATTTCTGAAAAAGCTTAAAGCTTTAATTGCAAAATATCCCACTATAGATACTGGTGCTATGGGATTTCCTGTTAATTGGGAGCATGAACCTTTGTGGCAGTAAATGTTGATTCCGTTTTTTGTTTTGGTATAATATTGTTCCTGAATTGCATGTTGCGAAAATTTTCAGTATATTTGTTTTGAAAAATTTCAAAACGAAAATAATCGCAATGAATCCTTTTAAATTTGGAAGTGTAGTTGACGACCCCTTTTTTACGAACAGGCTGAAAGAGCAGGAGCAAATTGCAAAACTATTGAATAGCAATAATCACCTGATCCTGATCAGCCCCAGAAGATATGGAAAAACAAGTCTGATCCTTAAGGTGTTAAAACAGCAGGAGCGCCCCTATATTTTCCTGAACCTTCAGTTGATCACCGATACTTTTGATCTTGCGGCGCAATTATTAAAGCGGGTGAACAGGGCCTATCCTTATGAGCGCTTCAAAGACTTCTTGCGAAATTTTCGTGTCCTTCCAACCATTAGCCTTAATCCTATGACAAATGAAGTGGATCTGGGCTTTCAATCTGTATCGGCTGCACAGCCCTTGCTCGAAGATGTGCTCGACCTGATTGAAAAGCTGGGAGAAAACGGGAAACGCCCCATTGTTGTTTTGGATGAGTTTCAGGATATCCATAGAATAGAAAAAGGATTGGACCGGAAAATGCGCTCTGTTTTGCAACATCACGCCCATGTGAATTACGCCTTTCTGGGCAGTATGGAATCCATGATGCGTGAAATATTTGAAAGAAAGCAATCCCCATTTTATCATTTTGGAATGATGATGACACTGGATAAAATCCCTTATCAGGATTTTAAAGATTATCTTGTGAAGGGTTTTGGAATGGAAAGCACGGAAGCAGAAGACGTCTCTGAACAAATTTTGGAGTTTACCCATTGCCATCCATACTATACGCAACAACTTGCATTTGTGATGTTTGATCAAATAGGCACAGGAATGAAGCCTACTGATCGGATCACGCAGGCAATTCAATTCATTATCATAACCCATGACGCTGATTATGAACGGCTCTGGCAATTGCAAAATCAAACAGACCGTAAGGTTTTAGTTTCATTGGCACAAAATGAAGGCAATGTACTGAGCGATCAGGTGCGCCTGCGAAACGGGCTTCCTGCTATGAGTACGGTTTACAGCAGCCTGAAACGTTTATTGGCTCAGGGATATATATTAAAAAATCAGGAAGGCTATTCAATTGATGATCCTTATTTCGCAAAATGGATTTTAAAAAGAAGAAATCAATAAGCCTTGGCTGTATTCTAAATAACGGATGTTTGTTAGGATAATCAGCTTTATTCAAAAAAGCTTATAGATTTCTCAGTCGGTAATGCCTTTCAGGCATAAACCTCCATCGAAATGACCATCTTAAAGGTTATTTTGCAGGGGGAGGGCAGATAGCGGACGCGGAACCTCCGCTATCTGCCCTCCCCCTGCTTCCTGACAATAAGAAACGGTCATTTCGACCAAAACACAAAGCAAAGCGGAGTGTTGCCGGGAGAAATCTAAACTCCCTTACAAACTTAAGTAAATAAATGGGTTGCATATGATTTGGCTCAGGATTCGATGATCTTTGATTATCTAATCCATTTGTAATTGTGCCATGAATCAACCTATATTTAGAGTTCGTCTATAAAGTCCAACTTCTGCGTTGTTGCTCAAAATCTAAATCCTCATATACCCTAGTATACTGCGGTTTAGATTTTTCACACGCCTTGAATTTGAACTTTATAGAGCAAACTCCTGACATTATAGACAAACTCTATTTAGAGTTCGTCTATAAAGTCGGGTTTCTGATTCAGAATGTTCGAGGTCGAGGCGTTGTGCTGAGCGTAGCCGAAGTGCATTCGCAGGGCTGAAAACAAGGAGTTTACCTTAGTAAATGACTTGGCTTCAGAACAAGAATAACGCTGAGATCGGACATTATGGACAAACACTATTTAGAATACAGCCTTTATGATTACCCACGAAAATCTTTGTAGAACCTTAATGGTTCTACACGGAATTTCGTGGAAAGAAACTTGAATGCTATCCCAAACAGATTCCTCCAAAGTTTCCTCATACTTCGGAAACTTTGTCGGAATGACGCGTTTTTATGAAGTCAGGAAGCAAATGCGGCGCACTTCGACTCCGCTCAGTGACCAGGCCGCATTTGCCTTAAACACCTAATAAACAGCGTCATTCCGACCGGAACAAAGCCAAACGAAGTGATTAAGGCTTTGTGAAGGGAGGAATCTTTTGGAGTTCATTCTATTTTATTAAATATCTTATTTCCAAATATCTACTTAATATTTAATTTCAAACATTATCATTACCCACGAAATTCTTAGTAGAACCAATTTAATAAACACTTAAATTTAAGCTGCTTACATTATTTTGTTTGCATTTCATGAATAGAGCAGCTTAAAAACTATACTTAAACCTCAAATAATACATCCCGCCATATCCGCCAAATTCACTGCCGGTTTCTCCGGAGAAAATCTGCCCGGTGAAGAGCAGGTCCAGATTTTCTTTCAATGAAATATCTACGCCCGGACTATAAAATAAACTCATATCGCCGGGGTTCAGAATGCAGCTAAACATCCCTTTAATCAGTGGCGTAAAGGGATAGGTCACTTCACCAAACAACTGATGACGAGCCGGAGAAAGGGTTTTTACCGTCAGGCTTTCGCCCAAGCCAAAAATATTGCTTCTGCCGGTTTTGCCCGTTAATCCTACACTGTTGTATAACCAGGATGCATGCAGGTACAAGCTGTTGGGCAATGTGTAATTGATTCCAATACTGCCAATCAGCACATTTTCATTGTCTTCGGGCGTATCTTCGCGCGGAATGAAATAACTGAATTCACCATTGAAGCCTGCACCGCCAATTTGCCCTGACCAACCCATTCCGGCTACCCAGTCATCGGGCATAAAACCTCCTAAAACCTGGATGTCATAGCCAAAATGGTTGAATTTATACATACCTGCAAAAGTCGCTTCTTTGTTGTGGTCCAGCTTATAAGCCAACTGCATCGATGATGTGCTTCCGGTATAATACTGCACACGCAGCGCATCGCAGCCCGGACGCTCCACATAATCAAAATCAAAATAGTTGAAGGTGTTGAAAATGTCGTTGGGATTCCAAACCAGATTAATGCCCCAGTTGATGCGTTGACGTCCGGCAACAAACTGAAAATTACCGATATTGAGATTCAAATTTGCCCGGTCGAAATTTGTGTACAACAGATAGGACGAATCCCCGGCAATTTGCCAGCTCATGTCCACATAACCTTCATCAACAAGCAAAGCCTGATTGTACAATGGATAATTATCATAAAGCATGCTCCCAAACTGGAAATTGTTGCGCATACCGATATGCACTTCAGCATTGTTGTTGGGATAATAATGCAAGTCGAGGCGGTTGCCGGTTGTATTGCTGGCCGGCCAGTTTCCACTCGCATCCTGCACCCAGACCATCTGCATATTCTGTACATGTCCGGTCAGCGAAAAATCCTTCCAGAAGGATTGTGAAAACGCTGTTAGCGGGAGCAGGATGATCAGGAATATTATTGGTTTTTTGAACATAATATCCTGCTTTAATTGTTCGTATGGAAATCTTTTGTAATTTTTCCGTCATCAATGGTAATAATGCGGCGAGCACGGTCCATTACCCTTTGATCATGTGTGGAAAAAATGAAGGTAACATTGGATTCCCGGTTCATTTCCAGCATCATATCCAGTAGGTCGCCGGTAGATTTGGAATCGAGATTTGCTGTTGGTTCATCGGCCAGAATGAATTTTGGTCTGGATGCCAGCGCCCTTGCCACAGCTACTCTTTGCTGCTGCCCGCCACTCAAATCACCCGGACGTTGGTGGCTTTTGTTGCCAATGCCGGTTTTGTCGAGCAGTTCCTGTGCGCGTTTCATGCGCTCCTTTTTTCCTATGCCTTGCAGCTCCATGATGAAGGCCACATTCTCCAAAGCTGTAAGAACCGGAATCAGGTTGTAGGATTGAAATACAAAACCTATATTTTTCAGTCGGAAGTCAATCATTTCGCGATTGCTGAGCTGAGAAACTTTTATGTTATTGATTTCGATTTCGCCTTCGGTTGGCTTGTCCAATCCGCCAACCATATTCAGAAAAGTGGTCTTGCCTGAACCCGAAGGCCCTACGATGGCCGCAAATTCGCCTTCTTCAAAATCAATATTGATCCCGTTTACCGCCTTAACCGGCACATGGCTGTCGTTATATATTTTATGTAAGTCTTTTATTGTGATAATTTTCATTTCCTTGATATTGTTTGATTTTCAAAAAAAAATTCATGGGTTGTTAAATAAACTAGGTATCGTGTCGCACGGCCTCTGCCGGATTAAGCTTTAAAGCCCTCCTGGCCGGATAAACAGCTGAAATCAAAGCCATTATTACAACCAAAACAGCCGTTGTCAAGTAGAATGATGTGCTTGCTTCCGGGTAAATTTCTGAGCTGTAGCCCAGGGCATTCATCCCTTCGGCAACACTGGACAAATCAATGCCATGCACGCCAAGCAGTTTTATCCCAAAAGCACTGATCAGCAAGCCTACCAGACCGCCCGTGAACGCCAGGAAAAATGTTTCGAGCATAATCATCCCGAAAATTTTGCGGCGGTTCATCCCAACCGACATCAACATACCGATTTCACGGGTACGTTCCATAACGGCCATCAGCATCGTATTGATTACACCAAAGGCCAGGGCAAGTAAAATAATCGCCACAAAAATATAACTGAACATATTCATGGTTTGCGACATGGTTTTGAGCGTTGGCTGTATTTCGCCCCATGACCTCAGGTTGATGTCCTTGCTTTTGATATTGGCAGCCAGTGCTTTGCGGGCTTCGGTATTTACCAGGTCGATCAAATGCAGGTCGTCAACACCGGCAGCAATTTCATTGGCGTCATTAGCTTGATAACCAATGGTATTATTGAGCCTGTCGCGCATTACGAACACATGTGTTTCATCAAACATATCGTTGGATGTTTTATAAATCCCACAAACAATAAATGCGGCATAGCTCAGCTGGTTTTGCATATTTGTAATGGTAACCACTATTTTTCCGCCAACCTTCACTTTGAGTTTTTTGGCAAGTTTATAGCCGATAAAGGCAGGGATTTTATCTCCTTCGCCCGGAAAATGCCCACTGATTGTTTTTTTATACAAACCGCAGGCAAGTTTTTCATCTTCGGGATCAATACCCTTTAAAACAACGCCTGCGCCTGTAACCGGTGTGCTGGCCATTGCCTGGCTGGAAGTACGCTGGCTAATGCCTTTTACATGTGGCAGTTTGCGTAGTTTTTCGGCTAATTCCTGTGAATTTTCAATTTTGTATTGGATCTCATTATTGATGAGAAATTTTGGGTTGTGGAGCTGAAATGCCGTGGTTTCATATTCCACAGCCGAGCGGATGCGGTCCTCATTGGCGCCCCGCATAAATGCATAAGCGAAAATACCCCCGGCTATTCCGATCATCACCGAACACATAATGATCAGGCTGCGGGCTTTGTTGCGCCATACATTTCTCCATGCTATTGCTGTTATCATAATTTTAATTTATCGTTGTAATGATTTTAATAATTTAAAACGCAGGGAAAAAATCACCGGATAAAAGCCGGAAATCAGCGTTATGATGAATATGGCCAGTCCCTGGTTCAGGAAAATTTTTGGCTCGATACTGAAAGGCAGTACGGGTTTAAGGTTAAACATTACCATCATTTCCGCCATGGGGCCGCTCAGTGGAACCGGATTGATATTGAGGTAGATAAGAACAGGCAGCATCAAAATGCAACCGATTAGTACGCCCAGCATGCCCACGATCAGGCTTTCGGTTGCCAGTATGCGCATCAGGCGACTGCGGCGCATACCCACGGCTACCATCACAGCAAATTCGCGCCTGCGTTCTTCGGTCATCATCATCACCGTGCCAAAAATCCCAAAAGCAATAATGATGTATAAAATGGCCAGCATAATGATGCCCGATACATTATCGCTCTGTATTTCCTGCATCATGGTTTTCAGCATATCGCGCCACTGCATCACCGTCATGCTTTTTCCTGCCGATTGGCTGATGGACGCAGAGACTTCATCCAGGTGTTTGCCGTCTTTTGTCCACAGCAGCACTTGTGTGACCAGCCCGGGAATGTAGGGCGAAAAGGTGAGCTGTTGATTGTATAAGCTGGTGTAAATAAATGTTTTGTTCATCTCGGGCATACCGAATTTCAGGATACCGCGCACCGGGAATTTCCCAAAGGCCGAAACACCCTGATATCCTTGACCCAACAAGACGAGCGTATCGTTTAACATCTTGATGTTGATGCTGGTATCACCGGATTTAATAATGGTGTCGTAGGTGATGATCTGTAAATATTCGGCCAGCTCCTGTGCAACCAGCACGCCCATATCTTTTTCGCTTAGGTAATCACCGTATATCATCTTGCTTTTCAGGTGGTTGACCTGGTCTTCCTCTGCGGGCAATGTGCCGATGGTCATAACCACTTTGGAGCGTGTTCCGCTGGAGGCCAATGCAGCTGATTCCAGATGGGGAATGCTCAGCTTGATGCGTTCATCATCTTTGATAATTTTTTTAAGCTTATCGTTATATACGAAAGCTTGATCAATGGACTTGTTTTCCCAGAAACCGGTATCCTGCAATTGCATATAACCGACCTGAGAAACACCGCCCTGTATCATCATTTCGTACGATCCGATCTGCATGGAGCGCATGAAAAGTGCAAGCATAACGGCCAGTAATACCGAAGATACGGTGATTAATGTCCGCCTTTTGTTCCGCCATAAACTGCGCCAGGCTAATTTGTTGTTTGTACTCATAATTATTTGATTTTATCTTGGGTGCACCCTTTTCATCCTCTGCTGCGAAAAGAATTCAACATTAATGTCTTTAACATCAAATTTCTGCATATTGATGGTCATTGTGGTTTTATGTCCCTTTTTTTGAACGGGTATCATTTCCAAATGAGTGGCAATTTTACGTCCGCCCATCATTTTGATGTCCGAACATTGCTCCAGTTTAACGGTTTCCTTGCTTTCGTCTTTGTATTCCGTTTTTAGGCTGATGTAGTCTTCTTTTGTGATCCACATAATAACCTGTCCCCAAACTACAGCTGCTTCCGGCAATGGATCTAATTGGATTTTCCAGCATTTATTGCCGTCAACTTCTTCATCGCCAAGTACTTTATGGGTGTAATCTTTTACCAGGCTGTTTTGTTTCATCAGGTCGTTATTGGTAAAATCGCTGCCCATCCAGCTCTGCATCATCATCGATGGAGGAATCTTGATCATGCGGCTGATGGCGGGCATCCAGTTCCACATTTCGGTTTCACGCTTCATAAAAACCTGCCCTTTGTCGCGCGCCGGACTGGTGATATAGGTCATATAGTAATCAGTGCCCAGTGACCAGTTTTGCATATCAATAGTGCGTGTCCATTCGGGCCGCACAATAGTCATGCTCATATCGCTGATACTCGATTTTCCAAGAACCTGCTCATAGGCTTTTTGCACAATTTCTTTTCCGTTGGGCGCTGTGCCGTTTGTGCCCTGGGCCTGGATCAGTAGTGCCAGTGCCATCATTTGAAGAATCAGGATGATTTTTTTCATTTCTTTGATTGGTTTTAAATTAATAAATAGCTGTGTATCTGGTTTATGCAAATTTGTTTATTATAATATTTTTGATGCGATTAAGATCAATCATTTCAGGATTAATGACATAACCTAAGAAAAATCCATCCAAACTGAACACAAAAAACAAAGCTTCGTTTTCCGGGTCTGAACTGCCTTTCTTTCTGAAATAGTCGGTGAGTTTCTTTAGCATGCTTTCCATGGTTTCAGATACCATACTGTTGACGCTATTGCGCATTTCGGGCTGCATGATAAAATTATAGTAGAGGTACCAGAACTCCAGATTGTTTTTGTATTCTTCAAAGAGATTGTCAATGAGCGTAATAAACTCTGCACGGTTTCCAATCGGAGCATCCCTGAGGTTTACCATTTCATGCAATTTCCGGAAACCGTCTTTTAAAACTTCGTTATAGATATGCTCCTTAGTGTCGAAATAATTATAAATGAGCCCTTTGCTGATACCTGCTTCCGTAGCAATCCGTGCAATGGTTGTTTGTGTGCAGCCCAGTTGGTTGACAATGCTAAGCGTGGCTTTCAGGATTTTTTCCCTTTGGGTATTACGTAGTTCGTTGAGCTGTTCTTCTGTGCGGGGCATTAATTTTGTTTTTGATTGAACGTTCGGTCAAAATTAAAACAAAACAGAAGGTTTGTCAAGTGATTTGATGTTTATTTTTTCATTAAGGCAAAAAAGGTTCTACCAGGAATTTCGTGGGCAATGACAATGTTTGAAATTAAATACTAAGTAGTGTCTGTCTATTAACTATAAAATATTGATAACTAAGTTAATATAACGATATAGCTTCAATTATCTTTTTGTATTTTAGAAGAAAAAAAGCGATGAGGTTATTTGAAGAACTGCAGATAAAATTTGAGCATCCTAATTGGGCAAAAGATCCAGAATTGGGATTAGTAGATACCATTTTAGAGAACAACCCCCACTTTATTGAACTGTTGCGCGATGATATAGAATCCGGGGATAAAAACAGTGCTTTTGGCCGCAAAGACACACCAAGTGTCGAACAAATAGTCAGGGCTGGAATTTACAAAGAACTTAAAGGCTTGGATTACAGGAAATTAGAGTATCATCAGAGCGATTCCAGGATTTGCTCCCTATTCATTAAGCTCGACGAGCTGCGACCATATAGTTTCCAGATGTACCAAAAATACATCTCCCGAATCCGCGAGGAAAGCCTACAAAAATTACTTTTTGAGATAAATAAGATAGCTGTGAACCAAGGACTTGAAGATCTGAAAAGTTTTAGGCAAGATGCTACAGTTATGGAAACCAACATCCATTATCCTACAAACAATGCCCTGGTTTGGGACTGTATCAGGGAAGCCAACCGCCTATTGGAACATCTTGATAAGGAATGCAAGGATCTTGACTATATGGACTATAGCCGGCAAGCCAAAAAAAATTATTTTAACCTCAATGTTGGCAAATCAAAAGACAAGCGGGCTAAATTATTCCATAAACAATTGATCCTATTTGTCAAAACGATAAATCAGCTTTCAAATGTGGTAAAAAAAAAGCCCGGCTCAAGTCTTAAGGCGAAAGCAATTCTGGCTCATATTTCCAATCACATTCGGGTCATGGAGTTAGTAGATTATATGGTACGTGAGAAGGAGATCAATGGCAATAAGGTTCCAAATGAAAAAAAGATATTTTCAATTTATGAGCAGCATACCGATATCATTGTAAAGGGAGGAAGAAAGCCGGAGTTTGGCCACAAAATAAATTTGGGCAGTGGGCGAAGCAATTTGATACTTGCATGCGATATAGAAAGGGGCAACCCATCAGACACCAAGCTGTTTGGCCAGATGCTGGATCAAGTCATTGAAGAATACGGTATTACGCCGCGCGACAGCGTTACCGATGGTGGTTACGCCTCATTGAAAAATATGGAAAAGGCTAAAGAAAAGGGAATAACTAATGTTGTTTTTAACAAAATTGTTGGCTGCCTGCGCAATAGTGCTTCCAGCAAAAATATGGAGACACGCCTAAAGAAATGGCGCAGCGGCATTGAAGGCATAATTTCCAATCTGAAAAGACGGTTTAAAATACGGCGCTGCGACTGGAAAGGTTGGGAGCATTTTAAATCAAAAGTACTCTGGAGCGTAATAGGTCACAATATCAGGGTAATGACGGCCTTGGTGCTCAAAGAGATTTAACAAACTCCCTGTCAGGCGATGTAGCAAACCAACATTGCCCGGGAGAGGTATGTCCAAAAAGGCCAAAAACAGGCATTTTCCACAAAAAATGTTTGTTTTTGGCAAATCATATGCATGTTAACTATATATGATTGGCGCAAAAAATTCCTCAGGGTGGAGATTCTTTACAAAATATCAAATAGCACCTCATAATTTGCTTACTTTATGGACAGACACTAAGTAGAGTTCGTCTATAAAGTCCAACTTCTGCGTTGTTGCTCAAAATCTAAATCCTCATATACCCTAGTATACTGCGGTTTAGATTTTTCACACGCCTTGAATTTGAACTTTATAGAGCAAACTCTCGACTCTATGGACAGACACTAAGTAGGTATTTGGCATAAGATACTTAGTGCTTGTCCATAATGTCCGATCTCAGCGTTATTCTTGTTCTGAAACCAAGTCATCCCGTACGTACGGGACTCCTTGTTTTCAGCCCTGCGAATGCACTTCGGCTACGCTCAGCACAACGCCTCGACCTCGAACATTCTGAATCAAGCACAGTACTTTATAGACAGACACTACTTAGCCTGAATAATTCACAAAATATTCTATTACTGGCACAAACCGCTGCAATAGAAAGGAATGCTATCTTTTTGGTGCTCAAAATAGCTACGGCTATTCCTGTGCGCCAAAAATCTGCGCTCCCTTTCTTTTATTACGTTTTGTGCCCTCATGACGAAATTTTATGAATTAATCAGGTTAGGAGAAAAGCTTGAACTCAAACAGACTCCTCCCCCTGATAGCTATCTGAAGAAGGAATCTGTTTGAAACCCCGTTCAAATTTCTTTCCATGAAATTCAGTGAAGAACCTTTTTTTCAGTCATTGGGTCAGAGCTCATCTTTTATTCTGTTGATTTCTTCCGTGCTTAAGCCTGTGATTTCCCGGACAACTTCAATTTCTGTACCCTTCAAGAGCTGTCTTTTGGCTACTTTAATTAAGCCTCTCTTTTCACCCTCAATCAGCCCTTCTTGTTTGCCTTCTTCCCTGCCTTTAATTAGCCCCTTTTCTTCTGCCCAGTCAATGGAGTTTTTGATATCGTTGTGGATATCCGGATTGAAATCATTCTCAGTCATTGGCCTGGAGTTCATCCTTGATTTTGTTAATTTCTTCGGTGCTTAAGCCTGTGATTTCCCGGACAACTTCAATTTCTGTACCCTTCAAGAGCTGTCTTTTGGCTACTTTAATTAAACCTCTCTTTTCACCCTCAATCAGCCCTTCTTGTTTGCCTTCAATCAGCCCTTCTTGTCTGCCTTCTTCCCTGCCTTTAATTAGCCCCTTTTCTTCTGCCCAGTCAATGGAATTTTTGATATCTCTGTAGGCATTCAAACTGAACTGATATTCTTTGTACTCCTTTGAATCCAAACGGGCAATTTCTGCCGTTTCAAAGAATTTAAGGAAAACCTGTTCCCTCAGTTTTTCAGGCACACGGTCCAAACGGTTTAGGTTTTTGATCACATAAAGCCATTTTTCAAATTTGCTGTCCAGCTCTACCAGCTCCTTGCTGAATTTGGGCATAGCGAGATAAATGTAAGTGAGCTTGTCGTAGAAAATATCCTTGCTGTCCAAATCACAGATCTTCGCATCGAAACGGTATTTGTCCTCCGGGCTCTCGTCGCCCTTAAACACAAAATCCAAAATACCAATGGTATAAACGTGCTTGAGCTCAAAATTCCAGTCTTTGCCTTTGTCTTTTGCCTGCTCCTGAATCGGGAAGGTTGAATAGAAAACGGTGCGGTCTTTAAAATACTTCTGTTCAGCCTTTTGCATTTCCACAATGAAACGCTCGCCCTTTTCATTTTTGCAGTAAATATCAAAAATAGCCCTGCGGTCGCCCAATGCAATCGGCAGGTTTTCGTTGGGCAAATACGACAGCTCCACAATATTTCCTTCCTGCTCGCGGAGCAGCTCGTTCAGGAAATCCTGCAATAAATCCTTGCTGGGCTCTTCACCAAACAATCGTTTAAAACCGTAATCCGTAAAAGGATTGATGTATTTTTCCTTCATAGTCAAAGTGCTTATTCACAAAAATAATACATTATAGGCACTAAAATCAATTCTTGAAGCAGCTTTTTTGCCTGACAAAAATTTAATAGGCCGTCTCCCCGTCCCAATTCCCTGATGGATCGTAATTACAGATTACAATAATACCTTTGTTTCCTTTGCATTCTATAATCGCACAACCTACTTTTTTGGTGTCTTTCCAAACAACTTGTGTGTAATGACCATATTTAACGAAATCATCATCAATGGGTTTGGGCTTTTTGTAGTACTTTATTTCACTGCCCCAGGAATCCACAACATATTTTGGTGTGACTTGTGGTGCCGATGTCCAGAAAATATTCTCACCGTGGATTTGTTTCCATTTGCCTGAATGCGGGCGGTGTTTCATATCGCATTTTTTACCGAGCTCCATGCCCCATTCCGAAGCATATTGCGCTAGCTCATCCGACCATTCCAAAGGAGCAGTCCCCACATCTTTGCGCCATTGGTTGTGCTCATCAATAAATTCTTTATTGAGTTCTTCGGTCATTTCCAGACTTTCCTGTGCATTGATTTTAGCATTGAATATCAACGAAATAAGAAGGATTGAAAAAATGGTTTTGTTCATGATCTGTACTTTTTAAAAATTGTTTTGAAAAAAAACGTTCTTAGCCCGGTAAATATTGCAAAAGTTTATTTCCGGATTTGCTTTAAAATTAAGCATTTTATCAACAGGTTTCGTATTTTTACCTCCCTAAAAATATTTCTATGAAAGCCGAACATAAAAGTACAGCTTTTTCATTCCTTACAGCACTGATCCTTACAGTGGTTACTGCCTTTATGGTGGATGCTCTTTTTGATAACCTGCACAATGTATTGATTTGGTTGATCAGCCTGGCAATAGGTACTGCAATGGGTGTTTTGCTCTATCGCTCGATGATGAAGAAAACCCGCCATATCGAAAGGGAACTCAAAAAAGCATTTCCTGAAAAATGGCGTTTGCTGTTGCAGAATCATGTTGTGTTTTACCAAAAATTGCCAAAGGCGGAGCAAAAACAGTTTGAGGAGGATGTGCGGCTGTTTCTGGCTTCCGTGAAAATCAGCGGCGTGGAAACACAAATTACCGAAGAGGATAAATTGCTGGTGGCCGCCAGTGCAGTGATTCCTGTTTTTCGTTTTCGTGAATGGAATTATCAAAACCTTGATGAGGTTTTGTTATATCCTGACAATTTCAATGAGAAGTACGAAACGGCAAGTGAGCAAAAGCGAAATATTTTGGGCATGGTAGGCGATGGTGTTATGGGTGGTAAAATGATCTTGTCTCTACCGGCATTGAAACAGAGTTTTTATAACCCCCATTCGCCTGTAAATGTGGGTGTGCATGAGTTCTCGCACCTTATCGATAAAAGCGATGGTGCAACCGATGGTATTCCACGCCTTTTTCTCGATGAACAGTATATCCTTCCCTGGCTGGATGTGCTGCATAAAGAAACCCGAAAAATCCGGCAGGGGATAAGCGATATCAACCCCTATGCTGCGGTAAATCAGCAGGAATTTTTTGCCGTGGTCAGCGAGTATTTCTTCAAAAAACCGGAACTGCTTAAAGACCACCATCCCGAGCTTTATGAGATGCTTTGCCTGATCTTCCGAACAAAACAATAAAAAATCCACCCTAATTTTATTTTATGAAAGCAAAACAAATTCTTGTTCTTTCGCTTCTGATCATTGGGATGTTTTCCTGCAATCAGCCTGATTCAGGAAAAGATATGATCCTTTTGATGCAATTAAAATCAGATGCTTATGGTTTTGAAAGTATCCGTTTTAGCCAGTATTATGATATGTCTGGAAAAACACAAACCATTTGGCAGGAGTTTTATGAGGCGCCGGGTAATCTGCGCATTACCTTCGATTCGTTGAATTCGGGTGAGGGAATGCTCTTTCGGAATGATAGCCTCTATTATTACCGGAGCGATTCATTGGCAATGGCCCGGCCTCAGGTTCATGACCTGTTGTTGCTTGCCTACGATGTCTATAATGTTCCGGCTTTTGAGGTTTTTGAAAAACTGGAAGCTATGAACTATAAACTGAATTATTTCTCGGATTCCATAATCAATGGGCGGGAAATGTATGTTGCCGGCCTCGCTTTGGATACGGAAAATAACAGCTATTTTGTGATTGATAAGGACAGCCTGCTGCTGCGTAAGATCTATCGCAATCAAAATGGCCGCGAAAGTGTGATACTTGCAGAGGACTATGCAAATATTAATGGGAGGCCGCTTGCCACCAAATTTTGTTTTTACCGCAATGGCAAATTGGAAGCCGAAGAGCGCTATTTCAATATTGAAATGGATGTGGATATCAATCCGGATGTTTTTGATCCAAAAAAGACGAAGCTTTAATTTCATCCTTTATTCTGTTGATTTCTTCGGTGCTTAAGCCTGTGATTTCCCGGATAATGTCAATTTCCATTCCTTTGAGGAGAAGTTTTTTTTGCAACTGAACTCTTTTCTTTAAGGTACTACACGGAATTTCGTGGAAAGAAATTAGAATGCTATTTCAAACAGATTCCTCCAAAGTTTCCTCATTCTTCGAGAAACTTTGTCGGAATGACGCGTTTTTATGAAGTCAGGAGGCAAATGCGGCGCACTTCGACTCCGCTCAGTGATCAGGCCGCATTTGCCTTAAACACCTAATAAACAGCGTCATTCCGACCGGAACAAAGCCAAACGAAGTGATTAAGGCTTTGTGAAGGGAGGAATCTGTTAGGGATCAATAGTTTATTAATAAATGTCTCCATATTATTTTCAAACATTATTGTTACCCACGAAATTCCTAGTAGAACCTTCTTTAATCCGTCCTTCTTGTCTGCCTTCAATCAATCCTTCTTGTTTGCCGCTCATATGGCCTTTTTCTTCAGCCCAGTCAATGCTGTTTTTGATATCGTTGTGGATATCCGGATTGAAATCATTCTCAGCCATTGGCCTGGAGTTCATCCTTGATTTTGTTAATTTCTTCGGTACTTAAGCCTGTGATTTCCCGGATAACTTCAATTTCTGTACCCTTCAAGAGCTGTCTTTTGGCTACTTTAATTAAACCTCTCTTTTCACCCTCAATCAAGCCTTCTTGTTTACCTTCAATCAGCCCTTCTTGTCTGCCTTCAATCAGCCCTTCTTGTCTGCCTTCTTCCCTGCCTTTAATTAGCCCCTTTTCTTCTGCCCAGTCAATGGAATTTTTGATATCTCTGTAGGCATTCAAACTGAACTGATATTCTTTGTACTCCTTTGAATCCAAACGGGCAATTTCTGCCGTTTCAAAGAATTTAAGGAAAACCTGTTCCCTCAGTTTTTCAGGCACACGGTCCAAACGGTTTAGGTTTTTGATCACATAAAGCCATTTTTCAAATTTGCTGTCCAGCTCTGCCAGCTCCTTGCTGAATTTGGGCATAGCGAGATAAATGTAAGTGAGCTTGTCGTAGAAAATATCCTTGCTGTCCAAATCACAGATCTTCGCATCGAAACGGTATTTGTCCTCCGGGCTCTCGTCGCCCTTAAACACAAAATCCAAAATACCAATGGTATAAACGTGCTTGAGCTCAAAATTCCAGTCTTTGCCTTTGTCTTTTGCCTGCTCCTGAATCGGGAAGGTTGAATAGAAAACCGTCCGGTCTTTAAAATACTTCTGTTCTGCCTTTTGCATTTCCACAATGAAACGCTCGCCCTTTTCGTTTTTGCAGTAAATATCAAAAATAGCCCTGCGGTCGCCCAAGGCAATCGGCAGGTTTTCGTTGGGCAAATACGACAGCTCCACAATGTTGCCTTCCTGCTCGCGCAACAGCTCGTTCAGGAAATCCTGCAATAAATCCTTGCTGGGCTCCTCGCCAAACAATCGTTTAAAACCGTAATCCGTAAAAGGATTGATGTATTTTTCCTTCATAATTGGATTTTGTCTATAACCTGAATAATTCACAAACCATTCTATTACGAACGCAAACCGCTTCAACAGAAAGGAATGTTCAGTTTCCGGTACTCAAAATAGCTACGGCTATTCCTGTGTGCCGAAAACCTGTGCTCCCTTTCTCTTATTGCGTTTTGCTTTCCCATGACAAAGATTTATGAATTAATCAGGATAAAATCAAGTTTCTGGTTCACAAAAATAACACTTTATGTGTTCAATAGTCAATTATTATCCTGAAATTACTGAATGTCATCACATTAAAAAGATGGTGCTTTGTAATGCTTTGCCCGTTCAGCTTAAGCCGATGCGAGTTTTTTCTTTATCCCCGCCAAATCCTTGCGGATCTCCTGTACCTCATGTGCCAGCTTTTCGCCATCACTTACGGGTTCGGGAAATTGCGGACTGATGTAATTCACAAATTTCCATACCTCACGTATGTTTTTTATGTCAATTTCATAAGGCTCGTACAAACTATTGAGCGAATGCAGCCGGAGTTTTCCTTCATCAATACGGTTTTCCACTACTTTAAAAACAATGCCGTCGTCGAGGGTAAGGACAATATATGCCTGCCGGTTTCGGATGTACTGCCAGTTTTGCACAAACTCACCGGTAACATAGGCGCCATCGGGTATGGGCAACATGGAATCGCCGCTGATCTGGAATGTGCGGTATTTACGCTCGCGCGATAAAAATGGCAACTGAAAAGTGGGCAGGATACGGATATACTCCGGATCGGCAAATCCCGTGCTATAACCGGCTTTGGCTTTTTCGCTCACCAGCTCAATGTTTTCCTCGTTTTCGGAATCAACCGTTGTGGCCAGTACCCTGATGTTGCTGCCTTTTATAAATATGTCGTAGCCACGTTCCAGCTCGCGCATCTGGCTTTCGGGCAGCTCTTCAAGTTTGCCGCGCACCAAGGTATCGATGGCAATGCCAAAATAATCCGAAAAAATCATAAGCGTTTCAATACCGGGCTGTGCCAGCTCATTTTCATAACCGCTCAGGGTGCTCCGTTTGATATCCAGAAGCTGTGCCAGCTCATCCTGGGTTTTATTCCTTCGCTTCCTGAGAAATTTAATGTTACTCGAAAAATTCATGTTTCCTCCTTGATTTTATTGTGTTGATTTTCAGCTTTTTCCAACTTTTTCAAAGCTCATTGTTTTGAAAATTTTGTGTTTTGCTTAACTGAATTCATTTTAATGATTAAATTGTAATCTCAAATTTGATTAAAAATTAATCAAAGATACGGTAATTCATTGATAAAAATCATTTATCCGACATTTTTTTTAAAAATTTATGAATAAGGGACAGAAAATTATTCTGGGAACAGGGAGTCCGCGGGTAGTAGCACACATGGATCTCGACACATTTTTTGTGTCGGTAGAGCGGCTCCATAATCCGAAGCTTATCGGCCTGCCGGTAATGGTCGGGGGCATTTCAGACCGGGGTGTTGTAGCGGGCTGCAGCTACGAAGCCCGCAAATATGGTGTACATTCGGCTATGCCCATGAAACTGGCGCGCACGCTATGCAGCGATGCCATTATAATTCGTGGCGATATGGATGCCTATAGCCGTTATTCGCGCGATGTGACCGATATCATCGCCGAAAGCGCACCGGTTTACGAGAAAGCTTCCATTGACGAACATTACCTTGATATCACGGGAATGGATCGTTTTTTTGGCTGCATGAAATGGACAGGCGAACTACGCGAGCGCATCATACGCGAAACCGGCCTGCCGATTTCTTTCGGCCTGTCGGTGAATAAAACTGTTTCGAAAATCGCTACAGGCGAGGCCAAACCCAATGGCGGTATTGAAGTGATTGGCGATCATGTCCAGCATTTCCTTTCACCCCTGTCGATACGCAAAATCCCGATGATCGGCGATAAAACCTATCGGCTGCTGCGTTCTATGGGTGTGGATACCATTGCAACCCTGTGCCGTGTGCCGCCCGAAATGCTGGAACGTGTACTGGGAAAAAACGGGATCCTTATCTGGAAAAAAGCCAATGGGATTGATCCTACACCCGTGAAACCTTATTCGGAGCGGAAATCCATCAGCACGGAAAGTACTTTTGAATCCGATAGTATTGATGTGCAGCGCATGCGCGAACTACTGACTTCCATGGTGGAGCGCATTGCCTTTCAGTTGCGCAAAGAGCGCAAGCTTGCGGCCTGCGTTACGGTGAAGATACGCTATGCCAATTTTGATACGCATAATCTGCAAAAACGTGTGCCTTATACCGCTTTTGATCATGTGCTCATCGAAACGGCGCACGGGCTTTTTGAGCGACTATATCAGCGGAGGATGCGCATCCGGCTGATTGGCGTTAAGTTCAGCCATCTGGTAGGAGGGATGCAACAAATCAATATGTTCGAAGATTCATCGGAAATGGCCGACCTTTATCAGGCAATGGACCGCATCCGTTTGCGTTATGGATCCAAATCATTGCGCCGTGCCGTAGGATTGCAGAACGGCCACCTGCTCCGCGATGAAAAGCTGTTGATTTCGAAGTGAGTTCCTGCCGGGAGTTTGTTCTATAAAATTCAAATTCAAGGCGAATATTCCGATAGCCCCTAAAATCCACAATCCTGCAGGCACAAATGAGCATTTTCCGGGCAAGACCCGTCCGTAGGCAGGGGCAAATTAACGGACTTTTTAAACGGACAAAACAAAAAACTCCTGCAGTAAGATGGCAGGAGTTTTCTATCGCTATAAAAGACCTTTGTTATTCAAATGTTGTCGCTGATTCTGCATTTTCGATATAATCTTCCTTGCTCAGAAAGGTTTTCTCGATAAATTTAGAATTCAGCAGGCGTGCCACAGCGATGTAGCCGGGGTCGAAACAGATAAAATCGCCCACCTTATATTTTTGGTTGCCGTTTCCATCGAGGTTATCACCCAGGTCAACCACGGTCATATCGGAAGTAACGCCCACGAGTTTCAAATCTTCATCGTCTGTGGTGAGGCCATCGGTATCTACATCCAGCAGGCCAAAATCCAGGATCGCTTTGAAGGTTTTTTTGCCGAGGTCATCATCGCTAAAGTCTGCTGAATGACCAATGCTGGCATCATTGATATTGCCATCCGGCACGATATCTTTTTCTTCCAGTTCGATAATCTGGGCATAAAAATTAAACGTATCGGAGCAAAGATTAAGAAACTGTTTATTATCGAGCGGGCTGGTACCAAAAAAGGCCGATTCCCCAATACGGAAGTGATTGATTTCCGGAGGAATAGTACCATTTTCTACCAGTGGCATTGTAATGGAGCTTCCACCGGAGATCATCGGAATTTTTTTTCCGTATTTCAACTCAATCAGTTCTTTATACAGTTTGAGCTGTAGAAGTTTATCGTATGTCGGTTCGATTCCATACATACAGCCCAAATTACTGCCCAGGCCAACAACCTCAATATTGCTAAGTTTGAAAACCCGTTCATAGAACTCATCCAGGTCTTCGCGGTTTACTCCTTCACGGAGTTCACCCAGCTCAAGCATTACAATAATTTTATGGATCTTATTTTGTTGTTTCGCTGCTTCATTCAGCGCAATGATGGTTTCATAAGATGAGTTAAGAGAGATATCAGCATACTTCACAACATCCTCGGCATAAGCAATTGCCGGTGGTTTGATGTAAATTGTGATCAGCTCTTCATTCACCTCTTTGAGGGTTTTTAAACTGGAAAGCCGTGAATCGCCCACGGAGTGGATGTCCTTGATCAGGTCCGGGGTCAGGATCCGTTTCATGAATTCCGTATCTCCCGAAAAGACCTTGGTAATCAGGCTCCAGGATATATTATGTTTTTTAAAATATTTATTCAGGAACCTAATGTTATTCCTGATTTCCCCAATATTTATCTGTAATTCAGCCATTATTTTTCATTTTCTGTGGCGCCAGGCCACAATACGTTAAAAATATCTGATACGGAAAACCCGTTTAGTTATTTTCATAACGCATATCGGCATATTTGCTCTTAAAGCCAATGCGCTCATAGAGTCTTTTTGCCGGATTATCGTACTCCACATGCAACTTCACATTTCCTTTGGCATATTCAAAAGATTTTTCAACAATTTGTCTGCCAAAACCTTTACCGCGACAAGCGGCATCAACAGCCACATAAACCAAAATATTTTCGGGAATGTAGCCACTCATCCCTGTTCTATTCATAATCAGGGCCCCTACCAGTTTTTCATCGCTGAAAGCCGCCAGGGCAAAACCTCCTTCGGAAGGATTATCAGAGAAAGCATAGTCCAAACATTTGTTAATGTCGGCTTTGGGATCGCCAAAACGTCCCAGATGAGTGAAGAGAAAATCTATAAACTCCTCACGTTTAATGGTTTTAAAATCGTTTTCTTTTTCAATTAATTTAATTTCAAACATAAATTTGGTTAATATTTAAGGGTTCAAATGTTATAAAACACTGATATCAGGACAGCACATCACGATGGACGTGCAGTATATTTCAGAGAGGAAAATAGATCTTATGCAGGTTTTGCATAAAAACACAATTAGGGTTTTGCGTTTCCCGGAAAAATGTACGTTGCACAATGCCAGAGGCACTCTTTTCATAAATCATGCCACAAAGATACAAAACTCACAGAAATGGATAAAATAATTCGTTCCCACAGGGAAATTGCCTTTGAAAAACAATGCAATTGCCACGGAAGACAAAATGATCCGGCAAGTAGCCACTAATACTTAAATGATTGATTTAAAACGAAATACAGTTTTATGACCTCAAATACCAGCCGTAATTATTGTATTGGCCATAACATTCGATGGTTGTAAATAAAAAAAATGTTAAGAAATTCCTACTTTATTTTTAATTAATGTATATTTGCCCTCAATAGAAAGAAGTTAGGCTTTTAGACATATTTGGAAGGTTTGCGGCAAATTAAAATTTAAAGGACCATCACCAGGAGGCCGTCATACCATTTTATTCAAATTTCCCTGATAATCTTTGTTATCCAGGCATTTGTTCCATTGGCTTCAGCCCAAACGGACACCACCTTTTGGTTTGTGGCACCGGAGTGTTCCAGGGGCTTAGGTGCTGCAACAAACCGGGATCGTCCTATTTATTTGCGCATCACTTCCTATGATAATGACGCCAATGTGGTTATTTCTCAACCAGCGAATCCCTCATTCAATCCAATTAATGTGGCTATTCCTGCTAACAATACAGAATCAGTTTCCCTTACAGATCGTATCTCAATAGTTGAAAACCAGCCATCTAATACAGTTTTAAATTACGGTTTACTGATTGAATCCAGCCAACCGATTAGCATTTATTATGAGCAACAGAGCCTTAATAACCCGGATATATTTACCCTCAAAGGACGAAACGCTTTGGGCACACATTTTTTGACCCCATTTCAGGATGATTTTTCAAATAACGACAAAGACTATAATCCCTATCCAAAAAGCTCCTTCGATATTGTCGCAACACAAGACAACACATCCATCACAATTACTCCCAAAAATAATATTGTTGGCCATGTTGGAGGGATCCCTTTCATGATAAACCTCAACCGGGGCGAGACCTACAGCGCTGAAGCTGCAAGCCGGATGCGGGAAGATCATCCATGGGGCAGCATCATAGAAAGCAATAAACCAATCGCAGTAACTGTAAAAGACGACTCTGTGGATCCTCTGGGGAACGACAACACCGACCTCATGGGCGACCAAATAGTTCCTGTTGACCTTTTGGGCACAGAGTATATCGTGGTAAAAGGACACCTCAACAGTAATCCCTCTGATCGTGTGTATGTGCTTGCCACAGAAGACAATACCAATGTTTATGTAGATGGGAACCCATTTCCCGCAGCCGTTTTGGACAAAACCGAAACCCATGGCTATCAGCTTACCAATGCGTCCACATATATCCAAAGCAATAAACCGGTTTATGTATGGCATATGTCGGGTTTCACCGAACAGGTCGGAGGAGCTTTATTGCCCGTAATCAACTGTAATGGAAGTTCTTCTGTTTCCTTTGTCCGCTCCAACAACAATGATATTTATATCATGATTTTCACTGAGGACGGCAACCAGGGCAATTTTCTGGTCAACGGAAGCTCCGGTATCATTAATAGCGGCAGTTTTTCTCCTGTTCCCGGAACTGACGGTGACTGGGTAGCTGCAAAAATCAATATGAATGCCCACCTCATGGTTGGTCAGCGCTCCCAAATCTCTAATACCAGCGGACTTTTCCATCTGGGTTTTACAAACGGGAATACAAATGCAGGCTGCCGTTATGGTTTTTTCTCGGATTTCTCTACCCTCTTCATTGGTCCGGACCAGACTATTTGCGCCAACGACAGCATTCTGCTCGATGCAGGTGCCGACAAAGACAGCTATCTTTGGAATACCGGAGCCACCACACAAAGTATCTGGGCATCCACTGCCGGAACATACTGGGTGGACGTGGTTATGGCCGGATGCAACTTATCCGACACCATTGTCATCAGCCAATATCCGGATGAAACTCTTGAGCTGGGCAACGATACCAGCATATGCACGGGCGACACCCTTTTGCTCGATCCGACAGCTTTTTATGCCTCTTACCTTTGGCAGGATGGCAGCAGCGACACCACTTTCAAAGCCTATGAAGAAAGTTTGTACCGGCTGGTTGCCACCGATACCAACGGTTGCCAGTACGAAGATTCAAGATATATCACATTGCTTGATTTGCCATTGGTAGTTTTGGGTGCGGATACCGGCATCATCATAGGCGACACAATTACGCTTTATGCCGGAAACGGACAGTCCGGCTACTTTTGGAGCGACGGCAGCACCGCCGACAGCCTGAGGGTTTGGGAAGACGGTACCTATTCGGTAACGGTGACCAATGCCAATGGTTGCAGCGCCACCGACCAGATTTTAGTTTACACCTACGATCCCTGCATACAAGGCACGGCAGGAAATGATTTTTGGTTTGCTTTTATGGACAACCGTTTCTACCGTCCCAACCACAATACCAGCATTACCATCAGTTCAAAATACGATGCACATGGCTCTATTTACATCGGAGATTATTCAACGCCTTATGCGAATTTTTATGTCCCGCATCATTCCGCCATTGAAATCAGTATCGACTACCGCGAAGTGGAACCCATGAGTTCGCAGGAAATCGTCAGTAAAGGCATTCATCTGGTATCTGATTTACCCGTGAGTGTATATGCATTGAATTATGAAAACCTCAGCTCCGATGCCGCGCTTATTTTTCCCACGCAAACACTTGGAACGGATTATTACGCCATGTGCTATACCCCATCACCGACCAATTACAGCTATCAGACCGGAGTAAACCCAATTGGCAAAAACAGTGAATTTGTTGTTTTGGCCACACAAGACCAAACTGCTGTTTCCATTACCCCATCTGTGGATACTGATAAAGGAGACAAGGCCGGAATTGGTTTTGAAATAATGCTCAATCAGGGTGAAATGTACCAGGTGCAATCCAAAAATTTTATCGATAGCCCTGATACTGAAGGCGATCTTACGGGTTCGCATATAACAGCAGATAAACCCATAGCTGTTTTCAGCGGAAACTTAGCAACGGAAGTCCCCTATGGCATCAGCGCCAAGGATCATCTGTATGAACAAATGACACCTTTAAGCAAATGGGGGCGCGATTATTTTACCATTCCGCTCAAAACCCGCGATTATGATATTTTCCGGGTTCTGGCCGGATACGACAACACTAAGGTTTACCTCAACAATGCCCTCATGGCCACGCTCGATGCTTCTGAATTTTATGAATTCAGCACACAAGGCGAAAACCAAGCCGTTCATGTACATTCCAACAAACTTATTTCCCTCGCGCATTTCAGCTGTGGAAAAAATATTGGCAGCGCTTTGGCCGATCCTTTTATGGTAATGCTCAGCCCCACAAACCAAATGGTGGACAGCACAACCTTTGTGGCCTTCGAATCGTCTGTGATCCAAAACTATTATGTGAATATCCTGGCACGCACCGAAGACCAGGAATTGATTTTCCTCGATGATGTTTCACTTTCATCTGAATTTGTCGCTATTGCCAATTCAGATTATTCCTATGTTCAGAAAACAATCAGCGAAGGAGTCCATTCACTTAATACTTCCGAAGTCGGACATGGCTATTCTGCATATGTTTACGGATACGGCAACCTGGAAAGTTATGGCTATATGGTAGGCGTCAACCTGAACACTACGCTGGATTTGGGTGGGGACCAGGGCGACAGCTTATGGTCGTGCGAAGGCCACCCTACCCTGCTTGATGCAGGCGCTGATTTTATGAGCTACTTATGGTCCACCGGAGACACGAGCCGGCAAATTTCCGTAATGGATACAGGATATTATTCCGTAAATGTGGTCAATGAAGCCGGTTGTGCCCTGACCGACAGTTTAAAAGTACTGCACATACCCTCGCCGGAAGTCAATATTGGACCGGATACAGGAATATGTCAGGGCGATACGCTGATGCTCTATGCCGATACCGGTTATTTCAGTTATGAATGGAACAACGGAGGTATTGCCGATAGCACCAAAGTATGGGCAACAGGCCAGTATTGGGTGGAAGTAACCGACACCTCAGCATGTTCGGGCTTGGACAGCATGTGGCTCACGGTACATCCTCTGCCGGTTCCTTATCTTGGAAATGACACTGCTTTTTGTCAGTTCGACAGCATCCTGCTTTGTCCGGAAGGAATTTTTGCCACCTACCATTGGAATACCGGATCTACGGACACATGCATTTTCACCTTAAACCCCGGAGAATTTGTCCTGGTGGTTACCGATACGAACCTCTGCAGTGGCAGCGACACGCTTCATGTGACCATGCACACTACAGCCCAACCCCTTATCAGCGGACCCGATGAAGTTTGTTTTGGCTACGGACCGTTTATTTATTCAACGCCCGCACAAAGCGGAAACACCTACATCTGGCAAAGCGGAAGCGGCACAATAGGCAGCGGTCAGGGCACGCACCAGATACAGATTGACTGGCCTAATGCACTCACAGACTGGATTAAACTCATAGAAAATACTACAAACAACTGCCCCGGAACCGACAGTATTGAAATTTGGATCAAACCTGTCCCTGCTCCGGTACAAATTTATCATGATTAAAATAAGCATAAAAATGAGGCAACCTATACATATTATAGCGTTTAGACTACATATAGCCCGAAGATCAACCTTAATGAAACTAAATCACCTTATTCCTGCTCTTTTTCTGACGCTTGCTTTTGCAGCATTTTTAAGTAAAAATGCCTATACTCAGGTAAACCCTCCTAACCCCAATGCCGATTGCGAAGCCAGTGAGGCATTTTGCTCCAGCGATGTAATCACATTTTCTGCAGGGGTAAACAGCGGCAATGCCCAGCCTGGCCCGGATTACGGATGCCTGGGGTCACAGCCCAACCCGGCATGGTTTTATATGCAAGCTGAGACCGATGGAGATATGGTCATTGAAATGAGCAGTAATCCTGCCGAGGATATTGATTTTATTATGTGGGGGCCATTCGACCATCCCACAGAGCCTTGTGACGGGCAGTTAACCGGAGACAAAATTGTAAGCTGTTCATATTTACCTGATTATGTGGAAATATGTACCGTAAACAATGCCTTGGCAGGCGAGTTTTATATTTTAATGATCACAAATTTCTCCAACGATCCCTGCCAAATAACTTTTGAGCAGACCAATGTGGGCCAGCCCGGGGCCGGGACTTCCAATTGCGATATCGTTTTTGAGTGCTCAATTGTTGCTTTAACAGCAAATCCCTCAGCTTGCAGCAATGGTTTTTATTCTGTGAGCGGTCAGGTGAGTTTTACCAATCCGCCGGCTTCGGGCGTATTAAATGTTAAAGACATCACCACGGGCAAGCAAACCAATATTTATCCGCCTTTTGAAAGTCCGGAAAATTATACCATCAGCAGTATCAACTGCGATGGAGGCAACCATACGATCACGGCAAAATTCACCGACAGCTTAGCCTGCAATATGAACATCACTTATGCAGCACCCGGCATTCCCTGTCCTATTGGCACGATTTCGGGTGGAGGCGCCATTTGTGACGACGGAACAGCAGCCACTGTGGAAATCGGCTTAAGCGACGGCACGCCACCATACAGTTTTCAGTACAGCATCGACAATGTGCCCCAACCGCCGGTAATGTGGTATAACGGACCCTTTCCATACGAAATCAACACCTTTACCGAAGGATGGTTCCGGCTGGACAGCGTATGGGACAGCCAGTGCAGCACCGGGCCAATACAGGATTCAGTGGAAGTGGATTTTCTGGTTTTGCCCAATCCGGATATTGGCGATAATGAAACTATTTGCTCCAATGATTCCTTACTGCTGGATGCCGGAGCCGGAATGGCTTCATATTTATGGTCAACGGGTGCTACCACTCAGCAAATCTGGGTACATTTACCCGCTACTTATTCGGTTACGGTAGAATCTTTTGACGGCTGTACGAACAGCGACGATATGATACTGAATGTTATAGGGGCTCCAGAGGTAAATTTGGGAAATGACACCGCTTTTTGCTCGGGAGATACTTTACTGCTCACAGCACCTCCCGGCATGAAAACCTACACATGGCAGGACGGCTCAAGCCAACAAACAATGGAAGCCTTCAGCACAGACATGTACTGGGTTGAGGTATTGAGTTATGATGGTTGTACCGACCAGGACGAAATTGTTGTTACGGTGCATACCACACCCGATCCGCAGATCAGCGGGGAAGACACTCTGTGCATTGAACTGGGCGGAGGCATCTTCTTATACGAAACAACGGAAGTACCCGGAAACATGTACCAATGGCAGTTTCTGAACGGAATACCGCAAAGCCCCACAGACATGTTCCGCATATACCTGGAGTATTCGGTTCCCGGAACAGACTGGATAAAAGTTCTGGAGCAAACAGGCTTTGGATGTCAGGGGCGCGACAGCCTTTTTATTGAAATTGCACCCAAACCTTCACCGGTAATGATTTATCATGATTGAACAATTATTAAAAAACCTTAATAAATTTTTAAACTATTGATTACCAAAGGAATAAATGTCAAAATAAATAAGAAACAAAAAACAACTTATTCACGTACAAATATGTCTAAAGTATTATAATGGGTCTGAATAGAGGTAACAGAAGCTTTAACGGCAAAATATTCTTCATGATTATGGCTGTTTTTTATCATGCAGGAGTAATTGCACAACAGGATAATGAATTCTGGTTTGTGGCTCCTGAAGTATCTGCTTCTCATGCCGACCAGCCCATTAAAATGATTTTTGCCACACGGGACAGCGAAGCCAATGTGGAAATCACCCAACCTGCCAATCCCGGCTTTGCACCCATTACATTTACCGTCCCTCCAAACTCCACCTATAGTCAGGACCTTACTTCACGTAAATCCATTATAGAAAACAATCCGGCAGACCAGGTCAATCCTTACGGCCTTTATGTGCATTCCGACTTTCCTGTTTCCTGCTATTACGAAGTAGCGGCCAGCAACAATCCCGACATCTACCCATTGAAAGGTATAAACTCTTTGGGCATGGAATTTATGGTGCCATCGCAGGATGATTTTAAAAACCAGGTTGGCAATGAGCGCATTGATATTGTGGCTACCAAAGACAATACAAAAGTTTATATCACGCCCACCGACAATGTGGAAGGACATGCGCCCAATGTCGAATATAGCATTACGCTCAACAAAGGCGAAAGCTACTGCATAAAAGCAACCAATACAACAGCAAGCCGCAGCCTGAAAGGCACGGTCATCAATTCCGATAAACCCATTGCGGTTACTATCAGTGACGATTCCATTCGTCCGGGTGGCAACACTGGTGGATACGACCTTATTGGCGATCAGCTCATTCCACTCAATATTTTAGCTGAAGAATACATTGTTGTACAGGGGTTTGCCGACCCGCAAAATGAAAAAGTGTATATCCTGGCCATTGAAGACGGCACGGAAATCCATTTGGATGGAAGTCCTGTGATCAGTGCTACCTTAAACAAAGGCGAGCAATACAAATTCCTGCTTAGCACGCCCAGCAAATACATCACTTCCAATCATCCCATTTATGTTTATCACCTTTCGGGGCATGATGATGAATCCGGAAGTGCCTTATTGCCCCCGATAGCCTGCACCGGTTCGCAAGATATCAGTTTTGTCCGTTCCAGTGGCGGGCAATTTTCGATGATGGTGTTTACCGAGCAGGGGAACATCAATAGTTTTGAAGTAAACGACAATCCATCCATTATACAGGGATCCGATTTTGCACCCATTACCGGAACCGCAAACGCCTGGTGGTACGCCCGCATCGACAATCCCGCTATTGGGGTTGGCGGCAACAACATCACCAACAGCAGTGGGAAATTTCACCTTGGTATTTTGAATGAGCTTGGCGGCAGTTCGGAATACGGATTTTTCAGTGCTTATGCCAGCCTCAACCTCGGAGAAGACGTGCTTATTTGTGAAGGCAGTGATTATACATTTGATGCCGGTGAAGGAATGGACTCCTATCTGTGGAGCAACGACAGCACCACAAGATTTATTACGGTAGAGGATACAGGATATTATTGGGTACATGTTGTGGACGATATGTGCGACCTTTCGGACACCATACATTTGGGATTTTACCCCAATCCGGTGCCTGAGCTGGGTTCCGACACTGCTGTTTGCCCACAGGTGGCGGTTACCTTTAATCCGGGCAGTTTCAGAGATTATATTTGGTCTGACGGGAGTACAAATCCCGATCTGACAACCGACATAGCCGGAGAAATCTGGGTCAAAGTTATAGACGAAAATACATGTTCTGCAACGGATACAGTTGAGTTGATCAACTTTCCGGTGCCGGCGCCTTTATTGATATACCATGATTAGAATAAACCATATAACCAGCGATATTATACGAATCTGCAAAATGAAAAAACATCTTACACTTTTTTCTAAACTATTTACTGCCCTGATCCTTTTGGCAGGCATTAATGCCCAGGCTCAGACGATCACAACCAATCCCGATTCAGTATGTGTAAACAGTGTTGAAGCCTACCGCGTGGACTCGGTAAATGGCTCTACATATGCCTGGCAGGTAATGGAAGGCACCGGAGCAATCCTTGGCGGCCAAACCACAGCACATATTTCCATTCAATGGGACGGCACTGCCGGAATTGACTCGGTGGAAGTTATTGAAACCAATGAACACGGCTGTGACGGCGATCCGAATTACCTGAAAGTAATCAAAATTGCCGAGCCAACCATCAGCCTAAATTTCAGCGACTCCACCGTTTGCCGTGGCAGTGAAATCACTTTTGTGTCGAACTACACAGGAATTACGCCTTTTGTCTTTGAATGGTTCAAAGATGATGTGCTGATTCCCGGACAGACCGGCGACACGCTCACTATTGCAACGGCCGATGAACTGGTCGATATTGGTGATTATAAAGTAGTAATCAGCACACCATGCAGCAACGATACCAGTGATGTGGCCAGCCTTTTTGTGACCACGCCACCTGAAATCTATCAGCAACCCGATTCTCTTTCGGCTTGTTTGGGCGATAGCGTTGCACTGGAAGTTCTGGCAACCGGAACCAGGCCATTTATCTATCAATGGCAGCGCAATGGAGTTGATGTGGTTAATGGCGGCGGCATTAGCGGCGCTACCGACAGCCTATTGATCCTCAACCCGATAACCTATGCAGATACAGGTTTATACCGCTGTTATATGATCAATTCCTGCGATAGTGTAATGAGTGAAGTTGCTTATGTCCACATCAACGTAGCTCCCGATTTCGCAGTGCAAACCGATAGCGTTTCCACTTGTTTGGGAAGTACAGACAGTATATGGTTTAGCCCCATCGGGGATTCGCTGACTTTCCAATGGTATAAAAATGATGTTGCCATCGCTGGGGCAACAGACACAATACTACGCTTTGATCCCGTGGCTTATGCAGATACAGCCAATTATTATTGTGTTTCCACCAATGTTTGTGGCCTGGACACCAGCGATCATGCTTACCTCAATATCAATATTGTCCCTGTCATTACAAACCAACCCGACAGCCTGTCGATTTGTATGGGCAATGACGCACAGTTTGTTGTGGAAGCAACGGGTGACAGCCTGAACTACCAATGGTATAAGGATGGCAACCCTCTGCCCGGTGAAACCAATGACACACTCAATTTCTCCAATATCGACCTTACTTACGAAGGAAATTATACGGTTGTAATTACGAACACTTGTGCCAGCATTGAATCTGATACTGCACAGCTCAATATCAACATCGCACCCGAGATCACGGCAAACGCCACCGGAGTTTCCTTATGCCCCGGTTCTGATTATGAATTCTTTGTATTGACCACTGGCGACAGCCTCAATTACCAATGGAAGAAAAACGGTGTGGATATCCCCGGAGAAACCAATGACACCATCTTCTTCACCAACCTGCAATATACCGACACCGCCAACTACACCTGCTATGTATGGAACAATTGCGGTGATACGCTTTCCGGCGGGATGTATATGTACCTTTACGCCGATCCGGTTATTGTCAACCAACCGGCAGACATTTCGGCCTGTGAAGGAACAAACATCACTATTAATTTTGAAACCAGCGGCGATATAACAAGTTACGAACTCTACCGCAATGGAGGTTTGTTCACAACAACAACCAATACCAGTGTATCTTTTGCCGTTTCTGCCATTGATGAAGGAGAATGGTATTATAAAGCCATTTCGCCCTGTACATTTATCGAATCTGATAGCCTGCATATCAATGTAAACAGCGCTCCGGTAATCACAGCCCAGTCCGATTCCATTTCTACCTGTATTGGCGAAAGCGAATATTTTTGGGTAGAAGCTACGGGCGATACACTTACCTATCAGTGGTATAAGAATGCCGTTGCCATAACCGGAGAAACCAATGATACGCTTTATTTTAACAATATTGTTTCGACTGATGAAGCCGATTACCATTGCATAGTAACCAATATGTGTAATACGGCCACTACATTCAATATGTACCTCAATTTGAATATTGTCCCGGTAATCACAGATCAGCCGGATAGCGTTTCAAGCTGTGTGGGACAAAATGTTGCTTTCAATGTTGTAGCGACAGGCGATAGCCTGAATTACACATGGTATAAAAACGGTGTGGAAATTGTGGGCGAAACCACTGCATCGCTTGCCCTCAACAATATTGACCTGGTGGACGAAGGCAATTATACAGTACGGGTTTATAATACCTGTGGTTTTGAAAACTCGGCAAATGCCCACCTGAACATCAACCGTGTCCCTGTTATTTTGGCGCAGTCCGATTCAGTTTCCACATGTCTCGGAGCAAACCATTACTTCTGGCTTGTTGCAGATGGCGACAGCCTGAATTACCAATGGCGCAAAAACGGTGTGGATATGCCCGGAGAAAACAATGACACATTGTTCTTCACCAATATCGCAGTAGCTGATGAAGCAAATTACACATGCTACATCAGCAATACCTGTAGTAATGCTACAACACAGAACATGCACCTCAATATCAATGTTGTACCGCAAATTACCAATCAGCCCGACAGCATTTCGAGTTGTGTGGGACAAAATGTTGCTTTCACTGTTGTGGCAACAGGCGACAGCCTGAATTACACCTGGTACAAAAACGGCGTGGAAATCGCAGGAGAAACCACAGCAACACTGGCGCTTAACAGTATCGACCTCCCCGACGAAGCCAATTATACTGTTAAGGTTTATAATACCTGTGGATTTGAGAATTCTGCAAATGCGAACCTCAATATCAACCGTGTCCCGGTATTCCTGGCGCAGTCAGATTCTGTATCTACTTGTCTCGGAGCAAATCATTATTTCTTTGTAGTGATGGATGGTGACAGCCTCAATTATCAATGGCGCAAAGATGGCATTGACATACCCGGGGAAACCAATGATACGCTCTTCTTCAACAACATCCAGCTTGCGGATGAAGCCAATTACCAGTGCATCATTACCAACACCTGCGGTACTGAATTATCGCAAAACATGCACCTCAACTACAATATTGCTCCGGTCATTACCGATCAGCCCGACAGCATTTCCTCTTGTGTTGGTGCAAATGAAGCCTTTACTGTTGTTGTTTCGGGCGACAGCCTGAATTATCAATGGTATAAAAACAGTGTTGCCATCACAGGCGAAACCGCAGCAACGCTTAGTCTGAATAATATCGATCTTACTGATGAAGGCGATTACGAAGTAGTGGTCACCAACACCTGCGGAACTGAAACTTCGGTCAATGCCAACCTCAACATCAACCGTGTTCCAATCATCATGTTCCAGAGCGATTCCGTTTCAACATGTCTCGGAGCCAATCATTATTTCTATGTAGTAGTGGATGGCGACAGCCTCAATTATCAATGGCGCAAGAACGGAATTGACATGCCGGGAGAAAACAACGACACACTCTTCTTCAACAATATCCAGCTTGCTGACGAAGCCAATTATCAATGTATTATCACCAATACCTGTGGCAGTGCCCTGTCGCAGAACATGCACCTTAATTATAATATCGCTCCGGTCATTACAGATCAACCCGATAGCATTTCAACCTGTGTGGGCGTAAACGTAGCCTTAACGGTTATAGCAACAGGCGACAGCCTAAACTATCAGTGGTATAAAAACGGTGCAGTTATAAGCGGTGAGACCACCCCTATCCTATCTCTGAACACCATTGACCTTACCGATGAAGGCGATTATGAGGTGGTGGTATCCAATACTTGCGGCACAGAAACTTCAGTCAATGCCAACCTCAACATCAACCGTGTTCCGGTCATCATGTTCCAGAGCGACTCAATCTCTACATGTTTGGGTGAGGATGAATTTTTCTTTGTGGTTGTGGATGGCGACAGCCTCAATTACCAATGGCGCAAAAATTCAGTGGACATACCCGGAGCAACCAATGACACATTGTATTTCACAAACATACAACTTACTGATGAGGCCAATTACGAATGCGTCATCACCAATACCTGTGGCAATGCAACATCGCAGAACATGCACCTCAACTACAATATTGCACCACAGATTATCGATCAACCCGACAGTACCTCTACCTGTGCCGGGCTGAACCATCAATTTAATATCATTGCTACCGGCGACAGCCTGAATTATCAGTGGTACAAAAACGGTGTTGCAATGGCTGGCGAAACAAGCCCAAGCCTCAGCTTTGTTAATATCAGCATTGCCGATGAAGCCAATTATACCGTAGAAGTATTCAATACCTGCGGCACATTAACTTCCAACAATGCCCACCTCAACATCAACCGCATCCCGGTCATTATAGAGCAATCCGATTCTATTTCCAGCTGTTTGGGCGAAGACGAATTTTTCTATGTGGTAATGGACGGCGACAGCCTCAATTATCAGTGGCGCAAAAACGGCGTCCCAATGGCCGGGAAAAACAATGACACGCTCTATTTCAACAATATCACCCTCACGGATGAAGCCAATTACGAATGCCGCATTTCCAACACATGCGGTAATGTTACCACGCTTAACATGCACCTCAATTACAACCTGGTGCCACATATTACCAGCCAGCCGGTTGAGGTATCATCCTGTATCGGGAATGCTACAAATTTTGCCGTAACAGCTACCGGAGATTCATTGAATTACCAATGGTACCTGAAAGGCAATCCTATTGCGGGCGCTACTTTGCACAACCTGGTGATTAACCCAATTACTTACAGCGACACCGGACATTACCAATGCCGTGTGTATAATACCTGTGGTGAAGAATACAGCAATTCGGTCCTGCTCAATGTGAACATTGTTCCGCAAATTACCGATCAGCCCGACAGTGTATCAACATGTCTCGGGCAAACGGTACAGTTTGAAGTAGCAGCAAGCGGTGACAGCCTCAACTACCAGTGGTACTTTAAAGGATTGCCCATTGCAGGCGCCCAGAACCCAACACACATTATTAATAGTGTTATTTATAGCGATACCGGTTCTTATACCGTGCGTGTATTTAACACCTGTGGTGAAGTTTGGAGCCAGAATGCCAATTTGAATGTGAATATTGTTCCAACAATAACCGACCAGCCGCTCAGTCTGCTGACTTGTATCGGCGACTTCACATCATTTAATGTAACTGCCGCGGGCGACAGCCTTTTCTACCAATGGCAAAAAGACGGTGTGGATATTCCCGGCGCTATTGCCAGCACATTGCCCATTGGCCCGATTGGCGATCCCGATATCGGGATTTACCGCGTGCTCATCACCAATACCTGCGGCATGATCCTCAGTGATACTGCACACCTCTATGCAAACCTCAGCCCGGATGTAATTGACCATCCGGATCCGGTTTCATCCTGTCTCGGACAAAACATCAGTTTTGTTACCGGTATTACAGCAGGAGGTTCGGCATTACCAAACTTCCAGTGGCAGTTTAATGGTGTGGACATTCCCGGTGAAACCAGCAATATACTCAACATCAACAACATCCAGTATGCCGACACAGGAGCTTATCGTTGTTATCTCTGGAATAACTGTGATGCCATTTACACCAACGAAGCTACACTAAACATCAATATCGCGCCGCAAATTTTGGCACAACCACAACCGGTTTCAGCATGTATTGGTGATGAAGTGAATATCTGGGTAGAAATGTATGGCGATTCGCTCAATTATCAGTGGTACAGAAATGGTATCCCGATTCCATCCGAAACCGACAGCATCATCCACTATGCTTCTGTAAATACAAGTGACACAGCTACATACTATTGCGAAATATGGAACACCTGTGGATCTGTCACAACAAACCCGGCATTGCTCAACATCAATATGCCGCCGGTTATCCATGTGCAGCCTATCAATCAGGATGCCTGTGAAGGCGAAACCAAATTACTGAGTGTTACCGCTACCGGCGACTCACTGAACTATCAGTGGGTACTCAATGGTGTGGATGTTCCGGGCGCAACCAATCCTACTTATCTGATGGATCCGATCCAGTTTAGTGATGCCGGCGACTACTACTGCCGCATCTGGAACAATTGCGGAATGCAGGTTACCAATACAGTTTATGTTTATGTCAATATCGTTCCCGACATCACCCTGCAACCCGCCGATCTTTCGACCTGCGACGGCGATGCCGTTACATTGTATTGCCAGGCTGATGGCGACTTCCTGACTTACCAATGGAAACGCGAAGGAATTGATATTCCGGGCGCTAATGGAACAAGTTTTACCATTGACCCAATCACGCCTGCAACTACAGGAAATTACACCTGCGAAGTATCCAATTATTGCGGCTTCGATGTAAGTGACCAGGCAAAAATCACAATCAATGCTATTCCTGTAATCACAGATCAGCCCGACAGCCTTGAGCTTTGTGAAGGATACGACGCTCAGCTGACTGTAGTCAGTGATGGCGACAGCCTCTTCTATCAGTGGCGCAAAGAAGGTGTAGATATACCCGGAGCCAATAGCGCTACACTGCACTTCACCCCTGCCACCCTTGCCGACAAAGCCAACTACGAGTGCTACGTCTTTAATACCTGTGGCGATGAATTCAGCCAGAATGCATATCTGAATGTGAATGAAGCCCCACAAATTGCAACACAGCCACTCGACGAAACACTCTGTGAAAATGACAGTGTAAGCATGTGGATTTCCGTAACAGGAGATAATATTTCATACCAATGGATGCGCAACGGAGTAAGTGTTGAAGGCGAAACCGACAGCATTATCACTTTCAATCCGGCCAGCCTTGGCGATACAGGCTATTATCATTGCGAAATCAGCAGTGCTTATTGCGGTATCCTGCTTTCAGATTCAGCACGCCTTGAAGTGATTCCAACGCTCATTATCACAGCCGAAACTTCCAATATCAGCTGTTTTGGTGAAGGCAATGGAGCCATCGACATCAGCGTAACCAATGGCGATGAGCCTTACGAATTCCTCTGGTCGAACGGAGCTACAAGCGAAGACATCAGCAATCTCGATCCGGGCACATATTCCGTTTATATTGCAGATGCCAATATTTGCAGCATCAGCAAGGAATTTGAAATCGGACAGCCCGACAGCCTGCGCTTTGGTCTGGATACAGCATTCTGGAGCATGGCACACGGATTTGGCGGTGGCGAAACCGATATCCTGCGCGATATGGTCACCGATAAAAATGGTTATATTTATGTAACCGGTTCGTTCCGTTCGGATGTTGATTTTGGAGGGGCCACGCTCACCAGCTTTGGTAATAATGATGTTTTCGTTGCCAAGTACGACAGCTTAGGCCAGCTCATGTGGGCTGATCATGCCGGTGGTACACTTGATGATGAATCGCGCGGAATTGGCGTGGACACCCTCGGCAACGTTTACGTTACAGGATATGTGAAAGAACTGGCTTTCTTTGGTGGAAACGAAGACGACACCGTTTGGACTGCCGGAGCTTATGACGCGTTTATTGCCAGTTGGGCAGCAGACGGCACTTACCGCTGGGTTAATTCTGCGGGTGGTTTCTTCAACGACTATTCCAATGCAATCCATACCGATAAACTCGGAAACAGCTATATCACCGGTTCGTTCCAGGGACGTGCAGATTTCAACCATCTTACTTTTGTCAGTGCCGGTGGTGATGATATCTTCACAGCAAAATACAACGAAAGCGGCGACCTGCAGTGGGTAAAAACTGCCGGTGGTTCATCTCAGGACTTTGGTGAAGGTATTTCCGTGGACATCTCTGAAAATACTATTGTAACCGGACGTTTCCAGGGCACAGCACATTTTGATGGCAAGACACTGAGCAGTGCCGGTAGCAACGATATCTTCCTGCTCAAATACAATAACCTCGGCCAGCAGCAATGGGTACAGAGGTCGGGTGGCAGCCAGGACGACCGTGGTGAAGCTCTTGCTGTAGATTATTCAGGGAATATTTATCAGGCCGGTTCTTTTGGTGGATCAGCGACCTTCAACGCACGCACGATCAACTCACGTGGTGGTACAGATATGTTCACCGCGCGCTACGATCGTGGTGGTAACCTCAGATGGATCCGCACTGCCGGAGGTACTCAAAATGATTATGGCCATGCCATTGATGTGGACGTACTCAACAATGTCTATACCGCAGGTACTTATCGCGGCACAGCATTCTTCCCTGCCGATACGCTCGAAAGTGTTGGAAGCAGCGATGTGTATGTTACTAAATTCAACAGCAGCGGGCTTAATGTTTGGACACATTCCGGCGGAAGCCCTCTGGCCGATTCTTCCTGCGCAATAGCCATTACTCCCGAAGAAGAAGTGCTTACCGGTGGTTCATTCCGCAGCACTGCAGATTTTGGCGCACATCAGCTTGTAAGCAATGGCGATCAGGATATCTTCTTTGCAAAAATCAAAGACACTACATACCAACGTCAGCCAATTATCCAGTTTGTGGATTGCTTTGGCGGCGACGAAGGATTTATCGACATCTCCATGGCGGGAGGAACGCTGCCTTACGAGTATTACTGGTCAACTGGCGATACGGTTCCTGACCTCTGGAATATCGAAGAAGGAACTTACTGGCTCTTTGTTGACGATGCCAACGGATGTAGCTTCGATACAGCAATGATTATTGAATACCAGTATCCGCTTCCGGAACCGCCTCTGGTAGCTTACAGCGACCGCGATTACTTCTGCAGCACCGATCCGGGTGATATCACCCTCACTGCCGAAGGTGGCTCAGGCGATGTAATGCGCTGGTTAGAAGGAAGCTGCGATGGTATTGAACTCGGAACAGGCGCAAGCATCACCCTCCCCTCCCCTGAAGTAACAACAACATATTATGTACGCTGGGAGAATGGATGTGACACTTCCGAATGTATTTCCGTTACTGTGAACGTATTTGAAACCAGCGCACCACCTGAGGACATCATTGTTGATGTAAACAACTATTGCACTGGCACTGTGGATTATATCAACCTTGAAGCCGTTGGCGGATATGGTGAAATCCTGAAATGGTATATTGATGGCTGTGGCACTACTGAAATCGGTACCGGAACGCCATTTGCATACCCTGCCCCACTCGACACCACTGTGCTTTATGCACGCTGGGAAAGCAGTTGCGGAAATTCTGTCTGCGATTCCATAAGTATCATTGTCAATCCATCGGCGCAGCCGGTTGATACTGCTTATGTGGACACTACAGGTTTCTGCTACGACTATACCGGTACCATTACGCTGACTTCCGTAGGCGGTTCAGGAAACGATATCTACTGGCGCGAAGGCAGCCCGAACGGTACCATCGTGGGCATTACACCGGTAATCACAATTGATGCTCCGGATGCGCCAACAACCTATTACGTTTACTGGGAAAACAATTGCGGCAACTCCGCTCTCGATTCTGTTAGCGTGGATGTTGATCCGATGCCGGTTGTTATGGACGAAGTACATGTTGATACCAATTATTATTGTATCGGTTCCGTTGATTCCATCACACTGACTGCCATTGGCGGAATTGGTGATGAAGTAGTTTGGTCGGTTGGCTATTGTGGCAGCCCGACTACTGCCGGAATTGGAAACCCGCTTACCATTGCCGCACCAACAAGCCAAACGACCTATCAGGCGTATTGGCAGAACGATTGTGGCCAGTCTATTTGCAAAGGCATTACTGTTTATCCTCAGGCACTTCCAACAGTTAGCTTCAGCGGTTTGGCAGCAAACTACTGTATTGACGGACTTCCCGTAACGCTTACAGGAAACCACGCACCCGAGGGAACATTCAGTGGTACCGGCATCACCGATAACGGTAACGGTACAGCCACTTTTGATCCGCAACTAGCCGGACTGGGCGGTCCCTACGAAATCACCTATACCTACACCAATACCAACGGCTGTTCTGCCAGTGATATCCAAATCACTTCGGTTACTGAGCTCCCATTTGTTGACTTCACCGGACTGGGTGACGAATACTGCATCTACGAAACTCCTGTGACCCTCACCGGTAATTTTGCCCCAACTGGAACATTTACCGGAGCGGGCATCACCGACAACGGAAACGGTACGGCTACATTTGATCCCGCCCTGGCAGGTGCCGGTGGCCCGTACGACATCACATATACTTATGCGGATCCTGCATCAGGATGTGCCGGAAGCAAAACAAAAACCACGGTTGTTCATGGCACAACACAGGTATGGTTTACTTTGACGGAACCAGCTTACTGTGTTGATGGTGCGCCGATTCCGTTAACAGGGAATATGGCTCCTGAAGGCTACTTTGAAGGTCCAGGTATAATCAATACCGGTTTGGGTCAGGCACAATTTGTTCCAGCCCTGGCAGGTGTTGGCGGCCCGCACGAGATTACCTACATCTATAATGATCCTGTTACCGGCTGCCAGTCAGATTCCAGCCGCTTTGTAACTGTCAACGACCTGCCTGCTGTCAGCTTCACAGGTCTGGAGCCCCAATATTGCCTGAACACCTTACCGAGTCTGCTGACCGGAAACCATCTTGGTTACGGTTCATTCAGTGGCGCCGGTATTTCCGATTATGGCAATGGTTCTGCTCTGTTTGATCCTGCTGTTGCCGGTGTTGGCACACATGATATAACTTATACCTATACTGATCCGAACGGATGTACCAACGACAGTACGCTTTCAACTACGGTTTATGCCATTCCTGAACTTAGCGTAAGCGGTTTGGATACTGCATACTGTGTTGAAGCAGCATGGGATACGATTTACGGTAATATGGCTCCGCAAGGATCATTCAGCGGCCCGGGCATTACAGACCTTGCCGACGGACGCGCTATCTTCAAGCCTGCTGAAGCAGGAATTGGCGGACCTTATGTCATCAATTATACCTTTAGCGATGGCAATGGCTGTGAAAATACGGCAACATACCTTACTAAGGTTGTCGCGATGCCTGTTGTTGCCTTCCTCGGCCTGGAAGCCGAATACTGTGTAAACGAAATGCCGGACACACTCACCGGTAATTACGAACCTGCAGGCACATTCAGCGGCCCGGGGATTACCAACCTCGGAAACGGCAAGGCACTCTTTGATCCGGCTCTTGCAGGTGTGGGCGGCCCGTATGATATTGTTTATTCTTATGAAAGCGAATACGGCTGTGTAAGTGATACAACAATTCAAACTACTGTAAACCCAATTCCTTCGGTTAACTTTACCGGACTGGAAGACTACTACTGCCTCAATGGCGGTCAGGATACACTTACCGGAAACCACGCTCCTGAAGGAACATTCTCCGGTCCCGGTATTACAGACAACGGTGATGGTACCGCATATTTCGATCCTGCCATTGCAGGAGTTGGCGGCCCGTTCACTATTGTTTATACCTATTCGGATGCCAACGGATGTACCAACGACACGCTGATGTCAACTTTGGTACTCGACCCACCAGCGGTCAGTTTCACAGGATTACCGGAAATAATTTGTGTGAATGCCGACAGCATATTACTGACCGGAAGCCAGTTCCCATTTGGAATATTCAGTGGCGACGGAATCAATGATATGGGCAACGGTACAGCCTGGTTTAATCCTGCTGCGGCCGGAACCGGATTCCATGACGTTACTTATTCTTATCAGGATATCTTTGGTTGCAGCAACGACACTACCGAAAGCATAAACGTATGGCCAACGCCGGAAGCACCTACAGATATGTTTGTTGATACTACGGACTTCTGCGCCGGAACTATAGCAGAAGTGACACTCACCATCGATGGTGGATATGGCGACGAAATCGCATGGTTCTACGGAGCTTGTGGCGACAGTCTGCTGGGCATCACTACAGACACACTGTTGAACATAGTTCCTCCGTCTGATACTGCATGGTTCTTTGCCCGCTGGCAAAATGACTGCGGCGCATCAGCATGCGATTCCGTTCAGATCATTGTTACGCCTCAGCCAGTTGCTCCAATTGCAGCAACCGTTGATACCAGCTTCTTCTGTGGCGGCACCATTGACAGCATCCAGTTGACAGCCATAGGCGGATCAGGTGTAAACCTGACCTGGTACAGCGAAAGTTGCGGCGGAACACTGCTTGGAAACGGAACCAGCATTAAAATTGAAGCACCGGATGTAAGCACGGAATATTTCGCACGATGGGCAAACAGCTGCGACACAACTGAATGTGCCAGTGTGGAAGTAATTGTATTCCCCGAGGCCATTGTTCCCGATTCGCTCGAAAGCAGCGACAATGGATTCTGTGCCGGCAGCATTGATGAAATCACACTGACAGCTTATGGCGGGGTTGGCGACCAACTCAGCTGGACCGAAGGCAGTTGCAATGGCAGCCCGATTGGATTCGGAACGGCACTGACCATTGTTGCACCAACAGAACCTACCTGGTATTTCGCGCATTACAGCAATACTTGTAATATCAGCCCATGCGATTCCATCTTTGTGGATGTTGCTCCTATACCGGTTGTTCCTGATACTGTTTACAGCGATCATATGGTTTATTGCGATGGTACTGTGGACAGCATCCAGCTTATTGCTGAGGGCGGATTCGGAGACTATGTGCTCTGGTTCGAGAACAGCTGTGGCGGCCCCGTTATGGGCATGGGCAATCCATTAAAAATTGAAGCTCCTACGGTAACAACCCGATACTTCGGACGTTATGAAAACGATTGTGGTGAAAGCAGCTGCATTTCATTAACTGTTCATGTTGACCAGCAGCCACAGGCACCTGAGCTCGTTACTGTTGACACATCCAACTATTGCCCGGGCTATCCTTATGCGCTTAAGCTTGAAGCATTTGGAGGCTACGGCGACCAGCTCAACTGGTATAAAGACAGTTGCACTGGAGAATACCTCGGCAGCTATAACCCGATTTATGTAGAATCTCCTGATACATCCACAGTTTATCTTGCAGCATGGGAAAATGTTTGTGGCCAAACCGAATGTGTACCCGTTGAAGTTATCGTGAATACACCTATTGTACCCGACAGCATTATTGCCGATACCAATATGTTCTGCATCAGCGACACTGAGCCCATCCGTCTTGAAGCTATCGGCGGATTTGGTGACAGCCTGCGCTGGACCGTAGGAAACCCCGACAATGAAATCATCGGAACCGGTAATCCTTTCTTTGCACCCGTTCCAGATACAAGCACATATTTCTACGCGTATTACGAAACCGAATGCGGTATCAGCAGCAGCGACTCTATTTTCATTACGGTTGTCCAGATGCCGCTTGTACCCGATTCGCTGGTAACCGATACCAACCACTTCTGCCCTGCTGCTATTGATAGCCTGATGCTTGCAGCCATCGGCGGTTATGGTGATACCATTTCCGGACAGGAAGCAACAGTGCGCTGGTTCGAAGGAAGCTGCAATGGCGAAGAAGTCGGTACAGGCGATACGCTCTGGCTACAGGATGTTCCTGTGGAAACCACATGGTTCTTCGCGCGCTGGGAAAATGTTTGTGGTGTTTCCGATTGCGATTCTATTGAGATTGTTGTGAACAATACCATCCCGGTAGATTCGCTTGCTCTGGATACCAACAACATCTGCCCCGGAATACCTCAGGAAATAACCCTGATGGCATTTGGCGGCTATGGCGATACACTGAAATGGTATAAGGATTCGATTACAGGCCCGTTTGTCGGCAATGGCACTGAGCTTACAATCCTAAACCCGGATACCACAACCACTTATTTTGCACAATGGCAGAACCCATGCAATGCCAGTGATTACGACAGCATCAAATTGATTGTGAATATTCCTACCCTGCCCGATGAGCTCATCCTTTCGATGAACAACTACTGCAGCGATACGGAAGATTCCATCACGCTCAATTATACCGGCGGCAACGGTGACACACTCCGTTGGTACATGCGCAATTCGGTTGGTGGCCTTAGCAAAATCGGCGACGGCCAGAATGTTAAAATTGACGCTCCTGCAGAAAGCAAATGGCTGTATGCACGTTTCGATAATGTGTGCGGCATGAGCGCCTACGACAGTATCTTCATCAATGTAATCCCTGCGGCTACGGTTTATGCCGGTATCAGCGACAGCATCTGTGAAGGCAGTTATTACGATCTGGTGGACGCTATGGCAGAACACTATGATTCGGTACGCTGGACAGCAGGCTCAGGCAGCTTTGTAAGTGGCAATACGGTGAACACACGCTGGCTGCCCGCCCCGGACGATATTACCGAAGCTGATACCGTTTGGATCAAGCTCACCGCCTACGGTGCAAGCCCTTGCGGAGCTTATTCCGACAGCCTCAGCATTATCGTGAACCCACTGCCCGAACTATTCTATACACCCGAAGACCTGAATGTATGTCAGCAGCACCCCATTGCACTGGAAGCCTTTGGCGCGCAGGATTACCTCTGGTCACCTGCCGAAGGGCTGGACACTACTGCCGGCTCGAGAGTGGTTGCCCGTTTGGATGAGTCCATTACTTATCAAATTAAAGGAACAACAGCCAAGGGATGTGCCGACAGCATCAACGTCAGCATTCCGGTGCACCCGATACCCTATGTTAATCTGGGTCCGGATATCACCAAATTCGGTTGCGATCCTATTGAACTTGATGCAGGTTACAGTGCCGGTAATTACTACTATCAGTGGAACAATGGCGACCCAAGACGTTATATTGAAGTTGAAAGCAGTGGCACTTATTCGGTACGCGCCTGGAATGAAGGCTGCTCCACTGCCGATACCATTAAAGTAACGCTTTGCCAGGGTAATGTGGAAATCCCGAATGCTTTCAGTCCGAATAACGATGGATTGAACGACCGTTTCCGCATCAAAGTCAGTGATCCCGATGCCGTATTCTCCATCTACATCTATAACCGCGCCGGTGCACTGGTTTATAAATCAGATGACGCACAGGAAGGCTGGGACGGCAGAAATCTGGATGGCAAAGAATGCCCCTTCGGAAATTATGTGTACATCTTAAGCCTTCAGGGTGATGGCGAAGTAAGCGGAATACAGCAGCAATACAATGGTGTTGTAACGCTGATCAGATAATCCTATGTGATTCAAATAAATTCAAAAAACGCTCCGGTTGGGGCGTTTTTTTTGTTTCAGGTTTGGGCTTGGGAGGAGTTGATGGAGTTTGCCGTCCGCATGTTCCGGGATTTATCCGGAGAACCATATATCTTCTTGCAGGGGGTTCCATGCAGAACAGATTGATGCGCGAGGCGGCTTAATTGGCAGCATCAGTAGTTTTTATCCAATTGAAATATTAAGATTTTTGCCCAAGCCTATTTCGATTAATTTGTAATATGTCGAAATTTGAATATCAGCAAGTCCTCTTTCAATCCTGGAAATATAACTTTTCTTTGTACCCGTTCTTGCTGCGAGTTCCTCTTGTGTCAATTTCGCTTCTTTTCTGGCTTCTTTTAGCATAACACCCAGCCTGAAAGCCAGTGAGTCAGCATCATATTTATCTCTTGCCGGGCTTCCTTTTTCTCCATATTTTTCGGATAAAATATCCTCGAACTTGACTAAATTATTCATTTTATAAATCTCCTTTCTTCTCTTTTAAATATTCTTTTTTAAGTCTTTCAGCAAGTCTGATTTCCTTTATTGGTGTTTTTTGAGTTTTTTTAAGGAAACAGTTTGTTAAAACTACAAATTTACCTTCGTCTTGAAAACATAATATCCTTATGCTTTTAAAAGTGGTTATGACCCTGATTTCCCATATACCATTGGTATTTTCAAGCAATTTAAAAAACTTCTTAGGAACATGCCTTTCAAATCTCACAAAATCAAGAATATATTCAATTTTGAGTTGGACTTTTGAGTCTTGATTTTTATAAAACTCAATAAATCTATTCTTGTATGCAACGATTTCCCGAATCATTCTGCAAAGTTAACTAATTAGTTTACTAAATCAAAATTATTTTTGCCACACACACAATGCAAGCGCATCGAAATCTAGCAGTACTTTCAACCTGAATTAAAGCAAATCGTTGCATTACAAGCTGCTTATCTTTTGGGTTCTACACGGAATTTCGTGGAAAGAAACTTGAATGCTATTCCAAACAGATTCCTCCAAAGTTTTCCTCATACTTCGGAAACTTTGTCGGAATGACGCATTTTTATGAAGTCAGAGGGCAAATGCGGCTTGGTCACTGAGCGGAGTCGAAGTGCGCCGCATTTGCCTTAAACGCTTAATGAACAGCGTCATTCCGACCGGAACAAAGCCAAACGAAATGATTAAGGCTTTGTGGAGCGAGGAATCTGTTGGAGCTCAGATTTCTCGCATAAATATCATACGAAAATATTTCTCAATGCTTTTCATCTCAAATTTTATAAGAGCCCACGAAATTCATAGTAGAACCTAAAATTATTCATTTTAAAAATCTCCTTTCTTCTCTTTTAAATATTCTTTTTTGAGCATCCCGCGTTTCAAAGGTGTTGAAACGATGGTTCAACGGCATTGCAATACTGTTGAAACAGAAATGCAGGCATTGTGCACATCACAAGCCGGGATAAAAAAAGCCCCTGAAGGTTGATTCAGGAGCTATAAAATATAATCAAGATTTTTACTATCGTGTGGTATCAGCAGCTTCGGCAGGCATTGCGGCTTCTTCCGCTTTACGCATAAAGAAGAAAGATCCCCCATCGTGGCGGAAACCTTTAATCTGGCCAAATTGCGGGCGCTGGTCGTTATTTTCTACCACGGCTTTACTTACAATTCCCACGATATCATCAATTGGGATACAGGTATTTGGATTTTGCTTCAAAGCCTGTGCAAATGATTTTGCAAAAATGGAATTATCGGCAGCCAGCTCATAACCGGCAGAAGAAAATACCTGAGCAGATTTTGATTTTGTCAGTTTCCAGTTGTTGCAACTTAAATCTTTTGGTGCCGAACGCATTGCGAGATAGAATGAAGGACCTGATTCGCAGGCATCTGAAACAACGAGCAAGTGAGTCAGGTCATCTACATAAGATTCCATACTGGCACGCAAAGCATTCAGGTCAAAATAGCTAAACTCATCATCACGATCAGCATCTACAGGAATCCAATAGCCGGTTTCGTTCATATAGGCACCGTGTCCGGCATACCAGATAATCAATGAATTGGCTTTGTATTTTTTAATTTGGTCGCGCAGTTCGATACGGAAGAATTTCTCCAGATCTTCTTTAGTCATATCTTTTTTGTGCATTTGCACGGGCACGCGGTAGTTTGCCAATGCAGAACGGATCATTGTAATATCTTTTGCCGGGCCCTGCAAATTTGGGAATGACTCATAATTACTGTTCTCGATATAAACAATCCAGGTGCGACCCATAGGGTTATCGGCAAAAGCGTTGGCCATATCGCGGTTGATGATGTAACGCATTTCGGTAGTATTGCCATAAATATCTTCGGCAGTTACCGTGATGCTGCTTTTGTTTTTCACTTCTACATTGGCCCAAAACTGGGGATTCAGCGAATTGGAATTAAATCCTGCGGTAACACCATCAATATGGATATAATCAATCAGGCTTTCATCCTGGATAACACCTTCGATATAGAGCAGTGCATCATCTGTTTCCACAAATATTTCACCATTATCGGATGTCATCGGATCCATAATCAAGATTTCGGGGGCATCCACTTCTGTGCGTATAATTTTATAGGTTTGGGATATCTTGTTATTATAAACATCAGAGGCGCTCACCACCAGTTCGTCAATACCATCAAGGTCAAAGCTAATTTCAAAAGTTTTATCATCGGGATTGAACGAACCATCCAGCACTTCAGTACTTTTATCATTAAAAGTGACATACTCCAGGGCACTTTGATCTTCAATATGGCCTTTGAGAACGACTTTATCTTCTCCACGCACAAATTCAAGGACACCGGCTTCGCGTTCAATATTTTGATCCATCACCACTTTTGGCTTATTGGTCTCCATATTCAGGTCATACACCTTTTTTTGAGCATCTTCAATCTGGTCGGCCATAAGGGCATTAGCTCCGGCAAGTGCGATAAAAGCTTTGAAATCAGCAGTTGCCAGCTCAGCATTAAATATGTCGGCATAACATTTGGCACGCAGATAAAGAGCTTCAGCACTTTCAGGATCATTCGCCAAAATCTGGTTAAAATCGCCAATGGCAGCAGTTTGCTGGTTGAATTCCATTTGATAAATGCCACGAAGTTTGTAAACATCATTGATATCCGATGCATCGGGATAAAACAGCAGCACTTTTGAGATATCATTAATGGCATTCACATAGTCTTTATTTTTATGATAGATGCGTGAGCGGAGTGTAAGTGCTTCTTTGTTTTTTTGATCGATACCCAAAGCCTGGTTAATTGAGCCAAGAGCCTGCGGAAGCTTGGATTGTTCGTATTGAGAGCGTGCCATACCAATAACGGCATCGATTTTGGAAGGGTCTTCGGCTATGGCACGGCGGTAATCGGCTTCGGACTGTACGAAATTACCGGTAATAAAATTAAGACGGGCCCTGTTGAAATAATTTGTGTAATTCTCTTTGACATTCAGTGCTTTATTGGCTTCGATAAATGCTTCCTGATATTGCTCTTCGAGGATCAATGCATTTACGAGATTATTGTATGCCAGCAGGTTTTTGGAATCCATCATCAGCCCCTGGCGGTATTTTGCAATGGCTGCCTGATAATTTTCGAGCGTATAGTTCAAATCGGCCGATTTAAAAGCAATCCAGTCTTCTTTAGGATCAAGAGCCAGTGCCCGGTCGTAATCATCAATTGCTTTCTGTTTATCGCCCAATGCTTCGTAAGACTGTGCTCTCATCTGATAAGCTTCGCCATAATTGGGATCCAGCTCAATGGCTTTATCCAACTGCGGTATGGCACTGTTATATTCGCCGGCTTTTACAAACTTCTTCCCCGCTTTGAAACTGGACTTGGCCGACTGTGCCATCATCGTCACAGAAAGCATGCCCATTACAATTATCAGAATAAATTTTAAACTTTTCATAGCTCTACCCTTTTAAGTTTCTCTACCAAATAAAATTAATTAGTTTCTGTCCATAATGTCCGATCTCAGCGTTATTCTTGGTATTGAAACTAGTCACTTACTTTAGTAAGCTCCTTATTTTCAATAGCAAGAATGCCTCGACCTCGAACATTCTGAACCAGAAACCCCACTTTATATACGAACTCTAAATTACAAACAACATACCTTTAAAATAGTGTTCCTTGCAAAGATACAAAATTAAGGAGCGAAAAGAAAGAGTTTTTCTAAAATTAACAAACTTAAAATCAATCAACTGAAATACGTTTTTCATAGATCGTGAAAAAATATTTACCTATTGACTGCAATTATCCTTACCTGCTCTATTCATAAAATGCAAACAAAATAATATAAGCAGCTTAAATTTAAGTGTTTATTAAATTTATATCCTAAAATTGAATTTGTTTGCATTTTACTAGTGCATTAACTTCAGGCCATCTGCTTCGTTGCTAAAGCTTTGAAATAGGCGACTATATCTTCAGCTTTAGACGCCTCACATCTGACCTGAATTTAAAGCATGAATAAAGCAGGCTTAGAGCAACAAAATAAGTAAACGGAATAACCGCATTAATAACGTAACTCAAAAGCAGATTTAAAGGTATAAAGGACGAATTTAAAATTAGCCGGCATGAACAATCCCAACAAAACAGCACTTATCAACGATAATATTTGCGCGCTCAGCACCGCTCCCGGTCAGGCAGCTATTGCTCTGATCCGCATCAGCGGTAAAGATGCCATTAATATTGGTAAACAGATATTGCAAGCAAATGGAGAAGCAATTGAAGAACGAAAAAGCCACAGCTGCTTTCATGCAGAAATTATCGATCAGGAAGGCAAGGTCCTGGATGATGTGCTCGTGAGCCTGTTCCGCAACCCAAAATCATATACCGGCGAAGATATGCTCGAAATCGGATGCCATGGCAGTCCCTACATCCAGCAAAAGCTGATGGAGCTGCTCATCGACAAAGGCTGCCGCACCGCACGAGCCGGCGAATTTACCCAAAGAGCGTTTATAAACGGAAAATTTGACCTTTCGCAGGCCGAAGCTGTAAACGATTTGATCAACAGCAACTCCAAAGCATCGCATGATCTGGCACTCGATCAAATGCGTGGCGGATTCTCTGAAAAGATTAACAATTTGCGCCAGCAGATGATCGATTTTGCATCCTTAATTGAACTGGAGCTCGATTTCAGTGAGGAAGATGTGGAATTTGCCGACCGCCATAAATTCGATGCACTTTTAAAAGAAATCCATAAGGAAATTTCGTACCTCCTTTCCTCCTTCCGTCTTGGAAATGTGATGAAACACGGTGTGCCCGTTGCAATTGTGGGAAAACCCAATGTAGGAAAATCCACCCTGCTCAATGCACTGCTCAACGAAGAAAAAGCCATTGTTTCCGACATTCCCGGCACTACCCGCGATGCCATCGAAGATACCATTATCATTGACGATGTGGCCTTCCGTTTTATCGATACTGCCGGACTACGCGAGTCGGATGACACCATCGAAAGCATTGGCATTGAACGCACCTACGAAAAAATACGACAAGCCAGCATTGTGCTCTACCTCTTTGATGTCAGCAAAACCTCTTATGAGGAAATACAGGAAGTGCTGGAAGATTTTCGAGACCACATCGAAGACCAAAGCAAAGATTTTATCATTATTGCCAATAAAACCGACCGGCTGTCCGAAACACCCAAAGCTTTTGGCAACCTGGTGGATATGGAAACCATTTTTATTTCGGCCAAGCGCAAACAAAACATCAGCCTGATTTGCGAAAGCCTGGTCAATGCCTACCGCAACAAGCACAAACCCACCGATGTGATTATCAGCAATTCGCGACATTACGAAGCCTTGAGCCGCAGCCTGGAATCAGTTGAAAACATCATTTCGGCATTTGAGCAGCAAATCCCCACTGATTTAATCGCCATTGATATCCGCGAGGCCCTGCATCAGTTGGGCAGCATCACCGGCGAAATTACAACCGACGATCTTTTGGGCAATATTTTTGGGCGGTTTTGTATTGGGAAATAGTTAACAATCAAATATTTATCAAAAGTTGCTATTGGTTTTAATTCAGGAAATCAGGAATGGGCAATTCTGAGAAAGGACGCAAATTGCGACTTTAGAGATTATAATAAAAGAGGAATATTTCATTCCAAGCATGCAATTGCCCATAAAATTTCGGGCAAAACTGTTTTTATAAATCGAAGCCCTCAATACGAGTGGCATGAAAACCAATTACAGGTTTTTAACATTATAGTTTGAAAATAAATTAATTCTATTTTGCGCATATTTGCGTATTCTTTTTTAAATTAGCCACAACTTGACAAGGCGTAAACTCATTAGCATGTTTTTAGGAAAACGGATTAAAGAGCTCAGAGAAGAAAAAGGATTAGTTCAACGGCAATTAGCTGCCGAACTGGAAGTTGATACTCCCATGTACAGCAAAATAGAGAGAGGTGAACGAAAGGCGAAGCGGGAACACGTTCTTAAGCTTGCTAAATTATTGCAAACCGATGAAAAAGAGTTGTTGACCCTATGGTTAGCTGGTCAGGTTTACGAAGTAGTAAAAGATGAAAACAATGCCATTGAGGCATTGCAGTATGTAATTGATTTGAAGAAATAGTTTATGCCAACGCTTAACTGGATAGGAAAAGACAAAGTTGTAAATCATCATATGGATGTCCCCTACAGAATTCTTGAACACCAATACGGGTTCGATAATGGGGAACAATCAGCCACTGAAACCAACTCTGGAAATAAAATAATACACGGCGATAATCTGGAAGCCCTAAAAGCTTTATTACCGGAATATGAAGGAAAAATAAAATGTATCTATATTGATCCACCTTATAATACGGGCAACGAAGGTTGGGTGTATAATGACAACGTTAATGACCCAAAAATAAAGAAATGGCTTGGTAAAGTAGTTGGTAAGGAAGCAGAGGATTTATCAAGGCATGATAAATGGTTGTGTATGATGTATCCAAGATTGAAGCTATTACAAAAGTTATTAGCAAAAGATGGCGCTATCTTTATTTCAATTGATGATAATGAACAGGCAAATCTACGATTGATTTGTGATGAAATTTTCGGACAAAGTAATTTTATTAATAATGTTATTTGGCAAAAGAAATTTAGTCCCCAAAATGATGCGCGCTATTTTTCGGACAACCATGACTTTGTTGTTTGTTATGCAAAACACAAGAATGACTGGGAAAGAAAATTACTACCAAGAACTGAAGAACAAAATAATCGATATACAAACCCAGATAATGACCCTCGTGGTAATTGGACCTCCAGTGATTTAACCGTAAAAACTTATAATTCCAATACGGATTATGAGATTACTACTCCGACTGGTAAAAAAATCAAACCAGCTAAAAGCAGATGTTGGTCTGTTTCCAAAGAGAGATTCAAAGAGCTAGTCGAAGATAATCGTATTTGGTATGGAAAAACAGGCAGTAATGTTCCACGCCTTAAAAAATTTGTTAGCGAAGTTAATGATGGTATTGTTCCTGTTACAATATGGTTGCATTCAGAAGTAAGTCATAATCAAGGTGCAAAACAAGAAGTAAAATCAATAGTTAGTAATGCAAATTTTGACACTCCCAAACCAAGTAAATTAGTCCAACGGATTTTACAGATTGCATCAGAAAAAGAATCAATAGTTTTAGATTCCTTCGCTGGCTCAGGCACAACCGCCCACGCAGTTCTTAATCTCAACAAACAAGATGGAGGCAACAGAAAATTTATTTTGGTTGAGATGGAGGATTATTCCGACAATATTACAGCAGAAAGAGTAAAACGAGTTATTAAAGGTTATGGCAAAGATAAAAAAGCAGTAGAAGGCACAGGAGGCAGCTTCGATTTTTATGAATTAGGCAAACCACTTTTCCTTGAAAACGAAATACTGAACGAAGAAGTCGGTTTGGATAAAATCCGGGAGTACGTTTGGTTTTCAGAAACCCGTTTACCTTACAAAAAAGTAAATCAGGAAGAAGAACACCTGCTGGGTACTGCCAATTCATCGGCTTATTATTTCTATTATTACAAGGATGAGCTTACAACTTTGGACGACAGTTTTTTAAGGTCAATTAAAACCATAGCCGGGCAATACATTATTTACGCAGATAATTGCGTATTAGACAATGCGTTAATGCAAAAATATCATATAACATTTAAGAAAATCCCAAGAGACATAACACGATTTTAAATCATCTGGTATGAAAACAGAGATTATAAGAAGTCTATCGAATAATTTTGAAGACCATTCGCACACCACCGAAAATGGTATTGAGTTTTGGTTTGCACGCGATTTGCAACATTTATTAGGATACAGTGAATGGCGAAATTTTAATCAGGTAATTACAAAAGCCAAAACTTCGTGTGAAGCAAGCGGCAACCTGATTTCCGACCATTTTGTTGACATCAACAAAATGGTTCAGCTGGGTTCAGGAAGTCAGCGCGAGATTCAGGATATGATGTTAACACGATATGCCTGTTACCTGATTGCTCAAAATGGAGACCCCCGCAAAGAAGCCATTGCATTTGCCCAGAATTACTTTGCAATGCAGACACGTAAATTTGAGTTGGTTGCAAAACGGATTAGTGAATGGGAACGATTACAGGCACGTAAAAAACTAACGCTTTCAGAGAAGGAACTTTCGGGATTGATATATGAACGTACAGGCAGCGACCGTAATTTTGGCACCATTCGCAGCAAAGGCGATAAAGCCCTTTTTAACCGGACTACCCAACAAATGAAAAACCAATTGGGCGTTCCCAAAGGGAGAGCTCTCGCTGATTTCCTACCGACCATTACTATTAAAGCGAAAGATTTTGCAACTGAAATTACTGTTTTTAATACCAAAGAAAAAGGCCTGCGTACCGAAGGTCAAATTTCGCATGAACACATAACCAACAACAAAGGTGTAAGGGAAATTTTGCTTAAACGTGGAATAAAACCCGAAGAATTGCCACCGGAAGAAGATTTAAAGAAATTGGAACGCCGGGTAAATTCGGAGTCAAAAAAGTTGGGAAAGAATCCTGATAAATTAAAATAACATGGATACACATCCTCCTTTGAGCTAATTATTCATCTGTAAAAAAGTAATAGAATTGGAATTAAAACCATATCAACAGCACGTAATCAACGACCTGGATAAGTTTCTCGAATATTTAAACCGGTTTCAGGATTCCGCTAAAGCTTACAATCAGTTTTGGGAGGATAAGGTTGGAAAGTATCAGTTACTGTTGGACGGTTCTTCAAAAGGAATGCGCCCATATAAAGATAATATACCGGGTGCTACCCATGTTGCCATAAAAGTACCCACTGCAGGCGGTAAAACCTTTATTGCCTGCAATGCGCTCAACTCAATTTTTAAAGCCTTCGATGCTTCAAAGCCCAAAGCTGTAGTTTGGTTAGTGCCCTGGTCTAATTTATTGCAACAAGCCGTTGGGCAGCTTTCAGATACTACCCATCCTTATCGCGAAAAATTGAACGCTCTTTTTGGCAATCGTGTTGAGGTGTTTGAAAAACAACAGTTGTTGCAAGGTGCCGGATTTAATCCTACATCGGTAAAAGAGCAACTAAACATTTTCGTTTTCAATTATAGCAGTATTAGGCTAAATTCAAAAAAAATCAGCAAAGATGTCCGTAAGGTTTACGAGCAGAACGGAGCTTTAGAGCCTTTCCGTGATTTTGTTGAACCAGAACTTGTTTTAGACGAAACGGATGAAACAGCATTAATAAACGTTTTACGTTCGCTTAATCCTGTTGTGGTTGTTGACGAAAGCCATAATGCAGAAAGCGATTTGAGTGTGGAAATGCTGAACAACCTGAATCCTTCGTTTGTATTGGATTTAACAGCTACGCCAAAAGAGAATAGTAACATTGTAAGCTTTGTAAATGCCATGGCTCTTAAAAAAGAACACATGGTTAAGCTTCCGGTTATAGTTTATAATCACTATAAAAAAGAAGAAGTTGTTACCAGTGCTTTACACCTTCAACGTCAGCTTGAACTTCAAGCTATTGAAGAAGAAAAGATTACAGGAAAATATATTCGTCCAATCATTCTATTTCAGGCACAATCGAATATCAAAGGCAAAGATAATACAACCTACGTGCACATTAAGGAACAGCTCATTAAGCTTAAAATACCGGAAGAGCAGATTAAAATTAAAGTAAGTGGGCTGGATGAATTAAAAGGAATCGACCTGAGCGCAAAAAATTGTCCTGTAAAATACATCATTACAGTAAATGCGTTAAAAGAAGGTTGGGATTGTCCTAATGCTTACATATTGGCTTCGCTTGCCGACAAATCTTCCGCAGTTGATGTTGAACAGATATTGGGCAGGGTATTACGTCAACCTCATGTAACTAAGCACAAAAGCCAATTACTAAATTTATCCTATGTTCTTTCTGCGAGTTCAAAATTTCAGGCAACATTGGATAACATTGTGAAAGCTTTGCAAGATTCTGGATTTAGTAAAGATGATTATTATGCCGAAGAAGCACCGGAAGAAAAGCTAACAGATAATGAGGTGTTGCAAATGGAATTATTTGGAGAAAATGAAGAACCGGAAGACAAGAAAGAAAAAACAGAAGGCGATATTAATATAACTGAAATTGATTTTAACCCGGAAGAAGAGTTAACACCAGAAAGGCTTGGAGAGACAACTAAAATTGTAAAGGAGATAACCAAAAAAGGCGAAGAGGAAGGGAATTCTTTTGAGAAAAAGGCAGAAGAACATACCGAGGACAATGACGAATATATATTACGAGAAATGGGCAAACAACCGAAAAAATATAAAATCGAAGAACCATTCATCGATATAGTTAACGAGATTGAAATCCCGCAGTTTTACCGTAAAGTCCCTAAAGATGAATTGCACGACAGCATTCTTTTTGAGGAGCTAAAGCAGGAAGAGCAGTTGCTAAACCGCAACAGTTTATTGAACGGCTTTAAACTGACATCAAAAAGCACGGAAATAAATTTCGATGAAACTTCTACGGAAGTATACCAAGTAGATTACAACGAAATGAAACACACGGCTACCATGAAAAAGATTGAAACACGTGCCAAAGCTATTTTGGTTGACAACATTCTGGCAAAGCCTAAAGATAAACAGATAAAAGACGTGGCACAGATTATTGTCCGAAAACTTGGTGACATGACACCCATCTCACACGAGGATATTACAAAATATGTAACTCGTGTATTCGAAGATTTAAGTAACGACCAGGTGCGGGATATAATTAACAACGAGTTTATATACATCTCAAAAATCAAGGCAAAAGTCAAAGAATTGGAATCGGATTACGTCAAAGAGCAATTCCAAAAGCTCTTGGACACCAATAATATTCTTGTAAAACCTAGCTTTAAATTCCAACAGGAATTAACACATGTGAGCCCAAGTTCACCAATTGAAAAATCATTATACGAGCTTGAAGCATCAATGAATAAGTTTGAACAAGAAGTTATTATGAACTTAGCATCATTAGAGAATGTACTATTCTGGCACCGTAACCTTGAAAAGGGTAAAGGTTTTGCTCTTAATGGTTTTGACAACAACCATTATCCTGACTTTATTATTTTCACCAGAAAAAAGAACCTGATTCTGATTGAAACTAAGGGCGACCATTTGGACAATGAAGATAGTAAAGCCAAAAATGTGTTAGGGAAAAAGTGGGCAGAAAAGGCAGGTGATAATTTTAAATATTTCATGGTGTTCCAAACAAAAGAAGTACCAAACACATATACAGCGCAATCGATAACTGATATTGTAAAAATGTTATAGGATGAATATAGAGGACGCTAGAAAATATATGGAAATGGCGGTTACGGTATTGAAGTATTCTGTTGCTGAACTAAGGAGTGATAGAAAAGTTAGAGGCTAACTTCAAACCTTCTCAGAGCGAAATTTCCATAATGAAGAGTGCAGACATCCATCAGCATATACAACAAATGGCCGCTCTGGAAAAATCCTTTTTGCTAGAATTAAAAAAACGCGATGAGCTCTCAAAAGAAGAGAAGCAAAGACTGCCTTCGCATTTACGATGAATATATAAACTTGCTTCAAACTAATTTAAACGCTATATTTGTATTCACGAAAGGTATTCTTATTGTTGCCAAGCGGTGTTGAAAGTCCGCCAATAGCATCAATAAGACTGCCTTTTTTTGTTTTTAGTCGCTGATTTTTGAGCTGTCCTGGTTCTTCAAAGACTGTTCTTTTTTTGATTTTAGGATTGCTTGCAGTCTTCTTATTTCCTGTTTCAGGTGTTGCTCCTCCGTCCCGTAGGGTGTCGTATCCTCTATTATTATTCCTAAGTCTGAAAGGTTCATTAATAGATTGAAATGCTTTTTCCGTAGCTTCCCGATATTTTTGTTCGCTTCCATATGCTGTAATAATTTCATGGAGTGCAAGTTACCATTATTATTCCATTTGTATTTTTCTCTTCATAGCGCTTGCCCATAATGTCCGATCTCAGCGCTCTCCCCTCTTATTCAATTCCAGAAACAGGCGATGCAGCACCCTAACGCCTGTTTCACAACACACTACTATTAAAGAATTTACTTGCAAGATGCCGATCAGTTAACTATCTTTGGGCTCAGATAAGGCAATCTTATTATCAGCTACTGGCTTTGTCAGCCAGTTAAGGCTGTTAATAAGATTGTTTTTTTTCAACCTCATAAGTATTTTTGTAAGTAACAATTTTGGTTATACTAGGAATTTCGTGGGTAACAATAATGTTTGAAAAAAGTTTGCAGATATTTATTAATGAACTATTGATCCCAAACAGATTCCTCCCTCCCGATAACTATCGGGACAAAGCCTTAACCACTTCGTTTGGCTTTGTTCCGGTCGGAATGACGCTGTTTATTAGGTGTTTAAGGCAAATGCGGCGCACTTCGACTCCGCTCAGTGACCAAGCCGCATTTGCCTCCTGACTCCATAAAAACGTGTCATTCCGACAAAGTTTTCCGAAATATGAGGAATTCCGATAGCCATCGGAAGGAGGAATCTGTTTGGAATAGCATTCAGGTTTCTTTCCACGAAATTCCGTGTAGAGCAAAAAAAACAAAAGCATTTTTGAACAGTTCTCATTCAAATACCAAAATCCTTAAACCTCAGCGCACCACTACTTTCTGCACTTCCAGTAAATTACCGGAAGAGATGAGCTGAACGAAATAGATGCCGGGCGCACAATCCTGTATGTCCAGTTTTAATATTGCTCCCTGCTGCAAATTATGGCTTTGGATACTCTTTCCAAGGCAATCGGTGAGTTCTATGCAGGCATTTTCGCATTGCCCATTCTCTTTTATAAAAATGCTCAGGGTTCTATCGGCCGGGTTTGGATAAAGCATAAAAAACGGATCTTTTTCGACCATATCCCTTTCTTCCATGCCTACCAAACCGCCGGAAGTTGTTTGCATTACAATTCCGTTTTCACCGAAAATAAGACCATTATTTTCATCAGAAAAATACAATCCGGTAAGCGGAGAGCTTTCGTAGGTTGGCAGCGCTACCCAGCTTTCGCCTCCATCCGTGCTTTTTACCATATTTTCAAAACTCCCGCTTCCCACGGCATAGCCTACATCTTCCGTTGGGAAATATATTCTTCTGAAATCGATATAATTGGGATTATTGGTAATGGTTCTATGCCAACTGTCTCCGCCGTTTGTAGATTTAAAAATGCCGCTTCGGGAAGCAATAAACGCAATGCTTTCATTAAGGAAAAAGATATCTTCGGCATAATGGAAATCAGCTATTTCAATCCACTCCCAGTTTTTACCTGCATCAACAGACTTAAGTATGCCAGATACTCCGGGATCGCCAACGGCAAATACCAAATCTTTAGTTTTATACTCAATATCAAAAACATCCATATATAAGCCAGCTGTTAAACTTATCTCCTCCCAGGTATCTCCCCCGTCTTCAGTTCTAAAGACAGACTGATCGCAGCCAACCAAACCATTATTGGAATCCCAAAAGCGGACAACTTTAGGATAATATGAAGAATTACCTTCCACAATCGTTTTTTGAGACCAATTTTGACCACCGTTACATGTAATGTGCAGTGTTAATTCGACCTGATCCTCGATAAGGCAGCCATTACTTTCATCCCTAAAATGGTAACATATTGGCCCCCAAGAAAAGGCATTAGTCATAATCCAGGTTTCACCTCCATCCAGAGTCTTCATTAAGGGGAAAGTAGCCACACCACCGGATCCCTGAGCGGCATAACTAGCAAAACCAATTTCATCATCAATGAATTGCACATCTGCAATATTACCCTGAATGTTCTTATGAAGCAGATGTTGCCAATCCTGCCCCATGTTTTCTGATTTACATATAGCGCCATAATAACCCACTGAAAATATTGCGGAATCATCAAGGATACATATACTCTTTGCATCAGAAGCAGAAAAACCATAAGGTAATTTTTCATTCCATGTAACTCCACTATCTTCTGTCGTTAATACAGCTGTAGCTGAATTATAAGGTGTTGGCAAAGCCAGTATTCCGTTTTGATCATCGAAAAAAGCAAAGTTTGAGGGCGTCATATACCAATAAGAGCTTGTAAAAACCGGATTCCAATGCTGACCCCGATCTGTACTTCTATATATTACAGTTGTTTCGTCACACCTTTCTCCTGAAATAAAAGCCAGTGAATCTGATACGGATATAATATCCAGTACATAAACTCCTTGCAATTCATCAGTTAAAGGCACAAGTTCCCAATTTTCACCACCATCATTTGTTTCCAGCATCTGGTAACCACTACAGCCATAAATATACCCTTTAGAAGAATTAATAAACTCAATATGATCCAGATCAAACCCTATTTCCATTTCCTCTTTGATCCAGTTTTCGCCGGCATCAGTTGTTTTTAGAATTAAACCATCATTACCAACGGCAAACCCTTTCTGTTCATCCAGAAATTCAATTTCAGATATTTCTCCCCACCACGATCGCGATACATCGTGCTTTAATTCCCAATGATATCCACCATCATTTGATTTGAATATTAATCCGTCTGAATTAGCAAAAAAGCCTGTGCTTTCACTCACGAAACACACATTGGTTAACCTGTGATAATTTGCTAATCCAGCAGGATTCAAAACCAGCTCCCAATTTTCGCCACCGTCTTCCGAGATCAAGACCGTCGCGCCTTCTCCTACAGCCACCAGTTTATTGGTTCCAGGCACTTTTACAATCTCGTTCAGGGAATTTTCCTGTGGTATGCCCGAAAGCCTTGTCCAGGCGCTTTGTGCGTTTGAATCAAGAACCCAAAACATCAGAATCAAGATCAGTATCCATTTTATATTTTTCATTTTCATATCAAAATTCGTTTTCATTTTTTTTATCATATGTCCGGGTAAAGGTTTCCTTCACCCTTTTGGAGATATTGAAATAAGGAATCCAGATTATCATAGCAAGAAAAGAAGCTGCAATTTCCTTTACACTTTCAGCAAAATCGACAGCATCAAAATAATCGGGTTCCAAAACAAAATTAAATACCGCATAATTAAGTATTGCCAACACAAAACGGGACAGCAAATATATCATATACAAACGCGGCAAACTGCTGCGGCGTTGTACAAACTGCACAATGAGCAATACTACAAAAGCAATCAAGGCGGCATCAATCAACACAGCAAAAAGAAAACCTACGGCCAGCACCCCTTCTCCGATTCTAAAAAAATCAATAAGACTACACCATAATTGCGGATCAAACATTTCTTCATTAAACATATCATAAAGTATTCTTAAAGGGCTCAAAGCCAAACCCAGCAGAGGCAGGATAAGCCAGCCTCCAATAGATTTCCAGCGCTCAGGTTCTATGGGTTTTGGATTATATTTTCGGTGCAGTTCAAAAGCAGCAAGACCAAATGCAGTTAATAATAAAATCATGACAAGCATGACAATCCATCCGTATTGCGAATAGTCTGCACTATATTCATAGGGAAAGTACCAGCTGAGATTATTCCGTATTTCATCATGTTGTTTCAAAAAACGCAATGTAGAATCGGCGGGGATATAGGTTCGGTCGGTTTCATATTGGTAATTAATCTGCGCTTTGCGACCCTCCATCCTTGCGTATGCTTTATAGGAAAAACCACAGCCGGCAATATGCTTGTCATTATTCTCCAAATACCATTCTTCCGGAAAAACGATTTCTGTTTCCTGCTTAAAATTAAGCTTATTTCCAATTTCATAGGGCATATCGCGCACTGAAGAACCGGGATATGAAGTATATGCATCAACCAATATCGGATAATATTCAAAATATATGCAATCGTCTTCTTCGCTCTTTTGCCAGGCATTGGGTATTATATAGTTCTCCGTTACGCGAAATACATTTTCACTTTCATCAAGGCCATTATAAAAACTGATATCTCCATCTGTTTCTATAGAAGGATAGGCATTACTATAATAATTCAAATATTGCCGTTGAATTTCATGGAGTGCCTTTTCTTTGAAGAGTCCGCGTTCCCTATCTGCAATTGCATTATAATAATAGGTTTCTATCCCCAAAAAAGCTCTTCCATTAACAGAATCCAGATAAAAGTTCTCCTGTACATTTATGCTTGATGGAGCCCCATCCGGGATTTCAGTTAAATTTTTTTCTCCTGCACGAAGTATTAAACCACATTTAAAATCCGGAAATGAGATATGGTACAGATCACCACCCTGGTTGCTTAGAGTCGGGTCAATAAAGAACCTTTTCCCATGATAAAAGAGGCAAACCGCACAATGATCAAATGAATTGGATGGCAATATTTCGGACAGCTTTGCCCGAAAAATACTATGGACAAGCACAGGATAAGCTTCCAGTCCCATTTTACGCAGCATTGCGACCAGCAAAAGGGATTTATCTTTGCAATCGCCATAACGATTATTAAAAACCTCCTGGGGTTTATTGGGCTTGAAAGCACCTGTTCCGCCAAAAAATGCCAAATAGCGCACTTCATTCTGAACCCAACGGATGGTTCGCAGAATATTTTCCTCTTCTGACAAATCCGGATCAGTGGGCAGTTTCAAAGTGCGCCAATCGGGGGCACTTATTTTAAACAGGGGCAAAATATGATCATGCACTGCTTTCCATGATGGATAGCTGCTGATCTGCACTCTTTTGCCGGCAGTAAACCAGGATGGTGTATTGGATTCATAAGTAACAAAATCTTTGGCCGGCAGTTCCCAACGCAATTCCGTCAAACTTCCTTTTTGTTCTTTTTCCGGCTCCGGGCAGGCATTAAAAAGCTTATGGCCCAAATACTTATCTTCCGGATACAAAATCCTAATTTTCACAAAATTGACCGGAACAGTGAATTGCACACGATCAAAAAAGGAGACATTCCCATTATTGGCCGGATTAAAGCCTTCAATCGTATAGGAATAATCCACCAGATCGCCAACGCGTACATCTTTAAAATTCACAACAGCGCTCACCGAGCCGTCATATGCATAGCGATCCATGCTCAACTCCCTTTGAAAAAGTTCAATATCAGAAGCTTTCAGAGAATAAACAATACTGCCATTCCTGATAATCTTAAGCTCATGAAAAATCAATTGCTGATAGGAAGGATCGTAGGTAACCGAAAGCGCCGACAAAGACTGGATTCCCGAACTGTTCAGTATTTTGTACACCTGTCGCAAATAAGCACTTTCTTTTTGTATATTTAACTGATTATCAATCAAAAAATACTGAAAAGCATTGCTTGCCACGGCTACAGACGTATCCAGTAAGGCTGTACTTTCCACCCAGCTCTGAGGCGGGCCGATACGCGGCTGTGCTTTCACCGGATTGAGCAATAGAAAAAACCACAGAATTAATACTGTTCCTTTGAAAAAGATAAAGCGGGTGTCGGATGTAATTTGCATCATACCAAATTCAAATCAAATTATTTTTTGAGAACCTTGCCGGTAGTTTTCTGAAAAACAAAGTTGGCAGATGTCAAATATACAATATTTTTATACAAATTTAGTTGATTATAATGTATTTTTGATTTTTATTGAAAGCTCCTAAAACAAAAAAAATGAATCAGGATAAAAAACCCAAAAATAACCCCAAACAAAGCCCGTCATCTTCATTGATGCTCAAAGCCTATAATCTGGGCTGGAACCACTGCCTCTTTGGAGATGATTCCATTATTCTGGATATGCTGTCTGATGAAGAAATCATCCGGATGATCAAAGAAGATCCGGTACAAAAAATAAGGCAATCGGAATGGCAGCGCACAGCAAGAAGCCCGCAAATTCCGTTGCCGGTGCGCTTGCAGGAAAAATACCAAAATGCCATCCGCTATGCGGGATTCTGGCATAAAGACCAGAAAATGCCTTCATCTGAAATCAGTTATATCGTGCACATTTCCAATGTAGCGATGGAAATACTGCTGGCCTATTTTGAAGAGCCTTGTTTTGATATTGATTTCGCGGTGCAGCTAGCTCTTTTGCATGATGTCCTGGAAGATACAGATTGCGGCAAAGAAGATCTATTGTACGAATTTGGAGCAAAAATTACTGATGCCGTGGCGGCTCTGAGTAAAAACAAAGCGATAAGCAGTAAACCGGAGCGTATGACCGACAGTTTGCACCGGATTCAAAATCAGCCAGCGGAAACAGCTATGGTAAAACTGGCCGACCGCATCACCAATTTGCAGAAACCGCCAGTACACTGGAAAAAGGAAAAAATCAGAAGTTATCAGCAGGAAGCGCAATTGATTTACGATCAGTTAAAGGACTGCAATCAATATCTGGCCGCACGCCTGCGCATGCAAATGGAGGCTTATAAAATATATTTTTAGCTCAGCCCTGCAAGAAATTATGATCCAAAAAATGCTGAAAATCAAACCTTTGTTGGAATATAAAATCTCTCCATAGCAGTGCTATGCATCAATTTTGTCTTCCATTGTTTTATTGCATTTTCAGCTTGGTCACTGAGCTCGTCGAATGTGCTCATAACGAAATTTCATGATTAAAGTGGAATAATAATTTTACAAGTATTCCTTTGAAAAAAACTTTTGGTTATGATCTTATTGCCCAAAAACATTATTTTGTAACACCATCATCAATCAACCAATAGGTATAGTTCAAAACCCTGTCGAAATCATCGGTGTAATCATAATAGGTCGGCTCCACAATGAAGTCCGGCAATACTCCTCTTTGGTTATCAAAACCACCGGGACGAAGACTGTATTGAGCTGAATTCTGGATAGTTATTCCGGTATTGGGCAATTCAAATAGCATGATGCAGGCATACATAGTTGGGTTATCGCTGGTTTCTTCGCCAACAAGAATCCCAATATTGTTATCTTTAATCTGAGCAGAAAACAGCGTGCCTGCTGAAAAGGTATCTTTGCTGGTCAGCACATAGAGTTGCCCCTTAAATCTGTATTTATTCGGCCAGGGTGTTATGGTTTCCACTGGGAATGTTGTTAATGTCCCGGGGGGTTCATTTAACCTAAATTATTCATAAACCAAAAAAAAATAGGGAAATTTGTGCGATACCTCATTGATATTCAGTATCTTTATGTCGGCAAACAAAAACAAAAATCCCTATGGCTAAAAATACAAAGAATATTTCAAACAGTGGCACAAAACCACAGGAAATTACACAAAAGAGCCTTTTTCCTCTCACCAGTTCAAATGGCAAAAAGGTTGAGGTTAACTTTACTTTGAAAAAGACATCAAGTGATGGCGGCCTATTATTGCTTCGCGAAGTAGAAAAACAGCTTGGTTTAATCGACAGCCTTGCAGGCTGCATTGAAGACCCCCGCAACCAAAGTTATGTCAAGCACAGCACAAAACGCCTTCTAAGCCAGCGTATTATGCAAATTGCTGCAGGCTTTGAAGATGCAAATGACTGCAATGCGCTCAGGGACGATGAGGTAGTTAAGGTATGCTGTGAGACTACAGAAAGCCTTTCAGCCCAGCCTACAATGAGTCGTTTTGAGAATCAAATCACGGCTTCTCAGAACTACAAAATGGCCAAGGTCTTTGTAGATAAATTTATCGCTTCCTATGACCACGAACCAAAAATTATTATACTTGATTCTGACGATACAAGCAGCTTAACATATGGTAATCAGCAGCTTACCATGTTCAATAATTACTACGGGGACTATTGCTATATGCCTTTGCACATATATGAAGGCTTTTCGGGCAAGCTGGTAACCACTATCCTCAAACCTGGCCGCCGCAGCAAAAGCCTTGATGTTTTTTCGATCCACAAACGCATCATAAGCTACCTGCGCCAGCATTGGCCCAACACGATGATCATCCTTAGGGGCGACAGCCATTTTTGTTCCAAAGAGTTTATGGAGTGGGCAAGGGAGAGCCATAGGGTTGAATTTATCACAGGGCTCAGTGGCAATTCTGTTTTAAACCAAAAGGCCAAAATAACCATAGAAAGCGCCAAAAAAAACTTCCAACAGTCGGGTACACCAGTGAAACGTTATCATAGCTTTCAATATCAGGCATCCAGTTGGGCTTTTGCCGAACGAGTGGTAGTCAAAGTAGAAGTAAGCAGCATGGGGACAAATGTAAGGTATATTGTCAGCAGCCTGCAAAATGTTCGTGCCAAGGCGCTTTACGAACAAGGATATTGCGCAAGGGGCGCAGCCGAATTGCGTATCAAAGAACATAAAACATACCTTAAGTCGGACAGGATGTCCTGCAACAGCTTTAAGGCCAATCAGTTCAGGTTGTTTTTGCATTCTGCTGCTTATGTCCTGATGCACAGCTTGCAAAGCATGGCGTTAGTAGGGACAGAGTTTGCTAAAGCAACTATGAAAACACTTCAATTGAAGCTGATCAAAGTAGCTGCCCGGGTCAAAGTACTGAAATCAAAAATTAAAATAGAGCTGCCTGCAGAATTTTACAGCGACCGGGTGTTTATGAAATGCTTTAAGAAATTTGAAACCCTAAGGATTTAGGCTAAAATTCGGTAAGCTAATGTTCTTCAACATCTTGATGTCAAATAAAATTTTCAATGGGCTTTACGGGAAAACCCAAATAGGAAAATTATGCTCATAAGTCATGTGATTAGAGTAAATAAATAGAAATTCAAGCAGTTAATTTTGATTCGCAATGCCTGACCTTGCTCGATTAAAAAATTTTGCCTGTTTTTGGGAGTTTATGAATTAAACAGGTTAAAATACCGGAAGAGCAGATTAAAATTAAAGTAAGTGGGCTGGATGAATTAAAAGGAATCGACCTGAGCGCAAAAAATTGTCCTGTAAAATACATCATTACAGTAAATGCGTTAAAAGAAGGTTGGGATTGTCCTAATGCTTACATATTGGCTTCGCTTGCCGACAAATCTTCCGCAGTTGATGTTGAACAGATATTGGGCAGGGTATTACGTCAACCTCATGTAACTAAGCACAAAAGCCAATTACTAAATTTATCCTATGTTCTTTCTGCGAGTTCAAAATTTCAGGCAACATTGGATAACATTGTGAAAGCTTTGCAAGATTCTGGATTTAGTAAAGATGATTATTATGCCGAAGAAGCACCGGAAGAAAAGCTAACAGATAATGAGGTGTTGCAAATGGAATTATTTGGAGAAAATGAAGAACCGGAAGACAAGAAAGAAAAAACAGAAGGCGATATTAATATAACTGAAATTGATTTTAACCCGGAAGAAGAGTTAACACCAGAAAGGCTTGGAGAGACAACTAAAATTGTAAAGGAGATAACCAAAAAAGGCGAAGAGGAAGGGAATTCTTTTGAGAAAAAGGCAGAAGAACATACCGAGGACAATGACGAATATATATTACGAGAAATGGGCAAACAACCGAAAAAATATAAAATCGAAGAACCATTCATCGATATAGTTAACGAGATTGAAATCCCGCAGTTTTACCGTAAAGTCCCTAAAGATGAATTGCACGACAGCATTCTTTTTGAGGAGCTAAAGCAGGAAGAGCAGTTGCTAAACCGCAACAGTTTATTGAACGGCTTTAAACTGACATCAAAAAGCACGGAAATAAATTTCGATGAAACTTCTACGGAAGTATACCAAGTAGATTACAACGAAATGAAACACACGGCTACCATGAAAAAGATTGAAACACGTGCCAAAGCTATTTTGGTTGACAACATTCTGGCAAAGCCTAAAGATAAACAGATAAAAGACGTGGCACAGATTATTGTCCGAAAACTTGGTGACATGACACCCATCTCACACGAGGATATTACAAAATATGTAACTCGTGTATTCGAAGATTTAAGTAACGACCAGGTGCGGGATATAATTAACAACGAGTTTATATACATCTCAAAAATCAAGGCAAAAGTCAAAGAATTGGAATCGGATTACGTCAAAGAGCAATTCCAAAAGCTCTTGGACACCAATAATATTCTTGTAAAACCTAGCTTTAAATTCCAACAGGAATTAACACATGTGAGCCCAAGTTCACCAATTGAAAAATCATTATACGAGCTTGAAGCATCAATGAATAAGTTTGAACAAGAAGTTATTATGAACTTAGCATCATTAGAGAATGTACTATTCTGGCACCGTAACCTTGAAAAGGGTAAAGGTTTTGCTCTTAATGGTTTTGACAACAACCATTATCCTGACTTTATTATTTTCACCAGAAAAAAGAACCTGATTCTGATTGAAACTAAGGGCGACCATTTGGACAATGAAGATAGTAAAGCCAAAAATGTGTTAGGGAAAAAGTGGGCAGAAAAGGCAGGTGATAATTTTAAATATTTCATGGTGTTCCAAACAAAAGAAGTACCAAACACATATACAGCGCAATCGATAACTGATATTGTAAAAATGTTATAGGATGAATATAGAGGACGCTAGAAAATATATGGAAATGGCGGTTACGGTATTGAAGTATTCTGTTGCTGAACTAAGGAGTGATAAAAAAGTTAAAGGCTAACTTCAAACCTTCTCAGAGCGAACAGCAATTCCGCAAGAAGTTATTTTCATAGAAAGATCATTTGGCATTGAAACTATTGGGCATAGTTTTACCTGCCAGCATTTAGCCAGTTGCCTTCATCATTATGACTTAAAAAATTACCTCCTTTTTTTGTTAATAGGTTTTGCCCTGAATGTCTGAGCAGGGGTTCTCTGTTTTTTTAGTTTCAGTATCTCATCTGGCAGTTAAAGTTTGGCGTGGGAAAATCAGTAAGATTACCTGCAATCAATAAAACTATAATGCATTCCTCGAAGGATTTCAAAGAATTATGGCTTGATATCATTTTCTGGACGCGCTGGGATTTATGTGCCAATTGATTTATCATGTGGGCTATTTGCAAGCATTGATAATAATTCTGGGTTGCGCAAAACGATGTTCTAGAGTATTTGTGCGATAGATTATAGCCAGAATTTTTTTGTGCATTAAAGCCTTCGTTTTCAATTTTCCATCTTAAACGCCCGTAATCACTTATGGTTTTAGCATTTTTGTTTGTAACCTCTAAATCAGTAATATGGACAAAACGCTCTTTAACAGGCAGCTCGTTATTTTGTATGGCCGTTGTGACAATTTGTGTTTCCAAAAAGTTGATATTGTGTGTTTTATAAGCAATACTGTTAAGAAAACAATATTCGGTGGAGATTTTGTGCTGCCCATGGATGTCATAGTTTTTTTCTGTAGCAAGGGCACCTGCTTTTTTGAGCAGGTTTACTTCCTCCCATATGCTGGGAAGGTTGCCATCTTTAAGGGTGATGATAAACCGCCATTGGTTGGAAGCGCAAGTTTTAAAGACATTATCGTTGGGGTACAGTCCATCGGCCGCAATGGCGATCGGTAGGCGTGGATACATCTGCCTGATCTTTTTGCTGAGCCGTTTAAAGGCCTTTAGTTCACAATCCTGTTTTTCATAATCTTGGTTTATGGGGTTTTTGACCCATTCAGTAGCCATTGAAAAACTAAATCCGTTTCCACACATAATCTTTGCTTCCAGTACATAGGCTGTCCATGTCCGCTTTCCGCTCTTGTATGTTTTATAAGGACATTCGGGATAAGGTTCGTAGTCAAAACTATGAGTTCCTGTGGCATCAATCCCAATAAGGTGATAGAGCCCAAAGAGTTTGTATTTATTCAATACTTTCGCTCTTAAGAGCAGCTGTACCATCTTTCGCTTTATCTCTTCCAATTCTTTTGGGTCCAGTTGTTTAAGCAGTCTGTTGGAAGTGTCCAGATCGGGCAGCCTACAACCGAAAAGCCTTTCAAAATTAAAACAATAGCTTCCTTTTCTAGCGGTGTTGTCTGCATGGTTTCTGGAACCACGCTTAAAAAGGAACATCGCTACTACTGCCATCAATAATTCCTCAACTTTGTAAATTGGTTGTTTGCGCTGATCGCTTACTTGGGCGAGAAGATTCAAAAAATCCGGGAAATGCCGCTTGATGGTTATACTCACCTGCATTGTGAAGGTGAAAATTTGGTGCAATTCGATTTTGGCTTTGCACCTAGCCCTTTTTCTCAATTTTTCCGTCTTCTATATAATATACGAAGTATAGAAAATAATTGCAAAAATATAACAAAAAAACGATAAAAATTTTGGTCATTTCGCTGAATTGCAGTATCTTAGCGGTAAACAAAAACGCCGGTATACGTGGCTTAGCCCCGGCGTTTTTTAATTAAAAAAACATGAAACCCACATCCCCTAGGAATGGCGGTCATTCGCCTGTTTGTGGTTAACTAATTTATAATCAACAACTTACGCCTTAGTAAATGTTATTGAAGGTGTCAGGCCAATTGCGTGCAAAAATAGTGCGAAAAATATTTCTGACCTAAATTATTATCCCCTTTATTTTCACGGCCTTACGAGTTAGGCTTTTTTAATGCGGAACTGCTGAGAGCGAAATTTCCATAATGAAGAGTGCAGACATCCATCAGCATATACAACAAATGGCCGCTCTGGAAAAATCCTTTTTGCTTGAATTGAAAAAACGCGATGAGCTCTCAAAAGAAGAGAAGCAAAGACTGCCTTCGCATTTACGATGAACATATTCAAACTTGCTTCAAACTAATTTAAACGCTATATTTGTATTCACGAAAGGTATTCTTATTGTTGCCAAGCGGTGTTGATAGTCCGCCAATAGCATCAATAAGACTGCCTTTTATGTTTTTAGTCGCTGATTTTTGAGCTGTCCTGGTTTTTCAAAGACTGTTCTTTTTTTGATTTTAGGATTGCTTGCAGTCTTCTTATTTCCTGTTTCAGGTGTTGCTCCTCCGTCCCGTAGGGTGTCGTATCCTCGATTATTACGCCCAAGGCTGAAAGGTTCATTAATAGCTCTGAATGCTTTTTCCGTAGCTTCCCGATATTTTTGCTCGCTTCCATATGCTGTATTTAATTCATGGAGTGCTAAGTTACCATTATTATTCCATTTGTATTTTTCTCTTCATAGCGCTTGTCCATAATGTCCGATCTCAGCGCTCTCCCCTCTTATTCAATTCCAGAAACAGGCGGTGCAGCACCCTAACGCCTGTTTCACAACACACTACTATTAAAGAATTTACTTGCAAGATGCCGATCAGTTAACTATCTTTGGGCTCAGATAAGGCAATCTTATTATCAGCTACTGGCTTTGTCAGCCAGTTAAGGCTGTTAATAAGATTGTTTTTTTTCAACCTCATAAGTATTTTTGTAAGTAACAATTTCATCTTCTTTTTCAAGTCATGCGAATATCCGGCTCAATTTGTACCCTATTTGTACCTAAAAATTACACCTTTCTGATTATCAGTAGTTATTACTTTCTGTATTGGAAAGTAACTGGCACAAAACAAGCAGATAACAAAAGAATAGTATTCATAACAAAGCCTTGATTTTAACCTGATTAATTCATGGAATTTCGTTATGAGGGCTGTTTTAGAGTAATTTAGGCCGTTTTCTGAACAGACAAAACGAAATTTCTTTTTTGCAAAACAATAATTAATATCGCTATATCGTAGATATTTACTAATTTTAGCACCTCATGACGGCTGGCGAGAGAAAACAAAGGTTTTTAGACAGCTTAGCCCGATATGTTCGGGGGACTGCCGTTGGGTGCAAGCTGCTGCGAACAAGCCGATGCTTAAGCTTGCGCAGGCGACATATTTCCTTGATGCACAACAAGGTACAGCATCGAAAATTATATCTTTCGACCATTAATTAAGATTAGATATTAAAAATTTATGACACATAATATCAACCAAAATCCTGAGCAGATTGCCAGAGACAGAATCGACCAAATGTTGGTGGATGCTGACTGGCTTGTGCAAACGAAAAGCAAGGTTGATTTATCGGCAAACAAAGGTGTTGCAGTAAGAGAATACCAAACGGATGTGGGGCCAGCAGATTATGTCCTGTTCATTGACCGCAAACCTGTTGGGATTATTGAGGCGAAACGTGAAGAGGAAGGACATCACTTGACCGTTGTCGAGGAACAGTCGAAAAACTATGCTAACGCAAAATTAAAATACTTGAATAACGACCCTTTGCCTTTCGTTTATGAAAGCACAGGTGTTGTAACCCGATTTACAGATTACAGAGACCCAAAACCAAGAGGAAGAAATGTTTTTAGTTTTCATCAACCCGGAACAATTGCCAATTGGCTAAAAAAGGATAAAAGCCTAAGAAGCCGTTTACAGGATATACCCCCACTCGACACAACAGGGCTTCGTCCGGCTCAGATAGTGGCTATTAAAAACCTGGAGACATCCTTTAAAAACAACCGACCAAAAGCATTGATTCAAATGGCTACGGGGGCAGGCAAGACCTTTACTGCAGCTACATTTATATATCGCTTGTTGAAACATGCCGATGCAAAACGCATCTTGTTTTTAGTGGATACCAAAAACCTTGGCGAACAGGCCGAACAGGAGTTCATGACATTTCAGCCTACCGATGATAACCGGAAATTTACAGAACTCTACAACGTGCAGCGATTATCATCAAGCTATATTGCAAGCGACAGCCAGGTATGTATTTCTACCATTCAGCGTTTGTATTCTATTTTAAAAGGCGAAGAACTGGACGAAAGTGCAGAACAAGACAATCCCGAAGATAATACATGGTTAAAGCAACAGGCGAATAAAAAGAAAGCTGTTCCTGTTGAATATACCAGCAGAGTGCCCATTGAGCAATTCGACTTTATCGTAATTGACGAATGCCACCGTTCTATCTACAACCTTTGGAAACAAGTATTGGATTATTTCGATGCTTTTCTGATTGGCTTAACCGCCACACCTGACAAACGAACTTTCGGATTTTTTAATGAGAATGTGGTGAGCCAGTACACCTATGAGCAATCTGTTACTGATGGTGTTAATGTGCCTTACGATGTATATAGCATCGAAACTGATATTTCGAAAAAGGGTGAAGTCATAAAAGCAGGCTGGTTTGTTGACCGCCGCGATAAATTGACCCGACAAAAACGCTGGCAACAGGAAGATGAAGATACACAATACTCAAGAAACGATTTGGATAAAAAGGTGGTGAACCCAAGTCAAATCCGAAATATCATTCGGGAATACAAAAAGGCATTACAAACTGAAATTTTTCCGAACCGTGTGGATGAAAACGACGAATACGAAGTACCTAAAACACTCATCTTTGCCAAAACTGACAGTCATGCCGATGACATAATAAAGATTGTGCGTGAGGAATTTGACGAAGGCAACGACTTCTGTAAAAAGGTAACCTACAAAATTGAGGAAGACCCAAAATCAGTGCTGAACCGTTTTCGAAATTCATATTACCCACGTATTGCGGTTACCGTGGATATGATTGCCACAGGTACCGATGTAAAACCTTTGGAGGTGTTGCTGTTTATGCGCGATGTTAAAAGTAGTAACTACTTTGAGCAAATGAAAGGACGTGGAACCCGAACCATCGACAGGGATAAACTGATGCAGGTTACTCGAACTGCAAACAGCAAAACCCACTTTGTAATTGTGGATGCCATTGGAGCAACTAAAAGCAAGAAGACCGATAGCCGTCCTTTGGAACGCAAACCAAGCATCCCGCTGAAAGATTTATTGGGTGCAGTCACCATGGGGCACGAAGACGAAGATTTGTTTCTTTCCTTGGCAAACCGTTTAATCCGTTTAGAAAAACAGCTTAGCGACAAAGAAAAAGACAAGCTGCTGGAATATTCAAAAGGCAAAAACCTGAAACAGATTACCAAGGAACTGATTTCTGCCTTCGACCAGGATGAAATTGAAAAGAAAGCACAAACTGAAATTGAAAAAGTGCCTATACAGGACAGAACACCTGCACAAGCCGAAGAGGCTAAGAAAAATGCACAACAAGAATTGATACAACAGGCTGCAAGCACCTTTAATGGTGAGCTGAACAACTATATTGAAAATGTACGCCGTGAGCACGAGCAGATTATCGACCATGTAAATATCGATACCGTAACCAAATCGGAATGGGACAGCTTTACCACCGAAAAAGCCAACGAAACCATTAAAGATTTTAGCGAATATCTGGCACAACACAAAGACGAAATAAAAGCACTCAGCATTTTCTACAATCAGCCATACATGCGCCGAAACATTACCTTTAAAATGATAAAGGAAGTAATGGAAAAGCTTAAGCTGGAAAAACCATTATTGGCTCCCGATTATGTGTGGAATGCCTACGCTGCCGTTGAAAATGTAAAAAGCCAACAGCCCAAAGACGAACTAACCGCTTTGGTGTCTTTAATACGTCGTGTGTGCGGTATCGACGATGAATTAAAATCCTTCGATAAAACCATAAACGAGAATTTTCAGAACTGGATTTTTAAACAAAATGCAGGACAGCACAACCGTTTTACCACCGAGCAAATGGAATGGCTACGCATGATAAAAGACCACGTAGTAAGCAGCTACCATATTGAAATAGACGATTTAGATTACACCCCTTTTGATGCGCAAGGCGGACGAGGCAGAATGCACCAATTATTTGGTAACGAGATGAACGAAATTATTAACGAATTGAACGAGGTATTAGCTGCATAATGAAAGAGGATTGGATAGTAACAAGTTTAGGGAGATTAGCTTCTAAAATTACCAAAGGCAGTACACCTACAACATATGGGTATAAATTTCAAAAGTCAGGTATAAATTTTATTAAAATTGAGAATGTTAAGAATGGAGTTATATTGCAAGATAGCATTGTTAATTTCATATCTGAAGAAGCCCATAATAGTCAGGAGAGGTCTAAATTGCAAGAAGGTGATATTTTGTTTTCAATAGCTGGGACTATTGGTGAGGCCTGTCTTGTTAAAAGCAATATTCTGCCAGCTAATACCAACCAAGCCTTTGCCATTATTAATGGGTTCAATGATATTCTTCTTCCTGAATTCCTTATTAAGCAGTTAGAATCGTTTGTCGCAATAAAAATAAAATCTAAAGCTCGTGGTGGAGCAATGAACAATGTTTCATTAGGTGATTTAAAAGAACTCTCAGTTATAGTATCCCCTCTTCCCATCCAACGCGCCATAGTTTCCAAAATAGAAAGCCTGTTTTCCGATTTAGACAATGGCATTGCCGACCTTAAAAAAGCACAAGAGCAATTAAAAATTTACCGTCAGGCATTGCTTAAAAAGGCGTTTGAGGGAGAGCTAACCAAAGAGTGGCGTGAGCAACAAACCAACCAACCCACCGCCGATGAATTGTTGGAACAAATAAAACAAGAACGCCAAAAGCATTACGAGCAACAACTCGAAGACTGGAAACAAGCAGTTAAAACTTGGGAAGAGAATGGGAAAGAGGGTAAGAAGCCGAGTAAGCCAACAAAACTTAAGAATGAATTATTAATAAATGATTCAAATCAACCTGCTATTCCATTGACTTGGCAATATATTAATATTGAATTTGCCACCTACAAATTAGGTGATGGTTTACATGGTACTCCAAATTATTCCGATGATGGTGAATACTATTTTATTAATGGTAATAATCTTAATGGTAAACAAATTAAAATAAAGTCAAATACAAAAAAAGTCGACCAAGTTGAATACCTGAAACACAAACGAGAATTGAACAATGATACAGTTTTAGTATCTATAAATGGGACTATTGGAAATACAAGTTTTTATAATGATGAGAAAGTTATTTTAGGCAAGAGTGCTTGCTATTTCAACCTGCTTTCACCTTTTGATAAAAACTACGTACGTTGGAGAATTGATAGTTTAGGTTTTATAAATTATGCAACTCAAAATGCAACTGGTAGTACCATAAAAAATGTTCCTTTGAAGGCCATGCGTGAGTATTTGTTCCCTCTTTGTACAATCGAAGAACAACACCAAATCGTCCGAGAAATCGAATCCCGCCTATCGGTTTGCGATAAGGTGGAGCAAAACATAAGCGAAGCCTTAAATAAATCAGAAGCCTTGCGCCAAAGTATCCTTAAAAAAGCATTTGAGGGCAAACTTTTAAGCGAAGCAGAAATAGAAAAATGCAAACAGGAAGCTGATTACGAGCCTGCGAGTGTGTTGTTGGCTCGCATTGAGCAAAGCCGAAATGAGAAGATTAAAAAGGAGAAAAAAGACTAAATTCGCAATATGGCAAAAACAAGAAATGGAATAAAAGTATTGGTAGCATCAACTGTTTATGGCTATGAAGACCAACTGGCTGCGATTTATACTCAGTTAGACAGCTATGGGTACGAAGTGCTAAACTCGCATATGGGGACAGTTTATGCAGGTGCGGAAAATTCTAATTTAGAAAACTGCATGGAAGCTGTTGATGAATGTGATGCTTTTCTTGGAATTATACGGCCACATTATGGTTCAGGAGTAATCGGTGAAACATCAATAACACACGAAGAAGTTTTAAAAGCAATACTGTTGAAGAAAGCAAGATGGTTTTTGGTTGATTCAAAAGTTATTTTCGCAAGGCAATTGTTACGTAAGGCTGAGATTGTTAATAAGAATTTAACTACAAAAGTAAAACTCGAAGATGTAATCATACGGCCAAACTCTATTCTTGATGTAAGATGCATTGACATTTACAACTTAGTAACTAAAGACAAAGTAAAACCTGAGGAACGTAAAGGGCATTGGGTGCAAGAATATTATGATTTACCAGGTATAACACGTTATGTTGAAGGTCAGTTTACCGATGAAAAAAAAGTAAAAAGAACAATTGATTACATGAAATCACTTTAGATATGGAAGAAAATAATTTTATACAAGTACTTCTTAAGGAAGGTGAAAGTGACCAGTTAGAGTTTTTAGCCGATTTTGATTTAGATAAAATTGCCTCTACCATATGTGGGTTTCTAAATACTAAAGGAGGAAGGATTTTGTTGGGGATTAACGAAAAAAAGAAGCCTCTGCAAATTGAAAATATTGATAGCAATTATGATTTATTGTTTTCCCATTTGTACAAGCAAATAAAACCGACGAGTATTATTAGCATCAGGAAAGAATCATATGACAGAATACAAATAATTCTTATTGAAGTTATTGAAGGAAACAAAAAACCTTATTCGTATAAAAATAAAGCATTTACGAGAGTTGGAACTACAACTAAGCCAGCGACCAAAGAACAAATGAGTCTTTTAATTCGTGATAGAAAATTTCATGAATCAAGTTGGGAAAGGTCGCCATGTCTAGAGGTTGAGATTGAAGATTTAGATTTAGAGGAAATAAACCATGTTATCGAATTATCAAATAAAATCAAGAGAAGTTCTTTGTATTCATCAAAAGATTACACTTCATTTTTAAACTCAAATCAGCTCTCATTTAATCAAGGATTCTCTAATGGAGCGGTAATATTGTTTGGCAAACAACCAACTTATTTTTTGCCTCAATGTACTGTTAGAATAGTTGAGTTTCCGGAAGGAAAAACAGGAAAAACATTCAGTAATACCGTTTTAATTGAAGAAAATTTGTTTAAAGCCTTCAGAGAGGTACAGGCTTATTTTAAGAGAACCTTACCAATAATTAGTACTTTTAGTGAATCTGAATGGCAAAGGGAGGATAACTACAAATACCCATTGCAAGCTTTAGATGAAGCTGTTATAAATGCCATGATGCATAGAGATTATTCGGATAATTCCGGTGAAGTATTTATCGGAATTTATAAAAATAAAATCGAAATTATTAATAGTGGCGAGTTGCCGCACTTTTTAACCGATTCTAAATTAAAAAAGAGTCATCAATCTATTCCACCAAACCCTGGTATTACTCATGTTGTTTTCTTAACTGGAATGATTGAAAAAGTAGGGCGCGGTACCATCTTAATTACTGAACAGTTTAAACAACGGAAGTTACCTGCACCACATTGGGAAAGTAAAGATGGTTATACAAAGCTTACATTATATGGTAGCTCAAAAGACATTCAACTTAATGATAGGATGAAAGAGTTTCTTTTATCAAATAATAAGCCTATTTTTTCACGACAGGAGTATGAGACTTATTCTAAGGGAACAATTTCCGAAAAAACTGCACGTAATGACCTGTTAAAATTGGTAGAAGCTGGTTATTTAAAAGTAACCGGAAAAGGAGCTTTTACAAAATATGAAAGAACAGAAAAGCAATTACCGGAAAATACCGGATAACTTTGACTCTTTATCCTTGAAAAAATTGATTTCCTTACCGGACGTTACCGGAATAATACTTGAAAGCATCATTCTATGGTGATTTTACCAGATGAAATATTACCGGACGTTACCGGAGGGAAATAAAAAATACAATTACTCAATTGCCGGAAATTACCGGATAAATTAAAATATAGGAATTAATAATAAGAATGACAGACTCAACAATAATATCAAAAATATGGAATCTCGCTGGCGTTCTTCGCGATGATGGCGTGGGCTATGGTGATTACCTGGAACAAATTACCTACCTGCTATTCCTGAAAATGGCAGACGAATTAAATAAGCCACCTTACAACAAAGGCTTGCAGTTTCCACGGTTAAAGAATGTCGAGAACATGGAAATAGAAGGTGGTGAGTTTTGTAATTGGGAAACGCTGGTGAACAAGCGCGGTGCTGATCTGGAAGCTTTCTACGTTCAGATGTTACGCAGTTTAAGCACCGAACAAGGTATGCTGGGACAGATATTTACCAAGAGCCAAAACAAAATTCAAGACCCGGCTAAACTATCCCGTGTGATCAACATGATAGACCAGGAACAATGGTCGCTGATGGGCGCCGACATAAAAGGTAAGATTTACGAAGGCTTGTTGGAGAAAAATGCCGAAGATACCAAGTCGGGTGCAGGGCAATATTTCACCCCCCGTGCTTTGATTAAAACCATGGTCGCTTGTGTACAACCCCAACCATTAAAAACTATTGCAGATCCTGCTTGTGGTACTGGCGGTTTCTTTTTAGCTGCTTACGATTGGATTGTGGCCAATAACCAGCTCGACCGTGAAGAAAAGGAATTTTTGAAAAACAAAACTTTTCATGGAAACGAAATTGTTGCCAACACACGCCGCATGTGTCTTATGAATATGTATCTGCACAACATTGGTGAAATAGACGGAGATAGCTTTATTTCTCCAAACGATGCTTTGATTTCTGACAATGGCAACCGTTTTGATTATGTGCTGGCAAATCCTCCTTTTGGAAAAAAAAGCAGTTATACTGTAACCAACGAAGAAGGGGAAGCCGAAAAGGAAGACCTAACCTATAATCGACAAGACTTTTGGGAAACCACTTCCAACAAACAATTGAACTTTTTACAGCATATAAAAACACAGCTAAAAATTACGGGTGAAGCAGCTGTAGTTCTACCGGATAACGTATTGTTTGAAGGTGGAGCAGGCGAAGAGGTACGCAAGCAACTCATGCTAACAACCGATTTACACACCATTTTGCGTTTGCCCACAGGCTTGTTTTATGCACAGGGCGTAAAAGCAAATGTTTTGTTCTTTGATAATAAACCAGCGAGCAAAGTAGCCCAAACCAAAGAAGTATGGATTTACGATTATCGTACCAACATCCACCATACGCTAAAGAAAAAGCAAATGACTACGGCAGATTTGGCCGAGTTCGTAAAGCTGTATAATCCTGATAATAGACACAAAAGAAAAGAAACCTGGAGCGAAGAAAACCCAGAAGGTCGTTGGCGTAAATTCACTTACGAAGATATATTGGCAAGGGATAAAACCAACCTGGATATATTCTGGCTCAAAGATAAAAGTTTGACTGATTTGGATAATTTGCCAGACCCAGATATTCTCGCAAACGAAATTATTGAGAACTTAGAATCAGGCTTGAGTAGTTTTAAAGAAATAATGAAAACAATAAACGGACAAATGGAATAGTTTACCAAAGTTTCACTACACTTCCTCAACTCGCTCTTGAATTTATTATTTCTGGTTTTACTAAGAATTTCGTGGGTAACAATAATGTTTGAAAATAATATGCAGATATTTATTAATAAACCGTTGATCCCTAACAGATTCCTCCCTCCCGATAACTATCGGGACAAAGCCTTAACCACTTCGTTTGGCTTTGTTCCGGTCGGAATGACACTGTTTATTAGACGTTTAAGACAAATGCGGCGCACTTCGACTCCGCTCAGTGACCAAGCCGCATTTGCCTACTGACTTCATAAAAACGCGTCATTACGACAAAGTTTTCCGAAATATGAGGAATTCCGATAGCCATCGGAAGGAGGAATCTGTTTGGAATAGCATTCAGGTTTCTTTCCACGAAATTCCGTGTAGAGCAAAAAAAACAAAAGCATTTTTGAACAGTTCTCATTCAAATACCAAAATCCTTAAACCTCAGCGCACCACTACTTTCTGCACTTCCAGTAAATTACCGGAAGAGATGAGCTGAACGAAATAGATGCCGGGCGCACAATCCTGTATGTCCAGTTTTAATATTGCTCCCTGCTGCAAATTATGGCTTTGGATACTCTTTCCAAGGCAATCGGTGAGTTCTATGCAGGCATTTTCGCATTGCCCATTCTCTTTTATAAAAATGCTCAGGGTTCTATCGGCCGGGTTTGGATAAAGCATAAAAAACGGATCTTTTTCGACCATATCCCTTTCTTCCATGCCTACCAAACCGCCGGAAGTTGTTTGCATTACAATTCCGTTTTCACCGAAAATAAGACCATTATTTTCATCAGAAAAATACAATCCGGTAAGCGGAGAGCTTTCGTAGGTTGGCAGCGCTACCCAGCTTTCGCCTCCATCCGTGCTTTTTACCATATTTTCAAAACTCCCGCTTCCCACGGCATAGCCTACATCTTCCGTTGGGAAATATATTCTTCTGAAATCGATATAATTGGGATTATTGGTAATGGTTCTATGCCAACTGTCTCCGCCGTTTGTAGATTTAAAAATGCCGCTTCGGGAAGCAATAAACGCAATGCTTTCATTAAGGAAAAAGATATCTTCGGCATAATGGAAATCAGCTATTTCAATCCACTCCCAGTTTTTACCTGCATCAACAGACTTAAGTATGCCAGATACTCCGGGATCGCCAACGGCAAATACCAAATCTTTAGTTTTATACTCAATATCAAAAACATCAATGCCCATTTCACCACATAAAGCAATATCTTCCCAACTATCGCCCCCATTTTCTGTACGAAATATATGGTTAACACCCGCAATCAGGCCATTTTTAAAATCGTAAAAACGAACTACTCTGGGTTCAAAATCAAAGCATGTAGTTTTGTAAATCCAATTTTCACCACAATCATTGGTGATGCATAATGTAAGGTTCATCGCGTTGGTAGCATAGAAACCATTATTCCCATCTAAAAAATGATAACAACCCGAATATGTTATTGGGGCGCTTACTTGTTCCCAATGACATCCTCCATCTACAGTCTTCATTAGGGGGAAAGTAGCTACACCTCCTCCCTGTCCGGAATATTGAACAAAACCTTCATTTTCATTTAAAAATTGAATATTTATTATGTTCCCTCTGATTATTTTTTGATTCAGATCCTGCCAATCCTGCCCCATGTTTTCTGATTTACATATAGCGCCATAATAACCCACTGAAAATATTGCGGAATCATCAAGGATACATATACTCTTTGCATCAGAAGCAGAAAAACCATAAGGTAATTTTTCATTCCATGTAACTCCACTATCTTCTGTCGTTAATACAGCTGTAGCTGAATTATAAGGTGTTGGCAAAGCCAGTATTCCGTTTTGATCATCGAAAAAAGCAAAGTTTGAGGGCGTCATATACCAATAAGAGCTTGTAAAAACCGGATTCCAATGCTGACCCCGATCTGTACTTCTATATATTACAGTTGTTTCGTCACACCTTTCTCCTGAAATAAAAGCCAGTGAATCTGATACGGATATAATATCCAGTACATAAACTCCTTGCAATTCATCAGTTAAAGGCACAAGTTCCCAATTTTCACCACCATCATTTGTTTCCAGCATCTGGTAACCACTACAGCCATAAATATACCCTTTAGAAGAATTAATAAACTCAATATGATCCAGATCAAACCCTATTTCCATTTCCTCTTTGATCCAGTTTTCGCCGGCATCAGTTGTTTTTAGAATTAAACCATCATTACCAACGGCAAACCCTTTCTGTTCATCCAGAAATTCAATTTCAGATATTTCTCCCCACCACGATCGCGATACATCGTGCTTTAATTCCCAATGATATCCACCATCATTTGATTTGAATATTAATCCGTCTGAATTAGCAAAAAAGCCTGTGCTTTCACTCACGAAACACACATTGGTTAACCTGTGATAATTTGCTAATCCAGCAGGATTCAAAACCAGCTCCCAATTTTCGCCACCGTCTTCCGAGATCAAGACCGTCGCGCCTTCTCCTACAGCCACCAGTTTATTGGTTCCAGGCACTTTTACAATCTCGTTCAGGGAATTTTCCTGTGGTATGCCCGAAAGCCTTGTCCAGGCGCTTTGTGCGTTTGAATCAAGAACCCAAAACATCAGAATCAAGATCAGTATCCATTTTATATTTTTCATTTTCATATCAAAATTCGTTTTCATTTTTTATATCATATGTCCGGGTAAAGGTTTCCTTCACCCTTTTGGAGATATTGAAATAAGGAATCCAGATTATCATAGCAAGAAAAGAAGCTGCAATTTCCTTTGCACTTTCAGCAAAATCGACAGCATCAAAATAATCGGGTTCCAAAACAAAATTAAATACCGCATAATTAAGTATTGCCAACACAAAACGGGACAGCAAATATATCATATACAAACGCGGCAAACTGCTGCGGCGTTGTACAAACTGCACAATGAGCAATACTACAAAAGCAATCAAGGCGGCATCAATCAACACAGCAAAAAGAAAACCTACGGCCAGCACCCCTTCTCCGATTCTAAAAAAATCAATAAGACTACACCATAATTGCGGATCAAACATTTCTTCATTAAACATATCATAAAGTATTCTTAAAGGGCTCAAAGCCAAACCCAGCAGAGGCAGGATAAGCCAGCCGCCAATAGATTTCCAGCGCTCAGGTTCTATGGGTTTTGGATTATATTTTCGGTGCAGTTCAAAAGCAGCCAGACCAAATGCAGTTAATAATAAAATCATGACAAGCATGACAATCCATCCGTATTGCGAATAGTCTGCACTATATTCATAGGGAAAGTACCAGCTGAGATTATTCCGTATTTCATCATGTTGTTTCAAAAAACGCAATGTAGAATCGGCGGGGATATAGGTTCGGTCGGTTTCATATTGGTAATTAATCTGCGCTTTGCGACCCTCCATCCTTGCGTATGCTTTATAGGAAAAACCACAGCCGGCAATATGCTTGTCATTATTCTCCAAATACCATTCTTCCGGAAAAACGATTTCTGTTTCCTGCTTAAAATTAAGCTTATTTCCAATTTCATAGGGCATATCGCGCACTGAAGAACCGGGATATGAAGTATATGCATCAACCAATATCGGATAATATTCAAAATATATGCAATCGTCTTCTTCGCTCTTTTGCCAGGCATTGGGTATTATATAGTTCTCCGTTACGCGAAATATATTTTCACTTTCATCAAGGCCATTATAAAAACTGATATCTCCATCTGTTTCTATAGAAGGATAGGCATTACTATAATAATTCAAATATTGCCGTTGAATTTCATGGAGTGCCTTTTCTTTGAAGAGCCCGCGTTCCCTATCTGCAATTGCATTATAATAATAGGTTTCTATCCCCAAAAAAGCTCTTCCATTAACAGAATCCAGATAAAAGTTCTCCTGTACATTTATGCTTGATGGAGCCCCATCCGGGATTTCAGTTAAATTTTTTTCTCCTGCACGAAGTATTAAACCATATTTAAAATCCGGAAATGAGATATGGTACAGATCACCACCCTGGTTGCTTAGAGTCGGGTCAATAAAGAACCTTTTCCCATGATAAAAGAGGCAAACCGCACAATGATCAAATGAATTGGATGGCAATATTTCGGACAGCTTTGCCCGAAAAATACTATGGACAAGCACAGGATAAGCTTCCAGTCCCATTTTACGCAGCATTGCGACCAGCAAAAGGGATTTATCTTTGCAATCGCCATAACGATTATTAAAAACCTCCTGGGGTTTATTGGGCTTGAAAGCACCTGTTCCGCCAAAAAATGCCAAATAGCGCACTTCATTCTGAACCCAACGGATGGTTCGCAGAATATTTTCCTCTTCTGACAAATCCGGATCAGTGGGCAGTTTCAAAGTGCGCCAATCGGGGGCACTTATTTTAAACAGGGGCAAAATATGATCATGCACTGCTTTCCATGATGGATAGCTGCTGATCTGCACTCTTTTGCCGGCAGTAAACCAGGATGGTGTATTGGATTCATAAGTAACAAAATCTTTGGCCGGCAGTTCCCAACGCAATTCCGTCAAACTTCCTTTTTGTGCTTTTTCCGGCTCCGGGCAGGCATTAAAAAGCTTATGGCCCAAATACTTATCTTCCGGATACAAAATCCTAATTTTCACAAAATTGACCGGAACAGTGAATTGCACACGATCAAAAAAGGAGACATTCCCTTTATTGGCCGGATTAAAGCCTTCAATCGTATAGGAATAATCCACCAGATCGCCAACGCGTACATCTTTAAAATTCACAACAGCGCTCACCGAGCCGTCATATGCATAGCGATCCATGCTCAACTCCCTTTGAAAAAGTTCAATATCAGAAGCTTTCAGAGAATAAACAATACTGCCATTCCTGATAATCTTAAGCTCATGAAAAATCAATTGCTGATAGGAAGGATCGTAGGTAACCGAAAGCGCCGACAAAGACTGGATTCCCGAACTGTTCAGTATTTTGTACACCTGTCGCAAATAAGCACTTTCTTTTTGTATATTTAACTGATTATCAATCAAAAAATACTGAAAAGCATTGCTTGCCACGGCTACAGACGTATCCAGTAAGGCTGTACTTTCCACCCAGCTCTGAGGCGGGCCGATACGCGGTTGTGATTTCACCGGATTGAGCAATAGAAAAAACCACAGAATTAATACTGTTCCTTTGAAAAATATACTGCGGTTGTCGGATGTAATTTGCATCATACCAAATTCAAATCAAATTATTTTTTGAGAACCTTGCCGGTAGTTTTCTGAAAAACAAAGTTGGCAGATGTCAAATATACAATATTTTTATACAAATTTAGTTGATTATATTGTATTTTTGATTTTTATTGAAAGCTCCTAAAACAAAAAAATGAATCAGGATAAAAAACCCAAAAATAACCCCAAACAAAGCCCGTCATCTTCACTGATGCTCAAAGCCTATAATCTGGGCTGGAACCACTGCCTCTTTGGAGATGATTCCATTATTCTGGATATGCTGTCTGATGAAGAAATCATCCGGATGATCAAAGAAGATCCGGTACAAAAAATAAGGCAATCGGAATGGCAGCGCACAGCAAGAAGCCCGCAAATTCCGTTGCCGGTGCGCTTGCAGGAAAAATACCAAAATGCCATCCGCTATGCGGGATTCTGGCATAAAGACCAGAAAATGCCTTCATCTGAAATCAGTTATATCGTGCACATTTCCAATGTAGCGATGGAAATACTGCTGGCTTATTTTGAAGAGCCTTGTTTTGATATTGATTTTGCCGTGCAGCTTGCTCTTTTGCATGATGTCCTGGAAGATACAGATTGCGGCAAAGAAGATCTATTGTACGAATTTGGAGCAAAAATTACTGATGCCGTATCGGCTCTAAGCAAAGAAAAAGCGATAAGCAACAAACAGGAGCGTATGGCTGACAGTTTGCGCCGGATTCAAAATCAGCCAGCGGAAACAGCTATGGTAAAACTGGCCGACCGGATTACAAATCTGCAGAAACCTCCCAAACACTGGCCAAAAGAAAAAATCAGGAAGTATCAGCAGGAAGCGCAATTGATATACGATCAGCTAAAGGACAGTAATCAATCTCTGGCCGCACGCCTGCGCATGCAAATGGAGGCTTATAAAATGTATTTTTAACTCAGGATTGCAGGAAGTTATTATCGAGGAAATGTTGAAAATCGGATTTATATTGTTCGCTTACAGGGATGTATGTATCTTCATCGAACACAATGCGGTTGCGCTCGATCACAGAAATCTTATTAAGGTTAACAATAAATGAACGGTGCACGCGCATAAAATCCTTTTCGGGCAGGTGGTGATGAATGCTTTTCATGCTCATCAGGGCCATCACCGGTTTTTGGTTTTCCAGGTGGATGCGCACATATTCGCGCATGCCTTCGATGTATTTGATATCTTTATAATTAATGCGTATGATTTTATACTCCGACTTTATGAAAAGAAAATCATCGCCCGATGATATAGTGGTTTCTGCTGCCGGCTGAGCAAAATAGCGGCTTTTTACTTTTTCTGCCGATTTAAGAAAGTCGCTATAGCTGATGGGTTTGAGCAGGTAATCGGCAGCATCGAGCTGAAAACCTTCGGCGGCAAATTCGCGGTAGGCGGTAGTAAAAACTATTTTGGGCGGATTGTTGAGCGATTTGGCCATTTCTATTCCGTTAAGGTCGGGCATATTGATATCGGCAAACATCAGGTCGGCCTCCTTTTTGCGCAGAAACTCCATGACTTCGAAGGCATTATCAAATGATGCTACCAGCTCCAGGAAGGGCGTTTTACTGATGTAGCTTTCGATCTGGCGCAAAGCCAGCGGCTCATCATCTATGGCGATACAGCGGATCATAATGGTATTTTTAAATTTACACTAAAACTCATTTCATTGGAATTTATATCGAGCATATGTTTATTGCCGTAAAGCAGGTCAAGACGCCTTTTGCTGTTTTCGATACCCAGTCCGGAAGCCTTGTCTTTTTTATCGGCTTTGGCCGGATGGCGTGAGTTTTCTATATGGAAGCACAGCTGATTGTCTTCTTTGGTAAACATGATCTGCACGTAGGATTTTTTCTGATAGCTGATGCCATGCTTAAAAGCATTTTCGATAAAAGAAATAAAAAGAGCCGGAGCAATGCGGATATCCGGTATATTTTCGGCAATATTTAGTTCAATACGCACATTTTTATTAAAGCGCAAACGCATCAGGTCGATATAATTGCGGATAAACTCCAGTTCTTTATTCAGGGGAACAAGCTGATCCTGTGTTTCGTAGAGCAGGTAGCTCATTAATCGCGAAAGGCGGATAACCGATTCTTTTGCTTCTTCGGTATTGATATCGATAAGCGCGTGGATATTGTTGAGCGTATTCATAAAAAAGTGTGGGCTCACCTGATTTTGCAGGGAAGCGAGTTTATTTTCAGTATTTTCTTTTTCGAGGCGGATGCGGTTTTGTTCTGATTTGATCCATTTCATGGAGATTGCCAGACCGGTATCAAATCCGATGATTAAAATACCGAGTATAAGCAGGTTAGCGTAGGGCGGGATAAACTCTTCTGCTTTTGGCACAGGCCTTGGCCCCAAGCGGTGTTCGTGCTGTGGCGGTGGCGGTAGCCTTTTGGCATTCTTAGGGGCATCGTCCATATTGGCCACATAAACCCCAACTGCAAGAAGAAAGATCATCGCGGCAGCGCTAAAAAAATAAAGGAAGCGCCTGTTTTTGAAAAACAAATAAGGAATCAGGACAAAACGGTTGATCATAAAGAGCACGAAAAGCATGGCATATTCGCGCCAGATTTTAAAAATATGTTCCCAGTTGACCCTTTCGTCGAAATCGCCGAAAAGCAATGGAATGGCCATGAGCAGGATCCACACAAAGCTGATGATGGCGGTTTGGAAGGGTGCTGTTTTATTTTTTAAGAATGCTGTCATGTCCTGATTTTAAACAAATGTATAAAAATCCTTTGTTTCGTAGAGGAAATATCCGGCCTTGCTTTTAATCCGGAAGTATTGGAGCAATACCTATTCCAAAGCTTTTATTTTGGAATAGGTATTGACCATGAGTGGATGTTGTTTTAATCTATATTTCTCACCAGGCGCACATAGTTGAATATTCTCACAGCGTCGCCTTGTGGGCCGTGGCCGTCGGCATAAACGGAAGGATCGCCTGATTTTGGGTCGCTGCGCTGCGCACCTGCGCCATGAACATCAACCCAGTTGGCGTCGCCCGATTTAAAATTATTGCTATGTGGTGGCGGAGGGAGCCTGCGGCCTGATGCTTCAATTGATTTCATTGGAGGGTCGGTAGGCATTTGCATATTTCCCATGGCACGGCCAAAAGAAACATATGCGCCCCATGCACCTTCGTTTCCTGTTGTCCAGTTGGCATGTGTTGTGCTGCTCCAGTAAAAACCATAATCGCTTTGGCCGGCTTCGTTTGTAATTTCGGTACAATTAAAGAGCGGATCAATAGCGGCCGAATTTGTTGTATTTGGCGAACGGGTATAATCCACAAGGCTTTGGAGTTCCTTTGCATCGGGCAGCCTCCAGTCGCTATGTCCGGCAAATTCTGTTGATTCGGCCAGCGCCAGGGCTTCTTCCCAAATCATGCCTTCTCCGCTGTCGTCCTGCATCCACATCAGTCCGGTAGCCTGATCACTGACGGTGCCATCGCCATTATCCACAAACTGGTTGATGCCATAGCTTTCGTTGCCGCGTACCAGCAGATAATTAAAAGCCTTGTCTTCGCCCATCATGCTTGTGCCATAGCCTTTGATGCGCCCATCGGCAAAGTTGACGCCAAAAACCATGGTTTCGATATCGCTCCCCACATACACATTGGTAGAGGCACATTGGACATCAATGAGTCGTTCACCTGCATCCAGGTCGCCGTAAGCATACTCAAAAACGTCGGTATTAATAAACGGTGTGAGGTCGTCGGTAGAACTACCTTCGTAGCCACTGATGTCCTTCCCGCTGAAAAGGATCAGGGAATATTGCTCTTTGATGCTGGGAAGCCTCCAGTCGTCGTAACCGGCAAAACTCACGCCTTCTTCGACCATTTCGAGGATTTCGGCATAGGTCTTTTTATCTGAATAATTAATTTCTCCGTCTTCATTATGGTCAAAACTGCTTTGCCACATCAATCCTGTGACCATATCGGTTACAGTGCCATCGCCATTATCGACATACTGCGGCGTATTGCCCGGGTAATGAGCATTTTGACCATAGAAAGCATCATCTGGGGATGGTTCAGAAATAATACCCGCATCACTATAAAAAATTGTTTGATTGGTTCCTGCAATGGGATAACCGGTAATATCAGGCAGTTCGGTTTGATTGTTGTCAACTATTTCGGTATCGTCCTCATCATCACTGCAAGCGCCCAATGCAAGCGTCAGAGATAGTAATGGAATGAGAAAGAAGTTCAAAGCATTTAATTTTAATTTCTTCATGATAATTTCTTTTTAGTGATTACAATGCAAACATACTTTCAGACTATGCCATTGTGGAAATTAAATCAACGGAATGAGGGATTTTGTCTATGGAATGGGAGGAGAAGAGGGATAGATTGTATGAACAAAGCGGAAGCATGAATGATCTGGGCAGATATTTTTATTTGTCCTGATTTATATAATCATCAATAGTTTTGATAAGCTTTTCAACCGGATTAAAATACGGCATTACTTTTTCGGTTCTACTAAGAATTTCGTGGGTAACAATAATGTTTGAAAATAATATGGAGATATTTATTAATAAACCATTGATCCCTAACAGATTCCTCCCTTCCGATAACTATCGGGACAAAGCCTTAATCACTTCGTTTGGCTTTGTTCCGGTCGGAATGACGCTGTTTATTAGGCGTTTAAGGCAAATGCGACCTGGTCACTGAGCGTCCTGTGGTGAGCGTAGCCGAACCAAGTCGAAGTGCGCCGCATTTGCCTCCTGACTCCATAAAAATGCGTCATTCCGACAAAGTTTCCGAAGTATGAGGAAACTTTGGAGGAATCTGTTTGAAATAGCATTCTAATTTCTTTCCACGAAATTCCGTGTAGAACCAATAGCATTAATCATCAATCATAGGAAGAATAGAATAGTTATTACCAATATTTACGAAAAATTTTAATTGCCAAAAATTATTAGCTCAATAATTTTTCAAAACGGTATTCATCATATGCATTTTAATTTCTCATTACCTCCATCTTCTTGCCAGGATGCCGGATTGTTGAAAATATATTTGGATATATTTTGGTATGCTTCTTCGTTTCTGATGATACGGTCGTGACAACTTCGTTGCCATAATTTCCGGTCAAAACGTCGCCAATTTTCGTTTTTTACACCACGGATGTATGCATTGGTTGTCATTGTTTTGAACCAATCCATTGCCCTTTCAATGCCCGCATTGTATATTTGGTTTTGTTTGTTGTATTTTTCACCACAATGTGGATCATTGTGATTGTTATTGGGTGTTTCAAAACATGAATCCACGTGGGCGTCCCATTCATCGTGGGCATCACATTTTGTGTTTTCAATAATACAATGAAAATGGTTTGGCATAACCACCATTGCGTGGCATCGTTTATCGGGAAATTTATTTTCAATTTCGTAATACCATTCATGCACCATTTCTCCTGCATGATTTAAAATCATTTGACCGTTTTTGATTTCCCCAAATAAATGAAGACGTTTTTGCACCATTATGGTTATAAAATATAATCCTTCACGCGAATAATCATATCCTCGCAAACGCATGCATTTTCGTCCGTTTTCTTTATTGTAGCGTTTTGCCATTGTATTCGGCATCAATTTTAATATCAATCACCAATGCCGGAAAACTCCTTTTTCTGCTCCACTTTAATCAGATAATGTGTTTACAAGCTAATAAACACTCTTATCCTGTTTCTCTTTCCAATATTGAAAGAGCGGTGCGGCTTCGCTGCGGAGCAGTTTTTCAAATTTAATACTGCGGATGTGCATGGGTTTTTCGATTTCCTCATAAATAAAATGATCATCAAAACCGGCATCTGCCGCATCTTCTTTGGTCAGGGCATAAAAAACTTCTTTGGGGCGCGCCCAGTAAATGGCGCCGAGACACATAGGACAGGGTTCGCAGCTGGTGTAGAGCGTGCAGCCTTCCAACTGGAAATCAGATAAATTACGGCATGCGTCCCGAATTGCTACAATTTCGGCATGTGCTGTTGGGTCTTTATCGGCCAGCACCCGGTTATGCCCTTCGCCAACTATTTTGCCATCTTTCACGATGACACAACCAAAGGGCCCTCCCGCATTGGATTCCATTCCCTGCTGCGCCAAAGCCACGGCCCTGCGCATATATTTTTCGTGCTCTTTTTTCATTGCATGTGTTTAGGTGCCTCAATGCTCTTCAAAATATTGAGGACACCAACAAAAATAGGAAAATCGCAGCCAATTTGCGTCTCCTGGAAAGAAAAAATGATGGAAGCGCATGATAAATCAAAGGAATTTGAACAATGTTGGAAGCAATGATCCTTTCGAAATTTATGCGAGCAGCATTAAACCAACTATTTATTCTTTACAAAATGAAAAAAGTTCCACAGATACGAATGCGCAAAAGCCGGATTTCCCAGCCTCTTTCCCGGAAATAAAATTACCGGGAGTAAATGAAACGAAAATCGTTTATCATGAAATTCACTGCGATTATCATGCAAAACAGCTACTTTATCCTGAATTTCTCACATTCTCTTCCATCAAAAACTACTGTATTATTTTACACAAATTTAATTTGCCGTCTCAATTAAATTCCGTAATTTGGACAAACAAATGTATGGAAAAATTTCAGAAATAAAACTGAATCTTTTTTCAAATACATTCGTAAACAGCACATTAAAGCAGAAAGTAGTTAAAATAAGATCGTATGAAAATCACAGGTATTTCAAAAAGGGCAATCCTTAAGGCAGTAATTCGCACAGCATTTCTTTTGATTTTTGTAACTATAAGCACGAACATACATGCACAGACCTACATCCTGAACGAAGATTTCAGTGCGGCAACGGACAGCATCACGCCTCCAACCGGCTGGGAAAACAACACTGTAACAGGCTCTGCGGGTGATCTTTGGCGTTTTGACAATCCGGGCAACCGTACGATGAATTTCCCGATTATCGGGACATTTGCCATTTTCGACAGCGAATATTATTCCGGCAGCGGAGGAGCAGAGCAGGTTGATTTGGTAACGCCATTCCTGGACTGCTCCATCAATCCACACATTTTACTCTTCTTCGATCACTTTTTTGCCGGAGGTCGCGGCGGAGAAGGAAAAGTGGAAATCTGGGACGGTAGCGCCTGGAAGCTCGTGGACAGCTTTACGGACAGCACTGAAAATCCCGCCAAAGCCACCTACGATATTTCTAACTGGGCGGGAGGCAATACCGCCACACGCCTGCGCTTCCGCTGGGAAGGCGACAGCAGCATGTTTTGGGCCATCGATAACATCAAGGTACTTGCGCCCCTCAACTACGATGCAGGCATTGTGGAAATTACCGATCCCAATATGCCTTTTGATGAAGGCACGCAGGACATAAAAGTAAGCCTGCGCAATTACGGATATGAAACCATCACATCCACCACCATCCGATGGAAAGTAAACGGCACTGAACAAACGCCCTACAACTGGACAGGCAACCTACCCTATAATTCTCAAATTGATGACATTACGATTGGGAGCCTGAACTTCCCTGCCGGTCTGTTACAAAACATACAGGTCTGGCAGGAAAGCCCCAACGGCCAGCCTGATGAAAACCCGCAGAATGACAGTACAGACCGATCTCTGGCAGCTGCCTTTTGCGGCTCCTTTACCATTGGCGGCATTGATGGGGATTTTGAAAACTTCACAGAAGCGATCACCGTGCTCAACGAAGCAGGCATCACCTGCCCGGTGGTTTTTAATGTGCGCGATGGGGTTTATCAGGAACAGATTGAAATAAACGCCATACCCGGCAGTTCTGAACTAAACACGGTTACTTTCCAGTCCGAGTCCGGGGATTCTTCGGCGGTAAGCCTCGCAATGGGTTCTTCAGCATTAGATTATACCCTCCTTTTAAACAACACCAGCAACATAAATTTTAACAAAATCAAAATTGACAGATATTCAGGAGGCAACTATTCTGTTGTAATGCAGGACTGCAACAATATTTCTTTTAAAAATTGTTTTTTGCGACACCTAAACACTATTGCCATAAGAGCTTATGATTCATACAGCATTTCCATTCTTAACTCTTATTTTCATGAAAAACTTTACGCTACTGACTGCCAGGAAATTTCAGTTGAAAACTGTCAAATCCATGGATCAATATCTTTCTATAACCCGAACAGCAAAGGACACCTCTTTAAAAACAATAGCTTTTATGATAATGTGCATATCTCTGCTTATGGGTTCCCCAAAGCCACTGATATCATCAACAATGACTTCTTCAACTGTCATCTAGAAACACGTGGAAGCAATATAAACGAGATCTCGGGAAACCGCTTCCTAAACTTAGAAAACGAAAATGCAATCTATTGCTATAGTCAAGGAACAAGTATCAAAAATAATTTCATCAGCATCAATGGCCAGTCAAATGCTACCGGAATTAAAATCTCTTACGCTGCAGATTCATGTAATGTCCTATTTAACACCATAAACCACACAGGCACTAACACAACCGGCAGCAGGGCAATCGAAACAACGAAATACTCAACCGACAGCCCTACCAACCTCACCATCAAAAACAATATTTTCAACTGCGCCAATACCGGTATCCCTGCTTATTTCGATTCTGACATCTCTACCTGCGACATCGACTACAACAACTACTACTGCCCGAACGGGAACATCGGTTATTACAATGGGACTACCTATTCTGACCTAAATACCTGGGGGGCTGCTATCATCGGAGATGCGAACAGTAAAAACGTGAATCCGTTCTTTTCTGCCGACAGCCTTCCTGACCCCAATCAGGCACTATTAAATGCTTCGGGCATTTGGTTCAACAGCATAACTATTGATATTGACTCAACAATCAGGAATAACCCACCCGATATTGGCGCAAAAGAATTTAGTCCTGTAGCGATTGATGCAGGAATAGACGAATTCACAGCTCCGCAAAACCCATTGCAAAGCAGCAACCAGGCTGTTAAAGTAATGCTCATGAACCAAGGTACAGAAAACCTTAACAATGCCATTATTCAATGGGAAATTAACGGGGAATCGCAAAACCCGGTAAGCTGGAACGGAAGCCTGGCCTACCAGCAGAGTGAAGAAATAATCCTATCTCCAAACTATAACTTTAACAGCAGCACTATTTTTAACCTTAAAGCATGGAGCGAACAGCCAAACAGCCAAAATGATGTTGTACCCTATAACGATACGGCATATCTCAATAATCTGGTCGCACCGCTTTGCGGCACTTATACCATTGGTGGCTCTGACGGGGATTTTGAAAATTTCACAGAAGCCATCACCGTGCTCAACGAAGCAGGCATCACCTGTCCGGTGGTCTTCAATGTGCGCGATGGGGTTTATCAGGAACAGATTGAAATAAACGCCATACCCGGCAGTTCTGAACTAAACACGGTTACTTTCCAGTCCGAGTCCGGGGATTCTTCGGCGGTAAGCCTCGCAATGGGTTCTTCAGCATTAGATTATACCCTCCTTTTAAACAACACCAGCAACATAACTTTTAACAAAATCAAAATTGACAGATATTCAGGAGGCAACTATTCTGTTGTAATGCAGGACTGCAACAATATTTCTTTTAAAAATTGTTTTTTGCGACACCTAAACACTATTGCCATAAGAGCTTATGATTCATACAGCATTTCCATTCTTAACTCTTATTTTCATGAAAAACTTTACGCTACTGACTGCCAGGAAATTTCAGTTGAAAACTGTCAAATCCATGGATCAATATCTTTCTATAACCCGAACAGCAAAGGACACCTCTTTAAAAACAATAGCTTTTATGATAATGTGCATATCTCTGCTTATGGGTTCCCCAAAGCCACTGATATCATCAACAATGACTTCTTCAACTGTCATCTAGAAACACGTGGAAGCAATATAAACGAGATCTCGGGAAACCGCTTCCTAAACTTAGAAAACGAAAATGCAATCTATTGCTATAGTCAAGGAACAAGTATCAAAAATAATTTCATCAGCATCAATGGCCAGTCAAATGCTACCGGAATTAAAATCTCTTACGCTGCAGATTCATGTAATGTCCTATTTAACACCATAAACCACACAGGCACTAACACAACCGGCAGCAGGGCAATCGAAACAACGAAATACTCAACCGACAGCCCTACCAACCTCACCATCAAAAACAATATTTTCAACTGCGCCAATACCGGTATCCCTGCTTATTTCGATTCTGACATCTCTACCTGCGACATCGACTACAACAACTACTACTGCCCGAACGGGAACATCGGGCACTATGACGGAACTACTTATAACGACCTAAATACCTGGGGCGCTGCTATCATCGGAGATGCGAACAGTAAAAACGTGAATCCGTTCTTTTCTGCCGAGGACAACCCTCTGCCCTATCAGCGGCAATTGAATGGTGCCGGATTGCCGATTGGCGGCATAACGACCGACATCAATGGCAAACTCCGTAACGATCAGGCACCCGACATTGGTGCTGTGGAATTTATGGTGGATTTTGGCGTGAACCGCCTCATCAGCCCAAATCTTTCCTGCACACATGATGGTGTTGATAGTGTTACGGTATTGCTGCGCCAATTCGGGGATATTCCGTTTACAGACATCAAAATTGCTTATCAGGTGAATGGAGGAGTTATTGTGCAGGATACCATCGAAGGCAGCATCAGCAATGACCTGGAATATACTTTTAGTGAAGGCATTGATATAAGCGTGGATGGAGAATATAATTTCAAAATCTGGTTGATTGGTGTCAATGATGACAATCCAAACAATGACACGCTTAACGAAACCCGCTACTCCAAACCCTCTCCCGAAGTCAGCTTCAGCTGGTCGCCCGAATGTGCCGGAACGGAAATCCAGTTTAATGGCAGCGCCAGTGTTGGCGGAGGGCATTTTATCGCCGGATACGAATGGATCTTTGATGAACAGGATACTTCCACCCTCCAAAACCCAATGTACACCTTTGGTACGGGTGGTGCATACCCGGTGAATTTCCGTGCCTATTCCGATGCCGGTTGTTATGCCGATACTACCGAAATGATCCAGGTTTGGTATAAACCGCTGGCTGATTATTCTGTAAACAATTCCTGCTCCAACGATACCAGCTATTTCACCGACAATTCCCTGCCCATGGAAGGCGCCATCACCAACTGGAACTGGAGCTTTGGCGATGGAGGCAATGCCGGCACGCAGGACACCAAACATAAATACGGCATCGCGGGAGATTACGAAAGCCAACTCATTGTGACCAACACAAATGGCTGTAAGGACACGCTGGTGCAAAGTGTGCATGTGTATGAAATCCCGATGGCGGATTTCAGCGTAGATACGGTTGTGGTGGGACAAGAAGCGGAATTCAATGACCTCAGCACTTCCATCGAAGGCAACATAACTGCCTGGTTCTGGGATTTTGACGACGGAAGCTATTCCGCCGAGCAGGAACCCGAACACAGCTATACAGCTCCCGGGATTTATCAGGTGACTCTCAGCGTCACAACCGAATTTGGCTGTACGCACAGCTATACAGGCGAAGCTGTGGTTATCGACGACATCATGGCTATTTTTGATGCGGATACCGTTTGTTTTGGCACGCCCACACATTTCACCGATCAGAGCGTGCACAACGGCAGCAGCATCACTGCCTGGAACTGGGATTTTGGTGACGGCAGCAGCTCCACAGAGCAAAATCCGGAACACATTTTCACCTCTTCCGGAAACCATAGCGTCATCCTGAGCATCACCAATAATTACGGTTCAGTTGACGATACCACCATTAATATTGTAGTTGCAGCAAATCCTTTGGCAGATTTCAGCAGCGATGAAGCTTGCTGGGAAAGCCCCACACATTTCACCGACGCCTCTTCTGCCGGATATGGAAACATCTCCTCATGGGAATGGGATTTCGGAAGCAGCCAGCAAAACCCCGAACATACTTTTGGCAGCTTTGGCACACAAAATGTCCGTTTGGTGGTCACCAATACCAACGGATGCAAAGACACTACTTATCAGGACGTTACTGTAAAACCATCACCTTTGGATGTTGGCCTGCCAGCGGAATACAACCAACAAATCCTGGCACGATATCCGTTCAATGGCAATGCCAACGATATGAGTGGAAACAATTATGACGCAACGGTGCACGGTGCCACATTGAGCAGCGACCGCTATGGCAGGGAAAACCACGCCTATCTTTTTGATGGCATCAGCAATTATATGGTAGCTCCGCTCAACCTGAATTTCCACCAGGAAGTCAGCCTGACATTTTGGATGCAGATTGAAAGTTTGCCAACCACAAAAGCAGCCATATTCAGCAATGAAGCCGCGAGTGGCGGGCGCATTATTAATATTTTAAATGACGGCCGTCTGGAGATGATTGACCCCAATGGCAGTAGCGGTAATTCGGTGCAGCAATTGCAAAGCGGCAACTGGTATCATGTTTGCGCCATTTGGACAAGTGGGCATAACCAGCTATTCATTAACAATCAAATAGAAATAAACGAAGCAGCATCGCCCGGCGGCCTGGACGATATGCCTGTGCTCAATATTGGCCGCCCAGGCAATGGAGACGATGAATATGCGCATATCAGCCTGGATGAGATACAAATCTACAGCCGCGTATTACAGCCCGAAGAAGTTGCCTGGTTCTATAATGGACGTATTGGCGCCGATGCACCCGACGGTCTGTGCAGTGGCGAAACCGCTGAAATTAAAATCTTCAATGCCGAAAGCGGCGTAAACTACCAAATCTGCGATGAAAACAACATCCCGCTTACAACAGCGCAAAACGGCCCTGCAGATACGCTCTGTTTCAACATTGCAGATATTACTTCTGATACCGCTTTCAAAATACGGGCAGAAATGAGCAATGCCTGTGAACGAATCCTGGATACCGTCCTGAACATCACGGTTTATCCTTCCCCTGTGAGTGATTTTGCACAAAACAGCGTTTGCGAGGAAACAGCCATGCAATTCACCGACGAAAGCAGCATCAGCGGAGGAGCGATCATCAACTGGAACTGGGATTTTGGCGATGGCCAAACATCAACAGATCAAAATCCGGAATTTACTTTTGCCACTTCGGGTGATTATGATGTAGAACTGATAACATACAGCAATAACGCTTGTTCCGACACCATCACCAAAAGCGTGCATGTTTTTGCTTTGCCAATGGCTGATTTCCTGAGCGATACAGCTTGCTGGGGCGATTCAACGGCTTTCACCGACTTCTCCATGAGCAATGAAGGTCAGATTGATCAGTGGAACTGGAATTTTGGCGATCCATCTTCCGGAAGCAATAATATCAGCTCTTTACAAAATCCCAAACACGAATATGCCGTTCCCGGTGATTATATGGCGCAACTTATTGTGACCGACATCAATGGATGCAGCGACACTTTAGAGAAAAACATTCCGGCAGGAAAACTGCCTCAGGCTTTTGCCGGTGCCGATACTTCCGTTTGTGAAAATGCTCTGCTGCAGCTCGATGGAGAAGTAGCCGAAGCGGGCACATGGAACTGGGCAACTACCGGCGACGGGATTTTCACCAACAGCAACGATCTTTCAACAACCTATCAACCTGGCAGCAACGATATTGCAACAGGCTCCTTCCAGATTATTTTGAATGCTGCCGCCAACGCACCTTGCCAGGGCGATGCTTCAGACACCATGGATGTGCAGGTAATTTACCTGCCTTTTGCCGATGCCGGAAACGATACCAGCATTTGTGAAAATGCCAGCCTGATGCTCAACGCAATGGCCAGTGATTATCAAAGCATATTGTGGACTACATTGGGCGATGGCAGTTTCGATGATGCAGGCAGCCTTGCAACAACTTATACGCCCGGTGCGAACGAAATCGCGGCACTTTCGTCCACGATTGTTCTGACGGCCTATCCCCTTGCGCCTTGCGGTGATCTTTATCGCGACACGCTGATTATCAGCATGGACCCGCTTCCTGAGGCGCATGCAGGCGAGGATGCCGATATGTGTTCCAATGCCACATTCCCAACAGCGGGATGGGTAGAGTATTCATCAGGTTTTGAATGGACTACCAGTGGTGATGGCAGTTTTGATGATCCGGGATCTTCCATGGCCATTTATATGCCCGGGCCAAACGATATTGCCAACGGAAATGTTGCGCTGAGCATCACAGCTTTTGGTGCGGCAGCCTGTCCGGATACAGATACCGATGAAATGACCCTGAGCATTCTTCCTCCTCCGCTTTCCAATGCAGGTGCTGATGCGGTGGTTTGCGAAAATGCCGGCATCACATTAGATGGCAGCGCAGAAAACTATTCCACTTTGCTTTGGAGCAGCGCAGGAGACGGCAGTTTTGATGATCCTAACCTACTGAACGCCCTTTACACACCGGGTTCCGGTGATATTTCTACCGGTTCGGTCTGGCTGTACCTGAGTTCTGACGGATTAAGTTCTGCCTGTTATCCACACACAGATTCCATGCTTTTAAGCATTCAATATCTGCCGGAAGTATTTGCCGGAGATGATCACCGCATTTGCAGCAATGAAGATATCCATCTTGAAGCAGAAATGTGGTATGCAGCCGGTTCGCAGTGGTTCAGCAGCGGCGATGGAGTTTTTGATGATCCGAACAATTTGCACAATGTCTATCATCCCGGTGACGGAGATCTGGCGCAAGGCTATGTTGATTTGTGGCTAAGCGTTGAAGGCGAAGCGCCCTGTCAGGCCAGTGCCACCGACAGCATGCGCGTTGAATTTGAGCCTTACTTGCACGCCAATGCAGGTTCCGACCAAAGTGTTTGTGCCAATGAAAGTGTCCAGCTCTATGGCGGCCCTGTCAATGCCGACAACTCCTTATGGACAACAGCCGGTGATGGCAGCTTCAATGCGCCCAACAACCTCTGGACACAATACACGCCCGGTTTTAACGACATCAGCGCAGGCGGTGTGGAGCTTTATCTGACTGTTTTTGATGCAGATGGGTATTGCCCGCCCAATCAGGACACTACTTTTATCAGCATCTCCGCTTTGCCCACAACAGGCTTCCAGGCTTCTGAGGAATGCTTAGGAAATGCAACACAATTCACCGACATCAGCTCCGGAGCAGAAATATCTGAATGGTACTGGGATTTTGGCGATGGGAACAGCTCTACAGAACAAAACCCGGAACATCAATATGCCGCAGCAGGCAGCTATAATGTTAGTTTAAATATCACAACAACAGAAGGTTGCAACGGCAGCGCAGCCAATGAAACCAATGTACTGCCCTTGCCTGAATTTAGTTTCAGTTTCAACAGTGTTTGCTCCGGACAGCCAACAAACTTCCAGAGCGACATCACGGGAGTGCCTCAGGCAAGGCTCTGGAAATTTGGTGATGGGGAAACCTCCGGCGAAAGCCATCCACTGCACCAGTATCCGGCGGCAGGCACTTATGAATGCTGGCTGATTGTAACTGCCGCAGGTGGCTGTACCGATTCGCTGATGCAACTCGTAACAGTTAAAGAAAGCCCGGTGGCGCAGTTTGATTTTAGCGCTTCCTGCCTGAATCAGCCGGTATCTTTTACCGATCTTTCGCAAAGCACATTGCCTATTGCAAGCCGCAACTGGGACTTTGGCGACGGAACGGTTTCTTCTGGGCAAAATCCTGAACATGTATATCAGCAAAGCGGGACTTATACGGTTACTTTAGACATCACTAATGAAGACGGCTGTTCCGACAGCTATTCGCAAAACATTGAAATTGTTCCGCTTCCGGTGGCTGAATTCAGCTTTAGCCATGCCTGTGCAGGAAGGATCACAACTTTCACCGATTTGAGCAGCAGTACGGGCAGCAGCATCGACACCTGGCTATGGGATTTTGGCGATGGCACAACATCAGGCCAGCAATACCCCCAGCATGTTTTTCTTGATGCAGGCAGCTACAATGTACAGCTCACCGTAAGCAATGAGGAAAACTGCACGCACAGCAAAAGCATTGATCTGCTTGTGAGCAATTCCCCACAGCTTTTCCTCGGCAACGACACCAGCCTTTGTCCGGGCGATATGCTTACGCTGGATGCAGGAACGCATGCTTCATATCTCTGGCAGGATGGCAGCACTTTGCCCTACCTGACGGTTTACGGCCCGGGGACTTACTGGGTTGAAGTAAGCAACACTGCCGGATGCAGCACCAGAGATTCAATAATCATTTTCAATGAACCAGGCATCGACATTAGCGGTATCGTAAGCATTGAAGGAGAAGCTGTTGCGAATGCCCTGGTCAAAATCCATGCCTATGCACCGGATCACCTCTCCCCTGCTTTCGATTCGGTTTATACGGATGAAAATGGATTTTATATGCTGGAAGATGTAAGCCCATGCCTCCAATACCTGATATCTGCACAATCGGAGGAAATTGAAAACAGCTTCCGTACATGGTACGAACAGGCAGCATACTGGAACTACGCCACTATGGTGGACACCAGTTTGGGCATGAGTGGCAGCGGTCTCGAAAACATTGATATCGATCTGCTCACATTCTACAATGGCGGCACAGGCGATGCGACGCTTTGCGGAAATGTTTCCTACGACATCCACGGAAAACACCCATTGGGCGAGCCGATTAAAAATGTGGACATCTCCCTCGAACTCCTCGGAACCGAAAAAGCCGATTCCATTCCCTGGCACATCATCAAACGTACCAAAACCAACGATTTGGGCGATTACTGCTTCACTGAAGTAAACGGAGGCGATTACCGCATTGTGGTGGATTTGCCCTGCCTGCCTATGGACAGCATGTATTACCTCAACATTTATAATGCCGATACCAGCATTTATGACCTGGACTATATTGTGGACAGCACCGGGATTTATATTGTTACCACCGGCATGGAAGACATTTATGGCAGTGAACATTACGGCAGATTAAGCCTGTGGCCGAACCCTTCGCAGGGCGACTTTGAAATTCGTTTCGAAAGCAATCAAAAAGGCCGTAAAGTGAAGCAAATCCAGATACTGGACATGAATGGGAAGCTCATTCTGAACGAAACCATAAACACAAGGCTCAGTGATGTTTTCCAGCGAAAATACTACTTGCCTTCAAGCCGGAAAGGCGTGTTTATTTTGCGTTTCATTTGCGATGATTTTGTGTTGCATAAACGTTTTATTGTGAAGTAAAAACAAAACAATAAAAGCAAATAATCCGGGAGCATTCTTGTTTCCGGATTTTTTTTTGATGCAGCTGTGCTTTTATCCATAAATTTGCCAACTAAGCAAGCATATTTATGTGGCAAGCCCTGGCAATCATATCAGCGCTGTTCTCCGCTTCGGCAGCGGTATTGGAAAAGAAAGCCCTGCTTAAAAGCGATCCACTGGCTTTTTCCCTCATCGTATCGGTTTTGACAGCTGTTTTTACGCTTCCATTTTTGCTCGATGCAGATCCGGGCACTGTTTCTGCCCTATCAGTTTTTGTACTGTTTTTTAAATCTGTCCTTGGTGCCGGCGCTTTCCTTTTGGTGATGTACGGGCTCAAATACAATGAGTTGAGCAATTCACTCCCCTTACTGGTGTTTACCCCTGCGGTGGTGGCTGTTTTGGCCTTTTTTCTTTTGGGAGAAAACATTGGCAGCACAGGCATTGCCGGAATGATTTTATTGCTTATTGGAACATATTTCCTGCAAATTGATAAACGCGGAGACTGGCGCTCACCTTTTTATTTTGTTAAAAGGAATAAAGCGCAATGGTTTATCCTTGCTGCGATTGCTCTATTTTCGACCACAACTATATTGGACAAGAGCCTGTTGCGCGATTTCCGTGTACCGCCACAACTGTTTCTGCCCCTGCAGCAGATCTTCTACAGCATCGTTTTTTTGGTCGCATTCCTTATCACAAAGAAAAAACATGAAGCTCTGGCTATACAATTCAAACAAAGCTGGAAACCCATTTTGGCCATTGCTGTTCTGGCCATTATCTATCGCTATGCGCACATTCTGGCCATGAAAGCCGGTCCGGTTGCACTGGTTCTTTCCATAAAACGCACTTCGGTTTTCTTTGCCACAATTATTGGCGGACATTATTTCCGGGAGCAAAACCTGCTCCGGCGCAGCATTTCTGTTTTGGTAATGGTTGCCGGCGTGGTTATTTTGCTCTTAAGCAGCCTTTAATTTCCATCCATAATGCCCGAACGAAGCATAGCCTGTCCAGGCCGGGAAGCTAAATTCCCGAGTCGCTTATTTTATTGAAAATGCAGGCGTTCACAGGGATATTCCAGTTTTTCGGCAGGGCAGCGTCCTTTGATCCAGAAGGGAATACCCAGCCGGATGCTGAAATAAAAATCCATTCCATAGAAATCGTTCAGCCCCAAAAAAGTTCCCAGTTTATCTGTCCCAACAGTAATACCATACAGCCTGCCATACAATCCGATGCGCGGCTGAGTAAAATTATAGAAAGAAACCGGCATTCCGGCTTCAAATTTTTCCGTTTCATAGCGGGGTGAAACATAGAGCAGGTTTGGCCTTTTCACCGGCGAAACCGGCAATGCCAGCACAGCATATCCGTTCAGGAACCATTCATCGCGCAAATGATAATCCAGTTGCGCCGAAAAAGCTGCCGGCAACATCATGCTAAACGATTCAGATTTCAAGGAAGCCTCCGGATTGCCGTAAAACCTTTGACTGATGTCATTCAGCGCATATTGCAGATTATCATAGCCAAGGGAATCAATGCGGTTCCAGAAGTATTGGATATTATCGTACGAATGCACTTCCGCATTGGTTTTAAAACTCAATATGCCCACATCCAGCAGCGACAGACCCAAACGGAAATCATAAGGCACAAAGCGCATTTCGCAGGGGCGGTCAACTTTATGCCATTGCATGGTTTTCTTAGCCTTTAACCAGGTATAGCCCAGATCGAACGAAAAACCACTTCCCACTTGCAATTGGTTATCCAGCATTTCGTTTGTACTGTAGTTAATGGGCGCAGAAAACGCAATTTCCGCATCCAACTGCCTGATATCCACAGTACAATCGTTTACCACCACATAGCTCAAATCCTGAACATCTACCTTAACGCCTTCATAGCCAAAAAGCAATTTGAAAGTAACACCGACTGAGCGCCAGTCCCAGGCACGCTTTACGATTTCGCGGTTGTAGGTTACGCCAAACTCAGCCCAGCTCATACTCGCCATACTGAAACTGCCTTCATCATATAAAATCCCATGCTGGGGTTTGTAATCCAGGCCGTAATAAGCAAAATTCATCACCGATTTCGGCAAATCATCCACAGAAGTCATGCTGCGCGCGCCGAGATGGATGGCAATGGCATATTTCTCCTCCACCATCATAAAGGCCGGCCCCAGCACACGTACGGAATTATAAAACTGCTCTAAATCCTGATCCGGATTGATTAAAAACGGCTTTTCATCCACGCCATATTTAAAGTTGGGAATACTGCCCGTGAGCAATTTCAGTCCCGATAAATCGGATGAAGGCCAGTAAACTACATTATTTTGGAAGAAAACATCAGCACCGATGATATTCACATCGCGGTAGAGTTTGCTATGGAGTAATGAGGAAGGGTTGATATAAAGACTGTTTACGCCCGAATAATTCCCAAGACCCAATCCGGGGATTTCCTGCGCATGAGCAAAGAAGGGCAGCAGGGGTAAAATGTATATCAATATCCTTTTTATCATCGGGCTTTCCCAATAATAACGCAAAAGCAATTACATAGTTATATGCAATGCATACTTAAGCAAAAGAATATTGACAATTTGACAGAAATACGGGAAAAGTCAAATATACCGCGAACAAACGCCTTATAAGGAAATACACTAATTTGCCCGAAACCTAGACATTAAAACGGATATGCAAGATATCGCCATCTTCCACGATATATGTTTTGCCTTCGAGCTTGAATTTACCTGCTTCTTTCACAGCTTGTTCGGAACCCAATTCGATAAAATCATTGTATTTCATCACCTCAGCACGGATAAAGCCGCGTTCCAGATCACTGTGAATTACGCCGCTGGCCTGCGGGGCAGTCATGCCTTTGCGAATTGTCCAGGCTTTCACTTCTTTGGGGCCTGCAGTGAAGAAGGATTGCAGCTTGAGCAAATCGTAAGCAGAGCGTATAAGGCGGTCCACACCCGGCTCGGTCAGTCCGGCATCCGCCATAAATTCTTTTCTGTCTTCTTCGTCCAGTTCTGCAATTTCGGATTCGAGCTGTCCGGCAATAACAAGCACTTCAGCTTTTTCATCTTTTACAGCTTCACGCACTTTTTCCACATAAGCATTTCCGCTTGTGGCCGATTCATCATCCACATTGCAGGCATAAATTACCGGTTTTGTGGTTAAAAGGAAAAGGTCATCAAGATATTTCTGATTGGCTTCGCTGATTTCCATTTTCCGAACATTCTCGAAATTTTCGAGATGGTCCAGAACCGTTTGCAGGAAAGCAATTCCGTTTTTCGCATCTTTATCGCCCGATTTGGCCACTTTCTCCAGGCGTTGGATTTTTCTTTGCACCAGATCCATATCGCGCACCTGAAGCTCAAGGTCAACAATTTCGAGGTCGCGCACCGGATTTACGGAACCTTCCACATGGGGCAGGTTTTCGTCATCGAAACAACGGAGCACATGGATCAAAGCATCCACCTGCTGAATATCGGCCAAAAACTTATTGCCCACACCTTCGCCCTGACTGGCACCTTTAGCCAAACCCGGCAAATCGAGAATTTCCACAACAGCAGGGACTACTTTTGCAGATTTTATCAGCGCATCAATTTTATATAAACGAGGATCGGGCACATCAACCATCCCGATATTGGTTTTGGTTGCGCTGAAAGCATAATTCGACGCTTCCGCTTTAGTTCTTGATATACAGTTAAATATAGTAGTTTTACCTGTGTTTGTCAGGCCAACAATTCCACAATTCAATGACATAGTTCAAAATTTTGCGCAAAGATAACAAAGAATAGGATTGAACCTGCCCTATTTATAAAATGCGGTACTACACGGAATTTCGTGGAAAGAAAAATTACTTTATTTCAAACAGATTCCTCCTTCCGATGGCTATCGGAATTCCTCATACTTCGGAAAACTTTGTCGGAATGACACGTTTTTATGAAGTCAGTAGGCAAATGCGGCTTGGTCACTGAGCGGAGTCGAAGTGCGCCTCATTTGCCTTAAACACTTGCTAAACAGTGTCATTCTGACCGAAACAAAGCCAAACGAAATGATTAAGGCTTTGTACCGATAGCTATCGGGAGGGAGGAATCTGTTAGGGATCAATAGTTCTTTAATAAATATCTGCATACTTTTTTCAAATATTATTGTTACCCACGAAATTCCGAGTAGAACCAAAAGGCTAAACCGAAATATAAACTATTTCCATAAACATACACAATAAACAAACAATACTACCAACATATAAAAACACGATTATTCCAAAATGCCGGACGGAAGGATTTTAACTAATCCACTCTTAAAAAACCATTCATTGTATGAAGCATTGGGGTTTTCAATGACATCACAGGCATGGTTTTCAATTTTATTAATAATCCTAATGCCTACATTAATTCTATAGAAATTTCTGTTAAAATAGTAGTACCAGGCTCATTTTGATGAAAACTATAAAACACACCAAGACTAAAAACCTAAAAATTTAGCACTTATACTATTGATTTAAAACTTTTTAAATAAAATAAATTTATAAAGGCACAAAACTCCAAAGAATAAGGGCGCTCGATTACCTTATGAATAATTGGTCAAATCCTGCCCTAATTAATTTTAATACTATATATTTACTTATACTATTTTCATTCGCAAGAGACAAGCAATGATTTGTATATTTGCGCCGCTGAAAAAATCGAAATACGAACAAACCTACTCAAAATGCAACGGATAAATACGATCCTAATTATCTGTTTATTAAGCTTTAGTGCATCATTTTCCCAAATCCCGGCAGGATATTACAACAGTGCCAGTGGTTTGAGCGGTGAAGCCTTGAAAGCCGCCCTCAACGACATCATCACCAACGGGCATATTGAAATCAGTTATGAGGATGCCAAAGATGTGCTAAGAGACACCGACGAAGATCCCAACAACAGCAATAATGTTATTTGCCTTTATACGGGCTGGTCGTATGGCAAATACGATTTTGGAAATGGCTCAGAGGAGTGGAACCGGGAGCATACCTGGTCTAAATCCCATGGCGATTTCGGCGATTATCCCCCGGCCGGAACAGACATCCATCATCTGCGCCCCGTTGATGCCTCGGTAAATTCGGCCAAAAACAACCGTGATTTTGACGAAGGCAGCGAGCAATATATCGATGGTTCAGGCCCTACACAATGCTATCGGAGCACCGACATCTGGGAACCACGCGATGAAGTAAAAGGCGATGTGGCGCGTATGTTATTTTATATGGCTACACGCTACGAAGGCGAGAATGCAGAAGTTGACCTCGAATTTGTGGATTATGTAAATACTGCGCCCAATAACGAACCGCTCTACGGAAAACTCAGTACGCTGCTGCTTTGGCATGAAAACGATCCAGTAGATAGCTGGGAAATAAGCAGAAATAACAAAATATATTCGCATCAGGGAAACCGGAACCCCTATATTGACCATCCGGAATATGTAAACCTGATCTGGGGCGAAGGCCTGGCAGGCGAACCCAGCAATCATGCAGCAGACTTCTCTGCCCATACGATCAAACTGGAATGGGATGACGCTATTGGGGACCATGTACCGGATGGATATCTGATCCGCATGAGTGCAAGCGGTTTTGAATCCATTGCAGCTCCAGTTGACGGCACAGCAGTAGCGGATGACGCCTCCAATAAAAATGTTGCTTTTGGCGTGAAAGAGGTCGTTTTTGGCGGACTCATGCCCGGAACAACCTATTATTTCAAAATATACGGATACACGGGGTCGGGATCTTCAATTGACTATAAAACAGGGGGAGATGTGCCGCAGGTGAGCCAAGTAGCAAACTAAAATACTGTATATCAGATATTTTCTTATTTTCGGACAAAGCTTAAAATTTTTCTATTTTTTTCTGTTATCCGAATAAGGCTCCCATTTATAACAATAAGTGATATCAAACCAAAATAATATTTACTACGCCTTCACCCTGTTTTTCTATTCCTTTTGTCTTGGCACAAAAGGAAACAAAAAGCCAAGTCAAAACAATGCTTCCCCCCGCTCTTCCCGATGCCAAGAATTTCCAATCAAAGTAGTGCCTCGTGCCTCGGCAAAGCTTTAGGCCCTTTGATGGAAATTCTAAGCATCGGAAATTCACCCTCATCCGGCCCGCTGTTTTGACTGGCCTGCCCGCGGTCTAAACGAGGATGATTCTTGTTTTGATAACATCTTGATTTCAGCCATACGCAAAAATTCCGTAATTAATTTCGCTTATAGCCGCCAAATATCCCCTATTTTAAAAACCAGTAAGCAAACCTTAAAGTCAAACCCTTTATAAAATACTGATATCGAAGTAAATAGTTTTATGACTATTAATAATCATGAATACAGACACCCAGAGCAACCTATTATTTCAAAATATACGGATACACGGGGTCGGGATCTTCAATTGACTATAAAACAGGGGGAGATGTGCCGCAGGTGAGCCAAGTAGCAAACTAAAATACTGTATATCAGATATTTTCTTATTTTCGGACAAAGCTTAAAATTTTTCTATTTTTGTGCTTTCTAAAATCTGAGCAATGAGCATAAAAAAAACCGGATACAAACTACAATCCATCGCAAGCGGAAATATTTTTGACGATCAAGGCTGGACATTGGATGCGCCCGGCGAAAGCAAGCCCGGACTGGTTCGTGCGATATACAAAGACAAGCAACTGAATCTTCTCGATGATTCTTTTGGCCTGTACAAATTCGCCAACTGGCTTCCCGTACAACGCACATTAAAAGGCTCATATGCTCCGCTCACCTACAAAAGCGAAGGCTTGTCCAAAGAACTGGGCTTAAGCAATCTGTATATCACTTTTAGTGGCTACTGGCCTGAAAAAGGCATCCGGATGAGCACTTGTTCATTCAAGGAAACCGAATCGTATTCCGTTTGTGCCCGTATGGACATTGACGAAAAACGCATTCTTGTGGTGGCATCTGCCGGAAATACAGCCCGCGCCTTTGCACGCGTATGCTCCGATAACAACATCCCTTTGCTGCTCAGTGTCCCGGAAGACAATCTAAATGCGCTCTGGTTTGACACACCCATTAAGGATTGCGTAAAACTTATTGCCAGCAAAACCGGTGGCGATTATTTTGATGCAATACATTTATCCAATATTGCCTGTCAGCTTGATAAATTCGTAGCTGAAGGCGGCGCCAAAAACGTTGCCCGCCGCGATGGTATGGGCACAACAATGCTTTCAGCTACCACACATATTGGCGAAATCCCCGAATATTATTTCCAGGCCATTGGCAGTGGAACCGGAGCCATCGCCGCATGGGAAGCCAATTTGCGCCTGATTGAAGATGGCCGTTTTGGTAAGCGTAAAATGAAGCTTTTCGTGAGCCAGAATTATCCTTTCCATCCGATTTACGATGCATGGAAGGCCGATTCGCGCCAAATGCTGCCTTTTGAAGATCATGATGCACGCAAGCAGGTCGAAATCATTGACGCAAAAGTCCTGAGCAACCGAAAGCCCCCCTACCCTCCCGCAGGCGGTCTTTATGACGCATTGAAAGATGCCGGCGGCGATGTGCTTTTGGCAACCAATGAACAAGCACAAAAAGCCGGAGCACTTTTCCTGCAAACCGAAGGCATCGACATCCACCCGGCTTCAGCAGTAGCTACCGCAACACTGATGGAAGCGGTAAAAAACAAAACGGTTGAAAACGACAGCCTCATCATGCTGAACATCACAGGTGGCGGTGAAGAACGCTTTAAAAGCGATAACGAACTCCATTATCTAAAGCCTTTAAAATTATTTGACTTTAATCCGGATGAAGAAGAGGTTAAGGAATATTTGATGGGATTGGAGTGGTAAAGGCCGAAAAGAGGATATCAGCATAAGCTGATTAATTCACAAAATATTCTATTACGAGCACAAACCGCTGCAATGGAATTTGCGTGCAATATTTAACCTGAATAATTCACAAAATATTCTATTACGTGCCCAAACCGCTGCAACAGAAAGGGATGCTATCTTTTTGGTGCTCAAAATAGCTACGGCTATTCCTGTGCGCCAAAAATCTGCGCTCCCTTTCCCTTTTTGCGTTTTGTACCTGGTCACTGAGTATATCGAATGTGCTCATGACGAAATTTCATGAATTAGTCAGGTTAAAACACAAAAAACCCGCGCTCAGTGTTCATCACCAAAGCACGGGCTAAAATTTATAAAGCGTCCGGTTTCGCTATTCTGATTGTTTGTATTCTTCATCAGTAACAGGGCCATACCAAACTGCAGGGCCTTTTGCTAGTTGCGTACTGATGCCCAAATGAACAAATTCAGAATTTGGTGCGGCACCATGCCAATGGACTACATCAGGTTTAATCTCCACAACATCACCGGCTTTAAGGTGTTGCACATCTTTTCCTTTTTCCTGATAACAACCTTCGCCCGATGTACAATATAACAATTGGCCACCCGGATGCGAGTGCCAATCCGTCCTGCTTCCCGGAGCAAATGTCACATTATAACTCATTGCATCAAAATTTTCTCCATCAAGGGTGAGCATTTGTACATGCGTTTCACCGGTAAAATTCTGTTCAACCAATTGTCCTTTTGGAAATATTTCAATCTTTTTCATTGTATCGTTTTTCGTATTGCACGACCTTAAAAATACTGCCGCACAAATAATTATAAAAATAGGTTCTACACGGAATTTCGTTGAAAGAAATTAGAATGCTATTTCAAACAGATTCCTCCAAAGTTTCCTCATTCTTCGGAAAATTTTGTCGGAATGACGCGTTTTTTGAAGTCAGGAGGCAAATGCGGCGAGGACACAATAGTATATCTTAAAGACGTCCTCGCCGCATTTGCCTTAAACACCTGATAAACAGCGTCATTCCGACCGAAACAAAGCCAAACGAAGTGATTAAGGCTTTGTGAAGGGAGGAATCTGTTAGGGATCAATAGTTTATTAATAAATATCTCCATATTATTTTCAAACATTATTGTTACCCACGAAATTCCTAGTAGAACCAGAAAAATCAGGTAATATCGTCAGGCAATCGCGTTTTTTGAAACTTTACGGACCAGACGGGTCAATCCCGTATGCACGGGATCGGATTGGTGGGTCAGTATGAGCGGAATATGCAAATTATCGCAAACCAAAGCTTTTCGGCTGAAAATGGCCTGTTTTCCCTTCCCTTAAGGTATTTGGCAGAAAATACCGCAAAAATTGATTCCCCAATATAAATGTAAGCCGGTTTTCTTCAACACAAAGCACTACCTGTCCCGCCTAACGGGATATTCCGGCTATGGCCGGAAAACGTTGCTTAATTGTTAGCTGCTGCTTTGACCCTCTCTTTTTTCTCCACACAACCAATCAACGGCCAATTACCAACCAATTAGCGGCCAATTCGGCCAATTAACGGCCAATTATGAAAATTTATATTTTGCCCCACGACCTTTGGCAACTGGTGGCGAAAATATTTTTAAATCTACCAGTTGACCTAATTCTTCTGTTGCCGTTGTTTTGCCAATACTATTTAATTCCTGATATTCAGAATTTGAGATTGAATTATTCTCTTTCACAAACATTACCGCTTTCACCTGTCTGTCGTTTAATCCCATTTTAATTAATTGTTCGGCATTTAAATGGTCTTTGTAAAGCGTTACCAAAACACCGCCATCCAGGTGTTGAATTTCCGGTTCGGGCAATTCTGCCTCTTTACATGAGTTGAAAATCTTTAGCGTGCCTCGTCCCCAGGTGTCAATATAGCCTGCTTTAAAGCAAACATCGGCGATAAAAGGATTACGTGGCAATGAACTGTGCGTGCGCTTAAGCGCCTCAAAACTTAATCCTTCCGGCAAATTACCTTCATTCCAAATGGTTATTTTATTGTCGTAAACCCTCAGTTGTATGGTGCTTCCCATGTAATTTTTATGCACTAAAGCATTTAGCAGCATTTCGCGGATGGCTGCTACCGGATATTCTCCTTTTTCAATGCGTTGCAAACCTATAAAGTCAATTTCTCTTGTTAAAAAGTTTCGGTTCAATTGTTTGGGTACATTTGCCAACAGTTGCACCAAATTGCCTTCTTCAATTTCCTGAAACTTTAAATCTTCATCCTTACCGGTAAACCTGCCAATTTTAACCTGTATGTTTGGGTAAAAACGGTTGGGGTCTTTGCCAAACAAAATAATGCCAGCGCGTTTTAATTTGCCATTTTTTGCCACTCTCAATTTATCAAGTATTTCCATAACCGATAACCCGTTCACATCGGGCATCCTGCCACTTTCTTCGCCATCTTTCAGAAAACGATTCAGGCTTTTTTTATCAATATCTGCCAGTGTCGCTTCTTCTTCAATCACATCGTCCCAGGTTTTACCGGCTTTTTTCAGAAGGAATTCATTGAGTTCGTTTCCGGTAAGTTCCATTTTTACACTGCCAGAACGATAATAATACCTGCCGCGCAACGAAACCGGAACCGAGTAAGGTTTGGTAATAATCTCAATAAAATCCAGCCCATTTTCAGTTTGCAGATTTACATCGCAAACAATGCCGAGGGTATCGCGTATTTTATTGGGCAAGGTTTCCAGCAGGTCTTCTGCATCAGCTAAACCTATTGTAATTCCTTTATCGTTTTTGCCAATATAAATTTTACCACCGTTGGCATTGGCAAATCCGCATATCCATTTCAGGTAGTCGTTATGCCACGAACTTTTCCATTCTATATTTTGTTTTTCCTTGCTCATTTTAACGCATCTTTTATTATTCGTACCTCTTCAATACTATCCAAAGTCTCAATAGCATATTTTGCCGGGTGTTTATCATCGTACAAATGCTCAAACTCAGCTTGTATAACCGCCAGTTTTCCTTCTTCTTTGCATAGGGGGCTGTTTAACATTGTTTTTAAATTAAGGTTGCTGCCCTGATTTTTGCGACCATTATACTTGTTTCTGTATTCACCTGCAAATTCAATTTCCTTCTCAACTTTGTTATGTTGGTTATATGCCTGGACAAAGCCTATGATGAAGACGACAAGAATGCCCGATTGGATGATGGAGTAGATATCATAAAAATCTTTCATTCTGCTATTCAGCCCTGCGAGTTCTATCATGGCCTGAAATTTTTCTGCAATCACGGTTTCACTCGAATATGCCAATATTACCGGCCTTTCCATTTCACGCAACAAAACAGGATAAACCAATTGCTGTGCAGAAGGAACCATCACGTCTCCGAAACCAATATCTATCTGTATTCTTTGTTTGATGGTGTCAAATCCGGCATCCATTAACAGGCGTATTCCACTATATTTATGTTCCTCCGTTATTTTTCCGGCAGTTATTGTTTGTATGTCGAACCAAACAAAATCCTTGTCATAATTGGAGGAGCATATGTCTGTGAATATTTTTTTGATCAGATCGGCATTGTTATGGATATGCAAGCCAAGAAAATCCACATCTTTCGTGGGGCGGACGGTTGCGTCCTGCATTGCGTATAGTAGATTGCCGCCTTTAAGAAAAAGGTTTTCAGCGTATTCGGAGATTGATATCCGGTACAATAAGCGCTCGTGTATATAGCGGAAAATAATTTGCTGAAAAGGGATTCCTTTTTGACGGGCGATATTTTTCAGTTTCGCATTTATGGATGATGAGCCCTTCATTTTATACTAATGGTTTTAGGTATTGCTCTGTAGTTTTGCCGATCCTCAGTAGAGCAGCGTATTTCATGAGTTTATCGAGATTGGTGTTTTTATTGCGGATGTAGTTTTTTACGACCTCGATCGTAATATCTTCGCCCACTTTTGCCCTGTGCTTTATGGCATTGCAAACCGAGCGTTCCACATCGTAAATACGCACTTTGTTATGGTCTATTTCCACTTCCGTGATGCCGGTATAAAAAGCGGTATCGTTCCAATAATGCAATTGGGTCACGGGATAGCTAAAGCTTTTAACTTTTGTGTTGCGCGACAGAGCCAGATAGTGTTTTGCCGGTATGCTTGTGCTTAGCTGATAATAGTCCCATGCTGAAAAGAGGCAAAAGACCGCATCGGGAATCATTTTTGAGATAAGCACCCGCTCGTCAAAATGCTCTTGTCCGGCCAGGGTATAAAAGCCCCTTTTTAGCCTGCTTATTTGATTAGTTTCCAGCATTTTGCCAATATGGTATTTGAATGCCGGTTTTTGCAGGTCATGGGTGCAGATAAAGCCTTTGTTTTTTCTGAACCTTGTCATTATTTCTTGTTTTGCCTCCATAAAACTATCTTTTTGCACCACAAATATAATAATATGTGGTGCGATAAGCAAGTTTTTTTCTTCCAGCAAAAGTGGGTGTATATAAACAGATTACGATTGCGTCATTTTTGCATAGCAAAGCTTTTCGGCTGAAAATGGCCTGCTTTCCCTTCCCTTAAGGTATTTGGCAGAAAATACCGCAAAAATTGATTCCCCAATATATAGGTACACCGGTTTTTCCCGTGTGATGCACGGGACAAGCTCCGAAGGGGCTCGGGACAGGCTGTTCAATCCGCGAAGGTTCGGGACAGGCACAAAGCACTACTTGTCCCGCCTAACGGGATATTCCGGCTATGGCCGGAAAACGTTGCTTAATTGTTTAGGGGCTGGCATTCTATGGTTTATCATATGGAAATCCAGCTTTATCAAGTATTTCATATTTCCATCTGTTTTTATCATTATTCCATCTCTTGCTTTGACTTCTCAATTGTGCCACATCATCGCGCATTTTTTTGATTTCTTTCTTTTCTTTGTCAGTTAAATAATTGTTTTTTCCAATTTTATCTATTTCTTGAATTTTCCTCCAACTATTTAATTTCTTTTCAATACCTTCTCGATGTTTTTGTTTTTCCCATTCCCATTCAACACCATTTCTTGCGAGTAAATCACCAAGCATTTCAATCCTAATTGGACTTATCAAGTCGGTTCTATTCTCTCTTTCCTGTCTCACCTTAAATGTCATTTGGTCATTTAACCAATGTCCGACTCTTGTTTTTTGGGATGGTACAGTCTTGTAATTTACTTTTTTGCTATAATATTTCTCAAGAGTAACTAAATTATCCGTCCATTCATCATCTGAAGACCTTCCTCCGGCATGAGATGGCTCCCAAACGAAATTAATCGAATTCATTTTATCCTCTTCATGTTGTGTCCAGGGTGGAGGATAGTTTGGATTGCCCTTTCTGCGTTGCTTTTGGTAAGCACACCAAGTACCTAATTTATAATAAGGATTTGATTTGTCAGTAAATTGAGGAACATGAGTAAAGTTACTATTTGGGTTGACCTTATTTTTATAGTCAACGAGTTTTTCAAAATCCTTATCCCATTTAATTAATCTTTTTCTCAACCTGCCGACACCTGCAAATGGAAAATCAACACTTTTTAATCTATCCTCTATGTCTTGTGGCAACTCGTTTTTATTATAGAGTGCATTCATTTTCTGATACCAACGGAATAATTCTCTTTCCTCATCAGTTTCAGGGTGCTTACTTACAATTCCTGACGGACTGACATCTCTTTTATAGATTACATATCGTTCAAGTAAAATCTCAAATCTTTCATAATCATATGCCGTAAAATGACGTTCTCTTATTTTTGGTTTTAAATGTTTTTGTTCTATTCCTGAATCTAAATCAAACTCTGAAACTTCAATACTTTCATCTTGGTCATTTTCTTTTGAACCATCAATAGACTTTGGTTCAGTTGTTTTATCTCCACGTTTTGACTGATTAAAAAGTAAGTTTTGACTTTCAAGTTCTTTGAGTAATTTACTGTCAAGTAATCTGAGTTTAGTAGATGATAGATTTAATAAATCCTCAAAATATTCTTTAATTTCCCCGAGTACTTTTTTCCCTTGATTATCAGTCTTAGTAAAAAAGTCAAGCTGAATTGAAGCCTCTATGTTATTTTTAATTCCTGAACTTGTAAGATTTGAAGAACCTATAATAATTCGGGTATGTTTTTCTCCCTCAAAAATGAATAATTTAGGATGATACGTTATATATTCTCTTGTGTCGTGATAAATATAGGTTTCAATATTCTCATTAATTAATTGTTCAAGAGCTTCTTTTGATGTTCCTCTATTATCAACTCCAATAAAAAAGCGAATCTGTTTATAATTTTCTTGAGCCTTTTTAATGTATGGAGCTAACAATCTTACTCCTGAAATTGCAGCAAATGCAACGAAACCATTAAAGGTATCATATTTAGGACTGGCAAACGAAACAGCAAGTTGTTTTCCAACATTGAATTTATTTTCTGTGTCAAGTCCGTGTCCTAAAAATTTAGCTTTCATTGTGCTGTGTCTATTTTTTGCTTGCCCCTAACGGTAAATTGTATGAGTAGTGCCGAATTTCGAAGCTCTTTCCTGTCGAACCGAGATGAACTTTGATACGAGAACCGAAGCTCAAATCACGCACTTCACTCGGCATTACTTATACAAAGTGTTATCGCTTAGTGCTTTATCATTTCTCTTTATTATCTCCTTTATTTTCAATTCGTTTTGCTTAATTAACTTACAAAACTCTTTATAATCAACAGCTTCATTTGGTATCGGAATATTCCATTTCTTTACATAGCCGTTGTACCCATTTAAACATCCAATTTCTTTTTCTAAAATCGGTGAGTTATTATTGCCAGTAGGGTAAATAAAACCACCTATCAAAGCTTGTTTGACATACATATATGAAATTATTTGATTTATATCATTTCTATCAATCTCTTTGTTGTCAAGTCGTTTGTATTTTGCATCAATAATAAATCCATCTTTCCAAAAGTCAGGATAACGAATATAGCCAGTTCGTGCTTTAAATAAACGAATTCCTCCTTTTGAAAGGTCGTTTCTTGGATGTTTAAATCCACAATCTTTGAGAACAGTATTAGTATATTCTTCCCAGAGCCAAGCACCATCAAATAATAATCCGTATATTTTGTCTTTTTCCTGTCCGTATTTTAAGCCTTCATACCTAAGAATTTGCAAGCATATCTTTTGCAAATCCTCATACGCTGAAAAATATGGATGTACTAGTGGCCGAAGATTTTTATTGATGATAGAAGTTTTGCAGTTATGCTCATAGGTTGGAGTTGCCTGAATAATCTCAGCGACATTGTTGTGAGTCTCAGAATCATTGGAGAGAATACTAAATGCAAACCTATGTTTTTTAATAAACTCAATTGTATGTCTTATAAGCTGAGTAATTTTATTGTCATAACTATGTTCTCTTGAACTGTAAGCAATTGTGCCTCTAAATGGGACATTATATTTTATATGCTGTGCAATATTTACAGTACCATTTATATTTGCATTATTGTATTCTTTTCGTTTGTATTCCTTATAAACTCCTTGTCTTAATGCCTTTTTAAGATAAAAAGGGAATAAATAAAGAAGAAAATCGAATACACTTTCTTGTGCTGTACGATGTTTTAAATCAAATAAATTAATTGAGAAAACTCGTTGTAGCATATAGTGTAAGAAATAATCCTTATCGTCAATGGCAAACCTTGATTGAATTGTTACTTCACTTTCATTAATACCAACAAATCCCATAATATTGTTGGTTGAAATCGCAGTGTCATTTATTGAAAAAATATGCTCATTACTAATTTTTTCTTGCTGATTTGAAAAAACCAATAAATTATGGTTGATGCCACCATTATTAATTTTCAGGTTGGCAATTTTTTCAAAATCTGACAAATGTTTCAATTCATCATCTGGAATGAATCTAGTGCTATTATCAGATATTCTCAACATCGTCTTTCAAATCATAAGCAAGTTTAAGGTTTTCCAATTCTTCAACAGAATTTGGAATCCCTCTCAAATATTCAAAAATCACACCTTTTAAATGATTTTCCCAAAGTTGGTCAAAAGGATTTTCTTCATCTTTATACTTTTCTAATTTTAGGAAATAGGCTGGTCCAATATGATAAGCAGAACTAAGCCCTTGTACATCTTCTATTGCATTGTTTAAGGCTATCATCCTTTTTTCAGATTTTTCTTTCCAATCTTCAATTTGTCCATTCCACATTGAAATTCTTTCAAGTGCTGTTACTTCTTTCCAAGCAAAACGGCGACGCATTGCAAAGTCCATACTTTCAACACTCCTGTCGATGTCGTTCATTGTGCCTATGATATAAACATTTTCAGGGATATAGAAGCCATCATAAAACACATCGCTTTCATCTTGAAGATTTGAATATTGAGTTTTTACTTTACCATCTATCCCTCTATAACCTGGGTCTATCGAAAAAAACAACTCCCCTAGAACTTTTGATATTTCAGCTCTATTTATTTCATCAATGATTAAGACGAACTTATTTTTAGAGTTTTGTGTTATCGCACCTTGTACATAGTTCTTTAATTCAAAATGACGTTTCATATAATCAACAACATCAACCATATCTTTCTGAAAAGCTCCTGACGGTCTTGCTTTCTTATCTTGATATGCATCATAAACATTTTGTTTTGTGATTGTGAAGTTATATTGTGATGGAGTATTTTCAGAGGAATATTTTAGAGAATCTTTACTTGATAAGCCATATTCCCACGAACCAATTTTTGTAAGATTGCCATTTGATAAATTCTCTTTTATTGATAGTAGTAATTTATCCCAAGCTTCTTCAAAGTTGTCAACTCCATTTGAAATCGTTGATTTTAAAGCCTTTTTACAAAATCTTTTAAATACACCGTCTTTTAACTCAAAACCGATATTGCCATTATCATCGGGTGGAGTCGGTCTTAATCCTTCTACAAAATCAGTATAATCATAAGATGGATGAAATTGGACAAATTCAGTTTCAGCATTCATTGATTTTGCAATTTGCTTTGCCAAATATGTTTTTCCAGTACCGGGTGCTCCTGTAAGAATTAGGTTTTTGTTGGCTTCTAAAAGCTCTACGTATTCAGTATTTGCATTCTCCTCCATTTGAAGTTTATTTCTAGTTCTAAAAATATTACAATACAGCTCAAATAATTCATTTTGTAATTGTCTGAGCATTAATTCATATTCGGTTTTGTAAATCCCCCCATCTATAATCTGAATTTCTCTTCCAAATAAATAATACTCATTATTTTCAAGAGATTCTAATTCATCTATTGATTTGCCATAGTATTTGAAGCCTGTAGACTTCAAACTCTCTACCAGCTCTGAATTGTAAGATAAGATAAAAGCATTTGCAAATGGCTGAACCAATATATTTGGAGGAATTTTATTTGTTGCAAATGGAACATATTGAGTATTAAATCCAAGACCATAACCAACCTTATCTCCTCGATAAAATAAATGATATTGTACTTCCGTACCACCGCCTTCATTTATAGCCCAATCTCTGTCTGCTTTATCATACTTGAACAAAACACCTCTTTTAGAGGCACTTTTACTCTCCTTTAGTTCTTTTCGTTTATATCTAAATTTATCTGTAAAAGTTCCTAAATCCTTATTTATTTGACTTGTTAAGTCAGTTAAGTCTCTAATTTTTATTATTTCCATCTTTAATATCAGGTTCGGTCTTTTGCATTAGCGATAACGGCTCGAATATGCGTAGTGCGGGATTTCAAGGCACTTCACTATCAAAACGCTATATTGTTTATTAAATGCTTTAATGTTCAAAATTAGTAAATCGCCCCGCATTACGTATATTTATTGTTAGCCACTGCTTTTATAACACCTTCATTAACTCTGTATTTGAAATCCACATTAAAAAATATGGCTTATCACTGTCTTGTTGCTTTATTATTAATAGAAATGGCTCATCAAATATCAATTTCTTTTGTGCTGTCGCAATGCATTCATATGCATCACCATAAGCCAAAGATTCCAATGAAATTCCTTTTTCTGTCAAATTAAAATCAATCAGCTGAACTGCTTGTCTGAACAAATATGTGTCAAATCCCTTATTCAGCAATCTTTTTCCTTCAATTTCAGTAAAGTGCTTTGTTGACTTTAGGTTTATATATGGTATCCTAACTTGGTCTAACTCTTCTAAATATGAAATGCTATCAAGCCTTACTCTATCCATTACATAATTGTAAGTCTTTTCAAGAGTTTCTTTTGGTTCAACTTTTGCAAAATATATTTCATCTTTATTGTCTTTAGTAGCAATTTGGAAAATAAAATCATCATCTGATTTATAATCATGTATTCTTAATTGTTTTTTATAGGTTGGATTTGCCCATCCATATTTAAGTCCAAAGAAGTCAACCTTTTTATTTTTAAATCTTAAAATTTCATCTTTATCAAACTCATCATTTAAAGGTGAATAGAAATCAATCTGCTTACTGAAGAAAGAAAAAGTTACCATGTCTGTTTCCCCAATTTCATAAGGCAAACTGAAAGATTTATTAAATCTATACTGCAATTCAGCATTAATTTCTTGAATTATTTTAGGATTGGATAATCCTGTTCTTACCAATAAGTGTTTACTATCAATAATTCCCTTAGAATCATTGGAATTGAGATATTTTAGATACTGTGGAGCTTTATCAAGTACAATATCTTTTTTGATAATTGAATCACACAAGTTATTCCATGCAATCTGAAAACTTGCACAATATATTGTGTTGTTGTCCTTATTTATTTCAGCTTGAATGTATGGTTCTATCCGTGTTTTATTAAAGTCCAAATCTTGGGAATATGTCTGTAAAACAAAAAATAAAAATCCTATTATATAAATCATTTTCATTGCTCTGTCGCTTTTAAAGTTGTGGCTAACTCGTTTATAATACCACATTTTGTCGGTTTATTAACCCAAATAAACCTTAATAAACCGACATTGCGTCTTTTAATTATTTGATGTTTTATCATATTTCCAAATCGTCAAGTAAGTTAGGCATTTTCTTGATATTTGTCCGGCTAAGCCTTGTGTAAATTTCAGTAGTCTTACTGCTCGCATGTCCGAGTGCTTCCTGAATTAATCTTAACTCAGTTCCCCTTTCCATATGATGCGTAACAAAACCGTGCCTGAACATATAGGGCGCAAGATCTCTAATAATTCCGGCTTTTTCGGCTGCCCTCTTTACAATGTCTTGAATCGCAGAATAATCCAGATAGGCAAGCGGATTGAGCACTTCAAATACTGTATGCAGATCGAATGCTTCTTTTGGAATGTACCAAAACTTTATGCTCTGACTCCGACGGGCATCCTTGAGGGTTCTTACCTTCCCGATAAGTGTGGAGTCCTTTTCAAAACACAGGCTCATCACCGCCTGATTGCGATGTTCTTCAAATGCCAGTGTGATTTTGGGCTTCCTCATTTATTTTTGATTCAAGCATCAAATATACGAAGAATATTGATTGATACTTATGGGTCGATTATTTTTTTGATGATTCTTCCAGAGTTTCCCAAAGTGGGGCAAGCAAAACCTTTGAAATTATTATGTGGATATTCCGAACTGACCCTCTCGACCGGCTAAAATAGACAGCCACAAAAAGCCACCATACACTACCAATCCAGAGGATACTGATCCCCTATAAAGGGAAGAGGGGACTTCAGGCATTCAAATCCAGTCTGTGGTTCCCCTTTTGCCTGTTTAATTCACAAACTCCCAAAAACAGGCAAAATTGTTTTACCGAGCAGGGTCAGGCATTGCGATTCAAGGATAATCGTTAAAGCTTCTATTTATTTACTATATTTGCATAAATTGGTTGCGGGGGTTTTCAATGCAGCCTGCAAAGCTGTCGATTAAACCAAGTTGTTTTTCTGCTTCGCGAAGCAATAATAGGCCACCATCATATGATGTCTTTTTCAATTAAAGTTAACCTCAACCTCTTTGCCATTTGAGCTGGTGAGAGGAAAAAGGCTCGTTTGTGTAATTTCCTGTGATTTTGTGCCACTTTTTGAAATATTCTTTGTATTTTTAGCCATAGGGATTTTTGTTTTTGTTTGGCGACATAAAGATACTGAATATCAATGAGGTATCGCACAAATTTCCCTATTTTTTTTTGGGTTTATGAATAATTTAGGTGTAGATAAGATTGCTCAGTCCGTTTGAAAATTTCCAGAGAAAAATTTTCGGCCTGAACATTGGAAAAGCAACCTTTAAGTTTTTAGAATCTCAAAAAATGCTTTTCAAGAATTAAAATCACGGATGCACATTGGAATCTATTTGCGGGAGTTTTGTGTACCATTCTGTGTACCATCAACTAAAAAACCTGCTACAAATTTTATTGTAACAGGCTGATTTTCAGTGTCGGAGTGGGGAGACTCGAACTCCCGACCTCTTGACCCCCAGTCACGACCAGCCTTTTCTCTTGTTTTCCTTTAGTTGCTTATACTCTCTTTTTCAGTGATTTATAAAAATTTGTTTTCCCTTTTCTTCTTTTATATTCCGATATTTTGTACCTTTGTATGTATCTGGTATGTATGAAACGGTTTACATACATACACTTTAACAAATTTTATATCAACATGTTAGGAGTTACAACAGCAATTATTCACGACACAAGAGTGCAAAAACAGGACGGTACGTATGCAATAAAACTCAGGATAACCTATAATCGGCAGCAAAAATATTATAGTACCGGAAAATACCTTTCCAAAAACGATTGGAAGTTAATGCAATCCAATAAGAGCAAAAGAAAAGACCTCAAAGAACTAAGCATATTCCTTGCTACCATCGAAACGAAAGCCAGAAATATTATTGACAAGATGGACTCCTTTTCTTTCCAGGAGTTCCAGGACAACTTCAACAAAAAACCTAAATCCATAACATCTGTCCTGGATGCACTCCAAGCCAAGCAAAACGAACTTGAAGAAGCAAATAGGCTGAATACTGCATCATCCTACCAGTACACTTTAAAATCCATTTCAGAATTCATCAAAACAAAACGCAGAAAAAAACTAGCTTTTACCGACATCACTCCTAAATGGCTACAGGACTATGAAAACTGGATGTCCCAGAACGGGAAATCCATGACCACGGTTGGCATCTATATGCGCAATTTACGAGCCATGTATAATCAGGCTATTGAAAAGGACATAGTTCCGCAATCCAGCTACCCTTTTGCAAAAAGCAAGTACCAAATCCCTTCAGGGCAAAACATCAAAAAAGCGCTAACCATTAAAGAGATAAAACAACTGTTCAACTACAAATGCAGCACTGATGCAGCTACCAGGGCATTAGATTACTGGCTTTTCAGCTACCTGTGTAACGGCATTAACATCAAAGACATCGCTAAACTTAAAAACAAAAACCTGGACACAAAACACATCAACTTCATCCGCTCTAAAACCGAACGTTCATCCAAAGCAAAGCAAAAAAATATCTCCATTATTCGTATCCCCCAGATTGATGCCATAATCTCAAAATGGGGTACCAATTCCAAAAAACCTGAAGACTACATTTTCCCAATCCTCTCCCCCAACGACTCACCTGAAGAAGAATACGCAAAAATCAGGCAAGCTGTAAAAACCATCAATAAATACACTAAGAGAATTGGCAAAGAGCTTGGTTTCGACCTGGATTTAACCACATACTCTGCCCGTCATTCTTTCGCCACTGTTCTAAAGCGATCAGGCGCACCCATCGAATTTATCAGCGAAAGCCTGGGGCACTCCAACCTCCAAACCACTGAAAGTTACCTCGATAGCTTTGAAGATGACACCAAAGAAAGTTACCAAAATAAGCTTGTGGATTTCGATTAACCCCATATCTATAAAGCACAATTATACGCTAAATAATTATAAATTGTTTAATTTCTGTAAATAAATTAATAATGACATATACAAATAATGAATTTGCTAACATAGGCTCTACTAACCTCGATGATCTGTTAGAACAAATCAACACCTACAAATGGAAACTAAAACATAAAGCATCGAAAAACTACTATGATTGCTTCAATCCTGCCCTTTACGAGGAAGACGAAATTCTTGAACAGAAAACTACAAAATGCTGCAAAACAGTAGAACTGTTTTCAGCTAATAGTACTTCTGATAAAGATCACGGCAAACAAATTACTCATGATCCCATAAAGCTCCTAAACACATATTTTTCCGATATTTTTGGACATAATAATACCAAAATCGTATTCAACACACATAAATATCTCAAGATTATTATCCCAGATGCTATATACGAGGACTTTCTTGCCATGATTAGTCAGTATAATCTTCAGCCTATTCAAGACTTTTTACTGGAAACCATTGCCATAGCTCAACAGATATATACCTCTCAAATTGATTTGTGGTCCGAAACCGAAAAACAGAAACTAATAAACACAGCATCTAATGAAAGCCAAAAGGTAATTGAAATCATAGAGCAATCAAATGTCGATCCTTATGATAGGGAAAAACCTAATCTAAAGCCAATTCCAAAATTATCGCACATTAATTTTGTATTCAATCCGGGCTCCACAATCAAAATATCTCATGGCTCCCTTAAAAGGGAATTTGTTTCCCTGATGATGAACCATTACAATAACCTTAAATATAAAGGATGGCGCAAGGAACTAAAGCACTACAAAACCACTTTCGCCGATACTCTTCTCAAGAACAATTTCAAATATCAGCTTACTGGTGCATATTATCATCTGCTGTCACAGGAAAATTTCTTCGACATAAGCATATATGAAACACCTAATGCCTTAATAGAATGCATCACTAAACTACTCGAATTCAGCTTAATAACTATATCTAATGATAATACCGCCAGTAGTTCCGGCAAAATAAAAGATGTCAGACAGTATATCATTCGCCATTTACCTAACCTGCCCCATGAAAAGGTAAACATACACCCTAAAATTGAGTCCCTTAATAAATATTTTCCTCAAGATTTTCTGTCCTTATGCCCCCATGAAGTTGACAATGAAATCATGCTTAAGACCGATTTCATATGTGAACGTTTTAACCTAAAGCGCTTAAAAGACAACTTGGCGCACATTATCAATTGCATCAATACTATCGCAAATAATACCAGCCACCAGATTACCTTCAAAAAAGTATCCAGCTCTTTTCCTGAGCTTGAAAACTTCTCCGCACTAATCCAAGCTATCAATGAAAACGAGAAAATAACAGATCTAAAGTACACCATAAAAGACAAAGAATACCAATTGACCCAAAAGCTACCACTTCACCTTATCGAAAAAGCGATCAGGGAATACATTAATAATAACCCTACCGATATGGAGTCGGACTTAATCTCCGAAGAACCGTCGAACTCCAATGAGAATACACCTAGCTTTAAGCTGCCACACCAACGGTATATGGCTAAAATCACCAAGGGGTTATTTCACTATCTGGAACATCATTCCGAAATAAATTCGACTGCTTTTAATTATGGCGATGAATACTACAATATTATTGCTGTCATCTTCATGAATACAGGTGTCCTGCGATGTGATTATTCCAATGAAATAACCGCAATGAATCAAGTAAAACAATGGCATAATGAAAGCTAAGCGGTATTCATGCTCTTTACTACTTTCCATATATAAATATGACCTTGCCGGTTTAACCATTAATCCGCACCATTGAGCACCCCCCAATAAAGCATCTTTGCAGCACCAAAACTTGAACATTCCACTCTATGGCACAAATACCATTGCAAAAGATTATTTTCTGAAAACCGCCTATAAGCATGTTCCTGCTACTGATCTGCCAAAAGCATCAGACCAAGCAAAGCCAACATAGCATCCTCCACCTTCGGCTATCAAATCGGAACATCCTTGCACCCGAAAATCTGCATATTTGGCGCACTGTTATAAAGCACTCGCCCCTCCTCCCTTTCTCATGAAAAACGATGAAATTCTGTTTCTGTCTCCTTTCCCAGCAACGAAATTCATCTCTGTATCTCATTCATAATGAATAGGTACAAAACGCTCTGTTTTTGCCCCTCCGCTGTTCCTAAAATCCCCTTCAGCCAGCTCTATATTTGCAACACCTTTGAACGTCAAAGGCGCTCAATATGAGCTATTTAAATTTAATTTTATCATAATAATTATGGATGAAATTATCCTAAAAAAAATCAGCAAAATCGAAGCGATGCTGAAAAAACAAGAAGCTTCAAATAAAGAGGTGCTAAGCTTCACAGAAGCTGCGGACTATATGGATGTATCATCATCCCATTTGTACAAGCTTACCAGCGCGGATAAAATCCCTTGCTATAAGCCCTCGGGCAAAAAGCTGTACTTCAAACGCTCGGAATTGAACGAGTGGATTCTGTCGAGCAGGCACAAGTCAAAACAAGAAATCTTTGATGCAGCAGAAGATTTCACAATAACAGAAAGAAGGGCATCATGAAAGGACTTAACAAGTTAAGCCAGCAACATCAACAACCAGTTGAAAAGACGAAAGCTCCAGGGATGGATTACTTAAAATCTCATCCATGTGAACCGGAAAAACCGAACATCAAATTTCCGGTAACGATACAATTGCTCCAGAACAGCAATTTGCAGAACAACTTAGAGCGGGGCATATCCCCCTGCTCTTTAACCAACAGCAAACCGGACACCAAACCGGATGTCCAGACAAGTATAAACCAATACAAATGTAAAATAAATAAAATGAATATGAACGATTTTAACAAAAACAACAACATGAACTCAATGCCCGTAGAAAACGGAAATTTTGCTCTAGCTGAGCAGGTGGTCAAAGAAATTGAAGCATCCAACCCAGAAATAAAAACCGATTATTCTACTTGGCAGAATATCTGGCACGCTCTGGCAAATGAACTGGGTGAAGATGGCAGAGGTTTTTATCATCAAATTGGGAGCTTATTCAAGAACTACAGCTTTATAGATTATGAAAACCAGTATAATGTATATCCTTAAATCCGCAAACAGTTATTAACAAAAACCGTTAAAACATTGTGTAAAAGTATTTTACGCAATGTTTAACGGCTGAAAAATTTCATCTATTTTAATGGTTCCAATTCAACAAAATAGAATGAAAAACTTTTCAGGCATGAAAATACAAAAAACTTTATCAAACGTAAGTCCTTTTGCAGGCATTTCTTTTGTCAACCAAAGCTTTAATAAATGCGGCCTGTCGCAACTCATTGATAATGAGCTTGGCCAGAGGGTAAAGGCTGTCGGGTATTCTTATAGCCAAATAATCAGGAACCTGGCGAATGTATTTTTTAGTGGCGGCAGCTGCGCCGAGGATATCCATACCCATTTGGGCAAACACCTAAAATCCATGCCCGGCAATAATGTTCCCAGCGCCGACACAGTTTTACGCGGCATCAAAGAACTGGCAACCCAAAATACAAGCTATACTTCCAAGCAGGGCAAAGACTATGAGTTTAACATCAACAATAGACTCAACAGCTTAAACCTTAAGTCTTTACTTTTGACCAACCAGTTGCAAAAAGGCGCCTGCTATGATTTTGATTATGACAACCAAGTGATTGCCACCGAAAAATACGATGCAAAAAAAACCTATAAGCATACAAAGGGCTACTTTCCGGGAGTCGCCTCCATTGGGGACAAAATTGTTTATATCGAAAACCGGGCAGGCAATGCCAACGTAAAATTTGAACAGGCCGCAACGCTTGGCCGTGCATATAAATTACTGGATGAGAACGATATAAAGATCCACCGCTCCCGGATGGATGCAGGGAGTTACTCAAAAGATATTATAGAAGTTGTTGCTGCCAACAGTGAACTGTTTTATATCAGGGCCAATAAGTCCGCTGAGCTTTTGCGGCAAATATCTGAAATTGAAACCTGGCAAACCGTAGAAATCAATTACAAACTATATGAGGTGGCATCAATGCCATTCGCTCAATTTCTTGAACAAAAAAACTACCGCCTGGTCATTATGCGGGAAAAAAGCAAAAACAGCCAGATAGACCTGTTCACCGGGGACAACTTCATTTACCGCTCAATTTTAACCAATGACTGGAAGGCTGGCGAAAAAGAGGTGATACAATTCTACAACCAACGGGGGAGCAGCGAAAAACTCTTTGATGTGATGAACAATGATTTTGGCTGGAAGCGCCTTCCATGTTCGTTCATGAACGAAAACACCGCCTTTTTGATCATCATGGCCATGATAAAGAACTTTTACAACTACTTTGTCGGGCTGGTGTCAAAAGTATTTGGTGGCATCAAGCCAACAACCCGGCTTAAAGGGTTTATTTTCAGGTTTATATCTGTTTCCGGAAAATGGATATACTCCGGGCGGCAATGGTTTTTGAAATTATATACCGACAGGCCTTATGAGCAACTGTTGGTCTAAATACCCCTGGCTTTCACGGCTTTTTTCCAGAGCTGCCGGGAGTGGTATGCCTGAAAATTTAGAGTAAAAATTTAGTAATCTATTAATTATGTGCGTCTTACGGAACGCAATGTGTTTTTGGCATTGATTGGGATTTTTACGGCATCAAAAAAAAAGCAAGCCACATTCAAAAGGCTATAAACAATTGCCCCTGTTGCAGTAAAATGTATGCCCAATGGAATAAAAAGTATCAATTTATTGCCCTTACTTGAGAAATTTCTGCGCCAAAAACATTTTTTAGCTCAATAAATTATTTCTTGCGGATTTAAGGTATATTTAAAAAACCCTGACCCAAACGTAACTTTGGAATCTGTTACGAAATGGGTAAAAAGTATGGGGTTTTCAACGACAAAAACCGATGCTCATGAAAAAACTACAACAGATGATGCCACTGATGGAGGAAATCCGCATAGTGCAACTACCTTACAAAACAAGCGAACTGGGTTTCAGAATACCCCAAAAATCCCAATAGATGTTTATAAACATTTACCGAAAACACTTAAAGTAAGCACAGAGATGTTCAATAGGGACATTGAAAAAGATGTTTTCCTAATCGGTGCTATCACTGTAATAAGTGCCTGTCTGCCCAATATAGAGGGGATATACTTGGATGATATTCTATCTCCTCACCTTTACAGCTTCATTACAGCACCAGCTGGTTCTGGTAAAGGCAAACTAAAATGGGCAAAATATTTTGGAAATAAAATCCATAAAAGTATGATTGAAAAATCCGCTATGGAAAAAAAACAATATACTCGTGAACTAAAAAACTATAAAAATCTAAATCGGGATCAGCGTATGGCAACAAACCCTCCAACTAAACCAAATCCAAAAATGTTCTTTATCCCTGCAAACAGCAGTGCCTCGGCATTTCTTCAATTACTTTCCCATAATGATTTTAAAGGCATTGTTTTTGAAACAGAAGCCGACACTTTGGCGAACACCCTCCAGCATGAATGGGGCAATTTTAGTGATATTTTACGAAAAGCCTTTCAACATGAAGGCGCCAGCCTATTTCGTCGTAAAGACAACGAATATATTGAGATTGAAACCCCTCACTTGGCAATCGTTTTATCTGGCACGCCCAAGCAAGTAAGGAACTTAATCCCCGATGTTGAAAATGGTCTTTTCTCACGTTTCCTTTACTATGCTTTTGAGGATTTTAGTGATTTCATTAACCCTTTTGTTTCCCATAAAAATGAAGTAACTAATCAGTGTCAGAAAAAAATCAATCCTTATTAACAATTTTCGCTGTGGCTTGTGAATAACTTTCTGGGGTTGATGCGTTTAAAGGCTCTGTGATTTTGCTATTTGTTTGCCTTTGGATTTCGGGTTTAAATATTGGGTTCTCCTTGGGGTATTTTTCAAAAATCATTGGCTGTTCACAATTTGCTGTTTCCTGTGTTCGTAACTAAACCGCTGGTAATTTGACTTTTGCCTCCAACCTACACTACTTTTGAAAGAAAAAAGTTTTGGACAAAGATTTCATTATACAAGAGCTTTTCAAAAGGATCGGCCAGCTTGAAAGAAGACTGGAAGCCCTTGAGTTGGAAAACAAAAAACTCAAAGAAAAGCTTGCCAAATACCAAACACCAAAAAACAGCAACAACAGCTCAATACCTCCCTCCCAAGATCAGAACCGCCCTAAGCGCAGGAGTTTGAGGGAAAAGACAGGGCGTAAGCCAGGCGGACAGGCAGGGCGGAAAGGAAACACACTTAAGATGGCCCAAGTGCCTGACACTATTGAGAAGCACATCCCCTCATATTGCAAGTGTTGCGGAAAAGACCTTGCTTCTTTGCCCGTACAATTAGCCGGTAAACGCCAGGTATTTGATATTCCCGAGATAAAGTTACATGTCACAGAACACCGGGTATATAAAAAGGTTTGCAGTTGTGGCCATGAAACCAAGTGTGATTATCCATCTCAGGCCAATGCCCCGGTAAGCTATGGGAACAACATTGAAAGTTTGATCGGGTATTTCCATACCAGGCAGTACCTGCCCTTTCTGCGTATGAAAGAACTTTTCAGGGATGTTTTCCACGTTCCCATAAGCGAAGGGGGCATCCATTATTTGCTCAATAAACTAAAGCGTAAGGCCCAACCAGCCTATGACCTAATAAAGCAAAAGTTGCTTTCGGGAGGATATTGTTTTTCTGTAGGAAGTGATGAGACAGGAGTTAAGGTTGATGGCAATAAGCACTGGGCATGGACATGGCAAAACCAAGAGGCTACATTCATTACCATCACTGACAACAGGGCACAGAGGAGCATTGGCAATACATTTAAAGATGGGTTTAAAAACTCTGTGTTGGTACATGATTGCTGGAAGAGCCATTTTAATACTGCTGCGCTGTCGCACCAGATTTGTATGGCACATCTTTTACGTGACCTGAATTACTTGTCAGAAAGGTATGGGCATAAATGGAGCAGGATATGCAAACGGCTGTTTCAAACGGCACTGGATTTGAAGAAAAAAATGGACAATGCGGGCTGCTACGTACATAACCCAAAGAGGAACGCAATTGAAAACAGGCTGAACAGTTTACTGAAAGCAGAACTGCCGGAAAAACACAACGAATTGCTTGCATTCAAAAAAAGGCTCGTCAAATACAGGGACTATATCTTCACCTTCTTATATCACCCAGAAGTCCCGCCAGACAATAATGCTTCTGAAAGGGCAATCCGAAACATAAAAGTAAAACAGAAAGTTTCAGGTCAATTCAGATCGACCGAAGGAGCGGATGCCTTTGCTGTTTTGAGATCAGTTACTGACACAATTATCAAGAATGGACAGAGTGTTGTGCCTGCTTTGGGAACTATCGCTAATTTGCAGACTGATTAGTTACAAAATGAAAATTATAATGAATTTTTTAATCAAAAAGGGAAACAAATAGCTGATCTATATAATACGCTTATTCAGTTAGAAAAGCCAATACAGTTTGAATTCACACCAGAACAAGGCGCTGAGTTCACAAAACTGTTCAACTCGCTATATCATCGTAACCGAATGTTGCTTGGTAATGATTTTAATGCCAATAGCCGTCGATTAGGTATTATCACCTTTCGCATTGCCATGGTGCTTAGCGTATTGCGCTTAATCAAAGAAAAAGAACTCCCCAAAACCCTCACTTGTAGTGATACAGATTTCAATACCGCCTTGAGCATCGCAATAACTTGCGAAAAACATGCAATGGCAGTATTCCACAACATGCCAAACCATAACTTAAAAGGCACTAAACTCAGGTTCTTTGAAGCACTACCAAATGAGTTCAACAGAAAAAAATATCTTGCTGTAGCCCGCAAATTAGAAATAAAAGACAAAACAGCAGAAAGTTATATAGGTCAATTCGTCAATGTCGAGCTTTTAGCTCACGAACACAACAAATACTCCAAAATCTTGCCAACGCAAGATAGGACAACGGAAACGCAGGATTCATAGAAATCAATTATAAATGCTAAAGCCAATCCAAAATCGGTATTGTTCTGCAAATGATACGCCTAAATTTAATCAGGCAAAACCGAATAGTTAAGGAGAGGCTTTAGCTTTCCTCGTAATAAAATCAAAAACATAATCCCCTCCCAATATTATCACCTCAGGCAGTGCCAACAATTACCACAAAACATCTTTGCAAGCCCTTAAGTTAAGCCCCCGTTTCCAGTAGCCTTTAAAGCAAAAACACACCAACACCGATCCCAATACTCATAGCCAGAACTATGGCTAGCAATAACTTAAGTGCTTTAAACTGTTTTTTTTGTTCTCCAAACTGTTCCTTCAGAACAGCTTCTAATCCATGAAATTTTGACGTAAGGCTATTCTCAAAAGCTCGCTGTATCTGAACACCCTCATTTCGTATTTCTACCTGTATATCGGATTTATATCTTTCCAACCTACTGGAGAGGCTGGAATCCAATTCTCTTTGAAACGCCTTATTATCCCGGTGCAGCTCCTGTATCTTTCTTAATAAATCTCTTTCTATTTTTTCAAGCTGCTTCTGAAATTTAACAAGATTCGCCCTAATCTCCCCATCAATAGCTGAAAAATTTGAATTGCTTTTCGTCATCTGCACCAAGCTTGCAGCAATATCTGTTCTCAACTTTGAAAGATCGCTATATACCCTATTAAACTGTTTAAGCACCCTGGACTGCGTTTCCAGTTCATTTACCGCTTCTTCTAACTTTGCTAAATTTGCCATATACCCTATTATTAACAATTTCTAACCTCTTATTTATCAATCCAATATATACTGCCAATGTATAAGCATCACCCAATGATGTTGCTATCAGCCTTAAATATTCTTCTGTATCATAATATTTACAAAGCGTTTCAGCCAACAAGCCCTTATTGGTATCCGTTAGCCTGCTTGCTATTTTAAGGATTCCATATAGTACCTGCTTGACATCATCTTCAGGTAAAGACATTACTTGATCCAGCGAACTTTCCATTCTGGCTCTGCCATCCGCATTATCGTAATCGCTAAAAAACAATCGCAACATCCCGCTTATAAAATCCAAACCAGCATTATATCTATAGCTCTCCAAAAATCTGCTCAAATTCCCCGACAGGCTTTCTCTTTGTTGCTTTGTTATCAGTGTTGTTGTGATTTCATTATCTGCATTTAACTGATAAAAAACATCAAACCACTTATTATAGTCCATAGGGTGTTCAGCAATATGTTGTAGTATAAAACTAGCCTCATTAAATTTGAAATAACTCTCCAGCTCCTTCTTAAACCGTTCCTTATCCCATTCATTATCTGCATACTTACAACAATTTTCATAGATATTTTTAAGCGATTGCCGCCTGTTATATGCAAAATTATCATATGACCATTGCAACAATATGAAGATAAACTTATCTAGCTGCGTATATCCTTTAGGAGCATTCAGGATTTTATTATATATCCTGTATTTTGCATCCTTAAATATCCGCTCATACGTAAATCCTGGATCATACTTATTTATAAAGCCAAATAGTGCTTTTTCAATACTTTGCTCATCATATACTGCAAAATCAACCTCAAAAACCCCTCCACCGAAAAAATCACTTATTGTCCAATCCTTCACAATACCCAATTGGCTTAACCGATAAATTGCCTTTTCAGTCTTCGCCTTTGTACAAAAAATTGCTGCTCCATGTATTTCTACCTTCTTAGCGCCCGAAACAGCATACTTATCAAAAACCTTCCGAATAACACCTAGTTCCTTGGTTATAAGATCAACACCTAAACTAAAAAAATACAAATTGGTGTTAATGTCCCCATTAATACCCTTCTTCAATTTTTCCAGTTTAGAAAAAGCAGTATCGCGGTTAAAAACTTCATCATAAACCTCAGTATTGGTATTCTTTGTCATCAACACACAGCATAATGCTTTCTGTTTACGGAATTTCTCTTTATCTCTCCCTGCCCTGCCTGCTTCCTGATAAAGAGCTTCCATAGAACCTGGTATCCCATAATGAATTGTATAGTGGATATTCGGCTTATTCATCCCCATGCCAAAAGCTTTTGTAGCTACAAGCACCGGAAACTTATTTTGCTTAAAATCGTTTTGAACCCCTTTTTTAAAATCATTAAATTCCTTATCTCCTACTTTCAGCAAATCAGGCTTACTACCAGAAAAAAACCTTATATCGCTGCCAAAGTCCTTACTCAATGCCTGCGCTATTGAATAACAGCCTTTACCGCCATTTACGGTCATTGTAAATACTATACCGCACCTTGTATCATCTCCTTTCAGCTTTAAAACATTTTGCTGTTTTTCCAATTTGGCAAACAAGGCTTTTAGCTCAGAATATTTATTATTCTTATCATCAATCACAACAAATTCCAACTCACTCCTTGAATAATCAACAGGCGTTTTTACATTATCCTGTTCAACACCAAATTCAATCTGAATATCCTTCAAAACATTCAAAGATGCGGTAGCTGTAAGCCCCAAAAACCTAGAGTTTGGACAATAGCGTCTTATTGCATTTGCCAAATTCAGATAAGATGTACGGAAATCATGTCCCCATTCAGACACACAATGAGCTTCATCTATTACAGCATAAGCTATGTCATAAGCTTGATTGACCTTACTCATATACTGCCGAAATACTTTCGATTGAAAACGCTCTGGTGATATAAATATAAAAAAATACTTTCCTCCTCCAAAATCATCCAATATCTTATCCTTATCCTCACCATCATCATCACTTGTAATATGATTAATCCTGTTGAAATAAGCTCTATCTAAATCAGCTTTCTGATCATACATTAAAGCTTTTATTGGACAAACCACAAAGCTAATTGCAGGCTGTAACATTGCCGAAAGCTGATAACAAACAGATTTACCGGAGCCAGTCGGTAACAAACCTATTGTATGATTCCTTGATAATGCATTCGCTATAATAGGAATCTGTCCCTCCCTGAATTTTAGTGTTTTATACTCAAGATTTTTATTATTCTGTAGAAAAATATTCCACAGAAAAAACAATAAGGCTTGTTCATCTGAATCATCACCACCAAATTCTAGCCGATAAGTAAGCATTTCTGCCGTGGAAATGCAAAAATAGTCATAGGGTTTGTAAGAAATAAATTTCAGTTTACCAATGGCATCTCCTTTTTTGAAATACAGATACTCATCAAAATAATCTGTACGCACAAAAACAATATGTGATTGTGCCTGAAATTCATCAGTATAACGCTTTAAAATACTAAAATCCAAACAAATAACATCATTGCTTACACTAAAGTCCTCAGTATTTTCAATATCCCGGATTCGTACCTTTGGCTGAATAAATTTTACCTTTTGTAGCTTAAATATATGCTCAAACCACAAAAACAAATCCGATAAAGCTAAGCGTGCAAACCCTTGAACGTCATGTGTTAGTATTTCTATATTCCAGTCGTTTTCAAATTTCAATATCCCATTTTCAAGCATTTCAAGCACAAGTAATTGAAAACGCATTATTGCCGTAGCTCTATAATAAGGGCTCGCAACATTAATGCCTTTTTGAAATGCAATCCTGTATTCTTCCAATGATATAAATTGCTCGCCCCGTTCCTTGCGCTTTTTCTGTGCTATGGCTACTCTGTCGATTCGTTTTTTTATTTTATCCAGTGCTCCAAAAAAATCATCATTCTCAGCCTCCAAATCACTAGTCCTTATTCTTACTGTCTCTATCAAATAGTTTGCCGTGTGTTCATCCCTAATCTTATCCGCAACTGGGTCGTGATGCATCCCATCTATTTCAATAATTAGATATGCCTGAGGCAAATAAAAATCCACCTGTTCATTAACAAACTTTTCAACTTCAACCTGTGTAATTTCATTGATTGGCACTTCAGGCACTATCAAGCTCTGGATAAACTCATACCCTTTCAAATGTTTGATAATCAATTCATCAAAAAATTTCTTCGCCGGATAATAATTCTTTTTATCATCTCCTCTAATTATTCTTTCCCACTTTGGTCTCTCCGAATCAATCAATGGATAAGCATTCCTAAAATCCGGCTCATTATGTATTGACCCTATTTCTTTTTGCAGATAATCAGACAACAAAGTTGGCGTACCCCTTTGAAGAACATTTTTTAAAATACAAATAGCAGGCAAATACTCATTAGCAATGCGCTCACCTCTAAGATTTTGCACTACAAAATTATGGTTCGTAAAAGTATAATTTGCCGTAAACTTCTTCATTTTATGCTCTTTCTAACAGTCTGTAAATCGCCATTTTAATTAGTATGGCATTCTACAAAAATTAATTTCAATTTCCCCTTCAGTAGAAGTGCACTAATATAGCATATATCTAGGAAACAGCAATAGATTATTTCATTTATTATTTCCAACCAACATTTCCCAGTTTATAGCCTTATAAAACTATTTATTACAAATTATTTTATGCTTGGGTCAAAAACTCCAGTAGCTCAATACTATTCAGACAATATGTTTTAGATCTTTTTCCTATATTTCCTATAAATCCTATGTCCTATCACAAAAAAATTCACCCTAATGTTACAAAATTTAAGAAGTTTTGCATAAATTGCAAGTCAATTTTACATCAATTCTCTTTTTATGAAATTGTTGCGCTTTAATTTTATAGATCATTTCTATTATAACTAATTGATTTATTGTACTATAATAAATTATGACAAGTAAATGACTCAAAAAATAATCGAAATAGATAAATATCTTCATTCATCCTCAAGAAACAAAATAGTATTCTATAGAGACGAATTAACAAACATTACTCCTACTAATATTGGAGAGGAGTTAGCAAAAAAAATAAAACCGCACGCTATAAATGAAAAAATTTCCCTAATTTCAAAACCCCTGCTTGCCGATATCTTTTCCTCAAATATTCTGTTTCATAAACACTTTGGCAATATTCTAGCCATCTCAAACATTGGTATATTGTTTGAACCTGCCTTGAAAATAAATTTTCAAAGTCTAATTTCCAACCTATCATCAAATACGTCGCTCTTCGTCAAATGGGATGGTGATATTGACAACAATAAACTATTCTTTCTTTCAAAACAGCATGGAATAAAACTAAATCTCAATAATATAAGCCACATAATAATATGAAATATAAGGAACTAATCAACTTTGAGCCAATTACGGAAGTTGTAAAATTTAGCGAAACACATAAAACCGATTATCAGAAAAATCTTGTTAAGACTTTCGTTTTTTCAGATACCTTCAAAAAAGTTCTGATACCATTAATGGTTAGGAATCTAAATTTTAATCATGAAGGTGAAACTTTCGGACTACAGGTGGTTGGTAATTATGGTACTGGTAAATCACACCTAATGTCTCTGGTTTCATTAATTGCAGAAAATGAGCAATTAATTGAATTGGTAAAGGATGATAGCCCGCAAAAGGAACTGAAAAAAATAGCCGGTAAATTCAAGGTACTTCGATTTGAATTGGGTGGTACAGAAAGTTTATGGGATTATATCACCTTCAAAGTTGAAGTCTTTTTTAATGATGTAGGTATTAACTTTTCTTTTGATGGTCATGGCGCTTTATCTTATGCTGATAAACTAAAACTCATGATGGCTGAGTTTGAAGAAAAGTTCCCAGAAAAAGGTTTCATGGTGGTAATTGATGAAATGCTGGCATATTTAAAAGGACGTAGCACTCCCGACAAACTTAATCAGGACTTACAAGTATTACAGGCTTTAGGGCAAGCCTGCGATTCATCCAAATTTAAATTTGTATTTGGTGTTCAAGAAATGATCTATCATTCCCCTGAGTTTCAATTTGCAGCAGACATGCTTCAAAAAGTAAACGACAGGTATAAAGATATAATGATTACCAAAGAAGATGTTGCATTCATTGTAAAAAATCGCTTACTCAGTAAAACCGAGCACCAAAAGCAGAAAATAAAAGATCACTTGGATAGCTTCCTAAAGCTCTTTACTGATATGCACGGCAGAACACAGGATTATGTAGAACTCTTTCCTGTACACCCTACATATTTCGAAAATTTCGAGCGTATAAAAATTGCAAAAAGCCAACGCGAAATACTTAAAACCCTATCAAATCAATTTCAGAAAATCCTTGATTTAGATATCCCATGCGATAACCCGGGGCTTCTTACATACGACCACTACTGGGTAGATATGAGTAATGACCAGGGCTTAATGGCAATACCTGATGTCCGCAGAGTTAAAGAAGTTACTGAAACCATAAATGATAAAATAGACAGTTATTTTACTGGTGCACGTTCCAAAAAGAAACACGTTGCCAATCGAATCATTAATGCTTGTGCAATTAAAATCCTGCAACATGAATTAAATAAACAAAATGGCACAAACACAGAACATCTGGTTGACGACCTGTGCCTGACAGATATATTAGCAGATGACAGGGATTTTCTAATTGACATTATGGACTCCACTTCTCAGCAAATCATAACCGCAACTTCCGGGCAGTATTTTGATAAGGATGCGGAAAATGGAGAATACCATTTGCGCATTGAAGGAGGTATCAACTTCGACCAAAAAATAAAGGATTATGCGGATACTATGGCTGATGCTCAAAAAGATGAATACTTCTACAAATTTTTAGAGGTCAACCTGCCCCTAGACAATGATACCTACAGAACAGGTTTTAGAATTTGGGAGCATTCAATTGATTGGAAATCTCATAAAACCTATCGAGATGGTTATATCTTCTTTGGCAATCCAAATGAGAAATCAACAACTCACCCAAGGCAACATTTTTACATGTACTTCATGCCCATCTTTGATGATTCAAAGAAAAAGAGAAACCATGAAGAAGATGAAGTGTATTTTATTATGGACGACCTTTCCAATGAATTTAAAAGTGCTGTTACACTATATGGAGCTGCATTAGCATTGGAAGTACGTGCCGATTCTTCTCAGAAAGCAATATATCGTCAGAAAATTGATGAACTAAATAAAAAAGCACGTGCCTTATTCGACCAGGAATATGTGCAAATCACAAAAGTTGATTACAAAGGCAAAGAGCTTCCATTAAATGGTTACCCCTTACCCGGAGATGGTTTTACGAAAGAGCAGATTTTCTCAGATGTTGCTTCTGCGGTATTTGAACAATGGTTTAGTGAAGAAAGTCCAAACTATCCAAAGTTTACTCAATTAAATACTCCTGTATCAAAAGATAATTTCCAAAGATTGGTAAAACAAGCCTTAACTAAAATCGCTAATCCCGAACAATCAAACCGTGATGGTGAAGGTATCTTATCAGGATTGGGCTTGTGGGTTCCGGGTATGTTAGATTATTCACATTCTCCTTATGCAAAGAGTATTCTCAAATTATTAAAGGACAAAGGTGATGGTAAGGTTCTGAATAAAGACGACATTATAGAGTATATTGACAAAAGTGATAATCTTTGGCTTTCTAAAGACTTTAAGATTGAAGCAGAGCTTGAGTTTGCCGTTTTAGGAACTCTTGCAGCTTTGGGAGAACTAGAGATTGTTTTAAATTCCGGTATGTCAATTAATTCTACAAACCTGAATGAACTTAAAGAGGTTAGCAGAGAAGATTTTTATTCGTTTACCCATGTAAAACCACCTAAAGGAATTAATGAGGCGGCGTTAAAAGCTATGTTTGTAGGTCTTTTAGGTAGAGATTTGAGTAAGCAATTAAAAGACCCTGCGACCTATACAAGTCTAATAAGTACTGCCAACGCTTGGGCAAAAAGAACCGTTACGCTTTTAAGCAAAATTCAGGGCGGTATTATTTTTAAAGGAATCGAGATTATCTCAGAATCCGACAGCATACATTACAGAATAAAGCTTAAAGCCTTTTCTGGATTTTGTGACAAATTAGCCAACTACACTTCCGAAGCAAGAATTAAAAACTTTCAATACAGTATTGAAGATATCAATCATATACTGGAAGCCAAACCAATCATTGAAAGCTTAGAAAAACAATTGGAAGAAGTGTCTCAATTCAACGAAGATATTTCTTACCTGCAACAGTGTCGTCAATTTATTACCGACGCTGATTTTAAAGAAGAAATTACAAATACAATTAACCTGTTAGCAAGTATTCTTTCTTCTCAAAATACTTCAAAAGTTAAAGCATACAAATCTAAGCTTTCAACTTTAAAAGATAAATATGCGGAATGGTATCTGAAATTATATTTGAAGTATCGCATTAGCGATGCCGACAATACACAAAAGGATGCCTTATTAGATTCAGAAGAAAAAGCGATTTGCGATATTCTAAAGGATGCTGATTTCTTATCATCTGGTCAATATGCGCAATGGCTAAGTAATTTGAGTAAATTACAACCTGCCGATAGCAAGGTGAATAAGACTTTAATTTTAACTGCTCCATATCAGGATTTCAATCCTATTGATTACGAAGGAAATACAAGTATTTCTATTTCAGCATTGAAAAAGCAACTCAAGGAGCTATTAGCAGATTGGGAACAAACTCTAAAGGAAACTCTTGAAGACCCAATTGTTAAAAAGAATTTGACATTACTTGAACCGGAGCAAGCTAACCTTCTAAAAAGCTTTAAAGGAGGGGAAACTACTCTTGCAAAAGACAATGTGCGGAAGATAGCCAATGCAGTGATGGATTTGCATAAAGGTCTTGAGAAAATTGAGATGACCATTGATAATTTGAAAACGAAATTTAACAAACCCCTAACTCCTGATGATGCCATTGAGGCTTTTAAGGCTTATGTAGATAGTGTTTCAAAAGGGAAAGAGCGTGATAAAATCAGGATAATATTAAAATAGAAGCAATGTTACAGGATATTTCAACAGATAAGAAAGTTACCGTTTTAGGCAAAACCTTTAACTCCGAAGAAGAACGCCGTGAGTATTTTCGTAATGAGCTTCGAATTAAATTACCTGAGCTAAAACAAATAGAAGGTTTCCCTATTGGTGAAGATGAAGACATTATCAAGCTAAGTGACCCTCCATATTACACCGCTTGCCCAAATCCCTGGCTAAACGATTTTATTGCTGAATGGGAGGATGAAAAAAAACTATTAGTAGAAGATGGCTTACGCTCAACTAATTTTGATGTTGATGAACCTTACGCAGCCGATGTTAGTGAAGGAAAGAATAATGCTATCTATATGGCACACTCATACCATACAAAAGTTCCACACCCTGCGATTATGAGGTACATACTTCATTACACACAGCCAGGGGACATTGTTTATGATGGTTTTGCAGGTACTGGCATGACAGGTGTTGCTGCTTCATTACTAAAAGATTCTAGTTCATTAGATACCAACACGATTTTTTCAGAAAATTCTAATAATAACTTTGGAAAGAGACAATGCATAAACAATGACTTAAGCCCAGCTGCCACATTTATAGCAGCTAATTTTAACATGCAAACTGACATAAATGCATTTTTAATTGAGGCTGAATCTATTCTAAAGAAAACATTTGCTGAGTTTTCATGGCTTTTTGAAGTAGAACATGAATCAGGAAAAAAAGGAAACTTAAATTATTTTGTTTGGAGTGACGTTTTTGAATGCCCTAGTTGTCATTCAGAGATTGTTCTTTTTGATGCAGCAGTTGATATTGATGGGAAAAAAATCCGTAACGAATTTCTTTGTGAAAAATGTGGTAATAAGACCAGTAAAAAAAAATGTGAAAGAATATGGGAAACACAGTTTGATTCAATTTCCAACCAAACAATAAGAGTAGCAAAAACAATACCTGTCCTAGTGAATTATTCACTAGGTAATAAACGTTTTGAGCGAAAAATAAGCGAAAAAGATCTTGAGTTGTTATCAAAAATTAATTCATATGAATTAAAATCATTTGTTCCAATTGAAAAACTATATGAGGGTTATAATACTAACCAACCAATCAAATCCAATGGAGTTGAATATGTTCATCAGTTTTATTCTAGGAGAAATCTAATCTTCATATCAATTATATGGGAAAAGCTTAAGACTAATCCATTAAGGATGTGGTTAACTGCCTCGATGATTAGAACAACTAGAATGTATAAGTTTACACTAGACAGAAAAATGGGAACTGTTTCTGGTACTTTATATTTACCGTCTTTCTGGACAGAAAACTCTGCTCACAAATTATTAAAAAGGAAACTTACAGATATAGCAAAAGGTCTTAAGTTGGTAAAAGGCAATAATGTTACACAAACAGGCTCTGCTTCTTCAACTTTACTAAGTGATAAATCGATTGACTATATTTTTACTGACCCGCCATTTGGTGCAAATATCATGTACTCTGAACTAAATCTTTTATGGGAATCTTGGCTGAAAGTAAGAACAAATAACAAAGAAGAAGCGATTGAAAACAAATTTCAAGGCAAATCAACGTTTGAATATCAAAGCTTAATGCTGTTATGCTTTAAGGAATATTTTAGAGTATTGAAACCAGGAAAATGGATGACTGTAGAATTTAGTAACACGAGTGCTGCCGTCTGGAATGGCATTCAAGTTGCTATTCAAAATGCAGGTTTTATTATTGCGAATGTTTCAGCACTCGATAAAAAACAAGGTAGTTTTAAAGCCGTATCAACCGTGACAGCGGTCAAACAGGATTTGGTTATTTCCTGTTATAAACCCTCGTCTGAATTTGATAATAAATTCAAGAAAAATGGAATTGAAGAAATTGGAGTTTGGGATTTCGTTGAAGAACATTTAAATCATTTACCAATCCATTTACTGAAGGAAGAATCTACAACAGCAATTATTGAGCGAAGTCCAAAGATACTTTATGATAGGCTTATTTCTTTTTATTTTCAAAGGGGATTAATCCCAATTGATGCGAGTAAATTCCAAGAAGGATTGCGTGAACGTTATATTGAAAGAGATGGAATGTTTTTTACAAATGAACAAGTTCAAGTTTATGACTTGAAGAAAGATGAGCATCCAAACTTAATTCAATATTCTCTCTTTGTATCATCAGAGCAAGATGGCGTTCTTTGGTTGAAAAACTATTTAAAAAATGAACCAGCTACTTATCAGGATATTAGACCAGCTTGGATGCAAGCAATAGGTGGAGTTAGAAAAGGAGATATTATACCTGAAATGGAAACAATTCTCGAAGAAAACTTCTTAATGGATGATGATAATAAATGGTACTTACCCGATCCTGAAAACGAAGCAGATTTAGAGAAATTAAGAAACAAGCGTTTAATAAAACAGTTTGAAGATTACAAATCTCAGGCCACGGCAACTAGAGCGAAAAAGATTAAAGAAGTACGTGTTGATGCCTTACGTGCCGGATTTAAACAATGCTATCAGGATAAAGATTTTCCAACCATTGTAGCCGTAGGTGATAAAATTCCGAACAACCTACTAATGGAAGATGAAGTGTTGCTGCAATTCTATGATATAGCGAGAACGAGAGTTTAATACTGTCAATTAAAAATTATTAAAAGTGCAAGCAGAATTAGAGTTACGTACAATATTTGATTTACTAGGACATCATTTTTATATCCCTCACTACCAAAGAGGCTACCGTTGGACTTCAGAACAGGTAACGCAACTACTGGATGATGTATGGGAATTTGCTGAAAAAGACCCGGCAAAGGGTGAGTTTTATTGTATTCAACCCATCGTAGTAAAACCTAAAAAGTGGGAAGAAAACGGTAATCAAATTGATGGCTATGAAGTAATTGATGGCCAGCAACGCCTTACAACAAGTTATCTTATAATTAAGTACATAAGAGACCATTTGCTTAAAGTAGATTCTCTAATCGAAGACTATGGAAAAGAACTTTTTAGCTTGCGGTACGAAACTCGTGAAAAAAGCGAAAATTATTTAGCCAATATTTTGCCTGAGACCTGCCGGGAAAACATTGATTATTTTCACATTTTTAATGCTTATGAAACCATTAAAGCATGGTTTAAGGATAGTGGGAAAGTAGAAACACGTACAAAAAAGGATAAGCTTCGAAATATCTTCCTGGGTGAAAAAAACGACAACGGTTCAGTACAAGTTATATGGTATGAACCGGAGCATCGTAATATTAATGAAGCCGACGAATTAAAAAAGAGCAAGGAACTATTTACCCGGTTAAATATGGGTAAAATACCTTTAACTAACGCAGAGCTCATAAAAGCATTGTTTCTATCCGATTATAGCTTCAACAATGTATCAGCACAAGAGGCAGGCAGAAGAAAGTTAGAGATATGTCAAATGTGGGATATTATTGAGCAACAGATTGCTGATGAGTCATTTTGGGCGTTTATTACCAATAAAAAACAAGATAAATATCCAACCAAGATCGAGCTTCTACTCGATTTTATGGCAAACAAGGATGAGCATCAAAGAGATTCATTACATACCTTTTTATACTTCCTGAAGCTTTCAAAGGACGAGGACCAGGAACTATGGTCGGTGTGGTTAAAGATTGAGAAATATTTTCAAACCCTCGTGGAATGGCAAAAAGATAGAAATCTTTATCACAAAGTAGGCTTTCTAATTGCAGTAGGCAAAAGCGCAAGAGCATTAATTGAGAAATCAGAACATTGTTTAAAGGATGAGTTTTCATCTTACCTGGACAAGATAATAAAGGATGAAGTTCTTAATTGTAGCTTCGATGAAATATTAAATCTTCGTTACGACAAAAAAACGCAGTATAATAAATTAGAAACAGTACTACTATTTTTTAATGTTGAAACGATTCGAATTAACCAAAATATTGAAGAATTCTATCCCTTCAAGTTTCACAAGAATGTCGAAAGTTGGTCTTTAGAGCACATTCATGCTCAAAACTCTGAATTTCTTGACCAAACCAAGAAAGAACAATGGAAGGTTTGGATAGATAATCATTTACCTCTGCTACAGGAATTATTAAAGACGAATGAGGCTAAAGACCTTGAAGAACTGATTACCAGCCTTCAAACCTTTAGAGGATTAAAAGAAGGTGATACATGGGCTCAATTTGAACAATTGGCAAATAAGGCATTTGATTATTTTAACGCTGAAGATGATAGTAGAGGCGATATCCACTCCATAGCCAACTTGGCATTATTGGGACAAGCAGATAACTCGGCATTAAACAATTCAGTTTTTGAGGTAAAGAGAAGAAAAATCATGAAGATGGATACTGAGGGTAATTATATTCCGGTATGTACTAAACGAGTTTTTCTTAAATACTTTGAAAAACAATCGCTTAATCAACAATTCTATTTTTGGGGAGCTAAAGAGCAAGCAAATTATGTTTCTGCTATACACGAAGTATTGAATAATTATCTAAAACAAGAATCTACTGAAAATGGCAACTAGTTTAGTACAACTTCTTAAAAAATATAAAGTCGAAATTCCTATTATTCAAAGGGATTACGCACAAGGGAGGCAACATGGCAATGTGCCAAAAATCAGAGATGGATTCTTAAATAGGTTGTTAGAAGCTTGTCAACCCAATGCAGAAATTCTGGAGTTAGATTTTGTGTATGGTTACATTGCACAAGGGCACGTAAAGGAAGGTACAAACCAAATATTCGTACCTCTGGATGGGCAACAACGTTTAACTACTCTTTTTTTATTACATTGGTTTGCAGCATACAAGAATAATCTACTACATGAAGTAGGTTCTGTTCTTTTGAACTTTAGTTACGAAACTAGGCATAGCTCTCGTGTTTTTTGTGAAAAACTGATTACGGATAAAATCCTTATTCCTGAACGCTCAATCAGCAATAATGATGTAGCCTCCGAAGAGAACAAAAAAACTATTGGTGAACATATTGCCAATCAATCCTGGTATTTTTCTGGTTGGGATAATGACCCAACTATATCATCAATGCTTACAATGCTTGATGCAATTGAAGAAAAGGTTCAAAACATAAGTATAGATGACTTGTGTGGTGCTTTATGGAACGACAATGCTCAAATAGTTTTTCATCAGCTCGATATGACTAAGCTGAATCTACCAGATGAGCTTTATATAAAAATGAATTCCAGGGGTAAGCCACTTACCAACTTTGAATATTTCAAATCGGAGTTTTCCAAAATAGTACCTGACAGCAAGAAAGAAGAGTTTAATGATAAGATAGATAAAGACTGGTACGATTTGTTCTGGTATCAATTGTTTGAAACAAAAGAGCAGAATGGTGAGGAAATAAAAGATATTGCTAAGTTTGTTGATGAATCTTTTTTAAAGTTCTTTAGGTATATCACAGATATACTTATTGCCCGGAATCAGTTATCTATAAGCCAATCATCATTTCATGATGAAATATCGTATTTCAAACATGTTTATACTACCGAAGGGATGCTTGAAAAACTGTTTGAAATTTTTGAGCATATAAAGAGTGTTGACTTTAAAGATTATTTTGCAAGTTGTTTTTATATTGGTGAGAATAATCAACGTGAAAATGCTACTCGCTTATTCTTTTCAAGCAAATCTACTCAATTGTTCAACTTATGTTCTGCAAATTACGACCCTTCTCAAAGAAGTAATCCTTTTTCAATTGGTGAACAGCTGCTGTTTTATGCTGCAATGTTTGGCATTGTCAACGGTATTGAAGATGCACATAAACCTTATCGAAAAATTAGAAACTTAATTGCTAATTCCGAGGATACAGTTCGTAAAGATAATATGCACAATTTGCTTGTATCCGTAGAACAGGTAATGGAAAGAAAACCTCTTGATAATACGTCAAAATTTAACAGTTCTCAAATTAGAAATGAGGAGGATAAAGAAGCATATTTATTATCTCATCCGGAGGCAGAAACACTCTTATATCAGTTAGAGGATAATATTATACTGCAAGGCTGCACAGCAATTTTTGATTTAGATGATTCATTTGTGTCCAGAGCAAATCAGTTTTTGAAAACTTTTAACGAAAGTAAACCTGATTATAGAAACATTAAAAGAGCCATGTATAGTTGTGGTGATTATTCACAATTTTATGGTTCAAGTAAATCTAAAACTGATAAAATAAGGTGGGGAGTTTGGATGCACTATCAACTTGGAGCAAACAATCAAAGCCAATGGCGTGAATTGTTTACACCAAGTAATTTGAGAGTTGGTTATGCAAACACTAAAAGCATATTAAATAAATTACTAGATAAACTTTGCATTTCAAACCTGGAAACGATAATTGATAACTATTTACAAGCAGAGGATACCATTAAAGACTGGCGTTACTATTACATTAAATACAAAGAGTGTCGTCATATGCCCAAAGGATATTCAAGTTGGATAATGGACAAAAAATATCAATACCATTCCAGAATGATGAATAGTACTCAATTAAATGGTCAGAACTGGTCTCCTTACCTTTTCTGTATCCATAAAAAAATGCAAGATAAGACCGCTCTTGAAAATTACGATGATTCATTGGTAGTAACCAATAAACATGGAATATCTTTTAGGGTAAGAAATGTGAACAGTTGGTTTGAAGTAAAAGTACATTCCGAAAATAAAGAAAAAATTATAAGTCGCTTAGCTGAAATAGAAGATTTCGAACAAATAAAAACGGAGGAGAAAACAGAATTGCGATTCTTAATTAAGCAAAACGATGACATTGTTGATATAGAAGACCGAACAGAAAAGGGGATGCAGCTGGTAGAGACCTTACATAACTATTAAGCAAGCGCATAAAAACAATGTTTTAAAACAAACTTAGATGAACTATAAGGGGAAAGCCATAGAAGTAATTGGGGACAAAGAAGTCTTTGGTAAAAAGATTGCCTGGATACGAATACTAGAAAACAATTCATTCTTACAGGTAAACTACGAAGAATTAGAGTCAGATTCTAATAACTATTCCCTTTCGTATTTGCGTTTCATTGCCGTTGCTGCTAAAATCAAAGACGAGGTTGCTAAAAAAAACATACTTGCTCCTTATGAAAGTAGTTTAATTCCACTCCCTCACCAGGTATTGGTTTTGGAAAAGGTAATGCAAAGTATGCAGAACCGTTTTTTATTAGCAGACGAAGTGGGAATGGGGAAAACCATTGAAACAGGTTTGATTTTAAAGGAATTAAAGCTTCGTGGTGACATTAAACGTGTATTGGTTATTGTGCCTAAGTCTTCAATGATGCAATGGCAAAGCGAATTGAAGGAACATTTCAATGAGGTATTTCACCTTTATGATTCCGATATGATTACTTCTATGGCAAGAACCTTTTCTAATATTAATGCCGATGAAGAATTTAATTTTTGGACACAGCATAATCAGATAATTGTTTCAACTGATGCACTTAAACCTTTAGAACGTAGGCAAGGTTGGTCGCAAGAACGAGTGGATGAGTATAATAAATATAGGATTGAAGCGGTTTTAGATGCCGATTTTGATTTGGTAGTGATTGATGAAGCCCATAAAATGGGAGGAGCATCATCTACGGTGTCTCGCTACATTTTAGCACAAGAACTTTGTAATACAGTAGAAAATGTTTTGTTATTAACTGCAACTCCCCATAGAGGCAAATCAGACCATTTCAGAAGAATATTACAATTACTCGACCCCGATGCATTTGCCGGTGAAGGATTGCCCGAAATTGAAGAACTAGAGCCATATGTAATCCGCACAGAAAAAAGATTGGCTGTTGATTACGATGGCAATAAGTTGTTTAATGAACGCCAAACCCACCGTTACGATGTAGTGCTTGATATAAACAAGCATCAACGCCAAATGGATTTGTACCAATCGGTAACCGAATATGTTCGGAATGGATTCAATCAAGCCAAACGCACCAATAACAGTGCTACCGGCTTAATCATGATACTGTTTCAACGATTGGTAAGTAGTTCAACATCTGCCATACTTTCAGCAATGCAAGGTAGATTAGAAAGACTTCGATATGGTGATGACAGTTGCATTGAAAACTACCAGGATGAATTTGATGCCAATGAATATGAATACGATGATTTCGTAGATTTCAATGGCAAAAAAAGTTCAAACTCAGATGGACTCGCTGACGAAAAACACATTCTTGCTGACTTAATTGAAGAAGCTAAAGCTTGTTTGGCTAATGAAACAGATGCAAAAGCAGAAGCACTACTGAAACAATTCAAAATACTTCAACAAGAAAATGACAATCCCGAATTAAAGATTCTTGTATTCACCGAGTTCCGCTCCACGCAAGCCATGTTAAAAGGCATTTTTGAAAAGAAAGGTTATACATGTGCAGCGATAAATGGTAGTCAGGATTTAGATGAACGCAAAAGAGCATTAACCAGTTTTAAAAACGAAGCCCAAATATTGGTTGCAACCGATGCTGCCGGAGAATCTTTGAATATGCAGTTCTGTCACATCATATTTAACTACGATTTGCCCTGGAATCCTATGATGATAGAGCAACGCATTGGTAGGGTTGACAGGATTGGGCAAAAAAACACCGTGCAAGCATTTAATATGCTCACCAATAATAGTGTTGACTTACGTGTTTATGAAGTCATTCATGAAAAACTAAACAGCATACTCAACCAGCTTGGTATTGATAAAACCTCCGATGTATTGGATTCCACTATTGAAATGAGGAGTGTAAGTGGACTATATTTAAGAAACCTACTTGACCCGGAACACTTTGAATTTGCTGGTGATAGTTGGTTATACGAAATAAAATCCAAACTGCGCAATTTCCAAAGTACCGAGGGCATATTACCACAGGTTCAGGAGGATGAAATTGACAATAAGAAGGCTGCCGAGATTAAACACAGTCCTCTACCTCAATGGCTAGAGTCCTTGGTGTTAGAACACTGTAATATTCATGATGGCAATTATTCTAAAAACCTATTAGGCTTTGCCAATATTAAGGTAAATGGAGAGCATAAAAAAGTGGCATTCGACTCCGAAGTTTCCTTGAATAATCCCGGCGTTGAACACCTAACCTTACAGCATGATTGGGTTCGAAAGATATTAAGTGACATCAGTGCATTCAATGTGTCAAAAGGTATCCCCTCTTTAGTATTCAATAATGACGAAGAAACACCAGGATTTTTCAGTTTATGGCAAATCACAGCTCACAACCATTTTGAAAGCATTACTCATTACCAAGCCTTTTTTATAGCTGACAATGGGAAACATTATTCAGCCTATGCCAACGATTTATGGAGCAGAATGATTACTGGTATTAAAGATGCTGTTCTTACTCAAACTAATTCTTCAGGAGGTATTGATATTGAGAAGGAGCTTGAAAATGATTTATACACTGCCTTTCAGAATTTAGAAGCAACGGTTTCCGGTAAAATGAATAAGAAAAAGGAAAATCGAATAAATTCATACAACTACCAAAAGTCAAGAATTGAGAAAATTGGAATTAAGAACATCCGTCAATCCAAAATGAACAGACTTGAAAAAGAGCATGAATTGTGGTTGAAAGAATTTCGATTAAATCAACAGGTTATTCCTGACCTACAACAATTATTAACGGTACGAATTAATGGCAAATAAACTCATACATAGCATATCAACTAACTTAAAGTCTCAATCAGCAAATGTATTGTTGGTCGAGAACAACGATAAGTTTCTTTTTCGAGAAGATGTGATTTTGGCATTGTCTGAAGAAGGAATTAAAATATCTACAGGCTCAGCTTTAAAACAACGTATCGACTTTGAATTAAGAGACGATGAACTTTTATTGGTATTGCTTAGCGCCAATCAGCGAAATTATCTGGAAGATATAAAAAACAAGTCTTTACCTTATGAGTTTTTCCTGGATAAGTATTTAGGTAGTTATCACATTCCAAGTATAATTGATGCAGACTTGCGAGCATTGGAGGTTTTGATGGAACGAAGTCATTTGGTGAAGCTATCAAAACAGGAAACCATTGTAGCATTAAACAACGCAGAACCTACATATACAACAAGCAACTTTAATCTTAAGCAGTTTGAAAATAATTTAGAAACAGAATTAAATCAGGAAAATGTAGATTGGGGAAAGATATTGCAATTAATTTCAGAAGCTTTAACAAATACGATTGCCAGTGATAATTATGAAGCCGTTGTTAGGTCAATTAACAAGGTTAATGATGCCTTCCAGTTAAATTTAGCAGCAAACTATCCTCAACTAAAAAATTCAAGTGCCGTAAAAAGCCCAAAAATTGTTTCAAAGATTCTAGAATATATCGACTTTAATTATCGAGATGATAAGGTGGCTTTAATTGTTGTTGATGGATTGAGTTGGTGGCAATACGATTTGTTTAGAAAAAAAATCGCAGGTTCAAAAAAAGAAAGTCATGTTTATTCCTGGCTTCCATCAATTACACAATTATCTAGACAAGCCATATTTAAAGGTGATGCACCTTTAAGGTCTTACAGGCAAAACCCTACTAACGAAGCAAAACTTTGGCTAAACTATTGGAAAGCTAAAGGTTTAAATGACTTTGAGATAAGGTATAATCATGAAAAAATTGATTTAAATAATTTATCTCCTCTAAAGCGATTTGCATTGGTTTTTAAAGATTTGGACGATTATATGCATAGTTCAAAAGATTTCACTGATTTATTAAAGCTAACCGAAAACTGGATTGTTAGGTCTAAAATCATTGAAGTAATCGACCAACTTTTAAAAGCAAATTTTAAGGTTTTCATTACGTCCGACCACGGAAACATACATGCAAAGGGTTGGCGAAGTTTAAAAGGACGAGAGAAACTTGGCACGAATAAGTCAGGTAGTCGTAGCGAAAGACACATTGAATATTCAGAACAATGGTTAAAAGAAGATTTACTATCCAATAATCCTGATTTGAATGACTCGGTAGTGCAGGAAGAACAAGCCATCTATTTTAAAAACAACTACAGCTTTTCATCAAAAGAAAGCCTGGTTACGCATGGTGGTTCGCATATTTTAGAAGTATTAGTTCCATTTATAGAAATTAGCAATGACAAATAAATCAATTGATATCAACCAGCGTATTCCTTTGGAAACGCTTCACGTAGCATTAGAAAGTTATCTGAATGACACGTATTCAGATGAATATATTTTAGAGCAATTAAGGCTTCATTTCAAAGGAGAGAATAGGCTTAAAAAATCGCTTCGTATTGTTAAAAAGGTAACCACCACCAGTCCACTAATTAATTATATTGAATCCCATAAAAAAGAAATTCTATCCGCATTAAAATCTAACACTGAGCGTAATATAATTTTAATATCCCTATTAAATAGCGCATTTGTTTTTTCCTTTGACTTATTATTTATCTTAGGCAAATTATTCAAAGCCCAGGATTTAATTAATCGTGATGCCTTAACAAGAGAAATTTCAAAGCTATATGGAGGTAACAGAGCTTTACCCAATGCAATTGATAGTGTAATACCTATGTTTCTTCAAGCAAGCTTATTCACCCGCCCTAAACCCGGCTTCTACTTATTCGTAAAAAAAATAACAATCCAAAACAATATTACACTCGACCTATTTAAAGAATCTTATATTATTAATAGCTCGTTTCAAATGGCACCGAACAACATACTATCAAATCCATATTTTATTTTCATAAACACATAATATTTCAATCTATTTTATCCTAAATAGGACTTAGGAAATATAGGATTTATAGGAAACTAACCTCCAAATCCTACGTTTCCTACATTTCCTACTTCCTATTTCAGTTTATCTATGCCAACAACTCAAAAAAGAATACGGTACTGATCTTATTTCCTTATCGTAAAAGAACACCGTTTATAATCCCTATTTGATAATCTTGTAGGTAATTATTTCAAGTCAGTTCTTTACTCAATTGCTAGAAGTATTCTATCTAAGACTTTATTAAGCGTTCTAATAATCAAATCCTAATAAAGTTTTCCCTGTACTTTGATATTCTTTCGCCTTTTCTATCAATTCCTTTGTAGGCTCGAAGCTGGAGTATGCGAAGTTTATATATCCTATTTCTGGCAATAAAAAAAGTTCAGGCGAAAGATATTCAATGGGAGCTCTCCATAAATTAAAAGCCTTCAATTTTTGAAGTCGTTTTATATCATCAGGTACTACTTCTATTTTAGTGGCATACTCGAAATTCAGCGTCCTCAGTTCTGTCATTTCAAAAATTTCATGGGGTATTTCCTGTAGGCTTTCATTTCGGAAATTTAGGTATTCAAGTGTCATCATTTTACGAACAAAACCAGGTAATCGTTCCAGGTTTGAATTAATAAACTCTATAGATGTTATTTTTGATGTATGCAAAAAATCCTCTCTCAGTTCCTGAACAACACTTAATGCATATGATCCGTTTATCTGCAATCCTGTTAAATTGGGCACATTAAGTTTTGCTCCTCTAATATTCAATGAATAGTTCTGATTATAGGACATTATTACCAAAGCCTCTAATTCTGTATAAGCTCTATCCAAAAACACGTAATTGATCTTTTCATTTTCATCAATATCTCCGATCATAATTAATTGCTCATCCACAAGCTCTATTGTTCTCATAATCTTACTTTATTCATTGTCACCAATAACTTGAAGCAATGGTTGCTCCCCTTAATGGATATTCCTTGTACTGCTGTTATTTGCAACTGGTTTAAATTCAATTTAACTGCTCCAATTATTCGTTTCAATTAGCTGCTTATCTATGTCCTCAGCTTTCTCATCTTAACCAGTCTCTACTAGCATAATGAGCCATAACCTATTCCGTAAGCATTTCTTTGTTTTCCTACAAATATAATTATTCTTTTCTAAAAATACTGGTATTCTTTCCGCATTCCAGTTCCCTTTTCCATCTATCCGGTGTTAAGTACATGCACCTTAATCCCATCTATTAGTTACTCCAATATTCATGGCTCAAAAACGCTCTATAAACCAAAATAGGACATAGGATTTGTAGGAAACTCAGGAAACTCTCGTGCACTTCCTCCTCCCTTTCATTTCCAAATAAAACACACTCTATCTTCTGTAATCATTTCCATTTCATTGTTTTTCAATATATTAGTGTATTAATCCCAGCGCAAAAGCCCGTGCCTCCAGCAGCTTCATTCCGTTCGTACCTCTCTTCATTCCGCAGCTTCCTGCACCGCACAGCAAGAGCAGTCCTTCTTTCCATTCCGTTACTCTCCATTCCAATCCGTCCTGCACTTGCTTTTTGCCATCGCACTTATCCAACGCAGGAAAAGCGGTGTTCGTCCGCCTCCTTCGGCAAGTACAGCGCCAGCCTGTTTTGCACTTTTTTATAATTGTTTATTTCTAAGGCATAAAAAAGAGCCAAACACCCTACGGGTTCGCTATCGCTCAGGCTGTCACAGTACTTGCAGCTCAGTCGTTGTCCTCACTTGCAGCCTACTCTGTCCTGCAAGGAGCTTCATCCCTTCCACATTTTTTCCGTTCAGAGCTTCGTAAACTCAACTACTTCTCTCCAAAAATATTCCAGTACTTCAGCCCCTTGCAGTCCACCGGCTGCTATAGTTTAGCTCGCCTGCGGGTCGCTTCGGGCTGCGGCTATATTATTTTATTTGCCTCCGCTGCGCTCTGGCTATTAAAGCGGTAGCCTTGTGTAGCTTCGTTCAGCAAAAAGTTTTTTGTCCTAAAAAAATTACAAAAAACTTTTTGCTTCTCTCCGCACATAGCTGCAAAAGGTTCTCATTCTTCAAACCACTTTTTGCACCACCCTTGCTCCACTCGCAGGCGGCTCGCAAAGCTTGTCCAGTGTCTGCAACCCGTTCCGCAAGCTCCACTCATTGCATCCCCTGTCCAGCCGCTGGCTCAAGGCTGTTTTTCCTGCGTGGAATCCCATCCCTATAAATCATCCAAAAAGTATATACTACATTCTAAATCTTTCATTTTTAAGCCACATCAATAAAAAATATTTATACCTTTATAGCTCAAAATCAGTGAACCATGCCTAAAATTTCAGACCCCCTACCACAATTTGTATCAGATGATATTAACTTGCTCAACACTCATCTTGATACAGAAATCCCACCGAAAACAGAAAACAATCTTTTAATTTCTACCTGGAATATCCGTGCCTTTGGCAATCTAACTCCCAAATGGGTTTCAGGAAAAAAAGACAGTCCTAAACGTGACCTGCAATCACTACTGAGCATTATCCAAATCGTTCAACGTTTTGATATAATTGCCGTGCAGGAAGTCAAAGGAAATATAAAATGCCTCCGTGAAACCATGAAATACCTTGGCACAAACTGGAGCTTCCTTATGACCGATGTCACCAAAGGCAATGCAGGTAATGCCGAAAGACTCGCTTTCATATTCAACAATACAAAAGTTAAACTCTCAGGTTTAGCCTGCGAAATCGTCGTTCCCGATGAGCAATTAAAGAAGAATATATCCATCAACGCACTTGATCGTCAATTTGCTCGTACACCCTATGCTGTAGGTTTTAAGTTCAAGAACAAGACCTTTGTCCTGCTCACACTTCATGTTCTTTACGGGGATAATTCCGAAGACCGTATCCCCGAATTAAAAGCTATTGCAGAATGGATGTACACTTGGGCTAAACAACTTAAAAGATGGAATCAAAGCCTAATAATCCTCGGTGACTTCAATATCGAACGCACAAATGACAAAGCCTACGATGCGTTCACTTCAAAAAAACTATACATCCCAAAAGATATTCGCTCGCTCCCAAAAACAATCTTTAAAGAACTCAAACACTACGATCAGATAGGCTGGTATAAAAATAGTCGTTCAAAATCCCAAATTTCATTAAGCTATTCTCGTGGAGGCATATTTAATTTTAAAAACAAAGTCCTTCCCACCAGAGGTTTAACCCTAAGCAGACTATCTTTTAGAATATCTGACCATTTCCCTCTATGGTGTGAATTCTATGCTTAACTAATAATTTCGTAATTGAACGCTTATGCAAATATAAGCCTCGGCGCTGAAAACTGTCAAAAGACTACGGCATAAAGCCGCTGCGCTTTTTATTCCGTTTCCTTTTGCCCGTTTCAGCACCTCATCTAAGAAGTTGCCTAAGCGTTCAATTAAGCCATTCTATGTCAATATCCTTTTTCCTCAAAAAGTCTATACACTAAGGGAATAATGTAAAAATAATATTTTCCCACCTTCATAATATACCATATTGCAGAATAAAGCCGGGAAATGACCATACCAAGTCCTGGTCAAGTCCAGACTAAATTATTAATTAACCCTAAAAAATAAAACAAAATGGGAAAAATAAATCAAGGTATCTTAGGAGGTTTCAGAGGCAAAGTAGGTAACGTTGTCGGGGGAAACTGGAAAGGAATCGACTACATGAGGGTAAAACCTGCTAATGTAGCAAACCCAAAAACAGAAGGTCAGGTTGACCAACGTTCAAAATTCTCAACAGTACTGCACTTTTTGCAGCCTATAAAGGACTTCATTAAAATAGGCTACAAAAACTATGCAATCAAAATGACGGAATTCAATAGTGCAATGTCCTACATCCTGAAAAACGGTGTTGTTGGTGAATATCCGGATTATAGCATTGACTATGAAAATGCTTTAATCAGTCGTGGATCATTAGCAGGAGCCTTAAATGGTTCTGCTGCTTCTAGTGTTGCAGGTTCCATTGAATTTACCTGGAGTGACAACTCAGGTGAAGGCAATGCAAAAGCCACCGATAAAGCAATGATCCTCGCATTTAATGAGTTAAAAAAAGAAGCTGTGTTCGTATCTATTGGCGTGGATCGCAATACAGGTAGCCAAACCCTAACCGTCCCTGACGGATTCTCAGGAGATACAGTAGAATGCTTTATCTCATTTACCAGTGCAGACGGACTCACAGTTTCAAACAGTAAGTACTTGGGCTCGGTTGTTGTCGCTTGATAAGCTGTCTTTTTAATCAAATCGTTCAAAAACCGCCTCCATAGGGCGGTTTTTTTATGATAGCTTCTGGATTATCATTTCTTTCACTGAAAACGGAATTCGCTTTAAACCCGTATCAAGTCCCTGCAATACGAGATTCTCTTTCAAGCTTTTATAGTTCAATCCTTGCAGTTCCTCATCATCCAACAAAGACCTCCTGTTGTGAACTAAATCATTGTCAAGCCGAGATGAATAATTAGCAAGATTCTCTGAAATCCACTCCCGGTTCTCTGAATCCTTAAGTGAAAATTTCAGCATAATATCAATATATTCCTTAAAAGTGATCTTCCGCTTAGCATCAAATTTTCTACCATAAAAATGATGTAGCCATTTATTAAGTGTTTTCTTATCAATGGTGAGTTCAGTTGCAAGCTTTTCTTTGCTAGTGATATGACTATCACCAATTAAAGACATCAGCATTCTAATAGTTAGCCGGGTTCTCCGTTTGGGCAGATAATCTAAAACCGCATTATCCTTGCTTATAAACCCCATATATCTTTTATAAGCCTCTTTTTCATCATCAGGCATATTCCGCAAAACATCTTGAGTCCTAGCCTTAAATTGGCTTGCAGCCCTCATCAACTCAATCAAACCTTTAGCTTCCGCTATTGGTTTAATCAAATAGATAAAGCTATCCAAATAGGATAACCTTAGCAATTCCCGAAAAGCATCATCACCAAATACACCAGTAGGTGCAAGTCCCTCTACAATAAGTTTTGCTTTTTCCTTTGAGCCAAAGCGAACAATAAGTAAGTCCTCAAATAAGTTCATTAGCTCCTGAGGTTTATTTGGAGAAACCCACCTTAAAACACTCCTAATCATTGCAAATCCATAAAAAATTCATCCTATATAAAAGCCTGTATATCAATAATCTCAAATCACACCATGCAAATATACACCCTATTACCGGGGATTTTTTAGAATGATGCTTTTTCATCGCAATATATTTGCCTGCTTAACTTTTAAAAACACAATTATGTCGAAAAACAATTCTTCATCACGTCCACGACCATTCAATGGTCCATCAACAACAGGCAACAAATCTGGTAGCGGCAGGGGAAACAATCCTCCTCGCCCCAGGAGCAAGTAAAACACTGTGAAACCGCCTCTTAGGGCGGTTTTCTTTTGCTGTCACTTTTTAGCAATTACTTTCCCAAGTTGTATGTATCTGGTATGTATCAAATAAAAAGAGGGTCACGATTAAATTCGTAACCCTCTCATTTTCAAGTCGGAGTGGGGAGACTCGAACTCCCGACCTCTTGACCCCCAGTCAAGCACGCTAACCAACTGCGCCACACCCCGATTTTTCATTTAGAACTTTTCCGCTTAGCGGTTTGCAAAAGTAGGCTTTTTTTGGAAATTACAAAATAGCTTGCTGCGAAATTTTTATGAATCCGGCAAACGGTCGCCCAATTGCGGTTTTTTAGAGAACCAGGCTATCTTCTGAGCCTTGAAATATTCGTAGAAACCAACATTCATCAGCAATAGCAAAAGAGCGTAAACACTGTCTTCCACAGGAATAGTCCCCAAACGGAAACCAAGATTTTCTGCATTATTGTACCAGACCACTTGATCGGGAATCCAGGAGCCTGTTAGTATGCCGTTAACGATAAAAAACGGAATGAGGATGATGAAAAAATGCAGATAAAAACGCCCCAGCCATTCTTCCTTGCGCCATAAAACAATCAGCAATGCGATCATCGTAAGTGAAAAAGTGAGGCTGGTGTACCATTTTAGAGGCGCAAAAACCAACACAGCAGCCAAAGCAATATTGATCGCTAAAGTAATCCAGGGCGCTGCTTTTCCGAGCACATCTTTCTTTATTAAATATTTAAGTGCGTGATAAGTAAAAACACATGCGTAGGGAATGGCAATAAAAAACATCCATTCTTCAATGGGCAGGTTGATTAAATCAATGCCCGTAAGGTAAACCGGATTGAAGCCCCAGACGCCCATTGCGGTAAACCACACATCCCACACAATAAAAAACGCAAGGGTAAGGAGCATGGCCGGGATAAAATATTTCCATTCCCTGTCGAAACGTAAACGTCGGTCGAAACTGGCGACAAATGGTATAAAAACTGAAAGGAGGTTGACCAGCAAATAAGTGTACACAGCTATTGTTTAAATTCTTTTCGGTAATAAGAGAATGGGGCGATTAAAAAACCAAAATTGGACTGAACGCCTTTTTTATGATGATCGGCATGCGCTTTCACGGTTGCCCGCAAGTATTTATTGGTAAAATCGAGTGGCATTTTCAATCTTCGGTGCACATATACATCATGAAAGAGGAAATAAGCAATACCATAAAGGAGAATACCAACACCGATATAAAACTGATAATCAAAGGCATTTTGTGAGCCATAATACATCAGCAAGATACTTGGGATTGCAAACATTACAGCAAAAGTATCGTTCCATTCCCATTTTCGCCCGTCGCGGATGTGGTGGTCTTTGTGCAAAACCCAGAGAAAACCATGCATCACATATTTATGTGTAAACCAGGCCATAAACTCCATAAAGAAAAAAGCGGCCAAAACGATTGGGATGGCGAGATACCAGCTCATAATTAATCCTTTCTTTTATTGTTGAAATAATCATGCACCCTGTCAAAAGCAATACGGAACCATACAGTATAATTCTGCGGGTGCGCGTCCATATCCTTTTTTATGTCATCAAGGCTCATAGCCTTCCAGGAGTCCACTTCATCCGGATTTGCTTTGATTTCACCGGAATAATGTCCCACAAAAACATGATCGTATTCGTGTTCGGTCAGTCCTTGCCCGACATCGGCTTTATATAAGAAGCTGAAAATCTCTTTTAAATCCGTATCGAATCCCATTTCCTCTATGAGGCGGCGGTGCACGGCATCATCGGTGCATTCGCCGGCACGCGGATGGCTGCAGCAGGTATTGGTCCACAGACCCGGGCTGTGGTATTTTTCCAGAGCCCTGCGATGGAGGATCAGGCGCTCCTGATCATCAAACACAAAAATAGAAAAGGCCCGGTGCAACAAAGCCTTGTGATGCGCTTCCATTTTCTCCATCACGCCGGTTTCCCTGTCGTTTTCATCCACCAAAATTACATGCTCTTTCATAATCCTCTTTTCTTTATGGGTTGAGTTCCAAATTTAGGTAAAAACAGCTCAGTCCCTAAAAGGTTCTTAAAAATATTACTGTTTGTTCAAAAATATAGCTGCACAAACAGCTACATCAGATTAAAACTGTAGCGTACCAATGTTTTGGCCATCAGGCTAAATTTCAAGCTGTTTGGGATACGGATACGCTCACGCAGCAAGCGTGTTGCCTGTGTGCGTTTTATTTTTCGCAGCAGGGCATAAAAATAAACATAAGCCAGCCAAACGCCCAGGCGCGAAGTTTTGGGCAGCATCTTGATACCGGTATAGGCCACATGAAAATCACTTTCAATTTCAAGTATCAGGCGGTTTTTTACCTGCTCGTTAAATACTTCGAGGTTCACGCTGGGGAAGTATGACCTACCGAGATGCTGATAATCTGCTTTTAAATCGCGCAGAAAGTTGATTTTCTGAAAAGCAGAGCCCAGTTTCATGGCAAATGGCTGGAGTTTTTCATATTCTGTTTTGTCGCCATCGAGGAAAACATTGAGGCACATCAGACCCACAACTTCCGCAGAACCAAGTATATACTTATCGTAGGTTTCCTTATCGTACACACGGTCATCCAAATCCATTTCCATACTGTCGAGGAAGGTATCAATCAGCTCTTTCTCAATACCGAAACGGTTTACCGTGGTTTGAAAACTGTGCAAAATAGGGTTTAAACTGAAACCATTTTGCACTGCCCGGTGCGTTTCTTCACGAAATTCCGCAAGATATTTGCGCTTATCGATATGATGGAAAGTATCCACAATTTCGTCGGCAAGACGCACAAATCCATAGATATCGTATATAGGGCCACGCAGTTTTGGCGCAAAAAAAGATATACCAAAAGAAAAGGATGTCGTATAGGTATTTGTTGTAAACTTACTGGTTTTATGCGCTACTTTATTATATAATTCGGTCATTTTTTTTGAGTTTTTTGATTTATTTTAATGTCTTTTCGGCATAGGTTGCAGCCACTTTCCCTGATATCAGCGAGGGCGGTACACCGGGGCCGGGCACGGTCAACTGACCGGCAAAAATGAGATTGGATATTTTTTTATGACGCAGCGAAGGCTTTAAAACAGCGGTTTGGCGCAAGGTATTGGCCAAACCATAGGCATTGCCTTTGAAGCTGTTGTAATCGCGGATAAACTCTTCATGCGCATAGCTGTGCTTTACTTTAATGCGCTGGCTGATGTCCTGTCCGCTTAATTTTTTTATGCGTTCGATCAGCATGTGCAGATAATGGTCGCGTACTTTTTCATCGCTTTGCAATCCGGGTGCAAGAGGCACGAGGGCAACAAGGTTTTCATCACCTTCGGGAGCAACATGCGGATCGGTTTTGGATGTCAATGACACATAAAACCTTGGATTTTCAGGCCAGTTGTTCTTTTGATAAATGCTTTTGGAATGATCTTCAAAGGGCACATCAAACATCAGGTTGTGGTGCAGCATATTATCGATGCGGCCATCAATGCCGAGATAAAAAAGCAAAGCAGATGGCGCCATTACTTTTTTATCCCAGTATTTTTTCGTGTAATTGCTGTATTCGGGAGGCAAAAGCTGCTGATCGATATGGTTATAATCAGCCGAGCCGATAATCAAATCTGCCTCAATTTCTCCTTGTGCAATTTTAACACTGGATGCTTTGCCATTTTTAATGTTGATGGATTCCACATTTTGGTTGAGCAGAATTTCCACGCCCAGGCTTTCGGCCAGTTGCACCATGGCATCCACAACCGATTTAAAACCCCCTTTTGGATACCATGTACCGAGCTTCATATCGGCATAGTTCATCATGCTGTACATGGCAGGCGTTGCGGAAGGATCGGCTCCCAGGAACAAAACCGGAAATTCCATGATATCAATCAATCTCTGATCTTTGAAATATTTGCGTACATGCTTGCTCATGCTGGAGAGCAAACTCAATTGCAATGCACCTTTAAAAATCTTAGGATCAATAAATTCACGAATGGAAACTGAAGGTTTGTAAACGAACTCCTTCATCCCGATTTCATATTTTATGGCTGCATCATCCAGAAAACGTTTGAGCTGATGACCTGCACCCGGCTCCATACTTTCAAAGACATCCTGCAGGGCTTTAAAATCTGCCGGGAGATCAGTAAAATTATTCTCGAAATACACACGGTAGGAAGGATCGAGGCGGATCAGTTCGTAAAAATCAGAGGTTTTGTGGCCAAAATCCGCGAAGAAATCATCAAAGACATCGGGCAACCAATACCAGCTCGGCCCCATATCAAAAGTGAAACCGCCGTCGGTCAGTGTTCTTGCACGACCTCCAGCCTGCCGGTGCTTTTCAAGTATGCTTACTTTGAAACCTGCTTTCGCAAGATATGCTGAGGCACTCAAACCGCTAAAACCTGCTCCGATGACGATTGCTTTCTTCTGCATTTCTGTTTAATTGTTTTTAATAAATATTAAACAGAATTATTCTAAAGAAGTTCAATCAAAGAGAAAAGGATAAACAAATATTGGAATATTAATTCTCAGTCATTCAATATAACCCTTGAACTTCATTTTTTAGAGGAGCGAGATACCGCTTCAATATAAGCCAAACAATAGTATTGTCAATGCTATTATACGAATGGATTAATCTGTTACGAAAAGCTATAATTTGTCTGCTGTTATTCAATATAATAAAGGACTCCTCTTTGGTGAATTTATTTATCGCTTCACCAATTATTCCCAACTGACGCTCCACAGCACTTTGCGTCTTAAAATCCGTTTCATATGCATTAAAGGACGGAACATCTTCAATGAATGCTTCAATTAATTCAATTGCTATAAGCACATCAGACAGATACTTTTTTGCTCTTTCCGTCATAAATTAAAACTTTAGTACGGTCTATAGTGGCTTTTAAAACTGGATTTTTAATAGAGGGTTCAGTTAATAGATCAACTTTCCGCTTAAAGAAATCTTCCAAATGATCCCAAAGGTTCATTAACTTTTCGCCTTTCCCAATTGGATCTGTATCATCAATCTCCACAAGTAAATCAACATCACTGCTTTCATCATCGAAATCATCACGAACTGCTGACCCGAACGCATAAAGACTCTTTACATTGTAATAATTACAAAGGTCGTGAAATTCCTTTAATCTCATTTTTATGTCAGACCTCACTCTCATACATCAAAGATATTAAAAATAGTTGGTTCTATTAGGAATTTCTTGGGTAATGATAATGTTTGAATAAGATAATTTTTCTTTCCACGAGATTCTGTGTAGAGCCAAATAATTCAAAGCAATAAAACCGACATTCTCCTACACTCCATCCAGCAAATTATATTTCGCCTGGCGTTCTTTCCAGCGTTCGCGGGCATATTTCTGCATATCCACAATGGTGTCTTTTTCGTCGATAATCTCCAGGCCAAGCAGGCTTTCGATGATATCTTCCATGGTTACGATGCCGTCCACGCCCCCGTATTCATCCACAATCAATGCGATATGTTCTTTATTTTCAAGCATTTTCTCCCACAAAGAGAACAATACCAGAGTTTCCGGCACAATCAGGATATTCCGCTTAATATCTTTGAGCTGGAGCAAATGCTGATCCTGAGCCAATTTCTCCATCACTTCCTGCCGAAAAACATAACCGGTGATATTTTCTTCATTTTCACTAAAAATCGGGATGCGGGAATATTTCAGATAATCTTTCCTTTTTAAAAATTCATTAAGCCGAAGGTTTTCGTCGGCGGTTACCACTACTACACGGGGCGTCATAATCTGCTCGGCTTTCAGATTTTTGAGTTTCAGAATATTTTGCAGGATCTTGTGTTCTTTTTCGCTAAAAACACCTTCATCGGCGCCAATATTGGTCAGTGCCGCAATTTCCTCACGGCTGGTGGTCTGTTCATCATTCGATTTTGAAAAAGCTCGCGTAATCACTGCCGACATCAGCACCAGCGGGTAAGTAATAATGACCATGATATTGATCACGAAATAAGAAAAGCGCGCCAGACTGCGCCAGTAACGGGCCCCGATGGTTTTAGGGATGATTTCGGTAACAACCAGTATTAGCAGCGTCAGGACTGCAGAAACAATTCCGAAAGAAGCCTCACCAAAAACCTGAACTGCCTGTGCTCCTACCCCGGCAGCTCCGATGGTATGCGCCACCGTATTCATGCTCAGGATGGCAGAAAGCGGTTTATCAATTTTATTTTTCAGTTCAATAAAGCTGGCTGCCCATTTATGGCCTTCGTCCTGCTTCACCATGAGGAATGATTGCGGTGTAGAAAGCAAAACCGACTCCATAATGGAGCACAGAAAGGACACAAAAAGCGCCAGAAAAAGGTAGGCAATGAGTAGTAACATTCTTTTTTCTTACAAAGATAGAACAAACAAAAACGTTTCCGGGAATATTTTGTTGACCGCTTTAATAAGTCAGCTTTCTCCAAAGCCATTCCAAAGGACCAAAGCGGAAATGTTTCAAGTAAAGTTTGCACAGGAAAAGCAGCGCAATGAAAGTAAAAACGGCTATCAATACGAGTTCAAAAGGACTGAAACTCATAAATTTCCCAAAACCATAGGAATACATCAGGCTGGTAAAAAGGACGGAATACAGTATATAATTTGTGAGCGACAAGCGGCCCGCATATTGTAATGGACCGAAAACCTTCAATCCGGTTTTAAAACCTAAAACACTTACAAACAACAAAATATAGCTAGTCAGAAGGAAAAGATTCGTGATTTCATAAACCCCCATATAAATTGCAGTTGCGTAAGGGTCATCAGGCTGTCCGCTGAGAATCCCAACAATATCCGAAGTAAAAGTATTCATCAGCATGCCGCACGACAGCAACAAAACCCCGGCACTGAGCGAAAACTTCATTGCGGTTTTCATTTTGCTCAGCACATCAAATTTCCCGAATAAAAACCCAAAGAGGAAAAAAGCGATAATTTTTGGAGCATAATACAAAAGGTTGATATTGCGAAAGGCCAGATATTCCTCGACGCGCAATGCAAAAATCTGCGGAAAGGCAGATGATGCATATATTTGCTTTACTTCAGGCAGTGCAATATCGGCTGTAGAGCTTAAGGAATCGGGCAGGAAAGGAAAATGAACGCGGAATGCCAGATACAAAACAGGCGAAAAATAAAGGAAAAATGCAAGGGGCAGAAGCAGTCCGGAGGGCATCTTTCGCGATAAAAGCAGCAAAATGCCCATCAGGGAATACGACAAAAGAATATCGCCGGCCCAAAAGAAAAGGATATGTGCCAGGCCGAAAACAAACAGAACGCCCAGGCGGCGCAGATAAAATCCAAAAAACGCTTTTTCCCTGCCCGCAAACTTTTGATACTGAAGAAAAAAGCCAATTCCGAAAAGAAGGGAAAACAGGCCAATAAATTTGTCGGCTGCATAATTGACAATCAGGCTAAAAACCTGACTATTCAGCGGATCTCCGAATTGCGCATAAAAACCACTAAAATCGAAGAAAGAGGCATTATACCCAAAGACATTAACGAGCAATACGCCAAATAGCGCAAAACCACGCAAAACATCCAGTTCGATGATGCGGTTTGAAGGTTGGGTTGGTCCATTGTTGCGCATATCTTTAAAATCTTTTTAAACCTGAAAATATGATGGTGGCTTCTTATTCAATTACAATAAATTTCGAACTGATTATTCGCTGCTCTATATGCATGCTGCAAATGTAGTTCCCGCTTTTTATGCCCCATTTTTGGGTGCTGAAATCTATATGATGCTTCCCTGCCCGCAGTCGTTGATCAAACAGACTTTGCACATTTTTTCCGGAAGCATCAGCTATCCGGATCAAAACATTTGCGGCTGCATTCAGCTCAAATTCAACAGAAAAAGTGTCTTTTACCGGATTCGGATAGAGCCTAAAAGAGCCTTCGTCTTTATCTTGCCGTTCAATACTTGTTGCGTTTCCGGCAAAAAGCCAGAGGTAGGCATCTTCAAATTCCCTGGCCCAAAACCATTCGCTGTGCTGCCCATCGTTTTCCTCAATTGAAATCACCTCATCTTCAGTAAAACCAACGGAAAGCAGCGTATCCTGCATTTCGAACATCTGGCGCACATACTCCTCCCCTTCCTGCGTACCAACAATCTGATAAATGCGCAGATCTTCTTCTTTTCCGGTCGATTTCACGAATCCGAAAATTTCTGGATTAATCCAGTAAGCCGGAGAAAAGGCTCCGATTTTTCCAAACACATCCTGATATTTTATGCCGGCATAAAGCGAAATGAGTCCGCCCAGCGAACTGCCCATAATGCCGGTATTTTCAGGCCCCTTCAGTGTGCGGTAATTTTGATTGATGTAAGGCATCAATGTTTCCACAAAAAAGTCGATATACAATCCGCCCTCGCCTCCACCATATTCGGGATTTTGCCAAGGGGTTAATTCATCAATCCGCAGGCTTCCTCCATTATCCACAGCCACTACGATGATTCCTTTATCGCCCTGGTCATGCAATGCGTTTAAAGTTTCATCCACTTCCCATTCTCCCGCATAGGAAGTGCCGGCATCAAAAACATTCTGTCCGTCATGCATATACAAAACAGGATAATCCTGTGTGTTTTCTTCATAATCCGGTGGCAGATAAATCCAAAGCCTGCGATAACGATCCAGCTGCGGCATATAGAAATTATCGGAGATGATATGGACATTCTCAGCGGCCGTACTTTGCCCGCCACCATTTCCGTTCAGGTCTTCCCAGCCCAGAATTTGCTGATAAAGCGTATCGCCTTCAAGCGGCGAATAAAAACGGTTGGGCACAAAATTCCCATCGGCATCCGATTCCACTTTAGACCAGTCGCCACGCGTAAATTTAAAATTGATATCACCAATATCTGACGGAAGACTAATGCTAAACGTGCTGTTTTCCGGATTTTTGGCAAGCATATAATCTGCATTTCCCGGCTCCCAGCCCTGAAAATCGCCTGCGATATAAATATCATCCTCTATTGGGGTGTTTTCGGGCACAGCATCAATGATGATGGTGAATTGGGCCGAGGCAAAATATGCCAAAAGCAAAAAAGCCGTTAAGGAAATACTTTTTTTCATAATAAAAACATGATTGGATTCTGCAGATAAATATACGAAGAATTTCAGATATAATATCCTACCAGGAAATTCGTCGGCAATCACATTAAAACAATTCCTCCTGGCTTTTGCCGAGCATAGGCTTATTCAGTTTTCGGATAGATTTCAAAAGCTTGGTACGTGTATCTGCCTGTATATAAGTCGGAATCAACTTTTCAAGACCAATACCGAAAACCCTGTGGATTATTACCAAGTCTTTCATTGAAAACTGGGAAAGTCCGTTCATCAACTCGCTCATATAGGTCTTAGGATGCCCCAAAAGCTGCCCCAACTCCTGCTGGTTCATTTCAAACTGCTTCAGCTTGGATCGAATTATTTCCTTTCGCCTCTTTATGAATTTTTCTTCCTCAAGTACCAATTGTTCGGCTTTGTCTGATTCTGCTAAAAGTTCGTCAGAAATATTCGTAAAATCAGACCAGATTTGATCTTCATAGGCTTTGATCATCGCCCTGATCTCATTTCGGATATCTTTGTATTCGGGTCTTTCTTCTTCCAAAAGACCTAACTTCCTTTCCCACACAGAAGCTTTTTGCAGTTCATATTCATTATTGATCTGCTTCAGTTTTTTTATATCTTCCAAATCATCCATTTTTCACTATTTGATCCAGTTATTATTCCGCAACCACTTCTTAATCGCATTCCGGTTGTTCTTAAAAATCAATTCATAATCATCATGACTGCCCGCCCACACAATTGTTGCCTCACCTTCCTCCTCAAATTCAATAAGAATTAGAGTTCGGTGAATGTAAATATCAAAGAAGTAAAACCTCCCTCCATAAACACAATCCGCATCCGGCCGATCACTTAGCAAGTCCGCTGGAATCTGCCATTGATTCGTTTCTATATCCAGAACAAGTTTTTGAATGGAGGCTATTAATTTTTAATTACCCCTGTTTTTTCTGATTACTTTGGCTAATATGAACTTATTGATTAAGCGCATGTCGCAAAGATATGTAAAGTTCAGGAATAACAAGAACTATATTCGATAAAAACTGTTCAAGCCAAGACACACATTAAATAAAAAATAACTCTACAGTTGGCATTAATGTTGAGATTTCAAAAAAGCATTACAATTTTTCATCCAATCGCCCCAGCAAACTTCCAATATCGGCTAATGTTTCAATCCTACCGGAACGCTTCAGCAAATAGCCTTCGTTTGCTATTTCGATTTGCCATTCAGCTGCAGCATCATGATAAAAGCCTTTTCGTTGCAGTGCTTTGAGCAGCCAGTATTTTTTAAGGCTGTCTTCCGCTTTGAGGCATACAGCCTTCTTTCGCACTGGCTGGATTCGAAAACTTCCTCTTTGTGGGTCAAAATCAACTTGCTTATTTTCGAAAAAACGCGCCAGGCTACCCGATAGCACCAGATCTTCGGGTGTTCCGGCTTCAAAACTTTTGTCTTTTCCCAACAGCCACAATTGGTCTGCCGATTCGATAGCAGGCTCCACATCATGTGTGCTCATCAAAATGCTTTTATTTTGCTCATTGCTTATTTCGCGCAAAAGCAGCATCAATTCCAGTTTTGATGGATAATCAAGAAAGGCAGCAGGTTCATCAAGGAAAAGGATTGGGCTTTGCTGTGCCAGGCTTTTGGCAATCATGGCTTTTTGCCGTTCCCCATCGCTCAGGCTGTCGATTTTATTGCCTAAAAAAGCATGCACGCCGCATTGTTCGGCAGCTTCTTCTATGATTTCTACATCCTCTTTTCCTAAATTCCCAAGCAGGTTGGTGTATGGATACCTTCCGGTGGCAATCAGGTCAAATACACTCATTTCGGACACCTGGATTTTTTCGGTAAGCACCACACTGATATGTTTGGCCAGAAATTTACGGTTCAGTTTTTTAATCGATTTGCCGTCAAGAAAAACATCGCCATCTAAAGGAGGCTGCAAACCACTGAGCACGCGCAAGAGTGTTGATTTTCCCGCGCCATTAGAACCCAACATACAGACAAGTTCACCCATCGGCAGAGTCAAATCATCAAAATGATGCAAAGCTTTTGCTCCATAGCCTGTGCTGATATTTTTTGCGTGCAAAATGGCCATCAGAAATGGATGTTTTTACGTTTCAACATAAACCAGATGACCAATGGAGCACCAAATAGAGAGGTTACCGCATTGACAGGCAAAGCATAGGGCAATCCGGGCAGGCGTGCTATCAGGTTACATGCCAGGGCAATGACTGCACCCAGAAGCATCACCAAAGGCAAAAGCAGACGATGGTCAGAAGTGCGCAGCATTTGGCGTAGCAGATGCGGCACAGCCAATCCAATAAAAGCTATTGGCCCGCAAAGTGCGGTGATGATGGCCGCCAGTCCACCGGAAACCAAAATTAGGATAAAGCGCGCCCGAACAGGATTCATACCCAGATTGCGCGCATAATTTTCTCCGAGCATCATCAGGTTGAGGGATTTTACCAAAAAGAGGGATACCAGCAGGAGTCCGGAAACCGAAAGCAGCAATATGGGCAATTGTGATGGCGTCACCCGTGAAAATGATCCCAGCCCCCAGATCACATAAGCCTGCAAACCTTCGCGCGTGGCATAAAACTGCAATACGCCAACCAAAGCTGAAACGGCATAGGAAACCATCAGGCCCACAATTAATAGGCTCAATGGCGGAGTGCGAAAAGAGAGCATCATCATCAAGAATAAAACGGCAAAAGCACCCATCATCGCTGCTGAGACACCGATTGCACCCCTAAGAACCAGGCTCATAGCGCCCATACTTCCTGTACCAAGGAGCAGATACACCAAAGCCACGCCCAAACTGGCTCCACTGCTGATGCCCAAAACCGAGGGGCCTGCCAGCGGATTGCGAAAAAGCGCCTGCATCATCATGCCCGAAACTGCCAAACCGGCACCGCTCACAATGGCTGTCAGTGCTTCGGGAAGGCGCAGCATCCGCAGTACGGCATCATTTTCTCCCGGCTTTCCAAAAAGGAAAGCCAGCACATCGCTCAGACTTTGCTGTTCGCGCCCCAACATCAGGTTGAGCACAAAAAGCAACAGCAAAAACACAGACAATGCAATGCTCAGGCTCCAGATGCGGTATGATGCGGATTTATTCAAATGCTTGTTTTACTTCAAAAGATGAAAGTACTTATTTTTTCTTTGCGGCAAAATTTCCGGATGGAAGATATGCACAAAATCGGCCAGGATTTCCTGAGGCTGTATGGTGGCACGACTGAAATAGTTCGCCTTCAAGGTATTGCAATAAATTACTTTTTTGTTTTTCCAGGCTTTAAATTCAGCGATGCGTTCATCACGGGCTTTCAGATCATCGTAGCTAATGGCAGCGGAAACAAAAATCCGCCAGTAGTCAGTCTTAGCTGCCGCCTGAAATACCGTTTCAAAATCGACGGGCATACTGGCTGTTGATTCTATTTCGCCAAATGCATAATCCGCGCCGGCATCACGATAAAATTCAGCCATATAACTTTCATTTCCCGATACATACCAAATGCCGCCATAATAATCCCCATCAAAAACAGAGGGCTTATGATTTATGCTTTTCAGGCTGTTTTCCAGATCATGATATTGCTTGGCAATTTGATCAAAGATACGATCCGCTTTGGGCATTTCATCCAGCAGAAGAGCGAAAAATTTAATCCATTCTGCACGTCCCAAAGGGTCATTTTCCATAAAATCATTAAAAGGCAAAGACTTGATTCCGAGGCTTTCCAATTTATTGATCTGATCTTGCGGAATAAAACTTGCCAGCAGATATTGTGGCTGCAGCTTCAGCAGGTTTTCATAATCCAACTGCCCGGAAGAGCTGACTTGTGTTAATTGCTTTTGTGATTTAATTCGTGGATCAGTCAGGTAGGATGTATCTGCCAGGCCACAAATCACGCCCGCATTTTCCAAAGCCCATGCAAAAGAGAAAGCAGTAACCGATGTTGCAGCAAGTTTTTTCAGCGGAACACGGATAATCCTGTCCGAAGGTGTTCCCTCAGGCAAAACGACATCTTTTGCGGCCACAAAATACCGCTCACTGATACTGCTGTCGGCAAGATATTCCAATGTTTTGTAGCTGCCATGATCGATGATACGGAAGGACTGAGCGTATTGGCAGAGGTTTTCGCCTTCGCTGATATTTTTGTTTTCCTTAAGCGGCGATGTGCAACCAATAAGAAGAACAAATATCAAAAAAGCCCCTGATATTTTATTCAAACAAATCTTCATCACGTTCAAGTACTAAAATGGAGTGTTGCGGCACAATAAAATATTTCTCGCCATCGAGGTGGAATTCGATTGCTCCTTTTTGCATAAATATGGCAAGGTCACCTTCTTTGGCCTGGAGCGGGATATACCGAATGCTTTCGTCTTTTGCTTTCCAGGGTTCATCTTCTTCGGCGGGCATTGGGAGGGGAAATCCCGGGCCACATTTCACCACATAGCCGTATTGCACTTCTTCCTTTTCTTTATAGCCCGGTGGGAGATAAAGCCCGCTTTTGGTTTTATTGTTCTGCGTTTTGGGCTTGATCAGGACGCGGTCGCCCACAACGATCAGTTTATCGAGTTTGTTATTTTTCATGCTTTAAACATATTGAGCTGCAAAATTAAAATTAATGGTGGGAAAGCCTTAGCCGAAATAAGAATAAGCCAAAAAACCAAAAAAAAAGGCAAAGACCCGAGCTTACCCGTATGATCTTTGCCTCAAAAAAATATTATAAAACGCCAGCTTAACGCACCATATTCATACTTGGCATATTTGACTGCTGTGCGTTTTTGAGCGTGTACCATGTAGTGGATTCTGAAAAACCATCGGAGTCATAAACAATCCTTCCGGTATTGTCCGGGATGAACACACCACCAGGATTCCCGAAGTTATCCACCATAAAATTGGCAAAATAGAGGTTTTCAATGCCATCGGTTCCCATAGTTCCACTGAGCACGATAACCACATCGGAGCTGTAGCCACTGATTTCCACCTCAACACCGAGGAAAACGGAAAAATTATTATCATCACCAACGATAAATCCACCCTGGCCCACTCCGGTTTCGATACCATTGATATAATCGTATTTAATGGTCAGGTCCTCATCATTCTGCTCGTAAAAATGGATCGTAATATCGGCAAACTGATAGCCGGGTTCATAATCGTTAGGAACACTGCTGGAATAAAGCACGAACGGGCTTCCGAGGAAAGCACCTTCAAGGTTTGGCGGATTTGTACCGGTATTGATCGGCATTCCAAGATCCTGCAAGCCTTCCAATGCTTCTGCGGTAATTATTTCATTGATATCCGGAGTTAAACCGTTGGGATCAACTTGCCCGCCACCATCATATATCATGCGTTCGTAGGTGATGATTGTTGTACTGGAACAGCCTTCGTATGCACCAACCTGCTTGGATGCATAAACAACTTCATCGGGCGTTAGAATAGTAAAGGTAAATACGACGCCGGGGTATGTATCGAGGATGATGCCGTCCTTTGTTTGCGTATCGCTCCATTCCCAGCCTCCGACAACGCTTTCGTAACCGTCAACTTTAACGTATAAATCTCCATCCCTGCCAAAAGCAAGTTTGGTATCTTCAGTATAACCATATTGGTCCAGAAGATCGATTTCATCAGAAATACCACAACCGGAAATCAATGCTGAAGATTGAGCAAAAATCCAATATTTCAGCGACTCATCACCTGATTTCATTGTACTTTCATCGCCAACAAGGGCGGCTTCGCGCTCGGCAACCGGCACAATATCCCCAATAGGGACTCCGGGAAAGCGCTCCGCAAGTGTTTGCGGATCATCATTGTTGTCATCATCGTCATCATTGCTACAGGCAACAAAGAAAAGGCTGACAGAAAACAATGCCAGGAAAAAGAAAACTGATTTTTTCATAATTAAAGATTTGATAAATAATAGATTAATTTAATTTTTTAGGCGTTTACTTTTCACAAGTACCTACAGCTTTTTTGAAAGCTTCGATAATATTACGTGCCGATTCAATGTCCGCAACCCGGATCAGGAGATCGTCCGTAAAGTTCTGGGTTTTACCATTTTTGTAGGCTTTGATAATCTTCTGACGATATTGGGTCGAAAGTTCCACAAATAAATCTTTGCCTTTGATTTTGAAATCAACGCTATTGGGGTCGATATCGCAGAGATTAAATTCAAAAACTTCGAAATCACTTTTCTTGGAACCGGAACTGGTAAGCTCAAAACGGATATCGTCGCCACTTTCTCCGGCAAAAGATTGTTTATAATGCATATCGCCCATGTTGATATCCGTAATATTTGCACTCAGCCAGTTGATGTATGCTGCCATATCGCCACTTTGCGGAACAGGTGATTTGTAAGCTTTCTGGCAATGGGCAATCAGTGCTTTGAGGATAAAAAGTGCGTTTCGGGCTGATTCGGGGTCGTTCACATACAGACTAAAACCGTTCACAAATCCCTTCACTTCACCATCGCTGTCTTCACGGATCAGATCCTGGCCTGTTTGGGTATGCAATTCAAGCAAAAGTGTATTTTGGCGGATTACATAATCGACCAAATCGGGATTGATATCCTGAAAACTAAAAGCAAAGTTTTCCTCCTTACTGCCTTTGGTATTGCTGAAAATCTGGCTCAACGAACTGATACATCCTTTTTCGAAACGCTGGCTGATGGCTTTATCGCCTTGGTCAACGCGCGCCACTTCTTTATTGAGCATCTCAATCAGCCCTTCGGCAGAGGCCGGAAGCCCGGGCCGGGCCGCATCAACAACATCGCTTGCTTTTTCACAAAGCTTCTTCAGGACATTGGTCATATCGCGCGCCTGATCAATACTCTCGGCATAAATTACCAAATCCTTATCGTAGGAGTCCGGCACACCATCTTTATAGGTTTTAATCAAACGGGCGGCACGTACCACCGGCAGATAAACTTCTACATCTTTGGTTTTTACTTCAAAACGGATCAGGTTCGTACTGATATCCGAAAGGTTAAATTCAAAATCACGCGTAGTCATTTTTGAACCGGATGATTCGGTGATCTTCAGCATGACCTTACCGGCAATAGATTGGTCCGCCTTAAAAACCTGCACAGTTGTAGATTTCTCCTTATTAATTGTACCCACATTATTTTCCATCCAGCTCAGCATCTCATCATAGGAATCCAGCTGAAGGCGCGTTTCCATTTTCTTTGCAGCCAAAGGAATCAGCTTTTTCAGCAAATCCATAATAATACGGGCCTCATCAATATCATTCACATAAACCTGAAATTCGGACACATAATTATCAGGCATGCCATTTTCATATTCCTGAAAAAGTTTCTGCTGGTTCCTGGCCTTTAAGCTGATGAACATATCACTCCCTGATGCCTGCCTCCTGACGAGGTTTTCATCAATATCAGCCAAATTAAAACGAATTTTCTCCTGTGTGGATTTGCCTTTTTGTGTAATCTCTGTTAACTCATAATCAAGTATGTAAGGCACATCCGCTGCGGTTTCAAGTTTTTGGTTGCGGGTGTACTTATCCGTAACCACATCTTTCAAAGACGATTTCAATTGCTCAACATCTGAGGATAAATCCTGCGCCGGCAACAATGAAGGCACAAAAAATGAAAGCGAAAATAATATGGCAGTCAGCAAAACAGAATAGCGCTTTGCCCTTCCGATAATTATTGGTTTTTCAGTCATTGGATGATTTTTTTTGAATATAAAATTTCAGCCCCTTAAACACCTATTAAGGTGCTAACTTACAATAAATCCAACACAAAAAAAACTATTTTGTTTAGGAGACGATCACGAAAATGCTTCCCCGGGGACGATTCGGACTAGTTTTTTTTAAAACCATATCCCTTTGATTATCATATACATAGTAAAAAACATTAATTTATTTTTAAAAATACCTTGCATAACTACGTATTTGTATTATCTTTGTTGCCGTTACTAAAAATTAAACGTCCAAAATGCCAAAAGGAGCTGCTAATAAAGAATTTGATATCAGATGGAAATCCCAGATAAAAAAGGGTCTCATCGAATATATCATCATGCTGCTGCTCGAAAAACAGACCTTCTACGGATATGATCTCATTGATAAAATACGCACGATGAGCCATATTGAAATCGCAGAAGGAACATTATATCCACTGCTCAACCGCCTGAAAAAGGACGGTTTGGTTACATCGAGATGGCAGGAAATGGAAAGCGGAATCCCCAGAAAATATTATACATTAACCCCAACAGGAAAAGCACAAATTGAATTAATGAATGCCTATTTCACTGAAATTGGATTTTCATTAAAAAAAATAAAAGAGTTTCAACCCTAAACAGCCACAAATGGAAAAGTACATACTCGCATTAGACCAGGGAACGACTTCATCGCGCGCCATCCTTTTCAACAAGGCCGGCCAGGTCATTTCGCTTGCCCAAAAAGAATACGAGCAGTATTATCCAAAACCCGGATGGGTTGAGCACGATCCCAACGAAATATGGTATTCTCAGGCATCTGTAGCCGCCGAAGCCATTTCAAAAATGAGCCTGAACGGTGACAATATTGCCGCTGTTGGGATTACCAACCAAAGGGAAACAACAATAATCTGGGACCGCATTACCGGAGAACCGGTTTATAATGCCATCGTTTGGCAGGATCGCCGCGTAAGCGAATACTGCGACCAGCTGGGAAAAGAAGGTTATTCCGATACGATAAGAAAAAAAACCGGACTGCGCCTCGATGCCTATTTCTCGGCTCCAAAGATCAAATGGATACTCGACAATGTTGAAGGCGTGCGCGAACAGGCAGAATCCGGACGTCTTGCTTTTGGCACGGTTGACAGCTGGCTGGTATGGAAATTTACCAATGGGGCACATCATATTACTGATGTATCCAACGCCTGCCGCACCATGTTGTACAACATCCACACAATGGACTGGGACGAGGAATTGTTGAAGATTTTTGACATTCCGGCTGCCCTCCTGCCCAAAGTAAAATCATCGAGCGAAGTTTATGCCCATACTTCCAGTACTATATTTGGCACAAAAGTTCCGATTGGCGGCATATGCGGTGACCAGCAGGCTGCATTGTTCGGACAAATGTGCTATACGCCCGGCATGATCAAAACCACCTACGGTACAGGCTGCTTCCTGATGATGAACACAGGCGACAAAATCATTGAATCAAATAATTCGCTTCTTTCCACCGTTGCATGGGAAATTGACGGCAAAGTAACCTACGCCCTGGAAGGCAGTGTATTTGTTGGAGGAGCTGTGGTACAATGGCTTCGCGATAATATGAGCTTCATTGAAGTTGCCAAGGAAATCGAAGACCTGGCCAGTTCTGTAGAAGATAATGGCGGTGTATATCTGGTTCCTGCATTTGCCGGACTGGGCGCGCCACATTGGGACCAATACTCACGGGGCATGATAATCGGTATTACACGAGGCACAGGCATGGGGCATATCGCCCGCGCCGCACTCGAAAGCATCGCCTTCCAGGTAAACGACCTTGTACTGGCCATGCAAGCCGATTACGGAAAAGAAAAACTCGTTGGTATGCGCGTTGATGGTATGCCAACCACCAATAACATCTTGATGCAATTTCAAGCAGACTTGCTGAGAAGCCCGCTGCATAAACCGGAAATATTCGAAGTTACCGCACTCGGTGCAGCCTATCTGGCAGGATTGGCCGTAGGATACTGGGAGTCAACCGAAGATATTCAGAAAAATTTTAATGTAGATCACACATTCAGCCCCGAAATGGAACTCGAAAAAGTGGAAGATATGCTGTATTTCTGGCATAAAGCACTGGGACGATCATCCAACTGGCTGAAAAAAGAATAAAAAAGGCGCGCCTTTTTTTTAGACAAAATACATAGTAATGCAAAGTACCAAGCAATTAAACATATTTACTAAAACCACTTATTAAATTTTTAATCAATGGAAAAATTTATACTCTCATTTGATCAGGGAACGACAAGTTCCAGAGCTATTGTCTTCGATCACGAAGGCAGCATCCGGTCTGTTGCACTAAAAGAATTCAAACAGATTTTCCCGAAACCGGGTTGGGTAGAACACGATCCGAAAGAAATCTGGTCATCGCAGGCAGCTGTTGCCGCTGAGGCAATTACAAAAATCGGCATCAACGGATTGAACGTTGCCGCCATTGGTATCACCAACCAGCGCGAAACCACCATCATCTGGGACCGCGAAACCTGAGAACCAGTTTATAATGCCATTGTATGGCAGGACCGACGTACCGCAAAATATTGCGACACATTGAAAGAGCAGGGATACCAGGAAATGATACGCGAGAAAACCGGCCTGGTGATTGACGCTTATTTCAGCGGAACAAAAGTAAAATGGATCCTCGATAATGTTGAAGGAGCTCGCGAGAAAGCAGAAGCCGGCAAACTGGCCTTTGGTACTGTTGATTCATGGCTCATCTGGAAACTCACCCAGGGCGAAAAACACGTTACAGACGTCACCAACGCCAGCCGTACATTGCTTTATAACATCAAAGAGTGTGCATGGGACAAAGAAATGCTTGAGCTGCTCAACATCCCCGAATCAATTCTTCCCGAAGTTAAAGCATCCAGCGAAATTGTTGGCCACACAAAAACCACACTTTTCGCACATGAAATTCCAATCGCAGGTATTGCAGGCGACCAGCAGGCCGCACTTTTCGGTCAGCAATGTATCCATCCGGGTATGGCCAAGAATACATATGGAACCGGCTGTTTTATGCTGATGAACACAGGCACAAAAGCAATCATGTCGAAAAACAACCTGCTGACTACCATTGCATGGAAAATCAACGGTGAAGTAAATTACGCCCTTGAAGGTTCTATTTTCATCGCAGGTGCTGCGGTACAATGGCTGCGCGACCAGCTTGGACTGATCAAATCAGCGCCGGAAATTGAAGCACTGGCAAAAACTGTTGAAGATAACGGTGGCGTTTATTTTGTACCTGCACTGTCAGGTTTGGGCGCACCACATTGGGACCAATATGCCCGTGGAGCCATTGTAGGTTTGACACGTGGTGCCAGCCGCGGACATTTTGCACGCGCAACCCTCGAAGGTATCGCTTTCCAGGCAATGGACGTGCTCAAGTCGATGGAAGCCGACTCCGGCATTCCAATCAAAGAACTGCGTGTTGATGGTGGTGCAGCAGCAAACAACCTGCTGATGCAATTCCAATCCGAAACGCTCCAGTCTCCGGTTATCCGTCCAAAACAAATTGAAACCACAGCTTTGGGTGCGGCATACCTCGCCGGACTGGCAGTAGGATATTGGGAAACACTGGAAGAACTGCACTCACAATGGCAGAAAGATCAGACTTTCAACCCAGTTATATCTGCAGAAGAGATGGCCAAAAGCATCCGCAAATGGGGCAAAGCCCTTACAAAAGCTCAAGCCTGGGTTGACGAAGACGACGAATAGAAATACAATCAATCATTAATAGCGCAGAAATTATCCAGTCATGATGTCGCGGGAAGACAAGATTGAAGAAAGGAAGCAGAAGGCTGAAATCCACAGCAATTTGAAGCACAGTGCTTTGACCCAGGTTATGGATTATAAGCCGGAAAGCTGCATCATCACGGATAATGCGCTATTGAATGACTCTATCCAGTATAACGAATGGCGGGACGGGACTGATGATACCGTTGGGTTAAAGAATGTGGTGATGGTTGGTACATCAGCCCCTAAGCCTGCCGTTCTAATTCAAAAGGATTTCAATAAAAACATTGGATATAAGGGCCTTTACGACCACCTGAATAATCCCGAAGCAAAAGCATTTAATCGTTGCTTATTTTCAACGGCATATGCCGATGTATTTTTCGGGAAGCAGATTTCGGTTGTACTTTCATCCTCTGTCAAAGCCCTCGGTGCACCCCCCGAAGTACCGGCGGACTGGCAGCACGATGCAAAGCACAGCCGGAATTGCAGGGTGGACGAAAAAGCCGGGATAGCAAGTGCTATCATCACGAAGACCATTTTATTTCAAATAAATGCCTGCCCTAAAAACAGGCAGGACAATAAGACAAAAACCACTAAAATCAATTAAAAATGACTGAATTTATAGCTGAACTTATCGGAACCATGTTACTGATACTCCTCGGAAACGGAGTTGTAGCAAACGTTGTACTAAAAGGAACCAAAGGAAACAACAGCGGTTGGATCGTAATAGCCTTTGGCTGGGGATTTGCAGTATTCAGCGGAGTTGTTGTTGCAGGCCCTGTCAGCGGTGCTCATCTCAATCCTGCTGTCACTATTGGACTGGCAACTGCCGGCATATTCCCACTGGCTAAAGTTGGGATTTACATTGCCGGACAAATGATCGGTGCTGCACTCGGCGCATTCCTCGTTTGGGTTACTTATCATGATCACTTCAAAGCCACAGACGACAAAGGCGGCATCCTGGCTTGTTTCTCAACCGGACCAGCGATCCGCTCTTATGGCAAAAACTTCATCACTGAGGTTATTGGTACATTCGTTCTTGTATTTGTAGTATTCTACCTCTGCGGACCTTCTTTCGGTTGCAACACACTTCCCGATGTTGAATTTGGACTTGGTTCTATTGGTGCTTTACCTGTTGCTTTCCTGGTTACAGCAATTGGGCTCAGCCTTGGTGGCCCAACCGGATACGCAATCAACCCGGCACGTGACCTTGGTCCAAGAATCGTTCATGCGCTGCTTCCAATGAGCAATAAAGGAGATTCAGACTGGTCGTACTCATGGGTGCCCGTTTTAGCCCCTATCGTTGGAGCAGTGATTGCTGCAGCAATTTTTATGGCCTGCTAAGTTGAAATACACACCAAACAATAAACTATTACAATAAATTTTTAATCAAAAATGACCTGTGGAATCCGCTGAGCTACTGAAATAAACACTTACATTCCTCTTTTCGGAATTCCTTACACCAAACTACTAAACTCGCATTTAGCCACGGATTCCCAGGTCTTTTTTAAAACAAACACAATGAAAAATCTATACACAATCATCATCGCAATTTTTTTCCCAATTGCTATCCTGGCACAGGAAAGCACACCCGCTTTTACATCGGACGTAAGCCTGAAATTTACCAGCCGTCACTACTGGCGCGGTATTCCTGTTAGTTCAGCTCCTTGTTTTGAAGGCAGCCTTTCGGTAAGCACAGGTGGTTTCACTATCGGATACTGGGGCGGATATGCTTTTGACAATACCTACTCAGAATTTGATATTTATGCAAATTATTCCATTGGCGGATTCACCCTTGCTGTTACCGATCTTTATGTAATCAGCGATGAGGATAATCTCCCTACTTACCGTCCAAACCAAAGATATTTTGATTTTGATCAAAAAACAACATCACACAATTTTGATGTAACTGCATCTTATCAGTTTGGAGAAAAATTCCCTTTGAAAGTGGGTTTAAGCAGCATGGTCTGGGGTGCCGATCGTGACGCAAACGGCGACCAGCGCTACTCTACTTACCTCGAGCTGGGATATCCTGTAAAAGTGAACGAAACAACTACCCTTGACTTCTTCATCGGTGGCGTTTTGAACAATGAAGCATCAGCCTATGGTGACTGTGCAGGTGTTGTAAACACAGGCCTTACAGGAACCAAACAGCTTAAAATCAGTGATAAATTCAGCATGCCGGTTTCCGCAACTATTGCGATTAACCCACAGCGTGAGACAGGATTCCTGATTTTGGCCTTTGGCTTATAAAAACTGACTCTCTATCTGCATACAAAATATATGATGTGTTCGGATCAGAATATTTTGATCAAACGTCCTGAACATAAAACACTAGAATTACTGAAACTCACTAATCGAAGAATTATAAAACAAGGACATCAGGGATATTTTGAACGAACACATTTTATAAGAACATCCATGTTTCACAGATAACACACCTTCCTATTTCCAACCGCGGTGCCAAAAAATGATGGTTTTGCGTAGCAGTGCACCGCGGTTTCCTTTTTTTTCTCTCCCCTACTCTATTAGTAAACTGATTTTATTTGTGTCCACATCATAAAGCATGGGCACAATCAAAATACCCGGATACAGGCTTTTCAACCGCTCTACCTGCTGAAGGGTAAATTCCACAACATTCCCGATTTCGTGCAAAGGCGCACAGGCATGAAAATGACCCTCCGATTTCTGTTCCGGCCAATTCACGCGACGCGCCAGACCCTCTTTAAAAACTTCCTTACGCTCATGAACCTGCACCATGCCACAATCCGTATGGCCCATAACAACTATGCATTCAATTCCCCCCACACCTATGGCATAGGAAACCGGAAAATCTGCCGACCGCAAACTGGCTCCGGCTGTGCGGATAACGTAAGCAAAACGTTCGGGCAAAACAGGATTTACGCGAAAATCCATGCATGTTGCCAGCAATAATTCCGGCTGGGCGTAACGATCATGCGGCTTTTTAAAATTTTGATATTCAAGTAATTTACCTGCCGCTGTATTCCTGAGACCTACCGGGATATCCTCTACTGTATTGATTTCAATGATGCTGCTCATAATTTTTGAAACAACACAAAAACAATCAGGTTCAATGCAAGAATATTACTTGCATAAATTTAGAAATTAATATATCTTTGTTTCAGGAATTTTTTTATTACATAAACCAAAAAACGGCTCAAATTATGAAAATCACAATTCTATCCTTTTCAATTGCAATTTGCAGCATCTTCTGCCTTTTAACAAATACCCACACCAAGGCCCAAACTTACCTGCCCATGGCACATGAAAACGCGCAATGGATTGTGCAGCTCGACCTTGACGAAACGCCCTGGCATGTTGATGAAATGTGGGAATACCGGATTATGGGAGACAGCAGCGTCAACAGCACACGATACAAAAAAGTATATCAACGGGATTTGGTCACAAGTCAGGATCAGCCACCTTTTGCCGCTGATGGCGATTTCCGCCTTTTCGGTCTGATACGGGATGATGTGGAAGAAAAAAAAGTTTTTGCCATCCGATTTGCAAATACCGCCGGTTTAAATGAATGCCCCATGGAAGAAGAATATACGCTTTATGACTTCTCCATGGAAACGGGCAGCAACTGGCAAAGCTGCATGTATGCTTACGGTGAAGGCCTGATCACGGAGATAAGTACGGCAGAAACTCCATTTGGGATTGAAAGCAAAACGTTTACCATCGATCAGGAATATAAACTCTACGAAGGCATCGGATCTGATTTCGGACTGTTTGAGGCCATTTTTGTTCCGGTAAAATCAAGCCGGGAATATTTAACTCAAACCCACCTCGCTTTCTACAGCCGTGAAGGTGATGACAACCTGGTTTCTGTTCACAATACCGAGCCGGACAGCCCTTCATTTCGTATTTATCCAAATCCTGTTCAAAATCAAACTTTTATACAAGTAAACAGCACTGCGAACATCAGCAGCCTACGCATCAGCGATATTTGTGGCAAAACAATCCAAACAAATCCTGTGGACCACAAAGCAGGCAATATATTTCAAGCGGATATCGGCACTTTAAAAAACGGCATTTATTTTCTGAGCATTTTGGACCGGAACGGAAAAGTATTGGGCAGCAAGAAGTTTGTAGTAGTGGAGTAGGGATATTTTGGAAAGTTGTTGGTGCTTTGGGATGAGAGAGTGGGCGCATCGATGTACCCAGATGGACGATGGATAGAGTAAATTTCTAAAACAGAGAGAAGGAACGGCTTCTTAGCATGAATAATCCATTTCCCCATTAAAGGCAAATATCATCTTCCTTTGCTTTCCCAGAAGCATTTTCACCCCAATTAAAGATCCTGAAAAGGATCAAAGAAACGAAACAAAAATATAATTAACTTTTATATATTTCTAAAAAGGTATTGCACGACAAAGAATCTATCTTGGAAGTTTTATCCATGATTAAAAGCGGTTCTACTAGGAATTTTATGGGTAGTGGCTTAGTTATCATGTACATAAATTTCTGCCCAGGAATTTTTATATTCAAAACGCTTTAGCAATATAAAGCCAGGGGTTTCTTTGCAGGCATGTATATACTTTTCAGTGCTTGTTAATAATAATATATCCGCTGATGCCGGATCCTCTGACTGAATATGAATAAACAAAGAATCTTTGTGGACATAACCTGGATAATGGCTTGTAAGGTTTTTGCTCATTAAGAAGCCCGTCATAATTTTCTTTTCCTGCCACTTATTTGCCACACAATAGTCCACTACTTGCTGTTGTACTTTCACAGCATCAGCATACCCTAAATTATGGTCTTTATCCCCTCTTATGGTCAAGCTAAAATACATGGTAACACCTGCCAAAGCAGCAACTAACATTAATGAAAGAAGCTCGCTTTTAATTGTATAATAGATAACTGCAGCCGAAAGCAGGCTAAAAACTGGGAATAAGCATAGAATGTACCTGTTTGAATAAAAATTTAGTGCACTAAACAGTAAAAAGCCAACAATAAGAATGAACAGAAGAATCACATGCTTGAATGGAGTGCTTAAACGAATGCTTTTTCTATTCTTTACTAGGAGGATCGCAGCAAAAACTATAATTAAAAAGGAGATTGCATTACGCCCGTAATAGATAAACAAGTATGAGAAATACCTGCTAAATTTATCTAAAATTATTGCAATATCAAATTCCATAAAGTTAGTATGCCGTGGAAACAGAAACCATCCCTGCGCATAATACTGATGGAGATAAAAAAGGAAATTGAGCAGCACTGGAATAACAAATACCCAGGAGGAAGCGATGCGCGCTCGAAATGTTTTATTATTCTGGAATAACAACTGATCCGCAATAAACATAGCTCCCAGCAATGCAATGGCCGGCTCCTTGGTAAACAACATTAGTGAGGTACTCAGTATGAACAACAGCTGTTTTCTTTGCAGAAAAAAATAGATTGACAAGAGGAAAAACAGGGAAAGTGTTGTTTCTGGAAGTTGGAAGCTTGATTGCGCCAGAAATACATTTTGTGTGGAATAGAGCACTACAGCTGCTGCTCCAATTAATGGAGTAAACATTTTTTTTCCAACAGCAAATAACACAAACAGGCTAAATAATGAAATCAATAATGGGAAAATTCGTTGAAGCAGCATTTCGCTGCCAACGATTAAATTCCATCCTGACTGAAGAAAATAATACAACATCGGATGTCCAGTGGTATAAATTGATGGTGCTGATGTACTCAAAATACCCGGCTTATTTTCAGTCATATGGCCGATTGCATAACTATACGGGAAAGCTTCGTCCCAATAATGTGGATAGGATAAAACACCTGCCTTAAAAATAATCAGAAACAAACTGCAAAAAGCTACTAAGACATATGGGATATGCTTTTTTTGAACCAATAAACCGCTAATTACCCTCATGTATTTACCTATCCTTTGACATGGTTGAATTAAAAAACTTAGAATCTGCTTCATATCATTTTGTTATTTGCAAGTTAAAACTTCTCAGGGCACGCATTGCACTGTACCTGTTAACCCCTAATATTCTCAATATATATCTTGAGAACCTTATCCTCAGGTAAAACTTCTACCGATTCCTCCCCTAAAAATTCATAAGCAAAAAAATAGGGAAATTTGCGCGATATTTAATTGTTATTCAGTATCTTAATATCGACAAACAAAAATCTCTATGGCTAAAATTACAAAGAATAATTCAACCAGTGGTACAAAATCACAGGAAATTACACAAAAGAGCCTTTTTCCTCTCGCCAGTTCAATTGGCAAAAAGGTTGAGGTTGACTTCACTTTGAAAAAGACATCAAGTGATGATGACCATTACAACCAACCTCCAAAGCGGCCATAATCAGGATTTAAAAGAAGTTGTCCGCCTGATTCAGGACTCAAAAGATGCTAATACTGCCGTTTTGATTTGCCCGGATTGGGTTCAACTTGGATTTTCATATCACTATAATATTGAGCACTTTAAAAATTACCGGGACACAGAATTTGCATTAAACAGAGAAAACATCTTCCCGGTTTCCGATGTAAAAGAAATTAACGATTCCCTGCTGTACCAAAAAAATAAAATCATTTATCTCGATGGCTGGTCGGAATTGGTTGATCCTGATGGATTGATTTTTAACAAGCTAAATCAAAATTTTAAGCTCATCAACACAAACAGCTCCTACAAAGGAATGAAAATATACACTTTTCAAAAATGATCGTTTCCGTGGATCATATCACAAAATTCCCTAACTTTGGTTTGTAATTTGTTTTCAAACAGAGAGGAATATTATCCTTTCGAACAATCAAGTCCACCGACCGTAAAAAAGGCGAAAATGAATAAATATAATTTACTGATATTCATAGCATTAAGTATTTTACTATTTGCCTGTGGAGATGATGATGACATGAAGAGCCCTGAAATAAGAATCGGAGAGCGGGCTGGAATGACTATAAATACCTATGATACGACATTAATTGGCGGCTATTACGACCCTTCGATCCTGAATATTGACCTTGACAATGACGGACAAAATGACCTTCAATTTGAAAGCATTATCAGCGGCTCAATGGGCGTTGGTCATCATCCCGAATCTAGTGTAAGATGCCTTCACCGCAACATACAAATCTATGGCACACATACAATCGACACGACTTTCCTGAACAGGCAAACCAATATCTACGATGGAAATCCGGTTGAAATCTGGAAATATTCACACAGCTCCTGTTTCAGGATAGATGCAGCTGACTCCATACTCAGGACCAAATCAGCCTTTGTTTTAAATCCTTTGGATAAAGATGATTTGATGGACATTTCAGGAAGTTTTTCTGCTGATACGATCAGGCTTTACAGAGATTATTTTGGATATCCCTGTGACATGGAAATAATCAACAGCGACACAACAATTATCCATTGCGCCACTTTTAATTACACCTGCAATAATTTTCCATCGGACGAAATCAAATATATTGGCGTAAAATTTGAAAATAGCGAACGTTTGGGCTGGATAAAACTGAGCCTGTTTGAGGGCTATAAAATCTTGATTATGGAAAGCGGCATACAGGATAATTAGTTTTTGTCCATAATGTCTCCCGAAGCTTCGGGATTATTCTTGGAGTTGAAACCAGTCATCCCGAAACTTCGCGGACTCCTTATTTTCAACACCAAGAATGCCTCGACCTCGAACATTCTGAACCAAAAACATGACTTTATTGACGGACATCAAATATCGACCAAAGAATTAACTTAACTATGAATAATTTTACGACTGTTCATTCGGATACAAAAAATATTTATCTGGATTCCAGAGTAAAACAACCCCTGGCCTGGAAAATATTTTTGGTGTTTTTCAACCTGGCCGGCTGGTCAGCATTCTTTTATGCGATGTCCACTTTGGAGTCAGAAGACGTAAAAAAAGCTATTATCCCGATGGCATTTTTCCTCACTATTTTTATTTTCATTATTGGACGATTTACTCTTTGGACAATTTATGGAAGAGAAAGCCTTGTCATCTCTGAAAGCTCCATACGCCACTTTAAATCCTTTGGCCTATTCAAAACAAACGAAACAGTTATCGAAATAAACAACTATTGGATGTATGGGTTTGATCGTGTACGTGAGGAAAACAATAAAGAATTTGGTAATCTGTATTTCTTCGACCACGATAAAAAGGACGAACCGTTTTTGATATACAGTACGGACATCATGGTCACGAAAGAAACTGCAGACATGCTTGATAAGAAGCTCGATGATCTTCATCATACAATCATCACAGAGTATATAAAAACCAAAGCACCATTGAACTAAACCGCTTATTTACCGGAATCAGGCTCAATATTTTCTTCTTTTATCAATTTTGGGCTAAAGCCCGATGAATCCGGATTGTACTGATACAGTTGCACCGAACTAATGTCCGATCCGGTCCAGTCTGCCGGTTTGATCACCACAAAAGTCCGCACAGCTGCCGGGCTTTTATCCGCATCAACCCATGAGCCCGTATTCACATAAACCTGCGTATAATCCTTATTATCAGGATATACGTTCATCAGCGGCACATGCGAATGTCCGAAAGCGATGATATCATATTCTTGTAAATCACCTGATTTCTGAATATATTCTTCAGTTACGGCATCTGTGAGGTGATCGCCATTCCAAACCGCCTGTAAAACATTAATGGGCGCTCCCACATTATTCACCTGTTGGGTTGATGGCCATAGGTCTTCAATATCATCAGCATACATTTCATAAGCACCTTTAAAAGAGAAAGCTTCGTTATAGCCGTCAATTCCGCCCATTAAAACGACAGAATCCGCATACACAGGTTCCTGCATATTAAAACCCGTAATAATATGATTATAAACAATTTCCCAAGCCACCCAGAAGACAAAAGAACCGCTTGCGCTGCTTTGCTGCTTAAAACTTTGTGAGCGGTTTTCGATCATTCCCTGAGCAAACAGCCGGCTTACAAAATATCCCGGGGGCAGCATATGACCCGTATCGACAAGCGGCTGTGGCGTATTGAAAAAATCATAGCGATGCCCGTGTTCCATAACAACATGATCCACAGGTTTATGCAATCCAAGGCCGGGTACATCGCCTGCCCAGCTAATTCCCGGAATGATTTCCTCCAAAATATCCTTTGTAATGAGCATATCATGGTTTCCGGGCACATAAACCAACTCAATATCCGGATTGGCAACAATAGTGCGCAAGCGTTGAACAATCCCCTTGTTTGTCGGCGCCGAAGCAATCGCTTTAAAATAATCCGAAGAGCTATTGATGCCAATTTGAGGGTCAAATGGAAAAACCGAATAAGGCACTACCCATTCGTCAAATAAATCGCCCATAATGACCAATTGCTTCACTTCAGGATTATTATTTACAGAATCCAGAAAATCTTCCAAAGCTGCTTTATTTTTCCCAAACCAGCTGTATTGGCCTTCATTGGCACGTTGGTCGCCCATATGCACATCACTGATGCACACAATTGCATTGCGCGTATCCTTACTGCTTTTAAATTCATTCAAATTAAAAATATGTGAAGCCCGCGTCCTCAGATCAAAAACACTGCCCTGCGCCGGATACCGTCCATCCACAGATTCAATTTGCTGCGAAATTTTCAGTTCGTATTTCCAGCCGTCTGTAAGGAAAAAATCATCATGAAAAAGCACAATGACAGCATTGCCCACACATTTTATATCATAAAAACCCTCTAAGCTACCGTTTTTATCCTTCAGCAATATTCCTCCGGCAACCGTAGCCGGATTCAGTTCTTCATCAAAAAACAATTCAATAGTCCGGCACTGATAATCAACAATATAATACAAATCGTGCCGCAATTCCTGATTAGCAATTTCAACATTTAGATAATCAATTGGAACAGGCTTGTCTTCTTCCTTGCTACAGGATATGATCATCAATGAAACAAGCAAAAGGGCAGGGATAATCTTATGCGCAAAACTTAATTTCATATCTACTAATTTTAATAAAAACTGAAAAGATGATATTGATTTATGCTGTGCCTTAAGAAACGGCAGCTCTAACAAAATTAGCAAAAAACAAATTCAAAACCAAGAATTTACAGCATTTTGGACAGGTTTCCCCAATCGAAACAGAATTTAATGTGGTTCCACTGTGAATTTCGTGGGTAACAATAATGTTTGAAAAAAATATGCAGATATTTAAATAAACTATTGATCCCTAACAGATTCCTCCCTTCACAAAGCCTTAATCACTTCGTTTGGCTTTGTTTCGGTCGGAATGACGCTGTTTATTAGGTATTTAAGGCAAATGCGGCGAGGACGTCTTTAAAATATGCTATTGTGTCCTCGCCGCATTTGCCTCCTGACTCCATAAAAACGCGTCATTCCGACAAAGTTTTCCGAAAAATGAGGAAACTTTGGAGGAATCTGTTTGAAATAAATTAATTTTTCTTTCTACGAAATTCCGTGTAGTACCTTTAATGTCATCATTACCGTTTCCGTTCTTTTGTTGAGAAGAATTATTCAATACATTTACACCCTAAAATACTCCGACATGCACAGCTTCCCTTTTTCTAAGTTCCGTTCACATTCGAAATCAGCAAGCAGATACACTGCCATGATTTCTGTCCTTTTTGTGCTTATCTATTCATCTTCATGCACTCCGGAGCCTTCCCCTCATCAGGAAAGCTACCGGCTCATTGAGCGTATTTTACCCGGGCAATCAGAACATTTTGTTGTCGATGAGATCAAAACTGCTGATAAACAAGATCGATTTGAGCTGAGCGGTGAAAAAGGAAAAATCATCATCCGCGGCAGCAATCCGCTGGCCATAGCCAAGGGCTTCAATTATTATCTGAACAATTTTTGCAATACCCGTGTGAGCTGGTATGTGGACGATGCCGTTGTTGCTCCCAAAAACCTGCCTGTACCGGATACACTCATTATCCAAAACTGCCGCTTTGAAAGGCGTTTTTTCCTGAATTACTGCACTTTCGGTTATACCATGCTGTGGTGGCAATGGGATGATTGGGAACGCTTTATCGACTGGATGGCTTTAAACGGGATCAATATGCCTTTGGCCATTACCGGACAGGAAGCCATTTGGATGAAAGTATGGAAAGAATTTGGGATGAGCGATGATGAAATCCGGGCATATTTCACCGGTCCGGCGCACCTGCCCTGGCACCGGATGGGCAATCTGGACGGTTTTTTAGGCCCATTGCCGCAGAAATTTATTGATCATCAGTTTGATTTACAGAAAAAAATCCTTGAGCGCGAACGTTCGCTTGGGATGAAGCCTGTGCTGCCGGCTTTTGCGGGACATGTGCCCAAAGCGATTAAACAAAAATATCCACAAGCCAAAATCACCTCTATGGGATCATACGGTTTGGGAGATGATTACGAAGCGTTTTTCCTCGACCCCATGGATTCGCTTTTTATTGAAATACAGGAGGAATTCCTGCACACACAAAACAAATATTTCGGCAGTGATCATTTATATGGCGCCGATCCCTTCAACGAAATGGATCCACCCGACACGACACCCGAATATCTTGCTTTGGTTTCAAAAACCATTTATGAAGGCATGAGCAAAGTTGATCCGGAAGCGCAGTGGGTGCAGATGGGTTGGACATTTTACTATATGAAGCTTTGGCGTGAAAATCCGGCGCGTTTAAAAGCAATGATTGAAGCCGTTCCTCAAAACCGCATGATTATTCTGGATTATTTTGCTGAAAAAGAAGAAGTTTGGAGAAACACAGACGCCTGGTACGGAGCACCATATGTTTGGTGCTATTTGGGCAATTTTGGTGGAAACACAGAAATGGCCGCACCCATCATTAAAGTTGCCAAAAGGTTGGAAGAAGCCGAAAAAGACCCTTCAAAAGGGAAGCTTACCGGCATTGGCTCCACACTTGAAGGTTTTGGGGTAAATCGCTTTATGTTTGAATGGCTTTTCAATTATGCATGGAGTCAGGATGTTACGGATGTAAATGCCTGGATGAAACAATACGCACAATGTAGGACAAAAAATAAGGACAGCATTGCTGAGGAGGCTTTCCAAAAATTGGTACATCTGGTTTATCAGGATCAGGTTTCCGGAGTGGGAACAGGAAGCATTTTGCAAACACGACCGGCTTTGACAGGTTTTCATGGATACCAGCGTCCAAGCAAATACGATTATTTTGAACTCACCAATATCCTGGAACAAATGCTGCAAGCCAACAAGCAAAGCCTGCAAAGCACAGAATACCAAAAAGACCTGGTTTTGGTTTGCAAGCAGGTTCTGGATAATTTGCTGATTCCTGTACGCAGTGAAATCAATGAAGCCTATAAGCGCAAAGATACTGCTGCACTTCGTGAAAACATCAGGCTTTTTATGGAAATTATGGACGACCAGGATCGTTTACTTGCCACACAAACGGAGTTTTTGTTGGGCAAATGGCTTAATGATGCACGGGCTTTTGGCAGTGATTCGGCAGAAAAAGCATATTACGAAAAAGATGCACGGGTTTTGATCAGCACTTGGGGCAATGAAGGCAATAATATTGTTGATTATGCCAGCCGGAACCTTTCAGGCATGATCACCTCCTATTACAAAACGCGTTGGCAAATATTTTTTGATATTGTGCAAAAAAGTGTGTCCGAAAACAAGCCTTTGGACATGGATTCCATCAACAGGCAAATGGAAAAATTTGAATGGAAGTGGACGGACGAACAAAGGGATTTCAACAAACAGCCCCAAGGATCAGCTCTTGAAGTTGCGCAGGAAATCCATGGGAAATACAGCCCTGTTTATAAGCTTTTTAAAAAATAAACACATTTACTGAAACTTTATGAAATTTCATGAAGCAACAAATACAAAAACACACAAAATACTGGTTTAAAACACTTTAAATTCGCATACAAGGCTTATATACTGCATTATAAATTCTTCGCCCCGATTTTTAATCAGGACTCATCATCATTTGATTTATTTGCTAATTTTGGAAGCTTATAATCCAAAAAGTAATGGCCACTTTTAATGAGTTTTTTATGGATGCCCTGAGGGAAAAACTCCTTCTTTTCCTCGTTGTTTTTTCGGAGCTTTAAAATCATCTCCCCACTTCTGATTTTCACATTTTTCCTAAACTGATTAATTCATAAAATTTCGTCATGAGCACATTCGACAAGTTCAGTGACCAAGCACAAAACGCAATAAAAGAAAGGGAGCGCAGATTTTTGGCGCACAGGAATAGCCGTAGCTGTTTCAACCCGGAACATGTGTTAGAAAATCGTTATGAGAGCTGAAAATGCAATAAAACAATGGAATATAAAATTGATGCATAGCACAGCTATGAAGAGATTTTATATTCCAACAAAGGGTTGTTTTGCAGCAGTTTCGGCTCGTAATAGATTTTACAATGCATGTTCCGGGTTTAGCACCAAAAAAATAGCATTCCTTTATATTGCAGCGGTTTGTGCCAGTAATAGAATATTTTGTGAATTATTCAGGCTAATTCCACTTTTCTGAATTCATAAAAACATTGGTTATGGAGGCGTATTTTGCCTATCTGAATGATTTGTTGAACACAAACAAATCCGAATTCGGTGCGTATCCTCAAATAAACTGGATCAACCGATACAAAGAATCTGAAGCACTCGAAAAAAGAGCCGAACTTATTAACAGCTTTAGCGACAGCAGCCTTTTTAAAGGCACGAAGCTTTTTCATAAGCAAATCAGCAAAGGTTGCCTGATGTGCGGCATGGGCTATTGGAGTTGCCTGTTTATCACCTCACGATGCAATGCGCACTGCTTTTATTGTCCAGCAGCACAGCTCAAAGATGAACAACCGGAGTCTCAGGGACTACTGTTTCCCACTGCAGATTCATATGCAGAATACATCAACTTTTTTGGATTCAAAGGCGTGAGCTTCAGCGGAGGCGAGCCACTCCTCTACTTTGACCGCACACTCGAATACCTCAAAAAAGTACGCAGCAAATGCGATAATTCAATCTATATCTGGCTCTATACCAACGGGCTGCTGGCCGATGAGCAAAAACTCAAAAAACTGGCCAAAAACGGTATTAATGAAATCCGCTTCGATATTGGCGCCACGCATTTTAGCCTGGATCATGTGCGCAAAGCCAATGGGATCATTGATAATGTTACCATTGAAATCCCTGCGGTACCCGAAGAAAAAAATAAGATTATCAGTTTATTGCCCGAAATGATCAAAGCAGGCGTAACCAACCTCAACCTGCACCATATGCGCCTCACGCACTACAATGCGCCCAAACTGCTGAAAAAAAACTACAGCTATTTGCCTGCAGAACATCCTTTGGTGTTTGAATCGGAACTGGCGGCACTGGAAATTCTTGATTATGCCCGTAAGCAGGATATTGAACTGGGCATCAATTATTGCTCATTTGATTTTAAAAACCGTTTCCAGAAAGCCGGGTTCCGAAAACAGATTCTCCATAAGCTCGGAAAAGACGATGATTATATAACAGATAATGGTTTTATCCGCAAACGCGACGAAAATGAGCTGCAATACGAAACCATCCGCTTAATGGAAAAAGGTAAAACAGATGGCCTTGGTTTAATGAAAGAAGAACTCAGGCTCAGGTTTAAAGACTATGATCAGATCCGGATGCCCGTATCTTCAAAAATGAATATCCCTCCCGGCAAAACAATAGAGATGGAAGAGCTTTTAAAACGGCGTAATTCACCCATTCCATCAGATCCGCTTCTTTTTGAAATTTGGAAATACGAATTTATTGAGGAAAAACTCAGGCAGTACTGATTTTTGCCGCGCAGGTTAATCCAGGTAGCCTTTCGTGCCCCCGGAATAAAAATACCGTTCATCCCAGGCACGTAAGTCCTGATTGTTTTTAATCCGCTCGACCAAATCGGGATTGGAAATAAAATAGCGCCCAAAAGCCACCATATCCGTTTCATTGTTTTCAATGGCTTTTGCTGCTGAGAAGGGATCAAAGCCATTATTGGCAATCAGCAATCCATCATAAAAAGGACGATAAAAGGCTGCCACATTGCTCGCATATCCCGGCAAATGATCAACGGCTTCAAAAGGCTCAATCAGATGGAGATAAGCCAGCGGATATGCATTCAGTTTGCCGATCAGCCAGCTAAAATGTTTTTTAGGATTGGAATCGCTCATGGAGCTTGTCCTGCCCGAAGGCGATAAGCGCAAACCCACTTTTTTTTCGCCCCAAACTTTGACCACTGCATCGAGCAGCTCAAAGAGGAAACGTGCACGTTTTTCAATGCTGCCGCCATAAGCATCATTCCTTTGGTTGCTGCCGTCCTGCAAAAACTGATCAATCAAATAGCCATTCGCGCCATGAATCTCAATTCCGTCAAAACCGGCTACCATAGCATTTACAGCCGCCTGCCGGAATTGCTCTATTGTCCGTCGGATATCCGAATCATCCATCTCTTTGGGCACCGACACCTTCTGATAGCCATTCGGTGTTTTAATTTTACGCTCCGGGGCAATAGCCGAAGGTGCCAGAGGAAGTTTTCCTTGTGGCTGAAAAAACGGATGCGAATAACGTCCCACATGCCACAGCTGCAAGAAAATCCGCCCGCCTTTACGATGTACTTCATGGGTTACGCGCTTCCAGCCCATGAGCTGCTCACCGCGCTTTATTCCCGGCGTATTGCTGTATCCACGACCCTCCGGAGCAACCTGTGTGGCATCGGTAATCAACAATCCAGCATCGGCACGGACTGCAAAATGTGCTGCCATAATGGGCAAAGCAACATTATTTTCATTGGCCCGCATGCGCGTTAAGGGCGCCATCACAATTCTGTTTTTCAAGTACATTTCCCCAATTTTGATCGGCTCTAAAAGTAATGAAGTAGGCATAAGGATATAATTTTATAAACAAATCCATTTTAAAACTGTTATCATAGCAAAAAGATAATCAGATAAATACAACACTATTTAGAACCAATCTGTTTAAAACCATCGCCATATGCCGCATTATCAACGCTTAGGAAAGATCCCTCAAAAACGACATACACAATTCAGAAAGGAAGACGGCAGTCTGTTCCATGAACAATTGGTCAGCACCGAAGGCTTTTCGTCCGAATATGCCCTCACCTATCATCATCATGCGCCAACCGCTGTGCACGACATCGAAGACCCCATTGATGTGCGCCCCGATTATGCCATTGACCACAATATGCAGCACCGCAGTTTTGAGGGATTTGACATAAAGTCGGAACAAGACTACCTCAAAAGCCGCAAAATAGTTCTGGGAAACAATGATCTGCATATTATCCTGGCAGCACCAAAAGAATCGATGAAGGACTATTTTTTCAAAAATTCGCAAGCAGATGAAATGATCTTCATCCACAAAGGAAGCGGAACATTGCGCACGATGTACGGAAAAATCCCTTTTGGTTTTGGCGATCACCTCATCATCCCCCGTGGTATTATTTACCAAATAGATTTCGACACTGAGGTCAACCGGCTTTTTATACTTGAATCTTTTTCGCCCATTCGTTACCCCAGGCGTTATGTAAATGATGCCGGGCAACTTCTTGAGCACAGCCCTTTCTGTGAGCGCGACATCCGTCCGCCATCCGAACTGGAAACTTTTGATATTAAAGGCGATTTTAAAGTAATTATCAAACGCGATAACCATCTGTTTCCGTATCATTTTGCGCATCATCCTTTTGATGTAACAGGCTGGGACGGAAACCATTATCCCTACGCTTTCAACATCAGGGATTTTGAACCGATCACAGGCCGCGTGCACCAACCGCCACCGGTGCATCAAACTTTTGAAGGCCACAATTATGTTACCTGCGCTTTTGTTCCGCGTTTGTACGATTATCATCCCCAAAGCATTCCGGCGCCCTACAACCACAGCAATGTGGATTCGGATGAAGTGCTCTATTATGTTGATGGTGAATTTATGAGCCGCAAACATGTAAGCCGGGGCATGATCACTTTACATCCTACGGGAATCCCGCACGGGCCGCATCCCGGGGCTGTGGAAAAAAGCATTGGCCAGAAGGGAACGGAAGAACTTGCCGTTATGGTGGATACTTTCAAACCATTAAAAATTACCAAACAAGCATTAAAAATAGAACACAAAAATTATTACAAATCCTGGACCGAATAAAACTATGGAAAAAAATACCGATTTCCTGCCGATCAACGGCACCGATTATGTTGAATTTTATGTAGGCAATGCTAAGCAGGCTGCCTTTTATTACCAGACTGCCTTTGGTTTTCAGCCTCTGGCTTATGCCGGACTGGAAACCGGATTGCGCGACCGCAGCAGTTACGCTTTGCGCCAGGGCAAAATCACCTTTGTTTTTACCACTTCTCTCGAGCCCGACAGCGATATTGCGCAGCATTGCAACAAGCATGGTGATGGCGTAAAAACTGTTGCCCTCTGGGTGGATGATGCAGAAAAATCGTGGGAAGAAACCACCCAACGCGGCGCCGAATCCTATCTGGAACCGCGCAGCCTTAAGGATGAAAACGGAGAAGTTAAACTTTCCGGCATACATACCTATGGCGATACAGTGCACCTTTTTGTGGAGCGTAAAAATTACCGTGGCGTTTTCCTGCCGGGATTTCGTCGCTGGGAGCCCGAATACCGTACGCAGGAAACCGGCCTCAAATATGTAGATCATATGGTGGGCAATGTTGATTGGGGACAAATGAACAAATGGGTCGATTTTTACGCCAATGTAATGGGGTTCAATCAGTTGATATCATTTGACGACAAAGATATTTCGACAGAATATACAGCCCTGATGAGCAAGGTAATGAGCAATGGCAATGGCCGCATTAAGTTCCCGATTAACGAACCCGCAGAAGGCAAGAAAAAATCGCAAATTGAGGAATATATTGATTTTTACCGCGGTGCCGGCGTGCAACATGTAGCCATGGCCACCGACAATATTTTGGAAACTGTGTCCGAATTGCGCCGTCGTGGCGTAGAATTCCTTATTGTTCCGGAAAGCTATTACGACACGCTGCGCGAACGCGTGGGAAACATTGACGAAGAAATAGAAGCACTCAAAAACCTGAATATCCTCGTTGACCGCGATGATGAAGGCTACCTGCTTCAGATTTTCACTAAGCCGGTGGAAGACCGTCCGACCGTATTTTATGAAATCATCCAACGCAAGGGCGCCAAATCTTTTGGCAAAGGAAATTTCAAAGCATTATTTGAAGCCATTGAGCTGGAGCAACAAAACCGTGGAACTTTATAAACAAAGAAAATGATTGAAGCAAACAACCCACAGCTAAAAAGCTGGATCGAAGTGCATCCCGAAAGTGATTTCCCGATCCAGAACATCCCTTTTGGTGTAATCAAAACAGCGCATAACAACCCTCAGCCGGCAACACGCATCGGAGATTATGCCATTGACCTGAAACTGCTCGAATCCGAAGGTTTTTTCAACGACATACTGGATCAAATGATCTTTCAGGGCGTAAACCTGAATGCCTTTCTCGAATGCGGAAAAAGTAAATGGTCGGCAGTGCGGCAAAGGATCAGCGAACTTTTTCGTGCAGATAACCCGCTGATTCGTGATAATGAATCTCTGCGAAAATTTGTGCTGCACCCTATAGCGGAAGCAGAAATGCTCCTTCCGGTGCAAATTGGCGATTATACTGATTTTTACAGCAGTCGGGAGCATGCCACCAATGTTGGAAAAATGTTTCGCGATCCGGACAATGCCCTTTTGCCCAATTGGTTGCATATTCCTGTAGGCTACCACGGGCGCAGCTCGAGCATCGTGGTCAGCGGAACGGACATCCACCGACCAAAAGGCCAGCTGATGCCTGCAGATGCCGAACAACCTGTTTTTGGCCCCAGCCGTTTGATGGATTTTGAACTGGAAATGGCGTTTGTTGTCGGGAAAGGCAATAAGTTGGGCGAAGCTATTCCGGTAGAAAAAGCCGAAGACCACATTTTTGGCATGGTAATCTTCAATGATCTTTCGGCGCGCGACATCCAGAAATGGGAATATGTGCCTTTAGGGCCGTTTCTCGGCAAAAGCTTTGGCAGCGTAATTTCACCCTGGATTGTCACTTTGGAAGCCCTGGAGCCCTTCCGTACCGAAAGCCCCGATCAGGAACCGGAAGTGCTGCCCTATCTGCAAGGCAACAAGAAAAGCACTTTTGACCTAAAGCTGAGTGTTGACCTTCAGCCCGAAAATTCATCAGCAACACAAATCTGCCAATCCAATTTCAAATATCTGTATTGGAGTATGGCGCAACAATTGGCGCATCATACGGTAAACGGCTGCAATATGCAAAGCGGCGATATGTGCGCCAGCGGAACCATCAGCGGACCAAAAGAACATGAATTTGGCAGTATGCTCGAATTAAGCTGGAAAGGAACAAAAACCCTAATACTTTCCGATGGCTCGGAACGTAAGTTTATCAATGATGGCGACAGCATAATAATGCGTGCATGGAATGAACATAATGGCATTCGGATTGGTTTTGGAGAGAGCAAGACCAAAATACTGAAATCAAGATAGGTTCTGCCTCCCGGCGCCACCCTGAGCGGTCATTGGGTGTTTGTTGTCCGGGAGGCTTGTTTTTTTTAAAGGCTCTGAATTCTTCTCAAGCAAAAGATGACTTAATCCCCCTGGAAATTATGAACACGGAAATCAAAACTCCAATAAAAAGCATTAATCCGGAAGATTTAAAAAGCCCGGATCTGCATCAATTACTACTCAGCGCTATTGCTCCACGTCCCATTGCTTTTGCCAGTACAGTCAGTAAAAAGGGCGACGTTAACCTTTCCCCATTCAGTTTTTTCAATGCATTTGGCATCAATCCTACAACACTGATTTTCAGTCCATCGCGCAGAGGGCGCGACAATACAGTGAAGCACACCTATGAAAATATTAAGGAAGTGCCTGAGGTAGTAATCAACGTGGTAAATTACGATATCGTGGAGCAGGTCAGCCTTGCCTCAGCGGAATATCCCAGAGGTATCAACGAATTCAAGAAAGCCGGTTTAAGCGAAGCGTCATCAGTAAAAATAAAGCCTCCACGTGTACTGGAATCGCCTGTTCAATTTGAATGCCGTGTGCGTGATGTAATCGAAACCGGAGATCAAGGCGGAGCTGCAAATCTAGTAATTTGTGAAATTGTGCACATACACGTGCATGAGGATGTTTTGGATGAAAAAGGGCAAATTGATAATGAAAAAATCCGTTTGGTCGGAAGGTTGGGCGGCCCGCTTTATTGCCACACCAGCGGCGATGCTGCATTCAGCATTCAAAAACCGATTGGAAAAAATTGTATTGGCATCGACAGCCTTCCGGAGCATATCCGTTTCAGCAAAGAGCTCAGCGGCAATGACCTGGGCAAAATGGGAAATCTGGAAAGCCTGCCCTCAGCACAAGAAATTGAGGCGTTTAAAAATGCACATCCTGCATTAAACACAATAAATTATTTTGCGTATGTCCGCAAAGCTTTGGCCAAAGGAAAAGCTTCTGAAGCTTTAAGTTGTTTATTGGCTTTTGGATAAAATATTTAGAGGTCAGTATGTAGGTGCATATTAGTTTTGGCAAATCATAAAAACGATAATGATTTACTATTGAGTAACATAGATTTCTCTGCCGAAGCTTCGGCATCGAAATGACCTTTTGTTGTGTTCAAGAGGCAAAGGCGGCTTACGGTCACTGAGCGGAGCCGAAGTGCGCCGCCTTTGCCCAAACAATTAATAAACAGTCATTTCGACGACCAGCGGGAGGAGAAATCTATTTATTCACGAGCATAAATCATTCTATGTACTTATCTACTGACCTCTAAAAATATTTATAATCTTACAATTTCTCCTGTAAAATCCGGGAATCCTTCATCTATATCTGCAAAAAACCTATCTTTGGGTTCAAAACCCAATCAAATGAATTTCAAAAAAACATTTTCAATTGCCATCGAATACATTCGTCCGATTGGCATTGCAGCAGCGGTATTTTTTGCAGAATTATTAGGCAGTACGCCCATAGAATCATTTATGATCATGGCTCCGGTACTCATTGCAGTGATGTCGGGCAGCATTGGCATGGAAGGCTTGTTCCTTGCACAGGAAGGCTCTGAAAAGCTCAGTTATACCCGCAGCCCGGAATATCAAAGGCAAAACGCACTGGTGCAATTAGGGATGGCGATCAGTGCAGTACTTGTTCCCGTTTTGGATTGGGGCATTTACGGGATGTGCGGAGTTTCTTCTGTTTTTATGTTTTTCCTGTTTTTCTCCGGCACAAACCATGGGTTCAGCGCCATTGCTGAAGGAAACAAATCCATTACCAATTTATCGCGGCCGATTTTGAGCTATTTACTAATTGCCGCTATTCTTTACTATATGCTTGAGGCTTTGGATTTTCAGGCAGGATTATAAACTTTTCCAAAGTTGCAGAACATTGGAAAAGTTTATGGTTCTACACGGAATTTCGTGGAATGAAACTTGAATGCTATTCCAAACAGATTCCTCCAAAGTTTCCTCATACTTCGGAAAACTTTGTCGGAATGACGCAAGTAGTTTTCTTCCCTCCCTTCGTCTTATTTATTATTAATCCAGCGAATTTATTAAATTTTACGTTATTTCTTAAAATGCAAATATAGGATGACGCGTTTTATGAAGTCAGTAGGCAAATGCGGCGCACTTCGACTTGGTTCGGCTACGCTCACCACAGGACGCTCAGTGACCAGGCCGCATTTACCTTAAACACCTAATAAACAGCGTCATTCCGACCGGAACAAAGCCAAACGAAATGATTAAGGCTTTGTCCCGATAGTTATCGGGAGGGAGGAATCTGTTAGGGATCCATAGTTCATTAATAAATATCTGCATATTTTTTTCAAACATTATTGTGCCCCACGAAATTCCTAGTATAACCAAATTTATAATCGTCTTTCTATAGCAGGTAAGTAATCCCAAACTTAGCTCCGGTCAGTGCATTTCCGCCCCCGATTTCAAAGTTCAGGCCAAGGTTGTTCTGGAAGAAATAGCGTCCGCCCAATTGAATTCCAATGCCAAGTCCTGAGGCAGAACTTCCACCATATTCCGAAGGGGAATTCCAGATATTGAAGCCAATATTGGCACCGCCATAAAAATCGAAATTGGAAGGAATTTCGAGCAATCGGTTAAAATGATAATCACCACGTCCGGATAATCCTATAATGGTGTGGCTGTAGCTGTATCCGCCAAAACTTTCGCTGTAAAAGCGGAATGAACCCTCAAAACCGACAGTGATATCGTTTCCAATGCCAAATTCCATTCCGGCATAAATCGGTATTCCATGATTTGAAAGGCCAACGCCTGCATTTAGATGTTTCTCACCTTTTTTCAATGGGGCTTGCGCAAAAACCATTGCACTCATCATGATAATCCCAAAAATCAAGCTTAATTTTTTCATGTGTTTTGCTTATTCATTATTTAATAACTGATAAGAACTAATTTGAACCGGTGCATCAAGGCTATGCAAAATCCGTTCGAGCAGAATACCCTGGCGTGTATCATAATCATAGCCAAAGGTAGCACGGACCCCATAGCTGATAAAATGCACGGCACGGTCAAGTGCCAGCGGCAAGCTGTCGCCCTGAAGCAATGCTCCTACTAGCACAGATGCAAACGCATCGCCTGTACCCGGATAATTCGCCGGGAAATAATCGCAACTTACTTTCCAGATGCGGTTATCTTTTTTGTTAAACGCCAAAACAGAGGTTTTGTTTTTTTGACCTTCTACGGGCACACTGGTAACAATCACTTTCTGCGGGCCAAATGCTGCCAGCCGCTGCATCCAATCCTTGATTTCTGCTTCTGTAACATCCTCATGATAAGGCTCATCAAGCAAAAAAGCTGCTTCGGTGAGGTTGGGCGTTATAATTTCTGCATGACTAATCAGCGAGCGCATATTTTCAACCATTTCTTTATCAAAAACAGAATACAGCTGACCATTATCACCCAAAACAGGATCCACCACAACCACCTGATCTTCCTTACGGAAATCATCGATAAAGCGGGCAACAATTTCAATCTGACGGGCACTTCCCAGGAAACCGGAATAAATGCCTTCAAATTCAAGACTCAGTTCTTTCCAGTGGTCCATAATCGGCTGCATATGGTCAGTCAGGTCGATAAAATGAAAATCAGGAAATTTGGAATGTGTTGATAAAACTGCGGTTGGTATCGGGCACACCTGCACGCCCATTGACGACAGAATAGGCGTAACCACTGTAAGAGAAGCCCTTCCAAAACCGGAAAGGTCATGTATTGCAGCCACTTTAGGCACCGGATTTTTCATAAAAATAGTTTATTGCAGCATTGCTGATGATGATTATGGCTACAAAAATAGCTATTCACATCAAACACCACAAAAACCATTTTTACAATTTGAGAAAACGTATTTGCTTTTGCTCATCACCACAGCAAAGGTTCAAAAAATAGACACCGCTCCGGAGTTCCGAATATAGCTGTTCCAATGGAAATTTATTTAAACCGTTTCCGGCTTGGGAAATGGCTTCCGAATACATATTCCTGCCATTCAGGTCATAAACATCGAGCCGAACCGGTTTGGACGTTGACAAACTGAATGTAAGCACACTGTTATGACTCAGGGGATTGGGGGAAATAAGCAATTCATTTTCAGTATGATTATCCGGAATGCCGGTCAGTTCCACTTCTGCCGTTTCAGAAGCAATAATTTGTGGCTGATTGTCGGAAGACTGATAAAACCCCTGGAAATCATCAACATAAGAAGAAGCATACTGAGCAAAGTCATCAACGAAATTTGGGCTGACCGTTTGATAACAAATTTTCGCTTCAATTTCGAGAGACGACATTCCCTCGGGAAGCGGCAAAATAAAATGAACGATATCAGCGCCACTTCCTTCAATACCTGCAGCCGATTTATTAAAATCAGGATCAGCACTTGCTGCTCCATGAATTGCAATAGGCTCAATATCAGGTAAATTACCAACAAATCCCCGAGGCGGGATGCGGTTATCTTTCAGATATTCAGCCCCTCTTAATAAGGTATAAGTCAGGTTTCCATTGACGTCCTGCATCAATGACTGATAGATTTGAACCTGGTTTTCATCACGAATGATGTTGTGATGGGACGCATAAGGCTCAGCCAGCCCATTGATACGCCCGTTTTCGTCATAGCCACCCGACTCAAACAAAATCTGTTGATTTTCACCGGTGATCTTGAGATAAACCCATGCACGGCGGCTGGGAAATCCGGTAGGGAATTTATGTCCCGACAGGTTAGTAACAAGCGCATCAATAAAAAGGCTATCGTTGGAAACAGAATGCTGCAATTCCAGTGCAACTGCAGATTGCAGCATTTCAACAGCACGGCGGGCAGTTGTATCAAACTGATCTGCCGTTGCATTTGCGCCCAGTTCTGCGGCATTGTCCCTGATAAGGCGGTTCATAAAAGCATTACCTCCAACAAGCTCATGCTCATAAACCGGATTTCGCTGCGTGGATAAAAAAGGCGGGGCAGCAGAAATCTTCATATCCTCCTGAACTTCTGGCATATGGCAAGATTGACAAGAAGCGTTTTCTTCAGGAAATTTACTGTTAAGCCATTCGAGATAAGGTGTTTGCTCCGGGAAATATCCGGCTACGTTGCCCTCATCATCTACGAAAGGTGTAAAAAGCGTATGGCAGGTAGCGCAAAGGGCTGATTCACGGATATGTTCAGCCTCCAGAGGCGTATAATTCACAATATTGATCATGGCATTTGCAAAGGGATTCTCATAGGGGCCGAAAATCTCACGCGCGTCCGAAATCATATAATTTCCTGAAAAAGACTCCTCTGAACCTAGATTATCGCTACGGATCTGGTGGCAAAGTGTGCAGCTGACTCCATCGAGGCTGAGCGTATCTTCCATTGCCTCTTGAAAGGTAAAATAATCAGCTCCGTGATAATGTGCTTCGGTGCGCCCCATTGGGCTGTGGCAGGTATTGCATTTATCTTCAATTACATTTTGCAGATGCGGATGGGCAAGTGATTCGGCACTTACTTTAGCGCGCCACAATGGGTCTTTGGCAGAATTCGCCATCATACCGGAACGCCAGCCTGTTGTTGGGCTCACATCAAGGCCGGCAGAGGTTTGGAGTACACCATCAGTAGCATAGTGACATTGGGCACATTGACCTGCACCGGCAAAAAGATCAGATTCGGAAGTGGGCAGGTCGTTTAAGGAATGCAAGAGAAACGAGCTTAATAACAAAGCTAATGAAACAAAGAGGAGTTTTAAGTTTTTCATAGGGTTGGCTTTTTCAAAACTGGCAGTCGGTTTGCCAGTGATTATTTCATCAAAGTTAAGGAAAAATATTCAAAACGAGCTTTGAAAAATGAATAATTATTTAATACGCCCAGAGGATCAAAAGCGAATTTAAGAATAAGGGACTTGACAAATTATCGAATATAAATAATTGGTTAGCAGATATTTAAATCCAATTTATATTTATATCCATTCTAAATTCTTGCAATTATCAAATTTCGTACCATGATAAAATGAGGAATCGTCCAAATTTCAGTAATTTCGTTGGCAACGAAAACTAATTACAAATAAATAAAGATTATGGCTAAAATCGTTGGAGACATTGTTGTGGATATCGAACGCTGCAAAGGTTGCGCTGTTTGTACCACCGCATGTCCAAAAAATGTTCTGTCCATGAGCAAAGAGGTAAACGGAAAAGGATATAACTATGCTATAAAAGTTAATGGCGACTGCATAGGATGCGCCAACTGTGCGGTAGTATGTCCTGACGGAGTAATCACTGTTTACCGGGCAAAAGTTTAAATCACAAGATTAATCACAAAAAAATATTCTTAGGAATGAAGGAATTACGATTAATGAAGGGTAACGAAGCAATTGCAGAAGCCGCCATCCGTGCCGGTTCTGACGGTTATTTCGGATATCCTATCACTCCCCAGTCGGAAGTCCTGGAATACCTTATGGCCGAGAAGCCTTACGAACGTACCGGAATGGTTGTTCTTCAGGCTGAGAGCGAAGTGGCTGCCATCAACATGCTTTATGGTGGTGCCGGTTCGGGCAAAAAGGTAATGACTTCTTCTTCCAGCCCGGGCATCAGCCTGAAAATGGAAGGGATTTCGTATATGGCAGGAGCCGAACTGCCTTGTATAATATTAAATGTTGTTCGCGGCGGCCCAGGTCTTGGAACCATCCAGCCCGGCCAGTCGGATTATTTCCAGGCAACAAAAGGTGGTGGTCATGGCGATTACCGTTTGATTGTCCTTGCGCCTTCATCAGTGCAGGAAATGGCCGACTTTGTGAACCTTGGCTATGAGCTTTCTTTCAAATACCGCACACCTGCGATGATCCTTTCGGATGGTGTAATTGGTCAGATGATGGAAAAAGTTGAGCTTCCGGCACCAAAAGCACGCATGACTACTGAGGAAATCGTGAAGAACACGCCTTGGGCCACAACCGGTAAAACTGCCGACCGTGAGCGCAATATCATTACTTCACTGGACCTCGACCCTGCTGCACAGGAACGCCACAACCTGAAGCTTCAGGCCAAGTATAAGGAAATGGAAGAAAAAGAAGTACGCTTTGAAAAGCTGTATTGTGAAGATGCAGAGTATGCCATTGTAGCTTTTGGTTCTGCAGCGCGTATCAGCCAGAAAGCTGTTCAGCTTGCTCGCGCAAAAGGCATCAAAGTTGGCCTGCTGCGTCCGATTACACTCTTCCCCTTCCCAACAAAAGTTATCGCCGAAATGACAGGAAAAATCAAAGGAATCCTCAGCGTTGAGCTGAATGCCGGACAGATGATCGAAGACATCAGACTGGCAGTTAACGGTAAGGTTCCTGTTGAGCATTTTGGCCGTATGGGCGGTATTATCCCTACTCCTAACGAAGTAGTGGAAGCCCTCGAACAAAAAATTATAGGAGGTTAATCATGAGCGGACAATTCGACAGACCAGAAATAAGAACGGATGAGAATCTCGTTTACAAAAAAACGGATCTCATGACAGACAAAACGCTATCCTATTGCCCGGGATGCGGCCATGGCACAGCACACCGCATGCTGATGGAAGTTGTGGATGAAATGGGCATTCAATCAGAGACCATTGGAATTGCTCCGGTAGGTTGTTCGGTATTGGCTTACGAATTTATGGACATTGACATGCAGCAGGCAGCCCACGGACGCGCTCCGGCACTGGCAACCGCTGTAAAAAGGTTATGGCCCGAAAAATTCGTATTTACTTATCAAGGCGATGGCGACCTTGCAGCGATTGGAACTGCTGAAACAATCCATGCCTGTAACCGTGGAGAAAACATCCTGGTGGTATTTGTGAACAATGGTATTTATGGTATGACCGGTGGCCAGATGGCACCAACTACCCTGCCCGGCATGCCTACTTCCACATCGCCTTATGGCCGCGACGTAAAAATGATGGGCAACCCGCTGCGCATTACAGAAATTGTTGCTCAGCTTCCTGGAACCCATTATGTAGCCCGCCATTCGGTACATACACCTGCCAATGCACGCAAAACAAAACGCGCATTCCAAAAAGCCCTCCAGATCCAAAAAGAAGGCAATAAAGGAGCTTGCTTTATCGAAGTTGTATCCAACTGTAACTCAGGCTGGAAACTCCCACCGGTAAAAGCAAACGAATGGATGGAAGAAAATATGTTTCCATTCTATCCTTTGGGCGACCTCAAAGTGGATGGCGAATTAGTTAAATAATTAAAGAACTAAAAACCAGAGAATTATGACTGAAGAAATCATCATAGCAGGTTTTGGGGGACAAGGAGTACTCTCTATGGGTAAAATCCTTGCCTACTCCGGAATTATGCAGGATCAGGAAGTTAGCTGGATGCCATCTTACGGACCCGAAATGCGCGGTGGTACAGCCAACGTGACCGTAATCGTTAGTGATGAGCGCATCAGCTCGCCGATCATCAGCGAATTTGATACCGCTATCATCCTGAACCAGCAGTCGATGGACAAATTTGAAGAAACTGTAAAACCCGGTGGCCTTTTGCTCTACGATCCAAACGGTATTACCCGTCACCCGGAGCGTAAAGACATCCATATTTATAAAGTTGAAGGTGCTGCAGAAGCTGCCCGCTTAGAAGCTCCAAAAACTTTCAATATGGTTATTTTGGGTGCTTTCCTCAAAGTTAAACCCATCGTAAAGAAAGAAAACGTGGAGAAAGGCTTGGAAAAATCACTTCCTGCCCGTCACCACAAACTCATCCCTATGAACCTCAAAGCTATTGAGCGGGGTGCAGAAATTGTTGAAGAAGTTAAATAAAACAATCTTTACCAATATAAAAAAAGCCATCTTTTCGGATGGCTTTTTTTACATATGATTAAAAGCAATGCTTAGATCAGGTAATTGAATGCAAAGCCCACAATCAGTATCCCAGAAGCAACAACACCAACAAACACAGCGATCAGCTGCCATTTGAGCACTTTTTTCAGGATGATAATTTCGGGCAATGAAAGTGCGATAACCGACATCATAAAAGCGAGGGCTGTTCCCAGTGATACACCTTTTTCGATCAATACGCTTACAATCGGGATTATTCCGGCTGCATTGGAATACATAGGTATCCCCATCAGGATGGCCAAAGGCACTGCATACCAGCTTCCTGCACCCAAAAGGTTTCCCAGAAAATCTTCTGGAACATAACCATGGGCACCTGCTCCAATAGCAATACCTAAAATAATATAAAGCCAGATTTTCCCTACAATTTCACGAACCGTTTCATAGCCGGCATTTATCCTGTCTTTCATGGTGATTTTCTCTACTTCTTCCGCAGCATGCTCGGATTTCATCTGAAATACCCAGTCGGCCACATAGCGCTCGAGTTTCAGCTTTCCGATAAGCCATCCCGAAAAGACAGCAATCAACAATCCTGTAGAAACGTATATGAGCGCCACCTTCCAACCAAACAGCCCAACAAGCAATACAAGAGCCACTTCATTGATCAGCGGCGCTGCAATCAGGAAAGAAAAGGTAACGCCAAGCGGTATTCCTGCCTCCACAAAGCCCAAAAAAAGGGGAATGGCCGAGCAACTGCAAAATGGCGTAACAATCCCAAGCAATGAAGCCAGGATATTTCCCGTAAACAAGGATTTACCTTCCAGCATTTTGCGCGTCTTTTCCGGACTGAAAAATGAACGCAGGACACCTACGCCAAAAATAATCAGAACGAGCAGCAGCATAACCTTTGGAACCTCAAAAATAAAAAAACGGAGCGTCTCTGTAAGATGTGCCCCTGTCGTCATTCCAATCAGGTCATCAATGATAAAATCACTGATTGGCTGGAGGTTCATATATAGCAGAATCCAAAGCGGCAGAAGGACCAACGGAAGGATTAGCCCTTTTTTATCCCATTTATTCAAAACATTTTCCATTTCGTTATTTCGTTAAATTACGAATATTAAACTCAAAAAATTTTATATCAAAACCGTAATGATATAATACAGGCCAATCAATATGAAGAGCAGTGCGATAATCCTGCGAAACCACAATTCAAACGATTTCAGTCTGTTGTAGAATTTACCGAGCGAGCCTACCCCAAAAGCAATCAGCCATGCAAAAATAATCACAGGAATTCCGGTAGCCAGGGCAAAAACTGCTGGCAGGTACAGTCCGCTGCTACTGGATATGGTCATTGGGATGAGCATACCAAAATACAATACGCCACTGTAAGGGCAAAATGCCAGGGCAAAAACAATGCCCAGGAGCAATACGCCCCAGAAGCCTGAATTGGCTTTGTTCTCCATCTTTTCGGTAAGTGAGCCAATACCCGGGATATTTAGTTTGATAAGGCCCAACATAAAGAGGCCAACGACCACCAAGAGAGGCCCGAGAATTTTTTCGCCCCATTCCTGAAAGAATGAAGACAACTCAAACTGACTGGCACCAAAATAGAAAATCAAACCAATCGCAGTATAGCTCACCGCCCTTCCGAGTGTATAGACCAAACCACTCATGAATACCCGCCGTTGACTGCCAATATCCTTACTGATATAACCAATAGCAGTAATATTCGTAGCCAGTGGGCATGGGCTGATTGCCGTCATCAGTCCCAGCAAAAAGGCACTTAAGACCGGCAGTTGAGAATTCTCAAAAAGTGATTGCAAAAACTCCATTAGTTCAGCATTGGTTCGATGGTTGACTTAATTTTATCTTTTAATTTATCAGGATTCGTACGGGCATTCAGGAAAGCAATATTGGTCAGGTTTACGGCTTCTTTGCCATTTTTCATTACCAGCAGTGTTTGCCCACTAATTCTGTACTTTTTAATTAAGGGATTATCCTTTTCTTCTTCACGGTTAATGGATTCGAAAGCAACTTTATCGCCAAAAAACTCCTGAACAGCCTCTTTTGACACTGATTCCACTGCCTGGCAGGTGGCGCAACGCCTTGTGGCATGGAAATAATAGACTTTAACTCCATCTTCCTGGTTTACAGCCGATTTTTGGCTTTCAGCTTTTTTTGAACCACACCCTTTTTTGGCGGCATCTGCGCAGCATTGTGCATTCAGGTTAAGGGCAAAACCAAAACAAATAACCAGCAGGCTTAAAATAATTTTTTTCATGTTCAGCATATTATTGATTAAGTAATTGAGCAATTGCATCCACAGAAGGCACTTTACCTTTCAGCACTACTTTGCCATCTACCACAAGAGCCGGAGTTGTCATAACGCCAAACTTCATGATTTCCGTAATATCTTCCACTTTTGAAATTGAAGCATCAATTCCATTTTTTTCTACGGCTGTTCGCGTAGCTTTCTCAAGGCTTTTGCATTTTGCACAGCCTGTTCCTAATACTTTAATGTCCATATAATATTGATTTTGATCCCTTTTGAAGGGATGGTTAATAATTTACAGTTCAAAAAAATCTTTAAAATATTTCCGTGCTTTTTCCCAGTTCTCACGCTGGATACAATATTTGATTTTTGGGGCTTCTGTCTCGCCCTGTATCAAGCCCGCATATTTGAGTTCTTTCAGATGTTGCGATAAAGTTGAGCGAGCAATGGGCAATTCCTCAAAAAGGTCACCACTATAGCAGCAAGAATTCATCACCGCCAGTTTCCGAATTATATAAAGGCGCACTGGATGTCCGAGTGCTTTGGCAATACGCGCCAGTTCTTCAGTCATTTCAGGATATTCGAAATCTTCTTTCATATCGTTATTTTATATTTCGCAAAATAACGAAATGATTTTCGATCATGCAAGTTTTCACGAGATATTTAAACGGATTTCAAAATTAGTTTGGGGGGATATCCTTATGCTTGCCACCTGTTTTAAAGGTATAGTATCGTTGAGCTATATAACTGTATGCCACAACAATAACAGTCGTAATCATTTTGGAAGGCGTTGGTGAAATATGGCAGTATTCCACGAAAAATTTCAAGCAGATATAATTTAGAATAATGGAACCAAAAACTACCACGCCATATCGAAACAACTGAATACGACCTTTTAGATGGGAAGTACTGAAAGTAACATATTTTGCCAGGAAAAAACCCGTAAGGAATGTAATAGGGAAAACGAAAAGGAAAGCAGCTATATGCCCACTTACTGCAAAAAGGCCAAAATCAACGATCTGTTGGTTCAGGATAAAATTATAACAAAGGAAATAGAGCAAAATATCCAAAGCTGTATTTGCACCGCCAGTAGCCGCATAACGAAAAACCTCTCTGGGCATAAAATGCAGGAAAGGGAAATAGAACCAATCAACAAATTTAGTAAGGCTAGCTCCGAGTTTCTCCAACAAAAAATTCATCATGTAGAAATTAGGCCGCAAAGGAACAAAAAATCAAGGCATGAAGCTTTAAGAATTAACATCAATTATGATAAGCATTGCAAGGCATTTCCAATAAAAGCCGATTCAATGCGTTTTGCATAAACGAAAACAGAATACTATGATGAGGATTGATCATCTGGCAATTTGGTGCCGCGAGCTCGAAAAACAAAAATCGTTTTATACACATTATTTCGGCTTTAAAGCAGGTAACCAATATCAAAACACAAAAAAGGGCTTTCGCTCGTATTTTCTGAACCTGGAAGACGGAGCCCGCATTGAACTGATGCACAGGGAGGATATAAAGGAAGAAGCGCCAAAGGGACATTATTTCGGCATGGCCCATATTGCGATTTCTGTTGGCAGCAGGAAGAAAGTAAGTGAGCTTACAGCACAAATCGGGGAAGATGGTTACGAAATTATTGGCGAACCCAGGACTACCGGCGATGGATATTTTGAAAGTATTATCAGCGATCCGGAAGGAAATTGGATTGAAATTACCGAATAGATACAATCACTTTTCCTCATAAAGCGGGAATTTATGTCTATAATCTTAAAAAAAGTAGTATATGCTACTTTTTTTAAGATTATAAACCCATAAAATTACCTCTATATTTTTTAAATTTGCAAAAAAATCTACAAAATGAAGAATATAACTTGACAAGAGCCGAAAAAAGATGTAATTTTGGGGTTTGAGAAAAAGAGATGATCGAATTATTTAGCATAAAAAATTTTTTGTCGTTTAAAAATGAAGCACGTATTTCATTCAAAGCGAGCAAAGACAAGCATCTGGAAGATTATCATATAGCCAATCCAGGGGAAGACACACGCCTGCTAAGACTGGGCATTATTTATGGTTACAATGCTTCCGGGAAGTCTAATTTTATTGAAGCCTTTCAATTCCTAAAACAATTTTGGTTCCGGGCTACAAGCAACAAAGACGAAAATACGGCGCCTACCCCATTTCTACTTGATCATCAGAGCAGGCTTTCGCCCAGTGAATTTCAGATCATATTCTATTATTTGGGGAACAAATACCAATATAAGCTCAGCATATACAAAAATATTGTAATCCATGAGGAGCTCAATTACTATCCGGGCATGCGTCCGGCAAATGCTTTTGTGCGAAGCTACGAAAACGGAACATCCAAAATAAGCTACGGCAGCAAAATTCAAATAAGCAACAGAGCTATTGAAGAAATTGAAATTAAATGCCTTCCCAATATGTCGCTTTTTGCTGCATTAAACCAAATCAATATCAATATCCCGGTATTGATCGATGCTGCCCATTGGATGAAAAACCATCTGATGCATGCCATTACGCCCCAGAGCCGATTAACAGAATACACCGAGAATCTCATCCGCAGCAATGCATACCTTAAAGAGGAAGTTATTTCGTTTTTAAATGAGGCCGATTTCAATATAACGGACCTTAAGTCGGAAGAGATCATTCAGCAGGCAAATGAAAACGAATATCCATATTATAGCAACAGCTTAAAATACAACAAAATACACGGATCACCTTATTCAAACCACCAATCGGGGCATACCGGCTTTACGCATTTTGTGCGCAACAACAAAAAGGACGAATTTTACGAGCTTTCCCTTGATATGCAATCAGAGGGTACAAAAAGGGTATTTGGTTTATCGGGCGCGCTTTTTGAGAGCCTAAAAAACAACGCTTTTCTTTGCATCGATGAAATTGAATCCAAACTGCACCCCCGCCTTATTGAGTACATACTGGAGCGTTTTTTAAGGCAACAAACTCATTCACAACTGCTTTTAACGACCCATTATGATAATCTTTTCGACGAAACCGACCTTTTACGCAAGGACAATTTCTGGTTTACCGAAAAAAACGAAGACGGATCAAGCCATATTTATGCATTAAGCGTATTTAAAGGATTAAACAGGGTATCATCCCTGCAAAAAGCGTATAAATTCGGGAAATTTGGAGCCATACCCAACATTGGTTAAAGCACTGGAAATGAAATTACGTGATTCAATATTTGTGATTGGCGAAGGCGAAACCGAGAAATTTTATTTTTCTCACCTCAAACAGATTAAAGGATACAGTTACACCATCAGGCCACGGTTTTTTTCCAACAACAGCATCTATTATATTGCCCGACAAACGGAAAACCTGCTTCTTGCTGACGTACGGGTTATCAGCGTTTTTGATGCGGATGTAGCCCAACGCAATCAAAAGGAAGCGACACTCCTGGTAAACTACAAAAAGAAATATAACCGAAACAAAAACGTAATCATCTGCGACAGTCTGCCTTCGATTGAATTCTGGTTTTTATTGCACTATCAAAAGACAAACCGCATATTCCCAAATTACCAATCCATCCAAAAGGAGTTACGCAATCATATCAAAAAATACGACAAAAACATCAAATTCCTAAAAAACAACGAATGGGTCAATGCGTTGGCTTCGCTCCAACATATAGCGGTCAAAAACGCACAACAGCTGCCCAAATCAGCCTCATATTCAAACATCTACAAAGCGGTTAAACTACTGGAAACTGCTCAAAAATTTTAAAATGAAAAAGCAAAACTACGTATTTATTGCCTGTAGTATAGACGGCTACATCGCTGACAAAAATGGCGAAATAGACTGGCTCAACAGCGTTCCAAATCCTGAAAACAAGGATCTGGGATTTACAGATTTTTTTAATCGTATTGACGCCATACTCATGGGGCGCAATACATTTGAAAAGGTATGCAGCTTTGATATCGAATGGCCATATCAGGTCCCGGTTTTTGTATTAAGCAATACGTTGAAAGAAATCCCGGTAAAATACAGAAAATTCGCCGAGCTGGTCAATGGATCCGTTAGTGAGGTCTCTGAATACATCCATTCCAGGGGATATACCAAAATCTATATTGACGGTGGAAAAACCATCCAGAGTTTTCTGGCCGCAGAGCTGATCGATGAAATTATTATCAGCACTATTCCGGTTATTTTAGGCGGTGGAGTTCCCCTTTTTGGTAAATTAAACAAAATGCAGCAATACGAGCTATCATGGACAAAGACCTATTTGGATGAAATTGTACAAACTTCTTATGCCCGCAAAAAAGGCTGACCCTTTCACAATTCTGCAGAAAACGGCATTCTTTTTTACTACATTTGAGCTCTAAAATCATTTTTAAAAATGTCGAGGAACAAAAAGACACGCTTAGGCATTGAGTTTATACTATTCTTTATCGGTATTCCTCTATTCATTTTTTTTGAAAAAAATTTGATTCATCCAACAATCATCCTTCCTCCTGTTTTAATTGCGCTCATACTCTACTTTCGGAAGCAAAAGAATTTTAATGCCAAAGATTTAATCCGCCTGGATATTGATAAAAATTGCTGGATAAAACAAATCCTTCTTGTGCTGGTTTCTTTCGCATTCCTCATTGGATATGTCCTGCTTTTTGAGCCAGCAAACCTTTTCAACCTTCCCAAAGGGAACAAAAGCATCTGGCTGGCCATGTTGTTTTTCTATCCGGTATTTTCAGCATTTGGGCAGGAGGTTATTTATCGGAAATTCCTTTTTATGCGCTATCAAGGGCTTTTTCCCCGGAAATGGCAAATAATCCTGGCCAGTGGAATCGTATTTAGCTTTGTACACATAATATATTTTAGTGTGCTTTCGCTCATACTCACCTTGATTTTAGGCCTTTACCTGGCATGGCTTTATGACAAAAGCGGGAGCGTAATGTTGACCAGCATTTTGCATGGCATCTTAGGCTGGCTGATTTTTACGGTGGGCCTTGGCCAGCATTTCTGGCTGGATATGATGAAATGGATATAAAACTTTCAAATTATGATCTACCCTATTTATTGCGAACAAGCAGCATTTTCAGGTATTTTTGAGCCCTTAAACGGAATAACCAATTTTGCCTTTATCATTGCCGGGATCCTATTACTTTTAAGGCTCAGGAAGAAATCCATCCAAAGTTTAGCGGCCAGAACGCTTGCTGTTATGCTCATTTGTGTTGGCATTGGAAGTCTGGCCTGGCACACCTACCGTAACGATTTCACATTCTGGATTGATACGATCCCGATTTATCTCTTTGTTGTATATTACCTTTGGGTTTATGTAAGCCATTCGGCTCAAAAGCTCCCGCTACGTATTTTGTTTTTTCTGGGATTTTTTATTTATACGCCCGTGCTGATTTACCTTTTCAGGGATTTGCAAGACACAAAAGTATTGGGCAACGGCAGCCTGGAATATATTTCTGCCATAAGTTATTTCGCCGTACTCCAGCTTTACAACCAGTTTAACCGAAAAGAATTGGTCAGGCCTTCTTTTATTGTTGTATTTCTTTTTATGGTTTCACTGGTTTTCAGGCAACTGGATTTAATTTCCTGCGATGCTTTTGGTTTCGGCACACATTTCATGTGGCATATATTTAATGCGATTGTGCTGTACAGCTTTGTGCACATCCTCTATCTGCATAACATAAAAAAACCCGAAGCCTGAGCCCCGGGTTTAATCAAAACAATGCGGATACGTTTAGTCCCAAATTTTATTTGCGACACGGTATCCGGAAAGATCTTTATACCAGTCGGGGAATGAAGTGCCGCCGCTTTGCGCCCATTGGGCAAAATGCGTGTATCCTTCTACAATTTCAGTTCTTTCGATTGGCCAGTCAAATGGTTCGGACAACTGGATAGCCCAGGGCAAATTGTTTTCTGTTACGTAATAAATTCCTGAAGCAGGCACTGAAGCATCTTCAAATGTTCCGAAAATACCGGTATTTGCGAGAGAAGTCGGGACATAATCGGGCAGGTGGATTTCCATTCCACGTTGTTGATTTTTAATCAGGAAAGGGTTGTAAGGAGGCGTACCAACGTTTGCCTGGGCCTGTGGATTTACGAAAGGCACATGCACCACAAGCGTATCGCTCCATCCGCCACCGGCTCCGGGTGTTGTATTGAAACCGGATCCCGGGCTTGTTACGTTGACGATATTTCTCACATTATCCAGCGGAATAATAACAGCTTTCGCTTGCGATGATTCTGTATTGTTTCCATTCAGACTGATATAACCATCTTCAAGGCTCAGACCGCTTACAGTACCCAGCTGGCTTGGTGTAAGGTTATCAAACTGAATTCCAAATCCATTGATAAGGCCTGCACCAATGGCTTCCACTTTCATGCTCATAAAGAGCTCTACAACATTATTTGAAGCATTGGTCACTTCTTTCACCTGATAATTCAGCACAAGGTCATTGAAATCGTAGTCACCGCTGGAAGGCCAAAGGTCTTCAAATGCTACAGAACCCCAGGCAGTATTTGACGGATAAAAATTGTTAAATGCACGTGTGGCGTCATTTGGATAGTCATCATCTTCATCAGCAACACCATCGCCATCAGCATCCTGGAAGCCCGGTTCTCCAATACCTTCCGGATTACATTCACTTACCGGGATGTAATTTTCAATATCATCAATAGCCACGAAAGTAGCGCCGTTGATAAAATCAGACATACTGCCGCCTTCAAGCTCGCCGTCTTCATCGGCCATTTCTATAGCTCCGCTTATTGTTCCCCATATTTTAGTGACATCATGGTTAACAACACTGCTGGTGGCTCCCGTTCCGGTCATGGTCTGCGAAAGTTCAAAATCTTCATCAGCTTCCATCATAGAGCCATCGTTGAGACTAACATTGGCGTAAACCAGCAACTTCTTATCACTGAAGAAGTAAGCCGAATTCATTTCAAAATTACTGTTATTGATTTCAACATGATCGCCGGAAGTGATGACACAATTATTCTGACAGGTTGATGAACCGTTGAAATAGATTTTCTTATCTACATAGATTTTGCTGTTGTTCACAAAATAATCATTGATTTCCATATGGTCATCCACGTTGATAATGCCATAATTGGTCATCTCTTCATTGTTATCTAAATCGCCGCCAAAGTCGATTGTACCATGGTTGGTAAATGACCCATTATTTTGAAAATCATTACTTACGGTAACATTCTCTGAATAATTGACGAATGAGTTGCCAGCTGTATTGATTTCAAGTTTCCTAACATTTAGAGTAGCGCCTTCGTAAACTACCAATGACGCATCGCCATAATCCAAAACAATATCTTTATTTCCGTTATTCCCCATAATCAGTGAACCACCTTCAGCGACTATTATGTGACAATCAGTACCAAGAGTAGTGTTTTGTGTAATATTTGCAGAACCACAAATAATCAATGTTCCACCTCCGCTCCAGGCCTGCCAGCTTATTTTTCCACTAAAATTCCCTGAAATACAATATGTTAATCCATCTTTGATTGTGTAATTGCCATTGCTTGTAATCGGAACATCGCAACCACTGCTGCAATCCGGCCCACTTACTGTTTCTTTAAATAAAGGAACTGATTTTTTAGCAGTAAACGCATAATCGATTCTGCCATTGACAATTTCCACATTGACAATTTCGTTCTGCTGATCAGCCACAGTACGCAGCAAATAAACATCTTTCAGGTAAGAAGGAATATTCAGGCTAACCTGATAAGGCTTATCCCGGCTTATTGCCCCGCTGATAATCAAACTACCACCCTGATCGGGATGCCCGTTATACACACTGATTTTCTGATAACCTTTAAAAAGCTCAGGCAAATCCAAGCTGATGTTCAGGGCAACATCCTGTGTCGTGCGCCAATCGAAGTCTTTAGGGACATTCATGTCTTCCACAGAATTTCCTGAACTAGGGTTATCATGAAAATCAAGGTTCTTTTCCATGCAAGCCGTCGTAACAGCTCCGAGGAAAAGTATAATTATAAAATGCCAAAAAATATTTTTCATAATTCAGATCTTTAGAATTTGAACATACCACAAATATATGACCATTTGACATAACAAATCAAGCCAAAAACAGTAAACGTAGGTAATAGGTATAGTAATGTACCTGAAAAACAAAAAATTATTTGAACAATTTTAAAATTTCGTTATTTAAATTTAATTCTGACTAAATATCCCTACGATGGAAATTTTTAAATTTTGAACAATAACACCAAATTGAACCCAATAATTTCGCATTCTAAAACACCAAATAGTGTTTGTCTATAAAGTACTGTGCTTGTTTCAGAATGTTCGAGGTCGAGGCATTTCTTTTGCTGGAAACGAGGAGTCCCGTCTGTACGGGATGACTGTTTCCAGCAAAAGAAATAACGCTGAGATCGGACATTATGGACAAGCACTAAATATTAAAAAAAAAGGTCACACCCCACAGGACATGACCTCACTCACAGGAGAACAAAATATGTTTATTTGAATGCACTCAGCATATGCGAAAATCTCAGGCTCACATTATCCCAATCAATAACATTGAAGAAGGCATCAATAAAATCACCTCTTCGGTTTTGGTATTTCAGGTAGTAGGCATGCTCCCAAACATCAATAACCAAAACAGGATAAGTAATCCATTGGGAAAGGTTCTGATGTTTTTCACTTTGGAGGACAACCAGCTTATCGGCATGAGGCTGGTAGCCTAATATCCCCCAGCCACTGGCTTCTACGGATTTAGAAGCGGCTTTAAAATATTTTTTAAAGGTCTCGAAACTTCCAAAATCGCGAAGGATGTACTTTTTCAATTCAGGACTGGGATTGGATTGTGATGGCGACATATTATTCCAAAACATGGTATGCAAGATGTGTCCCGCTCCATGAAAGGCCAAATCGCGTTCGAGGTGCTTCACGTTGGAGAAATCTTCATTTTCCAGTGCCTTTGCAATTCCTTCGGTTGCTTTATTCACACCACGTACATATCCGGCATGATGCTTATCATGATGCAGGCGCATTGTTGGCTCGTCCATCCAGGGTTCAAGCGCATTGTATGCGTACGGAAGTTCAGGGAGAATGTATTTCCCATCCGGCCCGGTAATTACATCCAGTGTTGCAAAAGTTTCATTACCGCCTTTAAGGGCGTCAGATGCAAAAGCACCTCCGCCCATAATTGCTCCTGCAGAAAGCGCCATACCTGTTTTGAGAAATTGTCGTTTGTTCATAAGTTTATTTTTCAACCTAACGATCAGAAAATCCAATTGTTCAACACCATTTACATATATCGCAACTTTGAAAAATAACGATGATCCAGGAAGATGAAGATCTTAATTCTCGTGCAGGATATACCAGGTGATTCCGGAGATTAAATTCATAAAACACAGTAAACTTCATCAACAATTATTGAATTTAAAAACTTACATTTGTGCACAAATAGATCAAGCAAAAACACTTATGAAAAGACTGATACTTATCATTTTGGCACTTTTTACCCTCAGCCAAGTAAATGCGCAATCCAGATTTTCAGAAGGTTATGTCATTACTAATGAGAATGACACAATTCATGGCCTGATTAAAAAGAAAACACCCCGTAAAGCCGGAGAAAAATGCGTATTCAAAAACCTTGAGAACAAGGAAAGACATGTATATTATCCCGGAGAAATCCGTGGATATGCCATGGGGAAAAACCGAATGTTTCTCAGCAAAAAAGCTCAAATATCAAACTATTCGGAAAAGGAAAAAAAATTTCTTGAAGTTTTGATTCAAGGTGTCAGCTCCATCTATTTTATCCGCACAAGCCATGGAGACATGTATTTTATTGAAAAAGAAGGCTTTGGATTAACAAAACTTCCTGAACCACCAAAATATGCCAATAAAGATTCGATGGATTTGGTATTTCAGAAGAAGCTTAGCATGATTATGGAAGACTGCCCGCAGATCCAGGATCAGATCAAAGAAACCGAACTCAATGCCGGCGAATTAACCGAACTTGCAAAAGACTATCATGATATGGTTTGCGAAGGAGGCAAATGCACAATTTATAAACGGGAAATTGAAAAACTGCAGCATTTATTTGGTTTTCAAGTTGGAGTTTTTCAAAACGCCATGGATTTCCAGTATAGCATTAAATCCGATTATAGTTTAGGCTATGAAATAGGACTTGCATACCGCCTGAAAAATGTATTCTTTAACAGCAGCAGGACTGAAATCAGGCTAGGTTTTTTGCTTAATTATTCCAAAAAATATACCTTCAAACCACCTGAGATATTATTCGGGACTACCTTCGCAAATTACAATGGCACAGAGTATAAGATCCATAATAATACTAGTTATGAGGACTATACAGATCGTCTTGATGTCAATTTGAATTTGCTGGAACTCAGAATTCCGATCGAAGCTCAATATTTTTTCCCGATTGGGAAAACCCGCTTAGGAATCGGCCTTGGGCTAATGAATAGAATTACGCTTTCATATAGTGATTTCACAATTAATATCTACGAATCTCAATATAACAAAACCATAGCAACTTATCTCGTAGGGTTCATAGGTAGTATAAACTTCATTGTTCCGGTCGGAAAAAATGAAATTGAACTTGGCATAACCACCGAAAAGGTTTCTCATATCGGAGCGACGAACCAATTTCTGAGATTATTGGAAAGAAGGCAAGGAATCAGGCTCGCCTTCTATTTTTAATACAGAATCATGCAAACCTTTTGAGTCCTACCCTGGATTTCGCTACAGAAGTCCGTATTCCGCATCATAAACAATCATCTGACCGGCAAAATCCGTTGGATAAATGATTTCAAAATCAATCAATTCACCTTCCTGATTTATGATTGGACGAAATTCGGGGTTAATGAAACCTGCATAGGGAGCGATTTTTAGTTTTTCCCAACGCTCTTTTACCTCTTTGTGCAGATCCGTGTCGAGCTTTACGCCGTAATTTTCCACCAAATTGCGGGCCGCTTCATAATCGCCTTCCGATTTAATGCGCTGCACTTCGCGGAGCAATTCACCAAAAATTACGCGTAGTTTATCGTAATCACGGACAACGAAATATGTTTTATTATCGCGCATAACTTTCTCAATAACAGCATCTTTTTCACCCTTTTCAAAAGCCCATTTGGCAATCAGCTGACGGTTGCGCATATGCGACTCTTCCAGCACTTTACCCAGTTCTACGCGTACCATCTGCGTCATCAATCCACCGCGGATGTAGCCATTATATTCTGTTTTGCCGACTTCCAGCGAAGGCATCAGGCCCAAATCCACCAATTTTTGGTCGTAGATAAAATAAAGAGCTACCAAATCGGCACGGGCTTCTTCAATGGTCGAAGCATAGCTTTTCAGGCTTTCAGCCGGATCTGCTGTTCCCGATGCAAGTTTTCCGCTGCCATGGCCCACAATTTCGTGCAAATCGGTGTGGAGGTTACCGGCCAGGGTGCCATAAGTTTTACTGAGCTTTACTTCCTCCTCGCTAAAAGCAAATTCTTCCAAAGCACCCGAATCTTTCGAAGCTTCATCATATGCATCCACGATATTGCTCAGGTTCACTGATTTGGAACCATGCTTTGCGCGAATCCAATCGGCATTGGGCAAATTGATGCCAATCGGTGTTGCCGGACTGCAATCGCCCGATTCGGCAACCACATGCACGCCACGGGCCGTAACTCCTGTAACTTTTTCTTTTTTAAACTTTTTATCCGTAGTACTATGATCTTCAAACCACTGAGCATTATCACTGATTGTCTTCGCCCTTTTGGTGCCCTCTTCATCGCGCAGCATCACCACAGACTCAAAAGTAGCTTTGCGCCCCAGCGGATCGCCATAAACCTCAATAAAACCGTTGATAAAATCAATGGAAGATTCCGTATCCTGCAACCAGGCGATGCTGAATTCATCGAAAATTTTAAGATCGCCTGTACGGTAAAACTCAATCAGTAGTTTAATAGCTTTTGCCTGTTTCTCATTCTCAGCAACAGTTAATGCTTTTTCCAGCCAATTGATGATGCGGTCGATTGCCGGGCCGTACATCCCACCCGATTTCCAGGTTTTCTCAACAATCCTGCCATTTTCTTTGACCAATTTTGAATTCAGGCCAAAAGAAACAGGCTCATCCGGATTTTCCTGCTTTTTGTTTTTATAAAATTCTTCCGCTTCCTTTTGATTGACACCCTCATAAAAATTACAGGCAGAATCCAAAACCAAATCGCCGGAAACATCAAGGCTCACGCGTTTCAGGTCATTGTTGCGGTCATAAATTATAGCACTAACGCGCTTTGCAAATGCATTTTGATCTTCTTCACCATTCATTGGCAACATAAAATCATCGCAGCGAAGGATTAATTCATGAAATTCATTTTGCGTACATCCAGGGAAAAATTTATCCATGCTGTAATGATGATGGAAGCCATTCGAAAACCAAAACCTTTTGGCATAGACTTCAAATGATTTCCATGCGGGATGTTCGCTTTGTTCGCTCATCCAAACAGCATTAATGGTTTTACGGATGAGTAAATTATGCTTATAATTTTGATCATAAATGATATCGCGGCCCGACATTGCCGCTTTATGCAGGAAATAAAGCAGTTTTTTATGATTGAGGCTTAAATTTTCCCATTCGGGGATTTGATAGCGCAGAATTCGGATATCGGCAAACTGCTCAGTGAGATATTTGAAATTTTCTGTCATAATCGTAATTTTTGAATTGCAAAGCTACAAAACGGCAGAAAATCATCAACATGAATTTCATTCGATATTAACGAACGTTTTACTAGTGTTATATTTGATTATACCGAACACTTTTTAATAAAATCATTTGATATTACCGAACACTTTAGTACATTTGCAAAAAACCAAGCAATGAGAAAAAGCCTGTACCGATTCAATCCGTGGTGGGAACAACCCACAGAATTCCCGGAGCAACTTCACGAAAGGGAAGCACTCAATCAATTGCGGCAGCAACTGAACAACAAGCAAATAATCTTCATCACCGGGCTCAGGCGCATCGGCAAAAGCAGCCTGATGAAGCTCATGATCAGAGAAATTATTCAATCAGGACAAAAAGAACAGCATTGCCTTTATGTAAGCCTTGACGACTACAACTTACTGCAATACAGTATTTTGGATATTATTGAAGAATACCGCAGCATTCATAAGTTAAAAAACGATGAGTTTGTTTATTTTTTCCTCGATGAAATCACATTCGCTAAAGATTTTTCCATCCAGTTAAAAAACCTATACGACCGGGGACATTGCAAGATTTTCGCTTCGTCTTCGAGTTCATCATTATTGAAAGATCAACAGGCATTATTAACCGGAAGATCGAGCACTTTTGAAATCTTACCGCTAAATTTTGATGAATTCCTGAAATTCAGGAATATTAAAATCAAGATTGCAGACCAACATTTACTCAAAGATTATTTCAATGAATATTTGAGTACCGGAGGAATCCCCGAATATGTGCTGAGCAATGATGATGCGTATATCCGGGAGTTGATGGACAACATTATTTACAAAGATATCGCCGCACTACATGGCATCCGAAGCCTTCAGCAACTCAAAGACTATTTTTTGTTGCTTATGGAGAGAAGCGGAAAAACATTAAGCATCAACAAGATTGCAAAAATACTAGGCATCTCGACCGACACTTCAAAACGGTATTTCGAACTTTTTTGCAGCACTTACATCGTCCATCCCGTGTCACGAAACGGAAAACTAAATGAGCAGTTGGTTTCACCCAAAAAGGTTTACGCCTGCGATACCGGAATCCGAACTTATTATACCGGACAAAGGGATTGGGGCAGCCTTTTTGAAAATTATGTTTATCTGCGCATCAAACATAAAAAACCGGGCTACATTTATGAGAACCAAACAGAAATTGACTTCCTCACCGAGGATAAAGACCTGATTGAATGTAAGTTCCATAATGAAGCACTGAGCAAAAAACAACAGGCACTTTTTGATAAATTCCCGGCCCGGAATAAATTTGTTATGCGTGAAGAAGCTGATATTGAGAATTATTTAAAAACACATTAAACAAGCTATAAAATGACTCAAAAACCCCTACTCATCGAAATGCCCATAAAGATCAACTTTTACGATATCGATGCAATGGGCATTGTCAGCAACATTGTGTATGTGCGTTGGCTGGAAGATTTGCGCACCAAATTTCTTGATGTCTATTTTCCACTAACGGATCTCTTAAAAGAAGGCATCAGTCCGATCCTCCGCGAAACCCATGTGGATTATAAACGCCCCTTGACTATATTTGATCAACCAAAAGGACAGTTATGGATCAGCGAACTGCATCGCGGCAGATGGACGATTGAACAGGAAATATATTGCGGTAATAAACTGCATTGCAAGGCTTTGCAAAGAGGCTATTTCGTAAATCTCCAAACAAAACGTCCTGTCCCTGTTCCGGAAAAATTGCAAAAGGATTTTGATGATTTCTTTGCCGATAAAAAAGATTTTGCGTAACAGCAATATTCCAAAAAAATCTTGCACTTGTTCCATTATTAGTTAACTTTGTAGAATGAATAGGAAAAGGCAATTGATTTATTTCAAAAACTATTTTTGGGATTTCTTTAATCAGCAACCGGAACGTTTAAAAGATAAAATTGACTACGTACTATACTTGGTAACTTTTGCCGATAGAATTCCAAAGAAATTTTTCGATAGCTTAAAAGGATATGATGGCCTATTCGAAATCAGGATTGAATTTGAAAGTAATATTAGAGGTCAGTAGAAAAGTACATAGAATAATTTATGCTCGTGAATAAATAGATTTCTCCTCCCGCTGGTCGTCGAAATGACGGTTTATTAATTGTTTGGGCAAAGGCGGCGAGGACACAATAAAAAATATAAAATGAGTCCTCGCCGCCTTTGCCACTTGAACACAACAAAAGGTCATTTCGACAGGAAGCTCATAGCGAAGCGGAGAGCTGGATGGAGAAATCTATGTTACTCAATAACAAATCATTATCGTTTTTATGATTTGCCAAAACTAATATGCACCTACATACTGACCTCTAAGTAATATTTACAGAATATTCTGCTGTTTTGATCAAGGAAATTTAGTTGTGCTTTTTAATGGATTTCAGAAAAAAAGCCAAAAAACACCAAAAAAGGAGATTGAAAAAGCGGTTCGCATCAAAAACGAGTATTTTAATTCGAAAAAGAAAGGAGATAAAAAATGAATAACCCAACAACATTTGATGAACATCTGGATCAAAGATATGGCAAACCTGGAACTGAAAAAAGAACTGAGTTTGAAATCAAAGCAAAAGCATTTGCTATTGGTGAAATCCTCAGGGAAGCCCGCAAGGAGGCCCGGATGACACAGGAGGAGCTTGCCAAAAAAACGGGAACTAGAAAAAGCTTTATATCCCGGATTGAGAATGGTCACAGCGACATACAATTGTCCACTTTATACAGACTGGTTGAGATTGGATTTGGAAAAAGATTAAACCTGACCATTGGTTAAATAATTCTCCCAAAAAACATCTCAGACATTAAATATTTATCAAAAGATGAACAAAACACCATCAATGCCAAATCTTTAGTTGATGATTTCTTTGCCGACCAAAAGATTTAGAATAATTTAGCCCAAACCAAAAACCGGAACGATATGAAAATTTCTTCCTTACTTTTCTGTTGCTTTATTTTGTTTGTAAGCACCTCTTTATCAGCTCAGGAGTATTCATTTCAAAGTCCTGACGAGAAACTGTCATTAGACATCAATTGCGCTGAGCAAATCCATTTTACGCTCTCTTTTGAAGGCCAGGAGCTAATCAGGGATGCCCATATTGCAATGGAAACCAATCTGTTTCAAACCAATAAAAACAGAAAGAAACCCAAAGTAGGCCAGAGCAGCGTCCAGGATGAAATCACGCCGCTGATCGCTGAAAAAGCATCAAAAATACGGAACTATTACAATCAGATGACGTTGAAATTCAAAGGCTTTAACCTTCAGTTCCGCTTATACAACAATGGTTTCGCCTATCGTTTTATCGGGAACAAAAAAGGTGATCTCATCGTGAAAAATGAATTTGCACGTTATCAGATCAATGAACAATTTGAGGTTTATTATCCCGAAGACAAAAGTTTCATCAGCCATTATGAGCGCTACTACCCCAAAATGAAGCTCGATAGTATCCGCAAAGAAAGCTTTTGTGTGTTGCCCGTACTTTTTGAAAAGGATGATGTAAAAATGGCCATTACCGAAACCGATGTTTTGGATTACCCGAATATGTTCCTGAAATTCAATGAAAACGAAGAATTTGATGCCATTTTCCCTCCTGCCGTAAAGGAAGCCACAAATAAGCCCAATAGCGACCGTAACGAAAATGTGGTCAATGAAGATTATATTGCCAAAACTTCGGGCAAAAGGAATTTTCCCTGGCGCATTTTTATGGTTTCTGCCGATGCCGCCGGATTGCTCACAAACCAAATGCCCTACCTGCTTGCCCCAAAACAGGATTTGGACAATGTCGGCTGGATTGAACCCGGAAAAGTAGCCTGGGACTGGTGGAATGCAAATAATATTTACGGAGTGGATTTCAAAAGCGGCATCAACACCCAAACCTATAAATACTATATCGATTTCGCTGCCAAATTCGATATCCCGTATGTAATTTTGGATGAAGGCTGGAGCAAAACCACTGATGTTCTGGCTGTTGTTCCTGAGATCGACATGGAAGAGCTCACGGCTTATGCCGAAGAAAAGAATGTCGGGCTGATTCTTTGGGTTTTATGGAAACCCCTGTTGGAACAAATCGACAAAGCACTGGAGCAGTATGAATTATGGAACATCAAAGGTATAAAAGTAGATTTTATGCAGCGTGCGGATCAGCAAATGGTCAATATTTACGAAAAAATAGCCCGCAAAGCCGCTTTGCACCAATTAATTGTTGATTTCCATGGAGCTTACAAGCCTTCCGGTTTACGTCGAAAATACCCGAACGTACTCACCTACGAAGGTGTAAAAGGTCTGGAAAATGTAAAATGGTCGAAAGACATGACACCAACGCACAATACCACACTGCCGTTTACACGTATGCTGGCCGGCCCAATGGATTATACGCCCGGCGCCATGCGCAATGCACAGCCGGAAAATTTTGCCATCAACTGGACGCGCCCCATGAGCATGGGCACACGCGCACATCAGGCTGCGATGTATGTAATTTATGAAAGCCCGCTGCAAATGCTTTGCGATAATCCCAGCAATTACCTGAAAGAACCCGATTATACCCGTTTCATCGCAGATATTCCGGTTTGCTGGGACGAAACATTTGTCCCGGCGGCAAAAATCGGTAAATATATTGTGATGGCGCGCAAAAAAGACAATAAATATTACCTAGGTGCATTAAATAATGAAGACGCACGAAGCCTGAGCATTCCATGTCATTTTCTGGATGATGGTGTTTATAAGGTCCACATCCTGAAAGACGGCATCAATGCAGAAAAAATGGCCGAAGATTATCGCTTTGAAATGAAAAACAAAATCAGAAAAGGCGATACGCTTACCATAAAACTGGCTCCCGGAGGCGGTTATGTTGCGGTTTTTAGCAAAATTCTGTAAATCCATATAATTATGATAAAATCACATTTTTTTACTGTTTTCGCATCGCTGATGATGCTGATCAACCTGCAAAGCACAGCTCAGGAAACTTTTGGTTTCTTGGCCACAGCGCGCCAGAATTATTATACTACCGAACCTCAGGCGCAGATTATCCTGAGCACACCGGAAAAATTCATTGATGACGACATCATGATTGATCTGGTGTATGGCAAGGACAACATCCTTTTTCATGCCCGCATCCGCTCCGACCGGCCGGTTTTGGTGCCCATCAATATCGATAATTTCCCTCAGGGCGATAACATCATTACCACATCCTTTTATGTAAATGAAAAATGGCTGACTTCCTTCAAAGTAAACATCCGCATATTGCCCCACCAGCGCAATGCCGTTAAAATTGATCGCCTCAACGGAAACCTGATTTGCGAAGGGCTGCCCTTTTTACCTATGGGATTTTATACGTACAGCCCGGTGCAGCAAGGGCTTCCTGAAGCTGAAAAAGCCCATGGTTTTAATATGATATCGCCTTATAATATGCTCACGCGATACAGCCTTGATGAGCGCAAAGCCTTTATGGATCGCATGGCAGATATTGGCATGAAAGTCAATTATAATCTTTTATGGCTTACCGGAGAAGGTGGTGTTGGTCAAAAAGGGCGCAAACAATTAAACGAAGAGGAAAAACGCAGTTTACTGATCCGCGAAATTGAAACTTTTAAAGATCATCCGGCGCTTCTGAGCTGGTATATTTCTGATGAACCTGTTGGACAAGGTGTTTCGGCAGAATATCTTGAAAAACAATACAATCTGATCAAATCGGTTGATCCCTATCATCCGGTGAGCATTGTTTTTATGGCTCCACATGCAGCATCACAATACCGTGATGCCATGGATATTGTCATGACCGACCCCTACCCGATTCCTGCCAATGACCCTGTTCAGGTGGCCGAAATCACGAAAAACCTGCAGGAAGAATTCCATTTTGAAAAAGCCATTTGGCTTGTACCTCAGGCATTTGGCGGCAATGAATACTGGAAACGGGAACCTTCTCCTAAAGAAATCCGCCTGATGAGCTGGTACGGTTTGATGAACGGCGCCCGCGGACTGCAATATTTTATCCGATCGGCACATGCGGCATTTCCAAAATCAGCTCAGGGCTGGAATGCTGCTTCACAAAGCGTAACGGAAGCACAGGCTCTTTTGCCCTTCCTGATTAGTGAAGAACTCAATCCCCATGCAGAAAACCTTCCCAAAAGCATACGCAACAAAGTTTGGAAAAAAGGAAACGAACTCCTGATCGTTTGCGCCAATACCAAAAACCAACCGGAAGATTTGAAACTTAAGGTACAAGACCTTCACTATAGCGGTCCTGTGGAAGTTTTTGGTGAACAACGCAAAGTCATGATGCAAAAGGGAGAGCTCAGGGACAAAATCGGTGCCTATGGCGTACAGATATACATCATCCGCCTGACAGAGCTGAATCCTCCGGCAGTGGTTGGTGAAATGATACGCAACGGCAGTTTTGAGGACAACAATCAGCCCGGCGTTCCGGAAGGATGTTATGTTTTGGCCGGTAGTGATTTAGGCTCAAATTACAGCATCGACACACGACGCGCCTCTGATGGAAAACAGAGCCTGATGCTCACCACAGCCACAGAAGGCAAAGGCGTGCGCATCAGCACCTTTCCTGTTGAATTTGAAAAAGGCCGCTCATATCAAATCCAACTAGACATATGCCTCGACAGCCTGCAAAAACCATTGCCCAAAAAACGGAATTTCTGGCAACGGCTTTTTGGCTCCAAACCCGATACCAATATGTATATACTGCTGGGCACTACATCATCTGATTTACAGAAAATCCCTATAAAAAGCGGATGGAGCACCTATTCAATGAGCACTTTCATTCCTGAGAATGCAAGTTCCAGCCGCAAGAATATCGTCTTCGAGCTTTTCAGCAAAGGAAGCATTTGGGTGGACAATCTCCGCATTGAAGATGGTATTTTGATTGACAGCCGATTGGATGGCAATAAGCTCATTATGGAAATCAAAAACATCCCGGAAGGAGAAGAAATCAAATACACTCTGGATGGAAGCGATCCGGCGCAAAACGGAAAGCTTTATACAGAAGCTGTGCTGCTGGCACAAAGTGGCACCATTAAGGCAGTAAGCCTGAAAGACAATAAAATAACAGGGCGTGCCAGCCACAAAGTTTCTGTGCATAAAGCCCTTGGTAACCCGATACATTATCTAACGCCATATTCAAGGAAATACAATGGCGGCGGGAAACTGGCTTTGGTGGATGGCCAAACCGGCAGTGCAGATTTTAAAGATCCGGCATGGCAAGGATTTATGGGAAGCCAAATCACTTTTACCATTGATTGTGAAGATATTGACACAATATCCAACATACAAATGGGCTTTTTGAAGAATCAGCTTTCGTGGATTTTCCTGCCAAAACAGATTATTATTGAAGGCTCAAAAAACGGAGATGATTTTGAAGAAATATGGAAAAGCGAGGAATCCAATCCCGAACAGAATTCCCGTAAAATGAAGAAAAGCTGGTCGCATAAACTGCAACAGCCCGAGCACTTCAAAAAGCTGAAAATAATTGTAAAAACCATTGGCAATTGCCCGGACTGGCACAGTGGCAAAGGCAAAGCGGCCTGGTTGTTTATGGATGAGGTTGTGGCGGAATAGCGGCCTCTCGACTCCGCTTACTTCGGCTACGCTCAGCACATCGCGAGGACCTTGGATGTTGGTTTTAATATCGGCCTCTCGACTCCGCTTACTTCGGCTACGCTCAGCACATCGCGAGGACCTTGGATGTTGGTTTTAATATCGGCCTCTCGACTCCGCTCGAGGACCTTAAATGTTGCAATTAACTGCATTACATGACTCCGCTCGAGGACCTTAGATTTTGGTTTTAACTACAATTAAAGGCCCCTAAGTGGAGCCGAAGGGCCGTTTCCCTTACTCAATCAAAGTTCCCTGAGCGGAGTCGAAGGGCCGGTTCTTAAAATGCGTCTCGTTCATACACTGCGCCAGTTTATGCAATTCTTCAGGCATATTATTGATGAGCGCTTCTTTTTTCTTTCTGCTCCAGCGTTTCACCTGATGCTCCCGCTCGAACGCATGATCAATACGATCAAACTCCTCGAAATACACCAGCCCTACAGGTGGATACTTTTTTGTATAATTTGCACCTTCGCCCTTTTTATGTTGCTCCAATCGTTCTTCCAACTCTTTGGTACTGCCCGTATAATACGCATCATTAGAGCATTTCAGCATGTACATATGGCATTTCATAATGGTGGTTTTTTTTTGTTTTTAACATCGGCCTCTCGACTCCGCTTACTTCGGCTACGCTCAGCACATCGCGAGGACCTTAGATGTTGCAATTAACTGCATTACATGACTCCGCTCGAGGACCTTAGATTTAGGTTTAAACACAATTAAAGGTCCCTGAGCGGAGCCGAAGGGCCGTCTTAACTACTCAATTAAAGGTCCCTGAGCGGAGCCGAAGGGCCGACTTAATCACTCACTCTGAGGTCCCTGAGCGGAGCCGAAGGGCCGGGCTCTCAAACTCATCAGCAATATGATGAATATTTATATTGGTTAAGTTAGTTTGATAAATATTGTAATGATATTTCTCGATTAACTCTCCCATTGACTTATCATCTTCTGTATATACTGATGCGTCTGCATCCATTATGCTTTGATAACCAACAGTAGTGTATCCTTGACCTCGTTTAAACTCATGAACAAGGATTTTGTAATCATTGGCTGAAATTGTAGTAACTGCACTAATAGTAGGATGTAAAATGTTTTCATCATTTCTTGTACTTAAAGGAGTATGGTAATTAGTTGGGTTATGATTTGTATTATTTGTTCCTTCCTTAATAAGAGTACCTCTATTTGCAGGGAGTTGGTCAACTAAAACAAAGGTTTGTGAATGGTTTTCATCATTTCTGTATTGTTGCATACATTGTTCATAAAACTCTTTTTCTGCGTTTGAAACTGTAGCATCATATTTATAATAAATAGTATCATATAACGAACCGTATTCTGCCATTAAATTAATTTTATTTGCAGGGATGAAACCACCCTCAGAACTAGAAAGTTTCTCAGGGAGAATAACGTTGAAACCATCGTTAATGGTGTCACTAGCAGTCCAAGTATCCTCATGGTAAATGGGAGTGGAATATTTAACGTTTAAAATAGAATAACGACCATCAACATCACCAGCACTAAAGACGAATTTATGTTCTTCACCCCAATTTATTTGAGCAGGCATGTCCTCAAAGACAAACTTACCATCAGAACCAGTAATCACCGTATATAATTCACCAGTGTTTTTGTGAAGAAGTTGTGCCTTAGCACCAGCAAGAGGATTACCATTATTATCTAAGGCAAAACCAACAAGGTCTTGATGAGCAGGAAGACCAGGAATTTTAGCAAGGTTGAAAAAATAAGGAGTGTTTTCACCAGCAACAATAGTTACTTCTGAAGTATCGTTATAATAACCCTCTTTACTACTAATAACCTGATAAATTGCCCCTTCGGCTCCGCTCAGGGACCAATTATCGGCTTGACTCGACTCCGCTCTCCACAAGCCGCTCAGGGAGCTCAGATCAGTTCCATTTTTAAAAGAATTTTGCTGCGCATTAAAATGCTCATTTCCAGAAAGAAACGTACTCAAAGGCCACTGAGCGGCTCGTAGTGCGTTTAAGTCAGTACTGTTTTTGTATCTGTTTTTACTCATAGAAAGAAACATACTCAAAGGCCACTGAGCGGAGCCGAAGTGCCGTTTAAAAAACTTACCAGAAGTTTGAAAACCATTATCGCCTTGAATACGAAAAACATATACACCTTCTGAAAAACCATTCACATCAATATGTTGTGTTTGAGGAGTGATTTCTTGAGCATGAACCAAACTACCATTCATAGAATACATTTCAAACATACCACGGTTAAAGGAAGATGCAGAAAGTTCGGGAACAGAAATTGTTGTGGTGTCAATAACAACAGGAAGTTTGAAATCAATTATTCCAATTCCACTTGTTTCATAATTCCATATTTTATTTGGAACAATCATTTCCATGTCAAGTGCTTTTACTTCTAAGGTTGAGTTTGGAAGTTTATTGCCTTCTTCATCTTCAATGATAAAGAAACCGGTTCCCCAAGTAGTGTCGGCGATAGGACTGGATTGTTGAGCAGTGGAAACGTTATAGGCAAAGAGGGCCAGCAGGGCAAAAATTGCGGTTTTCAGAGAATAAACCATAGAGGTTGACTGTTTTTGGGTGGTGTTTAAGTGTTTCATACCAAATATATTAGATGTCCAAATAAAATATTGGTATAAAAATAGGGATTTTTTTTGGAATATCGGCCTCTCGGCTCCGCTTACTTCGGCTACACTCAGCACATCGCGAGGATTTTGGATTGTGGGTTTAACATCGGCCTCTCGACTCCGCTCGAGGACCTTAGATTGTGGTTTTAGCGACAATTAAAGGTCCCTGAGCGGAGCCGAAGGGCCGTTTCCCTTACTCAATCAAAGGTCCCTGAGCGGAGTCGAAGGGCCGTCTTAACTACTAAATCCAAACCTATTTCTTATTCCGGACAAACACCAGCTTGATGTTGGAATTTCCTGCAGCGCGCATATCAATCTCCACATCGCGTTTCATATGGCGGATCATGGGCGTAAGTTTGGCAAAACCAAAGTTACGTGGATCAAATTCAGGCCGTTTCTTGATAATGGCATTGCCCACATCTCCGAGAAAAGCCCAGCCATCCTCATCGGCAAGGTCGTTGACGGTAGAGCGGATCAGGCGGCGCGTTGCAGAGTTGATTTGCACACGTTTCTTTTTGGGTTCTTTGCTTTTTTCACTGCCTTCAGTATCTGCTTCGTCCTCTTCGGGAGCCAAAATTTCGATAAAGATAAATTTATCACAGGCCACAATAAAAGGCTCCGGGGTTTTCTTTTCGCCCATCCCGATTACATGCATGCCTGATTCGCGCAGACGGATTGCCAAACGGGTAAAATCACTATCAGAGGAAACAATACAAAAAGCATTCACTTTACCCGAATAAAGGATATCCATCGCATCGATGATCATGGCCGAATCCGTGGAATTTTTACCTTGTGTATATCCGTATTGCTGAATAGGCGTAACCGCGTGTTTCAGCAAAAGGGGTTTCCAGCCATTGAGCCCGGGACGCGTCCAGTCGCCATAAATCCTTTTGGTGGTCGGCAAACCGTATTTGGTAATTTCTTCCATCATTTCTGCCAGGCGGCTGTAGGGCACATTGTCTGCGTCGATCAGGACGGCTATTCTCAGGTCTTCTTTTTGCTTTTCCATATTTCGGGCCTTATTTTGTTTTATTGTGGAATGATTTCAGGAAGGAAAAGAGCTTTTCCATTGCCCTGCCCCTATGGCTGATTTTATTTTTTGTTTCTGCATCCATTTCGGCAAAATTCTGCTGATAAGCATCGGGAAGGAAAACCTGATCGTAACCAAATCCTCCGCCACCCGAAGGCGTTTCAGTGATCATTCCTTTTACAATACCTTCAAAAATATATTCTTTATCATTGAGGATCAGCGCAATGGCAGTGCGAAAGCGGGCTTTTCTGTTTTCCTTTCCATCCAGTTCCTTTAAGAGCTTTTTGACATTATCTGCGAAAGAGCAGCCTTCACCGGCATAGCGGGCAGAAAAAACACCCGGACGGCCATCCAGAGCTTCCACTTCCAATCCGGTATCATCGGCAAATACATTTTTATTAAAACGCTGGTGTATAGCGCGCGCTTTCAGTAGGGCATTGCCTTCGAGCGTAAGCTCTGTTTCATCAATTTCCTCATGAAAACCAATATCTTCCAAGCTGAGTATTTGATAATCATCGCCTGCGATCTCTCTGATTTCGCGTAATTTATGCTGATTATTACTGGCAAAAACAAGTTCCATAAATATTCTGTTTTCCGCAAAAGTACGGGAATAAATCAAATGCAGGATTAGGATTGATGAATCAACGCGATTACCTGATTGGACTTCCCATAAGGCACAGGAATTATTTTTTCTTGGAAAGATGGCGGTCGATCAGTTCGAGCATTTCTTCTTTGCGCACCGGTTTGGTGATATAATCATCACAACCGGCCTCCAATGCTTTTTCACGGTCGCCCTGCAAAGCAAAAGCGGTTTGCGCAATAATAACCACATCCTTATTAAACTCCCTGATTTTCCTACTGGCCTCATAACCATCCATTTCCGGCATCTTGATATCCATCAGGATCAAAGATATATCCGGGTGTTCCCGCACAGTTTCAACGGCTTCGCGGCCCGAAATAGCATACATTATATTTTGACACCTTTTTTTCAAAATTTCATTCATATACATCACTGAAGTATCCTCATCTTCAGCAATCAGAATAACGGCATCCTTTAATGAATCGGTTTTAATGGCTTGCTCCATAGTTTTTTCGGATGAATGTATAGGCTGTAAACTGCCATCAGGTGCAGGGATTTCCAGAATAAAACAAGATCCAAACGGGCTGTTGGGTTCCATCCACAGCTTCCCGCCCAGCATTTTGGCATAAGCCTGCGAAATCGCCAGGCCCAGTCCGGCTCCTTCCAGAGCTTTCGTATCTTCGATATCGGCCTGAACGAATCGTTCAAAAATAGCCAATCGCCTGTCTTCCGGCACGCCAATGCCCGTATCCTTCACATAAAAACGCAAATATTCATCCCCAACAGCATAGCCAAATTCAATGGAACCTTCGTGGGTGTATTTTATGGCATTTTTTAACAAATTGGCCAGGATGGCATAAAGCTTTTCCTGATCAGTATTGATAATCAGTGGTATATTTTGATCAGGAAATGCACAATTAAAGGCCAGTCCTTTTTGTGCTGCTTCAGGGCGGAAAAAATTGGCAAGGAAATTCGTTTGTTCGTGCACATCGGTATCGGACAGATAAATCTCGACCTGACCGGCTTCAATTTTCGAGATATCGATCAAATCGTTAATGATATTGAGCATACGTTCACCGCTCTTTTGGATTATGTTGATGTATTTCAATTGCTGGTCGCCGCTCAGTTCAGGCTCTTTCAAAAGTTGTGAAAAACCCATAATCCCGTTCATTGGCGTACGGATTTCGTGGCTCATATTGGCCAAAAAAGCCGACTTAAGCCGATCTGATTCCTCTGCTTTTTCTTTGGCTTTGAGCAGTTCCTTTTCTACGGCTTTTTGTTCTGTAATATCACGAAATTCCACAACCCTGACTCTTTTTCCTTCAGCGTATATCATTCTGGCTTCCAGGCGCAAAGGATATTCTTCACCATTTTTTCGCAGGCCAATGGCTTCATAGGGTTTTTCATATTCCGAAATGATATGGGACACAACCAGTTCCCGACTTTTTTCAGAAATAAGCAACAAACCGTCCATCCCGATCAGCTCTTCATAGCTAAAACCGCTAATATTGCTTAAACCTTGATTGCAATCGAGGATCAAGCCTTTATCATGAATGGTAATGCCACCGAAAGAAGCATTATGCAATTTTTTAAAACGTTCTTCACTTTCTTTTAAATCCTGCTCCATTTGCTTGCGCTTACTGATATCTTCAATATTGGCCAGTACGCCAACAACTTCATCATTCTGCAGCAGAGGGACAAAATAATAGTACACATAAAACTCTTTCTTCCATTTTGAAGTATAAACACCTTCGCCGGAGCGTATTTGTTTTGTATCGATACACTCTTTAAGCCGGGCCGAGTAGCCAAAGTCAATCAAAGGCTTAAATTTAAAGATATTGATTTTCTTGGTTGCCTCGATGGAGGGCGATCCCAATATCCGTATCAATGCGGGATTGGCCTCAACAATATTTCCTTGAATATCAATATAAAACACTCCTGTTTGCAAGTGATTGACCAATGAAGAAAAGCGGTTTTTGCTTTGAAGCAGCGATTCCTCGGTCACCCTTTTTGCTGTAACATCCTTTACAAATCCCAGATAACGTTCGGGGCTAAGGCGAACGGCTTCCACTTCCCAAAAGCGTTTCTCCCCTTTTTTTGTAATAAAGCCCAGCTCTCCACTGGCAAAGCCGCTTGTTTGCACTTTATTGAAATGTTCGCCTGCTTGATGCTGATATTCTGCCTGGATCAAATCCGGAATTGACTTTCGTAGCAGTTCATCTTCGGTATATCCTGTAATTTTACATGCCGCCGGGTTTACCTCGCGATATTTGCCCCGATCATCTGCAATAAAAATCCCATCGGGGGCAAATTGGATATAGGAACGGAACTTTTCTTCACTTCTTTTTATGTTTTCTTCTACGGCTTTTTTCTCGCTGATATCCCTGTGTACGCCAATAAAGCGCGTGGGATTTCCATGCCGGTCTTGCTCAGAAATTTTCCCCACCGACCATATCCATTTATAACTGCCATCTTTGCAGCGCAATCTGAATTCAACATCATATTTTTCCACACTACCCTGAAGGTATTGCCTTGAGATCTCCAGGATTCCCGGTTTATCATCCGGATGAATATGATCAAGCACAAAAGCCTCATCATCAAGTATTTCATCAGGTTTATAATCCAGCATAGCAAGAGCACCATCATCCAAAAATATCTTTTTGTCATCAAGATGCCATTCCCACATGCCTTCATCGGCACTTTGCAGCGCAAGTTCCAACTTTTGCGCATATTCCCTGACCGATTCCCTGTTTTGGACCTGTTCGGAAATATCTTTTACCATCCCGATAAAAGCATCTATTTTGCCTTCATTATTTAAGCGGCCGGTTACAGACAAATCGACCCAAACAACATTTCCATCCTTATCGATATACCGCTTTTCAAAGCGATAGCTTTTCTCTTTTCCCCCCAAAAGACCTTTCACTTTATCCAATTCGCCAGCAGCATCATCCGGATGGGTAATATCAATAAAATTCTTTCCGATAAGCTCATCCGATCCATATTTTAACATTCGATAAAATTCATTATTTGCATCAATAATTTTACCGGATGTATCTGCCAAAGCAATACCAATATTAGTATATTCAAAAATACTACGGAATTTTTCCTCACTGCTTTTTAAGGCCAACTCAGCGAGTTTCCGTTCTGTGATATCCAATGTACTAAAAAGGATATATGTACATTGATTATTTTCGCCGGCAATCGGTATTATAGATGTTTCAGCATAATAAAGGCCATGTGGTGCAGGAAATTCCTCAGTATAAAATACAGGTTCGCGCTTTTCAAGTACATGCGCATATAATTGCGCAGTTTTCTCGTATAAATCATCCGGCACCATCATTTTATCCGAAACAGCACGCAAGTCCAGTCCCAGAAAATCCTTCTTTTTTAGATCGGGGAAAATAGATTGCACGAAGAACTCATAGCGATCGTTCATCGCCACAATTTTGTATGAACCATCCGTTTCGACTTTCCAAAGCACCTGGGCTTCATTTACATTATTGAAAACAGTATCCAGGTTAAGAAAATGCTCACGTGCCTGTTGTTCAGACCTTTTCCGCTCCGAGATATCCAATGCCGTAAAAGTTACCCCTTTTTCCAAATCCGACGGGTCAATAGGCCGTGAGCTCAATAGGATATCCATGATTTCACCATTTTTCTTCTGCCAGCGGGTTTCCACTGTACCCATTCCCGATTCCCGGATCTGCCTGTATTTTTCGGTTCCCACATAATTAAAATCCTCTTCAATCGGATAAAAAATACGGGCACTTTTACCCAGCAATTCTTCCTCAGTATAAGCGGTCATTTCACAGATTTTCCGGTTTACCTTTAAAATTTGCCTGTTTTTAAGGAATCCAATGCCAATTGGAACAGATAGCAATATACTTTCGAGATAAGCTTCATTTTGCTCCTGAGAGACAGCCTGGTCGATGCCCCTGCCTTTTGCTTCTTCACTGCAGATCTTGGCTTTCAGGATTTTTTCATTGGCTTCCAATTCCGCAATTCTATTTTTAAGACGTTTTATTTGCTTCTCGGTTTGCATATTTTATTCCTTTTGGTGCTTTTAAATTTGATCGTTCAATGAAGCACAAACCTCTGTTTTGACAACCAACCCTTATGCCTCCTGATAAACAAACGCAGACATAAGCTGTAATTGAAATCTCATATTTTCTGTTAATTCAGATAAAAATAACAAAAAATCAGCTCAGCCGATTGATTCAGCGAAAAAAACTATGTTGCCGGGCTCCCGGCAGCTTACCTTTTTACACAAGAAGCCCCCCCCAAAAAAAAGTCTGAAATGGCCGATAAGGATATTCCCTGATTTTTTGGTTCTACACGGAATTTCGTGGAAAGAAATTAGAATGCTATTTCAAACAGATTCCTCCAAAGTTTCCTCATACTTCGGAAACTTTGTCGGAATGACGCGTTTTTATGGAGTCAGGAGGCAAATGCGGCGAGGACGTCTTTAAAATATACTATTGTGTCCTCGCCGCATTTGCCTTAAACACCTAATAAACAGCGTCATTCCGACCGGAACAAAGCCAAACGAAGTGATTAAGGCTTTGTGGAGCGAGGAATCTGTTGGAGCTCAGATTCCTCGCATACATATTATACGAAAATATTTCTCAGTGCTTTTCATCTCAAATTTTATGAAAACCCACGAAATTCTCAGTAGAACCGATTTTTTCTTGAATATAAAGCATATTAAAATTCAACAAAATTTATCACTTTGAGCCAGATCTGAAACAAAACTATTTTTGCACAATCTTTATATTGTATTTATTTATTTCATAATTTTGTAATGAACAAATGTGCACACTTAAAAAAATGAAACAAATAGAACAATGATTCCACGATATCAAAAATATCTGTTTTGCACAATCCTGCTTTTTTGGAGTATCAGCACTCTTGCCCAAAACAAGCAAGCCAATAACTGGTATTTCGGGAAATATGCAGGGATTACTTTCAATACCGTCGATGGCAGCCCGGAAGCTGTTTATGACGGGATGATTAATCAAAATGAGGGATGTGCAAGCATTTCGGATGCAGAAGGGGATTTGTTGTTTTATACGGATGGGATGACGGTTTGGAATCGATTGCATCAGGTCATGGTCAATGGCTTTGGATTACTGGGACATACTTCAGCCAGTATGTCTGGAGTAATTGTACCCTGGCCCGGACATGATGAGGAATTTTTCATTTTCACTGTGGATCAATGCGGAGGCAGTAACGGCCTGTGCTATTCAATTGTTGATATGTCTCTGGACAATGGCCTCGGAGCAATAACAGAGATTAAAAATATAAATCTGGCCGGGCCGGTTCATGAAATGGTTACCTCTGTATTACACGAAAACGGAACATCCATATGGGTCATTTCTCACCTTTGGCAAACAAATACTTTCATTTCATTTCTAATTGATTCAGATTCATTGCACAGTAATCCTGTAACATGCAACGCCGGCCTTGTTCATAATGCATCCTATGTAGCTAACGGATATATGAAAACATCAATGCAGGGCGATAAAATAGCCATTGCACAGGCTGATGATGAAGTAGTGCAATTATTTGATTTTAATAGTACAAGCGCCCAATTAAGCAATTCCATTACCATCCCGAGATTTGATAATAATAATTCCTATGGTGTTGAATTTTCCCCTAATGGCTCAAAGCTCTATGTTTCATCATTCAATGCATCCCCAACAAACGAAAATATGGTTGTAACTCAGTTTGACCTTTCATCAGGGGATTCGGCAACTATTGTAAATTCAGAGTTTGTGGTTGATCAAATTACAGGAGGATCAATCGCTCGTTTCACGGGGATGCAAGTAGGTCCTGACCAAAAAATATATATTGCACGCCGGGGATTAAGCTATTTGAGCGTAATCAACAATCCTAATTTATCAGGAAATTCCTGTGGATATGCGGAATTTGGGTTTAATTTAACAAATGGTTCAGGCATCCATCAGGCAATGTACGGCCTCCCAGCCTTCATCCAATCATTTTTTAATCCGGCGAATTTTACTTGGGAAGGAATTTGCTATAACGATACTACCTTTTTTGCCATTACAGATACTACAGCCCAGGATTCGGTGCACTGGAACTTTGATGATCCGGCAACGGGAAGTTTCAACAGCTCCACTTCTTATTTCCCATATCACCTATTTTCCGATACAGGAACATTTCAGGTGAGTGTCATAGGCTTCAACAACAACCTGAGCGACACCACCCTGCAGGAAGTTACAATATATGCGCTTCCCGTCCCATTACTCCCTTCAGATACAGCATATTGTGAAGATTATGGCGTTACGTTATCACCCGGAATTTTCAACACTTACCTTTGGCACGATGGCACAAATACTCCATCATATTTTGCTGACAATCCCGGGCTCATTTATGTAAGGGTAAGTAATGCGCATGGCTGCAAAGCAACCGACAGCACCAATGTCACGGAATTGAGCAAACCGGATCCGGTGGTAATTTATCATGAATAGTTTACGGAATCAATTTTAAAGAATAGTCCATACTCTTAACTTTTGCAGTTAAACTCGCAAAATCATATATAATTTTGGGTTCTATACGGAATTTCGCGGAAAGAAATTAGAATGCCATTTCAAACAGATTCCTCCAAAGTTTTCCTCATACTTCGGAAACTTTGTCGGAATGACGCATTTTTATGGAGTCAGGAGGCAAATGCGGCGAGGACACAATAGTATATTTTAAAGATGTCCTCGCCGCATTTGCCTTAAACGCCTAATAAACAGCGTCATTCCGACCGGAACAAAGCCAAACGAAGTGATTAAGGCTTTGTCCCGATAGTTATCGGAAGGGAGGAATCTGTTAGGGATCAATGGTTTATTAATAAATATCTCCATATTATTTTCAGACATTATTGTTACCCACGAAATTCTTAGTAGAACCATAATTTTGCGATTACACCAGCCATTTTCACAAAAAAAGCAGAGATTATTGAAAATCCCTGCTTTCTATTTTCTGTAGAAATATTATAGAACGAAAACCTAAAACCAGCCTTCCAGTACTTTCTTGGCTTCTTCCTCAACTTTTTTCTTGAGTTTATCGCCTTCGCTTTTGGCTTTTTTCTCAAGTTCTTTTTTGGCCTTCTCCTCCATTTCTTTCTTCTTTTTGTTGAATTCGTCTTCGGCCTGTTTTTGCAGGTTTTTCATGGCATCACCGGCTGCTTTGCTCAAATCGGCTTTCACTTTAGGCTTTTCAACGGTCCCTTCAATTTTAATCCCGACATTCACTTTATCGTCTTTGCCCACCTTAATTCCTTTTGAAGCCAAACCGGCCAGTGCATTGTTCACACCCGAACCCAGCTCGCTCATGGGAATTGCCAAAGTCATATCGTAATTCATTGTTCGGTCGAGGCTGGTATAGCCACCAATCATACCGCTATATTTGCCATATTTGAATGGAAAGGGCTTCACATTTACTTTTCCATCTTCAATAATAAATGAAAGATTTACCGGATCCAGTTTCAGGCTTTTAAACTGCGACATCTTCAATTGATCGGCCAGTTTGCTCAGCGCATTGCCCGATTTAATATCCAGTTTGGAAGTTTTCAGATTGCCACTGGCCTGCATGCTCTCAAGCAGGGGTTCCATTTTATTGTCAAGGAAAAGGTTCATATCAAAATTCGTAGTAAATGTACCTGTAGTATTTTCTGCAACAGGCACCAGCGATTCAAAACTGGCAAAAGTTTTATAGCATTCCTGTAAATCTACTTTTGTCAACTGCATATCAAAATCTACCTGCGGCTTTTCCGGCTTTTGGGTATCGTAAAAACCGTTCACTTTCATCTTCCCTTTCAATGCGCTCATACTCAGGTTTTGTAAAGTTGCCCGATGATCGTCCAGACTGATGATTCCAATAACATTTTTCATCACGAGTTTATCATAAATCAACTCATCAATCTTGGAGGCCAGCACAAATTTTATATTGCCCGGAATTTCAATCACTTCCAATGGAATTTCTTCCTCTTTTAGTGACTGCCCTTCTGTTTCCTTCTCAGCCAATTCTTCAGTGCTTTCGCCTTTTTCCTCAACAGCCTCCTCCTCCGGAATCAGATCATTGAGGTTCAGATATTTACTTGTAAATTTCAATTGCCCGTACAATTCCTCCCCTTTCATGGCGTAGGCCATATAATTCCGGATTTTGCCACTGGCATTCAAGTCATTGCGGCCAATTTTGCTTTTAAAGGAAACCAAATCAAGATATTCGGGGGAAAAATTCAATTGAGCCGTAGATATAGCTACTACATCATTTAATGCGCTGGTTTCATAAGAGAAATTCTTCACCAAAAGCGAACCGATCGCCACAAAATTGTCATAATTTCCTTTCTCCAGTTCCGAAACTTTCCCTTTCAATTCTATATCGGCACGGAATTCACCTTTCATCTGGTCGCCGCTATCCAGCGGATAAACTTTTGAAATATCGGCAAGGTTCATCTTTCCGGCAATATGGCTTTCAATGGCCGGATCGCTCACAGGCTGTGTAACTTTCATTCGTGCATCTACAGGGTTCTTCAAAATCTCCAGATGGAATTTTTTCAGGTCAAGAACTGTATTATCAATATCACCACCCGGATTTTCCACATGGGCTTCGAGGGCAATGGCAGTAATCGGACTGGGCAGGTCGGGATACTGGATCACACCGTTCTGTGCTTTTAAACTGATGCGGAAAGCCGGAAGGGATTCTTCCGTATAAGTTCCTTTCACCATACCGTCCACGCTAAAGCTTCCTTCGGTTTTCAAGCCTTCGAGCTGGTCCGCAAAAACCGATGGAATCATAGAAAGCAGGTCGCGGAAGGCGGTTTCTTTCGTATTGAAAGTCAGCTGTGTATTGATATCCTCCCCTACCATAGCCACACTTCCATCAAACCCCAGGGCAAGATTATTGAGCTGTACCGTATTCTTTTTAAAGGTATAAATCCCGTTTTTCAGGTCGGCTTCAATATCCGCTTTGGCGTGCATATGCATATCGTTCATATAGCGCACGCCTTCATAATCAAATTGAATATCAGCTATTTCGGTAAGTGTATTCAGAACTGTGATATCTTCGGAAAGGTCACCACTGAGCTTATGGTTCAAGCCTGTGATCAGCAGGTCCAATTTCATCAGTTCATCCGTATAACGGATATTGGCATTGCTGATGGTGAAACTCCGAAGCTTTAGCTTTACCGGATCACTTTCATCGCCTGCGGAAGGCTCAGCAGAGGTTGAGTGCGTACCTTCTTCGCTTGTAGCAGCATCCGCCGGCGCGATGTCCCAATTGGAAGCACTGTCGGCACGGGTAATGAGTTTTATCTCAGGATTGATGATTTCGATCGACTTGACATTATAGCTGTCACCGCCAATCACGTCCATCAAATCAAGGCGGATACGGATATCATCGGCCTTGAGCAGGTTTTGCCCTTCAAATTCGCCTTTACCTTTCACGCTTAAGCCTTCGAGCGAAGCGGTAAAATTGGGAAAGGATGTGAGCAGGCTGAGGCCGAAATCTTCAAAATCGACTTCTGCATCAACATTTTTATTGATTTCGGTTTTTGCCAGTTCCATAATCTGCCCTTTAAACACAATGGGAAGAATGATCATAGCAGCAAAAAACAACAAAATAATTACGAACAGAATCTTCAAAAATCTTTTCATGACTGGGTATTATTAAGTGTATTGTTTAAACGTTTACCTATCGGGATTGTTTTGAATGCAGCAAAAAGAAATCGGCAATTGTGAGCAAGGCCATTGCTTCAACTACGGGCACTGCACGCGGCACTACGCATGGATCATGGCGGCCTTTTATGCTCAGAGTTTCCTGCACACCCTTTTTTGTAGCCGTTAACTGCCCTTTTTGAATGGATGATGGTGCTTTAAAAATAATATCGGCATGCACATCCATTCCGTTGGAAATCCCGGCCTGGATCCCACCCGAATGGTTGGTTTTCGTTTTCCACTGACCGTCAATCACTTCCCATGCATCATTCATTGTGCTTGCCGCTTTTTCCACATAATCCATTCCTGCACCAAACAAAACACCTTTGGCGGCATTGATACTCATAAAAGCAGATGCCAGCCGGGCGTTCAGCTTATCAAAAACCGGTTCGCCCAATCCTGCAGGCAGTCCCTGTAGGATGCAATGCACCATACCTCCGGCAGCATCGCCTTCATTTTTAAGCTTTTGCAGATGCTGCTTCATTTCATGCTCCTTTTCCGCAAAAGGAGCACGGATTTCGCTGGCATAAACCGCTGTGCGCGATGGTATTTCGGAAGACAAATCCTGCACAGGGCCAATTTGTTTTGTCCAGGCCAGCACTTTGATTCCATGCTTTTCCAAAAACTGCCGTGCCACAGCGCCGCCAGCAACCCTTACAGCTGTTTCGCGTGCTGATGCCCTTCCCCCGCCCCTGTGATCACGGATGCCGTACTTTTTTTCGTACACAAAATCCGCATGTGAGGGGCGATAAATATCTTTCAATGCGTCGTAATCTGATGATTTTTGGTTTTTATTGGGAATCAAAAAAGCTATGGGCGTACCTGTTGTTTTCTCTTCAAAAAGGCCGGAAAGTATTTGGATTTTATCTGTTTCACTGCGAGGGCTGGAAAAATCACCCCGACCGGGTCGGCGCAAATCAAGCTCCTGCTGAATACGGTTTATATCCAATTCCAAGCCCGATGGACAGCCATCAATCACACCGCCAATAGCCGAAGCATGCGATTCTCCAAAACTAGTCAGGCAAAATAATTTTCCAAAAGTATTTGTTCCCATAATTTTATTTTTGGTAATGTTCAAACAGCATGGCATCAATAGCTTTGCTGCTGGCATTCAAATCGCTCGGACGTGGCGCATTGGCATTGCGCAGATTGCCTTCATCATCAAAAAGCACATAGCGTGGAATACTGCGCAATTGCAGGTTTTTCATCACATCCTGATAAAGGGGCTGATTCAAAATATAATGCTTTCCGCTCAGTCCGGATATTTGAATCTGACGCTGCCATTGGGTTGTATCCGTATCTGTGCTGACAAACACAAAATCCACATCTTTACCTTTGTAGTGCTTTTGCAAATGCAATGAAAAAGGCATTTCCGCTTTGCAAGGGGCACACCAACTGGCCCAAAAATCCATAAAAACTACTTTGCCCGAATGGCGGTCCAGAATATCCTGAAGGGAGTTAATCGGCACAGCACCCGGACGCAGGAGATTAAAGACCTCTGTTCCTTCGGGCAGGGGCTTGTTCAGTTCTTTTACAAGATCGGCCTGATTCTGAGCAATAAAAGCGCGATATTCATCACCTTCAATTTTATTGAAATATGCCTGCATATCATGAAAATAATTGGTATCGTAGGCGTTAAATTTTTCCATAAACAGTTCAGCTATTGCGATATCGCGGTCAATGCCAGAGAATGATTTTTCCATCAAATCCTGCTCTTGTTTTTGTGCAGCCTTTTGATCGGCATTGGGTTCCTTAATATTTTTAGAAAACAAATAGTAGGAATATTTGCCGATAAAATCGCGGTAGTGCATTGTGTTTTTAACTTCATTGGGCACATTCAGGAAATCGTGGAACGCGGCATCCACCTGCGGGCCTGCATAGGCATCCTTCAGTTCAAAATTATTGCGGCGGAAATGTGTATAAAAATAGTAATAAACCGGTGAGGCTTTAGCAAGCTTAATCATAGCTTCCTGCATTTCAACAAAATCGGGCTGCAGTTGAAATTGCGCTGTATTGGCTTTCAAAAAATTGCTTTCCCTTTGCGCCAGGCTGTCAATTTGGTGCATAAATTCCTCAAATGAAAGAAATGGGATCCGTGCCAAAACCGTATCCCTGCTGCCATCGTCAAATTCGAGAAATTGTGCCGCAGCATAATTTGCCATGCCCGCATGCTTGCCGGTAAATTGGATCGTTTCATCAAATTTCCGAAGATCCACACTAAGCCTTAGGCTGTCTCCGGCGCGGGCCACAAAATTAAAAACCTCACGTCCGGCCACAAAAGTTGCCGGCTGCAAACCATTAAAATGTGCTGTTATGCAAAAATCACCATTGGCATTGAGCGGCGCCCTGAATTCTTTTGCCTGATATCCCAAAATATTCGGCACAGTAAAAATTACCGTATCGACCATGCGCGCAGCATGATCGATATGACCGCACAAACTAAAAACCTTTTCGGGTTTTTGCTTGTTGGAACAGGAAGAAAGAACTATTGAAACAAGGGCAAAAAGAAAGACGATAGATCGAAATAATTTTTTCATAAATCTTATTTATTTGATATTCAAATACTTATAATAAAAATATTTTATGCTTTTAATCCTGCAAAGCAAAATCACAGACAACCATCAAAAGTGCCGGTGTTTATACTGCAAAGCAAGGATCCTTTTTTTTAAAACAGTTTTAATGTTAAACCTAAACCAATAATCATGACAAAGGCGATTACAAATTTAGTCACAATCTTTTTGCTGGCCATCATCGGCAGCGGATTATCTGCTCAGGATTTTTCCATCGAAGGCGAATTATACAAGCCCAATGGCGATAGGATTGCCGGAGCGGAAGTACTTATGGTAGCCGGCGATCAAGTGGCAACAGAAATTACGAATGATCAGGGATTTTACCAACACACATTTAACGGACTGGCTGACAGCACAATGATACAGATCAGCACGGAAGATGTGTGCTCCGGCGAGATGCTTGAAGAAGTTGTATTTTATTTCCCCAACGGAAATGTTTCGGTTGATTTTCTGATGTGCAACAACAACCCTTCAGATTCCTGCATGGCCATGTTTGCATGGAATCAAATGGATGGAAACAATATTCAGTTTGAGGACATCAGCATGGGCGACCCAACGGCATGGCAATGGAGTTTTGGTGATGGCGCATCATCAACAGAACAAAGCCCGCTGCATCAATACCAGGAAGCCGGTGAATACATTGTTACACTGGAAATTCAAAGCGAAAATTGCTTCAGCGCTACCGAGATGTACGTATTTGTTGGCGACAGCATCTGGCCTCCAAACGATAGCTGCATGGCGATGTTCGAATGGTATCAGACGGACGCCATGAATGTACAGTTTATGGATTACAGCATGGGCAACCCAACGGCCTGGGTATGGTATTTTGGTGATGGCGCATCATCAACAGAACAAAATCCTCTGCACCAATACGAAGAAGCCGGTGAATACATTGTTACGCTGGAAATTCAAAGCGAAAATTGCTTCAGCGCTACCGAGATGTACGTATTTGTTGGCGACAGCATCTGGCCTCCAAACGATAGCTGCATGGCGATGTTCGAATGGTATCAGACGGACGCCATGAATGTACAGTTTATGGATTACAGCATGGGCAACCCAACGGCCTGGGTATGGTATTTTGGTGATGGCGCATCATCAACAGAACAAAGCCCGCTGCATCAATACCAGGAAGCAGGTGAATACATTGTTACACTGGAAATCGAAGGCGAAGATTGTTCCAGCACTACCGAGATGTACGTATTTGTTGGCGATAGCATCTGGCCTCCAATGGTATGTCAGGCTTTCTACACTTATGAGCCGATTAGCGAAACCAGCATCCAGTTTTACGATATGAGCGAAGGCGAAGGAATCGAAGAATATGTTTGGGAATTTGGCGACGGTACTACATCCACTGACCAAAATCCTGTCCATGAATTCAGTGCGCCCGGAATTTATCCGGTATTCCTGAACATCAGTGGCGATTCCTGCGAAAGTGTATTTGGCATGGACGTAATTGTTGGCGACAGCATCTGGCCTCCAAACGATAGCTGCATGGCCATGTTTGCCTGGATGCAGGATGAAGAAAGCCTGGAAGTTTCTTTTGAAGATCTCAGCATGGGCAATCCAAACCAATGGCAATGGAATTTTGGCGACGGCAACACATCAAGCGAGCAAAATCCGGTACATCAATATGCGGAAGAAGGCATTTATTTAGTGCACCTTATGGCCGGAAACGATGATTGTTCCAGCGAAATTTATATGGACATCTTTGTTGGCGATTACTGGTGGCCACAAGATTGCCAGGCGATGTTCTACCCCTACCTCGATTCAACAAACTACCTCACTGTCCATTTTATGAATGAATCATTTGGCGGTGAAGAATATCTTTGGGATTTTGGTGATGGTGAAACAAGTACGGAAGAAAATCCGGCACACACCTACGCCCAGGAAGGTGAATACATCATCACCTTAAGCATCAGCAGCGACTCCTGCGAAAGCACTTTCAGCATGGAAATCATGCTCAATTCCGACTGGATGCAAGGTGATTATCAGGCATTGTTCTACCCGGAAATGTTGCATACCAACAGCTTCATTTTTCATGATATGTCGATTCCTGCTGATCAGATCAGCGGCTGGAGCTGGGATTTCGGCGATGGAAATACATCAACGGAACAAAACCCGGAACACACTTACACTGAAACAGGCAATTATGTAGTTAATCTGGAAGTAAGCGTGGAAGGCGAGCGCAACAGCCGCATGTATGCAGTAGAACTCAATTCCGAAACCGGAAATTTTACAGGGATGATGAATATTGTCACTTCAGTGGATGAAAAGCAAGGCCCGCTGAATACGGCAATTTATCCCAATCCGGTAAAAGACCAGCTCAGCTACAGCTTTAGCAGTAAGGAAAGCGCAACGGCAGAAGTACGCATCCTCAACATTGCGGGGCAACTAATCCAGGTAGAGCAAATCAATGTGACCAGCGGCAACAACCAGTGGATATTCCGGACTAAGCTGACCCACCCGACCGGCTGAAATAAACAGCAATAAAAAGCCATCAAAGACTGCCAATCCGGCGGATACTGACCCCCTAAAACGGAAGAAGGCTCTTCAAGCACCCAGATCCGGGGCATGTTGACCCTTTTTCATGAGACAAGGATGGAGAAAACCGGAGCATGTTGACCCACTTTCAGTGGAGCACTGGCAGAATTCCGGAGCATGTTGACCCACTTTGGAAAGGTGCAACATAAAATTCCGGAGCATATTGACCCTTTTTTTGTCACTTTTTCGTGAAGTTTCGGTATTAGCCAGCTATAACCAACACAAAGAATGCGATGGCCGGTAAACCCAAACCCATGAGTCAGATAAAACAATTATTGAGGATGCACAAGCAGGGCAATAAACACAGGACTATTGCCCGTAACCTTGGCATAAGCAAAAACACAGTAAAGAGCTATTTAAAGAAAGCAGGTGCGCTTAGCCAGAGCACCACTCAGCTACTAAAGCTCGAAGACCCTGAGCTGGAAGCCCTCTTCCATGCAGGCAGCCCTGCTTATAAGGATGAGCGCTACCAGCACCTTAAAGACAGGCTTGGCCATTATGCCCGGGAATTGCAAAAAACAGGAGTGACGCGCCTTTTGCTATGGGAGGAATACAAAGAAACCACAGCTAAGCCATATGGCAAGACCCAGTTCTGCTACCATCTCTCCCAGTACCTGTCGGCTAAAAAGCCATCGATGGTTTTGCACCACAAACCTGCTGAGAAACTTTTTGTGGACTTTACAGGCAAGACCATTTGCTATACCGACCCAAAGACAGGCGAGCTGATCAGCTGTCAGGTTTTTGTAGCCTGCCTGCCCTATTCCGATTATGGCTTTGCCATTGCAGTGCCCAGCCAAAGCAGCCAGGACTTCCTTTATGCACTAAGGCGCTGTTTGGAACACCTGGGCGGGGCCCCACAGGTATTGGTGCCCGACAACCTCAAATCTGCTGTTAACAAAGCAGACCGCTATGAGCCCGATATCAACCGCAGTATGGAAGATTTTGCAAACCATTATGGCTGCACTATATTTCCTGCCAGGGCATATAAGCCCAAAGACAAAGCCCTTGTGGAGAACCAGGTAAAACTGGTGTACCAGCGCGTTTTTGCAAAGCTCAGGGACCAGGTGTTTTTTAGCCTCGATGAGCTTAACAGCGCCATAGCAACAAAGGTAGAACAGCACAACCAGACCCGTATGCAGCAAAAGCCATGGTGCCGCCAGGAGCGTTTCCTTGCAGATGAAAAGAACAAACTGGAGCCCCTTCCACAGCAGCCCTATGAGCAAAAATATTACTGTTCGCTCAAAGTGGCACAAAACAACCATATTTACCTTGGCCGTGACAAGCATTACTACAGTGTGCCTTATCAACATATCGGCCAACAGGCCAAGGTTATCTATACCCGCAATACCGTGGACATATATTTGGAACAAAAGCTTATAGCGGCACACCTGCGCAATTACAAACAGGGCGGATACTCTACCTGCAAGGAACATTTATGCCCCGCCCACAAACACCACCTTGCGCGCAGCCCACAGTACTATCTTGATAGGGCCATGGAGCACAGCCAGAACCTGCACAGGCTCTTTACATTGATGTTCGGCCGCCCTGACCGCTATGCCGAACAGCTCTACAAAAGCTGCGACGGGCTGCTAATGCTTTGCCGTACAAGCGATAAGGCCGCTTTTGAATCTGCCTGCCGCATGGCAATTGACAATGAAGTATTTACCTACAAATTTATATCCAACATACTCACAAACAAAACTGCTGGCCAACAAGGCGGTGCGCCACAAAAAGCACTGCCCAGGCACGGCAATATACGGGGCAAAGAATATTATACAAAACAACAGTTAACCCTTAATATCTGATATTATGATGCAAATAGGACCACAACTTAAAAGCTTGCGCCTAAACGGGATGTCCTCCGCATGGCAGGCATTGATGGAATCAGGCAGGCTAAACGAGCTGAGCTTTGGGGAGGGCATGAAAATACTCCTTGAAGCAGAAAAACAACAACGCGAACAGAACCGTTTTGAACGGCTGCAGAGAAATGCGCGCTTCCGCTACCAGGCATCTTTGCAGGAAGTCAGTACAGACCAGGCCCGCGGGCTTGGCAAAGACTTGCTGGCGAGTCTGGCAACAGGCAATTACCTGCAAAAAGGCCAGTCCATATTGGTCACCGGCCCAACCGGATGCGGAAAAAGCTTCCTGGCCTCGGCTTTGGGGCACCAAGCATGCCTGCAGGGATATAAAGTAGCCTACTATAACATGCAAAAGCTGCTGAAAAAAATTAAAATTGCACGCCTTGAAGGAACGGCCTTTAAATTTTTTGAAACCACAGCCAAAACAGACCTGCTCATACTCGACGACTTTGGAATGGCCCGGCTGGAACAAAAGCAACAAATTGATTTTATGGAGATTATAGAAGACCGCCATGCCCGGAAATCAACAATTATTGTCAGTCAGCTACCTGTGGCAAGCTGGTTCGATATCATTGGTGAAGCTACTATTGCCGATGCAATATTGGACCGTTTGGTACATACTTCCCACAGAATTGAATTAAAAGGAGACAGTTTAAGAAAAATTAGGTAATATTGTCAGGCAATCGCGTTCTTTAAAAACTTTACGAATCAGACGGGTCAATATCACCGGATTGGTGGGTCAGTATGACCGGAATATGCAACCAGGGACGTATTGATGTAAACAGCCTCAACAATGGTGTTTACCTGCTCGAAATCCGTTATACTGACGGCAAGAGCGAAACAATCAGATTCATAAAATAATAGGCTCGTTTTAAAGGGAAACTTGTTTTATAAATAGCAGAGGCTGTCGGAACAGGCAGCCTCTTTTTTATTTTAGCCTGAATAATTCACAAAATATTCTACTGCGAGCACAAACCGCTGCAATAGAAAGGAATGCTATCTTTTTGGTGCTCAAAATAGCTACGGCTATTCCTGTGCGCCAAAAATCTGCGCTCCCTTTCTCTTATTGCGTTTTGCGCTTGGTCACTGAGTATATCGAATGTGCTCATGACGAAATTTCATGAATTAGTCAGGTTAGGTAAATGAGGAATCCGATTAATTTTGCACAAAATATAAAAACACATGAACTGGATCATACTCATCATCGCCGGAATGTTTGAAATTGGCTGGCCTTTAGGTTTTAAACTATCGCAAACAATGCCAACAAAGCTACCATGGATTATAATGTCAGTGATTTCAATGGCTTTAAGCGGATATTTTTTATGGGTGGCACAAAAAAGCATACCCATTGGCACGGCCTATGCGGTTTGGACAGGCATTGGAGCTGTAGGCACATTATTGATGGGGATTGCATTTTTTGGAGATTCGGCCAATATCTGGCGCATGCTTTCAGCTACACTGATTGTGATCGGTATTGTTGGTTTGAAACTAGCGTGATGATGGTAGGATAAGACGACCTTCGACGGATAGCAAAGATGGCGATTTTTTGTGAGAAAAATCCGCTTGAAATGGAAAAAGAATACCCGAATCATTCCATGAGCGAATCAGGGCTCCGGATGCTTGCTGAGAAAATGCACATGCTTTATTGTTTTCCCTCAGCCCCTGCAATGCAGGACTGATATGGTTATGCCAAAAACCCACAAAATGGGCTGTGTATGGTATCATATCTTGACAAAACGTTCATTTGAATTATTGCAAACCAAAGCTTTTCGGCTGAAAATGGCCTGCTTTCCCTTCCCTTAAGGTATTTGGCAGAAAATACCGCAAAAATTGATTCCCCAATATATAGGTACACCGGTTTTCCCGAAGGGGCTCGGGACAGGCTGTTCAACACAAAGCACACCTGCCCCGAGTAATTCGTGGGTATTCCGGCTATGGCCGGAAAACGTTGCTTAATTGTTACCAACTGTTTTTCCTTCTTCTCGATATTTTTCAATTAGAATTTTGAGATAATCCTCAGTCTTGTTTCCAATATTATTGTCTCTAAAATCAAACAATTCAATATGTCTTTTATTCAATTTTACAAATACAAAATATCGCTTTTTCTTTTTCTTAAACTCAATATCAGTTTCCCGAAGTTTTAAATCAAATGTTTCCTTTTTCCATATTTTCCTTTGTTTTATTTCTATTCGATTTTCATTGAATTTAAGTCTAACTCTTGATTTCTTGTCTTTTTGGTAATTCATAATTCCAGCAATAGAAAAGGTAACAGCTCCCATTAACCACCCTTTCCATACATATACTCTTGAACCAGCACTCAAAGAATCTGTTCCATTGAAAGCCATTATTATATTTGTCAGTAACACAATAAAACAAATGAAACCTAAAGGAATTAATATCAACCCAATCAATAATCCATTATTAGATTGGTAAGTTTCTATCAGCCTTTTTCTTTTAGAAGAGTGAACATTCAGCCCGTAAGCTTCCAATTTTTCAAATAACCCAAAACAATCTAATTCTTTAAGTTCTGGTTTTTCATCTTTAATTTTATAGTCTACATTTCTTTCTTCAAGAATCCTTTGGGCAGTTTCTCTTGCTGTTAACTGATATGAATCTGAGTTTAATATCTCTATTAAGCTATCATTTGATTTCTTTTTGTAATCTTCGTAAAACATTTCACTCAAATTTATCTTTACAGTTTCGCTGTGTTCTTTTAAATAGTTGGTAACGGTGGCGGTATGGTTAGTAAGGGATTGCGGGCTTTTTACCTGTCAAGTTACAGCAAAATTTGGAGCGGGTTTCAACGCTGCGAAAACCACTGAAACCCTTATTAACTATACCGCGTGTTAGCGTTTCGTTGTTTATTGTCCTTTAGCAATTATTTCTTTTAAAACATTGATAACATCTTCATCAGATTTTGCTTTTTTATGTTTTCTAAAAATCACATTTGGGTGTAAATGTGCATTTGATTGACCACCATAAATTACTGTAGTTGCTCTCATCGTAACAACTTGTGAAAGAAATCTTTCTGGTTTGTCCAAGGTTAAAGTCGTTTTTGAAAAAACAGGTGCAATAACACCTTGCTCATTATTTAACTCCTCTCTTGCGTTTAATACTGAAACAGCACCTCCACGTTCATGTAACAATGGACTTACAGAACGCACATTAGTTCTTACAGAGAAGTCATCATTTAGACCTGAACCAAGAACAGTTGTTATGTTTAGGTCTTGACTAATTCTCCAAATTCCAAAATACTTTTTTCCTCCACGTGAATACTCATAAGACCATAGACCATGGATGTATAGTTTGCCCCAATAAAGTCTCATTAAAAAATTACTATGAGAAATTATAAAGAATAGAAACCTAATAATAAGTTCATAAAATCCTTTTGCAGTCAACAGCGTAATTGCTAAGAAAACTGTCTGATTTTGAAAATCAGGTGTCCAACTTTCAAGTTTAACAGCTAAAAAAACTATCAATAGTAAAACGATAGTATTAAGTGTGTCTTTTTTATAACCATTCATTTGATAATCGTGATTTTATAGGATTACTACTGTGATTAAGCATTCGCAATCTGCCATCATATATTTCCTTAACAGCCAAAACGCTTACAGAAGCGTTTGTTTGCTTGAAAGACCAAATGTATTTTGCTGGCAAATCTAATGCGTTGCATATAATTAAACGATTTACTATATCATGAGCGACACTAATTATACTACCGCCCCAGAATTTTAAATCTTGTTGATATTTATCCCAAACATTGGAGCATCGGTTATAAGCGTCTAGCAAGTGTTCTGCTTTGGGAATTTCTACATTCTCAGGAGAAGATTGCCATCTAGCATATTCAACATATCTCATTGTTTTAACTTCTTCTTCTGTCATTCCCTCCCAAATACCATACAAAAGTTCATGCAAATCTCTTCTAATAGAAACTGATTTTACTTTGTGTATTGTTGCTAAAATATTTGCACTTTCAACAGCACGAGAAAGCGGACTGCATATAATTCTTGTTGGAAGTTTAGGACTAAAAGAAGTTGCCAGAGAGTTCATATTTGTAATTCCAAGTTGAGATAAAGGGATGTCTTTTGAACCTTGATATTCTCTATTTATGTTTGAACTTGTTTGTCCATGTCTGACAAGAAATAGTTCACCATGTGATGTAGTCCTTTCTTCTGTTTTAAAGTCAACTATTGAGTTATTATCAAGGTTTGGTATTTCATTAGCAAAGGTTAATTCATATTCTCCAGAGCTAGATTCACTTTGTCTCTTTTGCAAAACAGAGACTGAACCTCTATCAATTTGCAAAAAATGATGATGGGATTTTGGTAGTTTTAAAATACAGTTGATTATTGATGAAATTGTTCCTCGATGCCCGACTATGATGCACGTTCTAATTTCATCTCTAGCATAGATTTCATCATTTATAAAATCTTCAATTCTAGCGTATAGTTCCTGAACTGGAAAATTCCCATCTATTTCAAAATCATACGGTCTTGTACGCCAAATTTTGTATTTTTCTGGAAAGTTTTGTTTTACAACAGTTCTGTTTTGTTCTTTCCATGCTCCAAAATCTATTTCTTTTAATCTGTTATCAAATGCTAACTGATTTGGATTAAAGTCACAGTTCTTGGCTATTATTTCAGCGGTCTGTTTTGCTCTTTTTAAGGGTGATGAGAAAATTTTATCTATAGATAATTCTTTTAACCAGCTTCCAACATAATTTGCTTGTTTTTTACCTTTTGCAGTTAAAACTGATTTATTAGTGTTGCCTTGTATTATGCCTTTGGAATTATAATCTGATTCCCCATGCCGAACTAAGATTATCGTCTTTGCTAGTATTTCTTTATCCATTACTGGTGTTTTAAGAATCCATGTTTAGAGTAGGAGCATTTTTGAGTTATTCTATCTGTAATAGTACCTGGACAATGCTGTCTCATTTGTTGGAATAAACTATTTCCATCTGCTGGGTTGGAAGAAAATTCTCGAATCTGTAATCTTTCATCTTTCCCTAACGATATAAGTGGTTCAATTTTATATTCTCTACCCGATAACTTGAATATTTTTTTGTGATAGTCTATTTCAAATTTAATTTTATTATCACAAGTTTTTCCCCAACCATGAGGAACAAGAAATCTTTCATTTGCATCATTAAGAGTTATAATTTTATTTTTACCACCCTGCTCTGGACTAAATATGAAAATATCTGCACCAACTTTTGAAAATATAGGTAACTCTTCTTGTTCTTTTGCTAGAAAACATCCTATTGCTACAGAGTTTTTAGAAGGCATGTAGTAGTGATGTTTATCAGTTTGTGAAATAATATTTGTTTTTCCGTTTAGAATTTGTTCTGCAACAAACCTGTGTCTTATGATATTATAATCCTCAAGCATTTTAGCTATATCAGTAAAAAGCTCTGCTTTGCGTCCAGTTAAATACCTCAAATATCTATTTTCTACTTGATTTATTTTCACATCGTTCATGTACCAATTATTCGAAACAGGCATTAAGCCATTGTATTGGTATTTAAACTCCTTTTCATTAGAGTGAATTACAAGGACAGGTTTGTTTTCTTTCTCAGTTTTTCCAAAGCTTATAAAATGATTCCCTTTATGGAAATTGAAAACATAACTGCTATTCTCAAAATTATTTCTTAGTGTTTCAAACTCTGTATTTGTTATCGAACTTGAAATATCATCCTCTAAATAAAAAATAGAACTAGTATCAATATTAACTGTTGTGTCAACAGGAACAAAAGGTGTATTACAATTCCATTCAACAAAGATTCCTGTAGCAAAACCACCCGCAATTCTAATAACATCATGAGGGAATCCTAAATCAACAGCTGGAGTGATTTTACACTCCGCTGTTGAATCAATAGATTTTAAAGTTTTAAGTAGTAATGCTTCAGTCTCTTTTATAAAAGGAAGTAATAACTCTTGTGCGTTATCTTGCCTTTTAATTAAAGTTTGCATTACTTATAAATTTTCAATTAAAGTTTTTTGAATTTCAACAATTACTTTTTCTTGGTCTTTGTGTTGATTGTCACCCATAACTGGCAATGCGGGCCATCCATTATCAACCCACTCTAAACCAGCAAAGGAACGAACACCGTTATACCTTGGAATCACATGATAGTGAACATGATGGTCAACCATCATGAGCATAAGATAATTCATTATGTCATGGTTGAAAACTGACTTGATAGTTGATTCTAATTTTTGAACCAAAGTAGCCAGTTCAGCCATTTCGTCTTTGGTAACATCCGAAAGGTGCAAAGCATAACGATTTAATGAGATTACACCTGATGCTAGTGTCGGTTGGGCAGGTCTAACTGACCAAGACCATGAACCTGTGTTTAATACTAAATAATCTTCTACGCAAAATTTAGTTTTGAACTCTTTTAATAATCTTTCTTCATTCATTTTGATAAATTTTAAAAGTTTGACATATTTATTAATAATAGAGAATGTTTATTTGCAGTGGCTTTTACAATGAACGCTAACTCGTTTATAATACCACATTTTGTCGGTTTATTAACCCAAATAAACCTTAATAAACCGACATTGTGTCTTTTATTTATTTGATGTTTCATCATATTTCTAAATCGTCCAGCAAGTTAGGCATTTTCTTGATATTTGTCCGGCTAACCCTTGTGTAAATTTCAGTAGTCTTACTGCTCGCATGTCCGAGTGCTTCCTGAATTAATCTTAACTCAGTTCCCCTTTCCATATGATGGGTAGCAAAAGTGTGCCTGAACATGTGAGGCGTAACACTTCTGGTAATTCCAGCTTTTTCGGCTGCCCGCGTTACAATCTTTTCAATGCTGGAACCCGAATAACTTCCACCCTTTTGCCCTTCAATAAAAAATTCGCTGGGTTTATATTCTTCACTGTATCTTTTCATATCCTTAAGCAATTTTTTCCCGGGATTCAATGCCCTGTATTTGCTTCCTTTGCCTTTAATAAAAAATATTTCTCTGTTAAAATCAACATCTTCTGTTTTCAGGTCGCATACTTCCTGTCTTCTTAACCCACATCCATACATCAGTTTAAGGATGATTTTATGTTTTAAATTATGGCATCGCAGGTAAATGGTTTCAAATTCCTCAACCGATAATACTTTTGGCAGTGGCCGTTTTTGCTTGGGACGCGGGATCCCTTCAGTGTGCAGATCAATATTGAATACAATCCGGTAATAATTTTGCAGTGCTGAGTGTGCTGCATTTTGGGCTGACTTGTCGTAACCATGCCCCAAAACCTGTTTATACAAAAATTCTTTTACCAGTTCGCCCGCTTCATTGGTTAAATCCTTGTCGCGGTAATGCGTTAAAAACCATTCGATGTACCAGGTATATTGCTTGATCGTGCTTGGCGCTTTGTTTTCTATTTTTAAATGCCTGATAAATCCTTCGTCCGGCTTCACAGGATCAATAAGTGTTGGTTTCTTCGCCTTTCTGTCTTTCAGCCTCCTCTCTAAATGATAAACGGGCTTGAGACCAGCTGTTGTTAGAATATCCTTTAGCTGGTCACGGTTATCGGGCGTATCCAGTGCCGACCATTGTTTGGTTTTGTCGTGCCACCAGGCTCCTTCCAGCTTTTTAAACTGCTCTTTTAAGGCAAAAGGCAAGCTGAGATAAAAGGTACTTTCCTTTTCGTTGCAAAAAACTTTTATGATGTGGCCGCTTTCTGTGGCTTGAGCTTTTGTAGTATCTTTATTATCCTGGCTATTCCTGATGCCGGTATTTTTTTCAATATCTCTAATCGCCGAATAATCCAAATAAGCAAGCGGATTGAGCACTTCAAATACTGTATGCAGATCAAATGCTTCTTTTGGAATGTACCAAAACTTTCTGCTCTGGCTCCAACGGGCATTCGGGAGGGCTTTTACCTTCCCGATAAGTGTAGAGTCCTTTTCAAAACACAGGCTTACCACCGCTTGCTTGCGGTGTTCGTCAAATGCCAGTGTGATTTTGGGCTTGCTCATTTATTTTTGTTTCAAGCATCAAATATACGAAAGATATTGATTTATACGTATGCTTCGATTTTATTTTTTCTGAGGGTAATCACATTAATGAATCAAAACAAGCCCGTCTGTCTTTGGCAAAAATGCCGGATTCCTGCACTCCAAAACAATATCATCCGTAACGAGCGAAAGCACCTTTCTTTTAACAGGTCTTGTTGCTATTAAATTTTCATACGTATGAAAAATCTTTTTTATGCCTATGAAAATCTATTTTCATAGGCATGAAAATATATTTTTATAGGTATCATAATTATTTTATATACTTGTAGAGAATTAAAAAGGATAAAACATTTTGATAAAAACACAGGATTATGGCAATTCCCTATAAGGCAATTAAAATGGCAGAAGCAGGCGTGAAAGGTGGCGGGCAGTACAAATATTATGCAAGAGCTGGAAAAAGAGAACTCTACAGTTTCCGGGAGCTAAGCAAAAGCATTGCAAAAATGTCAACAGTGAGCGAAATTGATGCCGCAGCAGTTTTGGCTGCATTCACCAGGCTAATTCCCGATCTGTTAAAAGAAGGCAAAAGCATCCACCTGGGCGATTTGGGCATATTCAGTGTACACCTCAGTTCGGAAGGCCAGGCCAGTGCGGAAGAAGTCAGGCCATAGACAATCAAAGACGTACGGATACAGTTTCGTCCTTCGGTACATTTAAAAAAGGAAATAAAAGATGCCGAATTCCGGAAAATACAGTAGTTAGTTTCCGTCCATAATGTCCGATCTCAGCGTTATTCTTGTTCTGAAACCAAGTCATCCCGAAACTTCGCGGACTCCTTGTTTTCAGCCCTGCGAATGCCTCGACCTCGAACATTCTGAATCAGAAACCCGACTTTATAGACAGAAACTAGTTAAACCACCTGATTTCAGGTCATTTTCATAAAACAAATCCGTTCGTGCGCTCTTGCTGGCACAGGGAAAGACATTGTTAAAAATGGTTCTACACGGAATTTCGTGGAAAGAAAAATCACTTTATTTCCAAAGAGATTCCTCCAAAGTTTTCCTCATGCTTCGGAAACTTTGTCGGAATGACGCGTTTTTAAGAAGTCCGGAGGCAAATGCGGCTTGGTCACTGAGCGGAGTCGAAGTGCGCCGCATTTGCCGTAAACGCCTAATAAACAGCGTCATTCCGACTGGAACAAAGCCAAACGAAGTGGTTGAGGCTTTGTCCCGATAGTTATCGGGAGGGAGGAATCTGTTAGGGATCAATAGTTTATTAATAAATATCTGCATATTATTTTCAAACATTATTGTTACCCACGGAATTCCTAGTAGAACCTAAAAAATACTCATATGGCCAATACAATCCACAATGCGCGCAAAAAAGCCCCATCAGGCTATGCCGACAGGGCTTTACAACAAAATTTAAAACAGGATTTATTATATAGAGTTCGTCTATAAAGTCCAACTTCTGCGTTGTTGCTCAAAATCTAAATCCTCATCCCGTATCTACGGGACTGCGGTTTAGATTTTTCACACGCCTTGAATTTGAACTTTATAGAGCAAACTCGCGACTCTATGGACGAGCACTATATTAACAAAAAACGCGCTTTACTAAAAGGCCTTAATCAAAGTCAGGCATACCAATGCACCCTGTGGGCGGTCCACAGCGCCAAATTCAAAAAGGCCGCGCAGTTCCATTTGGAGTTTTGCAGATGGAATAAAGCAGTCCACCTCAGGACCGGCAGCAAAAACTTTGTCTTTCACGCCCACATCATACATCAGTTGATCGCCTTTGTCTTCGGTGACCTGCCAGTGCGCATAACCCGAAAGGCCCACATTCCAGATTTGTTTGGATGGTATTGTTTTTCCCAATCCCCACTCAAATGTAAAATCATTTCCTGCCGTTGCATCGGTATCCTTTTGCTCTGAGTGGATTTCGTAGCGCGACAAAACCGAAGCCGTCCATGTTCTGTTTTCATCAAAATAATAGGTTCCCCCAAAAGTCAGCATTCCTGTCCAGTAGCCTTTTCCGGCAGAAGCAGGCTCTGTGACATCAAAACCGCCTGTTGGCGCAATGGCTGCCAATCCAAAAGCCAGATCGTAACGCGTTCTGTTCCACGACAGAACAAAGGGTTCAATAACAATATCGCCGAGGCCGAATTTATAACTGCTCATATTATATGCCCCGATACTGATATCCGTGCTTACCAGTGGAACAATCAGGTTCATGGCATAATTTGCGCCCAAAATCACATCTTCCCACACATAAACAAAACGATGCACATTGGAAAATACGTTCAGTTTGAAATCGATCGGTGCATCATTGCCGCTGGCATCATTATATATACCTGCATTATAATACACATTGTGCATGATGTAGTACATGCCGGGAGGAGGAAGCGTTCCGGCCTTAATTCCGGCCACACCAGGCACATAATGCTGTGTATATTGCGCCTGAGCAGTGCTCGTAACAGCTAATAATAATACCAAATGAAAGGCGCCAAAAAAGATCTTTGAAAATGTAAATTTTTCTTTCATAATAATAGTTTTTGCTTATAAATTATTTTGTTGCCGGAAAAAACTCCAGCGCATCCGAAATATTTGTTCCTAATTCCAACAGGATCAGGCTCAAACAGATGAGCACTATGGCTGTTAGAAGTACTTCTTTTAGGTTGATTTTTTTCTGTTCCATTTGTTTATCAGGATTTTTCTCATATGTGCATAATGATCTGTCAATGGTTTGATTGGGCATAAATACGCGCACCACGGACGTTTAATAAAGATGGACGTAACCAATACAATCCCTAGCAATGCAAATTGGTAATAACTTCCTGTCAGTTTGAATAAAGTACCAAACACTTCATAGCTGGTCAAACCGGGATTTCTGAACAGTAAAGCCAGGATAATTGCAATGACAACTATGGTTCGCAATGCCCATTTAAAAGCATTTCTCAAGCGGCCCACTGAAGCAGGTTTTGCCCCGCCAACCAATCCCATGCATTCCTGTGCTGCACCGAAAGGACAAAACCACAAGCAATATGGATTTTTATTATCCACCGTAAATACCAGGAAGATCCCTCCGAGCAATAAATACCAATAAAGATGCGAGTGCAAGGGCGGAAAATATCCCAACAACAATTGATTGATCATGGAAAGTGTAAAAGCTTTGTTGTAAAAAAAGCCAATCACAAACAAACCCATGAGCATTGTGCCCCAACGCGCTGCCTTTTTGTATTTAAAGGTTTTTTTATGGGCAAAATAACCAATCGCGAAAAGCAACAATATCACAATTTCAGGAATTCCGAAATGGATTGAGTGCACTTCCTCTTTGGGCACATCAAAACCCAAATATTCGGAAGCAATAAAATGGTTGCCCTTTTTTGTTGCTTCCACAATAGCACGCGATGAATACGTTGCACTGCAAACGGCATCAATCCCTTCATCAATTGCATACTCTTCCTGATATGACCGGCCTTTCAGCTTTCTCAAAAATTTAGCTTCCAGGACTTTCTCCAGGTAGGATGGCGTCTCTTTTGAGGATATCACTGCAAGATTTATAATTTTTCCGGCAGTATCCACAGCCACAGCCATTTGCAAGGGGCCACCATAACCCATCGATGATTGTACATCCAGATAGTACAAAAAAGCACCTTCTTCGTTAAAGGTTTTATAGGAAGCTTTTCCTATTTCTTCGAGTTTGGCTATTTCGGGCATTTTAGCCCTAATCGTAGAAACAATATCTGCGTTCTCGAGCTGTTTGCCCACCAGCCAGGCAATAACAATGGCAATCATCGCCAAAATGGCCAGATTTGATTCTAATTTCCGTTTATTAAAAACTTTGTGCGACATGATCGTGCATAATAACATCAGCTATTCACAATTGAATTTTCCATTCGTTTGTAAATCAGGTAAAAAAACTAAATTTAAAAAGTGATTGTTACAGACCCGTTTGTGGCAGGCAGTTTAACCTGCATTATTCACAGAATATTCTATTACGCGCCCAAACCGCTTCAATAGAAAGGAATGCTATCTTTTTGGTGCTCAAAATAGCTACGGCTATTCCTGTGCGCCAAAAATCTGCGCTTCCTTTCTCTTATTGCGTTTTGTGTGGGGTCACTGAGCTTGCCGAATGTGCTCATGACGAAATTTCATGAATAAAGCAGGTTAAAAAAGCCACCCGACATTCAATATACCGGGCAGCCGGCTGTACTACCCACCGATTTCTTTCTTTCTCTGAAATCGTTTGTTTACAGACCGATATAAGGTCACAGCCATGATCAATATCGGCATCCCCATGAAAACCAGAGTGAACCAAGCTGCCCGGGGTTCATATTCCTGAAATGAAGCAATAAATGTCTGCCCCATAAACATAAAGGTTATAAAACTCAGGATCAGCAGAATCCATTCATACCACACCAATTTAATATTCAACTTTTTCAGGGTATTCCATATCATTACGGCACCGCCTCCCATCAGAAAGCCTATTAAAATGTACCAAAACCATATCCAGGTAACTAATCTCATTTTTATCTCCTTTCTTTTTATGAACGTGATTTATCAAGACCGTAAAGCGGGATATCCATTGGATCGAGATCCCAGGGCGTTTTACTGAGATCGGGCTCTCGACCATATCCAAATACATCATCCATTTTACGGATAGCTGCATTAAGCTGAGGCACAGAACCAATGGATAAACGGATCAGGTCGTGCAGTACGGCTTCGTCGAATTTAGTAAAGGGGCATACAGTTTGGCAGCGGCTGCAGTCGGGTTCCCCGCCCAGCATATAGGAATAGCATTTTTTACTGTCCATATACCAGCCTTTGATACCTTTTGCCTGACAGGCAGCCTCTCCTCCCCAGAAAGGTTCATCCTCCATACTGATTGCTCCCGAGGGGCACATCTCTCCACATTTTTTACAAACTTTACAAAATTTAGTAATTCCTGCGTCGATAGGTTTTGTTACTGCCAATGGCAAATCAGTAATTGTGACCATTACGGTTCTGATGTTGGTTCCCCATTGTGGACTAACCAAAATACCTGCACGGCCATATTCACCCATTCCTGACATAACACCAAATCCTACCAAACGCCCAACAGATTCAGTATCGCCACCATAACTTTGATAACCTAATCCTCTTAAAAATACGCTTAGCCGGTTAGCAAAAATATTTGCTCTTGAATAACTCATCGTATTACTGGAGGCCCAGCTCATGCGTTCGGTATATTGCTGCATCCACAACGATTGCGGAATAACAGAACAAATTGCCCATAAGTCCTTATCGGGTAATACAAATTTATTGTTCGCGTGATCAGCGTATCCTTTTTCTACATTTTCAAATTTGATTTTTCCCCAAAGCAGTTTTTTTGTTCTTTCATCCAGTTTTATGAATCCCATATCGGCAGCACCCATAATACGTCCGGCTGTTCTAAGCATTCTTGAATTTTCTTCAGGTGTGCCATCATATTTAGGTACTCCGTAATCTTCCGGTGTATAAAACATGGTAGGATGTTCCCATTGTGGATTGGCTTTTACGTCTGCTCCTGTCCATGGCGCAGCTAAATCTGCTCCGGAACGTCCGCCCCATCCCCAGCAGTTGGCGTCTGCCAATGCTCTGTCTCTTAAGGATAAACCCGGCACATTATCTTGTACATTTTTCTTGACAGAAGAAATATTTCTATTATAAATTTCGAAATAATCATCTGGGTTTTCCCAGGAATGCGGGTTAAACAGGGTTCCTTCCGGGCCAGGAAATATTTCCATATTGTCCCAATCGATTTTCACGGTGGGTTCATCCACTTCTTTAACCCAGAAGGGTAGTTTTCTTTCCGCCAAAGGTGAAGCCATCATTTCATCCAGATCTTTAAAACCCGCAGCGAAACCCGCAGCACCCAATCCCAGTGCACCGGCTCCCATGCCTAACATCTTCATAAAATCCCTTCGACCAACGGTAGAATGGTATTTTTTCTGTGATTTTGCCATAATTTCTCAGTGTTTATTTGACTCAAAAAAGATCATAAAATCTTAAGGCAAAAATAATGTCGGCAAGCCCTGCAGGTAAGATGCGAAATACGGATTTTATGGTACTTTTCAACGGAAGGGCATCTAAGATTAATCTAAGAGCCTGTTTATATTCATATTATATATACAGCAACTGGCACTGAAACGAAAGCTCAAAAAAAACACTGTACTGACAATCCTTCCAAAAAAAGCAAAAATATTGTTGGTGCGGGAGTGAACAGTGTGGACTGAAACACAAGTTTAGTCGTGGAATTCTCGGACTAAAACACTAATATACTCTTGAAATTCTCGGGTTAAAACATAAATATAGTCGTGGAATTATCGGGTTAAAGCAGAAAATGATCCCATTATACACAGCAAAAGGCATAGTACAGGATCAGGAGGGTAGCATTTTTACTAGCCTTGCACATTGTTTTTAGCATGACTCTGCTTCTTCCTTCCCCGAAGCATAAATACAATGCGAATTGTAATAATCACAACAACAATGGATATCAAAACCGAATTTTCTGATACAGAATATCTGGATGTCTCACCTAAAAAATCTGAAAACCAATTTGTTAAAATACCTAAAAGAGATTTTAAAACATAACGGAGCAGGAAAAACAAGGCAAAAACCATTGGAATCAAGACATACTTTAAGGATGGATATTGTTTAAATACCGGAAACCACTCCAGGAGTTTGTTATAAATCCTTTGGAATTTATTCAGTATCTGCGCATATATCCACATTATTGCACTTTCTCCTTTTTTCAGTACTGCATTAAATGCCATCTTTAAGCTTTTTCGGGTTACTCTTTTGATTATTTTTCAACACTAGCGTTGCAGCATGGATGCACTGTTTTCGATTTCTTTTATCACACTGGCATCAATGGGTTTATTGAAACCAGCCACATAGAGCAAGGCCATTATCGCCATCATTACAATACCGAATATCAAAACTTTGGGGGCAGTCAGATACTTTTTGATTGCTTTGAAATTCAGCATTGCGTGCAGGCAGCCGGACAGTACCATGGCAATACCGAATAATTTATGCACCGGATGCATCCGCAGCTGAAATTCATAAGAGCCCATTATCAACATCATAATCCCTGAAGAGGCCAGGGCTAAAAAGGACACCAACAATGTGGTGGAAACTATTTTTCTAAACATAATACTCTGGATTTAATTTGGGGACAAAATTCGGCCTCACCCTAATATTATGTAAGAGACAGATAGCTGAAATTATGGTACTTTTCGCTACTGCGCTATTTTCCATTCAGGATACCGTATAAAAGTCAAAAACCTGATTAAATTGAAACTAAAATTTGATCTGATATTTACTTCGTATATCCTCCCGGTATTTCCCCGGGCTTTTACCTGTTTCGCGTTTAAAGAAGCGGCTGAAATAGGAAGTATCCTCAAAATTAAGGGCATAGCCAATTTCAGCGGTGGTGGCTTCGGTATTGGCCAGCCGTCTTTTTGCTTCGAATATAATTTCCTGCCTGATCAGCTGCCCGGGCGAATAACCGGTTTTTTCTTTTACGGAATCGCGCAGGTGCGTGGCGCTGATGCCAATCAAATCGGCATATTCCTGAACAGAACGGTGTGTGAGATAATTCTCAGACACCAACTGCCGGAACCTTCGTACCATAGCATTGGAAGTATCCAGGATATTCTCTTTTTGATCCTGTGCGTAAATCCGAAAAAGCTGCATCACCAAAATATGCACATAAGCCCTGAAAATGGATAAACTACGCTCGTTTTTCCGGTCAAATTCTTCTTTTATACAACTCAATAACCGGTGTACTTTTGGAAGGCACTCATCACAGATATGCACAAAAGGCGCCTTGCTCAAACCATTAAAAATAGCCAAATCGCCTTCATGGTTAAAAGCCGTGCTTGGCGGAATCAGAAACTCCCTGGGAAAAAGCAAGACCTGACCTTTAAGCTCCTTCTTCAGCTTCCAGAAGTGAACCTGCCCTTTTGACAAAAAATAAAAAACCGGCGGTTTGATTTCATAAGGCTCATAATCAATGATGTGCTGCCCCTCCCCGTCTTCCACAAAAATGATTTCGTAATAGTCGTGCCGGTGCGGAAACTGTGCCTGAGCCGTATCGTTCATAAATCCAAAGCGGGTCAGGATAAAAGGAAAATCAGGATCAATGGCCGGAGCCTGCTGTTCATCCCCAATATCAACATTCATATGCGTTTCGGAATAATAATGGAAAGGAAGCTCGTCTTTATTGGGCATAGGCGCAAGGTTTAAATCATCCCAACAAATATAATACTTATCGCCCACTTAATTTTCAGAAACGACAAATCATTATAAAAAGGGGAAGTGTACCGTCTGAAGACTATGATTGTGCCCCTGCTTTTTAGGCTGATTAGTTAATAAAGCAGTTTAAGCATTTTCGGACTCCTGCTTTTCTCATTTAGCTTTTGCAAAAAACAGCACAACATTAATACTGACAACCATAAAATCTCTGAATGTCCCTTCCAATTTTGATTGGAGCATGACAGACGGACTCGAATTCAAGGTCGATGCACCCTGATTGACACCCTAATGCCTTTTGGGTAAATCAAGTTAGCTATTATGCAGCATTGGCCACTTTTCTAAGGACATTGTATGCTGTTCTGTTTACATAAGATAATACATTGTCATTCATAATATCACCATATTTTTCAGGTGATTTTGTCATTATCGTATCTACAAGCTTGTTAGTTAATTGCTCCCTAATTATTTCGTTATAAACTTTTTCTGCATCTTTGCTTCTATTATTGACCATTATGTTTATTAATGACTGGTCTGAAGCTACATCTTCCAAGAAATCACCAACAACTTCAACACCTTCATCGCCAATCAAACTTCTAAACTGTAGGTTTATCTCTTCTATTACCTCTTTAACGGTTTTGGTTTCTTTAACTTTAGTAACTACACCTCCGCCACCACCAGTACCACCGTATCCTGTAGGCGGGTCATTAGGTTCATTCTTTTCTGCTTTTGGAATAGAATAGTTAACCACTTTTACATCTTTCAATTCCTTTTCAAGCTCGTTACTGCTTGTATTACTAAGCTTATGGTTTAAATAGATACAGAATAACTGAAACTCATATAGTTCTTTATCTCTTAAATTGAATAAGGCGTTGATGTATTTGAAAATACCCAAATATCTACCCATTAGAGTTCTAAATTCATCACGCTTTTCACGGCTTAAATCAGATTCAAACTTTGCTTTTATCTTAAAGGTAATCCCGGCAATGGCTGGCATATTCTTACTGTCGCCAGATGTTGCCAGTTGAACAAGTTGAGTTACATCTTCTTGTGTAAATATTCCAAATTTTAATAAAGCCGCCTTAAGTTCGTTTAACTGATTTGGATCGCTTGTTTTATTTGAAGTTACATCTTTCTGATACTTAGAATAGGCTTTCATTATTTGCTCATAAGAGCCTGTGAAATCAATTGCCAAGGTATCTTCTTTGCCTTTGTGCATGCGGTTCAGCCTGCTTAATGTCTGGACAGCGGTTTTATCGCGTACTGGTTTATCCAGGAACATGGTATGCAGAAGGGGTTCGTCGAAGCCGGTCTGGAACTTATTGGCTACAATCATAAATCGAATATCCTCTGACTCTTCGAATAAAGCCTCAGTTTTCAGCCCTTTCGGGTTATGTTCCTTATTCATTCCATCTTCGGTGAATTTGCCACCTTGAAGGTCTTCAATATTTAAGCGTTTTAATTCATCATCGGTCAATTCAAGTTTATCTACGTCAACTCCGCCAGAAAACGCCACAATGGTTTTATATTTCAAGCCTTGTCGTTTGATTTCTTCGTCCATAAACAACTTGTATTTACAAGCCGCTATTCTACTACTTGAAACAACCATTGCTTTGGCTTTGCCGTTAATTTTTTGGGCCGATTTATTTTTGAAAATGTTAACCATACGGTTGGACTTTTCCTTTATAATCCCGGTATCCTGATATGCTTTTTGGCGTAGTGCTTTACGCACCATCATCGGCAAATACTCTTTCTTGGTGTCAACTTCTTTATTTAACTCATAAAGTGTGTCGTAGCTATAAATGTGTTTGGCTACATCCATAATGTAACCTTCTTGTATGGCTTGGTCCATGGAGTACACATCAAATGCTTGCCATGTTTTGTTTCCTTTTTTATCCAGAACAAGCTCACCGCTTTCATCTTTTTTAGGCACGCCAAAATGCTCTAAAGTTTTATCGCTTGGTGTTGCCGTAAGTGCTATGAATGCCATATTTGGAAATTCCTTACGGGAAATCTCTTCAATCAATTCGTCTTGCTTATCAAGAGGAGTTTGTTCTACACCTTGTTCGTCAGTTTGAAACGTTTCAGTTAATCCTTCGTGTAATTTACCTTCTTGCGAACGGTGTGCTTCGTCAATCAAAACACAAATCCGTTTATTGGTTTGGTCGGATAATTCTTTTAGGTGCGAAAATTTATGAATGGTTGAAATAATTACCTTTTTGTTTTGCTCTAATGCCTTTTTCAAATCGGCGGTATCTTCAGCATAGGATGCAACACCTTCGGTAAGTATGGCTTTTTGAAAATCTTTTGATATTTGGTCGTCCAGATTAATTCTGTCGGTAAGCACAACCACGCTATCGAAAATACTGTTGTCGCCATCGAAAGCATTGCGTAGGTTCTGCACCATCCAAACAATGGTATTACTTTTTCCCGAACCTGTGGAATGCTGAATAAGGTAATTGAGGTTAAGTTTTCCTGTTTCGGCAATTTGCTTTTTAATATCGGCAACCACATTGCGGGTGGCACGTTGCTGATGGTAGCGTGGGAATATCCAGCTATTGCCTTTACCGGGGTACAAATACGATTCTAAGTAGTTTAGCAAACGTTCGGGCAACAATATATCATGATATAAATAATGTACAGGGTATTCCTGTTCGTTGGGAGCTACGTTTACCAAATCCATATTGAAATCGCGAAAATCACTCTCCGATGGTGGCTTGCTAAATGCCGCAGCCATTTTTACGGTGTCGTTATCGCAGACTATGTGTAAAAATGGTTGACGGAAAATAGGCAAAGCCAAATCTCTGCCTAAATATTGTTTTATGGCTTCTTCGTAGTCGCCACTTGTGCCTTGGTTTTTAAGCTCGATGGTTACAATGGCAAAACCATTGACTAAAAGCACAATATCAAGACTTTTGTTTTGTGCTTCGCCCTCTGAGCCAAATGTCCATTGGCGAATGGCAGTGAAACGGTTTTTCTCATACAGTGCAGCTTGTGCTGTATTGCCGGCTTTACTGGGCTTAAAGTAGATAAGGTCGAAATGCAAGTCGCCTACTTCAATGCCATCTTGCAGCACTTGAAACAATTGTTTTTCGGCTAAAGCATATTTAAAATACTTCTGAAATTCCTCACACCAGTTGGTGTGGTATTGTTTTTTTAATTCAATTAGCTTAATATTCTGAGTTTCTCTTAAAAACTCTTCTAAATCAAAAAGGTACAAACAAAGCTCTTTGTTTATGCTCACATCCCTATTTTTATGTAAGCGATACTTACCATGTACATCTAATTGATGGCAAAAGTGCTTTTCAAATTCTGTTTCGTTATCTTGAACAAGGTTGGTTAATGGTGGCATATCTGTTAACTTATTTTTGTTCTATTTATCAAATAGCTCTATCGAAATCGTTTCTCTTCTTTTTAAACTATTAAGAAATTCTTAATGGTTCAACTTGTAAAGCATACTTACAAGTTGTCTATCTAAATCTTTTGTGCAAAACATTTCCTGCATAGCTAAGCTACTTTAATTTTACCTGTTACAGCATTGTATATTTCTACTTTACGTATCTCTTGCAGTTGCGCTATCTGTTTTTCAATGTTGCTTACCAATTGGTCTATTTTGCTTGTTTTGTCGTCTAAATAATTAGCAATAGAAGTTTGTTCTTCAAATGTAGGCAAAGGCATTTTTAGATTTGAGATAAATTGCCAATTTGCTCTTGGCATCTTTGCTCCAAAAGTGCTACCATTAATCACATCAATAAAAGAGTCTGATAAAAGACGATAGAATAAGAAGTCTCTGTTTAATCTTGAAGTGCAGTTAATTGCTAATATCTCACTAACACAAACTCCATCCTTATTGGGACGATAAGCTTTAGCTAAGTAAGGTCTTAGTTTTCCAAATAACACAGAATTAGAATTGAACCGAATACCACCTTCTTCAAAAGAATTATTTGACTCTAAATACTTCCCAGTCCAACTTGTAATATTCTCTAATGCAATAAAAAAGTCGTCATTCGAATAATCTAAAACTTTTTCACCAGAAAGACTGCTTAAATTCTTTATTCTCTTCACCTCCCAATGCTCAGGAATATCGCCCAACCACTCAATGCCTGAGGATTTAAGTTTTGCATTTGGGTCTAAACCTTTGGTAACGGCATTGTTTATTTCTATTTGGCGAATTTCTTTGAGTTGCGCTATTTGCTTTTGCTTGTTGTTAATCAACTGGTCGAGCTTGCTTGTTTTTTCATCGAGGTAATTGGCGATGGCGGTTTGTTCATTCTGAGATGGTCTACAAAAATTCATTGTATGCAAATCCAATTGAGTCATACTTGGTAAAGCTGAACCATAAGTATATCTATCAAATGGAATGGTAGTGCATAGATAATAAAAGAACCTATAATCTGCATTTGAATAGATATTCGTATAAAACATAGTATCTACAGTCCAAAAAGCTTCTGTGACTAACAATGGTTTATCAACTGTTCCTTTGCGACCAAGCAAAACCGATGGTCTGTCATGCATAAATTCACTTGCTCGTCGAAATTCTCCACCTGAGCCGTAAACAGGATAACCACCATCTGCAACTTCTACATGCTTATAATCTTTGCCATTTTCAACTTTAGCAAAATCCTTCAACCTCTTCACCTCCCAATGCTCAGGAATATCGCCCAGCCATTCAATGCCAGAGGGTTTGTATGTATTGTATTTATTCATTCTTGTGTTTTTGTTGGTTAATGTCCGCTACCAGTTCCACTCTTTGTTCCAATTCTTTGGCGGTAGGGAAAAAATCTCGCAGCTCTATGGGCAGTTGTTGCGACAAGCTGTAGGTGGCTACGCCTATGGGTTTATTAACATCTTTCAGGGCAAACTCTACGGTGGTGCGTTCTTTGCTTTTGCAAATAATAATACCAATGCTTGGGTTTTCGTGTGCTTTTTTCACTTTTTCGTTAAGCAAGGAAAGGTAGAAATTCATTTTACCTGCATACTCGGGCATAAACTCTGTTACTTTTAGTTCTATGGCCACCAGAGCCTGCAAGCTTCTGTGGTACAGTAATAAATCAATTTTATAGTCTTTCCCTTCAAGGCTAATGTTGTATTGGTTGCCCATGTAGGTAAAGTCGCCCCCCATTTCAATCAGAAACCTACGTATATTGTTCAGTATGGCTTGTTCCAGTTGGTATTCGGAATGCTTTTCGGTGAGTTCCAGAAAATCGAAGGTGTAATCATCTTTTAAGCTCAAATCGGCCTTATTTGCCTTGCGGGAAATTAGGGTATTCTCGAAGTTAGACTGGTTAACTACTGTTTTCTCATAGTTTTGATTTTCTATCTGGTGAATCAATACATTTTTTGACCAACCATTGTTTTGAGCCTGGGCAATGTAATACATACGTTGGTGCAGGGTTTTACATTTTTCTACAATTATGCAGTTGTGCGACCAGGCAATGTGCGTAAGAGCAAGAGGCAGTGCGTTATTATTGGGGGTTTTTAATTCTCCCACTGCCGGTGGGAGAATTGTATCCTGCGTATAGGCAAGATAAAAAGCCCGCATTCGCCACAGATTGGTTGCCGACAAACCACGCATTCCTTCAAACTCTTTTTGCAAATCGACCGATAGTTGTTCAACGACTGATTTTCCCCATTTATGTTCCGCTTGTTTATCCACTATCATTTTACCCAAATCCCAATACAGCATAAACTGCTGGGTATTTACAGCACTAATAGCAACAGTCTGCCCTAGGCGTACTCTTTGGGTAGCACTTTGCTTTAGCTGTTGGTAAGCTTGTGTATGTATTATCTCACTCATAATTATAAGCCCAGTTCTTTTAACAATTGTGTATTCCCCACAATACCTGCTGCATCGTTTCCGTTTTCAAGGTTCTTAAACTCTTCGAGCACGGTTTCTAGCTTGCGCAAAGGTTGGTACACATAAAACTCACGGGTAAATGGAATTTCGTAGCCTTTCTTTTCGTCTATGTAAGTCCATTTCTTTTCTACCTCTTTATTTAACCAAGCGGTAGCATCTTCTTTCCAAGGTATAATCTCGGTGTCCTTCACAATTACAGGCACATTTATAATTGCTGTAAGGCTAAGTTTATTGCCGTCAATTTCCTTGTTAATTTCTATCTGTACATCGGTGCAACGGTGCTTTTCCAGAAATTCGCTATCGGCTTTTACCTTAAAGGTAAACTTACCATCTTTTCCTTTCTTGTCTTTTAGCGCTTTTATTTGCTTGGCGTCTGCCTCAATAATTTTAGCTAACGCATTTTGAGGCAATGTTACAAATTTGTCTTGCATCAGGGTATCGCCCCATTCGTCCAGTTCTTCCAGTTCAATGGATACTTTGCGGTAGGCAAAATCGTCTAAATCGTAAATTTTACAGTGTTCTCCTTCAGCAAAATCTTTATGAATCTGTAAAATTTTCACCACATCGCTATCGTGAATAAAACGGCGCTTGTCGCCCAAACTGCGTTTCATGGGTTTCCAAAAATCAACAGCATTTATCAGCTGGATTTTTCCTTTGCGATTGTGCGATTTATTATTGCGGAGAATCCATATATAGGTTGCAATACCTGTATTGTAAAACAGTTGTGTAGGTAGGGCAATAATGGTTTCCAGTAAATCATTTTCGATAATATATTGACGAATAGCACTTTCGCCACCTCCTGCATCGCCACTAAAAAGCGGTGAACCATTATGAACAATGGCAATAGCAGAGCCTCCTTTTTCGGCAGCCTTCATTTTTGAAATCATGTGCAGGGTAAAAAGCAACTGACCATCGGAAGTTCTCGGCTGACCAATATCAAAACGTCCGTTGCTGTTTGCCATTACTTTCTTCTTGATCTTACTCCACGATTTACCGTAAGGTGGATTAGATATCATATAATCGAATTCCTCGCAGGGGAAACCATCTTCAAAAAGCGTGTCGCCTTTAATTATTTTGGCATTTTCACCTTTTATCATAAGATCGGCTTCGCAAATACTCCAGGTTTTATCGTTTACTTCTTGCCCATATAGCCGTACATTGGCTTTGGAGTTTACCTTGGTTTCAATAAACTCCTTTAATGAAGTAAGCATTCCGCCTGTACCACAAGCAGGGTCGTAAATAGTAATTAATTCGCCATCTTTGAGTTTGCGTTCATCAATGTTGAGCATGTGGGTCATAAGGTCAATTACCTCACGAGGGGTGTAATGCTCCCCAGCTTCTGCATTGTTTTGCTCCGAGAACCGCCTTACCAATTCTTCAAAAACATATCCCATTTTTATATTCGAAACCGTTTCGGGTTCCAGTGGAATGTTGGCAAATTCTTCTATGACCCAGTATAGTATGCCACTGGTGTTAAGTTTATCAATGTGCTTTCTGATACCTGAAAACTTAATCACATCCTGAATCTGGTCTTTATCTTCGGGGTTTGCTTTTTTACTGTGGAAGCCGTTCAAATAACTGATGAAGTTGTTTTTAATGCTTCTCTCCCCTTCGTCTTTAAGGCCTTGCAGCGTAAAACCAGAATCGTTAGAAAATCCAATACGGCTGTATAGTTGGTCATTTATAAATTTAGCTGATGCCGTTTCGCCCATTTTGGCAATCCCTGTACCAAATTTTTTTTGTATCAGCTCTAACTCAGCAATTAAAACACATTCTAAACGGCGAATCAGTACCATAGGGTAAATGATGTCTGGATATTCCGTTCTTTGGAAAATATCCCTTAATACATCATTTGCAACTTGCCAAATTAATCCAGCTTCCTTTGATACATCTATATCTCTTTTTTTGCTCATATATTTATTACTTAAAGCACTTGCACCTGATAAAATCAGTTTAATATAATTACTTTTTAAATAAGCTTACAAATTAACAAAAAACCACGGATGTGTTGGCCTAAAAAATGGCCTTTTTTACAAATCCTGGTCGTTTGTTCGCTTGTGCGATTTGCAAATATGCTGTTTGCTGGTGGGGTTTAAATTTCGCACTATCCTCTCTAGTTGAGGCCTCGGGCAAAATAAATCCTCATAAATTTGCAAAGCCGTTTATAATTGGAAATTCGCTTTTTCGCTTGCAGCTATGCCCAACACATCAGAAACCCCAAATTAACAATACATCGCTTTTATGCCGATCTGCAGGTTTTACATCGGGCTTTATTTCATCAAAATAATGGTTCTACTAGGAATTTCGTGGGTAACAATAATATTTGAAAAAAATATGCAGATATTTATTAATAAACTATTGATCCCATACAGATTCCTCCCTCCCGATAACTATCGGGACAAAGCCTTAATCACACCGTTCGGCTTTGTTCCAGTCGGAATGACGCTGTCTAAGAGATGTTTAGGGCAAATGCGGCGAGGACGCATTTGGGATAAACTATTGTGTCATCGCCGCATTTGCCTACCAATTTTTTAGAACCCGTCATTCCGACAAAATTTTCCGAAGAATGAGGAAACTTTGGAGGAATCTGTTTGAAATAGCATTCTAATTTCTTTCCACGAAATTCCGTGTAGAACCAAAAGAATTATTGCTTTGAGTGGATTCCATATATATTTTCTCTATTTCCCTACAAATATATATATTCCAATTTAATCAACAATCCAATCCTGCAATTAATTGATTCTGGAAAACAAAAAACCATCATTTTTACAAAAATCCGTAACTTTGAGCTGATAAAACATGAATCATAAAAATGCCCAAGCTCAAAATAATCATAGCCGGTGCGGGACCGGCTGGAACAACAGCGGCCATAACGCTCAGTAATTCAGGCCATGATGTGTTGCTACTGGAAAAAAACGATCGTCCCGGCAACAAAACCTGCGGCGGCGGACTAGGGCCACGCTCTTTGCGCATCCTCAACGAAATCAAGCTACTGGCGCCAGAAATCCCGCAACCTGCTTTTCTTGATATCGAAAGTGTTGGCTTTCGTACGCGCAAAAAAACCGATCATAAAATACGTTTCAGCGATTATAAAAGCGGCCTGAAAGGGATCACCTGCCATCGCAGCGATTTCGATAATTACCTTTTGGATGTCGCTATAAAAACAGGCACAGAATACCGGGGCAACACACAAGTTGTGGATATAAAAGAATCTGGCGACAAAGTTGTGGCGATCACAAAAACAACAAGTTACGAAGGTGATCTGCTTTTGGGTGCCGATGGGGCACATTCCATTTCCAGGAAGCACCTAAAATGGAAAAAGCCCGGAAAAACCACTTTTGCCATACGTGAGATCATAAAACTCCCCGAAGAAATTGATTTAGCGCCAAATGTTGATTTTCATTACAGCGATGCGTTTTGGCCCGGATATTTCTGGGCTTTTCCGCTGCCGGGCAATATGCTTGATTTAGGTTTGGGCATTCCCGCAAAAAGAAGCGACCTCTTCCCGAAAATCAAAGAATTATACAGAAATCATTTGAATGCCGATCCAAAACTCCGTGTACTGAAAGCAAATTCGGAGCCTGTTCTGCCGCTGCGAGGCGAGTGGATTCCTATAGGCGGCAAAAAACGAAAAATCTCATCGAAACGGACTTTGCTTTTGGGTGATGCGGCTTTTCTGGTCGATCCGCTGATGTACGAAGGTATTGCCAATGCGATGTTCAGTGGACAAAATGCAGGCCGCTTCATCATCGCGAAAGCGGAAATAAACCAGCTGCCCAAACAAGGCGAATGGGACAAACTGATTTACAGTAAGCTCATGCCCGAATTCCGCAAAAACCATATAATCAATGTGGCCATCCATAATAAATGGGCTTTTGACCGGATGGAGCATTTTTTCAGCAAAAGGCACAAGCGAAAATCGGATATTATAGACATGATTGATGATAAAAAATCCCGCTTACAGATTTTTAATCCTTTTTTTTATTTCAAACACTGAAAAATTCTGTCATGTACGAAGAACTGCTTTACTACATTTGGGAACACAAGCATTACAGTGGAGCGCTGAAAGGCAGCGATGACGAAAAAATTGAAATTATCAGTCCCGGTGAGCGCAATAATGATTCCGGGCCTGATTTCTCCAATGCGCGCATCAGGATAGACGAAACCGAATGGGCCGGCAATATTGAAATACACAACAAAGCCTCCGATTGGTTTCGTCATGGCCATCAGGATGATGAGGCATACGACAGTACTGTTTTGCACATAGTTTATGAAGATGATGCACGCATTGAGCGCAGGGACGGCAGCCGCATACCGCAGCTTTGCCTGAAGCCTTTCATTTCAACGGCAATGATTTATCGTTACCGGATGTTTATGCAGGCGCGCAGCTGGATTGCCTGTCAGGGGCAGATTGGAAATATTTCGCCGGAGCGTATCCGCCTTTGGCTTCCGGCTTTGGCTTCCGAACGACTGCAACGGAAAACACAAAGCATTGCCCTGATTTACGAAAACAGTGGCCACGACTGGGAAACAAGTTTTTACATTCTTTTAGCGCAGAGCTTCGGATTTAAAGTCAACAACCTTCCGTTTGAAATGCTGGCGCGCCAACTGTCTTTAAAGCAAATTTTGAAGCAGCAGGGCAATCCTTTTATTGTTGAAGCCCTTATTTTTGGGATGAGCGGCCTTTTGCCGGATGATGCCAATGAAAAATACCCAATGAAGCTGCTCAATGAATTTGCGTTCCAGCAACAAAAGCTCAGCCTCTACCCCATCGACAGGAACTTATGGAAAACCGGACGGCTTCGTCCCGGCAATTTCCCGACAGTCCGCCTGGCACAATTTGCTGCAATCATGCAGGATTATGAATCCTTATTCAGTAAAATCCTCAAAAACACGGATCGGGACAGCCTGCACAATATGCTACGGCAGCCCATCCATCACTATTGGGAAAACCATTATCAATTTGGCAAAACCGCAGCAAAGCGGATCAAAATTTTAGGAGAAAGTTCCGCAGACCTGCTGATCATCAACACCATTTCACCTTTCCTGTTTTTTTATGGAAAAAGCCGGCGCAAACAGGAACTCTGCGAACAGGCCCTTGATTTGCTATCCGACATCCCAGCGGAAAACAACCGGATTATCCGATCCTATAAACTACTCGGCATCAATGCAGAAAGCGCAATGGAAAGCCAGGCACTCATCGAATTGCGCAAACAGTATTGCGTTCCAAAGAAATGCCTGCAATGCCGCATCGGACATCTGCTCCTGCATGCCGAAAGCAAATTTTAGTATATTTGTTTGGTTAAGTACGTACCAGCCATATGGAGAAGCAGTCACGACTACATAAACTACGCTATGCCATTGCCCTGATCCTGATGATTGGCATAATCGGTATTTCCGGTTATATGCTGCTCGAAGATTACGATTTTATCGATGCTTTTTATATGACGGTAATCACGGTTACTACTGTGGGCTTTGGTGAAGTGCAGCAGTTATCGCAGGGCGGCAAAATATTTACCAGTTTGCTCAGCTTAGGCAGTTTAGGAACTTTTGCCTATGCTATTTCAGTGATTACCACCTTTTTAATTGAATCGCAATTTCAGTTTTTCCTGAAAGGCCGCAGTAAAAAAAATCCCGCAAGAATTATGAAAAACCATGTGATCGTATGCGGTTTTGGCCGCAACGGACGTCAAATCGTTGAAGAGCTCAAATCGCACCAGCATGAATATGTGGTTTTGGACCGCAACCATGAGATTATCCTGGAGCAATCCGGCGACAGCCTGCATTTCCTTGAAGGCGATGCCACCGAAGACGAAGTGCTCATTCAGGCCGGCATCAAAAATGCAAAAGCGCTCATCAGTGCCTTGCCCAAAGATGCCGACAACCTGTTTGTGGTACTTACGGCGCGTTCGCTCAATCCGGCATTATCTATCATCAGCCGTGCCGAAAATGAAGCCAGCGAACGCAAGCTTTATGTGGCCGGCGCCAATAATGTGGTGATGCCCGAACGTGTAGGCGGTTCGCATATGGCCAAGCTGGTGGCACGTCCCGACATCCTGGAATTCCTCGACCACCTCAGCCTGCATGGCGACAGTCCCACAACTTTGGAGGAAATCCAGTGTTCTGACCTGCCCGGAGAATTGATGAACAAAACCATTTATGAAATTGGCGTACGCAGAAAATTTGGCGCCAACATCATCGGATTTAAAACCCCCGACGGACAGTATATGATCAATCCAACACCCGATACCATCGTTATTCCCAATTCTAAACTTTTTGTTTTGGGCACGCCCGAACAAATTGCCGCAATGAAAGAAATCCTAAGAAACGAATAAAAACAAAGCATGAACAACAAAGCCATCCTGGTTCCCACCGATTTTTCCGAGGCATGCCGCAATGCCGTAAAACACGGAGCCGCCTTATCCAAAATTACCGGCAACCCACTGGTAGTTTTCCATGTAATCAATAATGAAAGCTCCCTCTTTTTCAAGAAAGCTGCGGGCGATGTAAATGCCGAAGACCGCTTAAAAGAAGTGCAGGATTTTGTACGTACTGAATACGGAATTGAAATAGGGACAGAAATCAGAAAAGGGAGCATTTTCAGGGAAATCCCCCGTTTTGCAAAAGAAATTGATGCCGCATTTATGATTTTGGGCACCAGGGGGAAAGCCGGCATACAGAAGCTGATCGGCAACCAGGCCATGAGAATTGTAGAAAAAAGCCCGATCCCAACATTGGTGGTCCAAAAACGCGTTTTTGGCTCCGGTTACGAAAACATTGTCTTCCCGGTCAATATTGATATTGAATTCGGACAAAAAGTTTATTGGTCGGTTTATTTCGCGAAGTATTTCAATTCCAAAGTACACATTTTTGTTTTCCGCGAAGACAATCCCGAACTGCAAGCCAGGATCAATAATGTGGTACAACAAATCACGGAAGCTTTTGAGCTTGCAGAAATTCCCGTATCGGTTAAAACGGCAAAAAATCAAGCTGCTTATGCCAATCAGCTGCTCGAATTTGCCGCTTCGGTGCGTGCCGACCTGATACCGATCATGACGGATAATGACGAATTTGAGCCTGCATTTATTTTCACTTCCCTTGATGAAAAAATGGTGTACAATACACAGCAAATACCCGTAATGTGCATTAATCCGAAAAACCCCAATTAGGATATTATGAAAAAAAGCATCAAACCATTTCTGCTCACCAGCCTGTTCACATTAACCAACCTGCTGCTGTTTGCTAAAGATCAGGCATCAGCAAAAAAAAGCACTACAATCAGCGAAGACATCAATGCTGTTTTTGAGCCCATTGTGGAGCATTTGGGAAAGTTCCTGTTTTGGGATCCGGTAAAAGCCCTGGGTTATGATATTGGATCACCGGTTCCTATTGTTGTGGTTTGGCTTATTCTGGGGGCTGTATTTTTTACCGTTTATATGAAATTTATCAATATCAAAGGATTCTGGCACTCCATTCAGATTGTGCGGGGAAAGTATGATAATCCAGAGGATAAAGGAGAGGTTAACCATTTCCAAGCCTTAACAACAGCGCTTTCGGCCACGGTTGGTCTGGGAAACATCGCCGGCGTGGCCATTGCCATTACAGTGGGCGGTCCCGGCGCCACTTTTTGGATGATTATTGCCGGACTTTTAGGCATGACCTCCAAATTTACCGAATGTACTTTAGGCGTAAAATACCGTAAAATTGATATGTTCGGACAGGTTTCCGGTGGCCCGATGTACTATTTATATATGGGTTTAAAAAAGAAGGGAATGAAAGGCCTGGGCACGGTACTTTCCCTGATTTTTGCCGTTTTGGTCATTGGCGGGTCCTTCGGTGGCGGCAATATGTTCCAGGCCAACCAGGCTTTTGCACAGGTTTCGATATTATTTCCCTCGGTTGCCGGTTATGGCGCATATTTCGGTGCTATTTTGGCTGTTCTCGTAGGCATTGTGATTATCGGCGGAATTAAAGGCATTGCCAAAGTCACCGATAAAATTGTCCCCTTTATGGCGATACTTTATGTGTCTGCTGCGCTCTTTATCATATTTGCAAATTTTTCAGCCATTGATGACGCTTTCGGGCTGATCTGGAACAGCGCTTTTCATGGAGAAGCAATGAAAGGCGGCCTGATCGGTGTACTGATTGTTGGTTTCCAGCGTGCTGCTTTCAGCAATGAAGCCGGTGTTGGATCTGCTGCCATCGCACACTCCGCGGTAAAAACCGACAAGCCCATTACCGAAGGTTTTGTAGCGCTCCTTGAGCCATTTATTGATACGGTTGTTATTTGCACCATGACTGCTCTGGTATTGATCTTTACCGGCTTCTATCAAAACCCGGATAATCTCGAAGGCGCCCAGCTTACTTCCGAAGCTTTTGCAAGCGTGATATCATGGTTTCCTTATGTTTTGGGATTTGCCATATTGCTGTTTGCATTTTCTACGATGATTTCCTGGTCATATTACGGATTGAAAGGCTTTGATTTCCTCTTCGGGAAATATTTTGAGCGCTATTTCAACAACCGCAAAATCGCAGCAACGGTTTACCGCATCATTTTCCTGCTTTTTGTAATTGTGGGTTCTTCATCATCTCTGGGTGCCGTAATGGACTTTTCGGATATGATGATCCTGACCATGGCCTTCCCGAATATCCTGGGGCTTTACATTTTAGCACCAGAAGTTAAAAAAGAACTGATGGAATACAGGCGGAAGTTGAAGAGCGGGGAGATAAAGGCTTACAAATAGTGCTTGACCAGAATGCCCGATCTCATATATCTTTCCGCAGCTCAGCCGCTAGACTCAGAAAACTCAAAATAAGCTGCAGCGCAGCGATGAAATTTATAAAAGGAGATGAACGCAAAACAATCCAGCTACAGAGTAGCGGTAATATGTTAATGCAAAAGGTTCTACTGTGAATTTCGTGGGGAACAATAATATTTGAAAAAAATATGCAGAGATTTATTAATGAACTATTGATCGCTAACAGATTCCTCCCTCCCGATAACTATCGGGACAAAGCCTTAATCACTTCGTTTGGCTTTGTTCCAGTCGGAATGACATTGTTTATCAGGTGTTTAAGGCAAATGCGGCCTGATCACTGAGCGTCCTGTGGTGAGCGTAGCCGAACCAAGTCGAAGTGCGCCGCATTTGCCTCCTGACTTCATAAAAACGTGTCATTCCGACAAAGTTTTCCGAAGTAGGAGGAAACTTTGGAGGAATCTGTTTGAAATAAAATAATTTTTCTTTCCACGAAATTCCGTGTAGTACCATGCAAAAATTACTTTTAACCCAATAAGATCACGCATCTTTTCTTCGTCGGGATAAGGCTCTATATCACAAATTTAGAAAACTGGAAATGGAGCATCATCTCAGAGAACAAAGTACACAAAATCGTAAATGAGCGGGCACCATTACCGAGCAGAACCCTATTTTGCATAAACCCCTGTTAAATTTTGTTAAAAGCACATAATCAGGCTTTACAAAAATCCTCTTTTTTCTTTTTTTTGCAAGAAAAACAGCAGAAATATGGACATTATAGTACAAGATTTCACAAAACTCTATGGCCCTCAAAAAGCGGTGGACAATATTTCCTTCCGGGTAAAAACCGGGGAAGTATTAGGCTTTCTTGGTCCCAACGGCGCAGGAAAAACCACCACAATGAAAGCCATCACTACCTTTCTCGAAGCCAGCTCAGGCACTATTAAAGTTGGCGATTTTGATGTGGAAACCGATGCCGAAGAAGTTAAAAAACACATCGGCTATCTGCCCGAAAACAATCCGGTATATCAGGATATGCCTGTGATTGACTATCTCCGCTTTGTTGGCGAGCTACAGGGCATCACTAAAGAAAACCTGCCGGATCGCATACTGGAAATGATCCGTGTTTGCGGACTGGAAGGCGAAAAGCACAAAAAAATCAGTGAGCTTTCCAAAGGTTACCGACAACGTGTAGGTTTGGCGCAGGCGCTCATCCACGATCCGGAAGTACTCATCCTCGATGAACCCACTACCGGCCTTGATCCAAACCAGATCATTGAAATCCGCGAGCTGATCAAGCGCATCGGAAAAGAAAAAACCGTTATCCTAAGCTCGCACATCCTGGCCGAAGTTGAAGCTACCTGCGACCGCATTATGATCATCAATAAAGGCAAAATCGTTGCCGACGGTTCTGCCGATGATTTGCGCAAGCATGCCCAGGGCAACGAAATTCTCCAGCTCACCATTGAAGATGGCGACATCAACGAAATCCATACCGCTTTACAGGCACTGCCCGATGTAATCAGCACCGATTTCCTGCGCGATGAGAAAAATGCTTTTGAAGTGCAAACCGAACAGGGACAAAGTTGCCGCAGGGCGATTTTTGCCCTTTGTGTTGAAAAAGGCTGGACACTCACCCGCATGAGCCCGATTGAGACCAAACTAGAAGATATTTTCAGAGAATTAACAGTAAAAGCTTAACTATGAACAAAACATGGATAATCGCTCGCAAAGAGCTTTCGACATTTTTCGATTCACTGATGGCCTACATCATGATGGTGGCTTTTCTGGGTTTCAGTGGATTTTTTACCTGGCTTTTTATGTCAGACATATTTTTTATCAACCAGGCCAGCTTGCAAGCCTTTTTCGGTACGGCATACTGGACACTGTTTTTCTTCATTCCGGCACTGACCATGCGCTCGCTGGCAGAAGAAAACCGTTCGGGCACTATTGAGCTTCTGCTTACACGACCCGTCAGCCTGTGGAATGTAATCAGTGGAAAATTCCTGGCCGTGCTGGTGCTCATAGGCATTGCCCTGGCGCTCACCTTGCCCTATTACATCACCGTATCGCAACTAGGCCCCATTGACCACGGAGCGGTTTGGAGCGGATATTTCGGACTTCTTCTGATGAGTGCCGCATACATCAGTATCGGTATATTCGCCAGCAGCATTTCCAATAACCAGATTGTCGGTTTCCTGCTCGCACTTTTTATCGGTATTTTCTTCCATATTATCTTCTCCATGCTGGCCGGCAACTTGCCCGGAATGCTGGGAAACATCTTTGATTACCTGAGCCTTTCAACGCATTTTGAATCGGTAAGCCGCGGTGTGATCGACTCACGCGACCTGATCTATTTTGCCAGCATCATCCTTTTGGGACTTTTTGGTGCCCAGGCCGTTATGGAAAAGAAAAAACTTTAAAAACCTGCAAAGTCTTAATAATGAAAGATAAAAAAACATTCAGCATAAGTATTTTGCTCGGAATCGGTGTCCTGGTTTTGGCCAACATCATCTCCGATCAGTTTTTCTTCCGTGTAGATATGACGGAAGACCAGCGCTATTCGCTTAGCGAAGCCACAGAAAACATTCTGGAAGAACTGCCGCAAACCGTTACCATTACGGCTTATTTTACGGAAGACCTTCCGCCACAATACACCAAAAACCGCCGTCTTTTTAAAGAGCTTTTGGTTGAATACGCCAGTTTGGCCAATGGCAATCTGGTTTACGAATTTATTGATCCATCTGGCGATCCGCAAGTGGAACAGCAAGCCATACAAAACGGTGTTCAGCCTTTGCTGATCAATGTACGCGAGAAAGACCAGGTGAGCCAGCAAAAAGCATTTATGGGTGCGGTAGTGCAAATGGGCGAAGAAAAAGATGCCATTCCTTTCATCCAGCCCAATGGGGCCACAGAGTATCAACTTTCGTCCAGCATCAAGAAACTGGCTGTGCTCGACAAGCCCAAAGTTGGTTTTGTGCAGGGACAAGGCGAACCCGGCCTGCAATCCTTCCCTCAGGCCATGCAGGAACTCTCTGTTTTATATGATATTCAGCCGGTTGAGCTTAATGATACAGTTGATTTAAGTCCCTTTACTACCCTTGCAATCGTTGCCCCAAAAGATTCCTTTAATGTGGTGCAACTCAACAAACTCGAGCAATACCTCAGCGGAGGTGGCAACCTATTTATTGGGATGAACCGTGTTGAAGGCGATTTTCAAACAGCAATGGGCAGTCCGCTTACCACTGGTCTGGAAGGCTGGCTGGCCCGCAAGAAGATTGTTGTGGAAGACAATTTCCTGATTGACGCAAACTGCTTGCCTGTTGGCGTAACGCAACAACAAGGCGGCTTCCGCTACACTACACGGGTACGTTTCCCCTTCATCCCGATTATCAGCAATTTTGCCGATCACGCCATCACCGAAGGCCTGGAGCAGGTCAGTTTGCCTTTTGCCAGCACCATTAGTTATAATGGCGACAGCACCATACATTTTACGCCACTGCTGATTTCTTCGGAAAAATCAGGTACACAAAGCAGCCGTACCTATTTCGATATCAATAAAAAATGGGCCAATTCAGATTTGCCCATGCAAAATCTTGTAGCCGGAGCATTATTTGAAGGCAAACTCACCAAAGGCCCTGATTCGCGCATGATCGTTATTGCCGATGGGGATTTTGCCGTAAACGGCAGCGGACAGCAGATGCAACAACTTGCCGCAGATAATGTGAGCTTGCTGGTAAATTCCATCGACTGGCTGTCGGATGCTACAGGGCTTATCCAGTTGCGCACCAAAGGCATCAGCGCCCGTCCGCTCGATCAGGTAGAAGACAGCACAAAAGCACTGCTGAAATGGCTGAACTTCCTGCTGCCGATTATTCTGATTATTGTTTATGGCATCGTCAGGGCGCAGCGCAGGAAAATCCAAAGAATTAAGCGAATGCAAGAAGGATACATAAAATAGAAAAAAATGGCAAAGAAAAAATCAAACATCAAAATACTGGGCATTGTATTTCTGCTTTTGCTATTGATTGTCGTGATTATGCAGCTCAGCAAAAGCGGTAAAAGCGAACGCTCATTCCGTTCCATGGTAATTGAACCCGACACGGCAGCCGTGGATGCGCTGGAAATCATCAGCAAAAATGATCAGGACGCAAAAATCATACTCTCCAAAGAAAACTCACAGTGGTTTGTGGAGCAGAAAGGCAAAAAACACCGCGCCGACAACAACCTGGTTCAGGGGCTTTTGGGCAATCTGAGCAATTTAAAAACAGAGCGTGTAGCGGCTACAAAAGCCAAAAACTGGAAAAAATTTGAAGTTACCGACTCAATGGCAACACGTGTAAAACTGCTGGATGGCGGTGATATCATTTCCGACATCATGATTGGAAAATTCAACTTCAAACAGATCCCTTCCACAAACCCCTATCAGCGACAGCCGCAGACAAAAACCAATACTTTTGTTCGCCGCAGCGATGATGATATTGTGTATTCTGTAGATGGTTTCCTGCGGATGAGTTTTCAGCCGACCATAAGCAGTTACCGCGATAAAAATCTGGTCAGCAAACGACCGGATGATATCAACCGCTTGACATTCAGTTACCCTTCCGATACGGGCTTTGTGTTGCAAAAGCAAGGCGGACAATGGGCGATTGATGGTTTGCAGGCCGATTCGGCTAGCGCAGCACGCTTTGTAAATAAAATATCGCGCATAATGAGCGGAGATTTTGAAAAAGACGCCACATCGCGCCAAAGCGAAACGCCCGCACTCAGCCTGAAAATTGAAGGAAACAATTTCAACCCTATTGTTATTGAAGCATTTCCTGCCGACAGCAGCATGCAATACATCATTAATTCAACAGCCAATCCGGGCAGCTGGTTTAATGGTGGCAAAAACGGACTTTGGGAAAAAATATTTATCAGCAGAAATGAGCTGACGAACCAATAAAAACAATGTTTGACCAAATAAACCGCGCTCGGCTTACCGGATGCGGTTTTTTGTTTTCCTGAAATCTTTGATTAACAAACACCTACAAAAGCAGAAAGCATTCGTTAACATTTTTTTTGAAAAAGGCAAGGTAGATTAAGGTGCAAGTATGCATGCAATAGGCTTATATTTGCGCAAAATCGAACACATGATTGGAGCAATAGCGGGAGATATTATTGGATCCCGATTTGAATTTAACAATATAAAAAGCAAAGATTTCGAGCTATTCAGTGAAAAATCGCGCTTCACAGATGATACCGTGCTTACATTGGCAACTGCCGACAGTCTATTGAACCGTAAACCATATCTTGAAACATATAAAAGCTGGCCTTTGGAATATCCCAACCGGGGATATGGACATCATTTCAATAAATGGATGCACAGCAAAAGCCCATTTCCATACAACAGCTGGGGCAATGGTTCGGCTATGCGCATCAGTCCGGTTGCCTGGGCTTTTGATGATGCGGAGAAGGTTTTGGAAGAAGCCAAAAAATCGGCAAGGATCACCCATAACCATCCGGAGGCGATCAAAGGCGCACAGGCCGTTGCACTCGCTGTGTTTATGGCTCGCCAGCAAGCATCCAAAGAGGATATTGCCAAAGAAATAAGTAAACGCTTTGAGTACGACCTGAGCCGTAATCTGGACGACATCCGTCCGGAATATCAATTTAATGTCAGTTGCCAGGGCAGTGTTCCTGAAGCCATTATCGCGTTTCTCGAATCGACTGATTTTGAGGATGCCATAAGAAATGCCGTATCATTGGGTGGCGACAGCGATACGATTGCCTGTATCTGTGGCGGAATTGCGCATGCTTTTTATCGCGAAATCCCTTCCCTCATTATAAAAGGTATAACCATTTGCCTGAATGAGGAAATGATTTCTGTCATTGACCGCTTTATTGAGCAGTACGCTGTTTATTACTAAATTTGGCAAAGACAACCGGCTCAGGCTAAAAATCATTTGTCATGAAAGACTTCCAACTGGAAATATGCTGCGAAGGCGTGGAATCTGCATTAAATGCCTTTAAAGGAGGCTGCGACCGTATTGAACTCTGCGACAACCTATTGCAAGGGGGCACAACACCTTCTGCAGGCATGATTAAATATCTGCGGCAGCAAACACAAAAAGGCATATTTGTTTTGATCAGGCCTCGTCCGGGCGACTTTTTGTACAGCCGTGCCGAAACAGACGTAATGCTCCGCGATATTGAACAGGCCAGAAAACTAGGCGCCGACGGCATTGTTTGTGGTGCACTAAATGCAGATGGAAGCATTGATGAAGGTATAACAAAAAGGCTTATCGAAGCAGCTTCACCCCTGCCCTTTACTTTTCACCGCGCTTTTGACCATTGCATCAACCCGCCCGAATGCCTGGAAATCATTATTAAATTAGGTACAAAAAGGCTCCTGACTTCCGGTCAAGAAAGTTCTGCTTTGAAAGGGAAAGACTTAATCAAAAAACTGGTTGAAAATGCCGGCAGCAGTATCTGTATCATGCCCGGTGGTGGAATAAATTCCGAAAATATTGCCGAACTGGCGGAATATACCGGAGCGAAAGAATTCCATGCCTCTGCGCGCCACAGTAGAAATTCGGCAATGATGCACCGGATGGAATATCCACGTATGAGCAGTTTTGACAAAAGCCTGATTAACGATTTTGAAATACGCGAAACAAATCCGGAGGAAGTAAGAAAGATCAGGGAAAAACTGGAATCTGCTTGATGTATGCATCAGGTTTTCACCTGCTCAATTCATAAAATGCAAACAAAATAATGTAAGCAGCTAAAAATTAAGCGTTTATTAAATTTATATCCTAAAATTGAATTTGTTTGCATTTTACATTGCATTTATTTCAGGCCATCTGCTTCGTTGCTAAAGCTTTGAAATAGGCGACTATATCTTCAGCTTTAGACGCCACACATCTGACCTGAATTAAAAGCATGAATAAAGCAGGTTCAGATGAATTTTGAATAAATTTAAGCTTTCGCGCAAATATTAAACTGATTTTTTTTAATTTTGGAACAAATAAGGATGACACTTATCAGAATATAATTATTGGTTCAATATAAAAATCAAACCCATGGATAGCAATCAGAAAAACGTATTGGTTCCCACAGATTTTTCAGAAGTGTGTGACAACGCCATTAGTTATGCTGTTGAAACCGCCAAAACAGCCAATTACAAGATTTATTTACTTCATGTAATTGACAAAAACACAAAAACCTCACTTAAAAAAGAAGGTCTTACCGAAGAAAGTATCGATGCAAAACTGAAAAGCATTGCTGATAAGATCAAGGCAAACGATCATTTGGAAGTAGAAACCATTGCCCGTGAAGGCAATATCTTCACAACAATTGGTGAAGTAGCTAAAGAAGTTGAGGCCAATATGCTGATTCTTGGCACCCACGGAAAAGTTGGCATGCAAAAGCTCACCGGAAGTTTCGCGCTGCGCGTGGTAACCAGCAGCCCGGCACCGGTTATTATCGTTCAAAAGCGCCCCGTAAAAGGCTTCAACGATATTGTTCTGCCTATTACCAGCGATTCGGGCCCATGGGAAAAAACCAAATGGGCAACTTATATTGCACAATCATTCAACTCAACCATTCATTTGCTCCATTCCAGCAACGAAGAAGTTGAAAAAGCCATAAAAATCATTACAGACCACTTCAGCAACAACAATGTTGAATTTACTGTAAAAAAAGCTGGTGGCGGAGATTTCTCCAAGCAGGTTCTTGATTTTGCAACCGAGCTGAATTCTGATCTGATTATGATTATGACCAATCCAGATAAAGGATTCTCTACTTTTATCCTCGGAAGCTATGATGAAGAAATCATTTTCAATCAGTCGCAAATTCCTGTTATGTGTATTAACCCAAGGGAATTTAACTGGACAAAAATTGTTGAGTATTAAAATACTTTTAGAATAATTAAAAACCGGACTGATTTCAGTCCGGTTTTTTTTTGCTTTTAGCAGTTTGGAGCAAAGCCATATTTATGCATCAAAAGCTTCGTTGAGCCGATCGATCATATCCTGCTCCTGCATCACAATTCCGTTGTATGCCAAAGCAACCCTGCGCACCGATTCAATGCATAATTCCCTGATTTCGGGCGTAATGTCATCATGGTTTTCGCGAATAAAATCAAGAAAAGTTTCAAAAGTCTTTTCCTTATCAGCATCAGCGAAGACCAATTGTTCGAATTCAAATTCGGAAAAAATGCTGTTATCTTGATTTGCTCCCGATTTGTCCTGTATAGTTTGCAATTCCCTTTTTACTATACGGTAAAACTCATCAATTTCTTCTTCCTGAACTTTACCATCCGACTTGGCAATGGCATAAAGCAGTTTTCCAAACTGGATATAAAACTTACTGTAATTCATAATTTTGAGATTTTGGATTCAATTAATTTCTCTGATTTCCAAATATAAGAATAAATGAAAAGCTATCCTCAATTTACGGCTCCTTTTTTGTTATGCTGAAGCAATCCATACTCCGTAAGCATTTGTTTCCATTGTTCACCGTCCATCAATTCTATGAGCAGTGGGTTTATTTTTCGTATAATACTGTAATCCATCGCACTAAACCCAAGATAATCGGAATAAAAACGATCCGTCAACAAGTAGGTGTCACCATCCATTTCCATTTGTCCCAGATAAAACCTGAGAATCGGTTCATCATAAACAAAAGCTTTTATCCTGCCTGTGAGCATATGCTCCAGTCCTTCACGAACGGAGGGATACATTATGGCATCAATGTGAAATTCTTTGGTCATCGCTTCGCTGCTTGACCCCCTGACCGTGCCTGTTGGGATTTTGCGCAAATCGGACAGCTCATTTATTTCGCTGTTCAGTGTATTTACAGTTAAGGAAGAAGTGATACCGGCAGTAAAAGAGGATATGATAATTACTGCCGTAAACATCCATATCACCGCAAGAAAACGACCACCAAAAGTTTTGGGGCTTTTGTCCCCATAACCAACGGTAGTCATGGTTACAGCCGACCACCAAACACCTTCAAATACGCCCTTCCAGCCTTTTGGAAAATCTTCATTTCTCCTATTTTCAAAAAGCCAAACAGCAAATCCAAAAACCAAAATCACCAAAAAAAGCCCTCCTATAACACTAAAAAACTCCCAACTGAAAAAGCGTGCCAGTATCCCAAAAAAAGTAGATTCCTGCGATCGTGTTACAGCAAATGCAAGATCAGAAACATAAACCGGAACAGAAAAATTCATGTATTCCAAACGACTTGCTGTAATAGTAAGAGGAGAAATGCACAGGTCAATCTTGCCATTTCTCAAAGCACTGATTAAACCGGCTATCGTATATTTTTTGTATTCGTAATCAATATTCAGGCTATCGGCAATTTCTTCCCAAAGATCGACATTCAAACCGGTAAAACGGCCATCCTGGCTATAAACAAATGGAGGAGATTCAGAAACGCCCACAATCATTTTTCGTTCAGACGCACTGACATTAACAATAAGAACAAAAAACAGGAGGAGTAAAGCGCTGAGTTGTTTCATTGCATTTGGTTTTTAACACACTAATGTAGTAAAAACTTTTTGAACCGTCTCAAATTGACACGAAATCCGACAAATAAAAAAAAAGCGGACTCTTTGGCCCGCTTCGCGATTTATTTTCTTTTTTGTTCCAATCCTTTTTGTTTTGCCATTTCTTCGAGGCGTTGCTGAAACTTCGATTTCTTCACCGGCTTTTTCTTATTGGCCTGGATTTTCAAGCGCAGTTTATCTTCATCGACCAATCGGCGGATTGCGAACATCTGTGCAAAAGTTATGAGGTTGGCCAGCAGATAATAATAACTCAATGCCGAGGCATAGCTGTTAAAGAAGCCCAGGAACATCAGCGGCATGATGTACATCATGGTTTTCATACCGGGCATTTGCTGTCCGGATGACATCATCTGATTATTGAGGCGTGTATAAATCAAAGTAGAAATCGTCATCAGCAGGGTAAACAAGCTCAGGTGATTTCCAAGCGCCCAGCTGATAATCGGAATATCCTGATTCCAGGAAATGATAGCATCGTAAGAAGACAGGTCAGTAGCCCACAGGAAAGACTGTTGACGAAGCTCGATGGAAGAAGGGAAAAAGCGGAACATCGCAATCAGGATAGGCATCTGCAGGAGCATGGGCACACAGCCGGCCATAGGGTTCACCCCGGCTTTTTTGTAAAGTGCCATAGTAGCCTGCTGTTTTTTCATAGCATCTTCCTGCTTGGGAAATTTCTTGCCAATTTCGTCAATTTCCGGTTTTAAAACCCGCATTTTTGCCGATGACATATAGGTTTTATAGGCAATCGGGAAAAGGACAATCTTAAGGAGCACTGTAAGTATCAGGATAATAATACCATAATTCCAGCCAAAGCTTCCGAGGAAATCAAAAACAGGAATAACGGCATAAATATTAATCCAAGCGAGGAGGAAAAATCCCCAACCCAATGGAATCTGTTTTTCGAGTCCCAGATCATAAGCGTTCAGGATATTATATTTATTAGGGCCAAAATAGAAATTCATTTCTTGTCGCTCATCCGGGCTGCCTGCATAAGGAATACCAATTTGCGCATCCATACTTTGCAAATAGTGTTCATTGCTTTCGTTGGCAGGATCCACCATTGTGTTGAGCTCAGCATTCATCAGATAATCATCAGCAATAAGCGTTGAAAGGAAAAAGCGTGATTTAAAGGAAATCCAGCGCAGTTTTTCATTTATGATCTCGCTGTCGTCGCCACGTTCAGACAGGTAATCCACATTATCTTTATAGAGTTTGTAGTAGATTGTGGTTTGGTCGCGCTCTGTTTTAAGGCTTTTTTCTTCACGGTTCAGGTTGGCGCTCCATCCGAGGTTCAGGAAGCTGTTTCGGACGTTTATGAGATTGCCCATATTTGAAAAATGAATATCAAACCCCAGCATATACGAGCCTTTGCGGATTGTATAAGCATATTCCATAAACTGATTGTTCATTTTTCCATCCACGGTATAAAGGCGCATTGCCAGCTCAAGGCTGTCTTTTCCGTCGAGTGTTACCGGATCGGTGGAATTATATGGCCTGCCATTGACGTAGGTTTCAAAAAACAGTTCATTGGTATTGATGAGGCGGTTATTGCTAAAAAATTCCATTCCAAAGCGCACCGAACCCGGCACATACAATGTTAGTGGAAGGGTATCATAGGTTTGATATTTCTTAAGCTGCACCTGTTCTACTTTTCCTCCAAGCGGAGAGAGCGATATTTTCAGGAGGTCATTCTCGAGCAAAACAGCTTGACCGGAACCTTTTGCCGCAGAAGCAAATACACCGAGTTTATCAAACATAAGCGAATCAGACTGCGCAGCAGCATTCGGAGCCAACGCATCGCTGTCGGCTTGTTGTTCGGCAGCGTTTTCTGCTTGTAACTGAAGTGCCAGGAGCGAATCGGCTCTGGCCTGCATCACGGCTGCAATGGAATCGCGCCTGAATTGCTCCCTCTCAAGTTCTTCTTTTGAGGGCTGCATAAAATAACTCCAACCCAAAAAAAGCACAAATATGGCCACAAGGCCAAAAATCGTATTTCTATCCATAACAGATTTTTTCTTCCTGAAAAGCAGGATATGTTTAAAAGCGGCTGCAAAGATAATAAAATCAATAGGGAAAAGAATCCCGCTTTCCCGGCTTCAACATTTTTCGTTAAAATAAATACGGATCTGTTGTGCAGACCCGTATTTTACCATTAACCAAAAACCAATTAAAGAATCAATATTTAGAGGTCAGTATGTAGGTGCATATTAGTTTTGGCAAATCATAAAAACAATAATGATTTGTTATTGAGTAACATAGATTTCTCCATCCAGCTCTCCGCTTCGCTATGAACTTCCTGTCGAAATGACCTTTTGTTGTGTTCAAGTGGCAAAGGCGGCGAGGACTTATTTTATATTTTTTATTGTGTCCTCGCCGCCTTTGCCCAAACAATTAACAAACAGTCATTTCGACGACCAGCGGGAGGAGAAATCTATTTATTCTCGAGCATAAATCATTCTATGTACTTATCTACTGACCTCTATCAATATTTTATGCTCCTATTTTCTTTGTGGTGTTGCAAAAATCTTGGAATCATCGCGGTAAGAACCCTGATCCTGAAACCAGTCATAAAAGTTTTGACCGCCGGATTCTGCCCAATCGGCAAATTTCAGATGGCCATCAATAACAGAAGCCCGTTCAATGGGATAATCAAATTGATCGATAATATTTAAAGCCCAGGGCAAATTTGTCGATGTTTTATAGTAACGTCCTGTTGAAGGATTGCTATCATCACTTGATGTTCCAAAAAGTGAAAGATCTGCATGGCTTGTAGGTGCTTTATCGGGAAGATGAACCTCTCTGCCCCTGTTCCGGTTTACCACAATAAAGGGATTGAATGGAGGCGTCCCTGCATCTGAGAGCGCAATGGGCTGTGTCAGGACAATCTGCAGGCTGATGGTTTCCGGAGCTACATAAGGCGCTGAAGGATCGGTATTAACGCCGGTTCCACCACCCGGGAATTCCATTACCTGATAGGCATTATCAAAAACAAAAACCACACTTTTTGCCATTCCGGCTTCAGTATTATTGGCAGCCATGCTTACATAATCTTCCGTTATAACCTGACCGCTAATGCTTTGGATCAAAGAAGGGCTAAAAGGCATTTCAAAGGCAAAACCATTATGGTTTGAAGCGCCAAAAGCCTTTAAAACGAATTCGGCTTGCAGTTCTACCATTTCGTTTTCGCCATTGAGCACCTGCAAAAAGCGGTAATCCAAAACCATATCATTGAAATCATAATCACCTCGGCTGGGCCATAAATCTTCAAAAGCGAGCGTTCCATAAGAATTTGCATCCGGATAGAAGTTATCGAAAGCCTTTTCGGGATCATTGGGATAATCGTCAAAGCTATCGGAAACGCCGTCATTATCTGCATCGCTGTCGGTATATTCGATAATTCCCAGATTTCCGGTTTCAACGGCTACGATTGGATTTGCGGTAACATAGAACATCGCATCATTAAAATCATTATCGCACCATCCATCCCTTCTCAGGTCTTCAAAGCCCAAAACAAACAAATCGCGCCCGTTATCGTTCAAAAGCACAGCATGTTGCCGTAATTGCGGGTTTGTTTCAGGGTTTATTGCCGGATCAGAATAAACAATGTGCTTGCCGCCTGTAACCTGTTGCTGAGATAAACTATATCCATCTGCAACCAAGACCCAACCAATAACGGTGTTTGCAGGAAACTGACCCAAATACACTTTGTCACCTGATTGCAGATCACCTCCGCTTCCCTGAAATGATGTGTTGGGAAAAATAATCGTAACAGTATCAACATCTTCAACCTGTTGTGGCTCATCGCCCAAAAGATATTTATAATAGCCCAGGCTGTTTTTGTAACCCGCTCCTTCATGCACAAAAGTTACCCAAACATCCGCAGGTTGATCGAGGATCAAGTTATGCACAAAACCATCATCGAGATATTCCGGATGATATTGAGGTACAGGACGGTTTTCGGGAAAAGTTGCGTTCAGATCGTCATAAAAATCAGGGCTGATTACATCCGGTTCGATCAGATAATCGGGCATACCATTATAATTATAGCCTCCCATATATTTATATACAGGCTGATATGCAACACTTTTAAAACTATTGCCCAGATCAACAGGCTTAATGGATTTTAAAATTTGCACTTCATTGCGGACACCAAAGCTATAAACTACTTTTTGGTCTGTAATTTCAAGTTCAACTGCATTTGGATAGCCAATATAATCCGTTCCAACATATAAGGAACCAATGTAGTCGGGAACAGATATTTCGGCCTGGAGCACACCGTTTTTATCCGATCTGGCTGAAAAAATCTTTCGCCCATCCGCTGTTTCGTCTTCAGGATCAGCAAGATAAACATCAACCCGCACAGCAGGAACAGCTTCGGAGCGTGCATTGAGCGTTTTTATATCCAAAGAAACAGTATGCGAAGTTTCAAAATTAAATTCCCCCGGAATATCCAGCTGAGTAATATCTTTATCTGTATCGGACGGATCGGATTGTGTTATTTCATCTCGCTTACAAGACAGAAACATCAAACTAAACACAAAAAAATATAATGACAGCTTGAGTGGTTTAAAGGGTTTCATAGGCTTTGGTTTTATAAATGCTAATATACGAAAAAAGGAGGGAGAAATCCAGTAGAAATCAGTTTTCGTGCTCATTTAGAGCGTATTTATGGCTAATTTGAACCTATTTGTAGCGAAAACCCTCAAACAAGAATTTCCCGAAAACACAAACATTATCCGAAAACGGATAATTCATAGGAAATCAAGCCATAATAAACTCATTTTCAGACATATAAACATTATAATTAATTTAGGGTTAATTTATCATCATCATTTTTCGGATAAGGCAGCTTATTAACTAAACTGATGATAATCACATAAAACACTGAATATAAACATCTTAAATATATCGGCACGGATATTGCATACTAAAATGCAAGGTAAAAGAATATTATTATGTTAAAACTGGTTATTTTGCTCATAATTGGATTTGTTTCATTGGTTTTGGTCAGTGGAATAATTTTCGCAGTCCGTCATGCACCTCTGGCTGAAGAACAGGAAGACGGAAGCTTACGATATTTAGAAGAAAGCTAAATTACACTCTTTTCGTTTTTAAAAGGCTGCTCACTCCGGGCAGCCTTTCTTTTTTTATCTTTGTTGAAAGAAAAATCAAAAATATGCCAAACGTAAAAACCGTCAAGGAAAGCCCTTTGTTCCGGGCTTTAACAGAAGAAGAAATCAGGGAATTTTTGAAATTCGGACAGCATCAGCTTGTAAAGCAGGGAGATTATATCATCCTTGCACGCGAGAATAAACACAGCCTTTTTATTGTACTCTCGGGGCAACTTACCGCCGAAATCCCCGGTTCAGAAAATGTAAGCTATACAAATCCTGATTTTTTCGGCGAAATAGCATTTGTTAACGAACATTACCGCGCCGCTTCCGTAATTGCCGATCAGGATTCTGAACTGATTTCGTTTGATCATAGCCTTTTGCACAATCAGGAAATAAACACGGTCATTTTAAAGAAGATCCTCATCAATATTGTAAACCGTATCAGCAGTTATCTGCGCACAAATTCGAATACTTCAAGCCGTTTGCTCATCCAGAATGGCGAAGATGAGAAAGTGGAGTTCAAATCAAGCCTGCGTTATAACCTGCATACCGGTAAATTTGACAAAAATATTGAACAGGCCAGCCTGAAAACCATTGCCGCTTTCCTCAATTCCGAAGGAGGTACTTTATTGATCGGTATTGAAGATAATGGAAATATATTCGGCCTTGAAAAAGACCAGTTTGCCAATGAAGACAAGGCCATGCTGCATTTATCAAATCTGGTAAAAACCAAGATATCCATGCATCACCTTACTTTCCTGAAAATCCACATTGAAGAAATGGATGGCAAGGAAATTATGAGGGTTGATGTTCATCCGGCTAATTTACCGGCCTACTATACAGGCAATAATGATGAAATATTTTATATACGTACCGGCCCGTCAACCTCCCAACTCAAAGTAAGCGAGCTTTATACGTATATTCAGAAAAGATTTTCTTAATCACCAAAAACCCTTTTCAGGATATCGTTGACGCGGGCAAGCGGATCGTGGCGGATTTGTTTTTCCTCTTCCGCGATTTTCACAAATAACCCATCGAGGGCTTTTGTTGTAACATACTCATCCAAAGGAACATTAACAGGTGTCAAGCCGGCAAGCTGACCGATCAGGCTATTGGCCACTTCATTATAATTTGATGTAAGGAAACCCCAGCTTTCATTGGCCGAAACGCCTTCTACCAGCGGTTTCTCCAGCGATGAATTTACTTTGGGCTGATAAAGCGACTGTAATTTATCATAAGTATGGTCAATCAGGTACTGCGTGGCGGCATTATCATCACCATTAAGGATATTAAACGCATCACTGATGGTCATTTCCGTTATTGCGCTCCAAAAAACCTCTGCGGCTTCTGCAGCAGCATCTTCTGCGGCGCGGTTCATTTTCAGCACCATCTCATCAACATAATCTTGACCAAACGGCAGCATTTCTATATTGTCGGTAATAACTGCTGCCTCTTCAGGCATTAATATCTTAATAAGGGGATCGCCAAAATATCCATTCAAGGCCGAAACCCGGCTTACACTGGTATCTGTACTGACAATCAATGCCGACTTTAAGCCTTCAACAACCTCTGCTTCGGTTAGGGCAGGCGTAAGGTCATCAATAATTTCTTTGGTTTCTTCGCAGGATGTGAAAACAAAAACAGAAATAATTACGGCGAAAAGAATGCTTTTTAAATGTTTCATATTTTAATTTAATTTTTAAGCTGACATACAGTAATATAGGAATAGGATTCTAACAAATTGCAGGCCAAATTTTAATATCAACTACAAAGCTATTAATTTTGTTCAGTATTACATTATTCAGAATAGGTTCAAAAACATTATTATGAAACGCTTATACAATCCCTACCGGAAGCTCGAAGGGTACAATTGTTTCGGCTGTTCGCCCGACAACCCGATTGGTTTAAAACTAAATTTCTTTGAAGATGGAGAAAAAGTGATCAGCACCTGGAGCCCATCGATGGACTATCAGGGTTATTTTCACATTTTACATGGCGGCATACAAGCCACAATGATGGACGAAATTGCCAGTTGGGTGGTTTTGGTCAAAGTAAAAACAGCCGGCGTAACCAGCCGTTTGAACTGCAAATACATAAAAAGCGTTGAGATTGACAAAGGAGAAATCAGGCTTGAAGCCAAATTGCGCGAAATGAAACGCAACCTGGCCTATATCGATGTTTCCCTTTTTGATGGCGAAGGTACTTTATGTGCCTCAGCAGAAGCTGTATATTTCACTTTCCCGGAAGAAGTGGCACGCAAAAAACTACATTTCCCGAAAATTGAAGAATTTTACGAAGAATAGCCCGCACATTACAAATACTGCTCCCTAATTTGGCGAAAAAAGGCAATCCAGTCAATATTGGCCGATCCTGACCCAAAGCGCAGCATTACAAGATTGTTTTTGGGATCGATATAAATATACTGCCCCAAAATACCTTTGGCAAAGAAACTGCCGTCATCAAGCACACGCCAATGCATGATGTAGGGATATCCGCGCGAATCACGGGAATCGTTTTTTGTATTAAAAAGCGCATCGAAATAGGATTCCGGTATGATCTGTTTTCCGTTCCAGAAGCCCCGATGCCGGCAAATCAAGCCAAAACGGGCAAAATCAATCAAAGAGGAATTTAGACAACAAAATGCTTTAATGGTCTGATGCTTTTTGCTATCGGTATTCCAGCTCGCATCATAAGCCATCCCGGCAGGTTTCCATATTTTTTCGCTTAGATATTCGTTCAGCTTCATGCCTGTTGCCGACTCAACAGCCATTGCAAGAAGCTGTGTATTAGCAGATTGATATTGATAATTATTTCCGGGCACATCAACTACTTTGAGTTGGCGCACAAATTTATCCAAGTGCGTTCCGTAATAAAACTTCGCCATATGGCCGAAAGGGTTGTAATAAGCTTCCGTAAAGTTGAGGCCGGAGCGCATATTCATCAAGTCAATCAGATGGATTTGTTCAAAACCATTTGGCAGGTCCGCAACATAATCGGTTACGGGATCATCAAAGCTTTTGATTTTTCCTTCATCGCGCGCAATACCGGCCAATACCGAAACCACAGATTTTGTAACGCTAAAGGAAGCCAGTACCGAAGCAGAATCAATATCCTTGAAGTAGATTTCGCTTATAATGCTGTCATCTTTCAAGACCATAAATGCCAGGCTTTTGTTTTTCTCCAGATAGGCGGAAAAATCCGGATGCTTTTTATCCACCAATGAATCAGGAAGTTTTGGAATAAAAGGTTCTCCCCTGCTCATCTCCGACACTTCATCACCTTTAAGAACAGGAACTTCCGGGAATTTGCGGTAATCTTTTTCATCAGCAAAATTATAGTAGAAAAAACGGGCTACATGGCAGGCATTCATAAGCATTACAATTGACAACAGGATAATTATGCGGAAATATTTCATAAACTTAGCTTCATGGACAAAAATAAAAAGATTGCGTATCACTTATACGAAAAAGGACAAATCTTCTTTTTGCGGATAATATGTAGGCTACAATAATTCAGGAATGGCTGAAAAAGATTCACGAAACAGTAGTATCAAAATCATTCAGTTCAATCCAAAATTCGGCTCCTTTTCCTTCTGATGAACGAACACCAATATTCCAGCCATGTGCCTCTGCCGCGATTTTACAAAATGCCAGCCCCAAGCCCGTGCTGCCCATATGACTTTCTTTGGGCTGATCGAGTTGGCTGAATTTTTTAAACAGCCGCTGATGATCCTCCTTTTTAATGCCCGGCCCGTTATCTTTCACAGAAACATACAAGGCCGACGTACTTTTCCTGCGCACCAAAACCTGCACAACATCCGATGAATAACTAAACTTCAACGCATTACTAAGCAGGTTGACCATCATACGGTGAAAAATATTTTTATCGGCAAAAACGGTATAAGTATTATCAGTCTGCAAATCGATAATTATACTCTTTGGGATACGCAAAAAATCCTGCTCATCAATTGCTTTTTTCAGGAGTTGATCAAGTACAAATTTTTCTTTATACAGTTTCATTTCTTTCTCTTCTGAGGAACTCACGTCCAACATATTCATCACCATTGTAAGCATTTGGTTTGCTGAATTTTTCACCAATTCGGCACGTTCTTTTTCATCCTCAAAAAGATCAACATTCACCAGAAGGTTCAAAGGATTTTTCAAATCATGCACCAGCATATGGATAAATGATTGTTTCTGAATATCCAATTCTTTGAGCTTATTATAGGCTTTTTGGATTTCAACAGCTTTATTTTCAATTTCCTGTTTTTGCTGCTCAATTTCCATGTTTTTCGCCAGCAGCTCATTATGTGCCGATTTTATTTTCCTACGCGCAGCAAACAGGTAAACAGAGAAAAAGACGAGGATCAGGAATAACACCAGTACAGAAATCAGAATAATATTCTTGCGTTTCATGGCCCATTCGTTCTCGACCAGGCGAAGTTTTTGCTGTTCAATTTCCGTTTCTTTTTTCTGGATTTCGTAGCGTGTATTCAGTTCCGCAATTTGCGCATCCCGCTCCCTGTAAAAAACACGATGCCTGATTTGCTCATATGCGCTCATGAAATGAAATGCCTTTTTAAAATTTCCCAACTTACTATAGGCTGTTGCCAGTATCTCGGCAGAAACCACACAATATGCATCCAACTGCATTTGAACCGACTTGGAATAAGAGAGTTCAGCATATTCGACAGCAGGCTGCGTTTTTCCAAATTGATAATAAGTTGACGCCAGATTATTCATCAATTCAATTTCAAGGACTTCATTCCCTTTAGCTGCTTCCAATGCCTGATGGAGTATATCCAAAGCCTTTTGAAACAATTTCTGATCGCGGTAAACAGCTGCTTTAATGGCCAGGTTTTTAATGTGATAAGAATAATTATCATACAGTTTTTCAAGTTTCAATGAAGAATCTGCCCAAAGAAGCGCATTTTCATGATCCTTACTTTCGTGATATACGGCTGCAATCCGATTGGCAATTCCAACTGTAACCTCCTTTCTGTCAGTATTTAAAGCTGCATTCCAAGATTGAAAAAGATATTTCTGCGCATCATCAAACTGTTGCATTGCACGAAATTGCTCCCCAATCAACAAAAGCATTACCGTTTTGGGATATAATTGTTCTGCTCCACTAAAAACATCCAGACCTTCAAAGGCATAAACAAGAGCGGAATCAATATGCCCATTTTCAATATAAGTATTGCACAGCCAGTAATAACCCTTATATGCTTTCGACACTTCATTACAGGATAAAGCCTTATTTATCAGCAGCTTGGAATAAAATATTGTGGAATCAGTTTTATAAGTCCGCCAATAATTCAGGATTTGCCGCAATGATTCAAGTTCCGCTGAATCCGTTTGGGCCGTTCTATAAGAAACCAGTATATCATGAGGTGTTGTTTGTTGTGCAATAGATTGCTGCAAACAAAGAAAGCGGGTTAAAAAGAACAAAATGACGGCAAAAAGCGCTATGTGTTTGGTTTTCATACATCACAAATATAATCTAAAATTGGATGCGGAAGCAGATAAAGATATTGAATATCAAGAAAGCTACACCAGCCCTGCCAAGAATTTACAGGCAGCCTGCTAGGTTAAAAAGAATTATGCGTTTCCGGAAAAGATTAATAAAATTGCCCGGGACCTAAGCGCGGAAAATTTACCGGCGGATAAATTCAGGACTTCATTTACGGATAAGATTATGTATATTTGTGAATCGGAATACCACAATGAAAAAACAAATTCAAACCATACTGCTTTTCCTGTTTTTTATACCGCATCTGGCCTTCGGCGGCGAAGAGCATCAATTCCTGTCATTAACAAATGATAACGGACTGTCAGCCAGCCTGGTAACATCTATCGTTAAGGACAGTCTCGGTTTTATGTGGTTTAGCACTTCTGATGGCCTGAACCGCTTTGACGGGCAGGAGTTTAAGGTTTTCCGTCAAAACATCAATGATCCGCACTCCCTTCCTGCAGAGAATATAAGACGGTCATTTATTGATTTTGAAGGCAAACTTTGGCTGTCAACGGTTGACAGTGGATTATGCGTTATGGATCCCTACACGGAAAAATTCTATAAAATCCGTCCACCCGGCCCATTCGACAAAATGAATATCATGAGCATCACCTCAGACAAAAACAATAATATCTGGGCAGGAACATGGACACAAGGGCTTTTATTTTATGATCAGAAAAACAAAGAATCAAAATTAATTCACCTCCCATCACAGCGCAGCGACAATAAACCTGTGAATATAAGGGATCTGCTGTTTATTGGGGACACTTTATGGATCGCCACACAACATCAGGGATTAATCAAGTATTTGCCCGAATCAGGGATATTGCGCCAGTTTTTCACGATTGGGATGGACAATATTGATACACTCAATTCTATTCATACCCTGGCCTATAATGGTGAATATCTTTGGCTTGGAACTACCCGTTCATATCTTTTCCGATTTGACCTGAACACCCATGAGACTTTGCCTATTGAATATCTCGACAAGGAATACGACCACTCATTCCGCACGGTTACCGACCTGCTTTTTCAGGGAAAAGATACGTTGTGGATATCCAGCACGGATGGAGGTGTTTTCCTCTTGAATACGGAAACGCTCCAGGCAGATATTTTTTCCTGTGAAGAAATGAAACACGGCCTGAACTACAATTCAATCAGATGTTTATACCTCGATAATCAAAATATTTTATGGGTTGGAAACAATGGAATGGGGATCAATTATTTCAGGCCGGAAGACAAACGGTTTGAGCTGTTTTCAACATCAGAAATATCAGATTACCAGCTTGATTTCAAGAGTGTACGCGCAATTAATAAACATAAAGACTATATATACATAGGCGGATATAACGGATTTAATGAAATCAATACAAAAACAAATAAAACCACATATATTTTAGATGAAACTCCTGTATATTCCATTGCCATTGACAGCATTAACAACCAAATTATTATAGGCACTGAAGGCGCTAATATATTTTCCTACAAACCGAACACAATGGAAATAAAGCGCCACCTGCTTGAATTTCAAAAGAAAAACGGAGCAAAAATCCGATTGGAATTTATATATAATATCCTGCCAATAAGCGACAAGCGGTTTTTATTGGGAACCATAAAAGGTATTGCCATCCTCAACGGGAAAACACTCGAAATTGAGGCATTTTACGAACATGAGCCCGGCAAGGCAAACAGTCTTCAGCCCGGATATGTTTTCAGCCTTTTTAAAGATTCCCGAAACCGGATATGGATTGGGACAGACGGAGGCGGACTGAGCCTTTTTGACATTGAAAGCGGCAGCTTTACCCGATATAATGTCTCAAATACAGACAATGCACTGCTTTCGAATGTAATACTGAGTATTAATGAAGACAATGAAGGCAAACTCTGGTTGGGCACGGACCGCGGTTTATGCGGTTTTGTTCCTGAAGAGAAAATTTTCATCGCTATTACAACTGAAGACGGCCTGCCCAACAGCACTGTATATGCCATTTTGGAAGGCCAAAACGGCAAACTATGGCTCAGTACCAATCAGGGAATTTGTTCTTTTGATCAGAAAAACAGGAATATTGAGCAATTTACTACCCGCGATGGCCTGATGAACAATGAATTCAATAAAGCAGCTTATTTTAAAGATGCTGAAGGTTTTATCTATTTCGGAGGCGTGGAAGGAGCAGTGTGTTTCGACCCATCCAATATCAACCTTGGAAACCGGCAACAGGCACCGGTTTTCAGCCAGATATCCGTCTTCAATGCCCCCATTGAAACCGACACTATCATTCCTTATAAAAGAATATTCAATATCCTTCCCAACTATCATTTTATCAGTTTTGAGATTTCCAGTTTAAACTATCTTTATCCCGGTGAAAACCAGTACCAATACCGACTGCTTGGCCTTTCTGACCAATGGATCAATAACGGAAAAAACAGCTCCATTTCACTGGTTGACCCAACTCCCGGAGAATACCAGCTTCAGGTACGAACATCACTCAACGGCCATAATTGGGTTGAAACACAAAACAATATCAAACTGATTATAAAGCCCCGTTTAATCGAATCCAAATGGTTTATTATTTCAATGGTGGCATTTCTTATCCTGCTCGTTTTTATTATTTTTCAGCTACGCTTCCGTTACCTAAAGGCACAGGAAATTCTCCTTCAGAAACTGGTTGACCGCCGCACGCATGAGCTCAGCGATTCCAATGAAAACCTAAAAAAGGAAATTTCCATCCGTGAAGCAACAGAAAAACAATTGCGCGATGCCAATAATACCAAGGACAAATTTTTTAGCATTATCGCACACGATCTGCGTTCGCCATTTATGAGCTTACAGGGCTTTTCTGATTTACTGATGCAGGAATGGGATGATTATGACGAAAGGGAAAAACAGGAAATGGTGCGTAAAATCAATAAAAACTCCCGCACAACTTTCCGTTTGCTCAATAGCTTGCTCGAATGGTCGCGCTTGCAGCAAGGCACCATTAAAGCGCGTCTTTCAGCCATCAACGCCTGCACCATTGCAAATGAAGTCATAAATGAAATATCGGCACAGGCAGAAATAAAGAACATCAGGATGCTTTGCCATTGCGATCCGGGCATCAAACTTATTGGCGATGAAAACATGCTGGCCACAGTTTTGAGGAACATACTTTCCAATTCGATCAAATTTACCCACGAAAACGGATTGATTGAGTGCTCCGTTGAAAAAACAATCCATACAGTACGCATCACAATTGAAGACAATGGTATTGGCATGGATGATGAAACCGGCAAAAACCTTTTCCGCATAGAAAACAGCAGCCGCGAAGGCACCAATGGAGAAAAAGGCAGCGGTTTTGGACTGGCCATTGCAGCCGAGCTCATACGCCTGATGAAAGGAAGCATTCAAGTAGAAAGCCAGATAAATCAGGGCAGCCGGTTTATCATTGAATTTCCCCGCGCCTAATATATGCTTTCACTATATTGAAACTTTCCAAATTTCTGCCAGAGATTCCAAAACCTGCAATTTTCACTACATTAGCACGTCAATATAATGATAGTTAACAACCTAAATAAAGCACAATGGAAAAATCGATCAAAGGAACAAAAACAGAACAAAATTTATTAAAATCGTTTGCAGGCGAAAGCCAGGCAAAAAACCGCTATGAATTCTTTGCCAAAGTAGCCAAAAAAGAAGGTTATGAGCAAATTTCACGCATTTTTCAGGAAACAGCAAACCAGGAAAAAGAGCATGCCAAGCGCTTCTTTAAATTTCTGGAAGGCGGCATGGTAGAAATTACAGCCTCCTACCCTGCCGGGATTATCGGAACAACCGAAGAAAACCTAAAAGCCGCTGCTGAAGGTGAAAACGAAGAATGGACAGAACTCTATCCTGAGTTTGCGGAAGTAGCGATGGAAGAAGGTTTCCCAAAAGTAGCCACAGCTTTTAAGATGATTGCAAAAGTGGAAGCAGAGCACGAACGCATTTACCTGAAACTGCTGCAAAATATCTCTGAAGACAAAGTATTTATGCGCGAAGGAAAAGTTTGGTGGAAATGCATCAATTGCGGTTATATTTACGAAAGCAAAAAAGCCCTGCAAACCTGCCCTGCATGCCTGCACCCACAGGCTTATATGCAGCTTAAGGAAGACAATATTTAAAAGCTATATACTGTAAAGGCTTCATTTCGTAGGGAATGGAGCCTTTGCCAAACTTTTGGGCATTGATGGCGATCCATATGAAGGCTTATTGAAATTTGGGCGGAAAACTAAAAACTAATCCCCTTTCTTCTCATAAAAAGCCATCCCAATGCGATGGATGTGATCTATTAGATCCGGATTTTCAATTTGATGAAATAGTGATAAATCAATTTTATAAGGCAAAAGCAGATCATCCAGCTCATTTTCAATTTTTAGGAGCACGCTCAAATTCAGCTTTTCTCCAATCAAGGTCAAGTCAATATCCGATCCATTACGGTAATTTCCTTTAGCCCTTGAGCCATAGATTACAGCCTTTTCAACCGCCTTATGCTTCTCAAACACAGATTGAATTTTAATAATATGATGTTCCTTTAAACCAAACATAAGCTAATCAAATAATTTGGTTTGTTGCCCGGATCGGTATTGTTCCATTTTTTGCTGAAAGGACAAAAAGGCCGGATAATAAAGGTGGATAACCTTCAAGAAGATGTCTTCAGCAGTTTCTTCATTATATGTATGTGATGTCTTATTCCGGCTTTTTATCATTTCCATCCACACATCTCCATTATCAATCAAATCAGCCTGAAAAGCTTCCCTTGTAGCATCTTTTGAACCAAATACCTTTATGTCACCAACTTCCAGTAAAAAATCCTTCATCACATTCCAGGCCAGCTCGTGTGTATATTCAAATCTTTGTATAACAGCTTCTTTCATGAATTCAGACTGAATTTCATCCTCCTCTTCAGAATTATTGGCACTAAAACAATTTTCCTGATCTTTTAATTCCAGTTCCACAAATTTAACAGCTTCTGAAAGCTTCTTAAAAGCCTTATTATAATTTGAGAACCGTTGCATCCAGCGTATATCCTTATTTTCTGTCATTGAATTAAAAAATTAAGCCTTTCACAAAGATACGATTTGTCGCCGGGTTTAAGGCGATCATTCTAAAAAAGCAACACAGCAAAGCAATATTGGCATGCATTTGCAAAAAACCTTCTCAGGATTGGCATGCCCTGAGAAAGTTTTTTCTAACAAAGTGTTAATCAGTAATAACTTTTCGAACGGAGTCGATTACCGTACCATCGACCCATTTGATCACAGCAATGATTTCATCGCTGAGATTGGGCTTGGCCGGTTTACCGCAAATGCGTTCTGCTTCTTCCTTCAATTCTTCAATTGTGCGTATCGGCAGATCGGAATCTTTCAGTTTTTCGATCAGGTCGGTACGTTTTGGGTTGATGGCAATGCCCCGTTCTGTAACAATAACATCGATCAGTTCGCCGGGACCAACCAGTGTTGTTACTTCATCGCGGATTACCGGCATGCGGTCACGGAAAAGTGGAATGGGGAGGATGGTACATTTGGAGAAAAGGCAGTTTTGCCAGCCACCAATACCATGCAGCAAGTAACCATCAGAATGCGTAACTACGTTGGCATTGAAATTCACATCCACTTCAGTAGCGCCCAGCACAACCACATCAATCATAGAGGCAAAATTACCTTTACCGTGATAATTGTAGCTGGTAAAAGGGCTGGTGTTTACATGTCCCGGATTTTCACGCATCGAGCGCACGCCTTCGAGGTCAAAAGTCTGGCCATCGAGTATATAATCCACCAGGCCATCTTCGAGCATTTTTACAGGATATTCGTTACTTCCGGCACGGATAAAACGCGCTTTAATGTTGCGTTCCTTAAGCATCTCGGCAAAATAAATCCCGATGCTGAGCGATGTACCACCCGCTCCGGCCTGATAGGAAAACCCATCTTTTACAATGCCTGCTTCGTCACAGAATTTGGCAGTCATTTCGGCAATCAAAAGGCGGTCGGGTGATTTGGTAATTTTTGTTGTTCCGGAAATGATTTTCTCAGGCAAGCCCACCTGATCCACTTTTACTGTATAGTCCACATAATTTCCATGGATTTGCCAGGGGATACAAGGGAAAGGCACCAAATTATCAGTAACCACAATCACCTTATCGGCATATTGTGAATCGCCGAGCGCAAAGCCCAGCAAACCGCAGGCTGCAGGGCCATCAACGCCATTGGCATTACCAAAAGCATCGGCAGTAGGAGCTGCGATTACCGCGATATCAATTTGCACATCACCATCCTGAATTGCCTGATAACGGCCACCATGCGAACGTAAAACGCCAAGGCCTTTCATTTTGCCCTCGGATGCAAATTTTCCCAGCGGACCGTTCATGCTTCCTTCAATGCGGTTAATGGTTCCATCTTCAAGGTATTTAATCAGATGTACCTGACATGGAAATGATGCCGAAGGATACCAAACCAAATCTTTAACGCCCAGTTCGTGGGCAATATCGAAAATCTGGTTGGCAATCAGGTCGCCATTGCGGAAATGATGGTGCGTTGAAATAGTCATTCCATCGCGCAAACCCGATTTGATCAATGCTTCTTTTAATGATGGAACCAATTTATTGCCGTCATCGGGATAATTGGCACAGGAAGAAATGCGTGGGGCAAATTTCCTGCCATCGGGGATATATTTTCCAACGCCCTGGAAAGGGATGGCCTGTTTTCCGTTGATTTCCGTCGGAACAATGCGTCCTGCGGCGTTTTTTACCAGTTTATCGTATTTTTTGTTCATCTCGTTTTGCTTATTCGTTTGGAATTAAAAATGCTTCACGCCAGTTTTCTTTGATCAAGCCAAGGCTCAGCGCAAGTTTGATGGTTTTTTCTGCACGTTTCACGACAGGTGGGTCGATCATTTTGGATCCCAATGAGACCACGCCCAATCCTTTTTCTGTGGCAATGATAAAAGCATTGACAATTTTTTGTGCTTTCAGGATTTCTTTTTCTAAAGGGGCAAAATTCTCGTGGATTACTTTGATCTGGCGCGGATGGATACAGCCCATTCCATCAAAGCCAAGCGATTTGGCATCGAGCACGTTTACTTTCAGTGCTTCCATGTCCGAAACATCGGAGAATACGGAGTCAATGGCCTGAATTCCTGCAGCTTTACAAGCATTCACCAACTGTGTACGGGCAAAATAACTTTCACGTCCCTCGTTGGTGCGTTGCGTCCCCAAATCAGCGGTATAATCTTCCAGTCCAATTGCCAGGGCAGCTACATTATCGGCTGCAGAAGCAATTTCAAAGGCTTTGATTACGCCCAAAGCACTTTCAATAATGGGCATCAGCCAGATATCGTGCTTAATTTCAGTCCGTTCCTGAATTTCTGATATCTTTTTATTCACGGCCAAAATCTGCTCCGCCGACTCACATTTGGGCACCAAAAGCAAATTCACAGGATGGGGAACGATATAGTCCAGATCATCCAAGCCACTGGGAATCTGATTGATGCGTACCATACGCTCTGCGCCGTAGAAATCCATGGCACGCAATGCATTACGCACTAAAAAACGTGCTTCGTATTTTTTATCGTATGCAACAGCATCTTCCAGATCGAGGATAATCCCATTGGGCCTATGAATACCGGCATTAAGCATCAGTTTTGGGCTATTGCCCGGTAAATAAAGCCTGGAAAAACGAAACTGATCTTTTTCGCTTTCATGGGTATTTTGTGGCAGGATTTCCGGAAGGAACTCCATATCGGTTTTTATTAAACGCTTAATAGCTGCTTCCATGCGCGCTGCCAAAACACAGTCTATGGCACCTGCATCCTCTATGTGAAGTTTACAATTGGGCAGTTCAAAAAAATCAAGAATTTCGTTCGCAAGTTTTTTGATGGAATCGCCAAACAAAGCTTCAACCTTACTTTTAAGGTGAATTTCCCTGCCGCCATTCTCAAGGATTTCGAGTTCCACATAGCAATCGGAGCGAACGCTATCGCCCTGATTTCCTGCGGATGCCATTTGGTTATATATAATTTCCATAAATTTAGTTTTGGTAAGCATTCAAAATTAATTGTTGCAAAACAACAAAGATAAAAAGCTTTAACAATTCCCAATTATACCAATGCTTGTTTAAACTCAATCCATTCTTCACAGTATTCTGCAAAGAAAATTCTGATTATCAAGAGGCAATTCTTAATTTTGCATCAAATCAAACAAATGAACATTCCAAAACTCAATATACCACGCTGGTTCATTTTTGTCATTGACAGCCTGCTTGCTTTGTTCAGTATTGGCTTTGCTTATATGCTGCGCTTCAATTTCACTATTCCATCACAGGAAATATCCTTCATTCAGCAAGCAATTGTCATAATAATGATTCTGCGCATGCTGAGTTTTCTTTTAGCAAAAACATACGCGGGCATCATTCGCTACACATCCACTTACGATGCCTTTCGGATTATCATTGTCAACCTGATTACAGCCATAATCCTAGCCATTGCCAACCCCATCAGCTACCATTATTTTATTGGCAGGCACCTTGTACCTTATTCAATTATTATCATTGACCTTGTTTTGGCTACAATGCTCATGATTTTCTTTCGACTGTTGGTCAAGATGACTTATATGGAAATCAAAAGCGTTAGCAAGAAGAAAAAAAATGTGATTATTTATGGTGCCGGCCAGGAAGGCATGCTGGCCAAAGAAGCTTTGAGCAGAGATGCCGGTGCTTCCTATAATGTGATTGCCTTTGTGGATGCAAACCGGAAAAACAGCGGCAAAAAGATAGAAGGCGTTACAATTCATAACATCCGCGAGTTAAGCAGAATAATGGAAATCAATGAGATAAGTCTGCTAATTCTTGCTGATTCAAAAATATCCCGCAGCCGCAAAGAAACCCTGATAAACCTAAGCCTGAAAAAAGGAATTCAGGTGATGAGTGTACCTCCGGTAAGCCATTGGGTTGATGGAGTTTTGAGTTTCAGCCAGATCAGAAAAGTAAAAATTGAAGATTTGCTTGGCCGGGAAGAAATAAAACTCAACGAAGATGAACTCATTGCCGAGCTAAAGGACAAAAAAGTGATGATTACGGGTGCAGCCGGATCCATTGGCAGCGAACTTGTTCGTCAGTTAATACGCTTTCAACCGTCAAAACTCATCCTGATTGACCAGGCAGAAACACCGTTATTCCATCTTGAACTCGAAAGCTTCCGCAACGACTGGAAAAATTGCTGCCTGCATCTGGCCGATATCACTGATAAAAAACGCATGCGCCGCATTTTTGAAGAGGAAAAACCCGATTATATTTTTCATGCAGCTGCATACAAACATGTGCCGGTAATGGAAAGCAATCCTTTGGAAGCCTATAAAACCAATATTTGCGGAACCCGCAATCTGGCCGACTTAAGCATTAATTTTGGCGTGGAAAAATTCGTAATGATTTCCACCGATAAAGCCGTGAAGCCTACCAATGTGATGGGTGCCAGCAAGCGGATTGCTGAGATTTACACACAAAGCCTCGACAATGAAGGAAGCACACGTTTTATCACCACACGTTTCGGTAATGTTTTGGGCTCCAATGGCTCTGTGATCCCACTATTCAGAAAACAGATCGAAGCCGGTGGCCCTATAACTATTACGCACCCGGAGATTACACGGTTTTTTATGACTATTCCCGAAGCCTGTCAATTGGTTCTACAGGCCGGAGCCATAGGAAAAGGCGGCGAAATTTTCGTTTTTGATATGGGCGAATCAGTAAAAATCAAAGATCTGGCAAGCAAGATGCTCCAGCTGGCCGGCTTGGAAGAAGGCAAGGATATCAAAATAAAATATACAGGATTGCGCCCGGGCGAAAAATTGTACGAAGAACTGCTCAACGAAAGCGAAAACACCCTGCCTACCCATCACGAAAAAATCCTGAAAGCCCAAATTGCTGCCTATCCGGCAGGGCGTTTCCAAAGCGATTTTAAAGCACTTGATACCATTGCTGCCAGCGGCGATTTACCCGCCCTGATTGGAAAATTCAAAGAGATGGTCCCCGAATACATCAGCCAGAACAGCCCTTTTGAGCAACTCGATAAAAACAGCTAATCCCATGCAGGATAAAATCAATAAGCGGATTTTTGACAGCGAGCTGCTATTCCGTTTTTCGCGCAGCAGCGGTCCGGGCGGACAGCATGTCAACAAAACCAGCACCCGTGCCGAGCTGCGCTGGGATGTGCTCAATTCTGAACTCCTTACCGAAGATGAGCAAGCGAAAATCATGGAAAAACTGGTTTCCTGGATCAATAGAGACGGTGAACTGCTGATCAGTGCACAGGAAAGCCGCAGCCAGGCCGACAACAAAGAAACTGCCCGGAATAAATTCTACTGCCTGCTGGAAGACTGCTTCAGACCAGTAAAAAAACGCGTAAAAACCAAGCCCACAGCTGCCAGCCAAACCAAAAGGCTGGACGAAAAGAAAAAGCTGAGCCAAAGGAAAAGCGATCGCAGGAAACCGGATTTGGGTGAATAAAAAAACCGCCGGCATTCATGCATACCAGCGGTTTACTACCTCTCTCTTTTATCTTAGTTCAAAACATTATTGAACACTTGGCGACTCTCGCTTTGTTTGAACTCCGCAGCCCTGGAATAACTCAGGATATTGCGGATACTGGCTTCGCCGGGTTCAATCTTTTCAGTTTGCTCCGCGTGTTGATCTGAGAAAAAATCCCAAACCTCATCGAACAAATAAAAGAAATCGGTTTTCGTTTGCGTAGTCGTTTTCTTCATAGGCGGGCAATGTATTTAACAATGGGTTACCAAAGTCAAACGCCCCCCACAAAAAAATATTTTGCAAGCTTCAATTATTTTTCTTAAAATCCGACCTTTATCAATTAAGCAGTAAGAATCAAATTTTTATCCTCGATCAGTTTCCTAAGGTTAATCAGGGCATAACGCATGCGTCCCAAAGCAGTATTAATACTCACTTCTGTTTGTTCGGCAATGTCTTTAAAGCTCATTTCCGAATAATGGCGCATCATCAGAACTTCTTTTTGTTCCTCCGGCAGATATTCAATTAATTTGCGCACATCTTCATGTATCTGATCCAACACCATTTGCTCTTCAACAGAGGGATCTGTATAACTGATGGTATCAAAGATATCAAAATCATCGCCGGTATCCACAGCAGGCATCCTTTTTGACTTTCGGAAAAAGTCGATGATCAGGTTATGCGCGATACGCATTACCCACTGTATAAACTTGCCCTCTTCCTTATAGGAACCTGAGCGGATAGTATTAATGGCTTTGATAAAAGTATCCTGAAAGATATCATCAGCCTCTTCCTTATCCTTCACAACCATGAGGATATAGGCATAAACTTTATTCTTGTGACGGTGGATGAGGACTTCAAGGCTATTCTCATCGCCAGCAATGTATTTACTAATCAGTTCACGATCGCTGAATTCAACAGATTTCATAATCGCCTCCTTCTTTAAATTGTTAAACTTATGAACTTATAGTAAATCTGCTTCGATAAGAGTCCTCCAGGGTTTAATGATACATTAAATTAATTTTGTTCAGCGTTTTAAACGCTAAGACCATGCAAACATACAATAAACTGAGCAATTATCCAAAAATATTAGCAGGTCTTAGCAAGAAAACACCAATGATCGCGTTTAGTTGCCTGATTATTCTTTTAATAAAAATCCAAACCTTCACAGATTCAAAGCGGATGAGTATTTTCTTGCAATCAAAACCTGCACTTTTGTGTGAAATTTTCTTTTGAACAGGGGCTTTTCTGATGGAAACTGAGTAATTTTGGCCGCCCTGAACAATTATTGAACCCATGAATGACAAATCATTCCAGCAACTGGATCCTCAAAAATATATCCTGATCAAAGGAGCACATCTGCACAACCTTAAAAATATTGATGTTGCCATAAGGCGAAATAGCCTCACAGTCATCACCGGGCTCTCAGGATCAGGGAAATCCACATTGGCTTTTGATACACTGTATGCCGAAGGGCAGCGACGTTATGTTGAAAGCCTTAGCTCTTATGCACGTCAATTTCTCGGAAAACTGAACAAACCCGAGGTAGAATACATCCGGGGCATCAGTCCTGCCGTGGCCATCGAGCAGAAGGTCAACACACGCAACCCTCGTTCTACGGTGGGCACTTCTACTGAAGTTTATGAGTACATCAAGTTGCTCTTTGCCCGTATTGGAAAGACTTACTCGCCCATCTCCGGCGATGAAGTAAAACGCGACCGTGTGAGCGATATCGTGGATTTTATCGAAGCTTTGCCATTCAAAACCCGCTTACAACTTTTTGCCCCACTCAAAATTGACAATGGACGCAGCATTGCCGAGCAAAGCAAAATCCTTTTGCAGCAAGGTTATACACGCCTGCGTGCTGATGGAAAGAATATCCGCCTTGATCAGGATGAAGTTCCAAATAATGCCAAAAATATTGAAGTCCTTATTGATCGGCTGGTGTTGAGCGAAGAAGAACAAAGCGGACGGATTGCTGATTCCGTTTCCATTGCCCTGCACGAAGGCAAAGGCTATTGTTTTTTGGAATATGAGCAGGAAGGCGGATGGATCACAAAAGAATTCTCCGACCGTTTTGAGCTCGATGGAATGAGTTTCGAAGAGCCCTCGCCTAATTTATTCACCTTTAACAACCCATATGGCGCCTGTAAAAGTTGTGAAGGTTTCGGAACCGTAATTGGTATTGATCCCGACCTGGTCATCCCTGACAAAGGCTTGTCGCTTTATGAAGACGCAGTTGCATGTTGGAAAGGAGAAAAAATGAGCGAGTGGAAAAACGCCTTCATACAGCAAGCTTCCCGCTATGATTTCCCCATCCACAGGCCGTACCACGATCTGACTGAACAACAAAAACAATTACTCTGGGAAGGGAAAGGCAGCATAGAAGGTATTAATGCCTTTTTTAAAATGCTGGAGGAAAACACCTATAAAATCCAATATCGTGTGATGCTGTCGCGATATCGCGGCAAAACCATGTGTCCGGAATGCAATGGAAGCCGTTTGCGCAAGGACGCGTCCTATGTAAAAGTTGCAGGCAAATCCATTACTGAACTGGTGATGATGCCAATTTCGGAACTGTCTCAGTTTTTTAATGAGATAAAACTGAACGAACATGATTTTAATGTCGCCAAACGCTTGCTTATTGAGATACAGAACCGCCTCAATTTCCTGATGGATGTGGGGCTGAGCTATCTAACACTCAACCGTTTGTCGAATTCCCTTTCCGGCGGTGAATCGCAGCGCATCAATCTGGCCACATCATTGGGCAGCAGTTTGGTCGGCAGCATGTACATACTCGATGAGCCCAGCATTGGACTGCATTCGCGCGATACTTCCCGTTTAATACGCGTTTTGAAGCGCCTTCGCGATGCCGGAAACACGGTGATCGTTGTAGAACACGACGAAGAAATTATCCGCGCCGCAGATTATATTATCGACATCGGGCCTTTGGCCGGACGAAATGGCGGCGAACTGATTTTTAACGGAACCATGGAAGAGCTGGAGCAGAGCGAGAAAAGCCTTACAGCCGATTATCTGCAAGAGCGGAAAAAAATCCTTATTCCAAAAAGCCGGCGCAAATGGAATGAGTACATCTTAGTAAAAGGCGCCGCGGAAAACAACCTGAAACGACTCGATGTAAAATTTCCCTTAAACACACTTTGTGCGGTTTGCGGTGTTTCCGGATCAGGGAAAAGCACTTTGGTAAGCAAGATCCTCTACCCTGCCCTGCGTAAAAGACTTGGCGCTTATGGTGAAAAAACCGGAGAACACAGCAAGTTGGAAGGCAGCCTTAGCCGCGTGGAAGCCATTGAGTATGTGGACCAAAACCCGATTGGACGTTCATCACGCTCAAATCCTGCCACTTATGTAGGTGCTTATGACGATATCCGCACACTCTACTCTCAGCAGCCACTGGCTAAAACGCGCGGATATAAGCCCGGCTTTTTCAGTTTCAATGTACCTGGGGGCCGCTGCGATGAATGCGAAGGAGAAGGGGTAATTAAAATTGAAATGCAATTTATGGCCGATGTATTGCTGCCCTGTGAAAGCTGCGGTGGCACACGCTTTAAAAATGAAACACTGGAAATAAAATACCGCAATAAAAATGTTTCTGATATTCTTCAGATGACCATATTGGAAGCCCTGAAATTTTTCATGGAGGGAAAAAGCGCGGCGGAAAAACGTATTGCCAATAAACTACAGCCATTGGTCGATGTTGGCCTGGGTTATCTGCAAATGGGGCAACCATCGAGCACATTATCGGGTGGTGAAGCGCAACGCATAAAGCTGGCCTCATTCCTGATACAGGGATCATCGGCAGCCAAAACCCTTTTTATTTTTGATGAACCGACCACGGGCTTACATTTCCACGATATTTCAAAGCTGCTCGACAGTTTCAATGCATTGATTGAGAAAGGGCACAGTATTATTGTGATTGAGCATAATGCAGAAATCATAAAATCTGCCGACTGGCTGGTTGAATTGGGTCCGGAAGGAGGAAAAGCCGGCGGACATTTAGTTTTTGAAGGCACGCCCGAAGAACTGTTACATTGCAAGGAATCTCCAACTGCTGTACTGCTGGAAGGGAAACTAAAGTAAGATCAAAAAAGCAAAGGGTAAAACTCAAAAATCAGGCCGCCATCACTCACGAATTACTTCAAATTCGCCATCATCAAGAATACGAATTATAGTACTTGGCTTGATATCGTAAATGATATCCTGCTCCATTTCAACGACATAGTCCACCTTTTTTTTGATGTAATCACTAATTTGCCGAAAAAAAACAGGAGCGGGTTCACCGGCAATATTGGGCGAAGTACTGATCAATGGTTTATCAATTTTCTGAATCAGTTTTTTACAAAACTCATTTTTCACAATTCTGATAGCAACACTTTGGTCGTTTGCCATCACATTTTTTGGGAGATTTACAGCGCCGGGATAAATAACCGTAAGCGGTTTACGGATACGTTCGAGCAGATCAAAAATAATGGGCGGTACTTCTTTAAGATAATTCCTGAGGCGTTCTGCATCATCCAGCAGGATAATCATAGCCTTTGATTCACTCCTTTTTTTGATTTTATAAATCCGGTCCACAGCTTTTGCTTGCGTAGCGTCACAGCCAATACCCCAAATGGTATCTGTAGGATAAAGGATTACCCCTGTTTTGCGCATTACTTCCGCGCATTTGTCCACTTCACGCTTTATGATATCTTCTTTGTCCATTTATCGATACTCTGCAAAATTTGTTCGCTTTCAATACCTTCTCCACATTTAAAATGCCCTTCCGGACACTTTTCAAAGCCATGCAGTCCGCAAGGCCTACAGTTAAGCTTCTCCTCAGTTTCCACAATACTGCTCCGCTTCGATAAGGGGCCAAAGCCAAATTGCGGTACTGTAGAACAGAAAATTGCCGTAACCGGAGCATCGACAGAGGAAGCGAGATGCATTGGCGCAGAGTCATTTACAATATTCATCTGCGCATCACGCATCAAAGCCGCACTCTCAAGCAAATTAATTTGTCCCGCAAAATTGATGCAATTGTTACGACCGGATTCTTTAATAATTGTTTCGCACTTGTCTTTATCAGCACCAGAGCCAAGAGTATAGACATTCCAATCTGCCGGAAGTTGCCTGAGCAAATCCACCCATTTATGCAACGGATATTCCTTTGTAAACCAAAGCGAGGAAGGCGCAATGCATATATAAGCTTGCATTTTATAGGGCGACATACGGGCTTCATGTTGTGGCAAAGGGTATAAACGTGGTCTCTTACAAACTTCCATATCACCCAGCAGGTGCCGCACCAACGAAAGGTTTCGTTCGGTTTCATGCAGGGTGCCATCGCTGTTGATTTGATGTTTCAATCGTTTTCCAAACAAAAACGAAAAAGGGTTTTTACGAAAACCTATTGTTTGTTTGGCCCTGCTGAATGCCGTGATCAATCCCGATGAAGCAAACCGCTGGAAATTTACAACAACATCATAGCGCTCTTCCTGTATTAAGCCAAGGATATGCCAGAGGTTTCGGTATTTTTTCGCCGATTTGTCCCAGATGATCATCTTTCTGAGGAAAGGATGTTTTTGAAACAGGCTTTCGTTTCCTTTCTTGACCAAGAGGTCGATATACGCTTCAGGAAATTTTTTATGCAAGCCTTCCATCACCGGAGTGATTAATATCACATCGCCAATTGAAGCAGTTTGTATGAGCAGGATTTTTTTCACGATTCTTTCTTTAGACAGCAATCTGATAATGCCGCAGGGTGTCATTGAGCGATGTTTTGCGGTCGGTGGATTCTTTTCTTCTTCCGATGATCAATGCACAGGGCACCTGGTATTCGCCGGCAGCAAATTTTTTAGGAACAGTTCCGGGAATCACCACGGCGCGTTCCGGGATTTCGCCTTTGTATTCAACGGCCTCCTCCCCACTCACATCAATAATCCGTGTAGATGCCGTGAGCACGACATTGGCGCCCAGCACTGCCTCTTTGCGCACATGCACACCTTCCACAACAATACAGCGCGAACCGATAAAACAGCCATCTTCAATAATGACAGGTGCGGCCTGAACAGGTTCCAAAACCCCTCCGATTCCAACACCGCCACTTAAGTGCACGCCGGAACCAATTTGCGCACAACTGCCTACCGTTGCCCACGTATCAACCATGGTATTGCTTCCAACCCAGGCACCAATATTCACATAAGACGGCATCATCACTACGCCCGGCGATAAAAAAGCCCCGTAGCGTGCCACAGCATGTGGAACAACCCGCACATCCTGGCTTTTATAATCCTTTTTCAATGGAATTTTGTCGTGAAACTCAAAAATACCGGTTTCAGTCACTTCCATTTTGCGGATGGGAAAATAGAGGATTACGGCTTTTTTAATCCATTCATTCACCTGCCATTGGCCATTGATTTCTTCGGCAACCCGCAAGCGGCCTTTATCCAGCAGTTCAACTACTTCGTTTACAGCATTTTGAACCAATTCTTCAGCCAATATGGCCCTGTCTTGCCAGGCTTCTTCTATTATTTTTCTTAAATCTTTCATTTCCAATTGATATGCACATTAAAAAAGAGATATTCAATAATGAATACCTCTTTAATATTAATAAGTTTCTTTTGCCTATTGGCAACTATTTCTATCCTGGTCAACCGGGGCTACCCAAGCTCCAGTATAACCCATTTTAACAACTTCGTTCCTGTATTGGGAAGCCTCATTATAACTTTCAAACTCACCAATAACATAGCGGTACAGACCGTCAGCGCCAAGGCATTTTTTAACACTGGGCAAACGGTTGAAATAATCCATATTAAGGTTGTGTCCGGCACCCACCTGCACTGTAAATGAACCATTATAATCCGAATAATCAGGTGCTGAAGAAGTAGTTGCCGCTGGACGTGGTGTTGCCCGGCGCGGTTGCTGACCGGCATTGAGCATAACATCTTCCATTTCGTCCTGAATCATCTGATATTGTTTCTTGTACAGCGACATTTGGTCTTGCAAATAATGAATACTATCGAGCAGATTGCTTTCTGCATAACCATCATTTCCTTCCTGCATTACATAAACAGTATCTACAATTTTCTCAGCCTTTTCTTTTGCACGGGCAGCTTCGGCACGAGATTTAACCTGCTCGTTTTTACAATAAACGATTTGAAGATCAGCCTCATTAATCCAGTGCTTCATTTTTTTATTTTTCGGATTGATCAACCTTTTAAAGAAATTATACTGCTCAATAGCATTGTCATATTTTCCCGTATTCTGATAGGCCATTCCAAGATAGTAATTCGCAAAAATGGGTGCTTTTTTTGTTGTATTTTTGTTTTTGTAAGCACGCGTTACGTTTTGTGAAGCTTTCTTAAGATAAGGAATTGCAACGTCTTTATTTGAAGCCGTTTTATAATAACACAAACCCACGTAATAGTTCAGGTTTGCATTGTCTTTATCGCTTTCCAGCATATTGTAGAGCATTTTGAGCGCCAGGTTGTAAGCTCCCTCATCAATAAATTTCATGGCTGATTTGTATTTCTTTTTATCCGGAGCCGGCATTCCGGCCTGTGCATCCCAAACAGATATACCAAATAAAAATACCATTGAAAGAATAATCGCGGGCAACCATGTCCCCAACTTCTGTGTATTCAGCTTTAACTTCTTCATCGCGTACTCTTTAGTTACTTTACTTATTGCTTTTTGAGCATTTATACTCCAAAACTACGAAAAAGTTCGGTATTGTATAAAAAATCTTACTTAAAAATTAAGCTTTGCCCAATCAGGGGCAGCAAACAGTATATCCGATACTTCAAAAAATTATGTTACCTGTTTCAGAAGACAAACTTTAACCTGCATTGTCCGAACAAGCAATTAACTCCTGATCAAATAAAATATCATGTATTCCTCCACAACAATTATTTTTCCCGGGAACGATATGAAACAGCCAACAGAATTGATCCGTTCCCTCGTCTCCCTGCAAAATTGCCTTATATTTGCTGGTTCGCCTGTTGTTTGCGAAAAACATCAAAACAGGTGATCTTAAAAAATGATTTGCTGAGAGCGATAACAATGGACAAATATTACCTAACAGCATTAAAACGACTGGCTTTTTTAGTAGTTTTCTTCACGCTTTGCCGGCTTTTTTTCCTGCTTTTCAACGGGCATTATTTCCTGTTGGGCGATGATGTAAGCCTCCCGGAAATTGCAAAGGCATTTTTTATAGGAGTGCGTTTCGATATTTCCATCATCCTCTATTTGAACAGCTTATTTATCCTGTTGGTTTTTTTGCCCCTACCCCTTCAGAGATTTAGGTTTTTTCGTGGGCTTGCACAATTATCTTTTTTTCTGCCCAACATCCTGGCAATATTGATCAATCTTACAGATACCGTTTATTTTCGTTTTACAGGCAAGCGCAGCACGGCAGATGTTCTTGCTTTCCTGGAGCAAGGCGGCGGTTTTGCAAATCTGTTGGGCGATTTCCTCACAGGATTTCTTCCCGAACTAATCTCCGGCATGGCCCTGCTTGCAGCATTTGTTTATATCATCAGCAAAAAAGCGGCCTGGCCAAAATCCACTTTCCCGTTTCGCCTGAAAAATTTTGTGGTAGCTTTGTTTGTTTTCGTGCTCATTGGAGGTGTCTGGATTATTGGTGCACGCGGAGGCTTGCAGTTAAAACCCATAAATATTATTGATGCAATTAAAAACAACAGCCCAAAATACGCTGCACTTGTGCTCAACACGCCTTTTACTTTAGGAAAAACTCTGGGAAAAGAGCCCCTGAAAAAACATAGTTACTATTCCGAAAAAGTGCTTAACAATATTTATAACCCCATCCATTTCCCTGATTCACAATCAAAATTTAATGACAACATTAATATTGTCATTTTAATTATTGAGAGCCTTTCTGCGGAACATTGTGGGTTTATGAACCCGAAGGATATGCCTTCCTACACTCCTTTTTTGGATAGCCTGAGCAAACAAGCATTGGTATTCCGTGCTTTTGCCAATGGTAAGCGCTCCATAGAAGGCATCCCCGCGGTATTGGCCTCGCTGCCTTCGCTGATGCATCAGGAATTTATCACATCGCCTTATGCCGGAAACAAAATTGAAGGACTGGGCAGTTTGCTGGCGGACGAAGGATATGAAACAGCTTTTTTTCATGGCGGCAAAAACGGCACTATGGGATTTGAAGCTTTTACATCAGCTGCCGGTTTTGAGCATTATTACGGACTGGATGAATATCCTGATAAAAATGACTATGATGGCAAATGGGGCATTTTCGATGAGCCTTATCTGCAATACGTTTGCAAATCTTTAAGTGGATTCCAGCAGCCTTTTCTGGCTTCCGTTTTTACGCTTTCATCACACCATCCTTACACCATTCCGCCACAGCATAAGGGGAAATTCCCAAAAGGCAGGCTGCAAATTCAGGAAACCATTGCCTACGCAGATTATGCGCTGGGAAAATTTTTCCAAACGGCTCAAAAACTTCCATGGTTTGCCAACACATTATTCGTCATTACTGCCGACCATACTTCGGAAGCTTTGGATCCTTACTATCAAAATCGTATTGGCAGGTATGAAATCCCCCTGCTGCTTTATATGCCTCATAAAATCAAAGCGCAAAGAAAAATCGGCATCGCCCAGCAAAGTGACATCATGCCTACTGTTCTGGATATTTTGAATTACCCAAAACCATATCTGTCTTTTGGACGCAGCTTAACAGACAGCACAGCAAACATTGCTTTTAATTATGTAAACGGATCCTATCAGCTATTGAGCGATAAATACAGTTTTATATCGCAAGGCGATGAAACCATTGGATTGTACAACAGAAAAACCGACAGCTTGATGCAAGACAACCTTCTGAACAAAAAACCGTTGGAGCGTGAACATTATGACAGCTTGTTGAAGGCGATCATCCAGCAGTACAACAACAGGATGATTGACAATAAAATGAGATTTCAACCATGATTAAGACCAAAATATATTTCATAGTAAACCCGATCAGTGGCGTAAAAAACCGTTACCGCGATAAATTCAAAAAGGTCGTAAAACAGAACCTGAATCCTGAGCGCTACGACATCAGGGTAAAATACACCAAAAGCGCGGAGCATGCGTCCAAGCTGGCTCAAAAAGCCTCCAAAAAAGGCTACGACATCGTAGTTGCCGTTGGCGGCGATGGCACAATAAACGAAATAGCGCGTATTCTTATGAATACCAACACAGTACTGGGAATTATCCCAGCCGGATCGGGCAATGGCCTGGCGCGCTATTTAAAACTGCCGCTCGACCCAATAAAAGCCCTAAAAATCATTGACCGGCAAAACATAAAAAAGATAGATACTTTTATGGTCAACGAGCATTTTGCCATCAGCATCGCCGGAGTGGGCTTCGATGCCGAAGTTGCCGTAGAATATGCCAAAAATAAAGGCCGGGGTTTTAAAACTTATGTTAATTCCATATTGAAACAGTATTTTCGCTACAAAGCACAAAATTATATTTTGTATCTTGACGGCAAAAAACTGGAAACCAAGGCATTTTTCATCAGCTTTGCAAATAGCGATCAGTTCGGTTATGGCGCTGCCGTAGCACCTACGGCTAAAATTTCTGACGGAAAGCTGGATGTGGTTATTGTAAAAAAGTTCCCGCTGCTTACCGTACCGCTTACTACAGTAAAACTAATGACGGGAAAATTTCACAAATCGAAATATGTTGAAATACATAAAGCTAAAAAAATCAAATTGATCCGTCCCGAAGCAGGGGCAGTGAACATTGACGGCGAACCCTGCCGGGAAAATGAAGTCCTTAAAATAAGGACCTATAAAAAATCGATAAATCTCCTTACACCCTAACACAGCAATTATGACGACAATAGAAAACCCCAACGATTTCAACGATATGATCAACCATATGCCGGAAAATATCAGGATCATTGAAGATCAGATTGATGTAGAGGTACAACAGGAGTATCTTGAGCTGGCCCGAAGCCTGAAAGAAGAGCGCATGGATGAAGAAGAAGCGCTCAGCCGCTTACCCAGGCTATACAATCAGGAGCATGACCTGCTGCTGCGCAAAGAAATCATTGTGCAGCTGGCGCAAACAGCGAGTGTCCGGAGCTTTCGCGAACTGGAAAATTTTAGCGAAACAGCCGATGAACAAATAGCCGAATTTGCCCGTTTTGGCGTACATATTGCCCGCGCCATGCTCGAAAGCGACCTCAGCGATGACAATATCGGTTTTATTTCCAGCGGATTAGGCGGAAGAGGAAATTTGCTTCGGTATTTTTTCTGCATCTTCAACTTAGAAGAAAAGAAAGCCTTCCTGCCATCACAAAAAAAGATCATCAAAAAAGAGTTTGACCTGGCATTCCGCAGTGAAAATGGTGAAATGGAAAAAATCAACTTCAAAGGCGAATATGCCATTTTTCAGGTTTTGGCGCCTTTGCAATGCGATTTTAATGAGCTGATCCGACAAACGCTGGATGAAATCAACGAATTTGGCCAATTCCTTTATGAAGGCTATTTTGCCACCAATGTAAAAATCCCCGACCATAAAGAAATCAGCAGCATCATCAAAGAAATCAGAAACCGAAAAGACGAAAACGAAGAAACAGAAGCATAGCTTATGGGCATTGTGTTTGCATTTACGGAACACCCGTTTCTGGGCTGGATGATAGCGCCCTACCTGTTCCGCTTGGAAAATAATTTCATTAAACTGGAACAACGTATCCACAAACTTGAAGAAGCAAAACAAAGCAGTTTACTATCTGATGATGTGCGCCAGGCTGTGGAAATCTGCCTTGAAACCACAGAACAGGCTATTTTAGAGCGCATTAACCTAAAAAAGAACATTCCTTCAAAAACCTATTTTGAAAAACATTTCAATGATGCAGCTTATAAAAGAGCAAGGCAAATTATAGAAAATAATATGCTGCGCGTCGTAGAAATCGCCGGACAAGGCCCCGCATTTTTTCTGTTTTACGACCGCGCCAAGAGCTTCCTGATCGATCAGGTGATCAAAATTATGCCTGAAAAAGCCGAAACTGTTTATAATTTTGAAAAAAACGAAGAAGGCACGCGCTATCATCTGAGTATCGCTTCCGATGGCGCAGAATTGACTTTACTCGATAAAGCCAACACCATCGTGGCTGAATCGCCATGCCTGCTAATATCGGACAATAAACTATACCGTTTCAGCGCAGATGTAAACGGCAAAAACCTGCGTCCTTTTTTCGATAAAGAATTCATTCAGGTACCTCTGCGCAGCGAAAAAATGTACTTTGAAAAATTCATCCTCAAAAGCATCAAAGAGCATCCGGTGCGCATCAAAGGCTTTGAAGTTCATGACAAAAAAACTGCTCCTCAGCCACACCTCAGACTGCAAAACGGTTTTAACGGGCCAATACTATCCTTGGAATTCAGCTACGGAAAGTACAAAATACTGCACACATCGCCACAAAAAGAATTTGTCCGGCTCCATATTGATGAAGAGCATTACTCTTTTTCCAGAATCAGCAGAAAAAAAGAGACGGAAGAAAAACTGATTCAAATACTCACCAAACACGGCCTCCGTTTTTCGAAACACAGCAATTCCTTTGAGGTTATCCACAGCAATTCTGAAGTTGCACTGATACAATGGGTCAATCAAAACAGAACACTTTTAGAAAAACATAAAATACTGTTTACACAGGAGTTAAATAAAAAATATTATATTGGAGAAGCAAAAGCAGAGCAGCGCATCAACAAGAAAAACGACTGGTTTGATGTGTATATCCAGATTGTTCTGCAGGATGGCACGACCATCAATTTTACGAGTTTGCGCAATTATATTTTGGAAGGCCGGCGCGAATACAAACTAAAAAATGGCAGTATTTTTTTGATTCCACAGGAGTGGATGGAAAGGTTTCATGAAGTATTATTGCACGGCAAGCTCAAAAAAGACCATTTTGAAATGCCGCTGCAACTCTTCAGCATCATTGATGCACTGGAACAAGGGCCTCAGGAAATCAAAAGCACCGCCTTTGCCCCACCCGAAGAATTTCTGAAATTAGAAGCACCGGCACAACTCAAAGCAAAGCTCCGCTCCTACCAGCTTGATGGTTTCCGCTGGATGGAATGGCTGCGCTCACGTCATTTTGGCGGCATCCTCGCCGACGATATGGGTCTGGGAAAAACCATTCAGGCGCTTAGTAGCATACTCCAATTAAAGGCAGAGAAGGAACAAAATACAGACAATAATACTTCCAAAACATCCGCAAAACCTGGCAATAGCCCACAACTCGACTTGTTTGCTTCATCCGAAGATAAAGAAAGTACCGCAGTACACGAAAACCAGCAATGCAACACAAGCTTAATTATTGCTCCGGCATCGCTGATACACAACTGGAAAAACGAAATCAGGCGCTTTGCCCCCACGCTGTCATATTATATCTATACAGGTTCTGCACGTGTGCGCGAATCGGATTTTCTCAAAGAATTTGATGTTGTACTAAGTACGTATGGAACCATCCGCAATGATGCAGAAATTCTGGAAAAATTTCCTTTTCAGTATCTGATACTGGATGAAAGCCAGAACATCAAAAACCCTTCGTCAAAGACTTATAAATCCATTATGCGCCTTACGGCCAATTACCGCCTGACGCTTACGGGAACGCCCATAGAAAACAGTATCAGCGATTTGTGGGCACAGTTGAACTTTCTCAATCCCGGCATTTTAGGCAACCAGGCTTTTTTCCGCGAGCAATATATTATTCCGATTGAAAAGCACGGCGACGAGGCGCTGGAAGATAACCTCCAGTCGCTGATCCGTCCTTTTGTACTGCGCCGCACCAAACAACAGGCCGCTCCTGAGCTTCCGCCATTGACCAAAGAAACCATTATATGCGAAATGGGCAATGAGCAGAAAAAAATGTACGAACGCGAAAAAAGCCGTGTACGCAACCTGCTGCTTGAAGAAATGGATCAAAAAACATCAAACCAAAACAATATCAGTGTTTTACAAGGCATCAGCCTGTTACGCCAGATTTCCAACCACCCCATTATGGTTGATGATGATTTTGAACACGGAAGCGGCAAGATGAAAATCGCGCTCAGCATGCTCGAAAACATCATAAACGAAGGACATAAAGTACTGGTTTTTAGCTCATATGTAAAGCATCTTGAGCTCTACGCCCGTGAACTAAAAAAAAGAGGGAAAGATTATGCCATGCTTACGGGCGCATCGCGGCAGCGTGAAAAAATCATACAACGCTTTCAAAATGAGCAAAATTGTTCCGTATTCCTGATCAGCCTCAAAGCCGGAGGAGTTGGTTTGAACCTTCAGCAAGCTGATTATGTTTTTATTCTGGATCCGTGGTGGAACCCTGCAAGTGAAGAACAAGCGCTAAGCAGAACCTACCGCATGGGACAGCAAAGAAATGTGTTTGTGTACCGTTTCCTCACCCGTGGCAGCATCGAAGAAAAAATTGCCCGCCTGCAGGAACGGAAAATCAAATTTGCCAGCCTCATCAAAACACGTGAGGGGATTCAGGAGCTGCTTGCGGAGCCGGTTACGGACACAAATTAGTTTCGGCCCTTAATGTCCGATCTCAGCAATTTTAATGAAACCGGAACCTTGAGTTGGCGGACAAACACAGATACGGGACAGGAAACATAAAAAAAACGACCAACAATGAAAACAATAAGGCTCGCAGGGATCTTGATCCTGTTTCTCCCTTTCATGCTCCAGGCTCAGTATGTTGATGATGGTGCTATGATGTGCGCACACAGCAAAAGTAAAGGACACACGCATGCACATCTGCAAAAAAACACGCAAATTGGTGCAAACCACAGCTTTGACGTGCTGCATTACCGGCTTGATGCCGATTTTTTTCACTGCTTTGAAACGCCCTACCCCAACAGTTTTGATGCTGTGCTGCTGCTGTGTTTCAAAACCGACACAACACTCAACAGCATCCGCCTTGATGCTGTACAGGAATCGCTGGAAATAATCGCTCTTGAAGGGCCGGTAAATTCGTTCCGGCATGAAGATAATGATTTGTTTATTGATTTGGATCAGGAATATCCCGCCGGCGATACGCTTGAAATCCTCATCACATATCGCCACAAAGAGGTGGATGACAAAGCCTTTTATGCCACCGACGGCTTTGTTTTCACTGATTGCGAACCCCAGCGCGCCCGGCGTTGGTTTCCCTGCTGGGACGAGCCCAACGACAAAGCCACATGGGAGCTGATTGCCGCTGTTCCCGATGATGTTTTGCTCGGCAGCAATGGTAGTTTGGTGGATTCAACCCATTTTGGCGATACCTTGGTTTATCATTGGAACAGCATACACCCACTGCCCACCTATCTTGCCGTTGTAAGCGCCCGCAAAAACTGGAATCTCGATATTTTGGAATGGGAAAAACCCGATGGCAGCGGCAGCATCCCCATACGCTATTACTATAATGATGGCGAAGATCCGTCGTATATTCAGGGCATTTACAATGATATGAGCGATTATTTTTCAGAAATCTTCGGGATGTACCCTTTTGAAAAAAACGGCTTTGCCACGCTCAACAACAAATTCCCCTGGGGCGGCATGGAAAACCAAACGCTCACAAGTTTATGTCCGAATTGCTGGTATGAAAGCCTGATTGCACATGAATTTGCCCATCAATGGTTTGGCGATTTGATTACCTGTGCAAGCTGGGCAGATTTATGGCTCAACGAAGGATTTGCCACTTACAGCGAAGCACTTTGGAAAGAACATACATCCGGCTACGAAGCTTACGAAGAGCTGATGATCAGCCGAAAAAACAATTATATGGCCGGAAATCCGGAACGTCCCATTGCCATGAAACACTGGAACACTACGCCTCCACCTCAAACCATACTTTTCAATTACTCGCTGACTTACGCCAAAAGTGCCTGCGTGTTGTACATGCTGCGCAAAGAGCTGGGCGATGCTGTGTTTTTTGATTTTATCAAAAGCTATGGTACCGATGAGGATTTTATGTTCAAAGCCATAACAACAGAGGAGTTTATCCTGAAAACCAATGAGTTTACCGGGCAGGATTACCGGTGGTTTTTTGAACAATGGATTTACCAGCCAAACCATCCGATTTATCAAAATATTTTCTACATCACACAGGAAACAGAAAATCAATGGAAAGTAAATTTCACAACGCATCAGGCACAGGAAACGGCCTTTTTTGCTTATCCCATCGACATCCGATTCCTTGGCCCGGAACTGGACAGCACCATCCGTATTGAAAACACTGAAGATATGCAGTTCTGGGATTTCTTCTTTCCGACGGAAGTCACTGAAATACAATTTGATCCTGAAGACAAAATATTTTTGAAGGAAGTGCAGCAAATTGTAGGTATGGAAGAAACAGAAATGAGCAAAAACATCCGGCTCGTGCCAAATCCTGCAGATAAAACAGTGCGTTTGCACATTACCGGAGCCATAAAACAGGAGCTGATTATTAAAATATTTGATGCTGCCGGAAACGAGCTTTATGCGGAAAGGAAGCAGTTGGACAGGATAATGAACCCGCAAATTGACATACCCACCAACAATTTACCGGAAGGATTTTATCTGCTTTCTATTGAAAATCCTACCTTTGCGCTTACGAAAAAATTACTCATTGTTCATTAAACAACTAATCCTATGACCCAATTCAAAAAAATAACGCTTTGCGTACTGGCCATTTTCCTGAGTGCAGGGCTTTTTGCTCAAAAAGGAACCATTGACGATGAAATGCTTCAGGGCTTCCGCAATGATTTTAAAAACAATGGAAAAACCAAGGCTTTGCAGAATGCTGTTACCGGCAACGACATCCAGAAACTGGCGGTAAATTACGACAATCCGGAACGGCCGGACACCTATTTCAGCAACCGTGTAAAAACCAAAGGAATTACCGATCAGAAATCTTCAGGACGCTGCTGGTTATTTGCCAGTTTGAATGTAATGCGCCCCAAAGTGATTGAAAAGTACAATCTCAAAGATTTCGAATTCTCCCAGAATTACAACTTCTTTTTCGATCAACTGGAAAAATGCAACCTCTTCCTTCAGGAAATTATTGTGCACATTGACAAGCCTCAGGAAGACCGCACGGTAGAATGGTTATTCAAGCATCCTATTCAGGATGGCGGAGTTTGGAACGGATTTGTGAATGTGGTTGAAAAATACGGATTGGTCCCTGCCGATGTGATGCCGGAAACCTATCAAAGTGAAAACACGCGCATGATGCAAAAACTGCTGCGCCGCAAATTACGCGAATGGGGCTTGGAACTACGTGCAATGCGTGCCGAAGGAGCCAAAGAAAAACAACTGGCAAAGCGCAAAACCGAAATGCTCAGCGAAGTTTATCGCATGCTGTCCATTAGCCTGGGCGAACCACCGCAAAAATTCGTTTGGCGTTATGAAGATGCCGAAGGAAAAATCAGCGAAAGCAAAGAATACACACCCAAAGAGTTTTATACAGAAGCTGTTGGCGTAAACCTGCACGATTACGTTTTGATGATGAACGACCCCAGCCGTCCTTTAAACAAAACCTATGAAATTGAGTACGACCGCAACGTGCACGAAGGCATGAACTGGATTTATGTAAACCTGCCCAACGACATCATCAAGGAAGCAGCCAAAATGTCGATACTCGACAATGAAGCCATGTATTTCAGCTGTGATGTTGGCAAACAGCTCGACCGAAAAAAAGGTGTGCTTGACGTAAATTACTATGACTATGGAGATATTTTTGATACTGAATTTGGCATGGACAAAAAAGCACGTGTAGAAACTTTTGAAAGCGGATCATCGCACGGCATGACACTCGTAGCCGTTGATATTGCCGAAGACGGGAAAATCAAGAAATGGTTGTTGGAAAACAGCTGGGGCATGAGCGGATTTAAAGGCCACCTCATTATGACCGACCGCTGGTTTGACGAATATATGTTCCGTGTTGTGGTACATAAAAAATATGTGCCCGGAGCAGTTCTGGAAATAATGAAAGAAGAACCCACAATGCTCCCGCCATGGGATCCAATGTTTGCGCCGGTCAACTAAATTTTGAAATTCCAAATAATAATCCAGCCTGCATTTTATGAAATGCGGGCTGTTTTTTAGTTTTCAAATCATAAAACGGTTTCAATTCCGTTAAAAATTCTGAAAATAGGTACCGGATGGAACAACAAAAGAAAGCACAAAAACTCATTTTTCTAAAATCAGCACTGACGATTATTTGTTTTTTAGCCCTAAACACTTTATTTGCAAATAATTACCCCGGAAATTCTCCTGACGGAAATATTCCCACAGGCAGTGAAGCAGCCAAACTGCCCGACAGCCTGCGCAAATGGAATGTTCATGGAATCGGGCAATTAAATTTTAACCAAACAGCTTTATCGCATTGGGCCGAAGGTGGGGAAAGCTCGCTGGCCGGTTCGTCATTCCTCGATTTTTATGCCGGTGTGCAGCGCAAAAAACTACGCTTTGAACATTATTTAAAACTCGCTTACGGACTGCAATATTCCGAATATGACAAATTCCGGAAAACCGACGATAAAATTGACCTGGGGACAAGTTTCGGTATCAATGCCATAAAAAACTGGTACTACACCACCAATGCTACTTTGAAAACACAATTCAGCAATGGCTATAAATATCCAGATGATTCAACCGTTGTTTCCACATTTTTTGCCCCGGCCTATCTGACCATATCTGCCGGTATGCAGTACAACCTCAAAGAAAAGTTCAGTGTTTTCATCTCACCCGCTTCCGGGAAATTTACTTTTGTACTGGATCAGGAGATGGCTAACAAAGGTGCTTTTGGCGTAGAACCTGCTGTATATCAAGACACCACAAACATCATCCTGAAACCGGGAAAAAACCTGAAACCGGAATTCGGCATCAATGTCAAGGTGCAACTTAAAACGGAAATATGGAAAAATGTAAACCTCAACACCAAACTGGAGCTCTACAATAATTACCTCGATCTGGACAAAAGCAACCGTTGGAATGTGGATGTAAATTGGGAAATGCTGCTCAATCTTACGATAAACGAATACCTGAGCACAAACATCCGCATGCACATGATTTACGACCATAATGTGATGATCAAAGAATATGAAATGATCGATGGAAAAAAGACAGCAGTAGGCGAAGCGCCCCACCTTCAGTTTAAAGAAAGCTTTGGTATTGGCCTGGCCTGGAAATTCGGGAAAGGAGATTAAAGGATTTGCTTAATAGCAAACGATTTTTTTCGGATGTTTTATTGTAATTTCTCGAAACATTTTATATCGGTTTAGCCTGAGGGATCGAGGTCTGTAAACTAAAGGCAGCAAAAGGCCTTTGCGCGGCGTGCAGACAAAAAGCTTAATTGTTGGGTCAGTATGACCAGAATTTGCATTTAATGAATGAATAAAGCAGGCTTGATTCAATTCAGCATCTTTTCTAATTTGTTTTAGCATAAATACATCCTGCAAGCCAATAAGCAATCGTCATATTTATCTCATAATGGAGCCCCCTTTTTCCGCATTTGTCTTTAAGCACTAATACCGCTATGGGCTTTGATTTGGTTTTACTAACCGTTCTTTTTCTATTTGTTTGATTTTATCAATATTATATTTTTCGATAATAGTCAGTTCGCTACTAATGTCTTCTGATGATTTATTTGTTGGTTTGTACCACCCCTTTGATCCAAAGTATTTTTTTAAATCGGTAGATTTAAAGTCATAACCATTGTATGCAAAGATTTCATTTCGAATAATTCTCAATTCGTTATTGTTAAATCTGTCGAAATATTCGTCTGGTAATTCGATTAAGGAAAGAACTCCAAAGGCTCTGTTTTTTAACGATTGTTCAAACTTTTTGCTAACTAAAAAGGTTTGGCCAGTGATAGCAACTTTCACAAGTGCAGCAGAATAAACATCTACATACTTTTCAATTAGGGGGTGGGTAAGGTTTTTTTCCTGAGTCAGCTTTTTGTCAATCGAAAAACTATCAGAGAACAAACGATATTCGGTTGGAAAGAAAGTATAGAAATGATAATCATCATCTTCATTCCCATAAGCTTGACTGAAAGCATAATCACCTACCAAATAGCGTTCATTATTAATAATTGGAGTTTCCTTAACTTCAAATTCTTGATTAAAATGTTCTATTAGTGCGTTGCCCGTCCATTCGAGGATTGTTGTCTTTACCCTGCAACAGCCATATTGAAATCCTGTTAGAATCAAATAATACTTTCCTTTATGATTGATAATACCTACTCGGTCATCAATTAATTCGTCGTTAAATTTATTTAATCCTGGATTCACAACCCATACTTCATCGTTTTCAAATGAAAGAGTATCAGCACCATGTACGACAAGGAAATTTGTAAATTCTGTTTTTTCAAATTCTCCATTGAATTTGTCGTAGAATAATAGCTTTTCAATGCTACCATCATCTCCCAGATCAAATTCGGTTTCATAAGTCAAAACTTGTGCAAACCCATAATTTACCGTAAAGAAAATAATAATTATTGTTTTTAAGTATATAAATCTCATATAAGCTTTTTTAATAAAATTTGTTGGCAACTTCCATACATTACAACACAACGCAGGCTTTCAAAATCTCTGAGTAAAAAATATGCCGTATTTTTAATGAAGTTGGTGTTGCGTTGCCAAGCTTCAACAGACTGCTTATTTCTACTTTTACTAATATAGTTGTTCTTTAACAATATGCAAATATACTTTTAATCACCTAACTCCAAACAGCCAAAACCAACTTGTCCATAGCATTTTCTAATCCAAGTAATCTGACTTGCCTCGCTTCAAGATAAAGATCCTCAATTTTCTTAATAAGCCGATACGAAATATTCTGATCAAACAATAGCCTCATGATGCAATAAATATCTCTGTTCCTTATTAACAGCAGAGGTGAGGCATGCATTAATCTGCTCGATAGTTAATTCCGGATAATCCAATAATATGTCTTTCCGGCTCATACCTAATGAGAGCCATGTCAATACATCATTAACAAAAATTCTTGTTCCAATGATGATTAGTTTGCCAAACCTCTTTTGTGTACTTATCTCTAAGTATTCATTGAATTTCATGATTACAAATATACTCTTTTTGCTTTTATTGTCAATCCCGAAAAATATCCATCAGCCACATCTACCTATCACCAGCACCCATTAACCATGACCAATTGCCCATTACCCACCAACACTCCCAATTTTTTCCTACTTTTAACCTCCCTTTAATTTAGATTAAATCAGAATGAGTACGTTTGCAAAAAAATTGTTTATGAAGAAGGTTGTGATGATTATGATTTCGGTGGCTTTGTTGGCTTCCTGTACGTCGAAAAAGATGAGTGAAATGCCTTTTGATGAATATCCTGTGTATGAAGGCGCTGACCTCGGTGTGGTTTATACACCGAAAATGTGCAGTTTCCGTCTGTGGTCGCCTGCTGCGGATGCCGTAAAACTGCATTTTTACGATAATGGCGAAGAGGGCGAACCCATCGAAAGCATTGATATGAAGAAAGATGCCGATGGAACCTGGCTGTATATCGCCAATGAGGATATGAACGGACGCTTTTATACTTTTCAGGTGCAGCAGGATGGCGAATGGCTCCAGGAATCAGCCGGGCCATATGCCAAAGCAACAGGTGTAAACGGAATGCGTGCCTATGTGGCTGATTTCGATTCCATAAAACCCGAAGGATGGGATAGCGACCGCGGCCCGAAATACCGGAATATGAACGATATCGTGCTCTATGAACTGCATGTGCGCGATATTTCTTCACATCCGTCATCAGGATTGGAAAATATCGGTACCTTTAAAGGTCTGGTAGAAAAATGGGGCAAAAGCCCGGATGATCTCAGCACGGGCATCGACCATATGAAAGAGCTGGGCATCACGCATGTGCATATTTTGCCGGCTTTCGATTTCCGCTCCATCGACGAAACACGCCCCAAAGGCGAAAAGTACAACTGGGGCTATGATCCGCAGAATTATAATGTGCCCGAAGGAAGCTATTCATCGGATCCTTACAATCCGGAAACGCGCATCATGGAATTCCGCGAAATGGTCAAAGCTTTCCACGATAACGGAATTGGCGTCATCATGGATGTGGTATATAACCATACCGGCTATGGCGATGAATCGGTATTCAGCCTGAGCGTGCCTGGATATTACTACCGCCACAATGAAGATGGAAGCTACAGTAATTCATCGGGTTGCGGAAACGAAACCGCATCGGAACGCCCGATGATCCGTAAATACATGATCGAATCCCTGAAGCACTGGGCGGATACCTATCATATTGATGGATTTCGCTTCGATTTGATGGGCATACACGATATCGAAACCATGAATGAAATCCAGAAAGCTTTGCATCCGCACCATTGGGGCAAAAAATACATCCTCTACGGAGAAGGCTGGACAGCTGGTGATTCGCCGCTCCCGATAGAAAAACGTGCACTTAAGGCTCATACGAACGAACTGAAAAATGTTGCCGCATTTTCTGATGACCTCCGCGATGGCGTAAAAGGCCATTGGAGCAATGTGGAAGAACAGGGCTTTGTAAGCGGAAAAGAAGGCATGGAAGAAAGTATCAAATTTGGTGTGGTGGGCGCAACACATCATCCGGATATCGATTATGCTTTGGTACATTACTCAGATACCGCATGGTCGCCATCACCGCAGCAGAGCGTTAATTATGTGAGCTGCCACGATAATAATACCCTTTATGATAAACTGAAGATTTCCAATCCGGAAGCTACGGAAGCAGAAATCAAGAAAATGCACAAACTGGCCAACACCATTGTACTGACCTCTCAGGCTGTGCCTTTCCTGCATGCCGGCGTGGAGATGATGCGCACCAAACAGGGCGTGGAGAATTCCTACGAAAGTCCTGATAGCATTAATCAGATTGACTGGAACTGGAAAAAACAGCATTATGATGTATTTGAATATTATCGCGACCTGATCAGCCTGCGCAAAAACCATCCGGCATTCCGTATGCCTTCAACAGAAATGATTGCTGAAAAACTCCATTTTATCAATGAGCTGCCCGCCAATGTGGTAGGCTACACCATCGATGCCAATGCCAATGAAGACACCTGGGGCGAAATTCTGGTAGTGTTCAACGGCAACGAAAAGGCGGAGAAAATCAAATTTCCGGAAGGCAAATGGAATATCGTTCTGGAAGACGGGAAAATCAACGAAAGTGGCCTCCGTACATTCTCCGGCAAGGAAATCAAAATAGCCGGAAGGTCCGCTTTGATTGCGGTGAAACAATAAACTTTTTCCAACAGAACTTTCCCAAAGTTCCAAAACTTTGGAAAAGTTCTTATCGCTGAAAAGTTTATTTACGATACCAAAAACAGATTTTAAAACATATTAATTAACCTTTTAAAACATTATGGGAAACGATTTTAAGAAATTAAAGATTGTGAAGGATGACGCGTGGTTGGAACCCGTTGCCCGTGAAGTTTATGAACGTTATGCGCGCTATTTGTCGCGTAAAAAACAAATTGAAAATGATTATGGCAGCCTGCTGAAATTTGCTGATGCGCACAATTATTTTGGCATCCACTACTGCAGCACAGATAAAGGCTGGTACTACCGTGAGTGGGCACCACGTGCGCGTGACCTCTACTTTTTTGGCGATTTCAACAATTGGCAAAGAACGAGCCACCGTATGGAGCTGAAAGAGAACGGCGTGTGGGAGATTTTTCTTCCCGAAGAAATTTATGCCGACCGTCTGGTGCACGAATCGCGCGTAAAAGTGCTGGTACATGGCGAAAACGGTTGGTACGAGCGCATTCCGGTGTATATCACCCGTGTAGTGCAGGACGAAGAAACCAAAGCCTTTTCCGGTCAGTTGTGGTTTCCCGAAAAGAAATTCAACTGGCGCGGCGATAAATTCTCCATCGGACAGCTGGATGAACTATATATTTACGAATGTCATGTGGGCATGGCTCAGGAAAAAGAAGCTGTGGGCACTTACGTTGAATTTATGGAAAATATCCTGCCCCGCATCAAGGCGCAAGGCTATAATGCCATACAGATGATGGCTGTGGCGGAGCATCCCTATTATGGTTCCTTTGGGTATCATGTGAGTAATTTCTTCGCACCATCATCCCGTTTTGGCACACCCGAAGAACTGAAAGCGCTCATCAAAAAAGCGCACAGCATGGGCATTGCCGTCATTATGGACATTGTGCATTCGCATACGGTTAAGAACTTCCTCGAAGGCATCAATGAATTTGACGGTCAGCCCGGGCTTTACCTGCATGAAGGCGAACGCGGCGATCATCCCTCATGGGACAGCAAGCTTTTTGACTATGGAAAAACCGAAGTGCTGCGCTTCCTGCTTTCCAATATTAAATACTGGATGCGCGAATTTCACTTCGACGGTTTCCGTTTCGATGGCGTGACCAGTATGCTCTATTTCCACCATGGATATATCGGCGATTGGAATCAGGATGCATTTTTCCGCGATGGCGTGGAATGGGATGCCATAACCTATATGCAGCTGGCCAATGCGCTTATCAAGCAAATCAACCGCCATGCGGTAAGTATTGCCGAAGATGTGAGCGGCATGCCGGGATTGTGCAATCCAACCAAACATGGTGGTATTGGTTTTGATTACCGTCTCGGTATGGGTATTCCTGATTACTGGACCAAAGTGCTCAAGGAAAAGAAAGACGAAGAATGGAATGTCTGGGAGCTTTGGGATGTGATGGTGAACCGAAAGTTCGATATCAAAACCGTAGCCTATGCCGAATCGCACGATCAGGCGCTGGTGGGCGATAAAACCCTGGCTTTTCAGCTGATGGATGCAAATATGTACGACCACATGGGCGTGGAGGACCACAATATGACTACCGAACGCGGTGTGTCTATGCATAAAATTATCCGTTTCTTTACGCTGACTTTGGGCGGAGAAGCCTGGCTCAATTTTATGGGCAATGAATTTGGTCATCCCGAATGGATTGATTTTCCACGCGAAGGCAATAACTGGAGCCATTGGTATGCCCGCAGGCAGTGGTCGCTGGTCGATAATCCAAACCTGAAATATAAATTCCTGAATGAATTTGATAAGGAGATGCTGGCTCTGGTGCAGGACAACAAAATCCTGAGCGCAGGTTATCCGCGACAGCTTTGGATGGACGACTGGCATAAAACCATAGTTTTTGAGCGCAACGGACTGGTATTTACCTTCAACTTCCACATCAACATTTCTCCGGAAAGCTACGAAATTCCGGTGCCAACAGAAGGTAGTTACAAAGTGGTTTTCAGCTCAGATGCTCCGGACTTTGGTGGTTATGGCCGCCTGGATGCTGATGTGCTCTATCCTGCAGAAAAAGATGCTGATGGCAACTGGAAAATCAAAATTTACAATATTAACCGGACAGCTTTGGTGTTTAAGCGGGTTGAAGATTAATTGCTTGCCCATAATGCCCGATCTCAGGCATATTACTGAATATTTATTGCAACCGCAGTTACAGTAACGGCGATTGCAATAAATTTAGTATATTTGTTCCGAATTGATATCCATAGGCTTATGAAGTTTTATAATCGCGAAACCGAATTACAGCAGCTTGAATCTGTACGGCAAAATGCGCAGGAAAGAGCCCAAATGACTTTTATTGTGGGCAGAAGGCGTATCGGAAAAACCCGTTTAGTTCGGGAAGCCTACCAGGGTCAGGCGTTTATTTATTTTTTTGTTTCCCGTAAAAATGAAGCATTGCTATGTCAGGAATTTATTTCAGAAGTTGAGAAAGCTTTAGGGAAAAGAGTTCTTGGTGAATTCAGGACTTTTGCCCGTTTGTTTGAATACTTGCTTAATGAGTCTAAACAGCTGTCTTTTACTTTGGTGATTGATGAGTTTCAGGAATTTGCGAATATCAATGTATCTATCTACAGTGATATGCAACATCTATGGGACATCTATAAAGAAGATGCTCGTATAAATCTGGTGCTTAGCGGATCGGTTTATTCCATGATGAAGAAGATTTTTGAAAATTCAAAAGAACCTTTGTTCGGACGGGCAACTGGGCGAATGCATTTAAAACCGTTTAATGTTGATGTACTGAAGCAAATCTACAGGGAAGTATATCCGGAATATAAAACGGATGACTTGCTGGCGTTTTATATGCTTACAGGTGGTGTGGCAAAATATGTGGAATTGTTTGTAGATAGTGGCATATTTACCCTTGATAGCATGCTGGATGACATCTTCAGGGATAATTCCCTTTTGCTCGATGAAGGCAGAAACATCCTTATCGAAGAATTTGGCAGGGATTATACTACCTATTTTTCCATCCTTTCACTTATTGCTTCTGCGAAAACATCACGCAGGGATATCGAATCCATGCTTGGGAAAAGTGTTGGCGGCTACCTCGATAAACTTGAAAACGAATATGATATAATCAAAACAGTCAAACCGTTTAACTCGAAACCACAAGCACGTAATCAAAAATATTTTATACGTGATAATTTTTTGTCATTTTGGTTTCGCTTCATTTATAAAAACCGTACAGCCATTGAGATAGCAAATTATGATTTTGTAAAAAATATTGTAAAGCGTGACTACCAGACTTATAGTGGACTGTTTTTAGAGCGGTTCATCCGTGAAAAGCTAATGCTAAGCAAAGCTTATTCCAATATAGGATCATGGTGGGAGCGTGACAATAAAAACGAAATTGATATAGTAGCTGTAAATGAGTTGGAAAAAAAATTACTTTTTGCAGAAATTAAGCGGAATAAAACCAAAATAAATTTAGATAAGCTAAAAGAAAAGTCCCTATCATTAAAAAAGCAATTCAGTTCCTTTCAATGTGAATATGAAGGTTTTTCATTAGACGATTTATAACAGCATACTTCATTGCATCCACTACATTTTAATGATGAACATTTTGCAATGACAGCTTTTGAAAATTAACAAAAGTGCCTCTTCATGAGTTTCTTTTTTGCATTACAGGCAGCCCTTCCAAAATAAGCAAACTTAAAGTGCGTTAAAAATGACTGGTCTCGATTGGTTTTGAGGCTCTAATTTTTTAATTCAATTTTTATGTTAAAAACACAAGTACAAAAACAAAAAACGCATCGCTTCAGGCGTTGGGAAGGAAATGCGTACAGCGCATTCAATTCCCTGAAAAAGAAGGTAACTATTGGTGTTTTATCACTTACATGCAGTTTGGCAATTGCTCCAAAATGTTCAGAAGCCCAAACCGACCGGCAGGAACATATGCAACAGGAAGATCTGGACGAAGTGGTTGTGTCGGCACAGCGTGCACCGGTACTTTACAGCGAGATGGCACGCGTAGTTCATGTCATCAGTCAGGAGGAAATCGCTTCCGCCCCAGTGAGCGGGATCGACGGCCTACTGGAATATGCTGCCGGCATCGACATCCGTCAACGTGGCGGAATGGACGTACAAGCCGACATCAGCCTGCGCGGCAGCTCCTCCGATCAGGTAGCCATCCTGCTCAACGGCATCAACATCACCGACCCGCAAACCGGTCACCACAACCTCAACCTGCCGATCGACCTCTCTGCAATCCAGCGCATTGAAATCCTTCAGGGTCCGGCAGCACGGATTTTCGGCGCCAATGCTTTCTCCGGCGCCATCAACATCATCACCAGCCCCGAACATCAAAACAATCAAACAGAAATCAGCCTCACAGGCGGAGAATATGGATATTACCGCGCCGCAGCCAACCTGCACCAAAAAGCCGGTAATACACAACATTTTGCCAGCATCAGCCATAAAGCTTCTGATGGCTATACGGACAATACGGATTTCAAAAACAGCAATGTATTTTATCACGGACGTCTGAGCCTAAAAAATCACAGCTTTGAACTGCAAGGCGGATATAATACCAAAGAATTCGGGGCACTGGCATTTTACACCCCAGCCTATCCCGATCAGTTTGAAGCTACACGCACCCAGTTTGCCAGCATGAAATACAGCAGCGGACAGAAAATCAAAATCAATGCTTCCGGATATTGGCGCCGCCATCACGACCGTTTTGAACTCTTCCGCTACGAAAGTCCTGAATGGTATAAAAACCACAATTACCATATGAGCGATATTGCCGGAGCTCAGGCATCGCTGCTTGTCTATTCTACTCTGGGCAAAACATCCATTGGTCTTGAAGCCCGTGATGAGCGCATCAAAAGCAATGTTTTAGGCTATGAAATGGAGCATCCGGAAGATGTGCCCGGCGAAGAAGGAGCCGAATTTACCAAAAGTGCCGACCGCCAGAGCATGAACCTCTACGTGGAACACAGCCTGATCCTGAACCGATGGAGCTTTTCTGCAGGAGCGCTGGCTTACTGGCATTCAAGACTGGAAGGAGCACATTTCTTTCCCGGAGCAGATATCAGCTTTGCTGTTAGCCCCACGCTGCGCCTCTACGCTACGGCCAACCACAGCCTGCGTGTCCCGACTTTTACCGATCTTTTTTATGATGGCCCTACCAATATCGGCAACCCAAACCTAAAACCCGAAGAATCGACCAGTTTTGAAGGCGGCATCAAGCTTCAGGACAGAGGAATCCAGGGACATGTTTTGGTGTACCGCCGGTTGGGAAGCAATGTAATTGACTGGGTAAAGGCCGATAAAGAAGAACTCTGGCAGGCTCAAAACCTTACCGAAGTGAATACCACAGGCATCGAAATCAGTATGAGCACGCAGCCATCGCAATGGTTTGAAGCCATGAAATTTGTGAAGCAATTCCGCCTTTCGTACAATTGGGCGACTATGGATAAAGAAAGCGGAGCGCTGATCAGCCGTTATGCCCTGGATTATTTGCGCCATAAGCTGGATGCAGCAGCCAATTTCCATTTGTGGAAAAATCTGGGGCTAAACACCCTCATCAGTTGGCAGGATCGTGACGGCACCTATTTAAAATATGAAGGCGGTCAATCCACTGTTGCAGATTATAAAGCCTTCGCTTTGGTCAATGCCCGTTTGCAATGGCAGGAAAAAAACTGGATGGCCTATGTGGAAGCCAACAACCTATTTGATGAAGAATATTTTGATTTTGGCAATGTGATACAGCCCGGAAGATGGGTAATGGCTGGTGTAAAAGTACGGTTGGTTTATTAATTTCTGATTTATAATGTCCGATCTTAGCGTTATTTCTTTTGCTGGAAACAGTCATCCCGTACAGACGGGACTCCTTGTCTCCAGCAAAAGAAATGCCTCGTAACATTCTGAACTAAAAACACGACTTTATAGACGAACTCTAATTGACCGGGCTCACAATCATTTTGTGATATTCAGAAGAAAGTCCCTGCCCTACTGCACGATACAAATAAACTCCGGATTTCAATTTATTATTTGCTTCATCGCAGGCATTCCAGTAAACTTTGCTTTGGCCGTTAATTGGAATAGAACAGACCATCCTGCCTCGGAGATCAAAAATCTGGATATGGGATGCTGTGGAAGCAATTTTTGAACTGTTATAAAAGCAGGTTTGATTTGAGAAAGGATTAGGCGCAGCATGGATTCCGGGATCGGTTCCTTTTTGAGGCTCGTCCAAAGCTGTCACCAGCCAATCCGATTTTATTTTTGCCAAACGTGGCGGATGACTGCCTTCCAGGGTCAGAAACGCCAGATTTCCGTCATTGCAGCGTACTATTCCGGCAGGAATTCCTTCGGGTTTAGGATGATAAACCCACAGGCTGTCGCCATGGGCATCAAGATTTAAAATAAAATTCTGCACGCCGATAATCCCCGGGATTTCCATAGACCCAAATATGGCCGTTCCATCGGCTACCGTCCGGCAAGCGTTTGCTGCCAGCACATAAACCAATCCTTCAGGATATTCCTTTTGCCAAATAATATTTCCCCTTAAATCCGTCTCTGCCAACACAATCTGTTCCGACGGGCTGGTATTGAACAAGATTTGCAAATTGCCTTGAGGGCTTTTCAGCATACCCACCGCTTTTTCATAAAATCCGGTTTCCAGCCTCTTCGACCACCATTTTTGCCCATCAGCATATGTTTTATACACAAGCGTGCCTTCGTCTGTGCTCATCAAAAAATAATAATCATGCTCCGAATAAAGCAGAGCGGATACGCAAGCCAGCATATCCCCCTCAGTATGCTCACGAATCCACAGCAAATCGCCTGTTTTGCTCAGCTTCCCTATAAAAACCGAACAGGCCGGATCGCAATCGTTCACCACAAAAACACAGGACCGGCTTTCATCCTCCCAATACATCTGTACATTCCTCAGGTAACGACTTTCGATTTCAATGCGTTTTTCCCATTGCAGCTCATTATCTCCGCTGAATTTATAAAACAGTAAAACCTGATCTCCAGTCACAGCCAGCAAAGAACCGCTATCCGGCACAGCCAGAATTTGCGTATAGCGGATGGTTTCCGTGAACTTCAAATCATGGCGCCAAAACACATTTCCCATAGAATCGGCACGCAGCAATTCAACTACAGTAGTATCCTGCTCAAAACCATAACCGCACAAAATAAATTCATTATCAGGCGTATAAGCAAAATTATTAATGGATGCATCCTTATAAAACTTTTGCCAGATTTCCTGGGCAGAAATATTCAGGCTTAAAATCGCCAATAAGAGTAGTAAAGAGTTTTTCATTGTGTTTTGATGTTGGGTAACGGTATATTCTTAGCAAATGTACAAATTAACAAATACCAAAACGCCCTGATTGCAATAGATCAGGGCGGTTCGTTCATATTTAAAAATGTGATGTTAGAAATAAATTGTAGCACAAAGGCGGCTGGCGGTGTTAATATTTATTCCGCCTGGATTACCATAGCGGTTGGAATCATCGGCCGATTTGACAAAATTCAATTGGGCTTCAACACCAACACTAAATTTATCGGCCAAAAAATACTCCAAGCCCAGGAAAGCATTTGCACCAAAATCAATATAACTTTCATTTTCCTGTTTTACTCCCATATAGGTAGTTTCTGCCGGATCTGTCATAATTACCTGAGCCCCGATTCCTGTATAAGGGAGCAGGTTTACATTCATGCACAAATAGTAACGCATAGCAGCACCAAAACCGATTTCAGTAGATGCATTCTCTACATACTTAAATGAAAGTGCAGGAACCACTGCCACACTGCTCCCTGCATTTATCGGAAGTGCAATACCGTATTGCCCTCCCTGAAAGCTGGCCATTAAACCAATTCCAGGTCTTTTTAAATCATTCTGTTGTTTGTTTGATTCCTGAGCAAAGGTAATCTGGTGTAAAACGAAAACCAGACAAATCATCGAAATAAAAATACGTACATTCATTTTTTTTATTTTTGATAAACAAAATTATGGTTAATTACAACATTATCATAGAATAGGGTTCCATTCATCCGGCAGTAGAGCTTATAGAACCCATTGGGCAAATGTTCATTGGATATCGTAATAATATCTGAATCCGTTATAATAGAAAAAACAGGAGCTCCACCCGGCAGGACAGCTGATATATTCAAGTCGGTTTCCATCTGATGCATCAGGTTCGGATCAGAGACCGCCGGAACCAACCACACCTCTTTACTGATCGAGCTATCGGCTGAAGCCGGAACATTAAGAAAAACTTTAAAAAAGTCACTATTCGGGTTTGGGACCGCTCCAATTCCATAATTTTCAGGATACTCCCCTAATTGTGTATAAACATTGGGTTCGCCATACGCCCCCATTGGAGTTGCATCAGGGGCACGCGCAATATAACCGGTAACTACCGGATGCTCTAATCCCGGTAAACGTAACGAGTCTTCTTCCTCTTCTTGGCAGGATTGCACTAAAAGGAACGCCATAGAAAGCATTGCTAAAACAATTATTCTTTTTATCATAATTAAAGTTTTAAAATCGCATCAAATATATACAAAAATTAATAAACAAAATCTAAATTTTCGGTTCTACTAGGAATTTCGTGGGTAACAATAATGTTTGAAAATAATATGGAGATATTTATTAATAAACTATTGATCCCTAACAGATTCCTCCCTTCACAAAGCCTTAATCACTTCGTTTGGCTTTGTTCCGGTCGGAATGACGCTGTTTATTAGGTGTTTAAGGCAAATGCGGCGAGGACGTCTTTAAAATATACTATTGTGTGCCGGCCGCATTTGCCTACTGACTTCATAAAAACCCGTCATTCCTACAAAGTTTTCCGAAGTATGAGGAAACTTTGGAGGAATCTGTTTGGAATAGCACTCAAGTATCATTCCACGAAATTCCGTGTAGAACCATATTTTCTTCGCTGAAGCCATTTCTTTTGAGCATCTTCCACATAAGAAATGTATCGTAATAGAATTCTTCTTCATATGCGTATGAAGTATTATTATTCCAAAATGCACCATTTGATTGAAGGTTATCGGTATCGGCTCCACATATCAATATGGCAACCTTTTTCTGCCCAAAAGCTATCTGAAAAAGCAAAAGGCAAAACAGAAAAACACTAAATCTAAATATTTTCATAATACACTACATTTTAATTGTTTTATAAATATGACTTCTTAAGCCTGATTTTTCCGAATACAATAGAATATAATAAATACCTTTTGGTACTATTTGTCTTTGAGCATCCCGTCCGTCCCATTTTATGGATCGGCCACTTTTAGGGAGCTTGATTTGCCTAATCGTTCTTCCATTTCCATCATAAATGATTATAATGGCATCTTCAGTGATTATTGAGGGAATTCGTATGTAACAATAATCGTTAAAAGGGTTTGGATATGCTGAAAATGTTTGTTCATTAACAGATATTTCCTCTTGCAAAACAGTAATGTCAGTATGCATCAAAAGCAATCTGCAATCATCTATATTAGAAGCATTATTATCATGGGCACTAAAAGCCAAGTATAGCTTATTATTAAGACAAGCTGTTTTCAGGTTTCTTACGCCTGGTATGTATTCTTTAAAAATATCATCTTCTTGTAATTCCCCCTCCTTTATAAAATAATGATGTATCCGGCTAGTATCTGTATAACTTCCTGTCTGACATTCAAACATATGCAAAACATCTGCTTGATCGTAAGCGGCAACCTGTGTCCTCTTATTGAGACCCAAAAAGGCTTGGTCAAACCACCCCCCACTTTTTTTCTCCGACCAACAGGACCACAATTTTGAGCCACTTAAAAGCTCAACCCATATCATAGCAGGCTCTCCACTACTGTTCACAGAAAGATCATTTCCCACGCATAAGTGCCTATTATTCACTATTTCCACATCGCTCCACACATCATTTTCCATGGTAAAATAAGCCAGGCGCATTTCGGTATATTTCCCATTTAGAAACTCTCTGGCCGCAGCAAAATGAAATTTACCGCTATGATCTACCTCAATATCATTAATCCTCATCATGACATCTGTACCATATGGATATTCAATTTCTCCCCATGAGCCATCTACGTATTTGGATAAATGGATTACTCCTTTTCCATGGCTACCCCATTGATACCAAAAACAATAAACTTTGCCTTCATTATCCACTGCAAGATGACTCCATTGCCCTCCATATGTATCTATTGAAACCGTATCTGCTTTTCCCCAAATTTCTCCGTTATATCTGGTTACCAAAATTTGGGTTTTAGCTGAATTAGCTGTGTTATAGGTATAACTTACAAAAAGCTGTTTTCTTTCCCCAGCAACTAAATCTAAGCTAGCCAATAACTTATCTGTTCCTCCTGAAATATCGATGGGTTCTGACCATGTCAGGCCTTCATTATTCGAAGTTGAATAATAGATCCAAAAATTATCATAATCCACTTCTTCTGTCCATACACAATGAAATACACCATCCGAATCTACCACAAAATCCATTTCACCAATAGCAGCTGAATTTTTATAAATTAAAACGGGTTCGCTCCACTGCTGGGCAAAGCCCTGGGCAAGAAGGAAAATAAAAATAATGCTAAGGGATATTTTGCTTGCTTTCATAATTGTTGATTTTGCTTGTCCCAAAATTAGTAAAATTTATCTTCAAAGTGCAAATTATTGGACTTTTTTGTTTTTATTTAGTTTCTGTCCATAATGTCCGATCTCAGCGTTATTCTTGTTCTGAAACCAAGTCATTTACTAAGGTAAACTCCTTGTTTTCAGCCCTGCGAATGCACTTCGGCTGCGCTCAGCACAACGCCTCGACCTCGAACATTCTGAATCAGAAACCCTACTTTATAGACAGACACTATTTAGAGTGCAAGGTGTTTTTCTATGTGGATAAGGTAAAATACTGAGTAAAGCAGGCTAAATCCTTTATGCATGTCTTCAAATGGGTTATATAATACCTGAAATCTTTTATGCAATACTTTAAATGGTCTATGCAGTAAATGAAATCCTTTACACAATACCTTAAATGGATTATGCAGCACATGAATTCCTTTATGCAGTACTTTAAATGGGTTATGCAGTAAATGAAATCCTTTATGCAAGACCTTAAATGGGCTATGCAGCACATGAAATCCTTTATGCAGTACTTCAAATGGGTTATGCAGTACATGAATTCCTTTATGCAGGTCTTCAAATGGTTTATGCAGTATATGAAACGGCCAGTGCTTTGGATATAGTGAATACCCCATAATATTTACTAAAAGACGCTGTTAAGTAGAAATCAAAGCACAAAAAAAATCCTGCTACTCAATAAGAAAAGCAGGATTTTTGTTTCTGGCCTGAATAATTCACAAAATATTCTATTACGCACCCAAACCGCTCCCTTTCGCTTATTGCGGTTTGAACGCTCATGACGAAATTTCATGAATAAAGCAGCTTAAAAAAGCCCAAAAATCCAAAAATTTGTACCTTCGCTGCAAGTAATTAGTGCTTGTCCATAATGTCCGATCTCAGCGTTATTCTTGTTCTGAAAACAAGTCATCCCGTACAGACGGGACTCCTTGTTTTCAGCCCTGCGAATGCCTCGACCTCGAACATTCTGAATCAAGCACAGTACTTTATAGACAAGAACTAATTAGAGTCTGTCTATAATGTCAGGAGTTTGCTCTATAAAGTTCAAATTCAAGGCGTGTGAAAAATCCAAACCGGATAATACTCAAGTATTTGAGGATTTGGATTTTGAGCAACAACGCAGAAGTTGGACTTTATAGACGAACTCTAATTAGGTTCAATATTATTCTGTAATCAACTACAAACCAAATAATTGCATGAAAATACTTTTCAAAAATATTAAAGAACTCGTCCAGGTCGAAGATCAGCCGGTTCAATGGTCAGCAGGAAAAGATATGGCGCGCGTAGCCACGATCAAAAACGCCTGGCTGCTGGTGGATGGCGCATTGATCTCTGATTTTGGTCCCATGAGCGAAATCGAAAAAGCAGAACAAGTACTTGATAATGAAGAAGAAGATGTCATGGAAATTGATGTTACCGGCCGCATGATCTTCCCTTCATTCTGCGATTCACATACGCACCTGGTGTATGATGGCAGCCGCGAAATCGAGTATATTGATAAAATCAAAGGACTTTCCTACGAAGAAATTGCCAAAAGAGGTGGCGGCATTCTCAATTCTGCCAGGCGGCTTCGCGAAGCCTCCGAAGAGGAGTTAATCGATCAAGCCTGGCAACGCTTAGAAGAGATTAAATGGATGGGCACCGGTGCTGTGGAAATTAAAAGTGGCTATGGACTCACAACCGACTCGGAACTTAAAATGCTTCGCGTCATCAAAAAGCTCAAGGAAATCAGCCCTTTGACGATCAAAGCGACTTTCCTGGGCGCACACAGCATTCCGGCAGAATTCCGCAACAATCAGGGCGAATATGTTGATTTGGTCATCAATGAAATGATCCCTCAGGTTGCATCCGAAGAATTGGCCGATTATATTGATGTATTCTGCGACCGTGGATTTTTCACGGTAGAGGAAACCGAAAAAATCCTCATGGCCGGAATGAAATACGGCATGCGGCCAAAAATCCATGCCAACGAACTGGATTATTCGGGCGGCATACAAGCTGGTGTAAAATATAATGCCCTTTCTGTCGATCATCTCGAATATACAGGTGATGAAGAAATTGAAGCACTGCTGGGATCCGAAACCATGCCGACCATCCTGCCCGGTGCAGCCTTCTTCCTTGGAATGGAGTATGCTCCGGCACGCAAAATGATGGATGCCGGTTTGCCCGTTGCCCTGGCCAGCGATTATAATCCAGGCTCCTCCCCTTCCGGAAATATGCAGTTTATCCAGTCGATGGGATGCATCAAATACAAAATGCTGCCCGAGGAAGTAATCAATGCCACCACCATCAATACCGCCTATGCTATGGGCGTTCAGGAAGAGCTGGGAAGCATTGCACGCGGCAAAAAGGCAAATATTTTTGTAACAGCAGAAATCCCGACCATCGAATTTATGCCTTATGCTTATGGCAGCAATAAGGTGGAGATGGTGATGTTAAATGGTGAAATTCAATCCCAGGAATAAATGTTTGTCCAGAATGCACGCTAAGTTCGTTATGCTTTGTTTCGGCTTCTCGACTTGGTTCGGCTACGCTCACCACGAGACGCTCGAAGACCTTGAAGAGCGTTTGTTAAAGGGAGATGAGACCAAGCATGAAGAAGCCCGGCAATTGATGGAAGGAGGAATCTGTTAGAAATGCCAATCAAACATATTTGTACAAAATTCCGTGTAAAATCTAATTTTAAAAACAACTGACTAAAACCATTATAAAATGAAACAACTTATCGAATGTGTTCCCAATTTCAGTGAAGGAAACGACATGGGAATCATCAATCAGATTACAGCCGAAATTGAAAATTCTGACGGCGTTCGCCTGCTGGATGTTGATCCGGGCAAAGCCACAAACCGCACTGTAGTTACTTTTGTGGGCACACCCGACGAAGTACTGGATGCTGCCGTAAAAGCCATCAAAAAAGCCTCGGAGCTGATCGATATGCGCAAGCATTCAGGAGCACACCCACGCTTTGGCGCAACCGATGTTTGCCCGCTGATCCCTGTTTCAAACATCACCATGGAAGAAACCGTGGAATATGCCCGCAAACTGGCCAAACGCATTGGTGAAGAACTGGGCATTCCGGTATTTTGCTATGAATTTGCTGCCTTTGAAGAAAAGCGCCGCAATCTGGCATCATGCCGTGCCGGAGAGTACGAAGCAGTGGCAGAACGCATCGTTACCGAAGAATGGAAGCCTGATTACGGTCCCAACGAATTTACCGAAGCCGTTGCCAAAAGTGGTGTTACCGCAGTAGGTGCCCGTAATTTCCTGGTAGCCTACAACATCAACCTCAACACCACATCAACACGTCGTGCCAATGCCATTGCTTTCGACGTACGCGAACGCGGAAGGGTACAGCGCGAAGGCAATCCACTAACCGGAAAAATCATTAAAGACGAAAACGGGAAACCCGTTTACACTCCCGGTTCGCTAAAATCTGTAAAAGCTATTGGCTGGTTTATTGAAGAATTTGGCGTTGCCCAGATTAGCATGAACCTCACCGATATTGGTGTTACCAGCATACACGAAGCCTTTGACGAAGTAGAACGCAGGGCAACAGCACGCGGAATCCGCGTTACCGGTTCTGAAATTGTGGGCGTTGTGCCACTCAAAGCCATGCTCGATGCAGGAAAACACTACCTACGCAAGCAGCAACGCTCCATAGGTGTTTCTGATAAAGAACTCATCAAAATTGCCGTTAAATCACTGGGTCTTGACGAGCTTTATCCTTTCGAACCGGAAAAGAAAATCATCGAATATCTTCTCGAAGGCCAAAATAAAGGTCAGAAGCTGATCGATATGAACCTCACTGAATTTGTTCATGAAACAGCGTCCGAATCACCTGCTCCAGGCGGCGGGTCTATTTCTGCTTATATGGGCAGCATGGGCGCAGCACTGAACACCATGGTAGCCAACCTGAGCTCGCACAAACGTGGGTGGGACGAGCGTTGGGAAGAATTCAGCGATTGGGCCGAAAAAGGCAAATACTACCATGATGAGCTTTTGAAAATGGTGGATGAAGATACCAATGCCTTCAATAAAATCATGGATGCTTTCAGCCTGCCCAAGAAAAGCGAGGAAGAAAAAGCCAACCGTAAGCAAGCGATCCAGGATGCTACCAAATTTGCTATTGAAGTGCCATTCAAAGTAATGAAGCTTTGTTATGAGTCGATGGAAGTTTCCAAAGCTATGGCAGAAATTGGCAATCCAAATTCCGTTTCGGATGCAGGCGTTGGCGCACTGGCAGCACGCAGCGGCGTAAAAGGCGCTTACCTGAACGTAAAAATCAATGCCGAAGGTCTGGAAGATACCGCTTTTGTTGAGCAAGTCCTGAAAGAAGGCGCAGAAATCGAAGCCAAAGCTGAAGCTATGGAAGCTGAGATTCTTGCGATCGTAAATATGGTTATTAGTAAGTAGTACTTTATGGACAGACACAAAGTTTTATTTTAAAAAAAATATAGCGTTGGGGCATGCCTTAACGCTATTTTTTTATCCTGCTCTATTCATAAAATGCAAACAAAATATTATAAGCAGCCAAAAATTAGGTTTTTACTAATTTTATATCTTAAGATTAAATTTGTTTGCATTTTACTAGTGCATTAACTTCAGGCCATCTGCTTCGTTGCTAAAGCTTTGAAATAGGCGACTATATCTTCAGCTTTAGACGCCTCACATCTGACCTGAATTTAAAGCATGAATAAAGCAGGTTATAACCCGGAAAAATCAAATTTTAAAAATCCGTTCATCGAAAGGAAAAGGTTCTTCTGCTACGATATTGATCCTTTCAAAATCAAGGTGGTATGGATTTACTAAATAATTAAAATCTCCTTTTGTAACAACAGAGGGCATTTTCAAAACAGCTGATTTCCGTTCAAAAATAAATTGATCACCAAATTTTCGAGTTTCTTCAGGGTGCGGGAAATCCCTCCAATTTTCAGGTAAAATATTTTCATCAATTTCCGCAATCCTGATATCATCGGGGATTTCAATTGTAAGCATGACATAATCATCGGGCAGAGTAGCCAGGCTAAAATGTACCGCGACCTCGGCCATAGCCAACGAACGGTTTGCTGCTGTGTATATCATTTCCACTCCAGGCGAATTCCAACGTGCCCCTTTTATTGCTGCTCCTTTTCCGGATAAAGGACGGGCGTATGGAGCACGGGATAATCGGAATACAAACATCTTAAATCAAAATTCCATGGTTAATGCGATGCAATTCGGCAAGCACTAACTCTTTTCCATATGAGTCCTTGAGCAGCTCTACGGGCTTCTGTTTTGCCAATGCAAAATTGGGGGTATTTAACCAAAGGCGCAACTTTTCAATTCCTCCAAAAACTTCCAGCCCAACATTTGTCACTTCAGCAATTTCAATAATCTTCTCCGAATGAATAGCCTTAAAGGAATGGCTTTTAGTGGATTTATACCGCTGCAGGGATTTCGTAGAAAGATCCAGAAAATTAGCCCAATCATTTTCTGTGAAGGGCGTATAAGTTTGAATCAATTCAAAAAGAGAATATGGAATACCAGCTCTTATCGCAGCAATCATAATCATTTTGTCCGACAGAAACTCATTATAACCAATGCGCTTTTTCGTAATTTGCTTGATGCCCTTTTTGTTATCACCGTTTAGAAAACGGACTATTTCCCGGTCCAGCTTTGTTTTAATATTTGATGTCTGGCTCATATGACAGTCTTTAGACATTTGTCCACAAATATACGACTTTTTTCTTGCAACGGGAAAATAATTCCGCCATGACCAAAAGAAGCAAAATCACAGCAAAGCGTCTTAAGGCCGGTTTGGTTTATTCACATAATTATGTCCTTCGGTGGCCAAACGAAATTTGTATCTTTGCGCCTTCAAAAAAATAATGAAATATGTCAGATATCCGAGTTCGATTTGCTCCCAGCCCAACCGGCCCGCTCCATATGGGCGGCGTGCGCACAGCATTATATAACTACCTTTTTGCCCGCAAGCATGGCGGCAAGATGATCCTCCGCATCGAGGATACCGATCAAAACCGTTTTGTGGCAGGCGCCGAAGATTATATTGAGCGCTCTTTTGAATGGTGCGGTATTCAATTTGACGAAGGCGTGAAAGCCGGTGGCGATTTTGGCCCATACAAACAATCGGAGCGTTCTGCCATTTACCGTGAATATATTGGCGAACTGCTCGAAAAAGGCCATGCTTATTATGCCTTTGATACGCCCGAAGAGCTGGATACACTGCGCAATGAACTTGAAGAAAAAAAAGAAACTTTTGTGTACGACACAAAGAGCCGTATGAATCTGCGCAACAGCCTGAGCCTTTCCAAAGAAGAAACCGAGAAGCTGCTGCTCGACGGCACGCCATATGTCATCCGATTTAAAATCCCGGAAAATACTGAAGTAAGTTTTACTGATATTATTCGTGGCACGGTAAAAGTGCATTCATCCACATTGGATGATAAAGTGCTGTTTAAAACCGACGGCCTGCCCACCTACCATTTAGCCAATATCGTGGACGACCACCTAATGCAGATTTCGCATGTAATCCGCGGAGAAGAATGGCTACCCAGCGCGCCGCTGCACGTTTTGCTTTATGAAGCATTTGAGTGGGAAAAGCCGCAATTTGCCCACCTTCCTGTAATTCTCAAACCTGTTGGAAAAGGCAAACTCAGCAAGCGCGATGGCGACAAAATGGGTTTTCCGGTATTTCCTTTGGAATGGAAAGACCCCAAAAGCGGGGAAACTTTTGCCGGCTACCGCGAAGACGGTTATTTACCTGAAGCCTTCGTAAATATGCTTGCATTGCTGGGATGGAACCCGGGAACAGAACAGGAAGTATTCCAAATGGAAGAACTGATTGAAGCTTTTGATCTGGAACGCGTGGTAAAATCAGGTGCAAAATTCAATCCGGATAAGGCCAAATGGTTCAACCAACAATTTATCCGTTTGAAAAGCAATCAGGAACTGGCTCAGGCCTTTGATAAAATCCTGAAAGAAAAAAGCATAGAAGCGCCCATCGACTTTACAGAGAAAATCGTTGCTTTAGTAAAGGAGCGCGTGGAGTTTATCCAGGATTTCTGGACACAGGCACATTTCTTCTATAAAGCACCGGAAGAATATGACGCCAAAGTGGTAAAGAAACGCTGGAAAGAAGATACCGGTGCACATATCACCGAAATGATTGAAAAACTCCGTCAAGTCGATAACTGGCAAGCCGATAACATCAAAGAATGTATGAGCGCTTTCATTCAGGAAAAAGAACTCAGCATGGGACAAATGATGAACGCCATCCGCTTATCATTAGTAGGCAGCAGCATGGGACCCGATCTGGCACTGATTGCTGAATTAATCGGCAAGGACGAATGTCTGGCCCGTTTGGCAAAAGCAGTAGAACGCATCAAAAAATAGTTATGGGAATCATCTCAATAAAAGGCATGGAGTTTTTTGCGCATCACGGATGTTTTGCGGAGGAACGCACCGTCGGCACGCGTTTCAGTGTTGACCTGAGCATGGAATATGATACAACTAAAGCAGAAGAAAGTGATAACTTACACGATACGATTGATTATCAATCGGTATATGGAATTGTAAAAGAAGAAATGGCCATTTCTTCCAATCTACTGGAACATGTGGGGCGCAGGATCATCAAATCCATTGAAAAAAAATTCGAAAGCATTGGATTGATCGAACTGGAAATCAACAAACTGAATCCGCCGCTTGGAGGGAAGATGGAGAGCGTCAGTGTTTATTTGAGCAACGACTGTTCCTAATGAGCAAAGAAAACAAAAACCAGGCATGGCAGGAAGTTCCCGAAGAGCTTTCGACCTGTCCGAAGTGTGGCAGTAAATTCCACTGCTCCACTTCGGGCAAATGCTGGTGCGTTGAGCTGTATGTGCCCCCGGAAAAAATGGAACAAATACGCCGGGAATTTGATAGTTGCCTCTGCCCCAATTGCCTGAAAGAGTATAGTGAATAAGAATTTTTAGCCCTTACTTCCACGGGCTTCTGTTAAACAGCAGAAAGCCAAAACGAAAAACCATACTAAAGGATTCGGTTTCGTGATCGTAATAATTCAGGTTGATACTGGCCGGCCCCAAAAAAGTATGATATACCAGGCTCGTGCTGGCAAGATATGAGCGGTATTGCCATTTTGCACCGTATTCGGCCTGCAAGTCTGCATTTTGAACAATCTGTTGATAAGGCTGAAAAACATATCCTTCCAAACGAAAATCCAATTTCTTCATTAGCGGATAAATAAGTTTAAGTCCACCTGCAACAAAATTATGTGCCCGGTAAGCAGGCAGAAAAAGGCTTTTCATTTCGGGTATGGGTTCAAAAGCCGGTGCCGCAAGGATAGTGCTCGTATAATTCGCCCTCAGGGGATAATCCGAAACACATATTTCGCCATAAAAACCAAGCTTGAGTTTTCCAATGTGCTCAAAATAATTATCATAAATCGCTCTGGCCATAACGATATGATGTGTTTTTTCATATTCATTACCGCCGCGCAGATTGCCTGTTGATCCTGCCTGCATCCGCTCCTCGCCTACAATATAAGCACCCAGCAGCCTGAAACGGACACCGCTACTGGCATACTGCTTTCGGTTTAACGAGTTGATATCTAGCTCCATATATGGCGAAAAATAATCAAAATCCGTTTGATCTGCCGTATCTGTCCGGCTAAACTGATTGTTTTGATAATATTCATCGCTGTTCATGCCCACATCAAGCCCATATTCCATTTTGCCGCTTGCCCGCACCGGAAAAGAAATATTTACATTGAGATTGTTCATTTCCTGAAGCAAATAGGAAGGGTTTTCATCGAAGAAAAAGTAGGTTTTATTTTTGAAATAATCCTTATAGTTCATGCAAAAGGATCCGGAAAGTGCCAAAGGGTTTTTTCCGGGAAAATCCAGGCGAAATCCGCTATAAAATGATTTATAAAACTGACCAAAATATCCGTTGATTTTATACAAACTGGCGTGATGTCCTATTTTTCGGTATTTCAGTTCCATAAAACCTTCATTTGTGGTATTGGAAGCAATACTGCCGCCAAACTGGACTTCAAATGGGTGGGCTTCTTCAACGTTCAGTTCCAGCGTATAAGCTTTACGGTCGCTTTTGTATTTTAATTGCGGAAAAATATATTGCACCTGATCATTTGCCAGCAATCGAAAATACGCTTCCCGGGCTTCCTCCAGGCTGATGCTGTCATTTTTTCGGATAAACTGCCGCCTGATATAGTCCCTGCTCCGTTTTCGTAGGCCTGTGATATGAACCGAATCAATTATTATGGGCGGGATTTGCTCCCGAAAGGCTTCGCGTTTTTCCGCACGTTGATTTTGTGTTTCAAAACTGTTGATGACTTGGATTATTTCCGGCATATTGCGCAGCGTTTCCCTGTACCCCGAATCAATAAACGCCTTAGCGCGGCTAAAATCAATCACGTCCACATTGCCGGTTTTCGGTTCAATGAGAATGCCGTTATTGAGGATAACTGTATAATTTGTTTTGGCCATCAGCATATTCTGAATTTGGGAAACGATGTTGTTTTTATCCGGATTGGAATAATTTCCGGCTACTTTGCTACCGATAATCAGCTCAGGCTGCCAGGTTTTTAGCGCAACATCTGCAGGGAAATTATTGTACATACCCCCATCGAACAGAAGTTTCCCGTCGCGTTCAATGGGCTTGAAATAAAAAGGGAAAGTCATGGAAGCCCGCACTGCACTGCCCAAATCGCCATTTTTTAAAACAATGGCCTGATTGGAATCAATATCCGCGGCGATGCAACGAAAAGGCAGAAAAAGATTATTAAAGTTATAATCTGCTGCAGCGGAAGGCCCGGAAAAAAATTCCATAAACTGAAACTCCATCAAATATGGATTGATGATATTGGTGGGAAGAATGGGATTTATGGATTTCCCGATTTCAAAATCGAGTTCAACCCAGGAAGCATTAGGTGATTCTTTTTTGAAATAAAATGAATACTTATCGTCAATTTCCCCGTCGGCCCATTTCTGAAAATCCGGAGCTGTAACAATGGCTTCCATTTCTTCCGTGGTATATCCGGCGGCATACATTCCTCCGATTATGGCCCCGATGGAAGTACCGGCAACATAATCTATCGGGATATCGTATTCTTCCAAAGCCCTGATAACACCAATGTGAGCCGTGCCTTTTGCCCCGCCACCACTGAGAATCAATGCGGTTCTTTGCGCAAAAGACTGTGTGCACAGAACGGCTGATAGAAAAACGAAAAATATCCGGGCAAAGCTTTTCAATTTTGATTGTATTATTGTTTCATTGCAAAAATACAAATACAAACAAACAAATCGGAACAAAAAAGGCCAAACCGGACGATTTGCACGAAATGATTCCGTATGCTGGTTATATGTTACTGATAACGAACATAATGCTCCCACTTATCGATAACAGCTTTTAAATCATCGGGCAGTTCCGAATCGAATTGCATTACCTTTTTTGTTGAAGGATGTACGAATCCAAGCGTACGTGCATGCAAGGCCTGGCGTGGCAATAAACGGAAGCAGTTCTGAACAAACTGCTTGTATCGTGTAAAAGTAGTTCCTTTAACAATTGAGTCGCCGCCATAGGTTGCATCGCCAAACAATGGATGCTTCGTGTACTGGAAATGAGCCCTGATCTGGTGCGTACGACCTGTTTCCAAACGGCATTCCACTAATGTAACATAGCCAAATCTTTGTAAAACTTTATAATGTGATATAGCATGTTTTCCTTCACTTCCATCCGGAAAAACGTACATAATTTTTCGGTCTTTAGGGCTTCTGCCGATATGGCCTTCGATGCGGCCTTCATCTTCTTCGAAATCGCCCCAGGCCAGAGCAATATACCGGCGGGTGATGCTGTGATCAAAAAACTGTTTGGCCATAAAAGCCTGAGCTTCCTCGTTTTTCGCTGCCATCAACAGACCAGAAGTATCTTTGTCAATACGGTGGAGCAAATAAGGAACCGTAGGATTTTCAGGGTTTTGCTGTTGGAAATGGTATAAAAGCGCGTTGAGCAAAGTGCCTGTAAAATTATTGTAGCCCGGATGCACCACCATGCCGGCTTCTTTGTTCACAATGATGATATCATCATCTTCATAAACAACTTCAATCGGGATATTTTCGGCAATAAGCTCCACCTCACGCGGCGGCGTGGGCAAATTAATAACAACCTCATCCAGTGGATGAATTTTATAATTGGGCTTCACTGCTTTACCATTGACTTCGATCAGGCCGGCTTTTGCGGCATTCTGGATTTTATTGCGCGATGTATGTTCCAGCTTATTGAGCAGCCATTTATCGATACGCAAAAGGCTTTGACCGGGATCGGCTTTAAAGCGGTAATGTTCGTAAAGTTCTTCGTCCTGTTCCTGATTATCCTGTTCGGGCTGTAAATCTTCTTTCATGCGCTATCGTGCTCCAATAATAAATTTAATCGTGTGGGTTTCTCCATTGCTTTTGTTACTGACACGCAGGATGTACATTCCGGACGACATATTGCTGAGCGGGATTTCATCCACCCAGGATGATTCATACATCAATTTTCCGAGGATATTATAAACCCTGATATTCAACTGTTCCAGTTTTTCCGGATCTGTGGTTTCGGGAGTTGCAGAAAATTTCAGGCTTTTCTGGTTTTCCGGCACCGGATTTGGCCATACAGTAAGATTATCGGGCAGCTTGTTCCCTTTGGCAGGATATTCCTTGAGTTGCTTGCCCATCACCGGGCGAATCATCAGGCAACCTTCAAATTGCGAGGTAAACCACTGATCCTCAATATTAAAATAGATATTTTCCTGAGCATTCCTACTGCGGTCAAACCCTACGTTCAGGTTATCATCGGTCGTTTGGATCCAACCCACATAAAAGCTGTTGCTCACCGGTACGGGTTCATCAAAATAGTAGCGGACAAATCGGTTCAGGCCGTCTTCAAATTCTGATTTTACTACTTGTTCCGTATTGATGATATTGCCGGGAATTCCGTTATTGTCGCGCCAAACAGTCAGGTTAAAATACTGTTCATTTCCACCGTTCAATGTATTGTTGAAGAAGAAATCCACAGCACGTAAGGTGTCTTTGGTGTTGATGCGGAAACGATATGCCATGCGTGCCCCGGCCGGCGTAAGGCCATATCCCGCTTCTGCCGAGCCGTCATCATAAGCATAATAATTCGTCATTTTCTGAACGAAATCAACTGTATCGCCGAGGCGCAGACTGGGGGTAACATCACTGATAATAATATGGCGGATAGTAAATTCAGCGGAATCGGCCTGTCCGAAGGGATCAACAGGAAGGATAAATTCCACAGGCGGCTCTGCAAAAGGCTTATGGGTCACAAAACCGCTGTCCACATAAGGATAAACCGGGTAGTTACCCCCATCGTATCCGTACACAAATTCGCCATCACCGTCAAGCACTTTGTATTCGTAACTACCGAGATATACCGACGTATCGAGGTTGGTGATATAGTTGTGCACCGTATCCTGCATTTCATTGGTCGGGTTGTTCGAATACTGGTTATAGGGCATCGCCTGATAATATTTCAGGAAACTTTGCGGTTTTTCACTGAAACCGATGAAGGGATAAATGCTGTCGCCTGCCGTACGTCCCTTGTCGAGATAAACATAATCAATGTTCCAGTTATCGGCATTGCTTTGCCAACTGGGCAGAATATCATCGGCAATGCTGGCATAATTAAAAAAGCGGAATTGAAAATCTTTACGGTAATAAGTGGCACTGTCTTGAATCGGGATCAATACCTGCTGGTTATAATCGCCAAGATATTTGTAGAAAGTATCGATGGGCATACCGGCGCTGCTCCAGATACGATTCCATTTTGCCGCAATGATAATAGGGTCGTATTCGATAATACTGTCGTGTTCAGGTATGATTTCCACGATATTACCTTCAATATCATAGATAGTATCGGCGGGCACTACAATGGTGTCGTTAGGTGTAAAAAGTGTATCTTCCGGTTCTGTAAGAAATTCCAAAACCAAAGAGTCCTTTGCTTCCGGATTATTGCCACGTCCTTGCGGTTGATAATAAAATGAAAAATACAATGAATCTTTTTTACGCATCGGGCGGTTTTCCTCGCCAAAAACTGAATCCAGGCGAATAGGACGCGAAGTGAGGTAGTCGGCAACAAAAGAATAAGGGCTGGCATTGGAATAAACTTTTCCGTATTGATTGATCGCATCTAAGGTAGCCACACCGATATTGGGCGGATACAACTGAAAATCGCGGTTTACGTAGGCAAAACTGTCCACCCAAAGGTTTTCCGAAGGATAGGACTGTTTTTCGCGGAAGTCATCAAAAAAAGGAAGCGTCATGGCTTTCATTTCCTCTTTTGTGCTTTTCAATGCCTTAGGGATCATGCTTTCTTTAACCAACACCGGATTTTGGTGCAAATTGCTGAGAATTTCCTGCGCATTAAGGCTTGCGATAAATAAAACAGAGATAAGTATTATTGAGATTCTTTTCATGTGCTAACTTTTTGCTTGTACTAACCTAGAATTCAAGATCGGTAATACTGTCCAAATTTAAGGAATCACTGGTATAAGTAAGTATAAGTGAATCAAAATTCAATTTGGTATCGGGGCATAATTTCAGGCTGATTTCTGTTCCGGGCTCAAAAGCAGCGTATTCATCAAAATCAGGATCCTGAGCATAAACACGGAGATATTGACCTTCTTCGTCCATTGCGGGATCCAGTTGGCCCATATTAAAACCGCTGTTGTATATTGCCTGAACGGCCTGCGAACGGTTCAAACCGATGAGGAAGGGCAGCGGGTTTTGCGGGTTGTGCAATCCTTTGGAAGCCACCAGCGTGATGGCCGAACCTTTTACCAATTCCGTACCGGGCACAGCAGTATCGCCATTAAACAACTGATATTGAACCGCATTTCTGTCAAAACCATTGATAAATTCCAGACGGTCAACATTAAGCCGGTTCATCTGCAATACTTCCACGGCCTGACGTACTGAAAGATCTTTTAGATTGGGCATAACAACCATTTCGGGTGTAGTGGCCACGATGGTGATATAAATTTTCCGGCGGGGCTTCACATCGCTCAAAGGCAAAGGATCCTGGCGCACGATGGTGCCGGCGGGCAGATAATCGTTATACACCGAATCCATAATGTAATAGCGTAAATTTGCTTCCTCGGCAAACTGCACTAGACTATCCATGTGTTTTCCCTCAAAATCAGGCAACTGCATGGCATCACTGTGCAGCGTAAAAGCTTTGAGCCACAATAAAGTTAGCACAAAAAACAAAACGGCTGCCAGCAGGCCAATGCCAAGATGTACGTATAAGCGGCGGTAATTTGAAAAATGCCCGCGTATTTTCATGATTAATCCTTTGGTGAAAAAATAACTTTTATTCACTGGAAATATTGCACTTCCGGCAGCAAAGATAATTAGTTTTTGCCTATAAAGTCCGCTAACTTTCCCGTAGCTACGGGACTTGCCTAAAATATGCTTACTTCGTCAAGCTCAGCACAGGCATTTACACATTAAGCTCTGCTTTTTTGGGCTGCGCAAGCCTCCTTATCGCTCTTCATAGTTCAGTGACCCCACTCTATGGACAAACATTAATTGAAGGTAGATTCACATCACAATTACAAATGGATTAGATAATCAAAGTTCATCAAATTACGCCCCACCTTATACACAAACCACTCATTTACATAAGTTTATAAGAAAATCGGATTTCTCCCGGCAACACACCGCTTTGCTTTGTGATAAAGCGCATTGACCATAATGAAAAAGCACTGTTAATATTTTTTTGAAATCAATTTTCCAAAGTATTCGCATTTCTGCCTAATTTGGTTCTCTGATTCGTTGGGGAAAAGCCCGGCGACAAAAACTTACAGGCATGAACAAAAAAAAAATAGCATTGGTTGCCGGTGGCGATTCCGGCGAATATCAAATATCAATAAACAGTGCAGCTTCGGTTGCGCAATCCATTGACCGAAACCTATTTGAGGTTTTTCTGGTGCATATCAAAGGCTTTGCCTGGCATTGCCAAATCGAAGGGAAAAACATCCCTGTTGATAAAAACGATTTCAGCATCCAATGGGACGGGCAAAAGATCAAATTTGATTGCATTTTTAATATGGTGCACGGCACTCCAGGCGAAAACGGGCTGCTGACCGGATATTTTGAAATGCTTGGCATTGCACAAACTACAGGCAGCGCCGCAAACCTGGCATTGACTTTCAACAAACACTATTGCAAACAATTTTTATTGTCGTCGGGAATCGACATGGCCCCATCGGTCTTTTTGTTGAAAGATGAAGCTTATAACACAAAGGATATCGTTGAAAAACTGGGGCTTCCGATTTTTGTAAAACCCAATAACGGTGGCAGCAGTGTGGGCATGAGCAAAGTTACCCTTGAAGCAGAGCTGGCCCCCGCCATTGAAACTGCTTTTAAAGAGGATGACCAGGTTTTGGTAGAACGCTTTATTTCCGGAAGGGAACTCTCCTGTGGGGTTTTTCGGCGAAACAATGAGGTTATTGCACTGCCAGTAACAGAAATCATCAGCAAAAATGAATTTTTTGATTTTGAAGCCAAATATGACAAACGGCTGCATGAGGAAATCACTCCGGCACCGGTTCCGGAGGAAGTTTTTAAAGAATGCCAACAAGTCAGCGCACACGTTTACCGTTTGCTCAACTGCGCAGGCGTGGTTCGTGTGGACTATATCTGGGACAATAACAAACTAAATTTCCTGGAAATCAATACCATTCCGGGGATGTCATCGGCGAGCATCGTTCCGCAACAAGCGCGGGCAGCAAATTATACCGATACAAGCTTTTATACTGAATTATTGCTCGAAGCAACAGGATCGTGAAAGCGGAAGGCTAATGCGCTGTTACCAAAACACTGTTTATACCAATGGGGATGGCTATACAGACATACTTTTTCTTATTCAGGATCAGCCCAATGAAATATGGCTGAATGATCAAAAAAGAGGTTTTTACGATTCAGGACAAAGATTGGATAAAGAAGTTTTTGGCGTAAATGCCGCATGTGGCGACCTGGATCATGATGTGGATACAGACATCATTATTGCTACCGGCCCAGTGCGCAAAAACGGAAAAATAAGCATTTGCCCCAATCAGTTATGGATGAATCACTATAAACAAGATAAATTAACCTTGCTTTCATAATTCATAAACAAAAATGAAATATTGAACAAATTTGATCATAATATATTTTCAAATCGGAATAAAACATTTAATTTTGTGGGTATATAAACGTTTTATTATGAAAAATATTTATGCCTTACTCCTGATTATCGGCATTATTGCATTATCATTTTCTTGCCAAAAAGAGGAAGAAAAACCTGAAGTAGAACTCCCTCAGGAAGAGGACACTGTGCTTGATCTTTACTCTTTCACAGGCAAAGCTCAAAAAGGCCCTTTTATTACAGGCACAACGATCAACCTTTATGAACTGAATGCAAATCTTGGTCAAACAGGAAAATCATTTACTTCAACGATTACAAGCGATGATGGCAGTTTTAGTTTTAATAATATAGAGTTGGATTCTGATTTTGTGCTGATTACGGCAAATGGATTTTATTTTAGCGAAATATACGGCATGCTCTCGGATGCGCAATTATCACTACATACCCTTGCCGATATAAGCGACAAAGAATCAATAAATATAAATGTTCTGACCCATATTATAAAAGGGCGCATTGAAAATCTGGTTACCGACGGAATGAGTTTTCAGAATGCCAATGAACAGGCAAAAACAGAAATAATGACTTTTTTGGGCATTACTGAGGAGTTTGAGCCTGATTTTGAAGATCTGGATATATCAATAAATGATGAAAACAATGCGATTCTTCTGGCATTTTCAATAATGTTACAAAAATGGGCCTATGTATGGTATGAAATTCCGCCTTTTACTGCAGAGCTCAGTCAGCTGCTCTCCCATTTATCGAACGACTTTTCTTCAGATGGAAATATCGAAAATCAGCAACTAATAGACACATTGCTTTATAATATTTCGCAATTAAACATGAACGATGTGCGCTCAAGAATAGAAAAGAGATACTCAAATTTGGGGATGAATGTTACCATACCGGATTTTGAAAAATATATTACAAAGTTCCAGGAAAAGCACAGCACTTATATAGTTCCGGACATTATATATCCTGACAGTGCTGCGCCCGATTATCATTTTCAAAATGATCCAGGTGCCCATACGCCCAATCTTTTGAACTACAGCGACAGCATTTTTGGAACCTACCGGGACTATGCCGTAGCTGCAATAACTCCCTTACACACTTCCCTGGAAGTTAAATTTAAAACCAGCAGCCAATACTACATTGGAGGTATGGAGCATGGCTGGGAATACATAAGCGACAGCTTAGGTGGCTTCACATTAAAGTCCGCTTTTGAAAATTCTTTAATGGCATTTCCAGTAGGGTTTATGGAAACAGGAACTGCTGTAATTGAGTTTTACGAAAATGGCGAAGAACAACCTTCCAGGATTAAAAATATAAGCTGGAAATAGCTGGTCTCCTTACCTGCTCTATACCTAAAACAAAGAAAAAAAACGACCCACCAAAAGCGGGTCGTTTTTTATTATGTGAGAGTCAGAGAATTAGTCTTTCTTAAACAAAGGATCCAGGCCGATGGTTCCTTTCAAATCCTTCAGATATTGCGCTGAGCTGGCATAAGCATGCATTCCGCGGGCAATTTGCAGGCGTCCTTCAATATCCATCTGCTGCATCAGTTCCTGATTGGCGGCTTTGGCAGCAAATTTCCCGAGATAGGTAATCTGCTTCTGATGGAAAGCAATATCCTGCTCCTGCTTCAATTTGAGGCGCTCTTTATACCATTTGCTTTCAAGCACATAATCGCGCACAAAATAACGGCGGAGTTCCGGATCGCTGATTTCCTTACCTTCATAATGGCCATACGCCATGATGTGCAAGAGGATTTTCAATGGAGGAATGGCGCTTTCAATACTACGATCTTCGAAATAATTCAAAGCCACTTTTTGCTGTGCTTCCGCAATATTGTTGATCCCATCCACGAAATCTTCCATCGACTGTGTTTCCGGTTTCAGCATGCGCTCATTGAAGACCGCCAGCGGTTCGTCGAACACACGGTTGAGGCAGCGGAAGGCAAACTTTTTGGTAATACGGTATCCCAAACGGCTGGCCAGCACTTTCTTGCCTTCGTATTCAAAATCTTCCAGACGTTCCAGGCATCCATCTTCGATCAGGTCTTTCGGATCGCGGTCCTTTTTATCAAGACGTGCCCAAACTTCCGGCACCAAAATACTGATATCATGATCAAAACGGTTATCAGAACCGATATATCCGGCAGCGGAACTGTATCCGTCATATCCAGTCAGGATGTAAGAAAGCAGCGCATTGTTCAGGTCGGTGGTGGGCACTAGCATATTGAAAGGCCCTTTGGTAAGCGCACCTTCTGTTCCGGCACCTGTTGTGGAAGGCGATTTTCCGGTGAGGCTGCAGATGAAATCCATAAACAGCTCAGGAAGTTCCTGATAATGAATCGGGTTATAAACACTCAGGGGACGGATCCCCGCTTTACGGTCGGCAGGATTATTGCGACGACCGGGCAGTACGGCATTTACCGGATTATATACGGCTTCTCCTGCCGGGATGCGGCGTGCCAAACGGATTCCGGTTTCAGCAATCCAGGTATCTTCGCGTTCTTCTTTGTAAATGTTTTTCTGAAGATAACGAGGGTTTTTGGTGGGCTTTCCATCCACAATACGCGGATGCGAGGGCGTAACAAAATAACCGTCGCGGTTTTGCTCCACAACACTGTTGATCAGCTCGCGTACAGGCTCTGTATATTTTTCAAAATTTATCGCATCTTCCTGAAGTTCAATGGCATCTTCTTTGCTCAGAGGCTCATAATTGGTCAGGAACGTATTTTTCTGCACCATATCGCTCTCGGCATCCACATCATAACCACGGTAAATGGCTTCATCAGGACGCTGGAAAAGATAGCTTTCGCAGTTTTCCACAATTTTCACGCTCTTGTTTTCATAATCCGGGTTCAGGCCCTTCAAACGCGAAGCCGAAACCGTAATACTTGCCGAAATATCGTCTTCCATCTGGATTTTATGCGCCGGCAAAATATCCGAACGCAGTTTGTGCATCAGCCAGTCGCCTTCCGGACTGAAACCAATACGCACATAAGATGCCGTAACGCGCTCATTTTTATACAATAAAGTATTCCCATTCCTGCCGTTGATCACCTCAACCGACATATCCTTTTTCCAGTCGTAGCCCATTTCCTCACCGCCTTTGTACAATCGCTTGATGTAGAGCACAAGCGTACGGATATGAGAAGGAATATTTTCGACAAATTCGTTATATTCATCGCTGTACTGATCGCTCGGCGTCAGCAGTTTAACTGCAGAACCAAGTGTACGTTTCGGGCTTAGGAAAGGCCGTGAAGGATCGGCATCCGGACGGATATTCTTCCATCGGTCCGAATAATCGCGACGGATAATTTCGTCGGCCATTTTAAAATCTTCGTCCAGGTCTTTAATCTGGAAAGTACCGTATTTAATGGCATTTTCCATCGACTTGGAAATCTCGGATTTACCGCCACCGGAAACCGTGCAGGGTTTGTGGCAGAACACGCCCTCGGCATGCGTATGTACAATGCGCCATAGTGCCACTTCGGGATGCTTGATCAGCTTGAATTTATGTCCCGAAGGATGGATATAGGTTTTACTGGGATGCAGCTTGATGGAGTGCCGCTCGCCTTTTCCGTAAGCCCAGCTTACACTGGCCGTATCGATATCGAGGTCGGCATTTTCCGGAATATAAATTACATCCGGGTATTTTTTGTCCACCGCATAATTTTCCGGCCTGATGTCCACTTGATTTTCAATCAGCTTCATGGCCTCTTTGAAAGTATATTTCTGATCGAGTTTGGCAGAAAATACATTGCCATACACTTTATCGACCATATTGTTCCTCGGAAAAGCAATGGCACCGCCCGAGTGCTCTTCTTCGGCCAGTCCCAGCAGGTTTGCCGAATAGCTCAGCTGTGTTTTGATTTCCTTTTTGGAATATCCAAAATAGTTATCCGCAATAAGGGTGATGACCACGCCTTTTTCATCGCGGCAGGTAATCTTAAATGCTGAGCCATCATTATACAGCTCATCGGCATTTTTCCAGTACATTCCATCGCGGCGCTGGCGTGGGCTTGCATCATCATAATGTGGCAGGCCGATATCTTTTTTGCGCAGTTCGAGCAATTGTGGTGCCAGGATGATGCAGCCGGTATGACCGGTCCAGTGTTCCACATCCAATGCGGCATCGTTTTGCGCCAGAGTTGGATCACCGGCATTTCCAAAAACATTTTCCACAAAATCGAGATTGCTCACTAAGCTGCCCGGCACAAAAAAGCGGATTTCCATGGATTTCCTTTTGCTGATACCGCTTACTTCGGGGCTTACCGTTGGGCGCATCAGCAAGCTCACCATAACATTGGCTTTATTTTCCTGATTGGCGGTAAAAGGCAGTTTTTTCAGCTCGTCCGATGGGTTGATTGCAGCATGCAGCAAATGGGCAAATGTAGTTTTGGGCACTTCTTTTTTATCGGGAGGCACGGGCAAGCCACCACGAACAATATGGAAAGTCCCTTTGGTGGTGCGGCGGTCGTGCACCGGATTATTCAGGATGCCCTGCTTTACACGGTATGTGCTTACATAATCATTGGCAAAGGAGTCGCTATCAGGCGGCAGGCTAAGTTCGCGGGCCAGTCCGGCGCTGCTCAATACAAAAGTCTGGGCGGGCAGGTGCAGCGATTTTTCAAATTCTATATCGCTCAGATAATCATTGATAAAATGTTGGATACGATCGTCTGCCGGGCATAAATGGTCAGACAAAAGGCGGGATTTTTCCCTGAAGCTACTGATCAGGTCGCTGGTCAAGCTCAGGAAACGCTCGTTCGAAAACTTTGTTTTGGCATCATGTTCATCACTAAAATAATCCTGCCCCATGGCAGCCAGCTGAAGGTTAATATATTGGATCATGTCCTTACGGTCCTTCTTGCTCGGCTTCAGGTTTTGGGCTGTTCCTCTTCTCATAATTCTCTCTCTCACAGTCAATTTAAATAATTTAGATTAGGCCATCAAAGAACGTTTGCGCAGAAAATCACATTGTACTGCACGACACTAACGCAATATTGTGCATTTTATGATAAAAATTCATTAGGATGGGTCGGAATTATCGAAAAATTAACAAGTATGCATGAATAACAGATTCTTCTCAGTTAAAAAACTGTATGCATATTTGTCCGCTTTTTGTGCAGGAATATATGTAGTTTGCTATCCCTGCACTTAACATTTTTATTATTTGGCAAAAGGCAGTTTATAAAATTTTTTCAAAGCGGTTATTTTTTCAACCCAATGAAACCTGTCACGCCCTTACTCATCGAAGAAAGAGCTATATTATACATTTTAAACAATGTGTCAGGAGTGACAATCCAATGAGCGGAGCGAGGAGAAGTCCCATAGAAGTTAGTTAAATGTAATATAATGCCCCTTGGCTCTTTTGCCTTTGTCCTTTTGTCTTTACCTACGGCAACTCCTCCCCTTTCGCAGCATTATAAACCATAAACCATTGCTCCAGGCTCATTTGCAAATCCTGCGCGGAAACCGCAGCACGTATTCGATCAGGATTTCCACTGCCCACCACAGGAATAATCCCTGCCGGATGCTGCAACAGCCAGGCATAAGCTACAATATCAATAGCATTATGATCAAGTTCCTGAGCTACTTCCCAAAGTGCATCATGAACCCGTTTTTCCTGCTCTGTTTTCGGATTGAATATTCTTCCTCCTGCCAAAGGAGACCAGGCCATTGGCTGGATTTTCTCTTTCAAAAAGAAATCCATATTGCCGTTATCGAAATGTTCCAGACATAGGGGCGATACTTCCACCTGATTGGTAACCAAGGGCATATCACAATAATTTTGCAACATCTCAAACTGCATGGGTAAAAAATTGCTTACTCCAAAATGAAGCACCTTCCCTTTTTCTTTGAGCGTTAAAAATGCTTTGGCGACTTCTTCGGGCTCAAAAAAGGGCGATGGTCGGTGCAAAAGCAATAGGTCGATATAATCGGTTTTCAGATTTTTCAGGGATTGCTCCGCTGATCCTACAATGTGCTCATAAGAATAATCGTAAATTTTCAGTCGCCTTTGCGGGAATTTGTCCGATAAAAGCTTAATCCCGCATTTCGTAATAATCTGAATTTCAGAGCGCAGGAAAGGTTCGGCTTTTAAAGCTTCACCAAACAAAGCTTCGCATTGATAATCTCCATAGATATCTGCATGATCGAAGCTGGTAATGCCCATATCCAGGCATGATTTTGTCAGGGACAAAAGCTGTTGAGGGCTTAGATTCCAGTCGGCCAAACGCCAGTGGCCATGTACAATTGGGGACAGATATTGCTTTTTCTCTTTCATAAAATTCTGATTGCATTCTGCTAAGGTAAAAAAGTTCATTTAATTTATGGTTCTACACGGAATTTCGTGGAAAGAAACTTGAATGCTATCCCAAACAGATTCCTCCAAAGCCTTCCTCATACTTCGGAAACTTTGTCGGAATGACACGGTTTTAAGAAGTCAGGAGGCAAATGCGGCTTGGTCACTGAGCGGAGTCCAAGTGCGCCGCATTTGCCTTAAACACCTAATAAATAGCATCATTCCGACCGGAACAAAGCCAAACGAAGTGATTAAGGCTTTGTGAAGGGAGGAATCTGTTAGGAATCCAATGTTCATTAATAAATATCTGCATATTTTTTAGAAACATTATTGTGACCCACAAAATTCCTAGTATAACCTAATTTATTCGTCATCAAATCAAATACACAAAGCGATATTTTATAAATTAGCCATCCTTACAATCAAATTCGATACATGAAAAAATCAATTTTTATTCCTATCCTACTTATTATCTGCCTTATGGGATGTAAAAACGAACAAAAGAAACCTAAAACTGATAAAGCACAACTGGACAAAATCCGCATTGAGCTGACTAAAGAATTCCGCCGTTTGGAACCACAGGTTATCCAGCCTGCAGAAGGCTATTTAAAATATCCTTATCTGATTCCTGCCGGGTTTTACAAACAAATGTGGGACTGGGACGGCTTTTTCATGGGCAACCACCTGGCCAGCATTGGCAAAGCAGAATACCTGAAATACTGGGCATTAAACCTCATTCAGGGCATTGATTCGAGCGGATATGTAGCCGGATGTGCCACAACCAAGGGGCCTCGCCCGATTTTCGGGAAATTTGCCATGAAGCCATTCCTGTCTCAGGGGGCGTATTTCGCATCGGAAAAGCTAAACGACTATTCCTGGGCAGAGGAACATTATGATGCCCTGATGCGCGCCTTGGATTATCGCGACCAAACCCAGCTCGACACGGCTTATAATCTGTATTTCTGGGACAATGCCATGCAAAGCGGCGCCGACAACAATCCGGCCATGAACTATTTCTGGAAAGAAGACCACCGCTCTTTCCTTGCGCCGGATGTCAGTACGCTGCAACTCAGGGAAATCCTTGCTCAGGCAAAAATTGCCGAAAAACTGGGCAAAACCGATGACGCAAAAATGCTGAAAGAAAAAGCGAAAAAACTCCGTAGAGCCATCAACGAACATCTGTGGTGCGAAGAAGACGGCATTTATTATACCATCGACCGCGAAACCGGAGATTTTTATAAAAGGGTCAGTTATTCAAGCTTTATTCCCTTGATCCAAAACCTGCCTTCCAAAGAAAACGGAAAGCGCATGATTGAGCAATACCTGATCAATCCGGAACATATGAAAGCTAATTATGGGTTTCGCTCTTTGTCGAAACAGGATCCGGATTACAACAACAAAAACATCATCGTGCCATTTTCCAACTGGCAGGGTCCGGTATGGCCCATAGCCAATTATCTATACCATATCGGGCTGAAAAACTACGGCTATGAAGATGAAGTAGCCTGGATGGCCGGAACCCTGGGGCAGCTTTTGCTGGACGATATCGCCGAGTGGGATTCCATGCACGAAAACTATCATGCAGATACAGGAACGCCATTAGCACCTGCCGCGGATCATGTAGATAAAAACGGTAAATTTGTAGGCTTCATCAGTTGGAACCTTTGCATACAAAATGTTTTGGAAGGTGTAAGCCAGGACAAATGGATGCTGCTGGAACTTAAAGAAGATTAAAAACAAGCTTTTACGGAATAATTTTTGCAGTAAACCTAGATCAACAATCATAAAAATATCAATCAATGAAAAAAGCAGTTCAATTTACAGTTTTCGCCATTATTTTTTCTTTCCTGCTCTCTGCTTGTTATACAACGCGCATCAGCAACGAATGGACCAACCCGAATTATAAGCAACAAAAGCTGGAAAAAGTAGCCGTTGTTGCTATTTTAAAAATGGGAGAAACCCGTAAAGCCATGGAACATTATATGGCGGAATACCTCAAAAGGGGCGGCCTGAATGCTGTTGCTGCCTATACGCTCATCCAGGACACGGCGCAGCAAGACAAAGAGCAAATGGAAAAGATTTTTAATGCTGCCGGAGTAGATGCTGTGCTCACCATGCGCAAAATTGCCATCGACGAACAGGCAAATTATGTTGCCCCGACCGTTTATCCTTATCCGCGCGTTTATTACAATAATTTTTATAATTATTATTACAACTCATGGGGTGCTTTTGCCACACCGGGCTATGTGCGCATCGACAAAACCTTCCGCATTGAAAACAACCTTTATGAAGCTTCCAATGATGAAGTGATCTGGACAGCCGTAAGCAACACCATGAACCCGGACAGCGAAATGAACCTGGCCGAAAGCATCAGCACACAGATTATCAGAAGGCTGAAGAAGAACGGGATGTTGAAGTAATAGAATTATCCTGGCCATCCAGGGTTGTGAGTTTTCATTCAAGGCATATTTTCAGATATTGGACTCCTCCGGGAGTCCTTTTTTCTTTTTGATAAACGTATTCCATTATTCTATTTATTAACACAATTTTTGGAAATTTTCAACGATAATTCCACCACAGCATACTTTCACTCCATATTACGGGCTTTTCATACCAATTTTTTTTATGAATTGTAATGTCCTTACTTTTGTGCAGCAATTAATTATAAAAAACCTTATCAAAGAAGAAAATTAGGTTCTACACGGAATTTCGTGGAAAGAAAAATCACTTTATTTCCAAAGAGATTCCTCCAAAGTTTTCCTCATGCTTCGGAAACTTTGTCGGAATGACGCGTTTTTAAGAAGTCCGGAGGCAAATGCGGCGAGGACGTGTTTAAAATATACTACTGTGTCCTCGCCGCATTTGCCGTAAACGCCTAATAAACAGCGTCATTCCGACTGGAACAAAACCAAACGAAGTGGTTAAGGCTTTGTCCCGATAGTTATCGGGAGGGAGGAATCTGTTAGGGATCAATAGTTTATTAATAAATATCTGCATATTATTTTCAAACATTATTGTTACCCACGGAATTCCTAGTAGAACCGAAAATTAAACGAATATCACAAGAAAATAATCCCCATGAAATACACTCCTATTTATATTTTATTTCTACTGTTTTTTCAATACAGTATTGCCCAACACGTCCATTGGGTCAACCCCAAACCTTCGGGTGGCATTTTTCATGATATCGGTTTTTTTGATGATGATCATGCTTTGATGTGCGGGGATGGTGGTCAGATTTACCAAAGCAGGGACGGCGGAGCCGAATGGGAGCTGGTTTTCAATAATGGGAAAGAGCCCATAAGCCAGATCAATATCCTCAACTCCTCCAAAGCACTCGTGTTATTGGGCAATGCTGAGATTATTGGCACCGATACGCGGGGGCAGGTCTGGTTTAAAACCTACCGCCTGGCCGACAGCCTCAAAATCAAACGCTTCAAAATGCTCACGGAAAATGAGGGGCACCTGCTGGTGCAGCACAGGGAAAACGAAAAGTTTTATTTTGGCCTGAGCAGGGATGCCGGCCAAACATGGGATTTTAAATCGGTGGAACAGATGATGGGTGAAAATTTATACGTAAGGGATTTTGCATTTACCGAATTTGGAAAAGGTATTTTCCTTACCAAATTCAACTATTCACCACGCATTTACAGGACCTCAGACAGCTGTAAAACATTCGAGCACAACGAATATGACGAATGGTGGGCTTTTTACCGCGCCAGTAATACACCCTCAGGTATATATATAAGCGGACATATCAAAACATCCAAAGAGCATGTCTTAAAAGCAGTCAAGCCAGAAAGCGGCTATAACTTTGATGTTGTTATATGGCGGAGCGTCAACAATGGCAAAACCCTTGATATTTTGAGACGGTTTGCTTCTCTTGAATGTTTTAAAAACATAAAATCAGAAGGTGATTCAAATATATACATCTATGGTGATTGTTGCAATAGTGATGAATATGGCTGTAGTACACTGCCCCTGTTAAGCTCCAGTGATGCAGGTCAGAGCTGGATACTGAATGAAACCGCATATAATTTTTATGAGAAAGGGCTAAACTTGCCAGTAATCACTGCATTTGGCACTAATAACGCAGGCAAATCATTTTTATGCATGACTTCCTGGGATCAAATATCCTATCCAAAACAGGTTTCCTCCTTCTTATTAACATCTCAAAACAGTACAAATTGGGAAAGCCCAGCCGGAAACTATATAGAGAAAATCAATAGTCTGGCCTTTTTAAAAAAAGGTATGTTTTATGGATCAGGCCACAACCTGCTGCACGGGACTTCATTCGACACAATTATTAGCGCGAATGACAATATATACATCCCAAGCCAATACGATGAATCAATAGCTATGGGTTATACCTGGGAGCTGGACGATTCTTTGATTTTACTCACCACCAGTGATGGCGGCACAATCTGGAGTGAACACAAAACAGGATTGGACTTTTACCCTAACTCAATCAGTTTCCCAAAACCAAATGCAATATACCTCTATCAATACCATTGGGATTGGAGTATTCCACCAGTCCTTTATAAATTCAATACTGCCACACATGAAGTAAAAGAGTTGTCCTTACCTGATGAACGCGACGCCATGAAAAGCATGATATACACCCAAGATGTAGGCTATCTCTTTGGAGGCTACGAAAACGAAGGGGGATATTTCAGAACATTTGATGAGGGACAAAACTGGGAGTTTGTCAACCTTAACCTAAGCCAGCCCATACATCATGCATTGCAAATAAACGATAGCATTTTCATCGTAGAGCTCAGCAACGGTTATTATAAATCGGGCAATTCAGAAACCGAAATATGGTCTGTTAATATCAAAACAGGCAAGCTTCTGGAGAACCTTTATACAGGAAACGGAATGGGCATGCATTTGGATATGCTCATGGACGGATCGGGGCAGCTTTGGGTTTTATGCGATGAAGGCATTTTTATTTTGCGCTGCAATAATATTTGGGAAAAACTGGACGAACTGCCCGACCTGCTCGGCCTCACACTTGATCCTGACGGAAAACACGTTTGGGCCTATGGATATTCCGGTCGCCTGCTTTATATTGGCGATGGACTGCCTGTTGGCACAGAAGACCGCATTAAAAAAGAACAGTCCGTTTTGAGCATCAACGGAAACCCTTTCAAGGACAATCTGGAAGTACGAATTTATTCCAATGCCCCAACGAAAGCCCAATTAACGCTCACCGACCTCAGCGGCAGGAAAATTATCCGGGAAAATATTGAGCTGCATAGCCCTACATCCAAATTCCTTATCAATACTTCACAGCTTTGTTCCGGTACTTATATCTGTACTTTAATTATAGATGGCAAAGCATACAGCCTAAAAGTTACGAAGCTTTAGGTATCCGATATGCAATAAAAAAAGCAGCTCCCGAACCAGAGAGCTGCTTTTTTTATAAGCTGAAGTTTTGGTTTAAGCCATATTGTGAAAAACTTTCACAACGTCTTCATCGTCTTCCAGTTTTTCGAGCAGTTTTTCTACTTCCTCAGTTTGCTCTTCATTCAGTTCTTTGGTATCCATTGGGATACGCTCCGATTCGGCACTTTCGATTTCAAAACCGTTTTCTTCGAGATATTTCTGTATCGGGCCAAAAGCTTCGAATTCGCCATAGATAATCATAAAGCCATCTTCTTCAAAAATTTCAGAAACGCCCTCATCGATCAGTTCCAGCTCGAGTTCTTCCATATCCACACCTTCTTTTTCCTTTACTTTGAAGTGGCATTTATGTTCAAACATAAAATCCACACTTCCCTGAGTGCTCAGGTTTCCGTTCAGCTTATTGAAATAGCTGCGCACATTGGCAACGGTACGCGTTGTATTGTCAGTGGCTGTTTCGACCAATATCGCGATTCCGTGGGGTGCATAACCTTCATAAACCACCTCTTTATAATCGCCCATATCTTTTGAAGTAGCCTTTTTGATGGCGCGTTCCACATTATCTTTGGGCATATTGGCGGCACGGGCGTTCTGGATCAGCAGACGGAGCTTTGGGTTTGCTTCAGGATCAGGGCCACCATTTTTCGCTGCTATGGTTATTTCTTTTCCCAGCTTGGTAAATGTGCGGGACATATTACCCCAGCGCTTCATTTTCCTGGCTTTACGGTATTCAAATGCTCTTCCCATGATATTTCTTATTTAATTTTAAAAACGCAAAAATAAAGAATTTCAATCATCCAGCACAGCTACAACCAATTTTTCACGAGCAAAAAAACTGATTATTGCCTTTATCTGGATATAAAAACTGAATTTTGGAATAAAATTTGCTTTCGACGACATATTCCGGTCATTATCAACGAAAAAAAGCCTACTTTTGCAGGCTGTTTGAAACAGCATGATGGAATGCTGTTTAAAAAAGTACATATAAAATAGGGCAAATCATTTTTTTTGACAGTGCCCATGTCCGGTAAAATCGCGTGTTTGATTCAGAAGTCACGGTCGAAATGTTGCCAAAAGATTCCGAAAGGTTTTCATGGGGCGTTTATCAGGATTTCCGCAAAGCGGGATGATGGCATTTCAATTCCGAAATTGTTCGGAAAAATAGCGGTAAGATCGGGCAGAATGGACAAACACAAAATTATTATGACAACTTCTTTTGAAGCTCTTGGCCTCCGCACCGAAATCCTGGAAGCCATAAAAGACCTTGGGTTTGAGCACCCAACGGAGGTTCAGGAACAAAGCATTCCTTTCCTGCTGAGCAGCGATAGCGATGTAATCACCCTGGCACAAACAGGAACCGGAAAAACTGCCGCTTTTGGCCTTCCGATCCTCGAGCAAATCGACGAAAGCAATCCCAAGCCCCAGGCACTGATCCTCAGCCCAACGCGTGAGCTTTGCGTGCAAATTGCCAAAGACATCGAAAGCTTTTCGACGAAAATGCCCAAAATCAATGTAACGGCAGTTTATGGCGGTGCATCTATGGACGCACAAAGACAGTCGTTAAGAAAAGGATCACAGATTGTAGCCGGAACGCCCGGACGTATGTGCGACCTCATCCGCCGCAACGCTATTGATATCCGCAATATCAAATGGCTGGTGCTTGATGAAGCCGACGAAATGTTGTCGATGGGCTTCAAGGAAGAGCTGGAAACCATACTGGCAGAAACGCCGAAAGAACGGAACACTTATTTGTTTTCCGCAACAATGCCCGATGGCGTTAAGAGCATCTCCGCCAACTATATGCGCAATCCGCACACCATACAAATTGGCAAGAAAAACACGGGTGCTGAAAACGTGGACCATCTGTATTATATGGTAAATGCCCGCGACAAATACGCTGCACTGAAACGTATCGCCGACATCAACCCCAATGTTTATGGTATTGTTTTCTGCCGCACACGCGCGGAAACCAAAACTATTGCCGACAAATTAATGGAAGACGGCTACAATGCCGATGCGCTTCATGGTGACCTTAGTCAGGCGCAGCGCGAGCTGGTGATGCACAAATTCCGCAGTAAATTTATCCAGTTGCTGGTTGCCACAGATGTTGCCGCCCGTGGCCTGGACGTGGACAATCTCTCACACATCATCCATTATACCATTCCGGATGATTATGAGGTTTATATCCACCGTAGCGGAAGAACAGGACGTGCCGGGAAAAAAGGGACATCCATTTCCATCATACATTCCCGCGAAAAAGGCAAACTCAAGCAAATTGCCTCAAAAATTAAAAAAGAATTTACTTACACACCCGTTCCAAACGGAAAGCAAATTTGCGAAAAGCAACTCTTCGCCATGATCGACAAAATGGAACATGTGGAAGTGGAGGAAGACCAAATTGAAAGCTTTTTGCCTGCGATTTACCAAAAACTGGAAGATTTAAGCCGTGAGGAGCTCATCAAGAAATTTGTCAGCCTGGAGTTCAACAGCTTCCTGAGATATTATGAAAATGCCCGTGATTTAAATATCGATCCTAAAGGCAGAAGCAGCGAAAGACAAGGTCGTGATCGCGGCGAACGGGGAGACCGTGCCAAGCGTGGTGACCGCCGGGAACGCGGAGAACGCAGCAGCAGAGAACGCAGGGACTCGGCGGCATTCAGCCGGCTATTTATTAATAAAGGAAAAAAAGACGGCCTGATGCCCAAAGATGTTATTGGCTTGGTCAACGACAGCCTGCGCAGCCGCGATGCAAAAATCGGTCATATTGAACTCTTGAAAAATTTCAGCTTTTTTGAAATTGAAAAAGAATATACCGATGAGCTGCTTAAAACAATGCGCGACAAAACCTTTAACGGAACCAAAGTTGCGATTGAGGTTTCCAACCCGATGCCCGAAAAGAAAAATAAGCGCAAGAAAAAAGAATGGAGCCGCGACGGAGAACGGAAGTCCTATCATTCGGACAAGCCTAAGGGACGTCGGAAAAAATTCTAGTCTCGACTCCGCTCGACTACCGAAGTCTCGGCTCCGCTCGACTACCGAATACCCGGCTCCGCTCGACTACTTGTAGCGTCCTGATTTTGAAAGCATAACAGGAAGATATCAGGATTTCAATAAAGCACAGAAAAACAAAAAAGCCCTGCATATTGCAAGGCTTTTTTATTAAAATGAATGTATGCTTCGCTTTAAAATCAACGGATATCCAGCACCTGTGAAGGGATTGGCGATTCATACCAATCGGTATTTTCTGTCCCTCCTGAGAGCGCCCATTGCAGGAATTCAGGATACGCGACCAATATTTCGACACGCTCTCTCGGACTGCTGTAATGTCCTTCCAAGATAATTTCAATACCCCAGGGAATACCATTTTCTGTTTGGAAATTTCCATTGTCATCCATGGTATTGAACAATTCCGTATTCATTTGCGCAGTACCCGGAAAAATGGAACGGTGCACCTCATGGGCAACATCATTGGAACGGAAAAGATACAGCTCTGGTAAAAAACCTGTGACACCGGCTTCAAAATTCAAGGTAAAATAAAGCGTATCGGGATGGCTGTTCGTAGGGCCTTTTCCATTATTCTGATAATATTCATCAATTGTTTGATAGACATCTTCAGAAAGAATCAGACCATTGGCATTATTGGCATCCAGGCTTACATCTCCTTCAACGGAAGCGATGATATCTGAAGGGAAAGCTTCACCTTCTTCATTATAGATCATCATGCCAATTCCGTTATGGATGCCGGCTCCAATGGCATCAATACTGACCTTAAACTGAGCATTAACAATATTAAAAGCAGCATCTTTATTGATGATCACCTTATTGGACATCACAAGGTCATTAAAATCAAAATCCCCAAGGCTGGGCCAGAGGTCTTCAAAAGCTACAATCTGCTTACCGGAAGTCGGGAAAGAGCTGATATAGGAAATTTCCGGATCTGTGGGTGCATCATCTTCATCATCAGGCGTTCCGTCACCATCAAAATCGCATGCTATTTCAAAATTATCGAGGAAATTACCATAGGAAGCCGCACCTGCCGAGGAAACAGAACTGAAAACAAAATACGTAGTAGTTTGTCCCTCAGGCACTTGATATGTTCCTGAATAATAGCCCCATTCCGTGCTTCCATCCGACATAACCGCCATGGTTTCAGCGGTTTCAGGACTGGCGCCAATTCTTACTTCAGCCACATCAACACCGGAGCGTCCTCTGTGCCATACAGACCAGATCACTGATGCTCCGGGCTCCAGGCAAAGCTCCTGATATAAATCGGCTACCATATTGGCATTGAGTTCAAAAAACTGGTTTCCCTCCTGAGCAGGGACTCCGTTAAAACCGTTTTTCCAAATTTCAATTTTGTTATCGGCAGCATTGGTTTCCCATCCGGGGACATTATCTTCGTGCGTAATGATATAGCCCGGACTAATCACCGGAGCTTCTGCACCGGAATTTATCATCGGGTTTTCGCATGATGTGCAGGTTTCATAATTATCATTTGCAGCGCGTGCATCCTTGAATGATTTTTGCTCACCCAAATCCATGACCACATCTTTCGCTTCCGTAATTTCAAGCTGATCGCCGGTAAGCGGAAAATACAGGAGGTAACGGGCGTTTTGCGGAAGGTTGATTTGAAAAGATGCCGCATTGTTTGCAATTTTCCCGGCAGAAATCACATGGCCTTGCGCATCAATGATATGGATAATTTCATGTTCCGTTGAAACATTATGCGGATTATTGAATGTAATATTGAGCTTACCGGACAATGCCGATTGCCATTGAAAGTCCTTATCAACAGACAGTTGATCAAAAGATGTAGAATCATTGACAGGAGCTGTGTGTTCTTCCAGCTTATTATTGCAGGAAAATAACAGAACCGAAATTATTAAAAAGAGGCCAAACCTAATTGTTTTCATATCGCAATACCTTTTTCTTCAAACGAAAAGTTTAATTTTTTTTTTTGAAATCTTAAGAAATACGCAAATTGCTAACCCCCTTAAAAAACAACAACCACCCCCATTGGTTCATATGAACCTACAAAAGTAGCAAAAACCAAATTGATTTCAAAATAAATTTTTCGTGAAGTAAATATTTAAACGTTTAAAAAACAAGCGTTTACAAACAATTCCAAGCCCATGAAACCCTAAGGCATATCTACCAAACAGGATTTCAGCCTTGCTCCTCTTCGACCCGTTTGTAATAATGCTTTGAATCGCCCCATTCACCGTAACCAATCTGGTCTCCGGAAATAAAAATCCGAGCTTCGAGGCAGTTTTTGCATTCTTCGGCTTCTTCATCGAGGCAGGGCTTATCTTCATAAAGCAGATAATCCTCGCGGTATTTCACAGGCGTTAAATTAGGCATAATTACATTAGCGCCAATTTTAATCGCCTTCTCACGGCCCATTTTATCGAGGGTTTGCATGGCGGTTGTGGCAGCGATATTGATATCAGGCATCATAATGCGCAGTAATGCCACCATTTTTAACGACAAGTCAAAACGCTCATCTTTAGTCATTAAGCTATCGCGATATTGGTATAAAGGCGTTTGTTCGTGCTCGATATAGGGTCCCATTCCGCACATATCGATATCTATGCGCTTAAAGAAAAGCAAGTCGTGCGCCAGGTTTTCATAGGTTTGAAATGGCAGCCCGATCATCACGCCCGTACCCACCTGATAGCCTGTTTTGCGAAGCAATTTCAGTGCATTCAGACGAACTTCGTAAGAATGAAGCTCATCGCCGGGATGCATCTTTTGGTAAAGATCCGGATCAGAAGCCTCGATGCGCAGCAAATATCGCCTTGCTCCTGCTTTGCGCCAGCGACGATAGGTTTCTTCGCTTTGCTCGCCCATAGAAAGCGTAATTCCCAAACTATTATCCGACAGTTTCATGATCTCCTGAAGCAGATATTCAATCTTATCCACAAAATGCTTATCCGATCGTTCGCCCGATTGCAAAACCATACTGGCAAAACGGTTTTCATAGGCATATTTGGCCGCTTCGAGCACTTCCCTGGTTTCCAGATTGTAGCGATGCACCTCTTTATTGCCCCTACGCACACCACAATAAAAACAGTTTTTTGCACAACGGTTGCTGTATTCAACCAGTCCGCGAAAAAACACCTTATTACCAACAACCTTCTTTTTCACTTCGGATGCATGCGCAAAAAGCGCTTCACGTTCTTTTCCTTTGGTTTTCAACAAATAAACGATTTCATCTAGTGTCCAGTCGCTTTTATGCAAGAGTTTTTCGATATCCATAATTCAGGTATTTCAGTGCGTAAAAATACATGTTTTATTGGATTAAGATGATTCCCTGGTTAAACAGGTTGGTTTTTTTTGTTATTGGATTTCGTGCATAAAAATTTTTGAGGTTTTTACCGGCAACTTCGTAGAAAGACAAACTTTTATATTTCGGACAGATCCTAACTGCAATAAAACCAAAAGAAGTAAATAAGGCTTTGCCCCGAAAGCTATCGGGAGGGAGGAATCTTTTAGAGATCAATATGCACTCATAAACAGCTTACTGCATAATATTTCTTTCCATCATTTCGATTACCCACAAAATACCGAGTAAAACCTTTCGGAAAATATCATCACATATCTTGGACTGAAATAAGAATTGATTAATTTTGACGATACAATTCTACTTGCAAAAGAGGAAACAATTAACACAAGCCATGCATATGTACTTCATACGATATAAATTTTCACTTATCCAATTGGTAGTTCTTCTATCCATACTACTGGTTGCATTTCGGCTTCTTATTAATCCTTCCAATATGCTTACATGGGATGTTTTCGGCTATTACCTCTATCTCCCGGCTAAGTTTATCTATTCCGACACCGGATTATCAAATCAGGAATGGCTGCAAGAGCTCATGGCCAAATACCAGCCCAGTACTACACTTTACCAACTCGTTCATATTGAAAACGGTAATTGGGTCATAAAATACACAATGGGATTATCCATTCTTTATGCACCATTTTTCTTTTTGGCTCATTTTATAGCAGAACCTCTTGGATACGTTGCCGATGGGCTTTCCTTACCTTATCAATATAGCCTGACTCTCTGCGGCTTAGTTTATGCGATGATTGGTTTAGTTTTTCTATCAAAGATACTACATCATTTCTTCAGCAGAAAAACATCAGCTATTGTAATGATACTTATATTTTTTGGGACGAATTATTTCCACTTGACAATATACGACGGCACATTGCTTTCACACAATTTCCTATTCAGTTTTTATAGCATATTAATTTGGTACACAATAAAATGGCATAAAGAACCCAAATTAAATTATGCTATTGTAATTGGCTTTGCACTAGGTTTCATCACATTGATCCGTCCTACTGAAGCCATTTGCATCCTCATTCCTTTATTATGGTCGCAAAAAAGGCTCAATTATTTGAACAACAAGTTATATTTGTTTAAAACATACTATTTACACATTATCGCTGCATCAGCTTGCGCTTTTATAATAATTGTACCACAACTAATTTACTGGAAATCAATAAGTGGGGAATATCTATTTTATTCGTATAGCAATAATGCCGGAGAAGGCCTCGATTTTCTCTCTCCTCACACCCTCAACTTTCTGTTCAGCTTCAGAAAGGGATGGTTCATTTATACGCCTATCATACTTTTTGCTTTTGCAGGCTTGATCCCACTTTATAAAAAGAAGAATAAAGCTATTTTCTATACAATAGTAATATTCATTGTGTTAGACATATACCTTTCATCATGCTGGACTACGTGGTGGTATGCCGGAGGAAGCTTCAGTTCACGCTCAATGGTTCCGGCATATGCCCTGTTGGCCATACCAATGGGCTATATTACCGATAGCATCAGAAAAAGCAAAAGCCGTGTTTTTTGGCTGATCATCGCCCTATTGCTTATCGCGTTAAACCTATTTCAATCCTGGCAATTCGAAAACTACATACTTGATAAAGAAAGAATGACCAGGGAATACTACTTTGCCATTTTTGGAAAAACCACGGTAACCGATGATGATAAAAAGAAACTTTTAGTGGACCGCTCCAGCGAAACGGCTGAAGGCTTTAACAAAGTAGCCAACAATTATGAGCAAAAGACCCTATACAGAAACTATTTTGATAATGTACCTAATGAACAAAAAGTTTGTGTTTTAAATGATAAAAACCAGTTTTCACCAGGGGTCAACATAAAATACAGCGAGCTGACCCATCAAAATCATGCCTGGATAATTGGAAGCGCGAAAATTTTTATCCCTGAAACATATGATGAAGCCCTTCCCCTTTTTGTCGCATCATTCCATCATAAAGGGAAACCCTATAAATACCGCACATTTGAAATAAAAAAATCAGACATACGGTATAATACCTGGAACACTATTGAATTATTCTACCTCACACCAGAAGTAAGGTCAAAAGATGACAACCTTAAAATTTATATATGGCACAGAGGTAATAAAGAAATACTAATCGACGAAATAAACCTGTTCCTTTATAGCCCCAAACAAAAATATTAAACATCAGACTCCCTTCATAAATCAGTTTCAATGAACCAAAGCATCATAAATGGATTTCTGATTCTTAGCATCATTCATTCGCTGTTTATGGCCGGATTGTTTCTTAGCAGGAAAAAACCTTTGATGAAAGTTACAAAAAAGGTTCTACTAGGAATTTCGTGGGTAATGATAATGTTTGAAATTAGATACTAAGCAGATATTTGGAAATAAGATACTTAATAAAATATAATGAACTCCAACAGATTCCTCCCTTCACAAAGCCTTAACCACTTCGTTTGGCTTTGTTCCGGTCGGAATGACGCTGTTTATTAGGCGTTTAAGGCAAATGCGGCGAGGACATCTTTAAAATATACTATTGTGTCCTCGCCGCATTTGCCTACTGACTTCATAAAACGCATCATTCCGAAAAAGTTTTCCGAAGTATGAGGAAACTTTGGAGGAATCTGTTTGGAATAGCATTCAAGTTTCATTCCACGAAATTCCGTGTAGAACCATAAAAATATAATCCCTAATATCGTTGGATGCTATCCCTTTTGAAATTCCGCATAAAAATCAATACGAAATACGATTTTACACCGAATTGAATTATTTTTGCTTGATCACGCAGTAAATCACATTAAATGAAACATACAATTTTCACATCAGTAATCATCCTTCTATCATTGGGTTTATCAGGACAAAACCTGCTTAAAAATTATGAAAATGTAGTAAATTACGAAGACAATTACAAAATTCAAAAATCCAATCTGGAGGAAATCAAAAAAAATGATTTAAGCAAATTCTGGACAGACAATCCAAAAGAGATTCGATTTGGTTTCATAGGCAAAAACTATCAAAGGCTCCATATAAAATTCATTTCCGTGATAAAAAACACGGATAAACCCAATCAATATTTCGTTTATGGAAAAAGCATGGTTTCCAATAATATCTGCCCGTTTCAGGGAATCATTGATATTCTTGAATCGTACTCAATCCGATCTGCTGAGTTCCCAAATATAGAGACAGGCATTTTGGTGGGGGAATATACTTTTTTCGAAAAGCCTGAAATGCCCCATTCCGGTATTTTCAGAGGAAAATTTGCCACGTACTGGTATAAAAATGATGCAGGAAATTTTGAATACAACGATCTGTTCGGATCAGCTGCCGGATACAACAACAATCAGTTTGCAGGCTTATGGAGCGCTTATGAAAGCAAAAATTCCAAAGTTGCAAATTGGGGCGATAGCAGAATCCCGCAATCCGGTGATTTAGATGTGGGCACAAGCGAATTTGGCGTAAATGAAAAATATATGTCCCATGGCTGGGAATCCTTCATAAAAAGTATGCGTGGTGGTTTTTCCGATGAAGAAGAACAAGCGGCAAAAGGAAAAGAATCGAAAAAATGGTGGAAAGATTAATTTCCGCTCAGGCGAAATATCTCAGGCGAAACTTCAGGCAGACCTTACTGTAACCTAGTAAAAACCTTCACCTTAATATCCGAATAATAAAGCTGGTCCAATAAACTATTGGTAACTAATCAGTCTGCAAATTAGCGATAGTTCCCAAAGCAGGCACAACACTCTGTCCATTCTTGATAATTGTGTCAGTAACTGATCTCAAAACAGCAAAGGCATCCGCTCCTTCGGTCGATCTGAATTGACCTGAAACTTTCTGTTTTACTTTTATGTTTCGGATTGCCCTTTCAGAAGCATTATTGTCTGGCGGGACTTCTGGGTGATATAAGAAGGTGAAGATATAGTCCCTGTATTTGACGAGCCTTTTTTTGAATGCAAGCAATTCGTTGTGTTTTTCCGGCAGTTCTGCTTTCAGTAAACTGTTCAGCCTGTTTTCAATTGCGTTCCTCTTTGGGTTATGTACGTAGCAGCCCGCATTGTCCATTTTTTTCTTCAAATCCAGTGCCGTTTGAAACAGCCGTTTGCATATCCTGCTCCATTTATGCCCATACCTTTCTGACAAGTAATTCAGGTCACGTAAAAGATGTGCCATACAAATCTGGTGCGACAGCGCAGCAGTATTAAAATGGCTCTTCCAGCAATCATGTACCAACACAGAGTTTTTAAACCCATCTTTAAATGTATTGCCAATGCTCCTCTGTGCCCTGTTGTCAGTGATGGTAATGAATGTAGCCTCTTGGTTTTGCCATGTCCATGCCCAGTGCTTATTGCCATCAACCTTAACTCCTGTCTCATCACTTCCTACAGAAAAACAATATCCTCCCGAAAGCAACTTTTGCTTTATTAGGTCATAGGCTGGTTGGGCCTTACGCTTTAGTTTATTGAGCAAATAATGGATGCCCCCTTCGCTTATGGGAACGTGGAAAACATCCCTGAAAAGTTCTTTCATACGCAGAAAGGGCAGGTACTGCCTGGTATGGAAATACCCGATCAAACTTTCAATGTTGTTCCCATAGCTTACCGGGGCATTGGCCTGAGATGGATAATCACACTTGGTTTCATGGCCACAACTGCAAACCTTTTTATATACCCGGTGTTCTGTGACATGTAACTTTATCTCGGGAATATCAAATACCTGGCGTTTACCGGCTAATTGTACGGGCAAAGAAGCAAGGTCTTTTCCGCAACACTTGCAATATGAGGGGATGTGCTTCTCAATAGTGTCAGGCACTTGGGCCATCTTAAGTGTGTTTCCTTTCCGCCCTGCCTGTCCGCCTGGCTTACGCCCTGTCTTTTCCCTCAAACTCCTGCGCTTAGGGCGGTTCTGATCTTGGGAGGGAGGTATTGAGCTGTTGTTGCTGTTTTTTGGTGTTTGGTATTTGGCAAGCTTTTCTTTGAGTTTTTTGTTTTCCAACTCAAGGGCTTCCAGTCTTCTTTCAAGCTGGCCGATCCTTTTGAAAAGCTCTTGTATAATGAAATCTTTGTCCAAAACTTTTTTCTTTCAAAAGTAGTGTAGGTTGGAGGCAAAAGTCAAATTACCAGCGGTTTAGTTACGAACACAGGAAACAGCAAATTGTGAACAGCCAATGATTTTTGAAAAATACCCCAAGGAGAACCCAATATTTAAACCCGAAATCCAAAGGCAAACAAATAGCAAAATCACAGAGCCTTTAAACGCATCAACCCCAGAAAGTTATTCACAAGCCACAGCGAAAATTGTTAATAAGGATTGATTTTTTTCTGACACTGATTAGTTACAACTATTGTAACTAAGGAAAAATCATTTTACATAAAATTATTTTTCATAATACAAGCAACCATTTTACAAAAGCTAAGTCTGATTATGTGTGTAGGATATTGTTATTCTGATAATAAAGAAAATATTTTAAGCAAAAAGCTCACAACGCAAAATCACAATTTTTTAAGACTGCGCCCATTTTTTCATTATTTTCAAGGATATCAATATTTACAAACTGAACCACAAAGCATACTCAAAACCCCAGAAAATGAAACGCATATTCACCACATTAATCCTCCTCTGCTTGTCGGCGCTGCTTTATTGCCAGCAAAGTTCAACAGGCATGGAAAGGCCCGAAGGCACAAGCCAAGGAATTATTAAAACCCAAGACCGTGGACAGGTAGTAATACCCAATGTCCCTTCGTATCATTGGTATCATGGTTGCGGCCCCACAGCAATGGGCATGGTGATCGGTTATTATGATGTTATTGGCTTCAGCGACCTTATAGAAGGGGACGCATCACAACAAACTTATTTGGTCCAGCAAGCCATTGCGTCACAGCAACATTATGCTGATTATTCTGAACCGATCGATTATTTTCCGGATCTTTTTGCCGATAAATCGGATTTGGGTGGAGCACATGAATCCAACAGCATTGCGGATTATATGGAAACATCCTGGAGCAGCAGAAATAACCGTTACGGATGCAGCTGGAGCGATGAAGTGGCGAAAGCCTTTGTCGGTTATGTAGCACAACAAAACCACCTGTATCATGCGGTATCACAAAACCACCTGTTTTCACCTTCCATGTGGTACTACTATAAAACAGAAATCAATAACGACCGTCCGGTGGTTTTGCTTGTTGATACAGATGGCGATGGCAAATCGGATCATTTCGTAACCGGAATTGGTTATGACCTCAGCGATGAAACTTACGGGGTTTATGACACCTGGGACAATCAGGTACACTGGTTTCCCTGGCGTCCAATGTCATCCAGCTACAGTTGGGGCATCCATTGCATGAACACACAGAAACTTTATTATCGTATAAGCTCGACGCCCTTTCCTCCAGCTGGGGGAAGCATCGATGGCGATACTTATTACCTCGCAGGGGAAACAGCCAACCTTACAGCTATACCCCAAACACATTTTCAATTTGTAAACTGGAGTGAAGCAGGCAATATTATTTCAACCAACGAAACCTACAGCTTTATGGTGAGCAGCAACCGCAGCCTTACGGCAAATTTTGGATTGAAATCCTATGAAATCTCCGCCGAAGCAATTCCTGCAAATGGCGGGACAATAAGCGGCGACACGACTTATATATATGGAGATTCGGCAAGCCTGCTAGCCAGCGCCAAGGCCGGATATAAATTTGTTCATTGGAAAGAAAATGAGAACATCGTATCAACAGATTCAAATTACAAATTTATGGTGACGGGCAATACAAATCTTAGTGCCCATTTCGAACTGATTAATTACAATATTTCCATGCAGATCAGCCCTCCAAATAGCGGACAAACAGAAGGTAGCGAAATATACCATTACGGAGATACTGCTATTTTAAAAGCCTTTCCTGCAACAGCTTATAAATTTGCAAGCTGGTCGGAAAACGGAAATATTTTATCTACAGAAATTGTACTAAAACTACAAATAAACAAAAACAGAAGGCTCAACGCAGCATTTGAACTGCAAACCTACATTATTACCGCAACACCATTGCCTGAATCTGGAGGCGAAATTTATGGATGCGGCTCTTACACACATGGCGATTCGGTTTTTCTGCACGCAATCCCCAACAACGGTTTTGAATTCGTTAATTGGACATGGCAGGATTCAATCATTTCAGAAAATCCAAATTACAGCTTCCTGGCTGTGGAAGACAGAAATATCGTTGCCAATTATCAGCTTTTGACTGCGGTTTTAGAAGAGGCAAACGATACTGAAATATCCATTTTTCCTAATCCTGCGCGCAATACAATAAAAATAGAATTAGCTGAGCACATGCTTGAAGCTGCTAATCCTGTTTGCATCAACCTTTTGGATATCAGGGGCAACAGAATTGAGATAATATCTGATGGTTTGCACAAAAATAATATCCGCTTTAACATCGATAAACAGCCGACTGGCGTTTACCTGGTGCAATTCGTCAGAAACAACGAGAACATTGGTTTGATAAAACTCCTCATATTATAAAAATTCCGACAATAAAAAATCTAACATAAAAACAAAAAACAATAATTAAAACATTTGACCTTTCTATATATTATAAAAAATCCATGAATTTAATTTTCCTATAAACCAAAAAAATTCTTAATTTTACTGCAAATTCCAGATTTATGACTGATTCCAGAATTAAAACAGTAATAGTTGACGACGATAAAAGTATTTTGATCACACTCAGGCATCTGCTTGAAAGCAGGCATAGCGAGATGGTTGAAATACTTGGAACCGCCAATTCCGTCAAAAGCGGTGTAGAACTGATTCAGGAACATAAGCCTGAGCTTGCCTTCCTCGATATTAATCTGCCCGACGGAGAAAGTTTTGATATCCTGGATGAATTGCAGGATCACAATCTCAATCTGGATGTCATCTTCATCACCGCGCATGATCAGTATGCACTCAAAGCCTTTGATTTTGCAGCACTGGACTACATCATGAAACCTTTTGACCCGGAAGATATTGCCAATGCACTGGAACGCGTAAGGAAACTAAATAAAGTAAGGGCATTGCCCGAAAAAGTAGATGTGTACCGCAAAGCGCAGCAAAAATCTTTCAACCGAATCATAATCCCTTCTTCGGACGGTCTCACCATCACAGATATTGACAAAATTATCCGTTTGGAAGCCAGCGACACCTACACTTTTTTCTATATGAAGGATGGAAGCAAAATTTTAGCTTCCAAATCTTTAAGTAATTTTGAACGCATACTCGAAGACCTTCATTTTCAAAGAATCCACAGCAAACATCTTATCAACCTCAAATACATTCAGAAATACCAAAAAGGTAAAGGAGGCTCTGTTATTATGCTCGATGGATCGGAAGTAGAAGTCAGTGTGCGCAAAAAAACTGATTTTATGAATGCGCTGAAAGAGTACGCCAGATCCGTATAAGAACTGTGGATAACGTTCATATACTGCCCGATTTTCGGTACCTTTGCTTAAACTTTCAAATTCATTTGTCCGATGAAAATCCTAGCTGCCGAAAAAATCCGGGAAGCGGATGCTTTTACCATCAAGCATGAACCCATTGCTCCAATTGACCTTATGGAACGTGCCGCTACCTCTTGTTTTCATGAAATCAAAAAAATTGTTCCTCAAAAAGATAAAACAATTCATATTGTTGCCGGCCCCGGAAACAATGGCGGCGACGGACTAGTCATTGCACGGCTTTTGGCAAAAGAAGGATATCCTGTAAAAACACATATTATTTGGTACACTGAAAAAGCTTCAGAAAGTTTCGGAACAAACCTTCAACGACTACAGGAACTTACTCCAAATCAAATATTTCAGTACTATAAAGAGGAAATATTATTGCCGGAAATCAAAAAAGATGAAATTGTAATCGATGCCCTTTTTGGCAATGGATTAAGCCGACCGGCTACAGGAATCTCAGCCGACTGTATCAAAACCGTAAACGAAAGCCATGCCGCCATCATCGCTATTGATGTTCCTTCGGGTATGTATATCGACAAAAGCAGTAAAGAAAATCAAGGCAATATCATTAAAGCGGATTATACCCTCACATTTGCTCCACCAAAACTGGGCTTCTTTGTTCCTGAGAATGACATATTTATTGGCAAATGGAAAATACTGGACATTGGCCTTATGCCGGAATTTATCGAAAGCACTAAGAGCCAATACCAGTATCTGAGTCTACTGGAAGCTGTTCAGCTATTGCGCGAACGCCGGAAATTCAGTCATAAAGGAACGTTTGGCCACAGTTTGATCCTTGCAGGCAGCAAAGGGAAAACCGGGGCGGCTGTGCTTGCAGCCCGCGCGGCACTCCGGTCCGGAGCTGGGCTTGTGAGCCTGCACATTCCGTCGGAAAGCTTAAACATCCTACAAACAAGCATTCCGGAAGCCATGGTCAGCATTGACGAAACGCCGGATATAATTAGCTGTTTGCCTGATATATCAAAATATTCCGCTATTGCGATTGGCCCCGGGATCGGCACAGAAAAGCCAACTGCCGAAGTTGTCAAAAGGCTTATTCAGGAGAGCCGCATCCCCATTATTTTTGATGCCGATGCCATCAATATCCTCGCCGAAAATCCGACCTGGCTCAAGTTTCTGCCTGCAAATTCCATTTTCAGCCCGCATCCTGGAGAATTTAAAAGGCTGGTCGGTAATTATGACAATGATTTTGAACGGCTTGAAATGCAAAAATCTTTCTGCATCAGCAACCGTTGCTGGATGATCTTGAAAGGGGCGCACAGCAGTATTTGTAGTCCATCGGGGCAAATATGGTTTAATGATACCGGTAATCCGGGCATGGCCACCGGCGGCAGCGGCGATGTGCTTACAGGGATACTTGCCGGACTTTTTGCTCAAGGCTATAATGCAATGGAAGTCAGCTTGCTGGGCACTTGCCTCCATGGTTTGGCCGGTGATCTGGCTTTGGAAAATGAATCAGAAGAAAGCCTGATTGCCGGAGATATTGTCGAAAATCTTGGAAAGGCATTTGCAGAGCTCAGGGCAATCCGGTTTAATCAAAAGGAGAGCGCGGGAATAGCCGGTAGGTTTTAAGAATTCCTTCTTCGATCCATTCATCCGGGAAATCCGGATCGGGCGCAAGCACAATAAGCGACAGTTCATAATATGCCGGCGTAAAAGTATGCGTATGCAAAAGGTCGGATTGCCGGGTACTTTCCTGATGCCTGCCGCCCATACCTTTCACAAAAAATCCCAGGCGCATATCCGGATCTTCGGGCATCAAACGTATGTGGTATTTTTTGCCCGGAAGCGGAGATATTTTTACCGCATAACGGATTTTGCGCCCCTGATGATCCACTGAATCGCGGAAACGCACAAAAGGTTTGTTTTCAGCACCTTCCGCACAAAGATCGATATCAATTTTATCCCCATCCAATCCCACAAAAAGACCATAGGCACATGCCATTGTATCGGCATCCCATTTTGTTGAAAAATACTCAAAATCTTCGTTCCAAAGCAAACGAAATGCGGTATCTACGACGCTCCAATACGCATCGCGATACACATATGCAAAACCACCTTTCATCACCGGGCCTGCATATTCGTAGGAACGGCTTTTCTTTTTCCCATCCTGACCAATGAAAAAATAAGCATCATCCTGCTTCACCCGGGCAAGCCGATAGTGAAAATCATCGACCATATCGTATTGATAATCAACCTTAAAGACATTTAAAGTGTCGATATAGCTATAATAACCATCGCGGGAAACCACAGCCATGCCTTCTGAAAAATCCCGACAGAGTTCAAATCCCGGCAAAAAACGTTCACGACCGGTTTTATCGATAAAAATCCACAGGCTATCGCGCAAAACACGCGCAAAACCATTGCGAAAAGAATAGGCATCTTTATAGCGCGGAGGAAAAACCATTTGACCCTGAAGATCAATAAAAGTCTTCAGCCCGTTTTTCGTAACCAGGGCAAAACCTTCCGAAAAAGCGGAGGCAAATTCAAATTGCGGATCAATAATGGTTTTTTGATTTTCATCTACATAAGCCCATTTACCATCCACGCGGACCGGATATAAATTTTGAGCCGGAAGCGATGCAAGAAGGGCAAAAAATGCCGAAACATTCAGAAACAGCTGAGAAATTTTATTCATTTTTCATCATAAAAATCCAATTGCAAAGTAACAGTTTTTTGATGGATTTCCATTTTCCGGCAGCGTAAGAGAGCAAAATAATGCCACAAAATTCTTTCTGATGTCAAACAGACCCGCTCTAAGCACTTGCAAGACTGCAAACTAAAACATTATTAATGTGGTTCAAAAAATTATACTCATTTCGATGCTCATAATTTCACCGTTTTCGTAAATTTGTTGCTAATCATATCTGGACAAGCAAAGCAAATTATAAATGGAACGAGATTTTTACCAAGAAAGAGAACGGGAACAGCAACGCGAACAAAAACAGCAGAGCAAACCGGGCAAACCATCCGGTGGAGGCAATGCCAATTTTTGTCCCAAATGCGGCCATAAAAATGAAAAAAACGCCAAATTTTGCGAAGAGTGCGGTGCGGGGCTCAATTCGGACGTATGCACCAATTGTGGCGCAGAGCTTATTCCGGGTGCAGATATTTGTGAAAGCTGCGGGCTCTACCTTCTGGCAAATAAATGTTCGTTTTGCGGCTCGGAGATGAGCGAAAACGATCGGTTTTGTCCCGAATGCGGTGGCGCTGCTGATGGTGTCAATTGCCCCAATTGCGGCACACTCAGCCACTTCGATTTTTGTCCATCATGCAATTTCGCGATTACAGAACGCGCCCAGGCCGAGCTAAATGCCGCTAAAAACGACCCGAAATTCCAAAAGGTACAGAATATTGCGGAGGAACTGGAGCAACTGCGCGAGGAAGCCAAACAAAAATACATCGAAGCACGCGAACAGAAAAAACAGATCGCGAAACAACAGGAACAGCAGAAAATCCGGGAAGCACAAGCCAAAAAGGAAGCCGAAGAAGCGAAGAGACAAGAAGAGGAAGCAAAAAAACGTGAGGAAGAACGGCTGCTCAACGACTTTTTCTCAAAGAAAGACAAAAAAAGCCCGGCTCCTGCACCTGCTCCAAGTCCAAAACCAAAGCCGGCTCCTGCACCAAAAGCCGAACCCGAGCCACTTTTTAGTATGGATGAGCTGATGGAACTGGAAGAAATAGAAAAAAAATACAACGAAGAAATTGCCGCAAAGGAAAAAGAGCTTCAGGAAGCCATGGACGATATGTCGGAAGGCATTGAATTTGCCACCCCACAAGCTTCCCGGAATTTCTTTTCCAGCCGCAAACCCGATAAAACCAATTTGGTTTGGAATTGCAATTTTGTTAACGAAATCCATCCTAATCCGCAAAACTGCGGTAAACCCCAATTGGGAGGAAAATGGATTGTCTATTATGGAAACATCACCTGGGTTCCTCACGATGGCACTTCCTGATTTATTTCCCACCCCATTAACAAATCCAATAACAGAAAATCAAAATCATGGCAGATCAAAACGATAAAACGATACGTTCAGGGAGCAATGCCGATGCAAACAATGACAAAACAATCCGTAGTGGCAATCCCGGGAGCGACAAAACAATCCGCAGCGGTTCACAAACCGACAAAACCATCCGTAGCGGCAGTTCGGACAATAGTGACAAAACCATCCGCAGTGGCAGTGGGAACGATGAGAGCAAAACCATCAGAAGTGGCGGCGCAGACGATAAAACCATCCGCAGCGGTGATGCCACGCCCGACAGCACCATACGCTCCGGTGGCGGTGCCCCTGATGTTATTGGTGCCGGCAAACCAAAATCAGACGATAAAACCATCCGCTCAAAAGACCGCACCATCAGCTCAGGTGAAAGTGGCAGACCAAAAACTCTTGATACCGTTGAAGAAGAAGGATACTTCACACTCAAAGGCAGCAAACATAAAATTTTAAAAACACTCTCCGAAAATACCGGTGAGGCCACCATTTACCTGGTCGAATTAAATACGAAAAAATTCGTCCTGAAACTTTATAATGAGGGAATTGCCCCAACCGACAACCTGCTCGACCAATTGCGGAACGTGCGCCATGACGACTTGATTACCCTCCTGGATTTTGGCTATTATGACTCAGGCGGATACGGTTCTAACCGCTTCTATGAAATAATGGAATATGCCGAAGGTGGTTCCGTAGAGGACGTCCTGCCTGTACGGGATTTTGAAACCATGAAACAAATTATTGCCGAAACCACCAATGGGCTGAACTATCTTCATGAAAACAAAATCATCCATCAGGACATCAAGCCCGGCAACCTATTTTATCGCGACAAAGAGCGAAAAGATATTGTAATTGGAGATTTTGGGATCAGCACCATGATGGAAGAAGGTCAGACATTTGCCAAAACAGCCAAAAACCTTTCACGCCTTTTTTCAGCACCGGAAATTTCCTACACAATGGGGGAAACCTCCTACCTCCTGCCGGCATATGATTGGTACTCACTTGGTATTACAATCCTGAATATCTGGTATGGGAAAAATCTATTCCACGACCAACCCGAAGCATTTTGGGAACAAATCCTGCCACGTTTAAAAGCAACGAACAAAATTGTTGAAAACGAATATATAGATATCAAAGGGATGGATGAGCGCATCCTGAATATTATCAAAGGCCTTACGCTTATTGATGAGAACCACCGCTGGGGCATAGATGAAGTAAACAGGTGGCTCAAAGGGGAAAAAGTTGAAGTATATACTGAAGCCAAAGTTGAGATTTCCACTGCTTTTAATTTTGACAAAAGCAAAGGGTTGGTAGCCAACAACGCAGAAGAGTTGGGCAAGCTTATGCTCTTCAACCCAAAACTTGGCGCAGATTATTTGTATGCGGGGGTAATTGCCGGGTGGTTTAAAGACAACAAAGACCCTAAAAACCAACTGGCCATGGAAAAGGCCGTAAAAACATTTTCCAAAAAACAAATGTCGGGCCTGGCAGCAGCAGCATACACTTTAAACAGATCTTTGCCCTACATTTCTGTGGATCATAAAGAGTGCAGCAGCGGAACGCAAATTGCCGATGCACTGGAACGCAATAAAGCCCACTACAAAAAAGCCCTGCTCGACAGGCAAGACCCACTTTATATTTACCTTTCGAATTACGGTCAGGTAGTGAAGCAAATCCAGCTTGCCATGCAAGACGAAAAAGAAGGACCGGATGTTGGTCTGCAAACAGCAATCTTCATCATGGACAAAAAGCGCCCGCTGCGTTTGGATCACAAAGCAGATAAAGATGGCAAAACAGTTTCCAGCATCAGCAACATCAGCGAACTGGAAGATTTTATCAACGGCCATTTTGAAGACGGAAAAAATTATTTCTTTAACGGCATTATTTCCGCCTGGTTGAAGTACAAAAAGGAGTACACCAATCTTTACAACACAGCGGAACGTATGCGCCGCGAATACGAAAATGTTGATCAGGATGCCGGCTTGATGGGCTTGCGCTGGGCGATGAACAAAAAACTGGGTTATCTGGGCCTCCAGAAAGATCCGGTAAAACTCTTTACACAAAAGGAAATCGCAGCATATATGTTTAAGCATTTTGATGCTTATGTTCAATTGCTACAGTACAAACACGATTTCCTGTATGTTTATATGAGCGCCCAGAACTGGAAAAATGTGATCAACTTTATCCAGCATGCTTTCGACAAGAAGAAACACCGCAACAAGATCGGCCCATACGATATGAATGTCGCCCTTATGAAGAGCATCAGGGCCATGGACAAGGACTTTGCTTTTACATTCGAAAATGGCGTAAGTGTTCAAAATCCGGAAGAAGTCCTGAAAAATCTCGGAAAGATCAAAAAGGAAATCCGCCAGGTAACCGAAAATCCAACCAGCCCCTTCAATGCATGGATCAGCACATTTTATCATGAAAACCCATTTGGTAAATTCGACGAAAAAGGGGCTTATGAAAAGCAGCTGCGCGATTATACCGAGTTTATGGGCAAGATCAAGGCCAAAACCGATGCGGTGCAGCGCTACCATAAAGCACGTGGAGCAGTACAAAAGGTTTATAACCAAAACCGCAAAAAAGATCAGTCTTATCTCATAACCCGCATGGGCGCTACAATCTTCCTACTTATGCTATTAGGGTTTGCTGCTATCAAGCTATTCACTGCAGGAATACCTTTTGCTGAAAATGGATACTCTTGGAACCCTTTAAAGGTTTCTGGAACTTATTACTTTATTATGGCTGTAATTGGTGTTATTCTAACATATCTTGGAGACGATAATTTTTCTTTTAGCACTACCTTTATCGGTGGACCAATTGCAGGACTCATCATTGGTGTAATTCTTTACTCCATAGGTATTTTAGTCTTAAATATACTTATACCAATATTACCAGTAATTGTCTTGGTTGTCTTGGTTTTTGCGACTGTTTTCTGTGGTTGGCTGATGTGGCATAACTCTTACACCAATGCAGCGCTACGCAAAGCCCTTTACCGCGATACCAGCGAATGGGATTTGATCTGGGGCCCATTACAATACGCTTACAGCAAAAAGCAAGAATACGAAAACCCAAAGCTGAAAGAAATGGATAATTACAAATCCGAACGGAAAAGCTCCTGGAGAAAACTCTTGTTGGCCATCAGCATTGGCGTAATTGTTCTGGGCGCTCCTGCAGCCTATTATGCCGGGGCAATAGGTAATGCCAATCAGTCCGTTTTGTATGATGCAGTCAGCTCGCCATTATCTGATGGGCAGTTCCTGCTGGGCAAATGGGAAGGAAATTTTGAAGGCCGTGACCTCACGATGAATTTCACTTCCGTGGATGGAAATAATGTAAGCGGAAACATGACGGTAGTGTACAATAAACCTATTAAACAGGAGTTTACCGGAAAATACAATCCTTCGAAAAAACAATTGCGGCTTAAAGATCAGCTCAACATCAAGCTAAAAGGAACCTACATCATTAATTTCTCCGAAAATGCCGAGAACCTCAAAGGTATTTTTACCCTTGATGTAAACGGTCAGGACGTGAAATTTGAAGCATCCAAAGTAAATTGATTTTAAAGAAATTAGAATATGTCCATTACCTGCGACAAATGTGGAAAAGCCAACCGTGATATTGCCCGATATTGCAAATATTGCGGCAAACCCGTTCTGAGCGAGTCGTCTTCACTGCTCGAAAAACTCGTTGGATTGGGAGCGGTCAAAGAAGATATAAAATCTCTGGTTGAATTTACCAAAGCTGTTAAGAAAAGGCAGAAATCCGGCGGAAACCGGATCAATATGCACACCATCATCATGGGAAATACAGGCACAGGTAAAACTACCCTTGCCCAAATCCTGCAACAGCTTTACCTTGGCAATGAAATCATCAGCAAAGCACATCCCATGGTGGTTGATGCGCCGGATTACGACAACTGGCTGGAAGAATTTGAAGACAATATCGACAAAGCAAAAGGCGGCATACTGTTTATCGACAATGCCCAAAAGCTTTTGCCCGGCGGCTATGCCAGCGATGTCAACAAACTCGACAAACTCTTCTCGGGCATGGATCGCTTCAAAACCGATCCCATTGTAATTTTAGCCGGATTGCCCGGAGGTTTCAGGGAGTTCCTTGCCGCCAACCCTTCCATCCGCTCACGCTTTGAATATCGTTTCGATTTGCCCGATTATTCCTATACCGAGCTTAGCGAAATCTGCATCCGCCTGCTCAGGGAAGTGCACCAACTCGAACCATCCGAAGAATGCAAGCAGGCACTGACCAGCATTTTTAAGAAAAAATGGAAAGAACGCGACGAAAGTTTTGGCAATGCGCACGTTGCCGTTGATATGGCCGAAGATATCTTTAAAAAGTATATCAAAAGGATTTCAAAAGGAGGCCAGGACGACAGCATCGTTTCCACAGAGGATATCCCCTGCCCGATTCCCGAAGAAAAATCATTGGAAGAAGTCATGAAAGACTTAGATGATTTTATTGGCATGGAAGAAATCAAAACCGCTGTAAAAGAAATTGCCCGGCAAGTACAGACCAATCAGGAGCGCGCCGCGCGCGGATATGGCGAAGACGAAAAACCCGGCGTGCACATTATATTAACGGGAAATCCTGGAACGGGAAAGACCACCATTGCCCGAAAGCTGGGCGAAATATTTGCCGCTATTGGTTTCCTCGACAGCGGACATGTAGTGGAAGTGGACCGGAGCAAACTGGTTGGGCAATATCAGGGACAAACCGCCCAATTGGTAACCGATGCCTGCGATAAAGCCATGGGCGGAATCCTTTTCGTGGACGAAGCCTACACTCTTGCGCCCGTAAGCGATTCCGGCTCCAAAGACAAATACGGCACCGAAGCCGTGGAAACCCTGATGAAACGCATCGAAGACGACCGCGATAAATTTGTGGTGATTGCCGCCGGCTACCAAAATGAAATGGATCAGTTTATCCGCGTTAATCCCGGAATTGACTCCCGCTTCAACAAAAAGCTGCATATCGATGATTATAAACCGGATGAGCTTTTTGCCATCTATAAAATATTTATAAAAAAGAAAAAATACCGCCTTCATCCCGAAGCCGAAGAACTGGCAAAAAAAGCCATTAATGAGCTTTATGAAATGCGCGATGCCAATTTTGGAAACGGACGCGAAATGCGCGGCCTTTTTGAAACAACATCGGGGAAATTTGCCGACAGGATTTCAAAACTGCCCAAAGAAGAACAAACGGATGAAGCATTGGTAACCATCATGCCGGCCGATATTCCTTATGAGGCGCAAAAAGAAATTGATCCAGAGGAATGCATGTCCAAGCTGAACGAGCTTACCGGCCTGCATGCCGTAAAACGAGAAGTACGCGGCCTGATTGATATGCTCAACCTCCAGAAACAACGTGGCGACGACAGCAAACCGGAACTCAAGTCTCATTTTGTTTTCTCGGGAAATCCCGGAACGGGAAAAACTACCGTTGCGCGTATTGTGGCAGACATTTTTAAAGCAATGGGCGTATTGTCGCGCGGACACCTCATCGAGGCCGACCGCTCGGCTTTAGTTGCCGGTTTATTAGGGCAAACCGCCATAAAAACCAACAACATCATCGATAAAGCCATGGGCGGCGTACTTTTTATCGACGAAGCCTATACGCTCAACCAGGGCGATCGCGATGAATTTGGCCAGGAAGCCATTGATGCACTGCTTAAACGCATGGAAGACGACCGCGGGAAATTTATCGTCATTGCCGCCGGTTATACCCACGAAATGGAAGAATTCCTCAAGACCAACCCGGGGCTACCATCCCGTTTCAACCGAAAAATTGCTTTCGAAGATTTTGCACCCGATGCGCTCGAAAAAGTGTTCCGTGGGCTCTTGAAAAAGAATAATTACACGCTCACCAAAGAAGCCGATGAAAATTTAACGCTTTTCATTCAAGGCATTTTCAACCGCCGCGATGAAAACTTCGGCAATGCCCGCGAAATGCGCAAAGTCTTTGAAGAAGCGCAGCAAAGGCAAAGTGTGCGCCTTACGCAGATGATCACCGAAGGCAAAGCAGTACCTCCGGAAGAGCTGTCCACGCTGAACCGTGAGGATATTGAAGGTGAAGTGGAAGAAGCCCGCTCACTCGAAGATATTCTGGCCGAACTGGACGATTTCATTGGAATGGACAGCGTGAAGAAAGCCGTTCGTGAAATCGCTGCCAAAGCCCAATTGCAGCAATACCGCATACAAAAAGGCATGGCCGCCGGCGAGCTGGAAGGACAAAATATTGTGCTCACCGGAAATCCCGGAACCGGAAAAACCACGGTTGCGCGCAAGCTTGGCGAAATATTCAAATCCATAGGAATTATTGATCGCGGACATGTAATTGAAGTCGATCGCAGCCAGCTTGTAGGTCAGTACCAGGGCGAAACGCCCAAACTGGTAAACGATGCCTGCAACCGTGCACTTGGCGGAATCCTTTTCATCGACGAAGCCTACACCCTCGCGCCCGTGAGCGATTCCGGACAAAAAGACAAACTCGGAACCGAAGCTCTGGAAACACTGCTCAAACGGATGGAGGATGACCGTGGCCGCTATATCGTAATTGCCGCCGGTTACCAGCAACCCATGGAGCAGCTGTTCAGTGTAAACTCCGGCATGAAATCCCGTTTCGACCGTTTTATTCATATTGAAGATTATAAGCCGGATGAACTGCTGGCCATCTTTAAAATATTCGTAAAAAAGAAAAAATACAAACTGGATCCCGATGCAGAAGAAAAGCTAAAAAAAGCGATTCAGCTGATTTTCGATACCCGCGACAAAAATTTCGCCAATGCCCGTGAGATGCGCAAGCTGTTCGACAATACGGTTTCTCAGATGTCGAACCGCATCAGCAGCCTGGAGGTAGAAAGTTTATCCGATGATGATTTTGTCACCATTGTTGCTGAGGATGTTCCTTATGAGGAAAAACAAGATCTTGATCCCGAAGCCTGCATGGCCAAGCTGAACGAACTCAGCGGTCTGGATGGCGTAAAGAAAGAGGTTCGCAGCATCATCGACCTGCTCAACCTGCAAAAGCAACGCGGCGATGAAGGAGCACGTGAACTCAAATCACATTTTGTTTTCTCCGGAAATCCGGGTACGGGAAAAACCACCGTTGCGCGTATCATGGCAGATATTTTCAAAGCCATGGGCGTATTGTCGCGTGGACACCTCATCGAAGCCGACCGCTCCGAACTGGTGGCCGGGGTTGTGGGACAGACTTCCATCAAAACCAATAATCTGGTAGATAAAGCCATGGGCGGCGTTCTTTTCATCGACGAAGCATATACGCTCAGCCAGGGCGATCGCGATGAATTTGGTCAGGAAGCCATTGACACGCTGCTCAAACGCATGGAAGACGATCGCGGAAAATTTATCGTAATTGCGGCCGGATACACCAACGAAATGGAAGAATTCCTGAAAACCAATCCGGGACTTCCATCGCGTTTTAACCGCAAAATCGAATTTGCCGATTATAAACCCGAAGCCTTGGAAACCATTTTCCGCAGCTTGCTGAAAAAGAACAACTACAGCCTTGATGCTGAATCCGATGAAAACATCCGCATCTTCATTGAAGGCATTTACAACCGCCGCGACAAAAACTTTGGCAATGCCCGCGAAATGCGCCGGCTTTACGAAGAAGCATTGCAGCGCCAAAGCAGCCGTTTAACAAAACTGATGAGCGAAGGAGCAGAAATAGATCCTGAAGAGCTCTCCTTGCTTACGCGCGCTGATATTGAAGGTGAAGTGGAAAAAGCCCGCCCACTCAATGAAATCCTTGCCGAACTCGATGATTTTATTGGCATGGACACGGTAAAAAAAGCCGTCAGGGAAGTTGCAGCGCAGGCACAACTGCAGCAAATCCGCATTCAGAAAGGTATGGCTGCCGGCGAACATGCAGGCATTAATATTGTCCTCACCGGAAATCCCGGTACAGGCAAAACCACCATTGCCCGCAAACTTGGTGAAGTATTCAAATCTATTGGAATTTTGAGCCGCGGCCATGTGGTGGAAGTAGATCGCGGCCAGCTGATTGGACAGTATCAGGGCGAAACGCCAAAACTGGTCAATAAAGCCGTGGATAATGCACTTGGAGGAATCCTTTTTGTAGATGAAGCCTATGCCCTGGCACCTCCCGGCAATCAGCCCGACAAATACGGTCAGGAAGCCATCGAAACGCTGATGAAACGCATCGAAGACGACCATGGGAAATTTATTTTCATCGCAGCGGGATACCAAAAGGAAATGGAAAATTTCCTCAATGCCAATCCCGGTATGCAATCGCGTATCGACCGCTTTTTGCATATAGATGATTATAATGCCGATGAGCTTTATGGCATTTTCAAAATTTTTGTAAAAAAGAAAAAATTCCGTGTTACGGAAGAAGCTGAAGACAAAATCAAGAAAGCCATTCAGGGCATTTACGATGCGCGCGACCGCAATTTTGCCAATGCGCGCGAAATGCGCAAACTTTTCGATCAGGCGCAGTCGGCACTTTCATCACGCCTGACCAATACAGGTGTTGACGGCATCAGCGATGAAGATCTGGTCACAATAATTGCAGCTGATATTCCCGAAAGGGCACAAAAAGAGGAAGCCAAATCATCCTTAATCGATCCTGTAGAAAAGCTTATTGGCCGCGAGGAAGTAAAAGCCCAGGTTCGTCCGATGGCACGTTTGTTGGAAATGACCAAAATGCGCACCGAAAAATTTGGCATTGAGCCCAAAGATTTCACCCATCATTTTGCTTTCCTTGCGAATGGCGGAAGCGGAAAAAGCACTACGGCACAGGCACTTGCAGAGATGTTTGCACAAGCCAAAGCACTGCCCTCTTCACGTCTTTCGGAAGTAGATATGAAAAACATCCTCAGTGGCCCTGAGCCGCAGGTGCAATTGATGCGGCTGATCGACCGTGCAGATGGTGCCAGCTTTATGATCGACCATTTTGACCTGATAAGCGAAAGTACGGAAGAAATCAAGCAAGGCATTTCCGATTTGCTTTTACAGCGCATCAGCAGCAGCGAGCACAAATTCTGCCTGATCATTGCCGGTGATGCAGATCCCATGGAAAAGCTGCTTTCGGAAGAACCATTCAACGAGCTGGCGGCAAAAATCCCTCAACGGATAAAGTGGGACGGATTTGGTGCTGCTGATTTGTTTGAGCTGTTAAAAGTCCATTGCGAAAGCAATAATTTCCGTTTGGCGGATGATGCACGCGAAGGCATCGAAAATTATTTTGAAAGCCATCGGGAAAAAGGAGCCCATGAGGTAAAAGCTTTATTTGAGCAAATGCTGCAAAATCAGATGACACGCCTCACGCCAATATTTGGCACTGCTGATTTCAGTGAAGACATGATGAATGAACTAAAAACAGACGACTTGCCATGATGAAACCGTTCCCGATTTGTTCGGGGAAGGATTCATCTGACAATTAAAAATTAAATAATAATCAGATGAAATGCCCAGCCTGTAAGGCCGACATCGATCCGGATAGTTTGTACTGCGACCAATGCGGCCAGGAACTTAAAATATGCCCCAAATGCCACATTTTTGGCAAAAGCAAAAGGTGTACCCAATGCGGTGGAATACTGGAAAAGCCTACAGAGAAAAAGCCTCTGTCGGATGCTTCTGAAATGCCCGCAGCGCGTCCCAAAGAAGAAAGCAAACCCAAAAGCCCACCACCCCCACCGAAACAGGATCAAAGCAGCTCAAGCCCACCGCCACCCAAGGCGCCGCAGGCTTCCGCTCCTGCTGATGCGCAAAAAACAATGCGCATCCAACGCGATCCTGTGCGTGAACCCGGTGCAGCACCGCAGCTCAAGTTCATCAACCGGAATATCGGTGCAGATATCACTTTTAAAAGTGGCGATATCATTGGAAGGCGCGACGGACAGCATACGCGGGTTTTTGGTCAGTACGGCCAGGTTTCCGGACGTCATGCCCAGGTAGAATACAATCCCGGAAAAGGATGGTTTATAACTGACCTGGGCTCATCCAACGGCACGCGCTACAACAACGAATACCTCCGCGAAAACATCCCACAGTTAATCAAAGACGAATCTTATATAATCATTGCAAATATTGAATTTTATGTCCGAACAGAATAATCATTTTATGCTGGATGTGCAGGCTGCCAGTGATAAAGGCAATAAGCGCGAGCACAACGAAGACATGCTGCTTGTAGGTGATACCATTTTCCGTGATGGACGCATAAGAATGGAATTTGACTCGGATTGCCTGCTCACTTTTGCCGTAGCCGATGGCATGGGCGGACATAATGCCGGAGAGGTGGCCAGTGAAATGGCGTTAAACAGCCTCGTAAAATTCACCGACATCCTTGGCGCTGGATACAGTGAAGGTCATTTATACAATATGCTGAACGATTGGGCAGAACGCATGCACGAAGAACTAACCGAAGAAGGATTTGAAAATCCCGATCGCCAGGGAATGGGCACAACACTCTGCGGATTTTTTATTTACGACAAAAAATATTACGCCATTAATGCGGGCGACAGCAGGCTGTACCACTTCCGCAACGGCATACTGCAGCAAATCAGCAAAGACCATTCACTTGCCAGCCAGGATCCAACAGCGCCTTCAAATATCATTACGAATGCCCTGGGTGGTGGTGGCGAAAGTGCTTTCCTCGATGTTGAAAACATTACGGACCAATTGCAAGATAATGATATTCTTTTGGCATGCAGCGACGGCTTAAGTGATATGGTTGAGGATGAAAGCATACGCGAACTGCTCAATAACAGTTGTTCGGCCCAGGATTTGGTTGATGCTGCCAACGAAAACGGAGGCAAAGACAATATTTCCGTGATACTTGCAAAAATGATCAAGGTAGAATAAAAATCCAGCCCGACATCAAGCTTTGCAAAAAAATGACCGGTTTTGAAATTACGGGCTTTGCCAATACGTTCTAATTCCATTTGATACCGAAACGCAAGGTATGAAGTATAAATTTTGGAGAAACGCAACTTTTCCAGGAAGGCTTCGTACACAGAAAATATAAGTAAATACTACGAATCCCTGTGAAAATCAGGAATTTTTGTATATTTGTTCTAATAAAAATCTGTTTGGAATGGTTGATGCGCTAAGTATTTTCAACATTATGGAGAAAGACAATATTATTATGTCTTTCAAAGGTGAGATTAATTCGGATATTATTACCAGGGTTCTCCAAATGGCCGAGGACAAGCTTGACAACGAAAAAAACAGCGTCAAAAAGAAAATCTACAATATCCTGGTAGAGGGACTGCAAAACCTCTACCATCATACGGAAGATTTCGCGCTAAAAAATCAGGACAATCTGTTTGGCGATTCCAAATCTGCATTATTGCTTATTTGGTATGAAGGTGATTATTACTACATCCAAACGGGGAATTATATCCTCAACGAAAACATCCCCCCATTAAAGGAGCGATTGGATAAAATCAATGCTATGACCAAAGATGAGCTCCGCGATTTTTACAAAGAAATACTCAACAACAATCATATCTCAGAAAAAGGCGGTGCCAGTTTGGGCATGATCGACATCGCAAGAAAATCGGGAGAAAAACTTGATTTTCAATTTACTAAACTAAATAACGACGTATCCTTTTTTGATTTTAAAGTAAAAGTTAAAAAGAAATAATAATGGAAGAGCTGAAAATTACCAAAACAAAGCAAACGCCCGAAATCAACTTCAACGGCAGCACAGGCGTTTTTGAAATCGGCGGTCGTTCCATTCCGGAAAATACTTTCGAGTTTTACAATCCTGTTATTGAATGGATCGAAAACTATGTGAAAAAACCGGCCGACAAAACGCTGGTTAAAGTTTATCTGGAATATTTCAACACAAGTTCATCAAAATTCATACTCGAGATATTTAAAAAACTCCGCCCCATCAACGATATGGGCAGTAAAGATATTCTGGTGGAATGGTATTATGATGAAGACGATGAAGAAATGATGGAAACCGGAGAAGATTACGAAGACGTAACCGAGCTCCCGTTTGAATTAAAAATGATTGAAGAAGACTAATTGTGGCCCGGCGCGTAACCATATATCAGAAAGAGCTTGACAGCCTGAAGCACAGCAAAAAATTTCTCGAAAATGAAGACAGTTCCCCTGAGGAACTCAGAGAGGAATTCAGCGCGCTGATCGCTAATTACGAAGAACTGCTCGATCAGACCAAAATCATTACGCGCATCAGCGACCGCCTGCAGGGAAAGCTCAATCTGACCAATGAAAAGCTCAACGACAAAAACGAAGAGCTGCAGCGCACCATCGACGACCTGCTCAAGGCGCGTATGGGGAAAAAAGCGACCTATATTGTTTTAGTTTTTGCTATTGCGCTCTTTATTTTAACCGAAGCTTTTGTTGAGCCCCAAATTGAGAATTACGCCAGCGCGCATTTCGCCCGGAACGCCATGATGATCTCGCTTCTGTTCAAAGGCTTTATTGCCCTGCTCATAAAACCTATCGAAAGCCTGACCGAACGCGCCCTGATCAAACGCGCACGAAAAAGGCAGATGGACGGGAAGAACCCGAGAAATAAATCCACTTTAAAGACCGCTTAAATTTTACTAAAAGATAATCTTAGCAATAAAAAAACCCATCAGTATGCTACTGACAGGTTTATTGTTGTGGGAACTGCTGGATTCGAACCAGCGGCCCTCTGCTTGTAAGGCAGATGCTCTGAACCAACTGAGCTAAGCTCCCGTGATTTCAAAATACTTTAGATAAAGTATTTGAACTTAAATTAAAAGTACGTTTCATTGCTTAAGGCAATTTGTGGGAACTGCTGGATTCGAACCAGCGGCCCTCTGCTTGTAAGGCAGATGCTCTGAACCAACTGAGCTAAGCTCCCATATCAAAAAATATAATGATCGTGCTGCTTTGAAAAGCGGTTGCAAATATACGCCTGTTTTTTAATTTGGCAAGAGCTATTCTCAAAAAAATTCCATTTACTGCCCGTGCTTCTCAATAAGTCCTTATCAATCAATATTGTATAGAATAAATATTTTTATGGAATCATCTTTGAAGCAGGATTTGTATTTTTGTCCTTTCAGGCTTACTCATCATTTAATGAACATGACAGCTCGCTTACGGCATATTTGCTCCCTGCTTCCCAAACTTCCTGAAGGAAAATTGTGGTTGTACCTACTTATGGTTTTTACTGCGTTTTTGTATGCCTGCAATCCTTCTTCCAAACTACCCGAAGGCAAATATTTATTGGTAAAAAACGACATCAAAGTTAAAGGCAAAGGTGTCGGTTCGTCCCAGCTGAAGGGCTATCTGGTGCAGCCGGAGAACAAAAAATTCCTGGGCGTTTTCGACCTGAACCTATGGATTTACAACCAAACAGCAGGTGGCAAATCCACGGGTTTTAAACGGTGGCTGCGGCGTTCTGCCGGCGAACCGCCCAGTATTTATAATGCTCCGGATGTGCTGATTTCGCAGCGGCAGATGAAGAAATACCTGGAAAACAAAGGTTTTTTCAATGCAGAAATCGCAAATAAAACACGTTACAAAAAGAAGAAAACACGTGTTACTTATGAGGTTGAGCTGAAAAAACCCTACCGCATCCGCAATTATTTTAAGTATTCTTCGGACGATACCATACGGCGTATTGTTTTGGAGGATGCCACCAACAGCCTGATCAAAAAAGGAAACCGTTACGATTTTTATGTACTTGAAAAGGAACGCAGCCGGCTCAACAAAATGCTGCGCAACAAAGGCTATTTCTTTATCAGTGAGGATTTTATAAGCTTTCAAATCGACAGTAGCCTGAACAGTCACGAGTTGGATATCAGTATGATTATCAGCCAGCCCGACGGTCGCCCGGCGAGTGATTCACTGATTGTTGACAAGCTGTTTCGCAAGCGTTTTCGCATCAATGATATTTTCATTTATCCACAGCTGGACCCTTTGCACTCCAACCGCAACTACCGTGATACCCTGGAGTATGTGCGCATGCACTACCGCCATAAGGGCGACACGCTGGGCGTTTACCGGTTTTTGTACAGCCAGAAACCGATTGTACGCAGCAAGACTTTGGTTCCTTCGATTTATTTTGGCTACCGAGATTTTTATTCCGAATTTGATGTCGATAAGACCTCAACCGCATTGCGCACGCTCCCGATTTTCCGTTATGTGCAGGTAAGTTTTGATACGCTGCCGGGCACTTTGGCCGCACCCCCGGGGGTTATCGGGCAGCTCAACTGCCATATTGATATGGCCAAGGCCAAACGGAATTCCTTTCTCATCGAAACAGAAGCCACGAACAGTGCCGGGATGCTTGGCCTGGCAGGAAACCTGGTTTTAAAAAACAAAAACATTTTTCACGGAGCGGAAGTGTTCAGCATCCGCCTGAAAGGAGCTTTGGAGATGCAGCAATCACTCGATCAGGCCGAGGAGCAAAAAGATTTCTTTTTTTTCAATACCGTTGAAACCGGGATTGAGGCCAGCCTGTATTTTCCGCGCTTTTTAGGGCCGATCAGCCCGCAGCGGTTTCCGCGTTATTTCCGCCCGCGCACTTCCGTACTTACCGGTTTAAATTACCAGCGACGTCCTGATTATGAGCGCACTATCGCCAAAGCATCATTGGGTTACGAATGGAATCAAAATCAGCAGGTAACGCATTATTTGTTCCCTTTGGAAGTGAATGCCGTAAAAATATTTCCTTCGGAAGAATTCCTTGAACGACTTGAAGAAATCGACAATCCCCGCCTGACATCCCAGTATTCCGATCACATGATTTTTGCCTTGAAATACAGCTATGTAAAGAACACACAGCAGCGCGGCAGTTTCAGTAATTTCCACTATATGCGCTTCAATTTTGAATCGTCGGGCAATTTACTTTACGCCATTGATGAAGCCATCAAATTAGATAAAAATGCCGACGGGAATTACACACTGCTCGGCATCCGTTATGCGCAATACCTGCGTTTTGACACCGATTTACGGCAATATTTCTATCTCGACCGCAACAACCAGCTGGCGATGCGTGCCATTTTCGGGATTGGCGTGCCTTACGCAAACTCCAACTCCCTGCCATTTGAAAAAGGTTTTTATGGCGGTGGCGCCAACGGCATGCGTGGCTGGGAATTAAAAACATTAGGGCCGGGCATTTATCAGGCTGCCGGCGCAAACAAATATGAAGTCATGGGCGACATAAAGCTGGAAGCCAATGTGGAGTACCGTTTCCCGATTTACAGCGCGCTGAAAGGAGCCCTTTTTACCGATATTGGAAACATCTGGTTACTGCACAGCAGCGATGTTTATCCCGGTGGCGAATTTCGGTTCGATGATTTTTATAAGGAATTTGCCATAGATGCCGGTTTGGGATTCCGTTTTGATTTTGAATTTTTCGTAATCCGTGTAGATGGCGCGCTACCGATCAAAGATCCGGGCGCAGAAGATCAGTGGGTGTATAAAAAAGCCAGGATCAGTGATGTGATGTGGAATTTTGGAATTGGGTATCCGTTTTAGGGCGGAGAGCGCAGGGCGGAGAGATAAAAAAGGCTACGGGATATTAAATTTTATGAATACAGATTATCTATACAATAAAATCAGGGCGGAATTTCCGCATGAGCCAACGCCTGAGCAGGAGAAGCTGCTTCGTGTTTTGCCGCGATTCATCTATTTCACGGAGAATGAAGCACTTTTTTTGCTGCGCGGATATGCCGGAACGGGAAAGACATCTGTAATCTCAGCCTTGATCCGTGCTTTGAAAAGCGTGTATATGAAATCGGTTTTGATGGCGCCCACCGGACGGGCTGCCAAGGTGCTTGCCTCCTATTCCGGTCAGCGGGCGCACACCATCCACCAAAAAATCTACTTTATTTATACACTCAAAAGCGGTGTGGTGAGCTTACGTTTACAAAAAAACAAGCATAAAAACACCATCTTCATTATTGATGAGGCTTCGATGATTTCCGAAGGCAGCGGCGAAGGCATTTTCACAGACCACAACCTGCTGCACGATATGATGGAATATATCTACAGCGGCGAAAACTGCCGCGCCATCCTCATTGGCGATGTGGCGCAGCTTCCTCCGGTGGGACTGAACATCAGCCCGGCGCTGGACCTGGATTATCTGCGCGCGGCATTTGATTTCACGCCCGGAATGCTCAACCTGAAACAAGTCGTGCGTCAGGCAGCGGATTCCGGCATCCTCTCCAATGCCACACGCCTGCGCATCAAACTGGAGCAAGATGATTTTACCCCGCCTTTTTTTGATATTGACGGTTTCCGCGATATCGAAAGCATCACCGGGCGTGAACTGGGCGAAGAACTTGCATCCAGCTATGCGCAATATGGCGAAGAAAATGCCATCATCATCAGCTATTCCAATAAAAGGGCCAATATTTATAACCGTGAAATCCGCAACCGCATCCTCTTCCGTGATGACGAAATCTGCGCGGGCGATATGCTGATGATTGTGCGCAACAACTACTACTGGCTGCCCGAAGACTCCAAAGCCGGATTCCTCGCCAATGGCGAAATGGCCGAAGTTTTGCAGGTGCTTGGCCGCGATGAAAAATTTGGTTTTCGTTTTGCCGATGTAATGCTGCGCCTGACAGATTATCCGGATGAGCCCGAAATTGAAGTAAAAATCATGCTCGACACCTTGATGATTGAAAGCGCATCATTGCCCCAGGAGCAAAACAACGCCTTTTTTGATGCTGCCTGTGCCCATTATGCTGATCGTGGCCCCAGGCAAAAAGTAGTGCAGGCCGTGAAAGAAGATCCGCATTTCAATGCTTTGCAGGTGAAATTTGCCTATGCGATGACATGCCATAAAACACAAGGCGGGCAATGGAAACATGTTTATCTTGATCCGGGATACATTACCGAAGAGCGCCTGAACCGGGAATATCTCAGATGGCTTTATACGGCGGTGACCCGCGCAACGGAGAAATTGTTTCTGGTGAATTTTAATGAGTGGTTTTTTGGCGGCCCCTCGACTCCGCTCGGGGACCTTTAGAGTGGGAAAGTGGGAAAGTTTGAAAGTGCGAAAGTGGGAAAGTTGAAAGTGGGAAAGTTGAAAGTGGGAAAGTTTGAAAGTGGGAAAGTTGAAAGTGGGAAAGTTTGAAAGTGCGAAAGTGCGAAAGTGCGAAAGTTGAAAGTGGGAAAGTGGGAAAGTTGAAAGTGCGAAAGTTGAAAGTTGAAAGTGGGAAAGTGCGAAAGTTGAAAGTTGAAAGTGGGAAAGTTTAGGTGGCTATTAGGTATTTTGAGGAGATGCTTTGATTGGGTTTTAGGTGGTTGGAAAGATGGTTGTTTAAAAATTTCAATGCATTGCCGGGTGATTGGAAACGGGACATTCTGAGCTCCAGGATTCCGGATGGATCATGGTAGTTTGTTTTAATGTCTGTTGATTCATTTTGAAGTGTAATGGCGAGTTTGCATAATTCCTCCCGATTTACCGGTAAGCAGAAGATCATATCCCTCATAAACGCAGTTTTCGTTGGAGAAATGAAAAATTGCCAGCAAGTCTGGTAATCGGATGCTATGGTTTCAAGGGGATACACTTCTGATACTGCGAAAGCGGAAGAAAGAAATCGGTTCATTTTGAACTGAAACTGATCCGGCAGTTTTTCCAAATCACATTGAAACTGAAAAACAAATTTCTTTGCTTTCATGCCGGGCAAATAGGGCGTTTTATTTCGGATTGTGATTTCTGTGCGCAAAATCCGGTGCAGCGCCTCGGCGAATAAGGACTGCAAAGCGATCAGGTTCGGGATACTTTTGCTTGATTCCGGGTTAATGGACGTATGTAGGCAGTAGGTGTGTTTCATTGTTGGGTGCAAAGATAGTGGGGAAGTTTGAAAGTATGAAAGTGGAAAGTGGGAAAGTTGAAAGTGGCCCTTCGGCTACGCTCAGTGACCTTGAGTGGGAAAGTTGAAAGTGGGAAAGTGGCACTTCGGCTACGCTCAGTGACCTAAAGTGGGAAAGTTGAAAGTGGCCCCTCGACTCCGCTCGGGGACCTGGAGTGCGAAAGTGGGGATGAATAAAAGTAAGCCTTCAGCAAAAGGCATATTGCACAAGCTTTTAAAGCTTCCGTTCTTTGCTGCAAAAAAGCAATATGCAAAAAGAACAAAGAAGAGCAGAGATGAAAACACTGGTGGATCAATGGCATACCAGTGGCCAAAGCAAAAGATCCTTTGCCGAATCACACAAAATCTGCTATCACACTTTCCTTTATTGGTATCATAAATTTGAACAGGAAGAAAGCTTGCCTGATGGCCATGGGTTCATTGAGCTTTCCGGGACTCCAGCTGCAGGGATTATCATCCGTTATCCCAATGGTATCGAGCTCAACCTTCCGGGCAATGTGCCCTTGTCCTATCTCAAATCGCTCACCGGCCAATAATGTTCAGCTTAACAGCCAGCCGCTATTACCTGTACCGCCAGCCCACCGATATGCGCAAGAGCTTTGATGGGCTGTATGGCATTGTGCGCAACAAACTGGACAAAAACCCAATGAGCGGTGATGTTTTCCTGTTCATCAACAAAAAGCGCGACCGCATAAAACTGCTGCGCTGGGAAAGCGGAGGTTTTGTGCTGTTCTACAAAAGGCTCGAAAAAGGCACTTTTCACCTGCCGGACACATCTGCTGCGCACGCCTCCCACCAGCTGATCGACTACCCTGAACTTGTAATGATAATCAATGGTATTTCCATGAAAAATGCAAGGAAATACCCACGTTTTTTCCCACATGAAAATGTTGGTAAATAGCGCTTAAAATATAGTCAGCCAAGAGGTTACTTCCGTATCTTTGCCTCATGGCAAGTCAGGAAAATATAACTATATCAAAAGCGGAATATGATGCAATGCAACAGAAAATATTCCTGCTTCAGCATGAACTTGTCCAGTTGAGGCGTGCGATCTATGGAGCCAAAAGCGAACGGCATATCGCGGCAGACCCCAACCAGGGCGTGCTTTTTGACGTGCCTGCACAGGAGAAAGAGCCGGAAAAGGAGCAGATCAGCTATACGCGCAATAAAAAGCAGTCCAAAAAACAGCCCGTGCGCTTAGAACTGCCCGCCCACCTGCCGCGCCATGAAATCATCATCGAACCCCAAAACCTGCCCAAAGGCGCCCATAGGGTCAACGTAAAAATCACCGAAGTACTTGATTATGTGCCCGGGACTTTTCGTGTGATCCGTTATATACGTCCTTATTATGCCGTAGCAGGCCAGGGCGAAAGCACCCAAATGATTTGTGCAGAACTACCTTCGCGCGCCTTGTTCAAAAGCAATGCCTCAGAAGGCCTGCTCTCTTATGTGACTGTCAGCAAATTTGTTGACCACCTGCCATTCTACCGCCTTGTCAAGATGTTCAAGCGCATGGGGATCGAAATAGCCGAATCAACAATAAACGGCTGGTTTAGCGGGGTTTGCAGATTGCTTGAGCCGCTTTACGATGCCCTGAAAAAAGAAATCATGAGGACCGATTACCTGATGGCAGACGAAACGCCTATAAAGGTATTGACCAAAGACAAGCCCGGGGCATCGCACAAAGGGTATCACTGGGTTTATTACGACCCGCTTAAAAAACTGGCCCTGTTCGATTACCGGAAAGGCCGCGGGCGGGAAGGCCCGGATGAGATGCTGGAAAACTATAGTGGATATTTGCAAACCGATGGCTACACCGCTTACGACAACCTAAAAAACAAAGCCGAAATCACCCAATTGGCCTGCATGGCGCATGCACGCAGGTATTTTGAGAAAGCCAAGGACAATGATGCTGCACGCAGTGAATATGCGCTGGGGCAGATAAGAAAACTGTATGCCATTGAACGTCAGGCAAGTGAGCAAGAGCTACAGCCGGAGGAGGTCAAAGCATTGCGGCAAAAGGAATCAATGCCCATATTGAACGAAATGGAAAGCTGGCTTAAGGAAGAAGTTTATAAAGTAGCGCCCAAAAGCGCAATCGGCAAAGCCATAGCTTACAGCCTGAAATTATGGGGGCGCCTGATCCGTTATATTGAAGACGGAAGGCTGCGCATTGACAACAACCTGGTTGAAAACAGCATCAGGCCGGTAGCCATAGGGCGCAAGAATTACCTGTTTGCGGGTTCGCACAATGCAGCCCAGCACGCGGCTATGATCTACTCCTTTTTTGCCAGCTGCAAAATCCAAAATGTCGAACCCTTCGAGTGGCTCAAGCAAACATTAGAAAAAATCCAGGAACACCCAGCCAACAAGCTCCATCAACTCCTGCCCGGACAGATTTAAAACATTATCCGGTTATATGCAAGATGCTGTTCGCCGTAGGCTTACGAATAAAAAAACTCCCGAAACCTGAGGCGCGGGAGTTTTTTATGAATTTGATTTATTTTTTAGTTGATGACAACTTTTTGGACAGTGCGGTTTGAACCGGAAGTAATTTCTACGAGGTAAACGCCGGCATTAAGATCTGACGGAAGGGCGATTTCTGCATTTCCGTTGATTTGCTGCTGCATGATGTTGCGGCCGCTGATATCATTCAAACGCAGTGTGTAACCTCCTTCCATATTACGGATGTGGAGGTTGTTTCCGTTGATGTATGCGAAGGCTTTTGGTGTTTTGATTTGGTCTTCGATTCCGGTTAATGTTCCGAAGTGGAGGATGAAGCGGTTTGGGTTATCATCTGCAGAAGCCACAAATTCATAAGCTTCAACGGCCTTTAAATCTACAAAGTTATTTGTAACCAAATCTTCCAATGTAATCGCAGTGTTTAGGTCGTTAATTATTGGTTTTAAACTAAATAACCCATCTACTCCCGGCTTTAAATAAAGCGAAATGCTCAATTCATTCTCACGAGATGCAGGCAGACCATTAATTGCGAATTTTGTTCCCTGATCATTTACTGTATAGATGTTTGGCACTTCGGCATTAAACCCGAATAATTTATAGGCATCATAATTTCCATCAAATTCCAGTGTGGCATCCGATTGAAAATGGATAAATGTTTCATCTGATAAATCTCCGGTAAGAATCTCAATCTTCATGCTTCCATCAACACTATTTGAGGCATTGCCTGATTTATAAAATCCCTGATCGGAATGTGTTAAATCTGCTTTTTCAATAGTAACCGTTTTTGTACTGGATGATTTGGCATGTACCATAAAACCCTGCATGGCCGGAATATACTGAGATCCAGAACTCAAAGCACCACTTTCACCTGCTAAATGTATATAGTACCTATATTTTGATTTGTCGGAATCATAATAATAAAGCGCATTATCCATTCCATCGCCCAAAGTAACAGCATCCCAATCGATAGCTGCCGGATAGGGATTTCCAACGAGGTTCCAGCCTTCAGCTCCTTCCACAGTATGGGTACAAGTAATTTCATAGCTTGCATCGTTATTTAAGGTTCCGGAAAATTCTTTTGTAACTGGATCAGTTTTATAAGCCACAAGGTATCCTGTACCAACAGCAAAATTATCTTCAAAATCTTCATTCCAGATCAAATTTTCATCATTATCTTTTAATTTAGAATTAATCCACACGTTCGATGCTTCATCGAATTTATAAAAATCTGTAGTTGCTGTGGGCGGGTTTGTAACAAATTCTGTTTGTATCGCCTGATTGGAAACAGGTGAAGAAATAAAATGGTATTTTCCATCGGTATCGTCATAGTAGGGAGTTAAATACCTTTGTACAGTAACATCTCCCGATACTGTTCCATTTGCAATTAATGAGGCGGTGCCGGTGGCATCAGATAAAAGTGTCAAATTCCCTGATGAGTTTAGTGTTGTTCCGGTTTCAACTGTAACATTACCCGCAATTGATTTTGCATTGTTTAGTGTAACATTTGTTCCGTTATTCTGTATAATTAAGTTTGTCGGTGCGTTTGTAGCCGGCCATTCATAATCTGTCGATGTATAAGCCCCCCCATTATTATAAACCAATGTACCAGATGAATAACTTGCGGGCTTGGAATTATCAGGCACAGATTGAACATAACCATTAGCGTTAATTTGAAGCGTTCCATTAACAGTAAAGGTACCATACCTACATAGAATTCCTCTACTTAAAGCCAATGTCCCACCTGAATTAACTGTTACATTGTAAAACTTTTTCTCATTATCATGATCAGATGTTGCATCTCCAATCAAAGTTGTTGTTGACCCATCCGAGATAACAATGGATAAATCATTTCCAACCCCATTGTCTGTTCCATAAATAGCTCCGCCTGTTGAATTACTGATTGTTATTGTTTGTGTTACGCCATTCATGGTTAAAGAATTTGAACCAGATGATTGCAAAGCTCCATTAGTCACAGTCAAATCTTTTGTGAGACTTCTATCTACAGAAAGCTGTACCCATGTGTTATTATCTATTACAATATTTGCTGGGCCATTGCTTAAAGGCCATTCCAGCGATTGGTTTAATTTTGATGAAGATCCTCCGCCTAAATTATATTTCAGCGTTGATGAACTGCCAAAGGTTGGTGATGCTGTTACGCTTCCACCCGAATTGATTTGAAGGGTGCCGTTGATCTGGCTAACTTTGGTTAATGTCAACGCTCCATTCAATTCCAAATCATTAAAAGTCGTTGTAATACTTCCAGCAACCGTTCCCGCTCCGGCAAAAACTACCGTTCCATCAGCAGCGGTAAAAGTGCCATTGTTTGTCAGGGTGCCGCCGGAAGCAATGGTTAAAGTGCGTTTGTCTTTTGAGCCATCGCTGGCGGTAAAAGTAGCACCGTTGTTTATTGTTAAACTGGAAACTGTTGCATTTTGATCGAGCGTTAGATTATCTTCAATTGTAATAGGCTGACCGGATTCTGGCACTGCACCAGCATCCCAGGAATTTGGGTCATTCCAGCTTCCATCGCCAGAACCTGAGGTTGTCCATGAGCTTTGAACTGAATAACTATAATTGTTTCCCGAATTATTATTTAAGTTAATGGTGTACCAATCTGCCTCATCATTTGAAATATTTGAAGCAAGCCCATTACCAGAAGTAAAAATATAATACTTAATCGTGGAAGATTCTGTATTTGTGCTAGAAGGGATATCAGCTGAATATGATGTTCCACTGCCAGTCATTTCAGATATTGACGATGTAGCGAAATTATCCTTTGAATATCTCAAATAAACACTTTGTCCTGTTGCAAAAGAGCCATCTAAAGTAGCTGTTATAGTAACTGTCTGTCCAGGATAGATTGTTGTTTTATCTTTTGCTACCGATGAAACAGAACGCACATCACCCTGAACCTGAAATATAATTAATTTTCCAGATGGAGATGAACCAGCATCCTTTGTCTTAAATATGTAATTATCGGTCGTGCTAGATACATTCAAATACATAGAGCCACTTGATGGATTATCATTTAAATTAAGCATCAATTCTGAATTTGGGCTCACGGAAACATTCAACGATGGGGTAATTGTTATTTGTTTAATTGTTCCATCCCAATCAATACCCATTCTAAAATACTGGTTCCCTGTACCCTTTGCATTATCAGTTTTGATATAAGAATTACCTGCACTAGCTGAAAAATACTCAAAATCAGCAGTACTCTCCCAACCTGATGTAAAACCAGATCCAACAATTGCATTTTGAGATAATAATTCCGTGATTCCTATCATCATCACTCCAACCAAAAGTAAAACCTTCTTCATAACTCTTAAATTTTATTTAAACTTAAATATTTCAAACACTTCAATTTTATTTTAAACAATTTACAGGCTTTTGGGTTCAGCGTGGGCATAGAAATATTGGATTGTATTGGCAATCTTTTATTATCCTTTTGGGTTTTCCATAAAAATGTTACGAAACAGCCTTTTACTGTTTATTTCAGAATCCTTCTTCCACGCTCTTTGCTTCACTTGATAACCTGTTATAATCTCGCAAATATAGGGTTTGGTGGGGGAATGTGCAAATGTTTTTTTAGTGCGAAAGTGGGAAAGTGCGAAAGTGGAAAGTGGGAAAGTGCGAAAGTTGAAAGTGGGAAAGTTGAAAGTGGGAAAGTTGAAAGTGGGAAAGTGGGAAAGTTGAAAGTGGGAAAGTGGGAAAGTGGCACTTCGGCTACGCTCAGTGACCTTGAGTGCGAAAGTGGGAAAGTGGGAAAGTGGGAAAGTTGAAAGTGCGAAAGTTGAAAGTGCGAAAGTGGGAAAGTGGTTGTAGTGAAATTCCTTAGTTTTGCGGTATGGAACTATTGGATGATATTTATCTATCGACGGCTTATTTTCCGCCGGTTGCGTGGTTTGGGCTGGCTGCGCGTGCTAAAAGGGTACATATTGAAGCTTGTGAGCATTTTCCGCGTCAGACGTACCGTAACCGTTTCAGTATTTTGAGCGCACAGGGCGAGTTGAAACTGAGCATGCCCCTGCTCCGGCCTAAAGGTAGCAAAACTCCCATACGCGAAGTGGAAGCTGCTTTTCTGGAAAAATGGCAAAATATGCACTGGCGGAGCTTAGAAAGCTGCTATAATGCTTCTCCATTTTTTCTGTATTATCAGGATGATGTCAAAGAATTAATCTATGCGATAAAACCCGGAGACAAACTCCTGGAAATCAATGATAAAATCATTCAATATTTTGCTGAAAAATGTGCACTGAAAACGTCCTTTGTTTTTACAGAAAAATTTGAGGTTCCTTCGGAAAGTCCTTCCGATTGGCGCTATCGTTTAAGTCCGAAAAAATCGGATTTAATTCCGGAGAGCTGTTTTCCTGAGTATTATCAGGTATTTGAAAATCAGGTTTTTCATCCTAATCTGAGTATTTTAGATGCTTTGTTTAATTTGGGCCCGGAGCTTCCGGCTTATGTTGGGGAAGTAGGAAAGTTGAAAGTGGGAAAGTTGAAAGTGCGAAAGTGGGAAAGTTGAAAGTGCGAAAGTGGGAAAGTTGAAAGTGGGAAAGTTGAAAGTGGCCCCTCGACTTCGCTCGGGGACCTTGAGTGGGAAAGATGAAAGTGGGCACTTCGGCTTCGCTCAGTGACATTGAGTGGGAAAGTGGGAAAGTTGAAAGTGCGAAAGTGCGAAAGTTGAAAGTGGGAAAGTTATGAGGGGTATTCGATTCGGAGGTGATAGATGTTCATCAGTTTGTGTTTGAGGATTTTTTTCACTATTGAGATGTCTTTGAGGGTAATGTCCGCATTATCGAATTGATTTTCTTCCAGTTGTTTCTGAATGATTTTCTCGACCAGATTATCGAGATTTTCTTCATTGGGCTGTTTGATGGAGCGTGAAGCAGCTTCGACACTGTCGGCCATCATCAGCACGGCTGTTTCTTTACTAAAAGGCGCAGGACCATGGTAGCGGAAAGCATCTTCATCAATCTCCATTCCGGGATTTTCGTTGCGGTATTGAAAGTAAAAATAATCGGTTTTGCGTGTTCCGTGATGGGTCCGGATAAAATCGATAATCTGCTCCGGCAGTTTGTTTTTCTTTGCCATCTCCACGCCTTTAATAACATGGCCAATGATCACATCTGCGCTTTCAATGGGCGAAAGGTCTTCGTGGGGATTTAATCCGGCGATCTGATTTTCAACAAAAAAGAGCGGGCTGTCAATTTTCCCGATATCGTGGTACAAAGCTCCGGCGCGCACGAGCAGCGGATTTCCATCGATGGCGCGGATTGCTTCTTCTGCCATATTTGCCACTTGCAGGCTGTGCTGGAATGTTCCGGGGGCCTTATTCGACAGCTGGCGCAAGAGTTTGTTATTGGTATCCGAAAGTTCGAGCAGGGTGATATCGGTGATCAATCCAAAAACTTTTTCAAAAAGGAAAATCAGTGGATAGGTAAACAAAATCAGGAATGCTGCCCCCGCAAAATAGGCATAGTGCATGCTGTCGATCCCGGCCAGACTGCCATCACGGATAAGGTGCAAGCCCGAATAAGTAATTGCGTAGGCCAAAAAAACCCAAAGTGAAGTAATAAAAAACTGTGCGCGTCGCCTCAGGCTAACAAAACTAAAAATAGTAACAAGACCGGCAAACATCTGCACAAAAGCGAATTCGAAACTATTGGGCACGGTATAGGCCACAATAAAAATAGTGATAAAATGTATAAAAAAGGCCAAACGGCTGTCGAAAAAGATACGGATCAAAATAGGCGCCATACACAATGGCAAGAGGTAAACAAATTCGGGATTGGTTTTTACCAGCACGCTGCTCATAAAAACCATCAGCAGTATAATGGTAAGGATGAGCACGAGGCGTTCATTTTCTTCAAAAACATCTCGGCGGAAAAAGTAAAGATAAAATGCCAAACCACTGATTGCAATCAGCACTAATAATATTTTCCCGAGCAAAACCAATCGTGCCGTTAATTTCCCGCCAATATTCCGATCATATTCCAGCCGCAGCGAATCCAGCAACTGAAATTTATTATTGGTAACCAGTTCGCCTTTACTGATGATGCGCTCGCCCACCTGAACCATTCCGGTTGTAAGCGACATATTTTTAACACGCTGTAGCAATTCTTTCTGTGTATAAACATCATCATATAAAACATTATGCATCAGTGCATTCTGCAAACGTGCCAGCATAAAAGACTGTAAAGCAGGATCAAAATCCATTAAATGCTTCCGGAAATAGGCATCGGCAGATTGTATGCTAAAAAAACTATTGGCGTCTTTTTCGCGCATGTCGGCACCGGAGCGCACATAAACCTGTTTTAATGCGAGGTTTTCGCGCAATTCGGGCCGCATTTCAATCAAACCGGCATGAAAAACCGTATCGAACAATCCCAGCGCGTACGACAGAGAAGCAAAGCGATCCCTATTTTGAGCATTTTCCGCAAAATCAGCATCCCAACTTTTATTAAATTCACGAATAAAACGCAAACGGTTCATTGAATCCATAACCGGATCGCTCACAAAATACAATGGTGCATTTGATTTCAGGGCTTCCCTTTCCTCATCGAGCTTTTCCTTCGATTTATGTACGGAAAAACTGAAAGGCGCAATCAAATCCTCATAAACCCATGGCTTTCCACGCTGAAAATCATAACGAAAGCGCGTTTCGCCGGGCAAAATAAAAATGATAATGACTACCGCGATGGCAAATAAAATAATCTTGCTCACGAGGGGATAATATGCGCTGAATTTTGAAACTGAATTCTTCATTAAATCTGATTTAGAACGCAGAAACATCTAAAATGCTTTTGTTTGCAGCATTTTGGGAAATTCCTGATGTCGTTAAAACAAACGAAATTAATAAAAAGCCCGTTCAACTGGCAAAAAATCCGTATTTTTACGCTTAGAGTTCGGGCATCACCTGCGCTCATTAAGAAAAACCCAGCATATTATGGAATACGGAATTATTCATTTACCCATAGCACCTTTACGGCTCGAACGGGACGACCGCTCGGAAATGATCAGTCAGGCATTGTTTGGAGAGCTGCTTGAAATTGTTGAAAAACATGATAAATGGTGGTTGGTGCGGCTCGAATTTGACAAATACTCGGGCTGGATTGACCCCAAGCAGCTCACAATAATTTCGCAGGAGACTTATGAAACTTTACGTTGGTCGAAGGATTTCCGTTATTGCAATAAGACGCTCGGAGAGGCATGGGTCAACAACCAAAAACAAATCTTCATTCCTTTTGGTGCTTGTTTGCCGCCGGATGAAATCCTGAACAATATCAGTGATATTAAAATTACAGCTAATGAAAATGATTTTTCTCCCATACGTTCAGCGAACGGAGCAGACATTGTATCTGTCGCAGAGGGTTTTATCGGATCACCTTACCTCTGGGGCGGAAAAAGCTGCCTGGGTTTTGACTGTTCAGGATTTGTTCAGCTGATTTATAAAACCTTTGGAATCCGTTTAGAGCGCGATGCTTCGGTACAGTCCAATTATGGCGAAACAATAAATTTTATTTCGGAAGCCCGGGCCGGCGATTTGGCATTTTTCGATAATGAAGAAGGCAACATCATCCATGTTGGAATACTTGCTGATACTGAAAATATTATTCATGCCAGTGGAGAAGTGCGCCGTGACCGGATTGATCATCATGGAATTTACAATGAAAAGCAAAAGCGCTACACGCACAATTTGCGACTGATTAAACGAAACACCTTTTAATCAATATTAACATACTGTTAAACAGCATTTTAAAACCTCATATATCGGATAACTTTGCCTAATCCAATAAATGATTAATCTTCGGAGATTTTCTCACCAACGAAATACATTTTCATCATTCCTTTTCCTTTTACATCGGTAAAACCACGATCCATCAGCTGATAGTGGTTTTTAATGTATGATGCGGTTGTTTCACTGATGTTGATGCGCATGGGCAGCCCTGTTGTTTCCATGCGCGAAGCAGTATTAATTGTGTCGCCGAAAACGCCATAGGCATAGCGCGTTATTCCGATTACGCCGCCCACTACCCTACCGGTATGCATCCCGATTCGTATATTCCACTGTTCGTTGCCATTTTCGAGGGCTTTGCGGTTGCGATCGTCCATAAAATCAAGAATATCGCGTGCAGCGGCAACCATCTTGAGCGCATGATCCGGATCGACCCTGGGCATCCCGCAAACGGCCAGATAGCCATCGCCAACAGTTTGGATGCGCTCGCAATGATGTTGCTCCATAATGGCATCATAGGCTGAAAAAAGCTCATTGAGTTCGGCAATAATCTGCTCGGGTTTAAGCTGTGCAACACGTGGCGTATAGCCCACAATATCACTAAAAAAGACGGTAACTTCTTCAAAAGCTTTAGGTTCTGTTGTGCCGGTATTTTTCAGGTCTTCTGCAACTGAAGCCGGAAAAATACTCCGCAGCAATTGATCCGCTTTTTTACGTTCTTTCCTGATTTCGGTATTTGCCACAGCCAATCGCCGGTAAGCATGCAGCAGCCGTACATGCGTATTTACGCGGGCTTCGAGCTCAATACCATTAAAAGGTTTGGTGATATAATCCACACCGCCAAGGCCGAACCCTTTGACAATACTATCGGTATCCGTTTTTGCTGTAAGGAAGATAACAGGGATTCCTTTGGTTTTAGGTTTGGATTTCAATACTTTACACACCTCAAAACCATCCATTTCCGGCATCATGATATCCAGCAGGATCAGATCAAAATTCACCTTTTCAACGCGCGCCAAAGCTTCTTTTCCATTGCGGGCATAGCTTACATTATAGCCTTTTGCACGCAGGATGTTGGCAGCAACACGGATATTATCCGCAATATCATCAACAATGAGAATTTTATAACCGCTTGTACTCATAGAATAATCAATTTAACAGCACAAAAACCTTCAACCAAAGGCCTTCAGGGTTTTAAAAACTTTGAAGGTCTTTGTTGGGGTCTTTGCTTACTGGCAGTTCCAGTGTGAATGTACTGCCTTTGCCCGGCTCACTGACACAATAAAGCTTTCCATTGTTCCGGGCAGCAAACAGGCGGCTGATTTCCAAGCCGAGGCCAAAACCTTTTTCGCGTTTTGTGCCCCAGGTAGAATAATGCTGATCGCTGAAAATTTTCCCGATCTCCTCACTGCTCATGCCTTTGCCATTATCTTTCACATTCAGATGACAAGCGTTTTCCGAGAAACTACAATCCACGGAAACCTCTCCTCCGGTGGGTGTATATTTCAGTGCATTATTGAGCAAATTGCGTATAATAACTTCAACGGTATTTGCATCGGCCTGAACATAATAGTCTTCGAGCAAATTGCTATAAAGGTTAATGCCTTTGCGCGCTGCCATTGGCTGCAAAAAGTTTACCATTTTATCGGCAAGAAGCGAAATATTAAGCTGTTTTATGTCGTATTGAATTGCCTCTTTTTGCGATCGTGCCCAAAGCAGCACATTTTCCATTGTGGTAGAAATACTTTTCAAACTCTCGTGGAGGCTCAACATAAAAGATTTCATATCGCGTTCGGAAAGGCTGACTTCTCCCCGTGCGATGCTTTCTGTAGAAACTGCCGCCGTGCTCAATGGCCCAAGCAGGTCGTGCGACATCATGCTCATCAGCAGGTCGCGGGTTTTATTTGCGCGCAGCAGATGCTCGTTTTTTCGCGCCAATTCATTACGTGCCTCACGCAAATCCAATTGATTACGAACACGTTGATACAGTTCATGCCCATTAAAAGGTTTGGTGATATAATCGGCTCCACCGCTTTCGAAGCCTTTTACAATACTTTGGATATCGGCTCTTGCGGTTAAAAAAATCACCGGAACATCTTTGTAGTAATCCTGCTCTTTAAGTTTCAGGCACACATCGTATCCTTCGGTATCGGGCAACATGATATCGAGAAGGATCAGGTCAAAATTAATCTGCCCGGCCTTTTTCAGAGCCTGTTCGCCGTCCATAGCAAAGCTGATGTTGTAGCCATATTTACGTAAAAAATTAGCAGCTACCTTGATATTCTCTGCGATATCATCAACAATCAGGATTTTATATTCACTTTTATGTTTCATCTTCGGGCACACAATTTTCTAGTTTTTCCCATTCCTGCGGGAACTGCCTCAGGCTGTTACTGAGTTTATCCAGGTCAAAATTAATGATTTGTTCGTTAAGTTGCGATGAATATCTCATAAAATCAGGATGATGCGTCTCGGCGGCAAAAGCATTTAAAGCCTGGCTAAAAGCCTCGAGATCGTCGGAAAGCTCCTGTTCGACAGCAGTATTATAAAGTTGCCACAGCTGGTCGCGATGCTGAGAAAGCAGTTTTTGGATATCCGGTGAAAGCTGTTGCACCTTGCTGTTGGGGCCTATCTCGGTTTTGGGCATCTTTTCCAGCACTTTTACGGCAGGAATATAATCCATAATGCGTGCAAAAAGCTGTTCGCTGGGAATTGGTTTGAAGAGCATCGCATGAAACATCCCTTCAGAAACTTTTTCACGTTCTGTGCTCATGACCGAAGCCGTAATGGCGATAATCGGAATGTCCTTCCAATCAGCACTTTCGCGAATAATTTGTGTTGCTTCATAGCCATCCATGACCGGCATGCGCAGATCCATTAAAATCAGATCGGGTTTTTGAATTCTCATCTGCCCCAGCGCCTCGCGACCATTTGAAGCCTCCAAAGTTTTTAACCCTTTGGCACTTAGGCTCTCGGTCAGGAATTTCCGGTTCAGCTCAATATCGTCCACAACCAAAACGCATTGACCGTCAAAACGCAGCGCAGAAAGGTCAATATCAGGTACTTCATCATTTTTCATCTGCAAACCGTCACTGATTTTCACATTTTTGAAGCTCACTTTAAAAACAGAGCCTTTTCCCAATTCGCTGGACAGGCTGATTTGTCCGCCCATCATCTCTACAAGCCGCTTGCTTATTGCCAGTCCAAGGCCGGTGCCCCCATACTTTCTGTTGCTCTGTCCGGCCTGCTGGCGGAATGCTTCAAAAATAAGCTTTTGCTGATCGCGTGCAATACCGATACCGGAATCTTCCACAAGTATGCTCATATCAATGGCCTTTTTTCCGGGATATTCAAATGTTTTAAGCAGTTTCAGGCGCACAAAACCGCGATGCGTGAACTTTATGGCATTGCCTACCAGATTGAAAATCACTTGTCTCAGGCGGATTTCATCAAGGATCAGCCGTTGCGGCAAATCATCATCATATTCCAGGATAAAATCAAGTTGCTTTTCTTCGATGCGCAGTGAAAATATCTGCCGCACTTCTTCCATCAATGATTTAACAGAAACGGCTTCAGGTTGCAGTTCCATGCGTCCGGCTTCAATTTTCGACAAATCCAGAATATCATTAATCAGCATCAGCAGGTTTTTTCCGCCGGTTTTTATGGAATCGAGATAGCTTTTCTTTTTAGGATCTTCGATAAGTGATTCCAGCAAATCGGTAAAACCGATCACAGAATTCAGCGGCGTGCGTATTTCGTGGCTCATATTTGCCAGGAATTCGCTTTTGGAGCGGTTTGCCTCGCGCGCTTCCTTCATGGCATATTCCAGTTTTTGCTGCAGATTTTTTGCATCGGTGATATCGATAATGGTGCCAATCGCGAGACGTTCATCATTGGGTCCAAAGAAGGAAGAAACCGAAAGGTCGGCCCAAAACCAGCTGCCATCTTTACGGATGTAGCGCTTTTCGAAACGGTAGCTGGAGATATTTCCCCGAAACAGCTGATATAGCCAATCGGCATTTCGCTGGCGATCTTCCGGATGTGACACCTCACTGACATTCAATTTTTTAAGCTCGTCTTGAGGATAGCCAAGCATATTAAGAAAAGTATTGTTGAACTCACGGAAATTTCCTTTTTCATCGAGCACATCCATCCCAATGGCGGCATGATGAAAAATGGCGGCAAAATTACGTTCGCTGCGCATCCGTGCTTCTTCAGCTTCTTTTTGATCCGTCAAATCATTAATAACCAGCACCATACCATTATGATCCCCGCGCTCATCGGTAAGCATGCTCAACGAGCTCAGGCTGACCAAAGATGTTCCATCGCGTTTGAACAATAGAGTTTCTCCCAGCCAATTGCCACTGTCGTTCAGTTTTTGACGGATTTCCGGTGGAATTCCGGGGCTTTCATTTCGATGCCAGAACATGCGCAAGTCATTTCCTTTACACTCCTCCAGCTTCCAGCCCAGCAGTTTTTCAGCGGAAGCATTCATAGTCAGTATTTTGTATTCCTCATCGGTAGAAATAATGGCATCGGTTACATTTTGGAGGATGCGGGCCTGATATTCCAATTGATCCTGAAATGCTTTGCGCTTGCTAATATTGGTAAGCACGATCCCAATGTAGGCCGGTCGTTCATCATAATCATTGATCACAAAGAAATTCTGCAATGTTGGTATGCGCGCGCCATAAGCACCGATGATATCCATTTCGCCCATCCATTGACCGCCTTTCAAAAGTTTTGGCCAGATTTCCTCCCGGATAAAAGTGGCAGAATCTTCATCATAAAGTTTAAAAATATCTTCACCGAGACCGTCTTCCAGAGCTTTTCGGCCACACATTTCCTGCAAACTCGGATTTTGGTAGCTTAAGCGGGCATCCAGACTGCACATCCCAAATCCCAAGCCGCTTGCATCGACAAGGCGTTTAAAAATTTTCAGTTGCTGCTCCGTATTTTTCAGCTCGGTTATATCGTTCATACTGATAACAATACGCTCAATATCACGACTTTCGGACACTACATTAATTATTTTAATATCCATAAAAGCCGGACGTGCCGAAGCGCTAAACGAAAGCCAATGTTGTTCGCGCAAAGAACCTTCTTTTTTGACCCGTAGAAGCAGAGACTGCAGCAATTCCGCATTACTTACATCCTCAAAAATATCACTGATCTGCGTTCCCAGCACTTCTTCTTTTTTGCGTTTCAGCTTAATTGCCAGGCTGTTGCTAATTGCATGAAAAGAAAAATCCATATCAATTAAAGCCATATACTCACCGGAAGCATTGATAATCAACCGGTAATCTTCGAGATGTTCTTCGTATTGCTTGCGCAGGCTGATGTCCTGCGTAGCTCCGGTTACATAGAGCTGGGCGGTTTCCGTATCTTCGGTAATTTGTGCAGCCCACGAAATCCAATGCAGCTGATCATTGACAATCAAGCGGTATCGACCTTCGGAAGCATTTATTTTACGGTTCAGCAGATTGTTCAGATGTTGTATAAAAAGGGTGCGGTCTTCGGGAAGGATATTTTCCGGCGCTAGATAATCCAGCCCACGTGCCAGGGAAGTTTTTTTCTGATTATGAATCCGGCACCATTCATCGGAGCATTGGATCCTTTGGTTGCTCAAACTGATTTGCCAGCTTCCTGTTTTAGCCAGTGCCTGAGCAACATTCAGTATTCCCTGGCTCATTCTGAGGCGCGCTTCTGCCCTGCCCCTTTCTTCAATTTCGGCATGCAGACTTAAAGTACGCTGGCGCACCCTTTTTTCGAGATCTTTATTTAACTCACTAATTGTTTTGTTTTTCCTATCGGTTTCTTCTTTGGCCTTCAGCAATGCGTCTTCGGTTTGCTTTTTTTGTTCCACTGTTTCTACGAGATGCAGAAAACTACGGTTCATTTCGCCAATTTCGTCCTTTCGGGATGTATCTACACCCTTGAAACCGCCGGTCTGCCCGCGTGTCAGCAAGCGCAGGTTTCGCGACATATTCCCAACCGGACGTCCAAAAAACTTAATTACCAGAAACAGCAGAAGCAGAATACTGATACTACCTGCCAGGCCCACGATAATCAATTGGTTGCGCACTGCACGTGATGGCGCCAAAATAGCCTCTAGCGGGGTGCGCACCAGCAAAGACCAATTCACATCCGCCCCCTTTATATGTATAGGATTATAAATATCGAGCGTTTCAGGCTCATTTTGATTTCGGGGATTTTGCAGGCTCAGGCTTTTGCCGTTTAAAACAGCATTTTTGATCAGTGTATCTTCAACAAAAGGTTTATAAATACTGCCAGTACGCATTTCTCTTTCCGAATCCATGGCTATGGCGCCATTGGCAGCAATGACGAAATTACTGCCATCACCAAAAATTTTACGTCCATGCAGTTGATGGTAAATATACTCCAGGCTCAGGTCAATGCCCACAACGCCGGAAAATTTATTGCGTACATAAACAGGCGCAATCGCATTAACGACATAAATACCATTGTACAGAAAAGGATTGCTAAAAAGGATACGGCCCTCTTTTTTGGGAATTTGGTAATAATCGGCAGTATCGTAATATCGGTCGGCCTCCACCCACACTGAATCTTTATTGCGCAACCAACTTGTGAGCAAGCGGCCACTGCTGTCGGAGGCCGGATGATTGACAAAAGCGGCATCTTTTCCATCGAATGCATTCGGTTCCCAAACCGTCCAAACCGCTGTATAGGCATTATTTTCATGCAGGATGTTGCGGAAAATACTGTCAACAAAATCGCGTTCTGTTAATTTCCATTCGCTCAATTGCCCAAGCGAATAGGCCAGCGTACGGGAAATGGCAATTGCCTGATTGAACTCATTTTGAATTTCAAGGCTTTGCCGGCTGGCATTTTCCACAGCAATATCAAAAGCATATTCGCGCGTATGCTCATCGAGCTTGTTGCTGATCATGATTTCTATTGTGCCAAACGAGAGGGTTATCGCCAAAAGAAATACGAGCAGTATTTTAGTACCGATTTTCATTAGGGCAAATATACTGTTAAAAGAACAAACCAAATTAATTTTGAATATAAAGTCTGCCGAATCATCAGAATACGTTAAAAACCAAGTTCTCAGCACACAGTTTTCGTAAATCTTATTTTAATCGATACACATTTGTTTCGCCCTTGATTGGCATGGCAGACATAATATATCGCAGGCTCATTTTCTTAACAAATGCTCCAATAATCCGATAGCATAAAGCGGAACATTCAATAACCAGCCATCGTCGCGAAAATCAGACATTGATGTTCGGACTGAAATTTCAGGATTATATTTTTGATGAAAGAACCTCAAGCTTTTTGCCATCAGGTTTTCCTCGGCTTTAACTTCAATAGGAATAATTTTAGTATCGGACTGCATGATAAAATCAACTTCTCCGCTTGAGCTTTCTGCAGACCAATAAAATAAATTACTCTGCAAAATCTGCTGATAAACAAATTGTTCTGTCAAAGCGCCTTTAAATTCTTCAAAAATCTTATTCCCTTCAATTATAGATTTTTTATCCAAACCTGATAAAGCAGCCAATAAGCCGACATCTACAAAGAACACTTTAAAAGCACTTAAATCCAAGTATGATTTTAAGGGCATTCCCGGCTTTGAAACACGAAAAACCTTAGAAATCAAGCCACTTCCGATTAACCACTCAATGGCCAATTCAAATTCTTTTGCCCTTGCTCCTTTTTTAATAAGCCCAAATACAAATTTTCTGCTTTCTCGTGATAACTGGGCAGGAATTGAGTTCCATACCCTGTTAATGCGGGGCACCAGCTCCATTGGTGCATGCTTGGCAAAATCATTTTGATAGGCTGACAGAATATTTCCTTGTAATGACCTTACTGAATCAAAATCCTGATTTTCAACAAAATCACGTACAACTTCAGGCATTCCCCCAATAAAATAATAGTACCGAAGGGTAGTGATATACTTTTCTTTAAAGGTTTTTATTAATTCCCATTTCATGCTAAAAAGCAGTTCAACGAGCATATCCTCGCCTGATGCCAATAAAAACTCCAAATAAGATAATGGCTGCAGGTGAAGAAAATCAACTTTACCAACAGGAAATGATGATTTTTTTTGCAGGGAAATTCCAAGATAGGAGCCTGCAGCCATAACATGAAACTCAGGTGCATTTTCGTAAAAATATTTTAATGCGGTTACTCCCCTTTCGGCTTCCTGTATCTCGTCCAAAATGATCAAAGTATCCTCAGGATTAGCCTTCACACCGGTTTCAACATGTAAGGCCAAAAGAATTCGGGAAATATCAAAATCATTAGCAAAAAGGCTTTGCAATTGCTTTTTATCCTCAAAGTTAAGATATACAGTCTGTTTGTATTCATTCTTTCCAAATTCCTTCATCAACCAGGTTTTTCCAACCTGCCGGGCGCCCTGAAGCACCAAAGGTTTTCTGCCATTTTTATTCTTCCAGGCAAGTAGTTGTCCGTAGGCAGTTCTTCTCATTTCAATTATATTTTATTCACATGAAATTAATTCCAATTTCAAAAATACACTTTTTAGTCGGAATTTCTGTAGAATTTCACACTTTTTAGTCGGAAATTTTGTTAATTTCTACATTTTTTAGTCGGAATTATAATTTAATTTACAATTTTAATTAAATTTAAACAAAAATCTAAAGAGCCACATATGCCAGGAAAAAATCAATTTCAGAAGGTTCTATTCGATATTTCATGGAAAGGAGTAATGAGATATTCCAGAGATCCATCCTCCCAATCCAAAGCAGTTTGTTCTGCGTCTGGGAATTAAGCCTAAATCACTTTTTCTCCAGTAGCAGCACATTCTCCACATGATGCGTATGCGGGAACATATCCACGGGCTGTATGCGCGTAATCCGGTACATATCCGACATTAAGGCCACATCACGCGCCTGTGTTGCGGGATTGCAACTTACATAAACCACACGTTTTGGGGCTACCTGCAAAATCCTGCGCACAATTTTTTCGTGCATTCCTGCTCTTGGTGGATCGGTAATTACCACATCGGGTTTGCCGTTTTCGCGTATAAATTCATGCGTCAGCACTTTGAGCATATCGCCTGCATGAAAAACAGTATTGTTGATGCCATTGAGCTCCGAGTTGACACGTGCATCAAGGATTGCGGATTCGATAAACTCGATTCCTACAACTTTTTTGGCATATGGAGCCACATAATTGGCAATGGTCCCGGTTCCTGTATAAAGGTCATAAACAATTTCATCGCCGCTAAGTCCGGCATATTCCAAAGTGAGGCGGTATAAAGCCTTTCCCTGTTCGGGATTCGTCTGGAAAAACGAAAGCGGCCCGATTTTAAATTTCAGTCCGTCCATTTCCTCGATCATATGGTCTTTACCATAATAAATATGGAATGGCAGATCGTTATAAATGTCATTGTGCTTGGTATTGATGGAATACACCAAACTGGTAATCTGAGGGAATTTCCCGAGCAGGAAATCCAGCAGCAGTTCCCGTTTTTCCGGATCATCCTCTCCAAAAACCACAAGCACCATCAAATCGCCGGTTGAAGTATTGCGCACGATCAAATTACGCAGTAAACCTGTCCAGCCCCTGATATTCAAAAAGCTCAGATCGTTTTCTATGGCAAAATCGCGCACAGCCAGTCGGATTTGGTTGGAAGGTTCTTCCTGCAAGTGGCATTCATCAATATCCAAAACACGGTCCCACATGCCGGGCAGATGGAATCCCAAACCGTTGTACTGACGGTCTTCGGACGGTATTTTAAACTCTTCGGGCAAAATCCAGCGTTTATTTCCGAAGGTAAACTCCAGTTTATTGCGGTAGTTATAGATTTTTTCCGAAGGAAGTATGGGCGCTATTTCGGGCAAATCCAGATGTCCGATGCGTTCGAGATTATCCACAACCTGCTTTTGTTTATAAAAAAGCTGATGCTGATAATCCATATTTTGCCATTTGCATCCACCGCATGTTCCAAAATGGACACATTTAGGGTCGGTGCGCTTTTCTGAATACTCATGGATTTTCACAGCCACGCCTTCGTTATATGCCTTACGGATTTTAGTTGTTTGAATATCAACCAAATCGCCGGGGACAACATAGGGCACGAAAACCACTTTATTCTCCAAACGTGCCACTGCTTTTCCCTGAGCTCCCGCATCGAGAATGCGCATATTTTCCAGCAAAGGCTTTTTTCTTTTTCCCATAGCATAAAAATTAAGTGGGCAAAAATACCTAAATCCCCCTTATGAACATCAATGCTTAAAATAAAATCTAAGCTCCTGCGTTTAAATCCTGACAGGCCATAAAGGCCATAAAGCAGCTGGATACATTAAATGCGATTTATCGTCTGATTTGTATTTTTGCATACTTTTACATCCAAATTAAGAATATAATTGTGAACAAGAAACTTCTACTTATAGCTTCGATCATCATCCTGATAAGCGGACAAAAATCTTTTGCACAAATTGGCGGCGACAATGTTTATGAATTCCTGAACCTGACCAGCTCTGCGCGGGCAGCAGCTTTGGGCAATAATATGATTGCCGTGAAAGACAACGACATCAATACGGCACTCAACAACCCTTCATTGATAACGCCTGAAATGCATAATCAGCTGGGATTGAGCTTTGTTGATTTCTATTCCGACATCAATTACGGTTTTGTTTCCTACGGGCGTACGTTCAAAGAAATCGGGAGCTTTGTTGGATCGATGCAATACATTAATTATGGTACATTTACGGAAGCTGATGCTACCGGACAAACTTACGGTGATTTTACTGCCGGCGAATACGCCATGACCATCGGCTGGGGCCGTAGTTTGGATTCCAATTTTTCGATTGGAGCCAATTTTAAGATGATTTATTCTTCCTTGCATTCATATAATTCAATGGGAATGGCTGTGGATGTGGGCGGTTCGTACCACAACAGCGAGAAAAATTTCACGATTTCATTGGTTGCGCGCAATATCGGGATGCAGCTAAGTGCTTATGATGGCGGTGAACGCGAGCCTCTGCCCTTCGAAATTCAGCTGGGCTTATCCAAACGCTTGCAGCACCTTCCCTTCCGCTATTATATTATGGTCAATCATATGGAAAAATGGGACCTCACTTATGATGATCCGTTGGAAGAAGAGCTGGATCCGGTTACCGGCGAAGTGAAAGAAGACAGCGGCCTCTCAAAATTTGGCGATAAATTTATGCGCCATATTGTTGTGGGCGGAGAGATTAATCCCGTTAAAAGCCTGAGCATCCGAATCGGATACAATTATCAGCGCAGGCAGGAGCTCAAAATAGCCGACAATGCTTCCACGGTTGGGTTTTCATGGGGTATAGGATTAAGGATCAAAGCATTCAGCATTAACTACAGCCGATCCACTTACCATTTGAACGGCTCACCAAACTACATCACACTAAGCACCGATCTGGATAAACTATTCAAACGCAGCAAGCAAATTCCTAAGGAAGACTAATCATGATCCCAATTTTTATTGATGAAGATGCCGGATTTTGTTTTGGCGTGGTAAAAGCTATTGAAACTGCCGAAAACAAACTCAAATCCGACACGAAGCTATATTGCCTTGGCGATATCGTTCACAATGAAGGCGAGATTGAACGACTTGAAAAACAAGGTCTTATTACAATTTCCCGCGATCGGTTCCCGGTTTTGGAAAATCAGGAAGTCCTGATCCGGGCTCATGGTGAAGCACCGGAAACCTATCAACTGGCAAAAAAACACAATATCCGCATCACCGATGCCACCTGCCCTATTGTAATCAAATTACAGGAAAGGATTAAAAAAAATTGGGAACGCTTGCGGAATAAAAAAGGGCAAATTGTAATTTACGGCAAGGCAAACCATCCGGAAGTAATTGGCTTGAACGGCCAAACCGATAATGAAGGAATTGTGGTTGAAGGCATGCATGACCTGGAAAAAATAGATTTTCACCGCCCTATCAGCATGTACAGCCAAACCACCAAAAGCCTGGAATCTTATCAGGAGCTGGGGGATGCCATCAGGCAAAAAGCTGCGGAAGCCGGAAACAAAAATATTGAAATCCACCCCAGTGTATGCCGTAAAGTAGCCAACCGCAGCCAAAGCCTGAAAGTTTTTGCGAAAAAATTTGATTGCATTTTATTTGTCAGCGGCAAAAAGAGCTCCAACGGGAATTACCTCTACCACATCGCATTGGCCGAAAATCCAAACACACATTTCCTTTCCCATCCATCAGAAATTAAAAAAGAATGGATTTCCGGAGCGAAAAGTATTGGCATTAGTGGTGCCACATCAACGCCGGCATGGTTAATGGAAGATGTGCGCGCCCGGGCGGAAGGCATCCTGAATCAAATTTCCTAAAATATTGGTTTTCAATCCATTCATCGGATGGCTTGAAGTCATCCGATGAATGGCACCTGCCTTACAATATTGGGGTTGAATTCCAAAATTGTAAGAATATATTTTTTGAGGTCTTTAGATAAGTACATAGAATGATTTATGCTCGTGAATAAATAGATTTCTCCTCCCGCTGGTCGTCGAAATGACTGTTTATTAATTGTTTGGGCAAAGGCGGCGAGGACTCATTTTATATTTTTTATTGTGTCCTCGCCGCCTTTGCCACTTGAACACAACAAAAGGTCATTTCGATGCCGAAGCTTCGGCAGAGAAATCTATGTTACTCAATAACAAATCATTATCGTTTTTATGATTTGCCAAAACTAATATGCACCTACATACTGACCTCTATATATTTTTTGCTGTTCCAAAAAATTAAAGTATAAAATCCTGATAGTTTTCCCGATTAACGAGCTGAAAATCATTTCCATAATCAGATATCCATGTTTTAGGGGCACGGGCTTTTGATTTTCCGGCTTTCATTTCGTAGGCATAAAATTTTCCGTTTCGTTCCTCGATATAGTCAATTTCTGTTCCCCTATATGTCCTCCAAAAATATTTGGAAGCGTCCATTCTATTAAATTGCAGGTATTTAATCCGCTCAGAAATCATAAAATTTTCCCAGAGAAGCCCCATATCGTTTCTATTTTCGGGAAGGCTCAAATCATTGATAATTTGGTTTCGGATTCCATTATCATAGAAAAAATATTTTTGCGATTTGCTCACTTCTTTACGCGGATTTCGGCTTAAAGCCGACAAACTAAAGATGATAAAAGATTGCTCCAAAAGGTAGAGATAGCGCTCGACTGTTTCCCGGTTTAAAGCAAGCTGCTTTCCCAACTCATGCAAAGAAACCTGAGAACCAACCTGATAGGCCAGTAATTTTAGCAAATTCCTGATTTTAACCGGATATCGGATATTTTCCAATTCCAGGATATCCTTAAACAAAAGAGAATCGGTAACATCGCTCAGGTAATCCGCTTTTGCCTCAAAACCATCAGTCTGAATTACTTCTGGATAAGAGCCAAAAATCAGCCGATCTTCCAGCTGATCATTCAACTCAAACAAATTCATTTCCTGCGATAATTCCTGCATGGAAACCGGCAAAAGAGTATAAACTTTTTTTCGGCCTGCCAGGGATTCGGTAACGCTACCCGAAAGCAGAAAGGAAGAGGAACCCGTAACCAAAATTTTTAATTCAGGAATTTCATCATGCAAAATCTTGAGGTTCAACCCAATATCAGGGATGCGGTGTCCTTCGTCAATAAACAGCATTTCATAACCTGATACCAGCGAACGCAATAATCGCAGATCACGGCTGGACAGCACATCAAGGTACTTTACTTCATCTGCATTAACCAGCAAGGTTTTGAAAGGTAATTCAGAAATCACTTCCTTGGATAAGGTTGTTTTTCCCGATTGACGCGGGCCATAAAGCAAAATTACTTTGTTCAGGTCGGTCAAATCCCGCAGCAGCGATTGTTTGATTATGCGATGTATCATGACACAAATTTTGCTCAAAGGTAGAAAATTTATGGTTAAACATAAAATTTACCCGTTAAAATTTATGGTTAACCATAAATATTTGCGTATAAAATTTATGGTTTTATTAAATGAGCTTAAAAATAGACGTTTGCAAATCGAGATAGCAGACGATGAAACGGAACAAAATAACGGCATCGTAAAAATAATTTGGCCTAAAAAGTGCAAAACTTACGCATAAGTCGTTAATAATTTTAGTGTATTTTTGCACCCTTAAGCTTTAAGCAGCTATATCTTTGTATTTGAGATTATTATAGTGCATGAATCGAATTAACTGGAAATTTTACCTCATATTTATCCCGCTCCTGTTTTTTAGCTGTTCGCATCAGGAAGCACAGCAAAGAACATTGGAGAGCATCAGTCTCAGCACCTTTCATTACGAACCGGCACCATTAAGTTTCTCCGCAAAAAAACTTAACGACCTACAGGAAAAACTGCATAAAACTTTAAAAAACAGCGGATTTAATGGCAATGCTTTGGTAATGTACAAAGGCAATAAAATCTTGGAATATTCGCATGGTTATGGTGATTTTGGCCAGAGGAACAAGCTTTGCCCCGATTCTCCTTTTCAGATGGCATCGGTGAGCAAGCCTTTCACAGCTACTGCGGTCCTGATGCTGTGCAACCAGGGAAAAATGCAATTGGATGACAGTGTTTTTCATTATATCCCGGAGTTCCCCTATGATAATATCACCATTCGCCAGATGCTCACCCATACCAGTGGTTTACAAAATTATATGTACCTGGTGGATCAGTATTGGGACAAGGAAAAAGCATTGACGAATGAGGATGTGCTAAACCTCATCATCAAATACAAACTTCCGTTAAATTTCAGGCCGGGAAGGCGCTTTCTGTATTCCAATACCGGTTATGCAATGCTGGCTTTGCTTGTAGAGCGTGTCAGCGGTCAGCCATATCCGGACTGGATCCAAGAAAATATTTTCAATCCGCTGGGAATGGAGCACAGTTTCGCCTGGAACAAAAGCACTTACGATACGATTTCCTGCCCTGTAAAAGGCTATACCACATCACGCAGGTGGCGTCGGAATTACGATTTCGATCCATTGGACCAGGTGGTTGGCGATAAAAGCATTTTTACAACAATCGGCGACATGGCACAATGGGACCGGGCATTACAGCAAAATTACCTGCTCCCCGACAGCTTGGCAAATTTAGCCTATCAAAAAACAAAACTCCGTTGGCGCACAGTAAATTACGGTTTGGGATGGCGTTTAAAAAAATACGGTTCGCGCGAAGCCATTTATCATAATGGCCTTTGGAACGGTTTTACGGCAAGTCACACCCGTTTTCCGGAAGATGACCTCAGCATTATATTAATGAGCAATACCAAAAGCCGGGTCGCAACGCTTGTAAACCGTTTGCAAAGTCAGTTTTTTAATGAAATTGAGCAGGGCGATTAGTCCACGGGCAGGCAAAGTTCAAAACAAAACACCTAATGGGCTGTTTCCCTGTTTATAAATCCCAATCAAAATGTCCGATAAATCCACATGGAAGGGCTATCTTTTTGTAGGCATATCCGTATTAGCTACTTCCAATGTTTATCTCTTCAGCAAAGCAGCGCTTCAGGAAGTCAGTTTATTCCAGTTTGGCAGCTGGTGGTTCTTTTTCGGGATGTTGTGGAATATCCTTTTCAATGTAATCCGCGGCAAAATTAACTGCATTAAAAAAGTGGACACGAAAGGGCGAAGGCTTTTGGTGGTAATTGGTCTGCTGGAAGTTATCGGCACCGGGCTTTTCTTTTTCTCGATCAGCCAGATGGAAAATCCGGCCATTGTATCCTTCATTGCCAATACCGGGCCGTTATTTGTTGGGATACTGGGATTTGTAATCCTCAGGGAACGCTTCAAAAAGCCCGAAATAGCCGGGATGTTGCTTACTTTGAGCGGTGCATTTATCCTGAGCTACAAAAGCGGGAATGGCGACGGGATTTTCATCCATGGAGCGGAATATGTCGTGCTCAGCTCATTGATGTTTGCTATTTCTTCCATACTCATCAAGAAAAACATCAAGCGGTTTGACACTACAGTGCTCAGCCTGAACCGCAGCCTTTTTCTTTTTGCCGCATCGGTAATTGCATTAAGCACTCAGGATCTCCCATTGCTCATCCCTAGCGGAGCATTCATCAACATACTGATTGGAAGCATTTTAGGGCCATTCCTCACGGTTTATGCCGGATATTCGGCTTTAAAATACATCGAAGCAAGCCGCGCATCGGTTTTGAGCAGCATTAAAGGTTTGGTAGTATTGCTTGGCAGCTGGATTGTTTTTGGCACGCTCCCACTCGCTTACCAGATCGCAGGAGGAAGCATTTCCATACTGGGCGTGATGATGATTGGTTTAAGCAAAAGCAAAGCACGATTTCTGGACATCCGTTATAAAATTTTGAAACGGAATGATGATTAAGCCATAAAAAACGACTCTTCTTTCACAGGTTTTCATATTTTTGGGTCAAAATAAGCCATCAGGCGAATAAAAACTGCCCGGTCAGAAGCTCAAAATGCGATTTACGGAAAACCGGCTTCCCGGCCCAAACCATAACAAATGAAGCACTTTTACTCAATTTTCACGATCAGTTTACTGATAATCAGTACTTTTTCATTTGCTCAAAATTCCAAAAAGAAGCTGGATCACAGCGATTATGCTTCCTGGAAAAAAATTGAAAAAGAGCAAATCTCGCAAAATGGCCAATGGGCAGTGTGCGAAACCAATCCGGCTCGAGGCGACGGCAGACTGGATGTTTTCAGCCTAAAAAAAGACGAAAAACTTCAATTTAACAGAGGGGCACAAGCCAAATTCGGTCCTGAAAACAATTATATTGCCTTTCTGGTGAAGCCGCAGTTTGACACGATCCGCAAACTCAAAATCGCGAAAACCAAGAAAGACAAGCTCCCAAAAGATTCCCTTTTTGTCTTTGTTTTTGGAGCAGACAGCATACAGAAATATGAAAAAGTCAAAAGCTTCAGCTGCCCAAAAGATGCAGGAAACTGGATGGCTTTTATGCTCGACGGCTACAATCCGCCTGCCGATACCACGCAAGCCGACAGCACAGAAAAGAAGCCCGAAAAGATCAATACAAAAAAGAACGGCAACCGCCTTGTACTGCTCAATCCGATTGAAGGCAAGAAGCATCATTTTGACCGTGTGAAAGAATTCAAAATTTCCGAAAACGGGAAAATGCTCAGTTTCATCCAAACCCTCGGCGACAGTATTGACTCCGTACGTGTAACTGTTTTTGATTTCGGTTTGGAAAGAGCCACAAACATCATCAAACGAGAAGGTTACGCCAAAAAACTTGCAGTAAACGCTAGCGGTGATGCAGCTGCTTTCATTTACAGTGCCGACACCGTCAAGCAGAAAGTTTATGATTTGTTTTTCTGGCAAAAAGGCGATGATGCGGCCAAAATGATCGTAAGCAAAGAAACAAACTCTGTACCTGAAGGCTGGGCAGTATCAGAAAATGGTAAAACGAGCTTCTCGAAAGACGGCAGCAAACTCTGGTACGCCACGGCGCCCATTCCTGAAAAAGAAGCCGAAGACAGTTTGATGAAAGACGAAATTGCCCGTTTGGATGTTTGGCACTGGCAGGACAGTAAATTGCAGCCACAGCAAAAACTGCAGTTGAAAAAGGAACAAAAAAGGTCGTATCGAGCGGTATATCATATTGAAGAACAAAAATCTGTTCAGCTTTGCGATATGGACATGCGGGATTTAAGGTTTCCTTTTGAAGGAAACGGTGATTTTGCTTTAGGAACTGATTCAAAAAATTATGAAATCGTTGCCAGTTGGGACGGATGGTACCGCGATTATTATTTTGTTGAGCTGAAGACCGGTAAACGGGAAATTCTGCTCGAAAAACAAGCATCATCAGCCTACTTATCTCCGGATGGAAACTATTTTGCCTGGTATGATCAAGGAGACAGCTGTTGGAAGGCAAAAAACACAACAGACCAGGAAGTTAAAAATCTTACAGCGCAAATTCCCCACCCTTTCTACAACGAAAAGCACGATACGCCGGCCCTTCCCAATCCTTATGGCATTGCCGGCTGGGACAAAGACAACAAACACATTTTTATTTACGACCGCTACGACATTTGGAAGATCGATCCCGGGATGAAAGAACAGCCGCAAAACCTAACTAAAAATTGGGGTCGAAAAAACAAAACAAGCCTGCGGTTTACCCGACTGAATCGGGAAATCAACTATGTTCCGAAAGAAATCATGGTCAAACTCTTTGATAAAAAGACCAAAATGGCCGGATTTGCAAAAGTCTCCACCAATAAAGCCGGAGAACCTAAAGTGCTGATTATGGAAAAAGCCAGCATGGGAAACCTGCATAAGGCCCGCTACAGCGATGAGATGATCTGGCGCAAAGGAAATGTGCAACAATACCCTGAGCTTTATGCCGGAAATACCGGTTTTAAAAACGAAGTCCTCCTCACCAACACCAATCCGCAGCAGAAAGAATACAACTGGATGCAGGAAGAACTGGTGAGCTGGACATCAACCGACGGCACAAAACTGGAAGGCATTCTCTACAAGCCGGAAGATTTTGATCCGAATAAAAAATACCCCATGCTGGTCTATTTCTATGAAACCTATTCCGATGAACTTTACAAATACTACAGTCCGGCGCCAAGCCGCTCTGTGATTAATTTCCCATACTTTGTGAGCAACGGCTATTTGATTTTCATACCCGACATTGTTTACGGCACCGGATATCCCGGGCAGGATGCCTACAAGGCGATTGTAAGCGGAACCTTAAAAATGATGGAACGCTCCTATGTTGACGCAGAGCATATGGGAATCCAGGGACAAAGCTGGGGCGGATATCAGGTTGCTTATCTTGTGACACAAACCAATTTGTATGCTGCAGCCGAAGCCGGGGCACCTGTGAGCAATATGACCAGCGCGTATGGCGGAATCCGTTGGGGATCAGGCATGAGCCGGATGTTCCAGTATGAGAAAACACAAAGCCGCATTGGCGGAACTTTATGGGAAAAGCCGATGCAATACCTTAAAAACTCACCGGTTTTCATGACCGATAAAATCGAAACACCACTACTCATTATGCACAATGATAATGACGGAGCCGTGCCGTGGTATCAGGGAATTGAATTGTTTGTTGCGATGCGCCGTTTGCAAAAGCCCTGCTGGATGCTCACCTACAATGGCGACAGCCACAACCTCAAAGGAGAGAATTGGGGCAACCGTATGGATTTGAGCCGCAGATTGCAGCAGTTTTTCGATCACTATTTAAAGGAAGCTCCTGCGCCAAAATGGATGAGCGAGGGAGTTCCGGCAATTAAAAAAGGCAAAGATTATGGTTTTGATCTGGAATAGAAGATGGATTTATATACTCCTTTTTAGCCCGGGATTATCCGGGCTTTTTTTTACATTCAAAATATTACAGAACGCGACATATTAGAAGTTTATAGAACGATTTTCGATTGAAACCGAAAATAGTTATAACTTTTTTCGGTTTCAATCGAAAATGGTTATGTTTTTGAGAAAAAGAACAGAACAAACAGATTTGCCAAGGAAGCGAAAAGTAAAAAATAATTTGAGCCCGGCTATAATCAAAATCATGCTGTTTTTTCTATGCCAACACCCCAAACAGCTGACTGATTAAAATCAGCAGTACAAGGGCAATCGGATATACGGTAGCATAGGCAATTTGTGGCGCATCGCTGTCGGTCATGGGCTCAATGGCGCTCAATGCTGGCGTACTGGTCATGCTTCCTGTCAGTGCACCCAGCAAGCTTAGCGGATTGATTTTCAGGATGTACAATCCAACGATCATGCTCAGGATCATCGGTAGAATTGTAATCAAAGCGCCCACTGCAAACAACATCAGTCCATTTTTTTCAATTGTTTCCAGGAATGTCCCTCCGGCATTGGTTCCTACGGCAGTCAGAAAAAAGATCAGCCCCAGTTTGCGGATGAGCTGGTTGGACGAACCACCGATATTCCAGAGCAGCGAGCCGGTTTTACCTATTTTACTTAAAATCAGCGCAGAAACCAAAACGCCACCGGTAAGTCCCAGCTTGAAATGCAATCCCGGGAAAGGAAATTCGATTTGCCCGATCATCACGCCAAGCAAAATGCCCAAAGCAACGGGCAGGAAATCAAGCTCACTCAATTTCTGGCGGCTATCGCCGAGCAATGACCTGACTTTCATCATATTGCTTTCCGGGCAGGCAATCATCAGGCGGTCGCCAAACTGCAGTTTTGTAGAAACCGAAGGCGTGATATCGATACCTGAGCGGCGGATGCAGGTGGCCGTAGCCTGATAGCGCGTAAACAGCTGCAAATCGCCCAGGCGTTTCCCAACCAGCGCTTTGTTTGAAACCAGAACACGGCGCACTGTATGGTGTTTGCTGAGAGGAATCTGCACATCCGTAGGCGCGCCCACCAGCAGGGAAAAACGATCCAAAGCTTCGGCAGTTCCCACGGCTTTTACATAATCGCCCTTATGCAAAACCGTTGAAGCATCAGGCGTGCTGGTTTTTTCGCCCTGACGGATGCGGCTGATACTGGCTCCGGTCATGGAACGTATGGCGAGGTCAGCCAGGGTTTTGCCAATCACTTTCGGATTCTCAACGATGAAATTACGGTTGGTTATTTCCGGGAAATCCCCACTTACTTCATCGTGATATTGTTTTTCAGCTTTTTTCAGGTCAATGCGGAATAATTTCGGGCTCAGGCGCACAAAAAGGATAACGCCAATCACCCCAAAGGGATATGCCAAACCATAACCAATGGATGCCACAGGCGATCCGGTAGCTTCAATGGCAGCTGCCAGACCCGGCGTGCTGGTCAAAGCTCCGTTGAAAATACCCGCCACCAAACTAAAATCAAGATGAAATGCCCATGCCAAAGCAAAAGAAACCAGTCCGCCACTCAAAACCACAGTTGCGGCAAGCAGCATCAGTTTGTTTCCCTGTTGTTTGAAAGCACTGAAAAAACCAGGTCCGGCCTGTATTCCGACCGAATAAATAAAGAGGATCAAGCCAATTTTCTGGATAATGGGCGGCATGGTCACGCCATAATGGCCAAACACCAAGGCAACGAAAATAATTGCCGAAATATCCAAAGAAATCCCTTTGATATTGATCTTTCCCAAGATAAGCCCGAGTGCAAGGATAATAAAAAACGCAAGGTATGGATTAGAGATTAATTCAGCCATCGCTTCAAATTTGCTGCAAAAGTACGGAGATATAGGAAAAGATGCATGGAAGTTTTCTTTAAAAAAACGGGTTCTACACGGAATTTCGTGTGAAGAAATTTGAATGCTATTTTAAATAGATTCCTCCAAAGTTTTCCTCATACTTCGGAAACTTTGTCGGAATGAACTGTGTTAAAAAGCAAGAGTTTTGTGTAATATTTTTCTTCAAACTACCTTTTTTTATTTGGAGGCAGTTTGAAGAAAAATATTATGGTAAAGTAACCCTTAATTTGCTGATGTGATCCTCGTTATATGGTTCATTATCTGCTATTATGGCAAATATTTGTTTGATCAGTTTATTTGCAACCGCAATTATAGCCACCTTGTCGTGCTTTCCTTTAGCTGTCAACCGTTCATACAATATCCTGCACCCTTTATTGTAGCGCATAGCAGACAGAGCCGAGATGTATAGCTGTTTTCGTATATGCCCGTTTCCCATTTTGCAGATATGACCCTTTCCCTTGACGCTGGTTCCCGACTGATATATCCTTGGACTTGTCCCTGCAAAAGCAATAAACTGTTTGTAGTGCAGGAATTTTTCAAAATTATTGGTTGCTGCAATGAGCACTGCTACAGCTTTCTTGCCAAATCCCGGTACACTGAGGATTAGCTTGCGGGTCTCGGCAAAGTGTGTTTTGCTGATATCCTCCAGTTGTTTCTCCAGCTTTTTTATTTCCCGCTTGAACTTTTCGATAATACTTTTCAGTGATCTTTTGAGTTCAGCAGTCAATACGCCACTTACCTGGAAAGCCTGTAATTGGTTAGACGTAGCTGTTTTTTGTTTAGTAATCAGTTCCAGGGCTGTCAATAACTGCTGCATAGCAAAGATTTCCTTTGATGGTGGTGTCCATAGATCAACTTTTTTAAAAGTAGATGCGTAGTCATAGATGGTTTTGGCGCATACTGGATCGGTCTTTGCACGCTGTAACTTCATCTGCGAATAACGCCTTATGATCAAAGGGTTTATCACGGAAACTTCAATATTTTTCTTAGACAGGAACATAGCCAATTTCAAGCTATATGGCCCTGTTGCTTCCATGACATAAGTTTTGTCCTTACCGTATTTTTTGACCAGAGCTTGAAAGCCTTTTGTAGTCTGTTCAAAATCTGAAAAACCCGTTTTATGGTCTCGGTCTGACCCATAAGCATCAAATGTTTGCTTGCTAATGTCAATTCCAATATATTTGTCCATGACTATTGTTTTTTAAAAGACGGAACTATTGTTTTCTTATCTATCCTTTATACAGGCTTTATGCCTAATGAACTGTCCAAGATAGCAATAGAAGAGGGAGGGGAACCACCATTCCGAACGGTCTTGATGACAAATGACGCAAGTAGTTTTCTTCCCTCCCTTCGTCTTATTTATTATTAATCCAGCGAATTTATTAAATTTTACGTTATTTCTTAAAATGCAAATATAGGATGACGCGTTTTTATGGAGTCAGTAGGCAAATGCGGCGAGGACACAATAATATATTTTAAAGATGTCCTCGCCGCATTTGCCTTAAACGCCTAATAAACAGCGTCATTCCGACCAGAACAAAGCCAAACGAAGTGATTAAGGCTTTGTGAAGGGAGGAATCTGTTAGGGATCAATAGTTTATTAATAAATATCTGCATATTATTTTCAAATATTATTGTTACCCACGAAATTCCTAGTAGAACCAAAATTCACTCGATCATGAATGCACAATGGCAATTCATATCGACGCCTTACACAAGCATACATTTTCTTAATATGTTAATACTTTTTCTTTCTAAACTATACGTACAATACCAAAAAGAAATAGTACTTTAGTGAATTATTTTAACAACAGGAAAAGATCAAAACATGAGCTTGTTTCAAAAATCGGTAGAGAAAAAGTATTTAAACAACCTTGACAATCAATTACTTGACAAAAAATACGCTGATTTTTTAAAACATTTTGGCAATCAGGAAATACAAGAGAACATTCGAAATTCAAAAGAAGAACAATACCAGGAAGGCTTTCTTACAGATCTGTTTGTCAACATATTAGCTTATACAAAAAATCCATCACCGGGTTTTAATCTGACCACGGAATTAAAAAACACTGATAACAGCAAAAAAGCTGATGGCGCAATACTTTGCCGGGCGGGGGAAGATGTGCAAGCAGACGTACTTGCCGTCATCGAGTTGAAAGGAACCGATACAACCGATTTAGATAAAATCGAGACTCAGGCATTTGGCTACAAAAATCACCATCAAAAATGCAAATATATAATTACATCGAATTTTGAAAAACTCCGTTTTTATATTCAAAATGCAGTTGAACATATTGATTTTGATTTATTCAATTTAACACGTGAACGGTTTGCCCTGCTCTGGCTTTGTTTGGCAAAAGACAATTTGCTGGCCGACCTTCCTTTAAAAATCAAAGAACAATCTGTTTTACAGGAAGAAAACATCACTAAAAAGCTGTATGCCGATTATTCAAAATTCCGCGAAGCGATTTACAATAATTTGGTAAAAAACAATCCGGGAACCGATAAGATTTTGCTTTTCAAAAAAACGCAAAAACTGCTCGATCGTTTCTTGTTCATCTTTTTTGCCGAAGACCGATTATTGCTTCCACCAAATTCGATCAGCGAAATCGTAAAACAGTGGACAAAACTGAAAGATGAGTACGACGAATATTTCCCGCTCTACACCCGCTTTAAAAAGTATTTCGGTTATATGAACACCGGTTTCAAAGGAAAGAAATACGACATTTACGCATATAATGGCGGACTTTTTAAACCCGATGCAATCCTCGACAACATTACTATTGACGACGACATTCTTTACGAACATACCTTACGTCTGAGCAATTATGATTTTGAAACCGATGTAGATGTAAATATCCTTGGTCATATTTTTGAGCATTCGCTTGGCGAAATAGAAAATGTACAATCGGAAATAGCTGAAGCACAGAAATATACTTCGGCTTCTAACAACAATAGTTCTCAGGAAAAAGGGGAGCATGCTCCCCGCACAACATCAAAACGCAAAAAAGACGGTATTTTCTACACACCCAAATACATCACAAAATATATTGTTGAAAATACGTTGGGAAAACTTTGTAAGGAAAAACGGGCAAACCTTGGAATATTTGACGAAGAATATACTAAAGGCAGGAAAAACCGAAAAAAGGACATAATACGCCAGTACGATAAAAAACTTGATGACTACAGAAATTGGTTGCTTAGCTTAAGCATTCTCGACCCGGCATGCGGATCGGGGGCATTTTTAAACCAGGCATTGGAATTCCTGATCACAGAACACAACAAGATAGACGAACTGCGCAGCGCGCTTTTGGGCGGCGCAATTGTTTTTTCCGACATTAGCACAAATATTTTGGAAAAAAACATCTACGGCGTTGATCTCAATGACGAATCTGTTGAAATTGCAAAGCTTTCACTCTGGCTGCGCACCGCACAAAAAGGACGAAAACTCAATACACTCAGCAATAATATCAAATGCGGCAACTCCTTAATTGACGATCCACAGGTCGCCGGAGAAAAAGCCTTTAACTGGCAAAACGAATTTCCGAATATTTTCAAGAGAAAAAACAAAAAAACCTGGCATATCACAACCGCCACGCACAATTCGCGTTATTCGCAGCGCATGTTTGAGAATCACGTAAAAATGGGCGAAGCTGTTCGCTTATCAGAACAGGAAGAAGTAATTGTAACGGAAACTATTGCCGAAATCGTTAAGGAAGATGGACTTAACATACTAGCCTACAATATTTGCAGGGATCATACGCATTTTATTCTTGTATGCACCGAAGACGAGCTCCCAAAAATTGTTCAGAAGATCAAATCCAAATCGGCCCGGGCCTGCAATATTGCAATGGGTCGCACCATTCCTCGAGCCACACACGGGGAGCATGCTCCCCGAAAGGAAAATAGAGATACTGCCAGAACACCGGAGCGTGCTCCGGTGCATCTGGCAGACTCACAAAACGAAAACGGGGAGCATGCTCCCCTGGGAAAAAAAGCGGAAGAAGCCGATACGCGGAAGCATGCTTCCGCGCATCGGCATGCTTCCTTGCATGGGCATGCTTCCTTGCATGGGCAGGATTCCCCGCATGAGCAGGATTCCGCGCATGGGCAGGATTCCGTACATTGGCAGGATTCCCCTTATAGGAACAGTTCCGCGCAAAGCGATACTTCCGCGCATGGACAGGATTCCCCGTATCAGCAAGATACAGCAAATCAGCATAATTATAACATACAATCTTCCAACAACTTACACGCTACATGTCGTGGAAAAACACAATTTCACCTTTGGGCAGAAAAATTCGACGGCAAAGAAATTACCAGCAACGAGCAACTCAATAACACCATTGCGTACATTATAAACAACCGTACCAAACACAAGCTACCTGAAAACAAAAAAGTACAAAAACTTGCAGAAGAAATGTGTAGCTCACGCAACCACGCTTTCCGAACCGAATATACTGGCGGATTTGATGTAATAATTGGAAACCCGCCTTACGTGCAATTACAATCGCTGGGTGAAATGAGCGAAAAACTCAAAAACTGCGGCTACGAAACGTTCGACAAGGGAGCCGATCTGTATTGTTTGTTCACCGAACGCGCTTATAACTTGCTTAATAAAGGCGGTATGCAATCCTTTATTATGCCCAATAAATGGATGCTGGTGGCATATGGAAAACCACTAAGAAAGTTTTTATCAAAAACAGGTTTGCGACAAATACTGAACTTTGGTGATATCCAGTTTTTTGAAGAAGCTACTACATATGTTTGCATTTTCGTAACACAAAAGGCCAAAATTCAAGAAAATATAAAAGCCCTGTCGCTGAACAAAAATACTTATCACAACGATTTTCTTTTCGAAGTAAAAACAAACAGTTACGATTACCCTTCATCCCGTTTTGGTGAAAACGAATGGAGCATCCAGCCGCAAAAAGACTTCATTATCCTGGAAAAAATGAGGCAAAAGGGCATTGAACTAAAAAAGCTTCCGATAAGTATTAATTACGGAATAAAAACTGGTTATAACGATGCTTTCTATATCAATGAAGAAACAAAAGCCAAACTAATTGCTGCCGATCCAAAAAGTGCAGAGCTTATTAAACCAATGCTTCGTGGCAGGGATATTGCACCCTATGGAAACACAGGCTTTGAATTTTTAATTAGCACTTTCCCTGCGCTAAAACTCAATATTGATGATTATCCGGCTATAAAACAACATTTAGACTCATTTGGATATAATCGTCTGAAGCAAACGGGAGAAAAAGGTTCACGTAAAAAAACCAAAGGAAAATGGTTCGAAACACAGGATAGCATTGCATATTATAAAGATTTTGCCAAACCCAAAATCATGTATCCCAACATGACATCAGTTTTTCCTTTTATGTACGATGAAAGTGGCTTATTGAGCAACGACAAAAGTTTTATACTCTCTGCAAAAGATGATTCTGTTTCATTGCCTTTTCTCACAGCTGTATTCAATTCGTCTTTGGCAAAACGCTGGATCTGGTACAATTGCCCTGAACTCCAGGGAGGTACACGCGAAATCCGAAAAGTTTATTTCGAGCATTTCCCGGTGCCTCATGCCCATGAAGAGCAAACTGAAATCATTGCAAATTTGGCTCTTGCACGCACCAAGCTCACAGAACAATTACAAAACTCAATTACAAAGTTCAAAAAGTATCTGCTTGTGCAAACCAATAATGCAAAACTCAGTCGCAAATTAGAAAGCTGGCATGAGATCGAATTTTCCGATTTCATTAAAGAGCTAAACAAAGCCATAAAAAAATCGGGAGGCGATAAGCTTTCAAAAACAGATGAAATGGAATGGATGGAGGTTTTTGAAAACAAAAAACAGGAAACACAAGCCATCAAATCCGAAATAGAAAAAACCGATCAGGAAATTAACAGGATGGTCTATAAGCTATATGCTTTGACGGAAGAGGAAATTGCCATGATGGAAGATGCGATGCAATAGCAGGAATTAAAATTGGCAATTATCGAATACATTAAAAATCGGTTCGCGTCTTCCTCTCCGGAATTCCTAGTAGCCGCTTGTGTCGAAATAATCTTCCAAGCGCTTGGAGGTATTTCTAAGGTCATTTAAAAAGCATTTAAAATCCCTTGACATTGCTATTCTGATTATTGTATCTTTGTGGCTCAGACTTAGGACTACGGTCGTGGGTCACCAAGCAAAAGCCTCGGTTTGTCGGGGCTTTTGTGATTCAGGGCTTATCTGAGCCGGTTTTTCTATTGTATGGGGAATTCATTTGAAGCACCTTTTTTCAAATACATTTTTCTTTCCATAAAATTTCATGCAAACCATCAAATAATTGCTTAATCAACCCTTGACTTTCCCAATTAAGTCTCCTATATTTGTAAAATGTAACATAAATGATTTTTATCTGATATAGACCCCAACAATCATAGCCTAATATAAAAATGAAAAAATCCGTCTTAACTGCAATTCTTCTTTGTGCTTCCATTCTCATTTTTGCACAAACATCTGTCCCGAAAATAAAGCAGGGCTTAAAAACGCTGAAGTCCGCAAACAAAACGATGCCCTTGGTTGAAGCACTGAAGCAAAAACCGGCGGCAGCTGTACCTGCTTTCACACCTCCGGAATTCCGTGATCCTCAGGGCGTATCAGTTATTCCCATCGGTACATCTGGAAATGCGTACAGCTATGGATATGCCGGCGGTCAACGCAGCATGCTAAGCTATAACCAGGATTTGAATGTCCTGATCAATATGCACCGCATGGGCGGACTTCTCGATCCGGGAGGCGCCGGTGGTGATCTGGGCTATGATGTTTCCTATGACGGAGGACTGAGCTGGACTACAATGGTGGAGACATTTCTCAGGATTGAGCTCATCGGTTCCTGGTTCATAATTTCGGCCCGCTTCCCTCAGGCGGCAATTACCAATCCACCTGGAAATACTAATCCCGAAAATGCCCGTCTGGCGTTTTTCGCACCACTGCTCGACGGAAGCAATGGAAGCTGGGGCGGATATGGATATGGAACCCATAAATTCGGTTCGCCCTCCCTTACCGACACAACAAGAAACATCCGGACAAGTAGCGGAAATATTTACCAATATCTCCCCTCAGGCATGGATTATTCACGCAGCCAAAACTGTATTCTTGTTACAGACATCAACACTAAATGGCCGGAAGGAACCAATCATAATTATCAGGATCAATTAATTATCAACCGCGGTGTATGGAACGAAATTGCAGGAGATTTTCTTTATCATGCCACATTGCTTGATGCGCCCATTATTGATCACGATATTGCTCAAATACCTGAATGTGTGCGTACCGCTTTTGCCCCTGATGGCGAAACGGCCTATATCGTGATGCTGGGCAATAATGGCATGAACGAAAACGCAGTGGAAGGCCAAAAGAGCTTTTATCCGATTGTATGGAAAAGCACAGATGCCGGCGAAAGCTGGAGCGCATCAAAAAACATACAATTAGACGGCTCCAATGGAATTCCGCAAATCATGAACTACCTGACAGACCAGGAAATTGCCGATCTTTTTGAAGGCTCAAATCCGCCGCGCGATGAAATCCCATACACCACGGCTTTTGATTTTGACCTGGTTGTGGATGCCAACGGAAACCCTCATATAGCGGTGGGCATTGGTGTTCAGGGCGAAGAAGATTATTCCATTGTCGCCGAAAATCCTTATTATGCCATTTTTGATATTTGGTCGCCCGATGGCGGGGACACATGGCAAGCAGTAGAACTGGGCAGACCGGCATCCATGCGTGGATATTTCGGTGAAGACGGCGTTTATGAAGACAGCCGTGTTTGCGCTGCCACAGACTGGCCGGGCTCCAAAGTGTTTTTCAGCTGGTTAGATACGGATCCTGAGCTAAACGCAGAAGGCAATATTTACCCCGATGTTTGGACACGTGCTTTTGATCCTGCAGCACAAAAACTTTCGGCAAATGCGCTGGGAGAAGATAAGCCTACCAATGTCACCTATGGCTCAGAAGCTATGTGGCGGGCGTATTTTGCAACGATGAGCAATTATGTAATAACACATGATGACGCATATATTTTACCCATTGTCTATGAAGAAATGAATCCCGACGATCTGGCTTCCAACGTGCAATACAAATATATTCAGGACTTTTCCTTTACAGATGATGATTTTACCATCCCCACAGGCACAAATGACCTAATTGCTAATTTTACTTCCGACAGCACTGTTATTTTCCTGGGTTCCAGTGTCCATTTTACCGATCGCTCCCTCGGTGGCGCCATTGAATGGTATTGGGAATTTGAAGGCGGAAACCCATCATCCTCCACTGAGCAAAATCCATATGTCTCTTATGCAGAGGAAGGAAAATATGATGTACATCTCACTGTAAAAAACGAAAGCGGGGAAGAAGCCGTAAAATACGAAAGCAAATACATCAGGGTGCGCAATCCCAATGGTTTTCCGGTAGCCAGCTTTATACATTCCTGTGGCACGTACATCATTGAGGGCAACTCTATAAATTTCCTGGATCTTTCGGCAAATGCTACAAGCCGCGAATGGAAATTTCCCGGTGGAGCGCCTGCTACTTCAACAGACAAACATCCCTCAATTACGTATAATGATGAAGGCACCTATCCCGTAACACTCATTGCTTCAAATGAATATGGTTCGGATACTTTAACTGTAACAGACTGCATCATTGTCCAAAAACCGGTGGGTATAGAAGAATTTTTTAGCAAGAATTTTCATGTTTATCCAAATCCTGCCACTACAGAACTGAATATTTCCTACCTACCTACAAGCGAAAAAGTCTTCATTCAAATTATGGACAATACGGGTAGGGTTATCGAACAAAGCGAATTTGAAGGATCAGCAAGGGAGCAAAAACTGCGTTTAGACCTGAGCAATTACCAAAAAGGCGTTTATTATATCCGTTTTAGGGATCCCGGAAGCAGTGTGGTTCAAAAGTTTATCGTACACTAAGCCTTTTCTTCATAATGATTATCAAAATACAATCTTTTGGAGTATATGCGGCTTATAAAAATAAAAACTCATTTTACCGTGAAAAACCAATCATTCAATTCAAGTATTGCAAGGAATTCAATCATTAAAAAGCAAGGCATAAATTATTTAAGAGATGAGAACGGGAAAATCAAAAAATATAAGCCCTGGCTGGGCGATTTATTCTCATTCCTGTACGACAGGATTATGGAAAAATCAATTTTCCCAAAACTGTTTAAGGGCTCCATCGAAAAACATTTTGAGATTTTAAAAAGCGAATTGAAGCAAATCCATAATGCATCAGTTCTGGAAATTGGCACAGGCAGTGGAACTCTGGCAGAAACCCTTCCCAATGACAATCAATACGTTGGAATTGATATCAGCAAAGGATTATTGAAAATGGCAAAATCGAGATTCAGGAAAAACGGCTTCAAAAATTTCGCCCTTTTTAATACAAATGCTGATGAACTGCCATTTGAAGAACAATCATTCGATTTTGCAATATGTAATTTATCGCTCAACTTTTTCGACAATATTGATTCATTTGTGAGCAGCTTAAAAAAAGTTTTAACAGCAAATGCCATATTCTTTTGTAGTGTCCCCATACCGGAAAGAAAAACCGAAAAAAGCAAAATCCGGGGAAAACTCCATTCAGCGCAGGAATTACAAGCCATTTTCACGAAGCACGGCTTCAGTTTTGAAGGCAAGCCATATGAAAACGGAGCTGTATTTTATTTTGAAGCGCGACTTTAACTGCAAACACCCCATTTCACAAGCAAAGTGTATCTTTGCCGCTGAATGAAAAAAGTAGCTTTCCATACATTTGGGTGCAAGCTGAATTTTGCTGAAACATCCACCATTGCAAAAAACTTCCGCGATGCAGGTTATCAGGTCGTTGACTATCGCGAGGAAGCCGATTTATATGTCATCCACAGCTGTACGGTCACCGAAAGTGCCGAAAAAAAATGCCGTGCGCTCATCCGACAGACCAAAAAACGTCATCCTGCATCACGCATAGCTGTTGCCGGCTGTTACGTCCAGATGCGTGCCGACGAACTGAAAAACATGCAGGAAATTGACGTATTATTGGGCAATGACCTGAAATACAACATCAACAGCTATTTACCGGGCAATATTGGCTCCGATGAAGAGCATCTAAAAAACTTCAAACCCGCCTTTTCGAGCGGCGACCGCACGCGTACTTTTTTAAAAGTGCAGGACGGCTGCGATTATTTCTGCACCTATTGCACCATTCCTTTTGCCCGTGGCAGAAGCCGCAGCGCAAGCATTGCCGACACACTCGAAACAGCCCGTGAAGCGGAAAATTCAGGAGCAGCAGAAATCGTGCTTACGGGTGTAAATGTCGGCGATTTCGGAAAACACCAAGATGAAAACTTTTTAGGATTGATCAAAGAACTCGATCAGCTCCAAAAAGTGAAACGGCTACGGCTGTCGTCTATTGAACCTGAACTGCTTTCGGAAGAAATTATAAGTTTTGTTGCAAATTCCAGGCTTTTTGCACCGCATTTCCATATTCCGCTCCAATCGGGCAGCGACCGCATCCTAAAGATGATGAAGCGCAAATACGATACAGAACTTTTTGCCCGCCGTGTGGCTTTTATCAAAAAAATGATCCCCAATGCCTGTATTGCCGTTGATATCATTGCCGGATTTCCGGGCGAAACCGATGATGACCATCAGCAGGCCATGAAATTTGTGCGCAGCCTGCCCATCAGCTATTTGCATGTGTTTACGTACTCCGAACGCCCGGCACCAAAGCATTGCAAATCAAACCTGCGGTTGATGTCGGCCTGCGCAGGGAACGCTCGCATCAGCTGCAGCACCTATCGGATGAAAAAAAGATAATTTTCTACAAAAAAAACAAAGGCCGGCAGGCGAAAGTACTTTTTGAACATCAAAATATGGACGGATGGATGTACGGTTTTACCGAAAATTACATCCGCGTAAAAACTCTTTATAATAATGGGCTCAGCAATAAGCTGACCCGCGTTAAACTGGATCAATTCATCGAAACGGAAGGCGTTTACCAACATCAATAAAAAGATATGTACCCCAAACTCAGCGACCTCATCAACGATTTATTCGGCACAAATATCAACTTGCCCATTCAGAGCTATGGTTTTATGGTGGCACTGGCATTTCTCACTGCCGGCATCATCCTTTATCTGGAACTCAAAAGGAAAGAAAAAGAGGGGCTGCTCCAAAGCCGGGAAATCAAAACAATTGAAGGCAAGCCAGCGAGCTGGCAGGAGCTGGTTTCCTCCGGTATTATCGGATTTATCCTGGGCTATAAATTTGCCCTGATTTTTGAAGATTACAGCTATTTCGCTAACAATCCTCAGGAGGTTTTGATAAGCTGGGGCGGAAACTGGATTGCAGGACTGGTGACCGGCATCGGTATGGTTGCATGGACCTGGTACAGCCGAAACAAAAACAAAAAAACGCCTCCGGTCGAAATAAGCATGACTGTCCACCCTTATCAGCTAACCGGAAACATTGCCATGGTTGCCGCAATTTTCGGCATCATTGGCGCCAAACTTTTTGATGTAATTGAGCATCTCGATGATTTCTTTCAGGATCCTTTAGGCACTTTGCTCAGCTTCAGCGGACTGGCATTTTATGGAGGCTTTATTGTTGCTGCTTTTGCAGTGGTCCGATATGGCAAAAAGCACAACATCCCCTTTCCGCACCTTGCGGATGCCGTGGCTCCTTCGCTTATCCTGGCCTATGCCGTGGGGCGCATCGGCTGCCAGATTTCCGGTGATGGCTGCTGGGGCGTGGTCAATCCCAATCCCATTCCCGAATGGTGGTTCCTGCCCGACTGGACCTGGGCTTTTGATTATCCCCACAACGTCATCAATGAAGGAATCCTCATGCCCGCATGCAACGGCAGTCATTGCCATGTGCTGGAACAGGCCGTCTATCCCACGCCATTTTACGAAACCAGCCTGGGCGTCCTGATTTTTGCGATCCTTTGGTCTATCCGGAAAAAAGTCGGGATTCCGGGCCTGATTTTTAGTTTCTACCTGATACTAAATGCCATAGAACGTTTCCTGATTGAACGCATACGGGTGAATATTGAATATAAATTCCTCGGGATGGACATTACCCAGGCACAATTGATTGCGGTTGGCCTATTCCTGCTGGGAGTTGCCAGCATCTTCTATTTCAAATATTTAAATAAGAAAAACCAAAGCCATGAAACTGCCGCTTGAGGATATCACCCATAAGACAATCGAAATCTGCAAAAATGCCGGAAGCTACATCCGGGAGCAGTCGACACAGATTACAGAAAGGCATGTAAGCGAAAAAGACCGGAATTCATTGGTTACCCATGTGGACATGAATGCTGAACGCATGCTGGTGGAAAAACTCAGCGAATTATTACCCGAAGCGGGCTTTATCACCGAAGAAAAAACCGTGGCGCAGCAGGAAAATGAACTGCATTGGATCATTGACCCCCTGGACGGCACAACAAATTTCATTCATGGCGTTCCGGTTTATTCGGTGAGTGTGGCGCTTTATCAAAATAATGATGCGCTCGTAGGGGTTGTTTATGAAATAAGCCATGATGAATGCTTTTATGCATGGAAAAACGGCGGTGCTTTTTTAAACGGAAAGCCAATTTCAGTGAGTCCGGCCAAAAACATTGAAGACGCCCTGATCGCCACCGGATTTCCTTATTATGATTACAGCAAAATGGAAAATTATCTGGAAATTTTTAAATATTTCATGCACAGCACACGCGGCTTGCGCAGGTTGGGTTCTGCAGCTGTTGACCTGTGCTATGTGGCTTGTGGCCGCTTCGATGTTTTTTACGAATATGCATTAAATATCTGGGACATTGCTGCCGGTCTGCTCATACTCAAAGAAGCAGGAGGCCATGCCAGTGATTTTCACAATGGTGCGGATCATATTGAGCGAAAAGAACTCCTGGCCACCAATAAAGCGCTACACCCCATCTGTGCAAAGCAATTTATTGAGGTTTTTGCATAAGATTTCTTTTCTTAGTAATATTGCAGGCTAAGGTTTTGTACCCTATGAGAAAAAACAACGCACAGAATTCCGGGCAAAAGCCTGTCGTAAAAGAAAGCCCCTCACGCAGTATTGCCAAAGCGATTAGTTGGCGGCTTATTGCTTCAGGAACAACCTGGCTGATTGTTTTTGTGATTTTCCGGCGCTATTCAGAGCAGTCCTTTCACGAAGTAATTGAGACTGCAAGCTTCATCACAGCCATTGAACTGGTGGCAAAAATCCTTTTTTATTATCTGCACGAAAGGTTGTGGATCAATATCGGTTGGGGCAAAAACTGGCAAAAATCATATTGGGGACGTAGGGCCTGGAGGAAGCTTTACCGCGACCGCCACAAATAGTTTCCGCACATAATACCCAACCTTCAAAACAAGAATAAAATAGCTTCACTCCCCCAGGCATCCGCAAATTCTATGGCAGCGATTTTCTATCTTTTTTTTAGCAAAATGATTTCCTGAGCTGAAGGGCAAAAAAAATTTGGCGGATAAGCGCATATTTCGGAAATTTACTGAAAATTGCTCCATAAGTCGGGCACAACACTTTTTATCATGAAATATTTCCTTTCCGTTTTTATAAGCTTGATGATTTTTTCTTCTTGCAGCCTTATGGCACAGGACACCACATCTTTATCAAAAGAAAGAAGCAAAGTGGTTGTCTTCGACATGAAGGAACAGATTGCGCCACCTATTTGGCATAAAACCAAAAAAGCCGTTCAGCAGGCCAAAGACATAAATGCCGAACTAATTGTGATTCATATGAATACCTATGGCGGCATGTTGGAATCTGCCGATTCGATACGCACATTGCTGCTGGACACCGAAATACCGGTTTACGTTTTTATCGACAATAATGCCGCATCGGCGGGAGCGCTGATCAGTATTGCCTGCGACAGCATTTATATGCGTCCCGGAGCCAATATCGGGGCAGCTACCGTGGTAAATCAGGAAGGTGCTGCCATGCCCGATAAATACCAGTCGTATATGCGTTCGATGATGCGCGCCACGGCAGAAGCCAAAGGACGCGATCCGGAAATTGCCCAGGCAATGGTCGATCCGAGAATCACAGTTGAAGGTGTCATCGACTCAACTATGGTATTGACATTCACCACTTCCGAAGCGATTGAAAACGGATTTTGCGAAGGAGAAGCTGACAATCTGGATGAAGTCATTGCCAAAAGCAAAATCAAAGATCCGGTGATCATACGCCAAAAACTCACTGCCAGCGATCACATCATCGGCTTTTTAATAAACCCCTTTGTCAGCGGGATTTTGATCATGGTCATTGTAGGCGGCATTTATTTTGAGCTGCAATCGCCCGGATTGGGATTTCCTTCCGGCGCAGCAGTTATTGCAGCGCTGCTTTATTTTGCCCCTTTATACATAGAAGGCGTTGCCGCCAATTGGGAAATTTTGCTGTTTATCATTGGCTTAATCCTGATTGCCGTCGAAATATTTGCCATACCCGGCTTTGGCGTAGCCGGAATCCTGGGCATCAGTTTTATGGTTGTTGGCCTTACGCTTGCGATGGTAGAAAGTTTTGAAGGCTACGAAGGCAATATTGATTTTACGCCCCTCATTTCGGCATTTTTCACCGTTATAATCGCCATGTTCCTCGGTATGCTGGGATCTTTTTATCTCAGCAAAAAGCTCTTCAGCGGGAAGACTATTTTCGGGGAGCTGGCTTTGACGGCCACCCAGGAAAAAAGTGAAGGATTCACCAGCGCATACAATAAATACGAAGCCATGATTGGCCAGGAAGCTGTTGCTTTTTCGGACCTGCGCCCTGCCGGCAAAATAGAGATGAATGGCGAACTTTACGATGCCGTTGCCGAAAGCGGTTATATCGAAAAAGAAAGCAAAGTCACCGTAAGAGGATACCTCAACGGTCAGCTGAACGTTCGAATAAAACAATAAATTATGGTAATCAGCAGCAGGATCAGGATTGTTCAGGGCAATATCACCCAAATGAAAGTGGATGCCATTGTGAATGCAGCCAATAATTCATTGCTTGGCGGTGGCGGAGTTGATGGCGCCATCCATCGGGCAGCCGGCCCCGAATTGCTCCAAGCCTGTAAAGAAATCGGAGGTTGCGCTACCGGAGATGCCGTTTTAACAAAGGGTTTCAAATTAGACGCAAACTTTGTAATTCATACTGTTGGCCCTGTTTGGAAAGACGGCCATCAACATGAAAACGACCTGCTTGCTGCGGCATACAAAAACAGCCTTGCCATCGCCGCCTTACAAAACGCAAGGGAAATTGCTTTCCCGAATATCAGCACGGGCATTTATGGATTTCCAAAAGAGCGTGCAGCCCAAATTGCGATAAAAACCGTAACAGACTTTCTACAGGAAAATATTTCCCCACAAATTGTACATTTTGTTTGTTTTGACCTGGAAAATTATTTGCTCTATAAATCACTGCTTTGAAAACACAATACACACTACTCACGCTTTTGCTATTCTCTTTCACGACCTTATTTGCCCAGCAAAAAAAGGAAGTCAAAGCCCTGCGCATCGAAGAAAAAATTAAAATTGACGGCCAGCTGGATGAAGCTGCATATCAAAAAAGCATGCCGGCCACCGATTTCACGGTGTACAAACCTTATAATGGCGAAAAAGCCCGTTTTCGGTCGGAAGTGCATGTTTTGTATGATGATGATGCCATTTACGTTGGCGCCATGATGTATGACCCATCGCCAGACAGCATCAGCCGTGAATTTGGCCTGCGCGATGCCGACGGGCTCAATGCCGATTATTTTCAGATAAGTATTGACCCCTACCAGCAAGGGCAATTGGGTTTTGCTTTTAAGGTGTATGCCAGCGGCGTGGAAGCCGACAATAAAATCAACATTAATGATGAAGACCCAAATTGGGATGCCGTATGGAAAAATGCCGTAAGCATAAACGGCGAAGGCTGGATTGCCGAATTGCGTATCCCCTACTCTGCCCTGCGTTTTCCGGTAGATTCCGTACAAAACTGGGGCGTGAATTTCTGGCGCGAAATCCGGCGCTATCGCGAAAGTATGACCTGGAATTATATCGACGACAGCCAAAACGACTGGCTCTATCAAAGCGGAACGCTCACCGGACTCAACAACATAAAACCATCCTTACGCTTATCGCTCATGCCTTATGCCAGCATCGGACTGGAGAAACTGCCCTCATCAGATGACTGGAAAACCACCTACAATGCCGGCATGGATTTAAAATACGGTATCAACGAAAGTTTTACGCTCGATATGACCTTGGTACCGGATTTCAGTCAGGTAGAATCGGATGATGAAGTCTTTAACTTCTCTCCTTTCGAGATTCGCTATGACGAAAAAAGGCAGTTTTTCACCGAAGGCACTGAGCTGTTCAACCGCTGCGGACTTTTTTACAGCCGCCGCATCGGCGACAGTCCAAAATATGCCGGCGATGTCTATGACAGCCTGAACGCCAATGAAGTAGTAGAAAAAAATCCTTCGAGCACACAGTTGATCAATGCAACGAAAATTTCTGGCAGGACAAAAGGCGGCCTGGGCATAGGAGTGTTTAATGCCATGACTGCCAAAAGCAGTGCCACAGTGGTGGATACACTGAGTGGCGATGCACGGAAAGTTACTACCCAGCCTTTCACTAATTACAATATAGTGGTTTTTGATCAGGCTTTGCGTCAGAACAGCTACATCAGCCTCATCAACACTAATGTGTATATGCCCGGAACCGATTATGCCGCAAACGTAACCGGAGCCGAATCGCGCTATACTTTTTGGAATAATTCTGTGGCATTTTTCGGGCAATTTAATGTCAGCCAGAAATACAAAAAACTTCACAAGCCCGATTTTGGCCTTAAATATTTTTGGGAATTCCAGCGGATTAAAGGAAATTTCCGTTTTATTTTTGGTGAAACACTGGAGACAGAAACCTACGACCCCAATGATCTGGGCTTCCTGTATAACAATAATGAATTTTCGCATTTTGCGGCGTTTTCCTACAACATTTATAAAGCTACCGGCATTATTCTGGAATCCTCCAATATGCTGTATATGGATCATCAAATGCTTTATGCGCCAAGAAATTACGTTAGTTCAGACATTGGCATAAACAGCCGTACAACTTTTGTGAATCACCTTACCGCCGGTTTTGATTTTAAGGTTTATCCCACAGAAATCAATGATTATTTCGAAGCCCGCAGTCCCGGACAAGTTTTCAAACAGCCTGCTTACTGGGAAGGCAGCATCTGGCTTTCGCCCGATTATCGTAAAGCTTTTGTGTTGGATGGTGGCGCGGAATATGCTCAAGCTACTGATTACGAGCAAAGAATAACGGAATTCTGGCTCAAGCCCCGTTATCGTTTCAGTGACCGCCTGAGCGTGGACATCCGTGGCGAATATGAACACAGCAAAAACAACCTCGGCTATGTGAGCACCCAACAAAGTGGCGATCAATCCACCATTATCTTCGGACGTAGAAATGTAACCGAAATTGAAAACACTTTGCGCGCCCAGTTTTTCCTGAGCAATAAAGCAGCCTTTAACCTGAAAATCCGGCATTATTTGGTAGAAGCTGATTATCAAGAGTTTTATACACTTCAAAAAGACGGTTACCTGAAAGAATATCCGGAAAGCGATAATTATCCCAATCAGGATTTCAGTTTTAATTTGTTTAATGCCGATATCTTTTTTACATGGTATTTTGCTCCGGGCAGCGAAATGAGCGTTTCATGGAAAACAGCCATTAACCATTACGACAGTAAAGTTGTAAACGATTATTTCCGGAACTTGAAATATACTCTGGAAAGCCCGGCAGCCAGCTCGGTGAGCCTAAAGCTGATTTATTATATCGATTATCAGGATGTTAAAAGCCTGTTCAGAAGGAAGGACGAATGAAACCCATTGTATTGATCGGGTTTATGGGCTGCGGAAAATCCAGCCTTGGCAAACGCACAGCGCATTTGCTCGATCTGGAGTTTTATGACCTTGACCTGGAAATCGAAAAACGTTATCGGGTCAACATCAGCGGCCTGTTTCAAAAGTATGGGGAAGATGTTTTCCGTAAGCTGGAATCCGACAGCCTGCAACAATTCCTGGAATCAGAGAACGTTTTGCTCAGTTTGGGTGGCGGTACGCCCTGTTATCAAGGAAATATTGAGCACATACTCAATAAGGCATTTTCGGTTTATATTCAGCTATCACCCAAAAGCCTGTTCTACCGTTTACGCGCCTCAAAAAAACCACGGCCGCTTATCCAGGGCATGAACGATAACGAACTGCAATCATTTATCAGCCAGCGCCTTGAAGAAAGGAAAATATTTTATGCTCAAGCCGATCTAGTCATCAAAGGAGAAGGGCTGACTCCCAAAATTTTAGCGGAACGGATTCGGGAGCAGATGGCCTGAAATCCTTAAACAAAACAAAAAAAGCCCTCAAAATGAGGGCTCCCGAAATATTAGAAATTGATTATTTCCATTCATTATGACAGTTTTTCAACCATATCGGCCATACGGTTTGAATAACCAGCTTCGTTATCGTACCAGGAAACAATTTTCACGAAATTGCCATCCATAACGAGTGTCATCAGTGAGTCAAAGATTGAAGAATGTGGGTTACCAATGATGTCGGTACTTACGATTGGATCTTCGCAATATTCGAGAATACCTTTCATTGCACCTTCAGCAGCTTCTTTGATGGCTGCATTTACTTCTTCTTTGGTTACTGTTTTTTCGAGTTCAACAGTAAGGTCAACGCATGATCCGTCAGGAGTAGGAACGCGCATTGCGAAGCCATCGAGTTTTCCTTTCAGCTCAGGGATTACAAGGCCCACAGCTTTAGCGGCACCTGTTGTTGTTGGGATAATCGACATGGCTGCGGCACGTGCACGACGAAGGTCTTTATGTGGGGCATCGAGGATAATCTGATCGTTTGTGAACGAATGGATGGTATTCATCAAACCACGCTTGATACCAAATTTGTCGTTGAGTACTTTTGCAACCGGGGCAAGGCAGTTTGTAGTACATGATGCATTGGAAACAATGTTCACGTCAGGTGTAAGGTTTTCTTCATTAACACCCAAAACAACAGTTGCATCCACATCATCAGCTGATTTAGAAGGAACAGAAAGTACCACTTTGCGTGCACCTGCTTCAATATGCTTTTGGATGCCATCGCGTGAGCGGAAAACACCGGTAGATTCAACAACAACATCAACACCCAGTTCTTTCCATGGCAGATCAGCAGGATTGCGTTCTGCATAAACTTTCAGGCGTAATCCGTTTACCACGAGATAATCTCCATCTACACTTACTTCACCCGGGAATTTTCCATGAACTGAGTCATACTTCAGCAAATGGGCAAGAGTAGCCGGGCTAGTCAGGTCATTCAGCGCTACAACTTCTACATTTTCTTTCTTCAATAAGGCGCGGAATGTGATCCTTCCGATACGGCCAAATCCGTTAATTGCTACTTTTATCTTACTCATAGTTAAATAGATTAAATTAAATAATTTAAAATCAGTGCAAAAGTACTATTTTTAGACTAATTGGAAAAGGCTTTAAATAAAATTAATAAAAAGCCGTCACCTTATCTATAAACACTTGAAATACAGCATATAAAAATGCTACTTATCTGATTTTGGATCAAATATCAGAAGCCCTGCTTCACGAAAAGATGCGTAAGGCACCATAATCTCCGGGCTGCCACAGACATATGCACCGAGCTCATAGGCTTCCCAACTGAATAAAATTCCTTTATCTGTAAAATTGAAAGTCGTAAAATGCGGATCTATTTCGGGTTTTTGATCAAAACAACTGTCGGGATTTTCAAAATGCAAATTGATAATCTGATTGATAGTGTCCGCTTTAGCTGTATCAGAAAAATCAAGCACATCGCTGATTTTCAAAAAGCGCGATCCGGAAAAATCATAATTAAATGATGCCAGCTGCGTAAAACCATGCGCTCCGAGCATAAATTCATAATCAGTAAATCGAATGCTCACAATATTTTTATTGCGGTAGGTAATCAGATATTCCATCAGCTTTTCTGCTTTGGCACCACTCTCACTGAGTTGCACCATGGCTTTCAGGCTGTCGAGTTGCGCCCCACTGAAATCAAATAAATGTGTGGCATAAAAAGTATCCACGGCATGATTGAAAATTTTAGCACTTTGGTTGTTTTCACCATCGGCTACCAGAACAGGTTTAGCAACTTTCAGCGTATAAAAGTCCGTTTGCTCATCGGATTGCTCCTCTGCCAGGGCGAATGCGGGTTCCGATTTTTTGGAAGAACATGATGCAATGAAAACAATAATCAGTAAAAAAAGGATATTCTTGTTCATAAGGCGGTTTTTTGGAGGGTCAAAGATAGGGGTTAATTGTTAATGAGTGATTAGTGATTAGTGATTAGTGATCTGTGATTAGTGATCTGTGATTAGTGATTAGTGATCTGTGATCTGTGATCTGTGATGAGTGATCAGTGAGGAGTGAGCAGTGATCAGTGAGGAGTGAGCAGTGATCAGTGAGGAGTGAGGAGTGATGAGTGATGAGTTAATATGTGATTGACGCATGATTGGTTTATTCAACGATGAAGACGTGTTGATTCCAGAAGTCTTTGGCGTTTTGCAGGTTTTCTCCTTCGAGATATTTTGGATTGGGCAGTGGTGGCGCATAGGTTCCGGGAAAAATGGTCAGCGGTTCGTAGCCTTCTTTGGTTTTATTGCAAAGCAGATGCAGCTGCCGGCTTGGGTGCATTTGAGGCTATTTAAAATAACATTCAAATTCCTTTTGGCTAAAAATTCAAAGAGTATTTGGTTCTACAAAGAATGTCGTAGGTAATCATAAAATTTCGGATTAAAATCATTGAGAGATATCTTAATAGAATAATCATGTGAAAAATCTGTGTCCCGATAGATTCTTTCACAAAGCCTTAATCACTTTGTTTGGCTTTGTTCCGGTCGGAATGACGCTGTTTATTAGGTGTTTAAGGCAAATACGGCTGGTCACTGAGTGTCCTGTGGTGCGATGTGCCGAGCGTAGTCGAGCTATGCGTAGCCGAACCAAGTCGAAGTGCGCCGCATTTGCCTCCTGACTTCATTAAAACGCGTCATCCCGACAAAGATTTCCGAAGCATGAGGAATTCCAATAGCTATCGGAAGGAGGGATCTGTTGGGCATTTAAATTTTGTCTTGCCACAAAATTCCTGGTAGAACCGAGTATTTTATATTGCGGCACAAAATCACAGGAAATTACACAGAAGCATCTTTTCTTGGAAACTTCGGATTCTCATAAGTAAATCTGTTTGATTCAATCAAAAGGTTTTGTTTGATTGAATCAAATAAATTTGTAGTTTTGGATCAAATAAATATGATGCCATGATACTCGAACGAATAATTAATCAGATTGCAGCACAACAAACAGAATATTTGCTTCGCAAAGATGCAGGACAAAAAAGGGAATTGACATTGCCAGTTGAAAATTTACAGTCACATGCCTTGATTATTTCGGGCATTCGTCGATGCGGAAAAAGCACACTTTTACTGCAATTGATGCAGCAGATGCAAGATAAAGCTGTCTTTTTTTTGAATTTTGACACACCACAGCTCTATGGTTTTAATATGCATGATTTTAGTCGCTTAGATAATATTATCAGCCATCAAACTACCAAAACCTTATTCTTTGATGAAATACAATTGGTTGAAGGCTGGGAAATGTACGTACGCCAGAAACTCGATGAAGGTTTTAAATTGATTGCAACGGGTTCCAATGCTGCGATGTTGAGTATGGAACTTGGGACGCGTCTTACCGGGCGGCATATTACGAAAGAACTTTTCCCTTTTTCTTATTCAGAATTTTTACAGTTCAGGAATACGTCCGCTTCGCCCGAAAGCCTTAAGGACTATCTTGTTTGTGGCGGTTTCCCTGAATATTTGAAGAGCGGGAATGAAGAAATATTGCTGATGCTCTATGATGACATCCTAAAACGCGACATCCAGGCTCGATTTGGAATAAAAGATGCAACAAACTTGTTAAGATTAGCTAACTATTTGATGGCTAATGTTGGTAACCGAATTTCTGCTTCCAGGCTCCGTCACCCATTATCCATTGGGGCGACCAGCACTGTACTTAATTGGTTTGCCTATTTAGAGCAGGCTTATCTTTTTTATTTTCTGCCGAAGTTTAGTTACTCCACTAAAGCACAGCTTGTTAATCCCCGCAAAGTATATGCAGTTGATACAGGCATGCTCCATGCACTTTCTGTAAGCAAAACAAAAGATACGGGGCGAAAACTGGAAAATCTGATTTTTCTGCATCTAAGAAAAAAATACAGGGAACTATACTATTTTGACGACAATGGGGAGTGTGATTTTGTGGCGTACAGCAGGGGGCAAGTTATTGAGATAGTGCAGGTATGCTATGAATTAACAGCAGAAAATCTTGATCGGGAGATCAGTGGTTTGCTTACTGCTCTAAAATTTTTCAAAATAAAAACAGGCAAAATCATCACTTTATCTGATTCAGATATTTTTGAAAAAGACGGTTATGAGATAAGGGCCTTACCTGCCCATGAATACCTTACATGATTTTATCACTGCCATCAGGCGCAATTGGCAAGGCAGCAATTACACAGTATTTCTCGATTGCAGTGTACAAAATCAATAAAACACCACTTCACATTCAGGCATTTTCTTCTTGAAATCGTCGATGCGGCGCTGATTTACACGCGTATTGAAAACAGTCAGTTTCTTTAACTTGAGTGGGTATAGCGGATCTAACTTCTTGACTTTGGTTCCGGAGCAGTTTAAATCTTCCAGTTGCGTTAAGCCGCCCAATGGATCCAGTTTCTTGATTTGCGTATTGCTGCAATCAAGCTGCTGCAGCTTTTGCAGGAAAGCCAGTGCATCCAGCACTTCCACGGCTGTGCCCGAAATATTGAGTTTTTTTAGTCCGGAAAGCGACGCGATGGACTGTATATCAGAAAGCGGATTGGACGAAAGGTTTAATTCCTCCAGTTTTTTCAATTCGGAGAGGGCATTAATCTGGGCGATGCCACAATTCGACAGTTCCAGCACCCGTAAATCAGAAAACATAAGCACCGGAGCGGAACTTATTAAATCCAAATCCCTGATATGAATTTCATCCTGATGCAGCAGTTCGTAAAATGCTTTGGCCTTATCGTTTTCTTCGGCATCAAAATAGGCTGCCAGACCTTCTTTCCATGCGGGATTGAGCTCATTCCACCAAGCGGTAATTTCTGCGGTCTTTCTGTAGATTTTCAGTTCAGGCAGGATATTCTGCAATTCAGCAACATTCCTTTCCGGCACAGGACAAGCATCGGCACGAAGCAAAACCAGCTGATTTAAAGCAGCAAGCGGAAGGACATCATCCACATTGGTGGAGTCAATATTCAATTTTTCGAGATGGTATAAAGCGGCAAGAGCGCCAATTTTTTCAACCGGCGTATTGGAAATATTCAGGTTTTCCAACTGCATCAGATCACTGATGGGGCTTAGATCAGAAATTCCGGTCCGCGAGATATCCAATTTTTCCAGAAGCTCAAGTTGCCGCAAAGGAGTAAGGTTTTTAATCTTCGGCTTACCGCTCAAATTCAGTTCTTTAAGTTGTATCAGTTTATGCAGGGATTCCTTTGAGATGACGGTTTCTTCATCCAGATCAGCAGCTTCAATAAAAATCCCTTTCCATTCATTATCAAGCTGCTGCCACCATTCTTCCAATTGCGTGGATTCATAAATCACCAGGCAATTGGGCTTAGTTTTCATAAATCGCTTTGCTTCCGATTTAGTGATTTTTGCGCCATCACAATAGATGCGGCGCAGTTTCGGGAGCTGCTCCAGTGGCTGCAATGATGAAATCCCGGTAGAATCGCACCAAAGCACTTCGAGGGATCCCTGATTTTGGAGCGGATCCAGCTTTCGGATGTAGGTATTGCTGATATTCAGGATTTTTAAATGTCGGGCTGGCTCAAAATCGGGCAATACTTTAAGCGGTGTATTGCTCAAATCCAGCTCTTCGAGCGATGAACCATCGGCAAAAACAGGCTGCAACTGGAAAAGCGGTGCGCCTGACAAACTGAGCGAACGCAGCTTGCTCAAAAGGAAAATGCTGTCGTAATGCGCGATATAGGGCGAATTGAGCACAAGTTCCTCCAGCGACTGGATTTGCACCAATGCAGAAATGCCGGTAAGCGGAACATCATCCAGCGAAATCTCCCTGAGGCTCAGCGTATAACGCAAAGCATCCACAGAAGCAACAGAAGTATTGTTGGCGTGGATTTCCTGCAATTTATTCAGATTGCGCAGCGGGAAAATATCATCCACAGCGGTATTGCTGATATCAATGATTTCCAGTTCGCGCAGGTCGGAAAGCGGATTCAGGTCAAAAATACTGCTGTCTCCTGCCCTATCTATTTGGCGTTTTTCTATAAATGTTTTTACAATGGAATCAACTTTATTGTGCGGGCAAAGAACGCTATCGATCAAGCGATGCGTTACGCTGTCGAGTTCAAAATACCAAATGGTATCCAGACCGGTTGTTTCATATTTACGGACTTTTTCGAGCATGGCCGTATCATACCAAAACCAGATGCTGCTGTCGGAATAGGAAACAACTGATTTAAGGGGAAGATCCTCACAAACAGGCAAATCGCCGGCAAAAAAATCACGCCAGTTTTGATCGAGCGAAGCCCACCAACGCAGCGGACGCTCTCTTTCAGAAGGTTGTGTGGAATAAATGCTGGCAATTTTCAGTCCGCCATCCCGCACATCCTGGTTCATTTCCACAAAAACACGGCACTCATCACTGATGCTGTCGCCATCAATATCACGGCCATTGAGCTTTCGGTTTACGGTAAGTTTGATGATTTTCTGTCCGGCATCACCCAGGAGCATTTCGGTTCCGCTAATTTCAAAATCAAATTTTACATTTCGGAAAAAGAAATCCACATCTTTCAGATACGCCTGCACATCTTTATAAAGCACCATTTGGCGGTCAGGCACCAGGTCATCTTCTATTTGCACCTGCGGATTCAGGAACATCTTGCTAAAACTTTCGTTGATGATGATCAGTTTTTCCGGAGCAGGACTTATCGGATCGCCCAGGAAATTGAGCGTCCCCTGATAAAAGTCAAGCAAACCTGCCGCATCTTTTTCCAGCTCAGCCTGATCCTGAGCAAATAAATTAAAAATAAGGAAAAAAGAAAGGATTAATGCGTACACATTCCTATTCATTTGCAAATGCTTTTCTTAATACAGCTTTATCTTGGTGGGTCAAAGGTAATAAATTGCTGATCAACCAGCCCGAATTCATGCTGTTGCGGTTAAACCAGCTCAATTCAAAATACCAGCCGGGCACCTGCATGAAATGGAATTTCACTTCATCAACATTGACCAGGCGTAATTTGCCCTGAGCCATTTCGTAGAGGAAAATGCTCAGAAAATCAGGTTGAAAACCGTTTTCCGTATAAAAAGCTGCATTTTTCGGATCGCGGAATGCTTTATCCAAATTCATGAAATCAATTTCGTGGCTCAAAGGATGCAGGAAATGCTTTTTTTGTTGCAGCGTATCTTCCATGCGGGCAAAAGCTTTGATCCACCGAGGTGATGACGCGCCCGACAAAACCCATTTGTAGCCTTTACGGTCGGGCTCCAGCTTGAGATACAGGCTGATGTATTCAAATTCTTCAGCACGCACAAAACGGCATATGGCTTCGGCATACCATTCATCTTTATGGAAATTCAGGAAAAAAACATGCTTTTGAGCAATCTTATCCATAAATTTATGGAATACAATACCCGAAGTATCAATGGTTTGCAAATCAAATAAAAAGGGCAGGTATCGTTTCCGGAGTTCCGGATTGCGGTAGAGGCTGTCGTTGCCGGGCAGTCGTTTGCCCATAGCATCTTCTTCGGCATTAAAGCGCCGGAAAAACTGATTTACCTGTTTGGTTTGGGCATATAAAAAACGCTCATCGAGCTGCACATTGCCCAAACTGTTCTGTGCTATACTATTGCCGCCAAAAAAAACGAGGAAAAACAGGCTGATCCAAAATCCTTTCAAAAGCAGTATTTTAATTGATTAAAAAATAAAAACGGCCTGCCCGGAGATAAATTGAAAAAACTCCATTGGGCAGACCACAATCCGGAAAACAAATTATTTTTTACTGGTTTCTTTCACGCGGATATCGCCCAGCATCACATCCCAGAAGCCAATCAGGCGGCCACCAATTTGGGTTTCTTTTCGCTTTACGTAAACCGTGATGTCCTTTTTGGTTGTATCTTCATAAACCAAACCTTTTTCCTTGTCGTAACCTTTAAATTTCTGGAAAATGGTGATAATACCCACATAAGTCCCATCAGGCTGTCGTTCCAGATCACTGACATACTGAACTTTATACCAGTCGATTTCCACTTTATCGTAATTCAGGCGCATCAGGCGGTCAAAATATTTGCGCACCGAATAATGCTTGATCGTTTTGGAATACAATGAGGAAACCCCGATTTCGCTGCCTTCCATAAAGAGCTCGGAGGCACGGTCAATAACACGCTTGGCTTCAGACCATTCCGTATCCTTATTTCCAATAATACTGATATAACGGCTCAGGTCTTTTACTTTCTCTAATGCAAGGCTGTCAATAGCCTGTTTGCGTTGTGGAGACAGTTCCTCCTGTGCATTGAGGGCACTGAAACTCAACAAAATAATTAAAAAGGCGGAGATTATGCTTTTAAATTTCATTTCTTCTTTTTTTTGGTTTCCAAACTATTTTTTAATCAGCTCCAGTTCGATTATTTTACCCATATCGCTCTTTTTTAAGCGATAAACCTTATTGGGACTGTTTTTCACATCCTTGAGGTAATTCAGGTATTTGCCTGCCGTTGTGGGTTTATCATAATCAACGATATCACCTTCGATGCTAATGATAATCAAAACAGGAACTTCCGGTCCTTCGAACTTTTGCAGGCATTCGCTGATCATGCGGTTGGCTCCGTCAATATTGCCGTTTCGTGCCATTGAGCCTATCTCGTCGAGGTATTCCTGAAGTTCACCGCCCTGATCTTTAAATGCTTTCATTTCTTTGATGCGCTGTTCCAGACGGGCAATCATATCATCGATTTCCTCATCTTCAAGACCCATAGCCTTAACCTCGGCCAAACCTTCTTCCAGTTCTTCAACGCTCAGGGATTTATCGTTGAGCAGGGCCAGTAACTTGATAATCGCTTCCTCCTTAAGCTTTTCTTTTTCAAGTCTTTGCTTTTCGTATTCGATTTTCTTTTCTGCTTTGGCAATCAGCTTGTCCACTTCCTCATCCTGAAGGCTCCAGCCTTTGATTTCTGCAACTTCCTGTTCCATTTCACCAATGGTCATACTGCCATCATCATTCAAAAGTGCAATCAGGCGGGTTTTGGCTTCCTGAATTTGCGCCTGCCGTGCTTGTTCGGCCAGTTTCTTTTTGGATGTACATCCGCTCTGCATAAAGCCCAGACCGCCTATGAGCAGAAAAATCAACATCAATCTAATTGGAGTGCTTTTCATTTTTTTCATATCAAATGTTATTTCGAGAAAATATGGCAATAATCAGTAAATATCAACGATGCCGCACCTTAAATATTATGGACAGCGATCATCTAAAAACGCCTGAAAAACAGATTTCAGAATATATGCGTCAAAAATACAGATTTATTGGAAGTTAAGGCATAAAGTTGAAGTAATTCTCAGTAGGCTTTCTTCTTCACAAACAAGGCCACAATTGCAGTGGTTATTATTCCCATGAGCGGTGCAGAAATCAGGCTCATGATGATGTACTGGTTTAAATTAAAATATGCTTCGGCCGCTGCCTGATCCATCGCACCCGAGGAAACAGCAAAGTCAATCGCATTTTCAAAATAATGCGGCGTGATGATGGTAGAAGTAATATACTGGCTCAATGGACTTAAAACGGCAACAATCAAACTAATGATCAATCCACTGACAAATGCTTGTTTATAGCTGATCAGGCCGCCATAGAATTTCTTTCGCTTATCCAGCAAAGCAAAAACGTATATCAAAATTGCAGGAATAGCAAAAAGGTTCGTAAGCCCTGCATGAAGTTCAATGTGAGCATCATGCAATCCCACAAGATGCTCGAGCAGCATCCACAGCAGGCTCATGCCCACAAAAATCAATGACCACTTAATTTCTATACGAATATTTCTCATAGCTATCGTTTTATATGACTTTCATAAATTTTGATCCACTGATCCGGATTGATTTTACGGCAAAGCGCCCCGATTAAATCCTCCGGAATTTCATTTTTAAGCTTAAATCGAAGGCAACTTTTGCCCAAATCAGGCTTTTTGCCGGTGCGTTTGGTAAATTCTTCCACAAACCATTTACTTAATTCATTATCAGAATATAAACCCGAATGATATAATGCCGTATGGCGTTTCTGAGCCGCAATATTGATAAATGGCAGCGGAAGCTTCGGATCACAATGGTAACCCGCAGGATATTTTGTATGCGGAACCACATAAGCCAGCATTCCATAGCCCATACCCTCTTCAAAACCTTCGGGGAGATTTTCAAGCACACATTTTCGCAGTATTTCAACTTGTTCGCGCTGAACACCTTCCAGTTCTTTGATATATTCTTCGGGAGATCTTGCGTTGGATTTCATAATCGTAATATTTTGCCCAAAATAAAACAATCCAACTGACCTGAAGTTCAAGCAGGTAAATTTTTGATATTTCATTATTGAAACAATAGGATAGAATAGTTCTACTAGGAATTAGGTGGGTAACAATAATGTTTAAAAAAATATGCAGATATATATTATTGAACCATTGATCTCTAACAGATTCCTCCCTCCCGATAGTTATCGGGACAAAGCCTTATTCACTTCGTTTGGCTTTGTTCCGGTCGGAATGACACTGTTTATTAGGTGTTTAAGGCAAATGCGGCGAGGACGTCTTTAAAATATACTATTGTGTCCTCGCCGCATTTGCCTCCTGACTTCATAAAAACGCGTCATTCCAGACAAAAACTATCCTGCAAACCGCAGGAGCTAAAAGCAAAAGCCTTTGAGATATGCAAGCTAACCGGGGAAGCAAATCACAGAAAATTATTACAATTTTTTCACTATATCGCGATAAGTGGGCAAAAATTAAAATTTCGATTTAAATATCTGTATATCAATTATCTAAATCAATTCAGTAAAATGAACAATAATTTATCTGTTATTTTTTATTGCCGAAACTCAAAATCTTCTTAAATTGCAGGTACTTTTTTGTGTATCAACCTCATTTTGAGGTATTTTTTTGATTTTCAAGCTAAACCGATTTAGCTGATTTTCAACAAATAATACGCGTAAGAGCGATCAACTAATCAAAAATATCAATTTATGAAAAGAATATCACTAAACGATATAGCCAAATCATTGGGCGTATCAAAAACCTTGGTATCTATGGTTTTAAATAATCTCGGAGACAAAAATGGCATAAGTCAGAAAACCCAGGAAAAAGTCTGGGAAAAGGCCCGGGAGCTCAATTATCAACCTAATTATTTGGCCCGCAGCCTTCGTACCGGACGATCAAAAACATTGGGACTGATCGTGGCGGATATTTCCAATATTTTTTATAGCCGCCTGGCACGTGTTATTGAAGATGCAGCCGGAAAACAAAATTACAATCTGATTATCTGCAGCACCGATGAAAAAGCTGACAAAGAAACTGAACTCATCGAAATGCTGCGCGCCCGTCAGGTAGATGGCATCATTCTTTCTTCAACACAGAAAGACTCCAAATTCCTGCAAAACCTGATGAAAGTCAAATTTCCCGTTGTACAAATCGATCGTATTTTCAATGAGCTCAATGCTGATGCGGTAGCTGTTGATAACTACAAAGGGTCGGCACAACTGACAAAACACCTTATCGACATTGGATGCAGCAACATTGGGTTACTTGCTATCTCCCCAGTTTACACCTCTGCTATTCAGCAGCGTATCGCGGGTTGCGCAGAAACCTGCAAGGAAAACGGATTAAAATGGGATGAGCAACATATCAAAACAATTGAATTTGCTGATATTGATGCAAGCATCGAAAAAGCGATTGAAGAATGGTTCTCCAACGGCAATGCTCCGGATGCCGTATTCAGCCTGAACAACCGTATTGCAATTAGTTTTATGCAGGCTTGCAAAAAAAGAAATATACAAATACCGGAGCAAGTCAAACTGGCCAGTTTCGATGACATTGAATACTTTGAGTTACTATGGCCACCCATGACGGCAGTAGCGCAGCCGTTCAGGCAAATGGGGCAAAAATCTGTAGAAATGCTCATAGACTCCATTGAAAACAAAAAACACGAATACCAAAAAATCATTCTGGACACCGAATTAAAAATCAGAAAATCAACCCAATTAAAATAAACACAACGTATGAAAAAAACTATACTCCTGCTTATTTTGCTCGCCGGCACAGGAATACTACTGGCACAAAATATCAGCATTTCAGGCAGTATATTATCTGCAAAAGACCAAAGCCCGGTGGCTTTTGCGAATATCATTGCCGAAGGAGCCCGAAGCGGAGCATCATCCGACCTGGACGGCCGTTTTGAGATGCAGATTCCTGCAAACACCAAAAACCTGATTGTCTCTTGCATGGGCTTTGCTACCGACACCATCCCATTTCACGGACAAGCGGAATTAAAAATAGAATTGGTCCCTACAATGCAGCAACTTGATGAAGTTGTGGTTACAGCATTGGGAATTTCCCGAAAAAAGAAAGCATTGGGATTTAGCGTTCAGGAAGTAAAAGGTGACGACATCCAAACAGCACGTGATCCGAATATGATCAATAGCCTGAGCGGAAAAGTTGCCGGCCTTCAGATCAGCTCTACCACAGGTGGCCCTGCATCTTCCAGCCGCATTGTGCTGCGGGGAAATTCCTCCTTCAACAACAACCAGGCTTTGATTGTAGTAGATGGTGTCCCCATCAATAACGAAACCAATAACACCACCAACGAATGGGGCGGTTTCGATTATGGCAGCGGAATTTCCGATATCAACCCCGATGATGTAGAATCTATTTCCGTGCTTAAAGGTGCCAGTGCTTCGGCGCTTTATGGAAGCCGCGCGCAAAATGGGGTCATCATCATCACCACAAAAAAAGGAAAAAAATCAAAAGATCTCGGCATTCGTTTCAGTACCAATACAGAATTTACTCAGGCGTATATTCCCATTGAATTTCAAAACGAATATGGTGCCGGACGAAATGGAAAATTCGAAGCTCCATGGAAAATCAATGATGAAGGAATCCCTGTCTATCAATCAGAAAGCCCTTCAGCTTATGGAAGTTGGGGACCACGAATGGAAGGACAAACCATTATCGACTGGGACGGACAGACAAAAACTTTTGATCCGCAACCCAATAACTACAGCGATTATTTCAATACGGGTTTGAATACCACCAACAACATATCACTGGAAGGAGGATCAGACCAGATGACTTATCGTTTCTCCTACACGAATCTCTATAATAAAGACATTGTACCGGAAACCAAACTAAACCGGCACAACTTTAACCTGCACACAGTTGCCAGTATCAGTAAGGCGATAAAGCTGGATTTTTCAACTAGTTATATGTACCAAAAAGCAGATAACCGTCTTGGGTTATCCAATTCCTATAGTGTTCCCAGAAACTATATTTTCATGCCAAGGAATATCAGCGATGAATCACTGGAAAACAACATAATGGACGCAAACGGCTATGAACAAACATGGTACACCAACTGGAACTGGCAAATAAACCCTTATTGGATGCATACTTTTGAATTGAATGACGATGTGCGCAACCGCATTGTTGGAAATGTAAAACTCGACATCCAGCTCATGGAAAAGCTCAAATTTATGTTGCGCGCCAATGCTGATATCGGAATACACCGGTTTAATAATCGCCAGGCATACAAAGGCATTTCCAACAGTTTGGGCAGCTACAACCAGCGCTGGTTGCATAATTTCCAGTACAATACAGATTTCCTTTTCAGCTGGGATGATAAAATCAATGAAGACTGGGAATACAACCTCAATTTTGGCGGCAACATCATGCAATATAAAAACGAAGAGGAATCGGCCTGGACCGATGGAGGATTGTCGGTTCCCTATTTTTATAATGTCGATTACAGCAACAACCCCACACTCAATCACTATTATTTAAGGGAAAAGCGCATCAATTCGGTTTATGGTTTTGGACAGCTGGCATATAAAGGCTGGATGTATCTTGATCTGACAGCACGAAACGACTGGTCTTCAACCTTGCCCGCCGCCAACAACAGCTATTTTTATCCCAGTGTGAGCGCCGGTTTTATTTTTACCGACGCCTTTGACTATACTCCTGACTGGCTTCCTTTCGGGAAGTTGCGGGCTTCCTGGGCTCAGGTGGGTGGCGACACCGATCCCTATCAGTTGCAATATACATTTAATCAGCTGGGCAGTTATAATGGCGTACCTTATAGTGCCATTACTTCCTTTATCCCAAACCTTGATCTCAAGCCGGAAATCACAACAAGCCAGGAAATTGGCGCAAACCTGCATTTTTTGAGCCATAACCTCATCCTGGATGTGACCTACTACAATCAAACCACAAAAAACCAGATACTTGCGGCAAATGTAAGTCCAAGTTCCGGTAGCCTGATGGCCATGATCAACAGCGGAAAAATCAATAATAAAGGTGTTGAAGTGGAACTAACTGCCAAAATATTTAATAATCCCGGCGGCTTCAGTTGGAATACCAGCCTGAACCTGGCCAAAAACTCTTCGGAAGTCCTGGAGCTGGCCGACGACCTGCCTGCATACACTTTGCGCACACATTGGCGGCTCAGTATCGAAGCACGCCCCGGTCATCCATACGGAGATATCGTGGGCTACGCCATTAAGCGTGATGCGAATGGAAACAAACTCGTCAACAGCCAAACCGGACTTTATATACGCGATGACCAGCCCAGTGTTTTGGGAAATTATATGCCCGATTTAACCGGCGGTTTCCGCAATTCATTATCCTATAAAGATATCAGCTTGTCATTCCTCATCGACTTCCGCATTGGCGGCGATATGTACAGCGGAACGAATATGTATATGAGCGGTTATTCCGGAAACCTGGAATCAACCCTTGAAGGCCGCGAAGAATGGTATGCCAGTGAAGCGGCACGGGAAGCTGCAGGCGTTTCGCCCAACGACTGGACAGCCACCGGTGGTTATCTTGCCGAAGGCGTTTTCGCAAATGGAGAAACCAACAACATATATGTCAACCCAGAAGAATACTGGGGACAGTTTACCGACTGGGGCAATGAAATCCATGAACCTTTCATTTATGATGCCACCTATTTTAAACTCAGAGAACTGGTTTTGACCTGGAACATCCCTAATAATAAATTGCGCAAGCTACGCATTTCGAATGCAAGCATTTCGCTGGTAGGCCGCAACCTCTGGCTGATCTATTCCGGCGTTCCGAATGTTGATCCGGAATCGTCCTATACAAATGGCAACGGGCAGGGTTTTGAAATCTACTCCTACCCTATGCGCAGATCTTTTGGTATTAATTTGAAATTCAACATATAAGGAGGACAAATTATGAAACATAATATTTTAAAATACAGTTTACTGATCCTGATTGCATTTGCGGGCATTTCCTGTGAAAAAAGCCTTGAAGAACTCAACGAAAACCCCAATGCACCCGAATACGCCAATCCCGATTATTTGTTCACAAACACTCTTATTCAAGGTGCAGGATCATATAATGTTTCCGTGCATGTGGAACAATGGGGACTCATGACCTGGACTCAGTCGCTGGCGCGATATGGCGGCTGGGAACAAGGCAAAGAATACGAAATGAGCGATGAAAAGAACAACCTTTGGGGTGAAGTTTATGCCAACAGCCTGATGAACGCACAGGCGATCGTCGATATTTTGAAAGATGATCCGGAAGCCGCAAATCAGCTGGCCATTTGCAAAATATGGCAGGCTTACCTTTTTCAAAGACTTACAGACCTTTGGGGCGATATACCTTATTCCGAAGCGCTCAAAGGTTATGATGACCATCTGCTTACGCCAAAATATGATGCTCAATCCAGTATTTATCCGGCTTTAATCGACCGGATTGATAAAGCCATCGCGGGGATGAACCCTGACCTCAAAAGCTTTGGCAGTTCTGCCGATCTCCTATTTGGCGGCGATATTGATTTATGGAAACGCTTTGGCAATTCCCTGAAACTCCGCATGGCGCTGCGCATGTGTGAAATAGCACCGGATCAGGCACAGGAAATAGTTTCAGAAATCAGCCCGGATCAATTGATGCAGTCCAACGAGCAAAGTGCACTGTTTCCTTTTCTTGATACCAGACAGAACCCTTTTTATGCCGTCATCCAGCGTGGTGAATCAGCAGGAAGGAACTGGCCCAGCAAATACCTTACCGATATGCTCAACGGCAATGACGATCCCCGCCTTCAGGTTCTTTGTCAGCCTACCCCGCAATCCGTTGCCTTTGGAATGCCAGCCTACGAAGGAGTACCCTGTTTTGCGCCAGATAACAGCCCGGTTTGGGACAATTATCCCGAAGACGGATACAACATCAGTAAAAGCGGTACATATTTTATGCGCTCAGATATGAAAGGATATCTGATGAGCTATGCAGAAATCTGTTTCCTGAAAGCAGAAGCAGCTCAGAGAGGATGGATGAACGGGAACGCCACAGAATTCCTCAAAGAAGGCGTACGCGCTGATATGGAATCATACAAAATTGGCGACAGCAGCTATGTGAAAGAAGCAGATATCCAAAACTATCTCGACAAAATCGACGATGCTGACCTGGAAACCATCATCACCCAAAAATGGATCGCTTATACCTTTAAAAACCCTTATGAATGCTACGCCGATTACCGCCGGACAGGATTTCCTGTTCTGACAATCTATAATGGTGAGCAAGTTGATGCTGCCAAATTCCCAAAAAGGCTCATCTATCCGGCATCGGAACTTACGTACAATACAGACAATTACAACGAAGCCGTTCAGCGCCAGGGGGCTGATACTCAAAGCACCAGAATCTGGTGGAACAAATAAAATGACAAACCACTCAAAACGAAATACAAATGAATAAAATTTTCAAAACAAGCCTTGCACTGCTGATCGCCATTGCTTTCAGCGGATTGGTCAGGGCGCAGGAAACATCAGCAGGTGAATGCTATTACCTGAATTACGAAACATGGAACACCGGAGGTCAACCCTGGATGTACATCGACTGTGGCAATGCCAGCAGCTTTAACGTGGGCTATGAATTTACCATGGAATGCTGGCTGCGCATTTATGACGCCCAATGGAACCAGAAGTTAATGGGAAAAATGACCGAAAGCCTCGAAGACGGCTATGTGATGGGGATACAGCTACAAGGAATTTATTCCGAAGTACTTTTCCCTTCAGGTGTGGCCGAACTCACCACACCGGGCGCCTTCCGCAGGGACAGCAGCTGGGTGCACCTGGCCACTACTTTTGCCGCAGATGGCAGCATGATCGGCTATGTAAACGGTGAAAAAGCCGGCGAAATCACAAACCTCCCTGCCGGCCCGGTACCATCAAATGATGAACCTTTTGTCATCGGGCGTGCTCCATGGGGATTTTCCTTTATGAGCTTCGGCGATATTGATGAAGTACGCGTTTGGAATGCCGCACGCAGCCAGGAACAAATCCACAGCGACATGCACCGCAACATTACCGGCGACGAAAGCGGGCTGGTGGCTTATTACGATTTCAATGGAGATAAAGATACCATTGTAACCGATAAAAGTCTTTACGGAAATAATGGTATCGTCAAAAATGCCGACAATGATTTCTGGGCTTTTGCGCCTTCTTATGCACCTGTTGGCGATGAAATGATGGGCGATAAAACCGACATCAATGCCATTTGGTTCGGAAAAACACAGGACGAAGTAGAATACAACAGAGCCATTACTGAAAACGGCCTTTCCATGATCGGAAACATCGAAGCAAAATCATACGATTATGCTCTTTTTGGACATAACGGCCTCAGCGGTATAAATCAGGACAACCTGCCTGCAGATTTCCCTGAAGATTTCGTAAAAGCTTCCCGTACATGGTATGTAAACACTGGAGGAAACGTCACTGCCAACCTGATTATCAGTATCGATAATGCAGAAGCAACGGACATGCCGCTTGAATACGCCCTGAACCATTATACTTTGCTAAAACGCGAGAAAGGAACTGAAACATTTGTTGCCTTGGCTGCTGCCGAAGAAAAAATGGGAAATGCCTATATGTTCAACGATATCGAACTGAAAAACGGATTTGAATACACTATCGGAACAGCATCCGAAGCCGTAATCAGCGGTGAAGCCGTCTCTGAACTCGATGCTTTTGCCAACAACATCAGCTTCTATCCAAATCCAGCACAGGATTTTGTTATGATAAAAGGTGTGCGCAATACACATATCAATTTAATCGACCTAACAGGAAGCATCGTAGAACAATGGTCTTCAACAGAAGAGCAAATAAAACTGGAAATCAACGACATGGTTCCCGGAATTTATTTTCTTGAATTCAGCAAAGACGGCCTCAATGCACGGAAAAAATTTATTATTCATCAATAAAACAACCTAATGAAAAAGTTATACACACTTATTGCAGCACTGCTTATAATCCCTTTCGGCTTTGCGCAGAGCTCTTTGATGTTCGACGGAACAAACGACAAAGTTGAAATTCCCAAGAATGAAAACCTGCAAGCGACTTCTGCAATGACCATCGAAGCATGGATTAATGCAGAAGAATGGCAATCAGCCCTTTACAAAGGATCTGTTGTATCCAATTCAAACAATATTGGTTCAGATAATGGTTTTGACCTGCGCGCTGCAGCAAATGGTAAAGCAGAATTCAATGTTTCCATCAATGGCGCCTGGGCTTATGCCACTACAGAAGAATTTATGGAAGTGGGCACCTGGTATCATCTGGCCGGTGTTTATGATGGCAGCCGCGTACGTATCTATATCAATGGAATTGAACGCGCCTCAAGTGATGCCAGCGGTGATATAGGCGAATTCCGAGGTAATTTCCAAATCGCATCTTGTCCAGGCTGGGGCGGACGCCTTTTTAACGGAAAAATCGATGAAGTACGCTTTTGGAGTGTTGCACGCACAACCGATGAAATCCGTGCCAGTATCAATACCGAGCTAAACGGAGACGAAACAGGCCTTACAGGATACTGGAAATTTAACGAAGGCAGCGGAGATGTTGCCGCTGATTCATCACCTAATGGTTTTGACGGAACGCTTCAGGGCATGGATCCTGCAACTGCATGGGTAGAAAATTTTGAATGCCCTTTTACTGATCCTGATGTTGGCCCATCAGCACTCCTCTCCCCTCTTTCTTCCAGCGATTTGGGAGCAAATGAAACAGTAAGCATCAGCATTACAAACTATAGTGTTGCCGAAATCGGCAGTTTTGATGTTTCCTATAAAATTAACGACGGAAGCACAGTAACTCAAAGTTTTGAAGATGGTCTTGCTGCTCTGGAAACCGCAGAGTTCACTTTCGACGGCACAGCAGATTTAAGTGAAGAAGGCCTTTACGCATTCGAAATCACAACAAATCTCGAAGGCGATGCCCATCCTGAAAATGACATGCTTAATGCCACTGTGAACCATTTTTCTGCGGATGATAATTTTGCGGTTGAATTTGATGGCGCAAACGATTATATCCGTATCCCGGATGATGATGCTTTTGATTTTGGAGAAGCACTGACCATGGAAGCCTGGATCAAGGCAACTGCCTGGAAAGATCAGGCATGGCAGGGTTCCATTATTTCCAAAGACGCGGACGAAGGCGGTACGCAAACCGGATATGTAATGCGCGCCGGTAAAAACGGCACTATGCACTTTGTTGCCACGCCCGGTTGGGACGAGCTGAGTTCGGGAGAATATATGCAACTCAATAAATGGTATCATGTGGCAGCAGTTTATGCGGATGATGTAATGAAGATTTATATCAACGGAGCTTTAATCGGACAAAAAAACCACGAAGGGCCAATCAACGCCAATACCATGGATCTGCTCATTGGTGAAAGCACCGGATTCAGCGGTCGTTTTTGGCAGGGCATGATCGATGAAGTACGCATCTGGAACACCGGACGCACTATGGAAGAAATCAATGAACACATTGCCACAGAACTGGAAGGCAATGAAGAAGGTTTGGTCGCTTATTATCCCATGAACGACGGTCTGGGAAGCACTACCATTGAAGATAAAACCGGCAACGGACATCTTGGTACACTGACCAATCTGGATACAGAAACCTGCTGGGTCGCCGGTTACCAACCAACCAGCAACGATGTGGGTGTTCAGGCCATTGTCAGCCCCGCTTCAGGTCCGGTTTGGAACAACGATGAACGCGTTAAAGCATTGATCAGCAATTATTCGATGACAGCAGCCGAAAACTTCGATATTTCCTATCAAATTAATGATGGCGACGTAGTTACTGAAAATTTCAAAGCTGTACTGGAACCTTCTACATCCATGACTTTTGCTTTCAAAACTCTTGAAGACCTCAGCAGCCTGGATGAAGCAGAAATCAAAGTTTATACCTCTTTGGAAAATGATACCGACCTGCATAATGATACGCTCATTAACACCATCACCAAGAACAATACAATCAGCATTTTCCATCAAAAGCAGCACAATTTTGGTGATGCCGGGCAAATCCACAGCCGGATTATGTCGCTGCCGCATGACAATGCTGCATACAGCAATATTTTGCTGCACATAAACCTGGAATGTCCTGAATTTGGTTGTGACCCATGGGATCAGCCTGCATTCCTGAAAGTAAAGAAAGACGGCATTGAATACGAAATCGGCCGTTATATCACACCTTTCGGTGTCGCTTGCGGCCCATGGACAATTGATGTTACCGATTTCCGTTCCATTCTCCGCGATGATCTGGAATTCATTTCTTACGTTCAGGTTTGGGGTGCATCCGGATGGCTGGTCAGCCTTGATTTGGAATTCGTGGAAGGCACACCCGATTATCAATATACCGAACTGATACCGCTTTGGAATACAGATTATCAGGTTTATGGTGATCCTGATATTTCTTATGATATGCCGGAAATCAATGTTCCTGTTGCCGCAAATGCAGAAGGAATGAGCCTTCGCCTTACCACAACCGGTCATGGCCAGGGCAATACAGACAATGCTGCGGAATTTGCCCATAAAACCCATCATATCCATGTAAATGGAACAGAAACTTATGAGCAGGATCTCTGGAAAGACGATTGCAATGTAAACCCATGCTCACCGCAAAACGGAACCTGGACTTTTGCGCGTGCAGGATGGTGTCCGGGACAGGAAGTTATCCCCAACCATTATGATCTCACCGATGTGATGACCGCCGGGGAAAACATGCAACTGGACTATGTTTTTGAAGAATATACCAACCTTCTGAATACCGGATACAATGGTGGATCGCATACCGAGCCCTATTTCCGGGTGCATTCTTATCTTGTTCAGGGAAGCAGCCAACCACTGGGCGAATACCTTGATGTTGCGGTTGAAGACCTTACAGCGCCGGTCAGCTCTCCAAATCTTGGCGACAACGAAGCTATTACTATCTTACTGAAAAACAACGGAAACGAAGCCATTTCAGATTTTGAAGTAAGCTACCGGATTGATGATGGCGATATCGTAACAGAAATAGTAACAGAAACTATCGAAGCCGGCGGCAGCCTGGAATACACTTTCGAATCTACTGCAAACATGTCGGAAGAACAGTGGTATAATATATTCATTATCACCACAATGTCTGATGATGAAGTACCTGCAAATGATTATTACCTTGCAGATATTGAACATCAGCCGGTAGGCATCAGCAGTTACGAAATCCAGCCCGTCCTGGAACTTCTGCCAAATCCCGCAAAATCAGAATGTACGGTTCGCTACGAAGGTCCGGATCAGCAAGTACATTTTGAACTGGCTGATATGCAAGGCCGTAGAATTCAAAGCCAGACGTTTAACAGTAAAGGTTTTGAGTTAAAACTCCAACTGGACGGATTACGCTCAGGAATTTATTTTGTGCGCATTTCGGGAGCTCAAGGTGTTAAAATTGAGAAGCTTATAGTTGAGTAATATTACGTTTTGTGTTTCAGAAGCCATCCTTAGGGGTGGCTTTTTTTTATTCAAAAAAATTGAAAAACAGTATTTTGTACCTTTGAGCCTTCATAATACGATATATGAATTTCAAACTTGTTTCCGACTTTAAACCCACCGGCGATCAGCCGGAAGCGATCAGGCAACTGGTAGAAGGGCTGCAACGGGGTGATGACGCGCAGGTTTTGCTTGGCGTAACCGGTTCAGGAAAAACCTTCACCATGGCCAATGTGCTGAAAGAAGTAAACCGTCCGGCACTCATTTTGAGCCATAATAAAACCCTGGCTGCACAGCTTTACAGCGAGTTTAAACAGTTCTTTCCTGAGAATGCGGTGGAGTATTTTGTCTCTTATTACGATTACTATCAGCCGGAAGCCTATCTGCCGGTTACGAATACGTATATTGAAAAGGATTTATCCATCAATGAAGAAATTGAAAAGCTGAGGCTCAGTGCTTCCAGCGCATTATTGAGCGGCCGGCAGGACGTGATTGTGGTCAGTTCGGTTTCGTGTATTTATGGCATCGGCAATCCGGATGATTTTACCAATAACACCATTAACCTCAAACAAGGACAGATTTTAAACCGCGATGTATTTTTACTACAGCTTGTCGGTAGCCTATACAGCCGGACAGAAACCGATTTTTCCCATGGCACTTTCAGGGTGCGTGGCGACACTGTGGATATTTTTCCGGCTTATGCGGATTTTGGATTCCGTATAATTTTTTGGGGTGACGAAATAGAAAGCATTGAAACATTTTCGATAGAAGACGGCAAAAAATTGGAATCTCAGGAATCCATCCGAATTTATCCGGCAAATATTTTTGTTAGCTCTCCGGATAAAATCAAAAGTGCTGTGCGCGATATCCAGGACGATCTTTTCCGTCATACGGATTATATGCGTGAAATGGGAAAAAACCTCGAAGCCAAGCGCCTGGAAGACCGTGTAAATTATGATTTGGAAATGATCCGTGAACTGGGCTATTGTTCCGGCATTGAGAATTATTCGCGTTATTTCGATGGGCGCAAACCCGGCTCCCGCCCTTTCTGTTTAATCGATTATTTCCCTGATGATTATATCACCATCATCGACGAAAGCCATGTTACCGTCCCTCAGATACGGGCAATGTACGGTGGCGACAGATCGCGCAAGCAAACACTGGTAGAATACGGTTTCCGCTTACCTAGCGCAATGGATAACCGCCCTTTGACTTTTGATGAATTTGAAGGGATCAGCCGGCAAACGGTTTATGTGAGCGCCACACCTTCAGAATATGAACTTCAAAAAAGCGAAGGCATTGTTGTTGAGCAACTTATACGTCCAACAGGTTTGCTTGATCCGGTAATTGAGGTACGCCCAAGTCTAAACCAGGTGGACGATTTACTGGATGAAATAGAAAAAACCATTGCTAAAAACGAACGCATTTTAGTCACTACGCTAACCAAACGCATGGCAGAAGAGCTCACAAAGTATCTTCAAAAGTTAGACATCAACACAAAATACATACATTCTGAAGTAGATACACTCGACCGTATTGAGATCATGCAATCGCTTCGGGAAGGAATTATAGATGTTGTTGTGGGAGTCAACCTCTTACGTGAAGGTCTTGACCTGCCGGAAGTATCTTTGGTAGCCATTCTGGATGCCGATAAAGAAGGCTTTCTGCGATCGGAAAAATCCTTGACACAAACTGCCGGCCGTGCTGCACGGAACATCAATAGCAAAGTCATCATGTATGCAGATAAAATTACCGGCAGCATGCAGCGGACCATTGACGAAACCAACCGTCGGCGCGCCAAACAGGAGGCGTACAACAAAGAGAACAATATCACGCCAAGGCAAATCGTAAAATCAACACGGGAAGCACTGGCCGGATTCAAATCGAAAGAGAAAAGCACTGAGCCAAAATCGTATTCATACGAAAATGAAGGACAGATAAATCTTGCTGCTGATCCGCTTATACCTTACATGAACGAAAAACAGCTTAAAGAAGCCATCAAAAAAACCCGAAAATCGATGGAGGCTGCGGCCAAAGAGCTGGATTTTATTGAGGCTGCCCGTCTGCGTGATGAAATGTTTGGCCTGGAAAAGCTCCTAAAAGAGAAAAAAGAAGGCTAAAAGGCAGCACTTATCTACAAAATCACTCCTTTTATTAACAATGTAGTGTTGGTTTTTTAAAGAATAGCAGATTATTTGGTATCTTTGGAATAATATATTTGTGCTAATTAAAACCAAGAACAATCACAATAAGCGAAAAATGAAAAAGAAAATTCTGGCTATAGATGACGAACAGACCATTCGACTCATCCTTGAAGCAACCATCAAGAAAACAGGCCGTTATGAGATCATCAGCAAAACAGACGGAGAAGACGCCTACAAATGGTTGATGGAAGGCAATTTTCCGGATTTGATCATCTGTGATATCATGATGGACCGGATGTCAGGTTTGGACTTTCTGGAAATTATCCGAAACAGCGGTTTCTTCGGCGACATCCCCATTATTATGCTCAGTGGAGAAAACGAATCAAAGCTAAGGATCCAGTGCTATCAAAATGGCGCACAAGACTTTCTTGTAAAACCTTTTAACCCGGATGAACTTGTTTCGATCGTCGATAAAAACCTGAATTCCCCCATACGTCCTTCAGGTGACCTGATCGCAAATTCAGAACGGCTCAAATATTACAGGCTCGGTGCTTTGGATTTTATCCAAAAACCTTTTGATGAAAAAGAAGTTGAAAGCCAGATCAAGGAAAAAATCAGTTCGCATAATTTTTAGTAGAGTTTCCTATGGAAGATTCAAAAAAAATACCCACGAAGGTGCTCTACATCGGAAGCGCACCCAATCCAATAAATAAGCTTAGCAGTTGTTCAAGCTTTGACCTGACCAGCAAAGAGAACAGTATTTCGGCACTCAACTACCTGAAACAAAACCAGGAAAATGTTGATGCCATTATTTGCGAGCTTCATCTGCCGGGAAATAACGCCATCGACTTTAAAGGCTTGCTGCTTACGCAAGATCTTTGCATCAAAACCCCATTCCTGATAGTCGCACATGAATTGGAAGAAGATATGCGCTTAAAGGCCGCACAAAACGATATCGATGATTTTTATACAATGCCCATCGACTGTGACCGCATTTATAAACGCATCAGTTTCCTGCTTTCCAAGCCAAAATCCGATCTGCACTCAAGTAAAAGCACTGATTTTAAGACATATAAAACTCCATTATTAAAGAGAAGCTTTGATATACTTGTAGCAGGAGGCACATTGCTGGTACTGAGCATTCCCCTGCTGATTATTCTTTTGGCCATCCGTTTAGAGTCCAAAGGAAGGGTTTTTTATATTTCCAAACGGATGGGCGCCAATTTCAAAATTTTTGATTTTTATAAACTTCGTTCGATGTACCCTGATGCAGATCAGCGCCTTAAAGAAGTTGAACATCTGAACCAATATGTGAAGGAAGAAATTGGCGAATGTGAGAAATGCGCAAAACTGCCCGAAGGTGAATTTTGCAGCCCGGTACACTACATCGAGGGTAAAGCCGTTTGTGAAAACATGGCAAACAAAGAGAAAAAGCGCGTTGCATTCCTGAAAATTGAAAATGATCCCCGCATCACTAAAGTGGGAAAATTCATCAGAAATACAAGTATCGACGAGCTTCCGCAGCTCATTAACATCCTGAAAGGTGATATGAGTGTTGTGGGCAACAGGCCTTTGCCTTTGGGCGAAGCCTACGAGCTTACTCGCGGCGACCGCGCCAAAAGGTTTTTCACAGCTGCCGGGCTTACAGGGCTGTGGCAGGTAGAGCTACGTGGCCGTGGTGGCGATATGTCCGAAGAAGAGCGATTTGAACTTGACAATGAATACGCTGCCGATAATTCTTTTGGGGGCGATATAAATTTGATTTTCAGGACATTTAAAATATTTATCCAAAGAAAAAGCGTTTAATAAATTATGAAGCAGGGCAATCTGCACATATTGTTTTTTATTTTATTGATTAGCGTTCCGATCATAGTATCAGGGCAGCGCGAAGCAGAAAAAATTGATTCATCGCTGTTCAATTTGCCCATTGTGGACGATATCAGCACGCGGCTGCCAACGGTTGAAGCTTTGATAGATTCCGCAATTGCCAACAGTCCCTATTTGAGGCTCCGCGATGATGAAATCAAAATCGACCGGCTAAACCTCAAAAATGTGAAAGCAGATCTTTTAAACAGTTTTGCAGGTCAGGCCTCAATGAGCTATGGTTACAGTGATGTTTACAGTGAAAGCCAGTCAAGCAGCTCGGTTGGGACATCGGCCAGCCTTTCGCTTGCAGAATCATGGCGGTATTCGGCCGGTGCTTCGGTTAAAATTTCGCTATATGACCTGACACAACGGAAAAACAACATCCGCATTGCAAAAACCGCCATTGAGCAAAGCATCAACACGCGCAATGTTTTTCTGCATGAACTCCGCATGGAGGTTCTGGTTCAATACAATAATCTCTTGCTGCAGCAAAAACTCCTGAAAATATGGAACGACAACTACCAGACCGCACAGATGCAGGTACAAATGGCAGAAATTCAATTTATTAATGGAAATTCCACTTTGGACGATATGGCCCGTATGACCGACAGGATGGTTCGGGCCCAAGCCCAGTTTGAGCAACAAAAAACGGATTTCCTCAATGCGTACCGGGGCCTGGAGCACTTAACAGGAATGAAATTTAATATCATAAACGAACTCAAATACTGATGAATGTATTTCAATTTTTAAGGATGTTCCAACGTCATCTGTTTTTACTGATAGCCGTACCGGTTTTACTGGCTGCTATCGTGAAATACCTGACAAGCAACCCTGCTTTGAAATATAATTCATCGGCAACAATTTATACCGGTATTGCCAGTGGTTACGACCTTGACCAAAACAAAAAGTTTAGCTTATTCGCAAACAATACCGCTTTTGACAATTTAATTGAATTGATAAAATCGAAAGATGTGGCCAGTGAGGTTGGCTTGAGGCTTTTTACCCAAAACCTCATGCTACACAGTTATGATCCAAATTATATTTCCAGAAAAAACTTTATCCGGCTGCAAAAAAGAACACCAAAATACATCAAAAGCCTGATTATTAATGACAGCACGATAAGCCTGGATTATAACCCAGAGGCGGAAAAACAAGCCAACATTAAAAATATCAAAGCAGATTCACTGTTGCAAGCCAAGGGGGCCATACTTCAGGATGGCCAGTTTTTTTATATGATTAAAGCCGATGAAAGTATCGTGGATTTATCCATTAAGTTTGGGCTGCCTATCAGTGAAATCATGAGCAATAACAACCTATTGGATTATGATATCGCGGAAGGCACAAAAATTTTCCTCACTTATGCCCACAGCAAAAATGCTCATTTATCAACTCATGATGATTTTCATGGAAAAGACACCATACATGCTGCTTACGCAAATATAGACCCGGTCTATTTTGAAAAAAACCTGGAACGGATCAAGCAATATACTTTTGCTAACGACACCAACTGGATATACCGTATGCTGCACAGCAACAATCAGCTGTATGGCGTCAGCAAAATATCAGGCGTAAACGTAAAGCGTATTAAAAGCAGTGATTTATTAACATTGAGCTTTACCAGCTCCGATCCCGGTTTTGCCTATCAAACACTGATACATGTTATGGAGGTTTTCATTCTCAAACAAAAAAATATCAATGAAAACCAATCCGATGCCGTTGTAAAATATTTCCAGGGGGAAGTTGACCGCGCTGCACGCAGGCTCAAAGAAGCTGAAGACCGCCTGCTCTATTTTAATAAAAGCAATAACATCATCAACTACTACGAACAGAGTAAAGTTATTGCCGTAACCAAAGAATCGCTTGACATTAAATATCAGGAAGAGCAGATTAAATTCCAATCCGCACGGGCCGTAATTGATGCCATTGAATCTCAGTTGGAACTGCAAGACCGCATACACCTGAAAACCATCGACATTATCCGTAACAGAAATGCCTTAAGTGAAGTTACTTCCAAAATTGCCATCGCCGACTTATACGGTGATACCGATCCCAAAAACATCGAAAACCTTGAAAAACTAAAAAAAGAGGCAGAAAAATTAAAGAGCAACCTGTCGCTCTACATTGAGCAGTATTTCCGCTTTACGGAATCAAAAGACGGGCTGCAAACACAAAACCTTTTGGCTCGTTGGCTCGACAATGTCATACTCTACGAACAAAGCAAAGCCAGTTTAAAAGTTTTAAACAACAGGATCAGGGAATTTCAGGAATACTACAAAACATTTGCACCACTCGGTGCCACGCAAAAAAGGATTGAGCGCGAAATTGATGTCTCCGAAAGGGAATATCTGTCACTGCTTGCCAGTTTAAATACCAGTAAGCTAAAGCAACAGAATATTGAGCTCTCATCCAATATCAAAGCGGTTGACCCTCCCTATTTCCCACTGAAACCAAATCCTGTAAAAACCGGAATCCTGGTTATTGTTGCCGCATTTATGGGCTTTGCTGTTGTTGCCTTTGTTATCATCGCCCTGGAATATCTCGACAATACGCTCAAAACACCGGAACACTTTGAGGACAAAACCAACCTAAAAGCTATTAGCGCTTATCCGAAAATTGTCCCTAAATACCGATCCTATAATCTGCCATTTATTGCCGGAAGGCTTGCCGAAATTGCTGTACAGGAAATTAAAAGCGAAGCTGCAAAAGAGGGTGCCAACAAGCCATACGTAGTTTGTTTCTTTTCTTCAACAAAGCATGAAGGCAAAACAGAACTGGCAGAAAGAATGGCTGAACGCTTACGCTTGTTTGGCGAAAAAGTACTCATTCTTAAAAGGGCCAAGCCCAATATTTTCGCAGAAATAATGGAAGGTACAGATCCGGACATGCTCAAAATAAGCGAAAAAGAACGGAGATATGAAGAATTCCAAAAACCCAGAAATCAATTGATTGATAAAATACCCATTATCAACAACTACTTTGCTCAATTCCTCAATGCCCCGGTTATTAAGCCCTACAAGCTGCATGTTGATGACATATATTACGAACAAAACAACAATTTATTCGACACCAAAGATATCAATGACCTAACAATCAGTCAGGAAACTGATTTCTCGCAGTACGAATATATCTTCCTGGAACTTCCTCCAATCATCCACGAGACTTATCCCGTAAAGATTATCAAACAAGCCGATTATTATATTCTGATAGCCCGGGCCAACAGAGTATGGAAAAAAGCGGATATTGCTGCTTTGAAAAGCTTTATGAAAAACTGCAATGGAAAAAACCGGCCTGTAGGCATGCTCAATGGCGTTGAAGTTGACCTCCTGGAATCGATCCTTGGGGAACTGCCACGGAAAAGAAGCTGGATACGCCGAAAATTCAAATCCATTTTAAGCCTGCAGTACAAAGCCCGCTATGAAATTAAATAATCATCTTGCTTTTACGGATTCTGCGTTGAGCATACAAAAAGTAATCTTGAAATTTCATTTTTTCTGTACGCATGCTACGATAAATCACAAGAATAAGCATCATATAAAATAAAACAAGATAAACGGAAACCAAAACAGCCTTAAAAAAGCTTTTAAATGCAAAATATAATCACAAGAGAAACAGGTAATTTCAAGTTAAGGAAGCCGGAGATTATTGGCATTTCCCTTCTTGGTGCTGCTTTTCTGGGGGTTACAGTTGCAAAAGCCGGGTTTACAGTAGCATCGGGATTGGCGGCCCTTCCGTTTATCCTCATTTATGTGGTGATGATCTTCCGCAATCCGGTTTTGGGCTATTACACTGCAATAATTTTCGGCTTTACTTTGTTAGGACTATCCAGATATGTCCGCGGTGTCCCAATGGGCATTTTTATTGATGCGATGCTGGTTTTAACATTGATCGCCGTAATTTTCAGGAGGTTTCCCGAGCGCGCCGACTTTAAGCCCCTCAACAAGGATATTATGTTTCTGGCAACCATTTGGTTTCTTTATGGGCTGATGGAATTTGCCAACCCGATGATGGCAAGCGTACCGGCTTTTATCCAAGGTTTTCGTGGGCTGATCCTTAAAACTTTCCTTTGTGTTCCTTTGACTTTATGGCTCTTAACTACTCAAGACCGGATTAAAACCTTCTTTTACATCTGGGGCATCATCAGCCTGATGGCAACCTTAAAAGGTGGAATCCAGGACAATATTGGTGTGGATCCCTGGGAACAAGGCTGGTTGGATCGGGGCGGTGATGTAACGCACGTACTTTTTGGTAAGCTCAGGATTTTCTCCTTTTATAGTGATGCCGGGCAATTTGGTGCAAATCAAGCATATACCGCTGTATTATTCTCAATCATGTCACTAAAAGCAGACACACGAAGAGATAAAATATTTTTCATCATTGTGGCCCTTGCTGGATTTTATGGCATGTTTATCTCCGGTACTCGCGGTTCTATGGGCGTAATCGGTGGTTTTGCCATGTATTTCATCCATAAAAAAAATATTCCCATCCTCATCACCGGTTTTATAGCGGCAATGGCTGTCTTCGTATTTTTCCGCTTCACTACAATTGGGAATGAAGTTTATGCCATCAAGCGGATGCGATCGGCCTTCGACCCAAACGATGCTTCACTGCAGGTTCGCTTGGCCAACCAGCGGAGGTTATCAAGCTATATGGCTACACGGCCCATTGGAGGAAGCCTCGGCCACGGTGGTGTGAAAGCCAGGAAATTCCTGCCAAATGCCTATTTATCAAATGTTGCAACCGATAGTTGGTATGTGCTGATTTGGGTGGAAATGGGATCAGTTGGACTGAGCATGCACCTTTTCATACTGTTTTATACACTCGTAAAAGGCAGTCAGATTATCATGTTTAAAATTAGGGACCAGGTGCTCTGGCATCAAATGTCCGGATTGGCTTCCGGACTGCTCGGCATTATGGTTGCAAACTACGGAAATGCCGTAATGGGCTCACACCCAACAGCATTGGTTTCCTATACTTCCCTTGCTTTACTGCTCAATGCTGCCGTGATCGACAAAGGCATCAGGAAAAACCTGCGCAATAAAACGATGAAGGCAAAATTCCTGATCCGTAAAAATTCAACGGAATAAATCTATAGAGGTCAGTAAGCAGGTACATATTAGTTTTGGCAAATCATAAAAACGATAATGATTTGCTATTGAGTAACATAGATTTCGATGCCGAAGCTTCGGCATCGAAATGACCTTTTGTTGTGTTCAAGAGGCAAAGGCGGCGAGGACACAATAAAAAATATAAAATGAGTCCTCGCCGCCTTTGCACAAACAATTAATAAACAGTCATTTCGACGACCAGCGGGAGGAGAAATCTATTTATTCACGAGCATAAATCATTCTATGTACTTATCTACTGACCTCTATAAATCTATTCCTGAAAAGTTGTATCGAAAAAGCCGTAGATCCTGCACATAAACTCTTCGGTATGCTTATGGTGAAAATGGGTGTGGTTCAGATTTTCTTTCCAAATAAATTTTGGCTCATTGGCATTTTCAAATAACTCGATATAATCCTGTGGATTGACAACCTTATCGTCCAATGCAGCAAAAATATAAACCGGACAGTGTACCCGTTCCATAAAATGAAGCGGGGCGATACTGTCGAGACAGGTATCGATCAGGTTTTCCACTTGCCTGATTTTCAAATCGAGAAAAGGAAATTTCGGGAAAAGCGTATAAAGTTCATGTTTGTATTCAATACTGGACTGCACCGATTTTGGCGGACAATCGGCGATTACGGCATCCACATCGCTATTGTGAGCAGCCGCAAGCAAGGCAATGCTCCCGCCCATGCTCCGCCCAAAAATCCCGATTTTGCGCGCACCTTCCTTTTTTGCAAAATCAATGCATTCCAAAACCTGATGGACACTGGTTTTGCCATAATCCGTATAAAGATGCGCTGTATCAAGGCCGTGGGCAGCAAGCACCGGAATAAGCACATTATATCCGTCCACCTGAAAATGCCGGCCCAAACCAAAAAGAGCAAACCGGCATTCGCGCTTGCCGTGCACCATAATGATCCACTCATCGCTCGCTGCATTCAACTCCAAAACCTCAAAGCGGTTTGCCCCGGAACCCAAAAAATAAAATGCTGTGGAATCGATGCCATAATTTTCAATGATCCCCTGTTTCTGATACTGAATCGGCGTATTGCATTTTTCATTGCGCTGTGACGGACTGTTGATCAAAAATTGATGTGCAAAACTTTTTGGATATTGAATAAAAAAGTAATAGGACGCATACAGCAAAACTCCTGCCAGCATAATGAGCAAGAGTTTTGCATACTTCTTTAAGTGAGTTGTTATTCCGTTTAACATCCTTGTTGAAAACAATTTATCATTCTAATTCTTCTCTTTGTTCCAGGCAATCTTCCGTGAACTCTTAATAACTTCAAATTTACCTTTAAGCTTAAGGAAATATCGTTCAAAATAATTGAAAGACAGATGCGAGAAGAAGAGGGTCAGAGCAATCACTGCTACATATATTATGATATTGAATGCCCATAAATTAGTTTCCAGCCCATAGTAAAACAGTACATTCATCACCAGAATAATAAAAATATTGTGGAAAAGGTAAATACCATAGGAGATATTTCCCAGGTGATTCATCCAGGGATGTTCCAGTTTTACAGGGAATTTTGGATTAGTCGAAATATTGAGCAGCAGGAAGGTGGAGACAATTCCTTCAAAGAAACCATGGAAATAAAAATCAACTTCCACAAAGAAACTTCCAAAAAACAGGAATACTACAATTGCTATGACATATTTATTATAAACAAAATTGAGGATCTTGCTTTTTTCTTCGATGAAAATATATGCAGCCAAAGCACCCAGGGCAATTTGCTCCACAGCAAATATTTCCCAAAAGCTCAAGACAGTACCAAACTGTTTTTGCGAAATAAAGGGAATAGAGAGCATATCCCAGTTAGCTTTAATAAACCGAATAGCCGCCTCACCAAACTCCTTACCAATGATTACAAAAAGAACCATGGGCAGGAAATACCGTTTAAACCACTTGGTCATACTTGGCCAAAGCAGATAGAACTGCTCCTGGACACCGATTGACCAAAGCTGGCTCAAACCGGGCACAGGCGGCCACATAAAACGGGCAAAATTGGCAAACATAAACAGGTAGAGAATAAACTTTTTCCAATAAGACACTTCCACAATATCATTAAATGGTGTTGGTCCGTATCCATGGCTGCAATGATGGCAGGTAAGGTGGTTGAAATAGGGCAAAATCAGAAGGGAAAACAGCACAATAACAATATAAAGCGGCCAGACCCTCAGGTTTCTTCTGATGTGGAATTTCTTTGTATCAAGGGTGCCCGTTTTTTTGATTTCTGCCAGAAATAAATAGGTAATTAAAAACCCGGAAAGAACGAAAAAAATAATTCGTCCCTTGTGTCCAATATTATCGACGATAATATTATTCCAAACACTGGGGACATTCATCCAAAATTTTGACTGCTCTATATGATGGAAAATTACGGAGAAAGCAGCAATGAAACGGATGCCGTTCATGCCCGGGAAATAAACCTTCTTGATCTGCGCCATTTTTCTGTCCTTTGGTTTCTTCCGAGCAAATATAGCCTTTTCTCGCTATTAGCAAACTGCTGTGAAGGCCAATATTCAACCTTTGTGCGAATTTCCTAATAATCATGAAAGGAATTATTATTATATTTATACTCAAAAACCTAATAAACTATGCTAATGAACATTGTATTGCCCTTATATACTATAAACACTTTCTATGCTTGCTAAAACACGCCTCAAAAATTACCCATTGGTATCCATTGTTTCGGTGAATTACAATCATTCCGAAGCAACAAGCGAGATGCTCGAAAGCCTGGAGCGCATCAGCTATCCAAATATTGAAGTAATTGTTGTGGATAATGCCAGCCCGGATGATGACCCGACAAAACTCAAAGAAAAGCACCCCAATTTAATCCTCATTGAAAATCCGATTAATTATGGTTTTGCCGCCGGAAACAATTTTGGCATTATGCGTGCCCGGGGGAAATACGTCCTCTTCCTCAATAACGATACTGTCGTTAAAGAAGATTTTCTGGAACCCTTGGTCAAAAAAATGGAAGAGAATCCAAACATAGGGGCGGTAAGCCCGAAAATCAGGTTTTATTATGAACCCGAGCAAATCCAGTATGCAGGCTATACCCCCATCAATCCCGTTACCACAAGGAATTTTGCCATTGGTTTTAAGGAATTTGACAAAGGGCAGTACGATGAGGACAAACCCACAGCCTATGCACACGGAGCTGCGATGATGATCCCCATGGAGGTAATCCGGAAAATCGGGATGATGTCCTATACTTTTTTCCTCTATTATGAGGAAGCCGACTGGTGCGAGCGCATCAAAAAAGCCGGTTATGAAATCCATTATGTGCACGATTCGCTGGTGATGCACAAAGAATCGGTTTCTACCGGCAAACAAAGCCCGATGAAAATCTATTATCAAAACCGCAACCGAATCGTTTTTATGCGCAGGAATATTGAAGGGAAACATTTCTGGATGGCACTGGCCTATCAATTATTTGTGGCGATACCAAAAAACAGCCTCAGCCACCTGATCCGTGGCCGGATACGTTATTTTTATGCGTATATTCGCGCTATAGGCTGGAACATCCGCCATATTTTCAGCAAAGAGATACACGAAAACCCAATGTTATAAAAGACCTAAATATGGATACATTTATACTCAGCAGTACTATTCTTCAATATATTTTGCTCATTCTCTTTGGAATAGCGACACTTTACATCTTTATTTTCGCTTTTGGCGGTATTTTTCCTCATCGCCTGCGCAAACCCAAAGACGATAAAAAACGCAAATTTGCCGTGCTTATTCCCGGCTACAAAGAAGATCAGGTAATTATCGATGTTGCTTCCGAAGCCCTGAAGCAGGATTATCCCCGGGAAGCTTTTGATGTCGTTATAATCGCCGACAGCTTTCAGCAGCACACACTCGACAAGCTGAAAGAAATGCCCCTGAAGCTGATCGAGGTCAGTTTTGAAAAAAGCACCAAATCGAAAGCGCTGAACAAAGCCATGGAAGAATTACCAGAGGATTACGAAATTGCTTTGGTTTTGGATGCCGATAATGTGATGGAAGAGGACTTCCTGAGCAAAATGAACGATTCTTTTGCAGCCGGATATTCAGCTGTTCAGGGACATCGCGTGGCGAAAAACATGAACACAAGCATGGCCGTTCTGGATGCCGTAAGCGAAGAAATCAACAACCATATTTTCCGGAAAGGGCACCGTGTACTGGGCCTTTCTTCGGCCATTATTGGTTCGGGCATGGCTTTCGAATATCTGTTTTTCAAAAATATGATGAAAGAAATCAAAGCCATTGGTGGTTTTGATAAAGAAATTGAGCTTAAGATGCTCAAAGAGCGGCATAAGATCGAATATCTGGAAAATGCTTTGGTCTATGACGAAAAAGTACAAAAAGAAGAAGTCTTCAGCAATCAAAGAAGGCGCTGGCTATCAGCACAGTTTCATTATTTCCGCAAGGATTTCCTAACATCGCTCTGGCATATGATCAGCCGTGGCAATGTGGATTATTTTGATAAAGCTTTCCAGTTTATCCAACCTCCGCGCGTATTGCTGCTGGGGCTTTTGAGCGTTTTGGCAGTCCTTTTCCTGCTCCTCAATTATTTTACGGGCAGCCCGGAAATCCTGAGCATCTACTGGCTGATTGTATGGGGATTATGTATCCTCAGCTTTTTCCTCTCCATTCCCGGGAAATTTTACAAAGGTCAAACCCTGAAAGCAGTTTTGAGCCTGCCCAGAGGAATGTTCCTGATGCTTATGAGCATGCTGCGAACAAAAGGCGCCAACAAAAAATTCATACATACGCAACACGGTACAATTGACAATAACCCAAAATCCAAATAATTATGTTATTCAGCGGCTTTTTCGATCCGGAAATAAAAATTCAAGACCAACTGCTTGAGAAGCAGAATGATGTCCAATTTCATGATAATCTGGCTTGGGATACCAAACCGGTCATGGTCAGTTCCGATCAGTACCATTTGTTTTTCTGGGGCAGTGTGTACAACATCCCCCAACTGTGCAAAATAGCCAATATCCACGAAGAAAACAGCTATGAAGCCCTGCTGGAATACCTTCTGCGCAAAGGCAAACAAGGCGTGGGCATGATGGATGGTGAATTTACATTTATCATGATCAGCCCAAATGAAACCAATATCGTGCGCGACCGGCATGGTGCAGGCCCTCAGGTTTATCATAACGAACGTTTCTTTGGTGCTTTTTTGAAAAACCTGCTCGATTTCAAAGGATTTGACGCCAGGCCACGAACCGAATCCCTGCTGACATTCCTCGGAATTGGCTACTCCCCTGCCCCATTGGCATCGCTCGAAGGCGTGCGCAAACAACCCGCAGGAACTGTGCTCACCTGGAAACAAAACCAGCTGAGCTTAGAATATCTCTGCGATTTCAACGATTTCAAAAAAAATTACGGCACACTCAAACTCAGCGAAGAAGAAGCCACAAAAGAATACCAACGACTACATCTCGATGCTGTGAAAAGACGTACCACCGGCAAAAAATCAGTTGGTTTATTGCTGAGCGGCGGGTATGACAGCGGCGGAAATATTGATGCACTTCGTGAAGTTTATGATGGAAAAGCCTACTCTTTTTCTATTGGCTTTAAAAATAATCCGTGGACGGAACTGCCTTTGGCCAAACTGATGTCAGAGGTTTATAAAACCGAACATTTCGAATACGAAATCGACGGCAGCGAGATTTTTAATTTGCCCGAAATTGTGGACTATCTTGGTGATCCTTTCCAGGAAGGAGGCCTGATGGTGAATTATACCGCCATGAAACTGGTGCAGGAAAATGCCGCACCCGAAATCATCCTCGGTGGAGATGGCAATGACCAGCATTTTGGTACGGCCGGCAAAGAACTTGCCATGCACTGGCGACTGAAAGGCCAGCATATGCAACCGCTCCAAAGAACATTTGCCTGTATGGCCAAAATGCCGATGTTCAATAAAGACAACATCCTCTTCCGGATGAATTTCCACAACGAAAAAATCCTGAACATCCAGCAAAGCGATAATTTCGGTTTTAAACAACATGAACTGGCTTCCATGATTCTGCCGGAACACAAAGTCCCCAAACATTCCTATCTGGAGCATGTTCCGAAAAACTTCAATTCTTTTGAAGATTTCTACATGACGCACAATTATCTGGGCGATATCCGTCAGGTAATTGATGAAGTCATCCTTTTCAAAGCATCCAAAATGGCACAGCATTTTAATAATAATCTCACATTCCCTTATATGGATGCACATGTGTATGATTTCCTGAAAAAGCTCGACCAGCCGCTCAAGTGCAAAGGAAGCCTGGAAGATATCGCAGCAGGAAAAGGCATTACTAAGTTCCTGCATAAAAATTATCTGAAAGAACGCTTGCCCAACGAAATCACAGACCGCAAAAAACAGGGCGGTTTTGCCCCGCTTCCGCTTTTCTTCCAGGATGACGCAAGGCGCAAACAATTACGCAGCTTCATCGAAAATTCGGATGCAGCAAAAAGCCTGTTCAAACCCGCGCGCCTGAAGAAATTCTTAGATAATTACGACAAGCAGGCCGGAAGCGATGGATATTGGTTCTGGTATAAGCAAGTACAGGCATTCCGCTATTTCAACCTGCTGGCGCTGAGTGTTTGGTGGGAACGTTTTATCAACAACAAAATGCCGGAATTAGGATAAAATCCCGATTTTGCATTATCCGTAAGGCATTTTTTATTGATTTTTGCATTGACTGTAAGGCAATTTTATAGTATTTTTGCATTATTGTCAATGCAAAATAAGTCAATATGCAGTCAATAGCAGAAAATTCAGCGAAAAAAATTCAGGAAGCCCCGATGCGTTTCAAGCGTTTCCTGATGAATGAGATTAATTGGGAACGTCGGCTTATTGCTGTAAAAGGAGCCCGTGGAAGCGGCAAAACCAGCCTGCTCCTACAATACCTGAAAGAATATCCTGCTGAAAAAGATGAAATATTGTATGCCAGTCTGGATCATATGTATTTCACGGAACACCGCTTAGTTGATTTTGCGGACAATTTTGTGAAAACCGGCGGAAAAATCCTTGTTTTGGATGAAGTCCACAAATATCCAAGCTGGTCGCGCGAGATCAAAAACATTTATGACAACTATTCCGGTTTAAAAATTATTTTCACCGGTTCATCAATTCTGGAAATTGATAAAGCGGATGCAGACCTGAGCCGCCGGGCAGTAGTTTATAATCTTCCTACTCTTTCATTACGCGAATACATCGAACTAAAATCAGACATCAAATCAGAAACCTATACACTCAACGACATCTTAAAACATCATAGGGATATCAGCCTGGAGTTGACACAAAAAATCAAGCCCATCAAAGAATTTAAAGCCTACCGGAAACAGGGAGCCTACCCCTATTTTATAGAAAGTGGCGCGGATTTTCTGCAACATCTTGAAAGAACCGTGGGACTGATCCTGGAAACGGATCTTCCCGCATTCACAGCTATTGATTTTCAGTCGATTTATAAATTAAAACAACTGCTGATGATCCTGGCTGAGAGCGTTCCTTTCAAACCCAATATCACAAACCTGAACAAACGAAGCGGGATTGGCAGGGATACTATTATCCGCTATTTCAATTATTTGGAACGTGCCGGTCTCATCCGCATGCTCGGCAGCAGCACCAAAGGAATGAGCCTTATGTCGAAACCTGAAAAAATATATATGGAAAATCCCAATCTGATTTATGCCCTTCAGGCTCAGAATGCCAATGTGGGAAATGTTCGGGAAACGTTTTTTTATAACCAGCTTTCCAATGCACATAAGCTGTCGTACCCGCAAAAAGGAGATTTTTTAATCGACGGGACATACCTGATTGAAGTCGGGGGCAAAAACAAAACGCAAAAGCAAATTGCCGGTTTGGAAAACAGCTTCATTGCTGCCGATGATATAGAGCATGGTTTCCGCAATCGGATTCCATTGTGGATGTTTGGGTTTCTGTATTGAAAAGCAGGAATTGCGACCCTACAAAAGCAAAGTGAGGAGAAACCCCCAACACAATCTCCATTAAATCTCCTTCAAAGCATCCTTTTTCATCCAGCCCACGCTACCGTTGGCTATGCGGATTTTATACCACTGCCCAACCTGATCGACCAGCTCAACTTTTGCACCTTCGTGGAGCACAAAAAGGTCAACACTGCCTTCATCGGGTGAGCTTTTGATGGTAACCGAAGGATCAAAAACAATGGCGGTATTTTCGGTGCTTACGTCTTTATATTTCGATTGTGTCAAAGCCAGGCTCAGGCCAAAGAAGATCAAAAAAACCAATCCCGACCAAAAAGCCATTTTGCGCAAAGCAATCCGGCGCGATAAAAAGAAAATCCCTGCCAAAATGCACACCAAAGCAAGTAAAGCAATAGCCACAATCGCCCAGCTGTTGGCATCCAGTTGGTTTTCCAATTGCGCATACCAGCGGTCCAGGAACATCTCGGGAACGGCCTCGATTTTATCTACGGTTTGATTCCGCGCCACATCAAGATTGTATTGAATATCTTCATCCGATGGCGCCAGTTTTTTAGCCTTTTCGTAGTACAAAATTGCCGAAGGAATATCGCCGGCCTTAAAACAGGCATTGCCCATATTGAAATACAGGGCCGCGGATTCCATTCCGGCATCGATTACTTTCTGATAATCTGCAATGGCATCATTATAAAGCTTGCGGTTGTATTTGGCTTCCGCAGAATCGGCCAAAGCGGCATAATCCTGTGCAAACAACATTGCCGGAAGCAGAAACAAAATCAGGAATATATTTTTAAGATTCTTCATCTGTTTAATTTTTAAAACTACTTGATTGAACCTTCCACCTTACTGATGGCTTCGATGGCACTTTTGTGGATTTTATCCATCATTTCATTTTTATCACCGGGTGCAAAACGGGCAAATTCGGTATCGGCCAGGGTTTTGCTAAACGCTTCCACAGCTTCTGCTTTAATGCCCTTTTCGGTAAGCACGCTGTTGATGTTGTCGGCATTGAGTTCCGAAAGCGGGATATTGAATTTATCGCCCACATAGCCCCACATAGCCTGCGAAATCTCTTCGTAGAAAATTTTCGCATCGCCGGCTTTGAAAGCTGCCGTTGCTTTTTTCAGGCGCTGGCGTGCCATTTTATTGGCTTTTTTATTTTTCATCAGAGCTTCATTGCTGCGCTTTTGGCGTGTGCTGCGCACGATGACGATCAAAAGGATGAGCAACAAAGGCATACCGGCCAATGCGAGCGTATAGAGGTTTGTGCCAAACAGCCATTTCCCTTTGTGCTTAAGTTCCAAAGGAGGCATTTTCAGGTGGCGGATATCGCTGCCAAGATATTTTATATCTTCACGTCCCGCTGAAGTATAAGACATTGCGCCGCCATTATCAGCACCTTTTTCCACTTCAATAATATAGGCATTGGATTTTTGGCTGACATACTGATTTTTGGCAGGGTCGTAAAAACTGAAGGTCACGGCAGGAATTTCAAAACTCCCGGCAGAACGCGGAATGATCAGATATTCAAAGGTTTTGGTTCCGCTCACACCATTGGCCGTAGTGTTTACGCTATTGTTAACTTTGGGATCATAAACTTCAAAATCGGGTGGAAAATTGATTTCGGGCAGTTCGGCCAGTTGCACATTTCCCCTTCCGGAGATGGTATAACGCAGGTTAAGCGCTTCGTTTGTTTTCAGTTTTTGTTTGTCCACACTCGATGAAAAGCGGAACGAACCCACCGCCCCATCAAAACCGACAGGTTTGTTTTCCATTGGAAATGCCTTTACATTGATTTTCAATGCATTGGATTTCAGGTTCTTTTTAACGTTATCGTAGGAATTATTGAAGAATGAATCATTAAAAAAGGAATCGAAAAAAGGATCGCCGGTAGAGCGCCTGCGGGTTTGCCGCTGGATTTGCGCAACAACGTCCACATCCATGGGTTCGATTGTGATTTCGCCCGATTTCATCGGAAAGAGCGCAATCCGCTTAAGTTCAGCGGTTACGTATTCTTCTCCGTCGATATACTCTTGTTTTTGTTGCAAGCGTTGCTTCTCGTCCAACAGGTTTTGTGTCCAGAAACCCGGGAAAGTGGACGCATTGTTGACGCTGAAATTTGCCAGGGGCACGCGGGTAAAAATCTTGTAGGTTACAATGATCTGCTCGCCCTGCATGGGATTCCGGTCCGAGACATAAGCCTTCAGGAAAACATCATCGGCAGTAACTTCGCCGGAGCTGCTGTTCGTTGTGCGGCTTCCGCTATTTTGATTGCCTCGGTTGCCTGATGTTTGACTTGACTGCTGTGTGCGGCCTTTCACCACTTTGATGGTAGCGGTATTCGATTTCAGTGTTTCGTCATCTACCCTTGCCTCGGCAGCACCCACTGTAAAAGTGCCTACTTGATCTGCACGCACATAATAGGTATAGCTGAGCTCCATATTCTTGCTCACTTTCCCATTGATAATCTGGATACTGGAATTTGTAGATTGATTGGGCCCGCTCAAAACCGACAAACCTTCAAAAGAAGGTCCGCGGAAATTGCGCGCATCGGCATTGATGGTAAACACTACCCGGAAGGTTTGCCCGCTCTGGACCTGTGCCGGTGCAGAACAATTGAACTGCACCTGGGCTTTCAGTCCGCTCAGGCTTAAAAATACGGTCAATATGAAGATGATACGTTTTATCATTATCTGCACATATTTGGTTTCATTCATTCAGTTTTCAAAAGTAAAGCTTTTCGCAGGATTTCTGGCCTACCAGTCTTTTTCAATCTTCACACGTTTGCCTTTTACCTTTTGCATCTTCACTTTTTCCATGGTTTTCTTTTCATCATTTTTCATCGCTTCCAGCATACGCTCAGCATCTTCCTTGCTTATTTCACGCGGTTTGGGCTGTTGCTGTTGCTGATCCTGATTTTGTTGCTGCTTCTGATCCTGCTTCTGCTGGTCGTTTTGCTGATCCTGCTTTTGCTGGTCTTTCTGCTGCTGGTCTTTTTGATCCTGCTGATCCTTTTGATCCTGCTGGTCTTGTTGATCTTTTTTGTCCTGCTGGTCTTGTTGATCCTGCTTCTGATCCTGGTTTTGCTGTTGCTGTTGCTGCTGCTGTTGCTGTTGCAGTTTCTGACGCGCATATTCCAGGTTGTATTTGCAGTCCATATCATCAGGCTTCAGGCGCAATGAATTTTTGTAGGCTTCGATGCTTTCCTGATATTTTTGTTGTTCCAGCATCGAATTGCCCAGATTATACCAGGCTTCGGCCTTTTGATCATCGCTGATTTCCTTTTCGGCAACACCGGCAAAAAGTTTTGACGATTCCTCGAAATTATCCTGCTTGTAGAGGGCAGTTCCCAGGTTAAAAGTCCCTTTCACCGATTCCGGATTTTCTTCCAGCGATTTACGGTAATCAATTTCCGCCTCATTGTAGCTGGCATCCTCGTATTTGTTGTTTCCACTGCGTATCAGCTTGTTTTCCGACTGCGCGGCAAGCTCCTGCATCAAAAACACACACATTATTATACTTAACACTGTCCACTTCATAAGGCTATCCTATTCTTCAAAAAGTTTAAACTTACGTTGCAATTTCGTTTTCCGTTCCAGGATCAGCAATTCAAAAATGAGTAAAGCCAATGCCAATCCGGCAAAAATCTGGAAACGGTCTTCATAATCCGAAAACATTTTGGATTCAATCTCTGATTTTTCGAGTTTATTGATTTCATCAAAAATCATATTTACCCCGGCGCGGGTATTATTGGCACGCACATAAGCGCCATCGCCGGCATCGGCAATTTTGCGCAACATTTCCTCATTCAGTTTGGTAATCACGGTATTGCCCTGATTATCTTTTTTAAATCCTTGCTGCACGCCACGGCTGTTGTACAAAGGAATCGGGCCACCTTCTGCCAAACCCATACCAATCGTATAGACGTGAATTCCTTTTTCGGCAGCAGCTTTGGCTTCCTGAATAGCGTCATCTTCATGGTTTTCGCCATCCGTTATCACGATGATGGCTTTATTGTGCTCATCATCCGGATTAAAAGCCGTTTCGGCCATTGATATTGCATCGCCTATGGCTGTTCCTTGCGTAGGCACGATATTGTTATCGATGGTATTGAGGAACATGCGCGCCGCAGCATAATCGGTAGTAATCGGCAGCTGGGTATAAGCTTTGCCGGCAAAAACGATAATCCCGATGCGGTCGCCTTTCAGTTCACCAATAAGTCGCGAAATGGCCAGTTTTGAAGCCTCTAAGCGACTGGGCTTGATATCCTCAGCCATCATACTGTTGGAAACATCGAGTGCGATAACCAGATCAATCCCCTGACGTTTCACCTGTTCAATTTTGGAACCAATCTGGGGATTTGCAGCAGCAATGACAAGCATGATGGCCACCAGAGAGAGAAGTACGAATTTAAAAACAAAGCGTCCGCGGGTGATATCCGGCATCAGTTTTGAAATGACCTTCATCTCGCCAAAAGCTTTGAGCGCGTTTTTGCGCCAGCGCATCATCAGCACAAACACAAGAAGCATCAGTGGCAGTACCAAAAGGCCGTACAAATATTCCGGATGTTCAAATCTTAATATGGTTTCCATTTCAAATCTTTTAAGGCAATGTTTTTAAAAGGGTGTTCCTGAGCAAAAATTCGAGCAGGAACAGGCCAATGGCCAGCAGCATCCACGGAAGGAATTCTTCATGTTTTTTCTGAAATTCCGTAACATCAATTTTGGATTTTTCCAGTTTATCGATTTCACCATAGATCTGCTCCAGTTTTTTGTTATCCGTGGCACGGAAATATTTCCCTCCGGTAATTTCTGCCACTTCTTTCAACAAATCTTCATCAATGCGCACTTCCACATTCTGATACTGTTTGCCAAAATGCGTATCGAAAGGATAGGGTGCCGTACCAATTTGCCCCACACCAATAGTATAAACGCGCACACCAAATTTCTTGGCAATTTCAGCAGCAGAAACCGGATCGATTGCCCCGGAATTGTTTTCTCCATCGGTGAGCAAAATCACAACTTTACTGATGGCAACGCTGTTTTTTAAGCGGTTCACAGCCGTTGCAAGACCGTCTCCGATAGCCGTGCCGTCTTCAATCATGCCGCTTTGGATATCGCGGAAAAGGTTTTTCACCACACCATGATCTGTTGTCAAAGGACATTGCGTAAAGGTTTCCCCGCTAAATACGACCAGGCCCACACGGTCGTTCGGGCGGCCATTGATAAAGCTTGTGGCCACATTTTTTGCCGCTTCGAGGCGGTTGGGCTTAAAATCTTCGGCCAGCATACTACTGGAAATATCCAGTGCGGTAACAATATCAATTCCTTCCACATTCACATCCTGCCGGCTGCTGCTCGACTGCGGGCGCGCCATCACCACAATCAATGCAGCTATGGCCAGAACACGCAAAACAAAAGGCAAATGGCGGGCATAAACCTTCCAGCCGGTACTTTTCACACGCCAGGCCGAAAGCGATGACACCTGCATATCAGCATGTTTGCGCCTGTGCATAAAGTAATACCATAGCCCCAGCAGCGGCAACAACAAAAACAGATAAAAATAGCCGGGATAGGCAAATTCAATGTTTTCTAACATTTTATTCGTTTTTATTTTTCATTTCCTGCAGCGCTTCTCCCTCCTTGCTTTCTTGCGGCTGTGCGGCAGGACGAGTTTCATTAACAAAGTCGATACAATTGTTCAAACTGCTATCATTTTCGAGTGGCAGCGGCTGCGCTTTGGCAAATTTCACCAGATCGGCCAAACTAAGGCTTGCGGTGAGTTTTTGCCAGGCTTCATCATTCACCGGCTGCGTTTTTAATGCGTCCATAATTTCATCGGAAGTCATTTCAACGGCGCCGATATGAAAACGGCCTTCCACGTATTCGCGGATGATGTCGGTGAGCTCGGTATGATAGGCTTTGACCTGCCCTGCTTGCCAGAGTTTTTTCAGGCGCAGACTTTCCAGCTCGTTAATTGCCTGAATATGCGGTGGCAATTTGGGCTTGGGCGGAGCGGCAAAAAGCTTCTCCCCTTTTTTGCGCTTGCGCAGATAATACCAAACTCCAAAAATTACGGCCACCAGACCGAGCCCGCCCAAAATCCAGGGCAAAGCTTCCTGCAAAGTGTATGGCGCTTCCATCGGATGTTTGATATCCTTAATGGCCTGAGTAGTGTCAACGGCAACTGTGCCAACTTCGAGCAAAAAGGGATTGGTCTGCAAAAAGTTGAGGCTGGTATCCCCTTCGGCCTGCCAGGCAAATTCCAAGGGCGGAACGGCGTAAAAACCGGAGTCAAAAGATGTAATCAGCAATTTTTGGCTCAGTTTCAAAACACCATTTTCAAAAGTAGAATCAATTTTCCCCTGCGACAGCACTTCCAAATTGGTAATGAGCGTATCCTGAAGCTGTGGCCACATATAATTTGCCCCTTGCGGGATGATCAGGTTGAGCTGCAAATTGGTTTGGTCGCCAATGAGTAATTTATTAGTATCCAGCTCAGCATAAGCTTCCTGCGCAGATGATTTCCCTGCAATACCAAGCAGGAACAAAAAACTGATCAGGATTGGAAAATATTTCAAATGATGCTTCATCATGCCCTTGCCCCCCTTTTCTTGAAGAGTGTCATCAACGGTTTCACATAATCGCGGTCGGTGCGCACACTGGCCATATCCACGCCGGAGCGGATAAAAAGCTCGTCCATTTTCCGGTTTCGGATTGCAGCCTGTTTGGCAAATTCCCTACGGAACGCTTTATCGGATGTATCTACCCATACTTGCCCACCGGTTTCGGCATCGCGCAGGCGCACAAGGCCCATATCGGGAATTTCCTCTTCGCGCTGATCGAAAATACGAACGGCAATAAGATCGTGCTTGCGGCTGGCAATTTTGAGCGCATCCTCATATCCCTCGTCCATAAAGTCGGAGAGCACAAATGCAATGCAGCGCTTTTTAATGGCATTGGTCATAAATCGCAGTGCTTCAGCAATATCCGTTCCCTGGTTTTCGGTTTTAAAATCGACCAGCTCACGTATTATCCTCAGGATGTGTGAGCTGCCTTTTTTGGGCGGGATGAATTTTTCAATCTTATCGCTGAAAAAAATCACGCCCACTTTATCGTTGTTCTGTATGGCCGAAAAGGAAAGCACCGCCGCTATTTCCGTGATCATGTCCTCTTTGAGCTGCACACGCGAGCCAAATTCATTGGAACCGCTCACATCGATCAGCAGCATCACGGTAAGTTCACGTTCTTCTTCAAAGATTTTTACATAGGGATGGTTCATGCGGGCCGTTACATTCCAGTCGATATTGCGGATATCATCGCCATACTGGTATTCACGCACCTCACTGAAAGCCATACCCCTGCCCTTGAAGATACTGTGGTACTCACCGGAAAAAATCTGGTTGGACAGACCACGCGTCTTGATTTCAATTTTACGGACTTTTTTAAATATTTCGGATGCTTCCATGCAATTCTAAAATTTAAGTAATAAAGACAAAATATGAATCAAAATCCTGATTTTTACGGCACTTCAACCGTATTCAGCACTTCGTTGATGATGTCTTCGGTAGTGATATTCTCGGCTTCAGCCTCATAAGTCAGGCCAATACGGTGACGCAGCACATCATGGGCAACAGCACGTACATCCTCAGGGATAACATATCCGCGGCGCTTGATGAAAGCATAGGCTTTGGAAGCAAGCGCAAGGTTGATGCTGGCACGTGGTGAACCGCCGTAAGCAATCATCCCGTCAAATTTCGTCAGTTTGTATTTATCCGGGAAGCGGGTAGCAAAAACAATGTCGGTGATGTAATTTTCAATTTTTTCGTCGAGATAAACCTCACGGACTACCGCACGTGCTTTCAGGATTTCTTCTGTAGAAATTACCGGATTGGTTTTTGCATATTCATTGCGGATGTTCATGCGCAGGATCTGCTTCTCTTCCTCTTTTTTCGGATAACCGATGGTTACTTTGAGCATAAAACGGTCAACCTGCGCTTCCGGAAGTGGATAAGTACCTTCTTGTTCAATCGGGTTTTGCGTTGCCATCACGAGGAAAGGCTCATCCAGCTTGAAAGTTTCATCTCCAATAGTCACCTGACGTTCCTGCATGGCCTCGAGCAGAGCACTTTGCACTTTTGCCGGGCTACGGTTGATTTCATCCGCCAGGATAAAATTACTGAAAACGGGACCTTTGCGCACCACAAATTCTTCATTTTTCTGGCTGTAGATAAGTGTACCGAGCAAATCGGCGGGCAGCAAATCCGGAGTAAACTGGATACGGCTGAAATCGGCTTTGATCACATTGGCCATACTTTTAATCGCCAGTGTTTTTGCCAGTCCGGGCACACCTTCGAGCAGGATATGCCCGTTGGAAAGCAGGCCAATCAGCAGGCGTTCCACCATATGTTTCTGGCCAATAATCACTTTGTCCATTTCCAGGCGGATCAGGTCGATAAACGCACTCTCCTTCTGGATTTTCTCATTCAATTCTCTGATATCGGTTTCAATCATAGCTTTATCAATTTTTACAAGGCAAAGGTACGTCCGCAGTGATATTGTGCCCAAATTATTCTTGTTAAGAAATGTTAAGTGCAGTGTTAAAGCTTGTTAAGTCCATTTAACCATCAAAAATCATTAGATTTCGAAATGAGTCCCGGCAGAAACAACACACACATAATCAACTAATTTCCAGAAATTTAAGAGAAACACACAAACAATCCGGCAATTTCAGGAATTTGATGTATTTTCGTCAGTGGAACCAGAGTTTATAATGGAATGAAGGGAAAGGACATAATCATCACCGGAGCCTATGGCGCTATTGGAACAGCAATAGCAGCGCAGCTTGCAGTGCAAGGTCACCGGCTTTTTCTGATCGGAAGGCAGGAGGAAAAAATCCATGCGCTTTGCAGGCAGATTCAGCGCAAAAGCAGGAATACGGAAATACATCCGATTTGCACCGATCTTTCGGAAGGCACTGAAATCCGCGATTTGGCAAGCAGCTGGGAAACGCCCGTGGACATCCTGATCAACAGTGCTGCAACAGCTCCGAAACAATGGAGCACCAATTCCGATGGCATCGAATTACAATTTGCGCTTAATGTGCTGTCATATTTTTATATGATGCACTTTTTCGCTCCATTTATGGAACCTTCATCCGATGCGCGCATCATCAATATTGCCAGCCATTGGGCAGGAAACTTTGACATTGATGATCTGGAATTCAGGGAAAGGCCCTATTTCAACGACGAAGCCTACCGCCAGTCCAAGCAGGCGATACGTATGCTGAGCCTTGTTTTTGCGGAAAACTTTCAAAAATCGGGCATTACGGTTAATTCCTGCCATCCGGGCTTTGTTGATTCGCAGTTGACGCAGGATCTTGGTTTAGGTGGGCACGAAAAAGCAGCACATGCGGCCAAAACTCCGCTTTACCTTGCACTTTCGGATGAAGTAAAAAACAAAAGCGGATTGTATTTTGAACGGGAGCAGGAAGTTGCATGTCCTTTTGCATCCGATAAAAAACGCAACCGGCATTTGTATCAGCTTTGCACAAAATATCTGGAAAAATTTGTTGGCAATCAGCCCTCGATCAAGGATTTATACTAACGTGTGGAAAGGTAATTCCGGGTACTCAAATCGAGGCGATAGAGCAGGCTTTTAATTTTTAGGGAGTATTCGCGGTCGGCGGCCCATTTTCCGGCCAGGCCATCAACTGTGGGAGCGCTTCCACGTTTCACCCATTTAAACCGACGATCGACCAGCTGCCCTCTGAGCGGTTGCTTGCTGGCATATGCTTTCAGATGCTGGATATGGGCAATTACACCCATACGCCGGGTTGGGAAACGCTCACCCGGTGTACTGGAATTCACAGCGCCCAGCCCACAAAAATTATTCTGCGAAGGATGCACAATGCCACCAAAACGGAGAAATCCTGTTTCCAGGCACATCTGGCAAAATGCGATATCATGGTTTACACCTTCATTTTCAGATTCATCAACATAATATCCCGCCATCAGGTATGCCGTAGTGGCATCAATATTCGGGTTAAAATACAGGAGATACTCTGCCAGCTGATCCACAGTTTTTTGTCCATTGGCCATGATGCGGTATTCCTTTTTTCCAAGATTTGTATAAGCCACTTTCCGCGATTCATCATAAACATCGCGCACCGGATCGGCTTTTTCAATTTTCGCTGTGGCTTTTGGCTTTATCTTTTTGCTGTTGATTGTCTCCGGTTTAGGTTTTTCTTTGTCGGGAGCTGTTTTTGCTTTATTAACAGGGGTTTCAACAATTTTCACATCATCCGCTGAACTTTTCCGTGAAGCCTTTTTAATTGCTTTCACTTTAGGGATATTTGCTTCCACTTTGGCTTCGGAACCATGAAAAACCGGGCCCGGTATGGGCGTAGCAGGAAACTCCGTTGTCATGGCAAATAGCAGGACTACGGCAGCCACGATGGCGAATATTTTCACAAGATCCTTTAATCCAAGCACTTGTATCGCATTTTTAAATGTAAACAGCTCAGTTTTTCTATATAACAAATATCAGGAATTCAATTGAAACCAACTTGGTTTTCGGCCCATCTTATGAACAATAAATTGTTAAAAACCCCAAAACAATCTGATTTCCATATAAAGACAATAAAAAAACCCGCCAGATGTATCAGGCGGGTTAAAATTTTTCAATTACAAAGGTTAAGACTACTTCTGAACTTTCACATCAAAAGTAATCAGGTCTTCGCGCATAACAGGGACTTCTGCTACTTTAACCAGGCCTTTTTTGCCATCGGCAGTCATGAAGGCAAACACTTCTTCTCCTTGCAACATTGGCATGGAAGTTTCTTCAAAAGTCTCCAGATCAATTAGCAATGCATCATTTTCCATAGCATCGAATTCTTCGGCAGTATATTCAGTATTGTAAAAGCGCGTTGCGTTTTTAGTTTCCCAAAGAATCAAATTATAAACCTGGTTCACTTCAATATCGTCCGGAGCACCTAATGTGGCCTTGTTCTCGGCACCATAATAATAAACCAGATCAATTTTTTCGCTGGCTGTATTTGCTTCGGCAATAGAATAGACCATATTTTCAGAAACGGAATAGAAGCTTCCGGTTTGGTCGTTAAACGAACCAAGAACAACACCTTCGTAATAGTTAATTTCACCATACTGAGGCTCAGGGACTACAGTTGTTACATTCAAAGAAACTTCTGCTTCCTTGGCATCATCATCCTTAATAGTAAAGATGTACTTTGCTGTTGCCGCTTCGCCCAGGGCAACAAAAACAGAATCAAAGGAATAGTTTTCCTCTTTAAACTCCTCATTATAAATGTCTTCAGGAGTATTATTCACTACACGTGTCACAGTAAATGTGCGTAAATCCTCTTTAGAAGTAGCATTCATAGCTGCCGTAATTCCAATGTGAATGTTTACACCGGTATCAACGCTTACATCTGATGATACGTAATCTCCTCCGCCTTTAAAATCGATGGTTGGATAATAAGTTGGCTGTGGATCGTCCGGATCATCGTCATCATTATTACATGCAGTAAACATAAAGGCAATACCTGCCAATAATAGAAACGAAAATAAAAAAGTTGCTTTTCTCATACTGTTGTGCTTTAGGTTATTTATTAAAAGATATTTTGTTAAACAAATTTCAGGCCAAGATACAGTTTTTTCTTAATCATTTGCTTTGTCCTCGAGCATAGGAACAAAACTAAAACCGCCATGTTCAGATATTTCAAATTTATTTTCTGCAATTTTTTCCACGACTTTCATCACCTGGCCGCTCTCCCCTCCAAGAGGGATGATCATTTTGCCCCCGATTTTCAGCTGTTCTTTCAAGGCTTCGGGTATAAATGGTGCGCCTGCTGTAATTATTATGCCATCGAAGGGGGCAAAAGTAGGCAGACCTTTATAGCCATCGCCAAAAAAGAGTTTTGGGCGGTATTTCAGTTCCATAAGAAACTTCTTGGTTTTATTGTACAGGTTTCGTTGGCGTTCAATGGAAAAAACCTTAACTCCCATTTCGAGCAGCACACAAGCCTGATAGCCCGAGCCTGTCCCGATTTCAAGTATTTTCTGACGTGGCTGCGGATCCAGCAGTTCGGTCTGAACGGCAACGGTATAAGGCTGGGAAATGGTTTGTCCGGATCCAATTGGAAAAGCCTGATCCTGATAGGCAAACTCAAGAAATGCCGGATCAAGGAAGAGATGGCGCGGTATTTTTTCAATAGCGGCCAGAACCTCTTCATTCCTGATTCCTTTGGCACGAATTCCTTCGGCAAGTTGTTTTCTTAAACCTTTATGTCGGTAGTTATCCTGAATCATCATCTAGCTTATGCGGAAACATTTTAAACTGCCGCACTTCATCCCAAGCCGGCCATTTTATTTCCTGCAAAAATATGATAAAAATCAAAAAAGCCTACATTTGCAGCCAAATAGAAATATCATGCTAAAAATAGGAGTTTTAGGCGCCGGACATCTCGGCAAAATCCACATCAAATGTATTAAGAATATTAGGGATTATCAATTAATTGGATTTTACGACCCTGATAAAAACAATGCAGAACAGGTAAGTTCGGATTTTGGCATCAAGAGTTACGAATCCATTGAATCCCTTCTGGATGATGTGGATGTAGTTGATATTGTGACGCCTACAATATCCCATTTCGATTGTGCTTCAAAAGCCTTTGCCAAAAATAAACATGTGTTTATTGAAAAGCCTATCGTTGCTACTACTGAAGAATCGTTTAAGCTGATGGAACTGGCTAAGGAAGCGGGCGTGAAAGTTCAGGTTGGCCATGTCGAGCGCTTCAATCCTGCTTTTCTGGCAGCAAAAAAGTTCATCGACAAGCCCATGTTTATCGAAGCGCACCGTCTGAGCCAGTTCAACCCTCGTGGAACTGATGTGCCGGTTATTCTCGATTTAATGATCCACGATTTGGATATCGTACTCAGCTCCGTGCAATCTGAAGTAAAAAACATCTCAGCAAGCGGCGTGGCTGTAGTGAGCCCAACTCCTGATATTGCCAATGCACGTATTGAATTTGAAAATGGAAGTGTGGCCAACCTAACAGCATCGCGTATCAGCCTGAAAAATATGCGCAAAACCCGCATGTTCCAAAAAGACGCCTATATCTCAATTGACTTTTTGGAAAAACAGAGCGAAATCGTACGCATGAAAACCGTTGATCCCGAAAAGGTTAATGATCCATTTGCAATGATACTCGAACCTTCTGAAGGCCGTGAAGCCAAGCAGATTATCTTCGAAAAACCTGAATCAGAAAATATTAATGCCATTGAAACGGAATTGTTCACTTTTGCCGAAGCTATTGCAAACGGCACCGAACCCCCGGTAAGCATGCTTGATGGCCATAGAGCCCTCAAAGTAGCCAATGATATCCATGCCATTATTATTGAACAATTGGAAAAGCAACAAGCCAAGGCTTAAAATTTTATCCACATTAGTGCCAAAGCGGACAATAAGCCTTTTTTAGGGGCGTTATAAGTTCCATATTGAACAGCAAACTGACCTAAGGTTTTTATTGATTGATGAAAATACCATTACACAAAGTTTTAGCCTATTTATTTGTATCCCTGCTTCTAATTTTGGCCGCATCCTGTGAAAAGTTTGAAGGCGAACAGGAAGTCCCTTCTTATATCCGGATAGATACCATTGGCCTGAAAGATACAGATTTTTACCATGGAAGTCTTTCGGCGAAAATCACAGACGCATGGGTATATGTTGAGAACCAGCTTATTGGTGGATTTGAACTTCCTGCAACCATTCCCGTACTTGCCAAAGGCGAAGTGGATATTATTGTGCGCCCCGGCGTGATGCTCAATGGAATGATCAATACACGTGCAGCTTACGCTTTTTACGACCGTATTGATATTACTGCAAAAATTGCAGAAGACAGCATTACAACAATAGGCACTGATTTTGGTGATAAAAAAATCCTGAAAACATCATATGAGGAATCCACCTTTTTTGCCTGGCAGGAAAGTTTTGAAGATGCTGAATTAACACTGGATACCACAGGTTACAGCACAGTTGATATTGGCCTCACCGAAAAAGACAGTCCGGAAACCTTCGAAGGGCTGCACTCCGGGCTGGTAGTATTAAAAGATGAAGATGATGTTTTTGAAGCCCTCACACGCGAAAGTTATGAGCTTCCCCAAAATGGCAGCCCGATTTTCCTGGAAATGAATTATAAAAACAATTCACCTTTTACGGTTGGGTTGGTAATTCATGAAGAAGGCTATTCCACAGTTTTTCACAGCCTGTTGGTTTATAACGCCCGCAGCGATTGGAACAAAGTATATATCAACCTCACACAGGTTGTTTCCAATGCCTACGGAGCTACTTCTTTTCAATTGTTTTTTGGCGCCGGAAAATCGCCCGATGTGGAGGAGACCCGATTATTGTTCGACAATTTCCGCCTAATCTACTAATAAAATTAGTCCAAAGATGTTAAACAGGAAATTACAGGTCACTAAATATCTTATTGTTGATTATCTCAGCGCCTTATTGGCCTGGAGTATTTTTTTCGTTTACAGGAAATATTATATTGACCCCTATTTTTTCGAACACATCAGCATCGTTCTTCAAGACACTAATTTCCAGATCGGGATAATTGTCATCCCATTTTTTTGGTTGTTCCTCTATATATTAATGGGTGCTTACCGCAGGATTTACCGTAAATCCAGGCTCCGGGAATTAGGGCAAACCCTGACAATAACCATTATCGGGGTAACGATAATATTTTTTGTGCTTATTCTTGATGACTTTATTGTAACGTACAAAAGCTACTATCAAAGCTTCCTGATATTATTTGCGCTGCATTTTATCCTCACCTATATCCCCCGGTTGATCCTTACAACCCGAGCAATCAATAAATTACGAAAGCGAAAAATCGGGTTTCGCACAATTATCGTTGGAAGCAACGGCAATGCAGAAAATATTTATCACGAAATAGAGGATCAGCTCCATTCTCCGGGAAATAAATTCATTGGTTTTGTAAGTGCAATGGAAATGGAGTATTATCCGCTGGAAGATTATTTGCCTCATCTTGGTTCTTACAAAGACCTGAACCAAATCATTGAGCAGCACAAGGTTGACGAAATTATTATTGCCATTGAGCGCTCGGAGAAAAACACCGTAGATCGCATTATTTCTGAAATTCAGGATACAAATGTAGTAATCAAAGTAATTCCTGAAATGCAGGACATCCTGATGGGCACAGTGCGTACAAGTGCCATTTTTTCACCTCTTATCGAAATCGCCCCGGATCCCATGCCTGCCTGGCAGATGTTCCTGAAAAGGGGAATGGACATTGTTATCTCCATCATTGCCATAATAATCCTGATTCCTGCTTATATTTTTACGGCCATTGGTGTGCGCAGAAGTTCTCCGGGTTCCATAATTTATACGCAAATGCGGGTTGGGAAAAATGGAAAATATTTTCCAATGCACAAATTCCGGAGCATGTACCAGGATGCCGAACGGGGTGGCAAGCCGATGCTTAGCTCGCAAACCGATCCAAGGATCACACCTTTTGGCCGTTTTATGCGTAAAGTGCGATTAGATGAAATCCCTCAGTTTTATAGTGTTCTGAAAGGCGATATGTCGCTGGTTGGCCCACGTCCGGAGCGACAATATTTTATTGACCGCATATGTGAAAAAGCACCTGAATATCGACTCCTTCAAAGAATCAAGCCCGGAATCACCAGCTGGGGACAAGTACGCTTTGGTTATGCCGAAAATGTTGAAGAAATGATCGCCCGCCTCAAATACGATCTGCTTTATCTGGAAAATATGTCGATTGCAATGGACATTAAAATTATGATTTATACCGTATTGATCGTAATTCAGGGCAGAGGCAAGTAAATCACTGTACCGGCAAATTACAGCTGACCGTTTTCAATTAAGCATACAATCCGTTCAATAGCAGCATCTTCCCCTTCAGGATCGTAGCGTACTTTTAAATTATAACCAAAAATGCGCGCAAACGACTGCCAAAAAAATGCAATAAACTTACCACGCAACTCCTGTACCAAAGAAAATGATGAAGTTCCCGTTTCACGGTCGATCAGCTTAATCAGGATTTTACCTTGCGAAAAAGTTAATTTTTTTAATTCAGCACCAAATTCGGCCTGTATTTCATCCTCGGCCATTTTCATAATTTGTCTGCGTTCTTTTTTTGTTTGAACAGATGACAGTGTATCCTCATACTCACGCAGTTTGACCCCCGCCAAACGCGCATAAGGATAAACTTTTTTCACATTACGCACCAGCTTGTTGTACCGTCGGTATTGACGCTTATTTTTAAAATCCAAGGGTGGAAATACATAGATTCCCCTTAATTCGGCAACCGGAAGCGTATCCTTCCCTTCAATAATAGTGCGCAATATAACAGGCTTATCCTGAGCCGGCAATAAACCAGCAGCGAATACAAACAATAATATGAATAAAATTCTGTTCATTAATCAGTTGCAAACAAAATTAAGGCAATGGATTTAATCCATAACTAAAATTATGCCACGAAATTAAACATTACAACTTATCCGAAGGCGATACAAAGCATTTAACCAAAACCAAAATTTCAAAAGGAATAGTGAATTAATCACATATCTATATAACTAAAGCGTTTTAGCTAAAATGTGAGGAAAAGCCAAAATGAAGAATTTGTGAAATTTTATAAAGGATTTTTTTGAATCAGTAGAATTTATATATTTGCCACGGTTTTTAAATTAGCCGGATTAGGGTTTGTTTTAAAAAGCAAAAACATTTGAGGGCAAAAATTTGATTATCAATGCTTTTTTAAAAGCTGTTTAATAACAAAATTATTTTATGAAACGAGTTTTAGTAGCAACAGGAGGAGGAGACTGCCCGGGACTTAATGCCGTAATCAGGGCTATCGTGAAAAGAGCTTCACTCGAAAAAGATTGGGAAGTACTGGGCAGCATCCAGGCTTTTAATGGTGTATTATGGGAACCCAGTGAACTGGTATTACTTGATGAGAAGAAAGTATCCGGCATACACTATCGTGGAGGAACAATAATCGAAACTACCAATATTGGTGGACCTTTTGCATGGCCTTACAAAAAAGAAGATGGCAGCTGGGGCACAGCCGACCGTTCAGACGAAATGATCCGCAAACTTCAATATTTAGGCATTGATGCCGTTATTAATATTGGCGGCGACGGGTCACAACGAATTTCACAGCGCCTTTTTGAAAAAGGGCTCAACGTTATTGGCGTACCAAAAACGATTGATAATGACCTTTCTGCAACGGATTCTACTTTTGGTTTTCAAACAGCGGTGCAAATTGCAACCGAATCAGTTGATAAACTGGTAACAACCGCAGCAAGCCACAATCGTGTACTGATCATGGAAGTAATGGGACGTTACGCCGGATGGATCGGCCTGAATGCAGCGGTTGCCGGTGGTGCAGAAATTTGCCTGTTGCCCGAATTCCCATACGATATTGATCACGTAATGCAAAAAATTGAATCACGTTTTAATCGCGGACGTGGTTTTGTGAATATTGTTATTGCCGAAGGAGCCAAACCTAAAGGAGGCAGGTTAACCAAAGGCAAAAACGATGAAGTTGGCTACGAAAATGCACGCCTTGGTGGTGTTGCGCATCAATTGGCACACCAACTCCGGCAAGCTGGATGTGAACATAGCATCCGCGAAACGGTACTCGGCCACATTCAGCGTGGAGGCGTTCCTATTGCTTACGACCGTGTGCTCGCAACACAAATGGGTGTGAAAGCTTTTGAACTTGTGCTGGAGAAAAAATATGGACATATGGTTTCTTACAGACATCCTCATATTACATCTGTGACCCTAAAAGATGCAATACAACAGCCAAATCTAGTTACACCGGATACTGCCCTGATGCGCACTGCAAGAGGCATCGGTATTTGCTTTGGCCATAATTTTGATGAAAAATAAATAATAAATACGGGCAGGCCAATCAACTAATTGATTGAAACCTGCCCGTTTTTTTAATTTGTATATTCCAAAAAGCCGGAAAACTTTTTTTATCACTGCAATTCTGAACAACAAGCCTTCATTATTCTTGCTTGATCACGGTTCCATTTTTGTCGTAGTGCAGAATATCATCATTTATAATCTCACCATTCTGATTGTATTCCAGGAATTTTTCCTTGGTTATTTCACCCCGGTCATTTCGAAAACGATCAACACGGCTGATCAGCTCCCCTTCTGAGTTAAAGGTCTTTGCCTGAATTTCCAATCCGTCATCGTTATAATCATAAAGGGAACAAAACATCCTGATCAAAGAACCATTTTTATCGTATGAGCGGAAAATAAAAACACTTTTTTTCCCTTCATCATCATAGCGAAAAACATTATAAATTTTACCTTTATATTGTCCATCAGCTGTGTACATTTCCGTTATTTCACGGATACGGCTTCCTTGTTCATCATATTCATATTGAAAAACATTGTACTCGCGCGGCGCTCCATCCCTTTTAAAGGAATACTGCCTGCGTTCCGTAACTTGTCCCTGATCATTGCGGATAATTTCCGGTTTTGGTCGCTTTGCAACTTCCAAAATGGTATCAGGGGGTGTAGTTGGGATATTTTCAGCCACCTGCCGTCCCAAGGTATTTGTATTTAACACGATATATTCATCCAAATTGATAATTTCCCTTTCGGGGCTGCCATCTCCCCCACAGGAAGCCAAAAGCGCTATCGCACTGAGGAGGAATAAAAATAACTTTAGGTTTTTCATATTTCATTTTTTTGGTTTAAAAACAATTTTCAATTTTAACTTCCCTGACGGCGTGCGCGGGCAATACCTTTCACTTTCTCCAAACGCCGCTCGAGCTCTGATATTTTATCCTTACTGTAAACCTGCACAACTACATGCCCTGTCATCGCTGTTTCGTCGGAATCAATGTTGATACTAAGCAGGTTAATCCGCATATCGTGCGTAATCACTTCACTGATTTCATTAATTAATCCATGACGGTTGAGCCCCTGCAGTTTGATACTGACACGATAATCGCCTTTTCCGGAAGCTGATTTCCAATCTACTTTGATCATACGATAAGGATACCTGCTTTTCATATCTTTTACATTTGGACAAGTTGCCCGATGTATGCTAATCCCTTTATTTACGGTTACAAACCCAATAATCCGGTCGCCGGGTATCGGTTTGCAACATTTAGCAAAATTGTAGTTCAGATTACTGCTGTTTTGATTTACCAGCATCACATCTTCCTGATCGTCATATTGTTGTGGCAGAAAGGGCTTTAGCTCTTTATGTAAAGGCGCTGCTTGCTCCTGTTCTTCCTGATGGCTCAGCAATTGCTTTAGTTCGATATGGTCAATTTCTTCAGAAGCAATCCGAAAATAGAGCTCCGCAGCAGTTTTCAGTTTATAATGGTGCAACAATTTCTCCACCAGTTCATCCGCATAAGGTATTTTCCAGTTTTTGAGTTTCCGCAGTAAAATCTCCCTGCCCAAATCAGCACCCAAGAGCTGTTCGGCACGCAGGCAGTGACGGATTCGGTTTTTTGCTTTTGATGTAGCGACCCAAGCCAACCAGTCTTTATTGGGTTTTTGGTTTTTTGAACTAATAATTTCGATGCGGTCACCATTTCTCAATTTATGGCGCAATGGTACCATTTTACCATTTACTTTGCCTCCTTTGCATCTTTCGCCAAGACCCGAATGAATAGAAAAAGCAAAATCAAGCACACTAGCACCTTGGGGCAATTTTTGGATATCTCCATTGGGTGTAAATACAAAAATACTATTGGCATATAAGTTTTGTTCAACCAAACCTTCATCATCCAGTTCGAGATGATCGGTTGTTTCAAGCCGTTCCCTTATTCCGGCCAGCCAGGCATCTTCATCCTGAAGGCTTTTCTTTTCTTTATAGCGCCAATGCGCAGCCAGGCCATTTTCTGCTACATCGTCCATGCGCCGCGTGCGGATCTGCACCTCCACGAACCGTCCACTTTCGGTTTCCACAGTGGTGTGCAGGCTTTCGTAACCACTGGCTTTTGGGGCAGAGATCCAGTCGCGCAAGCGCAAGGGGTTCGGTTTATAAATATCCGAAACCACAGAATAAGCCTGCCAGCATGCGGCTTTTTCATCCATCATATCACCTTCAAGGATGATGCGGACTGCAAAAATGTCGTAAATCCCCGAAACATCCACACTTTGGGCCAACATCTTTTTATAAACACTGTGCACTGATTTATAACGCGATTTTATATCGAAGCATAAACCGGTTTTTTTAAGGCCATCTTCAATTTTTTTTATGAAGTCGCTAATAAAGAATTTTTGAATCCGAGTAGTTTCTGCCAGTTTTCGGCTAATATCTGCATAAGCTTTCGGGTGTTGAATTTTCATTACAGCCTCTTCCAGCTCACCTTTGATGTGATAAAGACCAAGGCGATGCGCAAAAGGAATAAAAACCGAAGAAGATTTTTTCAAAGCATATTCCTGCTCACCTACATCCAGCTTACTGTAATTCCGCATTTCATAGAGGTTAAAAGCCAAGCGCAGCAATAGGGTACGCATATCATTCGAAATGCGGATCAAAAGTTTCCTGAAATTTTCTGATTCCAGACTCAGATGGCGGATATCAACATTCAAATGGCGGAGATGCTCCCGGGCAAGACGAGCCACACGCTCGCCATATTGTTGCGCAACATCCTCTGCTGTAAGCATTTTTTTTTCGAAAGCAGGATGCAAAATGCAGACAACAACTGATGCCGTGCCCAATCCAATTTTTTGGGTTAAGTATCCGGCGATGTCGAGCATTGACGCAAGTACCGGCTGACCGCAATACTTTTCGTCAGGGGAATAATTTTCCCATGCATAATTAAAGGCTTTTCGGAGTAATTCGGTGTCTCCTTTTTGGTAGTATTCCTTGCCGCTCCGAAGCAATTCTTTGTATTTCCGACTGATGGAGCGTGTATGTTCTTCTGGTCTTTCTTCCATTTAAACAAAAGCGCCCGTCCATTGGGGACAGGCGCATAATTATATGTTAGCAAATTACTTATTTATCGTTTTTGTCCCTGTCCCCTTTAATGGAGTTGCTGTGCGATTTTTTCTGAGGTTCGGAGATTGAGTCGCGCATTCGGGTATCTGCTTCTATATTCTTAAATTTATAATAGTCCATAATTCCAAGCTGTCCATTGCGGAAAGCTTCGGAAATGGCACGTGGCACTTCGGCTTCGGCCTGGATAACATTGGCTTTGGCTTCCTGCGCTTTGGCTTTCATTTCCTGTTCCAGAGCTACTGCCATTGCGCGGCGTTCTTCGGCTTTGGCCTGTGCAATATTTTTATCGGCATTAGCCTGATCCATTTGCAGCACGGCACCGATGTTTTTACCGATATCAATATCCGCAATATCAATGGAAAGAATTTCAAAGGCAGTACCTGAATCAAGTCCTTTTTGCAGTACAACTTTTGAAATCAGGTCCGGGTTTTCGAGTACTTTTTTATGTGAATCGGCTGAACCAATAGAAGAAACAACTCCTTCGCCCACACGCGCCAGCACGGTTTCCTCACCGGCACCACCCACCAGCTGGCGGATATTGGCACGAACGGTTACCCGCGCTTTAGCAATCAGCTGGATACCATCTTTAGCCACAGCTGTAACACCCGGAGTTTCAATCACCTTTGGGTTTACCGACATCTGCACGGCTTCAAACACATCGCGGCCTGCCAGATCAATAGCTGTTGCTGTTTTAAAGTCGAGATTCATATTTGCTTTATCGGCAGATATGAGTGCGTTAACTACATTTTGGATATTACCTCCGGCGAGATAATGCGCTTCCAGTTCATCGCGCGTAAGCTTGATTCCGGCCTTTGTACTTGAAATCATATTGCGCACAATTACGGTGGGTGGAACCTTTCTCCAACGCATCAGCACAAGCTGCAGCAGGGAAATTTTCACGTTTGAAAGCAGTGCTGTAAACCACAGTCCTACAGGAATAAAATAAAAAATCAGCCACAATCCGAAAATCGAGGCGACTCCAATAGCAATAATTGCAAAAAAACCGGCATCTTCCATGTTACTTTTTATCTTTTGGTTTAACGTAAATTTTATTGTCTTCTATACGGGTAATAACAATATCCACATCGGGATCCACAAAACTACTCTCGCTGCGCACTTCAAAATATTCATCATTAATAAGAGCTTTGCCCAAGGGAGCCAAACGGCTGGCGCTCTTACCTTCCTGACCAGGTTTAATTTTTTCATCGATCAGGTTTACGCGGCTGTCAATTTCCGCATTAAGTGCGGCTTTTTTCCAGGTATTGGATTTCAGGGCAAAATAGACCGAAACGATACTCAAAACCGCCGTTCCAGCGAGCGTATAATGGCCGGCTGTGCTTCCATGCGTAGCGTATGTCTGCCAAACGGCTATCACAATAAGGGCAAAACCGAGGATACCGGCAACAGAAGTGCCGGGAAATACCAAAATTTCCAACAGCAGGAAAAGCATTCCGAGCAACAATAAAACTATTATAACAGTCCAGCTCATAATTTAATGTATTTCAACGGTTAATTCCCTGTTTGTCATTTCCTGTTTCAGCAGTTTCAATTCTTCAAAGCCGCCCGATTTTACCGCACACTTACCTTTCATATGGGCAATCATGGCGCATTGTTCGGCCTGTTCGGGCTCATGCGCACAAACTTCAATCAGGCTTTTGATCACCCAATCAAAAGTGTTGACATCGTCATTGAACAAAACAAGGTTTTTCTCATTGCTTTTTTCAAGATCAAAATCGGTCAGCTCTTTGGTAATTTCCTTTTCCATAAATCAGAATTCGATCGTAAAAATAGCACTTTTTGTTGATCAGGCATTAATTTTGGGCTAATATTTATGTTTGGGCAATAAATTGCTCAGAAATTGCATTCATTGAAAGCAAATTATATAATTTCGCCGTCAGAAATGATGAATGATATTTTTTCAGATATTGAAGCACTTAGTGCAAAGCTGCACAACAGCTTAAGAAATCCATTGCCGGCAAGCCGGGCGCATCGTGCTATGGCGCCACCGGGCAGGGCTGAATCATTGCATCACGACCCCACGCAGCATAAGCCAAAACTAAGCAGTGTTTTGATCAATATTTTTCCTTTACACCACAAAAACCACATTGTTTTTATCGAACGCCAAAAAGACGGTAGTGTACACAGTGGTCAAATCAGTTTCCCGGGCGGTAAAAAAGAAGATTTTGATACCAGTTTCAAAGAAACAGCTTTGCGCGAAGCCAATGAAGAAGTGGGCATTTTAAACGAAAACATTGAGGTAATCGGAAGGTTATCAAACCTTTATATTCCTCCAAGCAATTTTTTAGTTTATCCATTCCTGAGCATTTCTGAAAAAAAACACCTTTTTTGCAGCGATCCTTCCGAAGTTCGTAAAGTGATTTGCATACCCCTTGATTTTTTCTTTCAGGATAATGCCCAAAAGCTACATCTGGTAAAAGCCGCAAACGGACACCCGATTAAAACACCCGCTTTTATTTATAACGATATTGTGATATGGGGCGCTACTGCTATGATCCTGAATGAATTAATTTGGATTTTGAAACAATAAAAGTGCTCAAAGCGAATATTTTTAATCAAAATTTGGGGTTTCATCGAAATTTATAACTTTGTTTTTCTGTTTTCAGCTAATTTTGAATTGATAAGCTTATGACTAAAAAGCTGATTTTATTTTTGTTTGTGCTCTGTACCGTCACCCTACAGGCGCAATTGCGTTATGACACATACCGTGTCGGGAAACTGCACCTGCCTCAAGAGCAGCTCACAGAAGATGAAGATGAAATCCCCGAAGGCAGAGGATTTACTTTTGCTTTAAACCTCGGTATGGTTTTCCCAAATAAATACACGGCCAATTTCTATAATGGCAGCGACAAAAACCCGAATAAGGTATCTCGGATTTTACTCAATTCATATTACAAACCGTACATTGTAGAGCTGATCGGGCACCAATACGATAGTTCCAGCATTGATTTACCGCAAGATATGGCCTATCAGGTAGCAATAAACATTGGTTTTTTTGCCCGCTGGAGCCCCAACGCGAGAAACGGTTTTTTCCTGCAATTCAGTTATCAGAAGCTGCAAACCAATGGCATCTTTTTGATTCACTGGAAGCTTGATTACCCAACCAACAAGCCATCTTACACTACTGCCTACATTATGGGCGAGGAAGAACGGAATTGCATTGATATTGGCTACATACGGGAATGGCCTTTATCCAGCCTGATTAATTTGTACATGGAAACAGGATTGAACATGACCAATACCATTGTTTTAAAAAACATGATACAAGTTGAAGGCCAAGAGTATAGCATAAAATACGACGGAGAACACCCTTTGGGACCATACAGCACCAATTACACTTATGATTTTCAGCAGGGCGGAATTGGGTTTGGCGCTTTTTTCGGTTCGGGCATACGATTGATTTTCAGTGAAAAAATCACGGTTGATCCGGGCATTACATTCTATTGGAAAAAAATAAACCTTGAAGGATACGAACAATCCAAACCTGATTTTACGGCAATGGTTCGCTTAACAATAAAAGACCCTTTTTGGTAAAATGAAAGAAGAAATTTTGGCTTATGAAAGCCGCGACGGGCTAGTACTTAACTATTATCATTGGAATCCCAAAAAAAGGAAAATCCGTGCTGTTTTAATTCTGCTGCACGGGATGTCGGAACATGCCGGGCGATACCGAAATTTTGCACGAAGGTTATGCCAGATAGGGTTGAGCGTTTTTGCGCCCGATCATCGCGGGCATGGCATGAATCTTGAGAAAACAGGCTTTAAAGGCCATTTTGCCAGTCAAGACGGATGGAAATTATTCATGGATGATATCGGCAGAATCCACCAAGAAGCTGTTGGGCAATATCCCGGCAAGGAAATTTTTCTGCTAGGCCACAGCATGGGATCCATTGCCGCACGGACTTATGCCCTCAATCCTACCGGAAAACTAAGCGCACTGATGCTGAGCGGTACACCTTATTCCCCTCCCATGGCTTTAAAATTTGGAAACAGCCTGGCTCATATGGGATGCTTGCTTGGAAAAGGAAACACCAAATCAAGCTTGTTGACTATCATGACCTTTGGCGCTGCAAACCGTCGCATTCCGGGAGCAAAAAGCAAACTGGAATGGCTCAACAGATCCAAAAAAGAGATATTAAAATATAAGGCAGACCCATTGTGCGGTTTTATGTGCACTTCCGCTTTTTATCGTGATATGACCTCAGGACTTGAGCTGGCACAATCCGTGGAAGCGCTAAAAAAAACCAAAAATAAAATACCCGTATATTTGTTTGCCGGCTTGGCCGACCCGGTGGGCTATTACGGAAAAGGGGTCACAAAAGCATATAACCGATACAAAAAGGCAGGCTTTAAAGATGTCACACTGAAACTATACCCCAAAAGCCGCCACGAAATACTTTTCGAAAAAAATTACGATGAAGTACAAGAAGATTTAATGGCCTGGCTGGAAAATCATCTGTTGACAAAAACCGATCGCTAATTCAATTGTTTCGATTTTATGAAAACGAAAGCTGCCAAAAGCAAAAAAAACGAAGCACTGCGGAATAAGACCAAAAAGATCATAGATAAGTATTACCCAAAAAATGATCCGGCACGTCCCTATTTCAAAGGGCACGTTAAAGCCGTAAAAAAAGCAGCCTTTAAAATCCTGAAGAACAATCCTTCGATCAAAGCAGACAAGGAAAAAATACGGGCCATGGCTTTGCTTCACGATATTGGAATGCGCGAGACTTATGCTCCGGGCATAGGTTGTTACGGCAAGCACAAATATCTGGAGCACGGTTACCTCGGAAGGGCAATACTCGAAAAAGAAGGCATGGGCGATATTGCCCCCATTTGCGAACGGCATGTAGGCGTAGGCATTTCAAAAGCCGAAATCATTGAAAAAAATCTTCCGTTGCCACATCGCAATATGCTTCCACTGAGCATAGAAGAAAGAATTGTGTGCTATGCCGATAAATTTTTCAGCAAATCGGATGACGACCTTATGAAACCCAAAAGCTTTGAGCGCGTGCTCAACCACATGCGCAAACTGGGGAAAGACAAACTTTTCGAATTTACAAAAATGACCAAAGAATTTGGTTTTGATTACCTCTATAAGAAACAGGATTAGAAGCTGTTATTTCAAAATTCGATGTAACTGAGTTTGCTTCAAATACTTGCCTCTGCTGCAATATTTCAGAAATAAAACAGATCACCTTACTACAAACACAAAGAAAAAAAACAGTGACCGTTGGCATTAAGTTTGTATTTTTGTGAAGAATATTTTTCAAAAAGTATGCCCGATCGCAACATATTATTAACGGACATTCAACTACTGGAACGCATTTCTCCGCTGGCAGAGAAAGTAGTTGGGCGATACGTGGCTAAAAAGGCCATCCCCCGACGTGAGCAGGAAGACATACAGCAAGGAATTCTGGAGAAATTCATCCGAAGTAAAGAAAAAATCCTAACGTCCTTTGAAGGAAAATCGCAGTTCAAAACCTATTGTATTGCTGTTTTAAACAGAATGTGCTGTGAGATAATCCGCAACGAAAGCAAGCACTGGTATGCTGTTTCGGAAATGGAACGAGCTCCTCAGGAAGTAATTTCGCCGGATTTTATCACAGAAAAAAGAACACTTTTAAAACAGGAAATCAGACGTTTAGATGAGGCGATGCTGTTTTTTAACGGAAGCAGGGCAAAATACAATGTTTTTATTAGGTATTTCAATGATATACCGATGAATAAAAACTATATCAACCAATATAGCCCAGGCAATGAAAAACAAATATTTAAACTGTTAAATACCGGCAAAACCAAAAAAGGAGATAAATTTAAAATCCTCGCGGATATTATTAGAATTGTTGAGAATAAAGATGTTAAAGGCGATGCGGTACGTATGTGGCTAAACAAACAAACCGACATCCTGATTGAGCGCCTGAACAAAAGCGGCGACAGTGATTACACACCCGAAAGCCTGGCAATTTTACTGGAGGTATCAGAAAATAAAGCGTATTAAAATAAAATGGACAAGCATAAAGAACATATTTCAGAAAAGCACCACCTCAGCGAGGAGGAAATTGCTCTTTGTGCCGAAGCCATTGCTGAAAACCGTTTCAACAGCCTTCCGGAAAACTGGAGGGAGCATATGGAAGATTGTACCGATTGCGCCTCAGAAGTGATGACCGTGCGCGAACTCCTTGCAGAAACAGAAGAGGAAAGCTCGACAGCAACCGATCCTCAAAAAAAACACAATTTGCGCAATTTGTTGTTTATTGCACTCACTGCTGCATCCATCGCAACCTTATACTTCATTATTTTCACACCGGAAAAATCAAATCCCGACACGGCAGAAATGATTGCCGAAATGGAAAACAGCATCATCATTCCCGACAGTTTGGAAGACAGCCCTACTAATATTGTGCAAAATCCTACTGAAATACCGGATACAAATAATGATACAAGCCAAAAGGAAAATTTGCAAAAACAAAAACAACCAGAACCATTAATCGCGGCTGCTTTCAAGACCCACGCAGAGCTGGAACAACTTTATCAGGATTTCCAGGGAAATTACCGTGGCGATAATATTAAGGTAACATCCATTAAAACAGTGAAATACCCTAAAAGCCAATGTCTCCTTTGGGAAAATCCGGACCGACAAAACCTTGTTATCGAAATCTGGAACAACAAGGCGCAACTCACAAAAGAGCTCCAATCGAATACTAATGAAATTAAAATTCCTGAGCTAAATGATGGCTTGTATTACTGGAAACTCATCAATGAAGATTTTGATTTGATCTACGTCGGAAAAATAAAAGTACAATAGCCGCCTGTTCCCACCCTCCATTTTTTATCCCTTTTACGTACTTTTGCCTTTTACACACTAACCCAAATCATTTTACAAATGAAAAAAGCATTACTCATATTGCTGTCTGTCAGTTATATACTGACTTTCGCACAAAATGAAAAACAAAAAGGGCTGGAATCCATCACCATAAACAGCCTTAAAGGACCGTTGGAATTTCTTTCTTCCGACTGGATGGAAGGCCGCGAAACCGGTCAAAAAGGAGCATATATGGCTTCCGATTATCTGGCCAGCCTGATGAAAAGCATGGACCTGGAGCCTTTTCGGGACGGAAGCTATTTTCAGGAATTCCAGTTGCTCGACCGTAAAGGCAGCGAACAGCAGCTCAGCATTGTTCAGGATCAGGGCAGGCAGGAAATCGTGCTGGAACAAAAAGTGGACTTCAATATAAGCTCCGGCAACACTTCCCTCCTGCTCAAAAAAGACATCGTTTTTGCAGGATACGGCATCCGCAATGAAGATGAAAAATACGATGATTATAAAAATTTGGATGCCAAAGGTAAATTTGTAATGATCCTGGCGGGATATCCCGGACATAATGATCCGGATTCTGAAGTAGCAAAAAAATTTAAACCCCAAGGCTACAGAGCTTTCCGCATATTAATGCAAGAAAAGATAAACAATGCCAAAAAAGCCGGAGCAGCAGCCATTATTTTTGCAGACCCTGAATTCAATGTTAAGAAATGGGCAGAAAACACCCCTTTCCGTTATGAGAAGGATTATTTTGAAGCAGAAAAACGCTTTCCCACCTATTCAGATAAAGAACTCAGTTTGCCGGCAGAAGGATTCGAAGCCGATCCGCCCATTATCCGAATTACTGCAAAACTGGCAGATTTCCTCATCAAAGACCAAAGCAAAAGCCTTGAAAGCTGGGAAGAAAGCTGCGCCAATAATGCCAAAGCCAACAGCTTTGTTCTGGACGGAACACAGCTCAAACTCAAGTACATTGTTGATAATGAACTGATCAATGTGCGCAATGTAGCCGGAATCATCAAAGGGAAAGACACAACGCATTGTATTGTTGTTGGCGCACATTACGATCATTACGGGATGTACAACAGCTACATCTGGAATGGCGCAGACGATAATGGTTCGGGTACCATTGGCGTGATCAGCGTGGCCAAAGCATTTCTTCGTTCCGGGATAATGCCTGAGAAAAACATTGTTTTTGTGAATTTCACAGGAGAAGAAAAAGGCCTGCTTGGCTCCACCTATTTTGCGCGCAATTTCCCTGCAGATATGGAAATCGATTTTATGATCAACCTCGATATGATTGGCCGTGACGACGAAAAACGCGACAGCCTTGGCAACCAGTCTGCTGTTATTTTCCATCAGGATTATATAAATATAAAAAGCCTGTACAGCGGTTTGGTCGATGAACAGGCAATCAATTTGGATCTTTTGTTCTGGCCCTCATCAGGCAATGGCGGCAGCGACCATGCTCCTTTTGCTGAAAAAGGCGCCCCTTTTGCATTTTTCTGGACCGGCTGGCATGATGATTACCACCAACCCTGGGATGAATCAGATAAAATCAACTGGCCAAAAATGCAAAATATCGTGAAGCTCGTTTATCTCTCTGCCTGGCAAATGGCTGTGGACGGAGAAGATATAAGGAAGTAGGGATTCCCGCATTTCATTGTTAAAAAGTCGAAGCTGAAAAAGCAGGAAGCAAGGGCAGAAAAACCTAACTTCGTGCCTTTTCAGCTTTTTTTTATGCCCAATTACGCAATCATCGATATAGAAACCACCGGAACTACCGCCAATGCGGAGCGCATCACCGAAATAGCTGTGTTCATACACAATGGCCGGGAAGTCGTTGACGAAATGCACAGCCTCGTCAATCCGGAGAAAAAAATCCCATACCGCATAACACAGCTCACCGGCATCGACAATAAAATGGTGCAGGGCGCACCTAAATTTTTTGAAATTGCCCGACAGCTTGTTGAAATAACTGAAGGCTGCATTTTTGTAGCACATAATTCTGCTTTTGATTATAATTTTGTGCGTGCGGAATTCCGCAGACTGGGCTATAACTACCAACGCGAACAATTGTGCACTGTAAAGCTCAGCAAAAAGCTTTTGCCCGGTCACGCCAGTTACAGTTTGGGTCGTTTATGTGATGATTTGGACATTCATATCCAAAACCGCCATCGTGCAAGCGGAGATGCAATGGCCACAGTAAAACTTTTCGAAAAACTGCTGGACATTGAAAAACAGCCCGAACATGCAGATTTGCGCGGTTTGGACACGCAGATTTCCAGAAAAATGCTTGAAGCCATGCCCCGCGAATGCGGAGTTTATTATTTCCATGATGAACATGGCGAAGTGATTTATGTAGGCAAAAGCACCAATATCCGCAGCCGCATTTTATCGCACCTCTCAAACAACAATACAAAAAAAGCCATAGAAATGCGTGCCCGTGCGTGCAGCCTGAGTTACGAAATCACAGGCAGCGAACTGGCTGCACTGCTTTTTGAATCGCATGAAATAAAACGCCTGATGCCCATATTTAACCGGGCACAAAGAAGGCGTGGTTTCAGTTTTGGCTGGTTTTTGCAAGAAGATGAAGAAGGTTACCTCCGACTGACTGCCGAAAGTTGCAACGGGACAAAAACACCGGTATTGGCATTTTCGACAGCAAAAACAGCGCGCGAGAGCCTGTTCCAATTATGTGAACAGCATCAGCTTTGCCAGAAACTCTGCGGTTTGTATAAAAGCCAGGGCGCATGTTTCCAGCACAGCATCCATCAATGCCAAGGTGCATGCATTGGCGAAGAAAGCCCGGAAGCATACAATAAAAGGCTCAACAAAGCACTTGCACCCTATTTCTTTGAAAATAAAAACTTCGCCATTCGCGAACCGGGCCGCAATGATGAGGAAGAGTGCATTGTTTTAGTGGAAAATGGTATTTATTTGGGCTTTGGTTACATCGAGAAAACTGAAAGCTCATTTTCGAGACCTGAAGAAATAAAAAATTTCATCAATTCATTCCCGGACGACCGTGACAAACAGCAAATTATCAAGTCCTATCTGAGGCAGCACAAACCGAAAACTTTGCTGTTTTAGACATCCATTTAATCGAAAAAAGGCTTTACGAAAAGCACAATAATAGTTAAAAAACAGGCGTGCTTTCCGAAAAATTAACGTCATCAAAATAATAAATAGTAAGGAAAAATGTTATCCCATTGCCGTGCCTATGGAAAGCCCTGTGAGATTGAATTTCCATGACACCCAAAATGAACTTCTCGAACTTGTAACACTAATACTTAATTCAAAATGGCATTATCCACATTAAAAGTAAATGGCAAAATGGGCGAAGGTTTCCGTACCGAAATCGAATGCTCTCAAAATTTTATTATCGACCAGCCCAAAGCAATGGGTGGCAATGGCGAAGGCCCAAATCCGATGGAAATTTTCCTGAGCAGCTTGCCTGCATGTATTTGTGCTATCGGCCGCATCATCAGCAACCAAAAACGATTGAACGTGCGTGCAATTGAAGCAGAAGTTGAAGGCGATATCGACAAAAATTTCCTGATGGGAAAAACTACTGAAGGCCGTGCCGGATTCACAGAAATCAGGGCTTATGTGCATATTGATGCAAATATGTCGGAAGAAGAAAAAACAGAATTCCTGCACGAAATTGAGCGCCGCTGCCCGATTGCCGATAATATCAGTGGCGAATCTGTAGTTAAAGCGCAGATTGTGGAACATAAAATCCATCTGTCGTAGAGACAAAAGAACCAAAAAAAAGAGGCTCCTTTTATGGGGTCTTTTTTTTGGAAATTATTATTTGTCCGGCATTTTTACGTACATTTGTGCCAAAACGAGTATAGTATGGAAATACAATCCAATAAAACCGAACGCATTGAAATAAGGATATCATCATACGATAAGCAGATTTTTCAAAAGGCTCAGAAACTCAGTGGAGACAAGACTTTCAGCAGTTTCATTGTACGGATTTTGAAAGAACAGGCCGAAGAAATTGTATCCAGGAAGGAACGGATTATTGTCAGTCAGCGCGATCGTGAAAGGTTCTTTGAAGCTGTTTTCAGTGATGCACATCCCAACCAAAATCTGACTGAGGCGGCAGAACGTTTCAAGTCCAAAAGCAAAGAGCTGTGATCATCCGCCTACTCGAAAAATCAGACAAAAGGGAAAAGTTTTGTTGCGAAGAAGCAAGCCTAAACGACTACATCAAAAAACAGGTAAACCAAGATATCCGTAAACGCCTGGCTACATGTTTTGTTGCAACTGATGAAGAACAAAACGTTATGGGCTATTACACATTATCGAGCGAAAGCTTAGGAAGGGAAACAATCCCTCAAAAATTTTTAAAAAAAGTGCCCAAAAATTATAATGCGCCTGTAATTTTGCTGGGCAGGCTTGCACGGGATCTAAAAACAAAGGGAAGCGGACTTGGCGAACACCTGCTTATTGATGCTCTTTTCAGAAGCTACAGATTATCGGAAGAAAGTATTGGCGCAATGGCCATAGTTACAGACCCCATCACCCCAACAGCCTCTGCTTTTTACAAAAAATATGGTTTTATGGAATTACCGGACAGCAGAAAGCTTTTCATACCGATACGGATTATAAAACAATTGATTTAGAATATCAGGTTTTGTTCAATTCCATCAGGGTGATTTCGGGCTTGATACCAATTCGTCCGGGATAGCCGATATGACCAATTCCGCGGTTTACATAAAGATACTGCACTGCTGCTTCATTTTGGTAGAGTCCGGCCCATTGCTTGTAGAAATATTGAGCGGGGCTCCATTTCAGGCGGGGAATTTCAATACCAAACTGCGCGCCATGTGTGTGGCCGCTGAATGTAATATCAATATCATGATGATCTTTGGAAATAATTAAATCCCAATGACTTGGATCATGCGAAAGCAGGAGCTTAACCACAGCATTTTCGGTACCTGATTTTGCTTTATTGATATCCCCGATTCTTGGAAAGCGCATATGGCCGCCCCAGTTTTCAACACCAATAATTGCCAGATTACCTGTTTCAGATTCAAGGATTTGATTTTCGTTATCAAGCAGTTTCCAGCCCATTTCGGCATACATATCGCGCATTTGCTGCAGGTTTTCTGCCTTTGCGTTTTGGCTGGGCCAATCCACATAATCGCCATAATCATGATTTCCCAAAACCGCAAAAACCCCCATTTTAGCTTTTAGTCCCGAAAGGATATTTTGATAGCGTAAAGCCTCACCTGTTTCATAATTCACCAAATCTCCGGTAAAAAAAATCAAATCTGCATGCAGGCCATTGATCATATCAACAGCCTCCTGAACAGGCCCTCCACCCGACCAGCTCCCCAAGTGAAAATCACTGATCTGCACAATTTTTAATCCGTCAAAAGCTTTTGGAAGCTTCGGCAGGTCAACGACAACTTTATGGATTTTAAAATCGTACACCCATTTGAGCATGCCCATCAGCATACTGCTAAAAACCACACCTCCACCGATCCATCCCAGGTTTTGAAGAAATTTGCTGCGGGTCATGAGTTTCCCATGGCGTAACTCCTCGTTAATTTGCCTGCGCTTACCTTTGGCTGAAAACAACCAACGGAAAAAGCGCACAAAATCGGCAATAAAAAGAAAGATCAACGGAAGCAGTTTACTCAAATATCCCAACAGCACTGCAGCAACCAAATAGGTGCGCAAAGTATAAGGCCACATTTTAAACGGCTCGATGAGCGCTACAATAAAAATACCGAGCAAAAGGACAAAGGGCAGCCAAAACATGATTTGCAGCAAAACAGAAAAAGCTGTACTTAACTGCCTGATTTTATGCTTAACAGACGACCATAGATAAATATCAAAAAGCAAGAAGAGGCTAAAAAAACCAATTCCCCGAAAATTCTTTGGCATCGAGCCCTGTGCAGCCAACACAAAGAAAAGCACCGTTAGAAACAGCAGACTCAGAGGCCAGATATTACGTTTTAACCATTTCATCAGAATAGCTAACGCGGATTTCAACATTTTGTTTGATTTCCATAAAACGCGGCAAATATAGCATATTGAAAAAACATAAATGCGGGCAATAATTCAATTTAAACCAGCGTTAAAGTTTGGATATAAATAATTTGGGTGATTTAAAAACCGGCTTTGTTCCTTGAGGGCATTGCCGGTTTTGTATTAATAAAAACCATCCTTTTTGAAATTCAGTGTGTATCTCCTAAAATTAAAGTTCCAAACCTTATTCCGGAGCTTTATATCCTTAAATCTTATGAGCGTTTATTCTTCCACAATTATTTCATGCTCGATCTTCGCGGTTTTTTGAAGCATAGCTGCACGGCTGTAGCAAGAGCACTGCGACAGATTTAAGGTTTTCCCATATCTTGTTACCAGCTTTAATTAATTTTCATAATTTAGGCTAATATTGAAAATAATGATTGGCGCTACTCCACTCTTTCCTGGATTTAATTCAGAAAAAAAACTCAGAAGCGTCAGTTTATACTCATCTGAAAAAGAAATTCGAATGGACTCAAAAAGCTCTCAGAATAAACTTTATGTGGATATTTGTCAATTAATTGACGAAGCCAGAGGACGGGTTGCCGAAACAGCGAACAAAACCCTTACTGTACTATACTGGAAGATAGGCAAACGCATTAATAATGATTTGCTCGATGGAGAAAGAGCAGAATACGGAAAACAAATTGTGTCGCAGCTTGCGACACAATTACAACTAGTTTATGGCAAGCGCGGTTTCGAACTAAGAAACATACGCAGGATGATGCAATTTGCCAGCCTTTTTCAAAATTTTCAAATTGTGTCGCAGCTTGCGACACAATTAAGCTGGTCACATTTCATTGAGCTATTGCCTATAAAAGATCCTCTTAGGCGCGAGTTTTACTTAACCATGGCTGCCTCTGAAAAATGGGGTCGTGACACACTAAGAGCTAAAATTGACAGTATGCTTTTTGAGCGGACAGCCATCAGCAAAAAGCCGGATGAACTAATAAAAAAAGAACTAAAACAACTTTCTGCAAACGATAAATTAAGCCCTGATTTGGTCTTCAGAAGTCCATATTTTCTTGATTTTACAGGACTGAAAGGCATCTATAGCGAAAAAAGCCTGGAGGACAACCTAATTGTTGCACTCGAACAGTTTATTATGGAATTGGGCGCAGGCTTTACATTTGTTGAACGTCAAAAGCGAATGATAATCGACGATGAGGATTTCCATCTCGACTTACTTTTTTTTCATAGAAAACTAAGGCGTTTGATTGCAATTGACCTTAAACTGGGAAAATTCAAAGCTTCTTACAAAGGTCAAATGGAACTATATTTGAGATGGCTTGAAAAGTATGAAATGCAAGCTACAGAAGAAACACCACTTGGCTTAATTCTTTGCACCGAAGGCAGCCATGAGCAAATAGAACTCTTAAAGCTAGACCAATCCGGCATAAAAGTTACCGAATACCTGACCGAATTACCTGATCGCAAACTCCTTAAAGAAAAATTACACAAAGAGCTGGAACTAAAACGCAGAGTATTTAAAAACCGGGCGGATGATAGAAATGAATATTCGAACAAATAAAAACCCCAGAAAATTCCGGGGCTTTGAATTCATTCGTGCAGAAAAGTTTATTCTTCCACAATTATTTCATGCTCGATCTTCGCGGCTTTTTGAAGCATGGCCGTAACGCCGCAGTAACGATCCTGCGACAGGTTTACCGCCTTTTCGAGCTTTGCCATAGGCAGGTTTTTGCCTTTAAAACGGTATTTCAGGCGTATTAAATGATAATATTTGGGATGCTCGTCTGTCATTTCGCCTTCCACATCAATATCGAAAGCTTCGGGCTCCACGCGCATTTTCTTTAAAATACTGATTACATCCATTCCGGTGCAACCGGCCAGGCTGAGCAAAAGCAAAGGTTTTGGGCGCGGCCCCAAATCACGGCCGCCAACAGCTTCTACAGCGTCGATGGTGATTTTATGCCCGTTTACTTCGCCTTCAAAGGACATCCCGTCCTGATAACTTACATTAACTTTTTCTGCCATTCTCTAATTCTTTTGGTTTAATACTTTTATTTTTCAAAACAACAGCAAAACCGCGAGAATGTTCGGCAGGAGTTAATCTGTGAAACCTTATTCTACGTACAGCATCTGACCGGGAATAATGCCCACAAGATAAGCGGCCGTCTTTTCTCCATCAAGCCCATACTGATAAACATATCCTTTCTGCTGATAATCAAGGGCATCACTTACAAAAATTTGATCCTGACCGGAGACAGTAAGTTGGTAAAACAAGGCATCCTGCTGCCTGACAATCGGATTGGCAGGGATTGCCGATGCAGCAAGCGAACAATTAAAAACGCCCTGATTGATGAAAAAAAGTTCATCACCAAGGGAATTAATGCGCAGTGCCGTCGGATTAGAAAGCTGCTCCGGAAACTCCAGAACCTTTTCCACTTCGCGTGTTTGCGTATTGATTTTCTGCAGTGCCGGGATTTCTTCATTCAGATAACCACCGCTGCTCAAAACCCATAAATCGTCATTTTGATCGAGCACCATGCTGTTGGGCTCTTTTGTCACTTCTATTTGATCAATCATTTCATGCGTACCGGGATCGATCACAGAGACTGTGGTATTGTCGAAATCATTGAGCGAAGTCCAGTTATTGGTAAAAACCAGATTATTGCTTATCAGCATTTGCTCTCCCGGACTATCGAGCAAAACTTTGCCCGTGATGCTGTTTTTATTCAGATCTACGATCCAAAGGAAAGGTTCATGCAGATCGCTCACATAGGCCGTGCTATTGTTGATGGGCAGGATGAAACGCGGTGAAGTAAACCCTGATATCCGTCCTTTCGATTTCATATCCGAAAGCCTAAGTCGTTCAATATAACCGCTATTGTTTACCACTACGAGCAATTCATCAGCAAAACGGAACATCGATTGCGGCACATCGCCCAGCGGCTTGCCATTCTGATTAAAAAACACATCATTATAAATGACATTCTCTTCAAGATTCACAAAACTTAGGCTTCCGTTGCCGCTTGTAAAATTACCTTCGTTCACCACAAAAAGGCCCTTTCCGGGATGATACGCAGGCGATTGATCATCATTCACTTCACCAAAATCATCATCGGAACAAGAGGACAAAAAGCCTAAAGCGGAAACAACAGCCACAGACAAGAGCCATCGTAAAAATTTCAAATTATTGAGCCATGACATCATGATCGAAGGTTTTAATAGTTAATTTTAACATTCAGGCTAAAGCGGAAATTCCTACCTGGCATTGGGCGCCATGCTACCACCTGATATGATTTATCGAAGATATTATTACAACGGAAATGCAGCCCGAATGAATGACTTTTCCAACGAAAATCATAGCTCAAGCCTACATCATGCAAACCAAAAGGCAACATCCGTCGCAGGTTATCGCTGGTTGTATAAGCCGAACCGGTATAATCATAGATATAAAAGGCAGAAAAAGCAATATAGTTCAATTTTAAAAACGCACGGGCACTATGCTTGGGGGTGTAAATCAATTGTTTATTATGATCATCTTTTGCGGATGTGTAAGCGTAGGAAGGCCGGATATTAAAAAACAAACCCCCTATTTTGATATTAATATCTAAGCTGGATTCCAGGCCATTGGATGTTACACTGGCAATATTTTGTGGCCGCCAATAGCTAAAAACACTGTCGGGCTGCCACTGGATTTTATTTTCGATACTGCTGTGATAGGCCGTTATAGAAAGCTTTAGTTTTACGTCCTTCCCCTTATGCAATAAAGCATCCACACCGGCTTCAATGCTTTGCGCATTTTCTGTTTTTAAATCAGGATTACCGCCCGGCTGCCAGTACAAATCATTCAGGCTGGGGAGGTGTGTATTGGCACTCAGTTGTAAACGCAGGGCAAGATCCTGCTTTTGCAAAGGCAAAAAACGCAGAGAAAGTGCAGGGTTTATACTTAAATCAGCATCTGAAGCTTTATCAAAGCGGATCATCAAAGCCGTTTCAAGCAGCTTCCAGGGATTATATCCGGCTTGAGTCAGCAAGGAAAAACGTGTTCTTTCCTGATCATTGGCATAATTATTACTTAATACACGATGATGCTCGGCATTAACTGCGGCGGATAGTTTCAACTTTTGACCAGCCTGATAAGCCGATTTAAAACCGCCATAAAAAGAATGCACTTTGTTCACCGAATTGATATAGGCCGTTTTATTCTGGTATTCCAGCTGATCAAAAATATAACCAGCAAAAGCATTATAGCTAAATTTCGAAAGCGTTTGTTCAAATGAAAGCACCGAGCGCACAAAAAACTGTTCCTGCTTTTCATTTTCAGGAATTGGAGTTACGGTAATTGGGGGCGGAAGGAGCCGGTTTTCGCCCTGCAGCCATGTTTGCCAAGAGAGCAATTGATTATTCCGTGCTTTCAGATAAAATGATTGCATGAGTGCTTTTCGGCTCCAGGCGGCATCGGTACGAATTTCTTCCGGTGCGTTTTCTGTGTCTTTGGCATTGTTTTTAAAGCGGAAATCATTTTCTGAGTCAATCCATGAAACACGCGTTTGGGAAAGAAATTTCTCATTTCCCAGCTGGATACCCGCCATAATTTCTTTGGTATCAAAGCTGGCCAAGCTGGCCGAAAGGCGCGCAGAATTCAAATCCGACCAATCCGCTTCATTACCTATGCGCAGGCTGCCGCCCAATCCGCCGGAACCATCCTGTATGCTGCTGCCGCCATAAAGCACGCGCACTTTATCGAACATAAAAACAGGCATTTGGCTAAAATCAACCTGCCCCAACATGGGCGAATTTATGTTGAGGCCATTCCACACCACCTGCGTATGAGATGCTCCCGCTCCGCGGAAAGATGATGTTGCCAAAGCACCCGGCCCATAATTTTTGATATAAATTGGTGTATGTTTTTGCAATAAAGCAGCCAAATTATCATGAACAGAAACATTCATGACCAAAGAATCCATTTCTTCCTCTTTCATGCCGCCATCATCGAAAATATTTGTGGCCGCAAAAATATCAACACTTTGCAAATCAATAGTATCCACAATAAACTGTGTCTGTGCCTGAACAAAAAAAGGCATCAGGAACGCCAAAAGCAAAAAGGCTTTATTGCGGACTAATTTCATTATTGTTGTAAAAATTTTGTACTGATTATGTTGCCTTCACGATCCTCAAGACAAAGTATATAAATTCCCGGGCACAGATGCTCCACATTTATTTCCTGAGCAAAATCTGATTTTATTAGGCAGGAACCGGACATATCCAAGACGCTCAAATAAGTAAATCCCTTATTATCAATAAGATCAATCATTAGAATTTGTTTGGCAGGCTGAGGATAAATTCTGAAAGCCCGATCCTGCTCAGCAATTGAATTTTCATCGGAATTGTGAATAACGCCAATTGCATCCAAATCGAAGCCACCACTTGGGAATGGCGTGGGATAGGGATCGTTGATGATGTTTCCTTGAGCATCATAAGCGGCATAATCTTCATTGATATCACCGCAAACATCAATAATGCGTATGTGGGTAATTCCATTAACATCCAGTCCTTCAATATCTTTCAGCTCCTCCAAATCGAAGGGCGTTCCAAATCCCTGACGGTATTTCCCTGCCAAGTTATGGATTTTCGTAGCATCCAAAACACCAAAACCATCAATTTGAACATCAGCTTGCGTTAATGAAACTGCCGGGAAACGGAAAAAATTTTCGCCATCGCTGCTCGCCTCAACATAAGCCAATTCGAGGAATTCATCGCTGAATGAGTTTTCGAAGACGGCAAAATCAAATCCTTCCCCATTTCTGATGGGCTTTTCAAAGCCAAGTACTGCCACGCCATTATCGCCCAGACTAACAATATTCATTGCATTTCCTTCGGCTATTCCTAAAGCATCTTCTTCAGACCCAAAATCCACGAAACCAAGTTCTTCCTGCTCTATATCCAGAAAACCCCTTTCCACAGTACAGCTTGTAGCCCAGGATTTAAAACGCACATCATCTATTGGAATAGCAGTGCTTCCCTCCTGTCCTGCCGGTGGCGCATATTGTGCAAAAACAAATGCCGGTGCAGCAAAAAAAACGATTAAAAAAAGCAGGTTCTTCATAAGCTTAGGGATTTAGTGGGAAAGTGCGAAAGTGGAAAGTGCGAAAGTGTGAAAGTGGAAAATGGAAAGTGCGAAAGTGGGAAAACTTTCATACTTTTATACTTTGCAACTTTCATACTTTTATATTTTCGCCCTTTCATACCTCACACTAAAAAAACCGGGCGCCCCCTTTTGAGCAACCCGGCATGAGTCAAAAATAAACACTTACTTAATTATGATTTTTTGCTGATATACAGCTTTAACAGATTCAACACGCATCATATATGCACCGGTTTGCAGTTCAGGCAATGGGATGCTCTGTCCTTCAGAAATTCCGTCAAGGCTCATAACAATTCGACCGGCCATATCGTAAAGCGAAACTTCGCACTGTTCAGCACCGATTCCCCGAATACTCAAATGATCTTTTGCAGGGTTTGGATAAGCATAAACAACTGTTGCCATTGCTCCTTCTTCAAAACCAGTAAGATCAGAAGCAGCAAGCGGATCTGTTGGCATTGCAGGAGCAGGTGTAAAGCCGTAGCTACAGCCAAACCATGCACCATCGGTAAGCACTTCGCTGATTCCCATGTTCATTTGGAAATTCACAATATTGCTTCCACTCCATGTGCTCCACCAATCAGGGTCACCTGCGATACCACTATGTTCGTGATAAAGGATATCATTGAGGAAACCACCATCGATATTTACACTTAAGCCTGCATCAGCAGCAGCGATATCATTGAGCATTTGCTCTGCCGTAGGCTCACCATCAAAACGGTAGCCCCATGCATATGTATGCTCTTCCGTTCCGTCGCGGAAATCTACTACCAGCATAGCTGTATTGGCACCTTCACCAACGAAGAAATCAATATCATCAATTGTAAAATCAGCCACATACTGAATTGCAGCCGCTTCCGGAGAAATCCCCAATTCGTATGCGCTCAGGCTATCACCTGCTGCTGAGAAAACTTTTCCCTGGCCAAAGCTTGCATAGTCGGTGATATTCACATAAAACTGCTCCATTGAAAGGTCATATGCTGCAGACGTGATGCTAATCCACGAAGCAGAACCCTGATCGGGAACTATAGCAGCATTGGCAATTTGTTGATTTTCGGTATCAAAAGAAGCGACGCCATTGTTAAATACGATGTAAAGCATGGTTCCATCCGTATTTAAACCAATGCCGTTACCAACAGAACCTTCAATAACAGTTGTCAATGTTGATCCCATATCGGGAATAAAAGTACTGATACTGCCTTGTGCACCACCGTAAGGCGTATGGTTTACGCTAAAAATAACACCTTCATGGGCAATCAGTTCTGCGATACCGACAGCTTCGGCTCCCAGGCTAATTTCTTCGATATAGGTCTGATTCGCCAGATCAATTACAGCAATTTTACCTTCGGTGCCCATCCAGCCGCCATTTACAGCAACATAAGCCATATCATCAAAGGCAACAATACCCGCAGATTCTCCGCTCACTTCAGGAACGGAATAGGTCAGGCTCAGGTCGTTGGCATTACGCAGCTGCACAAAATCATGCGTCAGTGGATACTGCTTGCTCACAATCAGTTGGTCGTTATAAACGCAAAGCTTGCTCAGACCTGAGTCCGCAACTGCTGCAAGACGTTGATAAGTATTCAGGTCATAGAGCACGATGGAATCCTCTGCGGCCACCCATGCCCTATCGCCATTAATCACCACATCCTGAACGGACTGTGTGCGGATGGTATCAAAAACTTTTATGGTTTTTAATTCAGGGCTGTAAGTTTGCATGCTCACCCAATCGGTTGGATTTGCCGTTTCATAGAGCCCACCGTTGGCGATAATGAGCTGCTTGCTCAGCATATTTTGTGCGCTTAATGTACCGGCAAATAAGATTACGGCCAATAGCAGCCAAAATTTACTCTTAGCGTAAATTCGTTTCATACTTCTGTGTTTTAAGATTAAAAAATTAATTTGTCAATCTCAAAACTCCGCGGATTTTGTTCAGGATAAATTCGGAAAAGAATTAATCCAAGAGCTTTTGTCCCCGAAAGCTTTGAATAAAAAACATCAACGGCAGGTCTTCTGACTTACTCTGGATTTGGCGGCCTTCCCGTCGGGGCAAATTGGCTTGCTATGACAGTGGCAAAGGAGTTACCAAAACACTTAATGAGCTTACAGCAGCGGGTACTGTTCCTGATTTTCACAGGATTCCCTTTTAAGCAATGTGTTAAAAACACATACACCGCTAATGGCGGCAAAATTAGGAATAAATTCTTTTGATGGAGAGAATCAATGAAATTTATTTTGAACAGGACCATCTCACGGCTTCAAATATCCAATCCCTTTTTGATCCAGAATAATTCATGAAATCCCATCCAAAGCGCATCATCAGGCTTAATGACCAGTCACTAAATGCAATCAGAGAATGGCCCACCCTTTCTTGCAATTTATCCCAATCCGGCAAAAAATTCGTAATATTGGCCCTCCAACCACAATTATAAACGAGCTAAAATATGAAATACCAATTTAAACCCGGTATCGTTTTTATCATTATTGCTGTAATCCTTGGCGCGGCCATATACAGGCAATTTGATTTTGAGAGCATGAAATTTGAGAAACAGGCTTTAGTGACTATTTACGCTATAGCCTTCATCATGAGTATTATTTTCATGTTCAAAAAACCAGGCAAAATCAAGAAGGGAAACCCTACCAAAGATCAATAATGAAAAGCCGTTTGAAAGACAGCAGTTTCATGGACCAAATTTCAAAGTGTTTTGATGCATTCCTGAAAGTTTTGCCATATAAAACTTTGTAGTTACTACCCTTTGAAAAATTTTAAACACATTTAAAGGCAAATCAAAATTTGATTTTCTCACAAGAAGATAAAGAGGGATTATCCTCACTTAACCCCCTTTCGAAAGGAATAAGCAGCCAAAAAGTCAAGCTTAAAAAACGAGGCAAAAACTATTTGGAAAGTCAGCTTTCGGGCAGGTTTCATTTTATAATTATTCCGCTGATTGTCCTTACAATAGTTATGGGGGCGCTTTATGCCGCCGGAGCCTTGGTCAACTTTGGTTTTAAGAACTATTTTGGCTTGATCATATTTCTTTTGATTTTAAGTTTGTTATTGAGGTTTTTACATAAAAAGCAGCATAAAAAAATATTTTTTGATTTACAGAACAAAAGCTATTCAATTGGAGGGCAAGCGAGCAGGGAAACATCAGATATACTGGGCATTCAATTACTCACCTACCAACACCCTGTAAGCGGGCACTACCGTATCCGTTTTGAACTGAACCTATGCATGAAAGACGGCAGCAGGATACATTTATTCAACAATTCCAGTTACCAACTTGCAAGCAGGCAGGCTCAGCAAATTGCCAGTGCGCTCTCCGTGGAGCTTTGGGATGAAACAAATCTATAATTTCCGCCTGCATACTTTAATGAGCCACAAACCTCATTTCAATAACCAAAATTGATTTTTGTACTTTTGCCTGATGGAAATAAACGAAAAGGCTGATACCTATAAAACCATTGCCGGGCCTTCTGAAGGATTTTTTAAAGACAAAGGCAGCAAATTTTATGCTTTTGCCTATCCGGTGCTGGAGGAAGATGAGATCAAAGAACATCTGGACGCCCTGCGCAAAAAATTCTATGACGCACGCCATCATGTATATTCATGGGTTTTAAAGCCTGACAAATCGCTCTACCGCATCAATGATGATGGCGAACCTTCCGGATCGAGTGGAAAACCAATTCACGGACAGTTCCTGAGCTATGACCTGACTAATATCCTCATCGTAGTTATCCGCTATTTTGGCGGCACCAAGTTGGGTATCCCCGGACTGATCAATGCTTACAGAACCGCCGCAAAAGAAGCCATTGACAATGCCGAAATCATCGAAAAAAAAATTTGGGACCTTTATGAAGTTCGCTATGGATATCCGCTGATGAACGATGTTATGCGCATCATGAAAGAGGAAAACATCCAACAAAACAAACAGGAATTTCTCGAAAGCTGCCGCATTGAATTTCAGGTACGCCAAAGCGAAAGTCAGAAAATCCGCAAGCGCTTTGAGCAAATCTACGGAGTGGACATCAATTTCCTGAAAACCTTCTGATGGAACGCATAAAACTCTGGATGGCGCCCATGTTGGGCTATACGGAACATAAATTCCGCAACACTTTTTGCCGACATTTTGAGGGCTTGAACGCAGCCATCAGTCCATTTGTAACTTTGGTAAAAGGACGTAGAGTAAAATACAGTCACCTGAAAGACCTATGGCCCGAGCACAATAAACAGATGCCGATAATCCCGCAAATTATTGGCAATGAACCAGAAGAATTTGTGATGATGGCCGACACATTGCTGGATTTGGGCTATACGGAATGCAACTGGAACCTGGGTTGCCCGGTATGGCGTGTTGCGCGAAAGCAGCGTGGCTCCGGCCTCCTGCCCTATCCCGAACGCATCAAAAGCATACTGGATTTTGTAATCCCAAAAACCAAAAACAGCATTTCGCTGAAAATCCGCCTTGGCTACCACCATCCGGACGAAGTTGATCAATTAATCGAATTGTTTCACCAATACCCCATAAAACGATTAATCCTGCATCCGCGTATTGGCAAACAACTTTACGGAGGTACAGTAAATCTGGAAAAATTCCGTTCGCTCTACCCGCAAATCTCATTGCCGTTTATGTATAATGGTGATATTTTTGAGAAAGCTGATTTAAAAAAACTACAAGACGAATTCCCTCAGATAAAGGATTTTATGATTGGCAGGGGAATTTTCCTGAACCCTTTTTTGGCCGAGGAGATCAAAGACATAAAAAATCCAAAATCACGACAGCAACGTTTTCTTGATTTTCATAATGACCTAATGCACATCATGCAGGAAGGCGCAAAACGGGAAAGCAATTTCCTCAACAAAATGAAAGAATACTGGCAATATTTCCGTTATATGTACCCTGATGCTACTGAAATCCAGGAACTGTTTCGCTGTAATGAACCGGATAGCTTTCAAAAAACGGCACAGCACATCATCCTGAAAAGCGAGCCGGATTGCATCAAACCCTTAAATTTCAATGACACAAACACCCACTGATCATGCGGACGCGTATAAAAATATGCTGTATCAGTAGCAAAGAAGAAGCTCAAATGGCGATTAATGCCGGAGCTGATGCACTGGGACTTGTTGGACCGATGCCGAGCGGTCCGGGAACACTGAATAATGGAGAAATTGCTGCAATTGCACCAACAATCCCGGCTGGTGTCAGCAGCTTTCTGCTTAGCTGCGAAACACTTGCCAAAAACATCCTGAAGCAATACAGCACATGCCAGACCAACACAATACAACTGGTTGATGCTGTGGCCTTCGGTGAATATGAGCTTATCAGGAAAGCATATCCTGCCTTGCGGCTGGTTCAGGTCATCCATGTGATTGACGAAAAATCGATAAAAGAAGCTTTGGCCTACGGTGCAATTGCCGATGGTTTGCTGCTCGACAGCGGCCAGCCCTCCAAAGGCATTTTGGGCGGAACAGGCAATACGCACAACTGGAAACTAAGCCGGGAAATCTGCGAGAAGAGCCAAATACCGGTATGGCTTGCCGGCGGATTAACGGCTGAAAACGTGCGCGGAGCCATTGAGGAGGTGCAGCCTTTTGGAGTAGATTTATGCAGCAGTATTAGAAATAACGGACAACTCAACCCCAAAAAGCTTGAAACTTTCATTAAAGCCGTTGGCAGCTAAAACCGCTTTTCCATGTTTTCGGCCTTCACGCCAATTCATTGTATTCATTTCACTACTTTTGCCAAAAATATTCCAGCGTGCTCTATCTGCAAGTCGATAACCTCAGTAAATCTCATGGTGAAAAGGAGCTTTTTGAAGACGTTTCTTTCACCATCGAACAAGGCCACAAAACTGCCCTGATTGCCAAAAATGGCGCAGGCAAAACCACACTGCTCAACATTCTTTTAGGAAAAGAGCTTCAGGACAATGGCAAAGTATTTTTGCGCAATGACATTGAAGTTTCCTATCTGGAGCAAGATCCTGTTTTTCCGGCAGAAAGCTCTATTTTCGACTTCATCCTCAGCGCCGACAATCAGTTTAACCGCGCCATACGTGCCTATGAAGTGGCCACTGAAAAATTTGCATCGGACAACAGCACCCAAAATCGTTTGATTCTGGAAAAAGCCACAAACCAAATGGATGCACTTAACGCATGGGAGTATGAAAAAAATATGCGCGAAGTCCTGGACAAATTCCTGATTACGGACATCCATCAAAAAACAGGAACCCTTTCGGGCGGCCAGCGCAAACGCCTGGCTTTGGCCAAATGTTTGGTTGATCAGGCCGATTTACTGATACTTGATGAACCTACCAACCATTTGGATATTGGCATGATTGAATGGCTGGAGCAATACCTCAGCCGCAAAAAAGCCAGCCTTCTGCTTGTTACCCACGACCGGTACTTCTTAGATAAGGTATGCAATACAATCGTGGAAATTGACCAAAAAACAGCTTTCACTTATCGGGGAAATTATGCTTATTATTTAGAAAAACGCCAGGAACGTATTGAAAATGAACAAAAAGGCATCGAGAAGGCACGTAATCTATACCGGGGTGAATTGGAATGGATGCGCAGAAAGCCACAAGCCAGGGCAACAAAAGCACGGGCACGCATCGACCGCTTTTATAAAATAGAAGAACAGGCCAAAAAGAATATCAAGGAAGATAAAACTGAATTTTCGGTGGGTGCCAGGCGGATGGGACGAAAAATCCTCGAAATTGAAGATATCAGCAAGCGATTTGGCGAAAAACAAATCATCAAGGACTTTAGCTATATTTTCCAGAAAGGCGAAAAAATTGGGATTGTCGGCCCAAACGGCGCAGGCAAATCGAGCCTTCTGAACATCATCAACGGCCTTATCAAACCCGATCAGGGCAAGGTAGTTGTTGGCGAAACTGTTGTTTTTGGCTATTATCGGCAGGAAGGATTTAAGGAACCGGGCGATCGACGTATTATCGACATCATGAAAGATATTGCGGAAGAGGTAGAAACCAAATCAGGAAGGGTGAGCGTTTCGGTTTTCCTGCAGCATTTCGGTTTTGCACCACCCGATCAGTACGCATGGTTCAGCACGCTTTCCGGTGGTGAAAAACGCAAATTATATCTGCTCATGATCCTTATGCGCAATCCCAATTTCATTATTCTCGATGAACCAACCAACGATTTGGACATTGCCACACTAAATGCTTTGGAGAGTTTTCTCGTTGATTTTCCGGGCTGTTTGATTACCGTGAGTCACGACCGCTACTTTATGGACAAGCTCTGCGATCATATATTTGCTTTTAATGATGATGGCACAATCAAGGATTTTCCGGGAAATTACAGCCAGTATATCAGCTACCGCGATGAGCAGATCATTTTACAAAAGGCGGATCAAGAGAAACAAAAGACTAATGAACCTAAGCCTGCCGCTACTAAAAGCGGATCAAAAAAACCCAGCTACAAATATGTCCGCGAATACGAACAACTGGAAGCGGAGATAGCGGAATTGGAAAAACGCAAAGAAGAACTTACCGAACAAATGAATGCAGCTACTTCGGATGCAGATGAACTCATGAAACTCAGTACGGCATTTCAGGAAAACGAAACAGTTCTGGAGGCAAAAACAGAGCGCTGGATGGAATTGGTGGATATTCTGGAAGGCTAGCTTCGACTTCGCTCAGCTACCTTTTCGACTTCGCTCAGCTACCTTTTCGACTTCGCTCAGCTACCTTTTCGACTTCGCTCAGCTACCTTTTCGACTTCGCCAGCTGCTTTTTCAATTATGTCCAAATATTTCTTTGAGTCACTTTTTATGTTAGCGACACTTCTACATTATCCTTACAACACACAATATCAATCTATTACTCAACATACACTTTGTACGTTTATAATAAAAAAAAGCCGCTTCCTTTTTCGAAGCAGCTTTTGATGTGTTATCAAAAAATATCCTTAGAAGATATTATTCGTATTTCGGTAACCCGATTGGTTTTTAAACCAGTCCGGGTATTGAGTTCCGTTGCTTTCAGCCCATGTACCAAAGAAGTTGTAGGCATCAATAATGGCTGTTTTCTCAATCGGGTAGTCAAATTCCTCGGTAATATGTATTGCCCATGGCAGGTTATTATCAGTTTGATAGTATTTTCCTGCATCAGGGTTTGTATCATCATTACGCGTTCCAAACAAACTGGCATCAGCTTGATCCGTAGGAACTTTTCCGGGGAGATGCACTTCACGGCCCCGCGTCTGGTTTGCAAAGATAAACGGATTATAAGGAGGTATTCCGATATTTGTCAATGCAACAGGGCTATTAAAGAGAATATTGATATTAATAGTCTCCGGATCAACACTCATACTGCCCGGCGTTGTGTTTACACCAATTGTTCCATTACCCGGATGGCCAAGAACTTCAAAACTGTTATCGAAAACCATTACAACAGCTTTTGACTGGCCACTTTCGGTATTATTGGAGTTCAATGAAATTATATCCTGTGTAAGGTGGACACCTGTTACTGAAGCAATTTGAGATGGGGTAACATCAAGCTGAAATCCAAAACCGTTTTTAAATCCGGCACCGGAAGCGCGCAAACGAAAATCTGCATCTATTTCCACAACTTCATTATCCGCATTAGTAATCTGATTGATATTGTAATCTACAATCATATCATTAAAATCGTAATCCCCTTTTGAAGGCCACAGGTCTTCATAAGCAAGCGTACCCCATACACCTTCCTGAGGATAATAATTATTGAATGCACGTTCCGGATCATTAGGGTAATCATCAAAATTATCAGAAACGCCATCCTCATCCGCATCATCTTCAGTATAAGTCACCGGAGGATAACCCGATTGGTCTACTGCAGTGATTGGATTGGCCGTTACATAAAACATTGCATCATTGAAATCATCATCAGAATGACCTTCGCGGGGCAAATCTTCAAAACCAATCAGAAAAATATCACGGCCATTATCAACCAAAGTAACAACATGCTGACGTTTATTCGCAGCACTTTCAGGGTTTAAATCAGGGTTGGAATAATAAATAGGATTGTTGGTATTGATTCCACCAGATGAAAACCCATTAGCGATAAGCACCCAACCAATGCCTGTATTTGCCGGGAACTGACCGAGATAAACTTTATCGCCTGTTTGCAGGGCTCCGCCACTACCTTGAAATGAGATATTTGGAAAGATAACATTCACTGTTTCAATATTATCAGGATTGGTTGGTGGCTGATCAATTGGGAAAGTATAATATCCCAAAACATTTTTATAGCCAGCGCCTTCATGCACGAATGTAATCCATACGTCACAAGCTTCGGTAAGCAGAAAGTCATAATTATTATCCGGGTCAAGATATTCCGGGTTATAAGTAGGTACAGGACGCCTTTCAGGAAAACTCGCATTAACATCATTTAAGAATTCCTGATCCACAACATCACCGGGATTTTCAAGATAATCAGGAAGCCCTGCACTGTTGTATGTTCCCATTGGGACAAAAGTAGCATCTGTTGTTTTAAAAGGAATCGAAGATGATTTCATGATGCCCGCACGTGAGCCACCAATTGTAATGGCAATTTGCTCCAAACCTGAAACATTTACCTGTGTTTCTGAAGGCAGCCCCAGATAATCAGTTTCGATAACAAGCTCCTGAATGTAATCAGGGATTTCCCTGTTAAAGGAAAAAACTCCGGATTTATCGCTTGTTCCGCTCGCAAGCAGTTTCCCATTGTCTTCGGTGCTGGCCGACATCAGGCGCAAAGGGACATCAACCAAGGGCATATCCTGAGCAGTAAGCACTTTAATGCTAAAAGCAACCGGATGGGATGTATTAAAATCAAAACCTCCTGGAATCTGGAGGTCGTTCATACTGACTTCAGTCGGATTTGTATCAACCGGATCTTGGGTAATCTCTTCGCGCTTACAGGAAGAAAATATGACAATAGCGGCAGATAATATCATTAAAAAATTTTGTATTTTCATAAGACTATGTTTATAGGTGTTTAAAAAACACTTCAACAAGCATGCCATAAATCATATAAAACTGATTTCAAGTAACTTACAAAAAAATGCATTTGATATCAGGTTTAAAAACAAAATTAGCTTTCACTGGAGCGCACATACAGATGGAAATATATAGATATAAAAAAAATCAGGTTGATGAAAAAATGGTCAGTTAATTCATATATCAACCTGATTTTCACCTATTAATCGATCAATAAAAATCTACAAACCGAAAAACAGGCACAATTTTCCCAAAATGAAACTAAATTCCCAAAATGAAAAAACTATTCAACACTTGAAATACCGAGGACTTTTCTATATCTCGTAGCAGCCCATTCAAGATCGAGTTTAATGGTTTTAATCGGATTAAAACCAGCGTCAATCATAGGACGCCAATCAGAATCTTTTTTAAGGTCAGTTGAAATTGACTGGGTGCCTTTTCTGGGGAAAATAACCCAAAGGGCACCATAATCATTCATCACACCCTGAATATCCTCCGCCAATTTTTCAATATCCCATGTGTACTGAACAAAGTACATGACAAATTTGATGTTTTCCAGTCCTTCGAGGGAGGTATGTACATCAACAGCTTCTGGAAAAATCTGAATAAACTTTTTTGGCGAATAAGGCATATTACATATTGCCACGGTTGAAGCACCGGGATACCTAAGCCTTTCTAACAATGGATTCATAACATCTTTTTGTTTTAGTTGTTTTTTGGTATAAAAATATGGTCACTAAAATACTCAATTTTAGCCATTTTAAAATTCCCCGGATAGTCCAGGCACCTACATATTAAAGAAGCTCGAATATATAATCAATACGAAAACCCTTAATATAAGACCCAAATATACAACAATATATTAAACAGGCTAAATTTTAGCATAAAAATACACGGTTTTAAAATTAAATCCTTCATTTTTATGAAATATTTTGCATCAACAAATCAAAATTCGCTGACTCTATAAGGCTATTAGTCGGGTTTAGGGACAAAAAGCCTGATACGGAGATAAATTAGTTTCTGTCCATAATGTCCGATCTCAGCGTTATTCTTGTTCTGAAACCAAGTCATCCCGTACAAACGGGACTCCTTGTTTTCAGCCCTGCGAATGCACTTCGGCTACGCTCAGCACAACGCCTCGACCTCGAACATTCTGAATCAGAAACCCGACTTTATAGACAAACACTAATTATGCAAAAGCAGAATCCTGTTGGAGCAATCAATTTTCGGGTAAGCCAATAATTTATAGGAAAATAAGGGGCTTTGCCGGCAAGCACTATAATAGCAGCCGGCTTTGGATATAAAGAAGACCAAAATTTAGAAAAAAAAAGGCCGGCAAAGCCGGCCATCAAAATTGTTTGGGATTTTCAGGAATTATTGATTCAATAACACATTATATCTAGAAAAAAACTTAAGATCAATTTTAAAACAGAAGATAAGGTGATTTGTCAATGAAATCCCGAAGAATGGGAAGAAATTAGTGGATTAGTACTGGTTTCTTCTGAAACCACCGCCACCACCTCTGCGACCACCGCCATCATTCTGGCGTTCACGGGCTTGGTTAACGATTAGGTTACGGCCCTTAAGGTCAGTGCCATTGAGGTTTTCCATTGCCTCACGGGCTTCGGCCTCATTTTCCATTTCAACAAAACCGAATCCTTTGCTACGGCCAGTTTCACGATCTGTAATAATTTTAGCGGAAACAACTTCGCCATAGCTTTCAAAAGCACTTTTCAAATCACCTTCTTCTAAATGATAGTGAAGGTTACCTACATAAATGTTCATAAAAAATAAAAGTTAGAAAATTAATAACGCCACAAAGGTAGCTGATTTTAGATCGGTTTTACTAAATTCTCAATTATTTTTTGTTAAATAATTGTTTTCTACTAAAAAAAGCCTATCGAAATGATCGACAGGCTGTTCTGAGATGCTCAATAAAAGCAAATTACAGGCTATTTCGAATAACCTACTTTCTCAAAGGCCCGGGCAAGACGTTTCATTCCTTCCATCATCACCTCTTCTGACACATTAGTAAAATTCATCCTCAACGTATTTTTCTTTTTCCTGTTTACGAAAAAAGGTTCTCCGGGAACAAATGCAACGCCTTCTTCTACTGCTGCCCTAAAAAGCTTTAAGGCGTCCATATCCTCCCTGATGGTGAGCCAGATAAACATTCCTCCCTCAGGTTTGGTATATTCAACAAAATCGGGCAGGTATTCTTTAATAGCCCGAATCATGGCATCTTTTTGTTTTCCGTAAAAGTCACTGATTTTGGAAACATGCTGATCCAAATCATGGTCATCGAGGAACTGCGCCATAATGCGCTGTGTCAGGTAACTTGTATGCAAATCACTGGCCTGCTTGGCGATATAGAGCTTTTCATAGATTTCTTTGGGAGCAACGAGCCATCCCAGTCGGCATCCCGGAGAAACCGTTTTACTGAAAGATCCCATTAATATAGTGTGTTCATAAAGATTTCTGAAGGATTCGCCAGGTGTTCCTTCAAACCGGATATCGCCGTAGGGATCATCAACCAACAAAAGTGTATTGTGCTTTTTAAGCAAATCAGCAATTTTTTGACGCTTCTCATCGGAATAAGTCAATCCTGTGGGATTTTGAAAATTTGGGATAGAATAAAATGCCTTGATGTCTTGATTTTCAAGAATTTGTTCCATTTCTACAAGATCAGGGCCATCATTTTGCAGGCTCACAGGGAAAAATTCCGGTTGGTAAACTATAAAACTCTGAATAGCTGCCAGGTACGTAGGGTTTTCGATTAAAAGCCCATCCCCTTTATTCATCAAAACTTTGGCCAGTAAATCGATTCCCTGCTGCGACCCGCTGGTTATGAGGATTTGTTCAAGGGGCACATCCAGGTTAAATTTTTGTTTGTACCGCTTTGAAATATGTGCACGCAGCGGCTTATACCCTTCAGTGATGGTATATTGCAGTGCATCTGTATTGCAATCCATGAGCACTTTATTGGACGCCTGGCGAAACTCTTCAACCGGAAAAAAATCAGGGTTTGGCAATCCGCCGGCAAAGGAAATTATATCGTCATTTTGAATAAGACTTAAAATTTCGCGTATAAAAGACTTGGGCACGCTATTGATACGCTCTGAAAAAAGATTTGAATAGTTCATACCTTTAATTTTGGTGGATTAATTGATCGAAATTTCGGACGATTTCTGATCGTCCAAAGGTATAAAATCCTGTAAAACGCCCAAAACAGGCACAAAAAAACTCCTGATTTTTTCAATCAGGAGTTTTTTTTAACGGTGACCGGGACCTCTTCCGTCACGCGGCCGCTTCCCTCGGAGCTCCTGAAGCAGAAAACGTTTAAAATTCCGCTCCACTTCATAATATTTGAGTACTTTCTGTGGCGGAAGTATTTCGCGCAAACCCTGATAAAATTCCTTATCAATCGCCTCCATTTGATTTAAATGGTTTTGATATAAGTCTAAAACAGCATTTGCTTTATCATCGGAATAATCCAGCACATTTGCATCACGGAGTTTTTTGACCATTTCATTTTCATGAAAAGAATGTTTTGCATCCTCCTTTCTTTTTTCATGCTCGTTATACAAAGGCCAAAAAGCTGCAGCTTCTTCCGGGCTCATTTCCAATTTATTAGTAATATAGGCCGTTTTTTTGGCCTGCATCCGCTCTTTTTGCTTTTCGGAAAATACCGCTTGGTCACCGGGTTCATCGCCATGCTGCCCAAAGGAAGCCGACTGAAAAAAGATGAACAATGCTGAAAAGGCTAAAATATATTTTTTCATAAGGCACAAAATTACATATCATAAATTAAATCCAAAGAAACATCATTATCCACAAGGTAATTTATTATTCCCGAAGTATCGGATTCCAATGCCGATATTTCAAAATTAATTCCAATCTCTAAGTCATATGCCGAATCTCCTTCAAGGAAATCCATTATTTCATATTCGGATAGATCATTCAGGACAAAGGATGTTTCCATACCCGTTTGATAGTCAGCAACATCCGAGGCAGTGGACATCTGCAGCACTGCCCATGAAACTGCCACTAAAAGTAAAACAGCGGCAGCAGCATATTTCATGTATCCAATATAGATATGATTCCGGCCCTCTTTTTTAGAAATCCGATTCCTGACTTCATTTTCCAGTGAGTCAAAATATGCTTCCGGAGCTTTAAAAGGCTCCTTTTTAAGCCTTTCTGATTCTATTTGCAAAATATCCTTTCTTGTTTTCATGATTACCTCCAATTACTATGACAAATTAAAAAGCTAATCGTTTAAAGTAGCCAGCATATGTTTTTCGATCTTTTTAACGGCATGATGGTAGGATGCTTTCAAAGCACCTTCGGATGTTCCGAGTATTTTTGACATTTGCCCATACTTAAGTTCATCAAAATATTTCATATTAAAGACAACACGTTGTTTTTCAGGAAGCTTTAATATTGCTTTTTGTAATTCCTTTTGCAGTTCATCGCCATCAAAATCATTTTGGTCGAGCTTTTGTTCCAGTTGATGTTCATAATCGTTTATCGGCAAAAAGAATCTGCGGCTTTTTTTCTTAAGAAGGTTCAATGACTCGTTTGTTGCGATACGGTAAATCCACGTAAAAAAGCCGGATTCTGCACGGAAGCTGTCCATATTGTTCCATACTTTTATAAAAGTATTCTGCACCACATCATTGGCATCATCATGATCAATTACAATCCGGCGCACATGGTAATAGACCCGTTCCTGATATTCATTCATCAGATAACGGAAAGTTTTGTCGCGATCATAATTTCCATCGCGTATCCAATCCAATAGTTGTTGTTCCTGATCGTGCTGCAAATCCGAGTTTTTTATTCCAAGCCCTATGCAAAATCATTGCAGGCTAAAAGCTTTATCGACAATATGACATTCAGATTCCGCAATAGTTTAATTGCTGTCAAAAGAATTATCTTCCGCCAAATTGCGCTTCAATACCCGTTGTTAAGCCAGAGCGCACTTCAAAATCACGCTCGAAAGTAAATAAAATCCTATGCGCATACACACTGCGCCAAACTATTTTATAATGTCCCGGCATTAAAGGATAAAGCCGGGTATCAGGATTTTTGACATCAATATTTTTAATCCATATCATCTCATTGCCCTGCAATTGAAAGAGCGCGCCCTTACCTCCGGCATTATATTTAATTGCTGCATATCCCGGGCTGGGCACCTCTACAATAGTAGTATGGTTCTGGCTTACAACAACATTGTTGATATTAAACCGTGGATTTACGAGCACTTCAATATCAAAGGCACCTGTGCGGTAGCGCTCGGTTTGCCCCAGATCCTGCACAGTAAGTATTTCATTTTTACCATGCTGACGTATCAGGCAACTAATATTTGTAGTAAAAAACCGCCCTTTACCTTTTTCTTTTATGCGCAAATAACCTGTTGCGGCTTCAGCCGGAAGATAATTATGAATACCTGATTGAAGCACAATACTATCTGTGCGCGTTGGGGGAACCGTATGCACCAGAAGGTCGTAAGCCTGAAGCGGATCAATAACGATTGTATCCGGAACACCTTTATGGTTAAGGGTTTGCACATAGTTGCGTACAATTTTACCGGTACGGTTTTCTATGATTGAAAACACCACATCTGTTTCGCGTGGATTACCGTAAGCATCCAGGATATTCACCTGCGCAGAAGTTTTATTTAACACATTGGTAACCACAATATCCAAGGCAGAACGAAAATTATCCTCAGTGGAAGCATCGAGATAGGTCCCCACACATTCAAAAGCCCTTGAAAAATCACCGCCCACACCAATAACAAAAGGGCGCAGGAATATGCCTTGCTGCTGTAATTTCAGGCTGACTGCACATGGATCACCACCACATTCTTCAATTCCATCTGTAATTAACACAACGATATTGCGGCAATTATCGCAAGCAGGAAAATCGTTGACCGATTGTTCGAGTGAATACGCTATAGGTGTTGTTCCGTTGGGCCTCAGCTGTTTCAGCACTTCTTTGATGCGCGGCACGTTATTGTTGGCAAAAGGGACTTCAAGTTTGGAGTCGGTACATACCTGTGGCGGGTAATGATGCTGATGACCATAAACGCGCAAAGCTATTTGCAAATCAGGAACAGACTTCAGGCTGTCGAGCATTTTAACAAAAAGCCTTCGTGCTATATTGAATTTAATATCGCTCTGCCACCTTCCGGCCATGCTCTGCGAGGCATCAAAAACAAATAACATCCGTGTAATTTCCTTATTATCACCCATATCCTGAGCACCCAGGCTGCTGCATGATAAACCGGAAAATAAAACTAAAACATATATTATCGTCGCCCGTATTCTTACCATCACATACTTTTCTAATAAATTGCGTCCTACTTCATACGTGATTTTTCGGAAAATGTTTTATCAAAAGTCTGATTTCGTACTATTTCCATTTATTCGCATTAAATCACTAATAGCAGAAGCAGTATGAAATGCTTTTTTATTTTTGCAAAAAGATTAAGCATGACGCTCATAAAACACACAATATCCTCCTTCATCCTTTTAGTGATCATTTCCTTAAACCTGTTAGCGCAAAAAAACGAGGACAGTCTGTCGCTTCAATTGGCAAAAAGCTGGGCAGATTCAGTAATGGCAGAAATGAGCATCGAACAAAAAGCGGCACAATGCATATTCCTGCGGGTTTACAGCAATAAAAAAGAATCGGATTACAAAGAAATTGACTACATAATCAACAAATACGGGATTGGCGGGATGGTATTTTTCCAAGGCAACCCCTACCAACAGGGTATTTTAACAAAACGCTGGCAGGAAATCAGCAAGATCCCCCTGTTTATCAGTATGGATGCCGAAACCGGCTTGGGATGGCGGTTAAAAGGCACATTTTCTTATCCCAACCAAATGACATTAGGGGCATTACAGAACAATTCCTATATCAAAAGAATGGGCAAACAAATCGGACGAAAACTCAGAGCCCTCGGCGTTCAGATAAATTTTGCACCGGTTGCAGATGTGAACAACAATGAAAACAACCCGGTAATCAACGCACGTTCATTTGGGGATAATCCCAGGCGCGTTGCAGAAAAATGCACCGCTTTTGTTGATGGCCTTGAAAGCTGCAATATTATGCCAGTAGCCAAGCATTTTCCCGGACATGGTGATACAGACAGTGACAGTCATTACAGCCTTCCTGTTATCAAACACAACAGGCAACGCCTGGACAGCATTGAACTCCTGCCCTTCAGGGAATTAATTGACCATAAAATTGAAGCCATCATGACAGGGCATCTTTATGTACCTGAACTACAAGACAGCCTGAAACTCCCCTCCTCCATGTCGGAAAAAATTGTGAAACAACTCTTACAACAAGAACTTGGATTTCAAGGACTGATTATAACCGATGGCCTGGATATGGCCGGAGCCAGTGCACGACTTCGTCCCGGACAGGCAGCTTTGAATGCTTTGATGGCAGGAAACGACATTCTGCTAATTCCTGAAAATATCCCGGCCAGCATCAAAGCAATTAAAAAATCAATACAGAAAGGAAACTACAGCGAAACAGAATTGAACCAACATTGCCGAAAAATATTGGCGCACAAGTATTTGCATGGTCTCAACAAAAAAAACCTTCCTGATTTAAAAGCTATTAAACCTGCATTAAACACAGCCGAAGACAGACTTTTAAGATCACAGATTTTTGAAAATGCCATAAGCTTGTTGAAAAATGAAAACGAAATAATCCCATTTCTCAATGATGAAGCAGACACCCATATTGCCGTATTGAATATTGATGAGCGCAGAAGGAATTATTTCAATAATGAATTCAAAAAACAGCAAAAGGCTGATTTCTACACTTTCAATTCCAAAAAAACGACTCTTCAGGACAAAACACAACTGCTGCGCGACTTAAAATCCTATGACTTTATTGTTGTAAATTTCCTTAATACCGATAATCGTCCATCCAAAAATTTTGGAATCAGTGAAGAAAGCATCCGGCTTGTCAATCAATTGCAACTTCAAAACAAATTGATATTAAATTTCTTCACCAGTCCATATGCGCTTCGGTTTTTCAAGAATGAGGTAAACATTGAAGCCATTTGCGTATCCTATCAATATCTGGCTGATGCCCAGAAAGCCAGCGCAAAAATCCTCTGCGGTGAGCTGGCTGCAAAAGGAAAACTTCCTGTGGCAGCCAATGAAAAGTACCCCAGTGGAAGCGGCATCGAAACTTTAATTGAAAGTCCTTTGGAAGCCGGTTCTGCCGCACACGAACTCATCGACCCAAATGATTTAAAACCCATTGATACAATAATCCAAAACGGCCTGGATTCCATGGCTTATCCCGGCGGTCAGGTTTTGATTGCCCGAAACGGCAAGATAATTTACGATCGTTCGTTTGGCTACCTCAGCAACGGCAGATTACAAAAAACCAATTCCGCCAATATATATGATTTGGCATCCCTGACAAAAATACTCGCCACAACACTGGCTGTCATGAAGTTACAGGAAGACAGCACCATTAATATAAACAAACCATTATCCGATTACCTTCCTTTCCTCAAGGGAAGCAACAAAGAAGGCATTAGCATCAAAAAAATAATGGCTCATCAGGCGCGGCTCGAACCCTGGATTCCTTTTTACTTAGAAACCATTACCGAAGAAGGCCGACCCGACAGCCTTTTGTATCGCAGCCAAAAACAAGACCTTTATGAAATCCGGGTAGCCGACAGTCTATATTTGCTCAATAGCTATCGCGATACAATTTTCCAAAGGATTTTCGAATCAGAACTTCTCGAAAAAGATGAATACAAATACAGCGACCTCGGGTTTTATATGCTTAAGGAAGCTATAGAAAAAATTATCAATCAAAAATTCGAGCTTTGGATCGATTCTGTTTTTTATCGTCCAATGGGTTTAAATTCTTTAAGCTTTCTACCCAGGGAGCGCTTTCCAAGAGAGCTCATCGCGCCCACTGAAAACGATACTTTTTTCCGTTTTCAGTTAATCCGGGGCGATGTGCACGACTATGGAGCTGCAATGCTCGGTGGCGTTTGTGGCCATGCAGGCTTGTTTGGCAATGCACATGATGTTGCTGCACTTATGCAGATGCTACTGCAGGGCGGTATTTACAATGGAAAAAAATACCTGAATACTGAAACCATCGAACAGTTTACCAAATATCAATTCCCCGAAAAAGACAACCGCAGGGGACTTGGATTTGACAAGCCGCCCCTTGAAAACGACGGCCTCGGGCCTGTGTGCATCAGCGCACCGCCCGAAAGCTTTGGCCACAGTGGTTTTACAGGAACATACACTTGGGCCGACCCCAAAAACAATTTGGTTTACGTTTTTATTTGCAACAGGATAAACCCGAGCGCTTCCAATCGTGTTTTAATTGAAAATAATATCCGAACACGCATTCAGCAAGTAATTTATAATGCGATCGGGAAAGGAGAAAAGAAATACTAAATGGGACATCATCACGATAGTAAAGGAGGCAAATTACTGCTCACAATTTTCTTAAACCTGCTCATCACTGCGGCAGAATTTGCTGGAGGCTTGGTATCAGGCAGCCTGGCTCTGATTTCGGATGCCTTTCACAATCTAAGCGATGCCTTATCATTAATAATCAGTTATTTTGCAAGGAAAATAGGACAAAAACAAGCTGACAAAAAAAGGACTTTTGGGTACAAACGTGCTGAAATACTGGCAGCGCTGTTTAATGCTTCTTTGTTATTTGGCGTAAGCCTTTTTTTAATAGCCGAGGCATACGAACGGTTTTTCCAGCCGTTGGACGTCCAAACCAACATCATGCTTTGGGTTGCCTCCATAGGCCTTGTGGCCAATATTTTATCAATGCTCCTGCTGCATTCGTTTAAAAAAGGCAGCCTGAACATCCGTTCGGCTTATCTCCATATGCTGGGCGACACACTTTCTTCGTTGGCCGTTATTTTTGGAGGATTATTGATGCTCTTCTTTGATATTTTCTGGATCGATCCGCTCATTACCCTGTTGATAGCCCTTTATCTTATGTGGGAAAGCTGGAAAATCATACGGCAGTCGGGCAATATCCTCCTGCAATCCAGTCCGGCAGGGATTAATTTACACACAATTTGCAAGAAAATTGAACAAATACCGCAAATTGAAGGTATTCATCATGTTCACATTTGGCAACTTGACGAAAATGAAATCCACTTTGAAGCCCATATCGACCTCCGGGAAGATTTAAAGGTTTCGGAACTGGAACCATTGAAAGAAAAGGCAGATGCAGTACTTTTGAATGATTTTAACATCAATCATACAACTTATCAATTTGAATATAACAGCAAACACCCTAAAGAAATATTAAATAAAGACTAACCCAAGTACAAAAACGATGAATTACCAAACAAAATCCATTCTTTTCTGGATCCTGAGCTTTATTCTTATGGCATCGCTGGCAATTTTCCAGCGATGACCGGCCCCACATACCCTGTGAAAGGAACGATTGATATTGATGGGCAAAATATTTCCTATAAACTACTTCGATCAAGTGAAAGCGGGGCACCTGCCATTAACCTGTTTGATACTGAAGGAAACATTGAAATTACCGGAAGCTATTCATACCGAAGGCTGAACAGCCCTGATGACTGGACAGAAAAAAAGATGCAAATGGTTGACGGAAAGCTGGAGATGCAAATCCCATCGCAGCCCGCAGCAGGAAAAGTAGCCTATAAAATTGAACTTACCAAAGAAGGCCGCACATTTCAACTGACCGAAAAAGCTATTGTTATTCGTTTTAAAGGAGCAGTGCCCGCATCTGTTTTAATTCCCCACATATTTTTTATGTTTTTTGCCATGATGTTCTCACTCCGCACAGGTATTGAAGCTTTGATACGGGGCAAAAGGATTTTGTCCTATACCTTCATCACGACCCTGCTCCTGTTGGTTGGCGGCTTGATCCTTGGCCCGATTGTACAGAAATATGCTTTTGACGCTTACTGGACAGGCTGGCCAATGGGTAAAGACCTCACAGACAACAAACTGCTTTTTGGTTTTATCATGTGGGCCGTAGCTTCCTTCAAGGCATATCAAAACCCAAAACACCGCGTCTGGGTCATTGCTGCATCCATAGCTTTATTACTTGTTTATCTGATACCGCACAGTATGTTTGGTTCGGAACTGGATTATGAAAGCGGACAGGTGATCACCGGAAACAAATAATATGATCAGCATCATTATCATCGGGATAACAATTGTTGTATCCATTATTGCATTTCAGCAAAGCAAATGGTTTGACTTGTTAAAATTCAACCCCTGGTTCATTAAAAATTCACAGGAATACTGGCGATTCTTGTCCTACGGCCTCGTTCATGCAGATTACTGGCATTTGTTTGTCAATATGTTTGTGTTATATTCATTTGGCCGTGCAACAGAATTATACTTTGAGCTTATATTTGACTCAAAATCATGGTTTTACTTTTTGTTATTGTATATCGGGGGACTGGGATTATCCGTATTATCGGCTTTTGGGAAGCATAAGGATAATGTGTATTACAATGCCGTTGGTGCCAGTGGTGCTGTTTCTGCGGTCGTATTTTCCAGTATTGTTTTCAATCCCCTGGCCGGTATTCGCTTTTTTTTCATCCCGATTGATATTCCGGCTGTGGTTTTTGGCGCACTATATTTGGTCTATTCGGCCTATATGAGCAAAAAAGCCAACGATAATATTGGCCATGATTCCCATTTCTGGGGAGCTGTTTATGGTCTTGTTTTTACATTGATTTTAAAACCATCGCTGGGATTGCATTTTCTTCATGAAATTGGCATCAGCTTATAGGCAAAAAAATTTAGCATACGTTTCCTTCCTGATTGCAAGCACTCCAAGAGGATTAAGATGAATCTTTCATTGCGGATCCTCCCCTACCGTAATGGATGATTCAGTTAGATTAATATGAAATACCGGATTCAAATCCAGCAATTCATTAAAATTACTGGATTAGAATCCAACAAATAACATTTATTCACTTTTTAAAAGGAATTCCTGAAAATTATCAGGATTAACGATGAAATATTTATGATTAGGATAAGCCTTTGAAAAAGTAGAAGGCAATGATGGTTTTTTTATGGGGTTCCATTTAATTTCATACGCATCAAATTGTGCATTCCGCTCTTCAATATAATCTATTTCCTGCTGATTATGAGTCCTCCAGAAAAAAGTATTTTTAATTTGCATTTGGTTCTTCAGGTATTTCAGCCTTTCGCTGATAAAATAATTTTCCCAAAGCGCCCCCGAATCAGTCCGGGCATTCATCGAAGCAAAACTTCCTAAAACAGCATTTCTGATACCGTTATCATAAAAATAAATTTTCCTGCTCTTTTTGATTTCATTACGCAGATTTCTGCTGAGCGCACCCAAACGAAAAACGATGAAAGCTTTTTCGAGCAACTCGATATAGCGTTCAACTGTTTTGATATCAGCTCCAATTAATTGTGCTATTTCATTGAAAGAAACCTCACTACCAATCTGTAAAGCCAACGCCTGAACAAGTTTTTCAAGGAGCTGAGGCTTCTTCATCTTTTCCAGCATGAATAAATCCTTATATAAATAACTGCCTGACAATAGATAAAGCAATTGTTCCTCAAATCCTGCTGAAAGGGCAATTTCAGGATATGTCCCAAAAACCAGCCTGCGCTCCAACAAACCTTTTTCATCAATCAGCCCGTTATACCGCACTAACTCTTCATAACTTAATGGAAACAAATGATATACAAATTTCCTGCCTGTCAAAGGTTCATTCAATGCATTTGCAAGGTCAAAAGAAGATGATCCCGTAGCAATGACCTGAACATCAGGCAAATGATCAACAATAATTTTCAGGCTCAATCCAATATTATTAATCTGCTGAGCCTCATCGATAAAAACTAATTTATACCTTCCAATCATTGCTTTTAAATGACTTATAGAATGTTTCCCTAACTCTTGGCGCACATTTACATCATCCCCACTAAGCCAAAGAAATTCCTGACTGACTTTATTGGAAATGGATTTAAGCAATGTAGTTTTTCCGGTTTGGCGTGCTCCAAATATTATTATGACTTTGCCATGAAACAGTGATGCCAGAATATCTTTTTCTATTGTCCTTTCAACAAGCATAGAGTTTTTTGTGGTAAATATACTAAATTGCGGTATTCAAATCCAGCAATTCATTAAAATTACTGGATTTGAATCCAGTTATTCATACTTTCCTCAATTCCTTTTTTTGAATATCCTGAAGGAAAGCATAAAATACAAACAGGAAAACATAAAAAAACCGGACACTAATAGCATCCGGCAGAATATCAAATTAGCCTGATTCAATCAGGAAAAACCTCTATAGAAACTCCATGTTTTCTTTTTTTGTGATTTTTTCGCAGTAATGACAGTGCAACCTAAGATCTTCCTTATCGAGCACATCAAATTTTTGCGTTACCTTTTGATGATTGGTAATACACTTTGGGTTAAAGCAGCGCACAATGCCGACCACTTCATCGGGCAGTTCCACCTGACGCTTAGCGACAACCTGAAAATCTTTAATCTCGATGAGTGTGGCGTTCGGGGCAGCGAAGGCAATTTTGCGCATTTCATCTTCTTCGAAAAACTTATTGCTCACCTTAATAATACCTTTAGTGCCATATTTTTTGCTTTCGAGGTTTGTTCCGAAAGTCATTGGGTTTTCGCTATGTTCGAGTCCCAGAATACGAATCACGGTAAACACGGATTTAGAAGGGATATGGTCGATCACGGTTCCGTTTTCGAGTGCGGAAACTTTAAGTTCTTTACGTTTATTATTTTCCATAATGAATTTTCTTTTATGAGATTCCACAATTATTTTAAACCCAGGATAGAAGCGAGCAAAGCCTGACGTACATATACGCCGTTCAAAGCCTGTTGGAAATAATAGGCTTTTTTGTTACTGTCCACATCTTCGTCAATTTCGTTGACACGAGGCAGGGGATGAAGGATGCGCATGTTTTCTTTTGCATCGGCAAGCATATCATTATTGAGGATATAGGAATTTTTCACCCTTTCGTATTCCATAGGATCGGAGAAGCGTTCGCGCTGGATGCGGGTCATATAAAGCACATCAACCTTTGGAATCACTTCGCTGATATCGGTATATTGGTGATAGGTCATGTTTTTCTCCTTGATAAAGCGCTTAACGGCACTGGGCAGTTTTAATTCAAGGGGAGAAACGAGGTGGAAGGTAATATTTTCGAATTGTGTAAGAGCAATTACATTGGAGTGTACGGTGCGGCCATATTTCAAATCCCCGATAAACGCAACATGCAGGTTATCGAGTGTGCCCTGTGTTTTGCGAATAGAATAAAGGTCGAGCAGGCATTGCGTAGGGTGCTGGTTTGCGCCATCGCCGGCATTAATAATAGGCACACCGGCAACTTCGCTGGCAAAACGTGCACTACCTTCGAGCGGATGCCTCATAACGATTATATCAGAATAATTGCTAACAGTAAGGATTGTATCCTTAAGGGATTCACCCTTTTTAACACTGGAGCTGGCAGCATCTGTAAAGCCTATAATTTTTGCACCCAGCTGTGAAGCTGCACTCTCAAAACTAAGTCGCGTTCGTGTTGAAGGCTCAAAGAAGAGCGTCGCAACTACATAATCTTCCAGGATGCGCTGTTTTGGCTGCTTTTCGAAACCTTCTGCCAAATCCAGAATACGCAGGTATTCTTCTTTGGTAAAATCATTAATTGAAACTAAGCTTCGGTTTTTCATTGAAAGTATATTCGTTTAAAATTATGAATTAAAAAATGGACACACCAAAAAAAAGGCGACTAATAAAGTCGCCTTTTAAAAAATTAAGCTAAATTGTGATTTTTAACAAAATCGTCGATGATTTCTCCGAGGTTCGGATTACCGATTTCCTGCAAGTCATAGTAAACACGAGTATTTGGCTTGTTGATCTTAACAAGGCGGTTCAAATCAATCGGAGTACCAATTACCACGGCATCACAATCTGTATTGTTTATAGTAGTCTCAAGATCTTTTAATTGTTGTTCGCTGTATCCCATTGCCGGCAGCAAAATACCGATATTAGGATAAATACGGAAAGTTTCGGACAATTTGCCTACTGTATAAGGACGGGGGTCAACCAGTTCTGCTGCGCCAAACTTTTGAGCTGCAACAACACCTGCACCTATCTTCATTTCACCATGAGTCAGTGTTGGGCCATCTTCTACAACGAGAACGCGCTTTCCTTTGATGAGTGAAGGATCATCCACTTTAATTGGAGAAGCTGCATCAACAACTACTGCCTGAGGAGCTACTTTGGCAATGCTTTCGCGTACAATCTGGATATGCTCAGGAGCGGCAGAGTCCATTTTGTTCATAACAGCCACATCAGCCATGCGCAGTGTTACTTCACCGGGATAGTATTGCAGTTCGTGTCCGGGACGATGTGGGTCAACAACAGTAATATTCAGGTCGGGCTTGTAGAATGGGAAGTCGTTATTTCCACCATCCCAAATTACAACATCACATCCATCAGGATCCTGTTCGGCCGCACGGAGGATTGCTTCATAATCAACACCGGCGTAAATCACGTTTCCACGAACTACATGTGGTTCATACTCTTCCATTTCCTCAACGGTACACTTGTGCTTGGCAAGGTCTTCAACGGTAGCAAAACGCTGAACTTTTTGTTCAACGAGGTCGCCATAAGGCATCGGGTGACGTACGGCTACAACTTTTAAGCCTTTGGCCATAAGCAGTTCAATTACGCGGCGTGAAGTCTGGCTTTTACCACAACCGGTACGCACCGCTCCAACAGCGATCAGAGGTTTTGTGCTTTTCACCATTGTATCAGCAGGCCCCAGAAGCACAAAATTTGCTCCGGCGGCATTAACAATTGCACTCATTGCCATTACCTTATTATAGGTAACATCGCTATATGAAAATACGCAATCGTCAACATTAAGGTCTTTGATGAGTTTTGGCAGTTCCGCTTCAGCATAAATTGGGATGCCTTCCGGATAAAGCTCTCCGGCAAGCTCAGCAGGATATTTCCTTCCATCGATATCAGGAATTTGTGCAGCTGTAAATGCTACTACATTATACTGTTCATTACCTCTGTAATAGGTATTGAAGTTGTGAAAATCCCTACCGGCAGCACCGATAATAATTACATTCTTTTTTTTCATTCGAGTTCCTTTTTTAATGTTGGTTATTATATTAAAATCGTTGGTTTATAAATTGCGTTTGATATTAATGTTAAATTGATGCAAAGTTATAAGATTAGCCTTATCCGGCAAGATATTTTTCCGTCAAATTTTATTCACCTTAAAAAGGGCTGTCAACCAATATTTTAAGTCATACCGGTATAGAGTAATTAACTACTAAGGATGCTCAGGGATTTCTTTAAAGAAACAGGAAGAATGGTGCGGGCTATCGCCAGCTCAGGCCGGAACCTTCGAGTGGGTTAACAGGAAATTTTTCTTTATTGGGCAATGGGGAATCCCACCAGCTTCTGTAGGACTGAACTGCTGTAATTTGTATTCCCCGTGTATTTGCTTTCCAAAATTCGGGTCGGATATAACGTTGTATCATCGGGTTTTGAGAGGGATACCATTCAATTTTACCGGGGCGCATTTCAAATTGCCGCAACCGAATACTTTCGATAACCCACAAAACATAGATACCCAATTGGCAATCTGGTTGTTTAAAACTTGAAAGCGGATTTACTGGAAAATTATATATACGTTCATCATTATCAGCATATTCGAGCAGGAAAGGAATATGCGCAGGCTTAAAATCAGGCAAAAAAATTGACGTATAACTTTCGTTTTTCAACTGGCTTACAAAGGTTTCTACCTGCCGTGCTTCACTAACTCCTGTACCATTTTGCTGTGCCCAAAGGCTTAGGGCAAATGATAAAATTATAATCAATACAGTTATTTTCCTCTTCGTATTTTCCATATTAAATATACAATGGCTACTAAAAAATGCAGTGCAACAATTCCTGCAATCAAATATACAAAAGCTTTGTCACTCATTAAAATAAGTTTTCAACTTTGCCAGTCCGGAAGGTGGGATTTCAATAGCGTGCAGCCCGGGCGAAAGTTCCTTTAACCCACTGTAAACCAGTTTACCACAGCAATCAAAGACTTCAAGTTTCACATCTCCTTTAAATTTATCAATCCTCAGAACACAATTGCTTTCAGCTTTTGCATTTACAATATCTATTTGTTTGTATTCCTGATCATCAAGTTGCAACACCATATTGTCATAATAGGCGGCAATGGTTTTTTCGTCGGCGGAAGCTGTAACCAGCGGGAAAAGTGCTTCAGGCTTCATTGGGTTCAGTTTGCCGTCTAACAGGATTTCGCGGTTTTCGTTCCAATAGTTCATCCAGAAGCGGGTCATTTCCATCTGACGTTTAGGGAGGCTGTCAAGTTTCACCGATAATTGGGGGACGCTAAAAAGCACATTAAGAATCTGCAATGCCGCATCTTCGGCTTTTTCGGCACGGTTCCACATAAACATATCGGAATGCACGGCTGTATTTCCGGAAAGCAGGCGAAGGCTCAGCGTACGGTTTCGGTTTACAATGGCCATGTTGGGGCAGTCGGCGGCACGGAACATATTACCGTATTTGCGCATTACCGGGCCAATATAAGGCTGGCGGAATTCGATCATCACTTCAGGTTTTATTGCCCTTAGCCGCTTCATTATATCTGTCATCAAACGGTCAGTAGCATCATTCACTGAGGCATAATCGCGCCCATGGGCAATAGTAAGTTCGGTATCTTTTTGTGCTTTAAACCATCCCAGAAAATCCAGTTTAAAACCATCAAGATTCCAATCTATTATAGCTTTTTCGTATGTTTTTATGATATGTTCACGCACTCCAGGATAGCGGGGATCAAGCACATATGCGCCCTGACTTTCCCAGTAAGCAAGGTATTTACCATCAAAATCGGGATAAATTTGAGACTTTTTCCCAATAAATGGCAAGGAATACCAGAGCATACATTTCATTCCTATTTGATGCACACTATCCACGAAATCAGCCATTAGCGGAATTCTATCGGGATTCCAGTCCCCAGTCCAGGCATAACCTCTTTTGTTGTCCATTGTTTGCCAGCCATCATCTATAATAATGGTTTCCAGGCCAATCTCTTTTCCAATGCGCAACTCCCTGAGGATTTCTTTTTCAAAAAGATTCTGATGAAAATTATACCATGTTGAATAAACAGCTTTGCGGGCAACATCAGGCACTTCGGCAGGCTTATACTGTGGCATTTGCGCATACCAGTCGGATATATCCTTTAAGGCATCGGCGTAAGGAAGTGTGCGCACATCAAAACGCAGCTTAAGTTCAAAGCTTTCTGTTTTGGCTTGTGGTTCATCAAAAAGCACCACATAAAAATGGATGCGTGCATCTTCTTCTTTTAGGTAAAAACCGCTTTTCACATAATTAAGCGCATCGGAAACCGCCATTGAGAACCGATTTTGATCTGAAGCATTTTTGAGGCAAATAACCGGCGCCTGGCTCGATGCACGTGAATCAACTGAAGCCCAAAAAGTTACACGATCCACGCCAATGTTACTTGTCCAGTATGCATCAATATCAACACAGGGGATGTCCCAGCGCAGAACCGTTTTTGGCAAAACAGCTGCCTGTTCAGAGCTAAATTTCAAATGAAGCTCATAGAGTCCGTCAGAAATTATTTGGGTTGATTTCTGTAGCTGAAAAGAGGACGTAGAATCAAAATCTTCTACAATTGATTCAGGTTCAAACGCAACAACCTTTGTCGCAAGGTTATCATCAACAATTGGAAATGAGGACTCCTGCATACAGGAAGTACCGACTAATAAAACAATCAGAAGCGCGGCAGGGAAAACAGCTTTGTAATTCATATGTAATAGCACTAAGATATTATTGTGGGCAAAAATAAGAAAAGACGACAAGCGCACATTTAATCCAGAAAAGCAATTTTTCACTGGATTGGCGCCTGAAGAATTGCTTTGTACAAAACGGCCACTTTTATGGGTTTGGCAAGATACGCACTGCAACCGGCACCAATGGCTTTTTCTTTGTCTTCATCCAAGGCAAAAGCTGTTTGTGCTATGACATACATTGAGTTATCAATATTTTTTAATCTGCGTGTTGTTTCATAACCATCAATACCGGGCAATTTTAAATCCATCAGCACGATATTAATTTGCGGATTTTCCTGCTTTAGCTTTATTGCCTGATACCCATCATCGGCAAAATATAATCCAGCGCCACTGTTTTCCAGATAGTTTTCGAGCAAATAACGGTTGCTTTCATCATCTTCAACAATCAGTATGTGGGCATTTTTAAGTTTAGGCAGGCCTATTTCTTCATTTTCTACTACTTCATTGCTGCCTTTTATCAAATGTGGAATCCTGAAATAGAAACTGCTACCTTCGCCTATGACGGATTCAACGTGGATTGCTCCACCCAGCATATGAATAATTTTTGAGGTTATATAGAGCCCCAGACCGGTGCCGCCATATTTGCGTGTAAAACTATCATCAGCCTGACGGAAACGATCAAAAATAATCTGCTGCTTGTCCGCACTGATTCCTATTCCGGTATCTTTTACGTAGAAAAGAATATCGCCATGATCTTCTTCTTTAAAACCAATTTCAATTTTCCCTTTATGCGTAAACTTCACGGCATTACTGATGAGGAAATAAAACACCTGTTTCAAGCGGTTGAAATCTGTTTCTATTTCAAGTTTCGTATCCACTTTTAATTTATGCAAACCGGATAATCCGATATGATCTTTGGAGCTTCGGCTCATTTCCCTACGTGCATAATCAAAAGCATCAAGCATCAAGCCTTTTAGGTCAAACACATCTTTTTTGATTTCTACCTGACCCGATTCAATTAAAGCAATACCCAGAATATCTTCAATCAGGTTCAGCAGATGTTTTCCGCTTCCATTGATAAGCTGGCTATACTCAGCAACTTCATCTATTTCAAAATCTCCACCCAACAAAAGCTCAGAGAAGCCAATTATTGAATTTAAAGGTGTACGTAATTCATGGCTCATTGTGGCCAGAAATGCCGATTTCAATCGATCACTTTCTTCCGCTTTTTCTTTGGCTTTGATAATTTCCTGCTGATAGCGTTTATCAGAAAGCAAGGATTGCAACAGAGGTGCAATATAATGGCACTTTTCCAGCAGAAAAGTAACATCGTCCTCACTGAAACCTCCTTTTTTATCGCCGAGTACAATTTCTCCAATGATTTCCCCTTTGAACTTTATAGGAACTGCCAGGGCATTTTGAAGCTGTACATGTCCCTTCGGCAAAGAAAGCCCCTCATTTTTTAATACAGGCTCACCGGTTATTAATGCTTCGCCCCAAATTCCGCCCCAGGTATCTCGGGGAAAAGTAATGGACTTATTTACCATTTTACATTCATCCCAAATGTCCCAGGTCATACTTTCGCTCACAAGGTCTCCATCATCGTTGATATGACCAAAAAACCCGTATTCGCTATGGGTTTCAATACGCAAAACCTGAAGTACATCGCTCAGCACGCGTTCGGATGAACCAAGAATAAATGCATTGGAAAGACGGTTGCGCACTTCCAGCATTTTGCGGTAACGATCCTGTTCTTTTTCCGCTCTTCGGATGTCAGTTACATCGCTAACAGAACCTATAAAATAAATCGGCTTTCCTTTTCTGTCGTGGATTAAGGAAGCATTTTCGAGCACATGGACAATACTGCCATCTTTACGCAACCATTCTGCCTGAAAACCTGATAATTCTCCTTTTTCGTTGAGTGTTTTAAAAAATTCCTTCCTTTTGCCTTTATCTAAATAACCTTCTTTATCTAAGTCCCTTTTTTTCAGATCATTCAAACTTGTATAGCCTAGCATTTTAATCAATGCCGGATTGGCAGAAATTATTGTACCATCTGCCTTGGATTGATACAGCCCCACTGTTGAATTTTTAAAAATGGAGTAGAAATTTTCACGGCTCTGCCTTAGCTGTTCTTCGGTTTCTTTTTGTTCCGTCAGATCTACTCCAACGGATATCGTTGTATTATCAGGCATCTTAAAATTAGCCCAGATCTGAACACGTTCTTTGCCATCATGAGCAATAGGGCGGAACTCCCTGAATTTTCCATCCGCTTTTTCAAAGGATTCATTTAATAAACTTCTTATATCCTCATCAGGGTAAATATTTTCAAAGAAATTCTTGATATTTTTCACTTCTTCAAAGCTGTAGCCCAGCATTTTCTCGCACTGATGGTTCCACATCAAGCAATTCCCTTCTTCGTCAAAGCAATCAATCATAACCGGGGCATGATCGAAGAGTGTCCTAAACCTATGTTCGCTTTGTTTTCGCTCCAGTTCTGCATTTTTTCTTTGCGATATCTCAATAGTGTGGCCATATACAACATAGCCCGATTTTGTTTTTCGCCCCCGTCCGGACGAATGCACCCAAACCTCTTTTCCATCAGCTCTTTTTAGCTTATAATCAAGCCCTTGATTTTCACCAATATCCAAAAGACCGCTTTTTATTTTTTCCTCCATCACAGGCAAATACTCCGGCAGTACGTAGGACATATATTGATCCCAATTGTTTCCAATTGTACCGGACGGCAAAGCCAGAAGCTGATTGGCATATTCTGAGATATAAGCATCGCGGAAAGTAAAATCTAAATTATAATTTGCCCGCCACAGAACCGTAGGAATATGATTAAACATTTCATCGACCTGCACCTGCCAGGCAGAAAGTTTCTCTTGAAAGTCATGCACATTAGAGATATCGAAAAGCACCAGTACAACAGAATTTGTGTTACCGTCGGGCTCTGCCAGAGGAAACATAGAGCATTCTACGGATATCCTGTTTCCATTGGCATGCTCAAAAACCCGTTTTTGCTTCATAATGGGTTCTCCATCCAAAACCTTTTCAAAAGGCAGGTCATTGGCAGCGCATTGGGAAATCCCGTTTTCGCAATATATTTTCAGTCCCCATAAATCGGGATCAAAGTATGAATCCTCTTTCAGAAGGTTGACACCAAGGATGCGCACGGCTTCAGCATTTTGACGTACAACACGGGCTTTTGGCTTATCTGCCTGCAAAGCGACAATCCCATATGGAAGCTGACTAACAAATGATTGAAAAAACTGATGCCCTACAACGTGCTGCTTCTTCGCTTCAGATAGTTCTTGTTCCAGTTGCTGAACCCTTTTTTTCAGATATTCTATATTTTCTTCCGGCATCTTAGTCTGATTATAATTGTCCTTGTTTCTCCAGGAGATTAATCCAGTTTGCTGTGCTGTTGCAAATATGTTGCAATATACAAAAAATTAAAAACTCAGGAAAGCCCCTGTGCAGTGGGTAAATCAATAAAAAAGGCAGTTCCTTCTCCCAAAACACTTTTCAAAGAAATCTTTCCCTTGTTTTGTTCGGTAAGCTCCTTACAAAGAAGCAAGCCCAAACCGCTTCCATTTTCATTATCCGTTCCTTTTTTAACAACTTTTTTATCGTATTTAAAAAGGTCTTGCTGAACAGAATCCGGCATTCCAAGGCCGTTATCACTTACTGAGATACGAACAAACTTTTCATTCTGCACAGCCTGTATAATCACAAGGCCTTTTGCATAGGTATATTTCAGGGCATTTGACAACAAGTTTCGTAAAACCGTATTAATGGCCTGTCGGTCGGCATAAATTTCCACAGCCTGATCAACAAGTACCTTTATTTCAACCTGCTTATGCACAGCACTTGCATACAATAAATTAACCACATCATCCACTACTGTTTTCAAAGAAAAGAGCTCTGGCTTATGCTCCATTCTACCTGTTTGGGAACTTGCCCACAACAAAAGGTTCTCCAGCAGTCCCAATCCTTTTTTTGAAGTATCGTTTATAATTTTAATGAATTGTTCTTTTTCTTCCTGATCGACATCATCATCAATCAGCAACAAATTAGAAAAGCCGATTAAAGCATTAAAAGGCGTGCGCAAATCGTGGGCAATAATGGAGAAAAACTTATTTTTCTCTGCTATGCTCTGTTCTAAATCTTCCTTTGACTGCTTAAGTTCAATATGTGTTTTAACCCTTTGGAGCAATTCTTTTGAGCTGAATGGTTTGGTAACATAATCTACGGCACCATAATCAAAGCCTTTTACTAAATCCTCTGTTTCATTTTTTGCTGTAAGAAAAATCACAGGAATTGCTTTCGTTTTCGGGTTTGCCTTAAGCTCCAGACAAGCCTGATATCCATCCATTACCGGCATATTGATATCAAGAAGGATCAAATCAGGCATATCAGCCTTTGCACTTTCGATAGCTTGTTGGCCATCCATGGCAAAACTTACTTCATAATTTCTCGTATCCAGTATTTGACCAAGCACACGAAGGTTTTCAGGGACATCATCAACGATTAAAATTTTAGCATCTCTATCCATAACATAGATTTATTTAGTATTAAGCAAGCCATCAAGCTCACGCATAGCTGCTTGTATATTTTGTATATCGAATATTTTCACAGAATTATCTAACTTTTTGGCGAGACCAGCCAGTTCCGCCAGATTGTGTTTATTGGCAAAGTCTTTCAAATCATTGGCCATTTCAGCAAGCAGGCGCATATTAGTGCTTTTATGCAAGAAATCAAGCCTTTCGGCAAACATTGCCCGAAAATCAGCCCTGATTTCATCGCTTAAACTTGTTTTCATAAGTTCGGAATAGAGCTGATCTTTTCCTTCATTCTCATTTCCGGCAGCTATTTGATCGGCAAATTCCATTTTTTCGTGTTGCAGGAAGCGGGAAAGCTCCTTCAAAAGAACTTTTCGGCTTACCGGCTTGCGAAGAAAACCATCAACAGTTTTACTAATTTCATCTTCCTGATGTTTAAATACCGAAGCCGTAAGGGCTATTACAGGAATATCACTCGTATCTTTATTTTGCTTTATGCGCAGGGCTGCTTCCTGGCCATTCATTACAGGCATATGGATATCCATTAAAATAAGATCGGGCTTAATCCTATTGGCTTTATCCACACCAATCAATCCATTCTCAGCTTCAAATATTTGAATATCATGATTTTCAAGATAACCCCTTATTACTTTTCGGTTCGATTCGATATCCTCAATTACGAGCACCTTAGCAGACTTAAAGCGAATAGCCGAAAGATTTGTTTCAAGTTCAGAATCATCGTGGCTGATTGCACTTACTTGAACTCGCTTTAATTGCACACAAAACCGGCTTCCTTCACCTTCGACACTGCTCAGACTAATCTCACCATTCATCATTTCCACCAAACGTTTGGAGATTGTCAATCCCAAACCAGTTCCTCCATATTTACCCACACTTTGACCTTCCTGTTGACGAAACGCTTCAAAAATCCGCTTTTGTTGGTTTTCAGGAATCCCGATACCTGTGTCGCTGATTACAAAATCAACATCAACAGTACTCAGGTCCAGCTCCTCTATGTGCTCTTTTGCTTTTACATCAATTGAAATACCCCCTTTTGAAGTAAATTTAAGCGCGTTACCAATGAGGTTGAACAAAACCTGCCGTAAACGTGTGGCATCTAAAATTAAGCCCTTTGGCAAAGCCGGATCGATATCAACGCGGAAGAAAAGTCCTTTTTCTTTCACTTTCAGGCTAAAAACCTGCCTTACTTCTTCAATCAATTTGTATGGATCTGTTGCCTCGTTTAGAATTTCAATTCTACCGGCCTCAATTTTGGACAGATCAAGAATATCATTAATAATGCGCAGCAATGATTTTCCACTGGAATTAATACCATTTACATAATCAAGCAGATTCTCATCATCGGTTTTGCCTGCAAGAATTTCAGAATATCCCAGAATTGCGTTCATGGGGGTACGTATTTCATGGCTCATATTTGCCAGGAACGCACTTTTAGCATGATTGGCTTCTTCAGCGATTTTACGGGCTTCGTCCAGTTCTTTTACCATGCTGTCCAACCTTGCATTCGCAAAAGTTTTATCCCTGTTTTCTTTCTCTAGCACCTGCTGGATATTCAAAAACCTTAACCTCAAACGCCGAACAGCATACAAGACCAGGAGCACCATAATCAATCCCGACAGAAGGATTACCAGGATAATGCGTCCAACATGCCGCAGTACGTCCTGTCTGAAAAGATTTTGATCTGATAGAAAAATAAGGTGTCCCACATTTTTTCCGATATAATCCTGCACCGGAATGCATGCCATAAAATAGCCCGTTTTTTCAGCAAACACAATATTGGTGGCATTTTCAAAATCATTCAATAATTCTTCGCTGATCAAAGAAGAAAATTTTTCTCCTTCTTCGAATGTATGCGTTACAATAATTGATTCAAAAAGTTCTCCTTTGGCATATTTTTCAATTTCTTTCTCAAAGAACAATTTATTTACCTCTTCTTTTCCGGCTAAAACAAGGAACTCTAATGGTACTTCATCGTCTGTAATAAAGGGAATGATATCGAGTACTTCGAAAAAAACCTCAACACTCCCGATAAACTGCGATTGATCATTAAAAATGGGAGCTATTGCCCGTATAGCAAAACCACCTCTTCCCAATTCAATACATTTCAATGGTTTATGCGTTTCGTTAACATAAACAAGCGATGCACGAAAATCACTCAGGCTATCACCTCCCGTGCCGTTCCATTCGCGCAAAAAACTTACCGCATTTTTTTTGTGAAAATGCACCTTAAGCCGTTGTGATAAATTTGCATTGAGCATATAGGAATCGACCAAAGGTGTTACAACGGAACGCAATTTTTCCCGACCCACAGAGTCTGGAGTACGGTAAGCATACTGCACATCACCAACACCTGTCAAACTAAGGGCTATTCCCATGGCCTGATCCTGAAGTCGCGCAATGATTTTCTCAACCAAAATACTCTTTGAACGGAATGCCCTTTGCGTATCTTTCTTATATTGGCTCATCCCATTGTCATATACACTCCAACCAATCAAGATACTGGAAGCAATAATAAGGATTATCAGGAATGCAGCTATACGATAAACCTGCTTTTGTGCATTAATATTTTCAAATGTTTCCATACCTACTATTATAATATTTCAGGATATCCTCTCTAACAAAGTTTTGCAAGCCCTAAAGATGCCATAATTCTATAAACCCTTTACCCCATGATCCATTACGGCTATATGCAAAACTTATCTTTCAAACATTTAGATTTATAGCACGAAAAAATTGCCCGCTTTCAGGAAAAAATAAACGCTTAATCCAACCAATCTATCTGTCTATTCTGAAAACCAATGCAATATAATAAAACTTTCTACACAAATTTCAGAATGACCAAAAAAGGGTTAAAAAGTGAATTTGCGTTCATTTTTTTTCTAAAATTGCAGTTTAAACGGGTAAATTTAAGGCATGCCGAAACCAGAGAATTGACAATTATATTTGAACGGGCCTGTCATCAGGAATGACCAAGCGAAATCTCAATTCTATTTTAACATTTACCAAACAAAACCAAGGCACTAATGAACCTAATCATTTTCTCAAGCAAGCACGGCACAACTGAAAAAATAAGTCAAAAACTAAAAGACTTATTAGGAAGAGAAGAAACCGATATTATAAACCTGAAAAAAGACAAGATCGCCACACTTAATAAGTATGAACGGATCATCATTGGTAGTTCCATTTATATGGGAGGAATCAGCGGTCGTTTAAAAAAGTTTATGGATCAAAACATAAGCGTGTTGCTGAAAAAAGAAACAGGCCTTTTTCTATGCTGCATGTTAAAAGAAAAATTTACAGAACAATTTGAGCAGGCTTACCCTGCTGCACTACGTAAGAATGCAAAAGCGCACATGATACCCGGTGGAGCCTTGATTATCGATAAAATGAATTTTCTGGAAAAAATAGCGGTAAAAAAAGTGGCCGGTGTTACTGAAAATCAAGTTGATATCAAGGAAGATGTAATTAAGGAATTTGCAGCAAAAATGTTGCAATAAATCATCCGAACATCATTCAATCCGGCTTCAAAAAAAACATTATCTTTGTTTTAAAGAAAAGGCCATGACAGAATTTGTTGAAAAATATGTGAATCCATTTACGGATTATGGGTTTAAGCGCCTGTTTGGTGAAGAGCCCAATAAAGACCTGTTGCTTGATTTTTTGAATGAACTGCTGCATGAAGAACAGGGCCGGATTGTGAGCCTTACTTATTTAAAAAGTGAGCATTTGGGCACTACCGAACTCGACCGAAAGGCGATATTTGACCTTTATTGCGAAAATGAAAAGGGAGAGAAATTTATCGTAGAGCTCCAAAAAACCAAACAGAAATTTTTCAAAGACCGCACACTTTATTATTCTACTTTCCCCATCCGCGAGCAGGCAAAACGGGCAGATTGGATGTACGAGCTCAAAGCCGTTTATACCATTGCCATTCTGGATTTCATTTTTGACGAAGACCGCGACAAACCCGATAAATACAGATATGATGTGAAGCTTTCGGACATAGATACAAAGAAGGTATTTTATGATAAACTGACCTTCATTTATCTTGAAATGCCCAAGTTCAACAAAACATTGGAACAACTTGAAAGCCGTTTTGATAAATGGCTTTATGTGATCCGCAACCTCAACCGCCTGGATCGCATTCCGGACAAGCTCCGCGAACGTATTTTTGAAAAGCTGTTTGAAACCGCAGAAATTTCAAAATTCACCCAGGAGCAGGTGCGTTCCTATGAAGACAGCCTTAAATATTACCGCGACCTGAAAGCCTCCCTGGCAACACGTTATGAAGAAGGAAAAGAAGAAGGAAGAGAAGAAGGGAGAGAAGAAGGGAGAGAAGAAGGAATTAAAGAAGTTGCTATTAAATTGATTAGACTTAACTTATCTACTGAGTATATTACAAAAGCAACAGGGCTCACAGTGGAACAGATTGAAATCTTAAAGAAAAATTCCTAATGAAAAATCGAGAAATTAAGTCTGATCAAGATTACTTCGCCGAAGACAGCCTTAAATATTACCGCGACCTGAAAGCCTCCCTGGCAACACGTTATGAAGAAGGAAAAGAAGAAGGAATTAAAGAAGTTGCTATTAAATTGATTAGACTTAACTTATCTACTGAGTATATTACGAAAGCAACAGGGCTCACAGAGGAACAGATTGAAATCTTAAAGAAAAATTCCTAATGAAAAATCGAGAAATTAAGTCTGATCAAGATTACTTCGATGAAGACAGCCTTAAATATTACCGCGACCTGAAAGCCTCCCTGGCAACAACTTAAGAAGAAGGAAGTGAAAGTTGCACTCAAGATGATCCATTAAAACGAATTTCAGAATACAATATGAGATTCACAGAGCTTATAAAACACAGCTCAATGAATTAACATAAGGGCTTCAAAATCCATCAAAAAAGCCCATCCAAAAAGGACAGGCTTTGATCTCTTGACTTATTGTTTCTTACTCCAAAGTAATCCTAATGCCACCCAGGAAATTAAATTCGGCTTGCGGAAAATATCCGTTCATTTCTCCTTCAACACCATCGTAATAATAGCGATATACCCAGGCATTGCTTTCGTATTTTTCGCTGAAAATATTGTTTAAACGCAGGAAAAAATCAACTTTCTTCACCAAAGAAGTTTCCAGGCTGTATTTCAGGTTGATATTATTCACAAAATACGGATCAAGCGAGCGCTCCTTACTGCTGGTATTGTCGATATACTGACGGCCAACATATTTTGAAATAAAACTGATGCCGAAGTTTTTGAATGGCTTCAGGTTGATTACACTTCCGGCGATAATGTCGGGCGAAAAGCTGATATCGGTTTCGCCCAGGTATTTTTCGTATTGCAGCGGCTGGTTTTCAGGGTCATCCCAATAGGACCAGTTATCCACATACTCAGTAAAATCTTTGATTTTATTCTGGCTAAAGGTAAAATTCACGTCCCAACGCAGCAATTTGTTGATCTGCCAGCCTGCAGCCAGCTCAATACCTGCACGGTAACTTTCGGGCACATTGGCCATAATGGCATCGCCCACATTATTGATTTCCCCGGTCAGCACCAGCTGGTCGGTATAATTCATATAATACAAATTGGCATTCGCACTGAATTTGCTGCTTTTAAACTCATAACCTAGTTCATAATCAGTCAGTTTTTCTGCTTCGGGCAAATGGTTCTCATCAGCATCGCGGTAGTTGTTCCTGGAAGGTTCCCTGTTTGCAATGGCAATACTAAAATAGGCTGCATGATTATTGGTAATATCGTAATGCAAACCGGCCTTGGGATTGAGAAAATCAAATTTATGCTGCTGGCTGATGTCGCGCAGATCGTCATGCGTTCCGTTTATTTCATAATCCACATGACGGTATTGCAGATCGGCATAAAGATTAAGCTTTTCCGTAAGCAGATAATTAAATTTCGCATAAGTATTGAAGTCTTTTTTAATCCCGTCATTATTGTACCATTGGCGGTCGATGCTGCCGTTGCTGGCATATTGTGCCCAGATGATATTGCCGTAATGTCCGCCATCGTAATAGTTTCCGCCGCCACCGATTGTAAGTTTCATACGGTCTGCTTCATAATTCACACTGAACACACCCCCATAAAAATGATTATCCAGATATTTACGGGTAATTATATCACTTTTTGTGATGGTATCGCCACCAATGATCACATCGTCCAGACCATATTTTGAGAAACTTTTCCCCATTTTGTAATTTTCATAATAGCCAAATCCGTGCGTATAGTGGAGTGCGGCATGCACGTTCAGTTTTTCGTTGAATTCGTGCACAAAAAAGAACTGAAAATGATCCTGTTTATAATCATCCACTTCATTATCATAGTAAAGCGTATCGCCATCCGGACCAAAATACATGCCCGAAGGATTAAATCTGCGGTTGGTCTCCAGCATATCTTTGGGCACACCGTTCCACGCCTGATAAGTTATTTCTTTTCCAGAAAAAATATTGAGTTTCATCAAGGTTTTATCACCGTAATATCCGCCGGAAACGAAAAATGACTTCAGATTGGATGTTGCACGATCGACATATCCATCGGAAGATATTTTGGAGAGGCGCCCATCGAAGGCAAATTTACCTTTGATCAGACCGGTTCCAAAACGCACATTATTGCGGAAGGTGTTGAACGAACCTGCCGTGGAATTGATTTCGGCATAAGGGTTTGCACGCAGCTTAGCGGTCTGCAGGTTAACGGTAGCACCAAATGCTGCGGCTCCATTGGTCGAAGCCCCTACTCCACGCTGAATCTGAATATTTTCCACACTGCTGCCAAAATCGGGCAAATCGACCCAGTAAACACTCTGTGATTCCGGATCATTGAGCGGAATACCGTTGATGGTCACATTGATACGGCTCTGATCGCTTCCACGTATGCGCATGGCCGTATAGCCCACGCCTGCTCCGGCATCAGATGTTACCACCATTGAAGGTGTTAGTGAAATCAGGTATGGCAAATCCTGCCCCATATCGTTTTCCTGTATTTCCTTACGGCTGAAGTTCTGGTAAGTTGTTGGCGTATTGTCCAGAGCTCTTGTGGAACGGATAATAACCTCCTCCCCTGTTATCGCCTGGGTCTTCAATATAAAATCGAGCACCAAATCTTTATCGATACGGACATCCTGTTTTAATTTCTTATAGCCGATAAAGCTAACAACAAATTGATAATCACCTTTGGGAACATCGTTAAACTCAAATTCGCCCTGCGTATTTGCAGTAGTGAGCAATTGTGTTCCTTTGAGCACAATATGCGCTCCGGGCAGTGGTTCACCACTTTTGGCATCACCGACCTTACCTTTTATTTGAAATTGCGCCATACTTATGGCAGGAAGAAGAAAAAGAAGAAGAAAAAACACTACTGTTGATTTTCTCATAACACCTTAATTTTAAGTTTATAATTAATCAACAGGGGCTACTGATGCAGTAGAAAAGAGGACTCTTGTTCCCTTCGCCGGCATTACCCGGATCAGGTTCAAAGGGTTTGATCTCAGCCCGTATTTTGGGGCACCCCTGTAAGAATATCGGGGCAAAATTATAACAAATAGCTCAATCGAACCAAATAATCCATTATTTTTTCGGTTCTGGACAAAATTCAGGGCCGCGCCCTTATATTTCGGTTCTACCAGGAATTTCATGGAAAGACAAACTGTTCATCATGCCATAAAAGATATACTAATTTTTTCAGGTTCTATTAAGCTGATAAGCAGACAATTTATTTTATTGATTTCAACTTTGGATTTAATGTGGAGAAAATAAAATATCCAGATAAACAGGCAATCCTGAATTAAAAGTAATATCTTTGTAGTGAATTTAAAAAAAAGGATAATGAGCATAAGCACGCTCTAAACTAATTCTCCTTTACAAAGTCTTTGTTTTTTAAAAACACATCAGGCAATCAACAGTCTGAGTGTTTAAAAAAAGCACAAGCAATTAAACAATTTAAAGTAATAATCATCCTAATTGAGAAGCCGTTGCAATGCTACGGAAAATCAAATGGCGTTGAGACTTTAAGATTCATTCTGAGCTATCGTACAGAGCTGAATCACATAATGTTGACAAACAAACTAATTTCATATATATAATGGCAATAGGACTCGTAAAATGGTATAATGACACCAAAGGTTTTGGTTTTATCGACTCTGAGACCGGTTCTCAGGTTTTTGTACACCGCAGTGGACTAAATGAAAACACAAAAAGCCTGCGCAACGGACAGCAGGTTTCCTTCGAAGTAGAAGATTCCGCCAAAGGTCCCATGGCCGTGAATGTAAAGAATATTGGATAAAATATCCCGGCCAGGCTATTATTAAAATTCAGCCCGGATTAAAAGCCCGCACTCAATATCTGTATTTCGAAACCTGCATGGGCAAGCTATTTTTATCATTTTAAAATTTTTCGCCCTGCTGCATCCTTCCGTTTCGCGCAAAAGAAAGCAGGCGCAAAAAGCTGTCTTGTGCTAATATTTTTTAATTTTGGTTCTTAATCCACGCTTAGATGACTGAAAAAACTGAAATTACTATATGTTTGGGCAGTTCCTGCTTCAGCAGGGGCAATAAAAAACTTGTTCGGATTATTGAAGAATACCTCAAAAAGAACCGACTAAAAGACAAGGTTTTTTATCACGGGAACCATTGTTTTGGCCATTGCGACAAAGGACCGGTTATCGACATCAACGGGAAACTGTTTGAAGAGGTAAGCGAGAACAATATTTATGAAATTCTTGACCAGCATTTTGGCTTTTAACATACGAGAAAAGAGAGACGGATGAAACTGATTAAAATAGATAATTCGAAGTGCAAAACATGTTATGCCTGCGTCCGCGTATGTCCGGTAAAAGCCATTGTGGTGCGTCCCAATCAGGACTTTCCATCGATACTGCATAATCGTTGTATTGGCTGTGGCAGTTGTGTTTTGAGCTGTGGACCTGATGCCCTGACCTACGAAACTGCCGAAGAAAACGTCAAATCACTCCTGGCTTCCGAAAAAAAGACTGCCGCAATTGTGGACCCCAGCATTTCAGCCGAATTTGGCGATATTGCCGATTTCCGCAGATTTGTGGAAATGATCCGCAGGCTGGGTTTTGACTTTGTGATGGAAGTCGCTTTTGGCGCCGACCTCATCGCTCTGCGCTATAAAGAACTTGTGGACAATTTTCGCGGCAAATACTACATCACATCCAATTGCCCGTCGGTAACCAGTTATGTGGAAAAATTCTATCCCGGACTGGTCAACAATCTGGCTCCTTTGATTTCGCCCGTGGAAGCAATGGCCAAAGTTGTGCATCACGATTACGGACAGGATGTTCAGGTGGTTTTTGTTGGCCCCTGCATCAGCGCAAAAGAAGACATTCTGCGCTATACTGATGACGGTAAAGTAGATGAAGTACTCACATACAGAGAATTACGTCGGCTTTTCGAGGAAAACAACATCAACGAAGGCTCCGTGGAATATTCTGATTTTGACCCCCCTTTCGGGCATAAAGGCCAGCTTTTCCCGATCCGAAACGGCATGCTTCAGTCTGTTGAAATTGATGACGATTTGCTTACCGGAAGCATTATCCCCACAGTTGGCCCGGAAAACACACTTGAGGCCGTAAAAACTTTCGATAAAAACATTGAAAAAGTTCGCCGGCATTTTGATCTGTATTATTGCCACGGCTGCATTATGGGACCGGGAACATCGCCACATGGCGAAAAATTCATCCGGCGTTCGCAGGTCATTGATTATACCAATAAACGCCTGAACGGTTTTGACCTCAAGCAATGGGAAAAAGATATTGAACGCTTCAAGGATATGGATTTCAGCCGTTCATTTACCGAAGATGATCAGCGCATCCCAATGCCGCCCCAGGAGCAAATAGATGAAGTCCTTAAAGTCATCAGCAAAGGCGAGCAAGACCGCGATGAAGGCTGTGGTGCCTGTGGCTATGCCTCCTGTACCGATTTTGCCGTTGCCGTTTCCAAAGGACTGGCCAAAACCGAGATGTGCATGACCTATACGCTGAAAAGCCAGAACGATTACATCCACACATTGAAAACAACCAACGAAAAACTGGCGAAAACCGAAAAAGCGCTTAAGGAATCCGAATCAGTGGCACGACGCGAACACAAAGAAGCCCGCGAAGCCAATGAAACCATCAATACAATGCTGCAAAAACTTCCTGTTGGCGTTGTAATTGTTGATGCCGATCTGGAAATTATCCACGCAAATAAAAGCTTTATCGACCTGCTGGGCGAAGATGCCAAAATGATCGACGAAGTAATCCCCGGGCTCAAAGGCGCCGACCTCAAATCATTGGTCCCCTATAATTTCTATAACCTTTTTGATTTTGTGCTGCGCAATAACGACACCATCACCAATAAAGACACCAAGGTTGAGAATGAATTTCTGAATGTTTCGGTATTTCCGATAAAAGCCAACGACATTGCCGGAGCTGTGGTACGCGATATGCGCTCGCCCGAAGTACGAAAAGAACAGGTAATGCGACGCGTTACGGAAGTAATTGACGAGAACCTACGCATGGTGCAGCAAATTGGCTTCCTGCTTGGTGAAGGCGCCTCCAAAACAGAGCGGATGCTCAACAGCATCATCGAATCCTACCAAACCGAAAAAGATAAGACGGACGACTAATGGGCATAGATATCAAAAAAATAAAACCTGCGCCTGTTGCCAATCTTCAGCTGGATGATGTTCATATTGAGGTTTATTGCAAGCAAATAAACCATCATGGCGAACGCATCTGTGGCGATGTTTTCCTCTCGCGAAAAGTACAGCATGAGCGGCGCACTATTGCGGTTTTGAGCGACGGAATGGGACATGGTGTAAAAGCCAATGTACTCGCCACTTTAACCGCAACAATGGCGATAAACTTTGCCGAAGAGCATAAAGACATCCGGCGCATTGCCGAAATCATTATGAACACTTTGCCCGTTTGCGCCGAAAGGAGGATTTCCTACGCTACTTTTACCATTATTGATATTGAAGAAGACGGCGAAACGCATATACTCGAATACGATAACCCACAGGCCATGATCATGCGTGGCAAAAAAGTATTTGATCCGGGCTGGAACTGCATAATCCTCGAATCGGAAGAAAACGAGGGCAAGGAATTGCATACATGCAGTTTTTATCCGAAAAAAGAAGACCGAATAATGTTTTTCTCCGACGGTATTGCGCAATCCGGTTTGGGAATGGGCGAATACCTTTTTGGATGGGGCCGCGAAAATATGGTCAAATACATCCAAAAACTGGTCAATCAGGATCCGCATATCAGCGCCACACAACTGGCTTCAAAAGTGGTAAATATGGCACATATCAACGACCAGTACGAATCCAAAGACGATACCAGCTGTGGTGTGATCTATTTTCGCGAACCGCGCAAGATGTTGATTTGCACCGGTCCGCCATTCGAAGAAAAAAACGACAAAGAATACGCAGATGCAGTAAAAAACTATCAGGGCAAAAAAGTGCTCTGTGGTGCCACAACCTGCGATATCGTTGCACGTGAACTCAAAAAAGAAGTTACCGACAGCTTTGAGTTTCATGACCCCGACCTGCCACCTGTAAGTTATATGGACGGCGTTGACCTGATCACCGAAGGCATCCTGACACTGGGAAAAGTAAATGAGCTGCTGAAAAAATACGATAATAATTACGCTTTTGGGAAAGGCCCCGCCGACCTGATCATGAAAATGCTCCTGGCGAGCGATCAAATTGATTTCATCATTGGAACGCGCATCAATATTGCGCATCAGGATCCAAATCTGCCCGTAGAACTTGAAATCCGCCGTACGGTTGTAAAACGCATTGCACGTTTGCTGGAGGATAAGTTTTTGAAGAAAGTCAGTTTACGTTTTATATAACCGGCCTAAAATTTGTCCGGCTCATTGCTATCACAAAAAAGTCACGCGGGCTTTTCCTCAAAAAATGCTATTTTGCGGAAAATTTCAGGGCAATGATCCGGATAACAATCACCAAAAGGCTTACTATTTATTTTATGATGATGGGATTGATCATCATTGCCATAATCGGCAGCTATTCCTACATCAAAGCCCGGGAAGCCCTGATGAAAAGGACTTTTGACCAATTGAAATCCCTGCGCATCGAAAAGAAAAACCGCATTGAAAATTTTTTCCGCCAACGCTATAACGACCTCAGCAACCTCAGCAATTTAAACGACAGCAAAGAAATTGCCTACATCATCAACCATCATAAAATTGATAAAACGAGCCTGGAAACTGCCGACAGCATTTTCAAGCATTATACCGGAACTTACATTCAGGCATTGGGTTACTACACCCAGACCTATTATTACAGCAATCAAGGTAAAGGACTAATATTTCAAAACGGATTGAAACAGGAAAAAGCGCATAAAATCAATCCAAAAACTATTTTGATATTCAGCAAATGGCTCAAAAAGACCGATGATAACATTCCCGGAATTCTGGAATACCGTGAAATACCCGGAGAAGATTCCGCAGGATTTTTAATGGCAAAACAAATTGGCAATACAGATATTTTCCTGATCCTGAATATCCCTGTTTCCAACATCAACAAAATTATGCTGGAAAACAATCCCCATAACGGATTGGGCGAATCCGGTGAAAGTTATTTGGTTGGCCGCGACCAATTAATGCGCAGTTCATCACGTTTTCAGGACAATGCCGTTTTCAATACAAAGGTAAACACACCCGCTGCCCGCAATGCCCTTGAGGGAAAAACCGGCACCGGCCTTATTCCTGATTACCGCGGTATTGATGTTTTAAGTGCCTACAGCCCGGTCAGCATCCGCGGGCTTGACTGGGTCATCCTCACCGAAATTGACAAGAAAGAAGCCATGATCCCCATCAATATCGTGCGCAGCAATATCCTTTATCTTTCCATAGTGCTCTCCCTTTTGGTTTTTGGCCTGGTCGCACTGCTTTCGTCCATTATCACCTCCCCGATCCGCAGCTTGCGCGACGAAACTGAAAAAATAACCAAAGGGCAGTATGGCAGCCAAATCGGGATTCAAAGGAATGACGAAATAGGCGATTTGATCAAAGCCTTCAATATCATGACCCTTGAATTGAAAGAAAATGCCCGCAAACTGGAAAACGAACGCCAATTACGGCTCAGCAGTGTGATCGACGGCCAGGAAATGGAACGTCAACGCCTTTCGCGGGAAATTCACGACTCACTGGGGCAAAGCATTTTGGCCATCAAGCTAAAAGTTGATCAACTGCTAAGGCAGGCCGAAAACATCCCTTCACAAAGCACCCAAGAAATCCGGGAACTTTTTTCCTCCGCTTTAAACGACATCCGTGCCATATCGCGCAACCTGATGCCGGCCGTTTTAAGCGAATTCGGTTTAAGTGAAGCAATTGCCAATCTCGCTACAGACAGCATGAAAGCCAGCGGCATTGAGATTGATTTCAATGATCAGGGCTTTTTTGCTGCAGCTGACAAAAAGACCGAAAATTATCTCTACCGCATTTGCCAGGAAGCTATTAATAATATCATCAAACATTCCGGAGCCGAAAAAGCCAAAATCACGCTCAAATCAAATAAAGAACACATACACCTGGAAATCAGCGATAACGGACACGGACTCCCGGAACAACAAAACGAGAAATCCGGGCACGGGTTGACACATATGAAGGAGCGTGCCCAACTTCTGGGTGGAAAATTTGAAATCCATTCAAAAATGGGCAAAGGGACGGAAATAAGCATCATCGTACCTTATATAAAGAAAATCTTATGATAAAACTGATATTAGCCGACGATCATAAATTATTCCGTGAGGGCGTTCGCTCCATACTGGAAAGCTCTGAAGATTTTAAAATTATAGATGAAGTTGCCAATGGGCGCGCATTAATCAGCAGCTTACGCGAAAAGGAAACCGATGTTATAATATTGGACATCAGCATGCCCGGACTTTCCGGCATTGAAGCCACAAGGCTCATCAGAAAAGAATATCCCTGTCTGAAAATACTTATCCTGTCGATGCATAGTGAAGAAAGTTTTATCCGCTCAGCTATTGAAGCCGGTGCCAGCGGATACCTGCCCAAAGAAATTGACCATAATGAACTCATAGAAGCCATACACATCATCCATGAAGGCGGGAACTATTACAGCAAAGATATTTCCAACAAGCTCATCAACAGCTATCTGAACAAGGAAAAACAAAACCTCACACCCCGCGAGAAAGAAATTGTAGCACTGGTTTGTGATGGCCTGACCAATAAGGAAATTGCCGACCGCCTTTCTATTTCTGTCCGCACGGTCGATTGCCATAAAAACAACATCCTGCAAAAGCTGGGCTTAAGGTCGTCTGTTGATTTGGTGAAATATGCCATTAAAAACCAATTGATCAGTTTGTAAGGCATAGGTAAATTACCTAAACCGTATCACCGGATTTCCTAGAAAAATTAGGCCGTTTAGCCGATTTCGCAGCATTAAGGCATAGCATAGTTTTGCGAGCATAACCAAAATGCACAAGCTATGCAAAAATTTAAACCACTACTCCTTCTTGTATTCATCCTTGGCCTTGCACCTTTATTGCAGGCACAGGAAAATACCTCAAAAGTTAATTTCAATGCCAGTGCGGATTTCATGAGCCGCTATATTTGGCGCGGGACTCAATTCGGAGGCAATGCCCCCAGCATACAACCAGCCCTGACCATGAGTTGCGGAAATCTGGAAATCGGTGCCTGGGGCGCGTTTTCCACAGCTGGCGCCAATACCGGCCAGGAAGTTGACCTCTACATCTCCTACACATTTGCCAACGACCTCCTTACTGCTACGGTAACCGATTATTTCTTTCCAACCGAAGGGGGCAATTACAACTATTTTGAATATAACAAAGACAAAACCGGGCACGTATTTGAAGGAGCTTTGAGCTTTAACGGTACCAATAAAGTTCCACTAAGCCTCTTGCTGGCCGTTAATTTTTATGGTGCTGATGCCAGCCGCATCAATGATGATCCAAACAGCCCGGAATTCAACCAGAAAGACGGCATCCAATATTCTACTTATGCAGAATTGGGCTATTCCACTGCTGTAAATGATGTAAACCTTGACCTGTTTATGGGCTTTAATGTATTGGCACCAAAAAAGGCCGATACTGAAACCGGATATGATGGCGAAAGCGGATTTTACGGAAAATATATGGGCGTAGTAAATCTTGGGCTCACAGCTTCCAAAGAAATTGCCATTACCGACAAATTCTCACTGCCTGTTCAGGCTTCCCTGATTACCAATCCTATGGATGAAAAAATCTACTTTGTTTTCGGATTCTCTCTTTAACCAATTATCACTATTAAAATATTAAGTTATGTTTGAAGGAACAACTGCTTTTATGATTCTTTGCACCAGTTTGGTGATGCTTATGACTCCGGGTCTGGCACTCTTCTATGGAGGCTTAGCCGGCAAGCGCAATATTCTGGGCATTATGATGCAAACTTTTGTATCACTGGGTATTACAACAATCATGTGGATTACCATTGGTTATTCGCTTTGCTTCAGCGGTGGAGAAGGCGGGATTATTGGCAACCTCAGCCATGCTTTCCTAAATGGTATTCCTTTTGATGAAGCATTCAGCGGCGCGGATGGGAAATACCCGACCTATATTTTCGTAGCCTATCAAATGATGTTTGCCATTATTACACCTGCGCTGATTACCGGAGCTTTTGTAAACCGTGTAAGTTTTAAATCTTATCTGATATTCCTGGTATTGTGGCAATTATTTGTTTACTATCCATTTGTTCATATGATCTGGGGTGGCGGAATCCTGGCTGAATGGGGCGTGCTTGATTTCGCAGGTGGTGTTGTGGTACATGCTACGGCCGGTTTTGCTGCACTTGCTTCTGTGCTTTATGTTGGTCGTCGCCGCGATCATCAGTCACCTCCAAACAGCATTCCACTCGTTGCCATTGGTACAGGCCTTTTATGGTTTGGTTGGTATGGTTTCAACGCGGGTAGTGAGCTGGATGTGGATTCCATCACCACCCTTGCTTTCCTGAATACAGATGTTGCGGCTTCATTTGCAGCAATCACCTGGTTAATCATTGAGTGGACACACACGGGCAAACCGAAATTTATCGGACTCCTGACAGGTGCTGTGGCCGGCCTTGCAACGATTACGCCTGCAGCAGGATTTGTACCGCTCTGGGCAGCCATGATTATTGGTATTTTGGCAGGTGTAATTTGCTACATTGCCGTACATTACAAAAACAAACTTGGCTGGGATGACGCCCTGGATGTTTGGGGTGTGCACGGCATGGGCGGTGTAACCGGCACCATTGCTCTGGGTATTTTCGCCTCTGCTGCGGTTAATGGCCAGTCCGGCCTCATCGAAGGCGATTCGGCTTTCTTTTTTAAAGAAATTGTTGCCGTTGTGATTGGCTCAGCCTACGCATTTATTTTTACCTACCTGATGCTAGCTGCAATTAATTTTATCACTCCTGTAAAAGTAACCGAAGAACAGGAAGACAGCGGTCTTGACATGGCACTGCACGGTGAGCAGGCTTATGACGAAGGTGCTTTATAAAAATTTTTCCGTTTATCGCGAGAAGCCGCAGAGCCTTAGGGTTCGCGGCTTTTTTTTTGTTTTTTGGGAAGTACGCTTACTGTATCCGCATAAATCGTCACCAATGACACATAATCTTTCCCCGTATCCAACATAAGCTTCCTCAATTTTGCAATATCCTTCCGGGCCATACTGTCTGCAATTCCTGCTTTTATTTTGCCTTCTACCCAGGCCGAATCCATGCAAGGCGTATGGTCGATATGGCAAAGCAACCTACCTTCTTTTTCCATGCTGTCAATCAGCGCTTTGGAAATCCGGCTTTCTTTGGCCCGCCCAATTACTTTAACGAACTTATAGGCCAGCTTTTTATCAAAGGATTTGCAAGAGTCTTTATACACTACTTTGATAATATGTTTTTTATCCGTTTTGAGCTTCAGTTTTTTCTTTTTTACCCCACAAATATGCACCGCCAAACCTTCCGTCTCAACAACTTTATTGTTGTATTGGCCAATATGGTCAATAAGCGTATCTGCCGAAACAGAAACCATTTTCTCTTTTTCTTCTGTTTGAAGGCATGATGCCAGAAATAATACGAATAAAATCAGGAACAGTTTTTTGAGTTTCATAAAGCAAGTCAGTTATCACTAAAAAAAAAGAAACGGAAAAAGATTCTGTTTCCCGTTTCCAAAATCATTTCGAGGCAAAGACAATGCAAACTGCCTTTTGGTCGGCTGAACTGAGTATTTTATTTTGGCCGACTTGTTGAACTGCTACATTACGCTTCTTCTTTCACCGGACGAAAACCTTTACCCATAACATCGTGTGCATCAGAGATATTCACAAAAGCATTCTGATCAACATCTCTGATAAATGCACGCAGGATTTCCACTTCACGACGGCTCATCACGGAATAAATCATTTTGCGTTCACTGCCTTTATAAGCGCCTTCACCGGTAAAAATGGTAGCCCCACGATTGATATCATTCCTGATTTTCGTAGCAATCAATTCATATTGTTCGGAGATGATCATCACCGTTTTGTTCACACTGGTTCCGCTTACAATCAAATCAATTACTTTTCCTTCGATAAAAATTAAAATCCACGAATAAAAAGGCAGTTTCCAGTCATTAAATGCCACCAAGGTAAGGAGTACGATTATGCTGTCAACAATCATCACCATTTGCCCCAGGCTGATGCGCGGCATATATTTAGAGGCAATCATTGCGATGATATCCGATCCGCCCGAAGTTGCCCGTGATTTGAATATCAAGCCCAATGCGACACCATAAATCACACCCCCAAAAATGGTAGATAGCAACGGATCGCCGATAATCAGAGGGTCATAGCCCCACCAATACGTTTCCAACATATACGTAAAGCCGGCAATCGCAAAAGTGCTCACAATGGTTTTCACGCCAAATCGCGGCCCTAAAACAGCTGTTCCAATCAGGAGCAGCGGAATATCCATAGCCAAAGCCGTAAGACCGATCTTCCACCCAAAAAGGTTATGCAGCACGATGGAAACGCCATAAGTCCCGCCGGGCGCAAGTTTATAGGGATTCACAAACAACACAATGCCTACCGATAAAATAAAACTACCAATAAGCAGATAAGCATAGGCCATAAACCAGTCTTTGCTAAACAATTTTTCTTTGGTAACGAAGCTCATAATATGTTAATATTTTACAAATCTCAAAATCGGCCACAAAAGTAATCCCTTTTCCGAAAGAGCAAAGCCTTTATTTGGTTTTTCTGAGCCGGGCAATTCTCTGGTATTATCAAATCGAAAATGCCGTGAAATCCAAAAATTGTGTATTTTTGTTAGAGCAGAATCATCGTATCATCTTGTCCTATAAGCTCACGCAAACAAAATTCGCTGCCCCTTCCATCTGAAATTCAAAACCAAAATTTGATGAATGCTGCTGCATCCAAAATACGAGCAAAATGAACAAACCAAAAGACATCAAAATCAGTCCAACAAAGAAAACACCGGAAATCCTGGCTAATGGCAGCACGGGTTATGTGCGACTGGCAGGCATGTTGTATCCAGACAACAGCTATGAAACCTACAATGAGCTTTACCAGTGGATTATTGAATATTTCGCGAAAAGCAACAGAAAATTCCGGATGGATTTTCGCATAAAAGGGATGTCGGACGAAAGCTACCATTGGGTGATGGAATACCTGAAAAAACTGGATAAATATTATAAAGACGGCCGCGATATTGAAGTACGCTGGTATTATGGAGCCGATGACGAAGATATCATGGAAGATGGCGAAGACCTGGAGGAGTTGGTAAGTTTTTCGTTTAGGTTTATGGAGGAATAGGATTACATCTGTCATATCTATTAATGCTCTGTTCGATTATTCCGATTCCGGTTCTCATGGAAAAATCTGGATTACTTAAAATTCAATTCCTCATCCCTTACAACCGGGAATCCGGTTTGGATTTTTCACACGTACTTCGGCTGTGCTCAGACCTTGAATTTGAAGTTTATACACAGAAATTATGTAGCATGCATACCAAAAAAGTACTTATTTCCACTCCTCCCCAAGCAATGCATACACCACATCATCGCACCATTGCCCATTGAGCCAGAGGCTTTTTACGAAATGGGCTTCATTGCGGAAACCCAAGCGTTCGACCAGGCGGATGGAGGGCAGGTTTTGCGGGTCGATGGAAGTGGTGATCCGGTGTTTTTGCAGATCATTGAACAGAAAAGCAATCACGGTTTTCAAAGCTTCAGTAGCGTATCCTTTATTTTGAAAATCTTTATGCAAAGTGCACCCGATTTCCACCTGTTCGTTTTCGTCGCCAATAAAATGCAGGCCAATATCACCAATGAGTTTTTGACTGCTTTTTTCAATAATCACCAGCTGGAACCAGCTGTCGGGCTGATTGATTTGCGATGCGGTTTTGGCAATAAAATCCTCCACATCTTCTATTGTTTCCGGAATCCAGCCTTGATATCTATTAACTTGTTTATCGTTTCGATAAATATATACTTCGTGTTTATCGGCCAAGCTGATAGGCCTGATGACGAGCCGATTTGTTTTCAGTTTCATATTGAATGAAAATTATGGGACGGCTTATTCTAAAAAACTTATTCCCTATCCAAAATTACCGTTGTACCTGCATATTTATTTTTAAACTCCAGGGCATCATCTTTTGTTCCCAGCACACTGCCATAATGGAAAGGCACTACCAATTGCGGCTTAATTCGGTTTGCGGCCTCAATGGCGTCATTAACATCCATCATATATTTACCACAAACCGGCAGAAAAGCCACATCCGTTTTTATTTTCTTCATTTCCGGAATGAGGTCTGCATCACCAGGTATGTAATAAGTTACATCATCCATAGTAAGCACATAGCCCACATAGCCATTGCTTTTCTCATGGTTTTGATGTTTGATGGTATAGGAAGGCACTACTTTGATTTTTACACCATCTAAATTCAATTTATCGCCTGGCTTAACGGTTTTCTTTTCAAAATCAATCCTATCGGTAACACAGGAAGGACCGACAAGAAGGGTATTTTCACCGATCAATTTTTCAAAATTTGCCGGTGAATAATGATCAAAGTGATCATGGGTAATAAAAATAAAATCAGCTTTGTCGTTTTGCGTGATGCTGTAGGGATCGAAATAGACCGTTTTCGTACCCGATATTTTCACACAGGCATTGTCGATCCATTGTACATTTTTAATCAGTTCCATGGCTTGCTGTTCTGTAATTTTATCTTGTGAAAATGCGCTAAGGCTAAAAGCTGCACACAAAAGGAGCAGTACTCTCTTAAAATTGTTGGGGTTCATAATGTTTTGTTTTGTGTATGGTATTTTTCTTCAAAAATAGATAATTATCGGTTCTAATAGAAATTTCGCGGAAAGACTAAGGTTAAATCTCTTACAGATTCCTCCAAAGCTTTCCTCATGCTTCGGAAAACTTTGTCGGAATGACGGGTTTTAAAAAGTTAGAGGGCAAATGCGGCGAGGACACAGTAATATATTTCAAACGCGTCCTCGCCGCATTTGCCTTAAACGCTTAATAAACAGCGTCATTCCGATCGAAACAAAGCCAAACGAAGTGATTAAGGCTTTGTGAAGGGAGGAATCTGTTGGAGCTTAGTTCTTTTTTCAAAAAAAATCTATTAATATATCTCTGAATGTTTTTAATCTCAAAATTATAAATACCCACGAAATTCTAAGTAAAACCTAATTATCAAACAAAGAGTACTGAATATTAGGATTTTTGAAGCAAATTGTAACAGTTCTCACCGCACTTTCCTGAAAACAACACAATAAATTATAAAGCCGGATTTACTGAGCTTTCATCACAAAGGGCGCAATAGCCACAGCAGATATAATCGTAAGTGAGAGCATGACCAGAAATATAATCCAAAGAAACCGAAAAACCTTCGCAACGAGCTGTTTGACCGAATATTGCCTGTAGGCACCATAAGCATACAGATAATAAAAAAATGTGAGCATGAGCTGTCCGTAAAAATACACTCCCGAACTATGGGCAGCAATAGCCACAAACAAAAGCAGTAGGCTAAAAACACCAACCTGTCCCTGAATATAGGCATTGATTACCAAATGTTCCGCATAATTATTTTTCTTTCCAAATACCCAGAGCGAGATAAGTGTATAAAAAGGCAGGAATAAAAAAGACATATAATAAAGATACTTCACAATAAAATCGGCGTATTTTACCCCAAACTGCCCGGAAAGCTTCATAGCGTCGCCTTTACCTGCGTCCGCATCGTGGAAGTTTGTCTGATTGGGCTGACTAAGCTCCTCGACTGCCAGCTTTTCATCAAGTCCGGTATTTGTTGACAGCTTCACCATTTGCTTATGGTTAAAACCGGCAACTAAAACTGTAAACGTTAATACAATAGCAAAAAAAGCCGATGGGCTGGAATATCTTTTGCGTGTGCCGTTTAAATATTTTTCAATCACTACCTGCGGCCGCAGTGTCATATCTCTTAGTGTATGAAAAAAGCGGTTGTCCCATCCTAAAGCTGCCAGCAGATTGGAAAGGAAATACTTCATTGTCAGGCGTTCATTCACTACCATCGCACCGCAATGAAAACAATATTTATCCTCGGATTTAAGTACTGAATCACAGTTTTTACACCTCATGCCTCAATTTTATAGTTTTATGAGCTTGACCTACAGAAGGACATCATGCTCAATATTAGTTTAGCCAATCAAAGGCTTGTTTTATTGAGGCCAAATATAGCAATAAGAGGCAGATCACAAAAAATTATCAAGGTATTTACCAGAAAGTTTTTATGCCAAATTGAAATAATATGAGGCCGCTTAAAATCAAGCCCAAAAGAAAAAACATCAAAGAAAATACACACAAAATCTCGTTTTACTCCTCCTCCATCTCTTTTTCAAGCTGTTCTTCCAATCTTTTCTCGGTTATTTTTCTGGGTTTTTCGGCATAAAATTTACCATATTCATAGTCAACTTCCACGATTTCAGGTTTCGGGGATTTTTTGCCGAAATTACATTGCAGATAAACAGACTTAGCATTTATTAGCTCAAAATCAACACAATCTGCCAAATTTTCCCCATAACATACACGCACCGAATGCACACAGGTATCGTATAGGATTTTCGCATAGGAATCCGGCACAAAAGAAAATTCCAGACTGTCGTCAATGATAAATTCCATTGGGGTTTCGTTCTGCTTTTTTGACGTGCGGTAAATGATCAAAACATTATTATAGTTTTTAGTCAGTTTATCTTTCCCTTTATATGGATGTAAGGCCATGCCATTTTGCATATCTATGGTATATCTGATCCTTTTGCTCCTCGCCACCGAAGTAGCAATTCCGGCATACAAGGCACCGCCCACCAAACCACCTGCCACACCCGCCGCAGCAGTTGCTGATGGGTTCAGGTTGAGCAAATCATATCCCACAAAAAAATATTCGCCATTTTCTTCTTCAATCTCAAAATATTCTCCCTGATGTTCGATATAAGTTTTGGTTCCATCACAAAATCCCCAATGGGAATTAGGCTTTGCTCTTTTATTCGATTCCGTATATTTTATTTTAATCTTATAGGTTCCTTTCCATGCTTTTTGCAAACGTTCTATCTGCTTCAGGTAAAACGGCTCTGTAATTCCCGGTTTATTGGTCACAAACTCTTCGTGATTATTGTAAATCCCCCGAACAAGAATTGTGGTATCATTAGTATCCTGCTGGGCTGTTAATTGAGCAGAAAAAGCAAGTAATAGCAGCAAAATCAAGTAACTCTTAGCGTTTTTCATCATTATTGTTTATCATACATATTTTTAGCAACATTAGTGATGATAAACACAAAACCATGTTATGTATTTATCTAAACAAGAGCAAAAATAGTAAAACATCCAATACTTCCAAGAAAAAATATCAAAATTTCGTCAACACAAAATAAATTTTACTTTACTCATTTTATTATTGCATGCGTAACTGAAACAACGAATCCCCTCGCAAAAAACTCAGCTCCACGCCATTAATCATAGCCAGAGAGTCGATCATACGGTTTACCGCACGGCTGTTTTCTTCGAGCTTCACTTTTTTCCCATCAATTGCAATTATCAAATCTCCTAATTGAAAACCAGATGAATCGGCTTTGGACTGACGGATGATGCCATTAATTTCAAAGCCTCCTTTTGAAATGCTCCTGTCGAGCAAAAACATACCGCTTAATTCCATTTTTCGATAGGGCTCATTGAAATGGTTATTTGGACGAAGCAGCAAGCGGCTATTGACAAAATCAATAATCAAATCAAATCGGTCTAAAAAAGCATTACCCAATACACCGTAATTTGTGGCATCACTAAATGCACCACGGTCATTCTCCCGGAAATCAATGGGCACATCATCAATATAAAAACCCGCAAACGAACAATAATCCGCACGCAGCATTCCGGAGGTAGCATTACCTCCTACTCCACTGTTCTGAAGATCAAGCGTATCCACTTTTTTTGAAGTTCGCTGAATATTAATTTCCCGGCAGGCATTTTTATTTAGGGTGAAAGTTCTGGTTGAACCCAAATCCAGAATAAAAGGACCTTTTACCTGCATACCCTCTTCTATTTGCACACAGCCAGCAACCAAAATCCGGTTCTTCTCAAAAACAAATGGCAGGGAAGCCCAGCTGCTATCGGGCTCAAACGTATCGGGCAATATCCTTAAGTATTCATTCTGATAATTGATTTCCAAAACTTTAAGTCCAAAAAAATCTACAGCCAATATTCCGTCGGCAGTTTTATCGCCCACTGCTTTTCTGAGATCCAGCAAGTGGATATGCTCCGGAGCAGAGCGAAACCCATGATTTTCAACAGAATGGCCTTTTTTAATAATGTATGCCGGACTGGCATTATTTCCTGCACCAAAAGCAAAAGCTTTGATGACATCATCCATATCGTATCCGCATTCCGAATAAAAAGAGCTGTCCACCACCGCATAAGGACAGCCTGTATCAAACACCCATTTGGCCTTTATGGAATCATTATACGTGCCCCAAAACACCAGATGACGGTTATATTCCAAGGGAATTGCTCCTTCGGGAAGGACAAATTCAATGGCGTCTGGAATTTGCTCCATTTCTTTTTGCTCCGGCCGTTTTGGCGTACAGGAAATAATAAAAAACACGACGAAACATATTCCTATTATCTGAATTTCTGGTAAATCTTTTATCATGACATTGGAGTTCTACTATTCATTTGAAACAACGGTAAACAACAGATAAAATCCCACTCATTTTACACTGGAAATCTGAAAGATTTACGGCTCCATTACAGCAAATATGAGGCAATTATCACAAAACTACAAATTTCATGACATGAAAATAAAACCCTTGTTTCCCTCAAATCAGCAAACAGAAGGGCATCGGATTAAAAAGGAAAGCTGGAGCTATCTGGGCTTCCGAATAGCCATTGTAGCACTTTTCTCGCTTTTATTCGTTGGAAAATAAGAGACCACAGCCACAGATTTATCCAGTACCCATTCATAATTTTTCAGGAAAGGCATATCGGTTACTTTTGGCGTACCAAATTTCTCCGTAAAGAGGGCTACAGCATCATCAACCTGATCGTTGGTAATCCCCATGGATGCACCTGCAAACTTCTTCTTTTTAAAAAGGTAGATGATCGTGTGTGTTTCTATTCCTTCAAAATTCAGATCATCACCCGCTTTTTCATAGCCTTTAAAGCCTGGCGTTTTACTGCTGCTTTTTGTCATACCCTCCGATACTTCGTCAAAAGGAGTGTCCCACTGAATACCTCTGAAATTATCCACACCTTCCTGTGCAAACAGGCCGCACATAAAAACAGCCATTACTAAAGTTAAAATTGCTTTCATAATATTTGATTTTAGAAATAATAATACAAAGCCAGTAAGCCCTTTAATATTAGTTGTATCAGGGACTTTTAGTAAACAAATCTGGTTGTAGGCGTAAAAGTGAGATTTTCTTCAATCAGCACTCAAAGATAATAAAACCAAGAAAATACGCAAGTTCATCATTTTTAATGCATTATTCACATGAAATCAATATCTTTGGAGCAGAACAAGGGTGTTCATAAAATCTGTTTTTTCAACCTTAAAAATTATAAACTATGAAAGCTAAAAGATTAATTGTCAGCACATTATTCGGATTAATTTTTGGTTTTGTTTGTTTTGGCTTTGCCAGCAGCGGCCCTGGTGATCTTCCATTGGAACTGGCTTTAAACATCATCATCAGCCGCACCCTGATTGGATTTGCCATTGGAATCAGCAACCTAAAATGCAGGCACTGGGCAATGCATGGTATCCTGATGGGCATTTTATTCAGTATCCCTGCCGGCCTTGGCGCCATGATGTCGCCCGATCCTGGCGAGTTTACTCCCTGTATGTTAATGGTTTCCACTATTGTTATGGGAGCAATTTACGGATTATTGATTGAGCTGTTCACCAGCCTTGTGTTTAAGCTGAAACAAGCTTAAAACCGGTTTTCCTTAACTAAATTTGAATTCTCTGCATTCGTTTTTTCAAGTGCAGGGAGTTCATTTCGCGATTTAATGAACACGCCTATTCCTGATTATCAATCAAATCCTTACCTTTGTATTAAGATAAAAAAGACAAAATCATGGATCAGGATCAACAAAAAATATTGTATGTGTATTCGCTTTATGCGCATGAAAAGGGATTATCCTATTTGCAATACACAGCCGCTTTAGCGATATTTTTTTATCTAAAAAACAAAGGTCATTTCCCGAAATACAAGGATTCGCTCTTGCTATACGATTATAAAGATGCGCGCCGCTATGTTTGGGAAGACAAAAAATTTATGGCCGATATCAATATCGTGCGCGATGAGGGATTTTTAAACCGTTCACGGGTTAAGGCCAAAGATTATCGCGATATCAATGCGCATCAATGCACCGAAGCGGGCAGAAAACATGTGGCAAGTCAAAAATTTGACCAGAAAAGCGAATTTGCTCAGATAAAAAAAGATTTGACATGCAAATGCGGGAAACTCCTGCATGTCCGACTCGATGATAACGGACCGGTATTACATTGCTCTTCCAATTGCGAAGAAGTAAAAATCAATGATTTCCTGCATCATGTGGAACGCGACATCAAAGCATCTTTTCAACCCACACATATTTAAGCCATGACAACATTCAAAAAGCCACATATTTATGCTTCCACAATCCTACCCATGGGGAAAAACAATGTTGAAGCACTGAACCGTTTCGTCGGGGCGCATAAACGTTATCAAAGCCCAACTGAATTTGGCAGCCGCGGCGAAGTGGAAGCCAAAGAAGAAGGCAGCTTTGAAATGACAGGCCATGGCATTATGCTCACTCCCGGCAATTATGATTTCTGCAATTGGCTGCATGCGGATGTTTCGGAATTTGCTGCACGGGACAAAAAATACGGATTAAGCCTTTACAAAAGCGGTTTGGCGGTTTTGGGACTACAGCCCGACGACGCTGCTTGCAGCATAGATCAAATCAAGGAAATGGCCGGACAGCTCACCTATAAAATTGCCGATTGTATTTTTCCTGTGCTCAATGAAGGTCAGCAATTGATGCTTTCGGCTGTTTTGCAGACTGAAAACCTGGCTGAATCCTGGTATCAGGTACAGGCTTATTCACTTGTGATCTGCGAAGAAAATCCCTTTGCAGGGATGAAGGCGGAAGATGTGAAGGCACAGTATTCATCAACAATTGAAGCCTATACCGACTGGATTGTCAGCGCACAGGATTTGGGCGAAGGCATGCTTTTTATGGGCATGGCAGGAATGCTCTATCTTGGCAAAAGAACAGAAGAAATTGATAAAATCCTACGGGACATCCTCTTTTTGAAATCCTGCAATAAAATGTCGCATCATGTGCACTCATTGCTTTGGAGTTTGCGCAAAAGATTGCAAAACCTCAAAGATGAAAGCAAAAAAGGTAATTATAAAACACTGAAAACCAATAATGAAAAAATTTGCGGCCTTACGGATGTCTTATCAAAAATCCAGGTTTATGACCGCATGCTGGAACGGGAAACCGGAGAAATAGCTACACAATGGAAAAAAGATTCCTGTGCCCAGAAAGCTTGTTTTGTGGATATGATCTGTGAAGCATTTGCCGATGAAGTAGAAAAATCCATCGACCGCAGCGGGACGATCAGCCAGCTGACCAAAGATCTGGAAGTGCTCAGCCTGGAACTGGAAAACCGCCTGGAACTGCTGATGACCCGAGACAGTATGACCCTTAATGTCATTTTGCTCGTACTGACGATTATTTCGCTGCTGGGTATTGGCGAAGTAGCCGGATTTTCCGAAACCCAATGGAAAATCGTGGGTCTTGTCATTCTGCCTTTCGGCCTGGCAAGCCTGATTTACCTAAGAAATTATTTTAAAAATTTCCTCAAAGGCTGATCAAGTCACCGAACAAATAAAACTTAACACCATTCATCGGATGACTTTGAGTCATCCGACGAATGCATCCAAAACTAAATTTTACATAAATCCTTTGAATGAGAGAACTATTGCATTGATTACCTGCGCTCTACAATCAAAAGCGAATCAATTTTTGCCGTTGCGCCCATAAATTGAAAGGTTGGCCGGACATTTGGAATTACAGAGACAACTTCGCCCTGCATTTTGTTCAGGTAATTTTCGAGTTTTTCCTGCATATTGGAATTGCGGACTTCGATTTTGTGAACTTTGTATTTCATGGTAAAGGGATTGGATTAATAAATGTGAGATATTTTTTTTCTAAAGATAGGAGTTTTTCGTCATATTCTTAAATTTGTAAGATGCTTTTTAATCTGTTCATCACTTTCAAGCATTTAAAAATGAAAAAGATACCTATCCTTCTACTTACATTGTTGCTCATTTCTGACATAACTTTTGGCTGCACCACAGCGGTTATTTCCGGGAAATACACCAAAAACGGTCGCCCGATGATCTGGAAATTGCGCGATTCAGAATCTTATGAAAATAAAATGATGTTTTTTGATCATGCTAAATATGCTTTTGTGGGCATGATCAATTCTGATGATGAAAAAGGCGAACAAGTGTGGGGCGGCGCCAACGATCAGGGTTTTGCCATTATGAACAGCGCATCCTTTAATGTAAATTCAGGAGACAGCAGCAGTGTGAAAGATCAGGAGGGTGTCTTTATGAAAAAAGCATTGGGAATTTGTACCAGTCTGGCTGATTTTGAAAAACTGCTTATCGACACGCCCAAACCCATGGGATTGGCCGCACATTTTGGTGTGCTCGATACCCAAGGAGGTGTGGCTTTTTATGAAGTAAACAACTTCAGTTTCACAAAATTTGATGCCAACGACCCAACTGAAGCGCCCAACGGATACATCATTCGCACAAATTATTCCTATACCGGAAAAAAAGATGTTGGTTATGGTTTTATCCGATACCAATGTGCACAGGATTTGTTTTATCAGGCAGATGCCTGCAATTTACTTGATCCACAAACAATTATTCAGGATTTTTCCCGCTGCCTGAAACATCCTGTTTTAAAGCGCGATTTCCGCGAAGACTATGAAGGTGTACCCTATGGTACGCATTTTGAAAATTCCGGTGACCTGATCACCCGCCACGGTTCGTCTTCCATGATTTTGATCGAAGGCGTTAAAAAAGGTGAACCCAAAGATCTGGCCACCATTTGGACTCAAATTGGATACCCGAACACTTCAATGGCAATTCCACTTTGGGTGCGTGGAGGAAAGGAAATGCCCGGAATTTTAAGCGCAAAAGGAAAAGAAAACTGCCCTTTAAACGAAATGGCCTTACAATTAAAATCAAAATGCTATCCCATAAAACGTTCAGCAGGTTATAAATACCTGAATGTTTCGGAGCTTATAAACAGCGACAAAACAGGGATTATCCAGCAGATGGAAATCGCCGAAGAAGAAATCTTCCGGGCGACTTCCAAAAAACTTCAGGCATGGAGAAAGGACGATCCGGAGCAGCAGGAAATTGCTGAGTATAATAAATGGCTTAACCAATATTGCCGCAAGACCTACAGCGCCCTGATGGAATAAACGCTTTGCAAGTGGCAGACAATACAGATGACAATATTATGAGATCATCTGCGGTTTTAAACTTTACTCCTCCATAAACCAATGCGCATAGCCACAGCTTTCGCAGATGTAATTTACAGCCTTGTTATTAGCCCTATCGAAATTCAGAAAACTGAATACTACTGTATTCATAAGCGTTTTGCGGGTATAAAATCGTTTATGTCCGCAAATCTGACAGCTTAGGCGGATATTACGCCCGACAATGTATTCTTTGGCAATTTTTTCATTACTCATATTCTAAACTGAATAATTCACAAAATACTCTATTACGCGCCCAAACCAAAGGAATGCTATCTTTTTGGCTCTCCCTTTCTCTTATTGCGTTTTGTGTTTGGTCACTGAGCTTGTCAAATGTGCTCATAACGAAATTTCATGAATTAATCAGCTTATAGGAAATTTGTGATGCACCAATATCTCAACAGAAATGAGTTATCCCGATTCAATCGTAAAACTAAAGGAATTTAAAAGCTTATTGCACAACAAAAAACAGCGGCTGCAAAACATCGTGGAGCATATTTTCAAGAATTAATAATCTTTTCCAAATATCCGGAGCAGCATAATTTCATACTTTTGCGCAAAACAGCTTATATGACATTAATCAAATCTATTTCAGGAATACGCGGAACGATTGGCGGCAAAGCCGGAGAAGGCTTAAGCCCGCTTGATGTAGTAAAATTTACTTCTTCTTTCGGCTCCTTTATGCAGGACGCCCATCAAAAGCAAAACATTAAAATGATATTGGGACGCGATGCCCGCATATCAGGAGAAATGGTCAACCGTTTGGTTGTTTCCACTCTCAATGCATTGGGCATTGATGTAATCGACCTGGGACTGAGCACCACACCAACGGTGGAAGTTCTGGTGACCAAACTCGAAGCACAGGGTGGCATCATCCTCACTGCCAGTCACAATCCGGCACAGTGGAATGCACTCAAACTGCTCAACCACAAAGGCGAGTTCATCAATGCCGCCGAAGGAGAAGAAGTGCTGAAAAAAGCCGATGAGGAAGATTTTACTTTCGCGGAAGTGGATAAGCTGGGAAGCTACGAAACTTATGAAACAGCCATTGAAGACCATATTGAAGCCATTCTTCAACTACCGGATGTGGATGTAGAAGCCATAAAAAAGGCCAATTTCAGCATAGCACTGGATTGCGTTAATTCTACCGGCGGCATTGCGCTTCCTCCCCTACTCAAAGCACTGGGTGTAGATGAAATACACGAGCTCTACTGCACACCAAACGGAGATTTTCCGCATAATCCGGAACCACTGCCACAGCACCTCTCCGAGCTTTCGGCATTGGTAAAAGACAAAAAAGCCCATTTGGGATTTACCGTTGATCCCGACGTGGACCGCCTGGCCATTGTTTGCGAAGACGGAAGCATGTTTGGCGAAGAATATACGCTGGTTGCCGTAGCAGATTATCTCCTGGGCAAACGCAAAGGCAATACCGTTTCCAATATGTCATCAACACGTGCCCTGCGCGACATCACACAATCGGCTGGAATGGAATATTTCGCTTCGGCAGTTGGTGAGGTGAACGTTGTGAGCATGATGAAAGAGAAAAATGCCCTGATCGGTGGCGAAGGCAATGGCGGAGTTATTTTCCCGGAACTGCACTATGGCCGCGACGCTCTAGTAGGTATTGCACTTATCCTCAGCCACCTCGCACAGAAAGGCTGCTCCTGCACCGAATTGCGCGACAGCTATCCGGCTTATGTCATCTCTAAAAATAAAATCCAGCTGCAGGAAGGAACAGATGTGGATGGCATTTTGAAAAAGATGGAAGAAAAATATCAGGATACGCCCCACTCCACCATCGATGGACTGAAACTCGATTTTGAAGACGGCTGGGTACACCTGCGCAAATCCAATACCGAACCGATTATCCGTGTTTATTCTGAAGCCAAAAATGCCAATGAGGCCAAGAAAATGGCGTCGATGATTATGCAAGATATCGAAGGACTGATGTAAGCTAAACTGAAAACCTGATTATCAGATAAGAACAGCTGCGGCATAAAATTTTGTCGTGGCTTTTTTTTTACTTCCGCATATAAAAACCACTAATAATGCAAATTTCCTAAACCTGATTAATTCATAAATCTTCGTCATGAGAATGCAAAACGCAATAAGAGAAAGGGAGCACAGGTTTTCGGCACGCAGGAATAGCCGTAGCTATTTTGAGTACCGGAAACAGAGCATTCCTTTCTGTTGAAGCGGTTTGCGTTCGTAATAGAATGGTTTGTGAATTATTCAGGAAAAATTCGTTAAAAACAATTCAAGCTCAATAATGTAATTTTGCATTATGATCACACTTGATATCTACAGCCATCCCGTTCAATGGCAAAGCCTCCTGCCTCTTGCTTTTGATAAGGAAGACAAATACAATATTTTTCCAATAAGTGGTCCGGGCTCCAAAAGTGTGGCGGCCATAGAAAAACAAGCGGAATTCCTGTACACTGATCCGGGCAGCCTGATTTATTTTGCTTCCAGGGAACAATGCCTCTATCAGCTCATCACCTCACTTTCTTCAGAAAACCAAGGCTTTATCATTGATGCATCCATGCCCCAATGGCTGATTGAACAAGCAAAGAAACTATGGGAGCATGTGGAAATTATCAGTTTAGGCAGGATGTCGGAATGGTTGAAAAAAGAGGATCAAAAATATGATCGGGCTTCATACACATTAATCCTGCCCCAGTTGAATCCAGAGACTTGCCAGGCCGTTTCGCTGAAAAAGCTGTTTCAGAAATGTGAAAAATACGGTCTTCGGCTCATTTTGGATGCATCTCATGCTTTGGGACGGATTGCACTGCCGGAGATAATGCCCGATAACAGCTTCCTTCTTTGCGATCCGGTTTTTAGTGGTGCGCCTTCTGCCCTTTGCGCGATGAGCTACCACTGCAAACAACCGGAAATTCAGGAGCAAATAAACCTCCTGCACGACCTTCAGCAGGAATTACTGCAAAAAAATACCGGCTTGCCATCCTTGGCATTTCCTGATTTGAGAAAGATTACGCAGGGGTTTGACAAATTCACTCCTTTGGCATTGGAATTCCGTCAACAGTTGAAAAATATTTTTTCGGAAAACAATATTGACGCAGAATACCCGGATTATTCCCATCAACAGCCCTTCAGTTTTTGCTTTTATTCCGGTGATAGCCGTTTTAAACGATTATGCGAAAAGCTGTTTGTTCAAGGTGCCATCACAGGAAATGCAAGCATCAGCAAGCATAATGGGAAACCAATCTACGGCTTGCGTTTTTCATTAAGCACTCATCTTGATGAAAAAGCACTCAAAGATTGCCAAAGCTATATTTACAATTCAATTCATGTTTTATGAATCATAAAACATGAATTAATCAAAAGAATTTTGTACCTTTGGGCAAAAGATAAAATGAACCGATTCACGCTCGACTATCATCCTGACTATTTCTGCGACCGTGTAGCGGAAATCAAAAAAAGTTAGGCCGGGCTATAGCTCTGGAAGGCGGCATTGAAAAACCAACATCCTCCGCTTTTATCCAAAAATACGGATTACCTCCTGCTTCATCCACACTATTAGCCATTAACACCCTATTGGAAAAAGAAATCCTTTGTAAGTTTGATTCAGAGCTAAAGGTTTACGATGTATTTTTTAGCCGTTTTTTGGCTCATTTTTTTCCAATCCGATAAAAACCTGCACGCGGGTACCAGAGGCCGTTCCTTTTTCGTCATAAAGATCAATAATTTCCTGATAAATTTTTCGCTGATATAATTTATAATACAGGCTAAAAACTTCTTCGGTGAGTTTCATGCCCATGCCTGTACCCTGTGTACCCATTTCTTTGGCTTTTTTCCGCCCAATGCCATTATCCTCAACGCGAATTACGACAAATCCATTTTCCCGCATCACCTCCACGCAAAGCATCCCGTCATTTTCCTTAAACCTTAGCCCATGTTTAAGTGCGTTTTCGACATGATTTTGAACGATAAGCCTCGGAATATCAACACCCTGTGCTTTTGACGCATCGTATTTTAATGTGTATTGGAATTGTTCGCGAAAACGTGAATGCTCCAATGCGAGGTAATCCTCCACAAAATTCATTTCTTTTTCGAGCGACCAGCAAATTTTATCAGCGCTAAGCATACTGGAACGTATCAAGTGGCTGAAACGAACCAGCAAGGTATTTGCCCCATCATTATCCTGCCTGAACATCATCCCGCTGATAGCCGTAAGTGCATTAAGGATAAAATGCGGGTTCAATTGGTTGCTCATGTTCAAAATCTGTAATTCGTTGATCTTGCGTTCAAGAGCATATGTTTTTTGCAATCGTTTCTTTAAGAAAAATACCAGCAAAACAAAAAAACCAACCCAAAACAGGTACACCAGCAACCAAATCGGATATTTAAGGATGTAATATGGGTTGTGGCGGTACTCAAAATAATACTGATCATAATCATTATTGACCAGGATCTGATCCGGCAAACCTTTGCGGTGGCGCACACTAACCGAACGATCGGACGCCATCGGCATGGGAACTGTAATATATTTACGGAAATTATCCCGAAAAATATACATAAATTCCTCATTTGCAGCACCTAATATAACTTCTGGAACAGTGTCATTTCCAAGATCAAGCACAAATGAATACCTTCCGTCAAAAGATTTTCCAGCTATTGCCTGCATCTCAACAAAATCCATATTTTCGTCCAAAGTCAATAACTTTTGTTCCCTTTGATCAAAAAATATCAATGGCAAGTTCTTGAATTTGTTGGTATTGCGGAGGCATAAACGACCGGTTTTCTTAGGTCGTTCCTTTTGGAAAATCCGTTGCCCGGAAAGATTATAAAAGCTGAAGGTGTATTTTTCCTCCGAAGCACTCAAGCAACGATCAACAGACAATACACCTTCCTTCCCTTTATACACAAAGGGAAAAGAGGTTATATGGCCAACATAACCATCATAAGGAACAGGTTCAAACAAAAAATTCAGCTCATGATCCAAAACAACCAGCCAATTGACCCGGTCATGATAAAAAATAGTATCCGTTTTCGCAATGTTTTGTGGCGCACCAGCCTTAAGGTAAATCTCCTCATCTCCGTCAGCATCAATGTCTCCAGTCTTTATTTCATAGATTGAAAATCCTGAATATGGCGAGCGCAAAAGCTCATCGTTATGGATATCCCATGCAAAAACTGCCCGAGGATGTACCGAAAAAGCAGAGTTGACAGCAAAAATTATTTCAAGATAGCCATCATTATTCAAGTCTGCCGCAACAGCAGGAATCACCGACCAATCTTCTTTTCCGTTAACTTTTGTGACTTTCGCCACAGCTTTTTCAAAACTTTTTTGTTTTTCAAATGCCGCATTAATTTTCACACCAAATATCCAGATACTATCATTGTCATAAGAAAAAGCGAAGAGCTCATCAATACCATCGCCATCATAATCAGTAAAAACCGGCTCATAGTTTTTCAACCATCTCCCACGAAAATTATACTGATTAGTAGAAACATCATTCATATTAAACAATTGTATGCAGGGAACGGCAGAAGGACGGTTTAAACCAATGGCCAGCCTTTCGCTATAGCCATCATGATCTACATCAACAAAGTAATATTTATAAGGATATTCCGGTTGGCCTTTAGCTTTCCGGAGTAATGGCGCTTCGTATTCATGAAACTCCCAGGGCAAAGCCAAAATTGTGACAATGGCAGGAAGGAATGCAAGTACCCAAGGCAGTATTTTCAGATATTTGAGCTTCATATTTTTTGTCGAAAAACAAATATATTAATTTTTTCTGCTTTAAGAATGCTCCTGAAATTAAATTTCAGTGATTTTTTGTACATCTTGCAAGGAATTATGTTAACCTGCCTTATTCATAAAATAAAAATCAATAGAGGTCAGTAGAAAAATACATAGTTTAATAACACTTTTTTAATAAAAGATTTCTCCTCCCGTTGGTCGTCGAAATGACTTTTTAATCAGTTGTTTCGGCAAAGGCAGCGCACTTCGGCTCCGCTCAGTGACCGTAAGCTGCCTTTGCCTCTTGAAAACACCAAAAGGTCATTTCGACAGGAAGCCCGTAGCGAAGCGAAGAGCTGGATGGAGAAATCTAATCCATATAATTCACTTAATATCAGTCTATTTTGATATGCACTTACATACTGACCCCTAAAAATCAAAACCGGTTTTTTCAGGCTTTTCAACGGATTACAAGCTACAGGTTAATTGGGCTACGGCCTTTATTTTCAAGCTGAATTTGAATCAATACACGGGTGCCGGCTGCGCGCCCATGCTCATCATAGAGGTCGCTTATTACCTGACTTATTTTTCTTTGGTACAATTTGGAATATAGTGCAAATATTTCTTGGGTGAGCTTTAATCCTTTTCCTGTGCCTCCCGTTCCCAATTCCCGGGCTTTGGCTCGACCGATGCCATTGTCTTCGATCAAAATCAGAATAAAGCCACCTTCATTTTTCATTTCAACCAACAAAGACCCACCGGCTTCCCGATGCCTTAATCCGTGTTTTAGAGCATTTTCGGCATGATTTTGAACGATCAGGCGGGGAATCTCCACCCCTTTTGATTGCGATTCATTATACTGTACCTGCCAGGAAAATTGCCCCGGAAAACGTGATTGTTCCAAGGTGAGATAATCCTCAACAAATTTAAACTCATCGTATAATGACCAACAGATTTTATCCGGGCGCTGCATGCTCAAGCGCATCAATTTACTGAAACGCACCAAAAGATTATTTGCGCCCTCACTGTCTTTTTTAAACATCAGCCCACTTATGGCGGTCAGCGCATTGAAAATAAAATGAGGGTTCAATTGATTGCTCATATTGATCATCTGCAGCTCATTGATTTTATTTTCCATTGCATAAGCCTTTTGCATACGCTTGCGCTGATAATGCAAAATCAAAAACACAAAACTCAACCAAAAAAGATAAATCAACATCCAAATCGGATATTTAATGAAATATAAGTTATTATGGCGGTATTCAAATAAAAACGAGTCATTGTCATTATTAACCAGAATTTGGTCGGGCAATGGCGGACGGTGTCTTACAGTAAAAGACCTGTTTAATGCAACAGGCAAATGAATCGTAACAGGGTCCTTAAATCCATTTCTAAAAACAATAGCACTGTTATCTATTAAATTTGTAGCCACAATATCCATCTTCCCATCCGATTCAAGGTCAATAGCATGCAACCTCAAAAGCCGAAATTCCCCTTCAATTGCTGATGAGATCTTTTCCAACTCAAAGAGCTCATTCACTTTGTAAAAGGATTGATCCGCGTTATCAAAAAATAAATTATCGGTAAAATTGCCCCCAATCTGATTCACATGGCCCCAGCTTAACCCATCAGGACAAACTATCCTTTTTAGCAACCGACCTCCTTGACTGAAAAATGCTATGGTTTGATAGGAAGTATCTGCATTTAGGTTAAATTCCCGAACCAAAACAACAGCCATTTTCCCATTATGAAAGGGGATACAATTCATCGAAGCACGAGAATTTTTATATTCCACCGGCTCAAACAAAAACTTTAACTCATGGTTCAACACTACCGCCCAGTTTTTATGATCTGTATATTGAACGTTATTGCCTATAGGCTGATTAGCCGTAGCCGAAGTAAACAAATAAATCTCTTCATCACTATCATCATCTGCATCATCAACGATTATGTGTCGTATTGTAAAACCCGCTTCAGGGGAGCGAAATAAGCTGTCATTTTTCACATCCCAGGCGTAAACTGCACGTGGTTGGCAGGAATAGGCAGCATTAACAGCAAATATAATTTCCTGAAACCCATCATTGTTCAAATCTGCCGCCTGAGCAGGAAAAACGAGCCAGTCTTCCTGTTCATTGATGCGCCGAACCGCACTAATAAATTTTTCTTTTCCCTTGCAGGTATCAATCTTATCCGTGACCTCAAAGGAACAAATAAACAAACTGTCGTGCCTAACGGAAAAAGCATAGACTTCATCAAAATTATTTCCGTTAAAATCAGCAAAAACAGGTTCATAGTAATCCAACCATTTGCCGCGAAAATTCTCTTGCCAGACAACTGTACTATTATGGCCATGAATACGGAAATACGGCACCTTAGAGGGATGCTGTATTCCGATCAAAACTTTCTCGCTTAAACCATCATGATCAAAATCATGAAAATATCGTTTACCGGGAAAATCGTTATGCCCCTTAAATGACTCCACCAAAACCGCCTCATATTCATGAAACTGCCAGGGCAAGGCCAAAATAGTAACAAACGTTGGCAGTACAGCCAGAATCCAAGGGAATATTTTTTGATATTTCAGCTTCATTTGGGTTTAGGCTTGGGTTTTGACAAATATAGGGAATAAATTTTATAATGATGTTCATTTCTAGTTTGTAATGAAAAACGACCGAATAATTGAAGCAAGAAACTGATTATAAAACCAATAAAACTGCCTGTCCTTAAAATACACTCAAAGACAAACGAAACCTATAATATATACTGCAGGGATCATTTTGGTTTCCGAAAAATACAAACAATAATGAGCGGGAATAAAACCCCAAACAGCACATCATTTAGCCTGAATAATTACTGATAAAATTTTCACAATCAATAAAAAAACCAAAGGCTATCCGGAGCAGCCAGATCATCATGGCCACAAACCTCAGCCGGCAATCCTTTTCAGCATCCCACCAAAAATAAAGGCATGAAAAGGAAGAACGGAATACCAGTATAATCGTCCCCAAATACCTTTTGGCCTGAAGGTTGCCGTTTGATGGAGTATGCCATCAGAGATACGGAATTCCAGCCATGCTTCTCCGGGCAGTTTCATTTCGGCATAGAGCAGCAGGCGTTTCTGACTTTTATCTGCTAAAAGCACGCGCCAGAAATCCAGAGCATCACCGGCATGGATATCATCGCTACACCGCTTGCCCCTGCGCAAACCCACACCACCGGATAGTTTATCGAGGAACCCCCGCAACGCCCAAAGCCAGTTTGCATAATACCAGCCGGTTTCGCCACCAATTGCCCAGATTTTTTGTAGCGCATTTTCTTCATTATCAAGCTTTTGTTCGCGTTCATCAATAAAACATCCATGTTTCGGCACCGAAATATGCGGCGTGATGCCATCTACCAAAAGCGGCCCCGATAAAGCATCCGTCCAGCTTGAGGTCACATCATGCAAACCAATACGGCCAAAGGCGAGACGGACCGCTTCCTGATAGCTTAGAAGCTCAATATCCAATCGCGCTGCCAGATTATTGGGACGGCAAATAACCTCCACTTTCATGCTGTTGACCAAGTGCACCGCCAATTTATATGATGTTGAAGTAACGAAATACAACCAGTAAGACGACAGACGGGGCGTCATCACGGGTACGGTATAAACTGAGCGTTTCAGGCCGCGTACGGAAGCAAACTGCAAAAGCATTTGCTTGTAAGTCAGTATTTCCGGGCCACCGATATCAAAACTCTGGTCAAAACAATCTTCGCGCAACAAAACGCCTGACAAAAACTGAATGACATTGCGCACGGCAATAGGCTGCGAACGCGTATTGAGCCAGCGCGGAGCAATCATCAGGGGCAATTTCTCCACCAAATCGCGGATAATTTCAAAAGAAGCACTGCCCGAACCTACGATAATCCCGGCACGTAGGGTAGTGAGCCGAAAACTTCCCTGAGACAAAATATCTTCCACTTCCTTGCGTGATGAAAGATGTTTCGACAATTGTTTTTCATTAACAATCCCACTCAGGTAAACCACCTGACGCACATCTGTTTTAGAAAGGGCTTCCTGAAAATTTATAGCCGATTCTTTCTCCAGACGGGCAAAATCGCCACTGGAAGCCGACATCGAATGGATCAGGTAATAGGCGGCATCAATATCTTGTGGAATAAGCTGCAAAGATTTTGGCTCCAGAAAATTCACCTCTATGAGCGACCATTTTCCATTGGGAAGGCCCGAAGAATCAAACCTTCGGCTGTCGCGCACACAGCAAATTACTTCATGGCCCTCGCGCAAAAGTGCAGGCAAAAGCCTGCGGCCGATATAGCCCGTGGTTCCGGTCAATAGAATTTTCATAGGCGAAGCTTTTATGAGAATAACGAAGATATGAAAATGCAGGGATTATCCCGCTTTCACGTCATAGATTCCTACAATAGTTATAACAAAGGGTTCTACTAGGAATTTCGTGGGTAACAATAATGTTTGAAAATAATATGCAGATATTTATTAATAAACTATTGATCCCTAACAGATTCCTCCCTTCACAAAGCCTTAATCACTTCGTTTGGCTTTGTTCCGGTCGGAATGACGCTGTTTATTAGGCGTTTAAGGCAAATGCGGCGAGGACATCTTTAAAATATACTATTGTGTCCTCGCCGCATTTGCCTCCTGACTCCATAAAAACGCGTCATTCCGACAAAGTTTTCCGAAGAATGAGGAAACTTTGGAGGAATCTGTTTGAAATAGCATTCTAATTTCTTTCCACGAAATTCCGTGTAGAACCTAACAAACAGGGATTATATTCCCCGAAAGTAATTTGTGTAAGAAAGTGTATAGGCATCACATAAAAAAAGAAATTATTGCTCATGCGGGTCGTACCAGCAAATTAACACAACCCAATCAAACAAAAGCTTTCGATTCAATTAAACAGAGGAAGTGGAAGGCGTTTTGCTCTCTGATATGACCGAACAATAAATGCTTTTGTTCTGCTAACAGAACTTTTTATGAATAATTTTGTTCTACAGAGAGAACAATTTTGTATTTTTGCCCAAATTTCAAGGTCTATGGAAGGTTTATATAATGCATTCGAAACAAGGCTACGCCGAGTTCCTCAGGAGTTTTCACGATTTTTGTTAAAAAAAATCAATTGGAACAACCGGCTCATTTCTATACAGGGTGCGCGAGGCAGTGGCAAAACAACGATTATATTGCAGCATATCAGCACAAAATTTGGAAATCCCTCCCCGGAAGTACTCTTTGCCGATATGGAGCGCTTATATTTTGCTAAGCACAGCTTGTACGAACTTGCAGATCAATTTTATAAAAACGGAGGTAAATACCTTTTTCTGGATGAAATCCATAAATACCCAAATTGGTCTGTTGAAATAAAGCAAATTTATGATACCTGGAGCGATATGAATATTGTCTTTACAGGATCATCCATGCTGCAACTTGACAAAGGCGAAGCAGACCTCAGCCGCCGCACTGTACGATATTTCCTCCCGGAGATGTCGTTTCGGGAATTTATAAAACTAAAAACAAAATCAGACTGGGACACATTAAGTTTAGAAGATATATTGGAGCGGCATATGGGCATCACTGCGGAAATCAATAATAAAATCCGTCCATTGGTGTATTTCAAAGAATTTTTAAAATTCGGCAATTACCCCTATTTTATTGAAGGAGAGGATGTATATCCGGAAAAACTACATTCAACAGTCAACCGTATATTAGAAAGCGACATCCCCGCAATTGAAAACATTGATTTTCAAAGCATCCACAACATCAAAAAGCTACTGGCCATACTCGCCGATTCCGTTCCTTTTAAACCCAATATCAGCAAGCTTGCCGAAATATTGGGCATTTCCAGAAACACGCTGCTGCGCATGTTGGATTTGCTGGAACGCGCCCATTTACTTATGCTTTTTTCATCATCTACAAAAGGCATAAGAAAATTAGGCAAACCGGAAAAACTGTATCTCAGGAACACCAATTTAGCTGAAGCTTTATCTTCACAAAAGGCCAATACCGGAGCCTTACGGGAAACCTACTTTGCACAGCAAATTCTTTATTTACATCAAATTGAAATCCCACATAAAGGGGATTTCCTCATTGATGGGAAATACACCTTTGAAATTGGTGGCCAAAATAAAAATATGCAGCAAATCCAATCCATTGAAAACGCTTACCTTGCTATCGATGACATTGAAAGCGGCTTTGGAAGGAAGATTCCTTTATGGTTGTTTGGGTTTTTATATTAGCTGCTCAACAATTTATAAATCCGCTCATCTTCAAAATCGAAAGAAACGAATTGCTCGTTTAAAATGGGTTTTGCGTCATCATCCTGCCAGTTGATGCGGATGGATTTCATTCCGGCACTATCGGCAGCCTGCAATCCGGCTTTGGAATCCTCGAAGACTAAACAGTTTTCAGGCTCAGTTTGAAGCAAAGCAGCAGATTTCAGGAAAATTTCGGGATTTGGTTTTCCCGGGCCTATCATTCCAGAATGCACACATGCTTCAAAATAATGGGAAAAACCCAACTTTCTCAGAACAAACAAAAGATTGGTTTCCGGTGCAGAAGTTGCTATTGCAGCAGGAATTCCATTCTTTTTCAGGTATTCAAGCAGTTTTATTAAGCCCCTGCCTGCTTCAATAACAGGCTCATACAATTTTTGGTACAAGCTTTCTTTTTCATCTTCATAAAACTGAACCCTTTCTGGGCTTAAATTGGGATCTCCGGAAATGGAGCGGAATATTTCATCATTTTTCATGCCAAAATAATCCTCCACATTTCCTTTAAAACCGGGGAAATGATTTTGAACGGTTTGCTGCCAGGCATCAATATGCCATTTCATATTATCGAGCAGCGTTCCGTCCATATCAAAAATTACAGCTTTTATTTTTGCCATTTTATTGAAATCTTTGTGTTGCAGGAGGTTTTGGTCGCAACTGATCAAAATTCAGTATTGATATCCCTCCAATTTCTATTTGAAAATTACTAAAGCCTTCCGGCATCTCAGGTAGATAACTAATTTTAAGCTGAATTGTTTTGAGCACCAAATGCTCATTACGCACCTGCAGGCCTGTGCTCACTTTCATAAAGTCTTCATTTTGCCAGAAAGGCCGATCGTTATCGCCTATAAAGCTCAGGGCACCACTGGCAAACCAGGCCAGCCGAAAGCCATAGATATCGATGGGTGTAAAGCTGATAGCTCCGGCTTCAAGAAAAAATCTTTGCGTACCGGCAAAAAGAATGGTATCTTCCTGTCGAACGCTATTAATATCCATTTCATCAACGACATTAATATATTCGTTAGGCTGTCGGTTTATCCCAATCGTATAATTGAAACGCACAAAATTCCTAAGCACAGAGTTTCCCAGTTTACGCGATTTGGAATAGTAACTCATATTGTATTCCAGCATTCCTTGTTCAAAAAGCTCATGGTTCCAATATCCGCTTACACTAAAATTCTGGGATATATAGCCAATTTTATAGCGATTGGCCAAAATAAACTTCAATCCAGTGTACCACCGATTATATGACTCATAATTATCGGGGCCAAAAGTAAAGCTGACCAAACGTCCGTAGGGAATATCTTCTACTAATCCGAATCGCCGGAAATAGCGACCGGTATAATACTTATTCTGAAAAGCAGTCAATGAGGCCAGGTATTGTATGCTGTTGCGATAAACAGCCAGGATTTGCTGATTAAAATCAGGCCGTTTTGTATAATGAAGGCTATTTATTCCGGCAGTAGCGGTCAGTCCTGAGGAAAGCCCCCAACTATTGGGGCGGATAGATTTTCCTGCCCAGGCATCCAGGTTCAGGTATGCAATTTGTTCCTTCTTAATTTCCGGTTCATAAATTACATCGTTATTTGTGGTATAAGCCACTTTGGCTCCACCGGCATATTCTGTGGTGGATGAAAAGAAATCACGATAAAAATGTGCCGCAAAGGATCGTTTTTCATTTACATAGTTATAAGAAATTTCCCCATCGATAAAACTTCCTTTAATGTTCACAAATTTATAGGCCACATCACTGATATTGATATAGGGCGCCCTTCCTGTTTGCGCATTGATAGTCGTCTCAAAGCGATGCCCCAGACCCATAAAATTTTCATCATAAAGTGTAAAATCAAAATCACCCAAACCAGCCAGATAAAAATCCACACCCAATGAAAACACATCCTGGGTAACGACCAGCACGTCCACGCTGTCATTGCTTTGAGAAGGCATCAGGTAAATGGTTGCGTTTTCAAGATAGGTAGTCTGGCGCAGAATACGTTCACTCTCAGCCATAATATAAGGTTGAACAGTTTGACCTTTCCTGATCAGCAGGTTGTTTTTCAACACCCATTGACGAGTATTGACATGTATATTATTAATGGCATTTTCCGTCCAACTCAACTGAGATCTTGATGTATCTGCATCGCTGTTACTGAATACCGGCTTCTGTTTAAAATAGATATTCCTGATGACCTTCCCTTTAAAAGGCTCAAACCGTTTTTCGCTGCTTTCCAGTTTTATACCGGGTTTGCCCTTAGATTTTAAACTGTCGCTTTTATCGACTACCAACAGATCATAAAGTTCTTTGGTAATCCTGGAGCGTGATGCTACTGAACGCAATGAATCATAAAAGCGGATATTAGTTTTCTGGCTGGTACCCAAAGAATAATTATAGCGTGCATCAATTTTGATAACAGTATCGCGGGAATATTGATACTCTTTGCCATTATAACGTAAAATCTGGCCGGCTTTTACATGCACATTTTGATAATGCCCTACATCCTCCTGAGCAGACAGCTCAAGAGCAAAAAGACAAAAAATCAGCATAAAAAATAAGCGGCAGTTCCGGTACATAGTTTATCAATAACGCCAAAAACAGGACAGAAATTATTGAGCCACGGAAGGGACATAACAACCCTAACCATGGCTCAAAAATAAGGCTAACCGGACTAAACCAGACCTAAATCTTTAATAATAGCCTGAATCCGTGCATCAAGCTCAGCCTGAACTTTTTCGTAGTTTTCAAGAGTATCCAGGCTTCCTTTTACGCCAAAATAGAACTTAATTTTTGGTTCCGTCCCACTGGGGCGCACAGAAATCTTACTACCATTTTCCGTAAAAAACTGCAATACATTGGACGAAGGCAGGTCGATTTTTTCTTCTTCACCAGTCAGTAAATTGCACGAAACAGAGCTTTTGTAGTCTTTCAGGCAAACGAGCCTGCTGCCGGCGATTTCTTTTGGCGGGTTTTCCCGAAAATCAGCCATCATTTGCTGTATGGCATCTGCTCCGGCTTTTCCTTTTTTCACTACACTGATGAGGTGCTCGCGATAAAAGCCAAATTCTTTGTAAATTTCAGGCAGCAATTCATAAAGGGTTTTCCCTTCATCGGCAGCCCATGCAGCAGTTTCGGCAATCATACAGCATGAGCTTACGGCATCTTTATCGCGCACGGAATCACCTACAAGATAACCATAACTCTCTTCACCTCCGGCAATAAACTGCTTTTTGCCTTCCAGCTTTTTAATGATATCAGCAATAAATTTAAACCCGGTCAAAACATCAAAAATCTCCACACCGGCTTTTTCGGCCATATCTTTCAGGATTTCTGATGTTACAATGGTTTTTACGATAAACTCATTTCCTGTCAGTTTGCCTTTTTCCTGCCATTTTTTTAAGAGATAGTAAATCAGCAAGGAAGCAGTTTGATTTCCGTTCAGAAGCACAAATTTTCCTTCTTTGTTGCGAACGGCAATACCTACACGGTCGGCATCCGGATCGGTGGCCATAACCAGGTCTGCACCGGTTTCCATGGCTTTGTCAATGGCCATTTTCAGTGCAGCGCCCTCTTCCGGATTGGGTGATTTTACGGTTGGGAAATTGCCATCCACAACATCCTGTTCCAGAACATTGATCACATTTTTGAACCCAAAGGCTTTTAAGGCCATGGGCACCAAACGTACTCCCGTACCATGGATGGGCGTATAAACTATTTTCAGGTCCTTCTGACGCTCAATAATTTCCGGACTGACCGAAAGATCTTTGACCATAGCCACATATTGCTCATCCAAATCAGCGCCAATGGTTTCAATCAGTTCCGGTTTTCCCTCAAAAAGCACTTCTTCGGGCGAGCTGATTTTCTTGACTTCATCGATAACGTTCACATCGTGCGGATTGATCAGCTGTCCGCCATCATCCCAATAGGCTTTATACCCATTATATTCTTTCGGGTTATGCGAAGCCGTAATCATGATTCCGCTTTGGCATCCAAGCTGACGGATTGCAAAAGAAAGCTCCGGAGTAGGACGAAGGTCATCGAAAAGATAAACTTTGATATCGTTTGCCGAAAGCACATCGGCAGTAACCCGGGCAAAAACCGTATTGTTGTTGCGGCAATCATAAGCGATGGCCACTTTGATTTGCGGCACATCTTTAAAGTTTATTTTCAGGTAGTTGGCAAGACCCTGAGTCGCCATTCCTACGGTATAACGGTTCATACGGTTGGTTCCTGCACCCATGATTCCACGCAGCCCACCGGTTCCAAATTCAAGGTCTTTATAAAAAGAATCGGTTAGTTCCTGTGGATTGTTCTCCAGCATTTCCTTTACTTCATTGCGGGTTTTTTCATCATAAGCTTCGCTGAGCCATTTTTCTGCCCGCTTAATCACTTCCTGATCTGCTTTCATTTCAAAAAATTTATTTCGTTTGTATTATTTTTCATTTTCATCTAAAATCCGAAGGCACTCTTTCAGGCTATCTTTCCAATATGGAATATCAATTCCCGTATCTTTTTTAATTTTCTCTTTGTTGAGCACGCTAAAATGCGGACGGTTTGCCGGCAGCGGATAATCTTTGGTTTCCACAGGGCTAATGATGCATTCGATACCGGAAAGCTCAATTATTTCTTTTGCAAAATCATACCAACTGCAAACGCCTTCGTTGGAAAAATGGTAGATACCGGCACCTTCTATTTCCTCTGACTTATGAACCAGGGCCAGCAAAGCTTTGGCCAGGTCCGGCGCATAGGTTGGGGTCCCCACCTGATCGAATACCACTTTAAGCATTTCCCTTTCTGCACCATATTTGCGCATAGTTTTCACAAAATTGTGCCCTGTTGTGCTGTACAACCATGATGTGCGCACAATAATCACATCTTCACAGTATGTCAGTACATTTTGCTCGCCCAGCAGTTTGCTTCTTCCATAGGCCGAATTGGGCGACAACTGATGCTGCTCAGGATATGGTCGGTAATACGTTCCATCAAAAACATAATCTGTTGAAACATGCAAAAGGCGGCAGTGATGTTTTTGGCAAGTATCAGCGATATATCCGGGCGCGACACCATTCAGCAAACGGGCAAAATCTTCCTCTTCTTCTGCTTTATCTACCGCTGTATAGGCCGCACAGTTTATAAAAAATGCAGGTTTGTTCTGAGTAAAAAAGCCTTCTAAAGCTTCTTTTTTTGTGATATCCAATTCTGCTACATCCGTAAAAACAAAATCAAAATCTTTGTATAGCGGACTGATTTCCTTCAGGGCCATGCCCAACTGGCCATTGGCCCCACTCACTGCTATTATTCTTTTTTCTGCCATAAGCTTTCAATTTAGAACAGAACAATTTTTTCTTTATTAAACAACAGCCCCGCTACAATACTCTTTTGATACAACGAACGATATTGAAGCGCAGCTGTTTTATGGGAACAAATAATTAATCAAAAACTAACTTAAAGATAGACTGATTAATACTGTATCGCCAGTTTCTTCCTAAAATATTCAATGGTTTTAATCAAACCTTCTTCGAGTTTTACTTTAGGCTCCCACTTCAGTTTTTCCTTTGCCAAACTGATATCCGGCTGACGTTGCATTGGATCATCGCTGGGCAGCGGTTCATAAACCAGTTCTGATTTTGAGCCAGTTAACTCGATAACCTTTTCGGCAAGTTCTTTAATGGTAAATTCACCGGGATTTCCCACATTCACTGGCCCGATAAAATCATCACCGGTGGCCATCAGGCGCATAGCCCCTTCGAGCAGGTCATCAACATACTGAAAACTACGGGTTTGATTTCCATCGCCATAGATCGTAATATTCTTCCCTTGAAGCGCCTGTACAATGAAATTAGATACCACACGGCCATCATTCGGGTGCATATTGGGACCATAGGTATTAAAAATCCGCATAATTTTAATACGCACATTATTTTGATGGTAATAATTCATGAAAAGGGATTCCGCACAACGCTTTCCTTCATCGTAACAAGAACGTGTACCAATTGGGTTGACATGCCCCCAATACGCCTCTGTTTGCGGATGGATTTGCGGATCGCCATAAACTTCACTGGTACTGGCCTGCAATATTTTCGCATTGATGCGCTTGGCTAAACCGAGCATATTTACTGCCCCCATAACCGATGTTTTTATCGTTTTAATGGGATTGTACTGATAATGAACCGGTGATGCCGGACAAGCCATATTGTAGATTTCATCCACTTCAATAAAAAACGGCATCGTAACATCGTGCCGGATCAATTCAAAATAGGGATGTCCCAATAAATGAAGGATGTTGCTTTTTGAGCCTGTAAAGTAATTATCGAGGCAAATAACTTCATTTCCTTCTTTCAGAAGCCGTTCACAAAGATGCGAGCCAATAAAACCGGCCCCTCCTGTTACCAATATTTTTTTCATAATCCTATCGTTTTTATTTGTCTGTCGGGCATCATCCTACCACTGCAATGAATAAATTCAGGAGCGCAATGCCTGTCCAACGGTATTTAAGCTGAATATTTCGGATCAAAAAAATAACCGGGCGCGGCTAAAAAAGCCCATGCCCGGCATATCTTTAATGATTTCTATTTTTCGTTTTTAAGACCGATGCAGAAATAATCAAACTCGCCTTCAAGTTCTTTTGCATCATAAATATTCCTGCCATCAAAAATTGCAGCTTTGGCCATAAGCTTTTTCATAACTCTGAAATTCGGGAATTTGAATTCCGGCCATTCAGTTGCAATCAGGAGTGCGTCTGCATCAATCAGTGCATCATACTGATCATTAGAATATTTTACGGCATCTCCAATGCGCCTTTGTGATTCTTCCATAGCAACGGGATCATAGGCAGTAACATTTGCTCCGGCCTCGGTTAATTTTTTAATCAGGACAAGTGCGGGTGCTTCGCGCATATCATCAGTTTGCGGTTTGAAAGAAAGTCCCCAAAGTGCAATATTTTTGCCTTTCAGGTCATTATTATAATATTTTGCCACCTTATTATATAGCACTGATTTCTGATCCTCGTTCACATCTTCAACCGCTTTGAGGATACGCATGCTGTAGCCCCATTCGTCGGCGGTGCGGATGAGCGCTTTTACATCTTTAGGGAAGCAGGAACCACCATATCCGATACCGGGATAGATAAATTTCTTTCCGATACGGCTGTCAGAGCCAATACCTTTACGTACCATATTCACATCGGCACCCACAATTTCACAAAGGTTGGCCACATCGTTCATAAAGCTGATTTTTGTAGCCAGCATAGAGTTTGCGGCATACTTGGTCATCTCGGCAGAAACGATATCCATAAAAATTACGGGATGTCCGTTCATTGTAAATGGTTTATAGAGGCGTGTAAATATCTTTTGTGCACGTTCTGAGTCTGTTCCTACCACAATGCGATCGGGCTTCAGGAAGTCATTTACAGCATCACCTTCTTTGAGGAATTCCGGGTTACTGGACACATCAAAAGGAATATCAACTCCGCGTTTATCAAGCTCATCCTGAATAGCTGCGCGTACTTTTTCTGCTGTTCCTACCGGAACCGTACTTTTGGTCACGATCAGGACGTAGTCTTTCATATTCCGTCCAACTTCGCGAGCAACAGCAATAACATACTGAAGGTCTGCTGAGCCGTCTTCATCCGGTGGTGTTCCTACTGCACTGAAGACCACATCGCAGTCATCAAGCGTATCTGAGAGCTTGGTAGTAAACTTCAGGCGGCCTTTTTCAACATTACGTTTAACCATAGGCTCCAGCCCGGGTTCCCAAATAGGGATAATACCGTTTTTCAGGTTTTCAATTTTTTTCTCATCAATATCTACGCAGGTAACATCAATACCTACTTCAGCAAAACAAGTTCCGGTTACCAGACCAACATAGCCCGTTCCAACGATAGAAACTTTCATAACAATAGATTTTTAGTTTGAACATTAGGTTTTGGTCAAATATAAGGAAAAAAAGCTTGGAAGCGACCGGAAATTCGAGCCAGGCTGTTTTTTTTTTGCTGCCCATCAGCTTTCACGCCTTAAAACAGGGATCATCTGCCGCAGATTAATGTGTTTTCCGGTATTTTGTACATTTGCAAACTTGTTTTACAAAGGCAAGGCCATCATGCCAATGTAATTCAATTATTTAATAAACTTTATTGGCATGGAAATTACCAGAACATTTGACCTGTTGGATCAGTATCAGGAAAAGTATTCCTCAAAAAATGATGTACTGGCCGGAAAAAAAGACAATCAATGGGTGCTTTATAATGCACAGCAATACAAAGAAAAAGCAGAGCTTTTAAGCTATGCCCTGATGGAAAAAGGCTATAAACGCGGCGATAAAATTGTAACGGTCATCACCAACAGGCCGGAATGGAATTTTATTGATATGGCGCTATCAATGTCAGGTATTGTGCATGTTCCGGTTTATCCAACCATATCGCTCGATGATTATATACACATTTTAAAGCATTCTGATGCAAGCTGCATTATTTTTGCTGACAAATTCCTTTACCGGAAAATAAAACCGGCCGTTGAAAAAACACCTGAAATAAAGGAAGCATTATCCGTTCTGGAAGTTGATGGACTTACAAATTTCGACGAGCTCTATGCTTTAGGAGCTCGCGTAAAAGATAAATACAAAGAACAGCTGGAACAAACCAAAAAGGAAATCACAGAAGAAAATCTGCTTACGATAATATACACATCCGGCACTACGGGCACACCAAAAGGGGTTATGCTCACCCATAAAAACCTGGTCAGCAATTTCATCAGCACATCAAAAGTACAGCCGTTGAACCACGAGAACCGCATCCTGAGTTTCCTTCCACTTTGCCATGTGTATGAACGTATGATGAACCTTCATTTCCAGTATCTTGGAGTAAGTATTTACTATGCCGAAAGTTTGGGCACCATAACAACTGACATCAAGGAGCTGAAAGTTGACGGATTTAATACTGTGCCACGCCTTCTCGAAAAAATTTACGATAAACTGGTCGCTTCGGGAAAAGATTTAAGCGGCATAAAAAAGAAAATTTACTTCCGTGCTATCGATATCGCGCTTAAGTTTGAACTCAACAAAGCCAATGGCCCTTGGTATGAATTCCGGCGTAAAATATACGACAAACTGGTGTACAGCAAATGGCGCGAAGCATTAGGGGGGAATGTAAAAATTATTGTATCAGGAGGTTCTGCACTACAGCCACGTCTGGCACGATTGTTCTGGTGCGCCGGAATGAAAGTTATGGAAGGATACGGCCTTACTGAAACCAGTCCGGTAATCGCCGTAAGTCATGCCGAATATCCGAACCTCAAATTCGGAACTGTGGGTCCGGTCCTGGAGCAGGTCGAGGTGAAAATTGCCGAAGATGGTGAAATCCTGACCAAGGGGCCGCACCTGATGAAAGGTTATTATAAAGATCCCGAATATACAGCTACTGTAATTGACGAAGAAGGCTATTTCCATACAGGCGATGTTGGCTATCTCGATGAAGGCAAATTCCTCAAAATCACCGATAGAAAGAAAGAAATATTCAAACTTTCCGCCGGAAAATACATCGCTCCGCAAATCATTGAGAACAAATTCCGCGAATCAATATTTATTGAGCAGGTAATGGTTGTTGGCGAAAATGAAAAATTTGCCAGCGCGCTGATCAGCCCCAATTTTAATCATTTGCATTTTTGGGCATCCAAGCACAAAGTCCATTACCGGGATAATGAGGAGCTGATAACAATTCCTGTTGTGGTGAAACGATTTCAGAAAGAAGTTGCCCAAGTGAACAGAAAACTGTCCCAGCACGAACAAATCAAACGTTTTAGGCTTGTATCCGAAGAATGGGGACCGCAATCGGGAGAACTCAGCCCTACCCTAAAACTTAAAAGAAACTTCATTTACCGGAAATATGAAGATTTATTGCACGACATCTACAAGAACAGCGACAAACTTCTCCTGAAAGATTAAGTCGGAAGCGATATTTCCCATCTTTCAAAACCTTTTCGTTCTTTGGTTGTTGATTTTTTCAAAAAGCATTAAATTATGACATTCGACATTGACATGATCCGGGCACATTACGCCCAAATGGCTGAAAAAATCACAAAAGCCCGCAAGTTGCTCAACAAGCCGATGAGCCTTACCGAAAAGATCCTCTACGCCCATTTAGATGGCGATTTTCCAAAAAAACCCTTTGTGCGATCCGAGTCCTACGTTGATTTTCGTCCCGACCGCGTAGCCATGCAGGATGCAACAGCCCAGATGGCTTTATTGCAGTTTATGCAAGCCGGAAAAAAGAATGTTGCCGTACCCTCTACCGTGCATTGCGATCATCTTATCCTCGCAAAAGAAGGTGCCAGTAAAGACTTAAAAAATGCGTTGAGCAGTAATAATGAGGTCTTTAATTTCCTGGAATCTGTTTCCAACAAATACGGGATCGGATTTTGGAAACCCGGTGCCGGGATTATCCATCAGGTGGTTTTGGAAAATTATGCGTTCCCCGGCGGGATGATGATCGGCACCGATTCGCATACCGTAAATGCAGGCGGCCTGGGCATGATTGCCATTGGTGTGGGCGGCGCCGATGCCGTGGATGTAATGGCAGGAATGCCCTGGGAACTTAAATTCCCAAAACTTATTGGCGTAAAACTCACCGGCAAGATGAACGGCTGGACAAGCGCCAAAGACGTTATCCTGAAAGTTGCCGGAATTCTCACGGTTAAAGGTGGAACAGGTGCCATTGTAGAATATTTTGGCCCGGGAGCCGAGAGTATTTCCGCCACCGGAAAAGGTACTATTTGCAATATGGGCGCAGAAATTGGTGCCACAACTTCCATTTTTAGTTATGACTCCAAAATGTCGGAATACCTCAGGGCAACCGAACGCGCTGAAATTGCTGCTATGGCCGATGCCGAAAAAGCCAACCTGAGCGGTGATCCCGAAGTTTACGAAAATCCTGATAAATATTTCGATGAACTGATCGAAATCAACCTTTCTGAACTGGAACCGCATATCAACGGCCCCTTTACACCCGATTTGGCTACACCGGTTTCCAAATTTGCTGAAGAAGCAAAAAAGAACAACTGGCCCCTTGAGCTCGAAGTAGGACTGATTGGAAGCTGTACCAATTCATCTTATGAAGATATTTCCAGGGCCGCTTCGGTGGCGCGTCAGGCCTTGGATAAAAACCTGGAAGTAAAATCCGAATACACGGTAACCCCGGGATCGGAACAAGTGCGTTATACTGTTGAACGTGACGGGCTGCTCGACACTTTCGAGAAAATCGGTGGTGTGGTGCTGGCCAATGCCTGCGGTCCTTGTATCGGCCAATGGGCACGGCACGATGCCGATAAAGGCAAACAAAATTCCATAATGACTTCCTTCAACCGGAATTTTGCCAAAAGAAATGATGGCAACCCAAATACTCATGGTTTTGTGGCCAGCCCGGAAATTGTTACTGCTTACGCAATAGCCGGAAGACTGGATTTCAACCCTTTGACTGATAAACTTATCAATAAAAATGGCGAAAAAGTCATGTTGGACGAGCCCAAAGGCATCGAACTTCCTGAAAAAGGCTTTGATGTTGGGGATAACGGCTATCTGGCTCCTGCCGAAGACGGATCAAATGTTGAAGTAGTTGTAAACCCCGAAAGTGATCGTCTCCAACTGCTTACACCTTTCCCTGCCTGGGATGGCAAAGACATTGAAGGCATGAAACTCCTGATCAAAGCCAAAGGAAAATGTACTACTGACCATATCAGTATGGCCGGCCCCTGGCTGCGCTACAGAGGACATCTCGATAATATTTCCAACAACCTGCTTATCGGTGCTGTAAATGCCTTTAACGAAAAAACCAATGAGGTTGTCAATCAGCTCAATAAAGAAGTGATGACAGTTCCCGATTCGGCAAGGGCATATCAAAAAGCTGAAATTGCCAGCATTGTGGTGGGTGATGAAAACTATGGCGAAGGAAGCTCACGAGAACATGCAGCCATGGAACCCAGAAACCTCGGCGTTAAAGTGGTACTGGTGAAATCCTTTGCACGAATCCACGAAACAAACCTCAAAAAGCAAGGCATGTTGGCTTTAACATTCGTGGATAAAGCTGATTATGACAAAATCCGCGAAGATGATACCATCAGTATCTTGGACTTGAGCCGTTTTGCACCGGGGAAAAACCTCACTGTAAGACTGGATCATACGGATGGCAGTTCGGATGAATTTGCGGTGCAGCACACTTACAACGAAAACCAGATTGAATGGTTTAAAGCAGGAAGCGCGCTCAACCTGATCAAAAAGCAGGGCGTATAATTCATTTGCAGTTATATATAATAACACTGCACTTATAATAATTATAAAAGCACTTATGGAAAAGCCGGTTTCAAAAGCCGGCTTTTGTATTATCTTTGGAATAAATCCGTATATTTGACAACAACACAAAAACAAAGAGCTATGAAAAGAATTTACACAATCGCATTTGCCCTCGTGGCATTGTTCGCATTCTCACAAAACGCTACGGCGCAAAAATTCGGGCCGAAAATTGGCTATAATTTAAGTACCATTGGCGTAAGTGGTGACAATATTGTTATTAATGGGGAAACTGTTCCGGCAGCAGCTTTAGGTACTGCCACCAATATGACTTATGGCCTTTTCTACAAAGCCAAACTTGTTCCAATGATCCTTGACCTGCAATTTGAAGTTAATTATGATCCAAGGGGAACAAAACTTGACTACCTTTTCACCTACGAAGACATTCAAATCCCCCTCGAATTGAGTATGGAATACAATTACTTAACTGTCCCTGCCCTATTAAAAGCCAAACTTTTATTTTTATATGCAGAAGCAGGCCCTTATGCAAGTTTTCTCTTAAGCGCCAAAGATAAACTTTCTCTTACTGAAGGTGTAGAAATTCCACAATCAGAGGAAGAAGATGTAAAAGACAATCTAAAAAGCACAGACTTTGGATTTATGCTGGGCGCAGGCATACAACTTGGCTTAGGCCCGGTTTACTTGATGGGAGGCGCACGCTATACAATGGGTATGAGCGAGATTTATACTGATGATTATAAAACAGCGTATGAAATGCAAGACATTTCTTTCAAGCATCATGTTTGGACATTTTATGCCGGTTTAGGCATTGGATTATAGGCCCAATAATTTTCTGATAAGAATCCCCGGATGAGCAGCTCTTCCGGGGATTTTTTTTGCTCTGCTTAGTCATATTCCTTTCGGTAAAAACCTAAAAATTAAGCGGATATTGCAAAAACCATACTGCTATTCACAATGCTATTGGAAATTTATTACCTTTACAAGGCCAATCAAAAAAGAAGATATTATGAAAAACCTAAAACTATGCATCAGCCTGCTTGTATTTGCAGCTTTTGCGCTTGTTTCCTGCAACAAGGACGACGACAATGAAACAGAAGACCCAGGCAGCTTTTCCACAGAACTCTATGGTACTTATGCCAGCGATGACGGAAATTTTGTTCTGGAGCTGGGAGATACCGCTTTCATTGTTAACGGTATCAATTATTACCATCATATCGAAAACCGCATCCTCGACGAGAAAAAACAATTTAAGTTTACCACCTATAATGGTGTATCGCATCATTTTTCACTTGATGATAGCGGAAATATTGAATACAGCTTTGTCACGCCATTCGGAACAAATACCAAAAGCACAACTGAAAGCAAGGGGCTGGCTAAGTTAATCCTTAAAACTGTGGCAAAAAAAATCGTGAAATACGGCATTTCCAGCGCCCGTTGCCGTGATACCCGGGGACTTGATATTGGAAACAACAAACTTTATGTACTCGCCAAACTCAGCAACGGCCATTATGATGCCATCAGTATCAAACTGCGCGAAGACGGTTCCCTGCCGTTAGACCCCGATGATCCGGATATCACGCAAATTGACAGTACTATTTTTGCTGCAGACGCAGTGGGTTCCGAAGGTTCCGATCTGGTATTCCAGGAAAACAACGGAACGACTTCCTCCGATGGGGATTTCGTGCATTTGTTTAAAAAGAGCCTGGCCGAAGTGCGCTCCTACTATGCCACAAATATTGATCAGGGAGCAACCAATGGCGTTCCGACCCATCTCGCAACAGCTGTAGGTGCAAACCCACGACAAGGAGCCGCAGCCAATGATTACATCTATATGAACTCCAATGACAAAATGGTGTATATCGGTAAGTTTTATCCTAATCAGGGAAAAAACAAAATTGATAAAGTCAAGATAAAACACAACGACTGCCATGAATTACATGGATTATGCATCGAGCCAAATGACAAACAAATCCTTTATGTATCATGCTCAGACAAAGACGGTTATTACTGGATTGAATCCTATGCAATTAATCCAACATCAGACAAAGGAGCAAAAAACTTCAGCTATATCAGCAAAACTGAAAAAACGAAAGTGAGAAATTACCAGCAGCTTATTTGTGATGGCAGCATTGTTTATGCACTTTCCAACCATCAGGGGCATACATTGGATGTTTTCGACCTGGAACTCAATGAAATTGAAATTGAAGATAAATATGCCATGCAGGAAATCCTGGATGAAATGGAATTGGTCGATTTTAAATCATCCGATATGGCTTTGACCCAAAATACGCTTTATGTTAGCAATGGCGATGAAAATTCAGATGAAGAAAGAAGGGTAGTTATGCTCGATCTGGTCGATTATGCCGAACGCGCCAAAATGAGCGAAAACCTATCCAATACGCATACGATCAAGCTGGTGCGGCAGTAGCAGTATTGCGCTGTATGAAATCGTATCAGGAATAATTTCTTACTAAGAATTCCATTTCTGCTGACGTGTACAATCCATAAACCAAAAGGCCGCAGGGTATATGAATTTTTCATTCCCTGCGGCCTTCACTTTTGCCCTCAAAAAAAAGCTGCCTGCAAAAAATCACAGACAGCTTTCCAAACCAGAAAGTTAAAATCTACTCTTCTTCAGTTTTCAGGTATTTTTCCTGACGCTTCAATGCATAAAGCACCAAACGGTAGCTAACAAAAATCAAAAGCGGCCAGGTTAAAAACCATAATATCTGTACAATCATAATATCCTCCTTTTTTTAATAAACGTGTGAATCGTTTTCCATTTCTTCTGCGTCAATCTTTTTGTTGTTGATGGACTTCCAGGCATACCAAATATAGGCAAGCACAAAGGGAACCATCAGCGAAACATAGCTCATCGCGGTAAGCGTATAATGACTTGATGAACTGTTCATTATCGTCAGGCTGCTTTGCAGGTCAGAAACCGACGGATAGAATGATGTTCCGTTAAACCCTGCCAGCAGCAAAAGGCTGAAAACAGTCAAAACCGTTCCCAGGCCACTGAACCAAATTCCTTTGGATGATTTTTGGAAGACAGCTTTAAAAATACCGAAAAGCACGAGCAGCACGCCTGCCAGGAATATGATCGCATTCAGCGGCATCCCGATCAGGTTGTGGAAATATTTGTAAGGTACCATGCTGATAATACCGTTGGCATCCACAGCAAAGCCATCGCGCACGAGTATATTTACCAGGAAAAACAGGAAAAACACCAGGAACATCACCGAATTTCCCAGCACACATTTTCGTGCTCCTTCAAAGATTTCATCATCATCAATGGTATTCATAAAATACAAGCCGGCCAGAACACGGCTTAGGAAAAATACGGCAATACCGAGGGAAAGGTTTATAAAAGTGGCATAACGCGTAAAATCAAAAGCCAGCTCCAGTCCATGCCAGGAATTGTCCCATTGGCTGAAATTCATTTCATTGACCGAGAAATTACTTCCGGTAAAAAAGGTAGCAACCGCTGTTCCGAGGAGCAGGGTTCCGAGCAATCCATTAATAAAGAGAAATGCTTCAAAACCTTTGGCTCCGAGAAAGTTGTTTGGTTTTGAGCGGAATTCGTAAGCAACAGCCTGAATCACAAAGCAAAACAAAATCAGCATCCATACCCAGTATGCACCACCAAAGCTGGTAGAATAAAACAGCGGGAAGGATGCAAAAAATGCGCCACCAAAAGTCACAAGCGTTGTAAAGGTAAATTCCCATTTCCGGCCAAGGGCATTGACCAGCATGGTACGTTTCATTTCGGATTTTCCAAGAGCATATATCATGGTTTGGCCTCCCTGTACAAAAAGGAGGAAAACCAGTAATGCGCCCAGCAGGCTAACAATCACCCACCAGTATTGCTGTAAAGCGAGATGTGATAAATTTTCAAACATAATTAATGTCCTCCGTCTTTAGGTCCTTTTTTAATTTGCGTTACCATTATCTTGATTTCGGCAATCATCAGGACAGTGAATGTTAGAGCAAACAACCAGAATGTAATTTGTACCGATGAGGCATCAAGCTGTGAAACTGCTGAAACTGTGGGCATCAGATCCTGAATCACCCAAGGCTGGCGGCCTACTTCAGCAACGATCCACCCTGCCTGTGAGGCAATATAAACCAGCGGAATAGTCCATACAGCAATCCAAAGAAGCCACTTTTTATTGTCGAGCTTGTCTTTAACGCCCCAAAGAAGGAACAGGATAAACAATACAAGAAAATGCCCACCCAAAGCAACCATTACATGGAATGAATAAAATGTAAGCGGCACATGCGGTATCAGCATATGGGCATTATCGTGCAGCTCTTTTGGATTTTCTGCATAATAATAGCCGTAGCCGAAATACTGAAAATATCCATCGATCCAGGAAGGATCCTCAAATTTGGATTTCAATGCCTGATATTCCGGAATGTTTTTATAATTGGTCGGGTTTTCATCTTTGATCTGCTTCATTGCTGCAAGGGCATCCTGTGCCGCTTTTCCCCGCTTGATTTTTTCCATATACGACATAATCGGTTGTTCGATTTTATCGTTTCCATGCACCAGGTCACGGATTCCCGGCACAAAAGCATGGGGATCAAGGAAAGCCATCCAGGAAAGCATATTGGGTATTTCGATGCTAAAAGCAAATTCCCTGGGCTGGTACTGTACGCCTTCTTTTTTCTTCTCAAAGAAACCAATGGCAACAAGTGGTGCATTGGTTTGCCCATCGTAAAGTGCTTCCATAGCTGCAAATTTCATTGGCTGGGTTTTTGCCACTTCACGTGCACTCTCATCACCGGTTCCAATCAGGAAAATAGTTGTGAGCAATCCAAAAACTGAGGCTACAACAATACTCTTTTTAGCAAGGAGTTTCTCACGGTTTTTGATGAGATACCATGCACTGATTCCCACCACAAAAACGGCGGCAGTTACGTAGCCGGATGAAATGGTGTGGAGAAATTTGTTGATGGCCGTTGGGCTGAACAGCACTTCCCAGAAATTGGTCATTTCGTTGCGTGCCATTTCCGGATTAAATTGAGTTCCCACAGGGTTTTGCATCCATGCGTTGGCCACCAGGATCCAAAGTGCGGAAAGGTTGGCGCCAATAGCAACCAGCCAGGTCGATAGCAGGTGAAAACCTTTGCTGACCTTATTCCATCCAAAAAACATCACTGCAATAAAAGTGGATTCCATGAAAAAGGCCATAATGCCTTCAACAGCGAGAGGAGCTCCAAAAATATCGCCCACAAACCAGGAGTAATTCGACCAGTTTGTCCCGAATTCAAACTCGAGGATAAGGCCTGTGGCTACTCCAATTGCGAAATTAATTCCAAAGAGCACCGACCAGAATTTGGTCATGCGCTTCCATTCAGCCTTGCCTGTGCGAACATAAATGCTCTCCATTATGGCAATGATGAACGACAGGCCAAGAGTCAGGGGCACAAACAGCCAATGATACATAGCTGTAAGGGCAAACTGCGCCCGGGACCAGTCAATCAGTGAAAAATCGTAGGTTTCAATCATTTTGCGCGTATTTGATTAGTAATTATGGTTGTTGCTTTATCAATTGCTCAATAACGTAATCGCTCTTCTCGTCATCTGTCGAAAAACGGCTGCCCAAAAAATCGTGAAAGAAAAACAGCTTTAAAATGGCGAACATTATGAAAAGCTTCACAAAAATGATCAGCCAAAGCTTACGGGCATCCCGCATATTCTTAAATCCGTCGTAGTAAAGGTAAAAAACTTTCCTGAAAAATGATCTCACGGGGCGGTCTTTTTGAATATTAAATGAATAATTAACCAAATCCTTATAATGAACAAATGTTCAAATGAACAAACAAAATTAGGAAATGAAATACTTAATTACAAAATCAGAAATCCAAAAACCTCTATTTATAATCAGTCTTAATTAAGACAAATATTGACAATGACCAAAACGCACCCATAACTATTAATACCTTGCATATCAGAATTTTATAAATACTAAAACTATTATATCAGGAATCAAAGCTAAAACGAAAATTTATTTAGGACTTTGACTACCAAAATAAAACAGAATCAAGCACACCAATAATAGATCAAGATACATAAATATATATGCTCATATAATAGGTCGGGTTAAGCCAGGTCAAATACCAATAATTCTGGCAATTAGACCTACAACACAATACTTATGAATAATCAATCTAAATAAAGAAATAAGAGTTTTCCACAAGTGTTTAGCGGCAGAATTTTTAATTTTTTATCAGCAGAGCAACAACGCTTTGGCTTCATTTTCGTCGAAAACAAAAAAGGCCACCCGAAGATGACCTTTTTATTAAGAATTATGGTCCAACACGGAATTTCGTGGAAAGAAAAAACACTTTATTTCAAACAGATTCCTCCAAAGCATTCCTCATACTTCGGAAAACTTTGTCGGAATGACGTGTTTTTATGAAGTCAGGAGGCAAATGCGGCGAGGACGTGTTTGAAATATACTACTGTGTCCTCGCCGCATTTGCCTTAAACGCCTAATAAACAGCGTCATTCCGACCGCAACAAAGCCAAACGAAATGATTATGGCTTTGTGAAGGGAGGAATCTGTTGGATCTCAGATTTTTCGTATAAATATTATATGAAAATCTCTCAATGCGTTTATTCTCAAATTTTATAATAACCAACGAAATTCCTAGTAGAACCAGAATTACTTTTGGAATTATTTATCAGATGAGAAGATCTCTTCTAGTTTTTCATGTAATTCCTCGCCGCGCAGATTATGGGCAATAATTTTTCCGTCTTTATCGAGCAAAACGCTGTGCGGGATCGACATTACACCATACATTCTTGATGCGGCATTTTTCCAGCCCTTCAAATCCGAAACATGATGCCAGCCAAGATTATCGGCTTCTATGGCAGCGAGCCACTTATCGCGATCATTATCAAGGCTTACGCCGAGGATATCAAAACCTTTATCATGATATTTCTGATATGCAGCCACCACATTGGGGTTTTCGGCACGGCAAGGGGAGCACCATGAAGCCCAGAAATCGACAAGGAGTACATTTCCCTGTAAATCGGAAAGTGTGATTTCTCCGCCTTCGTTATCGGCCATTGTAAAATCAGGTGCTTGTTTGCCTACTGCCACAGTTTCCAGTTTTGCACTGCGGTCGCGCAATACTTCTACATAGGGATGTGCGCTGATTTCCTCCGAGAAAGCATCAATATAAGCCTGAAGTTCGTCACGATCAAGATTATAAATTAATTTGGAACGCACCAGATAAGGGCTGACAACAGAAGCTGGATTTTCGTCAATAAATGTTTCGACCAAAACCGACTGGATACTATCGGCCTCAGAATAAACGACATCGATCTCTTTGAGTTTTACGGTATCATTATCCTTTGTAGCAGTCCTCCACTGTTTGATCAGCTCACTTTTCTGCTCTTCATAGGGGCGCACCAGCTCCAGATAGCTTTGATAAACATCCTGAGCAGATGAGCCGTTTATATTAATATTTTCAATATCCTCAATTGTTCCGGCCAATTCAATAGGCGCATTTTCGACAAAAAACTGAGCACGTCCCTGCTGGCCTAAAAACAGATAAAGGAATTTTGGAGCATCAAGCGTCCCTTCCATAACAAAATGGCCGTCAACAGATTCTGCTGAATCAATTGTGATCATTTCTCCTTCGGTATATTCCTGAAGAAACACTTTGGTATCGCTAAGGCCATCTATTTGAGCGTTGATAGTAAATCCCTTATCATTGACGGGTGCATTACAGGCAGTGATTAATAGTGCAAGAACAGCTAAAAAGGAGCATAATTTTTTCATAAAAATTTATTTTGTTGAATATTGAAAACAAAAGTCGGAAAAAAAGCAACGCAGATAACAGGAAGCTGAAATCTTCCTCTGAACGAATAAAATCAAGGTTTTTGCTTATCTTTTCCGGGACGGATATCATACTTAATAATAATGCCGGCATCTTCTTTTTGCTCTTCCTCTGCTTCAGGTCCTTCAAGTTCCCAGCTGTAAACCTCGCGTTTTGGGGCTGACGATCGATATACAAAAGCCAAAACCACGCCGAGCAACAAACCTGCGGCATGAGCTTCCCAGCTGATGTTTTGTTTTGGGAAAAAATCGGGAAAAACGCCCCAGACCATACTTCCATAAATAAAAATAACGGCAAGGCTTATGGAATACAGGCGCGGATTTTTACTGATAATCCCCATAGTAAACAGGAATGAAGCCAAACCGTAAGCCAGGCCACTTGCTCCGATATGCCAGCTTGGACGTCCCAGCAACCAAACAAAAATGCCACTGCCAATCCACAAAATGAAAAGCACACGGAAGGAAACCGGACGGTACCAATAAAAAAGAATGGCTCCTAAAATCAGCAGCGGAACGGAATTGGAAAAAGCATGTGAAAAGTCGCTGTGCACCAATGGAGCGGTAATTATCCCGTGCAACCCTTTCCAATGGAGCGGATAAACGCCCAGAAAATGAAAACTATAGCCCATAACTTCTTCGGTGATAAAAACCAACCAAATGAGTACAAGGACAAACAAAGGAATAATAAAGCTCTGTAGTATTTTTCGCAAATCGGGATCTTTCATACCTGCCGGGCATCAATATCCGTGCTGAAAAATTTCTCTGACAAAACTACCGGTTTTTAATTGCTTTTACTCAGCACAAGCCGGTCGTAAATGAGCAAAATAAGAGCTGTTGCAATACCGATACCCGTAAAAATATACCAAATATTTTGCGGATGATACGTTTGCCAAAGGTAATTTGTAAGCTCGGCCTGATTCATTTGCAGCTTTTGTGCAGCCATTTGAAACAAATCGTTTTGAGTAAACTGATCGCTTATTTCGGGAAACTTGAGAGCGCGCTGCTGTAGGTCGCGTTGCAGAAGTGTCAATTTGTCCGACATATTACCATAAACACTACCGGAGAGGATGCCGGCAAAAAAGTTACCGCCTGCCATGGGCAGAAACGAGCATCCCATATAAAGGGCAACTTTATCTTTGGGGGCTATTTTACCAATATATTCTGTGATTTTGGGACTGGAAGCCATTTCCCCCAAACCAAAAACAAGAACAGTAACGATAAGGTAAAACGGATTGTTGGTAGCAAAGGTCAGCCCGATGCCGATGGCCGAGACAAAAATCCCGCCCACCATAGCATTTAATGGTTTGAAGCGCATCACAAATGCAGAAACGGCGATCTGAAAAATGACAATATACATTGCATCAATATTGCTGAGCATTTCAGGGTTGATCGTTCCGTGTTCATTTCCTATTGCCTGCGCCAGTGCAGGAGAAATATTATAGAGAAAATCATACATCACGCTCGTATCCATCCATTGGCCAATAAATACTGGGAGCGTATAGAACAACTGGTTATACATGGCCCAAAACCCGATGATAATCAACAGGAAAAACAAAAAGCGCAAATCAGAAAGAGCTATGCTAATATTCTTAAAAATTGTTTTCAACGCTTTTGACAGCGGTTCATGATTTTGTTCCCTTTCAGGCTCTTTAAAAAAGAATGCCAGCATCAACATATTGGCGACAATAACTATTGATGACATCAGGAAAACATAAAACCAGTCAAATTCCCGGAACTTAGATGCGAATATGGGGCCGATAAAAGCGCCGATATTCACCATCATATAAAAAATACCAAATCCAATAGAGGACGTTTCATCGGTTGTGGTTTTGCTTATTGTTGCAGAAATAATTGGTTTAAAAAGGGATGCGCCCACGGCCACATACATAAAAACGGCGTACATCGCACCGTAGGAACCTACCAAACCCATGAGCAGATATCCGCTGGCCAAAATCAGATAGGAAGAAAAAAGCACCTTTTTATAGCCAAATTTATCAGCAATTGCACCGGTAATTACCGGCAGGAAATAAAGAAGCGCGACCACAGGCCCCATCAGATAGCCTTTTTGCTCCTGAGAAAATCCCAAAGCCCCTGTATCGCGTGAGCCGGTGAGGTAAACAGCAAAAACCATGAACATACCATACCAGGCCCAGCGCTCAAACAATTCCATGGTATTGGCTACCCAGAAAGTCCGGGGAAATTTTTTAAAAATACGCATAGAAAAAGTTTAAAACTATTCGAGGGTATAATTCAGCACTGCCCTATTTGTATCACAAACTATTGGTGTATAACAATTTACACTATCTGAATCCATCAAGAGGCTATCAACATAAAGCATCACAGCCAGATTTGCGCTATCGTTGGTCACAACTGCTTCCAGAAAGCAATGATCCAGCGTTTCACCTTTAAAACTGTGGTTCCAGCTTTTAATATCTTCTAAATATTCGCTGACATGATTTGCATATTGCGGATCGTAATAGGTAATGGTCATATCCGATGTAGTATCCATATAACTGATTACCTGATAGCGCACATTATACTGATAGACAGTACGGTTAATATCTTCTTCGGTACAGGAAGCCATAAAAAGCATTGCAACTATACCGGCAAGCACCATGAAAAGAGTTGTGGTTCGATTAAGCATGTATTTGGTTTTATTTTGTGGCAAATTTAACATTTGTTTGATTTTAATTCTAATTTTCTGACCCAATGCGCGATGATCTGCGCTATTTTTCGCTTTTATTTCTTTTCTGCACGATCCGTTTGACCATAATTATTGCCAAAACGAATAACAGGCCGAACAAAAATACATTTAAGAAAATCATCCAAAGATCCTTCGGCACGATTTGTTTTTGATCCTTTGTCAGTTCTCCGGCAATTTGTTTTTGCTCCTCCTGGACATCTTCCTCGAGGAACACACTATCACTGAGTTTCACAAAGGCATCAAAATACTGGTTTGCTTTTTCAAAATCCTCCAGGCTGGACGCTGCCATTGCCAATTCACGGGAGCATATACGCATTTCATCCAGTGCTTTAATCTCTTGCGCGATTGCATATCCCTGTTCAAAATATTCCAAAGCGCTTTGATAGTCCTGCTGTTTCATTAAAAGCTTGCCAATATGGCGGTAACCTTTGGCCACCTGATACAAATTACCGTTTTCCCGGTTCATTTTCAGGGCTTGAAAAAAATACGCAATTGCCTTATCATAATCTTCCATCTCGGCTTTTAAAGTACCCAGATTCCACAAAACCCTGCTGATATCGAAATTTCGCTCTTCCCTGATAAGAAGGGATTGCGTTAAATAATGCTCGGCACTATCGAGTTGCCCGAGGTTGTGATAAACCACCGAGATATTCTGCATGATCACGCTTACCGACTCAAAGTATTCATATTTCAATGCCAGCGGCAAAGCTTTATGGTACATGCGCAGTGCATTTTCATGGTCTAAATGATCTTCGTATATCACAGCAAGGTTCGATAAATTATTAACAATAAGCACTGTATCCTTTAAGTCATGCAGCACATCCAATGCCTGCTTATAAAATGCAACAGCCTGCTCAAGGTTGCCCAGATAATGATAAACAGTAGCAATATTACCCAGTGAACTGGCATAATCTTTATAATTATCAACACTTTTGTGATACTGCATTGCCTTTTTCATATAAATAAGTGCACTATCGAATTGGCTCATCTGCCGATAAACCAGACCAATATTATTATCGCACTGACTGGCTCCTTTGTAGTTTCCTGCCAAATGAAAAACGCCGGAAGCCTGACGGTAGAAATTAAGGGCAGAATCGGGCAATCCTGCAAACAAACAAGCGGAACCACAAGTTTTTAGTGCCTGTGCCCGCGAAAGGGTATCGAAGGCTTCCCGGGCAAGGGAATCCGCCTTATGAGCATATTGCATGGCCTGCAAAGGATCCTGCTGCAATAAAATCTTCGCAGAATCCAAAAGCTTTGCAAGCTCTTCTTCTGTATCCTGGGCATGGAGATTTGCAACAGAAGCGATGCACAGGCAGAATAGCGCAAGCAAATACATTGGAATATTTAATTTAACATTCATCATATCCTAGTTCTTCTTCCTGATTTTCAAATATGGCCGCATTTTTTCATACAAACCATCATAAATAAGCCGGACATCTTTCAGCTCAGCAACCGAATGAAATGCCCCTTGCTCCTTCTTATGCTGAAATATTGCTTTCACGATATAATATTCCATATAGGGATGCCGCAAAAGTTCTTTAAATTCCACTTCATTCAAATCCATTTTCCGTATATAGATAGTGTCGATATGAATATAAGGGCGGAATCGGTTTAAGCGCACGGTATCCATTCCATAAACTTCAAGCAGCTGATCCTCTTGATAAAAACCGCCCAGTTTTTTTCTGTATTCCATAATCCTGTGCGCATACCACGAACCAATTCCCGGCAACATGCACAACTGCACTGAGTCGGCACTGTTGAGTTCCACATTCAGCGTATCGTAAAAGCTTATGAATTTTTTAGTGGGAGTTTTATCCGCTAAAAGCGATGAATCCACTTTTTTATCGGCCTGAGCCTCTTTTTTTTGAGCAAAGAGTGTTAGGTCGATGCGCACAGAATCTTTGATGCTGGCATAAAAATCATCGGAGATAACAAAAACCTTTTTCAAATCTTCTGCCTTGTAAAAACGACCTCCTTTATTGGTATATTTGACCAAAACAGCTGCCTGTTTCTTACTCAAGCCAAGCTTTTGCCAATCCGCTGCCCCTGCTGTATTCGGATCAAATGCAAACGGTACGGGTTTGGCACGCTCTGCTTTCTTCTCCTTCATTGCCAAATATTCAGCCTTCTCTTTTTGGGTGCGCAATGAATCCTGCTTCACAAGCTGCTCATAGTTTTTTTGCCATATTTTGGCTTCTTCCAGCTTGGCAAAATCCATTTTCCGGGCATTGGAAAAATCGTAAAATGTCATGGCCATGCGCAACGACCATACAAGAATAATCAGAACAAGCAGCACAATCAGGCCTCTTTGTTCCATTCTTGTAAACCCAAAATATGATCTTATTTTTTTCAACATGGCAATATTGGCCGAATTTAGTAAAATTTATTCATGTCGCAGGCGAAATACACATATTTATAGGCATTATGGTTTTTCTATAGGTTTGGAAGGTTCTACTAGGAATTTCGTGGGTAACAATAATGTTTGAAAATAATATGGGGATATTTATTAATAAACTATTGATCCCTAACAGATTCCTCCCTTCACAAAGCCTTAATCACTTCGTTTGGCTTTGTTCCGGTCGGAATGACGCTGTTTATTAGGTGTTTAAGGCAATTGCGGCGCACTTCGACTCCGCTCAGTGACCAAGCCGCATTTGCCTCCTGAATTCATAAAAACGCGTCATTCCGACAAAATTTTCCGAAGAATGAGGAAACTTTGGAGGAATCTGTTTGAAATAAAGTAATTTTTCTTTCCACGAAATTCCGTGTAGAACCGGTTTGGAAAAAGTAATTTGATCTTTCAAAGGCCAATCGCTTGAAAAGTTTATCTTTGGTGAAATTTTATCCGGAAATAATAAAGCGATGGATGGGAATTTATGATTCAGGCATTCTTATTGAAAATAAATTAATCATTAAAATTAGATAACATGAAAAAAATCCTTGCAGTTGTATTCACCATTACTTTAGTTTTTAGTGGGTTGAGCACATTTGCTCAAAAATACAGCGAAGATGCCATCTTAGGCAAATGGTATAATGACGAAGAAACAGGAATGGTGAAAATTTACAAAGAAGACGGTAAATTCTTCGGAAAACTTGTATGGCTAAAGGATCCGATAGACCGGTTCACAAAAAAGCCAAAGCTGGACAAAAAGAATCCTGATGAAGCCTTGCGCGACCGCCCGGTACTGAACCTGGTTATTCTATCAGATTTTGTTTATGATGATGGCGAATGGGAAGACGGAAAAATTTATGATCCAAAAACAGGCAAAACGTACAGCTGTTATATGGAGCTTTTATCACCCGAAAAACTTAAAATCAGAGGTTTCATCGGTTTGGCTGCTTTCGGTAAAACTACTTACTGGAATCGTGCTACTGAAGTCAAAAATAAAAATACTGAATCGGCTCATTAATCCATTGTTTTTCATAGAAACCGGAACATTAAACCTTATAATGTTCCGGTTTTTTTTTAATTCAGGGGCACTTCCTCATTTTGTGGAAGTGATTCGATATCCCGTAATTCGTTATTTTTCTGTTCACGTCGGTAGGAGATTACCCTTTGAACGGTAAAATACACACCTAAAAGCAGAATGAACAGCAGCATTAGCGGAATATGCGTGTAGTAATCCATCATGACATTTATTTTTTCGTACAAACTATAAGCTTTGCATGAACCAGAAAGGAAAAAATAGTTTTCATCGAACTTTTCTCTGCTGAACCTTAAACATAAAATTCATCCCCCAAAAACTACTTTTTCAATCGTCATAAAGCAAAAATAGGCACTGACAATGAAGCCAGTATTAGCCTGACATTAAGAAAACATTAACTGACAGACATTTTTGCACGGCAAAATTACAAAGCGGAAAACGCTCATCTCTTGTTGTTCCGGACTTTTTAGCTACAAAAAACATCGAACCTTTCCGAATAAATCAAAAATAAGCCAACAAAAAAAACTAATTTCAGTCAAATAGTTTTCATATAAAATAAATGAACCTAAAATTATCAGAATATTTATTTCATTGATTTTAAACTATTTGCATCTCATTTAAACAGAATTATACAACATATATAAATCCATAGATGTAAGCACAGAGTTTTTTTATTAAATTGCGAGCCGATTTTAATAAAACTAAAACAAATTGCTATGCGCAAAGAAATTTACATCGTTTTACTCAGTCTTCTGATGACCGGCTCAGCAATTGCCGGAGGATTTCAGGTCAGGCTGCAGGGACAAAAACAGAATGGTATGGGCCTTATAGGCACACCCTGGTATTTTGGTCCCAGTTCAATTTTCTATAATCCGGGTGCTCTTTCATTAATGGACAGCAGCTTTAGCTTCAGCGCGGGCGTAAGCCTGGTAATGGCAAATGCTAAATACGGGGATTTACACTCCTCTTATATTGCTGAAACCAACAATCCAACAAGTCCTCCATTTTATTTCTATGGCGCCTTCCGTCTAAGTGAAAAATTTACTGCCGGTATTGGCATCAATACGCCCTATGGCTCAAAAAGCGTTTGGGAAGATAATTGGGCAGGAAAATACCTCATTGAGGAAATCGCATTGCGCGCCTATTATTTTCAGCCCACTATTGCCTACAAAATCAACGACATGTTCAGTATCGGCGCTGGCCTCGTTATTACCAAAGGAAGCGTTGACCTCACGAAAGCCCTTCCCTATTCAGAGACATCAAACGTTAACCTGAAAGGCGATTCTGATATTAAGTTTGGTTTCAATGTGGGTATGCATGTGCAAATCTGCGAACGCATCAATTTCGGTATTGACTACCGCTCAAAAATTGATGTTGCGGTTGAAGGCGGCGATGCTACATTCGAAATCCCTGCATCCATTGGCGGCCTGATTCCTACAGAAAACAAATTCAGCGCCAGCCTCCCTATGCCTGCCAACCTCGATTTTGGCCTTTCTTTTCAGGCAACCGACAGGTTGATGCTTGCCGTTGAAGTAAACTGGGTGCAGTGGAGCGAATACAAAGAGCTGACATTCACATTTGAAGAAGCCGGCGAAACGCTGGATAATGTGAACCCAAGAGAATACAAAGACAGCTGGATTCCACGCATTGGAGCACAATACCTGATCAGCGACAAGCTTGTTGTCCGTGCAGGGGCTTATTATGATCCATCGCCGGTAAACGAAAAATATTTCAACCCGGAAACTGTAAGCATGAATACCGTAGGCTTAACCTGCGGATTGACGTACAAACCTATTCCTAATCTGGAAATCGACCTTTCGTACCTCAACCTCACCGGTATGGAAGCCGAACGTACTTATGAGCCGGCCAATTTCTCAGGAAATTATGCTGTAAATACATCAATCCCCGGATTTGGAATCACTTATAAATTCTAAAAATGACGACAATGAAAAATATTAAATACCTTATCAGTTTAAGCATTGTAGCCGTTTTCATGTTTGCATGTAAACCCGATGTAGAAGAATTTAATCCGACGTCCGGAGATATTGACCTCACAAAATATGTTTCTGTTGGAAATTCATTAACAGCAGGTTATGCCGATGGTGCTTTGTATGATCCGGCACAATCTTACAGCTATCCAAAAATTCTGTCGGAACAATTTATGAAAGTTGGCGGAGGAAGTTTCACACAGCCTACTGTTACCAGTAAGTATGGAATAAAATTTCAAAACCCACCATTTGAATTAAAAATAACCGCAGATTGTATGGGAACCATGTCTTTAGGGCCTGTGCTCACGAGCGGAGAACAGGAGGACATAACCCCCGGCTTGTGGCCGGTGAACAACCTCGGTGTTCCTGGCGCCAAAACATATCACCTTGCAGCTCCCGGCTACGGAAACCCTGAAGGCCTGTTTGCTCAGCCACCCACAGCAAACCCCTATTATGTCCGTTTTGCGCCATCTTATGAAGCCAGCGTCCTTCAGGCTTATGCCGAACTCCAGGCAACATTCTTTACCCTGTGGATCGGAAATAATGATGTACTGGGCTATGCCATTGCAGGCGGCGAAAACAATGTAGGCGAGTTTATCACGCCAATGGAAACAACAGGACCTATTCCGGGATTTGCCCCCACAATGAATGCTATTGTCAATACCATGACATCAGCAGGGCAAAAAGGGGCCATTGCCAATATCCCCGACATCATGAGTACTCCGTTTTTCACAACAGTACCCTCTTATGGCCTGGTGCTCACTGCTGATTTGGCCAATGCACTCAACGCTGCTTATGCGCCCTACAATGCCGGAGCAGAACAAATGGGATTACCCAAAATGGAATTCAAAGAAGGACCGAACGCTTTTGTTATTCAAGATCTTAGCGACACATACGCACCTCTTGGCGGCATGCGACAGGCTAAAATAGACGAACTCATCCTCCTGAGCGTTCCGCAGGATTCACTCAAATGTGGTGGCTGGGGCTCTCAAAAACCTATTCCGGCAACCTATGTGCTCGACACCAAAGAAATCGAAAATATAAGCAATGCCACAACTGCTTTCAATAACGAAATCAAAGCTTTGGCCGACAACCATGGCCTCGCTTTTGTTGATGTAAACGCCATTATGAAAGAGGCCGCCGCAAACGGACTGGTTTTTGATGGACTGACATTTACGCCAACATTTGTTACCGGTGGTATTTTCTCACTCGACGGCATCCACCTCAGCAAGCAAGGTAATGCCATTGTTGCCAACTATTTTATCGATGCAATTAATGAAACTTATGGTGCAAACATCCCAAAGGTTATTGTTTCGCAATATCCGGGAATAGCTTACCCATAAAAAATTCGTTTTATAATGTAGAAGCCCGGTTTTGCCGGGCTTTTTTTTATACAGATTCTAATAAAACATCCCAATGTTCTTCCGTATAAGCCAAGGATTGATCAACAAAAGCAATCCACTCCTCCACATAAAGCAAAAGCTCCTTATGAGCGTAGTCTATGAAAGCAGGCAAATGCATCTTTAATTCCAGCTTTTGAAATTCCTGATTAATTTTTCGGTAAAACACACCATCAAAGAGACTGTTGCTATCTTCTTTTCGGTTAATCACCATGGTCATCCATTCACAATAGTGCTTGTGGCGTTCTATAAATTCTTGCTGGTTTTGAATGCTTTTTAAATCTATAATGCCTTTAACCAAGCTTTTTGAAGTATTTCTACGCGTACGAATAATATTATTATACAGGCAAAAAGTATCTCCATTCCTATGTAATTCCTTGGCCTGCAAAAAATCCCCTATAGATAAGGTTTGATAAATTTCACTGATTCGTGAAGACAGAAACTCTCTCGCGCTTTCCAATAATTCATCTTCATACATCCGTTCTAATTCTGCAAATTCAGAATAATCATGGGATTCATGAAGAATCATATATAGACTTTCAAAAAATTCAACATTAAACACAACCTTTTCAAAATCAATACTATTCTCTTTCATTGTTTCTGATTTTTATTTGTATCAATTTCACTTGGATCGTCTTCCATCTGCTGCACATATTCAATAAGGAGATCATAATTATCAATCGTATAATCACTAAGCTCCTTAAGCAGATTTATCGTGTTTTCTATATACTCAATTAATTGCCCGTACAAATACTCCTGAAATGCAGGCAATTGCAAAAAAGACTCCACTTTCTCAAATTGATTATACAGCACCTTATAGAAATCTGTATCCGTTGGGTGGTTGTTACCCCATTCTGCATCGGTAAAAAACTTTTTACGACGCAAAAAACTTTCTCTTGCTGCAATAAAGCTCTCTTCACTTACAACTTCATCCATTTCCATCAATCCCTTAATCAGGCCTTTTATTGAATTTCTCGCCTTAAAAATATCTATATTATACAAACGCCAGCTACTCCCAATACCACATGCTTCTTTTGCATTTTTTAAATCTTTCTTTTTTACAAAATCTAATATTTTTGATAAGCGTTCACTGCGGCTTATTTGATCACTACGAATGGCATCCTTCAATTCATCATTAAAAAATTCTAATAAAAACTGTTTACCCCAATCAAAAAAAGAATCCGAGCACATAAATTTATGAATATCAAAGCTTGCTTTTTGTTCCATTTTGAAAAAATTATTGGTGATCTTGCTAGAATTTCAATTATTAAGCCAAAAGCACCTGAGAGAAACAGAAATGACTTTTAGAAAATATTTTTATATATAACACTGATTATCAATAATTAAATTAGAGCATGAAATCAAAATAATTTTAACCCTTCACTTTTTCAATTTAATCTATTCCAAAATATGGACAAACCAACTCCTTCTCTCATTATAGCTACATATGAAATAAGCCAAATTTTTAAAAAAACCAGCCCAAGAAATCTGATAAATACCCTTCTTTAACATCAAAGCTTCACCCTATCCACATCTTTCCTATCTTTATGCCTGCAATGGGGAAACAGAATATAAATACAAAATGGGCGCAGCAGCAGGGCAAACCACTTTTCAGCTGGTCGGAGCTGATGCGCATTATCAGCGGAAAACAATGCCGTGAGGCACTTTACGAACCGGACGCCATTATCGAAACAGGTTGTCCTGCACATAATTGCGGCGGACGCTGCCTCCTAAAAGTACACCTGAAAAACGGCATCATCACCCGTATCGAAACTGATGACCGGGAAGACAGCCTTGAAAGTCCCGCGCTGCGTGCCTGCATCCGTGGCCGCGCCTATCGTCAAAGGCAGTATCATGCCGAACGTTTGTTGTTTCCACAAAAGCGCATTGGGAAACGCGGAGAAGCGAAATTCGAGCGCATCAGCTGGGATGAAGCCACAGACATCATGGCGGAAAAAATTCAAAACGCCATAAAAAAATACGGCAACGAAGCCTTGTTTATCCCCTATGGAACAGGAAGTTACAATCAAACCAACGGACGCAGCACCGCCGAGCGCCTGCTCAACCTTATGGGCGGCTGTTTGGGTTATTACAACAGCTACAGCACGGCCTGCATCAGCCAGGCTACGCCTTATATTTACGGTACCGGCATTACCGGAAACCAGCGCCAGGATTGGGTCAACTCAAAATATATCATCCTGTGGGGCTGGAATCCTGCCGAAATGCGCGACGGCACCAATAGCGACTATTTCATTATGGAAGCCCGAAAGCGCGGAGCAAAAACCGTCTGCATCGACCCGCGCATGAGCATGAGCGCCGTTTCCCTTGCCGACGAATGGATCCCTGTCCGTCCCGGCACCGATGCCGCAATGATGAGCGCAATGGCCCATGTGATGATCAGCGAAAAACTTACAGATCAGGAATTTATAAAAACACACTGCATTGGATTCGATCAAAGCCAGATGCCCGAAGGCGCCCAGGGCGAAGAATCCTATTCGGATTATATTCTTGGCACTTTTGATCAGCAGCCCAAAACACCCGAATGGGCAGAAGAAATCTGCGGAATTCCTGCAGAGACTATTGCACGCATTGCCCGCGAATACGCCACCACAAAGCCGGCCATGCTCTATCAGGGTTATGGCATGCAACGCCGCGCTTATGGCGAGCAGCCTGTATTAGCCGGGGCAGCTTTGGCGGCCATTACAGGAAATATCGGAATCAAAGGCGGCTGGGCCAGCGCATATGGCCTGCAAGCCGATGATGGTGGTCCATTATGGAATGTTTTTCCTGCCGGAGATAATCCCATAAAAGCCAAAATCCCCGTTTTCCTTTGGACAGAAGCCATTTTGCGCGGCAAAGAGTTAACAGCAAAAGAAGGCGTGACCGGAGCCGAAAAGCTGGATCAGAATATCAAATTTATCTGGTCGGTGGCTTCCAATATCCTCATCAACCAACATGCAAACATCAACCGCACACGTAAAATACTGGAAGACGAAAATCTGGTGGAATTTATTGCTGTTCAGGATCAATTCCTCACACCTTCGGCACGTTTTGCTGATTTGCTGCTCCCGGTGAGCACGCAATTTGAAACATGGGGCGTGGAAGACGGCTGGATGTATGGCGATGAAGCCCTGCTGATGCCCAAAGTGCAGGATGCTCCGGGTGAAGCCATGAGCGATTATGCCATAGCCACAGCCATCGCGGCCAAGCTGGGCATCGAAAAAGAATATACCGAAGGCCGAAGTGAAAAAGACTGGATTGCCTGGTCGGTGGATCATTTCCGCGAAACACGCTATCCCGATTTGCCTGATTTGGACAGCTGGGAGAAATCCGGCAAAAGCCTGCACGCCATCAAAGTGGATAAACCAAAAATTGCTTTTGAAGATTTCCGTCGCGACCCGGAAGCACATCCTCTAAATACGCCCAGTGGCAAAATTGAGCTGTTCTCCATGCAATTGCGCGAAAAAGGCAATCCGGAAGAAATACCGCCGGTACCGAAATACATCCCCGAATGGGAAAACCCTTTTAATGAAATCAGTGAAAAATATCCGCTTCAGGCTGTTGGCCATCATTATATGGGGCGCGTCCATTCCACGCACGCCAATAATCCCTGGACAAAAGAAGCTTTTCCGCAAAGGCTTTTCATCAATCCGCTGGATGCCGAAGAAAGGAATATTCAAACGGGCGATAAGGTGCGCGTTTTCAATCAAAGGGGCAGCGTGATCATTCCTTGTCGCATCACACAAAAAATCAGGCCCGGCGTGCTTGATCTTCCTCAGGGCGCATGGTGGCAACCCGATAAGGACGGCAACGATATCGGCGGCTGCATCAACACACTGACCACCGAGAAATGGTCGCCACTGGCCTTTGGAAATACCCAGCACAGCATTATGGTAGAAATTGAAAAATGGAACAATGAATAAGGAAAAGGACCAACTGGCTTTTTATTTCAACAGCGCTGTTTGTTCTGGCTGCAAAACCTGTCAGGTAGCCTGCAAGGACAAAAATGACCTGCCGCTTGGAATTTTATGGCGGCGCGTTTATGAAATCAGCGGAGGAGGCTGGGAAAAAGAAGGCAATTGTTTTGTACCAAAGCTTAGCGCTTATTTCCTGAGCATGAGCTGCAACCATTGTCAGGATCCGATTTGCCTCAGCTCCTGCCCTACTTCAGCCATTCAAAAACGCGCCGACGGCATTGTGTTCATTGATCACAACCGCTGCATGGGCTGCCGCTATTGCGAATGGGCCTGCCCCTATGGCGCACCCCAGTTTATGGAGGATATTGGCAAGATGACCAAATGCGATTTTTGCATGGACGAAATTGACAAAGGCAACAAACCAGCCTGTGTGGCTGCCTGCCCCATGCGCGCCCTGGATTTTGGCAAAATAAGCGATCTGGAAAAAAAATACGGCAAAAACAACATCTTCCCACTGCCCGATCCGGAAATCTGCGCACCATCAGCTGTGATCAGCCCGCATGCCGACAGCAAGAAAAAGCACGACAATATGACCATCGAAAACAAGGAGGAAATTTATCATGCTTAAACACATCAATTCATTGGTAGCCTTTACTTTGCTTTCGCAGGCAGCTGTGGGGCTGTATTTTTTCCTGAGCCTTGGCATGCTCGTTTTCACTTCCGAAATCGCAGCTTTTTTCCTGCACGGCCAAATAATCAGTTTGGTGCTCAGCCTGCTCGCAATGATATTCAGTTTTACGCACCTTGCCTACCCCATGCACGCTCTGTTTGCACTAAAAAACCTGAAAACCAGCTGGCTCAGTCGCGAAATCCTCTTTCTCAGCATCTGGATCATTTTATTGCTTGCGGATGTCCTGGTGGGATTTAGCAAACGAAACATCGAATTGCTGAACACTTTACATTTCACCAGCCTGGGATTTGGCATTTTACTGATCTGGGCAATGTCGCGCCTTTATATGCTGCGCACACTACCGGGATGGCGCAAAGCACATACGCCCCTGATTTTCTTTCAATCGGCCTTACTGGCAGGGAGTTACATTATCATGATGATGCTTGTTTTCAATTCCGCATCACAAAACACGGAATTACTGTTTGTCATCAGCGGCACAACAGTGAGCTTGTTGATGCTTCTCGGCTGGTTAATCCGGCGCTATGCTCCATTAAAAAAGAAAAGCCGCACACCGGGCCTATTGCTGATCACTGCTTATAGCGCCCTCTTGCTGGGCTGGCTGATGCTTTATGATGAAATTTTAATCCTCCACACGCTGGCAATTGTTTTACTGGTTCTTTCTTTCCTGCTTACTGCAATTTCAATGATCATGGAGCGCAAAAACTTTTATGCCAATTTCGAAAAGCTTGGCGTCTAAATTCTACAAATACCAAAATATGGACTTTAAAACCAAAATACTGCTTGGCGACATACTCGAATCGATCGAATCGGTTGAAACTTACCTCGGCAAAGATGAAGATTTATTCACCATACGCAATAATCCTGCATTTATCAAAACGCTTAAACGGGAAATCGAAACAGTCAGCAGCACCATGAGCCGGCTGGTAAAAGCCGATCCGGAAATCGCCATCAACAACAAGGAAAGAATCATCCACCTGCCCAATAAATTCATTGAAGGGATGGAGCAGTCGGATGATGAAATTGTTTGGGAAACCATTATCCGCCAATTGCAGGCGCTGAAAAAAGATGTAACTGAATTTTTAAAAAAACACAAATAGAAGCACATGTATTCCAAAAAATATCAAAACAAGAAACATACACTGAGCCTAATACCGGAGGTTTTCGAGGAAATCGATGCCGATATCGCCATGGAGTTTTGTGACCGCATCTGCTATCGCTGCAGTTTCAACCGCGAATGCGAAATCATGGAAATTGAACTGGAAGCAACAGGAAACAAAAAGCCCAGGGTTGAATCTGCCCGCAATAGACTTTATGACCGTTTCGAACTGATCCCCCAGTTCATTCAGCTCATGTTTAATGAGGATGAAGAAGAAATGCATGAAACTACGGGCATTGGAGTGCCGCTCAAAGGCGATGATATTTTTCATCCTCTTTTAAGTGCGGCCAGCCTGAATATGAGCGGAATACTTGCCGAATTCATGGAATGCGAAGATCAGGCAGCAGATCAATTAAATGAAATTGAGGGCGTAAAGGAAACAGAGCATTACCTTCATCAGGTCGAAATACTGGCATTATATCCCTCTTTAATCCGCACGAGAACCGGCATCGCTTTGTACAACAGCAGCTTTACGCAAGACTATGAAGATCAGGCCGATGATACAGACATTTTTTGGATCGACAATGTGGTTCGTCTTGCTGCACATGTTAAAAATGCCATTATTTTTCTGCATTCGGTGAACGTTTTATCGGACGAAAACCTGGAAAATATGAATGAACACCTGGACTTTTTTAATGATATCGTTGAGGAGTTTTATCCCGATGGACTATAAGCTGTTGACCGCGCTGCAACAACAAACCAACAGCCGCGCAAGACCGTTGCAAAAGCGTTGAAGGAGCGTTGCAGGGCAATTTTCAAGCTGCATAAACAATGTACGTAATCCGGTTTTCGTAATTTCGCCGGAAAGGAATGAAACATGAAATACAAAAAACAAAACAACATTATACAATTCAAGGCAGAAGCCGGTGAAGAATTGATTTCAGTACTGGTGCAGCTTTGCGAAAAGCTTAAAATAAAAACAGCAAAAGTCAGCGGTATTGGCGGGGCAAGTTATTGTAAACTTGGCTTTTATGACCCGCAAGCGAAAGACTATATTTTTAGGGAATTTGAAGGTGCTTTTGAAATTGTAAGCTTTATGGGCAATATCAGCTTATTAAACGGCACAGCTTTTCCACATGTGCATATTTCCATTGCCGGAGCGGACTACAAGCTGTTGGGCGGACATGCAGCCGAAGTCATTATCAAGCCTACTTTTGAAGGATTTATTGAGATTCTGCCCTATGATGTTGAACGGAAATTCGAAAAAGAAAGCCAGCTGAATTTACTGGATTTGTAAGCCGGCTGTAACCCCTCCCTTTTTTATATCAATCCCCATAACATCAAACTCCGGTTTCCGCGAAAGTATCGGGATAAATGTTCAATCCCGAAACTTCCGGGACGTCCAGACTTCGCGCTGCACGCAGCCAGGACGCTTAATTGTTAGCGGCTGGCTTTTTAGCTAATTTCAAATTCACCTTTTACAAATTCATTTTCATACTCTCTTATTCTAGAATCATTAATTTCAAAATGGTTTATTAGCAATACCAGATTATTCATAGTCAATGGAATTCTAATCTTACTATTTAGGAACGCCGTTAAAAACTTTTGCCTATCAACTCTAAAGATCTTCTTTAATAATTCCTTGTCTTTATTTAGTAATGATTTTAATTCGGCATTTAAAATTTCATTTTTTAACCTAATTCTAAACTTTGTTTTAATGAGTGGCTCAATTTTACTTTCTTTATAATGTCTATATGATAAATTGTCAAACATTTGTAGCATTGAGAATTCACTTGTCTCAAGTGTTGCAAATATTCCATTAAGATTTCTATTTAGGTCGTCATGCCCATTCCAATCTTCTTTGCATTTATATCTTAAATCATGCTCTACTTCATGCCAACCTTCTGATAAAACTGTTCTAATTTGTATTTCATATTTTGTATCAACAACATCAATGTCATCTGCAATTATTGTTTTTGCTTCATTAAGATAAGCACCATCTAAATTAAATGTTAGGTTACATCTTATTGGTTTAAATTCCTCAATTGAATGAGGGTCAGTGGATTCATGGTCGAAGTTATGCTTGCGCTTTAATATACCATACACAAGGTCAACATCATCTTTAAAATATAGAGTAATTCTAATTCCGATAATATCGGTAATTTTCTTATTGTGTTTGCGATATTCTTTCTTTTCAATTTTGGTTGAAATAGAATCTGTGCTTTTAACTCTAGAAAATAGGCGATACATTAGACCGCTTTTATCCAGCTCTGCTTTTATTGATTTCTCAATTTTGTTTGTAATGGTTTCTAGCCCTAATACATCTCTCATTACACTATATTATTTGCTTGTTGAATACCTAATTCAGTTAAAAATGCATTATCCCCGTTCAATTTAATCCACTTGTCAGCTTTGAATTTATTTACAAGCTTAGAAAACTGTTGTCTTTCTTCCGCCTTAACCTCGTTTAAAATAACAGAAATCTTCCTATGTCTTGGACGGTTAGCAGTATCTAAAAATTTTGATAGAATATAGTCTGAGAGCGTTTTATTGTTTTCATTATCACTTGGAAGTTTTCCGTTGCTGACAGATTCAATAAATCCGCAACCATAATCATTACAATTGAGAACATGAATATTTATTTGACCTGTTATATTTTTATAAGTGCATTGATTAAAAACACAATTTACAAATGAAGTTTCATAAAATGCTCTATTTCTAAAATTTATAAATTCAAAAGTGCAATTGGCAAAAACACATCTGGTGAATTGTTTTTCATCATCAATGTCAAGTTTGGATATGGAAAAGTCATTAAAAGTTGCGTTTTCGAATTTCTTTGTTATTTTTCCTTGTAATAAGTATTCTGTCAGCAGTTTATCTTGATTACTAAAAAAACTTAACTCCGAAACTTTGGAGTATAAATCATCTTTGTTTGACTTCGTTTGGAATTGAAAAGCTGTTGTTGCTAATTCAATTATATGCTTAGATAAAACCTTATCAATACTAAAACTAGGTCGAACTATAATTTCTCCAATGAATGTTCCAAAAATGAAGTCATTGATAAAACCAATGTTATCTTTGTTCCCCTTCCTATCAAGAAGAGCATGATTGCTTAGAGTATTAGTTAATTCATCTAAACTAGGTCGCTTGGAAATTGAATACGATTTCCTAATTTTTTCAAGCAATTCAAAGTTTCTATCCATAATTAACTCTCTTATCCAAGCTTTTGAATCTGATGTTATGTCAAACTCAATCATAGCCTCTGTAAGTCTTCTAAATATATTAAGTTGTTCTTTTGCTTCAATATTTAGTTGTTGTCTTTCTTGCTCTCTATCTAAAATTGTATCAAAATATCTATCAACAATTTTACTTGGAGTTTCCACAGTTAAGTTAAAGTCCTCTCTTTTAAGGCTTCTAAGAAAAGCAAGAAGAACAGGATTGGAAATTTGATTTATTGGAATTTCCTTTTCTAAAATTTTGTCTAATTTATATTCTTCTAGCCAGTCTTCTATTTTTGGAGGATTTAGTAGATATCTATTAACTTCAAATTCATTTGGATTTGAATCAATCCAATTGATAAATGAATCCCCTGAAAATATTGCAGTTTTCCTACCTGTAATGATAATTTTTGCATTATTTACTAGCAAATCTCCAATTGTTGAAAGCATTGTTTCAACTTGCTCAAAATCAGAGTTAGCTTTGTCTTGCTCTTTACTTAATAGTTCATCAAAACCATCAATAATTAAAGGTATTTTCCCATTTTGAATTTCATGAATTACTAAATCTTCATCAAGTAATGAATGGAATTCATTAACAATTACATCCTGCAAAATATGCTTAAAAATTGCTGCACGTCTATCTCTTGAGAGCTCGGTGAAAATTGGAGATAAAGATTTAATATTGATTGAAACATTATTTATTATCTCATAAGATGTACAAGTTTTCCCATATCCAGCTGCTGCTTCAATAATTATTAGTTTAGCTCCACTGCTTGTTAACTTTGAAGTTACACTCTCAATAATATTCTTTTCTTGCTTGAATTCTTCATTTTCGAGCAAATATGAGACTGGAATATACTCGTAATTGACCTTAAGAATATCTGACTGACTCTTAGTAAAATTCTTATAGCGATTTTGAAGTCTTTCAGTTAATTGGGTTGAATGAAAGAAAGATTCAAATAGAAAGTTTTCAACTTCTTTTGTTGTTTTGAATATTTTCAGGCGACATGCATATCCAGCATCTGATAATTGTTTTAAAATACTCTGACAATCTTCTTTTTCATTTTTAACGACAATATCTGCACCGAAATAAACTCCTTTATTTAGAGTATAAACTCTTATCTTATTATTTGATAATCGTTTATTTAATGTATATCCATATCTAAGATAGAGTGTGTCAAAAGTTTGTATAATCATATTTTTTTACTAGTTTGAATTTCTATGTTCTTTAAGCTTGCACCGTAGAGTATAGCCTGATAGCACACTCCAATTAATCTCCGTAAAGATAATAATTATTTGCATGCTATCAGTACCCCCTTCATCAAACCGTATCCCGAATAACTCGGGACAGGTCCCAAATGTCTCGGGACAGGCTATGAAGTTTTCCCTCATACGGCTTACCGATAGAGTTCTTCATTGAGCTTTTGCAAGGGTCTTCAAACGCGCATACTTTTCCAAGTCTAACAGCCCCTTGCCTTTGACAAAAGTGCTGTATGGCCGTTGGCGTAACTGCTTGTGCGCTTTCCTTCCTTTGCTTTTCAACCACTTGAACAGTTTATAGTCCAGGTGTTTGATAATAACTTTGACCGTTTCCCAAATGTGGGTTACCTTGCTTATCGAAAAATAATTCACCGAAATCAGTGGCATAGTCTGACCGAAATAGCCAAATTATCGCAAACCAAAGTTTTTCGTCTGAAAATGGCCTGTTTTCCCTTCCCAAAAGGTATTTGGTACAAAATACTGCAAAAATTGATTCCCCAATATAAATGTAAGCCGGTTTTCCCGAATGGCTCGGGACAGGTCCCGAAGGGCTCGGGACAGGTCCCGAAGAGCTCGGGACAGGCACAAAGCACACCTGCCCCGAGTAATTCGTGGGTACCTGACCCGAGCCTTCGGGTTTCTGTCTAAGGCCGGAAAACGATGCTTAATTGTTAGGCTTTCGTGCATTATTTTTTCAGTATCTCAATCAATTCTTTATTTATATACAAAGTCTCTCTTCCGACTTTTTGAGATTCAACAATTCCAATATCTTCAAGTTCTTTTAAATACCGGGAAGCTGCTTTTCTTTCCACACCCAACTTGTTTACCACAAATTCAATTTTCGAATATGGTTGCTCGAATAGTAATTCAACAAGTTCTTTTCTATATACTTTTGGGGCTTTTTCTTGAACTTTTAAAATAGTCGAATCAAGTTGGTCTTTGATATTGGTAATTCTTGAAATTGTATCTTTTGATGTATTTTCCACTGCTTTAAGCATAAACATTATCCATTCTTCCCATTTTCCTGTCCGATTAGTCTGATTTAGAAGCCGGTAGTATTCTGGTTTATTAGCAATTATATAGGAACTCAAGTATAAAATTGGAACATCAATCAATTCGTTAAGAATCAAATACAAAATATTCAAAATCCGACCAGTTCTTCCGTTTCCGTCATAAAAGGGGTGAATACTCTCAAACTGATAATGCAATATTGCCAAGTTTATCAATGGTGACAAATCATCTTGTGCGTTAAAATGGTCAATAAAATTTGTCAGCAAGTCAAGTATTTCTGCTTTGTCCTGTGGGGGGGTATAAACTATTTCTCCAGTTGTATCATTTTTCAATACAGTTCCAGGAGTACTTCTAATTCCAGCAGTATTGTCAATCAATTTTTGTTGAATGCCAACAATGTCATTCACTCTTAAAAATCCTTGGCTTTTAGCAATGTCAAATCCATGAAATATTGCTCTACGATAATTTACAACTTCTTTGGTCTCTGGTGAAATATAAGTCTTATTAACAGTCAATGCTTTATATAGCTCATCTTGTGTTGTAATAATGTTTTCAATCTCCGAGCTGTCTTTTGCTTCCTGCAAAACAATTGCATTAATCAGCATTGCTTGATTGGGAATTGTCTTTGCGATACCTTTCAACTCAGCTAATGCGGCTGTGGATTTGTTTGTTTGCCTAAGAATTTCAATGGTTTCCACCTTTTCTCTCAGAGGTGGAAGTTTTCCAAGTTGATAATGTGGTGCATTTTGTCCCATATTCTTTTTATTTGTCCCAAAAATACAAATTATGGTACAATTATCAATAATTGCAGTGGTCTTTTTGCTTGAAGCCTAAGGGTGAATTGTATGAGTAGTGGCAGATTGCGTTGTAATTTGCACCATTAAGGTATTTGACTGAAAATACCGCAAAAATTGATTCCCCAATATATTTGTAACCCGGTTTCCTTCAACACAAAGCACATATTCCGGCTAGGGCCGGAAAACGATGCTTAATTGTTATAGCCAGTACATTATTTTATTCTTACACCTTTAATATTATATGTTTCATAGCCACCAATTCCGGGTCTATATATTACTTCCATTATTAGAGTATCATATCCTATATAATAACCTTCTATATTCCAAATATTAATACTATCAACAAATGATATAATCCCTTCTTTTGAGATTACTGGTAAAAATGTTTGAGAAATAATATTATCATATACATCGTACCCCAGAATATCATTCCAAATATCGATTTTAATTTTATTTGAATCAATTAATTCAATTTTGTTGGTATAAAAGCAAGAATCTTTTGACACAATTTTCCATCCATTAATACAAGGAGGTATTGTATCATAGCACATTACCAAATGAGATTTAATTGAACTAAATTTAAATGTCCCAAGGTAATTTTCTCTGTAATCGTGTTTAATTGGATCATCTTTTTTACATCCAAATAATAATAAAAAAAGTGTTACTAGATAAATAGATTTCATATTATTTTTATTTCGTTAATATCATCCTTTTTGAGTCAATTATATCACCATTAACGACCAATGTATAAATATACATACCTTCTTTGAATTGTTCACCTTTAATAGTAATATAATTTTGGCCAGATTTGTCAAGATTAAATGCTTTTAACTCATTTCCTTGTAAATTATGAATATAAATTTTTGCGCTTTGAAAATTTTGGAATATACAATATTCAATTTTTGTATCCTCAGAAAATGGATTTGGTGTATTTTGATACAAAACATTATATTTTGCTTTCTGTTTATCCTGGTCTTCATCCATTGAAGCACTTTTTTTATTTGAATTATTATTTTTACAGCATTCATTTAGTTTTATTAATTCCTTTTCATGATCTTCTATTATAATATGTAATGCTTCTAATTGGATTTGCTGTTCTTTAATGGCTTCAATTAAGATAGGTATTAAATTTGTATACTCAATTGCTTTAGTTGAATCATGCATAGTATGTACAATATCAGGAATTATTTCTTCAACCTCTTGTGCTATTAGACCATACTCCAATGGCTCTAGTTTTTGCTTCTCAATTATATTTATATTTCCTGTGGATTCATTAATTGTATCTATTTCGTGTACAGTATATTTCTTATTATACTTTACTCCTTTTAGTTTTCGTATTTTTTTCTAATGGAGAACTTATATCTTGAATATTTGTCTTAAAACTTGAATCTGATGCAGTTAAAAAACCTTGTTTTGTCCATACATATCCATCGCCTCTAACATAAAAAACATCTTTGTTATAATATGTGTTCCATAAATGATATGCGCATGAATACTGGTAATGAACTTTCGTCCAATTAGCTCTTTCCCAATTTGTATTATACGAATTTACGAATAAACTTCCATCACTTTCCACTCATAGTTGAGAAAATGTCATTTGACTTGTTAATACAAGAAATAAAAAGATAGAAGTCTGTTTTATTAATGATTTCATTTTTTAAATTTTATTTGTTTTTACTATAATATTTAATTTGGACAGGAATTACAATGTGTAACTGCCGTGAAAGTACTTCCAAACGGTACTGTAAATTCACCATTTATTTGTATATAATCTGTTGCTCTTAGGACTATATTTGAATTGCTAGGAACAGATGAGTTACTTAGTGAATAGAATTTTTGGACTTTGTAATCATGTCCAGTAAAATTAAAATTGCTCTGTGTAATTCCATTAGTGCAATCAGTTTTTAAAGTATAATATTTAAAATTCCTAAATCTCCAATATTTTGTTGGAAAATTCGAAGGTGGATCACAAGGACTTGGTTGTATTTGAAATGTTAAAAACACATACATAGGATGAGTTGGAACAAACAACGGATTAACGATTTCATACAATACGATGTCATTAATGAGCACTTGGATAAATTCTGGTGTCCAAATTAAAGCATACTTATTATAGCTTACTGATAAATCTGGAAAACCACCATATACATCTGCTGTATTTCTATATATTCCATCATGTGTTGCGTGCGAGCCACTATGAAATTGGGTTCCAAGTTCAGTATCACAACCAAATGGTTCTAAGACATCAATTTCATCATGTCCTCCCTCTCCTGTATGCATCCAGAATCCTCCCCATGGGCCTCTTGTTCCACTAGCAGGTAGTTTACTTTCTATCTCAAAATAGCCATAGGTAAAAGTTTTTGTGCCAACAGTTTCAATCCCGCCAGAAATATAATCACTTCCAACTTTTTGACATTCAAGCGTTAATACACCACCTGAGGCTGTTACTTTACTTGGGTCAAATGTTTCTAATCCCCAGGTATTATTAGGAACCTTACTTCCCCAAAGACTATAGTTAAAAGAATTGAAACTATCTTCAGTATCAAGAAGATAATGATTAGGGTCTTGGCTTGGAGTTTGTGATATTGCAACAAAACTCAAAACAAGCATTATAAATGAAATGAATATTTTATATTTAATCATACTTAAAAGTGTTATTAAATATTAGATTGAAATTTTTTCATTAAAATAGTCAAATTTTTATAGAGGTGCTCGTTTCATTTTGTATTGGCTATAACTCCCGCATATAAGAACCCCCAATTACCAATACATCGCCTTTGTCCGAAGTTGGTGTTTGCCTATCAGGCTTTATTTCAATAAAATAAGTATAGGTGCATGCCGGTTTCATATGCATTTTCTTTGTTTCTCTACAAATATAGATATTCTTTTCCAATCTTCAACTAAATGACCAATAAATCTCCCGGACTTTTTATCCGCCCAAGGTCTTTGGTGCTTACATGCGTATAAATCTCTGTGGTTTTGCTGCTGTTATGACCGAGCAATTCCTGTATATAACGCAAATCTACACCCTGCTCCAACAAATGTGTGGCAAAAGAATGACGCAAAACATGCGGCCCTCCCTTTTTACTGACATCTGCTCGTATTTCATTGTTTGCTAATATCTTGCGTATGCTGGTATCGGTATATTTGTGCCCATATTGCCCCTCAAATAAATACCTTTCAGGTTTGTATTCCGCCACATATTCTTTGATGGTCCGGGCGGCATTATCTGATAAAATCGTGTATCGCTCTTTATATCCTTTCGATTTTTGCACAAAAACCAATTTTCGCTCAAAATCGATATCCGTTTTCTCCATGCGGATCAGCTCGCTGATCCTGATCCCTGACGAGTACATTAAAAGTAAGATAGCTTTGTGCTTAAGGTTACCGATACCTGTCAATAGTTTTTGCATATCTTCCTGACTGTGAACTTTGGGCAATACGCGCTCATTTCTCGGCCTGCTTATTTCATTGAGATGCACCCGTGTTCCTGCTATAACCTTATAATAGAGGTTGTCTATAAAGTCGTGTTTTTAGTTCAGAATGTTCGAGGTCGAGGCATTCGCAGGGCTGAAAACAAGGAGTTTACCTTAGTAAATGACTTGGTTTCAGAACAAGAATAACGCTGAGATCGGACATTATGGACAAAAACTATAATAGAGCTTTATGGCATTAATGGATTGATTTATGGTTGAGGCAGATAAGGCCCTTCTTTCTGTTAAACCTAAATGATAGCGGTCTATTTCTTTTTCGCTAAATTTGTGTATCTCCTGAAGGCTGTTCAACCGAAAGGAATTGATGAAGTGGAAAACCATATTATAATATATCTGTATCGTGTTTTCCGCATAGTTATGGAGGCTCATATACTCTATAAAAGACAAGGGTACTGATTTAAAATAGGTTCTACTAGGAATTTCGTGGGTAACAATAATGTTTAAAAATAATATGCAGATATTTATTAATAAACTATTGATCCCTAACAGATTCCTCCCTTCACAAAGCCTTAATCACTTCGTTTGGCTTTGTTCGGGTCGGAATGACGCTGTTTATTAGGCGTTTAAGGCAAATGCGGCGCACTTCGACTCCGCTCAGTGACCGAGCCGCATTTGCCTCCTGACTTCGTAAAAACGCGTCATTCCGACAAAGTTTTCCGAAGTATGAGGAAAACTTTGGAGGAATCTGTTTTGAAATAAAGTAATTTTTCTTTCCACGAAATTCCGTATAGTACCATATTTAGTACTTTCCCTGCCATTACTTATACAAAATGCAGAACGAAACCTCCCTCCGGTCGGCAGCTTCACCTAAGATCTGATTCTTACGTATAAGGTTTTATTTTTTAACCTTTAAAAATTTAATCTTATGAAACAAGCATGATAAAAATAATCATTAACAAACAAGACAATGATTATTTTTCATCATGCGGTTCCATCCGACCGATGAAATCACAATTATAAACGGATGAAAAAAAGAACGATCCAGGATGAAGCATGCCTAAAGGTTAAAGGTTTTTCAACCATGCGCCGTCCTGAGCCTGCCGAAGGAGCTGAGCAGTTTATGCAGCGCCTTGTAATCAATGGACGCTCGCGTTCCACACACGAAAACTACCTTCGCCAGATAGCAAAGATGGCGATTTTTTGTGAGAAAAACCCGCTTGAAATGGAAAAACCAATCCCCGAATCATTCCATCAACGTATCCGGGCGCCGGATGCAAGCTGAGAAAATCCGCATGCTTTATTGTTTTCCCTCTGCCCCTGCAATGCAGGACTGATATGATTCTTACTACATGACAAAAATCATAATTGTCTAAAATTCAATAAATTATGTTAATAACTAATTGATAAGATTTGGCCAAAAAATTTGGTTAAAATACTGGCATTCAGTATAGTATGCAAAAATTCACCACAAATAATGCATATGAACATGAATGCCAGATTTGACAGTAAAGTTAGCAATTTATCCCAAATTTTATCAAAGGCTTTTGAAAACAAAATCAATAAAGCTAGGGTCAATTTCATCAGTCTATTTATTTTGGCCTTAAACCAGGCCGCATCAGTGAACTTCAATAAGCTTGCAAAAGTATTCGACAGCAAAGCTGCTACCGATTCATCCCTGCGAAGGATACAGCGCTTCATGGCCAAATATAATTTGGATTACAGCTTGATTGCCAGGGTCATTATTTCATTGCTGCCTTCTAAACCTCCTTATCAGTTGTCAATGGATCGCAATGACTGGAAATTTGGCAGCTTGCACATCAATATCCTGGTACTTGCCGTAAATTACAATAGGCTTGCCTTTCCTCTGATTTTCAAAATCCTGCCTAAAGCTGGCAATTCCAGCACAGCACAGCGCATCGAAATTATGCAGGACTTCATTAACCTATTTGGGGAATCTAAAATTGAGTCCCTTTTAGCCGACAGGGAATTCATAGGGCAAAGATGGTTTAAATGGTTGAACCTCAATAATATCCAATACTATATCCGCATACGCAACAATACCCAGATTAGTGTTCCGGGAAAAAACAAAGACATTAAAGCAAGCTGGCTCTTTAGCCAGTTAAAGCTCAATGAGGTAATGCATTATCATAAAATTGTGATAATCAAAGAGGAATATTGTTACCTGTCGGCATCAAAGGTCAAAGACAAAACGGGAAAGCCCGAATTGATGATTATAGCTTCTTTTTCGCAGTCAGACCAAGCAATAGCTTTCTACAAAGAACGATGGGCAATTGAATCTGCATTTAGGGCACTTAAGAAAACCGGATATAACCTTGAAGACACACACCTAAAGGATAGGGAGCGTATCCAGAAGCTGTTTGCCCTGGTAATCCTATCTTATGCATGGTGCTACAAACTCGGTCTCTACCTTAACGAATTGAAGCCTATTAAAATAAAAAATCATGGCTATAAATCCGTAAGCATTTTTAGATATGGGATGGATTACTTAGCTAAAGCTCTAAATATCAATGATTTAAAATCAATACGGTTGTGCTTTGAAATTTTGTCATGTAGTTAGGATATGATTATGCCAAAAACCCACAAAATGGACTGTGGCAGGCATCATATCTTGACAAAACGTTCATTTGAATTATCGCAAACCAAAGCTTTTCGGCTGAAAATGGCCTGTTTTCCCTGCCCTTAAGGTATTTGACTGAAAATACCGCAAAAATTGATTCCCCAATATAAATGTAAGCCGGTTTCGTTCAACACAAAGCACATATTCCGGCTATGGCCGGAAAACGTTGCTTAATTGTTAGCGGCTGACTTTTTTATCAGGTTTCTTATATTTAATGTCAAGTTTGCCAATCTTCAAAATCTGTTTTGTTTTAGCTTGTTCTTCATCTTCTTTAGCTTTCTTTAGTTTTTCTCCGAATGTATTTTCCCAATCTTCTTTCATTAAAGGAATCAGGTTTTCTCTCTTAAATATACTTATCAAACCGTCAAAATTCTCTTTAAAATCAGGATTGTCCCAGTCTTTAGGTACAAATCCAGCGCAATGATTGCCGAAATGTACATTACCTAAAAAATAATCTCCACACATTTTTGCCTCTCGCTTTTCATCAATTAAATCAGAGTCAAATGTGTAAAAGGATTCAATTACTACGTATTCAATATCATTTCCTCTACCTCGTTTTTTTTCAATCCATTTAGTCATGGGCAAAACTCGAAAGAAGAATCCATTATAAATCCCCTCAAAATATAAATCCTCATGCAATGTGAAATTTTGTTTGTCAAGGAAAGCATATTTATCTGAATTCAAATTCTTAATTTTCTTTTTTCTTTTGTAATATTCCTCGCTAGTAAATCCAATTCCTATCCAGATAGCAATAATCCCAATCCATGTAGACAATCCGAAATATAAAGAGTTCAAAGCACTATTATTTGTCAAGGATAGTAGAAACACTAAAATTCCAATAATCAGACCTCCGCTAAATCCATTTGTCCAATAATCTTTTATGGCTCCTTTTCTTATTATTGGTATCTCATTCATTAAATTCTCTTTTTATTATATGCAGTGTCGTTTCTTAAGTTTGCCGCTAACTTCTGCATATAAGAACCCCCAATTACCAATACATCGCCTTTGTCCTCAGCAGGTATTTGCGTATCTGCCACTATTTCAACAATATTAGTATGGGCGCATGCCGGTTTCATATGCATTTTCTTTGTTTCTCTACAAATGTAGATAATATTGTCTAATTTCCTATTATGCATTTTACAAATCTTCCATTTTTTTCCACGCAAAGTATTTTGCTTAGACACACGAATAAGCTGCACTTTTGGCTTCTTCCCTGCCCGAACCGAAACGAAATGAAGCCTAAACCATGCAGCTTGTGAAACGAACATATTTCATAATAATGCAACGATCCTACTTTGCTTAGTCTATGTGCATTATAAAATGCTCGTAAGCTAAAAAACCTTAACCTAAATTTATCCAAAATCGCTTTCGTAGCCGTTTTAATAAACGCTTATAACCGTATATAAGCGTTTATTAAAACGGATAAGCCCGCCTGCCCCCCGTTTCCGAGCGTGTCCTCACGCGTGGTTTAGTGGATCCGGCCAAGCAAACCCATACCTTCCGCAAGGCACAAAAGCATCTTTCTTTCAACAGCTCTTGTTGCCATATTATTTTCATGGGCATCATAATTGATTTTCATGCGCATGAAAAATATTTTTTATGCACGTGAAAAAAATTTTTTATGCGCATCAAAAATTATTTCTATACCTGTAATAATCCACTAAAATCCCTATTGAGAATCCAGGAAGACCTTAGGGCAAACGCATCATAAATAAGTCCACATTCATTGACCAAAACAAAATGTCGCAGCCTTACAGGCTGCATATTTGTTGCAATTAGCACAAGCTGATGCGCTGCATCAGCTTGTTACGTATCAGGCTTACAGCCTGAATATCAAAAAACTCCATTATAGAAAACCAAAGATTGTTCGATCTGACAAAAGTTTTACCAGCCTGAAAGGCTGATACATTAGAAAACGGGGCAACGCCCCGTTTTAAAGCAAACAAACAATATTCAGCCTGTAGGGCTGACACCTAAGCATACGAATAATACTTAGCGGTGAAAAATAACACCACAATGCATTAAGCTTGTAACACACCATATTACCTTAACTTCTAAAAGGAGGGTTATATATTATCAAAAAGCTACGTAAATTATGATGCGTTTGCCCTGAGGAAGACCTTAGGAATTATAAAAAGCATGCCGGATCATGGCAATTCTTTATCAGGCAGGTAAATTGGCACAAAGGGAGGAGAAAAGTGGCACACAATTATCATAAGTGTGGCCCGGGCCTTTTTATAAGCTAAATATTTACGAAATTTCAGAGCAATTCCCCACAAAACCCACATTATCCCCACAGGGGTTTTCGCTATACCATCGCTATACCATCGCTATACCAAGTCGCTGCAAATACTTAGCGGGCAGCCGGCTGCTGCGGGCTTGCTTCGGGCGGATATTCTGTAAATATACTTATTAAGGCAAATTAGACCTACTCATCGGATGACTGAAGCCGCCTGTCAACTACTCATCGGATGACTTGGAGTCATCCGATGAGTGGGTCATTCGAAAATTGGTTCTGCCCGATCTTTCGCGAACATTTGAACCCTTGAAATACAATTTGCTTCCTTCATCAATAATTGGAGCAAATGACAGATCCAAACTTCTCTTTGTATAAAACTCGGGAAAGTTTGACTCCATTTGCCTCTCATCGGACGACTGAAACCGGCTGTTAAAACTCATCGGATGACTGAGAGTCATCCGATGAGTGGGTAGATGTAAGTCATCCGATGAGTGATTGCTCCTTTAGTATAATCGCATTTTAATTCTACATGGTTTTTTCGTGGAAAGATTTTGATTGTTTATTCCAACATTATGATTATCCGCTAAATTCCTCCTTGCCATTCCCGTTCCTTTTTATGGCTTTTCAGGGAAAGGGACAAAAACATAAGAATGAATGCGAGCCCAAAGAGGTAAAAGAAAGCGAATTGGATACCTTCAAAGGCATGTGCCTCATTGGCCAGCAAAGCCCCAATCAAAGCCGCGCCGCTGAGTTGGCCAACGCTTACCAAAACCGCGAGAATCCCCTGTGTACTGGCTCTTTCGGAAGCGGGAACTTCATTGAGCATGATATAATTTAAGGATGAACGAAAGGAAAAACCTATGCCCAAAGCGGCTCCGGCAGATAAAAATATGCTTTTATCATTGCCATAAAAAGCCAAAACAACCGTTGCCAGTGCAGCCATAGCCAAACCGGCAGCAATTACAATGCGCGATCCAAAACGGTCGGTCATCCGTCCGGCCACAGGCGAAGCAATGGCCGTTGCCACGACCAAAGGAAGGAGCATAAAACTTGCCTGTGCCGTTGTAACAGAAAACAACTGAACTGCAATTTGCGGAATAAAAACAAAAACGGACTGAAAGAGCCCCAGACCTATAGCAATCATTCCAAGCAGGCGCAATTGACGCGAACGGAACAGCCGGATTTGTACCACTGGCTCTGCAACGCGCATTTCGGTTTTGTAGAACATTGCGAACAACAACAGAAAAGCAAAGAAACTGATCAAAAAGTAAGGAGCCTTCAGGCTTTTAAACAGAGCCGTGGGATCGATATTGTTGACTGCCAATGCAAAGAAAGCAAGGCTTCCGCCCATCAGCAGTGCGCCCCAAAAATCGAATGTACGTTTTTGGGCATAGATTTTTCCGGGCAAATAGCGCCATGCCAGGGGGATCAGTACGATTGCTGCAGGGATATTGATCAAAAAGAGCATATGCCAGCCCGAAACGAGTAAAATCAATCCGGCAACCAAAGGGCCGATGATAAAAGCCAGGCCAAAAACAGCGCCCACCATTCCCAAAGCCCTGCCCCTTTTCTCGACAGGAAATACATCGCCAATTACTGCCGATGCCACAGGAAATATACCGCTGGAGCCAAATCCCTGAACAGCACGACCGGCCAGCAACATATCAAAATTCACCGAAAAGGCAGCAATCAGTGAACCGATGGCAAAAATCAAAATAGAAACAATATAGAGCAATCGCCTTCCGTGAATATCGGAAAGGCGCGACAGAAAGCTGATCCCCACCAGGTTAAAGAGGACATAAATACTAAAAACCCATGCCATTCCCCGCTCTCCTACTTCAAAATCAGAAGAAATTTCGGGCATGGCAGGCCCTACGATGGAAATATCCAGTGCGCCCATCAAAATACCAAAGAACAATACCGCCAGGATAATCCATGTTTTTGCTGTGCTCGTTTTCACTTGATGTTTGTCGGCCATAAAACAAAAATACACAGAAAGCGGGCTTATGGAACAATTCTGCTGAATATTTCAATACATTTGCTTCAATGAAGACCGCATGCATCATTCTGGCAGGAGGCCGCAGCCGCCGCATGGGCGCGCACAAAGCCCTGCTGAAAGTCCATAATAAAAGTTTACTGGATATTGCCGCAGAAAAATTCAGTGCCATCGGTTCCGATATTTTTATCAGCAGCAGAAAAGACATCCCGCTCAAAACAAAACATAATGTTATTTATGATCACACTGTAAATCAGGGGCCTTTAAGTGGAATCATCCGCATAATGCAGGAAATTGATGCGCAGGAATATTGTGTTTTGGCGGTGGACATGCCCGATATCCCGGAAAATTTCTTTACTGATCTATTGCTGCACTTTCGTGATGATGCAGATGCCATCGTTCCATACAATAAGGGCTTTGCGCAGCCACTTGCCGCTGTTTACCGGAGCAATTGCCTGCCGGTTTTTCAACAACAGTTTAAAAATGGTTTTAAGGCCATTCAAAAATCCTTTAATGACCTCCGCATCCAAAAATATCCTGTGCAAGCCAATGATGACATATTTTTGAACATCAACAGCATGGCCGATTATCAAAACTACCTGAAAAATTATGCGAAGGCCAACGGATGATTTATGGAGCAAAGCAGCCATTGCCGGAGGGATTTGGGCAGGAATGGAAATCATTGCGGGCTCATATTTGCATAATCTGCGGATTCCCTTTGCGGGCAGCATCCTCGCTGCAGCCGGCGTTATGATTATGACGGGATTTTATATGCTTTGGCCACAAAAAGGCCTGATCTGGCGCACGGGATTGATTTGCGCGCTGATGAAATCCATATCGCCCAGTGCTATTATTCTGGGACCCATGAGCGGCATTTTGCTCGAAGCACTTATAATGGAAGGCACATTTCGGCTTTCCGGCAAAAAATTGATTTTTATGATTACCGGCGGCATTATCGCTGTTTCCAGCGCACTCATACATAAGCTTATTAGTTTGTTTTTTCTTTACGGAAGTGATATTTTTGAACTTTACATCAATTTTTATCTCTTCCTGAGCCGAAAAATCGGTCTTGGCGAAATGAACCCCTGGTCGCTGGCCATGATACTGATTGTTATCTATGGCCTGGCCGGATCGCTTGCCGTAATAAGCGGATACCGGGCATCATTCTATGTAAGCAAAACCTCAAAAGGCGCTTTTTCGCAGGCACAACAAAAAATTCCGTTTAATCCCCTGGACACAGAAATCACACACAAAAAATCCGGGCTTTTACTCCTAATGGTTCATATTATCTGTTTGCTTGGGTTGTTGTTTCTGTTTCACTATTCCTTCGCCTACTGGACACACATCCTGCTGGTGGTTTATATTCTTTGGATCTCTTTTGTCTATAAAAAATTTATCAAGCGGATCCAAAAGTCTGTATTTGTTTTTCAGATGTTGTTGATACCGCTTTTCAGCTTATTCTTTCTGGGGGATATCCGCAGTTTCCCTGAAAATATCAGCATCGAAAATCTGATTCAGGGTTTATTGATGGACGAAAGGGCCATATTGGTGGTAGGTGCGTTCACGGCAATCAGCACAGAAATCCGAAACCCGGCAGTTCAGGCATTAATGAGCAGCCCCAACAGCAAAAAACTTAACAAAGCCCTTAGCCATGCATTTTCTGCATTGCCGCAAATCATAGAAAACAGTGGCAGCATAAAACAATTGTTTTTCCATCCGATCCGTTTTGTTGCACAAAGTTTGGCCTCAGCTGTTTCTCTTTATGAATCAAGCAAGCAGAAGTAAATCCGGTGTCAGTCAGGACATTTTTTCCGGCTTAAAAACATTCGTATTCAGACGCTCGCTGAAATATTGGCACTACACCGAATTTCGTGGAAAGAAAAATTACTTTATTTCAAACAGACTCCTCCTTCCGATAGCTATCGGAATACCTCATACTTGGTCTCATTTTCTCTTATGAAACACTTTTTAAGGTCTTCGAGCGGAGCCGAGAAGCCGCATTTGCCTTAAACACCTAATAAACAGCGTCATTCCGACCGGAACAAAGCCAAACGAAGTGATTAATGCTTTGTGTAGGGAGGAATCTGTTAGGGATCAATAGTTCATTATTAAATATCTGCATATTTTTTTCAAACATTATAGTTACCCACGAAATTCAGAGCAGAACTGAAATATTATCTTTCAACAAGGTGTTTATCGCCTTTCATGCTTCATCAATTTTACTATTTTTGTATTTTTGGAAAACGCAACTAAAACTTATTCGTTCTGGATTTAAGATCGCCAATGGAAAAAAAATCAGGATACTGCTTATTCGTAATCCTTGTGTTATTGCTTTCATTGATTTTGCCTGCTACACTGAATGCGGACAAAATTGATAAAAGTGACACTACTTTATTGGTTTTCAGGGGCGATTACAATTATCCCCCTTTGGAATATCTGGATGAAAACGGGCAACCGGCAGGTTTTACAGTAGAACTGATGCAGGCGGCAAGTGAAGTGATGGGCATCAATATGGACATCCGGCTTGGCCCCTGGTACATTGTGAAAGAAGAACTTCAGCAAGGAGAGATTGATGGACTGATTGCCATGTACCAATCAAAAAACAGGGAAGAGAACTTTGATTTTGGCACACCTTATTTATATATGTACCATTCTTTCTTTGCCAACAAAGAAAATACCTTTAAAAATATCGAAAACTTAGACAAGCTTGAAAAACCGCGGGTCATTCTGCAAAACAGCAGTTTCCTGCAGCAGTTTGTTTTGAGCTACAATAAAAACGCCAAATTTATTATTGTTGATACCCAGGTTGAAGCACTGCGCTTGCTGGCAGGCAACAAATATGATTTTGCACTGCTGCCCAGTTTGCAGGGGTCCTACCTTATCGACAAATATAAACTCAGCAATATCAAGAAAATAGATCAGGATTTGCTGCCGAGAGGATATGGTTTTGCCGTAAAAAAAGGCGACACCCTTACCATGAACAGGCTCAATCAGGGCGTGGAAATAATTAAAGCCAATGGTAAATTTGATGAGATTTATAATAAATGGTTTGGCAAATACAATGAAAAGGATTTTTGGGAATTTTTCAATAAATACCTTCTTATTCCATTAATTATCATTGTATTGGCTTTTGTCCTGACAATTGTTACGGTGTTTATTCTGCGCAAACAATTATTTGAGCGCACCCGCTTGCTTAATCAGGAGCTCTCGTACCGAATGAAAACGGAAGAGCAGCTCAAAATAGAAAAAGAGCGGGCAGAAGAATCAGACCGTTTAAAATCCGCTTTCCTGGCCAATATGAGCCATGAAATCCGCACACCAATGAATGCCATTTTAGGTTTTGCCAATCTTTTGGGCGAAGAAGACATCAGTCCGGAGGAGCAAAAGGAATATACCGAGCTGATTAACCTAAACAGTAAAGTTTTGCTGGAGCTGATCAATGATATCATTGATGTTGCCAAAATTGAAGCACGCCAACTAAAAATTGTGAAGGAACCTTTCCAGCTCAATCAATTCATGAGGGGATTACATATGATATTCCTCGAAACCCTTAAAAGACAAGATAAAGGCCATATACAGCTCCGTTTGAAGATACCCAAACCTATTGACGAAATAACCCTCAATACGGATTCTTTCCGTTTGCGCCAAATCCTAAACAACCTTTTAGGCAATGCCATCAAGTTTACACATCAGGGGTATATTGAATTTGGGTACAACATTACGGAAGATAAGTTACAGTTTTATGTAAAAGACAGTGGCATAGGCATTTCAGAAGATAAAAAAGAATTAATTTTCAGCCGTTTCCGTCAGGTTGACGAATCCCATACCCGCAACTACGGCGGAACGGGACTAGGGCTATCTATTTCTGCCGGTTTGATCAGCCTGCTGAAAGGAGATATTTGGGTAGATTCTGCCTCAGGAAAAGGCTCTGTGTTCTATTTTACCTTGCCCTTTGAAGAAGCGGAACTTCAAAAAACAGAAAAACAGTCCGTTCTGCCAAAAAAACTGGATGGAATTAAAATTCTCGTTGCCGAAGACATTATACACAATTATAAATTAATTGAAAGCTTCCTAAAGAAAGAAGATACAATATTAATCCACGCCCAAAACGGAAGGGAAGCCATAGACCTTTACAGGGAGAACCCCGATATTGAGCTGGTTCTCATGGACATCCGTATGCCGGTCATGAATGGATTTGAAGCCCTTGAAGGGATCAGGCAAATCAATAAAGACATTCCGGTAATTGCCCTGACCGCTTATGCCATGGCAGACGACCTGAACAAATTAAAAACAGCCGGATTCAACGACCATATCGTAAAGCCTGTTTCCCGGGAAAACTTTTTTGAGACGATACAGACTTTTGCGTAATCAACTCGATTGACTTTGCTGCGGCAACAATCATACAATAGATATAAGGTTCTACGCGGAATTTCGTGGAAAGAAATTTGAATGTTATTTCAAATAGATTCCTCCAAAGTTTTCCTCATACTTCGGAAACTTTGTCGGAATGACGCGTTTTTATGAAGTCAGGAGGCAAATGCGGCGAGGACTCAGTAGTAAATTTTAAACACGTCCTCGCCGCATTTGCCTTAAACACTTGTTAAACAGCGTCATTCCGACTGGAACAAAGCCAAACGAAGTGATTTAGGCTTTGTGAAGGGAGGAATCTGTTGGAGTTCATTATATTTATTAAGTATCTTATTTCCAAATATCTGCTTTGTATTTAATTTCAAACATTATCATTACCCACGAAATCCCTAGTAGAACCAGATATTATAAAAAAAATATCTTTTTGTATTGCCTGAGTTTTTTCTATCCATCTGATGCCGCATGGAACCGATGACTACAATCCACCAAAACAGAAATTTCATCAAACAGCCCATCTGGTTTACATTATTCTTATCTTTGAAAAGTATTTTGTAAGGGAATTACAACTATTTCCGCGAACAAAAAAACATCAAATTATGCGTAAATATTTTTTTAGTTTATTGATAATCATATTATTGTCATTTGAAAGCCAGGCACAGCTCCAGGTAAAACGCATCAGTTCTGCCGGCGATTTAACCGAAACGGGCGGCCTGGTGTATGCATTGCCCCGTGCCCTAATCAGCATTGATGTAGATCTGGAAATCAATCATCACTACAAAGGCCCCTATGCAATATTTGCAGAAGAACTTTTAGGCTTAAAAGATTATATCATAAATGATTACAACACCTACGAAATCATTGGCTTTAAGATAAACACAGTGGCCGTTCCCGATCCGCAACAAATATTTTATGCATCGTGGAATGCAAAAGAATCGAGGGACGAGCGTAGTTTATCCCTTAGCCTGAACGACAAAGGTTTGATTAAAGCTGCCGGGATTTTTAATTCGGGATATGAGCTAAAGATCAAGGAAGATGACAAAACGAATAAAAACCAGATACCCGAGCTTTTTGAATTTTATTATGGCCCCAACCGTGTCAAAAAGGTGGATACCATCATCCGTATCGTGCATGTGGACACCAATACTTTCCGTAAAGAATTTTTCAATACACGTTTTGAGCTGCGTCCCGAAAAGGAAAAAGCCATGGATGCCGCTGATTACATCTCGCAATTACGGCAAAACCGCCAAAACCTGCTGAGCGGATATCAGGAAGTCCCTTATCCGGCACAGAGCGTTCAGTATATGAACGAAGAGCTGAAACGCCTGACCGATGAATATATCAGCCTTTTCCGCGGCATAAAAACCACGGAACGCGTCACGCAAAGGTTTTATGTGCTTCCATCAGAAAATGAAGAATCACAGCTGATCAGTATTTTCAAATTTTCGGAAGAAAACGGCATCAGTCCGGCCAATTCCAATACAGGCCGTGATGTATATATCAGTTTCCGTAAAGAAGGCCATGGCGCTTTGCTGGAGACATTCCAAACCGAGGGAAAATCAGGTATTAAGGGATTTTATTACCGCACACCGGAGAATGTTCTTACGGAGATTAAATATTACGGAAAAACGCGTAAAGAGGCTTATCTGAGTATTCCGCAATTTGGGAAAACACAGCAATTGCCTGCTGATGTAAAATACATTGAGTTTAATGAGAAAACCGGCGGCATTCGCAAACTTAGCTGGTAAAGGAACGAACCGCCTGATGCAATACTTGCAGCTTTTTTAAGAGCTGTTCCAGCTTATCTCCTGCTTCCCGGATAAGACACCCATTTTTAATTTAGATGCAGGAATAACATTGGGACAATAAAAAAATATGCCTATGCCCGTCATTTTTATTCCTTTTGTCTTGGCACAAAAGGAAACAAAAAGCCAAGTCAAAACAATGCTCCCCCCCGCTCTTCCCAATGCTAAGAATCTCCAATCAAAGTAGCGCCTCGTACCTCGGCAAAGCTTTGAGTCCTTTGATGGGATTCTAAGCATCGGAAATTCACCCTCATCCGGCCCGCTGTTTTGACAGGCCGACCCGCTGTCTAAACGAGGATGATTCTTGTTTTGAAAACAAATGGATTAAAAATTACGTCCAATGCAAAATCAATAGAAATATTCGCAAAATTAGCTGGTAAAGGAGCGAACTGCCTGATGCAGAACCTGCAGCTTTTTTAAGAGCGGTTTCAAATTATCCAATAGCAGCATATTTGCCCCATCCGATTTTGCTTCAGCCGGATTGGGATGCGTTTCGATAAAGATCCCGTCCACACCCACTGCGATGCCGGCCTTGCCTATTGTTTCGATCAGTTCGGGCTTTCCTCCGGTTACGCCACTGCCCTGATTGGGTTGTTGCAGCGAATGGGTCATATCGAGGATTACGGGCACATTATTGGCCTGCATCACCGGTATTCCGCGGAAATCCACCACCAAATCCTGATAGCCAAAGCTATTGCCCCGCTCGGTAAGCATTACTTTTTTGCTTCCCGCATCACGGACTTTCTGCACGGCAAATTTCATAGCCTCGGCAGAAAGGAACTGACCTTTTTTGATGTTCACGTATTTTCCTGTCTCGGCGGCAGCCACAATCAGTTCAGTTTGCCGGCAAAGGAAAGCAGGGATTTGCAAAACGTCCACATATTCCGCAGCCATTTTGGCTTCTTCAATTCCATGGATATCGGTTACGACCGGAACACCAAATTGCTTCTTCACATCCGCCAGTACTTTCAGCCCTTTATGGTCGCCAATACCGGTGAACGAATCGAGGCGTGTGCGGTTGGCTTTTTTATAGGAAGCTTTAAAAATATAAGGGATTTTCAGCTCATCGGAAATCCGGCAGATTTTTTCCGCAATCTGCAAAGGCGTCTTTTCATCCTCGATGGCGCAGGGTCCGGCCATCAGGAAAAAATTGCCGCTGTCCGTATATTTGAGCAGTTCTAAATCTTTGGGTATCATTTGAATGGATATTTATCTTTCCATAAATAGCGAAGCCAGTCCGCCGAGGATTGTTCGCGTTTATTGGCGCCCGGCTTGTAAATCTGTGTTCCGATAAGATGATCGGGCAGATATTCCTGCAGGGCAAAATTATTCATAAAATCGTGGGCATATTGGTAGTTGGCGCCATAACCGATATTTTTCATCAGTTTGGTAGGTGCATTGCGCAGATGCAAGGGCACCGGGAGATCGCCGGTTTTTTTCACAATTTTCTGTGCCGTTCCAATAGCCATATAGGAGGCATTGCTTTTAGGTGATGATGCCAGATAGATGGTTGCCTGCGAGAGGATAATCCTTCCTTCGGGCATGCCGATGCGTTCCATGGCGTCAAAAGCTGCATTGGCCATCAAAAGAGCGTTTGGATTGGCCAGACCGATATCTTCAGAAGCCAGGATAATCAGCCTACGGGCGATAAACTTAGGGTCTTCCCCACCCTCAATCATGCGTGCCAGCCAGTAAACCGCTGCATTTGGGTCGCTGCCCCGCACCGACTTTATAAAAGCCGAAATGATATCGTAATGCTGTTCGCCGCTTTTGTCGTAAATCGCCATTTTCTTCTGAATCAGGCTCTGGACATAAGCATTATCAACAGTTAAAACACCCTTTGCTGCATCGTATTGGGCACAGATCAGCTCCACAGCGTTGTAGAGTTTACGCGCATCGCCACCACTGACCATCAGGAGGGCTTCGGTTTCTTTGATATCGAGCTGGATATCGAATTTTTCACGCACAAAGCGCAGGGCTCTGTCCACCAGCGAAACCAGTTCTTCGGCAGAAAGGTGCTCCAGAATATAGACCTGCGCACGTGACAGTAAAGGCGAAATCACTTCAAAGGAAGGGTTTTCGGTTGTAGCGCCAATGAGGACAACCGTTCCTTCTTCAACCGCTGCCAGGAGGGAATCCTGCTGCGATTTGCTGAAACGATGGATTTCATCAATAAAAAGGATGGCATTTCCGCCATACATGCGTGCTTCATCGATGAGCTTACGTACTTCTTTCACACCACTACTTACAGCGCTGAGGGTATAAAAAGGCCGGTCGAGATGATTGGCCATAATACGCGCCAGGCTGGTTTTTCCCACGCCCGGAGGCCCCCAAAGGATCATGGAAGGAATACGCCCGTTTTCCAGGCTGTTGCGCAAAGGTTTTCCAGCGCCAATGATGTGCTGCTGCCCGGTATAGGTCTCCAGGCTTTCCGGACGCAGAAGCTCCGCCAGAGGTTTATCAAACAGAAGTGCCATCCGGACTAACGCATATCAATTACTTCAAAATCAGGATAATCAGATTCTTTAAAGGAAAGAAGTGCCGGATCAAAATCAGGATTTCCTTTAAAATCATCAATGGCATAAGTGTAAACGCTGCCGTTTTTATCATAAATGGCAATGCTGACCAGTTGCTGCAAGGCTTTATCAATGGTGAGGCGCACTTTAAAATAGGATTTTCCTTCGTTGGGAATCAAATCCACCACCTGCACCATAATACCGTCTTCAAAATTTTCGCGCAGCAATTTGGCACGGTAATCTTCGTAATATGACGACAGGAGTTTATTGGGTGTCATGGCATCCTCGCCTTCTTCGAGCACATTGATCTGCACTTCTTCGGCATCAGGCATAATGGTATAAACCTGTTCGCCATCACAGACCACAATCTGCCCGGCAATTTCAAGGCGGTATTTATCTCCTTCCACCCAGAGTTTTCCTTTTTTGCTTTCGTTGATATCGGCTTCTTTATTGTAAAGGCTATACGAAAAACCAGCGGAAAGCCGGTCGTAGGATTTGGTTTTATCGGCCAGTGCTTTTACGATTTCGGCGGCTCTTTTTTCTTTTTGCTGGGCATAAATTGTTGGCGCAAAAAACAGAGCGCATAGCGTGATGATCAGGAGTTTCTTCATTTCTATAAGTCGTTATTAGGTTCTTTGTTATTGAGATCTTTCAAAAACTGTTCCAAAGCCATTTCGTTGGCCACTTTCACTTCCCGTGCCTTGGAACCTTCGAAGGGGCCGACAATACCGGCCGCTTCGAGCTGGTCGATGATACGTCCGGCACGGTTATAACCGAGTTTTAGTTTTCGTTGCAGCAGCGAAGTTGAGCCTTGCTGCGTTTGCACGATGATGTGTGCCGCATCTTCAAAAAGCGCATCACGGTCTTCCACTTCAAATTCGGGTTTGCCGCCACCTTCTTCATCTTCCACTTCGGGCAATGCCATTGCTTCGGGATAAGCGCGCTGTACGCCAATAAAATCAGTAATGGCATCCACTTCGGGCGTATCCACAAAGGCGCATTGCATACGGATCAGGTCGTTGCCCGTCGAAAGCAGCATATCGCCGCGGCCAATCAGCTGTTCGGCACCACCGGCATCGAGAATGGTGCGCGAATCGATTTTGGAAGTAACACGGAAAGCCAGCCGTGCCGGGAAGTTGGCTTTGATCGTACCCGTGATGATGTTGACCGAAGGACGCTGGGTTGCAATCACGAGGTGAATGCCCACTGCACGTGCCAGCTGTGCCAGACGCGCTATCGGCCCTTCCACATCCTTTCCTGCCGTCATGATCAAATCGGCAAACTCATCCACAATCAATACGATATAAGGCATAAAACGATGGCCTTCAAGAGGGTTCAGCTTGCGGGCCAGGAATTTCGGATTGTACTCCTTGATGTTGCGCACCTGGGCATCTTTCAATAGTTCATAGCGGTTATCCATCTCAATTACAAGCGATTTGAGTGTTTTCACTACTTTGCTGGTATCGGTGATGATGGCTTCTTCCGAATCGGGCAATTTGGCCAGATAATGCCGTTCGATTTTCGAAAAGAGTGTCAGTTCCACTTTCTTCGGATCCACCATGATAAACTTCAGCTCGGCAGGGTGGCAGCGGTACAGCAGGGAAGTAATGATGGCGTTCAGGCCTACAGACTTACCCTGTCCGGTGGCACCTGCCATCAAAAGGTGCGGCATTTTGGCGAGGTCGAAGGTGAAGATATCGTTGGAAATAGTTTTTCCGAGGACAATGGGCAGCGCATGTTTTGAATTGCGGAATTTCTCTGAATTCACCACCGAGCGCATGCTCACAATTTCCGGTTTGCTGTTGGGCACTTCAATACCAATAGTCCCTCTTCCCGGTATTGGCGCAATGATACGGATGCCCAATGCGGCAAGGCTAAGGGCGATATCGTCTTCCAGGTTTTTAATTTTGGAAATGCGCACACCCGGAGCAGGAACAATTTCGTACAAAGTTACCGTAGGCCCAATTGTGGCCTTGATCTTTTGGATTTTGATCGAATAATTGTTGAGGGTTTCAACAATACGGTTTTTATTGGCTTCGAGTTCTTCGGTTTGCACTTTCTCTGTGGAATCGGAGCCATGAGGTTCGAGCAGTGTATAATCCGGGAAACGGAAATCGGGCAGGTCTTTGCGAGGATCATAAGGCTCATCAATTCCACTGTGCTCCAATCCTTTATCTGCAGATGCATCAGGTTTTACTTCCGGCACATCATCCTCATGCCCTGCTTTTTCTTCGGGTTTTTCTTCCGGTTGGCTGATTTCAAACTCCGGTTCTGCCGAAGGTTTGGGTTTTGGCTTTGCATCTTGTGGCGGGGCGTCAAAGTTTATGGTTGTCCCCGGATCATTCGCATCGGCAGCAGGCTCAGCAGCCGGTTTTGGTTTTTCTGCAGGTTTTGGTGTATCTTCTACAATTGGAGGGACATTCTCATTTTCCGTCACGATATCTTCATCCGGCTCAATGGGAGTTTCTACCGGTTTTGGCTTAGGTTTATTGGCGGGCAGTTCATCTTCCTCATCATCTGTATCGACAGAATACTCGCCCGGATTATAAATATCGCCACGGGGCTCACGTTTGGCATCCCTGTTTTCTTCGCGCTCTTTACGCTTTTCTTCCTGCTTTTCGGCCTGGCGTGATAACCATTTCTTTAAGGGCCCTGCCCAGCGGAAGGGAATATTATATTTTAGCGTGAGGAAGGTAAGCAATAAAAAAAACAGCAGGAAGCCTTCGCCCAGTTTTCCCAGCAGGCTGGCCAACCATTTGGATGCTTCAACACCTACAACGCCGCCCATTCCGAAACCCGGATTTTCGGGGAAAATAAATGCCAGGAGAACAGGGAAATAGATGAGGCTCAACAATAGAAACACCAGGAATTTCCCCAAATGCCAAATACGGATATGCAGCAGCATTCGTACACCCACAACAAAGAATAGCACGGGAAACAAATAGGAAACAATCCCAAACCAACGCGTAATGAAAATATAGGAAACATAAGCGCCAAGCCGCCCCATAGCATTTCCTACTTCCACATCACCATCGGTGAGCAGCGACCAAAAGGAATGCTGATAATTCTGCACCTTATCAAAATCAATATGCCAGTTAAATAAATAAGAAGTAAAGGAGATAAAAAACAGCACCGCAGAAAAAACCAGAAAAAGGCCGGCAATCTTTTGCAATGCAGGCTTATTCACTTTGCTTTTGTTTGCTTTAGCGCTTTTTTTCTTCGGGCTGTCGGCAGGTTTTTTAGAGCTTTTCGGTGACTTGGTATTTACTTTGGCCATTTGTTCGGATATTTTCAGCAACAAAAATACAAAAAGCCTTTGGGCAAATAAAAAAACCCTCCCGAAACAGGAAGGGTTTTTCATATTTATTGATAAAACGGATTAATCCAGTTCTGTTTCTACGTGTTCCGGATTTCGTTTTACTTCTGCTTTGGGAGCAATTTCATATTCTTTTGGAATTTCAAACATTTTTTTGCTCACGCGTTTTTTCTGCACTTCACTTGCAACGAGTTCCATATTGACTCCGGCATCATTCAGCTCGAATTGCATCAACATGCCCGGAACCTTCTGAAAAAGCGGATTATCAAAATTCAGGTTGGTATTGCCCAAATCCGGTGCATAATAAACATTCATACGTTCTTTCTTATCGCCTTCTTTAATGGTAATTACAGCTTTTTTGCATTCTATACCGGCAATTTCTTTGGTTTCATCCACTTCACGTACATCTACCTGCATATCCTTGGGGAACTGCTCTTTAATTTCAGCATAATCCTGCACTTTAGCAGATTTATTACCCTGAGCATCAATGAGGTGAGTTAATGTTTTCTCTGTTCCGTCTTTAATCGTCACAACAGAGAACATGGGCATATTCATTTCGGTACGCGATTTATCATCACGGTAATACACCTTAATAAATTTGGGCAACATGGCGGCCATTTGCGGATCCATGGTTTCTGAATCGACATTAACTTTATAGGTAACAATACCGTTAAAATCCTTTTGAGCCTGCAGCTGACCGGCAAAACCGGCTGCAAGAATCATAAGTACAAAGAGGGAAAATACTTTTTTCATAATAAATGTTTTATGGGTGGATCAATCACAAAAGTAATCAAAATCCATTTCTGTCCGGTTTAGAAAGCGCTTTTTAAATGGTTTTAAACGGAATTTCGTGGAAAGAAACTCGAATGCTATTCCAAACAGATTCCTCCCTTCACAAAGCCTTAATCACTTCGTTTGGCTTTGTTCCGGTCGGAATGACGCTGTTTAATAAGCGTTTAAGGCAAATGCGGCGAGGACACAGTAGGATATTTTAAACACGTCCTCGCTGCATTTGCCTCCTGACTTCATAAAAACACGTCATTCCGACAAAGTTTCCGAAGTATGAGGTATTCCGATAGCTATCGGAAGGAGGAATCTGTAGGAGATTTAACTTTTGTCTTTCCAAGAAATTCCTAGTAGAACCACTTTTCCAAAGTTCAAACTTGGAAAAGTTTATTCTTCGTCGAGGATTTCGATTTTCAGGATTTTATCGCCCTGACGGATTTTGTCCACTACATCAATATTCCCGACAACTTTTCCGAAAACGGTATGGTTGCGGTCGAGATGTTGTGTGTTTTGACGGTTATGGCAGATAAAAAACTGCGAACCACCGGTATCGCGTCCGGCATGTGCCATGGAAAGCACTCCGCGGTCGTGGTATTGGTTATCGCCTGTGAGCTCACATTTAATTGTATAGCCCGGGCCGCCCATTCCGTTTCCGTTCGGACATCCACCCTGTATTACGAAATCAGGGATAACGCGGTGAAAAGTAAGGCCATCGTAAAAACCTTCTTTCGAGAGTTTCACAAAATTTGCTACAGTATTTGGAGCATCCTTTTCGAAAAATTCGACCAGCATCTCCCCTTTTTCAGTTTGAATTTTAGCTTTCTTCATTTTATATGTTTGGTTTAATGAATAACCCTGAATAATTTATCCCAACGGATTTTTCCGCCGAAGAGGGATTTATCTTTATCGAGCGAAAGCCAGACAAACACTGCCTTTCCAACCACATGATCCTCGGGCACAAAACCCCAGAAACGGCTGTCGGCACTATTGTGTCGGTTGTCGCCCATCATCCAGTAATAATCGTATTTAAAGGTATAAGAATCAGCTTTTTCGCCATTGATAAAAATTTCTTCATCTTTCACTTCCAGATCATTGCCTTCGTAGGTACCGATAATCTTTTCGTAAAGTGGCAGATTATCCATCGTAAGTTTCACTGTAGCGCCTGCTTCAGGAACATAGAGCGGCCCGAAATTATCCACATTCCAGTTGTAGCGGCTGTCGAAAGGGAAAATATTGGGATCCCAGGTTCCGGCAGGGATGGAATTGCGTTCCAGTTTGCTTACCACAGGAATTTGAGCCAGCTTGTCCGCTTTTTCCTGAGTTAAGTGCAAATAACCTGTCATTTTATAATTCCTGATATCTTCCTGAGAAACGTTCAGATCGCGCAAAACCCTGTCGCTCAGTGGCATTCCTTTGGTTTCAACTCGGTAGCTGAATTGCATTTCTTCAGGGTTTTCCCCTTTTTGCCCATCGATATACACCTGCTGATCGCGGATTTCCAGCGTATCGCCCGGCAAAGCCACGCAGCGCTTGATGTAATTTTCGCGTTTATCCACCGGACGGGCAGTTACATTATAGTTTTTCCACACCGCCTGACGTCCCATGCCCGGATAATAACGTTCGGGAAAACGGTTTTTAAATTCACGTTCGGCATCGCGCACAATGCGGTAATAATCTTCGTTTTGGCGTTCAAGTACCACGGTATCGCCACCGGGATAATTAAACACGACCGCATCATTGCGCTGCACATCACCAAAACCGGTAAAACGGTAATAAGGCAACTTGATCCACTCCAGGTAACTTTTGCTCTGCTGTGTTAAAGGCATGGTATGGTGCACAAAAGGAAATGCAATGGGCGTATTGGGCACTTTGGGGCCATAGGCAAATTTGCTTACAAAAAGGAAATCGCCCACCAGCAATGATTTTTCCATGGATGATGTGGGAATGGTATAAGCTTCCACCAAAAACATGCGGATGATTGTGGCGGCAATAACCGCAAAAATAATGGCATCGACCCATTCGCGGATCCAGGTCTTTTTGATTTTGGGGCGGTCTTTCGGGTCGAGATAAGTTTCTTTGGACGAAAGCCCGAGATAAGGCAGGTAGATGAATGGAAAAACCGCAGCCAGAGCCTGATTGCCCAAATCGTATTTTTTATAGCATTTGGCCGTTTCGACCACCATAAGAAACACCATGAAATAATTGATAAAGGGGATCAACAGGAAAATAAACCACCAAATGGGTTTGCCGATAATCTGCAGCCAGATATAATAATTATAAACCGGCACGAATGACATCCAGGAGGCATGTCCGGTTTCTTCAAATATTTTCCATAGCAATGCCGGGAAAAACAAAAGGATGAGGATCAGGATTAATGGAACGCTCATAATACTATACTTTAATTAACGTGCAAAAATGGGGTATGTGGATGACTTATAAAAATAATAAGCCCTAAAAAATGTTAAAACAAGCTCCTACGGGTATAAACGCCTCTATCCTGCTCTATTCATAAAATGCAAACAAAATAATGTAAGCAGCTTAAATTTAAGTGTTTATTAAATTTATATCCTAAAATTGAATTTGTTTGCATTTTACTAGTGCATTAACTTCAGGCCATCTGCTTCGTTGCTAAAGCTTTGAAATAGGCGACTATATCTTCAGCTTTAGACGCCTCACATCTGACCTGAATTTAAAGCATGAATAAAGCAGGCTATTTCACAATAACCTTCTGCTCAAACACTCTTGCTCCATTGATAATTTTTAACACATACACACCCGAAGCCAAAGCCTGAAGGTTGAAATCCTGTACTGAACTTTTCAAAGGCTCAGCCAAAACCGCTTTTCCATGCATATCCACAATAATTACCCAAGCTTCCGCAAATAATTCTTCAGGAATGCTGATTTGCAATTTATCCTTCACCGGATTGGGAAATAAAAGGATTTTGGCTGCCGGCACATGATTACGTACAGATGTTGCCAACTGGTTTTCGTAAGCACCAATATCGATACTTGGGCCAACAATCCGCGGATTATGAGCCAGGTCAAGCTCCGGAAGTGCCAGTCCTGCCGTATCCTGGTCTCCGGTATTATTGCAGGGCGAGCTGATTTCTGTACTGAAGGGATAATCGCCAGATTGAACAAATTGCGGATCTTCGTCAATATTATTTTCGTAAAGGCCATCATAAACAACGGTATCCGCCAGACCAAAAGCATCAACACCTCCTTCAATATCACAATAGTAGAAATTTGGATCAGCATTGGCATTCAGATACACTTGATTTCCACTACCTTCCGAAGTATTGAAACAAAAAATCGTATTATAAATCTCAGGGCTTGAATTTTCGCAATATAGGGCGCCGCCTTTAGCAAAATATTTTGTTGCGCTATTATAACAAAGTGTATTATTAGCCATAACCAGCTCTGAATCAATAAATACAGCCCCGCCCCCATAAGCAGTAACCTGGTTATTATTCAACAAATTTCCGCTTATCTTCAGGTGTGAAACATATTTGGCAAAAATGGCTCCTCCATCTCCATCGGTCGAATTGTCAGAAAAAATATTATTTACGATATGGATATGAGCACACCTTCCAAGGAATATCCCGCCACCATCGCCAAAGTCATTGTTATTATCAATTATTGTGTTATTGGCAAGAGTAATATAATTTGAGCTATCCATGTAAATGCCAGCTCCGCGTGCAACGCCATAACCGCTGAAAACAAGATTATCCTCAATGATATTATTTTCAATATGAACCTCATGGCAATTACTCATAAAAATGCCACCGCCCTCGTACGCCATATTATTATTTCGGATTAGATTATGAACAATGCGGGCTGATGAATTCCGAAGCACAATCCCGCCGCCAATCCAATACCATTCATGATAATTGTTATTGATGATGCGGTTGTTCTCAATCACCGGCGAACTTCCGTTAATCAAAATCCCAAGCCCCTGTGGGTTATCAACATTAGGGTTCCCCACACATGCCGAAGCACTTGTAATCGTAAAACCTACAAGTTTGGCATTTTCTGTTTCTCCGTGGGTAAAGCGCACCAACTGGCATTGCTCATTTGCGCCGTCAATTATGGTTTGGGCGATGTAGGATGTATCCTGGCTCGTCAGGAATAAGCTGGCCAGCACAATATCTTTTCCGCTGAAATCAACAATTTCGGTATAAGTTCCCGGATACACCAAAACGGTATCACTGCTGCGGGCATTATTTATAGCTTCCTGGATGCTTGAGTAATCCCCGGATCCATTGATATCAACGATAATTGTTGTCCCGAAAAGAAACATAGGAACCCATAAAATCAAAACTGAAATGCAGGATAATCTTTTCATAATAAATTGAATTTATGATGTTTATTTTCAAAGTATCTATCAAATTTTTGAACCCACTGACCATATATGTAAGGAGGTAAAAATATCCTTAAAAAATATAACTCACATAAAAATTCAAACGGCTGATGGATGAACCCAGAGCTGTAACATCGGAAATCCCGTTTGATTTCGAATAGCGCATTTCAAAACCAAAATGCTCCGTTTTTAATCCCGCTCCAATAAGCCACGACTGCTCATAAGAACGGATATACTCAACGGCTTTCCCTTCGGTAAGCGTATGTGTATCATAGAAATACCAATCACGCTTTTTTTCATTTATCTTATCAATAACAAAAGCATTGCCTATACCCAAATTGATAAAAATGCGCATTGAATTGACCGGATAGGCAAAGCGCAGCATTGAATTGATTTTCAGCCAGGAAAATTCCAAACGATTGTAGATTTCCTCGCGCGTATATTGATCTGGCTTTTCTTGAATCCATGTTCCTTCAAAAGATGCAGAAGAATAAACCAGCTCATTACGGAAAATCCACTTTTGCCGGTTTCTCGGCAGGATCATATCCAAGGCCAGGCCGCCCGTGGGTTTCAGGGATGATGCAAAATCAGTTTCCACTAAACTTTTATGCGCCGGACTGTTGCTGCTGAAGCGAATCGTACTAACAGAAACTCCGGCCAACAAGCCCAATTTTAACCGCAGTCCGGGCTGGTCTTCAATCTCATACTCCGATGAAAGGCCTACGCATTGATCATAGGCTTTAAGAAGTTTTATCAGGCTGCGTGCCGCATAACTCACCTTATTTATTTTGCCGGAGATATCTTTGCAATCCGAAAGGCTTAATGTAAGCTGACCGATGAATTTTTTATTCTCTTTTACAATTCGGTAATCCCGATCGCTGCGCGCATTATACCGCTTATATTCAAGCAGTTGATAATCACCATCAGTGGAAATATAATAATTGACTTTAATATCAGGATTATGGAATGACCACAAACTTTTGGTTCCTTTATAAATCCGGAGCAGGAAAACCGTATCGGTTTGAAGGATAAATCCGGCAGAATCCGTAAGGCGTGCTATTTCGTTTGGGCTTAATTCGACGGGAACAACAGCACTTGCATAATAATCATCGCCCACTTCAAAATGCAGGACATCATTGGGATAATAAACTGTTGGATTTGCATTTTCGGATGGCATAAAGCGAATGGAAGCAGGATTAGCGCCCCACTGCTGATAATCGATAAAACCCTCAAGCACAGATTGATCCGACAAAACGACGCGGGCCGGTTTAAGGTTTTCCTGAGCTTTTATTGATGCAGAAACAAAAACCAGGAGCACAAGGAGGAGTAAATTACTGTTTTTCATATTGAATTTTTAGCATATAAACATACCATAAATTAACAATTTCGGATGCTAAAAATAGATATTTATTTAATACAAATGAGAATTTGTACAAAATTCGCATAAACAAAAGCCCAAAGAGAGCACGAAAATAGCTTACAAAGCATTAATCATACGCAGCAATTCATCTTTGTTGATCGGCTTGGAGATATAATCATCACAACCTGCTTCCAGTGCTTTTGCGCGGTCGCCGGCCATAGCATAGGCAGTTTGGGCGATAACCGGCAATTCGGGATTGATATTTTTAATGGCTCTTGTAGCCTCATAACCCGACATTCGTGGAAGTTTCACATCCATTAAAACCAAATCCAGATCGTCCCTTTCGCGACAGATTTTGATCGCATCTTCCCCGTTTTTCGCTATTAAGAGTTCAGAAACGACTCCTTTCAGAATTATGGACAAATGCATGCGTGAAGCTTCATCATCTTCCGTTAATAAGATTTTTAACTTCTTCACAGGAAGCTGTTTATCAGGTTTTTCATCATCTGTTGCAGAAGATAAATTTGCCTGTGCTGTTTTTAAAGGCAGGAAAAAACGGAATTCGGAGCCTTCATTCACTATAGAGGTCAGCTCAATCCTGCCACCGAGCATTTTGGCATAAGCACTGGCAATGGCCAAACCGAGTCCGGAGCCTTCACGGGCGTCTTTATCCTCAATATCAGCCTGTATAAAACGATCAAATACAGCCTTTTGCCTGTCATCCGGTATCCCGATGCCTGTATCGCGCACATAAAATACCAGTTCACTGCTATTCCGTTTACAGCCAAAGAAAACAAAACCTTCGCTGGTATATTTAATCGCATTTTTCAGGAAATTGACCAAAATACTTTCGATCATACCTTTATCGGAAAGCAAATCTGCATTTAATCCGGGCAGCTTTTCCAGTTTCAGTTCCAGCTTTTTCTTATCCGCTTCGGGCTTAAAAAAGTCATAATATTCGCGCAACAAAGCACATAAATCAAAAGCTTTAACAACAGGCTGTACCTGTCCGGTTTCAATACGTGAAACTTCAATAATATCATTTACCGTATTGAGCATTCGGTCGCCGCTTTTTTGGATAATCTCAATATACTTTTTCTTTTGCTCACCGCTCAGTTCGGGTTGCTGAAGCAATTTTGTAAAACCTAAAATACCATTCATCGGAGTGCGGATTTCATGGCTCATATTGGCCAGAAAAGCCGTTTTCAGCCGTTCGGATTCTTCCGCTTTAAGCTTGGCCGATTCCAGTTTGATGTTTATGTTTTTGATTTCTTCGAGTTGCAACTCAAGGCGGTCGTTGAGCATTTGATATTCTTCATTCTTTTCCCTAAGTTGCCTTTGCGTATTGACCAGACCGGTAATATCCTGACAATAAGCGATATACTCATCATCAGAAAGTTTTACTGCATCGGTAATAAAATCGGAAAGCAAATCATTGTTTTGCTTAAACCTCAGTTCGGTTGTTTGTGCTTTGCCGGTTGTGAGCAGCTTTTCAAACAATTTTATGCCCTTTTCCACATCATCTGCAAAGAAAATATCCTTGACATTCTTTGTTAACAGGACTTCTTTCTCAAGGCCGAGCATTTTTTCTGCAGCAGTATTTACATACGTATAATTGCCCTTTTTATCAAAAATATAAATTGCCAGAGGTGATGATTCGATATATGTCAGCAACTTTTTGCGGCTGCTTCTCAATTCGATTTCTGCTTTTTTCCGGTCATCGACATCGCTCACAAAACACAAAACGGCATCCTGCCCATTCCACTGCATTCGTGCTGCGTTGATGTGCACCCATTTCGGATTGCCGTCAATATCAAGGATCCGAAAATCGTATGAAGGCATATCCTGCCCCATCAACCTTTTTTTATTGCGTTCGACGATCATCCCACGATCTTCTTCGAAAACCAAATCCATAAAAGGCATGCTTTCAATATCTTCCCTGTGGAAGCCACTTATTTTGGTAATGGTAGGGTTGGCAAACGCAAATACTCCGTTTTGGATTACAAAAATACCTTCCTGGGAATTGTTTATCACCGATTCGTATTGTGTCTCGGCATTTTGCAGTGCAATTTCCATACGTACTTTCTCGCTGATATCGCGCAATGCAGCAATTCTGATCAGGCTGCCTTTATAGTCAATGTCGCGGCCTTCAATTTCCAGCCATATGCTTTTACCGTCTTTTCGGTTGGCACGGATTCGGTAAGGCCGGGCGTGCCCCTGCATCATATTGCGCTTTACAACACTCATGTCAGCATCAAAATTGCTGAACGCCTGAAAAAATGATTCGCCCAATACTTCTTTTCGGTTATATCCGCTAATACGCTCAAATGCTTTGTTTACATCAATTATGACTCCATCTTTGTGCACGATAATCCCTTCAAAAGTCACATCCGACAGTAAGCGAAAACGTTCTTCACTTTCCATCAGGATTTTCTCTGTTTCTTTCAGCGGACTGACATCCATATCCACACAAAACATTTCTTTTTCGCCATTGGCATTTTGTATCATAACATGGTTCGAGTACACATGCACCGGCTTCTTGAATTTATCGTGCAAAACCAGATATTCCGATTCAATCGGGATGTTTTTTGTATGCCAGTCATCAATCAGTTTCACCACGGCTTCTTTCATTTCATCAGGGATAATGAGATCTTCCAGTTTCTTTCCCATTGCTTCCACACGCGAATAGCCATATAAGAGCGTACTGGCCTCATTCCAATAGATCACCTCCCTTTTGTCATTATAGCCCTGAACGGGAATACTCACCAATCCATTGAATACTGCATAGAGCTTTTCTTCCATATCGCGGGCTGCACGCTCTGCATTTTTCCGAAATGACACATCGCGCACAATGGCTTGAATGTAGTTCTTTCCTGCAAGATTAAATCGATCCAATGAAATTTCTGCTTCAAATAATTCCCCGTTTTTACGCTTATGGATCCAATCAAATGACCGCCCCCCATTTTTTTCAGATTCGCGTATATATTTCAATGCCAGCTCTTTGCTCTTCATCCCGTTTTGCTGACACTCAGGACTGAATTCCCAGGGCGTATGTCCGATAATATCATCCTCATGGTTACAGCCGTATATTGTTAAAGTTGCAGGGTTACAGGCAATAAAGCTTTCGCCATCCATTAAAAAGATGGAATCGGAAGCAGAATTAAAAAGGGTTTGGTAAACCTCGTCCTTCAGTAAAAGGCCTTTCGCATCATAAACTGAAGTACTTTGACGCGCTTCATTCAATTCTTTTACCGCCCGAAGATATTTACCTTCAAGCTCATTATATTTACCCAATAAGGCCTTAAATTCCTGCTCTGACTTACTCATAGTTCAATTTTCAAAATTACTTTGATAATGGAATTATCGATGTTTCATTTTACGTTGCATAAAGGTACAAATAATATTTTAGAGGTCAGTATATAGGTGCATATTAGTTTTGGCAAATCATAAAAACGATAATGATTTGCTATTGAGTAACATAGATTTCTCTGCCGAAGCTTCGGCATCGAAATGACCTTTTGTTGTGTTCAAGAGGCAAAGGCGGCGAGGACACAATGAAAAATATAAAATGAGTCCTCGCCGCCTTTGCCCAAACAATTAATAAACAGTCATTTCGACGACCAGCGGGAGGAGAAATCTATTTATTCACGAGCATAAATCATTCTATGTACTTATCTACTGACCTCTATAATATTTAAAGCCCAAAATATTTTATCCACTGGTGATTGCGACGGTTAAGAAATTCATTCTGATTGACATCCAAAACGGAAGCACAAAAAAACGAAAGCTCCCAAATGAAGGTATGAAGGCTTTTTATATTTTTGGCTACCAAACCAGGACATCACTATGCGTCAATTTATTACTACATTTCTGGCTCTTTTTTTGCTTGGGATGAGCCTTCAGGCACAAAGCGTCATCCGGCCCGAATACCAGAACGAAAAAATCAATTCACTGAACAAACTTACGCCACATAGTTGGTATTTGCCTTATCGCGACAGTCTGAAAGCAATGAATGCCGACCCGGATTATGACTGCGATAACGTTCTTTTGCTCAATGGAATGTGGAAGTTTCATTATTCCAAAAATCCGGCGCAACGTCCCCTGGAATTTTTTAATGTTGATTTTGATGCAAGCCAATGGGACAGCATACGCGTTCCGGGCAGCTGGGAGCTTCAGGGCTTTGATGCACCTATTTATACGGACGTGAGCTACCCCTTTCCTGCCAACCCTCCTTTTGTGCCGGAAGATTATAATCCGGTGGGCTCCTATATCCACGAATTTGAACTGCCTGAAGGCTGGAAAAACAAACGTATTGTACTGCACTTTGGCGGGGTGCGCTCGGCATTTTATCTTTGGATCAACGGCATTAAAGCCGGTTACAGCCAGGATAGCAAAACGCCTGCTGAATTTGATATAAGCCCCTTTTTAAAGGAAGGAAAAAACAAAATTGCCCTTGAAGTTTACCGCTTCAGCGATGGCAGTTATCTCGAAGGGCAGGATTACTGGAAAACCAGCGGCATCGAACGCGATGTTTATCTTTATGCAACACCCAAAGTTTTTATAAACGATTTCCGTATCATAGCCGAACCCCTTAATGACAGTGGCTTTTTGCGGATTGATGTTGCTCTGACAAATCAAACCGGAACGCGCAAAAACGGACAAATCCGCTTAGCACTTTTCGATAAGGACAGCATTCTTTTCAGCAATCAACAGTCCTACTCAATCCGGCGCACGGAAAAAGATACACTAAGCTTCGAAACCAAGATCCCAGAAATAGATTATTGGAATGCAGAGCATCCAAAACTCTACCAATTATTGATTACCCATGCAGATGCAGAAAACAAGCCTTTAGAATTTATCCCACAAAAAGTTGGTTTCCGAAAAGTTGAAATCAAAAACGGCCTGCTTTGCCTGAACGGCACACCATTGCACATACGGGGTGTGAACCGCCATGAGCATGATGCATTCAATGGGCGTACTATTGGCACGGAATCCATGATTCAGGATATTGAACTCATGAAATCGATGAACATCAATGCCGTGCGTTGCAGCCACTATCCCAATCATCCTTTTTGGTATCAGCTCTGCGATGCTCATGGAGTTTACCTGATTGACGAAGCCAATATCGAATCGCACGGCATGGGCTATGAGCCTGACAAAGCACTGGCCAACCAACCTTCATGGCGACAGGCTTTTATGGATCGCACCATTGCGATGTTCGAACGCGACAAAAACCATCCCTCGGTCATCATTTGGTCGTTGGGCAATGAAAGTGGCGCAGGGCTGAATTTTATGTCCACTTACAAATGGCTGAAACTGAACGACAGCACACGTCCGGTGCAATCGGAAGATGCCGGCACAGACTGGTACACAGATATTTATTGCCCAATGTACGCACGAAGCTGGAAAATCGAACATTATCTGGAACAAATACAGGAGCGCCCGCTGATCCTCTGCGAATATGCCCATGCCATGGGAAATTCCTGTGGCAACATCCATGAATATATGGAAATGATGGACGAAAAACGACAGTTACAGGGAGGATTTATATGGGATTGGGTTGATCAGACTTTCTTAAAAACCAATGAATCCGGTGACACGATTTTCGCATATGGCGGCGATATGGGCTTTGCCGGCGTGGTGAATGACAGTAATTTCTGCGCCAACGGCCTGGTGGATCCGCTCCGCAGGCCACATCCGCACGCCCGCGAAGTGAGCAAGGTTTATGAACCCGTACGCATTAAAAGCCTGCCGCAGCAGCCGGGCGCTTTAAAAATCTCCAACCTTTATGATTTCAGCAGCCTCGATGATGCGGTTTTCACATGGATGATTATGGAAAACGGAAAATTATATCAATTGCCCAACAACCTGACCCTCCCTTTAAAAGCGCATCAGGACACAATCATACAATTGGAAATTCCGGAATTAACAGATCCTGAAAAGGAATATTTCCTTAACATTTATGCTTCAAAGAAGGGCGGATCGGCTATTGAGCGGCAGATTATCGGCTCAGCACAATTTGCCCTGAACATCCCGCAAAGCAGAAGGTTGGCCATAAACGAAAAAGCAATTATTGAAAACGATGCGCTACACTGCAGGTTGATCAATGGACGCACCGAAATCAGTTTTAATAAACGAAATGCCTCCATTGAATCCATCCGAATCGATGGCAAGGAATTCCTGCACAGCCCTTTGCGTATGGATTTCTGGCGGCCACCCACTGATAATGACCTTGGAAACGGCATGCCGCATCGTGCAGCAATCTGGAAGAACATTTCAGGAGAAAAGCCCGGATTTAAGTATTTTACGATCAATGAACCCGATAAATGCATTAACATATTCGCAGGATTCCATGATCAAGCCGTTAACTATAACATTTGCTGTACGGCACTGGAAAACAGCAATATTCGCATTGAGCTAAAGATTGATGTTACCGATTCACTTCCTGATATGCCTGCAATTGGCATGCAGGGACGCCTGGCATTTGTAGCCGATGAGCTTGAATGGTATGGCCGCGGACCGCACGAATCCTATGCCGACCGGAAAACAAGTGCTTTTGTGGAGCACTATAAAATGCCGGCAGATGAAGCGCATCATGCCTATCCCCGTCCGCAGGAAACAGGAAACCGGGCAGATGTGCGCTGGTTTCAATTAAGCAATAAAAGCGGTGCTGGAATAATTTTTAAAGGCGAACCCTTGCTGAATTTCAGTCTGTGGCCTTTTGCCCCGGAGGAACTGGCACATGATCCCGGTACGCAAAAGCATGGCGGAAGCATCAAAAAAGATGGGTATTTTACGCTTAATATTGATGCCGCACAAATGGGCGTGGGCGGAGACAACAGCTGGGGCGCACCGGTTCATCCCGAATACAGGCTTACTGATAAATCCTGGAAATTCAGTTTTATTATAGCGCCTTTGGAAAATTAAATCAATTGCTGTTAAGGTAGGGAATTGGATTTAAGTAAAACATTTTCTTCCAGCCCATGGGCGAAGAATCAATTTTCCAGGGGTAGGGCACCAAAGACAAAATGGAATAGTGGAGGTGCGGAGGGTTTTTTTTTGCATTTCCTGTTTTTCCTACTGTACCAATTCGGTCTCCGGCACTCAGTAAACTACAGCACCCGACATTGATCTCGTTTAGATGGGCATAATAATGCAGGCGCCATTTCGCCCCAAGGACTAAAACCACTTTTCCTCCGTATTTTACTTCACCCAAATAAACGACAATACCTGAGGTGGCTGCTACTACCGGACTGCCTACAGGGGCAAAAACATCCACGCCTTTATGCACAACTGACTTTCCCCAGGTGTGATGCCAGAAGGACTTATTGTTCCAGTCTCCTTTCTTTGCTCCCTCCACAGGAACAACAAAAGTTTGAGGCAAAAACAAGATTATTAAAAACAATGCCAGTAAAATGATTTTTATCCGATACTTTTTCATACAAAAGGATGTCACCTAATATAATTCCGTATTGCGCCTATTGGAGTACTTTTTATTGATAAGCACGCTTTATGTTAACGTAAAAAAGTTTTACTTATTCCATAATCACTAACTTTGCAACAACAATACAGCAAGATATGTCACGTATAGCACTGATTTTCGATTTTGACGATACACTCACCCACGACTCAACCTCTCAGTTCCTTGAATATCTCGGAGTAGATGCAGAAAAATTCTGGAAAGAACGCGTTCAGCCCTTAGACAATCAGGATTGGGACCCGATACCCGCGTATATGTTTCAACTGCTCGAACTGAGCGAGGAGCTTGACCGGCCAATCAGCCGCGAACAGCTTATTGGTTTTGGGAAAAAGCTGAAATTCCATAAAGGTGTTACGCGTTTGTTCTCACGTTTAAAAACTGATTTAAAGAAAAATTTCCCGGATATCGGCCTTGAATTTTATATAATATCCAGCGGTATTGGGGAAATTATACGAAACTGCCGGATTGCGCCTTTTTTCACCGAATGCTGGGGCAGCGAGTTTCATTATGATGCCCACGGCAATATCCTTTTCCCGAAAAAAGTAATCTCCTTCACAGACAAAACGCGTTATATTTTTCAGATATCCAAGGGAATAATCGGAGAGAAAGCCATATCAAACCCATTTGGTGTGAATGAGAAAATTGCATACAAAGACTATCGTATAAAAATTGAAAATATGGTTTTCGTTGGCGATGGCCTCACGGATATCCCCTGTTTCAGCCTGATAAAACGTTATAACGGAATCGCCTTTGCAGTGTATGACCCCAAAAAACAAGACCGCTGGGGCAAGGCGTGGGATTTTATTGAGGATGGCAGGGTCAGCAGTTTGTATTCGGCCAATTACAGTGCCGGTTCGGATTTGTCGAACAGCCTTCAGATGGCCATCGGCAGTATTGCACGCAGAATCACAGAAGGCAAATAAAAAAAGGCCGGAATCCAAAAGTCATCCAGCCTTTTTAAATTGATTGTTTTTCTTATTCTTCCGAGAAAACCACACTCTTCATCATGGCTTCCACCTGACGGAGATACACGGCTTTTTTGTTGTTCGGATTATAGATAAACCCTTCCATTGTAACGACTTCCTGGCGATTCGGATTCACAAAAGTATAGCTCAGGAAAGGACCGCCCATAAAATCGCCTTCCAGTTCCCAAAGGCCCTGTGTTTCCACTGCATAGCCATCGATCAGGTCGCCGGTTTCATTAAATACCGGAGGAATTACCTTCGTAGCCGTTTTTACATAGGAGCTTTCGCTGGGACCTGAAACATATTCCTTGCAAACAGAATCGCGCACAGCAATGATATGATCCGGATTAAATGCGTTGGTATCGGTATAAGGATAAGTATAAATCATAAAATTGACCTGCAAATCCTGGCTTGTTTTGCTAACGCTCTGACGAAGCCATGCGAAATCTTTACCTTCTTTAACTACCTGGAAACCGGCAGGCAACAAAAGCTTTATACCGAATTTCTTTGCCAGTTTCTGCGACATCATCACATCTTCGCCCAATTTAAGGGTTTTCTGTGTGCGCTCGATTTCCAGATCATCAAACATTTTCAGGAACGCCTCTTTATATTCATTAAAAAGCAGAAAAAATTCTTCCTGATCTTTGGCATTGATTTTCACAACACGCTGTGGTATCGACCATAAGTCTTCTTTGGTTTCGATAAATGATTTGGCAAGCTTTGGGTCGATATTCGCTATAAAAATATTGTGGTGCTTTTTCAGGATCTTCGTTGATTTAAACTGTGGTTCATTGGTAAATGCCAGGCTAAAAAGTGGCTCGGGCTGTGGCAGGTCGTCGCGCAGGCTACCAAAGAAATCCGTTAAAGCCTCGCCAATCTCACCGCGCCACATCACATCCGTATTGGTAACAACCAGTATTTCATTGGTTTTTCCTCCGGAATGATCGGCGCCCCCGCTCTTGGAATTGCTGATCGTGCAAGAGCTGATGATAAATATCAAAGACAAAAAGCTGAAAAAAGAAATAATTCTGTACATGACTCTTTTTTTTAGGTTTGCGGTATTGCGATTTTAATAATTTGTCCGGGTTTTAGTTTACTCCTTCGGTTCATATTATTGATGGCTTTCAGATTATCCACCGATACGCCATCATATTTTTTAGCTATATCCCAAAGTGTATCGCCTTTTTGCACTTCATAGCTGATGATTTTGTGTTTGGACGGATCGATTTTGACTTCAGGATCTTTAACCACCAGGCTTTGCCCTTTGCGGATCGTATTCGATTTTAGTCCGTTCCAGTTTTTGAGTTCATCAACACTCGTGCCGTATTTTTTTGCGATGCTGCTCAGGCTTTCGCCATTACTTACAATATGCGTGCCGCTCTTTGATTTTGCAGTATGTTTTTTTGATGCTGTTTTGCCCCAATATCCCGGAGATGGAAAAACCACCAGTTTCTGCCCCGGATAGATGCGTGTTGACCGCATATTGTTCCACTTTTTCAACGATGAAACCGACACATGATATTTTCGGGCGATCAGCCCCAGGTTTTCACCGCTTTTCACGATATGCACCTGACGCTCCTGCGCTTTTTTAATTTCGGCCAAAACTTTCTCGCGCTTGATTCCACTGCGGGTTTTATAATGGAAAATACTATCCTGATTATTAAGAAAACCGCTCATCTTGGCTCGTGGCAAACGCAGCACATAGCTTTTCTTTTCCGTAGCCGGGATGATGTCCTGACGATAAGCCGGATTAAGCAATTGCACGACGTCCATGGGAATATCCAGTACAGCAGAAACCTGCTCCAGATGCAGGGCTTCATTGACATAAACCGTATCTGTTTCGTAATAAACGATATCGGGCGCAATGGGATAAATATTGTGTTCTTTATGGTAATGCATCACATAATTAACTGCGATAAAAGCAGGTACGTAACCACGGGTTTCCCTGGGCAAATAAGGCCATACCGCCCAGTAATTTTTTGTTCCTCCTGCCCTGCGCACCGCTTTATTTACATTGCCCGCACCACTATTGTAGGCAGCAAGTGCAAGCGACCAATCACCATAAATTTCGTATAAATCGCGCAAATGGCGGCAAGCAGCATCCGTGGCTTTGACTGGATCATTACGGTCATCAACCAGACTGGTAACTTTCAGCCCGTACATTTTGCCGGTATAATACATAAACTGCCATAAACCTTTGGCGCCTACCCAGCTACGGGCGCGGGGATTCAATGCCGACTCCACCACTGCCAGATATTTGATTTCCAAAGGCATATCATATTTATCCAATGTCTCTTCAAAAAGCGGAAAATACAGCTCTGCCAAACCCAGCAAGCGGCCTGTAAGCTCGCGTCGATTTTTACTATAAAGATCGATATAATTATCCACTACTTTATTGAAAGTAAGCTCAATAGGTGTTTCGGCATTCAGCGCTTCGATGCGTGCATTCAAAACAGAATCCGGAAAATCAGGGATTTCATTGGCTTCATAACCATAGATATTCAGCTCATTGGTATCGGTTTTCAAGGTATCAAAGCGATAGACCATTGCAATGCTCATACTATCAAGCATTTCGAGCAAACGGGAATCTTTTTTCAGGATGAAACCATCGGGCAAGGTATCAAAACGAAATGCCATTAAATCGCTTTCCTGCAAGCTGATATTCACTGTGCTATCGGGAATGCTGTCCAAATGGGCAAAAAGTGATTGCATCAAAGGAAAATAAAAAAGGAAAAGAGCGGTTATTCTTAAAGTTAATTTTTTTGTCAATCTCATAAATGTAAATATTCTATCTTAATTTGGAATGAAGGCGCAAAAGTACAAGAATCCGCATGGAATAGCCAGAAGAAAATTTATTTCAGGCATTTTTCAGGCGATACGAGATGTTTCCGGACTTCATTTGGATTCATTGAGCACGCATCTTCATCAACATTTTATTGTAATAGGATCAGTAACTTATTAATTTTGCCTGCGAAACTTAATCTCACTCACTAAAATAAACTCATTATGTACACTGCTAAAACTGCCGAAGAAGCTGTAAAAGTAATCAAAAGCGGCGACCGGGTATTCATTCACAGCGTTGCCCTGGCACCAAAAATCCTGATCGACGCCATGGTTGGCCGCTCAAGCGAACTCAAAGATGTAAACATCCTCCACATCCACACCGAAGGAGCAGCTCCTTACACTGAAGAACAGTATGATGGAATTTTCCATTTAGACTCGTATTTTGTAGGACACAATGTGCGCGAAGCAACACAGGCAGGCCGTGCGGACTATATCCCTGTTTTCCTGAGCGAAACACCACGTCTCATCCGCGAAGGCTATCTACCTATTGATGTTGCCATGATCCAGGTAAGCCCTCCCGATAAATTCGGATATGTTTCCATTGGAACTTCTGTTGACTGCTCCCTGGCCGCACTTCAGGAAGCCAAACACGTGATTGCCGTAGTAAACAAGCATGTTCCGCGCACCTGGGGCGATGCCATCATCCATATGCGCCAAATCGATACTTTTGTGGAGCATGACAGCCCGCTGATCGAAGCCAGCTTCCCGGAACCATCAGAAGTAGAATTCCAGATTGGTAAAAACTGCGCAGCACTGATCGAGGATGGCGCTACACTGCAAATGGGCATCGGCGCTATTCCAAATGCTGTACTGGCATCACTCACCAACCACAAACATTTGGGCGTACATACCGAAATGTTCTCCGATGGCCTCATCCCGCTGATCGAAAACGGCACGGTGGACAACAGCCGCAAAAAACTCGATGTAGGCAAAACCGTTGCTTCTTTCCTGATGGGCACATCCAAAACCTATAATTTTGTTGATGATAATCCCGGTGTGGCCATGATGGATGTTTGCTATGTAAACGCAGTAAGCACGATTCGCCAAAACCCAAAAGTTACGGCAATCAATTCAGCCATTGAAGTAGATCTCACCGGACAGGTATGCTCCGATTCCATTGGCCCAAAGCATTATTCAGGTGTTGGCGGACAGATTGATTTTATCCGTGGCGCAGGTTATTCAGAAGGAGGCAAACCCATGATTGCTATTCCATCGACTACAAGAAACGGCAAATTCTCCAAAATCAGCCCGATGCTGAAAACCGGCGCCGGTGTTGTAACTACACGTGCCAATATGCACTATATCGTAACGGAATACGGTGCTGCCGACCTCTACGGCAAAAACCTGCAGCAGCGCGCCCGTGCCCTGATCAACATCGCCCATCCAAATCACCGCGAATCGCTTGAAAAAGCCGCTTTTGAGCGTTTTGGAGCACATTTTTTGAGGGTGAAATAATTTTATATCCAGATATTATTCATGAAAGGCTGCCTTTGGAGGTGGCCTTTTTTGTGCTATGTCATCAACACCATATCAACACTGATGCAATAGCGTTGCCCTGTGGTTGCAGCAATGGATCAAATTCATCGGATGACCTGGAGTCATCCTATAGATACTTGAAACGATTCCCGAGACTTTGCGAATTTCCCAGATTGATCAAAATTTATATCCTAATCGCAAAGTCTCGGGAATCTGTTTTAGATCCCGATGGCTATTGACCAAACACGCACTTCAGAAAACTCAGCATATAAGCTTGAATTTTCGCTTTATAAAACAAAGTCACGACAAATCAGCTACTAAGAGAGGAACCCAATACTTATCAGATTCTTAGAAAAAACTCACTGGAGTAATAATTGCTTATATTTGCTATGCCAGGCTCAGCCAAAATGCCTAGCCTGATTAATTCACAGAAAAAATTAATAGCATGGCAAAACTAAGATCCTCTGATATTGAGAGTATTGTCCAATCAGGCGAAGGTTATAATGCTGAATTTAAAATCAGGGTACCGTCAAAGGTGAAAGAAATATCCGAAGAAATTTGCGCCTTTGCCAATGCAGCTGGGGGAATTTTACTGCTTGGAGTGAGCGATGATAACATTATTCGTGGTATTGAAATTAACAACACCAAACGATCGGCAATACAAAATTCCTTAAATGAAATTAATCCCAGCTTACCTACTGATTTTTACTCAATTCAGGTTAAAGAGAAAACGGTTTGGGTGATAGAAGTAAATACAGGCTCTCAAAAGCCTTATGCTTTATCGGGATCAATATATGTGCGTCAAGGACCAAATACACAAAAACTGACTTCGGTTGAGCAAATGAGAAGTTTCTTTCAGCAATCAAACAAAATTTATTTTGATGAAACTCCCTGCCTCAACTTCAATATAAAAAAAGATTTTGATAATGAGTTTTTTAGAAAATTCCGGCTGAATTCTCATTTATCAGAGACCATTAAAGATGAACAAGTTATCAATAACCTTCGTTTGCTCCTACCCGATGGAATCATAAAAAACGGGAGTGTTCTGTTCTTTGCAAAAACGCCCCAGGCTTTTATTGATACTGCTGAAATTCGATGTGTTGCTTTTGATGGTATAAACAAAACCCAGATTATTGATGACAAAATCTTTGGAGGGCCGTTGATGCAACAATATCAACAGGCGATGATATGGCTAAAAGGCAAATTAGACATAGGTTATAAAATTGAAGGAAGCGGACCTCGTGAGGAAATTTGGGAAATTCCCGAAACAACGTTTAAAGAAGCCATAATTAATGCGCTTTCACATCGGGATTATTATGATAAAGGAGCAAGGACAAGTATTGAGCTTTTCGACAACCGTGTGGAAATAAGTAATCCAGGAGGCCTAACCTCTGCAATAAAACCAAACGAATTTGGAACAAAAAGCCATAGTCGTAATCCATTAATCTTTGGACTTTTTGAAAAAATGAACATGGTTGAAAAAATAGGTTCTGGCATTAGCAGGATGAATGATTCGATGAAAGATGCCGGATTACCAAAACCAGTTTTTAAAACAGAAGGAATCTTTACTGTGATATTGACACGAAAAACTGTGGAGAAAACTGTGGAGAAAACTGTGGAGAAAACTGTGGAGAAAATCATAATTACTATAAAAGAAAACCCAAAAGTCACAATAAGGGAACTGCAGGAAACTACTGGCCTTAGCAGGAGAGGAGTAGAATATAATATAACGAAGCTAAAGAAAAGTAATAGGATAAAACGCATTGGACCTGACAAGGGTGGGAAATGGGTGGTTATTTCAGAACCTTAAACCTCAGGAAAGGCTACTTTCACAGATACTACCTTCATAAAACTGCCTCGAAAAACCTCACTTAAGATCAAGCCATCAGGCAAACCAAAATATATTATTGATAATCAAATTATAATAATACCCATCTTTGCTTTTCGAAGATTTTCTAACTATTTCACCCTTGGAGGAGCCCAATCATTGTTTAGGTTTTACCCAGCGCACATTGCTTGATAAATAACATTCATCGGATGACCTGGAGTCATCCGATGAATAGAGCTACTAATCCCCAATCAAAATAAAACCGGCCCAGTTCAGGGGCTGCTGACAATCTTTAATGGCTTTTAATTTGGCTTGACGAAGTGCTTCGGCATAACTATCTCCGCTCAGATAAGCTTCGTAGAAATCCAGCATCAGTTCCATGCTATGCTTGTCGTGCACTTTCCAAAGGCTGGCCAGGATATTTTCGGCTCCGGCAAATAGGAAGCCGCGCGGCAAGGCCATAATGCCTTCCCCCTCAGCGATATCGCCATAAGCAGTTTTACATGCCGAAAGCACCACAAGCGAAGCGTTCAAATCCATGGTAAAAAGCTCGCTCATTTTAAGGAAACCATCCTTCTCATCGCCCACATCCTGATTCAGGAAAACACCGGTTTTATTCGGCTGTGATTTTATAGCAATACCATGTGTGGCGATATGGATAATTCCTGCGTCCGGCGCATTTTCCATAAAAGCTTGTTCTGTTGCTTTGCTTTCGGTCAGCAGATTGGTTTTCAATCCTTTTTTACGTCCGATTTTCTCAATTTTCGTTACCTCCTTTAAGGTATATGGCAAGGACGCCAGGCTAATGCCTTCATCGCTTTCAAATGCGATATCGTCAAAATCGGCCAGATCGCTTCCACGGAATGGGGAGCGGTTGGCCAGCAATGCACCTTCTTCGCTGTCAAAACCAGGCGCCATCAGGAGCAGTTCTTCAGGGCGCTGATACTCTTTTTGCAATGCTTCATAATAAAAAACCGGAGAATAATTATAAACGATACTGAATTCCTCCACCAGCATTTTCTGATCGCCATAAGGCAAGAGTTCGAATGGCAGCAGGAATAAGTCTTTATCCGGAATGACCATCAGTTTTACAACTCCATCAAGATGCTGGCTGTTAAGCAAAATACCCGATAAGCTTGCCAGATTTTGATCGCTGTAACGTCCTGTTTTTATCGCCCGGAACACCTTTTTGATATCCTGATCCAATGGCTGGCTGAGCTGCTCGGCACGGAATGAAAGACGGCTATTTTGTGCTTCGAAGCAATACAATACGGAATCGAAAAGATAATAATCCAGAACGGCAGTTCCTTCCGGGATTTTTTCCAGCAAATCACCGGCATTGATCATGGCTTTGGTGTGCAGGCTGGCTTCGGGGCTGTTTTCATCCGATTTCATCTGCAGAATCAGCAGTTGCTGGTGTTTTTCCATCCATTGGTCGTGCAGGCCGGCATAGGCATCACTTTCCTGATCCGGCATATCCTCAAGCTTCACCTGTAATTCCTGAATTTCTGCCATCAGGTTTTTTTTCTGATCTGCAAAAGAATCACGTTCCAATTCTTTTGATTTCAGGCGGTTAATCAGCAATTGGTTTGCTTTATTGGCCGACACAACTTCCCACAGTCCTTTACAGGTTTTTTGATCCATTTCAATATCTGCAAAGGCGGTCAATGCGTCATTGGTAATTTTATCCAGTATTCTGCTGTAACTGATGAGGGACTCTTCCATACTCAGGGCAGATATCATAAAACGCTCATAGTACTCCACAGCAAGCTGATAATGAGCAATAACTGCATCCAGCAATTCCTGAGAAGGGTTTTCGTCATACAATTCCAGCATCAGCAGGATTTTATTCTCAAGCGCACGAGGAACAACCGTAACCATCTCTTCTTCAATAGATGTAATTTCAGGTAAATCCAATGGATTTTCAGGAACTTCCTGCCCAAAAGAAGCAAATAAAGTAAAATTCACAATATCCATGGCCTTATCCTTGTTACCAGAGCGCCATTCAATTTCCGCAAGGACGTCCCTGGAATTAAGCACCGATGAAAACCTTCCTGATTCTTCGAATAGTTTCATTGCTCTTCGGGCATATGGGCGCGCTTTATCCATGCTGTCTTCTTTGGTCAGCAACTTGGCTTTTCGCATCAAATGAAAAGGAAAATAAATATGGGTGCTGTCGAAGTAATTGTTAAAAATATAGCTTGTTGAATCAACACAACGGCGGGCATTGGCATAGTCCTCAATTTCGAGATAGGTATCAAAGAAATTCAGATAAAGCTCCAGCTGGCGTGGTGGAGAAAAAATCCCTTTTTCACTAAAAAGTTTTTCCTGTTGCAGATGCCAGTAAATTTCCTGATCGATGTATTCATCACCCAAATCATGATAAACTCCGGCCATCATACTATAGGCCACCAGCATAAAACGGTAATTGGGCTTTGGCATGGCATTGAGCACAGCAATTGATTCTTCCAGTATTTCACGGGCAAAGACAGGATCATAATAACTCACAAACTGGCCTTTAAGTGCCAGTGCTACCGCAAGATAAAAATCATAGCCTTCCCTTTTGCAAATCCTTATGGCACTGTCGAGCAGCACGAGTCGTTTCTCGGTGTCACGGTTTACCGGCATTCCGTTAACCAGCTCAATCAGGCAATGCGTATTAAGTTTCTGGTCGCCCACTACCTGCCAGATTTTCGCCATGCGTTCATAGAGCGGATATCTTTGGTCCGGAGCAATATAAACGGCATTCAAACTATAGGCATTGTAAATATTCCCATACGCATAATTTAAGGTATCATAGCCTCCTTCAATAAATCTTTTTTGACATGCGCCTGCCAGGCTATCAGAAAAATGCAGCTGCTGCATGCGGGAAAAATGACAGGCAATTTCAGTCTGCACAAAAAGGATCTGTTCTGCAGCTTTCTGGTTTGCCGTATCATAAGCCAACATACATTCTTCAAAAAGCATCAGGCATGTATCGAGATCATCAGATTGCTGAAATTTCTCCCATAGCGGGCCGATCATTACTTCTTTCTTATAATCAGGGAGTTCCTGAGCTGAAAGCCCAGAGCAAATCAATATGAGCAGAACAAAAGTCAAGGTGTTTTTCATAGCAAGCAAGAATTTGGCAGAGCTTAACAAGCTCCATGCATTATGTAAGATTTCAAATATTTACTCCTTTCTGCCGCAAATATAAAATGAAAAATCCATAATTCAGGGGGAATTATGGATTAACAATTTATTAACAAATAATGATTTGATCAGCTATTTCTTGCCAATTCCGGCCCAATCGCCCCAGCCACCGATATAATATTTTCCGGTTTCCTCATGATAGTAAATCGTTGTGGTCACAGTCCGCTCATCACCGCCCCAATGGGTGATGTAGTAGTAGGATTCATCATCCCAGCCTTCCTGTTCCCACATTTTAATAGTTTCTCCTTCCGCGGTTTTGATAATCAGGCGGTATTCATAGCGGTCTAGATTTGGGATATTTACAGTGAAGAAGGTATGGCCACCCGGAGCAATGTCCACACCGGGGATAATATCTTCCGACCAGGTGCCTGTTGGGCCGGTTTCCTCATCAGCCCTACCGTGCGGCCGGAGCTGCATTCCGATAATATTGACTACTGAACGTTCATCATTGATAAACTTCACGTAAAGTTCGTCATGGGTGTTGATTGGGTCATTATCGTCGTCCTCATCATCCTCTTTGCAGGATGAGATTGAAAACAATGCTCCGGACATCAAGGCAATTATTGCCCAAGACAAAAGGGACTTACTTAATTGAAACATAGTCTTCATACGCTACATTTATTTAATATTGTCATCTGCATTATCGCCCCAACCACTAATATAATATCTTCCGGTATTTTCATCTTTCAGGATGTATGTATAAACAAAACGTTTATCGCCACCCCAATGCGTAATGTAGTAATAAGACTGGTCGTTCCAACCCTCCTGTTCCCACATTTTTATGGTTTGTCCTTCGGGCGTTTTGATAGTCAGGCGGTATTCCCAACGATCGAGGTTCGGGATTTTTACGGTAAAATACACGGACTCACCCGGCGCAAGATCTTCTCCGGGGATAATATCATCTGTCCAGCTGCCCGTTGGTCCGGTTTGTTCATCAGCGCGGCCATGCGGACGGAGCTGCATGCCAACGATATTAACGGTTGAGCGCTGATCATTCTGATACTTGACATAAAGCTCATCATGCGTATCTATCGGGTCGTCATCCTCATCATCTTCTTTGCAGGATGACGTCAAAAACAAAGCTCCGAAAAGCAGGGCAAAAATCGCCCATAACAATAGGAAATTCCTGTTTTTCAACATAATATTTGATTTAAAATGAATAATTTCTGTTGGAAATCCAGATTTAAAATACAGAAAACATAAAAATTCCTGGAATTTGGGCGTAAGCTTTGCTGGCTAAAAAGAAGCCTTTGCAGATTGCTCCACAAAGACTTTTAGGCATGCACAAATATACTATTTTTTCGGTTCTACACGGAATTTCGTGGAAAGAAAAATCACTTTATTTCAAAACAGATTCCTCCAAAGTTTCCTCATACTTCGGAAAACTTTGTCGGAATGACGCATTTTTATGGAGTCATGAGGCAAATGCGGCGAGGACACAATAGTATATTTTAAAGATGTCCTCGCCGCATTTGCCTTAAACGCCTAATAAACGCGTCATTCCGACCGGAACAAAGCCAAACGAAGTGATTAAGGCTTTGTGTAGGGAGGAATCTGTTAGGAGTCAATAGTTCATTAAATAAATATCTGCATATTATTTTCAAACATTATTGTTACCCACGAAATTCCAAGTAGAACCATTTTTTCTTTAGTCCACCAATAAAAAAACTACTCGGTCCGGATTGCATCTGCAGGATTTGAGGTTGCGGCATGATAAATATGCCAGCTGATGCTCAACATGGTTATCAGGAGGCTCAAGAGGCCGGAAATGAGGAACAAATCAATACTGATGGTGGTATGGCTGGCAAACTGATCGAGCCAATAGCTCAGGCTCAGCCAGGCAATGGGAACAGAAATCACAAAGGCTATCAGGATTAAAACAGCAAAATCACGATAAAGCAATTGGAAAACCTGACCGATTCCGGCACCCATCACTTTTCGGATCGCAATTTCGCGGGTTCTTTGCTCAGCCATAAATGAAGCCAGTCCCAGCAATCCAAGAAGAGCAATAAAAATAGAGAATAGGGTGGCAACATTGAATATCTGCGATAATTTTTGCTCTGATTGGTACATCTCACCAAGAGAATCGGAAAGGAAATCGTAATCGAAGGGATGCGATTTGTTAAAAACGTTCCATTTTTCCTCCACAAACTGAATGGTATTTTTGAGGTTTTTCCCATTGAGCCGGATGCTCACAAAAAATGTAGGTTGGCGCGACAGAAAAATCACCAGCGGATCGACAGGATTATGCAGTGAAGAGTAGTTAAAATCCTTAACCACACCAATGACTTTTGTTTGTCGCTCAACATTTCCTTCGAGGTCGATACCAAAATCAATCCTTTTGCCTAGGGCATCATCATGCCAGCCCAGTTTTTTTGCTGCTGCTTCGTTGATGATTACAGCCTGAGTCAGGTCGGCGGCTTCGGGGCCGTTGCCTCGGAAATTCCTGCCTTTCAGAAGCTGGATATCATAGAGACCGAGGAAAGCGGTATCGGCCATAAAAAAGTTCAGGGCCAGTTCTTTCATCCCGTCCTGCTGCTCTACGCGCATCACCACAATGGAGCGCAGATTGCCCGGCACGGAGCTGGAACTGCTCACACCTTCGATATTGGGATTTTGGAGCAGGATTTTATTGAATTCGGGCATCTTCCGGCGGAATGCAGTATCCTGAATGGTCGCAATTATGAGATTATCTTTTGAAAATCCCTGATCGGCTTCCTGGAAATGATTCAGCTGCTTATTCACCACCAAGGTGCCAGTGATCATGACAATGGCAATAACAAACTGCAAAACCACCAGCACTTTCCTGAGGTTTCCGCTGCGCCCCCCTGTACTTTGCCGCCCTTTAAGCACTTCCACAGGCTGAAAAGACGCCAGGTAGAAGGCCGGATAAGTTCCCGCCAGCAAGCCCGTAAACAAGGTAATACCGAACATAATCAATATTACATCAAAGCTGTGCAGCAAGCCAAATTGCAGGTTTTTCCCCGACAAATGATTGAATTCCGGCAGCAGCAATTCCATGAGCAGAAGAGAGAGCAGGAAGGCAAAAAAGGCAATCAACACCGATTCGTTGAGAAACTGCCTTCGGATTTGCGCATTTACGGCACCGGCTACTTTACGCACACCCACTTCTCGTGCCCGTCGCGATGAACGCGCTGTTGCCAGGTTCATATAATTGATGCTTGCCAGCGACAAAATAAAAACAACCACCAGGCTAAAAATCCAGATGTAGGCTTTATTCCCTTTCGGCAAATCGCTCGAAAGCGGGGCTCCATGATGCACATCCGCCAATGCCGTATAGCCTGCTTTGAAATCGGCATTAAGCTGATCACCAATACTTTTCATATATTTCTCATAGAAGGGATCAAATTTATCGGTGAGTGCGTTAATTTCCGCATTTTTATCAAGTTGGATATAAGTATAAACACTCACATTCCAGAACCGCCCGGGCTCCATACTGTTAAACTCTTCCTCGCCACGCATTTCGGCGATGGTTGCAAGAGAGAGCAAACCTTTAAATTTCAAGTGCGAATTGCCCGGCAAATCTTCAATCACCCCGCTTACTTGAAAAGTCATGTCATTATCAACCCGAACCAATTCTCCAATTGGGTTTTTATCTCCAAAAAGTTTTTTCGCAAGACTTTCGCACAGCACCATAGTCCGTGGCTCGGTCAGGGCTTTTTCGGGATCGCCCAAAAGGAAAGGATGTGTAAACATTTCCAACACAGAAGAATCCGTAAAATACACATCTGTTTCGTAAAATGACTGATCACCATATTCAAGCAACAAATCGCCTGTTCGGGCAAAACGCGTAAAATCAATCACTTCAGGATATTCCAGCTTTAAGGCAGGTCCCATGGGCGCTGCTGTTACAGCAAAATCATCATGCTTGTCCCCTATTTTGAAATGCGACTCCAGCCTGTAAATTTGCTTATGGTTTTCATGATGTTTATCAAATGAAAGCTCGTCCAGAATATAAAGGATCAAAAAGCCAGAAACCAGCAGACCGGAAACCAGTCCAAAAATATTGAGCAGCGTATAAAACTTATTGCGTTTAAAATTACGCAGGGCGATAATGAAGTAATTCTTTAGCATATCGGATAAATTAGATAGAAATCAAATAACACACATTATACCAAATTTCACAAGCATCTATAAAACAATCTTTTAAAAATAAATAAACGATCAAATCGGTCGCAAAAGATGTTCGTATGCACCCGACTGCTGTTCGGAATCGCACATTGAATTTAAAAATCATCAGCTTATTGCCAGAATCAGGCATTTGATTTATATCTTTGCACATTGCTATCGGTTGTGTGCAATTTTTCCGCGTAAAACCGGAAACAGCTGAAAACGAAACTATGGGCATAAAAAAAATATATCAGCTACTTTTGAGAAGCTACATCGGGCCATTAATGATGACCTTTTTTATTGCGCTTTTTATTTTGCTGATGCAGTTTTTATGGAAATATATTGATGACCTGGTCGGAAAAGGGCTGGAATGGTACATCATTGCCAAGTTATTATTTTATGCAAGTTCTACTTTTGTGCCTTTGGCATTGCCCCTGGCCATTTTGCTCAGCAGCCTGATGACCTTTGGGAACCTGGGTGAGCATTACGAACTGGTTGCCATGAAAGCATCCGGGATCAGCCTGCGAAAAGCAATGATGCCATTGATTATCCTTTCCATTTTCATCAGCGGATTTGCCTTCTTTTTCTCGAACAATGTATTGCCCGTAGCCAATTTAAAATTCAAGTCCCTGCTATACGACGTTAAAAAGCAAAAACTTGCCTTTAACTTAAAAGAAGGCATGTTCTATCATGGCATCCAAAATTTTGTGATACGGGTAGAACAAAAGGAAGAAGATGGCCGCACCATTCACGACGTAATGATTTACGACCATTCGGACAAAATGGGCAATGTAAAAGTTACCGTAGCGAAATCAGGGATTATGGAAATGTCGCCCGATCAGCAATCCATTATTTTTCAATTGTTTGACGGATATTCTTATGAAGAAAAGTTTGACCAGAAAGGCTACCGGTATTCCAGGCCACATCAACGGATAAAATTCAAGGAGCAATACAAGCGTTTCAACCTAAATGATTTCGAGCTCAAACGTACCGATGAGGATTTGTTCAAAAACAACTACCAGATGCTCAATCTGGAACAATTGAGCAATGCAGTAGATTCTTTAAAAGAAAAATTGGAACGCCGACAAATTACTCATGCCCAATCGCTTGGCAAACGTTTTTATTATTTGTCGCGCATGGATTCGGCACTGATTCCGGAGCGCGACACCAATATCCGTTTTGACAGTACAATTTTAGAAGCATTCCCTCCTGAAAACCGAGAAAAGGACATCCAAATGGCCCTCCAGGCTTCACGGAATATTTCTGAGAACCTGGGGCATACCATTCGCGATCATGATGGCCGCGACAAACTGATCCGCAAGCATTATGTGGTCTGGCACAAAAAATTCACGCTTTCCATCGCCTGTTTCATATTGTTTTTTGTGGGCGCACCCTTAGGAGCGATTATACGAAAAGGAGGACTGGGCTTCCCGGTTGTAATTTCTACCTTCTTTTTTGTGCTCTATCATATTTTAAGCATGACCGGAGAAAAATATGCCAAAGCAGGCACATTGCCGATTTATCAAGGCATGTGGATTGCATCTCTGGTTTTTCTGCCTATCGGGATATTCCTGACCATCAAAGCAACCAGCGACAGCCCGCTATTTGATATGGAAGCTTATACAAAATTTTTCCAACGAATCTTCAACCGAAAAAGCCATCATAAAGAATGAAATTTTTGTTTCTGTGCAACAAATCGCCATGGCCTTCCAGCGAAGGTGGCCCCATTGCCATGAATGCCCTCATCAGCGGACTGGCAGAAGCCGGGCACAGTATCCATGTGGTTGCCGTCAGTTCCAATAAGTTCAAAGGAAACCCCAAGGCAATTCCAGAGAACATCCGCCATGCCATTACATTTGAAGATATTTTTATCGACCTGAGCATCAAACCATTGCCTGCATTTTTAAACCTTTTTAGCCAGGAGTCATATCATGTTCAGCGCTTTATCAGCCGCAATATGCAAAACCGCCTCAGGGAAATCTTAAAAAACGAAACTTTTGACCTTATCCAACTGGAAACCATTTATATGGCACCGTATCTGCGCTGCATACGCGAATACTCCTCCGCTCCGGTGGTACTGCGTGCACATAATATTGAACACCTCATCTGGAAAAGAGTAGCCGACAGCAGCAGAAACCCTTTAAAAAAATTCTATCTGAACCACCTCGCGCGTACGCTCGAAAATTACGAAATGCGGATTATCAATGAGTTTAATGGCATCGCAACAATCACCTCACGCGATGCGAATTTTTTCAGGGACCATGATTGCAATGTGCCTATGACCGACATTACATTTGGCGTCAACCAGCAATGGCTCGATCGCTGCAAAGGTGAAAATACTCCCGAAAAACTTTCATTTTTTCATATTGGCAGCATGGACTGGATTCCAAACCAGGAAGGGCTGAAATGGTTTCTTGAGGAGGTATGGAATGATTTTGCAAGCAAAAACCCCGGAATAAAATTCTACCTTGCAGGGCGCAATATGCCGGAATGGCTGCTTAACAGAAAACAAGAAGGCCTTGAGGTTGTGGGCGAAGTAGATGATGCCATGGAGTTTATTTGTTCCCATTCGGCAATGATCGTACCCTTGCTCAGCGGAAGCGGCATACGCATCAAAATAATTGAAGCACTAGCATGTTCCCGGGCTGTAATCACAACGGAAATCGGGGCAGAAGGCATACAATATACGCATGGTGAAAACATCCTGATTGCCAATACACCTGAAGAATTCCTTTCGGCAATGCAGCAATGCGTTGATAAAAAAGGATATACACAGGATTTGGGAATTGCCGGACGCAAATTAATAGAAGAAGAACATTTTGGCGAGCGCATCATCGACCGGCTGATCAAGTTTTACCATCAACTCTAAACATGCTTCGTGAAAGATAAACTAATTGTCATACTGCCACGTGTACCCTACCCCCTTGAGAAAGGCGACAAATTGAGGGCTTTTCATCAACTGCGCTTTTTAGCAATGGAATTCCGGATTTATCTTTTTGCGCTTCATCACGGAAAATTAAACGAAAAAGAAGCCCGCCAAAAACTGGAACCCTATTGCGAGGAGCTGCATATTATCCGCAGGAACAAAGTGGAAATTGCTTTTCATATGTTCAAAGCCTGGATAAAAGGGCTACCGGTTCAAACCGGATATTTTGTTACAGCACGGGCCAAACGGATTCTTAAGGCAAAAGCAGCGGCCGTCAAAGCCCCTTATGTTTATTGCCAGTTAATTAGAACAGCAGAGCTGGCAAAGCAAATCCCCGGCATAAAAACAATTGATTATCAAGATGTTTTCTCAAAAGGCGTGGAGCGCAGGCTACAAAATGCCCCCTGGTGGCTCAGGCCTGTTTTTGTCTCTGAAACAAGGCAGCTGAAGCGCTATGAACACCACATTTTTGAGATATTTGATCAAAAAACCATTATCAGCAAACCCGACAGAGATCTGATCCCACACCCCGAAAAGGAAAAAATCCACATAATCCCCAACGGTGTTGATCACGATTTTTTCACTGCCGACAATGAGGTGCAGAAAGATACAGATCTGGTTTTCACCGGAAATATGAGTTATCCGCCCAATGTGCGTTCGGCAGAGTTTCTCGCCAATGAAATCCTGCCCCTGGTACACAAAAAGAAGCCCGGAGCAAAACTCATGCTGGCAGGCGCGTCACCCCACAGCAGGGTGCAGGCACTGCAATCGGACTTTGTAGAAGTTACCGGCTGGATGGACGACATCCGTGAGGCATACAACCGAAGCAAAATATTCATCGCGCCCATGCAAATCGGTACCGGCCTGCAAAACAAACTACTGGAAGCCATGAGTATGGGCTTGCCTTCCATCACATCCGATCTGGCCAATGATGCACTTATGGCCAAAGATGGCAAAGATATCCTGATCGGAACCCATGCACAATCGTACGCAGACCATATCATTAAACTGCTTGATGACGAGGGTTTTGCGAATAAAATTGCCCAAAACGGAAATCAATTCGTCAGAAGCAGCTACGACTGGGAAGAAGCCAGCATGAAACTGGCTGCCATCATCAGGCAAAAAATCTGAAACAAAAGGTTTTAGCTTCCGTAGAAGGAAAAGCTGATAAAAAAACCTTCGGTATGGAGCTTAAACCCACCTTCACTGTTGATAGCGAAAAATGTGTTAACTGCCACGCATGTATTTCTGTATGTCCGGTAAAATTCTGCAATGATGCCAGTGGCGATCATGTAACTGTAAATCCCAGTATGTGCATTGGCTGCGGCAATTGTGTTGATGCCTGCACACATGATGCCCGTATCTATACCGACGACCGCATGGCTTTTGAAAATGCACTGTCACGCCACGACAGCCTGATCGCAATCGTTGCGCCCGCAGTTGCTGCCAGTTTTCCTGACAACTATCTGAGGATAAACGGTTTTTTAAAAGCAATCGGCATTGAGGCAATATTTGATGTTAGTTTTGGCGCAGAACTTACTATTAAATCCTATCTGGAATATATCCGCGCCCAAAAACCTGATTGTGTAATTGCCCAACCTTGTCCGGCCCTGGTTTCCTACATTCAAATATACCAGCCCCAGCTCCTGCCCTATTTGGCTCCGGCAGACAGTCCTATGGTGCATACAGCAAAAATGATCCGCGAATTTTACCCCCAATACAGCCACCACAGGATTGTTGCCATTTCGCCATGTTTGGCCAAAACCCGAGAATTCAACGAAACCGGAAGCATTGATTTTAACCTCACCATGCTGAGTTTAGACCAAATGATCCATAACCGGGTCCAGTCGTTACTTGAATATCCGGAGACTGAATTTGACAATGCACCAGCTGAGCGCGCCGTGCTTTTTTCATCGCCGGGAGGTTTGATGCGCACCCTGGAACGGGAAGCCCCGGAACTGGTCAGCAGCGTGCGGAAAATAGAAGGCACCGAACACATCTATGATTATCTGGAAAAACTGGACAAACAAGTGCAGGCAGGAAGGGCGCCGGCATTGATCGATTGCCTGAGCTGCTCTCTGGGATGTAACGGAGGCCCCGGAACGCCCAACCGCGATAAATCTCCTGATGAAATTGAATATTATGTCGAAAAACGTAAAAAGGAGATGATGAAAAAATACACGCAAAACAAAAGCGGCATCAGCAAATGGATGGGCAGGAAAAAACTCAAAAACACACTGAACCGTTATTGGAAAAAAGGCTTGTATAACCGAAACTATCGCGATCTTTCTCAAAATAACATCATCAGAAAGCCCACAGCTGCGCAGATTAATGAGATTTATCAGTCTATGAACAAATTTTCCCCTGCCGATCATTATAACTGTTCCTCATGCGGTTACGGAAACTGCGAAGATATGGCCATTGCCATTTTTAACGGGCTGAACCGCAAAGAAAACTGCCATCACTATTTGCAGGATTCGCTTCAAGACATCAGCAAGGATATTTCCTCATCCATCAATCAGATCGATGGCCGGCTGGAAGACATAAACAAACTGATTGCCGAAAATGCCGGAATGGCCGAACAAGTTGAAAATCAGTTCAAACAAATTGTCGATAGTGTTAACAATGACATGAATGTGCTCAACGAGTTTGTGCATATCGTTGAAACCATTAAAGCCATATCAAAACAAACAAACTTACTGGCACTTAATGCGGCCGTGGAAGCTGCCCGGGCCGGTGAAGCCGGAAAAGGGTTTGCTGTTGTGGCAAAAGAAGTCAAAAAGCTGGCCGAAAATTCAGGCCGCGAAGCCATCAAAATTATTCCACATTTGGATAAAATGAAAGAAGTTTTGATACAAATCACGGAACGCATCAATTCCGTTTCGGAAGAAGTCAAAAAAACCAACAAGCTTTCCAGTGAAGCCTCATTCAGCGTTAAAGAAGTTACACGTGCAACATCCAGCCTTAACCAAAAGGCACGGAACTTTTCAGATAATGGCCATTTGAGTAACTTTTAATTTCGGCCCGGATTTCGTCTGTAGCGCTCACCTTAGGGCTTGATGCTCAAAATAAAGACAGAAGTAATCCTGCTTTTGCTACTTTTGCAGCAAATTTTATTCAATGGGAAAAGAAAAAAAGCTGTTGGTGGTCAATCTGGGCTGCTCCAAAAACCTGGTTGATTCAGAAGTTATAATGCGTCAAGCAGAATTATCGGGCATTGATGTTCGTTTTGAAAGCGCTGAAGAAGGGGTTGATGCCGTTTTGATCAACACCTGTGGCTTTATCGCCGATGCCAAGGAGGAATCCATTGATACTATTATGAATTTCGCCGAAGCCAAAACCGAAGGCATGATTGGCAAACTTTTCGTTATGGGCTGCCTCAGCCAGCGTTACCGCGATGTACTGACGCAAGAAATACCCGAAGTGGATGCCTTTTTTGGTGTTGATGAATTTAAAAATGTTGTTCAAGCCCTTGATGGCAAATGGCAAGCTGACAAAACCCACGAACGCTGCCTGACCACGCCCCCACATTATGCCTATTTAAAAATTGCAGAAGGCTGCGACCGCAAATGCTCCTTTTGTGCTATTCCCATGATACGGGGAAAACATATTTCACGCAGCATGGAAGACATCCTCAAAGAAGCCGAATATCTTTCGAATCAAGGCGTTAAGGAACTCATCCTCATCAGCCAGGATCTTACATATTATGGTGTTGACCTGTATAAAAAACAAATGCTCACCGAATTGGTACGCCGCCTTTCCGACAGCAATTTATTTGAATGGATCCGCCTGCATTACACTTACCCTACTGCTTTTCCGCTCGATTTGCTTGATTTGATGCGCGAAAGGGAAAACATTTGCAACTACATTGATATTCCCCTGCAGCACATCAGCACCAAAATCCTGAAAAGCATGAAACGCGGAATTGACAAGCAGGGAACGGAGCAGCTCATGAGAGCATTCCGCGATAAACTCCCCGGCGCGGCAGTACGCACGGCTTTTATTGTTGGCTATCCCGGCGAAACGGAAAAAGAATTTAATGAACTCAAAAATTTTATCTCCGAGAGTAATTTTGAACGTGTGGGCATTTTTCTTTATTCGGAAGAAGAAAATACCAGCGCGGCTCTTTTAAAAGATGATGTTCCGCAAGATATTAAAGAAGAGCGCATGGAAGAAATCATGGAGCTCCAGCAGGAAATATCGCTCAAACTCAACCAGCAAAAAGTTGGGCTTACATTAAAATGCCTTATTGACCGCAAAGAAGGGGATTTTTATGTAGGACGTACGGAATACGACAGCCCGGAAGTAGATAATGAGGTGCTGATATTAGGTAAAGACATCGAAATCGGCTCCTTTTACAACATAAAGATCACCAAAGCCGACTTTTTCGATATTTTCGGAGAAAAAGCAGGTTAATCGAAGCGCAGATGCTTGACTGCAATCCTGTTTTCGGCCAGTTGCTGTAGCGAATCAGTACCGATGCGCACATGGTTTTCTGTATAGCTGATGTCCACAACTTTATCGCTGGCCTGGGTTTTTACACCATCGGGGATCATGGGCTGATCGGAAACCAACAATAAAGCCCCCGTTGGGATTTCATTGGCAAATCCAACCACGAAAAGCGTTGCTGTTTCCATATCAATTGCCATGGAGCGAGTAGCACGCAGACTTTCTTTGAATTTGGCATCCCATTCCCAAACGCGTCGGTTTGTAGTAAAAACTGTTCCGGTCCAGTAATCAAGGCCATGTTCGGAAACCGATGCTGAAATCGCTTTTTGCAAACTAAAGGCCGGCAGTGCAGGAACATCCGGCGGCAAATAATCGTTGGAAGTACCTTCGCCACGGATGGCCGCAATGGGAAGGATCAAATCGCCCAGCTCGTTTTTCTTTTTCAGTCCTCCGCATTTTCCAAGAAATAACACTGCTTTGGGATGAATGGCCATCAGCAAATCCATAATCGTTGCAGCATTGGCACTGCCCATTCCAAAATTGATCATGCTGATATTTCCTGAAGTAACAGCAGGCATACTTACTTTTTTATCCTTGATTTGTACGCCTTGCTGCTCGGCAAAAATCTCAAGGTACCGTGAAAAATTAGTCAATAATATGTATTGCCCAAATTCTTCCAGTGCCAGTCCGGTATATCGGGGCAGCCAGTTTTCAACAATTTCCTGCTTGCTTTTCATATCAATAAATTTCGTGCAAAAATACAAAATTACCTCGGCATGTATAATGCTTCTTAATACGAAAAACCCTTTGACAAACCATCCATTTAAGTAATTTTGCCGCTCCTTAGGGAGGCAGATTATGAATGAAAGCCGCATTAAAACACGTATTTACAATGGCCGGAAAGAAATTTTCGACCCGGTTCGCCGCAAATTTGTGGTACTCACTCCTGAGGAATGGGTTCGGCAGGTTTTCGTTGATTATCTGATACATCAGAAAAAATATCCCGCCGGGCTGATCAGTATTGAAAATGAAGTAAAGGGACATTATAAAAAAAGCCGCACCGATATCCGCGTGTACAATACCCAAAAGGACGTACTGATGGTAATCGAATGCAAAGCGCCGGAAATTAAGCTGAGCAATCAGGTGTTTGAGCAGGCATCGCGCTATAACATGCAGCTTAAGGCGCCCTGGCTTGTCATTACCAACGGCAAAGAATATTTTTGCGCACATATTAACCACAAATCAAATAGCTCTGAATTTATAAATGAAATCCCCCAATACAATGAAATTAATCAGAATGGCTAAAAAAACTATTATTTACTCAATCCTGCTATTACTAATGACTAGCTCGTTATCCACGCTTAAAGCACAGGATAAAGAGAAAAAAAAATTCGGCATTACATTTAGTGGATTTGTAAAAGGCGACCTGGCTTTTGACACGCGCCAGAATCTGGAAAGCCGTGAGGGCTTTTTCCTTTTTTACCCGCTTGCACCGGAATACGACCCAAATGGCGAAGACATCAACGCAAGTCCGGGTTTCAACCAATATGCGATGACATCGCGATTGAGCGGAAAAATAAGCGGCCCCGATTTGCTGGGCGCCAAAACCACGGGCCTGCTCGAAGGAGGTTTTACCGGCCCTTCCAATACGACCAACAATACATTTCGTTTGCGCCATTCCTGGGCAAAACTTCAGTGGGAACGCAGCAGTTTCCTTATCGGGCAGTATTGGTCGCCCATGGACGTAATACGCGTAGCACCAAAAGTTTTGGCCTTGAACACCGGCGCACCTTTCCGCAGTTTTAGCCGGAACCCGCAAGTACGGATCGAATGGGAATTCATCAAAAATGCACATTTAATCGCCGTAGCTTATAATCAGCGCGATTTTGCCAGTATCGGCCCCAATGGCAGAAGTTTCGAGTATCTGCGCAATGCAGCCATTCCTAATTTGCATTTGCAGTTTCAGTTTACACCGGGCATGCACCGTTTTGGATTTGGTGTGGACTTTAAAAGCCTGAAACCCCGTTTAAAAACAATTGAAGCTTATAAAACAGATGAAAAAATCAACAGTTTGGCGGCCATTGCCTTTGGCAAATTCACTTTTGAAAAATGGGAAGTGAAAGTTCAGGGTATTTGGGGCGAAAACCTGAACGACCACCTCATCATGGGCGGCTATTATGAAGAAATCACAGATCCGGAAACAGCATCGGTTCGTTACACCAATATTGCCCAGGCAAGCGGTTGGATTGATATCCAAACCCGGTTTGAGCATCTGAACCCCGGAATTTTTGCAGGATATGCCCAAATAATTGACAGCCCGTTTCCAAAGGAAAGTACAGTTTATATGCTCGGCCAAAACATTGAAAATTTATGGCGCGTAAGCCCAAGGCTAACTTATGCTACCGGCCCACTAAGTTTTTTAATGGAAACCGAAATATGCACCGCAACTTACCGTTATTATGAAACTGAGGGTAACGAAACATCTTATTTGGATGAAAATGTGAGCAATATCCGCATCCATATGGCCGTGATGTACTCATTCTAGCCCCCTGATACAGACATTACATTATTTATTAGGATACTAAATTATTTTTGAGGCCGAAAAAGAGTTTTTATTTCTTCAAAATATTTTATTTTTGCACTGCATAAAAAACTATTCAGCATGAAAATTGTCATCAAATTAGTCCTTACAGTTATCATTGTAGCCCTTGTTTACATGATTTTCGAAAGCGTAATGACGCCGGTTCGCTTCAATAAGCAAAAAGACCTACGCTACGCAGAAGTTATTCAACGCCTGAAAGATATCCGTGACGGACAACGGGTATTTAAAATGGCAAACCAAGCTTACGCTTCTGATTTTGACACACTTATTATGTTTTTGGATACTTTCCAGATTCCGGTTGTCAAAATGATTCCAGACCCGGAAGATACAACCTTCACCCGCTCCATTAAGGATACGATTGGTTTTGTTTCGGCTATTGACTCACTTTTCAAGCATCACAAAAATTTCAAAGCTGCTGATTTGGCAATCATACCTTTTGCCCCAAACAAAAAAAGATTTGATATTGATGCAGGCACTATTAACAAAGGTGGTTATGAAGTAACTGTTTTTGAAGTTAAAGCCCTGAACGACGACATCCTCTACGGACTGGACGAGCAGTTGGTCATTAACCTCAACGACAAAGCAACTTCCATTGACAAATATCCCGGACTGAAAGTTGGGTCGATGGAAGAAGTTTCTACTGATGGTAACTGGGAATAAGAGCTATGGAGGAAGGACGGCTTCACGAGCTGGTTAACCGTCAGGATGAAAGCCTGAAATCTCCTCAGCATCAAGATTTTGTATTATCCATCCTTTTTGATAAGGATGGATTTTCTTTTTCTGTTTTTGACCATCAACAGAAAAAACACAAAGCTCTGGTGCGCTGTAGCCTGCAATCAAATGGCATACATAATGCCCGCCAAATTGCGGAATCATTTATGCCCTTTTGGAAACAACACAGTTTATCCAAACTCTATTTCAACAAGATACTCTTTCTGGATGCTTTGTCGGAAAACACATTGATCCCCAGAGCTTTTTACGATGAGCAATATAAAAACAAAGCCTTTGAGGCCGTTTGCACTATGGAAGAGCAGAAAAACATCCGCTCCGATTCTGTTCTGACAGGGGAAATCCACAACCTATATGCCGAAGATCCCGACATCATGCAATTAAACGGGAACCTCTTTGAAGGACGTGCATCCTACAGACATCATATTACCAATCTCTGCGACAACATCCATAAATACCTTCCAGCAAATTCATTTCAAAAAAACATTTTTGTAAATGTGCGCAACCGTAGCTTTGATGTGATCATCTTCGATCAGAAAAAACTCATTTTCTCCAATAGTTTCAGTTATCAAAGCAAGGAAGATTTTATTTATTTCATTCTTTTTGTTTTTGAGCAGCATCATCTTGATCCCGAAAAAGATAAAATTTTCCTGAGTGGCGACATTATGCGCAACAGCAATTTGCACAAAATGTTGGAAAAATATGTCCGTTATTCGGATTTCATCAAAAGAAACGAAACGATGAAATATGCCTACTTTTTTGATGAAATTCCCGACCACTTGTATTTCTCCCTCCTCAACTCGGCAACATGCGTATAATCAGCGGATCACACAAATCACGACGGATTTATCCGCCCAAAAGCCTTCCGGTGCGCCCCACAACAGACATTGCTAAAGAAAGCCTGTTTAACATTATTGGCAACAATCTTGATATTGAAGAGCTTGACTGTTTGGATTTATTCACCGGAACCGGAAACATCAGTTATGAACTGGCATCACGGCAGGCTGGAAGCATTGACAGCATTGATATCAATGCCCGCTGCATACGGTATGTCGAACAAACGGCCAAAGAATTGGGTTTTAAAAACATACGCCCGATCCGCTCCAATGTCTTTGTTTTTCTGAAACGCATCAAAAAAAGTTACGACCTCATTTTCGCTGATCCACCCTACGATATGGAACAGTTTGATGAGATCCCTAAAATTATTCTTGAGCGAAATATGCTAAACAAAGGAGGCTGGCTTATTGTGGAACATCCTGAAAAGTGGGACGCAACAAAGGGAAAAGGATTTCGCGAGCACAGGAAATATGGAAAAGTGAATTTCAGCATTTTTGAAAACCCAGTAGAATAAAGCCTGCGAACCGACAAAATTTTGCTTAATACTTTTGTAAACCTTCAGGCACAAACAGCCGCTTTTTCTTACGGGCAGCCCGTTCTTTCTGCATTTGCCTGAAAATTGGGGCAAGCTCCAGCTCAAGCCCTTCTAAAGGCTGACTGGCCGGATAACGCAAAAACCTGCCATCAGCATCCAGAATTACATTCATTGGAAAAGATTTCACCTGCCAGTCCCTGACGAAAGCAGCATCAGCACCAACATAAACTATTGTGGCCAAAGAACCATAATTGCGGCATAACCACGCACGCGCATCCGGATCATCATCAAGCGACACAACAAGCAATTCCATTTCATCGCGGTAGGGCGCAATCATTTTATCAATCAGTTTTATATCGCTCAGGCACTTCTGACACCATAATTTCACGAAACTTACAATCACGTATTTATGGTCGAGTGTATCTGCATCAAATATATTTCCTTGGCAATCAACACCTTTTAGCAAAGGTGCATCCGCGCCTATTCCAAAACGCCGGTGGTTATATATAAAAGATGCTGCCGCTTCGCGATGTTCTTTAAAATCGGATTGAACACTCATTTGCTGCAAGATTTCAATCAGGGCTTCTTTTCGAAAACGCGGAAAATTATAAAGATCTTTGAAATTACACAAAAAAGAGAGTTCCCTGATTTTTTCGTTGCGCAGAAGTGTGTCGCGTCCCAGCGTATCCATTAAAGCACGGAAATCACGGCTTTGATTAATCGCCGGCTCCAGTGCATAGGCATCAAGGGGGCCGGAACCTGAAATCAGTCGTTTTTCGAAAAATCCACAGAAAAAATCCATGTAGGCAGGATTGTTATACAAAACATCCCGGCCATCAATATATTCCTTAAAAATACGCTGGCGGGAATGCGTGCGGCCATCGTTTGTATATGCTGCCACATGATAGCGATAGAAGTTCTGCAAAAAATCTTTCCCGTAAGCATTTAAAGTATCAGCAAGCAACATCAATGTATCCAGGTAACCGCCCTGCCGCTGTCGGTAAATCTCCGGTAAGTAGGCATCTATGTACTGCGCACAATGAAAAGAAAAACTTCCTGCCGCATCATTAAGCGTATCCAAGCCTCCCGATTCGCTCAATTTAAACCGCAGAAATTGAGGGTTTAAAAAATAATTATGCTGATCGTTATAAATAAAATCTTCTATGGTGAGCTCATAATTTTTTCCGGGTTCAACAAAGAAAAATGCACGTTGGAAACCGCATTCGAGAACACATTCGCGCACTTGTTTTAAGGGAAACCGAAAATAAAAACGATCATCTTTATCAGCTTTTTGCTGATCAAGGAGTTGCAGGCTATCGGTTAAATAGCTATGTATTAAGTATAAACTGATTTGCCTGTTGTCAGCGCCTTTGATGGAGCCCTGAACAGTAGCGTATTGCTGTGCGTCAAGAGTTAGTGAGCAGGAAATTAAAAAAAATAAAAAGAATGTTCGCATGCAAATTGTATCAGAGTTGAACAGCTTTTGGTACAAAGGAGGTCGCATCACCGCCGTGTTTTACAATATCTCTAACGACAGAAGAACTAATAAACGTATGCTCGGGCAAAGTCAGCATAAAAATTGTTTCCACTTCGCTGTTGAGTTTTCGGTTTGTTTGCCCTATGCTCCGTTCAAATTCAAAATCGGCAGAAGTGCGCAAGCCCCGCAGCAAAAAACCGGCGCCCACCCTTTTGCAATAATCAATGGTAAGCCCTGAATAAGCCTGTACATCAACCTGGGGGTAATCCTTAAAAATTATCCTGATCCATTCCTTACGCTGTTCGATCGGGAAAAAATTATGCTTGCTGCTGTTTTCTCCGATTGCCAGGATAATTTTATCGAAAAGTGGCAGGGCGCGCATAACAACAGACTCATGTCCAATGGTTATCGGATCAAAAGATCCGGGGAAAACAGCTATTCTTTCCATAATTTCAGGCTTTTGATATTTGCAAAAATAGTCATTATGGCGGATCATATAGCCGGAGGATTTCTAATGACAAAGAAAATTGCACTTAAAATTTAAAATTATTCTAAAATACACTTTAGAATAATGACTGCAGGCAATCTCCGTTTATAAGACTCAGTTTCGTAACTGTTGTTCAATAAAGCAATGAGGAGAAAAATGAATTATTGCTATATTTGCGCGATGAAAATTTTTCGAACAGGGAGAAACAATTAATTTAAAAAAGCAGCAAAATGCCTACACAAAAGTCTGATTCAGGATTAGTTATAGCAAAATACCTTTTACAGATCAAAGCCATTAAGCTCGAACTGAACAAACCCTTTACCTGGGCTTCAGGTTGGAAATCACCTATCTATTGCGATAACCGCAAAACTTTGTCTTACCCCAAGATCCGCACATACATCCGTCAGGAATTTGTACGCCAGATCAATGAAGAATTCGGTAATATTGATGTCATTGCCGGCGTTGCCACGGGAGGAATTGCACAAGGAGCGCTGGTAGCTCAGGAGCTCGGACTACCTTTTGTTTATGTGCGGGCCAATGAGAAAAAGCACGGTTTGGGCAACCAAATTGAAGGCGTAATTGAGCAAGGCCAGAGTGTTGTGCTCATTGAAGACCTGATCAGCACAGGAGGCAGCAGCCTGAGAGCTGTTGAAGCATTACGGGATGCCGGATGCAATGTCAAAGGACTGGTTGCAATTTTTACTTATGGATTTAAAATTGCCGACCAACATTTTAAAGAAGCCAAATGCCCCTATTTTACCCTTTCCGACTATGATACAATGATCAGTCAGGCTGTTGAAGATAATTATGTAACTCCTGCCGATATTGAAAGCCTTATCAACTGGAGGGAAAAACCGGAAAACTGGGGAAAATAAATCGCAATGGAACTCGATAGCAATAAAAAAATCATAGCAGGTTCGGCAGCGCAAATTTCTGCATTTGTAGCCGAACCCGACAATTTCGGCAAACTCCTTCCGCCTCAAATCAAAAACTGGAAATCGGATGGGGAAAAATGTTCGTTTACCATTGAAGGTGTTACGGATATGCACCTCTTTATGAGCGAACATCAAACAGCCAAAAAAGTGAGCTATAGTTCATTGCCGCATAATAAAATCCCGCTCCGAATTGATTTAATCCTCCACTCTGTTTCAGAAAAAGAAACTGAAGCTTTTATTGCTTTGGATGCGCAGCTCAACAGCATGATTGCCATGATGGCCAAAAGGCCGCTTACGAATTTTATTAATCTTCTGATTGAAGACCTTCAAAAGATTTTTCAGGAAAAAATAAGATAGCTAATCTCTTTCATTGCTGCGGTAATGTAATTTCCGCTTTCTGTTTGAAGCTCTAATTGCCCGTATTGGTCGATCCCACTGATACGGGCAATAATTTTTTCATCTTGAAACACAAACGGCCAAAAACCTTCCCGACGATACAAGCTTTGCAGGTATTCATCTTTCTGTCCTTCAGAATCAGTTCTTTGTGCCACTAAACGCTTTGAAATATATTTAATGACACCGGACAAGACCTCATCAGTATTAAATTCCATGTCCGATAATATCTTCATCGATGTCGGGTTAGGCAGGAAATCAGGGAAATTATCCTGGTTTACATTCAGACCAATACCAGCGATTGTTTGGTTAATCGAGGATCCAATCAACTGATGTTCGATAAGCATGCCGCAGATTTTAAAATCTCCTGCATAAATATCATTGGGCCATTTAATGAAAAAATCATCCTGATCCGGAAGAAAACTTTTGAGCATATCCAGCACTCCCAAGGCAATTGCGGTGCTGATTTCGAACTGCCGTGAAGCATCTTCAAGGAGCGGATTAAAAGCCAGGCTCATTAAAACATTCTTACCTGCCTGGCTATGCCATGTATTTTTGTCCAGTCCACGCCCTTTTGTTTGCTCCAGGGCGCTTAGAACAATATCCTCCTTTCCAAATCCATTTAAGTTGCGAATACACTCATTGGTTGATGTCAATTGATTCTTTTGATAATGATGCCAGTAAAAGCCCGGATAAGAAAAAGTCATAAATTATTGATTCTGTAAATATGGCAGTAATGCCGATCCCCTAAAATTACTTAATTTTGCAAAAGTCCCATAATTTTGACGAAAAACATATAATTATTTGTTCACCGAAAAAAAATACATGAAAAAAAACAAGGCGGAATCTGTTAAATTAAGAGCTGAAGCCATATGCAAAGCCATCTCCGAAAAGCAGGGAATAGATATTAATATACTTAATTTCAGCAAGATAGAAAATTCAGTATCTGCTTATTTTATTATTTGCCATGGCGAGTCCAGCGTACAAGTCCGTGCTATAGCCGATTTTGTGGATGAAGTCGTTAAAAAACAATATAAGGAAGACCCTTGGTTTGTGGAAGGCTACAACAATGCGGAATGGATTTTGTTAGACTATGCAGATATCGTAGTACATATATTTCAAAAGGATAAACGAGATTTTTATAAACTGGAAGATCTTTGGGCTGATGCAGAAATTCAGCAATACTCAGAATGAATGAATTAAACAGCTAACAATGGCAAGCGAAGAAAAAAAAGACAATAAGGAACAAAATAATAGTGGGGGAAATATTCCAAAAAACCCCTTCAAAGCAAATTCAGGAGGCAATAAAGGCAAGTTCAATTTTTATTGGATTTATGCAATATTGGCAGCTATTTTCATCATGTTCCAGTTTTTTAGCTGGGACAACAATGTTAAAACGGCCGATTGGCAGGAATTAAAACAAATGCTATCCAATGGCGAAATCAGCAAAATTGTGCTGGTCAACAAGGAAAATGCAGAAATTTTCCTAAAAGCCGACGAAAACAACAATAACGAAAGCTTCATGGCGGATGCCCGCAAACCGGCATATACTTACACTATTGGATCGGTAGAAACTTTCGAAAAAGATGTTTCCGACGCGCAAAGCAATATACCTGAAGCCGATCGCATTTATGTGAAACATGAAAACCGCAGAAACTGGGGAGGCGAAATCATCAGCTATATTCTTCCCATCCTGATCTTGGTTGGTGTATGGTTTTTTATAATGCGTATGATGAGCCGCGGCGGCCCCGGTGGTGGTCAGATTTTCAATATTGGCAAATCAAAAGCACAGCTTTTTGATAAAGACACCAAAGTGTCGATCAATTTTAATGATGTAGCCGGTTTGGAAGAAGCCAAAATTGAAGTAATGGAGATTGTGGATTTCTTGAAAAATCCTAAGAAATACACCGACCTTGGCGGTAAAATCCCGAAAGGCGCATTGTTGGTAGGCCCCCCCGGAACCGGTAAAACTTTATTGGCAAAAGCCGTTGCCGGTGAAGCTCAGGTCCCTTTCTTCTCCCTCTCCGGATCTGATTTTGTAGAGATGTTTGTTGGCGTTGGCGCATCACGCGTGCGCGACCTTTTCAAGCAGGCCAAAGAAAAAGCGCCTTGTATTGTTTTTATCGATGAAATTGATGCCATTGGCCGGGCCCGTGGCAAAAACCCGATGACGGGAGCCAATGACGAACGCGAAAACACATTAAACCAGCTCCTTACTGAAATGGACGGTTTTTCGATGAATACAGGCGTAATCATTTTGGCTGCAACAAACCGCGCCGATATACTCGACCGGGCTTTACTCCGGGCCGGACGTTTTGACCGCCAGATTCATGTTGAACTGCCTGACCTGGACGAAAGGCGTGCAATTTTTGATGTGCATATCAAACCTTTGCGCATCGACAAAGAAACGGTCAATGTGGATTTCCTTGCCAAACAAACCCCGGGTTTCTCCGGTGCCGATATTGCCAACGTCTGCAACGAATCAGCTTTGATTGGAGCCCGACGAAACAAAAAACAAATTGACAAGCAAGACTTTATGGATGCTATCGACCGCATCATCGGTGGGTTGGAAAAGAAGAACAAAATTATCACCAGCCACGAAAAGAAGGTTATTGCCTATCATGAAGCAGGCCACGCTGCCGTAAGCTGGTTGCTCGAATATGCCCATCCACTGGTTAAAGTTACTATTATCCCGCGCGGCAAAAGCCTGGGTGCTGCATGGTATCTGCCGGAAGAACGTCAGATTACGACTAAGGATCAAATGCTGGACGAAATGACCGCTGCACTTGGCGGACGTGCCAGTGAGCAGGTGCATTTCGGGGAAATCTCTACCGGAGCGCTCAATGACCTTGAAAAAGTTACCAAGCAAGCCTATAATATGGTGGTCTATTTTGGCCTGAACGACAAAATCGGGAATATTTCATACTACGATTCGAGCGGACAGCAAGAGTACTCATTCCATAAACCTTACAGTGAAAACACTGCCGAGCTCATCGATGAAGAAATCAGTAAATTGATCGAAGGGGCTTATGCCCGCGCCATTAAAATTATTGATGGAAATAAAGACAAAGTAAGCCAACTGGCCGAAAGACTGCTTGAGCATGAGGTTATTTTCCGTGAAGATGTTGAAGAAATATTCGGAAAACGAAACTTTGAACGCGAAGAACGTGATCGTGAAGAAAAAGAACAAATTCTCAAACTCCGCGAGGAACACCGAAAAAAGCTGATGGAAGAAAGCGAAAGGCTTGCTAAAGCGGAAGCAGAAAAAAACAATGGAAATCCTAAAAATGAAAATGGAGCTCCTGAAGATGCTAAAGACGACACAGTAGAAGAGACAAAAAACAGCTAAGCATGGACGAGAGTACTTCACGGGAAAAGGTGCTAAAAAAAATCAGGGCAGCTCTTTTGGATAAAGACGAAACCCTGAGTTTTGACATGGATACCGACAGCCCTGTGCTGAAAGATTTCAATGATGAACCGGAGATGATTTTTGCTGATGAGTTTACGCGGATCAATGGTCAGTTTCTTTACTGTATGGACGATCAGGAACTGCGGAACAACATTATTTCCTTAGTCAAAACAAAAAAAATGGATGGAATATTCACAAACGAACCTTCTGTCCGTGAAATTTTTAATGAATCGGGGATTCCTTGTATGTTAAAACCATCAGACATAAGAAACCTCAATACATCCATCACACATTGCGAATACCTGATTGCACGTTTTGGTGCTGTTATGGTCAGTTCTGCACAAATTGGAGGGCGCCGAGCTTTCTCTTATCCTGAAAACCATATTGTTATTGCATATCGTAATCAACTGGTAAACGAACTGGAAGATGCTCTGGAGGCCTTACAAAATAAATATGAAACAGGTTTGCCTTCACAGATTAGTTTGATATCAGGGCCAAGCCGTACGGCTGATATAGAAAAAACCCTTGTACTTGGAGCGCATGGCCCCAAAAATTTATATGTTTTATTTGTGGATGAAGCATAATTTTTGTATCTTATCGAAAAATTAATAGTTATGGAAGAAGAATTTGTAAAGGTGTATTCAGCAGGTAAATTATATGATGCTGAACTCGTAAAAGGCTTGCTTCTGGAAAATGACCTTGAAGCGTCTTTAATTAATAAAAGGAATTCTGAACTGCTCATTGGTGAAATTGAAATTTATGTCCCAGCGGCGCAAGCCGATAAAGCTAAAAAAATCATAGAGGAACGTGATCAATAATTTCTTTCAACGGAGCATTACGGGTATTATTTTTGTCAGCGTAATTGTGTTGTCCATCATTTGGCAGCCAATTGCATTTGTTTTACTTTTTGCTCCGGTAACATGGCTTACTGTTCATGAATTGGCAAACCTAATCAATTCGGGCAATACACATCTTCAATTGCGGGCGCAACTTATTGCTTCTGCAGCAAGTTTGTTGTTCCTGTCGCTTTCCTTGCTCTTGCTATATTACGATATTCCCTCAGCAATCTTTGGAATCGTACTCTTTAGTTTTTTATCATTGATGATCAGTGAGCTTTATTCCCGAAAAAGGAATTTCATTCTGAATTTCTCTGTCGAATTTTTCAGTATCGCCTATATCGCCCTGCCTTTTACCCTTTTAAGTTATTTAGGAGGAGGCAGTTTCAGAAATTCCGGAACAGAAATCCTGCTCGGTTTTTTCATTATCCTATGGACATATGACTCCATGGCCTACACAACCGGCGTTTTATTGGGCAGGCACAAAATCTTTCCGGCAATTTCGCCAAAAAAAAGCTGGGAAGGCTTTATTGGCGGGCTGGCTTTTGCCGCAATTGCCGCATATGTTCTATCCCAGTTTTATCCGGTGATGTCGGTTACTGAATGGATTATTTTTGCGCTGATCACCGGAATTTTCGGTACTTTTGGCGATCTGAGCGAATCATGGATAAAACGCCAACTGAATGTAAAAGACAGCGGCAATATCCTGCCCGGGCACGGTGGATTACTCGACCGCTTTGATGCGGTTTTGCTTGCTGCTCCGGCAATTTTCGCCTATTTACTGATCCTCAATGATTTAACGAAATGACAATCCATAAAGAAGGATACAGGACCATCAGTCTGATTTTTGTCCTTAGTGTTTTTATCATATTGGCACTGAATTATTTCCTGCCACAACAAAGCATGATTCATTATCTGCTTTATATTGCTTTAGGTGTTTTTAACGGATTTATCATTCGTTTTTTCCGCTTCCCAAATAAAAACAGAACGCAGGATGAAAATGCCATTATTTGCGGTGCCGACGGTAAAGTTGTGGCCATCGAAGAGGTGGAAGAAAACGAATTCATCAAAGGCCCCAGCATCCAGATATCGGTTTTTATGAGCCCAAACAATGTGCATATCAACTGGTATCCGGTGGATGGCGATATTGCGTATTACAAATACCATCCTGGCAAATTTCTTGTTGCCTGGCATCCCAAATCATCTACACTGAACGAGCGAACTTCTGTTGGAATACGTACGAAAACAAACAAACACATCCTGGTTCGCCAGATTGCCGGAGCCCTTGCCCGTCGCATTGTTTGTTATGCAAAAGAAGGCGATAAAGCGGAGCAGGGACAACAAATAGGCTTTATTAAATTTGGTTCGCGCGTAGATCATTTTATTCCTTTGGATGCCAAAATCAAAGTCAAACTCAACGAAACTGTTTGGGGTGGGCAAACTGTTCTGGCTGAATTTTAACATATCCGCTCGGAGCAAACACTTTTCCTATAATTTAACCAGCATATGGGGCAACCTTTGTCCCTCAGTAGCATTATACTAATGTGTATTCTATTTGCATATCACTATGCAATAAGTTAATTTTACCGCATTAACTATTAACTATTTATGAAAAAACCAGGAATTTTTACCCTACTTGGCCTGCTGGCCATTTTCTTTTCTGTACAAACCACAGAGGCACAAGAGAATAAAGACTATGCAAACTATCCGTACTGGATTGAAATGATGCAGGATCAGGATGTTAATTTTTATAAAGTTCAGGCAGCTTTTGAAGCTTATTGGAAAGACCGCCCGATTACAAAAGGTTGCGGCTGGAAACCTTTCAAGCGCTGGGAATACCGTATGCAACAAGGCCGCATCAATCCCGACGGAACGCGCAAAAGCCCTACCCGGGTTTTAGACAGTTATAAAGAATTTACCACAAGCAAACGCGCAGTGCGTGCCGGTGCATGGGAATGCCTCGGACCATACAACCTCCCCGGAAACGGACGCAGTTATCAGGGACTTGGACGTATCAATGCAATTGCATTTCATCCCACAGATGCCGATGTAATTTATATCGGAGCTCCTGCCGGAGGCATATGGATGACCGATCAAGGAGGCAACAACTGGGAAAACCTCGCCGATGAGCTGCCAACACTGGGCGTTTCTGCCATTATTGTTGACCGTACAAATCCGGATGTGATTTATATTGGTACCGGCGACCGTGACGCTGGAGATGCAGAAGGAATGGGCGTTTTTAAAACTACCGATGGCGGCGAAACCTGGGTGCGCCAGGAAAGCATGCCGGAAGTAACTGTTGGCGAAATGGTGCAACATTCTTCCGATCCAAATAAAATCTTTGCAGCCACTTCTGGTGGAATTTATTCTACTGAAGATGGGGGCAATACATGGACTGAGCAGGAAAACGGAAACTTCAAACAAATCCTAGCCTGTCCAAACGATCCGGCGATCATGTATGCCACCTCATCAGGGAATTTTTACCGCACTGCGGATGAAGGAGCAAACTGGGAATACATCAACAATGGAATTACATCGGGTTCGCGTGGCGTTATTGCTGTTTCGGCTGCCGATCCCGCTGTGGTATATTTTATGCAGTCCAACTCATCGAATGGTTTCAAAGCCATCTACCGTTCAAGCGATTATGGCCAAAGCTTTGTAATGCAGGCCGATTCGCCCAACATCCTCGAATGGAGCTGTTCCGGAAACAGTGGCGGTGGCCAAGGCTGGTATGACCTGAGCCTTGAAGCCGATCCGGAAGATGCCATGCGCGTTTATGCCGGCGGCGTAAATGTTTGGATGTCAACCGATGGCGGACAAAGCTGGGATATCAAAGCGCATTGGTCGGGCGGCTGTAACGAACCCACCGTACATGCCGATCAGCATATTTTCCACTTTTCGCCTGTTGACGGTAAACTCTATATCGGAAATGACGGCGGAATTTACAGCACAACTTTTGAAGCCGAATCTTTCGACCTGCTCACCAACGGCCTTGCCATCAGCCAGGTTTATAAAATCGGCCAAAGCGAAACCAATATAGATATGATTATCAACGGATACCAGGACAATGGCACATCAACTTACACTGGAACACCATTCTGGAAAGCGGTTATTGGCGGCGATGGGATGGAGTGTCTGGTAGATTATTCCGATGACAGTTGGAGCTACGGAACTGTTTATTACGGAAGCATTTACAGGCTTTATAACAATAACTACAATGCAAATATCGCCGGAGAGGGAGTTGGAGGCATTACAGAATCAGGCGCATGGGTTACTCCCTATTGCCTGCACGAAGGCGACCCGAAAATCATGTTTGGCGGATATAAAAACATCTGGCGCACAAATAATTGCCAGGCCAACAATGTCAGCTGGCAAAAAATAAGCAATTTCGGTGGGGATAACGCCAAAATTGTAGAACACAGCCCGGCAGATTATGACCTCTTCTTTGCTGTAAAAGGCAATGGGCTTACCTATCGTTGTGAAAATGTGAATGCAGCCAGCCCGGAATGGGAAGATATTACGGATAAACTTCCAAACGGAAGCACCCCGGGAGATATTGAATGCCATCCTTTTGATGCCAACATCGTCTATTTGTCGCAGGGCGGCCAGATTTTCAAATCTGAAGACCGTGGAAATAACTGGGAGAATATTTCTGCTAACCTGCCCAACATCTATTATAGTTCCATCGCGTTTTACGAAAACAGCATCAACGGAATTTATGTAAGCTCTAATATGGGCGTTTTCTATCGCGACGCGTTCCTTGATGAGTGGGTGTACTTTAGTGAAGGGCTCCCTGTTGATGCATCGGTAAATGAAGTGGAAATATATCTTGAGGAAGAAAATCCTGAAAATGACGTAATCCGTGCCGGTACTTATGGCAGGGGCACATGGACATCACCAACTTATAAGTATCAGCCCACTGCAGATTTTGTTGCGCTGGGCGAAACAACCATCCCCGGTGGCGGCGAAGTAGCATTCAAAGATATGTCTGCCGGCATCCCGACCAACCGTGTATGGGAATTTGAAGGCGGCCAACCCGCTACATCAAACGAGCGCAATCCTGTGGTAACCTACCCATCTGAAGGCACCTTTAAAGTAACACTTACCGTAAGCAATGATGAAGGCACGGACTCAAAAACAATTGAATCCATGATTATTGTTAGCGGAAGCATACTTCCGGCAGCAGGTTTTTATACAGAAAACCGATTTGAATGTTCCGGTAAAGCCATTCAATTTTACGACACATCACTTTATGCGCCTATTTCATGGAATTGGGAATTTAGTCCGAATACAGTTAATTTTGTAGAAGGAACATCGGCAACCAGCCAAAACCCAATTGTTGAATTTAACGGAACCGGCGCTTATGGCGTGAAACTGACCGTTGCTAATGTTAACGGCAGTGCCGAAGCAAGCATCAATGATTATATCCATTTGGGCGGCGCCGCTGCTCCTTTCCTGGAAAATTTTGAAAATATGCAGGACAAAGCCTACAGCTGGACCATTGATAATCCTGATGGTGAAATTACATGGGCTTTGGATGAGCTCCCCGACGGCAACCATACGATGTTTATGAATTTCTATGATTATAAAAAATTACATGCCCGTGATTATCTGATTTCGCCACCAATTGATTTAAGCAATTTGGATCTGGCTCTTCTGAAACTGGATTACGCCTATACCGACCGCCTCTCATTACATGACTCACTGATCATTTCTGTATCAGGCGACTGTGGTGAAAACTGGACACGCGTTTATGCCAATGCTGATGACGGAAACGGAAGTTTCATCACCGCAGAACAGGATATGCAAAGTTTTGTTCCCCAAACGGAAGAAGACTGGTGTGGTAGCGGCTATGGTGCTGATTGCATCAATTTGGACATATCTGCTTTTGCCGGCCTGCCCAACATCCGTTTGCGTTTCGAGTCTTATAATTTCTATGGGAATAATATGTACCTCGATAATATCGAAATCACCAACGATATAACAGCCATTTTTGACACGCAAAGTAATGCCGATAATATTCAGCTGTACCCAAACCCTGCACAAGGATTCGTGGAGATTAGCGGCCTGCTTCCTGAAGGCAATGCACAAATCAGCCTTGTTGATGTAACGGGAAAAACAGTACTTGAAACTTCCCGAACACTGGCCAAAGGCATGAAAGAACGCATTGAGCTTGGCAATATCCCGGCAGGTATTTATCTGCTGCGCATAGAATCCGGCATTGGTACAACCAACCACAGCCTGATTGTAAAATAGAAAATCAAACCCTAATCAAAAAAAAAATGAAATACTTTCTTAATTTCTTATCACTGATCCTGATGCTGCTCTTCGGAACCGGCATCAAGGCTCAGTTTGTCAGTCCTGAAAGGGCACAAAAAGTAGCCCAAAACCTTTATACCGAACGTGCTCTATCTACAGGAATCGAACTCAGAAATGATTTGAGCTTCCAGGCTGTTGACCAGATTGAAAAAGATGGTCAGGTTGCGATTTATATTTTTAATGAGTCCAATGGAAATGGCTTTGTATTGATTAGTGCCGATGAACGCGCTTACCCAATATTGGGATATTCGTTTGAAGGCAGTTTTTCAAAACACCAGCTACATCCGTCAATTGAAGAATGGTTAACCAGCTACAGTGCCCAGATCAGCGAAATCCGTTCTGAAAATTATCCTGTTGGAGATAAAACCCGTTCGGCATGGAAACGATATGAAAAAGAATCTCGTGCAGCCGTTCGTTCAGTAGATCATCTTGTTACATCCATCTGGGGGCAGGATTGCTTTTATAATGAATTATGCCCTGTGGACAATATCGGCGCATGCGGTCATGCCCGGGTAGGATGCGTCGCTACAGCAATGGCTCAAATCCTGCGCTATCACAAATGGCCACAGCAGGGCGAAGGCAGCCATAGTTATACCTCTTCATATGGCGTTTTGTCCGTGAATTTTATGGCAGCAACCTATGATTATGATCAAATGCCTGATTACCTCACAGACTACAATTTTGAAGTTGCTGAATTAGGCTACCACTGTGGTGTAAGTGTGGACATGGGTTATGGCCCGGGGGGATCAGGAGCTTACAGTCAGGATGTTGCAGACGCGTTGATCAACCATTTCCGTTGCGATGCAGCAACGACACAGTACCATAGCAAATCAGCCTATACCAATGAAGAGTGGGAAAACATGATCCGCGATGACCTCGACAATGGGCGCCCGATTTATTATAGCGGAAGTGGTTCTGGTGGTCATGCTTTTGTACTGGATGGATATCAGGAAACGAGTCATTTTCATTTCAACTGGGGATGGGGCGGTTTATACAATGGATATTTCTACCTGAACAATCTCAACCCAGGCACGCATAACTACTCTTCGAGCCAGGCAGGTGTTTTTGGCATCCAGTCAGAAGAAGCTCCTGTTGTTGATTTTGAAGCCTCGACAAATAATGTGTTGACCGGAGAAGGCATCAATTTTGAAGATCACTCTACAAGCAACCCCAACCAATGGCAATGGACTTTTGAAGGCGGCACACCGGCATCTTCCAGTCAGCAAAACCCTCAAAACATCAAATATCACACAGCCGGAACCTATTCTGTAACGTTAAAGGCATATAATGTAAACGGCAATGCAACAGAAGTGAAACAGGGTTTTATAACAGTGAGTGATGACGCCTTGCCCCTGGCTGATTTTGCTGCAGAAGACACCATTGTCTATGTAGAATATTCCAGCCTCAAATTCCGAAACTTCAGTCAAAACGGAGCCGAAAGTTATAAATGGATTTTTGAACCTGCTTCCATCAGCTATACAAACGGAACATCCTCTTCATCAGAGGAACCACGTGTACGCTTCAATGAAGCCGGTCAATACACTGTTAGCCTGATAGCCTACAACCAAAATGGCTCTGACACTATGATTCGCCAGCAATACATTTATGCCGGTGGTTATCCAATTCCATTTTATGAAAACTTTGAACTGGCTTTCGCTTTTACTGAAAAATGGGAAATTGAAAACAATGACGGGACAATTGGCTGGGATGGCTATTATAAAATCTCAGGAAACGGCAACAGTCGTCGTGCAGCATGGATGAATTGCTACGATTATGCTGCCGTCGGACAACGCGATCAACTGATCAGCCCGGCATTGAACACAGTGGGACACAAGCAGCTTTTCCTGGATTTCGTTCATGCTTATGCTGCATACAATGATACGCGCCGTGATTCATTGATTGTGAAAGTATCGACTAATGCCGGATCGACATGGAAACGTGTTGCAGCTTACGGTGAAAACGGAAACGGAAGCTTTGCCACCACACCGGCCACAACATATCTTTTTGAACCTGATGCTGCTGACCAGTTTTGCGGTGTTGGTTATGGTAGCGAATGCTATACCATTGACCTGACAGAATATACCGGCAACCCCAATCTGAAAATCATGTTTGAATCATGGAATGGACATGGCAACAGTATTTATGTAGATGATGTTCTCGTGCACGATCCGGGAGTTTATGCCGGTTTTAGTTCAGATATTACAGAATTTTGCGAAAGCGGTGATGTAAATTTCTTTGAGAATGCACGTGGTGAGCCCACTTCATGGAAATGGAACTTTGAAGGTGCTACGCCCGCAACATCTACGGAACAAAATCCAGCCGGAATTCACTATGACAGCCCCGGATATTATGAAGTTGAGCTTATTGTGAGCAATGGCGAATATTCAGATACACTTACCGTGGATAAATACATTGCCGTTCTTACAACACCCGGACAGGCCGCTGCGCCTAACGCCCCTGATGCAGTATGCCAGGACGGCACCAACAGTTTCATATCTGTGGCTGCAGTAGAATATGCGCAAGGCTACAACTGGGAAATGCTGCCAAATGAGGCAGGGATCATTTCAGGTAACGGAACTTTTGCCAGCATCAACTGGTCCGAAGATTTTTATGGCACAGCAGAAATTCGTGTTCAGGCAACTAATATTTGCGGTGAAGGCACATATTCTGATCCAAAAGTTATTGCAGTACACGAAATTCCAATTGCTCAGGCCGGCGATGATCAGGAAATTGCTTCGGGCGAAAGCACAATGCTGGAAGGCTCGGCAAGTGGAGCAGGCGGTTCTTATACATACCATTGGGAGCCAGCCGATATGTTGGTAAACCCGGATATTCAAAACCCGGAAACAGTAGCACTCACCGGCAGCCAGTGGTTCTGGCTTCAGGCTGCTGATAGCGAAACATCATGCGAGAGCAAAGCTGATTCTGTTTACATTATGATTCAGGGTGATGTGCTTGCAGTAACAGCAAGTGCCGATCCCACAGCGATTTGTGCCGGCGAAAACAGCCAGCTAAATGCTGCGGCAACAGGTGGCGGCGGAAGTTATGAATATAGCTGGACATCAAATCCCGAAGGTTTTGAAAGCACAGAAGCCAATCCCATAGTAAACGCGGAAAATTCGGCCTGGTACATTGTGGACGTTAATGATGGAAGCAATACAGCCAAAGACAGCGTTTTCATCGAAGTTTATGCGCTTCCTATTGTAAATCTCGGTCCCGATTCCACAATTTGCGACAACCAAAGTATAAGCCTGGACGCCGGAGAAGCTGCATCGTACGTTTGGTCGAACGGCGACACAGGCCGCTATCTGGAAGTTGATAAAAATACTTTTGGCCTGGGAAGTCATGAAATTTGGGTTGATGTTACCAATGGTAACAATTGCGTTAAGCGCGATGATGTAACTATCGAATTGATTGTCTGCACGGGAATAGAAGAATCTTTGGCAAGTAAATTGAAACTCTATCCCAACCCTGCGCAGGATATTCTCAATATTGATGGTGGCGGAATAAAAATCCTCAAAATGGAAATTTACGCAGCCGATGGTCGAATCATGAAAAGTGTTCAGGACTGGAATGCTTCCACTGCTTCGCTATCACTTCAGGGATTAAATGATGGATTGTACTTCATTCGCATATATCATGAAGATGGGCTAATAAACGATAGTTTCGTTGTAAAACGCTAATAAATAATGAAATCAAAAAAAACCGGGAAGCTCCTCTTTCCGGTTTTTTTTATGTCGAAGAATGTAACTCCATTCATCCATCACAGACTACCTGTTAAAAAATGATATACATTTAATATTGAAAACTTTGCGGGTTAACGGCTGGTCAAATCAGGGAAATTGAAAAATAACACTACCTTTATCTCATCAATGAAAGAGGCTGAAATCATAGAAAAAACATTTGGAATCCCGGCAAACCGGCTGACCATAAAAAATATTCAGAATTGGTTTCTGGAGCCGCGCTACGAACACGAATATCTGGAATTTAAAAGCGGAGAAGTACGCATGAACGATCTTGCCCGCGAATGCTGCGCTATGCTCAATACTGCCGGAGGTTTGATTATCGTAGGCAGTCCGCGCGAACAATACAAAATGCACAAAGGCAAACGAGGTAAAACGTTTTGCATGGGCAATATACATCCCTCCGCATTTAAAAATGCTGCATGGCTGCAAGAACAAATCTGCAAAGCTATTACACCAACACCAAGTGTGGAGGAGGTAAACGTTTTTCAGATTAAGGCAGAACGGGGCAAATCGGTTTTTCTGCTTGCCATTGAAACATCTTCGCGAAAGCCCTGCCAGCTCGAAGACGGACGCTTTTACTACAGGCAAAACACCAGTGTGCGTCCGATGGCCTACCCAATGGTGCGCGATTTTTTCATCGAAAAAAAGCAGCCCCTCTACAAAAGCAGCATTGCTTTCCATGATGATGCCGGCAGCCCTGCCAATATCCTGAGGCTGGCGATAAAAGTTAAGAACTTCTCCCTTATTGCACCCAAAGCAAGCAGAATTGAATTGGGATTTGCCCATGTAGATGAGGTTTTAAAAAATGATCTCATTTATGAAAAGATAAAAGACAAAATCACAATTTTTGGCTGTAAGGACGAAAGTCCGCTTTTCGATGAACGGGAAAAGGAATTCAGTATCAGCCTGAGGCATTTTTTCAAGCCTTTCTATTTTGAAATATCGGTTTGGAGCACAGGATCAAGCCTTCATATGCAGCGGTTTATTTATGATCCGGTAAACCGTAAGCTCATTAAACACAGTACAAACGGCCAACGCAATGAAATCAGAAAGATGGAGATGTTTGAGGAATTGGAAGGTATTTTGAGAATATTGTAGGGTTAATTGTTTGTCCGATCCTAAAATAGGTGGTTCTACTAAGAATTTCGTGGGTAACAATAATGTTTGAAAATAATATGCAAATATTTATTAATAAACTATTGATCCCTAACAGATTCCTCCCTTCACAAAGCCTTAATCACTTCGTTTGGCTTTGTTCCGGTCGGAATGACGCAGTCTAAGAAGTGTTTAAGGCAAAGGCGGCGAGGACACAATAAAAAATATAAAATGTGTCCTCGCCGCCTTTGCCTCCTGACTTCATAAAAACGCGTCATCCTATATTTGCATTTTAAGAAATAACGTAAAATTCAATAAATTCGCTGGATTAATAATGAATAAGACGAAGGGAGGGAAGAAAACTAATTGCGTCATTTGTCATCAAGACCGTTCGGAATGGTAGTTCCCCTCCCTCTTCTATTGCTATCTTGAACAGTTCATTAGGCCATAAAACAAAGCCTGTATAAAGGATAGATAAGAAAACAATAGCTCCGTCTTCTAAAAAAACAATAGTCATGGACAAATATATTGGAATTGACATTAGCAAGCAAAAATTTGATGCTTATGGGTCAGACCGAGACCGTAAAACGGGTTTTTCACATTTTGAACAGACTACAAAAGGCTTTCAGGCTCTGGTCAAAAAATACGGTAAGGACAAAACTTATGTCATGGAAGCAACAGGGCCATATAGCTTGAAATTGGCTATGTTCCTGTCTAAGAAAAATATCGAAGTTTCCGTGATAAACCCTTTGATCACAAGGCGTTATTCACAGATGAAGTTACAGCGTGCAAAGACCGATCCAGTAGACGCCCAAACCATCTATGACTATGCATCTACCTTTAAAAAAGTTGATCTATGGACACCACCATCAAAGGAAATCTTTGATATGCAGCAGTTATTGACAGCTCTGGAACTGATTACTAAACAAAAAACAGCTACGTCTAACCAATTAAAGGCTTTCCAGGTAAGTGGCGTATTGACTGCTGAACTCAAAAGATCACTGAAAAGTATTATCGAAAAGTTCAAGCGGGAAATAAAAAAGCTAGAGAAACAACTGGAGGATATCAGCAAAACACACTTTCCAGAGACTCGCAAGCTAATCCTCAGCGTACCGGGATTTGGCAAGAAAGCTGTAGCAGTGCTCATTGCAGCAACCAATAATTTTGAAAAATTCCTGCACTACAAACAGTTTATTGCTTTTGCAGGGACAAGTCCAAGGATATATCAGTCGGGGACCAGCGTCAAGGGAAAGGGGCATATCTGCAAAATGGGAAACGGGCATATACGAAAACAGCTCTACATCTCGGCTCTGTCTGCTGTGCGCTACAATAAAGGGTGCAAGATATTGTATGAACGGTTGACAGCTAAAGGAAAGCACGACAAGGTAGCTAGGATTGCGGTTGCAAATAAACTGATCAAACAAATTTTTGCCATAATAGCAGATAATGAACCATATAACGAGGATCACATCAGCAAATTAAGGGTTACTTTACCATAATATTTTTCTTCAAACTGCCTCCAAATAAAAAAAGGTAGTTTGAAGAAAAATATTACACAAAACTCTTGCTTTTTAACACAGTTCATTCCGACAAAGTTTTCCGAAGTATGAGGAAACTTTGGAGGAATCTGTTTTGAAATAAAGTAATTTTTCTTTCCACGAAATTCCGTGTAGTACCAAAAATACTACAAATCCATTCTATATCCGTCTTTCCCAGCCAATAATCAAATGAACACTATTATGGTAATGGCAAAAAAAAGCTGCCTGCATAACACAAACAGCTTTGCTTTTATAGAAATCAAAACTTTATTTCATTCGGTTTGTAAATTCCTTAACGTTTTCCAGATATTCATTACGTGTTTCGTCATCCACGCTAAGCACAGCCGGGAAGAAGATGTGATCGATTACCTGCATGCCACAAAATTCAAAAATTCCTTCATCCGAAGTTTTCTTCATGGCATCATACATACCGTTTTGCTCGTAAACATCACGCGGCTGACCTGTTGTGTTGATAATGCTTACTTTTTTATCTTTAAGCATTCCGTCAATTCCATTTTCGGTCATTTGATAAGCAAAGCCATAAAGGAAAACCCGGTCGATATAGCCTTTCATAATGGCAGGCATACCGGTCCACCATATGGGATACACAAAAGTGATGACATCGGCCCAGCGCACATGATCCTGCTCTGTTTTTATTTCTTCCGGAATCTGCCCCTGATGCGCTCCGGCCAAATCATTGGATTTTAATACGGGATAAAAATCCTGCTCGTATAAATTACGGATGCGGGTTTCATGTCCCTGTGAACGCAATGCTGCACAAAGTTCATCTTTGATCTTGCCGTTAAAACTGGATTCGCTGTGATTGGCATATACAATAAGGTGTTTCATATCAGTGCTTTTTGTTGAATTATTTTTATCAAATAGTAAACAGTAAAATTAATAACAGACTAACATCATGCTGCCTGTTTGGTTCAATACAAAAAAAAGTTAATTCAGAGGGCTGACACGCTCCCCATTTTCGAAACGCACGAGCTTTCCATCTTTCAGATTAAGTTTTTCTGCCAGATATTCAAGGTATCCTATAGCCACATCAATACTTTTAAAGTTACCTACATAATAATAATAGTAACCACCATAGAGCTCGGAAGTAATTTTTTCCGGCGTTTGAAAATAGGATTTCAGCTCAGATTCAGCGATAGGCAAAGCTGATTTTTTAAACAGGATACGGTATTCCGCATTACCTGATGCATTTTCTTTTTCTGCTTTAACAAAAGAAGTATCTGAACCGGAAGGCTCTTTTGACTTTACTGTCTTTTTTTCAGCAGGAGTATTTTGTGCTTTTTTAGGCTCTGATTCTTCTGCCGGCTTTTTCACATTCTTCTTTGATGGCTGCTTTGTGAGATGTGATGGGATTTTATTGAGGCGCTGTCCTTTGTAATATGCCACAACGAATGCTCCGTCCACATCGTTTAAACTAATCAGGTTATCGCGGGCTTTTTGAGCTTGATTGTAATTTTTATAATTTCCTGCCAGATATCGGTAGGCTCCATCCGCTTTTTCTTCATAAACAGGAATTGTAAGGTTGTAGGCATCGGTTAAATCCTGTGCGGCAATCGCTTCCGGTGATGAATGAATCTGAATACGGAAAAGGTAGCCATCATCCGTTTTTGCTTGACTTACTGCTTTCCCTTCGTTAAGTGAAGGATCATCATTTCGCTGTCCTTTTACGAAAGCAACAACAAAAGCTCCTTTCACTTTATTGTTGGCTCTCAACTTATTCCGATACTTCAATGCATCATCCAAATGCTTAAAATGGCCGCTACGGTAACGGATCCAGCCATCTGCAAATCGCTCTTCAATAATATTGTTTAATCCAAACATCTGCTCCGCTTTAGCAACACTGATTTGCGGTCTGCGCTGGGCCATAACCTGCACACTATAAAAAGCAATATCATCCGGATTTGCCTTTTCGTAATCTATTGTTTCATAACCCGCTCCGCTGACAGCAACATCTTCAACAATAAGAGAAGAATCGACTACTTGCTTTTGCATCAGCTTATAATATCCTTTCTCGGGTATAAAAACATAATTCAGGTGGTGCGAAACGAATGTTTCATCCTCATCGGTGGTTAAATCAGCAAAAATCACAAAATCAGATACCGGTCTGGTAAAAAGAACAGGCTCAGCGGTTGATGAAACGATGAAATTTACCATACCTGAAACATAAAGCAGATTTATTTTGAGATTGGTTATAAAATCTCCTCGTGTATAATTGGCATACGGCAAGGCAGGATTTGCTATTTCTATCTGGTCAGGGTGGTGTATCCTGATGTTTCCGTTGATCATCTTTTCTTCAAACTCCAATTCAAAAACCAGGTTAAACTTATCCTTTCCATCGATGATATCCGGTCCAATTACGCGAAAAGGCACAAACTCCTCGACAACAAGTTCTTCTTCAACGACTACATCTTCAGTTTCTTCCTTTTTCTTAACAGGCTTTGGGACACCATAAGAGAGCAAACCCTCTGTTTTTTGATAATCCAATAGGTCATGGCTTACAGAAGTTCCTAAATTATAGGCAATTCCCGCCGATGCATTAAAATAGATATCGTATTTCGAACCACCAACCGTTAAATCAGGTAAATCACTGTTTGGAACCTGATAGATGCCTTCTGCGATTATTGAAAATTTATCATTCAAACGGTAATCGAGGCCAATACCTGCGGGAAAAACCAACATAGATCCAGTACCAATGTCGGTATTGATCAAATTTGTAACATCATCACCATTTGTATAAGGTCTGATTCGCTGCGTATCATAACATGATAGACCAGCTCCAAGTATGCCATATACATGAAACGGCCGGCTCTCATCCGGAGCAAAAGTTTGAATTATATTCCATTTAAACTGCAAATTGAATCCATAAACTTTTGCATCAAACCATGCCATAATCGGATCTTTTCCCTCCCTCGGGTATGATTTTGTTCCGCCAAGCAAGCCATAGTTTAATTCAAATCGATTCTCAAGCCAATGGTTCCACTTTTTTGCCGCAAAAACAGATAAGTTTGGTTTAATATAATTTTCTTCAGATTCAAAAAAGTTGAAATCTCCAAAAGGGCCATTAATTCCAATCTTAGCACCGACAGACAGGCCTAATTTCCAGTCATTTTTTTGGGCAAACAAAGATTGATGCAAAAACAAAATGCACAAAACAAGTAATATGTATAAACAACTATTTTTCAATTACTTATTATGTTTAAGCCATTTACGGCATTTTTTTTGAAGGATTATTTCCGCCTCTTCAATATTATATTTTGCTGCCTGGTCAAAATCGGAACACGCGTCATCCTTATTTTTAAGTTTCAAGCGCACCATCCCTCTGTTGAAGTATGATTTTGCCCACTGTTCAGACAAACCTTCCTGATTTGGATCATAATATAAGGATCGGGTGAAATACTTATCCGCCTGGATATAATCCTCCAAACGGTAATAGCAGCTCCCCAGCAAAGCGAAAATTAAGAAATTCTTTGTTTCTGGTTCTATTTCGATAGCTTTCTGAAAATCATCAATAGCGGCATCGTATTCTTTTCTATCGAAAAAACTTAAACCCCGATGCAGGTAATCATTATAGGATTTGGGATTACTAATCAGATTGGGATAATAATGAAGACCACGGATAAAATGGGCAAACTTATCATATGAAGTTTCAAAATAGGAACGCAAAAAAAGCTTATCTTCATTCTTCTGAAGCAAATACGGTGCCCAGATATCCTGTTTATTAAAGACATCAATAATTCGGAAACGAATATATTTTTTATCATTCTCTTTTACTGGCAATACGGCAAATATCGCAGTTTTGGGACTTTTTAATGCACCTTCTTTAACTTTTTGAATTTGGTTAGCAATACGAGATAAGTATCTTTTTTTATCGTAATCGACCATACGCCCCATCCAGAATACATCAAGGTTAACGGCATAAGGAACATTCATTGTAAGTGTATCAGGTAAAATTTCCTCAAGTTTAGAGGCTTTAAAAATATAGTATGTCACCGTAGGGTATTTATCCCAATTCTCAAGCAACAAATTAAATTCATATTCACCATCACGGGAATAGATAATCATAATGACATGCTGAACCCCATTAATGATTACTTCGCGCATTTGAATACTTTTAAAATTAGTCACGCCAAGCTTAGCATTTTTATTGCTGCTATTATTTAGTTCGGAATTACGGGTAGGAATCTTATTCTCACCCTCGATCCAGATACCATTATCCTGAAAAGTCCAGCCAGATGCCTCACCGAGACAGGCTTTGGGTTCAGAAATTTTAGGCATACCATTAACATCCCTACTAAGAAACTGAGCTTCAGCAGAATAACACAAGAACACGAGAAACAAAAAAATGAGTTTCCAAAGCATATCTTGTAATAAATAATTTTCATAAAAATACCTAAATGTGCTGATATAAAAGAGCTTATGAACAGGACTTATCAATCAATTATCAACAGCTTATATTAAAAAATCTTTATAAAAGCACATTGAAGCAATCAACGAGGAATGAGTAGAAGAGTACAAAAAAGGGGTATAAAACAAAAAACCCAGCCAAAAAGGCTGGGTTTAAAAAATATTGGCAACGACTTACTTTCCCACAAAAGCTGCAGTATCATCAGCGCTGGTGGGCTTAACTTCTCTGTTCGGAATGGGAAGAGGTGAACACCACCGCAATAGTCACCATAAAATATCTTTGACACACTGCAAAATACTCAAACAATCCTTACTTCACTTCAAAGCTACGGGTAATTAGTACTGCTCGGCTGTGATGTTACCACCTTTAGACCTGCAGCCTATCTACGTCATCGTCTTTAACGACCCTTTAAAGAAGCCTAATCTTGTGGCGAGTTTCGTGCTTAGATGCTTTCAGCACTTATCTCATCCAAACATAGCTACCCTGCGGTGCAGCTGGCGCCACAACAGGTACACTAGAGGTTTGTCCAACCCGGTCCTCTCGTACTAGGGTCAGCTCCACTCAAGCTTCTAACGCCCACAACAGATAGGGACCGAACTGTCTCGCGACGTTCTGAACCCAGCTCGCGTGCCATTTTAATGGGCGAACAGCCCAACCCTTGGGACCTTCTCCAGCCCCAGGATATGACGAGCCGACATCGAGGTGCCAAACCACTCCGTCGATGTGAGCTCTTGGGAGTGATCAGCCTGTTATCCCCGGAGTACCTTTTATCCTTTGAGCGACGGCCCTTCCATACGGAACCGCCGGATCACTATGTCCTACTTTCGTACCTGGTCGACTTGTAGGTCTCACAGTCAAGCACCCTTGTGCCATTACACTCTACGCATGGTTACCAAGCATGCTGAGGGTACCTTTGAAAGCCTCCGTTACGCTTTTGGAGGCGACCACCCCAGTCAAACTACCCACCAAACAATGTCCCCCGATCAAACGGGGTTAGGCACCAAATAAACAAAGGGTGGTATTTCAAGGTTGGCTCCACAACGCCTGACGACGCTGCTTCGTAGCCTCCCACCTATCCTACACATCGTTTATCCAATGTCAATGTTAAGCTATAGTGAAGGTTCACGGGGTCTTTCCGTCCCGTTGCGGGTAATCGGCATCTTCACCGATACTACAATTTCACCGAGCTCGTGGCTGAGACAGTGCCCAGATCGTTGCACCATTCGTGCAGGTCGGAACTTACCCGACAAGGAATTTCGCTACCTTAGGACCGTTATAGTTACGGCCGCCGTTTACCGGGGCTTCAATTCAATGCTTCGACGAATCTAACATCTCCTCTTAACCTTCCGGCACCGGGCAGGTGTCAGGCCTTATACTTCTTCTTTCAAATTTGCAAAGCCATGTGTTTTTGATAAACAGTCGCCTGGGCCATTTCTCTGCGGCCCCGATTGCTCGGGGCTCCCCTTCTCCCGAAGTTACGGGGTAATTTTGCCTAGTTCCTTAGCCACGAATCACTCGAGCACCTGTGGATTCTCTCCTCGACTACCTGTGTCGGTTTACGGTACGGGCTGCTTGTTTCGGCTTTTCTTGGAAGGATACTCAGGTAACTATCACTTCACCCGAAGGCTCCGTGTACTATCCCTTGCGGTTCAACGTACTATTCCGTCTGTACGCGTACCCCTGTATCCTCCGTCACCTTTTTAGTACAAGCAGGTACGGGAATATTAACCCGTTGTCCATCGACTACCCCTTGCGGGTTCGCCTTAGGCCCCGACTAACCCTGATCCGATTAGCGTTGATCAGGAAACCTTAGTCTTCCGGTGGGCAGGTTTCTCGCCTGCCTTATCGTTACTTATGCCTACATTTGCTTTTCCAGACGCTCCAGCATGCCTTACGGCACACATTCAACGCAACTGGAATGCTCCCCTACCTAGAATAAATTCTATTACAGCTTCGGTAATATGCTTATGCCCGATTATTATCCATGCCGGACCGCTCGACTAGTGAGCTGTTACGCACTCGTTAAATGAATGGCTGCTTCCAAGCCAACATCCTAGCTGTCTCTGCAGTCCAACCTCGTTAGTTCAACTTAGCATATATTTGGGGACCTTAGCTGGTAATCTGGGTTCTTTCCCTCTCGGACATGGACCTTAGCACCCATGCCCTCACTCCTTACAATCATGTTACAGCATTCGGAGTTTGTCAGGATTTGGTAGGCGGTGAAGCCCCCTAGTCCAATCAGTAGCTCTACCTCTGTAACACTATATAAAGGCTGCCCCTAAAGGCATTTCGGGGAGTACGAGCTATCTCTCAGTTTGATTAGCCTTTCACCCCTACCCACAGCTCATCCAAAGACTTTTCAACGTCAACTGGTTCGGTCCTCCACTCCGTTTTACCGGAGCTTCAACCTGGCCATGGGTAGATCACAAAGTTTCGCGTCTACTCCCACTAACTATGGCGCCCTGTTCAGACTCGCTTTCGCTACGGCTCCTGACCTATAGGCCATTAACCTCGCTAGTGAGATGTAACTCGTAGGCTCATTATGCAAAAGGCACGCCGTCATCCCGAAAATTCGGGACTCCGACCGCTTGTATGCGCACGGTTTCAGGTTCTATTTCACCCTCCTGTTCGGAGTACTTTTCACCTTTCCCTCACGGTACTGGTCCACTATCGGTCTCTCAGGAGTATTTAGCCTTACCAGATGGTGCTGGCAGATTCACACAGGATTTCTCCGGTCCCGCGCTACTCAGGATACTGATACGCTCATTATTTATTTCACTTACAGGGCTGTCACCTTCTTTGGCCCGTCTTTCCAAACGGTTCTGCTATAAATAATTACGCGATGCCTCAGTCCTACAACCCCACAGTTGCCGTAACACCTGTGGTTTGGGCTAATTCCCGTTCGCTCGCCGCTACTTGGGAAATCACTATTGTTTTCTCTTCCTCCGCTTACTTAGATGTTTCAGTTCAGCGGGTTCGCCTCCCTTGCGGGATAATATACCTTCAGTATACTGGGTTGCCCCATTCGGAAATCTCCGGGTCGGCAGTTGTTTGCACCTTACCGAAGCTTATCGCAGCTTACCACGTCCTTCTTCGCCTCTGAGAGCCTAGGCATCCTCCGTACGCACTTATTTACTTTCTTGTGATTCTAAAAAAAATTGTTCTTTCTTATGCAGCATGTCAATGTACTTTTAACAAAAACAAAACTTAACAGGTTGCCGTTCTGACCGGCCGGTCTGCCCGCTTTGCTCCCATCAGATCTTTTGATCTTTTGGCCGTTTCCCAGGGATGCGATCCCTTGACCTTGGCTTTTGTCCTGTGTGCCCCGCGGCACAGGGAAACATTTCTGTCATTATGTCTAATGTACGTCTCTGTGGAGAATAAGGGAGTCGAACCCTTGACCTCTAGAATGCAAATCTAGCGCTCTAGCCAACTGAGCTAATCCCCCTTAAGTATCAGTCACCGTAGTCTCGGGCAGACTTGAACTGCCGACCCCTACATTATCAGTGTAGTGCTCTAACCAACTGAGCTACGAGACTATAAGCTTAAGGTATAAATTACCTTCCCGTATATATTATTGTGAACAGCGCCATCCTTTGATTCCTTAAAGGCCTTCTCCTCCAGAAAGGAGGTATTCCAGCCACACCTTCCGGTACGGCTACCTTGTTACGACTTAACACCAGTTACTAGTTTTACCCTAGGCAGTTCCTTGCGGTAACCAACTTCAGGTACCCCCAGCTTCCATTGTTTGACGGGCGGTGTGTACAAGGCCCGGGAACGTATTCACCGCGTCATGGCTGATACGCGATTACTAGCGAATCCAACTTCATAGGGTCGAGTTGCAGACCCCAATCCGAACTGAGACCAACTTTAGGGATTTGCGCCTTGTTGCCAAGTGGCTGCCCTCTGTGCTGGCCATTGTAGCACGTGTGTAGCCCTGGACATAAGGGCCGTGCTGATTTGACGTCATCCCCACCTTCCTCACGGCTTGCGCCGGCAGTTTACTTAGAGTCCCCATCCGAAATGCTGGTAACTAAGTATGGGGGTTGCGCTCGTTATGGGACTTAACCCGACACCTCACGGCACGAGCTGACGACAACCATGCAGCACCTCAACAAGCGTCCGAAGAAATTATGCTTTCACATAACGCCGCTTGCCGTTCTAGCCCAGGTAAGGTTCCTCGCGTATCATCGAATTAAACCACATGCTCCTCCGCTTGTGCGGGCCCCCGTCAATTCCTTTGAGTTTCAAACTTGCGATCGTACTCCCCAGGTGGTTCACTTATCACTTTCGCTTGGCCGCTGACGGTATATCGCCAACAGCGAGTGAACATCGTTTACGGCGTGGACTACCAGGGTATCTAATCCTGTTCGCTCCCCACGCTTTCGTGCATCAGCGTCAGTCCAAGTATAGTAAGCTGCCTTCGCGATCGGTGTTCTGTGTTATATCTATGCATTTCACCGCTACACAACACATTCCGCCTACTCCCACTGAACTCAAGTAACACAGTTTCAATGGCAGCCCCGGAGTTGAGCCCCGGTATTTCACCACTGACTTATGTTACAGCCTACGCACCCTTTAAACCCAATAAATCCGGATAACGCTTGCACCCTCCGTATTACCGCGGCTGCTGGCACGGAGTTAGCCGGTGCTTATTCCTACAGTACCTTCAATCCCCTATCACGTAAGAGATATTATCCCTGCAGAAAAGCAGTTTACAACCCATAGGGCAGTCTTCCTGCACGCGGCATGGCTGGTTCAGGCTTGCGCCCATTGACCAATATTCCTCACTGCTGCCTCCCGTAGGAGTCTGGTCCGTGTCTCAGTACCAGTGTGGGGGATTACCCTCTCAGGACCCCTAGACATCATCGCCTTGGTGAGCCGTTACCTCACCAACAAGCTAATGTCACGCATGCCCATCTTCAACCGCCGGAGCTTTAAACCTTAAACGATGCCGCTTTAGGTTGCTATCGAGTATTAATCCCCGTTTCCGGGAGCTATCCTCATGTTGAAGGCAGGTTGCATACGCGTTACGCACCCGTGCGCCGGTCGCCATCTCACCGAAGTGAATGCTGCCCCTCGACTTGCATGTGTTAAGCCTGCCGCTAGCGTTCATCCTGAGCCAGGATCAAACTCTTCATTGTAATTAATCTTATTAAAATTTACCTTCAGAGACAGTCCTCTATTTCCTCAAAGAATGGCTAGTTGCTGTTCATCAATATGTCAATGTACTTTCGTCCTCTTTTTTAAAACCTCCGTCCTTCTGAACGGGGGTGCAAAGATACACACTTTCTGGTTCCGCCCAAACTTTTTATTAAAAAATTATTAAAAAAAAGCTGTTTGAAATTATCCCCTCAAGGTGCGTTTTCCCGTATCCTCTAACGGGGGTGCAAAGGTAAGAATGTTTTCCATTCCAGCAAGCTTTTTCTGAAGTTTTTTTTTAAAAAACCAAAGCTCAAGCCCCTCGCCGCGATCCCTCAATGGAACCAAGATCTCAATGTGCGTTCCCCGTCTTAAACGGGGGTGCAAAGGTAAAAATGTTTTTTATAATGACAAGACTTTTTTTTGAAAAAAATTAAAAGCTTGATAACCAGTTATATAAACACCCTTAATACCAGCTCGCTCACCTCAACCCTGCATGATGTCTATGGACGTTCCCTCATTTGCGGCTGCAAAAGTACTCCCTTTTTGTTAATTTCCAAAATTAATCTATAAGTTTTTTAGGATTAATTTATCTTCAAAACATAATATACTCATAATAAACATATTACGCCTTGCAAAAATCACATCTTTTTTATGCATCTACATAATACCGATTACTAATGCTGCCTGTATCGCCGATAAGACCACCTCATCAGCAGCATTGCCAGCGCTAAACTTACTATGGAAATCATGAAAGTCCAGGTAAACCCAAGGGTTTTATAAAAAACAATACCGAGAATTGGGGCGAAAATAGCCCGAATGGCGGTTAAAGTCAGATGCACACTTTGATAATCACTGGCTTCTTCCTGCCTGCAGAAATAAGCAGAGCCGATGCTCCAAAGCAATGACATGCTTGCTGCGAATACTCCGTGTGCAATAAAAGCGGGTATTAGCATATAGTATATCTGCAATTCTGCCCAATTGCTTGCCTGCGGAAAATACTCCGTCAGCATCACGAAGAAAAGGTAGGCCATCAATGAACCAAAAGTGATCGCTGCAAATTTCCTGGGATCGATTTTTCCCAGCAGCTTCCCAAAAAAGGGCAGCATGACAATCGCCAATACATTATATATATTCTTGTAAAAGGCATAGGAAGTATAATTCATCATGAGCTGCTCGTTAAAAAAGATCACGACCACGGTCACCGTTATCATAAATGCGAACCCATAAAACATAAAACCCATTTCAAAATCACGATAAGGTTTGTTATCGCGGATTATTCCCCACATCCTCCAGGCACTTTTCTTCACAGAAGATATAAAAGCCGCCGTTTTCTCTGAAGGATTGTCTTTATATGGTATCATTGACAAGAGGAACAAGTTCCCGATTGCAAGAATCGCGACCAGCGGAAACACCCAACGGAAAGCATAATGATCAGCATCGAGCAGAAATCCATATGCCAGGGTCGCAAGCAGCATGGCTATTTTATTCAGTGATGTTGCGAAGGAATAGAGGTATCCGAAATTTTGATGCCGGTAATTGGTTTTCAGAAAAAGATTAATAGTTGGGTAGATGATGGGGTTACCCATATAGTATATAAGGAAGACCGTCAGAAAAATATAATGGTATATTGATGTACCTGAAACAGCATCGGCAGATGCCGGAAAGAAAATAAGCACAGCCAATGGTGCGCGGGTAAGGATAGCTGTATAGCGAAGCAATTTCTTCCTGGATTTCGCCCTGTTGAGAAATTCATTGAAAAACAAAAGGAAAATAAAAACGATCATACTGAACTGGAATAAAAATCCCAGTTGATAATCGGATCCCAAAAGACTACGCACAAAGACAAATTCGTTTAAAGCAAGCACGCCAAGGATGATTCCTTCGATAAGACTATATATAATGTGTAATTGAAAAGCTTTATGCTCGCTTTTGCTAAGATCATGTTTAAAAAGTCGCAGCGTCATTTTCCTTTTATAAGTATTCAATTAATCCGGGAAGCCGGCAAAACTATGAAAAACTATTCCTCCAGTTATTACCAGCTGCATTTTATACGCTGCCGGATGATATTGAAACAAAAAAAGCGCAGTAAAAACCACGCTTTCAATTTTATTGTCCGAGATATGCTTTTAACAACCGGCTCCGGGAAGTATGCTTGAGCCTTCGGATGGCTTTTTCTTTAATTTGCCGCACTCTTTCGCGTGTGAGGTCAAATTTAGCGCCAATTTCTTCGAGTGTCAGGCCATGGTTCATACCCAAACCGTAGTAGAGGTTTATAACCTGACGTTCTTTTTCAGTCAATGTAGCCAAACTTCGCTGAATTTCTTTGTTCAGGCTTTCCTTCATTAGCATTTCATCTGTTCCGGTGGTGCTTTCATCAACGAAAACATCAAGGAATTTTGTGTCTTCATCCTCTACAAGAGGTGCATCCATTGAAACGTAGCGTGTCGAAATTTTCATCACGGAAGCAATTTTTTCTTCATCGACTTCCATAGACTGAGCAATTTCATTGGGCGAAGGGGGCCGCTCAAATTCCTGTTCCAGCCGCGATTGGGCTTTTTTCAGTTTATTAAGTGAACCTACCTGATTAAGGGGAAGGCGCACAATACGGGATTGTTCTGCCAGTGCCTGCAAAATGGACTGGCGAATCCACCAAACGGCATAACTGATAAATTTAAACCCCCTGGTTTCATCAAAGCGCCGTGCAGCCTTAATTAATCCAAGGTTTCCTTCGTTGATCAGATCGGGAAGGCTCAGCCCTTGATTTTGATATTGCTTTGCAACGGAAACTACGAAACGGAGGTTGGCTTTACATAATTTTTCCAAAGCATCTTCATCGCCTTCACGGATCCGTTGGGCGAGTTTCACTTCTTCATCTGCGGTAATCAGCTCCTCTTTACCTATGTCCTGTAGGTATTTATCGAGTGAAGCCGTTTCCCTGTTTGTAATGGACTTTGTTATTTTTAATTGCCTCATTAGCGCTCCTTAATTTGCAGAAATGGTGCTCTCTGTTTGTAAACTGACTGATAGCGAATCTGCAATTTAGTGAATTTTTCGTTCCGTGCAAATAAAACGTTGCACAATTAATTTTTATTATCTCAGATTTTAACACAAAAAAAACGACAAATGTTCAGCGTTCCACCTGCATAAAGCAGCGATGCGCCAATGAACAACTTACCTGCTTCCCGGAATACCCATGCCATAATATGCACGAAGGCCGTTAGGATAAGCTCCTTCTATCAGCACACCACCTTTTTTACCATTCAGTATTTTCCTGATGTCTTTGGCATCATTTATTCTTTCTTTATCAATTTGTGTGATGATGAAATTTTTCCGCACACCGATCCGGCTTAAAGTGCCGGCTTCAATATCCGAAACGCGAACGCCGTTTTTGAGACCAAGTTTTTCCAGTTCTTCCTGAGAAACCTTCATAAACGAAGCACCTAATTCGGGAAAATACTCTTCTTTTTCTTTTTGTACCACTTCAGTATTTCCGTATTGGTTTTTGAGCACAACAGGAAAATGAAGACGGTCGCCTGCACGGAAAACTTCAATATCAACCTGATCTCCCGGGCTGTGCTGGCCTATGCTTTCCATCAATTCAGCAGTGCTGTTGACCGGCTGGCTGTTTACTGAAAGAATCACATCACCGTCTTTTATTCCGGCTTCTTCCGCAGAACCACCATCCATCAAGCCGGCGATATACACGCCTCCTGGCGTATCAAGCCCTACCTGATCTGCCAGCTCGCTGTTCACATCCAAAATCTGCACACCGATAAACCCTCTTTGGGTTTCGCCATAGAGCATCAGGTCATTCACAACTTTTTTAACGATATTAACCGGAATAGCAAAAGAATATCCCGCATAATATCCGGTACCCGTTGCAATTGCCGCATTAATTCCTATGAGCTCTCCCTGTGTATTTACCAGAGCACCGCCACTATTGCCTCGGTTTACGGCTGCATCTGTCTGGATAAACGATTCAATTGTAGAGCCATTCGGATTGCGCAAAATATGGATGTTCCGTGCTTTGGCACTCACAATTCCGGCTGTAACGGTGGATGTAAGGTTAAATGGGTTTCCCACGGCAAGCACCCACTCTCCTACCCGTGCATTATCAGAATCTCCAAAAGGAATGAAAGGCAAATCTACTTCATCCACTTTTATAAGAGCAAGGTCAGTGGTGGGATCCGTTCCCATAACCCTTGCTTCGTAGCTGCGTTTATCATTCAATGTAACCTCAACATAATCAGCTCCACTAACAACATGGTTGTTCGTAACAATATACCCATCTTCGGAAATTATTACGCCACTTCCCATTCCCAGAGCACCGCGTTTTTGTTTTTTATAATTGTAATGCGGGCTTCCCATATAATCGCGGAAAGCGTCGAAAAAATCGTTGTAAACAGAGCTTTTGCGTTCAAATTCGGTCGTAATATGCACGACACCGTGCACTGTGCGTTCTGCGGCCAGTTCAAAACTGGGTACATTCGGCGGTGTGGCCGGCAATGAAGCCTGTGCAACCGGTATATTGTTTTCTTGCAATACCTCTTTGATAACAACTTCTTTGTCACTCGATACAAAATGGTAAATACCGACGCTAATAAAACTACTTGTCAGAGCAATCAGAATAACTGGCAGATATTTTTTCATAATGCATTTATTTTAGCGTTTTCTATCGTTTATCAAAAAAAACGCCAGAAATGGCTAAAAGGTTATGTGCCAATCGTTAATTTTTGTTAAGCAATATCGCAAAATCCGTTTCATCCCTATCGAACCCTCTATCCTTAATCTTATTACCTTTGTGGCTTAAAGAGATAATTTTATGAGAACACAGCCTGTTCACTTTTATAAATACCACGGCAGCGGAAATGATTTCATTATGATTGACAATCGGAATTTGTTTTTTGAGCTCCAAACGGAATTTATTGCCCGATTGTGCACGCGACATTTTGGCATTGGCGCTGACGGACTTATTTTGCTTGAAGAAAGCACGGAACATGATTTCAAAATGCGCTATTTTAATTCCGATGGCAAGGAAGCCAGCATGTGCGGAAACGGAGGCAGGAGCATTGTGGCATTTGCTTATAATCTCGGCATTATTGAGAAAGGTAAATTTTGCACTTTTGATGCAGTTGACGGCCTGCATCAAGGAATTATTTTAAATGCTGAAAATAACCGCTATCAGATTAATTTAAAAATGTCGGATGCTGCAATGCCCGGAATGGATGATGGAAATTATATTCTGGACACCGGTTCGCCGCATTTCGTGCATTTGACAGAGAAAATGCCGGGAGATTTTGTCACCAAAGCTGCTGCCATTCGGAATAATGATAAATTCCGCAAAGAAGGAATCAACGTAAATTTCATAGAAGAACAAGACAGCAAGCTTATCATACGCACTTTTGAACGCGGCGTGGAAGATGAAACGCTCAGCTGCGGAACAGGCACAACGGCTGCCGTCCTGTGCCATGCCTACAAAAATGGCCAAAAAGAAGGCCAAACAAATGTAGTAAGCCGCGGAGGAAATTTAAAGGTATCGTATAAAACAGATATCCAGACCAACACTTTCACTGATATTTGGCTTGAAGGCCCGGTAATGCGCGTTTTTGAAGGAAAAACTTTTTAATATGCATGGAGAAAAAATATACCTGAGGGCTCTCGAACCCGGCGATATCGACATTTTACTCGAGATGGAAAACGACACAGGCATCTGGAAAGTCAGCAACACCACTGTGCCTTTTAGCCGTTTTGATATGGAACAATACCTGATGACCGGTGATAAAGACATATACATGGCACGGCAGTTAAGGCTGATGATTGCTGAAAAAAAGTCAGATGAAACATTTGGTGCCATTGACCTCTATGATTTTGATCCGGCAAACCGCAGGGCGGGCGTAGGCATCCTGATTTGCCAAAACCACCGAAATTCCGGTGCCGCCTCTGAAGCCCTCGAACTTTTAAAAGATTATGCTTTTAAAACTTTGAGCTTTACCCAAATCTACGCCCAAATCCATACCGACAATGAAACAAGTATCCAATTATTCCGTAAACATGGTTTTAGTGAAAGCGGCATCCTGAAAAAATGGACCCTATATAATAATGTGTGGTTTGATACGATGATGCTGCAATGTATAAACCCTGATATTAAATCCTGAGAAAATGGCCTATTATCACAGCAAATATGGAGCAGGTTACAAAAGAAAGAAACGCGCTAAGCTTAACCGCGTAATTTTCCTGATTTTGTTTGTCTTTATATTGATTTCCGGTTTTGCTGCCTATAAACTCTATCAGGCTATTTTTGATCCCAACACCTGGACTGCCGATCAAAAAGCTGAAATCATAACAGTTCCAACCGGAAGTGATTATGACGATCTGCGCAAAATATTATATAAAAACGGCCTGGTCGTAAACCGTCAAAGCTTTGAATGGCTGGCCGAACGAAAAAAACTTCCGCAAAGCATTAAATCAGGTATGTACTCTGTCCCACATGGTATGAACAATAATGATTTGATTAATATGCTCCGTGCCGGCATACAAACCCCAACAAAACTTATTTTTCACAACATCAATACCAAAGAAGAACTTGCCGGAAGCCTGAGCAAACAGATCGAGGCTGATTCATTATCAATAATCCGTATGCTGAACGACAGCCTTTTTCAAACATCCTTGGGATTGGACACAGCAACTGCCGTTTGCCTCTTTATTCCCAATACGTATGAATTTTTCTGGAATACCTCTGCAAAGCAACTGTTCAACCGAATGGACAGCGAATACAACAAATTCTGGAACAAAAAACGCATGGCCTTGGCCGACAGCATCGGGATGAGCCCGGCTGAAGTAATGACCCTCGCCAGCATTGTAGAAAAGGAAACCAATAAAAACGATGAAAAAGCACGTATTGCAGGAGTTTATCTTAACCGCTTAAAATCAGGATGGCGTTTACAAGCCGATCCAACTTTAAAGTTTGCCATGCGAAACTTTGGATTAAGGCGTATCCTTACGGCGCACCTGGAATACGATTCTCCCTACAATACATATTTGCATACCGGCATACCGCCCGGTCCAATTTGCCTGCCATCCATCAAAAGTATTGATGCCGTGCTCAATGCCGAAAAACACAATTACTACTTTTTCTGCGCAAAAGCAGACCTATCGGGCTATCATGAATTTTCAAAAACATCTGCCGAACATGGTGCCAATGCCCGGAAGTACCATGATGCACTAAACCGAAACAGAATTTACCGATAAAATGAAAGCATTTAAAGCCTATGATATCCGGGGTGTTTACAATAAGGATTTCAATAAATCCGACGCCCTGAAAACAGCTAATTACCTCGCTCAGGTATTCAAGCCCAAAAAAGTCCTCATCGGAAGGGATGTCCGTGAAAGCAGCAATGAAATTTTTGAAGCGCTGTGCACCGGTTTCACACAAGCCGGACTTGATGTTGATGACGCCGGACTCACAACAACGCCTATGGTGTATTATCTCACCGCAGCAAAAAACTATGAACTCTCGGTGATGATCACCGCTTCGCACAATTCGTCCGAATACAACGGAATGAAAGTTAGCGGTCCAAAAGCCAGTCCCATAGGTTTCGACAGTGGCTTAAACAAAGTCAAGGATTTATACGACAAAAATACAGAACTGATAAAGCTGAATCAGAAGGGAAATGTCAAGCGTTTTGACTTCAGGCAGGAATATCTGGATTTCCTGCAGAAATACATATCAGATCACAGCAATTTAAAAATGGCCGTGGATTGCTCCAATGGAATGGCCGGATTTTTTATTAAAGACCTTCTCGGAGATACACCTTATTATATAAATGAAATTCCCGACGGCACTTTTCCGGGACATGATCCCAACCCTTTGATCATGAAAAATGTGGAGCAGTTGCAAAAGCTCACATTGGAAAAAAACTGCGATATGGGTATCATTTTCGATGGGGATGCCGACCGCGTGATGTTTGTTGATGAAAAAGGAGCATTTATTCCGCCTGACCTCATCATCGCTTTAATGGGACACTATTTTCTCGAAGGCAAAGAAGAAGGGCAGAAAGTCCTTCAGGACATTCGTTCCTCCAAAGCTGTGGGTGAGCATCTTGAACGTTTTGGTGCAGAAATGCATACCTGGCGAGTAGGCAGGGCATATGCAGCGCTCAAGCTGCGGGAAATCAACGGTCTTTACGGAGGAGAACTGGCCGGCCATTATTATTTCCGTGATTTCTTTTATAGCGATTCCGGTTTGATGGCCGCACTGATTGTCATCTCCATTGTAAGTCGTTTCCATAAAGAGGGAAAAACGTTTTCTGAGCTTATTTCCGATATCCGCGCTTATGTCAATTCCGGCGAAATAAATTATAGCATCGAGCGCAAAAAGGAAGCAATGGAAGCCATAAAAGATCATTTCGCTGAGAAAGAAAAGGCTACCCGCTTTATGGATTTTGATGGCTACCGCCTTGAATTCCCCGATTGGTGGTTTAATGTTCGTCCATCAAATACAGAACCTTACCTTCGCTTTATTGCAGAAGCTAAAGATCCGGGTTTACTGGAACAAAAACTCCATGAAGTAGAGAAAATCATCAAGCAATACTCCTGATGAAGAATGCGGTCCGGCCCGGCAAACCGAAATTTGCAGTACTGCTCAGTATTGTAATACTGTTTCTGATTTCAACTGTTGGATATACGCAAACAGATGACGCCTTTCTGAAATTTCCAGACAGCCTGAATAAAAAAAGGCTCCGCACGGTATTAATTGCAGAGGGCGCAATCATAGCAGGCTCCATGGCCGGGCTCTATGCATTATGGTACAAGGATTACCCAATGACCAGCTTTCATTTTTTCAATGATAATGATGAATGGCTGCAAATGGATAAGGCAGGCCATCTGGTCACTTCCTATTATATCAGCAGGATTGGCTATACCAGTCTTCGTTGGAGCGGAGTTGATGAGAAACGGGCAATCCTTTATGGAGGAAGCCTTGGGTTCCTTTTTCAGTCCACTATTGAAACCCTTGACGGTTTTTCTGACGAATGGGGCGCCAGCACCGGCGACATTATTGCCAATACAACAGGTTCATTGATTTTTATGGGGCAGCAATTCGGCTGGGGCGAACAACGTATCACTTTAAAATACAGCTTTCACCCCACACAATACCCCGATTATCGCCCGGACCTGCTGGGGAGCAATATTTTTCAATGGCCGTTGAAAGACTATAACGGGCAAACCTACTGGCTAAGCACCAATATCAAGTCCTTTTTCAAAGGGAGCAACATACCCGAATGGCTGAACGTATCTTTTGGCTACAGCGCAGATGGCATGACCGGTGCAAGTGAAAATTCCACGGAATATAATGGCAAGCCAATCCCCCATTTTGAACGCAGACGGCAGTTCCTTTTGTCGTTGGATGTGGATTTGCCCCGCATCAAAACACGTTCAAAATTCCTGAAAGCCGCTTTTAACCTTTTAGGCTTTATAAAGATGCCTTTTCCGGCACTTGAAATGGACAACAAAGGTCATTTCCATTTTCATCCAATTTATTTTTAATACTTGATTATGAATTGGTTAACCAAAATACAAGGAAAATTTCAGGAAAAATTAGCAGCAGGCTTGCATATCTAAAAAAATTATCTGTACATTTGCACTCATTTTTGAGGAAACGCATAAATATAGCTTACAATGAGCAAACCGGAATTAATATCATTAGTTGAGAATACAGTTGAGCAGAAGAAATTACCTGCTTTCAAAGCTGGAGATACTATTACCGTATCGTATAAAATTAAAGAAGGAAACAAAGAACGTATTCAGAAATTCCAGGGTGTTGTTCTGCAACGCTCAGGCACTGGCCCTGCTGAAACTTTCACTGTAAGGAAAATTTCCGGTAATACCGGCGTAGAACGTATTTTCCCGGTTTCCTCACCTTTCATCGATGAAATCCAGATCAACAAGCGTGGTGTGGTTCGTCGTGCCCGCATCTTCTATCTGAGAGGCCTACGCGGTAAGAAAGCCAGAATCAAAGAGAAAAGAATGTAGTTTTGTTTTCATAATTTTTGGGATTTTTTACCCGGGTCAATTCGTTGTCCCGGGTTTTTTGGTTTCAGCGGATAGTACTTTTATTGTACATTAGCATAAAAAACATATCAATGGACAGAAAGACAAAAGGATTTGGAACTGCGCCTGTATTTTTTACGGCTATTTCAACCATTCTGGGAGCAATTCTTTTTCTCCGTTTTGGTTTTGCCACCGGCACACTGGGTTTCTGGGGCATTGCAGTTATTATATTGCTGGGGCATATGGTCACAGTACCCACCGCTCTGGCCATCAGTGAGATTGCCACCAACAAACGCGTTGAAGGCGGCGGCGAGTATTTCATCATATCCCGCTCCTTTGGGCTCAACATTGGCGCCACCATTGGCATTGCACTGTTTTTTTCCCAGGCCATCAGTGTGGCTTTTTACATTATTGCGTTCACGGAATCCTTTCAGTTCCTTTTTGATTTCCTGATGCGTGATTACGGCATCAGCCTGCCCCGACAGGCTATCAGCATTCCTGCCATGACGGCACTTGCAGTTTTAATCTATAAAAAAGGCGCCGGAGTCGGGATGAAAACCCTCTACATTGTCGTAGCCATACTTTTTGTGGCACTGGGCTTGTTTTTTGCGGGCAGTGGACTCCAGCAGAACGATATGAATTTCTTCACTTCCAATGCCAACTTTCGCAATATGAATGATTTTTTCTTCGTCTTTGCTATTGTTTTTCCGGCTTTCACCGGGATGACGGCAGGCGTTGGATTGTCGGGTGAATTAAAAAAACCTTCGCGCAGTATTCCCATGGGAACCGTTACGGCCACTTTTGCCGGGATGTTGCTGTATTTCATTATCGCATTTAAGCTGGCCTGGTCCGCCCCTGCTGATGCGCTGATCAACGACCAGTTTGTTATGGGCAAAATTGCATTGGGCGGAGCATTTATTATTCCACTCGGGCTGGCCGCCAGCACGATTTCTTCTGCCATTGGGAGCATTCTGGTTGCTCCGCGCACCCTTCAGGCCCTTGCTATGGACAATGCTTTTCCATGGAAAAGAACCAATGACTTTCTTTCAAAAAGCCGCCCAACGGATGGCGAGCCGGTTTCCGCAACCCTGGTAACCGTTATTATTGCTTTTGCTTTTGTTGCAATGGGCAATGTAAATGCCGTTGCGGAAGTCATCAGTATGTTTTTTATGCTGACTTACGGATCCCTCTGTTTGATCAGTTTCCTGAACCATTTCGGCTCTTCCCCTTCTTACCGCCCAAGTTTCCGCTCACGCTGGCCTCTTTCATTAATGGGGTTTCTGGTTTCCGTTTGGGTGATGTTTAAAATCAACACCATCTATGCTTTGGCCGCTATTTTGCTGATGGCCATTCTCTATATCTACCTGAATTCATATCATAAAGAGCGCAAAGGACTTGCCGGTATTTTCACCAATGCGCTCTATCAGCTGAACCGAAACCTACAGGTTTTTCTGCAAAAAAAACATCTGCAACAGCAGGGAAATGAATGGCGCCCCAGTGCAATTTGTATTTCCGGCGATAGTTTCAAGCGCAATACGGCTTTTATGATGCTCAACTGGATTTCCTATAAATACGGTTTTGGCACGTATTTGCACCGCATTGAGGGGTATTACTCCAAAAGCAGCTCACAAAAAGCACATGAAGAACTGAAACGCCTGATTAATGTTACCAGCCAAATGGAAAACCATGTGTATATCGACACAATTGTGAGCCCGTCATATACCTCAGCTATTGCCCAATCCATCCAGATTCCCGGAATTTCGGGCATGGAAAACAATATGATTATCTTTGAATACGATAAAGATGACCCCAAAAAACTGGATGAAATCACCGAAAACTTTTCACTGGTCCATGCAGGCAATTTTGATGTGTGCATACTGGCCACCAGCAGCCGGCAGATACAATTCCAAAACGGAATCCACATATGGATAAAATCAACCGACACTGAAAATGCCAATCTGATGATCCTGCTGAGTTTTATTATTCTGGGACATCCCGACTGGAAAAAAGGCGACATCAAAATATTTGAAATCTGCAAACAAGAAAAACTTAAAGAAACACGCCAAAAAATGGAGGAACTTGTTGTAAGCGGACGCCTTCCGATAACTTCATCAAATATTGAGCTGATCGTTGATGTAGAAGGAAAATCGATCCGCGAACAAATCATTGAACGCTCGCGCGATGCAGGACTGACTTTTATAGGATTCCGTGAAGAAAGCCTGCGGCACGATAAAGCGGAACTCTTTAGCGGATACGAAGAAATGGGAACCATCCTTTTTGTAAATTCGCAAATGAAAAAGCTGATTGAATAAAAAAGTACATGGTTTTCCTGAAAGCCCCGCTCAGAAATAAAGCTAAATTACTCAAAATGAATAAAATGCCTCGAAATACACTACTATCATTTATATTCCTGCTTTTATTGCCCACTTTCGCTTGGGCACAAATCGAAATTGAAGGAAAAATTGAAGGAAACCCTGTCGGGGAAAAGGTATATCTCAGTAGCTATTTTGGCGAACGTTTGTCGTTGGTCGATTCTGCCACACTCAATCCGGAAGGCGATTTCATAATGAACCTGCCGAAGCATCAGCACAATGGACTTTACCGCATGGATTTGGGCGAAGGACGTTTTTTTGACTTCATCATCAACGATGAAAAAAAAATCCGTCTAACCACAGATTATAATGCCCCCATTGAGATGCTTCAGGTTCAAAAATCCCGGGAGAACAAAGCGTTTTATCATTTCATTAAAGAAGAAAACCGCATTGAATCTGCAATCGCTTTGCTTTTTCCATTACTGAGCGAATATCCGCTTGACGATCCCTTTTTCCCGGAAATTGCCCGACGCTACGAAAGCCTGCAAATGGAGAAAGACTCCATCATAAACAAACTTAGCAAAGACAATCCGGGGACTTTTGCGGCAAAACTGATACAAATGCGCAAATCGCCCTATCTGGAAGCCTGGTTGCCGCGCAGGGAAAAGCTCAACAAATTGAAAAACGAATTTTTCTACGGACTTACTTTCTCGGACACAAGTTTGCTTTATTCCAATGCCTATACTTCCAAGGCCATTGAATATATGTCGTTTTACAGTAATCCGGATTTTAATTTTGAGGAAATTCAGGCTGCCTTTATTGGTGCTGTAGATAAGATCATGGCCAAAGCCGGAGAGGACCCGAAAGTGTATAATCAGGTACTTAACTATCTGGTTGGCGGTTTTGAGCAATATCATTTTGATGAAGTTTTGGCGCACATCGCGACGAACTGGCCCGAAGACGGCACTTGCAAGAATGAAGATGAAAGCACTTTGGCAAAACGTTTGGAAAACTATAAAAAGCTGGCCAACGGAATGCCTGCCCCCGGTTTTGAATTCACAGATGAAGCAGGCCAAAAACACACGCTCAGCGATATCAAATCAAAAAAGACCGCATTGGTTTTCTGGGCCAGCTGGTGTCCGCATTGCAGGCAGATTATGCCCGAACTGAAAAAATTATACGGAGATTTTGACCGTGACGAGCTGGAAATCATCAGTATTTCCATAGATACTTCCCGTGCTGAATGGCAGCAGGCAATAAAAACCATCGATGCCGGTTGGCTCAATTCCTGCGATGAAAAAGGATGGGACGGCAAGGCAGCTACACTTTACAACATTTATGCAACACCCAGCCTTTTCCTCTTGGACGAGGACAAAAACATCATTTCAAAACCAATGACTGTAAGCGAATTACGGACAAAACTGGAAGAATAGCTTAGACATCGATTACCCGAAATTCGGTAGAGGAAGGCACTCCTTTAAAGTCTTCGATATATTTTCCCGAAATAAGGGAGAGCAATTTGGAATCCTTGTAATGTGGATGCACTTCCAAATCTTCCTGAACTTTTTTATAATAAGGCTCACTGATCACGATACGGTTGATTTTCGCCTTGGACATCAGGCGCGCCGATAAGTCAATATCTTTTCCATAATAATCGTTATAGCCTTTAAAGTAGGTAATATTATAAACCTCTGTGCAATAATGCATTCCCACTTTGCAATTCAGGAAAAGGTCTTCGAGGGGGAAATTTTTAATATTATCGAGGGTGGCAAAGATTTCAAAAAGCAGGGAAAAATAATTATTGATATCCTGCTTGGCTTTCAGGGCTTCATCAGGGATGTAGAGCATAATTTCATCGCCAATCCCTTTCACGATATTATCTGGGAAATCATTAAGGAAAGTAATAAGGTTGAAGGTATTGTTGAGCAGTTTGCCCCAATGCTCAATTTCGGAACTGTATTTTATGGCTGTTGAATTTGTGATATCAATGAAGATGCATGTCCCGGGCACTGTGGGCAGGGAAGCCAGAAATCCCTTCATTTCGGGCGAATGCGGATCGCGGTAGTGTATGTAATGTCCCATGCAAGCTAGTTTTCGAGCTTTTTTTGCGCTGCATCCAGATCATCCACAATTTCAAAAATGCTGATAAAGCCTGCTATTTCAAAAATTTCACGGATATTGGGTTGAAGGGAGCAAAGGATAAAACGTCCGTTTTTCGCTTTCATCGCCTTGAGGAACATCAGAAAAATCCTCAGTCCGGAGCTGCTTACATAGTCCATTTTGGCACAATCGACGATTATTTCGTTTGCTTCTGCGGCTGTAAGCTCTTTGAGTTTTTGCTCAAAAGAGCTGTAATTGAGCGTATCCAGCCGGCCTTCAATTGCCAGTACAAATCTTTTGCCTTCCTGAGTTTGCTTAATTTCCATATTTATTATTGAATTTTTTCAATTATTTTGAGGAGCGCTTTTTGGTGAGTATAATACGGTTTTTATCTCCTACGCGCTCATATTTCAGCTCATCCATCACATTGCGCACAAAAAGAATTCCCAGACCTCCGACTTCGCGGTCTTCGGCAGATTTCTTCAATTCACTACTGTGGTCTTCTTCGAGAGGATTGAAGGGTGTGGCATCATCTTCGATAGTCAGTACAATGGGTTTTCCAACAGCACAATCGACATGGATATCAATTAAATGGTCTTCCTTATCGGTATATCCATAAAAAACAATATTGCTCACCAGCTCTTCCAATGCGAGGTTAAGGTCAAACACTTCTTTCATGCTCAACTGATAAGGTTCGGACAGTCCTTCGATAAAGGAAGCAATTTCGCGGATTGCCTGAATATTGTTTTTAACCTGTATATGTTCCACTATTTTTGCAGCTTTATTTCACAAAGTTAACGAATCCTGAGAATTTCCGGTGATTTATTTTTGCCTGCTCTATTCATAAAATGCAAACAAAATATTATAATCAGCCAAAAATTAGGTTTTTACTAATTTTATATCCTAAAATTGAATTTGTTTGCATTTTTCTAGTGCATTAAATCAGACCATCTGCTTCGTTGCTAAAGCTTTGAAATAGGCGACTATATCTTCAGCTTTAGACGCCTCACATCTGACCTGAATTTAAAGCATGAATAAAGCAGGTTTGATTCCAACGCACTGCCATTAGCGTGATATCATCACTTTGTCCGGCTCCCCCTGCGAAAATTTCCACATCATCCGAAATATGATGGCAGATATCCCGCGGATCCTGCCCTGAAAGTGATGTTGCGACAAAGTCTTTTAAACGTTGGTCAGAATATAACTCTTCTTCAATGTTGACCGCTTCTGTGATGCCATCGGTATAAAGCAGCAATGTTTCTCCATTTTTAAGATTAATTTCCTGCTGCCCGTAATTAACATCTTCAAATACGCCCAGGGGAAGTCCATTTCCCGGCCCCATAAATGCAACATCTTTACCTTTTACGAGCAATGGGTAATTATGACCTGCATTGCAATACGACACATTTCCTTTTTGCAAATCAAGGATTCCCAGGAAAAGGGTCACAAACATGGAGTCATTATTATCGCGGCAGAGTTCTTCATTCATCTCGGCTATAATTTGTCCGGGCTGTTTATCTGCTTCTGCCTTTGCCCTGAGCAAAGTACGGCAAATGGCCATAAACAAGGCCGCGGGCACGCCTTTTCCAGAAACATCGCCAATCGCAAAACAGAGATGATGCTCATCGAGGAAAAAGAAATCATATAAATCACCACCAACAGCTTTGGCAGGTTTCAGCATAGCATAAAGATCCACAGCCTGTTCTTCCGGGAATTTTACAGGCAGCATATTGTATTGGATGGATCGGGCAATATTCAATTCGCTCTCCATTTTTTCCCGTTCCGCTGTTTCTTTTTTCAAGTCCCTGATATACTGTTTCAGTTCCTGTTGCATAAAACTCAGTGCCGATGAAAGCCGGCTGATCTCTTTGCTGTTTTGCAGATCAGGGATGCGTGAATCAAAATTTCCTTCGCCAATGCCCCGGCTGGCAGCCGCCAGTTTTTTGATCGGAAACGTGATTTTTCGGCTGACCAACAGCAAAGCCAAAAACATTAAAACCAATCCCAATACACCATATTCAATTAGTTTTAAATGGAGGTCATTTCGGTCGGCATAGAGCTGATTTTCAGCATAAATAACAGCCATCGACCAATCCAGGGAAGGCAGGGGGGCAAAATAGGCGTGAAAATACTGATTTGCACCCGGAGGGCGAAATTCAATAAAACCCGTTTGCTGATCGACCATCCTTCTGGCAACTTCCTTAATTTCCGGCAGTTGCCTGGCCGATTCATCTTCAAAAATATTATCACCGTTCCTTTCTTCTGCCGGACCGGCCAGTAATGTTCCCTGACCATCCAGCAAAACCACGGTGGCATCGTCCACAACCTGAAGGTCTTCGACAAATTTATTCAGCCAGGAAAGGGATAAATCCACCGTAACCAGACCTCTTGTGCGTGTTTCCGGATCAATAAACGGAACGGCATATGTGAGCATCAGCTCATCTCCGCCTTGCATATCGTAATAAGGCCGCGACCAGAAAGAAGAATCCAAGCCCACTGCATTCCGGTACCAGTCTTTTTCGGTATAATCATAATCTTCTGTAAAAAGGCTTTTCGTGAACAAGCCGGTATCTGTTTGAAAAACATAGGCAGAAAAACAGCCCAGTTCCCCTTCCGGGTCAAGAGAAACGGCAATCCCATAAACATCAGGCGTTTTATAAATAGACTTTCTGAGTTCGGATACCAGCCTTGTGCTGTCAAACGGGTTTTCAGACATATATTTTGCCAGCTGACGGCAGAGGTTTTCGGAAGGCACAACAATAGAAGATAATTGCGAAGCCGCTGCCACAGTAACACCTTCGGCTTTGTCCTGAGCAGCACCCAGTACGATATCCTCGGTAAGGGACATATTGTAAAGCAGGGTAATGACCAAAATCAAAGTAATCAATGGCAGCAACAAAACATTAAGTTGAAAACCAATTCCCTGTCTGGAAAATATATTGCTCTTTTTCATTGGAATTACCATTAAACAGCTGCAAAGCCGGATTGTATAGCGTCAAAATTAACAAATAAAAACAAACCCACACCAATGATCTGCGCCGGAATGTGCCACCTGCATTACCCAAACATTTAAAAGACGTTAAATTATTTTCCGAAAAGGCAGGAAACAATACATTCAAAGCAGCGTTTTTTAACTTTGCAACAAATTTCAGAATATTGAAGGTCAAAAATTTATCAGTCAGCATTATTGGTTCGGGCAATATGGCCTGGCATCTGGGACATGCTTTCAAAAAAAAAGGGCTGCGTATTGAGGAGGTTTTTTCGCGCAATACCAAAAGCGGGATGCAGCTTGCCGACAGCCTAAAAGCCCGTTTTGCGCTCACATTGAATAATCTGGAGGCCGGTTCCGATCTTTTCATCCTTGCTGTTCCCGACCGCAGCATTGAAAAAATCATGATGGACTGGCCCGGACAGCTCAAACACAGCCTGGTTGTGCATACCAGCGGCAGCGTTGGCCTCGACAGCATCCGGCGTTTCCATGCACATGCAGGCGTGTTCTATCCGCTTCAGACTTTCAGCAAATCAGAAAAAGTTAAATTCAAAAAAATCCCTATTTGCATTGAAGCGGTTCAAAAAGAGGATGAAGAAAAACTTCTGAAATTTGGCCGCATGCTGAGTTCTGATGTCCGTCTGCTCAATTCAGAACAAAGACGCATAGCACATCTTTCGGCGGTTTTTGCGAATAATTTCACCAATTATATGTACGCAGTGGCAGCTGAAATCCTCAAAAACCACGACCTGCCTTTTGACCTGATCAAACCACTGATCAAAAAAACCGCCAGCAAACAGAAAAAACAGGACAATCCTTTCCGGGTTCAAACCGGACCGGCAATACGCCAGGATTACGGAACCATAGAAAAGCACCTGGAAATGCTGAAAATTAAACCGGATTTTCAGGAGATTTACAAACTGTTGAGTGATAAAATATCTGCTCATAAAAACGAGAATAAACAGGCTGATTAATTAGAGTTGAAGGCGATAAAAACAGCCAAAATAAAATAGTAAAATGAAAAACTACAGAGAGAAGCTAAAGGATATCCACACAATAATTTTTGACTATGATGGAGTTATGACCGATGGCTACGTTATGGTTTTGCCCGATGGTGAAGCCTTGCGCAGAACCAATGTCAAGGACGGATATGCACTCCAGCTGGCCATCAAAAAAGGCATACGGCTGGCCGTAATCAGCGGTGGCAGGGGCAAAAACATGGAAAAACGCCTTGAAATGGTCAAAATAGAGGATGTTTATTTAGGCGTTGACAATAAGATCAAGGTATTTCGCGCATTTTTGGAAAAACATAAGCTCAAAGCTGAAGATATAATTTATGTTGGCGACGACATCCCTGATTATGAAGTAATGAAAGAAGCCGGCCTGGCCATGTGCCCCGAAGATGCTGCCGAAGAAATAAAATCTATATGCCATTATATCAGCCATGCGAAAGGCGGACAGGGCGTGGTTCGTGATGTAATCGAACAGCTTTTAAAAGCCCATGGCCTTTGGATGAACGAAGATGCTTATCACTGGTAAAAAACGAACCCATGAACACAATTGAAACCCGCGATATTGTAAAGCGCTATGCTAATCATACGGCATTGAAGAAAGTGAACATTCAAGTGCCCAAAGGTAGCATTTACGGACTTCTGGGGCCAAACGGAGCCGGAAAAACTTCTCTGATACGGATCATCAACCGAATCACTGCACCCGATGAAGGCGATGTGCTGTTTAATGGAAAAGCCCTGCGGCAAAACGATGTGGAGCGCATTGGCTATCTGCCAGAAGAGCGCGGCCTGTACAAAAAAATGAAAACCGGCGAACAGGCGCTTTACCTGGCACAACTGAAAGGCGTTGATGAAAAAACCGCCAAAGAACGCCTGAAAAAATGGTTTGTCCGCCTCAACATCACCGATTGGTGGGACAAAAAAGTGGAAGAACTCTCAAAAGGGATGCAGCAAAAAGTTCAGTTTATCACTACGGTAATCCATGAACCGGAATTATTGATTTTTGATGAGCCATTCAGCGGATTTGACCCCATTAATGTGAACATCCTGAAAGAAGAAATCCTGCGCCTGCGCGATGAAGGAGCAACGATTATTTTCTCAACGCATAATATGGCTTCCGTAGAAGAAATCTGCGACCATATTGCACTGATCAACAAATCAGAAAAAATCCTTGAAGGAAAGCTCAGCGAAATACGCGAATCCTTCAAAAGCAACCTGTATGAAATTAAAATCCGTGATTTTGGCGGTTTTATCCCTGATTTTGAAAATGAAATCACAGAAAAAAAGGATCAGGGACTGCACCGTTTAAGCTTTAGTACCGACGAGGGAGACAGAGCCCGCGCCTTTCTTGCCGAAATCGCAGCAAAAGAACATGTGGTCGATTTCCGCGAAATCTATCCTTCCGTGAATGATATTTTCCTGAGCAAAACATCTGAAAAAGTACACTCATGAGCAAAATAAGCCTGATCATAAAACGGGAATATTTAACCCGCGTAAAGAAGAAATCTTTTATCATCATGACCATTCTTGGCCCCATATTGATGGCTTCAGTTTGGGTATTGCCTATTGTAATGGCCAATATCGGTGGTGATCAGAAAACCATTGAAGTACTGGACGAAAGCGGACTTTTCTTCACGGAATTCAAGGATTCGGAAGACTATAAATTCGTTTTTGTTTTTAAAGAACCAGACAGTGCAAAAAACGCCTTTCTAAAAAGCGATGCCCAGGCTTTGGTTTATATTCCCAAAACCCAGGTCGCCGTACCGGAAAAAGCATTTATTTTTTCGCGCAAACAAGCAGGAATTGGCCTGAAAAAATATGTGGAAACCGTAATGAAAAAGGAGGTTGAAAGCATTAAGATGGCTGCTTCGGGCATTGATTCCGAAATCCTGGAAAGCATCAAAACCGGCATTCTTGTTACCAACATCAAATTGGATGCAAGCGGCAAGGAAGAAAAATCATATCCGGAAATCCGGCTGGCTTTGGCCTGGTTCTTTGGCATCCTGATTTATTTTTTCATCTTCATTTTTGGAGCACAGGTGATGCGGGGCGTTATCGAAGAAAAAGTCAACCGCATCATCGAAGTGATTATTTCTTCGGTAAAGCCTATGCAGTTAATGACCGGAAAAATTGTCGGAATTGCTTTAGTGGGCCTGACACAATTTTTGCTTTGGGTAGTGCTTAGCTGGGGGATCGTTGGTATCGTTCAGGCAAGCACTGGATTTTTCAGTAATCCGCAGGGAAATGCTCAGATTACCGCATTGACTCCGGGCAGTGCAGCTGTTAGCCCCAGCGAAATCATACCCGCACCGGCACCCGATAAGGACGAAGACACAGTGGCATACCTAAGAGAATCCATGCTATCGGTCAATTATTTTTCGATTATTCTGACATTCCTCTTTTATTTCCTTGGCGGATATCTGCTTTATGCGGCGCTTTTCGCAGCAATAGGATCAGCAGTGGACAATGAAACCGACACCCAGCAATTTATGCTTCCCGTTTCCGCGCCCTTGATTGCTTCCCTTGTTTTGGTTGGTTATGTAATTAACAATCCGGATGGAAGTTTGGCTTTTTGGCTGTCGATGGTTCCTTTCACTTCGCCCATTATCATGATGGCGCGCATTCCTTTTGGCGTTCCGTTTTGGGAAGTGGGGCTGTCCATGGCGGCATTGATCGGTGGGTTTCTCTTCACCTCCTGGTTTGCTTCGCGCATATACCGGGTCGGAATTTTAATGTACGGCAAGAAAGTAAATTACAAAGAATTGTGGAAGTGGTTCCGTTTCCGGTCATAATTCTAATTGGAATCTTGCTGACCACTTAATATTCCGGGGAAATCCGGCTTTATAGCTGATTTGCAGCAGCAAGGATTATTGTACTGTTGAAAACAAATTTCACAAAAAACAATACATACAGGGCGCAAATTAATGAAATACAGCATATTATAATATCCATAAATATAAATCCGAAAAATTGTTAATTAAGGATTATTATTCTATTTTTGCACCCTCGAAAATTTAAGTCATTATCAAATAAATAGATTCGAAATGCAACACAAAGGTGTAATTAAGTTTTTCGCTATCCTGTTAGCACTGGTGTGTGTATTTCAGTTGTCTTTCACATTCATCACACGAAGTGTTGAAAACAAGGCGGTTGAATATGCTCATTCAGAGGAAGCCGACATCATAGCCAAAAACATGTCGAAAGGTGACGAGGTCAAATTTCAGTATTATCTTGATTCCATTAGCAAATCGCGTAAGCGTTATTTCCTGGATTCAATGGCAAATGAAGAAGTGTACAACATTCTGGTCCGCCAGTACACATACAAAGAAGCCAAAGAACGCGAACTGAACCTAGGACTTGACCTTAAAGGTGGTATGAACGTAACCATGGAAGTAAGTGTCGTAGATATCCTGCGCGCGCTCTCCGGTTACAGCAAAGACGAAACCTTCAACAGTGCCATTACTATGGCCCGTGAAAAACAGAAAAGCAGCAATGCGGATTATGTGACTCTTTTTGCAGAGTCATTTGAAGAAATTGATCCCAATGCCCGCTTGGCCAGTGTTTTCAATACTGTAGAGCTCAAAGACCGCGTTAAATATAACTCGACCAATGCAGAAGTTATCAGCGTGATCCGAGAAGAAACCGATGCAGCAATCGACCGTACATTTAACATCCTGCGTACACGTATTGACCGCTTTGGTGTTGCGCAACCGAATATCCAGCGTCTGCAAACCGCAGGCCGTATCCTGATTGAACTTCCGGGCATCAAAGATCCGGAGCGTGTGCGTAAACTGCTCCAGGGTTCAGCTCAACTGGAATTTTGGGAAACATACCAACTTCCTGAGGTATTTGGAAGCCTTGCCGAATGTAACGCCAAAATGCGCTCACTCGTTGCAATGGACGAGGGTTTGAAGCAGGAAAGCCTCAACAGCTCTGAAACAACAGAAGTTGAAATTGAGAATACAGACGGCTCCACTGATAACATTAGCAATACAGAACAAACTGAAGAGCAAATTGAAGTCAATGAAGAAACAGGCGATACCAGTGTAGTAGAAGAATCGCTGCTGGACAAAATCGCTGATTCAACCGGAAGGGAAATTGCCGAAGCGCAATCTTCATTTGAAGACTATGCTAAAGAAAACCCACTCTGGGCTTACCTGAACCCTGCTGTTTATCAAAATGAATCAGGTCAAACCGTACCTTATAATTCCGCACGTATCGGTTCTTCTTTTATCAAAGATACTGCACGTGTTAATTATATGTTGCGTGCCACAAAAGAACTGCGCCCACGCAACCTACGCCTGCTTTGGACTGTGAAGCCCGAGCCCGGCCGCAAGGATGTTCTTGATTTGGTTGCTATTAAGGTAAACACGCGCGACGGAAAAGCACCTCTGGGCGGTGATGTTATTGTTGACGCACGTCAGGACGTAAATCCCGTTAACGGTGGTGTTGAAGTCTCCATGAGCATGAACGGCGAAGGTGCCCGTATCTGGAAGCGCCTGACCGGGGAAAACATTGGCAAACAAATTGCGGTTGTACTTGACAACTATGTATATTCTTATCCCAATGTAAACTCAGAAATTAGCGGTGGCCGTTCTTCTATTTCCGGTGGTGGTATGACCATTGAAGAAGCGCAGGACCTTGCCAATATCCTGAAAGCAGGTAAACTCCCTGCTCCTGCACGTATTGTCCAGGAAGAAATTGTCGGCCCTTCACTGGGTGCCGAGGCTATCAGTGCCGGTTTGAACTCATTCGTTCTGGCATTCCTCCTGGTACTTGTGTATATGATATTCTACTACAACCGTGCCGGTTGGGTAGCTGACCTTGCATTGGTTACCAATATCTTCTTTATGTTTGGTGTACTTGCATCCTTCGGAGCTGTGCTTACACTGCCGGGTATCGCAGGTATCGTACTTACACTCGGTATGGCTGTGGATGCCAACGTGATTATCTACGAGCGTATCCTCGAAGAAGTCCGCGCCGGTAAAGGAATGCGCCTTGCATTGACCGACGGTTATAAAAATGCCTATTCGGCCATCATCGACGGTAACGTTACCACACTGCTTACCGGTATCGTACTCTTCACATTCGGTTCCGGTCCTGTTCAGGGTTTTGCTACTACACTGATTATCGGTATCATTTCTTCACTATTCTCGGCAATTTTCATCTCCAGACTTGTATTTAACTGGATGCTGGAAACCAAAAAAACCGTTAATTTCGATACTAAAATCACACGTGGCCTCTTCAGTAAAGTTAATTTCGACTTTATCAGCATGCGGAAAACAGGCTATATCATCAGCTCTACTATTATTATCATCGGTATTGCTTCTCTTGCAATCCGTGGTTTGAATTATGGTGTAGATTTCTCCGGCGGACGTACTTATGTAGTACGTTTTGATCAGCCTGTTGTTGTGAAGGATGTACGTCAAGCGCTTACTGCCGAGTTTGGAAGCACGCCTGAGGTTAAAACTTTTGGTCCAAGCACTCAGGTTAAAATTACAACAGATTATCTTATCGATGATAACTCCAAAGAAGTGGACAGTATTGTGGAAGGCATGCTTTATACAAGCCTGAAACCATTCTTTACCGGAGGCATTGAAAGGTCACAATTCCTTTCAGATACTGATGAGGACAATAAAATGACAGGTATCCTCACTTCGCAAAAAGTAGGACCTACAATTGCATACGACATCAAGCGTAATGCAGTACTGGCCGTTGTTTTCGCGCTTCTCGTGATCTTCGCCTATATTGCCGTCCGCTTTAAAAAGTGGCAATATGGTCTGGCAGGGGTTATTGCGCTCTTCCACGATTCATTGATCACTATTGGTCTGTTCTCCCTGTTCTATGGTGTGCTGCCATTCAACCTTGAAGTTGATCAGGCATTCATCGCGGCCATCCTGACAATTATTGGTTATTCGATTAACGATACCGTGATTATCTTTGACCGTATCAGGGAATTCACCTCTCTCTATCCAAAGAAAGACATCAAAACCAATATCAATAACGCGCTGAACAGTACTTTGGGACGTACCTTCAACACATCCGGTACTACCCTGATCGTGCTGCTGATCATCTTCATCTTTGGTGGGGAAATCATCCGCGGATTTACATTCGCACTGCTGGTTGGTGTTTTGATTGGTACTTATTCGTCGCTCTTCAATGCGAGCCCGATTGCATTTGACCTGCTGACACGCAAATCAAAAGACAATAAAGGCAAATAAGCGAAAGCCTGATAATATTGAAGTCCCGGAGGTTTCCTTCGGGACTTTTTTTATTTTTGCATAATAATTTTACACAATGACACTGCTCTTTTTTGATATCAGCGGAGGCGAAATTTTCATCATCATCATTATGGTGCTGATTATCTTTGGCCCAAAACGTATTCCTGAAATTGCCCGCAAAGCCGGTAAGGCCATGTCGGAAGTACGTAAAGCCAGCAATACCATTAAGAATGAAATCATGAGCGAAAGCGATAATATCCGCGAAAGCTTAGAAAAGGAATCCAAAGAAATTAAAAGCGAAATCAAAGAAGCCACCAGCTTAGAAAGCAAGCCCAATGAAGGTAAAGGCACAAACAATAATTGATCTTGCAGGCAGTTATACATGAGTGAAATTATCCGTAATTTAGCACAATAAATTGTTTTTAAATACTCTTCAGATATGAATATAACCATCAGGTTAATCTTAGCACTTAGTTTTTTCCTATTAATTACTGGCATTCAGGCACAAAACCGCAGGTTAAATGCTGCTGATGAAGATTTCAGGAATAAAAAATACAGCCTGGCCATGGAAAAATACAGGAAAGCCTACAGTAAAACGAAAAACAGAAGCACCCGCGAAACTATTTCGTTTAAAATGGCCGAATGCGAGCGCATGAAAGGTGACGTACGCCGTACTAAAAACGCTTATAAAAGGCTCATTAGCATGGATTACCAGGAGAAAGAGCCTATTGTCCTGCTGCATTATGCCGAGGCATGCCTGAAAGATAACCGCCTGGAACTTGCCAAAACGAATTTTGAAGAGTACCTGAAAAAAGTCCCGGACGACCCTCAGGCACTGCGCGGCTTAAAATCAATAGAATTTATTGAAGAACACGAAGAAACCAAAGGACGCTATGAGGTGGAACGCGAGCGAAAAATAAACAGCCGTTTTGATGAGTTTTCACCCACTTATATGAATTCTACCCTCAATGAAATTGCCTTTACCAGCAACCGCGATGATGCCGTAGGCAAAAAAGAAGATGAATGGACCGGGAAAAAATTCACCGATATATTCGTGAGCCGGCAAGATAAAAAAGGCAAATGGAGCACACCGGTACTTTTGGACGAAGAAGAAATCGTAAATACCGAGGCCAACGAAGGCCAGCCCATGATGAACAAACATTTTAACCTGATGTATTTTACACGCTGTAGCAAACTCGACAGACGGGCTGCGGGCTGTAAAGTTTATACTGCAAAACGTCAGGGAATGTCGTGGCAGGAACCCAAAGAACTAAACCTGGGAGGCGATACACTCTCGGCAATCGGCCATCCAACCCTAAGTGAAGATGAAACCATAATTATTTTTGCTGCCGATTTTGACGACAGTAAAGGAGGAAAAGACCTCTATATCGCAAGCCGTTCAAGCCGTAACGGCGATTTCGATCCGGCTGTCAATCTCGGAGACGCTGTAAACACCTATGGTGATGAGCTTTTCCCGTTTCTGCGCGGCGATACAGCCCTGTACTTTGCATCAAACGGTCATGTGGGCATGGGCGGCCTGGACATTTATAAAACAGTGCTCAGTAGAGACGAAGAAGGAAAGTTCAGTTTTAGCGAACCCGTTAATATGCTTCCACCAATCAATTCCAATGCCGATGATTTCGGGATTGTTTTCAGCCCACAGGAAGAAGGAGCTGCCGGCTTTTTTGCATCAAACCGCAAAAGCAACCAGGGCGATGATATATACACTTTCACACGTGAACCGCTGCTGTTCACTTTATCAGGAACAATTACCGACGACCGCACTTTGCAAAAGCTTCCCGAAGTAAACGTGATGGTAACCGGATCTGACGGCACTCAGCTTGAAGATATTACTGACGAAAACGGATACTACAGCTTCAATAAAAACCAGATATTCGGCAATATCACCTACGAAATTGCCGTAAGCAAAGAAGGTTATTTTAATCAAAACGCAACCGAAACTACTGTTGGACTCCAAAATAGCACGGACTTAGTGCGCGATTTTGTACTGGTGCCCATACCGCAGGAACCCATCATGCTCCCGGAAATCCTCTACGATTTGGGCAAGTGGGACCTCAAACCTCAATATCAGGACAGTTTGCAGGGCTTAATTACCATCATGCAGGAAAACCCCAACCTGATTATCGAGCTTGCTGCCCACACCGATATGCGCGATTCGGATGAAAATAATGATAAACTTTCTCAAAAACGTGCCCAATCCGTTGTGGATTATCTCATCGACCGTGGAATTGACGCAGGCCGGTTATCGGCAAAAGGTTATGGCGAACGTGTCCCGCTGGAGCTCAAAAAAGACATTACCAAAGACGGATTCCTTTTCCCTCAAGGCACTGTGCTTAATGAAGAATACATCAATAATCTGGAAAGCAGGGTAGAACGTGAAATAGCCCACCAGATGAACCGTCGTACTGAATTTTCGATTATCGGAACCGATTATATTCCCGGCTCAGGCGTGCTTAAAACCGAAGGCGGTAAAATCGATATCGTTACTACTCCCGAGAAAAATGAAATACGCTTTACTTATGCAACTGAAGGAAATCAAATTGTTGCTCCTTGTATCATCAATGGAATCAGTGCGAAATTTATTTATGACCTGCGCAATATCAAAAATGCAGTAATATCCGAAGAAGCAGCATTGGAACTTTTAAAAAGCGGTGCCATCAGCAAAACAGATTTCCTTGGTGATATCAGCAGGGCTCTGGGTGATGGCTGGATCGAAAACAATGCCCGTTTCATTATCAATGATCTGCGTATTGGCAAAGAATTAAGATACGATATCGAGGTAGTTGTCAACCGCCGTGAAAAAGGCCAATACCTGAAACTACCAAAGGCAGTGTTGAATAAATTCGGAACTGTAAATCTCGATAAAGAAAACCAGAAAATCATTTTTGAATAGAAAGTCCTCAGGAAATATGACGACAACTTCTTCACGATATAACCAAAGAGGTGTTTCAGCCTCAAAGGAAGATGTGCACAATGCAATTAAGAACACTGATAAAGGATTGTATCCCAATGCTTTTTGCAAAATTATCCCTGATTTTTTGGGTGGTGAAGACGATTTTTGCAATATCATGCATGCCGATGGCGCGGGAACAAAATCATCATTGGCTTACCTTTATTGGAAAGAAACCGGCGACTTATCCGTATGGAAAGGAATTGCACAGGACGCCATTGTGATGAATACCGACGACCTGCTTTGCGTTGGTGCCACAGAAAACATCCTGCTCAGCTCCACCATCGGACGTAATAAAAACCTGATTCCGGGCGAGGTTATCAAAGCCCTGATTGAAGGAACGGAAGCTTTTGCGGAAGAAATGAAAGCATGGGATTACAACATCATTACTACCGGTGGTGAAACCGCTGATGTTGGCGATCTGGTGCGCACTATAATTGTCGACAGCACTGTGAGCGCACGCATGCGCAGGTCAGACGTGATCGCAAATGATTTAATTTCAGAAGGAGATGTAATTGTTGGGCTGTCTTCATCTGGCAAGGCGGTTTGGGAAGATACATATAATGGCGGCATGGGCTCCAATGGACTTACTTCTGCCCGCCACGATGTGCTGGGAAAATACCTTGCTAACAATTATCCGGAAAGCTTTGACCCGGGCATCAACGATGAATTCGTTTATTCAGGCTCGAAAAAGCTCACAGATCCCAGTGAAGTGGAAGGTTTGGATGTAGGAAAACTTATTCTCTCTCCTACCCGCACCTATGCACCACTTATGAAAAAAATACTTGCAGCACACCGCCCACATATCCACGGGCTGGTGCATTGCAGCGGAGGTGCCCAAACTAAAATCCTTCATTTTATAGATAAACTGCACGTGATCAAAGATAATTTGTTCGAAATCCCCCCTCTTTTCAAAATGATTCAGCAGGAAAGCGGAACAAGTTGGAAAGAGATGTACCAGGTTTTTAATATGGGACACCGGATGGAAATCTATCTGCCCGAAAAATATGCCGCAGAAATCATTGCAATTGCCAAAGACATGAAGGTTGATGCGCAAATTGTAGGACGTTGCGAAGCTTCGGAGCATAAAAAGCTTACCCTCAAAAGCCCAAACGGAACTTTTGAATATTAAGCACAAAATCGTCAAATAAAAAACTGCCGCCAGAGGAAAATCCAAAGCGGCAGTTTTTTTTAGCCTAAATTTTTAGTTTTCTCTATAAACGATATCATCATACTCCAATTCAAACCGAAGCTTATGCTTTGATTCTTCAATGGCCAATGAATCAAAAACAGCTTTGATTTCATCATTTGGTGCCTTTTTGGCCAAATCAGAATAAAGACGGAAAGCCGCTTTTTCTTTTTTCATTGCAACAACCAATGCTTCTTCATAGCTCATGTCAGGCTTAGGCTCAACCTCAACCACATAATCAGCAATTTTCAGGTCTGCAACTTCTTCAGTGCGCCCTTTGTAAATGCCTTGTTCTTTCAGGTTGGCCAGGCGCTTTTTATGTCCCATCTCTTCGGTGGCAAACTGAAGAAAGACTTTCTTCATTTCTTCATTGCTGGCATTTTCTGACAATTGGTTGTAAAAATCAACAGCTTCCTGTTCGCTTTGCATCGCGAAATCCAGGATATCGTTAATATTATTAAACTCTTTCATAAAAGGATATTTTTAGGTTTTGCAATTATCTTTCGAACAAATTTAATAAAAATCCAATCAGCACTGCGAAAACAAATTACCTTATCAACCCCTTTCCAAAAGAAAATCATGCGAATTTCCAACATTTCTGCACTACATTTGTTGAATGTTAAATCAAGCAGATTAAACATGGCACGTTACGCAATAAAAGACCTGGAACACTATACCGGCATAAAGGCACATACAATAAGGATTTGGGAAAAACGATATGAGGTTGTGCAACCCGAACGCTCCGATACCAATATTCGTTCATATAGCGATGAAGACCTAAAGAAATTACTCAATATTGCGATGTTGAACCGACATGGCCACAAAATCAGTGACCTGGTAAATCTCAGCAACCAGAACCTATGCAAAATGGTACTTAAGCTCACCAGCGAAAAAGCAAGTACCGACCTTTATTTCGACAACCTAATGATTGCTACCGTAGATATCGATGAGCAAAAATTTGATAAAGTACTCACGAATATCATTATCCAATACGGTTTCGAAAAAGCAATTACAGAAGTTTTTTATCCGTTTTTCCTGAAAATCGGCTTTCTGTGGCAAACAGGACATATAAAACCCGGACAGGAGCATTTTATTTCCAATCTATTCCGACAAAAACTGATTAGTGCTATAGATCAGATAGATACTAAACCGGCGACCAACAATAGAATTTTCATCCTTTTCCTCCCCGAATGGGAGATGCACGAACTGGGACTGCTATTTTACCATTACCTTATTAAGAAAGCCGGTCACCGGGTAATCTATCTCGGACAACAATTACCTTCATCGGACCTACTTGCAATAAGCGAAATTCAAAAAGGCGATTATTATTTATCCTATATAACAATTGAACCACAGATGGACCAAAAAGAGGAACTTTGCCGTGTTTTTAAAGACAAATCATTCCGCGACAAGATCCTTATCGGTGGATATCATGCGCAAATTCTGGCAAAAGAATGCGAAAAACCTCCTCTTACACTTGCCGATGCAGAAAATTTGAAAATATTCCTAAAAAATTTAAATTCATAAATAACTGAATCTCAATATATTTAGTTTCCTACATATGTACATATGAAATTATTTCTGTTAAATTTGTGTTAATTGGTTCTAAATAAGAATAATTTGTTTAACTTTGCTTCATCTTAATTAAACACCTTAGAACCCTTAAAAATTATTCGACATGACCGCAACAGATTTTAACACCCGTCTCATAAGTCTTCAGGACAATCTCAAGTATTTTGCAAAAAGCCTCACTTCTAATGAAGATGACGCCAATGACCTGATGCAGGAAACATTCCTTAAAGCAATTCAGTACAAGGACAAATTTGATCCGGCAACAAATCTCAAAGCATGGACCTATACGATCATGAAGAATACCTTCATCAATAATTACCGCAAAAACATGCGCAAAAGCACTTTTGTTGATACAACGGATGATCTGTACTACCTCAATGTGAATAACAAAGCCGAGGATAGTGTTCCTGACACTCAATATTTTAAAAATGAAATCAGTAAAAAAATTGAGAGCTTGGAAGACGAACACCGCATTCCTTTTAAAATGCACTTCGAAGGCTATAAATACAAAGAAATTGCAGAGGTTTTGAACCTATCGATCGGAACCGTCAAAAGCCGTATCTTCTTTAGCCGCAAAAAACTCATCAATAAGTTGAAGGACTACCAAAACTAAGTTTTCATATTATAATTGCCTAAAGCCGGGTCATTCGTGAATGATCCGGCTTTTTTTATTCTCAGAAAAACCCAAATACATATATTTTCACCTCAACAGCACTTTAATAACTGTTTAACTTACCTAATATTTTGTTAAACGATTGTTAACAGCAAATTTTACACAAACCCACAACACTCTCTAATTAAGTAATTTAATACCTAAATAAGGTCACTGCCAACACAATCTGTTTAACTTTAATGAAAGTTTATTAAACAAGATTATTTAGAACGCGTTTAAATAGTGTTCAATAATTAAGACAAAACTTTAAACGCATTTAACATGAGAAAAATTAATTCACTAATCATTATTCTGGCACTCTTAATAAGCCAGACTGTAATGGCACAAAGTGCCAGAGTTCAAATTATTCACAATTCACCAGATGCAGCTGCTGAAAAGGTAGATATTTGGTTGAATGAAACCCTATTGCTAGACAATTTCCAGTTCCGTACTGCAAGCCCATTTATTGATGCACCGGCTAAGGAAGATCTGATCATCTCAATTGCAGGCCCTGAAAGCACCAGCCCTGACAATCCGATCGCCCGTTATGATTTTCGTTTTGAACCAAATCAAACCTATAAAATCATTGCCAACGGAATTGTGAGTACAACAGGTTACAACCCTGCCCCTGCATTTGATCTAAACGTATATGAGTCAGGACGGGAATCAACAGGAAACAACAACCTGACAGAAAGCCTCTTTTTCCACGGAGCTACCGACGCCCCGGCAATCGACATCTTTGAAAAAGATTACGGTCAAATAATTGACGGTCTTGCCTATAGTGATTTTAATGGTTACATCTCCTTCCCTACAGATGACTATGTATTATCCATTTACCCTGACGATCAGGACACAGAGCTTATCAGTTACGTAGCACCATTTGATCGTCTGGAAGCCGGAGGTAATGCAATGACCATCATCGCAAGCGGTTTCATGGACAGAACCCAGAACAGCGATGGAGCTTCCTTTGGACTTTTTCTGGTAACACCTGATGGCGGTGATTTTATTCCGCTCAACGAATACGAGCCCATAGCAAAACTTCAGCTGATACACAACGCAGCAGACCCGCTTGCAGAAACTGTTGACATCTATGTTAATGATGATATATTCATTAATAATTTCCAATTCCGCACGGCCACGGCTTTCGTTGATGTTCCTGCAGAAACCATTCTTAGCATCGACGTTCTTCCTGCAAACAGTACATCACCAGCCAATCCTCTGGCAACTTTTAATCAAAACTTCGCTGATGGCATCAGTTATACGCTTGTCGCAAACGGTCTAATAACCGATGGATTTATGCCTTTCAAAGGTTTTGACATCTATAAATATGGTAATTCAAAAACGACGGCAGCAGCCGATTTTGTGACCGACCTTAATGTTTTTCATGGTGGAACAGATGCGCCTACGATTGATATCTACGAAAAAAATTCAGGAGTCCTCATCGATGACCTTTCGTACAGTGATTTCACTGGATATCTCGAACTACCCACGCAGGACTATGTACTTGAAATCCGCGATATGAATGGCGAAAACACGCTCTTATCCTATATAGCTCCCCTTTCCGGCCTGAATCTTGGCGGCGCGGCGCTTAATATTATCGCTTCAGGTTTCCTGAACCCTGCCGAAAACAATAATGGCAAAGCATTTGGACTGTTTGCTGTTCCTGCTACTGGTGGAGAATTCATCGCTCTTCCCGAGTACAGGTCAACTGCACGCGTTCAGGTAATCCACAATTCAGCGGATGCTGCTGCATCTTCGGTAGATATCTGGCTCAATGACATGCTCCTGCTCGACGATTTCATGTTCCGTCAGGCGTCACCTTTTGTTGATGCTCCGGCCGGCGAGGATATCAACATCCACATCCTGCCACCAAACAGCACTTCAAACGAAAATCCGATTGCAACTTATACTTACAACCTGATGGATGGTGGCACCTATATGATTGTGGCCAACGGCATCCTCAGCGAAAACGGTTATGATCCGGTGCAGCCTTTCGACCTCTATGTATATGATATGGCACGCGAAATGGCTTCCGATGAGATGAATACCGATGTGCTTGTATTCCACGGCGCAACCGATGCCCCAATTGTAGATATCTACGAAATGAGCGCGGGAGAACTGGTTGACAACCTCGATTACAGCGACTTCCGTGGCTACCTGGAACTCCCTACAGCAGATTACGTTCTTGAAGTACGTGACGAAACAGGAATGGAAACATTGCTCAGCTACAGCGCACCTTTACAAACCCTCGGTCTTGGCGGCAGTGCAATCAGTGTATTCGCCAGCGGATTCCTGAACCCCGCCAACAATTCCAATGGTGATGCTTTTGGGCTATATGTTGCGCTTGCCGATGGCGGTGATCTTATTCCACTGCCGGTTTATGAACCACAGGCCACTGCACGCGTTCAGGTAATCCACAATAGTGCGGATGCTGCAGCAGCTTCGGTAGATATCTGGCTCAATGACATGCTCCTGCTCGACGATTTCATGTTCCGTCAGGCGTCACCTTTTGTTGATGCTCCTGCCGGCGAGGATATCAACATCCACATCCTGCCACCAAACAGCACTTCAAACGAAAATCCGATTGCAACTTATACTTACAACCTGATGGATGGTGGCACCTATATGATTGTGGCCAACGGCATCCTCAGCGAAAACGGTTATGATCCGGTGCAGCCTTTCGACCTCTATGTATATGATATGGCACGTGAAATGACTTCCGATGAAATGAATACCGATGTGCTTGTTTTCCACGGCGCAACCGATGCCCCAATTGTAGATATCTACGAAATGACCGCAGGGGAACTGGTTGACAACCTCGATTACAGCGACTTCCGTGGATACCTGGAACTCCCTACAGCAGATTACGTTCTGGAAGTACGCGACGAAAGCGGTTCCACAACATTGCTCAGCTATGACGCACCGCTCCAAACACTTGGTCTTGAAGGAGCTGCAATCAGTGTATTTGCCAGCGGATTCCTGAACCCGGACAACAATTCCAATGGGGCTGAATTCGGTTTGTACGTAGCCCTTGCAAGCGGTGGCGACCTCATTCCGCTGCCTTCAACAACGGCAACAAGTGTAGAGGAAAACGAATTAATTGGCGACATCAGCATTTTCCCAAATCCGGCTACCGATGTTATCAACATTCGTGCGCAGGGGAACACATTGTCACAAGTACAAATTCTCAGCCTCACCGGTGAACTGATCTATGAAGGCACATTAAATGCCAACGAAAAACTACAAATTGGCACAGAATTTTTGTCAAGTGGATTATACTTTGTGAGCCTTACACAAGGTTCTGCACGGCAAGTTGAAAAAATCACCGTTACACGGTAAATTTTTCTCTGTTTTGCTTTCAAAGGCGGGGCGCTATGTCCCGCCTTTTTTTTGAACAATCTTTTGTCTCAGGGTTTTAGTAGATATGGTTAAGTCCGGTACAATAATAGTTTTCTTTGATGAAGGCTGCTTGATGTGCAATTCATTTGTGCGTGTACTCATCAAAATGGATCGTAGGGAAAGGATCAGCTTTGCTTCACTGGCTTTATTAAAAAACAGGTCACGAAACAAAATATGCGAAAGCATCAACACAGACAGCGTGCTTGTTTGGTCTGATATGAAATGTTATGATAAGTCCTCAGCTGTAAGCACTATTTTTAAGGCCCTGCCCTATCCCTGGAAGTTTTTATCTTTTTTCCGAATCATCCCCACCCTATGGCGTGACAAATTATATGATATGATTGCGCGGAACCGCAAGATATTCCAAAAACCTTATTGTCCGGTTCCAGACCATAAAATTAAAAGACGTTTTATTCAATCCTTGTAACGCCGCCGGCCACGATAAACTTCATCACTTCTGCCGGTGATGCGCTGATTTTCTTAACATTAGCGGCATCCACAATAAACAGATCTCCCATGACACTAAGTGAATACGGCAGGTAAACAGCAATTTTTTCCCCTTCAATTCCGAGTGCTGCCATATCTTCAGATGTTAAGAAACCCAGTCGAATTATTTCAGGATCATGATTCACAATAACCTGAACCGGTTCGGTGAATTTTTTCTTCTGTCCTACGAAGGCCGACATCAGGTCCTTCATTGCCGTATAAATTATCTTGATCAGCGGAGCCTTGCTGATGAGCCGGTCGAAGTAATTAATCACCGGACTAAAAATAAAAGTAGATCCCAAAAAACCAATTAGAGTAACGAACAGAATAATAATCAGCACACCAAGGCCGGGCAAGGAAAACCCGAGAATATTCTCGATGTAACGTTCCAGCAGCCCATCAACGAAAGTAAAACTGACATAAAGCGTGTAGGCGGTTACGGCAACAGGAATCAGATAAAGCAAGCCCTGCATCAGGTAGCGGATAAATTGCCGCCAAAATCCATATTTTTTCATCCGTTTATATTTTGATTTTCACAAACCAAATGGAACTGAGCATTGCTGAACAACCATCATCTTATTTTTTGATCATTATTCAGTCATGCTTCGTTTCATCTTGAATTTATTTCTGGTTTGAATAGAACGGGAATTACGAATCCCCAAGCAATCCGTTTTTGAATAGATTCGGATCCTGCTACGAATGTAGTCAAAATTCCAACAAAGCCTGAACTTTGGAATTTATCCGCCCGCAAAATTCATTAGCTCACAATACAGCTTCTGGGTAGGAAGCCCCATCACATTATAAAAACTTCCGCTGATTGATTCAACACCGACCAGACCGATCCATTCCTGAATCCCATAAGCTCCCGCTTTATCAAAAGGCCGATATACCTTCACATAATGACGTACCTCATCATCATGCAAAGCGCGAAAACGTACCTTTGTGCTTGCCGAAAATGAAAGTTGTTTTGTGGCAGTGCGCAGGCAAACTCCCGTAATCACATCGTGTTCAGCGCCCGATAGAGCACCGATTATATCAATAGCATCCTGCACATCAACAGGTTTCCCAAGCACTTTTTCATGTGCGCAAACTACCGTATCGGCGGTAATCAATAAATAATTTGGCGGCAAATCCTTTTCACGAAACCAATTACTTTTTAATCGGGCAAGATATCCCGCACTTTCCTGCCAGGGAATATCCTTGGGCAGTGCTTCGTCCACTTCCGCTATCTTTACATCAAATTCAATCCCCATTTGCTGCAGCAGGTCTTGACGGCGCGGGCTTCCACTTGCCAGTATAACCTTATAATCGGATAGCTTTTTTTTCAGCATAATGATTAAAATTCCAGGTACAATAATTGCATAGAAAAAATCCCTGCAGCCATAAAAACTTTCAGGTAGAGGCTTAAAGCTGAAAAATCTTTTTTATGGTTGGCCGTCCAGATATTTTGCATAATAAATAAGCCAAAAGCACACAGGAACAGCATATAAAGAAACAGATTAATAAAATCTTCCACAAAAGCCCGGTAACAGAGATAAATCAAAGCCGCTACAACAATTCCTGAAAGCCCCAGCAAGATAGCCTTTGTTTTTCCCAATCCAAAAACAACAGGAGCCGTTCTTGCGCCAAGTGCTTCATCACCTATTATATCTTCAGCGTCCTTAACAATCTCCCTGACTAAAGTAACCATAAAAGCGAACCCAGTGTAAAGCCCAACAAAAGAATGGATTAAAGGATAAGCACGCAAGCCTTCAACAAAAATATCCGGTAATGGAAGGCGGGCAAGAAATTCCATTAACCAAGGCAAAGCCAATGAAACGGCAGCCAAAAAGGATATTAAAAAATTACCCACAAGTAGCTTGTATTTGAAACTTGTAGAATAAAACCACAGCCCGGCAACAGAAAAAATAAAAATAAAAAACGTATTGAATACCCCTATTCTCAATGAAAGCCACAATCCAAGCAAAAGGCCACCCATACTGAACGCCCAATAGAGTTTCCATGCCAATTTTTCACTTATTAGATTACCTATCAGGACCTTTGACGGTTTATTAATACGATCAGTATCAACATCAAAAATATCATTAAGGCAATATCCTCCGGCAGCGATGAAAACAGTAGCGAGGATTAGAAGCAAAAAGTCAGTTAAGCTTAGCGCAAAACTGACCTGGTTCATTTCGTAAATCGGGCCAATCAGAAACCAGCGAACAAAAAGCTGGATAAGGATCAGCATCAAAAGGTTTGGCCATCGAATGAGCCTGAGCATTGGGAGTATTCGGCTTGTCATATGGCTCAAAAGTACAAATTCTTATCAGCTACCGCTGAAATAATCCCTCATTTTGTGGAAAAATGATTTTTCGCGGCTACCCGGGTTTGGTTTAAAATTGGGTGAATGCATGGCATTTTCCATAAAAGCGGTTTCTTCCTTGCTCAGTGTTTTTGGCACCCATACATTAATATTGACCAGCAAATCGCCATGTCCATAACCATTTACATCGGGCAAGCCCTTACCTTTGAGGCGCAGCACTTTGCCCGGTTGTGTTCCCGGTGCAATTTTGATACGTGCTTTTCCATCAACGGTAGGAATTTCAACGCTGGCTCCCATCACGGCTTCGGGGAAACTCACATAATGTTCGTACAGCAGGTTTATGCCATCGCGTTCCAGGGATTCATGCGGAACTTCATCGATAAGGACGATCAAATCCCCATTCACACCACCACGAGGCGCTGCATTTCCTTTTCCTGTCATCGAAAGCTGCATTCCTGAGGTTACACCGGCAGGTATTTGGATTTCAATTACTTCCTCTCCTTTCACAATACCTTCACCATAACAGGCAGTACATTTATCAGTAATGATCTGACCTTCACCACCACAAGCCGGGCAAGTTGAAGACGTTTGCATTTGTCCGAGAATCGTATTGGTCACCTGAGTAACCTGACCTGTTCCGTGACAAGTCTGACATGTTGAATAAGCGCCCCCGTTTTTTGCTCCGGTTCCGTTACAGCTTTCGCAGGCCACATATTTGTTTACTTTGATCTTTTTTGTGGTTCCATGTGCAATTTCTTTAAGGCTCAGTTTTACTTTCACGCGCAGGTTACTGCCCCTGCGTACACGACGGCGACCCGATGAACGGGAATGCCCACCGCCACCAAATCCGAAACCACCACCAAAGGCACTTCCAAAGATATCGCCAAAATTGGAGAAAATATCGTCCATCGACATACCTCCGCCTCCAAAACCGCCACCGGCAGCTCCGCCCACGCCGGCATGGCCAAACTGGTCGTAACGGCTCCGTTTATTTGGATCCCTTAGCACTTCATAAGCTTCTGCAGCTTCTTTGAATTTTTCTTCCGCTTCAGAGTCTCCGGGGTTTTTATCCGGATGGAATTTCAGTGCTTTTTTGCGGTATGCTTTTTTTATTTCATCGTCAGAGGCTGTTTTTGAAACCTCCAGAATATCATAATAATCTCTCTTTGACATAATATTTCCTCACATTCTTAATGAACCGAACTTAACGGCTCTTTGGGTTTCTGATGTTTCAATAAATTAGCTTCCTACTACTACTTTTGCGTAGCGGATCACTTTTTCATTCATCAGATATCCTTTTTCAATTACATCAACAACTTTTCCTTTTAAATCCTCTTCCGGAGCCGGAATTTTTGTCAGTGCTTCGTGGAAATCTGTATCAAATTCCTTTCCTTTAGAATTCATTTCTTCCAGTCCTTCACGTTTCAAAATTGCCATAAACTTATTGTAAATCAACTCCATACCTTCACGAACCCCTTTACTTGCTTCATCATCACCGGCAATGGCAGCCATACCGCGATCAAAGTCATCCAAAACAGGAAGCAATGATTCAACCAGTTTTGCGGAAGCAGATTTACTGAGTTCCAAACGTTCTTTTGCTGTTCTTTTCCGAAAATTATCGAATTCCGAAAACAGGCGAAGGTATTTGTCGTTTATCTCAGCAACTTTGTCTTCCAGCTCTTCAATTTTATCATCTTTTGAGGCTTTTTTGGAGCGTTTTTTCTTTTTCTCCTTTTTTTCTTCCTTAGGATCTTCTGCTCCTAAACCCTCTTTTTCAACACTTTCTGTTTGCTGCTCTTTTTCAGCATTTATATCTTCAATGCGTTCTTCTTTTGTTTCTTTGTCCATGGGTGTTTTATCAGACATAATCCAATGTTTAGTTAAATGATCAAAGCGCGAATAGCAAAGACTTTGCCATAAGGATTTAAGGGACAATTTGGCAGGATTTTTAGGGGATTGTTCAGGAAATACGTTCAATATGTGCACCTATGGCACGAAGGCGGCTATCAATATTTTGATATCCCCGGTCGATTTGTTCAATATTATCGATAATACTTTCGCCTTCAGCAGACAGCGCCGCAATAAGCAAAGCTACACCGGCTCGGATATCGGGTGAGCTCATACGGATACCGCGCAGGCTTTGCTGCCGGTCTAATCCGATTACCGTAGCACGGTGCGGATCGCACAGGATAATTTGGGCGCCCATATCGATGAGCTTATCCACAAAAAACAAGCGGCTTTCAAACATTTTCTGATGAATCAAAACGCTTCCTTTGGCCTGAATGGCCGTAACAAGGGCGATACTGATCAAATCAGGGGTAAATCCCGGCCAAGGCGCATCCGAAATGGTCATAATAGAGCCATCTATAAAAGTATCCACCTCATAATGTGCCTGTTGTGGCATAATGATATCATCACCCTCATGCACTAGGATTAATCCAAGGCGCTTAAAAACATCCGGAATTATTCCCAGTTCATCCCAGGCAACATTTCGTATGCGGAGCTCCGAGCGTGTCATTGCTGCCAGACCGATAAAGCTACCGATTTCAATCATATCGGGAAGGAGTTTATGCTCTGTACCCCCCAGTTTTTCAACGCCTTCAATTGTCAGAAGGTTGGAGCCCACGCCGCTGATTTTTCCGCCCATGCGGTTAATCATACGGCAAAGCTGCTTCAGGTAAGGCTCACAAGCGGCATTAAAAACCGTAGTTTTCCCTTTTGCCAAACTAGCAGCCATGACAATATTTGCGGTACCGGTAACCGAGGCTTCATCGAGGTGCATATAGCATCCTTCAAGTTTCGACGCATTTACTTTATAAAAACGTGCGTCTTTGCAGTACTCAAAGCGTGCGCCCAGTTTCTGAAATCCGGCAAAATGTGTATCCAGCCTCCTGCGGCCAATTTTATCGCCACCCGGCTGAGGAATATAAGCGGCACCAAAACGCGCCAGCAAAGGACCGATAATCATAACCGAACCACGCAATGAAGCAGCACGTTTGGCATATTCATCGCTTAGCAGCAAATCCAAATCCACATTTTGTGCACCGAAACTCCAGCTGCCCTCACCTAAGTTCTTCACTTCAACGCCAAGAAACTGCAGAAGATCAATGAGTTTATTCACATCCCGTATATCGGGGATATTATTGATAACGACCTCTTCACTTGTCAGCAACACAGCACATACAACTTGTAAAGCTTCATTTTTTGCACCTTGTGGTATAATCTCCCCTTTTAGCTGATGACCTCCTTCAATGCGGAATGACCCCATAATAATTCATTTTTAAGTAGCTGAGCGTCAACACAAAGCCAAAGCACAAACCACAATTCGGATAATTTAGTTTCTGCCTTTCTTCTTGCTCTTTTTCTTTTTTTGCTGTTGCTTTGACTGACTGACCAAAACCGTAGCATCCTGAAGTTGAACTGTTTCGGTAGTACGCACAATGCGCCCCTCAGAAAGCTCTTTTAAATTTTCCAGGATTAGGTCATCGGTTACGGTATCACGGCTCCAGGTAAGGTATGCCTTTTTCATATGGTTTGCAATAGCGAGAATGAAGGCCTCTTTTTCTTCACCTTCATCATAATCGGCCGCTTTATTGATCATAGCAAGAATATTTTTACCATAATGCCGGTATCTCATCCTTTTATCATTATAGCTCATCTTTTCCGGCGTCAAATCAGGTGTATCTCTTTCCGGCGGTGGAAAGGGCGCGTCTATGTCCAGTTTAAAGTCAGAAATTATATAAAGATGATCCCATAATTTGTGCTTCTGTTCTTCACTTTCGGTTTTTAATCCCTGAATCTGAGACATCACTTTCACCACTGCTGCGGCAGCTTTGTTACGTTCATCACGATCTTCAAGTTCAACAACATGTTTTACCATCTTCTGGATGTTGCGTCCATACTCAGGAATGATCAATTTATCCCTGGTACTGTTATATTCCATTTTATCCATCGGCAGTCCGCTTATTGCCCTGCTCTTTGACATAAAGCCGGGGCAATGATTTTATTTTAATAATTAAATGATTGATAACAAACTACAAAAGTACAAATATTCTCATTTTATTGGGCTTTTGCAGTTTTAATTCACGATTTTAAGTTTGGCAAAGCGCAGAAGGAGCTGTTTTTGTCCTACTCCGTGAAAAAACACGCTGGCTTTTTTATTGGCACCACTCCCTTCCACATTCACAACTTTTCCGCGGCCAAAGCGAAGATGTTCCACTTCCATCCCTGCCAGAATTTCTTCACTGCTTGCCGCAATAGCCTCTTTAGCTTTTTTAGGTTCAATTTTCTTCAATTTGGATTGATCCGTTTTGAACTTTAATTTGGGCATCGCACCTTCTGTTGAAAACGAATCCTTGACCGGCACTTTGGCTTTTTGCGCACTTTGGATGAAATCGGGATTAATTTCTTCGATAAAACGGCTTGGCTCACAAAAAGTAAGGTTTCCCCAACGATAGCGGTTATCGGCATAAGTTAAAAACAGCCTTTTCTCGGCCCGTGTCACTGCAACATAAAACAGGCGGCGTTCCTCCTCAAGATCTGCCCGGACGATGAGTGATTGTGCCGATGGGAAAAGGTTTTCTTCCAAACCTACGACAAATACATATGGAAACTCCAATCCTTTTGCGGCATGAATAGTCATCAAAGAAACTTTATTGGGATCGTCATCTTTTTCATCGGCATCAGTAAGCAGGGCGATATCCTGCATAAACTGATCCAACGTCCGGATACTTTGATCTGATTCTTCATCGCCCAACTGAACTTCATCCGTTTCGGTAAAATCCTTGATTGCGTTAAGCAATTCTTCAATATTTTCGAGCCGGCTCACACCCTCCGGAGTTTTATCCTGGTCGAGGCTTCGCCAGATTCCGCTGGTATAAGCAATGGATTTGGCCAAATCAAATGCCGGGCGTGCTTTCAACTGTACCGAAAAACTACGGATCATATTGGCAAAAGCCATCACTTTGCCTGAAGCGGCACTATTTATCGCTGCATTGTATGCCATCGGGTTGAGCAATACGTCCCATAAACTAACTTCAGCTTTATCGGCAGCAATTGTAAGGCGGTCGAGCGTAGTATTGCCAATGCCCCGGGCAGGGTAATTAATTACCCTACGCAAAGCGTCCTCATCTTTTTGATTGATCACTAAACGGAAGTAAGCAAGTAAATCCTTGATTTCCTTTCGTTTATAAAAACTCAAGCCTCCATAGATCCGGTAAGGGATATTTTGTTTACGCAGAGCCTCTTCCAATGAGCGCGACTGCGCATTGGTTCGGTATAAAATGGCAAAGGCATCGTTTGGGGCATGGTCGTTCATTTTTAGCTCAAAAATACTTCCGGCAACTTTTACCCCTTCCTCATTATCGGTGGCTGCTTTGATAAGCTGAATTTTTTCGCCTTCATCGTTTTGCGTCCAAACTTCTTTAAAAATCTGTTCTTTATTATGTTTGATGACGCTATTGGCTGCCTGTACTATAACTTTTGTGCTGCGGTAATTCTGTTCCAGCTTGATGGTCTGTAAATCCGGATAATCTTTCTTGAAATTCAGGATATTCTGGATATTGGCACCACGAAAAGCATAAATAGATTGAGCATCATCCCCCACAACACAAATATTTTCGTTGTCTGCCGCCAACTTTTTCACAATTAGATATTGAGCGTAATTGGTATCCTGATACTCATCTACAAGTATGTAGCGAAACCGTTTTTGGTATTTATGAAGTGCATCGGGAAAATCGCGCAAGAGCACATTCATATTAAAAAGCAGGTCGTCAAAATCCATGGCTTGTGCGGTAAAAAGGCGCTTGTTGTATATTGTATATATGCGCCCTGTTTCCGGACGGTTGGCATACTTGTCCTGCTGCACAAGCTCCGCATTGTTATTATAATCTGCCGGGCTCAGCAGGTTTGATTTTGCCGAAGAAATCCTGTGTAAAACAGCATTAGATTTATAAATTTTCTTATCCAGGTTCAACTCTTTAACGATAGTATTAATAAGCCTTTTGCTATCATCATTATCATAGATTGTAAAATTATTGGGATAGCCCAGCTTTTCGCTTTCGGCACGAAGCACACGTGCAAAAATTGAATGGAAAGTGCCCATCCAAACATTCTTTCCTTCACTGCTGCTGATCAACTTAATAATCCGCTCTTTCATCTCCCGGGCAGCCTTATTGGTAAATGTCAGTGCAAGAATATTGAAAGCATCTACTCCCTGCTCCAACAAATAAGCCACACGGTGGGTAAGCACCCTGGTTTTTCCTGAGCCTGCACCGGCAATCACCATCACAGGCCCGTCAATAGCTGTTACGGCTTCCTTTTGAGGCTCATTTAATCCATCCAGTATATTTTTTTTCATTTCCTCGTTTTATATAACGGTCAAAATTAATACTTTTGGCCTTGAACGAATCACTCTTAATCCGGGAGTTTTTAACAAATTTACCATATCATGCTATTAAACAGACAGATATCACTAGTATTTTTGATTGGTATATCCTTCATTTTATCATTCTCGTCCTGTATGGAAGGGGAAGAAAACAATAATCAAAACTTTGATGACCCTGTGGCCAGCTTCTCATGGACTACAGAACAAGTTGAAGATTACAAAGTAAAAGTGTACTTTAAAAATAATTCGGAATATGCCGATCAGTATCAATGGGATTTTGGTGACGGATCGCCGATAAACTATAATAGCGAGCCCTCGCATGTTTATCCACAATCCAGTACGAAACCCAATGAATTTACAGTAATCTTAAAAGCAACAAACAGTGAAGATGGCCGGTTTAACAGGCGCTCAAGGGTTGTTGCCATAGAGCCTTTCGGAAAATAAACCGGCTTTGCTTGTGATGACCATGATTAACCCAAAAATATCCAGTCGTTTTTAATTAAATTTTTTTTGGCAATTTCTTTGGAGGTTTAAATTATAATCATACCTTTGCACTCCCAAAAATTTCATAGAAAAATATAAATGTAATGGCAAATCATAAATCAGCACTTAAAAGAATCAGGCAGAACCAGAAAAGACGGTTAAGCAATCGTTATTATGGCAAGACAATGAGAAATGCAATCAGGAAACTGAGAAACACAACAGATAAAGCAGAAGCAAGCACAAGTCTGCCTAAAGTTATTGCATTGATTGATAAAAATGCAAAACGAAATCTGATTCACGATAATAAAGCTTCAAACCTGAAGTCGAAGCTGACGAAGCATGTAAATGCTTTATAAAAATATTCAGCAGTAATTGCAGAAAAAGCTCTACATTCGTAGGGCTTTTTTTATAACTGCTATGAAGAAAACAAGTATCAAAGAATGGGAAGAATCCGACCGGCCACGGGAAAAACTTCTCGAACAAGGAGCATCTGCCCTTTCGATTGCAGAACTTATGGCCATTTTGATGGGATCGGGCAATGCACGCGAAAACGCTGTTGAACTGGCAAGGCGCATATTACACGATGCCAATGACAACCTGGTAGAATTATCACGGAAATCAATCAGTGAATTTACTGTATATAATGGTGTTGGCCCGGCCAAAGCGGTTTCAATAGTCGCAGGGCTGGAGTTGGGCAAAAGAAGAATGCGCGCCGAAGCCCTCAAAAAGAAAAAAATCAGCAGTTCCAGAGATGCTTTTGAGCTGCTGCGCGCCCATTTGATGGATCTGCGGCACGAAGAATTCTGGATTATCTTGCTCGACAGGGCCAATAACGTACTGAGTTCAAAAATAATTGGCGAAGGAGGGCTTACCGGAACCATTGCCGATCCAAAAAAAATATTCCGTATCGCACTCGAAAACGGTGCTTGTGGCATCATACTTTGCCATAACCACCCATCAGACAACCTCACACCAAGCCAACCCGACATCGCCATTACAAAAAAACTAAAAGACAGTGGCCAAATCCTTGATATTACTATTTTGGACCATCTGATTTTTGGCGCATCGTCTTATTATAGTTTTGCTGATGAAGGAATTTTGTAGCTTCTTCTGCAATTTATCTCGAAATAGTTTACATTAAAGATTAAACAAGCACTCAAAATCTTGTTTATTAAAGACGGTTTACCTCCGAAGCACCATGAAAAACGATGTGTATTTGAGCACATCCTTTCCATTCAATTTTTCACTCATCATCTAAAAAGGGCCTTTCATCACGAAAAACGCCCCCTTCATACAATAAGTCAAAAAATCCTTGACACGTGCAAGGCTACTCCTTAATTTAGCAACACAATACAAATGAAAAAAGTATTTAAGAGTCTTTTCAGAGTGTAATAATTCCTTTCTTATACTCGGGATTTTTTCAGCACCTTTTACCTTAGACCTGACAATCAGGCTTCCCTCCCGGGAAGCCTGTATTGCTTTTTTGTCATAAAAAAACCCGCACCGAAGTGCAGGTTTCTATTCATAAGGGAGAGCCCTGAATTATTTTGCAAAGCGGAAAGATTTTCCTGGATAGATTGCATCATCACCAAGAATTTCTTCGATACGAAGCAGTTGGTTATACTTGGCAATACGGTCGGTGCGGCTTGCAGAGCCGGTTTTAATCTGACCGGTATTTAATGCAACAGCGAGGTCAGCAATTGTAGTATCTTCTGTTTCACCTGAACGGTGGCTCATCACGGCAGTATAAGAATTGCGGTAAGCAAGGTTTACTGCATCAATTGTTTCGGACAGGGAACCGATTTGATTCACTTTTACAAGAATAGAGTTCGCTACCTGCTTGTCAATACCTTCCTGCAGGCGTTTGCTGTTGGTTACGAAAAGATCGTCGCCTACCAATTGAATTTTGTTGCCAATCAGGTCAGTGAGTGTTTTCCAACCTGCCCAGTCATCTTCTGCCATCCCATCTTCAATGGAGATAATAGGATATTTCTCGGTCCATTCTTTCCAGAAATTGGCCATTTCATTTGGATTCAGTTTTTCACCGGTTGACCATTTGAGGTGGTACATATTTTCTTCTGGAATGAAAAATTCTGAGGAAGCCGGATCAAGTGCGATGAAAATATCTTCACCCGGACGGTAACCTGCTCTTTCTGTAGCTTCCATAATCAGCTTCAGGGCATCTTCGTTAGATTTCAGGTTAGGTGCAAAACCACCTTCATCACCAACATTAGTAGAGAATCCTTGTGATTTCAGAACCTTGGCAAGGTTATGGAATATTTCGGAGCCCATACGCAATGCTTCTGAGAAAGTAGGTGCACCAACGGGCATAATCATAAACTCCTGAAAATCTACGCTATTATCCGCATGACTACCACCATTGAGGATATTCATCATAGGGATTGGGAGTGTATTTGCATTAACACCGCCCACATAGCGGAAAAGGTGTTGCCCTGTAATTTGAGCAGCAGCTTTGGCGCAGGCGAGGGAAACACCAAGAATAGCGTTTGCACCGAGGACACCTTTATTGGGAGTTCCGTCAATCTCGAGCATTCTGCGGTCAATTGCATTTTGGTCGGTTACATAGAAACCGTTAAGCTCTTCATTCAATGTTGTATTCACATTGTGAACTGCTTTGAGGACACTTTTGCCCAGGAACAGGGATTTATCGCCATCGCGAAGCTCTACTGCTTCATGGACACCTGTTGATGCTCCTGAGGGTACGGCTGCACGGCCAAAGGCCCCACTATCTGTTACTACTTCTACTTCTACTGTTGGGTTCCCGCGGGAATCCAAAATCTGACGTGCATGTACATTAATAATTGAACTCATAAGTAATTTAGTTTATGAAAATTAAAAAGGCTAAAATTACACTTTTAACACACAAAAAAAAAGGATAAAGCATTAAATTTACTTTATCCTTAGTATAACGATATTATCGGTATTTCATTATTCCTGAGCTGGTTCTTCAGGCTTATTTTCTTTTTTTTCTACGGGTTCTTCCTGGCTTTCTGCCGGTGCAGCGGCTTCAGCTACAGGTTTCTCCTCAGTTTTTTTCCTGCGGCGACGGCGTGTAGAGCGTGCTTTACGTTCATCTGCCTGCGCAAGCATGTTTTCGTTATAATCAACGAGTTCGATCAGACACATCTCAGCGTTGTCGCCTAAGCGGTTACCCGTTTTGAGGATGCGAGTATAACCACCCGGACGATCCGCGATTTTGGTAGCGATTTCCCTGAACAATTCGTTAACAGCTTCTTTATTTTGTAATTTACGGAAAACCATTCTGCGCGAGTGCGTATTGTCTTCTTTTGAGCGTGTAATCAGTGGCTCAACAAACGAACGTAGTTCTTTTGCTTTTGCTACGGTTGTCCTGATCCTTTTGTGGATAATCAGGGATGTAGCCATATTTGACAACATTGCTTTACGGTGAGCAGCCGTTCTTCCAAGATGGTTGAATTTTTTACGGTGTCTCATTGTTCTTATTCCTTATCTAATTTGTATTTTTCAACTTTCATTCCAAATTCGAGCCCTTTGGCAGCAACGAGTTCTTCCAGTTCGGTAAGTGATTTTTTACCGAAGTTACGGAACTTGAGCAGGTCATTTTTATTATAAGAGACCAAATCGCCAAGGGATTCTACATCAGCTGCTTTAAGGCAGTTGAGCGCACGTACTGAGAGATCCATATCAACCAGTTTTGTTTTGAGCAGCTGGCGGATGTGCAACGAATTTTCATCGAATTCTTCAGTAACGGTCTTTTCTTCTGCATCAATAGTAATTTTCTCATCTGAGAAAAGCAGGAAATGTTGAATCAGAATCTTGGCCGCCTCTTTCAAAGCATCCTTTGGGTGGATGGAACCATCGGTAGTGATATCCATAACCAACTTTTCGTAGTCGGTTTTTTGTTCTACCCGGTAATTCTCGATATCGTATTTTACGTTACGGATTGGGGTATGGATGGAATCAATTGCAATAGTGCCCATCGGGGCGTTAAGTGATTTGTTTTCATCAGCAGGAACGTAGCCACGGCCTTTTTCAATGGAAATTTCCATAGAAAGCTTTACGCTAGGTTCGAGGTGACAAATCACGTGATCCGGATTGAGCACCTGGAATACCGAAAGGAATTTGTTGATGTCCCCTGCTTTGAAGACATCCTGATCTCCGATAACAATATTAACTTTTTCGCTTGATTCAGATTCGATCTGACGTTTAAAGCGGATCTGTTTCAGGTTCAGGATAATTTCGACAATATCTTCCAATACGCCTTCGATACTTGTAAACTCGTGGTCAACACCTTCGATGCGAACGGAAGTGATCGCGAAGCCCTCAAGGGAAGAGAGCAAAATTCTGCGCAATGCATTCCCGATAGTGATACCAAATCCTGGTTCTAGTGGACGGAATTCAAAAGTTCCCTGGAATTCATCCGACTGAACCATTATAACTTTGTCAGGTTTTTGAAATGCTAAAATGGCCATAGGCTTCTACCTCGATCTCAGTTTATTAATTATTACTTAGAATACAATTCAACGATGAGCTGTTCTTTGATATTTTCTGGAATATCTTCACGCTCAGGATAATTCATGAACTTACCTGCCAGGCGTTCTTCGTCCCACTCAAGCCAGCCAAACTGTGTACGGTTTGCCAAAGAATTGGTAATTGCTTCGAGTGATTTTGATTTTTCACGTACGCTTATAATATCACCGGGGCGCACCGAAAAACTGGGTACGTTGGTAAGCTGACCGTTAACCAAAATATGGCGGTGTGATACCAGTTGTCGTGCAGCAGCACGTGTTGGTGCAATACCCAAACGATAAACAACATTATCCAAACGAGCTTCGATAAGCTGGAGCAGGATTTCACCTGTAATCCCTTTTTTCTTGGCAGCGCGTTCAAATACATTGCGGAACTGACGTTCCAGGATACCGTAAGTATATTTGGCTTTTTGTTTCTCGGCAAGCTGAATACCATATTCAGACTGCTTGGATCTTCTGCGGGAATTGCCATGCTGTCCCGGAGGATAATTTTTCTTTTCGAAATACTTATCAGGCCCGTAAATAGCTTCCTTGAATTTACGTGCGATTTTAGTTTTGGGGCCAATATATCTTGCCATGGACTAAATCTTTTTTAAATACAACAATAATTCAACAATTACACTCTCCTGCGTTTGGGAGGACGGCAGCCATTATGTGGCAGAGGTGTGATATCTTTGATTTCTGTAACCTCAATTCCGGCACCGTGAATAGTACGGATAGCCGATTCGCGTCCGCTACCAGGACCTTTTACATATACCTTAACTTTGCGCAGGCCCAGATCATAAGCAACTTTTGCACAATCTTCTGCTGCTGTTTGTGCAGCGTAAGGAGTGTTCTTTTTTGAGCCACGGAAGCCCATTTTACCAGCAGATGCCCAGGAAATAACCTGTCCATTGTTATTTGTCAGCGTAATAATGATATTGTTGAAGGTAGCACTTACAAAAGCTTTTCCAACCGCTTCAACTTTAACAACCCTTTTTTTGGTTGTCTTACCGCTTTTTCCACTTTTAGCCATATTATTTATATTCGTCTAATTATCAATCAAATATTAACCTTTAGGAGCTTTCTTTTTATTGGCGACAGTCTTCTTGCGACCCTTGCGAGTACGTGCATTGTTTTTTGTGCTCTGACCCCTTAAAGGCAGACCAATACGATGACGGATTCCACGGTAGCAACCAATGTCCATCAATCGTTTGATGTTCATTTGGGTTTCGGAACGAAGTTCACCTTCTACTGTGTAATTGTTCGCAATAACTTCACGGACTTTTTTCTGTTCATCGTCAGTCCAGTCTTCAACTTTTTTGTCTACATCAACTTCTGCTGCTTCTAAAATGCTTTGTGCTTTTGAGCGGCCTATTCCGAAGATATAAGTGAGGCTGATAACTCCTCTTTTGTTATTTGGTATATCAACACCAGCAATCCTTGCCATAAAACTGATTTATTTTATCACTTTTGAACTAAATTTCTTATTATCCCTGACGTTGTTTAAACTTAGGGTTTTTCTTGTTGATAACATAAAGTCTTCCTTTTCGGCGTACAATTTTGCATTCTGAAGACCTTTTCTTAATGGATGCTCTGACTTTCATCTTTTCAAGCTGTTATTTAATTTCTTCTTTTATTTATATCGGTATGTAATTCTTCCTTTTGTGAGGTCGTATGGAGTCATTTCTACTTTTACTCGATCGCCTGGTAAAATTCTGATGTAATGCATCCTCATCTTACCACTGATATGAGCAGTGATAACATGACCGTTCTCCAATTCAACACGGAACATTGCATTTCCCAGTGATTCTACCACTGTACCATCTTGCTCTATAGAAGCTTGTTTCGCCATATTTTTATTTCATTTCTTTGATAAGCTCTTCAATATAATCAAAAGTTGATAGAATTTCCGCCTTGTCTTTCCGAACAACCACATCATGTTCGTAATGTGCCGAAGGAAGACGGTCTGCTGTACGTATTGTCCAGCCATCCTTTTCCTGTACAACCCTGTATTTACCTAAATTAATCATGGGCTCTATAGCCAGCACCATGCCCTCTTTAAGTAAAGGCCCCCGTCCACGCCGTCCAAAATTCGGCACTTCGGGCTTTTCGTGCAGCTGCCGCCCCAGTCCATGTCCAACCAGATCGCGAACCACAGAGTACCCCCGTGCTTCTACGTAGGTTTGAATGGCATGGCCAATATCACCGACCCTGTTGCCATGAACGGCCATTTCAATTCCTTTGTATAATGATTCTTTAGTGGCTTTCATCAGCTGAGCAACTTCTTCTGAAATTGTCCCCACACCAAATGTATAAGCCGAATCACCATAAAAGCCGTTCATGAATGTTCCGCAATCGATAGAAGCAATATCTCCATCTTTTAGAACGTATTTCCCAGGAATCCCATGTACCACATTTTCGTTAATGGAGATACAAAGTGTTGCGGGGAAGCCGTACATGCCTTTGAAGCCGGGCTTGGCACCATGATCCCTGATAAACTGCTCAGCTATCTTGTCCAGTTTTTGTGTTTCCACACCGGGGTGAATATGCTTTGCTACTTCAGCCAGGGTTTTACCAACAAGTAAAGAACTTTTTCGTAATAACTCTACTTCCTCTTCCGATTTAATAGGTATTTTCATTAAAAGCTTTCGTTTTACATAATGCCACCACTGCGGCCTTTAATCCTACCTGATTTTGTAAGGCCATCGTAATGGCGCATCAGCAGGTGGCTTTCGATCTGGTACAAAGTATCCAGTACTACACCCACAAGGATAAGCAGTGATGTACCTCCGTAGAACTGAGAAAACTGAGTTGTCACACCCAATAAGCTAACCAATGAAGGCATAATAGCTACGAAGGCAAGAAATATAGAACCAGGGAGGGTAATGCGCGACATTACCGTATCAATAAAATCAGCAGTTCGCTTACCAGGTTTCACACCGGGAATAAATCCTCCGTTTTTCTTCATATCTTCTGCCATTTGGTTAGGATTCACTGTAATGGCAGTGTAGAAATAAGTAAAGAGGATAATCAGGATGGCAGTTACAAAGTTATACCAGAAGCCCTGAATATTGGTGAATGCGGCTGCAAAGCTACCCATAGTTTCACTATCGCTGAAACCTGCAAGAGTAAGTGGGAGGAACATGATTGCCTGAGCAAAGATGATCGGCATTACACCTGCGGCATTTACTTTAAGCGGAATATACTGACGAACGCCACCATACTGACGGTTACCAACAACGCGTTTTGCGTATTGTACCGGTATCTTGCGTGTACCCTGCACCAAAAGAATAGTTAGAAGGATAACAGCAATCAGTACGACAATTTCCAAAACAAAGAATACCAGTCCGCCGCCTTTTTCTTCCATACGCGAAATAAATTCTCCGAAAAGGGCGAAAGGCAGTCGGGCAATGATACCAATCATGATAATCAATGAGATACCATTTCCAATTCCTTTATCCGTAATACGTTCTCCAAGCCACATAACAAACATAGTACCGGAAATAAGTATAACGATACTTGAAATCCAGAAGAAGGTTGTTGGGCTGGTAATATTCGGATTAAAAGGAGTAATAGCTTCGGCGGGTAATTGTGAAACCAGGTTGGCAATATAACCAGGAGCCTGGAAACCGGTAACAATAATAGTTAGGTAACGTGTAATCTGATTAATTTTCCTTCTTCCGCTTTCACCTTCTTTTTGCAGGCGCTGGAAGTATGGCACGGCCATTCCCAGCAGCTGAATTACGATTGATGCCGAGATATAGGGCATAATACCAAGGGCAAAAATAGAAGCATTGGAAAATGCACCACCAGAAAACATATTGAGCAATCCGAGCAATCCGCTGGACGACTGGCTCTGCAGGTTAGCGAGCTGGTTGGGATCCACGCCTGGGATTACAACATATGCACCCAAACGGTAAATCAATAAGATTCCGATGGTATAGAGTATCCGCTTGCGCAGTTCCTCAATTTTCCAGATATTTTTTATGGTCTCTATCAGTTTTTTCATTAGTTCGTGATTTGTTTACTGCATCGCTGCCGGTGCAGTCATAGAATCTGTAAAACTATTAAATTTTTGTAGCAACGCCACCTTTAGCTTCGATAGCTTCCTGAGCAGATTTTGAGAAAGCGTGTGCGCTCACTTCAATTTTACTGTTCAGTTCTCCACGTCCAAGTACCTTTACTTTATCGTTTTTAGAAACGATACCAAGGTCACAAAAAACCTGAAAATCAAATACGTTGATGCCCTTTTCCTGAGAAATTTTTTCAAGGTTTTCGATGTTTACCGGAGTATATTCAACGCGGTTGATATTTTTAAAACCTCCTTTTGGCACCCTACGGTAAAGGGGCATCTGACCACCTTCAAAACCAAGTTTACGGCTATAACCAGACCTTGATTTCGCACCTTTATGGCCACGGGTAGCAGTACCGCCATGTCCGGAACCTTGTCCGCGGGCAATACGTTTGCTGCTTTTTACAGATCCTTCGGCTGGTTTCAGATTACCTAAATCCATGTTTATATCGTTTAATAGTTATCGATTAAATTTCTTCAACTTTCACCAGATGGTTTACTTTAGCAACCATTCCTAAAATTTGTGGTGATTGTTCGTGTTCTACGCTATGGTTCATTTTCCTGAGTCCGAGAGCTTCCAGAGTAGCTTTCTGGTCTTTTGGGCGGCGGATTGAACTGCGCACCTGTGTTATTTTAATCTTCTTCATACTCATGCAAAATTTTAACCATTAAAAACTTTATTGAGATCAACACCACGGAGTTGTGCTACAGTATAAGGATCGCGCATTAATTTCAGCGCATTGATTGTAGCCTTAACAACACTATGTGGGTTAGATGATCCTTTTGATTTCGCAAGCACGTCTTTTACGCCAACACTTTCGAGCACAGCACGCATTGCACCTCCTGCAATTACACCTGTACCTGGAGCGGCAGGTTTCATAAAGACATTCGCACCACTGTATTTACCAATTTGCTCATGAGGGATGGTTCCATTAAGTACCGGCACATGAATCAGGTTCTTTTTGGCATCATCAATACCTTTGGCAATAGCAGAAGTAACTTCTTTTGCTTTTCCAAGGCCGTAACCAACAACACCGTTTTCATCACCGACCACTACAATAGCCGAGAAACTAAATGTTCTACCCCCTTTGGTAACTTTGGTCACCCTTTGGATACTCACGAGGCGGTCTTTTAACTCAATCTCGCTTGATTTAACTCTTTTGATATTAACGTCTGACATAGTTTCTCTTTATAATTTAAGGCCTCCTTCTCTGGCGCCTTCTGCCAGAGCTTTAACCCTACCGTGATACAAATAACCATTTCTGTCAAATACTACAGTTTGTACACCTGCTTCGGTTGCTTTCTGTGCTATTCTTTGGCCAATCAGTTTTGCCTGATTAATTTTCGTACCGCTCACTTCAACTTCTTTTTCCAAAGTTGAGGCTGAACAGATGGTTTTTCCGCTAATGTCATCTATAAGCTGGGCATAAATCTGCTTATTGCTTTTGAAAACACTGAGCCTTGGCCTGTCTGCACTACCGCTGACGACTTTTCTGATCCGTTTTTTGATACGGAACCTGCTATATTCTTTTTTATTCTTGATAGCCATTCTGCAATACAATTTACTAAGTTACTATTAACTGGCAGCTGTTTTACCGGCTTTACGGCGTACAACTTCACCTTTATACAGGATACCTTTTCCTTTGTAAGGTTCGGGTTTCCTCATAGAACGGATCTTTGCAGCGATCTGTCCAACAAGTTGCTTATCGCAGCTGGTCAGCTTGAGTGTTGGGTTTTTACCACGTTCAGCAGTTGCTTCTGCTTTAACTTCCGGGGGAAGCTCCAGGTAAATATGATGAGAAAAACCCAGGTTGATTTCAAGCATCTGCCCGGTAGCAGTTACTTTGTAACCAACACCAACAAACTCCTGCTCAATTGTGAAACCTTCGGTTACACCAATGATCATATTATTGATCAAAGCACGGTACAAACCATGATAAGATTTATTTTGTTTGCTTTCTTCTTCAATGGAAAGAATAACGGTATTATCCTCAACACCAACTTTTACAGCGGGATTAACATCCTGGGTAAGTTCGCCAAGTTTTCCTTTTACAGTAACCAGATTATCGGCTGAGACTTTCACCTCTACACCTGCCGGTATGTTGATTGGTAATTTTCCTATACGTGACATAATCTTGCTCCTTTTTGGATTAACTTACATAACAAACTACTTCTCCACCAACGCCAAGGTCGCGGGCTTCTTTATCAGAAATCACACCGTTTGAGGTAGAGATAATGGCAATTCCAAGTCCGTTAAGTACTCGGGGCAGGTTTTTGCTGTCGGCATACTTCCTAAGACCCGGACGGCTTATTCTTTCAATTTTACGGATGGCAGCCTCTTTTGTGACAGGATGATATTTCAGGGCAATTTTTATGGTGCCGGGAACTTTATCATCAACGAATTTATAGTTCAGGATATATCCTTTATCGTAGAGGATTCGGGTAATTGCCTTCTTCATATTTGAAGCAGGGATTTCAACTACACGATGTTTTGCCATGATAGCATTCCTGATGCGGGTCAAATAATCTGCTATTGGATCGGTTAACATATTCTAATTTTATTTTAATTCTCTCTCTGTCAAAATATTAACTACCAGCTCGCTTTTCTTACGCCTGGAATTTTACCGTTGGAAGCCATTTCCCTGAAATTGATACGGGAAATGCCAAACTGACGCATATACCCTTTTGGACGGCCTGTGAGTTTGCATCGGTTATGCAGACGCACCGGGCTTGCATTTTTAGGAAGTTTCTGAAGACCTTCCCAATCGCCCTGGGCTTTTAATTCTGCCCTTCTTTCGGCGTATTTTTCTACAAGACGTTCACGTTTGCGTTCGCGGGCTTTCATTGATTCTTTTGCCATAACTCTATATTATTTTGTAAAGGGGAACCCAAAATGTTTCAACAATTCCATTGCCTCTTTATCAGTTCTTGCGGAGGTCACAAAGGTAATGTCCATACCATTGATACGGGCTACCTGGTCCATCACAATTTCCGGGAAGATAATCTGCTCGGATACACCAAAAGTGAAGTTTCCACGGCCATCAAAACCTTTGGCTTTGATACCTTTGAAGTCACGGATACGTGGGATAGCAACAGCGATGAGACGATCCAGGAATTCGTACATATTCTGACGGCGCAGGGTAACACGAACACCAATGGGCATTCCTTTACGGAGCTTAAAGTTAGAGATATCTCTTTTTGATTTCGTTGCTACTGCCTTCTGACCGGCGATCATCGTCATTTCCTGTACACCGGCATCGATCAGTTTTTTATCAACGATAGCAGCACCCAAACCCTGGTTCACAGAGATTTTTTCAATTTTAGGCACCTGCATCACGGATTTGTACTCAAACTGCTTCATCAAAGCAGGCACAATCTCCTTTTTATACTTTTCTTCTAATCTTGGTACGTAGCTCATTACTTGATAACCTCCCCTGATTTTTTAGAATAACGAACGGTCTTGTTGGATTTGTCGTCGGCTTTACGACCGACCCTTGTAGGGTTTCCGGCATTATCAACGACCATCAGGTTGGAAATATGAATTCCGGCCTCTTGTTTCACAATACCACCCTGAGGGTTATTGGCATTGGGTTTGGTATGTTTGGATACCATATTGGCACCTTCTACAATAGCCCGTTCTTTCGCTTTATCAACCTGAAGTACTTTGCCCTTCATTCCCTTACTGTTACCGGCAATAACTTTTACGGTATCACCTTTTTTGATATGGAATTTCTTTTGCATTTGATATACTTTTAAAGCACTTCGGGTGCCAATGAAACAATCTTCATATATTGTTTTTCCCTGAGCTCACGAGCCACAGGGCCAAAAATACGTGTTCCCATCATTTCGCCGGCCTGGTTGAGCAATACGGCAGCATTGTCATCAAACCTGATGTAGGAACCATCATTACGGCGGATTTCCTTTTTAGTCCGAACAACCACAGCTTTGTAAACTGTACCTTTTTTGGCTGTACCACCCGGAATCGCACTTTTAACGGCAACAACAATTTTATCACCGATGGATGCGTAACGGCGGCCGGTACCTCCAAGCACCCTGATACAGAGTACTTCTTTTGCGCCACTGTTATCGGCGACCATTAATCTTGATTCTTGTTGTATCATAATTACTTAGCTCTTTCAATAATTTCGACTAAACGCCAGCATTTATTTTTGCTTAAAGGCCTTGTTTCGGCAATAGTTACTTTATCCCCGATGTTCGCTTCGTTGTTTTCATCGTGGGCGGTAAATTTAGTGCTTTTACGGATAAATTTACCATATATAGGATGCTTTTCTTTGCGGTCAACTTTAACTACAATTGACTTTTGCATCTTATTGCTGACAACAATACCTGTCCTTTCTTTTCTCAAATTACGTTCCATAGTGATTAGGCTTTCTTGGTTGCTTGAATTTCCCGACTGCGTATTTCTGTCTTGATCCTGGCTATAGTCTTCCTGAGCTCCTTCAATACGTTTGTATTTTCCAGTGGAGACACAGCATGATTTATCTTCAGCCTTGTAATTTGCTTCTGCTCCTCCTCAAGTCTTTCCTGCAGGTCACTGGTTGACAGTTCTTTAATGACTTCTTGTTTCATCTTTATTTAAGGAAGTTAAATTATATACTAAACTATGCTTCAAAATAATCACGGCGAACCATGAATTTAGTTTTAACCGGCAGCTTTTGGGCAGCTAAACGGAGGGCTTCACGAGCCACTTCCAGGCTTACGCCATCGGCTTCAAAAAGAATCCTGCCCGGGTTAACACGTGCTACAAACATTTCGGGAGCACCTTTACCTTTACCCATCCTTACTTCGGCTGGCTTACTGGTAATAGGCTTATCGGGGAATATTCTGATCCATAATTGTCCTTCACGTTTCATATGACGTGTTACTGCCTGACGGGCAGCTTCAATCTGGCGGCCGTTAATCCATGCAAATTCTAATGACTTTATTGCGAAAGAGCCCATTGAAATCTGGTGGCCACGGTTTGCATTTCCCTTCATGCGGCCTTTTTGCTGCTTCCTGTATTTGGTTTTTCTTGGCTGTAACATTTTGTCTTATCCAATTATAATGATTACCGAATATTATCTTCTTTTTCTTCCACCGGCTCTTCTGTTGCCACCGCCATGAGGTTTCTTGTTTTGCTCCTGGCTGGTAGGTACCAATTCCGGTTTACCGTAAATTTCACCTTTACAGATCCAAACTTTTACGCCTATACGACCATAGGTTGTATGAGCCTCTGCCTGGGCGTAGTCGATATCTGCACGAAGTGTATGAAGAGGCGTACGGCCTTCTTTGTACATTTCGTTTCTGGCCATTTCGGCTCCACCGAGGCGACCCGAAATCAGAACCTTGATTCCTTCGGCGTTCATGCGCATGGTACTTGCAACGGAAGTTTTGATGGCACGACGGAAAGAAACACGACCTTCGATTTGACGCGCGATTGAGTTGGCTACCAAATAAGCATCCAGCTCCGGACGTTTAATCTCGGAAATATTGATCTGTACTTCTTTGTTTGTTAGTTTTTTCAGCTCTTCTTTCAGTTTATCAACTTCCTGGCCACCTTTTCCGATAATTATACCGGGACGTGCAGTGTTAATTGTAACCGTTACGAGCTTTAATGTACGGGCGATGTGAATCTTTGAAATGCTGGCTTTGGCAAGGCGTGCGTTCAGGTATTCCCTGATTTTTTCGTCTTCGATGAGTTTCTGGTCGAACTTACGTCCACCATACCAGTTGGAATCCCATCCTTTAATGATACCAAGTCTCAGGCCGATTGGATTTGTTTTTTGTCCCATTATATAGCAATCGTTAATTAACTTGTTATTGAACTTCTTCTTCAGTACTTACTTCTTCTGCCTGCAGCCTGCTGCCCAATTCGAGAGTAACATGGTTGGAGCGCTTGCGGATACGGTGAGCCCTTCCCTGCGGTGCAGTTTGGATCCGTTTCAGCATACGTCCGCCGTCAACAGAAATCTTTTTTATGAACAGCTCATTTTCTTCCAGCCTCTGGCCTTCATTTTTGACCTGCCAGTTGGCAATCGCCGACAAGAGGAGTTTATAAACCCTGCTTGATGCTTCTTTTGGTGAGTATTTCAAAACATGAAGTGCCTGCTCAACATCCATTCCGCGTACCATGTCTGCAACAAGGCGCATTTTACGTGGTGATGTAGGTACATTCATCAGGCGGGCCACATATTGTGTTTTTTTAGCTGCTTTTCTCTCTTCAGCTCTGATATGTTTTCTTGATCCCATGTTTTCAGTCTTTATTTTTTGCCTTTATCTTTATTACCACCATGACCACGGTATGTACGTGTTGGTGCAAATTCTCCGAGCTTGTGGCCTACCATGTTTTCAGTAACATAAACCGGAATAAACTTGTTTCCGTTATGGACTGCAATGGTTTGTCCGACAAAATCAGGAGTAATCATAGATGCCCTTGACCAGGTTTTGATCACCACCTTCTTTTTTGCATCGGCATTGGCCAACACTTTTTTCTCGAGTTTATAGTGGACGTATGGTCCTTTTTTAAGGGAACGACTCATAATCTATCAGCTTAGCGTATTATTTCTTTCTTCTTTCTACAATATATTTATCCGATGCATTCTTAGGCGCACGTGTTTTGTAACCTTTGGCAGGTACACCGTTGCGTGAGCGTGGATGTCCACCTGACTGACGGCCTTCACCACCACCCATTGGGTGATCAACCGGGTTCATAACAACACCACGAACGCGTGGCCTGCGGCCTTTCCAGCGGCTGCGTCCAGCTTTACCACTAACCTCAAGGCTATGTTCTGAATTGCTTACAGAACCAATTGTAGCTTTACAGGTTTGGAGGATCATGCGAACTTCGCCTGAAGGCATTTTAAGGAGTGCGAACTTTCCTTCGCGGGAAAGCAGTTGTGCATATGATCCGGCACTACGGGCCATTTTGGCACCCTGACCGGGACGGAGTTCTATATTATGGATCAATGTACCATAAGGAACTTCGCTCAAATATAGTGTGTTTCCGATTTCAGGAGCAACATCTTTACCGCTGTTGATTTCTTGTCCGACTTTAAGGCCATTAGGTGCAACAATATACCTTTTTTCGCCATCTGTATATTCAACCAAAGCAATGCGTGCAGTGCGGTTTGGATCATATTCAATGGTTTTTACCGTTGCAGGGATACCTTCTTTATCGCGTTTAAAATCAATGATACGGTATTTACGCTTATGACCTCCACCGATATGACGGTTCGTCATGCGTCCCTGGTTATTACGTCCACCCGATTTGCTGAGTCCAACCGTAAGACTTTTTTCGGGTTTGTCCGTAGTAATATCGTCGAAAGCGCTGATTAATTTAAAACGCTGACTTGGTGTTGTCGGTTTATATTTCTTTAAAGCCATTTTTTATATCCTAAATGTTGCTGTAAAAATCTATTGTTTGTCCTTCAGCTATTGTTACCATAGCTTTCTTGTAAGAATTGGTCCTACCGGAGATATAACCTGCTTTGGTGTACCTGGCTTTGTTCTTACCGCTGTAATTCATGGTATTCACTGCCACAACCTCAACGCCATACAAGTCTTCGATGGCGGATTTAATCTCCAGTTTATTGGCTCTTCTGTCAACAATAAAACCAAACTGGTTCTCTTTTTCGCCAATGGCTGTCATTTTTTCTGTTATGACCGGCTTTAAAATAATATTCATGTTTTACCTCTTTTCTGATTCGTGAACCCTTGATTTACTTATGCCTGAGCGAAGCGTTCTTCAATTTTACCCAGTGAACTCTCAATGAACAAAATATTATTGGCATTGAGTATTTCATATGTATTCAAATTTGAAGCCTGGATAACACTGGCTCCCGGAATATTACGGGCAGCTAGGTTGATATTATCCTTTGATTCAGAAACAACCAGGATCGTTTTCTTACCTTCAACCTGCAAATTTTTCAGCATTTCTGCATAATTGCGTGTTTTAGGGCTGTCAAAATCAAAATCTTCAACAACTTTAATACTATTTTCCTGAGCTTTATATGTCAAAGCCGACATATTTGCGAGTCGCTTCAGTTTTTTGTTCAGTTTAAAACGGTAGATACGTGGCTGTGGACCGAAAACCCTGGCGCCACCGCGCAGGATAGGGCTTTTGATATCACCCATACGTGCAGTACCGGTACCCTTCTGGCGCTTCAGCTTACGTGTAGAACCGCTGAGCATGCTCCTTTCTTTAGAGCTATGTGTACCCTGACGTTGGTTAGCCAGAAACTGTTTTACATCAAGATATATAGCGTGGTCATTGGGCTCAATAGCGAAAATCTCATCTTTGAGCGTTACCTTACGCGCTGTATTTTCTCCCTTAATGTTATATACTTCTAACTCCATCTTTCAATAATTAAGTATGATCCTTTGGCACCGGGAACGGAACCTTTTACTACGATAACATTCTCTTTTGGGTGAATTTGCATCACTTTCAGGTTAATCATCTTAACCCTGTCCTGGCCTGTGCGGCCTGCCATGCGCATTCCTTTAAAAACCCGGCTTGGATATGATGAAGCACCCAGTGAACCAGGGGCACGTAAACGGTTGTGCTGACCGTGGGTTTTGTCACCAACACCACTAAAACCGTGACGTTTTACAACACCCTGAAAGCCCTTACCCTTGCTGGTGCCAACTACATCAACAAATTCGCCTTCAACAAATTCTTCAACAGTTACCAAATCACCAAGTTGCTTGCGGTGACCTTCTTCAAAACGGGTAAACTCGGCAAGCTTGCGCTTGGGCTCTACTCCTGCTTTTTGAAAATGTCCCTTAAGAGCTTTGGTAGTATGTTTTTCTTTTTTGTCTTCATAAGCCAACTGTATGGCATCATAACCATCAGTTGCTTTTGTTTTTACCTGCGTTACTGCACAGGGACCAGCTTGAATTACCGTGCATGGGACATATTTCCCAGAGGCATCATAGATGCTGGTCATACCTATTTTTTTTCCAATTAATCCTGACATTGCTAGCTAGTTTTTGCCGTTGTCAAATTTGTTCATCAAACCTTAATTTCAACTTCTACTCCACTTGGCAGTTCAAGCTTCATCAAAGCGTCAATGGTCTTTGATGTAGAACTGTAGATGTCCAGCAGTCGTTTGTAAGAACTCAGTTGATACTGATCGCGTGATTTCTTATTCACGAAAGTTGACTTCAAAACAGTGAAAATCTGTTTATTCGTCGGCAGTGGAATAGGTCCGCTAACGATCGCACCTGTTGACTTAACAGTTTTAACGATCTTTTCTGCTGATTTGTCAACCAGGTTGTGATCGTACGATTTTAATTTAATTCTGATTCTTTGGTTCACTGTTATAATAATTTATGTGCTTAATATCCTCTAACTTTAATTAATACATCACCAAGCAAGGCTTCAGGTATCTCTGCAAAATGACTGAATTCGATACTTGATGTGGCTCTTCCTGAACTGATGGTACGAAGGCCGGTAACATAACCGAATAATTCTGCCATTGGTGCCTTGGCCTTGATTACCTGGCTTCCGGCACGGGTTTCTATGTTTTGCAATTGGCCACGGCGTTTGTTCAAATCACCTGTGATATCGCCAACATATTCGTCCGGTGTAACGATTTCTACTTTCATGATCGGCTCCAGCAAGGTTTTCTGAGCTTCTTTACAAGCTTCACGATAGCCCATAACTGCTGCGGCCTCAAATGCCATGGCGTCAGAATCAACTGAGTGGGTAGAGCCGTCGAGCAGACGAACTTTCATGCCCCAAAGCTGGTAACCGGCCAGAGGACCATTTACCATTGCAGATTCAAAACCCTTTTTAATGGCAGGGATATAATCTTTAGGTATGCTGCCGCCTTTGGTTTCATTTTCAAAATCAAGGCCACGCTTATTATCTTCGCTGGGGCCCATTTCAAATTTGATTTCAGCAAAACGTCCTTTTCCACCGGTTTGGCGCTTGTACGTCATGGTATAAAGTACATTGGAACGTAATGCTTCTTTGTATGCAACCTGAGGCTTGCCTTTGGTACATTCAATATTAAACTCCCTGCGCAACCTGTCGATTATAATATCAAGGTGCAGTTCGCCCATTCCGCTGATAATCGTTTGTCCCGTTTCTTCGTCTGTACGAATAGTAAAGGTAGGATCTTCCTCAGCGAGCTTGTTCAGGGAGATACCGAGTTTATCCACATCATCCTGAATTTTCGGCTCAACAGCAATGCTGATAACCGGTTCCGGGAATTTAATGGTATCGAGTAACAAAGGATGATTTATTTCGGTAAGTGTATCACCTGTACGGATTTGTTTAAATCCCACAGCTGCACCTATATCACCGGCAGCAATGGCTGTTAAAGGAATTTGTTTTGCAGCATGCATTTGCATGATTCTTGCAATCCGTTCCTTTTTACCGGTATTGGCATTCAAAACAATGCTGCCTGCTTTCAATTCTCCTGAATAAACACGGAAAAATGCCATACGCCCCATAAAAGGGTCGGTGGCAATTTTAAAAGCAAGTGCGCTAAAATTTTCTTCTACTGTAAGTTCACGTTTTTCTTTCTGCTCATTTTTTGGGTTAATCCCTTCAATAGCAGGAAGGTCACTTGGAGCGGGCAGATAATCAACAATACCGTCGAGCAGCGCCTGAACACCGATATTTTTCAGTGATGAGCCACAGAAAACCGGCGTAATCCGCAAATCGAGTGTTGCCTTACGGATCATAGCCTTCATCTCATCTGTACTGATGGATTCCGGATCGTCCATAAACTTTTCAAAAAGCGACTCATCCTCTTCAGCAACACCTTCAATAAGTTTGAGGCGTTGTTCCTGATAAGCTTCCTGAACATCTTCCGGGATTTCGATTTCCCTGATTTCAGCTCCTTTTGAATCAACATCCCATTCGTAGGCTTTACCTGTGAGCAGGTTGATCAGCCCATAAAAATTATCCTCTTCGCCAAGCGGCATTTGCATGGCGACGGGAATAATATTGAGTTTCTTATGGATATCTTCCAATACTCGTTGGAAATCGGCTCCTGTACGGTCAAGTTTGTTCACAAAACTGATGCGTGGCACTTTGTAGCGGTCGGCTTGTTTCCAAACTGTTTCAGATTGGGGTTCAACGCCGCCCACACCACAGAAAATACCAACAGCACCATCAAGAACCCTAAGCGAGCGTTCCACTTCAACAGTGAAATCTACATGGCCGGGGGTATCAATGATATTGATCTTAAACTCTTCGTTGTTGCGCTTCCAGAAAACACTGGTAGCAGCAGAAGTGATGGTGATTCCACGTTCTTTTTCCTGCTCCATCCAGTCCATGGTAGCAGTACCTTCGTGCACTTCACCGATTTTATGATTGATACCAGTATAATAAAGCACACGCTCAGTCGTCGTGGTTTTACCCGCGTCGATATGAGCAACGATGCCAATGTTTCGTGTATGTGCTATTCTGGTATTCATTTCTTAGTCTAAGCGATATTAGAAACGGAAGTGTGAGAATGCTTTATTCGCTTCCGCCATACGGTGGGTATCTTCTTTTTTCTTGAATGCTCCGCCTTCTTCATTGAAAGCAGCAACGATTTCAGAAGCAAGTTTGCGACCCATTGTTTTTTCATGACGCTTCCGTGCAAAACCGATCAGGTTCTTCATACCGATAGAAGACTTACGGCTGGCAGGGATTTCAGAAGGAATCTGAAAAGTAGCACCACCAATACGACGGCTGCGTACCTCAACAGCAGGAGTAACGTTTGCAAGAGCCTTCTTCCAAACTTCCAGGCCACTTTCACCGGTTTTTTCACTTACCTGATCAATGGCATCGTAAAAAATCTGGAAAGCAAGACTTTTCTTGCCTTGCAGCATGAGGTTATTAACAAATTTGGTAACCAGTATATCATTAAAACGCGGGTCACCCAGGATTATCCTCTTCTTTGGTTTTGATTTTCTCATCTTACCTTGAATCTTCTAATTAAACCGGAATTATTTCTTTGGCCTTTTTGTGCCATACTTTGAACGTCTTTGTGTACGTCCTTCTACGCCTGAAGTATCAAGAGCTCCACGGATGATGTGGTAACGTACACCCGGAAGGTCTTTTACCCTTCCGCCTCTGATCATTACAATGCTGTGTTCCTGAAGGTTATGGCCTTCACCGGGAATATAGGCGTTCACTTCCTTACCATTGGTCAAACGAACCCTGGCTACTTTACGCATAGCTGAATTCGGCTTCTTTGGAGTGGTCGTATAAACCCTGACGCAAACGCCCCGTCTCTGAGGACAAGCATCCAGAGCAGGAGACTTACTCTTTTCTACTAACGTCCTGCGTCCTTTTCTGACTAATTGTTGAATTGTCGGCATATCAACTTTTTAAATTTTTTATTACCCTCAAAAATTGGGACTGCAAAAGTATAACTAAATTTAATACTATCAACACATTAATTTCAAAAAATCAACTAAATACATCTATTTAGTCGCTTTCTTGTCTATTTTGATCGGATTTATTGGGATACAGGCATTCCTGAGGTGGGCAGACCACACAAAGACTTGTCAAACGATTTTGCCTTTGTTGAAACCTATAGTAGTCTTACTTTTTCAGGTTTCCTATATTCCTTTTTCCTAAGTAACAGCGAAATACGCTATTTCTCTCAAAAGTGGGTGCAAAAGTATAACCAATATTCCTTAAAACCAAATAATTTCTTCATTAATTTTAAGAAATCATGATTTTTTAAGCAATTCAAATCCTCCCGGCAAAATCATGCCAAGCAAAAAGCCCACTTTGGAAACCCATTAAATTATGTTTAAATTGTATCTTTGCGCCCGAAATATCCCTCTCAATGGTCAAAGCAAATCCCCGCCGCATCTTATTCCTGAGCCGTTGGTATCCCAACCGGCTGGATCCCATGCCCGGGCTGTTCGTAAAAAAACATGCCGAAGCAGCGGCCTTGTATCATGATGTGGCCCTTGTCCATGCTTTTCCCATGGACTTGAAAAACGGAAATCATTTTGAAATCGACCGCAAAAAAGAGGATGGTTTCGACAGCCTCGTAATATACTACCAAGCCGTTCGGTGCAAAGTTCCCGGCATTGCAGATATGATCAAAGGATGGCGCTATCTGCGCTATAGCTGTAAAGGCATGAACATCCTGCGCAAAGAAGGTTTTAAAGCAGACATCCTTCACCTGAACATTCTCACACGGCTGGGCCTGATCGCCCTCTGGATGAAAATCCGCTACGGAACACCTTATATAATAACAGAACACTGGTCGCGCTACCTGCCCATTACCAATACCTATCATGGCCTGCTCCGTAAAGCCATTACGAAAATCGTTGTGCGCAATGCGGCCATCACAACGGTGGTAACGCACAACCTCAGAAAGGCGATGCAGGCGCACGGATTGAAATCAAACTACAAAATCATCCACAATGTGGTTGATACTGAATTGTTTCAAATCAATGAAAAAAAGGAAGACCCCTTTACTTTTGTCCATGTTTCCTGCTTTGAAGACCGTTCCAAGAATATTAGCGGGATGCTGGAAGCAATTGCAGCACTCAGCCGGCAAAGGCAGGATTTCCGCATCATGATGATCGGTGAAGGCGAAGACCTCGATGCAATGAAATCCAAAGCAAAGGAGCTGAAACTGGATCATATTGTCCGGTTTTATGGACTACTGGAAAACAAAAAGCTCAGCCGAACAATGTCTTCAGGGCATTGCCTGCTCATGTTCAGCAATTATGAGAATATTCCGGTAGTCATTAACGAAAGTTTTGCTTGTGGCATACCCGTCATTGCCACAGAAGTAGGCGGTATTCCAGAGCATGTTACCCCGGATAAAGGCATACTGGTGAAAGCCGGAGATAAAAATGCCTTATCAGGTGCCATGAGCCGGATGATTGATCACTGGTCGGATTTCAAACCCGAAAAGCTAAGAGACTATGCGCTTAAAAACTCTTCGATGCAGGCCGTAGCCAAAAACCTGGACCAATTGTACACCGAAGCGATGAGCAAAAAATGAACAAAGAAACCCAAGCAAATAAATTAAGCTTTGGCATTTTGTGTGATTCCTGGAAATTTCAGGCATGGCAGGCCGAAGCCATACGTTTATTGCGCAATAATGGCTTTGAAGCGTCGGTTGTGCTCATGAACCTGCACAAACCGAAACCAAAACCCAAAATCAAAAAAATAAAAAAATACCCTTATCATAAAATTATCTACCGGATTTATCAGCGCTACCTGATGAAGCCTAAATCCAAGGAGCTCCTTGATCTGCAAAAAGAGCTTTCTGGCATCCCGCTTCTCGAAATAATGCCCGAAAGGCGCAAATCAGGCTACTATATTAATGAGGAAACGCGCCATAAAATTGCCGGGCATAATCCATCCTTTTTGCTGCGCTTTGGATTTGGCATCCTCAGGGGCGAGATCCTTTCCACATCAAAATACGGCATTTGGTCGTTTCATCACGATGACGATAAAAAATACCGGGGTGTGCCCAGTAACTTTTGGGAAATCTATTTTAATGACCCGGTGAATGCGTCCATTTTGCAGGTTTTAAATGAGGAAATCGATGGAGGTGGAATTTTGAAAAAAGGATTCTTTCCGACTATTCTTCATTCGTGGAAAGACAATTTGGATCAGGCATATTTTCAATCGGCAATCTGGCCGCTTCAGGCTGCACGCGATGTGCAAAATGGAACCATTGATCCCAAAAGCCTCAAAGGAGACCCGGAAAACAGCCCGGTGTACCAGCTTCCGGAAAACACAAAAATGCTCCGTTTTTTCTGCCGTCAGTTTGCCAACCGCATCAAACTGCATTGGCGTGAAATTTTTCAGCCTGAAGATTGGCGCATCGGAATTTTCCAATGCACGGACATCACACAAAAAGACACTCTTGATTTAGCGGATTTAATCAAACCTCCTGCTCCGGCAAAAAACACATATTATGCCGATCCGTTTATCCTGAAAAAAGATAATGAACTGCATGTCCTTTTTGAAGAATACGATTATAAAATTGGAAAAGGTCATATTTCGGGATACATATATAATATAAGTACGCAAAACTGGTCCGAAAAAAAATGCCTGCTGCAAAAAAACACCCATCTCGCCTACCCTTTCTCGTTTGCGCATGATGGCCAAATGTATTGCCTGCCCGAAAATGCAGCAGATTACCGACTTGAGCTATACACTTACGATGCGGAGGCGCAAAAACTCCATTTAAAAAGTGTTATAATTGAGGGACTGGCCTGCATCGATGCTTCCCTGTTCCATCATGATGAAAAGTGGTGGTTGTTTTTTACTGCGCAAGGCAAAACCAACCATGAGCTGCACATATATTATGCGGATAATCTGGAAGGGCCTTACCGTCCTCATGAAAACAATCCGGTGAAACAAGACATTCGCCATGCACGTCCCGGAGGGAATTTCATCAAAATAAATGACCGCTGGCTGCGTCCGGCCCAGGACAGTACCGATTCGTACGGATGTCGTTTGCATTTGATGGAGATCTCCGAATTGAGCACTAAAAATTATGCAGAGCAATGTGTTGCTACTCTTAATCCGGGTGATGATAAACATTTCTTCAAAGGATTGCACACACTTTCTAAAACTGGCGACTATTATATAACCGACTTAAAAGCCTGGCGCTTCAACAGACCCAATTTCATTCGAAAGCTTAAGGAAAAGCTGCACCTCTAAGTTTCGGCTATATCAAAAACTCATTTTTTGCGCATAAACATTAGCAGGAAAGGCGAAAAAGTAAATTCATCTCGGATATTACGTTCCACGTAGCATGCCAGCCAGCCAGCAAGTCCGATCAGTGGTGCCAGCAGAAGCATGAACAGATAAAAAACAGCTGAAGGCAGCAACAAAATTTTGTTCATCTTCATGATGCGGGAGGGATAATATTTCAGATAGCGCGCCAACAAACTAAACCGCAAGGTTTTATAAGACCCTAAACTCTGGATTTCCTCAATCTCAAAACCATGATTTTCGGCCAGTTTTCCAAGATGATGCACACTATGCCGCATATAATCTTCGGAGCTCCAAAGCGGATATATAAAATCCGTACTTAGCAAAACGGGCGCTCCGGCTTTTAAAACACGCTTCATTTCTTCAAAAAAAGCCGGGGGATTTTCCAGCACCGATAAAACCTGAAAACACAGCAGTCCATCATAAGTTGCATTTTCGAAAGGCAGACTTGATGCGTCATCAATCCAGAAATCCGTTCCTTCATCAGGTTTTAATCTATTGATTTGGTAATGCCGGCGCGTATTGGTCGCATGATATTCATCAATGTTTTGAAAAATATGGCGGTAGGGCTGATCACCTGCACCAACATCAAGCACCTTGCCATTAAAATTTAGTGCAAAAGCTCTCAGGCGCCTGCGGAGGAAAAAAGCTGTTGGGTTCAGCAGGGTAAAATCGAGCCATTGCAATAGAAAAGATAATAATTTCGTTTTCACAGCCGGGCAATATTCGTTTATTAGGATGCAAATTTAACCTTTATCAAGGACAAATAGCTTTCTGTCCTATCTTTGCAAGCAGGATTATGTTAATAAAGAAAATCTTCAGCACCGCGGCAGCACGTATCGTCAATGCTGCACTGAGCCTGCTCATACTGAGTATCAATGCCCGTGAACTCGGTGCGGAAGCCGTAGGTACGATTGGGCTGATTGTTTTAGCCATAGCCATTATACAAAATATCAACAGCCTGACCGGAGGAGCGCCCGTTGTGTATTTCATCTCCCGCATTCCTGCCGCCAATATGATGATTATCAGCTATATCTGGAGCATATGTTCGTCCATAGCCGGAAGCAGTATCCTGCTCCTTTTCCAATCAATTCCTGAAGGCTATTTTATTCAGGTCATGACCCTTTCGCTCATTCTTTCATTAGGGCAAATTCATCAGATGTGGCTGCTGGGCACTGAGCGGATTGCGCTATTCAATATCATTTCCGTGCTGCAGTTTGTGTTGACCATTGGCGCATTGTGCTTCGAGATTTACATCATGAAATCTGCTTCGGTCGATTCCTACATCCATGCGCTTTTTATTGCTTATTCGGCTGTATTCGTTTTGGGATTCACTGCAACCATAGCGCAAAAGGGAAAAGCACAGTTTAAGGAACTCGGCAACAACCTTGTTGAGATGCTGCGCTACGGATTTTTAATTCAATTGGCGGCCATTTCCCAATTGCTTAACAACCGCCTGTCCTACTTCATCATACGCAAATATTTGGGCTTAAATATTTTGGGGCATTTTGATGTGGGAATAAAAGTAAGCGAGGGCAGCCTGCTTCCGGCCAAAAGCATCAGCATGGTTCAATATGCCCGGATTTCTTCCACAAAAGATAAAACCTATGCCCGCGACCTGAGCATCAGTTTATTCAAATTAAGCCTGATTGTTGCCTTGCTCACCATTAGCCTGTTGATCTGTCTGCCGGACACTTTCTACGCTTGGGTTTTCGGCAAGGACTTTTCGCACATCCGCCGGTTGATGATTTATCTGGCACCGGGCATCCTGGCCATGGCTTCAGGCATGATCTTTTCGCATTATTTCAGCGGAACCGGACGACCCGGTTTTAATACCGCTGCCTCAGCGATTGGTTTGATTGTGATTGCTATTGCAGGATTTTCGATGATCCCGCAAATGGGCATTGAAGGCGCTGCAATCGCAACTTCCATTTCGTACATCTGCTCGCTGATGTTCCAATGGCTCAGTTTTATCCGATTGGCAAAGCCGGATTATAAAAGTTTTTTGCCCAATACGGATGATATTCGGATGATCAAAGAATTTTGGTGGCAATTGCATAAAAATCCAAAATCATAGTTGTTGATAAACCCACCAAAATTGTGGTTTTTAGTATGCTGGAAGTTGATAACCCAATCGGAAGAAACAAGGCATCCTCAGCATACTGGCTGTTAAAATAAAATATTACCAATAAAATTATTACAAAATTAGTTCTTTATTTTCTAATATCTCCAGCTCAATTGGACAATCAATCCCCCAAAAACATTTCTAAAACATTGCTTAACCGAGTTAGATTAAGCTTATCACGAAAACAAGGCCTTTCATCACGAAAAACAGCCCGTTTATACAATAAGTCAAAAAAAACTTGCATCGAACAGATAAAGACTGTACTTTTGTAAAAAATCAAGTGATATGATCGGCTTATTTGGAAAAAAGAATCTAAAAGAAATCGGACTTCACGAAGTTCAAAAACACAAAGGGAAGAAACGGACTTACCAAAATTATTTAAAAGTAAATCCGGAAATGGCGGAAAAATATTTAGTTTTTGTGGCTAAAAATCCGTCGGTATCGTACATCAAGTGGGATGCAAACAAAGAAGTTTTTGTTAACCAGTAGTTAAAAAATACTGATTAACAATAATTTAGAGGGAATGACAGTACATCTGACCGTTCCCTTTTTTTGTGACCTCAGCCAACTGACAGGCAAAAATACTTTTCGCTTCCAAAGCCTCCATCAAAGCTTCTGATTCCGTTTTGGGCAAGCCGATCAGCAATCCACCACTGGTTTGCGCATCACAAAGCAAGTAACGGATATGCTCTGGCAAGGCAGTATCAAAATGCAGACGTTCCCCGAGAAAAGCACGGTTATCTTTGGTCCCGCCTGGAATCACTCCGGCATTCGCCATTTCCACCGCTTTTCCCAAAAACATTTTTTCTGAGGGATACACATCGGCATCCACTTTGGAAGCCAGCAACATCTCGCCCATATGTCCCAGAAGTCCAAAACCGGTAACATCGGTACATGCGTGCACATCAAAATCAATGATTATTTCGGCTGCCGTTTTATTCAGGCTGCTCATCAGTTTCGTTATGGTGCGGATATCTTCCTCTTCCAGCAACCCCCTTTTTGCCGCCGTACTCAGCACACCTGTTCCTATCGGTTTGGTCAGCACCAGCACATCGCCAATTTTTAGGCCGCTGTTCCGGTAAATTTTCTCCGGATGAACACTTCCCGTTACGCACATCCCGAATTTGGGCTCGGTATCATCAACGGTATGGCCGCCCAAAACACGGATGCCTGCTTCGGCAGCTTTATCGGAAGCTCCTTGTAAAATCCGCTCCAAAACAGAAAGCGGCAATCGGTTGGATGGGAAACCTACAATATTCAGCGCAAAAAGAGGTTTCGCGCCCATTGCGTAAATATCGCTGAGTGCGTTGGCTGCTGCCACAGCCCCAAATTCATAAGGATCATCAACTACAGGAGTGAAAAAGTCCAGCGTTTCGACCAATGCCAGATCATCCGAAATCTGATAGACCGCAGCATCATCCGCTTCGGCGGCATCCACCAGCACACGCTTATCGTTGATCAAAGGAATTTGAACATTTTGCAATACCTGCTCCAAAGCCTGCGGCCTCAATTTGCAGGCGCAGCCCAGCCCATGCGTAAACTGGGTCAGGCGGATTTCTTCGCCACTTTTTATAACAATCGGATTTTCTTCCTCTTGTTCCGGTGCAAGCTTTTTCAGTTCCGAAAGGATTTCTTTCGCAGCCTGACGGATATTCTCCTCCGTGCTGCCCCTTCCTGTTGAAAAACGCAGGCTGCCCATAGCAAAATCAACAGGCACGTTCATAGCTTCCAGCACATGGCTCACGTCCACACTTTCGGCATGGCATGCTGCCCCTGCAGATGCTGCTACATTGCTCAGTGCCGCAAGCAAAGTATTGGCTTCGATATTCCGGAAACTTAGGTTGAGCGTATTGGGCAGGCGCTTTTCGGGATGTCCGTTCAATTTTATTTCTACCGGATTTTCCTTGAGCAAATCATGCAGCAAATCGCGCATTTGCAGATAATGAGCGGCATGTTTCTCCAAATCCCTTTTGGCAATACGGCTGGCCGCTCCCAAACCGGTTATTTCCAAAACATTTTCGGTTCCTGCCCGGCGGTTTTGTTCATGATCGGCACCATGCATTAGCTTTTCGAGCACAACAGAGCGGCGCACATAAAGCGCACCAATCCCTTTTGGCGCATATAATTTATGGCCTGCAACCGAAAGCAGGTCTGCATTCATCGCCACAACATCCACAGGGATTTTTCCCAGCGATTGAGCGGCATCAATATGAAAAAGTATTCCTTTTTGGCGGGCAAAAGCACCAATTTCTTCCACCGGCTGAATACTTCCTGTTTCATTATTGGCGTGCATCACGGAGATTAAAACCGTATCGGGGCGTACAGCGGCAAACAACTTTTCTTTATCAACAATTCCGAATTCATCCACCGGGACAATACTCAAACGGTGCCCCTGTTTTTCGAGGAAGCGGCAAACTTCCAGCACCGCGGGATGCTCAATAGCCGTTGTGATGATATGGCCACCATGAGGAGCGCGTGCCATCACCGCACCTTTGATTGCATAATTGTTGGATTCTGTTCCGCCGCTGGTAAAAATCACCTCATCTGCATGCGCATTGATCAGGCTTGCGATTTCACGGCGTGCTTTTTCAACCGCTTTGCGTGCCTCCACACCAAAAACATGCGTACTGGACGGATTTCCAAAAAACTCTTCGAAAAAAGGGCGCATTGCAGCAGCCACTTCCACATCAATGGGCGTGGTAGCATTATAATCGAGATAAATAGGATTGTTCATTGGGTTCAGCCTGCTTTTTCCTGCACCACATCTTCTTCTACGCGCAGGTTATCAATAATAAACATCTGACGTTCGGGCGTATTGGAGCCCATATAGAATTTCAATAGTTCGGGTACGCTTTTATCCTTTTTAAGCAATACCGGCTCAAGGCGCATTCCGCTGCCAATGAAATTCTTAAACTCATCGGGACTGATTTCGCCCAAACCCTTAAAACGCGTAATCTCCGGTTTGGCACCAATTTTCTTTATGGCATCAACACGTTCTTTTTCGCTATAGCAATAAAAGGTCTTCTTTTTATTGCGCACCCTAAAAAGCGGTGTTTGCAAGATATAGATATGTCCACTGCGCACCAGGTCGGGATAAAACTGCAGGAAAAATGTAAGCAAAAGCAAACGGATGTGCATGCCATCGACATCGGCATCAGTAGCAATCACCACATAGTTATAGCGGAGTCCTTCCAAACCTTCTTCCAGGTTCAATGCCGATTGCAGGAGGTTAAACTCTTCATTTTGATAAACGATTTTCTTGCTTTTGCCATAAGAGTTCAATGGTTTTCCCCTGAGGCTAAAAACCGCCTGAGTGTTTACATCGCGCGATTTTGTAATGGATCCACTGGCCGAATCGCCCTCGGTAATAAAAAGTGTAGACTCCATGCGTCGTTCATGATTTGTATTATAATGCACGCGGCAGTCGCGGAGCTTTTTATTGTGCAGGCTGGCTTTCTTGATGCTCTCTTTGGCCATTTTTTTGATGCCTGCCAGTTCCTTGCGTTCTTTTTCTGATTGCTGGATTTTCTTCTGCAGCAATTCCGCCGTTTCCGGGTTTTTGTGCAAGTAATTATCGAGATGGCGTTTCACGATATCGTGGATATAATTCCGGATGGTCTGCCCTTCGGCTTCCATATGCGTAGAGCCCAGTTTGGTTTTTGTCTGTGACTCAAAAACCGGTTCCTGCACTTTAATGCTGATTGCCGCAACAATAGAAGTTCGGATATCCGAAGTATCGTAATCTTTATTAAAAAACTCACGTACTGTTTTCACGATGGCCTCGCGGAATGCCTGTTGGTGCGTACCGCCCTGAGTAGTATGCTGGCCGTTCACAAAGGAATAATAATCCTCGCCATAGTGCGATGAATCGTGTGTAAAGGCAAACTCAAAATCACCTTCACCGAGATGGATGATGGGGTAAATCGTATCCTCCCCAACTTCATTGCGCAGCAGGTCGCTCAAACCATTTTTGGCGTAAAAACGTTCGCCATTGAAATAAATGGAAAGGCCATGGTTCAGGAAAGCATAATTCCAGAGCATGCGTTCGAGATGCTCCGGCAGATAGTGATATTTTCCGAAGACTTCTTCATCGGGACGGAAAGTGATGATGGTACCGTTTTCTTCCGTCGTATTCTGTTCATCAAAATCGTTAGTGATTGTCCCTCTCTGATATTCGACAATTTTCGTACGGCCATCGCGGATGGACTGTGCCCTGAAATATGAAGAAAGCGCATTGACCGCTTTGGTTCCTACACCATTGAGTCCAACGGCTTTTTTAAACACTTTGGAGTCGTATTTTGCACCCGTATTGATTTTGGAAACACAGTCGATCACTTTTCCCAGTGGGATGCCCCGGCCATAATCGCGGATTTTCACTACGCCATCGCCAACGGTCACGTCAATTTTGCGGCCATTGCCCATCACAAATTCATCGATGGAGTTATCGATCACCTCTTTTACCAGTACGTAAATCCCGTCATCGCGCGAAGTGCCATCGCCAAGCTTACCAATATACATACCCGGACGCAGGCGGATATGCTCTTTCCACTCCAGCGACCGGACACTATCCTCATTATAACTTTCTGACATAATTTGTTTGCTTTGGTGGGCAAAGATAAAACTCCCTTTCCGGAAAAAGGTACATTATTAATAAGACTTATTAAAAAGCCCAAAGAATTTTTCAACAATAAGTACCAATCAAATCCGGCGGAATAATCCTACACGGTCTTTCCATCCTTAAAAATTCATGAATGAAGCAGGTTAAGATTTTAGAGAAAATAATCCCGGTATAGATTCTTCGGATTTTGATGAAAAAACCAGGACTAAGCAAACAAGGTATAAGCCGTATAAATCAGGTAAATAACGTACAGCCCTATTAAGATGATACCTGTTGGGCGTCCGATGCGCCAGCGGCGAATAATCAGCATAAAGAAGATCACCAAAACAGAAATAAAAAGGAGCACCACCGAAAAGAAAAGGTTTTCTCGGCTCACAGGGATCATCTCACGATGACTGATAAGCAGTGCTATCATCCAGGGCAGTCCCAGACCAATAAGCACATCAAAAATATTGGAGCCGATTGCATTGGTAATGCCCATATCGCCCCTGCCTTGCCGGGCCACAATAATAGACGAAATCATATCAGGCACACTGGTACCCACAGCCAAAACCGTTATTCCTATAATAACTTCAGGCACATTAAGGATTTCGCTGATGCCAATGGCACTTTGCACCAAAACCCAGGAAAGCACGGCAATAAAACCAATGGACATAAAGAAGACGCCAAAATAATGATTGGGCGGCGGAAACACCTTGTACAGCAAATAATCCAATGGCATTAGGATTTTTTCAAGGGGTGTGTATTTTACGCGCTCCTCCCCTTCTTCGGCCTGAGCCAGATCTGCTGCCGGATCATGATAAGGAAACCAACGGCGCCATCGTACCACGGCAAAAACATAAACAACAAAACAGAGAACGAATATAATGCTCTCTGTCAGGCTGATACCGCCATCATGGAAAGCCCAGAAAAGCAAACCAATGGCGAGCAAATAAAACAAGATATCGCGCAAAATAGGTTGCCATGTAATGGTTGCTTTTTTCACCATCGCCACAGCGCCAATAATCACCAAAATATTAAAAAGAGCAGAACCAACAATGGTCCCCATTCCAATTTCTTCGTGTCCGCCGGGCTGAAGGACAGCAACCAGGGCCACAAAAAGCTCCGGGGCGCTGCTGCCAATGGCCATCAGGGTGGCTCCGGCCATATCCGATGACAGGTTCAGGCGCTCTGCAATGCGATCGAGCGAATCGATAAAATACTTATCGGTTACCTGAGAAAGGAGATAAAATGTGAGTAACAGCAGCAGCAGATATGCAATTAATCCCATAGTTTTTTGCGCTTAGAACTATCAAAGATAAAACAATTCAGTGATTTCCAAAGGTTTTGAGCCATATTTTTCTGTTTGGACGCTCAAATTCAAGATTTATCGAGCATTTTACAAATTTCAGCAGTACGCTCTTCGGCTGTCATCCGACCATCGATCCACTCCAATTGAAAGCCTTTACGCTCCATCCGCCGAAACCAGGTCATCTGCCGTTTGGCAAACTGATGGATTGCCGTATTGAGCTGCGCAAACATTTGGTCATAGGTCAAAATGCCCTGCGCATAATCTGTAAGGTAACGGTATTCCAGTCCATAAAAGCGCAATTCATCCGGCTGGTGGGTTTTCAGCAATGCGTGGATTTCATCAATCATCCCTTCTTCGAGGCGGGCATGCAGGCGTGCGGTAATTCTTTGGCGGATTATTTCCCGATCTAAGCGCACAGCAAAAATCCGGCTCTTAAATTCCGGCCAGTTATCCCGTTCATCGGCATGCGCCTGATTGTAAAGCTCAATTTCGATAGCCCGCACCAAGCGCTGGCGGTCGGCCGTATCGCTGGTATTGTGCAACGGGCGCAGTTGTGCAAGTTTCTGCTGCAAAGATTCCATTTCCAAAACGGCCAGATCATTGCGCAGCTGCTTATTTACAGGCACTTCCAGCATGCGGTATCCTGCCAAAACAGCTTCAATATACATCCCAGTGCCACCTGCCAGAATTGCCTGCTTATCGCGCTTGCGGATATCTTCAAAGGCATTCAGGAAAGCCTTCTGAAATTCAAAAACATTGAACTCATAGCCCGGATCGGCAATATCAACCAAATGCAGCGGAACGTCCTTGCCTTCAACGGTATAATCTTCCATGTCTTTTCCGGTACCGATATCCATCCCACGATAAACCTGGCGCGAATCCGCAGAAATAATCTCAGCATCAAGCCGATGCGCCAGTAATGCGGCGGTTCTGGTTTTTCCTGTGGCCGTGGGACCGGTAATAACGATTAGATCAGTGGACATGCTTTTTGTAGTTTTTCTTCTTCAAGAACAAGAGCATCGCGCAAAGCGTTCAATAGAGCAGTATCTACATTTTCGAGTGCATCAATACGGAACAGTTCAGGCAATGCCTGCCCGATATGCGGATAAAACTTCTGTACCCATGACCGTATTGTCTGCATTTCGGTTGTTTCGGGCTGCTGATCTTTGCGCCGGCGCAGATATTGCAATATGCGCAAACCGTCAAAAGCCGTATGCGCCGCTTTGATAAACGCCTGTTCCGAGGCAGCATTTGCACGCCAGTCGCACCAAATCGCACGCCCTTTATTGCTCTCCTTCAGAAAATCCATCACCCGATCTTCACAATCATCACGATACAATTTGGGCAGCAGCTTATAAAAACTTTGAATTTCATCGAAAAACAGCGGATCGTAAAAAGGATAAGAAGACCAATCGCCCGAGTTCCCTTTGATCATAGCCGGACCGGTGCCAAAAAACACACGCGCGCTAAATCGGCTGGCCGGATACACTTTTTCAGGGCTAAAGACCAACAAAGGCCCGCTTTTGCGCAGCTTTTGCAGAAAATAAAAATCCTCCCCGCTCCTCTTTGGTGTGATGCCGCCAATTTTACGGTACGATTTCACGGAACAGGCCATTGCCGATCCCAAAGCCGTAAAACGATACGGGCTTTGCGTGCGCCAGAGGTTCAGGCTGTAAAAACGCATATACAGCTCATAGCGTAAAACGGCACGGTCTTCCGCCTCATTTCCCGTCAGCGGGTGATAATAAGGCAAAGCCATGCCCACAGCATCGGGATACTGCTTTTGCAAGCAGAGTAAATTATGAAAGTAGTTGCCGGAAATCAAAGTGTCGGCATCCATACTCACCAAAAGGTCATCTGCATCTGCATTGGCTACAGCCGCATCCATTGCCACACGCCGTGCATGGCCCACACCATGCTTTTTTCCCTGCCAGCCTTTGCCTGCACTGCTGAAATCAAGGATATGGATCCGCTGATCGTCCAATGCCTGCAAATATTTCAGGCAAGACTGATTATCCATGTAGATGGACTTTTTATTTTCATCTGTGCGGTAATCCTCCGGCTGATTCACACAAATGAACAGCTCAAAATCAATACCTTCTGCCGCCTTTAAAACGGAAGGAAGAATTTCCGGAAGAAAATCCATTTCGCCCATCACAGGCATGGCCGCCCTGATTTTACCCATACAACATTATCTTGTAAAAACTTTGTGCATCTGCATTTGTTGCAGTAATTTTGGCAAACTTAAAAAGAATTATGCACTACCTGATCAAAATCATAAAGAACCGAAACTTCCTGCTGGTCCTGGCTTTTATCTTTGGCCTGAGCTTCAACCATGCAGCCGTTTACATCAAAGATTACCTGATGTATATTCTGGCATTTATGCTCAGCATCAGCCTTTCGGCATTCAATTTTAAAGCATTTTTGCCACTGCGCAACACCATCCGGCCCATCCTGATTACTTTGCTGATGAACTACCTGATATTTGGTGGACTGATTATGGGGCTGGCCTATCTGTTGCTCGACGACCCCAACCTCATCAACGGCTTTTGGTTCATCACTTTAGCACCTCCCGGCGTTGTGATTATCCCTTTTATCCTGAATGCCGGCGGCAGCATTGAAAAACCCGTTATCGGCATTGCCGGAGCTTACCTGCTGCTTTTTCTGATTTTCCCTGCCGGGATGTTGCTTTCGGGCATGGAAAAAGCAGTGCCATTAAGCAGCCTGATCTCCAGTCTGGTCATCCTCATTGCCTTGCCCCTCGGATTATCACGCCTGATGCGGGGCAAAAAAGCGCAAGAACACCTAAAAACCTATCGCGGGCGCTACGTTGATGTGAGCTTTTTCTTTATTGTTTATACCATCATCGGGTTGAACCGCGATGTATTTGTACACCAGCCCGAAGAGCTCCTGCTGCCATTGCTCATACTTGCACTGGTGGTTTTTGGTGGCAGCAGCCTGTTGTGGCCCATTTTGAAGACAACCAAAATTCCACCGGAAAAATACTACAGCTACCAGTTGGTGTATTCCATAAAAAACAATGGGTTTGCGGCTGTTACAGCACTGAGCACAGGCATCGCAGACACTGCCCTGCCCGCTGCCGCGATGAGCGTGGTACTGCTTATTTACCTTATATTGTTTGGCATGCGCAAATCCATAAAGGAAATGAGCGCAGAAATCCGGCAGGAAAAGCGGCAAAATTTAAAAGAAGCCCAGGCCTGATCTGAAATTTGTGTATCTTTGTCGGGCAAAACAAAAAGGGACGTTAGCTCAGTTGGTTCAGAGCGCTTGCTTGACAGGCAAGAGGTCACTGGTTCGATTCCAGTACGCCCCACACCTTCAAAACCACCAACTTCCCCGATTATACAAGGCTTACAGAGGTTTTCGACACCGAAGACCTCCTTAGGGTTTTCCGCACCAAACCGCACTAAACCGCATCTTTCCGCATAAAATGTTAGACGAATTGTTAGACGTTTTTTCTGTGATTGATGCCAAAGCTTTCATAAATTTGTTCCATTAAATCATTTTATCATGGCCACAATAAACTGGAAAACCTTTAAAACTAACAAAGCAGATAAATTTCAAATAAGACTAACCGTAACCCATAAAAGATCCCCCGGATACATCAGAACCCAATTTTTCGTAAATCACCCTGACGATTTTAATCACGAAAGAGCTCTGGTCAAAAAATCATCATACATCCCAAAAGAGAGCCTTAAGATTGTACGAAACAAATTAGTAACAATAGAATCTACAGCGCTTAATATCATAACCCAATTAGAAGCAGATGATAAGCTTGAATACATGAGCACACCAGAACTGATACAGTGCATCAAAGACAAATTGGACGGCAAGAAAAGCAAGAACACGCCATCCTTTGAAGAATATTCAAAAAAACTTGTTGAAGAATTTTTAAGCAAAGGTGAAGCGGGAAATGCTTCCTGGATTAAGTATGGCGCCAATTTTCTTATCAAATACAGCCAATTGAAAAACGTTCAGTTTTATGATATAACACCTGATTTACTCAGGCAAATAGAAGCGATGTACTTACACCAAAAAATAGAAGAACACAGAAAAAAGAACACATCTAAACCTTTAAGTAAAAACGGAATAAACAATTATATGAGGGCTATCCGGTGCATAATAAACCGCGCAGTGGATAGCGGCTTCATGCAAGAAAGCGATAACCCCTTTAAACGTTATAAGATCCCAAAATCCAAGACCCAACCGAGACCTGTTGCAGATGTTGAAGACTTCAGGAAGATAATAGATGTTAAACTGGATGAATCATCCAAAGAATACATCTATCATAAGATATGGCTATTCTTATTTTATGCCCGCGGAATGAACATGGCAGATGCTGCCAAAATAAAAGTTAGGGACGTATCCATGAAATCCCATTACTATTCCTATTCCCGCAGCAAAACAGGTCAGATTATCACTATTAAAATCGATCCGGAGATGAGGGAAATCATAAACTATTTTGCTAAAGGTAAAAACCAGGACAATTACCTACTCCCCATTATTATGCATGAAAATCCAGACCCAATTCGCATCAGGAAAGATGTTAAAAATGCGACCAAACAACTAAATAAGTACATGAACAGGGTTTCCGAAAAACTGGGAATAGAAATGAACCTTACGAGCTATGTTTCACGTTATACCTTTGGCACATATGCAAGAAAAGCAGGCATAGAGATGGATGTCATCCAGGAACTTCTGGGACAAGAATCACCCGAGAGCACCAAAGCTTATGTAAATCCGCACACTGACGAAACAATGGACGGAAAGACAAGACAGGTTATAGATTATACTAAGCCAAAGCATGATGAATCATCGCAGAAGCAAGAATGAGTCTATCATGCAAACATTCTAGCTACATGCCAATTGACATTCAATGCCTATAAATCAAAACAGGCATTGAATGTCAACTATAAACAGCAATGAAAAAATCAATCTATTCTTTTTGGTTTATCCGGAGCACTATAAAGAGAACTGAGCCATTAAAAAAGTATGTGAGCAAAACGAGCGCCAGGCAGCAATGAACTGAAGAATACCAAAGGCCAGGCTTTAATCCATGGACAACTTTAGCCTAATCGGGATAACCTTCTCCTTTAACCTTACCATCTTTAATCAGGTCAAACAGCGTCACTGCTATTCTAATTTGACTGTCAATCTCAGATAAAGTGCCCTTATCCACATCTTGTTCATTATTCTTTGCCTGGGTAAGCAACCTTAATGCAAAATGCATTCCTGCACTAATCAATTTAGCATGATCCACAGAATACTTTATTGTTCTTGATGCACTATGTCCTTCACTTTTCGTAACTGGAGAACTCCCTATGCTTAGCTCATCTATCTTGTCAGCGGGATTAAAATGCACATCTTTAAAACTATAATAATCCTCCAGAAGAGATATTATACTAATTTTTAGCACCTTACATATATCCAGCAATCTGGAATCGATACCCAGCTTGATCTGACTATACTCAATCTTTTGGTAATTGGAGGTAGTCATGCCAATCTTAAGAGCAACTTCTTGTTGCGTATATCCTCTTAATTTTCTCGCTTTTCTGATTGCTTCCGCAATTTCTTTGGACTTCTTTATGCTCATAGTCGGCAAAAATACACCTATTATTATAAAAACACAAATTAATTAAGAATATTAATGCGTTTATTCCAATAATTATAATTTTTTTAAACTTTTTTATGCCTTATTACATAATTTATGTTAAATTTGCGCCATAAATACATCAAAACAACTAAATGATTAAGAAAATCGCTCTTAAACATCTCTTTAATACACTCACAATGAAAATTCTTATAGCCTGCTATTCCCTTCCACCATAAGATCTACATAACAAACACATCAAAACCCCAAAATATAATTAACATTAAATTTTATTAAAATGAAAAAACCCTTTGTAATCACCCTCTCAAAAGAGGAATTTAGAAAGATCGTAAGGGAGGAAGCCACGAAGGCTATGAACTCTAAAAAACCCATTAAAAAGAAAATGATCCGTAGTATTGGAGGGCTCGCAGAATTCCTGAGAGTCTCCAGACCTACAGCCACGAAAATGCTGGATCAAAAGGTAATTTCCGGATTTAAGGATGGCCGCACGTACATCTTTGATCCAGAAATAATTCATAATCAACTTTTTTTAAACAAAAACCAAAATTAACTATGCAGGAGATCAAAAAACTTCAAAAGAAGCATCCGGGTGTGCCCGACAAGGAACTGAAGGTGTTCGACAAATTCAATGTTTTCTTCCAGGATAAAAAGGTTTATACGCTCGATAACCGAAAAAATATTACGGAATTATCAAACTTCATTATGGAACCTGTTGCCCAAATCAGAAATGAAGAATTGAACGAATCAACTTACATCTATTGGATTGAAAACGCGTTAAACGAACGGGAGCTAATCTCCCTGAAAGCAGAGCACCTTTGCAGAAACAATAGCTTTTCTTCGCTGCTCTTCCATTATGGGTATTTCGTTTGGAAAGGAACGGACAAAAACCTGACAAGCCTCTTTGAACGCTTGAATGAAAACATATTACGCTGCACTGAAGTCACCAGGCTCTTTTGGCAGAAGAATGAAGAAGTTTGGGTTTGGTCTAACGGCATCAGCACGCTTAAAAATGAATTCATCCCTGCCAACGAAACAGGCATTGTTAAACATCAGAACAAAGCTTTTTTCATCAAAGCGCATTCTAACCTCATTCGGGAGGATTCTTCGAAATTAAGAAACGAAAGGCATCTGCAATTTAAACAGGAAAAAGTTCTTTCCTCCTTTGAATGGTCGGAATTAATGTGCCAGGCCTACGGGGAAAAATCATATGCCGGAATTGCATTTGCTATGATGTCCTCTTTTTCTGACATTCTTTTTGAAGAAAACAGATCACTGCCTATTCTAAACTTAATCGGGAAACCCGGCTCGGGCAAAAATGAATTTGCCGGCAGCATTCTCAACCTTCAATACAATACGGCTGATGTAAAACCGCTATCGCTTGCCAATAAAACAACTTCTGCGCTTTCCGATCGCTTAATGTTGGTTCAAAATGGCATGGCATTCCTCGACGAATTCAAAAATGTACGGGAAGACGAACTGCTTCTTAAGGATATCTATAACAGGACTCCAAGAAGCAGAACCGACATGCCTGGATTACAAATACCGGAAATAACGTCAACAGTGCTTGTTGCCGGGGAACATTATCCGGAAGAAGAAGCCTTGGTTACGCGTTGCATCCCGCTTAAGTTCCAAAAATCAACATATTCAGCTGAACAGACTGAGGCATACAATAAGATTAAAAAGCTGGAAAAACAGTCTTTCAGCCATTTGCAGCAGGAAATCATAGTGTACAGGAAAGCCGTTGAAAACAATTTTAAAAGCGTCCTGAACCAGGAAGAAAATGGCTTAAAAGCACTCCTGAAGGGCAAAGTCGTACACGGCAGGATTATTAACAACTATGCCGTTCAGTTGGCTGTATTCAAGATCATGGAAACCAATGGTTTTTCCCTTGCTTTTTCGTATGGCGAACTCAAATCGTATTACATTGACCTTATTGATGAGCAGCTTGAAGCCCTGAGCAATACAGGCATTGTGAACAATTTTTGGAAAGCGATTGAGTATATGCGTGCCAATTTCGACACTATTGCAATAGAAAACCTGACCTCCGAACAAGTGGCCGAATTGAAGCTTTGCGTAACAAAATATACGGATGAGCATGATAAAAAAGAGGCGGTTACGCAGGGTCGTACTAAATTCTTCATTAAGCGATTTTGCAATTCTAAAAGAGTAGTCTTTCTCACTTGGAGATCTCTCTACGCAAATTTTGTAAATGCGGCTAAAAAGCTCGGTTTTGAAATTGTTTCAGAGACGAACCTAAGAGACTACCTGAGGTCTTCGGATGAATATATCGGCAAGGTAATCAACAGGGGCTCCAAAAACCTTGATGCCGATGTCTTTGACCTGGATAAACTGAATATCCAGTTATACAACTAATCTGATATGTATCACCGTAGTTATTCTTTTTATTTTGTCGGGCATTTCCCCTAAAATCCCTACACCTATTACTAAAAACTACTATATACCTAATAACCAATAATATAATAGTTAATAATAGTAATAGGTAATTGTTAGGGAATAAGAGGGACATTAGGGGGACAATTAACTCTGGTTAAATAACCCCCTATTGTTCCCTATACTCCCCTAATGCTTCTTTTCATTATATACTATTGTATATCAGTCATTTTAATCAAAAATCATCCAGTAGGGGATTTTCTGAAATAGCCAGACTATATCCTTATGCTGGGTAAATTATTTTTTTATGAAGACAACCAATTTAGAAAACACGAAACAAAAGGCCAAACAAGTAGATATGGTTGGCTATCTCAGTAAGATGGGGCATCAGCCTACTTTCAATAATGAATACCAGGCAAAGTACATCAGCCCGATTCGATCAGCGGAGAGGACTGCAAGCTTTGTGGTTTACAGAGACGGAAACCGTTTTTACGACTTTGGTTCTGGTGAAGGGGGTGACATCATTGACCTTTGCCAAAGATTAGAAGGAAAATCATTCAAAGATGCAGTTGATAGTCTTGCAGGGCATTCGTTTGTCCCAAGCATCCCTGCAAGATCGCTTCAACAAAGCATAAGGCGGAATTCCAAAAAAAAGAGCGGAATAAAGCTATTAGGTTATGGTCTCCTTAAAAATAGAAAGCTGAAAGAATATCTGCTTGAGCGTGGCATCACAGCCCGCGTTGCAGAAAACTACCTGCATGAAGTTTATTATGAAGTTAATGGCAGAAACTATTATGCCCTGGGGTTAATCAACGAGAAAGGCGGATACGCCACCAGAAACTTTATTCACAAATACGCCATTAATCCTGCTTATTTCAGCTGGATACCCAAAGAGGGTTCCCGATCATTGGTTGTCTTTGAAGGTTTCATGGATGCGCTTTCTTTCATAGAATACCATAGGTTTGGAACATTCAAGTCCAATGTAATCGTATTGAACAGCACTACGAATACCGAAAAGGCTATTGACATGATGCACGGCTATGACCCAATAGACCTCTATCTGGATAATGATGCTGCGGGAGAAAAAGCCGTCGCATTGATTCAGCAGAATTTTCCTCATGCCAGAGACTGTTCCAAGACCCTCTACCCTGGCTTCAATGACCTTAACGATTTTTGGATGGATAATATCCGCAAATCGAATGAGGTAAACCTCAATTAGGCCAAAGAGCAAATCCAATTCACATTCTTCCTGAAAAGCCTGTTGCATTATTCTGCGATGGGCTTTTTTATTGATGGCTTATTCTTTTTTGGATATATCGGCCTGAGTTTGCATCATATTTGTGGAGAGTTCAGCCACTTTGCTGCTGCCAGTTCACAAGAATATAACTGAAATGTAAAATTTCGGTTCTACGGGGCTGCTTTTTCCCTAAGTTACTGATAATCTATCAGATTTAATCTCGTTCAATCCTCGAAAATCAACGAAAATCGACAAGAATCGCTGATATACCAATCAAAATCGGCAAAAATCAGCGATAAATGAGTCATTAATTTACATAAAGGCCGGAAAATGCAGGAAATCTGCCGTTTTGAACCGCATAATGAGTGGATTTTAAGGAAGAAATGGATGAAAATCGGCTAAAATCCATGAAATTTGGCGATGTATCAGGCTTTGGGCGTGTTCTATTCCTGTTGATTGTGGGGCTGAGACTCCCAACATGATTTCAATTCCACAATACGTACGCATTAAACAACCATAAATGGTCTAATGAGCGTCTCCTGCCGGCACTTAGTCCTACCCCCAAAAAGTGCGATGGGGAAATTCCTCAATTTGATTTTCAATGCGCTTGGGCAAAGCCGGAAAGAAATCCAGTCCGCTTTGTTCCTCCAGACTGTCGATGCTTATGCTGCAAGAAGAAACCGTTTTTAGACATAGCCCGAATAATGTTTTGCGCAAAAAAAATTATCGAGAGGATCATGGTTTAATCGTTTCTCTTATAAATATTTGATATCCAGCAACAAGAAGGGCTCCAATCCTAAGAAAGCAACATCAGCAAGAATAAAAAAAACACGCAGATTTCAAAACTGCAAATAGAGTGCATTTTTCAGTAGTATCTTGCCGGCATTATTGAGCACACATATTAATATCAGTAGTAACCAAACACATTTTTATCATGCAAAAGAGAACCAAAGTATTTAACCTGATCGTTTTAGACGAAAGCGGAAGCATGGGAATGATAGCAGAAAGCACCCTGTCCAATCTGAAAGAAATATTTGAATCAATGACGGCACAAGCGGCTAAATTTCCCGAACAGGAGCACAGCCTGAGCCTTTTTAGCTTCAACAGCAATGGCATCAAAGAGCTGATTTCAGATAAGCCGATAAGTGAGTGCCAGGCCATGTCGCTGGAAGATTATTCACCACAAGCCATGACTCCACTTTACGATGCAATGATGATTGCATTCGGGAAAATCAGGGAATTGCAGAAAAACAATGATGGCAGTTGGGTAAATGCAGCCATTATCACCGATGGGTATGAAAACGCATCAAAAGAAATTGATCGGCAACAATTAAAAAATCTGGTGGGCGGGCTACGTGAGAAGAAATGGGAAATCTGCTATTATGGCGCCAACCATGATGTTGAAGAAGTCAGCCGAGGCCTGAACATTAACCGTTCTGTGTCCTTTGAGGCAAACGATAGTGGCTTGAATGTAGTTAAAGAAAGGGTATCCCACTCCCACTCCCGTATCTGCTATTCCATATCCGGTATTGATTTCGACAAAGATCCTAATCCGTTAATAGATTTTAAGAAATCTGAAGGCAAGAAGAATGAAGCTGGCAGTTAGTGGCAGGCTGTAAGGCGCAGCGCCTATTGAAGGAAGGCTCTAAACTATGCAGGTTAAATTGAGTTGTGAATCAAAAAATATTTATATTAAAAAAAAGGACAGAAACATATGGGATCTTTACAGGCTATAATTTTTTTCCTTCCAATACTGCTTTATAATAATGTATTGGATGGACTCAAAGGTTTGTTTAGCATTGAATGGATCTTATATGCGGAAGTTGTGTTAAATCAGATAAAATGAAAAAGAATAAAATTATAGTGCGACCTGAACCCCGTTTTTGGTGGGGAGTTTATGGCTTTTGCAAAGAACCTGCAAGTATAGGCTTGAATTTGTTCTTTGATAATGACGAGCGGATTGGTCTTGTAAGCGTTTATGGTAAGCATTATTTTTGTGAATTACCAGATAATCCTGAAGAGAAAGAAATACTATTTAAACGGTTGGATAAAAATTGGGATAAACTTAATAAGTATCTTCAAGGCAATACATGTCACCTTTGGTATGAATATCAAGACGAAGACGATAAATCCTTTTATGAAGTGCCTTATATGGCGCCAAAAAATGATAAAGGAGTCAAGCCTTCCCAGGTAGAAGTTTGGCATCCGGATCAAAGAATTGGCCTATCAACGATTCAATCATCTGTAAAAGTTTGGGCAAAAGAACATCTCCAGATAGAAGATTGTGAAATTGAAATTCTCAATGAAATGTCCAGGGAAGAATCGTTTGAATTATTCAAATTAGATCGAATGAAAAACAATAAAATCATAGTACAAGCTGATAGCTTCAGTTTTTGGTGGCGTATTTGTGATCTTTATGAAAAATCTACCTACGAAGATTTAAGACTATTTTATGGAAATAACGAGAAAATTGGAAAGGTAAGAGTTTATGGCAAGGGCTACTTTTGGGGCAAAAATAAACATTCAAAAGATTGTCCTGAGCAAAAAGAATATGCTGCTGCTATTAAAAAATTTATAGCAGACGATAAATGTCACTTCTGGTATTATTATCCTCAAAAAGCCGATGAAACCTTTCTTGATACGATTTATATGGCGCCAAAAAATGATAAAGACATGAAGCCCTGGAGGGCAGAAATTTGGCATCCTGACCAAGGGATCGGTCTGTCAACAATCATATCATCTGTAAAAGCCTGGGCAAAAGAACATCTCCAGATTGAAGATTGTGAAATTGAATTTCAGCACGATATGCCTTTGGAAAAATCGTTGGAATTATTTAAACAAGAAAAGGAATCAGAAATATTACCAATGATATTGTTAGATTATGTAATAGCCGAACCAAAATTTACGGATGAATTGATTACCGGTCTAAGCAAATACTGGAATGAGCCAAAGGAAGATATATTGAAGAAATTGGAAGAAGCAATAAAATAAAAGATAGGACGATCTAATTTTAAAACCATTAATGAAGATTTATATTGTACTAAGACGGTCTAAAACTCTTCTTTTGTCTTGGTTAGCCATCATGGAGTGCAAAAATTGGCAAATTTTGAACTTGGTGCAGGCTATCCATTCTTAGTACAGTGTAATATTGTCCGTTTTTCCTCATGTCAACCCTTAGGGTTCAGAATCCTATTCAATGGACTCCTCCGGAGAAAATGCTGATTTGCACGAGGCATCTGCTTTTTTTTATGAAGAAATCCCATCACGATTGCGGACGTATTTTGCACACTATCATGAATAAGACTTTTTAATGCCATAAGGTACACAGATTTTATTGTTTTCCTGTGCGCAATGTAAGGAGAAGATATTTTGCGAATAGTCCGCTTAATAGTCCCGCTTAAAGCTTGATGATTGGCTGATAAGGAAGTGCTGCGTATTATTCTGTAGTGACTTTTCCGAGGCTAAGCCTACAAAGAAACCACATACCTCAAATTAAGCTGGTTTTTATAGAAAAAGTGGAAAATTCGGACAAATTTTAAAACTGCAAATAGACTGCATTTTTCCCCTTTAGTTTTGCAGCTGAGTCCTTTAAGGGATTCATAAGCGCATAAAGGTTTCATTTAAAACAACAGTAATGGAAAAATTGACAGCTATTTTCAGGTCTTCGGAGAAAGAAGGAAAAGACGTACCAAAGAATCGGCTGGCTTTCCGCACTAAACGGCATCAATGCCAATCAAAATATTCTCAATCAAAGCCATGAAACATTTAAAGCCTTTGTGGAGGCATTAAAATCGGATCCCCACGCAATGTTCCTTATTTCAGAATCAAAAAATTAAAACAAGCACATAAAACCAATTAAAATGAAAAAATTATCATTAGCATTATTAGCAGTAGCCTTAAGCTGGACAAACCTGATTTTCAGCACATCGGCCATTGGGCAGGAAAAAGAGGAAGGGAAATATAATTTTATTGTATTGCTCGACCTGTCCGACCGTATGCTCAACACCCGTCAGGCGGATTTCGACAAAGAAATGATCAAATCCTTTTTCAAACGTTTTGAAGAAATAGCCCGTACACGGTTTTTTATCCGCTCCCACGAAGGTTTCCATATCAGCATCATCCCGCAATATGGCAGCCCTTTGCAAAGCATGGACTTTGAGGAAAAACTGAATATCCAGCTGGATGTAATAAGTCCTGTAAACAGGGCTCAGGAAGCCGGGGCTTTCTTTGCAGGATTCGAAAAAGAACTCGACCAGCTTTATGAAAAAGCACGCATAGGAGAAAAAACCTCCGACTATTTTGGGGTCGATATCTGGTCGTATTTCAACAACAGGCTGTCTTTCGATTTAAAAGATGATGCGCAAAATATTGTCCTGATACTCACCGATGGATATTTTGATTTTGAGAACCACGAATTTACCAGCAAAAGGCAAAACCGTTTCACTTCCAGCATTTTCCTGAAAAATCTCGATGCAGACTGGCACAAAAAAGCTGAAAGCGAAAATTACGGTTACCTGCCTGCGGATTGCGATTTGAGCAATACACAAATTATTGTTGCAGGCATTCATCCCAAAAAGTTGTCGCAAACCGAAGAGCAAAAGCTCACCTATTTCTGGGAAAAATGGCTCAAAGAAATGAAATGCCCTCAATATACAATACTGCCCATGATGAACCCGCGCCAAATCGCATCCCGTGTATATGCCGCTACGGCTTTAAACCCGCAAAAACAATAGAAATGAACAGCTTAAAGGAGGAGTTTTATAAATTGCAGGAAGAGAACATTATTGTTGGCACAGAGGATGACAATAGCCCGATATGTTTGTACAATGTTTTGGACGGTACAATTAGTACTGACTTTTTCAATAAGTATATCGAATTGTATTATAAAGCCCATGGAATAAAGGCCGAGAAACTTTGCGCTTTTCCTCGTATTGAATACCAGCGTGTTTTCATGCAGCTACTTTATTGGGTAGAACCTTCAAAACGAAACCTTTGGAAAGGGGATGGAAAATGGATTATTGACCTCCATTATACTTTTGGCAAAGCAGAAAACCGGGCTGAAAAGCTCAAACTTTTTGAAAGTGATATGATTCTGCTGATGTTGCGTGAGCTCAGGTCGATGGCCACAAAAGATGCTGTTATTCGCAATTACCTCAATGACCTGCATGACAATAAGCGAATATCAGAAAACAGAAGGGAAAAAATATGCCGGCTGCAACAAAGCAAACGACTGCAAAGGATACTTAATGCCCTGAACAAGAATTGCCAATACACGGATATAGAGTGCCTGATAAAGATGGAAAATGAACTATACAGGCAGGTACACCTAAATAATTTCGGATATAATTGATGGGAGGCTATTTCTTTTCTTCGATTTTTATTTTTAAGTCATCAGGAGCAATAACCTTCACTTTGTTACCGTAACTTAAAATGGTGCTTTCAAGTTCATAGTTTGGTATCACACAGATACGCACTTCCAGGTTTCCATCTACTATATTTTGCTTTTGGCTCGCATGAAGAGGTTTGCTTTGAATATATGGTGCCAATTCTTTTGAAAATAATAATTTAATTTCAATGGGTTCTGATTCTGGCGTGCGCGTAACACCAACAACATCATAAAAGTATTCCTCCCAATCCATATTGCTTTTCTGGTAGTGCTTTGCGGTTTCTTTCATTGAAGTAATCCGGTCTAAAGCCAATGTCCAGTAATTGTTATCATATTCCTCATGCCTGCCAATTACAAACCAGCGGTTGTTATACTGTTTAAGATAGTAGGGATGAAAATGAAAATCAAAAACCTCAGGATTTTTATAACCTTGATATTGCAACAAAAAGACCCTTTCATTGATAATCCCATTAAATAGATCCGGCAGTAGGTTTATTCCTTTAAGGTCGATATTGGAATCTAAAGAGATAATTTGTTTGTGATGAGGAACGATACCGAGTTTGTTTTCGATAAGAGGGATAATTTCATTTATCCAGGAAAATTGAGGTGCACCGGTAAAACGGGACAGGATCGAAAGAGCTGAACGTATTTGCTCTGATTCCGTGTTGCTTAGAGGGCTGTTGTTAATGGAGAAGCCTGTGTCCACATAGCGATAATATACTTTTTTTTCAAAGCGATTGCGTTCTAATGGGATGCTCCACCCTTGTTCACTTTCCATATACCGGATATCGTTAAAAAGTGTACGCTCACTAATGCCTTTATTCCCAGGTTCAAGTTCCCAAATAGCTTTATTGCATTCTTCTATTAAATCCTTCATGAAATACATCCGACCACTATTGCGAAAACAGCGGTCAAGTGTTTGGTAGCGAATCATTGCATTCTTATTGACTGGCATATCTATTTGTTAATTTGAGTTCCTCTATATTTCAAAGTTTAATAACTCTTAAAATTAATACTTATTTTTGGATTGCAGATAGGCTGCAATACATGGTGTTTATTTTGCATGTGTGAAATAAAGAATAGCATCATGACCTTGATCAATTTATTGAAATTATCAGCAACTTACTATAAGGAATATACAAATTGGAACATAAGAGCAATGGAAATGAATGAGAAAAATACCACAAGGAACAGTAATATAGAAAGTCAATTTTCCAGTATTGAAGAAAGAGCCTGGTCGAGTATATTGCTAGGTATAAGTAGAGTTGATGATAATGGCTCCTACTTCATCTCATTCTTAGTTATGCTTACTAGAGAAGGGGTAGTAAAGGACTTTAACAGTCTTCAGAAAGGTGATTTCCGGAAGGAACTTTATGATTCAATTATAAGTAGCAATAGTATTTTTAAAAAACAACTTATTGAGCTCCTGCAAATATTTGATGATGAAATTGAGGTTTTTGGAAATTCTGTATTAGATAGAAACTTGTGGAAACTAAGATTTCCTGCTTTTGAAGATCCAGATTTTAATATAGGTGCTGTAAATATAGAAGATTTTCTTCCGAGGTATCCTTTTAGTCTTAGGCATTCTAATCTAAAACTAAAATACAATGATGCTGGCTACTCCTCGCCAAAATTAAATAGCAGTTTAGTTGAATTTATTTACAGCTTGGCTGACTTAAATGATCAAGCAGAAATCTTTCAGCCGTATGCGGGAACCGGTAAAATTATAAATTTCCTAAAAGCTGATCAGAAATATCTGGGGCAGGAGTATGATAAAAGTATTTGTGCAGAAGGCATATTGCGATTAGTATACAATAAAAAAAAGGGCAATTGGATAATTAATAATAAGGACTCTTTAGTTAGCTGGCCTAGCTTTGAAAGTAAATTTGATCTTGTATTCGCTGCGCCTGAAGGAAGGGTTTATGATAATAGATTTATACTAAGGCATCAATCTCGAGATATTCTTTCATTGACTGTTCTAAATGGAATAAAGTCTCTGAAGAGCAATGGCAAGTTTATTGCTGTATTGCCAGTCACAATTCTATTTAGTGAGGATGAATATGCGCTAAGAAAAATGCTATTAGAGAATGGTCTAATTGACTATATTATTGCTTTACCTGCATGGATTGCAAGTGGTTCTATTCTTATGGTTTGCAGTAAGCTCGTGAAGCAAACAAACGGAATAAAACTAATTCATGACCCACATTTTGCCTATGAATATGAAGATGAGGGGACATATAGATGTTTTATAGACATACCCAGGATGCTGAAATTAATTAATGGAGAAATAATCGACCGGAATGTTTGTAAGGTTATCAGTACAACTGAAATCAAAAAGAATGATTATAATCTTCGTTTTGGGAGGTACTTTGATCCTGCATTACCTACACTTAATAAAGGTGAAAGATTTATTAGGCTTGGTCAGTTACTGAGTTTAGCAGGAAGTGAAACAGGGGCAAACAATAGATATGACTATCAGGTGAAGAAAGTAAGTAATTATGTCCCAACCAACCAAATCAAGGCTAAGGCTATTGACTTAGACAACTTAAAACAAAGCCTGCTTGATTTTCGTATTAAAGATTATGATATTAAAGAGGCAGACACAATGTGCTATTTAACTCCCATTGAAAAATCAGTATTGTTCATTCCAATGGATAGAGATAGTAGCCTGATACCAACATATTTTGAGTATGATGGAATACCGATATATGAGCTTAATAATTCTTCAATATTAGCTTTTGACATTGATCAGAAGCAAGTGGATCTAACTTATCTAGTGAACGAGTTAAATACTTGGTATATAAAAAGGCAGATAAACCCACTCAAAGACGAATACGAGGAAAATAATTTTAACATAAGAGACTTTTTGGATGTAAAAATCCGGATTATGCCAATTAAGCGGCAAAAGGAGATTGCGGCAGAGGCTATAGAGAAGTTAAAAAAAGAGGAGAAAGAGAAAATAAAAAAATCAGATACAGTAGAAAGGCAATTAGGTGGTTTGCGGCATCGAGCCTCGGGGAGATTATCTGTAATGGATAATGCTCTTTCGGAGGTTGATGAAATCATTGAATTAATTAACGATAAGACTGATAATGATGTGAATGAGCTTAGACCAGATGAAGACTCACGAACCCTTAGGGAAAACCTTGATGCGATAAAAAGAAGTTTTACTAGCATTAATAGTTTACTAGAAAAAGTAAATATTGCCAGTAAAGATGAGCATACTGATATTGGGTTATATGAATTACTTGAGGAGTATACTCAAGAAATTGAGAGAAAGACCCGAAATGTTAATGATGAAGCCTCTATGTCATTCAATGTTAATTTTATCCATGACTTTGGCAAAGAAAATGACATTGATGAGATTAAGATTCATGGATCCAAGGAAGATTTGATAACGCTTTTGGATAACTTTAAACAAAATGCCGAGAAGCATGCATTTCATATGGGTGATGATAATAAATTGCAAATAAAATGTAGTCTAATAAAGGAAGATGAACCCAAAGTTCAAATATCTATTTCAAATACAGGTAAGCCCCTTCCCAAAAAATTTGTTCTGGAGGATCTGACAACAATCGGTTTTACTTCAGATAAGAAAAAGGGGGATGGTATTGGAGGACATTGGATTGAAACAATTATAAAAAGCCATGAAGGGTCATTAAGTTTTAAGGATCACTCTAATGAGAATGTGAGAAAATCAAATTTTGTTACTTCTTTTTGCATAAATTTGCCTGTAAAGCAAATATTGAAGAGAAATAATAAAACACATAAACATGACTGATAGGCTTAAAGTATTATGGGTAGATGATGAGTGTAAGGATGAGGATTTTGGATATACTGTTGTGAGATTGGCAAAAAAAGCTGGAATTGAACTAATTGGCTGCAAAAGTGCAGAATCAGCCTTAGAAAAGTTAAAAAATCCTGCTGATTATGATGCGGTGGTTTTAGATGGGTGGTTTTATGAGAAAGAAAATGATGTAGGTTCATTATCCGCTTCAAAAGATAACGCTTTTCTTCAGGTTGCAAATAGACTCAGAGAATTACCTGTAAATGAAAATTTACCTTGGGCAATATTATCAGGAAATAAAGATTTTACAGAACAAAAGAAAAGGTATATAATAATTTATGGGGAAAAATCTGGTTATGTAGATTTTTTCAATAAAGAATCTAATGATATAAAAAATCTTTGGGAAAAGATAATAGAAGCTGTCGAAGGACTTCCTGACACCAAGATAAAAAGAGAGCACCAAAAGGCATTTGAGATGTGTAGGGAGTATTTGGATGAAAAAAGCCCACAAAGATTGTTAAAGGCTATTAAAAAAGCGGAATGGATTGAGTCTGATATGGATTATACGGATAGCTTTCTCGTCCTCAGAAAAATACTTGAGCAGCTCTTTAAAAAGCTTAACCACATTGGATTAATTCCAGACGAGATTTATGATAGTAAAGGTTGGATAAACCCATCATTTGATATTATATCAGACGCGGAAAAAAATGGTTTCAAAATTGAGCAAGGGTTAATTCATCCAACCATAGGCTTTCTGCTAAAACAATTAAAGCCCGTAACACAAGATGCAGAACATGGTAATAATGAAAAATTAGGGTTAAAAGTTGATGACTTTGTGACGAATAGTAAAACACCCTATTTATATAGAAGCTCACTGAATCAGTTGCTTGAGGTTCTGGCGTGGTTTAAAAAATTTATTGATGAGCATCCGAATAAAGAAGATAATAAGAAGTTGTATGTGAGGGTTGAACCGGAATATATTGGCAAAATTGAAAAAGATAATAATATTTATCATTGCGGACAGTATGTGCTGTATCCCAAATATGTTGAAGAAAATAATTATAAAATTGGCGATGAAATTGCCATCACTAAATCTAAAGATAACACAAATAAACACACCAAGGAAAGGTATCCAAAATATGCGGACAGATTTAATAAATCGTAATCTAAATAAATTTTTTTGGATGCACGAAATACTGTACGTGGCAAGGAATTTTAAATTCAACAATACATACATAACTCCTCTTTAGCCCGTGTAACTGCTGTATATAACCATTGCAAGCGGTCTGAGTTGTGTGGAGTTTCTGAATGGAGTATCACCTGATCCCATTCACCGCCCTGTGCCTTATGGGTAGTCATTACATAGCCATATCGGATGTCCAGTGCGTTAAGGTATGGATCGTCCTTTTTGTTTTTCGTTTCCCTGAAGGTTTTATTGTAGCGATAACGATGGTGCCAAAGATTATGCACTTTTCTGGAATTATCCTCGGGCAAACCTTGAAGCAGATAATCCATATTAAATTTCTTTTGTACCTGCATTTTTTGGCCATCAAGCTTTTCAAATTCAAATAGTCCGTCAGCAAACCTGAAATCAGATACCTCTTCAATCGTTTCAGGGTAAAACTCAATAAGCGTACCGGTTTCCCCATTTGGGAAATACGGATCAGTAAAATGAGTTCGGTTCATAATAATCCTCTCACCTGGCACAAGACAATAATTGGGATTATTGAAAAGTGAAGCCCGTATTTTTGAATTCAAGTGCCTCACTGTTTCGTTCGTCCAGGCAAGACAAACAATATTGTCGTGATCATCTTCGTCAAATAGTGATGTATAGTAATCAACAGCCAGGCGCTCATTATACAGTTTCTTGTGTCTGAGGCGACTATGGTGCATGTTGTTATTATCAATGGCATACTTAATCAGATTTGCATTGCTAAGAATGTAAGACGAATCCTTTTGACGGTATATTTTTTTTAAGACTGCTTGCTGACCTTTAAGTCCGTATTTCGTTTTAAGATAGTCCGGCGAAAGTGCCGGTGAGTATTTTTCATTTATAGGTGGCAGCTGATAAGTATCTCCAACAAAAATCAATTTACTGTTTTCAGGACTCTTACGATAGTGTTGAATCAAATCTGATAAGAGTGATTTTTTTGAGTAAAATTCAGGACTGTTATTTGTGCGGTCACTTACTAATGATGATTCATCAACTATATAAACTGTTTTTTCGTCAATGGTTTCATCTTTTGGGACAAACTCAATGCTGATAAGCTTGCTTTTATTATCAATCCTTTCAATAGGGTAATACAGGTAGCTGTGAAGTGTTTTGGCTATTACCCCGGTTTTACTAGATAATATTTTTGCAGACCGTCCGGTTGGGGCAAGCAGTTCAAAAGTGATGCTATTATTCCTTAGGTATTCGGTAAGCGCTCTCAGTGTGGTAGTTTTTCCGGTGCCTGCAGATCCATTTAATACGAAGAAATCAAGTTCAGGATTATCGCAAAATGCCCCTAGTGAATCCATTACCATTTGCTGTTCCTGGCTTAATGATCGTACCAGAGGCTTTTGTGGAGCCTCTGGTAAAGCAATTTCCTTGTTTTGAAGGATGATATCAGTCATTTCGCCCGTTCAGTTTTTTGTTAATAATGCTGTTGAATGCCGATAGTTGATCTGTAACATAGGCTTCCTTAACAATTTCCGAGATTTTTCTCTGTGCGTCATCCCGATCAATCTCTATGTTATCTTCATTGGCAGCCTGCTTTAAAAAATGAAATAACATGCTTTCTGATTGCTCCATAACATCTTGTTTATCATAAATATGGCAATGAAAAACCCTGTCGGCCAGGAGGGCTTTATCTTTGATTGAATATATCTTTATACCATTCAAAAAGCGATATTTGTATCCTATACCAACATCCTCTTTGATAATAATGCCACCGGCTGTCCTTAATGCATTGAAATAAGTGTTTCCAGCCTGAGAGGTGAAACCATTGGCTACAATAGCATTTTCATGAGCGGAAAACTGTCCTTGTGTGCTTAATGAGTTAGCGGAAAATAAACTTAATGCTGTTTTCATGTCTTTTGTTTTTTTGTGGTTATTAAATTCCAAGATTTGTTCTTAAATTTTGTGCTGCTTTTGCCCGCGCCCCCGGGTCAATATTTGTTTTCTTTTGAGCTGAAGGCGAGCCTAATTGTTCAAGAATAATATCTGCGATTATTTTTGAAATGTCTGAATTGCTTTTAATCTGAACAGCTTTATCGAGCCTGATCTTTTTTTTAATCTTTTTTGCATCGCGGATATTGATAGAAGTCAGATATGTTTTACTGTTTTTTCGAGTGTACACCTCTTGCACGTAGAGCATGTCAAGCGGAACAGGTTTTTTGGCGATTATAGTTTCTTCAATCATTGGCTTGGTGTTTTAGTAAATGCTTATTCCTATGTTCACAGCCCAATTTAGAATGGCTTTATAGCTCGTTTCATAATATGTGGCCTTGAGCTTCCTGTCCAGAGTTTCATATGCTTCGAGTTCATCAAACGATTTCCCTTCCTGCTCACAACTATCTCTGAGCATTTCCATTAAACCTTCGAGAACAATTTGCCTCACTTTTTCTCTGGAGTAGAATGTGCGTTGCTGTAGGCTGATTTCATAAATCAGGTTCTGGTGCTTATCATATACCATTACCGAGCTAAGGATAATGGTAGTATTTCCTTTAGCGATTACTTCAACAATTCTTAAATCACCAAACTCACGTATTCCATTTATGTAGTTGAATCCTGATTTGGAAAGATGTTCTTTCCTGATTCTTAATCCTGTTTCAAGGTCAGTATTCTGTATTTTATTTGGTAAACTCATAGTTTGAATTATTTGAATAGAGTACTTAAATAATTATGCCATTGAATGCCACATGCGTAAAAAGCTAACAAACAGCATTTTATGTTTTTGAGCATATTTTTATATTATCAAAATTTGATTTTAGTAATCAGTTTTTGACTATCTTTGTTAGAAAATACTATTTTATGAAAACACTAGTCTCCTGGATCGCACTTGCAAATGATTTTGATAGAGAAAATAACCGGGTTTCCCCTCAGAGCCCTAATGTTAATGTGCATAGGTTTGGCAGGCAAAAATATGAGCAGCATATCCTCCTGACTACAGATAAGGAAGCGGATGCTAAAACAAATGCATTATTAATCGAGATGCAAAAAACTGCACCAAAGTGCAGATTCATTCATAAGCCTTTGGATATTGCTGATCCTTATGATTTTACAACAATTATAGCCAAAACAGACAAGGTAATTCAGAATTTGGAAGGTCATGATATTGACATACTTTTTAGCAATGGAACTACAATAATGAGGATTGTATGGTATATCATCGCTTCTGAATCAGGTTTTCAAATGAGACTAGTTCAGGGCATTATAAAAAGTCAAGATCCGTTTATAAGCGAATTTAGTCCGATTAAATTCTCGCGTGCAATCCCCGGAAAGATTACTGTCCAAAAAGATGAATCTAAAAACAAGATCCCAAGGCCAAAAGAAGAAACCTATGCCCTAGCAAAAAGACTGGCTGCAATGGACGATATGACTGTATTGATATATGGTGAAAGCGGTACAGGTAAAGAATGGCTGGCAAAATACATTCATGCAAATTCAGCCCGGTCTGACAAAAGATTTATTGCGGTAAATTGTTCCGCATTATCTGACAATCTATTGGAAAGCAGGTTATTTGGATATAAGAAAGGTGCTTTTACCGATGCCCGCACAGATAAACCAGGCTTTTTTGAGGAGGCTAACGATGGAGTAATATTCCTGGATGAAATTGGGGATATTTCTCCATTTATGCAACAATCATTATTGCGCGTATTGCAAGAAAAAAAGATTATGGCTGTGGGTGACACCAAAGAAAAGCCAATAAATGTCCGAATTGTAGCCGCAACAAATAGGAATCTACAGAAGATGGTTCAGGAAGGGAATTTTCGGGAGGACTTGTATTTTCGCCTGGCTGAATCTGAACTTAAACTGCCATCCTTAAAAGAATATGACTCAGGCTCTATTGCCATTTTACTGGAGGATTTCTTGCGGAAATTTCAATTCGAAGGGAAAGGTGTTTTGAAACTTAGCCCCGAATTGAAAGACTTCCTGATAAGCTATGCCTACCCTGGAAACATCAGGGAAATGGAAGCGGCAATAAAATATCTGCACATCCATGGACTGGATGAAGTTGACATGAAACATCTACCGCAAAGACTACAGTATAAACCAAAAACAGATCGTTTAGAGCATCATATGATGGATCATTGCAGGAACATTTATTTTAGATATGGAGAGAATTACACTAAAGCAGCCAATGCGCTAGGGGTTTCGATTAATACCTTAAAGAAATATTTGGCTGCATTACAGTAGGGGAATAACATAATTATTCAGATTGTAAACTAACGACCTAACCCGCTAAAAGATATAGCAATAATTGCACAGGATCTACCACAGGCTTTTCTCTACAGGGACAGCTTAATGAATGAGGCTGGCATTGTGCCACATTTCGTGGAGAAAGCCTGATAGACTATCGACTATTCGATGAATACGAGACATGCGGGGTAATACTAGCAGAGATATTTATTGGACGCGCAGATGAGTGCTTATAAAAACCTTATAACAAATCTATTAACCTTGAGAATAGAATTTGCAAACAATTAATTTCTCAGCTTGGACGCTGGCGAAGGATGTTTTTCTACAATAAAATATCTATATTTGTAGGGAAACAAATAAGAGTATTTGAGAATGCTTAGTGTCTATATTTATTTTATTGAAATAAACCTAATACGAAATCATCGGATTTGAACAAAATCTATGATGAATATATTTTGTGGGCTGATATTAAATAGTGCTAGGGCATGCGGATTAAAAAAATGAAATATTAAATATGGAATGAAAAACGAATCAGACAGACATATAGCCCGACACTCATTGCCGACTAGAATGTGTTTCAATTATTTTTACCCGCCACAAAAAAAATTCACTATTCTATGCCAGCCCACAAAAGGAGCATTTAGCTTTGCCCAAACGCAAAACGCCTATTTAGGAAAGCCAAAAGATCCATTTTCTTCAACTCTACAAAAATACTTACTCCAATGCAGATACACTGCACAGAAAATATTTTTCTTTGTCCCACAATCTTAAAAACATAATCTTATGGACTCCTTAAATGACTTCTTAATTCAAAAACCAAGATCGCTACCAGTTATTATTGCCGTTGACAGAAGCGGTAGTATGAGAGCCAATGGAAAAATCGATGCATTAAACATTGCATTAAAAGACTTCATTAATTCAATTAAAGATGAAGACAGCAACAAGGCAGAGATACATGTCGCTCTTTTCAGCTTTGGCGGTGAAAGTGCAACTTGTGATATTCCATTGACACCTATAAGCCAGATAGATACTCCTACTTAGTGCCAGCCAGAAAACTATAGGTTTTTAAAATTCACCCAAAAAACAGCGAGTAAAATATGCTCCGAAAGTAGCATCATGCCTAAAAAAATTAAATTTCATAGTAAATATATAGAAATATGATCCGGATTTGCCGGCTTATACAGCCCTGTAGAAACAACAAGGCATAATTCACCCCTGTAAAACACTTAATATACTGTAATTCAATACTTTAAAATTATGCCGCCTTAAAGCGCCCCTCACCTATGTGTTGATCAGCTACTTGCAGCCGGATCAGCTCAACTCCAATCCTGCGCAAGTTGTAAGCTGATACAGCCAGGCCAACATAACGTTTAAAATGTCCATACCCTTTGTCGGGACATCTGTCCAGCCCTCTGTGTTCCAATTCGTTTATATTTGATTCTATTGCGCTGTGCCTATTGCGTGCCTTTATAAACCAAGGCTGGTGCTCTTGTTGGTATTCCTGCTTGTTGCATTTCCCCTTTTTGGGGAGTACCAAACGTTGGGTGTTTTGCGAGAGCAGTTCTTTATTTTCTTTTTTCCAATATCCTTTATCAAAGCTCCAACTTGCAATGTCTTTGTAGCGCAAGGATATTCTCTGGGCCAGCTGTGGAACGCATTCTGAGTCTGACTGATTTTCTATGATCTGGTAATCGACAATGAGGTTATATTGGTCAGTGGTTATTGCCGCTTTTTTCCCAAGTTCTACATTAGGCCGCATTTTGCCTTTTTTTATCCACTCGGTGTAGGTTTCAAAAATGGAAAACATTTTTTCTTCATGGGGGATTTCCTCCCCTTTTATCACCCTTCTTTCCAGCAGGTCTATATGTTTTTGCAACAGGGCCATATAGTGGGACAGTTCGGTCAAAACGGGATTGCCATCAATAGTGCTGCAGCCGCATTCTTTCCCGAGCTTGGCGTGAAGTGCTTTCGCTTTTGTGAGGTAGCTTTTAGCGGTTTGCCGAACCCTATCGGCTTTTCTTTTTCCTCCTGAAGCACTTGCCCGCCCCAGTGCACGCATCTTGTTTTTGAGGTCTTTGCGCCAATTTTTATTTTTGCGCCACCCTGCCGGCGGTTGGCCGGGATAAAGCCTGGCAACTATATCGAGGCATTTGCGGGCACAGTCCCACAGCAAGTTATAGTCAGTTGGAAAATGGACATTGCTTTCTACTACAAAACTATCGGTTTTTAAGCACAATGCTTCCTCCCCTTTTTTTTTAAACACGTAGTGGCCAAAATCAGCGATAATACTGTTTAGCTCCCTGACCGATTCATCGTCCAATAATCCTACATTATCTATAATAGACTGATAACCAAACTTATAACTACTCATTCCGTAATCGTTTTCAACACCCATGATTTGGCGCACAAGCCGGTCGTAATTGGCCAGGTAGTGCAGGTCATCGTAGCTTATGTTTTGGCAAAGGCGTACTTGGGAAAGTACAAAGACATGCCATAGATCCATTCCAGGACGCCCTGTTTTATTATTCTCGGATAGGATTTTGTCCTCAAGGATACTGAAAACTTTTTCGTTCCACTCTGGGCTTACAAAAATCTCTTTTAATGCTGCACATAGGCCGGGAAGGGCGCCACTGCGCTTTTTTGTCGGTATTACTACATCTTGAATCAAAGTACTGCCAATTTTGATCTGCTGTTCGAATCTTTTTCTCATATCTTTCCGTGTTTTGATGTCTGAGGCGCAATAAACGAATCTCAAACAGTTAAAGCACCGAATATCAGCAAAATAACTGTTCTACACAAGAAAATACCGCGAAAGATTCAACAAAGTTATTAACAGTAAAATACTGATAAACAAAATGATATGAGTATTCTGGCAGGGACTACTTATCAAGCTCAAGGAAGGACACCAATGGGAAGCGCATTTGAATTGTTAGAGGCTTTGATTGAAGATAAAGTACAAATACCATCAAGGTCTTACAAACCAACTATTGTGCTTCTGACAGACGGTATTCCGACTGATGACTTTTTGACTCCAATGAATAGCTTAATCAATGAAGGGCGTTCATCAAAAGCATTCCGTATTGCGATGGCAATTGGTGATGATGCAGACTACAATATGCTGTCAAAATTTGTGAGTTCACCAGAATACCTTGTATTAGGCGAAAGTGCCAGGGATATTAGGAAGTTTTTCCGTTTTGTAACGATGTCAGTTACTCAACGCATGAAAAGTCAAACACCAGACATGCAACAAATACCACAAATGCCAGATGACGATACATTAGATTTCTAATGATGATTCAAGCTACTGTCATACAAGCAAGTATCCGGGGAAATAAGGAAGAAGGTATTCCTAACCAAGACTTCATAGATATATTCGAGAACGACTATTTGATGATCGCTACCGTTTCTGATGGTTTGGGTTCTTCGAAGAAGTCTTTGGAAGGTGCTAAAATTGCTTGTAAGACTGTCATTGATGAGATTCAAAATTTCCCCGTATTATCAGATGTGCAATTACTCGATGGATTTATTAAAGCTCGCTGGGAGCGAGAAATTAACCGGTTATCAGATTCTTACATTGATTATAGGACAACAATATCATTTGTTGCTGTATTCAAGGAAGATAAGAAAATAATCGTGGGGCAATTGGGGGATGTATTGGTTTCACTAAGAATTGACGGCTTGTATAGATACCTGCAATCAACAAGTAAAGACTTTTCTAATGAAACAGATTGCCTTGGTTCGGGGAGAAATGAACTTTTCAAAATTGCTATTTACGAATTCGGGCACTCTTTTGACTTCTTAATAGCAACAGATGGAGTTGCTGATGAGCTCCAAACTGAAAAAATAGAACCATTGCATGACTATTTAAAAAGCAAATATCAAAATATTGATTTAGAATTAAGAAATCAAGTTTTGAAAGATGAAATAGAGGAGTTTATTAACGAAAAGAATAATGATGATAAGTCATTAGTCTTCATTTGGTCAAAGAAAATATAAATGAACGTAGTAGATTCAAAAAATATCAGTTACGAAGTACTAGAGAAACTTGGTGAAGGTTCTCAAGGAATCACCTATTTATTAGAAGATAAGAAACATATCGTCAAACTATTCAACCAAAGGTTTGATAACAATACAACCAAATCTAAAATCAACTTCCTTATAAATCTAGGATTAGATAAAAAAGTATTTGCAATCCCTTTAAGACAAATAACACAGCCCAAAAACGGTTATATTTCCGAGTTTGCATCTGGAATGATTCCATTATCATCGCTAAAACTTGGGAGGAATAGCACAAATCTCGCAGAATGGTATTTGTCATCAGGGGGCTTATTAAAAAGATACAATGTACTAATACGATTAGCTGCATTATTGAGAGCACTTCATAGTAAAGGTCTAGCATATTGTGACCTTTCTCCTAACAACGTTTTTGTATCAGAGAGGCCTGATATAGACAATGTCTTCCTTATTGATTTAGATAATCTTAGATATAAAACAAGTATAGTCAACAACATTTATACTCCTTTTTATGGAGCGCCTGAGGTTGTTGCAAACAATGCACCAAACACAACTATGTCTGACTGCTATTCATTTTCAGTTATAGCCTATGAACTTCTGACACTTAATCATCCATTGATTGGTGATTATGTTTCGGAAGGCGAACCAGAATTAGAAGAACTGGCCTTATCAGGTAGACTCCCATGGGTTGATCACTCGGAAGATTTCTCAAATGAAAGAACTACCGGATTTCCATCAGAAAAAGTAATGCCTGAAAAACTCCTTAATCTTTTCAGGAAGAATTTTGAGGCAGGACTTAATAATCCACTTGAGAGACCCAGTATGGCCGAGTGGTTTGATTTGCTGAATCTGGCCTTAAATGAGCTTTTGAAATGTGGTAATCCAAACTGTGGCCTTCGATACCCTTACAACAATCTTAAGAAGTGTACATTCTGCGGTTATAAGCCCCAGAAAGTAACCCGAATCCAAATGAGAAGATGGGAGGAAGTAGAATACTTTGATACTAAAACACATAAGGTTAAACAGCAATTCGCTTTACAACCTGAAGTGTATGATGAAATACTAATGGATGATAATTCTCCAATGGAAATCGCTGCATTCAATTTCCTGTTAACTGATATCGAACCGTTGGCAACGCTATTGAAAATAGAGAACTTAATTGACAACAATGAATCTAAAATACTTCTTACTCCATTAAATGGCGTGAAATTCAATATTAGTCCAAGAATCGGTTTAATGGAAGGGGGTAAATCCATTGTCCTAGACACTCCTAAAAAAATTCGTGTTGTTGATGCCACTCAAAAAGATAAACAGAAATATATGCTCCATTTAAAAGACTTAAATACACCTCAAAGAGTGCTAACAATAGATTAATATGGCTCACATCAATAAAATATTAGAATTATTTAAAGAAGAGAGATACAGGAACTCTATACCTTGTAATGTATTTGGTGATGGTTATATAGTTTCAATCCCTAAAGAAGTTATTATAAATAAATTCAAAGGCATCGAAAATAGTCTTAATGACTATTTTCAAAATCCTAACAATACGATTTTGATTTTCAAACGCCATTTTGACGATGTAATATTAAAAGCAAAAAGTCTTACAAAAAATCAAAAAGGGGAATTAAAAGAGCTCTTTGAGCAGCCTATATTCCTCAGTTTGGAGGATGAATTAAATCCTGCTTTATTTAGATACTCGAATACAAGTATACGGCTTAAACTCCCAAATTCAAATAAAAGTATCGATAGATATCGTACTCTCTTTTGGGGAATTCATGAAAATAGTATTCCTAAAGAATTAATCAAATTAGAAATTGGTCCTAAATCACATTTTTTTGATTCATTGGAAATTGGATATGGCGATGATATTATTGCCTATGAGTTCAAAGGTGAGAAAATTGAAGACATTGGGAAGAAACTTGAGAGCGATGCTGTGTTTAAATCAAGTATTGGCGATATAATATTTGTGGAAACATTCCCGGGAAATTCTAATCAAAGTTTCAGAATACATGGATTAAATAGGAGAATTGATATAATAATACAAAATAACAAATGGATTATAAGCAGAATACAAAATAAGGATTTCTCAAAGAAGCCTGAAATCTTATCACAATTAAATGTTGCGATACATCCTTCTATATCTTTTGTTGAAGCATCTAAAGCAAAAGATGCTTATGAAACCATAAAGGCTGAAGAAGCCAAAGGTAATACACTGATTTCATTATGGAAAATCTATTCAGCCATTGAATTGGAAAGAGCAAACCAGCTAAAAGAGAAGATTGGAGAATTATCTTTTTCAAGAATCAGATTTTTGCCTGATGGGATTACTAGAATTAGAATAAACAATCTGTCGGAAGAACTTAAGATTTCAATTAAAGAAAATACAGACGACTTACTGAATACTTCATTTGAACTATCAAAGGAAGAAGAAAGCAATAATAACGACAACAAGCGATACTTAATAAAGTCTATTAGTAATGACTTTTCATTTGAACTATATGATGAATTAAGTTCAATTCCAGAAAAAGGAAGATTCATCATCTCATTAGTTGGCGATGAAATTGTAAACAAACGAAGGGAATGGGCTTTAAAGAGTCTTAGAGAGAATAGAAAGTTTGTTACACAGAATTTACTTTTTGCAATTGAAGGTAGCTCTGAAGCTATGTTGCCTAAAAAAAGAAAAGAAAAAGCGTTAACTGAAAGAACCAGAAAATTTCTGATAGAAAAATTTGGCATTAACGATTTGACTCCAAATCAAAAAGAAGCAGTTGAGATTGCCATTAACACACCTGACATCGCTATTATTCAGGGGCCACCTGGTACAGGTAAATCTACTGTTGTAGCAGCTATTTGCGACAGGCTTATCGAAATAGAAGAAAAGAATGTAAACTCAGGAGGCAATGAATTTGCAAATAAGAAGAAACTCATTTTGGTTTCTGCTTTCCAAAATGATACTGTTGAACACATCGCTTCTAAAATTTATACTCTTGGCTTGCCTACCATTAAGATTGGTAAGGAAACACAAAGTAATATAAGGGCTGAGGACAAGCTCATCGAAGAGATGAAATTGTGCATTGACGATTCTCTACAGAGGCTCTCATTAAAAGGCACTAGTAACCGTCTTTCTAAAAAATTAAATGACATCAAATCTGTTTACTTGGCTGAAAAAAAAGAAGATAAGCTAAAACAGGAAATAGATGCTATGGTTAATAATTTAGACAGTGATGAACTATGGAATGAATGGAAAGAATTAACTGAAGATAAAAAGTTGTAACTAATCAGTGTCAGAAAAAAATCAATCCTTATTAACAATTTTCGCTGTGGCTTGTGAATAACTTTCTGGGGTTGATGCGTTTAAAGGCTCTGTGATTTTGCTATTTGTTTGCCTTTGGATTTCGGGTTTAAATATTGGGTTCTCCTTGGGGTATTTTTCAAAAATCATTGGCTGTTCACAATTTGCTGTTTCCTGTGTTCGTAACTAAACCGCTGGTAATTTGACTTTTGCCTCCAACCTACACTACTTTTGAAAGAAAAAAGTTTTGGACAAAGATTTCATTATACAAGAGCTTTTCAAAAGGATCGGCCAGCTTGAAAGAAGACTGGAAGCCCTTGAGTTGGAAAACAAAAAACTCAAAGAAAAGCTTGCCAAATACCAAACACCAAAAAACAGCAACAACAGCTCAATACCTCCCTCCCAAGATCAGAACCGCCCTAAGCGCAGGAGTTTGAGGGAAAAGACAGGGCGTAAGCCAGGCGGACAGGCAGGGCGGAAAGGAAACACACTTAAGATGGCCCAAGTGCCTGACACTATTGAGAAGCACATCCCCTCATATTGCAAGTGTTGCGGAAAAGACCTTGCTTCTTTGCCCGTACAATTAGCCGGTAAACGCCAGGTATTTGATATTCCCGAGATAAAGTTACATGTCACAGAACACCGGGTATATAAAAAGGTTTGCAGTTGTGGCCATGAAACCAAGTGTGATTATCCATCTCAGGCCAATGCCCCGGTAAGCTATGGGAACAACATTGAAAGTTTGATCGGGTATTTCCATACCAGGCAGTACCTGCCCTTTCTGCGTATGAAAGAACTTTTCAGGGATGTTTTCCACGTTCCCATAAGCGAAGGGGGCATCCATTATTTGCTCAATAAACTAAAGCGTAAGGCCCAACCAGCCTATGACCTAATAAAGCAAAAGTTGCTTTCGGGAGGATATTGTTTTTCTGTAGGAAGTGATGAGACAGGAGTTAAGGTTGATGGCAATAAGCACTGGGCATGGACATGGCAAAACCAAGAGGCTACATTCATTACCATCACTGACAACAGGGCACAGAGGAGCATTGGCAATACATTTAAAGATGGGTTTAAAAACTCTGTGTTGGTACATGATTGCTGGAAGAGCCATTTTAATACTGCTGCGCTGTCGCACCAGATTTGTATGGCACATCTTTTACGTGACCTGAATTACTTGTCAGAAAGGTATGGGCATAAATGGAGCAGGATATGCAAACGGCTGTTTCAAACGGCACTGGATTTGAAGAAAAAAATGGACAATGCGGGCTGCTACGTACATAACCCAAAGAGGAACGCAATTGAAAACAGGCTGAACAGTTTACTGAAAGCAGAACTGCCGGAAAAACACAACGAATTGCTTGCATTCAAAAAAAGGCTCGTCAAATACAGGGACTATATCTTCACCTTCTTATATCACCCAGAAGTCCCGCCAGACAATAATGCTTCTGAAAGGGCAATCCGAAACATAAAAGTAAAACAGAAAGTTTCAGGTCAATTCAGATCGACCGAAGGAGCGGATGCCTTTGCTGTTTTGAGATCAGTTACTGACACAATTATCAAGAATGGACAGAGTGTTGTGCCTGCTTTGGGAACTATCGCTAATTTGCAGACTGATTAGTTACAAAAAGTTTAACGAAACTTCAGCCGAAAAAAATCTTTCTATACTAAAGGGCATACGGATTGAAAAGGAAGCATATAATGACGATGGCTTTTATAAAATCCAAAGATTACTCAAATCTGATCTGCCTTTTTCGGTATCCGAAAAACAATTCTTAAAAAGCTGTCCTGTAGATGATCCAGACCAATCGACACTTAAAAAGCTAAGTGAAATTAAGGAAATCTTCATGGAGCAAATTAATAGTTCTACAAGCAGCATTGCATCAGGCAATAATCTTCCTGTTATGGAATGGCTCGAAAAAGTTATTCGTCACTATAAGCAAAAGGAAGAAATATTGTACGAGGATGAAGAAACTTTTCTAACTGCCAATCTAGAATCCTTGCGAGATGAACTCGATGGAAATGCAGAATATATCAAAAACACTATTAAAGATTATGGCGAAAGCCTTGCTGCAACTAATCAGGTTGCTGGTGGAAAAGAAATGAGTTCTTATTCAAGTATTGATAATGTTATTCTTGAAGAGGCTGCCCGTTCAAATCCCTTGGACTTGCTAATCCCGATGGCTAAAGCAACAGAAAGAATTATCATGGTAGGCGACCAAGATCAATTACCACACCTCCTGGAAGACGACATTGCAGACGAAACATCGACAAAACTTTCTGATAGATTTATTGCTTCTGAAACAAGGAAAAAATTAGAAGAATCTCTATTTGGTGTAATATTTAGAAATCTTCATTCCGCTAAACCCAGAAGAACAATTACCCTGACTGAACAGTTCCGTATGCACCCTTTCATCGGTAATTTCATTAGCAGAATATATTACAAAAACGAACTTAAAACTGGAATCCCAAATCAGGCAGAACTGAAAAAACATGATATAGGACTACCTTGGGCTAAAGACAAGGCAGCAATTTTCTGTGATGTTAAAAAGAATGTTGGACTTGAGCAAAGTGGAAAAAGTAAATCAAGAAACTCTGAATCTCAAAGAATAATAAGACTGCTAGACGAATTTAAAACTGACCCAAATTTTGAAAAATTCAGTATTGGCATTATAACATTTTATGCTAAGCAAGTTGACGAAATATTCAAAGAGGCTGCAAATAAAGGGTATACTGAATTAAAAAGTGATGGTAATTATGAAATAGCACAACAATTCCGAGAAACCCCAGATGGAAGAGAGAAACTAAGAATTGGCTCTGTCGATTCATTTCAAGGTAAAGAATTTGACATTGTTATCCTGAGTACTGTCCGTTCAAACACTATTAATCGCAATCACGACAATTACAAAAAGGTCTTTGGATTTTTAACACTTGAGAACAGACTAAATGTAGCATTCTCCCGTGCACAAAGAATGCTTATAGTAGTTGGAGATGGTGAAATGTTTGCAGATGAATTTGCCAAGACCTATGTAGAAGGTCTATATGAGTTTTATAACAACCTTTCAACTGATTCAAGCCATGGCAATAGAATATAACAACATATACTTTCAAATAAATCGTAGGCCATCACCAAAGTGTATTATGGTTGCCATTCCTTTTTACATGTATCGTGTTGAAACCAATGAGTTTGAACATGGATTGAATTTTTTCCAAAAGCTCGTTCTTAAATTCAAAGCTAAGCCAGGGATAAAAGATGATACCATTTCATCATACACGGGTCTTGATGCCAAACTTATTAGCATTGTTACCTCTGAACTTCATAACAAAGGTTTAATAAATGAACATGGTTCATTAAATGAAAAAGGCAAAGAAAAATTGTGGGAGGTTGATGGATTAGTTGTAAACTCAGGTAAAAGAAAAATTGGCTACGTTTTCAAGTATATAAATCAGGACAAACTCTATCAATATTACATCAATCAGGTCATTCCTGCAGATATTATAGAAGAAACAAAGAAAAAACATCCAAAAATTGTTACCGGAACTAAAGGTGATGGAGATGATTATACAGACATGCCATTCTTCTTGGATGAAGCCATTAAAGACAAAACTAATTTCAATCGACCTACAGAAAGAGAAGTTTTACAACTCATTCAAAATTCCAATAGAAAAGGTAGTCATTACACAGATGACGAATCCAAAATTGAAAAATTTTCCAGTCAACTCAGTATCCGTTTTCTAAACGACCAGCCCGAAGTTGCATGGGCTTGCACATATGTATATATACAACGAAACGAAGACAACACCTTTGAACCTGATTGGCGGGTACTTGATCCTTTTGGCTTTGGTGATAATGTTGCCTTAAAATTTTATCTGAGCAATCCGGTAAATAAGAATTTATTAGACACTGTTCAAAAAAGATTTGCAGATGCAAAAACACTGGGAGGGAAAATCCTGTCAGATTATCAGCAACATTTAAATAAACTTATCGAAGAAAAATTACTCTCAGATTTTCCTATTGTAGGCTTTAATAGACTTGATAATAATTTGCAGTTATACATTAAAGCTATAATCAAAAATCTAGTCCTTCTTGAAAATCATAAATACAATGATATTGACGCAAGTGTTTCATTTACACTGAACCTACAAAATGCATTGGAAAACATTTTGAAACAAGACAAAGAAAACCGAATTGCATTTTATGAATTTGTTTATTCTGAATTAGATAAAGATTCATCAAAAAAACGTGAAGTACTTATAAGAATCTACCGTAAAAGAATATTTTCAAGTAACACCTTAGTACCACAAAAATTGCTTAATGTGAGTAGAGGTAAGCTGGAATATGGGAAGTCCTTACTGTCTTATTTAGCTTCATTTATCATGACTTATACTTACGATAATAATTCATTTCTTTTCAACATATTTAAAAATAGAATAGATATTATAATAGAAGTATCCCAGCTAAGAAATGACAAAGGACACGGACAAACCTCTTCTGAAAAGTATTTGAAATCCCATTCAAAAGAAGAAGTTGAAAAGTTTTATGGCTTTATAAAGTCATTTATTAACGACTACATTAAAAATATTTAATATGGCAAGAAAGAAGAATAAGGGAAGACAGACCCAACATCATAACCAACAGCAAAAAAGAACTGAACCAATAAGGCCAAAACTGACTGATGACCAAAAGTTGGAAATTGAGGTAAAACAAGAAGAATTGCAATCTGTTGAGCCAGTTGAACAATTATCTCCGGAATCTGAGATCAAACTTAATGAAGCTGAAGCAAAGGAAGATCTATCGAAATATTGGAACTATCTTAAAGATATCAATAAGCGGCTGGAAACCTTATTGACCTCAACCCAAGATGAAAAAGATAAGACAATAAAGCTTAAAGATGAATTAGAAACTGCAAAAAAGGAAGCAGAAGGCATAAAAGCTGAACTTAAAAAGAAACTTGAAGAGTATAATAAAAAGGACAAAGAAATTACAGAGAGAGAGTTCGCTCTTGATAACGGTGAATTTACAGGTATTATTAGAAGGCTTTTGGATACTATTAAAGAAACCGAACAGAAAGTTTTCACAGACACGGAGAACTTACTGAAAGAGCTTACCGACTTTCACAAAAAAAACATTAATGATTATTCAAGTCATCTCAGCCAGAGTGCTGATCTGGAAAAACAAATTTTAGAATTCAAAAGAGATAAAAAAAAGTTTGAAGTTGAAAAGCAAATTTTTAAAGATGACCTACAAGAAGAGTTTGAAACCAAATATTCAGAACAATTATTTTTAAAAACAGCAGAATTAGAGAGGCTGCAACGCAAAACGACAAGTCTGGAACAGGAAAATGCCAAACTAAAACAGCTTTTTGAGGATTTGCAAAACGCCTTTGAATCAACAGAGCCACAAGAAATATTAATGCAATACTCTTTTTTAAATAAGGAATTGGAGAACTTTAAAAGAGAGTTAAATGAACGTCCCGAGCAATTTGAAATAGAATCCAAACAAGCAAAAATTGAAGAACTTCAGGCTAAAGTCAACGAATACCAAACTATGGTAAATGAAGGTGAATTGCTTGAGCTTAAAAGAATATTGAGCAACATGGACTCTTATGTAATAGAAATTAACGCTTACAAGAATCAGATTGAAAGTGCTAAAGTTCGGGAAGCATCATTGAAAAAAACGATAGATGACTTATCAATAACAATTGACCAGTTGAAGGGCGAGTCAACCAAAAAGGCAGATGCTTTTGAGTTTGCAAAAAAGTGTGATTCAGATTCAAGAAACCTTGGATTTAACCATCTTCAGCAAAAGAAAGATTTACCAAAAGATTTGGTAGAATTGACAACGTATATTCAGAAATGGATGGCGTTCAAGTCGGATAAACCTTTTTATTATTCGCTGGAGACCATCAGAATATTTCTTGCGGGATTGCATATGTCACCAATTAGCATTTTGCAAGGAATAAGCGGTACAGGTAAAACGAGCTTGCCAAGGGAATTTGCAAAAGCTCTTATTTCTGATAAGTATTATATCGGTGTGGATGATGATAATCAAAATAAAGCTCCTTATAGGATATGTGCAATTCAATCTGGATGGCGTGACAACATGGATCTAATGGGATATTATAACTCATTTGAGCAAAAGTATAAAGAGACGGATTTCTTTAAAGCTTTATATATAGCTAACCAACCAAAATATTCTGACACCTTGTTCCTGATTATTTTGGATGAAATGAACCTTTCTAGACCGGAACATTATTTCGCTGATTTTTTATCTTTATTAGAACAATCTCCGAGCGAACGATATATTGGACTTTTGAACACGCCAAATGAAGTTTTACCCGCCTTAATCAGAGGGGGTAAACTAAGAATTCCTGAAAATGTGAGATTTATCGGAACGGCAAACCATGATGAAACAACTTTAGAATTTGCTCCGAAAACGTATGACCGTTCTAACTTGATGGAAATGCCAAAGAACCATCCTGACAGAAAGCATTTTAAACCTACTGAAGCATCATTCAATGTAAAATATCGATGGTTGAGTTCCAAATTTGAAGAAGCTGAACAAAATAATAAGGATTCATATAAAAAATTTCACACGTTTATAAATTCAGATGACATGAGGCTACTACTTATGGATAAAGGAATAGGGGTAGGAAACCGACTTGAATTCCAGGCAGAAAGATTTATTAGTGTTTATATGGAATCTGGAACTGAACAGCAGAAAGATATTTCAAATGCTGTTGATCATTTGGTCACAAGTCGATTATTCAGAACTCTTAAAAACCGCTACGATCTGGATAAAAACAATTTATCCAATTTTAAAAAGGACTATGTCGAACTATTCAAAAAGAATTTTGTGCACGAACCGAAATTCGCTATTGAATTATTAGATGTTGAATTAAGTAAAAAATAATGAAGCTTTTTGATAGATATACAAGTAGAACTGTCCTTAAAAACGATCTGCCATATCAAATTGATTTTGGACGATTTTGTATAATTGATGAAAGTGAAAATATCAAGGACTTAACCTATTCGAATTTCCAAACAAGAAAAGCAATTCGTCAAGAAATATTGTTGGATAAGAATAAAGGCTTACAAGATATTTTCATAGACATATCTATTGACACTGAAAAATCAGATAATAACAAGTTTGATGTTATTCCATTAATACGAAGGATTAGGAATAAACTAGGATTGAACGAATTCGAAAAGCTTCTTTATGATAAATTGTTTCATATTGAGGAAATATTCAGAGTTCCTCATTATATGCTTGAAAGAGAAATTGAGAAAGTACATGTCTCTAGGGCAAAGAGAATTCCGTCAAAAAGCTATCAATATCTTGCATCGCACACAGAAGATTGGACTCATAAAAGCATTGTGAGTTTCAAACCTAGTAGGATTCTTAATGAAGAACTTGAGCTAAATTTTAATATTTATGAAAACCAGATTACGATAGCTTTTATTGAAAGATGTTTGGTTTATCTCAACTCAAGACTAAAAGAAATTCAGGATATAAAATCATTTTTAGCTGAATATGAAACGTTACTGAAAAACAGAAATGACCAAAAAGGGTGGTACAAAAAAATCCATAGAAATCTAAGCTTAATAGGGGCTGTTTACGAAGATGACTATTTTCATGGCAAAAGAAATGACGCATCAACCTTATCCTCTACGGAAGAAGTATTGAATCAAATAAAAAAAAGGCTATTACAACTCAAAAAGAGTGTTCTTTTTGAGTTGGTTAATAAACGAGCCACAAAGTCTATTTCACTTCGTAATACAAATGTAATGGTTAATCACAAGCATTATAGGTATGTTAAAACATTGTGGCTTGAACTTGATAAAGTTAAACCTGAAAAAAGTGAAGCGGAGAAAATTAAATTCGAGCAGGATGTAATTAAAGGACTTAGAGCCTACGCAAAAAGTCTAATCACCTATGTTCTCATAAATAATTTGGATTATGAAGCATATGGAAATTACTCGAGTTTTGAAGCAAAGCATCTACATTTAATCGATGTAACATTCAATGAAAGTAGTAAAGGTATCTTTGAAATAACTATAGGAGAAAAGAAAATTAACATTGTTGTTACTGGAAACTTGCCAGAGAATGATGATAAGCTACTTTCTTTTTTGAAGACACAAAACACTTACGTACTCTATTATGATGAAAATCAAACGCTTGATAATTCAACATTTATTCACATAAATCCCCTTGATCCGGATAGCGTTGAACGTGTTGCTGTACTTCTAAGAAAGTACATGTTGTTTGGATATTTGAATAATCTATCAAAGGAATACAAGTTCAAACAATTGCTCAAGGAATACATTCAGTATATTCCAACAGAATTTCTTGAATTTGATCTAACATCATACATTTACAAATTTCACTCTTATCCAAAAACACAACTCTCTTATGAAGAAATAAAAGGCAAGATTGAAAAAGATACTTTGTACAAATCAAAAGGCAGGCCTGACAGGGAAAATATTTTAAATTGTGTTAGAGAGTTACTAAATGAAATAGAATCAAATGCAGATAGTTTACGAGATGATTATTTACTGTGCTATAATTGTGGGGCAAAAATACATTCTTACAATACAGAAAAGCTAAACTATTTGAAATGTATAGCACATGATTGTAAATGCTTAATTGACAGCACAAACGAAGAAAATGTAACACTAAAAATTGGTGATAGCAGATATGGTAATCTAAGTAAGAAGGAATTTGGGATGGATTATTTTACATTAAACTGTACAAAGATTTGAATAACAATAAGAATGCAACTCTGAGATGACCAATTCGGTTCGATTGTGAAACTTATTTCAGAGGAATTGTGATAGCTGTTACATCCAGAAATAGCAGAGTCATATGCAAGAAAGTGCGCATAGTTTTCTATTGGCAATAGAGCTACCCCCCTTTTACAAATCCATTCCGGAGCCATTTAACCGGAGCCATTGGACATGCCTTTCGTAGTTGGGCATCACTTTATCAATTTCATTCCAAAAAGCTTGCGTATGATTTGGGTGAATTAAATGAACCAGTTCATGCACTACGATATAATTGAGAACGTCAATAGGTGCCATAGCACATTTCCAATGAAAGTTCAGCTTGCCTATACTGCTGCACGAAGCCCATCGGTTCTGGAGTTCCATTACCTTCACTTGTTTCGGGCTTACTCCTATTTGACCTTTATAGCGTGACAGAATAGGATGAAGCTTTTCGTTTAGCTTCTCTTTATAAAACTCCATAAACAGCTCCTTCGCTTTGTCTTGAAACTGTTTCGGCAGCACGAACCGTCCGTTTTTAAGTACCAGCTTCTTTTCTCCTTCACTCACTAGAGAAAGACGATAATTGCGACCCAAATAGAGAAAGGATTGACCATTGACATATTCACGTATAACCTTTTTATCATTGAGCTGTTCCCATTCTGCAAGGTTTTTATGAATCTGATACTCCTTCGTCAGCAACACCTGCTTAAGTTCATCTTCAGGAATATCTTCCGGGACTCTTGCAGACACAGAACCATCTCTTTCGATGAATATACTGATGGTCTTTCGCCTACTCCTTATAATCTTTATGTCAATACCTGAAACAATCATTCCTCTCCGGTTAATTCACGATGTCTTTTCTTCGCAAGATTCATTACTTCCATGCTGATCTTTTCATGCTGCCCTGATATCTCCTCTACTTCAAAGAAGTCCAACAGATCATCTAATTTCCCTTGTAGTTTCCTGATCTCCGTCTCTCTGCTTCTCCAAAAATCGGTCTTATTGATCGCATCTTTCAATAATTCGACTATTTCATTGACCAATTTCTTTATTGCATCCTTTTTATCATTCGAAACTTCTTCTTCGCCAAAAGCTTGCATGATGATTAGATCATAAAATGGCAGACCTTGAGTACCTATTCCGGGTTCGGGCTCTCTACCCTTTCCAAGGTCGGTACGCAAACGGTCAAATTCTTCAACTATGGTTTCCCAATTTGCTTTATATCGGTCTAAAATATCCTCCATCCGTTTTAAAAAGCGCTTATATAAACCAGGGTCTTTTTCCATATTAAGCTTGATGTGCCTACGGATTGCATGTTCCATTTCCGATGCCTTTGATTTGGTATTTTTACCAAATTTATCTACCTCTTTTGGAAAATCATCGGACAATAGGCTTACCGGAGGCACCTTACTGTCGATACTTAACGTCACAAGATACTTATCAATCATTTTGCGCACCTTAGCTTTTGCCCATTTTAAATCCAGGGTGGCATCTTTGTATCTGTTTCGTATTCGTATAAGCAGGTATCCAAAGCGCTTTGCAGGGATGTAATATTCCCTGGCTACAGAAGTATTAAAAAGCAAATCAAGGCTATCGAAAAAGGCTTTCAGATAGGTGTCGAACTGGGCTCTAAAGGGAATTTCCCCAGCCAACTCTATACAGCTTTCAGCGAGCTGGAACTCTTCTTCCTTATCGCTCATTTTTTGCTCAACAAAATCTATGAATTTAGCAATACCCCTGTCTTCAAACAGCTGAACAAGCCTGTTGTAACGGGCTTCCAATACCGGGATCTCCTTGTTTATATCCCTAAAATATTCCAGCAGTTCTTTAATATCTTCTTCATCGGTAGCGCCCCAGATATTCAGCGCTTCTTTCAAATGGTTGGAAACACCAAAATAATCGACTAAAATCCCATGTTTTTTTTCGCCTTTTGTTCTGTTAACCCTGGCTATAGCTTGCAATAGGTCATGCTCCCTGATATTCTTATCAAGGTACATTACCTGGGCAATAGGAGCATCGAAACCCGTTAATAACCTATCGCAAACACAAAGAAAAGCTACACCGGTTTCCGGTTTTAAGTAGTTTCCGTGTTCATCTGTGGAATAATCAAAGTCCTTTTTGAAATTATCAACTGCATTTAGCTCTTTGGCTTTTTTTCTTGCTGCGCTGATGAAAGCTTCTTCGTTATTGTCCTGCTTTGTCACCACTGTACAGGCTTCAATAAACCCAATTTGTTTTATGAGCTCTTCATCTTTTTCTGGTTTTCTTTTTTCCTTTTCAAGTCTTTCCTGAACTGCCTGAGCAATTAGATATTGATAGCGTGCAGCAGCGAGGATAGAACTGGCTACAACCATGGCCTTATAGCCATTAGGCAGGATTTCATCAATATAGTGATTCGCCAGGTCGTTTGCAATTTCACGCAGGCGATCCATATCTTCAAGGTATGCCTGCATTGTACCGTAGCGTTTTTGTATCTCTTCTCGCTCCTCTTTAGTCCTTTCCCTGAAAACGTCTTCAAACTCCCTGTCAAAGGCTTCTTTATCGGATATTTTATCGTGGCTGGTCTTTCCCTGATAGATAATATCAAGGGTAGCCCTGTCATCAACGGCCTGACGAATCTTGTAGGTATCAATAAACTCCGGATTCTCACCAAAGCGCTCATGTGTTTTGCGTTTATGCCTTTCCGTTAACAGAGGTGTTCCGGTAAATGCAATTTTGGCAGCATTAGGAAAACCCGAAAATAGATTGTCGCCCATTTCACCACCTTGCGTTCTGTGGGCTTCGTCAATTAAAATAATAATCCTGTCTGATGGATTGACCACATCAAAAGGTTTGAATTCAGGGACAATACCTTCCTCGACAAAAGCTTTTAAAAGAGCCGTGGAATGCCTTAAGTCTTCTTGCACCAGTTTGTGGATCATCACCATATTCAGGTTTGAAGAATCTCCCGAAAGCTTTTGATAAAGCTCCCTGCGGTTCTTCACAATGTATTCCTTTTTGAACTCTTCTGTAAGATAGGCATCATTCGATAGTTGTTTCTCCAGGTCTTTCCTGTCAACCAATATAATTACCTTATAATCTTTAAGGTCGGGCAGGGAACGCAGCTTCCGTATAAGGAATATCATGGTTAGGGATTTCCCTGAACCTTGTGTATGCCATACAACACCGGAACGTGCTTTTCCGGTTTTGCCTTCACGTAAACGCTCTATAATTTTACCAACAGCCCGGTATTGCTGATAACGGCAAATGATTTTGGCAGTATTACCATTATCAAACGTTTTGTTTAAGGTAAAATGGCGCATGATATCCAATAGTATTTCTTTGTTGAGCATACCGTGAATTGCCACTTCCTGCCTTACCTGGGGCTCTTTTTTAATACCAAATTTACCATAGCGAATTTCTTCCTCGGCGGCATATTGCGCGATATTGAAGGTTTTGTAGTGTACAGGAAAAATATCTTTCCAGTTCAAGTAATATTCAAAATCGCCTGTTATTGTTCCGCATCTGGCTTCGATTCCATGTGTAGCAATCGAAAATAAGTTATAATGGAATAATTTTTCTTCTCCTTCTTTTATGCCAAAGTCATCATCACGGGTATTTGAATAGCGTTGTATTTGGATCACACCTTCCGAAATGGGGTCGCTTACATCCACATCCTTACACTCCACAACAACAAGAGGTAAGCCATTAACAAATAATACGATATCAGGTATAATCCCTTCTCTTGGGGCAGCGGGAGTAATGAGCCTAAACTGGTTAATGGCAATAAAGCTGTTATTTTCCCAATCATCAAAATCAATTAGCTTGACCAATACATTTGTATCGCCCGTAATTTCATTTTTTGATACAGTTGTTTTCGTTTTGCCAATTAAACGCTCAAAAACTATTGTGTTGGCCTCTAATAGGGATAAAGCACCTCTTTCCGTTGACGTAACTTCATCATGCAAATCATCCAATTGCTTATCCGTTAGCCATTCTGTCCCGTTTACTTTATTGATTCGTTTTACGGATTCCTTAAAAACTTCCTTTAAAGTAATCTCTTTAAAAGAAGTCCTTAAGCTTATGCCCGGATCATGCGGAATACCGAAATCGTGTTCTATTATATCCCATCCTAAGGCATGGAGCTTTTCCAGAAAGGGCTTCTCAACGTTTTTAAATTCGGCCATGACAAATTGTTTACTTGTTTGTTTTATAGGCTTGGTCTGGGTGATTAATCATCTCAGGATGCAAATAAACCAGCTCCTCCCTTTTTATCATATCACCTAAGAAATTCCGTTTAATGTAATCTTCTCGTTTACCAAGTATCTCTGCGATTTCGGACGATTTGCAATATTGGTCTGCACATATTTTGCAAATAATATCCCTTAGTTTTTGCTTGTCGTTTATTCGCTTTCCTAATTGAGCTATTTCATCTTTAAGTTCCTGGCTGATTTTTACGACAGCTGGTGTACTAAGGCCTCCAGCTGGTGTATTAAGACCTTCAGCTGGTGTATTAAGAGCCTGAGCTGGTGTACTAAGGCCTCCAGCTGGTGTACTAAGAGTCTGAGCTGGTGTACTAAGGCCTCCAGCTGGTGTACTAAGAGCCTGAGCTGGTGTACTAAGGCCTCCAGTTGGTGTATTAGCAGTTAAAAGATTGGGCGCAGGAAGGTAGTAAGTGCCTTTTCCCTTGCCTTTAGACCTAAGTAAACCATCCACTTTTAGCTCCCTTAGCTCAATACTTGCTTTCATAACATCGCAATCAGCCATCTGGCGATAGGTATGATTATCAATAGCACCCACTTCACGAATAAAAACCAAAGCTTGTTTTTGAGAATCGCTCAGGTTAAATTTTTCAAACTGCTTTAACCACGCCAAATCTTTCTCATTGAGAAAATGATGCAATAATAAACGTGCCACAAACTCATTACTTCCGCGCCTTGACTCAAAAGTTGGCGGAACCAAATGCGATTCCTTCATTAAACGGCGCATAGCCCTGATTCCCGAACCTTTGGTTTCTGCCAGGTTGGTTTCATGAAAAACGGCTGCAATAAATGGGTTTCGGGTTTCACTGCCGGGTTCTCCCAGTTTATCCTCTGCCTTTAGCGAAAAACCGGGATTAATTATTTCGATGCGATTATCATACCGAATAAGCTGTATTGGACGATGTTCGCGATACGAGCGGTGCATCAAAGCATTCACAATAGCTTCGCGCAAAGCCTTTAAAGGCAAACCAGTTGCTGTGGCCTGTATTTTATCGGTTTCCAACAAAAATCCTTTGGGCAAATCGGCATTTATAGCATCAATTAAACGATATATGAGCAGCAATAGCGAACCGCGCATATCAATGGAAATAAACCGGTCATCCGGGTTCTCAACCCAAATATTTCCCGGAACGCGAATATAATCTACCCGCAACATAGGAAAGGTTCGCCTGAGTGCCATGCTCTTCCCAAAGAGTAACAAACCCGCCAAATTGGGCTGATCCTTATTATCTGCATTTGTGCAGCCAAGGGCTTGTAGCAGCTCCGCATCGGAATACGTTAATTCCTCCGCATAAGGATTTACGTTCCCCCGTAAAACACGATAACGCTTTATGGCATTTTCATCAATATCTTCCATTGAAACGCCTTGAACCGGACTTTGGTCGTAGCTTATATTGTCTTGATAAAAAATATGCATATCATCTTCGGTACAACGCTGGTCGGTTGTTCCGATTCTGCGGTAAGCCCCTGCCGGCAAGCCATCGGCTTTGAAATACAGTGGTTTTTGATGGGCAGGCAATTCGTTTACCCAAATTTTTATAACAGTCTGCCCCTCAACTTTCTCGATATATAATTCCGGGCGAACGGGCAGATTAAACATTCCGGCACACTGTGTAGCAAAGTCTTTCTGGAACTTGTCGATATCATCAATGTTTACTGCTCTGTATTGCGGAAAAGATGAGGCATTATCTTCGGCTATGCCCATAATAATAAACCCACCTCCAAGCCCGGGCTCGTTAGAATAAGCACAAACCGTTTCCATTACCGAGCGGGTGCTTTCGCTGCCTCCCTTAGCCTCAATCCAGGTAGATTCGTCTTGCTCGTTAAGCAATTCAAATAGTTCTTGTGCGCTGTATTCTTTCATGGTTCCTAACTTTTAATTTTCATCAACTTTCACTTCCACCTTACCGCTCAATAAATCCTGCATTAAGCCTGCTTTTATTTCACGGTATTTGGTGAGGGTGGATTGTTCAACCTTAATTTTATTTAATAATGCGTTTGCCCTGGAGAAAAGAATTTGTTGCTCATCTTTTAAAGGCACAGGAATTAAAAATTCTCGTATTTCTTCAAGGTGTAGGTTTGTTACTGTACCTTGCTTAGCCCTTTTCTTAATTTGCTTCCAAACTATTTCTTCCGATAAAATCAAAGTTAAATACTCAGGTTTTATTAGTTTTCTTATCGGTTTAATTAAAGCCAAACTAACAAATATCGAAAACTCCCAATCCCAAGTAATCAGTTTAGGAATACCTATAGTACCATTTTTACTGTACAAAATATCTCCCTTTTGAGGATTACATCTTTTAATTAGTTCATTGTGTTCTTCTACACTAATGTATTTGATTTTTTCAAAATCAATAATTTCAGATTGTACATCAGTTACCCTTAGAAATGGCATTCCACTTTCTGTATATTTCGGTGTAAAATGAGTTCCATCGACAATTTTAGTAGATAGCTTGTCAAGTTCATATATTTCCCACTCCCTCGGAATCCATCCCAATGCACTCTCCTTATAAAGCTCCGGAGCATCTTCCTGCTTTGGGCGGAGCTTGCCGGTTTTAATGTCAATGCCACGGGTGAAAAGGTCGTGCATCATGCCTTGTTTAATGGCCTGGTACTTGGCAATGGCTGCTTCTGTTTTTTCTAATACGGCATCGCAGGTGGAGAGGATGCGGGCTATGCGACGTTGTTGGGGAAGTGGGGGAATTTCGATTTTAAAATTTGATATATTTTCTTGAGATAGAGTAGGAATAGCTCCTCCAACAACTGTAGCTTCAATTTGCCTTTGTATGATGGAGTTCTGCATTAAGTAGCCAAGAAATACCGAGTCTTCTGTAATTTTTTTCAGAACTACTATCTGAGGATTAATTGTGGCAGGCTTAGTTAAGTTTTTAACCTGAGCCGTTTTCCCATATGTGGAACCTGTTTTGACAAGTAGAATATCATTCTCTTCTAATTTAATTTCAGGTGATTCATCATATTTAAACCAAGAAATGTAAGTAGAATTGTCATAACTTAATTTACTGTTCTTAATATTTGAAGGACTTAAAGAAATAGCGCCTTCATCTTCTCCTACAATATCTTCAACAGTATAACCTCGGAAACCAATTCTCCCCTTAATAATACAACAATCTCCTAACAGTTTTTCACGCCACTTATCCTTCATACCCCAACTCCGTTAAAAAGTTAGACAAGAGATTGGCTTTACAGTATTTATGCTTCATGGTTTCCGGTGTTTTGTTTTGCAATTTCGATTGCAGAGCCAATTGTTGCGACAGTGACGCAAGAATTTTTCCTCCATATTCGGTACGCCCGTCGGTTTTTAAATAAGTGTTGATATAGTCACCAATCTGCCAATACATTAAGGTGGATTCGGCTACAACAAAAACAGCGGCCTTGCTTTTTGCCTGTTCAATTATGGATGACAAAACAGTGAACAATTCGCCTGAATAGCGTTTAATTTCAGTTGTGTTTTGTTTATTCATAGCCCAATTCTTTTAAATAGCCATTAAGCTCGTTGGCCGCCTCATCGCGCTCCTTTAATACTGCGGTTAAAGTTTCCTGGTACTTCAAGAAGCGTTTTTCCAGTTCCGCCAGAAAATCACGTTCGTAACGGTTTACATAGTCCATTACAGTAGTCTGTAAAGTTTGCTTCCAGCGGGCAAGAATAAGGGCTTTGGCTTCTTCGGGCGTGATTTTTTCACGGGCTTTTTCTACCAGATCATCTTTTTTGTCCTTAATTTCTTTAATGGTAGCCTTGCAGGTTTTTAGTTCCTGCTCCAGCTCTGTATGGCGAGACAGCTTATTGTCAATGGCTTGCTTTTGTTTGGTATAGGATGCTTGCTGTTCCATAACCATATTTAAGTCAGCCTTTAAAGCTGCATTATCATAATTGGCTTTAATCCGGATATTGAGCGCTTTAATTTCTTTGCTGGCGGCTTTTATGCTTCCGTTGGTTTCTCTCAGCTTGCCTTTAAATTCCTTCATAACATCCTTGGGCAGAACCTCAAAATTATCTTCCTCGTATTCGCCTTCTTCCAATTCGTTTACTTCGGCAAACATGGCTTCCAGCTCGTCGCGCCTTGCTTCATTATTCGCCAGTTCTTCCAGTACTTCAGGAAATTGTGATTGCAGTATTTCTTCGGCAGGTATTAAATCCGCGTTCCAGGCACTGGCAGAAACGGATTTAAGGTCGGTTTCCAGGCTATTCCAATACGTAGCAAATGCGCCCCGGCTTTTGTGCATATCCAAAATCCCCAGTGCGCTAAAATCGGCAGCAATGCTTTTTGAAAAGGAGCGGTAAAGCTCAAATACATTTTTGTTTTTTGGTAATGCCTCTAATTTATCCACATGATCGTCCCACCATTGATTAACAGCGGAGACATAAGCAGTACGCTTTGAAGCTATATCTGCGTGTTCGCTTACCAATTCTTTTAGCTTGTCTTTGGATTGAATACTTGCAGCGAATTTTTTATAGCCTTCTTTCCAATCCTCAAATAATTCACTTTTTAAATCCGGGTAATTGTTCCAATAGCTTGTTAAAGACTGCACTTCGTTTTCGGGGATGCCGCCGTGCAAATGCGCTGTTACATCCTGAGGTTCAGCAGGAGGACTGTTGTCCACATATCTGCGGATGTTGAAGTTGAATTCCTCTTTCTCTAAATCCTCTTTGCTCACCAATTTGGAATAAGCATCCAGTTCATATTTTTTCCGATATACGTAGGAAATTTTAGCAATATCTTCGGGGCGCAGCTTATTCTGGTTTTTCCCTTCCTTGTATTCCCGGTCGGCATTAATGAACAACACCTTTTTTCGGCTATGTGCATCCTTTTTATTAATTACCAGCACAGAGGCAGGAATGCCTGTACCATAAAACAAGCCCTGAGGCAAGCCGACCACAGCTTCAATATATCCACGCTTCACCAACCACTGTCGCATATTTTTCTCCTCGCTACCACGGAACAGTACACCGTGCGGCATCACCACCGCCATTCGGCCATTGTCTTTTAACACACTAATCATGTGCTGCACAAACATAAAGTCGGCTTTGCTTTTCCTGGGCATCCAATGATGAAAGCGGTCACGAAAATTTTTGATATCAGAATAATCCGCCGAAAAAGGAGGATTGGCAATAACTATATCAAAGCGTTTTAATTCTCCGTTCTCGATATGCTGCGGATCGGCAATGGTATCACCTTGTCTTATATCAGCATCAAAAACATCATGGAACAGCATATTCATTTTACACAGCGACCATGTGCCACCGTTTAGCTCCTGACCTGCAAAGCTTAGGTTTGAGCTATCGCCATAGCGGGATTGCACATAGTTTTTGGTTTCGATAAGCATACCGCCGGAGCCAATTGTGGGGTCATAAACACTAGATTCCTTTTCAGGCTCTAAAATATTGACCAATAATTTAACCACTTCGCCTGGCGTATAAAACTCGCCTCCTTTTTTTCCGGCACTATCGGCAAAATACTTAATGAGGTATTCATAAGCAGCCCCCAAAATATCAGGAAATTCAAAATTTTCTTCAATGAGTTCTACCTTATTAAAATGCTGAATAAATTCAATCAGCTTTTCGTCGCTGAGAGCATTTTTATTTTTGCCAATGGTTCGGTTGAAGTTCACATTAGTAAGCACACCGCTCAATTTATCGGGATTAGCTTCTTCAAGTGCTTCCAGTGCTTTATTCAGGTTGTTGCCAACATCTTTTTTCAGGTGCAGTATTCCCGAATTAATTTCGTTACCTGCATCGTCTTTGGTTTTTACATTCCAGCGGGCGTTTACAGGTTCAGCCGGAACAAAATATTCATAGGCATTTGGTTTTTCCAACGCCTGATTTATCTTATCCTCGCTTAATCCTTTGCTTTGCAGCTCCTTTAAGCGGACAGCCCGGTCTAATTCAAATTTATCCGACAAACGCTTCAGGAACAACATCCCAAAGATGTACTCTTTAAACTCAGAGGCGTCCATGTTACCTCTTAATATATCACAGGCATCAAAAAGGAAGCCTTCTAAATATGTAAGGGTGAGTTTTTTGTTCATATGTTATTATGTAGCTTTCTTAAATTTATTTGCATATTTAGGATAAAAGACTTTCGTTTTAGGGTTCGTGTTGTGGCTGGATTCCCATTTCATGAGCTAACTTATAATAAAATGCTTTATGGCCTTATACAATAATATCGTTTTTGCCTGGCAGGGGGATTAATGCCCCAGAGACTTTGCTGCATTTTTATTGTGTGCCATTGATCCGTTTATTCAGTATTTAATGTTTGTTCTACAATATGAAAAGCGCCAACAGCTGTTTCAGGTTCATCTTTAACAAGCTCATAAACCTGGCCAGCGAGCCAAAGTGCAAGCAGCTCCTTTTCATCGGCTTCAAAAATCTTTGCCATCTGAATAACCTGCTCCCGTTTGGCCTTTCGTTCACCTCTTTCAATCTTGCTGTACATTGGTGTATCTATCTCCAAATCAGCAGACAGATGCCTTTGCAGCAATCCTTTTTCTTCTCTCAATTCTTTTATTCGTAATCCTAAAAACATGGTCTAAGTTTTGTGGCTTTTCACTTTTTGGCTAATGTAATAATTATTTTTGTGACAAAATATTACAGTCCAATTTATTTTTGCGAAATAATTTCAATGAACTGACCTGCAATGAAATCTAATTTGGGATGCTTAAGTAAAGCCTGAACCCAATGTTCAGGCACGGCTTTAAAACCAAACTTTGACCCCAATATACTGCCTGCAATGCAAGCATTTGTATCTGCATCACCGCCTTCGTTTATGATACGCAAAATACCTTCTTCAAAGGAAGCTGCATTAAAATAGCTCCATATTCCGGCATTTAAGGCTTTTAGCGTATAACCCATGCTTTTAGGCTCATCAAGTTGCAGTAAGCTAATGTCAACTTTGGGATTGTTGATGTATTGGATAATCCTGGGATCGTATCCTTGCATTATATTATGGAGCTGAGGCCATGATAATGGCTTGTGATTGAGTTCTCCCAAAATGATATGCGCCATTATTTTGCAGCTATCGACGCAACGTGGATCGAAATGTGTGAGCTGGCAGATGCGTTCACAATTATGTAACACTTCCGGTTCGTCCCAATAATTATAGGCACAAACAATTCCGTTTCTCATTAATGCGCCATTCGGAGCAATATCTTTTTTCTTAAGCTTCCAGACAATTTCCGCACCTTTTGCAGGAAATTTAGTGTATTGAGGCAGTGACATTACCCTGTAAGTGGTCAGGCCAAGACCCATCCCACTGGTATCCATCCAATGTTTGAAACGGGATGCAATATCAAGCTCATCTACTTGCCCCTTCGCTATAAGACTATTGGCAATACATAAAAACATATCGGTATCATCAGTCCATGAGCCTTTTTCCCAACGGGAGCGGTGTTTGTCCTGAATAATTTGGTCATAGAAATGATACCCATTAGGATAATATTGAGCTATTTGATCTTTGGAAAGAAACTCAGTTCCTAATCCCAAAGCATCCCCAATCGCCTGACCGAATATCAGCCCTTTGATTTTATTTGATTGAATTTCGCTATGTTTCATTTGGACGTATTGGGCTATGAATTAAATATTCATCGAATCTCGTTAGCTACTACCACTTAAATTGTGGGGCAATATAACCGGAATATGCAGTTTGTCCATACAAAGGCTAAGCATATCCTGGCAGCACTTTGATCGGATGGGCGAATGCTTGCCCTCTCTTTTAGTTCTTATTCAATCCAAATGTCCTTGTTCCCAATTTTTCCTTCCATAGGCTTTCAGCATCAATACAATCTTTCTGTGAAGCGTTTTTGGGGAGGACTTCCAGAATGGAGTACTGAAAATTATCATAGAAATTACTGTCATTTTCCATCAATGCAATCAACTCTTTGTTGCCTCCGGTAAAATTTCCCTTTGCATAACTTTCCCATCGCTGCCAAAGTCCGTTTTGCCCGAAAGTTGTACCGATGTATTGATTCCCTGTTTTCTTATCCAGAATCATATAAACTGCTTGAAGCCTTGTTAGAGATTCATACCATTTCGCATGTGTTTGAGGATTATAAATTATGGTTTTCAGTTCTTTGGCACTGATTCTGATTTTCATTAATCCCGGGAATTCATCCACAAAATGGTAAGGCAATATTTTCACTACTTCTTTATCCTTTACTTTCCCGTAAGTATTATACCATCCTCTTGGTGTAACCCAGTCGATTATTAGCCTGTTTTCATATTTCGCAAACTCATTCATTTTCTCCAGTACCATATATAAATCAGTCTCTGGATTTAAAGGACAGCAGTGCTTTTGTAAGGGCAAGGAGTAATTTGGCAGATCCTGGTCTTCTTTAATCCCCAAGTTCCTATAAACCCCATATAGTTTCGCCTGGTTATATGGTTCAGCAAGAAAACTAACAATGGTTTTGCAAGTTCTAAAGGAGGGTTTCTTTCTTTGAAAGCTTTGATATTCTTCAATTAGGTTTTTTTGAAGCATCTCGTTCAAGTTCTCATGATAATGCCTTACCAAAACAACACCTCCTTTTTTGCTCAAGCTGTCAAGGGGTAATATATCCTGTAAGTAGATTTTATCTGTATTGGGTTGACCATCAGTCATTGTTTGCAATTTCTTTAAGAACCTCATTAAGTAAATCCCGATATTTGCTAAGCACAATATAATTGTTTTTCACTTCGCCAGTACTTCCGCCAGATTCAAACTCAATTATTTGCCTGAAATGGGGATTTGATTTTTTCGTCAGGAATTGAGATATGTTACTTAAGTATCTTCCGGCTTGACCAACATCTATACCAATACCTTTTGCTTGTAGGCTTACCTTTAACTCTTCTCTGTCGTATTTTTTATTTTGTTCTAAGATTATCTCAAGAAAGGCAATAACTCTGGGAATTAAATCTGATTTTCGGGTTAAAGAAGATTTCAGTTCTTTTTTCAGGGTAAGGATGTCGTAATCACTTTTTTCGAGTGAAAATGAGCTTGATTTTGTCTGCCTAACCTCCTTTTGTTTTTTCTCCTTTTTAACCAGATAGTCCTCTGCCTCCGGTAATGGAATAATTTTAGCTGGTGCAATAAATAAATCCCCGGTGTCGTCAATGTATGGAGTAAAACGAACGCAAGATAATTCGATCCCATAATCACGTAGCCATAAAACGGCTGAGATTACGTCAGAATGAAACTCTTTTGACACGAGAATAATTCTTTGCTTATTATTTAGCTCCTCAAAATTTTCTGCTTCTATAAATTTTTCAATTTCCGTTTCTGCTTCATCTTCTGTAGTTCCCAAATATTCAGCGTATTGACGAAAAATTTCTGCATTAGTGAAATTCGAGCAATAAGACGCATACTTTATGGCCTGCCAATCGACATTTCGACCTGAATCGTCTCTTTTTAGTTCAATTATAACGAGGTTTGATTTTTTGTCTATTGCCAATAAGTCAATGCGGATATCTGAGGGTAATGAAACTTCTTTCCCTATGATTAATAAGTCCTCGTCAATAATCTCCGGATTTTTTTCTACCCATTCCTGAATGTCATAACGCTCTTTCAAATTTTCATTGCAAAAGGTTGTCTTGGCCATTCGTTTTAGTACCTTGTTCTCAATATCAACTTTATACATGAATCGTATTTTAATTATGCGCAGCAGCTCCTCAAGTTGTTGCCAACAATTTTATCCTTAAATAATCATCACATAGGCTAAACTCCATACCTTCGATTACATATAAGGCATTACCTCAAAAAATCTGAATGGATCGAATCCCATGTACTGTTTGTTGTCTCCACACAAAGTTACTAATCCTATTTAACAAACAACGATATTTTATTGAAATCTTTTGCGCCTTTAATCTGTTCCAATGATTTGGAGAAACGAAGAGCTTGCTCCTTTTGTTGCGGTGCTGTTGGGTGAGTGTTTTCAAAACACTGATCCCCCTGAAAACTCAGGTTGACACTGCTATTGAGGGAGCTAATGAGGGAGCTAATGGGGGAGCTATTGACGGAGCAACTATAACCACTAAACGCAAACTTTCTGTTCTGCTCAAAACAATAGCTACTAATGAAGGTAAACGCACGCCTGAATATAAAGAGATTACCAAACTTGGCAGCGAAAGAACACTCGAAAGATATATTGAGCAGCTAAAAGACGCGGGTTATATCCATTTTAAAGGAGATGCCCCGCAGACAGGAGGTTATTTTATTACCGATAAACTGAAAAAAATAATTGGCAAAGAACCTCCGGCTTAAACACAGATCAGCTTATGGTATAAGCTGCGGAAAAATTATCACAGCCAACAAACAGATTGCTACAATACAAATATGCTTAATGATGATATGGCGCCTGGACATAATCTGATTTCGGCAGGACTTTTTGAAAAACGTCTGGACGGAATTAGATTCTGCCCAATATTTTGCCAGAAAACATGAGAATATCCCCTTAAATTGTTAGTGACGTAAGGATCAGTAAGTTAGACTAAAAACCACAAAGTTGTATTAAAAAAGTCTGGACATAATCGTGTTTTGCCAGGACTTTTTCAAAAAAGTCTGGGCAAAATTGGATACTGCCCAATATTTTGCCGGAAAATATGAGAATATCCCCTTAAATTGTTAGTGACGTAAGGATCAGTAAGTTATACAAAAAACCACAAGGCTGTATTAAAAAAGTCTGGACGGAATTGGACTCTGACCAATATTTTGCCGGAAAATATAAGAATGTTAGTGACGTCAGGATCAGCAAGTTAGACTAAAAACCACAAGGCTGCACGAAAAAAGTCTGGAAATTGGATTTCGTCCAATACATTGCCAAAATATGAGAATATCCCCTTAAATTGCTAGTGACGTAAGGATCAGTAAGTTAGAACAAAAACCACCAGGCTGCATGAACAAAGCCTGGGCGGAAATGGATTCTGCCCAATACTTTGCCAAAAAATACAAGAATGTTAGTGACGTCAGGATCAGTAAGTTAGGACAAAAACCACCAGGCTGCACGAAAAAAGTCTGGAAATTGGATTTCGTCCAATACATTGCCAAAACATGAGAATATCCCCTTAAATTGTTAGTGACTTAAGGATCAGTAAGTTAGAACAAAAACCACCAGACTGCATGAACAAAGCCTGGGCGGAAATGGATTCTGCCCAATACTTTGCCAAAAAATACAAGAATGTTAGTGACGTAAGGATCAGTAAGTTAGACGAAAAATCACAAGGTTGCATGAAAAAAGTCTGGGCGAAATTGGATTTTTTCAAATACATTGCCGGAAGATATGAAAACGTTAGTGACGTCAGGATCAGCAAGTTAGACTAAAAACCACAAAGTTATATTAAAAAAATCTGGACGGAATGGCGATTTTTCCTGTGCTTATTTAGAGTTTGTTCATGAATCGGGTTTCTGATTCAGAGTGTTCGAGGTCGAGAAGTTATCCTGGGATGCGCCGCGACGTGCTGAGCGTCCTGTACTGAGCGAAGCCGAAGTAAGCCGAAGTATATGTATTTCACTGGAAACGAGGAGTCCCGTCTGTACGGGATGCCTGTGCTGAGCTTGCCGAAGAAACTGTTTCCAGCAAAAGTTATAATCCGAAGCTTCGGGAGACATTATAGACAAGCTCTATCTAGAAAATATAATTGCCCCCTCTTACATGGCTAAACAATTCATCGATGACGAGTTCAGAGGGTAATCAGCTGTCCGTAAAAAAAAAGTCCGGACATAATCACGTTTTGCCCAGACTTTTTCCAAAAAAGTCTGGGCAAAATGGTGTTTTGTCTGGGCAAATTGGTGTTTTGTCTGGGCAAAATGGTGTTTTGTCTGGACATTTCATAAATTGTTGGTACATTTTCGTATTTGTTTAATTACTTTATAACTAATTGCTGGACTAGATATTCATACGGCTGCTATAAAAAATGCCTGGACAAATTCGCGTTTTGCCCAGACTTTTCCTAAAAAAGTCTGGGCAAAATGGCGTTTTGCCAGGACTTTTTCAAAAAAGTCTGGACGAAATGGTATTTCGCCCAGACACTTTATGAAAATGTCAGCACATTCCAATATTCTTTTAATTACACTAAGATTAAACAACGTAGTAGGCATATAATTTGGAGCTTATCAGCTACCCCAATACTAAATCGCGTTCCGAAAGAACGTGTTTATGATGCCGGAACAAATGGCAATCAATCCTTTGCAACTTAAAAACGCGCGTACATAAGCACATTCCGGAAGGACGCTTTTCAAAAATGCCTGGACATAATTGAGTATTGTCCGGACTTTTTTTAAAAAATGTCAGCACAATCTCACGAGCGATTAATTACGTCATTAAAAGTAGATGAAACAGGATTTTAATTGGAGTTTATCAGGAAACACCCATACATATTTGCTCTGATGCAGGGCGCTTATTAAAATTTCTGGACATAAAGGAGTATTGCCCAGGGATTATCAGGAAATGATAGTACATCCCTGTATTAAGCTAGTCAATTGATCCGCCGTTTGCGAAAAAGACAAGCAACATGTCAGTACCAAAAAAGTCCATACATATCCGCCTTGGGGCGGGACGTTTTGAAAACTGTCAGAACTAAAAAAACATCCACAATATAAAGGTCGCAGAGGCACAACGCAATCCAAAGAAATTTCTTTTGATGATTGCACTAATCTAATAGATAACCCATTGTTAACCAGATCACCAGGGACAATGACCAGTTTATCAGCTTCTACAGGAAATAAGGTTTTCTTTGAAATATATTCCACAACCAAACTATTCATTATTAATTATTGAGTTCTATCGGATTAAGCGAATTATTCATTAGCTATAATATTTAATCATATCAGCAAAATTCTCACAGCCGATCCCAGTTACCATTACCACTCTTAGAAACAGCATAGCGCTCAAGTAATTCAGCTTTAAGCAAACCAGGGTCAAAGCGCACACTTCGACCTATCTTAATGGCAGATATTAACCTTTCTGCAACTAATTTCTCCAAAGTTCTTTTGCTCAAGTTAACTAAAGATGCCGCTTCATCATAGGTAATCCACTTCTCCTCGTTATTAATTACTGATTTTAAAAGATCGTTTGTGTTCATGTAGTTAAATGAATTTTAATTTTAAAAATCTACGATTCACCAAAAGTACAAAATTAATTTTACGCACCATGGGAAGTCAAAATCGCACCAAAATATCTTAATATCTGATATTTAGCTACTTAAATAATTTTGGCGTTAATATACCCCCGTTTTGTTGATAACTTGTTAATAACTTTTATACAATATTTCCGCATGCAGGCCTAAAATCGCTATCTTTGCACCAAATTTTGAGTAGTAAATATAAGTTTTGATCACTAAGTTCTCAAATATTTCTCAGGCTCGGTTATAGACCAAAATAAAGAACATAGACTTTCGCCACCAAAATATCAATCCAAGCTCCCCACCATTATTCAACTATTAAGGAAGCGCTATACAAGTTTATCGCCAAACCGCTTCAAACTACAAACATAAACTGAAGGTTCCTCCGTACCTTAATATAATGAAGTGCAAAATACAGGGGCTTGATAATTTCATACCGCATCTGCTTCGAATCAGATATAAGAAAATTCCAATCAGAACCTACACCTTCTATCCCCCTTTTTTGATCCCAACCAATCAGAGCAAAAAGCAATAATCTCAATTCTAACCTGATTAATTTAGGGAATTTCGTGATGGGTACATTCGACATGCGCAGCAACCAAACACAAAATGCAAGAAAAGAAAGGGGGCGGAATTTATTTACGCGCAGAAATAGCCACAGCAATTTCAAACCGGAACATGTGTTAGAAGATCGTTATGTAAGTGTAAGATGTAATAAAACATTAGAATATAAATTGATGCATTGCGCCGCCTTGGGGAAATCGTATATTCCAACAAAGGTTAGTTTTGCAGCAGTTTCTGCTCGTAATAGATTTTATAATGTATGTCCTGGGCTTAGCACCAAAAAAAGCATTCCTTTCTTTTACAGCCGCCTGTACTCCAAATAGAATTTTTTAGAAATTATTCAGGCTTAATCAGGGCAAACGCATCTTGATCAAGCTATATTTGTCAGGCTGGATATTTGTTGCGTTTGAAAAAAACTTACGTCTTGTGTCAGATTGATATATTACAGTTTTTCTGTTTGAAAGCACAAAGCAGCAAATTGCTTCATTTGCGAAAACCAGAGAGGTTATAAGCTTAACAAGAACCCTCAACAGCCTGAAAATGCCGCAAAAAGATAAATCGGCTTAGACCGCAGAGCGGTCAATTATGTATAAAGAGTTACCACAGAACGCCACATACGACCCCGTCCGGGGTCGAACCTTTAATTAGAGTTCGTCTATAAAGTCCAACTTCAGCGTTGTTGCTCAAAATCTAAATCCTCATCCCGTATCTACGGGACTGCGGTTTAGATTTTTCACACGCCTTGAATTTGAACTTTAAAGAGCAAACTCCCGACATTATAGACAGACTCTAATTAACATTTCCTTTTATAGATATGCAATCCCTTTGGGATTGAAGCCGAAATGGATTTAGACAGCTAACAGCTTTATTACCAATGAATTTGAAATGCATAGGAATAGGATTGTCAAAGAATGGTCTAATATTTATGATGCGTTTGCCCTGCAGGCATAATAAAATTTCCAGGATTTTTTTCTACCTTTGTTAGACGAAATGTTAGACGATTTTAATTTTTCGCAAAAAAATTATTTTATAAATGATTGATTTTAAGTATTTTAGATATGGTTTTGGCAGTGAAAAAACCTGCTTGACAGGCAAGAAGTCACTGGTTCGATTCCAGTACGCCCCACACTATAAATCAGCCTGTTACGAAATACTTTGTAGCAGGCTTTTTTTATGCGTCCATGAAAAATATCCTAAAAATTATTCCTGAGGCTCGGCTGGTAATGCTTTGAGATGTTTGATGTAGCGTTGCATATTGAATGCTTCCCCAAAATTCATCAGGCGAAATATCTCAAAAGCCACACATTGCCCTATGAGCTGTTTGCACACAAAACCATCATAATCCGATTTGCGCAGGCGTTTAAAAGTTTCTTTGGTTTCCGGCGGGTTGTTGTCTTTCATTTGATTTTCCACAATCTCAAAAATCGCATCCCGCAAATCTTCATTAATTTCCATAGCTAAATATTTATGGTGTTCCGATAAAACGATAAACGAAGCAGGCCAGCTTGTAAACCAAACTGTTGAGCCGGAACAGTGTAACTGATGGTAAAATTAAGAAATTTTCCTGCAATTTGATATAGCTTAAGCCAAATTACAATAATCCTACTGCAATGGAGTATTCAGAAATTGCGTCAATGCCTGGCCTGCAAGGTATCAGCATGGCTGTTGCAAGGCTGTTGCATGCGTGTTGCCTGTTCGGGCCATACTTCGCCTTTTTACCTTATTTGCCGAAAACCAATAATCCGATGATTTTCAGCTAATCCCAAAACTCCCAGAAAAGAAAACTATGCTCCCGAATACATATTGCAAGCAGCATTTCCGCAATAAACCATACAACCGAAATATGCTCCAAAGCTATATCAAGGTCTGATCAAGTACATTTCAAATACAATTTAAGTACATTTCAATATGTAGTTGATACATATTTAATAGGCAGTTATATCAGATTAATATGTGTTAAATATGGCTTTGATAAAGCCATGAAACAGCTTTAAAGCCATCTTGCCCAATAAGCAAATTCCGGACATCATTGCGCAGAAACCGGAGGCCAAAAGGGGCTGAAATGATAAATATTTTTCCGGGGGTCTTCGCTATGCCATCGCTATACCATCGCTATACCATTCGCTGTAAAGAGCCTGTTCCTTACTTTACGAAATCTGACAAATGCCTTTTTGGATATACTGAGCCATACCGCAAGCCGGAGGTATCTTTATTAAAGGCATATTGTATCCGGATTTCTGTGCACTAAAGTCCGCAATGAGCAAGGCCACTGCAACAGTTGTGCAAGGATGTTGCAATGGTTTTGTCGATATGCTGCAGGATTGCAGTGTTTTCTCGAAGATCCTTCGCTTGCTTGTGATGCCGGGTTCTTTCGGTAGGTCGGATGCGTATATCAAACTTGGAAAATCCAAGAGCATTAGATTATCAGACGCACTTGCTTTTCGCACCACATAAAACTATGTTTGTGGTGCGAAAAGATAAATACTATCCGGAAAGCCAGAACTCCAAAGGCTCAAAACAAATGGCTTAATCCCATGAATTTAAAGTGGATATCCAATAATACAAATTCCTAATCCCTCTTTACATAAGCCGCTATTGACACTGCTATTGACGGAGCTTTTGGCGGAGCTATTGTCGGAGCTTTTGTCGGAGCTTTTGAGGGAGCTTTGGATATTGAAGAGGAACAGCGAAAATGATCTTGCAATCCATGAAAATCAGAACTCCGGAGTATGCCAAATTGACAAGGATAAACCTAATCAAAGAAATGAAGCTGGTGTACTAAGGAGCCATCAGCTGGTGTACTAAGGCCATTAGCTGGTGTACTAAGGAGCCACCAGCTGGTGTACTAAGGCCGTCAGCTGGTGTACTAAGGAGCCATCAGCTGGCGTACTAAGGCATTAGCTGGTGTACTAAGGAGCCATCAGCTGGCGTACTAAGGCATTAGCTGGTGAATTGCTATTTGTAGCTTGCACTTAAACACTGGTGCAGTTGCTGATTAAATTACTCCGTAGCAAACATTCCAATACAATTAACAGAGTGAATGACTGGTCTTTGACTCCCTTCAGATCAATATGCACCGGAAATAGCAACGCGCTTGCAACAGCCGTGCAATGGTGTTGCATCAGTGTTGCAGAGGCATTACCAATGATATGCACAGATCATTTAAACGCCTGTGATGATTTATCCAGGCAATAAAAACCAAAAGGCGGGCGTGTTCGTTTGGAATTTCCAGGAATAATATAATGGCCTCACTTATCCGCACTTTGTCCAAACAATATCTATACTGGAAAGACAATCACAAAAACACTTTCACAAATTTAAAAATGCCAAAAAAAACGAACACAATTATGGAAATAAAATATCAGGATTGTATTTTTAAAAATATTCAAGTGCTTTTGGCTGCTAGGGCACATTATTTGAAATCATCAATCTCCTCCCCTATCTCCTCAAAAAACTGCCGCATTGCTCTATGGTCAGCCTCAATTTGTATGGGATATTTCTCGCGCAGCGCCATGAATTTCTTGAACCAGAACAAAAAACGGTCGGGCAAGGCTGGGGCTCGCTCGCTGCTGTTGCGGTAATCTACGGCTTGTTTTTTCTCCGACCATACGGTTGCCGAATAGGAGCCGCTCATTGGCGAACCGCGCAAGGAGATCAGGCGCTGGCCTTCTTCTTCCATATCGTATAAAGTGAGATCATCAGACTGCGTCCAGCTTTCCAGCACCGCACCCAGGCAGGGCGTAAACCCACCCATATACATAGCACCGCAATTGAGAATGTAGGGGCGCATCAAAAAATATTCTGCCTTACTGAGGATTAAGTCTTTATGCTTGAGCAAAAGCGCAAAATTCTGCGTTACTTTCCAGTTCAGGCCGTCAATCCTCTTGAGAAAGCCTGCGCTAAAAAAATGCATATAGAGCGATTTGCTCATGATGACACTACCTTCATTGATTTTCAAATGATTATCATGAAATGTGTGTTTTGGAAAATCAACCTGAAATCCATTGAGATCCTGCAGCACATAAGAATCTTCTTTTTCATGGATAAGTTTCAGTTTCAGTTCTTCGGGAATCGACCAATCATCGGGATTGATTTCAAGCGTAAGACCTGCATCTGTAGGGAATTGTTTTTTCATGTTTTAGGTTTTAATGGGATAATAATTGAAGCAATTTTTCGGGATGTTCCGTATAAAAATCTATGGGCCGCAATTCTGTGCAGCGGTTTTTTAGTTCCAGCACATTTTTATAAACAGCGATTTGGTTATCAATACTTTCCAGCTGCATATACGCCATCAGATTGATGTCAGAAGGCGCGTTGATACTTAATTTTCGTTTTTCCTGCCGCTCGATTTTCTTCCGCAGCTTATAGGCTGTGTATTTTTTAAACAGCCGGCGATAGCTGTTAAAGTTTTTCTTTAATGCAGCCAGCTCTTCCCTTTTTCCATCTAAGGCAAGCCTGAAGTAAAAGGATTGCGCTTCGGTGTGATTCAGTTTTTCTTTTAGGGCGGCATAATCCATCAGTATTTTCTCAAAATCCACCAAATGAATATTGGGATCGAGCAAGTGCATCAGCAAATTAAGATCTATGGACATATCGGTAATTTTTAAACATAATTCTCCTGTCAGGAATAGGCTTCCTGATATAAAACACTTAATACCAGTTAATTAATTTAATCCGGCTAACTAAACATTCTCTACGGCAGCATTTATGATTTGCGTCATCAGGTCAAATATTTTCAAACGCAATACCTGAAGGTTTTCATCAAAATCCGGATCCGTACTGTCTTCGGCCAGTTCGTTGAGCGATTCGAGGTATTGTGTCATCAATACGAGCATGGCCAGGATTTTTTCATTATTTGTTTCTGAGGTTTCAACTATCTGAGGAATTGTATCAGCAATTTTTTGCAGGTAATCTTTATATGCTTTCGCTTTCATAATTGTTTGATTTTAAATTTGTTCGACAAGATATTCCATTACTTTATCCCAATTTTCAAAAGGCTTCTGCCCGAAATGGATCCATGTACCTTTGAAGTCTTTGGCACCGCGCGCGTCCCGGTCATCTACAAGGAAATCGCCAATAAACAGGTTTTTATGATGGGATATATTGAGCTTTTTATAGGCTTCTGTACCCAGATGTTTTTTGACCCACAGCAGTTTATCAGTCCATGCCGAAGGGTTTTCCCAGGGTGCGGTGCTGAGGATATAGGTATCAAATTTTTTAGAAAGCTCCCGGTAGGCTTCAATCGCTCCCTCCATAGGTTTCATCAGTGAGAAGATGCCGGGCACATCATCAAGATGATCCTTGTATTTGATTTGGACATCATCACTCAATTGACGAATCCCGCTTTTAAAATCGACCAACACATTGTCCATGTCAATGTAGAGGATCTTTTTTTCTTGTTCCTTTTCCATAAGTCTGTTTTTATCAAATTAATAATCAATAAATATATAAATTTATTTTCCAAATCCCAGTTTCTTTGCTGTATTAAATCCCGTTTCCTCCCGGCAATAGGCATGTATTTCGGTGCGTTCAGGCACATTGCCCTCAAGGATTCTTCGGATGCGGCATTTTTTGGCCACATTGTCTATTTGGCCTCCACTGAGCTCATAAGTTGTTGCCAGTTCTTCTGCAATTTCAAACTCCAATGACGGTATTTTATCGAGCAGGATTTTCTTTCGGGTATCAGCATCCGGTAATTGAAAAGGGATTTTATACAAAAACCTCCGGTCGAATGCCTTGTCGAGCATTTCATTCAGGTTGGTTGTTGCGATCAGTATGCCGGTAAAATCTTCCATTTCCTGCAAGATGATGTTTTGCATGGCATTCAGCGTTTGACCGGCAGGTGTGTTGGCCTGGCTGTGGCGCTTTCCCAAAACAGCATCGGCTTCATTGAAAAGCAGTATGGGATAATGGCCGTGTTTCGCAAACATCTCGCGGTAATCCTTGAAAACCTTTTTGATGCGTTTCTCGCTTTCGCCAAACCACATGCTTTTTGTGCTGCTGATATCCACCGGGATAACCTCTTTTCCGCTCCTCCTGGCCAGCTGATATACACTTTCGGTTTTTCCTGTGCCCGGCGCACCATAAAACAGAACCGTGAAAGAGGGCTTCATGCCTTCGTCAATCATATTTTTGAAAACATTGTCCATATGTGCAGGCGAAAGGGCTTTTTTTAATTGCTGCAATTCTTTGTCTTCGCCTGCATTGTGAAAAAGCTTAACTTCTTTTATATCAGAGGCTTTAACCTTGATGTTGTTTTGTTTCTGTGCCAGTTGATATTCCTGCGCTTCTTTGCCCAAAAGGAACCGCATGCCTTCATCGGTGATGTTGAGCTCATTATCGTTTCGGAAATGTCCGGCCACGCTTTCCACAAAATTGCGCTGTACCAGCTCATTGCCCTGACGTACCAAAGCCCTGCGCACACGCATCTGATGGTGCTTGTCGCTTTCCAGAAATTCAATCGCTTCCGAAATGCTGATATCATTTTCTCCATCAAAAAAGCGATATGCAAGAAAAATTAATATGAACTGATTTTCACTGCGCAAACCGGATTTCAGCAAGGCTTTTGCCGTAAATAAATGTTTGTTTTCCCGACATAATCCTTTCATTTCTGACTCCATATTTTCAAAGGAACTTGAATCCTCTTTGCAGCGCTCCATTTCCTGATAAAGATGGATGAGAAAATCAAAATTATTGTCAAAGCTTTTGAAGTTGTTATTGAGCTTGTCATTAATGACCCCGTCGATGATACGCTCCGGCACATAATAATCCAGAGGCGCATTCCGCTGTGCGCTGTTGCTATAATCCTGTGCCCGGATCAGGCGCTTTTTCATCAACTGGTCCAGGTCTGATTTGTAATGCAGCATGCGGATGGCGGATATATCAAGATGTTCGGCCAGATCATTAAAACTGCAGTCGCCTTTTTCCATGCTTTGATGAAAAATAACAGAGAAGATCACAGCCTGTTCGGTGCTGCAGGAAAGGAATGCCGACAACTGCTTCAGATGATTTTCCATGCGGCCCAGACTGGTCTTGCCCATCTTTGATAAGGCGCTTTTGTTGTGGATGCGTTCAATGGATTCGGCAATATTCATGGCATTACTTTTTTAATGATTAACTTTTACAATACAAAAGTAATAATGAAGTTCACCATCTATTACGGAAGTAAAGATAAAATTTTTCAAATTGGCTTCTCGGCTTAGTTCGGCTTCCATCGACTCCGCTCAGGGAACACGCTCACTACAGGCAGTTCGAAGACCTTATAGAATGGCAAGCAAACGGCTTCCCGGCTTCGCTCGAAGACCTTATAGAGTGTTTCCTACTCCGCTCGAAGACCTTAAAGAGTAGTGGTCAATCGGCTTCTCGACTCCGCTCGAAGACCTAAAAGAGTAATGGCCGAATAGCGTCCAGAAAAAAATCTGTTTGAGATAAGTCAGTTTGTCTTTTCACGAAATTCCAGACAAAACCTGTTTTTTATGTAAAATTCCTGCATACTTATTGTACTTTTGGGTGGAGAATTAATAAAAAGGGAGCCTAATCATGCCGAAGAACAAAAATGCGCTGACACGCTATAAGATCATTAACAGGATGTTGCTGAACGGCCGTTTTGCAACGAAAAAGGAAATGGCCGAAAAATGCAGTGCAAAATTAAGTATGGACGTCAGCATACGCACCATTGAAAACGACCTGAACGCAATGCGTTTTGATTCCGCTTTGGGCTATGAAGCACCGATTAAATACGATCACGGCAAACGTGCATATTATTATACGGAGCCTGATTATTCCATTGATGGGCTGAAAATCGGTGAAGAGGATTTTAAAAATATGCAATTGGTTGCCCGTATGCTGGGCAGCTGCCAGAACAGCCCTGAATTTCAAAATTATGGCGGTTCTTTATGGAAAGTGATTAATCTGCTCAACTACAAACGCCTGCACACACGCAGCCGCAACCTGGATTTTATCGAATTTGAGCATCATCCACCCGGAAACAGCAAGGCATTCTTTGGCTTACTTGTGCAACTCATTCACAGCCGTACACCAATAAAACTTGATTATCAGCCTTTTGGCGAAGAAACCAAAAGCTACACCCTGCATCCGTATTATCTGAAAGAATATGATCAGCGCTGGTATCTGGTGGCCTGGTGCGAGGAGCGCAAAGCCCTCCGGATTTTTGGCCTTGAACGCATGAAAGAAATTAGCAGGCTGTACGACAAGCAGTTCAAACTAGGGCCACCCTTCAATGCAGCGCAGTTCTTCCGTGATTTCATCGGGCTGCATGTGCCCGACAGCCCTCCGAAAGAAATTGTACTCCGAATGAAAAACAAAAGCGGCTACTATCTGCTCACCAAGCCAATGCACCACAGCCAGCAGCTCATAAAAGAGGAAAATGACCGGCACGAATTCCGTTTTCACCTGGCCATTAATCCGGAACTGATCCGTGAAATACTCAAATGGGGCAAAAACGCCGAAGTGCTGCAACCGGAGAGTTTGAGGGAGATTGTGGAGCGGGCGCGTTAAGCAGTGCTTGCCCAAAAATTTTGCCCTGCTTCAGGCGTTCGTCATCAATTACAAAACTTTTTATAATAAACTCATTCAGCCTTTGGGTGCCCCACTTGCGAAAATCGGTTGCCTGAACCGAGTTAACCCGCTATCCCACTCATTGAAGAATTCTTTCATGGCCTCAAACAGGGGTTTTTCGTTAAAACTTATCAGGTTCATTGATTAGTTTTTTAAGTTCATTTTCAAGTTCGCCAACTGTTGGCAAATTCGATTGAATTTTTTCGGGCAACTCATGAAAAGTAAATTCACTAATTCCTAAAGGTTTATTCAAATCACGTAGTGCATATTCCACATCAATGGCATTTTTGGTCTTACAAAGAATGATACCAATAGATGGATTATCCATATCAGCTTTCAATAAGTCATCCACAGCGGAAAGATAGAAGTTCATTTTACCGGCAAATTCAGGTTCAAATTCCCCCATCTTCAGGTCAATCACCACATAACAATGCATTCGTAGATGATAGAAAAGTAAATCTATTTTTCGTTCCTTTTGGCCAATCATCAGAGGGTATTGCCTACCAACAAAGGCAAAACCTTTTCCTAACTCCAGCAGGAATTTTGTAATATTTGCGGTTAATTGTTTTTCAAGTTCAAGTTCCTGAACTTCCCTTTCCAGGCTAATAAAATCAAATTTATATGGGTCTTTCAGGGTTTCGCGCGCTAAATCACTCATGGGTTTGGGAAGGGTTAACTTAAAGTTGTTCTGCGCCTTACCTGTTCTTTCGATAAGCTTAGTTTCAAGTTGCAATTCAAGCACATTTCTACTCCAGTTGTTATCGATGGTTTGCCGAATATAAAAAAGCGCCTCATCAATTGTTTTGCAAGCGGTCAAAATAGCTATATGATGCCTCCATGGGACTTTAGCTAACACAGAATCCTGCGGCAACAGTCCACCAGCTTGGAGGACAATTGTATTTGCCACTTTATCAGTACCCTGAAAAAATCCACCAGACTGGTGGACAATTGCAGAACGCTTATAAAACAGATAAAACTTACGCATGGCATATAGGTTAGATCGCGAAAAACCATTGGTATCTGCAAATTCCTTCTTCAAGTCATGAGCAAGATTTTCCACTATTTTGGCCCCCCATTTATTAATGGCTTGCTTTTCATAAATACTTTTTCCAATTTCCCAATAAAGCAATATCATCTCGGTATTAACCGAAACAGATGCTTTTAACTGAGAACTTCGAATGCGGTTTTTCAATGATATAACCCAATCCTTATATTCTTGATCCATATCTGTTTTCATATTTTACTAAAAAACCCAAGCAATTAAATCAAAATTATCTGCCTGATACTTATCTGTATCTTGTTACCAATCAGTCTGCAAATTAGCAATAATTCTCAAGGCTATCAAAACATCCTGCCTGTTTCTAAAACTTGTACCAGCAACTGATCTCAAAACAACAAAGGCATCAGCGCCATTGCCTGTGATGAAACTTACTGCATTAATTGATGTTTCTGATTGCCCTTCCGGAAGCATTATGGATTGCAAAACTTATGGCTGACATAGGATAATGGTCAAACAACTATTTGGGCAAAGGCCGCGCATTTCAGTTTCGCTTATTCCGCAACCTCATCCACCACAGCCAGCAGCTCATAAAAGAGGAGGACGACCGGCACGAATTCCGTTTTCACCTGACTATTAATCCGGAACTGATCCGTGAAATACTCAAATGGGGTAAAAACGCCGAAGTGCTGCAACCGGAAAGTTTGAGGGAGATGGTGGAGCAGGCGCATTAAATGCAAAAAAAGCGCTAGTTTGTATCTTTAAACACACTCGTTTTGACTCTGGATTTCTTTCTTTAACCGCTCGCCCAACGCCATGTGTTACCAGTTTCGTTTTGCGATTAATGGTTTTGTTAGATATCCATTCCCAAAGAAACAACTTCCACATCATGGGATTTTCTGACCCAAGCAGTACGCCAGCAAAGGGCAATGGATAATAACAATGAAAGGCTCCTTGTTACTTTCAAAAAATGCGCCTGACCTAAAAAAATTCCAATCACCATTCCGCAACGTGCCACCCCATCAAGACAGGACTGTTTAATGAAAAGCGTGTAATTTAGCCCTGTACTAAAAATGGGGAGCCTACAGAACAGCTTAAAGTTTAACTAGAAGTTGGATTTTTCAAAAAGAATTCATGAAAATATTTTTAAGTACTTCTTATTGAATTCCTTATTCTTCCTGTCATCTTTTTTAAATGAATTTAACTCGTATGTAATATCTTTTTCACCTTTAATCTTCCATCTTTCCAAGGCAAAATCAATCAGCTTAGTTTCTCTGATATCATTAATGCACATGCTAATTTTATTCCAATATCCTTTTCCCTTATTTTTTAGATCAAATAATTCAGATATTACTTTTTTTGCATCATTTAATATTTTAACGAGTTCCATTACCTGAAGTAATGGAACAACCTTACCTTCATTCAATTTATTGTTCAAATAATTTATCTTTTCGGTAATAATAGCATTTGATTGCTCTTGGTTTCGTTTAAGTCCCATTAAAACAAGATTACCAAGCCGCCTCTTTTCAATATAATCCCTATCAAAATACCCATCTTCAGACTTTTGAGCCCATATATGCTCAATAGAAAAGACATCATTCTTATTTGTAGCTGTAGTTTTTTCTTTTTCTTTCTTTGATAAAATATCTTGAATATTGAAATCACCTTTTGCATCTTTGCTCCTAAGGTATATTTCGTAATTACCAAGAAAATAGCGCAACCCTTGTCTCCATTTATAGTAGTCAAATACTTCATCATCATCTAAAACCAAAGCATTGATAAATACTTCTTGTGGGCAATTATTTTTTATCTCATATAGCAGCTCATCTTCCACTAAACTATAGATATTATTTGATACTACATTATTACTAAACGTATTCTTTGGTTTCAAGGGTAAATCACTTGTCCAATCACTGTTATTATAAAAGAAATTTGACAGATAGAAGAGTGTGGCCTGTCCGGAATCTGTCCTTTTCCTAACTTCAGGAAGAATGTAAATACGAAAATTAAATTTTTCAAGGAGCTCAAGTAGTTCCAAGACCTTGATTGGCGCTTTTAATACTTTATTCATAATTGCCAGATATAGTGGCATAAGAGACGCAAATGAATATTGAGTCCGTAAAAATTGTAAAGCAATATTTATTTTGTTCTTTTGATTACCTTTATATTCTTCAAGAAAAACGTGCTCATTATAAAAATATGCATAATGCTTGGCCGATTCTTCTATAAACCTTATAAAGCTCTGTAGTTTCATTATCTTTCCTGCATCCGGTTCACTTTTGGACGAGAAAATTTCTTTTAGCCGTTCATATGTTTCCCTGCTTTTTTCTTTATCAGGATCCATAAACACAATAAAACAATTCCTTAAAAAAGCATCTTCATCCTCATTATCAGTTTTGCCTGAAAGACTAAGATATTTTAGAATACGCAACCATTTTAGATTAATTTCTTCCTGTATTTGGTTTAGATCGAAAATAGTACAATAGTAAATAAAATAATTTTTAACCTTTTCAAGTTGTGACAGTGTTTTACCTCGATTATTGATAACTTCAAACATGATTCCGATTTCACGTTTATCAACGCTAGGAAGATAGATTAGAAACCGTAACTTAGTAACTATAGTCTTATATAAAAGTTCGATATCTGAGCTGCTTCTAAAATCATTTTTAATCCATTTTTGAAAGTATGCATATGCCTCATTTATAAGTCGCTGGGACTTATTCTCCTCAATTGACTGAAAATTATTTTCAAAAATCATTGCATAAAAAGCATCTCTAGTTTCGTTATTAGGCTGCAATACAGCCTTCTTTGCACCAATAAAGCCTCTTGATATAAAGTTTTCTGCAATTTCTCCTTTACCTTTGAAATCTAATTCTGTATTGCTTATTACAAGTAATAATATAATTAATGATGTAAGTCTTTGCTGACCATCAACAATCTCAAAAACTATAGTATCATTCTCATTGGTCTCGGTCAAGACTAGAGTCCCGGTATAATGAGAATGCTCCTTATCTTGTACATGTAAAATATCTTCTTTTAAATCTTTTAGGTGTTTTTCTTCCCATGAGTACCCCCTCTGATAATCTGGTATTTTAAAAAATCTGTCTTTAAATATTTCATTTAAAGAATAAGCATTTTTAAAGCCATCCGTTGTTGATCTTTTTTTCAATTCCATAATTAGTTAATTTTAGTTAGTTATACTTTTTTTTCAATCACTAATTCTAAGGGATTAGCGCTTGTATTTGATTTAATTCAGAGTTCACGTCCCCACCAAATCCACCACAAAATGCTCATAGATCATCACCATGGCGAGGGTGTCCAGTTCGCAATATTTTAAAAGTGCGCCGCTGAGTTCTTTGCGCTCCTTGTCAGTCATATCGGTATATTGCAATTTGCCATAGGCAGTCAGTGCAGCACCGCCATTATCAATATCCTTAATTTCGGAAATGGTGTTTTCAATTTCTTCGGCTGTCCACTCTTCAAAGAGATGTGGCAACATTTTATAAGGGTTGATCACTTCGCCATTTTCGATATGCAGCCAGATATGTTCGCCCGGAAAGTTTTTGCTGGTGATGTTGATGTCTCGCAGCTTCCGGCCATATTTATTTTGCAAATATTTGCTTTTGCCCAAAACGGCGGGCAGCACTGCTTTGATGGAATTGGATCCTTTGGTTAAGGGATTGTAATAGAAATCCTTGACCAGTTGGCATAAATCAACCATATCGCGCTCCCCTTTCCATTTTATGGCACTGTCTTTTTTGGAATGCGTGATGCTCCGGATAAAATCCATGAGTTCGTCCTTATCCGGCTCATCGGATTCCAGCAATTGCACGAAAATAGCATTCAATATTGAGTTTTCGTGATTGGAATAGCGAAAAATGGTACCCTGATCGTTTTCAAGGGCTATTTTTAGTGCCCTGGTAAATTCAAAATTCGGAAAATAGCCGGCTTTATTATTAATGTATTCTGTGGCGTGCTCTATCCTGCCATCCTTATCGCATTTGTGATGTGAAAACTGAAAGCCCACCTGTTCGTAGGGCCTTCTGCCTTTATTGAAGGGCAGTGCCACGCTACTTGTTTCAAAATCAATAAAATGCAGCGGATACCTGAAGGAATTGATTTCTTTTTGCAATCCTTCTTTATCCACATAAATATCTTTATCGCCCCGGACTTCTTTTTCGATCTGGATCCACTGCCGTTCGGATGCGGTTAAACGATACGCTGATTCCTCGTAGCCGATTAAATCCATATTGAGCTCATCCATAAAATAATAGCCCTGTTCCCAGAGTTTTCCACCTTTATTGAAATTCCATATTTCATATGTTTTTGGTTTGTTGAATTCGATATTTGTCCATTTAAGCTGTTTCTCAAAACACTCTTTAAATCCGGAGCACAATCCTTTTGTGTCCTCATCTTCCTTTGTTGCCCGAAATTCGCAGCCCTTGCAAGCCGCATAGCTTGTTGGCGCATTGGCATAGATATCTTTTTCGTACAATTCCTTCATCCAATGAATGGTTTCCTCAAAAGTCCGGTTTGGATCATGAGGGTATTTGTTATGGATGATGTCGTGGATAATCCCACTGATATTGGTACGGCTCAGCACGGAATCGCCCAACTCCTTCTTTGAAGCAACAAGCTTTTTGATACCGGTGCGGTTTCCGGCTTTTTTTGTGATACGGAACAACTGGTTCAGCCCATCAATACTGGCGGCTTTGGTTTTATCGGCCATCATGATCCATGATGATATTTCCCATTCCGGAAAACAAAGCTGCATCACATATTTCTGAAAAGCAATATCAAAAAGGTAGGGTTTCCAGCTTTTGACTATGCCTCCTCTCTTCCCAATAAAAATATTGTCGTCATCGGGATCAAAGGACTTGGATTTCACCTCAATCAGCTCCACTTTATTCCCTTTCTTTCTCAGGATATCCGTTCTGATAAACAGTCCATTACAGAGGAATGCCGCTTCATAGATGATCACATTGTCCTGCTTGAGGAGTTCTTTGGTTCTTTGCCAGAGCTGCTGATAATTTTCTTTATCCTTATCGATCAGATGGCCGCCGGGGAATTGCATCCGCGCCATTTCTTCTACCTGAAAGCCACCATGAGCAAGCGCTTCGAGAAATGGATCTTCAAGTTTTTGGTTGGCATATATTTCTTTGCGGGTGTAATAGAGCTTGTTAGGACATTCAAGCCCAAGTTTGAATCGGGATTTGCTTAGTACTCTCATCTTTTTTGATTAAGGCAATTTATTTTGGCAAAGGCATATGTCGCATCAAAGCAAGATGCACTTATCTGCGAATTGGACAATATACGAAATATTTAATTTAAATTGATATGAAATAAGAGAATGCAACGAACGAATAACTCCATTTTGAATCCCAGCACAAAGGCATCTTAATCAGATTGCATTTTCAAACCGCATGGCTGTAATCTGATATAGGTTGATTCACAGCACAATTACCAATGGATTAGATAGTTTTTGTCCATAATATCCGATCTCAGCGTTATTCTCGGTATTGAAACCAGTCATCCCGAAACTTCGCGGACTCCTTATTTTCAATACCGAGAATGCCTCGACCTCGAACATTCTGAACCAAAAACACGACTTTATAGACGAACTCTAGATAATCAAAAATCATCGAATTATACCCCATCTTATATACAAACCAGCCCTTTACATAAGTTTATAAGGAAATTTAGATTTCTCCCGGCAACACTCCGCTTTGCTTTGTGTTTTGGTCGAAATGACCGTTTTTTATTGTCAGGATGCAGGAGTCCTGCAAAACAACCTTTAAGAAGGTCATTTCGATGGAAGTTTATGCCTGAAAGGCATTGCCGACTGAGAAGTCTAACTTGATCAATTCATAAACTACAAACAAAATTATGTTTGTGGTTTTCTAAATAATTTTTAACTTTGAAACACTGACAAACAATTAATAGAATTTTATTTCAAATCTTTTAAAATTAACCACTTAATCATTTAAAAATCAACAATGCCATGAAAAAAACTGTAATCAGAACAATGATCCTTTCCTGCATGATCCTGTGTTTTCAGTATTTGAATGCCCAAATTTATTCTTCACAAGAAGATATTATTGAAGATTTTGGAGAAGATTACAAACGCGACACAACGGATTCCGGCACTGAATATTTAATTTTTCATGATGAACAAGAAACTGATGCCAGTGGTGAATATCAACGTATCCTTGTTTGCTACTTCATCCCTCTCGAAGAAAAAAACAAAAAAATATGCTATAAAGTAGATTATATAGAACCGGTTTCCGAAATAAACAACTGGATCAAATATCTAAACGGAAAATATGTTCCTGAAGACAAAATGGAATGGATTGATTATGAGAACAACGTATTATATTCCGTACAAAAAGACAAAATGGAAGATGCAGACATCGTTTTGGTTCGCGCCATAGTACATTCGGACGATTAAAAACAGCAAACAATAATGGCTGTAAAACCAGGCTTAGAAAGACATAATAATCATTAGCTGTTCCTTAGTCTGCTTTAATCGCAAACGCAAGCCCACTGCGGACAAAAACCACTACAAATGAATGGAACGCCTGATTTTTGGCACACAAAAAAAATAAGCTGTTTCTTTGTGCCAATAATCAGGGCTTCCTTCTCCTTGTTTCGTACTGCTTTTTATAACGGGTTTTATGAATAAAACAGGCTCCATCTGATTTATATCCAAATAATTTTCTTGCACTACACATATAAATTACATATCTTTGATGTATCTTTGATTTCGGAAGTTTCAACAAGGAAATGCTAATTCGGGCAAAGCCGGATAGTATGGTCACCAAATAAAACGCAGAACCATGAAAATCCAAAAGTTAAAAACCATCATGCTGCTATCAGGCATTATCCTCCTTTTGTTTGCCGCATGTTCAGATGAAGATGACGACGGAAACGCCCCCTCGGTTAAACCGCCACCTGGCCACTATGATTTACGTGATTTCGGACAAATGACAGCCGTACGCAATCAAAACGGATTTAAGGCTAATGGGATGAGCGATTTAAGCACAACTGTGGGCTTGTGCTGGGCTTTTGCATCCCTTGCCAGCTTAGAAAGCAATATGCTGAAACAAGGTATCCATCACGACCCTTTAAGTCCGGAAGCCAGTTATTCACCATGGTACCTGGGCAATTATATTGGGTACAACAAACCTTATTATGCCTTTAATGCAGATACTATTCCCGGCTTGGTCCCGGTATCTAATTTCGGCTATTATGCCCCGGGATATGGTTGGGGCGGAGAAGGTTGTTTCTGGACGGCCAATTATCTGACGGCAGGCCATGAATTACCCAACTGGGACGCATGTCCTATGCCCAATAATGAACAAACAGAACAGCGCACTTTAACACCACCGCCACCCCAGCAGGCCGAAAAAATAAATATTGCCGAAATGACCGTTATCATGGCAGATGATTTTAATAGTCCGGAAGATTACCGCAATGCCGTGAAAAATTATATTCTGACAAATGGAGCCATCCAGTCAATGGTTCATATCGAAGGCATTGATTACCAAGGGATGATCAGTCAAACTACCAACGATATAACTTATTATGGATATCGTTTTATGGATAAAAAGAACTTCAACATGTTTACCTGGGAAATTGAAAACCTAAGCACTTCCTTCCTCACACATGCCGTTTGCACTGCAGGCTGGGACGATAAACGCTCTTTAGATATTGGGGGACATAAAACTACGGGCGCATGGTTAATAAAAGATTCACAGAGTAAAGCCAATTGGAATGAAGGCTATTTTTGGGTAGCTTATGAAGATTTGGCGGCAAATATCATAGCGGCTGGACTGGCAGCATGTAAAAATAAAAATTACAAACATCAATCCACATACCAAACACACCCCGGTCAATTAACTAAAATAACCGATGATTTTCAAACCACAGAAGAAAACTGCCTTGAAATAGGTGCATATGGCTATTTGCTCAATGGAGAAAGCTCTGGCACTTCCTGGGCATTTGTCGAATTTCCGATGACCCAAAATGAAAAACTAGCGGCAGTGGGCATTTTCTGCAGTAACCGTAATACAGAAATCACGATAAAGGCGTACAAAAACACTTTTGAAAATCCTGCCCTCACCATACAAAATTTTAAATTAGACCATGTAGGCTATTTTATGCTGGAATTAGATACAGAAATTGGTTTTGCAGAAGGCGAAACAATGATAATAGGAGCCGGATTCGCACAAAATGCGGGATCAAATCGGCTTCCGCTTACCTATGTACATGATGAGGAATACGATTTCAATTATCCCTCATACTACGGATCAGAAAACGGAAACTCATATCAGCTAACACCTTACAACAATATAAACCCACATTGCGGATATTTCATGCAAGCCATTGTACTGAAATAACGAACGCTTTTTCTTAGTTTGATGAAAAGAGTATTTGGACATAATGAAACCTCTCTTTTCGGCACTAAACAATGTGTCCCTCTATAGCGTTTTTTTATTTTATTGATTCTGAATATCCGTCCTCTTGCGGCTGCCTATCCAGCGTCCCAAAAAATAAAACCCAATAATGGGGATAAACATAAATTTTGCCGCTTGCTCTAATAGGCCAAACTCATTCAGCAAAACCAATAGTAATGCTGCTACGGCAATCACCAAAATATCAATTAGTCGTTTTTTCATTTCGATAGAATTTAAAAATGTCAAATTTAGGAAAATCCGGCTTGTCTATAAAATTTGGTTTCTGCTTCAGAATGTTCGAGGTCGAGGCATTACTGATATTGAAAATAAGGAGCTTACTAAAGTAAGTGACTGGTTTCAATATCAGGAATAACGCTGAGATCGGACATTATGGACAGAAACGAAGCAGCGTTACTCCATCATAAACTTAATCAACTTCAATTTCTTAAGCGAATATGGCGGATACTTAATTTTTGCTTCAAACCAACTCGGTTTATCGAGTATGCTTTTGTAATGTGTAAAAGCGTCAAATCCGGCTTTGCCGTGATAACTGCCCATACCGCTAAAACCCACACCGCCAAAAGGCAATTTACTGTTCGAGAGGTGCATCAGGCTTTCGTTCACAGCGCCTCCGCCAAAACTGACTTCCCTGAGGATTTTGTTTATTGTTGAACGTTTTTCGGAATAAACATAGCAGGAAAGCGGTTTTGGGCGCGCTTTCACTTTGCCAATCGCATCATCCAGATCCGTAAAAGGCACCAAAGGCAATAGCGGCCCGAAAATTTCATCCTGCATGATGTCATCGTCGAAGGAAACATCTTTCAAAACAGTAGGGCTGATAAAACGCTGTTCTCGCTCGCGTGCACCGCCATAACAGATTTTCTCTTCATCCATCAATTTTTCGAGCCTGTCGAAATTCCGCTCGTTGATGATTTTTAAGTAATGACCTGCTTCTGTTCCTGCAGATTTTGGATAAATTTCCAGCTCTTTTTTCAGCGCCTCTATAAAGGCATCCTGCACAGATTCATGCACCAAAATATAATCCGGCGCCACGCAGGTTTGTCCGGCATTGATAAATTTCGCCCAAACAATCCTTTTGGCGGCCATTTTCAGATGGGCATCGGGCAAAACAAAAACCGGGCTTTTTCCGCCCAATTCCAGTGTTACAGGCGTCAAATGTTTTGCTGCAGCCTGATATACGATCCTGCCTACCGGGATGCTGCCCGTAAAAAAGATCTTATCGAAATGATGCGCCAACAATTCGGTGGTTTCTGCCACACCGCCTTCAATTACATAAAAAAACTCCTTTGGAAAATGATTATTGATCAAATCCGCCATTTCTGCAGATGTTCGGGAGGGGAGCTCACTGGGTTTTAAAACCACGGTATTTCCTGCAGCAATGGCCGTAAGAGCGGGCAAAAGCGAAAGCTGATAAGGGTAATTCCAGGCACCAATGACCAAAGTCGTTCCGAGCGGCTCAGGAATGATATAGCTTTTGGCGGGAAAATTCACGAGTCCGGTGGAAACTTTTTTCCTGCGGCTCCATTTGGGCACTTTCTTGATAAAAATATCGATCTCGTGATAAAGCAGGCTGAGCTCCGTTACATAGGTCTCAAATTCCGATTTGCCAAAATCATCATAAATCGCTTTGAAAAGCTTATCCTCATTGGCTTTTATCAGGCTCTTGATTTTCTTCAACTGTTCAATCCGGAAACGGACTTCTTTGGTTTTGTTGGTATTGAAGAAGTCTTTTTGCCGGGAAATGATATTTTTAATTTTGTTCATCTTGCATATTTTTTGGATAAAGGTAAAAACCAACTGATTGACACGCAAAAATCCGGCAAAAAAAATCAAATAAAACAAGCATAATAAAAATAATGATTGAGGCCGGAAGATAAATACAAAAAAACCGTCTGCTGAAAAATCCTTTCAACAGACGGTTTTGTTGTTTATATCTACTTGGGAATTATAAGCTTAGCTTCACACTGCCAAACAATTGCCCTCCCAAAGAGCGCAGGCTGATCAAATGAACGCCAGGCGATGCGGAGTTTAGTTCAAGGTCAATATGGTTTGCGCCTTTTTGGATGCTTTTGTGCCATTGCTGGCAAAGCCTGCCGTCAATACTGTAGAGGCTGATCTCCATTTCACCGGAAACTTCTGAACCAAACTGCATGGTAGCTGTCCCTGATATTTTTTGATAGGCGCTCAGGTTTGCTAAGGGGCTCTCTGCGGAAAGCGGATAGTTAATGCCTAATTCTTTAACGAGATATTTTTTAGAATGGATTTTAGGGGGGGGATATGACCTGCAAAAAATGAAGAGAAAGGAAAAATAAAGGATAAATATTGAACCAACAATAATATTAAGAGTTACTTACCGTAATCGAGCCATAGATACCGCAGTGGTCGAATTCTATTCCCTGCAAGGTATAGGATGTGGTCATGGCATCAAAGTCCAGGCCTTTCCAGTCGTGGCCGTTTTGGGAACTGAATTTGACGTTGCTGCCGAAGCTGATGTTTCCCCTGACAATAATAGCCGAATGCGATGGGTCGGAAGTGCCGTGCGGATCATCCATGATAAACTCCACATTGTCGCCAATTACTATGCTGGCACCGGCTTCCACGGTGATTTTTGCATCGTTGATAAAATGCACTTTGGCCTTATCGTAGAGCGTAAGGGTCTGGCCGGGCATAACGCGCACATCTTTTGTTACACCAATAATACCGCGATGGCTTTCGCTGCTGGTGATGTCCTCGAACATCAGGGTGGGGAAACGCAGGGAAGTGGTGGCTGAGATGTCACACGAATCTACAAAAACCATACTATCCGGCGTAGAGTTGTGATTTACAAGCCATTGATTACTTTCATAAAGAGAAATAACATTATCATTGTTTAAATCCGCATTGGATAAAGGCACTCCATTATAATAAGAAACCTCTTCAGGTGTTTCTTGATTCGTTGATGAATACAAATGATAATCAAATTCTGCATGATGATATGTGGAATCATTGATAATTTCATTCTCCACAACAGGATAGTCATCAGCGACATGTCCGGAAAACCAACTGGCAGTATTTATAACGGTATTTAATTTTTGAAGGTTATCAATGTAGCGACTTGAAAAACAATTTTGCATCCATATAGCTTTTTTTTCTGTAGATATAGCTCTGAGTTTTTGTCCAAGTTCAACTTCTGTTATTGAGTCCCCGTAAAGTTTAAGGGAAAAGCCGTTATCTTTTAATTCATTAGAAATTGAATGACCAAATGTCCATACAAATAGAAAGTCATCTTCCTTTAATCTAGTATAGCCATTATGACCATAGGCCAAGCCAGTCAATACCTCCATTACGTTATTTCTGGTAGCAGAATCATCAGTTATATTAGGGTATCCTAATTGAATATTTTTTTTATATCGATTAGCGTACCATGTGTTGTTCAAAGGGTAATCATAACCATCAGCATACAATACATACACATTCTCATCGGCAAATCCCATTCCTCCCTCGGCTTCTGGTTTTACCAGCATTTCCCACATCAGGTAGGTGTCGTCCCAAAATTCTGTCCAGTTATAATATGCCCTATTGCCAACTGGGTAGCAATCAAGGCATTCATCTCCATGCGAAACATGAACGCCTTCACCGCAAATGAGTACTGCGTATTTTTCCTGTGCGATTGCACTTAAACCCATCAGGCCAAACAAAACCGTAATAACCAAATAATACTTTCTCATAATTTTATGTTTTAATTTATACTAATGATGGTTTTACAAACCACCGATTCTCCGCTGCTTAGGCGCAATAGATAAACCCCCTCTTGCAGTTTTGTGCCGCTGCTCGTTTCTCCGTTCCATGAATAATTGAACGCCCCTTCATCGGTAGTTTCTACCTGATCTGAAAAAACTAAAATGCCACCGTAGGTAAATATTTCCAATTGGGTTGTCCCGCCCATTCCAAAGAACCCGTTTATATTCAGTTTGCCGCGATAAGGGTTGGGGTAAATATTTATTTCTCCTTTTGGCGTTTTTTCATCGCCATATGAGCTAATAAGGTCGGTTTTTCTGAAGAGGATATTGGAATATTTGTTTATAGTGTCTTCATCATAGGAGCAATCCTCATAAATGATAAAAAGGCTTTGATTATAATAGGCAGACTGTACATGTGTAAAAAATGATTCAGAATCATCAAGATAGCTTAATTCCCAACCAAACTCGCCAGGAGCATAATAATATAAAGAGCTTGTTCTCTTTTTTTCCGTTCCACTTGTTATTAAAAAATGTATCTTGCCCCGATTATCCATACACATACTATAGTCATGCACGCTGTCAGCTATTAATATTGGCTCACCCCATTGACCATTTAGCTGTTGAGAACAGTAGCAATCATAATTATGTAATAAATAGTTACACACTTGCTTCCAACTGACAAGAGGATTCAAAGCTTTATCGATGCAAACCATGGAATAAGGAGTTTGCATACTACCAAAAATATTGATCATTTCACATTGATCAAAATCAAATACGTAATATGCTGTCCTAGTATCTTGACTTTGACTTAAATATTGATTGTGGTTAGCGGTAAAATGTAGTTTATTTTGTTTATCAAAAAACAAATTGCCAATAGCCAGGTTGAGGTTAGAATCTACGAGCATATCAAATATTGGGCTAATATTGAAGCCGTCATCTATTTTTCGGTAATAAATGTCACCATAGGGGCCGCTGTGAAACCACAGCAAGAAAAATATATCATTATTATCACAGGTAATCAATGGCAGCAAAGATCCAGGAAAACCCTGACTAATAGTGTCTTCTTGCCATTTATTAGCTTGCTTGTGAGCCAAACAGATGTAAGATGATGAGTAATCTCCTTCTTTTGTGAAGGCAATGGCCACATCGCCCTTTGAATTCACAGCTATTGCTGGTTCATATAAGGCAGCATTCTCTTCATCCTTATTAACTATCTCCGGCTCTCCCCAACTCTCCCCATCGTTCAAAGATTTGGAATAATAGATCCTGCTCAGTTCTGTATGCCATGGCACTACATATCTCCAAACACAATGAATAGTCCCGTTTGAATCAATACAAAATTTAGGATCATAGTTATAGTTTTCCGTTGAGTTGCTGATATTAACTGGCTCCGTCCACTGTTGGGCAAAGCCAGTAGAGTTTATCAGGAAAAAGAGAACCCCAATCAAAAATATATTGTTCTTCATAATTTTGTGTTTTAATTTATACTAATGATGGTTTTACAAATCACTGATTCTCCGCTGCTTAGGCGCAATAAATAAATCCCCTCTTGCAGTTTTGTGCCGCTGCTTGTTTCTCCGTTCCATGAATAATTGAACGCCCCTTCATCGGTAGTTTCTACCTGATCTGAAAAAACTAAAATGCCATCGTAGGTAAATATTTCCAATTGGGTTGTCCCGCCCATTCCAAAGAACCCGTTTATATTCAGTTTGCCTCGGAAAGGGTTGGGGTAAATATTTATTTCTCCTTTTGGCGGTTTTTCATCGCCATATGAGCTAATGAGGTCGGTTTTTTGAAAAATAATATTGGAATATTTCTCAGAACTATCAGCATTAAATTCGTATTTCTGGTAAACAACATAAAGGGAATTATTATAATATTTAGAATCGATAATAATATAAGATGCTTCAGAGTCGGCAATAAAAGTTTTTTGCCAATTACTATTGACCTTTGTTATATGATATAAGAGGCTATAATTTCTATCTTTTGTAATATGTGAGACAAAATAATGATCCTTATTATCACTGTCAATTATTGTGCTAAAACCACGTATGCTATCTGAAATCAAGACGGAAGTGTCCCAAAGGTTGTCAGTAGATTTCGAGGAATAACAATTGTAGCTCCATGAAATATCTGTATCCTTTTCCATCCAGCTTGCTACAGGATTGCCTTCTGTATCTAATTCAATAAACCCTTTTGCACATTGGGTGCTTCCAAATATCTTTTGTGGCTCGCAGGCATCCTTATTGCGAACATAGTATACAGCTCTGGTGTCTTCAATTTGATGCAAGTAAGGATTACTCAATGAGATGAAATGAAGCCAATTATTTTTGTCATATACGACATTTCCCTGTACTGCATTCATATCTTCATTACACAAGAGGCATTCAACTTGGCTTAAATTGAAATCGTTGTCAATTCTCATGAAATAAGTATTTCCGTAGGGGCCGAAATGGAACCAAAAACAATTTAGCACACCATTATTGTCATAGGTAATTAATGGTCTTATTGAGCCTGGCATTCCTTTGCTAATTGTATCTTCAAGCCATTTGGAATTGCATATATGTGCCAAGCAAATAAATGAGGACGTATTGTCACCTCCCTTAGTATATGCAATTGCAATATTCCCTTCTGAATTTACGGCTATATTAGGTTCTGAAACAGCAACTTTCTCTTCAATATTATTCACTATATCCGGGCCATCCCAACTATATCCATAATTTATTGATTTCGAATAATAAATTCTTGATGAGCTTGGCTGGCCTGGCTCCATGCCTCTCCAAACACAATGTATTACTCCAAAAGAGTCAATACAAATCTTAGGACTTTGATTATGGCTGTTCGCCAAGTTACTGATATTAACCGGCTCCGTCCACTGCTGGGCAAAACCAACAGTGTTTATCAGGAAATAAAGAACCCCAATCAAAAATATTTTGTTCTTCATAATTCTATGTTTTAATTTATACTAATGATGGTTTTACAAACCACCGATTCTCCGCTGCTTAGGCGCAATAGATAAATCCCCTTTTGCAGTTTTGTGCCGCTGCTTGTTACTCCGTTCCATGAATAATTGAACGACCCTTCCTCAGTAGTTTCAAGCTGATCTGAAAAAACTAAAATGCCATCGTAGGTAAATATTTCCAATTGGGTTGTCCCGCCCATTCCAAAGAACCCGTTTATATTCAGTTTGCCGCGAAAAGGGTTGGGGCAAATATTTATTTCTCTTTTTGGCGTTTTTTTATCGCCATATGAGCTAATGAGGTCGGATTTTCTGAAAAGGATATTGGAATACCTTACCGTACTGTCTTCATTATAAGAGCAATCTTCATAAATTATATGGAGTCCATTTTTATAATGGATGGAATGTACGTGTGTATAAAATGATTCAGAGTCATCAAGATAATATTTTTCCCATGAATTTTGCATAGGTGCATAATAATACAGAGAGCTTTCATCTTCTGCACTTTCTCCTGTGGTAATAAAAAAATGAACTTTATCCTGATTATCCAAACATAGGCTATAGTCGTGAACCCTTTGTGAGACCAATTCACCCCCTGTCCAAAATCCATCAATATTTTTTGATATATAGCAATCATTACCCAAATTCCAATTAAAACCTTTCTGCATCCAGCTAACAACGGCTTGCTGATTATTATCTATGGCAATTGTGGCAAAAGGTGTGCAGTCTGTTCCAAATAGCTTTTGTATTCGGCAGGTTTCTCCATCAAAAATATAGTAAGCTGCCCTGGTATCCTCACTTTGGTTAAGATATTTATTATGCCCTCCCATAAAATGAAGGTTGTTCATTCGGTCAAAGACCAATTCCCCAAAAGCAGAATTAAGATTGGTATCTACAAGCATATCCATTATTGGGCTCATTGTACCATCAATATGCCTTTTTCTGTAATAAATATTTCCATAGGGGCCACCATGAAACCACAATAAATAAAATACATCATTATTGTCACAAGCAACCAAAGGTCTTTTTGACCCGGACATTCCCGTGCTGATGGTGTCTTCATGCCAATTATTAGATTGCTTATAAGCCAAACAAATGTAAGAGGACGTGTAATAACCTCCTTTTGTATAGGCAATAGTAACATCGCCCTTTGAGTTCACAGCTATTGCTGGTTCATATAAGGCAGCATTCTCTTCATCCTTATTAATTATCTCCGGTTCTTCCCAACACTCGCCATCGTCCAGCGATTTGGAATAGAAAATTCTGGTTTGCTCTGGATGCCATGGCACCAGATATCGCCAAACACAATGCATTGTCCCGCTCGGATCGATACAGAATTTTGAATCGTGGTTATAGTTTTCCGTTGAGTTGCTGATATTAACTGGCTCTGTCCACTGCTGGGCAAAGCCCTGGGCAAGAAGGAAGATAAAGACAATGCTGAGGGATATTTTGCTTGCTTTCATAATTGTTGCTTTTGCTTGTCCCAAAATTAGTAAAACTTATCCTCAAAGTGCAAACTATTGGACTTTTTGTTTTTATTTAGTGTGCAAGGTGTTTTTCTGTGTGGATAGGGTAAAATACTGAGCAAAGCAGGCTAAATCATTTATGCATGTCTTCAAATGTATTATGCAATACCTGAAATCTTTTATGCAATACTTTAAATGGCTTATGCAGTAAATGAAATCTATTATGCAATACTTCAAATGGTCTATGCAGCACATGAAGTCCTTTATGCAGTGCTTTAAATGGGTTATGCAGTACATGAAATCCTTTATGCAAGGCTTCAAATGGGTTATGCAGTATATGAAATCCTTTATGCAAGGCTTTAAATGGGCTATGCAGCACATGAATTCCTTTATGCAGTACTTCAAATGGTTTATGCAGTATATGAAACGGTCAGTGCTTTGGATGTAGTAAATACCCCATAATATTTACGAAAAAGACGCAGTTTAGCAGAAATCAAAGCACAAAAAAAATCCTGCTACTCAATAAGAAAAGCAGGATTTTTGTTTCTGGCCTGAATAATTCACAAAATATTCTATTACGCACCCAAACCGCTCCCTTTCGCTTATTGCGGTTTGAATGTGGTCACTGAGCTTGTCGATTGTGCTCATGACGAAATTTCATGAATTAATCAGCTTAGACACAAGTATTGCAGCCGATTTTGTACCTTCGCAGCTTAATATTCAGAAAATCATATGATGTCTTTTAACAAGAGCAACAACATTATCGGCTGGGCCATCGGGCTTCTGGCCTCACTGGTTTATATCCTTACCGCAGAACCCACGGCAAGTTTCTGGGACTGTGGCGAATACATTGCAACAGCCTATAAATTACAGGTTGGTCATCCTCCGGGAGCACCACTTTTCCAGCTTATTGGCCGCTTTTTCAGCCTTTTTGCTTTTGGCAACGAGCATCTCGTAGCACGGATGATCAATTATATGTCGGCCATTTCGAGCGGAATGAGCATCATGTTCCTCTACTGGAGTATCGTAATGCTGGCACAAAAACTCTTCAATTCCGAAAAACTGGCCGAAAAAGCCACACAAATTGCTGTAGCTGGTGCAGGCATTGTTGGTGCGGCGGCTTATACATTTTCTGATTCATTTTGGTTTTCTGCTGTTGAAGGCGAAGTTTATGCCATGTCGTCCTTCTTCACGGCGGTGGTTTTTTGGGCGATGCTCAAATGGGAACGTAATGCAGACAATCCCGCCTCCACACGATGGATTATCCTGATCGCTTATCTGATGGGACTTTCGGTTGGCGTACACCTGCTCAACCTGCTGGCACTGCCTGCCATTGCCATGATTTATTATTTCAAGAAATATCCAAAAACCACAGCGAAAGGCATTATTATCAGCTTATTGGCCGGTATTGGACTGGTAGCAATCATCATGTATATGATCATACCGGGTATTGTAAGCCTGGCCGGAAAATTTGAGCTCTTTTTCGTGAATGGCTTAGGATTGCCTTTCAACTCAGGCACAGTGGTTTATTTCATTTTCCTGATTGGGCTCATCATCTTCGGATTGCGTTACACAAAAAAGAAACACTGGATTCACGGCTATACCGCAGTATTATCGTTTATGTTTATCCTCATCGGATATTCATCTTTTATGATATTGGTGATCCGCTCCAATGCCGGAACGCCCATTAACGAAAACAGCCCGAAAAACGCTATTTCGCTCCTCTCCTACCTCAACCGAGAGCAATATGGCGACTGGCCGCTTACCAAAGGCGCTTACTACAATGCCAAAGTGAAAGAATATGCCGACGGCAATCCGGTATATACACGCGACGACAAATCGGGCAAATACATCATCACCGATAAAAAAGAAAGCCAGATACCGGTTTACGATGATAAAGACATCTCGTTATTTCCCCGCATGTGGAGCAGGCAGGCGCACCATATCCGTGAATACAAAGCCTGGGCAGGGATCAACGACCCCGGCAATAAGCGCAAACCCAGTTTTGGCGAAAACCTCCGCTTTTTCTTCAATTACCAGCTGGGCAATATGTATGGCCGCTATTTTATGTGGAATTTTGCCGGGCGTGAAAATGATGTGCAGGGACGTTACGACCGCAAAAACGGCAACTGGATTTCCGGAATCGGATTTATTGATGAAGCACGACTGGGGCCGCAGGACAATCTGCCCATTACACGCCAAAACAAGGCCAACAACAAATTCTTCTTTTTCCCGCTCCTGCTCGGCCTTTGGGGCATGATTTACCTTTTCCAAAAAAATTATCAGCGCGGCATTATTGTCAGCCTGCTTTTCCTGATGACCGGTATTGCAATTGTAGTTTACCTGAACCAGTATTCACCGCAACCCCGCGAGCGCGATTATGCCTATGCCGCATCATTTTATGCTTTCGCGATATGGATTGGCTTTGGCGTGCTTGCCCTGTACAGCTTTCTGCAGAAATTCCTTGATGCGCGCATTTCCGCCATCGCGGCAGGCACATTAACTTTCCTTTTGGTTCCGGTTATTATGGGCGCCCAGGGCTGGGACGACCACGACCGCAGCGGACGCTACACCACCCTGCAACTGGCCAAAACCTATCTCGACTCCTGCGAACCCAATGCCATTTTATTTACTTATGGCGATAACGACACTTTCCCGCTTTGGTATGCACAGGAAGTGGAAGGATACCGCACCGATGTGCGCGTAGTGAACCTCAGCCTGCTCAATGGAGGCTGGTATGTGGATCAAATGACCAAAAAGGTTTATGACTCAGACCCATGCCCGATTTCCTTCAGCGAAGAACAATACCGTGAAGGCGGCATTGACGTGATTTATATGATTGAACAGGAACACATCAAAGGGCCGGTGAATTTGAAGGAGCTGTTCAATATCCTGCACCAACATCCCGAAAAGCTTCAATATCCCACGGCAGGTGGCCTGATCACCTATTTCCCAACGAAAAATTTCAAACTGAATATTGATAAGGAAAAAGTTCTTGCAACAGGAACAGTGCCCGAAAACAAAAAGGATTATATCGTGGACGACATCACATGGAAGATGGGCGGACAAGGGATCCAAAAAAACAATATCACCATGATGGATATCCTGGCGCATAACGACTGGGAACGCCCGATTTACTTCTCATCCACAACAGGGACCAGTGCTTATATCGGCCTGGACGACCATTTGCAGCTCGAAGGCATGTGCTACCGTTTAGTCCCGGCAAAACTGCCCGATCATGACGGATATCCCGGCTTTGTAAATACCGACATCCTTTACGACAAGGCCATGAACAAATTCGATGTGGATATGAATCCCGGTTTGTATCTCAACGAAGACAACACCCGTATGGCGATGAACCTGCGCAATGTGTATGGCCGGCTGGTCATATCTTTGTTAAAAGAGCATAAAGCCGATTCTGCCGCAATGGTCGCCGACCGCATTATTGAGATGATCCCACACGAATCAGTTCCTTTCGGCTATTTCTCGCGCGATTTTGCCGATGCTTATTTTGAAGCCGGTCAAACGGAAAAAGGACTGGAAGTTTTCAATAAACAGTTGCAGAGCATTACTGATGAGCTGGAATACTATTTCCGCTTTGAAGGAAACCTGGCCAATAAATGGGACAGCGAAATACAGCAGGATTTGGCACTTTTGAACAACCTCAACCAGAAAGCGAAAAAATATAAATTAGGCGAGACCGCTGAAGAAACCGAGAAGCAATTCTCAAAATATTACGAACGCTTTCTGAATGAAAAGTACAAGCAATAGCGATCCGCGCAAATGGTACCAGCGGCGCAGACCCTACTGGCTCAAGCCTCCGGCTTTTATAAAACGGATGTACCCTGAGGATGTAGTTTGGTCGATGCCGCAACATCCGGATAAAATTTATCTGACTTTTGATGACGGCCCCATTCCCACAGTAACGCAGGATGTACTGGACATTTTGAGGCATTTTGATGTAAAAGCCACTTTTTTTTGCATAGGCGATAATGTACGGAAGCATCCGGCGGTATTTGAGCGATTGCAGGAAGAAGGCCATGATATCGGAAACCACAGCTACAACCATATGAATGGCTGGAAAACAAACCGTTATACTTATGTTTCCAATGTTTTGAAAGCCGGCCAGATTATTGAGTCACAACTGTTCAGGCCTCCTTACGGGCGCATCAGTCCCTTGCAGGCAAAAATCCTCGGCAAAAAGTTTAAAATCATTATGTGGTCGCTTCTGAGCGGAGATTTTGATCCAAGGCTCACAGCAGCAGATTGCAGCCAAATACTGCAAAAAGGCACTAAAGGAGGCGATATCGTCGTTTTTCATGACAGCATAAAAGCCAAAGCCCGGCTACTGCATAGCCTGCCCTATTTTATAGAAGAACAATTAAAAAAAGGGCGTAAATTTGAGCTCTTAAAAAACGACCTCTGAAAATGCAAGACATTCAAAATCATATATCCTATTTAAGGGAACAAAAAAGAACCTCCGTTTTTATCGGACTTGCATTTAGCCTTCTGGTATTGGTTTTTGCTGTATTTCTTGCTTATTATATCCGCGAAAAGTTCCCGGAAAATATTTTTGCGCTCAACCTGATCTGGATGGCACCGCTTACCATGATATTCCTGATCTGGCTCAGCATCAATATCCGCAACAGGCTTATCAATCAGGATATTGACCAGAAAACCATTTTAAAAGAAATGGCAAGTGAAGATATCAGCATCAGGCATTTTGGCAGGAATAGGCGCTATGACCACGTAAGTTTCCGTGGCATGCAATTAAAAGTTGAACACAAACGTTTTGCCATTCCCCGCGACCATCGCGACCTGATTATTTTTCACGGAAAGCACTCAGGGATTATAACCGACATACTGGAAGGGGGAAAAAGTCTGAGAAAATGAAGAAACACACATTAATATTTCCTGTATTACTGATCATTGGCGTTTTTATTTTTCAAAGGTGTGCCAATCCGGTGATGCCGGTTGGTGGCCCAAAAGATGTGGCACCACCAATTGTAACCGAAACAGAGCCGGTAAACTACAGTTTGTTTTTTGAAGAAGACCAGTTCCGGATTTATTTCAATGAATTTGTCAGTTTAAAAGATGTGGACAAACAACTGATTGTTTCACCGCCTTTAATGGAGCACCCGGAGCTCAAAATCCGCGGACGCTCTGTTTTGTTCAAATTTGACCGAGATGAAGAGCTTAAAGCTGATGCCACATACTCCATTTTTTTTGGCAATGCCATACAGGACCTGACCGAAGGCAACCCACTGGGCAATTTCATTTATGTGTTCAGCACCGGCGAGCACCTGGATTCGCTCAGCATCATCGGGAAAGTAAATATGGCCTTTGATATGGCTCCGGCAGAAGAAACCTTTGTGATGCTCTATACCGACAATAACGATACCATTCCTTTTGACAGCCTGCCCTATAAAGTACGTCCCGATTATGTTTCCAAAACAGATGAACACGGTCATTTCGGATTGTACAACCTGGCCGGGAAAGAGTTTAAGCTGTTTGCAATCAAGGATGTAAACTCCAATTACATTTATGATATGCCCAATGAGGAGATTGCTTTCCTCGACAAAATCATTTATCCCGATTTTGTGCCCCTGCACGAGCATGAAGAAGACAGTATTTTAACCGACAGCCTTTTACTGATGGACAGCCTGACGGAAGAAGTGGAAGAGCATCTGCACCATGAGGAGCTCCATCTGCCGCACGCAATTGCCGACAGCCTATTCGGCGACACATCACTTTATGCCGGGCAATTTTACCAGCTTTACCTCTTCGAAGGCATTGATACCGTGCAAAAACCGGCAGATCAATCTTTGATATCCCCGGGTCATTATCAAATCATCATGCGCTATCCCACAAAGGAATTGCGCCTCGAAGAGCTCCCAAAAAACGACACCATAGACTGGCTGACCATACAAATGAACAAAAGCAAAGACACCATTGACCTTTGGTATCCCATTTTACCTTCTGATTCAGCCACTTTCCTGCTTTTTAATATGGATACAATTGTCGATACACTGGAAATCGCTTTAAAGGAACCTGAGAAGAAAACCAAAAAAAGGAAAAAGAAAGAAGAGGAGGAAGAGGAAAAACGGCCTTCTTTGCAGGTTTCCAACTCCACTTCGACAGGATTTAATTTTTATCAGAACTTTTATATCGACTTTGGCGCGCCCATTGGCAATATAGAAGAACAAGCCTTCTTTTTGCGCGAAAACGAAGATACTCTTGCCCCGCCGGCCTGGCGTTTTACCGATAGCTTGGTGCACAGGCAAATTTTAGTGGAACACGAATGGAAAGCCGAATCAGATTATACTTTGATTGTGCCCGACAGCATGTTCTGGGATATTTTCGGCTACAGCCACGACAGTTTGCTTATCAACTTCAAAACCAAAGCACTCAGTGAATACGGCACATTAAAATTACAATTCAGTTATCAGGATGAGGATCCGCTCATCATTGAGATGTACACCGAAAATGATAAACTGGTACGCAGAGACAAAATCACGGAGTCGGTAAATTTTGATTATGGCTTGCTCAAACCCGGTTCTTACAAGTTTAAGTGTATTATTGACCGCAATAAAAACGGCCAATGGGATACGGGCAATTATGGAAAGAAGCTCCAGCCAGAGCGTGTTGTTTGGTACGACAAGCTTTTGGAAATCCGTGCCAATTGGGATATTGAAGACGAATGGGAAATAAAGCCATAAAAAAAGACCGGGGGTCAACCGGTCTTTTTCACTAATCAAAGAATTCGTTTATTCTTCACCACACTTTCCGAGGCACTCAATAATTTGAGTCAGAATCCTGTCTTTCAGTGCATAATAAATCTTTTTTCCATCTCTGCGCGACACGAGGATGCCCTTGCTTTTAAGGATATTCAGGTGATGCGAAGCAGATGCCTGCTCTATATTGAGCTTTTCATAAATCTCGGTTACGCTTTGTTTTTTATTCTCGTTCAGAATATCAATAATAGCAATGCGCATTGGGTGAGCCATTGCCCGCAATTTGCTGGCAGCATGCTCAAGTTTGTTTACGTCTAAAACGATTTTTTCTTGTACTTCTTCTGACATGACTTTACTTTCTGGTTTCGTTGGCAAAAATAAGACAAGTTTTCATCATACACAAATAAATATGTACATGTGTGTAGTTAATTTATTGAAAAACCGATGTGAATTCAAATTTTTTGCCATCAAACAGCCCTTTATCGCTCAATTTCAGCTCCGGGATGACCAATAGTGCCATAAATGACAGCGTCATATAGGGTGCGTTCAGCTTTGAGCCGAGGCTTTTCGCCATTTTATCAATTTCCTCATAAGCCCGCGCAACCTTATGGGCATCATCAGTGCTCATAATACCGGCCACAGGCAAAGGCAGGAGCATATCGGTTTGGCCATCGGTGCAGGCCACGCCCCCTTTTGCGTCCACAATCTGGTTTACTACATGGGCTATTTCCTCGTCGCTGCAACCTACGGCAATGATATTATGACTGTCGTGCGCCACACTTGAAGCAATTGCGCCTTTCTTCAAGCCAAAATGCTGCACAAAAGCCACAGCCGGTTTTGTTGGCGCATAACGGTTCATGACAATGATTTTAAGCACATCCTGATCAGGATCACTGACCAGATTACCCGCAACTACCTTAGCCTGAGCGGAATTTGTTGTTGTAATCAATTGGCCGTCGAGTGCCTGAAAAACCTTGATCGGATGTCCTTCATCATGGATACGGATATCATCCAAAGTGATTTTGCGGGCGTTAAAATTATTGGGATGCTTGCAATCAACCGACTGAATGAGGCTTTTGCCGTTTTTGGCAATTAATTCACCATGATACCAGGTTTCGAGCACATTAAATGATTGTGGATGATCGATCAGGCAGAAATCTGCGGCATCGCCCATTTGCAGCAAGCCACAATCCAATTTATAATGTGTGGTTGGAATGTAAGTGCAGGCACGCAGGATGTCCAAGAAATTATAACCCGCATCCAGGGCTCTTTTGATCAGCTGATTGATATGGCCGCGTTCGAGATCGTCGGGATGCTTATCGTCAGAGCAGAACATGATCATATCGGGATGTTCGTTGAGCAAAGGCACGAGTGCTTCAAAATTTTTGGCTGCGCTGCCTTCCCGAATCTGCACTTTCATTCCGGCAGCGATTTTATCGCGGGCTTCTTCGATGGTGAAACATTCGTGATCGGTAGAAATTCCTGCAGCAGCATAATTACGAGCATCATCGCCCAAAACGCCCGGGGCATGGCCATCCACAGGTTTATTATATTTTTTGGCGATTGCCAGTTTTGCCATAACCTGCTCATCCTTAAAAAGCACACCCGGAAAATTCATCATCTCCGAGAGGTAAGGGATATCTTTTCGCTGCAAAAGCCGGTCTATTTCCTCTGCACCCAGCTCTGCCCCGGCTGTTTCAAAAGGCGTGGCAGGCACACAGCTTGGCGCACCAAAGTGAAAGCCAAAAGGTACTTTTTTCGCATTTTCGACCATAAAGTCGATACCGGCAATACCGAGCACATTGGCAATTTCGTGCGGATCAGAAACCGTTGCGGTAGTGCCATGCACACACGCCAGTCGGGCAAATTCGGAAGGCACCAGCATGGAACTTTCAATATGCACATGCGCATCAATTAAACCCGGCAGAATGTATTGATCGGAATCCACATCCATTTCCTTAATCTCTGCAATGCGCCCCCCATTGACTTTTATTTGTCCTTTAAAAATCCTTTTAGCTACGACATCAACTATATTTCCCTCAAATATTATTTCTTCCATGGTAAAATGTTTTGAATTTGTTTTCTGCAAGATACAAAAAAGACGGCCTGTTAATGCTTTCCGCGGATATATTCCCCGAGTTCAGTGCCCGTGGTTTCAAAATCGAAGGCATTGTTTACCCTTGCATAATTCCTTTTATCAATACAAAAATCATAAGCAAATTTTGCAAGTTCGAGCCGGCTGCTTTCAAATTCGATCGCAGAAACAATACGAAGGACCTGCTCGCTGGTGAAACACTTTTTTGCAGACAAAATCTGTCGGGCCAGATCCATACGGGCATCATTAAAATTCCTGAGGTTCAGATCGGCAAGGATCACTTCCATATCGGCATCACTAATGCTGCATGGCGGCGGCTGCGGAGGGCTCACAGAAGGCATATGGCTCATAATCCATTGCTGCATTTTAATTTTTAAAGTTGGGTTGGTAAACAGTTGATCGAGGCGGTCGATATGCTGCAAATCATAAATAAATTCAAAAGAAGTCGTGAGGTAGCTGTAGCGTGTTTCTTCGTTGGGCAGCAAAGTAGCGAGTTTCATCAGGTAGGTTACCGGATAGCATGCATCTGTACGGTGCGCCATAAGCAGGTGGAGGCGATCGGCTTCATGGGGCTTGGCATACAGCTCGCGGGCCAGCATCAAAAATTCCATATCCACCATGGGACGGTCGCAATTTCGCGGCCCGGAATAACTTTTCCATGAAGGAAAATCCAGCTCAGGAAAGGATAATTCTCCATTTACGCCATTTCCACCGCTGGGATTATAAAAAGCGAGGATATAATCGTGCAGGCGAAAGGCCGTACTGAAATAGGCAAAGGCGTCATACACATCATAGTAATTCTCAGGATCTGCACAGTTTTCATAGGCCGTTTTGGCAAAATCGAGGCGGGCAGCATCATCGCGCAGCAAAAGCGCAAACTGTCTGATTTGATCGGCGCTCAGCATATAATCCCTGCCAATAGTACTCAGGAGTTCCTGCTTGTTGTACTCACTCTTTTGTGACTGAACCTGAGCCATTTTCCTTTGAAAAACCATTGGTTTAAGTTCAGAGAAACTTTGCCCGCTTAATGGAGCAATAAACAATACAGCAAACAAAAACAGTATCAGCTTTTTCATTTTTCAATATATTAAAGAATAAACAGGCAAATTTAGGAAAGCCCTGCAATTAAACCACATCCAAATGCTTATCTTTGTGTAATGCTAAAATTGCTTAAACCGGATTTCCTACTGCTTCCCGATGCAGAAATACTGAAAAATGGTGCTTTGCTCGTGGATGATGGAGGAATAATAATGGACATCCTGCAGCCGGGCGAATCCGTTGGAAATGAAATCCCTGAAGAATATTATGAAGGTTTGCTGTGCCCTGCTTTTGTGAATGCGCATTGTCATCTGGAACTTTCGTGGATGAAGGATAAAATCCCTGCCCCGAATGGCCTGGATGGATTCATACGTGCGGTAGAGCAGTTGAAGGCACAACCGCCGGAAAACAAAGCCGCTGCCATGCAGGAAGCCGATGATCAGATGTTTGCGGCAGGCACGGCAGTTTGCGGCGATATCAGCAATGGTCCGGGAAGTTTTGCGATTAAAAAGGACAGCAAAATCAAATATCATACATTTATTGAAGTTTTTGGCAGCCATCCCGACAGGGCCGAACAAAATTTCAAGAATGCCCTTACACTGGCCAATAAGCATGAATCTGTATTAGGCGACAACTATTCCATCAGCCCTCATGCGCCTTATTCGGTATCCGTGAAATTATTTGGATTAATAAAAGCGCATGCAGAAAAAGGCGGGAAGGCTTTAAGCATTCATTATCACGAAAGCCCGGACGAAAACCGTTTCTTTCTACATGGCGACGGCCCCGTTTACGAACGTATGCTGTCGTATGGCATTCCGCCCGATTTAATTCCACAACATCATAAAAACACTGCTAAAATACTGGCTGCACTGCTTCCCCAAAAAGTCCCGACGCTTTTTGTGCACAACACTTTTTCCGGAGAAAGCGATCTGGAATTTCTGGGCAAGCATTTCCCAAAAGCCTCTTTTTGCCTTTGTCCGCAATCCAACCTGCGCATCAGCAGGCAACTTCCGGATGTAAACCTGATGCACCGTATGGGTTTAAATATTTGTCTCGGCACGGACAGTCTGGCCTCTGCCGGTAAATTATCGGTTTTGGAGGAGATCTTAATCCTTCAGGAGAGATTTCCACACATCCCAACCAAAGAATTTTTGCGATGGGGTACTCAAAACGGTGCGAGTGCGCTTGGTTTTGCTGCCTCCTTTGGCCGTTTGGCAAAAAACAAAAAACCCGGAATAGTTCATATCCGGGCTTTTGACGGGCAAAATTTATTGGCCGGAGCCACTGTCCGACCACTTTCTTTTTAAAAGCTAAAACTAACGCCTCCCATAACGCTCAGGCCCTGCGTCGGGTAGTTGATATAGCGCATATAATCGTCGTTTAGGGCATTGTTTACACGCAGCCAGGCCGAGAGATAATCAAAGAAAAAGTACTCCGCACCAAAATTCAGGTTAAGAGTGCCATCTAACTGCAATTCCTGTTGTAGGCCGCCCACATAAACCGGTGCATATTGCTTTCCACGGTAAATCAGTTCCGCATTCAGCAAAAGCTCCGGAAGCAATCGGTAATCTGCCGATAAACTGGCAATGAGGTCGGGTTTATGCCAGGGCTTTGCAAGCAAGTCCATGGTATAATTATAATAATGGAATGCTGCAGTCAATTTAAATCTTTGTTGATATTTCAAAACACTTTCGGCATATAGGTGGAGGATGCTTACATTATCATACACCATAGTAAACTCATTTTGAAAAGGGCTCAAAGTATCCGTCACAAAAAAAGGCATATTCTCCATGCTGGAATATTCTGCTCCGGCATTTAAATCCAAAACAGGAAGGATTTTTGCTGCTACGTTTCCATTGATTTTATAAGCGGTTTTGGTGAAACTTGTCGGAACCGTTGGGCTGATCCACGGATTTTCATTGGAAAGTGAGCGAAAAGAGTTTCGTTTAATGCCACCAGTATAGGAAGCATTCAGCTCCAGAGTTTCGGGCAAAATTTGAATACCTGCTTCTATATGTGGGAAGACCGAAAAATCGGAAGTCACATCATCCACATAATGCAAATCAGCACCGATTTTCAGGCGATATTCGTCCCATTGTGCCGCAAAATAGGGTGTAACAGCAAGGTGCATGGCATTGGTGGCATCAAGGCTATCGGTAAATTTATTGTTGAACAGCCAGAATTTCGTATCCAGGCCCAGCGATTGATAACGTGTAAATTTAAAAATTCTAAAATCGCTTTCCAGGTTCATTTTGAAGAACACATTATTCTCGGTGGTTTCGTAATTATCGCTAAGGTTATAAAAACTCAGCCCGAAACTATGGTCCAGATACCTTCTTTTTGTGCTAGTGCTGGCAAAATCCACTGCCGCATTAAACATCATATATTTCTGCATAATGGTATCGGCATCCATATCATCGGCCACAAGGCCATAGTCTGCCGGATCAAAACCGTAAAAATGCACCACATCGCGCTGAAAACCGGCCGTAGCATTGAGCACATGTTTCCGCCAGATTTTCTTACCGAAGACATCCAGCAAATTTCCCGAGAAAGCATTTGGCGCGTAATCAGCAATATCGCCCGAAGAAGAAAGGTGCTTGAGGTGAACGCCGAAGGAATTAGATGAGGAAGGTTCCATATTGGCGAAAAACTCGATGTATGGCGTGGTATAATTTCCAAAACCCAGCTTCAGGAAATTTTTTCGGTAATCTTCAGCCTGCCTGCGTTCCAGCTCCTCGGGGCGCAATTGGGGAAAGCTCATTTTATGATAAACCGGGCTTGATTTAATGGCATAGTTCAATGCCGGCATGCGTACTTCTTCCTGCTGAATTACCGGATTTGTACGGATTTTAAAGGCTTCTTTCACCACGGGCGAGTAATCACCGATGATCGTAACCTCCTCAATGCGCGCAGTGGAATCGGCTTGCTGCGCCAGTGCCGGCAATACCGGGAGCATCAATATGAGCAGGCAAACAATTTTCATTTGAAAAACTGATTTTATCATAATTTTATCTTTTTCCAATGGCTTAAAATTCTTCTTCATAATTTTCTTCTTCGATCACTTCCTCCTGCTGAGGCTTCTGTAGCACATCCTCCTGGCTTTCTTCCAGTTTTTTGGCCGCTTCCTCTTCTGCGATCAGGTCATCCAGTTTGGCCTGTGCTTTTTGCACCAGTTCCACTCCATCATGATTTTCGATAATCGACATCAGCGTTTGCTTGGCCTGGAAGATATTGCCCTGCTGTTCGTAGATGTCGGCCAGCAAAATAAATGTGCGGGCGATCCACTCATCGTAGGAAGGATATTTATTGATCAAATCAAAAGCCGATTGCATGGCAACAGAGTCCTGCCCGTCTTCAAATTGAAGCTCGGCAAGGTAATAAGATGCTTCTGCGGCACTTTCGTTTTGCGTGAGGCCGGAAACCACTTTAAATTCGCGCATGGCCAGCTCATTGTTTCCACTTTGCATGGCTGCATGCGCTATGTTTAGGTGCGCTTCTTCGATCAAATCATCCGGGACTTTCTCTGTTGAAAGGATTTCGAAGGAAGCTACAATCGTAGAATCATTTTTTCCGAGGTTTTTATACGCCCGCATTTTCCCTGTTTTTGCGGCAATCAGATAAGCTTTGTTTTCTGCGGAGCTTTCCAACTGGTTAAAATGGCGCAAAGCCCGTTCATAGTCGTTCAGTTCAAAACTCAGATTGGCTGCTTTTACAAGCGATTTTTCTGAGAACACCGATTTTGGGCGTTCCACTACTTTCTCGAAATGCACTAAGGCGTTTTCGGGCTGATCGAGCCGGATGTAGCAATCGGCCAGATAATAATTTGCATGAAGCCCGAAGGCACCTTTTTCAAATTCGTTGAGGTAGGCATCGAAAGCAGGCACCGCTTCTTCAAATTTTTCATCGAGATAGAGGTTTTCTGCTGCGATATATTTGAGCGAATCCTCTTCGGAAGTGCGCAAATTGGCAAAAGGAATATCTTTCACATAGGCAAAATAGGAATCCACATCGCTCGCATCGAGATAGATATTTTTTATAGTGAGCAATGCTTCGCGCGATTCGTCTGTGCCCGGATAATCGGCCACAACGGTTTTCAGCGCTTGCAGGGATTTCTCGGGCTGGCTCAGGTTATAATAAATCAAACCTTTACGCAACAATGCCTTAGAGCGGTAACTGCTGTTTTCGTGCTCGTTAATAACGCGCTCAAAATATTCCAGGGCATTTTCCTGCTTATTGGTAATCACATAGGTAAGGCCAATTTCAAAAATTGCATCATCCACATAAGTGCTTTCCGGATAGCCATCGATAATGGAGCGCAGCACAATAATTTTTTCTATGGGATTTCCCTGCACCCCTTCACAAATTGCTTTTTGGAAAGCGGCATAATCGGCATCAAATCCTTTTGCGCGGATCACTTCTTCGTATTCTGCTGAAGCATCGGCATAGCGTTTCATCGCATAATAGCAATCGCCGAGGCGGAGATGCGCATCGTTGATCAGCTGAGGGTTATTGTTTCCGCCCTGTTCGATGAAGGCTTTGAATTTGTCCATCGCATTATTGTAATCACCGATTTTAAACCAGGCATATCCCAGGTTGTAATAGGCAAGTTTGTATTCGGGCAGCTTTTTGGCTTCCTGAGTCCAGAGGAATCGGTTGAACAATTTCGCCGAAGCATCATAATCCTTTTGGCGGTAATTTGTTTCTGCCAACCAAAAATATGCTGCGGCGCGTACTTTCAGATCGTAAGTTTCTTCGATTGCTTTTGTGAAATAAGCGGCTGCATCATCATATTTTTTATTGTTGAACAGCTCAATACCATACTGATAGTAAATTTTTTGCCGTGCTGCGAGGATTTTATCATCCTTTTTATTGATCCGCTCGAGGGCATGCAAAGCTTCGGCATAATTATTTGATGAAAGGGAAAGGTTTACCAAATACTGCCAGGCTTCATCAATCCGTGGCGAATCGGGAAAATTGCGGATGTATTCTTTCAGCGCATTGACGGCTTCTTTGTAGGGATCGAAGGACAGTTCATAAGAAAGTTTTGCATAATTAAAGAGGGCGTCTTCACGAGTTGGCTCATCAAATTTTAATTGAAAAGCGGTGTAAAACGATTGCTGGGCTTCCCGTTTTTTCCCTTTTTGTAACTGGCAATCGCCGATGTGGTAATAAGCCGATTGTGTAAGCGCATCCTGCTGTCCGGTGACCTGGTTAAAGTATTCCAGTGCCTGATCGTATTTTCTGTTTTTATAGTAAATATAGCCCATCTGGTAAGCCATCTCCCGATTGGTACGTCGATTTAATTCGAGAAAATCTTCAAGGTATTCCTGTGCTTTTGGATAATTTTCAAGACGGAATGAAGCATCGCCCAACATCAGGGCCAGGTCGCGTTTATAAGCATCGTCGGCAGTTAGATAAAGCGGCCCGACTTCTTCGAGGAGCTGCTTGTATTTTTCCTGTTTATAAAGAATATCGGCCAGATAGTAAGGTGCTACGGCATAATATTCGGGATCGCTGCGCAATTCGGTAAATTCCTTGTATGCCAAATCATAGTCTTCTTTTTGATATGCAATAATTGCATAATAATAAGACGCTTTGGATTGCACATCCGATTCGAGACCTTTAGCGGTAGCAAAATTTTCCATGGCTTCATCCCACTGCTTATCCTCATACTGACAATAAGCCAGCATAAAATAATAATTGCCCAGCTTTTCCGGTTCCAGCTCTGCCGCTTTCACATGAGGCAACGCCCTAAGCGATTGCGCATAAGAACGAATTCCAAAGTAATAATCCCCCAGATAGTACCAGGCGCTGTTTGTGTAAACGGTCACGGGATAATCGGCCAGGAATTTTTTAAACCTTTCGTCTGTATCGCGATTCAACAAACGAAAGGAACAATAGGCACCACCATAGGCCGAACCTGATTTAATGGCCGGTTCGATTTGACTGCTTTTTGCAAGTTTATCGAAAATCCGCTGTGCAGAACCATATTCCTGTCTTTGCATCAACTCATCAGCAAGCCGGTATGAAGCGGACGGATCATCATAAACCAGTGATTCCTGAGCCTTGGTTTCCAGAACCATCAGTCCGGAAAACAAAGCCAATAAGATAAGACTCTTAAAACTCATATAATTTGGTATTACTTTGTTCACTAACAAAACCGCATGGCTGTTATTGCCATTATCAAGGACAATAAACCCATAAAACGACAAATCGCCACAGGATAAAATTATAATGAATGAAGGCGGGCAGGAAAGATAATTGAATTACTTATTAACAGCCGATGTTTAATAAAAGCAAACCGCCACGCAGAAGAATGCCGCAAAACGTTTTACTGCCTACTGCAAGACCTGATAAATAAGGTTTTCGCCTGCACCGGAGACCAAAACATAAGGTGCATTGCCCGAGTTGCGGATTTTGCCGCTGCAGAATGGAGTCCGTCCCCGGAACTTCTTACCCTCGATCAGGCCGTCCTTATCGAAAAGATAAATGCGGTATTCATCGGGGCAAACCACGCCCAAAATTTTTCGTCCCTTGGAGGTTGTGAAAATTTCCGGCTTTGCTTTTGGGCTACTGGTAAATGTATGCTCCAGGATTTTCTTTCGGAAGCGGTCAAATACAACAAGGCGGTTTTTATCGAGGTAGATAAAATCTTTGGCGCCATTGCCGGTAAAATCTTCATAAAGGAAGAAATGCTCCGGAGAAAAATCCCCAAAGCGAGTGCGTTTTATAGGACCGCTGGCAGGGATATAAATTACCGAACCTTTGGTATCTGTAGTCAGGAGCAAACCTTTGCTGTTTGTTTGGTTGATGTAGAAATCAGATCCCAGGGCATTATCAAAAGATTTCTCGATGCGCATCCGCAAAACTCCGGTACGTGAAGTGAGATAAACATTTCCATTATCCATTGGGATCACGATATAGGCATTATTTCCCTTGGAAAGCGATTGGAGCGGCCGGCTCACTTTATGATCGAGCGTATTGATCCGCCAGCCCGGTTTTGGTTTACCCTGCTTGTCAAAACAATAAGCCTTATTGTTTGTCCCTGTCCAGAAAATCCTGTAATCCAGCGTTTTATTATAATCAAAAACAGCTATTGGATTGGACGCTTCAACCGGAAGATGAATCGGATAATTGGCCACATTGCGCCCTTCCAGGTCAATAAGGTACAGATAATTTGGCGAATTAAAAAGGTATTGGATCTTCCCGTTTTTGTAATAATCCACTTGATAAACATCGCTCACAGGCAGTTCGCGCAGGTTTATGGACCAGATAATCCTTCCGTTCGGGCTCACGAGATACATTTTTTTCTGATCATCGAAAGCGATGATTTTTTGCTCGCGGGCGCGATGGTCGTATATAAAATGGGGCTGCCCGATCAGGTCGCCTTCGAGCGCAATGGTCCAATCGGACTGATCGCTTCCGGGTTTGCCGCTAAAGCTCTGACTTTCGGCGGAGCTGCTTGGTATTATCTCGGGTTCCTCTTCTTCGGTTTCTTCCTCGCGGAACACTTCATACATTAATTGTTCTTCTACTTTTCCGGCATTATAATATTGTACAACGGCAGAAGTATAAACGAGCCCATCGCCCGAATCGGTAAACTGAATGGCAAAACCATTGAGTTTCTGCAGATCTTCATATGCCCCCAACATCCATTGATAGAGCGGCTCGGAGAGAAACTGTTCGAAAATTTTCAAACTGGCTTTAAATGAGCACCAAAAAGTAATATCCGACTGCCAGGACAAATCCTCAGACAGACGCAAAAACTCAGGGCTTTTATTCAGGGTTTGCCCATCGGAAAGATTTTTGATATAGGCTTTGACCGATTGGCTGTTTTCCGCAAAAACGAGGTAATCATCGTAAATTGTGAGGTATTCGGGTTTATAAGATTTTAGTACGGGAAGAAATTGTGCCATTTTATCGAAAGAAAATTTATAAACCGGCAGTCCGCGGTATTCCTGCTTTTTCTCCATGGATGGAAGCAATTGATCCAGCACATTTACTGCATGTTCTGCATCATCGGTTCCTACAAGCAAAAAAGTTTCGTCAATCACCTGGGCTACAATAATTTCCTGACGTATAACCTCAAGAAAACCGTCAAAATCCCCATTGTATAATGAGTCTCTTTTACGAACAATTTCGGGTAAAACCTGTTGTTCGCTTAAAGCGTATTGGTAAAAACAACCGGATTGAACGGGTAGCACATCACCGGCTTTAGAATAGGAAGCCCCTCCCTGTGCAAAGCAATGCAGACTTTGATTTTTAGCGGCATACGTAAATCCGTTCAAATAGCTTTTATTTTCTTTCAGCGTAAGGTCCAGCTCTGATGATGCAGCAAAATGCGCCAGCACTTCGGGTAAAAACTCATTTTTTTTATTGAAAATGTTTCGCGCCCATTTGCCCAACTCGGCATAACGCACAAAAACATTTGCCATAACTTTTTGACCGGCAGCATGTTTCACTTTTTTAATATCTGCCAGACCGAAAACACTCATGTTTTTATCAAGATGGATAATGGATTTTTCGAGCAAAGCGGCATCGGCACTTGCCAGAAACAATCCGTTTTTCACAGCAAAAAACAACTGCTTTTTTTCCAGGCCCACAGATAGCTCATAGGCTTTGGTATCGCCAAGCTGAAGCACCGATTTAATGGCAGCGTTTCCAAGATATTTTTTTATGGCATTTTGTACATCTGATCCGTAATGCGCTCCGGGCAATTCCAAGGCCAGCAAGATTGAATACTTATTGTCCGTTCCGGGGCTTAGGCTCAAAAATACGGGATGGCGCGTAAACAGGTCCTGCAAGGCAACATCATTATAAAAAACGCGTGCCATTGCCAACATGGACGTATCGATAATGTCGAGTGGTTCAACTTTTGAAATGCTTTTCCACACCTGATTGCCTTCGATAAACACATCTTCATAAACAGATTGAAAATCAGAGAATTCCACAAATATAGCCACATCACCAGGTATTGCCTTATCTGCCGTAAGTGCAGGTGCTTTCATATAAAAATATCCAAAAATTAAGGCTACAAGCAATAAAACAAGAGCAGAAATCCCGATGATGTTTCTTTTGGCCATAAGATATCAGATAAATGGTTTATAACACAAATCAAGCAAATGTAACAATAAAATCAGAATCGGGAAAAAATCAAGCTTTTATGGATGGTGAAATTACAAGCTACAAATCGAAATCCAGTTTTAATTGTGGAGCCAGCCGGAAGCTTTTTCGGTGGAGCGGGCTGATTCCAAATTTTGCAATAGCATCGCGATGGGCTTTTGTAGGATATCCTTTATTCTTTTCCCACTGATAATCGGGAAATTGCGCATCCTGCTGCACCATGAGATCATCGCGGTAAGTCTTAGCCAGTACCGATGCTGCCGCAATGCTCAGGTAGCGCCCATCCCCTTTCACAAAGCATTCATGGGGGATTTTATCATAGGGCTTAAAGCGGTTTCCATCGATCAACAGAAACTCCGGTTTTTGCTTTTTAAGCCCATTTATGGCTTTATGCATGGCCATGATACTGGCATTCAATATATTGAATTCATCTATTTCTTCGGGCGAGCAAATACCGATAGCGCTGTCTATGGCATGTTCGATAATGTAAGGACGGATTTTATAGCGGTTTTTTTCGCTCATTTGCTTGCTGTCGGTAAGCAGCGGGCAATCAAAATCATCGGGCAGAATAACCGCAGCAGCAACGACCGGCCCGGCCAGGCAGCCACGTCCGGCTTCATCACATCCGGCTTCCAATCTCCCTTTGATGATATTAGCTGATAATGCCATAATAAAGTCCGTAAATTTTATAACCAAATAAAAGCAAGCTTAGCCCGCTGAAAAGCATGTCAATCCAGAAAGTTTTGTGCACCAGGCTAAGCCCCATTGTGAAATAAACTGTACCCGAAGCAAGCAATATCACCACAAAATAGGAACGTACGGCATCATCACTAAAGAAAAACATCACAAAGGAAAGGGCTAAAAACCAAAATATTGCCCATGAATATTTCCGGTAACTGATTACTTTTTCGTACATGGCTGAAAACACCTTTAAAATTCCGGGCAAAACCGTAAAGACCAACAAAACAAGAAGGCTTAAGAAATCTTTTAAACCCAATTGCTGCCAGGCTATTAAAGAAAGATGCATACTGAATTCCTCCATCAGTGGTTTTGGATTATCCTGAAAATGCAGGTAGGCCCAATAAAAAAACCAGGGCAAGAAAAAACTTATCAGCGTATTCAGAAAATCCCGGGCTGTAAATTGATTAAACGCCAGCAAAGCAAACCATACTGCCGGCAATATAAACAGCAATGCGGGCACAAAAAGGCTCATCAGCGAAAGCAGAAAAACAACGAAAAACAGGATGTCCTCCGGGGATTCATTTTTATAAATACGCAAAAGCAAAAAAAGCAAAAGGGTGAAAATCAAAAACTCCCCTCCTTTGAGCAAAGGGGTAATATACAACTCAGGCAGGGATGAAAAAATAAAGAGTACAAGTGCAGGGAAAAAACTTTCGCGTTTCAGGAGGCCAAAATAATACAACATGCGGCTCAAAAGTACCCCTCCGCTTAATACAGCAATTTTTTCAAACAAAATTCGATACCACGAAGGGATTTCTTCCTGACCGTATTGAAGCTGAATCAAAAAGTCGGGTACAGAAAAGAGTGCCGCAAAAAAGAGCAGCAAAAGAAACTGGGCCCGATATTCTGTTTGAAACAGCCTGTACATTATAAATTCCTATAAAAGGTCTTTGCCCAAATCGGCACGAAAGTATTTTTTCTGAAATTGCACTTTTTCGGCCATTTCATATGCCGATTTCAAAGCTGACGGCAAATCATTCCCCAAAGCGGTAAGGGCGATGACGCGGCCACCGGAAGTAAGGACGGATTTGCTGTCTTCGTCGTATTTTGTCCCGGCATGGAAAACCAGTCCATTCAAATCAAAGGGAATTTCCATTTTCATACCTTTTTCGTATGCTTCGGGATAGCCGCCCGAAACCAGCATAACACTGGCTGCTGTCTGATCCGAAATCCCGATTCGGCATTCGCTGAGTTTGCCGAGGCAGGATTTGTAGATAATTTCTGCAAGGTCGGATTGCACGCGCGGAATCACGGATTCGGTTTCCGGATCGCCCATACGAACATTATATTCAATCACATAAGGATCGCCGGCAACATTTATCAAGCCAAAGAAAATAAAGCCCAGGTAAGGAATTCCATCCTTTGAAAGCCCCTCAATAGTGGGATTGATAATGCGCTCGCGTACTTTCTTCATAAAAACTTGATCGGCAAAAGGAACCGGGGAAATACTGCCCATTCCGCCTGTGTTCAAACCTGTATCACCTTCCCCGATGCGTTTATAATCCTTAGCTTCAGGCAGCAATAAATAATCTTTTCCGTCGGTAATGACAAAAACGGACAGTTCGATGCCAGATAAAAACTCTTCGATAACCACAGTATTTCCTGCAGCGCCAAATTTCCCGGAAAACATTTCATTCAGCGCATCAATGGCTTCTTGTTGATCATCGAGAATCAAAACCCCTTTCCCGGCAGCCAGTCCATCGGCTTTTAAGACATAAGGCGCCTTGGAGGATCGGATAAAATCTTCGGCTTCTGCCCTGTTTTCAACTGTAAACGACTTATAAACAGCTGTAGGAACATCATGGCGCATCATAAATTCCTTGGCAAAATCCTTGCTGCTTTCGAGTTGTGCTGCTTGCTGTTTTGGTCCAAAAACGTGCACATGATTTAGCAGCGGATCCGTTTCAAAAAAATCGACGATTCCATTGGCGAGCGGATCTTCCGGTCCTACAATCACAAGCTGGATATCGGCTTCCAGCACAAAACGTTTCACTTCTTTAAAATCGTTCGGGTTTATTTCAACGTTAGTGCAGTCAAAACCTGTTCCAGCATTTCCCGGCGCTACATAAACTTTTTTTGCCAATGGCGATTGCGCTAATTTCCAGGCCAGTGTATGCTCGCGGCCACCGCTTCCCAATACAAGAATATTTAACATAGAATATTATTTTGCTAATTTTACTTTATTTCTTTCAACACTGAATCTATTGTATCCCAAAGCCTTGATGCTGATTTTTCCCAACTGAATTCCATCTTGCGCAGATTTCCTTTTTCGATTAACTGATTTCGAATTGTATCATCAGACGACAATTTTTGCATTGCAAAACGAATGGATTCGGGCTTAAAGGGATCGCAAAGCAGAGCCGCATCTCCGGCAACTTCGGGCATGGAAGTAACATTGGCTGTAATCACCGGAGTACCGCAGCGGAATGCTTCCACAATCGGTATCCCAAAACCCTCAAAGTAAGAAACATAGGTAAGCGCAAATGCAGAAGCCATTGCCAAATGAAGCCTTTCAGCGCTTAAGCGTCCGGCAAAAACGACTTTATCTTTATGTGTCATTTCGGAATAAGTCTGACGGATTTCATCGGTCCACCATTTTTTATTCCCGACAATTAAAAGCTGTTCTTCATGATACCCCTTTTTGTGGTATTGGTCAAAAGCCCTAAAGAGGTTTGCGATATTTTTTCGGGGATGCAGTGCTCCGACAAACAAAAAATAAGGCTTCCCGGCAGTAAATTCCTCTCTTGCACCCTGCTGCTGAGCAGGCGATATCGGCACAAAGCTTTCATTGGCCCCATTATAAACAACATCAATTTTTCCCTCATCAACGCCATATTGTTTCACGATATCCGAGCGTGAATACGAACTTACCGTGGCAATCCTTTTGGCTTTACGTGCATATCGCGGGAAAAATGTGCGGTAAAAAATACGTTCTGCCAAAGGAAGGTCTTTCGGGTAATGCTCAAAATTCAAATCATGAAAAACTGCAATGGAAGGAATTTTGGACGAAAGCGAAAGGTACCCATCGGGCGAAAGGAAAAGGTCTGCTTTATATTTTTTGAGTGCCTTACGTACTGAGAATTCAAACCAGATATAATATAATACCGGATGACGTGCCTGAGGATGCAGCACAACAGGCTGTACATTGTCCGCAAAAACGAAACTTTTGTCCCATGGGCGATCGAAGAAAAAAATAAATTCATGTTCCGGATGCGACCGGCATATCCGCCTGAGGGTCTCAAACGCAAACCATCCAATACCTTCCAGTCTGTCTTTAAGCAATAATCGGGTGTTAACAGCAATCTTCAATTAGCGTAAGGTATTTGTTCCACATTAAAGAAATAAATTAATTTTGCAAAATTAAGAATTAAGCCGGAACATACGGTTAAATTCATGTACTGAGTTCTCAAAGAAGCAACTTATTGTTCCCTGTGCGCATGCAACACAAACGGAGCAAACAGGTCTGATAATTTTAAGCAACGAATTCTCTTGAGGAACGCAGGACGAAAACCATATTAAATGCAGAAGAAATTTTTAACGAACCTGGGACTTATTTTGTTCCTGAACCTATTGGTCAAACCATTCTGGATATTACAGATCGACCGCAGTGTTCAGAATACAGTAGGCTCAGGCGAATATGGTTTTTACTTTGTGGTGCTCAACCTGAGTTTTCTTTTCAATATTATCCTCGATTTTGGCATCACAAATTACAATCAAAGGAATATAGCCCAGCATCAGCATTTGCTCAACAAATACATGAGCAGCATCTTAGTGTTGAAGCTCATGTTTTCGGCCACATATATAATAATCACATTTACCGCGGCCTTGATACTGGGCTATTCGGGAAGACAGCTCAACTTACTTGGCTGGCTGGCGTTTAACCAGGTTTTGATAAGTTATATCCTCTATTTACGCAGTAATATTACGGGTTTGCTGATGTTCAAAACCGACAGCCTGCTTTCGGTAACCGACCGTTTGCTGATGATTATCATTTGCAGCGTTTTGCTTTGGGGCAACCTTTTTGACAGCCCATTCCAAATTGAGTGGTTTGTTTGGGCACAAACAGCTGCTTACAGTTTTACAGCCTTGATTGCAACCTTTATTGTTGTTCGCAAAGCCCGCTTCAAAAAGCTCAACTGGAACCGGCCATTCCTGATTACCATTGTAAAGCAAAGCCTGCCCTATGCCCTTCTGGTATTGCTGATGACCTTTTATAATCGTATCGACTCCATTGTTTTACAGAAAATCCTGCCCGATCCCAAAGGAAATACAGAAGCAGGGATATACGCCATGGCATACCGGCTTCTCGATGCATTTAACATGATTGCATTCTTGTTTTCATTTATCCTTTTGCCCATTTTCAGCCGGATGATCAAGCAAAAACAGCCCATCGAGGATATGGTAAAACTGAGCTTTACGCTTTTAATCACCATTTCGGGAACTGTAGCGATCAGCTGTCATTTTTACAGCCATGAATTAATGGAACTGCTTTATAACCACCATACACACGAATCTGCAGAAGTATTTCAATATCTGATTTTCGGTTTTATAGCGATTTCGAGCAGCTATGTGTTTGGCACTCTGCTCACAGCCAACGGCAGTTTAAAACCGCTCAACATAATTGCAGCCGGAAGCATGGTGATAAACCTCGCTGTAAACATCATTTTGGTTCCTTATTTATTTGCTGTGGGCAGCGCCATTGCCAGCTTATCGGCACAATTTGCATCCATGGCTGCTCAAATCATTGCCGTATATCTTATTTTCAGGTTCCGGATCAACTGGCGTTTTCTTGCGGCGGTTTTCAGTTTCCTCGGCGGCTTGCTATTGGCGGCATTTTTTTCCAAACAACTGCCCTACGATTGGTACATTAATTTTGCCTTATTAATTGTTTTTGCATTTGTTTTTGCTGCCCTATTGCGCCTTTTGAGCATCAAAGGATTTATGAGCATCTTAAAGGAGCAAGAATAAGCCCCTGGCATACAAGTAGTTAATTTTTTCTGAAAATCCACTCTGATTTCCATCAATTTTCCTATTTTTGACAGCTCAAACAGAAAGGGCAGATTCAAGCAACAAACTATGCTAAAAACTACTGAGGATTATAAAAGTTTTGATACATCAAACCTCCTGCAATTCCTGTATCATTGGCGGAAATTATTGATCAGCATAGCTGTTTTGGCGGCTATCATTTCTGCAATTTCGTCCTCTTCATTTTTTATTACCCCAAAATTCAAATCAACTGTAATTCTTTATCCGGCCAGCACCAGTTCCATTTCCAAAGCCCTACTGGCCGAAAACTTTGGCGGCAAAAATGACATCCTGGAATTTGGCGAAGAAGAGCAAACCGAACAATTGCTTCAAATATTGAATTCCAATAAAATACGGGATCGGATCATTGAAAAATATCAACTGGCCTGTCATTATGATATTCCTGATAAATCAAAATACCGTTTAACAGAACTCTACAGGGAATATGAAAGCAATATCTCTTTCCGAAGAACAGAATACATGGCGGTGAAAATCGATGTAATGGACAAAGACCCTCAACTGGCCGCCGATATTGCCAATGATATTGCCCGTCTGCTCGATTCAACCAAAAGCCTGATGCAACAGCAACGCGCTCGCAAAGCTTATAAAATTGTTGAATCTGAGTACTTTGAACTTCGGGATGAAATAAAGACGATGGAAGATTCGTTAACGAAGCTCAGGAAATTCGGGGTACATGATTATGAAAGCCAGGCTGAAATGATCAACCGTCAGTTGGCCATCGAACTGGCAAAAGGCAACAAGGCAGGAATCAATGCACTGGAGAAAAAACTGGAAATACTCGCACAATACGGCGGGCCATACGTTTCGATACGCGATGCGCTAGAACACGAAAAAAAACAGCTCAGCCTGATAAAATCGAAATATGAAGAGGCCAAAGTAGATGCCGAACAGGTGCTCCCGCAAACATTTATTGTAAACAGCGCCTACAAAGCAGAAAAAAAAGCTTACCCGGTTCGCTGGCTGATTGTTACAATTAGCATACTATCCAGCCTTTTGCTTGCCATAATTTTAATTGTACTTTATGAAAACCTAAACCGGATTAAAAAAAAAACTTAATTAATAATAAGCGGAAGCCTATTGAGGATAAAAAATCCAGGCTCGAATTTATTTTTAATATAACATACACAAAACTAAAATCGTTTTTACCTGAACCTATAATTATTAAATTGGACGAGATGGAGGATTTTTATAACAATATGAGTTTATTTCAGCTTTTGTTAAAGTGGAAAAAACATCTGATTATCATTACGGCAGTTGCAGCGCTCGCTGGAGTGATCTTCTCCGGCCCTGCATTTATTACACCCAAATACAAATCAGATGCTGTTTTGTACCCTTCCAATATAGCCCCCTACTCTGAGGAAAGTGAAACAGAACAAATGTTACAGATTATGCAATCGGGCGATATTCGTGATAATGTAATTGCAAAATTTGACCTCGGCAAACATTATGGGCTCAATCCGGACGACCCTCATTATATGTCGTACCTGATCAATGAATTTAACGATCGCGTTAAAATCACAAAAACCCAGTACGAATCGGTTCAGATAGTTGCCATGGATCAGGACCCACAGATGGCCTGCGATATTATTGATGCAATGATTGAGTTTTATAATGTCAAGATTAAAGAATTGCATGAAGAAAAATTCGGGGAAGTAGTTGTTATGTTCCAGGAGGCTCTGGATTTCAAGAAAAAAACATTGGACAGCCTGCGCAACCGTCAGCAGGAAATCAATCAAAAATACGGCCTGAACAATTTTGAACTCGATGCCAATGAAATCATGCGTGGCTACCTCGGAACATCCGAAGGCCCTGCATCCCAGATTAACAAAAAGGCCGTAAAACAACTACGCGAAAATATGGGTTCAGTCGGTGCAGATCTTAAAATACTGGAAAGTTTGATTGAAGGAGAAGCTTTAAACTACTCCGATGTGAAAAAAGAATACGATATCGCTGTAATGAATTTCAACCGCAAATACACCTACGCAAATATAATTACAGAGCCTTTCCCTGCTGATAAAAAGTCATATCCGGTACGCTGGCTCGTGCTTGTGCTGGCAGTGGCAGGCAGTCTCTTTTTCGAGATATTGGTTATCAGCATTATCGAAGCTTCAAAGAAAAAGTAACATCCCGAAACGGCAACAATTTTGATTGAAAAATTCAAATTAAAATGGGTTTATATAATCAGCATACTGTTCATCATACTGAACAGCATACTGATTATTAAAGAAAACTATTGGGGCGCCATTGTACCGGTTGCATTGCTTATTGCATTGCTGTTTATGTTTTCTTTGGACACCATTTTATTGATTATCACTTTTTTCACTCCACTGGCAGTCAATTTCCGCGATTTTGATATGGGCTTTGGCATATCACTGCCAACAGAACCTTTAATGGCCGGCGTATTGCTGCTGTTCTTCCTGAAAATTATATTTAAAAACGATTATGATTCAAGGCTGACGCGTCATCCGCTCAGTGTGGCGATTATCATAAATTTGGTTTGGATCTTCCTAACGAGCATAACAAGTGAATTGCCATTGGTTTCGTTTAAATTTATGCTGGCACGGCTCTGGTTTGTTGTCCCATTTTATTTTTTGGCAATCGTGCTCTTTAAGGACCGAAAAAATATCGACCGTTTTCTGTGGCTATACCTGATTCCCTTGATGATTGTCATTATCTATACAATTGTGCAGCACGCCCTTTGGGGATTTAGCGAAAAAGCAGGGCACTGGGTCATGACACCGTTTTATAATGACCATACAGCCTATGGTGCCGCTTTGGCACTTTATGTCCCGGTTGCCATCACCTACCTTTTTGTAGATAATATAAGGAAAAGCACCCGTTTTTTTGTTCTGATAATTGTAGCTATCTTATTTTTGGCCGTTGTCCTGTCGTATAGCAGGGCTGCTTGGCTGAGCCTGACCGGGGCTTTGGGCGTTTGGGTTTTGGTATATTTCAAAATCAAATTTCGTTATGTGCTGCTTACATTTGCCGGCTTATTGATATTTGTGGTAAGTTTCCAGCATCAATTGCTCAATCGGCTGGAGAAAAACAAGCAGGATTCATCCTCCGATTTCCTGGAGCATGTGGAGTCCATGACCAATATTTCTTCAGACGCATCAAACCTTGAACGTTTAAACCGCTGGTCGGCTGCTTTACGCATGTTTGAAGAACGTCCTTTCTGGGGATGGGGCCCGGGAACCTATCAATTTATGTATGCCCCATTCCAAACCAGCAGGGAAAAAACAATAATCAGTACAAATGCAGGAGATATGGGCAATGCCCACAGCGAATACATCGGCCCGCTGTCCGAAAGTGGTGTATTGGGCTTGCTTACTCTGCTGGGCATCCTTATCACCGGATTGATCATAGCCTTTCGGAACAATAAATATCTGACCGATCCAAACCTGAAAAAAATAAATCTGGGCGTAACGCTGGGCATGATCACTTATTTACTGCACGGGTTCCTGAACAATTTTCTTGATTCAGACAAAGCTTCAGTACCCTTTTGGGGATTTTGGGCCATCATCGTGGCTATAAACTTTTATCACGTTAAGAAGAAGGATGCGCTCATCGGGAAAGACAGCCCGGAATAAAAATTTATCGTAATTTTGGTTGAAATAAGGTTTTATGAATCTACGAACAGGCCATATCATCATCGGCTTACTCATTCTGATTTTTACAAGTATCAGTTATTCCTGCAGGGTTAGCTATTCATTTACAGGAGCTTCTATACCGCCAGAAGCAAAAACTGTGTCCATTCAATATTTTGAAAACAACGCCCCTTTGGTTATGCCCACATTGAGCCAGGTAATAACCGACAAACTTGTTCAGCGCTTTCAAAACCAAACAAGCCTTGATATGGTAAACCGTAACGGCGACTTGCAGTTCAGTGGAGCCATTGTAAGCTACGAACCGGCACAACCCGTTGCTATCCAAGGAAATGAAACGGCAGCAATGAACCGTATGACGATAAAGGTAAAAGTTAAATTCACGAACCTTTTTGATGAAACAGCTGATTTTGAAACCACATTCTCTCAATATTCTGAGTACAACTCCAGCACTAATTTAAGCTCAATACAAGATCAATTGATCGAAGAAATTTGCGAAGCCCTGGTAGATGACATTTTCAATAAATCTGTAGTAAACTGGTAATTTAAAATGAACAAGCAACTATTCAATGAAGCAATAAGCCGGAAAGAAGCCCTTCTCAAAGTTTCTGAAAATGAGTTGCGTGAAATTTGTTCTGAATTCCCCTATTTTTCGCTTGCACGGACTTTGCTTACCGGTCACTATTTTCTTAAGGATCATTTCCAGTTTGAAAACAGCCTAAAAATTGCTGCCAGTCAGGTTAATAGCCGCATTTCGATCAAAAATTACATGAACAGCCTGATTAGGGATAAAGCTGACAATGAACTGGCCAGCGATTCTGTTGTCGCAATAAAAGAAACTCCACCTACAGAATCATCTGAAATAGAAGCAAGTACAGCACTAAAAGATGAAGCAAAAACCGACATCGCAAATAGTGCGCCTTCAAAAATCCAGCTTCCCGATTCAGATAGTATTAACCCTGGCCCGGCTGGGGAGATAAAGAATAATACACCGAAGCCATCCAATGAGCTTAGGTTTGCTGAAGAACCTCCTCAAGACACACAAAAAGAATCAAAAGAAGCATCCGAACCAACATATATTAGCAGGGGAAATCCTGTCATATCTCCTGTCGGATTGCCCGGTAATAAAACGACGCCGCATACAAAAAAGCAGAAACCGGATTTCAGGGAGCATAAGAAACAGCATTCGGAATTTATCAGCAACGGAATTAAACCCTATCAACGCAAAAAAAGCCGCGAAGAATTACTTGCTGTGATCAATAAACGCTTAGAGCAGATTAAAAAGGAAAAAAGACATTCTAAATCAGGCCGGACAATAAAAACAACTTATCCCGGCTACTCTATCGACGATTTAGCTGAAAAAGCAACTCCTCAGGCAAATGAAACGAGCAGTCCGCTTAATAAAAAACTGGAACTCATCGACCGTTTTATAGAGCAAGATCCATCAATCAGTAAACCCAAGCAGGAATTTTTTCAAACGGATAAGCAATCGGAACGAAGCGGACAGTTTGCCGATGAAGTTATTTCGGAGACTCTGGCAAATATCCTGGCAAAGCAAGGCCATCTGGAAAAAGCAGTTGAGATGTACCAAAAATTAATTTTGAAATTTCCGGAAAAAAGTAGTTACTTTGCAGCCCTGATAAAAAAAATTAAAAATTCATAAACTAATTTTACAATGGGCGCTTATATTTTTATTTCGGTACTTATCCTGATTACCTGTTTCCTGCTCATACTTGTAGTCGTTGTTCAAAACTCTAAAGGTGGCGGATTGGCATCTAATTTTGCCAGCCAGAATCAATACATGGGCGTTCGGAAAACAGCCGATTTTCTTGAAAAATCGACATGGGGTCTTGCCATAGCACTTTTAGTTCTCAGCTTATTCAGTATTTTTGTAATTCCTCGCAACCAAAGTTTTGAAGGAAGTGTTGAAAGCCAGGAACTTCGTCAAATTCAGCAAAACGCCCAGGAGCAAACGCCTCAACCTATTGAAGGTTTTCAGGCTCCTCCTCCACAAGAAGACTAAACTGCTGGCTTAATTGTCAGTCATAACATAAAAATGTCAGAATGCTGTGCCATTCTGACATTTTTTGTTTTTAGTCGTTTCCAATGGCAGTTATTAAGCCATTAAAACAACAAACCAACTACCAGACATCTCAATTACAGTTATTTAAGAAGATTCACCTATAAAAAATCCGATACGAATTAGTGTTGTCCATAGAGTGTGGTTTCTCGTTCAGAATGTTCGAGGCTGAGGTATTTTAGGTATTGAAAATAAGTAGCTTACTATTGCAAGTGACTGGTTTCAATACCGGGAATAAGGCTGAGATCGGACAATATGGACAGAAACTAATTCTTTGTCATGCTATGCTTTGGCATAGATTATGATATGGCAGGCCTGAAAATTTAACAAACCTATTAAAATTCATATAAACTATGGCAAACGTAAAACCCTTAGCGGACAGAGTATTGATCGAGCCCGCAATGGCCGAAGAAAAAACTGCTTCAGGCATTATCATTCCTGACACTGCAAAAGAAAAACCGCAGAGAGGAACAGTCGTAGCGGTAGGTAACGGAAAAAAAGACGAACCGCTCACCGTAAAAGAAGGTGATGTTGTGCTGTATGGCAAATATGCCGGTACAGAAATCACAGTGGATGGCAAAGATTACCTGATCATGAAAGAATCTGACGTTCTGGCAATCATCTAATCAATTCATTTCAAACAGATTATTAATTAAAACAAATACAAAAAATCATGGCAAAAGACATTATTTTCAATCTCGACGCCAGAGATGCACTCAAACGTGGTGTTGATCAACTCTCTGACGCGGTAAAAGTAACCCTCGGACCTAAAGGCCGCAACGTTATTATCGAAAAAGCATTTGGTGCGCCAGCCGTTACAAAAGATGGCGTTACTGTTGCTAAAGAAGTTGAACTTGGCGACCCAATCGAAAATATGGGTGCTCAAATGGTGAAGGAAGTTGCTTCCAAAACCAATGATGTAGCTGGTGACGGTACGACAACCGCCACTGTTCTTGCTCAGGCAATCGTAAACACCGGCTTGAAAAACGTTACTGCCGGTGCAAACCCAATGGATCTGAAGCGAGGCATTGACAAAGCAGTTACTGCTGTTATTGAATCACTGAAAAATCAAACCAAAGAAGTAGGCGACAGCAACGAAAAAATCGAGCAGGTTGCAACTATTTCTGCCAATAACGACAGCACAATCGGTAAACTGATTGCTGAAGCTATGGGCAAAGTAAAAAAAGAAGGTGTTATCACAATCGAAGAAGCAAAAGGCATCGAGACTTACGTTGATGTTGTGGAAGGAATGCAATTCGACCGTGGCTACATCTCTCCTTATTTCGTAACTGATTCTGAAAAAATGGAAACAGTTTACGAAAGCCCACTCATCCTCATCTACGATAAGAAGATCAGTGTTATGAAAGACCTGCTTCCTGTTTTGGAAAAAGCAGCTCAAACAGGCCGCCCACTGGCAATAATCGCAGAAGACATTGAGGGTGAAGCTCTTGCAACACTTGTTGTTAACAAACTGCGAGGTTCCCTTAAAATTGCTGCCGTTAAAGCTCCCGGCTTTGGCGACCGCAGAAAAGAAATGCTCGAAGATATCGCTATCCTGACCGGTGGTACTGTAATCACTGAAGATAAAGGCTACAAACTTGAGGATGCAACACTTGATATGCTCGGTGAAGCAGAAAAAATCAACATCGATAAAGAAAACACTACAATCGTAAACGGTAAAGGTGAAAAAGCAATGATCGATGGCCGTGTTAACCAAATCAAAGCGCAAATTGAAGTAACCACTTCAGATTACGATAAGGAAAAACTTCAGGAACGCCTTGCTAAACTTGCCGGCGGAGTTGCCGTAATTTATGTAGGCGCTGCCAGCGAAGTGGAGATGAAAGAGAAGAAAGACCGTTTCGACGATGCACTTAATGCAACACGCGCAGCAATCGAAGAAGGCATTATCCCCGGTGGCGGTACTGCTTTTATTCGTGCAATTGAAGCGATTAAGGATATTAAAGCAGAAAACGAAGACGAAAAAACAGGTATTGCCATCATTCTGAGAGCGCTAGAAGAGCCACTCCGTCAGATTGTTGCCAATGCAGGCCTCGAAGGTTCAGTTATCGTTCAGAAAATCAAGGAAGGCAAAGGCGACTTTGGTTTCAATGCCCGCACTGAAAAGTACGAAAACCTTTTCGAAACAGGCGTTATTGATCCTACAAAAGTAACGCGCGTTGCACTCGAAAATGCTGCCAGCATTGCAGGAATGCTCCTGACAACTGAAACAGTTATTGCTGAGAACAAAGAAGACAAAGAAAGAGCTGCAGCCGCTGCTCCAGCAATGCCTCCCGGAGGCGGAATGGGCGGTATGTACTAAAATACAATTGCTTGAACTTAAAAGGCTGTCATTTCTGGCAGCCTTTTTTTATTCGTTATGGTAAGGCTCATTGCGAATAATGGTAAAAGCACGGTAAAGCTGCTCCAGAAAAATAAACCGGATCATTTGATGCGAAAACGTCATCTTTGAAAGCGATAGAAGCTTATTTGCCCTTGCCTTCACATCGGCGGAAAAGCCAAAAGCACCACCTATAACAAAAACAATTCGCCGAAAAGACTGATTTTGTTTTTGTTCAATATAAGCAGCAAACTCTTTTGAACTAAATCCCGCTCCATGCTCATCAAGTAAAACCACCAGGTCGTCGGGCTGAATTTGCTTGAGAAGAATATCCCCTTCTGCTTTCATCATTTCAGAAGGGCTTAATGCCCCAACTTTTTTCAATCCGGGCAACATTTTGTATTCCAGCTTAGTATAATGTTTTAACCGACTCAGGTAATCCTCTTCTGCCTGCATCAGATATTTTACTTTGGTTTTGGCTATGCCGAGTAATAGAATTTTCATAAAAATGCATTCTTCAAAAAATCAAACAAAAATACAGCCCTTTTATGAAAATGGCTTATTGTAAAAGGCACTAAGACCTAAATTTTAGGCTATAGTTTTTCCATTCTATTGTGATTTCTGGAATGAATTTTACTAATTTTGTTCAAAAGCCAAAAATTACGCATGATTTTTGATTTCGTATTCAAAAATATCATTCTTCATGAAAACTTTTAAATCAATCATCATTCTCCTGAGCTGTTTTATGGCAACGCTTGTAATGGCTCAGTCAGAATCAAATAACTCAAAAGCAGAAAAAGCTATTAGTCAGGCGATTAAGACATCAGATGCGCAAGCATTATCAAATTATTTTTATACTAACATCGACCTGTCACTTCCCGATGCAAATGGTGTTTTCAGCAAAGACCAAAGCAGACAGTTATTAAAAAAGTTTTTCAGCAAACATCAAGTGAGCAATTTCAAGGTAAAGCACAACGGAAGTTCACGAAAAGGGACATTTTTCACTATTGGCGACATTGATACGCCAAACGGAAAATTCAGCATCTATTATTTAATGCGGCAAAAAGAGGACAAATACCTAATTCACCAATTCCAGATACAAACAGAAAACTAGACCAAAACCATGACCATACCACAAATTATCTCAGAAGCACTTCTGGAGGATATCCGGGAAGGCGATCATACATCTTTGGCAACAATTCCGCCGGAATCGAAAGGCATCGCCGAACTAATAATCAAACAGGAAGGCATTTTAGCCGGTACTGAAGTAGCACGCGAGGTTTACCGTCAGGTTAATGACCTGGTAAAAGTGGAAATCCTGATTCCAGACGGATCGAAAGTAAAACCCGGCGACATTGTAATGAGAATCAGCGGGCCATCAATGAGCATCCTTACGGGGGAACGGCTGGCGCTTAATTTTATACAACGCATGAGCGGGATTGCAACTCAAACATATAAAATTGCAAAAAAACTGGCAGGCACAAAAGCCAAAATACTCGACACGCGCAAAACAACACCACTAATGCGCGAAATTGAAAAATATAGTGTACGCATGGGCGGTGGAGCCAATCACCGTTTCGGGCTGTTTGACCTCATTCTCATTAAAGACAACCATATTGATTTTGCCGGCGGTATAACACAGGCCATCGATGCCACACACGAGTATCTCAAAAAAAATAATCTGGACATTAAAATAGAAATTGAAGTTCGTGATTTCAAAGAACTTAACGAAGTTTTAGCACGTGGCGGCGTTCATCGGGTTATGTTGGACAATTTTGATCCGGCTATGTTAAAAAAAGCGATTGACCTGATTGATGGCCGTTTTGAAACCGAAGCATCGGGCGGCATTACTATGGAAACCATCAGGCCATTTGCAGAAACAGGAGTCGATTTTATTTCGGTTGGTGCGCTTACACACAAAATCATCAGTTTAGACATGAGCCTTTTAGCGATTCACGAATAAATGAATCAACTAGTTTCCTATTATAAACGAGCTATTAAACCCCTTCAGGACCTGCTCAGAAAAATAATTCTACCCGGTTTTGAAGGCGTTCCCCTTTATGACGCCCTTATGTTTTTTTTCAGGGGCATTTTTGAAGGAGCCTTATCAAACAGGGCAGCATCAGTCAGTTATAGTTTTTTCATGGCAATTTTTCCCGGTATCCTTGTTTTTTTTACGCTGATACCCTTTGTCCCTATAGATAATTTTCAGGATTTATTGTTAAACCTCCTGCAGGAATTTATTCCGGAACAAACCTGGGGCACAGTAAAAAGCACGCTCGAAGACATAATTACCCGCCCACGGAAAGGATTGCTATCATTGAGCTTTGTTATGGCCATTTATTTTTCTACCAATGGGATTAGTAGCCTTATTGATGGGTTCAACAGTACAGCACACGCAATCCAAAAACGCTCCTGGTTAAAACAAAGGCTCATCAGTTTCATACTACTTTTCCTTCTTAGCGGATTGATAATTATTTCCATCGCAACACTTACAACAGGCTCAATTGTAATTAACTACCTGTACGACAAACAAATTATTAACGATGATTTTACTTATGCTCTGCTTATTGCAGCCAAATGGTTAATTAGTATTCTACTGATTTTTACGAGCATCTCGTTTATCTATTTTTACGGGCCTGCGAAGAGCGAAAAATTCCGTTTTATTTCTCCGGGAGGAATACTTACCACCTTTCTGATAATTTTGTCCACTCTACTCTTTAATTATTATATAGATCATTTCTCAAGTTACAACGCACTCTACGGATCAATCGGAACGCTCCTGATTTTTTTGTTCTGGTTATACTTTAATGCAACGATTCTCCTTATAGGATTTGAACTTAATGCAAGTATTAAGCATGCAAGTAAAAACCAGGAGAGCTCTTCATAAAATTCAACAGGAACATCAACCGCATCATACTATTTAATAAACTTATAATCAATATTTTAATCAAGAAAAATCAAGATGTAAGTTTAGTCACTTCATGTGAATTTACATAAACAGGCGAATATTTTTGTTGAGAAAATCAGAAATAGATGAAATTATTTTGAAACCTTTTGTGCCCACTTTCGGTATAATCGAAAGATTTTAAATAAAGCTCAGTATTAACCAAATCGTGCCTATGCGGTAAATCTACCATGAAAAAAGAGAATATTTAAGCTTATGCCTCGTTTGCTATTTACGGGAATTTTTCTTTATTTTAGCGGCTATTTTAGAAAGCTGCACAAACGAATTTTAATGAGGAAAGAAACGGCAATATCAGCCTTTATTTTTATCTTCCTGTTCATAGCAGGAAAGGCATACGCTCAGCAGGAACCACAATTCAGCCAGAATATGTTCACTAAGCAATACATAAATCCGGCAGTAACCGGCTTGAACAATGCAATTTGCGCCAGGGGCTTATACAGGCAGCAATGGGTTGGATTTAAGGATGCGGAAGGAACAAATGTTGCACCTCAAACATTTCTTATAATGGTGGATGCGCCTGTTAAATTTTTGCATGGAGGATTAGGAATCAGCATTATGGACGATAAACTTGGATACGAAAAAAACCTGGGAGTTAAGCTCAACTATGCCTACCACACAGAATGGGGCATGGGAGAACTCAGCATTGGCATCCAAGGTATTTTCCTGAATAAATCAATCGATTTTGGAAAATTCCAACCAATTCAGTCCAACGATCCACTTCTGAATTCATCAGGAGAAGAAAAAACAATGCTGATGGATCTCGGTTTAGGCATCTATTATTCCGTGCCGGGACAATATTTCATTGGACTTTCAAGTACGCAACTAATGCAAAACAGCGGGGCCCTTGGTTTGGGTGAAGCCGATAACGTATTTCTTAAGCGGCACTATTATTTAATGGGAGGATATCAATACACTATGCCTGGTAATCCGAAATGGGAATTTGACCCGATGGTCCTTATAAAGACCGATGGATCGAGCATGCAATACGACATCAATGCACTCTTCAAATACAATAATAAATTCTGGGGCGGCGTTACTTATAGGGTTCAAGACGCAATAGCCCTCATGGTGGGCATGGAATGGAAAGATTTCAGACTAGGATATTCATACGACATAACTACCTCAAAACTAGGCACAGCCGGAAGCAATGGAAGCCACGAAATTTTCTTTGGCTACTGCTTCAAGCTGGAACTTGACAAGGAACCAAAAAGATATTTGAATACCAGATACTTATAATTCAAAAAGATAAACTATATTTGTTCAGGGCAAAATGATTCAAAATATTAGAAAATACAGACCAAAACCAAATAACATGAAGAAGCTGCTTTTCCTACTTGCTGTCACCCTTATTTTGGCAAGCTGCAACTCCACCGGCAATGGTGAATTAATTGGAGTGCAGGACAGGCAAGACTTTTACCAACCCGATCCTTTTGGAATGACATTTATTCCTTTAGGTAGCTACACTATGGGCGGTAGTGATCAGGATGTGCCTTATGCTCAAGTGCATCAACCCAAAACTGTTTCTGTTTCGGCTTTTTATATGGACGAGACAGAAATCACCAATAACGAGTACCGTCAATTTGTTTACTGGGTGCGTGATTCAATAGCACATACTATTCTTGGTGATGCTGACAATACAGGAGAACGGTATGGAGAGCATTATATGCTTGATGACCAAGACCAACCAATTAACAGAAACCTTGATGGTGATGAAGAATATAAAATTAATTGGAACGAGAGAATTGACTGGGCAGGAAGAAACCTCCCTGAAGGTGAAGACTTGACAAACTACCCATTATATGGGGATGATGGACTTTACCTAACCAGTGAAGATCAATTTTTTCACCGTAAGCAAATTGATACCCGCAAGCTTTTTTATAAATACTGGATTTTTGACCTTAAAAAAGCAGCAAAAAAACAAAACCGTTGGCAATACGAAAAAGATCCAGGACAGCAACAAGCCGGGCAAAAATACACTGGATCAGATTTCACCGGTAAAAGCGGTAAATATGGCGATGAAAATGGAAATAATCCCAACAATATCCAATCGCGAAATGACTTTGTCATGCAAAAAATAACACCTGTTTACCCTGATACACTTGTTTGGGTTTACGATTACACCTACGCTTATAACGAACCTCTTACAAAAAGCTATTTCGCGCATCCTTCTTTTGATAACTACCCTGTTGTTGGCATCACATGGACACAAGCACGGGCATTTTCTATTTGGAGAACAGAAGTAATGAATTCATTCTTAATCAGCCGTGGGGATGGTTCAAATGTGAATGAATTCAGATTACCGACAGAAGCTGAATGGGAATGGGCTGCTCGCGGAGGATGGGAATTAAACCCATTTCCTTGGGGAGGCCCCTATTTGCGCAATCAACAAGGCTGTTTCCTGGCCAACTTTAAGCCTGAGCGAGGTAATTATCCCGGAGATGGTGGTAATACACCCGTAATTGTAGCACACTACCCCCCAAATGATTTTGGTCTCTTTGATATGTCGGGCAATGTTCAGGAGTGGACAATAAATGCTTACGACGAAGCTGCATATAATGTTACATGGGATTTGAATCCAGCCTACACATATACTGCCGAACCCTCTGACCCTCCGGTAATGAAACGTAAAGTAGTCCGTGGAGGAAGCTGGAAAGACGTAAATTACTACCTGCAGGTAAGTACACGCTCGTACGAATATCAGGACAGTGCAAACTGCTATACCGGTTTCAGAAATGTACAATCCTATTTGGGCCGTATGAAGGATGATAACCCATCACGTTCATCTCATGTATATAATTAGAACAATTAATAAAGTCAATCTATATTTGTAAAAACCTTAAAACTACAGCAATATGAGAATTAGTGATTTAGTAAAAAGTAGAGGATTTAAACAATTTATGGCAAAACTCTATGGCTGGGGAGCAGCCGTAGTAATCTTGGGTGCATTATTTAAAATTCTTCACCTGCCGGGTGCAAACACAATGTTAATGGTTGGTATGGGAACAGAAACGATTATCTTCTTTTTCTCAGCCTTTGAACCACCGCATGTTGAACCTGATTGGAGTTTGGTTTATCCCGAATTGGCAGGCATGTACCATGGTGATGATTTTGCAGCCGAATTAGACGAAGAAGATTTTATTGACGGCGATAAAGAGGAGGTTGTTGAAGAAAAGCCACCATTAGCCGATGAACTCACGGATATGCTGGCAAAAGCCGATATCAATCAGGACCTGATCAACAAACTCGGACTTGGCCTGAGCAATTTAAGTGAAAGTGCAAGCAATCTAAACAATATGGCTTCGGCCTCTGAAGCTAATAATGATTTTGTAAGCAAATTAGGCAAAGCATCCGTATCTGTTGAGCAATTATCAGGCAATGTAGAAAAATCAGCTCAGGCTGTTGCTGCTGAAACAGCTGCTGCCGAAGCACATATCAGCTCATTGGGCACTGCATCGCAGAATGCCAGCAAACTTGCCGAAACCTATACCGGCGTAAGTGACGCACTTAAGCGCGACATGAGTGCTACCGAAGCCTTCAACCAAAGTGTGAACGAAGCTACCCGCTCTGCCAATGCTTTGGCTGAGAATTATACTCATAGCGCCGAACAATTGAAAGCTGCTGCAGGCAACCTGGATTTCAGCGATGTTGACGGAGCCGTTTATAATGAGCAGCTGCAAAAAATTGCTCAAAATATGGAAGCACTGAATGCGGCCTATGAACTGCAACTGGAAAACAGCCAGGCTCAAATTACAGGCAGCCAGCAACTGCAGGAAATGATGAAAGAATATTTCAATCAAATGCAGTCCTCTGTTGAGCAAACCAAAGAATATCAAATGCAGGCACAGATGCTTACCAAAAATGTATCTGCACTCAATAATGTTTATGGTAATATGCTTACCGCAATGAACGTTAAAATTAGCTAAGCCTTAGGCTCATGGTAAATCACGGATTATTAATCAAAAAAACCAAACGCTATGGCTGGAGCTAAAGAAACCCCGCGGCAAAAAATGATCGGCATGATGTACCTCGTACTCACCGCCATGCTTGCCCTTAATGTATCCAAAGAAATTCTTGAAGCATTTGTAAGCGTCAATGATAATATGGTTACAACTAACAAAAATTTTGACGAAAAACTAAACGACACTTATACACAATTTTCAAACATGGCTGCAACAGATAAAGCAGCCGTAGAGTGGTACAGTAATGCATTGAAAGCTAAAGCCTTAAGTGATTCACTCGTTAATTATCTAATACGGGTTCGCTCAGATGTAATACTCAAATGCGAACCTAGAAACGAAGCCTACTATAATTCTGAGACTGGTGAGGTTAATCAGGATTCTCTAAGGCTTGTCTCTTTGGCCAAATTGCATGGCCTTGACAATTATTCCACTCCAACCCTTTATTTTCTGGGCGATGGGGAATTTGTTCGTGGTGAGGCTGAAACAATGATAGAAAAGTTCGCCGACTATCGGGTGGATATTCTAAAAACAGTTAAAGAAAACGATGCTAAAAAAATGAAAGTCGGGCTTAAGACTGATGGGGAATATAAGAACAGGAATACTGGAGATGAACTGGACTGGAAAAATTACATGTTTTACCATACAATTTTAGCTGCCGATGTTGTTATCATCAATAAGTATATTGCAGAAGTTCGCAATATTGAATTTGACGTACTCACCAAACTAATGAGTTATGTGGGCGCCGAAGCATTTAAATTTAATAAAATTGAAGCCAAGGTAATCCCTGAGAAAAACTATGTTTTTAAAGGAGACGAATATAAAGCTCAAATACTTGTTGCTGCTTATGATACAGCAGAAAGCCCTGATGTTCGATACAGAATGGGAATCGATTCTCTGACTGCTGCTATGATGGACAATGCAATTGAAGTCCCGGGAGAAAATGGTATTGTAAACTTGACCATCCCAACAAACGGCATGGCTTTGGGCGAAAAAAACTTTGCAGGCGTTGTTCTTCTAAGGGATCCGGTTGATCGTGATAAATTCAAACAATATCATTTTCAAAGTACATTTAATGTGGGTGAACCAACAGCAATTATATCTGCTGACAAACTTAATATTTTCTACAAAGGGATTAATAACCCCTTAAGTATTAGTATTCCCGGAATACCACCTTCACAGGTTTCTTATAGAAAAATATCAGGGTCAGCTCAGATTACGCAAACAGCTCCCGGTAAATATAATTTGAAACCCACAGGTGATATTAAATCTGAAATTGTAATTGCTGCTATGGCAAATGTTGATGGTGCAGTGAAAGAGATCGCCAAAAAGGCTTTCACCATTGAAGAGGTTCCCAATCCAACAGTTAAAGTTGCAGGACGCAGTGGAGGATCTATTTCAACGAATGGTCTCTTAAACGCAAAACCATTCGTCACTGCAGAACTTGAAGATTTTTGGTTTGACAGTGATGAATTAAAGTATAAGGTTGTACGTTATCAGGTAAACATTACAGTAAATGGTATTTCTACACCTTATAACTATACAGGAGAAAATCTTTCAGAAGACCTGAAACAAAAAATCCGGAGCCTTCGCAGTGGTACCAATATATCTTTTGAAAAATTTATGGTTACCAAACCAGGTGGCGACGAAAAAGCCCTTCCGGGAGCTATCATATTAAATTTAATGTAATTCAAGTAATATGCAGCTGAATATCAAAAAGTTAATCCTTCAACTCCATTTTATCCTAGCCCTATCGTGGATATTGAGTGGTCAGGTTTATGGTCAAACTCAAAATTTCAGGGAGTTTATTGAAAATCAATCAAAATCTGACCCGTCTGTACATAAAAACCCATTCCATTCGTTGCCGGGAGGAATGCCCAATGACAATATTGCAGAAAAAAATCACACCTTGCAAAAATCCAGTGAAATGATTCCGCAAATAGTGCGGGAATGCGATATAACATGGTCTAAACGAGTTTGGAGGTATATCGATTTAAACCAAAGGTTAAACCAAGAGCTGAAAAACCCGATAAATGCAACTAGGGGCAGAAGAAGCTTATTTGATGTTTTGGTTCGTTCCTTCATGCTTCCAGACATTGAGCATCCTAATAAAGACAGGCTCGCGCTTTTTGAATGGAACGGTACTATTGGGGATTTCACCTTTGATATCCCAATTCGAACAAATGAGCAACTGCTGGAAAAATTAAAATACAAAGTAACTCTCCCTACTGGATTGGATTCCGGCTATTTTCAACCAGCTGATATTATTGGCTATAGAATAATGGAAGAATGGTTTTTTGATAAAAAAAGATCGCAGCTTGATGTTCGGATTTTGGCTCTAGCTCCGCTTACATATGGGAAAATGGCAACCCCAGCAGGCAATGTCAAACCAAATCCAAATGACCGAAGAGTACTGTTTATCACATATTTTCCTCAGGCTCAATGGTTTCTTAATCGATATGAAGTCTTCAACGAGAAAAACAACTCGGAATACAGAACCTTCTATCAAATTTTCTTAATGCGGAGATTTAGCAGTTTTGTCTATAAGGAAGAAAACGTACATGACCGTTTAATCTCCGATTACGCACTGGGTATTGATGCCCTTCTGGAATCAGAGCGCATCGAAAACCAAATTCAGGAATTTGAATTTGACCTTTGGGAAGAATAATTTTCGAAATCCTAAACTACTGTTTTCATAATTGCTGGCCATCCTGAATCTTCAGGGTGGCTTTTTTCTTATTTTTGCAATTGATGAACCCCTTGGATACTCCCATAGAATTCCTGAAAGGTGTTGGCCCTGTAAGAGGCGAACTCCTAAACAAAGAAATTGGCGTTTTCTCCTTTGCCGACCTCATCACCTATTTCCCCTTCCGTTATGTGGATCGTTCCGAATTTCATACCATCAGCCAGCTCAATGAAGAAATGGCTTTTGTGCAACTAAAGGGAAAGATAACAAACCTGACCAGCCATGGGAAACACCGCACAACACGTTTGAGCGCAAAATTTTCAGACGGAACAGGGTTCATCGAACTGGTTTGGTTTCAGGGCATAAAGTGGATCAAAGAAAAACTGACCAATCCCGGTGATTTTGTGATTTTCGGAAAGCCCTCCGTTTTTAATGGCAAACTGAATATTGCACACCCGGAAGTGGAATCCCTGAGCAAATTTATGAATGAAGTTCCGCCGGGATTGCAACCGGTCTATAGCTCCACAGAAAAACTCAAATCAAGAGGGTTGGACAGCAAGGGCATTGCCAGGCTCACACAAAATATATTGAACAACAATCAAATCCTCTTTACCGAAAACCTGCCCTCTGCCCTGCTCAACAACTACAAGCTCCCTTCACGCGATGTATCCTTGAGGAATATCCATTTCCCCGAAAACCAATCGATAATGCAACGGGCCAGGGCACGGCTAAAATTTGAAGAGCTGTTTTTTATTCAACTCAGGCTGTTGCAAACAAAAATACTGGTAAGCAAAAAGATTAAAGGTCATCCATTCTTGAAAGTAGGCTCTGTTTTTAATCAGTTTTATGCCGAATGCCTGCCTTTTGAACTGACCAATGCACAAAAACGCGTAATCCGGGAGATTCGAAAAGATTTGGGAAGTGGCATTCAAATGAACCGCCTGCTTCAGGGCGATGTGGGCAGTGGCAAAACCCTGGTAGCCCTGATGTCTGCCCTTATAGCCATAGACAATGGATATCAGGCAGCACTCATGGCTCCTACTGAAATATTGGCCAACCAGCATTACCAAACAATATCAAAATTTGCTGACAAGCTCCCACTAAACATTGCCCTGCTCACGGGTTCCACAAAGAAATCTGCGCGGAAACCCATCCATGAAGGTCTCCTCAACAACAGCATACATATCATTGTCGGTACGCATGCCCTTATTGAAGATGGCGTTCAGTTCAATAATCTCGGTCTGGTTATCATCGACGAACAACATCGCTTTGGTGTTGCCCAAAGGGCACGAATGTGGGCAAAAAACCGAATCCCACCGCATATCCTGGTGATGACCGCCACCCCTATTCCTCGCACTTTATCCATGACTTTATATGGTGATTTGGATATTTCCAAAATCGACGAATTGCCACCAGGCAGAAAACCCATTATAACACGTCATTTTTTTGATTCGGGACGTGCCAGGGTTTTTGCTTTTATGAAAGAAGAAATCCGGAAAGGCCGTCAGATTTATGTGGTTTATCCTTTGATTGAGGAATCGCAAAAACTTGACCTGAAAGACCTGATGGATGGTTACAATAGTATTACACGCTCTTTTCCACTGCCCGAATATGCCGTGAGTATTGTGCACGGACGGATGAAAGCCGAAGACAAGGATTATGAAATGCAACGCTTTGTGAAAGGGGAAACCCAGATCATGGTTGCCACTACAGTAATTGAGGTTGGCGTTGATGTTCCCAATGCAAGCGTAATGATTATTGAAAATGCAGAACGCTTTGGTTTATCGCAACTCCATCAGCTGCGCGGAAGGGTTGGGCGGGGCGCAGACCAATCTTATTGCATCCTGATGACAGGAAACAAACTTACCAGCGACGGGCAAACCCGTATCCGGACAATGGTTCAGTCTAACGACGGTTTTGTCATCTCTGAAGCAGACCTCAAACTCCGTGGCCCTGGCGATATGATGGGAACGCAGCAAAGCGGCCTCATGGAAATGAAAATAGCTGATTTGGTTTATGATGACGTCATCCTGAAAAGTGCCCGCGATGCTGCCCGAAATATTCTGCAACAGGATCCGGAATTAAACCTTCAGGAAAATGGAGGCATCAAAAAACATCTGCTCAAAATTCAACAAAAAAAAGGCAATTGGGGGTTGATCAGCTAATTTCAACAAGCCGCCATTCATTCTGCTATTTCCTTTTTTCCGCCATTTTATTGTACTTTTGTCGCTCGAAAATCAAGATTCATTATGAAAATTTCATACAACTGGCTCAAAGAGTATTTAGACCTTCCGATGAGCATTGAGGAAATATCTGTTATGTTAACAGATACGGGACTGGAAATTGAAGGAATTGAAAAAGTTGAATCCGTGAAAGGCGGGCTCAACGGCATCGTTATCGGAGAAGTGAAACATTGTGAGCAACATCCGAATGCGGAAAAACTCAGCATCACGAAAGTGGATGTAGGCAGTGGTGAAGAACTCCAAATTGTTTGCGGTGCGCCCAATGTGGCTGCCGGACAAAAGGTTCCTGTTGCTACAATTGGTGCTGTGCTTTACTCCGGAGATGAGTCTTTTACCATTAAAAAAAGCAAACTGCGCGGCGAGCTTTCGCAAGGGATGATCTGTGCCGAGGATGAGCTGGGGCTGGGGACAAGCCACGACGGCATCATGGTATTGGATGCAAAAGCAGAAATTGGGAAACCTGCAAGGGAATATTTCGGAATTACGGATGATTATGTTTTTGAAATCGGCCTGACACCAAACAGAACAGACGCCATGTCGCACCTTGGCGTAGCGCGTGACTTGCTTGCAGCTTATAAGCACAAAAACCAGCAAGCAACTGATATACAGGTAGGTTATCCGAAAGTTGATGATTTTACCGTAGATAATGAAAATCTTGATATTCCGGTTCTGGTTGAAGACGAGGAAGCTTGTCCCAGATATTCGGGTTTAACAATTAGTGGTGTGAAAGTTGATGAATCCCCGGAATGGATCAAAAAAAGGCTCAATGCCATTGGATTGCGCCCCCTGAACAACATCGTTGACATCACAAACTATGTGCTGTGGGAAACCGGGCATCCACTGCATGCTTTTGATGCAGAAGAAATTACCGGAGGAAAAGTCATCGTAAAAAAATCTCCAAAAGGCACAAAATTCACTACACTCGACGAAGTGGAACGTGAACTCAGCGGCAATGACCTGATGATCTGCAATACAGAAGCCCCGATGTGTATTGGAGGTGTTTTTGGAGGAATCAAAAGCGGAGTTACAGAAAAAACAAGCCGTATTTTTCTCGAAAGCGCATGCTTCGATCCGGCAACAATACGCAAAACAGCCCGTGCACACACACTGCAAACAGATGCTTCCTTCCGCTTTGAACGCGGCATCGATCCCGAAGGCGTAATTTATGCGCTCAAACGTGCAGCAATGCTCATCAAGGAAATTGCCGGTGGTGAAATCTCCTCACAAATCAAAGACAACTATCCCAATCCAAAAGAGAAAGCCCAGATCACACTCAATATCAGTAAGTTCAACAAATTAGCCGGAAAAGACATTCCTGTTGTCGAAAGCCTGAATATCTTAAAAAACCTGGATTTTGAAGTAAAAGAAATTGAGAAAGACGAAGAGTACCTGCTCACAACACCCGGATATCGTGTGGATGTAACGCGCCCTGCCGATGTTTATGAAGAAATCCTGAGGATTTACGGATATAATTCAATAGAAACCGATCATCACATCCACAGCGCCATCAACCACGCAAAAAAACCGGATGATGAAAACCTGCGCTATCAGCTCAGCAGTTTCCTTTCTGCCAATTCATTTTATGAAATAATGAACAACTCCCTCACGAAAGGGGCATTTTTCATAAAAAATAATTTAGTGGCCGAAGAGGAAGTTGTGAAAGTGTACAATCCCCTGAGTTCAGATCTGGATATTCTTCGTCCCGGACTTTTGGCTGGTGGCCTGGAAAGCCTGCGCTACAATATCAACCGGAAATCAGCTAATCTGAGCTTTTTTGAGTTTGGAAAAACCTATCACCTCAATCCGGCAAAGGCCGACACCAATGATCCACTCAAAAAATACAGCGAAAAAACGCACCTGGCCCTGTTTATGAGCGGAAACAAATATGAAGAAAGCTGGAGAAATGAAGAAAGCAGCTTTGATTTTTTCGACCTGAAAGTAATGGTGCATAAAATCATCTCCAGGCTCAGCCTCGATAATCGGAAAATCAAATCCGACAATCTGGAAACACCTTGCTTCCAGCAGGCAATGACTTATTCATTGAACAATAAGTGCATTGTGAATTTTGGTCAGGTGAACAGCAATATCCTTGATGCAGCAGAAATAAAACAGGAGGTTTATTATGCTGATTTCCAGTGGGGCAATATCCTGGAATTACTCGATATCAACGATAGGCAATTTGAAGGCATTCCAAAATTCCCGGAAGTGCGCCGCGATTTATCCATGCTGATCCCCGCACATGTTAGCTATGAACAAATCCGTGAACTGGCTTTCAAAACAGAGCGCAACATTCTTAAGGATATGGGATTGTTCGACATTTATCGAGATGAAAAAATCGGGAAAGACAAGAAATCTTATGCAGTTAAATTTATCCTGCAAGACAAAAACAAAACCCTGACAGATAAAATCATTGATAAAACGATGAAGCGCTTGGTGCATGCCTTCACGCAAAATCTGGGAGCCGAATTAAGATAAATTTATTTTCCTCACACAAAACGCCTCCTGAGCAAGGGGGCGTTTTCATTTTTCTGCGCATTATTTGGTTTTGTGAAGATTTTTCCGGAAATTTATATCCCAATTCGTAAAATCAAAAATCAGAAAAATGGAAACAATGTACTCCATCAGCCCGGAAGGCAGGAAATTTACTATTCCTCAAAATTCAGAATATCAGGAAGAGCTCATACGCATAGAAGCACTCGTAGCACAGGCAAAAACCAATGGTCTGGAAATAGTTGTGGTAAAGGGCGTAGGTTTTGTTGGCGCAGTTATGGCCGCGATAATCGCCGATTCTACCGACGAAAACGGCAATCCCACAAAGTTCGTGATTGGATACCAACGTCCCAGCAAGAGGAGTTACTGGAAAATCCCGGTTTTAAACAGCGGTGTAAGCCCGGTTAAAGCCGAAGACCCGGAAGTGGACGTGCTGATCGGACGATGCGTCAATGATAAAAAAACGCTGACAGCCACATTCAACAGCGACTGTTTAAAGTTTGCTGAAGTTGTTGTTGTAGATGTTCAATGCGATTTCACCAAAAAAGAACTGGGCAATATGGTCAGTGGAGAGGCGGATATGGCCGCCCTTGAAGCATCCATGATCACCATTGGGGAGAAAATTCCGGCAGAAGCTCTGGTTTTGATCGAAACAACTGTAGCTCCGGGCACAACAGAGTTTGTAGCATGGCCCATTTTGAAAAAAGAATTCCGCAAAAGAAATATGGAAGCCACGCCCCTGCTCTCACATAGTTTTGAACGCGTGATGCCGGGGAAAGAATATGTAAGCAGTATCCGTGACTTTTGGCGCGTTTGCTCCGGTTGTGACGCGGAAGCCAGACGGCGTGTTGAGAAATTCCTGCATGAAGTGCTCAATACAGATGAGTATCCGTTAACGGTGATGGACCGGCAAATAGAATCCGAAACCACAAAAATTGTTGAAAACAGCTATCGGGCAACGATTCTGGCCTACCTGAATGAGTGGAGCCTTTTCGCCGAGCGCAATGGAGTAGATTTGATCAAGGTCATTAATGCAATAAAAATGCGCCCAACACACAGCAATATCATTTTCCCCGGGCCGGGAATTGGCGGCTATTGCCTCCCAAAAGACGGAGGTCTCGGTTACTGGGCCTATAAACACATCATGGGATTTGAAGATGGCGACAAACTTTTCAAAATTACCCCAACGGCCATCGACATCAACGACACACGTTCGCTTCATGTTGCTGAGTTGACCCGCGACGCATTGCGCAATATGGGCAAATATATTGCCGGATCCGATGTGCTGGTCTGTGGAGCAAGCTACCGCCAGGACGTCGGCGACACACGTTATAGCGGAAGTGAAATGCTCATCCGCAAACTAACTGAAATGGGCGCATTTATAAAGGTGCACGACCCTTATGTGGAAAACTGGTGGGAATTTGAAGAACAGGATGCTGACGCGCATTCGTGGAAACGCTTCTTCCGTAACCAGGAACAATTGAAAGAACTCAAAATTGGCAAAAACCTGGAAAAATGCCTTGATGAAGCAGAAGCGCTTGTTCTGGCAGTCCCACACAGCGAATATCTTAAGCTAAAACCAAAAGATATCGTTGGATGGGCAGGTGGCCCGCTTGCCATCATAGATTGTTTTGGAATTTTAGACGATGCAACCATTGAAGAATACTTCCGCCTGGGTTGTGAAGTAAAAGCACTGGGACGCGGGCACATCCAGCGAATAAAACGTAAAGCACTGGATAACAAATAGTAAAACCACTTATCAGGCTCATGGCCGCAGCGAATTCTATGCCAAAATGACAGTTTTTAACAAATTTTAATGTCTTATTTGCTTTAAATGGACTAATTTTGCAAAAAACGAATCCATGGAAGTACAGGCAATAAAGCAAAGATTTGGGATAATTGGAAACGCTCCGGCTTTGAACCGGGCAATTGACATCGCACGGCAGGTTGCTGCCACAGATATTACGGTATTAATTACCGGAGAAAGCGGCGTTGGAAAAGAAGTCTTTCCAAAAATCATACATCAACTGAGTGCCAGAAAACACGGGTCTTTCATTGCTGTAAACTGTGGTGCTATTCCGGAAGGAACAATTGATTCCGAGCTGTTTGGGCACGAAAAAGGAAGCTTCACCGGAGCCCATGAAGCCCGAAAAGGGTATTTTGAGGTTGCAAACGGTGGTACTATTTTTCTGGACGAAGTTGCCGAACTGCCCCTTGCCACACAGGTTCGTCTGCTGCGCATACTCGAAAACGGTGAATTTATGAAAGTCGGTTCATCCAAGGTAATAAAAACGGATGTTCGTGTGGTAGCAGCAACCAATGTGAATATACCACAGGCAATTCAGGATGGGAAATTCCGCGAAGACCTTTATTATCGCCTCAATACAGTTCCGATTTATATCCCGCCATTGCGCGATCGAAAAGAAGACATCTATCTGTTATTCAGAAAGTTTGCAAACGATTTTGGCGACAATTACCGTATGCCCGCCATTCAGTTAGATGAAGAAGCCCGCGAAATGCTAACGCGATATCGCTGGAAAGGAAACATCCGCCAATTAAAAAACATCACGGAACAGATTTCCATCATCGAGCAAAACAGGCTGGTCGATGCACAGACCCTCAGGCAATACCTACCCGAGAGCGGAAAATCGGACCTTCCGGTATTGTATAAAAAAGAATCGGAGGACAAGGGGATCAGTGAAAGAGACCTGCTCTATAAAGTTCTTTTTGATATGAAGCAAGATATCACTGATTTAAAAAAACTGGTTGCCGATATTATTGATCAAGATGGTGTAAGCCCTGAAATACAAGAGAATAACGCCAACATCATCAAACAATTATCCAAACCCGCCACAGCAGAATATGATTTTATGGAACCGGAACCTCAAAAGCCCCAGGTTTCCATAACAAAATATGAAGACAATGATATTCAGGAACATACGTACGATGAACCCGAAGTAATTGAAGAGTCTTTATCATTAGCGAAAAAAGAACAGGATATGATCCGCAGGGCTTTGGAAAAACACAAAGGGAAACGCAAATCTGCTGCTAAAGACCTGGGCATAAGCGAGCGAACACTATATCGGAAAATCAAAGAATACGGGATTTAAACTACCTCGGCCGTTTTTTTCGTAGGAACAATTGCTCCCCAGGGACGGGTTCAGTCCCTTCTTCCATACGGTTTTTCTTATAAAGCTGCTTCAGCCTTATTCCATATTTCTGGCTAATCATATGCATGCTTTCTCCGGCCCGAACCGTATGGAAATCAACTGCTGCTTTGCGTTTTTTACGCTCCAGATAAACAATCTGACTATCTTTCAACTGATCCTTTTTATCTAACTCGTTATTCTTATAAATCTGATAAACATAGAGGTTAAACTCTGTAGCAATTTTTAGGAAATTATCGTTCTTCCGGGCAAAGACAAACTTCACGCCATTGTTTTGGTAAATTTTACGGCCATCGCCGCCTGTTCCAACTAATTCATAAGCCTTGGCATTCTCAGGCACATATTGCTTCTCAGGCGTTTCTGTTTTTGATTTACTGTTATCAACTATGATTTGTTCACTAATTACAATGTTCGGGTCATCGTACTGATGCAGTTGATGTTGCTCTATAATTTTGATCAACAGCTGTGGATAACGCGGATTGGTGGCATAACCAGCCTTTTTTAAACCGCGCGCCCATCCTTTATAATCGGTAAGTTCCAGATCAAAAAGAAACTGATAGCGCAAACGTGTTTTCAGGAAGATAGAGTGGTCGCGAAAAGACTCTGAAGCATCATCATAAACCCTAAAACATTCATCTTTTGCATCATCATCCATATGGTAACGGCCGCCCTTCCAGCCGGCATGACATTTTATTCCAAAGTGATTATTGGCTTTGCGGGTAAGTTCACTGTTTCCATGACCCGACTCCAAAATCCCCTGAGCCAGGGTAATTGATGCAGGAATTCCATAGAGTTTCATCTCCTTAATGGCAACATCCCTGTATTTTAAGATGTAATCATCACGGCTTATTTTACCGTTTTGCCCAAGCAAATCCGGAACAAAAAATACAATTGAAATAAGTAGGAACAATATAGTAAAGCCAAAGTGTTTTGCAGACATAAAACAATTCATTTAAGGTTCAAATATCCCATTTAAAGAAGCATCGCCACGAAAGCAAATTAAAAGTTATACACATCAATATGTTAGTTTGGCAAACCGCTTCTGCCTTTGAAAAAACGTATCTTTGCTGCTTTAATTCAAACAGATGGACCAAATAAAAAAATATTTCCCATTCCTTGAGCCGCAGCAATTGGAGCAAGTTCATGCCCTGAAACCCCTTTACGAAGAATGGAACGCAAAAATCAATGTAATATCGCGCAAAGACATGGATAATTTTTTTGCACACCATGTGCTGCACGCGCTCGGCATTGCAAAATTCATTCAATTTGACAAAGGGGACAAAATCCTTGATATTGGCACAGGCGGTGGATTTCCGGGAATACCATTGGCAATTGCTTTTCCTGAGGCAAAATTCCATTTAATTGATTCCATTGGAAAAAAAATTAAAGTTGTGCAAGGCGTAAGCGAAACGCTCGGGTTAAAAAATGTGAGCTTTGAGCAATGCCGCGCCGAAAAGCACAATAAAAAATACGATTACATTGTCAGCCGGGCAGTTACTGAATTCCGAAGGCTTGCATCCTGGTCGCGCAATAATTTTAAGCCACCTACAGAAGAAGCCCTGCCTCCCGGATGGATTTGTTTGAAAGGTGGTGATTTGAAAGACGAGTTCTCAGGATTACGCGACGTGCATATCGAAAAACTCAGTCATTATTACGAAGAGGATTTCTTTGAGCAGAAAAAGCTTGTTTATGTTCCTTTTTATGCTTTTAAAAAACAATAAATAATCACTGGAAATCAAATCATTAACATTATTTAACAATAGCACTGCAAAATTCCGGAGCGCTGTTCAAAAATGCTCTGAAAAGAATTTTGTACTTTAGCGAAATACTCAAAATACATACAATAATGAATAAAGACATAATGAATCTGGAGCCTAAAGCGCTTTGGAAAAATTTTTACGATCTGACTCAAATTCCACGTCCCTCCAAGAAGGAAGAAAAAATCCGTGCATTTCTGAAAAAATTTGGTGAAGGCCTTGGGCTGGAAACGATACAGGACGAAGTGGGAAACATCATCATACGCAAGCCTGCAACTCCCGGAATGGAAGACCGCAAAGGCGTTGTACTTCAAGGCCATATGGATATGGTTCCACAAGCCAACAGCGACAAAAACCACAACTTTGAGACCGACCCGATCGAAGCTTATATTGATGGCGATTGGGTAACAGCAAACGGCACCACACTTGGCGCTGACAATGGCATGGGCGTAGCGGCTGCAATGGCAATTCTTGAAGCTAAGGATATTGAGCACGGCCCTGTAGAAGCCCTCATCACCACAGATGAAGAAACCGGAATGACCGGAGCATTTGGATTGGAAGCTGGCGTTCTCCATGGTGATATCCTGATGAATATGGACTCAGAAGATGAAGGCGAGCTTTATGTTGGTTGTGCCGGTGGTGTTGATGCCAACATCAGCTTTGATGCTGCATACGAAGCAACTCCAGCAGGAATGAAAGCCTACAAAATGAGTGTTGCCGGACTGAAAGGTGGCCACTCAGGTATGGACATCCCCCTGGGTCGAGGAAATGCCAATAAAATCCTCTTCCGTTTTGTATTCGATGCCATCGAAAAATTTGGCCTAAAAATGGCAGACGTAAATGGTGGCAGCCTGCGCAATGCCATTCCACGTGAAGCTTTTGCTACAGTGCTTGTCCCTGAGGCCAAAGCAGAGGCAATGAAAGCAGCACTTAAAGAATTTGAAGCCATCGCCAAAAAAGAAATTGTAAGCGTTGATCCCGACCTGACCATTACTTTGGAAGAAAACGCAATCCCTGAAAAAGTCTTCACCTGCGAATTCCTGACAAAACTTACACAGGCTGTTTATGGTTGCCCTAATGGTGTTATCCGTATGAGCAACGATATGGAAGGACTTGTTGAAACCTCTACAAACCTTGCTGTTGTAAAAAGCGAAGGCGAAAAAGTAATCGTACAATGCCTGCTCCGCAGCTCTGTTGATTCGGCTAAAGTCGATCTGCAAAACCAAATTGGTTCTGTTTTCAACCTTGCCGGTGCAAATGTTGTTTTTGAAGGAGACTATCCGGGCTGGAAACCGAATATGGATTCGGCCATCCTGAAGGAAATGCAAGAAGTATATAATAACCTATATGGCAAAATTCCTGAAATCAAGGCAATTCACGCTGGCTTGGAATGTGGCCTTTTGGGTGGTGTTTATCCAAACTGGGACATGATTTCCTTTGGCCCAACCATCCGTTACCCTCATTCTCCCGACGAAAAAGTGAACATAGCAACTGTTCAGAAGTTCTGGGATTATCTTCTTGAAACACTCAAGCATATTCCTAAAAAATAAAATACACTTATAATCAGCAGCTTAGAAAGGCTTTAGGCTGCTGATTTATATTTTTTTGAATTTTTTGCAGGGACTACTTGGATTTAGTGAAAAAGGTTATATCTTTGCAGTCCTTTAAAAATCGGACATACAATGAAAAGAACATTTCAACCATCAAGAAGGAAAAGAGTTAATAAGCATGGTTTCAGAGCAAGAATGGCAACTAAAAATGGTCGTAAGGTTCTTGCACGCAGAAGAGCTAAAGGAAGGAAGAAACTATCTGTTTCTGACGAAAAACTCGACAAAAGGTAGTCTAAAATAGACCAAAAAATATTCCTGAAAGAAGAAAGTTGACAATTCAGCTTTCTTCTTTTTTTGTTGTTAGCCGGCTTGCCCCGGCTTTTAGTGTTTGGATTCTATTGTCAAATGCAATAATTTCGCACTTGCTTAATAATGTGTAGAAAGAATGGAAGTTTTACTGATAATAATTCTCATAATAATTGTTGCTCCTTATATTTTGCGCTTGCTTTTTCCGTTTCTATTGAAATGGCTGGTTAAACGCTCACAGCCCGGGCAGCCCAAAAATGAAAACAAAAAAGAAGGTGATATCCGGGTAGAGATCAAAGAAAAACCCAATTCCGGAAAAACCAACGACTTAGGAGAATACATTGATTTTGAAGAAATAAAAGATAAATAATTCCAATGACCAATTCCATGAAGAAATTTGAAACCAAAAACGCATGGCCTTATCTGATTGCCATTGTTGCTTTCCTGGCCATTACAGTCGTTTATTTTTCACCGGTTCTTGAAGGCAAAAAGCTCAGACAAGCCGATGTAACCAACTGGAAAGGAATGTCGAAAGAGATTAAAGATCACCGGGAAGCTACCGGAGAAGAGCCTTTGTGGACCAACAGCATGTTTGGCGGAATGCCGGCATACCAGATTTCGGTACACTACAAAAACAATTTCGTCAACAAGATCAGTAAAGTACTCACCCTTGGGCTTCCACGTCCGATGGATATTGTCTTTCTTTATTTTCTGGGCTTTTTCATTTTGCTGTTGGTAATGCGGGTAAATCCCTGGCTGTCTTTCTTGGGTGCAATCGGCTTTGCTTTTTCATCCTATTTCTTCATTATTTTGGAAGCAGGCCATATTACCAAAGCTATAGCGATCTCATATATGGGGCCAGTCTTGGCAGGCATCATACTTGCCTATCGTGGAAAATACCTATGGGGACTTGCACTTACAGCATTTTTCTTATCCATAGAATTATCGGCAAACCACTTGCAAATCACCTATTATTTGCTGATGATTGTCGTGCTCTATGGCATTTTCCAGTTTTTTGAAAGCCTGCGTGAAAAAAAATTGCCCCATTTTTTTAAAGCCAGTGGCGTTTTAGTAGTAGCGGCAATTCTCGCTGTTTCGGTGAATATAGCAAATATCTGGTCCACTTATGAATACGGTAAATACACTATTCGTGGAAAATCTGAACTCACATCCGAATCACATAACCGCACCAGTGGACTGGATATTGATTATGCAACGCAATGGAGTTACGGTGTCCCAGAGACTTTTACCCTTCTGATACCAGATTTTATGGGCGGAGGCTCAGGCAGGACGCCTGATATGGATTCCAAAACCTATGAAGAACTGCAGAAATATTTTCCTAAAAACCAGGCAAATCAGTACATCAATTTCTTTTCGATGTATTGGGGCAAACAGCCGTTTACTTCCGGACCGGTCTATGCCGGTGCCATTTTTATGTTCCTCTTCATTTTGGGACTCTTCGTAGTCAAGGGCAAATACAAATGGTGGCTGCTGAGTGCCTCTATTTTGAGCATCATGCTGGCCTGGGGAAAAAATTTCATGCCACTGACAGAATTTTTCCTCCATTATATGCCCGGCTACAACAAATTCAGAGCTGTATCCACCACGCTCGTCATTGCAGAATTCTGTATTCCTCTTCTGGGTATTTTGGCTGTTAAAGAGATTGCATCAGGGAAAATTGATGCAAAAGTAACTGTCCAAAAACTGGCTTATGCCCTGGGCACTACAGTTGGGCTTATTCTGCTTGTGATGTTATTTGCCGGTTCAGCATTTGATTTCTCTGCAGCATCTGATGCGCGCCTCCTGCAGGCAGGTTTGCCGCAAAGCATCCTTGATGCACTTGAAGCTGATCGCCTTTCATTACTGCGCAGCGAAGGGATCCGATCCATCCTTTTCATCCTGATAGCGGCTATTGCCCTCTGGGCCATCATCAAACAAAAAATCAAAAAGGAATATGCTTTTATTATCCTGATTTTGGCTGCAACTATTGATATGTGGGCTGTAAACCGCCGCTATCTCAGCACAGAAAATTTCGAGGATGCACGCAAAGTGGAATCTCTTTTTACACCAAGCGCTGCAGATCAGCAAATCCTTCAGGACAAGGACCCCAATTTCCGGGTACTAAACACCACAGTAAACACATTTAATGATGCCAGCACATCCTATTACCACAAATCCATTGGCGGTTACCACGGCGCGAAACTGCGTCGCTATCAGGAAATTATAGATAATCATATTGCCAACAACAATATGAAGGTACTGAACATGCTCAACACTAAATACTTCATTATGGCAGGAGCAGATAAACAAGCCGTAGCGCGTTTAAATCCTGCAGCTCTGGGCAATGCCTGGACTGTGGATAAAATCCATTTTGTTGATAACGCTGATGAAGAAATTGACGCATTAGCCGATTTTGCCCCAGCTTCGGAAGCTATTGTAGACAAAAGGTTTGAAGGAACAATCGGAGATTTTGTAGCGCAACCGGATTCCGCAGCCAGCATTAAGCTTAAAAGTTATCTTCCCAATGAGCTGATCTATAAATTTAATTCAGAAAAAGACGAGGCCGTTATATTCTCTGAAATCTATTACGACAAAGGTTGGAAAGCTTATATTGATGGAGAAGAAGCACCCTATTTCCGAACTAATTACATTTTGCGCGGCATGATTGTCCCGAAAGGTCAACACGAAATAAAGTGGGAATTCAGGCCAAAAGCGTATTATACAGGTACCGCAGTTTCCGGAATTGCTTCAGGGCTTATCATTATCCTGATGCTTATCGCATTGGGAAGGGGCTATAAAGAAGCATTGCACAATAAACCAAAAGAAGACTAATGTACCGGATTTCGGCAATTGTTTGCACATACAACCGCGAATTTTTCCTAAAGAAAGCTTTGGACAGCCTGGCAAGGCAAAGCCTTTCATCTGATGAATTTGAAATTGTTTTGGTAAACAACAACTCCACCGATAGCACAGAGCAAATCTGCAAACAATTTCAACAGGAACAGCCCAGCATTGCTTTTACCTATGTAATTGAAAAACAACAAGGTTTGTCCTTTGCCCGAAACCGGGGCATCGCTGAGTCAAAATCGCATTTGGTTACTTTTATTGATGACGATGCCTGGCTTGAAAAAGATTTCCTGAAAAACACCGTTGAATTCATGGAAGCCAATTCGGAAGCGGCATCTGTTGGCGGCATCATCCTCTTGGATTATGAAGACAAAGAGCCACCCTGGATGAATAAATATATGGCCAGCTTGTTTGGCTATTTCAAATACAGCGATAAAAGGGTACAGTTCAGCAGTTCGGATTATCCGCGTGGGTCCAATATGACTTTTCGCACTTCGGTTTTCGAAGAAATCGGGAATTTTAATACGGAATTGGGACGAGTGGGCAAAAACCTTGCAGGAGGAGAAGAAAAGGACATTTATCAACGAATCTATAAAAAAGGGCTCAAGGTTTGGTATTTACCCGAAGCTATTGTGTATCATGCCGTGCCGGTAAGCCGAACCACTGAAGAATTCATCAAAAGGCAATCCATTGGTGTTGGCATCAGCGAGCGATTACGAATAAAAGGCAATACTTCCGAAACATTAAAAAGATACACTATTGAGCTGTTCAAATGGGGCGCAACAATAGTGCTTTCCTTATATTATCTTTGCAGCTTCAAACGACCAAAAGCCGGAATGCTCATAAAGTTTCGGTTTTGGGTAAGTAAGGGGTTGATTTCCATTTAAAACCAATTAATATTCATGAACAAGTCACGTTTTCAGATTTTTATAGAAAACTTAGTACTAACAAGCCTTAGTGTACTTAAAATATTACTGCTTACAAAAATTTTCACAAAAAGAATCCTTCCAAGCGGAAATGAAAGCAAAGATTGTATAATTCTTGGGAATGGTCCATCGCTTAACAACACACTTGAAAAAAACACAGATTTCATTAAAGATAAAGACCTCTTTGTTGTCAATTTTTTCTGGAAATCAGAAAAATTTGAACAGCTCAAACCAAGGTATTATTTAATTCAATCCACTAGTTACTGGATTGATGGCCTAATTGACCAAAACGATCAAGGCAGAAAGGAAACTTTTAAGCAAATTGCAGTAAAAACCAAATGGGAAATGACTCTATTTGTACCAATGATTGCTAGAAACAAAAAACAATGGCGAAAAGAGTTGGATCTCAATAAAAACATCAGCATCCAATTTCTGAACATCACTGCTATTGAAGGATTTAAAAGCTTTTGTTTTTTTGCTTTCAGGAAGAATTGGGGAATGCCAAGACCCCACAATGTCCTCATTGCCAATATTAAAGTTGCCATTGAATTAAAATACCAAAGTATTTATCTGTTTGGCGCAGACCATTCGTGGATAAGAGAAATTTTCGTTTCCGAAGACAATCGGGTTTATCTAACTCAGAAGCATTTTTATGACGAAAAAACAGCTAAAGCAGATGTTATGTATTATGGAAACAAAAATCAAAGAAGGAATATCGCACAAATTCTTGAAAAGTTCTTACACTCATTCAATGCTTACTATTTACTGAATGACTATGCGCAATGGTCAGGTGTAGAGGTATTCAATGCTACAAATGGATCATATATAGACGCCTTTCCAAGGATTAAAATTAATAACCAATAAGATGGCCAAAAATCAAAGTCAGCTAAGGCAGCACCTAAAATTTACTTTCGCCAATAAAATCAGGCTTATTAGTGCAAAAAGAAGATTGGGTAAATGCGGCGAAAAAGTATTTATTGATAAGAATGTTTCATTCATGCGCTTCCCCAAGAACATAGAAATAGCCAATAATATTGTTATAAAAGAAGGCTCAAGGATATGCAGCTGTAATACTGATGCTAAAATTTCGATTGGGCAAAACACAACGATTGGTTATCATAATTTCATTTTTTGCAGCAATCACATTAGCATAGGCTCGAATTGCCTTATAGCCCCTTTTGTATATATCGTTGACAGTAATCATACGACAGACCGAAATAAACTGATCAATCAGCAAGCAAACACAACGGCTCCCATCACAATTGGAGATGATGTTTGGATTGCATCAAATGTTACGATTTTAAAAGGAGTAACTATAGGCCAGGGGGCAATTATTGCAGCCAACTCAGTAGTAAATAAAGACGTCCCGCCTTATGAAATCCATGGAGGGTCACCAGCAAAAAAAATTGGAAACAGGGAATAAAAACCAACACACAATGAACATAGGTTTTATTATTTTATGCCGATATAATTCCAGAAGGCTACCTGGAAAAATCCTAAAAAAAATAAATGGGAAACCAATTCTCCAATACATCATTGAACGCTTGCAAACAGCAGTTAATCCGGACAGTATCGTCATAGCTACCTCTGAAGAAGAAACAGATGACCCAATTGAATCCTACTGTATAAACAATAATATTAACCATTTTCGCGGCTCATTGGAAAATGTTTCGGGGCGCTTTCTTGCCTGCGCAGAGCATTATGGTTTTGATTTTGCGACACGTATAAACGGAGACAATTTCTTCATGGATGCATCCACATTAAAGGAGATGATCAAAATTACCCGCACAGGCAAGTATAATTTTGTAAGCAACCTAAAAGGAAGGACTTTCCCGAAAGGAATGAGCATTGAGATTGTTAGAACAGACTTCTATAAAGACAAATTTCAGCAGTTTTCTTTAAATGATGATTTCGAACATGTAACCCTCAATCTGTATCAAAATGAATCGGAATCAGATAAATTCTATCACTATAAAAACACTCAATGTCCTGAAGCTGGTGGAATACAACTTGCAATTGATGACCAAGATGATTTTCATTTGGCCGAACAAATAATTCATACTTTTGCAGAAGAACATACCAGGTATGGACTTAATGAAGTATTTCAGATATACCAAAAGTATAGCAAGCATGAATAAAAAGACCTTTAGTGGCAAATACGGCCCTATGCTAATAGCCGAGATTGGTGGCAACCATGAGGGGAATTTTGAGTATGCAAAAAAATTAACTCAACTGGCAATTTCAACAGGGGTTGATGTAATTAAATTTCAACTCTATACGGGAGATTCACTCGTTAGCCGGCTGGAAAGCCCTGGCCGTAACAAGCACTTTAAAAAATTTGAGCTTAACAAGCAACAACATCTCGAATTGGCCAAAATGGTTCAGGATGCCGGTATTATTTATATGGCTTCCGTATGGGATTTAGACGTATTTGACTGGATAGATCCATATATCCCAATATACAAAATTGGCAGTGGTGATCTTACCGCTTATCCAATTTTAAAGAAAACTGCAGCCAAATCCAAACCAATTATCCTCTCAACAGGGCTCTCAACAGAAAATGAAGTTCTGGACTGCATCAAGTTTATTCAGGGATGCAACCCAATTTACAAATCTTCTGATATGTTGGCTGTCTTGCAATGCACTTCGATGTACCCAATCAATAATACTGATACCAATTTAGCAGTTATAAAACGGTATAAAGACATCACAGCCTTAACGGTAGGTTATTCGGACCATACGGTTGGAAGCCAGGCAATGCTATATGCATATGCCATGGGAGCCGAAATTTTTGAGTTTCATTTTACGGATTCTCGCGAAGGAAAAACGTTCCGCGACCACAAAGTATCGCTCACACCACAAGAAGTTATTGATTTCCAAAAGGAAATACAGGAAATAAACAAATTAAAAGGTTCCGATAAAAAAGAGCCGCTTCCCATTGAAATCGAAAACGGACACCACATTTCATTCCGACGAGCTGTTTATCCCGCAACAGACATTCCTGCAGGAACTATTTTAAATGAAAGCAACTTATGCTGTTTAAGACCAAATCATGGAATTGACTGTCGTGATTATGACCGCCTTATTGGAAAAACCTCAAAAATTAACCTAAAAGCTCATCAAAAGCTTGAATGGGATTTTTTTACTGATCAAAAATAATCATCATATGAAATGGCACAAAAAAACAAGCTTGGCCACAACTGGCAACTTAGATAGAGAAACCTGGATAAGGCAGGATGACAATAAAACAGAATCTTTTGAAGTAGATGTTTATCTGGGCAAAAAAACAGATTTACTGAGTCTTAAAAAGAACATTGTTGAAAACATCAAAAAGAATGTAGCTTATTACAATAAAAGCCGCACAGACTTATTTGCTCAACCTGAAATGGAAGAAGTATGTTGTTGCCCGGTATGTGGTGAATCCTCACAGAACACAATATCAAAAACCACAATTTATGGTGCTAATTATGCCCAATGTACTTCATGTACACATGTTTATTTAACTAAAAGGCCTGCGCAGAAAGCTATTCACAACTTTTACCTGAACAATGTAACCTATGCAGCAACCTACACAGATAAATCAGCAGCGGAATCCAGGCTCAACGCAATTGCAGTTCCATGGGTAAAATGGACCATTGATTTGTTTTTTCAAAAATTCGGACGAAAACCAAAAAAAATCCTGGATATAGGCTCTGGAGCCGGACATTTTGTTGAAGCATGCAGAAGAGAAGGCATTGACGCTCAAGGTATAGAACTTAGCGAATCCAGCAGAGAATTTGCCAAAAACATATGGAACATCCAAATGGATGGAAGAGATTTTACGGAAATATATAAGGAATATACTGATTTTGATATTGTCACCTTTTGGGGATTACTTGAGCACACACCTAATCCAGGCTTGCTCCTTGATTGCGCAAAGCAATCTCTCAACAAAAACGGAAATCCAGGCATGGTGATATCAAAGTTGCCCCGATGGGATTCGCTAAGTTCAGCTATTCAACGGCTTTCCACAGATTCCGTAATCAGGCATTTGGATCCAATGGGACATATCATGGCGTTTACAGATGCTTCTGCCGCGGAACTATATCACAAACATGGATTCAAACCTGTTGCCGGATGGTATTATGGGATGGATGTTTATGAAACTTTAATGCAAATAGGCAACCAGATTGACAAATATGATCATCTGACCCAAACCAGCAAACTCCAAATTGAGTTACAACAATATATTGATGATGTGCGCTTTTCGGATGGTTTAACACTTGTTGGCATTGTTTAATTGATGTAGGCCCAATTTTTAACTGAAAAAAAATATTAATCCCATTTAATTGAAAATGATTAACAGCCCACTTGTAACAGTTTATATTACCAATTATAATTACGGCAGCTTCATTAAAGAAGCCATTGAAAGCGTTTTAAACCAGAGCTTTCAGGATTTTGAGATTATAATTATTGATGATGGATCAACAGATAATTCAAAAAAAATAATCGAATCCTATTCTGGACACCAAAAAATTAAGATTATCTTTCAGCAGAATAAAGGGCTCAACATTACCAATAATATTGCTCTTCGAGTTGCTCAGGGAAAATACATCATGCGTCTGGATGCCGATGATTATTTGGATAAGAATGCTCTTTTAGTCATGACAAATATCCTAGAAAAGGATGAATCCCTGGGCTTGGTTTTTCCTGATTACTATATCGTAGATGTTAAAGGTGAAATTCTCAGCTTGGAAAAAAGACATAACTTCGACAAAGACGTAAGCCTTCTTGACCAACCTGCACACGGTGCCTGTACAATGATACGCAAAAAGTTTTTACAAATGATTGGTGGTTACGATGAGCAATACAGGTGTCAGGATGGCTATGAACTTTGGATCAAGTTCACATCAAAATTTAAAGTCACGAATACCGACACAGCCCTGTTCTTCTACCGAAGGCACGGAAGCAACTTAACAGCCAATGAAAACAGGATACTTGACACCAGGGCTTTAATTAAAAATAATTATGTTGAAAAAAATATAAGTACCACAGGATCAGAAATACTTATAATACCAATTCGTGGTTCAAAGCACAAGGGTACTGACATTGGTTTGCTTCCGCTAGGGAATAAAAAAACAATAGACTGGCTTGTTAACGAAGCTCTTCTGGCTCAAAGGATATCAAAGGTAATTGTGAGTTCGCCAAGTGAAGATATTAAAAAGCACTTGGACAAGCATTACAACAATAACCCAAAAATAATCTTTCATCAAAGAGACGAATCACTTGCCAGATTAAATAAGCCTTTAAATGAAACACTTTTTCAAATAGTGAATTTGCCTGAAATCATAAATATCAATCCAAATATTATAGTAATTAGATCGATTGAGTATCCTTTTGTGAAAAGTACTACAATTGATGACTTTATTAATTCAATGTATATTTTCAAAACCGACTCAATGATTAGTGTTCGTGAAGAAAATATTACTTTCTTTCAGCATGATGGTTCAGGTATGAAGCCTATTTTAAATCAGGAAAAATTCTCAAAGCTCGAAAGGGAAGCTATCTATAAACATGCAGGAGGTGTTACTGCTGTTACTATTGATCATCTCAGAAAGGGAGAGAAACTAATTTCCGGAAAAGTAGGTCATATTGTTATTGATCAACGTTCATCCCTAGGCCTAAAAACAAATCTGGATAGAAAAATTGCCGAACTGCTTATTCGTTCCGAAGAAAACAAATAATTAAACCTACCGCAACCTCAGCCCAATCCAGCCCAATATCTGATCGGCTTTTGTGTTTATTTCTTCCGATATATTCAGGTAATATACAGGCAATAAAAACAGTACCGACAATAGCAGGCTTCGCAGCACCATATCAATCAAATAATGTGGCATCGTGGGCATTAAAGTGCTTAAATACCAACTTCCGCCGGCTATTAATAAAACCCACAGGTGTTTGATACTAAATGGCTGCATATGAAATTTCCACAAAATAAAAACATGTTTCAACAAATTAAGAAAAAGCTTGGAAACTAATGTCGCGATAGCTGCGCCAATTATCCCATATTTTGGGATTAACATATAATTGGTTAAAACCACGGCCACAGAAAAAGCAATCAGCAAATAAGTAAGCCATCTGTAGTATCTGGAATTTACGATAACCTGATTGCTCAGACCCATAAAAACATCTGAAATATTGGCCAGTGCAACAAAGAAAATTACCATGCGCCCGCTTGCATACTTATCGCTGATCAGCTCAAAAACATTATCAATATTTCCCCAAATCCCAATAAAAAGCAGCAATCCGACAACTGTTAGTGTTAAGCTGCTTTTGGAGTATATAGACGATATTGTTTTCAAATCATTTTGTTTCCAGGCATCAGATATCACTACAGACCCAATTTTGGACATCGTACGCATTGGCACCAGGATCAGGCTTCCAAAGAAAAAACTAATGGTATAAATACCGACTTCGGCAAGCCCTACATATTTCCCAATCATAATGGTATCAATACTTTGCACCAAAACTGCCGAAAAACTTGCCAGTACACCAAACAAACCCACGCTCATCATTTCCCGACGAAGGTTTTTGCCAAAAAAACGCCAATCCGGTTTTAGGTACAGCTTTTTTTCAAGTCTTAAAGCAATAAAAAACAGCAGCACCGGCACCGCATTTGCACCAATATACCCCCATACAAATTGCTCAAAATCAATAATTTTAAAAAAATACAAACCAATCAGGGCAATAATAAACAGGCGCTGTACGACCTCTTTATAAAGAATACCCCGTACTGCATTATAGAGTACACGTACATAAGCATCAAACAAAGAAAACAGGATAGCAAACAATGTGAGTGGAACTACTGCCAAAAAGTATTCGGCAAAAAGCCCGGTTTTTTCTTCTGCACCGGAAAGAATAATATCTTTGAGACAAATATATACCAATGCAGACAGCACAAAGCCCATAAGGACCAACAGCAATGCAATTCCAAGAAAACCATGATGTTTTTGCTTATCATTGCGGAACTGAGGGAACATCTTTACAGTAACATTGCTCATTCCCAAACTTCCAAACATTGCAAGGATAGAAGAATAGGAAATCAAAATGCGCAATAAGCCTATCTCTTCGAGTTCAAGAAATTTTGCAAACAATACTGCCGTTGTAATAAAGCCAAGCCCTACGCCTACATAAGACCAGATTACGCCAGAAATGCTCTGTTTTTGGATTAAGCCCACAGTACAATAATTTTACTCATCGTTTAATTCGATCTGACCCTGCATAATATTCGTGATGAAATCCGAAACCCGGTACGGCTCATTAAAAACTCGGTACAGTTCCTGAATAATCGGGAAATCTGAAACTGATTTAGATTTCAGGTTTATCTGCTCACAAAAGACATTCACAGCAATTTTCCCCTCCAACACAACATTTTTGGAGATATTATCATCAAAAAAGCCTTTACCAATAAGCAGCCCTAGTGTGCGGTTGCGGCTCAGGTCATTGAGCGATGTCAAAATAAAATCGCCAAAACCACAGTAGCGCATCAGGGTTTTCTTTTTTCCTCCAAAAGCCGTTAGCACAGTGCGCATTTCATTAAATGCCTTTGTTAAAATCATCGACCGCAGGTTTGGCGAATTGAAATGTGCATCCACGATACCAATCGCAATGGCATAAATATTTTTAAGGATGCTCAGAAGTTCAACGCCTACCATATCGTGGCTGAAATCCAGAATAATGTTCGTGTTATGAAAGACCTCCTTTATCAGTTTCTTATCATCATTCCTTTCATAACCCAAGGTCAAACCGGTTGGTAGTTTGTTGATAATTTCGCGCGCAAAACTTGGCCCTTTCAGCGTGCACACCGGATTTGGAAGTTTCTGTTGCAAGCTGGTGGCAATTGTGGCGCGATCACTTGAAAAACCTTTAGCCAGATTAACGATCAAAGCATCCGGATGAAGCTGATTTTTGTACTGTTCAAAATAATCGATGACAGCTACAGAAGGAATTGCTACGAAAATAATTTTTGCTTCTTTAAATTCCTCCACATCAGATGTTGCCCTGATATTTTTGCTTAAACGCACTCCGGGAAAATATTTTTTGTTTAACCCGCTTGAATTAATATCATGAACAGCATCCGCTTCATTGGAAACAAGTACAATTTCATCGGCATTTTCGTGAAGGCTCATGGCCAACGCGGTAGCAATGGATCCGCCTCCTGCAAAATGTATTTTATTTAATGGCATAATAATTTGCTTGACAAAGGCACAAAGGTACGCTTATTCCTTAATTTGAAAAAAGGCACACATCAAGAAAACATACCTGGATTTCTGCAGCCCGCTAACGGGCAATTCTATACAATATTGGACAAATTGCACCAAAGGAAACCGAATATTATTATATTTGTATTCTACTCAAAACCAACCCTAAAAAAATGAAAAGATCAATCATTTTACTTTTATTTGTGTTCATTTTTGGCACTGTTCATCTGAAAGCTCAGCAAAATGCTACAGAATCTTCAGAACGTCCTCAATATGTTTATCTGGTGGGATATGGAACAACAATCCCTATCTATATTTCCAATGCTGGACAAAACAATCAACCCAGCTTTTCCGGGAGTATTTACCTGAAAGATTATTTTCAGCAAGGGCGAATGCTAATTTATGACACCATTGAACTTACTGCGGCAAAATTCCGCTTAAACACCCAGGTCAATCAAATGGAAATGCAATTTGAAGATGAAGTTTGTGCCATTGCCAAACCGGATAAGGTTAATTTACTTGAAATAGGCGATAAAAATTTCGTGTTTCGGGTAATAAACGATAAAGGGACACAAAAGAATGCCTGGGTAGAAGAGGTTTATAGCGGAAAAACAAAACTGTATAGATACTATTTCTGCTATCTGGAGAAAGAAATGCACCGCAAGGCCATGGATGTGGGAAATGGCGAATTAAGGATGATCCAGGACAGCAAATATCTGATCCAATTTGGCGACACCCCTGCTGTGGCACTTCCGAAATACAAAAAAAGAGCCAGCAAGCTTTTTAAAGGACATGAGAAAGAGGTTCTGAACTATATGAAAAAGAACAAACTTGCACCAAAACACGAAGATGAAATCATCCGGATTATTAAATATTACGACAGTTTAAATTAAGACCCGGGCACGAGCCTTCGCAGGAGCACAGGAATTTCCTCCATATCGAGCACGGCATCGGCTTTAAACAAATTTAATGCAGAAAGCGGCATCGTATTTACTTCTGCCGTTTTCGGGTTTTGCACAATTGTATATCCTCCCATACGGTGGATTAAATGCATCCCTTCCCCACCATCGTGATTGGCTCCGGTAAGCAAAATTCCCAAAACAGTTTTTCCAAAAGCCAAAGCTGCGGATTCAAAAAGCACATCGATACTGGGGCGTGCGTAATTAACTTTTTGATCGACTGACAGGCTTAAAGTCAGGTCGTTTTCGATAAGCACATGATAATCCGGAGGAGCTATATAAACAAAACCAGGCTGCATTTTTTCTTTTTCTCTGGCCTCAACAACCTGAAGCGGGCTATGCCTGTCGAGATACTCAACAAGGTAGTTATCCGAATCTGCCGAAACATGCTGCGCTATAACAATTGGCACAGGCAAACCGGAAGGAAGATTTTCCAGAAGAATCTGATTTGCCCTCATACCTCCTGCGGACGAGCCTACAACAATAAGTTTATATTTTAACAGATCATCAGGCATTATAATTTTTCATATAAATTTTATTCGTCTTATTCACCTCCGAAAAACGAGAATATGGTTTAGAGAATTGCAATGTTTCTTTTGACCCCAAACATAAAACACCTCCCGGCACCAAACTATCCGTCAGCAGGTTCAATACCCGATCCTGAAGTTCGCGGTTAAAGTAAATCAAAACATTACGGCACACAATCATGTTTACTTCTGCAAAAACAGAATCGGTAACCAGGTTATGATCCGCAAAGACCATGTTTTTCTTTAGCGAACTGTTCATAATCACCGAATTATACTTTGCTGTATAATAATCTGAAAATGATTCTGTCCCACCCGAAAGCTGATAATTTCTTGTAAACTCCTGAATATGACCCACATCATAAATACCTTCACGCGATGCACGCAGCACGCGTTTATTAAAATCAGTTCCATAGATCTGCGTACGATCGAGCAAACCTTCTTCTTTGAGCAGGATTGCCATGGAATATACTTCTTCTCCCGTGCTACAGCCTGCATGCCAGATTTTTATAAATGGATAGGTTTTAAGCAGAGGTACTACTTCCTTGCGCACGGCTTTGTAAAATTCAGGATCGCGGAACATTTGGGTAACATTGATCGACAAATCTTGCAGCATCAAATCAATGAAAGAACGTTCATGTAACACCTTATGCTGCAATTCCGAAACACTTTTCAAGCCCGAGCTGGACAAACGATGAACAATCCTTCGTTTTACATGGGCTTTGGAATAATTCCGGAAGTCATAGCCGTATTTCTGGTAAATGGCTTCGAGCAGGAGGTTTACTTCCAGGTCAAGCGTATCACGATAGTCATCAGTTAGTTGTTCTTCCATGTTTCGAATTTAAGCACTAAAGATACGAATCAATTCTGATATTTGAAATGGCTTACTGATATAATCGTCCATTCCAACCGACAAACATTTATCCCTGTCCGATTTAAGGGCATTAGCCGTCATTGCAACGATCCGTACCGGATTTCGTTGATTTTCTTTTTCAAATTGCCGAATTTTATGTGTCGCCTCATATCCATCCATCACCGGCATTTGGATATCCATTAAAATATAATCATAAAGCTTTTCCCGGAAATACTCAAAAGCCTGTTTTCCATTTTCGGCCAAATCGCAGCTAAGCCCCAGTTTGCGCAATGAATACAAAGCTACTTTTTGGTTGATGTGGTTATCCTCTGCCAGCAGCACTTTCAGTCCTGCATCTTTAAGGGAACCAAAAACAAAAGGATCAGCTACAGCGCTATGCTCTTCGGGTTTCAATCCCTCAGGCAGCATTATTTCGAACCAAAACTCAGAGCCCTTTCCTTCTTCGCTGATGACATCGATGTGGCCATCCATCAAATGGATCAAATTCCTGGAAATTGCCAGTCCCAGGCCACTGCCGCCAAACTTACGCGCAGTAGAAGAATCGGCCTGTGAAAACTCCCTGAAAAGCTTTCTTCGGTTCTCTTCGGAAATCCCGATACCGGTATCGATTACGGAAAACCTCAATCGAACTTTTTTGCCTTCCTTTGCAAGCATATCAACTTTAATGCGCACACTACCTTTAGAAGTAAATTTAACAGCATTCGAAGTGAGGTTCAATAAAACCTGTTTAATCCGAAAAGAATCACCATTAAAATATTGTGGCAAAAGCGGATCTGTTTCAATTTTCAGCTCCAGTGATTTTTCGTCGGCTTTTAATTTCAATATCCGTTCAATTTCGCTGAGCAGCTGCTTCAGGTCAAAATCAATATGTTCCAGGGTAATTTGCCCTGATTCGATTTTAGAGAAATCAAGGATATCATTAATAATTCCCAGCAGGCTATCGCTGCTCACGCGGATGGTGTTCACCAGCTCTTTTTGGTTTTCATCGAGTAGCGTGCCTTCCAAAATGCCCAGCATGCCCACTACGCCATTGAGCGGCGTGCGGATTTCATGCGACATATTGGCCAAAAAAGCTGATTTGGTGCGGGTTGCTGATTCTGCGCGGTCTTTTTCCGTTCGAAGCTGTTCATTAGTTTGCTGCAATTCGGCGGTACGGTCCTCTACCATTTGTTCCAATTGCCTGCGGTAATTATACAGTTCAAGAAAAATCTTTACTTTACCTTTCAGGATTTCCGGCTGCAGAGGTTTTACCATAAAATCTACTGCCCCGGTTTCAATCCCTTTGCGCACATGATATTCCTCTTTATAAATCGCCGAAACGAAAATTATGGGCAAATTTCGGGTTTTCTTAAGTTTCCGGATGTAGGAAACGGTTTCAAAACCATCCATTTCCGGCATTTGAATATCAATAATTGCCAGGGCATAATCTGCATCAAAAACCAATGACAGAGCCTCCTCTCCGGAAAGCGCCTGGTCAAATTCCACATCCAGATCACCCAAAACAGCCTCCAGGGTCAACAGGTTTTCGACTTTATCATCGACAATCAGTATTTTAGGTTTTTTGGCCTCCATATACTGTTTTATTTATACAACCAAACACGAAGCAGCGAAAGCAATTTCTCACTATCGACGGGCTTCGAAAGATAATCATTTGCTCCGGCAGCGATGCATTTATTCCGGTCATCTTTCATGGCTTTAGCAGTCAATGCAATAAGCGGAAGCTTTGAATAACCCAGTTTCCGTATCAGTTGCATAGCTTCATAACCGTCCATTTCCGGCATCATGATATCCATAAGCACAAGGTTAATCTGCGGATTTGCCTTAAGTTTTTCCACACCTTCTCGGCCATTTCGCCCAACGGTTATATTCATCCCTTTTTCTTCGAGCACACTGCTCAATGCAAAAACATTGCGCATATCATCATCAACCAAAAGGATATTTTTACCTTTTAGAACTTCCTCGGCATCGTGATGAACTTTATGCAGGATTTCCTGCTTTTCCACAGGCAGGTTTGACTCCACCCGATGCAGGAAAAGTGTGGTTTCGCTCAATAAGCGCTCAGGCGATTTCACTCCTTTTATAATAATGGAATCGGCATACTTTTGGAGGCGCTCTTCCTCTTCCCTGCTCAAATCTTTTCCGGTATAAATGATCACAGGCATTTGCTGCAGTTCATCTTTTTGCCTGATTTTCTCAAGCAGGTCAAAACCACTCATATCGCTTAGACCCAGATCAAGAATGATGCAGTCAAAACTGTTTTCTGAAAGAATTGCACAAGCTTCTTTTCCCGAAGCTACAGCACTGCTCTCCACATCCTGACCACCAATAAGTTCAACAATGCTTGAACGCATGGCATCGTCATCCTCTATAATAAGCAATCGTTTTACCGGTTTGCTTGCCATATTTCGAATACGGCTAAAAACTTCATTCAGTTTTTCGAGGCTTACCGGTTTGGTCAAGAACCCAATAGCGCCCATTTTCATAGCGTCCATTGGCCGATCGGTTCCGGAAATAAAATGTACAGGAATATGTCGCGTATTCGTGTTTTCTTTCAGCCGGTCCATCACTTCCCAACCGTCGATCCCTGGAAGGCCAACATCGAGAATAATGGCGTCTGGCTGGTAATAATCGGCAAAGTGCAAGCCTTTTTCGCCATCGGGAGAAATAAGTGTTTTAAAACCTTTCTCACCAGCAAGTTCCTGAAGGACAGAAGCAAACTCCTCATCATCTTCAATGATCAGAATCAAATTTTCGTCTGTGGGCGAAAGCTCCTCATCAGTTCCTGTCGGTTCTGGTTTTTCCTGGTTCCCTGATAAAGGTTTTTCCCTCCCTTTTTTCCGTATTGGTTTTTCAGGCTGAGGCAATGCAGCAGGCTTCATATCAAGCAAAAGCTCGCCATCAAGCTTTTTAGGAATGATCAGAATAAATTCGGATCCTTTCCCTTCTTCGCTTCGGAGCATTATTTCGCCACGCAGCAATTCCGCGAAACTCCGCGAAATCGTTAGTCCAAGGCCTGTCCCCCCATACTTACGGGAGGTAGTCCCATCTACTTGTTGGAAGGCCTCAAACACCACTTTAAGTTTTTCTTTCGGAATGCCGATGCCGGTATCTTTCACACTAAAAGCGATACATTCTTCCGGTTTGAGCTTAATATTTCTGAGCCGGATATCTGCCCCCGGCACAAAAGCGCTTAAGCGAACACTGCCTTCACTGGTAAATTTTACGGCATTCGAAAGGAAATTCCGCAAAATCTGCTGCAGCCTTCCCGCATCGGTTATAATCATATCCGGCAGCCCCTCTTCAATTTCTATTTTGAGATCCAGACCTTTATCATCGGTCATAGGCTTAAAAACCTGCACCAGATTATCAAAGACCGATTCCACAACAACATTTTCCGGGTTCAGCTCCAGTTTTCCTGCTTCCACTTTGCTCAAATCAAGAATTTCGTTGATCAGGTTCAGCAAATCGGTTCCTGAACTATGGATTGTGGATGCGTATTCCACTTGCTTTTCGCTTAATGTTGCACCTTTATTGTTGGCCAGAAGTTGCGACAACACCAGAATACTATTAAGCGGTGTGCGCAGTTCGTGCGACATATTTGCAAGGAATTCCGATTTATACTTGCTGGCCAGTTCGAGTTCTTCGGCTTTTTCGGCAATATCTTTTGTTGCTTTCTCCAGGGCATCATTTTTCCGCTTAATGTCATCCTTTTGCATTTCGAGCTCTTTGGTCCTGCCCTGCAATTCTTCATTGGTCACGCGCAGTTCCTCCTGTTGGGTTTGCAATGCTTCTTCGGAGGCTTTAAGGGCTTTGGTTTGTTCTTCGAGTTCTTCATTTGATTGACGAAGCTCCTCCTGTTGCGCCTGAAGCTCCTGGGCCTGCTCCTGTGTTTGATGCAGCAGTCGCGCCATACGGGTGCTGGCTTGTGCCACACTGATCCCAATCCCGATATTCAGCAATGCTTCCTGAACGAACTCCTGCTTGCTCTTTTCAAAATCCTCAAAAGAAGCAATTTCAACAACACCAATTAATTGTTCTTCAAAAATTACCGGGGCAATCATCAGGTATTTTGGGGGAAGCCCACCGGTTGCCGAGCGGATACGGGTATAATCTTCGGGAATCTCTGTGAGCGTAATCATCTCTTTTTCATATGCTACCTGCCCTACCAGACCTTCGCCAAGCTTAAATGTATCGGCCATTTCTTTGCGTTCTGTAAAGGCATAGCTGGATGTTAGTTTTAGCAACTTACTTTCCGGGTCGTATAAATAGAATACGCCCACAAGGCTATCGAGGTATTTTGCAAAGAAAGTAATTACTTCGCGGCTCAATTCCTGAAGATCCTGCCGGCCACGCATTTTATCATTCAGTTCGTTTATACCGGTTTTATGCCAATCGCGCAGCTTATCGTTTTCTGCAGCCTGATGCAGCGACTTACTCATGCTATTGAGCGATATTGAAAGCTCATCCTGATCGGATTTTGGTTCAATAGAATGTTCGAAATGCCCTGAAGCAACACTTTTGGTGTAGGATATAATTTCTTTCAGGTTATCCTGCATGCGACGAAAGGAATCAGCCAGTCGCCCAAGCTCGTCCGTTGAGTTTAGTTCAATCTCTTTATTAACAATGCCTTTTGAGATTTCCTCCATACTGGAACCCAGTTCGCGTACCGGCTGCGTTATCAGCTTACTGATGTAATAAGTCAGGAAATAGATTATAGCACCCAATACCAAAACCATCAAAAGGATAATCCTGATTAGAAATGTGTTCACAAAACTATTGATCTGATTGATTACCTGGGCAAATTCCGCCTCCATTTCTGTAACAGCATCCACCTCAAGTTGGTACTGCTGCAATAATTCAGGACTTGGGTTTTTAACATAATTAAGACAAATACCGCGCAAGGCATAGGCACGTTCCAGTCCACTTGCGGCGATACCCATACCATTTATGAGGTCATCGGTACCAAGCCGCAACATCAAACGGAGCCTTTCATTCAAAAAATCATATACATTTTCATCTTCCACAGCTCCATCAAAGACCTTTAACACCAGATTCCGGAATTCAGAATCAGATGCAGTTTGATATATCTCCTGAAGCTCTTTAAATGATCCTGCACGCACATTGGAACGATCAAGCAACATCAAAGACCTATCCAGGTCTGCTGTATCATTTGTGTGCAAATACTTATAAAACTCCTGCACAGAAGAGTGAAAATCAACATTATGCAATCGTTCGGCTTTTAAAATGTATGTAACAACATTACTTGTTCGAAATAAATAATTGGCCACATAACCAAAAAGAACAATACTAAAAAGCGACACGAGTGTAATCAGTAATAGTTTATGGCGCACACGTAAATTCCTTAACCAGTTGCGTTTCATTTGATGCAGTTTATGGGATTATTTTTCAATAAATTCTAAAATTGTACTAAAGAGTTGTTGCGGCTTAAATGGCTTGGTAATATGAGCATCCATGCCGGATTCCAATATGCGCTCTGTATCTCCTTTCATAGCGTGCGCAGTCATAGCGAGAACAGGGGTTCTCCCACCCATCTGCTCCTCATATTTCCTGATTTGCCGTGTTGCTTCAAAACCGTCCATTTCCGGCATTTGGATATCCATCAAGACAATATCATATTTTGACCGTTTGTATTTCTCTAATGCCTGAAGCCCATTTTCAGCCGTATCCACATCCCAACCTTTACGACTCAGGAAACCCACAGCAATTTTACGGTTAATAATCTGATCCTCAGCTAAAAGTATCTTCAACCGATGCTGAGCAGCATTATCTATTGCGGATTGTTTCTGTAATTGATTTTGGCTGGCAGCAAATTTTAGGAAAAAACTATGAAGGGAAAATGACCATAAAGGTTTCATCAATAAGCTACTGATGCCAACATTTTTAAAATGCTCATTGCGCGTTATGATATGATTATTGGTCATAAGGATAACCGGCAAAGCTTCTTTATGCTGCTTTTTCCTGTTTTGGCAATAAACTTCCAGTTGCGACAGGAATTTATCATCTGTATTTCGGCAGGACCCTACCATAAGGAAATCGAATCCCTCATCCGACTTCTTTTCCAATATGTCTGAATTCAGCTTATTGAGCTTTTGAAAAACTATTTTTTGGTTTTCCAAAAATTCTGATAATACAGAATAGCAATGATCATCATCTTCAAAAAGCAAAAATTTCTTCGCGCGCAAACTTTCGGGCACTGGATGTTTTTTGATCGCACGTCCTTTGGCCAGCTTCAGCCTAAAGCTAAACTCAGCGCCCTCACCTTCGGTACTTTCTACCTTAATGCTGCCGCCCATCATATTGACCAGCTCTTTACTGATTGAAAGTCCCAGGCCGGTTCCTCCGTATTTTCGGGTTGTCGAAACGTTCAATTGACTGAAGGTCTCAAAAAGTTGCCCAAGTTTATTGGACGGAATCCCGATGCCGGTATCTTGTACACGGAACAATAGCTCAATTTCCTTTTCTGTTTCAAAAGATGTTTCAATGGAAAGTGTAATGGAACCATGATCCGTAAACTTAACGGCATTGCCCAATAAATTAACTAATACCTGACGGATCCGAAGGGGATCGCCTATCACTGAATCATGGAGAAGACGAGGAAAATTAACGTAAAATTTAAGGTTTTTCTCATAAATCTTAACCGATAATAATTTGATGATTTTTTCAACTACCTGACTGATACTAAAAGGAATAGATTCCAAATCAATTTTATCGGCCTCTATTTTTGAGATATCAAGGATTTCGTTGATAATTTCCAAAAGAGATTCGCCCGAATGCTTAATATCCTGAATTTGTTCCCTTTGGCCATCAGCAAGCTCATCCATAAGCACCAAATCTGCCATACCGATTATTCCATTGAGCGGTGTACGGATTTCATGGCTCATATTTGCGAGGAAAGAACTTTTGGCACGTGTGGCGTTTTCGGCAATCTGCTTTGCTTTTTGCATTTCCGTCAGTGTTTCCTGAAGCCGGGCCGTAGTGCGTTTTAGCTGCTCCTGCTGTTTAAAAAAATTAATAAAAGCATGAATTTTGCTTTTTAGGACCTCCATATCCAGAGGTTTATACAGATAATCGACCGCTCCGGTATCATAGCCCCTGAAGATATGCTTGCGCTCCTTGCTTATGGCTGTGATAAAAATAATGGGTATTTCCCTGGTCCTGGGATTTCCCCTCATGATCTCTGCAACTTCAAAGCCATCCATTTCCGGCATTTGAACATCGAGCAGCACCAGGGAAAAATCCCGCTCCAGCAAATGACCAAGAGCCTCATTGCCAGAAAGTGCCTTATAAACGATCAGCTCTTCATTATCTAAAATCCCTTCAAGGGTAAGCAGATTTTCCGGACGATCATCAACAATCAGTATGTTATATGTTTCTGCCATTACAAAAATTTTTCAGGATACAATTCGGTTCAGGCATCCATAGGTATTAAAAACAGACCTTCGAAGATATAAAAAATCTGCTAACAATTAATAATTTTAGTATTGGCAGTGCAAATGAAAAATCATTGTTATTGATTTGCCATGACAATTTTATTGGAATCTTATGCTGATAAAAGAATGATCCGACAAATTTTTTGGGACAGCGAATGATAATGCTCTTCCAAAAGGAAGGTTCGCATTAAGGATTTAATTGATTTTACCGTAATCGATTTTCTGTCCACCTTGATCCTGAGGAGCATTTCCTTCAGGAGTTTCCGCAATTTGCTTTAGCTCATCAACAAATAGCTGAATCTGATTGTTATCAAAACCTTTTTCTTTGGCTGCTTCCTCCAGCGATCCCCAAATAGGCTCACCACAACGCAGGCAACGGATTCCTTTTTTTGATAAAAACTCTACTGAAAAAGGATAATCATCCACTAAATCTTCAATTAAAACCTCTTTGGTAATGGGTGTTTTACTCATAATTCATCATTTTACTGGCAAGCTAACAAATCTCAAAACAAAAAGTTTTTGAACCAATCGCAAGTTTGCCGGAGAACACATGGGATTATTAAAAAAAATTGGTTCTACTAGGAATTTCGTGGGTAACAATAATGTTTGAAAATAATATGCAGATATCTATTAATAAACTATTGATCCCTAACAGATTCCTCCCTTCACAAAGCCTTAATCACTTCGTTTGGCTTTGTTCCGGTCGGAATGACGCTGTTTATTAGGCGTTTAAGGCAAATGCGGCGAGGACACAATAGTATATTTTAAAGACGTCCTCGCCGCATTTGCCTCCTGACTTCATAAAAACGCGTCATCCTATATTTGCATTTTAAGAAATAACGTAAAATTTAATAAATTCGCTGGATTAATAATAAATAAGACGAAGGGAGGGAAGAAAACTACTTGCGTCATTTGTCATCAAGACCGTTCGGAATGGTGGTTCCCCTCCCTCTTCTATTGCTATCTTGGACAGTTCATTAGGCATAAAGCCTGTATAAAGGATAGATAAGAAAACAATAGTTCCGTCTTTTAAAAAACAATAGTCATGGACAAATATATTGGAATTGACATTAGCAAGCAAACATTTGATGCTTATGGGTCAGACCGAGACCATAAAACGGGTTTTTCAGATTTTGAACAGACTACAAAAGGCTTTCAAGCTCTGGTCAAAAAATACGGTAAGGACAAAACTTATGTCATGGAAGCAACAGGGCCATATAGCTTGAAATTGGCTATGTTCCTGTCTAAGAAAAATATTGAAGTTTCCGTGATAAACCCTTTGATCATAAGGCGTTATTCGCAGATGAAGTTACAGCGTGCAAAGACCGATCCAGTATGCGCCAAAACCATCTATGACTACGCATCTACTTTTAAAAAAGTTGATCTATGGACACCACCATCAAAGGAAATCTTTGCTATGCAGCAGTTATTGACAGCCCTGGAACTGATTACTAAACAAAAAACAGCTACGTCTAACCAATTACAGGCTTTCCAGGTAAGTGGCGTATTGACTGCTGAACTCAAAAGATCACTGAAAAGTATTATCGAAAAGTTCAAGCGGGAAATAAAAAAGCTGGAGAAACAACTGGAGGATATCAGCAAAACACACTTTGCCGAGACCCGCAAGCTAATCCTCAGTGTACCGGGATTTGGCAAGAAAGCTGTAGCAGTGCTCATTGCAGCAACCAATAATTTTGAAAAATTCCTGCACTACAAACAGTTTATTGCTTTTGCAGGGACAAGTCCAAGGATATATCAGTCGGGAACCAGCGTCAAGGGAAAGGGTCATATCTGCAAAATGGGAAACGGGCATATACGAAAACAGCTATACATCTCGGCTCTGTCTGCTATGCGCTACAATAAAGGGTGCAGGATATTGTATGAACGGTTGACAGCTAAAGGAAAGCACGACAAGGTGGCTATAATTGCGGTTGCAAATAAACTGATCAAACAAATATTTGCCATAATAGCAGATAATGAACCATATAACGAGGATCACATCAGCAAATTAAGGGTTACTTTACCATAATATTTTTCTTCAAACTGCCTCCAAATAAAAAAAGGTAGTTTGAAGAAAAATATTACACAAAACTCTTGCTTTTTAACACAGTTCATTCCGACAAAGTTTTCCGAAGAATGAGGAAACTTTGTCGGAATCTGTTTGAAATAGCATTCTAATTTCTTTCCACGAAATTCCGTGTAGAACCAAAAAATTTACTAATATTGTATGTAGTTTCTTATATGTGTTCCCATCCATTAAATGCAAAACACGTAAAACCACCACATTATGAAGGAAATCATTTTTGCTCTGATCCTGCTCCTTACCCTGGGCGTTTTAACTTACAGCATGATCCGGCTTGCCCGGCTTTTTCGGCTTACCAAAAAATATCCCATCGGGGATTATGGAGAAAGGTTCAAAGTAATGCTCCAAGTTGCTTTCGGGCAAAGCAAAATCCTGCGCTACCCCTATACCGGACTATTGCATGCATTGATATTCTGGGGCTTTCTGGTCATTACATTTGGCAGCCTGGAAATGGTGATTGACGGTTTAACCGGCAACGAAAGGGCTTTTGCCCCTATGGGAATTGTTTACGATATCATTATTGCCTCCGGTGATATAATGGCAGTTTTCGTTTTGGCAGGCGTGTTGTTCTTTCTTATTAGAAGGATATTTGTGCACACCAAGCGGTTTGAAGGTATTGAAATGAAACGCAAATCGCATTATGATGCCAATATCGCACTCACAATTATACTCTTCTTAATGATCAGCCTGCTGGGCATGAATACTTTTTATGTGCTGGGGCACAGCAATCCGGAAGGAGTTTATCCGGTGAGCAGCCAATTGGCAAAACTGTTTCCGGGAATGGGCGCCCAACATATCCATTTTTGGCATGAAATCAATTGGTGGATGCATATTTTGTTGATTTTCCTTTTTGCAAATATCTTACCGTACAGCAAACATTTTCATGTTTTCACGAGTATTCCCAATGTATATCTCAGTCGGCTGGAACCCTTGGGCTATTTAAACAATATGCCGGAAATTACATCGGAAGTAAAGCTGATGTTGCAACCAGATGATGGCGGCGAATTGCCTGAGGAAGGCGATGCCGCAAGATTTGGCGTTAAAGATATTGAAGACATCCATTGGAAAAACTATCTGGATTCGCTGGCCTGTACGCAATGCGGAAGGTGCACGGCCGCCTGTCCGGCCAACCAAACGGGCAAAAGGCTGTCGCCACGGAAAATCATCATGAATGTGCGCCAACGCATGAAAGAAAAAGGGCCTGAGGTGATCAAAAACAAGGAATTTGTCGATCAAAAAGCTTTGATTTCCGATGCATATATCCATGACGAAGAATTATGGGCCTGCACTACCTGTAATGCCTGTGCACAGGAATGCCCGGTGAACATTAACCATCCTTCACTAATTGTGGATATGCGCCGCTACCTGACTTTGGAAGAAGGCGCTGCCCCTGCAGAACTGAACACGATGGTCACCAATATCCAAAATAATGGCGCTCCCTGGCAGTATCCTCCTGAAGACCGCATGAACTGGGCAGAAAACTTATACCTCAACCGCTAAAATCACAAAAATGGACAACAAACAAAAGATAGAAATCCCCATTATGGCCGATTGTTTTGCAACAGGCAAAAATCCCGATTACCTTTTTTGGGTAGGCTGCGCCGGAGCATTTGACGACCGATATAAAAAAGTTACACAGGCTTTTGCAAAAATACTCACTTATCTGGAAACGGATTTCGCATGCCTCGGCGCAGAAGAAAGCTGCACCGGTGATCCGGCCAAACGAGCAGGCGACGAAATGACTTTTCAAATGCAGGCGCTCACGAATATCGAAACCTTCAAGGCATACGACATCAAAAAAATTATTACCATTTGCCCGCATTGCTTCAATATTTTGAAAAATGAATATCCTTCTTTGGGAGGCGACTATGAAGTTATTCACCACAGCCAATTTTTAAGGGACATGATGCGCAGCGGCAAGCTGAAACTCAATGCTGAAAAATACAAAAACACGCCCATCAGCTTTCACGATCCCTGCTACCTTGGTCGCGCCAATGGCGAATATGATGCGCCCCGCGAGATAATTGACAATTTGACCGGATCAAGAAAAGAAATGAAACGAAACCGCAGCAACGCCCTCTGCTGTGGCGCCGGTGGAGCGCAAATGTTCAAAGAAGCCGAAAAAGGTGATAAGGAAGTTTATATTGAGCGCACGGAAGATTTTTTGGAAACGAAGGCAGAAATAGTCGCAACCGCCTGCCCTTTTTGTATGACCATGCTCACCGATGGCATTAAAATCAAAAACAAGGAAGAAGAATTGCAAAACCTGGATATTGCAGAGCTTATTGCAAATGATTTGAATCTGTAAACCAGCTGTTTAATAACAAAAAAGCCGGGCAGTACCCGGCTTTTTGCATATCTGTTCATTGTGTGATTATTCCACAATATTTTTAAATTCATCCACTTCAAAGAATTTTACGAATTCACGATCTTCAGCTGCTTCAGCCTTACGATCAGGATTCAGCTTCAGCGCTTCAGTAAGGTTTTCAATCACCATTGCCTGATTATCGGTACGTGCACCCACAACGGCAAGCAGATAGCATTCTTCATGGCCTTTTTCTTCGGCACATTTCAATGTAGCTTCGGCTTCCGCATTATTTCCGCTCATCAGCTGTGCCAGTGCAAGGTTATAAGTACATGCAGAGGCGGCCAGTTTTGTGTTGGCATCGCTATATTTTGCATCGAGTATTGCTGCAATACCGAGGTTGTGATCAGCATTTTCGCCAAATTCAACGGCTTTTGCAAAAGCAATTTTTGCGGCATGCCAGTTATCCTGACGGGCAGCCAAAACGCCTTGATTATTAATAATTACACCATTTTTTGGAGAAAGCGCATCCGCTTTTTGAAGATAAGATTCTGCTTTGGGCAGCTGATCCAAATCAATCATCAAAACAGCGGCATTGTTAAATCCGCCCCACTCTTCCGGGAATTGCTTGCTGGCCGTTTCATAAATTGCAAGTTTTGCCGCAGCATCTTCGGTCAGTTCGGCTGCATGCATCAGCTCTTTATAATCCAGTGAATCCGGATTTGTTGATGCGAGTACCGCTATTTCCTCATCGGTTTTCTTCGGCTTTACACATGTTACCGTGATGTATGCACGACGCAGCGGAGGCAGGATATCATCGGACAGTTCGGGATAAATATCGATCATATTATGAATTTCTTCTTCACGTTTTACCGGATCCGACATTTTGATCACATTCAGAATCACACTTTTATCCTCCAAATTGGATTTTTTAATGTTTGTGGTGAAATCTGTCCAGTCCGGGCCACGACCGCTGACATTCCAGCTGATTTCCGCTGCCGGATCTTCGTAGTTGATATTGTTATCTTTCTTGCGCGACCATTTTTTAAACTTCTTAAGAAGGTATTTCTGAGCCGCCTCAGCACGTTGCTCTGAGAGTTTGTCATTAAAAATCTCTTCCCCATCCGGAGAAGCCCAGCCATCAATGGTGATATTCCGGATTTCCCAGCCTAACTGAATGAAATCGAGCAGCTCGTTTACGGAAGCTTTGGCTTCATCTGCTTTGTTCAGCGGAAGGTTCCAGTTCAGGTTATGACGATTGATCAGGAAATAAATTGGCGCTGATTTTTCTACCAGTGTTTCTGTTTCATAATTATCTTCCCGCATCAGGAAAATTTCATCATGCTTAATTTTTGTGGCTGTGCAGATTACACCATCAGCAAGCTTAAGCTCTTTATAGGCATAGGCTTTTTTGTTGGTAATCATTTCCTGCACTTTCTCTTCCGTTAGTTCTACACTACTGGCATCTTTGGCACGGTAAACAACCGGAGTCACGACCAGCTCGCTGGCATTCATTTCGGGTTTATATGCAAAAGTAGCCGAATAAGTAAACTTTCCGCCACTCTTCTTCCCGATCTTTGTTCCAGGTCCTTCCACCTTTTCTCCGATCAGGTAGAAAGGTTCGAGCTTAAGCACCTGATCGCCATATTTCAGTTCGGGGGCGAGGCGAACCACAGCTTTTTTATCGAAATAACCCGGCTTTAAAACGCCTTCCAAACTAAATTCAATTTGTCCGGCATGGGTTTCCAGAACTTCCGGTTTTACTTCATAACGAACGGCATCAGGATCATTGGCCATCTTTTTAAAACTGCCACAACTGGTCATCAGAAATGAGCCCAAAAAGAGCATCACAGACCAGAAAACGAGAGTGTTCACTTTTGTCTTCATACTAGCTAATTAATTGGTTTATAATGGTTTCATAGTTTTCCACCAGCATCTATCAGCAAAACAAAAAGAAAGGTTTTAAGCGTTCCGCCTCTTTTCAACGCGATCAGCAATACCAATACTGATTTCATAAAGAATCATCAGCGGCAAAGCAACCAGTATCTGGGAAAAAACATCAGGGGGGGTGATGATTGCAGACAATGCAAGGATAATGACGATCATTACCCTTCGGTTCTTCTTTAAAAACGCCGGTGTGATAACTCCTATTCTTGCAAGAAAAAGAACTAAAACGGGCAGCTCAAATACCAAACCTACGGCAAAGGTAACAGATAAAACCGTACTAACATAGGAATTGAGCGAAATTTGATTGGTCACTTCTGCGCTCACTTCATAAGTACCTAAAAAATTGATTGTTAAAGGAACGATGATGAAATAACTAAACAAAACGCCTAAATAGAACAGGAATGAAATAACAAAAACAGCTCCGGCACTGTTCTTGCGCTCTTTTTCGTGTAGGGCTGGCTTCACAAATCGCCAGAGTTCAAAAACGATATAGGGCATGCCGGCCACCAGGGCAACCATTATCGAAATGTAGAGGTGCGTCATAAACTGACCGGACATATTAATATTAATAACTTTCAGGCTGAAATTTCCAATACACAAAGCCTTAATATTCAATAAGTCGGATATATAACACAATCCTCTGTTTGTCAAGAAGGTATCGCTCTTTGGAGCAAGGATAATCTGATCGAAAATAAAATTCTTTTTGATGAAAGCCAGCACAGCTAAAAGGACAATAGCTATGGCAGATCGAACCAGATGCCAGCGCAGCTCTTCCAGATGTTCCCAGAATGTCATTTCTCCTTGCGGCTCTTCTTTATTCGAATCCCTTTTTGACATAGGGCAAATTTAAGAAAAAAGCATTGCACGCGCTCTTCTGTTTTATCAATATTAATGCCCAAAAAACAAACAGCTATCGCCATAACTCAAAAAACGAAAATCATTTTCGAGGGCAAACTGATAGGCTTTTTTCCATTGATCGCTAATCAAAGCCGACACCAAAAGCAATAATGTACTTTTGGGCTGGTGAAAATTTGTTACAAGTGCATCCACCATATGGTACCGATAGGAAGGCACGATCATCAGGCGCGTGGCGCCGCGAAGATAATCGAGATTATTTTTCTCCAAATAGTCGAGAAGCAGCTCAAAAGCTTTTTTTCTACCCAGCTCTTCTTTCCCCTCATAAGGTTCCCATTGCTCAACGAAAAAAGGATAAACAACATTCTCATTTTGTGCTATTTGCATCGCAAACCAATATAGGCTTTCCAGCGTACGTACGCTTGTTGTCCCTACCGGGATGATGGTTTCTTCAGCAGACAGAGCACGGATTACACTTTTAGGTACTACAATCTGCTCGCGGTGCATTTCGTGATCTCCGATTTCCTCACTGTCAACCGGTTTAAACGTTCCCGCACCCACGTGCAGGGTCAGGCGGTAATCGTGGATATTTTTCAATTTTAATTTTTGAAAAACCTCAGGAGTAAAATGCAATCCGGCAGTTGGTGCTGCTACGGAACCTTCTTCGCGGGCATATACGGTTTGGTAGGTTTGCTTGTCGGCTTCCACTGCTTCGCGATGGATGTATGGCGGCAAGGGTACATTTCCGCATGCATCAATGACCTCAGAAAAAGTCATTTCAGCAGTTTCCCAGCGAAAAGCCACAATCCAGCTGTTGCCATCGGCTTTTACTTTTCTTGCAAACAAACTGCCCCCGTTCTCCAGCTTTAATTCCAGCTCCTGCCCTTTCCATTTTTTCGAATTTCCTACAAAACACTTCCATTCAGCAGCACCACGCTGCGCAAAAGCAATTTGCATATCTTTTTGTTCCGATGCCGGTTCCAGCAAAAAGACCTCAATACGCGCACCGGTTTCTTTGTGAAAAAGCAAACGTGCCTGAAAAACCCGGGTTTCATTAAAAACGAGTGCAGCACCTTTGGGAAGCATTTTAGGCAAATTGAAAAACCGGTCTTTCTGCAAAACCCCATCCTTCAGGATCAGCAATTGAGACTGATCCCGCTCTTTAACCGGAAACTTTGCAATACGTTCAGCCGGAAGCGGATAATCGAAATCTTCTATGCGGATTTTTTTAACATCCATATAATATTAATGTAAGCGATTCAAAAAATAAGCCGCAAAAGTAATGCTTTTCGATGATTCGTGTTTTTTATGAGGATTTCAACAGATTAAAAAAAGCAGCGTGCCCTTCACAAACTTAGAAGTTCTATTTCACTTTCTTTTAACGTTCGCAAGTTGCTCCATAAACTGACGCTGGGTGCGATCCAAAGCATTAAAGCTGAGGATTTCCGCTGCAATTTCCGTTGTTTCCTTTTCGGCCAATTTGAGGAGGAATAATTTTTTTAATTTCAGGCTCAGACTGTTATCAAATTCTTTTTCCCGGAGCAAAGGTTCCAGGCGCAGGCTCAGTCCATCAACAAAACTGTTGGGCAAAATATAGCGCATGCTAAAAAACAGGGCATCGCAGAGTGCTGCGCTGTCGTCGGGATGGCTGATTTGAGCCAGTTTTTCATTTAATAACAAATCCATGGTTTGCAGACTGTCCGCGGAACGGCTCAATAAAAAAGCCTGCCCTGCCTGATAAGCAGGATAAAAATATTGTTCCGGCCGCACCATTTTGTTTTCCTGCCCGAACATTTGAGCCGGGTTTCCTGAAATCCAGAGTTCTTCACGCATTTCCATCAGTTTACGGGCAAAATTCCGCGTATAAAAAGCCTCGGCAGCAGCATAGTCGATGGATAAATCATAAAGCGACAATGCCTCAACAGCCGGATTTGAGATTTGCTCCTCAAAATATTTTTCATTGCCGGCATAGCGAACAGCCAGGTTTCCGGGCTGCGTTAAGGTGATTCGGTTTAATGCCTGCGCGATATCCGGATTTTCGTAAAGCCTTTGGAAATCCGGATCCATAATGTTCTCTTTTGAAGCAAAAACCAGCACATTGGCATTGTCGGCAAAATAAAGCTGCCAATGTGGAAAAACCATATCCAGGCTTTTCAAAATGCGAAAAACAATTTCATCAGTATTTTCATAGAGATGGATCCATTGCACAAACATCCCGCCGGGAGCCAAACGGCCCTCTGCAATCGAATAAAATTCGCGGGCAAACAAAAGGCTGTTGCCCTGCACCCAGGGATTGGACGGCTCACTGATTATCAAATCAAATTTCATCTCACTCTTTTGCAAGAATTTCCGGGCATCATCAATGATTATCTTGCTTCGGGCATCCTGAAAAATTTTATTGTTAAACTCCCTGAAATGTGTGGCAGCATCAAAAACAACCGGTTCAATTTCAATCGTTTGCACTTCTTTTATTTCAGGATTATCGAGCAAACGCGCAGAAGTGATACCCGAACCGAGGCCAATCACGGCAGCATTTTGTGCGTGCGGTTTAAAAGCCTGCGGCATGATCCCCAGCAGGTTCATCACCAGCTCATCCGGGGCAGGATTTTCAGTAAGCGAAACAGCCGCATCAGGTTTCCCATTGACGCTCAGCACTTTTAGCTGATCCGAACTAACAAAGACATCAACAGTTGCCAATTTCCCGTCCTGATGAAAAATCACTGCATTTTGCTCATGCAGATGTCCGCCCCGAAAGACGCCCGAAGCTGCTACAGATGATGGCAAATCCGCGAAAACCAAACTAAAAATCCCGAAACCGAAGACTACAACAGTCATCCAAAGGCTTGTCTTTTTGGAAAAAGGAAAACGTCCCAGGCTGAGCGCCATCATCAGACAAAGAGCAACAAATGCAGACATAAAAAAGATATTTTTCAACCCAAGAACTGGCAAAAGCTGATAAACCACATACATACCAATCATCCCGCCAAGAGTATTCACAAAAACACTAAAAGCCGTGGCGTGCTTTGCTCCGGCAACACGAAACATACGCGTATAATGCGGAAAGAGATAACCACTGATAATTGATGAAGGCAAAACCAGAAGAGCTCCGAAGATGATGATTAAGGGAACAACCACTTCGGCAGTGGCCTCGCCGCTTAAAGCAATGATGCTGTAAAACAAATCAAATGACCCGACAGAAAACCACCATTGAAAAACTATGGCCACAGTTAGAAAAAACCATGCATTGCGCATAATCCTGATTTCCTGCCCGTTTTTAATTTTTTTCTGCGCCAGTGCAGCTCCAAGCGCAATGCCCAGCAAAACACCGATTAAAACCGATGCAAAAGAAAAAACGGAACTTCCGCCCAAAACCCCGAGGAAACGCAACATCAGCGATTCTAAAGAAAACAAAATCCAGCCACCGGCAAAAGCCGACAAAATGGCTTGGAACAATAAAGCGGGAATCACTGGAAACTCAGTAGATTTTTCACTTTGAAAAGCCCTTTTCTGATTGGATAAAAACAGGAAAACAAAACCTGCAGCAGCCAAAAAATTGAGTACCGAACTCAACTGCATTGTTGTTTTTAAATCAAAACGGGGATACAGATAAAAAACAAGCAGGAATACCCCAAGCAAAGCACCAAAAGTATTGAGTGCATAAAGCCATGATAATGACTTCGTAAATTTCTTTCGGAATGACTTACGGATAAATTCATGCAAAAGAGGCAATCCAATTCCGCTCATCATGGCAGGCGCAAACACGAAAAGCAGGAGAAGCACCGAACCTTCCCTTTTTACGCCTTGCAGCAAATCAAAAACATCTTGGAAGAAAAAGGCGCTCAATCCGAAAAGCAATTCTGCCAGGGCTGCAATAAGCAATAATTTTGGGCTTCGCAAGAATGCTATACTCAACAAACCTCCAAAAGCGAGCCCTGACATGTAAAGCGCCACGGAAAGCAGTTGTCCCTGATAAGCAGAGCCGAATGCCAGACGCAGATAATGTCCCCAGCTGATCTCACAAATCAGCCCGGGAATTCCGGAAAGGAAAAACAACAAGCCAATAATAAAAAGAGAAAGCGGGGCAGTACGTGTCATGAGTGCAAACAGAGTTTAAAGGTGCTTTTCAACCTTAATCGTTTTTGATGCAGCGAAGATAAAAAGAAGATTGATGTCCGGCTTTCCGCTCGTTCACGCTGGATTTCAATGGGCTGAAATGCAAAGAATAAGCTTTAATGGCATCGGATTGCGAACTGGTCCACGATTCGGCAAAATCTCCCTGTCCCGTAAAAGCATTTCGCCCATAAGCAGCACCTGAAAGCAATAAACCAAAATCTGTATAACCACCTTCCAGCAAATGTGGCGCTGCTTTTGATGTAGCTCCTGCCACAGCATCAAACAATGCAACCCATTCCGCTTTTGAAGGCACATGCCATCCACAGGGACAAATACCCGTGCAGCTTTCGGTGGTTTGGTAGGCCATCAGTTCATCCCATTGGTAAAGGGCACCATATATCGAACAGCTATCCGACTGGTTATCATAGCAATATTTCTCAGGATTACCGTTATCCTCCTGATTTTGCCCACCACTGATCCGGTTTCCGAAATTGAGGTTTTGCTTCATCCAGCATTTTCCACCGAGCTCAAGGGTAGCATATTTCTTGCCATCGCGCGTATCGCTGAGCGAATCGCCGCAGGAAAAAGCGGGATTTTCCTGCTGTACTTCCAAATAAGCCTGAGCAGTATCGGAGCATCCCGCGGTATTGGTATAAGTATAGGTTATCAGATGTTGGCCAGTGCCTGCGGTTGCCGGATCAAAAATATTATTTGAAACAGCTGCACCCGAATAGGCTCCGTTTCCGGGCATTCCGCCCCGCAGCCGGATCGCTTCAGCTTCTTGACAAACAGGCGTATAGAACTGCAAAGCCACATCAGGCAAAGCCAGGACATCAAGTTGCACCTCCCAGCTATAAACTGTATCATAATCGGTTAAAGCCAGGCAGCGGTAAGAGGCTTCATCAGCCAATGATGCCGCAGAAAAATTCAAAATACTATCATTTGCCGCGGGAATATCCACTCCGTTTTTTTGCCATTGCATCTGATAGCTTCCACCAGCAACCTCAACTATCAAAGATGCGCTGTCGTTGAGGCATACTGTGGTATTGGAAGGTTGCTGCGTAAAATAAGGTACGGGCATATCGGCTGCATAAACTTTAGCGCAAAGATCAATTACCCACCCGGCACTATTATCTGCTCCTACCGAATACCAGCTCCCGTCAGAGCCATCACCACTGATCCAGCACTTGCCGGTTTCGATCTGTGGATCTGAATAACCTTCAATATAGCATTCGTAAGGAATCGGATACGTATATCCGGGTGTATTATATTCTATTTTAATATAGTAATCCTGATCTTCTTCGATTAAGACCGAAGTGGACAATTCCTGCGCATAATAGCCCGGCCAGGTACAATTAATCAGCGGCAAATCAGCCAGATGACCGCTAAGCGTGCCGTCTTCGAAATGCTCATAAATGCTCATTTGGATATTTTCTCCTGTTGCCACTGCATAAGTTCCTAACTTATCGATGCGCATTTTAACAGGCGCGGTATATTTCAGCAGTGCATAACCGGATTCCGTTCCATAGCCCGTACTGTAATAATGTCCGGTGATGTCGTATCCATAGATGTTGCTGTTTTGATCATAATCGAGCCTTTCGGGCCAAATAGCGTTATAATCCAGAACGGAATTATCATTGTAAGAAATATAAAAATAACCTTCAAGTCCCCAGGAAGGGCCATAGCTGTTTTTACAAATCCAGGCACCTGTGCCACCTGCAGTAACTTTATTATCGTCCCAGCCTACGATATCCACGGCATGGTTTACTCTTGGCGAGCCATTATAATAATAGGTATAATCCGTAGTATTCAGATAGCTGCTGCTGATATACATCATGGTATAAACCGCGCCGTAATCCAAAACAGCCTGCTTGATCACATCCATATCATTAGGCAGGTAAAAAGCCTGATCGATGCAAGCCTGAGGTGTTTTCCCAACGGGACAATCGCCGGGAACCGTTGTTCCTCCGGGATAGGGGTCATCTGCTTCGGCGAGCGGCCCGGCATCGCGGGCAAAATAAGCCGTGGACATCCAATGATTGCCCCAGAAGCTGCGCTCCGGCACAAAACCATGGCAATATTTCAGGTTATTTTCGGATAAATCCCAGGTTCCCAAACCCAGTTTCAGCCAACGTGATTCCACGCTCCCAATGGTAGCATAAGCCCAGCAACCGTTGTTCGATTGTGGTTTCACGGGTGTTACCAGACCGTGATCGCGCAAATCGTAATAAGGGTCAAAACTGTCGCGACTACCCGATTCTTTGGCTTTCCCAAAAAACAATGTTGAAGGAGGCGGAACAGCGCCCAGTTCGATGCCATTCATACGTTCGGTCGTGATTTCACCCGATTTTACTTGCTGTTGATACTGCTCGAAAAGAGGATCCGTTTCGGAACGCCCCCGGGGCGCTTCCTGAGCAAAGCTGAAACTAAAAATAATAAAACCGATAAAAAAGCTAACTGTTTTTTTCATTGAATCAATATTTTTTGATGATGCTGCTGAAGCTGCCCGGATTTTCCTTCGAGCCATAGGTTCAGCAAATACAAACCGCTGCGCATTTCTCCGATGCTGCAACGCACATCATATGAGTCTGTTTCAAATATACGGATTTTTCTGCCATCCGGGCTTATAAGTTCCAATCGGATAATTTTCTGGTCAGGGGAATGAAGCCTGAAATAATCATCAGCCGGATTGGGCGAAACCCGAACAGGGCTTATTTGCCCCTCTTCAACTGCCAGACCATTTTCAAATGCACGCACAAACAAACCGCCTGAAAGGTTCCCGATTGCAATAAGCATATCACCCGCTGCGATTCCCATAAAAGCCGGAGCGCTTCGTTCCGCTTTTAAGGATGGCAATAAATTATCACTGAAAAGTTGAAAATCCGCATTAAAATCCGGTTCGATTCCGTTGTAGAAAAATAGTTGTCCGGAGGCCGAACCGGCAATGAGCAATATTTCGTCATTTGCATTTCGAAAAAAGGACGGAATGCTGTGTCCATAATATGGGGTTGTTGCCGTGATGGTTTGCACATTGCCCAATTTCTCATCCTTCAACTCAAAAACAGGATTTGAAGCATCGCCCGTATTTTCGAAATACCGGATATAGCCATCCCGGTTGCCTACCATCAAATCTTCCAGGCCATCCTGATTAAAATCGAACAATTGTGGCGTTGAAAATGAACCACAATCAAGCTGCTGAAAATCAACCTCATTCAAAATAAAATCAGGATTTTCCTGCCCGCTTGTATTTTCAAAAAACAGGATTTCGCCTTCTTTGCTGCCACACAACAAATCCACATCGCCATCGGCATCCACATCCATAAAAGCAGGATATAAAGCGGTTTTGCGGAATGATGAAATATTTCCAAAATCGGTTGCAATCAACTGATAGCCCGAACCGGTGTTTTTGTAATACTGAATGGCGGAACTATGCCGGTTATAAAGATATCCGAATTCATACCAGGCCGAATCCATAATTCCATAATTACTGACAAACATATCTTTGAGCCCATCGCCATCCCAGTCGAAAAAGACAGGATAGGAACTGCTGCCGTTTTGGATCATATCGCCAATCAGGAAATCCTTTTGAGCCAAACTAAAAACCGGATTATTATTTTGGCCCGAATTTTCATACATCCAAAAATGGTCAGTATTTTCATTTTTGTACCATGCTTCATCCGAAGGCGCGGCCAGCAATTCATCCACGCCATCTTTGTCCACATCGAGCATCAAAGCCGTTGGGCAGCTCAGTAAACCCACAGATTCGTGTTCAGAGGGAAATCCGGGAAATTGTTGCTGCATTAATGCTTCACCTCCTTCCGGTACATTTATGAGGCAGATGATGCCGGGAAAATCCAAATCCCCCAGAAGCAAATCCACTGTGCCATCGGCATTCAGATCGCGGACGAACATAGAAGAACCGCTATGGCGGTCGTGCGAAGGAATCTGTGCTGTTTCTCCGGATTCAAAACATTGCGGATCAAAAAGTGTCAGCAGATTATTCTCTTCACTTTCTGTAAATTTCCCCCAGCAATGTTCTTCTTGGACAAAAACCAGGCTATCGGCATTTCCAAAGATTTCCATGCTCATATTTCTGTGAAAATCAATATAAACCCCCAATGTCCAAAAATTCAGGATGTCCAAATCACCGTCATTATCAATATCCAGAATGGCGGGAAAATCAGAAGGCAATGCGAACAAATTGACCTCACCGGCATAATACTTTGAGTACAACAAATTGGAAGCCAGCTCAAACTCTAATTGATCCTGAGAAATGTTCCGCCAAACGCGAATCCCACCGGTAGTATAGGAAAAAATATCTATTTTACCGTCGCCATTATAATCCACCAATTGCATCCAATCGCGGATTTGAGGAAATGAATGCGCCAAAGGCTCGTCATAAATCCAGCTTCCATTTTCGAAAACAAAGCAAAGAATACGGTCGCCGGCTTTATCAAAAACCACAAGATCCGATTCTCCATCCAGATTTACATCCATACTTTGGCAAAGAGGCGTATGCAAACCACCAGACCAGGGGTTTTTCATCATTTCGCCGTTTTTACCGAGCACATCAGGCAATGAAGCAGGTTGAAACATCTGATTTTGAGCAGAAATGCCCAGAAAAGCAAATACAAATAAGAGGGATTGGATAAGTTTTTTCATTGTATTAAGATAAGACCATTTAGTGCAAAGATAAGTTGCAACCATCGATTTTGCCTAATTTTCCTACTTTTGAGCATCAAAAGAAAAAAATATGAGCCGGATACTGATTATAGATGACGAGCGCAGCATCAGAAGGACTTTGCGCGACATACTGGAATATGAAAAATACAAAGTAGAAGATGCAGAAGATGCGATTACAGCGCTGGAGCAAATCAAAGAAAAAACTTTTGATGTGATTTTGTGCGACATCAAAATGCCAGGCATGGACGGTCTTGAGCTCCTGGATCATATTTTCCGCTATTCTGAAGCACCGGTCATTATGATTTCCGGTCATGGCACCATTGAAACCGCTGTAGAAGCACTCAAAAAAGGCGCGTATGATTATATTGCCAAGCCACTGGATCTCAATCGACTACTGGTTACAATCCGCAATGCACTGGATAAATCACGTTTGCTCAATGAAACCAAAGCACTGAAGAAAAAAGTAAGCAAATCATACGAAATGGTAGGTGATTCGGAAGCGCTTACCGACATAAAGGACATCATTGAAAAAGTTGCACCCACGCAGGCCCGCGTTTTGATTACCGGCGAAAACGGAACCGGAAAAGAGCTTGTTGCCCGCTGGCTGCACGAAAAAAGCGAACGTTCCCACGCACCTTTTATTGAAGTAAACTGCGCCGCTATACCTGCAGAGCTGATCGAAAGCCAGCTTTTTGGCCACGAAAAAGGCGCGTTCACTTCAGCCATCAAACAGAGAAAAGGTGATTTTGAGCTGGCACATGGCGGAACTCTATTTCTGGATGAAATCGGAGATATGAGCCTTTCGGCACAAGCAAAGGTTTTACGCGCATTACAGGAAAACAAAATTACACGGGTTGGCGGCGAAAAAGAAATATCAGTTGATGTGCGGATTATTGCTGCGACCAACAAAAACATGAAAGAAGAAATCAGCAACAAACGTTTCCGAGAGGATTTATACCACCGCCTGAGCGTCATATTGATTCATGTTCCTCAACTGAGCCAACGCACAGGCGACATCCCTGCTTTGGCGGCACATTTTATGGAACAGCTATGCGCAAACATGGGCCGGGCTCCGCTGGAGTTTTCCCCGGAAGCCATCGAAGCATTACAGAAACTCCCCTGGACAGGCAATATCCGTGAGCTGCGCAATGTTATTGAACGACTTGCTATTTTGAGCGGAAATCCGGTTAAAGCAGAAGATGTGCAAAAACTGGCCAGTCCGTTGGCTTAACACCACCGGAACACTAATTTTTATAAAGCTGGGGATTATAACTTAGCTCAAATCGAAGCATCTGACCATAATCCTGATAATCAGTGGCAGGATAAGAAGGCTGCAATGCTTTTAGCCCGTCAGAAGCTTTAATGATGCCATAAATAAACCCAAAGCTCAGATATTCGCGGATGTTCCAGTTGAAGGTCAGGTCGGTTTCAACGCCAAGGTGCTTATCCACTTTTTGACCTGAAGAAAGGTAAGGATGTTGCAATGAGAAAATATGCCCATCAAAGCAAAGGCTTGTTTTTTTGCCTGTAAAAACTTCCAGTCCGGCGACAATATCCTGAAGTCCGGCATTATCCACATTTGCAGGGGTGCTAAAATAATTCAGCTCTCCAAAGAATGTGTTTCCTTCCATGCCAAACATATTGTAATCGAATGATTTATTCTTGAATTCGCCTTCATTTGCCGACCAGTCATTTCCGGAAGTAATTTGATAACCAACACCCAGGTTAAAAACACCTTTATGTTGATAAGACAGAAAAGCGGATAAAAGATAGGCGTCAAGGGAATTTCCGTCGCGGTCTTTCCCAAATTGAAAATAAGCATCGCCTTCCAGAAACCAGTTATCAATAAAATTCAGTGAATAAAATGTGCCGGCAGTGGCGCGCCCGTAAAACACATCCGGATAGTCCTGTTGGGTTGTGGTACCATTTAGCAGGAATGTTTGGTCATTTTTTTGCACATAATTGAGCAACATCATAAAGCTAAGGCTATATCGTTCGTTCTGTGATTTTTTATTGAGCCACAAATAAGTCAGGTATTTATAAAAGTCGACATCATAATCCGATAGGTTTTGGAAGTAATTCGCTGTCAGGTTGTTAATACCTCCCGCCCAATTAAGTTTAAATTTGTATGCCTCATTGGAATAATTGAATAAAGCGATATCAAAGGCATTGCCCCAGTTATTCCAATCGCCATCGGCCACGATCCTGCCATTGTCGTAAGCAACATTTTGCCGGCCAATTCTGAAGAAAGTATTTTTTGAAGAAGAGAGGTAAAGTTCGATCCAGGCTTCATAAATACCGGTCATGACATCTTTTGTATTCATCGACTCGCCCCATACGCGTGCATCTTGCAAGCTCACATAAAAAGAAGCAAGGCTGTCTTCGGTATAAAGGAAATTTACGCGGGTCCGCTGTTCCACCCATGAGCCCATAACATCGCCCTTAGCCGGTAAGTTTTGATAGCCGTAGGAAAGGTATCCGCGGGTTCGGGATTCACCATTGATGGTAAACTGGGAAAAAGCAGCGATTCCTGCAAACAGGAAAACTGTCAGAATCAATATTTTTTTCATGGCTGGTGTTTTTTGATATACTTACAAATATATCAAAAAATACCAGTAATTTCTGACAAGAATAAAATTAAGGCTCCGTTATTTTTGAAGTAAATCCAGCTCTTCCTGATACATTTTATGGATCATGCGTAATTTTGTAACCGGAAAATCCTTATTGGCATAAATACGGATAAAATCATGGATACCTGTTTTGGCGTAGTAGTATCCCGGCGCACCATCAAAGCGGTCATCGATAAAATTATTGACCACTTTCTGGTTGAATTTATTGAAAGACTCCCAACTGAGTTCACCATCCATAATCAGATAAAAAAGTGCAGGATTATCCGCATTTCGGTAAATATTTTCTTCTTCCATCACCAAATCAAAGTAGTTCAGAATTTTAATCTTTGTAGTATATTCCTTAACTTCCTGATCTTTAACAAAAACCACTCCGGCCTTTTTATATGCTTCAATCAAATCTTTGATATTTGAAAAATCGCTGATGCGGACACGAATGAACTGGGCCGGTTTATTGAACAGTTTGAGCTGTCCGGGACTGGCATCAAAATCAACAGCAAGCTCTTTTTTGACTTTTTGTGTGGCACGGATCACGCGCATATTATGAATATCGTCAAAAGGCTTGATAATAAAATAAAGATGACGGGGCACAATGCCGGATTCATAGGCGGGAGCATTATAATATCCGGAAAAAAGGTCGCGGGCTTCAAGCACCATTTCATTATAAGTCTCTGTATGTTTGAAACTTGCAAGCTTTACTTCTTTGCTGATATAACCGAGTAGCTGGAGGTGTTGTTTTTGATTCATGTTTTTTGGATTAAATTGATTTTTATAAAAACACAACAAATAAGCTATTGTCTGGGTTCAAAAAAAAAGCTCTGACATAATGCCAGAGCTTACAAAAACCTTTCAGAAGTTCGTATTTTATTTGTCGCCGGACGCGAACAAACTTGGCTTAAACGTAAGCTGCAGGAATCCCCAGAACGGGCTTTCACTGTTTCCTGCACCGGGTTTATAGGGATGGATACTCTCCAATGTTTCCGAAGGCATCATCATGCAGAAACCGGCTTTCATTTCAATTTCCTTACTGAATTTATGGATATACATCAGGTCGAGTTCCTGCCCAAAAGCTTTATCAAATTCAGCTCCTTCACTGTTAACAGCAGTCCCCATCATGCTAAATACATGAAAATAAGCTTTAACAATATTCTTTTTGGAGAACTTAGCCGTAACATTTGGATAAATATCGAGCAAACCTGTCCCCTGATGCCATGTGTCGAGCAGAAAGTAGTTCATCCAGCCATTATATTTGAAACGCGCGCCATAAAGCAGGTCAAAGGCATTGTCTTTATCATTATCGGCATTAGTATTATCATTTCCCGAAAGGGCATCAACTCCTGCTCCAATGCGGAACATGCCGGCATTTACGCCCATATCAAAAGTCGCCATCCATGCTGCTTTATCCACACTTTTGGCATTTTTGCCCATTTGGTAATAAAAATTAGCAGTAATGTCGATCGGACCGCTTTTCAAACTCAGGTGCGGGCCAAAAGTACCCATCATATTAAGCACATTGGGGCTTCCGGGTTTCATCCGTCCCGATGCAATAGCCAGGAATGACAAATAGGATTTTTCGTTCAGCTTTTTGCTCAGATAAAGAAAATTGAGCGTTTTAAGACGGAAGCCGTCATCATAATATTCATTGGTACCGAAGCCTGCTCCGGGAACAGCCCCCAATTCAATATTCTCAAAATTATTCCATGAGAGCCCTAGGTCAAAGCGCCATCCATTCTTTTTGCTCATAAAAGTAAATCCATCGTAAGTTTGGCCGTACTGATTCCAGTCGCGCCAGCTGAGGAGCCGCTGATCATCGTATTTCCATTCCTGACGGCCGATTTTCAAGGCACAGTTTTCACCAACTTTCCATTTTACCCATGCCTGATAAATACCTGTACTTACGGTATTGTTCCACACGCCGGTTTTTGTGGCATAATCATCGCCACCCCATGCGCGGACATCCTGAAGGCTCATGTAAAACTGAAGGTCGTCTTTGTTAAAATCAAAATTAATCCGTGCTCTTTGGCTGGCATAATATGATATTTCATCGCCTTCAACCGGTAGGAATTTATAGCCTTTATTGGCTTCTGCACGGACACGGTATTCTGCCGTAATTTTCAACTGACTATAAGCCAACTGACCTATTGTCATCAATACAATAAGCAGGCCCATACGCAAAAAGGAAAAATTCTTCATAATCGTTAATATTTTGTTAATTGAATATCTTTTTAGCAAACAGCTCATATAAGGAAGTTGTTTAATTCATCGGCATTTCATGCCATAAACAAAATGCCAAGCAACCTTAAAAACTGATCTGCATTAAACAAAAGTGCAATTTATTGCTTTTATAATCAGGGTATTCAGAAAAGGCACCCGCTTTTGTAGCATAAAAAACTGAATTATATCAAAAAAAGCCTGAGCAGAATCATGTTTTTTTCTGATTTGTTTCGTAGTTTTGTTAGTCAATACATGTTCATATGGTCATAAGTGATTACTCAATAAATAATTGTACCGTTGATAGCCCGGCAGTTTCCTGTTTCGACACGCTCAGCGAAGAGGAAAAAGAGATTGTTCGCAAAAACCAAATCGACATCAACTACCGCAAAGGGGAAATAATTTGTAAGCAAGGTTCATTTGCCTCGCACATTATGTACTTGCGCGAAGGTCTGGCAAAAATCTATTTAGAAGGGAAACCCAAAAACCTCATCATTAAAATTGCACCTTCCAACCAACTGATTGGCTTACCATCACTTTTCGATGGTAACAATACTTTCTTGTACTCGTCCATGACCTATCTGGATTCCAAAGTCAGCCTGATTGATATAAATGTTTTCAAGCAGCTTTTAAGGCGTAATGCCAATTTCGCATCGGAGGTGATCAATATCCTCAATGAAAATACGGTACAGACATACAGCCGCTTTTTCTGCCTGACGCGCAAGCAATTGCACGGAAGATTGGCCGACATTATCATTTGCCTTTCGCAAAGGATTTTTAAAGCGGAAACTTTTGACCTGGCAATTTCCCGTAGCGATCTGGCAGAACTCACCGGTATGTCCACCGAGAGTGTGATCCGAATAATCAAAGATTTTAAAGACGACAAGATTATTCAGGTTTCGGGCAAAAACATTAAAATCCTGGATTACGACAAGCTCAGAAAAATCAGTGAAGTTGGATAAAAACAAACAGGCTGTGCATTGTTTTCTTACTTTTGCGGCATGATGTGGTTTCGCAAGTCAATTCCGAATTTTATCACGATACTCAACCTGCTCTGCGGTTCAGCAGCGGTGATATTCATTTTTAAAGACCAAACGGCAATTGCAGCTTTGCTCATTATTTGGGCAGCTGTTTTTGATTTTTTTGATGGCCTGGCCGCACGGGCTTTGCGTGCATATTCGGAAGTTGGCAAAGAACTCGACAGCCTTTCGGATGTAATTAGTTTTGGGCTTGCTCCCGGAATGCTGGTCTATCATTTTCTGGAAAAATCCCTGCCTGCAGATTATCAGGTTCTTGCATTTATCGGTCTGCTGATCCCTGCTTTTTCTGCATTGCGATTGGCCCGATTCAATGTAATGCAGGCACATTCCTCAGATTTTTCGGGTTTACCGGTTCCGGCCAATGCCCTGTTCTTCATCAGTCTTCCTCTACTTGAACTTGTTGCCAAAGAAGGATCATATATCGGCCTGGCTCAATTTGTACTTAATCCCTGGTTTATAATTGCGGGCACAATCTTCTTTTCATCACTGCTGCTCAGCCCGGTACGCCTGATGAGCCTGAAATTTAAAAACCTGCGATTCAAAGAAAATGCCGAGCGCTTTATTTTCATCCTGATCACCTTGATCCTTTTTTCTGCATTTCATCTGGTGAGTACGGTATTTATCATTCCGGCTTATCTCATCATCAGCTTGATTAGCAATATCAAAAATTCGAACTGAAATCATTCATTGATCCGAATTATCTTTCGTCCACAATCGCACACTGAGAACTGTACGCTGACGAACACATGCCGTTTATTTTACTGAGGACTTTGGCTTTGCAAGTCAACAATTCTTTTTCAAAAACATCAAAAAGGCATAAAAATCAAAGAATACAGTAAAAAAAATCCTGCCCATTAAAAAACCAAACCAACGCAACAACACATAAGATACTAATTTTCAGTATTCTTATTAAAACTCTCTAAGCAATTTGATCAAAAATATTAATTAAAAAATTAACTCAGAACCAATCTGTTGGCATATTTGTTGATTAAACGCATGCAAAAATTAGTCATATGAGCAAATGGACAGGCATACTTCTCGTATTTTCCGTATTAATTGCCGGGCAAACGATTCAGGCACAAGATAAAAATGACAACCAAAACGAAAAGAAAGAGACCCAATATCTTTTTAGCGGCAAAAACGATATAAATGTATCCGGTTTTGGAGCACCCATATTTGAGTTCTCGTCGGCACAGGGCAATTTCGCATTTGGTGCAGGAGGAGGCGGTGCAGTATTGTTTAACAAGCGCTTTTATATTGGTGGCTATGGTATTGGCATGATGAGCATGAATGAACTCGACTTCAAAATCCACAGCATCCACGGAACTATTTCATATCCGCACCTGCTCTTCGGGCATGGCGGTTTCTGGCTCGGGTACATACATAATCCGGAAAATGTTGTCCATTTTTCCCTGAGCACAAAAATTGGGTTCGGAGGAATAAGTTACACCAATGATTTATGGGACCAATGGTACGACGAATCAGATTGGGGCTATGATCGGGTTTTCGTCTTCACGCCACAGGCCGAAGTGGAAATAAATCTATTGAAATGGTTTAAAATCAATGCCGGATTGGGATACAGGCTTGTTAGCGGAATTGATAACGAATTCAAAGACAGCGAAGGAAACCCCGCAATCTCCAATAACGACATGAGCAGCATTCAAGGCAGCCTTAGCTTTATTTTCGGATGGTTTTAACTCATAATCAAATTATTGCAAATAATTTCAAAAAAAATCAATATCCCGGTAGGGGTAAATAAGACTTAGTGTGTCATACAGGCATAGAAACAAAACAGTACTTTCAAAACTATGAGAAAACTAATTATTTTTCTGTCGTATTTATTCCTGACGCAAAGCCTGCTTTGGGCAGATAATGACAGCGCGGAGAAAAAAATAAGGCATACAATCAGCGGGCATATTGAAGATGCAAACAATGGCGAAATGCTGATTGGCGCAACAATATATGTAAAAGAGCTACAGACGGGTACAGTAACCAATGTGTATGGCTTTTACAGCCTAAGCGTGGAACCCGGCGAATATACATTAGTGTATTCCTATATTGGTTTTGAGAAAATCGAGAAAAACATCAAACTCGATAAAGACAAAACCATTAATATGCGCCTGAAACCTTCGCACGAAACGCTGGAAGAGGTAATTATCCAAGGCAAAGCCTCTGACCGCAACATCAAAGACCCGGAAATGAGCAGCGTGGTTTTGGATTCCAAAAAAATCAATCAAATCCCTGCTTTAATGGGCGAAGTGGATATCATCAAAGCATTCCAGCTGCTGCCGGGAGTTCAGGCGACAAGCGAAGGCTCTTCCGGTTTCAGTGTGCGTGGCGGATCTCCGGATCAGAACCTGATTATCCTGGATGAAGCGCCTGTGTATAATGCTTCTCATATGCTGGGATTTTTCAGCGTTTTCAATAATGACGCCATCAAAGATGTGAAACTCTACAAAGGAGATATTCCCGCGCAATATGGCGGAAGGCTCTCATCACTAATGGACATCCATATGAAAGAAGGAAACAATAAAAACTTTCATGGAACAGGCGGCATTGGCCTTATTTCGAGTCGATTGACACTGGAAGGACCGATAGTGCGCGATAAAACTTCATTTCTGCTCAGCGGACGCCGCACCTACGCAGATTTATTTTTGCCGCTGGCATCTGATGAAGATATCAAAGATAATGTGCTGCATTTCTACGACATCAACGCCAAAGTGAACCACATTATTAACGAAAACAACCGGATATTTATCAGTGGCTACCTGGGTCGCGATGTGTTTGAAAACAAATTTGCCCGTCTGGCTTTTGGCAACCAAACGGCGACAATCCGTTGGAACCATCTCTTTTCCAAGAAAATATTTGCAAACTTCACCGGCGTTTATACCAATTACGATTATGAAATCGGTTCCGAAATGCAACGAGCCAATTCTTTTAATTGGATATCCAACATGAAAGAATACGGCCTGAAAGCCGATTTTACCTGGTTTCTCAACCCCGACAACACATTACGCTTTGGGGCATCCACTTCCTATCATGATTTTTATCCCGGCATGGCGGAAGGCGTTGGTGATCAATCCTTTTTTGACCGCTACGAAGTGCCCAGCACTTATGCTTTGGAAAACGCTGTGTATATGAGCAATGAGCAAAATATCGGTGAACGCTTGTCGCTGCGCTACGGATTGCGCCTGAGCATTTTCCAGAATGTGGGACCGGGCACTGTTTACAATCTGGATGAACAATATAAAGTAGTAGATTCCACGGTATATTCAAGTGGTGATTTTTACAATACCTATGCAGTACTTCAGCCCCGTTTGGGACTTAATTATTCATTAAACGAATTCAGCAGCCTGAAAGCCACCTACAGCCGCACCGCTCAGTATGTGCAGCTGGCACAAAAATCCGCATCGGGCACACCGCTTGACATCTGGTTTCCTGCCAGCCCCAATGTTAAGCCGCAAATCGCCGATATTTACGCATTGGGTTATTTCAGGAATTTCCAAAACAATGTTATTGAAGCCAGCGTGGAAGCCTATTATAAAGACATGCAAAACTCCATTGATTTCCGCGATCATGCCGACCTGCTGCTAAACCAGGAAATGGAAAAAGAACTGCGTTTTGGAAAATCATGGTCTTACGGTCTTGAAGTCCTGCTCCGCAAAAACAAAGGCAAACTCACCGGATGGATTGGATATACTTATTCGCGCACAAAACGCAAATTTGAGGACATCAACAATGGAGAAACCTACAATTCTCCCTATGACAAACCGCATGAGCTTACCATTGTTATGAATTACGAAATCAGCCCACGTTGGAGTTTTTCTGCCAATTGGATATATTCAACAGGCGCTCCGGTTACTTTTCCTTCCGGCAAGGCTATTTATGGAAACAAAATCATCTCCATTTACACCGAGCGCAATGCCTACCGCATGCCCGACTATCATCGGCTCGATCTGGCACTCACACTGCAGGAAAAGAAAAAAGCCGGACGAAAATGGCATCACAGCTGGACATTCTCCCTTTATAATGCCTACGGAAGAAAAAATGCCTGGGCCATCAATTTTGTTGAAGACGAAAACAATCCCGAAATTGTTTATGCAGAAAAAACCTATTTGTTTGGTATAATCCCTTCAGTAACCTTTAATTTTAATTTCTAAGCGATGAAAACCCAATACTTAATAATACTTGCACTTTTTGTAGCTTTTGCCGGCTGCACCGAAAAAATGGACATCGACCTCAATACGACCAATGAAAGATTGGTGATTGAAGGCAACATCACGTCTGACGATACCACCCAATATATCAAGCTGACCCATTCCACCGGATTTTATTATGCGGATCAACCTCCGGCAGTGCAAAATGCAGTGGTAACCGTAAATGACGGCAGCCGGGACATTGTTTTTAATGAAGTCTCACCGGGACTTTATGCCAGTCCGGGCAAAATGAAAGGCGACACACTAAAGTCCTACACCTTGGACATCAGGCTGGAAAAGGATATAAACGGCAGCAGCAATTACACAGCGCAATCTGCCATGCCCAGTGTTATCAGCGAGGGATATATTGAAATTGAATATCATGATGACTGGCTCGATGGGATATGGGAAGTACAACTTTTTGCACAGGATCCCCCAACGGAAAATTTCTACCTTTTCCGCTCCCTGCAAAACGGCGAAATGGTGACTGACAGCATTAACGAATGGATTATTTCGGAAGACCGCTTTTATAACGGAGGCTTCACAAATGGCGTTGGCGTTGCATATTTCAACCGAAAAGAAGGACAGGAACTCAAAAAAGGGGATACAGTAACGGTAATAATGTCGGGGATTACCGAAGACTATTACTATTTCATTAAAGAAGTAAAAGAAGAAGCCTTTGGTCAAAATCCAATGTTTAGCGGCCCGCCGGCCAATGTAAGCAGCAATATCAACAATGGGGGCATCGGTTTTTTTGCCGCTTATTCGAATGTATATTTTACTGCTGTTTATCAGGGGGAATAGCTCGGGCAATACATTTGTTATTTTGCCCGGGGCTGCTTATTGAAGATCATATGATGATTCCTTTCAAATCATAATAAGACGGCTTTTTTGCAACAAAAATGAATTACCTTTGTTAGTGGATGCAAATACCCTGACATGAAAAAACTCTTTGCTTTTGCTGTAATTGCGCTTCTTTTCACGGCTTGCCGGACGCAAAAATCTGATAAAGAAATGATTACCGTTAGCGTCCTTCCCCAAAAATATTTTATTGAAGCCATTGCCGGAAACGACTTCGATATAAATGTAATGGTCCCTTCCGGAGCCAGCCCCGCAAGTTACGAGCCTTCACCGGAACAGATGCTCAAACTACAATCATCTCCATTGTATTTCCGCATCGGGCACATCGGTTTTGAAAAAGCCTGGATGAAAAACATCAGCAGCAATCATCCCGAAATGAAAATTATCGACCTTTCGGAAGGACTTAACCTGATCGAAATCCCCACCGAAAAACATGGCGATCATTACCACTATGGCGTTGACCCGCATATCTGGCTATCGCCCAGGCTCGTGAAAGAATTCAGTCCGAAAATCCTTGCTGCCCTTTCCGAACTAAAAAAAGAAAATTCGCAAAAGTATCAGGAGAATTACCAAAAACTCATCACCAAAATTGACTCTCTGGATACCCGGATAAAAGAATGGAGCGCAAAGGCGCACAACAAGAGCTTTTTGATTTTCCATCCGGTATTGACCTATTATGCACGGGATTACGGCTACGAACAAATTCCTCTTGAGGTAGATGGAAAGGAACCCGGCCTGAAGCATATGAAAAAGATTGCCGATCAGGCGCAACAAAAAAATATTCGTAAAATTTTGGTGCAAAAGGAATTTGATATGCGCAACGCCAAAGTCACTGCCGAACAGATTGGGGGCAAGATTATCCAAATAGATCCACTATCCGAAAACTGGCCGGATAATATTATTGATATCAGCAAAAAACTAGCACAGGAATAATGGAAGAAGAAATTTTATTAAGCCTGAAAAATGTGGATGCCGGTTACGAGGGCAAAACGGTGATCAAGGATGTGAATTTCGACATTCATGCAAATGATTTTATTGGGATTATCGGGCCAAACGGAGGCGGCAAAACGACGCTGCTCAAAGTAATGCTCGGCATCATTAAACCAATGAATGGTGAAATCAAAAAAAAACCGGCTATTGGCACACCCGGTTATCTGCCTCAATACACCAATATTGACAAACGCTTCCCCGTTTCACCGCTGGAAGTAGTTTTGAGCGGGCTTCTACAACCCGGACATCTGCAATGGCGCTACAGCAAAGAAGAAAAACAAAAGGCACATCAGCTTTTGAAAAGAGCCGGTTTGGCAGAAATTGCCATCAAACCTCTAGGGAATTTATCGGGTGGGCAAATCCAAAAGACCCTGCTTTGCCGTGCTTTGATCCGCGACCCCAAACTCCTGATCCTCGATGAGCCCAATACTTATGTCGACAGCAGCTTTGAGGGAGAACTCTATGAAATGCTGCGCGAACTCAATAATAATATGGCCATTGTGATGGTAAGCCATGATGTGGGCACAATATCGTCCTACATCAAAAGTATTGCCTGCGTAAATCAGGAACTGCACTACCATCATTCCAATCAGATCAGCCAGGAACAGTTGATGTCGTATAATTGCCCTATTGACCTAATTACCCACGGAACTGTTCCGCACCGCGTATTGAAAAAGCACGAATAAAATGGAAATACTTGCACAACTGTTCAATTACCAGTTTTTTGTAAATGCCGTTATTGCCAGTCTGCTCAGTTCGGTAATTTGCGGTATTGCAGGCACTTATATTGTTACACGGCGGATTGTTTTTATCAGCGGAGGCATTACGCATGCTTCGTTTGGCGGGATTGGACTGGCTTTTTTCCTTGGCCTGAGCCCTATTCTTGGCGCTGCGGTTTTTGCAGTATTGACGGCTTTGGCCGTACAGTTTTTATCGCGAAAAGATGCCATTCGCCAGGATTCTGTAATCGGGATTTTGTGGAGCCTCGGAATGGCCATAGGAATCATTTTTATTTTTCTGAGCCCTGGTTATACACCCAACCTGATGAGCTATTTGTTTGGAAGCCTGCTCACTGTCAGCAGCACAGATTTAATCCTTATGGCCGCCCTTGCGGTGATTGTTTCCTTTTTCTTCATCCGCTTTTTGCGCATCATCCTCTTTATTTCTTTTGATGAAAGTTATGCCCGGACATCCGGAATTCCGGTTGACCTTTTTTCTGCATTACTGATGGTTCTGGTTTCGCTCACCATTGTGCTCAGCATACGGACTGCCGGTATCATATTGGTTATCAGCCTGCTTACAATACCACAAACCACAGCCAACCTTTTCACACACGATTTTAAAAAGATGATACTCTACTCTATAATTTTTAATATCATTGGAAGTTTGAGTGGATTGATGATCTCTTTTTGGCTGAACATTCCTTCCGGAGCTTCCATTATCTTTTCTTTGGTACTCCTTTTCGGTATTGCCAAATTAATTGTATTTGCCGGCAGCAAAAGAAAAAATGGCACAATTAATTTGAATTAAACCATAAAATCGCGATATTTGGGCAAAATAGCCAACAAAAACCCAAATCATGAAAAAGATACTTGTTCCTGTCGATTTTTCTCCATCGAGCAAAATCATTATGCGTTTCGCCATTGATACCGCAATAAAAGCCGGGGCGGACATTCAGTTTTTTCACAGTTATTACGATCAAATTGTGCTGCAGGGCATGTCGGGCACAGATACTGTAGAAAGCCTTCCGATGATGGACATGAAATTCTCTGCTGAAGTCCGTGACCGCAGTGAAAAACAAATGAAGGCATTATGCGAAGAGCTGAAGGAAGAATTTACAAAGAAGGGGAAAAAGTTGCCCGAATGGAACTGGATTGTTGAAGGCGGTGATTTTGAAACGGAAATCCGCATTGCCTGCCAGGATTACAAACCCGATATGGTAATCATTGGCTCCGAAGGCCATGGAAAAAAAGACCCTTACAGCGGATCTGTTTCTGCCCGTTTGTTTAAGCATGCGCGCGTACCGGTTTTTGCCGTGAATAATTCCATTGCTCCCGATCAACTGAACAACATCCTCTTTCTCTCTGATTTCTCCCAAACCATGAATTCAAGAGTCCGTTATTTGCTCGAATTTGCCGAATTATACAAGGCCACAGTTCGTTGCAGGCATTTGCACCTGGATTCCAAAGAAATGTTTGATGATGTAAAAGCAGAATCGCTCCGTCAGGATTTCAATGACGAAGTAAATGCCGGCTTGATTGATTTTGAGATAACAGCTTGCCAGGAAGCGGAAGAAGGATTATCCGAAGTTTTCAAGGAATTCCAACCCGATGTAATTGCATTCCATGTGAAACAACACAGCTTTCTGTACCATATGTTTCATAATACAATTACCCGAAAAGATATTTTCAAGACAGGAAAGCCCTTATTGGTATTTGGTCCTGAATCTTTAACGGATTAAAGCAGTATTTTTCATATTTGTTCAAGGGGAAGGTTTGTTTCACGTGCAATCTCTTCGAAGTTTCTTCTTACATCAAATATCTGAATGCATTATCGTATAATGGGTTAACTATTTTCATCTTCAGGCTTGTTCATAAGGTTGTTCAGTTCTGGAATGCTCAATCCTGTTTCGTTGCTTATTTCTTCAACGCTTTTGCCCATTTCATGCAGCAGTTTGGCAAGTTTCGTTTTTGTCTGCAGGGCGTCCTGTCTTGCTGTATCAGCTTCCATCCTTGCATTACTGGCGGCCTGTTTCGCTGTATCGGCTTCCATCCTTGCCTCTTCAATCTTTTTCTCAAAGCGCGACTCCTGCTGGTCGAAAATAAAATCAATTTCTTCTTCGGCATCCAATTGACGGCGGAAGGCATCGTCCAGCAAAGGTTTTTGAAGATACTGCGCAACATCATGAAAGCCCTCGGGAATCTCCTGTAAATCAAGGATATAATTCTGCCCCGATATCCAAGACTGGTTAAAAAACATCATAAACTGCTCCAGGCGGCTTTTGCGCTCTGCCGGCAAACGGCGCACCTGCAAAATATGCGAGCGGTGCGTGAGGTGGTTAATGAAAAAACTGTCAACTGCTACCGGCTCTTTGCTTACCGAATTGACAATCTGACGGTTAACCGTTACCGCCATATAAGGGACATCATCCAGATTATAGCCCAAAATATATACCGTAATAATAGGACGGATCTTATTATAAAGCTTTTCCGCTTCGGCAACCGTATTCATATAATTCATCCCGAGATAGTTGCGGAACCGGCGGATGTCGGTGGCAAACTTCGATTTCTGCAATTCGATCAGTACGGTCTGTTCTTTCCCTTCGGCATTGCGGATGCGTGCTTTAAAATCAAGGCGGAACAAACTCAACCCCCTTTTATCATCAGAAGCATGGGTTTCCTGCTGGCCCAAATCCAGTTCAATAATTTCCTCATCGAGCAAAACAGACAGCACCTTGCGGGCGATGCGCTCGTTTTGCATCAGATATTTGAGGGCTTTGTCGTATAATGGGTTAACTATTTTCATCTTCAGGCTTGTTCATAAGGTTGTTCAGTTCTGGAATGCTCAATCCTGTTTCATTGCTTATTTCTTCAACGCTTTTGCCCATTTCATGCAGCAGTTTGGCAAGTTTCGTTTTTGTCCGCAGGGTTTCCAGCTTGGCAGTGCCAGCCTCCTGTTTGGCAGAGTAGGCTTCCATCCTTGCATTACTGGCGGCCTGTTTCGCTGTATCAGCTTCCATCCTTGCCTCTTCGATCTTTTTCTCAAAGCGCGACTCCTGCTGGTCAAAAATAAAATCAATTTCTTCCTCTGCATCCAATTGACGGCGGAAGGCATCGTCCAGCAAAGGTTTTTGAAGATACTGCGCAACATCATGAAAGCCCTCGGGAATCTCCTGTAAATCAAGGATATAATTCTGCCCCGATATCCAAGACTGGTTAAAAAACATCATAAACTGCTCCAGGCGGCTTTTGCGCTCTGCCGGCAAACGGCGCACCTGCAAAATATGCGAGCGGTGCGTGAGGTGGTTAATGAAAAAACTGTCAACTGCTACCGGCTCTTTGCTTACCGAATTGACAATCTGACGGTTAACCGTTACCGCCATATAAGGGACATCATCCAGATTATAGCCCAAAATATATACCGTAATAATAGGACGGATCTTATCATAAAGCTTTTCCGCTTCGGCAACCGTATTCATATAATTCATCCCGAGATAGTTGCGGACCCGGCGGATGTCGGTGGCAAACTTCGATTTCTGCAATTCGATCAGTACGGTCTGTTCTTTCCCTTCGTCATTGCGGATGCGTGCTTTAAAATCAAGGCGGAACAAACTCAACCCCCTTTTATCATCAGAAGCATGGGTTTCCTGCTGGCCCAAGTCCAGTTCAATAATTTCCTCATCGAGCAAAACAGACAGCACCTTACGGGCGATGCGCTCGTTTTGCATCAGATATTTAAAGGCTTTGTCGTATAATGGGTTAACTATTTTCATATCAGATTGATTGATACAAAAATAGCGAAAAATCAATTAGAAGTCAATCCTCATTTGGATACATATTTACTTCCCTGCGAAACGGATTTCAATGGCGCCCATTCCAAAATTCGACATAGGAGCGTCCTGATATTGAATGCCATCATAATCTTTGAGCACTTCGAGCAGTGCATTTTTAAGCACGCCCTGCCCCACTCCATGGATGAATGTTACTTTACGGAAATTATTGGTCAGGGCGCTTTCCATGCATTTGGTAAAATAACCCACCTGAAAGCCAAGCATTTGCCCTTTGTCCATGCTTCGGTAATCTTCCGCAACAGCTTCAATATGCAGATCAACCACTGCTTCGGAAGGGCTGGTTTGGTGGCGTGCAATAAAAGGTTTTGGTTTTACATGCACCGCTGATCCACTCACCGATTCTTCACCGCTGATTTTCAACTTCCGTCCTTCCGGATGCATTTGCACAAAATCCAGGGCATCCCAAAGGCCGAAAAGAAACATCATATCGGGCAGTAAATTATATTCCTTATAATTATCCTGCTTTGTAAAACGTCCGCCTTTTATTCCGAAACTAACACTCATGGGCTTAAAGAGCACATCGCCCTTTTCGGGATGCAGCATTACCTGAATCATTCCACGCGACCATTCCTCGAGTTCGCCCACAGGTATTGAATCAAGCAATAATTTAGAATGAGCCGGCACAGCATCATAATCCTTGCCTATAAACTGACCGCTCTCCACATCCTGAAGAAAAATATTTACAAGACAATCATGAGGGCTATGATTAAAGAAGTACACATCAAAATCACCTGAAAGGAAAACCTTTTGATTTTGCGGCACAAAAGCCAGATACAAACCTTCGGGTACTGTATTGCGCCTTTTCATCAAGGAAATTTTATCAATCCGCTCGGTATAAGCTTCTTCTTCCTCATAAACGGGCTCCTCCGCTTTAGGCTTTTTCGGTTCGCTGAGCACCCCTTCAAAAAATTTCTCTTTCGACAGCTCAATGTTTTCCTGTCCGCGTTGGGAAAGAATCAGCTCATTTACCAGGGTGGGCAACGCAAAACCATCATTGGTTTCCACCTCAACCATTTTGCTGTTCAAAATCCTTTTTACCCTTCCTCCTCCTGTTTGGTTCAAAAACTGAACCCTATCGCCTACTTTGAATTTCATATATGTCGTTCTTTTAAAATCAATTTTTTCCTGCAAATTTACATCTATAAATCCGGATAGCCTTAAGTTAATCTCCAAAAGACAAACAAGTATCTGAACTTATAAATTCAAAAAAGATTTCTTATTTTTGCTAAAATGATTTTCTATGATCCGATATTTATCCCAACTACTGATTATTCTGCTGTCTTCCGCAGCTCTGGGACAAAACCTTAATACAGAAGGATTTGTAACCGATAAAACCAACGGAAACCCCATTCAGGGAGCAGAATTGATGATCGAAGGCACTGATCTGGGCTGCATCAGCGATATAAAAGGTGAATTTGCCCTGAAAGCCAATGTGCGGTTCCCCATTAAAATAAGCGTTAGTCATTTGGGCTACAGCAAATTTACCCTAAGCCTCACTTCCAATCCCACAGGAAAAATCCACATTGAGCTGTCACCGGCAACCATTATGCTGGGACAGGCAGAAATCCTGGACAGCAACTGTTTTCCGCAATCCTTCAGCCGGACAGAAAAGATGAATGCCCGCGAAATTCAACGCATCAGCAAAAATGATATTGGCGACATCCTCCGCACACTTCCCAATGTTGACGGCATTAGAAAAGGCGGCCAGGGCATTGACCCCGTTATCCGTGGGTTTAAGTTCAACCAACTGAACATACAAGCCAATAGTGGGCAAAAAGTTGAAGGCGGCTGCCCAAACCGAATGGACCCAACAGCCGCTCATTTTGATGTTGGTGACCTGGAACAAATAACCGTAATCAAAGGGCCTTTTAGTTTGAAATACGGGCCTTCCATAGGCGGGGTAGTAAATTTAATTACAAACAAAGCGCGCCCAATGCCCGAAAACAATTTCCTGCTCAATGCTTCCAAAAGCTGGCAATCGAATTGGGAAGGCAGTAAGGACCATCTGGATTTCTCCCTGGGCAACGAACATATTTTCATGACAGCTTCAGGGAATTACCAAAAGTACGGCGACTATAAAAGCGGCGATGGCCGGATTGTGGATGCTGCTTTGGAAAAATATAATGCAGCTGCTTCCGTTGGCGCACAAATCTCAAAAGGCCACATCATCAGGGTTTCCTCAGATTATTCCTATGGTCGGAATATCGACTTTGCAAGCCTGCCCATGGATGAACGCACAGACAACACTAAAATGTACGCACTGGATTATGAAGGCCAGGGTTTTGGCGATTATTTCGGCGCCAGCAAATTCAAAATTTATTATTCGGATGTAGAGCATATTATGGACAACAAAAACCGCCCCTTCAGCGATACAGTTGTTGCTATATCGAGCATTGATGCCATTAATAAAGGAGGACGCTTTGAGCAAACTGTCCGCATGTTCGCCCAAAAATTTATTCTCGGTGCTGATTTGGAAATTATTGATAAAGATGGCGAACGTACAAAAACCAAAATCCTCGATCCCGGCCTGCCAACCAAATACGAAATGCTTTGGGGCAATGCTAAAACACAAAATACAGGAGTATTTGCCGGATGGGAAAATCAATTCGGTGCCATCAGCCTGCGCACTATGTTGCGTGTTGATTTTAACAGCGCAGACAGCGACCCCATGCAAGTGAAAAATATGAACGGAGGGATTATCTGGGAAAACGCCAACACCTCATCAGATTTTACCAATCTGAGTTTTTCGGTCGGGATGCGCTATCAGCTGAGCGAACATTTTAACACAGAGCTGAGCTTCGGCCGGGGCGTCCGCAGTCCGGATATGACTGAGCGTTTCATCACGCTTTTGCCTGTTGGCTATGATAATTATGATTATCTCGGAAACCCCGAACTCAAACCGGAGTACAATTACGAAACCGACCTCAGTTTCAACTACAACCATCCCCAAACAGGACAAATCAACATCAGCGCATTTTACAGTTACGTGGGCAATTATATCAGTGGTATCATCCTGCCCCCAACGCAAATGAAACCACAGACCAAAGGCGTGTTGGGCGTAAAACAATTCTACAATGCCGATCATGTTTATCTCACCGGATTTGAAGCACGTTATGCCACGCCGCTTAGCTTTAAACCCGGAATACTCTTTACCCTTGGACACACAACAGGCATCAACCCAAAAGCACACAGCTGGGTAAAAAATGATGACGGAACCTATGAAGAGAAAGATATTATTAACGACCCACTGCCCGAAATACCGCCCCTGAAAATAAAACTCGACATCAGCTGGCCCATCCTGAACAACACATTGAAGCCTGTTTTCAGCATCCGGATGGCCGCAGAACAAACACGCGTCTCAAAAGCGTATGAAGAAAGTCCTTCGGAAGGCTATATCGTAACAGATTTCCGGGTCAGCTATACTTATAATGAGTATTTTAGCTTAAATGCCGGCATCAAAAACATCTTGGACAAAAACTATTATGAACACCTCAACCGAAAACTTATCGATGCCTCCGGTCCCTTGTACGAGCCGGGACGAATGCTTTTTATTAACCTTAATTTCAGCATATAAATGAAAAAAATTATCATAATTAGCATTGGATTACTGATCATATTTCTTAGCTCATGCGATGACAATGCGCAGCATAATATTATTCAATACCGAGCCGACGGAGCCTCCGGTCAATACGAACTCAGCTGGCTGGATGCTGCCGGAGAAAAGAAAAGCGCAGTAATTGATCCAACAAGCGCCAAAGAAATCTGGTCTGTTACTTTTGAAGCCGAAGAAGGACAAATTTATTTTTTAAGCGGACGGTACTACAATCCCGAAAACAAGCTGAATATCAGTGTGCTACTGAACGGGAAAAATCTTAAAACCGCCACTTCGGTTTACGACACAACACGATACATAATTGTTTCAGGAAATGTACCATATGAAAATTAAACATATCATATTTATATTACTCACCCCTTTTGTGTTTTTTTCCTGCTCAGAGGATGATGACGAAAAGCCCACCACAGAAAATACAGGCAAAATCGCGCTGCAATTCATTCATCAGGTAAATGGCAGGCCGCTTATCGCGGATAGTATGATGTACACCAATGCCGCCGGAAACCACTACCTGATTACGGAAGTACAATATTTCATCTCAGATTTGAAACTGCACCGAAACAATGCCGAAGATATTTTGATTGATGACTGGCAGGACATCTGGTATGTGGACAACGATATACCTTCCACGCAGATTTGGAATATTTCTGATAAAATTCCGGTTGGAAACTATGATTCCATCAGTTTTACCTTTGGGATATCCGAAGAAAAAAACCAAAGCCTGATGTTTATCAATCCTCCGGAGCGCGATATGTTCTGGCCCGAATTTCTGGGCGGCGGCTACCACTACCTAAAGCTCAACGGAAAATGGCAAAACGACGGAATGGGCAAAAACCGGCCTTTTGAATTTCATCTCGGCATTGGCCAGATTTACAAAAATGATTCGGCCTATGTGCCCGATATCATCGGCTTTGTGCAAAACCATTTCCGCGTAAAGCTGCCAATAAACGACTTGGAAATAGAAACGGATAAAAGCCTGCAACTCAAGCTGATCATGGAAATACAGAATTGGTTTCAAAACCCGTTTATTTATGATCATGCTGATTATGCACAAAACACCATGCAATCGCAGGAAGCCATGCACAAAGGCTGCATGAATGGCAAGGAAAATGTTTTTCGCATTGAAAAAAGGCAGGAGGAATGAAGAAATTCATTGAAATATCATTTGTTTTTTTCGTAGCGCTCAGTTTTACGGCCTGTTCTTCCGGTGATGACGAACCCATACCGCAAGCCGAATATAAGCCCACACCCTACCAGATCGAAATTCCCTATGGTTTTCCCGACCAACTGAACATCCCGGAAGACAATCCCCTGACTTATGAAGGTATAGAACTCGGGCGTTACCTTTTCTATGACGGCAGATTGTCAGGCCGCAACCATCCTGATTCGCTCATGAGCTGCGGAACATGCCATTTGCAAAAAAACAGTTTTGAATGCGGCATTGACCATCCTCGGTTTCATGGACATCCGTATGGCCTGAGCGGTCAAAAAACACCACATGTAATGTTGCCTTTGGTGAATCTGGTATGGAACCAAAGCGGATATGGCTGGAACGGGATCGTCAGTGAAAGCGGTCCGAACCCCGAAATGAAAAACCTGGAAGATTTTGTTTGGATGTCAGTTATGGCACCACATGAAATTGCCGGCGATACAAACCGGACAGTTGATCTAATCACTTCAATTCCTGGCTATGCGGAACTTTTCAAAAAAGCTTTTGGTAGTGAAATTATAACAATGGATCGGATCAGCAAGGCCATTGCGCAATTTGTGCGGACATTGGTTTCCTCCAACAGCAAATTTGATCGTTACCTCAGAGGCGAAGAAATGCTCACTGCATCCGAATTAAACGGATTTATCCTTTTTACTACCGAGGAAGGTGCCGATTGTTTTCATTGCCACGGCGGATACGGCAATCCTCTTTTTACAACCAACCTGTTCTACAATAACGGGAAAGACAGTCTCTTCACAGGAGCTTTTGCCGATCCACGCGACCGTTATCACATCACCGGAGACCCAATGGATTTGGGAGCATATAAAGCCACAACGCTACGGAATATCCGTTTCCAGGCACCATATATGCACGATGGCCGTTTCAAAACCCTTGATGACGTTATTAACTTTTATAATGAAGGACTGCTGTGGTCTCCCTACATCAACCCTTTGATGCACCATATTGCCGATGGGGGAACGCGTCTCAACAAACAGGAAATCAACGATTTAAAAAACTTCCTGATCAGTCTGGAAGACACTGCTTTCCTGAATAAGCCCGCTTTTAGCAAGCCCAAATCCTTTCCCGACGAATAAAATTAATACGTTCAAAATAAATTTTTTGTTTATATTTACAGTCTATATATTTTATGATACTTTTCAATAGACTGTTTATGCGCTACACCAAAGAAATAAGTTCCATTGTTTTTCTGGCAGTTTCTGTTCTTATTTCGCATGCACAGCATTTACCAGGCAACAAATACGACGAAGGTTTTCTCCTAAACCCTGCCTATTGCGGACTCACAGGAGAATGCAGTTTGCGCGCAGGATTCTATTACAGCAATCAATGGGAAGGAAATTTTGTCAGCAACAGTTTTCAGGCGGACATACGTTTGCGCCCAACAAATTCAAAAGGCTCTTCATTTGGAATTGGGCTTAGTGCAGGAAACCAAAAATGCCCTAATGACCTGATAAACAAAAATATTGCCGGCATTAGCTTTGCCTATCACAAGCAAATAAACCAGCTGTTGGTACATCTTGGAACATCTGTCCTTTGGCAACAAAAAAAACTGAATACCAACGACTTTCAATTTGCTTCACAATGGAGCCGGGGAAATTTTGACCCTTCTGTCCCATCAGGAGAAACAGGCATTTCTGAAACAGCAAGTTCTGTTGCACTCAATACAGGCGCTATTGCAGAGCTGATCATTCCTGATTTTCCGATCAAAAATCTACGTGCAGGCATTTCCGGGCATTATCTAAACCAACCGTATGAGAGCTTTACGGAATCATCCTACCATTACACCATTGCCACACTCCTGCACTTTGATTGCGAAATTTATATCGCGCCGGTTTTAAGCCTGATCCCATACTATACGTCTTATTCAGGCCAAACCGAAAGTTTAGTAATATACGGAGGCGGGCTACATTTAGACATCATCAAAAAACACAATCATTTTCGCTTAATTGCCGGGGCAGGCATACAAAGCAAACCCTATAAAGCCATTCGCATGAATACCGGGATCGGCTTTCATAATTTTAATGTCAATGCCTGGTACAGCCTTTATAGCGAAGGGGTTATACCCGATTATATGAATTATGGAATTGCCGGGTTTTCTGTAACTTACAACGGTTTATGTTTCGTCGGCAAAAACAAAAAATCATGCCTGATGCCCGATGCTGAATATTATAAAAGGAATCGCAAATGGAAAAGATAAAAACACTCATCATACTATTTTTTGTTTTGCCTCATGCGATTTGCGCCCAGGAGGCAGTAATTGACACATTAAATATCAACGATTTTGAAGCGCGCGGAGGAAGTGAAGCTGAATGGATGTTGCATGGCGACACAACCGTCAGTCAGGAATGGGAAAACCACCCTCCCTCCTTTTATGTATATCCTTTCGATCAAATTGACGCCGAATTCAGTTGCAGGATCCGAATCGATTCTGAACGCGATTTTGATTATGTCGGCTTGGTATTTGGATACCAAAGTCCAGAAAGCATTAATGATTCACTATACAGAACCTACCTTTTTAACTGGAAAGGCAAAACAGGCTATTTTCATGGATATTATGGCTATCAGGGATATGCCATCAGCCAAATCAAGGCCCAACTTTCTGAAGAAAAATGCTGGCGCTATTTCTATGGAAATACGGCAGCAGAAGACACATTAAAAATCCTGCACACAAAATATTTTTCCAGTGCGCGCTGGCGACCTCATCGCGATTACATTTTAAAGATCAGGTACCTCAAAGACAGCCTCGCAATATTTATCGGTGAAAAAGAAGTATTCAGTACTGCCGGCTGTTTTGATGTAGGCCTCTTTGGTTTTTACACTTTTTCGCAGCCCCATGCACAATTCAGTTACCCCAACATAAAACATGAAGCAATCATCAGAACAAACCAAACCACATCATGTGTTGGTGATGAAATAGTTTATTCCGTAAATCCTATGGGGTGCACGGTCGAAAATCCTTTTTTCACAAAATATACATGGATCATCAACAAAAAAGACACGCTTTACGGAGAGGGGGGCTCACTGATACCGGAAGAAGCCGGTTCCTTGAACATCAAACTAATTGCCCAAAGCATAAATAACAGGATATACGAAGACTCAACCGCAATAAATATCCTTAAAAAACCCATTGTTAATCTGGGCAGAGATACTGCTTTCACCGAGGGCGACAGTATGATTTTAAAAGCTCCTACAGGCAATTTTACCTATTTATGGTCCAATGGCAGCACCGACAGTTCTGTCACTGTATTTCATCCGGGATATTATTGGGTATCTGTTGATAATGGCGGTTGCACCATTTCGGACACCATCCATATTTTCATGGATATGATTTGCAACGATACGCTTCTTTCGTATAATTTTATGCCTGCCGGCAGTGCCGATGACCAATGGAAGCTGACAGGAAACTTCAAAATTGAGCAAACAACGGCCTCCGCTTACCCTGCTTTCTTTCTTTATCCCGAAAAAATGATCGATGCCGATTACATCTGCACACTTGCGGCAATGAACCCGGACAGCATGAATTTTATGGGATTGGTCTTTGGGTTGCAGGCACCCCTGGCCACCTCAGATTCAACTTTTGATTTTTACCTCTTTGACTGGAAAGGCAATACCAGCAGCTTAAATTCTTACACCGGAAAAGGAGGCTATACGCTCAGCAGGGTCAAAGGCAAATTCAGCCATGAAGAAATCCGGAAATATTTCTTTGGCCACAACGAATGTCCGGGGAAATTTAACATCCTGAAAAGCAAGCATGATCCCGAAGCATTCTGGCAGAAAAACCAAAAATACAAAATCCGAATCCGCTATCATCATAATATAATACAGTTCTTCATTGATGATAACATAATATTCGAAGAAAAGGGATGCTATCAACCGGCTTATTTTGGGCTCTACAGCTTTTATCAGGACAGAATACTATTCGAAAACCCCATCGCTGAAAACAATATCAGCATTTACCTGAACAACACAAAAATTTGTTTGGGCGACACGCTTAGCTTTTCAACACAGGATCCTAATTGCCCGGTTACTAATCCGTGGATCACTGATTATGAATGGTTTATGGATGAACAAACGGATACGGTTTTCGGATCTTCCGGCAAAATTCAGATCAATGAGGTGGGCAACCATAGCATCAAACTCCAGATAAAAACGAAAAACCTATGCCAAATTTTGAGCAACAGAAGCTTTCAGGGCATCAAGATTCCGGACATTGATCTTGGTCCTGACACAAGCATCTACGCTACCGACACCCTAATCCTTTATGCCGGCCCGAAAAACTACAACTACACCTGGTCAAACGGAAGCAAAAAAAGGGAGCTGGAAATCATTGATAAAGGAGGAGCCTACTGGTTGCGCGCCAACAATTACGGCTGCACCAGCTATGATACCATTCAGGTGAGTATTATCAATGTAGGCAATTTCGGGCTGCCTAATGCTTTCACACCAAATAATGACGGCATTAACGACGAACTGGCTTTGCTGGGCAAACTGCAACATCTGGCTTCATTCAGCTTGCAGGTGTTTGATCAAAGTGGCACAATATTATACGCTTCTACGGATCCTTACGATAGCTGGGATGGAAAATACGATGGAAAAACAGTAGAATCCGGCGTGTATTTCTTTCAACTTCAATATCTCACCAAAGACCTGCAAAGCTTTAGCCGCAAGGGAAAGCTCAGGGTACTGCCATAAAAAAAGCACCCACCAGGAGTGCTTTTATAAAATTTGATGTTCTTTTTAAAACTGAGGTTTCATTCCCAGGTTATACATAATAAACCCCCAAACATCGGCAGATTCATCAATAATTTTTGCTGTGGGTTTACCGGCGCCATGACCTGCTTTGGTTTCGATGCGGATCAAAACCGGATTGGTGCCTGCATTGGCTTCCTGAAGGCGGGCAGCAAACTTAAAGGAATGTGCCGGCACCACTCGGTCATCATGATCGGCAGTAGTAATCAATGTTGCCGGATAGGCCACGCCATCTTTAATGTTGTGCAATGGCGAATATCCGTGCAGATATTCAAACATCTCCTTGCTGTCGTCACTACGGCCATAATCACCGGCCCAGGCCCAGCCAATCGTAAAATTATGATAGCGGAGCATATCCATTACACCCACTGCTGGAACAGCAACCTTAAATAAATCAGGACGTTGCGTCATAACCGCACCAACAAGCAAACCACCGTTGGAACCACCGTTCATGGCCAATTTCTCAGAATTGGTATATCCATTATCTATCATATATTCTGCTGCGGCAATAAAATCATCAAACACATTTTGCTTTTGCAATTTCGTGCCGGCCTCATGCCATTTTTCTCCGTATTCGCCGCCACCGCGCAGGTTCACCATCACATAAACGCCACCATTTTCAAGGAAAGGCAAGCGTGTAATGCTGAAACCCGGCGTCAGGGAAATATTAAAACCACCGTACCCATAAAGCAAACAAGGATTGTTCCCGTCCATTTTCAATCCCTTTTTATGGACAATAAACATAGGAACCTCTGTACCATCTTTGCTTTTGAAGAAAACCTGATGGGTTTCAAAGGCTTCTGCATCAAAATCCACTTCCGGAAGACGAAAAACCTTTGATTTGTTTGCTGCTACATCATATTCAAAAATGGCCGTGGGATATGTAAAAGAAGTAAAAGCATAAAACGCCGTATTTTTGTCTTTCTCGCCGCTAAACCCACCAACGGTGCCAATACCGGGGAATTGCACTTCATCAAGTTTATTTCCCTCTGTATCATAAACATATGCTTTTGAGTAAGCATCTTCCGTATATTTTGCAATCAGTTTTCCACCAATAAAGAAAACACCCTGCAAAACTTTATCTTCCTCAGGAATAATAACCTGCCAGTTTTCAGCTTCCGGTTTGCCCATATCTACTTTCACAAGTTTTTTCATCGGGGCGCCGGCATTGGTGATCAGGTAAATATTATCACCATCATTATCCACAACAGCATATTCTTTCTCAAAACCTTCGGCAAGCTGCACAAATGCTGCATCTTTTTGCTCAAGATCCTTGACATACAATTCATTTCCATGCGATGACTCCATCTCACCGATAATCAGGAAACGTTCATCCTCGGTAACCTGAGCATAAAAATTCCTTTGCGGATGTTCCGGGTCATCATAAACCAGCACATCCTGATCTTGTGTATCGCCAAGCTTATGGTAATAAACTTTATGGAATTCATTTTTATTTGAGAGTTCTTTCCCTTCGGCGGGGGCATCATAACGGCTGTAATAAAACCCATCTTTATACCAGGACATACCGGAAAATTTCACCCATTCAATTTTGTCTTTCAATAAGGTTTTACCTTCAATATCAAGCACATATATTTCATTCCAGTCGGAACCTCCCCGTGCGATGCTGTAAGCGAGGTATTTTGCATCAGCAGAGATGGAAAGGCTGGCCAGGGCCACTGTTCCGTCTTCACTTAATTTATTGGGATCGAGCAAAACAGCAGGTGTTCCATCCAAACCTTTTTGGATATAGAGCACACTTTGATTTTGCATTCCGTCATTTTTGAAGAAGAAATAATATTCCTTTTTACTGAAAGGCGCACCATATTTTGGGTAATCCCAGATTTTTTCCAAGCGTTGGCGCAAGGCCGGACGGAAAGGGATTTCATCAAAATAAGCGAAAGTAACTTCATTTTCAGCTTTCACCCATGCTTCCGTTTCGGCTGATGTGTCATTTTCAAGCCACCGGTAAGGATCCTGAACTTCAATGCCGAAATATTCATCGGCCTGATCCATTTTTCGGGTTTCGGGATAATCCATTTTTTGCATACACGAACTTGCAATTAAAATTAATAACAAAAATAGCCAGCTAATCCTTTTCATAATTTTGGTTTTGGTAAGTAATAATCGCGTAAAATTACTAAAAGCCTGAAACCCGAAACACAAGATTTAAAAATTAATCAAATTCGCCCGATACAACTGAGCATAGCCCATAGATGTCCATCTTTTGTAAGATGGGGCTTTCTCAGACAACTTAATTATTTTTTAATGTTCATATTATATGGATAAAATGAACGCTTGAAGCCGCGTAATTTACAGGATCTTTCTATTTTTGGAAATTATATGCTTACGGGCAGAAAGCAATTGTAGAAGCAATGGCACAATTCAACACAATTAACTCGGAATCAAATAGTTATTTCGGTTTCGTTTTTATGGCCGTTTTTTTTGTCAGGAATCAAACTGTTGATGCCGGATTTGCATGCCCATACATTACCCCTTATTTGAAAAATAAAAATAAAAATAAATGAAGCAGTCAGGAAAAAATCTTCCGGTACTAATCACCTCCGTTTTTTATATTCTTTTTAGCCTGATGCAGGTAAACGCACAGGATTTATGGTTGCCCGCTTCTGACTTTGGAGCGCCTTCTCCACGAAAAGGTGCAGCTACTTTCAAAATCAATAACAACATTTATGTTTTTGGAGGAAGGGATGCTACCAACGCAATCATTTCCGATTTATGGAAATACAACAGCACAACGGACAGCTGGTCACTCGAAAATGCAGCTTGCCCCGTTACCGACGGACGTGCTTATGCCGCTGCTTTTGCTATTGGCACCAAAGCTTATATTGTTGGCGGGCTCAACAATGCCGGAACAAACAACCGGGATGTATGGCAGTTCAATTCTGTAAACGGCAACTGGACTTTAATGACCGACTCGTTGCCCGGCGGCAAACGGCAAGGCCTTTCTGCTTTTGTTATTGGCCAGAAAGCTTATGTTGGACTGGGCGTTGATGGCGCTGCTTTCTACAATGATTTTTACGAATTTGACATTACGGACGGAAGCTGGACACAGGTCGAAGATTTTCCCGGAACGGCCCGGGCTTACAATGCCGCGTTCAGCATTGGCTCCACAGGATACGCAGGTATCGGCTGGAGCGGTGTCTTCGAAGGCGACTTTTACGCATATAACCCTACAACTGATGATTGGACGCAAATTGCCGATTATGGCGGAACAGCACGCCTGGGGGCATCTTCTTTCATCATCGATGGCAAAGCTTATGTAGGCATGGGCGATGACGGCTCCGGCCTGCTCGCCGATTTCTGGTGGTATGAACCCGTAGCAGACGCATGGTCATCAACCGCTTCCATACAAGCCGACGGCAGAAGGGAAGGCATTGCCTTTTCTTTGGGCGACATTGGTTATGCCGGAACAGGATCCGATAACGGAACAACTGTTTATGCCGAAATGTGGAAATGGATGCACAATTACTGCAATCCCGAAATTGATGCAACAGTGAACCAAATCAGTTGCAATGCCGATGATAATGGCGAAATCCAACTGAATGTTTCCGGTGGTGCAACACCTTATACCTTCAATTGGAACAACGGATCAACAGCCGAAGACATTTCCAATCTGGCTCCTGGATATTATAGCGTAACCATCACAGACAATGAAGGCTGCATCGCTACAAGAAAATTCAGGTTAAACGAACCGACTGAAATCGGGTTTGGAAAAGATTCCACTGTATGGCAATACGCTTATAACGATGGCGGCAACAGTGCCGATATGGCAGAAAAAATGGTAACCGACCGCGACGGGAACCTATACATAACCGGATATTATTCAAGTACTGCCACATTTGGAAGCACCAGCCTCACCAGCTTTGGCGGCACCGATATTTATATTGCAAAATACAACAACATCGGTAACCTCAGCTGGGTCGTATCCGCAGGAGGAACACTCAACGATAGAGGCTCGGATATCAGCATCGACTCGCTTGGAAATGTTTATGTTATCGGTACTTTCAGGGAACTGGCCTTTTTCGATGGCAATCAGGTTAATTCCTCAGGATCAGGATCCGGCAGCCAGGACAAAGAAATTTTTATTGCGAAATATGCCCCCGACGGAACCTTCGTTTGGGTCAGGACAGCCGGTGGGTTTTTCGATGATCAGGGATTTGGAATTTTTACTGAGCCCAATGGCGATTCATACATCACGGGATCGTTCCAGGGAAATGCCGATTTCCAAAGCATCAACCTGCTCAGTAATGGCGGTGATGATATTTTTGCAGCCAAAATCAACACCAATGGCGTGTTTGAATGGGCAGAAAAATCAGGCGGAACCTCCGAAGATTTCGGTTATGAAATCAGCCGCAGCTCCTACGGAAACATCATCCTCAGCGGTACGTTCCAAAGCACGGCCACATTCGGAGCAGAAAGCCTTACAAGCCAGGGCGATGATGATATTTTCATCCTTTCCTACGATCAGTATGGCAACCAGCTTTGGGTAAAGCAAATCGGCGGGCCACAAAACGAAATGGTCTATGATATACAATCCGCCCAGGATGGCTATTTCTATCTGACCGGATCATTTAAAGCCACAGCAACTTTTGGGGTCACCACCCTCACAAGCGCAGGTTTAAACGATATTTTTATTTCCCGTTACGATACCGACGGCAACCACCAATGGTCGAAACGCGGCGGCGGAAGCCAGGAAGATTATGGAAGGGGCTTAAGCCTTGACCATCGCAACAACATCTATTTCACCGGGGGCTTCTCAGGAAATGCCGTCATCGACACAATGAACCTCAGCGCACAGGGCGGCCTCGACATCATTACTGCCGGCTACAATGCCTCCGGAGATTTTTTCCGGGGCGTGCATTCCCCGGCCACGGGCAATGTTATGGGAACCACCATGGTTCATGATACCGCCGGTAATTTCATCATTGCCGGATACATGGAAAGCAATATTGCTTTCGGCGATTACAGCCTCACAAACCTCGGTGATAAAGACATTTTTTATGCACAGGCCAATCTGGTGTTTTTCCCGGAAGAGCCTGTGGTTGTGCAGCCCTCCTGCGCCGGTGCAGGTGATGGAAGCATTGAAATTGAAGTTGGTGGCGGCACGCCTCCTTATAGTTTTGCATGGAGCCACGGCCCGATTACCCAAAACGTTTATAATCTGGACGAAGGCAGTTATATGGTTACGATTACCGATGCGCTGAACTGCACCAAAGACACTACAATTGTTTTGGAAAATGAATTTGATGCACCTGTTCCTCCAAATTCTGCTTCGGTTGACCGCAGTGGTTTTTGCTGGGACGATCCCGGCGACATCACCTTAAGCTCGGAAGGCGGTAGCGGAACAACGCTTACCTGGCTCAAAGATGCATGTACAGAAGCCGAAGGAGGCACTATTGTGGGAACAGGCTCGCCACTCACGATCCCTTCGCCCGAATCAACCACTACTTACTTTGCACGTTGGGAAACAGTTTGCGATACATCAAGCTGCGTGGAAGTAGAGGTTATCTCGCTTGGGCAACCCACTGCCCCTGAAGATGTTACTGCCTATCCGGATGAATTCTGCCAATTAAGTGTGAATTTTATTACACTTTCGGCAGATGACGCAGGCCATACCGGCGAACTGCTTGCCTGGTACGACAACCGCGATTGCATTGGCGACCCGCTGCAAACAGGGACCCCCGTTGATGTTGCAGCACCAACCGTATCAACATGGTATTATGTACGCTGGGAAACAGATGGATGCGGCAACAGCGATGTAGATTCCGTGCAGGTATTGGTTCTGGAATCAGCCATTGAAGTGGAAACAGCTTATGCCGATACTACTGAAATCTGCCTGGGTTATCCAAACCTGATCAGCCTCTCCGCAGAAGGTGGATATGGTGAAAACCTGATCTGGGCCAAAGATTCCTGTACCGGAACGCAGATCGGATCCGGATCTCCCCTTCTTATTGACCCTCCAAGCGACACGACAACTTATTACGTTTACTGGACTAATTATTGCGGCCCTTCAGAATGCGACAGCATCACTATCAATGTTCTGCAAAGCCCGGAATCTCCATCCGGCGTAACTGCAGATTATGAAGATTTCTGTATTGGCGAAATTGATTCCATTACCTTAACTGCTCTGGACGCTTACGGCGGAGATGTGGTTTGGTATAAAGGATATTGTGGCCTGGACTCTGTTGCTTCGGGCGAAACAGCCAAAGTAATTGCCCCTACAGCAGTGACTACCTATTACGCACGGGTTGAAAACTTCTGCGGCGCATCTCCATATCCTTGCCCCTATGTCATTGTAACACCCCATCAAGCTCCGGTGGCAAACTTCACAGGATTGCCCGAAAACCTCTGCCTCGTTGATGAAGACACGCAACTTACTGGTATTCCGGCAGGCGCAGATGGTGTTTTCACCACAACAGCTCCGGCAGGTCTCACAGATAATGGCGATGGTACGGCCAGCTTCAACCCCTTTGCCGCCGGAATTGGCATCTGGGACATTACTTATACTTACACAAATGCCGACGGCTGTATCGATGATTCTACGCGCACAGTTACAGTAAACCCACTTCCGGTTGTTAATTTTACCGGACTTACTTTAGAAGGCTATTGCGTGAATTACGAAAATCAACCCATACAGCTCAACGGCACACCCACCGACGCCAACGGAATATTTACCGGCGAGGGCATTACAGACAATGGAAACGGAACAGCCTCCTTTATGCCGCAAAATGTAGCTCCCGGCGGCCCCTACGATATTCAATATACTTATACAGATAATCTTGGATGTACGGATTCCATTATCAAAACGGTTTTGGTTTATGGACTTACCCCGACCCTTGATTTCACGGTTACCGAAGAAGGTTATTGCGAAAACGCAGATCCTATTGAGTTAATCGGGAACCAATCCGGTAACCCTGCCAATGCAGGATACTTTTTAGGTAACGGTATTCAACCCACAGAACCCGGAAAAGCCTTCTTTGTACCACCATTGGCCGGCCCCGGTATCCATGATATTTCCTACATCTACACCAATGCCAATGGATGTACGTACGATACTACCCGGCAAATCGAAGTTTACGCACTGCCGAATGCCTATTTTACGGGGCTTTTGGAAAACTATTGCTTTGATGCCAACCCTTCCGGCTTACAAGGCTGGCCCACCGACAGTAATGGAGTATTCACTTTTGACGGCCCGGCCAGTGGCTTACAGGACAATCAAAACGGAACGGCTGTATTCTACCCGGATTCCGCAGGTGCTGGCACATGGAATATCACCTATTCTTACTTAGACACCATCACAGGATGTTCCAATGACTCTACACTTTCTGTAACTGTTTACGACCGCGTTGTAGTTAGCATCGATGGTTTGGAAGATCATTATTGTGTAGATGCCGAAAACGACACATTATTTGGCAGCATGGCACCACAGGGAACATTCGGCCCTGCAGGCGCTGCATACCTTCAGGATCTAAGCGACGGAAGGGTGATTTTCAAACCTTCCATAGCCGGTGTTGGCAGTCACCCGATTACCTACACTTGGGAAGACGGCATGGGCTGTACCGGTGATACGACCATCACAGCGGTTGTGGTGCCGCTCCCAACAGCAACAGTTACTTCCCTGGATTCAAACTACTGCTTCAATGCTATTCCTGATACCATTTACGGAAACCATCAGCCCGATGGCATCTTCACCATTACACCCGGTGCTGGTTTAACAGATCTTGGCGATGGACGCGCTATCTTCACTCCTTCTCTCGCTGAGCTTGGGTATAACTTTATTACCTATTCCTATACCGATCCAAACGGATGTACGAAAGACAGCACATTCCGCGTGAATGTTTGGGAATTACCAGTATTAACAATTTCCGGTTTCGACACAACACATTATTGCTACGACACCGACACCATGACAATCAGCGGAACACCTTTCACTGATTTTTCGGTAGGATTTACAGGCAATGGTTTTTCAGATAATGACCCGGCTACTGGCACGGCACGCTGGACTGCAGCGACAGCTTACGATCTTGCCGGAATGGGGCCGCACAGCCTCAGTTATTCCACAACGGACGCAAACGGATGTACTGTGGATACAAGCTGGCAGATTTTTGTGAATGCACTGCCGGTTGTTGGTTTCAGCGGATTGCCCGATTCGCTTTGCGTTAATGCCGATCCGATCACTCTAACAGCGGATGTCCCAAATAATCTGGGCACGTTCAGCGGAAACGGTATTCAGGACCTGCTTAATGGCACAGCTCTTTTCGATCCGGGCAGCCCCGATGTTACGCCCGGCACATTTGTCCACATCACTTTTGCTTTTACTGATTACAATAATTGCTATAACGACACCACTGATTCCGTTTATGTAATTCCGCTGCCCGTAAAACCGGATGCAATCATCAGCGACACCAATGATTATTGTGCAGGTATTGTCACTGATCTTACCCTGAGCGTTGACGGCGGCTGGGGCGATTCCATCCAGTGGTTTATGAAATCATGCGGAGATTCCCTCATCGGAACAACAGCCGATACATTCCTGACGGTTACCGCTCCTATCGACACTACCTGGTATTGGGCACGCTGGAAAAATGATTGCGCCGTTTCGGAATGCGATTCCGTGCAAATCCTTGTAAAGCTGCAACCTGTTATGCTTGACTCCGTTACGGTAGATATTAACGACATCTGTGCTGCTACAACGGACTCCATCACTTTAACAGCTCATGGTGGCTTTGGCGATGAACTGCGCTGGTATGCAGACTCCTGCGGCGGGGATGCAATTGGCACAGGTACGCCTTTAAGGCTCGAAACACCTCCCGATACCATTACTTATTACGCACGTTACGAAAGTACTTGCGATACAACAGATTGCCAAAGCATTACAGTAAACATCGCACCGCAACCCATTATCCCGGATTATCTTACCGTTGATATCAATAATTTCTGTTCGACTGAATACGACTCCATCAGCCTGATGGCCTTTGGAGGCTATGGCGAATATCTGGAATGGTACACACCAACTTGTGGCGACTCACTGCTGGCCGTTGGAGATTCTGTGCGTATTCCTGCGCCACTCGATACTACGGTTTATTTTGCCCGCTGGATAAACGGCTGCGACACAACAGAATGCCTGTCCATTCAGGTGGATGTGCGCCCGCTGCCAATACAGCCCGACACGATTTTGGTGGACACCAATAATTTCTGTGCCCTAACCGTCGAATTAGTTCAGTTTACTGCGGTTGGCGGCTTTGGTGATTATGTTGAATGGCGCATCGACAGCTGTAACGGCCCGGTGGTTGCCCAAGGAAATCCGCCTCAGGCATTGCCTGCCCCGGTTGATACCACTGTGTACTATGCCGTTTACGTGAACAATTGCGGTTACAGCGACTGCGACTCAATTATTATGAATGTACGCCCACAACCAATCCGGCCTGATACGATTTATGTAGATACAAATTTCTTCTGCCCGCAGTATGCAGGCTTGATTAATTTAACTGTTGAAGGTGGTCTGGGCGATACTCTTGTATGGCGGCAAGACAGTTGCACCGGTCTGGAACTGGGAAAAACATTTGGTGGAATCAACACTTTGTCATTTACTGCACCGGACACATCCACATCTTATTTTGTTTCCTACATCAACAGCTGTAACGAATCCGATTGCATCTCGATGGAAGTGACGGTAAATGAACCGCTGCCATTCGATACCATTGTGGCTGATACAGCAATTATCTGCTTCAATGACCCACCGGTTGAAATTATCCTGAACGGAATTGGTGGCCGCGGCGAAACCGTGCGCTGGTTTAAAGACGAGTGCAATGGCGAAGAACTCGGTATCGGGAATCCTTTCGGAATGCCACCGCCCGACACAACAACAACCTATTATGGCCGCTGGGAAAATGAATGTGGTGTTTCTGAATGCACATCCGTACGGATCATTGTGATCGAAGCGCCTACACCACCGGATACGCTCTCTACCAGTGATGACAATTTCTGTGCCGGCAGCCTCGAATCCATTATTTTAACTTCAACAGGAGGTGTAGGCGACACCATCTCCGGACTGGGCGATTCATTACGCTGGTTCGAAGGAGCCTGTGGCCTGAACAGCCTTGGAACAGGCGAAGTGTTCCAACTTGTCCCACCGCCTTTGGTAACAACAACATATTATGCCCGTTGGGAAAACCGTTGTGCCGTTTCGGAATGTGATTCCGTAATCGTTCACGTGAATAATCCTGAACCCGTGGACAGCATCACGGTAGATACCAATTACTTCTGCCCCGGCGGTGATCTCCAAACCATTACACTTACGGCACACGGCGGCGTTGGTGAGGTAATTATGTGGTTTAAGGATGAATGCCTGACCACACCACTGCTCAGCAATTCCAATCCGTTTACAACTGCTGCGCCCGACACTACGACAACCTATTATGCAACCTGGCGCAACATCTGCGACACGGCCGAATGTGTTCCGTTTACCGTAACCGTGAACATTCCGCTCACGCCCGACAGCATTGTAATTGACACCAATAATTACTGCTCCGATTATGAGCAAAATATTACGCTGGAAGTTTTTGGTGGCCGCGGCGATATCGTCCGGTGGTACACAAATTCATGCCAGGGCACGCCACTGGGCTCAGGAAACCCATTGGTTATCCCGCCCTTTGAGGATTCTACAACAGTATATGCACTTTGGGAAAACTATTGCGGCATGTCGGAATGCGACAGCCTGAAAGTTAATGTCGTCCCACATCCCGAACTGGATGCAGGCCCGCAACTCGATTCTTTATGTGAGACATTTACATATCCGCTCGAAGCCGCCTGGTATGAACATGCCGACTCCATCCTCTGGACTGCGAGCAACGATTATGGTTATTTCGAGGATCCAACGGACATCAATACAACATACATCCCAGAGGATGAAGACATCACGCAAACCGTTAAAGTCTGGCTGCATTTGGATGTATTCGGAATCAGCCCCTGCGCTGTTTATTCCGACAGCATCGAACTGAACATCAATCCAACACCGGTGCTCAGCATCATGCCCGAACAGCCCATGCTCTGCCGCGATTCATCCATACAGATAACAGCAGAAGGTGCAGCCACTTACCTCTGGACACCGGCTACCGGGCTGGATACCATTGGAGGAAGCACGGTTATTTCCACGCTAAGTGCGGATCAGCAATACCGAATGTACGGAACCAGCACTTCCGGCTGTGTCGATAGCCTCGACTTCACTATTCCGGTGCTGCCTCCACCATTCGTTAATCTTGGCGAAGACCTCTATCTTTTCACTTGCGAGCCGGTTACTTTAAATGCAGGCAACAGCGACGGAAACCACAACTATCTGTGGTCAAACGGAAGCCGTAAGCAAACTATAGAGGTTTCGGAGGATGGCGCATACTATGTAACGGTATGGAACGATGCCTGTGCTACATCCGATTCGATTATGGTTGAACTTTGCGATGGTTATATGCGTATGCCCAATGCCTTTACTCCAAATAATGATGGTGTCAATGAAATATTCAAACCGGTTACATCGGACCCAACCGTTATTTTTGAGATGCGTATCTATAACCGAAACGGCAGATTGGTATTCCAGACAGAAGACGTTTTGGAAGGCTGGAACGGCAATGACTTTGAAGGCACCGCATGCCCACAGGGAATTTATGTATGGCAAATCACCTACGAGGGAGAAGGTGTTGATGCACCCGGCTACAGGCATATTGAAACCGGACGTGTCACCTTGCTACGATAACAAAAAGGTTCTACTCGGTTTTTTGTGGGTAATAAAAATTGAGATAGAATTGGAGGTTAAACTTTCCAAAGTTTAGAACTTTGGAAAGTTTGTCCCGGATTAGTTCTCTAAATTTTGATAGGTATTAAAACTGTATCCCAACCTTTGAATACTTTAAAGGTTTCCACGGAATTCCGAGTAGAACCAACAAAAAAAGCCTGGCGAAAGCCAGGCTTTTTTTTGCTAAAAGAAAACCCGTTGCCTTTTGAAGACAACGGGTTTTTGCTATGAGCAAAATAGTTATTATTCTGCTGGGTGGATAGCTTCAGTAGGACAAACATCAGCGCAAGCTCCACAATCAGTGCAAAGATCTGCATCAATTTTGTAGATATCGCCTTCAGAAATTGCTTCTACGGGGCACTCATCAAGGCAAGTACCGCAAGCTACACATTCGTCAGTAATTACATATGCCATAATTTCAAATTTTATAGGTTAGAAATAGATAAATTACTTCTCTTTTAATCAGGGCAAAAATAACGGTTTCTGTTTATGGAACTAATCTATTTTATTGGCAAAATAATTTTTAGATTGAATCTAAATTAATATTGGAACAGCCTGACAATGAATTTTTAAAAAATTAGAATGTCAGACTAAAAATATGGTATAACTTTGCCCCAATTCTTAAAAAAGACAGAAGCATGGCAGATAAAGAACAAAAAACTGTTGAGCTTGATCAGGTGGTCATCCGGTTTTCCGGAGATTCGGGTGATGGCATGCAGCTCACAGGCACTTTATTCTCAGAAACATCAGCATTAATTGGAAACGATTTAGCTACATTTCCCGATTATCCGGCGGAAATTCGGGCTCCACAGGGAACTGTTGGGGGTGTTTCAGGTTTCCAGGTTCATTTTGGCCACAAAGAAGTTAACACACCCGGCGATTATGCCGATGTGCTCGTGGCAATGAACCCGGCAGCTTTGAAAGCTAATGCCAAATGGACTAAAAAAGGTTCCACAATTATTATTGACAGCGACAGCATCAATGAAAAAAACCTCGCAAAAGCAGGTTTTCAAACCGACGATCCGGTTAAGGAAGAACGACTGGAAGATTATAATGTAATCTTTGCACCGATCTCGACCTTAACACGGGAAGCGCTCAAAGACACCAAACTCGACACCAAGAGTATCCTCCGGAGCAAAAACATGTTTGCTCTGGGTATTGTTTACTGGATGTTTGATCGTCCGCTCGAAAACACCGAAAAATTCTTCGAAAAGAAATTCAAGAAAAACCCTTTGGTTATTGAAGCAAATAAATTGGTCCTGAAAGCAGGCTACAATTATGCCGAATCCATTGAGGTTTTTCGCCGTACACATTATAAAGTTGCGCCCGCTCCGATTAAAACCGGACGTTACCGCAACATCAACGGCAATATAGCCACAGCATGGGGTTTGATTGCTGCTTCCGAAAAATCGGGGCTTCCCCTTTTCTGCGGCTCCTATCCTATTACCCCGGCCACGGAAATCCTTCAGGAATTATCCAAACAGAAAAGCCTCGGCGTAAAAGCTGTTCAGGCCGAAGACGAAATTGCCGGTATTACCACAGCCATTGGTGCTGCATTCGCTGGCCGTTTGGCTGTTACAACCACTTCGGGCCCGGGCCTGGCGCTCAAAACAGAAGCCGCCAACCTTGCGGTTATCACCGAATTGCCTTTGGTCATTGTGAATGTTCAGCGTGGCGGTCCATCAACCGGGCTTCCTACCAAAACCGAGCAGGCCGACCTGATGCAGGCACTTTACGGGCGTAATGGTGAAAGCCCGATTGTAGTCATTGCTGCGAGTACGCATTCCAACTGTTTTAATTATGCTTTCCAGGCTGCAAAAATTGCCCTGGAACATATGACCCCGGTTATTTTGCTTACTGACGGGTTTTTGGCCAATGGCTCGGAGCCATGGAAAATTCCTGCAATGGCCGAAATGCCATCCATCAAAGCAAAAATCGCCCATGATGATGATGACGATTACCAACCATACCGTCGCGATCCCGTTACATATGCACGCTACTGGGCCTCGCCGGGCATGAAAGGCAAAGAACACCGCATTGGTGGCCTGGAAAAAATGGCTGTTACCGGTACTGTTTCTTACGTTCCTGAGAATCATGAAGTGATGACCAAAGAACGGGAAGAAAAAATCAAACGCGTTGTGGTTGATGTCCCTGATATTGACGTATTTGGCGATCAAAGTGGCGATGTGCTCGTTGTAGGATGGGGCTCCACTTACGGCCACCTGCTGTCGGCTGTCCGCGAACTCCGTCAGGAAGGCAAGAGCGTTAGCCTGGCACATTTCAACTACATCCAGCCGCTTCCGGCCAATACATCGGATATTTTTTCGAGGTACAAAAAAATTGTTGTGTGCGAATTGAATAACGGACAGTTTGTTTCTTACCTGAAAATGAACTTCCAGCAATTCGAATTTAAGCAGTACAACAAAATTATGGGACTCCCTTTTACCGTGCTGGAACTCAAACAAAAGTTCAATCAAATTCTGGAGGGCAAATAAAATGGAAAATACAACAGCAAAATTAACTGCAAAAGACTTTAAAAGCGATCAGGAAGTACGCTGGTGCCCCGGATGTGGCGACCATGCCGTTTTAAATGCAGTGCATAAAGCAATGGCCGAGCTGAACCTTCCGAAAGAAAAATACGCTGTTATTTCAGGTATTGGATGCTCATCACGCTTTCCGTATTATATGGACACTTATGCCTTCCACGGCATCCACGGGCGTGCTGCGGCAATCAGTACCGGAGTAAAAGTTGCCAATCCTGATCTGAGCGTTTGGACAATTACCGGCGATGGCGATGCGCTTGCAATCGGTGGAAACCACTTCATCCACGCAATCCGCAGAAATGTCAATATCAATATCCTCCTTTTTAACAACCAGATTTATGGTCTTACAAAAGGACAATACTCGCCAACTTCAGTAGAAGGCCAGGTCACAAAAACATCTCCTTACGGCACAGTGGAACATCCATTCCACCCCGGCGAGCTTGTATTGGGCGCTCAGGGTAAATTCTTTGCCCGTACCCTCGATAACAATGTGAAACTGACTACCAAAGTTCTTATCGAAGCGGCGCAGTTTAAAGGAACATCCATGGTCGAAATCCTTCAAAACTGTGTGATCTATAATGATGGCTGCCATAAGGCAATTACCGACCGCGAGCATAAAGCCGACCGCCAACTCATCCTGGAGCACGGCAAACCTATGATCTTTGGCAAAAACAATGACAAAGGCCTGATCCTTGATGGCTGGAAACTCAAAGTGGTTACCATTGGCGAAAATGGCATTACGCAAGACGATATCCTCGTACATGATGCGCATACAAAAGAACCGTTTATGCACCTGATGCTTGCCAATATGTCGTATCCCGATTATCCGGTAGCTTTTGGTGTAATCCGCGCAGTAGCAGATACTACATACGATGATAAAGTTGAAAAACAAATTGCCTATGTTCAGGAAAACTCCAAAATAAAAAATATGGACGACCTGCTCAATTCAGGAGATACCTGGACTGTGGAAAATGAAGATGATATCCGTTAGGATATCCAATAATAAAATCAAAAAGGCTCTGAATTTCAGGGCCTTTTTTTATATATCCCGCAAAGCACTTTCCAGATAAGCTTCCGTATTTGCAAACCAGGCCCCGAACCAGCAAAACATTTCCCCTTCAACCAATATGATTTTTTTGTCCGGGTACAATGCCTGCAATTCCTTTCGGTGATGTTCCTGAAAAGGAAAAGGCTCCGATGACAACATGATAAGGTCTGCATCCCGGAAATCCTGCCCGCTCAGTTTTGGATAAGCTTCCGTAAAATGAGCCTTTTGAGGCAAGCCAAAAAACGACAAAACAGAGCCGGTATAAGTATTTGCGCCCACGCCCATCCAGGGATTCTTCCAAATCAGGTATAAGCTTTGTAAAGCTTTTTGGGGCAAAGCAAACTTCGGAAAGCTGCCCACAATTTCCTCTGCTTCTTTTTCCTTGCCACACAAAACTCCCAGTTTCAAAAGATGCGCTGCATTTTTTTCAACATCATCCACATCAAAAACAAAAACAGGATAAAGCTCACTGAGTTTCAGTACTTCATCTTTTGCGTTTTCTTCTTTTACGGCAAGGATCAAATCCGGATTCAGTGCATGAACTGCATCCATTGAAAAACCCTGCACCGGGCCAACAACAGGAATGCCGGCAACTTCCTCCCTGGGATGGATGCAATACCTTGTGCGGCCTGCCAACTGATTGCGGCAACCCAGCTTTATCAAACTATAAGTAACTGAAGGACAAAGGCTGATGATGCGTTGGGGCTGTTCCGGAATCAAGACTTCCCTACCCAGGTCATCGGCCAGCAAGTTAGTCATATGTACGGCAGATCAGCTTGTCAATTTTTATTTTCATGCAGATGACTTCGCGCACTGCCGGATCGCTGTATTTGAATTCCCGCTCAGAGTATTTCTTCATAATGTGATCAAGCACTGCAATTTTATCGTACTTATCTTCAACGAACTGCACCGCACCAAACACCTGTATGCTCTTATATTTCATGCCATAACTGCATGCCACTTTTTCGTGCTGCCAGCGCAAAACATGGCCGGTACTGAAGTTCAGGCAAACTTTGGGATTCTTTTTCAGGAATTTCATCTTCTGTCCTTCAGCACCCGAATGCAGATAAATGTAATCTTCATCAAAACCATAATTCATCGGCACTACATAAGGGCCGTTTTCATCATCTACCATACTTAGATGACAGATTTCACAATCATTGAAGATACTGCGGATCAATTCCTTATCGTAATTATAGCGTACTTTCATAATTTTTTATTTTTCAAACATTTCTATTGTCCGGCGCTTTCAATAGATAGGCAACCAGGGAATATAAAACACTAAAAAGAATTGCATGGCCGAAACCATCAACATAAAAGCCATCGACCCACTCGCTGACCAGCGACACCATCAAAGCATTAATAACCAGCAAGAACAGCCCAAAGGTTAGAATCGTAATCGGAATAGTTAAAATAATAAGCAAAGGGCGTAAAAAAGTATTTAAGATACTTAAAAGAAAAGCAACGATAATGGCATCGCCGTAGTCATAAATATAAACGCCGGGCAGCAGCCAGCAAAGAAGCATTACCACAACCGAAAGCCCAAGAATACGAATAAGATAGCTCATAATGATATTTTGATTTAATCATGTTCATTTCACTGATTCAAATATACATCTTTTTGGGATTATGGAAATGCTGCCGCCGGAATATCCGGGATTAGAAGTTTTTGAAAACACATACGGTCGTGTTGAACAACACATAAGGACGTGTTGGCAAACACATCAGGACGTATTGAGCAACACATACGGTCGTCTTGACAAACACATACGGTCGTGTTGGGCAACACATACGGTCGTGTTTTTGCTGAAATGCACAAAAAAAGCCCGACCGCAAATGGCCAGGCTCTTAAATACTCATTTAAAATGAAATTATTTAGTCTTAGAATTCATAGAGAGCTAGGTTTTAATCGTTGAGGCGCTTACGTGCATCAAAAACTTTTTTGCTGCCATAGGCTGCACCGGCTGCCAGTAAAACAGCAATACCGCTGCCTACGGGAGCACCACCACCAATAGGATCGCCACCAACTCCGGTTCCATTTCCATCATTTCCCGGCTGTGGTTGTGCAATAGCGCCTAAACTAAACATTCCGATTATTGCGAGACTTGCTACTATCTTTTTCATGATTCTTTGATTTTATGCAAAAATATGTTTTTCTATGATTTAAGTCAAGCGGACTGCCCTTTAAAAAGAGCAGCCCGTTGGTAATTTATTTTACAAATACTTTTTCAGTCATTGTGCCCTGGGCGCTGATGATGCGTACGAGGTAATTTCCTGTAGCATTGTTCACCTTCAGGCTGTTGAGGCCCTGTGCTGCTGTAGCAGTCATCACTTTTTGGCCGGCAACAGTATAAACGCTGATTTCGGCAGTGGCCGGAGCATTGTAGTTTACATAGATTGCATTGTTTGCAGCATAAACCTGAACACCTTCCAATGCAGTTTCTTCCACATCGGTCATACCGTTGAAATGCAGTACGAAACGGTCGGCAGGATCTTCAGGGCTTGCGGTGAAGCTGTATGTGCTGTTTGCAGCAAGTGCTTCGGTGTGGCCTGTTTGCTTGTCTTCGAGGATCACTTCGCCATCAATGCTGAACTCACTTACAGTGAAAGTATAAGTTGCATCAATACCGGCTTCTAAGTTCAGTGCAATATCTTCTGCAGAACGACGGCTGTTGATTTTCAGTTTATGCTCGCCTTCCATAGTATAGATTTGCGGAGCAGCAGCGAGGCCATACATTTTTGTAGCATCTTCGGTTTCGTATTCATTGGCATAAGCCTGGCTGAAACGTACAAAAGTATTGTCGCTATAGCTGTTGGCATCATTGGTGATGTTCAACGCGAAATAATTTGTGCGGCTTTCTTTGTAAACGCTGGTGCTGTTATGCACACATGCATCCACAGGAATATCCATAGAACCGCCATCAGCACTTACCTGAACAAAGAAAGCCTGTCCAACAGGAATGATATTATCTGTAAGGTCACCACCCGAAGTGATGTAGTTACCTATTGTTGATTTCCATACACTTACACTGCCGTTTACGTTGGAAATATTCCATGTGCCCAGATCAAAATCAAGTGCAGCAGCAAATGGGTTTCCCAGCAGGTGCCATCCGTCAATACCAAAACCAGTGTTGGTTAAGCTCATAGCGCCTGTTGATACAGTGCTTGTAGTCAGTGTTCCTGTATATTCTACGTTTGATGCGCCATCAGGCATCCAGAGGCTGTAGCCAGTTCCGGGAGCAAGCACATCTGTTCCGGTAAGGTTCACCCAGCTTGCTGTTGTTTCGTCATAAGAACGAACAAAGGAAGATGAAGGGAAAACTGAAATTGCGGTAGCACCAACCACTGGCGATGAAACCATATGGTAAATTGCGTTTGGATCATCTTTTCCACCACCGGAAGTACCACCAGTATGATTTTGCGTGAATGTGGCGTTACCAGCCAAAGTGAGGTTTTCAAATCCGAGGAGGGTTGCGCCTTCGGCCATTGCAATAGTGTTTGCAGAAGCTGCTGCTGAAATAGTAGGATAATTTGTAAGGCCGGAAGGAACAATAACATCTGTTGTAGCACCGGGAACGCCATTGTCCCAGTTAGTTGCTGTTGCCCAATCGTTGTTGGTAGCGCCTGACCAGGTTGCGGTTGCGGGAGGTGCAGCAGGCTCTTCTACCAAAACATTGTCGATTTGATATGTCGTTGTTTCTCCATCAGTTTTATTACCATCATAAACAAAAGCAATTGACATTGTACCATTATAAGCGGAAACATCCATAGTACCAGCAGTTGCAAAATCGCCATAACCGCTTGTGGGAATTTCAGGAATAGTAAAATTAGCAGTTACATCGGTCCAGGTTGCAGTTGCAATGCCTGCAATAGTTTGGTCATAATCTGTTGAAATTTTAACAGAAAGTCCGGCATGTTTCCAGTAACCAACATTCACATCAAAGGAAAACTCTTCATTAGCAGTAGCATCCATATTCAAACCTGGAGTAATCAACCAAACCTGATCTGCGCCTGTTGAACTTGAATTATAGGAAGCCATTTGAGCAAATTTATTACTGCTAAACTCTTTTCCGATCCACTTTGGAACTCCGCCAGCTTCAACGTTTGCATTTGTCCAACCGGCCAAATTAATATCTGCATCTACGGTTACACTTTCAAAATCCTGTTCGTAAGGTAATTCCAGAACAACAGCGCCACTAAAACCAAATACATCATTTAAGGTTGTTGTTGCGGTAATTGTTGCGCTGCGGTTAGCACCTGCAGCCCATTCGCCGCCGTCCCAGCCGGCATTTTTAAAATATTTATATTCGATATCACCGACATTAACATCTAATGTTAGCGTATAGATTAAGTCTCCATCAGCATCTAAAAGCTGATAAGCAGGATCAGTACCTGGCTCTATCCAACCGTTGATACCACTAATATAAACAACATCATTTAAAGGATCGAAGGTCGCATCTAAAGACATATCAACATTAAATGTAACAGGAAGGGCATATTCACCAAAAACATCATCCAATGTTGTAATTTCAGTAATAGAAGCTGCACGGTTAGGATCTCCAGACCATTCGCCGCCATCCCATCCAGCGCCCCTGAAATACTTATAACTAATATCACCCTCTTCCAAGGTAAGGGTAAGGCTATAGATAAGATCTCCATCACCATCTAAAAGTTTATAATCATCACTACTGCCTGGCTCTGCCCAATCACAAACTGTTCCACTAATATAAACACTCTCCGTAGCAGCATTAAAACCTGCAACAGCATTCATATCCACATTAAAGGTAACATCATATGTTGGAGGATCAGCTACAGTATAACTTTGTTCTGCTGAGGTATTATCATCCCCATTCATATCTAAAGCATATACAACATAATAGACGGTTGTTCCATCTGCTTGTGCCGGGATATCTGTATCTGTTGTGTATGTATCGCCAGCACCGCTTGACATACCAATATTATTATCATAAATACCTGAAGCTGTTCCCCATTGGACTTCTCCTCCAACAACACCGACTGCGGAGGTAATATCAGCAGAAACAGAAACTGTTGTTGCAGAAGTGATATCAGCATCGGGAGTTTGGGTGATATTGGTGATTACTGGATCTGAGGCAGCAGTATGCACATAAGTTCCAATAGGAAACGGAACTGCTGCAGTAGCATTTGTTGTTTCACCATCTAAAGCATCTTTACCGCTATAGGTCCATGCCATATCATCAAAGAAGGCAGTAGGAGCACCACCATTATTGCGGTATCCCCAACCGTCCATAAATTCCCATGTTTTGCCGGTACCATCTTCACCATCTACTCCATAAATATCATATAGGGCGTCTTCGAAAAAAAGACCATACCTGTCATCTCCATTGGAACTAGCGACACTGGCCTCAATAGGAGTAATCCCAGGAGGGTTGTCAAACCAAGTTGCGAACTCATCAGCTTGACCATTACCTGTTATATAAATGAAATCTCCGGCAGAAGCTGCCCCCTCAAATGTATAAGGGTTCGACCAGCTTGTATTAGAGTTCGCCTGAATTTTCAGAACATGACTGGAAAGGTCAGCAATATCATTGACCACATAAACCTCTACCACTTTTGGTGTTCCGCCACTTAAAGGGCCATCCATTACGCCTGTTATAATCAAATCCTGTCCCCAACTCAAAGCCGGAGCTAAAAACAAAAGTGCCATAAGCACACTAAAAAGAGTAAATTTTTTCATAATGATTTTACTGTTTGATAAATTATTAGGTTAATTGAATATCGCCATTTTATTAGGGAGTACAAAATAAGTGCTTTATATTTACTTTGATGTTAATTTCAGCTTAAGTTATCCCATATTGCCGTAGAGGGCAAACTTAGCAAAAAAATTCCGTATTTTTGGCGTTTTCGGAAAATTCATGACCAAACATAAGAGCAAGAAACATAAGAGGGCAAAAAAATTCAGCCCATGGAGGCGGTGGCTTTATAAGCTGCGCCTGAAGTCCTATAGCCGCAAAAAATCTCCATCTTTAAGCAATTCCTTTTCAAAGAGCTCGTCTTCCAAAAAGCATCACAGCCACAGGCATCATAAAAAAGGCCTGCTGCACCAAATCAAAATGCTTTGGAAAGGCAGCAAATACAAAAAACAAAGTACAGTTGCTACCGAAGACACTTTCCTGCGCACCGGCGGGGAAATTACCAATTATCAGCCCGGGCAGGACAAACAACAGCATCAGGAGGCGCGCCAAAAATCGGAGAAGCGCTATAAAGACGTAAAGAAAAAGTACAAAGCACCCAAGAAACGTAAATCGCAGGATATTGGCGGAGCGAGCAAATTTAAGCGTACGCTCAATAAATTACTCTACACCCTTTATATTACCGATGTCCCTTACGACCCGTGGCTACAGCCCGACCGTGACATAATCCCGGGAGAAAAGAAAGAACGCCACTGGAATCCCAGGGCTTACATCCCTTATGTGTTCAACAGCACAATTTTATATGTGCTGGCCTACCTATTGGTCTATCTGTCCTATCAAATGGCTGTAATAGTAAGCGCAGGAAATTTCGGGATCGATTCGGTTTTGTATTATTACGAAGTGATGTTTCCGGTAGGCAACAACAGTCCGTTATGGACCGATTTCAGCATTATCGCCATTACGCTTTCCGGGCCCTTGATTTCCTTATTGCTTGGTATTTTGTACTATCGTTATTTCCTGCGAAAGCGTCAGCCGGCCAACCGCTTGATCAAGCTGTTCCTGATTTGGCTGAGCTTCCATTCTTTCAATATGTTTTTTGGTGCCTGGACAGCCGGCATCATCACCGATCAGGGTTTTGGCTATGTGGCCAACTGGCTGTACCTGCCCACGGCGGCAAAATTTTTTATGAGCCTGGTTTTTGTGTTTTTGATGGGATTTATCGGTTTTAAAAGCACACAGATTTTCCTCGAAACGGCCAATTCGTCGGCACGCATACGCAAATCCAACCGGCCATGGTTTATTCTGAGTCAGGGCATTGTTCCCTGGCTTATCGGTACGGCTGTTTTGCTGGCCATAAAAATCCCGAATGCAACGCCACAGCATCACAATATCATCGTTTATGATGCCATTTTGCTGTTCAGTATTCTGGCGCTGATTGTGCCGATGTTTTTTAATGCCGGTGCGCATCCACGCTTAGGCGCAAAGCAGAGCCGCAGCCGCACGCGCACCAATTTCCTATGGCTGATGCTGGCGCTTTTGATGATTGTTTTGTACCGCATCGGCCTGAGCCACGGCCTGCACTTTATCATCAATATCGATATCAGCATAAGCCCCTACTGATGCCGGCGAGCTACAATACCCGAGCAATTGTGATGCGCAGCGTGAAATACGGCGAATCCTCGCTGGTGGTGCAATGCTATACGCAGCAGAAAGGCATGCAATCTTATATTTTGCGTGGCGTGCGCAAATCCAAAGCACGTCTTAAAGCCGGACTGTTCCAGCCTTTGCAGGTAGTGGATATGCACTGCGCCGAAGGCAAAAGCCGTGATTTGCATTATGTGCGCAATATCAACGCTTTGGGCGGCAGATTTGATGAAGATGTGCGCAAAAATGCGGTGCGTATGCTGGTCAACGAAATCATTTTAAAGTGCATACGCGAAAGCGAAGCCAATGAGGAAATGTATGCCTTTCTCGAAGCATTTCTGCTGTGGTTTGATCAATGCAGGGAAAGATGCCATAATGCGTATTTATCGTTTTTATTGGAATTTTCGAAGCGGATTGGTTTTGCATGCGCGATGAAGCACAGGCAAGACGATGTTTTTTATATTGATCTGTACGAAGGTTGCAGCAGCGCTGTGCGTCCGGGGCATAAAGCGGTGATTGAGCCTCCTCTGAGTTCGGTATGGCATTTTTTGTCGGAGCGGAAATACGATCGTTGCGGGGAAATACAAATGAACGGACGGAGCCGTGCGGACTTGTTAAATTATATTGTTGATTATTTCGTGATACATGTGCCGGGTTTTGGCAGTTTGAAATCGTTGGAGGTTTTGCAGGCGGTTTTGCATTGAGGGGGGAAGTGGGAAAGTTGAAAGTGGGAAAGTGGGAAAGTTGAAAGTGGGAAAGTGGGAAAGTTGAAAGCGGGAAAGTGGAAAGTGCGAAAGTTTGAAAGTGGGAAAGTTTGAAAGTGGGAAAGTGCGAAAGTGCGAAAGTGGAAAAGTGCGAAAGTGGAAAAGTGGCCCCTCGGCTTGGTTCGGCTACGCTCACCACAGGCCGCTCGGGGACCTTGAGTGAGAAAGTGGCCCTTCGTCTCAATCAGAAATCTCATAATGAATGAAATCGATCTCATTGACTTTTTTCATTCCTTTATCTGCACTTATTAAAGGGATGTCCAGACGCATTGCAGAGCCCACTATTATTGCATCAGGCAGCTTGAGGTTATATTTTTTTCTGATGCTTATAACATCATGTTTTATCCCGGAATTCATCTCAACAACTGTGCAGTTTTTAAGGAATGAAATAATTTTTCTGCTCTCATCTGATGTTATTCCGGAATAGCTCAAAAGCTCCAAGTCCGTGATAAACGAAACATACAAAACTTTTTCTTCCAGCACAGGAATCAATGTACGGTCTCCATTGAGAAAATACAGGACTATGTTTGTGTCGAGAAACAATGAATTACCATTCATCCCGCCACTTTTTTTGTAATGCTAAAGGATCTTCTTTGCTGGCTAAAATACCACAGTACTTGCTTATATCTTGCACTTTGGCCAATCTCTTTTTTCTGAGCCTTTCAAAGATCAATCGGATTTGATCCTTTTTAGCTCCTTTTTTTATTACAGATTCCATTTTTCGGTTATTTGAAAACAAAGATAGTGAAATCATTGCCAGGTAATACAAATTCATTTTTTGGGAAGGAGGGAAAGTGGGGAAGTTGAAAGTGGGAAAGTGGGAAAGTGGGAAAGTTGAAAGCGGGAAAGTTGAAAGTGGGGAAGTTGAAAGTGGGAAAGTGGGAAAGTGGGAAAGTGGAAAGTGCGAAAGTGGGAAAGTTGAAAGTGCGAAAGTTGAAAGTGCGAAAGTTGAAAGTGCGAAAGTGGGAAAGTTGAAAGTGGGAAAGTGGTGCTTCGAATCTTTATTGGGTGGTTTTGGGAGGATGGAATGGGCTTTGACTTGAATTTACTGATTTTTAGGTATAGCCGGGAATGGGCGCTTTTTGGGGAAGAAGAATTGAATTGTTTTAGGCTGTTCAAGAATAATGCTTAGAGTTCGATCAAATATTTTGGTCGCAGGATAAGCCCTCTGCTGCGGTCTTTAAATTCTTCAATTTTTTGAGCGTGACCCGAATTAAAATATGGCTTTTGATTGTTGCAGACATAGGCTTCTTTCAATTCATATTTTTGGCTTTGATGTTGTTGTTTGAACAGCTCAATAGAAACGATTAACTGTTCTATGCCCTCTTTAAGCCATTTGCGCTTACTGGATTTCAGTTCCACAAAAGCAAGCATCCTGTTTTTTTTGAGCAGTCCGTCGCAACGCTTCATCATTTTGCCATTTTTAAAGGAAAAATCCACACAATGGTCGATGGCGTAAAATTCTATTTCTACTTCATCAATGTTCTTGACCTCAGCGCTCCATTTCTTGCCATTGGACTCCACAATATAAGCAGGTTCCTTGGCGGGATGTGGCTCATCATAAAGTCCAAAACATAAGCTGGAGGAAGTGGTTTTGCAACAATTTTTGGAAAAATCTACTGACATTCCTCTTCGATTTCCAGAAGTTCAACAAAAAGGTCGTTGGTCGTTCCCAGGCTATTATTCAGGTAATTATCATCGGAGGGGATGCCTTTATAATCGGGCAGTTTTTTTATGGTTCCGTTATGTTCATCGAACTCGTAAATGCTTATGCCTTCGGGAGGAACGACAGAGGATTCCGGAACAATTTTTTGAAGCCTGTCCTCTTGGTCCTTATTTAAGTTTAATTGATAAACGGAATGTGCTTTTGCTATGATGGAAATAAAATTGATGAGGTATGGGCTGTGCGTGGTAACAATCAGCTTATTTTGATCCTGATAATTGGCATAATACATGAGTTCCTTGAGCATTTCCCATTGCGATGAAGGGAATAGGTTTTGCTCGGGCTCCTCGATGATGTTTATGAAACATCCAGGATAATATCTATTTCTGACAGATTTAATCCTATCGTGCTTTTCCTTTTCAGTCCACAAAGGATGATCCATTATTTGATTTGTTTCTTCTGCCATATCCAAAATCCGATTAACGCTTAACAGGTTTTTATCATCATCCCTCCCTGTTCGTAAAATTATTTTTGACAACCATCTAGTCACAACAAATAATGGAGAATATGATTGATAGCCACTTGAAGCTTCGGATAGTCTTAATTGAAAATCAGATCCTTTAATATAGGATTCATCCTTTTGAAAATCGTAAAAGTATTTATGCCCCGCAATTCCCAGGTCAATATTTTCGCCCTTACAAGCTTTTTGCGCTTTTCGGAATTCTTCAGCAAAGGCAAATAAATTCTCAGGCATGCCTTTCACATCAAAAGCATTTTTGATTGTACTCAGGAAATTTCTCTCCGAAGGGACATACATCAGTTTGGGCAAGAGATATTGTTGACCTTTTTCTAATTCAATTTTAATGTGTTGTTTTTTGCTTTGAGCATCAGCTTTGAAACGAAGAAAGTCACCTTCAAATTCAATAATTGTTTTATCAGTAAAATAACTTTGGATATTATGGAATGCAAAGAGATCCATAAAATATGAATAATGAAATCCATTTTTTATTTCGCCCTCCCTATATAGTTGTTTCTCAATCCAAAGCAAAGTGGATGTCAGTTTTGCAAGGGTGCTTTTGCCGCTGCCCTGGTTCCCTGTAAAAAAGGTGGCTTTTTTAATATCGATCCATCCTTCATTTTCCAAACAGCCTTTTTTTATTGGGCCAAAATTCTGTACTCTGATCCTCGCCATAGTAAATTGTTATTGGATTGTAAAATTAGTCATTTTTACGAACAGCCAAACATCTCAATATTTTCACATAATTTTTAAGTGCTGGCTACTTTTTTTCTGCTCATTATTAGTAAATTTGGCGCTTAAAGGGAATTTTAGGTCAATCAGTCAACAAATAAATCATGTGGTTTTATTTTTAACCTACAGCAAGTGGCTGATAACCTTTATTTTAAAAATTTAACGGTTGTTTTTTTATGAACAAATTTTACGCGTCTTTATTACTGGTTTTTTTGTTGCCTTTGTTGACGCAGGCACAAACTAAAAAATACCAAAGCACTTCTAAGCTGAAGCATCATATGACGGCTGAGGAAGCAAAAATGCGCCATTTGATTGGCCGCGATTTTACGCCAACCGATCCGCCCCCTGCTCCGGTACACAGCATTGCTGAATTTGCCTCGCAAAAAGGTGTTTTGGTGCGTTATCCTTTTGGTATCCCGATTGCACTCATCAAAGAATTATCCATGGGCGATCAGGTAACAACTATCGTAGCCGACCAAATTGAAGAAAATACGGTAATCAGCCAGTATCAAAGCAATGGAGTGAACATGGACAACTGTAATTTTTTGCATGCGCCTACCGATTCCTACTGGACGCGTGATTACGGCCCCTGGTTTATCCTCGACGGCAACAACGAAATTGCCATTGTTGATTTTCCATACAACCGTCCGCGCCCCAATGACGATAACCTTCCGGGTTTCGTGGCCGATATGATGGATGTGCCCATGTATGGCATGGACCTGATCCATACCGGTGGTAACTGGATGTGCGACGGGATGAGCGAAGGCGCTTCCACCGATTTGGTGTGGCAGGAAAACCCAACCCTCTCACAACAACAGGTGGACAATCTCGTGGATGACTATCTCGGCGTAACCGATTATCATGTGGTGGACGACCCCAACAACACCTATATCGACCATATCGACTGCTGGGGCAAATTCCTCGATGTGGATAAAATCCTGATCCGTGCCGTACCTTCATCGCACCCGCAATATGCCGACCTGGAAGATATGGCCGCATACTGGGCAGAACAAATTTGCTCTTATGGTTATAATTTCAATGTAATCAGGGTTTATACACCGGATGATCAGCCGTATAGTAACTCATTGATTCTGAATAATAAGGTTTATGTCCCCATCACCAACAGCCAATGGGATGATGATGCGCTGCAAACTTATGAAGATGCCATGCCCGGCTATACCGTAAACGGATTTTACGGCAGCTGGGAAAGCACCGACGCCCTGCATTGCCGCACCCATGAAATGGCCGATAAGGAAATGCTGTATGTGTATCACCAGGTTGTTTATGGTGAAATCCCGCAAGGTGAACCACTTGATATTGAATGTACTATAAAAGCATTAAGCGGCCAAAGCCTGAAACCCGACAGTGTTTTGGTGTTTTATCAGGTAAATGGCGGCAGCTGGCAAACAACCGCTTTGACTTCTGCCGGAAACGACCAATATACGGCTACTTTGCCACAGGCATCCAATGGCAGTACGGTACGCTATTATCTTTATGCCGCTGATGAATCAGGACGCACCACACGACATCCGTTTATCGGAGCTGCCGATCCACACGAGTTTACTATCGGAGCACCAACATACCCAACCATTGTTGTTTCGCCATTTATGATCAACCGTACCAGTCTGGTCGGCACAACATGTGGCGGCGAAATAACTGTTAGCAATATGGGCGCATCCGAACTTACGTTTAACACGATTATTGAAGAAGATGCCAAAGAACTCCTGCAGTTTAAACTGAACGATACTCCGGAAAACTGGGAACGCAATACGCTCACAGAAGCCAAAAGCAGTGAAGTGCTCCTTGAAACTGAGGGACGGATAAACAGCCTGAATATCAGCTTCGATTACAATGTTAATAATTATCCTTTTGAAAATTCCGTTTGGCTGAAAGCGCCTTCAGGAAAGAAAGCACGTATTGCCAATGGGCTTCAAAGCGGAAATTACAGCATTACTGCTGATGCATTTAAAGGCGAAAACATGCAAGGCCGCTGGTCTTTATGGCTTGAAGATAATTATGGCGATGGCGGAGCACAAATGACAAATATTGAATTTGCCCTGGCACCACAAAGCAATCGTGCAAACTGGATTATTGTTGATCCAATGAACGGAACCGTTGAGCCTGAAGGTGAAATGACATTGGATTATACACTGGATGCTACTAACCTGGAGGCGGGTGATTATACCGGACGGATTATTTTTGAGTCCAACGATCCGGAAAACCCAGAGCTGAGCATGTCGGTTACTTTCCACGTGAAAGAACCTTCTGACCTGAGCCTGAACCCGGATACCATTTGGTTTAGCAATCGCGAGGACATAGAAAACGGAAAAACATTTTATATTGCCAACCGCGATATTCAGAACCACGATCTGCTGGCCGTAAACCACGAAGGCGAAAATGATGTTTTTGCCTGGGCTATTGATCCATGGACGATAGACCTACCTACATACATTCCAAAACAAGACAGCATTGAGCTTATCGTAAAAGCCAGCGCTCTTGATCCATGGCCAACAACAACCGAAATGGCCTACGACAGCATTTTGGTTACTTCGGAGCTAAGCACACAAAAGCTGGTTATTGCACTCGATCCTCTGGCACTCTACCGCGATGTCGTTATTGCTCCCGATACGCTTAAATTCCTCACCGAAGAATCAATTTACGAAGGCAGAACCTTCACAATGACCAACCCTTGCCCTGATTCTGTTGAGGTTGTTAATTTCCCCTTCACCTCAGAAGGTCAAATCTTTTGGATAGAGAATCATGTAAACACGAACTTCTGGATGCCGGGCAACAGCGAAGAAGAATACCGGGTTTTACCAAATCTCATAGTTGAAAACCTGATAGATATTGCTTACGACAGTTTGATGATCGAAACTGAAGCAGGCATGCATAAGATTATCATCCAGTTTGACTGGGATCTGATTATTGGAATCCGCGAACAGGAAGCGCTTCCTGAGTTCAGCATCAATCCAAACCCGGTACGCAATATTGCGCAAATCCAGTTGAATATGAAGAGCAATGAGCATATAAGCCTGGATTTATTCAACGACAAGGGAGGTTTTGTGGCGCATATTTTTGATGGCATGCTCTCCGATGGCACTCATTCCATTGCGCTTCACGCAGAAAGCATCCCTGAAGGATTATATTTCCTGATACTGGAAACAGCTTCCGGTAAGAGAACCGTAGAAAAAGTGCTTGTTGTGAAGTAATTTAAGAATACTTGAAAATACATAAAACGGGCGTAACTAATCAGTCTGCAAATTAGCGATAGTTCCCAAAGCAGGCACAACACTCTGTCCATTCTTGATAATTGTGTCAGTAACTGATCTCAAAACAGCAAAGGCATCCGCTCCTTCGGTCGATCTGAATTGACCTGAAACTTTCTGTTTTACTTTTATGTTTCGGATTGCCCTTTCAGAAGCATTATTGTCTGGCGGGACTTCTGGGTGATATAAGAAGGTGAAGATATAGTCCCTGTATTTGACGAGCCTTTTTTTGAATGCAAGCAATTCGTTGTGTTTTTCCGGCAGTTCTGCTTTCAGTAAACTGTTCAGCCTGTTTTCAATTGCGTTCCTCTTTGGGTTATGTACGTAGCAGCCCGCATTGTCCATTTTTTTCTTCAAATCCAGTGCCGTTTGAAACAGCCGTTTGCATATCCTGCTCCATTTATGCCCATACCTTTCTGACAAGTAATTCAGGTCACGTAAAAGATGTGCCATACAAATCTGGTGCGACAGCGCAGCAGTATTAAAATGGCTCTTCCAGCAATCATGTACCAACACAGAGTTTTTAAACCCATCTTTAAATGTATTGCCAATGCTCCTCTGTGCCCTGTTGTCAGTGATGGTAATGAATGTAGCCTCTTGGTTTTGCCATGTCCATGCCCAGTGCTTATTGCCATCAACCTTAACTCCTGTCTCATCACTTCCTACAGAAAAACAATATCCTCCCGAAAGCAACTTTTGCTTTATTAGGTCATAGGCTGGTTGGGCCTTACGCTTTAGTTTATTGAGCAAATAATGGATGCCCCCTTCGCTTATGGGAACGTGGAAAACATCCCTGAAAAGTTCTTTCATACGCAGAAAGGGCAGGTACTGCCTGGTATGGAAATACCCGATCAAACTTTCAATGTTGTTCCCATAGCTTACCGGGGCATTGGCCTGAGATGGATAATCACACTTGGTTTCATGGCCACAACTGCAAACCTTTTTATATACCCGGTGTTCTGTGACATGTAACTTTATCTCGGGAATATCAAATACCTGGCGTTTACCGGCTAATTGTACGGGCAAAGAAGCAAGGTCTTTTCCGCAACACTTGCAATATGAGGGGATGTGCTTCTCAATAGTGTCAGGCACTTGGGCCATCTTAAGTGTGTTTCCTTTCCGCCCTGCCTGTCCGCCTGGCTTACGCCCTGTCTTTTCCCTCAAACTCCTGCGCTTAGGGCGGTTCTGATCTTGGGAGGGAGGTATTGAGCTGTTGTTGCTGTTTTTTGGTGTTTGGTATTTGGCAAGCTTTTCTTTGAGTTTTTTGTTTTCCAACTCAAGGGCTTCCAGTCTTCTTTCAAGCTGGCCGATCCTTTTGAAAAGCTCTTGTATAATGAAATCTTTGTCCAAAACTTTTTTCTTTCAAAAGTAGTGTAGGTTGGAGGCAAAAGTCAAATTACCAGCGGTTTAGTTACGAACACAGGAAACAGCAAATTGTGAACAGCCAATGATTTTTGAAAAATACCCCAAGGAGAACCCAATATTTAAACCCGAAATCCAAAGGCAAACAAATAGCAAAATCACAGAGCCTTTAAACGCATCAACCCCAGAAAGTTATTCACAAGCCACAGCGAAAATTGTTAATAAGGATTGATTTTTTTCTGACACTGATTAGTTACAAACGGGCTTTTCCAATGTTTTGTCATTTTGGGGAAGCCCTTTTTTTTAAGCTAAAATGATCAGAATTATACTTCGGCTTTTCAATTCCAGATTTCATTAGAAATAAAAAATCCCGCATAAAATCAATAATGCAGGATTTTTTGAGAGGCAATCAAAATATTACTCGTACTCTTTTCTAAGTTCTTTGAGCTGTTCATTCGTTGCAGTAGCTGCTTCTTTAAAACGTGCAAAAACCTCATCCAGATTGCTTTGATCATCTTTTTTGGCTTTTTCGTTTAACTCTTTTGCGATCATATGGGCTTCATGGTCAAAAAACTGGCCAATATTCCCTTTAAGTGGGTGTGAAACTGCTTGCAAAGTAACCATATCCCGTTCTTTGACTGCGCGTTCAATGATTTCCATTTTTCCATCAAACTCACTGATAAAAATATTCATTATTTCGAGCATGAATTCATTGCCATATTCACCATAAGTGGCATCCAGTTCTTGCTTGTTAATCATAGGTTCAGTTTTTGCAGATTGACCATACAATATTACTAAAAATTTAGTACCGAATCAAATTTTGTCCAGAATTTGGGCAGAAATTCTGATTTGGGCATTTTTTTTCGAGTGGTGTTTCGGTCATTTGTTTTTGATCAGCGCATGCAGTTCCTTCAATCGTTTGGGGTCGATATCTTTTTAAAATCAAGCAGATTGATATTCCTCTTTTAACAGCTTGAGCTCTTCCAATAACAAGGGGATTTCAAGCATACATTCTTCATAAAGCTGTTTTATGTCAGAAATTGGAGCGCCATTCATAAGGTTTCGCCATATTTGATCAGTCTTTTTATATAAATCCTTTGCATAAAAGATCCCAATTGAACCGCTTAATTGGCTGAAAAGTGTATGAAGCGCATGCCTGTCCTGATGGTTATAGGCATTCTGGATTTCAGCTTTACGTGACCACCAGGAATCCATAAAAACACTTATAATCCCAACTGATTGGTCATTTTCAAACCCTTAATATACACTTATAAATTCATCTTTATTTATCATCACTGTAGTTGCTGATAAATTCTTTTCTAAATTCTCTGGCCTCATCTACAAGGCTTTCTAATTCTTCACCACATTTGGCAACCGAATCTTTTATTTTACTGACTGTAGATATATTTAATTCACATACCTCATAAGACAAAACTCTATAAAGACGACAAAACAGCTCATTCCTCTCAAAATCAATTAGGTGACCAGCATTACCCTTCAACTTGAAAAAATAGGATTCAAGCCCTTCCAGATTCCGTTCCTTAAATAATTTTTCAATAATTTTTTTTCCACCATTGTATTCTGAAATAAATATACCTAATATTTCTATAATAAATTCATCTCCATATTCTCCGTAAGCTTCCTTGAACCCTGCCTTATCGATCATATGCTTTGTTTTGATCAAAGATAGCAAAAAACAATATCAACTACTGAGAAATAACTAATTAAGTTGTTGTCTTGCGCTTTGAAACCTGCTCCTGCAGTTCCTTCAATCGTTTGGGGTCGATATCTTTTTTGAGTTCCATCACCGAACAGGAATCGCAGCCCGTTTTGTGCGCACAGGAATCGCATGGGCTGTCGTCGCGGAAAAACCTTTTGTACACCAGCCATAATGCAATTGCTGCTGCCACGGCTATAATTATTATACTAATGATTTCCTGGTTTATGTCCATTGAATATCTTTAATAAATGGAAAAACTGTCAGCACAACATAAAGGAAGCCTGCTGTGTTCATCAAAAAGAATATTCCTGCCCAAAACAGGGCCGGCAGCCCGCTGATTTGCCTTAATACTGTTGCATCGCCTGCATATTTTGGTGTTTTCAAAGCAAGTCTCCAGAGATTGCCCGTATCGCGGAAACCGCTGACAAGCAATACAAAAGCGAGGAAAACAATATAAAATTCAATAATATTTCTGTTGGCATAAACAAGCAAAAGCACATTTATGCTTGTAAAAGCGATCAGCCAAAACAAACCAAAGGTATTGCGCACAAAAAGAATGATGCTCACAATGCTGATCGCGATCAGTGTATAAAGCGCCATCATTTGGTTAAAATGGTTCATCCAAAAGAGCGTTAAAGCGAAAATCAGGGGAAAAGGATATCCGGCCAGGGCTGTAAGGAAGGAAGCAAACTTGCTTCTGCTGCGGCTGAGCGTATGTCCGGAGCTGTCGCGGTTTATTTTTATTTCTTCAATTTTCCCATTAAAAAGCAGGCAGGTCAGGGCATGTCCCAGCTCATGGATGAGTGTGTTAAACGGGCCGAATACCATGCGCAAAGGCTTATACAGCATTAATACAAGGCTGATGGCCAGCAAAATATAAAAAAACAAAGCATACTCTAAAGCCGACATTAAGGATTTCTTTATAATTTTAACCAAAATTAGATATTTATGTCATTCAAAATATACAGGGCATCGGCAGGAAGCGGAAAAACATCAAAACTGGTCTTTGAATACCTCTGCCTCGCTTTGGCAAACCCCAATAAGTTCAGGAATATTCTTGCCATTACTTTCACCAATGATGCGGCCAGACAGATGAAAAGCCGGATTATTGATCAATTGAAGCAAATTATTGCTGTTGCAAATGAAGGCATTGAAGCTGATTATCAAACGGCAGATTTGCAAAAAGCCCTGAATCTGGACATCAACAATCTGAGCCTGCGCGCATCACAGCTGCTGGATTTGATCCTGCATTATTATGATGAGTTTGCAATCAGCACCATCGACAGCTTTACGCATAAACTGGTCCGTGTTTTTGCCCGCGAACTTGAACTACCGGCCAATTTTGAAACCCTGCTCGACACAAAGGAACTGATTGTTCGTGTTACCGACAGCATACTTGACAAAGTAGGCCAGGACAAAGAAGTCACACGCCTGGTGCTGCAATTTGTGAAACAGAAATCGGAATCGGAAAAAAGCTGGAACCCGGAGCGTGAAATTGCCTCTTTTGCGGAAAAATCTCTGGGAGAAGACGCCTTCGAAGCACTGAAATCCATGAGCGGCCTCAGTCTGCCGGATTTTTTCCGGATGGCCGGTGATATCCAAAATAACCTGAAAACCACCGAAGGCTATCTCCGAAAAAAAGCAGAAGATTATTTCGATATTCTGCGCAAAGGCGAAGTAGATCCCGCAAATATAAGTGGCGGGGCAACAAAAGGTATCAGTGGCAATTTTATAAAATTCACAAAAGGTGATTTTGATAAACTGGACCGCCTGCAAGCCAAACTTAGCAAACACCTTCAGAACGGTGACTGGGTTTCAAAAAGCAAATCGGCCGCCATCAAAAAAAGTGTTGAGCTGATCACGCCCGAACTGGAAGCACTGGCACAGGAACTCCTTGATTTCCTCGATAAAAAACTAGCGGAATACATCCTGCTCCTGCAAATCATCAAAAACCTGTATCCGATTGCTTTGCTGAGCGAAATTCAGGGAATAATGGAAGAAATGCGCCAGGCGGAACAAGCCGTACATATTTCAGAATTTAACAAGCGCCTTTCGGGCATCATCAGCACCGAACCTATGCCTTTCATTTTTGCACGGCTTGGCGAGTTTTACGAACATTATATGATTGATGAATTTCAGGACACCAGCATTTTGCAATGGCTTAATTTGCTGCCATTGGTTTCCAATGCCCTGGCAAGTTCTGTGAAAACATCCCTGGTAGTTGGCGACGCCAAGCAGTCCATTTATCGGTTCAGGGCCGGCGAAGTGGAGCTTTTTAACGCCTTGCCTTCCCTGCCGGAAAAGCTCAGGACCGGATTTAACGAAGAGCGAGCGCATGTACTGGAATACAGCTGCACGGAAAAAGACAAAATCCTTTTAAACCGCAATTTCAGGACCTGCGGAAAAATTGTTGATTTTAACAATGCGTTTTTTTCTTTTCTGCGCGATCATTATCCTATTCTCGACGAAAGCTACAGATCAGTTTATGAAGATGTGATGCAAGATGTTGCCAAAAGCAAAGATGCAGGTTTGGTGCAGCTTTCTTTATATGATGAAGATGCGGATGAAGCTCATATCCAAATGGACGAAGATTTGATCCGCCTGGTTTATCGCCTGAAAATGGAGCATGGTTTTCAAAACCGTGATATCGCAATTTTAAACCCCAAAGGCGAATATGTCCGCCGTGCTGCACGTGTATTGATGAGCGGGCTGGACAATGAAGGTGAAAAGCTTGAAGGGCTTCCGGTTACTTCTGCCGATTCGGTGGAGTTGCAAACATCGCCACGCGTGCGCCTGCTGATCCACACTTATCAGTTCCTGGCTATGGGACGGCAAAAGTATCATGCAGCAATGATTTTGCTCGATATGTTTGACAGCGGCCTGCTAAAAAGACGGACGGAACTGGAACAAGCAGCAACGGAATTAAAAACCAATAATCCCACCGACGTCCTGAGCAGGTTGGCCGGTTTGAAAACTACGCAAAATGCGTTTTTACTGCAAGGCTCCTGGTACGAGATTTTCGAAAAACTCAGCGTACATTTTGGTCTGGATCAACAATCAGATCCATTCCTGCGCTTTTTCCTCGATGCCTTACTTGAGATTGCATCGCAGCATATCCGCGAAGCAGAATCCTTTATGCGCTGGTGGGAATTTACCGGTAAAAAGAAAACTGTTGTGGTCAGCCCCAAAACAGATGCCATTAAAGTGATGACCGTTCACAAAAGCAAAGGGCTCGAATTTCCTGTTGTTATTTTTCCCTATGCCGACGCTTCATCGTTGCGGTCGCCCAAAGACCAATGGGTTGAACTGCCCGAAAATTTAGTTCCGGGACTTAAATCAGCAATGCTCAGCTGTGGCAAAGAGAAAATCGCCTGTGCACAGCAGGAAAAAATCTGTGACACTGAAAAAGCAAAGATTGCACTGGATTTGCTCAATGTTTTTTATGTGGCGATGACGCGGCCCGAACAGGCTTTGTTTATAATGGCAGCAAACAAACCAAAGAAAGGGAATAGCGGCCCGGGCCTGCATACCTTTTTAAAAGCCTATCTGGAACATACAAAGAAATGGGATAAGGAACAAAAAATCTATGAATTCGGGAGCCTGCCCAATAAACACATCCCCGAACCGCAGGACAGAAAACAGGCACAAACAACTGATAAGGAAACAGAAAAACAGGCAACCTACAAACTTTGGCATGAAAAGATCAAGCTGAGTTTCCAAAAAGAACATTATTGGCCCGATGAGCTGGTTTCCGCCCGGGAAACAGGCGTACTTCTGCATCATCTGCTCAGCCAAATCAACACAATAAATGATGTGTCCCGGCTTTTATCCGGATCACAAAAAATGCTGAAAAAACTGCATGTCGATATTCCACGGCTTGAAAGTACTTTAACAGAACTGCTCCAAAAACCTGAAATTAAAAAAGCCTTTGATGGCAGCGGAACGGTTTTAAATGAGCGGAGCTTTCTGTCGGACGGCCATCAGCTGCTGCGCCCCGACCGTATGGTACTTTTTGATCATTCCTTTATGGTTATCGACTATAAAACGGGGCAACATCAGCCTGAATATGAGGAAAAAATGCGTGCATATGCGCAACAGTTTTCAGACCTGAGCGGAATGGATGCGGCAGGATTATTTTTGGTGTATCTGTTGGAAAAACCAGAAGTGCTGGAGGTTCCGTTTTAACCAAAAGCTGCTTTCAAAAAAACAAATAATTGCCCCGTCTTTTGTGGTTTCAGCCAATGAATTCCTATTTTTGGTGATTATGGCAATCTAAAGTTTTTTTTGCCCAAAGGATTTGTATGCACGGCCATAAAACCGAAATTTGACTATAAATACCTAATAATAAATGACTTACAACAAAATCAGCTTGTTTTTCCTGTTGTCCATTGGCATCAATGTTTTTACATCCTGTCAATCAGTACAGCCTGATGATGATGCCCTGAAAGCAAAAGCAGCAAAAATGCTAATGTTTGGTTTTCGGGGAACAAGTTTGGAAGACGCACCCGAGATAAAGAATTTTCTGGATAAACATCCACCGGGAGGGCTTATCCTGTTTGATTATGACGTGCCATCGAAAAGCCGCCCGAGAAACATTATATCACCTGAGCAGCTCAGCCAATTAACCCAATCAATAAAACAGGCTGCCTCCGGGCATATCCTCATTGCATTGGATCAGGAAGGCGGAAAAGTTGCGCGCCTCAAGGAACGGTATGGCTTTCCTGTTTTTCCTTCAGCACAAAAAACTGCGGCTTTAGGCCTGGACAGTGCCGCCCTGATTTACAAGCAAATGGCAGCAGAAATCCACAGAATGGGCTTCAATGTAAATTTTGCCCCTGTGGTGGATTTAAACACGAATCCCTTGTGCCCGGTGATCGGGAAAATTGAGCGCTCCTATGCAGCTGACCCGGACTCGGTTGCAGCTTTTGCAGAAGTATTTATCAATGCCATGAACAATAATGATATTCGTACTTGCCTCAAACATTTTCCAGGGCATGGAAGCTCCCTTTCCGATTCGCATTTGGGTTTTACGGATGTTACGGGCAGCTGGCAGGAAGACGAATTGCTGCCTTACCGTAAATTGATCAAAAGCAATGCAGTGGAAGCCATCATGACGGCCCATGTATTTAATAAACGCATTGATTCGGTTTATCCGGCAAGCCTGTCGCATGTAACTTTAACGGACATCCTACGTAAGAAACTTGGGTTTAAGGGGCTAATCATTTCAGACGATATGGCGATGTCGGCCATAGTTGATCATTACGGTTTGGAAGAAGCGATTCAAATGGCAGTAAATGCCGGGGTGGATTTATTGATTTTCTCCAATAATGGAAAAATTTATGATCCGGAACTGCCACAAAAAGCTTTGGACATCCTTGTTCAAATGGTGAAAGAGGGCAAAATCCCTTTATCCCGTGTAGATGATGCCGTACAACGCATTGGAAATTATGGTGGTCAACGATAAAAATCCCCCGAAACAGGGCTTAAAGATCATTAAAATGATTCTAAATAAGCTTTTGATAAGGATTTTTATTGCTTACAGTGGTCGGTGAACAATTTACGTTCAACGTTTTTAAATCATTGGTATTAGGTTGTTTATAACTCTAAATACACCAATAAAAAGCAGGCAAACCTGGACTGTATCGGCAAGTGAAAAAAAAAGTTGAAAAAAAGTTACGTGATAAGGGTAACCTTTTTATGAAAAAAAGTATTAAAAGAATAGACAGTGGTCGTGAATATTCTGATGAGGATATTCTGGAAGGTATCCTGACCAACAATCATAAGGTTCTTGAATGGCTTTATAAGCACTATTACGCAATGATCGTTTCTTTAGTGAAAAATTCAGGCGGTAGTGTTTCTGATGCAACGGATATATTTCAGGACGGTATTCTTGCTGTATATCGCAGGCTAAAGAGAGAACCATTGATATTAACGAGCACCTTCCGAACGTTCTTCTATAAGGTTTGTCAAAATATTGCATACAAGCATCTGCGCAGCCAGTCGATGTATCTGCATCCCGGCGAATTGAACGAAATTGCGGAAAGCGGCATGGATACAGATCGACTGATGAAAGATGTGCGCTATAGCATATATCAACGAAGTTTCCGTGAGCTTTCGACCGATTGTCAGCGGATCATGTTGATGTATTTGACAAAAATACCTGTTAAAAAAATTGCTACAATACTGGGTATTAGTGTTGCAGCTGTGAAAAAAAGAAAGTATCTTTGTAAAGAGAACCTGATTAATAAGATTAAAGGAGACCATAGGTATAAAATTTAGCCAAATGAGAAAAAAGAGTGAGCAAATAGAAAAGTACCTCAACGGCGAGCTAAGTCCGGAAGAAAGCTCTGCCTTTGAAAGGGAACTTGAAGCAGATAAAGCCCTGTTTGGCGAGTATCAGCTTCGAAAGGAAGTAAACGAATCCATAATGGACGAACAAGCCCTGCAAATTCAGGACAGCCTGAAGGAAATCATGACAAAGGAAACCAAAGGCAAACCAGCTTTCAAAATGCTGCATAAAGTCGCCGCTGCAATTGTAGGCTTCGTTATTGTAAGTGCGGCTGTAATGTATTTTGTAGCCGGAAACAACACGAATCGCTCCACACTCTTCGCCCAGTATTACCAACCCAGCGATGCCGTTATGATTGTTCGGTCGGGCGATACAGAAACGGACAACAACCTCATCCAGGGAATGCAAGCTTATGATGACGGTGATTTTGACCGTGCAGTGAAGCTTCTAAACTCAGTAAACGAAAACATTACAGCAACATTTTATGCTGCTCTAAGTTATGTTGAACTTGAAGAATTTGATAAAGCAGAGCAGAAATTTAAAAATATCATCGCCGATGGAGATAACCTTTTTATTGATCAGGCCGAATGGTACTCAGCATTGCTTAAATTGAAAACCGGCAAAAAGGACGAAGCACGCAAAGCTTTTATCGACATCTCGAACAGCAATAGTTTTTATAACATTAAAGCATCAAGGATTCTTGTCAAATTAACCAATTAAGATCTAAATCGCTTTTTAATAAAAAGCAATATCAAAACCAATAAGAGCGCACCAACGGATAAACTCAAAACCCAGAGTTTATCCGTTTTTTCTTTTTCAAAAACATCCGGATTGAATGTAATGGGTTTGCCAACAGAAACATAGGCTGCCCAAAAATAGGGATGAGCAAACAGGTTGGGCGCTGACTGAAGATAATTAAGCTTGGATTCCCTTATCGCCTCATTGGGGCTGTATGCTTTGCTTAACCTATGGTAAAAATCCGTGATAATCCGCGCACCGGTCTTATCTTCAATTTCCCACAAGGCCATTATAATATGCTGCGTGCCCGTGTAAGCAAAGCTCCTTGCCAGGCTTAAGACCCCCTCACCTTTTGCCATTTTACCAAAACCTGTATTACAGCTGCTCAGCACCGCCAAACGGGCATTAAGGCTTTGATGATAAATCTCATAAATATGAAGTTTATAATCATCGGCACTATCAGGATTTTGGTAAAACACCAAATGTGAATTTTCGGGCATTTCTTCATCCGCAATGGCATGCATTGCAAGGTGCAAAATACTGTAATCTGCCGCTCTGTTGATAAAATTTGCCTTGGTAGCTTCAGTATTCTTAAAAGTTTTTGCCCCAAATATTGTATTCAGGCTGTCAACTTCAGCTTTGACCCATTTCAAACGGTTATATTCGGCGCTTCCTTTGTCTTTTTTCTGAGGGTAATCAGGCGCAAAAGCAATAATTTTATTGAGGTCTTTTGATTCTTCCGAACGCTCAGGGTTTTTTCTGAAATGAAGTGTTGCCAAATAATTATAGACCAAACCATGATCACGGATCAAATAATTCAATTCGCGATAAGATTGAGGTTCTTCGGATGGCTCGGTTTTGGACAATGCCTCAAAAGCCAAAAGTGACAAATCACCGTCAGGAATGACAATTAAATTTTCAACAGCCTCCAGCTCTTTAGGAATCAACTTCTTATATAAATAATTTGAAGCATATATAAAACTGCTGAGCTCCTGCTGCACCTTTTCTCCGGGGAAATGACTGATTTGATCACGGAATAAATTCAATTGACTGTAAAAAGTGCTGTCGATAGGGGTGTATTTTATACTTAATTTCCCATCATAAAACACAAAAGCAAACAGTTTGCGCTCACTGAAAACATATTCAATCATCGCCGTATTGCCACACATTTGGCTGAGTATCGAATCCGCTGGGAGTACATCGACTTTAATCTCCAGTTGCCTTTGTTTCAAGGCATTGGAAACGATCTTATCCAAGCTGTCGATTGTACTCATTATTTCATAAGATGAATTAATCAGTTGAGCAACTAAAACTGAATCTATTTCAATTTTTTGCTTTTCGGCTTCGGTTCTTTGGTTGACTTCGTTCAGTTTAACCCGCAGCTGTTTTTCCATTCTGATAAGGCTGCCATACTGTTCAAGCTGTTCTTCAATTTCGTTTCGGTTAATGGCCTCCAAAAGCGTCGAAGCTTTGCTCTTTTCAGCCAGTTCAAAGGCTTTTTTTATTAGTTCATCTGATTGCGAAACATTATATACTTCAAAAAGGCACTCAATTGCCTTACTGTAAATTGATCGTGAGCGCGATGAATAATTCATCTTAGATTCATCATTTTGCAATCCAAACCGCACACTCTCAAGTATATCTATAGCTTTGTTGTAATTTTTCAATGCCTGTCTCAAAAAATTGCTGTCGGGCTCCTCGTTGTAATGACTCATATAAATATTCCCCATTTGATAATAAGCCCGAACAGTTTTGGAATCTTCTGAGTTTTTGGTCAATTGGCTTTGCCCATTTCCTGATTTAAGTATCCTGAGACTTTTATTAATGTTTTCTTTAGCTGAATGATATTCTTGTTTGCGGGCAAAATAAATTCCCATATTGATATAACATTCGGCCAAATCGCGGCTATTCAGTTCATTATTTTTTAAAAAATAACTTTCAGCTTTTTTTAATTCAGCCATGGCCCGTTCAGAATCCATATTGTTTTGAATCAAAAAGTAGCCATAATACAAATGGTTTAGAGCTATTTCGCCGGGTTCATAAATTTTGATGGCGCTTTGGGAAGTATTCAATTCATGGATATAGGCAGCCGAATCTGTATGGCCGGTTTTTTCATAAGTACGGGCAAGGTTACGGTAGGCTTTCAACTTCAAGATATTGTCATCGCTAGAAAGAATGGAACGGTATTGCCCGATAGCCTTTGGGTAGTCACGGGTTGAAAGATAGATATTGGCCAGGTTAAGCCGGACTTCATTGACCATTTGCCCGGAAGCTCCGGGGCCGGTAGCTTTCGACAAAGCCATATTATAAAATTGCTCTGCTTTTTTAAGCTCACCGGTCAAAAGACAATTTGTCCCATAATTCTGAAATAAGAGGAACAGCCTTCTGTTTGAAGGTTCTTCCAATTGGTTGAATATATAAAGAGAAGAGTCGTAATAAAATCGTGCCAGACGGTAATTTTCATTATTTGTTGCAATCCAGCCCAGATTGAGATAGGCATTCGCTACGGAACCCTGGTATTGATCATGCTTCTTTTGGCTGAGTTGGATAACTTTTTTTAAAAACACATTAGCGCTGTCATCCTGTTTCAGGTATTTGTAGCATAGGCCAATATTCTCATACATGGAAAAGAGGTAGGAGGTATCCACCTTTTTGCTGTGGTTTTTATTGAGTTTTTCAGCTTCAAAGAGGTAAGACAAGGCTTTTTTGTAGCTTGAATACCACATATAAATAACTCCAAGGTTGTTGTATGTTTTAAATAAAGCAGAAGGATTGGGCGGATAAAAGTCCGGCCTGCATTTAATGGATTGATTCAAAAAATAGAAAGCAGCCCGTGCATTCTGGTTGTGTGCATAATACGAGCCCTGCAAAGCCAGGTAATCAGCAAAAATATGGGTATTGGAATCGGGTTTAATATTAAGCTTATGTGCATAGCGCAGATATTGAAAGGCTGAATCATTTTGGTTTAATTCCCAAAAAGCAGTTGCCTTTTGGATCAGAGTGCTGAAATCCCCTTCGATCATACTGTCTGATTCTGTTGGAATTGCTTCCTCTATGTAAAAATTATCGCCCGAAACCTCTAAATAATCAATAGTTCCTTTCGGAGCAGTTGTTGATGTTTTTCCCGGAAATGATCTTTTGTGGTTTAAAGTACCAGGCAAATCGCCAGCACAGGCCAGATTATAAAACCCAAACACAGCATTTATTATACTGATAATTAAAAACTTGTAGAAACAATCGTTCCGCATAATCCAACTATGGCTTTTTTCAGCTTAGAATTTCAATATAGCAGATTATTTGATTCAGTAAATGCAAAAAGTTTGTAATAAACCGACAAGGACAAATCTATAATATGAACAGGAGCCAACAAAAAAGCCCGGTTTTCATAACCGGGCTTAAAGCAATGTTGTATGGAATTATAATTATTTTCTGATTAGCTGGCTTTTGCTTATGATCTCACCATCAATACTTATGGTATAAAAGTATGATCCTTTGGGAAGTTGCTCCAGGTTTAACTTTAATATGCCAGCTGATTGTGGGTTTTCTTCAAACTGCTGAACCAATTTTCCGCTAATATCATAGAAATGAAATGTTAATGAGCTTTCAAGTTTTGAACTTATATCAATAAAAGCATAATTGTTCGCCGGGTTTGGATAAATACCGGACACTGCCGCGCTGCTACCGTCAGAAACAAGCTGCGCAGATTTTAATTGTGCATAAGGAATTCGGATACCATTTGCATCAATAAAATGGGATTCAATTGTATTTTTCAATTCAGCAATTGAACCGGCAGAAAAACCGGGGTTGGTTTTCGCCTTTATCTTCATAATAGTTTGATTAGGGCTCAACATATGTGCTTTGGCTTCTTCGTCTATCCATGAAATCCGTACTTGACCACTTTTAATGGCATAGTTAATTTTATAATCGGATTCGACATCAACAATACGCATAAGCTGGTTGTCATATTCAAATGCCAGAGCCATTCCTGTTATTGCAATCGGTTCGGCAACCAAAATTGGGATTTCAACAAATTGATTTCCGGCGCATTTAATTTCTGTTTGTATAAGGCTGATGCTGCTGGTTTCTTTCAGGAGAACCGGACTGTATCCTCCACTACAATCGCCAATACTGATCATACCCAGGTCAATGTCGTCAAACTCTGGTGGATCGTTTCCACCACCGCCATTATTTCCTCCACCAGCTGGCGGGTCTTCTTTGGCTCCGATAATGAAACTGATTTCACTGTAGCCCCAATCGCCCGCAGGGAAAGGATAGCCGTTAACAAACCAGCCGATTACAATTGTCCAGTAATCGCTCCAGGTGATATTCCCACTTCCGTTAACATCAGCTGCAACAGCTTCAATATCAGTAAAATCATGCATTCCAAATAAATGGAGCATAATTAAAAAGCTATCACCAAAATCAATTCCTCCTGGATTAATATTTGTTTTGGTTGTTAAAAGGTAAGTTCCCGGATCGGGAAATGGCATTGAAAATGCACCGCTTGCATCAGTGATACAATCCGAAACCGTATCCCCTGCCTGATTAATGAGATACACATAACTTCCGGGCATCGGCACACTTTCGTCATTATTATATAAGGTATGCCCGGCAATCTGTTCCTGCGCTTTAAGTGGGGAACAGAGGACTAGAAACGCGGCAATTAGCCCTGAAATTGCAATAAATTTTTTCATAAAAATTCTGTTTTTGATTTTCCGAGGTAAAAGTACAATGTGATTTTTAATTATGCAAGTTTTTTTTGTATTTTTTTTGTAAAATTTATATTTTAGTATTGATATGTGTATCATTCCTTATGCCAATAGACATTCCTTTTTAAATATTCCTGACTCATTATTTTTATAAACTTTCTTTTGCTTTAAATGCCTTTAATACAGTTTTTTAATAATAAAGTTTCATCTTTTATCAAATTTTTTTTGAAATTAGGGGTAACCTTTTGCATGCTTGTGGTATTAACAGTTGTGCGTTAGAAACTTTCTGAGTAAAAATCACACAAAACCTAAGCAATACATGAACTTAACTACAAATGATCTTCAAAAAGAGCTACAATCCAGATTAAAGGAAATGGAAGAACAAAGATCTTTCCTGTTGGCCAATGTCTCGCACGAGTTCAGAACACCATTAAATGCAATACTTGGATTTTCAGATTTGCTTACAGACAAGCAAAATTCTCAGGAAGAGCAAGATATGTTTATCAATGAAATCAGGAATGGCTGTAAAAGCATGATTGCACTTGTGGATAATTTTCTTGAAGCTGCACGTCTAAATGACAATAAAGAGAAACCATCATTACGTTCATGCAAATTACATGACACCTTTAACGATGCTTGTGATTCCTTTAATAAAGTTTTGGCTAATAGCAGCAAAACTATTGACTTCCGCAGAAAAGAAAGCATTGGCATGCATATTGGTTTTGTTTTAGCTGATAAAGAAAAGCTTAAAAGAGTATTGGAAATTTTATTAAATAACGCGTAACTAATCAGTCTGCAAATTAGCGATAGTTCCCAAAGCAGGCACAACACTCTGTCCATTCTTGATAATTGTGTCAGTAACTGATCTCAAAACAGCAAAGGCATCCGCTCCTTCGGTCGATCTGAATTGACCTGAAACTTTCTGTTTTACTTTTATGTTTCGGATTGCCCTTTCAGAAGCATTATTGTCTGGCGGGACTTCTGGGTGATATAAGAAGGTGAAGATATAGTCCCTGTATTTGACGAGCCTTTTTTTGAATGCAAGCAATTCGTTGTGTTTTTCCGGCAGTTCTGCTTTCAGTAAACTGTTCAGCCTGTTTTCAATTGCGTTCCTCTTTGGGTTATGTACGTAGCAGCCCGCATTGTCCATTTTTTTCTTCAAATCCAGTGCCGTTTGAAACAGCCGTTTGCATATCCTGCTCCATTTATGCCCATACCTTTCTGACAAGTAATTCAGGTCACGTAAAAGATGTGCCATACAAATCTGGTGCGACAGCGCAGCAGTATTAAAATGGCTCTTCCAGCAATCATGTACCAACACAGAGTTTTTAAACCCATCTTTAAATGTATTGCCAATGCTCCTCTGTGCCCTGTTGTCAGTGATGGTAATGAATGTAGCCTCTTGGTTTTGCCATGTCCATGCCCAGTGCTTATTGCCATCAACCTTAACTCCTGTCTCATCACTTCCTACAGAAAAACAATATCCTCCCGAAAGCAACTTTTGCTTTATTAGGTCATAGGCTGGTTGGGCCTTACGCTTTAGTTTATTGAGCAAATAATGGATGCCCCCTTCGCTTATGGGAACGTGGAAAACATCCCTGAAAAGTTCTTTCATACGCAGAAAGGGCAGGTACTGCCTGGTATGGAAATACCCGATCAAACTTTCAATGTTGTTCCCATAGCTTACCGGGGCATTGGCCTGAGATGGATAATCACACTTGGTTTCATGGCCACAACTGCAAACCTTTTTATATACCCGGTGTTCTGTGACATGTAACTTTATCTCGGGAATATCAAATACCTGGCGTTTACCGGCTAATTGTACGGGCAAAGAAGCAAGGTCTTTTCCGCAACACTTGCAATATGAGGGGATGTGCTTCTCAATAGTGTCAGGCACTTGGGCCATCTTAAGTGTGTTTCCTTTCCGCCCTGCCTGTCCGCCTGGCTTACGCCCTGTCTTTTCCCTCAAACTCCTGCGCTTAGGGCGGTTCTGATCTTGGGAGGGAGGTATTGAGCTGTTGTTGCTGTTTTTTGGTGTTTGGTATTTGGCAAGCTTTTCTTTGAGTTTTTTGTTTTCCAACTCAAGGGCTTCCAGTCTTCTTTCAAGCTGGCCGATCCTTTTGAAAAGCTCTTGTATAATGAAATCTTTGTCCAAAACTTTTTTCTTTCAAAAGTAGTGTAGGTTGGAGGCAAAAGTCAAATTACCAGCGGTTTAGTTACGAACACAGGAAACAGCAAATTGTGAACAGCCAATGATTTTTGAAAAATACCCCAAGGAGAACCCAATATTTAAACCCGAAATCCAAAGGCAAACAAATAGCAAAATCACAGAGCCTTTAAACGCATCAACCCCAGAAAGTTATTCACAAGCCACAGCGAAAATTGTTAATAAGGATTGATTTTTTTCTGACACTGATTAGTTACAATAACGCATTGAAATTTACAGATTCAGGTTACATTGAAACAGGCTTTAACGTATGCGACGAGCATACAATAGAATTTTATGTGGAAGATTCAGGCAATGGCATTTCACTAGCGGAGCATAAAGACCTTTTTGACCTTTTTGTGCAAGCTGATTCCGGAATAAACCGAAAGTATAACGGGCTTGGCCTGGGCCTGGGAATTGCCGAAAAATTAGTCCACATCATGGGCGGACAAATACAAGCACGATCAAATAAAAACAAGGGAACGCGTTTTTCATTTACTATTCCATATCGCAACTCTAATGAGAACCCAAAAGAAACAAAGAGCTATCCTCAAAGCTATAATAAAAGCCCACGGCTCAGCAAAAGAAAAATGGTCTTCGAAAACAATATCGTCCTAAACAAACTGCAGGCATAAATTAAAAACAAAAACAAAAGCCTTACTCTGGCATTTTTCCGAACCTGTAATCAATTAGCCCGTTCACCCTCCGAGCGGGCTTTTGATATTTTCCAATACCCTTTTTTGTACCTTTGCATCCATAAATAGTTTCCGTCTATAAAGTCCGCTAACTTTCCCGTAACTACGGGACTTGCCCGAAAAATGCTCATTTACACCTGTAAACTCTGCTTTTTCGGGCTGCGCAAGCCTCGTTATCGAACTTTCTAGCTCAGAAACCCGACATTATGGACAGACACTAAATAAAGCCTATGGTTTTTAATTATATCTGGATCGCCTTTTTTGTGATTGCATTTATTGCAGCACTTATCCGGCTGGTATTCTTTGGAGACACCGAAGTATTTCCCGAAGTAGTTGGAAGCACTTTTGATATGGCGAAAACCGGTTTTGAATTGTCGCTCTACCTTACCGGAGTTATGACCCTTTGGCTTGGTTTGATGCGCGTAGGCGAAAAGGCCGGCATGGTCAATGCACTTTCGCGTATTGTGGCGCCATTGTTCCGCAGGCTTTTTCCGGATATTCCAAAAAATCATCCAGCTATGGGCTCAATCCTGATGAATATTGCCGCCAATATGCTCGGTCTTGATAATGCGGCAACTCCTATGGGCCTAAAGGCAATGAATCAGTTGCAGGAACTGAACCCCAAAAAAGACACTGCATCCAACAGTATGATTATGTTTTTGGTGCTGAATACTTCCGGCCTAACGTTAATCCCTGTTAGCGTACTGGTTTACAGGGCACAGATGGGCGCTGCGGATCCAAGTGCGGTTTTTATCCCCATTCTTTTATCTACCTTTTTTGCCACACTTGCCGGAATCATAACGGTTGGAATCTATCAAAGAATAAATTTACTTTCCAAAGAAATTTTGCTGTATCTCGGGGGCTTTAGCCTGCTCGTGAGCGCCATAATCTGGTATTTTAGCACTTTATCGGATGGCCAGGTAAATACCGTTTCGGCTGTTTCAGGCAATTTTATTTTGTTCCTGATCATTATCCTTTTTATTGTCAGTGCTTTTATCAAAAAGATCAATGTGTATGAGACCTTTATTGAAGGCGCAAAAGAAGGGTTCCCCATCGCGGTGCGCATTATCCCTTATTTGGTCGGGATTTTAGTTGCCATTGGTGTTTTCAGGGCTTCGGGAGCGATGGACTTCATTGTTGATAGTATCGGCCAATTTTTTGCATTTTTTGGAGTCAATACTGATTTCGTACCTGCTTTGCCCACAGCATTTATGAAACCATTGAGCGGAAGCGGTGCCAGGGGCATGATGCTGGAAACGATGACAAACTACGGTGTTGACTCATTTGCCGGTCGTCTGGCAGCTACTTTGCAGGGCGCAACCGACACTACTTTTTATATAATTGCTGTTTATTTTGGATCGGTTGGAATCCGTAAGACACGATATGCGGTAACTTGTGGCTTGCTGGCCGATCTGTCAGGTATTATTGCCGCCATTTTCATCGCTTATTTATTTTTTCATTAAGCGCTTATCTCATTAATTTATGAAGGAAGAAATTACACATAAAGGTATCATCGAAAGAATTGAAGGAAATACAGTTTTTGTCTCAATTGTAAGTCATTCGGCTTGTGCATCATGCACGGTGAAGGGCGCCTGCAATGTTTCCGAAATGGAAAATAAACTAATCGAAGTAAAGGGAGTGGACGCAAGCCGCTACAAGCTTCGCGATGAAGTAGAAGTTTATATGGCTCAATCTTTGGGAACAAAAGCTGTTTTTCTGGGATATTTGCTTCCGTTTATTGTTTTAGTGGGCGCACTCATCCTTTTTTCTGCCTTACTGAATAATGAAGGACTGGCAGGACTTTTTTCGATTCTTTTGCTGGTTCCTTATTATACAGTTCTGCATTTCTCGCGCGAGCGATTAGGAAAAACATTCGAGTTTAAGTTACGCCCCCGGTCTTAGAAACGTTTTAAATTATTACTCAAGCACCCCCTTGCTTAAATTAAAACACTGATTATCAATCATCTTCTATGTTTTCATAAAAATAATTTAGAAGGATTCTTTTTCAATAGACTAATTAATTGATAATTAATTAATTAGATATGAGCTAATGATGCCCCATATTTGTAATGACGCTGTTATATTATTGAATATTAGTTATTTAGGGTTTATTGTATTTATGAATAATTATAGGTTATTCTTTCGTTAGCTTTTATAATTTTGTGTGCCATAGTGGAAACAGCGCCGCAAACAGGTCGAATTACCGAAAAATCACCTGTCCATCACGCTGTAAAAATGAGGTTTAACCCTTAAAACCAATAAACTGTGAATGATATTGTTCTTTATTCCCTTCTCAGTCTGAGCCTTTTGGGAGCTGCTGCAGCTGTAATACTGTATTTTGTGGCACAAAAATTCAAGGTTATCGAAGACCCACGGATTGATGAAGTTGAAGAAGTATTGCCCAGCGCCAATTGTGGCGGATGTGGCTATGCCGGTTGTCGTGCCTTTGCCGAGGCCATTGTGAAATCAGGAACACTGGAAGGATTTAACTGTCCGGTAGGTGGTGCTGATGTTATGGCGCAGGTTGGAACGGTTATGGGCCTTGAAGCAGCAGCTTCTGAGCCCAAGGTTGCCGTTGTACGCTGTAACGGCAGCAGGCAAAACTCACCGGCCAAAGTAGAATTTGACGGGCCTCAAACCTGTGCTTTTGCCCACAGCCTTTATTCAGGCGAGGGTGGCTGCCCTCATGGATGCCTTGGTTCAGGTGATTGTGTTGCTGCATGTACCTTCGATGCCATTTTCATGAACGAAGAAACCGGGCTGCCCGAAGTTGTGGAAGATAAATGTGTGGCCTGTGGCGCTTGTGTTACTGCTTGTCCGCGCAATATCATCGAGCTGCGCAACAAAGGCAAAAAAGACCGCAGGGTTTTTGTGAGCTGCATGAACCAGGAAAAAGGCGCGCCGGCAAAGAAAAACTGTTCTGTGGCATGTATCGGTTGCGGCAAATGCGTTAAAGCCTGCCCCTTTGATGCCATCACGCTTGAAAACAACCTTGCTTATATTGATTTTGAAAAGTGTAAGCTTTGCCGCAAGTGTGTTGAAGAATGCCCCACAGGAGCAATTCATGAAATTAATTTCCCGCCACGCAAGCCAAAACCTGCGCCGGCTCCAAAAGCAGAAACACCTGCTCCAGTGGAAGCCAAAGCAGAACCAAAGGATGTTGGCAAAAAGGAAGATAAATAACAGCATAAAAACTTTAAATTTAGGAGGATTATACCTTGAAAACTTTTAAATTAGGAGGTGTTCACCCTGCGGAAAACAAATTGGCCGAAGCTGCTGTTATTGAGACGCTGCCAATCCCTGATACCGCTTATGTCCCCCTTGGACAAAACCTCGGTGCACCCTCGGTACCCATCGTGAAAAGAGGCGATATCGTTAAAACAGGTCAATTGCTGGCAAAAGGCGAAAGCTTTATTTCAGCAAATGTGCATGCACCGGTTTCGGGCAAAATCATGAAAATTGATGCAATGCTCGATTCCAGCGGTTATAAACGCCAAACGATTGTCATTAAGACCGATGGCGATGAATGGATGCCCGAAATTGACCGTACCGACGAAATTAAAAAAGAAATTACCGCCACTAAAGACGAAATCGTAGCCCGGATGAAAGATTTCGGAATCGTTGGTTTGGGCGGCGCTACATTTCCTTCGCATGTAAAACTGATGCTGCCCCCGGGCAAAAGAGCCGAATACCTTATTATTAATGGTGTGGAATGTGAGCCTTACCTTACTTCCGACCACCGGCTGATGCTCGAAAAAGGAGAAGAAATGCTGATTGGTATTTCCATCCTGATGAAAGGGCTTGATGTGAAGAAAGCGCTCATCGGCATCGAAAACAATAAACCCGATGCTATTGCACACCTGCAAAAACTGGCACAGAATTTTAACGGGATTGAAGTGCACCCTTTAAAGGTGAAATACCCTCAAGGTGGTGAAAAACAGTTGATCAAAGCATTGGTCAACCGTGAAGTGCCCTCCGGAAAGCTGCCACTTGAAGTAGGGTGCGTTGTGAATAATGTTGGAACCGCTTTTGCAGTATATGAAGCCGTTCAAAAAAACAAACCTCTGATTGAACGCGTAGTTACCGTAACCGGAAAAGCGCTGTCGAAACCATCTAATTTTATGGTGCGCATCGGCACACCTGTTCAGCAACTCATCGAAGCTGCCGGTGGGCTTCCGGAAGATACCGGCAAGATCATCAATGGCGGACCGATGATGGGAAAAGCTGTGCTTTCGCCTGATGTACCTGTTGTAAAAGGCACTAGCGGCATACTTCTGATGAAAGAGAAGGAAAGCAAGCGCGTACCCATGATGAACTGTATTCGCTGTGCCAAATGTACCCAGGTTTGCCCTATGGGGCTTGAACCTTATCTGCTGGGTATTTATGGCGAAAAACAAAAATACGAAGAGCTTGAAAAGGAAAAGGTCATGGACTGCATCGAATGTGGATCATGTCAGTTTACTTGTCCTTCGGGTCGTCCGCTGCTGGACTACATCCGTTTAGGCAAGCAGGAAGTTGGTAAAATAATGAGAAATCGAAAGAATAATTGATAAAGCCTTATGAATTTACTTACAGTTTCCGGCTCACCGCACGTACATGGAGGTCTTTCCGTTAAGAAAGTCATGTATGGAGTAGTGATTGCTATGGTGCCGGCCATATTAACTTCTGTTTACTATTTTGGCCTGGATGCACTCAGGATATTAGTAGTTTCAGTGCTTGCATGTTATTTGTTCGAGTATCTGATACAGAAATATCTCATCAAAGGCCCCATTAGCATAAATGATGGATCAGCATTAGTTACAGGGATTTTGCTGGCATTTAATGTGCCTTCCAACCTGCCCTGCTGGATTTTGATTATTGGTGCAATGGTTTCTATTGGAATGGGTAAAATGTCTTTTGGGGGCTTGGGGAAAAACCCCTTTAACCCGGCATTGGTTGGTAGGGTTTTCCTACTGATTTCCTTTCCGGTGCAAATGACGAGCTGGCCTGTTCCCAAGCCACTATTTTCCAATGCAGTAACTGATGCGGTTACAGGCCCCACACCGCTTGGCATCGTGAAAGAAGGTTTGCGCAGCGGGCTTTCTGTCGATCAGGTGATGAGCCAGGTGCCTACCTACGCCCAGGAACTTATGGGCGATATGGGCGGATCGCTGGGAGAAGTTTCTGCTCTGGCACTGATTATCGGTGGTATTTATATGCTCATAAAAAGGATCATTACCTGGGAAATCCCGGCATCTTTCCTTTTAAGCGTTGTGCTCTTCACCGGAATCCTCTGGCTGATCGACCCAACGCAATATGTTAATCCGCTTTTCCATCTCGTTACAGGCGGCATCATGCTGGGTGTCTTTTTTATGGCAACCGATATGGTCAGCTCACCAATGTCGCGGGGAGGCCAGTTGATATTTGGTGCGGGCGTTGGTATTTTAACCATTGTGATCAGGATTTGGGGCGCATATCCCGAAGGAGTTTCATTCGCCATCCTGATTATGAATGCCTTTGTACCGCTGATCAACAGGAGTATGAAGCCAAAACGTTTTGGTGAAACAATAAAAGCAGCTTAATTTATTAAGAAATTGAAAATCAATTGTTATGGCTAAAAAAGAATCATCATTTATAAATATGCTGCTTACCCTTGTGGTAGTAACTGCTGTGGCTGCACTTGCACTGGGCGGTGTGTATAACCTCACTGCCGAGCCCATTGCACAGGCCAAAGCGGAAAAGCAGAAAAAGGCCATCGAAAATGTTTTGCCTCCTTTCGATCGCTTAGAAGTGAAAAAAGTTGCCTCTCCAGATGGGGACAGCCTGCAATTTAATATTGCTTATAAAGGGCCGGAACCTGTTGGTGTTGCTGTCAATACTTATACCAACGAAGGTTTCAGCGGAAATATCAAATTAATGGTGGGATTGCTGCCCGATGGCAGCATCAATAATATTTCTGTTCTGGAACATAAGGAAACTCCGGGCCTTGGCGATAAAATGCAAAAGAGTAAATCTACCTGGAGTGACCAGTTCAATGGGAAAAATCCGGCAAATTATAAACTAAAGGTGACCAAAGATGGCGGCGATGTTGATGCAATTACGGCAGCAACCATCAGTTCACGTGCCTATTGTGATGCTGTGCAGCGCGCTTACGATACCTTTAAAAGTAATGGAGGAATCAAATAATGAATCAAATACAGAATTTTTCCAAGGGGATTATTAAGGAAAACCCGGTTTTTGTTTTACTGTTGGGACTTTGCCCTACATTGGGTGTTACTACCTCAGCAATCAACGGTTTGGGAATGGGACTTGCCACTACATTTGTATTGGTTATGTCCAATCTTGTTGTTTCATTGGTAAAAAATGTCATTCCCGACAAAGTACGTATCCCTTCCTTCATCGTAATTATTGCATCATTCGTAACCATTGTTGAGCTGGTGATGCAGGGGTTCATCCCCGCATTGTTCGATCAATTGGGACTTTTCATTCCTTTGATTGTGGTAAACTGTGTGGTACTCGGACGTGCCGAGGCTTTTGCATCCAAAAACGGCCTTCTTTCGTCCATTATTGATGGCTTGGGAATGGGTCTTGGATTTGCATTCGCACTTACGATCCTCGGTGCGGTACGTGAACTGCTCGGAAGTGGAGCCATTTTTGGCATGAAACTTATCGATGGCGATGGAATGCTGGTATTTGTGCTTGCCCCCGGAGCATTTATTGCATTGGGATATCTCATTGCCCTGATGCGAAAAATCACCAAAGCTTAATGTTGAACTGATAAAAATTTAAAGCATGGAATATATTCTTATTATCATCGCGGCCATTTTTGTGAACAATATCGTTCTTGCCCAATTCCTCGGGATTTGTCCCTTTGTTGGCGTATCGGGCAAAGTATCAACATCAGTTGGAATGAGCGGTGCTGTACTTTTTGTAATGACCCTGGCAACCATAGTAACCTGGTTGATCCAAAATTATATCCTTATTCCTTTTGGAATCGGTTTCCTGCAAACCATCAGCTTTATCCTTGTGATTGCTTCGCTGGTGCAAATGGTGGAGATCATCCTCAAAAAAGTAAGCCCGCCGCTATATCAGGCGCTTGGTGTTTTTCTGCCTTTGATTACTACCAACTGTGCTGTTTTGGGTGTGGCCATCCTTACAATCCAGAAAGAATTTAACCTCATGGAAGGAGTGGTTTTTGCCATTGCCAATGCAATTGGTTTTGCACTCGCTATGGTAATTTTTGCCGGTATCCGTGAGCATCTCGACCTGATGGATGTTCCCAAAGGAATGCGCGGAGTGCCTGTAGCACTTATTACTGCAGGTATCTTGGCACTGGCATTTATGGGATTTGCCGGACTCGTATAAGAATCTAAAAAATTGTGGAGCTGACTATAACAGAACCCTTTTTAGGGCTGTTATGGCCAGCTTTTGTTTTTATGGTCGGACATATTTTGTAATTTTACTGCTGATAATCCTAAAAGATCATCCCAATGAACGAAATTCATGAAATGCTGCTATTTGGCGGAACTGTTTTTATGGGCTTTTTTGCCATTATGAACCCTTTTGCCAATACGCCCATTTTCCTGGGCCTTACATCGGAAATTGATGACCGCAAACTGGTCGTTAAAATTGCTTTTCACAGTGTGCTTTATGCCTTTATCATCGTTGGAGCCTTTACGGTACTGGGACATTATATTTATCAGATGTTTGGTATTACCCTCTCTGCTTTTAAAATTGGAGGTGGTTTATTGCTTTTTAGTGTTGGATCAAACCTGCTTCAGGGAAAAGAATCACAAGTGCATCATCCTACACCAGAACATCGTAAAACTTTAAAAGAGAAATTAGCAGAGAACAACAATTATCTGAAAATGGCCATTTCTCCACTTGCTATTCCAATATTAGGAGGTCCGGGAACTATTTCTACTGCTATGAATTTTGTGGGTTACAATGTAAGTCTTGATCCATGGGAGAAAATGATCGTTGTATTGGTGATTTTTGCCTTAAGCTGCACTGTTACCTTTTTGATGTTTGTCTCTGGTAAGAAGCTTGTAGCATATCTCGGGCATAGTATTATAGGTGTCATTACACGAATTATGGGATTAATTTTGGTGATTATCAGTGTTCAGATGATTATTGGAGGTATTAAGCTGGCATTTAATCTTTAAATTATGGCATTGGATATTGTAATTGATCTTAAGGATCTGTCTGTATATCAAAAAGATGTGCTCATACTATCAAAAGTAGGCTTTGAAATTGAGCGCGGTGAGTTTGTATATCTTATTGGGAAAACCGGCAGTGGAAAAAGCAGTTTGCTGAAAACACTTTATGCGGAATTGGATTGCCGAAAAGGCGCTGCTCAGGTGGCCGGACATGATCTGGCCGCCCTAAAGAAAAAAGAAGTGCCTTTCCTGCGCAGGAAAATTGGTGTCATTTTTCAGGATTTCCAACTCCTCCCCGACCGCTCAGTGAATGATAATCTGAGTTTTGTGCTTAAGGCCACAGGCTGGCGCGATAAAACCAAAATGCGCGAACGCTGTCAGGATGTGCTGCAAAAAGTTGGCTTGGGAACAAAAGGTTTCAAGATGCCGCATCAACTCTCAGGCGGTGAACAGCAAAGGGTTGGGATTGCCCGTGCATTGCTCAATGATCCTGAAATCATCATCGCGGATGAGCCTACCGGAAACCTCGATCCAGAAACTTCAGATGGCATTATGCAGCTCCTGATGGGGATTGCCCGAAATGGTCGTGCCGTATTAATGGCAACACATAATTATAATCTGATCCAGAAATATCCTTCAAGGATACTGCGCTGCGAAAATGGCCGTGTTCTTGAAAATGAAGAAACAGCCGAATCCTTAGCTATTGAAGATTAAATCAATCAATCTGTTGATTTTCAATTTATTGTCGTAATTCTCTTGCAGGATGAGCTTTCTTGATTCAATTTCATGAAGGCTAAAATCTTTTTCAAAACATTCATCAATCGCTTTTCGGATTTCCTTTGCGCCACTGGCAATAATGCAGGCATCGCGCAAACCGGTGCCTTGCGTCATTTCATTATTGGCTATGCAAAACCGCCCCTGATATAGTGTGTTGAGCAACTTAAGCTTAAGACCCGTGGCCTGGAAAGTGATCAGGATGTGGATGTGGGCATTCTGCATCAGTTCCTGCATTTCGGCATTGGGAACATTGGCTTTAAGGCTTACATTTTCGTGTTTATCACAAAGATTTTTAAGCGATGCGGGCGGGTTCAAACCGGCAATGACCAGCTTATGCCGACAGTGGGGCATGACATTTTTGATGAGATATTCAGCTGCAAGACGGTTTTCCGCCACTGATAAATTGCCATGATAAAGCATATAATCCGATGAACCTTCAAGGGAAATCACTTCGTCATTTTCATGGAAGCTGGGTAAATAACACACTTCCTGCTTCGGGAAGTGTTTTTGCAAATATTCGGTATCACTCTGCGAAACAGCCAGCATCAGGTCCGCTTTGCGCAATGTTTTTTGAAAAAGGCGCAGCTTTAGTGCCTCCTGAGCAAAAAACAGGAATTTGAGCGGATTGCGTTCGGCTTTGGCCAGATGACCGTAATAATGATGCTCGATATTGCTTTCACGATAAATGATTTTGCGATGAGCAAAGCGCGCATCATTTAAAATAGCGCAGGTGTGCAAGCCTTCGCAAAGTATGGGATAATCATCTTCCAACAACCTGTTATTGAGCTCTTCAGAGGAGCGGCTTTTGATAATAAAAGGGCTTAAGGACAAAAAATTACGTGCCGACATATCGCGCTGATAATAATGCACTTCGGCGCATAATTCCTTCAACTCCTTCGATCTTTCCCTTCCATATTCAAAACAGTGCAGTATGACTTTGACACCTGCTTTATGCAGCATCCTCAGTTTGTGATACACATCGATTACACCGCCGTAATTTGGTGGGCTGGGGATATCGAAAGAGATGATATGGAGGTGTTTGTCTGTCATTTCAAGTTTAGGTAAACCTTATCTAATTGTTTTTCTTCATTTTCCCAACTGAGTTCTTTGGCGGCAATAAAACAATTTTTTCGCAGCCTGCTCAATTCTTCAGGATTTCCGAGCATCGCATTGATGCGTCCGGCTATATGTTTTGGGTCATGATGATCTATGAAATCCCCGCATTCGTATTTTGTGACCACTTTGCTGATTTCGGGCAGCCGGCTCACCAAAACCGGAACGCCGGCATGCATATAGTCAAAAAGTTTGTTGGGAAGGCTATAGCGGTAATTGGGGTTCGTGTCTTTATCGAGCGAAAAAGCCAAATCAGCCTGGCAGGTATAATCAAACAGCTTTTGGGGCAACTGCCTGGGAATAAAGCGTATTTTTTCTTCAAGCTGATTTTTTTTGCACATTTGCTTGAGCTGCGGCAGTACATCGCCATTTCCAATAATCAGCAATAGGGCACTTTCCACATACTGCATCGAAAGCAGGAGCTCTTCCGCACCTCTTTGAATGTTGATACCGGCCCCCTGAAGAAGCAGGATGTGTTTGTCTTCCGGTAAACCCAGGGTTTTTCTGCCGGCTTCGGGATTTCGATGGCGCACAGGTGGAATATTGCGCACTACCAAGGGGCGGTTTCCATAGCTTTTTTCAAAAAGATCTGCAATAGAATCATTTACCGTAAAAACATACGGCAATTTCGGGAAAATCCATTTTTCAATACCTCGCCAAACCGATTGCACAAACTTACGGTTGATCACTTCCGGAGTTTCCGTGAAATACTCATGGCTGTCGTAAACAATGGCTTTTCTCCTGAGCTTTGACACAAGATAATTGGGCATCAATGTGTCCAAATCGTTTGACAAAAGGATGTCGCATTTGGAAAACAGTAATAAAAAAAATAGGCGGATATTATATTCTGCATAAAAGAACGGCCCTTTGGTAAAAAACAGCTTCATGCGTTTGCTGGCGTAAGGACGTTCATCCATAGGAAGGCTCGCAGGCAGTACGCGCCCCACAAGCAGCACATCAAAACCATTCTTGTGCAGATAAGTACAGACTTTAGAAACACGTTGATCTGTTACCAGATCATTAATCACAGAAACAATAATTCTTTTCAAAGCAAGCTTTTTGCGAAATTACAAAATAGATGAACGCATTAACCGCTCAGGTTATTGGCACATCCTGACAAGAGAGCAAAATTGCATCATTTCTTGCCCTTTGAAAAATATTGTTTGAAGTTTTTGAAGAACAACCAACCATCGGTAAAAATCCTGTGCATCTGAATATTGAGGTTTTTATTAAGAAAGTGCCAGCCAATCCCAATCCCTAAAATTGTAAAAAGGATGGTTACAATGGCAACGGCATAAAGCGATTCAAAAACAAATACCGCAATGATATCACCGATGATATTGGCAGAGGCCATTACCAAAACCTTATAAAAGTTGATGTTGGGCAGATTGATGCTGTCGAGGGCAACACCAGAAAAGCGATCCATGGGCAAAAGCACAATATAAACAATGAAAATCCGGAACAATATAACGAGCTGATCGAGCGAATCAATATATTCCGAACCACCAAGGATCAGCACCAGTTGAGGTGCGAGAAAGAAGCAAACCGCCGCACCCAGGATAAAGATGTAGGTAATGGCACCCGAATAAACATAAAAGAGCGACCGCACAGCCTCCATATTTCCTTTGCGGCTTTGCTCCGACATTCGGGGGAAAGCAGTCCTGTTGAAACTGAGCAAGGGAATTCCGAGCAGGTCAGTAAGTTTAAGCGGGATGGCATAAAGCGCCACGGCTGTTGGCCCCATAACGGCACTCATACCGATGATAATGGAATCTGCGCTTTTCAAGAGGTTGGAACCCAATAAAGTTCCCAGAGAATAAGAGCCGAATTTCAACAATTCTTTACGCTTCTCTTTCAGTGGCCTGCGGATATAGTGCATGCCATCGATTTTGCGTATCGCCGTATAAATACTGGGGATAAAATTCACAATAAGTTGCACCACAATGATCATCTCCAGAGGCAAGCCGAAGAAAAAATAATTGAATATCAGGAAAATGACAAAAATGCCCAAATTGAACAAGCGCAAACCTAAAAGGGACATAAACTTTTGTCGCGCTAAAAAAGACGAAGTAGCTGAGTTCCAGTTTAGGTTGGCAATAGCAAGCAATGGATACCATTTAAAAAACAATTGGTATCCCAGCCCGATATCAATTTTTAAAACATAAAACAGGAAACTCAGGCTCCAGAAGAGTACTGCAATTATACCAACCAGTACCAATCCGATTCCATAACCTGCCCCCAGATAACTTTTCAGTTCATGATCGCTTACACCTGAAGCAAAACGAACGGTTCCATTATTGACCAAACCGGTCCGGATTTTATTAAACAGTGTTGCCAATGCGGTGTATATCACCCAGCTACCAAATTCAGCCTTATCGAAAGTACGCGTTAAGATCATAAAGCTGATGAGCCCGAGCGCTGCTCCGGCAACACTGTTAAAAAGGGAAAGAAAGTTTTTTTCCCTGAATAATCTTTTAACTAAATGTAGCATATTATTGCGTATCTGTTCTGTGGTTCAAACAACTAGCTGTTTTGAGCATGATATAATTTATAGGCTTTGATCTGCCTTTTTTTCAGGAAACCTTTCTCTTTCAGGAAATCGGCTGCCCTTTTGTTGGTGATTATCGGTTTGTGCAGTTGAAGGAAATCAACTCCGGGCGAATCATTGGCTTCAATCACACGAAGGCCGTCTTTCGTTGAAACGATATCCCAGCCGATTACGGGACAGTAATGCGCATATTCGGCCAGTTCCAGAATGGATTTATGGATAAAATCCCACTGCTCTACTTTAACTCCTTTAATCTGCGCCCCGGTGTCGGGATGAACATCTGTCCAGTTGATTTTTCCTCCTGATGTATGTGCTGCCGCAGAGCCAAGAATTCCTGTTTCAGGATCCAGGGCAGCACTCAGAGCACCGCGCGTAAAATTATCAACAGGAGCACTTTTATTTGTGGCAAAACGGTGAGCCAAAGAAGCAATAAATGCTTCACCCTCTTTGGCATCGTAATAGGTCAGTATGCGGATGGTGTTGGCTGCTTCGGGATATATGTTTTTTGCATAATCGGACTGTTGCACATACTCTTCCACAATATAATCATCCAACGAATTTACATACTTCGCAAATGCTTCGGGTAAAAACTTATCATCTTTAGCCCTAACTTGTTCTCCGTCAGCAAAAAATATTGAAATGCCCCTTCCGGCATATCCGGCTACGGGTTTAAAAACCAGTGGGCCGGCATTCAGGATATACTCAAATAACTTTTGGGCCGTATTCAGTTTTCGGTCATCTTCAAGGCTTTTGATTTTGCCTTTTTTGATGCTGCAAAAAACAGCGGGCAGAAAATGCTTGTATTTATAGAGAAAATCAGAGAAAAGGTCTTTGTCGGCCAGGATTACGCCATGCCGCTGGTTGATTTTTGGAACGACATTATACCGCTGAAAATCCGTTATATAGAGATCCCGGCTGTATTCTGTAAATTTGTTACTGTAGAGCGCATGCGATTCGCTTGTAAAACCCTTAAAATTCACGCTCATTCTTTTGAAGGGATTGTATTTTACGGATGTTTTCGCCTCTTTATAAACAACACCCCCGCTGTATAAAATAAATGCCGAAAGTTTGCGTGCCCCCCTTTCGATTCCGTAAACTAAATTTCGTAAGTTTCTCATTTCGTTTTTATTAGGTTAAGGTTTTTCCTGATATTTTAAAATTATAAAGTTCTGAGCAGTTTCTTTTAATGCGGTATTTCTTTAATAACCCTGGCCGGAACACCTGCAACAACAGTATAGGCCGGGACATCTTTAACGACCACGGCACCGGCAGCAACCACTGCGCCTTTGCCAATACGGACGCCTTTCATGACCATAGCGCTCATTGCTACCCACACATCATCTTCAATAATAATGGGCTTGCTCACACCATCATCCGAAAAATGGTCGTCAATTTTATGAAAATCACTGTCGATTATTTTTGAATAAGGTGCCAAACGTACGTTATCACCAATTTCAACATGATTGCTCACCGAAAGGTGCACGCCGTTTATTCTGGAATTTTTCCCCACTTTTAAATATGCTCCGCGGTCAACAAAAAGGACAGCTTTATTAATATTGGACCAGATGCGCACCTCATCGCCCAAATGCGCTTCGCCGAAAATTTTGAGCAAGGGTTTGCCTTTCAGCGTTATATGCCGTCCGCGGCTTGCACATGCGCGCAATTTTATTTTTGCACGGAGTATATCCGATGCCCCAATAAATACCTGCTTCAAAAATACCATAAGCAGGCTTATCTTGCCTTTTTCAGGATATTCCTTTTGAAGTTCCTGTCTTCGTGATTTTAATCGTTGCTTCAGTCCCATTACTTTAAATATTTTGTGGAAGTATAGCGTGCTGTGTTTTTAATCAGGGATTCTCCCTTTTCATCGATAAGCTGAGGGCTATCGTAAATCCAGTGGTGTGTAAGATGCCACAAATATCCTTCCCAAAAAGCTTTTAACAACTTAAACTCCCGCCGAAAGGCCAGTCGTATAGTGTTTTTGGGGATGGAAAGAAACGTGAAAAAAGCCATACTCATATGCTTATGAAAAAAACTGCTGTTGCGCCGCATAAAAAGCAGGCGGCCACGGGTCATATAGTACATTTTGAGTGGCGAGTTTTTCCCAACCGTCATTGATTCTTTATGATACACCTTAGATGTGCCGACATAATATATTTTATATCCGGCCCTTTTGATCATTTCGCACCAGTCGTGCTCTTCGTAATAGAGAAAAAAGATGTCGGGCATCATACTGACTTTTCTGACCACTTCCCGGGGGATCATCATTGCCGCACCATGCCCCAGTTGTGTTTCCCTGATGTCGTCATAAGTGCCATCATCCAGTTTTAAATGTCCGATTTTTGCTCCTCTTCCTGTTCGGGTATTGATCCCGGTGGAGCCCGCATATTGGATGATTTTTTTGTTTTCGCTGTGAAAATAAATTAATTTCAATGAAGCCATTCCGGCATCGGGATGTTCTTTAAAAATTTGAAGAAGTGGTTGCAAAAATCCGGGATCGACCTCGGTATCATTGTTCAGGAACATAAGATAATCGCCCTTGCTGTTGGCCACGCCGAGGTTGTTGCCCCCGGCAAAGCCCAGGTTTTTTTCAGAAATCACCAGCTTAACTTCGGGGTAATCTGTTGGGATACGCTCCGGAGGGCCATCAGGCGATCCATTATCCACAACAATAACTTCATAATTGGGATAAGTGATATGCCTCAGAGAATCAAGAAACTCATAGGTTACCTGCGGTTGATTGTAATTAACGGCAATAATAGATACAAGAGGCTCGGCTTCATTTCTCATAATACGCTAATTTAGTCGGCACGATTATTCGACTAAGATAAGAAATTTATGATTTCAACAAAACCTTGCCAGGGATTAAGATAAGTACACTGAACTTTAACAAAAAAAAGGCAGGCCGAAATGGCCTGCCTTTTAGGTTGGGGTTAGGAATTGTTATTTGGTTTTATCGGGATATTCAGGGAGTTCAGGATATTGCTCAGGATATGATTTCAGCTCTTCCAAAATTACTTCAATAGCTTTATTGAGCTGCTGGTCTTCCCCGGCAAATTCTTTGGCAGGATCGTTGTCCACAAAAATATCAGGATCAACACCATAGCCTTCAATGATCCATTTTTTTCCTTCTACATCAAAGGGGCCGAATTCGGGCTTGCGCAACTCGCCTCCATCAACAAAAGGAAGTGAACCGCGGATTCCTACAACACCGCCCCAGCTGCGTCGGCCAATAATTTTACCAAGATTGTATTTGCGGAACTGGTATGGGAAAAGATCTCCGTCTGAAGCAGAATACTGGTTTACAAGCAATACTTTAGGGCCAACCATCATGCCACGCGGCTTGGTGTCGGTTGTGGCATTGCGTCCATGCCCGTACATGGCCAGCTCACGCCTCAGCCGTTCGATAATCATCGGGCTAACGTTTCCGCCGCCATTTCCACGGTCATCAATAATAAGCGCTTTTTTGTTGAGTTGCGGATAGTAATGCTTCACAAATTCATTTAAACCAGCAGGGCCCATATCGGGAATGTGAATGTATCCAACTTTACCGTCTGTGGCTTCATTTACTTTGCGGATGTTGTCCTGGACCCAGTTGTAGTAGTAGAGTTGGGATTCGTCGGCAATAGGCTCAATAATTTCCTCGAAACTGTCTTTTCCATTGGCCTCATGACTGAAAGTAAAAACAACGGGTTTTCCGGCCTGGCCAATCAGTTCACTGTAAATGTCTTCCACATCTTTCAGGTCTTTGCCATTGATGGAAGTGATGTAGTCACCTTCCGAAACATCAACACCAACCTCAGTGAGCGGCGAACGCGAATTACTGATCCAGTTTTCTCCTTTCAGGATTTTTTCAATTTTGAAATAACCATCTTTGTCTTTCACTATTTCAGCGCCGAGCAATCCGGTTTTAATACGATCGGGACTGTTTTTGTCGCCGCCATTTACATAAGCATGCCCTACATTAAGCTCACCGATCATCTCGCCAATAACATAGTTCAAATCGTTGCGCTCCTGCACGTAGGGGATTAAAACATTATACTTTTCATAAACAGCATTCCAGTCATTTCCATGCATGCCCGGATCGTAGAAGAAATCACGCATCTGGCGCCAGGACTCAGTATAAATCTGTTGCCATTCGTCTTTTGGATTGACTTTTACTTTCATATTGGACAAATTCAGCCAGTCTTTTACTGTGGTTTTGCCTTTCGGCAGGCTAATTATGCCATATTTACGGCCTTTCATGACCATCATCTTTTTATTGTCGGGCGTGATCATATATCCGCGGAAAGCTCCGATTTCATTTTCCTTTTCAGATTTGAGGTTATAGACCATCAATTTTGTTTGGCCGCTGCCACGAGAGAATTCATTGTAATAAACATCATCTCCAACAGCATTTACATTATAATATATGCCTGCCCTGAGCGGAAGTTCCAGAACGCGGTCTATAATTCCATCAAAATCAATCTGAAGCCCTTTGTCTTCATCGTTTTCTTCCTTTTTGTCCTCTTTTTTATCGGCCTCTTTTGCTTCTTCCTTTTCGTCTTTTACGGCTACTTCATCATTTTTGGGAGCAAATGGAGATTCTGTATCTTTCTGCAAGGTAATGAAATAAATGCTCAGCATATCCTGATAAGCATGGTTCCATTCTGTCCAGCTGTAAATCGGATTGAAATCACGGCTGGAGGTGAAAAACAGATATTTGCCATCACTGCTGAATGATGGGGAACTGGCATCATACCAATTGTCGGTTACAAAACGGGATTCTTTGCTTTCAAGGCTATAAATCTTGATGCGGCTTACCGAATTATATTGCGGCCATGTAAAAGCAATCCATTTTGAATCAAAGGCCCAATTGAAATCGCGGAGCTCACCATCGGAGGTTTGTGCTACTTCGGTTGTTTTTTTCGAGTCAATATCCACATACCGCAGACGGCGCATATTGTCGCTCCAAAGGATTTTTTTGCTGTCGGGCGACCAATCAAGGTCATATTTATAAGTGTCTTTGTCTTTTGTAAGCTGAATTGGCGCTCCTTTTCCGTCTTGCTGGATGATGTAGATTTCATCTTCACCTGTGGCATCCGAAATAAATGCAATCCATTTGCCATCGGGCGACCAGCCCACATTGCGGTCATGCGCTTTGGGGTTGTGGGTAAGGTTGCGGGTAATCCCTTCTTTGGCAGGAACCGTAAAAACCTCGCCACGGGCACCAAAGGCAATGCGCTTTCCTGAAGGAGAAATACTATAGGAATTGATGTATTTGGAGGCATCCACAATTTTTTCGCGGCTGCTGAGCAGATCGTTTACGATACGAACTTCAATCTTATTAATTTGCTCTGTGGCCAGATCGAATGTGTAGAGATATCCGCCTTTTTCGAAGATTATTTCTTTATCGCCAAGGTTCGGGAATTTGATGTCGTAATCTTCAAAATTGGTGAGTTTACGTGTTTCCTTTGAGTTGATGTCGTAAACGAAGAGGTTCATGATGCGGTCGCGGTCGGAAATAAAATAGATTTTATCGCCATGCCACATGGGGAAAATATCCTGGGCATCATTATTCGTAATATTTTCTGATTGTTTAGTATTGTAGTCATAGATCCAAACATCGGGAGCCATTCCGCCTTTGTAATATTTCCATGTACGGAAGGTTCTGAAGATACGGTTGTAGGCCATTTTTTGCTGGTCGGCAGAAAAGCTGCACCATCCGCCTTCGGGCACGGGAAGCTGTTCGCTCATACCGCCATTTTTATCGATTTCGAAAAGTTGCCCTACAAAACTGTTAAAGCTTTTCTTACGGGAACGGAAAACGATTTTGTCATCGCCTCTCCAGGCCATCACAATATTGTTAGGGCCCATTCGGTCGCTCACGTCATCACGGCCCAAAGTAGCTGTGTGGCTTAGACGGACTGGGGCACCCCCTTCGCTTGGGATGGTGAACACTTCTGTATTGCCATCGTATTGACCTGTAAATGCAATGGTTTTTCCGTCGGGCGAAAAATGCGCAAACATTTCAAAGCCATCGCTATTGGTGAGTTTGCGGGCTAAGCCTCCTGCTTTTTCAACGGTATAAAGGTCACCGGCATAAGTAAAGACCACCTGATCGCCGTAAATCGCAGGGAATCGCAGTAGCCGCGCCTCGTCCTGAGCCATACCGGCCTGAATAAAACCAAGCCCTAAAATAAGGAAGAAAAGTTTTTTAATCATAACTGATCATTTTTGTGCGTGTTATTAGATAAATTAATGTTCATAAAAAAAATAATCCATTTTGCTGCACCATCATTGTACCATTTTAATTAAAATATTAATAAACAGACTATTGAGCATAGAACCACCAGTTTGAAACGGTTTAGGCGTGAAAAATTGGCGCAGCATTGTTCGTTTGCGGACATATGGATTACAGCTTATCATTGGATTTTGTATCACGAAAGTACAAAATATCCCTGCTTCCGGAATTTTTTGTGCTTTATGAACATATGTTCGTTATATTTGCAGCGTGCCACGACCGAAACGACATAGAAGAATGGGCCGCCCACCGATGCTGAAGGGCTTTAGGCCGCAAGTTCCCGGAACAGAGGACTTTGAGCGCATCATGCTGCATTTTGATGAATACGAAGCTTTGAAGCTCTGTGATTATGAAGGCTTGAACCAACTGGAAGCGGCACGTCAAATGCATGTATCCCGGCCAACTTTTACGCGGATTTATGACAGTGCCTTAAAGAAAATTGCCCGGGCTTTTGTAGAATACAAAGAAATCCATGTTGGTGGGGGAAATGTTCTTTTTGACCAGAAATGGTTTTTCTGCAATGATTGCAAGATTTCCTTCCGCAGGGATGATTCTGAACCACTGCAATGCCCTGTTTGTCATAGCATTAATTTTACCAGCTACGGCCCCGGGCACATTGGTTCATCCACCAAAAACCAGGGCGTGCGCGATGGTTTTTGTATCTGCCCGTCTTGCGGCAAAAAACAGGAGCACCTGCCCGGAGTCCCATGCCGTGACAATACCTGCGATGTTTGCGGCGTTGCCATGATCCGTGAAGGCTCGGTACAACATCAACAGTTGAATAAAATAATTAATGATAAAAAATATCAAAAGATGAAAGTTGCAATACCTTCAAAATCAAATGATGTAAAAGCGGAAATGGATGCCCATTTCGGACGTTGTGCTTATTTCGCTGTTTTCGATAAAGCAAGCGGCGATATAGCTTTTTATGAAAATCCGGCCAAAAACGCTGAAGGAGGTGCCGGCCCGAAAGCGGTTGAATTTATCGCCGAAAAAGGAGTGGAACGGGTTTATTCCCGCGATTTTGGCCCTAAAGCCAAATCGGCATTAAATGCCCTTAAAATAGAAATGAGCGAAATTTATGAAGAGGGCATAAGCGTACAACAAATGATAGATAAAGTTAAATAAATGAACAATTAGAAATTTGCTGCTGTTCATTGGAAAATAATTCAGATTATGAAATTTGCTATTTCAGCACGTGATAAAGCATTGTGGGCCCATATGGATCCCCGTTTCGGACGATGTGAATTTTATGTAATCACCGATACAGAACTCGAAACCTACGCCTTTTTAATTAATGAATCAAAATATGACGAAAAAAGCGCAGGAACGAGATCTGCCCTACTCCTGAAAAACCAAGGGGTCAAGAAAATAATTTCCGGAGAATTTGGTGAAAATGCAAAAATCGCATTGCAGGAACTGGGCATTATATCCCACGTTTACAAAGGTGAACTGCAAACAGTAAAAGACATCTTAGACGAGTATAGGAAAATCTGGAAAGAAGACTGATGGACAGGCTTTAAATCAATTTTTATGAGAAAAATAGCTGTACCTGTGGTTGAAGAAAGGCTCTCAGAGCATTTTGGCCACTGTAATTATTTTGAATTTTTTGAAGTCGAGGGCGGAAAAATCATTAAAACCGACCGTGCAGTTCCCCCTCCACATCAACCGGGCGTATTGCCTCTTTGGCTGGCAGAACTGAAAGCAACGGATATTATTGCCGGCGGAATGGGACAAAGAGCCGTTCAGTTATTCCTGCAAAATGGCATCAGCGTTTATCTTGGCGCAGAAATGAAATCAGCCGAAGAGCTTGCACTCGACCTGGCCAACGACCGCCTGCAGTGCGGACAAAATTACTGTACCGGACATGGCGACGGCGATGGCGGCGGACAGGGCCATGCGCAAGGGCATAACTGTGGCCATTAAAAAAAACCACTTCATCCTGCTACCTGCGGGATGAAGCTTCTTGCTCCGTAATTCTGCGGAAATAGTTTTAAATCAAGTATTTCAATAAAAATAATGACAATGGAAACTTTGTCAAAAACAATTGCTGTAGTCAGTGGTAAAGGAGGAACAGGAAAAACTTCCGTAGCAACAGCATTGTTTTATGTAGCCAAAAAACATTTTTCCAATCATAAGCCCCTACTGCTCGATTGTGATGTGGAAGCACCGGATGCTTCTTTGTTTTTTAAGGCAAAAGAGAAAAAAACCGAAAAGGTTTTGATGCAAATCCCTCAATTTGATGAGGAAAAATGTATTTATTGTGGCAAATGTGCAGAAGCCTGCGCGTTTAACGCAATCATGTTTATCAAATCCCTGAAGCATATCAGCTTTATGCCGGACTTGTGCCATTCCTGTGGAGCATGTTCCTATGTTTGCCCTGCTGAAGGGGCAATTACAGAAGTAGGCAAGGAAATCGGGGAATTGCACCACCATATCCTAAACGATGGCCTGGCCGTTTCTGAAGGCATGCTGAAGATTGGTGAACCTATGCCGGTACCTGTGATCAAAGCCTTAAAAAAGTCCGCCCCCCTTGCCGGACTGCATATTTTAGATGCCCCTCCGGGAACCAGCTGCCCTGTTATGGAAACAATCGCCGATGCTGATTTTATTGTCGTCGTTTCAGAACCCACTCCCTTTGGGATCAACGACCTGGGCCTGATCGCCGAAGCAATCCGGGAAATCAGGCTGCCTTTTGGCGTCATCATCAATAAAGACGGCCTCACCGACGGTGTCGAAATCCATGAATGGCTTAAAAAGGAGCAGGTCCCGCTTTTGGGAAAAATCCCATTTAGCCGTGAACTGGCCAAACAATATGCCGAAGGAAAAAAAGTACCGGAAATCCTTCCCGAAAGCACAGAATTTTTCAAAAATATTATCGAATTAGCTATAAATCAGCAAGATGAAGCATAAAGATTTTTTTCAGCTAGCGGTTTTAAGCGGCAAAGGGGGCACGGGCAAATCCAGCCTTAGCCTCGCTCTGGCACAACTGCTCAAGCCTGTTGTGCTTGCCGATTGCGATGTGGACGCTGCTGATCTATTCATTGTGGCACAGCCCAAAAACCTGAAAGAAGAACCTTTTGAAAGTGGAACCAAAGCCATTATTGATCCAGATACTTGTATTGCCTGCGGTAAGTGCATGGAACTGTGCCGGTTCGATGCGGTTGATTTCAGGAATGGCTCATATTCCATCAATGCAAACCGTTGTGAAGGCTGTGGCCTGTGCAAATTAGCCTGCCCTGCAAATGCCATTGATATGGAAAAAGCCAATGACAACCGCTGGTTCCTCGCCAGCTCGCGTTTTGGCCCGATGGTACATGCGCGCCTTGCTCCGGGTGAAGACAATTCAGGTAAACTGGTTACCCAGGTTCGGGAAGAAGCACGAAAAAAAGCCAAAGAGGAAGGCAAAGAAATTATCATTATTGACGGTCCTCCCGGTATCGGCTGCCCCGTAATTGCCGCTGTAACTGGTGTGGATTATGTGGTTCTGATTACCGAGCCCAGCCTCAGCGGCCTGAGTGATTTGCAAAGGGTGTATGATCTGGTGCAAAAATTCAAAGTGAAAGCCGGCCTGATTATCAATAAATCGGACATCAACAATAAAATGGCGACAAAAATGGAAAACTGGGCAAAGGATTCCGGCCTGGAATTCCTTGGAAAACTGCCTTTTGATGAAACGGTGGTTAAGGCCATGACAGAAAAACTGAGCATTCCGGAATACGATAAAAATTCCGCCGTTTCCAAAAAAATTGAGGAAATCATTCCGCAAATCATGAAATATAAAACCGCCGAATAATGTCCATGGAGATTCAAGATATTCAATTGGCCCATGCCGCTCTTGCAATTAATGATGTAGAAGAAATCAACTCATTTTATGCCCGTTTCCTGGGCTTTCAAAAATGCTATGATTTTAAAATTGATGCAGAACGCAGCAACTCCATTTTCGGGATCAAAAAAGAAATTGAGGTAATCGTTATTGAGAATCCGGCCATCCGAATGGAAGTCTTTGTACTGGAAGAAACCCCAGCGCGTGTGCAGCATCTGTGTTTTGAAATGAAACTGAGCCAACAATGGTTGCAGCAAGCAGAATCATCGCCCTATTGGCAAAGCAGTTTTAAAAACAGCAGTGGCAATCAGACGGTTTTCCTGAAAGACAAATGCGGAAACCTTTTCGAGATCAAAGGAACCTGAATTAGTTGATGATATTGTAAACACTGTCGCGTTCGCAGGCAGTAAACCCTGCCGTTTCAATCAGTTGGCGCATTTCGTTGCTGCTCATGCCCGGATTTTGGTCTTCAGCCCCGGCACGCGAATAAATTTCAGTGGTATCGTCTATGGTTCCATCAATATCATCTACGCCAAATTCCAAAAGGATCTGCGTCATTTGTTTGCCAATCATGGGCCAGTAGGCTTTGATATGATCGAAATTATCGAGAAAAATCCGTGAAACAGCATAATCTTTCAAATCCTCTATGGCGCTGCATTCCGCAATATCCGACATTGGGTTATTGCTGTTGCGGAACTTTAACGGGATAAAGCTCAAAAAGCCTTTTGTTTCATCCTGCAGTTTCCTGAGCTGATTCATATGGTCGATACGGTCGGCATAAGATTCGATATGTCCATAAAGCATGGTTGCGCCGGAACGAATACCGCAAAGATGAGCCTGCCTGTGAACTTCCAGCCATTGGTTTCCGGTTGCTTTGTCGGGACAGATTTTCTTCCGGACATCCTCTGCGAAAATCTCGGCTCCACCTCCGGGAATGGAATCCAGTCCGGCAGTTTTCAGCATTTGCAAGCCATCTTTCAGCTGCATGCCGGCATTTTCGATCATTTTGTACAGCTCAACTGCGCTGTAGGCTTTTATATGCAAATCAGGACGTTCCTCTTTGATTGCTTTCAAGATGCCGGAATAATACGCGACATCACGCGATGGGTGCACACCGCCTGTAATATGAACTTCGCGGGCATCTTTGGGGCTGGTTTGGATAATACTTCGGATTTTCTCTAAACCATGCTCCCAGGCATTTCCTGTTGCTTTGGACGAATAAGAGCAAAAGCGGCAGTTATAAATACATATGTTTGTAGGCTCTATGTGGAAATTTTTGATATAAAAGGCATTGTGCCCGTTTTTCCGTTCCCGTATTGTATTTGCAAGCCAGGCCAGTGTACCCAATTCCATCTCATAAAGCAAAATAGCTTCTTCCGCTTCGATGCGTTTCTGGTTCAGGATTTTTTCAACCAGCTTTTTATGCTCCGGCTTTAAATTATCTGTCATTCGATTAAATTTTCAGCAAAAATAAAAAAAGGGGCTCAAAGCCCCCCTGTATTGTTTGGATTCTATTTTACGGCGCCGCATAATGCTCTGAATAATATAAAATCAACAAAAGACTAACTGCTGCGGCAAGTACTAACATTAATACTTTGTAATAGCCTATCGCAATCCTGTTTTGCTTCAGCTTTCTTTCTTTGGAAATTTTTAACAGTAAATGGCGGATACGCACCAGGGCACTGTCATTTTTCACCACATAATCATATGCGCCGTGCTTCATTGTTTCAACGGCAACTTTGAGATGGTCTTCGGAGGTAAGAAAAATTGCATAAACATCGGGATACATTTCTTTGACCTTCAGAAGCATTTCAAGACCTGTTTTATTTTTGTTAAGATGGTAATCCAAAATCACAATATCGGGTTTTGTTCCCAATGCCCGAAGAAAGTCTTCATAATTGTGAAAAGTATGCAGGTTTGTCCACTGGTTTTTTTCCAGTTCGGCTTTTACCAGCTTCAAATAAACTTTATCGTCATCGAGCAGGTAAATTCTGGGATTGTCTTTTGTTGATTTCATAAGTTTCTCTTTTGGGTTACGATCTATTTTTCAGTAAATTTATGAAATATTCTCTAAACCACAAACTTATTGCTTAAATATTACGGCCGAAACAGCTTCATTTTCACCACTTATCCTGATGATGTAGCTTCCTGCACCCAGGAAGCTGATATCAATTTTTTGAACAGAAGCGGATTGGATTTTCCCATGTTTTAAAATCCTGCCGCCTATATCGCTGATTTCATAAAATGTACTTTGATCATTCGCAAAGGAAGCCGGAAAATTGATTTCGATAAAATCCTGTGCCGGGTTCGGTTTAATAGTAAGTTCCCTGAGGATATTTTTTTCTTCAACGCCCAAAGTAATTCCGCTGAGTTTTGTTATCCCTGAATTATCCGGGTCGAGCCAAGCCTTTAACTGTGCAGTGTCCTGACTGCCATTTTTATTCCAACTGTAATCAAAACGCCCATAATAGTCAGGGCTGTTGAGATAATTGCTGTCGCATCCTGCCAGTCCACCTGTAAGCGTCCCTACAATTAACCCGTCACTGTTAAAAATAGGCGAGCCCGAAGAACCTGCTTCAGTAACACCATGACCGTTTGTTGTTGCCGACCATTTTACTTCCCAATGTGTGCTTTCGTCAGTAGCCTTGTAACTTGCCGGTGATAAAGGCTGCGTATAGGTACTGATTTTTTTGATATCCCCTTCCGGATGATGTATCCCAACACCCCTCTGGCTGGGGCTTTCGCTGGTGGTCCAGCCATTGAAATAAACATCCCAGCCAGTAGGGATATTATCATTAAAGCGCAGCAGATAAAGGTCAGAACCAATATTATAATTGCTCACAAAGGTATTGGCAAGTGTAGTGCCACCTGTAATACTCTTGTAAGCAGGCTCACTTGATGGGTTTTCGCAGCCCGGAGCTTCATAATCAAAATAAAAAATCCACTTATCAAGATCTGCATGGCTGGCATTTTTTCCGCAATGGCCGGCGGTTAGGAAATAAGGTGTACGGTCTTCTTTGGCGTTGTTCACCAAACTTCCGGTGCAATAAACCTGAATACCTCCTCGCGTAATTAATATACGGGCAACGCCTTTTTTCTGCTGCTGCCAGTAAGTTCCTTCACTGCAGTTAACATTAACCTCGCAAGGCCCGGAGCTGCCAAAGCCACTGCGTCCGGTCAGGACTTCCCGAAATGCATAGGAAATCTCATCAATATGAAATGCATCCTGATAGCCAGCTAAGTGGGCTGGCAAATAATACTCTGCGATTATAATATCTCCGGGAATATAACTGATTGCAAAACCTTTTTCGCCGCTATTGCTTTTTTTGCTGAAGCTGCCGAGCAAATTTTTCCTGTCGGGGCTGTACACCCAAAATCCGGCTCCTTCAGGGATCTCAAAACGATCAAAATACAATGCCAGGGCTTTGGCGTCTTTTATTTTGATTGCGCATCGCCAAATCATGCTGCCATCGCTAAAATCTGTCCAGCTGCCGGATGTTAAGGGGCCAATATCGGTATAAACAGACACGCCCACCTGATAGGGTTGGTTTTTATCCACACTTCTCAAATCGGGCAGTTGCGGAGCCTGCAGACTAACGAGCCGGGGCAGGTCGTTCGTGCTGAATTTATAAAAGCCCGGAGGCGTGCCCCCTTCGCTTATTTGGGCATTCATTTTCAGGCTAAAAAGGCAGCCAAGGATTAGGAGAAATGTTAAAGTGCGCATATTTATTGGATTTGATCTTCAAAAATAAAAAAAACACCCCATAAAGAGGTGTTTTTCTATCCTGATTAATTCATAAATCTTCGTCATGAGAATGCAAAACGCAATAAGAGAAAGGGAGCACAGGTTTTCGGCACGCAGGAATAGCCTTAGCTATTTTGAGTACCGGAAACAGAGCATTCCTTTCTGTTGAAGCGGTTTGCGTTCGTAATAGAATGGTTTGTGAATTATTCAGGCTATAATCAATATGATATTAGTTCTTATTCGATAATCGTCAGTTTTTGCTGCAGAACTTCCTTATTATTGTTTAAACGAATCAGGTACGTTCCTGCACGGAAATTGTTCATATCAAGCTCAATGCTGGTTTCGCCTGATTTAGATGCCTTTATGTTTTGGATTTCTTTTCCTGTAGCATCAAAAACACGCAATACATAATCCGGCGAAATAGCTCCGGCTGTGTTGATATAAAAGAGGCCGCGTCCCGGATTTGGGTTGACAGAAATCAAATTTTCTTCACCGGTTTCGCTGATACCAACAGTATTTACCGTGATGTAGGATTCTTTTAAAATTTCATCATCACCATAAGCATTGCTCACCTGGAGGCTGACATTAAAAGTTCCTGCCTCGCTGTAAACAATATTTTGTGGGTTCTTTTCGCTTGATGTGGCAGGTGTCCCGCCCTCAAATGTCCAGTTCCAGCTATTTGGGAAGCCTTCTGAATCGTCGCTGAAATTAACTGATTCGCCAACAATTATTGTTGTGCTTTCGGCTTCAAACCCTGCCGTCGGTGCAATACCTTCGCTTACGGTGATATAATTCCTCCTTACGGCTGTATTTTCACCGATTTCATTAGTAACTGTTAATGAAACTTTATAGCTTCCAATTTCATTATAAACGATATTCTGTGGGTTCTGCTCTGTGCTTGTTGCCGGTTCGGCGCCTTCAAATTCCCAGTACCAGCTAGTAGGCTCTTCGGTAGAAAGATCTGTGAAATTAATTGCAGCCCCCTGGGTCAGTTCTTTATAATCGGCATCAAAATTAGCAGTTGGCGTACCAACTTTAATAAAAGCCTCTTTGGTGAGCTCATTGCTACCGTATTGATTTGTTGCTTTCAATGTCACATTATAAAGTCCGCGTTCGGCATAAGTAATGTTGGATGGGTTTTGGTCGGTTGATGTTGCAGGGTCGCCACCTTCAAAAGTCCATTCCCACTCATAAGGATCAAATGTGGATTGATCGGTAAAATTAATGCTTGAATTACTGGGTATGCTGGTATTTGACGCTTTAAATTCGACAACCGGAGCACTGAAAATTGTGATATATCGATAACGTGCCAGGCTGTCAGTACCATATGAATTGCTTGCAATTAATGTAACCGTAAATTCTCCGGCTGTTTCATAAATGTGTGCAGGATTTTGCTCCGTAGATGTTTGTCCATCACCAAATTTCCACAACCAGTTGTCAGGTGTTGGGTCTGTCAAGTCATTAAACTGGATGGGTTCTCCGGCTACGCCCTGTGTCGTATCTGCAACGTAATTTGCGTTGGGGCCTCCCACAGTGATATATGCTGATTTAATTTCTGTATCATTACCCAGCGCATTGGTTACTTTAAGTGTCACATCATAGTTACCCGGCTGGTCATATGTAACAGATGTAGGGTTCTGGTCAGTTGATGTTGCCGGCGTGCCACCTTCAAAGGTCCATTCCCAGTTTGTGGGCGCATTGGTGGATAAATCATGGAAATTAATCGGAGTACCGGTTTGTATATAGGTATTGGTTGCATCAAAATCAGCCGAAGGCGCTGCAGGAACATACATACCGTCAAGGTACAATGTTCCGGTTCCTGCCGGGTCGAGCCAGGGCTCCAGTCGCTGCTCCAGACCAGTTCCCATTTTATCCCACGACCAATACACTTTTCCGTAAAGGCTGTACAGTGGATTATCGCAGCCCGAGCTTCCTGGGCCACCGCCGAGGTCGCCAACAATACGGCCCTGATTATCAAACAATGGAGACCCGGAGCTTCCGCCTTCAGTGATGGAGGTTCCGTTTACTGTCGCAGCCCATGTGGCTTTCCAGTGCGAAAGCACGCCATTTCCGTTCCATTGGCTGCTGCCAAGTGTTGAACTGTAAGTGGATACTTTTTTGATATCACCAGCCGGATGATGAATGGAAACACCGCTTGGGGATGGGTTATTGGAGCGGTTCCAGCCATTATAATAAGCATTATAGCTGCCGGGAATATCATTCTTAAGCTCAAGAAGCATGAAGTCGGATCCTACATAACGGTCACCACTGGCGCGTAATTCACAGCCCGACATGGAGCTGGTTTCCGGCCCTGTTGTTCCGTAGCAATCCGAAGACTCATAATGAAACAGGAATATCCATTGGTTAAAATCGCTTTGGGTACATCCTTCACCACAATGGTGTGCAGTAAGCACATAAGGCGTAAGGTCCATATTAGTATTGTTGATCACCGAGCCGGAACACCAGGCATAACCATCAGGGACTTTCATCCACTGGCGCACCACACCTTTCTTTTCGTCCTGCCAGTCATCACCTTCCGGGCAATTGATATTGATCATGCACCATAGCGAACCGTCGCGATCGGGTTTTGGAGGCTCAAAAAGGAAATTCATGTCGCGGTATGCGTAGGCCAGCTCTGAAATATGAATCACAGGCTTTTTAGTTACATAAGACGGAGCAGTATATTCCAGGATAAGTTCGTCGCCTTTGATCAATTCCGTTACAAAAAGTCCGTCTGCGGTATTATTTTCCTGAGTAAATGCACCAATAAGCTGAAACTGATCGGCAGAATAAACAAAAAGCCGTGATTCTGCAGGAAGCCAGAAATTATCATAATACAAAGCAATTGCAAGGGCACCGGGGCTGGAAATTTTCAAACGGCAGAGCTGATCGCCATTGCTGAGGGTTTCCCATGTGCCTTCTTTTACCATCGAAATGTTCATTTCAACAGGAATTGCGGCACGATAAACCAAACCCTCTTCGGCACGCATATCGTCTTCCAGGGCAACATCTCCCATATTGCGTGTATTCTCAAAAACAAGATGTTTGACTTCGGAACGCAGATTTTCTTCCTCAAAGCTTGGGGGCGTGCCTCCCTGGCTTATTTGTCCCATAAGGGGATTAAAGAATAGTGCACTTATCAGAAGTGCAATAAATGTGTAAAAATTTTTATTCATTATGATTTTAAATTTTGGTTAATGGCAAAATTACTGTTGACCAACAGCAAATATATAAAATCTAAGAGCTAACAAGGCTTGCTTAACAAATAATTTGGAATAAATCTAATTTTTTGCCTCAATTCATACAATTTGACAGCCAAAAGACAGCGGGCTCATGAATTATCGTAACTTTGGCGGCCTTCATCAGTTAACCTTATAAAAAATAAATAATGACAGAAGCGATCAACAAATCACTAAGAGACTCAAAAGGAGCACGTTGGGGTGCCCTTGCGGTAGTTTCTTTTACTATGATGACCGGATATTACATTAACTATGTAATTTCCCCCTTAAAACCTCTGCTTGAAGAACATTTGCAATGGACTTCAACAGACTTTGGTATGTGGAACAGTGCTTACGGATGGTTTAATGTATTCTTCCTGATGCTTATTTTCGGGGGTTTGATCCTGGATAAAATGGGCGTTCGTTTTACCGGTGTCGGTGCAGCCCTAACAATGATTATCGGTACATTCATACAATATGCGGCCATATCGGAAATTATACCCATGGATGGCCTGATCTTTGGCTACGACAAGCAGGTTGCCATCGGAGCCGTTGGTTTTGCAATTTTTGGCGTTGGTGTGGAAGTAGCCGGCATTACGGTTTCCAAAGTAATCGTCAAATGGTTTAAAGGAAAAGAACTTGCCCTGGCGATGGGGCTTGAAATGGCCACTGCACGTTTAGGCACTGCCCTGGCCCTTGCGGTGCCTTATCCAATGGCCACAATTTGGTTCGGAACAAAAGAATTTCCCGCAATTTCAGCTCCTTTAATGCTGGGCCTTGGCCTTCTGGTTGCAGGTTTTGTTGCCTTTATCTGGTACACAACCATGGACAAAAAACTGGAAAAATCCGAAGGTATAACCGACGAGATAAATGAAGAGGACGCCTTTAAAGTAAGCGATATCCTATTAATTATAAAAAACAAAGGGTTCTGGCTAATTGCTCTGCTTTGCGTTTTATTTTATTCAGGAGTATTCCCTTTCCTCTATTTTGCAGCAGATTTGATGATCAATAAATATAATGTTGACCCGGAATTTGCAGGTTCAATACCAAGCTTGCTTCCTTTTGGAACGATCATCCTGACTCCACTCTTTGGCAGTATTTACGACAGAAAAGGTAAAGGGGCAACCATTATGTTGATTGGCTCGGTTATGCTACTCGCCGTTCATTCACTTTTTGCCATTCCCTCCATGCACAACTATATTATCGCAATCGTGCTGATTATGCTTCTTGGCGTTACATTCTCCCTGGTGCCTTCTGCAATGTGGCCTTCCGTACCGAAAATTATCCCTGAAAAACAATTAGGTACAGCTTATGCACTGATATTTTGGGTGCAAAACTGGGGATTAATGGGCATGCCACTGCTCATCGGATGGGTTTTGGATAAATACTGCATCGTTTCACAAACTGAAGTAGAAGGCGTAGTTAAAACTACTTACGATTATACGATCCCAATGATGATTTTTGCCGCTACCGGTTTATTGGCTATTATTATTGCTCTGATGCTGAAAGCTGAAGACCGCAAAAAAGGCTATGGCCTTGAACTGGCGAATATTCAAAAATAAATTGTTCATAAAATTTATTAAGACCCGTTCCTTTTAGGTGCGGGTTTTTTTATTTTCGTGCAATCAGGTTGAAAACTCTTTTTATGAAAAAGCGCATTCTAATCCATATACCAACAATTGCAGAAGCAAGGCCAATATGCGATAGCTTTGGGATTCATGCTGAATTCGGTTTTAAGCAGATAAGCCAAAACGGGCTGGATATAGATTTGCTTATCAGTGGTGCAGGAATACTGCCTACAGCCTGGTCTTTAGGAAAATACCTCTGCAATCATCACGGCCTTGCAATACAGCTTGGACTGGCAGGCACATACAGGGATCACATAAAAATCGGAACGCTTGTGCGCGTAAAAAAAGATGTCGTGGCCGATTTTGGCGTATGGCAGCAACATTCCTTCGAACCCTTTACCGAAAAACCATTTGGCTTTACCGATGCCCCCCCTTTCCAAAACGGTTTCCTTTTGGAAAATTTCCCGAACCTCCCTGAATACCTGAAATTACCTGAAGCCAATGCAGCAACTGTAAGCAGTATCATCGCCGATGAACGCGCAGGAACTCCCCTGGCAAATTATTATCAGGCAGATATCGAAAGCATGGAAGGGGCTGCTTTTTTCTATGCCACAGCCAAAGCGCAAATCCCTGCCCTGCAAATACGCGGCATTTCCAATAAAACAGCTGAGCGCGACCCACAGAAATGGAATATCCCATTGGCACTTCAAAATTTGAATTCTTACCTGCTGCGCTTGCTTGCTTTTCTGGCAGAAAACAATAATTTTCGTACTTTTGAAACAAAGTAAAAAATGAGTACGCCCGATAAACTTCTCCTAAGCATTGGCTTTTCAAGCTGCCCGAACGACACCTTCATTTTTGATGCGCTGGTTCACCAACGCATTAATTTGCAGGGTCTTGATTTCCATGAATGGCTCGCCGATGTGGAAGAACTCAACCTGAAAGCCGTAAAAACGGAGCTGGACATTACCAAACTCAGCATTTTTGCGATGCTTCAGCTGGGCGCCAACTATCAGCTGCTCGATTCTGGCGCTGCTTTTGGCATTGGGCTCGGCCCGCTGATCATCAGCAAAAAAAGCATGACTCCTGCCGATTTAAAATCTGCACGCATTTTAGTACCCGGAAAAAACACAACAGCCCGTCTTTTGACTGAACTCTATACCGAAGGGCAACATTCTGATTTTGATGAGGTTATATTCTCAGATATTGAACAACTTTTGCTGGATGAAAAATTCGATGCCGGGGTCATCATCCACGAAAACCGCTTTACTTACAAGCAAAAAGGGCTCAAACTCGTTGCCGATCTCGGTGCTTACTGGAATAAAATAAGTTCAGACCTGCCACTCCCATTGGGTGGCATCGCCATCAGACGTTCATTTTCTGATGATCTGAAAAAACAGCTTTCTAAGCTTCTGCGCAACAGCCTGCAATTTGCAATGGATCATCCGAATGTTGCTTTGCAATACATGCAACAGTATGCCCAGGAAATGGAAGCCGGCATCATGCAGCAGCATGTGAAAGCATATGTCAATGAATACAGCCTGTCCATGGGCGAAAATGGACGCAAAGCAATACGCTTCCTTGCTCAAAAAGCCTCCGAAATTGGATTGATTCCCGCACATACAGATATCGAATCGTTGTTCGTGAAAAATTAATCAAATATTCATGTTTCCAAAAAAATATATAATCCCTTTTTTAAATGCTCAGAAAATTAAATTTTAATCCGATGAAAACAAAAATTACCCTTCTCCTTTTTTTAAGCTTGCTTTTTGGCTCTGCTTTTTCCCAGCAGGATGCCGCTGCAATTTTTGAAGAACTTCAATTTGAACAGGATAGCCAGCAAAAAGAAAAACTGAAAAACGACTTGCAAACGAATTACCCTAATTCGGTTTACACGGCAATCCTTGGTTATCTGGAGATGAGTGATGGGGAACTTCTAGAAAATGCCAATATCGTACTTCGGAAATTCCCTCAAAATCCCTGGGGTTATTATCTGATGGGCACCTATAAGCTGGAATATAAGGATAGCCAGCAGGATGCACGGCATTATTTTGAGGATGCATTGCGTTTTGATAAAGATTTTTGGCGCTCTTATGCCAAGCTCGCCTGGATTGATGAGCAAATGGGATTTTATGATGATGCTGAAAAATTTGCATCAAAAGCAATAAGCCTAAAAGAAAATGATGATTTATATCTGCTCAGGGGGCTTATTCGTGGTGATATCGGCAAGCAGAAAAAAGCGATAACCGATTTCGAGAAAGCAATAGAAATCAATCCCAAAAACGACAGGGCCTATTACGCTGCTGCTTATGCGCTTTATATGCTGGATGAACTCGAAGACGCATTAACTTTTATCAATGAAGCAATAAAACTGCAGAAAAAAGATGCAGAATATTATTACCTGCGCGGAAATATCTTGCTGGACCTTGATTCTCCGGAGGAAGCCCTGGAAAACTATGCTTACTCAATGGTTATAGATAGCTTGCACTGGCAGGCCATAATGATGTCGGGCTGGGTAAAAGCAATACAGGAAAAATATGAAGACGCTCAGTTCTACTTTACCAAAGCCCTTGAAATAGAAGAAGACGCAGAGATTTACTATTATCGCGGACTGAGCTATTATGAAAAAGATGAATATGAAAAAGCGGAGCAGGATTTTTCCAAAGCACTCGACATGTTTTATGATGACCCCGATTTGTACTATTTTCGCGGCTACTGCCGTTATGAAAATGGTAAAAGCGAACAGGCTTGCGCTGATATGAAAATCGCAGCCGACCTTGGTGACAGAGATGCGAAAGCTTTTTATCGCCAGAACTGCAAATAAACAGCCTGCTCCTGATAAGCATAAATAAAATTTGAAAAATGAAAATTATTGTTAGCGGCGCTGCCGGTTTTATTGGCAGCTGCCTTGTATCAGCTTTAAATATAGAAGGCGAAAACGATCTGATCCTGGTTGATGATTTCTCCCGTGTGGATAAAATGAAAAACCTGCAGGGGAAATCATATACAGAACTCGTGCCCCGCGAAGAGTTTTTTGAGTGGTTTCACCATGAAAAGCCCAAAATTGATTGCATCATGCACATGGGTGCCCGAACCGATACCGCCGAATTTGATCATAAAGTTTTTGATAAACTGAACCTCAACTATTCCAAAGAAATGTGGAAGCTCTGCACGGAACAGCAAATACCACTGCTCTATGCTTCCTCCGCAGCAACCTATGGCCTGGGCGAATTGGGCTATGTTGATGACCACAGCATCATCCCTGATTTAAAACCCTTAAACCCTTATGGTGAATCCAAAAATGAATTTGATAAATGGGTGCTGAAACAGGATGAAAAACCACCTTTTTGGGCAGGCTTCAAATTTTTTAATGTCTATGGTCCCAATGAATACCACAAAGGCCGCATGGCTTCCGTGATTTTTCATGCGTTTCATCAAATTGGTAAAACCGATGCCATGAAACTTTTCCGCTCGCACCATCCCGATTTTAAAGACGGGGAGCAGTTGCGCGATTTTGTTTATGTAAAAGACCTCGCAAAAGTGCTGCTTTTCATGATGCGAAACCAACCGGAATCAGGTATTTATAACCTGGGAACCGGAACAGCGCGCACTTTCCTCGATCTTACCAAAGCTGTTTTTGCTGCACTCGGGAAAGAAGCAGATATTTCATTCATAGATACGCCCAAAGACATTCGTGATAAATACCAGTATTTCACGGAAGCAAATATGAATAAGCTGCTCAAAGCCGGATACAATCAAGGCTTTGCCAGCCTCGAAGAAGGCGTAGAAGATTATGTCACAAACTATTTGATGAAATCGGAGTACTTATAGGAGTACTTGATCTTTCTTTTTAATGATACGGGAACAAAGCTCCATACAATTTGGAGCTTTTTTTGTTGGATCGGCTTACATTTTGTCCCTGATCTCAATCAAAAATGACTTCACTTTTTCAAGGCTCTGGATCATCTCCAGGTTTTCAAAGGCTTTGCTGCGATTTTCTTTGATATGCTTTTTGGCGCCTTCAATAGTGAATTTGCGCTCCTTTAACAGATGATGGATTAAGCGAAGGTTTTCCAGATCGTCTTTTTTAAAAAAACGGGTACCTTTTTTATTGGTGGTAGGCTTGAGGATATCAAATTCATTGGACCAATAGCGGATTTGTGAAATGTTCACACCAAACATTTCGGCAACTTCACCAATTGGATAATAGATTTTTTCGGCATGGAATTCTTTGACAGGCATAGGGCAACACCTTGTTTAAAGGGCTTTGTTAAATCCCGGGCTTACATCCACAATTTGTTCAAATTCTTCCGGGCTCAGGTCGTTAAAAAAGTAATAAACAGGATTGACTTTCCGGCTGTTGTAACGTACCTCATAATGCAGGTGTGGTCCGGTACTGATTCCTGTATTCCCAACAAATCCAATAAGTTGACCCCGTTGCACTTTTTGATGCTTCTTTACTTTAAATCCGCTTAAGTGCGCATAAACCGTTTGGTAGCCAAACCCATGGTCAATTACAATTTTCTTTCCGTAGCCATCAGAAGAGCGGCGCGCTTCAAGCACTTTTCCATTCCCCGTTGCATAAATCGGTGTGCCAATATGGGCTGTAAAATCAATGCCGTCGTGAAACATGCGCTTTTTGTAGATAGGGTGGATGCGATAACCAAAATAGGAAGAAATATACCTAATGTCTTTGTTGTTAATGGGTTGAATGGCTGGAATAGACTGAAGCATTTCGCCTTTGTTTTTGGCCAGTTCAAATACATCATCAAATGATTTGGACTGCACATAAAGCTGGGAAGCAATCTGGTCGATGCGCCGGGTAGTATTGATGATGACTTCCGAATTTTTGTAGCCATCTAAACGCGCATAGCGGTCTGTACCCCCAAATCCGGCTTTGCGTACGTTTTTTGGAATGGGCTCTGCTTCAAAAATGATTCGGTAGATATTATCGTCACGGTTTTGGATGTCGTCCAATACCAATTGAAGGTTGTCTAAACGGTCGTTGAGCAGTTCGTACTGAAGTTTATACTGGGCAAGTTCGCGCTCCAGCATTTTTTCTTTGGGCGATCCAAAGAAGTGATAACCCAAAAAAAGCGTAACGGCAGCAAATGCCAAACCACTTAATATAGTCCAAAGTAATTTTCTTAAACGATCCCGAAAGGTAATGGGGATCTGCTCGTACGTAAGGGTTTGCGGGTTAAACTTGTATTTTACTTTAGCCATTATGCACCTTAAAAATCGTCACTAATAAATTTAAAAAACCAAAATCCCTGCCCTACCTGATGCAAAAATAATTAATTCAATTAAATTTGCAAGCTTTAAAAGTGTGAAACACTTAACATTCGATTGTTAATACTAAAAACGAATTATATGACTTCTGCTGAAATACGAAATACTTTTCTGGAGTTTTTTACTTCCAAACAACATCAGATTGTGCCCAGTGCCCCTATGGTAATTAAAAACGACCCAACTTTGATGTTTACCAATGCGGGCATGAACCAGTTTAAGGATATTTTCCTGGGCAACAGCCCAATGCAGTACTCCCGTATTGCGGATTCACAAAAGTGCCTCCGTGTTTCCGGCAAGCATAACGACCTGGAAGAAGTAGGCCGCGACACCTATCATCATACAATGTTCGAGATGCTGGGCAACTGGTCTTTTGGCGATTATTTCAAAAAAGAAGCCATAGCCTGGGCATGGGAATATCTTACGGATGTGCTCAAAATCAATCCGGAGCTGCTGTATGTAACCGTTTTTGGTGGCGATGAGAGCGATGGCCTTGGAATTGATCAGGAAGCATATGATTTCTGGAAAGCCATTGTGCCCGAAGATAAGATCATCTATGGCTCCAAAAAAGATAATTTCTGGGAAATGGGCGATACAGGTCCCTGTGGCCCCTGTTCGGAAATCCATATCGACTTGCGCGATGATGCCGATAAGAAAGAAATTGCCGGCAGGGACCTTGTGAATGAAGACCATCCGGAAGTAATCGAAATATGGAACCTCGTTTTTATTGAGTTTAACCGTATGGCCAGCGGAAAATTAGTGAGCCTGCCTGCAAAACATGTAGATACGGGTATGGGGTTCGAGCGGCTGACACGCGTAATACAGCACAAAAAATCCAATTACGATACGGATGTTTTTATGCCGCTTATCAACGAAATTGCACGATTGAGCAATGTTGCCTACGGAAAATCTGAAGAAACCGATATTGCCATTCGCGTTATTGCCGACCACCTGCGCGCTGTGGCTTTTGCAATTGCCGATGGCCAGCTGCCTTCCAATGCCAAAGCGGGTTATGTGATTCGCAGGATTTTGCGCCGTGCTGTACGTTATGCTTTTACCTTCCTGAATGTGGAAGAACCTCTGGTTAGTCAGTTGGTTCCTGTTTTAGTACAACAAATGGGCGATTTTTATCCGGAATTAAAATCACAGGCCGACCTCATCCAAAAAGTAATCCGCGAAGAAGAACTTTCCTTCCTGCGGACCTTGCATCAAGGAATTCAGAAATTTGAAAATTATGTAGCAAAACCTGAAGGCAATAAAACCATTAGCGGAGATTTTGCTTTCGAACTTTATGATACTTACGGCTTCCCGATCGACCTGACCAGCTTGATGGCCGCAGAGAAAAACCTGGAAGTGGATATCGATGGGTTTAACAAGCAGCTCGAAGCACAAAAAAACCGTTCACGTCAGGCTGCCGCAAAAGATCTGGACGATTGGGTTGTAGTGCATGATTCAGGCGACGAAGAAAGCGTCTTCTCGGGTTATGATTCCTTAACAGAGGATATCCGCATATTGCGCTACCGCCGTGTAAAAACCAAAAAAGCCGAGCATTTTCAGTTGGTTTTCGACCGAACACCTTTTTATGCTGAGTCCGGTGGACAGGTTGGCGATCGTGGCTGGATTTCCTATGGAGATGAGCGCACTGCAATTATCGACACACAAAAAGAAAACAACCTGAGCGTTCATCTTGTAAGCAAACTACCTGCCGATCCTTCCGTAACTTTTAAGGCGGAAGTAGATGCATACAAGCGCCTTATGACCACAAACAACCACTCTGCCACACACCTGATGCATGCTGCACTGAAAGAAGTGCTGGGCGATCATGTGGAGCAAAAAGGGTCGTTGGTGAATGAGGAATACCTGCGTTTTGACTTTTCTCATTTTGCAAAAATGACTGCGGAGGAAATCCGCAAAGTGGAGCATATCGTAAACAGGCGCATCCGCGAAAATATTGCTATTGACGAAAAGCGTGATGTCGCTATGGATGAAGCCATTGAAATGGGAGCAACAGCACTTTTTGGAGAAAAATACGGTGACCGTGTGCGCGTGATTGCTTTTGATCCTGAGTTTTCGGTTGAGCTTTGTGGCGGAACGCATGTACCTGCCACAGGCCAGCTGGGGTCTTTCCGCATTGTTTCAGAAGGCGCCATTGCAGCTGGCATCCGCCGTATCGAAGCCATTACTGCCGATAAAGCCGAAGCTTATCTTGATGAACAGATTGATACGGTTCAAAATGTGAAAACGCTTTTCAAAAACCAGAAAGATATCGTAAAAGCGGTTCAGCAGTTAATCGATCAGAATTCCGCATTACAAAAAGAAACTGAACGGCTGCATAAAGAAAAAGCACTGGCAGTGAAAGATGACCTGATCAAAGCCAAAGAGCTGATTAATGGTTTTGATTTCATCGGAAGTAAAATCGATGGCGATGCACAGGCCGCTAAAGATCTGGCTTTTGCCATTAAAGGAAAGCTGAAAAACTTCCTGCTGGTGTTTGGCTATGAATCCAACGGCAAAGCCGGCCTGACGATTATGGTTTCTGAAGACCTAAGCAAAGAAAAAGGGCTGAATGCCGGTCAGTTAATCCGTGAAGCAGCCAAAGAAATAAAAGGTGGCGGCGGTGGCCAGCCTCATTTTGCTTCTGCGGGAGGGAAAGATCCAAACGGCATCGAAGCTGCCATTGCTAAAGTTAAAGAACTGGCTGAGAAGGCATAAAGCCTTCCTCTTTGATATAAAAATCCCCAAATCTGTTTTGGCTTTGAAAACCAGTACAGATTTGGGGATAGTTTTTTTACTCTATTGGATAATCAGTTTCCCACCAGCTCTTTTTGAATCCGTTTGGACACTGTAAATATACTGGCCTGCAGGAAGATTCGAAGGAATATTCCAGTCAAGTGTGTAGGAGCCTGTATTCAGGTTTCCATCATAAATCCTGTCGATTAACTGCCCCTGGATGTTGTAAATACTGATTTCAATTTTGCTGGCATTTTCATTGCCAAAAACAAAATGAACAATATCATCGGCAGGTTGCGGATAGGCAAAAGCAAATAATTTATCGCCTTCTTGTTCAATATCCTCAACACTGGTATTCAGGTATGGCGGGCGATACACTTTTTTGCTCATGTACATACGGTATTCTCCGGGTTGTAATTCAACGGAATAAGTTGTATTGCTGATTGGCACCATTTCATCTGAGAAATATTCATACCAACTTCCGGTTGTTGGGAATTCAACGGATCCGCTGGTTGAATTTGTTGTGAAGTTACCCACAACAATTACATTCATTTCATCATCATAAAGCGAAATGGATTTAAAAGCATTATCCAGATTCAGGTCAAAATTGGTAGTCTGGAAAACCGGATACTTTTTTTTCAGGTCAATCAAAGCAGAATACACATAATATAGTCTTCTGCGGTGTACATTGTCCCAGTAGTCCCAGCGGATGGGCTTATTGCCCACACGTCCGTTATATTCAATCGAATAATCGTACCCCAATTCACCAAATTGCCAGATCATTTTTGGTCCGGGAATCGGGAAGAAAAAGGCGGCGGTAAGTTCCTGACGCTTCAATGCTACTGTTGTGTCTTTGATATTATAGGAGCCACTGGAATTTCCATAAGTAATGTCCTTGTACATAATGCGTTCTTCATCATGGCTTTCCATATAACCCACAACGGCAGGCTCCGTCCAACCTCTTTCCAGATAGGAAACCCAATCAAAATTCCATTGTCCCGGCCAGCCCATACTGGCTTCTGCATAATTATGGTTGATATTGCCCCAGAGTAGCATATCATTCATTGCCAGAATTTTTTCTTCATTATTATCAGCCAGATGCTCCAAAATAACAAAAGCATCTTCCTTAAAAGAATGAATTTTTTCCGTCATACGTTTCAGGATATTGACGCGCGCCTGATCAAAAGCCCAGCCATCTCCGGGTGTATTGGTAAATCCTTTGGTGAAGTCGAAACGATATCCATCCACTTTGTATTCTGAAATCCAGTAATGGTTTACACTGTCAACAAAAGCTTTGGTGTATTCAGACTCATGATTGAAATCTGAGCCCCAGTAATAGGAAGGGTTGGGCGATTGCTGGTTGAACCAGGGATTGTCGGCTGCCGGACGGTTATTGGCTTCATCCCAGTACATGCGCACCAGCGAACACTGGCCATAGGCGTGGTTCAACACCATATCAATTACTACCGCGATGCCGCGCTTATGGCATTCATCAACAAACTTTTTCAGCGTATTTTTCGGGCCGTAATATTTATCGGGCGCAAAATAGAAAGATGGATTATAGCCCCAGCTTTCATTGCCTTCAAATTCATTGACGGGCATCAGTTCAATAACATTAACACCTAAGCGTTCGAGATAGCCCAGTGTGTCAATCAGGGAATTATAGGTATGCTCTTTGGTGAAATCACGGATAAGCAGTTCATAAACTACCATATTATTGGATGCCGGTGTTTCAAAATTTTCAATTTCCCATTCATATTCATCCTGATCAGTCTGCAAAACAGAAGCGATATGCTCGGTTTTTCCGAAAGGATATTCAATCAGGTCGGGATAGGTTTCGGCAGATATCCATTTATCGTTCCAGGGGTCACTTACCTGGTCACAGAATGGGTCGGCAACGCGCAGCTCATCATCAATCTGATACTGAAAAATGTATTGTTGTTTGGCTGTAAGGCCATCAATAGTAACCCAAAACTGCTCGCCATCGGGTGTGATGTTCATATAATAATCCTGATGCGGCTGCCAATCGTTGAAATCTCCGATCACAAATACGTGCTCTTTATTGGGCGCAAGCAAAACAAGGCTCACCTTGGTTGGATCATTATCATAATAATTGATTCCGTTTTTCAAACCAGCAGGCAGCTCGGCAACAGTGGGTGCAGGAAGGAAGGTATAGGTAAACTCGTCGGTGGCGGTTTCTCCGTCTTTGGAAGCTTCAACGGTAACAGTTTCCTGCTCCCAGTCTTCGCCCTGATCGGGGATTGTAAGTTCGTAATTGAGGGTATTGCCTTCAACTGTATGCACGGTTTCAGCGCCAATCATCAGTTTCATGCTTGCAGCTGATGGGCTGGCCGCATTGATTTCGACTATTTCCCCGGCCTCGACCATAATGTTATCGAGTTCGGGCTTCAGGAAACTTACGCTCAAACCACCTTCAAAAACATCCACAAAAATATCGGCATTGCCTTCGTCTTTTCCTTCCAGGCTGGAATCTTCGGAGCGGAAAACAAAAGCCAGTTTTTGGATTTCCTCACCGGAAGGGACACCGTAATACGCGCGGATACTTGGCCCGATGGTCAGCTCGTATAAGTCAGTGCCAATATTGGTGAGCTTGGTTTCATCGGTATTTTGTCCCCATGAGGTTTTTACGTACTTCCAGTCCGATGCTCCTGTGGAAGCGCTGGTAATTACACCTGTATGGGCGTAAACGGTTCCATTAAACCCCATAAGTCCCTGGTTTCCTTCTGCAGCATTAAAAATAATCTTCACGCTTTGATCATCGGTCGGGAATTCCGGATCGCTGCTTACTACCTGAGCAAAACTGAAAACGCTGATTCCCAGTAAAAATGCCAGGCTAAAAAATGCAATTAATTTCTTGTGTTTCATAATGTTGATTAATGTTTGGTTGTGTTAATCGCATAAGGTATAAAACCCTGATATGCGGATGTTTTGATCCAAGAAACATGCCTGAACTTCACCTTCCTTCCGATTCCCCCCGGGCATATTTTTGAGCTGGACGAAACAAAAAATTTTATTCCCCACAAATGTATAAAAAAACTCTATGATAGAGAAAGTCATATGAGAAATGCTTATTGGCTGCAGGGCATAAAAAAAGCCGGGACGAACCGGCTTTCTTAATTTTATGGCATGTGCTTAATGCAGCAAAGTATATTGAAGGTAATAAGCGCCTGCACCTGCGAGGTAACCCAGGAGAGCGAGCAAGCTTATGCGCTTCATATACCAGATAAAATCGATTTTTTCCATTCCCATGGCAGCAACACCAGCGGCAGATCCAATAATGAGGATACTTCCACCGGTACCGGCACAATAAGCCAGGAATTCCCAGAATGCGCCATCCTGAACAAAATACTGGAAGTATTCTGGATTGGCCGAAGCCTGAACCATTTCAGGTGTGTAAATATCGTACATGCCCATAGCGCCTGCAACCAACGGCACATTGTCCACTATAGATGAAAGCACACCAATAATAAGGTTAATCAGATAAATATTGCCCAAATTGTCATCAAGCCATGAAGCCATAAGACCCAGATGGCCTGCCGACTGGAGGCTCCCTACGGCAATCAGGATGCCCATAAAGAAGAATACGGTAGGCACATCAACTTTTTTGAGTGCGCTATGAATCGTAAGTTTATGTGAGTGCTCCGTTGGGTTATTGCGACGGTGCATAATTTCAGTGGTTGCCCAGATTACGCCCAGCGAGAACAGCATGCCCATAAAAGGAGGCAGATGCGTAATGGTTTTAAAAACAGGTACAAAGAGAAGGCCGGCAACACCCATAATCAGCAGTGTACGTTGTTGCGAAGGAGTTGTATAAACCTGATCACTATTGCTGTCTAATTGCGGGCGCGTTACATTTCCTTTCATGGTGAAGGACAGCACCATAAGCGGTATCACCATAGTAATGATACTGGGGAGGATTACCATTAGGATGATGTTGGCAGTAGTCACCTGTCCGCCAATCCAAAGCATAATGGTAGTTACATCACCAATGGGCGACCATGCGCCACCGGCATTTGCGGCCAAAACAACCATACTGGCAAAAAACCAGCGCGTTTCTTTGTCTGAAATAAGTTTTCGGAGCAAAGCAACCATCACAATAGTGGTTGTCAGGTTATCCAATGCTGCAGACATGAAGAAAGTAAGGATGCTGAGGATCCAAAGAAGTTTCACCTTATTGGTGGTTTTGATTTTATCGGTAATAAGTTTGAACCCCTGGTGCTGGTCCACAACTTCAACAATGGTCATGGCGCCAAGCAGGAAAAAGAGGATGGAAGCAGTTTCGGAGAGGTGGTGCATGATTTCATGATGCGTAATAAAATTGATCATGTCTTCATGTCCCGGATTTGTAATGTGCTCTGCATGAATAAAATGAGCCCAGGCCGCGCTAATGTATTCGCCAGCGCTGTTTACCATATTCAGGATGTCGGTGCTGCCAAAAATATAAACAACCCAAAGCGACATACCCAAAACAAGAGCAGAAGCCGACTTGTCGATTTTTAGCGGGTGCTCCAGTGCTATAGCGGTGTAGCCAAGCACAAAAATTATTACCATTAAAATAAACATGTGATTAGGATTTAGTTATTGTTTAGTAATCTGTCTTAAAGTCAGAAGGCACAAAAGTATGAAACCTTTTTTTTTCGCCCGAGCTTTTTTTAGGGTACTGAAATCATTTTTTAGGTTTTCTTAATATGTTTAGATCAATACTACCCTGTATATCAGCTATATAAGCAGAAATAAGCTTTCCCGGGCAAGAATAAGCCTTTAGGGCTTGATGCAAATCAAGTGAATTTATGAGCTATATCAGTTTTTTTGGCGTGAAAAGTGCTGTTTGCCTGTGATGCTACTTATGAAATAAAAATCAGAACATGCAGTTAATATTAACAGCATCTTGTTAACAAAATCGTATTTAAGGAAAACTTGATGGGCTACGAATCATTATTTTAGCAAAAAATTATACTTATGCTGCTACTACAGTTAAATGGAGCCGGCACTATGGCCGCAGACACCACGGCATCGGGCGGAGCCGGGGAAATTTCTTTGTCGATGTTTGACCTGGCACTGCAAGGGGGCTGGGTGATGGCTGTTTTGGCCGTTCTGTGGATTATCGCCATTTACATCTTTTTTGAACGTTTCTTCCTGATCGTCAGGGCATCACGCGAGGACAAGAATTTTATGAACAATATCCGCGATTTTATTCATGAAGGCAAAGTAGATGCCGCCCTGGGCTTATGCAAAAGTAAAAACAGCCCTATTGCCCGAATGATCGAAAAAGGTGTTATGCGCTTAGGAAAACCGCTTGGCGATATTCAGGCATCTATCGAGAATGTGGGAAAACTTGAAGTAGCAAAACTTGAAAAAAATATCGCGGGCTTGGCTACCGTTGCCGGAGCAGGGCCAATGCTTGGTTTTTTGGGTACAGTTTTGGGAATGATTCAGGCATTTTATGATATGTCGATGGCGGGAAATAATGTCGATATTATTGTGCTTTCCAGCGGCATATATGAGGCGATGGTAACTACAGTAGCCGGTCTGATTGTAGGTATTGTGGCGTATGTATGCCATAATGTGCTTGTTGCCCGCATCGAAAAAATGGTCTTCCTGCTCGAAGCCAGGGCTACGGAATTTATGGACCTGCTCAATGAACCGGCATCATAAATTGAATAAGTATGGCTATCCGAAGCAGAAATAAACGTCAGATCAGCTTTAACGCCACTTCCATGTCGGATTTGGTGTTTCTGCTTTTGATCTTTTTTATGATTACCTCTACCCTGATCAGCCCCAACGCCATAAAATTGCTTTTGCCCAGCAGCAACAGCAAAACAATGGCAAAACGCTCGGTTACGGTCTATATCAATTCCAAACATCAATACTTAATGGATGTGGACAATACCGGAAATCCGATTGTAGTAAACCGTACTCTTTTGTTGGACGGAATAAAGCAGCAGCTTGCCGGCCAGGTTGACGGCTCGGTTGTTTTACGCAGCGACAAAACAGTCCCTGTACAATACGTGGTCAACGTTATTGATGTGGTCAATGAGATAAACGACGGCATGAATACCAAACATAAAGTAATTTTGGCAACAAAACCCGACAGATAGATGGCTTTGGACAGGGATAAAAAACATGGGATTATTGGTTCTGTAATCGTGCATGCAGTTGTGATACTGCTATTGATGATATTCGGATTCTCCACACCACTGCCCCTTCCGGGCGAAGAAGGTGTTGAGGTTCGTTTGGGAACTGATGATGCCGGGGGTGTAGCAAAAAAAGTTGCCCCTGTTGTCCCAAAACCCAACCCAAAACCTAAAACCGAAACGGTGCAGCCCAAGCCACAGCCCAAGGAAGAAATTGTGAAGCAAGACACAGAGGAAGCACCGGAAATAGAGCCGGAACAGGAAAAGAAGACCGAAGAAACGGAAAAAATCAAGCAAGAGGAAGTGATTGAAAAAGAACCCGAGAAAACATCCGAAGCAGTAGATTCTTCTTTCGTTGAGGAAGAAACTATTGAAGAGCCGGATCCGGAACCTGTTGTGAATCCCGCAGCCCTTTACAAAGGCAAAACCGATGGCAATGGCGGTAGTGGCGAAGATGCCGACAAAACCGGCGTGAAAGGCAAAGCCGAAGGCGATCCTTCATCCGATAAAACAGATGGGCTTGGTGGACAAGGAAATGGCGTTTCATTTAAACTCGAAGGCCGTGGCAGCATATATCTCAAAGAACCTGCATATAACTCCAAAGAGCAAGGCCGAGTGGTGGTAGAAATCATTGTGGACCAACAGGGGAATGTTGTACGTGCACTGGCTGGTAAAAAAGTTCCCGGAACATCAATTGGAACTACTGTTACCGATCAAAGCCTGTGGCGTTTGGCTGCCGATGCCGCGAAAAAATCAACCTTCACCGCCGATCCTTCTGCAGCCGAAGGACAAAAGGGATATATTATCTATAATTTCATCCGGTTGAATTAATTTTTGGTACTGCACGAAATTTTATTGCCCAAGATAAACCTGTAGGAGCATTCATCCTACCTAATCCCAAAACAGTTTAACGCAATTATATGCACATGCCACCGGCACTATCTATGATCATGCAAAAAAGTATTTCCCAGAGCATAATTTTTATTGACCTCCTAAAATACTCCATCTTTTTTAATTTTTTTTTTAAATTTAAAATACTGTTATACAGTTGATTATATTTTTAAAGTAAGTTTTTTAAATTTTTTTCAATAAATCCAGACAACTTTTCCGATTTAGGGCGTTTATGGTATGTGAATAAAGGGAAAGAAACCATTTGGTAATTTACCAGGTTGTTGACCTTGTGGAGGCTTAAATAACGTTCTTATAATAAAATATTAGGCTTAATCAGGCAACGTACCTGCGTAGAAGGTTTAGCCCTGTCGGTGGCTCCGACAGGGCTTTTTTTATGTTAATCAACCACTTATAAACTTTCCCACATTAAAATTAACTCCAAATTAAAATTTGAGCACTACTATAGACCGTATTTTTTGGACTTAAAAAGTCTAAAAATAGCGGAGCGAATTTTTATACCATACAATTTGTATAAAAAGACAAAATATCATCCATAAGCTTTTGCGGGAGCCCCCTCTGACGAATCTCAATTTTTAGGTTCTACCTGGAGTTTTTGGCTCTACACAAAATTCCGTGGATAATCATAAAGTTTGAGATAAAAAACATTCAGAGATAGATTATTTAGTCTTTGCAAGAAAACGCCAAATTACTCATGCGGTTGCTTATTTTTGATAGGTATTCGTGAATCGCTAAGCTTATTTCTGCGTTACTCTTGCCTTGAAAACAGTCATCCCGTATGTACGGGACTCCTTGATTTTCAAGGCTGCGAAAGCCTTGTCTTTGACATTTTCTTATCAAAGACTCAAAAAAAAAAGATGTTTTCTGGCAGGCACTATTTATGAAAAAAAACTGAGTTCCAACAGATTCCTCCCTCCACAAAGCCTTAATCACTTCGTTTGGCTTTGTTTTGATCGGAATGACGCTGTTTATTAAGCGTTTAAGGCAAATGCGGCGAGGACACAGTAGTATATTTCAATCGCGTCCTCGCCGCATTTGCCCTCTGACTTTTAAAACCCGTCATTCCGATAAAGTTTTCCGAAGCATGAGGAATTCCGATAGCTATCGGTGGGATGAATCTGTAGGAGATTTAACTTTTGTCTTTCCACAAAATTCCTGGTAGAACCGAATTTTTAATAGAACCTATTTTTACATTAATCCATGCCGGATTTTCACGTATTTTTCGGTATGGCCAGATATAATTTGCAGCGACTTGGTAGCACGATGGTAGCGTGTTGGTAGCGAGAAAACCCCTGGCTCCCTATCGGGGCAAAAAAGAAAAAGTCAGCAGTATTTCGTAAAGCTTCAAGCAAAATTAAAACCGCAGCGAATTTCAAAGACGGATGATTTGTAGATTTCACTAATTGTAAATGCATTCACCTATCATTCAAAGGATGCCTGCACTAAACCACTCATCGGATGACTGGGCTTATCACTCATCGGATGACTTTGAGTCATCCGATGAGTGATTTAGGAGAATAAAAAAAGCAGCTTTTCAAAAAAAGCTGCTTTTGTATCAGGAATGTCATTTCATTTTTACGGCTCCTTGAACCCTCTATCGGTATGCTTTATAAGCGACTCACGGGTATCGGGATGGAAATTAAAGAAAATTTCTTGCGAAAAGCGGCAGGCAAAAAGGCCCAGGCCGTTTTCGATATTGGAATATTGAGGTCTGTCCTGAACCAGACTACTGCTGGGCTCATTCAGTTCGATATATGTGTTAAACTCATCCGAAGCAGTGGTTGTGATCAATTCAATTCCGGTAGCTATTCTTACAATTTGCTGATCATAGGGCAAGGCTTGCTTTACGAAACTATAAAAGTCCATAGTTTCATAGGGGAATGAAAGTTCATCACCGGTACTTTCGATATTATCGGAAACAGTTTCGCCGATAAACCAGTCCGCACTTTTCATTGTTGTATCGCCGCCCGGAAAAAACTCTTGATAATAAAACCGATAAACTACTTTATAAAGCCGGGCATTTTTTGCAGACTTTACTACGACACTATTGTTATTATCGGGTCTGTAGGCGAAGTTTATCATTGGGTTGGTCGGGTTCCAGCGCGGTTTTTCAATGGAAACCATGCCAAGAATTGGGGTAATTGATGAAACCTCCTTGCCGGTAGATGTGTTTTTGATACGGATTTCATAATAATACGTATCAGTACCTGAAGTACTGTACAGCGTATCGATATCCGCACTATAAACAATCTGATCCGGATAATAGAAAGTACCTTCTTCTTTGTTTGTTACTGTTGTGGTGTCAAATGTAAATGTGCGCCCCGTAGCCACCGGAGCATTCACGCCATTGGACATTTTCTCAATCAGTTTCACTTCCATGACATTCGGGTCATAATAGCTCGAATCGGGCACTTTTGCCATTTGCAGTGCATTGCCTTCACCGAGGAAAGCCTTATTAATTTTTATGTACTGCGTTTTCTCACTCTGATCCAATATTCCATACACAATAGTATAGTCCTTCCATTCTGCATTCACATCCAGATCTGTTGAACAGGCATTCCAGAGGAGTAAAACACCTGCTAATAAAGCCGTTATAATTCCATTTCTTCTCATGGCCACAAAAATAGTTATTATTAAAATATAAGTCTATAATTGTACAAAAAAAATTCCCTGATATTGTGAATCAAGCACTAAACCCAACCTACTATGGCTAATCTGCTATGAAAAGCAGGGAAGGAGCGGGCACTAGCCCCTACCCTTCCGTGCTAAAACCTACATCGATATGATTACGAACATATTTTTGATACCAATCGGATTTATAGGCAAACCACAGCTGCCGGTATTTACCCGAATTATCAATTTCCCGCTTAAAATTCTGAAAAGGCCTCCTGCGATTGATGGCACTTAGCAAACGCCCCCTGAGCACATCATCATTAACGGTATCAATAAAGCCTTCCATAATCCGGAATGCCTCAAATGAAGCCGGAACTTCAAAAGTAATAATGTCATCCTGATTTTCTTCTACTTCCCGGATTTCTTTTTCCCATTCATCTTCATCCGCATACATCATATTTTCTTCCGTTGGCAAAGCCAGGATTTTATTTGTTTTGGTGTTATAATGGCAATCACAACCACCATCAAGCTGTTCTGCGATATACTTTATTTGCTCTTGTGTTAATTTCATTGCTTATTTTTTTCAAAATTATGCTTTTTTGGGAAAAGTGCCAGCGCTAATGAATACTCATAAAGAAGAGACATTATGGACGGGAACTAATAAGCGCTCCACCTATTTCCAAAACTCATACCACTTCTTAAACTGAAACTCTTCTATGTTTATTTTTTGGATACTCTTGATATTTAAGCCATATGGTGCAAGAGTTTTCCCCAGCCTTCGGGAAAGAAAGCTTCCCACATCTGTAATCCGGGACGCAAGAACTTTATAATGCGGCAGTAATTGCACATCCCTGAGATCCTCCAGCACATTCAAAACACTTATTACCACATTTTCAGATTCATCCTGAAGTCCCTTGATAAACAGATGCAAATTTTGGTTTTTGTCTTTCATCTCTCCCAAAGTGCTGTATGCATGGCTCCTTATTGGTTCACTTTTATGGTTCAGGGTAGGGATAATCCAATCATCGCATGGAGGCGTGCAAGACAAAATAAGATAAAAATAAGCCTGATAATTTTCCTCATCAATTTTATGGATCAAGGGCTTGATCAACACCATCCACTCGTCTATTTTATTATTTGCATAAAGGCATAAAATCTTCAAAAATGAAGTAAAGTTGTTCTCCAACAACTGCTTGAGATATGGTTTCGCCCTTTCATAATCAGACTTACATAGCGATTCTATCATCATTTCCGGGGCATCCTGCTCGGGGATCAATTTTTCCAAACGATCTAAAACATCCGGACTAAGTTTCCTTTTCGACAAGAGGGACCACAAATAATCATCTTTTTCTTTGGGATTCTTCGACGACAAAAACTTATCCAGCAAATCATGCGGTGTTCCCGTATTGGTAATCCCGAACCAACCGGAATGTTCTCCCAGCAATTCTCCTGAGATAATTTCATTGAGCCAACGTTCATACCAATCTAGGAAATTGTTTTCGAAAGTAAAAAACGGCTTACCCAAATCCATATCATAATAAATTACACGCCCCGTATGCGGGCCATTGAGGATGATCCCTGTCAAAAAAGTACATCCCTGCGAGCCAATCGGCAATACGCCCCCATAGATTTTCCCGAGCTCTTTATCGTAATCCTGATCGGAAATATTATCAGTTTCATCGATTACCTTCGACAGCGAATTCCAGTATTCATCGCTCATATTCGGATAAAGCACACATTCCTCTTTCAAATATTTTTCCGGATTGATCTCTATCACCGCCTCAAGATCATACCCCAAAGGGTAAATTCCATAGAAGGGCCCGGCCATGGACTGGCCATTGAACATCCCTCCGTTTCCCACCTGAAGAACAAATTGCCGGTAACAGTCCGGCAAACGGATGGAATGGGCCTTTTCAAAAGCCCGCACTTTCCAGTCGCCGACTAATCTGCCAAAACGGTATTTATGATGGCTGGCACCAAAAGCTTTGCGCCGCAAATCAACCACCTTGGCTTTGATCAGTTTCAGTTTTATCCTTTTTATTTGTTTGTCATATTCGGACATTGAATCGCATGAAAAAGAATTGGAACACCCTTTTCACTATTCAAACATACGAAATAATTTTTCCATATGGAAATTCATGTGGAGCCCACACAGGGCAAACACTTCTTAGTCATGCCGTATTTTCAACCTGCATCAGATCAAATTGCCGCAGCCCTACGGGTTGTTTGTATGTTAAGATTGGCATTAGCTTACAGCCTGAAAAATACAAAATTGCATAATCAAACGGAATCTTCAACAGCCTGAAAGGCTGAAACATCAAGAAGCGGGGCAAGGCCCGGGTTTAATACAAACAGCCTGAAGGGCCTGACACATCAGTGTATTCTCAGCATAAAAAGACAATATTACCTTGTATTTCTAATGCTAAATGGCTTATCATCATGATCGTCTCTGAATCCAAGCCCGGGTTTGGTAAAATTAATTTTCCGGATATTTTTCGCAAGTTCAATACGCTGCACAAAGGAATCGATAAGCTTGTCATAAAGCTCATCCTGCAATACCAAATCCTCAATTCCATGATCAATATTGGGGTTATCGTTTACCTCAACAACATAAATCTTTGAATCAACCATCTTTAAATCAACACCATAAAGGCCATCACCAATTAAAGAGGCGGCCTTTTGTGCTACTTTTAAAACATCCGGAGGTGCGTCATCAATGGAAAGGGTTTCTGATTTTCCGGCCTGATCGTCTTCTTTTTTACTGTTCCAATTATAAATCTGCCAGTGGTTATTCGACATATAATACTTACAAACGAACAAAGGTTTATTATCGAAAATTCCCACACGCCAATCGAAATCAGAATACAGAAACTCCTGGCAAACGAGCATGTCCGAAATTTTAAAAAAATTCTTCATCTCCAGCAGCGCTTCTTCTTTATTGTTCACTTTTTTAACGCCAAGCGAAAACGCACTATCGGGCTGCTTGATTACCAAAGGGTAATTGAATTTATCCAGCTGTTTATCATGGAACATGTTACGGCTGAGCGCAAATGTTTTTGGGGTTCGTATGCGGTGTTTCTTAAACAGCTCGTCCTGATAAATTTTGTTGGAGCAACGCAAAATCGACCAGGGATCATCCAAAACCACCAGGCCTTCGGAATAGGCCAAACGCGAGATTTCGTAGGTATGGTGATTTACCTGAGTGGTTTCCCGGATAAAAAGCGCATCAAATTCATTAATTTTTTCGACATCATTTTTCGTGATGAACTCAACATAAATACCTTTTTTATTGGCTGCACTTTTGATACGCTGCAAGGCGGCCTCATTGGAAGGCGGATTCATTTCCTGGGGATTTACCAAAACGGCAAGATCGTATTTATAATTGATCAGCTTAGGAAAATTATAACGTTTACGCCTGAAATAATCCGCTGCAAACTGATAAAGCAGTTCCTCTTCCTCTCCGGGAATACTTTTAAAGGTGAGTGTCCTGATGCTTTTGATGAGCCACTTATCGTGCTTCACAAATTTTACACGGAACAAAGGCGCTTCAAACAACTGAAATAATTTCGTTGCCAGCAGTTTATATCCTTTATTCGGGCTTTGTCCGAAATAAATATTCAGCGAAAAAACAGTTTCTTTGCTTTTATTTAACGCACGGTTGATCATCTCATCCAGCTCAAAAGCAGCCGATTGTATGACGTTCATTATGCGAAAATCGCGGATTGTTGCAATATTGGGCATTACGCGCTGGCCCCTGGCCGATGCGAGCAAAGAAACATAATATCCATAGGTTTGATATTTATACGAACTGCATAAATTGAACACCCGGAAATCGCCGCTTTGATAGGTTGTATTGCTCAGATATTCTTTCACAGAAATGATGCGGGCGTTGATGTCAGGCCGGTTCCATTTATAGGGCTGATCTATAACGACCAGGTTATCCAAGCCCTTGTTCCTGACCGGAGATTCGATCAAAAGCTCCATTTTTAGGGCATCAAAGCCCGGGGCATAATAATCCTTCAATACTTGTTTTTGCTCAAAACCAAGCCCACGGTACCAGGCAAGCAATTCATGATTATTGATGGCCGCTTCCAAAACAATCTTTTCAAAGCCCTTATTTTCAGCATAGTTTTTGATATAAGCCATTAAAAAAGAGCCCACGCCCTTGTTTTGAAAATCGGGATCCGTGGCAATACTGTACAGCCTGAGCGTATTACGGTATTTAAAAAGAACAGCTGCGCCCCTTCTTTTTTTAAGCTCCTGATCTTCAACTACAAGCACTTCCTGAAAATGGCTTTTGATACTGTTTGCCAGACTTGTTTTTGTATTACGCTGATATTGTGGAAACGAGCTGTTTTCCAGTTCAAGCAAAAACGCTAAGTCTTCGGTTTTCGCCTGACGAATTATGAGTTTCATTGGTTTAAAATCAATCTTTGATTATATCATAAAACACTATAAAACAATAAATTATAACAATAATTTGTCTTTAGGAATATTTTCTCAAAGATAGTTTTTTTGCAATCCTTCCATAATTTTTTCCTCTATAAAATAAAAAATACCAAAAGGCCGCGATTTGGCATTGCAACAGTGTTGAAACAGTGTTGCAACAGCATAACATCAGCGAAACAATGCCGTAGGATCCGGCAATACGGATAAGAGAAGATTTTTAATCAAGACAAATATTACTCCCAGTCCTTACAATAGCCTTCCAGCCATTTGGCGCAATCTTCAATACTGTCGAAAAGGTATTCTTCGGGCAGCACTTCAGGGACCATATGTGTTTTCCGGAGCAGGAACAATGGCTGGTCCTGCGTCATGGTCAAAACAACCACAATCCCGGCTTTTTGCATTTCTTTGATGACTTCTTCGAGTGCGTAAAGTCCGGACTGATCGACATAAGGCACTTTTTTCATCCGGAAGATGATCACTTTGGCATCTTTGGGGATATTGTTGACCCTTTCCATCATTTTTGATGCGACGCCAAAAAACATGGGGCCGTCAAATCGTTTGATATAGACATGCTCCCGCTGGAGTTTCAGATTTGCTTCATCGCTCCAGGCCATTTCCCTGTCGTATTTATCCACTTTATTGAGCGATGTTGTTTTTTCGACCATATCACTGGCCTTACGCATAAAAATCAGTGATGCCATAACCATACCAATGCCCACAGCCTGCAACAGGTCCACAAAAACAGTCAAAATCAAGACAACGACCAGGATAAAAGCATCGGATTTAGGCACTTTGGCGATATTTTTCAAGCCTTTGATATCCACGATTCCGATTCCAACTGTTATCAATATCCCGGCCAAAGCCGAAAGTGGGATGAAGGCCACGTATTTGCCCAGACCGAGCACAACCAGCATCAAAAGCAGGGCATGAACCACTCCCGACAATTTGGTTTGCCCACCGGATTTTACATTCACCACGGTACGCATTGTGGCGCCGGCACCGGGAATTCCGCCAATGAGGGATGCGGCCATATTTCCAATTCCCTGGCCAATCAGTTCTTTATTGCTGTTGTGCTTTGTGCGCGTGATGTTGTCGGCAACCACGGATGTGAGCAAGGAATCGATCGTTCCCAAACCTGCCAGCGTAACAGCCGGGATCAAAGCCATGCTTATATCGGAGAAATTCAGATTAGCTAAGCCGGCAATTTTCAGCGAAGGCAATCCGGAGGGCATTTCGCCAATAAGCGGGACGTCCAAATAAAAAAGATAAGTCGCAATTGAAGCCAGCAGCAAGGCAATAAGCGTGCTGGGAACAGCTTTGGTGAATTTGGGCGCCAGGTAGATAACAAGCACCGTTGCGGATGCCACAAGCACAGAAGTAATGTTTAATCCGTTTACAGCATCAGGCAGTTGGCTGAAAACACTGATTATTTTTGCCGGCGATTGCAATCCCAGTACGGGAAATATTTGAAACACAATGATGATGATTCCAATTCCACTCATAAAACCCGAGAGCACCGGATAAGGAATATATTTGATGTATTTGCCAATTTTGAGCACACCAAATAAAACCTGAAAAGCGCCAGACAGCAAGAAAGTTATGACAATAATGCCCCATGCATTTTCGATATTTCCATAGCGGGCAATTGCCATGGAAACAACAGTTGCAGAAACCACGGTCATGGGGCCTGTTGGTCCGCTGATCTGGGTATTTGTTCCGCCAAACAGGGCAGCAAACAGCCCCAAAACCATAGCGCCATACAATCCTGCACTGGCTCCCAGGCCCGACTGAACCCCGAAAGCCAAAGCGAGGGGCAATGCAACAATCCCGGCAGTTAAACCGCCGAAAATATCGCCTTTGATATTTTTCATCATATTTAGAAAATATAAAATAGGGCAAAAAGCCAATCTTGTATAAGTGGCTTCCCGTCACTAAAAGATTAATAAAATCAAAACTAATAACCCAAAGTCCGCAACATCGACTGATAGCTTTGTTCTTTTGAGAAAAGCCGGGTTACGATTTCGTTTTCTTCGTTTTTGGAAATAATCACATGCTTGGGCTGCGGAATAAGGCAATGCTGAATACCGCCATAACCACCAAGCGATTCCTGATAAGCTCCGGTGTGGAAAAAGCCAATAAAGAGCGGATCTTCTCCATCGAGTTTGGGCAGAAAAATCGCATTGGAATGCGCTTCGGCATTATAATAATCCTGGCTGTCGCAGGTGAGGCCGCCAAGGTTGATACGCTCGTATTCGCCATGCCATTTATTGATTGCCAGCATGATAAACCGCTGATTGGATGCCCATGTATCGGGCAGTGTGGTCATAAATGAACTGTCGATCATATTCCATTTTTCCCGGTCGTTTTGTTGCTTCTGGTTGATAATGGAATAAATCATGGCGCCGCTTTCTGCCACAGTAAAGGAACCGAATTCCGTAAAGATATTAGGTTCTTTTACGCCATGGGTCGTACAGATATTTTTAACCTGTGCGATGATTTCCTCGGCCATATATTCGTAATCGTACTCGAAACTCATTGAGTGCTGGAAAGGGAAACCGCCGCCAATATTCAGTGCATCCAGTTCCGGGCTGATTTTCTTGAGCTCGCAATAAACATTCACCGATTTCATCAGTTCGTTCCAGTAATAGGCAGTATCCTTGATACCGGTATTGATGAAAAAATGCAGCATCTTCAAGCCATATTTTGGATTATCGGCAATTTTTTCCTGATAAAAAGGAACGATATCGTTATATCGAATCCCAAGTCGGCTGGTATAAAAATCAAATTTTGGTTCTTCTTCTGAGGCAATACGTATGCCCACTAACGCTTTTTTATCGTCATGAATCAAATGATCCAGCCTGTCGAGTTCATATAAATTGTCCAGCACGGGAACGGTATGATGAAAACCAGTATTGATCAGCCGTGCAATATTTTCGATATATTGTGGGCGTTTAAAGCCGTTGCAAATGATAAAACGGTCTTTATCAATGAGTTTGGTCTTTTCTAATTCTTCCACGATATTGATATCAAAAGCGGATGATGTTTCAATGTGCACATCATTTTTGAGCACTTCTTCCAAAACGAAAGAAAAATGGGAGCTCTTGGTACAATAGCTGTAAAAGAAATCGGACTGATAGTCCACTTTGGCCATGGCCACATTGAACATCCTCTTGGCGCGCTGTACCTGCTCCGAAATACGCGGCAAATACGTCAACCTAAGCGGCGTACCATACTGATCAATCAGATCCATCAACTCAATGCCGTGAAACGACAATTCCCCATCATCATTTACCTGAAAACCATTTTGCGGCCAAAAAAAGGTCTGCTCAATCAGGTCAATATATTTGTTCTTCATTTTCAGCCAATTATAAATATCATCAAAAAAGAGGGCTCAAAAGTATTAAAATCAGGTTTATGCAGCGGTTGATTTTTTTCTTGTTTTTCAAAAAAATATCTATCGGTAGAGTGCAAGCAGCAGGTCAATGTCTTTAAAAGACAGCAAAAAGGAGTCGCTCAAATATTTGCTCGTGCACACGCCTTTATAAAAATATATGCCGTTTCGCAGGCCGGCATCGCGTTTCAGCACCTGGTCGAGGCCGCCTTCATCGCCAATTTTGGCAAGTACCGGCGTAAAAAAGTTGCTCAGGGCCACCGATGCAGTCCGCGGCACCCTGCTGGCGATATTGGGCACGCAATAATGCGCCAGGCCATATTTATAAAAGACCGGTTTTTTATGGTTTGTTGGGCGTGAACTTTCGAAGCAGCCTCCCTGATCAATACTGACGTCCATCACCACAGATCCTTCTTCCATTTCACGGAGGTATTCTTCAGAAATAAAGCAGGACCGCTGGCCTTCGCGGGAGTACATGGCGCCAATCAAAACATCGGCAGTTTGAAAGGCTTTGCGCAACTCCCAGGGCTGCATGGTTGAAGTAAAAATCCTCCGGTTCAATCGGGTCTGGATTTTGCGGAGCTTGTATAGGTTACGGTCAAAAACCTTCACCTGTGCGCCCAGCCCTATAGCGGTTCTGGCTGCATATTCGCCAACGGTTCCTCCTCCGATAATCACGACTTCGGCAGGAGATATGCCCGGGAAACCGCCCAGCACCTTCCCTTTTCCATGTTCACAATCGCTGAGCAGTTGCGCAGCAGTGATCATGATGCTCGAGCCTACAATTTCGCTCATGCTGCGGATAACCGGATAGGAATCAGAACGGTCGCGGATTTTCTCGAAGGAAAGCGCCGTGATTTTCTTTTGGATAAGGCTGTTGAAATATTCTTTATCCGCCATACCGGGCTGCATACTGGAAATCAGGATTTGCCGTCCACGCATCATATCGCGCTCTTCGGCTGTTGGCGCATCAATTTTGAGGATGATGTCGCACTGGAACACTTCCGCAGCGGAATACACAATTTGTGCACCTTCATCGCTGTATTCCTTATCGGAAAATCCGGCTTTGTTCCCGGCACCTGCCTGCACCAGCACATCATGGCCTTTTTCCGCAAGCTCACCAACGGCATGGGGCGTCAGGGCAATACGGTTTTCAAATTCGGATTGCTCGGCCGGAATACCCAGGCTGTACCTCTTTCCGGAGGATTGCTTTTCTAATTGCTCCTCAAGGGGCATCAAGCGGTTCTTGTCAAAATCTACCATAGTGTTTGTCTATAAAGTACTGTGCTTGATTCAGAATGTTCGAGGTCGAGGCATTTCTTTTGCTGGAAAGGAGGAGTCCCGTCTGCACGGGATGACTGTTTCCAGCAAAAGAAATAATCCCGAAGCTTCGGGAGACATTATGGACAAGCACTACCATAGTTTTTGTCCATAGAGTTGGGAGTTTGCTCTATAAAGTTCAAATTCAAGGTGCTATGCTGAGCACAGCCGAAGTACGTGTGAAAAATCCAAACCGGATAATACTCAAGTATTTGAGGATTTGGATTTTGAGCAACAACGCAGAAGTTGGACTTTATAGACGAACTCTACCATAAGCATTAATCTCAATGAACAAATGGCAGCCCCGCTCAAAATAAACGGGGAATGCTTTTATTCTTAAAATTCGATCAGACGGGCACCTTCTTCGCCCGACTCATGAACAGACACATATACGGTATTTTCGGGTAAAAGTTGCTTTGCGAGCTCAGGCCATTCCACAAAACAATAATTTCCGCTGTAAAAATACTCTTCAGCGCCCAGCCCCAGCAACTCTTCCTGATCTTTCAGGCGGTAGAGGTCAAAATGATAAACTGCGCCCTGCGATGGGGAATAATACTCATTAATGAGCGCAAAAGTGGGGCTGCTTACGGCATCTTCCACATCAAGAAAAGCGCAGATACGGGTAATAAAACTGGTTTTCCCGGCGCCCATAGCTCCGTCAAAAGCAAAAACCCGCTTGTCAGGATGGGCTGCAATTAACTTTTCTGCCGCAGCTGGCAATTGGCTTAAATTTTTTACCTCAATTGAATTTTTCATTGTTGCTTAACGGGCTTTAAGAGAAATATAAGGAATCAGGATTTCCTCCATCGACAAACCTCCATGCTGGAACGTATCGCGATAGTATTTCACATAATAGTTGTAATTGTTCGGATAGGCCAGGAAATCATTCGTACGTGCAAAAATATAAGAAGAAGACACATTGGTTTTGGGCAGGAAATAATCCTCCGGGCGCGTCATGGCAAACACATCTTTTTTATTGTAATTCAGGCTTCTGCCTACTTTATAACGCAAATTGGTATTTGTAGCACGGTCGCCCACCACTTTAAGGGCATTATCTACCTTCACCGAGCCATGATCGGTTGTGATGACCACATCGGCATCGCGTGAGCTGAGATAGCGCAAAATTTCAAAAAGCGGGCTATGCTCAAACCAGCTCATGGTGAGCGAGCGGTAAGCAGATTCATCATCGGCCAGCTCACGGATTACTTCCATTTCGGTGCGGGCATGCGATAGCATATCCACAAAATTATACACGATTACGTTCAATTGGTTGTTGAACAGGCCGGGCATTGCTTCCACTAATCGTTTCCCGGCATTCAGGCTCAACACTTTATGATAGGAATATTTCATATCCGACAGCCCGAAGCGCTTGAGCCATTCACCCAGCAGTTCGGATTCAAATTGATTTTTGGAACCTTCGGCATCTTCATCGAGCCACAGTTTGGGATATTTGTTTTTGATCCCCAGCGGCATCAGGCCACTAAAAAGGCAGTTGCGTGCATATTGCGTAACCGTTGGCAAAACGGAATAATAAATATCCTCATCCTGAACCCGGTAATACTCTTCGATCATGGGCTGGATCATCTTCCACTGATCAAAACGCAGATTATCGATCAGAACAAAAAATACCGGTTTTCCGGAATTGCGCAATTGGGGCAATAATTTGTATTTCAACAAAGTGTGCGACTGCACCGGATTGTCGTCAGTAGCATTGGTCAGCCAGTCGCGGTAATTGCGTTCGTAATACTTACAGAACATCTGGTTGGCTTCCTCTTTTTGCATGCGCAGCACTTCCTGCATGCTTTCATCCTTCGATTTTTCCAGTTTCAATTCCCAGTTGACCAATTTTTTATACAGATCAACCCACTGTTTATAATCCAGGTCATTGCCCAGCTCCATGCCAATACTGCGGAATTCCTGCTGGTATCCCATTGTGGTTTTCTGGCTCACCAGTTCTTTATTATCGAGGTTTTTCTTAAGGCAAAGCAATATCTGGTTGGGATTGACCGGCTTGATGAGATAATCGGCAATATTTGAGCCAATTGCCTCTTCCATAATGCTTTCTTCCTCACTTTTGGTAATCATTACCACCGGCAAACCCGGAAAATCGTTTTTGATTTGCTCCAAAGCTTCCAGACCGCTGATGCCGGGCATATTTTCATCCAGAAAAACGATATCGAAAGGTTTTTGCTGCACAACCTCCAGGGCTTCATCACCATTATTGCAGGTGGTTACCTCATAATTTTTTTGTTCCAGAAAAATAATATGCGGTTTCAGCAAGTCAATTTCATCATCGACCCATAAGATCTTTATTTTATCCATGTGATTCAGTTTTAATATTTAGGCAGCGTAAACCTTTGTCATTCAATATTCTTTTAATGAAAGGATCAAATCCTGTGCAGGGGATTTAGAATAAACGAAAATACAAAATTATTATTGAAGGGCGACGGGAAGGAATGTTTTAAAATTTGTTAACCTGATTGGTTCTACTAGGAATTCCGTGGATAACAATAATGTTTGAAAATAATATGCAGATATTTATTAATAAACTATTGATCCCTAACAGATTCCTCCCTACACAAAGCCTTAACCACTTCGTTTGGCTTTGTTCCAGTCGGAATGACGCTGTTTATTAGGCGTTTACGGCAAATGCGGCGAGGACGTGTTTAAAATATACTACTGTGTCCTCGCCGCATTTGCCTCCGGACTTCTTAAAAACGCGTCATTCCGACAAAGTTTCCGAAGCATGAGGAAAACTTTGGAGGAATCTCTTTGGAAATAAAGTGATTTTTCTTTCCACGAAATTCCGTGTAGAACCAACCGATTAATTCATGAATCTTCGACATGAGCACATTCGACATGCTCAGTGACCAAGCACAAAATGCAATAAGAGAAAGTAAGCGCAAGTTTTTGGCACGCAGGAATAGCCATAGCTATTTTGAGTACCGGAAACTTGGCATTGCTTTCTGTTGAAGCGGTTTGCGTTTGTAATAGAATGGATTGCGAATTATTCAGGTTAAAGCAAGCTGATGGGTTCGAACGGGAGCGATAATGCACTTTTCCCTGCAAATCATTACCTTCGCAGCAGAATTTCAGACAATGCAGGCAGAAATAAACAAAAAGAAGATATTTAATGATCCGGTTCATGGATTTATTTCCGTACCCGGAGATTTGCTTTTCGATCTGGTCCAGCATCCATATTTCCAGCGATTAAGACGCATTAAACAGCTGGGCATGACCCATTTGGTTTATCCGGGCGCATTGCACACGCGCTTTCAGCATGCCCTTGGCGCCATGCACCTGATGCACCGCGCCATCGAAGTACTGAGATTAAAAGGCCAGCAGGTAAGCGATGAAGAAGCAGAAGCGGCCTGCATTGCGATTCTCCTGCACGACATCGGCCATGGCCCCTTTTCGCATGCACTCGAAAACACCATCATAAAAAATACCTCCCACGAAGAAATCAGCCTGTTGATGATGCAGCGCCTCAATGAAGAATTTGAAGGCAAACTGCAATTGGCCATTGAGATTTTTAAAGGAGATTATCCAAAACGCTTCCTGCATCAACTGGTGAGCGGACAGCTTGACGTGGACCGTCTCGATTATCTGAAACGCGACAGTTTTTTCACCGGAGTGTCTGAAGGAGTAATCGGCACCGAGCGCATCATCAGTATGCTGGATGTGCGTGATGACGAACTGGTGGTAGAAGCCAAAGGCATTTACAGCATCGAAAATTTCCTGGTCTCCCGCCGGATTATGTACTGGCAGGTCTATCTCCACAAAACCTCACTATCTGCAGAACACCTGCTGATGCACACCCTCGACCATGCACGAAAGCTCAGCCGGGGCGGGCATGAACTTTTTGCCACACCTGCATTGAGCTGGTTCCTTCAGAAAGATCCCGGGTCTTTGGATTTTCATAATAATCCCGAAGTACTGGATCATTTCGCAGCCCTGGACGATTTCGATATTTTCACCGCTTTGAAAGTCTGGTCATCACATACGGATAAGCTTCTGAGCATAATGGCCGGCAAACTGACCAAACGTAAATTGCTCCGCATTGAATTTCTCGGCAAAAAACCCAAAAAAAACCAGCTCCAACCGCTGATTCAAAAAGTTCAGGAGTTCTTTGAGATCACTGCCGACGAAGCGCAGGAACTGGTCATCAGCGAAAAAATCTCCAACCACACCTACGATCCGCGCCAGGGCACCATTAAAATCCTGAACAAAGGCGGCGAAGTAAGCGAACTCGATCAGGCCTCCGGCGATTTTGATACACGCGCACTGGCACGCAGCCATACCAAACATTTTTTGTTGTATCCGAAGGAGATTGGACGGTTTGAGATGGGATAAACAATACGGAAATATAAAAAAGTAGGGCTGCGATGCATCGCAGCCCTACTTTTTTTTCTAAACCGCACATTAACAATGAATTACATTATACGCTTCACATGCACATATGTTCAATCATGAAAAATCAAAAAAGGGTCAGGTTTACTATGCTCCACCGCCTGCGTTGTATCCAAATTCTTGCAGCCCTGCACATCCGTTACTTCCACAATTACGCTCAGCGTAGTGTCCGCATAAAAGCTGGTGTCTGTTGAGCCGTTTTGCCAGAGGTAGCTTTGAAAATCCCCTGGCCAGAGGTTTACACCATAACCTTCGCAAAAACCGGTATCTGCGGGCAGGAAAGGAACAGGAAAAGGATGGATAAAAACCTCCTGCACGGTAGTGTCGTTCAGGCTGTTGTTATAGCCAATTACACTCACCTGATAAGCTCCGGTATCTTCATAAACATGATAGGGGAAAAAGGAATCCGAATAATTGGCCGCACCACTGGCCAGATCTCCAAAATCCCAGAAAACAGAATCCTGGGAGGCAGTATCAGTAATGGCGAAGAAGCTGGTATCCCCAATGCAATGGCCTTCCCAGGTGAAGCTGGCGTAATTGAAAAAGGATTGGATGAAGGCGGGGAGGCCGAGGCGGCTTAGGTGGGTGTTGGTTCCGTCATCAAGAAATAATGCTGAATCAACAAAGTTACATAATGCGCCTAATGAGTCAGGATTCTCTATAATACTTAAATAAGCATGACTATTTTTTGCGATATAAAGTCTGTGGTTAGGCCCGATCTGCATAGCACCAAATTCATTTGCCACACCATACAAACTAACAATCTCTATTTCTGAATTCACAATGGTTAGAGAATCTTCGGATTCAAGATTATATTGGTGAATTTTTCTATGTATACCGGAGGGTTCATACCCTAAGGAAGAAACATAGAGTTTTGTTCCATTAGGTGAAAATCCTAATCCATATGGGTTATGGTATGCTATTGGACGTACTAAGCTTATTGGATTACTTAGTACACCACTTAAGTTATCAAAGTTAAATATTTGCGTCATCTTTGGGTTACCTCCAATAAGCGCTAAATGTTTTCCATCTGGAGAAGCTTTCATATAGCCTGTAATACTAGGTAAATAATTGTGTATTTCTCCTATTGACTGAACTATAGGTTCAGTATGCAAAGAATCTGTGTCAATAAGGTAAGTTAGAAAGGTGTTGCCTCCCCACAAGTGGGTTATAACCCATACATATAAACCATTTGCATGTGCAACAGATGTTACTTTCTCATGAACAGGCCCAGAGAGAAAAATATTTTTTCTCTCTGAAATATCACCTAAGCCATTATCTAAATTCATATTTACTATAGAGTAACGTAGTCCTTCATATCCATTAATTTCAGGAATCGTAAACAGATAATAAAGACTATCATTGCCTGGTGCTGGAATAACTATAGAGGACATTGTCGCAGACGGGTCTCCTCCAAGATTGTTTCCGTTAGGCATGGTGTCATGCATGGAATTCCAAACAGTAACCCCATCTGTATAAAAAAGCAAATTGCCGTCTTTGCCCGAAATGCTGGCACATCCTTCCCATTGATTGATTTGTCCGTCAAAAACTGCCTGAGGGCTGCCATCGGGGGTATTAAACGTAATGCCGGCACGTTGGCCGAAATACCAATTATTGGCTTGTTTGTTCTGGGCATACAAAACACTTGTCCAAAAAAATGAACTTACAATAAGCAACAACAGCTGTTTCCGGCATAACATAATACAAAAATAGGGCTTTATTCGTATAAAACGTAAAGCCACGACAAAACTTTATTGTTTAATAATTTTCCACTCTCGCCGCAAACTACCCGATTTAATGCGCAGCAGGTAAATGCCCGCAGGTTCATTGCTCAGGTCGATTTGCTGGCGGTTTTCCATGGCTTCTACACGCATAAGCAGGCTGCCGCTCAGGGTATAGACTTCGTATTCCGGGAGCGCATCCAGGGCAAACCCCCGGCTTTCCAATATAAGCAAGCCTTGTGTTGGGTTTGGATAAATTTTAACGGTAGCTTCTCCCAGCGTTTCCTGCAAAGGCTTGGGTAGTTCCGGCTCCCCTTGCAGGCTGTCGTTGAAATTGGTAGTGGTCTGCAGATCCTTGCCCATATTAATGATACGGGCAGTGCGGTTGCCGTTTTCGTCGTATTGGTAGGTGGTTTGGGCGATGATGTTTATATTTATAGCAAACAAGCATATAATAAAAAATGTGGTTAATCTATTTTTCATTGTAATTAAGTTTATTGTTTATATCTGGGACGAGCCGTTGTATCGTAGATTCTGTAGGCATCTAGGCTTTTTATCCATTCACCTATAGTGGAGTCAGCATACATCCAAAAATATTCTTTTCTGTTTTTTAAAAGGGTGTCTCTGCTGTCACCACAATAGACCCAACTTTCATTGTTATCCCCAAACTTACCACAAAACCAATGGTTGTTGTAAAAACCAAAATGTTTATGGGCGTATTCATTTTTGAAATGAGGAAAGCCGGGGTCACAATCAATTAATTTTAAATTTAGAGAGTCTATTATTAAAAAAGAAATGTTTTGATTATCATTCAGATTTGCTTTCAGGGTGTCATTCAATATTTTATACTGACCAATATAATACTTATAATTATCTCTAAGTGTGTATTCTAATGCTTCATATTTAATCCCTTTAGGAGCTGATTCTTCACTTGCTTCTTTTAGGTTCGAAATTGATCTTTTAGAGGTTCTTAAACTAATGTGATTGTCTCTGCATATTGATATATACCACGTTACTATTCTATCTGCTTCATTTGATTTTTCCTCACCAATTAAATAAATTCCAAGCAATGAATTATTTGAACTGCAGTTTTTCTGTCCAAAAACGGACATAGATGATACGGAAAGAAGTTGAGCAATTAAATTAATAAAAACAAATAGTTTTAGTGATTTCATCGGGTTTATATTTTGAATCCTGACAATAAAAGAGGTTGTTAATTATTGTTTATACTTTGGGTAAACCGTTGTGTCATAAATTCTAAAAGCATCTAATTGTTCATAAATACTTGCTTTGGTTGTGTCGGCAAACATCCAAAAGTTATTTCTTCTATTTATCAACAGCGTATCATAAGTATCTCCGCAATAGACCCAGTTAGTATTATTACTTCCTAAAACTCCGCAAAACCAATGGTTGTGATAAAAGCCCCTGACTTTATGCGCAAAATTGGCTCTAAATTTTGGAAAGGCTGAGTTTTTGTTGATGATCCTTAGATTTAGTGAGTCTACAATCCTAAAGCTAATATTTTGTCTGTTATTAAGTAAAATCATTATAGTATCATGCTGTATTTCATATTTACCTACAAGGAAGTTAAAACTCAATTTGAATTCTAATTTTTCTTTTAAGAAACAATTTGGGATGCTGTCTTTTTTTAAAAATGTAAGTTTACTATTAGTTATTTTCGGAGCTTTAATCAATACCCGATTATCTTTACAAATTATTATTCGCCAATCTAGCTTTCTGAAACTAATACTATTTGAAGCTTCTTCTAGAGAATATACCCCATACAGGCTGGAAGAAGGTATCTTTTGACAAAGACCTTGATATTCGGATAATATGAATATCAACATAGTGAAATATTTAAGCATTTTGGTCATTATTCTTATTTTCATGTAATTAAAATTTAGTCTAATATCAATTCCTATTGATGAAATTTAAACCTTTTCCATAGACCCCACTTATCAATTGTTGGAGGATATACTTTAATTCCGTTAAATTCTCTGGTAACATTATTCCATTTAGATAGTAGGTTTTTAGGCAGCCGAAAAGTATGATTAGTTTCATGCTTCATTGCCCTTGAAAGCTCATGCGCAAAATATTCTGTTACAGTTTTCGAAGCGCCACCAAAAAGCTCGATCAAACCAGTTTTAATATGATAAGCATGTGTAACTTCATGAGCTAATGTCCATTGAAATGACCACTGGTGACCTGCTGCGGTTCGGGATATAAAAACTCGAGCCTGAATATCTCCATTATAATTTTCGACTGGTATGGTCAAACCCCCAATTATTTCTCCATCTGGCGAAGCTAAATCGCCATCTTTATTGACAGAGTATCCGTAACCAGCTAAGTTGTCAGTCATTCTGCTATCATCTGCCATGAATAATCCGCTTTCAACATTATCCTCCCACTCGGGTATTAATTCTGTTGCACCCTCTTGCAAGCTCTTTGTATCTGTTATGCCCGTCTCTGGACCAAATTCTTTTGGCATAGGAGTTTCATAAGTTTGCTTTGCAATTCTATTAAACTTAATTTTTTCAGCAATTGCCTTATATGCAGATTGAGCTCCACGAAAAATAACCTGAGTGCCCGCAGCTATTGCTACGGCAGTAGCTCCGGCTTGTAAACCTGCTAAAACGCTTTGCCCAAAGTTGTTTCCATTTACTAAAGAATTCCCCGTTTGGCCAAAGAAAGCGCCAAGGAAAATACTGCCGGTTGCAAGCCCTACACCAGCAGAAGCAGCTCCAATTCCTGCTGCCAGGAAAAAAGAGCCCATAGTATTCATATTTCCGGAAAGTCCCTGAATCATTACATTGGTCATCATTGCAAACATAATGGTCATAATAAAATTCCCACTCGGATCAGTATACTTTAAAGGGTTATTCAAACAATACGCATACCTGTTCAGGTTCTGTGGCATATCCGGAGCCTGTACATAAGGATCAGGGCTCAGGAAAGCGCCCACAACGGGATCATAAGCCCTGCCGTTCATATTGATCAGATCAAAAGCATCGATATGCTCATGTCCGGTATAGCCACGGCTGGTAATATAGTCGGCCGGGTCGGAGAAGAGCGGCGCCGTAAGGCTGCCATCATAGGCTTGCAGCTCGCGGCGTTCGCCCCAGGCATTAAAGCTGTAATAGAGCGCATCATCCGTGCTTTGGGCACCATCATCCACCAAGGCGTATATAGTCCCCAGGTAATCGGTGAGCACATACTTCATTTCATCGCGGCCAGCATCATCACTGATGTGCATTGCCACCAGCCCGTCGGGCGAAGAAATGTAGGTGAGGTAATGGGTTTCGCTGCCCCTTTGTATGCGTTCTACCATACCGCCAAAGATATAGGTTTTTTCTTTACGATATTCGTTCGTCTGATGAATATCTCAGGCATTTACATCCTGCAAACCGAAACGGAGCGTGAAGTTTATTCGCAGAAACTGAATATTGTGCGGTAATTCTTTTATTATACGAAAACCCAAAAGGCACGATGCATCGCGCCTTTTGGGTTTTCTCATTCCATATCGCCCCCGGTTTTTTCCCTACTTCACTTCATAAGCCTTCTCCTGAAAAGCTTCGGGCGTATCTTCTTCGTCGTATTTTGAAGGGCATTTGAGCAGGAGGCTGCTGGCGAGCACTTCATCGCCACTGGCGATGAAAACAAAAGAATTTCCCAATCAAATCTTCAATAAACCAGTTCCTATTCGATCCTATATATTGGCAATAAAATAATTTTGTTGCCGTTATATAGTTTTGTATATTTGTCCAAAAAATTTGCATTATCGAAAATTGCAGCCTAAATATCAATAATTTAAAATCCTGGTTTCATAATAAACAGTATTTTTCCAATCAGGATATCAGTAATTTTTATCTATCCATCGATCCCTCTGTGGAAAAAACAACAATTAACTGGAGGATTTATAATCTTGTAAAAAAAGGTGTATTAAGCCGAATTGGCAGGGGGAGATACAGATTAGGACATGAGACAAAATACATACCTGAAATAAGACGAAGAGAAAAGATCCTGTTCAATAAACTCAAAGCCGAATTCCCTTTTATTGAGATGTGCATATGGAACACTAAAATCATAAATGAGTTTATGCAGCATCAAGCAGGAATTTTCCAGACTATTCTTGAGATAGAAAATGAAGCAAGTGAAGCTGTATTTTATTATCTCAGAGAGATAAATCAACCGGTTTTTATTAAACCCAATAAAGACATTTTAGAAAAATACCTTCCAGCAGACAAAAAGTCGGTGATTATTAAACCGTTAGTTTCGGAATCCCCTCTGCAGGAATGCTGCAATCTAAAAACACTTACCATAGAAAAACTATTGGTGGATCTTTTTATAGATAAAGATATTTTTGCCGCCCAACAAGGATCAGAACTCATAACAATATTTGAGGACGCATTCTCTAAATATACTATAAATCTAAGTAAATTGCTGCGATATGCTGACCGAAGGGGGAAAAAAGAAAATTTAATTGAATTTATAAAACAATCAACATAACTCTATGGTCAAATTGATGGCAACAATAAAAATTTCGAGACAAAAATATAGGGCATGATAGATAAAGAAAGAATAAACCCGGAATGGATCAATCAGGTATCCAAGGACAACAGAAAAGCAGATAAAATCTTAATTGAAAAAGTTATACGCGCCCTACAATTACTTGAAGGATTGTGTATTTATAATATCCCTTTTGTATTTAAAGGCGGAACAGCACTAATGCTTCACCTGAAATCATCGAAAAGATTATCCATTGACATTGATATAATAATGCCTTCAGATGGTCGAATTCCTGAAGACATATTCACACAGATAATTATTGATCAAGGATTTACAAAATGGGCAGCTCAAAAAAGAAGCTCAAATTCCAGAATAAACAAAGAGCACTATAAATTTTATTATACACCTATACACAAATCAAATAAAATCGAGGAATACATTCTTCTTGATATTTTATTCGAAACGACAAGCTATACGAACATTATTAAACTGCCGATAGAATCACCATTCATTCCACAGATTGAACAACCGATCCTTGTTGATATTCCGTGCCTGGAAGACCTGTTAGGGGACAAGTTAACAGCTTTTGCACCAAATACAACTGGAATACCCTATTTTAAAGGGGAAACCAGCATGAGCATGGAAATTATCAAGCAACTTTATGATATCGGCAAATTATTTGATGCATGCGACAATTTGAATATCATTAAAACTACTTTTAAAAATTTCGCAATAACAGAACTTCGCTACAGGGAATTAATTGACTTAAGCGCTGAAGATGTACTAATTGACATTTATAACACATCATTGTGTATCGCAAGCAGGGGCTCGGATGGAGATGGCAATTTTGACCAGCTGCAACAAGGAATTCGGAGGGTAAGCAGTTTTATCTTTTCAGAAAGTTTTCATTTGGAAAAAGCCATTACTTTAGCATCAAAAGCTGCCTATATCGCAACTCTAATCAAAACCAATGCCAATAAAATTGAAAAATTTGAAAATCCGAAGCTTATAAAAGGTTGGCAAATTGGTGAGCCAATGAACAGCAAATTAAACAAACTGAAGAAAACAAATCCTGAAGCCTTCTTCTATTGGCATAAAATTTATGAACAAATCAGGAAAACCAGTCAAGCCTGCAATTAATAAAAAACTGTTTCCCCTACTTCACTTCATAAGCCTTCTCCTGAAAAGCTTCGGGCGTATCTTCTTCGTCGTATTTTGAAGGGCATTTGAGCAGGAGGCTGCTGGCGAGCACTTCATCGCCATTGGCTTTGGCAACGATGACCACCTGCTCCGATTTCTCAAAATCCTGTGGCTTGGCATCGTAATAAACCACTTTTTTCTCCTGGCCGTTCTGGTCGATCATATAAAACGAAAACCGATCGGGTTGCAGGGGATTAAACTCAATGGGTTTTTCGGTGTTGAGGCTACCGATGACGTGAAATTCCTGCTGTGGATACTTTTCCAGCGCTTCAAAATTTGCATAAGTGCTGGAATCGCCAAAAGTACTGATCACCACGCCCAGGGCCACAACCAGCATAATCAGCAATATGATGTGCATTTTTTTCATGAGGATGCATTTTTTTGTGCCACTTCCAGTTCTGTTTGCCGGTTTTCCATCTTCTTAATCCGGCGCTCCATCAGGAACAAAAAAACGTACAATCCGATCAGGATTACGGCCAGTACAGCCACAACCACCATTATTTTTCCATCCGTTTCAAACATTTTCGTCCAGTTTTTCCTGAAGTTTCCGCATACGGAACCTCAGATTGGTTATCCACACTCCAAGCAAAATCCAGCCGACAATTGCCGGATAGAACACCAGGCGCATATTATTGTCGAGCCCGCCTACATCGAGCCCGGGGCTGCCGTCTTTTCCGGGATGCAGCGATCCTTCCGAAAGCCGCGGCAATATCCCGATAAAGACAATAAAAAGCACAAAAGCAAAAATATTATAGACTGCACTCAGCCGTGCCTTTTTGTGTTCGTCTTCGAGCGATCCGCGCAAAATGAAATAGGCAAAATAGATCAGCATTCCTGTTGCGGCACCGTTGAGCTGCGGGTCTTTCACCCAGAAATCGCCCCAGGTAAAACGCGCCCAAAGCATTCCGGTGAGTATGCCCAGCATGCCAAAAACCAAACCTGTGCGTGCTGCTTCAACGGAAAGCAGGTCGTGTTTGATTTGGAAACCGGACAGATACCTGATGCTGTTGACAAAAGAAACCGCCATTAACACAATCATGGTAAACCACATGCATACATGGAAAAAGAGGTTTCGGATGGTTTGGTGAATGATGGGAAGTTCGGGCACTTTAATGGTAAAACCCGCCACAACCGCATAAAGCAACAAAATCAGAGAAAGTATTTTCCACCAGTGTTTTTTCATAAGCTAATCGCGCCAGAGATATGGAAATAAAATAAAAGCCAGCACCACCGAAATGGCAGTGAGCAGGATTAGAACAAGGCAGATGCCCCAAATGTTTACCAGCTCCTGCATTCCCAGCGACATGGCCGAAAGTTTCATCAAGCTGAGCAACATGGGCAGCATCAGCGGAAAGCTCAAAATGGCCATTAAAGCAAAATTATTGCCCGAACGTGCCGATATAGCCGAAACCATGGTAAGTATGCTGCTGAAGCCCAATGCGCCCAATAATAGCGCAAGGATGAAAAGCGGCATATGCACTACCAGGTTTCCCATAAACATCAGGAAAACCACGAAGCCCACAAAAGCCAGCGCCAGGATCAAAGCCGAATTGTAGATTATTTTGCTGAGCACAATGGCCCGCGCCGAAGCCATCATATAAAAGTAGAGATAGCGTGCGTCGCTGTCCTGCACAAAACTTTTGGCCACCGCATTCAGGCTGGCAAAAAGTATAATAATCCAGAAAAGGGCATTCCAGGTTTCGGCCTGAATAATCTGCCCAAAAGAAAGGTAGCAAACAAAAACAGTACTGACCACATAAAGCAACAGCCCTGCAACAGCAAAGCGCTGCCGCATTTCCAGCTGCCATTCTTTTTTAATCAGTATGCTTATTTGTTGCCACATATTTTCATGTTTTTTCTGTCCAGAACGCCCGATCTCATCGTTATCCTTATGTTGAAATCAAGTCATCCCGTACAGACGGGACTTCTTGCTTTCAACACTTCGAAAGCCTCGACCTCGAAAAACCTGACTTTATAGACAGACACTAATTAGTGTTCGTCCATGGAGTCGAGAGTTTGCTCTATAAAGTTCAAATTCAAGGCGTGTGAAAAATCTAAACCGCAGTATACTAGGGTATATGAGGATTTAGATTTTGAGCAACAACGCAGAAGTTGGTCTTTATAGACGAACTCTACTTCTCGCGTTGTTCGGCATTCTTATACTTGGTATCCTCACTGATTTTCACAGCAGTATCTTCGGAACCATCGGTATAAAAGTGCTTGCGCAGGGTCACGTGCTTTTTGGCATAACTCGCGCCCACACTATCGTGCAATTTACGCATTTTTGGATTAAAATCACCCACCCATGAAAGTTCAATTTCTTTGTATTGCGGTTTGCGCTTCATGGTTTCGTTCATATGCCAAAACAGGCCGCTTTCAACGCCATAGCGCTGATATTGCGGCACAACGCCCATAATAGTAATGCGTGTACGGTTGATGACTTTATTTTTAATGCGCCACCACAGGCGTAATTTGTTCAGCAGGTTCAGCTTACCGTTAAAAGGTTTGATGGCCTGATTGAGATCGGGGAACATAATTTCAAAAGCTACCGGTTCGCCTTCGTGATAGGCATACCAGATCAGTTCCGGATCCATCACAGCTTTGGCATCTTTCATCTCGCGGATGACCACCTCACGGTTGATGGGCGTAAAATTCTCATGAAATTTCCAGGCTTCATTATAAATGTAGATAAAATCGTCCACGAATTTTTCCACATTATTAAAATCGAAATGCTTGTACTCAAATTTATTTTTGCTCAGCAGCCATTCGGCGATTTTCCAGAAACGTTCCGGGAAAGGTTTGGTGAGGTCGAGGTGGTTGGTTACCTGCTCGAAGAAGGAACGGAAACCATATTCTTCAAAAAAGGATACATAATATTCGGGATTATAAGACATTCCATAACCGGCCTGCATAAAACCATCCACCAGCAAGCCCCAGAAATTATCGTTTTCACCAAAATTTATCGGGCCGTCCATGGCTTCCATGCCGCGTTCCGCCAGCCAGCCTTTTGCCGTATCAAATAATTTAAATGCAGCCTCTTTGTCGTTGATCACTTCAAAGAAACCCATTCCGCCGGTGGGCTGGTTGTAGTTATAGGCTTTGGCTTTATTGATGAATGCCGCCACACGACCGATGAGCTGCCCGGCATCATTGCGCAAAACCCAGCGTGTAGCTTCGCCATTTTTGAAAAACACATTTTTTTTCGGATCAAAAACCGCCTCGACGGTCATATCGAGCGGACAAACAAAATTCGGATCGTCTTTATAGATGATACGCGCTACATCAAGGAAGTCCTGCGCGTCTTTCCGGCTTTTTACTTCAGTTAATTTCATAAGCTGTTAGCAGTTGATGGATCATAAAACAGTGTTCAGCAAAAATACTTAATTTTCTTTGCAATAAATTTTAGAACAATTGATTTTCAAGCTAGTGAAAATTATGATATTACCCAATTTATACAAAACTTCTTCAAAAAAAGCATTTCAAGCTGTTATTTTTTACTTCAGATTAGCTGAAAAACCCTTTTTCTTCACAAAAAAGCTGTGGAGCAAAAAATTTTTCATGGGCAATCGAACTCACAAAAATATTGATTTTTGAACGTTTGCCACAGAAAACCAGTAAGTATGGAATTAAAGCACCTATTTGTACCAATTCTAAATTAATTTCGAGCAAAATGACTTTTTGGAAAAAGCCTACCTTTGTCCTTATTGTTCATATCTAAAAATCTCGATACGAAAATTTTAGAATACGATCAGTATATTACTGCACAGACAATAACCCGATTTAGTTCTGATAAACAAAAATGATTATGAGTAACAAAGGATTTCATCAGGCCTCGATCACCAAAAAAATCATTATGGCCGTTGCAGGTTTATTTTTGGTTGCTTTTTTGGTGGTACACCTGGCCATCAACTTGTTTATACTGCCCATTTCAGAAGAACACGTGGCAGTATTTGAAGAAGCCGTTCACTTCATGACAAGCAATCCACTGATTAAAATCATGGAGATTGTTCTATTTGGCGGCTTTATCCTTCATGCCCTTTACGGCATCATCCTGCAGCTGCAAAACTGGGCTGCACGTCCGAAGCGCTACAAAGTCAGCGGCACTTCAGAGGAGACTTTCCTCTCGCGCTACATGATCCACACCGGACTGATCATTTTCACCTTTCTGGTGATCCATTTCATCAACTTTTATTTTGTAAAGCTGGGATGGACCGATGCGCCAACAGGTGTAAATGCCGTCAGGGACAATCATGATTTTTATAATATGGCTGTAAACCTCTTCAGCAACAGCACTTATTCAATTATTTATATCGTGCTTTTGCTTTTCCTCGGTTTCCACCTCTATCATGCTTTCCAGTCGGCATTCCAGACTTTGGGGCTGACACACAGCAAATACACGCCCGCCATCAAGCTGATCGGCACCATTTATACCATTCTTGTTACACTGGGTTTTATAAGCATCCCACTGTATTTTTTAATTAACGCTTAGTTTTTGAACCCCTAAAACGACCGTTCAACATGACAAAACTGGATTCAAAAATACCTCAAGGCCACATAGCTCAAAAGTGGACCAATTATAAAGCCGAACAAAAACTGGTTAACCCTGCCAACAAACGCAAACTCGACATTATCGTTGTTGGAACAGGACTGGCCGGAGCTGCCGCAGCAGCAAGTTTTGGTGAGCTGGGTTTTAACGTAAAAAACTTCTGCATTCAGGACAGCCCGCGCCGTGCCCATAGTATTGCAGCACAAGGCGGTATCAATGCAGCCAAAAATTATCCGAATGATGGCGACAGCATTTACAGGCTGTTTTATGATACCGTAAAAGGCGGCGATTACCGCGCCCGTGAAGCCAATGTATATCGTTTGGCCGAAGTCAGCAACGACATCATCGACCAATGCGTAGCGCAAGGCGTTCCTTTTGCACGCGAATACAGCGGATACCTTGATAACCGTTCATTTGGAGGCGCACAGGTTAGCCGGACATTTTATGCTCGCGGTCAAACCGGACAGCAGCTTCTTCTGGGTGCTTATGGCGCATTGAGCAAAGAAATTGACCGCGGACATGTAGAGATGTTCACCCGCGAAGAAATGATGGACGTGGTGATTATTGATGGCCGTGCACGCGGTATCATCACGCGCAACCTGGTTACCGGGGAACTCAAACGCCATTTTGCACATGCCGTAGTTATTGCCACCGGCGGATACGGCAATGTTTTCTTCCTCTCCACCAACGCAATGGGATCGAACGGGACAGCCGCATGGAAAAGCCATAAAAAAGGCGCTTATTTCGGAAATCCCTGCTTCGTGCAGATCCACCCGACCTGTATCCCGGTACATGGCGATTATCAGTCGAAGCTTACGCTGATGAGTGAAAGCCTCCGAAATGACGGGCGTATTTGGGTGCCAAAGAAAAAGGAAGATGCCGAAAAGATCCGCAAAGGCCAGCTGAGCCCAACCGATTTGAAAGAAGAAGACCGTGATTACTATCTCGAGCGCCGTTATCCCGCATTCGGAAACCTCGTGCCCCGCGATGTGGCATCACGTGCTGCCAAAGAACGCTGTGATGCCGGATTTGGCGTGGGAACAGGGCTGGCGGTTTATCTCGATTTCAAACACGCCATCGAACGCCTCGGCAAAGATGTGATTGAAGCACGCTATGGAAACCTTTTCCAGATGTACGAAAAAATCACGGCCGAAAACCCATACGAAACTCCAATGATGATCTATCCCGCCATCCACTATTCAATGGGCGGCCTTTGGGTAGATTACGAACTGCAAACTACCATCCCCGGGCTCTTCGCTGCAGGTGAAGCCAATTTCTCCGATCACGGTGCCAACCGCCTCGGAGCTTCCGCACTGATGCAAGGATTGGCCGATGGCTATTTTGTACTTCCATATACGATTCAAAACTACCTTGCCGACCAGATTTCCATCCCTGCAATCCCAACCGACCATCCCGAATTTGAAAAATCAGAAAAGGAAGTCGATGCGCTGCTGAAAAAGCTCATGGGAATCAAGGGAAGCAAAACCGTAGATCATTTCCACAAAAAACTGGGCCACATTATGTGGGACAAAGTAGGTATGGCGCGGAATGAAAAAGCCCTGAAAGAAGCCATTGAAGAAATCAAAGTATTGCGCGAAGAATTCTGGAAGGACGTAAAAATCCCCGGAACGCTCGATGGTATGAATACCGAGCTTGAAAAAGCCGTTCGTGTTGCCGACTTCCTGGAGCTTGGCGAACTCATGGCCAAAGACGCGCTGCACCGCGAAGAAAGCTGTGGCGGCCACTTCCGCGAAGAATACCAGACCGGTGAAGGCGAAGCGCTGCGTAACGACAAAGACTTTACCTATGCTGCCGCATGGGAGTTTAAAGATGGCGATTACGTACTGCACAAAGAAGACCTGAACTATGAATATATTGAGGTAAAAACCCGAAACTACAAATCATAAGGGCTGTTTGCCGCTTGTAATTTTATGTAATCCGGAGGGCAACACCTCCACAAAACAAGCACGATATGGATTTTACATTAAAAGTTTGGAGACAAAAAAACGCAGCCGATAAAGGCCGCTTCGAATCATATCCGCTCAGTGGTATTTCCGCTGACGCTTCATTTCTCGAAATGATGGACATCCTCAACGAGCAACTCGTTGAAAAAGGCGAAGAACCCATAGCATTTGACCATGATTGCCGCGAAGGAATCTGCGGGATGTGCAGCCTCTACATCAACGGAAGGCCACACGGCCCCGATGAAGGCATCACCACCTGCCAGATGCATATGCGCCGTTTCACCGATGGAGAAACCATTACTATCGAGCCCTGGCGCGCAAAGCCGTTCCCGGTAATCAAAGACCTGATTGTGGACCGCACCGCCTTTGATGAAATAATCCGCGCCGGCGGTTATACTTCCGCTTCAACCGGTGGGATCCCTGATGCCAATGCCATTCCCATCAATAAGGAAGATGCTGACCTGGCCATGGATGCTGCCGCATGTATCGGTTGTGGCGCCTGTGTGGCTTCCTGCAAAAATGCCTCGGCCATGCTTTTTGTTTCAGCAAAAGTGAGCCAGTTTGCATTGCTGCCACAAGGCAAAGTGGAAGCACAGGAACGCGTTCAGCGCATGGTTGCGAAAATGGACGAGCTTGGATTTGGCAATTGCACCAACACCTATGCCTGCGAAGCAGAGTGTCCGAAAAACATCCACCGCAGCAATATTGCCCGCATGAACCGCGAGTTTATTGCAGCAGGTTTTTGCGCATCCAAGAAAAAATAGTTACTCCAACATCTCAATAAAACGCAAGCCGGAACCTGATGGGTTTCGGCTTTTTTGATGTTGGTTTTAAAGGACGAAAGCTTTTTTGGGATCCCTTATTAGTGTACGGGATGAGGTTCCAAAACACAATCCAGGTAATTGGAGTGGAGGCTTGAGTTCCCTCGCTATCGCTCGGGAGGACGCTCCATTGTGGAATTATAGAAAATTGCATTATGGGCGTCCTTTCGACGAGCGCAGTGAGGAGCAACTCAAAAATCCGACAAGCCAATTTTAAAAAACCAATCGGCAATACCGGATTTAAGAAACCGGACTAATGCGGCCAATGGCACAGCTCAAGACGGATTTGGCTTTATGGCCAATATTTCCTTCATCGAGTGGCGGATATCCCAGTCCGCTCATAATACGGACAATATGGTGGTCACTGATTTTTTCTTCATCATAAGAAACAGTTACAGAAGACTCTGAAAAATTAATATCTACCTCACTTACACCCTCTTCCGACATCAGTTTTCGGGTAATTGTATTTGCGCAGCCCCGGCAACGCAGGTTGTCTATTTGAAAAGCTGTTGAATTCATCTTTATTGGGTTTTTCTTGCTGTGAATTTACCCATAAAAACAATTTGTCGTTATGTTTGCGCAGGGCTTAACAAAAATTTCACATTAGCCTGCTTTATTCATAAAATTTCGTCATGAGCGTTCAAACCGCAATAAGAGAAAGGAAGCGCAGGTTTTTGGCGCACAGGAATAGCCGTAGCTATTTTGAGCACCAAAAAGATAGCATTCCTTTCTATTGCAGCGGTTTGGTCGCGTAATAGAATATTTTGTGAATAATGCAGGTTAGATCAGAAAGGATATCCCAGCGCTACATTCAGAATCAGGTTGTCTTTTCTCCAGGACGATTTTCCCAGGGCAATATCATCGATTACCCAGCCATTGTTTTTTTCGATCCAGGGTTTGCGCAGGGGGAAGGCAAAATCAAAACGGAGTAAGAGGAAACTGAAATCGAGGCGGAATCCTGTTCCTGCGCCCACTGCGAGTTCTTTGTAAAAGCTGTCAAAATGGAAACGCGCATTTTCGCCTTGTCCGTCATTGACCATCCAGATATTGCCTGCATCCACAAAAAATGCCCCTTTAAGGAATCCGGCAATGGGAAAACGATACTCGGCATTTAGCTCCAATTTTACTTCACCGGTTTGGTTGTTGGTAATCTGGTCTTCGGCTTCTTCGGGCGGTGTGAGGGTTCCCGGCCCGATAGAGCGGGCATAAAAAGCGCGCAGCCCGTCCGGCCCTCCGGAATAAAACTGCCGGATATAGGGCAAAGCATCGGAATTTCCATAGGGGATTCCCGCTCCATTAAAAAAGCGCAAAGCCAGTCTGCTTTTGCCGGGTTTGCCAATATAATAGCGGAAATCGGCCTCATAACGGAAATACTGGGAGAAGGGCTGGCCTGCAAAAGTATAATAACCGCTATCGCTCTTTTGGGCGCCCAGCACATCCGACATCAACGAAAAAAGATTTCCGGCAAATTCCGTTTTCACCGAAGCATAATAATTGCTTTGCAAAGCGGCATCGCTAAAATTATTAATCACAATTTTATACCATCCTGCCGGGATGAACTGTTCTTCAAAACTCTGCCGCATATATGGATTTTCTATCATAATGGAATCGAGCTGCGCTGATGATTCCAGGAGCTTCACATAAGTCAGCTCAAAAGGAGAGAAATAATGTCCGAGGCTTTTTTTCCGGCTGATGCGGTACACCAAAGAGGTTTTGCCGGAAGCAATGGTGTAAACCCCTACCCTGTCCTGCATTTTTCCGCCAAGCTGAAGGCTTGTGGTCACATCCGAAGTGCGGTCGCCACTCAAACTATGAAAAGGGAAAAACCGTGGAAAAGCCAGCTCTGAATTCAAACCGATGGAGTAAAAATACTCATCCCTATTCCCAATCTGCATCTGATACTGAGCATCTAATTGAATACTAAGCACTTCTGCGCCTCCAAAAATATTCCTTTGTGTTAATCCCAGATTTACCCCGGGACCGGTATAATTATTTGTAGCGGTACTGAAATCAACACTGGCGTTGAAGCTGAGCGGATAACGGGAAACCAGATCAAAATGCACATCCAGCGAATCCGTATTTTCAAAACGATTGATTGAAGGCTTCACATAGCGCAAAATTCCCAGCGACGAAAGCTTATCATAAGTCTGCTTGTAGTTATGTTTGCTGTAAACGGCTCCCGGTTCAATAAAATTCCTGCGCAGCAGCACTTCCGGGCGCAGGAAGCCATCGGTAATAATCGTTGTTGCGCCAAAACGGAGCGTATCATTCGATGGATCGGCCGGATTGTAGGTTGCATTCAAGATCAGTTTACGGAAATAATATTTACGAAAAGCCATTTCCGGTGTTTCCTGATTGATCATCAGCTGTAAAGCGACATTTCGGCTGCCCAGCGAACTATCGGCTGCAAAAAACAAATAACTATCAGAGAAATAATAATAGCCCGACGATTGCAAAGCGGAAGCAATGCGTTCCCGTTCGTCTTGCAAAGCGCTTAAACGGTAAATATCTCCTTTCTTCAAACTTGTATTGCGCAACACCACTTTTAAAACACTGTCATCCAGCGGTGTAACAGCAGGCCATACAATACTGTCGATATGATAAGGCTGCAGGCCAGAAGCAGTATAGAGCACTTTGGCGGTTCTTTTTTGTTTCTCCACAGAGGCCGAAACTTCCGCGTTAAAATAGCCATCATGAAACAAATGGTTTTGCATCACTGCGGCAACCTGTTGGGGATCAAAATCTGACAGCAGAACAGTTTTTTGTCCAAAAGTCTTGCGGATCCATTTTCGGATGGGGCCTTTCACCGAATCCCCGATGCTCTGATAAACCCACAATTGGGGGCGCATGCCAAAAAGGCTGGAATTGGGCTCAGGAGTCAACACTTCCTCCATAATTTTTTCGGCTTTCCGGCTTTCTTTTTCCGTTTCAGGGATTTCTATTGTTCCGCTGGTGTAGAGGAATTCCCCTTCCGGGATTTTGCGCAAACCTGTGCATGATGAAAGAAAGGCAAGGATCCACATGAAATAAAATATCTTATTTTTCATCTTTTGCCTCCTTCCTCTTTTTTAGCATAAACTCCTTTTCATACATCAGCGAAAGCCCGGTTTGGTCGATAGAACCATCGATCAGGTCCCAGCTGTTTTCGCGATACGCTTTGATGCGGAAACGCCCATCGGGAGTAAGGTCGTAGATAACGGCATAATTTCCGGCCAGCTCATTTACCCCTTCCTGGCGTGCCGTTTCATTATCGCTCAAAGCGAAATTTTCCCCCACTTTCACTTGCAGGCGATCATTGAAAAAGCGTTTGCTCACATTGAGTTCAAGCTGTGTTGCCGCATCGCCACCGCCTTCGGATGCAGCATAATCTTCGAGGTTCATTTCGATATCCACTCCTTTGAGGAATCGTCCCGACAGGCGCTCCAACTGGCTGTTCATCAAACCATTTACACTACTGAGTGCCACATCACGCGCCATAGCGGATGCCGGATCGTTGCCGCCCGAAGCATCCGAAAGGAAGCTATTAAACACCAAAACGCCAAAGACTTGTTTGTTCAGCTCGTCCGCATTCCCATCGCGGTTGAGTTCCTGCACGTAGGCATCCACATCAGGAAACTGCGAACGGTATTCCTTGTCCATACTCAAGCCAAAGGAAATCTGTGGTTCCAGCATACTGCCCTTCATATAGAGCATTACTGTAAATGGAATTTTCTGGCGATAGCGCTGTTTTTGTGCTTCGGATAATTGCGAAACCTGGGTCAGTATCAAATTTAAAGGCGAAACCCGTGTACTGTACTTCGTTCCGATATCCATATTGGCATCGGATGGCGAGCCATACCAATTGATATAACTTCCTGAGATTACATCAAATTTTTTGCGTACCAGATTGTAAAAAGACATGCGGTAAAATCCGGAAGAAACTTCATAGCGGCCTGCCATGCGCATGCTTCCGTCGCGGTTCATATCAAGGTCCAGGTCGGCATCACCGCGGATTTCTATATAATCTTCGGAAGAAAAATCGGCATAAAGCCGGAAAACAGCCTCTTTATCTACCTTGATATTGCTTTGTATTTTCAAGCCGCGGAAACCACTTTTCACAACCACGCTGTCCTTTTTTAATTCCAGGACTTTATTGCCGGGCAGTTGGGGCACAAATTCCACCACGCCCTCATCATCGACCATATTAAGCCGGTCCGGGGCATAGATATAGGTAAAATCGGAGCCTTTGTTCAGCTTAAGCTCAGCCACAGCTTCCGGTTCATCCGGGCTGCCGCTGATGTTCAGTTTCACATCGGCATTGACATGGCCGTAATAGGGCAGATCTGTTTTGCGCTCTGTATTTACGAAAGTAAATTGCTTGGCATCCATCTGGAAATCAAGCTTCAAGCTTGTATCATTCTCAGGTTTCACAATCCCTCCGTTGATGTGGATCCTCTGCCCGGCTTCGTCTTCGAGCTGAAAATTATCGAACTGCAAGGTATTCCGGTCGAATTTAATTTTCTCGTTGCCGAGGCGGTAAGTCGTGTTGAGCGCTGCCAGGCGGACGAAAGCCTCACTGAAATGAACCTGCCCCTGCAGATCATCTGCATCTTTGAAAGAAAGATGAGCGAGCAATTCCCCTCCGGCTTTGGGAATATCATTGGGCAAAAACACAGGCAATGCCGATAAATCAAAACGTTTCAGATCTGCATCAAGTTGAAAATGATCGCTTGAATAGAACGCATTTGCCGTCATATCAAAATATTCCCCATCGGCTACTGCTGTGATTTTTTGCCCACCATCTTCCGGAAGAAGGGATGCAAAAAGATTGAGTGGCGGCAAGTCCTGATAAACCACATCTTTGAGTTTCAGTTCGATTTTCCGTGTGGAATCGGACAACATGTCATAGTTCAGGTCCATTGTAGCCTCAAGAGGCAAAGTTCCTTTTTCGCCCTTGAAGGCAGATAATAAATTATCAAGATCAAAATCCCTGATCGACAACTGATCGTGCAGTTTGTCTTTTTGAAATTCCAGTTTTTCATTTTGATGTACCAATTGCAAGGCAGCTCTTTGGATTCCACTTGAATCAAAAACCAGATAATTCCGGTCTTCGCTTTTTTCCCAGGATTTCCCTGCGATAATCAGGCTGTCCAATGCGAGGTGCCAGACCATATTTTTCTGACTTCCTTTGATTTGGATATCCAGATCGGGCACAGTATCTCCGAGTTTGAAGCCTGCATGAAGCGTGGAATCTTTGAAACTCATATCCCAATTCAGTGGCCCTGCATTAATGGTATCATAGGATATTTGAGCGAACTGCAATCCGGAAGAAATACGCATACTGTCGAGGCTTAAATCCAGCTTCATACCACTGACTTTCAATTTATCATATTCCAGAACCGGCATTGCCGCACTTACTTCAAAATGCTGATCCTTTTCACGGTAGGCCATATTAATCCCACTGAATTCCGCTTGTTTCAAATCGGGCAGCAGATAGTCCCGCACAGGCGATGATGCATGTACCTGAATACTTGCCGTACATTCCGTTTCGCCGGGTTCGCGGTTATAAAGCCCATGCAAATAATCCTGGTAAAAATCCTGCAAAGATTGCAGCAAAACTTCAGGTTTTCGGTTGGCTTCAAGGGACGCATTTAAAATACCGGAAGAAATTTTCAGATCAGAAAGTGTATCAGAACTCAAAAACCGGGCCTCCAATGGAGCAATCACAAAGCGCTTATTATCAACCCGCAAACCCGAATTATAAATATCAATCCCGGCAGTTTGCATGTCTAGTGTATCACGCCAGCTCATCTTACAATTTCCCCAAATGGAAGGCAATGGGCGATCATGGAAATAATTCATTTGGATATCCTTGAGCAGTAATTCTGCATCGGCATTATATTGGTTTCCACTTGCAGTAAGCTTTAAATCAGCTTGTTCGGAAAAAGTATGCAATTGCAGTTTTCCCCGACTATTTTCCCAATTAGCACGCAAAACCAGGCTGTCAAAAACAGCCCTGCGGTATGAAATATCCTTAAAACTGCATTGTAAATCTGCTATGGCAGTTGGCACATCAAAGCCTGAGCCTTTCAATTGCATATCCATGTTCATCTCGGAAAGGGAATCTATTTGCAGGAGCCCTTGCAAATCAAATCCTTTTAAGGAAAGATTGGCTTCATAAGCATAAAAACTATCTATTTTCCCGTCCAAATGCAGGTTTCCCAAATTGGTCAGCAATGTAATATCTGTTTTCCCCTTTAACGAATCAAGCTGCATTCCCATCTGGAAATCAATATTATCCGGCATATTAACATCCGAAACCAAATTTTGAACAATAATTGCAGCAGCGGTATCTTCCTTGTATTTTAAGTTCAGATTAAGGTGACCGGAAGGCATGCGGTCGTAAAAATATCGTTCAATGCCAGCGGAAGCCTGAAGGTTCAGAAAGTTCCCGATCCGGGCATTCAGGCTATCCAAAACGAAGTCCCCTTCTGAGGCTTTGGCCTGAACATCAAACATCAACAGCTCTTTTTCAGCTAAAACCCTGTAATCTTCCGGAATATATTTTGCCAGAAAAAAGGGTAATGTACCTTCCAGTTTCAGGGAAGTTTGAAGCGGCATAAAGATAAGCGAATCGACTACAAGTGGAAAATGCGCTTTGGATTCAACTCGGGCAGAAAGCGCAAGTTTTTCCGTTTCCAATTGCACATCCTGAAGTAAAAACCGTTCATGATTAAACTTCAGTTTCGCCATCAAAGACTGCAAGGAAATACTATCGGCCTGAATATCCTGAGCATTGATTTCCAAATCATTATGTGCATCATTAAAAACCACATTATTTAATTGGAGTGATCCCAATGAATAATTTTTCTGCAAACCGGATTGATGAAGTTTGAGGCGGCTTTGCAAAAAAGACAAATCGGCGCATGCCACATCCCAGCCCACATCAAAACCTGGTTTCAGATAAAACGCCGATGAATCCGAAACCTCAGTGGCAGCACTATCAACAGTTCTGAGGTGCATATCGAATTGCAGGTCATTATTTTTTAAATATTCCATCTGCACACTTTGGCTTGCCAGATCAAAATTCAGTTTTTGTATTTCCAAATCACGGTTTGAGATATGCATCAGGGTATCGCCCGCACTCATTTGTAAATAAGAAATATTTTTTAAACCAATCAATTTACTGTAGGCTGTAAGGAAGGTCTGGGATGAAGGTGCATCATCGGATTGCGTATCTTTTTCCATTTGCAAGGAGGACAAGAAGACATCCAGCCCTTCAATTTGTATTTCATCATTTTGCACCTTTAGGGAATCCAGGGAAAGTGATGTGGCACCGCAATGTAAATCATGCAAATGGGTACGGAAATCAAGTTCCGAAGTGGCATAAGAAAACCGGATATTTTTTAAATCCAGAGAGGCAATGCGCAGGAGAAGATTGCTTTTTTGCTGATCCTGCTGTTTGTTTTTTGAACCATCCTCATCAGCGGAAGCAAAAACCCCGCTCAGGTTTAAAACGCCCGAAGGATCGGTTTTCAGATTCATCTGCACATCAGCAAGTTGCACATTTCCGGCCTCCAGCGAGCCTTGCATCAGAGGCCATAAAGCCAGTCCTGCATGGATTTTTCCTGCATTGATGAGGGTATCTTTTTGAGAACCGGTTATCAAGACATCATCCAGTTTCACTTTTAAAGGAAATCCCAAATGCAGCGATCCAATCGAGATTTGCCCGTTTATCTGTGCATTAATTTCCTTGCCAACTTTTTCAACAACAATACTCTGAACCACAGGCACATACAAAAGCACCACAAGTAAAACCACAATACTGAGCAAAGAGCCCAAAAAGTAAGCTGCAATACGCAATATCCTGCGTCCTATTTTTTTTAATTTGCTCAAATTCCCGTATCAATAATTATTCTGTTGTTCCTGACCTGTTTCGATTTCCAATCCGTCATAAGCCAGATGGACTCCTTCCGGCAATTCTTTTTCTACATCCACATGCCGACCAAGCCGATGCGAAATATGCGTCAGAAAAGCTTTTCTGGGACGTAGTTCCCGGATCACATCCAGCGCTTCGGGCAATGAAAAATGAGAGATATGAGGCTCTTTCCGCAATGCATTAATAATCAGTACATCAAGATTTTCCAGAGCTTTCATACTCTCATCCTGAATATATTTTGCATCCGTTATGTAGGCCATATTCCCGATGCGAAAGCCCAAAACCGGAAGCCTATGGTGCAGCACACCAATTGGAAGGATGGACATACCACAGCAGTGGAATTCCTCTCCGGCAGCTATCGTATGTAATTGAAATTCGGGCACTCCGGGATATTTCACATCAGCGAAAGCATAATGAAAATCGCGGCGGATATCATGCTGCACATCCTTTCGGGCATATACATCAACAGGTTTTTGCATCAGGTAATTGTATGCCCGCAAATCGTCCAGGCCGCCGATATGGTCTTTATGCCCGTGCGTAATCAAAACGGCTTCAATACTTTTCAGTTTATGCCGAAGCATCTGTGCGCGGAAATCAGGACCGGTATCGATGACAATATTTTTATCATCCTGCTGTATCCAAATGGAGGAACGCAGTCGCTTGTCCCGTTCGTCTGCTGAAGCGCAAACCGGGCAATCGCACCCAATTACAGGTACGCCATGCGAAGTTCCACTGCCTAAAAATGTTATTTTCACAAACACTGTATTACAATCCGCAATTTAGTAAATTCTCCGGCCATATGGATAAACGAACAAGCTGGAAACAAATTTTATTGGCTTCAGACAACAAAATCGAAATATTTCCCGTATTTTTACGAATCAAAAAGGCTTTTAGCCTGCCACTATTTTTTTATTCGTCTGAAAACAAATTATTAAGATTGGGAATTCTCGCCAACATAAAACTAAATTATGCCGCACAACAGCTCAGCCGCATTAAAAAAAAGCGCAAAAGAGCACGTGGCCTGCTCCGTTTCGATGAAGCAAAAAATATTTTAATCGTTTTCAGCTGGAAAAACGAAGCCGCTTTTGAGCATCTCCAAAAAGTTGTGAAGGAAATGAAAAAGGAATGCCCGACTGCTTCCATTCATTATTTATGCCATTTCAGGCAAAAAGCCAAAAACATTCCGGAAAGCCTTCAAAAGGAGGACTTCATCCACCTGAGCAAAAGCGATGTAAACTGGCTCGGCACACCAAAAAAAATTTTTCTGAACAGTTTTCTTAAAAAAGATTTTGATATTCTGGTCGATTTTACATTTGTTGATTTTCCGGAGCTTCTATTCGCCGTTGGCGCAGCAAATTGCCGATTGAAAACCGGACCGGACATTTCGGGCAGAAACAAATATTACGACCTGATGATCGCGATACGCGAAGGAGAACATCTGCGCGATTTTGCCGCAAACCTGATTCACTACCTTAAAGTATTTAAAAGCAAATAATTATGACCAAATTTTTCAAAGGAACCGGAATAGCTATTATTACTCCATTTAATAAAGATAAAAGCATTGATTTCGACTCACTTGAGAAAATTATTGAATATAATATCTCCGGCGGCACTGATTTTATTGTGGTGCACGGAACTACAGCAGAGGCCGCTACACAAACATCCGAAGAAAAAAAAGCCGTGCGCGAATTCGTGCTTGAAAAGGTAAACGGACGTCTGCCTCTGGCCGTTGGCATGGGAGGAAACGATACAGCGGACTTGATCGTTTCACTGAGAACAATAGACTTAACGGGCTTCGACGCCATTCTTTCGGTTGCGCCTTATTACAATAAGCCCACACAAGGCGGAATGATTGCACACTTTGAAGCAGTCGCCGATTACAGCCCCCTGCCTGTTATTATTTATAATGTACCCGGACGTACCGGAGCAAACATTAAAGCGGAAACATGCCTGAAACTTGCAGCGCATAAAAATATTATCGCCGTAAAAGAAGCCAGTGGCAACCTGGAACAAATCATGGAAATCATCCGCAAAAAACCGGAAGGGTTTTCTGTGCTTTCGGGTGATGACCTGCTTACTTTCCCGATGGTTGCACTCGGCGCGGACGGCGTAATATCTGTCGCAGCACAAGCCGCCCCGGAACTTTTCTCGGGCATGGTGAAAGATGCACTGGCCAGCAAAAACAAAGAAGCCGCAGAAAAGCATTATAGATTGATGCCCTATATGCAATATCTTTTTGCAGATGGAAACCCGGCAGGAATCAAAGCAGCCTTGGCCGCCCGTGGTCTTTGCAAAAACATTCTGCGCCTACCGCTCATCCCGGCCAATGAGCAGGTTTGCACTGAAATTGAGAAATTAATCCCCAACCTATAGCCCCATGAGAAAAAGCTTCTTTCTCCTGATCCTGATGGCATTTGCGCTTCAGGTTGTTAATGCACAGAATTCAGGCAATCGGTTTACAAAAGATGAATTATTGCAGCGCAAAGAAATTTATTTCAGTTTCCAAACAACGGATCGGGGACTCATCAAAGAGCTCAATAAATTCATCATCCTCGACAAAGCAAAAGGCACAGAAGAGCGTTTTTTCGCATACGCGACACAGGAAGGCTATCAAAAATTCCTCGATTTTGGTTTGCAACACCAAATTGAAATTCCGCCATCGCTGCGCCGCCCGGCAAAAATGACATCCTCCATGCGTGCTGATTACGATTGGGATGCCTATCCAACTTATGAAGCTTATGTGGCCATGATGGAACAATTTGCCGCTGATTATCCCAACCTTTGCTCGCTATATGAAATCGGAAGCTCGGTGGAAGGCCGCCGCATCATTGCAGCGCGCCTGCATGCGCCCAATTACGGAGGGAAAAGGCCCAATGTACTTTATACCGGCCAAATGCATGGCGATGAACTGGTTTGCTATATTTTGCAGTTGCGTTTGATCGATCATCTGCTTAGCAATTACGGAACCGATGAACGCATAACACGGCTTTTGGATGAAGAAGTGATTTACATAAATCCGCTGGCCAATCCCGACGGGACTTATGCCGGAGGCAATTCAACGGTAAATGGGGCAAGCCGAACCAATGCCAATGGCGTTGACCTCAACCGAAATTTCCCGGATCCGATCACTGGACCGCATCCCGACGGCAACGACTGGCAAACTGAAACTGTAGCATTTATGGAATTGGCTAATGATATTCAGTTTACCCTTTCGGCCAACACCCATTCCGGCGCAGAAGTAGTAAATTATCCCTGGGATTCGTGGAATGGCTATACCGCCGATGATGCCTGGTGGGTAGATATTTCGCGGGCATATGCCGATGCGGCGCAGGGAAACAGCCCGGCAGGATATTTCACAGACCTCAACAATGGCATTACCCATGGCTACTCCTGGTATTCCACGCACGGCAGCCGACAGGATTATATGAACTTTTTTGCCGCTTGCCGAGAAGCTACAATTGAGCAATCAACCGTAAAACTCCTTCCCGCCGAATTGCTGCCCGATTACTGGGACTACAACCGCGAAGCCTTGCTCAACTATCTGGATTTTGGCCTGATGGGCATAAAAGGCATGGCGGTGGACAGCATAAGCCGCGAGCCGCTCAAAGCCCGGATTTTTATCAAAGATTACGATAAGGACAGCTCCTGGATTTATTGCGATCCGGCAGACGGATGGTTTTTCCGCCTGCTCAATCCCGGAAGCTATGAATTCATGTGCAGCTATCCCGCTTATACCACGCAAACCAAAACAGTAACAGTTGCTGAAGGAGAATACAGTTTTCTGGAATTTGAAATGACACTTTCCGGAACCGGAATTGAAAATCCTGATAATGAATCGTTTTCCGTTTATTCTATCGGGAACAAAATTGAACTGGATTATGCAGCAAGTGCAGCTATTAATCTTTTTGACCTGAGCGGCCGCATGATCAACTCATGGAACCATTTGGGTGGCAAGGCAGTTTTTGATCCGGGCAATATCCCGGAAGGTATTTATCTGATCCGAATCAGCGACAATGAAAAGCGCTACAGCCGCAAACTGCTTATCCGATAGGTTTACTGATTTTCAACACATCATCCATTACCGCTTCAATCTGTGGCAGGATTAATTGCGCACCATCATTTCGGATGATCCAATCGCATAATGGCGCTTTCTTTTCTTCCGGCCATTGGTGAGCCATGCGTTTGCGGATTTCCTCTTCCGGCATTCCGTCCCGTTTAAGCACACGTTTCAAACGGATTTCTTCCGGAGCACTTACCAGGATGATTTTATCGAATTTCTTGTCAAATCCACTTTCAAAGAGAATGGCAGCCTCATGCAGGACAAAAGGCTCTGATTGGTAATATTCCAGCCAGCGATCAAAATCCTGCTCCACCAAACGGTGCACAATGGAATTCAGTTTTGCAAGCTTATTTTTATCTGAGAAAACGATGGCTGCGAGTTTTTTGCGGTCGATCAGCAATCCGGAATCCTCCATAATATCGTCCCCGAAAGTTTCACGAACTTCCTGAATTGTGCCCTCATCATCCATCAGGAAGCGGGCACGGATGTCTGCATAATAAACCGGAACACCGATCAAGGCAAACTGCCTGCAAATGAACGACTTCCCGCTACCGATATTTCCGGTGACACCAATTTTGAGCATTATTTCCTGATTTGAAGGTATTCGACAATTTCAGGTTCCATGCGGAGGTTTTTTACAAAATCAGGCTTTCTCATCACCTTCAGGCGGGCAAAACCGGCTTCTCCCGATTCCTGCTTTGCTTTTTCGGCAGCAATCAGGAACATAGTCCCATCCACTCGTTTATAATCACGGAACGACACCTGACAAAAAAGGTTCACCTTATCGGGGAAAAAGCGATAATACTCCACGGAATCGATTTCGGCCGGATGGATATCCACCTCCAGCCGTACTTCGGTAAACTGCTCCACCGGAACCGTAACCTGAACGGAATCCGAGCTCATCTCCAGCGGATGTTCCAAAGCAAAATGGATTAAAGGAAGTTTCACCTGCACACTATCGTTGATTTTTCCAAACTGATAGGCAGCACTTTGCATAAAATCAATGGTATCCAAAACCGACTGAAGTCCTTTCAATACGATGCTGTCGGGCTTTAACAAAACAGGACCGCTCAGCCAAAACTGCCGGTCGAGGGCAAACTCCACAGAAGCCCTTACCGGAACTTTTTTTTGCATTTTCTCATGGAAGCGGAAGAACAAGGTATCGGGGCTTACGCCGGTCAGTTCATCCGAAAGTTTGAGTTGCCGGGCAATGCTGGTCGCATAGGGAGCCGTTAGGAGATAGCCCGTGAAATCACCATTTGTTCGTTCAGTCAGTTTTATATCGCGCACATCAATATTTACACTGCGCTGGGGCGAAAAAACATCAAGCTCGGCCAGATCATATCCCTGCCCACGTACGCGAAGCAGCAAATGGTCTCCCGGCTTGTTCATCAAAATTTTATCGGCAGGCAGGCCACTGATCTGCAATTTATAGTCAACCGTACTGTAATATTCCCGGTTAAGGCTCATCAGCAACCAAACAAAAGCAGAAATGAGCAAGCAAACCAAAAAGACAGAAAGCTGATCCCTCGCGGCTTTATCGTGGGGATTGAGCATCCCCCTAATCTGCTGCATGAGCTCAGCTCTCTTCATGATGAATTGTTATTTTATTTCTTTTGATTCATCTGCGTATCAACACCACCCATAGATACAGCTGAACGTTCCACCTTCAGACGGCCTTGCCCTTCGGTTTCGAGGATAATGGTAGTATCCTTAATTTCAGCAATTTTCCCATGGATTCCGCCGATGGTCACTACTTTATCACCTTTTTTCAGGCTTTCACGGAACTTACGCTCATCCTTCGATTTTTTCATTTGAGGACGGATAAAAAAGAGGTAAAAAACCACGATAATCAAACCCAGGAAAATAAATGAAGACCATGGGTTTTGTTCTTCCCCGCTTTGGGGCATCATTAAAAAAATACTTGCAATCGTTGTCATAATAATGTTTGATTAATTTTCAGGTATAATAACTTCCGCCTTGATGCGCAAAATTTTGGTGTTCGGCTGCGCATTGGACAAAACGGTAACGCTTTTGTTCTGATAACCTTTACGACCGGAGCTATTGAAGCTCACCTCAATAATCCCTTCTTCACCCGGCTTAACAGGCGTTTTCGGATATTTCGGAACGGTACAGCCACAGCTTGATGACACTTTGGAAATCAGCAGGTCAGCTTTTCCTGTATTTGTAAATTTAAAGTTATAGGAAACGATTTCCCCACGGATCACGCGTCCAAAATCATGGAAATTTTCTTCAAATTGAATAACCGGTAAATTGGCCGTTTCTTTTGTGTCCGCACTAATGGGGTTATTCACCAAATCAGGAGAAAGCTTGCCTTTTTGATCAGAGTTCCCACAGGCAAGCATCAGGAAAACCAGCGATACCATTAAATAATTTATCTTCTTCATCTGCACAATCAGCTTATAAAAACATACGAAAGCATTCAATATCAGGCATAAATGCAATCGCTATAATTTCATTTTTCGCCTGAAGTGCAAAAGTAGCAATTTTTCTGCTCTGGCGAATCCTTCTGTTTTTCAAATTCCAAACAATAAAAAACAAGTATGCAGGAAATTACAGTTTTTTTTGTAACTTGCAGGGAAGAAAACCCTTAGCTTATGAACACCACTATTCGCCGTCAGGATATCCGTTTTTATCCTGATCCAAAACGGGTAATTGCCCGGTTCTTTTTCCCTGGGCCGGAAGAGCGGGTCGCATCCATAATCCAGAAAGTCATTAAAATGCCCGAAGATTCTGCAAAGCTGATGTTGAATCAGACTTTAAGGGAATTTTCGAACCGTCACCGCAATATTACACGGATTTTCGGAAAACATTTCAATCATGTGCGCCATATTATAACGCATCAGATAAAAATTGACCCCGACAGCATCCCGGATTTTAAGCAACTGCTTATCGGCGCATATTTTACCAGCGAATACAGCATTGAGTCGGCCGCTTTTTTTAATCCCAGTATGGTAGAAGATCCCGATCAAACAAATCTGGAGGGAGGCGAAAAAAGGGTAATCGTAAGTTTCCGCGCAACCGGCGAAGGCCATATCAGCTCCATTGTTTTTCGCAACGGCATTGTAAACCGCGAAGGCATGATCCGTTTTTCGGATGCCGGAAGGATGGTGGATGAAGCCGAAGCCGTAAAAAACTGTCAGTATGAGAAAAAAGCCTTCCTCAGCAAACTGCATGAAATGAACATCCAGAAAAAGATTATTTTTCAGGTGATGGATAAGCTGGGCGATCATTTTGATTATCAGCAACTTGATAACAGCATCCGGCAGATCCGCGAAGAAGCAAATATGACCCATTCCAAGGAAAATGTGCTCGATGCAATGAAATGGCTGGCGGATTCACATTATGAAATTTCTTTTTCCATGGATACCGACATCAGCCAAAGGGTGATTTTTCCACTGACCGCCACCGAAAGCAACGGCATTGAGGATGCGCGTTTTGTGCGCTTTACTGATGACGACGGCAGCGTCCGCTATTACGCTACTTACACGGCATATAACGGTTTTGCCATCCTGCCCAAACTGGTAATGACGGAAGATTTTTACAACTTCAAAGTGATGCCGCTGCACGGAAAATATGCCCAAAACAAAGGGATGGCGCTTTTTCCTCGGAAAATCATGGGCAAATACGCTATGGTTTCCAGGCTGGACGGCATCAACAATTACATCATGTTCAGCGATAATGTAAATATTTGGGAAGAGGCCAGCATTTTGCAGCAACCAAAATATCCATGGGAATTTATCCAGATCGGCAATAGCGGCTCCCCAATCGAAACAGAGGAAGGCTGGCTGCTGGTTACCCACGGCGTTGGCACCATGCGTAAATATTGTTTGGGCGCTGTTTTGCTCGACAAAGATGATCCGACCCGCATCATTGCTGAACTGACAGAACCCCTGCTGATGCCCAATGAAGAGGAACGCGAAGGCTATGTACCCAATGTGGTATATAGCTGCGGCTCCATAATTCATGAAGGGCGACTGATCATCCCTTATGCCATGTCGGACACAGCCAGTACCATCGCATCCATTGAGCTAAAAGCGCTCTGGGACAAAATGAAACCCATCAGTTCCAGCGTATTTAAAACCAATGGCCAGGAAAAAATACTTTTGGTTGAGGACGACCCTGTGATGCAAAGGGTTGTTTCTGAGCTGCTGCGCAACGAACATTATGAAGTGGATGTGGCATCGGACGGGATCAACGCCCTGATGAATATTGCCAAAACAAAATACGATATCATTTTGTCGGATGTGCAGATGCCCAATTTTAATGGCTTCCAGCTGCTGGAATTCATGAATGAGAAAAAGATTAATATTCCCGTGGTCTTTATTACAGGCTCATCAGATCATGACCTGGAAATAAAAGCGCTTCAATTGGGCGCTGTTGAATTCCTCAAAAAGCCCGTGGATCCGGAATTACTGATTTTAAGGATGAAAAATTTGCTCAAACAGCATAAAGGTAAATAAAATATGCCCGTAAGGTCAGGCGTCTGTTCAATGAAAAAAGCATAATATTATTATGCATACAGCGTCCTGATTTTATGGGCTTCCTCAAAAACTTCAAGCCAAATCCGTGAAAATCTGGACAGACAAGAGCCACGCAACCAAGCTTTCTGCTCCCTGATTTCGGTTTATGGCAAATTCTTCCAGGCCGTCATTACAGCCGCCTGTTTCCTGATCGTACATAGGAACGAGCAAATCATTTCTTCCCAAAAACCATTCTGTACAAGTTTTCAACACTTCAAAATCTTTATACGATTTTGTAAGCTTGTATTTCTGGCTATAGGCCATTATCATAGCAAGTGCATCAATAGGCTGTTGCCCGTAAGGGTCGCGCCAGGCACCCCTTTTCATCCAGCTGCCATTGCCAATTAATGATAAATGTCCCAATGGCATCGTTTGCACGGTCAAAAATTCAAGGGATTCCAAAGCAACATCGCGGCAGGTTTTAGAGGAAATACTCTCTGCGGCCAGCAGAAGCGCATAGGGCATAATTGCATTGTCATAAGTCAGGATTTCCTCAAACCACTTCCAATCCGGGCTGGAATTTTGATCATAGGCTTCGAGCAGTTTATTGGATATTTTATGTATATACATCCGAATTCCTTCATGATCCGGGAAACGCATAAAAGCCCAGTACAAACCCATCATCGCATTAGACATCCCACGCAGATGATGCAGTTTCTCGGTATGCGGCAAAGCCTGGAAAAAAACATCAAGCCCGAGCTGGAAAAGCCCATCAGAAGGTGGATGTGCGATTAAATATCCCAGGGTCCAAAGCGTTCGGCCAAAGGAATCTTCAGAGCCCGCATGTTCATAAGATTTACGACTATAATCCAGGAAATTACGGAAATCACCAGCTTTGTTTTGGACAAATAAGATATAACTCAGGTATGTGGTCACCAAATCCAGAAAGCGTTCATCTTTTTCTTTTTCCCAGGCATTCAATGCCACAATCAGCGCGCGGGCATTATCGTCCAGGCAATAACCCAGTTTTTTATCAGGCACACAATAATTACTGTGTTGAATTATTCCTGTGCGATCCGTCATCCTGAATAAATGCCTGTATGATATATCAGGCATTGTGTAATATCTTTTTTGCGGCTTGTAAAAGCCATTCAGCATTCCTTTCAAAAGATCATAATATCTTTTCCCTGCTTTTTCCCAGCGAATAGAATACCCATAATCTGCAGAAGCACGGCTTACAGCATCGCTTTTATCAGGATTCCGAACCGCATCTAAAAAAAGCCCGGAAAAAGTACGGTCATCGCCAAAAGGAAAAATAAAGCCCCGGCCATTCTCAAGCGCCTCAGTAGCATGCCAGTATGGACTCGAAAAAACCAAACATCCCGAAGCCATCGCATAAACCAAAGTACCGCTGGTAATCTGAGCCTCGTTGAGGTAGGGTGTTACGTAAAAATCAGCGGCTTTCAGATAGCGCACCAAATTTTCTTCGGAAACATACTCATCAATAAAAACCAAATGCCCTGCAACGCCAAGTTGTTTTGCTGTTTGCATCAAAAATTCCCGGTATTCTTCGCCATGTTCCTTTACAACAGAAGGGTGGGTTTTACCAAGCACTACATATTGAAAATCAGGTACATGCCGTATAATTTCAGGCATTGCCCTGATAACCGTCTCAATCCCTTTGTTTCTGCCAATCAGGCCAAAAGTAATCAGGCTTTTTTTACCCTCCCAGCCTATTTCCTTTTTCAGTTTATGATGATCATAAGCAGAAAAATCAGGTGTTCCGTGTTCAATGATATGCACTTTGCTATGCGGCACATTATGTTTCTCCGTAAGAATCCTACGCGCCAGCCGGCTCATTACCACCAATGCAGCAGCTTTTTTAAAAACTGCCGTCATCACAGCCCCTTGATGAAAATCATATCGTTTCAAAACCGTGTGAAGCGTTATGACCACCGGCACATGAACATGCTCCAGAAGTTGCAGCAAAAAAATACCACTGCGCCCACCGAAAATCCCAAACTCATGCTGGATAAGCAGAATATCTGCATTTTGGTTTATAAATGTAGCTGTATCAGAGTAATTTCCCCTGATTTCCTCCTTCAGGCTCAGGCTAACAGTATTGGGATATTCATATTCAAAGCCCGGATTATCCATGGCAATCACAGTCATTTGGTCGCTTTCAGCAAAGCTTTTCCTGATTGCTTCTCCGAGGTGATGGGTAAAGGTGGCAATACCACATTTACGTGGAGGGTAATTTCCTAATAAACAGATTCTCATTTGGCAGGATTTTTTTTAAAAATACACAATTTCCCTTAAACCTGCAAAAGTCTGTAAAACACGCAAAACGCATGAACCAACATTTCCTGCTAATTGTTTGATTCCATGAGAGCAACAATAATTGAAATAAGGGCAAAGACCACCTCTTTTGGGGCTAATTCCGTTTTTATGCAGCCTTGATACACATTAATCCTAAATATTTTCTAATTTTACGGCATATAAGCGACAAGCAGTCTATGAAATACAAAAAAGCACAGGAATATATTCTCAGCAAACTTGAAAGCGATTTAGACAGCAAACTATACTACCATAACATTAGTCATACGCTTGATGTAATGCAGTCTTCGATGCGCATTGCCGAAGGTGAAGGTATCGGCGAATACGAAAAACAGCTTTTGGAAACAGCAGCGGCCTATCATGACTGTGGCATGCTCAACACTTATGCCGGCCACGAACAAGCCTCCTGCCTGATCACGGAAGAAGTTTTGCCCGGTTTTGGTTTTTCAAAAAAAGAAATTAAGCGCATCAATGCAATGATCATGGCTACACGCCTGCCCCAAAAACCACTCAGCCATCTGGAGCAGATTATATGTGATGCCGACCTGGATTATATGGGTCGCGATGATTTTTTTATGATTGCGCACAGCCTGCAGTTGGAGTGGAACCTGCTTAAAGTAAATATGACAACGTTAACGGAATGGTACAAACTTCAAATTAATTTTGTAGGAAACCATTATTTCTGGACCAAAACCGCCATAGATACACGACGGAAGAAGAAACTCCAGAACCTTGAAGAAATCAAAGAAATCCTGAAAACTTCATTTTAATCAGGTCAAACAATCGTTTTTAATTATAACTTAACAATTGACTCGGGAATCATCATCAACTAAGTCATTGGTTTCCTGAATTTAACAGTAAAGCAAATGGACGCATCAGAAGCTTTAAAAAGGATAGAAGCGCTTAGCAGGGAAATCGAAGAGCATAATTATAATTATTATGTTTTGGCTCAGCCCACAATTTCCGACTTTTCGTTTGATATGAAGCTCAAAGAACTGAGCGAACTGGAATCCCAATTTCCTGAATATGCTTTTGACGATTCACCTACCAAACGTGTAGGCGGCGACATCACAAAAGAATTTGCTACTGTTGCCCACCGTTTCCCGATGCTTTCCTTGTCCAATACGTATTCCACAGGGGAAATCATGGATTTTCAGCAAAGGACAAACCGTATGCTGGGCGACAGTGAAGTGGAATATATTTGCGAATTAAAATATGACGGAGTAGCCATCAGTCTGACATATGAAAAAGGCAAACTGGTTCGGGCAGTGACCCGCGGCGATGGCAGCCAGGGCGATGAAGTAAGCAATAATGTGCGCACCATCAGAAGCATTCCGCTCCGGCTTAAAGGAAATTATCCTGATTTTTTTGAAATACGTGGTGAAATTTTTATGCCACACAAAGCTTTTAACGAACTCAACCGGATCAAAGATGAGCAAGGCGACAAGCCTTTTGCCAATCCGCGGAATGCGGCAGCAGGCTCGCTCAAACTTCAGGATTCATCTATGGTAGCCAAAAGAAAGCTCGACTGTTTCCTGTATTATGTTTCCGGGAATGACCTCCCCTTCAAAACGCATCACGAAAGCCTTATGGCCGCCAAAAACTGGGGGTTTAAAATATCGGAATACACAAAAAGCTGCAAAAGCATCTCCGAAATTCAGGGATTTATTGATCACTGGGACAAAGAGCGCCATAATCTTTCATTTGATATTGATGGCGTGGTTATAAAAATCAACGATTTCCATCAGCAGGAAGAGTTGGGCTTTACTGCCAAATCGCCGCGATGGGCCATTGCCTATAAATTTAAGGCCGAACAGGTTTCTACCCGCCTGCGCTATGTGAGCTATCAAGTTGGCCGTACCGGCGCCATTACTCCTGTGGCAAATCTGGAGCCCGTGCAACTTGCAGGAACAACCGTAAAACGGGCCTCCTTGCATAATGAAGACATCATTAACAGCCTCGACCTGCACGAAAACGATACGGTTTATGTAGAAAAAGGCGGAGAAATCATTCCGAAAATAGTAGGTGTGGACATCAAGCAAAGAGATAATCAATCAGAAAAAGTCAAGTTTATACGCGAATGCCCTGAATGCGGCGCCCGGCTGAATAAAAACGAAGGAGAAGCCGCCTGGTATTGTCCGAACGAATTTGCCTGCCCACCACAGATTAAAGGCCGCATCGAGCATTTTGTTGGTCGCAAGGCCATGGATATTTCCAGTTTAGGCGAAGGAAAACTGGATATTTTATATCAAAAGGGACTTATCGAAAACATAGATGATCTCTACCAACTGAAATCCGATGAGCTGCTGGGCATTGAAAAAAGCTACAAAGACGAGGAAGAAGGCAAAGAACGCATCGTGCGCTTCCGCGAAAAAACGGTACAAAATATCCTGGACGCCATTGAAGAATCTAAAAAAGTTCCGTTCGAAAGGGTGCTGTTCGCTTTGGGCATCCGCCATACAGGCGAAACAGTAGCAAAAACACTGGCGCAGCACTTTGGATCCATTGACAAACTCATGGAAGCCAGCGAAGAAGAACTGATCAACATCACTGAAATAGGGCCAAAAATCGCCGAAAGCGTATCGGATTATTTTCGCTCGGAACGAAATCAAAAAATTATCGAGAATCTCAAAAATGCGGGCCTAAAATTTGAGATTGAAGTCATTGAAAAGAAAACCAATACGGTAAAACCGCAAATAGAAGGAAAGAAGTTTGTGGTAAGCGGTGTTTTTCAAAACTTTAGTCGCAACGGAATCAAAGAAACCATAGAAGAAGCCGGCGGGATCAACCAAAGCAGTTTATCATCCAAAACTGATTTTTTAATTGCCGGAGACAAAATGGGCCCTTCCAAAAAAACAAAGGCGGAAAAGCTTGGAATTAAGATACTGGATGAAAATGAGTTTATAAATATGCTGGAAAATTAAACTTATTAGCCAAAGTTTTGCAAATTGAAATATTCGACTACCGAACGGCAACAGGATCAGCAATATACATTCTTCGGTTCATTCTGTTAATAAATTTCAAAGTTTTGTTGATAGAATATTAAATTACAACCATTTACGGCCTTGTTTATTTTCTAATTTTATCGACTGATAAACTCGGATCGGATGCACACAAAAGAGAAAGTACGCGCTTCGTCTTTTATTTTACTACTAGCCATTGCAGTATTGCAAACCGCAAGCCTATTCGGTCAAAGCGATGAGTTATATCCGTTTTCCAAAAAATGGTATGTTACGCCCAATGCCGGCCTAACGGTTTTTAATGGCGATTTATCGACAGGTTTCCCGCTTGTAAATCCCGACCAATTTGGTGTTGCTTTTGGTGCCAACCTGGGCAAAAGAGTTAATAAAACACTTGATTTCCGATTTTCCCTGCAATTTGGCAGCCTGAACGGCCAGGATGATTTTGAGGAATTCCACAATACTTATCTGTCGTACACCATTGGCCCTTTAATTCGCATATCAGATTTTCTAGCTTCGAACCGTTTTCAAAGAAAAAACTTGATTTACAGTCATATAAGTGTTGGTTATATCCAGTGGCGTACCGACAAATATTCATTGGCAACCGGAGACAAAACAGGCGGGAACGGCCATAGCGGATACGGTGTAGGTTTTGGCGGAAGAACACTGCAGGGGTTGGTGAGCCTGGGTATTGGATACGAATACAAAATTAATGACAAATGGCATTTTAATGCAGAATTTCTTTTTGCCGGATCGAATACCGACATCATGGATGCCACCGTTCGGGGCAGTGGTTTTTTGAAAAACGATTGGTTTAACAGCATAACTTTCGGAGCCAGTTATCAATTCGACTGGAAAAAACCTGAGGACAAGCAGAAAAAACTGATGGCTTCGTATCTGGAAAACAAACATAAAGCACGCAGCCGGATTGTAGCAGACACACTAACATCCATCAAGCTTGATCCCAGTGAAATATCGGCCATATGCAGCATAAGCACAGAGCTTGTTGTCCCCGGCCAAGCGGTCAAAGTTCAGTTGAAAATCAATAAAGGGAACCTGAATGGCAAATGCCTGATAAAAGGGCTAATCCCTGCCGGATATACCGTGAGCAACAGTGCCACAACAGGCAATATGAACTTCTTTGCAGATGGCCGGGACATCATCGTTCAAAGTGACCGCACGGCTCATTTTAACCAACTGAGCATTTCGTTTGAGATGACAACCGACACTGCATCCGGAGGGGAAAAAAGCATATTTTTCACGGGCACAATAAAGGATAACAAGCAGAAAGACAATAAATTCCACTGCATCCAACATTTCTATCAGGAAGCCCCACTGCTCTTGGAATCAGAAATAGATACTGAAATCGATTATTCACAACCCAAGAGTATAGATACTCCTCAGGACAGCCTGATAATCAAAGAAGAAATTATTGAGCCCCCTCTGGAATTACAGGACAGTGTGCAAGATATCCGAACAGAAGAAATGAAACTGGAAGAAAGCCTTGTTCCACCGAAGACTATTCCTGACAGCAATGCCGCAGAAAAAGAAACTGAAAAGTTTTAATACGAAATAACGTTTCGGCCTTGTATTATCATTTCCCAAGCGGTATGCTCACAAAAAATGTAGTCCCTTCGCCTTCCTTGCTTTCAAAAGAAATCGTACCTCCCAGCAAATCAAGTGATTTAGAAAGTATAGTCAATCCAACCCCCGTTCCTTCAATATTGGTTACATTTTTTGCCCTGAAAAAGGAGTCGAAAAGGTTTTTCTGGTTTTCTTCCGGAATACCGATACCCTGATCTTTTACCGTAATTTTGAGTTTTTCGTCATCTACAAAAACAATCAAAAAGACCGTTTTCCCGTGCTCACTGTATTTAAAAGCATTCGACAATAAATTACCGACAATTTGTTTTAAGAGCTTTTTATCAATCATAAGCTCATCGGGCAATGTGTTTGTCTTGTATTCAAACTGATGGTTACGCCCGATACCGATTCGTGCATCTTCAACAATATCCGCAAAAAATTCGCCAATATTTATGGGCTGCAAGTCAATATCATGCTTTTTAGAATCAAGGCGTTCGACCATCAGCACATCATTCATTAATTCGATGAGCGCCTGCACATTTTTTTGGATGGTTGCCGTATGCCTTTTCAAACGCTCCACATCTCCCCCTTTCGAAATAAAACGGTCCATCAACTGAGCCGAGCTCATAATGGTTGTCATGGGCGTGCGAAACTCGTGTGAGATCGTCGTAACAATACGCGATTTCAGTTCATTAATCTCCTTTTCTTTTTCCAGCGATTTTTTTAATTCTTTTTCAATAAGGATGCGTTTCGACATTTCCTGTTCAAGCTGGTCATTTTTTGTGCGCAATTCGGCTGTACGCTTTTCTACGCGGCTTTCAAGCTCATCGTTCAGGTTTTTCAGCTCTTCGCGCGCCGATTTTATCGCTGTAATGTCACGAAAGCTTATTATAATACCCCGGCTATCGCCATAATCATCATACACCAAAGAAACTGACTGATTAACAGGAATATAATAACCTGCATCACTATAAAGGTAAAGCTCACGTGAAGGGTTTTCCTCATAAAACTGAAGGAAATCTACCAAATCCGTTTTTATGAATGAAGAGGTAATATCCTCTTTGATCCGGTACACATCAAATAATTTTTTACCAATTACTTCATCATGCTCGATCCCGAGCAGCGATTCAGCCACAGGATTAAAAAAATTGATTTTACCATCATTATCAGCAGCTATCAGACCGTCGGCAATACACTTCATTGTAAGGCTGATCATGCGTTGGTTTTCTTTTAGCTGCTGCTCAACCCTGTAGCGGTTTACTGACATTTCAATAATTGTGGCCAGATGCTCTTTGGCATAAGGCTTCAGAATGTAGCCGTAAGGATTACTGATCAGCGCTCTCTGCATCACCGAATCCTCATCATTTGCTGTTACATAGATAACCGGCAATCCGAACTCTTCTTTGATGATGTTGGCTGCTTCAATTCCATCGAGTTCGCCGGGCATATTAATATCCATTAATATCACATCAGGATGATGCTGCCGTACCAAACGAATGGAGTCCTCCCCGTCAGTTGCCATTCCCACAACATCAAACCCCATTCGCTTTAAGTTGATATTCATGAGTTTAGCAGAGGTCACATCATCTTCTGTTATCAAAACCCGCAGTGCATCCATAGTCCTTGCAATTTGAGGGATAAATGTACAAAAATATAGGCATGCACACAAGCGGCCAAGGGAAGAAGCATATTGAACCGGAATATTATTTTTTGCAGAACAAACTCAATACGGAACGATGTACCAAGAACAGTGGAATTCAAAAAAACAATTAATGGTACTACACGGAATTTCGTGGAAAGAAGAATTACCTTATTACAAACAGATTCCGACCGGAACAAAGCCAAACGAAGTGATCAAGGCTTTGTCCCGATAGCTATCGGGAGGGAGGAATATATTGGGGATCAATAGTTTATTAATAAACATCTGCTTAGCATCTTTTCAAACATTATGGTTACCCACGAAATTACTAGTAGAGCCCTATTAATAAATAATGAGAACAAATACTAATATAATTAGAAACATATTTTAATATTCAAAATGGATGATCGTACTTATATTACAAACTTTCTAAAATAAACAGAGCTCCAGACTGAATTTTAGCACTTATAAAGCGGCATACTCGGGCGAAACCGTTTCCATTTAACGGAAATTTCATTTAGCAAATAGCCTAAAATACAAACTGTCCTTTTAAATAACTGATTTACTGAGTATTGCCGAATCAAAACAGCTAATGTTATTAACGAAAGCATGTTAATTACTTTTTTCTATTCCAATATCATAAAAGGCGGAAGTTTTTAAATTTATGACTTAGTACTAATCTGGATTATAGTATATAAGAAAAAAGAGAACCTCAAATTCAGGACTCAATGCCAATAACAAAAAAGCAAAATATCCGCCGATACCTTCAATTGATTTTATTTGTCGCATTCATGCTGTCCACTTCCTTTGCGAAAAGCCAGGAACAAACCAATGAGATGATCCGGATTGTGGAAGGAGACACGATTAACCTGAACAAAATCGTGGAAAATGTCGCCCTTTTTCTTGAAGAGCAGCTGAACAGAAAAGACCAGCATGATTTTAAAAACGACACTTCTGTATTGCACATGCTCTTCAGTAGCAGCTACAGCCAACTCAATCAGAATGAAGCTTATCAGGAACTATACAACCAGCAAATCAGTGCATTAAAAAATGATTGGGGACTAAAATTAAGGGGCAATTACACGGAAAATTTTGAACCCGGCTTTTTTGAAGATGAAGATATCTCATTTCTCCGCAGGCTCTATGTTGGTATCGAATGGGATTTATTGGGCAATGGGCTTATCAGCAATAACCAAAAAATAATTGCGCTGAAAAAAGATCTCCGGATAAAAGAGCTGGAAAATGCAAAGCTGGAAAAACAGAACAACTACATCTACCTCTACAATTATATCGTTTACATTTTTAAGCGCTTCAAAACCGAAAAACTGAACCAGCGACTCGATCTGGTCAACAAACAAATTGCGTTGGCCAAGAAACTATACCTCATGCGGTATGTGACCTGGGAACGCATACTTGAACTGCAACGCAATAAGCGCAGGATCGACATCATGATTAATAACAATCAGGTTTATTACAACAGCCAGCTTGCCGAAGCTTTTGACGAAATCTTTATCGAGTCCGACATCCTGATTAATTATTTGCCGCTCTTCTCTATTGATGCCGATAAAATCGCCACGCTTTTTAATGAGCGCACATTTGATGAAGAACTGGCCAACCTCCGCATTGAAAAATATGAAGCCGAACAAAAAGGCGGCACCGACATCTCCATACGACCTTATTTTCGCTGGTACTACCTGATGCGCGATGCCTATACTGCTCAAAACTACGGAAGTGCAGGGCTTTCGGTAACATTGCCCATTCGTTTTAAATCAACACGCAATGAGGTGGCCGAAGCTCAGAAGCAAATTATAATAAACGATCAAAACCTGGATCAATTTAATGAAGGCAACGAACTGCTGAATTACTACTATGAATTTGAATACAAGAAAACGCAGTACGCTTATGCCTATTATCAAAAAATACTTACGGACGAACGGCTGCGCAAGGAACTGATTAAACGTGATTTAGGCGATGAAGGATTTAGTCCCGTACGGGCAATTTCCCTGCTCGATGATATTTTTGCAACGGAAATTGAACTGCTCGACCTGAAAAGAGATATGTACCTCCGCCTGCTTAAAATCTATACTTTGCTTGAAACCAAAAACCCTAATGATTTTACCGACGTGGCTTACCCAGAGAATTTTGTGTCAAAATATGCCGGAAACCGAAGCATGTATATCTGGTCGGATGAATTTAATAAAGTGAGCAATGCCAGTTTGGTTGCTTACATAAAAAACAATGAGTTTGAGGAAGTAATGCTCAGTCCGGGTACGGATATAAATGCCAATAAACTTAAGGCATTTATCAATCTGTGCCACTACGAAAATATTAAGGTTTTGGCAATGATCGGGAATAACCGCATGATTTTAGACCCCGATTTCAGCACTTTACGCCAAAAAACCATTGAACTCGGACGTTTTGATTTTGATGGCCTGCACCTTGATGTTGAGCCTCATGCCCTTGCCGACTGGCAGCAAAACCGCACGACCTACCTTAACCAATACATTAAGATGCTCCGCGAAGCACGTACATTATCTGGCCTAAACGACTGGGAATTATCGGTTTCTATCCCTGTTTTTTATCCAGATAATATTATCAAAAGCATTTATCAGCTGAGCGATAAAGTCTTTATTATGGCATATGGTCATCCTTCTACCGACTATATAAATAGAAAAACAAGCGAAGAACGGTCCATTAGCGAAGAAAAAACAGTTATTGCGCTTTCGGCATCTGATTTCAAAGATCGCCTGCAGTTGGAAAATTTCATTCAAAAGCTCATTGAAGAAACCGGTATCCGAAAAATCGCCATACACGATTTTGAGCGCTTGATCAACCTGGATGACTCCACAATAAACACAGTTGAAAATAATTTATTTGAAAATTAAAAATCCTCCAATACCATAGACCCATGAAGCAATTCAAATTCAAAAACAAAGCCACAGTGATCAGGGGAATAAAAGAGGAAAAACCCAAAAAAAAGACCAATTGGGACAGGATTATCTATCTGTTGATTTTCATTGTCGCAATTGTCAGTCTTTTCATTTATATCATTCAGGCCAATATATATGTGTTTTCGCTCGGCGAAGTAATTACCAACAGGTTTGACGTACAATTCCCTGAAGATGTACAAATTATAGAGTATTACTACGAAGAAGGCGACAGCATCCAGCGAGGCGACACTCTTTTTTATATGAATATGAATTTTGATGAAGGCGGTTACTTTGGCTTTGGAAATGCCATCATCGAAAAACCAAATGAATGGCTGCTAAAGGAACGTCTGATGACAATGAAAAGCATTCAGCTGAAAAAAATTGAGCTGGAAGACCGTAGAATCCGCATTCAGGAAACCTCACGCACTATTGAACGATTGAAACTGGAGGTTTATCTCGACGTTTATACTCCGGAAGAGCTGAACAAATACAGGCAACAACTTCAGGACTATCACACCGATGTAGCCAGCCTTGAGACTGAAATCCGCTATCTTAACGAATACCTCAACAGGCTCAGGGACTACAAACGCGACTATGATGTTTATATGGGAGCCAGCAACGACATTCAAACTACATCATTTTATATCAGCCCGGTGAACGGCTTAATCACCAAAATTTTCAAGCCCCCGCACGAAATCACCTACAGTCAGCAAAGCGCCATGTATATCAGCAACTTTGATGATATGTATATCAAAGCATTTATTGACCAGAAAGACCTGGAATATTTCTCTACCGGCGAAATCGTAAACCTCAGTTTCATGGACGGCACTACGAGCAAAGGCAGGATCAAAGAGTTTTATCTGAACACCGAATCCATTCCCGAAGAGTTTCGCGATGTAAGGGGACGTGAGCAGCGAAGTGTTATTGCCGAGATCTATCCCATCAATGAAGCAGGGAAATTAACCTGGCTTCCATATTACAGATTTTCAGTGCGAATCTCAAAATTCAAGTATTTCTAAAACATTTTGCCCAATAAAAACATTATAATTATGTATATTGGGGTTGTTTTTGAGGGGGAGCCACAGACAAAGCCAAAGAATAAAAATTAACGAGAAAAATCAATGTTAGTAGCGCAAGGAATAGGGAAAAAAATTGAGAATGATTCCAATAAAGAAATCTACCTCATTTCCGATTTCGCAAATGCCGATGTAAAGCAAATCGCCATATATGATGCTCTTATACTCGATAATACAGATGCAGCAGGTTGCCGGAGATTTTTGGTAAACTGCAGGTCATCATTTATTGGGAAACTTTACCTCATGCCCATATTTGTGTTGAGCCTCAGTGCAAAGGTAGAGCCGGAAGTAGAGCAATTAAGCGACGGAATCATTTCATCAATACAGGTTGAAACCATTATCAATAAAATCAGGCAAATCCAAATAAAACAGGACAGCCTGGCACCGGTTGATTCGGCGACACCGGAAATTAGGATACTCACCAAATTACTTCGTTTCCTTTATACACGTGGCCGGGCACTAATCCCTTTTGTGGACTCTAACGCGCACATCGGGTACAATTATCCGGTACTCAGCTATCATTACCAGCGCAATGAAAACCAAAAGGACATGATTAACCTGCTGGAAATGGCTGTTGCACGTGAATACCTCAAAGTTGATTTTATTGACAAAGTGCACTTATGCAGCAATTGCCGCTCTGCTTTTATCAACTACCGCGAAACCTGTCCAAAATGCAGCTCCGCCGATCTTTATACCGAAAACCTTATTCACCATTTCGTTTGCGCCTACATTGGCCCTGAGCATGATTTTGCTCATGGCGACCACCTGATTTGCCCAAAATGCAATAAAATATTACGGCATATCGGTGTGGATTACGACAAACCATCTATGGTATATTCCTGTAATTCATGCAGTCACACTTTTCAGGAGCCCGAAATGGAAACCTTTTGCTTTAATTGTCATCATAAATCGGGCATCGACAGCCTGATAGACCATACAATCTACAGTTACGAACTCACTGCTATTGGTGAAGATGTAGCGCAAAGCGGTATCAGTAAAGAACAAAAAGAAGAATTTGAACTGAATGGATTCATCAGTTTCACCACTTTTAATATTTTCCTGAAATACGAAATTGAACGCAGCCGCTCTGCCAACAAGCCCAGTATCATTGGCACCATTATCCTCGATATCCCTGCAAATGTTATTGATAACATGGGCGACCGTTACAAAACAATGATCATCGAAGTAGCCGATTTCATCAAAAATGCAACATTATCTACGGACATCCTCACCTTTATCAATAATAATTCGTTCCTGATTATTTCTCCGGATAATGAGCTCAATAAGATTAATAATCTGCTCAACAATATACAAACTACTATCGATAAACTTATCCGCAGCAATGTTCGGGCTGAACATATCTCAATTAAAAACAGGGTAATGCCAATTGATGGATCGCTCTCGAATATGGAGTTAATAAATGAGTTAATAAGCGCATAGCATGTTTTTTTCGTTTTGGGAAGAATTTTTTTACTACTGGAATAACGAAGGATTGATCCGCATCATCAATCTGTTCTGGTACTACTTTTATCTCGAAGCGCCACGTTTTCTCTTCATGGATATTGTTATCCTCGTTGTAAGTTACCGTCAAATCCGAAAACGCCGGAACAGGTACAATGAAGCACGCGTAAAGCTCAGGACAGAGAACCCACTGGTTTCCATCATTGTTCCCGGAAAAAATGAAGGCAAGCACATTTACAAGCTTGTAAAAGGGATGGCAGAACAAACCTATCGGAATTTTGAGTTTATTATTATTGATGATGGATCAACGGATGACACTTATACGATATGCAAAAACTTGCTCGACAATGGTATGATCGACACTTTTTTGCGCAATGACGAGCGGGGCGGAAAAGCCAGTGCTGCCAATCTTGGCCTGCGTTTCTCGAAAGGCAAATATGTTGTTCACCTCGATGCGGACACCTCCTTTGACCGCGATGCCATTGAAAATATTTTAATTCCTTTTTATCTTGATCCTGAAATAGGGGCTGTAGGAGGAAATATCAAAGTAAGAAACTATAAATCAAGCATTTGTGCCAGTCTTCAAGCAATAGAATACCTTCAAACCATCTCGGTAGGAAGGATGGTAACCGCTTATTTAGGGATTTATAAAATTATTTCCGGTGCTTTTGGGGCTTTTCGCAAGGATATTATCGACCGTTTGGGCGGATGGGATATCGGCCCAGGGCTTGACGGAGATATTACAGTTAAAATCAGGAAGTTAGGATACAAAATCGCTTTTGAGCCCAAAGCGGTAGGTTTAACCAATGCGCCAACACAATTCCGCGTACTTTCCAAACAACGCTTGCGCTGGTCCAAATCCCTGATCCGATTTCGTTTCAGAAAGCACAGCGATGTTTTTAAACCCCAGCAAAGCTTCTCCTTATCCAACTTTTTTGCACTCTTCGACAATATCTTCTATAATTTTATCCTCGACCTATTTTGGTTCTACTATATCATTGATATCATTATCCACAACTTTGATTTTCTGCTGTTTATCATTCCCTTGAAACTTATTATTTATACAACTGCAAGTTTTATCCAGTTTATGGTTATCCTGATGCTTTCGGAACGCTGGCGGGAAGAATGGAAACTGGTAATCTACATGCCATTGATGATGGTCTATAATGGTTATTATATGCGCTTGATACGAACAATGGCCTATTTCAAAGAATTATTCTGGTACTCTTCCTATCTTGATCCATGGAACCCGGAAAAATCATCACGAAAAGCAAAGGAATTTGGCCTGTAAAAGCCTCAAAAAAAAGCCCTTATCCGCTAATGGAACAAGGGCTTTTTTGCGTTTCCACCGGTAAAGGTAGAATATAAAAATTACTGAGCAGTATCAATGTCCGAGTGGCAGGAATATTTTGATGATGCTACCTGATCCCGGATTGGAGTTAATGGTAATTGAGCCTTGGAAAAGTTTGGCAATACGGTGGGCAATTGTTAATCCCAGGCCCAAACCTTCCTGATTATTAAATTCTTTATTAAACTGCCTGAAGGCACCAATAGCCCCTAACTGTTCCGATGTCATACCGATTCCTTCGTCTATAACAGTTATCACGGCCTTATCGGCATCCATACCTGCAATAACTTTCACTTTTGTTCGCTTTGGTGAGTAAAGCAAAGCGTTTTCTGCGATTTCCTTAATAAGATCAACAAAATATTCAGAGGGGAGCTGAATCGCAGGGTTTTCCAGAAGAAAAACCACATCATCAATACGTCCCTGATCATTAGCCAATTCTCGACAAACATCCTCAATCAAAGCCTTGGTATTTACAGTAGTATCATTTTTAAGGCTATCAAGATCTTCGTTATTAAGCGCCAAAGCCTCCATCTTATAATAGAGCATTGTTTTGCGCACTACTTTGCTGAGCTTCATTCCGGCGGTATAAACCAGCGACATAAACTCCGCAATCTCAGATTTCTCCATATTATTATGTTCCATCATAATCATTTTGGAAAAACCTATAATTGCTTTCATGGGCTCATTGATCACATTGGTAATCGGTACGCCCATATTTTGTGTGAGCTCATTAAGCTTTTGTTCGCTTTTTTGCTTGAATTCCTCATGTTTCTTAAGCCTTGTTTCAACGGAATCAAGCAATTCATCAATAGTAAAAGGCTTGCTGATATAATCATCGGCACCCATCTGCATCCCTTTCCTGAGGTCTTCCCGGGTGTTTTTTGCTGTAAGGAAAATAAAAGGTGTAGTGGAAGTCGCAACACGTTCGCGAATATTTTTAAGCACCTCATAACCATCCATTTCGGGCATCATCACATCGCAAAGGATAAGGTCAGGCTGTGTTTTTCCTGCTTCATCCAGTCCCAGTTTCCCGTTCTCAGCAACAAATACTTCATAATCTTCCGACTCAAGTATTTCAGCGATATTATCGCGTACATCGTTATTATCTTCAATTATCAGGATTTTATAACCTTTGCTCATAAGTTTGATTTTAAATTACCCATTCAAAAATACAAAAAAAAGACTATGATTCAAGAACACGCAATAATTCAGCGTGATTAAACGGTTTGGCAATATAATCATCCATACCGGCATCAAAACACCGTTTGCGGTCTGCTTCTGTAGTATTAGCTGTAAGCGCAACAATTTTAATGCGCTCATTGGCTGGCACGCCCCTTTGTTTTTCCAGTTCCCTGATTTCTTTTGTGGCCACAAAGCCATCCATAACAGGCATTTGCAAATCCATAAGTATTAAATCGTACTGATTGTTCCGATACATCTCAATAGCTATCAGGCCATTTTCGGCAGAATCAACGCTATGCCCGATCCTTTCAAGGCTTACCCGTGCTACTTTTTCATTGATGATATTGTCTTCCACCAGCAGAACTTTCCGTTTGGATGATAAATCAGGAGGTGCAAGGCTTTCTTTTTCCTCTTCGCTCAAACAATCAGGGCATATCTTCACCAGGATATCAAACATTTCAAACATCTTCACCGGCATGTTCAATACTCCTTCAAAACCTGCCGATCTCAATTCTTTAGAAGTATAAAGGCTGCCCACCGATGAAATCAAAACCATGCTGGTTTCTTTTGCCTTGGGAACGCTCTTAATTTGACGGACCATAGCGGCCAGGTTATCACCCGCATCGTGACTAAGGAAGACAAGCTTAAAGGGTTCCTCTTGCTCTATTTTTTCAATTGCCTGCTCTATTTTCTGGCATAAACTATATTGACTTCCAAGGTGTTCTAGATAACGGGCAAAAATATTAAGGCTGGTTTGATTGGGATCAACAACAAGCACATTGAGTTTTTGGAGGAGTTTTTCGCGAACAGTTTTTGCTTTGGGCATTATATTATCGGCCCGCCCAAATACGGCAGTAAAATAAAAGTCAGAGCCAACTCCTACGGTACTTTCTGCTCCAATTTCGCCCGACATTTTCTCAACAATCCCCCGTGAAATAAACAAGCCCAGGTTCACTTCAAACAATGGGTTGTCCATTTCAGGTCCTGTTTTATCATGCAGCATAAATGCGTTATCAAGCTCAGCTTTTGAAAAACCCCGTCCGGTATCGCGCACACTGAAATTCAGCTCAAAAGCATTATCATATTGCTCTTTCATTTCAACCGAAACAAATATCTCTCCTGTTTCGGTATGAATGAGTGCATTTTTCAATAGATGGATCAGCACCTGCTTGAGACGCATTGGATCTCCATTCAGGTAATCCGGGATGCGCGGATCAACAAATGTTGTAAGCTTAAGCCGTTTCTCATTGGTTTTTTCCACCATTAAATCCGAAACATCACCAACCACCTGATGCACGTTAAAAGGAATATCCTCGAGACTAATACGCTCAGGATCAATATTAGTATAATCAAGGATGTTGTTCAAAATTGCCAGCAGGTTACTTGATGCCGCAGCAATCAAGTTCATATATTCTTCCTGCTTTTCCGAAAGGCTTGTTTGCCTGATTACCTCAACCATTCCAACGATTCCATTGAGCGGTGTGCGTATATCGTGACTGAGCCTTGAAAGGAGCTCGCTTTTAGGATTTAACCCTTTGGCAACATGCTCACGTTTTTTCTTAATGACATTTCTGTCTCTGCGATATCCTCGGATCAGGTCAATGATAAGCAATAGCAGCAAAAGCACAATGGCGCCCGTTAAAATGAGTTGTATGTTTTTGCGCTTAATTTGCTCACTATACAAATCGGACTGAAGTTCCCACACATGTTTTTCATTAGCATTCTTTATTGCATCCAGCTTATTTTTATAGTAAGAAACATTAAGGGAATCGCGATAGTGGATATACTTTTTGTAATATTCAAATTCGAGTGCCGTATTTCCCAATTTACCATGCATAGCGGAGATATCATGATAAATAGAAGGATAATTTTCAACAGGGCTTTTTTTCAATTCCCGATTCAGCTCATCAATCCTTTGCAAGTAAGTGTTGCGCGTCGGGGTTTTTTGACCAATGGCACCGGGCAAACCCAAAAGGTAAAAGAGCACCGTAAAGAGCAGGATACGTTTCATGTACACCTTATAATTTGTTCAGTCCGTACAAATATAGGTAATATCGAAGCCAAATTCCAGAAGTATAATGTTAGTTATGAAATCTTTATCAACAAAAGCGAATAAATAAAAAACGCGATGAATTTCATCGCGTTTTTAATCGTTGGCAGAAAATCTTGCCAGGAATTTGGTCCCATTACATCTTTTTTATTGAACCTGCTCCTGATGTACTGATATCTGTTTCCGGATTGCCTTTATAGCGAATGCTCCCGGCACCTGAAACTTCGGCTTTTAGTTTCATATTTGCAAAAACTTTAACATTCGCAGCACCTGAGGCATCTACAGTAACAACATCGGTTTCAAGTTGACTGGCATCAATTTCTGAAGCACCCGAAAGATCCATGTTGAGCTCATTGCAGTAGCCATCGATATCGGCATCACTTGCACCGGAGAAATCCAATGATAATTTGGTATATTTCAAACTAATTTCAATATCTGAAGCCCCGGAGCAATCAAAACTCAAATGCTCACCTTCAAATCGCCCTTCAGTTTTTAGCTCAACGGCTCCGCTCAGTTCAACCGATCTTAAATCAGGCATATGGATAAAGACATGCAGTTTTTGAGCTTTGCGGATATTCTTTTTATTGTAGATATGCAGGGTAGTACCGCGCACTTCACTGACAATTATCGGCAATAGGTTTTCGTCGGCCTCAATCACCACTTTAAACTCATCGGACTGAGTCAAAAAAACTTCAGCAGCTCCGCCTATATCAATTTTATCAAAACCGCTATGCTGGCGATCTTCTGTTTTAACATTTCCGTTCCCTTTAACGCCTTCAAGCATATTACATGCTACAAGCAAATTGCCCATCAAAAGCAGCAAGCTCAGAAATACAATTCGATTTACTTTGGTTTTCATGTTTCTTCTTTTTTTATTTGGTATTTAGTGTATGACTATAAAGTCGGGTTTTTGGTTCAGAATATTCGATGTCGAGGCATTTCTTTTGCTGGAAACGAGGAGTCCCGTTTGTACGGGATGACTGTTTCCAGCAAAAGAAATAACGCTGAGATCGGACATTATGGACAAGCACTAATTAGAGCTTGTCCACAGAGTCGAGAGTTTGCTCTATAAAGTTCAAATTCAAGGCGTGTGAAAAATCCAAACCGGATAATACTCAAGTATTTGAGGATTTGGATTTTGAGCAATCCCGAAATTTCGGGAGACTTTATAGACGAACTCTAATTAGAGTTTCCTGCATTCCCCCGAACCCTGCACATCAATATCCGTTGATTTTGGACTGCCTTTGTAGGCAAGGTCTCCGCTTCCACGAAGGCGCACGGTAAGTTTATCCGTAGCATAAACTTTGCTGTCGCCCGAGCCGTTTAATTGGATATCGGCCGTAAGGGCTTTCAATCCAAAAGCTTCAACATCCCCCGAAGAGCTGCCCTGAATTTGCAGATAAGCAGTTGTCCCCTCCAGCTCAACATCCCCTGAGCCATGCATAATTACGATGCATTCCGATAAATTGAGGTCTTCCGCTTCTACATCGCCCGAGCCCATAATCCCAATATTTAGCTTTTTGCCCACGCCTTTCAAATCCACATCGCCACTACCTCTAATTTCACAGGAAACTGCTTCCATTTTAAGATCCAGTGCCACATCTCCGCTTCCTGTAATGTTCACATCCAGCTCATTGCCCGAAATGCTTGTTTTGGAAAAAACATCGCCCGATCCGCTTACCTTGAGCTGATCCAATTGCTTTAATGTAACATATGCGTTAAGCACTTTAATATTGCGGTAGCTGCCACTCTTCAGGTCAATACGGAGCACGCCGTTTTCTACCTCAACAATTATTTTATCAATGATATCCTCATCGGCCTCGAGTTTTACTTTCTCCTCATTTCCCTGAAAAAGGTAAATATCAATGGAGGAGCCCGATTTTATTGCATGGAATGAGGAAACTTCAACAGTTTTGGTAACCGCAGCCTGCACTTTTGCTGCCATAAAAAAGATCACCAAAAGGCCGATAAACGAATAAATAGTGTGTTTTTTCATGTTCATTTTATTTTGTTCAATTAAGATATTTTATATGACGTTGCGGGGCTTAAAAAGTTACATCCGAATCTCAACATCTCCAAATTGAGATTCAATCTTAAGTTGTGATTTTGAATCCTTATCTGCTCCTGCCCTTCCTTTCACGCTCTCTGAAAAACGCTCTTTTACAAGCTCATCAATTTGGAAAAACCCACTGGGGTAGTTGAATGAACAATGCGTACCTTCATAATTGAATCCAAACGAAACTTTATTATTGAAATTCAGTTTGATGCTTCCGTATTGGTTCTCGATTTCAATGCGCTCAAATTCAGCAGCAATATTATTGATTTCGAATTCGCCATAGGTATGGTCAACGATTGCTTTCTTTTCTAATGAATTTACTTGAATTTCGCTCATACTTGCTTCTAGGAATAATTCTTCAACCGTACCGATAACCATTTCTCCTCCTTTTACTTCTGCATTGATCAACGGGCAATTTTCCACTTTGCATTCGGAATATTTTGTCTCAATATCCAATACTTTTGCTTTACTGATATTAAGGGATGAATAGTCTATTTCAATGCCCGGCTTATTCATCTCGCGGATACTGGCTGCATCAACATAAGCCAATTCAAGGCTGACAGATTCTCCGGTGAGCTTATTGGCCCGGAAATCCCCATATTTAATTTCGGCACTGAAATTCCCGGTAATTTCATCAACCTGAAGGCTTCCATATTTGTGGTCGGCAACAACCGATACTGTTTTCGGAACAACAATGCGTACATCGATATTAATCTTATAGCGGCCATTGGTATTTTCAAACAGATCTTTAAAATCCATTCCCAGCGAAACATAATCTTGACGAGCGTCTATATCCACATAAATTTGCTCCAGCATGCGTTCCGCCTTTTTTTCATTAGGAGCTTCTACTGATGATGTCACTTCAATAAACACTTCATTTTTTCCCCAGTTGCTGATATTAACATCACCGAAACGACTGTCGATTTCAATGGTAGCATCGGGATTTATTGCGTGACTCTTAGTGAATTTTTTGCTTTTTTCAATGCCGTCCCCAAAGGTGCTCAAAGCAAGCAGGCAGAGAATTGAAAGCATCAGGCTTTGTGTTAAACTTTTAGTATTCATGGTATTCTAATTAAGTGATTCCTTTAATTTGTACTTTTTCGCATATGACCGTTAACCTGATCGATCATTTCGGTCATCAGGTTGTAATTTTTCATCAGTGCATTAAAGAGCCTTTGATCCATTGAAGATTTTTTATAGTCCTCTTCGAGAAGGCTGATTTGCTTTTTCATTGTGGCAATTTCTGCGATAGCTTCATTTTTCATTTTTGCACTTAGGGTATCATTTGCCTGAAAATCCTGAATTGCCTGTTCTTTAGCCCGGATAATACCTTCATAATAATTTTTTGCCTGCACGTATTCTGCAGGATATTCAGCGGCTCCATTGACCTGATGGTTTTCAAAAAAAACAACAGAAGGAACAAGCAAAATAAAAACAACTGCGGCCACTTTCCACAACCTGTCCCAGGTGAACAAGCTGCGCCTTTTCTTTTCTTCGGCCTGATATTTTTGCAAACGTTTTTTAAAACGCTGCTCATGCCCTTCATCGGGTTCGTAATCATCGAAGCAGGCACGATTTTCTTTGATCTTGGTTTCAATATTATACATATCCTACTCCATTTTTTAATTTGGTACAAACATTTTCATTACCGATTGCTCCGACAAAATACGCAGCAAACGCGCTTTCGCCCTACTATAGCGGGTTCGTGCCGCATTGTGTTTGATATCTAGAATCTGCGCAATTTCTTCATGGTCATATCCTTCAAATAAATAAAGGCATAGGACCGTTCGATATCGAAGCGGCAGCTTTGGTACAGCAGTTTTAATTTCATTTAACTGGTAATTCACATATTCTGAATAAGATGCATCAGCATTTGCAGCCTGTTCTTCCGGCAATTCGGTATCAAAATCGATAAATGAGGGTTTCTGCCGCAACAAATCAAGACTTTTATTCACAGCAATCCGCTTAAGCCATGCGCCAAAGCTTTGCCCACCCCTGAATTGCTCCAGCTTATCAAATGCAGTAATAAAGGTTTCCTGCATAATGTCTTCGGCTTCTTCCTTATTCGATAAAATCCTGTAAGAAGTACTAAAAACAGCTTTGTAGTATAAGCGGTACAATTCCATTGGTGCTTTTGGGTCACCTTTCAGGCAGTCATCTACCAATTTTTGCTGTATGTCAATTTGCTTCTTGCCCAAGGTTTTTTTCTTTAATTTAAAGACAGAAAAAAAAACCGGATGTTACACTTTTTGCCGTTTTTCTTTTTCTTTTTTTGGCCAGTATGATTTCGTAGCTTCGTAATCCTTTGTAAAATACTTGATAAGAACAGGACATATCCCTTCACTTTTAAAAACACCAAAATAACACCTTTGCCCGTTTTAACCGGTACGTCCGTAGGCTTTATCTATATCACAGGGATTGGAATGAACAAAGAATTTTATCTCAACGCATCAAAACACCCGTTTTTCGATAAAATTACGTAATTAACAATTGAAATAAGGATATTATTATAATTTTGAAGTACATTAGCATTAGCCTGACTAATTCATGAAATTTCGTCATGAGCACATTCGATATACTCAGTGACCAAGCACAAAACGCAATAAGAGAAAGGAAGCGCAGATTTTTGGCGCACAGGAATAGCCGTAGCTATTTTGAGCACCGATAAAGATAGCATTCCTTTCTATTGCAGCGGTTTGTGCTCGCAATAGAATATTTTGTGAATTATTCAGGTTAGGCTAAAATTCATCATCTGCAATTTAACAGACAACTATATGGGGGCAACCTTACGAAAAAACATTCCCGGACTGGAAGAAGCATTTAATGCGTACCTAAAAGCTTTGGCGCAACGCGATTATGCTTCGGTAATACGGTATTTTGCGCTTAAATTCGGAGGTTTTGGCACTGGAACCGATGAGTATGCCCATGATCTTGAAGGAGCCAAAGAAATGTACCGGCGCGAATTTGATCAGGCTCCTGATAAATTAAATTTTGAATTCCAATGGATAAAAACCAATCAGTTTGCATCGGATACCGGCGTGGTTTATGCCCTGACCAATATAAGCCTCAAGGTTGACGGCCACCCATTTGTTTTTGAGGACATCAGGCTTAGCACGGTTTTTCATCACATAAATGGGCTGTGGAAACTGGAACATATGCACCTGAGCGCACCTGCTGGCAGGCAGGAGGAAGGCGAAAGCATACCGCTCAAAGAACTGGAAGAACGGAACCGCCTATTGGAGAAAACGGTTGAAGGGCGCACGAACGACCTGCTGGAAAAACAAATGCTGCTGGAAAAAATGATCCAAAACAAAAACCGCATTTTTTCCATTATTGCTCATGATTTGCGCAGTCCGTTCAACTCACTGCTTGGATTAACGGAACTGCTCCAATTGGGCACCAATAACCTGAGTCGTATTGAAATCCAGGAAAGGCTGCGCTTTATCAATGATAATGCCCGTAATATTTACCGCGTTGTAGAAAATTTACTGGAATGGTCCATTGCCGATACGGGCAGCTTCAGTTATCGTCCGCAAAGCTTCTCCCTCAAAAAATTATTTGATGATAACCTGGAAATTTTCCAAAATGAAGCTACCGCCAAAAATATTACCTTAACACCAGAGCATAATAATCTGGTGATATTCGGAGATTATACCATACTTGGAATTATACTGCGCAATCTTATACAAAACGCCATTAAATTCAGCCATAGAGGTGGCAGTATAAATATTTCTGCTCAAAGAAACAGACATCAGATTATAATATCTGTTCAAGATCAGGGCATTGGTATGGATAAAAAGCTGATTGATAAAATCTTCAATGAAGAGCACACGCTATCAAATCTCGGTACAGAGCATGAAAAAGGAACAGGACTGGGTCTTAACAGCTGCCTGAAGCTTTTAAAAGTTCACAGAGGGCAATTAAAGCTTGAAAGCGAGCCAAATAAAGGAACCCTGGCTGAAATCATTATTGATCAACCAGGGCTCACATAGTCAATTCTTATTTTTAATTGTTTGAAGCTTCTTTTCTGAGGTAACGCATTCGGGCAACCATAAGGTTCATCTCCTTTTTGGCAGCATTGATTTTCTTCTCAAATTCTGCTTTCAAAATATTAGCATTCTTTGAATTCGCAAGGAAACCTATATTGTTTTCCCACAGGTTGATGTCTTCCTGCATTTTAGAAATTTTATTATTGAGGAAAGTAATCTCTTTTTGCAGGATGCGTCCCGAACCCGGTTTTTCTTTGATCTTATCAATCTTTTCTTTAAAGTCCATTGAATTCATCTCAATCGAAGAGATATTGAGCTTGTTCATTTGCTCATCAATGGCCTTTCTGTATTCTGTATTAATCGATTCCTTCTCGTTAAATGGCACATATCCAATACCCATCCATTTGCGCTGAAAATCTTTCAAAACCTTTAGGTTCGCAGTTTTGTCATCGCTGTATTCAAAGGTTTTGATTTCTTCGATCAGAGCTTTTTTCGCTGCAAGGTTCTCTTTTTCATTATCGCGTTGGGATTTAAAATGCTGATCTTTAGCACTGAAAAACTCATCACAGGCAGCACGGAAACGTTTCCAGATTTTATCGGAGTGCTTGCGTGGTACCGGTCCGATTTTTTTCCATTCTTCCTGAAGTTTTATCAATGCGCTGGTAGTTGCCTTCCAGTCAATACTCTCTTTTAGAGCCTCTGCCTGGTTTACCAAATCGAGTTTCAGGTTGTAGTTATCCACCTGTTGCTCTTTAATTTTGCTAAAGAAATCCTTTTTACCGGAAAAGAAAGTATCAAGATAGGTCTTAAAACGCTCCCAAACTTCATCATTTACTTTGCGGGGGGCTGGGCCAATGGTTTTCCATATTTTGAGAAGCTCATTCACCTGATCTGTAGCCTGTTGCCATTGTTTGATGGTTTCAAGTTTCTGTGATATAGCTTCTTCAGCCTTTTCACACAGCGCCTGTTTCGCTTCAAAATTGCTTTGCAGCTCATTATGGAGTTTTTCATAATGTTCGCGCCTGCGTTGGTTTATTTTATCTGTGGCCGCTTTAAACCGATCCCAGATTTCATCTTTTTTATCTTGTGGAACAGGGCCTATTTCTTTCCATTCCTGATGGTACTGCTGCAGTGCTTTGAAAGATTTTGTAATGGAATTTTCGAGCAGCAGTTCTTCTGCTTTTTCACAAAGCTCCACTTTATTCTCAAGGTTCTTTTTAAGATCAAGGTCTTTTAGCTCTTTGCTGATTTTTACCTTATCAAAAAACTTCTCCACAAGAAAATGATAATTTGCCCAAAGGTCAGAAACTTCAGCTTTTGGCACCATACCAATTGCTTTCCATTGATCCTGAAGTTCTTTAAAATTATCGTAGGTAGCTTTCAGGGTTTCATCCGATGCGATAAGCTCACGTAGTTTTTCAAGGATATCCTTCTTTTTGTTCAGGTTATCCTGCTTGATTTTCTCCTGATCGGCCTGATATGAGAATTTTTTTTCTTTATAAAGCCCAAAAGTAGCGCGGAATTTTTCTTCCAAAGGATCATCTCCCTTTTGATAAGATTCTTTCTCTCCACCTGCTTCCAGGTATTTCATATAATGCTCCTGGTGCTCTTTCTTGGTTTTGCCAAGGAAAGCTACTTTTATGAGCGCCACTTTGGTTTTAATTTTCAGGATGTCGCCTTCTTCAATGAGCTCCTGAAGCCTTTCAACAAGTTCCTCACGCGTTTTTGATTCAAAATCTTCATCGTCTTCCTCCTCAGCGTTTTCATCATCGTCAGAATCTTCATCTTCAGAATCTTCAACAAGTTCGTTTTCTGTTGCAGTATCAGCATTTGCTGATTCTTCTACAGTTCCCTTAGTTTCTTCAAGGGGGGCCTCAATTGTTTCTGTTTCTTCTGCGGATTCCTTTTCGGATGTTACATCTGCCTGGGCTTCAACATTTTCCTGGGTTTCTTCTGAAACCGGGTTCTTCGCCTGATTCTGCATAGCTTCCTCAGGTTCCTGATTGGTAAGCTCTTTATTTTCCATTGAAATAAAAAGAAAGGTTAATACTAAAAATTATTTTGTGCTTCAATCTGTTCAGTTATGACACATTTTACTGATTTCTAAGCCACTATTAACTTAGGGACTGCAAAAATAAAAATTATCCCCTATTTACATAAGGTTTTCAATAAAATTACGCAACCAACTGGCTGAAAATTAAAAAAGACACCGGCATCGCGCAATAGGACACCGGTATCAGTTTTACATTATGATAATTTCCTGCCCGGATAAACCTTTAAGGCTTCATCAAGGCAATGCATTGATTTTTTCAGGTCTTCGGTATTCAACACATAGCTGATACGTACCTCATTTTTACCGGCTCCTTCAGTAGCATAAAATCCTGTGGCAGGAGCCATCATTACGGTTTGATTTTCGTAATTGAAATCTTCGAGCAGCCATTGACAGAATTTATCTGCATCATCTATCGGGAGCGATGCCACAACATAAAATGCGCCTTTGGGGTTAGGGCAGAAAGCGCCTTCCATTTTATTGATTTCTTCAACAACCACATTCCTGCGCTTGAGGTATTCATCCATAACCCCTTTGAAATATTCATCGGGAGTATTGAGCGCTGCTTCGGCGGCAACCTGGCCAAAAGAAGGCGGGCTGAGACGTGCCTGAGCAAATTTCATGGCTGTTGCCATAACTTCCTTATTGCGGCAGATCATTGCGCCAATGCGGAAACCACAGGCGCTGTAACGCTTCGAAACAGAATCGATCAAAATTACATTGTCTTCAATTCCTTCAAGGTTCATGACGCTATGGTGCTCATGGCCATCATAGCAAAATTCACGATAAACCTCATCGGCATAAAGGTAAAGGTCGTATTTCTGAACCAGCTGGCGAAGCACCTCAATTTCCTCTTTCGAATACAGGTATCCTGTAGGATTATTTGGGTTGCAAACCATAATCCCTTTGGTTTTTGGATTGATCACCTTTTCAAATTCCGAAATCGGCGGCAAAGCAAAACCATCTTTGATACTGGAAGGAATTGGACGAACAACTACTCCGGCATTGATAGCAAAGCCATTGTAGTTGGCATAAAAGGGCTCAGGAATAATAATTTCATCGCCCGGATCCATAGTAGATTGAAATGCAAATAAAATTGCTTCGGACGCTCCGGCTGCAATAATGATCTGATCGGGGGTAATATCAATACCTACGCTTTTGTAGTAATCTACCAGTTTTTCACGGTAAGACAAATTTCCCGCCGAATGGCTGTAAGCAACAACCTGATCTTTATAATTGTGGATGGCATCAAGGGCAACCTTTGGTGTAGGTATATCCGGTTGACCAATGTTCAGGTGATAAACATGAACGCCACGTTTTTTAGCTGCTTCAGCATAAGGAACCAGCTTACGGATTGGTGATGAGGGCATCATTGCGCCCTTTTTCGAAATTTTTGGCATATAATAGCGTATTTTGAGACAACAAAAAAAGGTCTGAAATTTATGTTCAAAATAAAAATCCCGGCATAAAAGCCGGGACAAATTTTGCAATAATTTAATTATAAACCTAATTTTTTTAAGGCATCTTAATCCACACTTCCGGCAGCCTGATTTTTCTGAGGCATAGCATCCTGTGGCGGATTGATCACTTTTCCTTTAATGCGCAGGACCACGGGTGAATTTTTTGCATTTGAATAAACTGTGATGCTTTTGTTGATGACCCCCAAACGATTGGTGGCATACTTCACATAAATGGTATCGTTTTGCCCTGGAAGAATCGGGTTGCGCGGCCATTTTGGCACAGTACAGCCACAGGAGCTGCGCACATTGGAAAGGATCAAAGGCTCTTTACCGGTGTTCTGAAACGCAAAATAACTTTGGCCGTCGCCGTTTTTGTAAATAGTACCATAATCCCATACTGGTGTCCCGTTTGTGATCAGTTGTTCGTCAAACTGGATCTCCGGAGCAGTTTTGCTTTCTGCTGCCTCTTGTGCATAAGCTCCAAAACCCATCATAGCAATCGCAAGAATTAAAACAATTCGCTTCATATGTTTGTAATTTTAATGTTCGCCCAAAACAACAACTGCATCAAAAGCTTAACACAGATATTGTTCCGGAGATTTAACTAAATTTTATGTGCATTTATAATAATATGTGGCAAATGTAACAAATCTGTTTGAATAAAATCAAATAGCAGCGCTAACAAATTACCAAACAGCGTAACTACAAAAACCATGCAAAACATTTTCGGCAGCACAATTTAATTTTTCTTAAATTAGCAGAAAACTAAACTAAATGCGCATGAACTTAAGCAAGCTTAGCATTCTCTGCATGATTGCCATTATAATAGCATCCTGCAATAATCCTCAAAAAACTACTGTGACACCGCCACAAAAAACAGCACAGCTGAGCCGTCCCGACTTTGTTATTTACCGGACAAAAGGAAATTATAATGAGTTGGTTCCCGTACAGCTGAACGCTGAAAAAAACAAAATCGTTTCTTATCCGGCTGTCCGTGATATTCAAAATGCCAAAATGCCTGAAAAACTGGCCGACGGCTTCCTGCTCGACCACAGAGGCATCCATAAAAATACAGCTTTTTTAGATTATACATATCAGGAATACAGCCGTTTAGGCAAAACACCTCCTACCGACAGCCTTTTTGCGCATATCAAAGACGCAGATCCTTTTGAAATCATGTTTATCTGTCCTCAGGACAAAGCGCCAAATGATGACCTGCTTCATTTTTTCAATGAAGCCATCATCAACAAGCAAACCAAAGAGCTGTTTATTCAAGTGATTCCCTAAACCTTAAAATACGGATATGCCCGGAGCACCCAAAAAATTCAACACCTTTGCCGGGGTTTTTACACCCTCCGTCCTGACTATTCTTGGCGTAATCATGTATATGCGTCTGGGGTGGGTTGTCGCCCAATCGGGATTAATTGCCGCAATAGCCATAATCGTAATTGCACACATTATTTCGGTTTCCACCGGACTCAGCATTTCCAGCATTGCCACCGACAAAAAAATTAAAACCGGAGGCATTTATTATATGCTGTCGCGAAGTCTGGGCCTTCCGATTGGAGGCGCCATCGGGATAACCCTTTTTGTGGGCACGGCATTGAGCATATCGCTTTACATCATTGGTTTTTGCGAAAGTTTTCTGGGCATTGAAGCAATCAGTGACTTCCTTGGGATGGAAATCAGTGTTGATAATTTCCGGATATTAGGGACAATAGTTATCATCATTTTGGTCATTCTGGCATTTATCAGCACTTCCCTGGCTTTAAAAACACAGTTTTTTATCCTGATTGCTATTGTGTTGTCCATCGTATCGGTGGTTGTGGGTATGTTTACCGGCCTTGGCGGGATGCCCGAAACAGCATCAATTGCACCTTTTCGTGAGCACGTTCCTTTTGAGGTAATTTTTGCCATATTTTTTCCGGCCGTTACAGGCTTTACAGCCGGCGTGGCCATGTCGGGCGACCTCAAAAACCCTAAAAAATCCATTCCAACGGGCACGATGCTCAGTATCGGCGTTGGGCTCCTGGTTTATGTCGGACTGGCATTTGGGCTGGCCTATTTTGTAGATCGTGAGCTGATGCTGGAAGACAATAACTTCATGATGAAAATTGCCTGGTTCAGTCCGTTTTTGGTAGCCGGTATTTGGGGCGCAACTTTATCATCCGCATTAGGTGGCATACTTGGCGGCCCAAGGATTTTGCAGGCCATCAGCCAGGATAAAATCACGCCCGGTATTTTTGGCAAAGGCTATGGAGCCAATAACGAACCGCGCAACGCATTGATTTTCACTTTTGTTTTGGCAGAAGCCGGCATCCTTATCGGCGAACTTGATGTTATTGCGCGCATTGTGTCTATGTTTTATATCGCAGCCTACGGCTTTATCAACCTGGCCTACACCCTTGAAAGCTGGGCCAGTAGCGATTTTCGCCCTACATTTAAAATTCCGGTTTGGATCGGAATCCTTGGATTTGTTGCCAGCATCATCGTAATGTTCAAAATTGATACGCTGGCCATGTTTATGGCTTTCATTTTCCTGGCGGGAATTTTCTTTATCCTGAAACGCAAGGAAATGAGCCTCGAATTTGGCGATGTATGGCAAAGTGTGCGTGCATCTATTTTACGGACTGTGCTGCATAAAATGGACCGCAGCGGACTGGAAGAACGCAACTGGAAACCCAATATCATGCTTTTTTCGGGAGGTTCAAAATCGCGGAAGCACTTAGTCAGTTTTGGGAAACAACTTAGTGGCCGCCAGGGTTTTATATCAAATTTTGATTTAATCGAAAGAAAAGACGAAGGCGTTTTTCCAAAGCACGAACAAGCACAAAAACCTGAGAAAGAAGAAGATATAGAAGGCGTTTTTACCCGGAAACACACATGTACCAATATTTATGATGGAATTGAGACCATTGCATCGACCTATGGTTTTGCCGGAGTAGAACCCAATACAGTATTACTCGGTTGGGCACGGCAATCGACTGATCCTTTGCGCTTTATTAAAATGCTGCGCAAACTCGACGATCTGGACCTGAACATCTTGATGGTGGATTACGACAAAAAGCGGAAGTTTGGGCAATATCAAAATATTGATATCTGGTGGCGCGGCACAGGCCATAATGGCAACCTGGCCCTAACCCTGGCCAAATTCTTACTGTCATCACCCTTGTGGCGCAACGCAAAATTACGGCTGCTTCTGGTAAATCCGGTGAACGAAGAACGCGACCATATCATCAGCAAGGCACGTGAAGTACTCAACAATATGCGCATGCATGCCGAAATAAAAGTACTGAACAATCAAATTGAGCAAAAACCTTTCTACGAAATCATTGAAGCCGAATCCACTTACAGCGACCTGATATTCATGGGATTGCCCGACATCATGGAAGGCAGTGAAAAAGACTTCATCAGGGAAACAAACCAGCTCTGCCAGAAAATCGGTACTGTTGTTTTGGTAAAAGCATCATCACGGCATAAAAACCTGCAAATCGGGCTGATCGAAACCCCAACGGTCAAAACCAATAAAATGCAGGCCGTTGCTTCATTGCAGGTGCAAATACCCGACCTAAAAAAATCACGATTTGAACGAATAACTATTGCCGAAGAACTCGCCTTGGCCGATTTGCATGAAAAACAGGAAAAAGCATTCCAGCTTTTCTTTAGCCCCTACCTGCTTCTTTTCCAGCAGATGAACCTCGAAATCCAACGCTTATCGGGCAAAAGCCTTTCCTATCTGAACATTAAAACCCAACAAGGCGAAAGCGAGATAAACAGATCATTTTTGAGACGCTTCCATGCAAACCTGCTCAAAAAAATCAGTCAGATTATCAGCAAGCACAGCCAGGAAGAACTCGTACAATTCCAAAAATATTTTGAAGAGGCCGCAGCATTGCTCAGCAGCAGTTGCACACACCTGCCCACTTACTTTCCCGAAAAAATAAAATTCAAATACGATTTAGCTGAGCTGGAAATAAAAAACAACGACAGCCGCTTCATAACTTTTGAGAAAAAAATACGCAAAACACTCATCAGCAAAGGATTATGGGTCAATGGAAATGTTTTATCTGCCGAATTGGCCCAACAGCTTTTACCTGATTCCTATGCCGATTTCATGATGCGCACATACAAGCGCTTTGGTTTTATTAATGTGCAGATCATTTTGGAATCGCGAAAAGCCATTCAGGAAATTTCTGCATTATTTACTAAGGCTTATCTCACCGGTGACGATCAAAAAACAGATTTAGCATCACTGGAATCCAAAATCAGCCAAATTATAAACGAGCAAATAAACCTTATTCAAAAATCCGAATCAGATTTCCACAACTACATCAAAGCAGGCAATATCCGGATTTTCAACAAACTAAATACAAACTTAGAAGGCTATCGACCCAACCGCAAAATTATTGAGTCCGAAGAACCCGGGCAAACCCTTGCCAAATTGCAGGCACTTTCCGAAATTCCCGGATTATGGTCAAAAAACCAGAGTATCCTGCTTAATGCCAGTATCCTGGAAATTCAAATCACCAATGTAAAAGTGCATCTGCTCGACTTATTTGGCAACCTAAGCACAAAAATCACTGCACTTTTTGAACATGCGTGCTTAAGCACTTTAGAAAGCCTTAAAAATGAGCTAAAAAGGCTCGACAATACAGATGAGAAGGGCTTGAATGATTTTACCTTTGAGCTGCCGGTAATTTCGCCGGAGAGCACCCGGATGCAGGTCAATGAGCTTTTGGAAAATGTTACGGGCAAAATCCAGTTTCTTTTAAAAGATTTCCCGGAGCAATCCGAATTATTTGAAAACGAATCATTTGACGCATTCGATAAGAATCAGTTCAATGATATACAAACAGTTAAAGTACGTGTTTTCAAACTCATTGAATACATTATTCAACGTGAGCTTGTAGAGCCGGTTCAGCGCATCATCCAGGAGCTGCCCGAAAAAACAACCCGCTTCCGCAAAGAAGCCCGCGATATTGTAAACCTGATCAGCTTTTCCGGTGATGACCAAAATCCCGAAAATGCCAGCATCAATAAGCATGTATTGCTGAAAGACCAAAATAACAGACTTTCCGAACTGCTTTCTGAAGCAAGGGAATTCCACAGCACATTGCGGCTGATCATTCAGGAGCGCCTGAACACAATAGACAATCGCTTAAACAACAACTCTTTAGCCGATAAGTCTGAGGCCGGATTGCAGGAATACATACGTAAGCAGGAGTCGAAGCGGAAAATGCAGAACATTGATCTCTGGAACAAAAAAATACGTTCCGGAATTGGCCATCAAATGAATCAGCTTTGGTACCGCCAAAGCAAGGGGCAATTGCTGAGCCTAAGGCTGAAAGAGCAATCGGGACAAAAGGGGCGCGGCATAGAAACCGCTTTGGCATTGCATGAAAAAGCAGCCCCAAAAACCGAAATCAGCAAAAGCCTGCCCTACTACTACCAGCAACTGTTTTTAAACCAAAACCTCTATCTCGAAGAATATTTTGTAGGGCGCAGGCGCGAAATGGCAAAAGCCCATCAAATCCTGAAGCAATATAAAAACGGTTTTAAAGGCGGGCTGCTTATTAGTGGCAAGGCAAACTCGGGCAAGAGCTTTTTTGCTACACATTTTTGCCAGCAAAATTTCAACAGCGAACATATTTTCTTCATCAAACCACCTGTAGGCGGTTCGGTCAGTCTATACGATTTCCGTTCGCAAATTGAAGAGTCCTTTGGCATAAAAGGAAGTCCCCGCTCCATTTTCCAGCAAATACCGGCCAATAGCGTTGTGGTTTTTGATGATATTGAGCTCTGGTGGGAAAAAACCAATGCCCTTGACGAAATAATTCAACTGATCCTCAAATTAATTGATGAATTCTCTTTCCGAACCTTTTTTGTTGCCGTGTGCAATAATACAGCCGGCCAGCATCTAAGTAAATACATGAATATCAACGATTACTTCCTGGGCAGCATCAATATGGAGCCAATGAATGCCGAAGAGCTACACGAAGCAATCATTCGCCGCCACAAATCGGGACACCTGAAATTTGTAATTGCTGGAAAGCAGGAAGAATTTTTCAGGGCATGGGATTATGCACGCTTCTTTTCGCGTTTGTTTGCTATCTCAGGAGGCAATATTGGAAACAGCTTAACGCAATGGATCAGCAGCATTCAAAAATATGAAAACAACCGCATTTTCCTGAATCCGCCCGCATCCTTGCCCGAATTGCAATTATCTGATTTTGAATATTCTTTATACCCGCTTCTGATCCAGTTCCTGTTGCACAAGCATGCCGATACCGGGAAAATCGCCCGCCTGATGCTTGTAAAACCAGGACAAAAGGAAGACATCCTGCAAAAAATCAGGGCACTCAAGAGGGCAGGAATTTTAAAAGCTGTTGGAAAAAATGAAAATGACGATGTGGTTTATGCTATCGATGCGTATATTTTCCCTTTGATTGAGCATATGCTCAGTGAAAAAGAAATCATCTAAAATTAGAATGTAAAGCCCTAACATTAAGGAAAAACACAATAAATCTATGGATATCAAAGCAATAGAATTTTCAAGTTTTGCGATTTACTATTTCCTGCTTTTGGCGGTAATCCTGTTTTTTATTTTCAGGTTGCTACATAAAACCAGCAGGGTCCTTCCCTTTCGCCCGGGAATAAACCGCAAAATATCCGGTGCTATGCCCATGCTTGAGCTGGCCTGCTGGATTGTTTATTTTGTGTGGGGCATACAGTTTTTTTCCCACAACAACCATCTTTATTCGGGCGGATTGTTTGTAATCCTGATCCTTTTGGCCTTATGGTTTATCTGGCAGGTTTTCAAGGATTTTATTGCCGGCGCTATTTTTCGTATCAGCAAGGATTTCAATAAAAACGAGATCATCCGTATTGGTGAATACAAAGGGAAAATTGAAAAATTTGGCCTGCATGAGCTAATCCTGGAAACCGAAGCCGGCGAACATATTTACCTGCCCTATTCGAGCCTGAGCAATAAAGCCATTATCAAATCCAATCCGGCAGAGATGATTCGTGCCTATACTTTCCGCCTGCTTGATGCCCAAAGCAAAAACATCAGCGAAGCCCAGCAATCCATCCTTAAAAACCTCATCAGCCTGCCCTGGACATCTTTAACAAAAACGCCCCAGCTGTCGTTTCGCGAACGGACAGAAAACGGACTTCTGTTTGAAGTGACATTTTATACCTACGAACCCGACACATATTTTAAAACCATTGACGAATTAAGCACTAATTATCAAATTATTACAGCACGAAAGGATGATGAACAAAAGCTCGTTCAAAAAGGTTTCTAATAAAATTGATATTTTTGCAGCGCTTTTAACCTGATTAATTCATGAAATTTCGTCATGAGAGCACAAAACGCAATAAGAGAAAGGGAGCGCATATTTTTGGCGCACAGGAATAGCCATAGCTATTTTGAGCACCAAAAAGATAGCATTCCTTTCTATTGCAGCGGTTTGTGCTCGCAATAGAATATTTTATGAATTATTCAGGTTAAGAGAGTACACAGATTAAAATTCCAGACAAATTGGAAGTTTCATCAAAATTCAATCAATGAACCTAAGCAACCCCAATAATAGCCTCGACGGCAAAGGGCTGTATTACAGTTTCCTGGCCGGGGCACAACGTATTTTCGACCATCAGTCACACCTAAATAAAATCAATGTTTTTCCGGTAGCTGATGCAGATACAGGCACCAACCTTGCCAGTACAATGCGCTCCATTGTTGATACCCATATCCCTACCGACAACCTGAAAATTACGGCCGCAGCCCTTGCAGATGCCGCTTTGGTCGGAGCACGGGGCAACAGTGGGATTATTTTCGCACAATTCCTTTATGGCTTCAGCAATGAAATCAATAATTCCGAAAGCATCAACACACAAAGCTTCGCCGATATCCTCAAAAAATCAGTGAGTTATGCCTACGAAGCCATCAGCAACCCACGCGAAGGCACCATGATTACGGTTATCCGCGAATGGGCTGATTCGGTATATGAGTTGAAAGATAAATTGGATGATTTTACTGAGCTGATCAAAAACTCCTACCGCTCTGCGCAGCAAAGCCTTAAAGAAACCACAGACAAGCTTGAAGAACTGGCCAAAGCCAATGTAGTGGATGCCGGTGCCAAAGGTTTTGTTTATTTCCTCGAAGGGATGATCGATTTCTTCGGGCATGGCGAAATCAAGAAAATACTCCAATCGCGAAATGTATTGAAAGTCAAAAGCTTTGATGAAATTTCGCACGACAATCCACAATTTCGCTATTGCACAGAAGCGCTGATCAATGGTGTGGAAATTGACAAACTCCAATTGCGCAATAAAATTGAACCGCTGGGCGACAGCCTGGTTATTGCCGGTTCCAAAGAAAAGATCAGGATCCACATACATACCGATGACCCCTCCTACCTTTTTGAGCAGGTACGTAATTTTGGACAAATAGCATACCAAAAGGTAGATGATATGGTTTTCCAGAACCACATTGCCACAAGCCGCCTTGCAAAAACGGCCATTGTCACCGATTCGACCAGCGACCTGCCCCGCGCATTGCTCGATAAGCATCAGATACATGTGGTGCCTTTGAGCCTTCATATGGACGGGCACCTATTCCTGGATGGCGTCACACTTTCACCGGAGCAGTTTTACAGGAACCTGCCCAATGCAAGCATCTATCCTTCCTCTGCCCAGCCTTCATTTAAGGAATTTACTAATAAATACGCCTATCTTTCAACGCATTACGACAACATCATTGCCCTGCACATCAGCGGAGCATTGAGCGGTACTTTCAGCAACAGCACTAAAGCGGCCCGCACCATCCAAACACAAACAAAAACGCCCATTCATGTTGTGGATTCTCTGAGGACTTCTGCTTCACTGGGATTGCAGGTTTTGCGCCTGGCCCGCGAAATTGAAGCCGGGATGAGCTACGAAGATGCCATCATCAATGCCGAAACCTGGAAGAAAAAAGTGGGCATCTGGGTAACCAGCAAAACAATTAAATATCTGGTCAGAAGCGGACGCGTCAGCCCAATGAAAGGTGCTATTGCCAAAGCTTTGGGTGTAAAGCCCATTGTTAGTGTGGATCATGAAGGCAAAGCCTATCAGTTTGGAAAGCCTTTTACCGAGAAAGAAAGCATGAAAAAAGTAATGCGCTCTGCAGAAAAATTTATGAAACAGGGCAAAATATGGGGATATTCTGTTACCAATGCAGAAAACCAAAAAGCCGCAGACTGGTACATTAAAAAGATGCAGGAACATACAGGCAAAGATCCGGAATTTGTAGGGCCGGGCTCACCCGTGCTGGGAACAACTGTAGGCCCTGGCGTTGTAAGCCTGAATATTATGCTGGATTAAAAATCAAAGCACAAAAAAAATCCTGCTACTCAATAAGAAAAGCAGGATTTTTTATGGGACTATATTATTCCTTTTCAGGAATATTTTTCAATACATCTATAGTTAAATCCCAGAATTTCCGGGTTGTTTCGATATTGATCTTTTCATCGGGCGAGTGGGCGTTCTTAATCGTTGGACCAAAGCTGATCATATCCATATAGGGATATTTCTCCAGGAAAAGGCCGCATTCCAAACCTGCATGGATAGAGCGGACAATTGGCTTTTTGCCGAAAAGTTTTTCGTAAGAAGCCGCCGTAATATTCGCAATTTCAGAATCCGGGTTTGGCGCCCATCCGGGATAGCCATCAGAATGCTCCACTTCAGCTCCTGCCAAATGAAAAACTGCATGTACCATGGCGGCAATATCATTTTTCGCAGAATTCAGGTCACTGCGCTGGCTGGTTGTGACAAAGATTTTGTTGCCTTCGATAAATTTCACGGAAGCCAGATTGGTAGAGGTTTCCACCATGCCCGGCATACGCTGGCTCATCGCATGAACACCATGTGGGCAGGCATAGAGTGCGTTCAGGAGTCTGTCCTGTGCATCAGCATCCATTACCCATTCGGGCATATCTGTTTTTTCCAGGCCCATCTTAAAATTGGGTTCTGTTTTCTCCAGCTCAAAGGCAATTTCCTTTGCATAAGCTTTAAAAACGCCTTCAAATTTTTCAGCAGTATTCGAAGGAACGCATACTACGGCAAATGCTTCGCGTGGAATGGCATTGCGCAGGTTTCCGCCATCAAAATCATGAAGGCGCAAACCAAACTCCCCTTGTGTGTTCCAAAGGAAACGGTTCAGGATTTTATTGCTGTTGCCCAGTCCTTTATCAATTTCATCGCCGGAATGGCCGCCACGAAGACCGGTTACGCTTAATTTATAGGCCACATAGCTTTTGGGTACTGCTTCTGCTTCATAGCTCAATGTTGCCAATGTATCCACACCTCCGGCGCAGCCAATAAACAATTCACCTTCATCTTCCGAATCGAGGTTGAGGAGGATTTTCCCTTCCATAAAACCCGGTTGCAGGGCAAAAGCGCCACTCAATCCTGTTTCTTCATCAACGGTAAAAAGACATTCAATGGGGCCATGTTCGATATCGCTGGCAGTAAGCAAAGCCATTTGTGCGGCTACACCAATGCCATCATCAGCGCCCAATGTGGTTCCTTTGGCTTTTACCCATTCGCCGTCAATCCAGGGGATGATCGGATCCACATCAAAATCATGCTCCACATCGGAGTTTTTCTCGCAAACCATATCAATATGGCTTTGAAGGATGACCGTTTTGCGGTTTTCATAGCCCGGGCTGGCCGCTTTGGAAATCAAAACATTTCCAATTTCATCCCTTTTGGCGTCAAGATTATTCTTTTTAGCAAAATCGAGGAGGAAATCCCTGATTTTGTCTTCTTTTTTAGAAGGCCGTGGAACCTGGCAGATATCTTCAAAATATCCCCATACAGATTTTGGTTCCAGTTCATTTAAAATACGTTCCATAAAATATATTTTCGGTTTATCTTCCTGATATAATCAATTCCAGCTTTTGCATATTGTGCGCTTTGCCGTTTTTGTACTTTTCGATGGCATATTCCGAAAAGAAATGATGCTGGATCAAAAAAGCAAGACTACTTTTTACAAAATCGAAATACGGATGCTCCTGCCCCAGCACATCCAGCCACTCTTCCCTCAGGCGCAGTGATTTCTCCAGAAAATCTTCCCTTCCCAAATGCAGCATATCTGCATCGCAAACCAGTTGCGCTTCATAAGTTGTTGGATTTTGTGGCGTTCGGGTAGCATCGATACAAAGCTGCACTTCGCGGATGAAATCGGGAGCTGCTTTATTGCTCAGAAAATCGGCAGCAATCTCCATACTGTAGCGCTCGTGGTCTTTATAAGATTTCACAAATCCTGTATCATGAAACCAGGCTGCAATCAGCACAATGGCCCTTGATTGCTTTCCACATCCGGATTCGCGGGTTATTTCCAAAGCATTTTTCACCACATCTTCCGTATGTGCGATATTATGATACACATAATTGGCAGGTATTTTCCGATGAAGCAAAAGGCGGACAAAGGCTTCAGTTTCGTGGAGCAGCGATGTAAGCGGATCCGTTTTCAATGGTTTAGTCATAGTTGAGCGAATTTACAGAAATTTATGGTTAATGAGGGGCAATTTTTCGAAAAAGCTTGTGTATCTTTATCAAAAATTACTAAAACAAACAAAATGAGCGAATTTAAAGTACATGCTGATAATCTGGTCAGCAAAGTGAAAGAAATAATCCACGAAGGCAATGTACGCAGGATTATCATTAAAAATGAAGAAGGCAAAACTTATCTTGAAATCCCTGTAACGGTTGGACTTGCAGGTGTTCTGCTGGCACCCATCCTGGCGGCAATAGGCGCTTTGGCAGCAGTAGCAGCAAATTTCACTGTTGAAATTATCCGCAGGGACGACTAAACAACAATTTTCTGTATCGCCCCCTGATTAAGTTTGATGGCCGGCTGGCCGTTGATCAGGCTTTCGGGCCCGCAAACGGATTGGCATGAAGGGCACAGCTACTGTGCATTTTTTTGTTTTCCAGATCAAACCCCTATCTTTAACATTGAGTGGTAGCAAAACATTACGTTTTTAAATATACAGCATGCTCTGGTCGCTATTAATATTCCTTTTGTCTTGGCACAAAAGGAAACAAAAAGCCAAGTCAAAACAATGCTTCCCCCCGCTCTTCCCGATGCCAAGAATTTCCAATCAAAGTAGTGCCTCGTGCCTCGGCAAAGCTTGAGCCCTTTGATGGTAATTCTAAGCATCGGGAATTCACCCTCGTCCGGCCCGCTGTTTTAACTGCCCAGCCCGCGGTCTAAACGAGGATGATTTTTGTTAAAAAGGAACATTCTGATTTAAAAAAATCATCAGAAGTGTTCTCATAGCAGGCTGTTAATTAGTCTTTGCAAGAAAACGCCAAATACTGCGTTACTCTTGCCTTGAAAACAGTCATTTACCAGAGTAAACTCCTTGATTTTCAAGGCTGCGAAAGCCTTGCCTTTGACGTTTTCTTATCAAAGACTCAAAAAAAAAGGTGTTTTCTGGCAGGCACTAATTATAATTTCAGCAATACACAGATACATCTTCAATATAACCCATTATTGCAAACAACAATCTCCCAAAATGAAAGCGAGACGCCAAATTTTAAATTAAGAATCGTCATAAAATATTGATATTCTGATAATTAATTTTTATAACTGCTTGTAATCCTTAAAGCAGGAGGCAGCAGTGGCAGCAAATTTCACCCTTGAAATTATCCGCAAAGACGACTAAACAACAATTTTCCGAATAGCCCCCTGATTAAGTTTGATGGCCGGCTGGCCGTTGATCAGGCTTTCGCGTCCGCAAACGCATTGGCATGAAGGGCAAAGCCACTGTGCGTTTTGGGGATCAAAGAAGGCTGTGCTTTCTACAATTTTTGATTTGAACAGCTTTATCAGGCGTCCTTTGCCCGACTTCCGGTACACAAAAAGCCGCTGGCCGCAATTGCAGCTTACATCCACTTTTTTATCCTGCATCAGGAATTGGGATGATTTACCAGGCGCATTGTTTTTCCGGAAAGGAATGCCTGAATATTCTCCAAAACGATATCCAGCCTCAAATCCATTGCTTCTTTTGTGGCATAACCAATGTGCGGCATCAGCAAGGTATTTGGTGCAGCCAAAAGCGGATGATCCGGTTTTAATGGCGGTTCGTATTCATAAACATCAATGGCAGCACCCGCAATCTCCCCGGACATCAGGGCATCAGCCAATGCGCCATAATCCACCACGGCACCACGGGCCGTATTGATCAGTATGGCATGTTTTGGCATCAGTTTCAGTTCCTTTTGCCCGATCAGATGTTTGCTTTCTGCTGTTAAAGGGAGATGAAGGCTCAGTACATCACTTTGGCGGCACAGATCCTCCAGGCTGCAATATTCAACGCCTGTTTTCAGGGCTTCTTCTTTTTGCGTACGGCTGTATGCCAATACTTTGCAACCAAAAGCCGCAGCAAGGCGGGCGGTTTCCAGCCCAATCATTCCGCTGCCCACAATCCCAAAAGTTTTTCCCTGCAGATTTGCACCCAAAAATCCGTTGCGGCTTCCGTTTTTGCGTGTTTCTAAATCCAGAGGCGTTATTTTCCGCAAAAGATCCAGCGCCATTGCAATGCTCAGCTCAGCAACAGCCGTAGTGGAAAAACCTGCTGCATTGCACACAGCGATTCCCATTTCATCGCAGGCGCTTAGGTCGATATGATCGAAACCTGTAAATGCGACATCAAGAAGTTTTAAGGACGGGCAGGCTTCGATCACTTCTGCTCCAATCGGGATATTGGTCAAAACCGCTATTTCGGCATCAGCCATTCTTTCTTTCAGGATCTGGGGATTGGTTTCGCGTTTTTCAAAATAGCGCACATCATGTCCGGACTGCACCAATTCTGCAATAAAAGCGTCCATTTTTTCCTGGCCTACGCCAAGAGGTTCGAGTATTGAGATTTTCATTTTTGCCGGTTTAAGGGTTCCTTGCATCTAAATTGCAAATATCCATAAAATGCAGAGGAAAAACCAGCGGTAATGACAGGAAGATATCAGAGGTTGCGCTCTTTTTTGATCTGTTCGTAGGCTTCGCTGATGCTTTGAAATTTTTCTTTGGCTGCTTTTTGGACGTCCGCACCAAGATGTGCCACTTTATCAGGATGGTGCAGCACCGCCATTTTGCGGTAGGCTTTTTTCACTTCTTCATCTGTTGCGGTTGATTCCACGCCAAGAATCTGATAGGCACTTTTGGTACTCTTTACGAACATGGCCTTAACCGAAGTATAATCGTGACCGGAGATCCCAAGATAAGTTGCAATGGATTCAATGACATCGATTTCAGATTTATGGCTGTGCCCGTCGGCCATGGAGATGCCAAACAAAAAATGCAGGAGTTGCAAGCGGCTGGAATAAGCCATATTCTGCCTGATCTGGCGGCAAACATCGTAGAGGGGAATTTCCTGTTTGAGGATATCGCGCAGCAGGAGCAGTTGCTGTTTTGCGTTTTCTTCTCCAAAATTACGGAGCAGGAACTGTTTTACATAATCCAGCTCGGCTTTCATCACTTTGCCGTCGGCTTTCATTACAGCCGCAGCAAGCACCAAGAGGCTTACATTAAAATCACCGGGGCGGGTACGGTTTTCCTGTCCCGGACGGGCATCCTGCTGTGGATCATAGGCATACCCCCCACTCTGCATTCCATCGTACATGGAACCAAAAAGAAATCCCAGGACGCCACCTATCGGGCCGCCCAAAACCCAGCCCAGGCCACCGCCAATCCACTTACCATATTTCGATTTTTTCTCTGATTCTTTGTTACTTCTCATACTATTGCCACTAAAAATGAACACTAAAGCTCCAATAAGAATAATAGTAATAATATATCCCATGAGGTCTAAATGTTCATTAGTTATCAAATATTAGTTTAAAGTCTTCCGACAATTATCGGATCAAAAATACTTTTCACAAGAATCAGGCCGAAAAAAAAGCTGCCAAAAGACAGCTCTTTAATATTTGGTTCTGTCAGATTAGTCCTGACAATTATTTTCCACTTCAACAAAGCGGATCCCATAAGTAGCCAATTCTTCGAGTATCGGCTCGTACAATTCGGGCTTAACGGGTACATGCACCCCTGTTACATTGATGGTCCCATTGAGGAGCAAACGTGTTGCAATGGCAACAGGAAGGCCAACCGTCATGGACATGGCAGTGTTTTCCCTATCTTCACCAAGAACCACCATACTTGAAGTCACTTCCTTTTTTTCTCCATTCAGCTCATAAACAAACTCATGCTGCATGGCAATCATATCCTTATCGCCTTCATCAAGCGCCCATTTTTCTTCGAGAAGTTTTTGCATTATCTGGGCAGGAGTAGCATCTTTTAGTCCGATTTTGCGTTCTTCAAAAATGCCCAGCCATTTCAGTTTTTTCATTACATCTCCTTCGGGATCCAGTTTCAGATATTCGACAAGCTTATCTTCGACAGGTTTTTCCGGATCAAAACGCAGATATGAATTAATGAACTGACGGTATGTCATATCTTCCGTGCCTTCCAAAGTGTAGGTATCGTCAGTTACGCCCAGTTGAACAAAAACATTCCAGGCTTCGCAATAACCCGGGCGGCGCATGGTGCCACGGTAAATCGTCGGGATATCCTGAAGGCCGTAAGTTTCGCGATAAGAAAGTGAATCACGGTTTGGATAGACTTCAAAATCGCCATAATCCAATACTGTTGTTCTTTGCACGCGGTCAAAAAGTTTATGGTACGGAATGTACTTATAACGCCCATCGCGGATAAACTGCGACACACCCTGACCGGCCAGCACCACATTGCGTGGATTCCAGGTAAATTTATAATTCCATATATTGGTATCATACTGGGGAGCAATCAAACCACCTGTAGAAGATTTAAAAGCCAGCAATTTACCTCCGTTTGCACGGATTTCATCAATCACTTTCATTGCCGACATATGGTCGATGCCTGGATCCACACCCAGTTCGTTGAGCAAAGCGACGCCTTTAGCTTTGGCTTCTTCGTTAAGCGCTTTAACTTCTTTGCTCACATAGCTGGCCGTAACCATATGCACGCCAAAATCAACACAAACCCGCGCTACTTTATGGTGCATAAAAGCAGGAAGCATGGAAATAACAACATCCGCTCCCTGCACGCGCGATTTCAAAAGTCCTTCATCATTTGCATCAAAAGCAAATGCTTCTGCACGTGCGTGGCCGTTAATTTTCTTTTGTGCTATAGCAATATCCTTATCGCCAATAGAGATATTCCAGTCGTTCGCTTCAGAATGATCAAGCAAATATTTGATCAATGTTGTGGCAGATAGTCCGGCGCCAAGAATCAATATTTTTTTCATAGTAAAATTCCGGTTGGTTTTAAAATTCCTTTTTTTTGATTAGTCCGCTAATGTAGTTGAATTTCATTTTTGCAAGCCTTCAAACCGCATTTTCTTTTTTTCAATATGCTTTTTTTAATTAAACCAATTCCATTTTACAAATATGCCACCGTACTTTTGAGGATAAATTGCGCGCTAAAAACACAAAAAAAGCCCCGCAATCACGGAGCATTTTCTTTGTTTGTCAATTTTTTAAAAAATACGCTTACGCGAGATACTCTTCAAGGTATTTATAATCGGGTGTGAGTTCCCCATTATGCAAAATCATGGCGCGTTTCACCGGATCGGGAAGTTTCACTTCATCAAATGCGCAATTAAAATCGGTTTTCGCAATATCAAGCAAATAGGGTTTCAGTGCATTGCTGAATGCGATGGATGATTCGCGCGGCAGTTCACTGGGCAGGATATCCACTGCCATGATCTGAAGCCCGTCTCCTTCGAAACCACTTTTTATTTCGCCATCAAATGGATTATAAACAAAAACCGGGTCTTCGATATAGGTTCCTTTCACTGTAGGCTCCACCGAACCATCCGGGTCGCAGGTAACATCGCCAACTGCAATGAGTTTAGGCTTGGCCCCATTTTCACATTCATTTTTGAGCCATTCGCGGGAAAGGATTCTAGGATAACGGGCATCCCAATACATACAGTTCATCAGGAGGCTGAGATGTGGCAGGTATTGTTCAAAAATTCCCTGGAAAAGCTCCGGCTTGGAAAAATACTCCTGAAGGACAAATTCGCTTCCGTCAATGCGTTCGGACAGGTGTTTTTCTTCAAAAACAACCTTATACACAATATTTGAAGGCACATCAACATTTTGCTTCAGTTCTTTAAGCTGCTCCGGGCTGATTTCCTGAACAGGCAGCAGGTGCAGAATCTCCTGAGCACCTTTGGATACATTACCGTAACCGGTAACCCCAACAGTAAATGGGAGCAGCTCTTCCGGCAATCCTTCACGGGCAATATCGCTGCCCACTTCCGAAACGGCTGCTTTCGCTTCTTCGAGCGAATTATAGGTATGCGATTGCCTGATTTTCAAAAATGGTGTAGTGATGCCTTGCTTCTCCAGGCGCTGACCAATAGTCCAAAGGGAATTGATCATCCCGGCCAATCCGGCAAAACGTCCAAAGAAAATCAGACGTTTACCTTCTGCATCTGCAATTTTTTCATAATCAATAAGATTACAATTCAATTCCATCATTTTGCGGAGCATCGGCATATTGTACGACTGTCCTTTAATCACATGCGAGAAAAACACATAAGATCCGTTTTTTCTGAAAAAATCCATGGGCATTTCTTTCACGCCAAATACAAGTCCACATGAACTAACATCATCCACGATTTCAGCACCGGCATCACGATATTCGTCTTTCGTAAAGACTCTCTTGGGGGATTCCTCAATCTTCACCTGAATGCCAGCCTGAACCAATTCATTTACATGAGAAGGCACGATAGCCACCCGCTTCTCCATAAGGTATTTATCCTCCTTACGAATTCCAATACACTGATTCATAGTTGGTTATATTTTAGTTTTGGTAGAATAGCCAAATTTACGAAAAATCAATACATTTGTTGTGGTTTTTTAAGCAGATCCATTAAAAACTATTGGGACAAAATTCTCTGTCAGGCACGCTTTCTTCAAATACATTAACAAAGCTTTAACAGCGACAGGATTTGACAGGGCTGACAGAATTATTAATTATGCAAAAATATTAATCAACCTAAAAAAATCATTATGGCAAAAAAAATTTGGATGATCGCAATTGCAGCAGTAATACTGAGTGCTTGTGGTTCACAGACACAAAAAACAGAAAACCAGGCTCAGGAAGAAACTGTAGTAGAAGCCACTCCAGTTCAAATTACCGTTGAGGAATTTTCGGATAAAGCAGGCGAACTTGTGGGTCAGGAAGTAGCGGTAAACGGAACCGTTGTGCATGTTTGCAAGCACGGTGGCAAGCGCATGTTTATCATGAACGAAAATCCGGATATGCGCATAAAAATTACCAGCGGCGAGGACATGGCTGCTTTTAATACCGATATGGAAGGCAGCGATGTTGCCGTAAAAGGAATTGTGGAAGAACTCCGTATTGATGAGGACTACCTGCAAAACTGGGAAAACGAACTCAATGCTGAAAAAGGTGGGGATTCGGAGCACAAAATCCACACGGGTGAAGAAGGCCATGAAGAGCATGAAGGTGACGTGGAACATGAACTTGCTCAAATAAACAACTACCGTGAGATGCTGAAAGAAAGCGGCAAAGACCATCTTTCTTTTTATAATATTGCTTGCGTAGAATACGAAATGAAATAAGAATTCCAGCTCATAAGCTCCTGATTCCTTCTCCGGATCAGGGGCTTTTTTATTGAAAATTTTCCCTTTAAAGACTACTATAAATGAAAAAATGGAGAAAATGGCTTTGGGCTATTCACCGCGACCTGGGATACTTTTTCTTTGCCGCAACAGTAATTTATGCCTTATCCGGAATTGCCATTAACCACATCAACGACTGGAACCCAAATTTCATCGTTAGCAACAAAGAGTTTAAGATAAATCTCCCCAAAGAAGGTGTTGCCTTTGACAAGAAATTTATCATGGATGAGCTGCAAAAGAATGATGTTACTTCAACTTACAAAAAGCATTATTCACCATCAGAGGGCTGGATAAAAGTTTTTGTAAAAGACGGTAACATACTAATTGACACGGATAATGGCGATGCTTTTTACGAAAGCCTGCACCGTAGGCCCATTTTCCATGCGTTTAATTATCTGCATTATAATCCGGTTAAATACTGGACATGGTTTGCGGATGCTTATGCAATCGCACTTCTGATTTTGGCAATCTCGGGGCTGTTCCTCCTCAAAGGAAAAAAAGGAATTACCGGACGCGGCGCATGGTTAACTTTGCTCGGAATCATAGTTCCCTTGCTGATACTACTTATTTATTATTGATCAAATAATTGGATCAGGGCATAAAAAAAAAGAGCCGGAATAAATCCGGCTCTTTTTTTTTAAGCTTGCCCTGCAGGGCCGCCCATATTGAATGGAGCCATAGGGCCGCCCGGAGCATCATCTTCCTTAATTGGGCCAAAGGTTTTTTCATAACGCGCCAAATTATCCTGAAGCGCACGATAAAGCCTTTTAGCATGTTTTGGGGTCAGAACAATACGTGATTGCACCTTAGGTTTCGGCATTCCGGGGAGGATTTTCATAAAATCCACCACAAATTCAGACGGGCTGTGTGCAATTGCAGCGAGATTGCTGTATGTCCCTTCAATTACACCCTCAGGGATTTCAATATTCAGTTGCTGCTTCTTGTTTTTGTTCTGATCCATTTTATAAGGATATTAAATTTATTCTTCTTCTGCTGTTTTTGATTCTACCAGTGCTTCATACTCATCAGTAGAACCAACAATAATATCATTGTATTCGCGCAGACCGGTACCGGCAGGGATCTTATGCCCCACAATTACGTTTTCTTTCAGGCCGAGAAGACCATCAGATTTGGCACTGATTGCCGCATTGGTAAGCACTTTGGTTGTTTCCTGGAAGGAAGCTGCTGAGATAAAGCTATTCGTTTGCAGCGATGCTTTGGTAATACCCTGAAGTACCTGACGCGCTGTAGCCGGTTTGGCATCACGTGCCTGAACAAGGGTCTTGTCTTTACGCTTAAGCTGTGAATTTTCATCACGCAGTTTTCGTGCAGTGATAATCTGACCGGGGCGCAATGTAAGGCTGTCTCCAGGTTCTTCAACCACTTTTTTACCAAAAATCCAGTCGTTTTCTTCTTGGAAACCAATCTTATTGATTAGATCTCCTTCGAGGAATTTAGTATCACCCGGATCATCAACTTCAACTTTACGCATCATCTGACGAACAATTACCTCAAAATGCTTATCGTTGATTTTCACACCTTGCAGACGGTAAACTTCCTGAATCTCGTTTACAATATATTCCTGAACCTTCATCGGCCCTTTAATTGCGAGGATATCAGCAGGGGTCATTGCACCTTCTGAAAGCGGCGTACCTGCTTTAACAAAGTCATTTTCCTGTGCAAGAATCTGCTTGGAAGTAGGAATCAGGTAAGATTTCTGTTCACCTGTTTTGGAAGTGATGATAACTTCCTTGTTTCCACGCTTCAGTTTCTTTCCGAAAGATACCACACCATCAATTTCAGAAACTTTGGCAGGGTCGCTCGGGTTACGTGCTTCAAAGAGCTCGGTAACACGTGGCAGACCACCGGTGATATCGCCCGATTTACTTACCGCACGCGGAATCTTAACCAGGCTTTCGCCCGCTTTGATCGAATCTCCATCTTCAACGATGATATGCGATCCTACAGGAATATCGTATGTTTTGATTATTTCACCCTCAGGTGTAATCACATTAATCGCAGGTGTTTTCGTCTTCTGACGGGTTTCAATAACAACCTTATCATTATAACCGGTTTGTTCATCCGATTCCAAACGGAATGTTTGTCCTTCAATGATATTCTGATAAGCAATTTTACCATTCACTTCAGAGATAATCATGGCATTATAAGGATCCCATTCGGCAATCAGGTCACCTTTTTTCACATCTGAATTTGCTTTCTTAAAGAGGTGGGCACCATATGGGATGTGTGCAGAAGCCAGGATCACTTTTGTTGATGGGTGAATAAGGCGCATTTCTGCAGAACGGCCAATCACAACATCCATTTCATTACCTTCCTTATCGGTATAAGGCAATGAACGCAGCTCATCAATTTCAAGATAACCGTTGTATTTTGCATCAATGGTATTTTGTACACCAACGCTGGATGCAGTACCCCCAACGTGGAAAGTACGAAGTGTAAGCTGTGTACCCGGTTCTCCAATGGATTGGGCGGCAATAACACCCACGGATTCACCTTTTTGAACCAATCGCCCTGTTGCCAGGTTACGTCCATAACAACGGGCACAAACACCCTTCTTGGATTCGCAGGTAAGTACCGAACGGATTTCTACGCTCTCCAGTGGAGAATCATCAATAATTCGCGCATATATTTCAGTAATTTCTTCACCGGCAGCAATGATGAGTTTTCCTGTTTCAGGATGGTAAATATCATGCAAGGCCACACGACCCAAAATCCTGTCGTAGAGTGATTCAACTACTTCTTCGTTCTTTTTGAATGCTGAAATCGTCAGGCCACGCAAAGTACCACAGTCTTTTTCAGAGATTACCACATCCTGGCTAACATCCACCAAACGTCGGGTCAGATAACCTGCATCCGCAGTTTTAAGGGCGGTATCGGCAAGACCTTTACGTGCACCGTGGGTAGAAATAAAGTACTCAAGAACACTCAAACCTTCCTTAAAGTTCGAGAGGATCGGGTTTTCAATAATTTCACCACCACTGGAACCGGATTTTTGCGGCTTGGCCATCAGACCCCTCATTCCTGAGAGCTGACGAATCTGTTCTTTAGAACCCCTTGCTCCGGAATCAAGCATCATATAAACGGAGTTAAAACCTTGTTTATCTGTTGAAAGCTGTTCCATCAAGATATTAGTAAGCCTGGAGTTGGCGTGTGTCCAAGTATCAATAATCTGGTTATAGCGTTCATTATTGGTAATAAGCCCCATGCTGTAGTTGTTCATCACATCCAGCACTTCTTCATTAGCCTGCGCAATAAGTTCTTCTTTGATTTTCGGGATAATTACATCATCCAAATTAAAGGACAGGCCACCTTTGAAGGCCATATAATATCCCAGGTTCTTGATATCATCCAGGAACTGAGCCGTTTTTTTGGTTCCTGTTACCTTAAGAACTTTACCAATAATGTCCCTCAAGGCTTTTTTGGTAAGGATGGTGTTAATATAACCAAATTCATTTGGAACAACATCATTAAAAAGGACACGTCCTACGGTTGTTTCAATCTTTTTAGTTACCGGTTTACCCTCTTCCATATCATGCAGATAAGCATAGATAATTGCATGGAGGTCAACACGTTTCTCGTTATAAGCTATACGGACTTCTTCCGGTCCGTAGAAAGTCATTCCTTCCCCTTTTACAGGGAATTCTTTAGTACTTTTCTTTGGTTTGGTCATATAATACAGACCTAAAACCATATCCTGAGAAGGTACGGCGATAGGTGCACCGTTGGCCGGGTTCAAGATATTATGGGAAGCGAGCATCAGGAGTTGCGCTTCAAGCACAGCAGCATTTCCGAGAGGTACGTGAACCGCCATCTGGTCACCGTCAAAGTCGGCGTTGAATGCAGTACAAACCAATGGGTGCAGCCTGATTGCTTTTCCTTCGATGAGTTTTGGCTGGAATGCCTGAATACCCAAACGGTGAAGGGTTGGTGCCCGGTTGAGCAGGATTGGATGTCCTTTAAGGATGTTTTCGAGGATGTCCCAAACAACAGGATCTTTTCTGTCAACAATTTTTTTCGCTGATTTAACGGTTTTAACGATACCGCGCTCCAGCATTTTACGGATAACAAAAGGCTTAAACAGCTCTGAAGCCATTTCTTTTGGGATACCGCATTCGTTCAGGTTCAAATTAGGCCCTACAACAATAACTGAACGGCCTGAATAATCAACCCTTTTACCAAGCAGGTTCTGACGGAAACGTCCTTGTTTCCCTTTCAGGCTATCGCTAAGTGATTTAAGTGGCCTGTTTGATTCTGTTTTAACAGCATTCGCTTTACGTGAATTATCGAAAAGTGAATCAACAGCTTCCTGAAGCATACGTTTTTCATTACGCATGATCACATCAGGTGCTTTGATTTCGATGAGTCGTTTCAAACGGTTATTGCGGATAATCACCCTACGGTACAAGTCGTTGAGATCTGATGTAGCAAAACGTCCACCATCGAGCGGCACAAGCGGACGAAGTTCCGGTGGGATTACCGGGACCACTTTCACGATCATCCATTCCGGATGGTTTTCAGCACGTTTGCGTGCATCGCGGAAAGCTTCCACAACATTAAGCCTTTTTAATGCTTCAGCTTTACGCTGTTGTGAAGTTTCTGTATTTGCCTTATGGCGAAGCTCGTATGAAAGTGAGTCAAGGTCAAGGCGGGCCAGCAGGTCATGAACTGCATCGGCACCCATCTTGGCTATGAATTTATCCGGATCGCTATCATCAAGATACTGGTTATCAGCAGGCAGTGTTTCGAGCATATCAAAATATTCCTCTTCTGTGAGGAAATCAAGATATTGCACACCATCAGCAGCTTTTACACCAGGATTGATGACAACATAACGTTCATAATAAATAATCATGTCCAGTTTCTTGGTTTGCAGTCCGAGCAAAGCACCAATTTTGTTGGGCAAAGAACGGAAGAACCAGATATGGACAACAGGAACAACCAGTTGGATGTGTCCCATACGCTCGCGGCGTACTTTTTTCTCAGTAACTTCAACACCACAACGGTCACAAACGATCCCTTTATATCGGATACGCTTATATTTACCGCAATGACATTCGTAATCCTTCACAGGACCGAAGATACGCTCACAAAACAGACCATCGCGTTCCGGTTTGTAAGTACGGTAATTAATTGTTTCCGGTTTAAGCACTTCACCACTGGAACGTTCCAGGATGGATTCCGGTGATGACAGGCTAACGGTAATTGTTGAAAATCCGCTGTTTACTGAATTGCTATCCTTTCTGAAAGCCATATATACGTCGATTTCTTTTAAAACAAAGTAAAAACACCAAGACCCTTAATAAAGGGTTATGGATATTAATCAAAATGCACTTCAAGACCCAAACCATGAAGTTCGTGTACGAGCACATTGAAAGATTCCGGTATGCCCGGTACAGGCATATTTTCGCCTTTAACAATTGCTTCGTAAGCCTTGGCACGACCGATTACGTCATCCGACTTAACGGTCAGAATTTCCTGCAGGATATTGGATGCACCGAATGCCTCCAGGGCCCAAACTTCCATTTCCCCAAAACGCTGGCCACCAAACTGAGCTTTACCTCCAAGTGGCTGCTGGGTAATGAGCGAGTAAGGTCCGATAGAACGTGCGTGCATCTTATCATCTACCATGTGGTGCAGTTTCAACATGTAAATATAACCTACCGTTGCGGGCTGGTCAAAACGTTCTCCTGTACCACCATCAAAAAGATGTACCGTTCCATTGGCAGGAAGTTCTGCCTTTTTCATGTAGTCGTTAATCTGGTCAAGGCTTGCACCATCAAAAATTGGTGTTGCAAACTTTAATCCCAGTTTCTTACCTGCCCAACCGAGAACAGTTTCATAAATTTGTCCAAGGTTCATACGTGATGGTACGCCCAGTGGGTTCAATACAATATCCACAGGCTGGCCATTATCAAGGAAAGGCATATCCTCTTCACGAACGATACGTGCCACAATACCTTTGTTACCGTGACGGCCGGCCATTTTATCACCAATTTGCAGCTTGCGCTTCTTGGCAATATAAACCTTCGCCATCTTAACGATACCATTCGGGAGGTCATCACCTACGGTAGCTGAGAATTTTTTACGGTTACTAATACCGGTGTATTCTTTGTGCTTGATGATATAATTATTGATCAATTGCTTGATCAGCACGTTTTTATCGTCATCTGATGTCCATTTATTTGGGTTAACATCTAGATAATTGATTTCGGCGAGAGCTTTAACCGAGAACTTGGCTTTTTTAGGAACAAGCTCCTGATTATATTTATCGAAAATACCTTGAGACGATTTACCCGCAATAATTTCCATTAACTTATCAATCAGGCGGCTTTTGAGCTCCTGCAATTCGCGGTTCAGTTCTTCATCAAGCTTTTTTATCGTTTCTTTTTCGTTAGAACGGGAACGACGGTCGCGGACGATGCGTGAGAAAAGCTTTTTGTCCAGCACTACACCTTTCATTGATGGAGGTGCCTTAAGGGAAGCGTCTTTGACATCGCCGGCTTTATCACCAAAAATGGCACGCAACAGTTTTTCTTCAGGAGTTGGGTCACTTTCCCCTTTTGGTGTAATTTTACCAATCAGGATGTCTCCTTCACGTACTTCGGCACCAATTCGGATCAAGCCGTTTTCATCAAGATCCTTGGTGGCCTCGCTGGAAACGTTTGGAATATCATTGGTAAGTTCTTCCACACCACGTTTTGTATCACGTACTTCGAGGGTAAATTCTTCGATGTGCACAGAAGTAAATACATCTTCTTTCACGATACGTTCGGAAATAACAATCGCATCCTCGAAGTTATATCCTTTCCAGGGCATAAAGGCCACCATAAGGTTTTTACCAATGGCAAGTTCACCACCTTCAGTAGCATAACCTTCGCAGAGCACCTGGCCTTTTTCAACGCGGTCGCCTTTACGCACCACAGGGCGAAGGTTAACGCTGGTATTTTGGTTTGTCCTTAAAAATTTTGGCAGAGAGTAATGCTTCACTTCATCATCGAAGCTTACAAGCGTTTGGTCCTCTGTACGGTCGTAGCGGATAGCAATAGAGCGTGCGTCAACATATTCAACAACGCCATCACCTTCGGCATTTATAAGCACCCGGCTATCGTGAGCAACAGGGCCTTCGAGTCCGGTTCCTACAAGCGGTGCTTCCGGTTTTAGCAGTGGCACAGCCTGGCGCATCATGTTCGAACCCATCAAAGCACGGTTGGCATCATCATGCTCCAGGAAGGGGATCAGTGATGCAGCTATCGAAGCAATCTGGTTGGGCGCGCTGTCGATAAGGTCAACCTTTTCGCGCTCAATGATTGGGTAATCAGCAAGAAAACGTGCTTTAACGCGCTCATTTGTAAATTGACCATTCGGGCTTATAATTGTATTTGCCTGTGCAATAATTTTATCTTCTTCTTCTTCGGCACTCAAATAAACAGGTGCTTCATCTTTCATTACAACACCATTATCTACTTTATGATAAGGAGTTTCTATGAAGCCAAGTTTATTAATTTTTGCATAAACGCAAAGTGAAGAAATCAAACCAATATTTGGTCCTTCGGGAGTTTCAATAGTACACAAACGTCCGTAGTGCGTGTAGTGGACGTCCCGAACCTCAAAACCGGCACGTTCACGCGAAAGGCCTCCCGGTCCCAGAGCAGAAACACGACGCTTGTGCGTAATTTCCGACAGCGGGTTGGTTTGATCCATGAACTGTGAAAGCTGGTTGGTTCCGAAGAAACTATTAATTACGGACGACAGGGTTTTGGCGTTAATCAAGTCGGTTGGTGTGAAGACTTCGTTATCACGGACGTTCATTCGTTCGCGGATAGTACGTGCCATACGTGCCAGTCCTACACCAAACTGTGAATAAAGCTGCTCACCTACCGTACGGATACGACGGTTGCTTAAGTGGTCAATATCATCAACTTCGGTTTTTTTATTCACCAGTTTGATAAGATACCGGATGATATTGATAATATCTTCTTTGGTCAGAACGCGAATATCATTATCTATATTCAGTTCCAGTTTTTTGTTGATGCGGTAACGTCCCACATCGCCCAAATCGTAACGCTTATCAGAGAAGAAGAGTTTATCGATAATACCGCGTGCCGTTTCTTCATCCGGTGGTTCAGCATTACGCAACTGACGGTAGATAAATTCAACAGCTTCTTTTTCCGAGTTTGCTGTGTCTTTCTGCAGCGTATTAAAAATAATTGAATAATCACCGGCAATAATATCTTCACGATGAACGAGAATTGTTTTGATATTGGCTTCAAGGATTTGCTCAATATGTTCCTGTTCCAGTTCTACTTCACGATCGATAATTACTTCGGTACGTTCGATAGATACAACTTCACCTGTATCTTCATCTACAAAATCCTCAAGCCATGAGCGGAGCACGCGTGCGGCAAGGCGTTTACCTATAAGCTTTTTGGCGCCGGTTTTCGTAACTTTAACTTCTTCTGCGAGGTTAAAAATTTCGAGAATATCTTTATCGCTTTCATAACCGATAGCACGCAACAGTGTAGTTACCGGTAGCTTTTTCTTACGGTCAATGTAAGCGTACATGACATTATTAATGTCGGTTGTAAATTCCATCCATGAGCCTTTGAAGGGGATAATCCTTGCGGAGAACAGGATTGTACCATTGGCATGGCGGCTTTTACCGAAAAACACACCGGGGGAGCGGTGCAGCTGGGAAACGACCACGCGCTCGGCACCATTCACAATGAATGTACCTTTTGGGGTCATATAGGGAATCATTCCCAGATAAACATCCTGGATGATGGTCTCAAAATCCTCATGCTCAGGATCAGTACAGTATAACTTCAATTTTGCTTTGAGCGGGACACTGTAGGTTACACCTCTTTCGATACATTCTTCTAGGGAATACCTGGGGGGATCGATAAAATAATCAAGGAATTCCAGAACGAAATTATTGCGGGCATCCGTAATTGGAAAGTTCTCACTGAACACCTTATATAAACCTTCGTTAATACGGTCTTCAGGATTTGTTTCCAGTTGCATAAAGTCCTTAAACGACTTTAACTGAATATCCAGAAAGTCAGGAAATTCAGTTTGAATATGGGTGGATGCGAAATTAACTCTTTTATTATTTTTCAGGGCCAAAGCAATCGGAATTTGAAAATATTAATACTAGAAAGACACAAAATACGTACGAAATAAAACAGAAAACAAGATATAGGGATGCGCATAAAGCGCACCCTATATCCTATTCATTAACAGCTTTTTAGCTGATTACTTAATTTCGACTTCAGCGCCAACTTCTTCCAGTTGAGCTTTAAGCGCTTCAGCTTCGTCCTTAGCAATTGCTTCTTTGATTGCTTTAGGAGCTGAATCAACGAGTTCTTTAGCCTCTTTCAGGCCAAGGCTAGTCAGTTCTTTTACGAGTTTAACAACTTTCAGCTTAGAAGAGCCTGCTGCTTTGAGTACTACGTCAAATTCAGTTTGTTCTTCCTGAGCTTCAGCTTCGGCACCACCGCCACCACCTTGAACTGCTACTGCAGCTGCTGCTGGTTCAATACCGTACTCTTCCTTGAGGATTTCAGCTAATTCGTTGACTTCTTTTACGGTCAGGTTTACTAACTGTTCTGCAAAAGCTTTTAAATCTGCCATTTTATTCTTGTTTTAGGTAAAATTCGTGAAAAAAATTAATTTAAAAAAAAACGTATAAATGATTAGTTTTCCCTTTCCTGAAGGGTTTTTACCAGTCCTGCAATGGTTTGTCCACCCGATTTAAGAGCAGAGACAACATTCTTCGCAGGTGATTGCAGCAAGCCAATGATATCGCCAATGAGTTCTTCTTTGGACTTGATATTGGCGAGTGTTTCCAGGCTGCTGTCACCGGTAAATACTGCTTCTTCTACATAAGCACCCTTAACGATCGGTTTATCCAGTTTATATTTCTTCCTGAATTCCTGAATCAATTTTGCAGGTGCATTACCAACAGGGGTCAACATGAGTGAAGAAGAGCCTTTGAGAACGTCATAAAGTTCATCCAGGTTCTTGTCTGATTTCTCCATAGCTTTACGCAAGAGAGTGTTCTTCACAACCATGAGACGGATATCCTTTTTAAAACAGATGCTCCTGAGCTCGGTGGTGCGTTCTGAGTTAAAATCGGAAATATCGGTAATATAGAATGCGTTATATTCGTTCAGTACCTCTGTGATGGAGTCGATTAGTTGACCTTTATCTTCTTTTTTCATTGTTTATGCTTTTTAAAAGTTAAACGAACAATCGACCTACAGTAGAACTGATTTTAATTCAATCTGAACACCAGGGCTCATAGTACTGGAGATAAAAATACTTTTCACATAAGTACCTTTTGCTGCACTGGGTTTCAATTTGAGTATGGTCTGAATCATTTCTCTGGCATTATCGACAATTTGCTCCTCACTGAAGCTCACTTTACCGATACCAGCGTGAATGATACCAAATTTATCGACCTTAAAGTCAATTTTACCGGCTTTAACTTCCTTAACTGCGCGTTCGAGGTCCATGGTAACAGTACCAGCTTTTGGGTTTGGCATCAGGCCACGGGGACCGAGAATCCTACCCAGGGGACCCACTTTAGGCATCACATTGGGCGTAGTGATTACTACATCCACATCTGTCCAACCACCTTTTATTTTCTGAACGTATTCGTCGAGACCAACATAATCTGCACCAGCAGCTTTTGCTTCCTCTTCTTTATCGGGATTACAGAGCACCAAAACACGAACCTCTTTACCGGTACCGTGCGGTAATGTAACAATACCCCTAACCATTTGATTGGCTTTCCGGGGATCAACACCGAGACGAACGTCCAAATCAACAGAAGCGTTGAATTTGGTATATGTGATATCCTTTATTAACTGAACAGCTTCGGCTAAAGAATAAATTTTGGTTTTATCAACTTTGGCAAGTGCCTCTTTTTTCTTCTTGGTCAATTTAGCCATTTCTGTTAATCTTAATGTATTTAATATCTGAGCTTTCGGCTTAATCTATTTTGCGAGCGGGTTTACACCTTTCACAGTAAGACCCATGCTGCGGGCAGTTCCTGCTACCATGCTCATTGCTGATTCAACAGTAAAGCAGTTCAGGTCACGCATTTTACTTTCTGCGATTTCCTTTACCTGCTCCCATGTTACACTACCAACTTTATTACGGTTAGGTTCCGAGGAGCCTTTTTTCAGTTTGGCAGCTTCAAGGAGTTGAACAGCAGCAGGCGGGGTCTTGATAATGAAGCTAAAGGACTTGTCCTTATAAACAGTAATGATAACAGGAAGCACCTTACCAGCTTGGTCTTGGGTACGTCCGTTAAACTGCTTACAAAACTCCATAATGTTCACACCTTTGGCACCTAATGCAGGTCCCACTGGTGGTGAAGGGTTGGCAGCACCGCCTTTAATCTGTAACTTGATTAAACCGCTTACTTCTTTTGCCATTTGTATTAGTATTTAATCGTTTAGAAATTCTCAACTGCCTTGGAACAATTGAAAAATTATGCCTTTGTTTTACGATTCCTTTGCTACTTGCATAAACCCAAGTTCTAATGGGGTTTTGCGACCAAAAATTTTCACCATAACCTTCAGCTTTTTCTTCTCTTCATTAATTTCTTCGATAATACCGCTGAAACTATTGAAGGGGCCATCGGTAACAGTAACAGTTTCGCCAACGATATAAGGTATATTGATTTCCTCACCCTGATCGGCCAGTTCATCAACTTTGCCCAGGATACGGTTCACTTCAACCTCACGCATTGGCTCTGCTTCGCCTTTGGTGCCCAAAAATCCCAGTACACCAGGAATATTTTTAATAATGTGGGGAATCTCTCCGGTCAGCGCGGCTTCAATAAGTACATAGCCCGGTAAGTAATTTCTTTCCTTACTGATTTTCTTACCATTACGAATTTGATAAACTCTTTCAGTTGGGATAAGTACCTGTGATATGAAATCCTCAATACCCAAGCGGTTGATTTCGTTTTCAAGGTATTGCTTTACCTTTTTTTCGTTACCGCTTATGGCCCGGACTACATACCACTTCTTTACTTGTTCGCTCATGCTAGATCGGATTTACAAAGGTGCTAAAGAAGTTTGAAATATCAGACTTCCCTTTCGGAAAGACCTAGAACAATCCATAGAATTGTTTCAGGATGTTTTCGAAGGAAATATCCATCAGAAATACCACCAAGGCGATAATCAGGGAAGCAATGGATACCACAATAGCGCTGCTTTGTAATTCGCTCCAGGTTGGCCACGATACTTTTGTTGTCAGTTCGTCGTAGCTTTCCTTAACGTAAGTTATAATTCCACTTTTTGCCATGTGAATCTAATATTTTGCACGGGTGGTAGGACTCGAACCCACGACTCCTGGTTTTGGAGACCAGAGCTCTACCAACTGAGCTACACCCGTAGATACCAAAAGGACCGAAAAACGATCCTTTTGGATTTTATAAAAGAATATTATTTTTCAAGAAGTTCAGTTACCTGACCTGCACCAACAGTACGGCCACCTTCACGGATTGCGAAACGCAGACCTTTGTCCATTGCTACTTCAGCAATCAGTTTAACTGTAATTGTAAGGTTATCACCAGGCATTACCATCTCAACATTTTCAGGAAGGATAATTTCACCTGTTACGTCTGTGGTTCTGAAATAGAACTGAGGACGATATTTATTGTGGAATGGAGTGTGACGTCCACCTTCTTCTTTCTTCAGGATATAAACCTCAGCTTTGAAATAATCGTGAGGCTTCACTGAACCAGGCTTGGCAATTACCATACCACGGCTGATTTCGTCTTTGTCGATACCACGGAGCAGCAGACCGGCGTTGTCACCAGCTTGACCTTGGTCAAGGATCTTACGGAACATCTCAACACCAGTTACAACAGACTTAAGTTTTTCTGCACCCATTCCAATGATGTCAACAGGGTCACCAGTGTTGATGATACCAGTTTCGATACGGCCGGTAGCAACAGTACCACGACCAGTAATTGAGAATACGTCTTCAACAGGCATAAGGAATGGCTTATCTTCGTCGCGTTCCGGCAGTGGAATCCACTCGTCGCAAGCAGCCATAAGTTCCATTACTTTTTCAACCCATTCTGGTTCTTCGTTAAGAGCACCAAGGGCAGAACCCTGGATAACAGGAGTTTCGTCACCGTCAAATTCGTAGAATGACAGGAGTTCACGGATTTCCATTTCAACCAGTTCGAGCAGCTCTTCATCGTCAACCATATCGCATTTGTTCATGAAAACAACGATACGAGGCACACCAACCTGACGTGCGAGCAGGATGTGCTCACGTGTCTGTGGCATAGGACCATCAGTTGCAGCAACTACGAGGATAGCACCGTCCATCTGTGCAGCACCAGTAACCATGTTCTTTACGTAGTCAGCGTGACCAGGACAGTCAACGTGTGCGTAGTGACGGTTTTCTGTTGCATACTCTACGTGTGCAGTGTTAATTGTGATACCTCTTTCTTTTTCTTCAGGAGCATTGTCGATTGAATCAAATGATGCAAATTCGGCAAGACCTGCTTTTTGGAGGTTCATAGTAATTGCGGCTGTAAGAGTTGTTTTTCCGTGGTCAACGTGACCAATGGTTCCAATATTAACGTGCGGTTTGGAACGCTCAAATTTTTCCTTTGCCATATCTCAAAAAACTGTTAATGTTAGGTGTTTTAATGATTTAATATCGAGCCAATGACGAGAATTGAACTCGTGACCCCTTCCTTACCAAGGAAGTGCTCTACCTCTGAGCTACATTGGCTTTCATAAATTGAGCGGAAGACGGGACTCGAACCCGCCACCTACAGCTTGGAAGGCTGTCGCTCTACCGGATGAGCTACTTCCGCTTAAATTTACTTCTACCACTCAAGGCAAAAACGTGGGGAGAGGAGGATTCGAACCTCCGAAGGCTTCGCCAACAGATTTACAGTCTGCCCCATTTGACCGCTCTGGAATCTCCCCAAGTATAATCAGTATCTTAATGAACTTTCTTTTGTTGAGCCGATGGAGGGATTCGAACCCCCGGCCAGCTGATTACAAATCAGCTGCTCTGGCCAACTGAGCTACATCGGCAAAAAAATTGCAGCCCTCTATTAAAAAGGACTGCAAAAGTAATAACATCTCGCGAGATTCCAAATATTTTTTAAAAAAAGTTTGGATTTATTTTTTCTTAAGCTTGTCTTTGAACTTGATCAACTGCCTGCGAAGCGCTTCAGCAGCCGAATCCGTAGCTTCTTCAAAGGTCTTGCTTTGCTTTTTGGCATATAGGTCACTACCCCTTACTATCAAACGGATTTCGGTAATTTTGTTCTCCGGAGTATCCGTATTATCCACTTTCAGGGTTACTTCACTGCCAATTATCCCGTCATAGTAGGCGTTGAGCTTCTCCAGTTTGCCGGCAATAAATTGTTCCAGCTTTCGATCTACCTTAAAATGAACTGAATTGATGTTGACTTTCATAAGCAATTCTCCTCTTTTTTATGCCCGTGGGTGGGCGAGTTTATAAACGTGTTTCAACTTCTCTATGGTATTATGCGTATAAATCTGCGTTGCTGCAAGATTGGCATGTCCTAACAACTCCTTCACAGCATTGATGTCTGCCCCTTGGTTCAGCATATGGGTGGCAAAGGTATGACGAAGCACATGAGGGCTTTTTTTCTCTTGTGTAGTAACCTTGCCAAGATACGCATTAACAAGCAAATAAACAAGCTTGGGGTAGAGTTTTTTCCCTGCTAAAGTCAAAAAAAAGGACTCCTCCCCCTCTTGCGCAAGCACTTCCCTCTTCGGCAGATAATCATCATACAAAGCTATCAAACGCTGACTGACCGGCAAAAAACGCTCTTTGCTGCGCTTGCCCATCACCCGAAGCTGCATGTTTCCTCTGTCCAGATCTTTTAAACCGATACCGATCAGCTCCGAAAGGCGCATGCCCGTGGCATAGAATGTCTCCAAAATGCAACGGTCGCGGATCCCCTCAAAATTTTCCGGAAAAACTATTTCATCGAGCAGCTCATGGGCTTCGTTCTCGGAAAGAAAAGCAGGAAGGCGTTCAGGAATGGCAGGCACCTGGATATCCAATGCCGGGTTATGTTCTATTTCGCCCTGCACCATACTATATTTATAGTAGCTTTTCAGGCTGCTGAGCTTACGCCTGATGCTGGACGCAGCAACTTCAGCATTGACAAGCTGCACAATCCAGGAACGGACTATCTGAAAATTTGCGGAGTGGAGGTTGTCGTTATCATAATAATACTGAAGGAATTCCCGGAACTGTTCCAGATCCTTACGGTATGCCGTTAGTGTGTGTTTGGAATACCGTTTTTCGTATTCAAGATACTGTAAAAACCCCTCGATCATAATTCTGCCTTAACACCAATAAAGATACAAAAAATTAACGTTGGCACACATTATTTTGTTGGATAAATTGCAAAAAAAAGCAGGTAGCTATAAAAACCACCTGCTTTCCTGGAATCATTATCCGCTGTTTTAACCTTCGGCCTGGTTGCGGAGATGCTGCACATATACAGCTTTAATTTTTTGCTCTCGCTTGATAACAGAAGGTTTGGTGTACTTCTGGCGCGCACGCAGTTCTTTAACAACTCCGGTTTTTTCAAACTTGCGCTTCAGCTTTTTCAGCGCCCTATCGATGTTTTCACCTTCTTTAACAGGAACAATAATCATTTTAAATACCTCGTTTCTATAAATTTGACAAAATATGAATTAAGGCCGCAAAGCTACAACCTTAATTTTAAACCACAAAACATTATTTTTCCCCTTTCAGGTTTTTCATTAAAAAGCCGGTCATCCGCTTATAAAGATGATAGCTTGTATTGCGCCCCGTATAAATGCCGTGGTTACTATTAGGATAAAACTGCATTTCAAATTGCTTGTCCGCATCCACCAAAGCAGTGACCAGCTCAAGGGCATTTTGATAATGCACATTGTCGTCGGCAGTGCCATGAACCAGCAAATAATCCCCTTTGAGTTTATCCACATGGTTTATGGGTGAGTTCTGGTCATAACCTTCGGCATTTTCCTGCGGTGTGCGCATATAGCGTTCAGTATAGATATTATCATAATAGCGCCAGTTGGTAACCGGAGCTACCGCGATGCCGGTTGAAAAAACATCGGCACCTTTGGTCATACAGAGCGTGGACATATATCCGCCATAGCTCCAGCCAAAAATACCGATATGGTTTCCATCTACATACTCCTGTTTTGCCAGATATTTTGCCGCAGCGATCTGATCTTCGGTTTCATATTTCCCCAGCTGCAGGTAAGTCATCTTTTTAAACTCCTCCCCACGTGCTCCGGTTCCGCGGTTATCGACCGAAACCACAATAATTCCTTTTTGTGCCAGCATCTGGTACCACATATTGCGCGATGACCAACGGTTCAAAACGGTTTGCGAACCCGGCCCACCATAAACATACATTAATACAGGGTATTTTTTCTTTGGGTCAAATTTTGGTGGTTTTATCATCCAGGCATTCAGCTGAAGGCTATCCCCTGCAGGGATGCTCATAAACTCCTGTGCAGAAAGGTCATATTCGGCCAGACGTTCGGTCAGCTCCTGATTATCCTTCAAGGTGCGGATCAGTTTTCCTTTGGCGTTGAAAAGTTTGAATACCGGAGGATGGGCTGCACTGGACCACGTACTTATATAATATGTGTATGCCTCATTAAAAGATGCGCTGTTGCTTCCCTCATTTTCGGAAAGGATTTTCTCACGCCCTTTAAAATCCACCAGCATCAGGTCGCGGTTTTCGGGTGCTGTTTTGGCCGCCTGATAATAAACTATTTTGTGCTTTTCGTCCACGCCATACAATTGCGTTACATCATAAGAACCGGTCAAACACTTTTGTTCCTTTCCGTCCATAGAGTGCATAAACACCTGGTTATAACCATCTTTCTCACTGGTAAACAAGAAATACTTCCCGTTTTTCGTGAAATAAAGGTCATCATTAATGTCGATATAATATTTGTTTTTCTCTTCATAAAGCAGGCTGGTTTTGCCATCATTGGCTGAGGCCTGCAATATTTCCAAATGGTTTTGGTGACGGTTTAACCGATACACTGCCAGTTTTTCAGGATCAGAAGTCCATTTGATGCGTGGCACATACTGATCGGTTTCTGAACCAAGATCAACCGGAGTTTTCGTTCCGCTTTCGAGTTCATAGATAAAAACCTCAACAAGCGAATTATCTTCACCTGCCTTGGGATATTTGTATTTGTATTGCTCGGGGTAGAGCTCGCCATACATCGCAAACTGAAATTCCTTCACATTGCTCTCGTCAAAACGATAATAAGCGATACGGTGACCATCGGGCGACCAGAAAAAGGCCCGCGTAAATCCAAATTCCTCTTCATAAACCCAGTCGGTAGTCCCATTAATAATATGTCGGTCTTTGCCATCAGTGGTAATTTGCTCCTCTGCTCCCGACTTCAGGTCATACACAAAAAGGTTATTGTCGCGCACAAAAGCAATTTTATCGTTCAGCGGGCTGAAGCGAGCCAGACGTTGCTTCCCGTTTTTCGAGAGTGCCGTAAGTTTTTTGGCTTCAATATCCCAGATATAAAAATTGGAACGTGATGAATGCCTGTAAATGCTTTCTGTTTCGGTAGGAAAAAGGATATATTTTTCATCGGGGCTAAAGGAATAGGAACGGAAACGTAATGGCTCCCCTCCTCCTTCGGCAACGATATCGGTGAGAACCGTAATGACTTCCACGCGTTCACCGCTTTTATAGCTGTATTTGAATAAAGTATCCTTTTCAATTACGGCATAATGCTCGCCATCATTCAAGGATTTCAAACCCCGGACATAAGAAGGATAAAAATCTGCAGAACGGAAAATATCATCGAGACTGATCTGTTTTCCATGATCCTGCGCATGCGTACCTGCATAAAAACCGATGAAAAATAAAAGGAGGAAAGATAGGTTCTTCATAAAAAATATAGTTTTGGTTGTGAAAAAACGAGTAAATTTACGCTAAATTAAACGATCCTAAAAGCGGTTCGAGTCAAAACAACAAAAAAACAAACAGAATATGCAGAAGTTCAGCAGCTTACTTATTGTATTTCTCATTTCAACAATATTAATGGCACAGGAAATCCCCAATGCAGGATTTGAAACCTGGGAAGATGAAATTGGTTATCAGGAGCCGGAATCCTGGCAATCGATCAATACAGTTGCAGCAGCACTTGGGCAGGTTCCTGTATCGGCAGATGCAACTGACCCATATGCAGGTAATTACTCCCTGCTACTGGAAACAAAATCAATTTTTGGCGTTGGAATACCAGGTTTTGTTACGCTCGGTGCATTTGAAATCGATATCCTGAGCATGAATTATTCCCTTAGCGGTGGCGTTCCCTATGCCAACCGACCGGGGAAATTCGAAGGCCACTTCCGCTATTTGCCGGAAGGCACAGACAGTTGCCTGATTGTTGCAGCGCTCTTCCGCAACGACGGCACACAAAGAGACACTATTGGCGGGGCATATTTCAGCACAAAAAACACCGTGGAAGCATGGACGGAGTTTTCAGTCGATTTTGAATATTTCAGCGAAGAAAACCCGGACAGTCTCAATATCTACATTATTTCCTCTGCTTCGGAACAGGCTTCTGTAGGAACAAAACTTTTTATTGATGAATTGCAGCTCACAGGCTCGGCAGGTATCAACACATTATTTAACAGGCATTATGCTGTTTGGTATAACGATGGCAGAAACTCCATCACCATTAAAAGCAATTCATCCTTTAAGGAGGAAACAAACGCAAAGCTTTATTCCATTGATGGTAGATTGCTCTTTAACACCAACATCCCGCAAGGGATTACAGAACATAACATAGCATGTCCCAATGTCGATGCGGGCATTTATATTTTGAGCATTCAAGACAGCAAAAACAATTACAGTCACAAATTATTTATCAGCAAATAAGGCATTCACTTTTAATAATGAATAAGGAACAACTCGCTAAGGCAGCTCATATACTGTCCGAAGCCAAACACATTACCGCTTTCACGGGTGCAGGAATATCTGTAGAAAGCGGCATTCCCCCTTTTCGTGGATCCGAAGGTTTATGGTCGAAGTATGATCCAATTGTGCTTGATCTGGATTATTTTTTTCGCAACCCAAAAGCTTCCTGGAAAGTAATACGTGAAATTTTCTACGATTTTTTTGGCGAAGCCCGCGCAAATGCAGCACATAAGGCTCTGGCGCAACTCGAAGCAAAAGGAAACCTCAAAGAAATCATCACACAAAACATCGACAACCTGCATCAGGAAGGCGGCAGCAAAAATGTAGTCGAATTTCACGGCACATCGAAACGCCTGATTTGCACATCATGCCAGAAGGTTTATCCGGCAATGGAAGTCAATTTGGATTTCCTGCCAGCCCGATGCTCCTGTAACGGATTGCTCAAGCCTGATTTTATCTTTTTTGGGGAAGGCATTCCGCAGGAGGCTTATGAAAAAAGCCTTCTCGCTGCTGAAAAGGCAGATGTATTTCTGCTTATTGGCACCACAGGGGAAATTATGCCGGCAAGCCAGATTCCTTATCTCGCAAAGCAAAACGGTGCCCGTATTATTGAAATCAACACTACTGCCTCTAATTATACTTATGGGCTTACAGATGTTTTTTTGCAGGGAAGAGCCACCGAAGTAATGGAAAAGCTTCTTAAAAAGATGCTATAAAAAAAGCCGGCTATCAAAACCGGCTTTTTCTTTTTCAGATATAAGACTATTCCTAACCATTCATGCTGAGGAGGAATTCTTCATTGCTTTGTGTATGGGCAATTCTGCTTTTCAGGAATTCCATTGCTTCTACAGATGTCATATCTGCCAAGTGATTCCGTAAAATCCAAAGGCGCTGAAGGATATCTTTTTCGAATAAAAGATCATCGCGACGCGTACTGGAAGCAACAATATCAATAGAAGGATAAATCCTTTTGTTCGACAACTTACGGTCGAGCTGGAGTTCCATATTACCGGTTCCTTTAAATTCCTCAAAAATTACTTCATCCATTTTCGAGCCGGTATCAATCAAAGCAGTGGCAAGGATTGTAAGCGAGCCGCCACCTTCAATCTGGCGGGCAGCACCAAAGAAGCGTTTGGGTTTATGCAATGCGTTGGCCTCAACACCACCGGAGAGTACTTTACCCGATGCCGGACTTACCGTATTGTATGCCCTTGCCAAACGCGTAATGGAATCCAGAAGAATTACTACATCATGACCGCATTCGGTAAGCCTTTTCGCTTTTTCAAGTACAATATTGGCTACTTTAACATGGCGGTCGGCAGGTTCATCAAAAGTTGAAGAAACAACTTCTGCATTGACGCTGCGCTGCATATCGGTAACTTCTTCCGGACGCTCATCAATAAGCAACACAATTAGATACACTTCGGGGTGATTATGCGCAATTGCATTGGCTATTTCTTTGAGCAGCACCGTTTTACCTGTCTTAGGCTGTGCAACAATCAAACCACGCTGGCCTTTGCCAATTGGGGTAAACAGATCAACGATCCTGCTCGACATTGTTGCGTTCGGATGATCTGTCAGTTTAAATTTCTTTTCGGGAAAAAGTGGCGTAAGGAAATCGAAAGGGACACGGTCGCGTACAATTTCCGGTTTTAAGCCATTGATGAGTTCCACTTTAATCAACGGGAAATATTTTTCACCTTCTTTCGGTGGACGAACCTGACCTTTAATGGTATCACCGGTTTTCAGGCCAAAAAGTTTGATCTGTGTCTGGCTTACATAGATATCGTCCGGGGAGTTCAGGTAATTATAATCGGAAGACCGGAGGAATCCGTAACCGTCCTGCATAATCTCAATAACACCTTCACTTACGATTGCTCCATCAAAATCAACCTGAGGTTCTTCCCTGCGGTTATCCTGGTAACGGTCTTGATTGCGATCCTGGTAACGGTCTTGGTTACGGTCCTGGTAACGGTTGTCATGGCTTCGGTTATCTTGATATGACGGGCGTGAAGGACGGCTGTAACGGTCGCCCTGATCGCGTTGGTCGCGGTTGTCCCTTTGATAGGATTGACGGCGATCCTGGTTGTATGGCCTGTTATCACGGCTATCGCGACTGTCACGGTTATCCCTATAGTCTGAATTGCGTGTATAATTTCTTTGCTGAGGTGGAGCATCCTGATATGTCCTTCGCGGAGGCGCCGGGCTTTCAGCAACAGGTTTGGGCGCTTCTGTTGGCGTTTTATTTTCTTCAGAAGCTTCTGCCTGAGTACCAAGCTCCTTGATTTCATCTCGTGATCCGGTACTTGATGTAGCTTCCGGTGCCGGTGGTGCAGGGATTCTCCTGCGACGTGTGCGCCCTGCTTTTGATTCTGAACGCTCTTCTTTATTGCCTAAGGGGCTGTCAGCAACCTTTGATGCGGCGTCCTTTCCCTCGGTTTTGGGTTCAAGCGGTTTATCTTGTTTAATACTATCTTTCTTGGCTTTTGGTTTGGCTGGCTGCTTGGCTTGCTCATCAAGGATCATATAAACCAGATCCTGCTTCTTGCTCCCTTCGATTCCTTCAACGCCCATTTCCCGGGCGATCTCCTTAAGCTCAGCCAGTAACTTACGGCTTAATTGCGTGATGTCGTACATTGAATATAATTTTCAAATAAAAATATGCTGAATAAAATAAGATGTGCTTTTTGAATAAATCTTATGAAAATTGAACTAACGGAATAATGTTGATACTTACGAAGTCCGCTATTTCGGATTATCAAGATATAAACCTCTGATTGGGTTTATTTTGGGCAAAAATATAAATTTTTTGGTATTTACCTACCCAAAATTACATTTTTTTGCCCTAAGCCTTTCTAAAATCCGGTTTTTACTTCCCTTCAGCATTCATTTCAACCAAAATGATACATATATTCGTTTCATACTTAAAGGGAAAGAAGCACAAACAGAAAGGGAATAAAATTTGCTGTGCTGCAAACGCTGTGGCTCAGTTTGGCAGGGAAACAATAATTTGCCCTTCAACCTGCATTATTTTTATCTTTGCCGAAATTTTAAGAACCATGATACAACGAATTCAAAGCATTTTCCTTTTAGTTGCATTTATTGCAGGCATTTTGACCTTTCTATTTCCATTGGCCCAGATCTCAGGTGAACTAAACCTGCTCGAAATTTATATTTATGGTATTGTTGATCTTACCAAAATGGGTGGCATTGAAGTGAATAGCGGAATCATAGCAGGACTTATTGCAATTGGAGGGATTATTCCGCTGATTTCAATCATCGCTATATTCCTTTATAAAAACCGCCTCCGCCAGGCAAATCTGGCCAGGATCGGGTTCTTTATAAATATAGTGCTGGTTATTTTCCTTTTCCTCTTCATCGATTTCATCAAAAAACAAACCGGAAGCACTGTTACCTATCAATTGGGCATAGGTTTTCCGCTCATCAGTGTAATAATGCTTATTATGTCGCGCAGGGCGATCCTGAACGATGAAAGGAAAGTACGTGCTGCCGACCGTTTACGCTAATTTTTTTGCTGGCTTAATTTACTGATAATAAAGGCAAAATGGCCGACACTCAAACAAATCCAAAAAAAAGTTCATTTTTTCTCAAAAAAAATTTGGTGGTTTAAAAATTCGGTGTACTTTTGCACTCCGTTTGACACGAAAACGATCTCAATATTCACGGTCTGGTAGTTCAGTTTGGTTAGAATACATGCCTGTCACGCATGGGGTCGCGGGTTCGAGTCCCGTCCAGACCGCAAAGCTCCTCAAAAGGGAGCTTTTTTTATGCCCATTTTTTCCGCAAGCTTTCATTTATATTTCATATCCATGAATGCAGACTTAATCGTGTAGACGTACAAGCACTGAGCAACAGCATCAAATTCTTATAACATTCATCTCTAAAAGGCTGACACTTCATCAGCACTCCATGGTCTTATCTTAACAAACTAATATAGAATAGCTTCATAATGGACGTACAGGGATTCCTGTTAATTATAAATCAATTGGCATATCTAGCTTTTAAGCGATAATTAGTATCTTCGTAACAAAATGCCTGATGACGTCCCTCAACAAGTTCCATCAACCAAACGAGGAGCGTAAAATGAAAAAATTGGCAAGGCAAAAAAACAGTGCCGGCAACGAAAGCCTCGAGGCAAGCCATCGAAATGCTCAGAAAGCTTGCAGAGGATACTGGAGTGAGAGCAGCAAAAGTTCCTGAAAAATGGCATTGGGGCATATTAACACCTAGATTCCAATTAGTGAATTAGGTGATTTAGGCGCTCGGTTCCTAAACGGTAACGATAATTGCAGCCCCAAAATATGAGACACCTTAACTTAGAAAAAATGAAACTATGAACAAATATCTTGAGATAATCCAGAACCAGGCAAAAGAACTTAAAAAACTAGAACAAAGCGAACAATTCCTTTTTGAAACGTTCAATAACCTTCAAGACTCTGAAATTGAAAAATTGATAACACAATTCAATTCAGTAGTTACAGAAAGTAAATTCCAACCTGTAAACCTTCTTAGGTATGATATTTTAAACCTCAGAAAACAAGGAACGCCCATCAACTCAAACTTACTTGAAGACATAAAGGGGAAAATTATCTCTAAAGACAAAGCCTATTTCAGCAGATATGGAGATTCATTAATTTCAGGATTAAATAGTTATCCACAAAAAAAGAAGTCTCCTTTTGTAAACTGGCAAAAAAATTTCAGGGTATTCTTCCCATTTTTTTATACCAAAGAGATAAGTATTCCAATAAATAAGGCATTAGAGAAATTAATAGATGGGATAGAAGATAAACTTAAATTAAACCAGTATAAAGCACATATCGTTGATTTTAACGGTTCTCAAAACTTTGGATCTTCTTCATGCTGGATTGCAGGATTTCCCAAAAACAAAATTTCTCATAGAAAAGCATATCAGCTATTTATTAAAATTAGTGCAGCAAAAGTTGAGGCAGGGATAATTGCCGGTTCTGACATAAATGACAAGTTATCAAACGAGATAGAAGACTTTAATACCGTAGAGGAGGTCATTATAAAACTAAAGTCTTGCATTGAAACTGTAGAAAATAAGAATAATTCGCTCATTAATTATTGGAAGTTTGCTCCAGGGGAAAACGGCATTTATTGGGATGAGTTTTATAAAGAAGGGATTATGGCCATTAGATGGGGCCGTTTGACCAATCTTAATGACTATTCGACGGAATCAATGGCAGATGATTTAGGAGTTGAGGATATTGATAATTCAAATCAAATCTGGAATATTGAAAACTTCAGAGATGCAAGTATTGGAGATGTGGTTATAGCTAATAGGGGAAAAAGGAAAGCATTAGGTATTGGAGTAATTTCTGGTGAGTATAAATATCAGCCCGAAAGAAAAAACGCCAAGCACGTAAGGACTGTTAAATGGTTGATCAACGATTTAATTGTTTTTGAAAAAACCATATTTAGACCGGACACATTTTCTCCGACTCTAAAATGGGAGAAAATCAAAGAAAAATATCTTCATCTAAATTCAAGCTATAAGGGTATATTTAACGATATCGAATCTGAAAAAAAAGTATTGCCACCGCTTAAAGCAATACCAAAAGAAAATGAAAACCAAAACTTTTGGTGGTTAAATGCAAATCCCAAAATCTGGAGTATTGATAGCTATGAACTGGGCGACATTCAAACATACACCTCACATAACGACAAAGGGAACAAGCGCCGGATTTATAAATACTTTGAACAAGTTAAGGTTGGAGATTTAATTATTGGATATGAAAGTTCACCCGTAAAACAAATTAAAGCAATCTATGAAGTAACAGAGGGTCTTCATATTGATGATAGCGAAGGTGAAGTCATAAGCTTTGAGATCAAGGAGATTGTTAATGACCCAGTTACATGGGACGAATTAAAAGAAACCAAAGGGCTCGAATCTTGTGAAGTTTTTATTAATAATCAGGGCAGCTTATTTGGCCTATCTATAGATGAATTCGACATAATCAGAGACTTGATAGACGAAAAAAACATAGCCACTGAAAAAGAAATTGAAAAAATTGAGATTAATGAGTATTCCTTGATCAACGATCCTGACAAACCATTTATTGACGATAATGAGCTCAAAGAAATCACGAACTCTCTCAATGCAAAAAAGAATATAGTCCTGCAAGGCCCTCCTGGAGTAGGCAAAACTTTTATTGCTAAAAAAATTGCATATGAAATGATGAAAAACACTGATGACACAAAAATCAAGATGATCCAATTTCATCAATCGTACGCTTATGAAGATTTTATTCAAGGCATTCGCCCTTCAGAAAAAAATTTTAAAGTTAAAAATGGTATTTTTTATGAATTCTGCAAAAAGGCTGAATCTGATCCAAACCAAAAATTTTTCTTTATCATTGATGAAATAAACAGAGGGAATCTAAGCAAAATTTTTGGTGAGTTGATGATGCTAATTGAATCTGACAAAAGAGGAATTTATAGCGTACCATTAACCTATTCAGATAAAGATGACGCACTTTTTACAGTCCCTGATAATTTATATTTAATTGGAACAATGAACACAGCCGACCGTTCATTAGCCATTGTTGACTACGCCTTGCGCAGGCGCTTTAGATTTATAACTTTAGAACCAAAATTCAATAAGCTGTTTAAAGAGTTCCTTCTATCAAAAGGTCTTTCAAAAGATTTTATTCAGGAGATATCGTCAAAACTCAATTTGCTAAATGATAAAATTAAACAAGACCCAAATTTGGGTTCTGGTTTTATGATTGGGCATAGCTTTTTCTGCAATGGCAATACTGAAGATGGAAAAAATTGGTTTGAGGAAATTGTGAAATTTGAAATTAAGCCATTGCTGGAAGAGTATTGGTTCGATGATCACGACAGAGTTAACAATGAGGTTAACTTACTTTTATCATAAATTATGCAGATTCCGATTCAGAATATCTACTATCTGCTGTGCTATGCATGGAATAAGCTCGATGAAAGAGATGTAGTTGATGTTAATGGCATTGACTCAACCGAATTGATTGACTTATTTGCGAAAATTCTTTCAAATAGCTGCTCTCGTTTGTTAAAACAAGGATTAGACAGATATTACATTGAGTATAAAGATGTTATAATGGGCATAAAAGGGAAATTCAATTATTCTGAATCAATAAAACAAAATGTACTCCCCTTAAGCAGAACGGCTTGCACTTACGATGAATTTAATTATGACATCCCGCACAACCAAATCCTTAAAGCTACCATTGGAAAATTACTTCGAACTAAAAATCTGGATACATCCATAAAAGAAGAACTACATAAGTCATTTATTAAGTTTCCTCCTATTTCAGATATAGTTATCCGTAATTCTGTATTTAGCCGAATAAGATTGCATCGCAATAATTATCATTATGATTTTATTTTGAAAGTATGTCAGATTCTAAATGACAACTTACTTATATCCGAAGCAAGTGGCAATTACAAATTCAAAGACTTCACACGTGAAGACAAATCAATGGCAAGGCTATTTGAATCTTTTATACGCAATTTTTATAAAACCGAATCGGACTATTCCGTTTCAAGCGATCTAATTAAATGGCAATTTGACTATGATCGACCAGAGGATTTGGAAATGCTTCCACAGATGCTTACCGATATTACTCTAAAGCGGGATGACAAGAAAATCATCATTGACACAAAATACTATAAGGAGGCATTCGTAAGCAGATATGAAAAGAAAAAAATTATCTCAAGCAACCTTTATCAGCTTTTTTCATATTTAAAAAATCAAGAGACCGGCTCAATAGCAACACGTAAATGTGAAGGCATTCTCCTTTATCCATCTGTACGGAACAATTTTATACACACATATAGATATGATAATCATAAAATTAGGATTATGTCCATCAACTTAAATCAGAATTGGCAAAACATAAAAAATGATTTGCTTGAAATTGTTGCATAACGAAAAGTACTCCCAAAATCCGAAAATCAACAACATTCATTGGTGCACAGAAAGAGCAGATTAAAATTAAAAGCCCTAACCTGCTTTATTCATGTTTTAAATTCAGGTCAGATGTGAGGCGTCTAAAGCTGAAGATATAGTCGCCTATTTCAAAGCTTTAGCAACGAAGCAGATGGCCTGTAGTTAATGCACTAGTAAAATGCAAACAAATTCAATTTTAGGATATAAATTTAATAAACACTTAAATTTAAGCTGCTTACATTATTTTGTTTGCATTTTATGAATAGAGCAGGCTAATATATCCATCCCGTAAAAGCTTTGGAGCCGTATAAAAAAAGATGCTTCTACTACTATTGACAGCTGAGTTAATCATGAAATATATACACGACAACATCCTCACCCCTTCATCAGGCTTCGACTCCTCACCTTCGCTCAATGCAGGCGCTCAGCCTCCATGCTGACGATACCCATTAACTATAAACACCCCACTGATCACCAATCACTGATTACCGATCACCCATCCAACATTAACCATTACCCATTAACAATTAACAATTAACTATTAACAATTAACAATTAACCATTAACCATTAACCATTAACCATTACGCATTACCCATCATCCCACAATAATAAGAAGGGCAAACATCCGCTTCGGTTACTGCTCCCCTTACCGGAATTTTGCCGTAAAAGCTCAGGTACACATGCGCCCCACCTTCCGGGATAACGCCCGTATAGCTTAATTGCCCATCGGAACGCTTTGCTGCTTCCAAACGGAAATCCAGACGATTCTTTTCAGGAAAAATTAAAATCAATGCTGCGCGGTCATTGGCATACTGCCGGTCTTCTTCTGTGTGCGCCCATTGCAGCACATTATTCTCGGCCACTATTTGGATGTCTGCCGGCAAAGTCCTGCTTCCGTGAAATAGCCTCAAAGCACTGAAATCAACCTCAAGATCAGGATAGATTCCTGTTACTGCATGCTTCAAATTCCAGGACAATGCTGCGGAATATGCCGGGCGCGCTTTAAAATCTGCTGCAAAACCATAGCGGTACACCTCTTTTAACAATGCGTTGACCGGTTGCAAAACAGCGAAACGCTTTCGGGCTATCAGCTGTTTTTCGGTATTGGGCTGATTTACTTTTGATGGACGTGCGCGGGCAAAGTATTTTCCATTGCGCTCATACGTAATAATATTCCCGATTCTTCCACTTCCGCCGTTGAGCAGGCCATTTTTTAGTTCTGCCATAATAATTGGTGTTATGTTGATAATGTCTTATCCTAATCCGGTTTTCTTTATACTCTATTCAGCCCTAAAGTCACTTTGATATAAAGCGATATCAAATCCATAGCAAATATATAACAATTATCTATTATAATCGTATTATATCCGTATTAAATACGCTAATAGGTTTAATTAAAATGTACTTAATACGTATTTGATACGTATTTGATACGTAGTTAAACCAGTATTGACACGGAATTAAGATTGCTTTACGCAAGATAAAAACCCAAATAAAGTAAAGCATTAAGCATAATGCCACAATTGGGGATAATCAAGTCAGGCTGTCCCTTGCAATCCTGACCGGATATTTCATCTTGCAAAAATCAATCCTGCCGTTTTGTCACTTCGTAATAAAAATATGCGCCAAGTAAATGAAAAAATATTATTAACTGAATATCAGGTGATTAAAAAACAAACCTTTATCAAACGGGCAAAAACAACCATAAAAAACAGACATTCAAAGCGCTGTGGCATAATGATTGACAGGCAAAGGGGGCAATTAAGAACTTAAATCGTAAACACATTAAAAATACAATCATACAATGGGAAAAATTATAGGTATTGACTTAGGTACAACCAACTCATGTGTTGCCGTTATGGAAGGCAACGAGCCTGTTGTTATCCCCAACAGCGAGGGACGCAGGACTACCCCATCTATTGTGGCATTCACTGAGAATGGCGAACGTAAAGTAGGTGACCCGGCCAAAAGGCAGGCGATTACCAATCCGGAAAAAACCATATTCTCCATCAAACGTTTTATGGGAGAGACTTATGGAAGCACTTCAAAAGAAATCAACCGTGTATCGTATAAAGTAGTACGTGGCGACAATGATACTCCGCGTGTACAAATCGATGACCGCAAATATACTCCTCAGGAAATTTCTGCTATGGTCCTTCAAAAAATGAAGAAAACTGCAGAAGATTATCTCGGCCAGGAAGTTACAGAGGCAGTAATTACTGTTCCTGCATACTTCAGCGACAGCCAGCGCCAGGCTACGAAAGAAGCAGGCGAAATTGCCGGCCTTACTGTAAAAAGGATTATCAATGAGCCTACTGCTGCTTCATTGGCCTATGGTCTTGACAAAAAAGACCAGGATGTAAAAATTGCAGTTTATGACCTGGGCGGCGGTACATTTGATATTTCCATCCTCGAACTGGGCGATGGCGTTTTCGAAGTAAAATCGACTAATGGCGACACACACCTTGGTGGTGATGACTTTGACCAGGTAATTATAGACTGGCTGGCAGATGAGTTTAAAAACGATGAAGGTATTGACCTGAGAAAAGACCCGATGGCACTTCAGCGCCTAAAAGAAGCTGCTGAAAAAGCCAAGATTGAGCTTTCCAGCTCCTCGGAAACCGAAATCAACCTGCCCTACATTATGCCGGTGAACGGTATTCCAAAACACCTTGTACGCAAACTGACCCGTGCAAAATTCGAGCAGCTTGTTGACGTGCTGGTACAACGCACTATTGAGCCGTGCCGCAAAGCATTGCAGGATGCAAAAATGAGCGCTTCGGATGTGGATGAAGTAATCCTTGTTGGTGGCTCCACCCGTATCCCGGCCATTCAGAAAGTAGTTCAGGAATTCTTTGGCAAATCCCCTTCAAAAGGTGTAAATCCCGACGAAGTAGTTGCCATTGGTGCTGCGATCCAGGGCGGCGTGCTTACCGGTGAAGTTAAGGACGTGCTTCTTCTTGACGTTACTCCGCTTTCACTCGGTATTGAAACCCTGGGCGGAGTGATGACCAAACTGATCGAGGCCAACACAACCATCCCAACCAAAAAATCGGAAACATTCTCTACTGCTGCCGATAATCAGCCATCTGTTGAAATTCATGTTCTACAGGGAGAACGCCCAATGGCCAACCAAAACAAAAGTATCGGAAGGTTCCATCTCGACGGCATCCCTCCATCACCACGTGGCGTACCACAAATTGAAGTAGCCTTCGATATCGATGCCAACGGTATTATGAATGTAAGTGCTAAGGACAAAGCTACCGGCAAATCGCAAAACATCCGTATTGAAGCATCCAGCGGCCTTTCGGATGATGAAATCAAAAAGATGAAAGCAGAAGCCGATGCCAATGCCGAAGCAGACAAGAAAATGCGCGAAGAGATTGATAAAATCAATCAGGCAGATGCCATGATTTTCCAAACAGAGAAACAACTGAAGGAATATGGCGACAAGCTTCCGGCAGACAAGAAAGCCGAAATTGAAGGCGCTATTGCTGAGCTGAAGAAAGCCCATGAGAGCAAAGACATTGCAGCTATTGATGCCGCGATGGAAAAACTCAACAACATTTGGCAACAAGCCAGCCAGCAAATGTATCAGGATGGTCAGCAGCAAGGACAGCCAAATCCGGGAGCCGGAGCAAACGGTGGTCAACAAGCAGGTGGCCAGCAAAAAGGTCAAAATCCCGGCGGCGATGTAGAAGACGCTGATTTTGAAGAAGTAAAATAAACCGTATTGGAACAAATAGCTACAAGGACATCTTCGGATGTCCTTTTTTTGTATCCTTTTTTGGAATTCTTCCGACCAAAGCCCCAAAAATGCATATATTTGTTAACTTAAATTTAATTGGAGCCGATGTAAAGCTTTTATGTTTATAAGTACTTTTGTCGCCCCGATACTTACATATTTAAGACAGTAAACCAAATTAAATTCTATTATGAAAAAATTTACTTTAGTTTTTTTGAGCGCTTTCTTCTTTCTGGCCTTCCAGATTGGATTGAATGCGCAAAGTGAAATCTACCTTGAGGGATTTGACTCTGACCTGGGTGCTACAAGCCAGCAATCCATTACAGGTGCAGAAGCATGGGAATGGGCAAATTACGGAACTGATCCGGGTTGCGCCAAAATGAGCGGTTACAGCGGTGGCGCTCAGGACAATGAAGACTGGCTGATTACTAATGCAATCAATTGTGACGGCTACACCAACGTTAGCCTTAAATTCAACCATGCACGTAACTATGGAGATAACAACGGATTATCTGTCCTTATCTCTAATGATTACGATGGCACGAGCGATCCAAATACCAATGGAACCTGGAACGATCTAACGGCACAATACACCTGGCCAACAGGCGGATGGGATTTTATTGATGCCGGAACAGTGAATATTGATGCATATGTTGGTGCTACTACCTATATTGCATTCAAATACACCAGCACAACAGCAGGTGCAGCAACCTGGGAAGTAGATAGCGTTTATGTTGCCGGTGAGCAATCCCTGGATGCTTTTATTGCAGGATCTTTTAATAACTGGGACCCTGCCGATCCTGCCTACCAAATGGAAATGAATGCCAACGGTGTGGCTACACTTACTAAAAACTTAGATGCAGGAACCCATGAATATAAATTTATAAATGGCGGCAACTGGTATCCTGGCGACAACCAAATTATTGATCTTACTGCTGCCACCGACATTACATGGAGAGCCAATACTACAGACAACCTGGTAACCCATACAGCACCTGTTGTAGCAGGCAGCTTCTTTGAAGCAATGGGACAGGGATCAAACTGGGATCCAACCAACCTTGCCGGCGAAATGAGCGATCCTGATGGAGATGATATATTTGAAGTAGAAATTACCGTACCTTCCGGCAACTGGGAATTTAAAGTAACGCTTAACCATAACTGGAACCAAAGTACGGGCGGCAATATTGGATTCACTTCTGATGGCACTACTCCAACTATTTTCACATACAATATGGCCAATAACCAAAGTGGCACTACAGCTCCTCCTCCACCGGCAGCAACGATTACATTCATTGTTGATGATTCCCAAAACCAGACTTTCACTGGCTTCTACCTGAAAGGCAGCTGGGATATTGACGGTCAATACGATCCGGCATGGAACGGTGGCGCTGAGCACACACAATTCTATGATGACGGTACCAATGGCGATGTAACTGCCAATGACCACATTTGGACATGCCAGCAAGATCTCGTTTCCGATGGCGGTGCAAATACCTGGGAATGGGGCTTTAACGACCAAGACCATGAATGGGTAACAGGAAACTTCCAGTTTACTGTACCAGACGACACACCACAAACATTGGAATTCAACAGTTTCCCCACTATTCCTTCATTGGTGATTACCGAAATCATGTACAACCCACCGGAAGGAGGAACCGACTCACTCGAATTTATTGAAATCTACAATAATGGCACACAAGCTGCTGATTTAGGCGGTTTTGCCTTTGGCGAAGGTGTTGAATTTACTTTTTATAACGGAACAAGCCTGGATGCTGGTAATTTCCTTTTAGTTGCCGTAGATAGCAATGCGATGGAAAACTCATTTGGAGTTGATGCCTATCAATGGTTCGATGGCGGCCTTTCCAACGGCGGCGAAGATATCAGCATTATTGATGATTTCCGTCAAAGGGTTGCTTTTGTCGATTATGACGATAATACTCCATGGCCAACAACACCTGATGGCGACGGACCTTCATTGACTTTCTGTGATCCTTCACAAGACAATAACGACCCGACTTTCTGGTCAGCATCTACTATGTTCCAGCTTGTAAATGCAGATGGTGATTCCATCTGGGCTACTCCGGGAACTGAATGCGACCCATGGACTGATCCGCCAATTGCTGATTTCGATGCAAGTGCAACTAACATTTTGACAGGTAGCAGCGTTGATTTTTACGATATGTCGCAAGGCGATCCCCACACATGGGCATGGACATTCAACGGTGGTGTTCCAAGTACTTCTTCGGATCAAAATCCAACAGGCATTACTTTCAGTGCTCCCGGCGTTTACGACGTTTGCCTTATTGTAACCAATGACTTTGGTGAAGACACCAAATGCGTTACCGGCTTTATCACGGTAGAAGACCCAACAGATGCCGATATCGTAATTACAGAAATTATGTACAACCCACCGGAAAGCGGTGATGATTCCCTCGAATTTATTGAAATCTATAATAACGGCAGCAATGACGTAAACATGCGCGAATGGTATTTCGCCGAAGGAATTGAATTTGTATTCCCTGATGTTACACTCAATGCAGGCGAATATATGCTGATTGCCAAAAACGTTGCCGCTATGAACAACACTTTCGGTGTTACTTCATACGAATGGACTGATGGCGGCCTCAGCAATGGAGGTGAGCTTATCCAGCTAAACGACCGTTTTGATGCAATTGCTGATGCAGTAGATTATGACGATGGCGGCGACTGGCCAACAACACCTGATGGCGATGGCCCTTCACTTACTTTCTGTGACCCAAGCTTAGACAATGCCCTTGCAGCAAACTGGTCTGCATCTGTTGAGCTCGCAGCCATCAACGCGGAAGGTGATTCTATTTGGGCTACTCCCGGTACAGGCTGTATGGTACTTCCTGTAGCTGATTTCACTTCGGATGTTACTGTTGTTGAAGAAGGTGGAAGCGTAAACTTCACCGATATGTCAACCGGCGAACCATACGAATGGTACTGGGAATTTGAAGGAGGCACTCCTGCAACATCCACAGAACAAAACCCAACAGTAACTTATGCTACTGAAGGCACATACAATGTAAGCCTCACCGTAACCAATGATGCAGGCGAAGATATGGTTCTGGTAGAAGATTATATCACCGTTTCCAATACACCTCCTCCACCGGCAGCTGATTTTGAAGCTGATGTAACGACCATCACAGTAGGTGGCACAGTTAACTTTACTGACCTCAGCCTCTACGACCCTACTGAATGGGCATGGACATTTGATGGCGGAACTCCTGCCACATCCGATGAGCAAAACCCAAGTGTTGTTTATAACACACCCGGTACTTTCACAGTAAGCCTCACTGCTACTAACGCATATGGATCGGACGAAATGATCAAGGAAGCCTATATTACCGTACTGCCCGAAGCCAGTGGTGCTGATATTGTGATCACTGAAATCATGTACAACCCACCGGAATCTGGGGACGACTCACTTGAATTCATTGAGCTTTACAACAAAGGAGCTGAGACAGTAAACTTAGAAGGATTCTACTTTGCCGATGGAATCGAATTTGTATTCCCTTCCGTTGATATTGAAAGCGGAGCTTATTTGCTTGTAGCCATTAATGAAGCAGCCATGAACAGCACATTTGGTGTAACTGCACTGCAATGGACTGATGGCGCACTGAAAAACAGCGGCGAACTTGTACTACTGAAAGATGCTGCCGGCGTAACAATTGATTCTGTTGAATATTCTGATGCAGAGCCATGGCCAACAGTTTGCGATGGCGACGGCCCCTCACTCACACTTTGCAACCCAAATGATGATAATGCACTGGCAGAATCATGGTCGGCAAGCACCGAATTTGCAGCAGTAAATGCAGAAAACGACACCATCTGGGCTACTCCGGGAGCCGGTTGCGAGCTTATCATGCCTATTGCTGATTTCGTAATGAGCCCCGACAGTATTATGATGGGATTCCAAGCTCAGTTTACCGATATGTCGCAAGGAAACCCAATAAGCTGGGAATGGACCTTTGAAGGTGGTGATCCTGCTACATCAACGGATCAAAACCCAATCGTGACCTACAACGACCTGGGATATTTCGATGTAACACTGACCGTTACAAACGAAAATGGCAGCGACACCGAAACCAAAACAGACTATGTATTTGTTTATTGGATGGATGGTGTAAACGAACTTGCTGTAGCTACTTTCAGCATGTATCCAAATCCTGCACAGGATCAACTGTTTATTCAGGCAAGCACTGCCAAAGCAGAAGTATCTGTTTATAATATGGTAGGTAGCCTGATGCTGCAGCAGACCCTGACATCAGAAACAAATCAATTGAATATCAGTCAACTTGAATCAGGAATTTATCTCGTACAAATGAAAGACCAGACTTCAGGAGCAATATTCACTGAAAAACTGATTATTAAATAAGACAAACAATAAATCAATTTAAAACCAGACAGGCTTCATCGCTTGTCTGGTTTTTTCACCTTAAAAAAACAACACAATGAAGAGAACTTTACTTTTAATTTTTGCCACAGTCCTGTTTATGGGACTTAACGCACAAAACCTGGTAACAAACCCGGGTTTGGAAGAATGGACAGATGATGTAACCCCTGTAGGCTGGACAAAAGCCGAAAGCATTTCAAAATGCGCAACGGTAGTTCATAGCGGAACTTATTCGGCCATGCAAACTTCTGCCGACGGCACACAGGATTTCCAACAAGACATTACCGGTATTACCGGTGGCGTGGAATACACTATTTCGTATTGGTATTACGACAATGATGCCGCTGCACGTACACGCATCTGGTCATACTGGATGGATGCAGAAGGCACTTATCTTGATGATAACGAAGACGTTCTTCGTCCGGGAACTTATTCAGAAGATACTGATGCCTGGCAGGAATTTAATGTAAGCCTTGTAGCTCCCGCCAATGCGGCACAGTTCCGTTTTGAAGTTCGTGTTTACAAACAGGACGACAATACCGGTGGTGCAGTATATTATGATGATTTCTCTTTGGAAGGCGGATCCCTGCTCCCTGAGCCTACAAATTATCCAACAGATTTCGCTGCAATGGCCAATGGCTTGAATATCAACCTCAGCTGGACAGATGCTACAGGCGAACAACTGCCTTCAGCTTATCTGATCCTTGCCGCTGCTCCGGGTGCTGAACTGCCCAATGTTGAAGACGGTACACCAATTGCCAACGATACAGACCTCAGCGATGGTGTTGGCGCACTCAATATCACACAAGGAACCCAAATGACAGCCTTTACTGATCTGAATGCAGCTACCACTTATCATTTCGAAATTTATCCCTACACCAATGGTGGTGCAAATATCGATTACAAAAATGACGGTATGCCCCCCGAAGCGGAAGCTACAACTTCTGACGTGGAAGTATTGAGCTTTACTGATTTCAACGACATGACCTGGGGTGACTGGACCATTTATGATGTTACCGGCGACCTGGGCTGGACTATTTCAGACAGCTATGGTATTGACAACAGCCCATGCGCAAAAGCAACAGGTTATGCTGGTGGTGCAGAAATCAATGAAGACTGGCTCATCTCTGCCCCATTCAATGCTTCTGCCAAAGCAAGCTTAAGCCTTGAATTCTATAACGCCAAAAATTACGATGGCCCTGATCTTCAGCTTATGGTTTCCGAAGATTACGATGGCGCTTCCGATCCAAATGGTTTTGAATGGACTGAAGTTGCTTTTACCCCATCAGCAGGAAGCTGGGAATGGACTTTTGGCGGCACCCTCGACCTCAGCGGCTTCTCTTCTGAAGAGCTTTATATTGCTTTCCTGTTTACCTCTACTGATTCCGAGTCAGCTACATGGGAACTGGACAATATCAAAGTACTGGGTTCGGGAACAATTTCTGTTGAAGAAATGAGCGAAGCCGGTCTTAGTGTTTATCCAAACCCAGCCAGCGACATCCTCAACATCAAGAGCGAAAACGCACAGGAAATCAATATTTATAATATTGCCGGCCAGAAAGTTATGAATGCCCTTACTAACTCAGGCACAACAAGCATTTCTGTTGAAAACCTGGAAGCAGGCATTTACATGATCGAAAGCATTGACACGAATACCGCAAAGCGCGCTACTTCAAAACTCATTGTACGATAGCCCAAAACATCCTATATTTCCAAAACCGTCCAGCATTTTGCCGGGCGGTTTTTTTTTGTGGTTCTACAAGGAATTTCGTGGGCAATGATAATGCTTAAAATTAAATACTAAGCAGATATTTGGAAATAAGATGCTTAATAAAACAGAATAAACTCCAACAGATTCCTCCCTTCACAAAGCCTTAATCACTTCGTTTAGCTTTGTTCCGGTCGGAATGACGCTGTTTAACAAGTGTTTAAGGCAAATGCGGCCTGGTCACTGAGCGTCCTGTGGTGAGCGTAGCCGAACCAAGTCGAAGTGCGCCGCATTTGCCTCCTGACTTCAGAAAAACCCGTCATTCCAACAAAATATTCCGATGCATGAGGAAGGCTTTGGACGAATCTGTTTGAAATAGCATTCTAATTTCTTTCCACGAAATTCCGTGTAGTACCTTTTTTGTTTTTATAATCATAATTCATTTATCTTTGTTTATTAAGAGCCCGTCCACTTTGTATTATTGAATTGATTTTCTGCATTTCGGAGAGTGCAAAAAAAATCAAATATCAGGGGAGCAAACGGATCTTGGCAAAAAACCAACATTTACCAATTTAATGCCGTTTTACCCGTCGATTAACAAACCAATTCTTTAATCCAAAGTATAAATGATGAGGCAACCCCTGTTTGGTTGATTGGTTTAATTTACAGACAATAAACGTCACAAAACAATGATTATGAAATCACAGTTATACATTCCCAAATCAAAGTCTTTTGCTTTTCTACTCCTGAGTATTTTACTTCTGGTCACCCTTCCAATTCAGCCGCTTTTTGCAGACGAATCGGACATCATGATTACCGAAATCATGTACAATCCTCCTGAAGACAATACAGATTCGCTTGAATTTATTGAGCTTTACAACAATGGGGATACCGACGTGGCGCTTACAGGTTTTTATTTCAGTGCAGGTATTGGATATACTTTCCCTGATTTCACCCTGGCTGCCGGAACCTATGTTGTGCTAGCTTTTGATTCTGTGGCCATATGGAACAGTTTTGCTGTAGAAGCTTTTCAATGGAATTCGAGCGGGCTGAACAATAGCGGCGAACTAATTGAGCTTAAAAACCCTGCAGGCCAGATTATCGACCAGGTTTATTATGACGATTCCTACCCTTGGCCTTCAGCTGCTGATGGTGATGGTCCTTCGCTGGAATTCTGTGATTACGATTTAGACAACAGTTTGGGCGCCAATTGGTCGGCAGCCACCTATTACCAAATCAAAAATGCTGCCGGAGATTCCATTTGGTGTACGCCCGGCGAGTATTGCAATCCCTGGTACGAAGCGCCCATCAGCGATTTTGAAGCCAGCCAAACCGACATACTGCCCGGCTGGAGTATCGATTTTACCGACCTCACGCAAGGAAATCCCGACAGCTGGTCATGGACTTTTAGCGGTGGCCAGCCTGCTACATCCACAGAGCAAAACCCACAAGGTATTGTGTATGCCAACCCGGGAACCTATGAAGTTTGTCTTACCACCACAAATGGCTATGGCTCAGACACGGAATGCAAAACAGCCTACATCACTGTAAGCAGCCCGCCCAATGCAGAAATCATCATCACCGAAATTATGTACAATTCACCGGATGCCGACATTGATTCCCTTGAATTTATTGAACTCTACAATACCGGCCCCGATCATGTTAATATGGAATCGTGGAGCATCAGCGAAGCCGTGAATTTTACTTTTGGAAATGTGGTACTTAATGCCGGACAAAGGTTGATTGTTGCCAAAGACCCGGAAGCCATTCAAAATACTTTTGGCATATCTTCTTATGACTGGAACGGTTCCTTAAACAATACGGCAGCCACTATTTTATTGAAAGACAATTATGGTATTGTGCGCGACAGCGTGCGCTATTCAGATGCTGCACCCTGGCCGGCCCGCTGTGATGGCGACGGCCCATCGCTCACACTTTGCAACCCATCTTTAGACAATGCGCTTGCATCATCATGGAGTGCATCAACCGAAGTACGGGCAATCCTGAACAATGGCGATACCGTTTACGCCACGCCGCTAACAGGCTGCTTGTACCCTCCGGATGCTGACTTTGTTGCAGGCCAGACCGACATCTTTACCGGAACAACAGTACAATTTACCGACCTTTCGACCAATAGCCCTACAAGCTGGGAATGGACTTTTGAGGGCGGCAGTCCGGCCACATCCACACAGCAGAATCCGCAGGTAATCTATGAAAATACAGGCCATTTTATGGTAAACCTCAAGGTAAGCAATGCCGATGGCGCCGATTCCTTAATGCGTGAAAATTATATGCACGTAGCCAGTGCGCCCAGCGGAGCCAATCTTGTTATTACTGAAATTATGTATAACCCGCCGGATGCCAATACCGATTCACTGGAATTTATTGAAGTATTAAATGCAGGAACCACTGTTGTGAACCTGCAGGGATTTTATTTTGATGATGGCATCAATTTCACCTTTCCGGATTACGACTTGCAGGCCGGATCAAGGATTTTGGTTTCGCGCTATGCCGATATTTTCCAGGATTTTTATGGTGTTGCTTCCCTGCAATGGGAAAGCGGAGTATTGAATAGCGATGGCGAATTGATTTTACTGAAAGACGCTGCAGGCGTAACGCTTGACTCCGTTGTTTATTCACCATTTGCTCCCTGGCCCGAACGCTGCGCCGGACATGGCCCTTCCCTTACTCTTTGCGACCCCTCGCTCGATAATGCTTTAGCCGAATCATGGAGCGCCTCCGAAGAATTTGTGGGCCTGCTCAGCGATGGAGATTCGGTTTATGCTTCACCCGGCACGGGATGTATTTATTATCCGCAAGCAGATTTCACCGCAGACACAAACCGTATTTTCGAAAATGGCGCAATCCTATTTTCAGATGAATCCGGCAATGTGCCCGATGCCTGGGATTGGGAATTTGAAGGAGGAAGCCCGGCCACATCCACCGAAGAAAATCCGCTTATCACTTATGCCAATGCAGGGATTTACAGTGTAAAACTCAAAGTGAGCAATGTTTATGGTGTCGATTCTGTGCTGCGCGAGGGCTACATCAGCGTGCTGCGCGACCCGGCAGTTTACAAAATCACCATTACGGAAATTATGTATAATTCGCCCGATGCAGATACTGATTCTCTGGACTTTATTGAGATTTACAATAATGGCGACAAGGCTGTAAACTTAGAAGGTTTTTACTTTGATGAAGGCATCGATTATGTTTTCCCCGATTATGATTTTCAGCCCGGCGATTACTACCTCATCTGCAAGGACGATACAGCTTTTAAAGATTTCTTTGGTGTTGAGGCTCAGGAATGGGAAGGCAATCTGGTCAATTCCGGAGAGGACATCATCCTAATGGACAATTTTGGCAGCATGATGGACAGTTTGGTATATGCCGACACGCTTCCATGGCCGCCCGAATGCGATGGCGACGGCCCATCGCTGACCCTCTGCAATCCGGATGCAGACAATGCTTTGGCAGCAAGCTGGCGGCCCTCCGAAGAGTTTCAGGGAACTTTAGCCAATGAAAAATCGGTGTATGCATCACCCGGCACTGCCTGTATGTTTGCCCCAAAAGTGGATTTTTCTGCCAATGCTACAAATATCGAAGAAGGGGGTAGTGTTCAATTTACAGATTTGACAGAAAACAATCCTACAGAATGGTATTGGGAATTTCCGGGAGGAAGCCCTGAAGCGTCCTCCGAACAAAATCCGGAGGTAATTTACGATCAGGCAGGTATTTACAACGTCCGCCTTACGGCCACCAACGAGTTTGGAACGGCATCAAATGAAAAGGAAGGCTATATTTTAGTTAGTTTTGAACCGGGCAGCAATGATCTTGTGATCACTGAAATAATGTACAACTCGCCGGATGCAGAAGTTGATTCACTCGATTTTATCGAAATTTTCAATAATGGCGATGAAATCGTTAAGTTAATGGATTTCTATTTCCGTGATGGTGTTGATTTCACATTTCCGGATTGGGACCTTTATCCGGGCAGTTATCTGGTTATTGCGAAAGATGCCGAAGCAATGCAGGAATTTTTCGGCACAAACTGTCTCCAGTGGACCAGCGGCAGCCTGAATAATACGGGCGAAAGCATTGTTTTAGTTGACAAGCTGGGCAATATTCTTGACAGCGTACAATACAGCAACGAACTTCCCTGGCCAACGAAATGTGATGGCGGCGGCCCTTCTTTAACATTATGCGACCCGCTTTTAGACAATACACTGGCGGAATCCTGGAGCGCTTCCGAAGATTTCAGGGGTTTGCTTACCAATGGCGATTCGGTTTGGGCCACACCCGGCAGTGGCTGCATCCGCTATCCTATTGCGCGCTTTAGCGCTGATATTCAAATTATACAGGAAGGCAATGAAGTTCAGTTTACGGACGCTTCGCGAAATAATCCCGAAAGCTGGGAATGGAGTTTTCCCGGTGGCACTCCCGAATATTCGGAAGAGCAAAATCCCCTGGTACAGTACAATGAAGGTGGTATTTATGATGTTCAGCTTATTGTGGCCAATGAGCACGGCTCCGACACTTTACGCAAAAAGCGCTACATCAGCGTGAGCTCAAGCCCTACCAACGCGGAACTGGTCATTACAGAAATCATGTACAACAGCCCGGACGAAATCTACGATTCCATTGAGTTTTTTGAAATATACAATAACGGCACTGAGCCTGTGGATATGAGCCAGATTATTATTGTGCATGGCGTTGTGTATGATTTTCCTGAGATTGAATTAAAGCCCAAAAGATATTTTGTGCTGGCAAAGGATTCCATGGCCATGAAAAACACTTTTGATTTGGATGTCTATCAATGGTCGGAAGGCAGTTTGCGCAATGGTGGTGAACTGATCCTGCTGCGCGACCGTGCAGGTGTTACTATTGATTCTGTTTGGTATTCCGACACATTGCCATGGCCCATGCAATGTAATGGCGAGGGACCTTCCCTTACGCTGTGCAACCCCAATAACGACAATACGCTCGCATCATCCTGGGCGCCATCGCGTAATATTGCCGCAGTGCTTACCAATGGCGATGTTGTGTATGCCACACCCGGCCAGGGCTGCTTTGGAACACCCACTGCTGATTTTGAAGCTGATAATCCTGAGGTTTATGAAGAAGAATCCGTGCAGTTTTTCGACCTCTCCACCGGAATACCCAGTGAATGGTTCTGGACATTTGAGGGTGGCACACCTTCGACCAGCACAGATAAAAACCCCATCGTAAAATACAAGCAGAAAGGCAGTTGGGCGGTCACACTAACTGTTTCCAACTCAATTGGTTCGGATACGGAAACAAAAAACAGTTATATCGAAGTACTCGAAGGAAGCAGCATCAACGAAAAGGACACGAAAGGGTTGAAAATTTATCCAAATCCAGCACATGAAAGCTTATTTATCGAAAATGAATTTTACAGCGCCCATTGGCTTACAATGACCGACATCACAGGACGCACAATTAAAACCCTTGGCATTGATCAGGGAAAAACTTCGCTGAATATTTCAGGATTTGATGCAGGCTTCTATCTGCTGCAGTTTTACGATCAATCGAATACACTCATTTATACTACAAAACTTCAGATCCACTAAAATGAGGAAAAATTTGAATAGCCCGTCAGTACTTTTTCTCTTGATAATCTTCTTTTTCGCTTTTGTTGTAGAGGCGCAAAATCCTGTACGCCTGGAATTTCCGGTGGACAAAAAAAGCAGCTCCTATCAATTAATCCCATTTGCGGACTCAGGTTTTGTGCTGTTTTACCCCACCGAAAAAGCCGGTAGCAAAAGTAGAATTTGGAAATTTGAGTCGTTTAACAAACAATTTGTCAAAACGGCAGAAGCAGAAACCATGGCATTTGGGAAAGCAAACAGCTATATGAAATATGCCGATGAGCACTCCTTATACATACTTTTTTATTCTGAAAATGAAATAGGCAGCCACATTGCTTCCTGCATCAGGTATCAGCCCAAAAGCGGAACGATTGATGGTGCTGAAATCCAGATGCCCGGTAAAAGGGAAATCACTGCTTTTCTGCCGTGGCGCGATGGTTATTTTATAGGCGTATATTCAAAAAACAATGCCGAACTGCTTCATTTTAACACTAAATCAGGTAATTTGCAGATCAAGGAACTGGGCGGCCAAAATGATATGCGACCATTAAGCATTGCTTATACCGCCGATAGTAACCTGCTGATCAGCTGTATTGCACACCCTACGAAAAAGAGCACCGTTTTATCGTTCATCACAATGACTGCTGACGGATACGAAAAATCCAGGAAGCAGGTGGAACGCAATGAATATCTGACAGATATTATAAAAGCCAACGATAAGCAGCCGTTATACTTTGGACTGTATAACGACAGCAAAAACCGTAACGAATACGGAGATCATTTCAGTACGGGCTTTTTCAGCCTTTCGCAAGGAAATTTCAGGTTTTTCCCATTCCGTGATATAGCGCAAAAGCATATGGATTCATTGCAGGAAGAAACAACGGAATATCTGACGCACATCAACCCGGTGCTAAGTGAAAACGGAAATTATTTGTTCTATCTGGATGCCTGGGTGCCTGATTTCCAAACAGGATCCATCATGACTTTTGATTATTACGGGCGCATGCTCCCATCCTATCAGTCGCGTTTAAATGGTTATCATCACAAAGGCTGCTTTGCTTTGGAACTCGATGAAAAAGGAAATGCAAATTGGTCGGGCATATATAACCCCAAGAACCTTTTGGCGGAAATCCCTTCCCAGATCACACAATTAATTCCACTGGAGGAAAATTATCTTCTTTGCTATAGCGAGCGTGGAAATATAAATAGTTTTCTGATTTCCAACGGACAGAAATCCAATACTACAGAAATCAGCCCCATTGAGCCTCTTTTTCCCGATGATCGCCTGCGGGAGCACCACAACAGCCGCATCATTCATTGGTATAATAACTATTATCTCGTTTCCGGATACCAGCGCATTTCAAATATTAAGCTAAAAAACAACAAAGACAGATATATCTTTTTTATCAATTTATTGTGTGTAAACTAAGAACTTACGCAGTGATTTCAGCTCAACCATTTATAATTTAAGCTAAGAACACTAAAATTGCCAGACATTTTTCAGCAAGTCAGATGAACAATTCTATAGCAATCATTCGTTTACATCGAAACGAAATATATCTGGTAAATTTTCCTGAAAAAATATTGACCTATATAGAGATAATGTGTAATTTAGTGTTATTCTTATTGCCAGTAAGTAAACTTTATTTTTAACCTCCCTTATCAGAAAAAAAAATGAAACAATTATTTTTGTTCATCACCTCTGTATTGGTTTTATGCTCATCTGTTTTTGCACAAAAAAATCCCACAGAAGATTTTCAGCCCTGTTTGGGAATTCTTGATACGTATAATGGCCCTTGGGGCGGAAGATTGTCCGATTTGCGATCTGTAAAACACATGGCAGAAGTCAGTGGCATGCCCTTTACAATCAGTGATAATCTCCGGGAAACCCTCACCAACAAAGTTGTTATCATACCTTACGAACTCAAGTCCGGGGTTTTCAGCACAGAAGAACTATCACTATTGCAGAATTATGTTTTAAAAGGAGGCTGCCTGGTAACCAATGGTCTGGACGAAGAAAAACTCTATTCCACATTTGGCATTACTGATGTCATTAAGAAAAAGGAACGCTACACTTTATCTTTCGACTTATCAGCCGATGATTATATCTTCAATAATATTGAGGACGAAATGGAGCAAACCATTAGTTTGGGAAACAAAGAAAAAGAGAAAAGTGTGCGCACAAACTCCTTTGTTTGTTCCGGAGCAGAAGTTCTCGGCCGTTATGATGACGGAGAGGTGGCGTTTATCCGCAACACTTTTGGCAAAGGGAGGGTTTACAGTTTGGGGATACTGTTCAAACACCTGATAATAAGCGCCCAAATCAATGCAGACAATGCACACCGCTGCTATTCAAATTGTTTTGAGCCCACTTCGGATGTACTCATAATGCTGCTCAAAAACATCTTTGCTCAGGAAGTCCCATATGCTGTATTTAAAAACACAGCGCCTACACATTACAGGGCTACCCTTGTAATAACGCATGATGTATGCAGCCATACCGCCCAAAATGGCATGAAAGCCTTTGCCGATCTTGAAAGGGAACTGGGCATAAAAGCATCGTATATGATCACAACGCACGAATTCCGTGATGATCTGGCAAGCAATAATTATGAGCCCCACCGTCATCAGGTAAAAGAAATAGCCGATATGGGCATGGAAATCGGAAGTCATTCCTATGGCCATTTCCCTGATTTTGCTGATAAAGACATTTTTCCAATGGGAAGTATTGAATACATAGAAGAAAACATTTATCATCCCCGATATATCGACAACAGCTGTATCGGAGGTTCGGTAATCGGCGAAACCTATGTTTCCAAGAAACTGCTTGAACGCGACACCGACCAAAAAATCCGTTCCTTCCGCTCAGGGCATCTTGCTTATAACCGACACCTTACAGAAGCGCTCCAAACCACCGGCTATTCCTACAACAGCTCCTACGCTTCCGGAGATGTTATGACAGCTTTCCCCTACTCTGAAACTTATGATTGTTCCTATTCCGGAACCATGAGCAACATTTTGGAAATACCATTATTGATTTCTGATGTATTTGATGAAGACCCGATCAGTGCAGACAATTATTTGGAGAAGGTTGATATTTGGCTTGATGCATCGAATAAAGTTGCTGCAAACAAAGGTTTTATTTGCCTGCTGATCCACCCCAACCGCGATTATAAAGTTTGGGCCGAAAGGGAATTCTATAAGCAATTGCCAAAAGACATCTGCGCATTAACCCTTGGCGAAGCGGGAGATTTCTGGACTGCGCGCAATAAAACCGGTTTCCGCACACAAATTGTGGAACATAATATGGAGATTATTATTCCCGATTCACTTTACCCGCTCCATCCTGATGTGAGCTTCATAATCAATAACGGAAGTGCTTTTGAGCAAATTATACTGAAAACAGAATCAGGCAATATCATTGATAACTTCATTGTTGAAAAGCTGAACGAAGAAGATGGCGTTGTGCTGTTCAGTGAAAAAGGGACTACAGGAGTTCAGGAAAACTATTTGGAAACAAACCTGCGCTGCGCCTCCCCCTATCCGAACCCAACGAAAGGGTTTATAAACTTCCCTTTAACCATTAAAACCCAATCGGATATAGAGCTAAGACTGTTTGATTTAACAGGAGAATCAGTGCTCTATAAAAATCTCCCCGATCAAATAGCAGGGACATATCAGATTCCGCTGGACTTAACCCAATTGCACGAAGGCATTTATTTTTATTCGCTATCCGATGGGCAGCAGAACCATAGCGGGAAAATTATTGTGAAATAGGCGTTCAGGAAATGCTAAAACAAGCGTCCGCGTTTCACTAAAAAGGACATCAGCACAGGATGGAAGCCCTGATTGATATCGGCTTCGATGAGGTCAATTTTGTATTGGGCACAGCGTTCCTGCAGCTCTTTTCGATATGAAGCCATTTTCTCCACATAAGCCTTGCGCACTTCGGCAGGAAACAGCTTCAGTTCTTCGCCTGATTCCTTATCTACAAAGCGGTACGGACGATTGGGAAAATCGAAATCCACTTCGTGTTTTTTATCGGTAACATGAAAAAGCACCACCTCATGTTTGTTGTGTTTGAGATGCTGCAAAGCCTGAAAAACATGCTCAGGGTCGGTGGTATTATCGAGCATATCACTAAAAATAATCAGGAGGGAACGGCGGTGGATCTTCTCTGCGATCAGGTGTAGGTTTTCGGCAGCGGCAGTCGTTTTTTGCTTGTCGGAAGTATTGGATTGCAGCAATTTATCCAATTCGGTATAAAGGTATTGATGGTGCACACTGCTCGAACGCGATGCGGTGGACAGTTCCAGTTCTTTTGCAAAAACACTCAGTCCAACAGCATCCCTTTGTTTTTTCAAAAGCAGCATAATCGCTGCAGCGGCATAAACCGAAAAGCTCAGCTTGTTCATATGGTTCAGGCCGGGCTTATCAATATCCGGATAGCGCATGGAAGCAGAGTTATCAATCAAAAGCCGGCAACGCAGATTGGTTTCCTCTTCATATCTTTTTACAAAAAGCTTTTCTGTCCGTCCGTAGAGTTTCCAGTCGATATGTTTTGTGGATTCGCCATTGTTGTAGAGGCGGTGCTCGGCAAATTCGACGGAGAAGCCATGAAAAGGGCTTTTGTGCATACCCGTAATAAATCCTTCCACTACTTGTTTGGCCAATAAATCAAGCGGGATATATCTTTGTAATTCTTCGCTACGGAGTTTATCTGACATAAAAAGAGGATATAAAAAAGCCAGGGCTCGAGAAATCAAACCCTGACCTATAAAGCTTTAAAATCTTATAAATGTTTTTCTAAAATGGAAGTAAGCACGTTCTCCGGAACTGCGCCCACTTGTTTGTCAACAACTTCGCCTCCTTTGAAAAAGAGGATGGTTGGAATGTTGCGTACGCGGAATTTAGCGGTAACATCTGGATTGCTATCGACATCCATTTTGCCAACAACAACTTTATCCTTATAATCTTCACCTATTTTTTCAACGATAGGACCAACCATACGGCAGGGGCCACACCATTCTGCCCAAAAATCCAGGATTACAGGCTTATCCGACTTCATTACAAGTTCTTCAAAATTTGCATCAGTAATTTCAAGTGCCATGACTGCTTATTTTTAATGTTTATATCTTCAATTAAAAGCTCAAAGATAGAAATAATCAACGGAAAAATACTTTAAGTAATTTTTTATCCGGCATTTTTTTTAATGATTTAGCTCAACTTAATTTCATTCACGGCATGACTTAGTTTCTAAAAAACAAAGCGCACCCATTATATTTTCTCGATTTCAAACTCAGCCAGCTCCATCTTTTTCACTTCTCTCAGGAATGCAGCTGCATCCACTTTCATAGTTGACGAAAAGTTAAGCCCTACCTTATCTTCCGTATCAATGAGCCGAAACCGAACAGGGGTTTTCCCTATATGCTCATTGGCCAGCCTGGCGAGTGTATTTACAAAATCATTATCAAGGATGCTCAAATCCTGTTTTATTGTGATACAGCGCGTGCGGTCGTTCATCAGGCCATCGAGCAGGCAAACCGACTGAATACGGAGCTCATATTCCTCACGGCCATAACGTTGCTCTATTTTTGCATTTACATAAAGCAGATTTCCTTCCTCAAAGAGATGTTTCATTTTAGCCCATGACTCGGAAAAAAGCATTAAAGAAATACTCTCGTCCGTATCCTCAAGCGTCAGGCTGCCAAAATGTGTCCCTTTTTTTGTCAGGCGCTCGTTCACAGAAGTTACGATAGCGCTGAATTTCAGGTCGGCATTTGCGAGTTTCTCCCATTTATCCTTTATGGTTTTAATATTATGCGTAGCAAATGCCTTGGTTTCGATGGCATAAAAATCGAGCGGATGGCCTGTAAGGTAGAAGCCTGTTACTTCTTTTTCTTTTTTCAGTTTTTCAAAATCCGACCATGCTTCGCATTGGGGCATGCTTACGCTGATTTCCCCACCGCCTTCTTCACCAACTTCATCGAACATCGAAACCTGAGCAGCATTTTGTCGCTCAATTGCCGCATTCACATGTTTGATAATTTTCTCAAGAAAAACCGGGCCGTTGCCATTTTCCTGATAGAAATACTGTGCGCGGTGTTCGTTCGGGAAAGCGTCAAAAGCGCCCGCCATTGCAAGGGCTTCCACACTTTTACGGTTTACTGTGCGCAGATTGACACGGGAAAGAAAATCCACAATATTTTTAAAGCGTCCGTTTTCTTCCCGTTCGCGGATAATCTCTGCAACAGGGCCTTCACCAACCCCTTTAATTGCAGCCATCCCAAAACGGATTTCTTTTTTCTCATTCACGAAAAAATTATAGCGCGATTCGTTCACATCCGGCCCCAAAACCCTTATGCCCATCCGCTTACATTCTTCAATAAAAAATGTAATTTTTTCAAGATTGTTCAGGTTGTGGCTTAATACAGAAGCCATAAACTGCGCCGGATAATGCGCTTTCAGGTAAGCGGTTTGATAGGAAACATAGCTGTAACAGGTGGCATGCGACTTATTGAAAGCGTACTTGGCAAAAGCTTCCCAGTCGTGCCAGATTTTCTCGACTTTATCTATAGGATGGCCATTTTTTTCGCAACCTTCGAGAAACTTCACTTTGAGCTCTTCCATCATGGAGATAATTTTCTTCCCCATTGCTTTACGCAGTGAATCGGACTGGCCACGGGTGAAATTTCCCAGCTTGCGCGCCAAAAGCATCACCTGCTCCTGATAGACGGTAATCCCGTATGTTTCTTTGAGGTATTCCTCCATTTCCGGGAGATCGTATTCGATGGGCTCCTGCCCGTGCTTTCTGCGCACAAACTGCGGGATATATTCCATTGGGCCAGGACGGTATAGGGCGTTCATCGCGATAAGATCCTCAAAACGAGTTGGCTTCAAAGCCTTTAGATGTTTTTTCATCCCATCGGACTCAAACTGAAAAAGAGCTGTTGTTTCGCCACGCGCATAGAGTTCGTAAGTCTCTTTATCCTCTAGGTTTACACTCTCAATATCAATTATGTCTCCGGTAGAAAGCCGCACATTTTCCACAGCATCTTTGATAATGGAAAGCGTTTTCAAACCGAGGAAGTCCATCTTCAGCAGCCCAACATCTTCTACATGTTTTCCATCGTATTGGGTCACATATTTCAATTCCGAATCTTTGGCCGTACTGACCGGAATATATTTTTCAAGGTCATCTTTGCCAATAATAATCCCACAGGCGTGCGTTCCTGTGTTCCGAACCGAACCTTCGAGAGTATGGGCATAATCGAGCACACTGACAACCTCAGCGGTTCCTTTTTCGGATTCCGTTTTCAGTTCCGGTGATTCTTTATAGGCTTTGTCTAAGGTCATTCCCGGCTTTTCAGGCACCAGTTTTGCCAGGCGGTTTGCTTCAGGAAGCGGGAGTTTCTGTACTCGGGCAACATCGCGAATAGCGAGTTTAGCAGCCATTTTACCAAAAGTAATAATGTGTGCCACACGTTTTTCGCCATATTTTTTCACTACCCAATCGAGTACTTTTCCGCGGCCTTCATCATCAAAATCAATATCAATATCCGGCATGGAAATACGGTCGGGATTCAGGAAACGTTCAAACAGCAAATCGTATTTAATCGGATCAATTTCGGTAATACGCAGACAATAAGCCACAGCGGAACCCGCAGCAGAACCACGGCCCGGCCCCACGGCTACACCCATTTCACGGGCAGCCTTCAGGAAATCCCAAACGATAAGAAAATAGCCCGGGAAACCCATGGTTTTTATAGTATTGAGCTCAAATTCAATACGTTCTCGTGTTGACTCGTCTATAGTTCCCCAACGTTTTTCTGCTCCTTCGTAAACGATTTTTGTCAGGTACGCACTTTCCAGTTTGATGCGCAAAACCAAATCATAGCCACCCAGCCGCTCAAACGCTTTTTCCGTAAACTCTTCCTTAAGGTCGGCTTCGCCGTATTTTTCCCGGAAACTGTCCACAGTCCCAATTTCCTCAGGAATTTCAAATTCCGGCATAATTGGTTTGCGGTCGAGTTCATAAACCTCAACTTTATCAGCTACCTCCAAAGTATTTGCCAAAGCCTGCACGTGATCCGGAAAGAGCTGATACATCTCATCGGTAGTTTTAAACCACTCCTGGGTTGTATAGCGCATTCGCGACGGGTCGTCCAGGTCTTTGCCGGTACTCAGGCAAATCAAACGGTCGTGCGCTTCAGCATCTTCTTTATTGATAAAATGCACATCATTGCTCACAACGCATTTTACATGATGCTTTTTTGAAAGCTCCAGTAGATGTTGATTCACAAACACCTGATCTTCATATACTTCTTTATCCTTTTCCGGATTTCCCGAAGGATGGCGCTGCAATTCGAGATAAAAATCTTCACCAAAAATTTCCTGATACCAAAGCAGGGCTTTTTCGGCCTGTTCAAAACCGGCTTCACGCAACAGATAAGGTATTTCGCCACCAAGGCAAGCTGAGAGCGCTATAATCCCTTCGTGCTTTTCACGCAGCAAATCCTTGTCGATACGTGGTTTGTAATAAAAGCCCTCCAGCCATGAGAGGCTGACCATCTCAATCAAATTATTGTAACCTGTCTGGTTCTTGGCCAATAGCACCAGATGATGACCACTACCATCTGCTTTTTCGGTCATATCGAAGCGGGTACGCCTGGCCACATAAACTTCACAGCCCAGTATGGGTTTCAATCCTGCTTTAAGGGCGGTTTTATGGAAAAGCTTGGCGCCGAACATATTGCCATGATCTGTAATGGCAATGGCAGGCATATTGTCATCTTTGGCTTTGTTGATCAGCTTGCCTATTTCGGCCGCACCATCGAGGATACTGTACTGTGTATGTACATGAAGATGGACAAAAGGCTTTTTTTCAACATCAGCATCAGGCTGATTCACAGCCGGTATAGAGGCATCCACGATTTCTTCAACAGCCGTTGCATTTGCTGATTCCGGATCTTCATCGGGGCCATAAGGCTGGATATTCAAACCAATGGGCTGCACAACATCCGGATTATTTTTTTGGAATGCGGCCTCATCTTCCTCCGAAAAGCCATATAAACGAGGGTTTATGATACGAAGCCGCATCAATTCCAGAAAGCAGCGCGCAGTGGCTTCCACATCGGCGGCAGCATTATGCGCCGCATCGAAACCTACGCCAAAAAGCCTTTCGTGCAGCTCTGTCAGTTTGGGATATTTATAAATTTGGTTTCCCCTCCCTCCCGGCAAGGCACAAAATTCCGTGGATTCGACCATGGTATCAATGGTAGGCTTTCCGGTAAGGAGCTTATAATCGGTGCCGGTTCGGTGCATTTCGGCACCTACAACATTATTATCAAAGCTAATATTATGGCCTACAACATATTTGGCTTTGAGCAATGACCCATAGAAAATTTCAAGCACTTTTTTTAATTCCCAGCCATGCTGCATTGCACGCTGCTGGCTAATTCCATGAACCTTGGTAACAGCATAAGGAATTTCAAAACCATCCGGGCGAATGATGTAATTCTTTACTTCAATAAGGCTTCCATCTACCGCATGCACCTGCCAGGCAAGCTGGACTAAGCGTGGCCAATTATCACTGTCTGTTATTGGAGCATTCCAGTTTTTAGGTAAACCGGTTGTTTCTGTATCAAAGATTATAAACATCGTGCCTGAAATTTTTTGGGTAATAAGAAGTTGTAAAATTAGGCAAAAGCAAGCAAATAAAACTCTTGTGTTAATAAGTTTTAATATTCACCAACAAATTGTTTAATGCTGATTATCAAGATGTTAACCATTTATACAAAGACAGCATGAACCAGTAGCAACCTGACAATCAAGAGGCTCAAAAGACCTAAGGAAATTATTAAATAATCCCAATATAATTTTTTTCGGAGAAAAGGAAAAGTCGTTTTATTATAAACCGGGTTTTGCACATTTAAAAATGCAGGGAGAATAATCAAAACCGGTGTCAGGAGCATAATAAGGAAATAAAGCTTTATGCTGGGCAGAAAAGATGTAAAAATAAGAACAGAACCGATAATCCAGGGAAACACAAATTGAGCCAGCATAAAGGCAGGCCTTTGGCTTACATCTTTTACAGGCGACTGGTTTAAAGAGGTTTGCAACATAATTTTTGACAGTTTCCTTCCTGCAAAGATCAAAATCAGGACAGAGGCTGAAGCCAGAATAATTTCTTCTACATCAAGAATACGGCTCATAAAGATCCACTCGCTGGTATAAAGAAATCCCGAGCGTGTAAAAACGCCAGCAAGATAAGCTCCAAAAAACAAATTGAGTCCGTTGATGATGCACCAAACCAAAAATAGGCGCATATAACCAGGAGCAGCACGGAAAAAATTGAACATCCGACGAGTGACAGCAAAAACAAAAAGCGCAAAGAAAGGAGCCACTGCAAATATTACAATCAGCCCAAGGCGAGTCCATAAAAGGCTGTAGGTACTTTCTGCAAATTGAATGTGGTCATAATAGACCATACTCCCAATCCCAAAATATCGAGCAGTTAAGGCTGTTAAAAATTGCCCTGCTTCAAAAATCAACAAATAACTTAAAAGAAATAAAGATAAAGAGTGCGTAAAACGCTTAAAAAAAGCACTATGACCCCCAATGGCATCGTACTGCTGGCGCACATCATGCAGAATTTTTTTGTACTTGCGGATTCTCTTTTTAAAAAATGACTGCTTGCTGCGGTGCGCACCCTCTTTATAAAGCCTGCCACCGGATTGGCGTATCTGATTGTCAATAAAGCTGACTTTTCCCCGTTCTTTATGTTTTTTACTGAAAATCCGGCCCACTTTTGAGAAAGGCATGCTCCTGAACATTTTTCTCCGTTGATGCCGCGCCGTTTTTTTTTCATTAGCACCTTTAAAGCGGACAACCTCCTGATGTTTGACTTTCTTCTTTTTTATGCTGCGAAACAAGAAAAAGTTGATCAGCTTTTTTATTGCCTGTTGGCGCATTTCCTGCTTTTCAGCTTTAATTTTTTTCTTGTAGCGTATTTCAGAGAGGTTCTTTTTTTTCTTGTTTCTCCTCAATAAGGTGTTCAGCAGTTTTTGCCAGGCTTCCCTGCGCTCCATGCGCTTCTGCTTGCGGTACCAGTCTTTCTGACTTTGTTTTCGCCGCTTAAATTCCTTATCTTTTTTCCTGATCGACCGACGTTCTTTTTTCAAATACTTGTCGATATTTGAGCTTATGTATTTCTTCTTCTCCAAAGTCAATGATAATTACGTAACAAAAATAGAAATTTAACCTGACTAATTCATGGAATTTCGTCATGAGAGCACTAAACGCAATAAGAGAAAGGGAGCGCAGATTTTTGGCGCACAGGAATAGCCATAGCTATTTTGAGCACCAAAAAGATAGCATTCCTTTCTATTGCAGCGGTTTGTGCTCGCAATAGAATATTTTGTGAATTATTCAGGTTAAAAACCAAATTGCGGATTGTTCAGGTATTTTTGTCCCAAATAGCGCCCGCAAACATGAAAAGAACTGATCCATTCAACAAAAACTTCAAAATCCGATGAAATATATTTTTGGTTCTACACGGAATTTCGTGGAAAGAAATTAGAATGCTATTTCAAACAGATTCCTCCAAAGTTTCCTTACTCTTCGGAAAAATTTTGTCGGAATGACGCGTTTTTATGAAGTCAGGAGGCAAATGCGGCTTGGTCACTGAGCGTCCTGTGGTGAGCGTAGCCGAACCAAGTCGAAGTGCGCCGCATTTGCCCAAACAATTAATAAACAGTCATTTCGACGACCAGCGGGAGGAAAAATCTATTTAGTTTTTGTCCATAATGTCCGATCTCAGCGTTATTCTTGTTCTGAAAACAAGTCATCCCGTACAAACGGGACTCCTTGTTTTCAGCCCTGCGAATGCACTTCGGCTACGCTTACTTCGGCTAAGCTCAGCACATCGCAGCACAACGCCTCGACCTCGAACATTCTGAATCAAAAACCCGACTTTATAGACAGACACTATTTATTCACGAGAATAAATCATTCTATGTACTTATCTACTGACCTCTATATATTTTATTTGCCCATTGATATGCCATAATGCTGAAGCTATCGCAAAGCGCATAGGATTATCAGAAGCAACTGTTGATCAAATACTTGCAGCTTTTTAGATAAAAGCAAATTAGCATTTCAATGATTTTTGGATAAAAAGACTCATTTCATTTTGCTTTCTCAGAAAAAAGACGGATCTTTGCAGCCCTTTTTAAAATTTAGACGAGTTCTATAACCTAAGCAATTGCTTAAAAATTAAAAGATTATGTCAGTAAAAATGAGATTATCCCGACATGGTAAAAAAGGTCAGCCATTTTATCATATCGTAATTGCGGATTCTCGTGCACCACGTGATGGTAGGTTTATTGAAAAAATCGGCACGTACAATCCTCTTACTAATCCAGCAGTAATCGACCTGGATTTTGAAACTGCACTGGAATGGTACCAAAAAGGCGCACAGCCCACCGACACTGTCCGTGCAATTCTTTCATACAAAGGCGTCCTTTACAGAAACCACCTTTTGGGCGGTGTCAAAAAAGGCGCGTTCAGTCAGGAAGAAGCCGATGTGAAATTCAAAAAATGGCTGGAAGAAAAAGAAGCTAAGATCAACGCGCACAAATCAGAAGTTGATGAAAGCGAACGCAAAATCCTGAAGGATCGCCTCGATGCTGAAAAAGAAGTAAACGAAGCCCGTATGGCTGAAATCAAGAAAAGGCGTGCCGAAGAGCTTAAGGCTCAGGAAGAAGCTGCAATTGCTGCTGCTAAAGAAGCTGCCGCCGCAGAAGCAGAAGCCAAAGGCGAAGCTCCTCAGGAAACCGAAGAGCAAGCTGAAGAAGCTGCAAAAGAAGAATAGTATTATTCGAACATACACTGAAAACCGGGAGATAATTCTTCCGGTTTTTTTTATTTTTGGAGCATAACTTTAAGCAATGAACAAAAAAGACTGTTATTTCCTGGGCTACACAAAAAAGCCTCATGGCACACAAGGCCACATCCTCGCTTTTCTGGATGTTGATAATCCTTATGAGTATGAAAAAATTAATATGTTCTTCCTCGAAATGGAAAGCGGTCTGGTGCCTTTTTTTATCGAAAAAATCCAAATAAGGAAAAAAGGTGAGATTTTACTGAAACTGGAAGACGTTCAGGATGATACAGCTGCCGCCCGACTGAGGGGCCGTGAAATGTACCTGCCTTTAAACATGCTCCCAAAACTCGAGGGCAATAAATTCTATTATCACGAAATTATTGGTTTCCGTGTCATCGATCAAACAAAAGGAGAAATCGGCATTATCAAAAAAGTGATCGAAATGCCTCAAAATGATTTGTTTAGCGTGCAAACAGAAGACGAAAAAGAAATTTTGGTCCCAATAAATGATGATATCATCAAAAAAGTGGAACGCACAGCAAAGGAAATCCACATCGATGCTCCGGAAGGACTGATCGACCTTTACCTTGACGATCAGTGAGCACATTTCGTTTCAAACAATTTGCCATGCAGCATGAGCGCTCGACCATGAAAATCGGAACCGATGGCATTTTGCTGGGCGCATGGTCAATTGTAAAACCACACTGGAACATTTTAGATGCAGGCTGTGGCTGTGGCTTAATTTCCCTGATGCTGGCACAGAGAGGTGCAGCTTCCGTACATGCCATCGACTTACATAAGGGCTCCATATCTGATGCCACAGAAAACTTCAGCTGCTCACTATGGAGCAATAAACTCAGCAGCCAGCTTATTTCTTATCAGGATTTTGCAGAAACAGCACAAAAACGCTATGAGCTCATCATCAGCAATCCCCCATTTTTTCAAAACGACCTGAAATCAAGCACGCGCAACCCACAGGCACGACATTCAGAAACTCTTTCTTTTGCCGACATCCTGAATGGATTGCACAAACTTTTAGAAAAAGACGGCCATTTTGACCTCATCCTGCCTACTGCTGAAGCAAAACTTTTTGAAAACATGGCAAAGGCTGAAGGATTTTTCCTGAACCGCCTGTGCAATGTGCATACCAAATGCGGAAATGAAAGCACACGCCGCTTGATGTCTTTTAGCAAAAACGACTTCAATTGCTTTCCTGAAAATATCTGCATCAGGACAGCATTGGGAGCTTATACCGAAGAATTCCGGCAGCTCACATCAAATTTTTATCTGCAATTCTGATTTTCAAACAAAAAGCTATTTTTGCAAGGCACAAAACATTTTGAAATGGATAAACTTAAGAAGTACAGACTGGGTTTGCTTGTATTCCTCAGTGGCGCCTCGGTAATGATTTATGAACTTGTCGGATCCCGGGTATTAGGGCCTTCACTCGGAACATCAATATTTATCTGGACCAGCCTGATTGGCATCATCCTGCTCAGTATTGCACTGGGAAATTATTTCGGAGGCCGCTTTGCAGATCGCTTGAAAAGCCAGAATTTTCTGGGCGTATTTTTGATGATTGCAGCTTTAAGCATTTGTATATCTGCGTTTTACAAAGAATCTATTTTATTTTATTGCACGCAGATATTGCCCGGCATAAAAGCACCCGCTATTGCAGCATCCTTGTTTTTATTTACTCCGGCGGCTTTCTTTTTGGGCACCATTGCTCCTTATGCCACACGCCTGCAGATCGAAAATATTGAAAACAGCGGTTCAACCATTGGCAATCTGTATGCCCTTTCGACCGGCGGCAGTATTGTTGGGACATTTATTGGAGGTTTTTTCCTGATTCCCGCATTCGAAACCACACGCATGATGTTCATTATTGCTATTGTATTGCTGCTGAATGCAAGTTTGGTTTTTAGCGGTAGCCGTAAAATTTATCTGTGGCTGTTTTTCGCTCTCATTTTGGCGATAAGCATTCTTGGACTGATTCGGAAAAACGAAATGCCCAATTATCTGGTGTATGACGGCAACACACAATACAGCCGGATTCAGATCATGGATTTGATCAATCCCTGGGAAGGGAAAGATTCGGTACGTTTAATGAAAATTAACAATGAATTTGCTGCGGCACAATACAAAAACAAAGAAGGCTTGGTGTACCGGATCATGCGCATGTACAGCCGCGACAGTCTTTTTACAGGTGAAATTAATGAGGCGATCATGCTGGGTGGTGCCGGATATATTTTCCCGCGGCATTTTTTGGAGGCAAAACCCCATGCCAGGATGGATGTTATTGAAATTGACGAAGGCACAACGGAACTGGCGCGCAGATATTTTGGTTTGAGAGACGACGCACGAATGGAAATTTTCCACGAAGACGCCCGTACTTATGTAAATAAGTGTGAAAAACAATACGATGCATTTTACGGAGATGCTTACAAATCAACATTTTCAGTGCCATATCAACTTACCACCATTGAATTTATGGATAAAATCAAAGATATGCTCAGTCCGGATGGCGTGGCCTTTTTTAATATTATCTCGAACCTTGACAATCAGCGCAACCTCTTTTTTCGTGCCCAACTCAAAACGATTAAGGAAGTTTTTCCACAGGTGCTGGTTTTCGCAGTGCGCGATGCACAAAAGAAACACGAATTGCAAAATATGCTGATCGTAGCGCGAAAAACCACTGACCCGGATTTAATCAGCTCATTAAGCCGGAGCGCCCCGGATGTTTTTGAGCACCTGATCACAGACAGCATCCCTATGGCAGATATGGAAATCCTGAGGGATGATTATGCCCCTGCTGAGTTTCTTGTAAACAAACTGATCAACTAAAAAATCCCGAAATCAGTGATAACGGGATTTGTACCGGAGATGAAACATCAGGTTTTATCTTCTTTCTTTGATCAAGCCTTTGCGATAGGCCACTAAAAGCATTTTCAATTCGCGGATTTGCTTTTTGAGATCAATCCCGATATCGGTATCACCAACACGAATGCGGTTCATTGCCTGCTCTACCATAGAACGTTGCGAAACAATATCGCGCTCGTCGGTAATGGCTTTTATCCGCGATTCAAAGGGTTCATGCGCCACAATAACAAGGCTGTAGGAATTATAAATCAATGTATATCCTGCTATTCCGGTCACCTTTTGGTAAGGGCGCGACATACCGCCATCGATAACAAATAGTTTGCCGTTGGCTTTTACGGGCAGCTCGCCTTTTTTCACCTTAACAGGCACATGTCCGTTAATGATATGCGAATGCTGAGGGTCTAGCTTAAATTCTTTTAAGATCAAATCCACATATTTCACCTGATCGCGGTAGTTATAGTATGCATTACGGTCTTCCTTATGGGTTTCTTTATCTTCGATCCAGTAGCGTTCAAAAGTGGCCATTTTTTTCTTGCCAAAAAGCGGGCTTTTAGCTCCCTGCCACAAGTACCACATATAATCCTTATCATGTTCGGTGCTTCCGTTCATCTCACGGTTAAAATAAGCCCTGCGGCACATTTTATCAAATATATCGCACATTGCTTTGCCCGAATACTGTTTGTTTTCAACTTTAATACTTTCCAGTTTGCCGTCGTCGGTCATAGGAATACAGCCATGGAAAAGCAGGTTGGAATTATACGCGAGGTACATATTTCCTTTGGCAAAAAGAAATTTCACATGGCGCTGCAGTTTTTCTGATTTCATAAATGAAAAGCGGAGTTTTTCCATTAGCTCCTTTTCTTCATCAGACAGCGCGAAAGGATTAAGTGGATCGACTGTAGGGAAATTCTTATCGAGCAATTCATGCACTTTAGCATGCAACTTTATAGTGCCCTTTTTGTAATCAATTTTATCGAGCATCAAGCGGTCGCCCATATCAAAATCCGGATTGCGCATAATTATTTGGCCTTCAAGCTTCTGCTCAATTATCGCAATGGCTTTTTGCATTTTCTTAACAAGGGAAACCCGTTTATTGGAATAATCTTCCGGCCTGGCTGATTTCGGGATAAAAACCGGGCATTCGTCATCAGCATAGGTTTCCATAGCAAAGGTTGCCAGTGGCAGCAGGCTGATTCCGTAAGCATCTTCAAGTACATCAAGGTTTTCATAACGCGCCTGGATCCGTACCACAGTGGCGATATGCGCATCAATTCCTGCAGCAGCGCCCATCCATATGATATCGTGGTTTCCCCATTGAATATCAACGGAATGATGCTCCATCAGGGCATCCATAACCTTATCGGGGCTGGGGCCACGGTCAAAAATATCGCCAATGATATGCAAGCGGTCAATCAGCAGGCGCTGGATAAACTTACTAATCGCGATAATGAAATGCCGCGCACGTTTGATATCGATAATCGTTTGGATAATCCCATTAAAATACTCCTGCTTTTTGGCTCCGGATTCATTCAGGAGCTCATCGATGATGTAGGCAAAATCGGCGGGCATTGCTTTGCGCACCTTGGACCGCGTATATTTTTCCGCAGAAACGCGGGCCACTTCAACCAACCTTTGCAAAGCGATAGAAAACCATTCATCTACATCTTTCTCCTCTTTCAGGATGATATCGAGTTTTTCTTCAGGATAATATATTAATGTAGCGAGCTTTCTTTTTTCCGATTCGCGGATGCGCCTTCCGAAAACGTCATCAATTTTGCGGCGCACCACTCCTGACGCATTGCGCAGCACATGGTTAAAAGTGTCGTACTCGCCATGGATATCCGTTAAAAAATGTTCGGTTCCTTTCGGGAGGTTCAGGATGGCTTCAAGGTTGATAATTTCCGTACTGGCATCCTGAATAGTAGGGAATTTTTCGGCCAGGAGGTTGAGATAACGGATTTCATTCTCAATGGCACCGCTGGCAAATTTTTCGTCGGTGATGGTCTTGGTCATATTGGTGGTTTATTTGATTTCGAGAAATAGCGGGCAGTGATCGGAATGAACTACATCGGCAAGGATTCCGGCATCTTTCAGCTTGGCTTTCATGTTTTCTGTAACCATATGATAATCAATACGCCAGCCTTTATTTTTTCCTCTTGCCCCTGCACGGTAGCTCCACCAGGTATATTGATGTGGCTCGGGGTGAAATTCGCGGAACGTATCAATAAAGCCTGTATTGAGAAATCCACTCATCCATTCACGTTCTTCCGGCAGGAAACCGGAGCTGTTTGCGTTGCGCACCGGATCATGGATATCAATCGGTTTATGACAAATATTATAATCACCGGACAAAACCAGTTCCGGACGCTGCTTACGTAATTCGAGCACATATTTCTGATAATCCTCAAGCCATTCCATCTTAAAAGCCTGACGGATATCCCCACTGGAGCCGGAGGGATGATAAACAGAAACTACTGACAGGGAACCAAAATCAGCCCTGATAAAACGGCCTTCGCTGTCATATTTGGCATTTCCCATACCGTAAACGACCTCATCCGGCTTTTGGCGGCAAATTATCGCCACACCGGAATAGCCCTTTTTTTGAGCTGCATGATGATACACATGATATCCAAGCCGGTTTAATTCTTCTGTAGGTAGCTGATCATCCTGCGCCTTGGTTTCCTGAAGGCATAGAACATCAGGAGACTCCTGCTCAAGCCATTGCAAAAAACCTTTTTTAACAGCAGCACGGATGCCGTTCACATTATAACTTATTATTCGCATAGATTTAATCGTTTGGGGCTAATTTACAAAATTGGTGGTATTTACTTTAGTGTGGGCTCAAATTAGTTTATATTCGCGCTCAGAAAAAAAGATTTAAGGCTGAATATCAGCTTAAGCGAATACGGGTTCCCAATATGAGTTTAAACAGACGCAACAAATTTTTGTTCAGGCTGCTGCGTTGGCGGAAAAAGCACATTACAGACAGAAATTATTTATTGATAATCAGCATTATAGTAGGCTTTTCATCCGGAATGGCCGCTGTTGTCATTAAAAACCTGGTACATTTGATCAAAGACCTGCTAACTGGTCATTTCCATATTCAGTTAGACAATTTCCTCTACATTGCCTACCCTTTTATTGGGATTATCATCACGGTCATTTTTATCCGTTTTATTTTGAGGCAATACGTTGGAGATGGTGTCCCAAGTGTTCTGTATGCCATTTCAAAAAACAATGCCATCCTGAAAGCGCACAATATGTTCAGCTCGGTAATCAGCAGTTCACTTACTGTTGGTTTTGGTGGTTCTGTGGGGCTGGAGGGGCCAACAGTGGCTACAGGAGGCGCTATTGGCTCCAACATTGGCCGGTTTTTAGGACTCAATTACAGGCAATTGGCGCAACTTTTGGCTTTTGCCAGTGCAGGCGCCATGTCGGCAATTTTCAAATCGCCTATTGCCGCTATCGTATTTGCAGTGGAAGTAATTATGCTCGATTTGACACTGGCATCGCTGGTACCACTGCTCATTGCATCGGTAACTGCCGCACTGACCTCCTTCATGTTTCTGGGAATGGACGTTCTTTACCCCTTCGAAATCACAGAAGCATTCCGCATGAAGGATCTTCATTTTTATGTGATCCTTGGCGTTTTATGCGGCCTTATTAGTTTGTATTTCACAAAGATTTATCTCTTTTTTCAAAATATATTTTCTAAAATCGGGAAATGGTGGCTGCGCTTGCTTATTGGAGGCAGCATGCTCGGTTTGCTGGTGTTTTTATTTCCATCGCTTTATGGCGAAGGCTATGAAGCAACCAATGCCTGCCTGCACGGAGAAACCTACACTTTGTTTGACAGCGGCCCTTTTTACTGGATGAAAGACAACAGCTCAGCCATTCTGATTTTCATGTTGGTCATTATCTTACTGAAAGTAATTGCTACGAGCCTTACTTTTGGTGCCGGAGGAATCGGGGGTATATTTGCCCCAACACTCTTTACCGGGGCGCATACCGGCCTTCTGTTTGCCCTAACGGTGAATACTCTGGGCATTGCCGAATTGTCTGCAACCAATTTTTCACTGGTAGCCATGGGCGGCCTTATTGCCGGCGTTATCCACGCACCGCTCACAGGAATTTTCCTGATTGCCGAAATTACCGGTGGCTATGAGCTTTTTATGCCCCTGATGATTGTTGCCGTAATTTCGTATATCACCATCCGGATATTCACTGCCAATTCCGTTTATACTATTCAGTTGGCCAAACGCGGCGAACTACTTACACACCATAAGGATAAAAATGTCCTTACACTGATGCGTATCGACAAGATACTGGAAACCAATTTTATAACCGTAAATGAAAACGCAAAATTAGGCGATCTTGTGGATGCCATTTCTGAAAGTCAACGGAATATTTTCCCCGTAATTGATGATGATAATAATTTTCTGGGCATTGTTGTATTAGATAATGTGCGTCACATTATGTTCAAACCGGAATTGTATGATACTGTTGATATCAGCAGTCTGATGACAGTACCGGTTTATATTATTGACCCCAAAGACAGCGTTGAAGCCATAGCACAAAAGTTTCAGGACAGCGGCAAATACAATATGCCGGTTATTGAGGATGGAAAATACAAAGGCTTTATATCCAAAGCCAACCTGCTCAGCGAATACCGCAGGATGCTGAAAGAATTCTCCGACGACTAATCCTGCTTTTGAGAATAATCTGAGGCCGCTTTTAAAAATGCTCTGGCCAGGTTCAACGACAAAGGATTATCTGATTTTAAGCGTTCGGGATGCCATTGCACGCCCATTAGGAAATGATTGTTTTCATTATCCTTCCATTCGATCGCCTCGGGCAAACCATCGCAAGCACGGGCTGTGATTCTTAATGCAGGCGCAATCTGATCAACGGCCTGATGGTGGTTGCTGTTCACCATTCCCTTTTGAAGCCCTGCAATCTGAAACAAGCGACTGCCGGTATCCAGGAGCACATCATGGAAGCAGTTCCTCCAGTCCTTCTGACGATGTGCAATCAGCGTATCAAAATCGGCAGGAATATCAATAATCAAGCTCCCGCCCAGAGCAACATTCGTAATTTGAGCTCCGCGGCAAACACCAAAAAGCGGCACCTTGTTTTCTATTGCATAAGCAATCATGGCCAGCTCAAGCGAATCGCGATAATAATCAAAAGAACCACAACGTGCCGTATCAGCTGTTTTCCCATAATAGGCCGGATAAACATCTTCCCCACCCGTAATCAATATTGCATCATAGCCCTCTAATTTTCCTTTAAGATCAGTTAATGGTTCTCCATAGAAAGATTTCATTTCCAGAGTAGTATCCTGATTAAGCAGCCATTGCTGATAACTGTCAGATAGTTTTGACACAGCAATACTAAGTTTCTTAGGTTGTGGTTTTTGGCAGGAAAACGAGAGAATAATCAGAACAAAAAAGAAGACGGAAAGATAATTGTACTTTTGCATGGCAAACAGGATTTAGGTGCTCATCTTTTAAAATAAATTCTAATTTCCGCAATATCGCAAAAATCATGAAATCAACCAATACTCTTCTTATTATCTTAATTGTTCTTTTAGGCGCTTGTGGCGTGCCTAAAAAAAGCAGCACAGCCTACCACAGTATAAAACTTTATAATACAGAAGATTACCAAAAGAAACTAAATTCAATTGTAAATTACCTTAAGGATTTTGATGGTAGTTCCCGGGAAATCTGCTACTATTTTTGTTCCGATATAGAACTTTTTGTGTATGATATTCAAACAGAATTAAAAGAAAATATAGCTTTAAATGCCGCTCAGACGGACAGCCTCCAGCAAATTTTAAAACAAAGTCAGGCCATTCAGGAGTTTATGACTTGTCTGGCAGACTGCCAGGATGAAGATCGTTTTATTTCAACAGAAAATATAGAGACCGCCGCAGACCTACTGGGTTTCTATATTGAAGAAAAATATGCCGGAAAGCATTGCGTGCAAATAATACAGTCTGAGAAAGCTGAATTTTTGATTTATTTTCTGGCCAATCCTGGATACGGACAAAAAAAAGTTTCCTATAGTTTTCAGAATGTGAATGGGAAAAGTTTTGTTGGCACCAAGCTACTTAATTCAATGCAGGCCAGACCCATATATTCCCGTTTCAATGAAAACGACTTTGATTATATGCAAAAAATAAACCTTAAGTGCAGATAAATTTGGTTGTGAGCCCATCATAAGCAGCGCATATAAGGATAAAAACAGGAGGAAGGAATAACAGGCACTTCTGAAAGGACATATCCTGTAAGCCATTTTCCTTTAATTAGTCTTTGCAAGAAAACGCCAAATACTGCGTTACTCTTGCCTTGAAAACAGTCATTTACTAGAGTAAACTCCTTGATTTTCAAGGCTGCTAAAGCCTTGTCTTTGACGTTTTCTTATCAAAGACTCAAAAAAAAGGTGTTTTCTGGCAGGCACTAATTAAAAGTTCGTTACAACTTCCTTACCAATTATTTTTCAGAAGAAAAACCCGTTTAAACATCAGGAAGGGTGTTTGGTGTTTTGTGCCCCTGAGGAATTCCGACCTTTTCCCCTATCCAATATCTCCGGTTCAATGGGGAATTTCATTACGAAAATGCATATTATAAAAAAACAAAAAAGCGCCCCGAATTCTCGGGACGCTTAGGAAGTATTCTAAAGTGCTAATGCTTATTCAGCAATAGTAACACGCTTAGTTGTGAGTGTGCCATCGGCAGCACGCATACGGAGCATGTAAACACCTGATTCGTAAGTTGAAACGTTGATAGCAACATTTGTTTCGTTGGTCATGATTTCAGCAACAACCTGACCTACAGCGTTTACAACGGTGATTTGTTCAATCTGGCCGCTGTGACGTACATTAACTACGTCCGTTGCAGGGTTCGGATATACGCTGAGCTCATTACCGTTGATGTCGTTGATACCTGTGATGTCGAGGCATACTGCATTAGAAGGTACGCTTTCGCAATCCGTGTAAACAGCAACAATAGTGTAACAATATGTACCATCAGGAAGGTCTTCTTCATCTACATACATAGTTTCAGTAAGTCCTTCAGCAATCATTTCACCTTCACGGTAAACTTTATAGCTTTCCAGTGCACGGCCTACAGGAGCTGACCATGTCAATTCAGGATAACCCATATCGTTGATTTCACCTTCGAGGTCGCTAACAGCAACATACTCTTCAATAGTAGCTTCAACAACATCTGTGCGTTCTGAAGTACCTTCATCGTAAACGGCATTTACCTGGAAGCCATAGGTTCCTGGCTCAAGATCCATAACAGTGTAGGTGTTTTCTTCAATCAGCTCAGTGTTCACCTGAACGTCGTCCATGAATACATTGTATCCTTGGAGTGCACGGGTTTTGCTTGATGGAGCGTAAACTTCACCATTCCATGCAACCTCAGCACGTGCAACAGTACTGTGTACAGCAGGATTAGCAGCAGAACGTGCTTTACCAGCAGGTCCAACATAAACGTCGTCAACCATAAAGATGAATGCGTCGTTAGAAACACAGTTGATAGCAATGTGGATTTCCTGACCAGCATAAGCGGAGAGGTCATATTCAAACATGCCATAAGCATCTGCAGGAGCTTCAACATAGTCACCTTCGCTGATTACTGTGAAGTCTTCAGGATTAGTACCTGTAGTACTTACAGCAACTTTGAAGCGCTCAAGACCATACTGATCAGTATATGTTTTAGCCATGAAGCTAAATACATCACCTTCGTCGATCATAAGCATTGGTGTAATCATCCAATCGTTGTTTGGAGGAGTAGTTGCTGCGAAGCAAGCTGCGAATTTGTCACCACTGTAAGCAAGGTTTTCGTCCATTGGAGGATCAGTTGCCAGTGAGTTGAATGCGATAAACGCCATAGCAGCACCTGAGTTCGGGAATGAAATTCCTGTGAAACCATAGGTTGTAGAACCGTCAACGTCGTTGAGGATCCATGGGCTCAGGTCAAGTGTAAAGTCTGCGTACATTTCGAAGTCATCCCAAAGCTTAGCATCTGCATCGCCCCAAGTCAGAACTACGTCATAACACTGGACATCAGCAGCAAGGTTTGCTGGAGGAACAGGAAGTGTACCAACAAGTACTTCAATTGGGCCTTCAGGATAAGATTCACCTTCATCATAAACAGCAGTTACGATATATTCGTAAAGGCCTGGGAGGAGGTCAACATCATCATAAGTAGTATCAGGAATTACATCCATGTTCACTGGTTCGTCGTCACCATCACGGTAAACATTGTAACCAAGCAGTACTGCGCGGCTGCCAGTAGGCAGAACAGTAGCTTGTGGTTCAACATTAGTGTTGGCAAGCTCACCAAATGTATTGTAAGTTGCTGTATTGGCGATAGCGCTCATTTCCATGCGGTCACCAGCGTCATCAGTAACATAACCACGGATCATCCAGTTATAGTCGAGTGTTGGAGCAAGCTCGAGCAGTGTAGCCCATGCGCCGCCGTAATAGATCATGTTTCCAAGACCATCATCAGCAACAGCAGAACCGGCAGCTGCAAAGTCTCCGTCTGGCTCATCGATGTAATAACCGAACCAAAGTTCTTTAGTAGCATCGATTACAAGTGGAGTTTCGAGTTCGTAGTCGTTCCATGCATCCCAAACGATAGCAGCTTCATCGATTTCGATTTCAGCAACAACTTCTGGATCACCGGCACCGTCTTTTGTCCAAACTTTACCTGTATAGAGTGAGTTAACACCACTGGTTGACATATAGATGCGGAGTGTAGTCATACTCAAACCGTCATAAGGACCAAGTACGTCAACAGGGAAGCGGATAGCAACATCAAACTGTGCTTCACCGGCACCGATTGAAGAAGCGTAAACGCCATCGTCGTAGTACATCCAAGTGCTAAGGCTAGTGCTAGGAGCATTCCACCACAGGTGTGCAGTAAGGGCATCATCATAACCTTCACCTTGAAGATCAGTTGGTGCTGGCAGGTGACCACAAACATCAACTTCAACTTCTACAGCACAAGCGTGACCTTCGTCATACTCAGCAGTAACACCATATACATAAACACCACCGTAAGGAGGAGTATCAGTATAAACTGTAGAACCAGGTCCTAAGAGAACATCATTGATCTTATCACCGTCACGGTAAACGTTGTAACCACGGAGGGCACGCATTTCACGGCCATCAGCATATACAAATTTACCATTCTGAACATCCTGCATACCAGTTTGAACAACAGGCTCATTTGCAGTAAGTGCAGCAGCATTGGCTGTAGCAGGTACGTTTACACTACCACCATCGATAACGCGGTCGCCGAAGTACATACCATAAACGTGGGCTTTGAACATGAAGTCCTGATAAGAAGCAACACCCCATGGGTCACCATCAACGCGGCTGTAAGAACGGTTTACACCAGCTCCTTCGTCGATTGCTGTTGGAGGACAATCAGGATAAGTACCTATTTGCTTATGAGATACATAGAAGTCACCATCAGTAATTGTGATTCCAAGGTCACTTACGTCAACGTCAACCCAGTTGTACGCAGTAGGAGTAACAACTTTGCTACCGAGCATAGTTCCTGGGAGTCCGCCTGTACCGTCACCGGCATAAACAAGAATTTCCATTGGGTTCAGAATGTTACCGGCTGGCCATGTACCATCATAGATATTAACTGAAACAGTCAATACGTCGCAAGGATAACCTGCAGGTGTCATACGGAGGGCATTTTCACTGTTTACTACGTTCCATGCAGTAGCATTTTCCGGAGTATCATCAGTGTAAATGATATCATATTCCTGTGGTTCGAGGTCTCCCGGTGGTTCCCAAGTCAGCTGAACATCACAATTGATGAGGCTGGCTTCGAGGTTACGGATAGGAGCGAAGAAGTCACAAGTATAATATGTGAATGGATAGAGTACAATCGGGCTTTCGCAGTTGGTATATTTAGCGCTTACGCCACCAATATACGCCTGAGTTACAGTAAGTCCGGTGTATGTATAAGTAAGTTCAGTAGTGAAATCCTGGAATACACCATTGAGGTAAACGTTATAACCTTCGAGTGCGCGGTCGTCGCCTGGCTCAACACCTTTAACTACGCGTACATTATCGAGGCTTACGCCATAACCACCAGTTTCAGGGGCTGTACCTTCAAATGCGATGTAATAAGTAGCAGTTGGGTTCGGAAGTTCGATGTTCTTCTTAGTCCAGAACTGTACGTCACCAGCTTCGCTCATAAGAGCTTCCCAGCTACCGCTTGCACTATTCTTGTAGAATACAGACAGTTTGTCTTGTCCGCTGCTAGCAGGTTGTGCAAACCAGAAGCTAAGTTCAGGAGCAATGGCACCACCGAGGTCGATTTCTGGAGTAACAAGCTTGGTAATCGCAGAGCTACCATTGAAGAGTGCGTTGTATTCACCTTCGAATGCGCCGGCTGGATGTCCGCCTGCACCGCCTGTTTGAACAACCCACTGGTCTGGGTTCATGTTAGGATCAGTAATCTGGGTCCAACCTGAAGGGATCATTCCACCTTCGAAGCCTTCGAAGAATACTTCTTCGTAGTCAAGTACTGGTGGCAACCAAGTAGCGATACCGTCCATAGTAACGTGGAACATCTGCGGTGGCAGACATGCTTCGTTCAGTACGGCGTCGATAGTAAGGTCTTGGTTCACATACAGTCCTTCGAGAACGTAAGAATCGTAACCTGGCTTACTAACTTCAAGGTTGTACCATCCCAGGTTCACCCAATACAGAGGAGTAACGCCATCTTCTGGTGCCCAGTCGTAATAACGATCAGAACTTTCAGTAGCAGAAAGCTCAACATATGCACCTTCAGGGCTGTCGCCTGTATTTGTGCTTACGTTCACTGTAACAGTAAAGTCGAACAGACGAGGAACAACATTCGAGAATGCAGGAGCAGACTGGTTGTAAGTATAAACACTAACTACAGCATATACATAGTATCCTTGTTCCAGAGTAGTCCAGTCAAGGTCAATGTAATGTGTATCCTCAAAGCCTTCAGCAAGCATAGTCCAAACAGAAGGATCATTTTGCTGGCCATCTTCGAGACGATAGATGTTATAATACTCGAGATCACGTGCCTGACCAGGAGTTACAGGAACGAATTTACCAATTTTCTGGCTGTTCACCTGTGCTGTTTCAACAGGATACTTGCTGTAAGAATTGGCAACAGATCCTTGTGTAAGATCAAGTTCGGTATTGAATTCAGTTGCAGCGCGGCCACTGTTATCACCATAAACTTTAGCGCGGATCATATAATCCTGATAAGTACTGAGTTCCCAATCACGGCCACCCGTTGCATAGCGGTTGTAGCTGCGGTTTGCACCGGCAGTAGCATCAACAGCAATAGGCGTACAGTTTGGATAATCAGTATCCTGGCGCATAACGAGGTAGAAGTCACCTTCTTCAACAGTGCTTGCACCGTTAAAGTCGAATTCAACCCAACCGTAGTTAGCAGGAGTTACGGTAATACTGTCAAGCATAGTACCAGGCATTCCATCTTCACCGTCAGCAAGAGCTACAAACATAGTGAAAGGCTGCAGGTTATTACCGCTTGGCCAGCTTCCGTCATATACATTAACCATGAAACCAAGTACATCTGTTGGGTATCCTTCCGGAGTAAATTTAACAGCGTTAAAGTTACCGGCAACATCCCAAGCAGTTACGTTGGTAGCATCGTCGTTGTCATAAATAATATAGTAGTAGTTGCTAGGCTCATACCAGTTCACATCTACCTGAGTTTTTTCCATATTACGCTCAGCAGTTACACCAAGTGCAGGATCAGGGAACTCAAGCATAATGAAGTCAACAATAGTGTTGCCGCCATTAGCTACAGACTGACCTGATACTTCCTGTGGTTCAAAACCATCAGCTTCACACATTACAGTGTAAGAAGCTTCAAGAACAGTCATTGTATAGGAACCGTTCATATCAGTAGTTGCTTCAGCTTCGTAAATGAGTTCATCACCTACTTCGCGGTAAGCAGTAACAGTAGCACCTTCCAGTGGTACAAGCGGTGTACCCATAACGCTAACGTTACCTGTGATAGCACCTTCACCATAGATATACAGTTCGATAGGACCTTCTTCCAGTGATTCACCGGCAGTAGGAGCTTCGTAAACAGCTGTTACTGAATATTCGTGTGTTCCTGCAGGAGCATAAACATCAGTATATGTACGTGTATCGGCAGCAGTTTGCGCTATGAAACCACCATCACGGTAAACGTTGTAAGCGATCAGGTTTGGTGCCTGTCCGCCGCCACCGCCACCGCCGCCAGCGACGAGTTCGTAACCGAAGAGGAGGTCAGGAGAAGCCTGCATCAGACCACCAATAGTAGTGAAACCTGAAACAATATCTGGCTGAATCCAGAGACCACCAGCAATACCACTTGCACCAAGGTCACCACTTACACTGTGAGAAAGACCTGTAAGGTTACCAGTAGCAATGTCCATTTGCTCGATCTGACAACCACCACCTGATGATGTACCAGAGAAAACCCATAGGAATGGACCACCAGCAGAAATATTGTCATATGCCATACCATAAATGCTAGGTGGGTTACTGATTGTATTCAGTGTAGCACCAGCACGGCTGGTAAGTGTAAGGTCAGAATCCCAGTTGTTTACCCAGAATCCATCTTCGCCTTGATCGTAGGCAATTGCACGTGCTGCAGAAGCAGAAGAGATAGTACTTACGAGTGTCTGGCTATTAAAGTCCATTTCATAAATGGTAGTAGAAGCAGCACCACCGTAAAAATAAGTACCATCATAAGCGAGGTCGCGAAGACCGGAAACACCACCGATAGAGAAAGTTTCAACGAATGAACCATCCATGTTAAACTTGACTATCTGGTTGTTAGCCCACTTAGTTACGTAGAAGAAATTACCATCAGTTTCGGCACCGGCAAGACCAGTCAGACCTGAAGGAGTATCTACATCGTAAGAGAACTGGAGGTCAAATTGTGCATCGCTTGATCCACCGTTTGAAGCATTTCCTTCATGGCTTTCAGCTTCTGTGCTTGCAGAAACAACAATATCAGAGCGGTCGCCATCACCATAAGGGCCTCCCTCTACCGGGTAATCCCAAGTAAGGATTGCATCGTGATCCATAACTTCACCTTCGAGGTTACGTGGTGGAGGCAGGAATGCAGCAGTAAATTCATAAGTAATGATTTCTGATACACCTGAGCTGTAAACAGCACCAACACCGGCAACGTAAGTCTGGCCGAAGTTCAGGTTTTGATATGTCCATGTAGTTACATCGGCAGCTGTAGAGCCTACCCATGCACCATCAAGATAAACATTATAGGAAGTAAGGTCGCGTGATTTACCACCAACGCCGTCCCATACTTTTACATTATCAATTGCCCACCAGTAATCCCAGTCAGCGTTATAATAATGGAAACGGATTTTCATCCCAACGTTGGCATAGGCAGTAATATCAATTTGCTGATGGTTTGGAGCACCCCAACCACCAATATTCGAGCTAACAGAATAAACAGTTTGCCATGCAGTACCATCCCAAACATCAACATCACCGATACTGGCAACATATTGCTGGAAGAACTGATCGAAATCAAGATACACCTGGCTTACACCGGCAGTATTAACTTCGGAAGTAATCATTTCTTCGTCCATAGTACCGCAAGCAGAACCGGCACCGTCACTGTTTACAAAGGCCATTTGCGTACCGTCGAGGCCACCACCATAAGTAGAAGCTTCCCATGTTGCATTACATGTGCCACCATTTACAATGGTAAAGTCGGCAGGAATACCGGCATTGAAATTCCATTCTGCACCCGGGAATTCACCTGGCTCAAACCAAACGGCAACCTGAGTAACTTCATCTACATAAAGACCCCTTGGAGGATTCTTTGTTTCGCTGAGCATTACAGGAATAGTAGTTACTTCATCAATTGTTACGCCCATCATTTCGTAAGGATCGTAACCATTGAGGTTTACTGAATAGTCATAAGTACCATCCCAAACTTCTTCGAAAACAACAATACCTGAAGCAGGAGCAAATGCTTCATATACTTCATAAGGATATTCCAGACCTGTCATCAGCACGTGAGCGCCTTCGGGGCTGTTTCCATCAGTTGTTGTAATTTCAAAAGTTACATCATAACGAAGTGCATGACCTACAACATTAGTAACTGCAGCGTCAGAAACTTCACCACTTTCGTAAACAGCATACACATTATAACGATAGTAACCGCTTGGCTGAGCGCCGAAACCGTTATCGTTATAAGAAAGGCCGCTAACGTTGTTGTTCAGCAGTGTTTCAACACCCGGATCCATTGGATCTTCAGGATCGAAATCAGATACACGGTAAACCATATAATGGTCAACACCACGTGTAGCACCCTGAACCGGCTTGTAAGAAGCTGTTCCTTCGGTACCATAGTTAGGTGTATTTGCAGGGCTCATACTGTTCATCTGACGTGTATCAACAGAAGGATAAACAATACCACCTTTTGCAAAGTCACCAGAACCAGCCTGAGGACCGTTCATTTGAGCGCGGATCATGAAGTCCTGATAAGCAGACATTGCCCATGCAGCACCTGCACTGGCATTGCGGCTATACGAACGGAATTTTTGTGGAGGAGTTTCGTCGATACCGATAGGGGCACAATCAGGATAATCACCACCTTGTACCATAGCGATATAAAAATCTCCATCTTCAATAGTAACGTCAAGACCGGTAAATTCTACCCATCCAAAGTCGTTAGGAGTAACAACAATAGAATCGAGCAGTGCTCCGGGCATTCCGTTAACGCCGTTATCATCATAAACAGCGATACCGAAATCAACACCGATAAAGGCACCACCAGCAGGATAAGCACCATCACCAACGTAAACTGAACCACCTGTTAAATCTGCAGGATATCCGGCAGGAGTAAACTTAACAGCGTTCATGTTTCCACCAAAGAACCATGCAATCATGTTTTCAGCAACGCCATCGTCATAAACGATTTCGTAATCACCTGAAGGCAGTCCCCATTCTACGAGGCATGCATCATCAGTTGCATTAACTGTAGCAGTGGCAAACATTGGTTGATAAGCAGTTTCTGTCATGGTAACATCAGGAACTTCTGTTGTGTCACCAAGAACAACTACTACACCATTTTGAGCTCCACCGGCGAAACCGATTTTCGCGAAAGTGAGGTCAAATGTACCCGCAGGAGTTGGGAAATAATATTCACCGTTTTCTCCTGACATCCAATTATATACATCGCCTGATGTAGTTTCAGTAGCAGTAATGGTTGCACCAACAACAGGATCGCCTGTAGCAGTATTTTCTACCATACCGTGCATTGTACCTTCTGTTGCAGGAGGTACCGGAGTGTAGAAGAAACGTGTGTTAGGCACATAACCCGATGTACTACCTGAAGTAGTAGGGAAAGAACCGTCTGCATACCTGTAATTTACACGACCGTAGTCGTAATTGTAATACCAGCGTGGATAACCACTAGCATAATCGCCATCACGGTTTTCATAAAGGACAATTAGGTTGTCCGTACCATTGTAATCGAAATCAGCAACATTGAACTCAATTTCGATCCAGTCACCCTGAACTCCATTGAATGTTATTGTTCCGTCATACACTTTGGTAAAACCGTTGGCGCCCGGATCTATATAGGCCGAGCTTGGGAAAGTAGCGTCTGTGGTATGCTTAAGCCAGATTTGCTGGTTAGGCATCACATAACTTGAAGAGCTGTTGTAGAGTTGATATGCAACCTTTTCCATAGTGATTGCATCACCCAATTCTGTTTGGAGGTAAATAACACGAGACCAACTGTAATCGTAAAAGCCGTAAACCGGCACATACGAAGTTCCGCTCGTTCCTCCACCTACTTCCACGAAATCCGCGAAAGTAGTCGTTGAGGTGAACAGCATCACCAACAACAAGGAAAGAAACCTGGTAATTCTACGCATAGAACTTGAATTTTGGTTAATAATTAGTGAATTGAATAAAGGGTTTTCAAAAAAAAATTCGACCAAAGATATAAATTTCCGGTCAAAACGCAAGATTTCTCCCGCGTCTAATGCTTTCAGACTATAATATTTATGCAGGGTTGCTTCATTTTCGGGTTTTTTTAAAAATTTTTTGTTAATCCATCAGCCGATGACCAGAATGATTCTGCCGCAGTCAATTTTATTCTGAATTGTGGAATAGCCATACATCCCAAAATGTAAAAACATCCATAATTTTTTAGTATCATGACTGCTATAGCTAAAAATGAATAAAACGGTGCAATATTAGAAATTGCGTAGTTAAGAAATTGTTTTTCAGTATTTTATAAATATAAAAATTGATTAAAACATAACACACACAAAAAAATTTGAAAGCTTGAAAATCAGAACGTAAAGCAAAAGCAGAAAAAGAATGCCTTTAAGCTGATATCCCTTTCTCGCAATTTCCAAAATCCGGAAAAAAGCATCTGAGCCATTATTTTTTTCATCAATTTTCAACAAAATCTTTTTTCAAAAACAGGATAAAGGCCGGCATTAATGAAAAAACCGGATGCAAGCTTTAGACTTTCATCCGGTTTGTAGATTCCGCTTTGTGCATAATTATTGGTTATTGCAACAAATGATATTCTTAAATTATTGACAAAACATCCTCATAATTCTTTGCTACTTCATCCCAGTTGATCACATTCCAAAAAGCTGAAACGTAATCTGGACGGCGATTCTGGTAATATAGGTAGTAGGCATGCTCCCAAACATCGAGACCCATTATTGGCATACCTTTTACATCGGCGACATCCATTAATGGATTATCCTGATTTGGTGTGCTGCTCACCTGCAATTTGCCATCTTCATTTACCGAAAGCCATGCCCAACCACTGCCAAAACGGGTTTTTGCCGCATTTTCAAAATCAGTTTTAAATGCTTCAAAGCCTCCAAGGTCGCGCTCCATAGCGTCTTTCAATATCCCCGAAGGCTGGCCACCTCCATCAGCTTTCATGATATTCCAAAAAAGGCTGTGGTTATAATGACCACCTCCATTATTGCGCACGGCAGCTGAATAAGAACTGATATTTTTAAAGATATCTTCCAATTGCATATTCTCAGCTTCTGTCCCGGCAACGGCATTCTTCAAATTATTGAAATATCCCTGATGATGTTTTGTATAATGTAATTCCATTGTACGCGCGTCGATGTGCGGTTCAAGGGCATCAAAAGCGTAGGGCAATTCCGGAAACTGAATATTTTTAATTTCTTGGTTCATGTTGTTTAATTTTAATTTAGACTTCATTAAAATAACAGCATGGCCATTAAAAGGTTCAAAAGATTTTAATTACTGAAAATCAATATATTAGACCTTTCTGGCTATCATAAGCCCATCGCGAAGCGGCAGCAGAACATTTTCCAAACAACCTTCTTCCTGTACCATTTGGTTAAAACGGCGCAGGGCTTTTGTGGCCTTATCGGTCACGGAAAAATCAGGTACTTTGTTGTCCCACAAAACATTATCAGCAATAAGCAATCCACCTGGTTTGATCTTTGGCAGAATTTTGATAAGGTATTCCGGATAATTCTCTTTATCGGCATCTATAAAAACTACATCCCATGCTTCATCAAGCGTATCGATAACATCCAGGGCATTCGCATTAATCAAACGGATTTTGTCTTTAAAAGGAGATTTTTCAAGTGCCGGCTGAAAAACATGATGGAGTTCATCGTTTTTATCAATGGAATAGATCAGACCTCCCTTCTGAAGACCTTCGGCGAGGTGGAAGGTGGCATAAGCCGTATAGGTTCCAAGCTCCAGAATACGAAGAGGTTTCAGCGATTTACTCAGCAATGACAGGAAAGCACCCTGAACTTTACCCGAAATCATACGTGGCATCAAAGCTTTCAAATAGGTTTGCCTGCGCAAATCAGCCAAGTACGGGCATTCATCACGGCAATGTGCTTCAATATACTCCTCAAGCAAATAGCTCTTTTCGTCGTTCATAATATTGGATCTCTATTCTCCTGGATAAATAAGATAGCTCAAACGATCATCTGAATAAATCTTCTGTGCCAATTGGTTCAGGCTGTACGGACTGATTTGCAATATTTTGTCGCGTAATTCATCTGTTGTGCAAATTTCCCCATTGAGCAATAATGATTTGCCTGCATTGAGCATTTTCTGGCTGCCTGAATCATGTTGCACTTCAATTTGGCCCAACATCTGTTTCTTAGCCTGTAAAAGCTGACGTTCCGAACACACATTATCCGCAAACTTACTTAGCTCCCGACGCACCAGTTTGAGGCTTTTTTTCAGGTTTTTATGGTCTGTCCCGAGGTAAATCGTATGTAATCCCTGATCTTTGTATGTTGCATATGAAGATTCTACAAGATAGGAGCAGGCGTGTTTTTCACGCAGGGACATATTCAGGCGGCTGTTGAGACCGGGGCCACCCAGCATATTGTTCAGCAAGGACATTATAATGCGCTCGTCAGAAAAAACCGCAGGTGCCGGCATACCGATCAGGCAATGCGTTTGGAAACTGTTCCTGTCTTTTTGAATATTGAAAGGCTTATAATCAAAGGGCACATCAGAAGAATTCTTCATTGAATCTTCAAAAGAGGGCCTGTCATGAAGCGGGAAAAACTTCTCGATCAACTTAATGATTTTAAGAAAAGATGCATTTCCGCAATAGCTCACCACCATACGATCTGTTTTGTAGTGCGCACCAATAAAATCGAGGATCATTTGGCGGTTGAACGAAGCAACGGTTTCGGGTGTGCCCAATATCTGGGATGAAAGCGGGTGATCGTTAAAAAACAATTGCTCAAACTCATCAAAAATATATTCCGATGGGCTATCGAGATAGGAATTGATTTCATCCAAAACAATTTCCTTTTCTTTTTCGATTTCCTTTTCGGGGAAGCTGGCGTTAAATACAATATCCGCAATTAAATCAAAAGCCCTGTTTAGGTTATTTAAAGCGGGGAAGGAAGCATAAATACAGGTCTCTTCTTTGCTGGTATATGCGTTCAGTTCGCCACCAATTACTTCCAGGCGGTTGATTACCTGATAGGATTTGCGCCTGCGTGTTCCTTTGAAAATTGTATGTTCAATGAAATGGGCAAGGCCCTCCTGCTCCTTCAGTTCATCGCGGCTACCGGCATGAATAAAACAGGCCAGGTGCGAAACCGAAGAAGGCTGATATTGATAAACCAGCCGCAATCCATTTGAGAATGTATGGAGATGATATTCCTGTTGAGATTTCAATGCGCCATATTTATGATACAAAGACTATTTTGCAGGACAATGTTCAAGCATCATCTTACGCAAATCCTGCTTTTTATACTCTACTTCATAGCCCAGGTCAATGGCACTCTGTGCATACACACATGCTGCATCAGGATTATTAACTGTAAACATCAATTCTGCCATATACCTGTATAGATAGGCATTATTTGGGTTAATTTTCTGCGAAGCTTTAAAGTCTTTCATTGCCGTAGGATAATCCTTAAGCTTAAAATAAGCATATCCTCTGTTTGCCAAAGAGAAAGCATCTTTTCCAACAGGTCCCAGTTCAATGGCTTTGTTGTAATCATCGATTGCCCCTTTATAATCACCCAACTCCATTTTTGCGTAGAATCCACGGTTATTATAGGCATCAGCATAATCTGGATCTTTCTCAATGGCTTTGGTAAACGCTTCAAGCGACTGCTGGTATTTACCTTCATTTCCAAGCTCAATGCCGGCGTTGTAGTAGTCAACAGCGGTTTTACTGTTGCCGCAGGCCATTGCAAGCAGCAAGGCAAGAATAAGTAAAGGACTTGATTTTTTCATTACAAATATTTTTTAGTGTATTTTCAATATTCTGCCTGCTAAGCATCTGCAAACAGGCGTGCAAACTTAACAAAAAAACCCGCACGCCCTTTCGGGAATGCAGGTTAAGAGAATCGGCATTTATAATGGAATTAATTGTTTGGTGCTTTCATCTGGTGCGGACCAATCATATTTTCCGGGAGCAGGATTTTATCCAGTTCCTCTTTGGAAAGCAGTTCTTTTTCCAACACGAGTTCATAAACACTGCGTCCGCTTTCGAGCGCCAGACGTGCCAGGTTGGTGCATTCCTCATATCCCAGGACAGGATTCAGGGCTGTAACCAGTCCAATACTGTTTTCAACCTGCAAGCGGCAGTGCTTTTCATTGGCTGTAATACCTGTGATACACCTTTGGATGAGGGTATCCATTCCGTTTTTCAGCATTTCGATGGACTCAAAAAGGCTTTGCACGATTACCGGTTCCATTACATTGAGTTCCAGCTGGCCTGCTTCGGCTGCCATAGTAACAGTTAAATCGTTTCCAATAACTTTAAAGGCAATCTGATTGACAACTTCAGGAATTACGGGATTGACTTTACCCGGCATAATGCTGCTACCGGGCTGCATCGGAGGCAGGTTTATTTCATCGAGCCCTGCCCGTGGACCGGAAGAGAGCAAACGGAGGTCGTTTGAAATTTTCGAAAGTTTCACAGCAAGCCTTTTCAGTGCAGAGCTGTACATCACAAATGCTCCGGTATCCGAAGTAGCTTCGACCAGGTTTTCTGCCAGCTTAATGTCCATTCCGGTGATGTCGCGCAAATATTGAGTAACTTTTTCGGAATAGCCGGGTTCAGAATTGATTCCCGTACCAATAGCTGTAGCGCCCATATTTACTTCGAGGAAGAGCGCTGCGTTTTGGTTGAGGCGTTCCACTTCTTCGGAGATGGTTGTAGCATAAGCAGAGAAAGATTGACCCAAAGTCATAGGCACGGCATCCTGGAGTTGTGTTCTTCCCATTTTAATAATATGAGCAAATTCTTCCGCTTTTTTAGCAAATGCCTTAATCAGTTCTTCAACGGTTTTGATGAGTTTGCGGTTCATCAGGATGAGCGCGATATGCACTGCCGAAGGATATGCATCGTTGGTGGACTGTGAAAGGTTCACATGATTATTGGGATGACAATATTTGTACTGGCCACGTTCATGCCCAAGGATTTCGAGCGCACGGTTTGCGATTACCTCATTGGCATTCATATTGGTAGAAGTTCCTGCACCGCCCTGGATCATATCCACAACAAAGTGATAATGAAATTTTCCGGTCATGATTTCCTGACAAGCCTGGCAAATAGCCTCGCAGACCGGCTTAGAAAGCAAACCCAGGTCGTGGTTTGCACGAGCTGCAGCCATTTTCACCATCGCCAGTGCGCTGATCAGATCAGAGAAAAAGTTGAGGCTTACACCGCTGATATTGAAATTTTCCAATGCGCGCAAGGTTTGCACCCCATAAAGCATTTCTGCGGGCACATCACGATTTCCCAATAAGTCGTGCTCCTTTCGGGTCCTTCCAGAGAGATACTGCGCTGCAGAATTAACCAGTTTATTATTAGCGTGGCGCATCCGGCGCGAAATAACGCGGGCCACATTTGAAAATATTTTGAGTGATTCGGGGCCGTGTTCCTTAAAATAATTTCGGTGCACGCAAAGAATCCTACTGTTCATGACAATTCGCGCAGAAGTAGAATGCGGGCTGTCGTCCATCAGGCTGCCTTCGCCCAGAAAATCAAATTTTCCAAAAAAGGCCAAACGTTCTTCTTTGCCGTATGGCGTGCGTTTGATCAATTCCACTTCGCCCTCATAAATTATATAGATGTATTCGCGGGGGCTATGCTCGTTAAAAAGATAATCCCCTTCCTGATAAGAATTCAAATCAGCATTACTGATCAAATCCAAACGTTCCTGATCATCAAGCCCGTTAAAAAGCTCAATCTGACCAATAAAAGAAACCAATGCTTTTTTGTCCATTTTTTCCGTTTTTATGTGTTTTTATCGCGCTTCAAAGATAAAAATTAAAATCAACTGTTAACCAAATAACGGTGTTAATTGATTAACAAACGTAATTAAGCCTTGCTTATTACAGTAACAAGAAAAATTTAAATAAGCAAATAACTAATTATATTACAGCTCTTTAGATTACTTTTTTCCGGGCATCATAACAACACCTAATGATTTTGCCCCATCAATTTTCACGATAATAGGCTTATCAAAGCGAACATGCCGGAGGTATTCATCCTCATAAACGGCTTCCTGAGCATTTAAAAAGTCCAGATTGTAGAACCCATCTTTTATAAAAGGATTGATGGTAAAATAGCCCACACCAAAGGATGTCAGGTTTTGAAAAAAGTGGGTCCCCTGGCTTGGGTCTATGCGGTAATTTTCCAATCCGCTTTCAACAATAACACGTGCAGCTGAAATTTGCGGCCATTTTACTGGAATGCCCAACCAGGGGTCACTACTGCCCCAACGTCCCGGCCCGACCAAAACATAATTTTTGTTTTCCTCCAAAAAGCGGGCATTCAGCTTATCCACAAAAGGGACAACATCTACATTGCGGGCAGCATCAAACACTTCGGGTTTGACATAAACAAAATCGTACAGGCTGGTAATTACGCCATTACCCAGTGCAGACTTTGAAGATATCAATGTATCTACTTCTTTAACAGACTGAACATCAGCCGACACGCCTTTGGTTGTATTCACAATAGGCCGAATCTGCAGCATACTGAATATTTTCGGCTGCCCTTTGGGTACGTTCAGGTTAACGGCAAATTCTATTTCGATGGGGTTGTTCATTTCTTCTGCCCCAATCCTCAGGATTCGTTGCAGGATATCCGCAAGTGGGAACACGTTATGTTTCAGGATATGATTAAAAGTGATGATCTTTTTTCCTTCTACAAAACTGCCCTCTTTAATTGTTCCTGATTGCATATCGAAAGTAGAGGCAATGAATTTCAAGCTTTTATGCTTTTGAGCTGTGGCAATATCCAGCTTTTCCAGATTCACACATTCATCAACATCCGGATGGTAGCGGTCTTTCTGCAAGGAGAGGGCATAAAAATCCTTTTGTGTTTCTTTCAAAGCAAAATCGGGTTCAGAAAGCTGCAAGATTTTCTTTGGGAATTTAGGTGAAAAACGCAGCGTAACGCCGCCATCCACAATATGCTTGCCCAGCCCGAGTGCGATATTAGCAATACCGTCTTCAGCTTTCTCGGGAGGAATGGGATAGAAATTAATGGAGCGGGCCACACCGCTGAAACTCGGATAAAAATATTCATCATATTGCGAGCCACAGACCTCCTGAAGCACAATCCCCATTTTTTCCTCATCAATCACATTACGTGTGGCAGTCATATATGCTTTGGAATCCCGGAAAAATGCTGAAGCATAAACGCTTTTGATGGCATTGCTGAGCTGTTCCATCATCCTGCGCTCATCACCGGGCGTATTGGGCACCATATAAGTACTGTAAATACCAGCAAAAGGCTGATAGTGTGAATCTTCCAACAAACTCGACGAACGAACGGCAATCGGTCCCTGGATATGTGTTATGAAGGTATAAAGGTCTTCATGAATCCGAAACGGCATGCGCGCCTTCACAAAACGATTCAACACTTCTTCATCTTCATGTTCAGAGAGCGCAAAATCGTAAAGATTATTTTCTTCCATAAACTCATCAAAAACATCGGTAGAGATCACAACGGTGCGGGGAATACTGATTTGTACCCCGGGAATATTATTCAAGTCGGGATTGCGTTTAATCATAGAATCGAGAAATGCCAGACCACGAGCTTTTCCACCGAGCGACCCCTCGCCGATCCTGCTGAAGAGCAAATACTCATCGTAACGATCGCGATAAAACTGAGCAATAACCCCACGCGCCTTATTCATCCTGAAACTTCCGATTGCATCGAACATAAAACGCCGAGCATCGTCCGTATTTTCAAAACTGGATAAAGGAATGGCTTTAAAAACCTTAGCAAGAGGAAACAAAGCCCTGGCGTTAAGCCACTTGCTCATATGATTGCGTGCAAAATGATATTCTAGGGATGCATCCGGCACTTCAAAAATCTTCTGTTGCAAAGCCTGCAAATCCTGAGCGCGGTTTATTTCATGGCCGGTATGTGGATCATTAAAGACAAAATCACCAAAAGCAAAATAATTCTTTATAAAGGCACGCAGTTCAATAGAAAGTGTTTTGGAGTGCTTATGAATAAAACCGACTTTCAATTGTTTGGCCCGAGATTCGAAATGTGCATCAGAGCTTTGCAGCAGAAATGGCATATATTTATTATCAATCTTGACCATGCGCGCCAGCTTAATCCCCGCTTCAGTATCCCTTTTTCCATCACGTTTGTATGAAATGTCGGAAATTACGCCCAAAAGATTTTCCTTGTATTTCCAGTAAAGCGATTCCGCTTCTTCGTAATTTGTTGCCAGCAAAATTTTCGGCCGCCCGCGCATACGGAGCATTTTCTGGTGTTCATTCAAGCCTTCGGTCATAAAAGCCTTTGATTGCTGGAAAATGATGCGGTAAATATTAGGCAGATAACTGGAATAAAAACGAATGGAATCTTCAACGAGAATAATCACCTGAACGCCTATCTCTTCCACATCATGCTCTACATTCATCTTGTCCTCGATCAGTTTGATGATGGCCAGCAGGATACTGGAATCGCCCAACCAGGAGAATACATAATCAATGGAACTCAGGTCTTTGCCTGCGATTTTTAGGCTGACATCCCGGCTGAAAGGCGTTAAAACTACAATTGGGATAGTGGGATATTGTAGTTTTATACCTTCCGCAAAAGTGAAAGTATCGGAATCCTCAGGATTAAGCATCGAGATAATCAGGTCGATATTTTGATCCCGCAGAATATTCTGGGCCTTTTCTTTGGAGCTGGCCAAGACAAATTGCGGAGGATAGCGAAGGTTCAAACTGACGTATTCGTTAAAAATTTGTTCGTCAATTCGCCCATCGTCTTCCATAATGAAGGCATCGTATCGACTGGAAATCAATAATACCTGATAAATTCGGTTTTTCATCAGGCTGTTAAAGGAAGTATCATTCAGTAGGTGTTTCAACTGTTCAATTGAAGGGTGGTTGCTATGCATAGTCAGAATTTTAGAAAGCTAAAGATACAAAATAGCATAAAAAAAGGGAGCTTATGCCCCCTTTTATTCAAAATAAAATTATGGTTTATAACATTGATTCAAATTCTTCATCGAATGATTTGGTAAGATTATCGCATCCATAATTAAAAATACGGCTGCAATCTTCTTCGGCTTCCGTAGTGCGGAATTCCATTTTCCAGCTATCTTCCTGTGGAAGCAGGGCAACAGCTTCTGAGAATGCTTCGCCGGGATTGCCTACACCATTGATGCCAAATCTGTCGAGCATTTGCACCAATTGTTCGAAAGAAGTATGCTCCGCTTTTGCAGGCAGCACAGCATCAAATTGTTGTAAAGTGCGCTGTGTATTGGAAAAACTGCCTCCACTTTCGGCAGGGAAACTTGCCGGCATTATCAAATCAGCTTTTAGCGCGGTTTCACTCATGAAATAATCCTGAACCATCACAAAATCAGGTGCATCAAGCAATTTTTCAATTTCCTGAGCCTGTTTTGCACAACCTACTGGGTCTTCACCAAATACGAAAAGATTTTTCACTTTACCCGCTTTGAGTGCGGCATACGCATCTGCTTTTTCTGCTTTCACATCGCCCACCGACCAAAGCGCTTTCATTTCTTCGGCGAGCTGGTCATTGGCTTTGCGATATCCAAATGCATAATCACCGGAAATGCCCATATCAAACAAGCCCTGAGCGTTGGCTGTTTCCTTCAGACTGATCAATCCGCTGGAAGTTTTGCCCAGTTTGCCTGTGATCATTGCCAGATTGAACAATTCAACAGCAGTCTCTTCTGAAACCTCTTTCTCACTGAAAATCAATACTGCATTTTGTTCCAGATTATAATTCTTCGCAAACTCGATCAAATGGTCGATGCAGCAGGCTCCGGATTTTTCGAAAAGCTCATCGAAATCCTCTTTTAGGAGCGCATCCTTATAAGCATCAAAGCCGGCAACATTATCCTTGATAAAAAGCGCATTATGCAAGTCCGAAGACAGCAGGTAATGGTTCACGGCCTTAAGGAAGTAGTAATAAGATTTCACCTTCCGGCTGGAATCGGATTTATGTTTCATTGTGCTTTCATCCTGTGTACTGATCAGGTCCACAGGCACATTATAGCGTGCACGGGTCTTTTGAACCAGATAGCCAATCAGCGGATTATCCACATTCAGCTCGGCTCCCAGCAGATAGATCCGGCTGGCATCTTCAATCTGGTCAAAAGGAACATTGGCCCGGAAATTATCAGCCAGATTGCTGCTTCTTCCGGCATAATGGAAGCTGCCTACATTTGCGGTCTTCACTGCAGCTCTTGCCAGTTTCTGGATCAGATACATCTCCTCATTGGTGAGGCGCGCACCGGCAAAGAATGCATTTTCATCTGCCGGAACCGCTTTCATTTTTTCTGCCAGTAATTTATAAGCTTCTTCAAAAGTGATTTCTTTAAATCCATCACCCTCTTTGAGCATAGGTTTACTAATCCTGTCGAGTCGGTTCATCTGGCGGTAGCCAAATTTCGCCCTGCGGCTGATATTGCCTTCTTTATTGATCGCAGCTCGTCGCCCATTGGTTTTATACACAAAGCCGGCATTATGGTAGATATCCATTTCAAAACCTTCGCTGCCAAAGAAATCAACAGCTGGCAGTTTCGTCAATTCCACCGGACCCGGTTTAAAGGGCACATTCTCAGTAATAGCACCTGTTGGGCAGGTTGTGATGCAGAGCCCACAGTTTTCGCAGGGTGTATCCTGAAGTGAATCGCCCATGGCCGGAGCTACATAAGTCTCGAAACCACGTTGCACCAGGCCAAGCGCATTGGCACCTACCACTTCGCGGCAGATACGGATACAACGAGAGCAAAGCACACATTTATTATTATCGATCTCGATAAACGGATGACGGAAATCAACCTGATATTCTTTGTATTCTCCGGCAAAATGCTTTTGATCGGCCTCGTATTCGGTTGAATAACGTTGCAGGTCGCAATCAAAAAATTCGGTACAGCCACATTCCAAACAGCGTTGTGCCTCATGGCGGGCCACATCTTCATTGGCATAACCCAGTTCCACTTCTTTGAAATTCAGGCGGTCGTTGGGTTCGAGTACCGGCATTTCCTCACGCATCTGCTTTTCAAAATGACCGAGGAAATCGTCTTTTGGAAGCTCATTTTTAAAGTTCTCCTTTTTGGAATGGAACGGCTTGGGAATCAGTTTGATTTCCTCGCCACGCAGGTATTGGTCGCAGGAATCGCTTGCAATTTTAGCCTGAGCAATCGCTTCGATGATGGTTGCAGGGCCTGTAACCCCGTCACCGGCAGCAAAAACGCCCGGGATTCCGGTTTCCAGTGTTTTGGCAGCATCCAGATCGCCCCAGCGGTTGAGCTTCAGCTCACCTTCAGCAGCATGTTCATTGATATCGTCCATGAAACCCACAGTAGTCTTCTGGCCAATAGCAGCGAGGATATAATCCAGTTCCAGGTCAAAATCAGAGCCTTCGATTGGTACAGGACGGCGACGGCCCGACTTATCGGGAGCACCCAGTTCCATCTTGAGAAGTGTTACCGACTTCAGGTTTCCGTTTTCATCTTTATTAACTTTCTTGGGATTGGTAAGGAAAAGATATTCAACACCTTCCAGTTTCGATTCGTGAATTTCGATTGGGTTGGCAGGCATTTCCTTTTCCGTACGACGGTAAATTACATACACCTTTTGCGCACCGCAACGCATGGAAGTACGGCAGCAGTCCATGGCGGTATTACCACCACCAACAACGGCAACGGTTTTGCCTGTGAAATCGGCACGTTTTCCGGTCATCTCCATATTCCTCAGGAAATCAATACCTGAGAACACATTTCCGGCATCATCACCTTCGCAGCCAATCAGCGTGCCTTTTTGCGAGCCAATGGCCAGCACGGTAGCATTATATTTTTCTTTGATTTCTTTGTAGGAAATATTTTCGCCCAGTTTTTTATTATAGAAAATACTCACGCCCAAATCGGTGATATTCTCAACTTCTTTATCGAGTATATCGTTAGGCAGGCGATATTCGGGGATACCGTAGCGCAGCCAGCCACCGGATTTCGGAGCTGCTTCGTAGATATCCACATCATGGCCTTTGACACGCAGGAAGTGCGCAGCAGAAAGCCCCCCGGGGCCTGCGCCGATCACAGCAACTTTTTTACCGGTTGATGGTGCAAGTTTTGGCACATATTTATCAGGAGATTCCAGATCATAATCCGAAGCAAATCGCTTCATATAATCAATCCCTACACCGGTTCCTTCGTCGAGCAGGTTACGTCGGCATGCCGCTTCGCAGGGGCGCACACAAACACGTCCACAAATGGCAGGCAGTGGGTTGGTTTCTTTGATCAATGCAACCGCTTCACTGTACAGCCCTTTATCAATCAGGCTGATATAACCCTGAACATCAACGCCTGCCGGACAGGTTTGCGTACAAGGCCCCAGACAATCAGCATAATGGTTACTTAGCAGCAATTCCAAAGCTGTACGGCGTGATTTACGTACGCCCTCGTTATTGGTTTCTATTTTCATCCCTTCGCTCAGGCGCGTGGAACAGGCCGGTTGATGGCCTTTCATGCCTTTTACATCCACCACGCAAAGGTAGCAGCTCGAATAAGGTTCCAGCCTTGGGTCATTACAAAGCGTGGGAATTTCAATTTGCTCACGTTTACATAAATCAAGGATGCTTTCGCCTTCAAATCCCTGAACAATTTTTCCGTCTAAGACTATATTATATGTTTTCATCTTTAAATTCAATTTAAGGTTGGACAGAATTAAATCAGCTTAATCGCATCAAATTTACACTTGGTATAGCAGAGGCCACATTTGATACACTTATCCTGATCAATATGGTGTACTTCCTTGCGGCTTCCTGTGATGGCATCAACCGGACAATTCTTCGCACAAACGGTACAACCAATACATTTCTCTTCGTCAACCTCATAGGTAAGCAATGCTTTACAGGCTTTTGCCGGACATTTTTTATCGCGGATATGCGCCTCGTATTCGTGCCTGAAATATTTGATGGTTGTCAAAACGGGGTTTGGAGCAGTTTGCCCAAGTCCACAGAGGCTGTTGTCCTTAATCTGCTCAGCCAGTTCGATCAGTTTTTCGATATCGCCTTCCTTACCTTCGCCTTGCGTGATGCGTTCCAGGATTTCGAGCATACGTTTGGTGCCCACACGGCAGAACGTACATTTCCCACAGCTTTCCTTACGGGTAAAATCGAGGAAAAACTTCGCCACATCTACCATACAGGTAGTTTCGTCCATCACGACCATACCGCCCGAGCCCATAATGGCACCGGTAGCATTTACGGAATCATAATCAACGATGGTGTCGGCCAGATATTCGGGGATACATCCTCCGGAAGGGCCACCCAACTGTACGGCTTTAAACTTCTTATCGCCAATGATTCCGCCACCCAGTTTAAAAATGATATCACGTATGGTAATGCCCATAGGCACTTCCACGAGGCCGGAACGCTTGATTTTACCGGCAAGGGCAAAAACTTTTGTTCCTTTGCTCTTTTCTGTTCCGTATTGTGCGAAAGCTTCTGCGCCATTCAGGATAATCCATGCGATATTGGCCAGTGTTTCCACATTATTAATGTTGGTAGGCTGCTTCCACAGCCCGGATTCAGCAGGGAAAGGAGGGCGTTTGCGGGGCATTCCGCGCTGGCCTTCTACCGATGCAATAAGTGCGGTTTCTTCACCGCAAACAAATGCTCCGGCGCCTTCTTTAATATACATATCAAAGTTAAAGCCTTCAATGCCGGCAGCATTCTTACCGAGATAGCCTTTTTCGCGGGCTTGTTCCAATGCAATATTGAGACGTTTGATTGCCAGCGGATACTCAGCGCGACAGTAGATCACACCGTTTGAGGCTCCAATAGCATAAGCGCCGATTGCCATCCCTTCGATAATGGCATGAGGATCGCCTTCCAGAACGGAACGGTCCATAAAAGCACCCGGATCGCCTTCATCGGCATTACAAATAATGTACTTTTCGTCAGATTTATAGTTGAACGCAAAACGCCATTTCATTCCGGTTGGGAATCCTCCGCCACCGCGGCCACGGATACCTGAATCCAGAACGGTTTGAATAATTGTTTCAGGACCGATTTTTTCCTTAGCGATTTTTTTCATGGCCTCATAACCATAGCGTTCTTCGTACTCTTCAATGCTCTCCGGATCCATATATCCACAATTTCGGAGTGCGATTTTCACCTGATCTTCCGTAAATTCATTATCAATGGTTTCGATCAGGTCGCTTTGAACGATATATTCTTTGATGGGATTTTGCTGCACAACATGGCGTTCGACAAGCTCAATGGCGCGGCTTTCATCAATCTGGCCATAAAGATGTGTGCCTGTTTCGTCCTGGATTTCCACCAAAGGCTCGCGGTAGCACATACCCACACAGGAGGTTTTCTTTAGCTCAAAATCAAGGTTTTCAGCTTCCTGAAGGGCTTTTATTTTTTCGTAGGTTTTATTGGCACCTGCAGCAATACCACAGCTTCCCAATCCTACGATTACTTTTGTCTTTTCCATAGGGCTTAATTTTTTTCCTGAATTCTGATATTTTTAACAATTTTCACAGCCTCGCTGCCGGTAAGCTTTCCGTAGGTTTCATCACCGATCATCATCACCGGAGCCAGGGAGCAACATCCCAGACAGGCCACTGATTCCAGCGTAAACAGACGGTCTTCGGTAGTTTCGCCGTCTTTTACGCCCAGTGCATCCTGAAGTGCATCGGTAAGTTCATCGGCATTTTGCACGTGGCAAGCGGTACCATGGCATACTTTCACGATATGCTTGCCCACCGGCTCAAGGCGGAACTGCGAATAGAATGTAGCCACACCATACATATCGCTCAGGCGGATTCCGGTTTCGTTTGAAATTTTTTCAAAAACTTCGCGCGGCAAGTAGCCATAAATTGCCTGTGCACCCTGAAGGAGCGGGATCAGGCTGCCCCTTTTCGACTTATACTTGCTCAGCAGGGCGTCGAGCAGACTCAGGTCAAGGCCGGTAGCCTCGGCTGCGCATTTTTCCTGGTATATTCTTTGGATTCTCATAGTGAAATATTTTTGTAAATATTCTAATATCAATTGTTGATGTTGGTAGTAAAAATAGGAATTGAGCAGGAGAAATCCCCCCTTGCTTATTGGTTTTCAAAAATTTAAAATTGATCTAAATTAGACTCAAAAGGCTAACCGACTGTTATCCTAAGAATTGCGAAAAGAATAGGCAAAACAAAAATAAAAAAGCAAATTAAGCGAAAAGTAGTGATTCACAGAGTATTGCGAAAATAACTGATGCCGAATAGGTGAAACACTTAGAATGCTTCGGGGGAATATTGAAGCAGTGATTATGAGCCGAATTTTTATTTCTGTATGCAATGGCAACCAAAAAAAGCCGCTCTGAAATTCATAAGGGCGGAGAATATGTCAAAATGCTAAATCACTTCTTAATAATCTTCTTAAAGAAAGTAGTCTTTTCGCTGGTCATACGTACGATGTAAACACCAGCCTCTTGGTTTTCCATATTGATTATTACTTCATTAAAAAGCATTTGTACAGTAGTAACAAGGCGGCCACTGAGATCCATAACTTCAATAGTGTAGTCACGGTCAGCAGCAATTTTGAAGTAGTTGTGCGCAGGGTTAGGACTGATTGTGATCCGAGATTCAAAATCTTCTATCCCAATATAAATACCTCCAAATATATCATCAAGGCTTAGGTTATCACCATTAATACGAAATTCACGACCGGGGTCTCCGCACCATTCGCCACCTTCCCATCCGGCATTTTTGAAATACTTATATTGATACTCCCCTGCAGGCAGCTCGATTGTTGCGGTAAAAACACTGTCGCCATCGTCATCTGTCATTAATAAAGAACCATTATACCCAGGTTCCAACCAGCCAATCATGCTACCTGTAACATACATGGTATCAACACCATATATAAACACATCATATTCAATAGCCCGGTTTGCATCCGCATTGAATGTAACCATATAGGTCTCAATATTCCCATCCACCCTGATATAATCTTCTTTTGTCAAGGTATCCTGATCCTCGTCATTAGAAGCAATCAGTCGGACATCATATTGACCTTCATCAGCATAAAATACAGAGGGGTTTTGCTCCGTGGACATTGTCGGATAACCTCCTTCAAACTCCCATAGCCAGGAAGTAGCGCCATCCGACAAATCGTTAAAATATACGGTTGACACCTCATAAACCACAGTATCACTTGCGCTGAAATCAGCTACCACCGGAATTGGTCCTGTTGGGAGAGCAAAGTCGGCTTCAGTGAAAATAAAATCTTTTATATATCTATACTGAACTGGCTTAGTAGGGTCGGCATTATCCATCTCTTCATAAACCAGTGGAAGTGTATAGCTGTCATCATCCTGGATAACGAAGCTGGCCATAGTTCCAAAGTAAGACTGCCACATTGCAACAGAACCGAATGTAACGTTTGTAGGCATATCTTCGCCTTGTCCGTCAGCAGTCATCATATTTGCCATTGGATCGAAACCACGGGCCCAGATGTCAGGACTGTTGTTATCTTCTGGGTTTACTTCCGGATCAGTATCCAGGTAAGAGAAGAATACTTTTGTACCGTCCCAGTTTGTTGCCGCACAAATTCGGTTGTCTTCGCTCAGTTCGCCAAAAGTACCACGGAAGTTATGCGGACGTCCAATTTCAACGGCTTCCCATGTTTCGCCACGATCCGTGGAATGGATATCCATCAGGGCAAAATATGGATATTCGGTTATTATGGAATAAGGTTCATTACCGGCAACACCGATTCCTACAGCGATATGTGGATTTCCTTCTATATCGACAACAAGGTCACAGTCAAAAGCCATTGTAAAAGGCACTTCATCGCGTTGCGGATCGGGATCGGCAAAAAGGCTGTCCCACTGAACTGCTGTCAGATATGTTTTTACGCCTTCAATTCCATTGGGACCATCAAGCTGGATGTTCATCGGCTCACTCCATGTCAGTCCATCATCCACTGATTTATAAAGGATTGGGTAATATGTTTTTTGACCGGGGACTACGGCCTCATTTCCGCCATTATCGGCAAGGATAACAATCCAGGCAACAGATCCGTCGGGCGAATAAGCCACACGGACACAGGCCGGTAGTAATTGCTCTTCAGGATTTGCCACAGGAGCCTCAATGAGCATCCGTTCGTAAATGATATCATTTTCCTCATCGCTCCAGGTTCCACGGCTGATGATTAGCTGGCCGAGATATTCAAAGCTTCCGGTTGTCCAGTTTTGGTTCATATCAGCAACCAGCACAGTACCTGTTTTACGGTTAATATCCATTCCATCTGGTATGTACTGAAAGTATGGTGCGGAAGAAAAAAGAAGGTTTTCCGTGGTATCCACGTTGGAAGCGGAGGTGATTTTATGCGTGCCGTAACAATAGCCACCCCAGGTTCCGTTTGTAGCGTCGAGGTTGGGTGCAAAGAAAGCCAATGATGCGTTGGAAGGATTCGTATTCCCTTCCGGATTAAATATTACTGCCTGTGGAAAGCGTGCTCCATCAGCATAATATTGAGGGCCAGGTGGTGTACCGAGATAAGTCTCAATCATGCATGTCCAGGTCTTTCCGCCATCAAGCGATAAGTCATACCCAAGGTCGCCGCTATATCCATCCGGGTCAAGTGCACCGCCCATACGGTGGATATTTGTTATTGCATTAATATCCTTATTGTAACAGATGATGCTTCTCTGGCCACCTTCATAACCATAGCCATATGCATTGCATGAAGTGCCAATATCTACAACCTGAACAGCATTGGGCGATCGGTAATTTTGATTTGAGATGTAATTTGGAGAAGGCGTTGCTGCCTTGACGGGTTCCACTCCTGTTTTTTTGCCAAACACAGCTTGGTGCATTTTGAGTCCGTCCCGAAGCCGGGGTGCATCTTGTGCATGGCATACAATGGCAAAACAAAAATACAATGATAAAAAGAGCAGTTTTTTCATGACTTAGGATCTTATTCTATTTCAGGATGATTTTTTTGGTGATGTTCAAACGCTTGCTTTTAAGTTTCAGGACATAAATCCCGGGAGCACAGCCACTAAAATCGGCCCGGATTATTCCATCATTTTGATCGTTCAATATTTGATCTTTGCAAACAATCCGGCCAGTGTTGTCCCAAAGCTCCAGATTGAACCGACCGGAAAATCCCGACAGTTTAATCTGCACCATACCATTTGTCGGATTGGGAAAGATGGAGCGCATATCATTTAAGCCTGCAACGGAAGCCGGATCATAAACATGCACATAATTTTCAATAGTTTTTGTGGCTTCTCCCCTACCATTAGAAATTGTCAGGCCAACATCATAATCACCGGGCGTATTGTAAGTTACATGCGGATTTTTTTCGGTGGATGTTTGTGGCTCTCCACCTTCAAAAGTCCACAAATAGCTTGCAGCATCATAGGAGAAATCATAAAAATGGACACCACCGCCCATTTCAATTTTTGTTTTATCTGCGCTAAAATCAGCATAAAGATTATCAACAGCGCTTAGGATGCTGAAATCAGAATCCTCAAAAGCAAATCCCCTGATATAGTGATAGCGAACGGGAGCAAGAACATCTTCCGGATCCATATCCTGAAAGCTAATGGGCAGTTCATATTCTGTTCCGTTGTGGATCACATACGTTGAAAGCGTGGCAAACCAGGCTTTATTTTCGGCTTCCGTTCCAGCGGTGATGTTTTGGGCTGCATTCTCACCATCTTGATTTGCCGTTATCCGATGGCTCATGGGATCAAAAGCCCTTGCCCAGACATTATGCCGTGTATTGTTGCCGGGCATCACTTCCGGATCTGTATCCAGCCATGTTACAAAGATTTTATCTCCATCCCAGTCGGTTGCAGCACAAACGCGGTTATCTTCGATGAAATTATTGCCAAAATCACCACGGAAACTTTTGGGCCTGCCAAGTTCAACAGCCTCCCATGTTGCCCCTCCATCCGGCGACCAAATATCAAAAACGGCATTGTAAGGATAATCAGAAACATAGGAATAAGGCTCTGCCCCTGCTACTGAAACACCTGTTGCAATATGCGGGTTGCCGTTTTTATCGACTACCAGATCAAAATCAAAGGCTGTTGTATAAGGGATTTCATCACGCGCCGGAAGTGCTCCGCTAAAAAGGCTGTCAATTTCAGCTGCAGATAAATAAGTCAGGATGCCGGGAATGCCATTGGGGCCATCGAGTTGGATGTTTGTTGGAGCACTCCAGCTCTGACCACCATCGGTAGTTTTGAAAACAATAGGATGATAAGTTCTCTGACCTTCAACAAAGGCTTCGTTCTCTCCGTTATCGCCAAAAACAACGATATAGCCTGTTGGGCTGTTGGGCGCAAAGGCTATACGGGCACATACCGGTTCTGCGGCAGCAATATCATGTAATGTCGGACAATTCAAATAATTGTAAGTGTACTTAACATCCGAATCGTTTTCATCCCAGGCTCCATGACCTAAGACCAACTGATCAAGATAAACAGAATCTTCAAAATCGTAATGAGTTGCCACGACAAGGGTTTTGGCAAGCTGCCTGCAAAAGCTCATACTTTCCGGGACATTAAATATGATTGTATCCGAGCACAAATCAGCATTTCGTGTTGTATCAATACAGCTTAACCCTCCCAAACGATGAAGGCCATTTGCATATCCATTCCAAGGACTGAAATCGAGCCCCATAAAAGGAGCAAAAAAGGCCGTGTAGGCATTGGTGTAGGCAGTATTTCCAAACGGATTAAATATAACTGCCTGCGGATACCGACTTATCCGAATATTATGATACCCATCAAAATAATAAGGATGCATCATAATGGAATGATGCCAGTTGGCTCCATCATCAAAAGAAACATCATAACCCAAATCGCGCCCATCCGTCATATAAGATATCCCTCCCATACGATGTGCATGGATCAAAACATGTAAATCTGCATTATAGTCCAGAAAACTTCTCTGACCCCCATTATGGCCATAACTATAAGCATTTACTGCACCCCCCAAAGTGATAATCGAAACGTCATTATTGGAAGACTTGAATGAATAATCAGACAATTGATTGCACAGAGCTTTTTGTTTCACAGGCGCATCAACCAGCGGACATTTACCGGCGGCTTTTTTATAATGGATTGCAGGCTGATACGACAATTGGCTTATTTGCGAAAAAGCCGATAATCCAATAAACAGCAACACATTAAAAAACAAAAACTTCTTCATAATGGTAGGCTATTGCGATGAATAGGAAAAATTACTGTATCAAATCAGGCTTTAAAGATACAAAAAATATTGCGTTGCGCATAGTAAATGGAATAAAAATTTGGTTCTACACGGAATTTCGTGGAAAGAAATTAGAATGCTATTTCAAACAGATTCCTCCAAAGTTTCCTCATTCTTCGGAAAATTTTGTCGGAATGACGCGTTTTTTTGAAGTCAGGAGGCAAATGCGGCGAGGACGTCTTTAAGATATACTATTGTGTCCTCGCCGCATTTGCCTTAAACACCTGATAAACAGCGTCATTCCGACCGAAACAAAGCCAAACGAAGTGATTAAGGCTTTGTGAAGGGAGGAATCTGTTAGGGATCAATAGTTTATTAATAAATATCTCCATATTATTTTCAAACATTATTGTTACCAACGAAATTCCTAGTAGAACCAAAAATTTAACATCCGGCAAAACAAAGCCAATACAGGCCGCATTATTAAAAGGGATTCTCATTTTATCTAACTTTGCGAAATCAAAAAAATGCAGCACATGCGCAAAGCAATTTTTTTCCTTATTTTCTTTTTGGCAGCCTCGCACAGCATCAGTGCACAGGAAAAGCCAAAAAAGATCCGTTTGATACAGGCCGATGAGCTCAATAGCGTAGTTCGCGATGGCCTGGACGTGAATATTTTTATCGGCGAGGTGATTTTTGAACATGATTCGGCTTTCCTTTATTGCGATACGGCATATGTTTATGAGGAAACAAACAGCCTTGATGCTTATGGCAATGTACATGTGTTGCTCAACGATACGCTCAGCTTATACAGCGATATGCTGAAATATTCGGGGAATACAAAAATTGCCGATGCCTATTTTAATGTGCGCCTCATTGATAACCAAACCGAACTCTATACCGACCACCTGATTTACAACAGAAACACCAAAACCGGCTTTTATCCCGATCACGGAAAAATTGTAGATGAAGAAAACACATTAACCAGTGTTCAGGGCTATTATTTCACTAATGAAAAAACCTACTTTTTTAAGGATAGTGTTGTTGTTCAAAACGAAGATTATACCATGTTTTCCGACACACTGAAATACAATACGGAAACAAAAATTACCGAGTTTTTTGGGCCAACAACTATCAAAGGAGAGAATAATACCATCAAAGCAAAATCGGGCTGGTACGACACACAAAACGATATTTCGGAGCTTTTTCAGGATGTGCATATTGAAGATAAAGGCCAGATTGTCAGCGGCGACAGCATCTTTTATGAACGTGCACAGGATTTTGCGGAGGTTTTCGGGCATGTATGCATACACGATACGGCACAGGATATTTACATCAAAGGCGGTTATGGCATATACAAAAAAGCCGATGGATTTGGTTATGTGGTGGATAGCGCCCACGCCATCATTGCCGAAGAGCGCGATTCCCTTTTTATGCATGCCGATACCCTGCGGATGCTCTTTGACAGCCTGCGCGATCCCAGTAAAATGCTGGCATATTACCAAACAAAGTTTTACCGAAAAGACCTTCAGGGGCTTTGTGATTCACTGATTTACGATTTTCAGGACAGCACAATCAGCCTATTGACAGAGCCGGTGATGTGGTCGCAGGAAAATCAAATGACCAGCGACACCATACGCATATTCAGCAGCAATCAGCAAATTGATTCTCTGGAACTTATTAATGGTGCGTTTGTGATATCGCAGGACAGCACCGAATCCTTTAATCAAATCAAAGGAAGAAACATTGTCGCATATTTAAAAAACAACGACATCAATAAAATCTATGTTGATGGCAATGCCGAAACCATTTATTATCTGCGCGATGAAGAACGAAAACTGGTAGGCATCAACAAAGCGATATCAGGGCAGTTGTACATAAAAATCCACGACCGGGCATTTCAGAGCATTACCTATATTGACCAGCCAGATGCCACTTTATACCCCGATAAAGACCTTCCCCAACCGGAACGCACATTAAGGGATTTTATCTGGATCACCGGAAAGCGCCCCATGAACAAGTATGAAATCTTTGAAAAGAAAGCGACAACCGACCCGGCCGTTTTTGCAATCCCCGATTCCCTTGCAACTGACAGCACGCTTTACCAATTAACTGACAGCAACTTGCAAGATTCAAGCATCCAAAGAATATTGCCGGACAGTGTGCTTATTGGAATAACCGACAGTTTGTGGATGGATACTATTCAGACTATTATTTCGCCGGACAGCCTGAATGTGGATTCGGTCATAACAGAAAACCTTCCGGACAGTTTGATTGAGTTGAAACAGGATTAATATAAAAATCATAGAGAAAAACACAGTTAGCTCGTTGACAATTCATCTCAATTTTACTTATCTTTGAATCAAAGAATTGCATCATGGATGATTTTAGGGAAAAATATGTAAACCCATTTACCGATTATGGTTTTAAAAGGCTTTTTGGAGAAGAACCCAATAAAGATCTACTTAAGGATTTTCTCACCGAACTGCTCCGTGAAGAACAAGGAGAAATCAAAGAGCTGACCTATTTAAAAAATGAACATTTGGGTTCAAGGGAGCCCGACAGAAGAGCTGTTTTTGATTTATATTGTACGAATGAACGCGGAGAGCGTTTCATTGTAGAACTGCAAAAAACAAAACAAAACTTTTTTAAAGACCGGACGGTATATTATTCCACCTTTCCAATTAGAGACCAGGCTATTAAAGGCAGTTTCTGGAATTTTGAATTGAAAAAAGTTTATACCATAGCCATTCTCGACTTTGTATTTGACGAGGACAAAGATGAACCAAACAAATACAGATATGATGTAAAGCTTTCGGACATTGAAACACATGAAGTTTTCTACGATAAGCTTACGTTCATCTATCTGGCCATGCCAAAATTCAATAAAAGTATTGATGAGCTGGAAACCCGATTTGATAAATGGCTGTATGTGATCAAGAACCTGCCTAAACTTGATCGTATTCCGGATAAACTGCGGGAACAGATTTTTGAAAAACTTTTTGAAACAGCTGAAATTGCAAAATTTAGCCGGAATGAATTTGATGCTTATGAAGGCAGTCTAAAATATTACCGCGATTTAAACAACACTTTGGAAACCGCAAAAGCTGAAGCCGAACAAAAAGGATTAGAGAAAGGATTAGAGAAAGGATTAGAGAAAGGCAGAGAGGAAGGCAGAGAGGAAGAAAAAAGGGAAACCGCCAAAAACATGCTGCGCATGAAGCTATCCATAGAGATCATCCAAAAGGTAAGCGGCTTGAGCCTCAGCGAAATTGAAATAATAAAGGATTCATTATCAGCGAAGGATTAAAAAAACCGAGACTGCAAATCCCGGTATATATCGGCTCGACCACTAAGGGGTTGTTATAGAACAACTTGCCCATTCAGACTCGTTCTTTTGCACACTAACTTCGTTAAAAAGCCTCGCCGTAGCTAATGCTATGTCTGCATTTTTTGCCTTGTTATTGCACAAAATAACTTCGCCTGTTCTGGTCAACTTATTCTATAATAATCCCTAAACAGGTTAAGAAGCAGCCACATTTTTATTGACCCGTGCCATACTGAAATGCAATATCAACAGTAATGCTGCGGGGATGAGATAGGAAAGCAACAATCCTGTTCCCAAACCATAAAGATAGAATCCCAATCCTCCGGCGATAAATACAGAGAATGTTTGGAAGATCATCGTTTTTACATGGTACACCGGGCTGATCTTACAGGCTGCGGCGCTCATTACGGCTTTTTCAGAGAAAGGGATCATATGCTCACCACTTACCGCCCCGCTGATAACAGCAGCAGAAACTGCGGGCAAAAAATCACCCATTCCTTCGGTTACGGTCATTTGGTAGGCAATCGGCATCACAATAGCCATGCTGCTCCAGCTAAAACCGGTAGCAACCGTAATCAGTGCCGATAGTGCAAAAATAATCAGCAGAAGGATGTCTCCATGAATCATATCTCCCAGTATATCAGCGATATAAACCCCTGTACCCAAATCTTCGGAAACGGCTGCCAAACCCGTAGCGAAAAGAATTACAAGGCTCACCGCTACCATCTCCTTTACACCGTGGCCAAATACTTTCCCCATGGTTTTCACAGGCATGATTTTATCTTTTTTCAGCAACACAAAAGCGACGCCCATCGCCAGGAAAGTACTCACAATCAATATATCAATGGAGGAAACTGCGCCCAGCACATTCATCAGGTTGATTTCCAGCCCCTGTGATTTGGCCGTAAAATAACCCCCAATAAACAGGCTAGCAATGGCAAATCCCAGTAAAGTGAGGATTGGCGCCAGCACATGGTATAATTTCACTCCATGCCCTGAAGGTGGTGAAGGAGACGGCTTGGGCAAAGCATCTTTATCTAATTTATAGCCAAACCAACGACCACTGAAAGCCACGACGAAGGCCATAAAAATGGCCAGGAAAGTATAAAAATGGTAGGGAAAGGATGCCAGGAAAAACTCCGACAAGCTTCTGTGCTGCCCAATTCCCCTGCCAGCATCCTGCATCACAGAGCCTTCATAGGCTGCCCAGGTGGAAACGATCATCACACTGGCCATAATTGCAACTACATCAACGATATAGGCCAGCATTGCCGGACTGACTTTCATGCGCAGGTTGGTATTGCGCATGCTTGCTCCTGAGATGAGCACATTGGCATAATCATCAAAAAAGAGCGTAAAAGACAACAGCCAGGTTGCCAGCCTGCTGCGGCGGGCATTGGTCAGTTTTGCCGATAGCGCATCAGCCAGGCGTGCATAGGCGCCACTGTGCGAAATCACTTCGAGCAATCCACCGATCAACATGATGAAAGCCACAATTTTCAGGCGCTCGGGATCGGTAAAGGATACCAGCATATATTTCCAGAACAGTTCCAGATAGCTCATAAAACCCGTTGCCAGAACCAAAGCACCGCCCAGAATACCGGCAAATAAAGCCAAAGCAACTTTGCGCGTGCTCAAAGCAATCACAATTGTTACTGCCGCCGGAACCAGGGATAATATTCCAAATCCATCCATTTTGTTTGTGTTTTTAGGAACTCATAATCTGATAACCCTCGGTCTGAAGGCGTTTCTCGTCATCATCGGTTAAAACATGCACCATACTGCCGTGCATCCCATGGATTTCCACACCATAATCGCGGTAGAAAATCAGTGTATCAATAATTTCCTGCGTGATGAGCTGACCGGGAACCAAAAGCGGAATGCCCGGAGGATAAGGCGTTACCATGCGGCTGGCCACTTTGTTAAGTGCATCGCGCAATGCGATTTCCTCCCCATCGCTGTAAAAAGCAAAACGCGGACGGTATTTTATCGGAGAAATGCTCAGTTTAAAATGCTTCAGGATTTTCTCACTACCGTTTGATGTGCGGTTGCCACTGGTTTTCTCAATGCTTTCCAGCGCAAGGTACAAGCGATTGATACGCGAATAAGTAGCGCCAATGGTCAACAGGATGGTTATTGTATTATAGGTCGATTTTTCAATCTGGATGTTGTGCTTGCTGAGCAGGATATGCTCCAGCTCCTTGCTGGTATAGCCCGATTTTGAAATATCTATGGTCAGCTTTGTGCGGTCTAAGCGAATGTTGTCATCTTTGATTTCGTCGCTGATAAGATCTTCCAGCTCCAACACGCGGAATTTTTCCAAAGAATTAATAGAAGCACGCAGTTCGTCGCTCATTTTGAGCACACGGCTCAGCAGCGAATAACCTTCCATTTGCATTTGCTTGCGCGCCACATCCAGCGATGCTATCATCGGGTATTGCGGCGAAGTGGAGGCATGCATATTGAGGTTTTCCATGAAAAAATCCTGACGTTCTTCAAAATCAGGATCATTCACATGAATCATGCTGGCCTGCGAAAACGCACTCATGGTTTTATGGGTGGATTGTGTAGCATAATCCGCTCCGGCAGCCATGGCATTGGGGTAAAACTCACGGTGGAAATTCGCATAACCAAACCATGCTTCGTCCACGATTACTTTCACATTGCGTTTATGTGCTTCTTCCACGATGGAAGAAATATCATAAATCAGCCCGTCGTAGGTGCAATTGGTGATGATGATGGCTTTCAGGCGCTTTTTTTGCTCAATCGCTTCATCCATTGCTTCGATAATGCGCTTTTTGGGGATCGGACCAAAAATGCCGTATTTATTATTGACGCTTGGCGTAAGGTAAAGCGGTTCGGCTCCTGCGATAATCACACCATAATGCACTGATTTATGGCAATTTCGGTCGAGCAGGATCGCATCACCCGGTTTGAGCAGGCTCTGGATCAAAATCTTATTGGAAGTAGATGTTCCGTTGGTAGTAAAAAAGGTGTATTTGGCATTAAAGGCCCCGGCAGCGAGTTCCTGCGCTTCCTTGATCACGCCTTCGGGATGCAGCAGGGAATCCAGTTCAGGAACGGAAACCGACACATCGGAAGTAAAGAGGTTTTCGCCAAAAAAATCGAAATAATCTTTCACATAAGGCGAATTGCGCACACTGTTTCCTGAAGCATGTCCGGGCGTATGCCAGCTGTCTTTGGCCTTATTGGCATATTTGACCAGCTGCTCATAGAATGGCGCACGGTTTTTATCATCCACCTGAGCTTTCACTTTGTGCACGATATCATCCCAGGCATCCTCTCCTTTAAAAAAGTAGCCATTTATAATCCCACCACCGCTCAACTGGCGAATATCGGTAATTCCCGTATATAGGAAGATGTTCACTTCATTGCGCAGCGCTTTAAATTCTTTAAGCACATCAAGCCCTTTGATGATCTCTTTGGATTTACGGGCTTTTAAAATTTCCCATTCGGTGAGGATGGCATGGATGGAACCGTTTTCGCGCAGATGGTCGCAGGCTCCTTCAAAGGAACTGCATATGATAATATTCAAACCACGACTGCTCAGTTCGCGGCTGGTTTTCTTTAACGTATCCTGTTCTTTATCAATCAGTAAGACTGAGTAAGGCATAAGTAGTAACATTTTGAATTTGAGGCTGCAAAAGTATGAAAGTATTTTTGATAAACAGTCCAAAAGAAAAGCCAAAAAACCTTTAACCTACACTCCTACCCCCACACAAAACCTTCAAGGTTTCCAAAACCTTGAAGGTTTTTTTTTGGGGGGGGTAGGAGTGAAGGTGAAGGCAAACGCAAAAAACCCCGCAAAGCGAGGTTTTGAAATATAATATGTATTAGAATTTAATCTTCGTTTTGAGCGGAACGGTATTTCTTATAACCGTAGGCTGCTCCCAGGCTGATTAAAAGTGCAATTCCACTGCCCACAGGAGCTCCTCCACCAGGAGGCGTAACATTACCTGTTTCACCATGACCCGGAGGTGGTGGTGGCGGTTCAGAGGCCATTGCCCCGTTAAAAACGGAAGTTGCTGTCAATAAGATCAGTATGAGAGAAAATATGGCTGCAAACTTTTTCATAACTATTCGATTATTGTTTTTGAACACGTGCTACCGTATTGCAAATTTACTAATTAATTTTAAAATTCCAAGCTTAAATTTAGTTCAGAACAATTTTTTTGCTCATTGTCTGGTTTTCAGAAGTCAAACGAACTACATAACAGCCTAAAGGCAGCTTTTGTCCGACCTGAACCACAGGCGATCCGCTAAATTGTTCTGCTAGAATCCTTCTTCCATCCACTGTAAACAGTTCCACAGTAGCATTGTTCACCTCTGCCAACCCACTGATGTAAATTTTATTGTCATAAGTATAAATACTTGCATCCAGTGATTCCATATCTTCCACAGCAGTAGTTGCTTTAAAGTGGAGTAGGAAACGGTCGGCAGCATCGGATGTGGAGGCTGTGAAGGTGTAGTTAACACCATCTGTAAGCTCTGTCATTTCATTGTTGTTTTGATCTTCCAGAACAATTTCATATCCCAGATTGCCATCAAAGTCAAAACTAATTTCCTGATCGGCCGGTACGCTGAAATAAAGTGGCACAATAAAATCCTCTTCTGCTTCTGTTTCGCATACGTAGGTTGAAACTTTAATTTCATCCTCTGTAACCGCTGAGAAATAAGGAATCTGACTAATTGGATGCAGGTAACGCGAATCATGTTGCCATTCGTAATTTTGGCTTGCATTTTCGTTTACTGCAAAGCGGGTATGAATTGTATGTTCACCGAAATTCAGGTTCATAAAGGCGTAATTCACAGCATCTTTTTTACCACCTGAACCGTGGGTTTGTGCACCTATTGGAATAACTACTGATGAACTACCTTCCTCTGCATAAACAAATACACCTTGTCCTACATTTAAATCACCACTAACATCAGAATACTCTCCGGTTGTATTGCTAAGGACTTTTGCAGAAGAGACATTATTTAATGTTACTCCACTCCAATCAAGTTTTGAGCAATATGGATTACCAATTAGATTCCATTTTGTATTTGCTTCAGAAATAGTTGGGCTGTATGTTGCATTTGCATTTAATGCGCCTATATATTGTTTGGTTCCGGCATTTGCAGGAGCAAAAGCAGTCAGGTAACCTTTCCCGGCAACAAACTGGTCATCTCCAAATGTACCTTCAGTGTAATTCAACCATTCATTATTCTCCTCATCATATTCGTATAAATCATCCTGTTCGCTAACAGGTTCAAAATCAGAACCGGTAATTGTCATTCCGCTAACCGGAGAGGAAATAAGGTTCCAGCCATTAGTACTGCTGGTATATCCTGTAATCGTTTTTTCGATTGTTGCAGTGCCATTGACTGTAAGATTCTCCTGGCCGCGGAGAGTGGCACCTTCTTCTAAAAGAATATCATGAACATCGCCAGTGGCTTTTGCAGCAATGGTTGGCATATTTGATGCTGATGACGAAATTATGGCATGTGAAAGTTCTTTCGTTGCGATACCCTGTGACCAGTTTCCTGAATTAGTCCATGAATCGTTAGCATTGCCATTCCATACATTGATGTGATAGCCGGGAGTTGATTCTGCTGGTGAGTCAACACCTGTTGCAAACCATTCATCAGCATTAAAAGTAGATGCTGGCTGAGTTACACTTAACAATCTTATCATTGCATCATTTTCAAAGAAATTGGAGCCACCATCAGGAGTTGCAGCATCATCAACCAAACCCTTTGAACCATCATACAATTTTGCACCATCACCTTCATTACCATTCCAGCTACCGTTTGATGAGCTCCATTCAGCTTTTGCAAAATCAGGTGTAAATACCGAGTTATCAGTATCACCAAGTGTTAAAGATTCATTTGGCGCAATTGTTCCACTCAATGTCCAAGTGAAAGCAACAGATGAACCATCATTTGTTATTGCGTCTAAAGTCCAACCTGATAAATCAATTGTTACATCATCAATGTTTGTAATCTCAATATACCGATCATCATTATAATTACTTTGTGGATCACACATCTCTGAAATAATTACATTCCCTGTGGATGATGTGTTCGTTACATCAAACCCATCACTTGTAATATTTGACCACTCCCAGCCATCAAGGTCAGTAGTCGTAAGTTTAATACCTGAGCCCTCTGCATCGAAAACTAAGTTATTAAATGTTGCAACACCACTTGCGGCATCAACAGAAGTTGTGGCAGTTGCATCGAAACTACCTGTGGTTGTTAATCCAACTGTATAATCAGTTCCATCAGCATCTGTATCAACATTACCGTTTTCATCGGTCAGTGCCACTGTTACTGCCGGTGACATTACTTCGCCTAAGTTTGTGTTAGATGGTTGCTGGGTAAAGCGGATTTCATCGAAAGTAACATCAATGGTAATATCGTTTGAGTTAAAATCACCAAGTAAAAACTCTGATGCAAATCCACTACCACTTGCATCCGCTGTAAAGCCATGATCATCGCCGTCAACCATAAATGATAGAATTTGACCATCGATTACTGTGGTATTTAAATACACATATAATGTTACATCCATTGATCCACCATCAGCAACATTGAGTTGGGTTGATCCGAACGTCATATCAATATATGTATCCTGGATATCTGTGGCAGAGGGATAAATGAAATCTGATCCGTCATCAACAAAAACATTTTGTATTGCATCGGTCCAATCAGCAGTATTTGTGGTATGGGGTTTTACCCTGATTTTGGTAACCTTTGTTGGTTCTCCATCGCCACTTCCCTGATCTTCGATGGTTATTGTAAATACATCCTCAGCTTCACCCTGTGTATCATCAGTTGAAGAAATTGTTTTTTGAGCGATTTGAGAAACAGGTGCATACACTTCTGTATCATTGTCAAAATTGCTTTGAGTTGTGGCATCATCTGTGGGAACGTCTCCGTCGGTTTTATAGTTGATTAAATCACCACTGCCATTATAAGGGAAAATCTTAAAAAAGTATTGAGTAGCAGCATCAAGGCTTGTCCAAACATATGAAGCTCCAGAACCGTGAGCTACATTTTTAACTGCAGCATTATCACCCCAGTTCAAATCATCTGCCTGCGCTGTTCCGTCAACAGGATTTGCAAAATTTCCTGTTTTGTTTGCCATAACCAAATATCCGGAAGGAGCCTGATCCCCTGCTTCCGCATCCGTCCAGCTTGTTGTAATTTGAGATGAACTGTTAGCAGTGGCAGTGAAGTTTGTTACGTGGTTTGTAGGTTCTGTTGTTCCGCTTTCAAGAACAAAAGAAAAATCATCCCAATAAACAACCGCTCCACTATAAGTTCTGACTTCAAAATAAAAGTTGTCCGCTGATGCAGGTGCTGTTAAAGTAACAGAATAGGATGTCCACTGTCCTGAGTTATTATCAAAATATGAATTATTTGGGCCTCTTAATTCATTAGCATGATCATTCAGGGTTGTGGAACCATCTTTCCAATAACTCCAAATTCTAGCGTCAGTTCCATCATTTTCAACTACTTTGTACCAAATCGTAAGAGTATAATCCTCTCCAGGAATAATGTTCTCAATCGTTTGTCCAAGATCCTTTGTACCTCCTGTATGTTTAGCTGAATATGACCCTCCGTGTATTTCCGTAGACTCTTGCTGAATATTCTCGACTTTATTCCAATCTGAAGGTGTAGTTGAGTTATCCCAATTCTCAAAGGCACCATTTAAGAGTTGTTCCTGCCCCACTCCCCAAAAAGCGAGGCTCATAAATGTTAATAGTAAAAATAACTTTTTCATAATCATGTTTTTGCTTATTGTTTTAAATTTTGGTTTGTTCTATATTCTAATTCGCTTCTATACTCACCTGCATTACATCTCAAATAAATGAAAGTAGGAAAGTGATGAGTTGAAAGTATGAAAGTGACAAGTGGAAAGTAGGTATAGAGTAAATTAACCTACTTTCAACTTTCCTACTTTCAACTTTCCCACTTTCGCACTTTCATACTTTCTACCATTCATAAGATCGTTTCGCATTATCAATAATCTTTAATTCGCTTCTATACTCACCTGCATTACATCCCCATCGGTTTTATAATCAATCGAGGCGCCGCTGCCGGTATAGCCGAAAATTTTAAAATAATATGTCGTACCGGGTGTGAGGCCGCTAAAAATGCAGGTTTGCACACCATAGGCTATGTTTTTATTGGAAAAATCATCGGCCACTGCTGTACCATCCACGGGTGTGGCTATGCTGCCAAAACCCACAGCACTCATGCGGAGCAAATAGCCTTCGGGAACGATATCGCCTGTGGCGTCGGTCCAGTTGAGGGTGATGCAGTGCGCTGAGAAATCAGCGGCATGGTTGCTGGGTTCAGGGGCAACACTTGCGCCAACGCCCCATATTTCATACACATATTCCGGGTGATCTATGAAAGGGTTGCGGTTGTGTTGGTAGTTAGTGTAGATATCATTATTCCGGTCAATCTCCTTTTGGGATACAGTGTCGTTTTCATGCCATTCGCCCAGCATATTGAGGAACCATGTTTCATAAACCGGAAAAGAAGTGCCATCAAGCACAGCATCACCATTTGAATCATAATTTTCCCATCCGGCAATCACATCTTCGTAGCGTGTGGCCATATAAAAATAGGTGCGGGCAAAATCGCCTTTGTATTCGTCTATGGGTTCGAATACAGTTCCGGAATAACCCGGATAATCGCATGTTCCTAATTTGCCACCGTTTCCTGTTGTTGTTGTAGGTGCAGATGTTTCACCAAATGGGAAATTGCCACGGAGGCTGTTTACAGATCCATCGGTGGGAACCAGATGAAACAAGTCGGTGTACATGGGGGATATTTCGCCTCCAAACCAACTTTTTGGGAATGAATGTTCGCGGTTGTAACAGTGGCATTCATTGAGAATCGAGGAGCCACACTGGTTAGTTCCAAACGTAAAAGAGCAGTTTGAATACATATCCCAAACACTTCCATCGGCTTTATCATCGGTGGTTTGAAATGCTGTCCAGAGATCATCGTAGCTTATCACAGTATGATCATCAATAATATTATGAAGGGCGGTTTTTAATGCTGCACCGCTGAGACCGTTGGCATTATCATAATAGCCTGCCAGGATCTGCGCGTTGAGCACGGCAGCCCATAAAATAAGGCAAAAGAAAAGCGCAAGCAGCTGTTTCATTATAATCCCTGAGAATTGATCTTGATTTGTGGGTGCAAAAGTATAATTTCGTGGGAAATTTCCCTTCATAGAGTGTGTATTATTAACCTAAAGATTACAGTTTTACAAAGAGTTCATATAGAATTAGCGCAAAATTAATATCAATAATTGAAATAGAGGCTATGATTTTACAAAAAAAATTCATTAGCGACTGTTTTATTGGAATTTCCTGCGCTGCCGGTGGGTTTACTGACACATATTGCGTTTATCCCAATAAGAACTCTCCTCGCGCACTCGTCGAGGTGACGCTCCATGAACAGTTTCCGCTTAAAAGAATTTTATCCGCGAAGCACACGAATACGCGCTAATAAAACACACACCTTCGCGCCTTAGCGCCTTAGCGAGAAAAAAACAAAAAGAATTTCTCCGCGAAGCACACAAAGCAACGCTAAGAAAAGCCCCTTTGCGCCTTAGCGTCTCTGCGAGAAAAAACATCCTGCGCCAGCAAACCTTTGCGTCTTAGCGCCTTTGCGAGGAAAAACATCCTGCGCCAGCCAAACTTCGCGCCCTTCGCGTTCTTAATGGATAAAAACCACCCGCGCCAGCAAACCTTTGCGTCTTAGCGCTTTAGCGATTAAAAAAAACAAGAAGAATTTCTCCGCGAAGTACACAAAGCAACGCTAAGAAAAGCCCCTTTGCGCCTTAGCGTCTCTGCGAGGAAAAACATCCTGCGCCAGCCAAACTTCGCGCCCTTCGCGTCCTTCGCGGATAAAAAAAGGTTGAGCGCCAGCGAAACAAAAAGCCCTTCGCGTCCTTCGTGGATAAAAACAGCCCGCGCCAGCCAACATCCAAGCACAAAAAAACCGCCCCAGGAAATCCAGGGCGGTTTGAGCTATAATATTATTATCGCTTATTGCTTCACAATTTTCTTAAAGAAAGAAACTGATTCATTAGACATACGAACAATGTAAATACCAGCTTCCTGATCATCCATATTGATGATCACCTCATTAGAGATCATTTGAGCAGTAGTTACAATACGTCCGCTGAGGTCCATTACTTCTACAGTATAGTTGCGGTCGGCAGCTACTTTAAAGTAATTAGTTGCAGGGTTCGGGCTGATTGTAATCATAGACTCGAGTTCTTCGACACCTACGTAACCTTCAACGGCCCATACACAATCAAGTGTTTCAGCCTTATCAACAATGGTGAACAAACGGTTAGGATCACCGGTCCATTCGCCACCGTCCCATCCGGCATTTTTGAAATACTTGAACTGATAATCACCAGCTTCAAGATCCATAGCTGTTGTATAGATACCATCACCATCATCATCAGTCATCATTACAGAACCTTCAGTGCCAGGCTCTGCCCATTCAACCATACTTCCAGTTACATAAACAACATCAGTACCAACAACAAAGTCACCGGCAGCAATTGCTTCGTTCATATCAACATTGAAAGTAACAGCATATGTCATTACACCACCACCATTAACAGTGATATAGTCTTCTTTAGTCATCATGTCTTCTTCTGTACCGTTTGAAACAGTCAGGGTAACATCATAAACACCTTCGGTAGCATAAACTACAGATGGGTTTTGCTCATTGGAAGTAGCAGGTTCGCCACCTTCAAATTCCCATGACCATGAAGTAGCACCGGCAGACATATCAGTGAAGTTTACAGTTGCACCTTCGTCAACAGTAGTTTCATCAGCTGAGAAGTTAGCAATCAGTGGCGCAGGGCCTACCTGGATGGTAAAGTCAGCATCAACGAAAGCAAAGTCTTTGATATACTTAAACTGAACAGCAAGACTCGGATCTTCTGGAGTCATATCTTCATAAACAATCGGAAGTGTGTAGCTATCACCATCCTGGATAACAAATTCGGCAAGTGTTCCGAAATAAGACTGCCACATTGCAGCAGAACCAAAGGTAACGTTTGTAGGCATATCTGCACCAACTACATCAGCAGTCATCATATTGGCGAGTGGGTCGAAACCACGTGCCCAGATGTCGGGGCTGCTGTTTTCACTATTTACTTCAGGATCAGTATCCAAATAAGTAAAGAATACTTTAGTACCGTCCCAGTTTGTAGCAGCACAAACGCGGTTATCTTCTGTCAGGTCACCAAAGTTACCACGGAAATTATGTGGACGTCCGATTTCAACGGCATTCCATGTTTCGCCACCATCAGCAGTGTAGATGTCCATAAGAGCTAAGAAAGGATATCCGCTACTGATTGTATAAGCCGCAGCTTCAAAGTCACCAAACCCAACCGCAACAGCGATGTGCGGATTACCATTAGCATCAACTACGATGTCGCAATCGAAACCTGAAGTAAAGGGAACTTCATCACGTGGAGGAATATCACCTGTCCAGATAGTATCCCATTGCTCATCAGTCATATAGTTAAGAACGCCAGGGATTCCGTCAGGGCCATCCATCTGAACATTAATTGGATCGCTCCAGGTAAGACCATCATCCTCTGATTTATAAAGAATCGGGTAATACGTTTTCTGGTTTTCGATAACAGCTTCGTTTTCACCATTGTCTGCGAGAATAACAATCCATGCAACAGATCCGTCAGGAGAATAAGCAACGCGGATATTAGCAGGGCGGCCTTGCTCTTCTGGATTTACAACAGGAGCATCGATAAGGATCTTTTCATAAACGATATCGCCTTCGGCTTCACTATACGTACCACGGCTAATCATCAGTTGGCCAAGATAGTCAAGGCTTCCTGAAGACCAATCCTGGTTCATATCAGCAACAAGGACAGTACCCGTTACACGGTTGATATCCATTCCATCAGGAATATACTGGAAGTATTCGCCAGAAGAACCAAGCAGGTTTTTCGTAGTATCCACATTGGAAGCAGCAGTCATTTTATGAACGCCATAAGAATAACCCCCCCATGTACCGTTTGTAGCATCGAGGTTTGGTGCGAAGAAAGCCAGCCATGCATTTGCAGGATCAGTGTTTCCTTCGGGATTGTAAATAACAGCCTGTGGGTAACGTGCAGCATCCGCGTAGTACTGTCCTGAAGGCTCAGTAGCCACATAAGTTTCAATCATATTGGTCCAGGTCATACCGCCATCATAAGAAACGTCATAACCCAGGTCACCGCTGTATCCGGTAGGATCCAGCTCACCACCCATACGGTGGAAGTTGGTAACTGTATTCAGGTCACCATTGTAATATACGATGGTTTTCTGACCACCACCATAACCGAATCCGTAAGCATTGGCAGAAGTACCAATATCCATAATGCTAACAGCATTAGGGGCACGGAAATTTGGTGTTGGAACAGCAGCAGGAGATGGAGTAGCTGCTTTAAGAGGTTCTACGCCTACCATATTCTCAATAGTAGCCGAATGTGTTTTTAGCTCGTGGCGCAATTGCAGCGCATTTTGCGCATAGGCCATGATACCGAGACAAAAAACCATTGTTAAAAGTAACAGTTTTTTCATGATTTGAATTGATTTAAATTAAACATAAGAAGGTATTCGGAAACAAAGATAAACAAAAAATTAAGTTATGAAAGAAAGCCTTAATTTATTTAACAGGATCAAGGGATGGAATGTTCATCTTTGAGCTATTGAAATGCAATAACTTAGGATCAATTTAAAATTGAATTTTAAAAAATTTAACACGTATTTTTAGGCTGGTATTACAGCCGAACGGGATGGGAATGGGTCGAAAAGAGGGTTAAGGGGCTCTGGTTTTTAATTATTCAGTCCTGACTTGTCTTTAATAAACCGGTGAGGCCTGAATTAAAAAAAACGCCCTCTTGCAATGAAGCAACAGGGCGCAATATAGGATTGGATCAGAGGATCCGTTTTGTTTTTGTACTAGCGAACAACAATCTTGGTTACGTGAGCAGTTTCAGCGCCGAGGAACTGAACCTGGTAAATACCCTGGTTCAGGTCAGTCAGGTCAACAGAAACCAGCTGAGAACCAGCAGTTGGGTTGAGTGTGCGCTGTACAACAACACGGCCAATATTATCAATAACGTTCACTTCAACTACTTCGTTGATTTCTGTGTAACGAATGTTCAGCATGCCGTTTGTAGGGTTCGGATAAACATTGAATTTAGCAGCAAAAGCTTCTTCAATGCCAGTTGGATCATATACAGTGATGTAGTCAAGCATTTCTTTGGTATCGGTTTCGCTACCATTGCTGATGGTCAGTGTTACATCATATTCGCCTGCAGCAGCATAAGTTACAACAGGGTTTTGTTCGTTTGATGTTGCGGGTTCGCCACCTTCGAAAGTCCACTCCCATGAAGTAGCACCGGCAGAAAGGTCGGTGAATGTAACATCTGTTCCCATAGCAACAGTAGTTTCATCAGCTGTAAAGTTGGCAATCAGTGGAGCAGGGCCTACCTGGATTGAGAAATCAGCATCAGTAAAAGAGAAGTTAGTAATATACTGGAACTGTACAGTAGCAGCCGGGTCTTCCGGAGTCATTTCTTCATAAACCAATGGAAGAGTATATGTATCGCCATCAGTGATAACGAAAGAAGCCATAGTTCCAAAGAAAGACTGCCACATAGCAGAAGAACCGAAAGTTACATTTGTAGGAGCATTTTCACCTGTAACATCAGCAGTAATTTTGTTGTTGATCGGATCGAAACCACGCACCCATATGTCCGGAGCAATATTAGACGCCTCCACTTCAGGGTCAGTATCTAACCAGCTGAAGAATACTTTAGTACCGTCCCAGTTTGAAGCAACACAAACGCGGCTGTCTTCGGAAAGGTCGCCAAATTCACCACGGAAGTTTTCAGGACGTCCCAGTTCAAGGGCTTTCCAGCTTTCGCCGCCATCGGTAGAATAAATATCAAAAATGGCATAGTAAGGATTAGCTGAGACAATAGAATACTCATCAGAACCGGCTGCAGAAATACCAACAGCGATATGTGGGTTGCCATTAGCGTCAACAGTTAAGTCACAGTCAAAAGCTGTAGTGTAAGCAATCTCGTCACGAGCCGGAATGGGATCATTAAAGAGGCTATCAATCTGAGCATCAGTAAGATAATTCAGGACACCTTCGAGACCATCAGGGCCATCGAGTTGGATGTTAATTGCATCGCTCCAGCTTTGGCCGCCGTCTTCGGTTTTGTACAACCATGGGTGATATGATTTGTCACCTTCGTAAACAGGCTCATTTTCACCATTATTACCAAGAACAACGATATAACCTACTTCACTATTGGGTGCAAATGCAGCACGGATACAAGCAGGGCGGATCGTAGTTTCTTTATCGATGATAGGGCATTCAATTTCTGATTCTTCATAAACGATATCGTTTGCATCATCGCTCCATGTACCACGCAGTACAATCAGTTTATCCTGGTATTCAGGGCCTGTTACATCATAATTGGCATCTACAATAAGAATAGATTCTGTTGCACGGTTAAATGCCATTGCATCAGGGATATAGCGGAAGATTCCGGCGCCTGAAGTCCAGAGGTTTTTAGTAGTATCAACATTAGAAGCAGACTGAAGTTTATGAGTACCAAAACCATATCCGCCCCAACCGTCGTTGGTACCATCGAGTGTGGCAGCCATAAATGCGATATGTGCATTGGCAGGATCAGTGTTGCCATCAGGATTGTAAATAAGGGCCTGTGGGTAACGTGCAGCATCAGCATAATACTGGCCTGAAGGTTCGGTAGCTACAAACGTTTCAACCATATTGGTCCAGGTAAGACCACCGTCATAAGATACATCATAACCCAGGTCACCACTGTATCCGCCGGGGTCGAGTTCACCGCCCATACGGTGGATGTTCGTTACAGTGTTCAGGTCGCCATTATAATAAACAATGGTTTTCTGGCCACCACCGTAACCAAAGCCATAGGCATTGGCAGAAGTACCAATTGCCTGAACAGTAACAGCATTAGGAGCGCGGAAATCGGCAGTATTGCTTTTTACCGCAGCACCATTTGTAGTTTGGATCGGTTCAACGCCAACCCTTTTTTCGATGAGTGCTTTATGTGTGGTGATGTTTTTGTTCACCTGTGGTGCATTTTGAGCAAAACCCAAAAAACCAACACATAAAGCTACTGCAGAGAGTACTAGTTTTTTCATGATGAAATAGTATTTAATTTAACAATTAAGAAGGATTATTCAGAATTCAAAAAGCAATGGAGCAGGGCGCCGGCTGATGAAGGTTACCTTATGTTTAAAATAAATCAATGCACAACAGAAGGAATACCACTAACTTCCGTAACATCTGCGATGATGCTATGTGCGGCTGTGAATAATCTTTTGGGGAATGAAGGCCACTTGGTGAATCAAAGCTCTGGCTGGTTGCTTTTTAAGTTCTGCCGGATACCGCCTTCAGGAAATCCGGTTTATAAAAACGAACACTTTATCGTAATTAGTCTGCGAATATACAACTTTTTTGAAAGGACAAAATTTTTGGGGTAAATTTTTTGGGACAAACTCCGGACTATGATTCAATCATACGGGCGGCTTCAACAGCCTGAAGGCTGAAACATCAAAAAGCGGGGCAACACCCCGATTTATAAAAAAACTAATATTCTGCCGGAAGGGCAGACACACAGGAAGTTAATTAGCTTATAATCAACGTCTTAAAAAAATACTCATCGGATGACTTGGAGTCATCCGATGAGTATTTAATACGTGAGTCATTATTCTTTGATAAACTTCACCACACTGGAAGCATTACTGCCACGCAGTTCAAGGATGTACACCGCTTTGGGCAATTGCGCAACATCAAGCACATTTTTGCCATTGCTTAAGCTTGATTGCATCAATACCTGCCCGGACACATTGCGAACGACCAATTCTTCAAAGCTTGCATCGTTTTCAATGTTTAAGATATTCCTGGCCGGATTTGGATATACTTTGAGGCCATCATTGCTTAAGTCATCGAGGGCAGTGATATCGCCCAGGATTACAGGGTTTTCTTCCCATGTAATGGAGCAGTTATTTTCTTTTAGCATGATGAAATACTGACCTGCGGGCAGGCTGGTAAAAACGGAACTCATTCCCCAGCTCTGGCCGCCATTAATGCTAAAGCGGAAACTTCCTCCGGCCCCACTTCCTCCGTGGGCAAATACCTGGATTACACCATCATTGCAGCTTGGGCAGCTTACATCAAAATAATTTACCGAATCGATTACAAGCTCATTGGGCTGTTCAATTTGCAGTGGGTTTGCTGCATAAGCGATCTGGCAACCATCAGAATCTTTTACCAGAACCTCATATTCGCCTGCCGAAAGCCCTGTGAAATGACTGTATCCCAACCAGTTTAATCCTCCATCGATGGAATAATTGAAGAAACCGGTGCCGCCCATGGCAGAAATACTGATTTCGCCTGTGGTATCACCATAACACTGGCAATTTACTTTTCCAACAGAAGTTATAAGGATTTCTTCCGGTTCATTTATTTCGAGAGGGTTATTTTCCCAATCGGCTACGCAGGCATTTTCATCAATAACCAACAAATAGTACATGCCGCCGGGCACATTGTGGAATTGTGCCGAATCCTGCCATGTAGCGCCAAAGTCAATGCTGTACATCAGGTTTCCTGCACCGCCTGAGCCTTGCAGGATAATGGAACCTTCCTCACCGCCATAGCATCCGGGTTCGGTATAAGATACCAGATCAAGTTTGAGCGTATCCGTCTGCTGGATATAAACCGGGTTTCCACCCCATTCCCTGATACAGCCGTTTTGATCCTGCACCTTAACATAATATCCGGCCTCCTGAAGATCGGTAAATACAGAATCTTCCTGCCATGTTACACCAAAATCAACAGAATACAGCAGATCACCGCTTCCACCATCGGCACTGACAATAATACTTCCCAGCTCACAGCTGATATCGCGGCTATATACATAATTTATATTGATTGCCACAGGCTCAGTGATTTCCACTGGATTTAGCGGATATTCTGATTCACATCCGTTCTGGTCTTTGGTAAACAGTATGTAGGATCCTGCGGGAAGGTTTCCAAAATAAGATGTATCGGCCCAGTTGATGCCACCATCAATGCTGTATTGATAATCAGGTGTTCCTCCACTGATTTCCATTGTGATGCTGCCATCAAAATTTCCATTGCAGCTGATATGTTCCACAGAAACATTTTCCCAGATAATGGAATCGGGCTGAGTAATCACGAGTGGATTATTTGCCCAGGCAATCTGGCATTCGTTGGTATCTTTCACGATGATATTGTATTCACCGGCAGCCAAACTGCCCAGCCATGCCGTATCACTGAAAGTCATTCCATTATCGATGGAATAATAATAAGGCTGCGTTCCTCCGCTGGCGGAGATGCTGATGTTTCCATTTGCGCCACCATAGCAGCTCACATTCCCGAAAGTTACGGTATCAATCACCAGTGAGTCGGGATTGGTCAGGTTAATGGCCACAGCCCATTCTGTTGTGCAGTCGTTGGCATCTTTCACAAAAATATAATAAGTACCGATATCGAGATTTTCAAAAACGGCATTATCCACCCAGGTAATTGTGCTGTCGATGGAATAATACAAAGGATTGGTCCCGCCGGAGGCCAAAATCTCAATGCGGCCATCCGCACTGCCGTAACAAGCAGGATCATAAGCGAATACATCAGTAATAAGCAATTGCTCCGGATTATTGATGATTACCGGATTATGCACATATGTTCCTGTGCATGCGCTGTCGTCCTGTACCAAAACCTGATATTGCCCTGCGGCCAGATTTTCGAAATAATTGGTATCCTGCCAGTTGATGCCATTATCAATACTGTAATACAGATCGCCATTTCCTCCAAAGGCACTGATTTCCAATACAGCATCGCTCGTGCCAAAACATGTTGGAAAGATGGTGAGCACCGTATCCACGATAATCGGATCGGGTTCAGTAACTACGACAGGGTTATTTTCGTAGGCTTTCAAGCACCCGTTTTGATCCTGCGCAAAGACATAATAATTACCAGCGCTTAGGTTTTCAAAAAGTGTATCTCCCTGCCAATTGGCCATGCTATCAATCGAATACAGCAATTGTCCTGTTCCACCAAAAGCATCTATATCCATGCTTCCATTGGCATTTCCTGAACATCCGCTTACGTTTTCTATAAGTACTTCATCAATGATTATTTCGTCCGGCTCACTGATTATCACCGGATTATTATCGTACCAGCTCATGCAGGCGTTGATATCCTTAACGACAAGCTCATATTCCCCTGCCGGGAGATCATTGAACAAACCGCCATTCACATACCAGTCCTGGCCAGCATTGATAGAATAAAATATCATTCCCGTGCCACCTACAGCATTCATACTGATGCTGCCGCTTTCATTTCCAAAACAGCCTGTCACATCAGTAAAATCCACATTGGTAAATACCAGCTCTGCAGGACTGTTTATCACTACAGGATTATCTTCCCAGGTGCTGACACAGCCGGCAGCATCCATAACCTGGATAAGGTAATTACCGCCGGGCAATAAATCAAAATAGGAAGTATCTGCATAATTATTACCGCCGTCGATACTGAACCACTCGGCCGTTGGAGCGTCGATTGTAATGCTTGCGATACTGTCGCCATAACAGATATTATCGGTGTTTTCGACATCTAAAATTTCCGGACCTTCTGTAATCACAAATTCACCATCATCATAATCCGAATCAAGATCATCGCCATTGAGATCAAGATAATATGATTCGGCAGTCCAGATCATATCGTAAGTTCCCGCTTCAGCAGCAGTCCAGGTCAATGACACTAAAGTATCGCCATCAAGGTCAACAGTTTCAGTGGTCCCGTCCCAATCGATGATTAATGTATCCGTTAAGAGGGTAAGTTGCGGTGGATTTGAAGCGAACTGATGGTTAAGCGCGCTTGTATCGGCAAGTTCGAGGCCCGGATGCCTGAGCACCAAATGAATGATGTTGGCTCCGTTCAGGCCGTTTACTGTGATATACACCGGGCTTTGTGCCGGATTGCATGTGTTTTCGGATGTAATTGAAGTAAAGGCATCACGGTTTTGCGCATAAGCACCAAAACTGATTAATACCAATAAAACCAACAAAACCAAAACATTAGGAAAAGCAAACTTTGCATGTCCAATTTTATGCGTAGCAGTCCTTTTGAATTTCATAAGGCTATAATTTATTTTTATTAATTATTCATAATTCTGATATTCCGTTCATACGGAAAAATCAGATAAAAGTTTCCTAAATACTGTTTACTTAATGTTCAGACCAACTAATAATCATATAGTTCACTGAAAGCACAAAAATACTGAAAAAGTATTGATAATATGAAAAACTTTAACAAAAACTTATTATTTCATCCAACATTTGGTAAATATTAAAAAATCATCAAAACCGCCTTCACACAAAAAACCGCGCGTTTAACCTCAATTTTCGCCCTTTCATACACGATTACGAAATATTGAAGAAAAAAAATTAAGACAAATTTTTTCGGAACAGCTGATGCTGTGCCACAAAAAATAAACAAACAAAAAATGGTGTTTCAGCGATCAATTAAAGAATCTGCAGCTCTCTTGGGAATTGGCTCAGCGATTCAAAACCTTCTTTGGTAACCCGGATTGTATCTTCGATGCGCAAACCGCCAAATCCCGGGATATAAATGCCCGGTTCAATGGTAAGGCACATATTTTCTTCAAAAACAAAATCGCTGCTGCTTTTGATGAAAGGGAATTCATGGATCTGCAAGCCCACGCCATGTCCCAGCCCCGGATAATAATACTGGATATATTTATCGGGAATGGCTGCACGTACGGCTTTGTCCGCCTCTGTTCCCTGCGCGCCAGATTTCACTGCTGTACAACCTGCGGCCTGAGCCTTTTTGATCACTTCATACATCTCGCGATGCTGATCAGATGCTTCGCCCAAAATAAATGTACGGCTGATATCGGCATGATAGCCGCGGAACAAAGCACCGAAATCGAAAAGGATGAAGTCGCCTTTTTGGATTTCCTTACGGTCGGCCTTTCCATGCAGCAAAGATGTTTTGGCTCCGGAAAGCACCATAGTATCAAAACTGATATCATCGGCGCCCATTGTTTTCAAATTGTACTCCAGGCGGGCCAGAATTTCCAGTTCAGCAACACCCTCTTTGATATATGGGATCGTTTCCTCCAGCGCTTTATCGGAAATCATGCAGGCTGTACGCAGATTTTCAATTTCATCATCATCCTTTACTTTGCGCAATTGCTCCACTAATCCGGTACGCGAATGAAATTCCATGCCCCGCAACTTATCTGTCAGACTTTTATGATCATCGAACGACATCACATTGCCTTCAAAAGCGAGATTGCGTATGCCAAATTCACGAAAAACCATGGCATAGGTTTCACTGCCAAAACGCGCATCATTCAACCATTTAAAAATCTGTATTTCTTCATGCACCTCCATTTGTGCCTGCTCGGTATAGCGGCCATCGGTCAGAAAAGCGCAGCCTTGTTTCGAAACAATGAGATGCGATGAATCGCCGGTAAAACCGCTCAAATAAGTAATGTTCGCTTCTGAACTGATCAGCATTCCATCGAGTCCGCTATTGTCCAGCAGTTTAATAAGCTTCCTGATGCGTTCCATAATTTGTTTTTTTTAGTTTTCATCTTCATTTTGCTCAAAACCTTTCAGCAGTTGATCCACTTCTTTTTCGGTTTTCAGCAGTTTGGCGCGGCAAAAGTTTATCAGCTTCGATGCCCTTTCCAGTTTTTCGGATAGCTCATCAACAGAAACCTCCTGGTTTTCAATTTTTTCACTGATTTCTTCCAGTTCGCGCACCGCTTCTTCGTATGTTAATTCCTTATCCATTATTTTCTGGTTTTTCTTTTCGTTCTATACGGCTCATTATTTGCCCTTTTGCCAATTCCGTCCGGATCAGATCGCCATTTTTCACTTCAGCCGCATCAAAAATCACTTTTCCACCGCAATAGCTGATGCTGAACCCTCTTTTCAGGATATTCTGAGGATGCAAAAGGCGGAAACGTTCCTCCAAATGTAAGAGATTTTGATTTTCAGTGGCCAATTTTCTGTTTATTGATTTAAAAACAGCATTTTCCAAACGATAAAATTCCTGATTTTCTTTTGCTAACAGATGCTGCATCTTTCTCAGCAACTGATTGCTCAGATGACCGATATAGCTTTGTGAAAGTGGCAAAACAGCAGATCCGTTTTTTCGGATATTTTTTTGATGGCGATCCAGCTCATAGGCCGATTTCCACAAAATATGCCTGCAATTTGATGTTAATTGCCTGCCCGTTTGCTGAAGCAACTTCTGCTGTGCCTGGAGTATCCTTTTGGGCTCGCGTACGAGATGTGCAGAATAATCGGCAAGCTTTTGCTGTTCTTCCCAAACCAAATCAAAACAGCTTGTTTTCATTTGATCCGTAATTGCACTGAGGTGCGACCACTGATCTTCAAAAGCACGGATAAAAAACCAGGCAACCGCAGTAGGCGTAATTGGGTTTTTATGAGCCACGAGCTCCGCAAGCGTTTCATTTGTTGAATGGCCAATTCCGGTGATGACCGGCAGGGGAAATTCCGCTATGGATTTTGCCAGAATATACTGATCGTAAGCACTTAGACCCACATCGCTGCCACCACCACGGATAATGCTCACGGCATCAAATTCATGCAAACGCTCCTCAATTCGTTGCAATTGCTGCGGAATGGTACGCACGGATTTTTCGCCTTGCAGTATTGCCGTAAAAAGCTCGTATTCTATTCGATAGGGAGAAGCTTGAAGTGTTTGCACAAAATCCTGAAAACCTTTGCTGTCGTTGGCAGAAATAACGGCAATCCGGGCAGGCAGAAGCGGCATTGCGCGCATTTTGTTGGCATTCCAAAGCCCTTCCTTTTTAAGGCGCGCCATTGTCTCCAAACGCTGGCGGGCAAGTGCCCCGAGGGTAAAGGAAGGCTCGATATCATGAATCTGCAAACTCAATCCGTAAAGCTCATGATATTCCACTGTCACCTGGATCAATACGCTCAAGCCGCCGCGCAGCTCCTCACCGCTTTCGCGCTTAAAAAAAGAAGCCAGTTTCTCAAAATGAGAAGCCCAAATCACGGCACGCATTTGGGTTTTTATCTGTTCGCCCGATTTCTCGATCAATTCCGGGTAGCAATGTCCCGATTTGGCATGAAGGTTCAAACGCAAAATCTCTGCCCGAACCCAATAGCGCGAAGTATAAGTGCGCCGCAGCACATTTTTTAAACTTTGTGCCAGTTCACTCAAACTATAATGCGTTATTTCTTTGCCTTCGGACATTAATTTTCCAAATTTTTGCGAAGTTAATCATTTCATCATTTCTGTGTTTAGAGGTCAGTAGATAAGTACATAGAATGATTTATACTCGTGAATAAATAGATTTCTCCTCTACCGAAGCTTCGGTATCGTCGAAATGACTGTTTATTAACTATTTAGGCAAAGGCGGCTTAAGGTCACTGAGCGGAGTCGAAGTGCGCCGCCTTTGCCACTTGAAAACAACAAAAGGTCATTTCGATGCCGAATTTTCGGCAGAGAAATCTATGTTGCGCAATAGCAAATCATTATCGTTTTTATGATTTACCAAAACTAATATGCACTTACATACTGACCTCTGTCTGTGTTTTCGCAAAAAGCAAAAGCTGCTTTTTATAACCTGCCTTATTCACAAAATATTCTATTACGCGCCCAAACCGCTGCAATAGAAAGAAATGCTATCTTTTTGGTGCTCAAAATAGCTATGGCTATTCTCGTGCGCCAAAAATATGCGCTTCCTTTCTCTTATTGCGTTTTGTACGTGGTCACTGAGCTTGCCGAATGTGCTCATGACGAAATTTCATGAATAAAGCAGGTTAACAAGATGGCGTTTTGCTTGTTAAAATATTCTAAACGCGGAGGCAGGGCCATTGATCGGCTTGCCGACATATTAAAGTATTTATATATTTGTGGAATTAAATCAAAAGGGAAACAAATGAGAAAACGCTTACTCTTCTTATCGGCACTGATCATGGCTGCCGGCCTGAGTTTTGGCCAGGCATTTGAACTCATCACCAGCAATGTTAAAGCTTTGGGCGAATCAAGCTCGGCCTGGGGCGATTATGATAATGACGGCGACCTCGACATCGCCATAATGGGCACTGACAGCCAGCAAGCCTGGGCATTAATTTACCGAAACGATGAAGGCACATTCACCGATATCGAAGCAGGTCTGCCCGGAATAGAAAAAGGAGATATCAGTTGGGTCGATTATGACCTGGACGGTGACCTGGACCTAATGTTGCTTGGAAGGGGCGCAGAGGAAAACATCACCGATATGTTTATTAATCAGGATGGCGTATTCACACCGGCAGGACTTGGCTTGCAAACGGTTATCGAAGGCTGTGCCGCCTGGTCGGATTTTGATTTGGATGGCGACCTGGATGTACTGGTTTCCGGCGACAAAAACAGCTACAACCCTTTCACCATGCTCTACCAAAACAATGATGGCGTTTTTGAAGAAACGGATTTTGGTTTGGAAATTGCCAAAAGCAGCATTGCCGCCTGGGGCGATTTTGATAATGATGGGGATGAAGATCTTTTTCTGGCCGGAAACGGAAACATTATGTTTGCCAAAATTTACCGCAACGATATTGACGGATTCACCGATATGGAATTTGATATGAAAGCACAGTATGCCGGAGGTGCCGATTGGGGCGATTATGACCGTGATGGCGACCTGGACCTTCTGGTAAACGGCTTCAATGAGTTTCTGGAAGCAGAAACCATTCTATATGGAAATTCAGGCGGCAAACAAATGAAAGAAATCCCGGCCTACCTCGACAAATCAGCCGCAGGAAATGCCGAATGGGGCGATTATGACAATGATGGCGACCTTGATATGGTTTATACCGGCAAAGGCGCAGGCTGTGGGTTGATTTTCTCCAAAGTAGTGCGCAACGACGACGGGATTTATTTCAATGACGCATGGGCAGAATTGGAGCCTTTGCAGCGCTCGCACGCCAGCTGGGGCGACTACGACAATGACGGCGATCTCGATTTATTGCTCAGCGGCTTCAATGCAACTGGATATGAACCTTTTACAGGAATTTACCAAAACCCTACAATCACGGCAAGGGCAATTTCTATTGCTCCCGAAGGGCTTTCATCCCATGTTGAAGAGGCTTATGTTCAACTCGAATGGCAATCGGGTGGAATGCTCCAAAACACCTGGAATTTACGCATTGGAACCAGCCCCGGCGCATCCGACATTGTAAACCCATTGTCGGATGAGCAAAGCGGTTTCAGGCGCATGCCCGTTAAAGGAAACGTGAGCGTGGATACCAGCTGGGTGCTGTTTGGCCTTGATCCCGGGACATACTACTGGAGCGTTCAGTCTGTAGATCATTGCTTTGCCGGCTCTGAATTTGCCGAAGAACAAAGCTTTGAGGTAACTTTAACAGGCATTGAAAACACATTTAACGAAAACCTCCGTATTTATCCCAATCCCGTTCAGGATGTTATGCACATCACTTTTGACGGGGGATTTGAAATCAGGATAATGGACATCAACGGCCGTTTGATTCGGCAAAGCAGTGCAATCAATGAAGCCCAAATTGAAACCGCATCATTAAAAGAAGGAGTGTATGTGCTTCAGATTTGGCAGGATGGGTCATTGATGAACAAAAAAATCGTAATCCAATAAAAAAAGCTCCGGTTCAATGTTTTGACCGGAGCTTTTTTTTATTTGTCTTCAGCAAAAACCAGCACAAAGCCATCCGGGTCTTTAATGGCGAATTCCGTGGATCCATAAAAAGTCACATTCGGTTCTTTATAGATGCTTGCTCCGGCGGCACTTACCGTTTGATAAAAATCATCCACGCCTTTGATTTTAAAATAGAAGAGCAGTGAACCTCCGGCATTCATTTGTGCAAAATCAGGCAGTTCTTCTGCAATGCTTGCCCGGCTTTGCAGCATAAAGCTGATACCATCGCGCTGCAGCATTGCCCAAACCGGCAAGCCCTCCTCGGGGACGGCCATTATTTTGGTAAAGCCTAAAATTTCACAATAAAAATCCAGGCTTTTTTGCATATCCTCCACCATGAGGTTGGGGCTGAGGCTTTCCAGTTTTACGTTCATATTATTTTTTTTGCATGAGTTCATTAATTGCCAACCAGGCCATCACAGCAGAGCCGGTTTCAAGGCTATCCTCATCCGCGTTAAAAGTATCTGAATGCAAAGGAGAATTCATTCCCAGCTGATCGTTGCGCGTCCCCAGACGGTAAAAACATCCGGGCACTTGCTGGGAATAATACGCAAAATCTTCTGCTGTCATGCGGAATTCAAGTTCCTCAACCTGCCCCTCTCCAAGAAAGTCGGCAGCAGCTTTGAAAGCCCGCTCCGTTAAAGCCTCATCATTAACCACAAAAGGGTAACCCTGATCGATAAACACATCGGCTTCTGCGCCCATGGCCTGTGCAATTCCTTTTGCAATTTGTGTGATCTGCTTTTTTATTTCCGCGCGCCAGTCTTCATTAAAAGTACGGATAATCCCAACCATTTTGGCTTCGGAAGGAATAATATTGGTGCGGCCTTTGGCTTCCAGTTTGCCAATAGTCAATACGGTAGGCATGCCCGGGAAAGCTTTCCGGCTCACAATTTGCTGCAAACCGATCACAATTTGTGCCGCAATTACGATTGGATCAATCACCTGATCGGGCAGTGCGCCGTGGCCGCCTTTTCCCTTTACGGTGATATAAAACTCATCGGTCGAAGCCATATATTTTCCGGCCTTCATGCCCACTTTTCCTGCAGGCATTTCCGGGTAAACATGTTGCCCGAAAATCGCAGCCGGTTTGGGGTTTTCCAAAACGCCGTCTTTAATCATCAGGCTGGCTCCTCCGGGATACTCTTCCTCACTGGGCTGGAAAATCAGGCGGACACTTCCCTCCCATTCTTTTTCAAGCTTCTTGAGGATGCGGGCCGCGCCCAGCAAACCGGCCATATGCACATCATGACCACAGGCATGCATCACGCCTTCATTTAGAGATTTATAGGAAAGATTATTGGCTTCAAGAATTGGGAGCGCATCCATATCGGCACGCAGGGCAATCAGTTTTTTCTCAGGATTTTGCCCTTTTATTTCGCCCACAATCCCGTAACCACCTACATTGGTTTTATGTGGGATATCCAGTTTTGCAAGCTCTGACGAGATGAATGCAGCCGTTTCTTTTTCCTGCTTGCTCAATTCAGGATGTTGGTGAAGGTGACGCCTGATTGCGATCAGCTCCGGTTTATATTCTGCAGCAAGTTCTTTGATTTTAAGCTTGATATCTTTCATATTTCAATTCTATTGCATCGTGTAAAACAGGAAAAAGCAGATACATCTTCCCAAAAAAGCTTATTCAGTTTCCTCTCCGGCATACAATAATTCCTTCCAGCCAAAAACGAGCAGGCATAAAAAGAAAGCAAAGAACACAACACCGTCCTGACGTTTCAGCATCGATTCGGTCATAAAATTCATGCTGATAAGCAGCAGGAAAGTCAGCAAAATCAGATAGCGCGACTGGAAAGCAAAAAACAAGGGTATCAAAAGGACAGCGAGCAACATTAAAAGTCCAAAAACCCCTACAGCAAGGCTTGTTTCCAGAAATGAATTATGCGCATTTAACTTGTGCCGGGAAAGATTCAGGTAATTATTAGCGTGATACTGTTCCTCCAGGACATGATAGACATCACCGGTTCCAAAGCCAATTACCGGGGATTCTGACAGCTTTTGCAAAGCACTGGTCCATATCAACATACGGGCATTCCCTTTTCCTTCCGAAATACTTTCCGATGGCTTGTTTTTGATTTCCGTTACCAATACCTTCATGCGGGCATTGGATTGGTCAAAGGTATAAAACAGTAAGGCTATAACGGATAAGGAAACAAAAGCAAAACTCAGGCTAAAGGTCAATTTCTTTAACACCCACCAAATCCAAAAAGAAGTCAGGACAAAAACACCAACAAGGGCAATAATACCGGTTTTACTGCTGAGAAGGATCGTAAACACCATCAAAAAAAGCACAACAGCAGCCAGTCCCAGTTTCATGAGCCAGCCTGTTTTTTGAGGCAAACGAAAGAAAAAATAAAGCACCAGGGCGATGGAAAAACACTCAAAAAGAGCAAAATAACTGCTATGCAGGCCATAAGTAATCCCCGAATAATAAAATAATGCCGAATCACCGGTTTCCAGATAAGACGAAAACGACCTTCCCAGGTTTATTAAAGAAATTAAAACCGTTGCACTGATAAATGCAATAAAAACATGGTGTATCCGGCTTTTGCTCAGATATTCCTTATCAAGCGAAGATATGAGCAGAGGGAAAACCAATAATGGCAATTTTACCCTAAGATTGGACAATCCGTCCGTAAAATCCTCGGTATAAATCATCCCAAGCAGAAAAACAAGATAAAACAAACTGATGGCAAGCAGTGCCATGCGCCATTTTTCCTTTTTGACGCGCAGTATTTTTCGACGAAAATCGGCTTCAATGAGCCAAAGGACAAAGAGCGCAACAATAACATATGACGCCCCGAGCCTGAACAGCGGAATAAAAAATGCCAGCAACACAAAAAGGATATGATAAATCCGGGATATGTATGAGAATGATAATAGCATTTTTTAAAGGCGTATAAAATTATTATGCAAAAATAACATCAAAACATTAATCCGGCCTGAATTACACATAAAATTCCTAATGCGCGAAGGCCGATAACATTTTATTAAGAATTTGATTGGCTGAATTTCCATCGCCGTATATACCCTTGATGAATTCAGGTTTTTTGTTTTTAAAGCCGCAAAAAGCCTCTTTGATTTTCTGATGGCTATGACCACAAACTACGTTCATTCCTTGCTGTAGTGTTTCAGTCCATTCCGTTTCGTTGCGCAGCGTGATACAGGGCTTTTCAAAAAAATAGGCTTCTTTTTGCAGCCCGCCGCTATCGGTCAAAACGGTTTCAGCATTTTGAAGCAAATAAAGCATTTCAAGATAGCTGACCGGCTCTATGGCACAGATATTCTTTGAAAGGGAAATCCCAGCTTTTTTCAATTGCCCTTTTGTTCTGGGGTGCATGGGCCAGACCAGTTTTTGATCGCTTGCAATATCTTCGAGTGCAGCGAGCAATTCGTTCAGCACGGAAAAATCGTCCGTATTCCCGGCACGGTGCAAGGTGACCAACGAAAAACTTTCAGGCAGGCTTTGATCCGGTTTTTGTGCTTTATCGGAAAAATGCAATGCGGCATCATACATGATATCGCCGCTCCTGAAAATTTGGGCGGAAGCAATACTTTCATTTTTAAGCTGATTCACCGCATTATCGGTAGGGCAAAAAAGCCAGGTACTGATCCGGTCAGTAAGCACGCGGTTAATTTCTTCCGGCATGTTCATATCAAAACTGCGCAGGCCGGCTTCGACATGTGCCACCGGAATATGCATTTTGGCAGCAGCCAATGCCGCAGCGAGTGTGGAATTCGTATCCCCATAAACCATTACGGCATCGGGCGCCTGTTTTTGCAGATGATGTTCTATTGCTTCCATCATCCGTCCGCACATGGCAGCATGCGACAAACTATGAATCCCCAAGTTGACATCCGGCTGAGGAAGGCCCATTTCCCTGAAAAACACATCAGACATTGAATCATCAAAATGCTGTCCGGTATGGATCATATAATTCCTGATCTGATGCTGCTCAGCAAAGGCAAGGTTCATTGCGGCAGCTTTTATAAACTGCGGGCGCGCACCAACAACAGAAACAATTTTATAAGACATACAGGCAATCTAATGGGACATCATTTAACAAATTGAATAATCTGAGTTCTTGCTTACATCAACTCATCATCGACCATAAAGAAACTGAGCGGCCTCAGGATTTTATCAAAAACAAAAAACTGAATCAGCACAAAATCCTGGTCATCATTAATCAAAGCGTACATCCTGTCGCGGTCCCAAACGTAGTAATTTTGTTCAACATCCCAGGTTTCGTAAGCTGATATTTTATGATATGTGGTAATCTCTACGGTATCGCCCGCATTGTCGATCAAACGTATTGTATGAAAGGGCTTGGAATTGATTATTGAATCCTTTTTCACCGAATCAACCAAATCATTGAGCAGGCTTTCGTATTTAATACTGGCAAACTCATTCATCATATTATAAAGCTTGAGCGTATCATAGAGCGGTAGTGGCAGGCCGGTTTTTTGCGGAATGATGTTTAAGCTGTTCCCGATATTTTTTACGATAAAGGATTCTGCCGGATCATCATGAAAATCAATTTGCACCTCTGCAATTTCCGGTATCCTGTGCGTAAAAATTGTGTGATCGCGCCAATCACGTTCGTTGAGGGTATAACGAGAGGACACAAAGCCCCTAAAGCCCGGAAGGTTCACCACAAAAGGCATATCACTGCCCTCTTTGATCATATAAGTCCCCAGGTTATTTTGGGTAGCATCGCCCACATAATATACTTTTGTAAGTTTTTCGTGAGGAAACAGCTTTATCCGATCAAAAAGGTTAATCCGATAAACCTGTTGATAAATTTCAACCTTGATTGCAGAGGAAGCCAGACGTGCAATAACAACATCATAGGAAGATTTTGAAACAGGATGCACAACATCAATATTATATAAAGTCTTCAGGAGCATTTGCATCGCAGGGGGATTGGCCGGATAACGATCGTTTATCAACCATTCGGATTGATTGAGGCGGCTTAAATCAAGCGTCTTGTTTTTTTTGTCGGCCATAAAAATCCGTGTGATATTACTGGTATCCTGTACCGCAAAATCCCGATCTTCACTGCTGATTGTATTAAGCTGATTATTAAAGAGGAAATATGATGCGATCAATGCCAAAACAACAAGGATCAGAATAAATAATGTGTTCTTCTTCATATTAAAATGATGCTGATTACTAATGATAAATGATTTTGTTTGTTCCTTTCGCAATTGAAGGAAACCCATAATCTATAATAACGGGCAAAAATACAGAAAATACTGTGGATGAAAAGTATTGTAGAAATAAAACTCTAACCTGCTCTATTCATAAAATGCAAACAAAATATTATAATCAGCCAAAAATTAGGTTTTTACGGTTCTACGCGGAATTTCGTGGGAAGAAATTTGAATGGTATTTCAAACAGATTCCTCCAAAGCTTTCCTCAGGCTTCGGAAAACTTTGTCGGAATGACGCGTTCTCTAAAATCATTGGGCAAATGCGGCTTGGTCACTGAGCGGAGTCGAAGTGCGCCGCATTTGCCTTAAACGCCTACTAAACAGCGTCATTCCGACCGGAACAAAGCCAAACACAGTGATTAAGGCTTTGTGGAGGGAGGAATCTGTTGGAATTCATTCTATTTTAGAAAGTATCTTGTTACCAAATATCTGCTTAGTATTAAGTTTCAAACATTATCAATACCCACGATATTTCTAGTAGAACCGTTTTTACTAATTTTATATCCTAAAATTGAATTTGTTTGCATTTTACTAGTGCATTAACTTCAGGCCATCTGCTTCGTTGCTAAAGCTTTGAAACAGGCGACTATATCTTCAGCTTTAGACGCCTCACATCTGACCTGAATTTAAAGCATGAATAAAGCAGGCTAAAGGATTTGCTCAACAAAAGATAGTTTTTATCGTTAAGCTTTTAAAACAATATTATGCGCCTTTTCTATCGTGAATTTGGGGACAAGCAAAAAACTCCTTTAATTATATTGCACGGCTTGTTTGGGATTTCGGACAATTGGGTAAGTTTCGGACGCAAAATGTCTGAAAATTATCATGTGCTTATCCCCGACCAGCGAAATCACGGCCAATCGCAGCATTGCCCTCTTTTTGATTATCCGTCGCTCACCGAAGATTTGTACCAATTTATTAATGAGCACAACCTGGACGATCCCATTATTTTAGGCCACTCGATGGGCGGAAAAGTAGCAATGAATTTTGCGCTCAGCTATCCTCAGCTCAGCAAAGCATTGATTGTTGCCGACATGAGCCTGCGTGCCTACCAGGCCAACAGGCACCACCAAACCTTTATCAAGGCAATGCGTTCGGTTGATTTCAGTAAAATCCAATACCGCAACGAAATTGAAGATATTTTAAGCGAAACCATAAGCTCGGTGCGCATCAGGCAGTTTTTGTTAAAAAATATTTATCGGGATGACCAAAAGAAATTAGGCTGGCGCATTAATTTAGACGGCATTGAAGCAAACCTGCCAAAAATTTTTGAAGCAATAGAAATACAAGATACCCCATACAGCAATCCGGCGCTATTTATACGTGGAGCACAATCGGAATACGTACCAGAGGAAGATTTCCCGTTAATCCATAGCAGTTTTATAAACGCGCAAATAAAAACCATTGAAAATGCCGGTCATTGGCTGCATGCCGAACAGGCGGAAGAATTTTTAGGGATTTGCCGGGAGTTTCTGGATTTTGTATCCTAAAACTTAGAGAGGAGAAACGCTCGTTTGTAATGATTGCCCGACAGCAATTATGAGATAAAGAAGAAAAACGGATTAGCGGCGGCTTGGAGCACCATAACTAGCCCTTCTCTTCTTCTTTTTCTTAAGCGGGTTGATATTATATTTCAAACCGAAAGCCGTATAAAGATAGTAATCGTTTTCTTTATAGCCCACCCTACGGTCGAGTTCATCGGTACCGATTTTATTCCAAAAGGATTCAAAAGTTACATCAAAATTGCCGTAAAGGGTTTTATTGAGACCCAGGCCAAAAACGAATGTGGATTCTTTCACTTTATCGTTTGACATATAAATAAGATCACCGGATTCGAGGTTATAGAGCTTGGAAGAAATGATTGAATTGCCCAGACCTACAATACCATAGGCATAAATATCCACGTATTCAGGCACCGGGTTTGGATAACTCAAAAGCGCCACGATATCAAATGTAAAGTTGATGGCATACATAAAAGTCTTGCCTTCAAGGCGTCGGTTAATTCCCGGCTTTTCAGCTTTAAAATTTGCATTTACGATACGAGCCTGAACCCCTAACCAGGGGAGGAATTTATTGTTTAAACTGATCCCGTTGGAAAAACGGCTTTCGAGCTTCACTTTATTGATTGCGTCAAAATCATAGATACTCACATCACCAAAATAGGACGAAAAACCTCCACTGGCTGTAATAGACCAGTTATTGCGCAATGCTATCTTCCACCAAACATCTTTATTGGACCGTATGCTTTGTTCTTTCTTTTTCTTGGGAGTTTCGCCGGCTGGCAGATCATTATCACCACCACCCAGAAGCATTGCGGACGCCTCAACACGGCCTGGAAGTATCATTACTATTGCAAACGCAAAAATACAGGCTAGTATAAAGTTATGTTTTCTTCGTGTCAAAATCAAGGCGCTACTTTTTTAAAAAAAATTAAAATCCTAATTAACGAACAACTTTTATACAGTCAAAAATACTAATTGTTTCAAAAATACTATAAAATTAATAAGCAATATGCTGTTATCGATGATACAACACTTACTTATCAGCAAAAGTATAAAATTATTGGACAATTAAAAGTACTGTAAGTTGTACCGCAAAAAAAATGAAGTTGTCAGCAAACGACTTAAAAAACAAAAATATAAAAAAAAGGACAAAAAGCAAGAGCTTAATGTCCTTTTCAGGTTTTTTAATAGTGATTTTAGATCACGCCCTGATCAATCATCGCATCGGCTACTTTAATGAAACCGGCAATATTAGCACCTTTCATATAGTTCACGTATCCATCTTCTTCAAGGCCGTATTTGCGGCATTGTTCGTGGATATTGATCATAATGTGGTGCAGTTTTTCATCAACTTCTTCGCGAGTCCAGTTGAGTTTCATAGAGTTCTGTGTCATTTCCAGACCAGATGTAGCAACACCACCGGCATTAGCAGCTTTTCCAGGGCCGTAGAGTACTTTATTTTCGAGTAATACTTCGATTGCTTCAGGAGTACAAGGCATATTAGCGCCTTCACAAACGATTTTACAACCATTAGCAACGAGTTTTTTGGCGTCTTCTTCGTGCAGTTCGTTTTGGATTGCACAAGGCAGTGCGATATCACACTTAACTTCCCAAGGCCTTTTGCCTTCGAAGAATTCAACACCGTATTTATCAGCGTAAGGTTTAACTACGTCATTGTTCGATGCACGCAGTTCGAGCATATAGTCAATTTTTTCACCGCTGATACCTTCAGGATCATAAACATAACCGTCAGGACCTGAGATAGTAACAACTTTTGCACCGAGTTCAGTTGCTTTAGAAACAGCACCCCATGCAACGTTACCAAATCCAGAAACACAAACTACTTTACCTTCGAAAGAGTCGTTCAGGGTTTTCAGGATTTCATTGGCAAAATAAACGTTACCAAAGCCTGTAGCTTCAGGACGGACGAGTGATCCACCCCAGTTGAGGCCTTTACCTGTAAGAACACCAGTGTTTTCGCGGGCAAGTTTCTTGTACATACCATAGAGATAACCAATTTCACGGCCACCAACTCCGATATCACCAGCAGGCACATCAGTTTCAGGTCCAATGAATTTGTAGAGCTCTGTCATAAATGCGTGGCAGAAGCGCATAATTTCCATATCTGATTTTCCTTTAGGATCGAAATCAGAACCACCTTTACCACCACCCATTGGGAGTGTAGTAAGTGCATTCTTGAAAATCTGCTCGAATCCGAGGAATTTCAGTCCACTCAGTGTTACACTTGGGTGGAAACGCAGACCGCCTTTGTAAGGGCCAATAGCGTTGTTGAACTGAACCCTGTAACCACGGTTCACCTGGATTTCACCATTATCATCAACCCACGCAATGCGGAATTGGAGAATGCGATCAGGCTCAACGATACGCTCAATTATTTTATGTGCATCATATTGAGGATTTTCGTTCACAAATTCCTCAATGGTTTCTAAAACCTCTTTAACAGCTTGAAGAAATTCTGATTGACCTGCATGACGCTTTTCCAGATCATTCATTATTTGTTCTACGTTCATTTTTAAACTTTTTAAGTAGTTAAACCCTATTATATTTGGTGTTCTGTTAATTTTAGAACAATGTTAAATTTTTAACAAGGCAAATTTAATTGCAAAAATTCCATATTTCCAAGAAAAAACCCATATTTTTTCCTTGATTTAGAACCATTTAAAAGAAGAATGAAATTTGGCCTCACCATATTACCCCCTTTTCAAATAATCTTTCCACCCTCTTTGAATTAATATTCAATTAACATATGCATCAATCGTAGCGTATAGCCTTAAGCGGTGTTATTCTGGCAACTACCATTGAAGGCAAAAGCAGCATAAAAATGCATAAAATTACAGTACCAAGGTTCACCAGTACAATATCACTAAAGCCAATATAAACCGGAACGTGATCCACATAATAGGAATCCTGAGGCAATGCAAATAAACGAAATTTATATTGAAGTGCTGCCAGTCCCAATCCAATCAGATTTCCCCAAAACAAACCCCTGCCAATAATAAAAATGGCATGGTATAAAAACACTTTCCGGATACTGACATCGGCAGCACCCAATGCTTTCAACAAACCAATATGAGCTGTTTTTTCAAGGATAATGATCAAAAGCGTGGAAACCATGCTGATTCCTGCCACCAAAACCATGATAATCAATATGATAATCACGTTCATATCCTGTAAGGCCAGCCAATCAAATATCTGCGGGTACATCTGCCGGATGGTTCGCGTATTCAATTCAAAATCAATATGGTCATAAATCAAAGCATCCATTTCACCCAAACGGTCAAAATCATCGATCAGCACTTCAAAACCTTCTGCCTGATCCTCTGTCCAGTGGTTCAGCTTACGGATATGGCCAATATCGCCAAAAATCATCATCTGGTCAAATTCCAGCAAACCAGTTTCATAAATCCCGACCACTTCAAATTTCCTGCCCCTTGGACTGGCCGATTCATTCGTCAGAAAATACATCCGCAGGTCATCGCCCAATTTAATTCCCAGCTTGCGTGAAAGCTCCTTTGAAATCAAAACTTCATTGGATCGTCCGCTGTCACTCAACCGCAAAGGACGCCCTTCGGATATTTTGTTTTCAAAAAATCCCCAGTCAAAATCCGTTCCAACTCCTTTCAGGATAACGCCCTGGATGTCATCATCTGTTTTAATAATTCCCGCTTTGGTGGCATAAACCTGAATGTGGCGGATACCATCGACACTGTCGAGGGAGGGATAAAAAGGCTGCTTTGTACTTACCGGAGTAGTTTCCAGACCGCTGCCCGAATCAAAATGATAAATCTGGATATGCGAACCAAAACCAATCACTTTTTCCCTGATTTCCTTTTGAAAGCCGTTCAAAATAGCCACGGCCAGAATCATTACCGTCAAACCGAGGGCAACACTGATTGTAGCCAGTCGGATAATAGGATTACTGAACCTGCCACCGGAGGCTTTCATGAAACGATGCGCTATGAAATATTCAAATTTCAAGATTTACTCTTTTGCTTAGCGGGATTTTCTTAACTTTAAAGTCTGAAACCAAGCGCAAAGGTATGAAAAAGCATCAGGCCGCCTTTGCCGCAAATGAAAAACTACGATGGATATACTTTTTATTGTACTGGGCATCATCTTATTAATTCTTGGAATAGCCGGCGCCATTGCCCCTGTTTTGCCCGGCCCGGCATTGGCTTATGCTTCCCTTTGGATGCTCCAGTTCAGTTCTTATAAGCCTTTTTCGGATAAATGGCTGGGCATTTGGGCCGTAGTGATGGTTTTGATCACTATTGCCGATTATGTAATACCCGCCTACGGGACAAAAAAATTGGGTGGCACCAAATACGGCACCTACGGCAGCATAGTCGGGTTAATTCTTGGACTGATAATTTCCACACCAACGATTTTGCTTATCCCTGCAGGCATCTTGCTGGGCCCTTTTATTGGTGCTTTTGTAGGTGAACTCCTCGGAGGGGCCAAAACCGATTTTGCCCTGAAATCAGGTCTGGGCGCATTTCTGGGATTTATTGCCGGAACATTTATGAAACTCGTTTTTGCCCTAACTATGTGTGGTGTTTTTATTTCCGGATTTTTTTAAACCAACAGCCAAAAACCAAAACAAAAGGGCAGCAACAATGTTAGTTGCCCATATAAACCAATAGAAAAAGCTCAATTAACAATAAAGCCCTGCCGATATGGATACATTTTCATTTCTGAACAGCTCCGAACCCGAACATCTGGAGGAACTCTATCAACAATACCTTCAAGACCCCGACAGCCTGGAAAGTGGCTGGAAACATTTTTTTGCCGGTTTTGAATTTGCAGGCAATCAATATCCCGCAAAAGGAAAGCAGGTAGTTCCCGGTGAGTTTAAAGTCATTAACCTCATCAACGGCTACCGGCAAAGAGGCCACCTTTTCACAAAAACCAATCCCGTTCGTACACGAAGAACCTACAGCCCGACACTTGATCTGGAAAATTTCGGGCTCTCGAAGCAGGATCTGGAAAAAAAATTCAGTGCCGGTCAGGAAATCGGCATCGGTAAAGCAAGCCTGAAAGATATAGTGGCTCATCTGGAGCAAACCTATTGCCGCTCCGTTGCCGTTGAATACAACTACATCCGTGACACCGAAGCCGTTGAGTGGCTGAAAACCAGAATGGAAAGCAGCAGGAATACGCCATCCTTCAGCCGGGAACAAAAAAAGAAAATCCTGAAAAAGCTGGCCGAATCCGTTAATTTTGAAAAATTTATACACAAAAAATTCCCCGGGCAAAAACGCTTTTCCCTCGAAGGAGCCGAATCATTGATCCCCGCACTGGACCACATAATTGAGAACGGAGCCGAACATGGCATCCGCGAATTTGTCATAGGTATGCCGCATCGCGGAAGGCTCAATGTGCTGGCCAATATCATGGGCAAAAGCCCAAGGGAAATTTTCAGTGAGTTTGCCGGAAAAGAATACGAAGACGAACTGATTTTGGGCGATGTTAAATATCACCTTGGCTATACAACAAAGAAAAAAAGTGCCCTGGACAAAGAGGTGGAGCTGACCCTATCGCCCAACCCTTCCCATCTCGAGGCGGTAAACCCCGTTGTTGAAGGCATGACCCGCGCCCGCATTGATGAACGCTATGAAGGTCAAAGCCAACAGATTTGCCCCATCCTGATCCATGGCGACGCTTCCATTGCCGGTCAGGGCATTGTGTATGAAGTTTTGCAGATGTCGGGACTGAAAGGCTATCATACGGGCGGAACCCTGCATTTGGTCGTAAATAACCAAATCGGTTTTACAACCAATTACTTAGACGGGCGCACATCCACTTATTGCACAGATGTAGCCAAAACCATCCAATCGCCGATTTTCCATATCAATGGCGATGACGTGGAAGCGGTGGTTTATGCCGTCAACCTGGCCATGGAATATCGCGAAAAATTCCACAAAGATGTTTTTATCGACCTTTTGTGCTATCGCAAATACGGCCATAATGAAAGTGACGAACCCAGGTTTACGCAGCCCATTTTATATAAAACCATTGAACGCCATCCCAACCCCAAGGAAATTTACCAAAAAAACCTGATTGAAGCCGGAGAACTGACAACAGAAGAAGCCAAAACGATTGATCAGGAAATCAATTCAGGACTGGAGAAATTACTGGGCGAATCCAGGGAAATTGAACGCACACGACTGACCAACTTCCTGGGCGAAAACTGGTCGCATCTCAGGCGCGCAAAAAAATCAGATTTTGATGTTTCGCCCGAAACGGCTGTTGAAGAAGAAAAGCTGCGGGTTTTAGGCGAAAAAATCACGCATATACCGAATAATTTCAAAGCTTTCCGGAAAATCAACAAGCTCTTCAATGACCGGAAAAAAATGATGGAAGGCAAGGGCAAGCTCGACTGGGCCATGGGCGAGTTACTGGCATATGCCAGCCTGCTTGATGAAGGCAGGAACGTGCGCCTCAGCGGTCAGGATGTTGAGCGCGGGACTTTCTCTCATCGCCATGCCGTTTTAACTGAAGAAGATTCGGCCAGAACCTATGCTCCTTTGCAGGAATTTGAAAACGCCCGTTTTGATATTTTCAATTCGCCCCTTTCCGAATATGGTGTTTTGGGATTTGACTACGGCTATGCCATGGCCAGTCCCGATGCACTGACAATTTGGGAAGCACAATTCGGCGATTTTAACAATGGGGCACAAATCATCATCGACCAGTTTATCAGCTCTGCCGAAGACAAATGGAATGTAATGAACGGCTTGGTGATGCTGCTTCCTCACGGCTACGAAGGACAGGGTCCGGAGCATTCATCGGCCCGCATGGAACGCTTCCTCACACTGTGTGCTGAAAACAACATCCAGTTGGCAAACCCAACAAATCCTGCCAGTTTCTTCCATTTGCTCAGGCGGCAACTGCACCGCCCTTTCAGGAAACCATTGATTGTTTTTACACCCAAAAGCCTGCTGCGTCATCCGGCTGCAGTGAGTGAATTCAAAGATTTCTCCACTGGCGGCTTCCGCGAATATATTACCGATGAGGAGATCAAGCCCGAAGAAACACATACTTATATAATGTGTAGCGGAAAAATCTATTATGAGCTCGAAGAAGAGCGCCGCAAGCTGGGACGAAATGATGTCAGCATCAACAGACTGGAACAAATTTATCCACTGCCTTACAAGCAAATTGCAAATCACCTGAAATCCTTCCCAAATATCAAAAAACTCTTATGGGTTCAGGAAGAGCCTGCCAATATGGGCGCCTGGCCGTTTATTCATCAGCAATTCCGCGATGTGGACGCACTGAAAGAATACGAGCCACTTATTATTTCCCGCCCCGAGAGCGGCAGCCCGGCTACAGGCAGCAGCCAGTTCCATTTTCAACAGCAACGCAAAATCATTGATAAATCATTTAGTATGTGCGACTGCCCACGCATTGACCTGGAATGTAAAATGGTTTGTATTGGCAACCAATGGCGCACTTATGCCAAAGAACTTAATCTACAACCGAAAAACTAAAGCAAAAAAATCATGAATATTGAAGTAAAAGTTCCCAGTCCGGGAGAATCAATCACACAGGTACAGATTGCCGCATGGCTGGTTGGCAATGGCGATTTTGTAGAAAAAGACCAGGATATTGTTGAGATAGATTCCGACAAAGCCACGCTGAGCATAGCCGCAGAAGCTGATGGCAAAATCAGCATTCAAATTGAGGAAGGAGAAACAGTGGATGTGGGTGCGGTTATCGCCCTGATTGATCCTGAAGCCGCCGGAAGCAAAACAGAAAAACCTGCCACAAAAGCTCCTGAAGAAGAGAAACCTACAAATAAGCCAAAAAAAGAAAACAAACCTGCGGAGCCTGCAAAGCCCAAATCAAAAGAAACGAAACCAGCGATTGAAGCAGATTTGCACATCAGTCCCCTTGCGCGCCGCTTGATGGCAGAGAAAGATCTGAACCCGACAGAAATCAGTGATTTTTTCAAGCAACTGCGCCTGGGAAAAGAAGATGTCCTTTTTTACGAAAAAGAAGGAAAAAAAATATCAGCGCCGACAGCAAAGGCACATAACCAGTGGGATGGGAGCAGAGAAGCCGAAGCCAAAAAACTCAGCCCGCTAAGGATAAAACTTGCCGAACGCCTGGTAAGCGTTAAAAATGAAACGGCCATGCTGACCACTTTCAATGAAGTGAATATGGGGCCGGTTATGGCCATCCGCAAAAAATACAAGCAAAAATTCATGGAAACCCATGATGTTTCTTTGGGATTTATGTCCTTTTTCACCAAAGCAGTAACCGAAGCTTTGTCCATTTTCCCACAGGTAAATGCGCAACTGCATGAGGATGAAGTTATTTATCATTCCTATGCTGATATTGGCATTGCGGTAAGCTCGCCCAAAGGCTTGGTTGTGCCGGTTGTGCGCAGTGCAGAGATGATGAGCCTGGCTGAGATTGAAGCCACGATCAAAGATTTGGCCAAAAAAGCCCGCGAAAAGCGCATTACTTTGGACGAAATGACTGGAGGAACCTTTACAATAACCAACGGAGGCGTTTTCGGAAGTATGCTAAGCACACCCATAATCAATCCTCCGCAAAGTGCCATCCTGGGGATGCACAATATTGTGGAACGCCCGATTGCCGTTGATGGCAAGGTAGAGATTCATCCGGTAATGTACCTGGCTTTGTCGTATGACCACAGGATAATCGACGGCAGGGAATCCGTTGGCTTTTTGGTTAAAGTAAAAGAGATGCTGGAGCAGCCTGAAAAAATGCTTTTTGGCGGAAAAGACCCTGTTGAAGAATTGCTTGGACTCTGATTTTCGCTTCAGTTATCAACAAAACATGCACATTTACACAAAATAACTTGTGTATTCCAAAATTGTTTTCTATTTTTGGAATTGCAATCTACAGGTTCACTCTGTTTTTGTTTTCCGGACTTTGGCGGCCTCCCCGGCCGCCTTTTTTTGTGCCTGCTAAAAACAAAAAAGGCGCCACGATAGTGACGCCCAATGTAAGTAAAACCAGGAGATATAAGGAGATTCTTTATTCAACAAATAATAGTACGGCAAATATATTGTTCGCAACAAAAATACAAATTATTAGCATACATCAAAGGAAAATCCCAATTTCATAAAGAAAACACATTAGTTTTTTAAAAATCATAAGTAATTTTGCCATATTTTTTAAAAACTATAAGCAAAAATAATGATTTATCATGGAACAATATAAAATTGATAGCCTGGATAAAAAAATCCTTAATACCCTCCGGACTAAGGCGCGGACTCCTTTTATGGAAATTGCCCGCATGTGCGGCGTATCAGGAGCTGCCATCCATCAGCGTATTCAAAAAATGGAAGAAGCCGGCATGATTGAAAGCTACGGCATTAGGATTCCAGCCCGGAAACTTGGTTACATTACCTGTGCATTTGTGGGTTTGCAGGTAAATCTTTTGGATGAATCGGCCCATGAAGTTGTTTTTATGCGCATCAGTAAAATTGATGAAATAACCGAATGCCATCATGTCACCGGGAAATATTCGCTTTTATTGAAAATCTACGCCCACGATAATGAGCATTTAAAAAAAATCATCACGGAAAAAATCCAGTCCATTCCGGAAGTAACAGGTACCGAAACCATCATATCTTTGCAGGAAGGGTTTTCACGTTCCATTCCCATTCACTGATCCCGGCATAAAAAAGATGAACATTCGAATATCAACCTTGTTTGGTAAGCACTGGTATGCTTCAAAAACCAGAAAATTAATATTTTCGCATTAAAAATAAATTTAAGGATATGAACTACGATCTAATTGTTATTGGAAGTGGCCCCGGAGGATATGTTACCGCAATCAGGGCTGCACAGATGGGAATGAAGACGGCTGTTGTTGAAAAATCGGAACTTGGCGGAATCTGCCTCAACTGGGGCTGCATCCCAACCAAAGCACTGCTTAAAAGCGCACAGGTTTTTAACTACCTGAAGCACGCACAGGACTATGGCATTAAAATGGATGGAGAAGCTTCTGTTGATTTTGAAGCTATGGTTGCCCGCAGCCGTCAGGTGGCCAAAGGCATGAGCAATGGCATACAGTTCCTTTTGAAGAAAAACAAAATCGAGCATATTAAAGGTTTTGGAAAAGTTAAGCCCGGCAAAATTGTTGAAGTAACTGACGAAAACGGCGATGCTAAAGAATACAGTGCAAACCACATCATCCTTGCTACAGGAGCCCGTTCGCGCGAATTGCCCAACCTGCCCCAGGACGGCAAAAAAATTATTGGTTACCGCAAAGCGATGACACTGGAGAAGCAGCCCGAAAGCATGCTGGTGGTAGGTTCCGGAGCAATTGGATCTGAATTTGCATATTTCTATAATTCCATCGGCACAAAAGTTACACTGGTGGAATATTTGCCCAATATTGTACCTTTGGAAGATGTGGATGTTTCCAAACAGCTGGAGCGCTCCTTTAAAAAAGCCGGCATGAAAATCATGACAAATTCATCGGTTGAGAGCGTGGACACCAGTGGCGATAAATGCAAAGTAAAAGTGAACACAAAAAAAGGCGAACAGGAAATTGAAGTAGATGTTGTGCTCTCTGCTGTTGGTGTTACAACCAACCTCGAAGGACTGGGACTAGAAGAAACCGGAATTGTCACCGAAAACGGCAAAGTACCGGTGGATGATTTTTACGCTACCAATGTGGAAGGCTATTATGCCATTGGCGATATCGTAAAAGGGCCTGCTTTGGCGCATGTTGCATCGCATGAGGGCATTATCTGCGTGGAAAAAATTGCCGGCCACAATCCCGACCCGATGGATTATGGCAACATCCCGGCCTGTACGTACACCAATCCGGAAGTAGCTTCGGTAGGCATGAACGAAAAGCAAGCCAAAGAAGCAGGATATGAAATCAAAGTGGGCAAATTCCCCTTCACGGCTTCGGGTAAAGCCAGTGCTGCCGGATCGAAAGATGGTTTTGTTAAAGTAATTTTTGACGCGAAATACGGCGAATGGCTCGGCGCCCATATGGTGGGTGATAATGTAACCGAAATGATTGCCGAAGTTGTTGCAGCCCGCAAGCTGGAAACCACTGCCAAAGAAATCATTGAAACTGTTCATCCACACCCAACTATGTCAGAAGCTGTTATGGAAGCTGTGGCGCAGGCTTATGATGAGTGCATCCATTTGTAGAAAGGCATTAAAATACTCAGAATAATTGAATAAACAGCTCCGAAATTCGGGGCTGTTTTTGTTTCAATCAAATTGCCATTTAAAGCCTAAGGCAGGATTAAACTGCCAGTCGTCACTGACAAATTTGCGGCTGATTTCCAGTTCGCCGCCCAGGTTAAGGTTTTCCCAAACCCGGAACCACAACTGAGGCTCGCTGAGAAATACAGTGAATTTTTCCCCTCTTTGCCCTTGCGACCAGATATCCAAAAAGCCACAAAACTGTAAGCGACCTTCCAGCATAAATTTATTCCATGCAAAAGTCAGTTGCCAATCCGCCCCTTCACTTTGATAAAAAGACCGGTACAAAAGATCAGTTTTTATCGTGATGAACTTCAAATTAACAGGATAGCTTAAGCCACCCAGCCAAACGGGGCCTAAAGCATACCCATTTGTGTGCCCGTCATTATATTGCACCGTTACGTCCAGTTTTTTATTCAGAAGCGGCAGAGTAATATAACGTGCAATTTCAAAATAGCTTAAAGAGGCCGACATATTGCCGCCACGGTTATAATCCACATCAAAAAACAGGAAAGTAGAACCAAACTTATCCGGTTTAAACATCTCAAAAGTGGTAGTGTAATACTTCCTGTCTTTACCCAGATCATATAAAACCTGCATGTTTTGTGCTTTCACGGCAGCAATGGATATGAACATCACTGAGAATAACAAAAGGAGTATCTTTTTCATAAATTCGGTTTAGGTTAAAAGGTATTCAGTGCGCAAAAAAGCTCAATGCACTAAGTTAGGAAATTTGTAGTTTTGACCACCGTAAACAACCAAAGAAAACATGAAAATTAAAACTTTATCCGCTATTTTTTTAACAGCACTTGCATTATGGCAATGTCAATCCCCTTCAAATAACCAAGTTGAAGACAAAAAATCAGATTTCGTACTGAGTGACGGCAATACAATGGAATACAGCATTTGTGGCAATGCCGACACCACATTGCTTTTTATTCATGGCTGGAATATCAACATGAATTATTGGGACCGGCAGCTTGAAGCATTTTGTGGCGCCTATACCGTTGCGCGGCTTACACTGCCCGGTTTTGGAGAATCCGGGGCAAAACGTAAAGACTGGACAGTTTGGTCTTATGCCAAAGACATTGCTGAATTTATCAAAGCTAAAAACCTGAAAAACGTCATTCTAATCGGGCACAGCATGGGCGGACCCATAATTTTGGAAACAAAAGTAAATTATCCGGAGAGCATTATCGGGCTGATTGGTGTGGACACCTATAAAGACGTAGGGCATCAATACACAGCTCAGGAAATCGGTGAAATTGAATTTTTCTTTGGCAAACTGCGCGACAGCTTTGAAGTTTACAGCCCGATTTTTGCCTCAGCGATGCTTTTCCATCCAAGTACTGATTCCCTGGTGCGCAAGAGGGTATTGACAGACTACGCAAATGCCCGCCCGGAGGTTGCCTTACCGGTACTGGAGTCGCTTATCCGGACACGTGCACATGAAGCAGAACTGATGCAAGCACTTCCTTTCAAGCTTTATATGATAAACAGTGATGCAGAAGCCAGCCGGACAGAAGCTCTGGACACTCTACTGCCACATTCTTATCATATTGAAGATGTTCATGCTACGGGACATTTCCCAATGATCGAAAAAGCAGACGAGTTTAACGATGCTTTAAAGCGCGTATTAAAGCTTTTATAAATCCGCCACGCAAAATGGAACCGACAAAAGATGATTGATTATCAATAGTACCCTTGCACGAATTATTTTTTATCAAAAGGGCGAATAATCAATCTTAAAGCCGAATTGAATTTCAAATAGTTCATAAACCAGTTCAATAGGACGAAGAGGCGGTTTTCAAAACCGACGATGGACATCAGGTGCACAAACAGCCAGGTAATCCAGGCAAACCAGCCCTGAAATCCAAACCACGGCAAATCCACCACTGCTTTGCTGCGCCCTATTGTGGCCATACTGCCTTTATCGCGGTATTGAAACGCCTTCAGTTCCTGCTTTTTTCCCATCCTTTTAAGGTTTGCAACCCATAAATCTGCCTGTTGAATAGCTACCGGTGCTACCATAGGATGTCCGTGCGGATACGCCTCTGTTTTCATTAAAGCCGCATCACCCAACACAAAAATATTGTGATCTGTTTCCTCCAGCCTGATCCGGTTAAAATGATCGACCATAAGCCGGCCACTACGCGCATCAACGGCAAGTTCAAGCCCCTGAGGCACATCAGCTTTTACTCCGGCAGCCCAAATAAGGTTATGCGATAAAATTTCTTCACCATCCGAAAGCGAGACCCTTGTTCCGTCATAATCTTGAATCAGACTTTTAAGACGCACATCGGCACCCATTTTCCGGAGAAAATCCAAGGTTTTGGCCGAAGCTTTTTCGCTCATGCCCGCGAGCAGCCTTTGTGAACCCTCCACCAAAATAATCTGCATATCGTTCATATTCAGGTCGTGATACTCATTGCGAAACACATAGCGCTTCAGGTCACAGAGCGCACCGGCCAGCTCCACTCCTGTTGGACCGCCTCCTGCCACCACAAAGGAGAGCAATGCTTCCCGTTCCTTTTTATCGTTGGTAAACACTGCCTGTTCAATATTCTGCAAAATCATGGAACGCAAATCCAGGGACTGGCTCAATGTTTTGAGCGGCATAGAATTCTGCTCAATGTTTTTATTGCCGAAATAATTGGTTTTGCTGCCTGTGGCTATCAGCAGGAAATCATAAGTCAATGCTCCCTCATCGGTGATGATTGCCTTCTGTGCCACATCCACTTTGCGGACATTTGTATAACGAAAGAAGACTTCCCCAAAGCGCTTCACAAATTTCCGCAGGGGGTAGGCAATGCTATTGGATTCCAAGCCACCACTTGCCACCTGATAAAGCAAAGGCTGAAAAGTATGATAGTTCTGCCGGTCGATCAAAACGATCTGATACTTTTTTGTATTCAGTTTTTTTATCAGTTCGATACCGGCGAAACCACCACCAACAATGATGATCCGCGGAAGATTTGATGAAGGGATATTGAGGTTATTCATGTTTCTTCTTTTCAGAAAAACAAGGAGAGGCATAAAAAGTTGGTCAGGGATAAAAAATAAGGCCTGAAGGATAATTCCATCAGGCCTTTTAGTAGCGGGGGCAGGATTCGAACCTACGACCTTCGGGTTATGAGCCCGACGAGCTACCTCTGCTCCACCCCGCAATATATTTTAAAATGCGTTTAATCTTTTTTATAGAACTTTGTCCCCTAAACGGGAGTGCAAAGATAATAATTTGTTTCTTTGCTATCCAAATAAATTTTAAAAAAAATTAATATGGCGCATAAATCAGGCTTCGTGAACATCATTGGCAACCCTAATGCGGGCAAGTCAACACTAATGAATGCCCTTGTAGGAGAGAAACTTAGCATCATTACGAGCAAGGCGCAAACCACCCGCCACCGCATTATGGGAATTGTGAACGGAGAAGATTTTCAGATCGTTTATTCCGATACTCCGGGCATTTTAAAGCCCAATTATGCCTTGCAGGAGCAAATGATGAAGTTTGTGCATTCCGCATTGCAGGATGCAGACATTGTTCTATATGTGGTTGAAATGGGCGAAAAAAATCCCCCACAGGAAGTGATTGACAAGCTGCAGCCGGGTAACATCCCAATGATCCTTGTGCTCAATAAAATCGACCTGGGCGATGAAGAAACGGTTAAAAACCAACTCGACCATTGGGGCGGCCTGTTCCCAAAAGCACACATCCTGCCCGTTTCGGCATTGCACAAATTTAATCTGGAACGAGTTTTCGACCTCATCATAGAAAATCTTCCCGAATTTCCCGCCTATTATCCCAAAGATGAGCTCACCGACAAGAATATGCGCTTTTTTGTTCAGGAAATCATCCGCGAGAAGATCCTGATACATTATAAAAAAGAAATTCCTTACAGCGTTGAAGTTGTTGTGGAAGAGTACAAAGAAGAAGGAAAGCTTACGCGCATCCGGGCCACTATTTTCACCGAACGCGACAGCCAGAAAATCATTTTGATCGGCAACAAAGGCCAGGCCATAAAAAGAGTGGGCACCGAAGCCCGGAAAGATATTGAAGAATTTATTGACACAAAGGTTTATCTGGAGCTCTTTGTGAAGGTGCGCAAAGACTGGCGCGAAAAAGACAATGAGCTGAAAAACTTTGGTTATCAATAAGAAAGGCATCCAAAACGAATTTTTTGTAATTTTGCACGCTAAAATTTCAAGACTATGGGAAATCTGGTAGCTATTGTTGGACGTCCGAATGTAGGTAAATCTACTCTGTTTAACCGCCTTACAGGCATGCGTCAGGCTATTGTTGACTCGGTAAGCGGTGTTACCCGCGACCGTCATTACGGCAAATCGGACTGGAACGGAAAGGAATTTTCCATTATTGATACCGGCGGTTATGTGGAAGGCAGCGATGATATCTTCGAAGAAGAAATCCGCAAGCAAGCGCAACTCGCTGTTGATGAAGCCGATGCCATTATTTTTATGGTAGATGTGGAACAGGGTCTCAGCCCTTTGGATGAAGATGTTGCCAATTTTCTGCGCAAATCGCGAAAAGCCGTTTTTGTGGTAGCCAACAAAGTGGACAACCAGAAACGCCGCGATGAGGTTTATGAATTTATGAGCCTGGGATTAGGCGAAGTTTATGGTATTTCAGCCATTAACGGCAGCGGGACCGGCGAACTGCTGGATGCCATGGTGGAAGATTTCACGGACGACAAAGAAGAAGACTCGGAACTGCCGCGTTTTGCCGTTGTGGGAAGGCCGAATGTGGGAAAATCATCCTTTATCAATGCCCTTTTAGGGAATGACCGCAATATCGTCACCAACATTGCCGGCACAACCCGCGATACCATTTTCACAGAATACAAAAGTTTTGGTTTTCACTTTAACCTGGTGGATACGGCAGGCATCAGGAAAAAGAAAAAAGTATCGGAAGACATTGAGTTTTATTCGGTTATGCGCTCCATACGCGCCATTGAATACAGCGATGTCTGCATCCTGATCATTGATGCCACACAAGGTTTTGAAGCACAGGACCTGAACATTTTCCAGCTTGCACAACGCAATAAAAAAGGCATAGTCATTTTGGTGAACAAATGGGATCTGGTTGAAAAAGATACCAATGCCCATTTGCGCTATAGCGAAAAAATCAAAAAACAGTTAGAGCCATTCAGCGATGTTCCGGTTATTTTCACATCTGTGATCAACAAACAAAGGATACACAAAGCACTGGAAACCGCGCAGGAAGTTTATGAAAACCGCAGCCGCAGGGTAAGCACATCGGAACTGAACGAAAAAATGCTGGAGATCATACAGGCCACACCACCGCCTGCTGTTAAAGGCAAATACATCAAAATTAAGTATGTAACCCAACTTAAAACAGCTTCGCCCTGCTTTGCATTTTTTGCCAACCTGCCGCAATATATCCGCGACCCGTACAAACGTTTTCTGGAAAACAGGCTGCGCAGCATGTATAATTTTACCGGCGTTCCGATTCAGATTTTTATTAGGAAAAAGTAGCATCCCGATTTTACCGCTTCAAATAAGCGCATTTTATTATAGCTTTGCATGGCCTTTGAGGCAGCAAACACCTTTTGGATGAACATTTTACTTACGGCCATTTTCCTGTTTTTTGTCGCATTGATCGGCATAATCCCTTTTTGGTTCCTGTATCGGTTTTCCGATTTTATGTATTTCCTGATGCGTGCATTGGGTTACCGTAAAAGCGTAATTGAAAGCAATTTAAAACGATGCTTTCCGGATAAAGACGATGCATTTTACAAGAAATTGCGCACCAAAGTGTACCACAACCTCACCGATATCCTGATCGAAGGCATCAAAGCTTTGAGCATGAGCCGCAGGCAGATCAACCGCAGGCACAAAATCCTGAACCCTGAGCTTTTGGAAGATGCTGAGCTGAAAAACAAAAGTATTATAGCGGTAACCGGCCATTATGGAAACTGGGAATGGGGCAGCATGTCGGCCAGTTTGCAAAGCAGCAGAAAAATTGTGGCGCTTTACAAACCACTGAGCAATAAGTATATCGACAAAATTTTAATGAATAAAGCCCGCAAGCGCAGTGGAACGCAAATGCTCAGTATTTATGAAACGTCGCAAGGTTTTGAGAAATACGTGCCACAAAATGCAGTTTTCCTGCTGGCTGCGGATCAAAGTCCGGCGCGTGGCCAAAAAGACAGAGCCTATTGGGTAGATTTTATGGGCATAGAAACCGCTTTCCTTCATGGCCCGGAAAAATACGCCCGAAAATATAATTTACCTATCGTTTATATTGATATTGAACGCCTTAAGCGCGGTTATTATGAAATAAAACTGGAGACACTTGTTGCCAGTCCAAAAGAAATGCCTGAAGGGGAAATTACTGCAATATTTGCACAAAGGCTTGAAAAACAGATTCGCAACAAACCTGAGAACTGGCTGTGGTCGCACCGGCGGTGGAAGCTTAATGACTGATTTTTGGTAATTTACAAGCTCCTGCTGATGAAACAATTTTACCGCAAAGGCACAGTGGACTGGCGTGGCTGTTTTGCTTGCCGCTACTATGAAGCTATATGATCACTTCTCATCTTAAATTTTACAAATATTACTGCTGCCCTGAGGCTTAGCGCATCGCTATAAATTGCAATATCTCACTGAGATCGGACATTATGGACAGCAACTACATATACATTGCTTCAATTCGATCGCGATACATCTCCATTACCGGTTTTCGTTTGATTTTCAAGGTGTTGGTCATACTTCCTTTTTCTATGGAGAAGGCTTCACAAAGCAATTCGAAGCGTTTTATCTGCTCATGCGGCATCAGGTCTTTTTGCAGCACATCAACCCGTGTGCTAATGAGCTCCCTGACAGCTTGATGTTCTATCAGTTCTTTTAATGTATTTCCAATCAGACCCTGTGATTTTGCAAAAATCTTCAGTTTTTCCACAGACGGAACAATCAGTGCACTTACGTACTTACGACGGTCGGCAATCACCAAAACCTGTTCAATATAAGGATCGCTGCCCAACAGCATTTCCAGTTTCTGTGGCGATATATATTTCCCTACCGAGGTTTTCATCAAATCTTTAATACGGTCGGTCATCATGATTTTGTCTTTGTCAACAAATTTCCCTTCATCGCCGGAATAAAACCAACCATCGCGCAGTACGCGGGCCGTTTCCTCTTCTTTTTTGTAATAACCCCGGAATACCATGGGTCCTTTGATCAGGATTTCGTCATTTTCCCCGATTTTCACCTCCAGTCCGGGCATCACTGTGCCACAGGAATTAAAATCATATTCGTCTTCGCGGAAGCAGGAAACCGTTGCTGTGGTTTCGGTTGCGCCATATCCATAATTCACGAAAAGGCGCACCGCATGAAAAAACAATAGGTCCTCGGGATTCATGGCCGCCCCGGCACAAGGCATATATTTAATTTTTCCTCCGAAAACGGCTGCTATATTTTTATAAACCAGTTTGTTGGACAAGGCTTCTTTCATGCGTAACCCCAGAGGTGCAATCTTTTGCTTTGCCCTGAAATACGCCATTTTTTTGCCGGTACGCACTGCAAAATCAAAAACCTTTTGCTTAAAAGCCGGCCAGGTATCATATTCTTTATGAACACCTTCGAGCGTTTTCTCGAAGAACCGCGGCACTGCGCACATCAGCGTGGGCTGCACTTTTTTCATTTCATCGATTACCGCACGCGAATTCGGCAAAAAATGAATCAAAGCACCCGAATGCAGTATAAAAAGACTCCATGCACGTTCAAAAATATGGCTCAGCGGCAAAAATGCCATCGAAATATCATCTTCCTGGACAGTTAATCGCTGATCGTGCATACGAAAGCAATCCATAAAATTATTATGATCCAGCATCACGCCTTTGGGCTCACCCGTTGTGCCCGAAGTATAAATAATTGTTGCCAGGTCATCAGGCTGCGTTTTTTGAAAATAGTTTTCAGCTTTTTGGAAATCAAATTCTTCGGCATTTTCAAGAAAATCCTTCCAGCTCATAACTTTTTCAGAAAGCCCTGCAGGATTTTCCTCAAAAAGGATAATTGTCTTCAAGCTGGTTTTATTGAGAAGGGACAATGCAATTTGCGCCTGAGCCTGATCACCGCAAAAAATGATTTCCATCTCAGTTTCACCGATGATGTATTTGAGTTGCGCTGCCGTTGCAGTGCTGTAAAAAGGAACGGTGCGTGCACCAATCTGCATGATGGCCAGGTCACTGATCAGCCATTGATGCCGGTTTTGACTAAAAATACCGATATTGCTTTTGGGGGCAGCATCCTTGCTGATGAGTGCCGCAGAAGCTTTTTGAACCATGGAATACATTTGGCTCCATGACCATTGCTCCAGTTTTCCTTCAGATAAAAATTCCTGAAAAACAGCTTTATCACCAAAACGTTTTGTGTTTTGGCGGATCATTTCCAATACATGTTGCTTCATCTGATGAATTTATAATAAATCAATATTGCCGGTGATTGGGCATCTCCGGCATAATCTGTCATCCGCAGGCAAAGATGCGAAAAACAGGGCTTAATTACAAACCGTTGCGGAGACGCGGAGGTTGGTTGGCTGGCGCGGGATGTTTGTTTTTCTCGCTAAGACGCGAAGGCGCTGAGGGCTGGCGCGGGCTGTTTTTTATCCACGAAGGGCACGAAGGACGCGGAGGTTGGCTGGCGCGGGCTGGTTTTTTATCCACGAAGAACGCGAAGGGCGCGGAGGTTGGCTGGCGCGGGATGTTTGTTTTTCTCGCTAAGACGCGAAGGCGCTGAGGGCTGGCGCGGGCTGTTTTTTATCCACGAAGGGCACGGAGGACGCGGAGGTTGCGCTGGCGCAGGATGTTTGTTTTCCTCGCTAAGACGCTAAGACGCAGAGGCTGGCTGGCGCGGGCTGGTTTTACCGCAGAGGCGCTGAGACGCAGAGAGCTGGCTGGCGCGGGCTGTTTTTTATCCACGAAGAACGCGAAGGACGCGGAGGTTGGCTGGCGCGGGTGGTTTTTTATCCACGGAGGACGCGGAGGCTGGCTGGCGCAGGACGTTTTTTTCTCGCTAAGACGCGAAGGCGCTGAGGTTGGCTGGCGCGGGATGTTTTTTATCCACGAAGGGCACGAAGGACGCGGAGGTTGGCTGGCGCGGGATGTTTGTTTTTCTCGCTAAGACGCGGAGACGCTGAGGCTGGCTGGCGCGGGTGGTTTTTTATCCACGAAGGGCACGGAGGACACGGAGGGGTGTGTTTTATTAGCGCTTATTCGTGTGCTTCGCGGATAAATTCTTTTAAGTGGAATAATCAAATAGAGTGCCTGATGCAGAATGTTCAATACCGAAAGCTTTCGGAAGAATAATCCCGAAATTTCAGGAGACATTATAGACAGAAACTACTTGTTTCCCTGCACCAAAACCCACTCCACCCAACTATCCGCATGGCTGGCGGAGTTGGGTCTTAGAATAATTTCATTGTTTTCGTCGAGGAGGTACATGGTCGGTGTGGCGAAAATGTGATAGTCCTTTGCCGCAGGGCTTTCCCATTTTTTGTAATCGCATACGCTGGTAAAAGGGAATCTGCCGGCAAATTCTTTGAAAGCCGCCTTGTCTTCATCCAGCGATATAAAAACGACATTTACGCCCTGGGATTTCCATTTTTTGTAGGAAGCAGCAATCTGTGCCAGCTCCGTGGGGCAAGCCGGACACCAGCTTGCACCAAAAACCAGCAGTTTGTATTTGCTTTTGATGTCCGATAACCGGGCCGGTAGCTTATCCTGATTGTTTTCCGGTGAAAGGACATCTCCCTCAAAAGCGAAATCTGATGCGGTATTCCCGATTTTCATGGCGCGGTAATGCTCCAGTTGATTGGCCAGGTCATTGTTCAATGTGCAGCCTTGTTCATTGAGCAGTTTGAGCGCAAGATATTCCGATGAACGGAACAAGCTCCTTTTTTCCAACAGCTTAAACAGATGGTCGCTGATTTCGTTGAGCTTTTGCTCATCGGGCAGCAGGTTTTCGACCAGAATGTCAATGGAGCGGTTCATTTCGATAAAAACCGAATCCAGTGATCGCCCACTGTTTTCGATCAGCCAAAAGTGGCTGTCGATGAGGTCGGCCAACAAGCCACTTTTGTAGAGGCGGGGGTCGGTATAATCCATATTGCGAAAAGCGGCTATAGTTGCCGGGATTTCTTCGGTGCGGTATTGCGCAACCGTTGAAACCGAGCTGATCCGTTTGCGCAGGGGCAGATACCAGCTTACATAAGCATCTTGATCTAATCCGGCCAAAAACAGGCTGTCTTCGGCCTTGATGCGTTTTTTCTCATGGATGATAGCTTGCACTGCTTCCGGATGCACGGCAAAAAGCGAATCTTGATCATAGATTTTTTGCAGATAATCCCAGGCGCTCAAAGCCTGCTCCCTGCGGGGATGCTCGGAGGCATATTGTCCGAAAGCCAGGTTTTGCGCACCTTGCAGTACTTCAATGCTTTGCGGAATCGATAAAGCTTCTCCTTTTATTTTCAGATCTTCATCAGCGAGGATGATGATAAAAGGCTTCCCATCCTCCGCTACAAGATAGCCCATACCATAATCGTTTTTTGAGAACGATAGCCCGAAAGCTCCTTTGTCATTCGCTTGTGTACTGTCAATTTGGTAGGTATGGAAGCCATCATAGCCAAAGAGATTGATTTTTTGATGGGCAAGGGCCGAAAAGTCCGCATCAATGGAATTTTGCGTGAAAGCGCCCATGCTTAGTAGCCCTATGAGTATGCTTAGTATGGTATTTTTCATATTTAAGTCCCTCTTTTTAGTTATTATGGTATAATCCTTATCTAGTGCTTGTCCATAATGTCCGATCTCAGCGTTATTTGTAGCGTCCTGATTTTGGTTGACTCTTTTTTCTTCTTTCCGGGGATCCCCGGAAAGAAGAAAAAAGAGTTTGTTCGACAAATATATTAATTCAATTTTTCTAATGCCACTTCTGGACGCTTTCTGTAATAAGTTTTCCAGCACCTTTTAAGTTCTCCAGTTTTTTGATGAGCCTTCTCTGGGGTCATCATTTCGACACTTCTGTGTGGGCGCTTTGTATTATAGAAGTTTATAAATTGGGGAAGTTCTTTTTTGGCTTCGGCCAAACTACTGAATGATATGGTTTTGTCATTGGTAAATTCTTCTTTTATTGTTCGGTTAACACGTTCTGCAATAGGGTTTTCCAGTGGATCCCCATTTTCCGTCATGCTAATTGCCATACGGCATTTATTAAGGTGTTTGATGTATTTGTCGCAACAATATTGGACGCCCCGGTCTGAATGATGGATACAACCATGTGCCTTTAGTCCTCGTGTGGCTTTCTTTAAAGCCCTCAATGCGCCAGTAGCTTCTAATGAGCCACTAACATCAAATCCAACTATTTTACGAGAATACATATCTGTAACAAGGGATAGATAAGCAAAACTGTCATTGCCCTTGATCCAAACATAGGTTATATCTGAAACCAATACCTGAGAAGGGCCATTGGGAATTAAACCTCTTATCAAATTCGGATACTTGTGATAATGATGATAACTGTTTGTTGTATAAGCCCTGCGCTTTGATTTTCTTAACAACAGACCATGCCTGCGCAACAAATCATAGAAACGGTCTCGCCCTATGCTGATATTGTGGGCTTTTAAGTCTTCTTGCAAGCTGCAAAGCAAGTTCCTGCCACTCCCTTTTTTCCATAACCTTCGTTTTGATTTTATCAGTTCAATAATTATGTCTTCCTGGTAAATAGATTCTTCATTATGGCGAATATTCTTGTAATATGCCTGTTTGCTATAGCCAAGCAGTCCGCAAAGGTCTTTGATTGTTGCCCTCGAACCTTTGTCTGCTTTTAGTTGTTGGACAGCTTGGCTCCATACTTTTTTCTGATATCAATTTTTAATTCTTCTTCTGCTACATCCACCATCTTTTGCCACAGGTCGGCCCTGAGCTGCTCCTTCTTTAACTGAGCTTGAAGGTCCCTGATCTCCTGATCCTTATCTATTTCTTGTTTCTTGTTTTCCATTAGCTCTGGATTTATTTGGGATATGCCCCCTTCTCTGTAATTCGATTGGCCACTAAACTGGCGAATCCAGTACAAAATTGCACAATTACTCTGAATACCGTAAATACGCCGCGCCTCTTCTTTGCTGTACTTACCTGATAACACTTCTTTAACTACACGAAGCTTGAAATCTTCTGGGTAGTTCATCTTTGTTCTTCTCTTCATTTTAATCCTTGATTTAGTTGACTTCTAATTGTAATTCTGGTCAACCTATATCAGGACTATACAATTCTTGTTCTGAAAACAAGTCATCCCGAAATTTCGGGACTCCTTGTTTTCAGCCCTGCGAACGCCTCGACCTCGAACATTCTGAATCAAGCACAGTACTTTATAGACAAGAACTATCTAAACTTTATGAATAAAGCCGGTTAACATCAAAATTTCTCCTTTAACAAAAAGGTCCGAATGTTCATCTGGATAATGCCTTCGATATTCGAAACAGGCAATTCATCCATGCTGATGATATACTTGGGATAATTATCTTTTATCTTGAGCAAAGTTTCTGTTTCGCGCAGGATCGTTTTTTCATCTTTCATGGTATAGGTAACCTGAATATATTTTTTTTCGTTGGGCTTTTCTGCCACAAAATCTACCTCAAAAGCATCGTAACTGCCCACCGCAACCGAATACCCCATAAAAAGCAGGTGTTTGAAAACAATATTCTCAAGAATTTGGGCAATATCAGCCTGCCGGAACCCAATAATGGCATTCCTTAGCCCTACATCTTCAAAATAGTATTTCTCGCCTGTTTCAAATAATTTACGCCCTTTCAGATCGGACCGGCCAATTTTGAAGAGCATATAGCTTTTTACCAGGAAATCCAGATAATTTAATACCACCTGAACGGAAATATTGACACGTTGGGATTTCAGATAATCGCTGATTCGCTTGGCCGAGAAAAGCCTGCCGGTATTGTCGGCCAGGAATTTTACAAGCTGTTCGAGAAAACGCAGGTTTCGCACATTGTAGCGGTTTACTACATCTTTATAGAGAATGCTCGCGTAGATGTTTTTAAGGTAATCGAAAATGATAGCATCCTCCAAGCTGAGGTGTATCAGGTATGGCAAACCGCCGTAGCGCAGGTATTTCAGGAAGGCTTCTCCGCTTTCGGTTAATTGGTGAAAGCGGAGAAATTCAGAATAGCTCAGGCTATACACTTCTATTTCGATGGACCGGCCGCTCAGATATCCTGCAATATCACCGGATAGCAGTTCGGCATTGCTGCCTGTAACATAGATATCAATGCCGCCGCGAGCCAAAAGGCTGCGCAGTGCTTTCTCAAATTGGCCGATGTCCTGTATCTCATCCACAAACAAGCAGTCGTTTTTGCCGACAAGCCTGCTTTCTACGTAGTTTAGCAAATCGTGGTGATCGTGTATGAAGTCGAACTCAGCCAGCTCCATATTAATATAGATGATGTTGCTTTGCGGCTTGTTTGCAAGGATCAGCTCGCCAAGCTGATAAAGCAAATAGCTTTTGCCAACCCTTCGCTGTCCGGTAAAAACTTTGATAATGTCTTTGCCTATGTATGGCTTTACCCGGGCAATCAGCGATGGCCTGTCAATAAAGGCTTTTTTATAAACCTTAAAAGATTTAATTCTTTCGTCATTCATAATTGAAGGTTTTTGCAAATATACTAAAAGTTTCAATTACGATTGAAGGTTTATAGAATTGTTTTATAGTCATTAATCACTCTTTAATGTATTCATGGAACATTACTAAAATTCAATGTACACATAAGGTCTTTTCTGAAAGTTCATTTTAAGGGATGATGATAAAAAATCAAAGGAGGTGGCTGAATTTTACAAGCTTACAATCCTTGAGGCAACAGGCACAGATTGCAAATCCGCGCCAGGGGTCATTCGGGGATCTGTAATTATTGAGATCTTGAATTTTGTTATTGCAACCATTGTAAAAAATTGTCTTTATTAACTATTTCAAAGCTCGCATTTGAATAAGTGTTTAGCCATTCCTTTTGAATTTTGTTTTTTTTAGGATTCCATTTGAATTCATAACCATATAATTTTCCGTCTCGTTCTTCAACAAAATCAACTTCCTTTTTATCATAGGTTCTCCAAAAATAATTATTGCTGTAAATTTGATGATATTGCTGTTTTTTAAGACGCTCCATAACCATAAAGTTTTCCCAAAGTAATCCAATATCATCTCTTTGTTCAAGCATATTGAAATTGTTAATTATTGAGTTACGTATTCCATTATCATAAAAATAGTATCGATTCGTTTTGGTAACCTCCTTTCTTAAGTTACTCGAAAATCCTCCAATTTTCTTAATAATAAAAGCTTTTTCAAGCAAATCGATATACCTTGCTACAGTTTGTTTTGCCAGGCTCAACGCATTTCCCAACTCGCTCAACGAAACTTCATTTCCAATTTGATAGGATAGCAACTTCAATAAATCAAATAATTTACTGGCATTTTTAATGTTTTCCAGTTCTAGTATATCCTTTAACAGATATGAATTTCTTAACTCATGCAAGTATGAAATTTTGGAGTTGTTATTAGTAAAGCTCAAGGTTTCGGGATACATACCAAATATTAAATAGTTTTCCAGATTTTGCATGATATGCATACCTCCAAATTGATTTTTTAGTTCAATTACTGAAATTGGATATAATATATTCGTAACACTCCGCCCTGTTAATGGCTCACCCACCTGATTAGAAAGGTGAAACGAAGATGACCCGCTGGCTATAATAATTGACTCAGGCAAATTATCAACCAAGATCTTTAATCCCCAACCAACCTTTTCTATTCGTTGAGCCTCATCAATAAAAATATAGTTATAATCGCCAAGCGACGACAATATTTTTGTTTTATCCTCAGAACCTAATATAAACCGTAACTGAATATCATCACCATTACCATGATACACTTTTATATCTTTGTCTGGAAGCAGCTTATCAATCAAAGCTGTTTTCCCCACCCTTCGTGGCCCATATAGCAAATTCACTTTACCTTTTTTTAAAAACCCGGTTTTTGATTCGTAATATCTGCTTATCCACATTGCCATTAGTTTTACAGCAAATATACAGTAAAATCATTAATTCGGCAACTAAACTTGCCAAATTACATAAAATACGGGAAGTTAGCTTGCTGTATTAAGACTTTTATGGGCACAGATTGCAAATCCGCGCCAGAGGGGAGAAAAAAAACTATATTTCCACCGTCCTCTTCAAAACCCTTTGCCCTAATTTTTTCCGAAACACCAGCCAAACTCAAATTTCCTTTTTGAGGTGTACAATTAAATACTTAGCCTAATCTTGTGTTGTTTTGATATTTAGATTTCTCCCGGCAACACTCCGCTTTGCTTTGTGTTTTGGTCGAAATGACCGGTTTTTATTGTCAGGAAGCATGGGGAGGGCAGATAGCGCGCGCTCCGCGCGCGCTATCTGCCCTCCCCATGCAAAACACCTCCTAAAACGGTCATTTCGATGGAGGCTTATGCCTGAAGGGCATTGCCGACTGAGAAATCTAAAAAACAGCAAAATAGAAATATCCTGAATTTTATATTGCTGCCTAAGTACGCAACTGAACACCTCAATTTCCTTTTTCGACCTCACTAAGCGGAAAACCCAAGCCCAGAACGCCAGCACCTAAACTTTTCACAAATTTTGAGCTTACCTTATACGGTTTTACATGTTTCGCAATTAGCATAGCATCCTCATTGTAGCATTTATAAAACATGCCTTCTTTGAAGAGGGCAAATGTGTTCATTTTTGCACTTACTTCTGTTTTTCTGCTGTTGTCATTTTCAAAAAAATTCGACCGCCATACTTCGGCAAATGCTCAACACAGGCAGGCGGTATTAAAAAACTCCCTGCCCTGCCCCAGTTGAATACTGCTCCGCAATTCTGCGGGCTAAACGGGACAGGGAGTTTAAGTGTCACCCTTTGACTTACTCCGACTCCCTTCGGCTCCGCTCAGGGAACGCGCTCAGGGAACACGCTCAGCACAAGGTACTCAGGGCAGGGTAAATAGTCAAATTGGCAATGGCCGCTAAAAAGCGTCCAATCAGTCCTTGAGGCAACGGACACTAAAGCCGTAGGACTCGTAGTTGCTGCCCCGGCCCACTTGGTCGTTGTCGTAGCTCAGGTCCCGGTTCCACGCGTAGGCGCCTGAGCCCTCGCTTGACGACCACCAGTAACCGCGGATGCCAAGGCTGTAGAACGACCCATTGCTGCCGCGGGTGCCCCCCGGGAGGGCAGTGAAACCGCTTGAGTTTGTTGCACCTGTATTTGGTGAATCCCAATGAGATGTGCCAGCCTCTTTCATTTTGCCTCCTGCAACACTTACTCCACCCAGATAATTTGTAAGAACAGTCCACTCATCATCACTGGGCAGGTGCCAGCCAGGAGGACATACTCCTTGCACACCGCTAGGGACAGTATTGCTGCTTGCCTCGCCATTCATGGCAGCATCCCAGTTATAAAGTCTGCCGTACACAGCACCATTGGCACTACTGTTGTCGTACCACCATGAATCTGCTGTTTCGTAGTTTAGGTTTTCAGCCATCCAGGTTTGGGCGCCAATTTCGACTGTTTGGTAGGTTTGGCCATCGCGTGGATCGGTGAAGGAGCCTGTGCCGCCACCGCCATTGCTTACATTAATTAAATTGGTCATAGTTTTTGTGTCGCTGCCATATTCATTGCTAACGGTAAGGCTTACGGTATAGGATCCCTCATTGTTATAAGTATGTGAAGGATTTGGTTGTGTGCTTGAGTTTCCATCGCCAAAATCCCATTGCCAGCTTGTGGGGCTGTTGCTGCTTTGATCAGTAAAGCTTACCTGAAGTGGAGCCTGCCCGCTGGTGGGTGTGGCTGTGAAATTGGCTGAGGGGGCATTGCCTTGCTTCTGGGTTTCAAAATTCCAGATCTGACTTTGGGTTTCATTGCCATGATCATCTTTTGCAATTACTTTCCAATAATATCTTGTATTTTCATCAAGGTTTTTAAAAGATACCGTATTAGTTTCGAGATTCGCTGCTACTAAAAGAGCAGGATCAGGATTATTCTTTTCTGCATAAACATCATAAGTCAAGGGATCGTTTTCAGGATCGGAACATGACCAAAAAAGATTTGCGGTTAATCCCTCAATTACCTCGCCATTGTTGGGATAAGGATCAAAAGGTGGCTCTGGCGGAAGGTTTTCGCTTTCAATAATTTCAAAATAATCGCTGTAGTCAAACTTTGCGCTGTTCACATTCGAAATAACCTTAACCCGATAATCATCATCCTCTGTTAATGTTGTCTGAATATTGTAACCATTATATAAACCATTATTTGGGGCATCAGGTATTAAAGTTGCCAGTTTATTCTCACCTTTGTACATTTGAATTGTTACAGTTCCTCCGAGGTCTCCGGTTTCCCATTCGATGGGCACATTGTATTGTCCCATTGTCCAAACAGTATTAGATGTAGGATGTGTTACAACTATATTGCCTTGCTCAATAATAGAAAAAAAGTTTTCACTTTCGTCAAAAACATTACTGTTTTCAATGCTTTCAATATGAACACGATAATTATTTGCGGTCCCCAATGAAGCGGGTATTTCCCACGTATAATTCCCATCACTTGATGTGCTATTGCTAATGGTCAACACCACGGTATTATTTTTTTTGAGGCTTATTATAACATTTTCTTCAATGTTATCTTCCCAGGTAATTTCATAGCTATTACCTGCTGTCCATGATTCGTTTCCATTGGGAGCCATTAAGCTAATAAATGACTCAGTAATTACAGATATATAATTTTCTTCTGTGTGTGTATTTTCCCCATATGCATTTACAACTTTTAAAGCAACCGTGTAGGAACCTTCCTGAGTATAGGTATGAGATGGGTCTGATTCTGTGCTGGTATTTCCATCGCCAAAATCCCAATGCCAACTTGTTGGGTTATTGGTTGAGAGGTCGGTAAACTGAACACTTTGACCTGGTGCGATTTCATTGGTGCTTACTTCAAAGTTTGCAACAGGAGGTAAATCTAATCCCCAAACCTGATGAGCATCATCAATCATGTTATGATCTTTATCAATATTTGCAAGGTTGCTGGTTGGTAAATCTTCCAATAGTTTTTTTTCAGGTTTATTATGAAATTCATAAATTGGGGAATAATTTGTTATAGGTGGTGCTGACCTTTCATGAGCAAGGCTCCAGGATGCCTGCACAAAATAATGTTTATCAGGATCAGGAGTAAAATTATCGAAGTAGAAAATAATTGGCTCTCCATTCATCCACCTTCCTAAATTCTTAATATTGGAGGAGTTTTCTTCAATATCATAGGTAAAGAGATTCCCACTACCATAGTTTCTTTTACTTTCACCCTTTTTAAAAATATCAACGGCAAAATAACCATAGGAATAGGGTTGAACTCTTTGAATTTCAAAATGACTAAAATCAACAGGATCCGATCCAATTAGTTGATCCTCTCTCAAATATACCCTAAAAACTGAATATACATTAGTATGCATATCGTTGGACAGGACTTGCCAAAGATTTAATTCGCCAGATGCGAAGGCTTGCCTAAGCGTAGTGGGAAGATATTTAAACCCTAATTCATTGTTGGAAAATCCATATACATCTAACCTCACACCTATTTTATTCTCAGAGGTTTTAAACATCCAAAAAGTCATACCAGCATCTTCGTCCCTAGCTGCATAATAAGAGAAATGATCAGTCACACCGCTAATAGTTTGTCTAAGAGGATCAATGTTTAGTTTCTCAATCTCTGAAATCAATTCAGTTTCAGGGTCATAATAAAATATTCCGAGTTTAGTTGTATCCGTAACAGTATATGGTATTTCAATCGTAACAGGTTTTTGAAACTTGAGCCCCTCCGGCAGGAACTGAATGAGTTGTTGTGTGCTATCCCCAGGAAATTTAATGTTTTCGGGCGCTTCAGTAATACTTATCTCAATAGTTGAATTTAATGCTCCATCAGGAATTTCTACAGAAACCCCATTCAAAGGTGAACTTTCATCTTCAATTTTAATTGTACCACCTATGTCACCCACTTCTCCCTGTCCATTGGTATAAACAGGTGGGGTTGGTTCAGGCTTCGGTTGTTCTTCTTCATCGTCTTTGCAAGCCTGCAGGCTAAATAATGCTATGGCAAAAATGCTTGCCAGGATCAGGATAATGTTTCTGTTTTTCATAATGAGCGCTTTTAAAATTACTATAATGTTTTTAGTCTATTTGTTTTTCGCATATATTTGTTTATCAAAGCTTTCAATACAGTAAATTGACTTTAAAACGGGCAGCATTTTTTGCAGCTCGGCAATATGATATTTGCATGGCTCCGTTTGCCCTGCATCAAATTCTTTAATGAAGGTATCTGTCAGCGCATAAAATCTGTATTCTTTTTCTTGAGAGGCTTCTCTTGCCCCGGCGTCTTTCTTTGGGGTTTGGGCATGTAATCCTGAGGGAAAAGGCATCAGGAAAACACATAGAATGAAGGAGCGGGAGACAATTCTCATGATACTGTTTTACTAAATATTTTTCTATTAACTGCTCTGCCGGAATCGTTCATCAAATTTAAACTTCTTTATTGGAAAACCATTCGCTTAGCACCTCTTTATAATTCCCTCTAAAAATACAAAATCTTCCGGTTGAAATTTCACGCAAAAGGACTTATTGTATGAACGGGCTGTTTTTCGTGATGAGTGGCCCCTTTTTCATGATGAGTGAAAAAATTTAGAATTAATCTGAACAATACAACAATCCAATTTCGCCATTTTCAAAGATGCATCAGTTTTAGAATATTTACTATAATCGACAATCAGCATGCAATCCTCCATCAAAACCATAAAATCCTTAATTTCGCATTATGGATGGAGTTCGGATAGATAAATTTTTATGGTCGGTGCGGATTTACAAAACGCGCAGCCTGGCCACGCAGATGGTGAAAGCAGGAAAAGTAAAGGTCAACGAACAGGAAGTAAAACCCAGTCGTGAGGTTCGGGTGGGCGACATTATCATGGCACAGCAGGGGCCGCTGCACCGCACCATCAGCATCAAACAATTGCTTCAAAACCGTGTGGGCGCCAAGCTTGTAGATGGTTTTATCGATGACCTCACCCCTGCCGAGGAGTATGAACGTATTGAGATGCTGCGCAAATACAATAGCGAACAGCGTAATCGCGGTGAGGGACGCCCCACTAAAAAAGACCGCCGCGAAATCGACAGGCTGAAAAACGTATAGTTTATACTTTCAGCATTTTAAATCCGTTATTGCAACAGTAAACCAAAAACAAAGCAATCTTATGAAACGATTCATCTTTTTACTGGCAGCTGTTTCCATTTTGTTCAGCACATCATGCTACCGCCATGAAATGGAGAAAGCTACAGCAGAAAATGACAGCCTCCGCCTGGAAATCAGCAATGGGCAGGAAAACCTCAGTCAGTTTGTTGGAGCTTTCAACAACATCCAGCAAAATCTGGATTCCATCAAAAGATTAGAGAAACTTATTTCGGTGCGCAGCCTGCAATCCCCGGAGAAAAACCGCAAGCTCGAAGACGACATTAATGATGATATTCGCACGATTTATGATTTATTGAAGCAGAACCGGGAAAAACTTGCAGCCCTCCGCCGCAATGCGCTTTCATCGCAGCATAAAGCAGAAGAACTGCAGAAAATGGTGGGCTGGCTCGAGAGTCAGATCAAAGAAAAAGACAAGGAAATTGAAGCATTACGGTATCAGCTGGCCGAGAAAAACATACAAATCGAGGGACTGGAAAGTTTTATCGCACAACTGGAGCAGCAACGCGATACTTTAGCAGATATCGCAAAAACACAGGACAGTGAACTGCACAAGCGCTGGTATGTGATGGGCACCAAAGACGAATTGATCGAAAATGGCGTGATTACGAAAACCGGCGGATTCCTCGGCATTGGCAAGAAAAAAGAGCTCAAAGCCGATTTCAATAAGGATTATTTTACTGCTATTGATATCCGTGAAACGACGCGCATCCCGGTGTATCACGATAAAATCAAGATCCTCAGCAAGCATCCGGAAAACTCCTACCGGACTTCAGGTGTAGATAAGGTGGAAGAAATCCAAATCCTCGATACCGATAAATTCTGGAAAGCTTCAGATTATCTGGTGATTATGTTGAAATAATGCTTATGCTGCAAAAAACCTTTCCCTTCTTTCTGATAATCCTGTCATTGGGCTTCTTTTCGGCCTGTTCGGACAAGCATCGAACAGATCATTATACGGTAGTTTTTTATAATACCGATGAGTTTTACGATACGATTAATGATCCCAACCGACGGGACGAAGAATACCTGCCCGGATTTAAAGTTAGCTGGAATACAGAACGTTATCAAAATAAGCTTCAAAAAGTTGCTCAGGCCATTGCTGCGACCGACAGCACAGCGCTTCCTTTCATTGTTGGCTTGGCTGAAATCGAAAATGCGCACATCCTTGATGACCTGATTGATACTTATCCTTTAAGTGATGGCAGTTACAGCTACATCTTTAAAGAAGGGAAGGAACTTCTGGGCCTTGATGTGGCATTAATTTACCGGAAAAAATATTTTCGCCCATTACATTGGCACACGATCGACATCACCAGCAGGAAGAACAAACGCAACAACAAACCCGCCCGTCCGGCACTTTATGTAAGCGGGATTTTGGATCGGGACAGCATCCATATTTTCGTAAACCAATGGCCCGACCGATGGCTCGGCAAAGGCAAAACCGAACGCAGCAGGGTGCAGGCAGCCTTAAAAATTAAAAGCGCCTGCGATTCACTTTTGAACATCAATCCAAATGCAAAGATTATCGTAATGGGCGATTTCAATGATAATCCCATTGACCCTTCCCTGCTTTCCTATTTCAATGCCGATCTGCCCGATACCCGCAGGCGCAATATCCGCATGTTCAATATGCAATTGGAAGATTTCTATAATGGCAAAGGAAGTTATTTTAGCAAACAATGGCATATGTTCGACCAAATGATTGTTTCCCAATCCATGATCGACAGCACCAGCAGCGGTTTGAAGGTTTCCGGCAGAAAAGGACATATTTTAGACGCAAAAGACCTCATGTATTTTGACGAAGGCCGCAGGACCTGGCGACCGCAACGCACCAAAGGAAGGGAATACTATGGCGGTGCCAGCGGACATTTACCGGTTTATATCCGTTTGAAACCTTAAAACAACATAAACCGGCAGGTGGTCGCTGTATCCGGCGAGGTATTTTCTACCGCCAAAAGTCCTTAGCGGGTGGTCTTTGTATTTACCTTCCTGCACAATGATGTCCTTATCGCGATAAACATACGCATCCTCAAGCTGCCAGCCTTCGGTTCCGTTAAACAGGCCGGGCGAGAGGACAATCTGGTCAAAAAGGTTCCATTTTCCACGATAGGTCAAAGTTCCATCGCCATTTTTATGCATCAGGTGCATGGGATTATAAAATCCATTTTCGCCAGCTTTTTCTTTGCTTTCTTTTGCGCCCAGGATTTCATAAACACTGGCATCATGCGGATCGTCGTTCAGGTCGCCCATAATCAGGATTTTGGCATCCGGGTTGATGTTGCGCAGGCTATCGCTGATGTGCTTAGCCAAACGGGCTGCAGCAGCGCGCATGGGAATGGTTTTTTCTGTACCGCCATAGCGCGATGGCCAATGGTTGACCAAAACATGCACTTTTTCGCCTTGCAGCAAACCACTGACCAAAAGCTGATCGCGCGATTCAAAATCGAGCAAATCGTCCATGACCAATGGATACACTTTTGTGGCCGTAGGTTCAAATAAATCTGCCTGATATAGCAAAGCACAGTCGATGCCGCGTGCATCCGGAGAATCGTGGTGGATGATCTGATAATCGCGCCCGCGCAGGGATTCTTCAGCAACCAAATCTTCCACAACGCCACGGTTTTCCACTTCACAGATGCCGACAACAGCAAGTCCACGCTGATCTTTATCTGTCGCCACCCTACAAATGGTTTGCGCCATATTTTTCAGCTTTGTTTCGTAGCGACGGCTGTCCCATTCTTTTTTTCCATCAGGCGTAAATTCCGTATCGCGTACATTGGGATTATCAATGGTATCAAAAAGATTTTCGAGGTTGTAAAAACCCAGGGAAATTTTGTCTTCTTTTTGGGCATTGCTGCAAGCGGCCATCATCATGAGCGGCACAACAAAAAACAGGAAATATTTTTTCATCATCAGGTTATAAGTGGTAATTAGCTTCATTCGGAAAAATTCGCGAACTGTTTTATTTATGCGGCGAAAATACAAATTCAGAATGAAAAAAACTGCAGCAATATGGAAACAACAGGACAATTTTCGGGAATAATTTCCGGTATTTTGCTTTAAATTAATATGAAAGCCGATGAAATAGCATCATTTTTAGTATTTTTGCCATCCGAAACACACTAAAACAAATAATATTATGAAAAAAGCTTTACTCTTTATTATGGCTCTCTTTGTGGGTCAATTTATTATCGCTCAGGAATGTTCCGAACTTTTTATCTCGGAATATGTAGAAGGTTCCGGCAACAACAAAGCCATTGAGATTTACAATCCAACAGATGATGTAATTGATCTCTCTGCGTATCAGCTGGTTCGTTATTCCAATGGTGGAACCACTCCAAATGGTGTTGCACTCGGTGGCACGATCCAACCCAAAAGCACTTATGTAGTAGTTCTGGACAAACGCGATCCAAATGGAACAGGGCAAGACATTATGGTAGATTTAGCATTACAAGCAAAAGCGGACACTTTTTTATGTCCGATCTATGAGATAAATAAAGCCATGTATTTCAATGGCAATGATGCAATGGCTCTTGAAAAAATTGGAGGTGAAGCCGTTGATATTTTCGCTCGCGCTGGCAACCCAGACCCCGAAAATGGCTGGACAAATGTTACAGACACTACAATCACATATAACGACAATGGTGTACCCACAGATTATACCATTACAGATTATATCGTAGGCCCCTTATTTTGGATGAGCTGGACCAGAGATCATTCATTAATTCGTAAGCCACAGGTAACTCAGGGCGTTACTACAAATCCTGATGTTTTCATTGTAACTATGGAATACGACAGCCTTCCTGAAAACACTTTTGAAAACCTGGGAAGCCATGTGTGCGACTGCAACAATGCATCGGTAAATGATTTGGCAGAAGCCAGCTTTAAGTTTTATCCCAATCCGGTTTCCGATGGCCAACTGACTATTGAAAGCGAAGAAGCCATCGAAAGCGTACTAATTATGAGCATCACCGGTCAGGTTATATCGGAACGTGAATTTGGTTTCGCCACATTCAGCAGCACATTCAACATCAATGATGTTGAAAGCGGCATATATTTTATTAAGGCACGGCTCACTAACGATCAACAGATTGTACGGAAATTCGTAAAAGAATAAGATAAAATTCTCATTATAAATTGGCATCCTCGGTCAGCCCAAGGGTGCCAATTTTGTCTTAGCAAAAACCAAAACTTAATAATTAGAATAATGAATTGCAGGAAAATAGCCTTATTCACCGGCCTACTTTTAATGTCTGTAACGCTTTTTGCACAGAAAGGTACAATCAAAGGCATTATAACAGACAAAAGCACCGGTGAAAGCCTGATTGGCGCCAATGTTACTTATGCCCCTGGCAAGGGCGTTGTAACCGGTCTTGATGGAGATTATACAATGGAATTGCCCTATGGCGATTACACATTAACGATCAGTTATGTTGGGTTTGATACCCAAACCAAAAATATTACAATAAACAAAGCGGTGCAAACGATCAACTTCAGCCTTAACTACACCATGTTATCCGAAGTTGAAGTCGTTGGAGATATGGCCAAAACCCGGGAGACTCCGGTGGCTTTCTCCAATATTGAATCCATCAAAATGGAGGAAGAACTAGCAAGCCAGGATATTCCGTTGATACTCAATGCCACACCCGGTGTTTATGCCACACAACAAGGCGGTGGCGATGGCGATTCGCGCATCAATATACGTGGATTCAACCAACGAAATGTTGCCGTAATGCTGGACGGTATTCCTGTAAATGATATGGAAAACGGCTGGGTATATTGGTCGAACTGGTTTGGTCTGGATGTTGTAATGCAAAATACCCAGATTCAGCGTGGATTAGGAAAATCCAAACTAGCAATCCCCTCTGTAGGTGGTACAATTAACCTCCAAACAAAAGGTATTGGGTCTAAACCTTTGTACACCATAAAACAGGAAGTCGGAAGCGACCTGTTCTTGAGAACATCGGTTGGGCTTACAACAGGAAGAATGAAAAATGGATGGGGAATCACTGCCGCAGGCTCTTATAAGAGAGGTGATGGCTGGGTTGATCAAACCTGGACAGAAGGCTGGTTCTATTTTTTACGCATCGATAAAGAACTTGGAAACCACCACATCAGCTTTAAAGCTATGGGAGCACCTCAGGAACATGGCCAAAGAAGCACAAAAAGTCCATTGGTGGAGATTGACTCAACATATGCATTTAATAATGGAGTAAATAGAGATGACATTATTCCGGGAACATTTGTCAATTTGGGAAGAAAGTATAATCCTGATTGGGGATGGCTAGAACGGTATACTTTTAACGCAGAAGGCGGAATTAATAGTGCACCAAGAGAAGCCTTAAACAGCAAAAAAAACTACTACCACAAACCAATGTTTTCTTTAAGTGATTTTTGGAATGTGAATGACAATCTGTATATTTCAAACATACTTTATCTTTCAGTTGGTAGTGGAGGAGGAACAGGACTAAAAAACACTCCAAATCCTACTTCCGAAGGTCAAATAAATCTGCAATCAGCTTATGATGCAAACATTAATAATCCAAACGGAAATTCCGATGTATATCAGTATTCTTCCATAAATAACCACTTCTGGTATGGATTACTTTCAACTTTTTCATTGGAAATCAACGAATTCTGGAACTTATCAGGTGGACTTGACCTAAGAGATTACCGAGGAGAACATTACAGAGAAGTATATGATCTCCTTGGGGGCAAATATATGTCTGACGATTATAATTCAAATGCTCCTAAAAAAGAAAAATATTATGAAGGAGATAAAATATATTATCATAATGACGCATTAGTTAGATGGGGAGGAATATTTGGACAATTATCATTTAAAAAGAATGATTTAAGTGCATTTATAAACATCACCGGATCATATAGCGGAAACAAAAGGATAGATTATTTTAAACCTAAAATGATCGAATTGAAAGATACAGTCCTGAGGGTTTCATATGACACAGAAGTCGAATATAATGGCGTGGTTTATAATATTAATTCTCCTGAGGCTGTATATGCTCATACAGGTTGGAGTTGGTTTGCTGGCGGAACAATAAAAGGAGGCGTAAACTACAATATTAATGATAACATGAATATTTTTGGAAACATGGGTTATATCCACAAAGCTCCCCGTTTTAAAAATATTTATGATAATGCCAATACAAAACTCTTAGACATAAAAAATGAAGAAATTAATGCGTTCGAATTAGGCTATAGTTATTACAATTCAAAAATTACATTTAATTTTAATTCTTATTATACTATTTGGTCAAACAAACCTGCTGACAGAACCTATACTGAAAATGACCCGAATTCAGACGAGACTTACACGATCAATATTAATGGTATGGATGCCAGGCACATGGGTCTTGAGTTTGAGTTTGCATATCAAATTACTGATAAAATTTTATTTGAATCGCTCTTATCTATTGGTGATTGGAAGTGGACTTCAGCAGATAGCGCCAGAGTTTACAATGAAGCCCAAGAACTTGTTGGTATTAGATACTTTGATGCAAAAGGCATATATGTAGGCGATGCAGCGCAACTTCAAAACCGTGAAAGTATAAGGATAGAGCCTATTAAAAATACATATATTAAAGCATCCCTTACTTATTTTGGAAAACATTATTCAGAATTTGACCCCCTTGAATTGGATCCAAAAAGAAACCCTCTGTCCTTTGATGAGAACGGCAATCCACGGCAATCCTGGAAAATCCCAGATTACTATATTATTGATTTGCATTTAGGCTATAAGTTCAATATCAAAAAGACAAATTTTAATATAAGAGGAAGTGTATTAAATCTCCTTGATGAAGTTTATGTAACTGATGCAGATAATAATGGGTATTATTACAAAGATTTTGATGCTAAATCTGCCCGTGCTTATTTCGGTCTGGGCCGCAGGTTTAATATCTCACTACAAATGACATTCTAAAGAACATAATAAAAATGAAAATCAGATTAATCTTAATGATCCTGGGGCTTTGGAGCCTTCAGGCTATGGCTCAGCCCACCGGATACTATAACGGCACAGGTAATAAAACCGGCGATGAACTAAAAACCGCACTCAATGGCATTATCGATGACCACAGGCAATATTCCTATTTTGCATCAAAAACCATTATGAAATTTTCTGATGCCGACCCCACAAACCCAAACAATGTAATTCTGGTTTATACCGGTCGTTCGCAAGCCAATAACGACTACGGAACCAGTGGAGACCAGATCAACCGTGAGCACGTTTGGGCCAAATCGCACGGAAACTTTAATGAAGTTCCGCCCATGTTTAATGATGTGCACAACCTGAAACCAGCAGACGCCTCGGTGAACACACTGCGCAGCAATAAGGATTTTGACAATGGCGGGACCGAAGTTACTGAGGCACCCGGTTGTTTTACTACCAGCGATACCTGGGAACCCCGTGACGAGGTAAAAGGCGATATCGCACGTATTATTTTCTATATGGCCACACGCTACGAAGGAAACAATGGCGAGCGCGATCTGAAAGTTGTGGATTATGTAAATACATATCCTGCTCCGGAAATGGGAAAACTCAGCACTTTGCTGGCATGGAACCAACTTGATCCACCGGATGATTTTGAGCGCAACCGCAACAATGTCATCTTCCAATGGCAGGAAAACCGCAACCCTTTTATCGACCATCCTGAATTTGTGGACATGATCTGGGGAACGGCATTAGCACCTGAAATTTATGCCGACGATGTAACTCAAAATCCGGTAAACCCACGAGAAGACGAAACGGTTACCATCTCAGCAAACATGCATGGCCCAACTGCATTCACTTCTGTAAAATTATATTGGGGAACAAGCTACGACAACCTTAGCAATGAAATTGAAATGACTTCAGGCAAAGGCGTTTACACTGCCAATATCGGTGGCCAGGCCGGACAAACAAACATTTTCTACAAAATTGTAGCTACGGATGGCAACAATACTGGCGAGAGCATTATTTATAACTATTATGTCGCTCCGATTTTCAATGGAACCATTACTACAATCTATGACATCCAGGGCCAGCAGGAAGAAAGCCCTTATGCCGGGGAAACAGTAAGCACAACCGGTGTTGTAACCGGAGCTTTCGGAAACAATTATTTCCTTCAGGATGGCACAGGAGCCTGGAACGGGCTGTTTATTTACGATGCAAATCATGGCCCGCAAATCGGCGACAGCATTATTGTAACGGGCGTAATTGAAGAGTACTATGGCAAAACGGAACTGAAAGACATTAGTGCATACTATCACATTTCGTCCAACAACACACTACCAGAACCCACATTAATCAATACCGGCGATGGCGGTGAAGAATGGGAATCTGTTCTGGTTCGCGTAAACAATGCCGTTTGTACCGATGCCGAATACCAAAGCAATTATTATATGTGGCAGGTGAATGACGGCAGTGGCGATATGGCTGTTCATAATACCAGTATTTTTGAGTATGAGCCAAAGAAAGGCGATTCCTACAAAGTTACCGGCCCGCTCAACTTCGATTTCGACGAATGGAAAATTGAGCTGCGGCTGGAAACCGATGTCCAGGCTGCTTCAGATATTGTCGCCCCTGAAGTTGTTTCTGTTGAAGCTACAAACGACAGCACACTAAAAGTTTCTTTCAATGAAGCAGTAGCAGAAGAAACAGCCGAAGACATCACTAACTACCTGATTGACCAGGGCGTTGAAGTGAAAGAAGCTAAAATGCATGCTATTCAGACAAATCTGGTATATCTGAAAGTTTCAAAGTTAACAAATAGCGACTATGCAATTATCATAATGGGCGTTACTGATGTTGCCGGCAATGAAATGGAAGAAACAGAAAAGTATTTCACCTGGGGTGGCTCAGCAATCGATGAAATCCTCAGCAACGGAAGCCTTGAGCTGTATCCAAATCCGGCCACCAGCCAGATGAAGCTGAAGTTTGAAACGATCATGAACACCAATGTTACTGTATTCATTTACAACAACAAAGGCCAGAAGGTTTACGCTGCAGAAGAAATGCTGCAAGCCGGCGACCAGGTGCTGAGCATTGACCTGGACAGGTTCAGCAACGGCTTATATATGATGCAGTTCAACACCGAAAGCGGAAGCATAAGCAAAAAGCTTATTATTCAGAAATAAACGCAATTCAGCCAAAGCTGATTGATTGATAAAAAACAGGGGCTATTCCATAGGGACAGCCCCTGTTTTTATGCACAAAAAATTTATCTTTGCATTTTAATTGCCACAGTATAGTTTCACTTATTTAAATGAGCCTGATGAAATCAGATAGCCTGGTCATTATACCGACTTACAACGAGAAAGAGAATATAGAAGCTATTATCCGAAAAGTATTTTCTTTGGAAAAAGATTTCCATATTCTGATCGTTGAAGATAATTCTCCTGATGGCACAGCAGCAATTGTAAAACGGCTGATGCAGGAATTTCCTGAGCAGCTTTTTATTGAAGAGCGCAAAGGAAAACTTGGGCTGGGCACCGCTTACATCCATGGTTTCCGCTGGGCATTGGCGCGCGATTATGAATACATCTTTGAGATGGATGCCGATTTTTCGCACAATCCGGAAGACCTGGAACGCTTGTACCATGCCACAGCCGTTGAAGGCAATGACCTGGCCATTGGTTCGCGTTACATCACAGGTGTGAATGTGGTCAACTGGCCCATGGGGCGTGTGTTGATGTCGTACTACGCATCGGCATATGTACGCACCATTCTCGGAATCAGCATCCGCGACACCACGGCAGGCTTTAAATGTTACCGCCGCAGGGTATTGGAAACCATTAATCTGGACGAAATCCGTTTTATGGGCTATGCCTTCCAGATCGAGATGAAATATACCGCATTTAAACTTGGCTTTGTCATCAAGGAAGTGCCGATCATATTCACCGACCGCACCAAAGGAACCTCCAAGATGAGCAAAGGGATCTTTAAAGAAGCAGCCATCGGCGTAATCAAACTCCGCTTTAAAAAAATTGCCCCGGCAAAGGATTAAGCAATCCTGTAAACTGCTGATAGGCAAACAATAAAAACAAAACCTATGAGCAAGACCTTAATTAAGAATGCAATTATCATCAATGAAGGACAGGAATTTAACGGTTCTGTACTGATCGAAAATGAACGCATTCAAAAGATTTATAAAGGAAACGAACTTCCCGAAAGTACTTCCCACACACATATCATTGATGCCTGTGGGCACTATCTTCTGCCTGGCGTAATTGACGATCAGGTGCATTTCCGTGAGCCCGGCCTTACGCAAAAAGCTGATATTGAAAGCGAAAGCCATGCAGCGGTTGCCGGAGGAGTAACATCCTATATGGAAATGCCCAATACCAATCCGCAAACCCTTACTCAGGAATTGCTGGGCGACAAATATAAAAAGGCTGAAAATGTCTCCTTAGCCAATTACAGCTTTTATATGGGCGCATCCAACGACAATCTGGATGAAGTTTTAAAAACAGATCCCAAAACCGTTTGTGGATTGAAAGTATTTATGGGCAGCTCCACAGGAAATATGCTGGTTGACAAGCCGGATACGCTGAAAGGAATTTTCAGTGAATCCCCTTTGCTCATTGCCACTCATTGCGAAGATGAAGCCACAATCCAGGCAAATATCGCGGCAGCAAAAGCAAAATACGGCGATAATGTGCCCATTGAACAGCATCCCATCATCCGCAGTGCAGAAGCCTGTTACAAATCGAGCAGCATGGCTGTGGAACTGGCGGAGAAATACGGTGCGCAGCTGCATGTGCTGCATATTTCCACAGCGCGGGAAACAGATTTATTCCGCAACGATATCCCTCTGGAAGAAAAGAAAATCACGGCAGAAGTTTGCGCACACCATTTGTGGTTCAGCAGCGATGATTACAAAAAATACGGCACGCGCATCAAATGGAACCCCGCTGTGAAAAGCCCTGCCGACCGTGAAGGTTTGAGAAAAGCATTGCTGGAAGGGAAATTGGATGTTGTTGCTACCGATCATGCACCGCATTTGCTTCCTGAAAAGCAGAACACTTATTTTAAAGCGCCATCGGGCGGGCCACTGGTGCAGCATTCGCTTCAGGCGATGCTTGAGATGCATGAACAGGGGGTTTTCAGCCTTCCTTTTGTTGTGGAAAAAATGTGCCATGCCCCGGCGAAATTGTTCCGCATCGCCGAAAGGGGCTTTATCCGTGAAGGATATTTTGCCGATCTGGTGCTGGTAAAAAAGAAAAGCATGACGGTAGCGACGGAAAATATTTTCTACAAATGCGGCTGGTCACCATTTGAAGGACAGGAATTTAATTGGTCGGTAACGCATACTTTTGTGAATGGTCATCCGGCCTGGGCCGATCAGAAATTTAACGAAACACTTAAAGGCAAAAGATTAATTTTCAACCGATAAAATTTTATGCAAGGATTTTCAAAAAAACTGTACGGGATTTTCATTGTATTGATATTTTTCTCCTGCACGAAGTCCGTTCCGGAGTTCAAGAAAGTGGCCGAGCGCTACCCTAACGGAGCCGTTCGTTTGATCGAATACAATACGCTTAACGCAGCAGGCGACACCATTCTGCTTCGCAGCGAAAGCTTTTATGAAACGGGGCAAACGTATATAAAAGGCTCTTTTGACGAAAATGGCGAGCGCAACGGATATTGGGTTTCCTACCGTGATGACGGAAAAATATGGAGCGAAGGGGAATTCCTCAACGGGATCAACCACGGCCTGACCAGAGCTTTTCACGAAAACGGCAAACTGTATATGGAAGGCAGCTACAAAAACGGCCATAAAGACGGATACTGGCGCTTTTATACGCCCACGGGTGAGCTTGAAAAGGAAATAAAATTTACGGCTCCGGAATAATTCGGTGTTTACGAAAACAGATTGAACCAAATAAATCTCTGAATTTGAGAGATTTGTTTTATTTTTGTTCAAATCAAAATAATTCACAGTTATGAAAATAACTAATCTGGATATTTCTAAATTTCGTGCTTTTAAGCAATTAAATCTGGATGGTTTTGGTAGAATTAATATTCTTCTCGGCGAAAACAATTGTGGAATTGAAAGAAAGTTGATCTGAATGATTGTGGCTTTGTCGAGAGTGGTATCTATTGACGTACAATTTCATATAACAAATCAGTTGTTAATATATTGACTTTCAAATATGTAGAATATTAATAATTTTATCGCTTTGGGGAAATATTATTATTCATCGACAAAAAACTTTTGATAACATGTATAATTGGATAAAAGAATTTTGTGCAAAAAATAGTCAAGGGCATGGTACAATAAATTTTAATGAAATTAGGAAGCCCAATGAAACATATATAAAGTTTGGGTCAGGGAAACCAATGTCAGAATTTAAAGGATTAATATTTGAACAGCTTCTTTTAGAATTATTTAGAGGTAATGGTTATTTAGTAGATTATACAGGTCAACACGGACATGATGAAGGTTGTGATCTTTTAATAAAGCAACCTAGCGATAATTCAATATTTATGGTGGTACAGGCAAAAAACCACAACACTAATATCAATACCGAGATTATAGATGCGGAATTAGGCAAATTTAGTAGATCTTACAAAAAAAAATATAACTTAAAAAATAGTCAGTTTTGCTTAATCGCATGGAAGTATACTAAAAATTTAAAAAACACTATAACCAAAGAGCTATCAATAAATGTTTGGGACGAGGAGGACATGGTAGAAAATTTATTTTCTACTTACAAGAAGGAATATCCAAAACATCCAACTGTTGAGTTATTGAATTACCAAAAAACTGCTTTCAAAAGGATTTTGAAGTTTTGGTATAAAAAAAAGAGATGTTATGTTGAACATGCAACAGGTACAGGGAAGTCATATATAATTATTAAACTTGCTTTACATATACTAGAAGTTAATAAAGACAATAAAGTTTTAATTGTAGTACCTTCCAATATCATTAAAAATGAAATACTAAACAAATTATCCAATTATATATCAAGTCATCTAATATCACTTAAGCCTAATAACAAAGTGAATATTAATATTCTCACATATCAATACATATATCATAATGCCGTAAAACGTCAATTAGACTATTATACGCATATAATATTTGATGAAGCACATCACATTTCTGCACCAAAATGGTATAAATATGGAATTAATATTATATCGAAAAGACAAATTAAAATCGTGGGATTTTCAGCAACGTTTGACTACAATAGTAAGGATATTGATGTAATAAACTTTTTTGATAACAACAAGGCAGGTGAATTAAGCTTATTTTCGGCAATAAATCAAGAAATTATACCAAATATAGGACAATACGTCTATGCGATTCAAGACCCCAATACATATATCAATGATCTTAGAAAAGAGGGTGAAATAAAATTCAAAAGCAATAAAAAGTTGCACAATAAATTTTTAAAATCGTTTAATAGTAAACAAATTAAAGAATATTCACTTTATAATATAATCAACAAATATTATAGTAATTTCAATTTTAAAAAAATCTTAGTTTTTTGTGAAAGTATTGACCATCTAATTGAAATCAGAAAAATTTTAGATCAGTCATTCAGAAAATTTAGTACCTGTAATATTTATGAAATTTCTTCATTTCAATCGCGTGCAAAAAACAATCAAAATCTGGAAAACTTTTTACTGCAAACATCCTCTATTAAACAAATTGATATTATTCTCTCAATCGATATGCTGAATGAAGGAATAGATATAAAAGACATAGATTCTATAATGCTATTCAGAAAAACAAAGTCATCACGCATTTACCTACAACAATTAGGGAGAGTCCTCAGACATAATAGCAAAAAAGACCCATTAATATTCGATTGTGTGAGAAACTTTGAAAATGTAAGAACAAAAATTCTTTCTGATTCAACCTATAGCAAAAAACACTATGTTGCCTTCATCAATAATTTGGGGCTGAGCAATCTAGAAGTTCCGAAATCTGTCGTTGTTTATGATGAAACAAAAGGTATATATGAGATAGTTAAAGAAATAGAGAATAAACTTCACTTTTATAGAGAATATGCAGAAGCTAAATGTGCTGTAAAAAATCTTGAAATAACCTCTGAAAGCGAATATAAAAAAGTATACAAAGAAGATCCGAGTTTACCCAGCAAACCTCATATATTCTACAAAAATAAAGGATGGCTAAACTGGTACCATTTCTTAGATAAAGAAGAGCCCGAACTTTATGAGACCTATGAGGAAGCGAGAACAGCAACTATTAGGCTGAAAATTAAAACCACTAAGGGATATAAAGCGCGGTATGTTGAGGATAATAAATTACCAAGCACACCTGATCGAAAATACAAAAATAAAGGATGGACAAATTGGTCTGACTATTTTGGCATAAGTAGGATAAAAAAATATCAAAATATTGAAGATGCTAAAAAAGCAATTAAAACGCTCAATATTAATAATTTATCCGATTATAAATTGAACTACAATCAAGATAAAAGGCTTCCAAGCAAACCCCACATTTTTTACTTAAATAATGGTTGGATTGATTATTACGATTTTTTTGGCTTACCAAAAAATGAAAAATATAAAACGTTGTTAAAAGCCAAACTTGCCGTGAAAAAACTGAATATTAAATCGGAAAGACAATATAAAAAACGGTTTAAGGAGGATCCAAAATTACCACAAGATCCATCAAAATATTATAAAAATAAAGGTTGGATTGATTATTATGAATTTTTTGAAAAACCTACTCAAAATTTTTACAAAAACTATGAAGAGGCCAAAAAAGCCGTTGAAAAATTATCTATAAATTCAAGAGAAGAATACAAAAAAAGATACAAACAAGACCCAAGTCTACCAAGTGCACCAGATAAATACTATAAAAATAATGGCTGGAAAAGCTTTAGTGAATTCGTAGGAAATCCTAAAAATATAATCTATTTTAGCTATGAAGAAGCAAGGGAAGTTGTCAGTAGGCTAGGGATAAAATCTAGAGACGAGTATGTCAACCAAAAAAAGTTTAAAAAAGAGTCAAAACTACCAAGTCAACCTGATAAATATTATAAAGGCCGTGGCTGGATAAATTGGAACCATTTTATTAGAACAAAGTATTTGACATATGAAGAGGCCAAACAGGCTGCAAAAAAGGTTGGAATTAAATCAAGGAAAGAATATATTACACAAAAACAATACAAAAAGGATCCATTACTACCAAGTAACCCAGAAAAAACTTACAAAAACAAAGGATGGAAAAACTGGCCATTTTTTTTTGATTTAAAAAAAAATGAAGTTTATGAACTCTATTTGGACGCGAAGGCATCCGCTAAAAAGTTAGGGATTAAATCAATGAAAGAGTACTTTCAAAAAAGACATTTAGACTCAATGCTTCCCAGAAATCCAAGTGAATGCTATAAAGGAAAAGGATGGATAAACTCGGATTCATTTTTTGATATTAATCAACCTGAATTTTACGAAACATATGAAGAAGCAAAGAAAGCTGTTGAAAGATTGAATATTAATTCCTGGCATGAATACCGCACCAAAAAAAAATATAAAAGTGACCCAAGACTGCCAAGCAGTCCTGAGAAGTTTTACCAAAACAAAGGATGGGTTAACTGGAATACTTTTTTTGGAAAACCAAATTTAGATATCTATCAATCTTATGATGATGCTAAAAAAGCTGTATACAAACTAGATTTTAAAACAGGTCAAGAATATAAAAAAAAATACAAACTTGACCCTCGCCTTCCAAGTACTCCGTCGAGCTATTACAAAGATAAAGGATGGTCTGGATTTGAAGATTTTTTAGGAAAATCTAAAAAACGAATATACAACACATATACTGAAGCTGAAAAAGCTGTAAAAAAATTAAAAATAAAATCCAGAAAAGAGTACTATGAAAAGAAAGCTTATTCACTTGATAAGTTACTTCCTCATCATCCCGAACGAAAATATAAGGATAAAGGCTGGATTAGTTGGAAGATTTTTCTTGGAGTTCCAAAAAACAAAAAATACTAAGAAATTTCCCTTACAAAAGTCTCTAAATCTCCTTCGGCATCCAGTCCCAGTTTTTTCTTGAGGCGGTAGCGTGCACTTTTTATACTGTTTGGACTGATATTCAGCACACTGGCCATTTCCCTAGAATTCATATTTTTTGCTTGCCCAAAATGTCCGATCTTAGCATTATTCCTGATATTTAAACCAGTCAATACTTACGGCTCCCCTTATTATCAATATCAAAAAAGCCTCGCCATAATTGCCCGGCTATACCCAGACCAACCGCCAGCAAATTGGCGCAAAAGTATCAGCTCATAGGATTATTGCCCCTCTATTAAAAACAAACCCGGTGAATTCCTTTTCACCGGGTTTTTTATTTTTTCGAAATTGTATTATTCTACAATCAGCTTCAGGCTTTCCGATCTGTTTGCTGAAATAATCTGCAAATAATAAAGCCCGGAAGCATAACCCCTGGTATTCAATGTATAAACAGCTGTTTGGCCAGTGAAATAATCGCTGAAAACCAATTCCCCTTTACTGTTCATCAGTTGAAGCTGCACCATTCCTTCATGATTGCCGCTGATCTGCAAGGCGCTGCTTCCTTTCGCAGGATTCGGGCTCAGGTGGCTGGCAACAAATATTTCGCTTTCCGCAATACCAACTGGATCTCCCACTTTCACATATGCTGTCCGGTTTATTGTATGTGTCAGCAATCCGTTGGTAACAGTCAGGCTAACATCATAAAATCCTTCTTCCGAATAAGTAACCACCGGATTTTTTTCTGTACTTGTTTCCGGGCTGCCACCGGTAAAGCTCCACTCATAAGCTGTAATATCGCCCAATGAATTATCCATGAAGTTAATTTGACCGCCAATTTCAATGGCACGCGTATTGCTCCTGAAATCGGGTACGATATTGCTGTTATACAAATCAAAGAAATCAAGAAGAATGGCAGCAAGAATTGCTTTGGTGGATGGAGCATAAGCATCGGTTAGACCACCGAATTCCATGCTGGCACCAATGGTTTTATAGGTATCGTTCATCCCTGCAATTGCTGTGTAATATTGTGGGTCTTTATTTTGAAGCAGCGGAATTGCTGTCCCGATTGGTTCAAGGCGATCAACCCAATAGTTATCTCCTTCATAAATAAAAGACATTCCTGCGGAAGGCAAACCTGCCAAGCCCTCGATAACTCCCAAATCGCTTTGCCCGTCATCACTTCCTTTTATACGGAACAAAGGATGAACAGCAGTAGGATTATTTTGCTGGTCGTAATACCATGTGTCTCCACCTTCCATATAGATATTGTTGCCGGCAATCAGGAAATCTGCCAATGCCTGCCCTTCTTCTACAGTCAGCACATGATTTACGCTGAACATACCCAGGCTTACAAATGCTGCACTATAGATATCAAGGTCATCCGGGATTTCGGTAAAATAATCAGCAGAAACGCCGAGCGACAGAATTGTTTCATAAATCACGCTCCCCGAATTATGGTTGCCGTCGAGGTCGATAACCACAACGGGAACTTTGCCAATATTCACTGTAAATTCCTCATTTACAACCAAACCTTCTTCAGTTGTAAGCTGCAGGTTAAATAAAACAATCGTGCCGGAAGGAAGGGACACATCGGCACTGATCGGGAAGCTGGCGTCATTTTCACCATTTATTTCTATGGTTCCCAAATCCTGTTGCGGACCGGATAAACCAATACCCGCATCTTGAGTGCTCAGCACAGCTGAAACCATTTTAGCTGCAGAGCTTCCACGGTTCATTACGGAAAGCTTGAGGCTTCCCGATTCACCGGGATCGAGCACACCATCCTGATTGCCATCGCTGTCCACAATGGCGTAATCGCCAAAATGCATTTGCGGGGCATGCGCCTGCATTGTAAAAGCGGAAGCCCAGCTACCCGTTCCATCCGTTGCATTGACCGTTATGGTAAAATAATGCATATCAGGCACATTCACATCAGCCCTCAGGCTAAACGCATCCGTAATTTCTTTGATTTCAGAAGGCTGAATATTTCCATAATCTTCCTGATTGTCAATCAGGCTGACATAATCATCCTCTATACTCAGGCTTACGCTCACATTTTCAGCCGGATCGATGCCCACATTCTTCATGCTCATGTTCATATTTGCCGTTTCCGCATAATCAAGCTGAGCATTTGCATCGTTAATACTTGATGACGAATAAATTACATAAGGGCCTTCGGGAGGGATTACAGCGATTTCAGCGATATACGGAATATGATTGTAGGCCGTAATTACCAGCGTGAGCGTATCAACCTCCATCAGCTCATCAAAAACAAGCATTGCCTGTCCCCCATCAACATTTGCTACTGCATGAATTTCGCCATCCGAGCTCAGGGCAACTTTTGCATTTTGCAGATCACACTGAACACTCATTTGCGAAGTGCCAATCAGCAATTGTTCGGGATGTTGCGCCGCGATATCCTGTGGGACATCAGTTCGCACCATTACAGAAGGATCACCAAAGATCACCCAGGTATCGGTTACACGGTACCCTTCCCAGCCATAATCATCGTTCATTTTCATCATCCCATCAATAGAAATGCCTCCAAATGACCTTTTTATGTTATTCTGATAGCTTTCCACAAGTATATCCACCATTTCATCCTGCCCGTCCATGGGCGGATCCCAGGGCTGATTAATGGACGACATTGCTGTAGCAATAGCACCTGTAGGCTCACCGAGATGCGTGGCCCGCAACCAGGCTTCCGCAAAACATGTGGCATTGGGGAAATTACCGTTTACACAGGCAACAGACCAGATAAATGGCAACATGCCTACATTTTCAAGATTGTTGACGCCACCGGAATTAAAACCGGAAGTGGACCATGCGTAGGTACTGCCGTGACCGGTATAAAGCATCAAGCTGTTTCCTTCATCCACCTGGTCTTCAATCATACTGGCCACCGGGTTTCCATCGGCATCATTTCCACCCTGGCTTCCGTCAAAATACTCCGGATTTGAATTGTAGGTATAGCCCAGAAGGTCTTGTTGCATATTGCGCACATGTTGATAATCGTATTCGTCATCGTCGCCCGGGCCTTGTTTACTGGCGATTCCGGTAACCGTTTTATACCATTCCGTATTTTCCATATAAGGATCGCGCTCATAATCAAGCACTTTTTGCACCTGCGTTGCTACCTGACTTTCCGTTTCCGCAGAAAACCGGCCTACCAGGATCTCAGGATAATGGTCATCGCCATCCAGATATGAATAGTAATTATCAGAAGGTCCGTTGCGGTAACCGGCAGGAATCTGGGCATTATCACCAACAAGGAGCAAAAAAGTCAGGCCATTCGTTTCGTAATAATTTTGAATAAACGTCCGGATATCGGCATACTGGCTACCGGCCTCGGCAATATCATGCATTTCGACCGGCATCCCTGTGCTGATTTTCCAATCGACAAAAGGCTGCATTTCGTCCATAAATTCGCCATAACACAGGATGAGCATATTGCCTTCTTCACCGGAAGGATCGTAACGGCCTAGCATCTGGGTGGCATTAAGAAACCTGTTTTCGTAGATTTTTGCAAATTCCGGGATAATTTTCGTGCCGGACTTAAAGGCGCTGAATGCAGCACCATTGGTTACTGTAAGCCTGATATTTATGGAGTTGTAAACCCGAAGGATTTTCGTTTGGGGATTATACTGAAAGGGATAAAAAACCACATTTTGGCCGTTAACATCGCGGAAGGTATAAGGCTTCCGTGTTTGCACCAGTTCGGCCGGATAAAAAGTATTTTGCTCATAGAGCGGACCAAATTCATAGGGTATTTCGGATGGGTTTTGCGTACGGAGCAGGTTCCCTTTAGAGGGTGCAATGAGCACATTTTGAAACTCTTTGTAAGTAGTGCTGATAATCTCAATTTGCAATTCGCTTCCTTCCGGGATGATGAGGCTTTCGCTGAAACGCAATAAATCCGGAGCAGATTTTTCCAAAAGGGATGTAGCGCCATCGGCGGAGAGCTTCCAGGCCATGCCACGGTCTGTTTCCACTTTTGTGTACTGAAAATCAGACAAGTGAAACTCCAGTTCAATTTCCCTGTTATCCAGACGCACAATTTGGCAATCGGTTGGATTTGATGAGGGGCTCACGGAAACATTAAAGGGTTGAGCTGATAAAAAAAGGCTTACTAAAATTGAAGCAAGGGTAAAATACAGATGTTTCATATTTTAAATTTTTGGGGCAGGCAATTTACTTAGAATCCTTATAAATAAGAATGTATTAACCAATCTTTAACAGAAAACCCAATTATTGCTCAGGTGTTGCCTGAGGAAGTGTAAATGAGAATGTACTGCCTTTATCCACCTGGCTGGTAAGATGAAGTTTTCCACCATTCTTCTGAACAAAATCTTTGGTAAGGATAAGGCCAAGCCCTGTTCCTTTTTCATGTCTGGTACCGCGGGTTGTAAAACTTTTCACGCTATCAAAAATCTTCTCGATATTTTCTTCAGAAATCCCAACGCCATCGTCCTGTACACTCACTTTTACTTCATTAGCGGAATCACTGACCAAAACGATGATATGCCCACCTTCATGCGTAAATTTAATTGCATTTGAAATCAGGTTGCGCATAATGATATTGAGCATATGCTTATCGGCAAAAGCTTTAAGGCCAGGCGTATATTCGGCGCGCAGGCTGATATTTTTATCCCGGGCCGCGCTTTCCTGCAAGGCAATATTATCATCAACTACAGTGGTAATATCGCAGTCTGAAGGGCGAAAATCGATTTCATTCCTTTGGTTTTTGGCCCAAAACAGCAGGTTTTCGAGCAGGTCGTAAGTCAGCTTCACGGATTTCATGGTTTCTGTGAGCAGCTCTTCGCGTTCTTCTTTATCGAGCACTCCTTCCAGGATCAATTTCAGGAGGTTGTTGATATTGCTGAGCGGGCCGCGGAGGTCGTGTCCGATAATTGAGAACAGTTTATCTTTTGTGTGGTTGATATTTTGCAGTTCTTCATTAGATTCCTGCAACCTTTCGTTCAATGCGAGGAGTTCCTGCTTTTGGCTGCGTATCAGCAAATGTGTTTTAATACGCTCAAAGACTTCTTCCTGTTGGATTGGCTTGAGGATATAATCCACGCCACCGGCTTTAAACGCCTCGATTTTTTTATCCATATCGCTGAGGGCGGTAACAAAGATCACAGGTATATCTGCGGTTTCAGGATTTTTTTTCAGACGGGCACAAACTTCAAATCCATCCATATCCGGCATCATAATATCCAGCAGGATGATATCCGGTTTTTCTTCTTTTATTGACTCCAGCGCGATGGGGCCACTTTTTGCAAAAGCCGTACGGTAATTATTGCCCCGCAAAATATTTCCCAAAATCTGTAGGTTTTTGGGGTAATCGTCAACGATGAGTATTAATGGTGCCTTGTTATTTTTCATAATGATAATCCTGTTTTATTTATATCTGAATCATGTCCAAAGCACTTTTACTGCCCGATCTGCCGTTCTATTTCTCCAAGCTTTTCCAAAAGTGCTTCTGCTCGTTCAATATCGTAAGCCTGCGCAGAGGCTTTCAACTGATCTCCAAAATTATTCAAATATTTGATATTAAAAAAGTTTCCGGCCTCGGAAATTTTATTTGCCAGATCAATCATGTTTTCGGTGATATATATTTTTTGGCAGCGATCATAAAGAGGGACAATCTCATTTTTAAAATAATTTAGGAACGCCCTTTTCTGTCCAGCTTTGATGTCAAATGAAATTTCAATATCCAAAGCGGCACCTTTTTGGTTTGTTTTGGCACGTAAAAGCTTTAAGCAGGTATTCATAAGCCGTTCTTTTCCAACTGGTTTACGAAGGAAATCATCAAAATACTGGGCTGAGGACGGATCCAGCTCATCGGCACCACTAAGGGCAATAATGATCATATCTTCAAAACGGATATCATTACGGATACGGCGTGCCAGCTCATAACCACTCATGCTGCGCAGCTTTAAATCCATAAATATTATGTCCGGGCTAAATTCTTCCAGTTTATGCATCAACAAGCGTTCATCATCAAGGTGGTTCAATGCAAATTTAGTATCTTTAAAATAGGCTTTGATCAATTTTGCCGAGGAATAATCATCTTCTACCAAAACAATCCTGCATTCTTCGTTGAGAAGGCTTGTTCCTGAATTCACATCAGGATTTATTTCTGGCAGCTCATCTAAAGAAGGAATATTATTCAAAAGAACCGTAAAAGTGCTTCCTTTTCCGTATTCAGATACAAGTATAATTGAACCTCCAAGAAGTTGTGCCAACTGTTGTGAAACTGCCAGTCCCAAGCCAGTGCCTTTTTTATTGCGCAACTTTGGCGTTGCCGGATTTTGGAATGCATCGAAAATATGCTCTTTCCTTTTTTCATCAACACCCATTCCGGTATCTTGTACAAAAAAAGCGATATCCACATGGTTTTCTGCACGTTTATCTATACGCACGCCCAAACATACGGAGCCTTCTTCTGTAAATTTAATGGCATTACTGACGAGGTTCACCAGTATTTGTTTCAAGCGGAAGGAGTCCAAAATAATCTGTGGGGGAAAATCATCCGGACATTTAAATTCCAGCTCCAATCCCTTTTTATCGGCTTCAGCACGAAACGCATCAATTATGTTGTTCAAAAAGAATTTCAGATGGATTTTATCTTCACGAACATCTATGCGGCCTGTTTCTATACGTGCCAGATCAAGTATATCGTTTATAAGGTATAGCAAGTCTTCGCCACTGTCTGCAATAGTTTCTGCATAAGATTTATGATCTGTTGATTTCAAATCTTTTCTCAGCAGGTCACTAAATCCGATTATTGAATTCAGGGGTGTACGGATTTCATGGCTGATATTTGCAAGGAATTCTGATTTTGCCCTGTTTGCTGCTTCAGCACCATCTTTCGCCTGGCGTAATTCCTGCATGGTTTTATCCAAACGGCGCGTATCTTTAATATTGATTAGCAGCATATCCGGGCTGATACGTGTAAACCGCATCAAACATCGGAAAGCGCTGCCATTGGGACGTGTAATCAGGCTTTCTTGTTGATTGGCAGAGCTTTCAAATCCTTCAGGATCAATTATTTGAGCAACTACATCTGGCTCAAAAAGCTTATTTATATCATGGTTTTGATAAGTATCCCTATCAAAGCCGGCCAATTCAATAAAAACACTATTGCAAAAACTGATTTTCCTGTTCAATACCACAGCAATTCCGTCGAAAGTAGCTTCGGCCAGAAACCGCATCCCCCCATCAATTACAGTTCTATCGTTATGATTTATTTTTTCGTCCAGCAAACGAAGCAGATAGGCACGTTCTTTTTTCTCGAGATTTCCCCCGAATCGCAGAACATCGGCGATCTGCTTTGTATCAATCCTTGCTAATTTGCGCCATAAACCCATAAAAATGCTTTGTTTTTTGACTGATTGCATGCAAATATAGAGTAATAAAAATAAAACACTCCGGCAAATGCCATTCTCATTTAAACTTTTTCGTTCTTTGCTTGTCATATCCCCATCAAATACAACTTACATGAAAAGAAACCTGCTACTATGCTTTTTTATTTTCTCCTTTTTCAGCATTTCCACACTATGGGCACAAGAAAAGGGAACAGGCGGCAAACGGAACATGCCACCAGATAAGATGCCAAAAATAGGTGCAATTTCTGGTAAAATTATGGACATCCAAAACAGTGAACCTGTTGAATATGCTACCATTGCATTAATTCGCAAGAGAAGCGGCGAACTTACTGCCGGCACAATTTCCAAATCTAACGGATCGTTCCAGCTAAGCGAACTTCCTCCGGGCATGTATCAACTTAAAGTTGAATTTATGGGTTTTGAAAGCTGGGTAAAAGATTCGATCAGGATTACACCACAGAAACGGGAGTACTTTTTCAATGATATTAAACTTAAACCTGCTGCCAGCAACATCTCAGGTGTTGAAATTACCGCCGAAAAACAATTATTCGTTAATAAAATTGACCGCCGTGTAATTAATGTGGAGCAAAGTATCGTTTCTGCAGGCGGCAGCGCCCTGGATGTCCTCAAAACGGCTCCATCCATTGATGTAGATTTAGAAGGAAATATCAGCCTCCGCGGCAGCGAAAACATCAAAGTACTGATTGACGGCAAACCCAGTGGCATCGCAGCAGACAATGCTGGCGAAATCATGGAACAGCTCCCATCAGGCTCGATCGAAAATATTGAACTCATCACCAATCCGTCTGCCCGTTTTGACCCTGAAGGCATGGCAGGCATTATTAATGTGGTGCTCAAAAAAAATAAAATCCGTGGCATCAGCGGAAGCGTTATGGGCGGCGTGGGGCCTAACGATCAATACAACGGCTCGTTCAACATCAGCAAACGAAACGAACATTTCAACCTTTATACCTCAGCAAGTTTCCGCCAAATGAATTTCGATATGGAAGGCATAAACCTGCGCAAAACCTGGTATAACGACAGTATTCGCTATTATGACCAGGAATCGGAAGCTGAACGCAATATGAAGTTTGCGATGTTTACACTGGGTGGCGATTACTATATTTCGCCTACATCCACGCTTTCCCTTTCGGGACGGATGAACCTGCGAAAAAGGGCGATGAGCGAAAGCACACTTTACAAACAATATGAAACCGAAAAAAAACTCTTTGACACAGCATACCGTGGCATCTCAGAAAACAGCCGCGATGGATGGAATTACAGCCTTGACCTGAACTACGAAAAGACTTTCTCGAGCCGTGATCATTACCTAAAAGCCGGGGCTAATTTCAGCCAGGGCGACAACACACGCGATGGCTCCTGGACGGAAGAAAGCCTGGACGATCAATTCAATACCCTTGCAATGGGCGACCAAAGCAAAAACACAACCGGCTCAAAAGATTACGACTGGGAGTTCAGCCTCGATTATTCATTGCCATTTAGTGAAAACAACCGTTTGGAACTCGGTGCGCGCAGCAATATCCGCAATATGGACGATGATTATACTGTGGAAAACCTGGAAAATTCAAGCTGGATTTACGACAGCACACAAAGCAACCATTTCATTTATAAAGAACAGGTTCATGCGCTTTACAGCCAATATGCGCACAGTTTGGGCTCCTTTTCTTTTCAGGCAGGTTTGCGTGCCGAGCAAGTTTATACCGATTCGGAATTAAAAACCACCGGCGAAAAATATGAGGATGATTACATCAGCCTGTATCCCAGCGCATTCATCCTGCAAAAGATTGGGAAAACCAATGAAGTAAAACTGAACTACAGCCGCAGGGTACATCGCCCGAGGGGCAGGCAGCTGAATCCATTTGGCAATTCTACCGACCCTATGAACATCCGCCGCGGAAACCCCTTACTGAAACCCGAATACGTAAACTCGTACGAATTCAGCTGGCAGAAATTCCTTGGCAGATCAGGTTCTTTTACAGCAACGGTTTATCACAGATATACAACCGATGTCATTCAGCGTTTCACCAATGTGGACAGTAGCGGAAGAAGTGTGACGACATACGAAAACTTAGACACGCAATCGGATTGGGGTGGCGAATTAAGCCTTTCTCTTAAGATTACACCATGGTGGCAATTTATGGGCGGTTTCAATATTTTCTATACCGATCTGGCAGGCACCAATGAAAGTGAAGAGCTCAGCAATAACGGGACTAACTGGAATATAAAAGGCACTAACAGCTTTAAACTGCCATGGGACCTCAGCCTCCAGCTTTCTTCACGCTATTATGCTCCAAGGATCATTGCCCAAGGCGAGGCTTCAGCAAATTTCAGCATGGATTTTGGCCTGAGAAAAAACCTGCTCGACAATAAAGCAACAATCTCGTTTAATGTTCGGGATGTATTCCAAACACGCAAATGGGAAGCCACAACCAGCGGCGAATACTTTAGTTCAGATTTTACGCGGCAACCCACTACACGCTTTGCAAGCCTTTCGTTTACCTGGCGTTTTGGCAGCATGAAAAACGGAAAAGACCGCAAACAAATGATGCGCCAGGATAATAGTAGTGGCGATATGGATGATATGGATATCTAAAACTCAGGATTGTTATAATGGTTCTGACCAAAATTGTGTGAAAAAATTTAAAATATTAGATCCTTGGAAGTAGTATCTGATTTAAATTTCATTATGTAGCGCTTAAAACCCTGGTATAACTTTCCCAAAGCATCAAACTATGGTGCTTTACTTACACCTGCTGCTGGCCCGCGTACTTTTCAGTTAATTCTATTAGTTCGTTAATCAATTTATGAACTTTAGTGCAAGGATTATGATTTGAATAACTTCTATCAAAATAGAGCTTATCAAGCTTTTCTGCATTCTTGATTGCATTCTTTTGATTCCCAAATTTGCTTAAAACAGCATACATCTCCTTTGAGTTTTTCTGGTATTTAAAATTAGTTCGATTTGCTGCTTTATTAACCTCTTTTTCAATTAGTTTTTGATATTGATCTCGCGAAATACCGGTGTTGTAGTAATTAAAATGCAATAAATACCATAGTTCAAAAGCTTCATTAGTCCAGGCACAATTAATTTTCGGTCTCGAGTTTTCTCCTTTGTTTATTGCGTTATTAAAGTTTTTTGCAGGAAAGCTGTCCTTGTCAAAAACTGCCCAGACCTTATCAATTTTTCGCAAGTACTTTTCCTCATACTTATTTCTTAAACTTTTTGCCTCTTCCACTATTGATAAGGTGTTTTTGCCCGTGCCATCAATGTCAATATTAGTCAATTCCAAAACACCTTTTGGCAATGAAGATTTTAGTGATTCAAAGTAATTTGGTTCGGTTTTTTCTCCTTCACAAACAATAAGATAAAACTTCCGTTTTGATTTAAACTCAGTTTTACGTTTCTTTTCTTCTCTAGCTCGTCTTTTAAGAACGGCATTGTCAATCTTAATAATGTTAGCCATTGCTTAAAAGTTCTTCGAAGTTACCAATAAACGGAATTGCTCCATATCGTCCATTAATGTAATCTTTTTCAAAAGACCTGTCTTTTCTGATTTTCGTACTTGAACCTTCTTCTTTATATTCAATCAATGAATACAAATCACTTGCCTCATATCTGTCTTTTTCCAGAAAATAAATCTGGTCTCTTCTAAACCTGCCATATGATAATAAATTAGTATCATGAGTTGCAAAGATTAATTGTGCATTATTTGAATTATACTCAGGAGTATTAAATAAATTAGCAATTGCAGCAGTCATTAAGGGGTGAAGCTTTGCATCAAGTTCATCAATAACCAATACCCCACCACCAATTAGAGTATCAAAAATTGGTCCTGAAATATCAAAAATTTTGTTTGTTCCCGATGATTCTTGTTCGCGCAAATCAAAATCTTTTAATCCTACTTTTTTACCATTCTCATCATATTTGTTATGAACTGTATTAATCCTGGCTATCGTTTTTCCTTGCAAATCATTGATTATATCATCAAGAAGTTCTGCAGGCAAGTCATTGGGTAAAAAGCTTTCTTGAAATTTCTCTTTTCGGAATTTTAGTTGTTCAAATCCTAAATCCAGATCCTTGAAGAATTCCAAAAGCCGCTCTTTTGATCTCTTGTTGTCTAATAATGAAAAAGTAAGCCCTCTGTAATTATCATGACTCAATCCGGAAATTGTTCCCAGATCATTAAACCAACCAATAATTTTTGCAGCGATTTCGCCATTAAATTGGTCAACAACGGAAAGGAACAGAGCATTTTCCCGGGTTTTAGATTCAAGGCCATGACCTTCTTTAAAATCATCTGTTACTCCAATTCCATTTTCTTCCCGAATAAATAGAGGAATTTCAATATCTCCTTCTAATCGAAACAACCATTCTCCATGAATTGAACTATTATCTATTTCAAAACCATATCGATATCTCGTTTCACCAATTAGGAATACCAATTCAAAAAAAGTCGGTTTGTTTTCAGTACTTGTACTCAGTAAAAAAGGAATTATTTCAAATTTAGATGCCGATGTTTTTTCAACAGATGTCAATACAATTCTTTTCATCGTTGACATTGCTTTGATAAAATTCGACTTTCCACTTGAGTTAGCCCCATAAAGAACTGCACTTTTCAAGAGTTTAAATTTTCCTGCTTTGAAAGTAGAGCCTTTATATTCCGTGATATTTGTAGCTTCTAAGGACAACGTCTTCTTTTCCTTAAAAGACAAAAAATTTCCAACTGTAAATTCAATAATCATTATTCCTTGATGTTTATGAGAAAATTTCTCATTTACTGCAAAGATAGGAATTTAATGAGAGATTTTCTCAAAAATCTAGATTATTGTGTAGAAACTATCAATCTCAGGAATGCTGCCCCACTTTTATAATGCAAAATACTCAAAAACCGGCCAGCCTTTCTGTCCCTGTGGGCCGTTAAAACCAACAAAACGCAAACTGTAATAGTAGCCCAAACCGTCTTTTATCAGGTAAACTTTATCACTGTAAACCGTATATGTTCCGGCTTCCAGATCGTAATATTTCCAATCATAACCAATGATATCAGGCTTTTTGCTTAGGGCTGTTTCACGGGCGGTTGCAAGGTTCATCTCTTCAAAAATCCAGTCCTCTTGATGCTGCCCTTCCAAAAAAAGCGGGTTAATCAATGTTCCGGTAACAAGGTATGGTGTTGGCACGCCCTCATTGGTATAGAGCATGGTGCTGTATTGTCCGAAATATAAATCCCATGCTCCTTTCGGAGGTTCACATTCAGCAATTTGCCCCGTTTCCAGAGAAAAGCCCGTATAATTCCGACTGGTATCGAGCCCGATTTCCGTAAAAAAGGATTCTTCTTGAAAATTCAGGCCGTAACGCATGCCCACATTTATGCTATCGATCCAATTGAACTGAAGTTTCCATACCGGCAAATCCTGTCCGCCGGCATCCACGCCCGGATGAAGCAGAAAGACCTCATTGCTGCTCTTGAATTCATTATCCTCATAAAGAAACCAACCCTGAAAAACGAGGCTGTCCGGATTTCCACTGGATGCATCAAACCCTTGTGGATAATCATCGGGATTAAAATCCTGTTCAAATTCGGTGGATGATGTTGCCGAAACTTTCATAAAACGGGAACTGTTGGGACGAATGTGAAAATTGGTTTCCGACCCACCAAACGATAATTCCCAGGAATAGCGGTTGATATCCAGCACAATAATATTGTCCGATAGCTTAAAAAAAACCTGTTGCTCGTATCCCTGCCCCAGAGGAATAGTTTGCTCCTGCACATCTCCACGCGGATGAGGCGCAACAGCTTCATCGTCTTTAAAGCAGGATGACAGCATAAAGACAAAAGAAGACAATATAAAAAACAGAATCAATTCCCTTTTCATTGCTTATAAACTTTAAAAGTCAAACGTGCAAAATAGCTCCTTCCCCAGCCCACAGGATTTGCAGAAGAAGCGGACGAATGGACACCGCCGCCGGCTGCTCCTTTTACCACAACATCCTGCACATCAAAGAGATTCTTGACACCACAGCTCAATTGCACACGTTTTTCCCAAAACGGCAGGTTCAGGCTGATGTCCATCATTTGATAATCATCCAGCTCAGTGCGTTCCACTTCATTGTCATCATTCAAAATGTATTGCGGCAGCTTTCCGTTGTATTTATAAAAAACCGCAAGCATAAGCTTATCTTTCAATATATTATAATCCAGAGACGCACTGATTTCCGGTGAAACCAGATAATCAATATCCGCAGCATTTTGTGTTTTGGAATTGCTTTTTTGCGCGGTAATTCCGCCACCGATATTTGCACTCAAATCAGTAAAAGGCTGCAAATTCAATTTCAGGTTTGTTCCGAGGCTCTTAAATTCATCAAGATTGATATAGGTATAAACTTCATTATCCAATTGCCCCAAATGAATTAAATCGTCCACATCATTATAGAAAAAATTTAATGATGCGCGTTTCAAAAGCCGCTGTTTGTCTGTATGATACTCCAGTCCGCCCTGAATATTCACAGAATTCTCCGCTTTGAGGCCCGGATTTCCGATGATATTGTGGTTCACATCAACAAAATTCAAATAAAGCTCTTTCAAGCCCGGGGCACGAAAACCGCGGGCGTAACTCAAACGCAATCGCAGCGGATCAATGATGTTCCAGGCCGTATTGAACGAATAAACCAGCGGGGCATCGTATTGCGAATTATAGGCAATCCTCAGCCCGGGCTGTATCTCAAAATAAGGACAGGGCCTGTAATTGAGGTTCAGGAAAAGCGCATAATCGCCTATATTCTGGTCATTGTTGAGAATCCGCTTGCCATTACCTTCTTCATAAGAAAAATCCAGCCCAAGCTGGTAGTTGAGTTTTTGTGCGGTATCGCCACGGTTATACAAAAACCGGAAGGTATAATCGGTAAACTTTGTGGTATCACGATCGTATTCGCCGCTGAGCGGAATTTCCGTTAAATCAACCAAATCCTTGTACCAACTTTCTTTCCTGCGCTCGTAAAAAGAAACTGCCGTGAGCATTTTCAGGGAGCGGATATCACTGATTTTATATTTGATGTCGGCTGATGAACGAAGCCTGTTTGTAAAATAGTAGGAATCAAAAGCTTCTTCCTCATAGGGCGGAACAGGTTTTCCTTTGTCGCGCAGCTCTTCATTAAAGGCTGAAAGCGACAAATTCAGATTGATTTTGCCGTGGTGATAGGCATAATGAGCATCTCCGAGAACCTGGCGTTTCGGTTTCCACTGTTGATCGCGCACATCGCCCAGGGGATCCCAGCCCCCGAAAAAATTCCGTCCTGCCGTCAATCTGAAATGGCTGTTTCCGTTACGCAAAGCCGCCCAGGCATTGGCATTGTAAACGCCAACCGATTCGTAATACGCCTGCGCTCCGGCTTCGAGCTTGTGCAAAGCGTTTCGGCGCGTTATAATATTTACTGCTCCGGCAAGTGCATTGCTGCCATAAATCACCGACATTGGCCCCTGAACCACTTCCACCTGTTCGGCCTGAGCAAGGTTCAACTGACCCAAATCAATATTTCCATCCATACGCCCGTTTACCGGCACACCATCAACCAAAATCTTAACATGCTCACCACCAAGACCCTGAATACTGAGTTTACTGCCCAAACTGGCATCCTGTTCAATACGGATGTTGGTTTCGGTTTTTAAGAGTTCGCCCAGATCATTGGCTGCTTTTTTTTGAATCAGATCACGCTTGATCAAATCCACTTTATAGATGGATTTATCGCGTGGACGCTCTAAAATCTGCGCACTAACCGAAACCTGATCCATATTAATGGCTACCGGTTTCAGTAGAATTTTACGGATATCACCGGCATTAATGGTATCCTGAAAACTTTCAAAAGAAATATGAGAAATGGAAAGCAATATCAAATCAGAGAAAGGGTGCTCAAAAACACCATCTTCAGAGGTTATGGTCTGCAAGGTTTTTTGATTGCTTTCAAGCGGATCAATTCGCACATTGGCATAAGGAATGGGATTGCCGGAAACTGCATCAAGCACAAACACTTTGTTTTGCGCAATAGAAGCAAATCCCGGCAAAAAAACCATCAGAAATATCAGGAACCTGATTATCATTCTTCCCCCTTAGATTGTTATCTGTGAACTACCTTTTTGCTCAAGCTGCTTCCGTCTTCGGCGGTTATCTGAAGCACATAAACAGCGGGAGACAGAGTACTTATGTCAATTTCATGCTTCGTCAATGAATTGACATAAACATCTTTTGAAATGACCGCCTGACCATTCAAATTAAGCAGTTCCACATGATATTTCCCTGCTTGCTCCGCATCAATTATCAGGCTCAGCTTATCCGCCGCTGGATTCGGAAACACCTCAAAAACATTCAGTTGCGCCATATCACCAATGGAACTGGCATCGTGTAATTTTTTATAATTGAAGCCGATTTTCCCATCACCGGAAAGACCGCTTTCAAAACTGGTGAAGTAAATTTTAAAGACCGAACCTTCGGCATCTTTCACGAAATACATGACCGTATCAATCATAACATAAACAGGAGGCATTCCTTCGGTGGCTTTCCAGTTGTAGCCTATTCCGGCGCGATTGGTCATAAAATCATTTTCGTTATAAACTTCAAAATCTGCCTGATCCATTCCGCTTTCCCGAACAGTGATCATTTGTGTGCCCGGGGCGGACAAAACGCCTGTAACTGGGTACGGCACAGGTGTTGGCCCCATAAATACCGGCGCCATATATTTGGTAAACTGAATATCCCAGGCCGTTTTCAGTGGTTCGTGTTCAATAAATTCGCCGCTTTCAAAAGAGAATCCAATAAAATTCAGCTCCGAAAATTCATTGGCTTCCAGGCTAAGCTGTTGCTCGTTGCTGCCATCAAGGTTTGCATATTTAAAAACCCAGGCATTTGCCGGAGCATTTTTCTCCACAATCATAAATTGTATCCAGCTTTCGTCCTGAAGTTTCATCACAAAAACACTGTCGCCTGTAATTTTATGGTTGTTGATGTTGTAGCGTCCCCAGCCGTAATCAAACTGGTCGCCGGGAATAATGTTGCGCACAAAAGCGCCGTATTCCCAGGAAGTATCGCTGTTATAGAGCAGCTTGCGCTCCATACCCACAGTATCAATGTTTAGCCAGGATTCCGTTGCATTGCCCTTATTGTAAGCATAAACTTCAATACCTGCACCATCGTTGGCCAGAACACTGATGCTCATGACATCCGTGGAAAAAGCAATATCCCATTCGCTGCGATCTGCAGTAAATTCGGCCTCAAGTCCGAAATCAAAATAAACATCATTGGCATAGCCATTGCCCATAACGGCACTGTCGGACATCATTTGAGCGCTCAACTGCATGGACAGAAAAGCACTAAACACCAGAAAAAAAGCAATTCTTTTCATTATAATGAATTTTTAAATTTAACATTTACAAAACCACTGGGTGGAGTTTCAAGCCCGGACTACTCAAATATTTTTGATAACGTTTCCTTAAACCTAAAGAAGCAACAAAACTACAGCATCTTTGTTTCTTCAAAAAGCTTAATAAATAACACAATGATAAAAAATTTGCTCAGTTTGATCATGTTGATGCCGCTAATTGCTGGCGCACAAGGATTTTATGGATTTACGGTTGAAGATATCAATGGTAAAAAATTTTCGATGGAAAGCCTCAAAGGCAAAAAAGTTATGCTGGTGAACGTTGCCTCAAAATGCGGATTAACACCGCAATACGAACAATTGCAGGCGGTTTACGAAAAATATGGTGGCGATGATTTTGAAATTGTGGCTTTTCCGGCCAATAATTTTATGGGGCAGGAACCCGGCACAAACGAAGAAATCAAAAGCTTTTGCAGCACCAATTATGGTGTTACCTTCCCGATGATGACAAAAATCTCCGTAAAAGGCGATGATATGCATCCGATTTACCAATGGCTGACGCAAAAAGAGAAGAATGGAGTTTTGGATACCGAAATTCAATGGAATTTTCAAAAATTCCTGATTGACGAGGAAGGAAACCTTATCAAGACCATTTCGCCGAGGACAAAGCCCGATGATGATGAAATCATTGAATGGATTGAGTCGTAGAAACGACAAAAGCCAAACTCATTAAAAGCCGCACCGAATTTTCCGGTACGGCTATTTTTTTACTAAATTCAATATCTTGCCCCTACTTTTTGAAGAAATCAGACCAAACTTGCCCCTACTTTTTGAAATTTTGCAGGCTAAATAGTTATAATACAATATATTATAAAAATAAAACCATTGAATTACAGACATGTAAATAAAAACCAAAAAGCCAACTATCAAAGCGGATCCACTTCAAAGAGAATCTGAGCTGCCTTGTTTTCGCTGTTAAGCTTGAAATTGTCGGTGCATTCGAGTATGTATTTTTTTACAGCTTTAAAAGAAATTCCCTGCTCCATTTTCACCATGAGCTGCATACGGTATTGATTGCGTACACGTCCCACCAACGGATATTCGGGCCCCAGCAAACGATCGCCAAGGCGGATTCGCAACATTTGCCCATATTCATAAGCGGCGGCTTGTGTAACTTCCTGATCTTTATGTCGTACCGTAATCAATATTAATCGAAAATAAGGCGGATAATGAAAACGCTGGCGCTCCTGCAACTGACTCTGCAACATGTCGTTATAACGGTTTTCCATCACGTAGCGCAGCACAGCATGATAAGGCTTCCGGCTTTGAATGACCACTTTTCCTCTTTTCTTTTTCCTTCCGGCCCGGCCACTAACCTGTGCCAGCATTTGATACGAACGCTCAAAAGAACGGAAATCGGGATAATTGATCATACTGTCGGCATTGAGCACGCCCACCAGCCCCACATTATCAAAATCAAGCCCTTTGGTAACCATTTGAGTGCCGACAAGGATATCGGTTTTACCTTCTTCAAAATCGCTGATGATGCTGTAATAACTGTTTTTATTGCGTGTGGTATCCAGATCCATGCGCGCAAAAACAGCATCAGGAAATATAATTTGCAGTTCTTCTTCGACTTTCTCGGTGCCAAAGCCCATCATTTTCAGTGATGTTCCATTACAATTGGGACAACGGTCGGGAATGGTTTTGGTATATCCGCAGTAGTGGCAGCGCAAATGGCCACGCCCTTTGTGATATACCAGGCTCACATCGCAGCTTTTGCATTCCGGCACCCAGCCACACGACTGGCATTCAAGCCTCAACGAGAAACCGCGCCGGTTTTGAAACAAAATAATCTGTTGTTTCTGCTCCAGGGCTTCTTTCATTGAATTAATAAGCAGGCTGCTGAAATGTGAATGCATTTTGCCCTGTTTTTGCTCCTCTTTCAAATCGGCAATCTGGATTTCAGGTAGATGGACATCGCCATAGCGCTTGCTCAGTGTTGCCAACCCATATTTCCCTGCCAAAACATTGAAATAGGTTTCAAGCGCGGGCGTTGCCGATCCCATCACTACTTTTGCATCGAAAAGTTTGGCCAGAACCACTGCCGAATCGCGGGCATTGTAGCGCGGTGCCGGGTCGTGCTGCCGGAAACTGCTGTCGTGCTCTTCATCAACAATTACAAGTCCCAGATTGGTAAAAGGCAAAAAGACAGAGGAACGCGCACCGATTACAATTTTGAAACGCCCGTCGGGAGCCAGCAAAGTATTCCATATTTCGACGCGCTCCATTTCGTTATAACGCGAATGATACACGCCCACCTGTTCGCCAAAAAACTTTCGCAAACGATTTATAATCTGAGCAGTTAAAGCAATCTCAGGCAACAAATACAAAACCTGTTCCCCACGATTGAGCGCCTGTTGAATCAGTTTTATGTAGATTTCCGTTTTTCCGCTTCCGGTAACGCCATGCAGCAAAACGGGCTTTTTCTCCGCCAAAATCTCCTCCATCTTTGCAAAAGCAGCCGATTGCCCTTCGTTTAGTTGTATTTCATCGGGATGGGCTTTGTTGTCAAAACGCTCCAAGCGGCTCACTTCCCGCACTTCCTCTAAAAGGACTTCTTTTTTAATCAAACCCGAAATGCCTGAGGAATTCCCATCCAAAGCTGCCGAAAGATCCGTTTTTTTACATTCTTTCAATTCTTTTTCCCCACTCAGTTGCAAAAATTTCATCAAAGCTTCCAGCTGCCGGAACGCACGTTTTTCGAGCTGGTCAAAAAGTACACGCATTTTTTCTTCGTCCTCATAATCAGCATGCAGCCTAAGCCAGCTCTCGGTTTTGGGCTTGTATTTTTCTTTGAGTTCCTCTTCGGCGATGACCACATTTTTCATGATCAATGCTTTGATCAACGGCATCACAGTAGCCTGGTCCAAAATTCCCGCGACCTCGGTAAGAGTGAGGATTTGATTTACTTCCAGCGCTTCGGCAACCAAAAACTCTTTGTCGTTGAGTTGTGTATAATCGCCATTAAAATCAGGATGCAAAAGGATTTTTGTTTCCGATGCCAGCTTCATGCCGGAAGGCAAAGCTGCATTCATCACTTCGCCTGCCGCACACATATAATAACCGGCCATCCAGTCCCAGAATTTCAATTGTGTTTCCGTAACCACCGCCGAATCGTCCAAAATGGACAAAATATATTTGGCTTCGTATTCTTCGGGTGGATTTTCGTGCAAACTATGGACAATGCCGGTATAAATTTTCCTGCGCCCGAACTGCACAACTACGCGCATGCCTTTATACAGCCCGGAAGTGAGCTTTCGTGGCACACGGTAGGTAAAAGTTGCCCGTAAAGGCAAGGGCAGCAGCACTTCAGCAAATATTGTCCGGTCGTGATCAGCCATCCTGCTCCTGAGCTTTAGAGTCTTTGGCACTGCCACGGAACAGCTCATATTTATGATAACGGCAGTCGATAGGGCCGTTTTTTAAATGAAGCCTCTCGCTGGTACGCAATCCGATTTTCTTTAATCCGGGAATATAACCCGAGAAAATCCAGGCCGTATAGCCGGCAAATCCTTTTTTCAAAGTATCGCCCAAAGCTGAGTAAAGCTCATCGAGTTTTTCGGGCTGCAAACGTTCGCCATAAGGCGGATTGGTAATCAAAACCCCATTTTCCCATACCGGTGTCAATTCCTGAACCGGGCGCACACTGATACTCACCGCATCATCCGATTCGAAAACCGCCAGATTAGTGCGGGCAGAACGGACAGCCAGAGGTGATTTGTCCGAAGCCTGGAAATAACTCTCCGGCTCATAAACCTCATCGCGTGCTTTTTCCACCACTTCATCCCAGGTTTCCTGTTCAAAAGCTGACCAGTTCATAACAGCAAATTCGTCACGGAAAAAACCGGACGGCATATTCATGGATTTCATCAATGCTTCGGCGATGAGCGTACCACTGCCGCACATCGGATCTACAAAAGGCTGATCAGGCTTCCACCCGCTGAGTTCGACCAAACCGGCAGCCAAAACTTCGCTCAAAGGCGCTTCGATGGCTCGTTTGCGGTAGCCGCGTTTAAAAAGCGGTTCGCCCGCGGCATCCAGCAAAAGGCTGAAATTATTGCGCGACAAATGACCCTGGATGCGCACATCAGGATATTTGGGCTCCACATCAGGACGATAACCTTCTTCTTTGCGGAAACGGTCCACAATAGCATCCTTCATCAGCAAACTAACATAATGCGAATGATTGAACAAATCCGAATTGAGCGTGCAGTCGATGGCAAAATTCTTACGAATAGGAAAAATCTGATGCCAGGGCTGATCGTACATGAAATCATAAAGCTCCTTTTTATTGCGGATGCGCTTAAAGCCGATTTCCTGTAAAACCCGCAAAGCGAGGCGCGTTTTATAAAGGATATTATAAAATGTGGGCACATCCGCTTTGAAACGCACGGCACGTACCATTACTTCGGGCTGTTCGGCGCCCAGGGAAAAAAGTTCTTTTTGCAGGATATTTTCAAAACCCGCATAGGTTTTGGCGATATAGGTATTGAGTTCGGACATGGGAAAATTTTAAATCATTCGAAAAGCCAAAATTACACAAAAGAAAAGACCAAACAATAATCATTCTAAGCATGTACCTAGCAATAACAATGATCTCAAACAATTAACTCAGTTAAACAGCAATAACTCTTTCTTTCCATACATTAACTTCTTTTGATATTGATGTTTTCCATTGAGGTGCTCTAACATTTCTAAATACCAAACACCTATCAATTAGTGTTTTAAAGTCCGAATTATGATATTTTTTATTTGTAAGAATCTCTATTGCAACAATAAAATCAGATAAATTCATTGGAACAATATTCACAAATTCTTCTTCATCACCTTTATACCAAACTCCAATCCTAAAAGTCTCAGCAACATTGTTGTCAACTGCAGGTGCAATAAAAAGACAATAAACATCTTTGTTCGGAAATTGCTCCTTATATTGTACTGTATGTCTTCTAACAGGTTCACTTTCAACAGCCATTTGCCGATGAGAGCTTGTTAATGTCACTTCTACAACCAAGACATATGTTTCAAACTCGAATAATAAATCTGCACCGCCACCTGGAGCTGTATTTCGTGGATGAAAATCTTGATCTACAGGAAATCGTCTTGTTGTATGAACTGGGCTAACCAAATCGTCAATAGCAAGAAAGCTTCGCCAAACAGCCCACTCCAAATAAGCTGGGCGATCGTCAATTTCAGGTCCATCAGTAACGGATTCTCCGTTTAAAACCTTTAAATAGTTTAATGTGTCAATTATTGCTGTTTCCGACTGTTGTTCATTTGCAAAATCTTCTTCTCTTTCCCAATTGTTATACTCGATTAAAGCAAACCGAATCATTCTAACATCTTCAATATCTGACTCAAGAGTTAATTTATTAGCTTCAGATAACAGTGGATTTCTCTTATCCCGAATACCATTTTTTAAGTCCTCAATTTCAGATAGTGCGAACTCTTTATCATCAGTTGGAAGCTTAAAAGTATTTTTGTAGAAATGAGAAAAATATTCAATCGGATCCTTTGTAAAAAGAAAGTCTGGTTCTGAAGAGAGCAAAGACTCTACAAACCTCATTTTATTTGCCCTTATTACCAATGTTTGACCAATTCTAGAAAAAAGACCAGAAAGTGAGAAGTATCTAAATGTAGTATCAGAATAGTCACTTACAACTGAATTTGGATTAATGCCAATTTCAGCACGAAGTTCTTCTTTATATCGATTCTTTAACTCTCTAACTTCTCTGGCATTTTTACAATCAGCAAGTTGTTGGCGATATGTCAAAATTTCATCAACTATTTCTTGTGGCAGTTCCAGTGTATGATTCCTGAACTTTTGAATAAATAAGCCTGTTTCAAACTTAGTTAGTCCATCATGATTATTTTGTTGTAGATTCATTAACACCTGTAGTAAAAGAATAAAAGGCTTCATTGAACCATCAGGAAATCCTTTTTCTAAAGCATTAGGTAACTCATAACAAACAAATTGTCGCGTATAAATCTCTTCAATTTCTGAAACAGATTTAGCTGTAATTAGTTTTCTTCCTGCAGGTGTTATTTCAAAATCATGTTTTACTTCTGGAATAGAAATTAAATCGAAGAATTCATTTGTTGTATATTTAGTGTCATTTACATTATAACGGTCATAACTAACAAAACCAAGTTGGTAAAATGCGGCTCTCCATTTACGCCCATTCCAATCTGATGGTTCCCCATCAAATTCCAACACTTCATGTTCTTTAAGTTTACCATGCAGACGAGCCTCAATTTCTGAACCTTTGGCATTTCCTGAAAAGCCTTCTTCTAAAAAGACTTTCAGTGCATTTTCTATTCTCTTAGGATTACGAACAGTAGTATTTCCTATATTCCAAACTTTTGGCATAATTATACTGCAATAAATAAATATTCTTTTACTCTATTATTCTCGTTTCCAATTTTATGAGATTGTGTCCCAAACGAATATGTGTGGTCAATCTCGTGGACAATAACATTATCTTTAAAACCTTTCAATATCTCCGCTAATTCATCTTTTGTTGGTAGCGAATTTGAAGAATACGAAACGGCAATTATTGAATTCCTAAATTTGCTAAAAAGTTTTTCAAATTCACTATATGCTTCATTCTTATTTGAAAACGGGGATTTATAGCTTTTAAACTTTTTCGTTTTAGTATTCTCCTGAATCTCTAATCCTTCCCAGTTTTTCACAAGACCTTCTACAAAATGATATCGCCTAACATAATCGTTATCTGACTTAGGGCTAAAGTATGGTGGGTCTAAATATACCAAATCAGCATTTACTTCTATATTTTGAGTCAATTGATTATTTGATTTATTTTCCATGGAGTTATCAAAAACAGCACCATTAAATATACGAACATTTTTGATAAAGTGTTCTTTAAGTGTATTTCTCAAATCCTTCCTGCCATCATCATATCTATGTCCAACAAAAGTAAAAATGCCCCTCGGTCGTTTTTTAACACATGCTCTTGATAAAGAAGCTAAAGCAATTGATTTTTTATACTCATTATCAAGCAATTCAATATTAGCCCTTACTTGATCTAAAAACCTATTATCTGAATCTGAAAAATACAGACCTTTGAATTTTTCTGATATAAATTTATTTGAATTGTCTCTGTCAATTAAAAAATTAAGCTCTGACTCCTCTAATCGAACATAGCTGTTTTCAATAATCGAGTTTGCGATATGATAACTCATTGCCATAAAGTCGTTGCTAATAACTTGTTTACCTTGGCACTTCATGAAATAACCTACAATATTGCTACCAGCAAATGCATCATAAAATGATTCAAAATCGTAACCTTGTAAAAAACGCCACAAATCTCCTATTATTTTATTCTTACTTCCCATGTATCTAGTACCCGGGAAATATTCAAACTGATTTGTTAAAGTTGGTATGTCTAATTGCAAACTCATTAACCTCCAATTACAATAATGTCAACACCTTTTCTGTTTCTCGCATCGCTATTTATCATCCGTTTTGTTTCAATACATTTTATTTCATAGTCTTCATATAAGTCCATAATTACTGGATGATCTGAATTAGTTAAAATTACATGACACCCCAAATTCACCAATCTATCAAATTCATCTTTTAACGCTAATTGATCATCATGATAGAAAAACTCTTTTGTGTATCTTTTAAAGTCACCATACTTACCGACAGGATAATATGGAGGATCGAGAAACACAAAGTCTCCATTCTGAGCATGTTTTTTTAAAGTTTCGGAATAATCTGCACATTCTATAGTAGTATTTTGCAAAAACTCACTAGCATCTCTTAAAACCTCACTATCAAAGAAATTACCAGACCGTTTACCGTAAGGAACATTAAACTGTCCTTTCTTATTAACTCTGTAAAGACCATTAAAGCAGGTTTTATTTAAATAGAGCAATCTTGCAGCCCTTTCAATATCAGATAATTTTTCAGGACTATTAGCACGCATTTTATAGTAGAACTCTTCTTCGTTTTTAAACGTTTTTAATAACGAAATTACATCTTCGACGGAGTTCTTAATAGTCGTGTAAGTTAAAACCAATTCGTAATTCAGATCAGCAATCACCGCGTCTCTTGGATTTAAATGAAAATAAAAAGCTCCACCACCAATAAATGGTTCGATATACTTGCCATATTCACTTGGAATGTATTTTGTTAATTCTGGCAGTAATTGAGTTTTTCCACCAGCCCATTTTAAAAATGGTTTAATCCTAACATGATTAGGCAACAACCACGGTTCCTCTAAAACCATTCCGCATTTTTCTATTTTATACATGATCTGCTTTCCTCTTCAATCGTTTGTAATAGGCTAATTCCTCTTCAGCCGCTTTAAGAGCATCACAGGCAATATCCTCGTCCTTAATCTCATAGGCAATTTTATCACCTAACCATAAAGACAAAAACTCTGACCTATTAACTTGAAAAAAATCAATTAGTGAAATAGCTTGCCTTTTAGTTGCTACTCGCTCTCCACGTTCTATTTTACTTAGAAGGGCTTGGTCAATTTGTATTTCAGACGCTACCTCTCTTAATAATAAGCTCTTTTCTTCTCGCAAAAACCGTATTTTTTCACCAAATCTAGGCATAGAGGAATAATTTTGACTTGACAAATTTTGTCAAAGATACTGCTTTTTTATTAAACCTGCAAATTCCCGGATGATTTTTTAGAGCCTGTCCCTTGAAACAAATGACCTTCAAAACAATACAACAAAATTACGCAAAAGAAAAAAGCGCCCTACAGATGAAGCGCTTTTCATTGATTTATGATTTTTCTTTTTGTCCCCCCTCATCCGGGGATTTGGGCTCCCTGAACCTGCCGTTGTCGCGCAGGGCTTTTGCTATGATCCATTCGAATTGTCCATTGGTGCTGCGGAACTCATCTTCAGCCCATTTTTCAACCATCCGCAACACATCAGGATCCAACCTCAGGGCAAAAGCTTTCTTTTTCGCCATATTTTAATGATTTAAAGTGCCGGTATTTACCACCGGGCTTGCATCTTTATCGGAACAAAGTACTACCATCAGGTTACTGACCATAGCGGCTTTACTGTGTTCATCCAATTCAATTGCTTCTCGTTTTGAGAGCTCGTCAATCGCCATTTCGACCATACCCACAGCGCCTTCAACAATTTTTGCGCGGGCAGCCACAATAGCGGATGCCTGCTGGCGCTTCAGCATTGCATTGGCAATTTCGGAAGCATAAGCCAGATAGCTGATGCGGGCTTCCATAACTTCAATTCCTGCTATTTGCAGACGCTCGGCCAGCTCTTGTTCCAGAACCTCGTTTACGGCCTCGCCACCACTGCGCAAAGTTAAATCAGAATCTTCATCTTCAAAATTATCGTAAGGATAATGGCCGGCCAGCTTACGGATAGCAGCTTCGCTCTGGATATCTACAAAGTGGGTATATTCATCGACCTCAAAAGCTGCCTGATAAGTGTTTTTAACACGCCAAACCAACACTATGCCGATCATAATCGGATTACCGATTTTATCGTTTACTTTGATCGGTTCGCTGTCGAGGTTGCGGGCTCGCAACGATATCTTTTTGCGCGCATAAAATGGGTTCACCAAATAAAAACCATTTTTCTTAATGGTTCCGGCATATTTCCCAAACAGCACCATAACAACGGATTCGTTCGGGTTCACAATCACAAAGCCCGTCGCGAAGAAGATTCCGAGTACCATTACTGCAATAAGCCAGAACATATGTAACATTATAAGCCCGTATATCGGGGCCAAAATCAGAATAAGCACAATGACCAAGCCTGCAAAACCATTAAAAGGAACTGTTGTTTTTTCCATGATACATAATTTTAAAGTGATATTAATTTGATATTACAATAATACAATATTAAAATACACTTGTCAAGAGTTTTTGAAGATAATTTTTATCAGAACCAAACGGCTGTCAGGCATTTTGCTGAAAATTAACACGTTATGAAATTTCTAAAATTTCAGCATTTTCCACAAAACCCTTTGGCTAAAAAATTCCGAATCGCTTTATCTATTGTATCTTTGCCATTTAATTTAAGAGAATAATGAAGAAATACCGTCATATTTTCATCGATTTGGACCGCACCATGTGGGATTTTGACCAAAATAGCAAGGAATGCCTGAATGATATTTTCACAGATTACGCCTTAGGCTGCCGCGGAATTCCCGATTTTGAAAGCTTCTACGGCATTTACCACGATGTGAACCTGCATTTATGGGCGCTTTACCGCGAGGGCAAAATTGAGAAAGAAGTTTTGAGCGTAAAGCGTTTTCACGACAGTTTGCTCCAATTTGGCATTGACGATGATGAGCTCTCTCATAAAATGGCCCGGGAATACATTGAACGAAGCCCCAGGAAAACACGTTTATTTCCTGAGGTAAAAGAAACCCTGGATTATCTGCTTGCCAAGGATTATCATTTGCACATCATTACCAATGGCTTTAATGAAGTACAGTTTACGAAGATCAAGAACTCCGGTTTGGAGGCTTATTTCAGGTCTGTGATCACATCTGAGGAAGCCCGCTCGCGCAAACCAGACCGGCAGATATTCCAGCACGCCATGCAGCGGACCGGGGCAGAGGCATTTAACAGCCTGATGGTCGGCGATGATCATGAGGTGGATATTGAAGGCGCAAAAGGTGTAGGCATGGATCAGGTTTTTGTGGATTATCCGGGCGGGAACAGCAAGCTGGAAGCCACATATTACATTACAGCTTTCGACGAACTTAAAAACATTCTCTGACATGAAATTATTTTATCATCCGGAAGTTTTTACAGATGCTTCCATCATCACGCTCGGCGAAGAAGAAAGCAAACATCTTGCACGGGTTTTACGACTTGGCGAAGGAGAGATGATCCACCTGACCAATGGTATGGGCACAATGGCGCAGGCCGAAATAATCGAATCACATCCAAAGCACAGCGAGGTACAAATTACGGAACTGGAAGGGAACTATGGGGCACGGCCCTTCAAAGTGCATATTGCTATGGGGCCCACAAAAAACAACAGCCGTTTTGAGTGGTTCCTAGAGAAAGCCACAGAAATCGGTATCGAAGAGATTACACCTATTATATGTGAATATTCGGAGCGCAGGCAGATTAAAACGGAACGCCTTCAAAAAATCCTGCTGGCGGCCATGAAACAATCGCTTAAGGCGAAACTGCCCCTGCTCAACGAGCCCATTCCTTTTCGGGAATTTATTCAGGAAAATCGCGAAACCACCAATTTCATTGCCTATTGCAGCGAAGAATACCGCACCTCTTTAGGCAGCTCGGTGGTTCCCGGCGATGACACATTGGTTTTGATTGGTCCCGAAGGCGATTTCAGCCCATCGGAAGTACAATACGCCCTGCAAAACGGATTTTTACCTGTAAGCCTCGGTCCCAGCCGCTTGCGCACCGAAACGGCTGCGGTTGTTGCCTGCCATACGGTAAACCTTATTAATGAAATGGAATAATGATGCACAACATTAAAAATATTTTGCTCGCACTCATGCTGATGACCGCGCTTTCAACGCAGGCGCAATCCCTGCAAATTGCCCTTTTGAAATACAATGGCGGTGGCGACTGGTATGCCAACCCCACATCTTTGGGCAACCTGATTGAATTCTGCAATAAAGAGCTGGGTACAGATATCGCAGATGAAGCTGTAACCGTTGAATCCGGCAGTACCGACATTTTCAACTATCCGTTTGTGCATATGACCGGTCATGGCAATGTCAGCTTTTCTGCCGCCGAAGCCCAAAACCTCAGGCAATACCTGATATCGGGCGGTTTTTTGCATATCGACGACAATTACGGCATGGATAAATTCATCCGGCCGGAAATGAAAAAGGTTTTCCCGGAACTGGATTTTGTAGAGCTGCCCTTCGACCATCCGGTGTACCACCAAAAATTTGATTTTAAAGACGGACTTCCCAAAATTCACGAACACGACGATAAAGCACCACAAGGCTTTGGACTGATCTGGGAAGGAAGGCTGGTATGCTTTTACAGCTATGAATCCGACCTTGGCGATGGCTGGGAAGACCACGAAGTACATAATGATTCGCGCGAGACCCGCATGAAAGCGTTCAAGATGGGCGCCAACCTGATTCAATATGTTTTTGTTGAATAAGACGAATCAAGGCATAATAAAAATCAAAATTTGGAAAAAAGTTGCATATTTTAAATTTTGATGTATCTTTGTGGAAAGCAATCAAATGATCCAACAAGATGTTAATTGAATTCAATATTGAAAATTATCTGTCATTTAAAGATTATACACGTCTTTCGATGGTTTCGGCAAAATCATTTAAAGAACATGCAGATACTCATATAATCCGTTTTGAAAAGAATTTAAACTTGCTCAAATCTGCAATTATTTATGGCAATAATGCGAGCGGGAAAAGCAACCTGATCAACGGGTTTGCATTCATGAAATCAACTGTTCTTAATTCCTTTCGGGATGCATTGGTAGAGAACAATGAAAAAAAATTCCCACTAAAGAAATTTGCCCTTAACACAAAAAACGAAACCGGTACCAGTACATTTGAGCTTAGTTTTGTTCAGGCAGGAACCAAGTACAGATACGGCTTTGAGATTGATTATGATAAGGTTGTAGCGGAATGGCTGTTTCACACCAGCAGCAAAGAAGTTTATCTGTTCAAGCGAAGCTATCAGCAAATTGAGATCAACAAAAGCTCATTTAAAGAAGCTCTTGGAAAACAGGAAGATGTCAGGGAAAACGTACTGTTCCTGTCACTCCTTGCAACGCTTGGAAAAAACATTTCCTCTCAAATAATTGATTGGTTCAAAAACACGAATATCATCAGCGGGATACACGACCGGGCATATAAACGTTACACCATTGATACGCTCAAGAATGACACAGATTTCTTCAATTGGGCGGCACGATTTCTCCAATATCTTGAAATTTCCAGCATTTCCACTTCTGAAGAAGAAATCAATGACATAGATTTTGAAACATTAAAAACCCGTGAAAAGGATGAAGAAATCATTAATCTCTTTGCCAGCCTGCAAAAATTCCAATCAAAACAAGCCAGACGCGATCAATTAATCACACATCACCGGATTTATGACGAAAACAACCTGCTTGTTGACACCATACCTTTTAATTTCGACAAACAGGAATCGGAAGGCACCAAGAAATTAATCTACCTTCTGGGACCCTGGTACGACACCTTAAAAAACGGGAAAGTATTGATAATCGACGAGCTGGATTCCCGTTTACATGCGCAATTAACCCAAAAGCTCATTAACTTCTTTCATCACGAAAACAATACAAATGCGCAATTAATATGCGTGGTTCACGATATTTCCCTTTTAACAAAAGATATTTTCAGAAGAGACCAGATCTGGTTCATAGAAAAGGATCAGTTTGGCGCTTCTGAATTGTTTTCTTTGGCTGATTTCAAAAGCGATACAGTCAGAAATAAATCTTCTTTCCACAAAAACTACTTACAAGGCAAATATGGTGCTGTCCCCTATTTTGCCAATGAGCTGCAACTAAACGAACCCTTCAATGGCTTTAAAAAAGAACAATAATTTTAAGGCCAGACCAAACACCTCCTACCAAAGGAAGCTGAAAGGTTCTGACTATAGAAGCGGCAGAAAAGATCCACTTATTGTCTTCAGCCTGAAAAATTTCGACCGGAACCAGGGACAAAGTTTTGTTGATTGGGAAAATGAAAAAATTCTTTCGCTGGCCATCGCTAAAATTCAAAATATATGTTCTTTAAGCCGGACTGAGGCAATACACCAACAAATAATAAAAGAATATCCAAAGGGTGTTTTTCCGCCGAAATCAGATTTTAAGCACCCAAAACATATTCCTGCCGATATCGCCTGGTGCTCGATACATATACAGGGAAAAGAATGTGTTATAGGGTATTTTGAAGACAATATTTTTTATATCGTTTTTCTCGATAAAGATCACAGATTCTGGATTAGCCTTAAAAAAAACACATAAAATTTAATCAGCAAAACTTTCTCCAAACATGCAATTCACCAATCCATATATACTCTACGGACTTTTGGCCATCGGTATTCCCATTGCCATCCATCTTTTTAATCTACGACGGTTCAAAAAGCTTGAATTTACGAATGTGGCGTTTATCCGTGAAATTAAAAGCCAAACGCGCAAAAGCTCACGCCTGAAACACCTGATTTTGCTTTTACTGCGCATACTTGCCATAATTGCACTGGTTTTCGCTTTTGCCCGCCCTTTTATTCCTGCAGAAGAAAACTCCGCCACAGGCAAACAGCAGGAAGTCAGTATTTATATCGACAACAGTTTTTCGATGGAAGGCGAATCAACTGCCGGACCCCTGCTTGAGCTGGCAAAAAAACGCGCACTCGACATTGTGGAAGCTTTTGGCCCGCAGGCCGATTTCCAGATTATCAGCAATGAACGCCCCTATTCCGGAGAAAATTACACCGACAAAGAGCAAGCAATCAATGAAATAGGAGAAATCAGCATACATCCGCAAAGTATTCTGATCAATAAGCTGATCGAGCAGTATGGTGGACTGAAAAGCAAAAATAATGCTTCACGCACATTGTTCCTGATCAGTGATTTCCAAAAAAACAATATTCAGCTTCAGGAGTATCCCGGCTTTGATTCAACAGCACAGATCTACTTTGTGTATTTGCCGCATGCAACGCAAAACAATTTGCTGATCGACAGTTGCTACCTCAGCTCTCCTTATGTGCGTGCCGGGGAAATGCTCGAAATACGTGCCGTGCTCCGCAATGAAAGCCCTGATTATCTGGAAAAAATCCCTGTGAAGCTGATCCTCAACGGCCAGCAGCGCGCATTTGCCAGCACGGAACTTGCGCCAAACAGCGAAACTACTGTGCTGCTCACCTTTAGGCCACAGCAAAGCGGAAACCTGAGCGGCTATATCGAAATCAGCGATTATCCCATCCGTTTTGACGACCGTTATTATCTGAACATCGCTATTCGACCGGAAATCAACATCCTCAGCATATATAGCGGCGATAAAAAAGCAACACTCGGGCGGCTCTTTGGCGTTGACAGCCTGTTTCATTTCAGGGACACTGAACTCAAAACGCTCCGCTATGATGAAATATCTGCCCAGGATCTGCTGATCCTCCAAAATCTGAATGAAATTCCGTCCGGACTTGCCATGGAGCTCAACAAATTCCTTGAGGCCGGAGGAAGCCTGGCGGTCATACCTTCTGCGGAAACCTACATCAGCAATTACAATCAGTTTTTGGCCAGTTATGGTTTGATGATCGCAGCGGTGGATACCGTATCGGGCCGTGCAGATTTCATACAAAGCAAAAGCCCGTTTTTTAATGGCGTGTTTGAACGTCTGCCAAAAAACATCAAACTACCTGATTACAAGCAACATTTTCCCATTAGCTTTGCCATGGGCAGCATCAACGAAAGCCTGATGAATGCGCAAAACGGCGATATCCTATTGGCACGGCACAACAGCGAAAACGGCAACATCCTGCTTTTTGCCTCGCCACTGGAGCAGCCTTTCAGCAAATGGGATGCCCATGCACTTTTGCTTCCGGTGATGTTTAAAGCCGCTTTCCTGAGCAGTGGCATGCAAAACATAGCATTCACACCGGCCAACGGACAAAGCATGCGTTTGAAAAGCACTTTGCTCAATGAAGATAAAGCTCCGGAAATTATCAGCCCCGACCAAAGAAACCGCTTCATACCGCTTTTCCGCAGAAACGGACAGGAACTGGAAATCGGTTTCAATCCCGAGATCAATTATGAAGCAGGCATTCATCAACTATTAAACGGCAGCCAAAGTGTTCCGCTGGCAGTTAATTACAGCCGCCGCGAGTCTTCAAGCGATTTTTTTACGGAAAAAGAAAGCGCAGAACTTGCCAATAGTGCAGGTTTTAAGGTCATTACAAATACACTTAACGACCGGCAAATTGGACAAAACATAATAAATTCACTTCAAGGGAAGCAATTGTGGCGCTGGTTTATTATTTTTGCACTGATTTTTTTGGGTATTGAAATACTTATTTTAAGATTCTGGAAATAAACTATTTAAAATATTGATCCATGTATAACAGAGTAAAACTCAGTGAAGACACATTTTGGATTGGTGTGAATGACCGCCGCACCCATCTTTTCGAAAACTACTGGCCACTGCCCTTTGGCGTTGCGTACAACAGCTATCTCATTTGCGACGAAAAAGTTGCCTTGGTAGATACTGTTGAAATCAGCAAAATGGAGGAATATATTGATAAAATCAAGAATATTCTTGGCGAAGAAAGAAAAGTAGATTACCTGATTATCAACCACATGGAACCTGATCATTCCGGAGCGATCAAAGCCATCGTGAATGAATTCCCTGACGTACAATTGGTAGGCAACCGCAAAACCTTCCCCATGATCGAAGGCTTTTACGGCATAAAGGAAAATTTCATGGAAGTAAAAGAAGGCGACAGCCTTAGCCTGGGGCGCCACAAGCTGAATTTCTACATGGCGCCCATGGTGCACTGGCCCGAAACGATGATGACCTGGGACGAAACCGATCAGATTCTTTATTCAGCCGATGCATTTGGCAGCTTTGGCACTTTGGACGGCGGTATTTTTGATGACGAAATCAACCTGGATTTTTACGAAGATGAATTGCGCCGTTATTACAGCAATATCGTTGGTAAATACGGCCTGCAGGTACAAAAAGCCCTCAACAAACTCAGCGGACTTGATGTTAAGATGATTGCTTCAACACATGGCCCGATCTGGCGCTCGCACATCGACAAAATTATTGCCGATTATCAGAAATGGAGCCGCTATGAAACCGAAGAAGGCGTTGTTATTGTATTTGGCAGCATGTATGGCAATACCGAAAAAATGGCCGAAATCATTGCCCGCACACTCAGCGAAGAAGGCATCAAAAACATCCGTGTTTACGACTCTTCCAAGACACACAGCTCGTATATCATCAGCGACATCTGGAAATACCGTGGGGTTATTCTTGGCAGCAGCGCCTACAACGGCGGTATTTTCACACCGATGCGCGCCCTGATCCGCGAACTGGAACACATTATGCCGAAAAACCACCTGCTTGCAACCTTTGGCTCGATGAGCTGGGGCGGCGGCGGTGTGCGCACACTGGAAAAATTTGCTGAAACCATTAAGTGGGATGTTGTTTCAGAATCTGTTGAAGCACGCCACGCTGCAGATGGAAACGACATCGAGCGACTGATTGCCTTGGGTAAGGCTATGGCACAGCGCATGAAAGCAGACAACTAAAAAACTGCATTACAACATATTAGGGGATAATGTTAATAAAAAAAAGCATTATCCCCTTTTTGTGTTTTAGGAATTTGCGTAATTTTATAGCCTTTCTACAAAAGGAATAGCTGGATCGATTATGGAAGAAGACAACAATCTGGAGGAGCACTCAGAAATCCAAAACACAGATAAAGAAATTAAGACCACGCAATTGTCGGGCATGTATCAGGACTGGTTCCTGGACTATGCTTCCTACGTAATCCTGGAACGCGCCGTACCTGCTTTAAAGGATGGCCTGAAACCGGTGCAGCGGCGTATCCTGCACTCGATGTTCCGCATGGACGACGGGCGCTACAACAAAGTGGCCAACATCATCGGGCATACGATGCAGTTTCACCCGCATGGCGATGCCTCTATTGGCGATGCACTGGTTCAGCTCGGACAGAAAGACCTTTTAATCGACACGCAGGGAAACTGGGGAAACATCCTCACCGGCGACAGTTCTGCTGCGCCACGTTATATCGAGGCAAGGTTATCCAAATTTGCCCTTGAAGTTGTTTTCAACCCCAAAACCACCGAATGGCGCGCCAGTTACGATGGCAGAAACAATGAACCTGTTGCCCTTCCGGTGAAATTCCCGCTTTTGCTTGCACAAGGCGTGGAGGGAATTGCCGTGGGACTTGCTTCCAAACTGCTTCCACACAATTTCAATGAACTGATCGACGCTTCCATTAAAATCCTAAAAGGCGAAGAATTTGAAATCCTGCCCGATTTTCCAACCGGTGGCATGGCCGATTGCTCCCGTTACAATGACGGCCTGCGCGGAGGAAAAGTACGCGTTCGTGCACGCATCAATAAAACGGACAAAAAAACACTGACCATCACGGAGATTCCTTTTGCCACAACCACCGGCTCGCTCATCGACAGCATACTTGCCGCCAACGATAAAGGCAAAATCAAGATTAAAAAAATTGATGACAATACAGCCGAACATGTGGAAATACTGATCCATCTCCATAATAATGTTTCGCCCGACCAAACCATTGATGCGCTTTACGCGTTCACTGATTGCGAGATTTCAATCAGCCCCAACAGCTGTGTAATCCGCGACGACAAACCGGCTTTCATTGGCGTTAGTGAAATTTTGCGCGACAACACTGCCAATACCGTTAACCTCCTCAAAAAGGAACTGGAAATCCAAAAAAGCGAGCTGCTTGAAAAGCTCCACCTTTCTTCACTCGAAAAAATCTTCATCGAAAAAGAAATTTACCTCGACATCCGCAAAACGGAATCTTATGAGGAAATGCTGGAAACCATTGACAAAGGGTTGGAGCCTTATGTAAAGGATTTCATCAGGGAAGTAACACGTGAAGACCTTGTTCGTCTGTCGGATATTCCGATCAAACGCATATCGCGCTACAATAAATTCAAGGCCGACGAATATATGAAAGGCCTGCAGGAAGAGCTCGAAGAGGTAGAAAACCATCTGGCCCACCTGGTCGATTATGCCATCAATTATTACCGGCAAATCAAGAAAAAATACGGAAAAGGACGCGAACGCAAAACCGAACTCCGTAGTTTTGATACAATTGAAGCTGCTGCCGTTGCGGTAAATAACGTAAAACTTTACATAAACCGTGAAGAAGGTTTTGCAGGCACCAGCCTGAAGCGTGATGAATTTATCTGCGATTGTTCCGATCTGGATGATTTCATCGTTTTCCGCAACGATGGAACATTTATGGTCAGCAAGGTTTCCAACAAAACCTATATCGGCACCAATATTTTGCATATTGATATCTTCCGCAAAAACGATGAGCGGACGGTTTATAATATGATTTATCAGGATGGCCGTTTAGGGCATTTTTATGTGAAACGCTTTGCTGTTCTGGGCGTTACGCGCGACAAGGAATACGACCTCACAATAGGCACTAAAGGAACACGCGTATTGTATTTCACGGCCAACCCAAACGGGGAAGCAGAAGTTGTGAAGGTAAGCCTGCGCCCCAAACCCAAACTCAGAAAGCTCACTTTCGATTTCGATTTCAGTGAGCTGGCCATAAAAAACCGCAATGCCAAAGGAAATATCCTTTCACGGCATGTCGTACGAAAAATTCAGAAAAAAGAAGATGGTGTTTCAACTTTGGGCGCATTAAAAATTTGGTTTGATGATACCGTTAAAAGGCTCAATACCGAAGAGAGAGGCACTTATCTTGGTGATTTTAAAGGCGATGACCGCATATTTACTATCAATAAATCAGGTGCTTACAAACTCTACGGCTATGACCTGAGCACGCATTTTGACGATGATATGATACTCATCGAGAAATTTGATGAACGTAAAATCATGACCGCCATCTACCACGAAGGCGAATCGGGTTTTACCTACATCAAACGGTTCCATCCTGAAGGAAACGGCAAAGCAGTAAGTTTCCTTACAGAACACCCAAGTTCCAAATTACTGGAATACAGTCTCGATCACCTGCCTATGCTCAAGATCATTTTTGATAACAAAAAGAACGGCAAGGATGTGGATGACGAAAAAATAAACGTGTGTGAGTTTATTGATGTAAAAGGTGAAAAAGCCAAAGGGAAACGCCTGAGCAAACTGTTTATCAAAAAACTGGAATGGCTCGATCCTTTGCCTTACGAGGAACCGAAGCCAGAAGCGGAAAAACCCGTCGAGAAAAAAATCACAGAAAAGCCTCAAACAGACAATGAGGATCAAAATGATGACAAAGGCGGCGGGGCACAAATGGAATTAGGATTCTAATCCGTTCAGTAAAAACACAAACGAGAAAAAGAAAGGATTGCCCTTCATTTGGGCAATCCTTTTTTTCAAACAGGCTAAATTTTCCGGCCAATATAAAATGCATAGCCGTAGTACTTTTTATACTTTTGGTACAAACGGATTTCAAAATTCTGCCTGTCCACCAGCTCTTTGGCAGCTATATTCTCAGCATTATCTTTCAGAAAATCCTGCTGAATGAAAGCCTGTGGTTTGTGGAAATTCTCGATCCAGCAATTTTCAGGCAGGATAAAAGACGCTATGGGCATATAACCGGCACTTTGCATTTGCGCCAATTTATTTGGGACAGTGTCAATATCCGGATATTCCATTTCCCAAAAATCCCGGATTTCTTTAGGGCGTTCATCGGTAAACCATGATGCTTCAGAAACAGCAACATAACCGCCCTCTTTCAGAAATCTGCGCCAATACTTCAGCCCTTCTGCAAAACCAATATTATAAATGGCTCCTTCAGACCAGATTAAATCCAGCTCGCCTTCCTGAAAAGGCAGCCTATCCATAGAACCTACCATGGCTTTAAGCCTGTTTTGTAAGCCAGAGGCGTTTATATTTTTTTGGAAAATTTCGATGAAGAGCGGAAAAAGATCCAAACCGTAAACCATACCCCTGGTGTTTTGGGCCAGTTCGATGGTTTGCCCACCCGTACCGCAGCCCAGATCAGCAATTTTGGACGAGGCATCCAAGCCTTCGATAAAGCTTAATGCCTTTCGTGTAATTTCCGGGCTTCCCGGTCCCTGTCGGCCGATCTTAGAAAAATATTCGCAAATTATTTGAAGATCAATGTCGTGCATGGATTTATTTTCATTACTCATGATAAAAAATTTAAAATTTGATTAAAATGGATTTCAGCAATCCTTAAAAATAAAAAAACAGCAGTAATCCTCAGGCCGGAATCAGCCTAAGACATAAGGGATAAGCCTGGCAAAAGAACAGACTTATTTACAACACACGATCCATATCAAGAGTAAACATCCAATAAATTTGATGCAGCAAATATAGGAAACTTTAGAATCGAACTAGCCTGAATAATACACAAAATATTCTATTACGCGCCCAAACCGCTTATTCCTTTTTCTGTTGCTCTTTTTCTTCCGATTCCATATAGCTCAGCCGTGTTACTACGTCCTGATAAATACCCTGAAGCTCTTCCAGCCGGTCTTTGTAGTAATCAAAATTTTGTTCCAGGGTTTTTTGATCAATATTGTATCGGTCGAAAAGGGCTGCATAATAATGATCTCTCAATTTATTTACATCCTTGCCTCTACCGCGTGTATGCGTAAGCTCGGCTTCAATCAGATGATAATCGGCAACAATCATCACCATTGTATCCTTTGGGAGAACATAATCCGGGATTACTTCTTTTTTCTCTCCGCTACATGAATAAAGTGCGATTATTCCAAATGCGGCTATCAGTATTAATAGATGCCAGGCTTTCCTTTTCATTCCGATCGACAAAACTAATTGGCTACTTCCGACATAAATTTAATCCTGATCAGACGGATTTCTTCGCGACTGTATTCATCCTCACCGAGTTCGTCCAGGGCAGCGTCCACCGAATCGGTTTCTGCTTCATGGAAATAGTCATAAATCTCTTCCTGGTGGTATTCGTCCACATTTTCAGTGATATAGTAATCAATATCGATACGCGTACCCGAATCCACAATGCTTTCCAGCTCTGTAATCAGGTCATCCAGGGAAAGGTTTTTGGTCATGGCGATATCATCGAGGGATAATTTGCGGTCGATACTTTGTATGATATAAACTTTCAGGCCAGATTTATTCACTACCGATTTAACGACCATATCATTTGGACGGACTATTTCGTTTTCTTCGACATAATCTTTAATCAATGTAATGAACGGCTTCCCGTATTTCATGGCTTTTCCTGCGCCCACGCCCGTAATTTGCTTTAGTTCATCCATATTAACGGGATACTGTACGGACATATCTTCCAGCGAAGGATCCTGAAAGATCACAAATGGGGGCAGGTTTTCTTTGCGGCTTATGGATTTGCGCAGATCTTTCAGCATTTTAAAAAGCTGTTCATCTGCTGAGCCCTGACGGCTAGAGCTACTGGTAGAAATCACTTCATCATTACCGGTATCATAATCATGATCGCGCGTAAACATGAGCGACCACGGCTTTTCGAGGAATTCATATCCTTTGTCGGTGACTTTCAGCAGGCCATAATTTTCAATATCCTTGCGCAGCAAGTCCTGAATCAATGTTTGACGGATTACTGCGTTCCAGTATTTTTCATCCTGCTCTTCTCCTTTACCAAAAACCTCAAGTTTATCGTGCCGTGCAGATTTAATATTTGCGGTAGGTTTTCCTGTGAGGATATTATTTACATGATTGGCTTTGAACAGCTGCTTAATATCTACTACGGTTTGCAGCAATAAAGCAACATGCTCTTTGGCCTCAAAGCGTTCTTTGGGATTGAGGCAGTTATCGCAGGCGCCGCAACTGTCATTGGGATAATCTTCGCCAAAATAATGGAGCAATTGCTTATGGCGGCAAACGGAACTCTCGGCATAAGCCACCGTTTCTGTCAGAAGCTGTTTGGCTATTTCCTGCTCGGCCACGGGTTTGCCTTTCATAAATTTCTCAAGTTTCAGGATGTCGTCGTAGCTATAAAAAACGATGCAATTTCCTTCACCGTCATCACGTCCGGCCCGACCTGTTTCCTGATAATAGCCTTCAAGGCTTTTGGGGATATCGTGGTGGATTACAAAACGTACATCCGGTTTATCGATGCCCATTCCAAAAGCGATGGTAGCCACAATTACATCCACTTCCTCCATCAGGAACATATCCTGATTTTTGCGGCGTGTAGCAGCATCCAGCCCGGCATGATATGGCAAGGCTTTAATTCCGTTTACCTGAAGTGTTTCGGCAAGTTCTTCCACTTTTTTGCGGCTCAGGCAATAAACGATGCCCGATTTGCCCATTTTGGATTTGATATAGCGGATAATATCCTTAATAACATCCTTTGTTTTTGGCCGTACTTCATAATAAAGGTTGGGACGGTCGAAAGAAGATTTATAAACGTCCGCATCGGGAATGCCCAGGTTTTTCTGGATATCCGTCTGCACTTTCACTGTGGCTGTAGCCGTAAGGGCAATAATTGGAACATCCTGGCCAATAGCATCAATGATGGGGCGCAGCCTGCGGTATTCGGGGCGGAAATCATGGCCCCATTCCGAAATGCAATGCGCTTCATCAATGGCGTAAAAACTGATTTTGATATTCCTTAAAAATTCAACATTTTCTTCTTTATTGAGCGATTCGGGCGCTACATACAACAGCTTGGTGCGGCCATTGGTAAGGTTTTCCTTAACCTCATTAATTTCATGCTTGGTCAAAGAAGAATTCAAAAAATGGGCAACACCATCGTCATTTCCAAAATTACGGATGCTGTCCACCTGGTTTTTCATCAATGCGATAAGGGGCGATATAATGATGGCCGTACCTTCTTTAATGAGCGCCGGCAACTGATAGCACATAGATTTTCCGCCACCTGTGGGCATGATAACAAATACATCCTTGCCATCGAGCAGACTATGAATAATAGGTTCCTGAGTCCCTTTGAACTTGTTGAACCCGAAGTACTGCTTCAAATACGATTTTAAATCAACTTCCTGCGAAATCATAATTTCTCCAATTAATACATAAAAGCCTGTTATCAAAACAAGCCGAGGTAATCAACTGCATACCAAACCAAATAAGAATTTTAAACAATTCCTGACTTTCCCGAAATATATCAAAACTACCTGACATCGGGCGCAGGATTTTTTGTTCTCAAGGAAAAGGGATTTTTCAAAAGGCTGACAAAAATACTTTATATTCCTGAGAACCCAAAAAAAAGCTTAAACCCCTTTTTCTTAACGCTAAAGATACGAATTATTCTAAAAGAACCCTTTAAATCAAAAAAAAATCGCAGTGAATTGACATAAACCGGGAGTTTTATGGTTGATTCGTATATTTGCAGCATGTTAAATCCCAGAATCCTCCAATATTGAAAAGCTTAGAAGACATCAGGCAATCTGCCATACGGACCATTGAAGCTGAAATTGATGAATTAAGGCGCCTTCCAACTTTCCTGACCGGGGATTTTGCAGAAAGCGTGCAGCTGATTTACAAGGCCAATTCGAGGCTTATAGTAACCGGAATTGGGAAAAGCGCCAGCATTGGGCGCAAAATGGTAGCTACTTTTAATTCTACCGGAACGCCGGCTCTTTTTATGCATGCTGCCGATGCCATACATGGAGATATTGGCACTATCCGAAAAGAAGATGTGATCATCTGCATTTCCAATAGCGGCAACACTCCGGAAATCAGGGTCTTGGTTCCTTTGCTAAAATCGTATGGCAACAAACTCATCGCTTTTTGCGGCAATACGGAATCTTTTTTGGCTACCAATGCCGATTATCTGATCAACACCAGCGTCAGCCGGGAAGCTTGCCCAAATAACCTGGCCCCAACTTCGAGCACAACCGCACAACTTGTGATGGGCGATGCGCTTGCCGTGGCATTGCTGGAATACCGCAATTTCACTTCGCGTGACTTTGCGCGCAACCATCCCGGCGGGACTTTGGGCAAACGCATGTACCTGCGTGTCGAAAACCTTTATGCGCAAAATGAAAAACCACAGGTCAGTCCCGATGCCAGCCTGAGCGATGTTATTCTGGAAATTTCATCGAAACGCCTGGGCGCCACAGCAGTTATGGATGGCGATAAGCTTTGCGGCATCATCACCGATGGCGATATACGACGCATGCTCAGCAAAAACGCACCATTAACCGAGGTCAAAGCAAAGGACATCATGTCGGCAAACCCCAAGACGCTGGACACAGACATTCTGGTAGTGGACGCTTTAAACCTGATGCGCAATAATAATATCACGCAAATCCTTGTTTTAAAAAACGGTATTTATGCCGGGGTAATCCATCTCCATGATATTCTTAAAGAAGGCATTATTTAAGCAGGCTTATGAAACTCTATACAGACAATATTGTTAAGAAATACCGCAAGCGCACAGTTGTAAAAGGTGTTTCCATTGAGGTAAACCAAGGCGAAATTGTGGGTTTGCTGGGACCAAACGGAGCGGGAAAGACCACAAGTTTTTATATGATCGTAGGTTTGATCAAGCCCTTTACCGGCAAGGTTTTCCTTGATCAGCAGGAAATCACGGCACTGCCCATGTACAAACGCGCACAACTGGGGATTGGTTACCTGGCTCAGGAAGCTTCGGTATTCAGGACCCTTAGCGTTGAAGATAACATTAGGGCTGTATTGGAGTTTACCAAACTGAGCAAAGCCGAACAGCGCGAAAAGCTGGAAAGCCTGCTCGATGAATTTGGTTTGCAGCACATCCGCAAATCCAAAGGGATACAACTTTCGGGCGGAGAACGCAGGCGTACGGAAATTGCCCGCGCCCTGGCTACCAGCCCGAATTTTATATTGCTCGACGAACCTTTTGCCGGAGTGGACCCCATCGCTGTTGAAGACATCCAAGGCATTGTAGCCAACCTGAAAAATAAAAATATCGGCATCCTCATCACCGACCATAACGTACACGAAACCCTGAGCATTACCGATCGCGCTTACCTGCTTTTTGAAGGCTCGGTGCTAAAAGCCGGAAGTGCGGAAGAACTTGCAGCCGATGAGCACGTGCGCAAAGTTTACCTCGGGAAAAATTTCACTTTAAGAAGAGCAGAACAAAATGGGACGAAATAAAAAAGCGAAAAAACAAACTTCTCTTTTTGACAATCAAAAAAAGTACAACTGGCTGGCCTGTGGGCTGATTTTTGTGCTGGTTTTTGTGCTATACGGCAATACCCTTTTCAACAAATTTGCTTTAGATGATCACAATGTAATCCTGAACAATGAGCAGGTTCAGCAGGGCATCAGTGCTATTCCGGAAATTTTCAGTACGCCATACAGCACCGAAGAAGGTTTGGCATACGATTACCGTCCGCTGGTAAAAGCCAGTTTTGCACTGGAATACAGCCTTTATGGCCTGCGCCCTTTTATGCACCACCTGATCAACCTGCTGCTTTACGCCTTATCAGGGATCATCCTTTTCAGGCTTTTAAGAAGGATGTTGCAAAAACACCACCCTTTACTTCCGCTTATTGCCACCTTAATTTTTATTGCACATCCTATTCATACAGAAGTGGTTGCCAGCCTGAAAAACCGCGATGAAATTATTAGCCTGATCGGCGCGCTCATGGCCCTGAGTTTTCTTTTTCGCTATGCCGATTCCGGTAAAATCAAATATCTCGGCTGGATGGCCTTTTTCTTTGTGCTGGGCATGCTGGGAAAAAGGACTACAATGACGTACCTGGCTGTTTTCCCTTTCGCACTCTATTTTTTCACGGATCTTCCCCCTAAGAAAATCTATCGCACCTTTGGTTTGATCCTCGGCATTTTCTTTCTTGTGATGATCGCTTATATAGTGCTTACTCCACAAGAAGTCAGACCTTTGCAATTTTTCGAAAACCCATTGTACTCCGAAGGTGGCTTTCTGATGAAAGTGGGCACAGCTTTTACAGCCGTAGCTTTTTACCTGAAACAACTTTTTGTCCCCTATCCGATGCTCAGTTATTATGGTTTTGATGCCATGCCTGTGGGCTGGAATGGCATCTGGCCTTTTGCCGGACTGTTTCTTACTGCAGCCCTGCTTTATTTTGCCTTCAAAGGACTGAAAAGCAAGAATATTCTTTCATTTTCCATTCTATTTTTCTTTATCACGATATCGATTGTGAGCAATATTCTGGTTCCGGTTCCGGGCATCGTGGCCGACCGTTTTGCTCTTTCACCATCCATTGTTTTTTCCATTATGGGCGCCATCCTCATCCTGAAGCTGGCACAACAAAAAGGGGCAATTCAGCCCAAAATTTCAAAAGCCCTTTTAATTTTGATCATCATCTTGATTCCTTATACAGTACTGACCATCGACCGTAACAAAGACTGGAAAAACCACCTGACTTTATTCAGTAATGATGCCGGTATTGCCAAATCCAGTATTAAACTGCAAGCACTTGCTGCGGAAGCCTGGTCGAACAAAGTAATTTATGACAATAAATTCGGCCGCGATATCAGCAAAATCCCCGAAACCCGCCAAAAAGTAATTTCTTATTATCAGGATGCACTGAAAATATATCCTGAAAATTACGAAGTACTCAACAATCTGGGTTCTTTCCTAAGCCTGGAAATGCGCGAATACGAACAAGCAAGACCTTATCTGGAGGAAGCAGTGCAAATCAAGCCTGACGAAGCTGCCGGATGGTTTAATCTCGGTTTTGTTTATGAGCAACTGGGCGATTTGGACAAAGCCGAGAAAGCCTATAAAGAATCCCTGAAACTAAATCCTGATGACTATAAGTTAAAATCCTATCTGGCCAACCTCTATTTTAAAAGCGGAAAAAGCCGGGAAGCTTTTGAGCTCAATGAGCAAATGGCCAAAACGCGTCCGGACTGGGATCAGCCATACATTAATATGGGGAATTACTATTTGCAGATGCAGGATACTTTGCGGGCCATCAGTCAGTGGGAACAAGCCATAGAACGCTATCCGCAATATCAGTTAGGTATTAGCATCAGCAGGCATTACCGTGCCAAAGGCGATGAAGAAAAATCAAAGTATTTTTATCGCAAAGCGATGCAGGCGTATCAGCGGGACCGGGAGCAAACCGAATAATTTATTTATGAACCGCATTCAAATCCATGAGAAGTATTCTTGTTAGCGAGTCTGCTCCTTCGGGATTTACATGATCTGCATTGAAAAACAAATCGGGCCGACCCTTAAAAACAGTCCGGTAATCAAAAACCGTATCAATATTATCGTATTTTCGGCATACTGAATCAATAATCCCATCAAACTTTTGATAATCAATAAATTTATCTGCATTAATCAAAAATTCCTTTGTTAAAGGAGAGCGGTACAAAACGACATTGATCCCTTTTTCTTCACAAAGTTTCAGGATTCGTTCAAAATAATCCAGCATAAGCGGATGTGGCTGACTGTCATCAAAAGTAGATAAAAACGAATGTGCCCGTTCCCAGCCGGTTTTCATTTTATTGGGCACATCCTGCCAGTTTTTAAAATCACGTGGAGGCCGGTAGCCGTTTTTCATAGGACTAAAATCAATAAAAAGACCTCCAATACTCTGCCAGATATAGGTGTAATTTCCGATATAGCTGCATGTATTGGCCATGATAAGTGCACGCAAATAAGCACTTTCGCCGGTTTCTTTGTAGAGCTGTGGATAATCAACAAATTTCACCCAATAATCGTGAAAACGCATAGAATGCGCCGCATAGGGCGAAAAGGCACTGGCATCCACAGGTAAAACCACAAATTTCGGATGAATGCCCGGATGTTCCAAAGCCGCTTTCAGTTTGAAGTAGGTTTGAGGGAAAAGCTCATGAGGAGAAGCATAATTGAAGGAATTTCCCAAAACATCCGGATTCAGCGGGTTATGTGAATTGCCGATCAAAAGGCATCCTGTCAGGCTATCGAGCTCTTCAAACTGTTCGTCCTGATGTTCATTTACGCGGTTGATAATCATGAAACGGTGATAAAGATGATGCAGCACAAAATTGAGCAGCAGCACCAAAGCTACGGCCAACAAAATTTTATATGTCAAACGGTTCAGCTTCATCACCATTAAAATTGGAAATAGATAAATTCATCGCGGTGGAATATCCCGAAAACGAGTATAAAAAACACAAAAAACAAATAGAGCGCCCAGCGTTGCCATGTTGATTTACTTAAAATAATCTGCTCACCACCATGCCGTGCCATTTTGCGTTCTGCATAAAAAAGGAAAATTACCAAAATCACAGACAGAATACTATCGTTTCCCCGCATCCAAAGCAAAGAGCCTTTAAAACCATCTATAACAACAGCCTGCTTCATCATGGTCCATGCCTGGCCAATGGAATGGATGCCAAAGAAAAAGGCCGAAAACATCAACAGGAACATGGTTCGGGCAATACCAAGATACTCATGCAGTTTAGGCCGCAATATGAGCCCGCTTTTTTCCACCATCCTTTGTCGCCAGGAGCGGCTCAGGTTTCCGCTTACCATATAAATCCCATGCAAAGCGCCGAAGGCTACGAAGGTCCAGTTGGCACCATGCCAAAGGCCGATCAGCACCAGCATAATAAATAAATTGAGCTGAATGCGCCACTTTTGCGGACGTCCTTTTCGTTTCACCGGAAGATTAAAAAACACATAATCGCGGAACCAATTGGTGAGTGTCATATGCCAGCGGCTCCAGAAATCGCGTATGGATGTTGCGGTAAAAGGTCGGTTAAAGTTCTGGCTCAGGTCTATACCCAGGCAGCGCGCCGAACCTATGGCAATATCCGTATAACCGCTGAAATCTGCATAAATTTGAATTAAGAGAAAAAACAATGCCGGGACGACAGAGAAAAAGCCAAAATCTTCGGGCTGCAGAAACACCGGCCCGGTAAACATGGCCACACGGTCGGCAATAACGATTTTTTTAAAAGCGCCCCAAAGCATCAGGCGAATGCCGCTGCCAAACATCTCATCGGGCGGTGTTTTCATGCGGTGCAGCTGTGGAAGCAAATGACCTGGGCGCTCAATCGGACCGGCAACCAATTGCGAAAAAAAACTGACATAGAGGGCAAAATAGCCAAAATGCCGCTCTGCTTTTGTCCTTCCCTGATACACATCAATGGAATAACTCAGTGTTTGGAAGGTATAAAAAGATATCCCGACAGGCAAAAGCCAGGATGGTGCAGGAAGGCTAAAGCTGCTCCCCAAAAATGAAAAAATTTCATTGAGCGAATGCCCAAAAAAGCCATAATATTTAAAAAGGAAAAGCATGCCCAAATTCCCGAAAAGGCTCAGCAAAAAAAAAGGCCGGCGCTCTTTTTGATTGCTTTTTTGCTCCATACGGATGGCTGCATAATAATCAATGGCAGTAGAAAAAAGGATAAGCAGCACATATTCCATTTTCCACGACATATAGAAAATGTAACTGGCAGCCAGAAGGAGGATCCATCTGAAATTGCCCGAAAGCCTCCTGTACAAAACAATTACAAGGAGGAAAAATACAATAAAATCTGCTGAATTAAATAACATTAACAATAATGTATGCTCAAGCTGCAAATGTATGATGAAACAACAAATTATCCTATATTTGCCCTGACTATCGGAAAAATGGACCTAAGAAATCTCCCTTTATTTTATATTCTTGGCCGACCGCGTTCAGGAACCACATTATTGCAGCTGATACTGGACAGCCATCCTGATGTTTTGATTCCCTTAGAGGCACCGGTTTATATAGAATTGCGCTACCGCTATAAAAACACTACCCACTGGACGCCCAAAATTCTGGAGCGTTTTCTAAAAGACCTTTATAATGTTACCTTTTTCAAGGATATGCCTTTGGATCATGAAGAGCTGAAAAAGGAAATTTTATCCATGGAGGGAAATCACAGCATTTATGACCTTATGTCGGTTCCGTATAAGCATTATAAAGGGATTACTGAAAATGATGAAATAAAAATTATAGGCGACAAAAACCCGGTTTATTCAATTATCGCCGATAATATTTTCAGGGAAATGCCCCAGGCAAAATTCATTCACATATATCGCGATTACCGAGATAATATTGAATCCCTTATGCGCATGAATTTTGAGGCCGGCATTCCTGCCCTTCTAGCCTATCGGTGGAAATTTACTTATCGTTTAATGGATCAGCTGATCGAAAAAGAGCCGGAGCGGATTTACAGAATTAAATACGAATCGCTTTGTGCAGAGCCTGAAAAATATACACGTGAAATCTGCAATTTTCTGGAAATTGATTTTCAGGAAAAAATGCTGGACTTCCATTCTTTTTATTCAAAAAATGAGAAAGAGCTAAAAGAAGAAACCGCTAAAATCCACAAAAACCTCCGGAATCCGATAAACTCTTCGCGCATTGGCTTATGGAAAACACGCCTCAGCGACCGGCAGGTTAAAATTTGTGATATGGTCGTGGGAAGTCTTGCCGAGGAAGCTGGTTATGAGCGGAAATTCAAAAAATACAGCTTCGGTTTACGCATCAGCCAATGTCCGATCCTGATTTATGGCAGGTTGATTTTCTTTGCTATGCGTAATATAGAATACGTTCCCGGATTCCTCCGGAATTTCATGGCCTGGGGGATAGCACAGTTTATCCGCATTTATAATTACCTCAGCGGCAGAAGCAAATTAAAAAACGAATCGCGTTAGCCCCAGCGTAATTGCTCTGTAACTTTATAATGTGTGCCCAAACCACTTTCTTTGACTTCAAAAGGAATTCCGGAATTTTTAAGTCCATCAATAAACTTTCGGCCAATGCCCAATTCAAGATCATGTGGTGTAACGATTAATTCCATTCGGTCCTCCGCTCCGGCAACCACCAAAGCCGCTTTACGGATTTTTGGGCTTTTTTTCAGGAAACGTTCCCGTGTCATGACATAAAGCTGGTTTTCGACATTTTCCTGGCCATCACAAAGTTCGTAGCCCAGTGCTTTGTTAAAATCAATCACATTTTGATTCGTACGCAGCATACGGGCATAGGATTTATTCCATCTCAAAAAGAAAAAAGTAGCATCAATCCCGCAAAGGGAAACCAGCATGGGAATATGCGTATGGTAATAACTTTGGTCTTTCAGGAAGAAGCCCGATTCGGAAGTTTTTTCTTCCCAATTGATGTTTTTGTCGTTCATCAAACCAATGGCTTCGCCTTTGTATTCAGCAATCATATAAAGATATTCGGGCGAATTTACCTTGCGGAACCATTCTTCCTGCATTTCAGGCGTGATATATTCGCGGTATTCCATAAACTGGTTTACCCATTTGGAATTACGCCACTGGCGTACCATTTCGATGTCTTTATGTTCCAGCAGCCTCAGGCTGACGCCATATCGGGAAACGACCATCAGAGTGCTTTTTTAATAGAAAAAGGAGGTTTTTTTTGCTGCAGGCTATAAATCCGGCTCAGGTATTCACCAATAACGCCCAGGCTGAGCATGATCAGTCCGGTACTGAAAAATATGGCCACAATTTGCGCGGTAAAGCCCAATGGCACTTCATAAACTACCTTTCGGTAAATGAAGAGAACACCCATGATAAAACTTACCAGGGAAAACAAAAATCCGCCATAAACAATCAGGCGCAAAGGGAAATTTGTATAAAACAGCACAATATTGGTAAAAAGCCGGAATAGCGAGCGATTGCTGTAGCCCGATTTCTGATAGGGCCTGGGGCGGTGTTCCACTTCCACAAAACTGATGGAACGCGTGTACCAGTTCAGCAGCTCATCAAGATAGATAAAATTATGATGGTGATTGAGCAGCTGATCGACCAGCTTTCGGCTGATGAGCCGGAAAGAAGATCCATTTCCGGGGCCATCGTATAATGCATGGGAAGATTTATGAAGCGCCTTGCTGCCAATGCGCCGGGAACGGCTGTGGCTTTTCTTGGCCGGAATACCGTACACCAGGTCACTTTCATGTTTTTCAGCTGCTTCGATCAGTTTGGGGATTTCTTCGGGCGGGTTTTGCAGATCATCGTCCATGGTTATGACCTGCATGCCCTGCACAAAAGTAAAACCACAGAAAATGGCATTATGCTGGCCAAAATTCCGGCTCAAACTAATGGCACGAACTTCATTTGGATACGCCCGATGCAGGTCTTCCAAAACCTGCCAGCTTTCATCGCGGCTATAATCGTTTACGAAAACCACTTCGTAGCTGCGCTCCAGCTTTTCAAAACAGGATTTGATCCCAAGAAATAATTCCTTCAGGGAATCCTCACTATTGTGCACCGGCACTACAACCGAAAAATCAAGGCTTTTTTTATTCATATCAACCTCCTCCGAGGATTAAATTGGTTCCGGTTACCCAGCGCGCTGCATCGGAAAGGAAAAACACAATCGGATTGGCCACATCTTCGGGTTCGCCCAAACCAAGGATTTGCCGTTCTTCAATTTTATCCACCGCTTCATTGGAATAATCCGATGCCGTTTGATCGAGCATGGGTGTTCTCACAAAAGCCGGGCTTACGCAATTCACCCGGATTTTGCGCTTAGCCAGTTCTACGGTCAATACGCGTGCATATCCTTCAATTGCTGCCCTTGCGCTGACATACATCGCGCCACCCACAAAAGGATAACGCGTTGAAATGGACGAAATAAAAACAATCGAAGCATCCGTTCGCTGGATTTTCTTCTTTTTCAGGATGCGTGCATTGAGCAAAACCGTGGCATCAAAACTAATGCTGAAGGTTTTTCTCATGGCTGCCTCATCAATAAACTGAGCGGGCAGCAAATCCGAAATGCCTGTGGAATAAACCAGGCCGTGCAATCTGGGCAGCTCGTCCGTAAGCCGTTCGATATCATCTTTTTTAGTCAGGTCGGCAATGATCATTTGATGTCCTTCGCCATCCAGCGCATCAAGTGTAGCTTTCAGTCGCTTTTCATTGCGGCCGGTAATCACCAGCTGAGCTCCGCGCTGACTTGCCGTGATGGCCGTTTGCATGCCCAAACCGGATGATGCTCCGGTAACCAGAATTATTTTTCCTGTAAGATCAAAAGGGTTCTTCATAATCAATAATCTAAAGTTCAAGCAATTGCGGACAAACAATATGATCTGTTTCGATGATGGTGGTTCCCCACGACAAGCCAATACCAAAAGCGGAAAGCAGCAGTTTCATTTTACGGTTTTGCAGTTCGTCGCGCAGCTGGCTCACCAAAGTAAGCGGAATGGAAGCTGAGCTGGTGTTTCCAAAATCCTGAATAGAAAAAGGGACTTTGGCCGGATCGGCTTTCAGCATTTTGCGGATGGTGTTATTAATCAGTTTATTGGCCTGATGGAAGAGCAGAAAATCAAATTCATCGAGTGATCCGCCGGTTTCTTTGAGCAACTTTTTGATGTTGGGCACTACTTCGCGCAGGCTGAAATTAAAAACTTCCACCCCATCGAGAATAATATTCATGGGTGCACGCTCGATGCCCTCGGCTATTTTTTCACTTTTGAGCGAATTTTCATTTACGAGATGGCGCACACCCCCGTCGCGGATCATAATGGCTTTGTGCCCGGCACCGTCGGTTTGCAGGTTAAACGGCATGGATGGTGCGTTGATATCATGTTGCAAAGCCGTTGCTGTAGCCGCATCACCAAAAAGCGGATATGTGCTTTTATCTTTGTAGGATGATGTTACATTGGACAAATCACCCACCAATAAAAGTGCTTTTTTGATAAATCCGGCCGCCATCATATTGCTGGCAATAGAAAGCCCATAAACATAACCCGAACAGCCCAGGCCAATATCAAAGGAAAGGCAGGTCTTGGGCAGTTTCAGGCGATCCTGAAGGATGGGTGCCGTTGCGGGAATGATATAATCGCCCGACTGGCTCACAAAAATCAGCATATCGATTTCCTTTTTATCCCACTGAAGTTCAGCCAGAAGCTTTTCCGCTGCTTCAAAAGCCAGATCGGATGTGGTCATGCCCTCCGGAGCTACCCGGCGTTTATCCACCCCAATGGTTTTGATGAGCAGGTCGCGTTCTTTTTCCGAAATCCAATCGTAATCCTGATTGGAAATTTCATTTTTGGGCACACATGCCGCTAATCCGGCGATGCGTGTATTATTTGTGTGGAATATAGCCATAAGCGTTTTTTTCTGGGTATTTGAACAAATTTACTGCAAATTTTGAAATAATAATGTTGATCCGTAAATTTGCGAAGCAATGCTGAGACAACACTTATAAACCTAACGAAGCAAAAAATGCCCATCTTCCCTTTTAAAAAGCGTAAAAGCAAGGAAAACAAAAGCCAAAAGCCTTTCCCTGATTATCCCTACAACAGCCTGGTAGAAACAATGCAGGGACTTTCTGCAAAACAGCCGCACAAAAGGCTATATACTTATCTCAACGATGGCGAAAATGATGCCTTTCACATCAGCTGGCAGGAAATGGATTCTTATGCCAGGACCTATGCGGCATACCTTCAGGACAAAGGATTGAAAGGCGAAAGGGTTTTACTGCTATATCCGCAGGGTTATGCGTTTATCATTGCATTCTGGGGCTGTTTGTATGCCGGGGCTCTGGCCATTCCTGCTTATCCGCCCAAGCGCAACCGTTCCTTGCTGCGCATTAAAAATATTATCGATGATTCTGATGCAAAACTGGTAGTGACCACCGATGATATTTTTCCGCGTATTGAAAAAAATTTCACCAAAGAAAGCTGGATGCAGGAGATTTCGTGGGACACCCATGAAACCATCATGAAAAACTCATTGGCCTATCAGGAATATCTGCCCGAACGCGATGATATCGCATTTTTGCAATATACCAGCGGCTCTACCGGCGCTCCCAAAGGTGTGATGGTGAGCCATGGAAATATTCTGGCCAATTGCCAGCATTTGAAAGATACATTTGTATTAAGCGAATCAACTCCCACTGTTCACTGGCTGCCCATTTTCCATGATATGGGCCTCATCTTTGGTGTCACCAGCTGCGTTTATTCCAACTATCTGAGTGTACTCATGCCTCCGGTCAGCTTTATCCAAAAACCTGTCCGCTGGCTCAAAGCATTCCAAAAATACAAAGGAACAACCGGTGGGGCTCCCAATTTTGCCTATGATTTGATGGCTGAAAATATAGATAAAGAAGAAAAGAAAGGTTTAGATTTAAGCTCGGTTATCACATTATATAATGGTGCGGAGCCGGTTCGTCAAAGTTCATTTTCTGCATTCTATCAAGCTTTTAAAAATTATGGGCTCAAAGACACAACCCTGTTTCCTACATATGGAATGGCTGAAACCACATTAATTATCAGTGGCGGCACCATCTACGAAAAAGATAAATACCTACGTATCGACAAACAAGCCTATCAATGTGATAAAGTTGAGTTAATAACAGATCCATCTAAAAAAGGGATTGCCTTGGCCAGTGTAGGAAAAACGCGTCCGGATATGCAGGCCCGCATTGTACATCCCGAAACCATGATGGCCTGCAAGGAAGGCGAAGTAGGCGAAATCTGGATATCGGGCACATCGGTAACCAAAGGCTACTGGAACAAACCGGAGCTAAGCCTTGAAACTTTCGATGCGCATATTGCTTCATCAGGCGAAGGCCCCTTCCTGCGTACCGGTGATCTGGGATTTATCCATGAAGGCGATCTTTATGTTTCCGGCAGGCTCAAAGACCTGATCATTATCCGGGGCGCCAATTATTATCCGCAGGATATCGAACTGGTAGCCGAACAAAGCCATGAAGGAATCAATACCGGAAATTCCGCAGCATTTTCCATTGAAACAAATGATGAAGAAAAACTGGTGATTGTTGCCGAAATGCGCCGCACAGCCCTCCATAATCTTGATGCGGAAGATGTTTGCGCGAAAATACGCGATGCGGTTTTCCAGGCTTTTGAGCTCCGCCCACATGCCATTGTGCTGATCCGCACGGTAAGCATACCCAAGACTTCGAGTGGCAAAATCCAAAGACGTGCCTGCAAACAGGAATACCTTGATGGAAAACTCAGTATTGTGGGCCAATGGCAGGAAGAAAATTTTTCATTGGCAAAGGCTGATGAAGAAAAAACCGATATGAAAACCTGGCTCATCAACTGGATTGAGAAAAAGATGAAAATCCCGGCAGAAAAAATTGATTTTGAAAAGGCCATGAGCCAATATCCCTTTGATTCAGTAACTGCCATTGAGCTTGAAGCCGATCTGTCCGAAGAATTTGGTTTTAAAATGGCGCCACAGGATTTTTTCCAGGCTCAGGTTTTAGGAGATATTTTGCGGATGGTCGAAAAGGAAAAACAATCGTAGGGGGATTGCTTTCAGTTTCGATTTTAACGACCTTTGACACAGCGCTTCAATTCGATGCAATACCAAGCCGAAAGTTGTGAATTGCTTTCAGTTTCGATTTTAACGACCTTTGACTAAACCAACCACAGTGCATCACATCAAAACATTCATAGAAAAATACACCGATATCAGCAGTGCCGATCAGGACGTAATCTGTGCCTTTGTAAAATCCTCTTAAAACAAAAAGCCACCCGATCATCCCGGATGGCTTTTTTTTGTTATCGTTTGGGCTTAGCCCATAATTGTTCCAATAATTGTAGCGGAGAGCAAACTGGCCAAAGTACCGCCAATCAGCGCTTTGATCCCATATTTTGAAAGCTGCACGCGCTTATCCGGTGCAAGCGATCCAATACCACCAATTTGAATGCCGATACTGGCAAAATTGGCAAAACCACAAAGCATATAGGTGGCCATAATGATGGATTTTTGCTCGGTAAACAGCCCTGCGGCTTTGAAATCGCTCAGGCTCACATAGCCGATAAACTCGGTCATGATGACTTTTTCGCCAAGCAATTGACCCACCAAAGCGATATCTTCGGTGCACACGCCAATCAGCCACATCAATGGGGCAAAAGCATAGCCCAGCATAAACTGCAGGGAAAGACCTTCGTATTTTCCGTTGGTAAAAGCAGCGATATTATCGTTGATATCAAATAAGGCACCTATTTTAAAGGAGATAAAATTGATCATCGCGATAAAAGCAATAAAAACGAGCAACATTGCGGCAACATTTACGGCAAGTTTCAATCCTTCTCCTGTACCGTTCGAAACGGCATCCAGCACATTGTTTCCAATACGGTCTTTGGGTACGCTCACATCCTGACTGATTTCTTCGGTTTGCGGCACCAGTATTTTGGAAATAACGATTGCCCCGGGAGCTGCCATCACGGAAGCCGTAAGCAGGTGCTTGGCAAAAAGCAGTCGCTGCTGGGGATCGTCGCCACCAAGGAAACTGATATAAACTGCCAGCACACCTCCGGCCAAAGTCGCCATTCCGCCCATCATCACGAGCAGGATTTCCGATTTGGTCATCTTGGAAAGGTATGCCTTGATCATTAAGGGCGACTCGGTTTGTCCGAGGAAAATATTCCCGGCAACCGAAAGGCTTTCAGGACCGCTCAGGCGCATCAGGCGCGACATGATCCATGCGAGCACATAAACAACCCACTGAATAATTCCGAGATAAAACAGCAAACTTGTGAGTGCCGAAAAGAAAATAATGGTAGGCAGGATTTGCACTGCAAAATTAAGCAGCGGCACTTCGATTTTTCCGGTTACAAATGATTTAAAGAGGAAATCTGTTCCTTCCTTCGTGAAATCCAGCACTTTAACAAACATTTTCCCGACCACCTCAAAGAATGTCTGCATAAAAGGTACATATAAGATACTCACGGCCAGAATGATCTGAATCGCCAGTCCAATCAGGACTACACGCCAGTTAATCGCTTTGCGGTTGCTGCTGAGCACCCAAGCCAGGGCGATAAGCACCAGCAGTCCGAGCATTCCACGCAACAAACTGTTTAGAGTAAAGCCGGTGGATTGCCCCGAGAGCAAAATATTGGATTTGGCTTCCTGTTTTACGGCTTCCAGGTTTTCTTCGGGCTGCACCATCTGATCAGCGGCCTCCTGCATCATCTGCACCGTATCATTTTGAACAAGCGTGTCCGTTTGCGCCTGAAGGTTTGTGCTGAATGCAAAAAAGACCAGAAAGGTCATCATCAGGAAATTCAAAAGCTGCCTTTTTGAAAAGGCCGTCCTGCCCTGAAGTATTTTTCGAGTTGTCATAAGTATGTTTTTTAGTGGCATCTTCAGGGAAGAAAAGAGCTATTATCCCTGATTTACAATAAAATATATTATTCTAAATTCTCTCTTCGGTTGAGTTCATCACGGATTTTTGATGCATTTTCATAATCCTCTGCTTCGATTGCTTTTTGCATCATCTCTTCGAGCTGTTCGCGTGTCAGCTCATCAAAACTGCTTTTTTTGGCCGGTTTTGGTTCTTCTTCCACCACTTCTTCCGCAGGATCATCTTCATTGGCATCCATTACCACTCCGGTTTCCTTGAGGATGTGTTCGTAGGTAAAAATCGGGCATTTAAAGCGCACCGCAAGTGCAACGGCATCCGAGGTGCGCGAATCAATTACGCTTTCGTTACCGCCTTGTTCGCAAATAAGCTTGGCATGAAATACGCCTTCTACAAATTTATCGATGATAACTTCTTTGAGTTTGATGTCAAATTTTTGGGCAAAGGAAACAAAGAGGTCGTGGGTAAGCGGGCGGCCCGGCCGGATTTTTTCCAGTTCCATAGCGATGGATTGTGCTTCAAAATTACCAATAATAATAGGCAGGCGTCGGGGGCCTTCCTTTTCGTTCAGCACGAGCGCATACGCACCGCTTTGTAACTGACTGTATGACAGACCCGTTATCTCTAATCTGATTTTCTCCATGTTTCCGTGAGCTGACTTAGGATTCAATTCAGGCATAAAATTATTAAATTTATTGGAGCACCGCTTGCCAAAACGCGAAATAATCGGTAAACAGGCTATGGTATTAAAACTCTACTTTATGACAATGTAGGCAACGTCCAAGCTCCTTAACTGTTTAGTTTCCTTCTAAATTTCAAGAAAATATTTTAGCTGCTTTTTTGAAAGACAAAGTCATAAAGACGTAAAATACTGATTTTCATAATTTTAAAAATTATATCAAAATTTCAACATCAAAACTTAAAAAAAATTTAAAACCCAAAAGCGATTTAATGTCGGAGAAAAGAGCTATTCCGTAATTTTGCTTATATAAGAATTAACCAAACACTGTAAGTTATGAAAAAAACCTTGACGATGCTGGCAGCCCTGGCTCTGCCGTTCCTGACAAGGGCAAGTGAGGCCGACCTGGTAGTGCCCGACCTTGCGAAAAGTTATTTCAATGTCTTAGGCATGAATGGATGGAACCTTCTGTTCTATGGCATGGTTATTATCGTGCTGGGCCTGCTCTTTGGCCTTTGGCAGTTTCAGAAAATTTCGAAACTGCCTGCGCACCATTCAATGCTGAAAGTAGCGAACATCATTTACGAAACCTGTAAGACTTATCTGCTTCAGCAAGGCCGTTTCCTGATTATCCTTTTTGTGATTATCGGCGCAGCCATTTTTTATTATTTCTATGGACTCAGCGAAATGTCCATTCCAAAAGTACTTTTGATCCTCTTGTGGACTGTTTTGGGCATCCTCGGATCTTATGGCGTGGCATGGTTCGGTATCCGTATCAACACGCTGGCCAATGCGCGCACTTCTTTTGCATCGCTTAAAGCAAAGCCTTTTGAGGTGATGTCAATTCCGCTTCAGGCCGGGATGAGCGTTGGGCTTCTTTTGATCTGTGTGGAGCTGATTATGATGATTTTCATCCTGCTTTTTGTTCCCGGAGAAAGTGCCGGGGCATGTTTTGTTGGTTTTGCCATTGGTGAATCACTCGGAGCTTCTGCCCTGAGGATTGCCGGAGGTATCTTCACAAAAATCGCGGACATTGGTGCCGACCTGATGAAGATCGTTTTCAAAATTGGAGAAGACGATCCACGTAACCCGGGCGTAATCGCCGACTGTACAGGCGATAATGCCGGTGATAGTGTTGGCCCAACCGCCGACGGATTTGAAACCTATGGTGTAACCGGTGTTGCGCTGATTACTTTCATCATCCTGATGTTTGGCCAAACCGGACTGATCCCTAATGTGGAGCTTGCATCAACACTGATCGTTTGGATCTTTGCCATGCGACTGCTGATGATTTTTACTTCAGTGGTTTCCTACCTCATCAACCAGGCGATTGCAAAAAGCCGTTTTGGAAATGCAGATAAATTTAATTTTGAATCACCGCTTACATCCCTCGTTTGGATTACTTCCATTGTTTCCATTATCGTTACATTTATTGTGAGCGACCTGCTCATCAGCGACCTGCCCGATGGGCTCTGGTGGAAACTTTCAGCCATTATATCATGCGGAACACTGGCAGCTGCCATCATCCCTGAATTTACCAAAGCATTTACCAGCAGTGGTTCACGCCATGTGCAAGAAGTTGTAAACGCATCACGCGAAGGCGGTGCATCACTCACCATCCTCTCAGGTATGGTTGCCGGTAATTTCAGTGCATTCTGGAAAGGGATGGTAATGGCTGCCCTGATGGCAATTTCTTTTTTCATCGTGAAAGACCTGACTGTTTTTGGTGATTATCCCGCCGTATTCGCATTCGGTTTGGTGGCCTTTGGTTTCCTCGGAATGGGCCCGGTAACCATTGCTGTGGACAGCTACGGACCGGTAACTGATAATGCACAATCTGTTTTTGAGCTTTCGCAAATTGAAAAAATCCCGAACATCAAAGAAGAAATCAAAAAAGACTTTGGCTTTGAACCTGATTTTGAAAACGGAAAGCACAATCTCGAAGAAAACGACTCTGCCGGTAATACATTTAAAGCTACAGCCAAGCCTGTTTTGATTGGTACCGCTGTAATTGGCGCCACAACAATGATTTTTGCTATTATCCTTGTATTGGCAAAAACAATGGTTGATGGTCAGCCACTGCTCAATATCGACCTGACTTCCGCTCCTGTACTTCTTGGTTTCATCACCGGTGGTGCGGTAATTTTCTGGTTCAGCGGCGCTTCCATGCAGGCTGTTACAACCGGAGCCTATCGTGCTGTTGAGTATATCAAGAAGAACATTAATCTTGAAAAAGAAGAAGCCGACATTGAAGACTCGAAAAATGTGGTAAAAATATGTACGCAATATGCTCAGGCAGGTATGTGGAATATCTTTGCCGTGATTTTGGCTTCTACCCTGGCTTTCGCCTTCTTTGATCCAAACTTTTTTGTGGCATACCTGATTTCCATCGCTGTATTTGGCCTTTTCCAGGCAATGTATATGGCCAATGCCGGTGGTGCATGGGACAATGCCAAAAAAGTAGTAGAAGTGGACCTGAAAGAAAAGAACACTCCGCTCCACGATGCTACTGTAATTGGTGATACTGTGGGCGACCCGTATAAAGATACCTCATCCGTTGCATTGAACCCGATCATTAAATTCTCTACACTTTTCGGACTACTTGCAGCTGAAATTGCGATTGAAATGATCACCACAGGACATCGAAACCTCACAAGCATTATCGGAGGTGTTTTCCTCGCGATTGCTTTGGTTTTTGTTTATCGGTCGTTCTATGGGATGCGCATCAAGAAGTAAGGCGCCTGCTCTAATAAAGCCCAACTTCGGCGTTGTTGCTCGAAATCCAAATCCTCAAATACTCCAGTATTATCCGGTTTGGATTTCTCACACGTACTTCGGCTGTGCTTACTTCGGCTACGCTCAGTACATCGCAGCATAGCACCTTGAATTTGAACTTTATTGAACAAACCTCATAGAAGATATAAAGCTGGAGAGATCCGGATATTAAAACCGCAGTTGGAATTTTTCAGCTGCGGTTTTTTTATCCTGATGCTGCACTAATCTAATAGAGGTCAGTATGCAAGTGCATATTAGTCTTGGCAAATCATAAAAACGATAATGATTTGCTATTGAGTAATATAGATTTCTCCATCCAGCTCTTCGCTTCGCTATGAGCTTCCTGTCGAAATGACCTTTTGCTGTGTTCAAGTGGCAAAGGCGGCGAGGACACAATAAAAAATATAAAATGAGTCCTCGCCGCCTTTGCCCAAACAATTAATAAACAGTCATTTCGACGACCAGCGGGAGGAGAAATCTATTTATTCACGAGCATAAATCATTCTATGTACTTATCTACTGACCTCTATAATCTTATTCATCGAAAATCCTTAAATTGCAGGCTGTTATCAAAACCACACTTTTATGAAATATTCATTCGTTCTCAGTATCCTGATTGCAGCTTTTTGCCTGAATTCCAACGCACAAGATCGTGATAAAGCCGTTTTTAAATCCTATGAGCCCGGCTATTATCAAAACAGCATCCTGAAAGATATCCGAAATCAGGAAGCCAAAAAACAAAAGCCTGCCCGAAAATACTTCCGTATGGATTTTAGCGGAATGGATTTCCCGACCGACACAGCAGACTACAGCATACTGCCGCATCTGGACCCACATTCACAAGGTGCTACCGGAACCTGCTGGTGCTTCTCCACTGTATCTATGCTGGAATCCGAAATCCTGCGCAAGACCGGGAAAAGCATCCGCCTTTCGCCCATGTTCATTGTGTATCATGAATACATCACCCGCGCCCGCGATTTTGTGGCTACTCGCGGTGAAACTTACTTCTCCGAAGGATCAGAAGCTACGTCGGTGCTCCGCATGATGAAGCACCACGGATTGATGCCGATGGTGGCGTATCCCGGCAAAGCCGACCCAAAAGCAATGCACCACAACCACGGCCAGATGTTCCGAGAGATGGACGACTATCTGAAATCGGTAAAACAAAATAATGCCTGGGACGAAGAAGTTGTGGCACAGACCATTGCCTCCATCCTGAATTATCATATGGGCACACCTCCGCAAAAATTTGAATTTGAAGGCAAAGAATATGATCCTGTTACTTTCCGCGATGAAGTTTGCCAATTGAAATCGGGCGATTACTTCAATTTTATGTCCACGCTCAGCCAGAATTTCAATGAAAAAGGCGAGCTGGTTGAAGCCGACAACTGGTGGCATTGCGATGATTATTACAACCTCAGCATGGACGATTTTTTGGGCGCACTTAAAAGCAGCCTCGAAAAAGGATATACCGTTACGGTTTGTGGCGATGTTTCCGAAGCCGGATATGATAAAAACTCAGAAGTAGCCATTGTTCCCGATTTTGATATTCCGCAGGCATACATCAGCAATGAATCGCGGCAGTTCCGCCTCAGCAACGGCACAACAACAGACGATCACTGCATGCATGCGGTGGGTTATCATGAGGAAAACGGCAATTTCTGGATTTTGCTCAAAGATTCAGGCGCCGGCGGATTTGACGGCAACAACAAAGGCTACCGCTTTATGCGCGACGACTACATCAAGCTAAAAATGATGAACTTTATGATGTACCGGGATGGTGTGCGGGAGTATTTGGATGGGATTATTAAGTAGTTTTTTTAGATTGTCTGATCTAAGCATAATTATTTTATAAAAGGAATCTGAGAAATAATTTAGTATTAATTTGTGAATAACACCAAAAAACGGTATTTTGCTCGAAATATTACTAAAATTGAGGATAAAAGAATACATAAAAAGGCTCTTATCGGTTGAAGAGTACTCATTTTCAATAGATGAAGTTCGAAAGGAAACAGGAAAGACCGATATTTCAATTCAGAGAGAGCTTACCCGACTTTCTGAAAAGGGGGAAATTGTTAATTTAAGAAAAGGTTTTTATCTGATCATTACTCCAAGGTACTCTTCCTCATTGAAACTGCCTATACAATTGTATTGCGAGAAACTTTTTAAGCATCTAGACAAAAATTACTATCTGGGACTATTCACTGCTGCACGATTTCATGGAGCAAGTCATCAACAAATTCAAAGAGACTATCTTATAAGCGAGAGACCTAAACTTAAAGATATCTCAAAAAGGGCTTTTGATATACGGTTTTTCACAACAAATAATTGGCTTGACAAAAATATTCAATTAAAAAAATCCGATGCAGGATTTTTCAAGGTTTCAAGCCCCGCTTTAACGATTGTTGACCTGATTCATTATCAAACAAAATTAGGTGGCATAAGCCGAATGCTTGCAACTCTAGAAGAACTATCAGAAGAATTAAACAACAATGATTTAAAAGAGCTTTTAGACTGGTATCCTAATAAAAGCACATTACAGCGATTTGGTTTTTTATTAGAACAATTTGGATTGCATGAAGATTTTCAAGAGATGATCTTTAAGACTTTAAATAATAGAAAGTTCTATCCTATACTTCTCTCTCCCAAGTCGAAAGAGAAGGCAGGTGCTGTTTGTAACAGGTGGAAGGTTGATGAGAATATCAAACTTGAAAATGACATATGATACCAAAACCATATATAGCTAATTGGCAAGAACATGCACCTTGGAAAGAATTTTCGCAGGTTGAGCAGGATTTAATAATTTCAAGAACCTTGGTTGCAATATTCTCAGACGAGTATTTGCATAAAAACCTAGCATTCAGAGGGGGGACAGCTTTGCATAAATTATATCTATATCCAGCTCCTCGATATTCTGAAGATATTGATTTGGTGCAGATCAAAGAAGGCCCCATAAAGCCAATAATGGAACGGATAAATGAAGTTATTAGCTTTTTCGACGAAGAACGCAGAACTCAGGTTCGAGGACATGGGGCAAAAGCTTTGTATCGTTTCACCTCTGAGTATGAAGAAATACGAATGCGTTTAAAACTAGAAATTAACTGTAAAGAACACTTTAGTGTTTTAGACTGGGTTGATTTTCCGTTTTCGGTTGAAAACGGTTGGTTTTCGGGAAATGCAAAAATAAGGACTTACAATATCAATGAATTATTGGGGACAAAATTAAGAGCGCTTTATCAAAGAAGCAAAGGCAGAGATTTATTTGATTTAAACTATACCCACTTGAATCTGGAATTGGATTTTGATAAAATAATTACGTGCTTTAAGGAATACATAACCTTTGCAACCGAAAACAGACCTCCGAGCAAGAAAGAATTTTTGTTAAACTTAGAAGAAAAGCTAAACGATCCCAATTTTAATGGCGATATGGAGGCATTAATAAGACCTGATGTGAAATACAATCAGAAGGAAGCAAGTAGATGGGTAATTAACGAATTAATTGAAAGGCTCTAGCCTGCTTTATTCATGAAATTTCGTCATGAGCACATTCGACAAGCTCAGTGACCACATTCAAACCGCAATAAGAGAAAGGAAGCGCATATTTTTGGCGCACAGGAATAGCCGTAGCTATTTTGAGCACCATAAAGGTAGCATTCTTTCTATTGCAGTGGTTTGGACATATACCGGTCATGACAGCGCGGCAATTTCTGGAGATGTAGAAATCAGTTTGTTTTCTTTGGCCCATAGCTCGCAACTTATTATTTCAGGAAATACGCCCCATTTAAGCATTTTGCACATCATGAAATGCAAAAATAATCTTATTTTGCACATTTATTTGTGCAATTAACATATTTTTTGCATAAATAAACCAGCTAAATATACTATATTTGCACAAATACATGTGCAATGCAACAGCTTTTATCCATTTCTGAGCGTATAATTGAAAGAACACCAACAGAATTTATTCGTTCCGCTTACAGCAAAATCCGTTGGAAGAACAGACTCATCGGGATAATTGGTGCAAGAGGTACCGGAAAATCAACCTTAGTGCTCCAATACCTCAAAAAGCTAGGCCTAACTCCTACTGAGGCTGCGTATTTTTCACTTGATGAATTGTATTTTACTTCAAATACTTTAGTGGACACAGCCGATAAATTCTATAAATCAGGCGGGAAAATCCTGGCATTGGATGAGGTGCACAAATATCAAAACTGGGCGCAGGAGATTAAAAACCTTTATGACCGTTACCCGGATCTGAAAATCATTTTTACAGGAAGTTCCATAATCGACCTGAGCCGACAATCGGGTGATTTGAGCCGAAGGGCCATTATTTATGAACTTCCGGGCATGTCGTACCGGGAATATCTCAAATTCAGCAAACTTTGGGATTTTGAAGCTCTTGATTTCACTGAAATCCTGGAAAAACCGGAACAGATCAGAAAACAATTCCCACAAGATTTCCGTCCCTTGGCTCATTTTCCTGATTATCTGAACCATGGTTATTACCCTTTTTACAAAGAAGATCCGCCTACATATCATCAAAGAATCCGCCAGCTGATCCGCCTGATCATTGAATCAGATATGGCAGAAATAAAAGGCTTCGACATCCGTAATGCACGAAAAATGTTGCAGCTCACCCAAATAATTTCACAACAAGTCCCTTTTAAACCAAACCTGAGCAAGCTGTCCGCAAAGGCTAATATCCATCGAAATTCCATTAACAACTACCTGTATTATCTCGAAGAAGCCCGCTTGATTAGCCTGCTCTATCCCGGAGGATCAAGTATTGCGCGACTGCAAAAGCCGGAAAAAATATATCTCGACAATACCAATCTGATGTTTGCATTGGCAGAAGGTGAAATTTCAGCAGGTACTTTAAGGGAAAGCTTCTTTCACAATCAGATAGAACAAAACCATAAAATCAATCTACATCCCACAGCAGACTTTATCGTTGATAATAAATATGTATTTGAAATCGGCGGAAAAAACAAAGGAAATGCACAACTGCCGGATCAGGACAACGCCTATGTAGTGAAAGACCAAATGGAATACCCTGTTGGCAATCATCTGCCTCTTTGGATTTTTGGATTTTTATATTGATCTGCATCCTCAAAAATAAAAACGTACCTTTGAAAAGCATCTCCAAATAACGTATCATGAAAAAACTGCTTTACCTCCTGATTTCTTTGACTCTTGTATCATGCATCCATCATCCGGACGAAAAAAACAAAGCAAGAGAAAAAACCAACGATTATAAACTGGAACAACTGGCCACAGGTTTTAATTTCACAGAAGGACCGGCAGTTGATGCAGAGGGAAATGTTTATTTCACAGACATAAATCAGGAGATGATTTTGGTTTGGACCGTCAACGAACAATTAGATACTTTCAGGCTAAAAAGCGGAAGGGCTAATGGTTTGTTCTTTGATAAAAATCAAAACTTATTGGCATGCGAGGGCGGAACAGGACGAATATCCTCCACAAGTCCCGAAGGCAAATACACTGTAATTGCAGCAGAATTCGAAGGAAACCGATTCAACCAGCCCAACGATCTCTGGCCTGACAAAAAAGGCGGTGTTTATTTTACTGACCCAAAGTACGGTGATGACGAGGATAATCTTCCACAGGACGGAATGAATGTTTATTATATTCACCCGAATCACACAAAAGTAACCAGGGTCTCTGCTGATTTTAAAAAACCCAATGGTGTACTGGGCACCCCAGACGGAAAAACCTTGTATGTAACCGACCAATTTGCCGGCAAAACCTTCAAATATGATATTCAGGAGGATGGCAACCTGAAAAACAAAACACTTTTTGTGGATTTAGGTTGCGACGGAATGACCATCGATAAGCAAGGGAACATTTATTTCACCCGGAACGGGGCCAATGTAGTTGATATTTATTCACCCAATGGGAAACTCCTGGAAACCATTCCTGTGCCCGAAAAACCCACAAATGTATGCTTTGGGGGAAAAGAAAGAAATCAGCTTTATATTACGGCACGCACTTCCCTTTACAGGATTCAGCGGGATACCCAAGGCGTAAACTGATTGCAGTGGCCTCTCAATAAAGCCACAAAAAACACAAGCATTGGTTTTACCCTAAAACATTAAGACATTCTTACACACTGATATTCCGACGATTAAAATTTATTTCCTATTCATCTAAACATTTTCATATCTACACCCTTTCATATTTAGAAGCATTTTATAAATTTGTGTGCAGTAATCCCATCTGCATCCAACCAACGATCGTTCTAAATAATGAAAGCATACAAACAGCCTCAGCATAAGCAGGATAAAAGTACAGACCAACAGCTGATCATTGAATTCTTTCACAGAATAATTATGCATCATGCTTTTTGGTTTGTGGAGACCCAGAAAAAACTGGGCAATGAAAAAGCTTTGGAATTGCTCAGTCAGGTTTTTAAAACAAGCTTTGGCGTTCAGATGAAACGTCTGGGCAAACAGCTTGGATTTGAAATGAACGAAAAAGGAATCCCCTCCTTTCTGGACGCTTTGCCTGATGAAACCCTGTCCGGCCTGCGCAATGATCTGGCTGTAAACTGGCTGGCAAATGACGGTATCTGGTTTCAGGCCATTGAACAGCAGGAAGGCATGAACACAGCAAAACATTGCAATGATGAAGCCTGGCGCCAGCTCTCTCCCACCGAAGCGCATATGATCAAAAAAATGCTCCATCTCCCCGAAAAAGCGGGCATTAAAGGACTGATGAAAGCCCTGAAGTACCGTCTTTACTGGTTTATTAATGAGCAATCCTTTCGTGATGTAACAGAAAACAGCTTTGTTTTTACCAATGACAATTGCCGTGTGCAATCGGCTCGCGAGCGCAAAGATTTAGAACATTATCCCTGCAAATCTGCCGGATATATTGAATACAGCACATTTGCCTCCACCATTGATCCGCGCATAAAAACTTCCATTGTTTTTTGTCCGCCGGATACTGATGATCGCGCTTTTTATTGCGGCTGGAAATTCACCCTTGAAGATAACAATCAATAAAACCTCATCCCAAATAAGATCATGAAACAAACAGAAAAATACAGACCAAAAAACCATATCCGAATCGTAACTGCTGCCTCACTTTTCGATGGTCATGATGCCGCTATAAACATTATGCGCCGCATTTTGCAGGGATCCGGTGCGGAAGTTATCCACCTGGGTCATAACCGTTCTGTAGAGGAAATCGTTTTATGCGCCATACAGGAAGATGCGCACGCCATTGCTTTGACAAGCTATCAGGGCGGTCATTTGGAATACCTGAAATATATGTTTGACCTTTTGCGCGAGAAAGAGGCCGGACATATCAAAATATTTGCCGGAGGTGGTGGTGTTATCCTTCCCGATGAGATCAAAGAGCTACATGAGTATGGAATTGATCGTGTTTTTTCACCGGATGATGGACGCGAAATGGGCTTGCAAGGCATGATCAACCACGTTTTGAAAACATCCGATTACCCTATGGATTCTTTGGAAAGCCCTGAACTGAAAAGCCTGCGCGATGGAAACCAGAATGCTATTGCCCGCTTCATCACTTTGGCCGAAAACAATCCGGGAAGCATTGGCGAAAAGCTGGAAAAAATGCATAAGGAATCCTGCCATGCCAATATCCCTGTACTTGGCATCACCGGAACAGGTGGCAGTGGCAAAAGCTCCACCATCGACGAACTGGTTTTGCGCTTTACCAGCGATTTCCCCCACAAAAAAATCGGCATTCTGAGCGTTGACCCATCGCGCCGAAAAAGCGGTGGTGCCTTATTGGGCGACCGCATCCGTATGAACGCCATTCACAAAGCCGGGGTTTATATGCGCTCGCTGGCCACACGTCAGGCAAATCTGGCGCTTTCGAAGCATATCCGTGAAGCACTTTGTATCCTCAAAGCAGCACGCTTCGATTTTATCATCCTCGAAACCAGCGGCATCGGCCAGAGTGATACAGAAATTACGGATCACAGCGACCTCAGTCTTTATGTAATGACGCCTGAATTTGGCGCACCAACACAGCTCGAAAAAATTGATATGCTCGATTTTGCCGACATCATTGCCATCAACAAATCGGACAAAAGGGGCGCGGAAGATGCACTCCGCCATGTGCGCAAGCAATACAGCCGCAACCATATGCTTTGGGAAACAGCACCCGAGGACCTGCCTATTGTGGCCACTATTGCATCGCGCTTTAATGATGAAGGCACCAATAAATTGTATCAACTTTTGCTTCAAACTACAAAAGAAAAAACAGGCACCGAATTTGTCTCAGATACACAACATCATCGCCCGGACAATAAAAGCTTTACCATCATCCCGCCCAAGCGTGTTCGTTATCTATCCGAAATCAGTGAGCAGGTGCGCAAATACAATCAGTGGGCGCGTGAGCAATCTGTTTTGGCTTCCCGCTGGCAGTCGCTCGAAACAGCAAAACAGGAATTAGAAGATGAAAATGCCCGGGAGAAACTAAGTGAGAAATCAGAAGAAATCCGGGAGCAAATCCATCCGGATAATCTCAAAACAATAAAATCATGGCCGGAAACACTGAAAAAATACCAGGCTGATGAATTTGTTTATCAGGTGCGCGGACGCGATATTCGTGTCAAAACCTATAGCGAAAGCCTTTCGCACAGCAAAATCCCAAAAATCAGCCTGCCCAAACATCGCGATATGGGCGATATCCTGCGCTGGAACTTATTGGAAAATGTTCCGGGAAAATTTCCATTTGCTGCCGGTGTTTTTCCTTTTAAACGCGAAAACGAAGATCCCACCCGTATGTTTGCCGGTGAAGGCGGCCCCGAGCGCACCAACCGCCGCTTTCATTATGTGTCCAAAGGCATGCCCGCCATCCGCTTATCCACGGCGTTTGATTCGGTGACCCTTTATGGCGAAGACCCCGACCGAAGGCCCGATATTTATGGGAAAATCGGGAATTCCGGTGTTTCCATTGCCTGCCTCGACGATGCAAAGAAACTTTATTCAGGCTTTGACCTATGCGCTTCCAACACCTCGGTTTCCATGACCATCAACGGTCCTGCTCCGGCAATGATGGCCTATTTTATGGATGCCGCCATCGATCAGCAGTGTGAAATCTACATCCGTGAAAACAAATTGGAATCTCTGGTAGAGGAAAAGCTCAAAGAAAAATTTGATCAAAAAGGCATTGCCCGTCCGGCTTATCAGGGCGAAATCCCGGAAGGTAACAACCAACTCGGACTTATGCTGCTTGGCATCACCGGCGATGAAATACTGGAGCAGGACGTGTATGCAAAAATCAAGGCAGAAACCATTGCCAAAGTGCGCGGCACCGTTCAGGCCGACATCCTGAAGGAAGACCAGGCGCAGAACACCTGTATTTTCAGTGTTGATTTTTCGCTCAAGCTCATGGGCGATGTGCAACAATATTTCATCGATCAAAAAGTACGTAATTTCTATTCGGTGAGCATTTCCGGTTATCATATTGCTGAAGCCGGGGCCAATCCGATTACCCAGCTGGCTTTTACACTCGCCAATGGCTTCACGTATGTGGAATATTACCGATCGCGGGGAATGAATCCCGATGATTTTGCTCCGAATTTCAGTTTCTTTTTCAGCAATGGCATTGATGCCGAATATGCTGTGATTGGACGTGTTGCACGACTGATTTGGGCAAAGGCCATGAAATATCTCTATGGCGCCGGGGAACGTTCGCAAAAGCTCAAATACCACATCCAGACATCAGGTCGCTCACTGCATGCACAGGAAATTGACTTTAATGATATACGCACAACACTGCAAGCGCTTTACGCCATTTACGATAATTGTAATTCACTGCATACCAATGCTTACGACGAAGCAATAACAACGCCCACAGAAGAATCGGTGCGCAGGGCCATGGCCATTCAGATGATCATCAACCATGAGCTTGGCCTGGCAAAAAACCAAAATCCGCTGCAAGGAGCGTTCATTATCGAAGAGCTTACCGAATTGGTAGAAGAAGCCGTTTTGAGCGAATTCGACCGCATCACCGATCGCGGTGGTGTAATTGGTGCCATGGAAAGCATGTACCAGCGCAGCCAAATTCAGGAAGAATCCATGTATTACGAGCAACTCAAAAATTCGGGCAAGCTCCCGATTATGGGCGTCAACACATTCCTCTCTTCCAAAGGCTCGCCCACCGTCATTCCCGGCGAGGTAATACGCGCAACTACCAAAGAGAAAGAATACCAGATTGAAATGTTGCAAAACCAGCACCAGGCCAATGCCGGAAAGTCCGAAAAATATCTGGAGGAACTGAGGCAACGTGCCCTGAAAAACGAAAACCTCTTTGAAAGTTTGATGGAAGCAAGCAAATACTGCTCCATTGGACAGATAACACAGGCATTGTTTGAAGTGGGCGGCCAATACCGGCGCAACATGTAAACAAAACCCCATAACAAACTGTTTAATAATACAATATAAAAATTGCTCAACCAAAAAAACAAGAAAATTGTACCGAATAAAAAGCAAAATCGATATAAACTCTTCTGAATTCCGCAAAAACAAAACGGAATTTGAAGAACTGATGCGCAGATGGCGCGAAAGGATGGCCGATTTCAGTAAAGGCGGGAGTGTGCATGCCGTGGAAAAGCACAAAAAACGCGGCAAACTCCTGGCACGTGAACGCATTAACCTGCTGATTGATCCCAATACGCCCTTTCTGGAGTTGAGCACTTTGGCAGCCTGGGGCATTAAAGACAACAGCTTTCCTTCTGCCGGAATTGTAACAGGAATTGGTGTTGTGCATGGGCAGGAGGTGATGATCATTGCCAATGACGCTACCGTAAAAGGCGGCACGTACATGCAGCAGACCATACGCAAACATGTCCGGGCACAGGAAATTGCCATGGAAAACCATCTTCCAACGATTTATATGGTTGATTCGGGCGGTGCATTCCTGCCAGAGCAAGCAAAGGTTTTTCCCGACCGTCATGATTTTGGGAGGTTTTTCTACAATCAGGCGCAACTGAGTGCCAAAGGCATTCCGCAAATTGCCATTGTAATGGGAAGCTGTACCGCAGGCGGAGCATACGTTCCGGCTATGAGCGACGAAACCATTATCGTAAAAAAACAAGGAACCATCTTTATTGGCGGACCACCATTGGTAAAAGCCGCAACCGGCGAAGAAGTTTCAGCCGAAGAACTGGGCGGTGCCGATGTGCATACTTCCATATCCGGCACAGCCGACCATTTTGCTGAAGACGACCGTCATGCACTGCAAATCTGCCGCAACATCCTGGAAAGCGTGCCACGCCAAAAAGCGCAGCATCTTGATATTATTGCCCCGGAAGAACCATATTACGACCCAACAGAACTTTACGGCCTCGCTCCTGTTGACCTGAAAAAACCCGTGGATGCACGCGAAATCATTGCACGCATTGTTGATGGCAGTCGGTTTCAGGAATTTAAAGCGCGTTATGCCCCCACGATTGTCACCGGATTTGCATACATAATGGGTATGCCGGTGGGCATCATCGCGAATAATGGCGTGCTATTTTCCGAATCTGCACTCAAAGGGGCTCATTTTATCGAGCTCTGCACCTCCAGGCAAATCCCTTTGATTTTCCTGCAAAACATCACCGGATTTATTGTTGGGAAAGAATACGAACACAAAGGTATTGCCCGTGACGGAGCCAAAATGGTCCATGCTGTTGCCAATGCCGGAGTGCCCAAATTTACGGTTGTTTTTGGCGGCTCATTTGGTGCGGGAAATTATGCTATGGCCGGCCGAGCTTACGATCCCCGTTTTCTTTTCATGTGGCCCAATGCCAAAATCAGTGTAATGGGCGGTGAACAGGCTGCCGATGTTTTGGTTACCGTGAAAAAGGATCAGCTCAAAGCAAAAGGTTTGGAACTGAAAGAAGAAGATTCGGAAGCTATTCGCAGTGAAATCCTTGAAAAATACGAACACGAAGGCTCAGCTTATTACAGCACTGCCCGCATCTGGGATGATGGCATCATCGACCCGGCCGAAACAAGAAATATCCTGGCCATGGGCCTGGCAGCCTCGCTCAATAAAAAATTCGACCCACATCATTACGGAGTATTCAGAATGTAAAGCCATGATCTACAACACTATAAAAACAGAAAAATCAGGCATTGCTGCCAGTATAATCCTAAACCGTCCCGAAAAGCACAATGCTTTGAATGCAGAAATGATTGCGGAGCTCACTCAGGCTTTTCAAGCTTTTGGCAAGGACGATTCCATCCGCGCCATTGTGCTTTCCGGGGAAGGGAAAAGTTTTTGTGCCGGAGCCGACCTCAACTATATGAAAGAAGCTTCCGAAATGAGTTTTGATGAAAGCGTGGACGACAGCCGCAAACTCGGACAGCTTTTCGAGACGATTTATTCCAGCCCCAAGGTGGTGATTGCCTTGGTGCATGGCGCGGCATACGGAGGCGCAAACGGCCTTTACGCAGCAGCGGATTTCGCTTTTGCCGATTCAAGTACCCGATTCGCTTTTAGCGAAGTAAAACTCGGCATTGCGCCTGCTGTTATTGCGCCCTACATTCTTCGACGTTGTGGAGAATTTCATGCCCGCGACCTGATGCTTACAGCGCGCTTGTTTTCTGCAGAAGAAGCCGAACAAATGAAGCTGGTTAACAAAAACCTGCCTGCCGGTGAATTGGAAAATGAGGCAATGAAAATCATCAATATGTTGGAAGCTGTGGCGCCCAATGCCATGAGCGAAACCAAAAAACTGATCCTTAGCCTGAAATCATCCCATCAGGAAGAAATTTCAGGACAAACCGCGGCTTTGATTGCGCGATTGCGGCAGTCGGAAGAAGGTCAGGAAGGCATGAGCGCATTTCTGGAAAAACGAAAAGCCAAATGGAACACCCAAAAAGAAGACAATGAAACTATTCAATAAAATACTGATTGCCAACCGTGGCGAAATAGCCCGGAGAATAATCCGCACTTGTCGTGAAATGGGCATCGGCAGCGTGGCCGTTTATTCCGATCTGGATAAGCATGCGCTTTATAAAAATGAAGCCGATGAGGCCATTCATCTTCCCGGAACGGAAATCAGCGAAACATATCTGAATATTAAAAAGCTCATCGAAACAGCAAAAAACACCGGAGCGGAAGCCATTCATCCCGGCTACGGTTTTTTGTCGGAAAATGCGGATTTTGCTCAGGCAGTGCAGGATTCCGGTCTTGTATTTATTGGTCCGGAAGCAGCAGCCATTCGGCAGATGGGACATAAAACCCAGGCGCGTATTTTCGCCGAAAAGGCCGGACTGCCGGTAAGCAAGGGCATCATAGGAAGCACCGAAGAAATTTTGCGAAAATCCGCTGACCTGCCCTATCCGGTTTTGGTGAAAGCTGCAGCCGGTGGTGGCGGAAAGGGAATGCGCATTGTTGAAAATGCCGGCGAACTGCCCGAAATCCTCAAATCTACACAACGCGAAGCCGAAGCTTATTTCGGAAATGGCGAAGTGTATATCGAGCAGTTTATCCAAAATCCACGCCATATCGAAGTACAGATTTTGGGCGATAAAAAAGGCAATTACATCCATCTCTACGAACGCGAATGCAGCCTGCAACGGCGTTATCAAAAAATTATCGAGGAATCTCCTTCGCCTACACTGACCGACGAAGTACGCGAAAAAATCAGCAATGATGCGGTACGCCTCGCTGAAAAACTCAAATATTCCAATGCAGGAACGATTGAATTTTTGGTGGATCGTGATCTTAATTATTATTTCCTGGAGATGAACACCCGCGTTCAGGTGGAACATCCTGTTACAGAAATGGTTACCGGAGTGGACATTGTTCGCCAACAGATCATCGCGGCAGCGGGTTACGAACTGGAATACAAGCAAACAGATATCAGGCAAAACGGACATGCCATTGAGTGCCGTATCTACGCCGAAGATCCGGAAGAAAACTTCAGGCCATCACCGGGCGAAATGCAATTATACAAAGAACCGGAAGGCAAAGGCTTGCGCATAGATTCTGCTTATGATCAGGCCGGCACAGTGCCGGATGCTTTTGATCCCATGATTTCGAAAATGATCGTGCATGCAGCTGATCGCGATGAAGCCATCCGTAAAAGCAGCCAGCACCTGAAAAATTACGCCATCCACGGCATCAAACACAATATTCCGTATTTGCTGGAATTACTGAAAAGCCCTGATTTCATCAACAATAAGGTCAATACACGCTATTGCGATATTGAACTGCCCGCATATCTCGAAAAACTGAAGGCTGCACGCGCGCAAAACCACAAGGAGCTTGCTGCAATGGCCTTTCTGAGCTTTAGTCTTTTTCATAAAAATTTTCGTGCAAGAAAAGCCGGAATTAAAAATTCAGTTTGGGAGAAAATCGGCTTTTGGCGCCACCTCATGCAAAGCAGCATTAAGATAGACGAAGAAGATTATGAAATTTCCATTAAAAAAATAAGCCCAAAAAACCTGATATTCAGCTTTCAGGGCAAACAATTCGAAATCAGCAATCTGAAAGCCAAAGACGGCCAAATTTCATTTGAAACGGAAAGCCAGCAAATTGCAGCATGGATTTCCTGCGATAAATCCGGTTTGGCAGAAATCAGCATGGATGGCCAACATTTCTATGCGCAGCGCAATGATGTTTTGTTTGCCACAGAGTTTAATGATGATGCAGGAGCCAGCAATAAAAATCCGGGCAATATCCACAGCCCAATGCCGGGAAAAATTGTAGAAATTTTCGTTGAAAGCGGCCAGAAAGTCAGCAAGGGCGATAAGCTCCTGATTGTGGAAGCCATGAAAATGGAAAACCTTCTTTCGGCAGCAATGGACGGACTCATTGAAGAAATAAATGTAGTGGCAAACCAGCGCGTGGGCACTTCGGAAACTCTTGTTAAAATCAAGGAATTATGATGCACATTATCGAATCACCACGTGATGCCATGCAGGGCTACGGACCGTTTATTCCCACAGCGGATAAGGTGCGCTACCTCAACGCCATCCTGAAAGCCAATTTCGATATTGTGGATATCGGCAGCCTGGTAAGCCCCAAAGCCATACCGCAGCTTCGCGATAGCAAAGAAGTGTATCATCAGCTTGATTTTCAAAATACAAAAAGCAAACTGATGATGATTGTTGCCAACGAACGCGGAGCCAAAGAAGCTGCTGCATTGGAGAAAATCCATTACCTCGGGCTTCCGCTTTCCACATCGGCAGAGTTTCTCAAAAGAAACATCAATACGGATATCAGCGGTAGCCTCAAACGTGCCGAATCCATTAAGGATATTTGCGATCGCTCCGGGAAAAAGCTCATCCTCTATATTTCCATGGCTTTTGGAAATCCCTATAACGAGCCCTGGCGTTTGAAAGAGCTGCTCGAAGGCACACAAAAATTCATTGACCTGGGCATTGATTTCATCAATTTTTCGGATACGGTTGGGTTATCGGAGGCTAATCAGGTTTCTGATGTTTTCGCACAAAGCCGGAAAACCTGGCCCGACATTACTTTTGGTTTTCACCTGCACATCCGGCAAGGAAAATGGAAACCACAGATTGATGCCGCATGGAAAGAAGGATGCCGTTGGTTTGATGGCGTTTTAAGCGGTTTGGGCGGCTGCCCGATGACCGGAACTGAGCTTGTTGGCAATCTCCCAACGCATCATTTGCTGGATTACGCCCACGAACATCAAATTCCACATCAAACAAATTTAAAAGCCGTCCGGGAGATTGACCCGCTTAACAGGGAGATTTTTGGCGGGACGCACACATTAAATTTTTAGCCTGATTAATTCATAAATCTTCGTCATGAGAAAGCAAAACGCAATAAGAGAAAGGGAGCACAGGTTTTCGGCACACAGGAATAGCCGTAGCTATTTTGAGTACCGGAAACTGAGCATTCCTTTCTGTTGAAGCGGTTTGCGTTCGTAATAGAATGGTTTGTGAATTATTCAGGTTAGCACACACAAAATCCAAAAATATGAACAAAGTAGTACAAAACGCAGAAGAAGCCATTGCCGGCGTTCAGGACAATATGAGCCTGTTGTTTGGCGGTTTCGGTCTGGCAGGCATTCCGGAAAAAAGCATTGAAGCTATTTTCAATGCCGGATTTAAAGGACTCACCTGCATCAGCAATAATGCCGGGGTTGACAATTTCGGACTGGGCATGTTGCTGCGCAAAAAGCAAATCAAGAAAATGATGGCTTCCTATGTTGGTGAAAACAAAGAATTTGAACGCCAGTTGATGGCCGGAGAAGTGGAAGTGGATCTGATTCCGCAAGGCACATTGGCCGAACGCATCCGTGCCGGCGGTTTGGGCATACCGGCTTTTTATGTCCCTGCCGGATACGGCACCGAAGTCGCCGAAGGCAAAGAAATCCGGGAATTCAATGGCAAGATGCATGTGATGGAATATGGCCTTCGTGCCGATTTTGGTTTTGTAAAAGCCTGGAAAGGAGACACCAACGGCAATTTGATTTATCGGCAAACAGCCAATAATTACAACAATATGATTGCGGCTGCCGGCATCATCACCGTTGCGGAAGTGGAAGAACTCGTCCCTGCCGGAGAGCTGGATCCCAATCAGGTGCATACGCCCGGAATTTTTGTTCAGCGCATTTTCAAAGGCGAAAATTATGAGAAACGCATCGAATTTGTAACAACCAGTTAACAGAAAGGAACATCATGGCTTTAGATAAAAACGGAATAGCAAAACGGATTGCACAGGAATTGCAGGACGGATATTATGTAAACCTGGGCATCGGCATACCCACTTTGGTGGCCAATTACATTCCCGAAGGAATGGAAGTGATCCTGCACAGCGAAAACGGAATGCTGGGCATTGGCCCTTTTCCCAAACCAGAGGATGTGGACGCCGACCTGATTAATGCGGGCAAACAAACGGTTAGCATTCTGCCCGGAGGAGCTTTTTTTGATTCAGCCACCAGCTTCGGGATGATCCGTGGGGGACATATCGACCTGACTGTGCTGGGTGCTTTTGAAGTTTCACAAAACGGGGATATTGCCAGTTGGAAAATCCCAGGAAAACTCGTGAAAGGAATGGGTGGTGCCATGGATTTGGTGGCTGCGGCAAAAAACATCATTGTGGCCATGCAGCACACCAATCGTGCAGGAGAATCCAAATTGCTGAAAAAATGCAGCCTGCCCCTGACCGGTGTTGCATGCGTGAAAAAAGTGGTCACAGACCTGGCCGTACTGGAAATTACCGGGAAGGGCTTCAGGCTACTGGAACGCGCTCCGGGCGTGAGCGTTGAAGAAATCCAAAGCAAAACAGAAGGTGATTTGATCATTGATGGCGACATACCCGAAATGAATGTATAAAAATACATCAAATGCACTGATTTGCAGTGAACAAAACCATCGATTTTGCACTTATATATAGAAAACTGCATATAAATGAAATATCCCAACAAAGTTACCATTGGAGACATTACAGTGCGTGATGGATTCCAGCACGAAGAAAAATTTATCCCCACGGAAGCCAAAGTCTGGACGCTGGAACAACTGATCCTTTCGGGATTTAAGCACCTCGAGGTGACTAATTTCGGAAACCCGCGCGGCATGCCGCAATTTGGCGATGCTGATGAGCTTTTCAAAAAAATCCGCAGCAGTAAAAACGTCAAACATTTGCTTGACGATGTGCAGCTAACAGCCATTACCATCCGCGAACGCGCCATCGAAAGGGCAATACAAGCCAAATTGGATGGTTATGGCCCCGACCGTATTTTGCTCATGGTCAGCACCAGCGAATCACATCAGCGCAAAAACAGTGGCCTGAGCCTGAAAGAATACTGGGCAATGGCCGAGAAATATATTCCTATGGCGCATGAAGCCGGCATCAAGGTCAACGGAACGGTCAGTACCATTTGGGGCTGTCCGATTGAAGGCCCAACCAAAATGGAAGATGCCATTGATTTCACCCAACGCTGGTTTGATATTGGCGCCAATGATGTGGAACATGCCGATCATGACGGTTCTGCATCACCGGACCGGGTATATCGTTATTTCAGCATGCTGATGGACAAAATCGGGAATCCGCACAAACAGATCGTCCATTTCCACACAACCAGAGGCTGGGGTTTGGCGAATGTTTTGGCGGCATTGCAAGCCGGGATGACCAATTACGAATCCACTCTGGGCGGTATTGGCGGACAGCCGGCAAATTTTGTTGATGGCGTGCCCGTTGCCGGAACCGGTGATTATTACTACCGCGATCCGAACATTGTCGGCCTGGTTTCAACAGAAGATATGGTGGTAATGATGGACGAAATGGGCATTGAAACCAATCTCGATATTGACAAAATGTTGGAAACCGGAAGAATGGTGGAGCGCATTGTAGGCCGGAGCCTGCGTTCGGAATGCATTCGCAGCGGCAGGATCCCCAAAGAACTTAGTGGAAGAAAATAAAAACAGCCATGGACTTTGAACTAACGGAAGAACACATATTTATACGCAGCAGCGTGCGCGATTTCGCCGAAAGGGAAATCAAACCGCTGGCACCTGAGCTCGACGAAAAGGAAGAGTTCTCGGTTGAGCTTACGCGCCGTATGGGGCAACTTGGCCTTTTCGGGATGTATTTACCGGAAAAATATGGCGGGCAGGGAACAGATACCTTAAGCTACATCATCGCGGTAGAAGAAATTGCCCGTGTAGATGGCAGCCATGCTGCTACGCTGGCAGCGCACAATTCGCTGGGCATTGGCCCAATCTACTATTATGGCAATGAAGAGCAAAAGCAGAAATACCTTCCGCAGCTTTGCACAGGGGATGCACTTTGGGGCTTTGGGCTTACCGAACCCGATGCCGGAAGCGATTCGCGCGGAACCAAAACCACTGCCAAACTTGAAAACGGCCAGTGGAACATCAATGGCTCTAAAATATTCATAACCAATGCATCCGCTCCGATCAGCATTGGCTCCACGGTGCAGGCCATCACCGGAGAGAAAAACGGCAAAAAGCTTTACAGCACCATCATTGTTGAAAACGGCACCGAAGGCTTCAAAGCAACGGAAATGCACCGCAAAATGATGTGGCGCGCTTCCAATACTTCCGAACTCTTTTTCGATGATTGCAAAGTACCGGAAAATCATCTCCTCGGTAAATTGGGAGAGGGTTCCAAAATCATGCTCAGCACACTCGACAACGGAAGGCTCAGCATTGGCGCCATGGGGCTCGGACTGGCACAGGGCGCTTTTGAAATGGCGCGGGCTTATGCACTGGAGCGCAAACAATTTGGTAAAGCCATCGCCGAATTTCAGGTTATTGCTTTTAAACTGGCAGATATGGCCACCAAAATCGAGCTGGGGCGCAATCTGCTCTACAAAGCCTGCCGCATGAAAGATGCCGGTGTGCCTTTTGGGAAAGAAGCCGCCATGGCCAAGCTCTACTGCAGCGAAATTGCCAAAGAAGTCGCTGATGAAGCCGTTCAGATCCACGGTGGTTACGGCCTGATGAAAGATTACGATATCGAACGTTTTTACCGCGACCAGCGCTTGCTGCAAATTGGTGAAGGCACATCGGAAATACAACGATTGGTTATTGCCCGCCAAATCATGAAAGAAATTTAATCATCTCAAAAAATCCCAACAAATGAACAAGCAAAGAATTCTCGTCATCAATCCGCGCACAGCTTTTACCAAGCTTGCGGTTTATGACCACAACAAGCTGGTTTATCTCAACAAGATCAGCCATTCTGAAGAAGAGCTGAGCCCATTCATGAGCATTATGGACCAGCATGAATACCGCAAAGCAATCGTACTGAAAGAATTAAAAAACGCTGATATTGACCTTAACAGCATCGGCATTGTTGCAGCACGCGGCGGGATGGTAAAGCCCTTGAAATCGGGCGTTTACCGTATCAGTGATCAATTGGTGCAAGACCTCCTGAACAATCCCATGGGCGAAGACAGTGTAAACCTCGGCTGCATGATTGCCCATGAAATGGTAAAAGATCTGCCCAATGCGGAAGCCTATACCTCCAATCCAATTGTTGTGGATGAACTGATTGATGAAGCGCGCATCAGCGGCCACCCTGATTTCGAGCGCCGTTCGGTTTTTCACGCCCTGAACCAAAAAGCCATTGCGCGCAAGTTTGCGAAAACCAACATGAAAAAATACGAGGACATCAACCTTGTTGTGGCACATCTTGGCGTGGGTATCACCATTGGCGCGCACCGCAAAGGACGAGTAATCGATGTGAACCAGGGATTTGACGGCGGAGGGCCTTTTACGCCAAAACGTGCCGGCACTTTGCCTGTTGGCGACCTCATCCGCATGGCTTACAGCGGCAAATACACCAAAGAAGAAATGCTGGCCAAGGAAATGGGCGAAGGCGGCCTGAAAGCTTATCTCGGAACAGAAAGCGCCTACGAAGCCGAGCAGATGATGCACAAGGGCGACGAAAAAGCAGGACTTATTTTGAGGGCAATGGTGCATCAGATTGTGAAAGCAATCGGTGCATATGCTGCTGTGCTCAAATGCGATATTGACGCCATTTTGATAACCGGCGGCATTGCCAATTCACGTTGGTTTACCGAGCGCATCATCGATCATGTGAAAAACATTGCTCCTGTGCATGTTTATCCGGGTGGTGATGAAATGGAAGCACTGGCAAACAATGTAATGATGGCTCTGGAAGGCGAAATACCGCTGCGCGATTACGAATAGGAACCAAACAACAAACTTTTTTATACAATCCGGCCTTGAGAAAGATTGCAGGGACGCGCCGGATGTTTTTTAAAACAAAAGCAATGGATTTACAGATACTGAAATACGAAAAACAAGATCAGGTTTTTCTGGTCACCATCAACCGGCCTGAAGTGATGAATGCGCTCAACAGCCGGTTTTTCGATGAAATGGAATTTTTGCTGAATAAAATCAGGCAGGAAAATGAAGATCTCCGCGCATTGGTCATCACAGGTATAGGCAAAGCCTTTGTTGCCGGAGCAGATATCAGTGAAATGAAAGAGAAAACCCAGGAAGAAGGCAGTGCATTTTCACGTCGCGGGCAGGCCGTTTTCCGCATGCTTGAAGAATTTCCTGTTCCGGTAATCGCCGCAATCAATGGATATGCACTGGGCGGTGGTTTGGAGCTGGCCATGGCCTGCGATTTCCGCTTTGCTTCCGAAAAAGCAAAATTCGGGCAGCCGGAAGTAAATCTCGGCCTGATTCCAGGTTATGCCGGAACACAAAGATTATCACGCCTTTGCGGCCTGGGCAACGCGCTTTATCTGCTCACTACTGCCGAGATGATTGACGCCGAAACAGCTCTGCGTATGAACCTGATCCAAAAAATTCTTCCTGTTGACAGCCTGCTTGAAGAAAGCCTGAAAACCGCCCGGCTCATTGCATCCAAGGGACCAAAATCAGTGCAGCAGGTAAAAATCGTGACGCGCCGTGGCCTTGGCATGAATTTTATGGAAGGCAGCGCGCTGGAAAGCAAAGAATTTGGAAAACTCTTTGGCAAAGGAAATCAGGGCTACGAAGGAATGGGTGCTTTTTTAGAAAAAAGAAAGCCGGAATGGTAAAATTTTTTATCCATTCATATTCATCTATCGAGATATATTAATTTGAAATTTCAAAAACAAACATAAAATGGATTACACAGAACGATTACAAAATGTAAGCGTGCTTGGAGCCGCAGGAAAAATGGGCAGCGGCATCTTGCTGCTTACTGCTGTAGAAATGGCCGACCTTAGCCTGCTCCCCGAAAACAAAAACAAAACATTTATCCTCAACGCCATTGACCTGTCGGAAAAAGGACTGGCCGGATTGATGAAATATCTGCGGGCACAGGTGCGCAAACTGGCCGAAAAGAAAACCGTTTGGCTTCGCCAGGTATATGCCGACCGTAAAGACCTCATTGAGAATGGGGAAATCATCGAAGAATATGTTTTTGATGTGCTCAATATTGTGCGCCCGCAAACATCATTGCTGGCCGCGCGCTCGTCCAATCTGGTTTTTGAAGCCGTGAGCGAAAATCCAAAGCTGAAGCAAAGCATTTTGGAGACCATCAACAAAAACAACGAAAACAAAGCCTGGTTTTTCACCAACACCTCTTCCATTCCAATTCATCAGATCAATGCTGATGCGGGACTGGAAGGACGTGTGCTGGGATTCCATTTCTACAACCCTCCAGCCATTCAAAAGCTTGTTGAACTGATCACTATAGAAGAGAACAGTGCCGAAATGAAAGACTTTGCATTGCAATTTGCCAAAAAGTTGCGCAAAATTGTGGTTCCTTCGAATGATATTGCCGGTTTTATCGGGAATGGCCATTTTATGCGCGATGCATTGTTTGGCATTCAGATGGCGGAGCGCCTGAGTAATGATATGCCATTACATGAAGCGATTTATGTGGTAAACAAAATCAGTCAGGATTTCCTGGTTCGTCCGATGGGTATTTTTCAATTAATTGATTATGTAGGCATTGACGTGGTTCAATACATAATGATGGTCATGAACCCGCATCTGAAGGAAGAAGAACTGCACAGCCCGCTACTTGATAAAATGATGGAGCTGAATGTTAAAGGCGGACAAAATTCCGACGGATCACAAAAAAATGGCTTTCTGGCTTATGAGCGGGGACGCATCAAATCGGTTTACTGCCCTAGGCACCAAAAGTATGTAGCTGTTGATGAGCTGGAAGAAAAGGCGGCTTCTTTTACCGGAGCATTGCCGGATGGATACATCGCCTGGAAGGCAATCATCCGTAACCGTAAAAAAGAAGAGCATTTCGCTAATTATTTTGCCGGTCTGGCCGCAATGGACAGCAGAGGGGCCCAATTGGCCATTGAATACGGGGCTAATTCAAACCGTATTGGCAAATTGCTGGTCAATAGTGGAGTAGCCAAAAATGAAGCCGATGTAAATACGGTAATGCTTACCGGATTTTTCCATGCTTACGGGCCGATTAACAACTATTTCGTAGCATCATAAAATTAAGAACCATGCAAAAACTCAGAAAAAAAATATATCTCACAGGCGGTTATAATACCGTTTCGCTAGGAACAGGCCGCAAAGAATTTAATCCCAAAAAGCCCCGTCCGGGATTGGAGCATTACATAAAAGAAGCCGGCGAAGGCGTTTTGAAGCAAATTGGCGGAGCGCAAAATGTGGACGAAACCGTAATCGGGAATTTCATGGCTGCCCGTTTCAATAAGCAGGCCAATTTACCCGGTTTTGCGCCCATGATCGATAAAGGCCTGGAATGGAAGCCCAGCACATCCGTTGAAGGCGCTTGTGGTTCCGGCGGATTGGCGCTTACTGCAGCATTGAAATCTGTTTTGGCCGAAACGGCTGATGTTGCCCTGGCTTTGGGTGTGGAAGTCCAAAATACGGTAAAAGCCATTTATGGTGCCGACATACTGGCCGGAGCCGGATGGTTTCCCAACAGAAAAAAAGGTCATGCTTATTTTTTCCCGGGACAATTCAGTGATCGTGCAGGAGCTTATTACGAAAAATACGGTCGCGAAAATACCCGCAAAGGGATGGCAAGATGGTACAAAAACGCCATTGAAAATGCCCGTCTCGACCCCACGGCGCAGGAATATCAAAATACGCATCCCGATCCGGAAGGACTGGCGCTCAAGACCGAACCCAATGGAAAAGCTTTCGTGGACAACCTCACAATTTTTGATTGCAGCAAAGTAAGCGACGGAGCCAGTGGCATTGCCCTGATGTCGGAAGAAGGGCTGAAAAAAGCCGGCATCGCCAAAAAAGACACGGTAGAGCTGGTCGGATGGGCACAGGTGGAGCGGAATATTACCGAAGACCCGAAAGATCCTACCGAACTGGAAACCATTGGAAGGGCAGCAAAACAAGCTCTTGAATCAGCTGGAATAACTGTTGACCAACTGGCCACGGTAGAAACCCACGATTGTTTTTCCATTGCCGGCATCCTCGCAATTGAAGCGCTGGGACTGGCCGAAAAAGGCAAAGGAAGCGATTTTGTTTTGGAAGGGCACACATCCCGTGATGGGAAAATCCCCTTCAATACTACAGGCGGTTTAATTGGCTGGGGGCATCCCACGGGCGCAACAGGTGTTCATCAGGCGGTTACAATCTGGCAGCAGTTGAGCGGGAAAGCCGGAGATGCGCAAATCAACATACCGGAAGACCGTCCTTATGGAATGAGCATCAATATGGGCGGTGATGATGTTACGGTTGTGGCAATGGTTTATAAGAAAGCAATTTAACGACGATAGATCCATTAAAAAACAAACCCCACATCCTTGCGGATGCGGGGTTTTCCATATATATTCCCCCCTCTACTGATCTGTTTTCAAATACGTATTATTGCGGTAACCATCCTGGTCTTTATACCAATCCTGATAGGATTCCCCTCCCGATTGAGCCCAGTCTGCAAAACGTGTGTAGCCCATAATGATCGGATACTTTTCTTTTGGATAAACAAAATCATGCACAATATCAATGGCCCAGGGCAAATTACCTGAAGTTTTGTAATAGCGCCCGATGGCCGGGTTGCTATTATCGCTACCTGTGCCAAAAAGTGAAGCATCGACAAGATCTGTTGGTGCAAACCCGGCCATATGAACCTCTCTGCCACGTTCGCCATCAACAAAAATAAACGGGTTTTTTGTACCGAAAGAATTTACTGAAATGGGATTATAATAGGAAATAAGGATCTCCAATTCAGCGGAAGATGCATTGGCCGACCAAGCGTCATCAAATACAATAATAACAGGTTCGTCCTGACCATTTTCAAGTCCTTTTCCGTTGAGACTTACAATTCCTCCTTTTAAGTAATATCCACTAACCTGCTGAATCAGGTTCTCATTCATATCCAGTTCAATACCAAAGCCATTGCGAAAAGCACCGCCAACATTTTTAATATTAAAATTCAGTTTGGTTTCCACGATCAGGTCATTCGAATTATAAACATGTGTGAAACGGTAATTCAACACCAAATCATTGAAATCGTAGTCGCCTTCATTGGGCCATAAGTCTTCAAACGCATAGGTTCCCCAACCATAAACCGAAGGCGTGTAGGTATCGTAGGCACGGTCGCCATCGTCAGGATATTCGTCATAAAAATCGATAATTCCATCGCCATCTGTATCCGTTTGCGGTATCGCGCCCTGATCGACCGGCATGGTGGCCAGATCGTGTATATAGTTTTGAGGGAGTGTCCAGCGGTCTTCCCAGCCACCGGTTACGGTATCCATGATAAACAGGCGCCCTTCATAACCACCCTGTCCGTTGGAAACATTTGAAGCCCACCATAACTCCTGATTTTGATCAAATGTGAGGGAATTCGGATAGTTTGGCAGGTTATCGGCCGAAATCCTGTCGGCCTGGATATTGTTTCCATTCGTAAAAGTACATTTGTAAAGGCCGGCTTCACTGGAAATATATAATCTCCCGTTATCCGCAAAAACGAGGTCGCCGCCATTAAGGCTATGTAAGCCATTCACTTTGTAGTAGGAGATCATCTTACCATTTTCAGGATTTATCAGCAACACCCAGTAACTAAAGGAATAGTAGAGCATACCGTCTTCTACATTATAGCCAAGCCGGGGACCCTGATAATAGGTTGCGCCACGTGTTTCCCAGGTTCCTGTATTCAGATCATAGGCATAAAGATAATAGGGGTAAGATATTCCAATCGTATAGAGAATCTCCGAAACAGGGTCAATGGCACAGGCCCAGCTTCCTCCTGAGTTCGAAGGCAGAGTGGAAATTTCATCCAGCGAACCGGTCAATGGGTTTACTGTATAAAGTTCCCTAAGGCTGTTTACTCCATACAAAACATCTGTAGGATCATCTTTGAAGCGGCTTTTATCCGGCAACTGCTTGTTTTTAAAATCGGCTTTTAGGTTTGGCCCATCAATCGGCAGATATGATGTTGAATAGAGCCCCATCTCATTTTTCACGATCAAAAGGGAGTCAAAATAACCGGGCACTTCTATGTTAATTTCAGGATTCGGATCATCTGTAATCATGATGCTGTTCAGATGGTTCATCACATCAACAAGCGAACCGGTTTGGGTTAGCGCACTGCCGTCATCACCTTTGGAGGAAGTAGAAATACTAACTCCTTGAGCATCATAAAGATAAATTTCGTATTTGATGTCATCGGCATTGGTAGCTTTAAAGCCATCACCGAGACTGACCTGAACGGTTTTCCCGGTTTTAAAATCAAAATTATCCGGAATAACCAAATTATGGATATCCGGGATAGTATCCGATGGATCGACTGGCTGATCAATATCTTTTTTATTGCATTGTGTAAAAAGAAAAACGCCGGCAATCAGGATAAATGGCAGGAATAATTTTTTCATGGGGGGGGACCTCCTTTAATGATTGATGATTGAACCTTCAAATATACAAAGACCTGCATATAAATCCAACACCAAATACCAAGTCAAAGTGCACACTTACGTAACAGGAAAACCAAATTTTTACAAAACCCCAAACAGAGTTGCTCTATGGTTTGATTTTTTTAAAATCCTAAAACAAATTTTAAAAGACCATAGCACAAAAAATGTATTTTTGCTGCCGAACTTATTGATTTAATGATGTTTTTGAATGCGAGCATATAAAACTCCAGAGCAATGGGTTTTAATTAAACGATTTGTAATCAAAGCAGAAAAAGTACACTAAAAATCTATGGTTTCAAAAAAACTTGTTTTTCTACTCTTTATAGCGCTTAGCCTATCTTTACAAAGCCAGGATCTGAGGTTGGCCGATGCAATAGCTTCAGCATTGCAGAACAACCCAAAAATCAAACAGCAGCAACAAGCGGTTATCCAAAAAGAATACGGACTGAAGGCAGCAAAAGGAAATTATTTGCCCACAGTTGACCTTTTGGGAGGCTATACCTACCTCAGCGAAAACATCGAAATAAACATGGAGCAGGTAAAAGGCAGTTTAGACGATATGCTGGCCAAATACGGTGTTGCTGCGGTTGGTGCTGTTATTACACTGCCGCCCGAAATGCAATCTGCACTCTATAATGATATGGTGGGTATGCTGGGGAAATTGCCGGCTTACAATCTTGTGGTGGACAATCAGGCTATGTTTACCGGCAACGTGATGGCTGTGCAACCTCTGTTTATGGGAGGCAAAATCAATGCCGGACGGAAATTTGCTGAAGCTGAGCTGGAAGAAAGCAAGCTAAATGAAATTACTGCGCGCAATGAAATAATCAGGGAAACAATACAACGCTATCTCAGTGTTTTGCTGCTCGAAAATGTAGTAGAAACACGTGCAAACGTTGTTGCGGGAATGAAAAAACATCAAAAGGATGCACAAAGGCTTGCCGAAACAGGCATCATCCCCTCACATATGCTGCTACGTGCAAAAGTCGCCGTTGCCAATGCTGAACTGGAACTCAGCGACGACAGTAACCGCCTGAGCCTGGCCAAAGACGCCTTGAAAACCAGTATGGGATTTCCTCAGGACACCAGCATTTCGCTCAGCGGAAAAATGGATTTTCACCTTACAATGCTCAATACCGATTCACTGATCGCCGAGGCAATGTCCCATCAACCGATGCTGCAAATCATTGAGCAAAAGAAAAAAATGGTGGAACAAAGCCATGCGCTGCATCTTTCTGAATTTATGCCCGAAATTTTTGCTTTTGGAGAGTATGGGATTTTCAGAAAAAATTTACCCATCATCCAGCCGCCTTTTATACTCGGTGTACAGTTAAAGATGAACCTTTTCAATGGATTTAAAGATTACAATAAACTGAAAGCCAGCAATCATTTGATGGAAGAAGTTCAGTTTGCCGAAAAATATGCCCGTGATCAGATCAGCCTTTGGGTAAACAAATCATGCAAAAACGCGATCAATGCCCAAACTAAATTCACCAAGCAAAATGCCACCATCAAACTGGCCGAGTCCAATCTCAGCGTTACCGAAAAACGCTTTAACGAAGGTGTGGGCCGCTCGCTGGATGTAATTGATGCACAGCTGATGCTCGAGGGGGCGCAGATCACGCGTTTGGTCGCATTATACGAATATTACGATGCCTTGACCGACCTTTATCTGGCAACCGGTAATCCCGAAAAAGTTTTGGAAATATATCAGGAAAAATAAAATCTGTTTGAACTTATGAAATTGAATAAATCTTATCTGGTACTTGCTGTTCCTGTGGTTATCCTTGTCGTTGCAATCATCCTGCTTATTGGCCGCGACAACAACATCAATGAAAGCTATATGGTGGGAACGGTCGAAACCACGGTTGTGGATGTGGCATCGGAAATACCCGGACGCCTGAACAATATGTTTGTTGACCGCGGAGATGTGGTAAAAGAAGGACAGCTTTTGGCCACTTTCAAGCCCAAAATTATTGATGCCAAAGTAGGCCAGGCCGAGGGTGTGCTGGAAGCAGCGCGTTCGATGATGGACATGGCACGCAACGGAGCAAGGGCTGAAGAAAAAAAAGCTGCGAAAAGCCAATACGAAATGGCAAAAAGCCAGTATGAATTTGCCAAAAAAACCTACGACCGCTTTGTTGTATTGCATGAAGACTCGGTTATTTCCCGCCAGGAGATGGACGAAATCGAATTTAAGCACAATGCTGCCCGCGACCAGATGAACGCAGCCAAAGCAATTTACGAAATGGCCGAAGAAGGCGCACGAAAAGAACAGATCGAAGCCGCAACCGGCCAGTTTATCCAGGCCGAAAACGTTTATAAAGAAGCTATTGCCTATAAAGAACAGCTCGAAATTATTGCCCCGGTTTCCGGCGAAATCAGTAATAAAATCGCAGAAAAAGGAGAAGTCATTGCTGCCGGTTATCCGGTTTTCAGCATCCAGATCCCGCAAGATGCTTATGTAATCCTGCAAGTGCGGGAGGACAAGCTCAACGATTTTGAAAAAGGCAAAGAACTGGACGTACATTTCCCTGCCATCGGTAATGAAAACTTCACTTTCAAAGTAAGCTACATCAGCCCTATGGCGGATTTTGCAACCTGGCTGCCTACCAAGCAGAAGCAGATGATCGAGCTGCGCACTTTTGAAATCCACCTGAAACCGGCAAAACCGATCAAAGAGCTGAAACCGGGCATGACCGCAATTGTTGAATTTTAAAAGCTGCCATGCGATTTTTTAAAAACATCTTCAGGATTTGCGGAAGGGAATTCGGGCGCATTGTTCAAAGCCGCTCCAGGCTGTATTTGCTCATTGTGCTCCCACCTATCGTTTATATTTTCCTGAATTTTATTTATGTAAAAGGCGCTCTGCGCGAAGTTCCTGTGGCCATACTCGACAATGACCACACCGAGCTGAGCCGCACTTTTGCACGTTTTGTGGAATCCAGCCCCAATATGAAAATTGTGGACTATCTGCAAAACGACAAGCAAATCAAAAAAGGTTTTGAAGAAAACCGCTTTAAAGGATGTTTTCATATCCCAAAAGATTTTACTGCCGACCTGAAACGTGGCAAACAAAGCCGGATTCAATCATACATCAATTCGCGCAATATCGTTTATGGCAATCTGCTGCTCAAGGAATCCACCAAAGTAATCCTTACACTTCAGGGCGGCGTTCTGCAGAATAAATTCCTGGCCGAAGGGCTCAGCAGCGAGAAAGCCATGAACTTTATTGAACCGGTACAAATGACATCATCATCGCTCTATAATCCCACCTACAATTATCTGTATTATCTCACGCCCGGGCTAATGACCGTGCTTTTGCAAATGTTTGTAATGTTTGTGGGCGTGCGTGCCATCAATACGGAATTCAACCTGGACACCTATTACGATTGGCAGGAAAAATCAGGGGACAACCTTGCTGTTATGCTCATTGGCAAAAGCATTCCTTACCTTTTGCTCAACAGCATTACAGCGCTTCTGATCCTTGGCGTTATGTACCCGGTATTCGGCATTCCGCTATACGGCCATTTCGGGCAGGTTTATTTGCTTATGCTGGCTTTGGTTTTCACCAGCTTTTTTATGGGCCTGATGCTGTCGGCGATTTTCCGCGATGAAATTATGGCCATGGATTTCGCTTTTGTGTATAATTCTCCGGCATTCGTATTCAGCGGTTTCACTTTCCCGATTTGGGGCATGCCCTTTTTTGATACGATTTATGCCCAACTCATTCCATACACACATTTTCTTTACGCTTTCCTGAAAATTTATCAGATGGACGCACCTTTCCATTATGCCTATACCGACATTTGGAAAATGCTGCTCTTCCTGCTGGGAGCACTGATTATCATGCTTCCCGCATTACTGATTAACATCAGGAAATACAAAAAACAATCCCCGCTCATCAACGATAATAATCTATGAAGTCATTCCTGAACATATTCCACAGGGAAATAAAATTTATCTCGGGCGACCTGAGCATCCTGCTTACGATTATCGGTGCGCCCCTGCTCTATTCTTTTTTTCTGGGATCCATTTATATGTTCAAAGATGTAGAAAAAAACGATTTTGCTGTGGTGGATATGGATCAAACTACTGCCAGCCGTCAGGTTTGCCGCTTTTTGAACAGCACCCAAAAAATCAATCTGAAATACCAACTTGCAGATTACGGCTCTGCCGTAGATAAGCTGTACAAGATGGACGTCCAGGGTTTTATGGTCATCCCAAAAGGTTTTGAAGCCGATTTAAAGAAAGCCAAAGGTGCCGATGTGCGTATTTTCCTGAACACTTCACGTTTCCTGCCATCCAACGACATCAACAAAGGGCTGACCAGCGTTTTCCTCACCATGGGCGCGGGCATCCGCATCAAATATTTTCAGGCCAGCGGCATGACCTACAAATATGCTTTGGAACATGCTGCACCTATCCTGCCCGAAATCCGCAATGTTTATAATGTAAACAATAATTATGGCGACTTCCTTCTGCCCGGACTTTTCCTCTTGATTTTGCAGCAAACCCTGCTTATTGGTTTGGGCGAAAGCATTGCCGACGAACGAAAGCACAAAACAATCGGTAAATGGATCGGAATGGCTCATGGCAATGTTTTTAAGGCCATTCATGCTAAAGGGGCTTTTTATATCATCCATTACCTGGCCATGAGTTTCTTTTTCTTTGCGGTTGTTTTTCACGTATTTAATGTCCCGCTGGGGAATCAGCACCTTTATCTGGGAATACTCACCTTTATTTTTCTCCTTTCAGTTTTTTACTATACTGTCTTTTTCAGCACTTTTTTCAAAAGTCCGGTGGGATTGATGGAACTTTACGCCTTTACGAGTTATCCGGTATTCCTGGTTTCAGGCTATTCATGGCCCATCAATGAAATGCCGGTTATTTTGCAGTGGATTGGCAACAGCATTCCGGCTACACCCTATTACAATGCATTTTTGGAACTGACACAGGAAAACTGCCCGGCTCATTTGCTCAACCACTATCTGGTACATATGATGATACTGCTGGTGGTATCGATGATTGCAGCACATTGGCGGCTAAGCTATTTATCGAAAAAACAATTATTAAGCTTCAGCTAATCCCGTCTTTTCGATATAATCAATGATTTTTTGTGTGGCGCCCCTGCCCGATTCAATGAATTGTTTTGATGCCGATGCAGCCTGATTGTAGGCGGTTTCGTCCGCATCCATTTTTTGTGTCATGGAGATCAGGTCACTAGCATTCTGGATTTCAAATCCACCACCAGCCTTTTGTAGTTCTGCGGCTTCGGGGAATTTTTTTGTTTTTGGCCCGTAAAAAACCGGAATCCCGAAAGTAGCGGCTTCGAGGATATTATGCAGCCCGCTTCCGAAACCTCCGCCAACAACGGCATAGCGTGCATGCCGGTACAGACGGTTGAGCATGCCGATACTGTCAATAATCAGGACATCCGCCCGGGCTGCAAGGGTGTCTTCAAAAACAGAAAAGCGCAGACATTTAAAAGCGGAAAATGTTTTTTCAATTTCAGTAATGCGTCCGATTGAAATATCATGGGGCACAAGCACTAATTTATACAGATTTTGATTTTTTGCGAACCATTCTGCAAGGATTTCTTCTTCCTGTGGCCAGCAGCTTCCGGCCATCATCAAGGGTTTTCCATGGGCAAAAACTTCAATATTCCCGACAGCTTCCGCAGCGCTGCATATTTCAGAAACCCGGTCGAAACGGGTATCTCCACTCAGGCTTGCCTGACGAATTCCTATGGAAGAAAGCAATTGGAGTGATGACTGTTTTTGCACGAAATAATGATCGGCCATTCGGAGTTGTCGGCGAAACCATCCACCCCAGGCTTTAAAGAAATGCTGATCTTTGCGGAATGCCGCAGAGATAAAAATCAGAGGGATATTTCTTTTGTGGCATTGCTGTATATAGTGAAACCAAAATTCATATTTCACAAAAACCACCAATTCAGGCTGACAAATATCCAGGAAAATCTTTGCTTTTTTCGGGGTATCCACCGGCAGGTAATACACATAATCGGCAAGGGCATAGTTTTTCCGGATTTCGTAACCTGATGGCGAAAAGAAAGTAATCAGAAGTTGCTTTTCCGGATGAAGCTTTTTGAGTTTTTCCATCACCGGACGTCCCTGTTCAAATTCCCCCAAGGATGCAAAATGAAACCAAATCAGCGGTTTATCGGTTCTGATCTCATTTTTCATTCGCCGCAAAACTCCCTTGCGGCCATTTACCCAAAGCCGTGCCTTGGGATGAAAAGGAGCCGCTAATTTCAGGAGCAAACTATAGGAATAAACGGAGAAGGAGTATATAAAATCCATAAACCTTAATCGAAATAATAAGATCGTGCTTCGCGCTTATAAATTGATATTACCCAGCCCACTTTAATCCCGTTGAGCATATCAAAGCGGTTTTCATTTTCATACTTCATTTCGGCAAAATTGTACTCACGTAAAGATGAAGTCCAGGCTTGGGTAAATTCAAAACCTGCATAAAAATTAATCAGCCGGTTATTGCTCATGTAGAGATATCCGACAAACTCGCTAACAGCCGGCCCGCCACATAACTTATCATAGCCCTTGGCATAATCCCCGCGCACCTGCGAAGCCAGATCATCTAAACTTTCGATATAGATTTTATGCTGTATATAGCCCAATCCTCCAATGAGGAAAAGACCGGAATTGGGGTTTGGTGAAAGCACCGGAAACAATTTCCCGACCCGACCAAAAACGGTAAACCCGCGTTCGCGCAAATGGACTTCTGCCGGCAAACCACTATCATCGATAATAAAGCCATAGGAAGTCTCGATATTTTTTAAGATTTGATCTTTATTTTTTACATCTGATCCAAAAAGGTAATTGGCATCAAATCCAAAAATCCAGTTTGAAGAAGTTTTAAACAGGACACCACCACCGACGGCGCTGTTCATCCCAAAACGATCGGCCATATCCCCGGCAGGAAGCTGAGCTGTATAACTAAAATGCGCAAGGCTCATAAAAATTGATGAATCGGATACCGAACGCTGGGCTTTTGTTATTGTAGAAAAAACAAGTAGGAACCCGATAAGAAGACCTGAGTAATGGGGTTTATTCATAAGACAAATTATTCTTTATTTGAAATAAAACGCAAAGATAGCCAAATGAGTATAAAGCCATCATAATTTTCGGGAGCGCCTTTGCAAATTTGATATTTCGGATGCAAACTTTTATAGGAAAATCATAAATTCTTTATAATGGTATGCCTTGCAGCTTAACCTAATTATCCTATATTTGCAGCATTTGTTAAAACCCTAAAACAGAAAAATATGAAGCCAGTAAGAATGGTTGATCTCCACTCGCAATACTTAAAGATCAAAGAAGAAGTCAATTCAGAAATCCAGAAAGTACTTGATACAACGCAATATATAAACGGCGCAGCAGTAAAGGAATTTCAGGCAGGACTCGAGAAATATCTGGACATTAAGCACGTAATTCCCTGTGGGAACGGCACAGATGCACTGCAGGTAGCCATGATGGCCTTAAACCTGAAACCCGGTGACGAAGTAATCACAACTTCTTTCACTTTTATTGCCACCGCCGAGGTAATCGCACTGCTGGGGCTTACTCCGGTTTTGGTTGATGTTGAGCCTGATACTTTCAATATTGATCCTGAATCCATCAAAAACGCCATTACGCCAAAAACAAAGGCCATTGTTCCTGTGCACCTTTTTGGTCAGTGCGCCAATATGGAAGCCATACTGGAAATTGCAAAAGAGCACAATTTGTATGTAATTGAAGACAACGCTCAGGCTATTGGCGCCGATTACACTTTTAAAGATGGCAGTGTAAAGAAAGCCGGAACCATTGGCGATATTGGCTGTACATCCTTTTTTCCATCCAAAAACCTGGGCGCTTATGGCGACGGCGGAGCAATTTTTACTAATAGTGATAAACTGGCCGAAATGCTGCGCGTAATGGTTAACCACGGAATGGCAAAACGTTATTATCATGACTATGTAGGCGCAAACAGCCGTTTGGATACTTTTCAGGCTGCCGTTCTGAAAGTAAAACTTCCACACCTCAATGATTATGCCGCAGCACGTCAAAAAGCAGCAAAATTCTACAATGACGCTTTTGCTGCAAGCCCAAAACTGCAAACACCCGTTACTTCAGGTTTTACCACGCATGTGTTCCATCAATACACTTTGGTGACCAAAGATATTGACCGCGACGAACTGCACAAATACCTGCTGAGCAAAGACATTCCCAATGCAATTTATTATCCTGTTCCATTGCATATGCAGAAAGCGTATCAGGATCCCCGTTATAAAAAAGGCGATTTCCCGGTAACCGAAATGCTTTCGGAGCGCGTAATCAGCCTGCCCATGCACACCGAACTGGATGAAGAACAGCTCCATTATATCACCAATTCTGTTTTGGAATTTGTAAACCGATAAAAAATGGACAAACAGTATTTCGCACATGAAACAGCAGTAATAGATGAAGGTTGCCAAATTGGCGAAGGCAGCAAAATCTGGCACTTCAGTCATGTTATGTCAAATTGTACTTTAGGAAAAAAATGCAATATTGGCCAAAATGTTGTGGTCTCGCCGGAAGTGGTTTTAGGCGACAATGTAAAAGTACAAAACAATGTTTCGATTTATACAGGTGTCATTTGTGAGAAGGATGTTTTTTTGGGGCCTTCTATGGTATTTACCAATGTAGTTAATCCGCGAAGCAATGTAAACCGCCGGGGACAGTACTCCAGAACTTTGGTAAAAGAAGGCGCCAGCATTGGAGCAAATGCGACCATAGTTTGCGGCCATGATATCGGAAGGTTTGCCTTTATCGGTGCCGGGGCAGTGGTAACCAAAGAAATCCCTGATTATGCTTTGGTGGTTGGCAACCCTGCAAAGCAAATTGGCTGGATGAGCGAGTACGGACACAGACTTGATTTTGATGATGAAGGATTGGCACAATGCCCCGAAAGCAAGGAAACATACCTGCTGAAGGAAGGCAAAGTGACCAAAATTGAAGGATAAATAATTGAGACGACAAAAGTAGTATGAGTAATTCAACAAAACGATTTGCCCTTATTGGTGCTGCAGGCTATATTGCTCCGCGCCACATGAAGGCAATAAAAGAAACCGGAAACGAACTCGTTGCCGCACTCGATCCGTTTGATAGTGTGGGCATTATCGACAGTTATTTCCCCGAAGCAGATTTCTTCCTGGAATCCGAACGCTTCGACCGCCACTTAGACAAACTGAGGCGCAATGGCGGCAAAATTGACTATGTGAGCATTTGTTCCCCAAACTATTTGCATGATGCGCATATCCGCCTGGCTTTACGCAACGAATGCCACGCCATTTGTGAAAAACCCATTGTACTCAACCCATGGAATGTTGATGCCTTGCAGGAGATTGAACGCGAAACCGGCAAGAACATCTACAACATTCTTCAACTACGTTATCATCAGGCAATTATAGATCTCAAAAAAGAAGTTGAGAATGCCCCTGCTGATAAAATGTACGACATTGACCTGACCTACATCACCTCCAGAGGTCATTGGTACCATATGTCGTGGAAAGGCGATTCGAGCAAATCGGGCGGTGTCGCAACGAATATCGGTGTGCATTTCTTTGATATGCTCAGCTGGATTTTTGGCGAAGTGAAAGAGAATATTGTTCATCTTGCCGAAGAAGATAAAGCAGCGGGATTTTTGCAACTTGAAAAAGCCCGCGTACGCTGGATGCTAAGCCTCGACAGCACAGACATCCCAAAAGAAATCAGAGACGCAGGCCAACGGACTTTCCGTTCCATAACCGTTGAAGGAAAGGAGATTGAGTTCAGCAAAGGCTTTACAGACCTGCACACCGAAACCTATAAAAGTATTCTGGAAGGAGGCGGCTTCCGTTTGGAAGACGCACGTCCATCGATCGAAACCGTTTTCCGCATCCGCAATTCAAAAACCATCGGACGCCGAGGCGACTATCACCCATTCCTGAAAAAATAAAACACAATTAATAAAAAACTTTTCGATGAGTATCTATCAGGACCTATTAGACAAAAAAGCCAAATTATCTGTTATTGGCCTCGGTTATGTTGGTTTGCCCATAGCCCTTGAATTTGCAAAAAAAATTAAAGTAATCGGATTCGACATCAAAGAAGACCGCGTTGAGATGATGCGCAACCGCATCGACCCCAGTGAAGAACTGGAAGCAGAAGCTTTTGACGGTTGTGACATCCAGTTTACCAGTAAGCTGGAAGAGTTGAAAGACGCTCAATTTCATATTGTTGCCGTACCAACTCCAATTGACAGCCACAAACTACCTGATCTTACACCGCTGCTCAAAGCTTCGGAAACTGTAGGAAAAGTGCTGAAAAAAGGCGATTACGTAGTTTATGAATCAACGGTTTATCCGGGTGCAACCGAAGAAGACTGCATCCCAATCCTGGAACGCGAATCAGGACTCAAATTCCCTGAAGACTTTAAAGTTGGTTATTCGCCGGAACGCATCAATCCCGGTGATAAAGTGAACACAATCACTACCATTAAGAAAATTGTTTCCGGTTGTGATGACGATTCTTTGGACAATATCGCCAAAACATACGAACTCGTTGTAAAAGCCGGTGTGCACCGTGCTCCAAATATGAAAGTTGCCGAAGCAGCAAAAATCATTGAAAACACACAGCGTGATGTGAACATTGCATTGATGAATGAGCTGAGCCTTATTTTTAACCGCATGGGCATCAACACCTATGATGTGCTTGAAGCAGCCGGGACAAAATGGAATTTCCTGAAATTCTATCCCGGACTGGTTGGCGGCCACTGTATTGGCGTTGACCCCTATTACCTTGTTTTCAAAGCACGTGAGTTCCGTTATCATTCACAGGTAATTACTGCCGGACGCTATATCAACGATTCCATGGGTTTTTATACCGCTAAGCAAACCGTTAAAAAACTGATTGCCGCAGGTAAAAACATCCTCGATTCCAAGGCCCTTGTTATGGGAATAACTTTTAAGGAAAATGTGAGCGACATCCGCAATTCGCGCGTTCCCGACATCATCAGCGAGCTCGTGAGCTATGGCGTAAATGTAGAAGCCGTTGACTGTTATGCCAGCAAAAAAGAATATTTCGAAGAATATAATTTCGAGCTTAGTGATAAAGTCGGCAAAGATTATGATGCTGTAATCGTTGCCGTGAACCATGACAAATATATTGAGCTGGATGAAGAATTCTTCAAATCAATCACTAATGATAAAGCGGTACTTGTTGATATAAAAGGAATCTACAAAGATAAGATCAAGGACCTGACATACTGGAGCCTATAGGCTTAAGTACTTTTTAAAAAAAGGTACAGCTAATTGAACTGCATCATTTCTACGCAGTGCCAATAAATGCTGTACCTTTTTTCATATATCAGTTTAATTCCTTAATTTTGGAGAAAAGAGCCAGATTAGAGCGCTGGTTTATTTTAAATCAAACTCCTATTAAACACAGAAAGCATATGAAAATATTAGTAACAGGCGGGACGGGCTACATCGGATCGCATACCGTTGTTGAGCTACAAAATAAAGGTTATGATGTTATTATCGTGGATAACCTCTCCAATTCATTCGCAAATGTTCTTGATCAAATTGAAGGCATTACCGGCAAACGCCCGGAATTTGAAGAATTTGACTTGGCCGAAACCGATAAAACAGCCGATTTTTTCAAACGGCATTCCGATATTGAAGCCATTATCCATTTTGCAGCCTATAAAGCCGTTGGGGAATCCGTAGAAGACCCTTTGAAATATTACCACAACAATATTTTTTCACTGGTAAATATTCTCCAGGGGATGAAAGATAACGGCATCAAACATTTCGTTTTCTCTTCCTCATGCACTGTATATGGCCAGCCTGAGGAGCTGCCCGTTAGAGAAGACGCTCCGGTGCAAAAGGCCATGTCGCCTTATGGCAATACCAAACAAATTTCGGAAGAAATCATCACTGATACCCAAAACGTAACGGACATAAACGGTATCCTGCTGCGTTATTTCAACCCGATCGGGGCACACGAATCGGCAAAAATCGGGGAACTACCGCTAGGCGTGCCCAACAACCTGATGCCTTTCATTACGCAAACAGCTATAGGCATCCGTGAGCAGCTTAAAGTTTTTGGTGATGACTACAACACACCCGATGGCACGGCAATCCGCGATTATATCCATGTTGTGGATCTGGCCAAAGCCCATGTGGTTGCAGTAGATCGTTTGGTTCAAGGCAAAAACAAAAAAAGCCTCGAAATTTTTAACCTGGGAACAGGCAACGGCTTCTCCGTGCTGGAAGTAATCAAATCCTTTGAACGGAGCACGGGCAAGAAGCTCAATTATACCATTGTGGGCCGCCGCCCGGGCGATGTGGAACAGGTATGGGCCGACACGGTATTTGCCAATGAAGAACTGGGCTGGAAAGCAGAAAAAACCCTTGATGAAATGACGCTTTCTGCCTGGAATTGGGAACTCGCATTAAAAGAAAAAAAATAACCCACATTATGAAAAAAATACTCATTACCGGAGGTGCCGGCTTTATTGGCTCCCACCTCGTCCGCCTGTTTGTGAATAAATATCCCGAATATCACATTGTAAACCTGGATAAGCTCACCTATGCCGGAAACCTGGCAAACCTGAGTGATATTGAACACAAGCCCAACTACGAATTTGTAAAAGCAGATATCGTTGATGAAAAACTGATGACAGAATTATTTCAAAAATATCAGTTCGATGGTGTTATCCACCTTGCTGCCGAATCGCATGTGGACCGCAGCATCGCCAACCCAACCGAATTTGTAATGACCAATGTAATTGGCACGGTTAACCTACTGAATGCAGCCCGCTACATCTGGAAAGACAATTATCAGGGCAAGCTGTTTTACCATGTATCTACCGATGAAGTTTATGGCAGCCTGGGCGACACCGGCATGTTTACCGAAACTACATCTTACGACCCGCATAGCCCTTATTCGGCATCCAAAGCCAGTTCCGACCACTTTGTACGCGCATATACTGATACCTTCGGTTTGCCTTCAGTAATTTCAAACTGCTCCAACAATTACGGCAGTTTTCAGTTTCCGGAAAAACTTATCCCTCTGTTTATCAACAATATCCGCAACAAAAAACCACTGCCGGTTTATGGTAAAGGAGAAAACGTGCGCGATTGGCTGTGGGTAGAAGATCACGCCAGGGCAATTGATGTAATTTACCACAATGCCAAAATTGGCGAAACATACAATATCGGCGGCCATAACGAATGGAAAAATATTGATCTCATTAAGCTGCTTTGCGATATAATGGACAAAAAACTAGACCGCAAAGAAGGCGAATCGCGCGAACTGATCACCTATGTGAAAGATCGTGCCGGCCACGACCTTCGCTATGCCATCGACTCCAACAAACTGCAGGATGACCTGGGCTGGAAACCATCGCTTCAATTTGAAGAAGGACTGGAAAAAACCGTTGAATGGTACCTGAACAATGAGGAATGGCTCGAAAATGTAACTTCGGGAGCATACCTCAAGTATTATACCGAACAATACGTAAACAGATAAAACAACATTAAGCTTTGCCTGGTGTTATAATGCTATGAACTTTCTGAAGAATATATTTTCATCTCGGAATAAAATGCCTGCAATCGATTTTTCAATCCTAAAAACCGATATGCATTCGCATCTTATTCCGGGAATTGACGACGGCTCAAAGAGTACGGCAGAATCCATCGATTTGATAAAACAGCTCTATGAAATGGGATTTCGTAAAATCATTACCACGCCCCATATCATGCACGATTATTACAAAAACACACCTTCGGTTATTAATGCCGGCCTTGATAATCTCAGAAAGAACATTGCTGAAGAGAAAATCAAAATCAAACTGGAAGCTGCCGCAGAATATATGGTAGATGATGGCTTCAAAGAAAGAATTGCCAAAAATGAACTGCTTACTTTTGGTGATAAGTACCTGCTTATTGAATTATCTTCTTTCAGCCCGCACCCCGATCTTTCCGAAATATTATTTGACCTTCAGGTTGCCGGTTATAAGGTTATATTGGCACACCCTGAACGCTATTCGTACTGGTTCAATGAATTCAATAAATACGAAGAGCTCAAAGACCGGCAAATATTTTTTCAGCTCAACAGTGTATCACTGAGTGGCTATTACGGACAACCTGTTAAGAAAATGGCCGAAAAATTAGTGGACGAAAAAATGATTGATTTTGTGGGCAGCGATATGCACAATCAAACCTATATGGATGCACTTGAGCAGACACGCGCCGAAAAATACATGCATCAGTTGGTTGATTCGGGGCAATTGAAGAACAAGGAATTATAAACCAAAAAATTTCAACCCAAATTGCAGGTAATTAATGCTATAGGGTTCAAATTCAAAGTTTTGCATCACCAAAGCACATAAATCCTGATAGCGACTGAAACCACAACCAGGTTTCCTTATTTTTGATGAACTATAATAAAGCTGTTTCCTGATAAGTATAGCGAAGGAATCGTTTAACCTGAATAATTTACAAAATATTCTATTGCGCACACAAACCACTGCAATAGAAAGGAATGCTATTTTTTTGGTGTTAAAACCGGAACATGCATTATAACCTGAATAATTCACAAACCATTCTATTACGAACGCAAACCGCTTCAACAGAAAGGAATGCTCTGTTTCCGGTACTCAAAATAGCTACGGCTATTCCTGCGTGCCAAAAACCTGTGCTCCCTTTCTCTTATTGCGTTTTGCATTTGGTCACTGAGCATGGCGAATGTGCTCATGACGAAGATTTATGAATTAATCAGGATAAAATCTATTACGGGCTGAAACTGCTGCAAAACAAACCTTTGTTGGAATATAAAATCTCTCCATAGTGGTGCTATGCATCAATTTTATATTCCATTGTTTTCTTGCATTTTCAGTTTGGTCACTAAGCTTGTCGAATGTGCTCCTGACGAAAACTTAATCATGTTAAAACAGAAAAACCGAGAAAATCGATAATATTGCAAATTCGGTTTTTTCGGTTTTTTTAATAATGAAAGGAGCAGAATTTACCTGCGTGCACCTTTTACAAATGCATTGTACTCGGCAGCAGTAAAGTCAAGCCCATCGCGGATGAAATTGGCTTTTTCCCAATACTTGGTAATTTCTATACGGCCAACATCAACGCCATCCTTCATAACAACTTTTGTGTTTTTGTCGTACTGGCTTTTTGTGTAATTGATATACTGAGCAATTCTTTTCCAAGCTTCAAGCTGGTCGTTTTTAGGGAATTCCCTCAGTTCAGTAATAATCAATTGAACAAATTCGTCTTCGTTCATTTTTTTCCAGTAGTCAAAAACTTCCTTTTTATCCTTGGAAGACATCTTAATGAAGTGGTCAAAAACAGCATCAATACGTTTTTTTTCCTGCTTGGTAACATCTTCATCTTCACCGGCAACTGCAACCAAACCGGCATAAACTACTTGTTTGAAATTTAGTTTAGACATAATTCTACTATTTATTTGAGACGCTCAATTTATTAATAATTTTATACTCCGAATTCATCCAGCAAGATATCCACCCAACGCTGGATGCGCTGGTCTGTTAATTCTGCCTGCTGATCCTCATCTATGGCCAAACCGAAGAAATTTTCACCTTCAACAGCACGGGAATCTGTAAAATCATAGCCTTCAGTAGGCCATGCACCCACAATTGCCGCACCCTGTTTTAAGAATTCATCCTTAAGAATGGCCATACTATCCACAAAATTATCAGGATATAAAACCTGATCACCCAATCCGAATACAGCCACCTTTTTCCCGGTTAAATCCAGGTTATCAATCATTTCATAGAAATCGTGCCAATCATTATCGTCTTTGGCATTTTCCCAGCTGTCGGCACCCACGGTAGGGCCACCGGCTATAATGAAATCAAAGGAACGGATTTTATCTTCATTTAACTGACTAAGATGACATAATTCACATTTAACGCGCTCGTCGAATTCAAGAAATTTATTGTAGATCTTTTGACTGACAGATTCAGTATTTCCCCCTGTAGGCCAGAATATAATACCTGTTTTCTTCATATGATAAAGTTTTTCAGTATGTTATGATACCTAAAATAGGTATTTCCGGGTAAAAATAAGAAAAATATCTTAGGAAAGCACAGTTGAGAGACTTAAAATTTTCTGAGAATTGAATTTACTGAGGCCAGATAACCGCCTCCAAAAAGGTTCACATGAACCATCAGCGGATATAGGTTGCATATCTCTAATCGTTGCTGCCAGCCATTTTCAAGCGGATACCCTCTATGGTATTCCTCATAAAAATCAGGAGAAAACCCGCCAAAAAGCCTGCTCATTCCCAAATCCATTTCACGGTGTCCGTAATAAACAGCCGGATCTATCAGAACCGGATATCCTTTTTCGTCTGACAGAATATTGCCGCCCCACAGGTCGCCATGCAATAATGCGGGCGGCTCTTCAGGGAATATCTCCTCCAATCGCATGAAAAGCGAATCAAACCACCGACTGAGTTTTGAATCTGCCACTCCACGGTCTCTGGCCATCCGTATTTGCGGCCTCAAGCGTTCTTCAGCAAAAAACTCCGTCCAACTTGCATGATGCCGGTTACTTTGCTGAAGCGAACCAATATAATTATCATCATCAAGACCAAAGTATTTAGCCGTTTTCTTGTGTTGGTATGCCAATCCGCGGCCTAAGTTTGCAAAGTAATTTTTGTTGTGCGCAGCAGATGAGATATGCTCCAGCAAAAGAAAGGCATCATCAGAATTTTCCCCAAAAGCAATTACTTTCGGGACACGCAATGTACCAAGTTTCTCCAACAGTTCCAGGCCACCGGCTTCGCGTTCAAACATGGCCGGATAGCGGCTTTGGCTGTTAAGCTTCATAAAAAAAAGCCCTTCGGAAGTGATCAGGCGATAAGCTTCATTAATATCTCCACCGCTGACGCTTTGATAAGATTGTATGATGATGGATTTGGATAATTTATTTCGCAAGAGCTCCTCTGCGGAACGGATTGTCGTTTCCTGAATCATGAATGCTGTACTTTTATTTCAAAAGCACCAAAAAAAGAGGAAATTGTAGCGCAAATGAGTTTTATAAAAAGGGTTCTACACGGAATTTCGTGGAAAGAAAAATTACTTTATTTCAAACAGATTCCTCCAAAGTTTCCTCATTCTTCGGAAAATTTTGTCGGTATGACGCGTTTTTATAAAGTCAAGAGGCAAATGCGGCGCACTTCGACTTGGTTCGGCTACGCTCACCACAGGACGCTCAGTGACCAGGCCGCATTTGCCTTAAACACCTAATAAACAGCGTCATTCCGACCGGAACAAAGCCAAACGAAGTGATTAAGGCTTTATGAAGGGAGGAATCTGTTAGGAATCAATAGTTTATTAACAAATATCTCCATATTATTTTCAAACATTATTGTTACCCACGAAATTCCTAGTAGAACCATAAAAAGATCAGAATATTAAAAAAGAATTCATGCTGTTCTGGATTCTGCTTTTAAGAAAACGGTCGAACACATAAAGCCCAAGCAAAGCGATGCCTACCATTACAAAAATCTGATTTGATTCAAAGGACTGAATTTTATTCAAGGCTTTATTGGCTACTTCATGGAGATAGATTATTACGCCAAATTCAATTTCCCAGCCACCGGTTAAAGATCTTAGCCATTGACTAACAGGTAATTGACTATATAAACTAATAATTGCGCCCAATCCGGAAATACTGATCAGCAAGTACCAAACATTCTTTGAATTTGCTTTAAGAATGGGCTGTGTTTCAACAGGGTTTTCTGCCTCAACTTGCGCCATTATGTTGTCGGTAAATCCGGCAGAAGGCTCCATCAAGGGATAGGCAGAAAAGATATCCCTCAAAATATTGTCTTTATTTTTATTATTTGTTTCCATTTTACGCCAGTATTTTTTGCCTTTTATCCAAAATATTTTCCACTTCTGATGCCAGCTTCTTTCGTATCCGAAACAGGCGAACTTTCACATTAGATGCGCTTAATCCCGTGATTTGCGCAATTTCATCAATGCTTTGATCTTTTTGATAGAAAAGCTGAATAAGCAATTGGTCGCCGTCAGGCAGGTCTGATACCGTTTTTTCGATTAACTGGTGCCGTTCTTCATTGTTCATTTTTCCAGCATTTTCTAAGAGATCATCTTCAGAGTAACGCTCCACCATATCATTTGTTATAGCGGTATATTCATATACTTTGCGGCGCGTACGGCTGATTGCTGTGGTGTAAGCAATGCGATAGAGCCAGGTGGAGAACTTGGCCTGCCCCCGGAAACCCGCCAAAGCTTTAAATGCCTTAATAAAGGTATCTTGTGCCGCTTCTTCTGCATCTCGCCGGTTCCTGAGGATTTTCACAATCATAGTAAAAACCATACTTTTATGTTTTTCTACCAAACATGAAAATGCCTGATTGTCGCCCTGCTGTATGCGCTGGATGTATATGTGGTCATCCTGATAACTCATATATCTGTAAGACGCTGGTGTTGTCTGCCGGTTACAAATATAATCAATTAAAAAGAAAAATCCCGAAAAGGCTCTTATTAGCAAGTACTTGCATAAAAAAATCCCACTTTACCGGATAAAGCGGGACTTTCGGGATATTTTGTATGTACAAAAAGCTATTCTACCAGAATGGTTTTAAACTCGGGGAAAGTACCCATAAGTATATTGAGGACTTCTTCCCTATCGAGGTTTTCTTTAAAAATCATTAAAATGCTGTCGTTGCCTGATATTGTTCCAATGATAACAGGAACAGAAGCTTCATCAATTTTTACGGCGACGCTGTTGGCAAATCCGGGCAATGTTTTCAATACAGCCATATGGTGTGAAAATTCAAGGGAAACAATCCCTTGAAGCGGTGGTTTAAGCTCACCATCGAGGAGTTTTACTTCATCCGGGATGAAATAAATACTACCGTAGTGCAGGTCGTGGATTTTTCCAACGCGCAGTTCCCTGAGGTCTCGCGAAAGTGTGGCCTGTGTGGTGTCAAATCCACGGTTTACCAACAAACTGAGCAATTCTTCCTGCCTGTGGATTTTGTTTGTATTGATGATCTTTCGGATCTCGTGTAAGCGTTCCTGTTTGCTTTTCATATCATAAAGTATTTTAATATCGTTCGTGCTGCAATTTATGCAAGATTATTGGAATGGACACCAGTTTGTTAATAATATTGAATAAAAATTCAAGCGCCGTGAATAATTATTAGTTTTTATTCCAATTTGATTTATTTTCACGGATTTGTTGCATGAACCTTTAATTAACTAAAAGTTGCCTGTATGCCTGCATAATTTTTCGCCCTCATACCGGCTTTGCTTGTTAACGGAATGTCTGGCATAATATTTTTTGAAGGCATATAAAAATGCCATCACTGACAGAGAGGCCAGGCCCCCATCAACAGGTGCTCCGCCGCCAACCGGATTTCCGGAAGGATTTCCTCCGTTTGGTGGAGGAGGTGGCGGTGGATCAGACGCATAAAGTTTTGGCGCCAAAAGAAGAAATACAATAATTACTGAAGTTTTGAAGATAGAGTTCATTTTTCCTGGTATTTTGTGATTACAATATTTTTTTCATATTCAAATCCGTTGGAACTCAAAGTGAGTTTGTATTTTCCCGGAGGAACAGTGCTGTTGAATTTTTCATAGTTTAATTTGTTGATAATAGCTGCTTTGTATAAGAGGCTTTTATCCGGAGATTTGAGGCAAACCTTAACATTATTAAGAATCCTGCTGGATTGAATGTATATGGTTTGGCCAATGGTATAAATCATTATTTCTGTTGTTTTCATGGTATCAGTATTTTATGAAATGAAAAGTTATTGCCATAGTCAATGCGCACAATGTAGAGTCCGGATGTTTGTAATGAAACTGTATGGTGCTGGCTTATATTTGATTGGCTATAAATGCATTGTCCATTGCTGCTATATACACTAATTTCTTGAACTTTAACTGATTCCAGAGGAAACCAAAGGGTTAATGAATGATCACTGATAAGAATCTCAGGTTCTGGTATAAGGACTTCGTCAGAATTATTGGTGTTTCCAAAAACCAGCAGGAATTCATCACTTTCGTTGTTTGAAAAATGATATATACTGTCGATCAAAGAGCATTCTGTACCTGTTTTTGGATCAATTATCCGAACGAAATCGAAGCCCGGGTTTTCCTTCAAATGGATTTTTGCCAGGCCTTTTTCCGGAAACAGCGCTTTGATTTGTGCGCTTGAAGCATCCAAAGGCATGCTGTTTATAGAAAAATGTTCATCACCAGAGAAGCTGAAGATTTGTGGATATGTTTCGTCCATATGGCTCAGGTACCTGGCGTCCAGATCCTCATCAAAACCAATATGGGCTCCCTGAATGTTTTGTAAAGTGGTTTCATGGGTTTTTCCATTAAATTCCAAACTCAGGCGGATTAGTTTTTTGCCGGCTTCACGCTCTTTCAGGTAATCTACACCATTGTGAACCTGCACGGCTGTAGTCATTTTCAGGCTCGCATTTTCCGGATATGGCCCCCCATTATCTGTTGTCTCAACATAGAAAGCCTGCCCGCTGGCAATATATCTGGTGCCTCCGTTATTACCGGTATGTGTGGTAGCATTATAACTGGCCCAACCATTGGGTTTATTGATATAGATTGTTGGGTTGACCGATGTCTTTGTCCACCCGCTCGCAGCCTCCCAGTCAATAGCTGAAGGGAATGGGTTTCCAACAAGGTTCCAGCCATATGATGATCCTGAGGCCGAGCGCTGCAGGTTGTTGTCCCGGCCCGTTTCAGATGTACGCAGGCTTCCTTCAAAGTTTAAGCTTTGAGCTGATGCGTTCAGGTCAATCCAATAGAACCAGCCTTTCATATCGCCCAAAGATTCTTGTGTATCAGTAATGTATGAGTAATTTCCTGTGGATTCATCATATTCGAGCAACCATACCTGAGGGTTGCCATTATAGAAAATATTACCAACCGTACTGCCGCTTACCGGAGAGGAAATACCATTCCATCTGCCTTTGTCCACATATCTTTGTACCACTGCATCCTCTTCTGATCTGAGATAGTTTTGTCCCAAAAGACTGGCATCACCACTTGCTCCGGATTGTAGTATAATGCTTTTGCAACGGGGGCCAACTTTGTCGAGTGTTGGATATTTGCTCAGACCTGCTGGCAGAGTAACTTCGGTAACAGGATATGGGATATCACTGGTAGACCAGTTGGAAGTATTGAACCAGTCGTTGGTACCTGCACCTCCGGTCCAGTTGGCTGTTGCAGGCGCACTATTATGGATACGTACATCATCCATATGAATGTTTTTTCCGGTTTCGCTGTGAAAAAGGAATGCGATCATGATCATTTCACCATCATAGGCGCTAAGGTCGGCAGTGTGTTTTGTCCAGCCGTTTGCAGAACTGTACCTTGCTTCCTGTGTTCCAATGTCTGTCCAGTTGTTTCCATCCGTGCTTACCTGCAATTTGATGCCTTCCGTGTTTTTGTCTGCATTTCCGTTGTCGTGATACATCTGGAAACTCATTACCGTATTGGTCATGCTGCTGAGGTCAAACCACTGTGTTGCATAGCGACCATAGGTTTCTTCATTGAGCGATGCACCGTTAAAATAGATGAGATAGGTACCGTCTGCTACACCGCCACCGCTTGGCCAGGTGTCTGTATATGAATACCAGTAGCCATTCCAGTTGTCGCCGCTTACGATTTCTGTAGCCCAGCCAGTTGGAGGGTTATTCACTTCAAAGCTTTCATGATAGGGGTATGAAGTAACCGGAGCAGCACCGGTATTGAACTCTGCGGGCCCCTCCCAGGAGCTGTATTGACCGCTGCCGCAACTTGACCGGACATAATATTTATACCAGGTATTTGCGCTTAATCCGGTATAGGTGTAGGGATTGGAGCTAATATTGCTTTGTGTTGGGATTCCGGTAAATGTTTCGGTGCCTTCACGAAGTTCAATATCCCATTGAGTGGCACTGCCGTTTTCTGTCCAGCTGAGTTGTACTGAAGTGCCGAAATTGTTGCTGATCGGGTTAAGGAAAGGGGGTGGACATGATGAAGGAGCGGTGATTTTTAGCTTATAGTCCTCCACTTCTCCCTTTGGAGTATCGCCACAGGGCTGCCCGCAGTCTGAACCGGCATTTTTCACCCTGATCCTCATAATTGTCTCACCGATAGTTGCACCTGTAGGTACATCAAAAGTGAATGTGCCCTGGCCTCCGGCATCAACAGAGCAGATTATTTGTTCTCCGGCATCCGTAAAATCTCCGTCCGCATTCCAGTCAACCCAGGCTGCAAGATCATCGGAAGTTTCTGAGTCTCCATTGGTAATGCTCAGGCTAACGTTTTCCTGTCCCTGATAAAGTGTGGTTTGAATGTTTGTGTAGACAGAGTATCCTGACGATCCAGAGCTTTTGTGGATGGAGCCGATATCAACCTGTTTGATATATCCGACATCCGGCATGCCCATTGCATCGCAATAATTCAACGTTCCGTAAATGCTGAAATCATCAATATTCCATCCGCTGAATTGATCTGAATAATCGGTAGAGCCAATAGTAAAACGGATTTTAAATTTGCTTTCATTAGCAGCCATCCAGCTGACGTCCAGGTTAATATCCGACCATGCATTATCAGTTGTATTACTGGCTCCCCAACCGCTTGGACTTGCCCAGAGCTCGCTCCAGCTTGCGCCTTCATTGGTGCTGCCTTCGATTTTGGCCACATCATAGCTCTCTATATTTAGCCAACGCTTAAAGCTAAGCGTTACATTCTGATAGGCAGAGCAGTCGAAAAGCGGACTTTCAGCTGTATAGGCAGCGTCTCCAAGATTAGCTTCATAGTCGCCCTCCAGTGTGCCTAATCCGCTAATATCTGTTCCCAGTACATTGCTGCCGCTTGCTGCGGATGAGGGGTCAGGATTGCCATTGCTGCCCCCTTTTCCCTGAGGAGCCCCGCGCTCGAATTCACCCGTGAGGATCCATCCTTTATCCGTTTCAAAGTCATCTTCCCAGGGTAAATTGTAAATATTAACTACCGTGATGTGATTGCTTTTGCTTTCCATGTCATTGCCTGAAGAATTGCTTGCAGTAAGACTGATGGTATATGTGCCTACAGCATCAAAAGTAAGTTGTGGGTTTTGTGAGGTAGAAGATGTGCCGTTTTTATAGGTAACGGTAGAAGGATTAATGCTCCAGCTCCAGGATGTTGGGAAATTTTCTGACTGATCAAGTAACTGAACAATGTCGTTTGTGGTGGCCTGGCTAACATTGGATGAAAATTCAGCGACAGGGGCACTACCCCCGGAACTGCCAATAACATTTATGTCGTCGATGCATATTCCGTATCCCCCCAGGGCATGCCCTTCAAAAGCAATAAAATACGTTGATGAAAGCGAAGGAAGGCTCAGTGTTTCCTGCTTCCATTCAGGAGTGGCATCACTAAAGGTGTGAAGCAGTGTCCAGCTACCTGCTGCGGATGTTTTGTAGTATATTTTGAGCTGATCCTGATCTCCCAGCCAAACATCCTGAGTGTGCCAGAAATTCAAATAGGCAGACGATTGTCCGGAAAGGTCGAATTCGGGCAAAACGAGTTTGCGTACTCCGGCAGATTCATCATAATTTTTTTTGAATAAAGCATTAAAAGAGCCTCCATGTGCATTGGCAGGATTGGTGCCCCGATTTCCTTTACGATGTTGCCAAACGAGGCTGCCGGAAACATTTTCTTCACTGATGCACATGGGTAAACCGGCATGTTGTTCAAAATCTTCATAATAGGGGAATGTGTTGATTTTACAGTCCTCAACAGTTATGTATGCGCTCCGGCTTAGAGTATTATTGCTGCCGTTTTTTCCTACGGTTAAAGAGATAGAGTATGTGCCGCTCTGGGCAAAGAGAACCTCCGGGTTTTGTGATGCAGAATTGCTGCCATTAGTGTAGCTTACTCCGGTAGATGGACTAACACTCCAGCTCCAACTCGTAGGGTTTCCTGTGGAAATATCAGTAAATGAAACACTGGTGTTGTTTTTGATTTTTTGGTTGTCTGCATAGAAATCAGCCAAAAGCTCTTCTGAGCCTACCTGAAAGGCTGCAATTTTTGTATATCTGTAGCCATTGACATATTGAGTGGTGAACCAGAAAGTTTCATCATTTTTTGGATCAACGCTCATGCTGGCATAGTCTCCCCAGCGCGTAACATTTAGCTGAGAAGAGCCTCCGCTATATAAAGTGCTTTCCGTAATATCTAGTGTTCCTGATGCACGGGCGTGTTCGGCAGCAGACTGGCCGCAAAGCCTTATTCCGGGATATAAAGTTGGGCTGGTAATGGAATATCCCAAAGCGATTTCTTCATTGGCATTCATACTGATGCTGCCCAACCATCGCGAATGGGTGTCGGGGGCATAGGTCCCTTGCTGCCGGATACTCCATCCACTGCCTGAGTTTCTGAGTTCATACCATCTGATTCCGGCATGGTTGTTGGCACCAACTTTTACACTGTGGCAGCAAACAATACTTTGGTGTGTGCCAAAATTTCTGTACTGTGGTTTATTCATCAGGACTTCACATACCGCATCCAGATGGTGGATATGCGAATCGTCGCCTGGCTGCACAATGTTTGCATTGGTGGATCCAAAATCGGAGTCGAAAGCTGCAACGTTTAATTGGCTGGTGCGGGTAAAAGTAGAATTTGCGGGTGTACTCCAGTCAACATCAAGTTCAAACATCCAAAGTTGGTCGTTGCTGCCAGCCGACCATGCATCATCATTAAAACACAGGAAAATACCAGGACTGTTTACCGGAGCGAATGTGCCGTCGTTGTCAACGGGTGGCGCAATCATAAATCCGTTTCCGTTTGGACGGTTTGGATTGTCGAAGGATATGCATTGCGCACTTTGTCCCAGGAGCATTTTATCTCTTTCCAGCACATAAATATCATCTCCGGTAAGTGTATTGGTGGCCATATAGTAGCCGTCTCGCCACACTCCGATTTTTTCGTAATCCGGAAAACCGTTCATTGGGAATGAATACTGATGCCAGCGCCCTGTCGGGTCAGAGGTTTGTGATATGGCAAAAAGCATTCTGTAATTATTGGGATCGCAAACCGAAAACTCGGCAACCAGCCAGCGTTCGGCCTGTTCGTCATAGAGAACAATAGGATCGCCGCTATTGCAGTCTGCACCGGAAACATTTCCAAACATGGTGTTTAAAGGAAAAGGGCCTACTACAGAATTTCCTGATTTATCAAAAATTTCATAAGTGAGGTTTATGGTTTGGAAATAGTAGTCTTTCCCGATATCCCCATTCGCATCCGGAGGATATGCTGAGGTCCAGCCACCTTCAAAATTGCTGATTTGAGAAATACTGCCGGAACGCAAATGGCTGTTTTGCCAAACCGGGTCAGTTCCTTTGGGAAGGGCATTTGCCGCATTCGGATATCTGCGGGTTTTGTCCACATCCTCATGCTCTTCATAATCACGGTCTTTGTCTTTCATCCTGAGAGCAAGCTTCTCTTCAGCATTAAGTGGCGGAAGCTCTTTCAATGCTGGGCTGAGGCCATAATAAGTGCCTGTGCTTATTGTTCCGGGTCTTACGGTTTCCTGCGCCTTTGTTTTTATTCCGTTGATCAGGATCAGGCAAAAAATCAGGATACTTGACCTCCTGAGGATGTTAAATAAAGTTGTTAGTGTTGCGTCTAAAATTTTCATATGATTTGATTTGCGTTTTCGTTGCAATGTTATCCCGAGAAATCGCTAGAGCCAAATATTTGAGGTATGAACCAGGTATGTTGCCGATAAAAATCAGGTATGTTTAAGGTATGTTTTTGAGGTGTTTTCAATTTGTAAAATGTTTATATACAGATATTTATAGTTTTGTTGTGTTTTAATGTTGGTGGGGTGTCTTTTTTAATGCAGGTATATTTATATATTTGTCATTGCACCAGCGAAGAAAAATCGATTATTAATAAGTATTTCTGAAAGGAGTTAAGATGAAACAAGGGCGATATTGTTTTTTTGTGTTTGTTTGTTTATTTCTATTCTGGAAAATTTCTTGTGCCAATAGCGCAGACAGTACATTACAAATGCTGTATTCCGGGGCAGTTGCTGACTCTGTTAAAGTTGAACTGGCCATTGATGCATCATGGAACCTGATGTATTCCGATCCGGACTCCTCATGCCGGCTTGCTGAATTTGCTATGAAACTTGCGAAAGAAATGGATGACCCGGCTTCAGTTCCGGATGCATTCAATGCTATGGGGGTAGCTATGATTGTGGCCTCGAACTATGAAAAAGCCAGGCTGTATCTGCAAAATGGGCTCAAGGCTTTGGAAGAAGCCAGAGAAAAGCTTAAACCCCTGGGATCAAAGCTTGAATTCAGGTTAAACAAGCGGGAATCTGGGCTTCTGACGAATCTGGGAAATGTTTGTTATCATACATCAGATTATCATGAGGCCATTGATATTTACCTAAAAGCAGTACGGATTACAGAGAAAATTAATGATCCATACCGCAAAGCTGTAATCCTCAGTAGTATCGGAAGTTCATACAATGAATTGAAGAAGTTTGACCTTTGTCTTCAATATCAGATGGAATCCTACGAAAATGCAAAGGAATCGGGTGATAGTTCCATTATTGCCAACACACTAAGTAATATCGGAACCACCTATTTCCTGATGAACGATATTCCGATGGCAAAAAAATATACCTTGAAAGCATTACGGTTTTACGAATTATTGGGGCATGATTTTTTTCTTCCAACGGTTTACCTGAATATTGCTCAGGATTATATCCGTGAAGAACAATTTGATTCGGCGAATTATTATCTGGAAAAAACCAGCTTGCTGATACAGCAATATCCGGAAGAAGAATCTGAAGTATTTTACCATTATTTGAAGGGGCAGTATGAGAAATATAAAAAGCACTACCGTCTGGCCGTTGATCAGTTGAAAAAGGCTTATGAGATGTCGCTTTCATTCGACAGGAATAAGTATAAACTCTATAGCAGTATTGAGCTACAGGAAATGTATGCCGCACTTGAGGAGTATGATAGCGCCTACCGGTATCTTTTAATCAGTAAAAGTATAAATGATAGTTTATTTGACGTGGAAAGTGATCGAAGGATGGCGGAGATGGAAGTGCAGTATCAGGTGGAGAAGCGTGAGTTGCAGATTGAGAATCTGGAGAAACAAAACCTTTATGAAAAAAAACTGAGATTGATGTTAATTGCACTTTTGGTGGTGCTTTTCTTGTCTGCAACGATTATTATTATTTCATTCAGGTTGAGGCGGAAGAAAACAAGGCAGCTGCATGAAGCGGAGAAAAAGCTGATGACTGCCGAATTGGAAAGAAATGAAATACAAAGGCAAAAGCTTCATGAAGATATCGAACATAAAACACGCCAGTTAACTACCCATGCACTCAATATGATGCAGAAAAATAAATTGCTGCAGGAGGTAAACTCCAGTATCGTTGATATCATTAAAAATCCTGAGGCTGGTTTGGAAGAAAATTTCAGGATATTGAAGCGCCAAATAAATAAAAGCATTAAAGCCGACGACGATTGGGAAGTTTTTAAAATGTATTTTGAGCAAATTAACACTACTTTTTTCGAACGCCTTCGTGAAATTAACCCGGAGCTTACCAAATATGATATGCGTTTGGCAGCGCTCATCAAGCTCAACCTGAATATCAAAGAATCGGCAGCGGTTCTGAATTTATCGCCAAACAGTATAAAAAGTGCACGCTATAAACTCCGAAAACGTTTGGATATGGATCCCGAAGAGGATTTGTATGAGTTTATACGGAAGATTGATTAATTTATTGGCCTGTTTCTTCTTGTTTTTAATGATAAATTGGGTTAATAAATTTCTCCTAATTCCCTATTTTTGTCCAAAATTCTGACTATGCTTATTATTGGTATCGCCGGAGGTTCAGGATCCGGTAAAACGACGGTTGTGCGCAAAATCGTTGACAACCTGCCTGCCGACTCGGTTGCAGTTATTTCGCAGGATGCTTACTATAAAGACAACGGGCATCTCAGTCCCGAAGAACGTGCCGAAATCAATTTCGATCATCCGGATTCGATTGAATTTAAACTGCTTGCAGAGCAGTTGGAGCAACTTCGCGACGGACATACCATCCAGCGTCCGATTTACTCCTACTTAACCTGCGCCCGTGCAAAAGAAACCATGCCCGTAGCTCCCAAAAAAGTCATTATCATTGAAGGCATCCTCATTTTTACCAATAAACGTATCCGCGAGCTTACCAATATCAAGGTATTTGTCGATGCTGATGCCGACGACCGCCTGATGCGCGTCATTAAACGGGATATCGCCGAACGTGGCCGGAATTATCTGCAGGTGCTGGAACATTATGACACTTTTGTAAAACCTATGCACCTCCAGTTTATTGAACCTACCAAGCGCTATGCCGATGTAATCGTGCCACAGGGCGGCAAAAACAAAGTTGCCATTGATTTGATTTCATCGCGCATCATCCGCCGCCTATCCGAATAAGCATGAAACAGTTTTGGAGTGCAGCTGTACTGATTCTGCTGAGTCTGATGTTTTTTACATCCTGCGAAAAGCATCAAGAGGAAAAGCTTTTGTGGCAACACAGTGCAGTGCCATCTCTCACTCCACTCAACGATATTTTTTTTGTAAACGATAGCCTCGGCTTTTGCTGCGGAGGAATTACCGGAAAGGGCGTGGTGTATAAAACTATCGACGGTGGCAAAAGCTGGGATTTGAATCACGAGGTCAACCGCTGCAATCTGTTTGGCGTTTATTTTACCGATGAAAAAACCGGCTGGATTGCCGGAGACACCTTGTACCTTGCGTACACAAAAGATGGCGGTGAAAGCTGGTGGTTTTACTGGTTCCGCGACAATGTGCCCATGCATGTTATGAACCGATCACGCCTGAGCTCCTTCTGCTTTGTAAACGATTCGGTGGCTTTTGTATGCGGAGGATGGCATTATAACAAAGGCATCGTTTACCGAACACGGGACGCAGGAAAAAACTGGGAATATATTTTTTACGAAAATGAAATGAACGCGGTTTGCTTTGCCGATGAAGAAAACGGTCTGCTGGCCGGTTATGGCCTGATGCTTCAATCGGATAACGGTGGCGCAACATATGATGTTATGGATTTTGACCAGCAATATTTTCGCGGGCTGGCCCATGAGGGCTCTGATTATCTTGCGGCTGCCTACCGGGGAGGGATATTTAAAAGTCAAAACCAGGGAATGGATTGGAAAAAAGAAGCTGATGCGCCTTTCCGCATTAAGGATATGGCATCCAATGATGATTTTATTGTTGTAGCCGGATTGAATGGTGGCCTGATGTACCGAAAAACAGGAAGTTCGGAATGGATTCAGGCTCTGGAAGCTCCTGATGCCGATTTTGAGTCGGTTTGCCTTTTTGAAAATATTGCATGGATGTGCACACAGAGCGGAGCAGTGTATCAGGTAACTTTAGAATGACAGCCCGGCAGATACTTCCACAAAATCAGCCTGGCCTGCATTGGCTTTGATATACAAACCCACAAAAAAATTGTTTTTTAAACTGTAGGTTGGCGGAAGGAAATAATATTTTACGCCCAGTTTGTTGGTATTGAGCGTTTTTATTCCAATGGGCCTATCTTCAACCTCAAGGGTATAATCCTTACGGAATTCATTGTAAAGGTAAAAGCCCAACTGGCTTACCAAACCCAGCTTTCCAATAATAAACTCGTGGCCAAAATAGAGAATGAATGTGCTGGAGCGCAACTCCCTATTGGTTTTATAAAAATTCTGGCTACTGATATAATCGAAAAAACTGCTGTAATAATTGGCGTAAACCCCGGCAGAAACAATATGGATCTTGCCAAGGCGCTTCTGCATATTGATGCCCAGTGAATAAATCGGGTATTTGGGTCCACGTACTGGCCCCATGGTGCCGCCAAACTCATGCCAGCCCAATCCGGCTTCGATGTTCATAAGCCACTGATGATTTACAGGAACAGTATCAGGCAAACGGACAAACTCCCTGATTTTATTTGGCGTATAGCGCATTCCGGCTTGCAGCAAAGGGATGTTTGCGCCAAGATTGGGCAGGGCTGTATGGCCATCGCTGTAGTGCATCATACTGAAACCGCCATTGATTTCCCAGCGATCAGTTATCGGCCAGTAAGCCAAAAAACTTACTTGTGTAATATTGGTCACAGTGCTGCCAATCACCGTGTTTTCGGGATTGCTGACATAATCGTAGGGCTTATCAAAAAAAGCAAAGCCCATACTGATTTTTGTCTCTAGTGTAAATTTTGGTTTCTTAATGAGGTTTAAACCAATAAATCCCTGCAAAGACAAATTATTTCCAAAAACCTCCTGATTGCCGAAGCTCCCTGCACTGACCATCAGTCCTGTTTTGGGGTAGTTATACCACTGGTTCCAAATGGAATTGCCATAAGTTTGCCGGGCGATGCTCAGAGAAATAAAAGAAGAAAGCCCATGATCGGGGAAAGTTGGATAGTTATTGATCAATTGCCCAAACTGCCCATGCATTTCGTAATACAGCCCTTTTCTAAAATCCGGTTTGTTTGTTTCCTGTGCCATCATCCGGCAGGAGACCAAAAGCAACGAAAGAAGAATCAGTTTTTTCAAGGGCAGCAGTTTTCTGTTGCAAAAATAAAAAAATGCACCAGAGAAAGTCCCTGATGCATTTCTGAAATGTTTTCTAAAAAAATCTTAGCCTTCAATGGCCTTAACGCCCGGAAGGACCTTTCCCTCAATATATTCGAGCATGGCGCCGCCACCGGTAGAAACATAGCTTACTTCATTTTTGAGCTTGTATTTGTTGATTGCAGCAACACTGTCGCCGCCACCAATCAATGAGAAAGCGCCTTTTGCCGTAGCTGCCGCAACCGCCTCAGCAATTGCTTTTGTGCCTTTTTCAAAACTACTCATTTCAAATACGCCCATTGGCCCGTTCCAAAGGATTGTTTTCGATGACTCAATAACATCTTTGAAAGCTTTGATGGTTTCTTCACCTATGTCAAGTCCCATCCAGCCGTCTTCGATTTGATCTACCGGGCATATTCTTGTTGCTGCTTGATTATCAAATTTATCAGCAGCAATAGTATCAACAGGAAGCAGTAGCTCAACACCGGCTGCCTTTGCTTTAGCCATAGTTTGTTTGGCCAGGTCGATAAATTCATCTTCACAAAGAGAATTACCAATATTGCCGCCCATCGCTTTAACAAAAGTGTAGGTCATTCCGCCGCCAATAATCAACTTATCTACCTTATCGAGCATATTTTCGATAATCTGGATTTTACCGCTGATTTTCGCGCCACCGATAATGGCAGTAAATGGCTTTTCAGGATTGTTGAGTACCCTTTGCATGCTGGAAATTTCGTTGCCCATGATGTAGCCAAACATTTTTCCGTTTTCGAAGAATTCTGCAATAATCGCAGTAGAAGCATGAGCCCTGTGTGCAGTTCCAAAAGCATCGTTTACATATACATCGGCTAGTTTTGCCAGTTTTCCGGCAAATTCTTTATCGCCTTTGGTTTCTTCTTTGTAGAACCTCAGGTTTTCGAGCAGGAGTACATCGCCGTTTTTGAGTGCAGCAGCTTTTTCTGTGGCTTGGGCGCCAATACAATCATCGGCAAAAGCAACTTCCTTTCCAAGCTGTTCAGAAAGGTAAGGAAGCAGGTGCTTCAGAGAGAATTTGTCTTCGGGGCCGTTTTTTGGCCTGCCGAGATGCGACATCAAAATGGCTGCACCGCCTTCATCAATAATTTTTTTGATGGTTGGAATGGCTGCATCGATACGGGTTGTGTCCGTAATTTCGAACTTGTCGTTCAATGGAACGTTAAAATCCACGCGAATAATCGCCTTTTTCCCTTCAAAATTAAATCCGTCAATTGTCATAATCATTCTGTTTAATGCGTGTCTAAAACTGTGTTCGCTCCAAAGATAATGAAAGAGGCCGGAATTTATTGTGTACCAGTGAGAATTAATAGAAAATTATGACACAACAATACTCTCTGCCAAACAGCCTTAGCCTGCTCTATTCATAAAATGCAAACAAAATATTGTAAGCTGCTAAAATTTATATGTTTACTAATTTTATATCCTAAAATTGAATTTGTTTGCATTTTACATTGCATTAAATCAGGCCATCTGCTTCCTTGCTAAAGCTTTGAAATAGGCGACTATATCTTCAGCTTTAGACGCCTCACATCTGACCTGAATTTAAAGCATGAATAAAACAGCTCAAGAGTTATTTTCCGTTTTCTATTGCAAATTTCAAAAGATATGGCGTAGGAGAATTCCAGTTCAAGCAAACCTCATTGCTGGCATAGCTCTCCCAAACATCGCGATAGGAATGCATTTGCGATGCGTTTTCGGGGTAATCCACATCATTTGCATCTTGCTTGTCATCATTCGGTCCGCCACAGACAAAACCCGGCACGGGCTCTACAATTCCATCTGCTTTTGATGGCCTGTGATGGATATTCATTGGCGGTTTATCGCCAATACCGGTCATAAAGCAATAACCCGTTGCATTATGGCCGAAGAGGTAATTCAAGGAAGACAAAACCGCATCCACATATTCCTGTTTCGGCGCAATCTGCCAGGCTTCCGCAATAACATATGCACTGTTTTGCACATCGCTGTTGGATGCCCATTGAAAATCATTGACGCCTTGTCTGTAATCGAATGTTTGTACACGATTTGCAAGATCGTCAGCGCTACTGATTAATCTTTTTTCCAGCTCAGCAGCCAAATCAGGAGGCAGATCTCCCTTATTGTTGAGCAGTGTAAAAACGCCCAGGTAACGCATAAAGCTTTGCCAGCCGTCACCATAAGTGTAAGTCAGATCAGGCAGGTTGTTTTTTATGTATTCCAGATATTCCTGATTGCCGGTTGTTGTAAATAATTCAGCGGCAGCCCAGAATTGTTCCTGTGAAGAATCATCATCTCCATATTCACCGGTAGCAACACCTTTAGGGTTTTTAAAATGATCCTCCGGATTTTGAACGCCCCATTTCCAGGCTTTTTCGGCCTGTGCCCGCCATTTGTCGGCCAGCTTTTTATCATAGTTCTTGTAATTACGGGCCATTTTCGCCAAAAAAGCAGCAAAATCAAATGCCGCTACAGAACTTTTAGGCATTATATACCGGTCTTCCGTAGCCTGATGAGGCATTATAGCACCGGCAAAATTAGCAGTTGTCAGTTTATGAAAAACGCCTCCGTCAACATCCTGCATTGTGGCAATCCAATCCGTTTCATATTTCAATTCATCAAGCAAATCATTAATGCCGTTGCCACTTTCGGGAATATTCAATGATCCATCTGGGTACAGCTCCGGATAACGTTCCAGAGCAAAAAGCAACTGGCCTGCGGAGAAGGAGCCATTGGTGACGTATTTGCCGTAATCTCCGGCATCGTACCATCCGCCCGGCGATGATATTGCGCCTGTTTTTCCAGTGGATGGATGATACAATACCTTTGTATCGGGATGACCGGCAGGACGCTTCCAATCGCTGGCATATTCTTCGGTAATATCGGTACCAACACGCTGATAATAATATGATTTTGCAGCTAAATAAAGTGCTTGGTCATAGATGTTTGTTCCTATTTCAAAAGGATATGAATACAGGCCATTATCAAATTTAAGCTGATAAAAACCTTCTCTGGTAAGATCTGAAAAATCAAATTCCTGCAGGTACTCACTGGAAAGCTCCGCATATCTCTGCTCCCCCACACTTCCACTCTGGATAACATTTCCATTATTGAGGTCGATGACATTAAATAAAGAAACCTGATTTCCTCCTGCAATACTGCCCGTTTTTTTTGCCGTGGGGAAATAGCCCAGCTGGTTAATTCGGATTGATTCGGAAGCAGACTTTAGAAAATCAGCCGCATTTCCTGTTTCATAGCCTATAGTTTGCGCATTATTCTGAGCGCAACAACTCCAGATCATTGATAGAAAGAAAAATACAAATACGTTTTTCATAATCAAAATATCAGTTTCTAAATAAGTATATCATTTCTAATACTATCGTCCTAATGGAAAGGGACCATAAAGATAATGGACAGCAAAAGGACCACATATGGAACAGTTCTTTAATTTCAACTTCTGTAAAAGCATCTAAAAAGCACGACTCATTGCATGACATATCCCTCATAATTCGCCCAAACTCTTCTTGCGTAAATAGCAGTCGGCCACAAGCAGATCAAAGGGGCGTGTTATTTTAAGGTTTTCCCTGTTGCCATCAAAAAGAGTAATTTGCTGGCCAATACTTTCGACCACACTGGCATCATCGGTAAAAGAGGGAAGATACTCCTGTTTGTATGCGCGCTTGAGTGCATTGGAGAGGAAGGTTTGCGGGGTTTGCACCCTTTTGATCAGATGGCGGTCAAAAGTGCGGCTGCCTTCATCATTGATCAGGCGCACAGAATCTGCCATGGAGAGACAGGGTACTGCGGCGCCATTTTCTTTGGCAAGTTTAAAAGATGTTGCAATGGTCTGCTCTGAAACCAATGGCCTAACACCATCATGCACGGCCACAAGGCTATTTGCCGCAACATATTCCAGTCCGTTTTTTACAGAATGGAAACGTGTATCACCGCCCATTGCCACCGGAAAATCGCAGGAATAACGAAATTTCCTGCATTTTTCTTTCCAATATTCCATTTGTGATTCAGGCAGAACCAGCACGATATTTATATTTTCATCAAAACTGCGGAAAGCATCGATACTATGCATCAATACCAGTTTTTTCCCGATTTTCAGGAACTGCTTGGGGATATTGCTTTCCATCCGTTTGCCACTGCCACCGGCAACTATTATTGCGTATTTCTCCATGCCCAGATATTAAAAGACCGACAAATATAATGAATTTGCCGGTCTTTTATATTGACATTAAGAATGTTATCTTTTAAATGATAAGCATTGCATCACCGTAAGTAAAAAACTTATATTTGTTTTTAACAGCTTCTTTATAGGCTTTTAAAAGGAAATCATAGCCTGCATAAGCTGCGGCCATCATCATCATTGATGACATGGGGCGGTGCAGGTTTGTAATCAGTGCATCGGCAACGGAAAACTCATAAGGAGGAAAAATAAATTTATTGGTCCATCCTTCATAAGGTTTGAGATGACCATTAATTGTAACTGCTGTTTCGATGGCTTTCATAGATGTTGTTCCAATGGAACAAATTTTATGATGGCTGTTCTTAGCGTTATTGACAACACGGCATGTGTTTTCAGAGATAAACATCTCTTCCGAATCCATCTTATGTTTGGTCAAATCTTCAACTTCAATCTGGCGGAAATTTCCCAAACCGGCATGCAGAGTAACTTCAGCAAAATCAATACCTTTGATTTCCAGTCGCTTCATTAGCTCCCGGCTAAAATGCAAACCGGCAGTTGGAGCAGCAACAGCACCTTCGTGCTTAGCATAAATTGTTTGGTAACGTTCAGCATCTTCTGGTTCAATCGGACGTTGATGATCTTTTGGAAGTGGTGTTTCCCCAAGGCTCATCAGTGTTTTCTTGAAATCCTCATAAGGCCCGTCGAAAAGGAAACGCAATGTACGCCCACGGCTTGTGGTGTTGTCTATAACTTCTGCAACGAGTGCATCATCAGGGCCAAAATATAATTTATTGCCAATGCGGATTTTACGCGCCGGATCTACCAGGACATCCCATAAACGTGATTCACTATTGAGTTCCCTGAGCAGGAAAACCTCAATTTTTGCCCCGGTTTTTTCCTTCTCGCCATAAAGCCTGGCCGGAAATACTTTGGTATTGTTGAGCACAAATACATCTCCATCATCAAAATAATTGAGAATATCAGTAAAACTTTTGTGCTCAATTGTTTGTGTTTCCCGGTGTACAACCATTAAACGGGATTCGTCACGGTTTTGTGGTGGGTGGCTGGCTATAAGTTCATCGGGTAAATTGTACTTGAATTGCGACAGCTTCATATCCTTCTAAATTTTTATTATAGTACAAAAAGTTTGCAAAGATAATCAATAATCAGGCCAATGTCAAGCTTTTTCTACATAAAGTTTTAGGAATCAGAAAAATAAAACCAGGCCAAGAAGAAAATCAATTAAAATGTATTTACAATTCCTGATCGTATAATTCCGGATGAGCGGCCAAAGCCGTAAGTAATTCGTCTTTAAAACTGCGTACATCCATAGCTTCAGTCACCGAATAAGCCCCGATTTCCGTGCGCCTTAAAGCCGTAAGATATGCGCCGTTGTTCAGCGCTTTCCCGAAATCATGAGCAAGCGAACGAATGTACGTCCCTTTACTGCATGCCACTTTAAAGTGCACTTCAGGCATTTCAATTTCGGTAATTTTAAAGGAATGGATCGTAATATTGCGCGTTTTAAGCTTTGCCGGACGATTGGAACGCGCCAGTTCGTAGGCTTTTTTCCCTTTTACTTTCACCGCGCTGTACTGTGGAGGCATCTGCTCCTGATTACCGGAAAGCTTTTCTGCCGCAGCATAAATCATTTCTTCCGTGATATCCGACGTATCGAAGCTTGCGTCCGGCTCTGTTTCTGCATCGAATGATGGCGTTGTTTTTCCCAATGTGATTGTGCCGGTATAGGTTTTATCCATTCCCTGAAGTTCATCAATCAGTTTGGTGTATTTGCCGGTGCAAATCAGCAAAAGCCCTGTGGCCAGCGGATCAAGGGTCCCGGCATGCCCTACTTTGATTTTTGGGATTTTGAGATGATGGCGCAAAGTATAACGGATACTGTTCACGGCATCAAAGGATGTCCATTCCAAAGGCTTATCAATGAGCAACAAACATCCTCTCCTAAAATGAAAGGATTCTTTATTAAATAATGTAAGATCCATTAAATGATTGTACCAACAATTGCAATTATACCCACCAGTGCACAATAGGCTGCAAACCAAATGAGCTTTCCTTTTTTAACGATATCGATCATCCAGCGGCAGGCAATCCAACCACTGATAAAAGCAGCAAAAAACCCAACCACCAAAGCGCTTGTCCCAACGCCCTGTTCGCCCGAAAGCTCGCCGCCCAGCAAATCTTTCAGGTTGGCTCCTATGATGGGAATCAGTACCATCAGGAAAGAAAATTTTGCTGCATTTTCTTTTTTATTACCCAAAAGAAGGGCTGTGGCAATGGTAGAACCGGAGCGCGAAATTCCCGGCAAAACAGCAATAGCCTGCGCCACACCAATGATAAAACTGTCTTTAAAGGTGATTTTCCCCTGACGGGGCTTGGCATAAAAAGTAAAAGCAAGCAGTGCTGCTGTTACCAAAAGCATAAAGCCGACAAAAAGCAGGTTGCCGTCAAAAAGGCTTTCCACTTCATCTTTAAGAAAAAGGCCGACAAAGCCGACAGGCAGCATGGAAATGGCAATCTTGGCGATATATTTTGTTTCATCGTTCCATTTAAAACTGAAAAGCCCTTTAAAAAGCTCAATGATTTCTTTGTAAAAAACCACGATGGTGCTCATTACGGTTGCGCCATGCACAACCACCGTAAAGCTCAGGCTTTCAGCAGCTTCCACACCCAAAAGGTGTTTCCCTATTTCAAGGTGCCCGGAACTGCTGACCGGAAGAAATTCCGTGAGCCCCTGGATTATCCCCAGGATTAATGCTTCGATCCAGCCCATATTATTCTGCTTTTTTTGCCGGTTTCTTCATGATGGCGTATATTTCAATAACATAGCCAATAATTAAAAGGATGGGAGCCAATGTAAGCCTGCGGAAGCTGAAAAGATCCTCGCTAAAAACATTGGGGTCATCACTTCCTCCTCCAATCATCAGCAGAAAGCCAACCAGCAGAAAGGCCAGGCCAATAAGCAGCCATTTATAATTTTCGCGGCCAAAAGCAAACTCAACCTGTGTTTCATCCTGAATTTCAATGGCTTGTTGCCTGTTCTTTTTCTTGTCGCTCATATTTAAAATATTGATATTCTTAATAATATAATTGATCTGTTTTCATGCGCAGATATTTGCGCACCGCAAAATGGTAGCTCAGCCACGACAGCAAAACACCCAGCAGCAGCACAATGCCAAATAATGCGGCAAAGGTATCGATCTGATCGAGGTTGATCAGCTCCGGGATTCCGTTACGGCTCAGCAGGACGATGCCGCTGAGCAGCAAAATAGCAATCAGTGCACCAATAACCCCATGCAGGATGCCTGTGCGGATCAAGGGACGCCGCACAAAACCCTGTGTAGCGCCAACCAGCAGCATTGTTTTGATTATGAATCGTTTGCTGTAAACCGTTAGGCGGATCGTATTATTGATCAAAGCGAAACTGATCAACATCAGCAAAACAGAAAATCCCAAAATTATAATACTGATTTTACGCAGGTTATCATTAATAAACTCCACCAGGGATTCCTGATAGAAAACCTCTTTTACATCCGGATTTTGAATAATTTGCTTTTCGATGACGGCCAGGCTGTCGTTATTGGCATAAGAAGCAATCAGCCGGATGTCGATGGACGGAAGCAGCGGGTTGTAGCCCAGAAAGCCAATGAAATCTTCGCCCAGGTCTTCGGTGAGCATTTCTGCGGCTTCATCTTTGGTGATGTATTCGGTACTTTTAACAAATTTTTTGACATCCAGCGTTTTTTGGAAGCGGATAATCTCGGATTCTTTCACGCCATCGTTCATAATTACCGAAAAACCGATATTCTCTTTCACATAGTCCGATAGCTTTTTTGCATTGAGGATTAAAAAGCCCAGCACGCCCAACATAAACAAAACCAGCGAGATACTGATGATACTTGTGAGATATGAGCTTTGCAGCCGCCGTTTATTGAGTTTGTCTTCCTGCATGATTTTCTATCTGGCTGCTAAAATAATTAAAAATGAGCTAATGCGAAATGGCAAAGAGAATCTTCTTGGCCGGGAAAGCAGATATTTGATGGCTTGATTGAAGCTCTTTCGAAATTTCGCAGGCCGATTTTGATTGTTCTTTCAAATACATCCTCTTGTTTTTGCATAAACACTTGAACATTGGTCATTTCGTTAAGCCCAATACTTCGGATAAGGAAAAATCTATGCATAAACTAATAGGTTCTACTAGGAATTTCGTGGGTAACAATAATGTTTGAAAATAATATGCAGATATCTATTAATAAACTATTGATCCCTAACAGATTCCTCCCTTCACAAAGCCTTAATCACTTCGTTTGGCTTTGTTCCGGTCGGAATGACGCTGTTTATTAGGCGTTTAAGGCAAATGCGGCGAGGACACAATAGTATATTTTAAAGACGTCCTCGCCGCATTTGCCTCCTGCCTTCATAAAAACGCGTCATTCCGACAAAGTTTTCCTAAGAATGAGGAAACTTTGGAGGAATCTGTTTGAAATAGCATTCTAATTTCTTTCCACGAAATTCCGTGTAGAACCAACTAATATTGCAATACTATGTATTTTAATTACTGACATCTAAAATATAGTTCGCCTATAAAGTCTCCCAAAATTCGGGATTGCTCAAAATCCAAATCCTCAAATGATTGAGTATTATCCGGTTTGGATTTTTCACACGTACTTCGGCTGTGCTTACTACGGCTACGCTCAGTACATCGCAGCATAGCACCTTGAATTTGAACTTTATAGAGCAAACTCCCGACTCTGTGGACAAGCACTAAAATAGAGTTCGTCTATAAAGTACTGTGCTTGATTCAGAATGTTCGAGGTCGAGGCATTTATTTTGCTGGAAACGAGGAGTCCCGTTTGTACGGGATGACTGTTTCCAGCAAAAGAAATAACGCTGAGATCGGACATTATGGACAAGCACTGAAATAGTTTTAAGATTGCTTTGCTGTCACTCCCTCCTCCTCAGACGCAAAACCACCACCTCTCCTTGTGAGTTAAAGCGCACACTCAAACCTGAAGTGCCGGTTCCCGTGGATGTATAGCCTTGCATTTTTCCTGATTTCCAAAAACCTTTATAAAATTTACGTCCATGCGAAAGGTGTGTGATAAGCGGATATCCGCCGGGCAGGCAAACCTGTCCACCATGTGTATGTCCACAAAGGTAAAGGCTATAGTTGTGATCGGCAGCAATATCGAAAAGCTCGGGGGTATGCACCAAAGCAATGGAAAAACCGGGCGGTTTGTGCTCTAAGCAATGAATGGCCGAATCGGTGAAATAGTAATACGGGTCATCTGCACCGGTGATATTGATTTTTTCTCCATTCCGCTCAATGCTTTTGTGCTCATTGATCAGAAATTCGATGCCGTCTTTTTCCATAGGCTCCACCATCAAATAAGTGTCATGGTTTCCAAGAATGGCCAAAATACCGTCTTTGGCATGGATGTTCCTGCTGATTTCCCGAAAACTTTTACGAATGGATTTATAGCTGCCCATAATGTGTTTGCGGTAATCGCCGGCCAAAAGGCAAAGGTCGAACTGCTTGTCTTCGATCAGCTTTTTGATCCGTTCCGAAAGCTCCGGCTGACTGTCGAGATGCAGGTCGGACATAAAAAGGATGGAATAGCCATCGAAAGCCTGGGGCAGATTATCGAAAAAGACTTCGTGTTCGTTCAGGGCTATATTGAGGGCATTGTCCCAGCCCCGTTGCCGCATTCCGGTGATTTTCAATGCAAAACAAAAACCCCGGGTTAATAGGCTGAAGAGTTTCCAGTTTCGTTTTGTTTTTACGCCATTGCGCTGCCTTTTGGCCAAATCGGTTTCGAGCATGGAACGTGTTGCCGCCCATACCGTTCGGTGGTGGATTTTTTGTGGTTCTGCCATGGCTTAAAAATACTGAATTTTTGTGGTTTGTCAAAATGCATGGCCGCTTATTTTTATGCTGGCTTAATTATCTACGTGAGTAGCTGATTTATTATTCAAACGAACTAATCCACAATATATACTAATACGATAATGATTTGACCAGAATTAAAACCTTATCTATTTCCACAATATGCTCAATACTATATTGGTATTAAAAACTGTTTGCATCGCGTATTTCTTAAAATTTTGGATTAATAATTTACCCCAGATATTAATTTTTAATAATTTCATGTATCCTATTGCGATGTTATTTAAATATTGTGTATTTTTGATGAAACCAAACAAAGACAGAAATGAAAAAGATTATTATTAACGCAATACTGTTACTGTTTGTTGCAATAAGCAGTGGACAAGAAGCCTTTTTCAGGGTATATGACAGTAATATTTATGGACACACTGTATCGGACATTGTAATTACAAAAGACAATTCATATGTTTTTTTATCGACAATAGAGCTTTATGGCCAAAAAGGTATGGGGCTCATATATACCGACAAGAATGGGGAACCGTATTTAAAAAAAGAGTTTTTTGGCATCAAAGAATATCAAAGCCGATCTCTGATAAAGACAAAAGACAACAATTTGTTAATAGGTGGTGCGGCATGGAGCACACAAGATGAAACAGATGCAATCCTCATAAAATCAGATTTGAGAGGAAATATCCTTTGGAAAAATAGCATAGGAGGCTTCGAGGTTAATAATCCAAGAAGATTTATCCTCACTGAGGACGCGGAAATTTTTGTTATTGGTTGGCGCGATTTCGAATTTAAAAAGACATTTATTGCAAAATTTGATGCTGGAGGAATGAACCTATGGTGCAAAGAACTTGATCATGACCCCCGACATTTTTTTGCCACTGATCTTGCTAAAACAAGAAATGGAGAACTGATTTTGTGTGGTGGAGCATACCCCGTTGGCAAACTCATTAAAACAACCGGAGATGGAACATACCTTTCATCACAAATTTATCCTACATTCCCACGAGGCAATTTCAGCAATTTAGTAAAATGCAATGACAGTTGCTATGTTTCGGCTGTATCATTTGAAAACCTCATCGACACTACCTACCGATCGGCACTAATCAAATTTGACGATAATTATAACATCATTTGGAGATGCGATCTACACAAAAAAAATCATTATAGTGCTATTGAAGTTTGCGCCACCAGCGATAGCAGCTTTGTCATTCTGGGAAACTGTGCCAGCGAAAGATCAAACGAAATCATGATGTACATAACAAAAGTAGATCATGAAGGAAAGTTGTTATGGACAAAATATTATGATGGCTTTTATCATATTGCAACAATGATGATAAAAGAAACTCCGGACAAAGGGTTTATTATAACCGGATCCATCAGTTTCCGCCCGAATGGAAGCCAACCATTTCTAATGAAAACTGACAGCGAAGGAAATTGCAATATGTATCCCGTTTCCATAGACGAAAAAAGGACATCAGTCCCTTTAGACATTTATCCCAATCCGGCATCTAACTGGATTATGATCAAATCTGGTTTATCCATGCCTGTCAGCTATAAAATAAGTGATTTACATGGAAAATTAGTTAGCTCAGCAAAACTGAAACAGGAGCCGTTCAGACTTTCTGTGGCAAAACTCCCTGATGGCATGTATTTTATGACTATCACAACAGACAAAGGAATCAAAGTGAGTAAAAAGTTTATCAAAAGATAAAGACAAACATTTTTGACACCTTATCCTAATCCATCGGGACACTCTTTAAACTATATATTTTCCTTAATTTTGCAGCCCAAAATCCCGGTATTGATGGATTTTATATCTTTTTGATTATCAATGAACCGGAGAAAACATAATGGCGATGAAGAAAGTTATTGTTGGCCTTTCGGGCGGAGTGGACTCGAGTGTAGCGGCCTATTTGCTGAAGCAGCAGGGTTATGATGTGCATGCGGTTTATATGATCAACTGGCATGATACAGAGGGCTTGCGCTCCGGTGATTGCCCGGCAACGGAAGAAAAACTTGTGGCAGAACTGGTGGCACGCAAACTCGATATCCCCTTTCAGGTAGTGGATTTCAGCAAAGAATATCACCAAAGGGTAGTGGATTATATGTTTGCCGAATACGAAAAAGGCCGTACGCCCAACCCGGACGTACTGTGCAACCGCGAAATAAAATTCGATCCCTTCCTGAAGCTAGCTGAAGAAATGCAGGCCGATTTCATTGCGACAGGCCACTACTGCCGTAAAGAAACCATCACAAAAGACGGCAAGGAATACCACCGTTTGCTGGCAGGCAGCGATCCCAATAAAGACCAAAGCTATTTTCTTTGCCAGCTCAGTCAGGACCAGCTGGCCAAAACCCTTTTTCCAATTGGCGACATCATCAAACCTGAAGTGCGCCGCATTGCCGATGAGCAGGGACTGGCTTCAGCGCACCGCAAAGACAGTCAGGGGATTTGCTTTGTAGGCAAGGTGGACCTGCCCACTTTCTTACAACAAAAACTCAAGGCCAGCAATGGCGATATCATCGAGATCCCTGCATCATATCCTTATCCCGATTATTCGGATTATGATATGAATATCGCCATCAAACTTCCCTCAGAAGATTTAAGGAAACTAACGGCAGATTACAGCTACAAACCAGAAGACGGAAATATTGTTGGACAACATATTGGCGCACAATTTTATACCATTGGCCAGCGCAAAGGCTTGAATGTGGGCGGAAAAGCAGAACCTTTGTTTGTAATCAACACGGATATTGAGCAAAACATTGTCTATACCGGCATGGGCCACAGCCATACCGGACTTAACCGCCCGGGGCTGTTTATTGGCAAAGACGAAATACATTATGTGCGCCCCGATTTAGCAATGGAAATTGGAGAAACAAGGCATTATGACCTGCGCATCCGCTACCGCCAACCTTTGCAAAAAGCGGTCATTAGCATGCGCGAAGAAGGCATGTTTATCCTTTTTGAAAACCTTCAGCGCGGCATTGCCTCCGGTCAGTTTGCTGCATGGTACGATGGCGAAGAATTGATTGGCTCGGGCGTAATTGCTTAACCTGATTAATTCATAAATCTTCGTCATGAGAATGCAAAACGCAATAAGAGAAAGGGAGCACAGGTTTTCGGCACGCAGGAATAGCCGTAGCTATTTTGAGTACCGGAAACAGAGCATTCCTTTCTGTTGAAGCGGTTTGCGTTCGTAATAGAATGGTTTGTGAATTATTCAGGTTAAGACCGATGCATCCTCCTGTTTGGAAAATTATCATTCAACTTGTCATCGTATCATGGGCTCATCTAAAAGAAGCCTTGAATAAAATAGCCATATCCAAATATTAGCCTAATTTAGGGCTGCAAATGCGTTCTCATTCAAAATCAAACAGCAAAGAAATCATGAATAACAAATGGAAATTAAAAGGCAAAACCGCTTTGATCACGGGAGCTACAAAAGGTATCGGAAAAGCGGTTGCTGAGGAATTTATCGGGTTGGGCGGATCGGTATTCCTAATTGGCCGCAAGCAAAATGCACTGAACGAAACCATCGCTTCCTTCGGTTTGCCGGCCGTGCGCGTGGATGGCATTGCTGCCGACATTTCCATTCCCGAAGATCGTCAACAACTTTGCGCGCTGATTATGAGAAGATGGGAAAGCCTGGACGTTTTGGTGAATAATGTAGGAACCAATATCAGAAAAAGCAGCCTGGAGTATTCTGATGAGGAAATCGAGTTTATTTTCCAGACAAATTTAAAATCGGCTTATGATTTATCAAGTAAGTTGCATCCCGTTTTAAAAGCTTCCGGCAAGGCTTCCATTATAAATATTTCATCCGTAGCCGGACTTACCAGCTTAAAAACAGGCTCGGTTTATGGTATGACAAAGGCGGCTATGGTTCAAATGACGAAAAACCTGGCCTGCGAATGGGCTTCGGACGGCATCCGTGTTAATGCCATTGCGCCCTGGTATATTGAAACGCCTTTGGCAAAGCAGGTTTTGAAGGATCCGAAATATTTAAAATCTGTGCTTGACCGCACGCCCATGCAGCGCGTGGGTAAAACGGAGGAAGTAGCTTCTGTTGCTGCTTTTTTGGCTATGCAAGCATCGTCCTATATCACAGGTCAGTGTGTAGCTGTTGATGGAGGGTTTACCGCTTATGGTTTTTAGCCGATGAGAAAGCTGAATATCTCCCCATTTCGGACATACAGCACTATGTTCCGCAACCGCATTGCAACAATGTATCAACAGTGTTGAAAACCTGTTGCAAAACGAATTCAAGCCCTTGTACCTTATGAGCAAACCACAGAAGATATTCCGGATTTGCTGCGCTGCCTTCGGGAGAATATTTGCTAACTGCCCAAACCGGCAACGCAAAATCGGGCATTATTTGTGTAAAGCGGTAAATTTTAACGATTTTTCAGAAATGCATACATTGAGTTTTTCTACCTTTGGAAAAATTCTATTGCAATGAAAAATTCTACCCTAACTCTCTTTTTGATTACTTTTGTTTTAAGCTCTTATGCACAAATTACACATCCGGCTGATGGCCCGGTTTATGATAAAAACGAAATTGCCAAAATTGAAGTCTTTATTGATGCTGACAGCCTTGCTGTAATCCTCGACCCCGATAATGCCGAATCAGACCATGAATTTCCGGCAGACATCTTCTTTACCAATAATGGAAAAACAGACACGGTTCCCGAAATTGGCTTCCGTTTGCGCGGGAATACTTCGCGGGTTTCAGATAAGAAATCATTCAAAATTGCTTTCAACTCTTTTACGAGCGGGCGCAGGTACGAAGGCGTAAAAAAATTCAACCTCAACGGGGAACATAATGACCCGAGCATCTGCCGTTCACGGATTTGCTGGGAGCTGGGCGCTGCTAACGGCATTCCGGTATCCCGTGTGGCACATGCAGAACTTTATGTCAACAACGAATATAAAGGTCTGTATATCAACCTGGAGCACATCAATGACGACTGGCTCAGCCTGCGCTTTGGCAATAATTCCGGGAATCTTTATAAGTGCCTCTATCCGGCCAATTTACGCTTCATCAGCAATAATCCCGACGATTATAAAATGACAAGTTATGGCGGCGACCGTGTTTACGCGCTCAAAACCAATGAAGAAATTGACGATTATTCCGGCCTGGCACATTTTATTGATGTGCTGAACAATACATCATTGGATCAACTGGCCTGCGCCCTCGACGAAGTTTTCAATACGGAAGCCTATCTGCAAGCGCTTGCTTTTGAAGTTTTGATGGGTCATTGGGACAATTACAGCTACAACCAGAATAATTATTATCTTTACGAAAATCCGGCTACAGGAAAAATCGAATACATCCCTTACGATATGGACAATACCATGGGCATCGACTGGTTTGGCATTGATTGGGCCAACCACGACATCAACAACTGGAACAATCCCCATGAAGACCTGCCCATGGCAAAACGCCTGCTCGCTGTTCCCGAGCTGAAAGAAATTTATATGTTTTACCTCAGAGAACTGCAGCAACAAATTATTGCATCCGCTTTTCTCAACGGCATTGACGCCATGCACGAACAAATCAAGGAAGCCGCTTATGCCGATATATATAAAAGTATGGATTATGGTTTTACCAACGAGGATTTTGACGCAAGTTTTACCACCACACAATCCGATATGCATGTCAAAACCGGCATCATTCCCTATATGGAAAACCGTGCTGCATCCGCATTGACGCAGTTGGGCACTTTTAATGTTGCGCCTATTGTCCGCTATCCCCAGGCAGATATTACAAGCACGCCGGGGAACCTTATTTTTAAAGCTTATGTAGCTGATGAAGGCAGCCCGGAAGTCCTTTGCAGCTATTCCATCAATGGCGGCAGTTATGAAAGCATCACGCTTTTTGATGATGGGCAACATAATGACGGGCAAGCCAATGATGGTTGCTATGCCAATGTTTTAGAAGATGTTCATGCCGGAAGCATCAGCTATCAGATGACCGCAACTGACGCCCAGAACCAAAGCCGCACACGGCCATGTACACCACAAACGGTGATTATCAAGGAAGTGGGCAATTTGGTCATCAATGAGTTTATGGCCGACAACGAAAATACCATTGCCGATAACAATGGCGATTACAGCGATTGGATTGAGCTCTACAACAATAGTGAGGATGAGATATTCCTCGGGGATTATTACCTTACGGACAATGTTCAGGAGCCCTTCAAATGGCAATTGCCCGATGATTATTTGGAAGCAGGCGGTTTTGCACTGGTTTGGGCCAGCGGCGATGTCGGTTCAGGTGCATATCACAGCAATTTTAAGTTATCCAAAGGAGGCGAAGAAATAGGTTTATTTACAGATGAAGGCGGCGAAGCCGATACCGCAGATTTCATTGTTTTTGGTGCGCAGTCGCCCGACATCAGTTACGGCCGTGCCACAGATGCAGCGCCCGCCTGGGTATTTTTTGATACACCAACACCCGGTGCAAGCAATGGCACTGCAGGAATAGAAAATACTGATTTCGCTCAACTTTCGGTGTACCCTAATCCCTACAAGCAGCAATTTACTATCAAAAATGAAGGAACGGAAGTGCTGCAAGCCCAACTGTATGATATGCAAGGACGGCTTTTGCTACAAACTGAAGTGCGCCCGGGATCAAGTTACCAAGCCGACGATAGCTTCGGCAGTGGTTTGCGGATATTGCAGCTGAATTCCGGGAATGATACGAAGCGGATTAAGATGGCGGCTTATTGATGGGGATAGTTTTTTTTGAAAAAGAAGCGCAAAAAAATCCACTGTCCATATCAGCCTGCTTTATTCATGCCTTAATTCAGGTCAGATGTGAGGCGTCTAAAGCTGAAGATATAGTCACCTATTTCAAAGCTTTAGCAACGAAGCAGATGGCTTGATTTAATGCACCAGTAAAATGTAATCCGATTCAATTTTAAAATATTTTCACGGATGGAAGCCGAATTCCGGGTTTTCAGCTATTGTGCCAAGTTGTGCAAAACCTCATTTTTCCGGCAAAGTATAACGAAGATTGGGGGACTCTTCCGATCATTATCTTTCAATAAATCATTGTATTGCTTAATTTTAAAAGCGCTCAATCACTCTGCTTTAGCTTAAAACACTTTTATAGGGTTTTTCCGGCTTCAGATCAGTTTACACAATAAATATCCCGGTTGATTTCAACCAGGGCAAACGCATCTAAAATGAACCGAAAGGAGAGGTGGTATACGTGGCACATTTTGAACCGAAATTAATGGCAAAGATACTCCGAAATCAGTTGCACAAAACGAAGCGTATTTATCTGCATATTCCTTTCAACAGTACATTTTCCGGCCAATCAGAGAAGTCAGTTTAGTCATGAATATGCAAGTCATTTGCATTATAACTTATATTATCAAGTTTTTTCTCCGTTTCTTTCAGTTTTAAATTTAATTCCACTTTTTTATTGAACTGCGTGCAACTTGATATTGCTGTTTTAAGTTTTAAAATTTGTTTTTTCAAACGGTGTACTTCCTGCTCATGCTTTAGAATTGATGCTAAAGGTTGTTTTACTAATTCTGGCTTTCCTGTTAGTTGAACACATAAGTCTTTGAATACCGCATCTAAACTACCCTTTAGGTTAAATGAATAGCTGTTATCATCTTTATCGAACCAATCAGAAACAAACGTCCAATCTATTACGGCAACATCATCATTGGTAGGGTGTGGGTGCTTTGAAGCCGCAGATATGTATGCTTCATGCTTGTACTCCACCCAAAATACTATATGGTATGGAATGGACTTATTAATGATTTCAAGGATTTTATGAACATCGTGTTTTTGCTTGAGCTCTACCTTAAAAACCTGTATTTCCTGAATATCCTTAGCTTTCAGGTTTACAGTCTCGGAAGAAAACTTATGAGTCCATGAAATACGTTGAATGCAATCTGCAAAGAGCTTCTTCTGTTTGGTGTTGGTGTATTCGTCAAAGGCATTCTTGGGAACAACCCGACCAACTTTTGTCCTTGCAGGTAGGTTGAAGAAATCCATTAGCGCACGATTAGGAATGATACCAACTTGAAGTCTTCTATGCCTTTGATTTTCTCTTGAAGTGCAGTTGTACCACCTGATTTGAATAAACTAAGAACTTCTTTCTCTTCTTCCTTTTGCAGAATGGTACTAATCCCTTGTTTGAGCAGGGTTGAATATTCATCCATTTGGTGGTAATCATCCGTTTCTTCTGCTAATTCTTTACATACATCTTTTATCGGGGCAGTCTTGTCTTTGGTAAGCACACGCATAGCATCCAATATCTTTTTGGACTCCACATGGTTAAGGATTAATTCACCATTCATCTTCATGTACACCAAGTAGTAAGGGTGTAATCTGTTTAACTTATTGATATTGACACTTGAGTTCACATTCTTAAGCACGAAGATTATTCCTCTCTGAAGTATTGGACTGGATTTTACCACTGCATGAAGTCCTTCTGGTATATTCTTTAACTCGCCGTATTCCTTAATCATGTGGGATAAATCCACTCTAAAGTCATTTAAGCCAAGGTCTGTAATACTCACACCTTCTCTCAAATCTTCTAAGTCAATTACTTCTTCTTGTAGCCTTTGGAGCTGGATTTTCCTATATTCTAAGTCCTTTTCTTCAGTATTAAGAATGTTGTCATCACCTGTACTTGCCATATTACTGATTAACATTCTGTTTTCAACCCTTTGTTTCAGGTTTATGTATTGATCTAAAGAAACAGCAGGCCAAAAATTCACTAAAGTAATATTACTATTTATTGAACCTATTCTATCGATTCGCCCAAAACGTTGAACGATTCTTACAGGATTCCAATGAATATCATAATTGATTAGATAATCACAATCCTGTAAGTTTTGTCCTTCTGAAATACAGTCAGTTGCAATTAGTAAATCAATAGAATCTGAAATTTTTGGATAGAGTTGTTCTTTGTCTTTAGATAGAGGCGAAAAGCAGGTAAGGATAGCATTCAGATCCGCAGGTATTTTCTTAGTTGTACACAACCTTCTTGAACCTGTGATAATTGTTGTATTCAAGCCATACTTCTCTTTCAAGTGCTCGTGAATATTTTCATAGAGATAATTGGCTGTATCGGCAAAAGCTGTAAATACAATAGCTTTCTTATTCCCCGGATTGAGTGATTCTTGTACCTTCTTGTCTAATAGGCTTATGAGGTGTTGAAGCTTAGTGTCTTTTTCGCCACGTATATCAACGATATTGCTCCACAAGTGATTTAGCACAGAAAGATCTTCATTAAGGTCTTCACGCCATTTTGTTGTATCCATATCAGCAATGTGAACCTTAATCTTATTACCAATTACCTGTTCTTCATCAGCCCAATTGGATTCAAAGTCATAATTCTCGTTACTCAGGATTTTGTGGATTCCTTCATAGTCATCAACATCACCTTTATCTATGGTTTTAATGGCATTTTCAATCTGGCCAATAATACCTTCCAATGTAATGCGGAAAGAATCTACTGAACTTTCTAAACGTTTAAGCAGGTTGATACGCATGAGAATACGCAAACTCAATTCCCTATCCATTTGTAACATCCTACTAGCTCCAGCTTTAACATCTTTATCATACAAATCTGCATAAGCTTGAACCTTGCTTGGCAGAATGTAATTCAATGGCGTATAAACAGATAAATTGAGCAAGGTGAGTTTCTCAGCAATATCTACATAGTGCCAGCCAGAAAACTATAGGTTTTTAAAATTCACCCAAAAAACAGCGAGTAAAATATGCTCCGAAAGTAGCATCTTGCCTAAAAAAATTAAATTTCATAGTAAATATATAGAAATGTGATCCGGATTTGCCGGCTTATACAGCCCTGTAGAAACAACAAGGCATAATTCACCCCTGTAAAACATCTAATATGCTGTAATTCAATACTTTAAAATTATGCCGCCTTAAAGCGCCCCTCACCTATGTGTTGATCAGCTACTTGCAGCCGGATCAGCTCAACTCCAATCCTGCGCAAGTTGTAAGCTGATACAGCCAGGCCAACATAACGTTTAAAATGTCCATACCCTTTGTCGGGACATCTGTCCAGCCCTCTGTGTTCCAATTCGTTTATGTTTGATTCTATTGCGCTGTGCCTATTGCGTGCCTTTATAAACCAAGGCTGGTGCTCTTGTTGGTATTCCTGCTTGTTGCATTTCCCCTTTTTGGGGAGTACCAAACGTTGGGTGTTTTGCGAGAGCAGTTCTTTATTTTCTTTTTTCCAATATCCTTTATCAAAGCTCCAACTTGCAATGTCTTTGTAGCGCAAGGATATTCTCTGGGCCAGCTGTGGAACGCATTCTGAGTCTGACTGGTTTTCTATGATCTGGTAATCGACAATGAGGTTATATTGGTCAGTGGTTATTGCCGCTTTTTTCCCAAGTTCTACATTAGGCCGCATTTTGCCTTTTTTTATCCACTCGGTGTAGGTTTCAAAAATGGAAAACATTTTTTCTTCATGGGGGATTTCCTCCCCTTTTATCACCCTTCTTTCCAGCAGGTCTATATGTTTTTGCAACAGGGCCATATAGTGGGACAGTTCGGTCAAAACGGGATTGCCATCAATAGTGCTGCAGCCGCATTCTTTCCCGAGCTTGGCGTGAAGTGCTTTCGCTTTTGTGAGGTAGCTTTTAGCGGTTTGCCGAACCCTATCGGCTTTTCCTTTTCCTCCTGAAGCACTTGCCCGCCCCAGTGCACGCATCTTGTTTTTGAGGTCTTTGCGCCAATTTTTATTTTTGCGCCACCCTGCCGGCGGTTGGCCGGGATAAAGCCTGGCAACTATATCGAGGCATTTGCGGGCACAGTCCCACAGCAAGTTATAGTCAGTTGGAAAATGGACATTGCTTTCTACTACAAAACTATCGGTTTTTAAGCACAATGCTTCCTCCCCTTTTTTTTTAAACACGTAGTGGCCAAAATCAGCGATAATACTGTTTAGCTCCCTGACCGATTCATCGTCCAATAATCCTACATTATCTATAATAGACTGATAACCAAACTTATAACTACTCATTCCGTAATCGTTTTCAACACCCATGATTTGGCGCACAAGCCGGTCGTAATTGGCCAGGTAGTGCAGGTCATCGTAGCTTATGTTTTGGCAAAGGCGTACTTGGGAAAGTACAAAGACATGCCATAGATCCATACCAGGACGCCCTGTTTTATTATTCTTGGATAGGATTTTGTCCTCAAGGATGCTGAAAACTTTTTCGTTCCACTCTGGGCTTACAAAAATCTCTTTTAATGCTGCACATAGGCCGGGAAGGGCGCCACTGCGCTTTTTTGTCGGTATTACTACATCTTGAATCAAAGTGCTGCCAATCTTGATCTGCTGTTCGAATCTTTTTCTCATATCTTTCCGTGTTTTGATGTCTGAGGCGCAATAAACGAATCTCAAACAGTTAAAGCACCGAATATCAGCAAAATAACTGTTCTACACAAGAAAATACCACGAAAGATTCAACAAAGTTATTAACAGTAAAATACTGATAAACAAAAAGATATAGGTTTTCTGGCAGTGACTACATAGGTGACTTCATCAGAATCGGTGAGCGGACTTTGAATAGATACAGGCTTGTTTCGCTCCGGGAATTTGCCAATGGCCGTGGTGTCGTAATAGGTTGTAATGTGCTTCCTTGAACGTGCTATGGTTAACGAGTCCAATATTTCAAAGAAGTCAAAGTCGAGCATATCCAACAGCTTCTCAGTGGTGCGCTCTGCCGTTTCGTATTTGCTCCAAATATTAAATGCTTGCTGTGCTTTTCTAAAAATCTGGTTTATTCCGCTCTGTGTATCTAATTTTTCGTCAATTTTCTCTGCATCACCTTCATAGGCTAATGCTAATTGGTTACGTAAGTCATTGAACCTATTATTGACAGGAGTAGCGGAGAGCATCATCACCTTAGTTTCAATGCCTTCCTGAATGACCTTGCGCATCAACTTTTGGTAACGATTCTCTTTGCCGACTACTGTATTGTTATTTCTGAAATTGTGAGATTCATCTATTACTATGAGGCCGTAATTACCCCAATTTACATTTGCTAATTCACGTCCATTACTGAAACCACGCTCTCGACTCAAATCTGTATGGAATAACACATCATACCTGAATCTATCGGCAGCTAATATGTTGTTCTTGTCGTTGTGGCGGTAGGTATTCCAATTGGCTTCTAACTTTTTGGGGCAAAGTACCAAAACGTCTTTGTTCCGCATTTCATAGTACTTGATAACCCCTAAAGCTGAGAAGGTTTTACCTAAACCAACCGAATCTGCCAAAATGCAACCTTTGTACTTCTCTAATTTGTTGATTGCACCAATGACCGCATCCTGCTGAAAGTTGTAGAGCTTCTTCCATACCAAGGTGTCTTTAAAGCCGATCTGTTCATTGGGTAGGTTATCCAAAGACAAATCATCTAAAAAGTCATTGAATATGTTATAAAGCGTAATGAAGTAGATAAACTCAGGACTGTTCTCTTTATAGGCACTCTCAAAGTAATCTTGCACCTTCTGCGTTACATCCTTCAGGTCTTCTTCATTCTCCCACACCTGATTGAACCAGTCTAAGAAAGCTTTGCTGTCAGGATATTCCGATTTTTGGATAAGGGTAGGGAAGCCTTTTTTGTGTGTTATTCCTAAATCGGAAGTGGTGAAACCACTGACGTTTGAATAGGCTTGAGCATTCTTATTGCCCTGGTTTACATGTATCATCCCGTTTAAGGGTTGATTATTGTGCTTGTTGGATTTGAACGTGACCTTCTGCTTTACCCACCTTGAGCACTCTTTGGCAATGGCTCTTTGATTGAGTTGATTCATTAATCTCAATTCAAATTCTCCACCGCACAGCTCTGATTCTCTTACGATATGAGGTATATAGAACTTTCTGCTTTCTTTCTGAAACTTCTCTTCAATAAAAGTAGGTGAGCTAAAAATAAAACGCAGTTCATCAATTTTTCCTAATTCCTTTTTCAATGCTTCAAAAGCATAGATAGAGAATGTGGAAGCGGCAATACTGAGCTTACTGCCTTTTCTTATGGTCTCCTTCAGATCATCACCCAAACGTGTATTTACATTGTCGATTAGCTTCATAAGTTATCAGCCATAGTATTTTTCATCATCACTTAATTCTTTTATTAAGTGGGAACAATTTCGTCCTTCTGCCCAAATCAATGTGGACTTCCAGCGTTCACTTTTCTCAGAATCTGAACTAAAATTCCAACCTGCGAGAATGAGTGGTGTTGGGGGTTTATTTCCTTTTGAATCAAGTTCTTTCTTCCAATAATTATCTAAGCGTTGGTGTATTTCATGCCAAACTTTTGGAATAGGTGATATGAATTCTTTATTATTCATTAACTCAGTTGTACAATGTCCATTAATTTTTCGTAGCCACTTACTTTCTCAAACCTCACTTCTGCACCGCTTATCTCTTTGAAATGCTCCGAAGCACAATGGATTTTTAGTTTTTCTATTTCTCGCAAGTCCATATCTGAATCAGATCCTTTGGTCTCCGCTACAAAGTAGATATGGCGCACTTTGTCCTTATCGAATACAATTGCCCAATCTGGACTGTAGTTGGCTACTGGTGTAGATACATAGAAGCTTTTAGGAAGTTTGGCATAGACCACAACTTCGGTGCTGTTTTCTAATGCAGTAGCAAAGTCTGATTCAATCTTAGAGTCTGAAGTCAGGAAGTCGTAAATGTGCTTTTTAAGCAATTTTGACTTACGCAGGGCAGATTTATCATTGGTAAATACGGTCTTGGCATCATGCCTTTCTTCCGTCTTGTGATAGACTATGTTGTTGATAATCAAGCTCGCCTTCACTTCGTTGATCAGCTTGCTGCATTTACCAATAAACTCTTCCGGATTCTTTCGGATCAGCAAGAACTTCTCCTGCTTTATTTTCTTGAGTATCTCTACTATGGTTCTGCGGGTGAGGTTGGTTTGCACTTCTATTTCACCCACTATATCATAGATTGTATTGGAATACAAATCATTCTTGAGTTTCATGTATTGGCGTTTGGATTCCTTCACCAAGCTGCCTTCTTTCATTTGCTCCGCTGTACCATCTTCTAATTCACCTGTCTTTACTTCATATACACGGTCTCCAATATTAAGCTGTGCATCTATTTTTACTTTAGAATCCTGGATAAGCCGCTCTGTATCAAACTGTACTTCGTAAATGGTTTTTAGGTTAATCTTGTCCCAAAGCGCTTGGAACTCTTTCTTAGCAAAGTTCTTGTTGGTGTTAAGAATTACCGTTTTACGTTCATCTTCTGGTTTAAACTCAGCACCTGTGTAGATGGACTGCAGTAGCTTACATACCGATTCCTGGTACGGTTCAAGCTTTTCGGGTAAGGCAACTTTGCCTTGCTCAATCAGCTCTTTTCCTTTAGGTGTAATCTTGTAGTCTTCGTCAATGACTTCACCAACAATGAGCTTAAATTGAAGCTTCTTGGCATCATCTTCGGTAAGACGTAATTCTTCACCCTGCTCGTTGGTAACAAGCTTGCTCACGAAGTAATCTACTTCTGCTTTCTGAGGACGGTCTTTGAGCGTATCAGCTATTTCTTTCTGTAGTCCTTTGGCAAAGGCTTCATAGCTTTCCGAAGCAATAACCGTTAATTTGTTCATCTCATGCACCTGATCGCCAATCAATTCAAAATCCTGACGAATACCTTTTTCATTAACACAAAGACGCATTCCACGCCCAACTTCCTGTCTGCGCCTGGTTAAACTGCCACTTTCAGCGTGTTTTAAGGCACATATTTGGAAGACATTCGGGTTATCCCAACCTTCCTTTAAAGCAGAGTGTGAGAAGATAAAACGGGTAGGTTCTTCAAAGCTGAGTAGCCTTTCCTTGTCTTTCATAATCAAGTCATAGGCTGAAACATCCTCTGATTCTTCTTTGCCGCGCTTCACCGTTGGATCTACCGTTTTCCCTTTCTTGTCTATCGAGAAGTAGCCATTGTGTACCTGGTCTGCAGAATCTCTTTTAAGGTATTCTCCAAAGTTCGTAGGCATATAGCCTTTATGCACTTTGCTTGGGTCTGTATCTTTTAGAAAGTCATTGTATTCCTGCTGAAACAGGTCTAAGAACTCGTTCTTGACTTTGTTGTATTCTTCTTCAAAAATTTGAGCGTACTCACCCAATTGCTGGTCTCCTGATTCATCATACACTCGGTATTTCTCTACGGTATCAATGAAGAATAGAGATAAAACTTTTATGCCCTGACCAAAGAGCTGCTTTTCCTTTTGCAGGTGGGATAGAATACATTCTCTTATCTGTACCCTGCGAAAAGTATGTTCATCTTTATCATTGAGAATATCACCTGGATATACATTCTGACCATTGACCACTATTTTATTCAGATAGCCATTGATTTCTGTGACAGTTTGGTTTTTATAAGCGGGCATATTTCCTGATTGCTCATAAATATTGTAGCCTTCAGCTACTTTTACTCGTTTTTTGCTGATTGAACCTGAAGCTGTGCGTTTTTCATGCTCAATGACTGCATAAGGGGGCTTGGTGGTGCTGAGGCTTATATTCTCCAAATAGAGATAGCCATTAGTACCTGTTGAACCTTTTAAGTTGATACCCTTTACCTGTATTTTCTTGACCAACCGCTTGTTGTAAGCATCCAGGGCATCTAAACGATAGACTTTATTGTACTCCACCTTGTGCGTAGCTGAATAACGTAACGTGAAGAGCGGATTAAAGTCTTGCATACTCTCTAAGGTTCTTGCTCCATCTACTGATTGCGGCTCATCTATGATTAATATTGGGTTGGTTTGGGCAATGATCTCAATAGGCTTGCGCGTACCAAATTGGTCTAACTCCTGATAGATACGTCTGGCATCTTTACCACGAGCATTGAATGCCTGGGTATTGATTATCATCACACTGATACGGCTATCAGAAGCAAAATTCTCAATATCCTGTGGGCGGCCTGAGTTGTAAATGAATGGATTGATCTTATGTCCGTAAAGTTCTTGAAAGTGGTCTTGTGTTACCTGGAATGACTTATAAACTCCTTCACGAATGGCAATGCTGGGAACGATGACAATGAACTTACTCCAACCGTACTTTTTATGTAGTTCATACATGCTGCGGATATAAGTATAGGTTTTGCCTGTACCTGTTTCCATTTCTATGGTTAGGTTGTAACCCAACTTTACACCACGAGGACGTTCTATTTGTTGGCTTTCATGCAGGTCGTTCTCCTTTTGAACTTCCTGAATGTTCTTCAGCACCTGCGTTTCCATGAGTTGGATAGCAGCGTTGCGGTAGCCAATTTCTTCTTCTATTTCAAAGTCTATGGTTTGAACCCCTGTAGCCGCTTGCTTGGCTTTACGCATAAGCTCTTTGCTGCGTTCCAGGGTGAAACGATTGGTTTTGAGTGGTTGCCCTTCAAAGCAATCGACTACAGCATGAACTGCACTAACTTGAAAGTCTTGTTCTTTAAACTGTAGCTTCATAAAGCATTAATTTTATTGATTATTGATACCGCATCTGCTTGCAATTGTGTGAATGCAAACCATTTTTTACCAAGATCCTTTATAGAAGCCCCGATATGATATACTTGGTTTCCATCAAGAATCATAAAGCGGTCATGAGCATCTTTGAAAACAACAGCTTTTGCTTTAGGGTACTGACCATTATGTTTTTCTATATCAAGTTGAAGTTGCTTGGATATGGTTTTTGTGTAAATGATTACTTCTACTTCCTTATTTCTCTTTGAAAGAAGTGTGAGAACGGTGTCATCAACATAATTGTCGATGATCTGGATTGACTTTTTTGCCGTTCTAATCAAATCGGAAACAAAAGCATAGGCATCATAGGTTTCACCATTAAAAAAGACCCCCTGTTTTGGTAGCTGATTTTTCGATTCTAAAGCTTTAAACACTTTATCGAATTTTTGATCGTGATCTGCTAATTTCAATTGAATACCATCCATTCTTTGTAATAAGCCTGTATGAGAACTAATCACTTTTCTCATCTCTACAAAAGCATCTATGATTTGAAGGCTTACCTGAATGGCTGTGGAACTTTTTAATACTGCTGAAAGCATGGCTACTCCTTGTTCGGTGAAGGCATAAGGCATAGAGGAAGAATGCTTGAGGGTTTCTAACCGGTCACAATTTGTGACCAGTTCATCTCTCTCCTTTGTGGTAAGTTGAAATCGAAACTTTTCAGGAAACCTTTCTATGTTTCTTTTAACCGCTTGATTTAGCACTTTAGTTTCTACACCGTACATTTCTGCGATGTCACGATCTATCATTACTTGGGTATTTCGTATGCTGAAAATCCTATTTTCTACTTCTTTTTGGCTGTATTTCTGTATTTCATTACTCATTTAAGTGGTCACATTTTGTTGCCGGTCGCAATTTGCGACCGCTTTAAATCACTTTCATTTCAATTTCGTATTTCAAGCTGCCGTCTGGTTTTCTTGGACTCAGCTGTTTGAGCAACTGCTTTACATTCAGTTTGGCAGTATCATCTTTAAAACCACTATCTTTAAATACAATTCTTAAAGGTTCATCTTTAGCAATGGCTTTGGCAAAGTCTTCATCAATGCCATCATCAAAACAAGCATAGAGCGAGTTCTCGGCTACTTTAAAGACCTTCTTGCCTGATACTTCAACCTGCTCAATTTTGAGCGATAGGGGCAAGCCCCAATCCAACATCACCTGTGCCAATAAATCATCTGCGGTGCGGTCTGACTTTACATTGTCTGCAAAGAGGTCTAAGTTGCCTTGGTCATAATCTTGTGGTTTGTAATAGACATCTTGCATGTTGCTGCTGTCTAGGCGATAGACACGGAAGCCATAATCCTGCTCATCTTTAAAGTTCGCAAACAGGCCGTCTTTTTTTGCTTTTTCTTTTTTTTCATCTTTGATTTTCTTGGCTGCTCTACGGATTCGTTCTTTACCTATTTCGCAGATATTTTTAAAACCTGCTTTATAAGCTTCACTTTTTTCTCCTGTCTCTTCAGGGAGTTGGACTTGAATGTGTTTTCGATTATTCTGCTCTTTGGCATTTAATGATAATACGGAATGAGCTGAAGTCGATGAGCCTGCGAAAAAGTCTAAAATAATGTCATCAGAATCAGTGAGCATCTCGATTAATTCGGCTAACACTAATTCGTCTTTTGGAAAATCAAAAATATTTCCATCCATGAGATTTCTTAGTCGTTTAGAAGCCGCCCGACCATCCTGATAGAAAACACTATACGGTGTTTGTTCTTCGCTATCGGATAAGTACTTTTTAAGGCAAGGAACACTTGTTTCATCTTCACCAAATTGAACTCGGTCTTCTTCAATCCATTTTGACATTTTGACTTTATCTGGTGTTATCCAACCCCTTGAAGGAACCTTAACAGGTCTATTTGTTATGGGGTGTAAAACTTCATACTTTGGTCCACCACCTCCGGGCCAAGAAATATCAGCAGGAAAATAAATACCCTTTTTATCAATATGGTTATAGTGCTTATGGGCTTTGGACGGGTGACCATCAGCTAAATTTTTAAACCATTCTTTCAAGCTCTTGGTTGCTTCTTTAAAATTGTCTTTTAACTCCGATTTGAGCTTTTTCTCAATTTTATATATCTCATCCAACCCTTTTTTTCTTTGACGCCAGATTACTTTCTCTTCTCTAAGTTTATCTCTGTCTCTTGCATATGAGACAATATATTCGTGTGATACAGAAATTAATTTGGAATCATTTTTCCTTCCTGCTGCCCAAACCATATCACCAACAAAGTTTGACTGACCAAAAAGATCATCACACATTTGTCTAAGTCTTGGATGTTCACTTTCATCACATGAGATAAAAATTGCCCCGTCATGTTTAAGAAGATTCCTTGCCAACTTCAATCTCGGGTACATCATGCTTAACCAATCCGAATGATAGCGTCCTGCCGTTTCAGGGTTGGCTACCAGGCGTTGGTTGTACTCGTTTTTTTGTCCGCTATCTATGAGTTCTTCCTGAGCATCTTTGCTAAAATTGTCTTTGTAGACAAAGTCTTTACCGGTATTGTAAGGCGGGTCTATGTAGATCATCTTAATCTTACCCAGGTAGCTTTCTTGCAGCAGCTTGAGCACTTCCAGGTTATCGCCTTCTATGTAGAGGTTTTCAGTGTTGTCAAAATCTACGGAGTCTTCTCGAACAGGGCGCAGGGTTTTGGTAGTAGGTAGATTGGCTGTTACTATGGCTTCTCGCTTGCCAGGCCACTCTAAACGGTAACGCTCTTTGTTGCCTTCTACCACGGCATGGCTCAGCTCTTGTTTGAGCAGGTCAAAGTCAATGGCTTTGCCTTCGGCACTTTCCGTAAGGCAGTTGGGAAAAAGGGCGGCTAACTTTTCAAAGTTTTCGTTCACCAAGTCGGGTGATTTGAGGTCTAATTTTTCTATATCCATGAGATTAAACTTCTTTCTTTGAATCAATTAGAACCATAAAAATATCAGAATAAATACTCGCTCAATTATTATGAGAATTAGTAGGCGTGGCTGCTGTCTGTTCTGTGCTTAAGCATTTATCGCGCCATACTCCTTTCTCAGCAGTTGTTCAAGTCATTTTTGGGATTTACCCTATGTTTCCAATACTTCTAATATATGGTTCTTATTTCATGTGTTGTTTAAAAACCAAAAGTAAAAATTAATCCGTTTCTATCGTAATAAAGCAGTGTATTTGTTGCCAACAAATTGCTATAGAAAAGATTTTGATGGATATAGTTGACGCCCTGTCTCGTTTCAGTCCACAATGTCTCACGGATCTACGGAATTATTCTTGTGCTAAAACCAGTTACTTCGGCAAGCTCAGCAATGGCATCCCGAAACTTCGCGGACGCCTCGATTTTCGGTGCAGCGAAAGCACTTCTGCAAGCTTACTTCTGCAAGCTCAGTTCATTTCGGCAGGCGCAATACAGCACACGCAGTATTTCAGTTTGTCTTTGACGTTTTATTGGCAAAGACAAAAAACATCCAATTTTAATTGTGGATACATTTCGCCCATTCATTAAGCCTGGTTATACATTATTATAATACTGATTGACAAGGTGGCTTTTTGCAGATAAGATCGCTCAGCCTGTTGGAAAATTTCCAGAGAAAAATTTTCGGCCTGAACACTGGAAAAGCAACCTTTTAGTTTTTAGAATTTCAAAAAATGCTTTTCAGGAATTAAAATCACGGATGTACATTGGGATTTATTTGCGGGAGTTTTGTGTACCATTCTGTGTACCATCAACAAAAAAACCTGCTACAAATTTCTTTGTAACAGGCTGATTTTCAGAGTGGAGAATAGCGGAATCGAACCGCTGACCTTTTGACTGCCAGTCAAACGCTCTAGCCAACTGAGCTAATCCCCCATGAATTTGTGAACGGACTGCAAAAATACACAAAAATATTTTCGGAGCAAGAAAAATGTGATCAGAGTTTAAAACCTATATTTAAAAAGCCCAAAAGGGTCATATCTTTATTCGACATGCTGAAATTTAATTCAATAGGTCCCAAAAGGCTTTCGTAGCCGTAGGTCAGGCCGTAGCCGCTCAAATAATGTTGGAATTCAAATAAATCTTCTGGTTTTTCTACGGCATTACCGAGGTCCCATTCCAATATCAGGTAGTTTTTACGGAAAATTTCTGCTTGCAGGCTAAACTTGCTATATAGGGCATGTCGGCCATCAACCTCCATATAATCAACGCCCTGAAAAGGTATGATGCTGCGAATGCGCGATAAAGGTGCCTGTCCGCCCAGATACAGATTGTATTGCGGTGGCAAACCTTCTGAAAAACTGATACCGCCTCCAAATTCAGGTTTAATGGTCAAACGGCGGCTTAAGGGAATGGCATGCGCATAGCGTGAACTGATGATAAGCGCGGGATCAAGCCCCGAAAACTGGCCGCTCAGCGGATAGACCATATGCGCCATTAAATTAAACTGATATCCGTTTTTGGGGTAAACCAGCTGATCGTAGGTGTCCATTTCAAGATAAGCTTCCGAATTAAAATAGGTATCAAACTGGCGGTTGAAATCAATAAAAGTTACGTTCGGGCTAACGGCCGTGAGTTCATAGGAAATATTCAGGCCCATGGTAAGCAGGTTTTCCAGCATCCGTTCGCTATAAATCCCAAGAAGATAATCGGAAAAATTATACGCACTTTTCTTTTGACCGTTTTCTCCATAATCATAAATACGTAGCATAAAAGCTTTTAAGAATGCTCCCAGACCGGGTTTTGCACCACGGTTGACATAAAAATACGCGTCAAAATAAGGGTTTTCGCCCAGAGCAAGCGAAAGTGATGTTTTGGAGCCGGCAATCAACCAGTTGCGAAAAGTCAGGTTGGCATTGATCGCAGCCCTTAAATCTGTATCATAATGGAGGCCCAGGCTGAGGATACGCGAACCGGCTTCTTGTACACGTATTTCGAGCAAATATCCTTTATCTGCAGGCAGGAAACGATAATTGATTTTACTAAAAAACCCGGTTCCATAGGCTTTGGTCAAAGCACTTTCCAGTTGTGTAAGGCGGATCCAGGAATTTTTTTCTATTTTCAGTTCGCCTTCCAGGTATTTTTCAGAAACCCAATGCAGGCCATTATAGTAAATATTGGAAATATAAACCGAATCGAGCGGCAGGGTGTTTTTTGGTTTTTGCGCCCTGAATTCGATGGCATTTAGTGAATCGGCCAGTTTTTTTAATTGCGGAAGGAAAGCCTTGCCGACTTCTTCTCCTTTGTGGATGAGTGAATCGTAAGAATTAAAACTAGCTATTCCATACTTGCTGATATCAGGTCGGATGTAATAATCAACCTGGGCTTTATTTTCATCGAAATTCTTTTGTCCATAAAATCCGGAAGCCTGGTTCAGGATATTCAAAAGTGAGCTTAAATCTTCTCGGGTATAAGGATCGCTCTGCACATCCACACCGATAATAATATCCACGCCTCTTTCTTTTACATCGATGACGGGAAAATTATTGACCAGGCCACCATCGACCAGATAATGCCCCAAATAATCCATAGGCGTAAAAAAGGAAGGGATGGACATGGATGACCGCATAGCATCGGGCAGATATCCGCGGTCGAGGGTTACAGCTTCCCCGGTGATGATGTCGCAACCAATACACAAAAACGGAGTGGGCAGTTTATCAAAATCGGTGACCGTTGCATAAGGTGACATCAGGCGTTCAAAAAGCAGTTCAATCAACTGGCCTTGCACAACTCCTGCAGGAAGTTTTATTCCCCCTTTACGAATAGGAAAACGCGCAAAGAATTTTTCATCGGTACCTTTTTCGTTGGAATAGAGATACTTCCGGGGAATACGGTCGGTAAGCAGTTCGTCCCAATCCTGTCCACGGACAATACGCTCCATCAGGTCGGGGCTGTATCCGGCAGCATATAAAGCCCCGATTAGTGCGCCCATGCTGGTTCCGCCGATGTAGTCGATGTCCAGGCCGCTTTTTTCGATGTATTTCAAGACGCCAATATGTGCCAAACCTTTGGCGCCGCCGCCACTGAGCACCAGCCCCACTTTCGGGCGTTTTTTTGGGGCATCTTTTTTGCTTTGCGCATGGATGTTGCCGGAAAAAATAAACAGGACAATCAGTATGAAGGATAAATTTAGGCTCCGCATGTTTTTTGGTTGTTGTTTCAGCCAAAAATACAAAAATGTTTAAGTGTATTAAACAAAAAAGCAGAATCCGAAGATCCTGCTTTCGTCCTGAATAAACCAGGAGGGCATAAACCAATATTGACCTCTCTATTAGTTTTTCATGAAACGGCTAAAATACTGTGCGCCCTCTGTTCCTCTTGCCCGTATAATATACATGCCCGACCTCAGCTCCAGAACATTCAGAGTTCCTTCGGGCTGATTGACGTTCATCACTTCTTTTCCAGTAATATCATAAATTCTGATTTCAGAAAATTCCTGACCCAAAACAATACGGTCTTTTGCGGGATTTGGATATACGCGGAATTCCTGCACATCATATTCTGCAATAGAAGTAGCTCCCAGGAGTACGATATCATCGAAGTAGAACTGTGCGGGCACAAAATGGCCTTCACCGCCTAATTGTACCACAATCTGATCGTAATTTACGCTGTCTGCAATAGCACTAAAATCGAATGTAAGTGTTACCCAGGCATCAAACTCTGTAACATCTAACTTGATTTCCGTTTGGGTACTCCATGCCATACCGCCCATTAAGCTGTTTTGCAGTTTCAGCGCAGCTGTTGGCGTAAGTTGTTCGTCGTAATTATTGTCTGAAGGGAAATATACTTTCAACTCGAAATGATTGCGTTCGCTCAAATCCATACGGTGATCCACAACTACCTGTGCATTGGTCCATTCGAAATCTCCGGTGCGGGTATAATCAACCACGTGGTTTCCAGCATTTACAGGATCTTCGATAATTGTCAGGTCAAGCATTTCCGGGTCCTGGAATTTCCAGCCATGCAATGTTGCATAGCCATCATCTTCAAAATTATCCTGCACATCGGTAGCCAGCAGTGGTTTAGGACCGGCTCCGCCCATCAGTTCGAAATCATCGAGATAGAATGTTCCGGGCACAGTGTGGCCTTCGCCGCCAAACTGAACCACCACCTGGTCATAATTTACGCTGTCAGCAATAGCAGAAAAATCGAATACAAGATCAACCCACTGATCCAGATCAGTCACTTCAAGTTTAAGTTCTGTTTGCGTTGTCCATGCATCACCGCCCAGTAAACTATTTTGCAATTTTATGGCCAGTGTTTTTGTAAGCTGGTCGCCATATTCGTTTGTGGATGGGAAGTAAGCGCGCGTTTCAAACACATTGCGTTCGCTCAGGTCCATACGGAAATCAAGGACAAATTGTGCGTTGGTCCATTCAAAGTTGCCGGAACGGGCATAATCCATTACGTGGTTTTCGGCATTGGTTGGATCTTCGCCAATGGTGATATCTACCAAATCAGGATCCTGGAATTTCCATGTGTTGATGGTAGAATATCCGTCGTTTTCGAAATTATCCTGGATATCGCGGGCTTCGAGTGGTTTTGGTGCAGGAGCGCATGAGTAAGCTGGCCCCTGAATATCATCAAGATAAAAAGTGCTGGCCGCCATAGAAGAAAAATCAGGGAAAATTACAATTTTGTCGTAGGTTTCGGAAGCTGCACCGGTAAAAGCAAAAGAAAGCTCTGTCCATTCATTGGCTACACTTAGCGTTTGTGAAACCTCAACAAAAGTATTGGGGTCAATTGAGCTTTCGAGTTTGAAAAGAACATCGCATGGAATGGGCGACCAGATTTTCAGGTAGAAAATATCACCTGTTGAGAAATCAACCATACCGGGCACTTGCATGAAAAGATGTGACCACTGTTCTTCCGGACGATCCCACTGCGCCACATTTGCAGAAGTATTAATTCCACTGGGATCGGGATTCGCGATGATTACAGGTTCTACAGGCCATCCACCCAGTACATCATTTTGCATATCATCAAAATTATTGTACACATGGGCTGCTGATGGTGTTCCGCCGCTTACGTATTCCGGGCCTGTTACATCATCAAAAAAGAAGGTGTTTTCTTCTGTGGCAGCAAAATCCATAAAGATGATCACTTTATCGTAGGTGCCTGAAGCAGCACCACTGAAATCAAATGTCAGTTCTGCCCACTCGTTGGCATTGGCAATGCTTTGACTTACTTCCGTGAAAGTTCCTGCATTGGCCTTATCTTCAAGCTTGAGCAAAACATCGCAGGCTTTTGGCGACCAGATTTTCAGGCTAAAAGATGAACCGGTAGAAAAATCAATTTTCCCATCGAGTTCCGTCCAGACATGCGCCCATTGTTCGCCACTGCGGTCCCATTGAGCCACGTTTGCACTTGTGTTGATGCCTGAGGCGTCGGGATTGGCTACAATAACAGGAGCATTGGGCCATCCGGTAAATTCGTCATTCTGATTTCCATCGAAATCATTGTAAACATACTGTGCATTCGCTGCAAAAGCGATAAACACAAAACTAACAATCAGGTAAAGATGTTTCATAGTGTTGGTATTTAATGTGAATAAAGGTTTTTCTGTCTATAAAGTCCGCTATCTTCGTTACGCTTGCCCGAAAAATGCTTACTTCGGCAATGCTCAGCACAGGCATTTACCACAGTAAACTCCGCCTTTTCGGCCTGCACAAGCCTCGATAGTGAACTTTATAGCTCAGAAATAAGGTTAATTAATAAAAACTATTTGATACATAATTCCAGTTTATTTAATTCCTGAGTACATAAATCTTCGAGCTGGCTTTTTGCCACAATAAAGCAGCCTTTCTCAGCAGATTGATTTGCAACTTCTTGTCCGTTGATTTTAAGTGTCAGGTTTTTAATGTCTTTTGGGTCAATCCTTTGCGGATTGTGAATATTGTAATTGAGCTTGATGCCCTGAAAAGCTGTCTTAACGGCAGCAATTCCCTTTTTATTAAAGAAATCAGGGTGCAGGGCAGGTTTCAGCATTAAGTTTCCATGATGGCCACGGAGGCCAAACATTTGGGTAAGCACTGTGAGCATCATCCATGCCGAACTACCGGTAAGGTAGGCATAAGAGCCGCGGTTGCCGGGTTCGAAATAGGATGGTATGCCCGGGAAAGTCTTGGCATGGGCCGAATCCGTATTGATCTGATAAATGTCTTTAAAAAGATCATAGGCTTCATCATACATTCCACGCTTATACAGGCCATACATAAACATAATGTTCTGCTGCATCCATTTGCTGCCATGCTCCTTAAAGCCATAAACAAAACCTGTGATGCGGCCAATATTCAGATCAATTTCTTTAAACTCAGAACAAAGGCGCAAGCCGCCGGATTCTTTGTCGCCCAGCAGTTTAACAGCTGATTGATGCGCCATTTTTGCCTGTTCCTTTGTGGCCGTATTGCACATCAGGGGCATCACCTGAGAAGTAAGATCGATTATAATTTCATCCTTCTTCAATCCATGCACCGGCTGCGCATTATTATCATAATGGCCGTTAAAAAAGCCTTCATTTTCTCCGGTGCTGATCCATTCGTTTTCGCGGATGTGCGCACGGATGTGATGGCGTTTTGCAAGCAAATCCTGAATCAATGAATCAATATCCACATCAACTTTTTTTCCGCTCAGTCGATGCTTTACCTGATCGAAATATTCTTCAAGGCGCTTTTGTTTGGCTTGCGGATTTTGGTAATCAATCGCTGACGAAGGGTTCAGGCTATCGAGCAGTATGAGGCACTCCTCATTGATTTTAATACTACCTGTCCCCTTTTCTTTCAGAACCTGTAGCATTTCTGCCAGTGCCCCAAAATTATAACCGTAGAAATTATGGAAGCAAATGGATTCGCCTTTTTCGCGGGCCATGTCCAGTGTGTCGTTCCAATCGGCGCCTTCGAGCAGCAGGTTGTTATGCTCGCCTACATTAAAAAAAGCCGAGAGCTGCTGTAAAAGGATGTGCTCCAGGATGCTTCCCTGATAAACATTGCCTTCTTCATCTTTTTGTTGCGTTCCTTGATCTTCGCTCCAGAGTTCATCGGTTTTACGGCTCCGGTGGGTAAATTTATCTTTCCAGTAGGGCAATTCCTGAAGGAGCATATCATAATCACCGCTTTGATGCAGATAGAATTCGGTGACAAAAAGCGGCCAACTGCCATGGTCGCACCAGCTTCGGGCAACATTGTTCCGGTCAGCAACAAAACTGCCCGCTTCATGCCCGATGATGGTGGCATTACTGCCGTCGATGCGGATACCGCGGTAGTTATTGATGATTTCGTTGCGCGCACCTGATGGATCAATTAAAAATATAGAAAGCAAATCCTGCCATAAGTCACGCCAGCCCCGGCCACCTCTTCCATATCCGAAATCGGGCAGGAAGGAGTTTCCGAAAATCTGGCGGCATTTGAGTTGAAATGCCACCCATCGCATCCATTGGTCGAAATTTTTATCGGCCGTTTCAAAAAGCACTTGGCTGCTGACATCCTGCCAGTGCTTCAGGGTTTTTTTCAGGTGATTTTTGCAGCTTTGCAGATTGCCATATTCTTTGATCCAGTTATTTGGATTTTGGCCTTTTTCTTTTATGCCGTGCAAAACAATATAATGGACTGTCTCGCCGGCTTTCAGGCTTTTTTCTGCAAAACGGAGTGCACCGATGGCTTCACGGCCTGATGCCAGTATATCCTGATTCTGTGAAGGTTTGAGCTTGCGCGTTAATGCTTCGGGATTGTCGAGGCTTCCTCCCTCACCGATAAAATCATTTAATGAAGCCCACACATCTTCCGGAGCAGAGCCGTCGGCTTCAAAGCCCAAAACAAAATAACCGGTAGTATTTACGCTATGGCCTTTTTCGTCATGCACAATTGAAGGATGCACTTCCACGCCATTTGCAAGCGTATTGACTTTTTGGAACATAGAAGTTACCTGCCTGTGATCTCGGAAATTATCTGGGTGACGGGCAAAAACCGGTGTTGCTGCCGTAGCTGTCAGTTTGATTTCCTGATCGCTGATGTTTTTTAAGCGTACCAGCATCACTTCCACCAAATCGTCGGTTGCAGGCACAAAAATGCTGCTTTCGGCCTGGATGCCCGTTTCTTTACTTTCGCGTATCAGTTTGAAGCAACCCAAATGTCCTTCCACTTCCGAATAATCTTTTGCTTCCGTCCATTTATTGGCGCGTTGCAGGGCGCTGTTCCCGCTGACCGACCACGGCTGTCTTCCATCCACACAGATCCAGAAATTTCGGTTTGACATATTCCGGTGCAGCTCTTCTGTTCCGGTGGCCGGTGTGAGATAGTGCGCAAATGAAGAGGCAATATCGCCTTTAAGCTCCGGAGTGACCGAGCATTTCATTCCGGCTTCATTCATCAAAGGGAAATATAAACGCGAAACATAATCCGCCTCAGGCGCAATAAAAGAAGCATCCGATTCATTTCTGAACTGCCAAAGGGCTCCCTTTTCATTTCGCGCATAGCGACCACCAAATATTTGTTTCTTATCCATCTCTAAAAATCTATATCTTTTTTTTATTGTAAATCAGCTTTTTATCTCTTGTTTTCGGCACTATTTTGATGCCATGTCCTCTTTTACTTTAAACGGTATATTGGCGTAGGCGGCATGTCCTTTCTGGTCGCGGGCATAAGCCAACAGCCGGTATTCGCCTGGATTTGACGGTGCATGAGCTGTGATTATTTGCCCTTCCCTTCCGGCCTCAAGATGCAGCAAGCTTTCCGGGCGTTCTTCAAAATCACCGCCATCGCTTTGTTTATGCTCTGCCACCTCTGGCATAATTTCCCAATAGTAAGTCAGCGTGTCCCCATCCGGATCGACGGCAGACACAGTAGCTGAAAATTCTTCGCCGGAATCCAGGATTATGTTTCCATGCGCATTTTTTTCGTTCATGGTCATGCTGATCAGCTGTGGCGCGCGGTTTTCAGGCCATTTTCCGGTCCAAACGTATTCCATAACATCAACGGCTTCGGTACTTTCTCCATTTTCATGAAAAAGGCCGTACCATGTGGGCGTGCGTTCCTGCTTTTGCCCCCAAAGGAATACAAATGATCCGATGCAGTGTTGAGGATCAGCTGCTATAACATTTTTATATCTTGAAAGATAAGAAGCCGCTTTTTCGCTGCTGTTCTGCTCAATCGGTCGTCCCCACTCGGTTGCAGGCATTTCCCAATGTCCGGTTGGGCCCCATTCCGAAACAATATAAGCGCCCTCGTATGTTCCGTTTTCCAGATATGTGGGAAGGTTTACAATATCGCCGTACAGCTGAAAACTAAGAAAATCCAGGTTTGGGCATCGTTCCACAACCACATCAACCATTTCGGGTGCAGCACCGGCCAGCATGGTAGTAGTGGGATGGTTTGGGTCTGTTTCATGGATCATCGCTGCGATTTCATTCACCGCATCCCATACTTTTGGGTTTTCGGCATGCAGGTTCAGCTCATTTCCAATTCCCCACGCCAGCAAAGCCGGATGATCTTTGTATTTCAGAACTTCCTGGCGGGCATATTCGAGCTGTTTTTGAACAGCAGCATCATTATTATAATCAAAGCCATGGCGTTCGCGGGCGATTTCTATGCCCATACAGACCATGATCCCGTTTTCCAAGGCTTCATCAAGTATTTCCTGCCCTTTACGGAATTGATTGTCCGTGCGCCATGTGCGCATCGTATTTCCTCCGCGGGCAGCCAGCTCAGCAATATCGCCGCCTTCGAGTCCGGCGCCCTTCACATAAAAGGGCTCGCCATCAACAAAAAGACTGTAGTTTTCTCCATCCTTTTTTAGCTCAACTTTTTTTGCAGTGCTCTCATTTTTTTCGCAATTGCAGCTTGCAATAAAAAAGGAAACAGCTGTAAAAATAAAAATTGAAGTAAATATTCTTAAAGTTTTCATAATCCCGGTTTTTTAAGATTTATCTGAGCGTACAAGCATTTGCTCCAGCTCTTCTAATGATTTATTTTTGGTTTCAGGCAGATATATGATAATGAAAATCAATCCGGCCACGGCAAAAATTCCATAGATCAGGAATGTGGGTGAATTGCCTAAAGTATCAATTTCCCAGGGAAACACCAGTTGCACGCTAAAACTAACTGCGGAATTGATCAGCCCGGCAAAAGAAATCGCCAATGCCCTGACCCTGTTCGGGAATAATTCGGAGAACAGAACCCACATAACAGGGCCAATGGAAACGGCAAAACTGGCCACAAATGCAAGAATGCATATGAGGATGAGCATGGCATTTATATCGATAGCTTCTTTGATGAGTGTAGTTTCTAATTTTGCTGCATCTTCCTGCCCCAAAGCATCTTTCAGGGCAGTTCGGAAAGCCACGTCACTATCATAAGTTGTACCGATAAGCGGTTTGACTTTCTGAATGATTTCATGATTTTCGATCTGCTGCAAAGCTGTATTTTCCAGAGTATAGGAGGCTTGCGAGAAGCCCCAGGAAAGCGCAAACATACTCAGAGCGATTCCTGTAACACCCACCAAAAGAAGCAACTTACGTCCGAAACGATCGATAAACATTATAGCCAGAATGGTAAATACAAGGTTGGTGAGCCCAACCCAAATTGCCTGTGAAAAGGCGGCATTGGTGCCCAAACCCGATTGCTCGAAAATCATGGGTGCATAGAAAAACACCGAATTGATCCCTGTAATCTGCTGGAGGATGGCCACAACAATTCCAATGGTCAAAACCAGCCGAAGTGCCGGTTTAAATAGTTCTGAAATATGTACTTTCTTTTTGCCAGCATCCTGGCTGATGCTGTGCTGTACATTCTGCAAAATATTTTCGGCATTGATTTTATCGCTTACGAGTATAAGTGTTTTGCGTGCCTCATCAATAAAATCCCTCATAATCAACCATCTTGGACTACGCGGTACTGCAAAAAGGAAGAAGAAGTATAAAATAGCCGGAATGGCTTCAATGCCCAACATCCAACGCCAATTATGCTCCTGAAGGCCCAGTTTCATGGCGAACGGCCCTTGTTCCTGTCCCCATTTCAGGATGAGGAAATTGGTAAAAAATGCCGCAGAAATACCGATTACAATATTGAGCTGGTTAAAGGAAACCAAACGACCACGCAATTTCGGCGGAGCGATTTCTGCAATATACATTGGCGCTATAATCAATGATGCTCCTACACCAAAACCGCCCAGCATTCGGGCAATAACCAGTGTAAGGAAATCGGGGGCAATCGCAGATCCCGCTGCAGATATAGCGTAAAGAATTGCAGCATAGCGCAATACGGTTCGGCGCCCTATTTTATTACTGAGCGGTCCGGCCAGCATCATGGCCAGTGTGGAGGTAAGTGTGAGTGAACTTACCGCCCAGCCCAACTGGATTTTTGTTAATGAAAAATCCAATTCAATAAATTTCACGACTCCGGAAATCACAGAGGCATCAAAACCCATCAGGAAGCCGCCAAGGGCTACGATCAGGGAAATTCTTATGGTATAAAGCGTTTGTTTGTTCATTATTTATGGCTTTAGGGTGAAGTCGATATAGTTTCCGGAAGCAGCATCAGGGCCGATCCAAAGACGGAATTCCCCTGCTTCAATATGGTATTTGCCCTCTTCGTCAAAAAAGCCGAGGTCCGATACGGGCAATTCAAAGAATACCGTTTCGGATTCCCCGGCTTCGAGATGGAGCTTTTGAAATATTTTGAGTTCTTTAACAGGCCGTGTGATTGAGGCCACTTTGTCGCGCACATACAGCTGCACCACTTCCGCAGCGGCAAAACTGCCGGTATTTTTGATGTCAATGGAAACGCTCAGTGTTTCCTGCATGCCGATATTGGTTTTCTGGAGCTTGATAGCGCCATATTCAAAGGTTGTGTAGGTAAGGCCATATCCGAAAGGATAGAGCGGATCCAGCCCGATATCCAGATAATGGCTTGTGTTGCCGAGCGAAGTCTGGAAACTACGCCTCGGGATATCGTCTATATGTACCATTGATTCTTTAGAAGCGGGACGTCCGGTATTTTTCTGTGCATAATACACCGGTATTTGACCGGGAGCTTTTGGAAATGTTATGGGCAGGCGGCCAGAAGGCGAGTAACGACCAAAGAGCACATCAGCCATAGCAGGGCCAGCCATACTGCCGGGATGCCACACATAAAGAACAGCTGCTGATTGTTCGGCCAGATCGCCTATGCAAAGCGGTCGCGAAGTCATTACAACAAGGATGATGGGTTTTCCGCTCGCATGAATTTGACGGAAGAGTTCTTCCTGTGCTCCGGGAAAATCCAGATAAGCACGGCTGTGTGCTTCGCCGGTGATGATACTTTCTTCCCCCAGGCAAAGCACGACAGCATCGGCTTTTTGGGCTGCCTGGATTGCTTTTTTAAATCCTTTTCGGTTTTTATCGCGGCTGTAGTCCAGGCCTTTGGCATAAATCAAGCGGTCGCCCAATTCATTTGAAAACGCTTCATAAGGTGTGATGCTGAGGTTGGTATCCCCATCAAAAACCCATGTGCCCAGCTGTTCGTAGGCATCATCAGCCATAGGGCCGATAAGAGCAATTTTTTGTTTTTCAGGATTGAGCGGAAGCATTTGGTTTCGGTTTTCCAGCAGCACAAAGCTTTCGCGCGCAGTTTTGCGTGCCAGTTTCAGGTGCTTTTCAAAAGGCACGGCTTGCTCTGCTTTAGGATTATTAAAATCCTTATCGAACAGTCCAAGTTTGAATTTCACGCGGAGGATATTTCGGACAGCATCATCGATCAGTTTTTCATCTATTGCGCCAGTTTCCACCATTTTTTTCAGTTCATCGCGATAGGATGTGCTGGCCATTTCCATATCTACGCCAGCCTTAATGGCTTTAAAAGCAGCTTCTTTGGGGTCGGCAGCAAAACCGTGCGCGATCATTTCGGTGATGGAGGACCAATCACTGACTACCAGTCCTTTAAATCCCCAGGTATCGCGCAGTACTTCTCTGAAAAGGAATTCATTACCCGATGCGGGCACACCATTCAGTTCATTAAATCCCGTCATGAAGCTTGCAATTCCGGCATCATTCAGCGCTTTGAATGGTTTGAAATAATTGTTCCAGAGTTCGACTTTTGGGATGTAGGTAGTATTATAATCCCGTCCGCCTTCGGCAGCGCCATATCCTGCAAAATGCTTGGCACAAGCGGCCATATCGAGTTTTCCATCGGGATTATCTCCCTGAAAACCATTTAAAACTGCCAGTCCCATTTTGGTAACCAGCAGCGGGTCTTCACCAAAGCTTTCTGCCAGTCTGCCCCAACGCGGGTCACGGGTAATATCTACCATAGGCGCAAAGTTCCAGTTGATACCGGTGGCTTTTGCCTCGATCATAGCTGCACGGTTTCCTTCTTCGATAAGTTGCGGGTTAAAAGTAGCCGCCATACCAATATTTATTGGGAAAATGGTTTTAAAACCATGAATGATATCGCGCCCAAAAAGAAGCGGAATACCCAAACGACTCTCTTCTGCAGCGATGCGCTGCATTTCAGAAATCTTCTCCGGGCGGGCTTCATTCAATACCGACCCAATTTCTCCTTTTTGGATGGCTTCAGCAAAATCACCTTTTGCCGGCTCTTCCACTGAATTGACCTGGCTCATCTGCCCGATCTTTTCATCCAGTGTCATTTTTTGAAGCAAATCCTCAATCCTTAAATCAACATCCTTTTGCTTGCCGGAAGGCTGATGGCAGGAAGAAAATCCAACGATTACGAAACAAAGAAAAAGTAGATTTCTGATCATATTACAAGCGGTTTAAGAAAGAGCTGCCGCACATCATTTACCTTTTACAGCAAACATCAACCCAACCAACCATTGCGGCAGCCTTTCATTGAAACACAAATTATTTTTGATATACCCTCACATAGTCAATTTCCATTGTTTGAGGGAAGATAGAATCATCGATGCCTTGCTGGCCGCCCCATGTGCCACCAACTGCTACGTTGAGAATGAGGAACATATCGTCATTAAACGGCCAGGTATCGTCATTATACACATCGGGTTTGTAGGTATAGAAATTCTGATCGTCCACAAGGAAACGAATTTCGGTATCGGTCCATTCCACGCTATAAACATGGAAAGTTGTTTCACAATCGGGCACATTCAAAGTGCCTGTATTCTGTGAATTACCATAGCTTGAAGGAGTATGGATGGTGCCGTGGATAATACCGGGATCAAAGCCCACATATTCCATGATATCCACTTCGCCACAAGCGGGCCAACCGGCAGAAGGGAAATTACTTCCCAGCATCCAGATTGCAGGCCAGATTCCACGACCTTCGGGCAGGCGTGCGGAAACGTCCACACGGCCATGTGTGAAGGAGAATTTTCCCTGGCTCTTCAGGCGTGCTGAAGTATAACTTTGTCCACCATAGCTTTCTTTTTCTGCTTTGATATTGAGGTTTCCTCCACTCACCCATGAGTTTTGCAGGCGATCGGTATAAAACTGTTCCTCTGCATTGCCCCAGCCATTTTGGCCGGTACCCACATCAAATCCCCACTTGGAAAGATCCGGGCCGCCCGTATTATCAAACTCATCGTTCCAAACGAGTTGGTATTCTCCGCCGGAACCGCCTTCAAGCAGTTTGAAGTTATCGAAATAGAATGTTCCTGCTTCGAAATGGCCTTCGCCTCCAAACTGCACTACAATTTTATCAAAATCGGTGCGCTCGCTGATTTCCGGGGCGCTGAAATCGAATTCCACTTCAACCCATGTATCGAGCTCTGTAATTTCGTGCTTGGCTTCAAATTGTGTTGTCCATGCATTATCGCCCAATTTGCTGTCCTGAAGTTTTACGGCAACCGTTTGATTTTCTGCGCTGAGACCGGTATTTGATGATGGGAAATACACCATCATGCTGAATTTGTTGCGATTGGAAAGGTCCATACGGTAATCCAGTTCAAACTGAACATTCGTCCATTCAAATGCTCCACCGCGCACATATTCCGCTACTTTTCCGCTGGTATTGATACCGCTGGCATCCGGATTGTCGAAATCATCATTGAATGTTCCGCCTTCATCACCCTGGAACGTCCATTCCATAGTGCCTTCGATATCAAAATCATCATAAATATCGTTGGATTCGAGCGGTTTTTCGACAGGTGGCGGAGGTTCTGTGCCCGGAGTGGTGAATTTATAGAACCATTTTAGGCCGGGATGCACGCTTGAGAGTTCCATGAAATCTTCAGTAAGGCTGATAATCTCATAGGTAACCGGAACGCCATAGTAATAACTCATAAAACCATTGGAAGTAAAGCTGAGCATTTTTGCGCCATCACTTTCGGTGATCATGAATGTCATATTGTCGGCAGCTGTATATTCTGATGTAAAATCTTCGCTGGGTTCGGAAGCCAGACCAAAGTCAGCCCAAAAAGCCTTATTGGCGTATGTAGAGTTGTTGTTCTCATAGGCATAATGCAGGTTTTCCATACTGAAAACCATAGTGTCGTCGTACATGCCCAGGCCTTCTTTTTCGTAAGGAGCAGCCGACCACCAATCAGGGCTTGTAGATTCCACAGGTCCTACGCCGAGGTGTCCGGCTTCAGCTTTTGCCCAGATCCATTTTTTGCCCGGGCTGTCGCAGCCACCGGTCAGGTTTACATAATCCGGGTTATCGCAATAGCCACCGAGGTCGTCTTCTGCAATAGGAACAATTTTGGTGGATTTTGCACTTCCGCCACGTGCGTAGAGTGTCAGTACAATTTCATAGTCGCCCTTACGTGGATAATCGGCTGTAATGGTATTTCCGCTTACAGGCGCAGCGCCTTTTCCGAGATCCCAGCTGGCAATTCCGGTTGCACTTGATTCGTTTTTAAACTGAATTTTATTGGCCGTTACATAGGTGTAGGAAAAGCTTACCTCATCAGCTGTTGGAGGTGCACCCATTTCCGGGCCTTCTTCCACTTTTGGCTTGCATTGGGCTAATCCCAATACCAATGCAATTGAAAGAATGCCTATTATGCTGAATTTATATGTTAATTTCTTCATAGCTTTAATTTTCAATGATTAATAACCAGGATTTTGTTTCAGGACATTGTCTGTATTGTCAATTTCTGACTGAGGAATCGGCAGGTAATTATTCACGCCATCGATCCATCCCAGTGGAGCAAGGACAGTTTTTGCTTTTCCGGTTCGGATAAGATCCCAGTAGCGATTTCCTTCGAGGGCAAGTTCCAAACGTCGTTCCAGATAAATATCTTCCAGAAGTGCAGCGCCACCGCTTGCTTTATCTTCCAGGCCAACCCGGTTGCGCACCATATTGAGGTAGGTCAAGGCGGAGCCGTCATTACCGGCACGGGCATGCGCTTCGGCGGCCATCAGCAGTACATCGGAGTAACGGATTACTTTGATATTGTTTGGATAATTGATCATTGGTTCGCCATCCGGAGAAATGTTTGCCTTTAGTGGAGCATATTTATTATTGAAATATCCTGTGTTTTGAAATCCGGGCTTGTATTTTGCTTCCTGACCATCAATGGTAGTAGTGAAGAAACCATCTGCACCGAGTTCACCTTCAGCTGCATCAATAATGGTAGCGGCAAAACGCGGGTCGTTTTTCATATTATCGACCAAATCTTCGCTTACCGGGCAGAAGCCCCATCCGGCCTGATAAATAGAGCCATTGTAATCGCGCATGCCGTGCATAACAACGCCAATGTTTCCTTCGCCGCCGGGTAACCAGCCCCAGTCGCCCCAGCTTGAGTTGGAAGAGTGTTCAATTTCAAAAACAGATTCGGCACAGTTTCGTCCTTCGTTGGTAAAATTCTCTGCAAAATCGCTCATCAGCTGGTAAGCCCCTGAACTGATCACGTCTTCGGTGAGTGTAACCACTTCGTTCATGCGCGCATTATCATCCTGAAAAAGGATTACACGAGCCAGTAAAGCCTGTGCTGCGCCTTTGGTGGCACGTCCGAGCATATCATCGCCACGTGTTACAGGAAGGTTTGGTATTGCTTCGTTCAGGTCTTTTTCAACTTGTGCGAAAATAGCTGAAGGGGCACTTTGCGGGAAATTATATTCCGAAGGATCGAGCACGGTCAGCACCAAAGGAACATTTCCGAACCAGCGCACAAGGTTGAAATAATAATATGCACGGAGGAATTTCACTTCGGCAGTGGTTTCTTTGGCAAATTCGGCAGTGGTTGTAGCATCACCGATTTTTTCGAGGAAGATGTTGGCACGGTAAACGCCACGGTAATAACGTCCCCAGATGGGCGCCTGTGGGCCCAATGTCGGTGCCATTGTGTATTGGTCGAGTGCCACCCATGAGGGTTGGTCGCCTGCGTTGGCGCCACCGGCATAAGTATCGTCGGAGGCTACATCGCTGAGCGATTCCTGAGGGCCGTATCCTTTATAACCGCCCCACTGGAGCACGTCATAAACAGCAATCATGGCCTGATACATATCTTCCTCAGTTTGATAGAAATTTTCTTCGAGCCGGCTGTTTTTGGGCTCCAGCTCCAGGAATTCTTTAGAGCAGGAATTGAGCAGGGCCAGTGCCGGCAACAGGATAATCAGAAGTATATTTTTGGATTTCATGATATCTAATATTTTGTGTTTCATCTCTTATAAGCTTATGTCAAGTCCAACAATAAATGTTCTTGCCTGTGGATATATGCCGCGATCCACGCCGCCAACTATTTCAGGATCAAAGCCTTTGTAACCGGTAAGGGTAATCAGGTTGTCCATAGAAACATAAGCACGAAGGCTTTGGAAAGGAAGACGAGCAATCAGGTCTTTATCCATTGTATAACCTACTTGCAGGTTTTTAATCCTGAGGTAGGCGCCGGATTCCACATAAAGATCTGACGAACGGTAGTTGCGGTTCAGGTCGTTTGTGGTAACACGTGGTAGCACATTGGATGTTCCTTCTCCTACCCAGCGGTCGATTATGTCAGTTGTTTGGTTGGCGATAGGCAGGTCATAGCGGTGTGTTGCATTGTAGATTTCGTTGCCTGTAACACCCTGGAAGAAAACATTAAGGTCGAAACGTTTGTATTTTGCGCCCATAGTCAAGCCGAAAGTCCAGTCTGGTGTTGGGTCGCCAATCATTGTGCGGTCATCATCATTAATTACACCGTCGTTGTTGATGTCGAGGAAACGGACATCACCGGCCACAGCATTAGGGAGAAGACGTTCCCCTTCGCTGTTTACGTATGCTTCGGCTTCTTCCTGAGTCTGGAAAATACCGTCGGTTTCCCATCCGTAGAAGTAACCAAAGGGTTTCCCTTCTTCGATGCGTGTAATCTGCATGCCTTCAGGTCCCCAGGTTTGTCCGGTGATATAACCTGATTCGTTACCGATGGTGATTACTTCATTTTTCAAGTAGGCCATATTAAAGTTTGCGGTGAAGCGAACCGGGCCAAACTGATCCTGATAGTTGGCTTCAAATTCAATACCGGAATTACGCATATCGCCCAGGTTTGTTACGGGCGCGTTGTTGCCAACGAGTTCAGGAATCGGAGCAATGACGAGCATACCGTTTGTTTCCTTGATGTAATAATCGAAAGAAACACGCAGCTTATCCATCCAGAAGCCTACATCGACACCAATGTCGGTTTGCTCTACGGTTTCCCATTTAAGCTCCGGATTAGAGATGTTTTCGGGATTGGAACCGGGTATGAGCGATTGTCCGTTGCCCAATGTATAATTGCTTCCACCGTAAATCAGGGATGTATAACGGAAGTCTCCGATTTCCTGGTTACCGTTTTGTCCCCAGCTTGCACGAAGCTTCATGAATGTGATCAGTTCGTTGTCTTTCAGGAAATTTTCTTCAGACATTACCCAACCTGCTGAAACTGATGGGAAAACGGCATATTTATTATCCGGTCCGAATCGTGAGGAACCATCGCGGCGGATAATACCTGTGAAAAGATATTTATCTTTAAAGGTATAGTTTACGCGGGCAAAGACAGAGGAAAGTGTGTTTTCCCAGCCATAGCCATATACCTGTTCACTTTCTTCGTTTTGTGCATAATCGAAATAGTTCATATTCGGATCATAGTAGGGCATGCCTTGCTTTGATCCGCCCATTTCATCGCCATAGCTTTTAAAAGCAGAGGTTCCGATAAGTGCAGTAATATTGTGTTTATCGGCAATTACCTTCTGATAAGTCAGTGTATTTTCCCAGTTCCAGGTAGTACCTTTGGCAGAATTGCGGTTCATTGCATTATAATCTGCGTAATTGGTCGCATTGAGATAAAATTTGGGATGCGATCCATTTCCACCCCAGAATGCCAGATCGGCACCAAATTGAGTACGGAATTTAAGTCCTTTGATGATTTCATAAGTACCATAAAGATTGCCCACAAATTTATCTGAATAGCCTTTTTGGTTCAAAATAGAGAGGGCAGCAACCGGGTTCAGGATTTCTGAAGTAACATAAGGCGAGATACCGTAGTAATTGCCATTGGCATCTACCAATGCGTTGGGATAATTGGCTGCATATTGAGCCGCTACTTCCGGATCGGTAATCGTAACAGGAGTAACGGGATCCATATTGAGTGCGCGTGAGAGAGGCGATCCCCATTCGGAGTTTTCGGTTACACCACGGCTTTGGATATGGGCATATCCAAATGTATTCCCGAAAGAGAATTTATCACTGATTTTATGATCCGAATTGAAGCGCAAAGTGATACGTTCATAATTGGAATTGCCTTCGGCAACAATACCGTCCTGACTAAAATAGGAGAAAGAAGTAAGGTAAGTTGATTTGTCATTTCCACCGGTAAGGCTGATCTGGTGGCTTTGGATGGGTGCATTTTCGTAGAAGACTTCGTCCTGCCAGTCGGTTCCTTCTCCAAGCGATTGCGGATCGTCGAAGAGCGGGCTTCCTCCACCGTTTACACTTGCTTCATTCATAATAACGGCGTATTCACGGGCATTGAGCAGGTCGAGTTTTTTCCAGGCATTTTGCCAGCCGTAATAACCGGAATAGGTCACTTTAAATTTTTCAGAGGAGCTGCCACCGGGACCTTTTCCTGTTTTGGTAGAAATAAGCACAACACCATTGGCAGCACGCGAACCGTAGATGGCTGCCGATGCTGCATCTTTCAATACTTCGATGGATGCAATATCTCCGGGGCTGAGGAAATCGAGGCCGCCGGTAATGGGAATCCCATCCACAACATAAAGAGGCTCATTGCCACTGTTGATAGAGGATGTTCCCCTGATCCGAACTTGTGCTGCTGCACCTGGCTGACCGGAATTTGACGTTACCGTAACCCCTGCCAAACGGCCTTGCATGGCGTCTTCGGCACGGAGGTTTGAAGTTTCGTCGATGCTTTCGGCATCAATTTTGGCAATGGCGCCTGTTACTACACTTTTTTTCTGGACACCGTAGCCTACAATAACTACGTCATCCAATTTTGTGGCAACGGGAAGGAGCACAACATCATATTTTGTGCGTCCGTCAAATTTGAACTCCTGGCTTTCCATTCCTATAAAAGAATAGACGACCAGTGAATCCAAGGGCACATTTTTTAGGAAATAATTTCCGTCAATGTCCGTTGTTGTTCCTGTTGTTGTTCCCTTGATGATGACAGTTACGCCGGGTATCGGCAGTCCATCATCACCTGAAATTACCTGTCCGCTCAAACTGCGTTCCTGAGCCATTGCTCCGAGGGCAGAAAACAGTAGCGTGAGCAACAAGAGTAAGGAGTATTTTTTCATCATCGGTTGTTGGATTAATTGGTTAGTAATGTGAAAAAGGTGGATTTTTATGAAAAAATCGTGAAGCAAAACTAAACACTGTATAGATGCTTATCCAAAATTTTCGCATCAACAATAACTCATCAAAGGCAATTTTTCAATACATCAAAATTACATCATTACATTTTTAAAATATTGTATAACAATGTTTTATGTATTTAACATTCTTTAAATATGCCTGCTCAAAACATTTCATCAAATAAGAAATCCAGGAAGGCAGTATCTAGAATGGGAATAAGATGTGTGTTTTGAAATATTATGCAGAATTAATGCACGCAAAGCGGGTGTTTGTATTCGCACAGTTACCAGAAACCGGGCAATTGCCACACTCTATATTATTTCAAATTGCAGATAAGGGGGTCAAAAAAATTTCTTAGAAATTAATAATAAAATCGCTGAGGTTTGCCTGCCTGTCGAGATTAAGTTTTCTGCGCAGGCGATAGCGGCTGATCTCCACACCTCTTGTAGAAATATTCATCAATGTAGCTATTTCCTTGCTGGAAATGTTCAAACGGAGATAGGCACAAAGCTTGAGTTCCCTGGGAGACAGGTTGGGATAATCTGCTTTAATGCGTTTCAGGAACTCTTCGTGCACGCTTTCGAAATGATGTTCAAAAACCTCCCATTGCCCTTCGGTATCAATTTCTTTGTTGATTTTTCGGATCAGGCTTTGAATCTGGTTTTTTGTAAGGTCGTCCTTTGATTCGTTTTTGAGGTTTGTAAGTTTGGTTTTGATGTTCTGAAGTGATTTGCCTTTTTGGATCATCTGCATTGTAGCATTGGCCAGTTCTTTATCTTTCTGCATCATTTCGGCCCTGAGCTTTTCGTTGCGCAGTTTAATGACCTCTTTCTCCGATTCAAGGGCCTGTGTTTTAAGCCGCTTTTCTTTTTCCCTGAAAAGTCTTTGTTGCCGTTCTTTTTCCCTGGCTTCCGATTTGCGGACGCGCATACGGTTATATCTGTATATCTGATAAAAAACAAAAAGCAGCAGAAAGGCATAAACAACATACGCCAGATTGCTCAGGTACCAGGGCGGCAGAATTTCGAAGGCATAAACAGATTCGGTCGATACCTGACCATAAATATTTTTTCCCCGGACCCGGAAAATATAGTGGCCGTGTTTTAAATTGGTAAATTCACGTGTATTCCTTTCGCTCCATGGTGTCCATTCATTTTCAAAGCCTTCGAGATACGTTGAAAAAAGCAGATTAAGCGGGTTTTCAAAATCATTGGCAGAAAACTGAAATTCCAGTTGGTTGTATCTGTACGGAAGCACAGGCTTGTTTGTTTGTCCCCGGGGATCACCATGGAAAAGCACTGAATCATTGGCCATTACAGCAACCGCATGTATGAATGATTGAAACGGGTGTTTATAATCTTTTTGATAAGAGGGATCATAGTGTACAAATCCTTTTTGACTGGCAAAGAAGACGTGTTCCTGATTAAAAGGATAAACAAATTGAAACCCTTTAATAAAGCTGTTTTTCATTTCCCGGAATGGCAGTTCGATATTTACCAAAGAGCCATCTTCCTGACGCCGCAAAACGCCGGCTTCCGAAAACGTAAAGTACCAGATATTGCTTCCTTTTCCCTGGTAAAGAAAGTTAATGGGCTTCTGATCCGCAATTTTATTAAAGACCTCATCAGGTTGAAACCTGTTTATCCCGGGATTATATGTATAAACGCCACTATCTGTGGTAAATACGCTTTGTTTGTCAATTTCAAACACATTATTTCCTTTAAAGGAAGGCAAACCGGCCTCTTCGCCATAAAAGTCAAATGAAAGAACCCGTGTATAATCTTCATTAAAGAAAAGCCTGTATATCCCTTTATAACCGTGGCTCATCCATACTTGCTGTTTTACTGCCTGCATCAGGAAACGTGAAGATTCGCCAAATCCTTCAATCTGCCGGTGCGTTAACAGCCATTTGCCTTCTTTCTTTTCGAAACGACTGATGCCTGAATAGGTGCCACACAAGAGGATGTTTTTTCGGTCTTCGGGTTGCAGGAATGTCCAGCCGCCCGGAACATCAGAGATCATCTCTGCTTTTTGATTGTCAATCAGGAACACTCCGTTATTGTGTCCGCAAAACAATGAGCTGTCGATTTCCTGAAGGCACCAAACCTGTCCTTCGCTACCAATGAGCGGTTTAAAATCAGCATCATAGGCATGTGCCTGCAAATCAGGCCAGGAAGTGTACAAAACGCCCCGATTGGTGCCAAAATATATATTTCCTTTAAAAATTTTCAAAGCATAACCGGCACTAAACCCTGAGTTTTGGTTTAGGTAACGCAAAGGGCTGTGGGTTTCGATATAACTGATACCGTTGTCCAAACCCAGCCACAGGTTTTCATATTGATCTTCGGCTATGCTCAATACGGTATTGTCCTGCAATCCTCCTTTCTGATTCACGATTTGAAGGATATTTCCTTCATCATCGCAGCTGAGCATCCCATTTTGAATGGTCCCGAAAGCGTAATGGTCTGATTTTGTCTGTAAACCGCAATACAGCTGGCTTTTTCTGAGATAAACTGCTGCCGGGTTTTTCCATTCTTTCATGCCCAGGCCATCGTAAAGATAGATGCCGTTTTGTGCGGTACATATCAGGATGCCTTTTGGGTGGGGCAGCATCGCCCAAATAAGCTCGTTTCCAATCAGGCCATTGTCGGGTATGGCAATTAATCGGTCTCCTGCCAAACGGAAAAGTCCTTTTTCGGGTTCCTGTACATAAAGCTCATCATGTACTTTGAAGGAAAAATGAAACTGTTTTTCGGGTTTTATAATACGAAAACTGCTGTCGCTGAATAGCATGATTTGCTCAAATGATTGAAAAACAATTCCTTGTGGCATTTCATGGATTTTCCAGACTTCACCAAAATCCCTTAGGCTGTCGGGGATAAATCCCGTAAGGCTGTTAAAGCGAAAATCACCTTTATGGTCATAATTAAAATACCCAATTTCATTAAACCCTCCGGCATAAATAAAACCATCGGCGGATTCGCGAACCGAACGCACCACTGTTCCTGACGGCAAAGGAAATTTATCCCAGTTTTGCCCGTCGAAACGGAATACGCCATCATTATTGGCAAAATACATCAAACCCTGCATTGAAGGCGAAATCATCCAGGTTTGGGATCCGGAACGAATCTCAGAAATATCGTAATTCGTAATCTTAGGGATGCCAATACGCGATTGCTGGGCAAAAAGAAAGCCGGAAAGGCAGATGAAACCCAATAAAAATGTGGGTGGCAAGATTCTTCTCATTTGTCGTATTGTCTTCTGAGTAAATACAAAATTCTTGTATTTCCGATAAAATTACAAAAAATTACGATTTATAAAAATCGGTTCTACACGGAATTTCGTGGAAAGAAATTAGAATGCTATTTCAAACAGATTCCTCCAAAGTTTCCTCATTCTTCGGAAAACTTTGTCGGAATGAACTGTGTTAAAAAGCAAGAGTTTTGTGTAATATTTTTCTTCAAACTACCTTTTTTTATTTGGAGGCAGTTTGAAGAAAAATATTATGGTAAAGTAACCCTTAATTTGCTGATGTGATCCTCGTTATATGGTTCATTATCTGCTATTATGGCAAAAATTTGTTTGATCAGTTTATTTGCAACCGCAATCCTAGCTACCTTGTCGTGCTTTCCTTTAGCTGTCAACCGTTCATACAATATCTTGCACCCTTTATTGTAGCGCACAGCAGACAGAGCCGAGATGTAGAGCTGTTTTCGTATATGCCCGTTTCCCATTTTGCAGATATGCCCCTTTCCCTTGACGCTGGTCCCCGACTGATATATCCTTGGACTTGTCCCTGCAAAAGCAATAAACTGTTTGTAGTGCAGGAATTTTTCAAAATTATTGGTTGCTGCAATGAGCACTGCTACAGCTTTCTTGCCAAATCCCGGTACGCTGAGGATTAGCTTGCGAGTCTCTGGAAAGTGTGTTTTGCTGATATCCTCCAGTTGTTTCTCTAGCTTTTTTATTTCCCGCTTGAACTTTTCGATAATACTTTTCAGTGATCTTTTGAGTTCAGCAGTCAATACGCCACTTACCTGGAAAGCCTTTAATTGGTTAGACGTAGCTGTTTTTTGTTTAGTAATCAGTTCCAGAGCTGTCAATAACTGCTGCATATCAAAGATTTCCTTTGATGGTGGTGTCCATAGATCAACTTTTTTAAAGGTAGATGCATAGTCATAGATGGTTTGGGCGTCTACTGGATCGGTCTTTGCACGCTGTAACTTCATCTGTGAATAACGCCTTGTGATCAAAGGGTTTATCACGGAAACTTCGATATTTTTCTTAGACAGGAACATAGCCAATTTCAAGCTATATGGCCCTGTTGCTTCCATGACATAAGTTTTGTCCTTACCGTATTTTTTGACCAGAGCCTGAAAGCCTTTTGTAGTCTGTTCAAAATGTGAAAAACCCGTTTTACGGTCTCGGTCTGACCCATAAGCATCAAATTTTTGCTTGCTAATGTCAATTCCAATATATTTGTCCATGACTATTGTTTTTTTAGAAGACGGAGCTATTGTTTTCTTATCTATCCTTTATACAGGCTTTGTTTTATGGCCTAATGAACTGTTCAAGATAGCAATAGAAGAGGGAGGGGAACTACCATTCCGAACGGTCTTGATGACAAATGACGCAATTAGTTTTCTTCCCTCCCTTCGTCTTATTCATTATTAATCCAGCGAATTTATTGAATTTTACGTTATTTCTTAAAATGCAAATATAGGATGACGCGTTTTTATGAATTCAGGAGGCAAATGCGGCGAGGACGTCTTTAAAATATACTATTATGTCCTCGCCGCATTTGCCTTAAACACCTAATAAACAGCGTCATTCCGACCGGAACAAAGCCAAACGAAGTGATTAAGGCTTTGTGAAGGGAGGAATCTGTTAGGGATCAATAGTTTATTAATAAATATCTGCATATTATTTTCAAACATTATTGTTACCCACGAAATTTTTAGTAGAACCTAAAAATCAAAGATTATCAAACAAATCCCTGTAATCCAAATATCAAAAATTCGTACTTTTGCCATTTAAGGGTTTGCATGAAAATAACGCTAAAACATATTACGGTTTTACTTTCCTTCCTGCTGTTGTTCAGCAGCATATCAGGCAACACATCACCACAACAGGCTGCGGCCGAAAAACCACATCTTGATTCTTTGCTGGCAGATGCACAAAATGCCATTTTTGGGGATTCCATTTCCTTTTTTAAAGTCATGCATGAGCTCATACAGTTATCGGAAGTGCAGGAGAACATGCAAAAGAAATGCGAAGCCCTTCGGTTGGCCGGAATATATTACTACGTCCGTGGGCTGAACCCCCAGGCACATCTGTATTATAATAAGGCTCTCCGACTGGCTGCGGAGCATAATTTACCGAGACAGACCGCATTAGTTTGGAACAATTCAGGGATTTTATTTGAGTTGGAAGGAAAGTACGACACAGCTCTTCGCCTCTACCAAATGGCTTATCACCGGCTGGATTCACTGACCGACAGCATCACGGCAAGCAACCCGCTCACGAATCTGGGCAATATTTATTATCAGCTGGGCGATTATGATAATGCATTGGAATATTACGGCAAAGTTTATGAGCTGGAAAGCAAAAATAAAAGCCAGCGCGGCCTGATGATGAGCCTGAACAATATTGGGAATGTCAACTATAAACGAAAAAATTACCGCCAGGCATTAAAAAACTACCGAGATGCAGCTGAAATCGCAGAAAAAAATATTTTTCTTACGGATTTTGCAGACGCCCTCAGCAATATTGGTTTGATTTACAAAGAGCAGCTGGAGTATGAAAAAGCATTGGAATACTACAATTTGTCGCTGGAAACTAACATAAAAACAGAGCGCAGCGAAGCACTGATTGTTGATTACAATAATATTGCCAGTGTTTATCTTGCACAACACAAACTCCAGATGGCTTTACTGTTCCTGAAAAAAGCTATTGAAATCAATAAAAGCATTCAAAATCCTGTTTACGAATCGAGTACATTAATCAACTTAGGGAAATATTATCTCAAAAAAGGTGACAATCAAAAAGCTTTGTATGAGTTTTCTGAAGCCTATAAAATTGTAAAAAATTATGGTTTGAACGATCAGCTTAAAGATGTTTCCTTCATTTTATCGGAGCTTTATCTGGAAATCGGCAAGCACAGGCAGGCTTATGAGACGCTGGCTTTGGCCGAACGCCTGGAAGACAGTATTTTCAATGAGCAAAACACCCGCATCATCGAGGGCTTGAACATCCGCTATGAATCTGTTAAAAAGAATGCGGAGAATGAAAACCTTCGTAAAGAAAAAGAATTGGCAGATTTACGTCATGCCAGCGGAAGGCGTTTCAATTTTATATTGCTGATCGCGCTATCGCTTTTCCTCATCCTGAGCATTATTATGATAATCTTTTTCCAGAGATTTAAAAAAGCCAATCATGAGCTCAGGCAAAGAGAAAAACAGTTAACTCAACACGCTGCCAACCTCCAACTCACAGAGAAAAAACACAAAACTGTTCTGGCTCAAAGCGATGATTTGATTTTTATCGTAAAAGACCGGAAATTGATTTACGCCAACGACCGCACCGAACGTTTTACAGGATTCACGAAGGAAGAGGTCCTGAATGAAAACATTCTCGAACTTATACATCCCGAAGACAGACCAAAATTCACAGATAAATATCTGGATATGCTTTCCCGCCATGAAGGAAGCATTGCCGAAAAGTTCCGGCTCATTCATAAGCTTGGCAAAATAAAACATGTACATGCAAAACTGGCATGGCTGGATATTGATAATGAAACGGATTCCGGGCTTATACTGGGTACACTCAAAGACCAAAGCCGCGAAGTGGAAGTAAGCCGGGAAGCCGGAAGGTTAGGGGTTGAACTGCACAAAAACAAAGATGACGGGCGCTTTTTATTTAATGCACTGAAGGAAGAACTTCATCCTATGCTTCTTAAGCACACAAGCCACGACCAGGGAAAAGCAGAAAAGTGTTTGGAAACACTGATATTGTGGTTTCGCTTGAGGAATAAAATTGATCCGGGCGAATCAAGAATAGCCTATCTCAAGCCCACTTTGATTCATGCGCTGCATCAGATGAAAGCAGCAGCATCGCAAAAAGAGATCAAAACCGAACTCCATTGCGATGATGAAACCCTGGCGTATTTCAATCCCTGGCTTTTAATGGAATTGCTCAAACGCCTGATAAATACCGCCATACAAGTATCAACGCCAGGAGGAAGAATAAATATCATGGCCTCTTCCCGTCCGGATGGTTTTGCCGTAATGGAAATCATAGACGATGGCCCCGGCCTGGAAAGCAAAGAAGCTTCAACGATTTTTGATCCTGAGAAGCAAGGCAGCAAAGCCTACAATAGAATTGAAATGCAGCTTTGCCGTGAAATTGCCCTGATCCAGGGCGGCGAACTGCTATTCAGAAGTACAATGGGCGAAGGCAGTACTTTCAGTATCATTTTGCCCGAATCTCCCGACAGGAACAAACAATTATAATATATGTCAGACGATAAAAAGATCATTTTTTCGATGGTAGGGGTAGGCAAACTCTATCCACCAAATAAACAAGTACTTAAAGATATTTACCTCTCCTTTTTTTATGGAGCCAAAATCGGCATCATTGGTTTGAACGGTTCGGGTAAATCCAGCCTTTTGAAAATCATTGCCGGGATGGACAAATCCTATCAGGGCGAGGTGCATTTTTCACCCGGATACAATGTGGGCTACCTCGAACAGGAACCGCATCTCCAGGATGGAAAAACGGTAAAGGAAGTCGTTCAGGAAGGCGTTCAGGATGTTGTTGACCTCATACAGGAATATGAGGAAATCAACATGAAGTTTGCAGAGCCGATGGATGATGATGCGATGAACAAGCTCATCGAACGTCAGGGCGAACTTACCGAACTGCTCGACCAGAAAGAAGCCTGGGAGCTGGATTCGAAGCTCGACCGCGCCATGGATGCATTGCGCTGTCCGGAACCTGACCTGCTGGTGGACAATCTTTCCGGCGGTGAGCGCCGCAGGATTGCATTATGCCGACTGCTGCTGTCTGAACCCGACATCCTTTTGCTCGATGAGCCTACCAACCACCTTGATGCGGAATCCGTGCACTGGCTGGAACAGCACCTCAAGCTCTACAAAGGAACCGTAATTGCCGTAACCCACGACCGTTATTTCCTTGATAACGTAGCCGGATGGATACTCGAACTCGACCGCGGTGAAGGCATCCCCTGGAAAGGAAATTACAGCTCATGGCTCGAGCAAAAATCAAAACGTCTGGAGGCGGAAGAAAAATCGGCAAGCAAAAGGCGCAAAACACTGGAGCGTGAGCTGGAATGGGTGCGCATGGCGCCCAAAGCACGGCATGCCAAATCCAAAGCCCGTCTGAAAGCCTATGACCGCATGCTCAACGAAGAAAGCAAAGCCAAGGAAGAACGCCTCGAAATTTATATTCCCAACGGGCCACGTTTGGGCGATAATGTTATCGAAGCTGTAAATGTGCGAAAAGCATTTGGTGATAAACTGCTGTTTGAAAACCTGAATTTCAGCCTGCCTCCGGGTGGAATTGTGGGTGTAATCGGGCCAAATGGCGCCGGTAAAACCACGCTTTTCCGCATGATAATGGGCATGCAACAACCCGACGAAGGCGATTTTAAAGTTGGACAGACCGTAACCATTGGCTATGTGGATCAGGCGCATGAGCAAATCGACCCGGAAAAAAACGTCTGGGAAGTAATTTCAGAAGGCAATGAGCAACTGAAACTAGGCGGAAAAATGATCAATTCCCGCGCTTATGTTTCGCGTTTTAACTTTAGCGGTACGGATCAGGGCAAAAAGGCCGGAGTGCTTTCAGGCGGAGAACGCAACCGCATGCACCTGGCGCTCACATTGCGCAGCGAAGCCAATGTGCTGCTGCTCGATGAACCCACCAACGATATTGACGTAAACACCCTGCGCGCCCTGGAAGAAGGTTTGGAAAGCTTTGCAGGCTGTGCCGTTGTCATCAGCCACGACCGCTGGTTCCTCGATCGTATTGCTACGCACATACTTGCATTTGAAGGCAATTCACAGGTGTATTTCTTCGAAGGGGGCTATTCCGAATACGAAGAAAACCGGATTAAACGCTTGGGCGATAAAGGCCCCGAGCGCATTCGCTATAAAAAGCTGAAAGCTGATTAATGAAATCTGCTTTTCTCAAAAAATTGCGATCGGCAGACAATCGGTATTGGCTGCTGATCGCTTTATTTTTTGTACTGCCAGTCAGTGTTTCCGGGATTAGCATTGCGCTGCTGGGCGGAAGCATCGAATATTTCATCAATTCCCCTGCCGGGATGGCCCTTTTTTATTTGATTGCCGGACTGGCTATGGCTATGGCTTTGATCCCCTCCACTTTTGTTGCTGTGCTCAGCGGCTGGCTTTTCGGCTGGAGCGGTTTGGCCGCGCTGGTCCCGTCCTATATGCTGGCCTCAATTGTTGGTGTTTTTATCGGAAAATTCCTCAACCGGAAAATCACCGGAAGCAGTCATTTCCAAAATTCCAAAATTGAACTTTACAGCCGCAATTTTGCCGATGCGCAATTTTCCCTGATGTTTTTTCTGCGTTTATCGCCGGTAGTAACTTTTGCCAGCGTAAATATGGCCGTTTCCCGCCTGCAGATCAGGTGGTTTCCTTTTTTGTGCGGAACACTTTTGGGCATGCTGCCCCGTACGTTTTTGTTTTTCCTTGCCGGGATGCAGGCACATTCGCTGAAAGATGCCGTCATCACGCAAAGCGGCGCCGGACTGGAATCCAAAGCTGTGCTTTTCTCCACCTTCCTGCTCTTGTCAGTTTTGGGTCTTATCATTATCTTTGTACGGATCACAAAAAAGATAATGCACAATACGGAAAACAAAAGCCATGATTAAAATCAACGAAACCTTTATCAGCAATACTTCCGACGAGGCCAAATCATCACCGAGAAGGCGCAAAAATTACAATTTTCACAAGGAGATGTCGGCCACTTTGCAACGTATGCTCAACGCCATGGAACCCGACACCTACATTCAGCCCCACAAACACGAAAATCCGGACAAAACCGAAGTCTTTTTCAGCTTGCGCGGGCGTTTCGTAGTAGTAGAATTTGATGATGATGGTCAAATTACGGAGCATACCGTTTTGGATCCAAAACACGGGAGCTATGGAGCAGAAATAGCGCCGCGAACATGGCATAGCATTATTCCGCTGGATGCCGGAACCGTGGCCTATGAGGTAAAAGACGGCCCTTATGATCCCAATGACGACAAACATTTTGCAAGCTGGGCTCCCGCAGAAAATGAAGGCGGCGGGCTGGAATACAATAAGAAAATTCTGGCACAGCTTGGCATTGAATACTAAGCTAAAAATGTCGGTTCTACTATGAATTTCGTGGGTAACAATAATATTTGAAAAAAATATGCAGATATTTATTAATGAACTATTGATCCCTAACAGATTCCTCCCTACACAAAGCCTTAATCACTTCGTTTGGCTTTGTTCCGGTCGGAATGACGCTGTTTATTAAGTGTTTAAGGCAAATGCGGCGAGGACACAATAGTATATTTTAAAGACGTCCTCGCCGCATTTGCCTCCTGACTTCATAAAAACGCGTCATCCTATATTTGCATTTTAAGAAATAACGTAAAATTTAATAAATTCGCTGGATTAATAATAAATAAGACGAAGGGAGGGAAGAAAACTACTTGCGTCATTTGTCATCAAGACCGTTCGGAATGGTGGTTCCCCTCCCTCTTCTATTGCTATCTTGGACAGTTCATTAGGCATAAAGCCTGTATAAAGGATAGATAAGAAAACAATAGTTCCGTCTTTTAAAAAACAATAGTCATGGACAAATATATTGGAATTGACATTAGCAAGCAAACATTTGATGCTTATGGGTCAGACCGAGACCATAAAACGGGTTTTTCAGATTTTGAACAGACTACAAAAGGCTTTCAAGCTCTGGTCAAAAAATACGGTAAGGACAAAACTTATGTCATGGAAGCAACAGGGCCATATAGCTTGAAATTGGCTATGTTCCTGTCTAAGAAAAATATTGAAGTTTCCGTGATAAACCCTTTGATCATAAGGCGTTATTCGCAGATGAAGTTACAGCGTGCAAAGACCGATCCAGTATGCGCCAAAACCATCTATGACTACGCATCTACTTTTAAAAAAGTTGATCTATGGACACCACCATCAAAGGAAATCTTTGCTATGCAGCAGTTATTGACAGCCCTGGAACTGATTACTAAACAAAAAACAGCTACGTCTAACCAATTACAGGCTTTCCAGGTAAGTGGCGTATTGACTGCTGAACTCAAAAGATCACTGAAAAGTATTATCGAAAAGTTCAAGCGGGAAATAAAAAAGCTGGAGAAACAACTGGAGGATATCAGCAAAACACACTTTGCCGAGACCCGCAAGCTAATCCTCAGTGTACCGGGATTTGGCAAGAAAGCTGTAGCAGTGCTCATTGCAGCAACCAATAATTTTGAAAAATTCCTGCACTACAAACAGTTTATTGCTTTTGCAGGGACAAGTCCAAGGATATATCAGTCGGGAACCAGCGTCAAGGGAAAGGGTCATATCTGCAAAATGGGAAACGGGCATATACGAAAACAGCTATACATCTCGGCTCTGTCTGCTATGCGCTACAATAAAGGGTGCAGGATATTGTATGAACGGTTGACAGCTAAAGGAAAGCACGACAAGGTGGCTATAATTGCGGTTGCAAATAAACTGATCAAACAAATATTTGCCATAATAGCAGATAATGAACCATATAACGAGGATCACATCAGCAAATTAAGGGTTACTTTACCATAATATTTTTCTTCAAACTGCCTCCAAATAAAAAAAGGTAGTTTGAAGAAAAATATTACACAAAACTCTTGCTTTTTAACACAGTTCATTCCGACAAAGTTTTCCGAAGAATGAGGAAACTTTGGAGGAATCTGTTTGGAATAAAGTAATTTTTCTTTCCACGAAATTCCGTGTAGTACCAAAATGTCAAGGGGTTTTACTGGACATCACCAAAGGAATCACTTATCTTTGTGCGTTTATCTGCAGGAACAATAAAGCTGCAAATTGTCCGTAATTTGTTCATACATTCATCACGCAATAAATGTCAAACATGTCCGATAAACATAACCATCCACTACCCGACCAGGAAGAATCCAATTTAAAAGTGCAGGGCGCTATTCCGCAGCCGCCCTCCGTGAACAAAAATGCCGCCATGCGCATCCGCAGAAAAAGGCGCACTTTATTTAGTGTTGACGAATATGTGGACGGCATTTTGAATGGAAACCGCAGCATCCTCAGCCAGGCGATTACATTGGTAGAAAGTCTTTTGCCTGCACATCACAAAACGGCTCAGGACATTATTGAGCGCTGCCTTCCAAATGCCGGAAACTGCATCCGTCTTGGCATCACGGGAGTGCCCGGAGTAGGAAAAAGTACTTTTATCGAAGCTTTCGGGAAATACCTGACCGATAAAGGGCATAAAGTGGCAGTTCTGGCCATTGATCCCAGTTCGCAGCGCACCAAAGGCAGCATTCTGGGCGACAAAACCCGAATGGAAGAGCTCGCTAACGATCCCAATGCTTTTATCCGGCCTTCCCCTTCGGCAGGCTCTTTGGGAGGAGTGGCACAAAAAACCCGCGAAACCAGCATCCTCTGCGAAGCGGCCGGATTTGATGTCATCATCATCGAAACGGTAGGTGTTGGGCAATCAGAAACCGCTGTGCATTCCATGGTCGATTTCTTCCTGCTGCTTATGCTGGCCGGCGCCGGCGATGAACTTCAAGGCATCAAAAGAGGCATCATGGAAATGGCCGACTCTATCGTGATAAATAAGGCCGATGGCGATAATTACAATAAAGCCACACTCGCAAAAGCCAGTTACCAAAGTGCGCTCCACCTGTTCCCGCCTGCCGAATCGGGCTGGACACCCAAAGTGGATACTTGCAGTGCTTTGGAAAAAAACAATGTAGATAAGGTTTGGGAGATGATCCTGGAATATACGGCCAAAACCAAAGATAATGGCTATTTTGAGCATAAGCGGAAGCAACAATCCAAAAGCATTATGCTCGATACCATTGACCAGCAACTAAAATCCGCTTTTTATCAGGACAGCCAGGTTCAGAAAGAAATGAGCTTTATTGAAGAAAACCTGCTCGATGAAAACCTCAGCAGCTATCAGGCAGCAGCCAAATTGCTGGATATCTATTTTCAGCGCTGCAAGTTGAGGAAAGACTGATCCGATTCCTAATTTTTCTTAAAGGGATGTTATTATCCCAACATTTCTAGGTTTTTTGTGTTAGAACTGCAGAACAAAAAGCAACAATTATGAAATATCTGACACTATTCTGTATTGTGCTTTTTGGATTTCAAAATCTAAATGCACAGGAAATGGAACTACGCGAATTTAAACCTCTGACTGCTGAAGAACGACGTGTGATCCTCGAAAAAGGCACCGAAATGCCTTTTACCGGGAAATACACAAACCATAAAGAAGACGGCACCTACCACTGCAAACAGTGCGATGCTGCTTTGTACAAATCATCTGATAAGTTCGACAGCCAATGCGGCTGGCCCAGTTTTGATGATGAAATTCCCGGAGCTATAAAACGCCTGCCCGATGCCGATGGGCGACGTACCGAAATAGTTTGTGCAAATTGTGGCGGACATCTCGGCCATGTTTTTGAAGGAGAAGGATTTACTTCAAAAAATACACGGCATTGTGTCAACAGCATCAGCCTCGACTTTAAAGCCAAAGAGGAAAAACCCGCTTTGCAAAAAGCCCTATTTGCTTCCGGCTGCTTTTGGGGCGTAGAGTATTATCTGAAAAAAGCTGCGGGCGTTGTTTCAACTTCCGTTGGATATACCGGTGGACATAAAGATAATCCGACTTACAAAGAAGTATGCAGCGGCAGGACCGGTCACGCCGAAGCTGTGGAAGTCGTTTTCGATCCGGAACGCACTTCCTATGAAAAGCTGCTTCGTTTATTTTTCGAAACCCATGATTTTACGCAGATAGACCGGCAGGGGCCGGATATTGGCACGCAATACCGTTCTGCCATATTTTATCTGGATGAAAAGCAAAAACGGATGGCCGAAAAATACATGAAAATTTTACAAGATAAAGGCTATGATGTAGCCACAGACTTGCAGCCCGCCTCAAAATTCTGGAATGCAGAAGCTTATCATCAGGATTATTATTACAAAACCGGAGGAACACCATATTGCCATATGAAGAGGGAGGTGTTTTAGCCTGCTCTATTCATAAAATGCAAACAAAATAATGTAAGCAGCTTAAATTTAAGTGTTTATTAAATTTATATCCTAAAATTGAATTTGTTTGCATTTTACTAGTGCATTAACTTCAGGCCATCTGCTTCGTTGCTAAAGCTTTGAAATAGGCGACTATATCTTCAGCTTTAGACGCCTCACATCTGACCTGAATTTAAAGCATGAATAAAGCAGGTTAGGAAGAAATGGAGGATAAAAAGGGAAAGAGGCTACCTTTTTGGACAGCCTCTTTTGTTTTTATACCATTAAAACGGCAAATCATCCTCTTGCTGGGATTCCTGTGCGAAAGGAGCCGGATCAGGATTTGCTGCCGGTGGATTTTGCGGAGACGGTGGTTCCGGGTTTTGCTGCTGCGATGGAGCTGCTTGTCGCGCCGGGGGCGATTGCTGTTGCGGCGCATTATAAGCTCCCTGTGGTGCTTGCTGCGGAGGAGCCTGTTGATACTGCTGATTGCCGTATCCCTGTCCCTGATATCCTCCGCCACTGTCATCTCGGCGGTCGAGCATCACCATATTTTGCGCTTCGATATCCGTGAAATAACGCGTAATATTTTGCTGGTCAACATACTGTCGGGTTCGGATACGCCCTTCGATATACACTTTCGATCCTTTGCGCAAATAACGCTCGGCAACTTCGGCCAGTCCGCGCCACATCACAACATTGTGCCATTCCGTACGATCAACTTTCTGGCCGCTTCTGTCTTTATAAGATTCATCCGTGGCCACACTAAAAGAAGCCTTCTTAATACCATTTTCAAATGTCTGTACCTGAACATCTCGTCCCAGGTTACCGACAAGGATTACTTTGTTAATTCCGGTTGCCATAAAACTATGCTTTTATTAAATTTTTACTACTGCTTTCCGGTCCATCATCAGACAGGAACAACAGGCACGATTGGAAACAAAAATACATTATTTAACATTGCGAAAAAGTCCCTCCCGGCATTTTATTATGAAGTTTTTATTCAAGCCTGCTCTATTCATAAAATGCAAACAAAATAATGTAAGCAGCTTAAATTTAAGTGTTTATTAAATTTATATCCTAAAATTGAATTTGTTTGCATTTTACTAGTGCATTAACTTCAGGCCATCTGCTTCGTTGCTAAAGCTTTGAAATAGGCGACTATATCTTCAGCTTTAGACGCCTCACATCTGACCTGAATTTAAAGCATGAATAAAGCAGGCAAGATGCGACATCATGCAGACCAATATAAATTACTATATTTGTTTGAGCATACCGATAAGGAAACTTAAACAAAAGCATATGAGCATCCCCAAACTCTCAAAAGAGCAGGCAGAACAAAGTAAGCATGAAGATTTATGCATTCAATTAAACACGAATTCGGAGAGCGGACTAAGTAAGTCCGAAGCCGAATCGCGTTTAAAAAGCTTTGGCTACAATGAATTGCCCGAAAAGCATGTAAACCCGATCATTAAATTCCTGAAAAATTTCTGGGGTCCCATTCCCTGGATGATTGAAGCTGCGGTAATTCTCAGCATCATTGACAAAGACTGGGATGATGTAGCCATAATCGGCTCGCTATTGTTGATCAATGCTTTCATCGAATTTTTTCAATCCTATCGTGCCGACAATGCCATTGCCATGCTCAAAAGCAGCCTGGCGCACAAGGCCCGGGTAAAACGCGATGGTAAGTGGGAAGAAGTTGATGCGCGCGAACTCGTTCCGGGCGATGTGATCCGTATCCGCCTGGGTGATGTAATCCCGGCCGATATCAAACTGGTTTCGGGCGATTATGCCATGATTGACGAAGCTGCCCTGACCGGGGAATCCCTGCCCGTAGAAAAACATATCGGCGATGTGGCATACAGCGGAGCTATTGTGAAACAGGGCGAGATGATCGCTATTGTTTATGGCACTGCCGAAAATACCTTCTTCGGGCGCACTGCAAAACTAGTTGCCGGAGCCAAAACCCAAAGCCATTTCCAGAAAGCCGTAATCCGCATTGGCGACTACCTCATCATCCTGAATTTTATTCTTGTAATGATCGTAGTGATTGCCGGACTGTACCGGCAGGAAAGCGTTTGGGATGTGGTGCAGTTTGCCCTGGTACTCACTGTTGCGGCCATTCCGGCTGCATTGCCTGCCGTGCTGAGCGTTACGATGGCCGTTGGCGCGGTGAAACTTTCGAAAAAGAAGGCTATTATTTCTACCCTGACAGCCATCGAAGAAATGGCAGGCATGGATGTGCTCTGCTCCGATAAAACCGGCACCATCACACAAAACAAGCTGCATATTTCAGGGATACATCCTTTGCCGGGCTTTACGGATGATGAAGTCTGCTTTTATGCTGCAGCCTCTGCCCGCAGTGGCGATCATGATGCCATTGATGATGCCATTATTGGCAAACTAAAAGAAAATCAGGAGCTTGCCAATCGGCACAAAGCTCTGAAACTAAAAAAGTTTGTGCCTTTTGACCCGGTAAGCAAACGTACTGAAGCCGAAGTGCTCGACAATGGGAAAACCTATAAAGCCAGCAAAGGCGCTCCTCAAGTCATCACAAAACTTGCAGGCGATGATGCCGGTATCGCCAAACGCGTAGATGAAATTGTGGAAGAAGCGGGAGAGCATGGGTACCGCACACTTGGTGTAGGCCGTACCGATGAAGATGGAAAATGGGAATATGTTGGTTTGATTGGTTTGAATGATCCGCCACGTGAAGATTCGGCAGAAACCATCAAAAAAGCGGCAGAACTGGGCGTAGAAGTAAAAATGATTACCGGCGACCATAATGTAATCGCCAAAGAAGTTGCGCGCCAGGTGCATATTCCGGATAATATTTTGCCGGCTGGTGAATTTACCAGCCTTCCCGACCGCAAAGCCCGCGATCTGGTTGAAAAGGCCAATGGTTTCAGCCAGGTATTTCCAGAGCATAAATATGAAATTGTGCAAATTCTCCAGGAAAACAAGCATATTGTAGGTATGACCGGTGATGGTGTTAACGACGCTCCGGCACTCAAAAAAGCCGATGCCGGTATTGCCGTTGACGGTGCCACAGATGCCGCCAAATCAGCCGCAGACATTGTGTTGACATTGCCCGGATTATCCGTAATTGTAAACGCCATTGAAGAAGCCCGCCGTATTTTCCAGCGGATGCAGAGCTATGCCATTTACCGCATTTCGGAAACCATCGACGTGCTTTTCTTCACAGTGTTGGCCATCTTGATTTTCAACACTTACCCGGTTACAGCCATCATGATTGTGCTTTTGGCTGTTTTCAACGATTTCCCGATTATGGCCATTTCCTACGATCGCGTAAAATACTCCCTAAAACCCGAACAGTGGGACATGCACAAGGTCATCGGGATTGCCTCCGTACTTGGCTTCACCAATGTAGCTTTCACTTTCCTGATTTATATCATTGGCCGCGATTTCCTGCATTTCAGTCCTGATGAATTGAAAACACTGGTTTTCGCCGAACTGTCCATTGCCGGAAACCTCACGATATTTTTGGCACGCACCCGTGGACCACTTTGGAGCATTATGCCCGGGAAGGGCCTTGTTTGGTCTACAGTGATTTCCAAAGCAATAATTTCTGTAATTGTTGCTACAGGTCTTTTGATGGCGCCAATTGGTTGGTGGGTGTTCTTTGTTTGGGGCTATGCCATGGTTCAGATGCTCATCACCGACACCATGAAAGGCTTTGCCTACAGGGTTTTTGACCATTCGCACAAAAAGAAATGGTAAGGAATATTATTTGGGAACAGGGAGTGTAAAACTAAAGATGCTCCCTTTCCCTTCCATGCTTTCTGCCCATATTTTGCCGCCATTTTTTTCTACAAATTCACGGCATAAGATCAGGCCAAGACCGGAACCTTTCTCATTTTCGGTGCCCGGTGTTTTGTACTGTGCATCAATTCGGAATAGTTTTTCCATTTGGTCAGCCCGGATACCAACACCCGTATCACGTACATCAACCTGTAAAAAGCCTTTGGATTTTCGGCTGGTAAGCATAATTTGCCCGCCACGTGGTGTAAATTTGACCGCATTGGCAATCAGGTTGCGCAAAACAGTTGTGACCATATTTTCACACGCATAAACCATACTGCCAAAAGGAATAGATGAATGCAGTTTAATGGATTTCTGATCGGCCTGTGTTTTTAATGAAGACACGGTTTTATTGGCCACATTGCAGAAATCAATTTGCTCGGGATTGTATTCGATCTTTCCCGACTGTGAGCGCGACCACTGCAAAAGGTTTTCCAGCAGTTTGTATGTTCCCTGGGTTGCGGAATTGATCTGATGGATAAAATATTTTTTTTCTTTTTCCGTGTAACGATCAAATTCATCATACAGCAAGCTGCTAAAGCCCAAAATAGCGTTAAACGGATCTTTTAGGTCATGGGCAATTATGTTGAAAAATTTGCTTTTGGTGGCATTTGCATCCTGAAGTTCTTGGGTTGAAAGCTTGAGCTCACGGCTTGCTTTGGTGCGGTCAGTAATATCATGGATAATAACATGTATCTGCGGTTTTCCGTTCAGGCTGAGTTTGCAGGGAAATAGCTCTACATCGCGCTCATTGCCATTTGCCAGCCTGTGCCGTGTGATCACAGAAGTTTTTAAAGTTTCCTGATGCCCGCTGACAAAATATTCAGATACTCCCGAACAATCGAGCTCGTCTAATTTCAAATGCAGCAGTTCGCTCTGCGGATATCCATAAAATAAAGAAGCTGTAGCGTTTGCAGCGCAAATTTTTCCACTATCCGGATCAATGATTATCATAACGGAGCTGCTGTTTTCAAACAATGCCCGATAGCGCTCTTCACTTTCACGCAAAGCCAGTTCCGCTCTTTTTCTTAAACTGATATCACGGGCAATAAAAACCAGGTTCTGTTCATCTAATGGCGAAAGATAGGCGTCAAACCACACTTCTTTTTCATTGATATCCAATTTGTATTCAAGCTTTACAACCTCCTGCTTTTCAATGCATTTTTTAATATGCTCCATAAAAAATGCGGCCATTTTCGGATCAAAAACCTCTTTTACGGTTTTCCCCAAAAGGATATCCCTTGATTTGTATAAAAGGGTATCGGATGTAGGCAGAAATTTAATATATCGTCCATGCTGATCCATAATAAAAACAGCATCCGTCATGGCATGAAACAATGCTTTGAACTCATTGAGCAATTGCCGTGACTCCTCAACCAGGCTTTCTTTTTGTGTTATATCTTCAAAAATAACAACTACTTTTTCATTTTTTAATGAAAGTAGATTAATTCTGAAATGCCCGCTGGTGTTCCCGATGTGCAAATCTTTCCTGCCAAAGACAAAAGCCCTGCCTGTTTCCCTGCAGCGGTCAACAAAACCCTTTAAACCTGCTGCGTCTTTCCCTGATATTATCTGATCAAAACACACGTAATCCTCTGACAATGATTTATTCAACAAAAACGAACCGGCTGTTTTATTATGATAATCAAGTTTGTAAATAGCCTTATCAAAACAAAAAATTAAAACCCCATTCGGATATTCTTCAAATGGTGAATAATCTGTTTTGGGGTTTGCGCGGGAAAATAAATCGAGAAATATCCCGTCCTGATGAATACTCGTAAAGCAGGTAAAAGAGCCTTTTAATTTCAAATCGAGCTGCATTTCAAAATGGGTGTTTTTTCCTTCCTCAAGCGCAAGATGTAAGGCTTTGACCAATATTTCCATTTGATTTTTGGTGAAATATTGCTGGGTCAATTCTGATAAGCGGTATGTGCCGGAATCATCAATATGATCCAACCTAAGATGCAGACAGGAGGTCTTCATAATGCTGCTTTTTAATTTTAGTCTGTGTTTATCAAAGGTAGAAATTAATATGTAACTACGAACAAAAAACATAAAAATCTGCTTCCCCTTGTTGATTGGTTTAAATTTTATAGTAATTTTACAAACCAATTTTTCAAATGTCCGGAATCTTTCTGGAACACCAAAATTTGAAATTATTGGAAAGCGTTAATAAACAGTAGATTATGAAAGTTTTAAAAGTCAGTGGATTATTTAATAATCTTAAATTGATTTTGGTGGTTTGTGTTTTGTCAATCTTTCTGTTTTCACCAACGGATCTACGCGCCGATGATCCGCCTGTTCCCTTGCCGGATGGTCAAACTTACGGAACAGAGGTAAAAGCAAATAATGATTTAGCAAAAACAAACAGTACAACTCATTTGATTATAGGTGTTGGGGCCATTGTTTTGGTTATTGCAACCGGTTACGGAGTAAATCGGTATTTTAATACTCAGCACCAATCCTAACAAGAGCTGTATCATTTCTCGCGGTTAATTGAATTACAAACGGTCTGTATTCCATACGGCCAGTTGAATTTTTGTGCAATTTTTCCGAAGCTAAATGCTTACGGTTCAGATAAGAATATTAACCAAAATGTTATAGAAATGATCAAAAAGTTACCTTATCTTTCAGCATTAGTCCTCTTTACTTTGCTGTCTTTTACTTCTAAAGCAGTGGATGTCAGCTTTAGAGTTGATATGTCCAACGAAACCGTATCTCCTGACGGTGTGCATGTTGCCGGTTCATTCAATGGCTGGAGCACTGCGGATAGCCCAATGACACATCTGGGAAATGATCTCTATGAAATTGTTGTTGATATTGCAACAGGCGAAGATGTGGAGTATAAATTTATTAATGGCAATGCCTGGGGCGGGGAAGAAAATGTTCCGGCTGCATGTGGCGTGGATAATGGTCAGGGCGGTTATAATCGTTTCCTGAATGTTCCTGCACAGGATACAGTGCTGGCCAATGTTTGTTTTGGCTCCTGCGAGCCATGCGGACAGGCTGTTCAACTCACTATTTCTGTGGATATGGCCAATGAAGATGTTTCTCCCGACGGTGTGCATGTTGCCGGTAGTTTCCAGGGCTGGGATCCCGCAGCAACACCGATGAACAATACATCAGGTGATGTGTATGAAGTTACCGTTGAGGTAATGTCCGGCACACAAATTCAGTATAAATTTATTAATGGTGCCGATTGGGACGGTGAAGAAACTGTGCCTGCCGATTGCGGTATCGATAACGGTCAGGGCGGATACAACCGCTATCTCGATATTACAAGCCAAACCACTACAACCGATTTGGTATGCTTTGCGGAGTGTGCGCCATGTGCCAGCCCGGTTCAACTGACTGTTTCTGTGGATATGGCCAATGAGGAAATTTCTCCTGACGGGGTGCATGTTGCCGGTAGTTTCCAGGGCTGGGACCCCACAGCAACACCCATGACCAATACAGTTGATGACGTATATGAAGTAACGGTTGAAGTAATGACCAATACCCAGGTTCAGTATAAATTTATTAATGGTGCTGATTGGGACGGTGAAGAAACAGTTCCTGAAGAATGTGGCGTGGACAACGGCCAGGGCGGTTATAACCGTTTCTTTGATGTAGCCGACCAGAATGCTGTAGCGGATCTGGTTTGTTACAGTAGCTGCGAAGAATGCCCTCCGCCACCACTCGAAGTTGATGTTACATTCCAGGTGGATATGGCCAATGAAGAAGTTTCGTCCGATGGTGTTTTTATCGCAGGAACGTTTAACAACTGGACACCTTCTGAATTACAAATGAGCAATACTTCCGAAAGCATTTATGCCTACACCATTACTTTAAATGCCGCAGCAGCGCATGAATACAAATTTATTAATGGTTTAGGATGGGATGGAGCCGAACAGGTTCCTGAAGCCTGCGCGCAGAATGAAAACCGTTTTATACTCGTTCCGGATATGGATACAACAACCAATCTTGTTTGCTTTGGCATGTGCACCGAATGCCCCCCACCACCACCGGAAGTTACGGTAACTTTTATCGTGGATATGGCTGAGCAGGAAGTATCACCCGATGGTGTGCATCTGGCGGGCAGCTTTAATGCATGGAACACCGAAGACCTGATGATGGCTAATACGGGAGGCACGGTTTATGAAGCTGATGTGACGATAATCGCAGGGTCGGAGATTACTTACAAATTCCTCAACGGAATCACAGTTGATGATTATGAACTGGTTCCTGAAGAATGTGGAATTGACGATGGCTTTGGTAGTTTCAACCGTTTTTATACTGTTCCTGAAACCGATATTGCACTGGATACGATTTGTTTTGGATCTTGTGCTCCTTGCGGCGGCGTTACCAATCCTGTAAATGTTACCTTCCGTGTAGATATGGCCAACGAAATCATCAATGAAAACGGCCTGCACATTACCGGTAATTTCTCCGACTGGAACCCTGCTGCCAATGAAATGATAAATACTTTTGAGGATGTTTATGAATTTACAGCCAGCATCCTGGAAGGCACATATATAGAATATAAATTTGTGAACGGTGATGATGATGCTGGTTTTGAAAGTGTTCCGGCAGCCTGTGCCCAGAATGAAAACCGCTTCCTGACCATTCCTTCTGCTGATACCGTGCTGCAATTGGTTTGCTTTGGCAGTTGCGATAGCTGTCCGCAACAAAATGAAGTGGTGGTTTCCTTCCGTGTGGATATGTCCGAAACGGAAGTATCTCCTGATGGTATTCATTTAGCCGCTGATTTCCAGGGCTGGGATCCTGCAGCCACCGAAATGACTTTAACTGCAAATAATATTTATGAAGTGAACATCCCCCTGGGTACGCGTACAGCTTACGAATATAAATTTGTGAACGGCAACAGCTGGGAAGGTGCAGAAGAAGTACCCGCAGAATGCAGCTTTAACCAAAACCGCCTGCTGAACGTAGGCGCTAACGACACAACACTCATGGCCTATTGTTTTGGCAGTTGCACAACTTGTCAGGCTGCTGCCGATAGTGTTATGGTAACTTTTACCGTGGATATGTCGAAAGAAGAGATTTCCGGTTATGGTGTGCACCTGGCCGGATCATTCCAAAACTGGGATCCCGCAACAACACCAATGGCCGTTGTTTCCGGAACAGACCTTTATACTGCAAGCTTCCGCCTGCCGGTAGGTTCCTATCAGGAATACAAATTTATCAACGGAAACATTTGGGGCGACGATGAGCAGGTGCCTGAAGATTGTTCCGTCAACGGCAATCGTTTCTTCACAGTGCCTGATGAAGATTTGCAATTGGATGCTTTCTGTTACGGAAGCTGTTCGCCATGCAGTGTATCAATAAAGGATCTCTTCAATGCAGGCAACTATATGCTATCACCACAGCCAAACCCCGCCAGCAATCAGGCAGAAATCAATATTGGCCTGGCCAAACAACAGGTAGTCATACTGGAACTATTTGATATGACCGGAGCTTCTGTGGGTGTGATACAGAATGCACGACTGGCAGAAGGAAAACATAAAATTACAGTTTCACTGGAGCAATACGGGAGCGGCATTTATTATTTCCGCTTGTGGTTGCCCGAAAGCGCTTATGAAGCCAGCCAGAAACTGATTGTTTATTAAAAAATATATTTCAAAGCCGGTATCATTTTAATCGATACCGGCTTTTTAGCAATATGGCTTTTATTAAAAAGCCTGTAATTCAAATAATTGATTATGAAAAAGATTTTTTTAGCCTTCATTGCGTTCTTGGGGATTTTGCTTCAAATGCATGCCCAGCTGATTATCAGCGATCCGCCTTTCCCAGGCGAAAACGATGAAGTAACAATTACATTTAATGCTGCAGAAGGCAATGGCGGACTGGCCGGTTATGATGGAGATGTATATGCCCATACCGGAGTCATTACAAGCGAAAGCACATCAACTTCCGATTGGAAATATGTAAAAACAGAATGGGGCGAAAACACACCCGAAACTAAACTCGAGCGTATTGGGGCCGATCTTTTTAAAATCACAATCGGCCCTTCGGTACGGGAATATTATGCCGTCCCTGATGGGGAGAGCGTTTTAAAAATGGCTTTTGTATTCCGCTCCGAAGAAGAAGTGGACGGCTACTGGCTGGAAGGAAAAACAGCTGATGGCAGTGATATTTTTGTGGATATGTTTACCGGCGGACTGAATGTGCAATTTATCGCACCTGCCACAAAGCATTTTCTCGCTGCCCGAAATGAGGCCATCACCTTTAATGCCCAGGCTTTGAGCGCCGAAAAAATCACACTATATATCAATAATCAGGAGGTTGCTACAACTAACGAATCGGAATTGATTTACGATTATACACCCACGGATTACGGTAAATACTATGCCCACGTGAAAGCCAATCAGGGCAGTATGGAAGTGTGGGACAGCGTGCAGTTTTATGTGCGCCCGGATATCGAAACCGCCGAAATCCCTGATGGATGGCATGATGGTATCAATTACATTGGCGATAACAAAACGGGTTTTGTCCTGGTAGCGCCTGAAAAAGATTTTGTCTTTCTCCTCAGTGATTTTAATAACTGGGAATTTGGCCCGGAGAATTATATGAAACGTACTTCTAACGGCAAACGTTTCTGGATTGAACTCGATGGTCTGAATCCCGATCAGGCATATCTGTACCAGTATTACGTTGATGCAGAACTCAAAATCGGCGATCCGTTTGCCGAGTTGATCCTTGATCCCTGGAATGATAAATATATACCCGACAATGTTTACCCCAACCGTATTGAATATCCGGAAGGAAAAACCACAGGTATTGTGTCGGTTTTTTATACCCAAAGGGAGGAATTTGATTGGGAAGACGATAATTTTTCATTGCCCTGGGAAACGGATCTCGTAATTTACGAACTGCTTGTGCGCGATTTTTCCACAGACCACTCTTATCAAAAAATAATTAATAAACTTGATTATCTCCAACAACTGGGTATCAACGCCATTGAGCTGATGCCGGTAATTGAGTTTGACGGAAATGACAGCTGGGGCTACGGTCCATCCTATTTCTTTGCGCCGGACAAATATTACGGCACACCGCATATGCTCAAAACGCTCATCAATGAATGCCATAAAAGGGATATGGTGGTAATCATGGACCTCGTGCTCAACCATGCTACGGGAAATTCCCCTTTGGCGCAGCTTTATTGGGATGCAAGCATCAATCAAACTGCGGAAGATAATCCCTGGTTTAATGTGTATGCGCCGCACCCAATGAGCGTATTCCATGATTTTGACCACTCCAGCACTTTCACCCAAAATTATGTAAAAAGGGTGCTGGAATTCTGGCTTGAGGAATATCATTTCGATGGTTACCGTCTTGACTTATCCAAAGGAATTACCCAGAAAGAAAGTGCTGACCTGGGACAATGGAGTGCTTATGATGATTCGCGCGTGCAAAACCTGAAACGTATTGCGCAAACCGTAAAAACGGCGAAGCCCGGTGCGTACGTTATTTTGGAACATTTTGCTGATAATGATGAAGAAAAAGTACTGGCCGAAAGCGGAATGATGCTCTGGGGAAATATGGATAGCCCTTATAGCGAAGCCAGTATGGGCTATAATGGCTCTGCATCGGATCTTTCGTGGGGATATTATGGCAACCGGGGATGGAGCCAGCCCGCTTTGGTTACTTTTATGGAAAGCCATGATGAAGAACGCCAGATGTACAAAAACGTAACTTATGGTAATTGTTCAAACCCGCAACACTGCATCACGGATACGGCAACGGCATTAAAGCGCTCGGCTCTGGCTGCAGCATTCTTTTTTACGTATCCGGGCCCAAAAATGATCTGGCAATTCGAAGAATTGGGTTATGATTATTCCATTAATTGGCCCACAATGACCGAAGACAGCCGGACTGCGGCCAAACCGCCACGCTGGGATTATCAGGATGACCCGGACAGGGCGCAGTTGTATCATACCTTCGGCCAGCTCCTGAAGCTGCGCCATGAGAATGATATTTTTAAAAGCCCTTATACCCAAGTGGAGATGGATGTTGTCAATGAATCCCGAAGGATCAAACTGACCAATTCGGGACTGGAAACAGGCAAAGCCATTGTAATCGGGAATTTCGGCATAAATGGGCGCGATGTTTATCCCAATTTCCATAATACCGGCACCTGGTTCAACGCGCTGACCGGCGAAGCTTACGAAATTTCTTCCACTACATCGCCCTGGTATCTCGAAGCCGGCGAATTTGTTGTTTTTACCGAAAACAAAACAGGCACCTGGGTCAACCTTCAATATCCGGCCGAATATACCGCATTGCCCTGCGAAGGGATTGATGTTTATGCTCAGGTTTTTGTGGGCGGACGGACAACCGAAACCGGTCAGGCAGAGGGTATCCGCTGCTGGATAGGCGTATCGGAATTTAATAACGAACCCTGGAACGATAACTGGAACTGGCAGGAAGCCGTTTATAATGGTGATCGCTCTTCGCCCGGATTTGTAAATGCAAACGATGAATACGTACTGAGCCTGCCCTGCATGGAAGCAGGAAATTATTATTATGCCAGCCGTTTCGAAATTGACGGCCAGCCTTATGTTTATGGTGGTGTGGCCAAAGACGGCACCGCTTCTGGCGGTTTCTGGGACGGCTCTGCAAATGTTTCCGGAAAACTGACCGTTAGCGCTTCCACTTCACGGAGATGGTATGTGAGTACCAGCGGATCTGCAGGAGCAGCCGGAACACAATCCAATCCTTTGGCCGGCATACAGGAAGCCATTGACCGCAGTTCGGCCTGCGACAGTATTTTGGTTGCCGACGGAACCTACAACGAACATATTGATATGTCGGGCAAAAATGTACTGCTTGCCAGCATGTTTGCAATAGATGGCAATGAAGACCATATTGTAGCAACGGTTATTTCAGGCAGCAATACAGGCCCGGTTTTGAAAATCCACAATGGCGAAAACCACGCTTGTCACATCAAGGGTTTGACGCTTACCGATGGAAATGCAAGTGGCGATTGGCCGGATAATTCCGGTGGCGCACTTCAGGTTTTTGCATCATCGCCGATGCTCTCAAACCTTATAATCTCCAACAGCACGGCACAGGATTGCGGTGGCGGGGTTTTCTTCCATGATGGCGGAAATGCAATCATGCAAAATTGCAGCATTCAAAACAATATTTCATCATGTGCTGCCGGAATCGGTGTAAATGCCGCTACGGTACGCATCAACCAAAGCCGCATCGAAGGAAATGAAGGAAACTGGGGCACAGCAATGTCCATCTGGGATTATTCAACTTGCCAACTGGTAAATTGCAGCATCAATGGGCAGGTGGTTCAGGAAGAAACAGACCAGCCGTTGATTTACTGTGGGGAAAATTCGGTTGTACTCCTGAGCAGCTCCGAGATTGTACAAAATACGGCAGATAAAATTCTGGAGCTTCAGGGGAGCTTTATCATTGATAACCTGAGCCTTGCAGGCAACCAAAGCAAATCTGGCGTCGGAAAACCGGCATTGATGCTTCAGGGAACAGCGTCTTCTCTCATCACAAACTCAATCCTTTGGGATATGGATGTGCAGGCATCTGAAAGCATTTTGATGTCCTATTCAAATGTTGAAGGAGGATATAGCGGAACAGGTAATATTGATGCTGATCCACTCTTTGCAAATCCCGATGACGGTAATTTCCGCTTAACGGCTTCATCACCCGCTCTTGATGCTGCAAATCCCGAAAGGACAAGCAGCCTGATTACAGATTTGGGTGGAAGTGAACGCATTTGGGACGGAAATGGTGATGGCACTGCGCGTCTTGATATGGGTGCCTGGGAATTTGGTTCACCAGAAGAAATATCAATTGGCCGTGACACCAGCATCTGTGCAGGAGAAAGTATCCGCTTAGATGCCGGAGCGGGTTTTGTCAGTTACGACTGGAATGATGGTTTGGCCAGCACCCGATATCTCGAAGTTTGGGAAGAAGGGCATTATACAGTTATTGCGGAGCGTGCAGATGGCAGCATGGTAACAGGCAGCATTTTTATTGAGGTGGCCGCATTGCCGGTTCCGCAGATTCCGGAAGAACTGTGGTTGTGTCCCGGTGAAAACGCTACGCTTGATGCCGGTTCAGGTTTCGCTTCCTACCATTGGGCAGACGGAGTACATACCCAAAAAAGGACGATTAGCGAAGAAGGAACCTACAGTGTGTATGTGACCTCTTTTAAAGGTTGCGAGAGCCCGCTTTATTCCTGTGTTGTTAAACGCAGCAGCCTCGACATCGAACTGGGGCCGGATACTATTGTCTGCAAGGAAAAAAGCATCAAACTGGATGCAGGAAACCCGGGATCAACTTACCTTTGGTCAACGGAAGAGCAAAGCCAGTCCATAACGCTCAGCTCAGGAGGAGAGGAGCTCACAATGAAAGTGTATTGCTCCATAACCGGCCCGCACGGATGCATGGCCTCCGATACCATCAATATTGTTTTCAAAGATTGTACAGGAATCGAAGAAATGCATGCCTATGATTTTGTCCGCCTGATACCAAATCCGGCACATGAATCAGTTCGCCTTCAGCTTATTGATCAAAGACTTTCTTTCTCAGAATTGTATTTGCTGGATTTCAGCGGAAGAATCCTTAAGAAGGAAATACCGGAAGAAAACATACCGGAATATCTTCTTGATCTTAATGATGTTCCTGCAGGAATTTATTTGCTTCGCTTGATAAGCAATGATCAGCAGGAGTTTTATTTGAAACTGATGAAGCAGTAAAAAACAAATAGCTTTTCCGGAGTTTAACTCTGGAAAAGCTATTAATCTCCGGCTACTGCAATTGCCGCCACGCTGAGCTTAATTCCTTTGATGTTTTTTAATTTTTCCAAGCAGCCTTCCATAGTAGCTCCGGTAGTGATTACATCATCGACCACCAGAATATGCTTGTTTTCAAAGAGTTTTTCGTCCATTATCTGAAATACCGACTGCACATTTTGCCAACGTTCAATTCGTGATTTTTTGGTTTGGGTGCTGGTTTCTGTGGCCCGCACAAGATTTTTGGTGTCCATTTTTGCGTTCATGCTTGCTTCCAGTCCGGCAGCAAAACATTCGCTCTGGTTGTATCCACGTTTGCGCAGCTTGGCAGGATGTAGTGGGACAGGAACAATATAATCAACATCGGCATATTGTTCCGTTGCCTGAAGTTCATGCCCATAAAGTTTTCCGAGATAAATCCCGATTTCCTGTTTGCCTTTATACTTCAATTGATGGATCAGGTGCTGTATCCTGCTCCCCTTATGGAAATAGTATAAAGCAGTTGCGCCCTTGATCTGTTGCTTACCCCAAAAGGCTTCTGCAACAGGGTTTTCCTCCCATTTATGGAAGCCCGTCACAGGCAATTCACCCATACAAATCGTGCACAAAGTATCTTCTCCTTTGGTCAGGTTTTTGCCGCAGGCCAGGCAGATATCCGGGTAAAACAACGAAATAAAATCATTTAATAGTGACATAGCAAAAAAAAGGATACCCGAAGATACCCATTTTTTGCGAACTAATAGAACTAATAATATATTATTAATCCATTAAAGCTTGTTGCCCGCCTTTTTGGCCACGGTGCGGACGTTTCATTTTTGCCGCCCTGTCTTGTCCCGGGCGCCTGTGTTCTGCACGCATATCAAAAACCAGACGTTGCTCGTCATTAAGCAGTTGGCGGATTGCCAAACGGTTTTTTGCGCGGATCTTGTGCTTGTCGATATCAATTTTACCAATTTCTTCAATAAGTTCATTGATCCTGGCTTCATTGGGCTGATCCGCAGTCATTTGTGTTTTTAATTGTGCATTCAGCTCGTCCTTTTTGTTTTTGAGGGGAAGCTGTTGCTTCATGCCTTCCAGTCTGATTTCTTTAATAGCGTCCTTTTGTTCGTCTGTTAAACCGGGCAGCCAATCGCCTTTTTCAAAATTTCTTTCTGCCTTAGGGGAATTCTGCCGTGGGCTGTTTTGTGCCATGATGTTCAGACTGAACAAACTCAAAATCAAGAGTGTGCTAATCGCAATGAATCGTGTTTTCATGATAATTTTTTTTATTTGGTTAATACGCTTATTGGATGTCCAAATCCGCTAAGGGTTTAATCCGGAAAAAGAATCAAATGTTAAAAAATGTAAAACACGATCTGAAATGAAGATTTTTGCAATACTGTTGCAGCAGTGTTGCAGAGGCCTTGCAGGACTGTTTCCGGTTTATTGAAGTTTTGCGGTAAGATCCTGTGGCTTAAAAGGTTTGCTAATATAATCATCCATTCCGGCAGCAAGGCATTTTTCCCGGTCTTCTTTTAGGGCGTTGGCGGTCATGGCAATAATCTTGGTTCGCTTTAGATTATTGTTTTTTTCATGTTCCCGGATAGACCGGGTTGCTTCAAACCCATCCATTACAGGCATCATAATATCCATAAGGATAAAATCATAAGTATTGGCCTGGAATTTCTCAAAACCTATTTTACCATTTTCTGCAACCGAAACTTCAAATCCTTTTTTCTTTAAAACCGACATCGCGACTTTCTGATTGATCATATTATCTTCGATCAGTAAAATACGGTTTCTCTCATTGTTAACCGCGTTTTGGGCAGATAGGGAACTGGTTTTTGCGTCCTTTTCCGGCATATTATTGGTGGCAGTGTCTTTTTTCTGTTTGTTAAAATCCGGAACCCGGGCATATATTTTATAAGGTTCTTTGCGCGGTATGTATGAAGGTGGCGCTGTGCCATCCGTAAACCGGGCTGTAAACCAAAACTTTGACCCATTGCCCAGTTCGCTTTCCACACCAATTTCTCCATTCATCAGGTTAACCAGGTTTTTGGAAATCGCCAGTCCCAGGCCGGTTCCGCCGTATTTGCGCGTAAACGATGGATCCGACTGCGAAAATGAATGAAACAACTTACGTTTTTCATTTTCAGATATACCAATACCGGTATCAATTACTTCAACGCGCAAAATAGTAGTCCGGGAAATATGGTCCATTACCATGATATTGACCCGAACGCCTCCTTTTTCGGTGAATTTCAATCCATTGTTTACCAGATTAATGATCACCTGCTTGAGCCGAACCGGATCTCCTACCAAATAACGCGGCACATAAGGGTCAATTTCGGAAAGGAGCTCCAGCCCTTTTTCTTTGGATTTCAGGCTGAGGAGGGAAATAACACTCTTAATTTCCTGATAAAGATCAAATTGTATGCTTTCGAGCTCCAGCTTCCCTGATTCAATTTTCGAAAAATCCAAAATTTCATTGATGATCGTGAGCAGGTTTTCCGCTGAAATGGTAATTATGTTCAAAGCTTCAATCTGCTCGCTGTTCAATGTTGTGTTTTTCAGTTCATTGGCCATTCCGATTATCCCGTTCATTGGTGTACGGATTTCGTGGCTCATATTGGCAAGGAAAAGCGATTTGGAAGTAGTTGACTCTTCAGCTTTTTGCTTGGATAAATTCAAATCGCGGTTGATTTGCTCCAAACGGATATTCTGCATCCTGATTTCTTCGGTCTTTTGCTGCACTTGCTGGTTTTGTTCGGAAAGCAGGTACAGGACATTTTTGTTTTTTCTGTTTTGCCGGTAAAGTAAAAAAACGAGTACCAGAACAATAACCAATGTTGCAGTAATCAGTAGAATAAAATAAAGTGCATTTCGATTTTTAAGGCGTTCTTCCTGATATAATTTCTGGGCAAATTCTATCAGATTTTCGTTTTGGCTCAATTTATTTTTGACTTCCAGCAACTTTAGTTCTTCCCGTTTGGCTTTGTACGAATTGGTCTCACGCGCACTTGTGTAAATTATATGGTTTTCCAATGCTTTCTTGTAATTGTCTGTAAGGGTGTAAAGATCAGACAGATTGGCTGCTGCAACTTCTGTTGCTTCATTGTTATTGCTGCTCATGGCCAGTTGCAATGCATCACTGAAATATTCCAATGCTTTTTCAGTTAAATTGATCCTGAGGTAGTAGCTCCCCAATTCGTTATAAGCATTTGCCTGTTCATACGGATCCGCATTTTGGTTTACCTGTCGGATATATTTTTGAAAATAGTTTTGTGCTTCGGCCTGATTGCCGGCCAATTCAAAAGCAAAGGCTATTTTATTGTATATGCCCGCTTTGAATGTTGGGCTGATCTTGTTCCTCCCTTTTGTCAAAGCATTCAGATATGCATCCTGTGCCGAATTATAATCCAGTTTATCTCTATAAGTATTGCCTTTTTCAATTAAACTGGCTGCTATACCCTTTTTGTCCTTTAGGCTAACGTAAATTTTTTCGGCTTTATTAAAATTACTCAATGCTGTTTCGGTTTCGCCCATCAATTGATAAACCCGGCCTAAACCAATATGAGCCTGCGCCATGCTCCGTAAATTGCGATGGTCTCCCGGGTGTTTTTCACTGTAGCCAATATAATATCCCAAGGCATTTTTGTAGGCATGTATCGCTTTTTGGAAATTTCCTGCAATGGTTTCAATTCGCCCGATTCTCGAATAAATGAAGGCCGCTTTGTTTTTATCCTTTTTGCTTTTGGCAATATCCAATGCCCTTTCAGCATAATCAACCGCTTTTTCACTGTAAACATCCTGAATTTCAACAGCCAGTTTTAACAAGACTTCCTGCCTGATTGAATCATTCTGAGCATGCAAAACAAGCCGTTGGAGGCTGTCAACATCCTCTGCTGCCCGTAAGCCAATACCGCTCAGGAAAAAAACAAAAAGAAATATTAACTGTGCATTTTTGATCATACTATTTTAATCTCTTTAGGCAGGCCAAAGATAACACTATTTTATAAGCAAATCGCTCATGATCTCTTTAAGGTCATCGGGTTTAAATGGTTTAGACATAAAGGAATCCATTCCTGCAGCCAGGCAGTCATCGCGGTCTTCATTCATAGCATTGGCAGTCATGGCCACTATTGGAATATGCTCACCTTCTCTTTCTGATTGGCGAATACGTATCGTGGCCTCTATTCCATCCATTTTCGGCATCTGCACATCCATAAAAATAATATCATACTCCTTTTGCTTCATTTTCTCGAGGACTTCCAGCCCGTTTTCGGCCAAATCTGCTTCAAAACCGAGCTTTTTAAAAGCAAAGAGTGCTACTTTTTGATTGATCTTATTATCTTCAGCAAGTAAAATTTTCCACTTTTTCTTAGGTTTAATATTTATCTCCCGACGAAGGAGCATTTTTTTGTCCTGCCCATGGGATGCCCCTGTCCTGCCGAGCGTTTTTTGAACCGCCTCTTTTAATTGACTTATTTTGACAGGCTTGTTCAGATAGGCACTAAATCCGGCTTTCTCGATCACATCTTTCTTAAGCAAATCGGTAATTGACGACAGTAAAATCAGATTATTGTGTTTTATTGCGTGATCGGATTTTACCTCTTTGGCAAATTGCATACCGTCCATCTCAGGCATCTGAAAATCAACAAGTACAATATCAAACTTCTTGCCAATAACAGATGCGGCCCTTAACATCTCCAAACCTTTAACTGGCATGTCGGCAAATTCCGAACTACAATTCCAGTATTGCAGGTATTTTCCAAATATTTTCAGATTGGTGTGGTTATCATCCACAACCAGGACATGCAAAGAAGGCAAGGTGTTGGAAAGTCCCTGATTATTTAAACCGGGATCGGCATCCTGTTTCAGCCAGGCCGTAAACCCAAAAACAGATCCAACGCCTTCTTCGCTCTCAACGAAAACATTGCCCCCCATCTGTTCGGAAAGTTTTTTGGAAATAACCAATCCTAATCCTGTACCGCCGTACTTCCTCGTTGTTGAGCTGTCCACCTGTGAAAAATTTTGAAACAACCTGCTTTTTCCTTCTTCACTGATTCCAATTCCTGTGTCTTTAATCTTAAAAATTATTTTCACCCTTTCATTTTCCTTGGCTGCAAGATGGGCGCTAATAAGTACTTCCCCTTTTTCGGTAAATTTCAATGCGTTATTCGTAAAATTTAAAATAATCTGACGCAGGCGCACAGGGTCGCCGATAAGGCTTTCGGGGATATTGGAATCAATATAAGTAATAAGGTCCAAGCCTTTATCACGGGCTTTTACGACAAGCAAATCGGCTATATCTTCAATAACAGCATCGATTCTCATGGGTATATCTTCCAAGTCAATTTTGCCAGCCTCAATTTTTGAAAAATCCAAAATATCATTGATAATATTCAGCAGGCTATTCGCGGATATGTTAATAATATTTACATATTCATGCTGTTCTTTGCTCAGATCGGTTTGTTTTAATATTTCAGCCATTCCCATTACACCATTCATTGGCGTACGGATTTCGTGGCTCATATTGGCCAGGAAAGTACTTTTTGCTTCATTGGCTTTTATGGCCGTGTCTTTTGCCAGGGTGAGCTGCTCCATCAATTTATTGCGCTCGGTCATATCAACAAAAAAGTTGACTTTCCTTTTTCCCAATTTCTCATTTACGATAATTGTACTGACAACAAAAAAATGGAGTATATCACCATTTTTATTGAAAAAAAGTGCTTCAATGGAGGAGTTTTCTTGATTCCCGGCAAATTCGGTGAAATAATCACAGGCATCTCCATTATCCTTATCTGCCAAAAAATCAAGAATATTTTTATTCAGCAACTCATCTGCCTCATAGCCCATCATCCTGCAAAAAGCAGGGTTTAAGTATTCAGAAAAGCCATTTGCATTGGTAATGGAAATCCCGATTGGTGAAGATTGTATAATACTCCGTGTTGTGGCTTCAGCTGTTTTGAGTTTTTTTTGCGATTCTTTATATAGTTGCTGAAGCCGTCCCCATTGCTGACTGGCCGAGCGGAGCATTTTGTTTTCGCGCTCAAGATGGGCAAGCCTTTCTTTTAGTTCTTTGTCGTTCATAGGCTTACAGCTCAGGATAGATTAAATCGAGGCCACATTCCAATTCGGAAAGATATTTTATTGCATCGCCAACATATTTTTTAGATATGATGCTCCCGTGCTGTGGAAGGATGGCGTTGATTTCAAGCGGTTCAATTTTTTTGCAAAATCCACGGGCGGCCTTGTTCGAAGCCATATAATCCAAGTGGAACAAATCCATTTTCATGATGTGGTCTTCGAAATCATCCACAATCAGTTGCCAGTCCATATCCAGGGCAGCCCAGATATCGCCGGAAAAAAGATATTTGCTTATTGGGTCGTAAACTGCAACTGCTCCCGGGAAATGAAGAAAAGGGGCTTCAATAAACTTCAATATGCTTCCATCATGAAACGTATAGGGCTGATTAACAGAATCATGATAATTATAATCGCGGATTCCAAAATGTGGCAAGAGCACATTCGTTCGGGCAGATGCGCAAAGACAAATATCCGGTTTTTCCTTCAGCCAATCATAAATGGATGCACCTACATCTGGATCCTGGTGGCTCAGGCTGATCGCTTTTAAATGCTTTATATCAATAATTTCACAAAGCCTCTCCTTAACATAATTAAAAAAATTCCGGTTACCTGGGTCAATCAGTACGGCTTCGTTATTGTGTATGAGCAAATAAACATTGCACCGAAATGCCGTTTCTTCGGGTATGCCCAGCCAGTAAATGGAATGCGCCCCGTTTTTATATAATTCAATAGGTTTTAATTCTGCTATACCGCTGATATTTAAACTCTCTAAATTTGTCATTATTAAGGATATTTGAATGAGTTTTTAATCCAAAGCCTACATAATTATATCAAGCACACGCAAAAAATCTTCTTTTCTGAATGGTTTGCTAATGTATTCATCCATACCGGCTGCAAGGCAAATATCTCTGTCGTTAAGCAAAGCATTGGCGGTTAGGGCAACAATTTTTACTGGATTACGGCTGTCATTATCTTTTTCAATCTGCCGGATGGCCTTGGTTGCATCCAGGCCATTCATTATGGGCATCTGGATATCCATAACAATAAGATCAAATTTTTTGCTTTTATACTTTTCGACGCCTTCCTTGCCGTTATTCGCAATTTCAACGCTATGACCCATTTTGCGCAAAGTGGCTGAGGCTACTTTCTGATTTAGTATATTGTCTTCAACAATAAGTATTTTTAACGCATCTTTATTGGGGGCATTAACATTAAGGGCTTCATTTACAGAATATTGACTTTCATCTTTTTGAAATTTCAGGCGAAACCAAAAAACGGAGCCCTTATTTAATTCGCTTTCGGCGCCAATATCACCATCCATCAGCTCGGCCAGGTTTTTACTGATGGCCAGTCCAAGCCCTGTGCCGCCGTATTTTCGTCTTATATCGGGAGATGTCTGGCTAAAAGGTTTGAACAGCCGTTTCATCCCGTCCGGGTCGATCCCTATTCCATTGTCGCTAACTGTTGTCCGCACGATGCAGCTGCTCTCATCTTCTTTTTCAACATACGAACGGATTTTAACCGTTCCTTCCCGGGTAAACTTTACCGCATTACCTATCAGGTTGTTAAGGATTTGCCGGAACCGTGCCGGGTCGCCCAGGACTTTTGCAGGAATATCTTCACTGATATCGCTTTTTATTTCAATTTTATGATTGGTGGCACTGTATTTAAAGACTTTAACTGTATCAGAAATTTGCTCTTTCAGGTTGAAAGGTGTTTTTTCAATATCAATTTGATTTGCCTCGATCTTAGAAAAATCGAGTATTTCATTGACCAGCGATAATAGGTTGTTTGCAGATATTTTAATAACGTCAACCGATTCTGTGGCATCCTCGGGCAGTTCATATTCTTTGAGCAAATCTGCCATACCAATTATAGCGCTCATCGGTGTGCGTATTTCATGGCTCATATTGGCCAAAAAGCGGGATTTTGATTCTGTTGCAGCTTCCGCTCTTTTGCGTTCCTGGATCAATTGCTGCTCCATTGATTTCCGATCGGTGATATCGTGCAAAACCACCTGATATTCATCAATTGAACCATATTCATTCCCGATACCGGAAACCTTATGAAGAAACCATTTTTGGCTGCTCTGTTGATTGGGTTTTTTAAATAATTTATGCTCGAAAGTGAAACACCTGCCCCCGGGAGCCAGTTTTACTACTTCCGATTTATATTTTTCGGCATCGATATCATCAAAAATATCAAGCAGCTTAAGTCCTTCCAGGTTCTTATACTCTGAACGGAACAGCTTGGCCATGCTACTGTTTACGAAAGTGATAAGCAGGTTATGGTCAAAGCGGATAATATAATCCGATTGCTCGTGAACGATACTTTCGTAGCGTTTTTCGGCGCGTTCAAGCTTGCTCCGGACTTCTTCCAGTTTCAAAAAAACCCTGATTTTTGAGAGCAGGATTTCTTTGTTAATTGGTTTTGTGATATAATCAACCGCGCCGGTTCGGTATCCTTTAAAAATGCTGATCTGATCGATATGCACTGCTGTAAGGAAAATGATGGGCGTATGAGCGTTGCATTCCGTTTCGCGGATTTTTGTGGCCAGTTCATAACCGTCCATTTCGGGCATCTGCACATCAAGTACACAAAGGGCCATTTTTTCTTCAGCAACAATTTCCAAGGCTTCTGCTCCCGAAGATGCTGTTATAACCTGAGCGTTGCATGATCGAATCAGGCTGGACACTGCCAGTAAGTTTTCCCTGACATCATCAACGACCAGGATTTGTGGTGTATATTGCAATTCGTTCATAGAATCCGATGTTTTGGTACTTAGAAGAAAGCGGCAAACAAATATACTTAATTCTGCTTATTAAAACAATAAAATAAGAATGTACTATTTTTCAATATGCTTATACGCAATAATCCGGATTAGGTTTTAGCTCATAAAAAAAGCGTCCCGATAGTTCAGGACGCTTTGCAATATTTCAAAAATAAGAAATTAATCTTCTTCTTCCTGTGCTGCTTCGTATTCAGCCAGTAATTTTGTTTGTACATCGCCTGGAACCTGAGCGTACTCAGCAAATTCGAGGCTGTACATGGCACGTCCGCTGGTAATGGAACTGAGGGAAGTGGAGTAACGGTTCATCTCGGCCAATGGGGCACGGGCTTTGATTTTCTGATAGTTACCTTCGGCTTCCATGCCCATGATCACGGCGCGGCGTCCCTGAAGGTCGGTCATAACATCACCCATTTTTTCTTCGGGAACGAGTACTTCTACATTATAAATTGGCTCAAGGATTTTTGGCCCGGCATTTTTAAATGCTTCACGGAATGCATTGCGCGATGCCAGTTTAAACGAAATTTCGTTTGAATCAACAGGGTGCATTTTACCGTCATAAATATAAACCACGATATCACGGGCATAGGACCCGGTAAGCGGGCCGTCTTCCATTTTTTCCATCAAACCTTTGAGGATAGCCGGGAAGAAACGTGCGTCAATAGAACCACCAACAATACAGTTGTTGAGGATCAGTTTTCCGCCCCATCCCAATGGAATTTCTTCTGAACCACGAACCGGGAATTCTTTTGTCCATTCCATGCCTTCGTGGAAAGGCTCGATCATCATGTGCACTTCACCAAACTGACCGGAACCACCTGATTGTTTTTTGTGGCGATAAGATGATTTGGCTTTCTTAGTGATCGTTTCACGATAAGGGATTTTTGGGGCAAAATATTCGTACTCAACTTTATCGAGGTTTTCGATTTGCCATTTGGCAATGTTGAGGTGCAGTTCGCCCTGGCCGCTAACGATAAGCTGCTTGAGCTCTTTGCTGTATTCAGCTGTAAGGGTTTGGTCAACTTTGTGGTATGTATGGAATGCGCTGCCCAGTTTTTCTTCATCACCAGAAGTTTTTGGCTTCACGGCCATTTGGATTTTTGGTGCAGGGAAAACAATAGGATCTACCTTGCGGTCAGAAATCTTCATTCCGCTGAGGGTAGTATTTGTTTTCGTGTTCTTCAGCTTGATGGCTGCGCCCATATCACCGGCCAGGAATTTTTCCGCTTTTTCACGGTTTTTACCGGCCATGGCAAAAATCTGGGAGATACGTTCTTTAGTTTGCGTATTGGCATTCATCAGGTCACTGGCTTCACAAACAGAACCCGCCAGTACTTTAAAGTAACTTACTTCGCCAAGATGTGGTTCAATACCTGTTTTAAAAACAAATGCAACAGTGTCATCATCGGCATTTACAACGATGTCGTTCCCTTCGGCATCTTTCATCGCCGGCATTTCGTCCGGAGCCGGAGCCATACGGTTGATGAACTGCATCAGGCGCTTAACGCCCATATTGTGTTTTGTGTTGATGCAGAATACAGGGAAGAATTCGCGCTTGTTGAGGCTGAGTTTCATTCCTGATGTAATTTCATCTTCGCTTAAAGTACCATTTTCGAAGAATTTCTCCATCAGTTCCTCGTCATTGGCGGCAAGCTCTTCGATCATAGCCGACTGAAGTTCCTGTGCTTTGTCTTCCTGATCGGCAGGGATGTCTAATTCTTCAGCTTCACCACCGTTTTCAGGAAATTTGTACATCTTCATGCGGATAAGGTCAATCACGGAATCAAACCCAACACCTGCATTTACAGGATATTGGCAAATGGTAATACCGCCACCAAACTGGGCACGCATCTGACGGATTGCTTCGTCGAAGTTAGAATTTTCGTGCTCTAAGTGGTTGATAGTAAAAATAACAGGAGTATTAAATCTCTTTGTGTTCCTCCAGGCAATTTCAGCGCCCACTTCCACACCATTCTGTGCGTTGATCAAAAGCACTCCGGTATCGGCCACTGAAAGTGGTGCAATAACTTCACCTACGAAGTCGTCCATACCGGGAGTGTCAATAAAATTGATTTTCTTCCCTTCAAATTCGCTGTAGAGGACTGTACTGAATACTGAGTTCTGGCGTTCCAGCTCAATTTCACGATAATCCGATACCGTGTTCTTGTCATCAACAGAACCTCTCCTGTTGATTATGCCACCTTCCAGGAGCATGCACTCCGCAAGTGTGGTTTTACCAGTTTTCGCGCCGCCAAGCAGAGCGAGGTTCCTGATATCTTTTGTTTGATAAACCTTCATTTCGTTAACCTATGTCTTAAAATGGATTAATACTAAATTTCAATTTAGGAAGCGCAAATTTATAAAAAACTGATTAATAATGAAAAATGCCGCACATTCCTGAAAATAAATTGAAAGAATTATTAATTTTTCGCACTGTTCCAGGCTTGTTTTATCTCTGCCCATTGGCTTTCAGTGAGTTTTGCACCGATGGTTTCAATGACTTTTGCTGCCATCAAAGAGCCCAGCCAACCGCATTTCTCCATGTCGTAACCTTGAATCAGTGCATATAGAAAACCTCCTGCATAAAGGTCGCCGGCTCCGGTTGTGTCGATCGGATTGGCCTGCAAGGGTGCAATAGTGGTCACTTTTCCCTTTGTTTTTATGTAGCTTCCGTCTTTTCCGATTTTCACAACGGCAATCTCACAAAGTTCTGCTAAAACATCCAGGGCTTCACGGGGCTCTTTTCCTGTAAATGCTTTGGACTCTTCCTCATTGGCAAAAACAATGTCCACATATTTTTCTGTGATTTCGTGCAGGAATTCCTTGTCGTTTTCCACAACATCATAAGATGCCAGGTCGAGCGAAATCTTCATTTCGTGCTTTTTGGCCAGTTCCATTGCGGCAATCATCAATGCATGGTTTTGCACCAGATATCCTTCAATATGCAGGATGTCGTGGCCTTCGAACTGTGCATCGCTCAGGTCTTCCGGAACCAGTTCGAGGGCAGCACCCAGATTTACTGCGAAAGTCCGTTCGCTATCAGGCGTTACCAGGGTTAATGCCGTGCCGGTTTCGTTTTTGCCTTGCAGCAGGTAAGGTTTGATACCGGCTTTGATCATGGAGCTTTCCAGGATTTTGCCATAGGCATCGTTTTGGATTTTCCCGATGAGCGAAGCCTCGGCGCCCATTCCGGCAATCCCGTGAATGGTGTTGGCGGCACTTCCACCGGCGGCTTCTTCTGCCGTGCTTGATTTCAGATCGGCAGCAATTTTGCCGATCATGTCTTTTTGCACGAGCTGCATACCGCCGCGGGGCAGTTTATATTTGTTAATGATGTCGTCGTTTTCGATGCGGTAGATGATGTCGAGGAGGGCATTACCAAGGCCAAGTACTTTTTTCATATTTATATTTATTTGAATAACAGCAATTTGCTGATGACAGATTAAATTTTCTAAAATATTTTTTGCAAAAGTATTGTTTATTTGAGGAATTGCAGTACATTTGCACCACTTTTTGAACGACATAATGTTCTTTAACAAAAAGAAATTCCTTAAAAGCTCTTTGGTTAGAGTCCCGAAACTTCGGGATTAATCAGAGGGTCGCTAAAAGGAAACCTTCCTCCTTAGCTCAGTTGGTTAGAGCATCTGACTGTTAATCAGAGGGTCGCTGGTTCAAGTCCAGCAGGGGGAGCCTCAAAATCAGCCTGTTACATTGAATTTTGTAGCAGGCTTTTTTGTTGAATGTACATGAAAATGTACATAAATGCGCAGCGGTTTGATTTCAATGTACATCCGTGATTTTAATTCCTGAAAAACATTAATTGAGATTCCAAGAACTTGAAAATCGTTTTTCCAATGTTCAGGACGGAATTTTTTCCCTGATATTTTTCCAACAGACTGAGCAATCTTATCTACAAAAAGCCATCTTGTCAATCAGTTTTATAATAATGTATAACCAGGCATAATGAACGGGCGAAATGTATCCACAATTAAAATTGGATGTTTTTATGAGCGTTTGAGTTACATATGGAAATTGCCAAGGAAATAGCATTAGCAAGCTGTTAGATATGCAGACGTGAGCTTCATGGCTTGCATCATATCAAACCAGGATTCAATGGCCTCCGTGCGGTTATTCACAACTCACTAATACTTTGGTTTATACCCTTGGGCAAAAAGGGATATTCAGTATTTGAATAATATTTTACACCCATCCTTTGCTTTTTAAATAAATATGTTGCAATTTTGAAATGTATTTTAAGCCTTGGGCTGTGCTAATGCTACTCTGCCGGGCACAATAAGAGAGCTTATTCAACACAAAAATGAAGTAGATTTATAAGCGGACTAAGTGATAAAACTATATGAGCGAAGACCATAAAAAACAACTGGAACAGCAACTCTGGAATATCGCAGATACATTAAGGGGACGGATGAATGCCGACGAATTCCGGGATTACATCCTGGGGTTTATCTTCTACAAATATTTGTCGGAGAAAATGGGAATATATGCCGACTCCATTTTAAAACCCGATGGAATCACTTACCATGATATTCAGGAAAACACCGAGAAAGGAAAAGAATACATCGAAGCAATTCGTGAGGAATCATTGGAGAAACTTGGATATTTCCTAAAGCCATCCGAATTATTTTGCGAATTAGTTAAACGAGGAAACGGACTTGGACACGATGCTTTTGAAACTGACCAGAAACAAATCGAAGACATAAAATCTGGAAAACTTGACGACAAAGTAACCGCAAGTAATTTTATTCTTGAAGACCTTCAAAAAATCCTGATTAATATCCAAAACAGTACAATGGGTACGGATAGCGAAGAAGATTTCGACAATCTTTTCGAGGACATGGATTTAAACAGTACCAAACTCGGTAAAACACCCGAAGCACGAAATACAATAATTGCAAAGGTGCTTGCGCACCTCGACAAAATAGATTTCAGGCTAAAAGATACCGAACTGGATGTTTTAGGCGATGCTTACGAATACCTTATTGGGCAATTTGCAAGTGGCGCAGGTAAAAAAGCAGGAGAATTTTACACCCCACAAGGCGTAAGTACCATTTTAGCAAAACTGGTAACGACAGGAAAAACAAAACTAAAATCGGTTTATGACCCAACCTGTGGTTCTGGTTCTTTATTGTTGCGTGTAGCCAAAGAGGTGGAGAATGTAAACAACTATTACGGACAGGAACTAAACCGCACCACATACAACCTTTGCCGAATGAACATGATTTTGCACGATGTGCATTACCGTAAATTCGACATTAAACAGGAAGATACGTTGGAACACCCGCAACACACTGATTTACAGTTTGAGGCTGTGGTGGCGAATCCCCCTTTCTCCGCTAAGTGGAGTGCAAACCAATTATTCACAAGCGACGACCGTTTTAGCCAATACGGTAAACTGGCACCAAGCAGTAAAGCTGACTTTGCCTTTGTACAACACATGATTTACCAGTTAGATGACAATGGTATTATGGCAATTGTGTTACCTCATGGTGTATTATTCCGTGGGGCTGCCGAAGGACATATCCGCCGTTTCCTGATTGAAGAAAAAAACTATCTCGATGCCGTAATTGGTTTACCTGCCAATATTTTTTACGGAACAAGTATTCCAACTTGTATTTTGGTATTTAAAAAGTGCCGTGAAAATCCCGATAATATTGTATTTATTGATTGTAGCCAAGAGTTTGAAAAAGGCACGCAAAACATGTTACGACCAACCGATATTAATAAGATTATTACCACCTATCGGGAACGAAATACAATTGAGAAATACAGTTATGTAGCTCCAATTTCTGAAATCGTTGAGAACGATTTTAATCTGAACATTCCTCGATATATCAACACCTTTGAGGAAGAAGAACGAATTGATATAAAAGCAGTAGCTGTGCAGTTGCGAGACTTAGAAAACGAAATGAAATCAACTGATAACGAGTTGATTGCCCTATGTAAAGAATTAAACATTGATACCCCTTTTTAGATTATGGAAAAGCTGAAAAGTAAGACACCCGAAATCAGGTTTCCAGAGTTTAATAACGAATGGGAAGTTAAAAAAATGGGTAAGCTGGTTTCAAGGATTTCAAAACCTGTTGACCTTGAAGACACAAAAGAGTATCAGGAAATTGGTATTCGTTCTCATGGGAAAGGTTTGTTTTATAAAGAACATATAACGGGAAAAGAAATTGGAAATAAACGGGTATTCTGGATTGAAGAAGACTGTTTTATCGTAAATATTGTTTTTGCATGGGAACAGGCAGTTGCAAAGACAACCTCGAAACAATTAGGTTTAATTGCCTCTCACCGTTTTCCAATGTATAAGCCAAAAGAAAATACAGCACATTTGGATTACCTTTTGCATTTTTTCCTGACACCTAAAGGTAAACACTTATTAGGACTTGCTTCTCCTGGTGGCGCAGGGAGAAACAAAACACTTGGACAAAAGGAATTTGAAAATTTAAAATTCGTAACTAATCAGTGTCAGAAAAAAATCAATCCTTATTAACAATTTTCGCTGTGGCTTGTGAATAACTTTCTGGGGTTGATGCGTTTAAAGGCTCTGTGATTTTGCTATTTGTTTGCCTTTGGATTTCGGGTTTAAATATTGGGTTCTCCTTGGGGTATTTTTCAAAAATCATTGGCTGTTCACAATTTGCTGTTTCCTGTGTTCGTAACTAAACCGCTGGTAATTTGACTTTTGCCTCCAACCTACACTACTTTTGAAAGAAAAAAGTTTTGGACAAAGATTTCATTATACAAGAGCTTTTCAAAAGGATCGGCCAGCTTGAAAGAAGACTGGAAGCCCTTGAGTTGGAAAACAAAAAACTCAAAGAAAAGCTTGCCAAATACCAAACACCAAAAAACAGCAACAACAGCTCAATACCTCCCTCCCAAGATCAGAACCGCCCTAAGCGCAGGAGTTTGAGGGAAAAGACAGGGCGTAAGCCAGGCGGACAGGCAGGGCGGAAAGGAAACACACTTAAGATGGCCCAAGTGCCTGACACTATTGAGAAGCACATCCCCTCATATTGCAAGTGTTGCGGAAAAGACCTTGCTTCTTTGCCCGTACAATTAGCCGGTAAACGCCAGGTATTTGATATTCCCGAGATAAAGTTACATGTCACAGAACACCGGGTATATAAAAAGGTTTGCAGTTGTGGCCATGAAACCAAGTGTGATTATCCATCTCAGGCCAATGCCCCGGTAAGCTATGGGAACAACATTGAAAGTTTGATCGGGTATTTCCATACCAGGCAGTACCTGCCCTTTCTGCGTATGAAAGAACTTTTCAGGGATGTTTTCCACGTTCCCATAAGCGAAGGGGGCATCCATTATTTGCTCAATAAACTAAAGCGTAAGGCCCAACCAGCCTATGACCTAATAAAGCAAAAGTTGCTTTCGGGAGGATATTGTTTTTCTGTAGGAAGTGATGAGACAGGAGTTAAGGTTGATGGCAATAAGCACTGGGCATGGACATGGCAAAACCAAGAGGCTACATTCATTACCATCACTGACAACAGGGCACAGAGGAGCATTGGCAATACATTTAAAGATGGGTTTAAAAACTCTGTGTTGGTACATGATTGCTGGAAGAGCCATTTTAATACTGCTGCGCTGTCGCACCAGATTTGTATGGCACATCTTTTACGTGACCTGAATTACTTGTCAGAAAGGTATGGGCATAAATGGAGCAGGATATGCAAACGGCTGTTTCAAACGGCACTGGATTTGAAGAAAAAAATGGACAATGCGGGCTGCTACGTACATAACCCAAAGAGGAACGCAATTGAAAACAGGCTGAACAGTTTACTGAAAGCAGAACTGCCGGAAAAACACAACGAATTGCTTGCATTCAAAAAAAGGCTCGTCAAATACAGGGACTATATCTTCACCTTCTTATATCACCCAGAAGTCCCGCCAGACAATAATGCTTCTGAAAGGGCAATCCGAAACATAAAAGTAAAACAGAAAGTTTCAGGTCAATTCAGATCGACCGAAGGAGCGGATGCCTTTGCTGTTTTGAGATCAGTTACTGACACAATTATCAAGAATGGACAGAGTGTTGTGCCTGCTTTGGGAACTATCGCTAATTTGCAGACTGATTAGTTACTAAAATTCTTTGCTCCAACTTTCAAAGAACAATTTCAAATTTCTCATTTCCTAAATATTATCACCAAGAAAATAGAATTTTTAGAGACGAAGAAAACTTTACTGGAAACATATAAAATCGGAGTAGCAAAAAAAATACTTACTAAAGAACTACGATTTAAAAATGATGCTGGTAATCAATTCCCAGAATGGGAAATATTACAACTTGGTGAATGTTTAGAATATGAGCAGCCTACTAAATATTTAGTCAGAGATACAGAATACAATAATGATTACCCTATTCCTGTATTAACAGCAGGCAAAACATTTATTTTAGGATATACAAATGAGTTAGATGGTATTTATTCAAAGGAACTTCCAGTCATAATTTTTGATGATTTCACAACATCCACTCAGTTTGTGGATTTTCCTTTTAAAGCCAAATCAAGTGCAATGAAAATCTTAAAAATTATAGGGAATCATAATATTAGGTTTCTTTTTGAAATTCTTCAAAACATAAATTATGATTTTGGAGGACATGGAAGGCATTGGATTTCGATTTTTGCAAATATGGAAGTTTCTATGCCATGCCTTGAAGAACAAAATAAAATAGCCAATTTCCTATCTTCCCTTGATAAAAAGATAAATCAATGCCAACAGCAGATTGAGCAAACTACCCAATGGAAAAAAGGTCTGTTACAAAAAATGTTTGTATAAGTTATGAGCAAGCAACCCGAACAAATATTAGAAAACCAGTTAGTAGAACAGCTTCAAAAGTTGGGGTATGGTTTGGTACATATCACAAACGAAACCGAATTGATAGCCAACCTTAAAGCCCAGCTTGAAAAACATAATGAGGTAAAGTTTACAGACAGTGAATTTGAAAAAGTACTGAATATTCTCAGCAAAGGTTCGGTTTTCGAAAAAGCAAAAACACTTCGTGAAAAACAACACATAGTTCGGGATAATGGAGACAACCTGTATTTCGAGTTTATTCAAACCGAGCATTGGTGTCAAAACCAATTTCAGGTTACACACCAGGTAACAGTTGAAGGGAAATACAAAAACCGTTACGATGTTACCTTGCTCATAAACGGTTTGCCATTGGTTCAAATCGAACTCAAACGCCGTGGTTTGGAACTCAAAGAAGCTTTCAATCAAATCAACCGTTATCAACGGCATTCATTCGGGGCAAATTCAGCCTTGTTTCAATACATCCAGTTATTTGTCATAAGCAACGGGGTAAATACAAAATACTACGCCAATAACCGATACCAGTCATTCAAACAAACCTTTTTCTGGACAGACAAGGAAAACAAACGTCTTACCAATATACTGAACGGTTTCACCAGCGATTTTCTTGAACCTTGCCATATCTCAAAAATGATATGCAAGTATATCGTTCTAAACGAAACCAATAAAATATTAATGGTACTGCGCCCTTACCAGTATTATGCTGTAGAGGCATTAATCGACAAGGTATTGCACAGCCGTAAAAACGGTTATGTTTGGCATACTACAGGTTCGGGCAAAACTTTAACCTCGTTTAAAGCGAGCCAGATTTTAACGGCTTTGCCAAAGGTTAAAAAGGTGGTGTTTGTGGTAGACCGTAAAGACCTCGATTACCAAACCACCAAAGAGTTTAATAGTTTCAGCAAAGGTTGTATCGATGGCACCGACAACACGAAACAACTGGTTAAGCAGTTTGCCGACGATACCAAACTTATTGTTACGACCATTCAAAAGCTCAATACTGCCATTAGTAAAAAACAGTATCAGAGCAAAATGGAGAAAATGCAGGACGAGCGTATTGTTTTCATTTTTGATGAATGCCACCGTTCGCAGTTTGGCGATACCCACAACCGCATAAAGCAGTTTTTCAATAATCCGCAAATGTTCGGGTTTACAGGTACGCCAATCTTTGCCGACAATGCAGCCAAAAACGAATTAGGCAAACGTACCACCAAAGATTTATTTGGCGATTGCCTTCATAAATATGTGATTACCGATGCCATAAAGGACGAAAACGTCCTGAAATTCTCGGTTGAATATGTAGGTCGATACAAAAAGAAAGATGCAGCCACCGAAATTGATATTGAAGTGGAAGACATCGACACTAAAGAACTGATGGAATCGCCTGTTCGTTTGGAGAAAATTGCCAATTACATACTGGCGCATCATAAACGCAAAACCCACAATCAGGAATTTACAGGCATGTTTTGCGTTAGTGGGGTTGAAACGCTCATTAAGTATTACGATATTCTGCAAAAGAAAAAGGAAGTTGGAGAACACAATTTTAAAATAGCAACCATTTTCAGCTATACAGCCAACGAAGACGATGCCGATGCCAACGGCTTTTTGCCCGAAGAACTTTCGGTGGTGGAAGAACCACGTGCCTTATATGGCTTGAATAAACACAGTCGTGAAAAGCTCGATGAATACATTGGGCATTACAACCAAATGTTTGGCAGTAGCTTTTCAACCAAAGACAGCCAATCGTTTTACAACTATTACAACGATATTTCAAAGAAAGTTAAGGAACGCAAAGTTGATATTTTACTGGTCGTAAATATGTTCCTGACAGGTTTCGACAGCCCTGCATTAAATACCTTGTACGTTGACAAAAACCTGAAATACCACGGATTAATTCAAGCCTATTCACGTACCAACCGAATACTGAACGAGCAAAAATCGCAGGGAAATATTGTCGTATTCCGCAATCTGAAAAAGCATACCGATGATGCCATTACCCTCTTTAGCAACAAAGAAGCTATCGAGGAAATCATCATGAAGCCTTACGAGGAATATGCAAAGAAATTCAACGAAGCGTTTATCGAACTGCTTAAAATTGCCCCAACAGTAAACAGCGTAAACGATTTACAGACCGAGGAAGACGAACTGAAATTTATTAAGGCATTTAGGGAATTGATGCGGATTAAAAATATCCTCACCACCTTTGCCAACTTCAAATGGGAAGATTTGGCAATGACCGAACAGCAGTTCGAGGATTACAAAAGCAAGTACCTTGATTTATACGACAAAGTAAAATCCGACCACCAGAAAGAAAAAGTTTCCATCTTAGATGATGTTGATTTTGAACTCGAATTAATTCACCGTGATGAAATAAACGTTGCGTACATACTCAAACTGTTAGCCAACCTGAAAGATGCCAAGAAAGCTGAACAGGAGAAAAAACGGAAAGAAATTCTCGATATACTTTCAGGTGAAGCCCACTTACGTAGCAAGCGTGAACTGATTGAGAAATTTATTTTGGAAAATCTACCCGTAATTGAAGACTCCGAAGATGTTCCCGAAGCCTTTGAAAAATTCTGGCAAGAAGAACAAATCAAAGCATTCAATAAACTGGTAGAAGAAGAAAATCTGGTAGCCGACAAAGCCGAAAAGCTAATCGAGGAATACCTTTTTGCCGAGCGTGAGCCATTACGTGATGAAGTACTGGCTTTAATTGAAGGAGAACAACCTTCGGTACTCCAACGCAAAAAAGTTGGCGCTCGAATTTTAAGTAAGATCGTGAAATTTGTTGATACTTTTATTGATGGAGTGACAGGGCTTTAAACCTGGCACTCCCCGAAATTGGGCAAAAAGATAATGAACGGATTCAACCCCAAGCTTCTTAATACTTTGCCGGGAAAAAGAGGTTTTGTGCAACTCAGCGAATAGCCGTAAAAGCCAGTATTCAGCTACCATCCTCGAAAATAATTCAAAATAGAATTACTAAGGTGAACATATAAGTATTTTTCTGCAATCTGAAAATCCCACCACACAAACAGCACATTTGGTTTTTGCCGAAGCTCAATCCCATAGCTGAAAAACCAAAAGAACTGTTTTCTTGCCACGTGCCGACAAAATCATTCCTACCCAGCAATACAAAAATATATTATATTTCAATAATTAATTGTATCTTTGGCCTTTATATTTAAAAGTAAAGACTGTGAATCAATGAATCGGATTAAAAAAGTTTTAAAGGAACAAGGGAGAACTCAAACTTGGCTCGCTGAAAAAATTGGAAAAAGCTATGTAGTGGTTACTAACTACTGTAACAATAACACACAGCCAAGTATTCAGGTCTTAACGGAAATTTCGCAGGTTTTGGATGTTGACGTAAGAGAATTATTGGTTTCTACAAAAGACGATTAATAAATGGATAAAGGATTTGAAATATTTGAAAACGGAAGCACTTGGTTAAGGGCTGACTTTCATTTGCACACCAAAGCAGACAAAGAATTTGTTTACCAAGGTGGAGATAATTCCTTTGTGTCCGATTATGCAAAACAATTGAGTAAAGAAAAAATTGGAATTGCTGCAATAACCAACCACAATAAATTCGACTTCAATGAATATAAAGCTCTTGCAAAAAAAGCGCGAAAGCAAGAAATATATGTATTGCCAGGAGTCGAATTATCTGTAAATGATGGAGCGAATGGGATCCACTGTCTTGTTATCTTCAATCCTATCGAATGGCTTGAGTACGGCACAGATTACATCAATCAGTTTATTACCCAAACATTTGCAGGAAAGCATAATTACGAAAATGAAAATGGCCGCTCTAATGATAATCTGATTGAAACAATCAAAAAACTAAACGCTTTTGAGAAAGACTATTTCATCATAATGGCTCACATCGAGCAAAGAAGTGGTTTCTATAATGAGTTGGATGGAGGACGACTCCAAGAGTTAAGTAACAATCCTTTGTTCCGTAAAGCAGTTCTTGGGTTTCAAAAAGTTAGATCGAGAGATGTAATTGATAAGTTAAACCTGTGGCTTGACAATAACATGCCAGCTTTTGTAGAGGGTTCTGACGCTAAAAATATTGAAGGAATCGGAACAGGAAATTGTGTCAACGATATTACCCAAAAAACATACCTTAAAATTGGAGCATTCAATTTTGAAGCGATTAAATATGCTCTGTTAGATAAACAATTCAGACAGGATACTGAAAAACCCAATCCAGTTAATGGCTACATAAAATCTATCAGTTTTAAAGGCGGCAAATTAGATGGTTCAACACTTCACCTAAATCATTCTATGAACAACTTAATCGGCATTAGAGGAAGTGGTAAATCTTCAATTTTAGAAGCTATCAGGTACGCCTTGGATTTTGATTTGAACCGGAATCAAAATGTTGATTTTGAATATAAAACCAATTTGGTCAATGCTTTATTAGGAAGCGGTGGGAAAATAACATCCGTTTTAGTTGACGAACAAGGAAAGGAATATACTGCTGAAAAAATTCTTGGAGATAGAACAGATATTTATAAAAACCGAGAATTGCAACTTGGTTTAAAACCCAATGCCATTGTAAAAAAGCCGATATATTTTGGTCAAAAAGACCTTTCCCAAATAGGCGATTCCCTTTCAACTGAATATTTAATAAGCAAATTGATTGGCGACCGATTATTAAATAAAAAACGTGAAATAGAAGAGAAAAATCAGGACGTTTTAAAGCTTATCGGAGAACTCAAAAAAATAGATGCCAGAGCTTCCCGAAAGGCAGACATAGAAGCCAAACAAGCTGAATTGAAACTAAAAATCCAAGTCTTCAAGGATAATGAAATTGACAAAAAACTCGAAAAACAAATCTCATTTGACAAGGATAGTAACTTTATTAAAAGACTTGAAAAATTTGAGCAAAAGGTAATTGATGGACTTAATGAATATGTGAGTGAATATGAGGATAGTTTTCAGAGTTTCAAGTCTTATACATCTAAAGAAAACACGACCGATATTGAGGCAATAAAAAAACATTTTGAAGTATTTGAGAAGTTATTTCGTGAAGCAAAATCGGTTTCCTCAAAGTTGGGTGAGGAAAATATCAAGCTTCAAAAAATGCATCAAGATTTCAATGTGAAATATGAAGCCCTGAAAGAAGAATTTTCAAAAATCAAAAGAGAAATTAATTTGCCCAATATACAGGCAGACGATTATGTGAAGTACACTAAGGAACTTGACCTTACAAAAGCCCAATTATCTGAATTATACAAACTATCGCACAAGAAAAAAACGATAGAAGCCCAATTGAAACAGACATTGGTTTCATTGCAAAATTTGTGGCACAACGAGTTTGAAATTGTGCAAGAGGAAATCAAAAAAGTTAATGACGACCAAGATGCAATCAAAATAGCGGTCGACTTCAAAGGGAATAAGAAAGATTTTAAATCTTACTTAAAAGAGAATTTGAGGGGCAGTAATTTAAGGGACAACAACATTCAGGCAATCGTAGATAATTATAATGATTTGATTGCAGTTTATGAGGATTTGAACCAACCTAAAACTACAATTTCCGAAAATCTTTCTGATATTCAACTAAACGCATTTCGAGAATATTTCAACAGCAATGTTGAGGCGTTTTTAACGTACAGAGTGCCTGATAAGTTTGACATTATTTATCGAGGAAGACCATTGAATGAACATTCATTAGGGCAAAGAGCTTCGGCATTGATAATATTCTTATTAACCCTTAAAGAAAGCGACTTGATCATCATTGACCAGCCAGAGGATGATTTGGACAACCAAACTATTTACAATGATGTGATTAAAGCATTAAAAGATTTAAAAAATTCTTCTCAGTTCATTTTTGCTACCCACAATCCGAACATTCCTGTACTTGGTGATTGCGAACAAGTTATTTCGTTCAAATATAATACTAGTAGCATACAAACGAATCTTGGAAGCATTGACAATATAACTATCAGAAATGAAATTGTAAATATTATGGAGGGCGGTCAAGAAGCATTTAATAACAGAAAAAGAATTTACGAATTATGGACGCATTAGAATTACTGGATTTAATCCAAATGGGTGAATCGAGCAAGGTTCAATTTAAAGTTCGAGTGAACAATGCCAATTCAATTGGTGCGGAAATGGTAGCCTTTTCAAATACAAAAGGAGGAATGATTATCGTTGGCGTAGATGACAAAACAGGTGATATTAACGGACTTTCTTTTGAAGAACTGCAAAGTACAAATGAGCTATTGGCAAATGCAGCATCTAACAACGTAAAATCACCTATTTATATTTATACCGAAACAATAAAAGTCAATGAACAAAACGTAGTTGTTGCACACATTTCAGAAGGAACAAGCAAGCCACATATGGACAACAACGGTATCATATGGGTAAAAAACGGTTCTGACAAAAGAAAAGTTGTTGCCAAAGAAGAAATTGCCAGATTGCTTCAAAGTAGCGGGAACCTATTTGCAGATGAAACCATAGTGACAGGAACAACAGTTAACGATATTGACAAAGAGTATTTTCAAAAGTTCATACTTGCAAAAACGAAGAAGACAATCGATGCATTAGGACAATCAACCTCTACTATTCTTTCTAATCTTGGGATGTTAAAAGACGGAAAAATTAGTCTTGGAGGTTTGCTTCTGTTTGGTAAGAATCCTCAACAATTCAGACCTACATTCACTGTACAATGTGTTTCCGTGGTTGGAAATGAAATAAGCTCAAATGAATTTCGAGATAAGGAAGAGCCTTTTAATGGAAATCTCAAAGAATTATATGATAAAACTCTTTCTTTCATTACGAGAAACTTAAAGAAGATTCAGAAAAAAGAAAGTTTTAATTCCCAATCCGAATTAGAAATTCCGATAGAAACAATAGAAGAATTGCTTGTGAATGCCTTAATTCACAGGGATTATTTTATTTTATCAAGCATTAAGGTATTCATCTTTGATAATAGAGTTGAGATTATTAGCCCTGGAAAACTCCCTAATACCCTCACTATTGATAATATCAAAATAGGAACGTCCATACCAAGGAATCCAATACTTTTTACTAATGCAAGATATATTCTTCCATTCGTAGGAGTTGGAAGTGGCATTCCCAGAGCTTTTGAAAATTCACCTGATTTGGAACTGGTTAATGATACAAACAGAGAACTCTTCATTTCGATAATTAAAAGACCTAAACAAAATGCCAACGCATAAAGCCATATCATTTACTCTGTTCGCCTCTATATGGGGGTTTTATGGGAAATCCCGGACTTAGGGAAAGCAGGAAACATAGGATTTGACTCCTATGAATCCTGCAATTCCAGCGTTCTGCATCAACGAAAACGCGTTAAAGCAAAACAGTCCATAAAAGGATCAATCAATGATAAGGAGAGAACCGCTGCTTAAAAACGCCCGGAGCGTAAGCCACCTCTGCACCCGTATCACTAAACAAGTCCTTTGCAATTTTCAGGCTCTTAAAAGGCGATTGAGTGGTTTGAGCTGCAATAGGACATACTTCAACCGGGTTGGCTAAATGCTCCGTGTGAGCCGCCACGTCAGTCCTCATCTGCTTCACATCATAGCGAATTAAAAAATCCGCCAAATCCGCACCCTTTTCCTTCATTGAAGAGCTGGCTCTTCGTTCCAGCAAATCCGAAACTATTATTGAGCTTCCAGGCAAAAAGGATTTCATGAGCTCCGCTTTTTGCTTCCATTCCTGAAATACTTTGCCTGATGCGGATAAATCGGGGAACAAGACAATGTTCCGGCCTTTCAAAACCTGCGAGACTTCCTCTTGATACCAACGGCAGCCGTTGACACCACCCGTAGCCAACCATATGAATTCAGGATAATAGGCAGCTGCAATCACAGCCGTCTTTTCTGATTCCACCAAAGCCACGGCTTTATCCCGTTCAGATTCCAATAGATGCTCCCCAAAGAAGCATTGCCGGAGATTAAAGCCTTCAATCCCTAATAATGAGTGCACCCAGTTAATGTGTGGAAAAGGTTTTTTCACCCTTTTCCCGTTTAAAGGATCATACAGCATGACCTTTCCTGTCCTGTACCTGCCTCGAATATCCTTTTGCCAGAACACAGTTGCACCTTCCCAGTGCCGTGACGTGCCAATTTCATACTTTTTGGCCAGCATATACGTCGTTTCTGCACCCAATAGACTGGTCAGAAAAGTAAGCAGCCTGTTTTTATCATACTTCTTCATACTCTCAAGAGCAATTCTTCTTTCAATAAAAGAAGGAAGCCTTACTTCTTTTGACTTGATGGATACATCCACCGGAATAGATTTATTCCAATCCGGTTTATTGTATCCGTCAGAATAAGGATTGAGATGATAACCACAGCGATCCTGCCGGTCACAGCGACCATACTGCATAGGGAGATAACAGTTCTCCACCACATCCTTATAGCGTACAAACCTCTTTTTGCCGCAGGAAGGGCATATAAATTTTTTACTTGATCGATCAAGTTGATAATGATATTCATACATATTGATTTTAGATTAAGGCATAGTTGGCATTCTTGACACTTTGCTACTTATTTAATTGTATATCAATATTATAAAGCGATCAATGCAGTGGCACTGTTTTGGCACAGATGGCACAGCCGAAGCATATTTGTGCCAATAGTGCCACAGGAGTGCCAAGTGCATGACGCCTACAAAATATTGTAATTTAAACAGTTAAATAGGCTTGTGACAGAAATGCCACCTATGCCATAGATGAATTAATTAATAGAGCCTCTCGTATTTACCTGTTTGGATTTTTGTAAATAAATCCTTGCGGTTTAGCAAACGTTTAACGGTACGCTCCGAAATGTTGGAACTATTGCCCATCTTGACCGCATCCTTGGTCAGAAAGGTTTCCGGTAAGTTAAAATAAAATGATCTTTGAGTGGGCAATAGCCGCTCAGCAGAATTGGTGTCCACCAAAGAGTAGTACACAAACTTGGCATTTTCCATGAAGTAGTCAGATAATTTGATAGCCGACTCAACCGAACGGAGGCTAATCTCATATACGCTGCCGCCTGCACATGCCGCGTAGAGCGATTCCAATATCAATGCAAAGCGCATGGTGTACATCTCCATTTTTGAAAACACTCCAGCAATTGGCTCATTCGCCGGATCATTGCTCAGGTCGGTCAGTTGTTTCTGATATTCAAAAAACCGGGCTTTTGCATCTGAGGCAAATTGAAGCACTTTTGGGGGGCGTTCATTGATGCTCGCCTCATTTGGATTGTTGTTAACATTAAGCAGGTTTTCTACGATATTGTTCCAGCTCCGGGAAATTTCAGGACTCAACTCCTTATCATTGAGCGGTGCTTTTTTAATGTCATCACGAATTGCAAACAGCATTCGGTCAATGAAACCATTCTCCGTACGTTTTTTTGCAATATCCTCCAAAACACCCGGCTGAATAGTCCCTGCTACGGAAATATAAGGCTGTTTCAGGAATTCCGGTTCACTGTTTACACGGTTTACCCGTATCGGTTTGCCACTCCATGCACTCAGCCAGAATTGTTCCTGCGAACCTTTGTTGTAGCGGTTGAAGTTAGCAATCCAACCTGCCAGTTCATCATAATACACACCGATTCCTTTCGGGTTGATGCGATGTACCTTTACCAAAGCCTCAGGAGTAAAATCGGTTATCAGGAATTGTTTCCAGCTGGGAAGTGGAGTCTGGCTTTCGTCCATCCCCTGGCTTTCTTTGTCCTTCTTTGATAAACTCTGATTGTGATCCATCTCATTCTTTTCCTTACGGTACTGTTCAAAGGCTACGCTGTCCTTTTCTTCCAAAGGCTTTACGGCAAAACTCAATGGATGGCTTTTATTAAAACCTCTTCTTGCCACCAAAGCAAGATAGATTACAGCGTTTTGCATATAGCCATGTTTAATTTCAACATGGAAAGCATTCCCAATGGCCACCGAAGAAGTGAACAGCAGGGATGCAGCGATAAAATCCACTGGGAAATTCAATGTTTTGTTGGTTTCCTCAACAATGGATTGCACCGCTGGTGGAAGGGCATCTAACGGAAACGGATTCCTTAGACCAGTTTGCGGATTGGCCAAAGTTTTGACCTTCTGCAAATCTTCGATTGATATTTCAGCTTTATTTTGCATGAAACTAAATTGAATTAATGAATGGATAATCTGTTGAATAGTCTATATCCCAATAGAGGGCATTTGAACTGGCAGATAATTTCAGGTACTTTTTATCAAACCATACATTATAAAATGCCAGGGCATTTATAGGACATAGGGCTGGGATTGCCTTCTCGAAGTTTTCAAGCCCTTTATAGAAGAAGTTGCTTAAGAAAGTAATAGTAACCCTTCTTTTAATCGGGCTTTGGTTTTCCGGCATTACTTGAACATGTTCTTCACGATTTCCCATATTGACCTCCTTCCTTTTTTGGTTGTTATCCACTTGTCAATTTCTTTTCTGGCGAAAATGACCTTACTCCCCCTGCCCGAAACGGGACGGGGCAATTTACCCTCGCTATTAAGCTTATACGCATAGTTTTTCTTATAGCCCAAATAAAGGCATAGCTCATCCAGGTTTAAGAACTTCATCTTTTGAAGGTTTGCTTTTACTGCCAGGCTTTTTATGGCCTCAATCTCCTCCAGATGGGTTTCAATCTTCTTAAGGCTGGATTTTAGCATAGGTGTTTCTAGCATTAAGTTTGTAACATTGAAATCCAGTTTCCTTACTGCTGCATCAAGCTGTTCATAGCTGCGCATTGGCTTTTCATTACTCATGGTTCTTGCGAATTTGTGCGTTACGAGCCATTTGGACTCTTTCTGATTTTGTTGGAACTCTTTTGCTGTCGCGATAAGCTTCAATTTCGCTACGCTTATAGGAAACCTCCCTACCACTTTTATAGTAAGGTATTTCTTCCCTGTGTCGTAGCTGAGCCAGGTAGCTCACTTTGCAGCCCAGTATCCCGGCAGCCTCTTTGTTGTTGATTTGTTCTGGCAGTGTGCCAGTTTGTTGGATTTGCATCCTTAACTTAGACGCGATCGCTTCAACTAAATCGTCGATAGTGATCGGTGAAAAAAACATACTTTTCATGATAATTGATTTAAGTCAGAACCCATGATGTCTTCTGTAACCCATGCCAATAATCATATGCTTGAGTATCGTAAAACCGTTAAATCAAGTGTATTGAGGTTGTCTAAAAATGTATTGGCTCACAAATACAACAGGTGGTTTTGCAATAAATCTATGTAATAAGATGGGTTTAAAAACGATTCAGGAGTCCTGATGGTTAAGGCTGCAAAATTAGATCAAGAAAGTCCGGCAACCCGGTTTCCCCGGGGTTTCCGGGCTTTTTCCTCAATAAATATGCATGCTATATTTTAGCGGGTTATTAGCGTTTTATCCAGATTGAATGAGACAGAATTCTTATTAAACGCTGATAGACTTTATTTTAAGTTGCCGCATGGATTTCAACTTAATATGTAGGAGGAAACTTAGTAAATATAATTTTTTTTTTGCTTCGGACGAAAACGCACAAAATTAGTAGGGCTCTGAATGCAAAAAATGTTCTTTTTGTAAAAAAAGACGACAAACTAAGTTTAAACAGGTCTGAACTCGTATTTCATTTTTCTGTTTGTCATCTTAATGCCAAACTGCTCCCACAAATAATCATCTATCTGCATAATGTAACCTGTAATTGCATGTAGTCCAGTATCCAAATATACAAGTTTTCTTGTTAAATCAAGTTTTTTTCTATGAGAAATCAGCGCTCGTTTCCCTTCGGGTAATTCCGGGAGGCAATAATTAATCTGTTTAGCCACATGATTATGATATGTTATAGCCTTGGTCATCGAAATTTTTTTCTTTAGGTTGTATTTTTTTGCTACGGTCTCGAAACTGTCACGGCTTAAAACATCCTCATTAAAAGCTGTTAGATATCCAAATACACGGCTTGTTACATCTTTGTGATTTATTATTTCAGGTAAGTAACCGGCGAAATTTGCGTCTTGATCGGTATGAAAATATTCATTAGAGAGAACGAGTTTGTCTTCCTTAAGGGCAAGGTGCTTCACATGACAATCATAGTCTTCGGCCTGGATGCATAAGCCAAGGTTATCAAGTTGATATTCTCCGTTAACTAGAACATACCCATCTTCATCAACAGACATAGAGTCCTCTTTACAACCAATCTTTTGTAAAAGTTGATTTAAATGAGGCTGTACACCTGCACTGCTGGCATTCATTTTTTTATTTAATGAAGTTACTGTACCAAGTTTTTGTACTGTTTTAACATGGGCACTATTTACCGCTTTATGGTGTAAAAAATCTAAAACAGCTTTGACATATTCCACTTCGGTTATTTTTTTATCAACAGTGTTGACAAAGTTAAATTGTGAGTTTACGCCCAGGCTATGCAATACTACATAATCCTGATACTGTTGTGAGTTAATAAAAATTGAGATAAGCTTCCTGAATATGATCGTCATGAAAAAGTTCAGATATAACTTATCGTTATAATTATCTTCGAGAAACCCTAACAGCACTACGTGATTTTTACTGTTCGATAGGAGAGAGATAAGCCTTGATACTTCTTCCGATGAAAGCATGTTATTGCTCTTTTCATTGATTTCAACTAGTTTTTTCAGATTCTCTTTGTTGCTATCAAGGAATTCTTTTTCAGAGGAGTATCCGTAGTGCTTTAATAGTGTTTTAACAAATCGCCGTTTGGGAAGAATGAGCTTCCAAGCAGGACTATTTTTATCTTTTCGCTCACTTACTTCCTGTCGGTCAAAATGAATATTATTTATTAAATCATCAATGTTATGATTTAGCTCCCTATATTCATTTATGCCTATTTTATATTGATTTAACTGTTCAAAAGTGTCCTTAAGGATTTTTGTATCAATATTAGCTGAGGAAATATTTCCCTCCAATTCATCAAAATAATTCCTCATAATAAATTATCTGCAATTCGTTTTTTAGTGTCTGAGTCGAAAGAGGCAAGATACCTTTGGGTTTGCCGAACTGTTGAATGGCCAATGGATTCCTTAATGACTTCGTCTGATTCTCCACTTAGCTTTAGCACAGTTGCAAAGGCATGTCGGGCAGTATAGGTAGTGATGGGTTTTTCTATCTCCAGTGCTTTACCTATACGTTTCATATATTTATTGATATTCTTCACAGTTTGTTGCACTCTTCTATAAACTTCCTCCGGGTTCATATTGTCATTTAGAATAGGGAATACATACTGATCCTCATGACGGTTTTTATTGCCCCATTTTTCAATGATGTCCCGTATTTGTGGCAACAAAACTACATAAATTTCTTTTGGGTTACTAGAGCGTGTTTTGGCGCGCATATAAATAATTCTGTCCTCTTTGATGGCACGGTATTTCAAATTCAAAATATCTTTAGGGTTCATTCCGTTTGAAAGATAGGAAAACATCCAAAGATCACGGAAGTACTCCTCAGACGGAGTGCTGCACTTATAATTCAGGATGGACTGTACCTGTTCTTTGGTCAGTGCCTTTTTTGTGTTGTTCGATTCAGGAATTTTATAAGCTCTGGAACCAAATGGGTATTTCTTAACAGACAAACGTCCTGCTGCTATTTCATCGTTTAAGACTTTTCGAACGCACCTCAAATATATGCCTACTGTAGTAACACTGTTCTTCTGCTTATTCAGCATCCAATTCTCGTAGTCTTTAAGCCACTTTACCGTGATTTCTTTAACACCTAGCTCATCGCGCCGAGAATACTTCATCACGCTTCTCATAGCTACTTCGTATGAAACAGCGGTGCTTATTCGTCCTTCTTTGCGGAGTTCAAGTGCATAATATTTCAATCCTGAAATCAAATCTCCTTGCTTAGTATTTACATCATTGCTCCATTCCGTTTTAAAAATATCCAATGAAAAGTCTTGGTCTCTTTCAATTATTTTTTTAACTAGATTTCGGGCAGATGTCTCTACGTCAGATATATACAAATAATAAGCCCTTAAGTCTGCCTTTCTGTGTTTTTGGTTTCGCAACTTTTGAAACTCATTATCATCCTTAATACTGGTTTTCATCGGACGTCCATTTATGTCGTTCACAGTCCAATATCCACGTTTCATTTTATAAGTTATTCTTAATTTTAGCGGCAGTTCACCTGATTTTAATTTGCGAGTATGGTCGGCAATCACTTTAACTGTTGGGAAAGTAGTGTTTTGATTTTCCATGTGTTTTAAAATTTTTTGAATGTACATGCGAATGTACATAAAATCAGAAAATAAACAAAATATTTCTAAAATAAAATAATTCTGATTTCACATAAAAACCTGGTTTATAATTTAATATAAGTTTTTATAATTGTAAATAACTATTTAGTATCTGACTGTTAATCAGAGGGTCGCTGGTTCAAGTCCAGCAGGGGGAGCAGAAAGAGCCGGTTTTAGACCGGCTTTTTTTGTACCTTTTAATTCCAACTAAAAAAGCATGTATTACCTTTATATTTTGCATTCTGTTTCTGCAGACAAATACTATGTTGGCATTACAGATGATTATACACGAAGGCTGAAAGAGCATAACACCACCGACAGAAACACTTTTACGAAAAAATACCGTCCCTGGGTAATTGCTGCAGTATTCCAGTGTGGAGAAAGCCTTTCCGAAGCTTTAAAAATAGAGCGTTTTGTCAAAAGGCAAAAGAGCAAAAAATTTATTATGCAATTAATTGATAAAGAATGTTTTACTGGCATTTGTAGCGTCCTGATTTTGGTTGACTCTTTTTTCTTCTTTCCGGGGATCCCCGGAAAGAAGAAAAAAGAGTTTGTTCGACAAATATATTAATTCAATTTTTCTAATGCCTCTTCTGGACGCTTTCTGTAATAAGTTTTCCAGCACCTTTTAAGTTCTCCAGTTTTTTGATGAGCCTTCTCTGGGGTCATCATTTCGACACTTCTGTGTGGGCGCTTTGTATTATAGAAGTTTATAAATTGGGGAAGTTCTTTTTTGGCTTCGGCCAAACTACTGAATGATATGGTTTTGTCATTGGTAAATTCTTCTTTTATTGTTCGGTTAACACGTTCTGCAATAGGGTTTTCCAGTGGATCCCCATTTTCCGTCATGCTAATTGCCATACGGCATTTATTAAGGTGTTTGATGTATTTGTCGCAACAATATTGGACGCCCCGGTCTGAATGATGGATACACCCATGTGCATTTAGCCCTCGTGTGGCTTTCTTTAAAGCCCTCAATGCGCCGGTAGCTTCTAATGAGCCACTAACATCAAAACCAACTATTTTGCGAGAATACATATCTGTAACAAGGGATAGATAAGCAAAACTGTCATTGCCCTTGATCCAAACATAGGTTATATCTGAAACCAATACCTGAGAAGGGCCATTGGGAATTAAACCTCTTATCAAATTCGGATACTTGTGATAATGATGATAACTGTTTGTTGTATAAGCCCTGCGCTTTGATTTTCTTAACAACAGACCATGCCTGCGCAACAAATCATAGAAACGGTCTCGCCCTATGCTGATATTGTGGGCTTTTAAGTCTTCTTGCAAGCTGCAAAGCAAGTTCCTGCCACTCCCTTTTTTCCATAACCTTCGTTTTGATTTTATCAGTTCAATAATTATGTCTTCCTGGTAAATAGATTCTTCATTATGGCGAATATTCTTGTAATATGCCTGTTTGCTATAGCCAAGCAGTCCGCAAAGGTCTTTGATTGTTGCCCTCGAACCTTTGTCTGCTTTTAGTTGTTGGACAGCTTGGCTCCATACTTTTTTCTGATATCAATTTTTAATTCTTCTTCTGCTACATCCACCATCTTTTGCCACAGGTCGGCCCTGAGCTGCTCCTTCTTTAACTGAGCTTGAAGGTCCCTGATCTCCTGATCCTTATCTATTTCTTGTTTCTTGTTTTCCATTAGCTCTGGATTTATTTGGGATATGCCCCCTTCTCTGTAATTCGATTGGCCACTAAACTGGCGAATCCAGTACAAAATTGCACAATTACTCTGAATACCGTAAATACGCCGCGCCTCTTCTTTGCTGTACTTACCTGATAACACTTCTTTAACTACACGAAGCTTGAAATCTTCTGGGTAGTTCATCTTTGTTCTTCTCTTCATTTTAATCCTTGATTTAGTTGACTTCTAATTGTAATTCTGGTCAACCTATATCAGGACTATACAATTTTAGCTCAGTTGGTCAGAGTCCCGAAGCTTCGGGATTAATCAGAGGGTCGCTTCCCGCATTCCCGGGACAGCAGGGGGAGCGCTAATAATCAGCCTGTTACAATGAAATTTGTAGCAGGCTTTTTTGTTGATGGTACACAGAATGGTACACAAAACTCCCGCAAATAAATCCCAATGTACATCCGTGATTTTAATTCCTGAAAAACATTTTTTGAAATTCTAAAAACTAAAAGGTTGCTTTTCCAATGTTCAGGCCGAAAATTTTTCTCTGGAAATTTTCAAACGGACTGAGCAATCTTATCTACAAAAAGCCATCTTGTCAATCATTATTATAATAATGTATCTCCAGGCTTAATGAACGGGCGAAATGTATCCACAATTAAAATTGGATGTTTTTTGATCGTATAGGTTACATACAGGAATTGCCAAGGAAATAGCATTAGCAAGCTGTTAGATATGCAGACGTGAGCTTCACGGCTTGCATCATATCAAACCAGGATTCAATGGCCTCCGTGCGGTTATTCACAACTCACTAATACTTTGGTTTATAACCTTGGGCAAAAAGGGATATTCAGTATTTGAATAATATTTTACACCCATCCTTTGCTTTTTAAATAAATATGTTGCAATTTTGAAATGTATTTTAAGCCTTGGGCTGTGCTAATGCTACTCTGCCGGGCACAATAAGAGAGCTTATTCAACACAAAAATGAAGTAGATTTATAAGCGGACTAAGTGATAAAACTATATGAGCGAAGACCATAATAGCCCATTAGAACAACAACTCTGGAAAGCGGCCGATAAGCTTAGAAAAAACATTGATGCTGCTGAGTACAAGCATATCGTACTTGGCCTAATATTTTTAAAATATATTTCTGATGCATTTGATGAGCTTTACTGCCGACTAAAGAAAGAAGAGGCTCAGGGTGCGGGTCCGGAGGATCGGGATGAGTATAAAGCCGAAAATGTGTTCTTCGTACCAGAAAAAGCACGTTGGAATTATTTGCTCTCCCAGGCAAAACAACCCACAATTGGGAAATCGGTGGATGAAGCTATGGACTTCATCGAAAAGGAAAACATTTCGCTGAAAGGTGTTTTGCCAAAAGTTTATGCAAGACAAAACCTTGATCCAACCAGCTTAGGTGAACTCATTGACCTGATTGGAAACATAGCCCTGGGCGATGCAAAAGCCCGAAGCGCAGATGTACTCGGTCATGTTTTTGAATACTTCCTTAGTGAATTTGCTTTGGCAGAAGGCAAAAAGGGCGGACAGTTCTACACGCCCAGAAGCGTTGTTGACCTCTTGGTGGAAATGCTCGAACCCTACAAAGGCCGTGTATTTGACCCATGTTGTGGCTCTGGTGGAATGTTTGTCCAATCAGAGAAATTCATAAACGAACATCAGGGGAAAATCAACGACATTTCCATTTACGGACAGGAGAGCAACCAAACTACCTGGCGTTTGGCAAAAATGAATTTGGCCATTAGAGGGATAGACAGCTCGCAAGTGAAATGGAACAACGAAGGCTCTTTCCTGAATGATGCCCACAAAGACCTCAAAGCCGACTACATCATAGCCAATCCACCCTTTAATGTGAGCGACTGGAGCGGCGATTTACTGCGCACCGATGGCCGATGGAAATACGGTACACCACCCACAGGAAATGCTAATTACGCTTGGATTCAACATTTCATGTACCACTTAGCACCAAGCGGACAGGCGGGCTTTGTGCTGGCAAAAGGTGCTTTGACTTCTAAAAGCGGCGGTGAAGGAGATATCAGGAAAGAATTGGTAGAAGCCGATTTAATTGACTGCATAGTGAACCTGCCTGCCAAATTGTTTTTGAATACTCAAATTCCTGCTTCGCTATGGTTTATGAGCCGTAACCGTAGCAACGGCAAGTTTAGAAACCGTACAGGCGAAATTCTTTTCATTGATGCCCGCAATTTGGGGCATTTGATTAACCGCAGAACCAAAGTACTCTCTGATGGCTCGGAAAATCCCGAAGACAACGATATAAAGCTCATTGCCGACACCTACCACAACTGGAGGAATCCCAATGGCCAATACGAAGATGTAAAAGGCTTCTGTGCTTCTGCCTCAAAAAAACGGGTAGCTGAGTTGGACTATGTGCTTACCCCAGGCCGTTATGTTGGCTTGGCCGAAGAAGCAGATGATTTTGACTTTGCCGAACGCTTTTCCAGCCTGAAAGCGGAATTTGAAGCCCAATTGAAAGAGGAAGCTGAGCTAAATCAGCGCATTAAGCAAAACCTTGCAAAAATTAAGTTGAACGATGAGTAGGAAAAACGAAATAGTACTTTATCAATCAGAAGAACTGCTTTCACGCATAGAAGTGAGAATTGATGATGAAACTGTTTGGTTGAGCAAAGAACAAATGGCAACATTGTTTGGGCGTGATAGGACAGTGATTGGCAGGCATATAAACAACATCTTTAAAGAAAAAGAACTAGAAAAGGAACTGGTATGTGCATTTTTTGCACTAACCACGCAACACGGCGCTATTAAAGGGAAAACACAAACCACAAATGTCGAGTATTTCAATCTCGATGTAATTATATCGGTAGGTTATAGAGTAAAATCAAAACAAGGCACACAATTTAGGATTTGGGCAAACAGAGTGCTTAAAGATTATTTGCTAAAAGGATATTCATTAAACAAACGCATGAATAGGATTGAAGAAAGCGTTCATTCCCTTGTCAAAAAAGTTGATGATATTGATTTGCAAATAAATACCAACTTGCCACCAAAGCAAGGCATTTTTTATGATGGGCAAATATTTGATGCCTATGCCTATGTCTGCGACCTGGTGAAACGGACATCGCAATCTATTATCCTCATTGATAATTATGTGGATGAAACCGTGCTCACGCTGCTATCCAAAAGAGCTCAAAATGTTTCCGCCACCATATACACCAAAAACATAGGCAAACAGCTTAAGTTAGATTTGAAAAAGCATAACAGCCAATATCCCGAAATACAGATGGTGGAGTTTAAGGCCGCTCATGACCGTTTTTTGATTCTGGATAAAAACGACTGCTACCATTTTGGCGCTTCCCTCAAAGACCTTGGCAAAAAATGGTTTGCATTTTCGAAGATGGAGGGAATGGCAGAGATGATCATTACGAACCTGCAAAAAGTAAAAATTGATGAGTGATACATTGAGCCAGCCGAAATGCGAGTGGAAGGAGGTAAAATTAGGTGATGTATTATTTAAGATTACTAAGGGAACCACACCACCTAGAGGAAAAGGCTTTGTTGATGTTGGTATAAACTATATCAAGTCTGATGCTATTGGGTATGATGGACGTATTGATGACTCTCTTTTTGTGAAAATTGACGAAGAAACACACGAAAAATTTAAGCGTTCTCAATTAGAAAAGGGTGACATACTTTTTTGAACAGCCTCCCCTTTCAAACTGAGAAGCGGTTTGAAAGGGAAGTACCACGCAATCTGCCACTACTCATACAATTTACCGTTTTGTGCCACCGATTTCGGAATATCTGTGCCCGATATTTCGGCTCAAAATGTGCCACTAATACCTCTTCTCCTTTCGGCTCGTTTTGATCCGGAGAAACGAATAAAACTCAATAAACTAAGGTTTCTTCGATGAATTAAAGGATAAACGGGCTGAGATCAACCGGAATATACATTGGGGAAACTGATCTGAAGCCGAAAAAACCCTATAAAAGTGTTTTAACTAAAAGCAGAGTTTGAGCGCGGTTGAAATTCAATACTACAATGATTTATTGAAAGATTATAATGGGATGCCCCCCCAAGCTTCGTAGTACTTTGCCGGAAAAATGAGGTTTTGCACAACGCAATACAATAGCGGAAAACCAAGAATTTGGCTTTCTGCCATAAAAATATTTTAACCTGTTTAATTCATAAACTCCCAAAAACAGACAAAATTTTTTAACCGAGCAGGGTCAGGCATTGCGAATCAAGATTAACTGCTTGAATTTCTATTTATTTACCCTAATCACATGGCTTATGAGCATCATTTTCCTATTTGGGTTTTCCAGTAAAGCCCATTGATAATTTTATTTGACATCAAGATGTTGAAGAACATTAGCTTACCGAATTTTGGCCTAAATCCTTAGGGTTTCAAATTTCTTAAAGCATTTCATAAACACCCGGTCGCTGTAAAATTCTGCAGGCAGCTCTATTTTAATTTTTGATTTCAGTACTTTGATCCGGGCAGCTACTTTGATCAGCTTCAATTGAAGTGTTTTCATAGTTGCTTTAGCAAACTCTGTCCCTACTAACGCCATGCTTTGCAAGCTGTGCATCAGGACATAAGCAGCAGAATGCAAAAACAACCTGAACTGATTGGCCTTAAAGCTGTTGCAGGACATCCTGTCCGACTTAAGGTATGTTTTATGTTCTTTGATACGCAATTCGGCTGCGCCCCTTGCACAATATCCTTGTTCGTAAAGCGCCTTGGCACGAACATTTTGCAGGCTGCTGACAATATACCTTACATTTGTCCCCATGCTGCTTACTTCTACTTTGACTACCACTCGTTCGGCAAAAGCCCAACTGGATGCCTGATATTGAAAGCTATGATAACGTTTCACTGGTGTACCCGACTGTTGGAAGTTTTTTTTGGCGCTTTCTATGGTTATTTTGGCCTTTTGGTTTAAAACAGAATTGCCACTGAGCCCTGTGATAAATTCAACCCTATGGCTCTCCCTTGCCCACTCCATAAACTCTTTGGAACAAAAATGGCTGTCGCCCCTAAGGATGATCATCGTGTTGGGCCAATGCTGGCGCAGGTAGCTTATGATGCGTTTGTGGATCGAAAAAACATCAAGGCTTTTGCTGCGGCGGCCAGGTTTGAGGATAGTGGTTACCAGCTTGCCCGAAAAGCCTTCATATATGTGCAAAGGCATATAGCAATAGTCCCCGTAGTAATTATTGAACATGGTAAGCTGCTGATTACCATATGTTAAGCTGCTTGTATCGTCAGAATCAAGTATAATAATTTTTGGTTCGTGGTCATAGGAAGCGATAAATTTATCTACAAAGACCTTGGCCATTTTGTAGTTCTGAGAAGCCGTGATTTGATTCTCAAAACGACTCATTGTAGGCTGGGCTGAAAGGCTTTCTGTAGTCTCACAGCATACCTTAACTACCTCATCGTCCCTGAGCGCATTGCAGTCATTTGCATCTTCAAAGCCTGCAGCAATTTGCATAATACGCTGGCTTAGAAGGCGTTTTGTGCTGTGCTTGACATAACTTTGGTTGCGGGGGTCTTCAATGCAGCCTGCAAGGCTGTCGATTAAACCAAGCTGTTTTTCTACTTCGCGAAGCAATAATAGGCCGCCATCACTTGATGTCTTTTTCAAAGTAAAGTTAACCTCAACCTTTTTGCCATTTGAACTGGTGAGAGGAAAAAGGCTCTTTTGTGTAATTTCCTGTGGTTTTGTGCCACTGTTTGAAATATTCTTTGTATTTTTAGCCATAGGGATTTTTGTTTTTGTTTGCCGACATAAAGATACTGAATATCAATGAGGTATCGCACAAATTTCCCTATTTTTTTTTGGTTTATGAATAATTTAGGTTAAAATAAAATTGGATGTTTTTTTAAAAAATAATACTTTTACAATTCATTTTTAAAACAATCATGTGAAACAATTAATGGACATGGATAGAGTTTTGCGGATCATCCAGGAATTGCCTGGATGCACAAGCTTCTGGAGAAGTGAAATTAACATCCATGTGTGTATGAAGATTAAAAATCCGTTGAATCAGTTTGGAGGATTAGCATGAATGCGTTTGGAATAAAAACCTTAAAAGGTGAACATATCCTCAAACTGAAGTTTGATATAGATACTAAAGGTGCACACATAAGTAGTTACCAGCAAGGATGAAAATAAAAAACGAACATAGAATAACTATAAAAATTGACTTGAATAATGAACCGATTAGTGCTTCAAAGAAGATTTTGTTTTGCCAACGCGCTTTTGCCCTATGGGGCAATTAGGGAAGCCCACCCACATTGCACACATTTGCAAACTGCACGAGCCAACCTGCAATCCAAAATTTGCAAAAGAGTGCAATCTTGCCCTCGCACCGTCATGTTGATAACTACTTCATAAGAATTTTAAAAAGAGATTATGACGTAACAGTGTTTCTTTGTAGATTTGACAAATAATGTCAAGAATATCATTTCAAATGAATAAAGTAGGCGAAATAATACGGAGTAAAAGAGAAGCAAAAGGCATGTTACTTCGACAACTTGCTGCAATGGTGGATGTAGATACCGCTATCCTCAGTAAAATTGAACGTGGAGAACGCAAAGCAAGACGGGAGCAAATAGAAAAAATTGCTAATGCTTTGGAACTAGACAATGAATATTTATTGATTGAATATTTAAGTGAAAACATTGCTTATGAGATTCTTGATGAGAAAAAAGCTCATGATGTTTTAAGAGTGGCAGAAAGTAAAATTGAATATTTGAGAAATAACAGATAGATGGGAATCAAAGAGTTAATACAAAAATACGAATCAAATAGAGATTATTACCAGTCTCCAAAATACAATGAAACACAGCTCCGAGCTGACTTCTTAGACCCATTTTTCGAAATGCTTGGTTGGGATATTACTAACAAATCAGGTAAATCTAATAATGAACGGGAGGTTCTTTTGGAAGAACCGTTGAAAGAAAATGCTACTTCAAACACAAAAAAGCCAGACTATACTTTCAGATTGTTTTCAGAAAGAAAGTTTTTTCTTGAAGCAAAGAAGCCAAATGTAAAAATTGAATCGGACAACTCCCCTGCAAAACAGACAAGGCGTTACGGCTATACAGCCAAACTTAAAATTTCGGTTCTTTCAAACTTTGAATTCCTTGCAATTTATGATTGTTCTGAGAAAGTCGAATCAACTGATAATGCCGAAAAATGCAGAATAAAACTTTATCACTTTTCCGAATATGAAGAAAAGTTCGAGGAAATTCATAAACTACTCGGACATGAAACAGTCTATTCGGGAGGCTTTGATTTAGAATGGGAACATATTGAAGATAAGCTTAGTTTGCATGGAGTTGATAAACTATTCCTTCAGCAGATAAACGAATGGAGATTACTACTTGGTGCAGAGATTTTTAAAGTCAAAAACGATATTTCAGAAATTGAACTGAACGACTTGGTTCAAAGCTATTTGAATAGTATTATTTTTCTCAGGGTTTGTGAGGACAGAAACATTGAGACTTACCAAACACTTTTGAAATTTGCAGACGAAAAGGATTTTAAATCCTTGATTGCCAAATTTTATGAAGCTGATAAAAAATACAATTCAGGACTTTTTATTCAAGAGTACAAAGAAGAAATAATTGAAAACAGCCAATCCATTTTCTGGACAATTATCAGACAGCTTTATTATCCTGAAAGTCCTTACTCTTTTGCAGTTTTTGCTTCCGATATTCTTGGAAATATTTATGAAATCTTTATTGCCCAAAAACTTGCTATTGAAGAAAAAGAAATCATTCTAAAAGACAAGCCTGAAAACGTTGACAGAGATGTGGTAACAACGCCAACAAATATAATTCAGGATATTCTTAGGAAAACCGTCATACCTTACTGCAATGGAAAAACTATTGATGAAATTATAGCCTGCAAATTTGCGGACATTGCATGTGGCTCAGGAGCTTTCTTATTAGAAACATATCAGTTAATCAACGATATTCTGATTGACTACTTTGTACAGAATGACAAGTCAGCACTTATCCAAACATCCGTAAATTCTTATAAACTTCCATTCAAATTAAAGAAACAAGTTTTAGAGAATTGCATTTATGGAGTTGACAAAGATTACAATGCCGTTGAAGCTTCAAGGTTTGGGTTATTATTGAAACTTTTGGAAGAAGAAAATATCGAATCAATTTCTAATGAACTTCCAATTTTACCTGACCTTTCTAAAAATATTGTTTTTGGTAATAGTTTGGTTCAGCCTCAAAAAGCTACCGTTGGCAAGGAAGACATTATTAATCCATTTGATTTTGGCGATATAAAGTTTGATGTAATGGTGGGAAACCCACCTTATATGTCCACGGAAGACATGAAAAATATTACTCCATTGGAGTTGCCTATTTACAAGAAACAATACAAGACAGCTTATAAACAGTTCGATAAATATTTTGTCTTTATTGAAAGGTGCATTCAATTATTGAAACCTGACGGATTCTTGGGATATATTGTTCCAAGTAAATTCACAAAAGTTGGTGCAGCGAAAGAACTAAGAAAACTATTGGCTGAAAAGCGTATTGTTAACCAAATTGTTTCATTTGGTGCAAATCAAATCTTCAAAGGAAAGACAACTTATACCTGTTTGTTAATCGTTCAAAACAGTGAACTTGAAAATACTAATTATTACGAAGTAAAAGATTATCGTAATTGGGTTGTTCGGGATTACAAAGCAGAAGATTACGATACGATTAAAAGTGATTCAATAACTTCTGAAACATGGAAGCTTGTACCAGGATATTTAAGACCTGTTTTTAACGAAATTTTGAAACAAAGCAGCTTGTTGGGTGAACTTATTGGAGAAGAGAATATTTACAATGGGATTCAAACCAGTGCAAATAGAATTTACATCCATACTCCAACTAAAGAAGATAAAAAGTATTTCTACTTCTCATTCCAAAAAACAGATTGGAAAATTGAAAAAAGACTTACAAAACCTTATTATCAAACATCTACAGGGATTGATAATCTGAATACATATCGTCCATTCAACCCAAATTCATTTGTTATTTATCCTTATAAAAAAGTAAAGGGTAAAATCAGTTTTGTTAAAATTGATGAATTGGAGAAAAGATTTCCAGAAGCATTCAAATTCTTAAATCACTATAAAGCTGTATTAGCCAACCCGAAAAGAGATATAAAACCAGAACCCGAAACTGCAAACGAATGGTATCGCTACGGGAGACATCAAAGTTTGGACAAATGTGATGTTCCTGCCAAAATTGTAGTTGGTGTTTTATCGCAAGGGAATAAATACGCAATTGATTATTATGGGACGTTAATTTCATCGGGAGGTACAGCAGGATATTGCATGATAACATTGCCCGATGACTGCCAGTATTCGATTTACTACATTCAGGCACTTCTCAATTCAAAATACTTGGAGTGGTTTTCATCAATAAATGGCGAAATCTTTAGAGGAGGCTATATTGCTCGTGGAACAAAAGTCTTGAAACAACTTCCCATTCGGATAATTGACTTTGACAATCAAGAAGAAAAGGCGTTACATGATGATATTGCGGGTACTCAGAAATCATTAATTGACATTCAGGGAGCAATAGATAAAAACAACGGAAACAAACGAAAACTAACTGTTCTTCAACGTCAATTTGATTCCTTATTGCTAAGACAGGAGAATAATCTAATGCAATTGTATAATCTTGGGGGAATGGACAATTCCATTCCGCTAATATCAGAATTATATGGAACTAATTAAAAACGCATCTAAAGATAAACTTAGGGGCGGTTTTTATACTCCTGCCCCAATTGCCGATTTTATTTTAAAATGGGCTTTCAATGGTACAACCAATTTCGACATACTTGAGCCAAGTTGTGGGGACGGAATATTTTTGCAGCAAATTAAAGAAGGTGGATTTAAGTACAATTCAATCTTAGCCACTGAATTAGACCCTGATGAAGCTAAAAAAGCGGAAAGCTTAAAAACAGAAAACTGTAATGTTGAGAACAGGGAATTTCACAGTTTCTGTAATACAACTGATAAGGAATTTGATTTGGTAATTGGAAACCCCCCATTCATTAGGTATCAGTATTTTGATAAAGAGCAACAAAATGAAGCCAATATAATTTTCAACAGGGCAAACCTTAAATATTCCAAGCTAACTAATTCGTGGGTTTCTTTTATCGTTGGTTCAAGTCTGTTATTAAAAGAAACCGGAAAAATTGGTTTTGTAGTTCCAGCCGAAATTCTGCAAGTTTCATTTGCAAAAACTTTACGCCAGTTTTTAGCACACTTTTACAATAAAATTAGTATCGTTTCATTCGAAAAACTTGTTTTTCCTGACATTCAGCAAGAAGTAGTTTTATTGTTGTGCGAAAAAGATAAAACACAAAAACACTTCATTGAACACATAGAAGTACCAAATGCAGATGCATTGGAAAAATTGGACGTTGCGAAACTGAAAGCCCCTAAGAAAAAGATTGACTTTAAATCGAATAAATGGACTTTCTATTTTCTCGACCAAAAGGAAATTGATTTTATTGAGCGAATAAAAGCAGATAAAAAGCTGCATACAATGGGACAACTTGCAAAAGTAGAAGTTGGCATTACTACGGGTTCCAATCCATTTTTTACTGTTCCATATTCCACTGTCCAGTTTTATCGAATGCAAGATTTTGCACGTCCAATGGTGGGAAGGAGCGTTCAAGTTTCAAGTGCGATATTCAACAAAAAAGACTGGCAAAAAAACTTGAATGCCGAAGCACGGGCAAACCTACTTGTTTTTCCGAAGATGAGTGAATTAAACGGTCAGGATGGAGCGAGAGAATACATAGCATCAGGCGAAGAACAAGGAATAAACAAAGGTTACAAATGCAGAATCAGGGATGAATGGCAAATTGTACCATCGCTTTGGGTTTCTGATGCACTGTTTGTGAGAAGAAATAATCGTTATCCAAAATTCCTGATTAACGAAGTTGGTGCCTATACAACTGACACTATGCACCGAGTAAAAATAAAAGAAGGGGTTAACAAAAATGCTTTAGTAGCAAGTTATTACAATTCACTTTCACTGGCATTTACCGAAATTTGCGGAAGAAGTCATGGGGGCGGTGTTCTTGAATTAATGCCAAATGAAGTAGAAAGCGTTGTTATTCCATACAATGAAAAACATGCTGAATTACTATCAGAAATTGATAAGCGATTACGGGAGAAGCAAGACATACAAGAGATTTTGCAATATACTAATCAACGAATACTAAAAGAAACCTTTGGGTTTTCGGATTCGGATATTGCAATTGCTGATAGTATTTGGAAGAAATTGTCTAATAGAAGGTTAAATAGAGGATAAACGTAAATTCACTTAAATAATTGGTTCTACACGGAATTTCGTGGAAAGAAAAATTACTTTATTTCAAAACAGATTCCTCCAAAGTTTCCTCATTCTTCGGAAAACTTTGTCGGAATGACGCGTTTTTATGAAGTCAGGAGGCAAATGCGGCGCACTTCGACTTGGTTCGGCTACGCTCACCACAGGACGCTCAGTGACCAGGCCGCATTTGCCTTAAACACCTAATAAACAGCGTCATTCCGACCGGAACAAAGCCAAACGAAATGATTAAGGCTTTGTCCCGATAGTTATCGGGAGGGAGGAATCTGTTAGGAATCAATAGTTTATTAACAAATATCTCCATATTATTTTCAAACATTATTGTTACCCACGAAATTCCTAGTAGAACCCAAAATATTATAATCAGCCAAAAATTAGGTTTTAACTAATTTTATATCCTAAAATTGAATTTGTTTGCATTTTACATTGCATTAAACCAGGCCATCTGCTTCCTTGTTAAAGCTTTGAAATAGGCGACTATATCTTCAGCTTTAGACACCTCACATCTGACCTGAATTTAAAGCAGGAATTAATCAGGATAGGTTTTCCGGGCATTGTTTATTTATCCCCGGAATCATCCGGATTGCTCTCATACTCAATAATAAAAGCATAAAAGGTCGCGGCATCTCCTGTCATAAGGTCACCAAAACGGCTTGGAAAATCGCCCCAGTAAGAAACAGGAGCAGTTATTTCCCCATAGCACATGGCATCCTGGTTACCACCTGTAACATCATTGGGCTGCGTATTATCGCGAGGATCATCGTCGAGCAGGCCGTCATCCAGGTTTTGACACCAATTAGTATAATCCATAGACTGTCCGCTGAGCCACATCCAACCTGCAGCAGGATCTTCTTCGTCTTCTTCACTATACTCCTGGAAACCACCGATTGGAGGACCATTGGTCACATTGGTTTCCGGCCATACATACCATTCTACTTCTTCATCGATAAGACTGAACACAAATTCATTTTCATCTTCGGTTTCGGGGCAAACCAAATATCCGCCAGACAGTTGCGCCAGATATGCAGCACAAAGCCACTCCACATCCCCTCCAGGAATCTCAACAACTTCATAATAATGTGTTTCGCCTGATTCATTAGTATAAGCAACTACCTCATTACGTGTATAACTGCCAATCTGATCCCAGCCCCGATAAACATTACCAAAAACCGCTTCCGGATAATAATCGGTTATATCTCTGATCAAAGTCTCTGTTTCGTCGGGATCTTCATTTATGATATCATCGGACTCATCATCACTATCACATGCATAAAAAAATGTCATTGCAAAAATCAACAGAAATAACATCTTAGGATTCATCATTTTTTGTTTTAATTGGTTAATAATGAAGCGAAATAACCGAAAGAAGTCAGAGCATAAAAACATAATCAATATATCAGGAAATCACATCAACAAAAGGATAGAATTTCTCAACAGCCTCTTAGCCATGATTTCTACATTTGATGCCTCAGGTACAATTTTCCAAAAGCAAAAGCGACTCTATCCTGAATAATTCACAAAATATTCTAACACATGTTTCGAGTTGAAATAGCTATGGTTATTCCTGTGCGCCAAAAATCTGTGCTTCCTTTCTTTTATTGCATATTGCGTGTTGCCTCTGAGCTTGGCGAATATGCTCCTGACGAAATTTTATAAATTAATCAGGTTAAAATACTATTTTTGTAGAATATACTTAATGCGTTGATAATATGAGGATTATTCTAATACTTGGATTGGTTATTGTTTCATTGCTTGCTAAAGCACAGGATGATGTGCCTGAATTAATTACAGACAGGCCAGACCAAACAGAGTCTTCTTCTGTAGTCCCTCAAAAATCTTTACAAATCGAGACGGGTTTTGTTGTGGAAAATTACGCGACAGATTTTATAAAACAGAAGTCATTTTCATACAACACCACTTTGCTGCGCTATGGATTACTTAAAAATTTTGAATTACGTTTGGGCTTAGAATATTTGGGAGAGAAGGTGTCCATTAAGAACACGGACACGACCAATACTACTTCTGGAATTGGCCCTTTATATACAGGTTTCAAAATTAAAATTGCAGAAGAGGATGGATGGAAACCTGAAATTGCATTTCTTGGAGGACTTGTTTTGCCTTTTACAGCAGATAAATATTTTAAGCCTGATTATACCGCAGCAAATATTCGGTTTTCCTTTGCACACACCTTATCCGATAGATTTTCAATAGGATATAACCTTGGTGCGGAATGGGACGGTGACACGGCTGTACCCGGATACTTTTATTCTCTTGCATTAGGAATTGGATTAACAGATAAATTAGGAATGTTTGTTGAAGCTTATGGATTGCTTAAAGAAGAAGGTAATTCAGAAAATTTATTTGATACAGGCTTTACGTATCTTGTATTACCAAATTTTCAATTAGACGTATCTGGAGGTATTGGTCTTAATGAAAATGCGTTAGATAACTTCCTGAGCTTTGGGTTTACATATAGATTACCCGATTAAATGGAGTTTGGAGATTTTAAATCCAAAACAATCATGCTTTCTCCCTGCGCTCTGAGCTATTCCAAACACTGCCCCTAAACTTCACAGAAGCCATGCCTGGCTGTTTTGGAAATTAATTTCAAAATAGCCAAAAGGAAAAACCTGGGATAAAGCCCAGCAATATAAATCCTACCCTACTCACCCACCAAATTACAACTTCTACCCTCAATTTATTCCGTAAGCTCAAGCAATAAAAACTTGGTTTCAAAATGCTCAAACAGAAGGAAAGAGCTCAGTTCCTTTTGCTTTTCACCGATTGAATTGATCTCATACACCGCTTTAATGTGCTCATTACTAAGCAGTCTGGCAATATCCAGAACCGCATGGTCGCCTTCTGTTTCGCGTAAGTGAAGAATAATTCCATCTTCATCCTTCGATGGCCTTGAGCTGACCAGCAGAAGGTTTTCCAGCTCATTAAACTCAATAAAAGCTTTTGACTCCGGAGCAGGACGACCTGAATTTCCCGCATTCGTTCGGCTAATCATCGGAACCTTGTTGCCAAAGCCATATCGGGTCGCCTTCGATATCGAATTATCATCCGTGGAGGTAATTTGATACGACCAGGAGAGCGCTCCGGACTGGTCTGCTTTAAAATTGGTTGTCCAGTAATTGTTGAGCACCCAGGAATAAATGTGCGCTCTTTCCGGCTTGTGTTTGTAGTAATATCTTCCGGTATTAATCGCTCCAAACTGCACCAATGGAATATCATTGCTGCTAAAAATTATTTGTCCGTTTTGGTTGTTGACAGATGCGAAATTCTGAATAGTATTCCAATCGGATGCTGTGCCTTCGAGCTGGTCAAGCCCGGGCCGTACCACGCCGCCCTGCACGTCAAATAATAGTTCGCCTTTATCTTCTGAAGAAAAAGGGAAGGCTATATAAATGGCCTCGGGATTTGTATTTGAGCGCTTATTCATTTCATACAACAATTCGATCTGCTTCTCTTGTTTGTATAACCTGATTTCCATGTTTACCCCATGATGATCGGCACAAGCGTTAATTTTACCATTGCAATGGATGCTGGTCCAGATCTCGCCATCCTGAATATCTGTGATTTTGAAATCATTGAGTTGAATAAACTCCCTGTTGATTGGGCTGTAATTGGTGTCGCGCACCGAATGCGTCAGGCGCTCCAGTTCCCTGCGATCTTCAATTGTTTCGTAAATGAAGCTGCCCAATTTGTATTTTGCATTCTGATCGACCAGCTCTTTGCCTGTTTCTTTGTCAATGATGCTGCTGATGCCCCCATGCTGTTCGTCAATAATAATTTTATAAAACTGATTCTCAATGGTGTCAGCAAGCCGTTTCCGGGATGTTTTAGATTCTATTTGCTTATCCAGGACATTAATTTTAAGCGTGGTATAACTCATTGCCGGAACATCATTTACCCAAAGCGCCCAATAACTGCCTTCATTCCTGCTTTTCATAATTTGCGTAGGCACTTTATTTCCTTTCTCGTCAGTTATAATGCATTCTTTATCAAGCGGTAAAAGGTCGTGGTAAATAAATGCCTCAACCAATCCCGAACGATCCCAGTTCAAGGTATTAAAGACTGTAACAGAGGCTTCCTTTGGTAGGCTAATATAAGGCTGGATCAAGCCAATGGCCTTTTCCCTGAGTAGGTTTGCCTGCTGATTGGCTGTCCACACATAGGATGATTTTTGGCTCCATTGGTTTTTTGAATTTTCTGATGTTGGATTAGAAATACTTTCATCTGCCCCAAAGGTATGCTCTGTATAAAACAGCAGATTGTCATAACACAGGCTGATATCATTTTTCAGCTGTTCGGGAATCGCAGCTCCCGCTGCCTGAGCCATGGCAAGAAGACCCGTAGTTGCGCTCATTTGAGCACTGGTGACCCTTGATGTTTTGGTTTCGTTCATGGCTGTTCCAAATCCATCGGTCCACCAATCCGGCCAGGCTTCTTTTTTCACTTCCAAAATTTCCGGATGGTTCTGGTCAATGTATATCATGAATTCGCTGGCCAGTGCAAGTTTTAGTTTAGGCCATTCATATTTGCTGTTCCATTCCTCCACAATGTCGCATGCCTTGGTAGATGGAGGAGAGTTATCCGTAACATATCCCGAAAACTGAAAGGATATCCTGTCAAGTGGATAATCTTTATTTTCCAGATCTCCAAGGTAATCCGATAGATTATCCCGGAACACATCGATTTTTCCATTTGTCAGGCTCAGTGCATTTCCATGCATATAGTGCTCAGAGCGATAAGCCATTAACCGGTTTCCTGATGGCGATTCCCACCAAAAAGAGGTTGGTTTATCAAAAGGAATCCGGGCGCGATGGCCATGTTGCCCCATAGTCACGTATTTTACCCCGGTATTGTGGTACAGATCAATCATGCACCAGCCAATTCCGTTTACATCGTTCTGCATGGCTGTTTTCACATCAATTCCCTGTTCTTTAAATTTCTTTAAGGATTGCAACTGCATGGCCAAGGCTGTTTCATCTACAATTTCAGAAAAATTAAAAAACATTCCGGTAACTTCAATCCGCCCTTCTTTCACTCTTTGCAAAAAGCGATCGACTTGCTCCTTTGGGCGGTTGTTCAAGTATTCCCGTACCGCCCAGCTCGCTTCACAGGTCCACCGAAACTGTGCGTCTTTGGAGTATTGATCGGTTTGGTCGCAATAATCCAAAGCGTAGTCAATGTAGCGCAGGTGTTCCGCCAAAATCTCCGATTGCGCCCGTGTATAGCCGATGTCGGTATGGCTGTGCTGCACCAGATAAACGGTCCATTCTTTAACGGGATTTACTGCCACTTCCTGCTCCTGCTTATTCGTCCCCACAACGAAAGATGTTTTTACAAGCCCTGGCTCATCTGCTTTTGGAATCAGGAAATCAATCTCATTTAATCCGGTGGCCAGCATGATTGTTTTCACTTCATCATCAACACGCAAAACAGCTTCTTCCGGCGCTCCGAGATGCACATAATTGAAGCGGATGGTGTGGTAGAGTTTATCATTTTCTTTGGTCACTGTTTTCAGTTGTTCTGCTGAGAATTTATTATCAAGCGGCACCTCAAAAGTCATATACCAGGCGTCGCTTTTATTGTCAATTCCGTCAACCTTAATTTTCACAGGCTGGCCTTTAGTAACTAAAACGGTGGGCATTGTCAGCACTGCATAGCCCATTTGGTCGCCATGCTTATCCACCATGGCCTGTTTGAAGCTGATGCTGATGCCTTTTTGCCCTTCCACCTTCCAGGTTTTTTGATCCGTGCTTGTCGGACTGGAGAATTTCAGCACTTTGCTGTCGTTTACACACAGCTCAAAATCCTGACTTTGAGGCAAGACATCGATACCATAAAGCCAGATAAACGAAAGCGTTTCTTTGTTATATGATTTTGGAACGACCTGTGTTTCCCACTCAATGGGTTTGAAATACTTGTTTGCCCTGACCAGCAATGATTTTTCAGAATTTGAATAGGGTGAATGATAAACAAATTTATTGCCTGCAAGATCTTTCTGATAACCAACCAGATAGTCGTTTTGTGAAAATACAGGAGCGACAATTCCCATCAGGATTATCCCGATAAAAAGTATAAGCTTAAGATCTTTGTAGTTCATATTTTAAATTTTATCAGTGTGCTATTTAGTGTTTGTCTATAATGTCGTGTTTCTGAGCTAGAAAGTTCGATAACGAGGCTTGCACAGCCCGAAAAAGCAGAGTTTACTGGTGTAAATGACTGTTTCCAGCAAAAGAAATAACGCTGAGATCGGACATTATGGACAAGCACTATTTTAGTTGATTTTCAATTTCTTCAAGACTCATCTCCCGCGTTTCCGGGACAAATCTTTTCACAAAAAAGAAGGCTACCACAGTAATTCCCGCAAAAATCAGAAATGTACCCCCATTTGACCATGCCTGAATTCTTGGGAAAAACTGTGCTACCAAAACATTGGTAAGCCAAAGGGCCAATGTTGCAATAGACATGGCTGTACCCCGTACTTTTGTTGGATAAATTTCTGAAATAATGATCCATGTTACCGGGCCGTACGAAAAAGCAAAACAGGCAATAAAGAGCGTGATAAAAATGATAATCAGGAAAGGGGTTTCCAGGTCCAGCAAGAAGTATGAGCTACACATAATCAAAGCAATAAATACGCCGATAATGCCTGAAAGCAGCAATGGCTTTCTTCCCCAGGAGTCAATTTTCCAAATGGCCAGAAGCGTAAAAAGAACGTTTACAATCCCAATACTTACCTGTCCTCCAAGCGAATCGCTCAGCGTTAATCCGGCATTGTTCAGGATATCCGGACCAAAATAAATGATGGCATTTATTCCGCTCAATTGCGATAAAGCGGCCAGAGCTGCACCAATAAAGAGCAAATTCACCAGGGACTTTTGCTTCAAAATATCCCAGAATCCTGTTTCATCATTTTTTTGACTCTTCGAATATTCCATCTGATTGTCCGCTTCTGCTTTAGGGATATATTTTTGAAGGATGTTCCGTGCTTCATCAAGCCTGTCTTTAGACAGCAACCACCTGGGACTTTCTGGAATGAAAAACAACATCACAAAAAACAAAAATGCCGGAGCTGTTTCGGTGGCAAACATCCAGCGCCATGCATCCGGATTTTCACTGCCTAACAAGTTTAGGATGTAAGAATTTGATAAATAGGCAGATAAGATTCCTACTGTAATTGCTAATTGATAAAGGGCCACCAGTCGTCCCCGCATCTTTGCCGGCGACAGCTCAGCAATATACATGGGCGAAATAATGGATGCCAGGCCAATCCCGGCTCCGCCAATTAAACGGAATATTATAAGCGATGCCATGGAGCTGGCCAGGGCACATCCCAGAGCAGAAACAGTAAAGAAAACAGCCGATGCCAGCAATACTTTCTTTCTGCCCAGCACATCGCTGATCAACCCGGCAGATGCAACGCCCAGCACGCAACCTACAATGGCAGAACTGACAAACCACCCCTGAAGGTCAACCCCCAGAGCAAATTCACCGGTGACCATTTTAATGGTTCCTGAAATCACAGCCGTGTCGAAACCAAACAACAAGCCACCGAGCGCGGAAATAAAACTGATCAGTATCACCTTCTTTTTACTCATGCTTCGTTTTTTTCAGATTTTACAAAAGCCTTAACCACTTTACAGGGCGAGCTGCTTTCATTTAATAAAGTATATTTTTTGCATGCGGCCGGAATGACAAAGGTTTCCGCGAAATTAAACCGCTGCTTTAAACCCTGCGCTGTCTCCAAAATCAATGATGTTCCCTCAACCAGCATCATTACATGGCACTGATTGTTCGTTTCTACCTCCACAGATGATGCAAATTCAAAGCGGTGTACATCATAAAAATGCGCCCTGTGTGTAGGTAAGTGAATCAGCCTCCAATCATCACCCTGATCTATTAAAGCCGGTTTTGAAATATGCTCCCGCGGCACAAGACTGCCCTTTCTGCTGAAATCAAGGTTTTTAAATCCACGTTCGATATTTAAAGGCCTTGGATTTCCTTCCAGATCAAGACGAAGCCAGTCATAAAGCTTAAAGGTAAAAATATAAGGGGTTGAGCTAATCTCCAGTACCAGATTGTTTTTACCGGATCCGTGGATCGTTCCACTTGGAATAAGGAACAAATCGTGTTTGCTTGCTTTTTCGGAATGCACGAATTTATCAATTTCCACCTTGGCCGAATCAGCATAACTATCTTCCAGTTCCGAACGGAATTTTTCCGGATCAACATCCTCCCTGAAGCCCAGATAAACATCTGCATCCTCTTTGGTGTCCAGGATGTAATAACATTCGTCCTGGGTAAAAGATTCCCCGAATTCGTTCTCAAAATACTCCTGCTGAGGATGCACCTGAACCGAAAGATTGCCCCCATCAAAGGTGTCGAGGAAATCGAAGCGAATGGGAAAATCGTAACCAAAACGCCCGGCGGCCTCGCCCAACACATTTTGATATTCCCGATACATCAGAAAATCGAATGATACTTCCAGCATTTTTTCCTGATCGTTGAGCATTAGTCCGTTCTCAGGTACGATCAACTCAAAAGACCATGCATAATTCGGAACATCGGGATTGAGCTTTTTGATGTTTTCTTTCATCCACTGACCGCCCCACGGACCGGGCTCAAACCAAGGCCGAACCCTGAAAAAATTCCGGCTCATCTCTTTCAGGCTGTTTCTTAAGCAATTACCCGATGTCCAATATGGATTTTCTGTCCTTTGATCGTCCATGATTATGTCGATATCCGGGAGGATCTGCTGCTTGTGTTTATTCAAAACCACCCAATCCACAAAATAAAACCGCTTATACATTTTCTTTGGAGCGAATGTTGTAGTCGCACCAAGGTTTGTGATGGAAGCTGCCCGCATTCGGAACTGAAGCTCGTTTTTGGGGAGATCAACATAAAGCAATGGTCCGTCCCAATTGCAGAGCGATGCCCCACTTCCGTAGAGTATATTCAATGCTGCCTTTGAATCCGGCCTCAGCTGTTTAAGATTTTCCTTGACAAAGAAATCCTCCAGATCAAGATTCGTCTTTTTGCCGAAAAGAGGATCATCGCCGCCCAGGAAAGGCTCAATGAGTCTGTCAATTGCTTTGCTTTCCTTTAAAGCCACGGAAACATCAAAGCATAATACTTTAATGCCTTTTTTGCTGAGCGCGTCACTAAGATTTGCAATCAAAGCCTCCCATTGCACGCCAATATAGCCATCGATAACGGCCGTTTTTTGCATTGCCAGATAATCGGCAAGCGCATTGTAACCACTTTTAATCGAAGCTGTTGGCACTTCAAAGCCCGGATAAATATCATAATCACCAGCTTGGGTTTTTTGAACCAGCTCCGGGAGCAAAAACTGTGTTGTCTTTCTAATATCTGGATTCATTTATATTCAATTTTGTACTTAAGGCTGCACCTGCTATGGCAGAATAATTGTTGTCTTTGGCCTTGATCACAGGGCATCCGGTTTTTTGAAGCAAATGCGGTGCAAAATAGGCCCAGGCTTTGCTGATATTGCCACCAATCACACAACATTCAGCCCGATTATTAACGACAAATTGGTGCAGGAATTTACCCAAATCATTCCCAAACCCTTCAAACAATTCAATGGCTACTGCATCCCCTGATTCAGCCAATTCTGTTAGGTCTTTTACATTGGTGATTTGATTCCTGCTCCACGCATTATAGGTTTTTACAAACCAACGGGTAGAGAAATAATCATCCGCTATGGATTCCTTATAGGGAAAATGATAAAGCATCTCAGATTGAGGTAGGCCATCGTGAATAAAAGTGCTGCCAAAACCGGTTCCCAGGGTAATGGCCAATATCCGGCTGAACTTATCAGATATATTGGAATATTCGCCAAGGGCAAATGCAGAAGCATCATTGATGAAACTTAGATCTGATAAAGCTACCTTAAGATTCGTGCTAAGGTATTGCCCGACATTTATCCCAAAAAGATGATCAAATTTCCCAACATTCAGGATTTTCGAGATTCCTTTTTCATAATCAAAGGGACCGGGAACAGCAATCCCAATGCCGGAAACAGCAGTTGTTGAGCAGGCAAACAATACTTGTTGCATCAGCTCAGACCAAGCTTCCAGGATATGAGAGGCAGGAGCTTGTGCATCTGTTTTTCGCTCACGATATGATTCAGCAACAACAGCCTTTTTACCCATATCAACCAGCGCAGCAGAAATATGTGAACCGCCGATATCGACACCAATGCTATATTTTATTTTTTGTGTCATGCGTTCCGCTTGATATCAATGGTGTAGGTAAATTTATCGCTGCGGTAGTAGCACAGATTGTACTCAATGATTCGCTCTCCCGGATCAAGCACCAGCCTCTTCCGGAACAGGATTGGCGCACCCTTTTTCACTTTCAGCAATGATGCTATTTCATTATCTGCTTCTATGGCCTGTATTTCCTCTCTGGATGTCACAGCACGCGTGGAGTAACGGTTCTCAAGGATTTCGTACAATGGTTGGGAGAAATCCTCGCTTTCCTTTAGTTCAATACGAGGGTGAAAATAGGATTTGAAATAAACAAAAGGCCCATCTTTATCACCGCGCAGGCGCCTCAGCTCAAGGATTTCCCTGCCTTTGTTTATGTGTAGTTTTTTCGCGATATGCCCGTCTGCCTGAATAAGGGCCGTTTCTATGCTGAGGTTCTCAAAATGTATGCCCATACGGCTCATTTCTTCCGTAAAACTCGACCAATTGTCCAAACGCGTACTCACATTATTGGAACGCACAAAAGTGCCCACGCCTTTCTTCCGGACAAGCGTTCCTTCATAAACCATTTTGTTTGTGGCCTGACGAATGGTATTCCGTGCGATCCCAAGCAATTTGGAAAGCTCAACTTCCTTGGGCAAAGGACTTCCATTAATATATTTTTCATCTTTAATCAACTCCCGCAGCAGCTGTTCTACCTGCATGTGCAAAGGCAGCGGACTTGTATGGTCTATGGATAAGTTCATGTACTATGTTTAAATGTTCAAACATACTACAAATTTTTTAATATCAATGAAAAAGCGAAATAATTTTGAAAATTACGTAATACTCCAACTGAAATTGCATCAAGTACAAAACACGAAACTGCCCCCCTGTTCACGGGCTTAGCTTGGCGCAATTCGTCTATAAAGTCTCCTGAAATTTCGGGATTGCTCAAGATTTAAATTCTCATCCTGCACCTACTGGAATTCGATTTAGATTTTCACACATACTTCGACGGCGCTTAGCATAGCATATGGGATTTGAATTTTATAAAGCATACTCCGGACATTATGGACAGAAGCTCATTAGTATTTTTTCTATTTTTGAGCATAATTCAATACGTCATATGAGAATAACCTTATTACTGTTCCTCTTTTGTGTTTCCTTTAATTTGCAAGCCGATATTCCAATTGACAGCCTTATCAGTAAGCTCGAAAGCACCATGTTACGAAGAGCTGAATTTGATGCTGTCAAAGAAAAAAAGATCAAGGAATTAAAAAATTTATTAAATAATAAAGAAATTTCACAGGATCAGGAACTGTTTATCACGAATCAGCTAATCGATGAATATTCCAAATACACCTTTGATTCTGTTGTATCGTATTTATTAAGAAATATTCAATTGGCTAAAAAAATTCAAAATATAGAAATGATAAACAAGCTTAATATATCCATGGCAGATATCATGGCCTCAACAGGGAAATATTTTGAAGCATCAGATTTCTTGAATTGCATTGATCCAAACAGCCTCTCAAAAACATTGAAAATCAAGTATTTTAAGGCTTTGATCAAAATATATGATGAAATTAGTTTTCATTCCCCTTTTACTGATTTCCATCACAAATTCAGCAATAAAGTCAAGGCTTATACAGACTCTATCATTCCGTATTTAGATCCCCAATCGGAAGATTATTTAGCCATTCAGGAAAAAAAATACGTAGATGAGCGCAATATTCCGAAAAGCCTGGAGATTAATCATCACCGTTTGGCATTATCAAGGATGGGAAGCAAAGCTTATGCACAGATCACCTACGAACGTTCACTTTTATATCGGTTAAACAAAAATAAGGAGGAAGAAATGAAATTCTTTTGCCTCTCGGCCATCTCTGATATAATAAGTTCGAATAAGGATAATGCATCCTTAACAGAATTGGCATTGCTCTTACACAAAAAAGGAGATATTGACCGTGCCAATAATTTTATCAAATTTGCATACGAGGATGCCGTTTTTTTTAATTCAGAGTTGAGATTTAAACTTCTTTCTGAAATCTTACCAATTATTAAAGACTCTTATCATTCCAAAATAAAAAAACAACAAAACCGACTGAGCATTCTTCTGGTAATAAGCAGCTTACTATTAGTTGCTCTTATCGTTTCATTAATTCTGATCCTCAAGCAGGTTGCTGAAGTCAGAAATAAAAAGAATGAGCTATCAAACTTAAACAAACAGCTGAAAGACCTCAATAAAAGTCTCGCTAAAACCAATGATCAGCTTCAATTTGCGAATCTGGAATTATCAGAATCGAATCATGTTAAAGAGCATTACATTGGCAATTTCTTAACGATATGCTCTGATTATATTTACAAGCTGGATCAGTTTAATAAAAAAGTTAATAAGCAGCTGGCGAACAGAAACATAGAAGAATTATTTGCTGAGACCAAATCAAAAAAGCTCATTGATGCCGAAATCAAAGAGTTTTATGAAAATTTCGATAAGGCCTTTCTGAATATCTTCCCAAACTTTCTAAACGATTTTAACCAACTATTGACAGAGGACGAACAAATAGAGCTTAAGAGCGAGGAGCGCTTAAATACGGAATTGAGAATTTTTGCACTCATCAGGTTAGGCATAAAAGAAAGCTCGCAAATTGCAAAGCTGCTCCGCTATTCTGTAAATACAATTTATAATTATCGTGTGAAGGTCAAAAATAAGGCAAAAGGCGAGCGTGAACTCTTCGAGAGTGAAGTAATGAGAATAGATGCAATGGGGAAATAAACCAAACACATCCACTTTTTTCACAAACCGACGACACCGCTATAACCCTGTTATTCATGTCTATAAGCAAATTTTTATATACATAACATCCACTTTTTCGCTACCTGCCCTATGATTCCCATTGAATTTTTATTCATTTTGTGAAAATAATTTTTGGCAGAGCTCAGCCCAGATGTGGCCAATCTGCTTAAATCAATTCTGTTTATGAAAAATCATATCACGGTGTTTAATAGCATAATTCTTGTTCAATTATTCAATAATCTTAATTCTGCACAATAATGGAAAAAGTTTGGACTGAAAGAAGGATATGCACCGAAGATCAGCTTATCCGGATAATGCCCAATGAAGATCATGATTGTGTTTTGATACAAATTCATGAATTAAACGATGAAAAAAGCAAATGCCAAATATACCTATCCTACGATGAAGCAACTATGCTGGCAAAGCAATTATGTGGTTTTGTAGATGATAACCCAAGCAGTACCGAATAATTTTATCAGATGAAACTACGTTTTATTGAAGTGCATGAAAATTATAGTTTTAATTTCCTTTCGCAGAGCGGTAACCAATAAAAATAAAATATTATCACATGAACAAGCGCATATTACCAACAAACAGTTATTACAATTTTAATTCAGCAAAGGGTCTTTTATTGATCGTTTCCATAATTATCTTTTTATCGTTTTCAGCTCAAAGCCAGGATAAAAAACCGATTTACTTAGATGATAACCAACCTATTGAGCAACGTATTGAAGATGCTCTTAGCCGGATGACGCTTGACGAAAAAATAGCGATGCTTCATGCCCAATCAAAATTTAGCTCAAAAGGTGTAGCACGATTGGGCATTCCGGAATTATGGACGTCTGATGGTCCCCACGGCATTCGCCCGGAAGTATTGTGGGATGAATGGGTACAAGCAGCCTGGACAAATGATTCCTGCACGGTATTTCCTGCTTTAACATGCCTCGCTGCAAGCTGGAACGAAGATATGTCATTGCTCTATGGCAGGTCTATCGGTGCGGAAGCCCGATACCGTGACAAGGATATTCTATTGGGCCCTGGGGTAAATATCTACCGCTCACCCTTAAATGGTAGAAATTTCGAATATATGGGCGAAGATCCTTTTTTAGCTTCTAAAATGGTTGTTCCCTATATTAAGGGGGTACAGGAATACGGAGTGGCCACATGTGTTAAGCATTTTGCCCTGAACAACCAAGAGACTAACCGCCATACAACAAATGTTAATCTGGGCGACAGGGCATTGTATGAAATTTATTTGCCTGCTTTTAAAGCCGCAGTAATTGATGGTGGAAGCTGGTCCATCATGGGCGCATATAATCTGTACAAAGGCCAGCATGCTTGTCACAATGAGTATCTTTTAAAAGATATTTTACGCGATGAGTGGGGCTTTGATGGCGTTGTTGTTTCTGATTGGGGCGGCACACACGATACCCTTGAAGCCATTTATAACGGACTTGACCTTGAATTCGGCACATGGACAGATGGGTTAACACGTGGAGCAAGCAATAGTTACGATAACTACTATCTCGCCAGGCCGTATCGTGAGCTGATCAAATCAGGGAAAGTGGGCACGGAAGAACTGGATCAGAAAGTCAGGAATATTCTTCGGTTGATTTTTAGAACAGCCATGAACCGCAATAAAAAATGGGGCTCTTTTGGGTCGGAAGAACACGCTTTGGCAAGCCGGCGGATAGCTGAAGACGGAATCGTATTGCTACAGAATAATGGTGACGTTCTACCCATAAATCCGGATGAAGCTTTGAAAATCGCCGTGATTGGAGAGAATGCCATTAAAATGATGACTGTTGGAGGAGGCAGCTCCTCACTAAAAGCCAAATATGAAATATCTGTATTGGAAGGTATCAAAAACAGGATTGAACCAAAAGCTGAAGTTACTTATGCACGCGGCTATGTTGGAGATGCGAGCGGCAACTATAATGGCGTTGTTACCGGACAGGATTTATCGGTTTCCAAATCGGCAGAAGAACTCTTCGAAGAAGCAGTAGCATTGGCCAAAAAATCTGATTACGTTATTTTTGTGGGCGGTTTGAATAAAAGCCCCCATCAGGATTGCGAAGATGCTGACCGGAAAGAACTGGAACTTCCATATATTCAAGACAGCTTAATCATTGCTTTGGCGAAAGTAAATAAAAACCTAATAGTGGTTAATATATCAGGTAATGCTGTTGCAATGCCATGGGTAAAAGAGGTTCCTGCCATTGTTCAGGGTTGGTATCTCGGTACTGAAGCAGGAAATGCCATTGCATCCGTACTCTTCGGAGATGTGAACCCATCAGGGAAATTACCTTTTACTTTCCCTGTAAAACTTGAAGATAACGCAGCACATGCAATGGGAGAATTTCCCGGTAAAAACGGGCAAGTAAATTATAATGAAGGAATACTTATTGGTTACCGATGGCATGACACAAAAAAAATTAAGCCCCTGTTTTGCTTTGGCCATGGCTTAAGCTATACAGAATTTGAATATAGTGACCTGTCATTAGACAAAAAGAAAATGAATAAAGACGGGCAGATTGTAGTTTCTTTAAAGCTTAAAAACACAGGCGACAGAGCAGGAAGTGAAGTGGTGCAACTTTATATTGCAGACAAAAAATCATCATTGCCACGACCTGCAAAAGAATTAAAAGCCTTTAAGAAAGTAGCATTGAGCCCAGGAGAAGAGCAAACAGTAAAATTCACCATAAATAAAACGGCTTTAAGTTACTTCGACGACAAGCTTCATGAGTGGGTTGCAGAACCCGGAAAATTTGAAGCCATAATTGCCGCTTCATCTTCGGATATAAAAGGTAAATTAGGTTTTACGCTTATCAACGATTAATAGCATAAATTACTTTTTTTCAATGAGTTGAATAGAGAAGTTTCATCTGAAACGAACAGTTTATATTTCTTTCAACATAGCTCTGGTGTCAATAAGCGGCAGAATCGCGCCATGAAGCGATGTGCCCCTGAATTGGCTGAACATCATGCCCCGGACAGTTGATATTGTGACCGAATTAAAAGTATTGATCACCGGAGACGGGAGAACCGTTTTTTTCTCTGCATCCATATGTTCGGACAAGTTGTGGACAGAAAAGATGCAGCCGGCCTTGAAAAACCCAAGGCGGGATTCTTTGTCCTGCGATAAAATCTCAATAGAACAAATGACCTGAATAAGATTTTCTTTTATGTTGGTTCTGTGTTCCAGATTAACATTAAAATTAAAACGAACCGGTGCAATTTTTTCGATGATGTGATGATAAAGTGCAACACCCTGTATTTCAATACCTTTTAATTGGAATTTGATTTCTTTTTCCATGACTAAATGAAGGTGGTTTCTAATTTACTTCTAAACGACTTGATGTAATAAAAACATTGGACGCCGGCATAATACTGATTTCTTTATTATCCTCCGTATTGACGCAGGATTGATTTTGCGAAAGGGAAATATGAAAAGAAGCAACTGTTTGAACCGGACTTTCTTCTGTATTAATTAATTTTATGCCTAGAGTTTCTTCTAAATCAAACAATGTATCAATACTGAAGTTATGCGTTCCGCTAAGCCATTTGGTAATTACAGATGGCTGCTTCTTCATTGCTTTTGCCAGATCCGTTTTTCGCCAGTTTTTTGCTTGCATACCTTCGGCAATACGTTTGGCAAGCAGCATACGTTTTTCTGTTTTCTTTAATTCTGATGGGCTTATTTCGTCTAATAGCTCATCAAGAATATCACTATTATAGGTTTCATTTTGCTTCATGTCAATCAAAATTAAAATTCATATCTCCTTCAAAATCCATATAATCAGCAGAGAAGCCTAATTCCTTATCACTCATTTTTTGCTTTATGGCATTTGAGAGTTCCCGTAGGAAATAATTTTCAGCTTTTAGCTTTGGGTTCTCCTGTAAGGCTCTGATTGTTTTGGCTTTTTCTCCGCCACCACCAATCACAATTAAGTCTGATCCATATCGGATACAATAGAGCCTTAAATTACTGTTTGGTTTATCATATAAGGCGCAAACGCCATCGCCCGGAGAGCCTTCCTTTAGCTTAAAAAAATAATCCTGCGCCCCGGTTTTATGACCAATGACCTTTAAACGTCCAATTATGTCCTTTAGTTCATTTTTAAATAAATTTTGGTTTTCCTCTAAAAATAAATCAAAAGAGGTTTTTTGATGTTCTTCTATAAATATTGAATATATAGAAGCCTTGCTACCACTTAGTTGAATTAATTTCTGAAGTTTAAACCTCATTTGGTTTCGATTATGCAAATTTAATAAATTTCACTTATACCTAAAATTTTCTACATTATTAATACCGGTTCTAAGCTCGTTTTCATTTGCTCTGCTACTTTAGGCAAGTAGTATAGCCGGCTCGCTTTTCCTGGTTGCGGTAATGCAGGAGATAAAATTCTGAATTTTTATAGCACAGGAAGTAGGAGGGTTAGTTAATTCTGGAATGATCTATTGTTTTTTTATAAGATCATTGTTTTTAAGGAATAATATAAAGGTGTCTATAATGTCTTTCTTTCGGCTTATGATATCACATTCAACAAAATCAGATTTTGCAGACAATATCTTTAGCTCTTCAATAACAGAGCCAGGCTTCTTGACACCCTTTTGGTTTTGATAGCCTTTATAGAATTTCACTTTATCAATAAACCTATAGTCTGATGCCCTAATATTAATTTTTTGTTCCAATAACACTTTATTTCCTATTGATTCAAGATTTTTGCTGTTACCTAAAGAGTTATCATTTTCGCACCGTTTTTTGGCAAATATGTGTTCAATCTGAAAGTTTGTTCTGTTTAGAGGAAGTTCTTGATTTTTATTTGTAAAAGCCCACCAAGTCAGTAAGGATTTAGTGATAGGTCTTCCGTTTTTAAAATCAAAGTTCTCTATTGCCGTTATTAGCTTAGCTTCATCAAATTTAAAATCTTTAAAGGTTACAGGTCTATTGTTTATAATATTTACCATTTCCGTATAGACAGGTGTTCGAAGTGCATTAACGCCAGGGTTCGTAAATGAATAAGCCCAAACAAATGCAATTGTTTTGGTCAGGAATTCCTCTAACTTACTTTCCTCCAAACTCCCATTATTATCTTTGTTTTGAAGAAAATATACTGAGAGGAAATATGTCCACATGCCGTTAGGGGAATAGTCTAGAACAAATAGCTTTTTTAAGATTGTTTTTGGGAATCGATCTTCATTCTGGTTGGAAATATCATTCCAAAAGTCTAATAGTACTTCCAAATTAGGTAATGTATCATTTTGTTTGAGAATGGAGTATTTATCTTTTTCATAGTATTTCCGCAAAGCTTCTGTAGTGCTTGACTTGATGCCTTGTCTGGCTCGAGAAAAATACATATATCTTGTAAAAAGCTCATCCATTGGCGTCCCGTAAATGGGTTTAAAAATATTAGTGCAAATTTCTTCTAGATTTTTCCACCTTTCGATAAACTCTTCTTTTTTATTTTTGGCCGAATAATTTTTATAAAATTGCGCTTTGAATATATCGGCATCTGAAAGAGGGAGCCCTCGATCATTAAGTGTGGAAAAAATTCTTAATGCTGTATCTTGAGATTCCGCTTCTACCGGTAGAAGAATACAGTTTCGTAATATTCTAGCAGGTAGATAGGCGAAATATGAAGGGTATTCGTTTAAAAATGTATCGATTTTTTCTTGAAAGAATATATAATTTTTTGCATAATTATTTTTATAGCTGCTTGATATTGTTCCTGATTTCAGTATATTTTGAAATTCAAGTTTATCATTATCAGTTGCTACTTCTGAATTTATTTTAAGAGCATCCGTGTCTGCATCTCCAAACTCATCTGTTTTCCATATACATTGAGAAATACTCTTTTGAATACTTTTTGATTTGTCATCTTGCATGTTTCCAAACTTAGAATAAAATGCACGGAGCAATAACATTAGAGTTGTTAATCGCTGCTGTCCGTCAATAACCTCCTTTTTTTTGGATTGGTTTGCAAATGTTACTATGGAGCCTAAGAAATACTCTTCATTGCTATCAAACTTATCACAATTATTATCTGGAAATGCAAAAGAGAAAATATCATCCCAAAGTGTTTGACATTGATCTTCCTCCCAAGCATAAGGTCTTTGGTAATCTGGTATTAGGAATTCACTGTTTTTGTCTGAAAACAGAGACAGTATTGTTTTTTGATCTACATTGAGTTTTGACATGAGTCTTATTATTAATTGATTATAGCTTTGTCATTTGCATTTAGCTATTGCTTTAAGTTCTACTTACCCACAAAGTTAGCCATTCCTATCTAACAAACAAAGATATTTTAATTAATTCTGCTGTGCTTTTAATCTTTTCAAATGTTTAAGGGCATCAAAATAGCTAACCTGAATTATTCTTGAATCTTCGTCATGAGCACATTCGATAAGCTCAGTGACCACATGCAAAACGCAATAAGAGAAAGGGAGCGCAGATTTTTGGCGCACAGGAATAGCCGCAGCTATTTTGAGCACCAAAAAGATAGCAATCCTTTCTGTTGAAGCGGTTTGTGTGCGCAATAGAATATTTTGTGAATTATGCAGGTTATCATCTGTTTTGACACTTTCGTCTATTCGAGTTACCTCCCAATCCTCAGGGATCCAGCCAATTTTGATTTTTTTGAAGCCTTTGCGCCGGTTCTGCTTATTGTCTTTTATCGTTTTTTGAGCTGCTTCCATGCTTTAATCCAATTTAAAGATTTGTTTGAACTGTGTATAAACCTCCTCAGGGGGTAGGGGTGCGCCCATACTTTTCAAAATAGCTTTGTCGGGCAATTGCTCTGCGATCAGGTTGGCGGCCATTTGCAGATCAGTTTTTAGACCAACAGACGTTTCCACTCTTTCGTTTGGTAAGAGCAAAATGGTAAGCCTGAAAATGTCTGCTTTATGCTTTTTAATGTGTTTGTCGCATTCGGAATGGCCGTTTGCCTTGCGTTGGCTGTAATCCAAAAAGGCTTTTGCTTTGAGTGCAATCAAGGCTATGGGACTTGCTATATGTACATCGTGCTGCAGCCTACTGTGCTCCATGGTGAAGCGGTAGTAATCTTCGTCCATTAATATGGCCGAAAGGCTGGATAAGTCATCTTCAAGGGGTATGGGCGTTAAATGTGTGCCAACATTCAAATCCAGGATGTCCGGATTTTTGGAAAACAGCTCAATCTGATAAGGGAAACTATCTTTTTCGGGCTTGATAAAACGATAGTATTGAGGTTTTCCACCGCCCTTTTCTTTTCTTTCATAAGCTCCTTCCTTAATAAAATCCCAAAAAGCTGTTACAAACTCCTTGTTCAGAGCTTCAACTATAAGAATGATATCAATATCCTTTGTGGCTCTTGGCCTGAACCCGGCATCTTCCATTTGTATATCCAGCGCTGTACCGCCTATAATGATTTAGCTGCCCGCGTGCTGTTTAAAATATTCTCTAAAAGTATCTATTCCCCTAACCATAAATAAATTTCTTTTCAATTTGCTCCAGAGCATTTTCGATCCGTTCATCCTTATCATCTGCAAAGCAGAAATACAAAGACAATGGGTCTGTATTGTCATCGAGCCAACTAAATTTGTTGTTTAACAAAGCGGGATTGTATTTCCATATTTCGATAGCAAATTCTCCTTCAGAAGAGTTTTCCTGTGGCCATTGATTTGTTTTCTTTAGCGTGTGATAATCAGCTTTATCAATTGCTTTAACATGCTGATTATGTCGGTTGATATCCGTGAAAACGCTTAATGCATCCGTGTTTGTGTTTGTCCATTTGTTATATGGAGGCTTTAGCTCAGTAAAAACCATTTTTAGTACCGGATGAATCCATAGTTGGCGTTTTTTAATGATATTCCAGCTTTCAATTTTGTTGTGGTTGAAAGTAAGGTGTTTTGGCCTGCCGGGGTGAACAGTGCATATATCAAGCTTCGCCAGATTATCAGCAGCACGGCTTATGGCCATGGCATTTGTTTCAAACAGGCCGGCTAATTGATTAAAAGGTACACCTTCGATGAGCTTATCCTCTTTAGTGCTTAATAACCAATAGATTGCCATTAACTGAGCAATTGGCGTAAAGTGATTTTCTCCCATTCCTTTCTCAAGCTTTTGCTCTGTAAATGTCATCATCAGCTCCGGTATAAATAACTGCTTGAATGGAACGATAAAATTAATCCTTTGCTGTACCATTCTCCTGCGCTTGAAGCCTTCTAAGTAATCGAATACCAGCACAAGCGGCATGTTAATTATTTCGCGGATACGATCCATTTGCTTTCGGATTTGGCCTACAGTTGGCTGTTCATCCTGATTTTTTAAGCGGATCAAAACAATTTCAGTATCCAATAAGCGGGCTGCATTAATTTGGTAAACGGCGGTCAGGTAGAGTGGCAGCTTCTTTTCCAAAAGAATTTTGTCCTCATTAATTTGGATTTTAATTCCTATTTCACGCTCAAGATATTCGGTTAATTTATTCATAATAACATTAATTATGCACTCTAATAATTATTGAGTTATTATGCAAATATAGTGTTATAATCCTAAAATACAATCTTTAATATTGGAAGGACCTTTCCAAGGAACGAGAAGAAGTGCTTTTACACAAGCTTAGGCTCCATGTTCAGAAAGACTTCCGAATCATGGGATTGTCCATGCACTGAAATCATATCATCCCGAACTTAGGCGGAAACCAATACAACAAAAATTGAGCAATAAGAATTAGGTCATACGCTGCCAAACCGATAAATTAACCGAACATATTGAAGTACGCTCAGAAGATGAAACAATGCGGCTTACTCAGACACAAATGACCACTATTTTTGGGCAGACCAAACAAAATGTGAGCATGCACAATAACAACTGCTATCGAGAGGGCGGATTGGGAAAAAGAGCAACCGTCACAAAATCCTTGACAGTTCAAACAGAAGGGGAAAGACGGGTTCTACGCAAATTGGAGCATTACATTCTTGACGTCATTATTTCGGTGGGTTCGCACGTCAAATCAAAGCAAGGTACTCGATTCAGGATTTGGCAGCTATTTCGTTTCGTTTTGTGCCACTGATTTCGGAGTATCTATGCCATTTAAAGCAGGTCAATATGCCCAGTATTTACTTGTCTGAAGGGCCTATTTCCTTTGGAAGAGCCAGCATCCGCAGTATTGCCAATTTTTGATGGCTTTGTTTTCGTTTCTTTCGGCCGGCCGGGTGGGTCAGCTTCGTCGGGAATATCCTGCAGCCTTCCTATTTCAAAAAAATTCATAAAAACTTGCATATTAGACCGACCGGTCATATATTTGTGGCCACATGACAAAGAAAGAACTTAAAAAGCTGGAAATCATTGAGACGGGCTTCTTTCTGATGAAATCCAAAGGCTATAACGGTACCGGAATCAGTGAAATTATCCACACTGTAGGTATTCCAAAAGGTTCTTTCTATTATTATTTTGAAAGCAAAGAAGGTTTTGCCATTGAAATTTTGAATTATTATGCAGACCGTTTGCTTCAAAATGTTGCCGATGCCCTCACCGACCAAAGCCAACCTCCCCTGCAAAGGATATTGAAACTCTATAAGCGCCAGATTGAGGATTATCTCGATAATAGTTCTTTTTCTTATGGAGCTTTCGGAACACGTCTGTGCCAGGAAATTGGAAACGGGCATACTTTGGTTAAGAGTGCCGCTGAAAAAGTGTATAAAGATCTGATCGGTTTGCACAGTCAATGTTTGCTCGAAGCACGTGCCAAGGGGGATATTGGCCACGATATTGACACAGCAAAACTGTCAGAATTTATCATATACAGCTGGGAAGGAGCTTTGATGCGCCTTAACGGGAGCAAAAATGCCGATTCCCTGCGAACTTTCAACGATATGTTGAAACGTGTTGTTTTAAAACGGGCTTAAGCAATACATGGTTTTAAATGCCTATTTGTTCTCAAAAACAGACGACGACAGGGAGAAACAGATAAAGGTTAGGGTAAAATCAGATGAAACGAAATTAAAATTATAGATTACAGCCCATGAAAAAGATTAGCCTGAGTGCTTTCATGATGTTGATCCTCAGCAGTATTTTAACTGCCGGAAACATCAAAACGACCTATGAATTCAAAAACTACCGCCTGGAAGATAAAGGGGAATTTATCAGCCTGAACTTAGATGGCTGCCTCAATACGGCCCTTCCCGGACAACCTGCCCTGCCCTACAAATCGGTTGCGCTGCTGCTTGACGACAATCAGCAGGCGGCTGAAATGGAAATTGTACTGCGCAAGCCTTTGACGATTCATATCGATAAGGACATTTTCCCGATGCAGTATTCCCGCCCGCTTTCCGAAGGCCCTTCCGGTGAATTTATTATGGACGAAGCTGTATATCAGACACGTTCGGCTTTTCCCGCCAATAAAAAAGGCCATCTGAAAAATGCGTCCATGAACGGCTACGAATTTGCGCTTTCCAGCTTTACTCCAATCGAGTATTTCCCTGCTGAGGGTAAAATCGTCCTTTATCAGGAAGTGGATGTAATCCTGAACACTTCGGCAATGCGCCATGAAGGGCTCCGGGCTTCCGCAACAGAAAAAGTACGCAATCGGGTGGCACGTTTTGCCGACAACCCGGAAATGATAAGCTCATACAGCCCCAAGGCCATGCGCTCCGAAGCTTACGACATCCTGATCGTTACCAAACAGCAATACCTTGCCGGTTTTGAAGACCTGGTGCAGATGTACCGAAACAGGGGCATGAAGGCCATGGCTGTAAGCCTCGACTCCATCAACACCACCATGAACGGCAATGATGTGCAGGCACGCATACGTAATTTCATTATTCAGGAATATCAAACCAAAGACATACAGCATGTTTTGCTGGGCGGCGATATCGAAGTGGTTCCCTATCGTGGATTCTATTGTGAGGTGCAGTCCTCATCACTTTATACTGACGATGATATCCCTGCCGACCTGTATTATTCAGCTTTGGACGGAACATGGAACGATGATGGCGACAACAAATGGGGCGAACCCGGTGAAGATGATCTTTTGCCCGATATTTCCGTTGCCCGTATGACTTTCAGCAATGCTAATGAACTGGCTGTTTTTATCCATAAAAGCACACAATATCAAAACAATCCCGTTTTAGGCGAACTGCGCAATCCTTTACTGGCCGGCGAAGACTTGTACGATAATCCACAAACCTGGGGCGCACAATATCTTGAACTGCTCGTTGGCTGGCACGATGATAATGGTTATACAACCGATGGCATCCCGACCAATCACAATATTGAAGAAATGTTTGACCGCGACCTTGGCAACTGGAGCAAAAACGATCTCATCAATAAAATCAATTCCGGGAAACAGTTTGTGCACCACAGTGGACACGCAAACTCCTCTTCTGTGATGCGGCTTTATACATCCGATATCACCAATTCCAATTTCTCCGGAGCTAATGGTGTGGCCCATAACTATACATTAGTATATACCCACGGCTGTATTTGCGGTGCTTTTGATGATAACGATTGTATCGCAGAACGCATCGTAGGTATTGATAATTTTGCGGTTGCCGGCGCATTCAACTCACGCTACGGCTGGTTCAACGAAGGCCAGACTGAAGGGCCTTCGGCACATATGCACCGCGAATTTGTGGATGCACTTTATACTGATAAGGAAAACCATATCGGGGCAGCCCACATGATTTCAAAAATTGAGACATCGCCTTGGGTAACCGCTCCCGGTCAGCACGAAGACGGTGCTTTGCGCTGGTGTTTCTACGATTGCAATATCCTTGGCGATCCTGCACTTGCTGTTTGGACCGACGAACCACTCAACAATATTTCCGCAACTTTCCAGGAAGAAATCCCGGTAGGTTGGGAAACGCTCAATGTTACAGTAACAAAAGGCAGTCAGCCGCTGGTAAATTACCGCTGCGCCATCCTCAAAGACGGACAATTGCATGGTTATGCCATGACCAATGAAGATGGTGTTGCCGAAATCGTCATCGAGCCCCTTATTACCGAAATCGGACAAGCTCAGGTTGTTGTAAGTGGCTACAATGCCCTGCCCCAGGAATATCCTCTGGGAATAGTGGCTTCGGGCACTCCTGTGGTCAATTTCTCCTCTTATACAGTACATGATGAAGCCGGAAATAACGATGGCCAGCCCGATTTTGGCGAAAGCATCACCCTCGATATGGAACTGAGCAACATTGGCTATGCCATGGCCGAAAACGTGCATGCGACTTTAAGCTCAACCAATGAATATATAAACATTACCGACGGCGAAGCCGACTTTGGCAATATTGAAGCACTGGAGAATGGTTTTTGTGCCAATGCCTATGCACTTGATATTTGCGACAGCATTCCCGATCAGCATTGGGTGATGTTGAAACTCGATATCGTTTCCAATGATTTCAACTGGACAAAAAGCTTTATGATCATGCCCAATGCGCCGCGCATGCAGATAGGCGGGATTACTATCGACGACAGCCAGGGAAACAACGACCACAGGCTCGATCCGGGCGAAAATGCACAAATCCTTATCCGCTCCTACAATAAAGGCCATGCCGATGCATTCCCAACACGTTTTGCTTTAAACTGCGATAATGAAATGATCAGCATACAAAATGCTGTTCAGGACCTCGATCTGGAAGGAGGAAAATTCCGCGAACTGGTGTTTGATGTTCAGGTTGATGAAAATATCCCGCTTTATTCGCTGGCAAACTTCACCTACAGCATGACTCACGGCTATTATAGCGATGAGATGGACTTTGTGCAGTCTATTGGCTATATTGACGAAGATTTTGAAACGGGCGATTACAGCAAATTCGACTGGACATTTGAATCTGCCACAGCTTGGGAAATCTGTGAAACAGAACCTTATGAAGGGAATTATTGCTCAATGTCGGGCGAAATAGGCGCCGGCGGTTCCTCCAAAATGAGCCTCAGCCTGCGTGTCGAAAATGCCGACAGCCTTAGTTTTTACCACAGGCTTTCTACCGAAGAAGGATATGACAAGCTGCTTTTCTATATCGATGACAATGAAATAGGACAGTGGAGCGGCATCAAAGGCTGGGAACGTTTCAGCACTTTTGTAAATGAAGGCGTGCATACTTTCACCTGGGAATACAAAAAGGATATGTTTGAAGATGCCGGTGAAGACCGTGTTTGGGTTGATGAAATTATTTTCCCTCCAGTTTCAACACTTACTTCTATTGAAGAAGCTGCATCGGACGCCCTGCTTACTTTGACCAACATCTACCCCAATCCAATTAAAGATCAACTGAAGCTTGAGATGCACAGCCTGGCACAAAAGCAAGCAAATATAAGGATTACAGATGCCTGCGGGGCAACTATTCAATCAAAAGTTGTTTATCTAAATGAAGGCGAAAACCACATGACTATTCAAACCGAAGGCTATGCCCCCGGTGTTTACATATTATTCATCGAAACAGAGCGCAAAATAATCAGTAAAAAAATAACAAAATTTTAATTATCAAGAGGACACGAATAATTTCTAAACCAAAATTAATTTAACAAAAATGAAATCGAACATGTACAAATTTTTTAGGAACCTGGCTTTTGCAGCTTTAGCGCTTGTTTTCTTTGCAGGCAGCCTTTCTGCACAGCAATTTGCCTATTCCGATGCCTGGAACGAACAGGGCTATACCGTTCTCCAGCAGGACAATAACACAATGAGAGTGAACTTCTCTATCGAGCAATTCAACCTCAGCGCTTTGGATATTAACGGTCAGGAATTCCTGAAAACCGAACTTCCGGGCGTTTTTCTCCCCAATGACGAAGGCTATCCGGATCTCGCCGGCATGGGTCGTTTTATTGCATTGCCCAATGGTGCCACAGCACATATCAATATCATCAATCAACGTATTGAAACTATTGAAAATGTAGAAATCGCCCCAGCTCCACGTATCCCAAAAGTTACAGAAGATGGCCCACTTCATTATGAAATGAACGAAGAAGTTTATGCTACTAACGCTTTTTATCCTGCAGAACCCATCAAACTGAGCGAGCAGACCGAAGTCCGTGGCATCAACTCCGTAGTATTGGGCGTAACTCCTTTCCAGTACAATCCGGTTACAAAAGAACTGCGCGTTATCCGCGACGTGGAAATTGAAATTACTTTCGAAGGTGGCGACGGCCAGTTTGGTGATATTGCCTACCGCAACCCTATGTGGGACCATATCCTAACTGATATGTTTATCAATCAGGAGATGCTTCCAACAGTTGATTATGCTGCACGCGCAACCCAAACACGCAATAGCGGTGAATATGAATATGTAATCATCATCCCTGACAACCCTGTTTATAAGCAATGGGCCGATTCGCTCAAGCGTTTCCGTAACCAACAGGGTATCCTCACAGGTGTTGTAAAAGTTACCGACATTGGTGGCAATACTGTTGGCGCAATAGAATCCTATGTAAACGATGCTTACGAAAACTGGGTGACCAAACCTGTAGCATTCCTGCTGATCGGTGATTACGGCACAAGCGGCGACAACTGTATTGTTTCCCCACTTTGGGACAACTACTGTGTTTCTGATAATATTTATGCCGATGTTAATGCCGATGAACTTCCTGACGTTGTATTCGCACGTATGACAGCACAAAATGCGGATCACCTCGAAACAATGGTAACAAAAGTATTAAACTACGAACGCAACCCTTCTACAAGCTCTGATTTCTACAACAACCCAATTACTGCCTGTGGCTGGCAAACAGAACGCTGGTTCCAGATTTGTGCAGAAACTGTTGGCGGATTCTGGAAAAACGAACTCGGCAAAGAACCTGTACGTATTAATGAAATATATAGCGGAAGCCCCGGCTCTACCTGGTCAACTGCAACTAATACTGCAACAGTAGTTGATTATTTCGGCCCCAATGGCTTGGGTTATATTCCTGCTTCTCCAAGTACACTGGGCAACTGGTCCGGCGGGAACTCTTCCGATATCAATAATGCAATCAATTCAGGTGCCTTTATGCTTGTACACCGTGACCACGGTGGTGAAACAGGTTGGGGCGAACCCGCATACAGCAACAGTAACCTTTCCGGCCTGAATAATGACGACCTTCCATTTGTTTTCTCAATTAACTGTTTGACAGGTAAATACAATTGGAGCAGCGAATGTTTTGCCGAAGCTTTCCACCGTCATGAAAAAGGTTGTGTGGGCATTATGGCAGCTTCCGAAGTTTCTTACTCCTTTGTAAACGATACTTATGTTTGGGGTATGATGGACAATATGTGGCCTGAATTTGACCCGGGTTATGGTGGAAACGATTTTGATATGGATTTTATCCGTCCTGCATTTGCCAATGCTGCCGGTAAAATTTATCTGCACGCTTCCAACTGGCCTTACAACACCAGCAACAAGCCCGTAACATACCACCTTTTCCACAACCATGGTGATGCATACCTGAGTGTTTATTCTGAAATACCACAAACACTTAATGTACAGCATGCGGGTCTTCTCCCTGCAGGTGTTAATACTTATCAGGTGCAGGCTCCAAGCGGATCACAAATTTGTCTTTCACTCAATGGAGAAATCATCGGACGTGGCTTTGGTGCAGGCGGCCCTGTAACCATCAATATTGAACCACAACAGCCTGGTGATAATGTATTGCTTACAGTTACCAAGCAAAACTACTACCGGTATCAGGAAAGCCTGCTCGTTGCCGGTGCTCCTGCACAAGCCGAAAGCCCACAGCCGGCCAATAATAAAATCGGCGTTGCCCCATTTACTGTTTTCTCTTGGGTTGATGGCTACGGAACCCCATCGAATACTTATAAATTCTATCTCGGTACTGATAATCCTCCAACCAATATGGTTAATGGTGAAGTAACCACAGAAAATGTTTTCACACTGGATAACGAACTGGACTACGAAAGCGAGTATTTCTGGAAAATTGTTTCTACAAACGATTATGGCACAACCGAAGGTGAAGTTTGGAGCTTTACAACAAACCGCGCTCCGGATGAAGATTTCGAATCAGGCAGCTTCAATAGCTTCCCTTGGGAGCTTGAAGGCGATGCCAACTGGACTGTTGTTCAGGATGAAGTATTCCATGGAACGCATTCAGCTCAATCGGGAGATGTTGCCGCCGGTCAGGTTTCAAGCCTGAAAATCAGCATGAATATCAACACATTCATGTCAACCATTAATTTCTACAAAATGGTTACTTCTGAACCCGGTAGTGTTCTGGAATTCTATATCGACGGAAACCTCAAAGACAGCTGGACAGGACTTTCAGGCTGGAGCGAAGAATCTTTCAACGTAGTTACAGGTAACCATATATTCGAATGGCGTTTTATCAACAATGGTAAAGGCGGCAGAAGCGAAAATGCTGCATGGATTGATTATATCTATTTCCCAACTAATGGCGGAATTATTGCCAGCGCAGGTCAGGACGCAAGCATTTGCGAAGGCAGCACACATCAACTGATGGGCAATGCAACCAATGCCGATGCAATCCTTTGGTCAACTGCCGGTGATGGTACGTTCAATGATGCAAGCATTATGGATCCGGTTTATACTCCCGGAACTCAGGACATCGAAGGCGGAAGCGTTGTTCTCACGCTCACAGCCAGCTCTGCCAAAAATGACGTTTCTGACGATATGACCCTCACAATCAACAAAACCCCTATTGCTGAAACAGGCGAAACAGCAATCGTTTGTGCCGGCGAAGACCTTCAGGTTGCAGGTAGTTACGAAAACTACGAAAGCCTGTTCTGGTCAACCAATGGTGATGGTACTTTTGATAACGCAACATTCGAATTCCCTGTTTATACTCCGGGAACCGAAGATATCGCCAACGGTACAGTAACCCTCAGCGTTGAAGCTATGGCATGGGCACCCTGTGAAAATGTTAGCGCTGACCTTGTTGTAACTATCCATGATGTTCCTGCTGCTCCTGAAGCACCTGCAGGCCCTGAAGTAATTCTTATCAACCTGGCTACAACAAGCGATTATACTGTTACTGAAGTGGCCGGTGCTGTTTCGTACAGCTGGGAAATAGCTCCTGCAGAAGCAGGCACCATCGAAGGTGAAAGCACTACAGCTACTGTTAACTGGAATACTGATTACCAGGGAGATGCTTTTATTGCCGTAAAAGCAATGAACGAATGTGGCGAAAGCGAACGTTCTGTTGAATTTGCTGTTGAAGTATCAAACAGCGTGGGTATCAATGAGCTGCTCGAAAGTAACGTAGGCATCTTCCCGAACCCAACAAACGGCAGCTTTAGCCTGAACATCAATGCAAACGCTGAAAACCTCCGCATCCGCATTGTCAATACTGTTGGTGTTGAAGTTTATAACGAAAGCAATATCAAAGTAAACGGTACATTTACCCGTGACTTCGAACTTGAAAATCTCGAAGAAGGCATGTACCTGATGATTATCGAAAACGGACAAAGCAATATCATCAAAAAAGTTATTGTTGAAAAATAAGTCCTAAACTAAATAAATATAAAGCCTGTCGCCCCTTACCGCGCGACGGGCTTTTTTATAATTTCCTGAGGGCAAAGCTGATTTTGCCCCATTTACGAAGCACCAGAAGATATAAGCATGAGAAAAAATTATTTACTCCTATTGGCAGTTTTTCTTGGAATGACAATTACTGCCTTTTCCCAAAGCAAACCCACATCTTTTACCAATGAAATTTTAAAGCAGGACCGGCAAATACTGGATCTGAAAATTAAAAGCCCTGCATACGAAATAGTCCGGCACAGAGGAAATATACCCGGACAGCAAATTATCTGCTCGGGCATACAATTGCCTGCACAATCAGGTTATCCGGATATTCCGGTGTACAGCAAAAGGATACTTGTGCCCAAAGGCGCTGATGTTTCCATCCGCTATGAGATCATAAAACAGCATACGGTCAGTGATATTGACCTGGCTCCGGCACCACAAATTCCTTTCGATACAGATACGGTGATGGTTTATAAGCGCAATAATGCTGTTTATCAAACAAATGCATTTTTCCCGGAAGAAATTGCACGCATTTCCCAAAATCAGGGCATGGGCGGCTATGATACCCGCATTTTAAACTGGGCGCCCTTTCGTTTTAATCCCGTAACAGGAGAGTTGCAGGTGATTGATGAAATCCGTATCCAAATAAATTTCGCGGGAGGAAATGGCTCCTACCGTAGCAGCAAACACAGCAGTGCCATTTGGAACAACATTTTGGCATCGCAGGTGCTAAACCCCGAAAACCTTGTGAAAAGCAACAAAAACGCAAATCAACGGGCTGAAGGTTATGAGTACCTGCTTGTAATTCCCAACGATACGGCCTTTCGCGTTTGGGCCGACACACTGGCACGTTTCCGCAACGAACAAGGCATAAAAACCGGTATTGTTACACTTGACGAAATCGGCGGCAACACCTCATCAGCCATTGAAGCTTATCTTGTTAATGCTGTGAACAACTGGGAAATCCCACCGGCAGCGGTCCTTTTTATGGCCGATTACGGTACAAGCGCCGACAACCGCATCATTTCACCGGTTTATGATAATTATTGCATCAGCGATAACCTTATGGCCGATTTTGATAATGACGGGCTGCCGGAAATTGCAACGGCACGCATGACAGCCCGTGATGCCGGACAACTCGCAGAAATGGTGCGCAAAGCCATTAATTATGAGCGCAATCCGGTAATGGATGACTCTTTTTACGATAAACCGGTTACAGCATTGGGCTGGCAAACAGAACGCTGGTTCCAGATCTGCAGCGAAGCAATTTCAGGATATTTCAGCAATTCGGGCAAAAATCCCGTGCGCATCAATGATGTGTATGAAGGAAACCCAAACAACGATCCCTGGTCAACATCATCCAACACCTGGACGATCTTAAACACTTTTGGCCCTGCAGGTTTAGGCTATATTCCTTCGCAGCCTTCAGAACTGGGCGGTTGGTATGGCGGAACGGCCGATAAAGTAAATGAAGCGCTCAATGAAGGGACTTTTATGCTGGTACACCGTGACCACGGTGGCGTTGATGGCTGGGGCGAACCCAATTACGACCAAACGGATATACGGAGAGGACTGAACGGTAACGAAAAACTGCCCTTTATTTTTTCCATCAACTGCCTGACCGGCAAATTCAATGTAGGCGGCGATTGTTTTGCAGAAACCTTCCACCGCGACCCTGCACGTGCCTTAGGAATTATTGCAGCAACAGAAGTATCCTATTCCTTTGTAAACGACACTTATATGTGGGGCATGATGGATTATATGTTCCCTGATTTCCTTCCCGAAACGGGCGAAAACGGAGCACCCAATCTCTATCCCGCATTTGCCAATGTTTCCGGTAAATATTTCCTCGAAGCCTCATCATGGCCCTGGAACGAAAACAATAAGGAAGTCACTTATATGCTGTTCCATCATCATGGCGATGCGTTCCAGCAATTGTTCTCTGAAGTGCCTGCCCAGATCACCTCAACAGCTCCGGAGCGGATTACCGATACGGCAACACGAATCCAAATCACGGCACCCGAAGGCTGCCGCATCGGAATCAGCCATAACGGAAACTATATCGCGCATCACATCTCAACAGGTGGCGATCAATGGGTTGTTATTCCGCAACAAGAGGAAGGAACAGTGCTTACAGCCACAATAAGCGGCCCCAATTACCAGCGCAAGCAGCACAGTATTCAGGTAGTGCCCAATAACGGCCCTTTTCTTGTTTGTAAAGATTTTGAATGGCCTAATGGTCAATTGGAAGCAGGCAAGAGTAGCTTATGGACCCTGAAACTGGAAAATATCGGCTTTGCTGCTTCCAGTAATATTACCCTCAATTTCAGTACGGATATGCCGGAAGTAAGCCTGAGCTATGATCCGGTTGAAATCCAAAACCTGGATCAGGACGCTTTTATTGAGCTTGAAAACATACTGGAATTTACAGCAGATTGCGAAATTACAGACGGCACTTCCGTACCGCTTACCATCAGCATCAGCTCCGATGAGCACAGCCGCGAGCAGCAAGTTCAGATTACCGTTCATGCGCCATCCATGCAATTTGAACCTTTTGGTGTAAGTGAACTGGACGGAAATACCAACAATTGGCTGGAACCCGGCGAATCGGGCATGCTCAGCCTTTTGATTTCCAATGAAGGATCCGCGCCATTGCATTCAGTTGCCGGAACATTTTCTTTTATCCAAAATATTCCATCACTGGAAATTACCAGCATTATAGAGCCTTCTGAAAGTGTGCAAGCCGGAACCACCGACACCATTAAGGTATTTTTTGATGTAGCTCCTTTTGTTGCCGAAGGAACGGAATTCGGTTTGGAAGTTGTGATTAGCGGTGATTGTGCCTATGAAATGAGAGATACCGTCGCGGTACAGATTGGCCGGAAAAACAGCCTGATTATTGATTTGGACCGCAACCATAATTCCGGAGACTCCATCATACAAAGCCTCACACATTTGGGTTATACGGCAGAAATTGTTCGCGAATGGCCCCTGGATCTATCGGAATACCAAAGTGTTTTTGTTTGCATCGGCATGTTTGGCAGCAATGATGTCCTTACACTGAATGAGGGCGCGGAACTGGCAGAGTATGTCGAAAACAACGGGAACCTGTATCTGGAGGGCGGCGATTTCTGGGTGTTTAACCCAAAAACGGATGTGCATCCCTTATTCCATATCGAAGGACTGGAAGATGGCTTTGATGACCTGGGAGAAGTTGCTGCAACCTATGGCGCATTTACCGAAGGTATGGACTTTAATTATACGGGCGATGTCCGCTGCGTGGATCGTATTAAGCCCATCGACGGGGCAAAAGCAGTCTTCTATAATCCTGAATGGACATATTTTACTACCGTTACCTACGAGTCGGATAAGTACCGGACCATCGGCAGCGTATTTGAATTTGGTGGCCTCGAAAACGCTGAAGAACCCTCAACCCGCGATGAGCTCATGCGGCGTTATATGACGTTTTTCGGCATCCTGCAACGTCCTGATGCACCGGCAATGCCCGCTGGCGACACAGATATCTGCGCCGGCCAGCAAAGCGAATACAGCATACCCGAAGTAAACGGAGCAACGGCTTATGAATGGAGAATTGTTCCTGAAGATGCGGCCACCTTCGAAATGAATGGGAATTCTGTGCAGGCAAGCTGGAACGAGAACTTCTCAGGAACAGCATCTTTATTTGTTTATGCACTGAAAGATGGCGTAGCCGGAGCGGCTTCCGAACTGCTTGAAATCAATGTAAACCCATTGCCGGAAGCACCCATGCAGCCCATTGGAACGGACAGCCTGATATGGAGAAATGATGTTTTGCAGGCAAAATATTTCCTGCCGCAGGCCAATGATCTAATTTGGAAAATCGAACCGGAAAATGCTGCAACCTACGAAATGACCGGGGACAGTCTCTTGCTTACGATTGCAGACAGCTATACAGGCGAACTGTTCCTGTCCGCAGCAGCCAGCAATGAATGCGGCCAAAGTGCCTTCGGAGAAAGCCTCAAAGTAACGATACTTTCGAGCCTTGGCGTGTTTGCACCCGAAAAAACGGACTGGAACATATATCCTAATCCGGCCACAAAAGTTGTTTACCTCAAATCATCCAACGCTACAAATGCTGTAATAAAGATCTATTCGATGAACGGAAGCCTACAGGCACAGTTTGAAATGCAGGCACAACAAGAAATACCACTGGATGTCAGCAATTTAAATTCCGGATTATACTTGCTTGAAATTATTACAGATTCCGGTGTACTTAATAAACGACTGATCATCAACAGGTAAGAAAGTGACAAGTGCGAAAGTGACAAGTGCGAAAGTGCGAAAGTTTAAAGTGCAAAGTCCACTTTCCCACTTTCACACTTTCCCACTTTCACACTTTCAATCTCTCACCTTTCCTATAAGCCCCGCGATAATTTTCGATGTTTCTTCGGCCAGGGCAAAAAGCTTGTCGAAGTCCTTTTCTGTAATTTTGTTTAATTCTTTCGCCAGATAGAGCATTGAACGTACTTCGCCGCATGAACCTTTAGCTACGGACAAAAAATAGCGGAATTCTTTGGTGCTTTTTCGTTCAAAACCTTCGGCTATATTGTTCATCACGGTAACCGAAGCCCGCTGTATCTGATCCTTAAAGCCAAAATCCCTGCTTTCCTCAAATAAATGATATACCAAAACCGCAAGTTCTTTAGATTTCTGCCAGGCGATAATATCCTCAAATCTGTTTATAAGCATCGTTTTTATTTTTTATGGCAAGTGCGAAAGTGACAAGTGCGAAAGTGACAAGTGACAAGTACGAAAGTGACAAGTGCGAAAGTGCGAAAGTTTAAAGTGCAAAGTCCACTTTCACAGTTTCACACTTTCCCACTTTCATACTTTCATACTTTCCCACTTTCAAACTTTCCCACTTTCACATTCATCCCCAACCAAAGCCAGGTCAATTTTGCGTGCATTGACATCCACATTTTTTACCTGCACATTCACCTCATCGCCGATTTTGTAGGATTTATGATGATGGTGGCCTGTTACCTGATAGTTGTCTTCATCAAGATAATAGTAATCGTCATCAAGGTCCTGCATGCGGATCATACCTTCGCAGAAGCTTTCTTTCAGTTCCACAAAAACGCCCCATTTGCTTACGCCACTAATTATGCCGCAATATTTTTGCCCGACTTTATCGGCAAGATATTCGGCCTGTTTGTATTTCACGGAGGCGCGTTCGGCATCGGTGGCGGCGCGTTCCATATCGGAGCTGTGGTCGCACATTTCTTCCAGGCTGGATCGGTCGAGGTATTTGCCTTTATGGAGATAAGCCCATACCAATCGGTGCACCAAAAGGTCGGGATACCGCCTGATGGGCGATGTAAAATGTGTATAATGCTTGAAACCCAGGCCGTAATGGCCAATATTTTCGGTAGAATAAACCGCTTTGGCCATCGCACGCAAAGTCATGGTTTCGATCAGGTTTTGTTCCCCGCGGCCTTTTACGCTGGTCAGTAGCTTATTCAAACTTTGATTGAGTGCTTCCTGACCAAAGAAATCAATTTTATAACCAAACTTGCCACATAATTTGCTCAGGCTGGCCAGTTTTTCGCCATTGGGCTCATCGTGGATACGGAAAACAAAAGGCTTGGGCTTGTTTCCGCGTGCCACCCCAAACATCTGTGCAATGGTTTTATTGGCCAGCAGCATAAATTCTTCTACCAACTCGTGCGATTCGTTATGCTCGCGAACATACACATCCACGGGTTTTTTATCATCATCAAGGATAAAGCGCACTTCATTGGATTCCATATTGATGGAGCCTTTTTCAAAACGCATTTTCCGCAGTTTTTGCGCCAGGCCATGCAGTAGCAAGAGTTCCTCTTTAAAAGTATCGTTTTCGTCATTTCCGTTGATGACCTCCTGCACTTCCTCATAGGTATATCTCCGGTCAGAATGAATCACCGAGCGGCAAACCCATTTGTTTCTGACTTTCATTTCTTCGTCCAGCTCCAGCATCACCGACATGGCAAAACGATCTTCTTTGGGGACCAGCGAACACAAGCCATTCGAAAGCACTTCGGGCAGCATGGGCACAACGCGATCGACCAGATAAACGGATGTAGCACGGTGATAGGCTTCTTTGTCGATGGCGGTTCCCGGCTGCACAAAATGCGACACATCGGCAATATGCACGCCCACAACTACATTTCCGTTGGGCAGCTTTTCGATGGACAAGGCATCGTCAAAGTCTTTTGCATCTTTTGGGTCGATGGTAAATGTGGTCAGGCGCTGAAACTTCTCCCGGCTTTCGTAGGCATCCATAGGGATTGTGGACGGAAGATTTGCTGCTTCATCCAGTACTTCCTGAGGGAACTCGATGGGCAAGTCATATTCCATCAAAATACTTTGCATTTCCACATTATTATCGCCCGGTTTACCCAACACTTTCACCACTTTTGCAAATGGATTGCGGGCGTGATCGGGCCAGTCGGTAATTTCCGCAATGACTTTATCCCCGTTTTTTGCATCGAGCAAATCCTGCTGATGCACAAAAAGATCAAACGGCATGCTTTGCTGATCGGGAATCATGAAGGAATAATTATGCTTGATGTCCATAATCCCCACAAACTGTGTTTTATTGCGTTTGATCACCTCAATAATCTGTCCTTCGTGCTTTCGGTTGCGCCTTTTAGGAAACAGGAAAACCTTGACCCAATCTCCGTGCAGTGCCTTTCCCGTATTGCCTTGCGCAATAAAAATATCTTCATCGAAACTGTCGGAAACAACATAAGCTTTTCCGGTTTGCTTCATATCAACTTTGCCTTCCACATAAGTTTTCGGGCTATATTTTGTGATATACTTTGCATGCAGTTTGTATTTGCCGCGCTTTTCTTCCACTAGGATATTCCCAATAAGCAGTTCATCCAAAATATCCCGCACAAGCTGTCGTGCGTCTTTATCCATGATGCCCAACTGTTTGCTTATTTGCCTGTAATTCATCCCTTTAAAAGGACTGCGCGCCATCATGCCAATGATTTGCTCTTTAAGGCTTACTCCTCTGGATTCCGATTTGCGGCGTTTTTTTCTCATGATTTCATTTTTTCCTGCGCATTTATTAAAATACAGCAGATATTTGTAACAAAGCTAACAAAAATAAGCACGCAACCGGCCTTTGCCCGATGCAAGCATAAACGAAGCGGTTTAGACCGGCATTATGCAAAAAAAAGCCACATCCCGATAAAACCGGAATATGGCACGAATCAAAACCTCTAAAATAATTATAAGCTAAAAAAAACTTATCCTTCCTGAACGCCCATCGGTTTGCCCGAATTAGGCACTTTCACTTTATCGTCTTTAGAAATACCTTCCAGGACTTCGATCTGGATACCATCAGAGAGCCCGGTTGTTAAATATCGTTTTTCGTATTGCTGCGGACCGATTTCCACCTCCACAAAAGCGGAATCTTTATCATCAAACTGCAAGAGGCTTTCTTTGATGCTCAGAACTTTATCATGGCGCTCGAGCACGATATCGGCATTGGCCGAATAATTTGCACGCACAAAAACGCTGTCGCGCAGGCTGACATCCGCCCTGATTTTAAACTGAATGGCTCCGTTTTCTTCGACTCCTTTTGGCGAGATATGCTCCAGAACTGCTTCAAAAGTCTGATCTTCCAGCGCGCCAATGGTGAGGATAAGCGGCATACCCTCCCTAATCTTGCCCACTTCGGATTCATCAATATTTCCTTCAAAAATCATGTCGTTCATATCGGCCACGGTGGCGATGGTTGTGCCATCATTAAAGGTATTGCTTTCGATTACGGAATTACCGATTTTGACAGGAATTTCGAGCACCATTCCGTCAATTGTGGAGCGAATCAGGGTATTGCTTACTTCGCCGGCATCGCGTTTCTGGCCTTCGCGGATCAGCTCCAGATTGCCTTTGGCTGCTGCAACTTCCTGTACTGCATTGTTGTAGGTCACCTCAAAATCTTCAAAATTGCTAATGGAAATTACATCCTTTTCGAGCAGTTCCTTATTGCGCTGATAATCCTTTTCCGCATCTTTCAGCTGGATTTTTGCCCGTTCCAGACGCGATTCAGCTTCGTTGAGCTGCACCATGTTCGGAATAATCTTCACCCGCGCAATCAGGTCCCCTTTTCGCAACTGGTCGCCTTCTTCTACAAAAAGCGCATCAATAATTCCGGAAACCTGAGGTTTGATCTGGATTTCCTGACGGGGAATTACCGAACCGGTTGCTGTGGTTTTCTTAACGATATCGGTAACTTCAGGAGTCAGCGATTCAAAAACAAGCGGTTTGTCCTGCGATTTTTGAAACAGGTAGTAAATTGTGTAGGCAAATACCCCAACCAGTACGAGGGCAAAGAAAATCTTCAGAAACTTTTTCATAATGTGCTGTCTTGATATTGTTTTTGACTTTTATTCATCGCGTAAAGCATCAATGGGTTTTATGCTCACCGCCCTTCGGGCAGGAATCAGTCCGGCGATCATTCCCGAAAAGATCAGGACAATCAATGCCGTCATTGCTTTTTGGAAATCCACTTCCGGGTTCAGGAACATACCGGATTCGCCGCCCGATTGCAGAATCATCATATTCACTCCTTCCAGGGCTGCCACTCCAAGCACTAAACCTGTGTAACCTGCAATTGTAGTCAGCATAACCGATTCTGTGATAATCTGGCTAATGACCATCCAGGGCGTTGCGCCAATAGCCCGTTGAACGCCAATTTCTTTAGTTCGTTCTTTTACAACAATAAGCATGATATTGCTCACACCGATGACGCCGGCCAGAAGCGTTCCAATGCCCACAATCCATATCAGGCCATTGATACCCATAAAAAGCGTGGTCATTTTTTTGTATTGATTTTCCAGGTTAAACGATCCTACAGCCCTTTCATCATCGGGATGAATGCTGTGCCTTTGGCGCATTAAAGCCTTAACTTTTGGCTCCACCTCCGAAACCGTGGCTCCTTTAACCGTTATTGAATACCAGCCAACAATATTGCCATAATTATAGGTTTTCTGCAATGTTGTAAATGGTATAAAAATCTGTTGGTTATCATTATCGGCCTGATGGCCCGATTTCTTGGATTTAAACAAACCCACTATTTTAAAATATACACCATTTATCCGCATGCTTGTCCCGATGGGATCTTCATCCGGTTCATACATTTCGTTATAAACACGCTGGCCGATCACGGCAACTTTTCTTTTATCCTGAATATCAAACTCATTAATGAAGCGGCCTTTGACCATATCCACCGGATCGATCTTATAGAAATCGGGATAATCGCCCTGAATCCGGAAAGCGCCGGTACGTTCGTTGCGCACAACATTATTATTACCTTCGCTGCTCCAGCCCTGCAAGCGCGGCGCGATATACTCTACCTCAGGAATATTATCGATAATGGCCTGAGTATCATCATTATCAAAATTATAATGCCGTCCACGCTTAAAACCCTTATAGGGCATGGTAGTGTTCTGCGTCCACATAAAAAAGGAATTGGTTGCCATATCGCCCATTTCCTGTGTAACGCCATTGTTCAGCCCCTTGCCGGAACCCAGCATGATGATCAGCATAAAAATCCCCCAAAACACGCCAAAAGCCGTGAAGAAAGTCCGCCACTTGTTTTTGCTCAGTGCGTTAAAAATTTCCTGCCATGAATCTGTATCAAATATTCTCATTTTGTTGGGGCTTTATTCTTCTTTTAATGCTTCAACAGGACGGATGGATGCGGCACGGCGCGCGGGAACAAAGCCGGCCAGTGCCCCGGCAAAAACCAGGATAGCCGTTGCTCCCAGCGCAACATTTATATTGATTTCGGGATTTGCAAAATAGTCGATGTCGGGCAGTATTTTTCCAATAAACTCCAACAATACTACCCCCAGAACAAGTCCGATATAGCCTGCAAAAGCTGTGATCAGAACCGATTCCTGCAATACCAGCCCGATAATGGAGCCCGGCGTTGCGCCCATGCTTTTGCGTATGCCTATTTCACGGGTACGTTCTTTTACCACAATCATCATGATATTGCTCACGCCCACAATTCCGGCAATGATGGTTCCTATCCCAATAATCCAGATAAAGAAGCGAATGCTGGCAAACAGGCTCATAAACTGCTGAAAATTCTCCACATTATTCCAGATATGCACCGCGCGCTGGTCTTCCGGAGCAAAATGATGGCGCCGGGACATTTTATCGCGTATTTCGGTGACCATTTCCTGCGAACGTTCCACACTGGCATCGCCGGTAGTCATGGAGATATTATTTACATAATTTCCTCCGTTAAAAACCATTTGTGCAGTGCTTACAGGGATATAAATCCTACTCATGTCGCGGTCGCCGCCCGGATCTTCATAGACGCCTACGACCTGAAAAGGCACGCCACTAACACGAATATATTTGCCAATGGGATCTTCTCCGTTTTTGAAAAGGGATTCGGCTACGATGCGCCCAATGGAAGTAACTTTTCGGTTTTTATCGACATCAATATTATTCAGGAAACGGCCATTTTTGACTTCAACGGTTTCTACTTCAGCATAATCGGGCAGGCAGGCAAAAATATCAAAGCTGCCATACTCCTTACCATACGACAAAGTATTATTGCGCCAGATGCGGAAACGGGAGGAAATAAACCCGACACCTTTTACCTTGCTTATTTCTTCGTAATCTTTATTGGTAAAACGGATAAAACGGCCGGGTTTATAACCTTCATGAGCCATGGAAGTAATCCCCTGATTTACCCAAATGGTGTTTTCCGCATCGCCCTCAAAATCCTTGCGCACGCCATTTTCCAGTCCGTAGCCGGAACCGAGAAGGATCACCAGCATAAAAATGCCCCATGCAACGCTGAATCCCGTGAGGAAAGTCCTCAGTTTATTCTTGTTGATGGTTTCAAAAATCTCCTGCCATTTATCCAGATCAAACATAGGCTTGGGGTTTAAGCTACAGCAAATTCGTTGGCCAAAGCTTTATCTTTAAATTTCTTCAGTTCACCATTGATGATGTTTTCGCTGATCAGGCCGTCGCGTAGCTTGATGATGCGTTCGGTGCGTGCCGCGATATCCGCTTCGTGCGTTACAATGATGATGGTAATTCCTTGTTGATGAACCTTTTGAAGCACATCCATGACTTCGTAACTGGTAGTAGTATCCAGCGCACCGGTTGGCTCATCAGCCAGAATTACTTTAGGCTTGCTGATCAGGGAACGTGCAATGGCGAGGCGCTGTTTCTGCCCACCGGAAAGTTCATTGGGCAAGTGATGTGCCCATTCGCGCAATCCCATCATTTCAAGATATTCCAGGGCAATGCGGTTGCGCTTTTTACGGCTGACTTTCTGATAATAAAGCGGAAGCGCCACATTTTCCATGGCGTTTTTAAAGGAAATCAAATTAAACGACTGGAAAATAAAGCCCAGCATTTCGTTGCGGTATAGGGCAGCTTTCTTCTCGCTCATATTACGGATCAGCTTACCGTCGAGGTGATAGCTTCCGGTATCGTAATTATCGAGAATTCCGAGGATATTGAGCAGAGTGGATTTCCCTGAGCCGGAGGAGCCCATAATACTGACCATTTCTCCCTTTTCAATTTCGAGGTCAATTCCCTTCAGCACGTGGAGAGAATTTTTTCCTGTACGGTAGGATTTGTTAATATCCTGAAGTTTTATCATAATGCACACCTTAATCTGGGCATGCTGAATGCCATGTTCGTGCCATACTTACAACTTATTGATTAAAAAACACTTAAGATTTTCCAGCTGCACGTTTATGGACAAAAGGTGTTCGCAGCTTAACAGGTGAGTGTACGGTTTTGAACAGGGGTGAGCGTGGGAGTGATGAGTGTGAAAGTGACAAGTAGGAAAGTGACAAGTGCGAAAGTTTAAAGTGCAAAGTCCACTTTCAACTTTCATACTTTCCCACTTTCCCACTTTCCCACTTTCCCTCTTTCAATCTCTCAACTTTCCTATAAGCCCCGCGATAATTTTCGATGTTTCTTCGGCCAGGGCAAAAAGCTTGTTGAAATCCTTTTCTGTTATTTTGTTAAGTTCTTTCGCCAGGTAGAGCATTGAACGCACTTCGCCGCATGAGCCTTTAGCCACGGATAAAAAATAGCGGAATTCTTTGGTGCTTTTTCGTTCAAAACCTTCGGCTATATTGTTCATCACGGAAACCGAAGCTCGTTGTATCTGATCTTTAAAGCCAAAGTCCCTGCTTCCTCAAACAGATGATATACCAAAACCGCAAGTTCTTTGGATTTCTGCCAGGCGATAATATCTTCAAATCTGTTTATTAGCATCGTTTTTATTTTTTATGGCAAGTGCGAAAGTGACAAGTAGGAAAGTGACAAGTAGGAAAGTTTAAAGTGCAAAGTCAACTTTCAACTTTCCCACTTTCACACTTTCATACTTTCACACTTTCACACTTCCCCACTTTCCCACTTCCTTTAATCCTTAATACAGCGGACAGAGCGCGCGCTTATACGAGAATAATCTGTAATACCGGTATGATATTTATTAAAATGCAGGCCCCACGCCTTTGTTCCTGCTACCGTACTTGACCAATAAGAACCATCAGATCCACCAAAATCGAAATAGTCTCTATAGCTGCGGCTCCCGGCCAATGGCAGTTTGAGCGGCGTGGCAAATTGGTCGGTTATGCCATGGCTGAACCAGCTTAAGCGCTCAGCCTCCCACTCTGCTATGGTTGGTAACCGGTAGCCGCTTGGGCATGGATTGTTCTTTCCATTAACACCCTGCCATAAATCGTCGTTTTTCGGGCTACGCCAGTCGTAATATTGCACCTCATAATCAAAAGATATAAATTTTCCATGGCCGGGTGTATCACTATTACTTAACTCCATTGTAAAACCGGAAGTATGCTTTTCATGTCCATCGGCAACCCGCCCCCACTGGTATAAATCACCATAAGCTGCTTCATCAGTAAAATTTGTTGCATCTTGTGAAGCTCCCAGATTTCGATCCATCCAGGTTTTGCCTGTTGCATAGTTGGTAACATCGGAAAAGACCTCAATATCTGGTTCTGATGGAGGCTTAATATTTGCATCATCCGTATCATCGTCATTGCATGAAGCTAATACAAAGCTCACCGCAACAATAATAACCAAAATCCAAACCAGCTTTTTTTTATTCATTTCCGAAATTTTCATTCAAATATATTACAAAAGTAAAAAAATACCAGAACACATTTGTATAGAATAATTATTTTTAATAACAAGCCCGAAAGCTAAAAGTGCAAAGTCCACTCTCAAACTTTCGCACTTTCAACTTTCATACTTTCAACTTTCCCACTTTCACACTTTCCCACTTTCCCACTTTCACACTCCCCCACTCTCTCAAAGAACCAATATTTTAACCGACCCAACAGATTCATCGGATTCCAGTTTCAATAAATAAATACCTGTTCCCAAAGCCTGCAGACCATCCAACGAAATGTAATTTTCTCCTATCCGGAAATCCTGCTCCACGATTTTTGCGAGAAACCGACCCGTAAAGTCAAAAACGGAAAGCCTGTATTTTGCGGGAATTTCGGAATAAAAACGAAGTCTGGAGTTTTCATCTATTGGATTTGGCGAAACCCTTACTTCCAGAGCCGATTTAATTTCTTTCTCATTGATACTTGTTTCGATTTTAATAGCACGGCTTCCAATACGCACATCATCAATATAAACGCCTTCGGTTGGCCGTTGCCAGGTACTGACAAAAGTCAGGCGCAGACGGATACTATCAGTAGGTTGATAAAATGGCGACAAATCGTATTTGTAAGGCATCCAGTCATTACCCGTACTCAAAACGGGCAGGGCTCCCCCGCTCCCAAAATAATCATGTTTGATCCAGTTTTTATTGTCTTTTGAGGTTTCCACAATCAACCCATTTGTACCATAATTTGGCAAAAGATACCAGGCGTAAAATTCCAGCTCGGGATTCAATCCTGCCAGAAATGGGGGCGAATCGAGCTTGGCCCACATGCCTTTTTCGTAATGCAGCGAATCGGGATAACCGCAATACCAACTGTGTGTGCCCGAATGCGCCCGATTTGTGCTTATGTGCCAATGATCCAGCCAACCGTGTGGATACCAGCCGTTTTGGCCGTTTTCCATATTGTCAAAAAAGCCGCTTTTGCCGATGGCCATCTTGAATTTCAAGGGTTCAGTTGTTTTACATGGATGCGTATAGTTGACGTCCACTTCCGGGAAATCCGGGCTTTGGCCTTCTGATGCTTCCGCGACAAAATAGAGCGTATCGGCCGAATGCGCCGAAATATCTACTGCCTCAAAAAGAGAGGGACGGAACTCCAAACGAGCTGAAGGGCAATCAAGTTCAACATCCATGGCCTGCGCATCGGCACTACCGGCATTGGTAAGTACCAGACCAAAGGAATGGGCGCTTCCGGATTCCAGGATTTCTGCTCCATCGGCCGTAAAATATCCCGCCAAACGTATATCGGGCTGTACCAAACGGAAATTGACCGGAAAACTGTAATAATGCTCATCGCCCCAACGCAGATGCATACGGAATGCCAGGATTTTATTGTTTTCCACAGGCTCAATTTGTTTTAATGTAAAAGCATCCTTCAGAAAAGCAGAATCCTTAAAACCAGCAAGTTCAAGTACACTGTCCTGAACGGCCCAGCGGTCGTTTTCACTGGTGATGCTCAGGCGCACATTTGGGATGCTGTCATTGCTGCTGCTTTTGAGCCACAGGTTGATGCGGCCATCTTCATAACAATGCAAATCATGTGTATAAAACTGCGTAAAATATTTACTGATCCAGGGTTTGGCTTCATCCGCTTTTACAGGCAATTCCTTTTGAAAGGGAATAAAATCTTTGGCTGTGATCGTAATCAAAACGGGTTCCGGATTTTCCATATTCGGGATATCGAGTTGAAACAAACCCGAAGCATCGCTATTTGCTGTATAATAAATTCCATTTTGCTGCATCAGGCAGAGGCGGGCTGAGATAAAATCAGTATGTGGATTTGTGATGCGAAACCTTAACGAACCTCCACCGGAAGGAATGGAATCGGGAAGGCCATCGAGCGCAAATTCGCGCACAGGGTTCGCATAAACCGGCATCTCAGGATCGCCCATCAGGTTGACTTCGTACATGCACCAGCGATACACATTTTCCTGCTGCGCATAGGGAATAAATTCGGATTTGGCATGAGCCAGGATTTCCCCGGCATGATTGAAGCCTTCATCGAAAATCTGGCGGTAAAAAGCCTGATTGAGCAAATCGCTATAACCGTATTCCGGATTTCCCGGGCTGCCCCAACCGTAGCGGCTGTTGCCGAAGAATGCCACAGCACCTCCATTGGGATTCGCCAGCCAGTTTTCAGCAATACATTCATAATCAAAGGCTGCCGGCCAGCAACCAATCGAAAAAACAGTGCTGTTGCGCGGACCGTTATCCAATTGATCCACATATTCCTGACTGATGCTGAAATCGCCGGCGCCCATGCTGGTGTACCATGCGTGCCCATTGTGATTGATGAAATGGTAGCCTTCGCTTAAAGCCTGTGTTACTGTTTCTTCATTTTCATTTTCATCGGCTTCGTAAAGTTTGGTAATCGGGTCATAATATTCCGGAATATACAGACTGTCAATAAGATTCAGCCCCAAACCGCTGTTTGTATAGGGATCGTCCCAAAGTATTTCTGCGAGAAAAAGCATTTTATCAAGAAATCCCGATTGTGGGGGATTCTTCTCAAAAGCGATTATTTTGCGTGCCATTGCCCCGGCCTGAAGCGCATCATCGGCGGGCAGCCTACCCACAAAAACCTCATAATCAAGAGAAACATCATCCGATACTTCACCGTAAATTCCATTGCCATTGGCGTCCCAGCTGCCATCCAGATCGGCAAAATACATATCGCACGGAATATTGTTCTGATCTTCAGGTCCCCATTGATATTCACAGTCCATAGCCCAAACGTGGCGGATGGGCATTTGCAGGCTGTCGCCCACCAGCAAAACATATTTCAACCCACCTTGCTCATATTTTTGTTTGATAAAATTCCTGATTTTGGCCGCTTCATCCTCACCTTCGGTTGCAGGATAAATCTCTTCCGTAGTATAAAGCGCCGGATTCAGCCCTTTTTGTTTTTTCCAAAGCAGCAGGCTGTCCATGGAAGGCGCAAGTTCTGCAGAAGTAATGATGATGTATTCCTGATTTCCTTCCGGAGAAGATTTCAAATCAGTATCCTGAATTTTTATACTTCCCGGCAAATAAATTTTGGGGTTGATATTCGATTGGACAATCTGCGGTTTTCCTTTTAAAATCAATCGGATTTTGGAATGAAAAAGCATGATGTTTTCAGCAGGCCGGTATTGCAGGGGATAAATCTTTAACAACCGACCCGCGCCTTGCTGCACGATCGTTGCCGGATAAAGATCAGCAGAATTATAAACCGCTTCCTCCTTCAGGATTTTTTCCTGTTGTTGACGAACGGACAGGGGCAATGGTTTTTGTGCCGGCCAAATGGGATAATCCAGATGAATCTGCTCTGTTTCCAAAATACGAATATCCGTTAACTCCATTCCTTCAGGGATTAAATACTGTTTTACAGGCAATTGCGGATGTCCCGGCAGGTCGTGCAAATAAAAACCGGAAAGCATAATGTGCGCATAATGATCGCGCTGTTCGATTTTTAGTTCGTCCTTTTGAAAATTCAGCTTTACTTCGGTTTGCGCCAAGCAAAAGAATGGCTGAGCCAATACTATGAGAATGATTAAAATTCTGTTCATCATATTTAGGTTTAACGATCACATCTATAACAATCTCAAAGATAATAGAATTCGGACTGCCCGTCAAAATGCAGATTGGGATTATCAGGACTTTAACAAAATAAAGTGTCATTTCCTGTTTAATCCTTCAAAAAACGATACGAACAACAAACATCTCACCCGAATCACGAAATATTATAAAAGTCTGTTTTAAAGATTATTACCCATTTACAAACAAGTACAAACAACTACAAACACAAGCAAATCAGTAAAAACCGACTTCTTTCCATCACTGCTTATAGTTTTGCCTCAGAACAAACCGATTACAAATTTTAAAATTCAATTTTTATGAAAACACTGGTTAACAAAGTTCAGCTGATTGGCCGTTTGGGGCGTGACCCGCAGGTACTTACATTTAATGATCATCAGAAGGCGGCACGTTTTGCTATTGCCACCGAGGAGCGTTTTAAAAACAAAAATGGCGAAAACCTGCGCCGCACCGAGTGGCATCAGGTGGTTGCCCGTGGCACTTTGGCCGGATTGGTGGAGAAATTCCTGAGTTCGGGACAGGAAGTTTTTGTGGAAGGCCGCCTCATCAACCGAAGCTGGAAAGACAAATTCGGGAAAGTGCGTTTCGCCAGCGAAATTGCTTTGGAGGAGTTCTATTTGACACGCAGGCAGGCAAGCTGATCTGTCAAGGTGGCTTTGGTTATAAACTTTTCCAGAGTTCAAAATTGGAAAAGTTTATAACTTAGCTGCTTTAGTGAAATCCGATATGTCTTCAAAAGCTCAATCTTCCGCACATAATATCCCACTGATCATAGGTGCGGGCTTGCTGGTTTTGTGTTTTGCTTTGCACCTGATTCTCAGTCCGGAGCCGCTTTTTCCGCAATACACAAAAATCGGGGCAGGATTTTGGTTTTTGGCTGTAAGTTTCTGGATAACAGGAATGTTGCACCTGAAGCGTTATGGTTTGCCCGAAGGGAAAAACTATATGCAAACACAAAAGCTAGTGCGCAAAGGGATTTTCTCCGTCATCCGTCATCCGCAATATTTTGGATTCCTGCTTTTTTCTATTGGATTTATCTTTATCGGTCAAAGCATTTATGTGCTGGTTCCTGCCGTCATTGCCATGATATTTGTAATTTTAGGATGCCGCAGGGAAGACCAAATAATGCAGGAAAAATTTGGAGATGAATGGACAAGCTATTGCCGAAAAGTCCCTGCTTTGAATATTATTATTGGAATTTGGCGAAAAAACGCTTCATCTTCTTAATGAAGGTTACATCAAAATATAAACCATATACCCCGCATAAAGCAGCACTAAAATTGTTCCTTCCCAGCGTTCGAGGCGGCGGCCTTTGCCCGTAAAAAGAAAAATAAACAGCAGGAAAGAAGCCAGCAGGTTAAGCAAAATATCTGTAAAGGCATTATCGGCTATGGCTGCCGGTGCGATGATGGTAGAAATACCCAAAATCAAAAAGACATTAAATAGATTGGACCCCACCACATTACCGATGGCCAGGTCGACTTTTCCGCGTGATACAGCTACAATTGAGGTTGCCAGCTCGGGCAGGGAAGTGCCCAAAGCCACTACGGTAAGTGAAATAATCCTTTGCGAAACGCCAATCGATGAGGCGATATCCACGGCACTGTTTACAATCAGACGTCCGCCAAAAACCAGTCCGGCCAGTCCAATCAAAACAAATAAAATGGCCCGGCCTGTGCCATGTGTTTTTTCGGGCAGTTCATCATAATCATGATGATGCGCTTTGGCCACAAAAAGGTTATAAACCATAAAAACCACAAAAAATAAAAGCAGGACAATTCCTTCAGAACGCCCTATAATATTGGTCGCTGCTCCATCGATCCAGAAATCAGCTGCGATGATAAGCAGCAAAAGGGCAGATAAAAAACTCAGCGGAATTTCAATCCAGGTAGTATTGTATTTCACTGTAAGCGGATGAATCATGGAAGTAATTCCGAGAATCACCAACACATTTATAATATTGCTTCCCAAAATATTACCCAGAACCATATCGGTATTTCCCTGAGCGGCAGCCATAACGTTTACTACCATTTCCGGTGCGGAAGTTCCCAGCGCCACAATGGTGAGGCCAATGACAATATCAGGAATGCGCAACAAGCGAGCCAGCGAAGAAGCACCGTTTACGAGACGGTCGGCACCGGCAATCAACAAAGCAAACCCCAGAATCAGAAGCAGTATTTGTACAAGCATAATAACCAGAATTGATACAGCAAAATTAAGCTTTTCATTCTAGTAGCCTGTCTTTTTTGTACTTTTGATTTTTAAAGGATTTAGGATTGAAAACAAGCATTCATATAAAAGCCCGCGGAAAAGCCCGCAAGCTCTATTTTTCATCAGATCAGCACTTTGGCGTTCCCGATCGTGTTTCAAGCCGCAAACGGGAAGACCTTTTTGTGCAATGGCTCGACCGGATATCCGAAGATGCTGCCGCGATTTTCCTGATGGGCGACCTTTTCGATTTTTGGTTTGAGTACGGAACTGTGGTGCAAAAAGGATACGTTCGCCTGCTGGGCAAACTGGCCGAAATGACCGATGCCGGAATTCCCGTTTACTTTTTTCGGGGCAACCACGATATCTGGGCCTTCCGTTATCTTGAAGACGAAATTGGATTGAAGCTTTTCCGCAGGGAAGAGATCATGGAATTTGAAGGAAAAAAGTTTTTTCTCGCACATGGCGATGGCCTGGGCCCCGGCGATCACGGCTATAAATTCCTGAAAGCTGTTTTTGAAAATAAAATCAACCAGGCTTTGTTCCGCTGGGTACATCCCGATATCGCGACAAGCATGGGTTTATTCTGGTCGCGCAGAAGCCGTTACGCCCACGAAGCCAAAGAACAAAAAAAACCACGTCTGCCCAAAGAGCCTAATCTGGAAGCCATTAAAAAACAAAGGCTGCCTGTTTTTGCAGCAGAGAAACTCAAGGAAATGCCCGATATCAACTATTTTGTTTTTGGGCATTGGCATTATCCCGTACTATTTCCTCTAAATGAAAGTTGTAACTATGTGAACCTCGGCGACTGGATTACGTTTTTTAGTTATGCCGAATTCGACGGACTAGAAATGAAACTCAAGTATTTTAAATCAAATAAATAAGTATTATGGATTACATCAAAACCTATATCGAAGAAAACAAAGAACGTTTCCTCGACGAACTTTTCGGGCTGATCCGCATCCCTTCCATCAGCTCCATCGCAGACCACAAACCTGATATGTACAAAGCTGCCGAATACTGGAAAAAACTCATCCTGGATGCAGGTGCCGACAAAGCAGAAGTATTCGAAACCGACGGAAATCCAGTTACATACGGCGAAAAAATTATCGATCCTGCCAAACCAACCGTTTTGGTTTATGGCCATATGGACGTGATGCCGGTCGATCCAATCGAAAAATGGGATACCAAACCTTTTGAGCCGGTAATCAAAGATGGCAAAATCTGGGCACGCGGTGCAGATGACGATAAAGGACAGGCATTTATGCATGCAAAAGCTTTTGAACTTCTGGTGAAGCACGGCAAACTTCCGGTAAATGTTAAATTCATGATTGAAGGAGAGGAAGAAATCGGATCGCCAAACTTAGGCAAATGGTGTGCTGAACACAAAGAAATGCTCAAAGCTGACGTTATCCTGGTTTCCGATACCGGAATGATTGCACCCGACATACCCAGCATCACAACCGGATTGCGCGGACTGTCGTACTGGGAAGTTGAAGTAACCGGGCCAAACCGCGACCTTCACTCAGGTCTTTTCGGTGGTGCCGTAGCCAACCCGATCAATATCCTGGCAAAAATGATCACGGATATGGTAGATGAAAACGGAAAAGTAACCATGCCCGGTTTCTACGATGACGTGCTTGAAGTTTCTGATGATGAACGCAAAATGATGGCCAAAGCGCCTTTCAGCGAAGAAGAATACAAAAAAGCTATTGATGTTGAAGCCCTTTATGGTGAAAAAGGATTCAGTACCAACGAGCGCACAGGCATCCGTCCAAGTTTCGATATTTGTGGAATGTGGGGCGGTTATACCGGCGAAGGCGCGAAAACGGTGCTGCCATCAAAAGCTTTTGCTAAAATCAGCTCACGTCTGGTGCCAAACCAAAACAATGAGAAGATTGCACGTATGTTCAAAGAGCATTTCGAAAGCATTGCCCCCGACTATGTGAAAGTGAATGTTGAATTCCTCCACGGCGGCCAGGCTTATGTTTGCCCTATCGACATCCCAGCTTACAAAGCAGCTGAAAAAGCCTATGAGGAGGTTTATAACAAAGTTCCCGTTCCTGTTCGTTCAGGCGGATCTATCCCCATTATTTCCACTTTTGAGGAAGTACTGGGACTGAAATCCGTTTTGATGGGCTTTGGTCTTGAATCAGATGCGATCCATTCGCCAAACGAAAACTATCCGCTCGAACAGTTTTTCAACGGAATTGACACTATTTCACGTTTTTATGGCTATTATGCCGAAGAAATGAAATAGCATTTGACATACGACAGGCCGTGCCAAATTGGCATAAAACCCTGATGGCACGGCCTTTGACAATATTGGCCATAAATTATTAGGATAATGCAGGAAAACACAGAAGAATTCAGGAAAAACCTGGAACGCCTTATTCACCTCTTCAAAAAAATCAAAGAGAAAAACATCAATCTCGAAATGTTTGGTGGCAATGCCGCTATGTTTGCCAATAACCTCGATTTCATCATAAAGAATTTTGAAACTTTTAAGACCAGCATTACACCGGAAATGTTTCAGCAAATGGGATTCCCTATCCAGCATTTGGTGAATGATTTGGTGAATGAACTCAGCCGTGAACTTGAAGAAGAGCATGGTGTGGATACTTCCATCGAAACAGAAGACAGCGTAGAAGCGGCTTCGATTATCGAAGACAAAAAAGAACTGCTCAAAGACGTTACCGCCATTGATGAAATGCTCAAAAATCCGGAATTGAGCGAAGAAGAAATGAACCGCTTACTGGATGAGCGCCTGAAAATGGATCAGATGCCGCGTTTCCCGAAGGGCAGGGAAGAATAAACCGAAACTTCGGATTGGGTTGGGATTTGCTTTTTCAATAAGCTTATCACATTATACGTCTCTTAGCCTGAATAATTCACAAAATAAGCTTAATAATTCCTGTTTTATAATTTCTGGCGCAGATAAGATTTGTTGATCTGGCGAATGGGCAAAAGTGCGGCAAGATATCCGATCAGCACTACGGTAAAAAAGACCAGAATAAAATCAAACAACTGCATTTCAACCGGATAAGCATCCACAATAAAGCTGCCTCCCGAAACCTGCATGGGTATAAAACCAAAGCTTTGCTGCAGCCAGCACAGAAATCCGCCGAGCACGAGTCCACCAACAGCTCCGCTCAGGGATATCAGCATGCCTTCATAAAGGAAGATACGGCGAATGGTTTTCAGGTTCGCGCCCATACTACTGAGCACTGAAGCATCTTTCTTTTTTTCGATCATCAACATACCCAACGAGCCGATAACATTGAAGGTGGCAATAATTAAAATAAAAGTCAGGATCATAAAAATTGCCCATTTTTCAGCTTTCATGATGCGGTAGAGTTCATTTTGCTGCTCAAAACGATTTTGCACCAAATAGTTTTCTCCCAAAATTTCTTTCACCGTTTTCTGAGCCTTTATAGCTTCCTTTTCGCTCTCAAAGCGCAGTTCAACAGCTGTTATCCGGTTTTTGTAGTCAAAAAGTTCCTGCGCAAAATCAAGGGGCACAAGTACGTAGCGTGTATCAAAATCCTGCTGGACGGCAAAAATACCTGAGGGATAAATGTTTTTTGAATTGAACGCCTGGGCCAAACCGGCCATGCTGCTGTTTTTCCGCGGCGCATACAAAGCAAGCGGGTTCAGGAAATCACGCACACTGGCATTAAGGTAATAAGCCACACCTGCCCCGATAACGGCATAAGGCCTTTCTCCTTTTTTCAGGATCAGCTCACCTTCAATCATCATGCTGTCGAGCGGGCTGTGATGCTGGAAATTTTCGCTCAAGCCTTTCACATGCACAATATGCTGCTTGCCTTTGTATTTCATCAAGGCATTTTCACTGAGCACTTCGGTATAAAGCACCAGGCCGGGAATTTTCTCCAGTTCGGCACGGTGAACCGAATCGGGGCTAAAGGTTTTTCCTTGAGCAACCGTAATTTTTAAATCGGGATCGAAAGTGTTGAAAAGGCCGGCAACGAGCGATTCAATGCCATTGAAAACAGAAAGGACAATAATAAGCGCCATGGTGCCCACTGTGACCCCAACCACAGAAACTCCTGATATAATATTAATTATATTATGGGATTTCCTGGAGATCAGGTAACGTCGGGCTATGAACAGCGAAAGTTTCAAGGTTTGGTTTATTTCCAGGCTTTGACGATGAGGCCGGTGCCTGTTTTGTGCGTTCCTTTAAGATCCATATAATTTAACACCAGTACAAAAGGCATGGTAATGAGATAATAAAACGGTATCAGCACAAAGAACAGTTTACTCGCATTGAGCATCAGAATAGGGTATTTCATGCTGAGTTTCCAGCTGAGTTTCCCCGGGCTGCCGTATGCATATGCCGCCTCTGTTTTGCTGAAACCTGCTGTTTTCAGTTTTTCCCGAATTTCATCGATATTGTATCCGTCGCGCACATGCTCATCAACAAACGATAATGTTCCGTCATTTTCATGATGTTCGTGTTCATGTTCGTGCACATCCGATCCGCCCTTATCGCTGGGCGTGGAAACCAGGAGCACACCACCATCGGCCAGGCTGGCATGGAAATTCTGAAACACCTGCACATCTT